>NZ_CP144213.1:0-5083229 GCF_036540975.1 Gordonia sp. w5E2 | reverse complement strand
CAGTCATCGGGGACCCACGATGCCGGTTCGGGAGCCGACTTGTCCACACACTTATCCACAGCTGTGTACAACCAAGTCGGGATGGGTCCGACGCCGCGATCGCGTCGTGGAGATGTGAGTGGCGTATCGGTCGCCGTCACTGGGGAACGACGCTAACAGAACCACCACGAAGCCGACAACGTAAGGCTCGAATTGACTCGGGCAGATCACAAATAGTGCGTCCCGGACGGCGTCGAGGATGGCGCGTACGCAGGCCGTGGGCAGGTATGGCACTCGTCATCGCTGGTCACGACGTTGGTGTGGATCCGCTCGTTTGATTTGAGTACACCGGGTCCAGTAGTCTCGACTGGTCATCCAGGTGTGCGGATTTGCGTGGTGGCGTTCTTGTTTTTCGAAGGCTGGACCGCGTGCGGTTCGTTCGGCGGAAACGGGGTCACCCAACCGGCACGAGTCCGGCACCGCTGCCTGGATAAGCAGACCACTCAGGAGATCGTGGGTGCGCGCGTAGTTGGCGTGCTCACGTACGAACACAAGGAGTACCAGCCGTGGCCAAGGGCAAGCGGACTTTCCAGCCGAACAACCGTCGTCGTGCACGCGTGCATGGTTTCCGGTTGCGTATGCGTACCCGCGCGGGTCGTGCAATCGTCAACACCCGTCGCAGCAAGGGCCGCGCAAAGCTCTCGGCCTGATCTGCACAACACCGCGAGTCCCGGCGGCGGCAACGCCCGTCGTCGGAACGCTCCGGTGGCGATTGGGTCGGTGATGGCGTCAATCCATCGGATCTCCACACGATCCGACTTCTCCCGCACGCTCAAGAAGGGCGTGCGGGTATCGTCGCGTGATCTGCTGTTGACGGTGTCCATCTTGCCGACGCGCTGGCCCGACGAGACGGGTCGTCGAATCGATGTCGCGACGTCGGGCGGACCCTGGCTCGGGTTGATCGTCAGTAAGTCGGTCGGCAATGCCGTGACCCGCCATCTCGTGGCGCGCCGGATCAGGGCAGCGTTCGCGGAAGTCATGGACGAGTGTCCGACCACCGACACCTCTGTCGTCGTGCGTGCTCTCCCCAGTGCTGCGGAGGTGTCGAGCGTCGAGTTGGCCGCCCAACTTCGCAAAGCGTTGCGTCACGCCAAAGTTCGACGACTCGCAGCCGAGCTGCTCGACTCTCCCTGTCCGAGCGGGTCATCGACTGTATCTCCCGGCAGGATTTTGTGATGTCAGCGTCGTCGATCCAGGCATTCATCCGGTTCTGCCATCTGCTGCCACGTCGAGTGGTGATCTTCTTGATCGAGTTGTACCGCACCTGGGTGTCGCCGCTGCGTTTGCCAACCTGTCGTTTCGAACCGACTTGCTCGGGCTACGCGGTTGAGGCACTGACACGCCACGGCTTCTTCTACGGCGGTGCACTGTCGGTGATCCGATTGCTCAAATGCGGTCCGTGGCACAAGCCCGGCTACGACCCGGTGCCCGAGGAATCGTTCCGGTGGCCGTGGATGCCGCAGCCGGATCAGGATTCCGACGACCGGCCTCTCGACGATCAGCGTCTCGACGATCAGGGTCTCGACGACCAGCAAGACCAAGAGTTTCCATCGACGCACAACGGATCCGCTGATGGCGGGCCGACGGTGCGCGGACGTGTAATCACGGAGGACACCACGATCAGCGTGGGTGTCTCCGCGAAGAGTGAGGGGTAACTGTCCCGTGCTGAACTTCATCTATTGGCCGGTCTCCTGGATCATGTGGGTCTGGCACTGGGTGTTCGACCACATCACACCGAACACCCCGGGCGGCAATGGCATCGCCTGGGCGCTGTCGGTGATCTTCCTCGTCTTCACGCTGCGCGCGATCCTCTACAAGCCCTTCGTGAAGCAGATCCGCACCACGAAGAAGATGCAGGAGATCAACCCGCAGCTTCAGGCGATCCGGAAGAAGTACGCCAAGGATCGGGTCAAGATGACCGAGGAGATGCAGAAGCTGCAGAAAGAGCACGGGTTCAATCCCCTGCTCGGCTGCCTGCCCATGTTGCTGCAGATCCCCGTGTTCATCGGTCTGTTTCACGTGCTGCGATCGTTCAACCGTATGGCGACCGGCATGGGTCAGTTGCATATGACCGCAGCAGAGACGCGCAGCCACGGTAACTATGCGTTCAATGAGGAGCAGGTCCGAAACTTCCTCGACGCGCGCCTCTTCGGTGTGCCGCTTTCGTCGTACATCACGGAGCCTGTCTCCGAGTTCCAGGCGTTCGTGGAGCCGGGTCACCCGATCGACTTCACACGTCTGAACATCGCGATCGTCGTCATCCCGATGATGATCATCGCGTCGATCGCCACGCACATGAACTCGCGCGCATCGGTCGCGCGTCAACCCGAGGCCGCACTCGAGAATCCGCAGACCCGCATGATGAACATGCTGGCGCTGTACGTCTTCCCGCTCGGCATCCTCGTCACCGGTCCGTTCTTCCCCGTCGCGATCCTCCTGTACTGGATGAGTAACAATATCTGGACGTACGGGCAGCAGCACATCGTGTTCGGTCGTATCGAGAAGGAAGAAGAGGCGGCGCGCCAAGCGAAGCAGGAAAAGCTCAAGGCGAACGCCCCCAAGCCCGGTGCGCGGCCCGATCGGCTGAAGAAGGGCAAGAACTCGGGGTCGCCTTCCCCGTCGCTCAGTAAGTCGGACTCTGATGGTGCTGATTCGTCGGCTGAGTCGGCCGAGGATCTCGACGTCGACGCCACACTCGACAGCGGATCCGACGACGGCTCGTCGTCGACGCAGCACGTCGTCGGAAGCAAACCGAAGCCCGGCGCCAAACCCGCGGGAGCAGCGTCGTCGAAGAGTTCTGGCAACTCGGGGTCGGGTCCGAAGAAACAGGGATCATCCAACCAGCGCAACAAGAGGGGTGGGAAGAAGGGTCGACGATGATCGGCCGCCGATCCGGATAGCGGTGTTGCGAGGCGTACATGACGTCCGCGCAGAAACACAGCCCGGAGCCCGTGCGGCACGACTCTTCGAAAGCCTCTCCCCACCCCCAACACAGACATCACCGATGAACACACAGCGAGGTGCAACTGATATGACAGCCGAGACTGCAACACACGCAGACGCCGAGTCGACCGAGCACGACGAGACTCTCGAGGCCGGCGCGGGCCAGGAGGCCGTCGACACGGCTACCGTCGAGTCGACGTCTGATGTCAACGACGATGAGGCCCCAGACGCGGTCCGCGATGACGTGGCAACTGACGCGGACGACGTCGACAGCGAAGACATGGACGACGACGCTGACGAGGAAGACGAAGAGGAGCGTCTCGTCGAAGAAGGCGAGATCGCTGGCGACTACCTCGAGCAGCTGCTGGACGTGCTGGACTTCGATGGCGATATCGATCTGGATGTCGACGGTGACCGCGCGATCGTCAGCATCGACGGAGGCGACGACCTGACGAAGCTCGTCGGCCGTAAGGGCGAGGTTCTGGATGCGCTTCAGGAACTGACCCGGCTTGCCGTGCAGCAGGCGACGGGCGATCGCAGCCGGCTGATGCTCGACATCGCGCGGTGGCGTGCGGATCGCCGCGAACGGCTCGCGCGACTTGGCCGCGAGGTTGCTGAGCGTGTGCTGGAGTCGGGAGAGCGGGAGCAGCTCGACCCGATGACTCCGTTCGAGCGGAAGATCGTGCACGACGCTGTCGCTGCTGTCGACGGAGTGATGAGCGAGAGTGAGGGCGCGGAGCCGAAGCGCCGCGTGGTAGTCATCAAGAACTGAACTGGTGTCCGCGGCGATGCGCCTGGAGATCACAAGCAACGAAGTCCCGGTTTCGGCCGGGACTTCGTTGTTTCACCGGTAGGAATCACATGCGTGTAGTTCGGGTGTTTCACGTGAAACATGGAGCCGACGCCGCGCTGAGGGAAAGGCACTGTTTCACGTGAAACACGATGAGTCCGATGGCGAGCATGGTGATGGGTCCGCTGTCGACGGCGACAACGTCGCGGAACGCGCCGCTGTGGCGGACTCCCCTCCCCCGGCAGCGACATCGATCTTCGGCGATCGTCTCCCGCTAGCTCAGGAGTACTGCAGAATCCTAGCCACCGATGGAATCGACCACGGGCTCATGGGACCGAGGGAGGTCCCGCGACTCTGGGATCGCCACATACTCAACTGCGCTGTGATCCAAGAAGTCATCGACGACGGCCAGACGATCATTGATATCGGCAGTGGTGCTGGACTGCCCGGCATTCCGCTCGCGATCGCGCGTCCCGACCTCACGATCACGTTGATCGAGCCACTGCTGCGTCGAAGTGATTTTCTCCTGCGGACGGTCGACGCTCTTGGTCTCCCGGTATACGTTGTCCGCGGGCGCGCTGAAGAGAAGTCGGTCCTCGCCGAAGTCGAACCCGCGGACGTCGTGACCTCTCGGGCGCTGGCTCCCCTGGATCGGCTCAGTCGATGGTCCGCTCCCTTGATTCGCGATGGAGGTCGACTCGTCGCGCTCAAGGGATCGTCGGCTCCAGAGGAGATCGAACGGGATCGGAAGGCCGCGGAACGGAACGGAATCGCCGGTCTCCGCGTCGAATATGTCGGCGAGTCTGTTGTCGACCAGCCGACGACCTTGGTGATCGGAGACAAGCGCGGTGCGCCGAAACGCCGTCGAACGAGGTGAGAATGCGACGGTCTGAGGTGCTGACGTCTGCAGTTGGTTTGCGACGGCTCGAGGGAGCAAAATGGACAGGACATCGGAGTGTGGGCGAGGGATCGTGCGTGCTGCACGATAGAGGGGCGAAACAATCTTGGACGCCGACGATGCTTACGAAATATCGCAGAGGAGCCACAGCGTGACCGACCAACAGCCGGATGTTTCACGTGAAACGATTCCGCCGGCCACGTCGACGCCCGAGCAGTTCGACGACACTCCCATCGCCGCCGCCGCAGCCCGAGCCAGTCAAGTACTGACCCCTGGAGGTGCTGGCCAGTTACCCCGCCCCCCGCACACGCGCGTCATGACCGTGGCGAACCAGAAGGGCGGCGTCGGGAAGACGACCACGGCCGTGAACCTCGCTTCGGGGCTCGCGCTGCACGGGCTGCGCGTTCTGGTCGTCGACCTCGACCCGCAGGGCAACGCGAGCACAGCTCTGGGCATCGACCATCGCGCACCCGACATCGCGTCGGTCTACGAGCTGCTCCTCGGCGAGGTCACGCTCAAAGAGGCAGTCAAGCAGAGTCCGAGCCACGAGAACCTCTACTGCGTACCCGCGACCCTCGACCTGGCCGGCGCCGAGATCGAACTGGTCTCACTGGTCGCCCGCGAGAACCGACTCCGTAATGCGCTCAATGACGCGTCTGTCGCGGAGTTCGGCTTCGACTACATCTTCATCGACTGCCCACCGTCGCTGGGTCTGCTGACCGTCAACGCGATGGTCGCGGCTCGAGAGGTGCTCATCCCCATCCAGTGCGAGTACTACGCACTCGAGGGCGTCGGTCAGCTCCTCCGCAACATTGAGCTGGTCCAAGCGCACCTCAACCCGAATCTCCACGTCTCGACGATTCTGCTGACGATGTACGACGGCCGCACCAAACTCGCCGACCAGGTCGCCGACGAAGTACGACGCCACTTCAGTGACAAGGTCCTTGGTACCGTGATCCCCCGCAGCGTGAAGGTGTCCGAGGCGCCCGGCTACGGAATGACGATCATCGAGTACGACCCGGGTTCACGTGGAGCAATGAGCTATCTCGACGCCGCGCGCGAACTCGCCATGCGCGCGAAAGACGAATTCTCCTCCACCACGGACCTCTCGAGAGGACAGCAATGAGTCAACGAGACGCCCAACGACGCGGAGGATTAGGCCGCGGTCTGGCAGCCCTCATCCCGACCGGACCATCCGAGAACGAGTCGAGCGCTCCCCGACTCGGCGCTGCTGCCGCCGATGTCGTGATCGGCAAGGGCAACTCCGCTGGTAGCTCGGGCGGAAACGGCGCTCCCTCCTCCCCCACGACCGGAAGCGCGCAGGGCTCCACGACGACGTCGACCGATGCAACACGGTCGAGCGCTGACGGAAACGCGACTGCCGTCGGAACCGTCGACGAAGTTGGGGCTGTCTATCGCGAGCTGGCGCCCACACTCATCCAGCCGAACCCGCACCAGCCGCGCAGCGTCTTCGACGAAGAGGCGATGGCCGAACTCGTGCACTCGATCAAAGAGTTCGGGCTCATGCAGCCGATCGTCGTGCGCAAGCTCGCCACCCCGACACCCGACGGCGTGCTCTACCAGATCGTCATGGGCGAGCGACGCTGGCGAGCCAGTCAGGAAGCAGGACTCGAGGCGATCCCATCGATCGTTCGCGAGACCCCCGACGGCGACATGCTGCGCGACGCCCTGCTGGAAAATATTCACCGCGCCCAACTCAACCCTCTGGAAGAAGCGGCCGCGTATCAGCAGCTTCTCGAGGAGTTCGACGTCACCCACGAGGAACTGGCCACCCGGCTCGGGCGCTCGCGCCCGGTGATCACCAACATGATCCGCCTGCTGAAGCTCCCGATTCCCGTGCAGCGCCGCGTTGCCGCGGGAGTGCTCTCGGCCGGCCACGCACGCGCGCTGCTGTCACTGGAGACCGGAAGCGATCAGCAGGAAGCGCTTGCCGCGCGCATCGTCGCCGAAGGCCTGTCGGTCCGAGCCACCGAGGAAGCGGTGACTCTCGCCAACCGTGGCGACGGACCGTCGACCCCCACCCCATCGCCGAAGCGTCGGCAGATGCAGATGCCGGGTCTGCAAGATCTCGCCGAGAGACTCTCCGACGGCCTCGACACCCGCGTGACCGTCAGCCTCGGCAAACGCAAGGGCAAGATCGTCGTCGAGTTCGGCTCGGTCGACGACCTCGAACGTATCGTGGGGTTGATCCAACCGAAGACGTAGCAACGATCGGCGACTCGGCGAGAAAATAGCAACCGAAGTCGGCGATACCCACGAAAATTCGTGACCCACCGCATCCGAAAGTTTCGTCACAGTGACAGTCGAGCAGCACACCGAGCACATGAACAGTGAAACACCCTGCAACACATCAGATTTCACTTTCGTGGGCACTCGACCGATGCGTCGAGGCGAGGATTCACAATGAACTTCACGATTTCCAGTCTCGATCTCGAAGCATTCGAGTCATTGCCCCCGCACACCCGTCGTTGCGTGTTCTGGGAAGTCGATCCGTCGTTCACCAACGCGGCGTCCACCGCTTCCGATGACGATCCCTCTCCCCTGCGCGGCTCCGCGTCGTCCTCCGAGACACCGGCGGGACCGGCGAGTCTCACGAACTTCGAGAGCGAGTTCGACAAGGAGGCGTGGATCTCGTCGGTCCTCCTCGAATGGGGAACCTGCGGCCAGATCGCGATCGATTCGTCGACCGGCGTTGTCGTTGGCGCGGCGCTCTACGCTCCGCCCGGACGCGTCCCCCGCTCACGTAGCTTTCCGACGTCGCCGGTGAGCGCCGACGCGGTGCTACTCACTTCTGTGCGCACCGAGCCGGGTTTCGAGGAAGCGGGCGACCTCCTTATCGATGCCGTGGTCACCGATCTGATTCGACGAGGCGTCCGTGCCGTCGAAGCGTTCGGTTTCGTCCGACACGGTGGATCCCGCTACGGCAGTTCTCGTCACGGATCATCGCGCGACGCACTCGAGCGCGAGTATGACTCTCCCGCAGCGTATCTCGGTGACGAAGAATCATCAGATGACAGAAAGAGCTCTGACACAACGGATTTCGGCGACCTGAGTACGTGGTCGGAGGAGGCCGTCGTCGAGATCGCGCGCGAGATCCTCGACGGCCCGGGTCAGGATCTGTGTGGGCAATGCATGATCGACGCCGGACTCCTGAAGGATTCAGCCTTCGACGTGGTTGCGTCGCATGTGAGGTTCCCCCGCTTTCGCCTGGAGCTCGACGAAGGACTCGGCTGGAAGGTCGGAGTCGAGAGCGCCTTGGAGAAGCTCGTCGTGATGGCCGCGATCGATCTGGTCGGCAGAGAGCGGCTCACTGTTCCGGCCGGTAGTCGTAGTGGCGCGCGAACAACCCCACGCGGACACGCAGAAACCAGCCGCGACAGAGATCGCGAGAAGTAACTGGATCCGCTACCGGTCAGAAACCGGAAATACGTTCGGCCGCAAGGAGATCTGCGAACGTGTAGGTCCCTGTCGGGCGGTCGTTCTCGCCTAGCAGGTACAGGCGCTTGACCGCGACGAGGATGGCCTCGGTGATCACGTTGCGATAGTGCGGGTCGTCGAGCACCTTGGCGTCGTCGGGGTTGGTGATGTAACCGACGTCGATGAGGACAACTGGCATCCTGGTGAGCCGAAGGATGTCCCAGGTGCGTTCGTGGACGCGGCAATCGGTCAGCGGTGTGCGAGCGGCGATCTCACGTTGGATGAAGTCTGCGAGGTTGCGCCCGATGGTCGAATACGACCCGCGGTTGTTACCGAAGTAGAACGACGCGACGCCGTTCGCAGCGGGTGTCTCGTGGTGTCCGCATCGTAGCGAGATCATCATGTCGGCATCGACGAGATTGGCCACCCGAGCACGCTCGTCGTCGGATGCGTGGCCGCGACCGTCGTGCGACAGGAAGGTTTCCATTCCTGCAGCGGCCATCCTGCCCTCGAGGCGAGCGGCGAGATCCCACAGCACGCGGGATTCCAACTCGGCGACCGCTCCGGTCGAAAGTGCGTGCATCCCAGCAGTTCCCGGATCGATGACGATCCGCTTGCCGGACAGTTGGGGGCCGGAGCGTCGAACATGCTCTTCTTGGCGGATCGCGTAGGGCGATCCACCGGTCACACGGGTACCGAGCCGGTCGAGTGCGCGCAGCGTCGCCGGACCGCAGATGCCGTCGGCGGAGAGTCCGTACTCGCTCTGGTAGAGGCATACCGCGTTGTGGGTGCTCTCGCCGAAGACGCCGTCGACGAGTCCGGTGTAGTAGCCGAGGTTCTGCAGTCGGCTTTGGAGTGTGGCGACGTCGTCTCCGACCATGGGAGCCGACAGTCGGTACAGGAGTACTCGCGCGCCGAGTTGATACGACGCCTCGCGCAGCGATCGATACGTCGCCTGGCCGACGATGCCGTCGACGATCAGTCCGCGTTGCTGCTGGAACGCGCGCACTGCGTGGTCGACGTCGATGTCGAAGAGGGCGTCCTCGGTGCTGTGGATAACCGCACCGGTCTGGGCCGCTTCCCCGTTGGAAGGGCCGTTCGGCGTAGGTGTTCCTGCGCTCTCGGGTGCCGCGTGACGGCCCGGAGTGGAGCTGAGCAGTCCCTGTCCGGAGAGGATAGATCGAATCTCGGCTACGGCCGACCCACGATCTCCCAGTCGGAACGTTGGCATCTCATCTCCTCAATTGGACATGTCGCCGTGAGGGGACACGGACGACATTGAACCAAAGTGAATTGTCTCAGGTCGTGGCATGTGAGCAAAACTCATCCACGCGGCTGAACCGATCCACTCTGTGCCGCGTCCCCGAGGCTACCGTTCGCCGCCGACGACACGCAGCAGATAGTTCGTGATGCCAAACTAGCAGTACAGGCCACCGTCGAACGCCAGGTGAGGTGTTCGACGATGGCCTGGTCGGCTCACGAAGGTACGTGAGCGACGTCACTGCTGAGGTGTCGGTTAGGCGTTGGACCCGACGACGGAGTCGAGGTCGCGCAGGAGCGCGGCCTTGCCCTTGACGCCGACGATCGTCTTGGTCGGCTTGCCGTCCTGAAACAGGATCATGGTCGGGATCGACATGATCTTGTAGTCACGGGCAACGCCGGGGTTCTCGTCGACGTCGACCTTGGCGACGGTCAGCTTGTCGCCGTAGTCACGGGCGATCTCTTCGAGGACCGGTGCGATCATGCGGCACGGGCCGCACCAGGTCGCCCAGAAGTCGACGAGGACCGGTCCGCTGGACTCGAGTACCTGATCTTTGAAGGTGGCGTCAGTGACGGCCACGGTGTTTGCTCCCATGATGTGTCCTCCTCTGGACGTGGTGCAAGGTATCGGGTTGGGGATGAAACAGCTGGTCAGACGGTCGGTGCGACCGTTGCGACGACGTCACCCTCGATCGGCATCGGCTCGATGTCGCCCTGGTCGGCGAGCCACCGCTCGGCGTCGATCGCGGCCGCACATCCACTGCCTGCGGCGGTGATGGCCTGCCGGTAGGTGTGGTCGACGAGGTCGCCCGCAGCGAACACGCCGGGCACCGACGTGTAGGTGGTGCGGCCGGAGACCTTGACGTAGCCCTCGTCGTCGAGGTCGATCTGACCGCGGACGAGCTGACTGCGCGGGTCGTGACCGATGGCCACGAACATGCCGGTGACGTCGATGTTCTGCTTGTCGCCGGTCCGCGTGTCGGTCAGTTCGAGGCCCGTCACCGAGTTGCTGCCCAGCACGCCTGTGACGGCGGAGTTGGTGACGAACTCGATCTTGTCGTTGGCGCGAGCGCGCTCGAGCATGATCTTCGACGCCCGGAACTCGTCGCGTCGGTGGATCAGCTTCACGCTGCGGGCGAACTTGGTGAGGAAGGTGGCCTCCTCCATCGCCGAATCGCCGCCGCCGATGACCGCGATGTCTTGGTCCTTGAAGAAGAAGCCGTCGCAGGTGGCACACGCCGAGACTCCCCTGCCCAGGAGTTCCTGCTCGCCGGTGATCTCGAGGTAGCGGGCAGCGGCACCCATCGCGAGGATGACCGCATAGGCGCGATGCGTCTCGCCGCCGGCGTCGACCTCTTTGATCGTGCCGGTCAGGCGGACTGCCTCGACGTCTTCCATGCGGAGATCGGCGCCGAACCTGATGGCCTGCTCACGCATCTCGTCCATGAGCGCGGGACCCTGGATGCCGTTCTGGAATCCGGGGTAGTTCTCGACCTCGGTGGTGGTCATGAGCGCACCGCCGAACTGCGTTCCCTCGAAGACGACCGGTGCCAATTCGGCGCGGGCTGCGTATACGGCAGCGGTGTATCCGGCCGGTCCGGACCCGATGATGATCAGGTCGTGGATCTGCTGGTTGTCTGTCTGGCTCATCCGTCCTCCGTGCTTGTGGCGACGCGCGGTACCGCTGGTTCTCCGGTGCGCGTTGTCGGCTCGTTCAACACAAGCCTAAGGGCAGATGTTCCCGCTGCTGATGCCGTGGCGCTCACCCACCCAGTCTGGTGCGCGACACCGTCGCCGGGTTGTCGGTATCGCATCCCTGCTCGACGACGAGCGCGTCGAACCGCCCGGCGACTCCGGTCCCGAGCAAAATCACCACACGCTCCGACCCTCCCACCGTGATCTCGCCGGAACCGAGGACCGGAGTTGACGCCGCTACACCGTTGGCCGCGGTGCACCGCCGCAGCGCTTCGTCGGATTCGAACGGCGCGTGGGCGGTCTTTCCGAGCACGGACAACGCCGAAGCCTTCTCGACGCCGTCGAGCTGCGTTGTATCGGGTTGCGTCGTGTTGGCCGAGGTTGATGGTTGCGCTTGCACTCCCGCGCCCGGTTCGTCCGTGGTCCTGGTGGCGATGACTGCGACGACTCCCACGAGCATCGCGATCGCAGCCGCGGCACCCACCAGCAGGGCTGCGAACCGTGCACGCGGGGCGCGGGTCGTCGAACGTCGTCGACGTTCGGAGAGATCGACGGGGGCCGTCGACGCCTGCTGCGCGTCGTGGCGCGCCCTGGAGTCGTTCTGAATGGCCGACAGTGTCGCGGCGATCCGCGAATCGACTTCTGGCGGAACGGGTTTCGATTCATCGGAGAGGTAACGCAGCGAGTCGGTGGTGCGGTCAAGGGCAGCCAGTACACGCTGGGCTGCGGGGTCGTTGGCGATCCGCGCGCGCATGTGGGCGGCGGTATCGTCGGGTAGCGCGCCGGCGTGGAGGTCGGCGAGCAGATCCTCCGAATAGGGCGGTTCGGGATACGGCGTGTTCATCGTTGCGCTGTCCTGCTCCCCCGACTGTTGTGGCCGTGATCGCGGCCTGGCTCGTCCACTGCCACATTCGACGTTGATCGACGCGGATTGGTTCCCTCGAATCTCGTCTTCATGAGTCTTCCTTGAGGTGACCGAGCAACTTCGCCAACCGGAGACGCGCCCGCGACGAACGACTCTTCACGGTTCCCTCAGCGACTCCTAATCGCTGCGCCGTTTCCGCGATGCTGAGGCCTTCGACGTCGAGCGCGACGACGACGGCTCGCTGCTCTTCCGGGAGTTGCGCGAGAGCGTCGCCAATGGTCATCGACAGATCGACCGCCGCATAGCGGTCTTCGCGCGCAGCCATTGCTGGAATCTCGAACTCAGGAAGAGAAACTGTGGGCCGCAACTTATCTCGTCGTATCCGATCGAGGCAAGCATTGACGACGATGCGATGCAGCCAGGTCGAAACTCGAGCGTCGGCCCGGTACGAGTGTGCCATTCGGTGTGCGTTGAAGAGTGCGTCTTGGAGCGCGTCGGCGGCATCGTCGGGGTTGTTGAGGGTGCGGTAGGCGACGGCCCAGAGGCGTTCTTGGTGGCGGTGGATGAGGGTGGAGAAGGCGTGGAGGTCGCCGTTGATATGGGCGGTGAGCAGGTGCTCGTCGCTGCGTGTGTCGCTGGTTCCCCCTGGCATGGGTTGAGATTAGTGCAGCGCGGTGTCGCGTATGTCGGGTTGGCGTGTCGGCTGTGGAGGGAGGTCGGGCTGGGGATCGGGTGGCGCAGAGCGCCCGCCGCGGGAAAGAGCGATGAGCATCCCCCGTACGATCGCGCCACCGGGTCTATTGCCATACCGCAACGAAAGCAGTGGACGATGCACATTCGATCTCAGCCGAGTCCTCTGAGGAGGGCGCGCGCTGTCGTCGTTGTTGCCACGACGATGAGCCTGCTTCTGATTGCAGCTTGCGGCACACATGAGGAGACTTCGATGCCGATGCCTACGTCCGCGCAAGAGTCGCAGGTACACGCCGCAGTGGATCGCTACGAGCACGCGAACTCTCACGGGTCGCGGCGCGACATCCTGGCGACGCTCACCGCGGACTCCCCCGAGCGCGAATTCCTGAGCGGATCGGACGAGGCGTTCGCCGAACGGCGAAAGCAACTAGACGCCGCCCAGTACAGCGAGAAGTACACCAACAGAAGGGATCTCACGATCACCGGTGATTCCGCCACGCTGACCACCGACTACGTCGAAACACGCAGCGACGGGTCGCCGACGGACACGCCGAGGACACTCACCGGCCAAGACATCGAGTTCACTCTGAATAGGGTCTACGGCGAATGGCTGATCTACGAGACCACGACGCCGGCATTGCGCAATAACCGCATCCTGCAGCAGGGTCCGCCGTGATCAGGCTGGCGGCCAAGCTGGGTACGGGAATGTAGACAGAAGGACGTTGTGGTGACAGTCGAAACCCATGGGCTGGCAGGACATCTGACGCGTATAGCGTCCGTCGCCGGGTCCGCGTTCTCCGACGACATCTCGTTGCTGGCTTGCTGGGTCGAGCAAGGGCTGATCTTTATTGTCTTCCGATCGAATCTGATGTGGGATGCCCGCCGAGCATTAGGAATTGTTTACGATCCGGCCAGTCTGGCAAAACCTATCGACGTCGAAGAACTCGCTTTCGAAATATATGAATACGAGATGGTGGAACCTCACCTCTATACAACCGCGTTCTCAACCGAGCACGACGCGATTCATTGGCGTGTCGTCGGGTCTTCTGAAATGCCGGCCCGCTTTGAGCGCCTGCTGACTAAGGCGGCAACTGAGGGATCCACAGAAGAGCACTTGAGACGATTAGCCGCAGCCTGCATCGCCGGTACCACCGTTCTCAGTGGACCTTCCTTCACTGGATCTGATGCTCAACCCGGCCGGAACTCGACCGAGCACGGCTCATTTTCTCCGCTGCCCGAAGCGGGGCTGAAGACGAGGTTTTCGTACGTGGCGTCTGCCGTCGATGCGTCCGTTGACGGTACGCCGGTGAGCCTGAAGCCATTTCCGTTCTCGACCGGAACCGATAGCGTTTCAGTGCCGCTAACAGTGTCCGGTGACGGATGCCAGGCAGGCCGGGCAAACACTGGCGGCAAGTTCGTCGTGGGTTACCGCGGTGGCTGTAGCTTTGAGCAGAAGTACGACGTTGCTCGACGAGAGGGGGCAGCCGGGCTTGTCATCATTTCCGATGAGCGTCTGACGGACGCGCGCTGGCAGAGTCCACGAATTGATCTGACCGAGATTCCGGTGCTTGTCTGCGACGAACCGGAATCCATCCGGCTGCTTGTTAATGGCCGTGCCCTCAGTGTTTCCTTTCATGGGCAGGTGAACTCATCGCCAATCTAGCTAACTGCGTTTTGCCACGGTAAGAGGTAGAGAAGTTAAGTGCGATCGCGCAACTAGTACCGTCATAAATGCTCAGGTGAGGGAGGGTTCGTGTGAACGCCGATGAGATTCGAGCGTCCTTCTATGGCACGTGGCACGCAACATATCTGGAAGCGGACGGTTTGACGCCGGAGGAGTCGCGTGGCCTGCCTCAAGTCTGGCGTGACCTCCTCGCCGCGGGCGAGTGTGCTGCGGAAAGTGTTGCGGCGCTGTGGCGCGAGGCATGCCCGCGACTACCCCGGGTGGCGGACTACCTGGAGGACAACGTGATTCAGGTAGGTCTGTCACGAATGACGACTCCGCACCACGCAGTTCGCGATCTTCGACGCGAAAACCATGCCGATGATGACACCACTGAGATCGCACTGGTCTACATCACGCGGGATCTCGACCACGTCGCACCCTTTAACGCCTGGATCGGGCGACAGCCGTTCCGACAGGAGTTGCCTCCGTGGTGGGGGTCGGTTCGGTCCGTGCTGGGCGACCTGGCGACTACGCTGCACGATGGCTTGATGCTTGATTCCTGGGACCAGGGACTTCTGGCGGTTCGGGACATGCCCACGATGTCTGAGCTGTGGATCGACTACGTCGACCCAGATGCGGAAATGATCTACGTGCACCGCGAGGGTGACTACCAAGCCGCTGTGCCGCGGGATCAGTGGCCCGACTTTTCGCAGCTGCGGGTGATCGCCGAAGGCACATCGAACCGGGCGTGGGCAGTGGATCAGCGCCAGGCCGATAACACTGGTTGGGGTGACGGTGCGGACACGCTGGAGCCGATCAGCGACCTCGCGCTTGCGATCGAGGACATGCTCTGCGAACTCATGACCGCCAAAACGTAGGCACTGGACGGCCACTCACGCTCCTCTGGTTCTGGCAGACAGTCCACTCGATACCCCAGCGAGTTCTTCGCAGCGGCCGAGGCGCGGTGGCACCGTATCTATGCTCAACCCGTGGGAGAAACGACGATCGGCGACGCGGCGGATTCAGATAGCTGGGACAGCTTGGTGATTCGGTGTGCCGAGGTGTCTCATCAACTCGTCGAGCAGGGTCTTGAGGTCCCGTTGCCGGGCGCCGAGCCGTCCGGGCCACGACCGCCGGCCACGCCCGCGCAAATCGACGCGGCTGAAGCTCGAATTGGGGCACGTCTGGATTCCGACGCTCGTGCGCTGCTCAGCAGGGCCAACGGTTGGGTGG
This sequence comes from Gordonia sp. w5E2, assembly GCF_036540975.1. Lineage (NCBI taxonomy): Bacteria > Bacillati > Actinomycetota > Actinomycetes > Mycobacteriales > Gordoniaceae > Gordonia > Gordonia sp. w5E2. The sequence goes on along the minus strand of NZ_CP144213.1, from coordinate 5,067,712 downwards.
GGCTCGCCGGACGTTTCACGCTGTTGTCGTGTGAGGACATCGGCGGTCCCGACTGGGCCGAGCTGATCGAATTGCGCGACATCTTCTTTGCGTCGTGCCCGCCAGACTCGTGGCCTGACAGCGTCGTGGATCCCCAGGTCCTCATTCCGATCATTGTCGTGCCGTACTCACCGGAGACCATCTATGTCTTTCCCAGCGAGTCGAACGACGGCCGTGCGCGGTCGGCATTGAATACAGGTCTCGATCCGATTCCCGAGATCACGTTGAAGCAAGGCATCGAGGTGTCTCTCCAATCAGCGGTCGCCGATCTAGCAGCTCTCGCTGGAGATGAAAGAATGTTGGGTTCGGCGCGCGATACTCGTAGCGACGCTGTTCGCGGTCGCCAGCGGTGTTTCAGCGTGTTCGACCACCGAACCAGAAGACCAGAAGAAGAGCACACCACTTCGATCACGGAGACGCACGTGGCCTACGCCATCGAAAAAATCCAGTGCCCGTCGCCCGACGATCTGAGTAAGTCCCTCAACATAACCTCGCCACCTCTCGTCACCCGCCAACAAGGAGCGACGCAGGTCTCGTGCCTGGTTGTGATTCCGCACGGCTACATGTTTTCGATGCTGTCGTTGAAGAACAAGGGTCGATTGAGTGACAGCGTCCTCCCGGTGCTCGAGGAGCAGGCACAGAAGCCTAGCGATCGGACCGACGGCAGGACAACGTCGTCGACCATTCGGCCGATCAACGATCTCGGGGATGAAGCGTACGAGATGACCACGCGCTTCGACGACACCAACGAGGTCTTCGAAGTCGCCGTGTGGAGTCGCACGGGTCCATACAGGGTGCGGGTTTCGGGCGCTTTCCCCGACCAGGACACTGCGCTGAGAATCGCGCGGCTCTGGGTGCGGACGCAGCCAACTCAATAGGTGACACAAACGTCGTGGATCCCTGTATTGAACACCGGTCTGGATCCGATCCCGGAGTCTCACGTAATGAACCAGAAGGTCACACCGAAACCATCACGGAGGCACACATGGCCTACGACGTCGAGGACATCCAGTGTCCCTCACCTGACGAACTACGCAGCCTTGTGGGCGCCGAGTCGTGGCCCCTCGTCATACGTCAACAAGGGGCCACGGAGGTGTCGTGCCTGGTCGAGTTTCCCCATAGCTACGCATTCTCGCTCTTGTCGTTCAAGAACAACGGTCAGCTCCGCGATAGTGTTCTCCCTATCCTCGAGGAGCAGTCACAAACGCCCAGTACCCGGTTCGACGGCAGGACGACGTCGTCGACGGTTCGGCCGGTCGACAATCTCGGCGACGAAGGGTACGAATTGGTCACTCGATTCGACGACACCAATGAGATCCACGAAATCGTTGTATGGAGTCGCACCGGGCCGTACCGAGTGCGAGTCTCAGGTCGATTTCCCGACCAGGGTGTCGCACGGTCTGTCGCGCGACTGTGGGTGAAAACCCAACCGGCCCAATGAATCACAGAGAGAGGGTTCTTGAAACTCGATGTCATCGCAAGAGTCACAGATATACGCGGCGGTGGATCGCTACGAGCACGCGAAGTCTCACGGTTCGCGTCGCGACATCTTGGCGACGCTTACTCTGGACGCCCCCGAGCGCTTCTACTACGGCGGATCGGACGAGGCGTTCGCCGGACGGCGCAAGCAACTCGACGCAGTGCACTTCAATGCGCAGTACACCAACAGACGGGATCTCACGATCACCGGTGATACTGCCACGCTGACCACTGACTACGCCGAAACGCGCACCGACGGGACATCGACGGGCACGCCCTCACCAAGCTTCGGTAGCGACATCGAGTTCACGCTGAAAAAGGTCGACGGCGAATGGCTGATCTACGAGATCACGACGCCAGCGATGCGCGAGGACCGCATCCTGCAGCAGGGTCCGCCGTGATCTGGCTGGCGGCGCTACGACCGGCGGACATGCCCGAGCGCGGAACGCTGGCAGAGGCGATGGCGCACGCGACGTCGACGGTCAGTGGGGATGATTTCACCGACGTCGTCACACGAGGACGGGCAGGCGTCGAGCCGGGAATCTGTTGCGACATCTACCATCTACCGCCGAACGAGCTCGTCGCGCCCGACGCACTCGGCGATACAGGCGTGGGTGCGGCATCGGTGTACGCGGTTCGCCGGTTCACCTACCGCCCGGGCAGTTCGCTTGACGAGGTGCGCTCAGCCGAGGAAGCGCTTGGTGTTCGGCTTCCGCAGCGTTGGGTCGAATATCTCACCGGCGCGAGTGTCCTCGATAAGGCCGAGGGCCCAGAGTATTTCGAACTCTTCACACCCGCCGATATTGCCGACGTGACGAACGCGTTCTATGAGTGGTCACCGCGCATCGGCGCTGCGATGATCGGCAACGACGGTGGATCGAGCCGACTGCAGTTGGACACTCGTGTCGGCGACGCAAGCCCTGTCGTCATGATGTTCCCGGGCCATCGTGATTGGGAGGACACCATCGTTCAGGCCGATAGCATCGACGACTTCATCGAGTCCGCGGAGGCGGGAACCTTCGAAGTGGTCTTCGAAGACACGCACAAGTATCGTCCGCGCAGGTGACGATCACTGCTTGGCCCTCGACGTCGATGATCGGTGGGCGGGTCACGTCGCAATTGCCTTGGGCCAGATGGCGGTTCGCTCCGATTCCGTCAGGCGCTGGACGTGTACCGACTTTGTCTGGCGACCTATGGTGATGGTGGCGCTTGGTGTTGCTTCGAGGTTGTATGACCATGCGGGCCGGCGGTTTTGGCCGAAATTTGATGCGACGACGACGTAGTCGTTGCCGTCCTCTATGTAGATGAGAGGCGTCGTTCGTGGCTGGCCGCTTCGACGTCCCGTCGTGGTGAGGATCAGCTGGGGCAGAAGTGCGCGGGGTACGAGATGGAGCCGTCCGCCGGTGAGTCGGGCGATCGAACGATCAAGCGGAACCGAGCGCCGCATGACCTGCGACACAGCCTTGTTGGTGCCCATCCGCTGGAGCAGGCTCGTAGCCGTCAATGCTCTCGTCGCGGTCATCGCAGTGCTCCTGCCCGTCGGTCCGAGTATTCGAGGTATCCCTGCCCCGTACGCGTTCGTCCTTCGATCTCGCCATGCCACTGGTATCCGGCGATATAGCCCATGCCCGCGTAGAGCCAATGAGTATCGACAGTTCCGTCGATGTAGGAGGTCGTGCCGTCGTCATGGGTGAAACGCCAGGTGAACGCGGTCGGCAGTACCATCTCGGCGCGGCCGTCGTAACTGGTTGGTACGGAGGCGAACTCGGTCACGGTGAACTCTGCCTCGACTCCGATCCGTCGTACGCCCGTGCCCACCTGCCTGATATCTGCGCCCATGAGGGCGGTATGGCGGCCGAAGGCGCCAAGCGCGCACGCAACGATCTGCTCTCCGGGCCCGAGATCGAGGACGTGGTAGGTGAAGAAATCGGCGGGGATCTTCAGCGGCGTGGGAAGCATCCGCGGCAGGTCCATGAACGGCGCGTAGCCGATGCCGTACTCGAAGGTGCAGGTTCCGCTGACCTGTTGCGCGGCAGAGTCTTTGGATGCGATCGTGCCCTCGTACTGACACAGGAGACTGTAGTGGCGGTAGATTTCGCTATCGGCGACCCAGCTGATGTCGTCTGTGCAGTGCAGATCGAGTGCGACATTCAGGTCGTCGAGGGTGCTGCGTAGGTGCACCGAGGGGTAGTCGACGCTCAAAGTGTGATTCTGTCCGAAGCGGAGAACACTCCCGTCGTCGGCCAGTTCCGTTCCGTCGACGCCGAAGACGTGGAAGGAGCGGGTCGGATCGGATTGCGCTGTGCCCCAGCCAAGTTGCGTGACCCCGCGCGGCCGACCGGGGATGGCGCCGTTGTCGTCCCAGGCGCGGAATCCGGTGCCGCCGATCACGATCATGTGGGCAAGGAATCGATGCGGCTCCGGTAGGTCGGGGATCATGATGCCGTAGTGCGCGGCACCTTTGGTCAGCACGCGCGTCGAACTCGGGGGGAACGTCAGATCTTTGGGGAGGTCGTCACGGACGGCAGAGTTGTGGTTCGAGGTACGCATCACTCGAGCGACCGCTGAGATCCCGAGACGCTTGAGGCCGCCGGACCGATCGGTGCTGGTGTAGTGAACCGGACGTGCGGATGGCCTTGCACACTGCGCGGAACTCATAGCACTCCTCCTCGGGCCGGGTACTGGGTATCGAAGTGGCGCTGGGTATCCCCGATGATCGATGCGAACAGGCGGCGATTGAGAGGGACACCTGCGGCGACGATGGGGCCGAAGCCGCGGTGGGCGTCGAACGCGAAACGCCATGTGAACCTACTCCCCGATCCCAACGCTGTGACGTGGTAGTCCTCCGCGAAGGATCGGAACAGCGGAACACTCGCCTCGGTGGCATAGAAACTGTGCCGGTGAATGGTGTTGTCCCACAGAAAGAAATGCTCACGCAAGGTCATCACGCCCCGAAGCACGGCTACTTCGCGGCGACTGCCGACGCCGAGGGGCTCGGGACTCAGGTAGTGCCCGCGCAGCGCGCGCACCCACGGTAACGGCTGCGGCGCAACGATATCTGCCCAGACGGTGTCGGGATCAGCGCCCGGAACGTCGACGTCGTAGCTGAAGCTGTGCTGTGCGGTGTCGAAGTAGCTGAGGTCGACGGGGTCAAGGGTGGTCCAGATGGCCATGGGCGCTCCTTTGGTTGATAGTCGATCAGTGCTGGGTGTCGTCTGTGCTGAGTGCAGTCCGCCGGTCTGCTTACGACCGACTCTGCTTGCGGCGCAGATCAATCCATTCGATGTATCCGGTGTCGGCGATGGACGCTGCGCGAAAGGTGCCCGTGTAGTGATAAGCGCCGACGTAGCCACGGCCGTGGCCGAACCGCCACGGCGCATCGACCTCGCCGTCGATTACGAGGACCTCGTGACCTTGGCTGTCGCGAACCAGCCACCGAAGTCTTTGCGGCACAGGCATACCGCGTCCCCACGGATCGACCTGGTCGCGACCCCACTCGATCACCTCGAATTCGATGTCGTCGAAGACCTGTCGATCACCGTAGGCGGTCCGTAGATGCGCCATCAGGCACGCCGATTGGCCGCGTGCCTGCACCTCAGTGAGAAGCACCTGGGTGACGTCATCGAGTTGGAGAATCTGGTAGGTGAAATAGTCCGACGGCAGTTTGAGTCGTGGTGGCAACGGGGACGCGGAGAAGTTCTGCGGCGTCATCGCGCGGCAGTATTCAAAGGTCCCCAGCCCCTCCACGGAGGTCGCGCCGGCATCGTCTGTGATCGTGCCCGTGTACGGTGCCAGCAGACTCAGATGGTCATAGACCGGGGACTTGGTGAAGTAGGCGACATTGTCGGTGACCTCCAGATTCAGATCGACAGAAAACGTCGAATACCGCCCTCGCACCGCCACTTTCGGCAGTGCGACCTCGATCTCGAGGTCCTGACCCCACGCCAGCTTCGAGCCGTCTGCGGCCAAGTCACAATCGCGGCGCGCGTCGTAGCGCTGGTAGTGGTACTGATCTCCGTGTGCTGTCGACGACAAGACTGTCGTCGTGCGTCGGGCATCGGGCTCGACGACGAACCCGTCATTGTCGAACAACTCGGTTCCGGTCGCACCGATCAGGGTCATCGTATTCAGGTATCGATGCGGGTCCGGCAACCGTGGCACGAAGACTCCGAAATGCGTGAAGCCCCACCGCCGCGATGCCTCGTGCGGGATCAGTTCCGGGCTGCCCGCATAGGGCTTCTGCGATGCGTCGATTCGCCGGTCGGCCAATGGGAGTGCGACCTGCACGATGGCTGCGGCCGCGGCGGTCGATATGCGGTCGTTCACGCGGGCTGCCCTGGTCGACGATCTGGTTCGCGAAGTCTCTGTTGATACACGGTGTAATCCAATCTATGAACCACTTCGGGTTGCTCGGATGCATCGATCATCTAGCTGTCGCTCCGCCGGGCGACTGCTGTCAACGACAGTTTGCCAGTACAGACGGGTTTCGGGGCCGTTCCCCGCGCGGGCTAGCCATAAAACTATGCCGACTGACATACCGATCGATAGTCCACTAATTGGACCAAAGATGCAAGGGTGTGGCAGCGCTCAGGGGCTGAAGTCGCCCGGTATTCTCGAAACCATGTCCGACGACGAGTCAGCTCCCATCCCTGGGAACGCTGTCCGCGGCTCGGAGACTGGTCGGCCGATCATGGCCGCATTCGACCTCTTGGGCCGTCGATGGATGTTGCGGATACTCTGGGAACTCCGCTTCGGAGCGGTGCGATTCTCCGACCTTCGTCGCCGAATTCCCGAGGCGTCTCCGACAACGATGTCTCAGCGGCTCGACGAGCTGGTCGACGCGAAGATCGTCACCAAAGGGCGCTCGGGCTACCGGTTGACGACGCACGGCGCAGCGCTTCTGGTCAGCCTGGGGCCACTCGAGTTATGGGCGAAGTCGTGGAAATTGGCGCACCGTGATTGACCCTCGTTTCACCGACAGGTCGCGTAAAGGGAGAGTGCGGGCGGCATGTGCTCTATACCGCTTGGGAGTTCCGGCGTCGGCCTAGATATCGAAGATCGGGATCGCAATCGTGGCTTTCATTACTGCTTTCCCGGCCGAGCGACGCGGCTCTAAGGTGCCTTGTCGAACTCTTCCTCGAGTCCCTGACCGTTCCCCAAGAAACAACTCACGGAAACGTACACAAGCCGGGAAAAGAATACTTCCCCTAGTTTCTGCACGGCTGGATGCCGCGCGGACCCTTCCCCTGCTTTCCGCGCCGGCGGACACGGGCCCCAGCCATCGCGCCGAATTCGGCCGGACCTCGTCTGTGCCGCGCGAACCGGGGTTGTCGGATCGTCGCGTGTACTGTCCGGTTCGAGCGCCTATTCGGACCGCCTATCCCCCGAACCGCCAAGCCAGCGCGGCGCCGACGGCACCGATGCCATTGGCGGCCCAGTGCAAGGCTATGGGAGCGAGCAGACTGTCGCTGCGCACGCGGAGCCATCCGAGAAGCACACCTGCTGCTGCCGTGACGGCGACAGCCACCACGACACCGATGAACTGTGCGAACACGGTCTGTCCGAAGAGGTCTGACAGGCCCGCGTTGCCCGCGGTGAGTCCGAGTGACGTGACCACATGCCAACAGCCGAAGAGCACGGCTTGGATCAGCAGGGCGCGGGTGGGCGTCGTGAGTCGACGCAGCGAGCCGAACAGCACACCACGGAAGAACAACTCCTCGGGCAGCACCGTCTGGAACGGAATCACGACGAACGCAGCCAGTAGCGCGTGTCCGAGGTCGCGATAGGCGTCGTTCTGAAACAGCTCGCGTGTCGGCGGAATGGCGACGCCGACAACGACCACAACAACGACCGCAAGGACGATGACCAACGCGTATCGTCCGCCGCTGCGCAGGCCCGCACCGCCGAGGCCCAGGTCCTCGTGAGTGAGCCCCGCGGCGAGCGCGATGGACACTGCAACCACCGCGGCGACCGTCACCAACCATTCGACGCCCGGAAAGTGCAGAAAATGAGCGCACATCTGCGCGGTCAGCATTAACGCGGCACCAACAATTGGCACCAACCACAGTCGACGACGCTTTCGAGAATCGGGCAAGCGTGAGCTCGCGGATGAGACATTGTCGTTGCGGCTCACCACGGTAGCGTCGCACAGGTTTAGGATTCACGAGTCACATCGATGTCCGATGACCACGAAGGGTGCCCAGGTGCCAGACAAGCCAGCGACCGGCTCCGAGCACGATGCGTCGTCGAAGACCAGTACCTCGGGTCCTACACCCGACGGTGACGGCCAACTCGCCGAGCCCAGCACTGTCGACAGCAAAGCGGCAGCCGACACCAAGCCCGCCGTCGAGAACAAGGCGGGCCAAGACAGCAAGGCGGACCAAGACAGCAAGCCCGACGCCGAAGACGAGCACGGCAGGTCGTCGTCGAGCTGGTCGTCGAAGCTGCGGCACGCGGCGCTGGCCTATGCGCATCGCATCAGTTTCGCCGGGCTCATGTTCGGGACGGTCTTCCTCTGGTTGTCGACGACGCCCTCATTGCTGCCGCGCGGCCCGTTGTTCCAGGGCGTCGTGTCGGGTGGCGCTGCGGCAGTCGGCTATTGCGTCGGTGTGTTCATCGCCTGGCTGGTGCGGTACATGCTGTCTCGCTCGGAGCGCTGGCCGTCGCCGAAGCGAAACTATTGGATTGCGTTGGGTTTGATCGCGATCATCGGCACGGTCGTGATGCTGTACTGGTATTCGCGGTGGCAGACCGAGATTCGCAATCTGATGGGTGTCGAGAACCTCACCTGGACGGCGTATCCGATCATCGCGATCTTCGCCGTGCTCGTCTTCGTGCTGTTGATGGTGATCGGGCAAGCATGGGCGAGTCTCGTGACATGGCTTGTGCGACAGCTCAGAAAGATCGCTCCGCCACGCGTTGCCGCGGTCGCGGGACTCCTCGTGGTCGCGCTGGTGACCGTATTCATCCTCAACGGTGTTGTCGCGAAGTACTCGATGAAGGCGCTCAACAGCACATTCGCCTCCGCCAACGACGAGGTCCGGCCGAACACCGCTCCCCCGACGTCCGGGCTCCGATCGGGCGGCCCCGGGTCGCTGGTGACGTGGGAGTCGCTCGGGCGTGAGGGTCGTGTGATCGTCTCCAACGGACCGGACATCGCGAAGCTGTCGGAGTTCAACCAGCAACCGGCGATGGAACCGATCCGAGCGTTCGTCGGACTGGGTTCCGGCGACAATCTGCGCGCCAACGCGCAGTTGGCTGCCGACGAACTCGTGCGCGCGGGTGGCTTGAAGCGCAAGGTGATCGCGATCGGGTCGACGACCGGATCCGGTTGGCTCAACAAGGCGACCATCGACTCGCTCGAATACATGTACAACGGCGACGTCGCCACCGTGGCGATGCAGTATTCGTATCTGCCGAGCTGGATTTCGTTCATCGTCGACAAGGAGCGAGCCCGCCAGGCGGGTGCGTCACTGTTCGAGGCGGTCGACGCCAAGGTGCGCGAGCTTCCCGAAGCGGAGCGTCCGAAGCTCGTCGTCTTCGGCGAAAGTCTCGGATCCTTCGGCGCCGAAGCGGCTTTCGGTACGGTCCCGACCGTCACCGCGCGGACCGACGGCGCGCTGCTCTCCGGGCCGACGTTCAGCAACACGCTCTGGAACGATGCCACCGCGGGCCGCGACAAGGGATCACCGCAGTGGCTGCCGATCTACAACAACGGCAGGCAGGTGCGCTTCATCGCCGACGAGAAAGATCTCGACCGGCCCGACGCACCGTGGGACTACTCGCGCATGGTCTATCTGCAGCACGCGTCCGACCCCATCGCCTGGTGGTCGCCGCAACTCATTCTGCGCGAACCGGATTGGCTCAAGGAACAGCGCGGCAGGGACGTCATCAGCGCGACGCACTGGATTCCGTTCGTCACCTTCCTCCAGGTCTCGGCCGACATGGCGGTGTCGGTCAATGTTCCCGACGGCCACGGCCACAACTATCAGTCGGCTATCCCCTATGCCTGGGCACGCATCCTGCAGCCGCCCGGCTGGACGGACGAGAAGACGCAGCAACTCGAGCCGCGACTGCACCGCGACGGGTAGTGCGTGCGGGGTCGCGACATTTCGGCGGAGTACTCGGTGAGCAGCTCAGTCGGCGATGTCGAATGCGGCGATGACCTTCGTCGGCGTCAGTCGCACGAGCGCTTCGCCGGGTACGGCATTGCGTTTGCCGTACTGCTCGGCGAGGTCGGGACCCATGTACCGTTCGGCGATTGCCGAGGCTGTGCGCAGTAGGTCGGTGGGGTCGTCGTCGAAGGCGACGGTGCCCTGGACCTGCACGAACGAGAACGGCGGCTTCTCGTCGTCGACGACGATGGTTGCCCTCGAATCACGTTGCAGCGCGCGACCTTTCGACGTATCCAGACCGGTGTTGAACACCAGCGCGCCATCTTCGACGATGAACCAGATCGGCGTGACCAACGCTCGGCCGTCCTTCGACACCCAGGCGATCTTGCCGGTTCGTGTTCCGGTGGAGAGGAATTCGACGACCTGGTCGGTCAGCTCGGCTGTGGACATGGTTCGGGTACCTTTCGTCCGGTGATGTCGGTTGTGCGGCGGTAGACCGATTTCCAGGGTAGGTCGTGTGTCAGGCCAGGCGCTGATACGTCGCGATGAACATCTCAACACAGACGTCCCGGATGTCGGAGACGTCGGCGGCCGGTGTTCCGGCGTCGGTCGCGATGTACCAGTCGACGAGGAGCTGCGTGAGAGCACCGATCAACCCGACCGCGGCGAGCCGGAACCGCTCCGGCGGCTGCTCGTCGTCGAATGCGATGTGCATGGCCAGTTCGGCCCACCCGTGAATCGCGTCCATCCGCAGTCGCTCGAGAGAGGCGTCGACTCCGACCACCTCGACGAGGATCACGCGCGCCATCCGTCGGTCGCCGGTGAGGCGTTCGAGCAGGGCGTCGAGGGCGACGCGGGTGAGTTGTGCGAGGCGCTGCTCAGCCGGTGCGTCGTCGCTGGTCGCGGGGCCGCTGGTGACGTCCGGGACCTGCAGGAGGCTCTCCCCTACGGCCGCGCGGCAGATGTCGACGCAGTGTTCGTACACGGCTGCCAGCAACGCATTTCGGTCGGAGAAGGACTCGTAGAAATAGCGCTGGGTGAGGCCGGCCTCGTCGCAGAGCCGCTTGACCGACACGTGACGAAAGCCTTCGCGGCCGAACAGGTTCAGTCCGGCGTCGACAAAAGCTGCTCGACGCCGCGCCTGACGTTGCTCGGGCCCCGTTCCGGCGTACAACCGCCCCGAAGGTCCGGGCTGGGAGGTCTCGAGTGTCACGGAATCCTTTCCTGTCTGGTCGGCCTGTCTGTCTCGTTGGCCTGGCGGCATGGACACGCCCCATCTGAGACGATACTGTGTCAACATAAATCTGACACATAGCCGTGTCAGATAGCGGACCGGAGGTGACGCTCACGATGCTCGAACTACTCCCCGACCCGATGCGGGAGCCGACGGTCCTCGCGATCCCGTTCTTCGTGACGATGCTGGCCATCGAGTGGTTCGCGGCCTACAAGCTCGAGGAATCCGACGACGAGGGCCGCGCGCCGAAGGGTGCCTACGAGAAGCGCGATGCCCGTGCGAGTCTGTCGATGGGTGTGGTGTCGATTGCCACGAGCGCGGCGTGGAAACTGCTTGGGCTGCTCGTGTACACGGCGATCTTCACCTACCTCGCGCCGTGGCATCTTCCGGCCACCGCCTGGTACACGTGGCTTATCGCGTTCCTCGGCGTCGACTTCTTGTTCTACTGGTCGCACCGGGTGTCGCATCGGGTGCGGCTCGTGTGGGCGACGCACCAAGCGCACCATTCGAGCGAGTATTTCAACTTCGCGACGGCGCTGCGGCAAAAGTGGAATATCAGTGCGGCGCTAGTGATGTGGCTGCCACTCCCCCTCCTCGGTGTGCCGCCCGCGTTGGTGTTCGCCGCGTACTCGCTGAACCTGGTGTACCAGTTCTGGATTCACACCGAGCGCATCGACAAGATGTGGCGCCCTTTCGAATTCGTCTTCAACACGCCGTCGCATCACCGGGTGCATCACGGGAGTGATCCGGAGTATCTCGACCGCAACTACGCAGGCACGCTGATCATCTGGGACAGGCTGTTTGGCTCGTTCTCGCCCGAAACACACCGTCCCACATACGGACTCACCAAGTCGGTCGGCACGTACAACATCGTGAAGCTTCAAACACACGAGTACGCGAGCATCGCGCGCGACGTCCGCGGAGCGGCAAGCTGGCGTGCCCGCCTGGGTTACGTGTTCGGTCCACCCGGGTGGGCACCCGCAAGCGTCGCCGGAGCCGGCGCCACTGGGACCGAAGCAGTCGAAAGCGGTGACGGGCGCGTCAGCGCGCCATCGTGACCTGGCCGATCTGTACCTGGTAGCTGCCGTTGCCTGTGCTCGGCAGCGAGGTGAGCCAGACCATCACGTAGCGACTGCCCTGCGGATTCTCGACCGTCAGCGTCGTGCTCGGCTGATCGACCGTGCCGGTTGCCAGCGTCGAGGTCTGCGCGGCGGTCGGCGTTGCCGACGGTGCGGTGCGGATCTCGACGTTGAAGCCGGGCGTCGGCGTCTTGATGGTCACGGCCTTGACGTTCTGCTCACTGCCGAGGTCGAACATGAGGCCCATGCCGTTCTTGAGTCCACCGAAAGCCGCTGAGCCGCGGTAACTGTCGCTGCGCCACGGCGGAGCGACACCGCTGATCACGTTCTGCAGATTGACGGAATTGTCCGGCGGCTGAGCGGAGAAGTCGACGATCGAGACGGCATTGAGCGGGATCGCCGTGCCCGCAGCGGGCGGGGGCGCCGGGTTGCCGGGTGTGGCAGGTGCCGAGGTCGTCGGGAGGATCGAGTTGATGTTGGTGTCGCCCTCGTCGCCACCGAAAATGCCTGTGGCCCAAACGATCAGCGCGATGACAACAAACAGCGCGAGGAGCGCCGCGCCCGCGAGCAACCCGACGTTGCGCTTACGAGCGGCCGCGGCCGCCGACGGTTCGTGGGTGCCGATCCGTACCGGCGCCTCGTCGTCGTTGATGGCGGGCAGCATGTCGGTCGGGAGGTCGAGGACGGTTGCCTGGTCGAGGACATGCTGGACGGTGCCCGCAGTGCGGATACCGCGTGCGCCGTCGAGTGCGCGCGAGGCGACCGCTGAGATCTCGAAAGGTATGTCGGACTTGACCTCTCGCGGATCGATTGGTTCACCGTCGGGTCCGGGGGAGGCGATGGGCAGTCCGCCGACGGGCGTCGTCGTGTCGGCGGTGGTGACGAGGTGGTGTCCGGTCTCGCCGTCGAGAGGCCACCGTGCGAGCAGTAGCGCGTACAGCACGGCGCCGAGTCCGCGGACATCCGACGACTTGTCGTCGCCCGCTAGGGTTCCCGGGAAAGCGAGTACGGCATTGCCGTCGGTGCTGATCCGAATCCGGTCGGGATGGTCGATGGAGAGCGCACCGCCGGAACGGTGTGCGGCTTCGGCGGCGGCCGCAAGCGCGCGGACGGCACGGGCGGCGCCGATGGGGGAGGGACCCGAGCGTGCGACGTCGGCCAACGACGATCCGGGGACCCATTCGGTGACGACGATGCCACCCGACGATCCACGCACGACGTCGAGAACACGCGCGACGCCAGCGGAACTGATCTGGCCCAGTCGCAGAGTGCGGGTGAGAACACCCTGGGGGCCGGAATCGCTTGCGCTCGGCTGATCTCCGCGCTCGGGCGGCGGTGCGAGCTGCTCGGCGTCGACGAAGGTCAGGCCGACCTCGCGGTCGAGGTTGATGTCCTGTGCGCGCCAGAATTGGAGGCCACGGGTGCCGCCGTGGGTGTCGAGGAGGCGGTAACGACCGCCGGCGACAGCCGCGCCGGGGATGAGACGCGGTCCGCGGCGCACGGGCGTGCCGATGGCCTCGGGACGGTCGGGATCGGGGGTGGGTCCGCCGGTCTTTGAGGATGAGCGCGGCTCGTTGGGCTTGGCCTGCTCACTCGTCGTATCGGAGGACGTCTCGGACTGGGGGGTGGTCTCGACCTCGCTGCCACTCAAGCCGCTATCAGTCAAGCCGCTGTCAGTCACGCGTCGGACTCCTTTCCTGCGATACCGAATATCTCGTGGTTCACGCGTTGGTGAGCCGACTTCGAGACCCCGACCACCGGCGGCACCACCGCTGAGCACCGCATACGACTGCCAGGTCGCGGTACCACGGTCGAATCGCCGGACCACTTGTACCTGACCAGAGTACGGGAGCGATTCATCGGCAGTGACCCGCGGAAACTGAACCGTGATGGTCGGCGACGATTCCGTGACCTGACCGGCGGGCGGCGCGAGAGCGGGGATGAACCGACCGAGCAAGCGGCGCACCGAATTACCGATCGCCACGACGTCGGGCAGTCCTGCCGCCGACAGCCCCGCGTAGGTCACACCGAGCACCACGACCGCGGTGATCAGCAGATATGCCAGCGAACCGAGCTTGCCCTCTGCCGTGCCCAGATAGTGGAGACCCGACAACTCGGCGACGACCCACACGATCGCGGCGACGCCGAGCGACACGATCAGCGTCACGATCGTCGTGCGCGCAACGCCTTCGAGGCGTCGGTAGGCGAGGCGCTTACGAAGGAGGAAGTGTCCGACGATCGCGCCCGCGAGATAGCCGAGACCATTCGACAGCGACAGCCAACGGATCACCATGTGCGGATCGGAGAAGAGCACCGGACCCAGATACGACGACGCGATCTTGACGACGGTGATGCCCAGCGCGATCCAGGTCGGAGTCCACGCATCCTGCGCGGCGTAGAACACGCGGAGCTGGACGAGCGTGATGGCGTAGGGGATGAGCGTGAATGCGCCCCAGGCGAGCACGGAGCCAAGCTGCGAGGAGATCGAGGCGTCGAACTTGCCGAAGTTGAAGATCGCGATACCGATTGCCGGACCGAAGAACGTCATGAACGCGACCGTCGGAACCAGAGCGACCATCGTCAGGCGGGAGGCGAGGGAGAGATCGTCGACGACGGCGTCGCGGTTATCGGCGGCGGCGTTGCGCGACAGGCGCGGCATGATCGCGGTCAGGATCGTCACGCCGAGCACACCGTACGGGAGCTGCAGAAGCTGCCAGTGCGTCGCATACACCGAGATGCCCGACGAGTCGGCATGCGAGGCGATGCGGTAGGTGATGACGAGTCCGACCTGCAGGATCGCTACGTAGCCGACGATCGCGACCGCCTGGCGACCGAAGGCACGCAACCGCGCGTCGATGCCCCACTGCAGCTTCAGCTGCACCCCCGCGCGACGCAGCCACGGGATCAGAATGCACGCCTGCAGAACGACGCCGAGCGTGGTGCCGATACCCAGGACCAGCAGCTTGGGCTCGGACATCTTGACCGGATTGAGTGTGATCTCGCCGGGCATCAGTGCGTACAGGACGAGCGTCGCGATCTGGACGACGTTGTTCAGCACCGGAGCCCACGCACCCGGTTTGAACAGGCCCTTCATGTTCAGGATGGCGATGAACAGCGCCGACAACCCGTAGAACAGGATCTCCGGCAGCAGCAGATAGGCGAGCGCTGTGGTCAGCGGCCTGTTGACGTCGCCGTCGCCGACGTTGAGGTAGGTGAGCAGGGGAGCAGCGACGAGAGCGATGACCGTCGCAGCGCCGAGCATGCACAGCGCAAGGGTGAAGATGCGGTTGATGAAGCCCCGACCACCGTCGGGGTCCTCGGCTTCTGCGCGGACGAGCGTCGGGATCACGATCGCGGTCAGCACGGCACCGAGGACAACCTCGGCGATCATGTTCGGCAGCACGTACGCCGCCTGGAACGCGGACGCGATCGCGGGACCGAGCATGGCAAGCACCAGCACGGTTCGGATGAACCCGGTGATGCGGCTGGTCAGCGTGGCGAGCGCGATCGACCCGGACGTCTTGACGATGCTCGCGTCGGAGTCGCGCGCAAGACCGGTCGACGACGAGTCGTCGGTATTAGGGGTGTCGGTGTCTGGGGTGCTGGGTTTAGACGTATCGGCCTCGCGCGCCTGGGTCGCGGTGGACGCCGGCGCAGCGGCCCGTGCCGCGCTCGCCGAAGGTCGGGTCTCGCGCAGCGGACGTCCCGCGCGGGGAGGCTGGGCGGCACGCGGGGGCTGAGCGCCGCGTCGAGGTTGGTTACCGCGCGGCGGTCGGTCAGTCGGTGGTTGGTCAGTCGGTGGTTGATCGGGCGGTGGCCGCCGTGCACTCGGCGGCTGCTGGGCACGGTCGGTGCGGGGGCGTTCGTGCTGGCCGTCGCGGTGAGGAGGCAGATCACGGGACGGGCGCGGATCGCGAGTCGTCGAACGTGGGGCGTCCGGGCGCGCCGGAGGGATCACACGGGGAGCTGCTCGCCCCGACAGCGGGGGACGAGCACCGACCGGCCCGTTCAGCGGTGCTGGTCCGACACCGGGGTCGCGCATACCGGGGTCGCGGGGGCCCGATGCATTTGCACTCGGCCCGCGCTGCGTCGTCGCATCAGTCGGCGGTACGCGACGCGGCGCGGCACGGCGCTGTTGTTCTGACGGGGCAGGCCGCTGTGAATCTTGTGCACCTGGCTGCTGTGCCTCTGATTCGCCTCGCCTCTGTGGCTCCGACGCGGCTCGCCGCGGTGACTCTGGCGCGGATCGTCGTGGCTGATCGCCGCGTTGTCCTCGATCGCTCATGCGCCTGTCCTGTCCGTGCCACTGTCCTTTGCTCTACTGCTGTCGACCGCTCTGCCACTGTCGACCGCTCTACCGCCGTCGACCGCTGTGCTGCCGTCGACCGCTGTGCCGCTGTCCTGCGCCTTAGGTGGCTCGGCGTCGTCGCGCGCGATCCCGTCGAACTGATCGGTCTCGACGAGTGCTTCCTCCTGTTGGAGGGTACGGCGCCGCTGCTGGTACGTGCTTGCCGCGAGCATCCGTTCAAGCTCGTCGGGCTCGGGACGGTCCTGGTCGGCGGGGTCGGGCCTGCCGCGGAACCGGCGCCACAGGCGGCGTGCCGTGAGCAAGATCAACGCGACCGCTGCGCAAATCGTGACGATGAACAGCGGTTTTCCGTACGCGTTCGAGTACACCGACAGTTTGATCGGGGTGCCGAGTGTGACACCGGTTACCGTCGACATTCCGATGGTCACCGTCATCGCCTCGGATGACTGCGCGTGCGTCGGCAACTGGATCTGTCGGGTGCCGCGTGCCGGGATCTCGACGACCCCGACGTCGCCGATCTCGAGATCCTTCGGCGCGGTCGTGGTGATGCGGACCCTGATGGGAAGCGCGAGGTCGTTACGTACGACGAGTAACAACGGACTTCGCTCCGAGGCGAGGGTGTATCGGCCGCCGGGGTCAAGGATGGTGACCGATCCGTGCATTCGGCGGAGCGTCGAGTGCACCGCATCGACACGCTGCTGACGTTCTCGCGCAAGGCGGGTCCGTGTTGCGGTGTTGTTCTCGTCGGGCGATCGGATCGAGCGGAGCAGATCCTCACGCAACTGGGAGACGTAACGCTCGGGACTGGCGTCGACGTCGGCCGAATCGACCAGCGCACCCTGCAGGCGCCACGATTCGTCGGCTGCCGACCGGATCGAGTCGACGGTGCGGTCGGTGAGCACTGGTCCGATCTGTGAGACAGGGCCGATGCCCGGGGGTTCGACGAGCCGTGCGGGTGCTGCTGCTCCGCCGATCCTGTTGACCAGGTCGTCGAGCGGGGCAGGCGTAGCTGCGCGCGAGCCGAAGAGAACGGTGGCGGTCGAGAACAGTGCGTTCGCGTCGTCGGAGGTGGCCGACCAGTAGGTCGGGGGCATCACGACGTCCGCGCGTCCGGCGGTATTCGTGACGGGAGTGCTGGTGTCCGGTTCCCCGCTCGTGCTGGAGCCCGGAGTCGCGATCGAGCGGAATGCCAGTGCCGCCACGGCGGCTTGGCGTCTGCTGACCGGAGACTCGGCGGCGAGGTCGAACTGTTGGCTCGGCGGAGTGAGTGCGGACACCAGTGGGGCCGTGCCCACTGCACCCATCGCGGCGCTGACCGACGAGTCGTAGGTCTGGGTGAGCAGTCCGCCGACGTTGTAGAGGCCCGCGGCGTTCGGATTCCCGGTCGGATCCACCGACGACGCCGAAGCGAGCACCTTCGCGTGGTCCGTATCGCGCAGCAGCTTGCTGCCCGCCTGATCGACCGCGCCGAGCGCGGGAATAGTCAGGCCCCGCACACTGCGCACCCCGAGAATTGCGTCGACGACGTCTGCGGGTGCGTCAAGCGCGGCGGCGGTCAGCCCCGAGCGCTCGATACGCGCCAGCGAGGTCAGATCGGTCTGGCTGAACGGCAGCGCGACCACACACGTCCGTGCCGCCACACCACGAAGGTCTGCCAGCCACTGCGTGGCGGCGTCGCTACCGGTGCCGGGTGTGGTGCGCGACGTCGGGTCGGCGGGGTTGCTGGACACCTCATAGCCCAGCGACATCGCGCGAACGGTCACCAAAAGGTCTGGGTCGACGGCCAGGCACATGCTTCGTTGCAGGTCGGAGGCGGTCTGCTGGGCCGGAGCCGTCGATGTTCCCGAGGCGGGATTGCCCGGACCGGGTGTCCCAGAACCCGACGTTCCGGAATCAGACGTCGCGGAACCGGATGACGTGTCAGACCCGGAGGTCGCCGAACCGGAACCACTCGCTGGTGGATTGGAGGCGCTGCCGGAGTCGCCGGGGGTGCCTGCCCCTGCGCCCGAATCGTTCGCGGCGGTGCCGACGACGTTGCGTGCGGACTCGAGGAGTTCGTGCAGGCGACCGCCGTCTCGCAGTGAGCGGGCCATGTCGTCGCTGATCAGGCGGACCGGTTGGGTGCCGCCACCGAGACCCCCCGGCGCGAGCTGCGGGGGAGCCGCGAGCGGCCAGAGCATCGTGATGCGTGCGGGGTCGGAGATGTCGGCCGACACCGCGCCGTCGGCGCCTAGGCCGTCGTTTCCGCTGGTGGACGTGCTGTCGGTGCTGCCAGGCGTCGAATCGAATTCCGACGAGTCGAATTGTGCGGCCCGACCTTTGTCCGGCGGCAGCGAGAGAACGGGGAGCAGCGTCCGAGAGCCTGCGACCTGGGCCATCGACCCGTAGTCGGGGACGCCGTTGACGTTGACCTGCAGCGGGTACACGCCCGGCCGCGATATCTGCATGCCCGATTCACCCGAGAGCGACATGTTGATTCGGAACGAGACCTCGGCGCCGGGAGCGAGTTCGTCGGTGAGATTGCGGAACGCTCCGGCGACGGCGATCGGAGGATGCGCGACGGCAAGACTGCTGCGCAGACCCGCTGCGTCGCGGACGGCGTCGCCGCGTTCGAGGCGGATGCTCAGATCTTTGATCGTGCGCGAACTGGTGTTCCGCACGTGGCCCTCGACGGTGACGTCCGGTCCCGACGTCGTGGTCACCATCGACGGCGTGAGTGTGTCGATGACCACGGAGGCAAACCGCTGGTCGTCGGACGGTGACGTCGTTGCGCCCGAGGTGCCGGTGGTGGGTACCGCTGCGGCCGGAGCAGCACACAATGCCGCGACGATCACCACGCCGACAACAGCGAGAAGAACGCGCGCACGCGTGACGAAAGAGGCGCTCAGGCGCCGAGAACTACCGATGCGCAGGACGTCACGCATCCCCGGACGCAGGTCGCCGAGGACGCCTGCGCCGTCGACGCGGCCGCGCCTGGGGCTGACTGTCCGTGCGGCGCTTGACCTCCGAGCGATGCCCGACGTCGTTGCGTCGCTGATTACGTGCGGCTGCGGCTTTCTCATATGCGTTCGGTTCGGTGCGGCTGCTCTCGGCCTCGGATTGGGCCAACCGTGCGGGGTCGGCGGCCAGATCGGCGATCACGCCGCGCGCCATCCGGGCCAATCGCCGCTCGTCAGAGTACGTGAGCTTGCGCGGCAACTCGTGCAACGGCACCCATGCGACCTCGCTGACCTCGTAATCGGCGTCGGAAAGCTCTCCACCGACGCTGCGCAGCAGATAGTGATGCACCGTTTTGTGGATGCGTTTGCCCTCGCTGACAAACCAGTAGTCGATCTTGCCGAGGGGTGCGACCACCGTGCCCTGAATACCGGTCTCCTCCGCGACCTCGCGGATCGCGGTCTGTTCCGCGGTCTCGCCGGTCTCGATGTGCCCCTTCGGGAGCGACCACATCAACCTGCCGCGCCTGTCGACGCGGCCGATGAGCGCCGCTGACAGTTCGTCGACGGGGAGCTCGAGGTCGGAGATGACCAGCCCACCCGCAGAGGTCTCGCGCACGGTCTGCAGTCGGTCGGGGCTGTTGGCGCTGCGATCGCCCGTGCGGGTGGCGCGGCGTCGATTGCGGTTCTGGCCGGGTTTGGGGCCGTTCGACGCGTGGGTCAGGCCGGTCTTGGTGATCTTCGCGCTGACGACCGCGATGTCCGACGGCTTGGGCGGCGTCACCTTCGCATGCGCGCCCTCGATCGACGTTTCGGCGTCACGGTCGGCGGGTTCGGCGTCGGCCATGCCTGCTTCGACGCGGTGCGAGCGGGAAGTCGCGCGTGCGACATCCGCCGGCGACGGCGCGCGTTTGCGCTGTCTGTCTCGCTGCTTGTCGTTGTTCTTGCTATTCAGGTTGTTCTTGCTGTTCAGGGCAGGGTCGGCACCGGGGCGATGGTCGGTCCCAGCGGTATCGGCGCGTCGGTTGTCCTGTGCGCGTCGTCGTCGACGACCCCTGCGCGAGCGGCGCGACGGACCTGGTTTGCCAGCCGAACCAACGCCCGAGTTGCCCACCGGTTTCCCGCCGGAACCAGTCGATGTACCCGCGGCGTTGCCCGTCGTCGCTCCTGAATTTCCACCCGAAATACCGCCGTGACCAGCCGACGAGACGTCGCCTGAGACGTCTGCGCGGTTGGTCGGGGACTCGGTGGACACAGACTCGATGCTAGCCGCTGGTCACCTGCCGTTTGCCCAGTGCCGTGGGTGCGCCGCGAACGGAACCGCTCAGAAGGGGGTTCGGCGCGGGTGCCGGGATGTTTCTGCGGTGCCCACGACGGTAGGCTGGCGTGCCGTGACCGACCCGACCGCATCGAACGCACGCATCGAGCGCCGCACCAGGCTTCTCGCGGCCGCCGCGGTCACCCTCCAGGGGCTTTCCGACGTTCTGGCGCCGCTCGGTGAGCGCTTCGCGACAGCCGATCACGAGTTGTACCTGGTAGGCGGTTCGGTGCGAGACGCGGTGCTCGGGCGCCTCGGCAACGACCTCGATTTCACCACCGACGCCCGCCCCGACGAGATCACCCGCCTGCTGACCGGATGGGTCGACGCGATCTGGGACACCGGCATCGAGTTCGGCACGATCTCGGCACGCAAGGGCGACGTGATGATCGAGATCACGACGTTCCGCGCCGATCAGTACGACCGCGTCGGGCGAAATCCAGAGGTCACCTTCGGCGATTCACTCGAAGCCGACCTCGTGCGCCGCGATTTCACGATGAACGCCATGGCCGTCGCGATCGGCCCGACCGGGCCAGCGGAGTTCCACGACCCGCTCGACGGAATGACAGCCCTACTCGCCGGAATCATCGATACCCCTGCGACGCCTCAGGAGTCGTTCAACGACGATCCGCTGCGCATGCTTCGCGCGGTGCGGTTCGTCTCGCAGCTCGGGTTCCGGCTCGCGCCGCGCGTGTTCGACGCGATCACCGCGATGGCCGACGAGATCAACCGCATCACCGCTGAGCGGGTGCGGGCCGAACTCGACAAACTCATCCTCGGCGAGCACCCGATCGAGGCGATCGACGTTCTGGTCGAGACCGGACTCGCCGACCGCGTGCTCCCCGAGATACCGGGCATGCAGCTCACCATCGACGAACATCACCAGCACAAGGACGTCTATCAGCACTCGTTGACCGTCCTGAAGCAGGCGATCGACCTCGAGCAGGGCGACCCCGACCTCATCCTGCGCTGGGCCGCGCTGCTGCACGACATCGGCAAACCCGCCACCCGACGACACGAGCCCGACGGCGGCGTGAGCTTCCACCACCACGAGGTGGTCGGCGCGAAGATGGTGCGAAAGCGTATGCGCGCCTTGAAGTATCCGAAGGCCGTCGTCGAAGACGTGGCGACCCTGGTGTTCTTGCACCTGCGGTTTCACGGCTACGGAGAGGGTCGGTGGACCGATTCGGCTGTCCGACGCTACGTCACCGACGCCGGTCCGCTGCTCGATCGACTCAACAAGCTTGTGCGCGCCGACTGCACCACCCGTAACAAGCGTCGGGCTCGGCGGCTGCAGGAGAACTACGACAGCCTCGAGGAGCGGATCACCGCGCTGGCAGCCGCAGAGGACCTCGAACGGGTGCGCCCCGACCTCGACGGCAACGCGATCATGGAGATCCTGCAGATCCCTGCCGGACCGGTCGTCGGACAGGCGTGGCGGTATCTGAAGGAATTGCGCCTCGACCGCGGCCCGCTGTCGCACGAGGAGGCCGTCGCGGCGCTTCGCGAGTGGTGGGCCGAGCGCGGCGAGGGTTAGCCGACTGGCCTGCCACTCAGTGCGGTGCGTACACGTCGATGGCGCCCGGGATGATGTCGAAGACGGTCGGCAGTGAGCCGACGATGTCGCCGTCGAGTGACACGTCGGCAGGTGGGTCGCAGTATAGGTCCACCTCGCGACCCTGCATGTCTTTGAACAGCGGATTCTTTTCGACGCGGCTGTAGAGCACCTGGGCGAGACCGCGCAGCAGCGACAGTCGCGGCAGGTGCCGGGGGTGGGAACCCATCACGATGTCGAAGACACCGTCGTCGGCGCTGGCGTGGGGTGCGATCCGCATCCCGGCGCCGTACGTCGGACCGTTGGCGATGGCGGTGAATGCGGCGTCGGTCTCGACCTCGACGTCGTCGACACGCACTTGATAGTGGTGTCGATTTAGCTTGGGAAGTTGTCGCAGCGCGGCCAGGGCGAAGAGCGCGCGCCCGCTCGGCCAGGACAGATCCCGGGCGCGTTCGGCGACGGCCGCGTCGAATCCCGTCGCGGCGATGGTGCAGAACAGGTCGACGGTGCCGTCGGAGAAGGAAGCGCGACCGAGGTCGATGCGCCGCGTGTTGCCGTCGAGGACGATCGCGACAGCACGTGCGACGTCGTCGAGCGGAATGTCGAGCATGCGCGCGGCGTCGTTTCCGCTGCCTGCGGGGATGATTCCGAGCGGCAACCGATTGCTGTGAACTGCGCGGAGCACTGTCTGAACGGTTCCGTCGCCACCGACGACGACGATGGCGTCGGCTCCTCGTTCGGCCGCCTTGGCGGCGAGCTGTGCGCTCTGTTCGCGTGTGTCGGCGGTCAGAACTTCGTGGCTGACGCCCCGGCCGCGCAGCACGGCTGTTGCGGCACCGAGGACGCGTTGTCCGGCGCCGTGACCCGACGTCGGGTTGGCGACGATCGCGAGGTGACCGACCGCGCTCTTACTCTCTGGGCTCGCAGACATCGAGGATCAGTCTGTCACATTGGCTCTCGGCAAAGGGGCAGGTCACACTGGTGGGTCGCCAGACCAAGTTGAACGTTTTAGGCAAGCGCCTGGCGGCGTGAGCGGGTCTAATTGGCGCTTTAGTAGCCCCCGCGCGGAGCGCGCTAGTAGCCCATCGTGCGCAGGGCGTCGGCGAGGCGGTCGAGCTGCTCGCGTGTGACGTCGAGGTGTGGGCTGATCCGGAGGACCGACGTGTCGCCCGCGAGGGGGGCACGCCAGGAGTCGGCGGCGGTCACCAGCAGGCCGAGTTCGAAGAGTTTGTCGCGCGCTTGGTGGACGTCGGCGTTCTGGAATCCGGGAGGTGGGGCAAGGGTGACGATGGCCGACGGTTCGTCGACCGGTTCGAGCACCTGCCAACTGCCGATCCCGTCGAGCCGCTCGCGGGTGGTGCGGCCGATCGTTGCGAGTTCGCGGAAGACCCGCTGCTGACCGGTCTGGAGCACCTCGGACACTGCGACGCCGAGGCCGAGCATGCCCGCGATGAACGACTGCGACGGGTCGACCTCGACAGGTCGCAGCGAATCACGGCGCACAGCGAGGAATCCGACGCCGCGCGGACCGGTCAGCCATTTGCGGCTGGTGCCATAGACGACGTCGGCGCCGGTGACTGTCGGTACGTGTCCGACGGCCTGCGCCATGTCGGCGACGACGGGCACGCCCACCTGATGTGCGACCTCGACGATCCGCGCCACAGGCTGCACGGCACCCGACATCGAGCCGACGTGGCAGATGTGGATGAAGTCGGGCTGCTCGAATTGCAGCATGTTCTCCAGCGCGTCGGTGTCGACGTGGCCGTAGACGTCGCCGTCGGGAAGCGGCCGGACGGCGTAACCGCGGCGCTCGAACTCGACGAGGTTGGGCCCGAACTCGTTCTTGGCAACCCAGACCGTCGACGCCATGGGCAGACTCCAAGAGGTCAGCAGCGTGCGTAGTGCGGCACGGGCACTCTCGCGGTAGGTGAGCTCGTCAGGGGTGTGACCGAGGAGTTGGGCGATGTCGCGCTTGTCCCTGGCGATCTCTTCCGCGCGGTCGTCTGCTGCGACGTACGAACCGCGTTCGGCCTCACGCCACAGATGCGCCGACACTGTCCCGATGACAGCGTTCGACGAACGTCCCGCCGACGCGGCATCCAGGTGTGTGATCGCCGGCTCGAGACGAGCGCGGTGGAATTGCTCTCCCAGCTCGCTCACATACATGAACAAAACGTACCGTGCTCACAAAACGCACCGTGCTGCGTCCTGGGGAATCTTGGGGAGTCCATAACGGAACCAACCAGCCCCGCTGAACGTCTGATGACGCGTGGATCCCTTGATCGAGTACGTGTTCGGCCCCGGCGATGGCACGTTGAGCCGTTGGTCGAGCGCTGCCGACCTCGACCTCGACGCCGACGGCACCCTCGACGCGGTCAGCATCGACTTCGACGGTGACGGACGTGCCGACGACGCCATGTGGGATGTCGACGGCGACGGCCACGCCGACGTCGCAGCACTCGACATCGACGACGACGGCCGACCCGAGCGCCAGTACCGCGACTCGGGACGCGGCCTGTGGGATGTCGCGGTGGGGCAGGGCGTCACCGCAGGTCAGGGCGAGGCGCCCGAGCCGACGCCGCGCGCCGGGCGTCAACCCTCGACACAGCGGCTCGACCTCGACGGAGACGGCAGAGTCGACGCCGAGGTCGTCGATGCCGGGGTCGCTGATCCCGGGGCGGGAGGCTCGGGAGCCGAGCGTCGGCTCTATGTGGATTCCGACGGTGACGGCGATTTCGACACCGTGCTCGTCGACTCCGACGGCGACGGGATCGCCGACGCGGCCTTCGGTGCCGATGCGCCCGAGTTCGGCAGATAAGAGTCCGAGTGCTTCTCCTGCTCACGCTCGTGGCGGGCGTGCTCGGCTGCGTGGTGGCTCGCGCCGACCAGCTCGTCGCGTCCCGGGTGCACGAACCGCACGGCGGCGATTCCGACCAGGTAGATCACCACGGCAACCACGACGAGTGCCGGCGTCCGGCCGTCGGGCGCAATCGTGGTGGCGGCGATTGCGATCGCAGCGACGTAGGCGATGTTGAACACCGCGTCCTGGACCGAGAACACCTGGCCACGCACGGCGTCGTCGATGTCGACCTGCATCGACACGTCGCCGCACAGCTTGGCAACCTGGCCGATGAGGCCCAACACCACCGCGGAGATGCAGAAGACGACGAACGAGAAGGAGAGCAGCGACAGTTCCGCGACGGCTCCGACTGCCAGTGCGGTGATCAGCGTCGCCTTGCGACCGAATCGATCCACAGCGACCGGCGTGATGAATGCCGCAGCCAATGCGCCCGCTGCGGTGCAGCCGACGACGGCGCCGACACGGTCGAGGCCATCCCCGGATCCCGAATGGCGCGCGAGAACCAGCAGCATCAGCGTATTGATACCGAACACCACGCGATGCGCCCCGATCGCCGAGAGTGCGGCGGCCACCGGTTTGCAACCTGCGACGGCGATCGCGCCGTGCTGCAGACCAACGGCAACGGCGTGCACCGCCGAGCGGCCGGGATCGTCGGGGTGATCGGGACCGAGTTGCAGTCGCGGAAATCCACGTGCGAGGTACGCCGCGAGGATGGACATCACCACGGCCGCGATCATCGTGATCGCGCTGCCCGTGTTGTCCGATCCGGCGAGCAGGCGCACCCCCATCGCGAGGACAGCACCCACCGAGAGCATGAACCCGCCGAGCGTCGTGAACAGCGCGTTGGTCGCGACGATGACATCTTGCGACGCGACATGGGGGAGTCCGGCGGACAGACCGGATGCCACGAAGCGGCTGGCGCCGGTCACTGCGAGTGCACCGACAAGCACAACCGTGTCGGGGGTTCCCGTGGCGATGGCGATTGCGACGAAAGCGATCATCAGACCGCGAATCAGGTTGGCGTACAACAAGACAGCTCGACGGTCCCAATGGTCGAGGAGCGCTCCGGCGAAAGGACCGATGACCGAGTACGGGAGCAGCAGCACTGCCATGCCACCTGCGACGGCGAGCGGATCGGCGTGGCGTTCGGGATTGAACAACACTCCACCGACCAGCGCTGCTTGAAACACGCCGTCGGTCAGTTGGCTGGCGAGGCGCACGGAGAGCAGCCGTCCGAGACCAGGAGAACTGCGTAACGACTCGAGAAAATCGCGCCACGCGCCACGCACAGATCGGCCGTCGCGCGCAGTGGAGCTCACCAATCAAGAGTACCGACCTGCACGCATAAGGCATGCGATGATAATCACTGTGGGTGGTGACAACGCGGACGATTTCTCACCCGAGAACTCCGACGGAGCCGAGGGTGGCGGTATGCCTGATGCCCGCGACATGGAGTCGGCCAACAGCGTGCGGGCGGGTACCTTGCTTCTCGCTTCGACAGACCTGACCGAACCCACATTCGCGCGCTCGGTCATCTACATCATCGAACACAACGACGGCGGCAGCCTCGGCGTGATCCTCAACCGGATGAGCCAGACCGCGGTCCACAACATCCTTCCGCAGTGGACTGATCTCGCCGCGTCGCCGCAGGCGCTGTTCATCGGAGGTCCGGTGAAGCAGGATGCAGCGTTGTGCCTGGGAGTCACGAAACACGGCGTCGACATCGAGGGAATCGAAGGGCTTCGTCCGGTCGACGGCCGGGTGGTACTCGTCGACCTCGACGCCGACCAAGAACTTCTCGCCGAGGTCCTCGAGGGCGTGCGCATCTTTGCTGGATACGCGGGTTGGGGGATAGGCCAGCTCGACGCGGAGCTCGCCCAGGACAGTTGGCTGCTCGCCTCGGCGCTTCCACGCGACCTACTCGCACCGCCGACCGTCGACGTGTGGGCAGATGTCTTGCGACGCCAGCCCTGGCCCATGCCGCTGCTCGCGACCTTTCCGATCGACGTCGACCAGAACTGACGATCCCGCCGCCCCGCCGAGATCCCCCGCCGAGATCCAATGTCGGCCGACCGTTCTGAGCAGCGCCCAATCACATCTGCCCAACCACGTCTGCCCCGCCACCGTAGTGGTGGCGGGGTGTAGACGGGTTGCGGCACAACGAGATTCGACGTTGCGCCCGGGTCCGCGCGTCGTACTGGTTGGCGCGACGGTCAGGCTGCGTCGGCCAACGGTGGGCCGAGGCTGTCTGGCGGGTCGACGCCGTGGGGTGCGATGGGGCTGGCTGGTGGGGCAGGGCCCGTTGATGGGTTGGGGTCTGTGGGCGGGTCGGGGTCGAGTTCGAGTGGCCTGGGGAGGTTCCATCGGATGTCGACCCGCCTGCCGAGGCGCCGAGTATCTGCGGAAGGCATCCCATCCAACAGCGCGAGTTCGACTCCGGTAAGCGTCTGACATGTCACCTGCCTGCTCGGCAAGTCCGGCACCGAGGACGGCGACACCATCCAGGCACCCACTGCGTCCGCGACGATCTCGGCGTCCGGTGTACCCGAGCCTCGCACGCCGATCTCGGTGACTGTCGCGTCTGTGCCTATGCCTGTTGTGCGTGCTGCGGCTTGGTTGCTGGTGTGTTCGGCGGTGAGGTAGTCGCGGAAATCAGCTGTGACGTCGGCGATGCGGTTGATGTGTTCGGGATTCTCCGGCATACCCGGCTTGGCGTTGAGCCGCCACGCAACACGTCCGGTATCAGGTCCTTCGGTGATCATGCGGGTCGTGAACTGGCCGGGCTTCGTGCCGACCCGCCGGTTGTGCACATCACACGCAGGCACCAACTGGTCGATGTCAGTCAAGCCGCCGTCGGCCCAGTCTTTCGCGGCGTGATGCATCTGCACCCTGCTCGCGGGCTGATTACAACCCGGTGCCGAACACATCTTCCCGCCGGGTGAGGCGAATGAGGCCAACCGTTGTCCCAGCGACGCGATCCGCTTCGACCGACCCAAATACAGCGGCACGCTGGTGTGCTCACCGAACACCGCCAAATACTGGCTGGCCCCGGTGGAGGCGGCCATCTCGATCACGTCGCCGATCGGGAGGAGTGTTCCGGACGTGGTTTGTGCGATCCCTGCCTGCTCTTCGAGTTCCTGCAGGCTGGTGGTGACGATCACCTGAATCGGCAACCCACGGTGGGTGTTGCCGAGCATGCCGGATTCCAACACCTGGCCGAGTAGTGCGGAGAAGGCGTCGTGGTTGCGTTGTGCGGGTGAGCGTTCATCACGCAGCGCAGCTGCCGCGACCTGTTCGGCATTCGCCATGGTGATCGGCCCGACCGGCGACTCCGGGTCGTCCGGGTTATTCATGCCGGGTTTGGCCCACGCGTCCAACACCGTGTCGAGTCGGGCGCGGGCGATCGGATCCAAATCAGCGGTCAACCGCGACATCAACTGCGCGTTCTGCCGGTTCACCCACAGGCGGCGTCGACGTTTACGATCCTTCGAGGTGGTCAGCGTCCCATCCGGATCCAGATGGGCAAGTAGCCGCGAACCCAAATTGGTGATTTCGGCAGGGGTGAACTGGACCGCGTAGCCGGCCATCTGCGCTTCGGCGGCAGCCTTCGTCTCGGCCGACACTTCACCGGGGATCGCTTCGAGCACCTCGAGCACAGCCCGGACGTGCGCGCCCGCGACCCGACCCTCGACCACATACCCAGCCAACGTGGGACACGAGGGTGGTAGTCGGTCGCCGCAGATCGTGGTGAACGAGCCGGTCGCGGCGATCACCCGATGCCGCGCCGCGGGATCACCAATATGCAGACCATGCCCCATAAAGTTGCGAACATCGCGGAAACCCAGGGCGCGGGGCAGATCGCGGTCGGAAGCCTCCACAATCAAGCGATCGGTGACCGCGCCCGCGGTCCGCAGTGCTAGCCGTTCGGCCTCAACAGTGGCTTCCACCAGCGCCGCGTCGGATACCAGCGACACATCGACGGCAGCCAACTCATCCAACACCGCTGCAAGACGTGACAGTTTTTCCGCCACCACCGCATCCGCAGAACCCACCGCAGCAGAGGCCAAGACAGATGATCCCAAAGCCGAAGGCGCACGGCCATTCTCGCTGTTGTTGCGATTGCTGTTGCTGTTCACGTGCCGCCACCCCCGCCCCACATCATATCGAATATGTGTTCTACATTACCCGACAATACCGACAGCGTCGAGGAATTCTCGAACAATTTTTCGACCTTGTGGACAAGCGTTTCGCGGAGTCCCGGTCGACGTCGATCACGCAGACGCTGCCTCATTCACGGCGGCGGTGAGTTCGTCGATTGTGGACGGTTGGAGCCGCTTCCCGTCGAGGAAGAACGTGGGAGTGCCTTGTACGCCCAGGGACAGGCCGTCGGCGACGTCGGCGCGGATTCGTTCGAGCGTGGCGGGGCTGTTGTAGGCGGTGTCGAAGGCTGCCATGTCGAGGCCGAGGTCAACGGCGAAGGTACGGAACAGGTCGTCGGCGGGGACTTGCTGTTCACCCCACTGGGATTGGGTGGCGAACATGCGCTGGTACATCTGCTCGAACCGACCCTGCTGGGCTGCGGCTTCGACTGCACGAGCAGCGCGTTCGGCGTTGAAATGTCCAGGCATCGGGAAGTAGCGGACGACGAAGGTGACGCGGTCGCCATAGGCTCGCCGCAGGTCCTCGATGATCGGGTAGACGGCGCCGCAGGCTTCGCACTCGAAGTCGAGGAATTCCACGAACTGCGCCCGGCTCTGCTCGGGCGAGGACAGGCGGTGACTGTCGGGGCGTACAACGAGATCAGACACTTCGGCAGTATCAGCCGGAGTCGGGGACGTGGCGTCGTCGATGGCAAAAACGGCAACACCGATGCCGACGAAGATGGCAGCGAGTACCGCCCAGGCGATCTTGATCGGTTTGCTCACGCGTTCAACTCCGAGGCGATGTCGTAGGGGAGTGGCATCGGTCTGATCAGGCCGACTGCGACGCGTCGGGTGTGGCCCTCGGGGTAGCGCCCTGGCCCGTCACCTCCGTGCTGCAGCAGTCGCACCCAGCGGGCTCGCCGGCGCGCTGGCCGATGCTGGGTGCACAGCACGTGTCGCCCTTCCATGCGTTGATGCCCTCGCGGACCGCGATCGCGGCGATGACAAGAGCGGCGATCGGGTCAGCCCACGACCATCCGAGCAGGCTGTTGAGAAGTAACCCGAGCAACAGTACTGCCGAGAGGTACGTGCACAGCAAAGTCTGTTTGGAGTCGGCCACCGCGCTCAGCGAGCCGAGTTCACGGCCGGCGCGACGTTCCGCCCACGACAAAAGCGGCATGATCAGCAAACTGACTGCCGCCAAGACAATCCCTATCGACGAGTGACGCGCCTCGCCACCAGTACCGAGGAGGGAACGGAGCGAGTCCACGCTCACGTAGGCCGCCAGGGCGAAGAACGAGAACGCGATGATCCGTAACGCGACCTTCTCGCGCCGTTCCGGATCCGAACCCGCAAACTGCCAGGCAACCGCGGCTGCCGACGACACTTCGATGACCGAATCCAGGCCGAAGCCGATCAAGGCCGTCGAGGACACACGCGTGCCCTCGCCGATCGCGATCACAGCTTCGACGACGTTGTAGGCGATGGTCGCCGCGACGAACCACCGAATCCGACGCTGTAGCAACTCCCGACGGGCAACACTCAGCGCCGGCCGACTCGCATCGGGGAGACCCACCGACGGCCGACCCACCGACGGGAGACCCAGCTCTTCGGCCATCAGCAGCAACCATGCTCGTCGGAGGTTGGACAACACGTCGGATCGACCGCGAGAACCAATCCGAGCAAGTCGTCCAAGGCGTGGGCAATCCGGCCGTCGGTCAGCTCGTACCGAGTGCGGCGACCTTCGGGTACCGCAACAACAAGCCCGCATCCCCGCAGGCAAGCAAGATGGTTCGACAAGACCTGGCGTGACACCCCGATCGCCTCGGCCAACTCCGCGGGATACGCGCCACCATTCCGCAGTCGCAGCAGCACCTGCGTACGCGTCGAGTCCGACAACGCGTATCCGAACCTCGTCAGCGCATCGCGTTGACTCGCCGCCACAGTCTCCATGAATACAGACGGTACATCCATTTCTGTATTCACGACAAGCTGAACCCTTTCAGAGCCAGGCCGCCGGGATCGCCGTCGCGCAGCACCCTCGACGACCGTGGAGTCAGCCCCCGAGTTCTCCAAGCCGCCGCGTCGTCGAGTCGGAGCTGCGGCTAACGTCGGGCAGGTGCACTCACTCGCCGACTGGCTGATCGACCTGATCAGGTCGGTTCCGGTGTGGGCGGTCTACCTGATCGCCGGCGGCGTCGTGTTTCTGGAAACCGCGGTCATCTTCGCGGGTCTGATCATGCCCAGCGAGGCACTCCTCCTTGCGGCGGGCGTGGCTGCAGGCGTGGGCAATACCAACCTCGGCGTTCTGATCACGGTGGCCTGTGTGTGCGCGATCGCGGGCGATGCGGTCGGATTCTGGTTCGGAAGAGTGGGCGGCCCGCGCCTGATGGAATCGCCCCTCGGGCGACGGTTCGGCGAACAGCGATGGGAACGGACGCGCGCGCGGCTCAATCAATCCGGAATGTTGATGGTCGCCGCGAGTCGCTGGGTCGGTTACGTCCGCACGCTCATGCCGAGGGTCGCGGGGATGACCGGGATGCAGTTCGTGCGGTTCGGCCTCGCCGACATCGTCGGGGCCGTCAGTTGGGTGACCGCCGTGCTGCTCGCCGGGTACTTCGCAGGCGCAGTCCTAGGTGCGACGATCCTGCTCTACGTCGTGATCGGGTTGGTGTGCTGCGCGGCTGTCTATGTGCTCGTCGTGTTCATCCGGCGTCGACTCGCCGCGCGGGCGTCAGCGGGCGTCGACGGCGTCGTGACTGCGGCTGTAGCGGGTGGCCAACCAGGAGCAGAGAATGAGCTGGATCTGGTGAAAGATCATGAGCGGCAACACGATCAGCCCGACGACTGAGCCGCCGAACAGCACCGTGGCCATCGGTAAGCCGGTGGCGAGGCTCTTCTTGGTACCGCAGAACTGAATCGCGATGGCGTCGGCGCGGCTGAATCCCAGTCGCCGCGCGCTCCACCAGGTGAGTGCGAGCATCACGATGACCAACACCGCAGCGATCACCGCGACCGCCACCACCTGCCACGCACTCACGATCGACCAGATCCCGTTGCGGACGCCCTCGCTGAATGCCGCGTAGACGACGAGCACGATCGACGCTCGGTCGACGAACTTGGTCGGCTCGGCGTATCGCTTGAGGAACGGCGCGACCAGTGGTCTGCAGAGCTGGCCAACGATGAACGGAACCAAGATCTGCAGCAGGATCTGGATGACCGACGACGCCGAGATGTGCACCCCATTCGTACCGCTCATCAGGGCCACCACCAGCAGTGGAGTCAACACAACACCGATGAGGTTCGACGCCGAGGCGCTCACGATCGCCCCTGGGACGTTGCCGCGGGCGATCGAGGTGAACGCGATCGACGACTGCACCGTCGACGGCACCAGCGTCAGGTACAGCAGGCCGGTGTAGAGGTCGTGACCGATCAGCGGTTCGACGAGGGGCCGTATAGCCAGGCCGACGAGTGGGAACACCAGGAACGTGAACGCCAGAATCGTCAGGTGCAGCCGCCAATGTGCCAGCCCGTTGAGCGCTTCACGCGGATGCAGGCGCGCGCCGTAGAGGAAGAACAGGAATCCGATGGCGATCGTGACCGCCCAGTCGAGAACCTCGGCAAAGGTCCCGCGCGCCGGGAAGAACGCGGCCACGACGACCGCAGCGAGAATCGCCAGAACGAAGCCGTCGATCGGAGACCGGGCGAGGAGTCGGCGCACGTCCTATTGAATGGGTGCGCGGTCGGGCTGTGCCGGTGCCGTACCGCTCGACGAATCGTCAGTGCTGCACATGCCGCGCAGCGTGCACGACGCGCAACTATCGGTGCCGCAGTCGGCGGCCGCGCTGGTCTGCTCAGGTTCCGCGGCATGTGCGTCGTCGACGCTGCCGTGATCCGACGAGCAGCAACTGCAGCCCGCATCATCAGCCGGGGCGACGGCGTCGGCCGCGCGCACCGCGTAACCGCTCACAGCGCCGACGATCAGAACACCAGCAACAAGCGCGACTAGTCCGAACACCACCGACCAGCCGCTGTCGACGGCGAGCGTCAGCGCGCCACCGGCGAACAAGATGAGCGCCGCGCCCAGTGTTCCGGGGGCCGCGATGCGGTTGGCCAGCGTGAACACCTCGGCCGAGGCCATCGTCGAATCGGTGCGGACTCCGAAGTATCGGTTGCGCGGGAGTCGGCCGATCAGGCCCGCCACTCCGACCACCAGCCACACCAGGGCCAGCACAAAGACGCATACCGAGACGACGATCGACACCACACTCACCCGACCACCATACTTTTCCCGCCCATCCGACGTCGATTTCAGGGCAGGTGAAGCCACGATTTACCCTGGTGAGGTGAGCACCGCCGACATCTCCACCTCTGAGGGCGCCGCCGATCAGGCGAGCACCGACCCAGCTTCCGCGACTCCGGGGCACCGTTACACCGCCCGACTCGCGGGCGAGATCGAGGAGCGCTGGCAGCGCGAGTGGACTCAGCGCCACGCTTTTGAGGCACCCAACCCGGTCGGACCGCTGGCCGGCGACATGAGTGCCTTCGACGGCAGCGGCCCCGACGCCTCCGACAAGCTCTTCGTCCAGGACATGTTCCCGTACCCGTCCGGCGCGGGCCTGCATGTCGGACATCCGCTCGGCTTCATCGCCAGCGACGTGTTCGCGCGGTTCCAGCGCATGTCGGGCGCCAACGTGCTGCACACCATGGGCTTCGACTCCTTCGGTCTACCGGCAGAGCAGTACGCCGTGCAGACCGGTACGCACCCCCGCACGACGACCGAGGCCAACATCGAGCGCTACCTCGGCCAGATCCGACGCCTCGGCCTCGGGCACGACGAGCGACGTCGAGTCGCCACCACCGACGTCTCGTTCTACCGCTGGACACAGTGGATCTTCCTGCAGATCTACAACGCCTGGTACGACGACGAGGCCGGCAAGGCGCGTCGCATCGACGAGCTGATCGCCGAATTCGACAGCGGTGCACGCACTCTCGACGACGGTCGGGTGTGGGCAGATCTGTCGGCCTCCGAGAAGTCCGACGTCGTCGACTCGTATCGTCTTGTCTACCTGAGTGATTCACTCGTCAACTGGGCACCGGGCCTCGGTACCGTGCTGGCAAACGAAGAGGTCACCGCCGATGGCCGAAGCGACCGCGGGAACTTCCCGGTGTTCCGCAAGCACCTGCGGCAGTGGATGATGCGCATCACTGCGTACTCCGACCGCCTGCTCGACGACCTCGAGGTGCTGGATTGGCCCGAGAAGGTCAAGACCATGCAGCGCAATTGGATTGGGCGTTCGCGCGGTGCCCAGGTGCAGTTCCCCGTACCGGGTGTGCCGGCACAGGCCGATGGCGAGGTGACCGTCGACGTCTTCACCACGCGACCCGACACCCTCTTCGGCGCCACCTACGTGGTGCTTGCCCCCGAACATCCGCTGGTCGACCCGCTCACTGCCGCCGCATGGCCATCGGTTGCCGAGGGCGCGGCGATCGATGAGCGGTGGACCAACGGCGCGTCGACGCCCGCCGAGGCGATCAAGAACTATCGCGCGTCGATCGCGGCGAAGTCTGATCTCGAGCGGCAGGAGAACAAGGAGAAGACCGGCGTCTTCACCGGGTCGTTCGCGACGAATCCGGTTAACGGACAACAGGTTCCGGTCTTCGTCGCCGACTACGTGCTGATGGGCTACGGCACCGGCGCGATCATGGCGGTCCCCGCACACGACTCACGCGACTACGAGTTCGCGACGGTCTTCGGACTGCCCATCGTCGAGGTCATCGGCTCCGAGGCAGGCATCTCTGAGGAGGCATACGTCGGCGACGGTCCGCTGGTGAACTCGGGCTTCCTCGACGGCAAGAACGTCGATGACGCGAAGACCGCGATCATCGAATGGCTCGAAGAGCAGGGCACCGGACAGGGCACCGTGCAGTACAAACTGCGCGATTGGCTCTTCGCCCGTCAGCGCTACTGGGGCGAGCCGTTCCCGATCGTCTACGACGAGGAGGGCCGCGCGCACGCACTGCCCGAATCGATGCTGCCCGTTGAGCTTCCGGAGGTCGAGGACTACGCGCCCGTCGCCTTCGACCCCGACGACGCCGACAGTGAGCCGAGTCCGCCGCTGGAGAAGGCATCGGACTGGATCCACGTCGAACTCGATCTCGGCGACGGTCCGAAGAAGTATCGGCGTGACGCAAATGTCATGCCGCAGTGGGCCGGAAGCTCCTGGTATCAACTGCGCTACATCGACCCGACCAACGAAGAAGAGTTCTGCGCCAGGGAGAACGAGGCGTACTGGATGGGTCCGCGGCCGGAGCTGCACGGTCTCAGTGATCCGGGCGGACTCGACCTCTACATCGGCGGCGTTGAGCACGCCGTTCTGCACCTGCTGTATTCGCGCTTCTGGCACAAGGTGCTCTTCGACCTCGGCTACGTCACCAGCAGTGAGCCGTATCGAAAGTTGTTCAACCAGGGCATGATCCAGGCGTACGCCTACACCGATTCACGCGGCATCTACGTGCCTGCCGAAGAGGTCACCGAGGTCGACGGCGAGTTCGTCTACAACGGTGAGAAGGTCACGCAGGAGTACGGCAAGATGGGCAAGTCGCTGAAGAACTCGGTGACTCCCGACGACATCGCCGCCGAGTACGGCGCAGATACGTTGCGGCTCTACGAGATGTACATGGGCCCACTCGATCAGTCGCGTCCGTGGGCAACGAAAGACGTTGTGGGACTGCAGCGATTCCTGCAGCGCGCATGGCGCCTGGTCGTCGACGAGGAGTCCGGTGCCGTCCGCGTCGCCGACATCGAACCCGACGACGAGACACTTCGCCTGCTGCACAAGACAATCGCGGAGGTCCGTGAGGATTACAACGGCCTGCGCGACAACATCGCCGTCGCCGCGCTGATCAAACTGACCAGTCATCTGACCAAGCAGTTCCCCGACGGCGCGCCGCGCAGCACCGTCGAACAGCTCGTCCTGATGCTCGCGCCACTCGCGCCGCACATCTCCGAGGAGCTGTGGTCGCGGCTGGGCCACGACGAACTGCTGGTGCGCGGACCGTTCCCGGTCGCCGACGAGCGCTACCTTGTCGACGACACCGTCGAGATCCCGATCCAGGTCAAGGGCAAGGTCCGCAGCCGCATCACGGTGCCCGCCGACGCCGACGAGGAGACGATCCGCGCCGCAGCACTCGACGACGAGAAGATCCTCGCGATCCTCGACGGCCAGCCGCCGCGCAAGGTGATCGTCGTGCCCGGCCGAATGGTGAACATCGTCCCGTAGCGGGCCGCGGGGTTCGCTCGTCGAGCGCTACGCCCGCTGGTCGAGCGCCCACTCGCTGGTCGAGCCTGTCGAGACCACCCGCCGAATGGTCGAGACCCCCGCCCGCTGGTCGAGCTACCCACTCGCTGGTCGAGCTTGTCGAGACCACCCCGCGCTGGTCGGGCGCCACCCCGCGCTGGTCGAGCTGCCCCCGCTGGTCGAGCGCTGCCCCCGCTGGTCGAGCTTGTCGAGACCACCCGCCGCGCCCTCGTGCCCGTTTCCGCTGGTCGAGCTTGTCGCTACGATCTGACTCGTGACGTCCGACGATGACACCACTCCCGGCTCGACGCCGCCTGACGACAAGCCCGTGCCGTCGGGTCCGGCGCGTGTTGGCGAGTTCCTCACGCGCGCCGACCGGACGCCCTCGCTGATCCGTGCTGCGCAGCTTCCGCGAAAGCTGACGCCCGAGACGGTCCCCGAACTCGACCTCTCACGTCCGACGCGCCTCTCCGATCGCATGGAGAAGCTGCTGACCGGGAGCGATCGGTCGCCCAGCGCGTCGCGCGAGCTCGCACTCAGCGTCGTGAAGGTGTGGCAGGCGCTCGTCGATCGCAGGTCGTCGACCGCCACCGCGAACGGCGACGTGACGGTCCTGTTCACCGACCTCGTCGGATTCTCGTCGTGGGCCCTACGCGCAGGTGACGACAGCGTGCTGTCGCTGATCGGTGAGGTCAATCGGGTGAGCAGCGACATCGTCGGCGCTCATCGCGGCCGAATCGTGAAGTCGCTCGGCGATGGCGTGATGGCGGTGTTCCCCGACGCGGCCGACGCGATCCTCGCCGCGTTCGAACTGTGCGGAGCCGTCAGCGCGATCACGCACGACGACTACCGCGCGCAGCTGCGCGCCGGAGTGCACACCGGAACTCCGCGGCAGGTCGGTGGCGACTACCTCGGTGTCGACGTGAACATCGCGGCCCGCGTCGCCGATGCCGCCGGAACCGGCGAGGTACTGGCCACCAGCGATGCGCTGCAGTCCGCGGACGGGCTCCAATTGCTCAGCCGCAAGAGACGTTTCAAGGCGAAGGGCACACCGCGCGACCTCGAAGTATTCGCTGTCGTGCCGCTTCTCGATGAGTGAGTAGGCCGTCAGCGATAGAACGGCGGCGAGACGTCCGGGTCGTCGGCGACCGTGTCGATACGTGTATCCCGGAGAAGATCCGCGATGGCCGCTGCCGATGCACCGATCGTCGCGAAGTGCGGATCGATGTCTTCGGTGAAGCACCACGCTCTATCGGCAGGCCAGACGAATGCGGGCGCGGGCAGAATCGAGTGTCCGTGTCGCGGCGTTGGCTCGGGTTCGGGCGGCAGCCAACCCAGCATGTCGGTGTCGCCGACGAACAGATGGTAGTCACGCATGGATGCTCCCAGCTCGTCGCGGATTTCGACGATGGGCACGCCATCACTCAGCAGTTCTGGATAACCACACCCGGCCCAGATCAGGTAATAGATCTCATCGGGTGTGGTGGTATGCGGACGCAGATCCTCGACTGCGACGGCGATCTGCCACAAATCGCCTGGTCCCGAGACTGATTCGACGTCGGTCTCACGTTGCCCCGGAAATGCGGGGTCGGGTATGTGCAACAGACGTGCATACGCATCAAAGCCGCGGGGCCCGCGGGTCACCGCTCGGGGCCAGTCTCGCCCGTCGGCCATCAGCCAGTCGGCCACCGAGGCGTCGTCGAATCGTCGGACAGTCATGGGGTTTCACAATGGCATTCGACGACGCTACAGCCAACAGAATTTCGGGAGACAGGATTTCGGGAGCCATGCCTTTCGCGAGCTACGTCGAGTCACTCACTTCGGCGGCAACGATCGCGCATAGCCGACGCCCACGCCGACCCATTTCTCGAGCTGACGCTTGGTGCGGATGCCGTCAGTCGAGACCCGTAACCAGCCACGCGTCTCCCGACCCGACATGACCATCGGGGCGGTGTGCGCTTTGGCCAGGTAGGCGTCGGTCTCGTCGGGCGGCACGCGCACCAGCAGTCCACCTTGCCCGCTCGCCGCAACGGCCATGTTGCCGTCGACCAAGAACGCGAGGCCGCCGAACATCGACTTCTCGGCGACGCCACTCTCACCCGACAGCAGCTCGCGGATGCGGTAGGCGAGATCGTCGTCGTAGGCCATGTGGCCAGCGTAAACGGGCTCCGAGCTGCACGGGTCGGTTACGGCTGACGGACGACGCCCCGCAGGAGCGGAAAGCACCTGGGGGGAGGGCTGGAAATCTATCTTACCGCGCAGTAAGATACCGGCATGGCAATCAACCTCGAGCTCCCGCAGAAGCTCGCCCCGGTGACCGAGCAGGCGCATCTCGCCGCCGAGCACATCTTCCGGCCCATCTCGCGCACGTACGACAAGGCCGAGCACACCTACCCCCAGGAGCTCGACGAGCTCGGCAAACTCGCTCGCGAAGCCGCCCGCAAGGGACGCGAGTCCGACGCCGCGGACAAGTCGTCGGCGAAGAAGTCGGACGTCGTCAACGGCGGCAACATGCGTGCGGTGCTGCACGGCGTCGAAATGGGTTGGGGCGACGTCGCGCTCATGCTGTCGATTCCGTATCAGGGTCTGGGTAACGCCGCGATCGCCGCGGTGGCCAACCCTGAGCAGCTCGAGAAGTTCAAGGACGTCTGGGCGTCGATGGCGATCACCGAGCCGAGCTTCGGCTCCGACTCGGCCGCCGTCAGCACCACCGCGACACTCGACGGCGACGAGTACGTCATCAACGGCGAGAAGATCTTTGTGACCGCGGGGTCGCGCGCCGATCACGTCGTCGTGTGGGCGACCGTCGACAAGAGTGCCGGCCGTGCCGCGATCAAGAGCTTCGTCGTACCGATGGACACCGAGGGTGTGTCGGTCGTCCGCCTCGAGCACAAGCTCGGCATCAAGGCGTCCGACACCGCGGTGCTGCGCTTCGAGAACGCCCGTGTGCCCGCCGAAAACCTGCTCGGCTCAACGGAAGTCGACACCAAGAAAGCGTTCGCGGGTGTCATGCAGACCTTCGACAACACGCGTCCGCTCGTCGCGGCGATGGCCGTCGGCCTCGGTCGTGCGGCACTCGAGGAACTGCGCGCAACCCTCGAGGGCGCCGGACACGTCATCGACTACGACAAGCCCGCCGCCAATCAGGCAGCAGCTGTCCACGACTTCATTCGCCTCGAATCCGATTGGGAAGCTTCGTGGTTGCTTGCGATCCGCGCCGCGTGGATGGCCGATAACAAGCAGCCGAACTCGACCGAGGCGTCGATGTCGAAGGCCAAGGCGGGCCGCATGGTCACCGAACTGACCAACAAGGCAGTCGAGATCGGTGGCACCGCAGGCTATTCCGAGGTCGGGCTGCTCGAGAAGTGGGCTCGCGACTCGAAGATCCTCGACATCTTCGAGGGCACACAGCAGATCCAGCAACTGATCATCGCGCGACGCGTGCTCGGCAAGTCGAGCAGCGAGCTGAAGTAGCGGTCGCGATACCCACTCGACGGGATAAGGCGCACAGTCGACGGGATAAGGCGCACAGTCGGCCGGATACAGCACCCAGTCGACGCCGGGTGCTCAGCGGAGCACGCGGCGTCGAAGTTCCTCGTCGCGCTGTAGGCGGAGCCACTCGCGGTGTCGGCGTTGGGCCGCAACGGCATTGAGCACGTCCACGTCGTCGGCCCCGGCAGGTGGCGCTGGTGAGATGTACGGCGCGAGCGTCTGCACCAACTGCCTTGCGAGAGCGGCACGTAGGACGTCGTCGCGTATCGACGGCGCTTGATGGAGGAAGCCGCGGATCAGCATGGCCTGGTGGTCGGTCAGAACCCCGATGTCGGCGGTGCGCGCCCACTCTGCGAGGTATGGCGGCATGACCGCGGTGCCTGCGACCTCCAGCGAACGCCGGTCGCGGATCACGTAGGTGCCTGCGACGAGATCGCCGACGCGCTTGTCCTTGCGGCTGATGGCA
Organism: Gordonia sp. w5E2; assembly: GCF_036540975.1. Classification (NCBI taxonomy): domain Bacteria; kingdom Bacillati; phylum Actinomycetota; class Actinomycetes; order Mycobacteriales; family Gordoniaceae; genus Gordonia; species Gordonia sp. w5E2. The sequence goes on along the minus strand of NZ_CP144213.1, from coordinate 5,027,388 downwards.
GCACACACAATCGCGGGCACACCGAAGAATACGAAGATCTCGACGACGCCGACGAGAGACCGCGTGAACGCGTGTCGGAAACCGATCGGCCCGGCGTCGTCGCGCACCGTGCGCAAGCCGAGCGCCCAATGCCCCAACGACTTTCCACGACTGAGCGTCTCCACCGCCGTCGGCAGGACGATCAACGCCAGCACCGACGAGAGTGCAAACGCACCCGCCAGCACAGCGCCGTCGCGCAGGCTCACGCCGACCTTCGCCGACACCCAGATCAACGCGATGAGTACGACGAGAGCGATCGCGACGTCGATCACTCCCGACACGATCCGCCGACCGAGCGACGCCGGCGGAAGGTCCAGTGCGACTGCCTCACCCGAGACGAGGTCGTTGCGGCCGAGCCCGACCGTCCCGCCCGTGTACGTGATTGGTCCCGCGTACATGGTCGGCCCTACATGCATGTTCGGCCCCGGGTACATACGCACTACCGTAGCGGCTGCGGTGGCGCGAACGTAGCGTCTCGTGGGCTACGCGAATGATCCCTCCCGACAGGGGTACAGCCGTGCCCGTGGTCTGGCTAGGCTACCGATGTGGATCTCGACGCCTACGTACGAGCGAAGTCACCGACGTGGCAGAGACTCGACGAACTCTCACGCAAACGACGCCTCACCGGCGCCGAATCCGACGAGATCCTCGACGCCTATCAACGCACGGCCACGCACCTTTCGGTGATCCGATCGTCGGCGCCAGACCGTGCGGTAATCGCTTACTTGTCGACGCTGCTGGCACGCGCGCGTGGGCACGCACTCGGGTCGACCGTGACCACGTGGGACCAACTGGTGCGGTACGTCACGACGACTCTGCCCGCTGCGCTCTACAGCACTCGGCGGTGGTGGCTGACGGTGTTGGTCGTCTCGATCGCGTTCGCCGTCGGCATCGGCTGGTGGCTCCTCGACCACCCGACCATGGAGCACACGTTCGGGTCGCGGGAGCAGATCGAGCACCTCGTCAACGACGACTTCGAGAACTACTACTCCGAGAACGCCGCGTCGTCGTTCGCGTTCGAGGTCTGGACAAACAACTTCCGACTTGCGTTGCTGTGCATCGCCTTCGGGGTCTTCGGATTCCCGGTGATCTGGATGCTTTACCAGAATATTCTCAACCTCGCGGTGACGGGTTCGATCATGATCAACCACGGTCGGGCCGACCTCTTCTTCGGTCTCATCACCCCGCACGGGCTACTCGAACTCACGTGTCTGTTCGTGGCGGCGGGGGTCGGGCTGCGCATCTTCTGGTCCTGGGTCGCGCCCGGCGACCGCAAGCGCTCGGATTCGCTTGCCGAGGCCGGACGTACCGCCATCGCCATCGGTATCGGATTGGTTGTGCTGCTGCTCATCTGCGGAGCCATCGAAGCGTTCGTGACCCCATCGGGTCTCCCGACGTGGGCGCGCATCGGTATCGGCGTCACCGTGTGGGTCGGGTTCCTCTTGTACGCGCTGGTGCTCGGACGTCGCGCCCACGATCGCGGTGCCACAGGCGATCTCGACGAGATCGACCGCGGGTACAGCCTCCCCGTCGCCTGACAGATGCTCGGGGAGTCAAGCTGCTCAAAGCATTCCGCGCGACTTCAGCAGTAGGTAGTGGTCGGCGAGCGCTGCGGGAAGCTTGTCGGGCGCTGCATCCATGACGTCAACGCCGAGGCGGCGCAACCCCGACGCCGTGCGGCCCCGCAACGTCAGCGTGCGCACCGCCGCAGCGGCGTCGTAGATCTCGCGGACGTCGTCGCGACGTTCGGCCATCTCGTCGAGCATCGGGTCGGATACCGATCCGATGACGACCTGGTAGTGCTGTGCGAGTGCGGCGAGCGGCGGCAGCAGCGACTCCTCGACCGCGGCTGGTTCGAGCGGCGTCAGCAACACCACGAGTGCTCGCTGACGCGACACCTTGCTCACCTCGGTGCACAGCATCGGCCAATCTGCCTCCACCAGAGCGGGTTCGAGCGGCGCCATCGCGGTCACGAGGTCGCTCAGCAACGTTGTGCGTGGCGCTCCGATGACCCGGCGGTGCACGATGCGATCGCCCGCGATGAAGTCGACCCGATCGCCCGCGTGCGAAGCCAGCGACGCCAGCAGCAGCGCGGCATCCATCGCGGCGTCGAGTCGCGGCGCGTCACCGACACGACCGGCCGACGTCCGCGACGTGTCGAGCACGATCACGATGTGCCGGTCCTTCTCCGGTTGCCAGGTGCGGACGACGACGGAGCGACGTCGAGCGGTGGCACGCCAGTCGATGCTGCGTACGTCGTCGCCTTCGACATAGTCACGCAGGGAGTCGAATTCGGTGCCCTGTCCCCGGGTGCGCACAGCTGACCGGCCGTCTAGCTGCCGCAGGTACGCCAGCCGCGAGGGCAAATGCTTGCGCGCGGTGAAGACGGGCAGCGCACGTACGAAGCCCGGAACGACCACGGTGCGCTGCCGGGCGCAGAGTCCGAGCGGACTGAGTCGTCGAACTGTCACGCCGACGGCCAGTCGGTCACCGCGGCGGGTGGGGGTGAGAGTCGTCGTCATCGACTCTGATTGCTGTGGGCCAAGATATACCGGCCGTGGTGTCGTCGGGTCCGCACCTGCGGACGGCTGCCATGCGTCGCGGATCACACCACGGAAACGACTACCGGACAAGTTGCGCACCAGCAGCGTCGTCTGGGTGGATTGGCCGAGCTGAACCGGACCGCACGGCACTCGACGCAATTCGAGAGTGCGCGTGGGGTTTCCGACGACGGCGAGGTCGATCAGCAGTAGCGCGACGCATACCGCGACCCAGGCCAACACCACCCAGTAGTGCGGGAACAACACCGTCGGAATGGCCCCCGCGAGGACGAGCGCGAAGAAGCGGCCGGTGATGACCATCAGCGTGGGACGGGAACGGAACCGATCGCCGCAGCCAGCACCGCGCCGACCGAGACTCCCTCGAGCTCGGCCTCCGGACGCAGCGAAAGGCGGTGCGCAAGAGTCGCTTGCGCCATCATCTGCACGTCGTCGGGTGTGACGAAGTCACGTCCGCTCAGCCACGCCCACGCGCGACTCGTGCCGAGGAGTGCGGTGGCACCGCGCGGGCTGACCCCGAGCGAGAGCGACGGCGACATCCTGGTCGCGCGGGCGATATCTACGATGTAGGCGGCGATCTGCGGTGCCACAGCCACCCGTCGCACCGCCGCGGCGCCCGCGATCACATCGGAGCCCGAGGCGACCGGTCGCAGACCGGCAGCAGCCAGATCGTGTGGATCGAATCCCGCTGCGTGCCTTGCCAACACCGTGATCTCATCGTCGCGCGGTGGGATCGGCAGGGTGACCTTCAGCAGGAATCGGTCGAGCTGCGCCTCCGGAAGCGGATAGGTGCCCTCATATTCGATGGGGTTCTGTGTCGCCGCGACGAGGAACGGCTCGGGCAGGGCGCGCGGCACCCCGTCGACGGATACCTGCGCTTCTTCCATCGCTTCGAGCAGCGACGCCTGCGTCTTGGGTGGCGTTCGGTTGATCTCGTCCGCGAGAAGCAGATTGGTGAACACCGGACCCTCCCGGAAACTGAACTCCGACGCCGCGGCGTCGAAGATCAGTGATCCGGTAACGTCGCCTGGCATCAGGTCGGGGGTGAACTGCACGCGCGTGGTGTCGACGTCGAGGGCAGCAGCGACAGACCGCACCAACAGCGTCTTGGCCACTCCCGGAACGCCTTCGAGCAGGATGTGACCGCGACACAGCAGCGCGATCAGCATCCCGGAGACCGCAGTATCCTGTCCCACAACGGCTTTGCCGACCTCGGCACGTACCGCATTCAGGCGGGCACGCGCCGACGTCGAGAATTCATCTGCGCCTGGCGAAGCCGTGTTGCCGCCCGCCACAGGCGGATACGATGCGGGCCGCGGCGGTGCGGACGGTGCCGAGTGTGGTGGAGTTGAGGGTGCGGTCATGGTGTGCCCCGGACTTCCTTCTCTAGAGCGGTCAATTCAGTGGTGAAGACGACCAGCGCATCGTCGCCCTCGGGCAACCGGCCGGTCAGGAGTCGTGCGACGTCGCGGGCGTCTCGGTGCGTCGTCGCTGCCGCCACGCTGATGATCGCGGCGACAGACGAGTCGGAACCGTCCGGTGCCCACACGCCCGAGTCATCGCGTTCGTCGGAGGCGTCGAGCGCGTCGAGGGCGTGCACTGGGTCGTAGTGGAGTCCGAGGTACCCCGCGATGCGCGAGATGGTGCGGATGCGCAGGATCGCCGCGGCACGACTATCGGCTCCGGCGCGATGGTAGAGCCGTCCACGGGCCTGCGTGGTCTCGATCGCCTTGACGACGGCGGGTAGCGGCTCGGTGACCATGGGTCCGAATCGTCGTCCACGCCACAGCATCAGCGCGAAGACAGCGAACGCTGCCAGCAGGAAACCGGGGCCGATCCAACGCGGAATCTGAGAACGCGGGTCGGAGTCGGGCTCACCCGGTTCAGGTGGTCGATCGCCAAAGCTCGGAATGAACCAGATGAGGCGACCGGAGGAGGCGAGCACGCGGAGGGCAACGCCCGCATTGTCGTCCTCGCCGAGGTTTGCGTTGTGCCAGAAGTCGCCGTCCGTCACGACGATCTCGGGGTGCGAGGTCGTCGCGGGTACCACGACCATCTGTCCCGGCCGATCGACCACATCTGAACCGGTGTCGGTGTCGTCGGGAAAGCAGGATGCCGCCGGCTGCGTCGGCGTGTACCTGGCGGCCGACGAGTACGAACCAACGCCGATGCCCTGTGACGAGATGACGTCGTCGGGGGCGATCCCGATGAGCGAGCACGCTGCCGTTGATCGGTTTTGCGCGACCAGTGCAACGGTCACCGGCAGCCCCAGCGCCGCCAGCGCGTTGTCGGTCGGGGAGACCAACACCACGCGCTTGACGTCGCGGAACTTGTCGAGGAGGTACGACGCGTTGGCCGCGGTGAGAGCGCCGGAGCCGCTCAAGACGACGGTATCGTCGGCGCCCGGCGTCGTGCGATCGCGGAGTTCGTCGAGCCCCCGCGCCACGGTGACGTCGACACCGTGATCGCTGATCACCTTCGTGACGGCACGAGCACCCGTCGGCCCGAGGTTGTCGGGATCGCCCGCCACCGAGTTGCTCGGTGTCTGCGGCTTCGGCTTCGACGACGGCGCGCCGCCCAGCGCGAGGGCGGCGACGAGCACGACGATCAGTACAGCAACCACGACTCCGAGGACAATCAACCACGTTCGACGTCGATTTCGCGGAAGCGACGGAGCTGGGCCGGACCGACCCTCGGGAGCCGTGGGCGGCGCGCTCATGGGTGCGCTCACCGGCCGGCCGCCACATCGTCGTTCGTCATGCCACCGCTGGTCATGTTCTCGCCAGCCACGTAATCGTGGTCCGTGTCAGACCGCGCGCGGCCCCTGCGGAGCGCGCGTTCCAGCTCGAGCATGGCCTGCGCCTGCGCGTGGTCGGCGTGTCGGTAGCCGTACTCGACGGCGTCGAAAAGATCAGCGGCCCAACGGAGTTGGCCGCGCTTGTCGTCGAAGGCGATGCCGAGTCGACGCGACGCCTCGCGAGCGGTCAACGACGGTGCCGCGACGATGAACCCGCGTTCGATGCCCCGTCGGGCGAGTGCGCGCATCGCTTCGCGCACGCAACCGTCAGGATCGCCCCTATCGAGGAGTTCCTCTGCGGCCGAACGGTATTCGCCGGACTTGAGTGTCAGGTCGTCGAGGGGAGCCGACGTTTCGGTGCGCCGCGCCCGCGGGGTGCGTCGCACGAAGAAGATCGCGAAAGCCACGAGTGCTATGAGCACCAACACCACGACGACGATGGTCACGATGAGCGTCGTGTCCGGAGCTGGTCCGCCGGTCAAGAAGTCGTAGATGCTGGAGAAGAAGTTTCGGCTGTGCTCAGGCGGCTGCGTGGGCGTGGTGGCCTGCTCGTGATACTCCGGCTTCGACAGTTCGTCGTCGGCCCAGCGTCGGGCAGTGTCGTTGTCGGGATGCAGGCCGTCGGCCAGCAGCAGCACGCTCACGGCGCGAATCCCCGCACGGGCGGTTTCAGGGAGCGTGCGTCCATCGCGACCCCCTCATCCCGTGCTGTTCGTGGCCCCCGGCCGGTTCCCGCGCTGAGCTCTCAACAGCGGCCATCCGTAGCCGTCCGTTGCGAGGGCGAACTTATCAAACCGCCGACGGCACGGCCCAGATTGTCGGTTTCTCAGATGAAGGGCGAGGTCGTGGGTGATCGCTACTTGCGATGGAGTGCGAGTGCGATGTCGTCGGGTCCGAGTTCGGTGCCGTCGGGTCCGACGACAGCGGCATGAATGGGCTCGCCATCGGTGTCGGTCAGGTCGAGCGGGGCCCCGCTGGGCTGCAGATACCGGTCGCCCCACTGCATGAGCGCGACGATCACCGGCAGTAGCCCGCGGCCCTGCTCGGTGAGGCGGTACTCGTTGCGGACGCGCTGGCCGGGCTCGCGGTAGGGGACCTTCTCGAACAGCCCTGCCTCGGTGAGCTCCCGCAGTCGAGCCGACGCGACGGCGTCGGTGATCCCGACGCGGCGCGCGAACTCGTCGAATCGTGTTGCCCCGTAGAACGCTTCACGCAGGATGAGCATCGCGGATCGGGTGCCGATCACGCCCATGGCCTTGTCGATCGAGCATCGATTCGCCGTCCAGTTGTCCCTTTCGGCCAGAGGTCCACGTAACTCCATACCCACAGTCTAGCTGACTTGACGATGTCATAGTCAGAGGGTAAACAGTCTGACTATGGAAAACAAAAGCCAGAGCGAACGGCGGCACAGCGCCGGCGCTCTTCTCGCGGTCGCGTGCGGCGCGCCGTTCCTGGTCGCACTCGACCTCTTCGTCGTCAACGTGGCATTCGACGACATCGCCAAGGACTTCGGTGGCGCACAGCTCACCGCGGTCAGTTGGACGCTCTCGGCCTACGCGATCGTCTACGCCGCACTTCTCATCCCGCTGGGAGCCGCGAGCGACAGGCTGGGCAACCGCCGCGGCTTCATCGGTGGAGTCGTCGTGTTCACAGCGGCAAGCGCCCTCGCGGCATGCGCACCGACACTCGGTGTTCTCATCGCCGCGCGAGTGCTGCAGGCCGTCGGCGCGGCAGCACTCACACCCGCGAGCCGGGCGCTGCTGGTGACGTCGGTGCCACCGGAGCGTCGGGCGGGTGCGGTGCGCATCTGGGCCGCGACGTCGGGGATGGCGGCGGCGCTCGGACCGGTCGTCGGCGGTATTCTCGTCGAAATCTCCTGGCGTGCAGCATTTCTGATCAACGTGCCGATCGGCATCGCGTTCGTGATCGCGGCGGTCCGGGTCTTCGGACGAGACTCCGGTGTGCAGAAGCAACAACGCCTCGGCGCTGCTGTCTCGGTCGGAATGCTCACCGGCGCCGTGCTACTCGCGGCCTCGAGCGCGCTCGGCGTCCTCTACCTGGTGCAGGGCGACGAGTGGGGTTGGGGTTCAGCGCGCGCGATCGCCGTGCTCGTCGCTGCCGTGATCCTGGGTGTGGCTTTCGTCTTCATCGATCGGCGATCCGACGACCCGCTGATCCCCACAAGGTTGTTCTCGCGCCCTGAGTTCTCGTTCGGAACGGCAGCGATGCTCCTGTTCAGCATCGCTTTCGCCGCCGGCCTGCTCGACGGAATCCTGTTGCTGCAGAAGGGCTGGGGCTATTCGGTGATCCGCAGCGGCCTGGCAGTCGCGCCCGGCCCGCTGATGGTGCCTGTGGCGGCGGTGCTGGTCTCCCGAATGGCGCGCACGGTCTCACCGTGGTTGCTCGCCGCCGCGGGAGCGGGCCTGTGGGCCATCGGAATGGTGCTGATCGGAATCAGCACCGACGCGTCCGATCCCAACTACGCCGCCGGTTTCCTGCCCGGCTGGCTCCTCGGCGGATTCGGCGTCGGGCTGGTCATTCCGGCGTTGATCGCCACCGCCACAAGCGGACTCGACGCCGCAATCGCCGGCCGCGGCAGCGCGGTGATCACGATGTCGCGACAACTGGGTACGACGATCGGCACCAGTGCGCTCGTCGCCATGCTCGGAGCGGGAGTGACGACGGGAACCTGGTGGGTCTGCGCGGCATTCGCCGCAGGCGCAACGATTCTCGCGCTCGGCCCGCTTGTGCGCCGTACGTCCGGTCAGGCTCGTGCGGTCGCGGCGTCGAACATCGGTTGATCCGGTCTTGCGATCGCAGGAACACTCTGCTCGAACATATTCGGGCACAGCATGATTCACCCCCACGAAAGGTATGAAGGTCATGAACACAGCAGTCATCGTCGACGCGGTGCGTACTCCGGTCGGCAAGGGCAAGTCGACGGGCGCTCTGCACGACGTACACCCGGTTGATCTCCTGGCTCACCCGCTGCGGGAACTACTGTCACGCAATGCAATCGATCCTGCCGACATCGACGATGTGATCACCGGCGTTGTCACGCAGGTCGGTGAACAGAGCCTCAACATCGCGCGTCGCGGGCTATTGGCGGCCGGCTACCCGGAATCGGTGCCCGGCGTCTCGCTCGACAGACAGTGCGGCAGTGGGCAACAGGCGATCGCGTTCGCGGCGCAGGGAGTCATCGCGGGCGCCTACGACGTCGTGGTCGGTGCAGGCGTCGAATCGATGTCGAGGGTACCGATGGGGTCGGCGGCCTTCGGCACCAACGACCTCAACGGCGTGGCATTCGACGAACGCTACCCCGAAGGACTTGTCGGGCAGGGTATCTCGGCGGAGCTGATCGCGGCCAAGTGGGGTATCTCGCGCACCGAGATGGACGAGTTCGCCCTGCGCTCACACGAATTGGCTGCAGCAGCGACCAAGAACGGACTCTTCGACAACGAGATCGTCCCGCTTGCGGGGCTGACCACAGACGAGGGGATCCGCGTCGGCTCGACGCTCGACACACTCGCAGGCCTTCGTCCCGCCTACTACGACGAGGCGATCGCGCAACGATTCCCGCAGATCGGCTGGAACGTGACAGCGGCCAACGCGAGCCAGATCAACGACGGGTCGGCAGCGGTCCTGGTGATGAACGAGGAGCGGGCGCGTCAGCTCGGACTGCGACCTCGGGCGCGCGTGCACTCGTTCGCCGTGGTCGGCGACGACCCGCTACTCATGCTCACCGCGATCATCCCCGCGACCCGCAAGGTGCTGGCCCGCGCGGGACTGAGCCTCGACGACATCGACCTGTTCGAGGTCAACGAAGCGTTCGCGTCCGTGGTGCTCGCCTGGGCAAAGGAACTCGACGTCGACCTGGACCGCGTGAACGTCAACGGTGGCGCGATCGCGATCGGGCATCCGCTCGGCGCGAGCGGTGCACGTATCGCCGCGACCGCCATCAACGCGCTCGAACAGCGAGGCGGGCGCTTCGTGCTGCAGACCATGTGCGAGGCGGGCGGAATCGCGAACGCCACCATCTACGAGCGCCTCGACTGATACTTTGTCTCCAAAGTAGAACACGTTCTAGATTTGGAGACAAAGTATGACCGTCGAACAAGAACAGACCGAGCTGTCGAGCAAGATCGACGCCGCTGTAGGTGCGTACATCGATCTGCTCACCAACGGCACCGCCGAGCAGATCGCGGATCTCTTCGCCGCAGACGCGACCGTCGAGGACCCGATCGGCGCCGACATCCGCAACACCCGCGAGCAGCTCGTCGAGTTCTACTCGATCATCACCGGCATGGACGAGCACGTCGCCACCCTGAACTGGAAGAAGATCGCGGGCGACACCGCGGTCTTCGAGTTCACGCTCGTCACCGGCACGTCCGACATGCGGTTCGAGATCACTCCGATCGACATCATGGTCTTCGACGCCGACGGCAAGATCTCCTCGATGCGCGCCGTCTGGGAGCCGAGCGACCTCAAGCAGCTATAGGGGGCCTCTCCGCTGATCGAGCTTGTCGAGATCACTCGCGGCGGAGAGTGGTCTCGACCAGGGTGCTCGCTGCGCTCGCGCCCGCTCGACCAGCGGTGGGGACCCCGCCGATCGAGCGTTCTCCCCGCTGATCGAACGCTGTTCCCGCTGATCGAGCTTGTCGAGATCACCCGCCCGGGGGAGTGGTCTCGACCAGGGTGCTCGCTGCGCTCGCGCCCGCTCGACCAGCGGGAAGGAGCTTGTCGAGATCACCCACGCCCCGTTGGCCGCAGCACGATCTCCGTGGGGTGCGCGTCGGCGGGGGTGTGGATCGCGGCGACCACCGCGCCCGCGACCGTCGAGGGCTTCAGGAACTTCGACGCGTCGTAGTCGTCGCCCTCGATCGCGACCAGCTCGCGCTGCATGTCGGTGTCGATTCGCCCGGGGAACACCGACGTCACGCGCAGCGCGGTCTCCTCGCCGCGCAGGGCGTCGGCCAGCGCGCGCAGCCCGAACTTGCTCGCGGCGTACGCGCCCCAACCGGGGTTGGCGCGAATCCCCGCGCCCGAGTTGATGAACACGACGTGACCCCGCGCCGCCCGCAGCGCGGGGAGCAGCACACGCGTCACCTCGGCCGCGGCAACGAGATTCACCTCGAGCACGTGCCGCCATTCGTCGGCGGGTGTCTCGGCGACGGTGCGCAGCGTCGAACCGACTCCCGCGCTATGGACCAGTACGTCGAGCGACGGTATCGACTCCGCGGCTGCGGCAACCGAATCGTGGTCGGTGAGTTCGACGGCGAATGTCGTGGCACCCAGCTCCGCGGCGAGCGCGTCGAGTGCTGTCGACGGTCTGCCGCCGAGAATCAACGTGTGGGTCGGTGCGAGTTGTCGGGCGATCTGCTCGCCGAGTCCGCGGCTTGCTCCGGTGATCAATGCGGTTGGCACGCGTCCAACCGTACCGGCGGTCACGACCGACGACCTCGAGCGGCGAGGACAGTCGAGGCAGTGCAGAATCAACGCGTGGCCAGGTATGGATTCACCCCAACGCAGTTGTCGGCACGAGCCGCGTATCTGCTCCGCGGAAACGATCTGGGCACGATGACCAGCGCGGCACCCCGCCTCTACCCGCACATGTGGAGCTGGGACGCGGCGTTCGTGACGGTCGGTCTCGCACCGCTGAGCGTCGAGCGTGCCGTCATCGAGATGGACACATTGCTCTCGGCGCAGTGGTCGAACGGCATGATTCCGCACATCGTTTTCGCCAACGGGCGTGACGGGTATTTCCCCGGCCCTGGTCGATGGGAGTGCTCGCGCCTGGCCGACGCCGCCCCCGATTATCCGGAGACGTCTGGCATCACGCAGCCGCCGGTGCACGCGATCGCGGTGCAGCGCATCCTTGATCACTCACGACGACACGGCCGTTCGACGCGGGCCGTCGCGAACGAATTCATCGACCGCCGGTGGGGCGCGCTGATGCGCTGGCATCGTTGGCTCGCCCACGCGCGCGATCCGCTCGGGCGCGGTCGCGTCACGATCTACCACGGCTGGGAATCGGGAATGGACAACTCCCCGCGCTGGGACGGTCCGTACTCGCGTGTCGTCCCCGGCGAGGATCTGCCGCCCTACACCCGCGCCGACCTCGAGCACGTCACCGACCTCTCGATGCGCCCGACCGATCTCGAATACGACCGCTACATCTGGCTCGTCGAAGAGATGAAGCGAGCGCACTACGACGATGAGGTCCTGCCCAAGGTCATGAGTTTCATGGTCGAGGACGTCTTCGTCAGTGCGATCTTCGCCGTCGCGTGCGATGTTCTCGCGACGATCGGAGAGGACTACTCCAAGCCGCGCGCTGACGTGCGAGACCTGCGGGCGTGGTCGGATCGGTTCAAGGCCGGCGTGGTGGCCGCCGCGAACGACCGCAACGGTGCCGCGCGTGATTTCGATCTGCGCGCGGGGCAGTGGATCAACTCCGAGACCATCGCGGTGTTCGCGCCACTGCTGTGCGGGGGGCTGTCCCGTGATCGGGAACGAGCACTCCTACGACTCTTCGACGGCCCGCGCTTCTGCGGACACCCCGACCTGAGGTTCAGCGTCCCGCCGTCGACGTCGCCGATCTCGGCCGACTTCCGCCCACGCGAGTATTGGCGCGGCCCGGTCTGGCCCGTGATGACGTGGCTGTTCAGCTGGGCATTTGCACGCCGCGGGTGGACCGAACGCTCCGCCCGACTCCGTGAAGAGGGCCTACGGCAGGCAACCGACGGCGCGTTCGCCGAGTACTACGAGCCCTTCACCGGCGAGGCGCTCGGCAGCATGCAGCAGAGCTGGACCGCGGCGTCGGTGCTCGACTGGCTCGACTGACGGCGGCTCCGTACAGGTCGACGCTCCGCATGAGTCGACGTGCCATAGGTCAAAAGGTTGCCCCGCGGTCCGGAGTGGACCGCGGGGCAACAACTTTCGTATCAGGCGAGACTTAGAACTCTTCCGCACCGACCAGCGCGGCGTCCTCGTCGACGTGGTGCGACTCCGCCTTCTTCGACTGCACGAACCCGACCGCGATCACGGCGACGGCACAGTAGCCGACTGCGAACCAGAACGGGGCCGCCGGTGCGAACCACTCCGCGAGGTAGGCGACCAACACGGCCGACGCCGCGCCGCCCATCCAACGCAGGAAGCTGTAGCCCGCACTGGCAACCGAGCGCGGCTTGTTGGGATCAGCCGACGACATAGCGACGCCGGTGAACAGCGTGTTGAGGATGCCCGACGGGAGACCCGAGAGCACGATCGCGAGTCCGGTCAGCCACACCTGGTCGGTGGCGACACCGACCGCTGCGAGCGCCATGACGACGCCGTAGCCGACGATCGCGGTCATCACGCCGCCGCGCTGTCCGATCCACTCGGCGAGCCGCGGCCCGACGAAGACACCCGAGAGTGCGGTCAACAGACCCCAACCGAAGAACACCATGCCTGCCGGAATCGGCTTGAGTCCCATGGCAAGTGGGGCATACGCGATGACGGTGAACAGTGCACCGGTGTAGAACGCAGAGCCGATCGACGTCAGCAGCAGGGTGCGGTTACGCAGCGCCTTGAGGGGGTCGACAATGCTGACCGCGACACGTTCGGAGCGCGGACCGTCGGCCGGCAGCATGAACGCACACAGCACAGCACCGATCAGCATGAGGACGGCGGTACCCGCGAACGGTGCACGCCACGTCCACGCTCCGAGCAGTGCTCCGAGCAGCGGACCAACGGCCAGGCCGACGCCGAGCGCGGCCTCGTACAGCAGGATCGCGCCGTGCTGACCGCCCTTGGCCGCGCCGACGATGAACGCCAGCGCCGTCGCCATGAACAGCGCGTTGCCGAGACCCCAGAGCACGCGCATCGCGATGAGGTGGTCGATGTTGCCCGCGAACGTCGAGACGCCCGCTGCGATGACGATCAGCGCGAGGCCGACCGTCAGCGTGCGCTTGGGTCCGTAGCGGAACGCGGCCCAACCGGTGATCAGCATGGCGATCACCTGCACACCGAGGTAGACGGCGAAGAGCAGCGTCAGCTTCGACGGCGGCGCGTTCAACTCCTCGCGGATCGTATTCAGGATCGGGTCGACGAGGCCGATGCCCATGAAGGCGATGACCGCAGCGAACGCGGTCACCCACACGGCTCGGGGCTGACCCTTGAAGGTCTCGATCAGTGAATGGGAGTGCTCCTCTGGCGCCGACTGCGTCGGCTTCTCCGTCGTGGTTGTCACATCTACCTCGTGTTCATTGTCGAAAGTTGTTGCTTACTAAAGTCTTTGGGGCGGCAGCCTTTGGGGACTGCTACTTCGCCGCTGCTTTTACTTCGCCGGTGTCGGGGACGGCGTCCCCTCGAGCTCTGCGTGCAGTGCTCGAAATGCGGGTGCCGCAGCGGCGAGCCGCGCTCGGTCGTCGTCGGAAAGTCGTTCGAGTGCCGCGGCAAGCGCGTCCTCGCGTTGCCCGCGAACCCGCTCGAGAACCTCGTGCCCGTGGTCGGTGAGTCGCACCAGCACGGCGCGTCGGTCATCGGGATCGGGCGAGCGAACCACCAGTCCGCTCTTGCACAGGCCGTCGACCAAGGCTGTTGCCGTTGGCATCCGGATGGACTCGCGCTCGGCGAGTTCGCCCATCCGCATCGGCTCGTGGTCGACGATCGTGGCCAGCGCCGACGCCTGAGCAGCTGTGTACTCGGGAATCGGGGTGTGCCGACGCAACGCCAGGTAGAGCCGCGTCACGGAGGGGCGAAGCGCTCGGGCGATGTCTGCACTGTTCTCGGTCACGTTTAGTAACTCTAATACTTAGGCTTATGAAATAAAAGGCCAAACGGTAGTGTGTCGCTGTGACTCGTGACACGAAGAAGAAGCTCACCCCTGCGAAGCGCGCACTGATCAGCGTCGCCGCCGTCGCACAGTTCGCCCTGCAGGGCTACGCCCTACGCGACCTCAAGAAGCGCCCCGCCGAGCAGGTCCGCGGCCCCAAGAAGGCCTGGGCCGCAGCGAGTTTCATCAACTACATCGGCCCGATCGCGTACCTGGGCTTCGGGCGGAAGTCGGCGTAGGGGCGCGCAGTAACCGGGCGCCGTATCCGAGCGCTCGCAGAAAACCGCACCCCTCAGGTCATCCGCACGTACCGGTACATGCGAGCGGCCCATGGGCTGCAACTTTCTGCGGACTGCGGGCAACCGGCCCGCAGAAGCGTGGCGCGCAGTCACCGGGGCGCCCGCAGCAACGCAGCGCGGCCTGCACCGACGGGCCGCAGAAAACCGCACCCCTCGGGGCCTCCGCACGTACCGGTACGTGCGAGCGGCCCATGGGCTGCAACTTTCTGCGGACTGCGGCGCGCGCGCGCAGCGGCTGAGTGTCCAGCACGTGGCGCGTGCAGCAGGCGGGCGCGTGCAGACTGCAGCAACGGGGCCTGCACCGGTGGGCCCCCGCAGAAAACCGCACCCCTCGGGTCGCCCACACGTACCGGTACATGCGAGCGGCCCACAGGGCGTCACTTTCTGCGCAGCGCCAGCCCGACCGAACCCGAGCCTAGAACCGGCCCCCGACGCCGATGCGGCCCGAGCTCGAGGACCCGCCGAACGAGCCGGGGCTGCGGCCGCCGCCGCTGGTGTAGCCACCGCCGCCGAAGCCGCCCCCGAACCCTCCGCCGTAGCCGCCGCCGCGCATGGTCCCGCGCAGGAAGCTGTCGACCAGGATGCCGCCGAGTACCGCGCCCGTGGCCGCTGATCCGGCGCTCGATCGCGGCTGCTGACTCTGCTGCCAACTCACCACGTCGCCCTGTGCGGCCATGAGTGCCTGGTCGGCGAGCGAGCCGGCTCGACGCGCCGCGTCGGTCGACGCTGTGGGGTCGCTCTGCGCGGTCGTGTTGGCCGACTGCAGCAGGCGCTGCGCTTCGGCGAGTCGGGTGCGTGCGGTCGACCCGATGGCGCCGCGTCGAGTCGAAATGAAGTCCGACGCCGCGGTGACCTTCGCCTGCGCGCTGGTCAGCGCAGCGGTGAGTACTTCGGTTCGCTGCTTGCGCTGTGCCAATGCGCCGCGGGCGGCATCGAGCGCGTCGTCGAGGTCGGCGTCGGCGTCGACCAGTGCGGTGAACACTCCCAAGAGGTCCTGGTCTGTCCCGGATTTGGCGCGTTCGAGTGCCGTGGTGGCCGATGCGACCGCTGTCGCCAACTCTGGCCCGCCATCCGTCGACAGTCCGGACGCCTCCTGCAACTCGCCCTCGACCTCGGCGATCAGCGCGGGAAGCTGGGTGTGCGCGGCGGCGATGTTGGTGTCGGCGTTGTCGATCGCGTCGAGGAGCTTGTCGGCCTGGCCGATGGCGCCCTCCGCCGAGCGGATCGCGGCAACGGCTGCACCCTGCTCGCCGACGGGACGCGCGATCGCCGCACGACCCTGATCCGCGCTGCTCTCGGCAAACCCGATCTCCTGCGCGGCAAGGTCGACGTTGTGCTCAATCGAGTGCAGAGTCGGCGCGCCGTACTTCTGCGTCAGCGTCGCGAGTTGGCCGGAGGCACCCTCGAGGCGTGCTCGCAGCGCGACGAGTTGCTGCGTGATCTGAGCGAATCGGGTGTCGGCGTTGATCAACAGGTTGCGCATCTCGTCGAAGGCCGAGACCTGCTCGTCGAGTGCGGCGTCGACGTCGGTGCAGGTTGTGATGATCTGCACCAGCATCGAGCGCTGTTCGTCGGGTGTTTCCGGGATGTCGTCGTCGAGTCGTTGTCGAAGCGAGAACGATGTCGCAAGACCACGTTTCGCCGCGTCGAGCGCCTGCGTGAAGGGTGCGGTCTGGGCTGGACCGAACTCGTCGACGGCCAACCGTAGCTCCTCCTCGCTGGTGCGGATCGCGTTGTCGGTGTCGGTCAAGACCTCGCGCGACCAGGGTTCGAGTACTTCGATCGGCTGTGACAGCAGTTCGTCGCGGGTGAGTTCCTGTTCGCGAACGGAGTCGAGCTGCGACTCGAACTTCTGCTTTCGACGCCGCCGCGAGTAGAGGTAGGCGCCACCGCCGCCGACGACCGCGACACCACCGACCGCTCCGGTGACGATCGCCGCGGTGTGCGACGGCGTGAGCGCCGAGCCGAGACCGTTCGCGGCGCCGACGGCCGCGCCCGGCCAGTCCGACTTCTTGAGCGCCGGCACGATGTTGTCCTGGGCGATCGAATCCAGCGTCGAACGGTCGAGACCGTCGACCGAATCGGGGGCGTCGAAGCGGTATGCGCGGTCTTCGGCGGCGACGGCGAGGAGCACGTCGTGCTCGCCGAGGTCGCTCATCTGCACGGTCTGCGAACCCCACTGCTCGCTGCCCAGACCGTTGAATGTCTTGACGTAGACGACCCACAACTGCACGCCGTGTTCGCTGTATAGCGTTTCTACGGCTTGCTGTACCCGCGTGCGATCCGACGACGAGAGCGCGTCGGCGGGGTCGGTGACCTGGTCGGGTAGTCGCATCGGCGGCTCGGCGCGCGCAGAGTCCGCGGCCACCGACGTACCCAGCGCCGCAAGCATGAGGAGTGCTCCCACAATCAGCACACGCATGAGAACGCGCGGGTCCGTGATGTTCTTTCCGACAGCAAGCGGTCTGAGCATGTCATCAAATCTAGGCCGTTGACGCCGTCGGACCGAAGGCAGCCACGCCCGTCTCGGGGCAATTGCCCCGATCGCCCGACGAACGTCGCGTGAACAGCAGTGCCCCGCCGGGGATCGCCGCTCAGGCCGCCGCTGTACGACGTCGCTTCGCCGGCAACGGGATCTGTGCCGACGTCGTGTGCTGGTAGTCGGCGTATTCGGGATACTTCGACAGCGTCAGCGACTCGGTGAACTTGGTAGAGCCGACGAACAGCAGCGTCAGCAGCACCGCGCCGACGATCGTCGGCTGCAGGATCGCCCCCGCGGCCACGGCACCGAACAGGTAGATCACCCACCACTGGGCCTGCTCGAAGAAGTAGTTCGGGTGCCGCGAGTAGTGGAACAGCCCGGTCGTGCAGAACCGCGTCGACGTCTGGCCAGCGGTCTTGCGCGCGTGGAACTCCCACTGCTGCTGGTCGGCCGTGGCCTCCCCGGCGAGGAACGCCAGGAAGGCCACCGCGAGCACGACGTCGAGCACACCGAAACCGCCCGGATCTCGCTGCGCGGTGTAGCCGGGCAGCGTGATCAACACGAGCAGCAGGTTCTGGTAGATCACGATGAAGAACAGGTTGAACAACCAGAATTGCCACTTACTCATTCGGGAGCGCAGCACGGCCCAGCGGTAGTCCTCGGTGCCGGTGTACCCGCCGCGTCGGGCGAAGTTGAACGTCAGACGGATACCCCACACCGTCACGAGCACAGCCATCACCGTCACGCGGGCGTCGAAGTGGCTGTATGCCGCGAACACCCAGAGGTAGATGACAGGCGCGATCGACCAGATGCGGTCGACCCAGGACGTGTCGCCGGTGATCAACGACGCGACCCAGCAGCCAAGCGAGATGACACCCGCGATGATCGCGACGACGGCGAGGCTCGACATATCGACTCAGTTCATCCGCGCCAGCGGCACAGGGCTTCGACGGCCGTCAGGTCGTAGTCGGGCCCGGTGGTGCCGACGGTGATCAGTGAGACGCCCTCGGCGCTGATGGCGTCGGCGGTGCGCACCAGTTCCTCGACGTCGCCGGTGAACGGGATGCCCGCCGACCGCTCGATGGTCTCGGGGTCGCGGCCGATCTCCTCGCAGTACCCCGAGAGCACCTTGGTCTTGTGCCGGTATGTCTCGACGTCGTTGAAGCCGTGCCAGGCGTCGGCGTACTTCGCGACGAGCGGGAGGGTCTTCTTCTCACCGCTGCCACCGATGAGGACCGGAATGTGCCGGGTGGGTTGGGGATTGAGCTTCTCGAACCGTGAGGCGATCCGCGGGAGTGCATCGCCCAGCTCGCCGATGCGGCTGCCCTTGGTGCCGAAGTCGTAGCCGTACTCGTCGTAGTCCTTCTCGAACCAGCCCGCGCCGATACCGAGGATGAGTCGGCCACCGGAGATGTGGTCGACGGTGCGCGCCATGTCGGCCAGCAGGTCGGGATTGCGGTACGAGTTGCACGTGACGAGCGCACCGATCTCGACGCGTTCGGTCTGCTCGGCCCACGCGCCGAGCATGGTCCAACATTCGAAATGCGCCCCGTCGGGGTCGCCGTAGAGCGGATAGAAGTGGTCCCAGTTGAAGATGATGTCGACGCCGAGGTCTTCTGCCCGCAAGACCGCGTCGCGGATCAGCGAGTAGTCGGGGGCGTGCTGCGGCTGGATCTGGACTCCGATGCGAATGGGAAATGCCATGTCTCCCAGTCTGCCCCTCCACCGCCGCCGCGTCGATGACCGACTTTCGGTGCCCGAGCGCACTCCCGCTGCCCGCTGGTCGAGCACCCCTGCTCGCTGGTCGAGCGCCCACCCCCACGCTGGTCGAGCCCACCCACCGCTGGTCGAGCCCACCCCCACGCTGGTCGACCTTGTCGAGACCCCCGCTCGCCGGTCGAGCCCACCCTCCGCTGCTCGAGCGCCCACCCCGCTGCTCGAGCGCCCACCCCGCTGGTCGAGCTTGTCGAGACCACCCCGCTGGTCGAGCCCGTGTCCCGCTGGTCGAGCTCGTCGAGACCACTTCTTGCCTCCGGCGCAACCCTGCTCGACGCCGCGCGGCGGCCGTGCCACGCTCGACGCATGAGCACTGCACACGGTCAGCAGAACACCGGCGACCAGAATCCGCACACGGCGGCCGAGTGGGACGCGAGGTACGCCGACACCGAGCGCCTCTGGACGTCGAACGTGAATCCCTCCTTGATCGCCGAGGCCTCCGACCTCGCGCCGAGCACCGCGCTCGACGTCGGAAGTGGTGAAGGTGCTGACGCTCGCTGGCTCGCCGAGCGCGGCTGGCAGGTTACGGCGATCGACATCTCGCAGGTCGCCGTCGACCGCGCTCGGGAGAGCTTCCCCGGTCCCGAGATCACCTGGCTGCAAGCAGATCTCGTCGTCGACGAGGTCCCGGGTCGCGACTTCGGGCTTGTCGCGGCGCACTACTTCCCCATCCTCGCCGAAAACCGTGCGGTGGCAAAGAAACTCGTCGACGCTGTCGGGCCGGGCGGCTCACTGCTGGTCGTTGGACACGCGCCAGAGGGCGTGCGCGCGCACGGATTCGACCCCGCCGACTACGTGCAACCGGACGACATCGCGACACTGCTCGAGGGCCGGTCCACGGACGGTGAATCCAAAGAAGGTGGCTGGGAGATCCTCACCCACGAGACTCGTCCGCGCGGCATCCCCGCGGGCGGCGGGCACCACATCGACGACGTGGTGCTGCACGCGCGCAGGTTGCCCGCCAGATAAGCCCGCTCTAGCTCCAGTCGCGCTGCGACCGCTTCGACCAGTAGTCGGCCGGCGGCTCGGGGTGCGCGACGAGTTCCGCGAGAACTGCGGGTTCGAGTGTCACGGTGCTCGCGGCGACGTTGCTGTCGACCTGCTCGACGCTCACCGCACCTGACAACACGTATGCGGCCCACGGCTGGGCCAGCGCGGCCGCCAACGCGACCTGGTCGGCGGGCACATCCAGTTCGGCCGCAACACGGTCGACGGCGCGTCGGGCGTCGGAATCGTCGTCGACGCCGGGCGCCAACCGACCGTTGGCCATACCCTCCTTCACGACCACCGACAGGCCCGCCTCCGCGGCCTCCGCCAGCGCTGGGCCCACCGACGTCTCCAGCAGATTCCACGTCGACTGGAGGACTCCGAAGAGCGGCGCTCCGCCGATCTCGATCGAGATCGCTTGTCGCACAACGTCGGCCTGCGACGGGCCCGACGTCGAGAAGCCGATGCGGTAGCCGTCGTCGCGCACTCGGGCGAGAGCGTCGAGCAGTGCGGGGTTGCTCAGTGCCGGGCTGTCGGGTGTCAGTGAGTGGATCTGGTAGATGGAGAGTGCTTCGCCGAGTATCGAGTGGCTCGCCGTCCACTGGTCGACGAATTCGCCGAGACTGTGGTCCTTCACCTCGTGGACCGCGGCGTCGAGTTCCCATTCGCCGACGTAGCGGTAACCCCACTTCGAGGCGACGACCACGTCGTCGACGTCGGGTCGATCACTCAACCAGTCCGCGAGGAACTGCTCCGACAATCCGTACGACCGCGCACAGTCGAGGTAGCGCACCCCGTCGGCGTAGGCGGCGTCGAGCACTGCGTACGTGCGCGCACGCATGTCCTCGATGCTGCGTTCGTCGCCGAGGTCGTAGTCTCGGCCCGTCGTGATGTATGCCGGACGGCCGACGGCTGCCAGGCCCAGTCCGATTGTGGCACTTGGTGTTGTCACTTCTCGACCTCGTAAACCCCGTCGACGGTGTTCGCTCGCGTGATGACCTGCATGCGTTCGAGTCTATCGAGCGACGCTGCTCACTAGGTGAGCGCCGCGCGCACCGAGGCAGCAGTGTCGGCTTCGAGGCACCGCTCGACGAGCCTGGGGTTGGCCGTGACATTGATGCCACGGACCGCCTGTTTGATCGGAGGTACGGCGCGAGGAGCGACGCTCAACTCGCGAACCCCAAGCGCAACAAGGAGATCCGTTGCCGTCTCGTCGGCTGCCAACTCTCCGCAGACTGCCACCAGACGGTCGGGTCCCGCCCCGCGGCAGACCCTGTTGATCAGTGTGACGACTGCGGGATCGAGTGGATCGGCAAGCGCTGCAACGGAAGTGTTGCCGCGTTCTGCGGCCAACGTGTACTGCGTGAGGTCGTTGGTACCGATACTGAAGAAGTTGACGTGCGGCGCGAAGGCCGCGGTCTTGAGAGCCGCTGCGGGGACCTCGATCATGATTCCCACCTCGAGTCCCGCCGGATCACCACGTCCAACGGAAGTGATGGCGTCGTCGAGATGTTCTCGAGCAGTAAGTAATTCGTCGACGGTGGTCACCATCGGGAACATGATGCTGATCGGGGTCTGGTGTGCGACGGTGACGATGGCTCGGAGCTGGTCGTCGAACAGTGTCTTCTCGGCCAGCGCGAGGCGGAGTCCACGGAGGCCGAGGAAGGGGTTCTCCTCGGCAGGTTGCGGCGCGAACGGCAGCGGCTTGTCCCCGCCGACGTCGAGCGTGCGTAGCGTGATGCGTTGGCCGCCAAGGGCATCGGCCATCGCGAGGTAGGTGTCGATCTGCTCGTCGACGGTGGGGGGCTCCGCACGGTCGAGGTAGAGAAACTCGGTACGAACTAATCCTGAACCGTCCGCGCCGCTTTCGGCGGCGGCGCGTGCGTCTTCGACAGAACCGAGGTTGGCTGCCACCAGAATTCGCGTGCCGTCGGCGGTGCTCGCGGACTCGTGCGCCGCCGCGCGGGCAAGCTCTCCGCGCTCTGCAGCACGTGATGCCTCGCTGCGTAGCCGTTCGAGGGTCTGACTATCAGGTTCGACGACGACCTCACCGGTCGATCCGTCGAGCGCCACGGTGACACCGGGTTCGATGGCCAAAACGTCGGCGCCTGCCGCAACGACTGCGGGGATACCCCGCGCACGGGCAAGGATTGCAGCGTGACTGGTCGGGCTTCCGCCCGCGAGGATGACGCCTGCGACTTTCTCGGCGTCGAGGACGGCCGCCTGTGCGGGCAGCAGATCGTCGACGACGAGGATGCCGGTGCCATCGATGGTCGCATCGGGGATGCCTGCCAGCTTGCGGAGTACCTGCTGTCCGACCGCGTGCACGTCGACGGCGCGTTCGCGCAGGTAGGGGTCGTCGACGGCGCGCCATTCGTTTTCGACGGCCGCCACTGCCTCCGCCCACGCGCGCGACGCGGGCACACCGGACTCGATGCGTTTGAGGGCTGCGGCCACGAGGTCGGGATCGTCGAGCATCACCAGGTGGGCGTCGAAGATGGCGGCGTCGGCGGGGCTGTGCTGCGCCGTCGTGGTGCGCAGGCTCTCGATGTCGGCGCGTACAGCGTCGAGGGCGTTGCGCAGTCTCGCGGACTGGGCGTCGGCGGAGTCGAACTGCTCGTCCGGGGGCTCGATGTCGACGACCGCGGGCGTGAACACCGGACCGATCGCGATCCCGGGCGACGCCGGCAGGGCGGGGTGGTCTCGACAAGCTCGACCAGCGGTGGGGGCAGCTCGACCAGCGGTGGGGGCAGCTCGATCGGCGGTGGAGTGGTCTCGACAAGCTCGACCATCGGGGGCAGCTCGACCAGCGGGGGAGGCGGCTCGACCAGCATCGGGGGCAGCTCGACCTGCATCGGGGGCAGCTCGACCAGCGGGGGTTGACGCTCGACCAGTGGAAGAGGCGGGGGCATCCTCCTCGCCAAAGCGGTTGCGCGCCAGCGTGGTCAGATGCTCGACGGCGGCCTGTGCGTCTGGGCCGCTCGCGTCGATCTCGAGGTGCTGGCCGCACCGCACGGCGAGGCCGGTGACCTGCGACAGGCTTATCGCCGAGGCCGGGCCGGCGCCGGTGTCGAGATTGCGTAGCGTGACCTCAGCGTCGAATTGTCCTGCCTCCGTGACCAATCGGGCGGCTGGTCGGGCGTGGAGGCCATGCGGATTCTCGACCTCGACGACGGCGGACTCACCCCCGGGCCGTGCATTCTCTCGGCCAGCCGACACATCCTCGACGCCCAACGCCGACCGTTTCGGCATCAGCGCGCCGGCCGCCTCGGCCGCGACGTCGGAGGGAGAAGCCCCCGAGGCGGCGGTCACGGCCGCGGCCATGAGTCCCTCCACCAGTGGTGCCGCGGACAGCACGGTGCGCTCGCGGACCTCCGGATCGATCAGTTCGAGCGCGAGTTCGGCTGACAGAACAGCACTTCCGAGATCCATCAACACCACGACGCCCTGGCCGTCGTCCGCTTTCTCGATCGCGTCGACGATGGCCGTGGCGTCGGTGCCGAAGGTCTCGGCGTCGAGTCCCGCTGCGACGGCGATGCGCGTCGTCGATCCGTGGAGCATCTCCGATGCCAGTGCCACCGCGGCGTCGGCCAACGCTCTGCTGTGGGAGACGACCACCAGCCCGGTCATGGTGTGCCGGCCGCGTTCACGGCTTCGGCGAGTGCGTCGACGAGCATCGCCGCGCTCGTCGCTCCCGGATCCTGATGTCCGACGCTGCGCTCTCCGAGATACGACGCACGACCCTTGCGGGCCACCATGTCGACTGTCGAGTCGCGCCCGGCAGCGGCAGCGTCGGCGGCGACCTGCAGTGCTTTCGGTAGCGCTGCGCCGTCGGCGAGCGCGGCGTCGAGGGCGTCGCATGCGGGGTTGAGCGCGTCGAACATGGTCTTGTCGCCGGCCTGTGCGTGCCCGCGGTCGACCACACCGGCGAGCCCCGCACGCAGTGCCGCGGCGAGTGTTGCGTCGTCGATCTCCGTGCTGTCGCCGATGGCGCCCGCCATCCGCAGCAGCAGGGTGCCGTACAGCGGGCCGCTGGCTCCGCCTACCTTGCTGACGAGTGTCATGCCGGCCTTCTTCAATAGCGGTCCCGGCAGGTCCGGACTGTCGGCGAGTCCGTCGACGACGGCGGTCATGCCGCGTTCCATGTTCGATCCGTGGTCGGCGTCGCCGATCGCGGCGTCGAGTTGGGTCAGTTCGTCGACGTTGGCCACCACGTCGCTGGTGAACAGGCGGAGCCAGGTCGCGATGGTGTCGGTGCTGAGGGTGGTCATGACGTGCCCTTTCGATCAAGCCCAGTGCAGGTTCGGTGTGTCGACCGGAGCGTCCCATAGTTCGGTGAGCTCGTCGTCGAGTCGCAGCAGCGAGACCGAACAGCCCGCCATGTCGAGGCTGGTGACGTAGTTGCCGACGAGGGTGCGCGTTGCCGTGATGCCTGCGGCGTCGAGGAGTCGTGAGAACTCGGCGCACATCAGATAGAGCTCGATCAGGGGTGTCCCACCGAGGCCGTTGACCAGCAGGACTACCCCGTTCTCACCGACGGTGAAGTCGAGGTCTGCGAGAACCGGATCGATAAGCATCTGCGCCATCTCGTTCGCCGAAGGCAGTTCGACGCGTTTGCGGCCCGGTTCGCCGTGGATGCCGACGCCGAGTTCGATCTGATTCTCGGGCAGATCGAACGTGGGGTGACCGACCGCGGGGACCGTGCAGGAGGTGAGGGCGAGGCCCATGGTGCGCGCGTTGTCATCTGTTTTGCGTGCCAGTCGGGCGACTTCGGCGAGGTCGGCGCCGCGCTCGGCTACCGCCCCGGCGATCTTCTCGACGAAGACCGTGCCCGCGACGCCGCGTCGACCGACGGTGAAGCTGCTGTCGGTGACAGCCACATCGTCGTCGACGATGACAGACACCACCTCGACGTCGGCGAGCTCCGCGGCCATCTCGAAGTTCATCACGTCGCCGCTGTAGTTCTTCACGATGTGCAGCACGCCAACGCCGCCGTCGACGCCGCTGGTCGCGGCCAGGATCTGGTCGGGAACCGGCGAGGTGAAGACCTCGCCGCAGGCGGCGGCGTCGAGCATCCCCGGGCCGACAAAGCCGCCGTGGAGCGGCTCATGGCCGCTGCCTCCGCCCGAGACCAACCCGACCTTTCCTCTGCGCGGTCCCTCGGCACGGAAGATCACCCTGTTCTCGTGGTCGACGCGCAGTCGGGGATGCGCGGCCGCAACCCCGCGCAGAGCGTCGGCCAGCACATCGGCCGGCTCGTTGATGAACTTCTTCATGAGCCACAACTCCTACCGGGGGCGCGCGGTGACGCCGATTGATTCATTCGGCATTATCGAATGAAACGTCACACTACGCCACACGAGATGTGACGGGCAATACTTTTCACAGATGGAACCGAGGAGATCTCGCCTCGGGCAGATGGCTGAAGCGATTGCTGCGAGAATGTCGGGATGATTCAGTCCGTAGACCGCGCGCTCCGCGTGCTCACGGTGCTTGCGGGCGACCACAGGATGAGTCTCGGACAGATCGCCGAGAGGCTCGAGCTGCCGCCGTCGACCGTCCACGGCATCGTCCGCACGCTGCTCGCCCACCGAATGGTCGTGCAGGAGCGCGACTCGGGTCGCTACCGCCTCGGACCTGCGGTTCTCACCTTCGGCAACGTCTACCTCGACAGTCTCGAACTGCGCGCGCGGATCGCGCCGTGGGCCGAGGATCTCGCACGACGCAGCGGACTCGCGGTCCGCACCGCGGTGATGCTGATCGACGACGTCGTGGTGGTCCATCACCAGCCGAGGCTCGACGGTTCGCGGCAGATGCCCGAGGTTGGAATCGTCATCCCCGCGCATGCGTCGGCGCTGGGCAAGGCCGTCATGGCGTTCGACGCCAAGCTGACCGACGACATTCTCGGCGCCGACCTGCGTGACATGACCGGCTCGACGCTCACCGACCCCGCGGTCCTGCGCGCGACGCTTGCCGATGTGCGCGCGACCGGTCTCGCCGAGTCAGTCGAAGAGGCTGTGCTCGGAGAGTGTGAACTCGCAGCCGTGTTGACCGACCGGATGGGTGGTCCGATCGGAGCTGTCGGCGTCGTCGCCGACGTCGAGCAGTGGCCTCTCGAGTCGTCGGTCGCGTCCATGCTGCGTGACGTCGCCCGCAACACCTCGCGCGAGCTGGGCGCTGCCACCTGGCCTCCCGCGGTTCAGGACGACCGCGCCACCGACAAGGACGCGTGGCGGCGGAGGTCTCGCACGGGGTGAGCCGGGCTGTTCGGGTGTAGAGAATGTCAGACCCGCATGCGAACATGTGTTCTATGCGGATCGAGCGACGCGAGCGGCACGAGGCGTCGATACTGCACGCCGATCTCGACTCGTTCTATGCGTCGGTCGAGCAGCGCGACAACCCGGCGCTACGTGGCCGGCCGGTGCTTGTCGGTGGTGGTGTCGTGCTCGCGGCAAGCTACGAGGCCAAGGCGTTCGGCGTGCGGTCGCCGATGCCGGGCCACGAGGCGCGGGCGCTGTGCCCGCGCGCAATCGTGGTGCCGCCACGCTTCGACGCCTACGTCGAGGCCAGCCGCGCGGTCTTCGAGATCTTCCACGACACCACACCCATCGTCGAGGGCATCTCGGTCGACGAGGCGTTCCTCGACGTCGCGGGCCTGCGTCGAGTCTCGGGAACGCCGGTCGAGATCGCGGAGCGCCTGCGCACACGCGTCCGCGACGACGTGGGACTGCCGATCACCGTGGGTCTTGCGCGCACCAAATTCCTCGCGAAGGTTGCCAGCGCCGTCGGCAAACCCGACGGGCTGCTCGAGGTGGCACCGGGAACCGAGATTGCGTTCTTGCACCCGCTGCCGGTTCGGAGACTGTGGGGCGTCGGGCCGGTGACCGAGGCCAAACTCCACGACGCGGGCGTCACCACGGTCGGCGGGATCGCCCGGCTCGGGGAGCGCTCACTCAAGCACATCGTCGGGCCGGGCTCTGCGCGTCACCTCTTCGCGCTGTCGATGGCCACCGACCCGCGCCGCGTCGAGACCGGGCGTCGACGCTCGTCGATCGGATCGCAGCGGGCGCTCGGTCGTCGACCGAAGAGTGAAGCCGACCTCGAGGCGACCGTCGTCGCTATCGTCGAACGCTTGGGACGTCGGCTCCGCAATGCCGAACGAGTCTGTCGCACAGTCGTATTGCGTCTCCGATTCGACGACTTCTCGCGTGCAACCCGATCGCGGACACTCTCCGACGTCACAGACCGCACCGACGTGATCATGTCGTCGGCGCGCGGATTGCTCGACGACGCCCTGCCCGTGATCCGCGACCGCGGGTGCACGTTGATCGGGTTGTCGCTCACCGGACTCGACGAGCGCGACTCGATACAGCTCACCCTGCCGTTCGACCAACCCGACCCTGCCGACCGCCGGGTGCGCGCTGTCGGGGCGTCGAGTCCACTCAGCGGTCGGGGCGCTCACCTCGACACAGCGATGGACGATCTGAGAACGCGATTCGGCCGCGACGCCGTAACCCGCGGCGTACTCCTGGGGCGCCACCACGGCGACGACGCCCCGATGCTTCCGGACTGAGTGGCAGTCCGTTTCCCGTGCGCAGAACGCGCAAAACGTGTCTTACGCGCACAAGCTTCACTGTGATCTGGACTACCCCGACACTCGATCAGTAACGGGCAACACACCGCTCGCGTACGACACGAGAAAGAGCACGGAAATGTTGGTAGCACTCGGGTTGGGCATGGTCGCCACGTTCATGTTCCTCATCATCACCAAACGCGCGACCCCTGTGGTCGCGCTGATCCTCGTCCCTGTCGCGTTCGGGCTGTTCGCCGGTGCCGGCCTCAGCATCAGCGACATGATCACCGACGGGATCAAAGAACTCGCCCCCACAGCGGCGATGTTGTTCTTTGCGATTATCTTCTTCGGGATCATGATCGATGTCGGACTCTTCGATCCCATCGTTCGGCTGGTGGTTCGGATGGTCGGGCATGATCCGGCACGGTTGGTCGTCGGCACCGCGGTGCTCGCGATGGTCGTCTCGCTCGACGGCGACGGCTCGACGACGTTCATCATCACCACCGCCGCGCTCTTACCGCTCTATCTGAAACTGCGCGTCAGCCCCGTCGTCCTCACCGTCGTGGCAGGTCTCGCGAACGGCACGATGAACATACTTCCGTGGGGAGGCCCGACGGCCCGTGCCGCGAGTGCGCTGAAGATCGACACCAATGACATCTTCCTGCCCATGCTCCCCGCACTCGGAGCCGCGCTGCTGGTTGTCCTGGCTTTCGCCTATCACCTCGGCGTCTTGGAGCGTCGTCGGATCGGGCGTCTGGAAGTCGACGACGCGGTACTGGTGCCGCGCGGTGAACTGGTTGCCGCTGGAGTCGGCGGCTCAGGGACGACGTCGAACAACCGACCAGGTCTCTCGACTGGTTCGGGCGGAACCGACTCCAGCACAGGCGATGTCGCCACGCTGTCGGATGGCGACGGGGAGTCGGCGTTCACCGGGGTTCTCGATCCGAATCGAAAGACGTTGCGGCCCAAACTGGTCTGGGTCAATGCGACGCTGACGGTCGCCCTGCTGGCGATCCTCGGAGCCGATATCGTCGCGATCCCTGTTCTGTTCATGATCTTCGCGGCCATCGCGCTTGCCGTGAATTTCCCGCACATCAAAGATCAACAGGAGGCCATCACACGCCACAGTTCGAGCATCGTCTCGGTGGTCGCGATGGTGCTCGCCGCTGCGGTGTTGACCGGAGTGTTCAGTGGGACCGGGATGGTGGACGCCATCGCACATTGGATGGCCGACGGGATTCCGAGCGCGATGGGTCCGCACATGGCAATCGTCATCGGGATCGTTTCGATGCCGTTGACATTCCTGATGAGTAACGATGCGTTCTATTACGGTGTCCTTCCGGTCCTCTCGGAGACCGCCTCGCGGTACGGCATCGATCCCGCAGAGATGGCACGCGCCTCGATCACCGGCCAGACCGTTCACATGCAGAGCCCGCTAGTGCCCGCGATACTCCTGCTGGTCGCGCTCGCGGGGGTGTCACTGGCCGACCATCACAAGAAGGTCCTGTGGCGAGCAGCACTGGTATCGGTGACGATGCTCGCTGTGGGCGTCGCGGTCGGCGCGATCCCGTTCTGAGTTCGAACTCCAACCGCCGCGCCACTGCCGACGCCTAGGCTCTACACATGCGATTACGGACGCAGGTTCTTCTGCTGCAACTGTCCGTCATCGCGGTGAGCCTCGGCGTCGGTTTCGGCGTCGTGCTCGCGGGTACCGACGACCGTAGCCGCGACGAGTACGCGCAACGCGCGCTCGCGATCGCGCAGTCGGTGGCGGCCGATCGCGAAACGGTCAGCGAGGTCGCGGAAAGCGACCGCAGCGACCTCGACGTCAGCGAACTGGCGAACGGTCCGATTCAAGCCCAGGCGTCTGCCGTGCGTGAGCGGACCGGAGCGTTGTTCGTCGTGATCGCGAACGCCAACGGCATCCGGTTGTCGCACCCCGATCGGGGCGAGGTCGGGAAGCACGTGTCGACCGATCCCACCAAGGCGCTGTCGGGGCAGGCCGACATCACCACCGATCGCGGCACGCTCGGCGAGTCCGTGCGCGCGAAGGTGCCCATCGTCGACGACGGTCGCGTTGTCGGACTGGTGAGCGTGGGTGTCTCGACGGCCGACCTTGCGGCAGCGACGCGTCGGGCAATCGGGACCACGGTGCTGATCGCTCTGGCGGCGCTGGCCGTCGGCGCGGTGGGATCAATCCTGCTCGCGCGTCGCTGGCGTCGGCTCACTTTGGGTCTCGAGCCCGACGAACTGGCCGAACTGGTCCGCGATCAGGGTGCCGTGCTGCATGCCATGGCCGACGGCGTCCTGGCTGTCGACGCGACCGGTGTCATGCGCGTCATCAACGACAAGGCACGTCAGCTGCTCGACATCGCTGATGATGTCGGTACCAGCGTCGACGATCTCAAGCTCAGCGACCGGATCAGGGCTGTACTGCGCACCCCGACCCCCGACCCGGTCGCCGCGACCGTCGGCGACCGCATTGTGCTGGTGTCGTCGCACCGCGTCGATGTCGACGGGCGTGACCTCGGTATCGTCGCGTCGATCATCGATCGCACCGACATCGAAGAGCTCACCCGCGAGATCGATTCGATGGGCGCGATGAGTACGGCATTGCGCGCGCAACGTCACGAGACGGCGAATCGGCTGCACGTACTCGCCGGCCTCCTGCGTCGCGGCCACGTCGACGAGGCGCGCGCATACCTATCCGAATTGACGGGCAGTGCAGGTCATTTCGGTCTGGAAGGAATCGAGAACATCGAAGAGCCCCATCTCGCCGCATTCCTCGACGCCAAGGCCTCTCATGCCAGGGAACGCGGCGTCGTACTCGGTCTCGGCGATCAGACGTGGGTGCGCGGGACGCTGCTCGATCCGATCACCGTCACGACCGTCGTCGGCAATCTCGTCGACAACGCGATTGATGCCGCAGCGCAACGCATCGGAGAGTCCGATGTCGACAACGATTCACGACCACACGTCGACGTGGACGCGATTACGGAGGGCGACGAATTGCTGGTCACCGTCACCGATTCGGGGCCGGGAATCGGATTCGACGATCCCGCAACCATCTTCTCCGACGGTGTCACGACAAAGGAAGCCCCGTCGGTGCCGGGAGGACGAGGAATGGGTCTGGCGTTGTCGCGGCAACTCGCCCGGCGACTGGGAGGCGACATCGTCGTCGTCGATCCTGGTGGAGAGCGTCGGAACGACGTTGAAAACCGTTGGGGCGGTGCGGTTATCGTTGCACGAATCCCCGGCGTGTTCGATTC
This sequence comes from Gordonia sp. w5E2, assembly GCF_036540975.1. Classification (NCBI taxonomy): domain Bacteria; kingdom Bacillati; phylum Actinomycetota; class Actinomycetes; order Mycobacteriales; family Gordoniaceae; genus Gordonia; species Gordonia sp. w5E2. The sequence continues at coordinate 4,996,796 of NZ_CP144213.1, read as the reverse complement.
GACGGTGGTTGCCCGATGAGTACTCCAATGCGCCAACTCGGGGTGTTGATCGTCGACGACGACTTTCGCGTCGCCGGACTCCACGCGGCGATCGTCACCGCACTGCGCGGCTTCCGGGTCACCGCGACGGCAGGGTCGCTCACGCAGGCCCGCGAGGCCCTCGCTTCGCATCCCGACACCGACCTGGTCTTGCTCGACGTTCATCTGCCCGACGGCTCCGGGATCGACCTCCTCGCCGAGTTGGAGTGTGACTGCTTCATCGCCGGTGCAGAGACCGATGCAGCCGCTGTGCGTCGAGCGCTGCGTGCCGGTGCCCTCACCTACCTCATCAAACCGTTCGACGACACCGAACTCGCACGACGTCTTGCCGGCTACGCCCACTACCGGCGTGCACTCAGCGCTGAGCACATCGACCAGGTGGCCGTCGACGCCGCGCTGTCGGCCATGCGCACGGGTACTCGACCCGTCACTCACGCCGGCGACAGCGGTTCGCACACCGAGCGCACGATCCTCGACCAGTTCACCGCTGGCGAGCCGATGTTCGCCGACGAGGTCTCAGCACGAATCGGGGTCTCACCCGCGACTGCGCGGCGTCACCTCGCGGCGCTCGTCGACAGTGGCAGGCTGCTCATGTCTCTGCACTACGGCAGCACGGGCCGTCCACGACAGGTGTACCGGCTGCCGGGGTGAGATCTCCGGCAAATACCACTCCCGGGTAACACTCTGGGCGAATTTACGGTGAAGAGTCGCGCGCGCGGCTTGGTGTCCGCGTAGAACTGATGGAAGGGGGAATGGATAAGAGCACCATCAGGAGTCGACGAGTTCGAAGGGAACCCGCATGACCGAGGTCTCCACCCAACAGCGCGCGTACGAGCAGGCGGATCTTGACGCCGACCTGCGATGGTGGGCGGCGGCGAATTACCTCACCGTCGCCCAGATTTATCTGCAAGACAATGTCTTGCTGCGCGAACCACTTTCGCGCGACCACATCAAGCCTCGGCTGCTCGGCCACTGGGGAACCAGCCCGGGACTCTCGGCGATCTATACGGTGCTGAATCGGATCATCAAGGAGTCCGACAGTTCGTGGCTGTACATCACCGGCCCCGGACATGGCGGCCCGGCGCTTGTCGCGAACACCTACCTCGAAGGCACCTACACCGAGGTCTACCCGAAGATCTCTCTCGACGCCGACGGCGTGAAGCGTCTCTGCCGTCAGTTCTCGACGCCCGGCGGCATCCCGAGTCACGTGAGCGTGCAGACCCCGGGAAGTATCCACGAGGGCGGCGAGCTCGGATATGCACTGGTACACGCAGCGGGCGCGGCCTACGACAATCCCGACCTGACCGTCGCATGTGTCATCGGCGATGGTGAGGCCGAGACCGGACCGCTGTCGGGATCGTGGAAGATTCCCGCCTTCCTCAACGCCGCGCGCGACGGCGCCGTGCTGCCGATCCTGCACCTCAATGGAGCGAAGATCGCAGGTCCGACGGTCCTCGGCCGCAGTACCGATGCCGAGGTGACCGACTACCTGCGCGGTCAGGGCTGGATCCCGACGTTCGTCGAGGGCGACGATCCGGCTCAGGTGTTCTCCGATCTGCGTGCTGCGATCGTGGAGGCCCGTCGTCGGATCGGTGAGATCCAGTCCGAGGCGCGCGCCGACGGCGCCGGGTCGACGCTGCCCGACACCCACTGGCCCGCAATCGTATTGCGCACACCCAAGGGCTGGACTGGACCGAAAGAGGTCGACGGCAAGAAGATCGAGGGCACGCACTGGGCGCATCAGGTGCCGCTGTCGGGTGTGCGGGAGAACCCCGAGCACCTCGCGATCCTCGAGGAGTGGCTGAAGTCGTACAAGCCGGAGGAGATCTTCGACGACAACGGCGCCATCGTCGAATCGATTGCCTCGCTTGCACCTGTGGGTGATCTCCGGATGGGTGCGACGCCGTATGCCAACGGCGGACGGTTGCTCTCGCCGCTGCGACTGCCACCGATCGAGCAGTACGCACTCGACATTCCCGAACCCGGCGACGTCTCGTTCGAAACGACCCGTGTTCTCGGCGAGTTCATGCGCGACATCTACACGCAGAACTCCGACGCCGACGGCGGAGGCACGTTCCGACTCTTCTGCCCGGACGAGACGTCGAGTAATCGACTCGGAGCGGTCTTCGAGGTCACCGACCGCGCGTGGCAGCTTCCGGTCACCGAATACGACGACAACCTCTCGCCGTCGGGTCGTGTGATGGAGGTGCTCAGCGAGCACCTGTGCCAGGGCTGGCTCGAGGGCTACACGTTGACCGGTCGGCACGGAGTGTTCGCGACCTACGAGGCGTTCGCGATGGTGAGCGCGTCGATGGTGGTGCAGCACACCAAGTGGTTGCAGCACGCGGCGACGCTCCCGTGGCGTGAGCCCGTCGCGTCGCTCAACATCTTGCTGACGTCGACGTGCTGGCGAAACGACCACAACGGGTTCTCCCACCAGGGCCCCGGACTGATCGACCTCGTGCTGCCACTCTCGCCCGAGGTGGTTCGGGTGTGGCTGCCGCCGGACTCGAACTCGCTGCTGTCGATCTCCGATCACTGCTTCCGCAGCCGCGATCACGTCAACCTGATCGTCGTCGACAAGCAGCCCCACCTGCAGTACCTGTCGCTGGAGGAGGCCAACAAGCAGGCCGCCGCCGGAGCGTCGATCTGGGATTGGGCAGGCACCGAGAACGTCGAGGGCGAGTTGCCCGACATCGTGCTCGCGAGCGCGGGCGACGTCCCGACCCAGGAGATCCTCGCCGCCGCGCAGTTACTTCGCGAGTGGGTGCCGTACCTGCGTGTGCGTGTCGTGAACGTGATGGACCTGATGGTGCTGCTGCCGCAGAATGATCACCCGCACGGACTCTCCGACGACAAGTTCAACGAGCTGTTCACGCGCGACGTCGACGTTGTGTTCGGCTTCCACGGCTACCCGCGCGCGATCCACCAGTTGGTGCACGGGCGTACCCATCCGGGTCGCTTCCACGTGCGCGGCTTCTCCGAACAGGGCACGACCACAACACCGTTCGACATGGTGGTGCTCAACAAGATGAGCCGCTACCACCTGGTGATCGAGGCGCTGCGTCGAGCTCGCCGTGCCCCTGAGAAGGCCGAGGAGCTGGTGGCGTACTGCAACAACCAGCTCGCCCGCCACCACGACTACGTCCGCGAGCACTTCGAGGACCTCCCCGAGGTGCGCGACTGGAAGTGGTCATCCCCGAGCGGCTCGCGGGACTAGGCGCGCCCGACGTCGGGTAGTCGCGCCACCCGACGTCGAGCAGCCGTGCGCGGGCCCAACCACCCGGCCCGACGCCGAGCGCCGACATCGCCCGCGGCGCGGCCCGCACGCGGACTAGAGTGTCCGCATGACGATGCACGTGGACGCAAGCAACCCGGACCTCATCACCGTGGACGTGCCGACGCACTGGTACAACCTCGCGGCCGAGCTCTCCGAGCCGATCCCGCCGCACCTGCATCCGGGCACCAAAGAGCCCGTCGGACCCGACGACCTGGTCGCGCTCTTCCCGAGCGGACTGATCGCGCAGGAGGTCTCGACCGAGCCGTACATCGAGATCCCCGAACCGGTGCGCGAGATCTACAAGATGTGGAGGCCATCGCCGCTCATCCGTGCGCGACGCTTCGAGGAGTCACTCAACACGGGCGCGCGAATCTACGTGAAGTACGAGGGCGTCAGCCCCGTCGGCTCGCACAAGACCAATTCCGCTGTCGCGCAGGCGTATTACAACAGCGTCGACGGTGTCCGGAAGCTCACCACCGAGACCGGGGCCGGCCAGTGGGGCAGTGCGCTCGCGTTCGCTGGTGCACAGTTCGGCATCGACGTCGAGGTCTGGCAGGTGCGCGCCTCTTACGAATCGAAGCCCTACCGCGGCTATCTGATCCGCACGTACGGCGGCACGATTCACTCGAGCCCGTCGACGCTGACCGAGTCGGGCCGCGCGATTCTCGCGAAGACCCCCGACACCACGGGCAGTCTCGGGATGGCCGTCAGTGAGGCCGTCGAGGTCGCTGCCAACGACCCCGACGCCCGGTACGCGCTCGGCAGCGTGCTCAATCACGTTGTGCTGCACCAGAGTGTGATCGGTCAGGAGGCTGTCGAACAGCTCGTCGCCGTCGAACCCGGTGGTGCCGACGTCGTATTCGGTTGTGCGGGTGGCGGTTCCAATCTGGCTGGTCTGTCGTTCCCGTTCCTGCGCGAGAAGATCCACGGTCGGTCGAACCCGAGGGTGATCGCCGCGGAACCCTCCGCGTGCCCGTCGATCACGCAGGGCGAATACCGCTACGACCACGGCGACGTCGCGGGACTGACTCCACTTCTCAAGATGCACACTCTCGGAATGGATTTCGTGCCCGACCCCATCCACGCAGGTGGTCTGCGCTACCACGGCATGGCGCCCGCGTTGAGCCACACCGTCGAGCAGGGCCTGGTGCAGGGAGTGGCGATCGATCAGCACGACGCGTTCGCCGCGGGCGTGCAGTTCGCGCGCACGCAGGGCATCGTGCCCGCGCCCGAGTCGACGCACGCCATCGCCGCGTGCGCCCAACACGTCGCCGACAATCCTGCCGAGCAGGTCGTCGTGATCGGTCTGTCGGGTCATGGTCAACTCGACCTTCCTGCCTACGCGGAGTTCCTCGACGGAAAGATCTGAGCGTGATCACCGCGGGCGTCGACCTCTCTGCCTCGCCCGCGTCGACCGCAGTCGCCGTCGTCGAATGGCGTGAACACGGTGGGTATTCGGCTGTGCTCCGCGAATTGGTCACTCCCGCAGACGATTCGACGATCCGTGCGCTCGTCGACGCCGCTGATCGCTGCGGCATCGACTCGCCGTTCGGGTGGCCCGACGCCTTCGTCGAGTTCGTCAGCGCTCACCACCGGGGCGATACGCCGAAGGATTCGCGGCTCGACGACATCGCGTCACGTCGCCCTCTCGCATACCGACGCACTGATCGCTACCTCGTCGAGCACGGGCTCGGGCGACCGCTCAGCGTATCCGCGGATCAGATCGCGCACGTAGCGTTCCGCTGCGCGGGTCTGCTTGCCGACCTCGGTGTGTCGGACCGGGTCGACGGCTGGGCCATCGAAGCGTATCCCGCTGGCGCACTGAATCATTGGGGACTGACGTCGCGGGGATACAAGCGTTCGACGCATCGCGCCGTGCTGGCCGGGCTCGTCGACGACCTGCGAGCGGCGGCACCGTGGCTCGACCTGGAGTCACACTCTGCACTCATGGCCGTCAACGACAACGCATTCGACGCCGTCGTCACCGCACTGATCGCCCGTGCGGCAAGTCTCGGGGGCACTGGACTTCCGTCGGCGGACGACCTGCCGATCGCCCACCGCGAGGGCTGGATTCACGTTCCGACGGGCACGCTCGACGACCTGCGATAACCCGGGCGGGCGTCGTCGTATCTAGGTCGGAGCCTCGGTTGCGGTTGCCCACAGGCGCGGAATCCGAGCGTCTGGGCAACCGGAAGTTCGCGGCCGACTCTCCGTCGACCCTTCCTATACGAGCGCAGCGGTGAGAAGCACGACGATCGTCGTCAGCACCGCGACAGCCGTCGTCATGATGGCCGCTGTGTCCGAGCGGTGGAGCGGGGCGGAGTGCTCGCCGAGCACTCGCCGACGTCGACGTCCGATGACGTCAACCACGACGGAGGCGACGGCCGCGACGGCACAGAGCGCGTAAATCAGCGGCGTCGGAGACGAACTCGGTCGCAACACCTCGCGACCGGCGACGAGAAGACCGTTGACGAGAATCGCGAATGACGTTCTGCTCCATGCGAGGTCGGTGCGCTGTGGTTGCAATCCGGCGCGCATCGCGGGGTCGGACCGATCGCTCATGGCCGCGCGACGATCAATGCGGTGATGACCGCTGCCGCTGCGATCACCGTCAATGCGACACCCAGCACTGCAATCAGTGAGCTTCTCGGCAGTGGCCGCTCGTGTCGGATCGCGTCGTCGTTCTGCTTCCACCGGATGAGGCCGCCCGCGGACACGACGATTGCGAGGAGTCCGAGAGCCAGTCCGAGTCCGTACCGAAACGCGGGGTGCGTCGGATCGGGCAGGAACTGCAACGCAGCGATCGCGGCGGCGAGGAGTCCGAGGGCCGTGCGTTGCCACGCGAGGAACGTGCGCTCATTTGCGAGCGTGAAGCGGTAATCGGGCTCGCGCGGTGGCGCGACGGATGACTCGTTCGTGGCGTTGTCGGGCACCTTTCCACTGTGGCTGATCGCGTCGGCCTATGCACAGTCGACGCTCAGAAGCGCCCAGTCGACACTCTCGAGCGCCCAGTCGACGCTCAGAAGCGCCCAGTCGACACTCTCGAGCGCCCAGTCGACGCTCCGAAGCGCCCACTCGGCATTCTCGGGCGTCGCTATGGTGGGCGGTACGGCGGAAGAGGGTGCATCGTGTCGAGGCTGTACATCAAGCAGAAGGTCTTCTCGGTCGGCGAGAAGTTCACGGTGTTCGGCGAGTCCGAGCAACCGCGCTACTACGTGCAGGGCAGCTTCATGCGGGTGCCGAAGCGCTTCACCGTGACCGACGGATCAGGCGCTCCGATCGCGGAGATCACGAAGACCGCGTTCAGTCTGCTGCCACGGTTCACGGTCGAGATGCAGGGCGTCGAGGTCGCGACGATCCGCAAGGAGTTCAGCTTCAAGCCGAAGTACTTCATCGAGGGTGCTGCGCTGGAAGTCTCCGGTGACTGGTGGGACATGAACTTCGACGTGTCGCGCAGTGGTCAGCGGGTCGCCAGTATTCGCAAGAAGTGGCTCAGCTGGGGCGACACCTACGAGGTCGACATCTTCGACGACGCGCTCGAAGCGATGATCATCTCGCTCGTCGTCGCCATCGACCGCGTTCGCGCCGACGCCGCCAGCTCATCGGCGGCAACGATGTGACCGCTGCGCCCTACTCGCAGCCCTACTCCAGGTACCGGCCGAGGTACTTCTCCGCGGCCCGCGGGGTCTTGGCCTTGAAGCCGTCGCCGACGGCGCGCATCTTCCAGTCCCCGCCGCTGCGCGACATCACAGCCATGAGGACGCCGGTGAACGGCATCCCGCCCTGCAGCGTGAAGCGCGCCAACTCGGCGCCGGTCGTGTCGTCGACGAGTCGGCAGAAGGCGTTGTCGATCGCCTCGAAGGTCTGCCCGCGGTACGACGTCACGATGAACGCGAGATTGTCGATCTGCGGTGGGATCGCCTGCAGGTTCACGCGGATCACCTCGTCGTCGCCCTCGCCCGCCCCGGTCAGGTTGTCACCGGAGTGGACGATCGAGTTGTCCCGACTCCGAAGATGGCCGAAGAAGACGGTCTCGGCGAGCGAACCGCGCGAATACATCAACACCGATGCGTCGAGGTCGATGCTCTGCGACCCGCCGCCGAAGAAGCCACGCTGCTTGACCGGGTCCCATCCGAGTCCCATGCGGACCTGGGTGAGCGCGACGCCGCCATCCTTGCGCAACGTCACCTTCTGACCCTTGGCCAGGTTGACGCGCTTGTTCTTGGACAGGCTGATCTCGGCAGGCTGCTGTGGTGGGGCGGGCTGCGCCTGCGGTGGGGCCGGCGGAGGAGTGAACTGAGCCGGCGGCACGGACGGAGCAGGCGGCACCGGCGGAGCAGGCGCGGGCGCAGCGGGCGCGGCAGCGGCGGGGGCGTCGTCGACCGAAACCCCGTGATCCCGAACGAGATCGGCGAAACCGCCCGCGTAGCCCTGGCCGATGGAGCGCACCTTCCACCCCGTGTCCCGGCGATAGACCTCAACTGCCACCACGACGGTCTCGCTGCTCAGGTCGGGGATGGTGAACGAGAACAGCTCGGTGCCCGCGGCGTCGAAGACACGCGCGATGGGCGGTGGCGTCCTACCGAAGGACGACGACGCGTCGTCGAGTGTGATCACCGCGCGCACCGCGTGGATCTCGGCGGGCACCGCGGCGGGTGTGATCCGTAGCGTCTGCCGGCCGGTGGCGGGCGCAAGCGTGACGCCTGCTCCGGTTGGCTGGTTGTAGAAGACGAAGTCGGCGTCGGAGCGCACGCGCATATCGGGAGTGACCAACAGCGCCGAGAGATCAACCGGCGCAGCAACATCCACGGAGATCGCGATCTCGCCCGCAGGTAGCGGTGCGTTCTGGCCTTTCGACAACACTGTCGTCATATCGCCGTCCTTGCTTGTCGGGTCACTGCGTCGAGTAACCATTCGAGTATCTCTTCACCTGCCAGCGCACCCGACTGTGCCGTGACGGTCACCGTCGGATGCTGCCAATCCAACTCGGCCAACTCGCCGTGAGCGGGCCGGATACCGGCATGGGCAAACTCCAGTAGGTCGACGTCGAGCCTGCCGTCGCCCGCGGCGAAGACCGGGTCGCCAGCTGACAACAGACCATCGTCGACGCAGCGTCGGCATACCTCCTCGACGGCAGCGGATTTGGTGACCGCCTCGGGCACGGCGTAGATCTTGCGACCCTGCTGGGAGGCGACCCACCCGTGCCGGGCACACCACCGCTCCCACTCGGGCAGAAAGTGCTCAGGCTGGCGCTTGGTGTCGACGACCAGGTAGCAGAACAGGTCGTCGGCGGTACGCAGCGTGCTCACCCAATCCTCTTCTGCCACAACGGCCAATCGCGCAACAACTTCATCGAGCGGCGCAGAACCAGCGGCAACGGCACGTTCGACGCCGCTTCGCCACCTGTGGTCGTCGACACCGTCGACGAGGATGCGGCCGCCGCTGCTGACGACACTGTAGTGAGGTGTTCCTCCCGGGAGCTGGACACGGCCGAACTGCTCGGGAGTCCGTGTAGTCACCGGAACGAAGGGTGCGTGCGCACGAAGATCGGTGAGAAGCGCGATCGCCGAACTCGTCATGTACGAGAGCGGAGCGTCGCGGTAGATCTCGACGCACACCGGCGACGTATCGCGGAACTGATTCTCTCCCATGGCGTCACGCGAATAGATCAGCGTACGGTCCAGATCGCTCGCCACCAATCCGGTCACGAGTCCTCCTTGATCAAACCCATGCAGGAGTACGCGAGGTCGGCGCGCACTTCGACGGGTACTCCGCGCTCGGCGGCGAGGATTCGAATGTGTCGATGCTCGGGTAGGTCGTTGTCTCGCACAAGAACGCGCCACGGTACGCGCCGCAGCAGTACCCGTGTGGTCTCCCCGACACCGGGCTTGACGAAGTTCACCGACGAGAGTCCGTACTCTGCGCGGATTGCCTCCACGGATTCCCAGCCCGCCCAGGTCGGCGTGCGATCGGCGGCATCCAGAGCCGAGACGTGCGAGGCGACGGCGTCGCGCACCACGTCGAACTGCGCGGACACGACGTCGAGGAAGTGGTTCGACATGTCGTGTTCGGCGAGGTGGCGATAGAACTTGGCGCCGTGGAACTCGCCGTGGCCGATGTGGTCGGCGTTGAGGACCGTTCGTGAAATCAGCCCGGAGACGGTCGAATTCAAGCACGCCGAGGCGATGAGGAAGTCGTCGCGCGTACCGAAGGTGGTGGTGGCGAAGCCGGGGTCGGCGAGAACGGCGAGTTCGTCGGCGAGGCGTGGCCCACCGTCTCGAGCGTAGGCGTCGAGCGCGGCCGTCAGCTCGCGCTGGATCGCGCCCTTGCCTGTCCACCCATCGATGAACACCACGGATGTGGGGTCGTGGCGGTCGGTGATGTGGTCGAGGGCGACCGTGTCGATGCCGCGGTCGCGAACTATCGAGATCGTGTAATGCGGTGCGGCCCAGCCATGAACATGGCGCAACCAGCGTCTCAGCAGGATTCCGATGGGCGTGCCTGCCCGCGCGAGCGACACCAGCGTCGGCTCGCGATGTCGCTCGGCAACGATGAGCTCTCCGACGACGCCGACAGCGTGCGCGAGGCGCTGCGCCGAGTCGTCGAGGGTGTCGGCAAACAACTGCTGGTATGCGGCTCCCGGCTGATACTCGATGGGCAACGACTCCGCGTAATGCGCTGTGCCCGCCTGGATTCGGCGCTCTCGGACCGCCAGGTCGGCCTCGAGTTCGATATGCGAGAGGTCTTTCAGGAGCCAGGTCACCTCATCGGGTGCGTACGAACCGAAGTCCGGTCCGCGTAGCTCGGAGTTCCGCGCTTGCGGTGGGGTGAGTCGCTGAGCTGTCACGAGTCGCTCCGTGCGTCGCGCAGCGCGCATTGGCCGGTGGCAGTAACTTTCGCGACGACGACGTCGTGGCCTGCCGCGGTCATCACATCGAGGACCCCACCCGGTGCCGTCAGGTCGGGGGTGTCGGCGGGGTCGTCGATGATCAACACGATCCGCGGAAGGTCGGGCGAGCCGTCTGGGTCGAGCAGGTTGTAGACGAATCGCGGTGTACCGGGGTCGTGTTCGGGCGCGGTAAAGGTCAGGCCGCGGCGCAGCGGGTAGCCGTCGACGTCGCGGACGAATGCGGGTGAGCGCGTGGTGGTCTGGAACGTCGTGGGGATGCCGGCATGTGCAAGCCCCTCGGCGATGCAGAGCGGCAGATACATCAGCTCCTCGTGGCCAACCACCACAGTGCTTGTCGACGACTCGAGTTCTGGCAGCAGTGTCGCCACCGCTTCGTCGACAGCGTTGGTGAATCCCGTTGTGTCCGAATGTAGGAAGCCATGGCGTCCGCCCTCGGGCACATCGGCGGGCCACGGTAGTGCCACCGTGGTGACCTCACCCCGGACGCCGATCGGGTTGAGTTGCGTCGAGGGTGACTCCCACACCGCGTCGGTGAGCCCTTCCGGAAGGTTGATGCTGCCCTGCGCAAGCGACACGTACTCGATTCGGACGCCATTGTTGGACGCGAAATCGGCTGTAGCTGAAAGATGTTCGGGTGATCGCAGGTCGACGAGCGAAGCGACCACATAGTCACGTCTGCCGGTGATCTCGTGTATCGCGGTGATGGCGCGCAACGCGGTTGTCCCGGTAGAGATCTCGTCGTCGACGAGGATCAACGGACTGTCGGGGTTGGCGGACAGCAACTCGATCGAACTCGGCTGCAACAGATGAGTTGTCGCGTGCGAGTGGCCCTCTTCGAACGACCCGACGGTGAGCGCTCCCGGTGGGCGTCGACGAGTGGAGTGCAGATACGCGTGAGCGGTGAGCCCATGGAAGACGGAGTGGCCCAAGCCCGTTGCCGTCTCCGCGAACCCGAGGACCGTCGACTTGTCAGCCGCGTCGGCGCCGATGCGATCACGGATGAGCGCTGCGAGGTCGTCTGCGGCCCGTCGGACGCGTTCTGGAGGGGTGGGGATGTGCTTGCCGAGAACAGTCGACACGAGCAGGTGTGCGCGCCTGCGATTGCGGCGCAGTCCGAGGACGACGAGTTCGTCCATGCTCCAGTCGGATCGAGGGTCGACAGTGGTGTCTGCGATCCTCACCCCGAAGGTGTCGGCGACCCAGCTCGACGTGTCCGCGGAGTCGACGACGTGTGCTGCGGGGGAACCGGTAGCTGTCACGAGAGATCCATCGCGGTGAGGAGGTCGACGAAGCCGACGCCGGGGTGGGTGACCCCGAACACGGCTGCCCTGTCGATCACCCGCGACGCCCAATTCCGGTGTGGCTTACGTTCGTTCATCTTGTTCCGATACGTCGATGCCTGCACGCCGCCGGTGTCGGAGGCGAGTACGTCGAGCGCGTCGTGGTACTCCTCGTGGGTCACCGCGCTGAGTGCGTGCACCGCGGCGGCATGGCTCGGATGGATGACAGTCTTGCCCTGCATCCCGTTCGCGCGGTCGAGTGCGATCTCCCGCAGCAATCCGTCGAGATCTCTGCGAACCAACTGGCTGCGGAACCACACGGCGCCCTGTTCCTGGAACGGCGTTTGCCGGAGTGCCGGTTTGAACAGGCGCTCGTGATCGGCGAAGTACTCCCACACCGGTCCGGTGATGACGTGCCCCGAGGAGTCACATCGCCCCAACCGATTGATGATGGACGCTATTGCGTCTGCGGCAACGCGGACGTCGTAGATGGTCAGGTCGCGATCGCGGCGGATGCCGAACAGTCCGCACATGTCCGTGGCGCCGATGCGAATGGCGAGCACTCGGGACCGGTGCTCGTCGACAGCCTCGCCGATCACCGACAGGTGGTGTTCGCGACTCTCGCGGTGAACGATCCCCGCGGATTCGAGTACCGGCATGGCCCAGAAGTGCCTACCGGCACGAATACCGGCGTCCCGCACCGCAATCAAGAACTCGTGCGCGTTCTCGGCGTCGAACTTCGGCAGCACGAATCCCATGAGCGAGTCGGACGAGCCGATCGCCTCGCTGATGGTCGCGATCTGATCGGCCGAACGGACGCGAACGAACAGCATCATCTCTGCCGCGGCGGTCGAATCGAGTCGGCGTAGTGCGTCGACGGCGCTCTCGATGGCGGTGGCCTGGTCACCGTCGGCGACAGCGTCTTCGAGGTCGATGACCATCGACACGACACCGTCGGCGTGCCGGCGGGTGATCACCTCGGCGAGGTCGGGACGCGTCGCAGGTACGTAGAGGGTGGCCCCGAGCGCGATCGCGAGGCGGTCGGTCGACCATGACGTAGAGACCGGCGATGGCTGCGCGACGAACAACCGTTCCCGCGTCGACTCAGGTAGGTGACGAAAGTGCCTGGCGCCGTTGCCTGCCCGACTCGCACTGGGCGCATCGGTTGTGAGTGTCATCGCCTGGCCACCTGCCCCCTCATCCGCTCGACGATCTCGACGATGCGGCGCTCAATTGCTGTCAGCTCTGTTGAATACGTCCAGTAGTCCGGATGTACCCGATCGAGGGCACTCCGTGAACGGACAATTCGGTCGGCCTGAGCATCGAGCACTGAGCCCCATTCGTCAACCAGAGCGTTGTCGACGGCGAAGTGTTGAGCGTCTCGCAGGCGGAATCGCACGCGCTGTTCGAGAGCGCCGGGGTCGGCGCGCACCTCGCGCAGACCGCGCAGCCTCTCGGCGACCGCATCCACGGCCTGTTCTGCGCCATCGAGTTCGTCGCGGGCGGCTTCGGCCTCGCTGATGGCGAGGTCAGGGGCGTCGGAAAGGTGGGAGCGGGCCTGCGCCAATCGGCCATCGGCGGCGGCGAGAAACCGCGAGAACACCTCCTGATTGTCTTGCAGATCGAGCGAACACTCGAGGCTGAACTCTCTGCGGAGGGTCGAGAGTTCGCCCGGCATGCGCTCGGCACGAGTCATGATCCCGCTGCGGCGTGTGTCGACCGAGCGGATGACCCGCTGGCCGCGCTCGGTGAGTGACGGCGCATCGGCGAGCGCGTCGTCGAGCGATTGGCGCGCGGCGAGCACGCGTTGAGCGGTCGCCCGTCTGTCGAGCAGACCCGTTGCCGCCCGCTGTTCGGCCAGCGCGGCGTCGAACCTCTCGGCGGCCACGCGGACGCTCCGCAGCGTCGTCAGGTTCGCTGGTGCCTGCGCGAGTGTGCCGCGCACCTGCGTCGCCGCGACCTGAGCCCGATGTTCGAGCGATGCGACTTCGTCGACGGTGCGCGCCGCACGGCCGAGTTCGGTGGCGTTCGCGTCGGCGAAACGCTGCATCTCGCCTTGGAGTGACCGCAACGCTTCTGTGCACCGCGCGAGTTCGCTCGGCGTCGGTCGTGGTGCATTCGAGAGGTTGAGATAGCCGTCAGTTGCTTGGGAGTAGCGCTCTCGCAACGCATTCCACTCCCCCCGCAGCCGCGACCGAGGGTCGAGCTCCTGAGCCGTTGCGACCGCACCGTCTATGCTGCTCAAGGTCTGTTCGGAGTCCAGGAAGGCCGTGGTCATCTGTTGGACGGACGCAGCGGTGTCGGCGGGCACACCTGAGCTGCCACGCTCTCCCCGTCGCCAGAACCTACTGCCCACCGTCTGATGCTATCGACTAGTTTCGTCAGGGTACGACGAGAGGATGAACGTGCAACTGGTACAGCGATCCAAGCGGGTGATCGAGGCGCGTCTGAACAACACCTCGGTTCGCGCGCTTTCCGGTTCGATGGTCGCCTTCGAGGGCCAGGTCAGTTTCAAGTCCGCGGGGTTCGGTGGCGGCGACGGACTCGTCGCCGGGATCAAGCGTCGCGCAACCGGCGAATCGCTGTCACTCATGGAGGCCGGCGGTACCGGCGTCGTCTACTTCGCGCACAACGCCGCCGAGACGACGATCATCGAGCTCAACGGTGAAACGCTTCAGGTGGAGTCGCAGCAACTGATGGTGCTCAACGGCAACCTTCAGACCAACGTCACGTTCGCGGGCATGCAGGGCGCGACAGCCGGTCAAGGACTGTTCACCACGACGGTCAGCGGGCACGGGCAGGTGGGCATCGTGTCGCACGGTGGGCCGCTGATTCACCTCGAGGTCTCGCCGCAGTACCCGCTGATCGTCGACCCCGACGCGTTCGTCTGTGCGCGCGGTGCACTCTCGCAGTCGTTCGTGACCGATGTGTCGTGGCGTTCGGCCGTCGGACAGGGCAGTGGCGAGGCATTCTCGCTGCGTTGGGACGGAACCGGCGTGGTGTCGATCCAGCCGGCGGAACGGTAGGCGAAACGTGTTCACCAAGGTCAACAGCAAGGTCGTGTCGGTCGACGTCGCGCAGTCCGGACCGGTGGTCGCTCGCAGGGGCGCGATGTTGTTCTACACGGGCGACGTCCGGTTTCAGCCGCATCAGATCGCCGGTATGGGAGCGGGCTCTGGTGGGATGTCGGGAATCGGAGGTGCCATCGGGCAGCGACTCGCAGGCGAACACGAGTCGACGCTGCTCGCCACCGGACACGGGGTCGTGCACTTCGGGTTCCGGGGCATCGAGGTAGAGATCGTCGACGTCGGCAGGGTCGGCGGCCTGATCCGGGTCGAAGCGTCGCGCACGCTGGCCTACACGTCCGGCCTGCAGGCGTCTGTGGTGTCGGTGACCGCGCAGGGCGGCGGCGGTGGAGGCGGTGGTGGCGGACTGTTCGGATCGCTTCGGTCCGCCGCTGCGGGCGCGGTCACTGGGCAGGGCATGTTCACCACTCAGCTGTCCGGTCAGGGGCAGGTGGTGATTCTCGGCCACGGCGGAGTCTTCGAACTCGGTGTCGCCCCCGACCGACCGCCCGTCACCGTCGATCCCCAGGCGTATGTCGCGGCAGCGGGGCAGGTGACCACCACGCTGACGTCGAACGTGAGTTGGCGCAACGTCGGCCGAACCGGTGGCGAAGCAATGCAGTTGCAGTGTGCGGGTCATGGAACCGTGTACGTACAGGCGTCGGAGGAGAAGCTGTGAGCGCACTCAACACCGTGTGGAATCCGATGTCGCTGCCGGTCGACGACAACATCGAGGGCAACGACTACTCGTTCTGCATCGAGCTCAACTCCCCGTGGTTCATGTCGAAGGGCGCGATGATCGCGTTCTACGGGCAGATGAAGTTCAGCTCGTTGCAGCACGGGTTGAACGGTCAGCTCCTCAAGATGGTGGCCCAACAGTTCTCTGCGCCTTTGTATCTCGGCGATTTCGTGGTGGCCGAGGGACACGGGAAGCTGATCATCGGAGACCGTGGCTACAACATCAACTCCTACGACCTCGAAGACGGCAACCTGACGATCAGAGCCGCGAATCTCCTTGCGTTCCAACCGCAACTCTCGTTGAAACAGTCGATCGTGCCCGGCTTCCTCACCCTGCTCGGCACGGGAAAGTTCCTCGCATCGTCGAACGGCCCGGTCATGTTCGTCGAACCCCCGGTGCGGGTCGACCCGGAAGCGCTTGTGGGCTGGGCGGATTGCCCGTCACCGAGTCACCACTACGACCAGTCGTGGGTCACCGACCTCATCGCGGCAACCGCTCACCGGATGGGTGTGCAGTCGGGTGAGGAAAAGCAGTTCGACTTCACCGGCAGCGGAACGGTTCTCGTGCAGTCGAGCGAGAAGGTTCGCAGCGACTTCTCCATCGTCCGCACCATTCAAGGACAGTTGTCCGGACTCTCGGTGCCGGGTCTGCAGCAGATCAACCAGGAGGTTTCCCGGCAGTTGGGGCAGCAGCAGGGCTGAGGCGTGGCGCTGTCAGAGCTGCCACATGAACCACGAGAACCCGGTTACGACAACGAATGTCGTCGTAACCGGGTTCTGCGGTTTCGTCGTACGCGCTACTTGCGGCCCGCTGTCCAGTTCATCCCGAAGCCGTAGGCCTCGTCGATGTGCCGCTGCGCGCCTTGGATGTAGCGAACCTCGCGGCTGACGCTGAGCTCGTTGCCATTGCTGGTGAGCATTGCGATGGCACAGGAGACCGCGCGGTCGTCTGCTGAATCCAGGCGAACCTCGACCTGCGGCCCCGAACTCGGGAACAGTGTCACGACGCCATTGGCCGACGACCAGTTCGGGGTGCCCTCGTAGATGTAGGCGAAGATCAGGACCCGACGGAAGCGTCCGATGTCGGAGAGGTTGATGTGCAGATTCTCGCCGCCGGTGCTGCTTCCACTGCGATCATCGCCGTCGAGCAAGATATAGGGCGCGCGATCGAGCGAGCCGAACGAATTGCCCAGCGCCTGCACGACGCCCCTACTGCCATCGGCGAGCTCATACATGGCCCCGAGGTCGAGGTCGATGCCCGAGGAGCGCTTGAAGAATCTACCTCCACCGGACCCCTGGTCCCAGTTGAGGTTGACGCGCATGTTTCCCTGGCCGTCACCCCTTTTGGCGAGCGAGATCGTCGGGGTCGATTTGCTCAGTGTCACCTTGTTCATGTTGATCGCCATCGGATTTTCCTTCCGGGGTGTCTTCGGGGTGGTTGCGGCGTCGAATGATGCTGGAGACCAAAGCCGCGATGATGAGTACGACGCCGACAAGGCCAGTGACCACTTCGGGGACGTGGGTGCCGATCGAGTACATGAGGATCAGCGCCAGTGCGCCGATCGCCCAGTGAGCGCCGTGCTCGAGGTAGACGTACTCGCTGAGCGTGCCCTTGCGAACAAGGAAGACGGTCAGCGAACGTACGAACATCGCGCCGATGAAGCCGAGGCCCAACGCGATGATGATCGGGTCGGCGGTGATGGCGAATGCTCCGATGACGCCGTCGAACGAGAACGACGCGTCGAGCACCTCGAGGTAGAGGAACAGGAAGAAGCCTGCTTTGCCTGTCGCCTTGGCGAGTTCGCTGGGGCCCGAGCGAGGCAGCGATTCCGATTCGGCGCCTTCTTCGAGCTCTTCTGGGGTGTTGAACAGTTCGCCGAGCCCGTTGACCAGGATGTAGGTGGTCATACCCAGTACGCCGGCGAAGAGCACCGTCGAGCGCTCGTCGTCGGGTGCGATCCATTCAGCGGTGATGACGAGGACGGCCACAGCGACGACAACGGAGAGTTGGTCGAGCCTGCCGATGCGCTCGAGCGGTCGCTCGATCCACCGCAGCCAGTGGATCTCCTTCTCCTCGAAGACGAAGCCGAGGAACAGCATCAGCAGGAACATGCCACCGAACGCCGCGATCTGCGGGTGCGCGTCGGTGATGATCTGCTCGTAGGTCGGAGAGCCGTCGGTCGGCGGGTTGAGCGCGAGACGCAGCGCCTCGACGGGATTCAGCTTGGCGCTCAACCAGACGATCACGAGCGGAAAGACCAGCCGCATGCCGAAGACCGCGATCAGCACACCGATGGTCAAGAAGATCTTCTGCCAGAACGCGCTCATGCGTCGCAGCACGGTCGCGTTGATGACCGCGTTGTCGAAGGAGAGCGACACCTCGAGGATGCCGAGGATGAGTGTGAGGAACAGGGCGGTGGGGCCGCCATAGATGAATGCGACCACCAGCGAGGCGATCGTGATGGCGATGGACAGCCCGAATATTCGGAAGATCACGGTGGAGCGGCCTTTCTTGCATCACCGAAGTAGGGAGACCACGTGTCCCGATGCCGGGCTCACGCGGTCAAACAAGCCAGATGCCGCGCCTGCGAATGTCAGGCGCGGCATCGTAGCGACGTGGATCAGACGTTGACGCCGAAGTCGCGGGCGATACCCGCGAGGCCGGACGCGTAGCCCTGGCCGACGGCGCGGAACTTCCAGTCGGCACCGCTGCGGTACAGCTCTCCGAAGACCATCGCGGTCTCGGTCGACGCGTCCTCGGACAGGTCGTAGCGGGCGATCTCGGAGCCGTTGGCGCGATTGACGACGCGGATGTAGGCGTTGCGAACCTGACCGAACGACTGACCGCGCGAGTCGGCGTCGTAGATCGAGACCGGGAAGACGATGGAATCGATGTTGGGAGGGGTGCCCGCGAGGTCGACGTTGATGACCTCGTCGTCGCCGTCACCCTCACCGGTCGTGTTGTCGCCGGCGTGTTCGATGGAGCCCTCCGGCGAGCGGAGGTTGTTGAAGAACACGAAGTGCTGGTCGGAGAGCACCCGCTTGTCGGTACCGCACGCGATTGCGCTGGCGTCGAGGTCGAACTCGACACCGGTGGTGGTCCGCGCATCCCAGCCGAGGCCGACTGCGACAGCCGTGAGGCCGGGAGCCTCCTTGGTCAGCGATACGTTTCCACCCTTGCTCAGGCTGACGCCCATGTTTCGTGCCTTTCTGCCGCGGTGTGGCGGGAGCCACTGTCGAATGACGGTCACATCGTAAGTGACAAGTCGGACATATTGCCGACGCGCCCGCCACCCTACCCACGGACGGCTGACGGGAACATAGAAGCTGGTTGGCCGTAGGCCGAGGGAATGATGTCGATCCGGGTGGCGGGGCGTCGAACGCCGCCGGTGGTCGAACCGCGACGGCCGAACGGACTGGTCACTGCGTCAACAGCTTCTTCTGCACCTTGCCCATCGCGTTGCGTGGAAGTGAGTCGACGCGCCTGATCTCCCGGGGCCGCTTGTGCTGGGACAGCTCGGTGGCCACGAGCCCGATGAGCTCGTCGTCGGGGACTGCCGTCCCGACCACATATGCGACGATCCGCTGCCCGAGGTCGTCGTCGGGAACGCCGATCACCGCGACCTCGTCGACGGCGGGGTGCCCGAGTAGGACGGTCTCGATTTCGCCCGCGCCGACACGAAATCCGCCCGACTTGATCAGATCGGTCGACGCACGGCCGACGATGCGGTGCATGCCGTCGTCGCCGATCACTGCGACGTCGCCCGTCGCGAACCAGCCGTCGGCGAGCCAACTCTCGGCCGTGGCCTCCGGCCGGTTCAGGTATCCCGACCCGACCATCGGTCCGCGCACGTGGAGGTCGCCGACCGACTCGCCGTCGTGCGGTAGATCCGTTGCACCGGAGTCGATCTCGCTGCTGCGCAGCCGTGTTTCGACGCCGCGCAGCGGTATTCCCACCCAGCCTGGTCGGCGCTCGCCGTCGAATCGGGTCGACACGGTGATCATGGTCTCGGTCATGCCATATCGTTCGACGATCTCGTGTCCGGTCAGCTCACGAATCCTGTCGAACACCGGGACGGGTAGCGGGGCACTTCCCGACACCAGCAGTCGTGCTGAGGAAAGTGACTGCGCTGCAGCAGGATCGGCGCCGATACGGGTCCAGACCGTCGGTACTCCGAAGAACATCGACGCACCGCGAGCGGCCGCGGCGGCGTAACCCGCGGGGGTGGGCTTGACGGTGTGAATCAGCTTGCCGCCGCGGCGCAGTGGGCCGAGAACGCCGAGGATCAGCCCGTGGACATGGAACAGCGGCAAGCCGTGGGCGAGAGTGTCGTCGGAGGTCCACGCCCACGCATCGGCCAGCGCGTCGAGTCCCGCGGCGATCGCGCGGCGGGTGATCGGCACGCCCTTGGGAAGCCCGGTCGTGCCCGAGGTGTACAGGATCAGCGCGGTGGACTCGCCGGGAGGTTCGGGATGCGAATGCCACGAGCGGGCGAAGCGTCGGATCGGGATGACCGGCAGTGTCGTCGAATCGGGTGCGGCGCCGAGCCACGCCTGCGCACCCGAGTCGGTCAGAATGTGCTCGAGTTCGCGCGGGCCGGAATCCGGCGGAACGGGAACGATCGCAACTCCCGCAATGAGGCCGCCGACGACGGCGAGAACTGTCTCGATCGTCGGATGGGCGAGCACGGCCAGCGTGCGTGCTCCGCGAATCCGTTCTGCGACAGCGGTTGCCGCACCGACGAGGTCTTCGCGCGAGAGCGCGTCGTCGCCGACGGTCACCGCGTCGGGGTCATCGGGCGCGGCGGGGACGAGGTAAGGCAACAACACGTCTCTCACTGTGCCACGGCCTTCCTTGTGGCACTATCCTCCTCGGCCACGATCATCAGACTCATACCAGCAGCGCGACCTTGCCGCCCGCGTGTCCGCCCGAGACGAGTTCGAGAGCCGCGCGCGCTTGTGACAGGTGGAAGGTGTGGGCGACCGGAACCACCAGGTCGCCTGCCGCGGCGTGCGCGATCAACTCCGCCCGAACCGAATCGCGGTAGGCGGCACTCTCTGGCTGTGTACCGCCAAGAGCTACGAATCCGTCTCGCTGGGCGCGGTCGCGCGCCACGATGGTGACGATGCGCGAGCGGTCGGCGACCAACTCCTCGGATGTATCGATGGCCTCGTCGGTACCGGCCGCGTCGAGTGCGGCGTCGACGCCGTTCGGAGCCAGCGCGCGAACACGATCGGCCAGCCCTGGGCCGTATTCGACTGGGAGACCACCGAATTCGACGACCCGCTCAAAACTGTGCGGACTCGCCGTCCCGATCACGGTGATGCCGCGCAGCAGCGCGAGTTGCAACACCGCCATGCCGACCGCGCCCGACGCGCCGTGTAGGAGAACCGTGTCGCCGGTCGCCGCGCGTGACGCCCGTAGCATGTCGGCGGCGGTCGTGCCCGCGAGCAGCAGGTTTGCAGCCGAGGCCTCATTGAGCGTCGAAGGCTTTGCGAACACCTTCTCCGCGGGCACAGTCAACGCTGTCGCGTACCCGCCGTATACCCGGAATGCGAGGACGTCGTCGCCGGGAGATGCTGCGCCAGAGGCAATCTCGGTGCCCGGGCCGAGTGCCGCGATCACTCCGGACACCTCGTAGCCGACAGGGACGGGAAACTCCGATGCGGTCAGCGTGTGCTTGAGGTCCGCGGGATTGACGCCTGCGGCGAGCACTTCGATACTGACCTCGCCCGGCCCTGGTGGATGGAGCTGATCATCGATGAATGCGAAGTCGTCGAGACCGCCGGGACCGGTCGCCACCCACCGTTGCACGCGCATGGTTCAACACTACTGATCAGCGCGGAGGCGTCGGCTTGCATTCGCGGGTTCACAGTTGCTCGGGGCGCACCCAACCGTCGGCGATGAGTGCGAGCAGCAGCTCGGCCTTGTTGGAGACGGGCCTGCTGGCGTTGAGATACCGCTGCCGAACCCGACGATAGTGCTCGCGTGCCGTGCTCTCGGCGATGAAGAACCGGCGAGCCGTCTCGCGCAGCGTCGCGCCGAGGACGTACGCGGTGAGGATCTCGCGCTCGCGTTCGGTGAGGTGGATGCGGGGGACGCGGGGTTGGGCCGACTCCGACCTTCCGGCCAGCGCGGCCAAGACGTCGAGCGCGTGTCCGGGGTCGGTGATGTCGATGCTGCGCGCGTCCGACACAGGCACGCCGATCGCGCCGATCACGGTGCCGTTCAGCGCGCGAATGGACCGGACCTGAGCGACGCGGCGCGCGGACCGCACGATCGTGATGCCAGGGGCGTCGAGTCCGCCGAGTGAATCGGTCGCGTTGTCGAGGTCGATGATGACTGCGCGATGTCCGGCGTCCTCGACGAACACGGCCAGCGCCGAGTCGATGACGTCGTGTTCTGCGATGATCACCGCGGTGGGTGCGGTCCTGACGGCCTCCAAAGGTGCGGTGTCGAGTTCGCTGACGACGTCGGCAGTCATTGAGGTCCCCCCGGAAAATGCGCAGCGCGCGAGTGTGCATTTGATGTACTCGAGCAAATCGAGCATAAAGAATCCTGCCCCCGGCGGCTGCGCAAGTCAGCACTTGTGATGACATATATGTGCGGGGTTCACGCACGAAAACGCCTGACGCAAACATGTGCGTGCAAGATCGCGCATGAAAAGTGGCATGGGATGCGTAATCACGCATGCGAACCCGCGCTCGAGGGGAGTGGCCATGGAAGGGATGCGCATCCTGATCGCATCACCGCTTGGGCATGTGGTGGCCGAACCGGTGCGTTCGGCTATCGAGGGTGCCACTGTTGTCGTGGCCCGCGACCAGGAGGAATTCGTCCGCAGCGTGTCCGGGCGCGTACGGTTCGACGTCGTTTGCGCCGACCTCATCTGGAATCGACCCGACATCGAGTGGACGTTCGACGGTCTGGACGTCCTCGACGGCCTCCATCATGCCGACCGCCTCGCGCCGGTGCTGTTGGCGACCCAGGGACACTCCATGGAGATCGATCATCTCGAAGAAGCACGGCTGCGGCCGGATGTCTGGGGCGTGGTCGCCAAGGCCGACGGATTCGGCTCGCTGATCGCGGCGCTGCGCACCGTCGCTCACGGCTCGAAGCTCGACGACCGGGTGCCCTCGCCGACTCACCCGCCGCTGTACGAGTTGTTCTCCGGCAGGCGCGGGATCACGGCGGCGCGCATGGCGGGCGCCATTGCCGCGGGAAATGCGTCGGACAACGCGACGTTGGCGTCGGTTGCGAAGGTGTCGCACAACACCGCGAACAAGGTGACCAGCCACTACCTCGGTCCGCTGCTGCTCGAGCGCCGCGAACACGACGACCGCCTGCCGCTCACCCAGGCGTCGGTGTACCGATGGTGCGGCCTGCACGCGCGCTACATCGTGAGCTGGTGCCGACGACACGGACACGAGGACGTGTTGGCGCCGCAGGCGTGAGCGTCGCTGCCCGGGGTCGCTGACACAACCCCCCACACACGACGATGCCCCTCGGTCCGGGGGTCCGGACCAAGGGGCATCGTGTGGCGTGACGGGGTCAGACCGTCGGATCAGCCCTCGATGAACGTCTCGAGCTGCTGGCGAGCGACGTCGTCGGCGAGCTGCTCGGGCGGGCTCTTCATCAGGTAGGCCGAGGCGGGCAGGATCGGTCCGCCGATGCCGCGGTCCTTGGCGATCTTCGCGGCGCGCACGGCGTCGATGATGATGCCTGCCGAGTTGGGGGAGTCCCAGACCTCGAGCTTGTACTCCAGGTTGAGCGGCACGTCGCCGAAGGCGCGTCCCTCGAGGCGGACGTAGGCCCACTTGCGGTCGTCGAGCCATGCGACGTGGTCCGACGGTCCGATGTGGACGTTCTTGTCCTCGACCTTGCCGGCGAGCGAGCCGGTGAGGTTCGACGTGACGGCCTGGGTCTTGGAGACCTTCTTGGACTCGAGACGCTCGCGCTCGAGCATGTTCTTGAAGTCCATGTTGCCGCCGACGTTGAGCTGGTAGGTGCGGTCGAGTGCGACGCCGCGATCCTCGAACAGCTTGGCCATCACGCGGTGGGTGATGGTCGCGCCGACCTGGCTCTTGATGTCGTCGCCGACGATCGGCACGCCTGCGGCGCGGAACTTCTCGGCCCACTCGGGGTCGGAGGCGATGAACACCGGCAGGGCGTTGACGAAGGCGACACCCGCGTCGATCGCGCACTGTGCGTAGAACTTGTCAGCCTGCTCGGAGCCGACGGGGAGGTAGGAGACCAGGACGTCAACGTCGTTGTCCTTGAGAGTCTTCACGACGTCGACGCCGTCGCCGTCGGCCTCGGTGATGGTCTGCAGGTAGTACTTGCCGAGACCGTCGAGGGTGTGGCCGCGCTGCACGGTGACACCGGTCGGCGGGACGTCGGCGATCTTGATGGTGTTGTTCTCGCTCGCGAAGATCGCGTCGGAGAGGTCGAAGCCGACCTTCTTGGCGTCGACGTCGAACGCGGCGACGAACTCGACGTCGCGCACGTGGTACTGACCGAACTTGACGTGCATCAGACCGGGGACGGTCGAGTTCTCGTCGGCATCCTTGTAGTACTGAACGCCCTGGACCAAGGATGAAGCGCAGTTTCCTACGCCCACTATGGCCACGCGCACCTTATTGGGCTCACCC
Organism: Gordonia sp. w5E2; assembly: GCF_036540975.1. NCBI lineage: Bacteria > Bacillati > Actinomycetota > Actinomycetes > Mycobacteriales > Gordoniaceae > Gordonia > Gordonia sp. w5E2. Next base: position 4,972,835 of record NZ_CP144213.1, on the reverse strand, counting down.
ATGGTCGGGTTCTCCTTCTTTTTCTCTGGGACCGCGAACGTCGCTGGACCCTGGAACGTGGGTTACCGCCGGCGAATTCTGCGTCACCGGGGTGGTGTCGAGCGCAGCCGATTCCGGCGGCTCGGGTGTTTCCTGTGTCCCGTCGCGAACCGGCTGTGGGTTCGCGTCCGGAAGTGTGTGTTCTGCGGCGATGAGTTCGTTGAGCCAGCGCACCTCGCGCTCGCTCGATTCGAGACTCAGCTCGTGCAGTTGGCGGGTGTAGCGATCCGACGCGCGTGTCGCGCGCGTGACGAGTTCGCGCAATCCCTCACGCCGTTCCTCGACCTGACGCCGACGCCCCTCGAGAATCCGCATCCGGGCCACCGCGGGGGTGCGGGAGAAAAAGGCCAGGTGGACGCCGAATCCGTCGTCGGTGTAGTTCTGCGGTCCGGTGTCGGCGACCAGCTCGTTGAAGCGGATACGACCCTTCTCGGTCAGCTGGTAGACGCGGCGGCCGCGACGCACCTTCATGCCCGCGGGTGTGCTCGCTTCGTCGATCAGGCCGTCGGCCTGCATCCTGCGCAGCGTCGGATACAGCGATCCGTACGAGAACGCGCGGAATGCGCCCAGCAACCCCGTAAGGCGTTTGCGCAGCTCGTAGCCGTGCATGGGCGATTCGAGCAGCAATCCGAGAATGGCGAGCTCCAGCATGGGTGCGCACCTCCTCGGAGTCTCATGGCTGATCGCGCACGCCGAGAAAGTCCGATGGGACGGCACGGCATGTCGCGTCGATGTGGTTTCCAATGTATCGCACCGATATAACTGTGTCGACGGGGGAGTGTCCACAACATGTCGCGCGGGTGTCCGGCGGGCGACCCGCGCGTTTGCGAGGCTCGACGCGGCGCGCGTCCGCGCGGACGTCCCCGAGCGCGACGACGTACCCTGAAACACGTGCGCCAGATCGTCGACTACGCCTTGCAGCGTCGGTCCCGACTGTCCGATGTCCACTCCGGCCGGACAGCCGTCGCCGACGTGTGCGATGCGAATCCCTACCTGCTGCGCGCCGCGAAGTTTCACGGGCGCCCGTCATCGACGCTGTGCCCGATCTGCCGCAAAGAGCAGGTCACGCTGGTGTCGTGGGTGTTCGGCGACCGGCTCGGCCAGGTGTCGGGATCGGCGCGTACCGCAGAAGAGATCGCCTCACTCGACGCGACCGCCGAAGAATTCACCGTGCACGTCGTCGAGGTCTGCCGTACATGTAGCTGGAACCATCTCGTCCAGTCGTACGTTGCGGGTCTGCCGCCACGATCGACACGACGTCGTCGTCGGGTGGCCGAATAACTGTTGTTTCCACGTTCGTCGACGAGAGATAAGGCGCTCGTCGACGTTCTGACGTGTGTGGTGTGTGCCGCAGGTTTTTGCCGCGCGACCGCCGCATACGTCACAGTGGAGTGGGCTCGATGCGATGGAGAAGTACTGTGAGGAACGGTAAACCGACCACGGTGGCGGTTCTGACCTCGAACAACACGGCACAGGCGCGCGTGAGCGGGACCTGGATCGCGGTGCGGAAAGGTGATCGATGAGCGGGACGGAGTCGTCGCGCGGCACGGGAAAACGGCCGACTCGATCGGCCAAGAAAGATGCCGAGCAGACAACGCAGTCACGGCATCGCGTGATCGCCTGGACGCTTGGCATTCTCGGCGGGCTGGTCCCCGCGGTCATCCTGATCGGCATCCTTGCTTTCGCGATCGCCTACGCGACCGCGACGGTGCCGAGCCCTGGCGATATCAAGCAGAACCAGGTTGCGCTGATCACCGACTCGACGGGCAAGACGCTTGCCAAGGTCGTGCCGCCGGAGGGCAACCGCACCGACGTCAAGATCACTGACATCCCCAAGTCGATGCAGGACGCGGTGATCGCGGCCGAAGACCGTCAGTTCCGCAGCAATGAAGGCTTCTCGGTGACGGGTATCGGCCGTGCGGTGCTCGGTCGTTTCACCAACAACGCCGACGCCGGTGGTGGTTCGACCATCACGCAGCAGTACGTCAAGAACGCGCTCGTCGGTGACGAGCACAGCTACGAGCGCAAGTTCAAAGAGCTCGCGATCGCGACCAAGATGTCGGGACAGTGGTCCAAGGACGACATCATGGCCGCCTACCTCAACACCATTTACTTCGGCCGCGGCGCCTATGGTGTGTCCGCAGCCTCGCAGGCCTACTTCCGTAAGGACGTCAGCAAGCTGACCCCCGAGGAGTCCGCGGTTCTGGCAGCTGCGATCCGTTCGCCTTCCTACTACGACCCGGCCGTCGACAAGGTCGCCTCCGAGGGTCGCTGGAACTACGTGCTCGACGGCATGGTGCAGACCGGTTCGCTCACGCAGTCCGAGCGTGCGTCGATGCAGTACCCGAAGGTCTACCCGCAGCCCGCGGCGGCCGTCGAGACGCCCGGGCCCAACGGTCTGATCAAGCGCCAGGTGATGGCCGAGCTGAACAAGCTGAACATCTCCGAGCAGCAGGTGCGGACCGAGGGTCTCAAGATCACCACCACCATCGATCCCAAGGCGCAGAACGCCGCCGTGCAGGCCGCGTGCCGCGAGAACAAGATCTACTCGTGCGACAACGGCGTGCTCAACGGCGAGCCCGACAAGATCCGCGACGCCGTCGTGTCGATCGATCCCAAGACCGGTGGAGTTCGCGGCTACTACGGCGGCGACGACGGCCAGGGTTGGGACTACGCGCAGGCAGGTCTGCAGACCGGATCGTCGTTCAAGGTGTTCGCGCTCGTCGCTGCACTGCAGCAGGGAATCCCGCTGTCGAAGGTGTACAGCTCCGCGCCGTATCAGACGTCGTCGGGTCTGACCGTCGAGAACTCCGACGGTGAGAGCTGCGGCTCGTGCAACCTCGCCACGGCGATGAAGATGTCGCTCAACACCGTCTACTACCGCCTGATGATGGACCTCAACGGTCAGGCGCGCGCTGTCGCCGACGCCGCGCACACCGCGGGTGTCGCCGAGTCCTTCGGCGACATCAAGCAGACGCTCCAGAACCCCGACGGTCAGGTCGAGGGCGGCGTCGTGCTCGGTCAGTACCCGTCTCGGGTCATCGACATGGCGTCGGCGTACGCAACCCTCGCAGCGTCGGGTGTGTATCGCGAGCCGTACATGGTGCAGAAGGTCGAGACCTCGACCGGCGAGGTGCTCTACGAGCATCAGCAGAACGACGGCAAGCGCGTCTTCCCCGCCAAGGTCGCCGACAACGTGACCTCCGCGCTCGAGCCGATTGCCGCGTACTCGAACGGCAACGGACTCTCCGACGGCACCTACGGCACACGTCCGTCGGCGGCCAAGACCGGCACCGCGCAGCTCGGCGACACCGGGCAGAACAAGGACGCGTGGATGGTCGGATACACGCCGCAGCTGTCCACGGCCGTCTGGGTCGGTACCGACAAGGGCACCGCGCTGACCAATTACGGGGGTTCGCCGGTCTACGGCAGCGGACTGCCCTCGCAGATCTGGCGCAAGTCGATGAACAATGCGCTCGAGGGCGACCAGATCGAGCAGTTCCCAGAACCCGCGGCTGTGGGTGGTCAGGCAGGTGCGCCGACCGAGGCGCCGACGCAGACGTACAACCCCGACTACAACACGCCGCGGACACGCGCGCCGCGGGAGAACACCCCGCAGATTCCGCAGATTCCGGGCAACGGAAACGGCGGTGGCGGAGGTGGCGGCATCACCCTCGCTCCCGGCGTGACGATCCCGCTCCCAGGTAATCCGGAGCCGGGAAACGGCAACGGCACCACCGGTAACGGTGGTGCGGGCAACGGCGGTAACGGCGAGGGCAATACCGGCACCGGCAACGAGGGCGGAGTCACCCCTGAGCCGCCGGTCGGCTGACCGTCGCTCGTCGTCGGGAAAGCACTTCGACGACGCCGCGTCGGCGCAGTCACAGCAGCGATCGATTCCTGGCGGGGTGATTTCCGACGGGGTAGCGAGCCCGGTTGCGCTGTCTGATGACCTTCGGGTCGACGACGCGCGCGTGATCCCGAGCAGGACCGACGTCGTCGCGCGCGACGCGAGTCGTGTGATCGGCGGCCCGCTGGGTACGCACGGGGCCGTCGGACGCAGTCGGCGTTGGACACCGATCCGTGTGCTGTTCCTGCTGTCACTGTGTGCGTTGGCCCTCAGTTGGTACGGCAAGGCCGGCTGTCTGCAGCAGGCTCCGGCGACGTCGGAGGCCAACGACGCCGGGCACTCGATGCGACTCGACTGGGACAACCAGCGTCAGTTCACCAATCTCTGCTACTCCGACGTGATCGCGCTCTACGGCGCCGAACAACTGGACAAGGGTGCGTTCCCCTACAAGACGTACTGGTTTCAACAAGACCAGAACGGCAACACCATCAAGCGGTACATGGAGTACCCGGTGCTGACCGGCCTCTACATGTACGCCGCCGCGCAGGCTGCGCACGGTTGGCAGTGGTTGCATGACGAGTTCGGCATCCCCGGGGCGCTGAGCGTCGTCTTGTTCTTCAACCTCGTGGCGCTCGGCCTCGCGCTGTTCTGGCTCGTCGTCGTCTGGGCGACGGCGCTGACCGCTCGTACGCGCATCTGGGCGGCGTGGTTGGCTGCGCTCTCACCACTGGTGATCGTCCACGCGTTCACCAACTTCGACGCAATCGCGGTGGCGATGGTCGCCGTCGCGATCCTGGCGTGGGCGCGCAATAAACCCTGGCTCGCGGGGTTGTTCATCGGACTCGGTGTCGCGTCGAAGTGGTATCCGATCCTGCTGCTGTTCGTTCTTCTCGTGCTATGCCTGAGGGCAAGGCGGGTCACCGATTTCTTGACCGCAGCGGCGGTGGCGGTGCTGACGTGGGTCGTGGTGAATCTGCCGATCCTGGTGCTGTATCCGCGCGGCTGGTACGAGTTCTTCCGCTACAACAGCGAGCGCGGCGCCGACTCCGACACCCTCTTCCGCATCCTCGCCAAAGCGTTTGGTTTCACATGGAACATCACGCTGCTGAACGCGATCACACTAGGTTTGCTGGCCCTGATCGCGTGCGGGATCGGCTACCTGGCTCTGCGCGCGCCGACCCGACCGCGTCTCGTGCAGTTGGCGTTCCTCATGGTCGCGGGCTTTCTGCTGGTGAACAAGGTGTGGAGTCCGCAGTACTCGCTGTGGCTCGTGCCGCTCGCTGTACTGGCCATTCCGCATACGCGACTGCTGATGACGTGGATGGTGATCGACGCCCTGGTGTGGATTCCGCGGATGTCACTGTTCCTCGACCCATCGCGCCGCTGGCTCCCCGAGGGTTGGTTCACCCTGGCCGTTGTCGTTCGCGCTCTGATGGTGATCGTGCTGTGCATCGTCGTGATCTGGCAGATCTACCACCCCGAGGACGACCTGGTGCGTCGAGATCGACGCGGCAGACCGCTCGACGATCCGGCGGGCGGACCACTCGACGGCGCCGTCGGCGCGTATCCGCCGCGTGATGCCGCGCGCCTCGACGGCGTCGCTGGAAATGTCGCGGCAGGAAATGTCATGGCGGGAGACGTCACGGCAGGAAAATCAGGTGGAACCGAGCGGCGGTTCTCGACGTCCTAGGGTGCATGACAACACCCGACCTCCCAGCTCCCACCGAACTCATCGAATGGGCCGCGCATGCCGACCGCACCGCAGCCCTCATGACCGACACCGTGCAGATCGACGGCAACTGGTGGCGCGACGAGCTCGTCGCCGCAGGCCTCCCCGACGCCGGGATCGGCACATCCCGTTCGCGCGCCGAGTTGTTCGACCTCGGCACACTCGCGTCCACGAGCCCCGACGCGGCGCTCACCCTCCTCTGGAACTCCGTCGCGTTCTGCACCGGGCGCGCCGTCTCCGACAACCGCAAACGCATCATCGCGGTGAGCGCTAATCGCAGCCGAGTCGCCCGCGTGCTGCAGGAGGCGGCAGCCATCGCGTCAACCGATCCGGACAAGGCCTACGACATGCTGCGTCCCGGACGCACCAACCGCATCGACCGACTCGGGCCGAGCGGCTTCACCTGGTACCTCTACTTCGCGGGAGCAGGCGCCGCCGACCATCCCTGCCAGGTGATCGAGCCCGCGGTGGCACGCGCGCTGCGGTGGGCCGGATGGGACAGCCTGAGCACCACCAACTGGTCGGCCGACGAGTACGTCGCCTATCTGGGCCTGCTACGACGCTGGCGCACCGAGATCGGCGTCGAACGACTCGACGTCGTCGTCAACGGTCTCGTCGCGATAGCACCACCGAGCGGGTGGGATTACGGATGGCAGTCGTGGCACCGCGACACGTGGCAGGAGGAGCCATACGACAGGTGGGTTCCGGGGCCGCTGAATGCCAACGACCTGAAGCTCGTCTACCACTGGATGGGCATGCTGTCGGAGATGAACCCCAGCTCGCCTGCGGCAGAACACTTTTCCAAGATTGGAGCGAAGATCATGCGGGCTATCGGAGACGTGGGCGAGCCGGGCTACCTGCGTCACGACGAGTTCGGACGATACCGCGACGGCCGAATCGGGATGTCTTACCCGTGATGTGAGATGCGCTGCAGCAGTGCGTCTCTCGCAGCGGGCCAGTCGTCGTCGGTCATGGCGTACTGCGCGGTGGTGCGCCATCCGTCGGCCCAGCGTCGATGTTTGCGGAGGAGTCCCTCGAACTCGGCGCCGAGTTTCGCGATCGCCGCCCTCGACTGCGCGTTGTTCTCGTGCGTGTGCCACACGACGCGTACGGCGCCGCAGTCGTCGAAGGCGTGATGTAGCAGAAGGTATTTCGCGGTCGGATTGACCGCCGTGCCCTGCGCCTTCTCGGCGTAGAAGGTGTACCCGATCGCGACGGAGAGGTTGGCGTGGTCGATGTCGTAGTAGCTCGTCGAGCCAACCAGCCGTCCGTTGCTGTTGTCGACGACCGCGTAGGCGATGCGCGCATCGTCGGCGTGTGCGGCGGCAATGTATTCGCGCGCCGACTCCTCGTCGTGTGGCACCGATGTCCAGGCGAAGCGCTGCGGATCGTCGACAACTTGCGCGAGTGCGGGAGCGTCGTCGAAGGTCAAGGGTCGCAAGGTGACCCGCTCGCCGACGAGCGGGGCGTCGCCAAGCCATTCGTTCATGTCGACTCCTCTACGACGACGTCGCGAGCACGGGTTCGGGGTCGTCGGAGGGCCGTGGGCGTCGAGCGACCATGGTGGCCAACGGTTCCCGCAGCGGGGCACGCACGAACGCGAAGATCAGGTAGAGGTGGATCGCGGCGGTCACCCAGACGCCGATGTTCACGCCCGCCATCACCCACCACTGCATCGGCGCGTGCGCCGTGTAGATGCCGAACAACCGGAAGATGGTGGTGTCCAACAGGAAGTCGGCGATGAGGTAGGCGACAATGATCGGCCACCGCGTCTTCAGGAGCACGAAGAACGGGAGGATCCACAGCGCGTACTGCGGCGAGTGGACCTTGTGGAACAACATGAATCCGGCGAGCATCGCACCCGAGACGCCGATCCACGGATAGGTGCCCGACTGCAGGTACACCCGCCACCCCAGATAGACCGCGAGCGCGAAGGCGCACAGGATCAGCAGTGGTGACAGCATGCCGACGAGCGAGTTGTACGTGTCGGTCTGTCCGCCGGTGAAATGTCGAAGTCCCCAGTACCAGATGGAGTTGGTGTCGACGTCGGACTTCCGCTTGCCCTGGAACGAGAGTGCGGCCTTCCAGCCCTCGAAGCCGACGATCATGAACGGCAACTGAATCGCGATCACCGTCACGGCAGCCGCCGCGGCCGTCATGATCGCGCCGGTCCAATCGAGATCTTCGGTTCGACGACGCGCGTTGATCATGCCGCCCGCGCCGCGCGTCAGTACGTACAGCGCTAGCGGCAGCGCGAAGAAGCCCGGATAGAGCTTGAGGCAGAAGCCGATTCCCAACAGCACGGCCGCGAGCATCGCCGACGTTCGTAGTGAGAGTCGACGCTCGCCGGTTCGTGGATTGGTCGACGCACCCCACGCCATCACCGCGACGGCACCGACCGCTGTCGCGACGACGGGCAGCTCCCAGTTGTGAAAGGCGTAGAGCACGAGCGGCGGCGTGGCTGCCCACAGAAGAACCCACCAGCGGGTCATCAACGCCAGCATGATGGTGATCGCGAAGGCGAACGGGGCGAGCAGCAGTGCGGAATGCTGGAAGAACTCGGTGTCGGTGTTGGCGCCGATCGCGCCGAGGTACATCAACATCCCCGACAGCACCGGGTACTCGACAACGCCGCCGAACAGGTGACCGTTCGGGCCGATCCCGCCGTGGATGTACGGGAAGATGTGGTTGTTGATGTCGCGCCCGACCCACAGGTACATCAGGTCGGAGTAGCAGGGGACCACGGCGTCGACGTCGCCGACGGGGAAGCGATGCGACCGACCGTCGGGAAAGAACGGCTCGCCGCCGCACTTCACCTTGATGACATAGGACCAGTACAGAGCCACCGACGTGAGAAGGAGCGAGACCAGAAGGATCAACGCCGTCTCGCCTCGGCGAGACAGTGTGTACTGCCCGAAGCCCATGGTCGGAGAGAAGCGGAGCGCGGGCATGGCCTACAGGGTAAGAGATGGCGGGCCGGTGGTCTGCGTCACCTACCCGTCGGCCGGCGTCGTCTCGGCGGGGCGGGGTTGTGCGTTGCAGCGCGATTTCGCTGGTCAGGGGTGCCCCGTGTATGGTGGAGCGGTTGCCGACGCAGGCGACCCTCCTGCCACGGACAGTCCGTGGCCGATGAGCCCATAGGAGGTGATGTGGTCTTATGCGTCACTACGAATTGATGGTCATTCTCGATCCTAATCTGGACGAGCGCACCGTCGCCCCTTCACTCGATACTTTCCTCAACGTTGTCCGTAACGACGGCGGCAAGGTGGATAACGTCGACATCTGGGGCAAGCGCCGACTCGCGTACGAGATCTTGAAGCACAGCGAAGGCATTTACGCCGTCATCGATCTCAACGCCGAGCCCAAGACGGTCAGCGAGCTCGATCGTCAGCTGAAGCTCAACGAGTCGGTTCTGCGCACGAAGGTTCTGCGCAAGTAACCCACAGATCCCTGATCGACCGAACGAATCCATCGATCTCGTCGGTGTCGACACCTAGGGTTGAACTCAACTCGCGGTGCACATCGATTTCGACGAGTGCCCACACGTAGACCTAAGGGGAAACACATGGCAGGCGACACGGTCATCACGGTCATCGGCAACCTCACGGCTGATCCGGAACTCCGGTTCACTCCGTCGGGCGCGGCGGTGGCCAATTTCACGGTGGCGTCGACGCCGCGCACATTCGATCGTCAGACGAACGAGTGGAAGGACGGCGAAGCGCTGTTCCTGCGCTGCAACATCTGGCGCGAGGCCGCGGAGAACGTGACCGAGAGTCTGACCAAGGGATCCCGGGTCATCGTGCAGGGCCGTCTCAAGCAGCGGTCGTACGAAACCCGCGAGGGTGAGAAGCGCACTGTTGTTGAGCTGGAGGTCGACGAGATCGGCCCATCGCTGCGGTACGCCACCGCGAAGGTCAACAAGGCCTCGCGCGGTGGGGGCGGCGGCGGAGGCTTCGGCTCGTCCGGCGGCGGAAGCCGCAGCGGCGGGTCGGGCTCGGGCCAGCAGGTCGCCGACGACCCGTGGGGCAGTGCACCCGCGAGCAGCGGCGGAAACTTCGGCGGCGGGGACGACGAACCCCCCTTCTGAACCGCGACGACGCCCTTCATGTGAAAGAAGCGTTCTCGCAACAACTTTGGAGTAAGTACACATGGCAAAAGCTAAGAGCACCCGGAAGGTGCGCGTCGAGAAGGTCACCAAGACCAAGGCGTGCTCCTTCTGCAAGGACAAGAAGGCCGACATCGACTACAAGGACACCGCGCTGCTGCGTCGTTTCCTGTCCGATCGTGGCAAGATCCGGTCGCGTCGCGTGACCGGCAACTGCGTCCAGCATCAGCGCGACGTCGCTGTGGCCGTCAAGAACTCGCGTGAGGTGGCACTGCTGCCCTTCACCTCGACCGCCCGATAAGCCGGAGGGGATAACGACATGAAACTCATCCTCACCGCTGCCGTGGAGAACCTCGGCGAAGCAGGCGACACCGTCGAGGTCAAGGACGGCTACGGCCGCAACTTCCTGCTGCCCCGCGGCCTGGCCATCAAGGCCACCCGTGGTGCCGAGAAGCAGGTCGAGACCATCCGACGCTCGCAGGAGGCCCGCGAGGTCCGTGGCGTCGAGCACGCCAACGAGCTCAAGCAGGCACTCGAGAACCTGTCGGGCATCAGCCTGTCGGTCAAGACGCACGATTCGGGCAAGCTGTTCGGCTCGGTCACCGCTGGCGATGTCGCCGGCGCGATCAAGTCCGCAGGTGGCCCCGCAGTCGACAAGCGCACCGTCGAACTGCCCAAGGGGCACATCAAGTCGACCGGCACCTTCCCGGTCGTCGTGAACCTGCACCCTGACGTCACCGCGACCGTTCAGGTCGACGTCGTCGCTGCTTGATTTACCCGCTGCCTGATACGCAGTAGCTTTACACCGGGCGAAAGCCGGGCGGACGCCGTTCCGCCCGGCTCTCGTCGTCTGTGGGGCACGGGTACGAGACGCGGAAGATGGCTACCGCACCTCGTTACACGCCAGCACCGACAAGAGCTCGTATCCCACATGGGCTGCGGCGATACCTGTGACCTCCGCGTGGTCATAAGCTGGCGCCACTTCGACGATGTCAGCTCCGACGATGTTCAGCCCCACCAAGCCACGCAACGTGTTGAGCAACTCACGTGAGGTCATACCTCCGGCCTCCGGGGTGCCGGTCCCGGGGGCGTGCGCCGGATCGAGGACGTCGATGTCAATCGACACGTACACCGGTCCACCGGAAACGCGCCGGACAATTCGATCGATGATTGAACGCACACCGTCGAACTGGTAGTCGTCGCTTCGGACTACCTGGAAGCCGAGAACCGCATCGTCCTCGAGGTCCTGTTTGCCGTACAAAGGGCCGCGGGTCCCGACGTGCATGGACCGTTCCATGTCGATCAGGCCCTCTTCGCTGGCCCGGCGAAACGGGGTGCCGTGTGTGAACGGCGCCCCGAAATATGTATCCCAGGTGTCGAGGTGGGCGTCGAAGTGCAGCACCGCTATTTTCCCGTGCAACTTGTGCATCGCGCGCAGCAGCGGCAGTGCCAGTGTGTGATCACCGCCCAGCGTGAGTAGTCGCGAGCCGTTCTCGCTCAGAGCCGTGGCCGCGTGGTCGACGGTGTCCAGAGCCTCCACGATGTCGAACGGATTGACCGCGATGTCGCCTGCATCGGCCACCTGATGAACGCCGAACGGCGCGATGTCCAGGCCAGGATTGTAGGGCCGCAACAACTTCGACGACGCTCGGATGTGTCCGGGTCCGAATCGTGCGCCCGGCCGATAGCTGACACCCGTGTCGAACGGGATACCGACAATCGTGACCGCGGCATTGCCCACCTCGGACAGTCGAGGTAGACGCGCAAACGTGCCGGGCTCGGTGTAGCGGGGTGCACGGCTTGCGTCCGGCGGGCCCAGGATGGTCGTATCGTTAATAGTGTTGTCCGACATCGTGTTTCACTCCCTGTAGTCGGGTGCGACGCGCTCGACCAATCGCAACATCGCCTGCCAGGCGAGTTCGAGGCCTACGTCGTCGGTGTAGTCGTCGCCGGCATCTTGGCCACTCAGCTGCTGTGCGGTGTGCTCGGCGATCGCGGGATCCGGCAGTATCACCTCTCCGGCGCGCGTTGCCGCTACTTGGATCTCGCATGCCTTGTTGAGATAGTGCATCCGCAGGAACGCCTGTCCCGGAGTACGACCCACCGTCAGCAGACCGTGATTGCGCAGGATCAGCGCGGGATGATCGCCGATGTCGGCAATCAGCCGCTTCTGTTCGTCGAGGTTCAGCGCCACGCCCTCGTAGTCGTGATAGCCAACTCTGTTGTAGAACTCCATCGAGATCTGGTTCAGCGGAAGCAGACCCGACGACGAAGCGGCCACCGCACACCCGGCCAGCGTATGGGTGTGCAGCACACAGTGTGCATCCTCGCGTTCGCGGTGAATGGCGCTGTGGATGACAAAGCCAGCCGGGTTCACGGTGTGGTCAGAGTCGCCGACGACTCGGCCGTTCAGGTCGATCCGCACCAGATTCGACGCGGTGATCTCCTCGAACAGCAGGCCATAGGGGTTGATGAGGAAGTGATCGTCGGGACCGGGCAGCCGCACCGAGATGTGGGTGAAGATCAGGTCGGTCATCTTGAAGTGCGCTACCAGCCGATACACCGCGGCCAGTTCTCGCCGCAGTTGCGCTTCGGTCGGCTCGACCGCGTCGACCGTCCTCATCAGTACCCCGCCCGCTGTGCCACCAGCTGTTGGAATGCGGCGGTGATTTGATCCCAATGAGTCACCAGGTTGGTGAAGTTCGATGCGGGAGAGTGTCGTCCGGCCTGCATGCGGTACAGGATGGGCACATCCTGCTCGTTTACCTCGAAGAGAATGTCGGTGAGGCTCTTTCGAGCCGCGCTGTATCGCTCCCCACCGGCCTCGGCGTCGACGAAGATTGCCATGTGCTCCATTGTGCGGTCCGGCGCCGTCGGGTCGAAACCGATCACTTGGAACCAGTCGGCCTCCAAGAACAGCAGCGCATTGGGAAAGACGCAGAAGATGTCCTGACTTTCGGTTCGCTCCGGTGGCACATCACCCAAAAATGGCAGTGCATCGTCGGTTTTGGCTGCCTTGCCCGCTGCGCCTCGTGGGTAGGTCCCGCCGAGAATATGGTCTGCGAGCCACACATCGTCGACGTCAAGTGACGCACTCACCGGCCCGACCTGCGGATGTATGAAGGGCAGGTGGTAGAAGTCGAGAAAGTTCTCGACGATGAGCTTCCAATTGGCGCCGATGTCGAACTCGCGTTCTTGCGCGAGGTGGAGGCGCGAGAAGTCGATGTGATTCCAGCGCTGCAAGATTGGCGAAAGCATCCCTTCGAAGTCGGCTGCAGCTGCCTCGGTTGAATTGAACTCGACGCCGAGGTTGACGAAGACCATCCCGGCCCAGACGTGCGACGAGACGCCAAGTAGTCCAAGGTGCTCCGCGCCTTGGGGCACTTCCCGGCCACGTTCACGCTTGAGATACGGCGTGGCATTGAGGCTGCCGTCGAGCTTGTACGACCAGCAGTGATAGGCGCATTGGATTCGACGTCGCACCTTTGCGGGTTCCTCCATCATCACCATGCCGCGATGTCGACATGAGTTGTGGAACACCCGAATGCGCTGCTCCTCGTCGCGCACGATCAACAGCGGCTTGCCGCCGATGGACACCGGATGCACTTTGCCCGGTTCGTCCACCCAGTGGGCGAAGCCTGCCCACACCCAACCCGACGAGAACACCCGCTCCTGCTCGAGTGCGTACTCAGCGGTTCCCGTATAAGCCCGTGTCGGGATGATCGAGTGTTGGCTCGAGTCAGAAGTCAATGGCCCTGCGATGATGCGGTTGCCGCTACCGTTGACCACTGTGGCGGGTGCCGGATTGTCTACAGTCATCGGATGACTCCCGTGTAGTCGTGGGTTGACGAGTGCAAGGCGAGCGCAGCGTCGAATTCCTCTGTGGCCCAACCCTTGAGGATCAGTGCGTCGGCCCACCGGTCCGAGATCTCATTGCCGCCCATATCGGTGATGGCGTAGGGGCGTGTGCCGAGTTCGGTGCAGAACATGATTTCCGCTTCGGCACCTCGGCGGGCGAGAATCTGCTCGAAGCCGGTACGCCACCAGTCTCGGAATCGCTTCTCCCACGGTCTGGCTGCGGGCGATTCGACCGGAACCTGCACCTGGCCCCTCGTCGCGATGCGTCCCTGAAGCGATCCACACCGGCTGAGAACTTTCGCAAAGAGAGTGTCGTGCTCGGCGGTCGGTTCTTCGGGAAGTTCATTGGCGCAGACGAAATGGGAGAAATCGCCGGCGAGTTCGACTCGTTCGTCGAGATAGTCCAGCAGCCATGCGGTGAAGCGGAGGTCGTTGGTCACCGTGTTTCGGTGTGTCTCGATCTCGATGTGGATGCCTGCGTCGGAGCCGATCTCGTACCAACGCAAGAGGGTGGCGGCCAATGGTTTCGGATCAAACCCGTAGATCTGGGCGCACAACACCATCCGATCTGCCCCGACTCGTTGTGCATAGGCTACGGCCGAACGTACTGCGTCGTCGTCGGAGACGAAAGCGAATACTGCTGTGCGCAAGCCGCTTCCGGCGAGAAGCGGCACGAGTTGCTCGGCGGAAGGTGCCTGACGTGCACCCAGATCTACGGCAAGGCCCGCAAATCCCGATCCTGCGATGCGTTCGATCTGTTCTGCGAGCGTCCAACTATTTCGGACCGTGGGGAGGTCTTCCATCGCCCAGAGGGACTGGTACACAAACAGGTTGGAGGTATTCAGCATGTCGAGACCGCCGGATCATTGATCGGATTGAGTGGCCGCCCGTCGCGTAGCCACGCCACTGCATTACCTGCCTGCGCGTCGATGTAGCCGGTCGATGTCGTCTGCGAGAGATAGGCGATGTGAGGGGTGGTGAGCACTTCGGGATGGTTGAACAGTGGGTCGTCGGCGGCAGGTGGTTCGGGGTCAATGACGTCAAGCGCCGCGCCGGCGATATGCCCGGACTGCAACGCGGCCAGCAGCGCCGCGTTATCGATGAGGCCGCCGCGCGCGACATTGACCAGATAGGCGCCGTCTCGCATGCGAGCGATCAGGTCTGCACCGACGATTCGCCGGGTTTCGTCGGTGAGTGGGAGGTGCAGTGAAAGCACATCGGAGTTCTCGATGACGGTGTCCAAATCGGTGATCGTCACGCCGGCGGGACCCGAACTCTGGCTGCTACCGGAGTCACATGCGATGACCTGCGCACCCATCGCGGCGGCATACCGGGCGTAGGTCCGACCGGTGCGGCCGAGACCCACCACACCGATGGTCAATTCGGACAGTCTGCGCGGCAGCGTATCTGGTCGATCCAACCACGATGTGCGGAGGCCGGAGCCGCTGAAGTAGACCAGTCGCCGAACCAGTGCGAGGGTCAAAGTCCACGCGTGGGTGGCCACCTCTTCGGTGGCCAGGTCGGCGACAGTGCTGACCCAGATACCGCGCGCGCTCGCGGCGCCGACGTCCACGTTGTCGAATCCGCGTGACAACAAGGCGATGACCCGTAGATTCGGTAGCCGGTCCATCAGTTCGGCATCGATCGGTGCGTATCCCACCAACAGGGCGGTTGCCTCGGCTGCCGCTCCGGCGATGACGTCGGCATCCTCGGTCTCGAGTTGATCAACGCGAAAACCGTTGTGCTCCAGCATCGCGACGCCCGACGCTGCATCGAGATCGCCGACGTCGGTGTACACCGCGAGCGGTGTGGTCTTCATCTTTGGTGCTCCATCTCCGAGTAAATGAGAAACGTTCGGTTCTCAGCGACACGGTGTTCAGTGCAGGTGGGAAAGAAACTGTCGAGTACGGGGATGCTGGGGATCATCGAAAAAGGCGCTGGGTTCGCCGGATTCGATGATGCGTCCGTGGTCGAACAAGGCGACCTCATCGGCGACCCGACGCGCGAAACGCGTCTCGTGGGTCACCACCACCATGGTCATTCCCTCATCGGCGAGCTTCTCCATCACGGCGAGAACCTCCCCGACGAGTTCTGGGTCGAGGGCAGAGGTAGGTTCGTCGAACAGCATGACTGTGGGGTTCAGTACCAGAGCGCGTGCGATTGCCACCCGCTGCTGCTGTCCGCCGGACAACTCGCTCGGATAGTGCTTGAGCCGATGACCCATGCCCACGCGCTCCAGCATCACGGCGGCGGTCTCCGCGGCCTCCTTCTTGGACATGCCTGCGACCTCGGTAAGTGCAAGTGTCACGTTGTGCAGCACATCGAGATGCGCAAATAGGTTGAAGCGCTGGAATACCATTCCGATGTCGCGTCGCTGCTTTGCCAACTGCGCTTCGCGCAGCGGGCGCGTGGTCCCATTGGTGTTGGTCGTGACGCCCACCTGCTTTCCGTTGAGCAGGATCTCTCCTTCGTCGGCAGGCTCGAGCAGGGCGATGAGTCGCAGGATCGTCGACTTGCCCGATCCCGACGGCCCGAGCAGGGCCTTGACCTCACCTCGATCAAGCGACAGGTCAACACCTTTGAGCACTTCGGTATCGCCGTACGTGCGGTGAAGGTTGAGCGCTTCCAGGACCGGTCGATTCATGCTGGGACCTCCTGACCGGCAGCGGGCACCGGGGTGGATTCGGTGTGCTGGCCTTTCGAGATCCAGCGATAGCGTGCCTCGACGAAGTATTGACAGGCCATGGCGACGCTGACGATCACCAGGTAGTAGACCAGCGCGGCCGAGTAGTACTCCGCGTACCGGAACGTGTTTGACACCTCGGATTGCGCGGTGGTCAGAAGCTCGCGCAGTGAGATGACAGACGCGAGCGACGTGTACTTCAGCATTGCGATGAATTCGTTCCCGCTTGGTGGAATGGCCACCTTGATTGCCTGTGGCAGAACCACTTTGAACAGCACCTTGTGGGGTGGCAGGCCGACTGCCCTGGCCGCGATGTGCTGCCCCTCGTCGACGCTGAGCAGTGCTGAGCGCAAGATTTCGGCCATGTACGCGGCCTCGACGACTGTAAAGCCAATAAAGGCAGCCAGGAATGGGGTAAACCAGTTCTCACGCAAGGCGGGAAACAGCTGCGGTCCGGCGTTCCAGATCAGTAGTAGCACCAGCAGCGTCGGAATGGCCCGGAAGAACCACACATAGGTCCAGCCGACCAATCGGGCAGCAGGGTTCCTCGCGATACGCAGCAGAGCCACCACGAATCCGACGATGCTGGCCGCGATCATCGCCGTTACGGCCAGCGCGAGCGAGAGCAGCGCACCACGAAAGAAGGCTTCCGACGTCAGTGCGCTGACGAAGACTCCCCAATCGAAGGTCATGACTACTTCGTCACGATCTGCTTGGGATCGAGTCCGTATTTCGTGGCGATCTTCTCAAGAGTGCCGTTTTCCTGCAACTGTGGAAGTGCCTCGGCCACAGCGCTACTCAACGGGGAGCCCTTGCGGGTGAAGACCCCGAACTTGGTATCAGTGGGAAACACGCCGGGAACACTCTTGAGTTTCCCGTCGGACTTGTTCACCATCTCGACGACTGCGACGTCGGTCTCGATCAGAGCCTGGGCCTTCCCATTCGTGACGGCCGCGACGGTCTCCGCGGTTTTGGGGTATGGCTGGATGGTGATCGGCTCCTTGCCTTCGCTCGTGAACTTCTTTGAGAGTTCCTTGAGAGTCAGCTCGTTGCTTCCGCCTCCCTGCACGGCAACCGTCTTGCCTGCGAGGTCATCGGAGGTTGTGATGTCGGTGGTGCCTGATGGCACGATCAGCCCCGGGCCGGTGTTCATGAATGGTGTACCGTCCGCCACCTGAAGGCGTTCCGGGCTCAAATACAGTGCCGCCCAGAGTATGTCGCACCGCTTCGCCTGAAGCGCTGGCATCAGACCGTCGAATGCGGTGTTCTGCCAACTGATCTCAAGGCCCCACTTGTCGGCTAGGGCACGAGCGGCGTCCGGATCGAAACCCACGGGGTTAGACGTGTCGCCGCCCTGAAAGTACTCCATCGGCGGGTACTCGGGATCGGTGCACACAGAAAGCTTTCCGTTGCTCAGTAGGCCAGCGGGTGCGTCGCCGGACGCCTGGGTGCCTTCGCCGCCCCCGCCACATGCGGCCAGTGCAGCTGTGGCTGCGAATGCGACGACAGTTGCCAGGACTTTTCGTGACATGAGGGTTCCTCAATTGTTCAGTGGGGCTGATGGGTGGACGCGCCAGTGGATCGGGGACCACACTAAGGACGTGGCACTTCGGCCGCAATGCAAGTTGTCAGCCAGATGGTGGTCTCACTGCAATAGTGACTAGAATCGGCGCATATTGTCCGCGCTGAAGCTGCTTCGAGCCGGAGACGCTGAAGATCTGATCGTCGTGACAAGGGGCATTGGCATTGTTAACTTCTCGTGAGGTCGGTCGCGCTGCGACCTCGGTAGGAATGTCGGGCGCGGACCTGCAGATTCTGGAGGCACTGCGTTTCAACGGCCGCATCACCACTCAAGAGCTTGCCGACCGTGTGGGATTATCGCGGTCGGTCGTCGCCCGTCGGCTGTCCCAACTCCTCGACGACGAGGTGATCCGGGTGGTGGGCATTGTGCACCCGCTGACGCTAGGCATCCGTTCCCTTGCCCATGTCTCGCTGAGCGTCGACCGGCCGGTGCGCCGCGTAGCCGACGAGTTGTCCCGATTGCCTGACGTGCCATTTGTCTCGCTTACTTCGGGGTCCTGTCCGCTGATTGCTGAGGTACGCAGCAGAAGTGACGACGACCTCGCACGCGCGCTAGATCGCGTGCGATCGATTGACGGCGTTCGTGCAACCGAAACGCTCTTCTACACGAAGCTCGTGGCGGATGTGCTACGCCCGAGTCATGCCGAAAACGTCGAAATCGATGCGGTCGACGGTCGGCTGTTGACGCTTCTGCAGGAGAACGGGCGCATGGCTTTCACCACACTGGGGGATAAGGTGGGTGTGTCCACCGGGACCGCACGGACACGAGTGTTACGGATGATCGACACCGGCGTCGTCCGGATCGGAGCCATCTCTCGCGCGGGTCGGCGAGACACCAGAGTCGATGTAGGAGTAGGACTTTCGGTACTGGGGCCGGCATCGAGTTGTACTGACCTGTTGTCTGAAATGCCCCAGGTGCGGTTTCTGGCCGAGACGATCGGTCGCTACGACTTGCTAGCCACCGTCGATGCCGATTCGCTGGCTGAGGTCGTTAGTGTTCTGGATCGGCTGCGCGGGCTCAAACCGGTTCTGCATCTGGATAGTTGGGTCCATCTGAGCACAGTGAAAGAGAGCTATACCTATCCGCTGGAGGTTCTATCGTGAGTGCGCAACGATGGCAGGTACCGAGTACGACATCACCTGTGCGTGCACGAGTGACGGTTCCGGCATCGGTAACGCAGTCGCCGAGCACGGACGGTGCCGTCGCGGTAGCCTTCGCTGCTGCAGGTCTGATAACGGGCGGCACTGTGCTGGTGCGTAATTGGCCGACAGACCTCCCTGCCGCGGAGTCGATGCTGATGGCTTTCTCGGATATGGGGGGCTACGTAGTGTCATCAGCCGATGGCCTCACGGTCACCGGGCGCTCCACGAGTGGTGCTCTGGCACCGATCACGGTGGCCTCGGGCGCGACGGAGCCATTCACCCCGCTTCTGCTCGTAACTGCGTGTTTGGCCACCGGACCCAGCGTCTTCTTGGGAACCCCATCGCCCGCCGACCTCGCGGCCATCAACAATCTGCGACGGGCGGGAGCTGACATTGGGGCCCACAGTGACCGCATCGAGGTATCGCCGCAGCCACTGAGGTCGATCGAATGGACCACAACCACACCGATTCTCGGTTTGACAGGACTTCTGACAGGGCTCGTCGTCAATGGCGTCGCCGTGTCGGAGTGGGACCGAGTTGAGAACTTGTGGCCCGGGGTGGCGTCGGAGTGGTCGCGGATGATCAGCGCCGACGAGTATCTCGTGCCCGGAAGCGCCCGTCTGCCGCGTGACTACCTGGGGCGTGCGTCCTATTTGTGAAGGCGGGCACGCGCACTCGTTTCGTGAGCGTCCCGGGTGGCGCGAGATCGTGTGGACGATGTAGTTGGCATATCGCGTGAACTGCGTACTCGTACGCCGCGACGCGCACGCGCAGCCGCGAAAGTGGGGTAGACGGCTACCCGATACCGCGGGGGCTCGCGCTCTTAGCGTCATGTGCAGCGAGTTCCCCGGGTCCAGCTCGGTAATGGTGCCCGACGTGGTGTGCCGGTGTAAGGGATTCGCGTTCACAGCTATGCAGTCCCATCTCGGAAGTCACCGCCATGCACACTCTCTTCGGTCACCAGATCCAGCACAATCCCGTCGCAACAATTCCCTTGCGCAGGTCATCCCAGAACCAGACCCAAACGTCTGTACCGCCCGTCGTCGTCGGAGTGTGCGGAACGGACGAATCATATTGGGCGGTCGAGTATTGCGCGCGTGCGGTCCGCGCCGAGGCGCCGCTCTACCTCGTCAGTGCCGTCGCGCGGCAGCGCGCGAATCCCCACCGCAGTCACGAGGAACGACGCTGGCGGGATGAGCTGGGTGTCGACGCCTATCAACTCGAGGAACTCTCGGTGATCCATGAAGTTCAGCGACGCGCACGAGAAGTCGCTTCTGCCGCAGGAGCTTCCGATGTTCGAGCGCTGGTGCGCAGCGGTAGTCCCCACGTCGTGTTGGCTCGTGAATCCCGCGACCTCGACGCGGCCGCAATGGTTCTCGGGTATGCGTCCGGGCCGGGTCGATTGGCCCGAAGGCTCTGCGCCACAACAGATATTCCGATCCTGATGGTCAACAAGGGTGTCGATGCGGGGTACCTACTCACCGCTACGCCACGTGGCGTGCGCAACCTGCGTGAGCGGCGTCGAGCAGGCACCCCCGCGACTGCGGAGTGACGGTAGGGGGCCTATCAGCTCGGCGGCGCCGGCACGAGCGGTAGCTGACTCGACGCCTGCAGTGACGCCGGCAGGTAGCGCGGAGCGGGATTGCCGTTGTGCGCGGTGTCTCCCGCGGGGTAGTAGAACTTGTGGAATCCGGGCGAGAAGATCAGCGCCCGATTGCCGGTGCGGCAGGCAACCTGCGTGGCTGAGGGCACCGTGCAGGTGACACCCGCGATCGTCACCTGTGTGCCGACACTCAGACGCGGCGGACGGAAGCCCGACGTCGAGCCGAAGCGGTATGAGGTGCCGGTCAGCAGATCGGGTTCAGGTACCCACCACGGCCCCTGGGCGTCGGCGGTGATGGCTGCGCCCTGGATGACGGGAGGTGCGGTCGCGGGGCGGCCCTGGCAGCCCACCGAGCGGAACGTCGGGCCGATCTGGCAGTTCCACCGTCCGGTGGTGAAGAACGACCGTCCGTTGTCGTCGTAGGCCAGTGAGCGGAACGGCGTCGGATCGACTGGTGTGTACCGCGACAGGTCGAACGCGGCGGGCAGCGGTAGGGGTGCCGCGGATGCCGGGGATGCGTTCAGTAGCGGCACGAGAAGTGCTGCGGCCGCCAGAAAACACGACGCCAGACGGGAGCGAGACATCCGGTGGCGTCTGCGGGTCGTCGGCACGGGGCCAGTGCACCACATCGCAGCGTCGGGCGAGGGCAAAACTCAGACAGTGGCGGGTTACGCGGCGCGGCGAAGGCGAATCGCCGCGCATCAATCTTGTTGTTGCGCAGGTCACACCCACTGTTCACTGCGTTGTAGCGCAATGGTGGTTGTCACCCGCCCACAACACGCCCGGCTGTGAGTTTCCCAAGACACGCCGAGCCAAGAAAAGTTCTTCGTTGTGGAAATCGCACACAGCATCTGACCTGCGAAGATTGAGTTACACACACATCTACTCCCCAGCGTTCTCCACAGCGGCTGCACAACTGACACGCGGTTGCGCGCGCGCCGTCCACAGGCCATCCACAAGTTCGTCCACAAGCGCGTTTGAGTGCGACGAGACGAACTCCTACTGTCTTCCATCAGTGCCCGATGGTGTTGCGCGTCGCGATGTGCGGTCCGACCTGTCAGACCCCTCGGGTATGAACAAAGACGACTCAGCCAGTCAGGCTTCCGGGGGACGGCAGAGTCGTCAGCACACCGCCGTGTCGACGAGTTGACGGTTGGGGGGCCGTCCATCGTCAGGGTTCGATTTCGAAAGGTTGGCACACGTGGCAGTTGTCGATGATCGCGGCCACGGTGCGGCTCGGGATTCCGGACGACCAGACGAGCCAGACATGCCGGTCGAGGAATATGGCCGTCAACCGCCGCAAGACATGGCGGCGGAGCAGTCCGTTCTCGGCGGCATGATGCTCTCGAAAGACGCGATCGCCGACGTCATCGAAAAGATCCGCACCAACGACTTCTACCGCCCGGCGCACCAGGCCGTCTACGAGGCGATCCTTGAGCTGTACGGCAAGGGCGAACCCGCCGACGCCGTCACGGTCGCCGCAGAACTCGAGCGCGCGGGCGAGCTGCGCCGCATCGGAGGCGCACCCTACCTGCACACCCTCATCTCCACCGTGCCCACCGCGGCCAACGCCGGCTACTACGCCGAGATCGTCGCCGAGAAGGCCATTCTTCGACGCCTCGTCGAGGCTGGCACGCGCATCGTGCAGTTCGGCTACTCCGGTGCCGACGGTCAGGATGTCGCCGAGGTGGTCGACCGCGCACAGGCCGAGGTCTACGAGGTCACCGAGCGGCGTACCGCCGAAGACTATGTGCCGCTCGAAGAGCTGCTGCAGCCGACGATGGACGAGATCGACTCCATCGCCTCCCGTGGTGGCATTTCGCTCGGTGTGCCAACGGGTTTCGCCGACCTGGACAAGCTCACCAACGGACTGCACCCCGGGCAGATGATCATCGTGGCGGCCCGCCCGGGTGTCGGCAAAGCGCTCTCGCTCGACACTCCGCTACCGACCCCGACCGGCTGGACCACGATGGGCACGGTGAGCGTCGGCGACGAGCTCATCGATCCGCACGGTAGGCCGACGCGCGTTGTTGCCGCGACCGAGGTCATGACCGAGCGGCCGTGCTTCGAGGTGGAGTTCAGCGACGGCAGCGTGCTCGTCGCCGACGAACAGCACCAGTGGGTCGCAGAGATCGACGACGAGCGCCGCACCCTCACCACCGCCGATCTGCGGGTGCACGTCGGGTGCGCCATGGTGCGCAACACCGAGCCACTCGAGTTGCCGCGCAAGAACTTTGCCTACGGTCCGTATACCGTTGCCGCACTTGCCGGAATGGCATTCGACGACCCCGAGATCGGCATCCGCATCGACGCCGAGGGCGACGTCGACGTCATGGCGCTGATGTCAGACCTCGGTGGTCGTATTCCGTATGAGTATCTGCGCGGGTCGATCGCCCAGCGTCGAGCACTGCTCGCCGGACTCCTCGATGCCCGCGCGAGCGTCGACGAGGACGGATGGATCATCGTTCCCGCCGCTACCCGACACATGACCGCCGTCATCGCCGACCTCGTCGCCGGACTCGGCTACACATACAAGAGGTCGGCCACCGGCTGGCTCCGCGTCGACACCGGCGACGACGATGTCTTCACCGTTTACCATAAAGCGTTGCGCCACAAGGAGCTTCGCATGCAGTCGGGAGTTCGACGCGTCGTCGCCGTTCGTCCGGTCCGTAGCGTCCCGGTGCGGTGCGTGCAGGTCGACAACGACGAGCACATGTACCTCGCTGGTGAGGCGATGGTGCCGACGCACAATTCGACGCTCGCCATGGACTTCATCCGGTCGTGCTCGATCGGCCATCAGATGACGGCCGCGATGTTCTCCCTGGAAATGAGCAAGGTCGAGATCGTGATGCGACTCCTCTCGGCAGAAGCCAAGATCAAGCTCGGCGACATGCGTGGCGGTTCGATGTCTGACGACGACTGGACGCGCCTCGCACGCCGAATGGGTGAGATCTCCGAGGCGCCGCTGTTCATCGACGACTCGCCGAACCTCACCATGATGGAGATTCGCGCCAAAGCTCGACGCCTCAAGCAGCGCCACGACCTGAAACTCGTTGTGGTGGACTACATGCAGCTGATGACGTCGGGCAAGAAGGTCGAGTCGCGTCAGCAGGAAGTCTCGGAGTTCAGCCGCCAATTGAAGCTGCTCGCAAAGGAACTCGAGGTTCCCGTGGTCGCGATCAGCCAGCTGAACCGTGGTCCAGAACAGCGCACCGACAAGAAGCCGCAGGTGTCGGACCTTCGTGAATCGGGATCGCTCGAGCAGGACGCCGACATGGTCATCCTGCTCCACCGTCCCGACGCGTTTGAACGCGACGACCCGCGCGCGGGTGAGGCCGACATCATCGTCGGCAAACACCGCAACGGTCCGACGGCGACGATAACCGTTGCGCACCAACTACATTTGAGCCGCTTCGTGGATATGGCGCGGGGGTAGTTGGTGTTTGTAGGTTCTCAAGTTTGACTGCACTTTCTCACGACTGACTGCACCTCGGCGGCATTTGTGCAGACGGACTGAGACACGCCGTCTGGAATCCGCATAGCGGCATTTCGGAGGTGCGATGGTGGCGGCATGCCAGAGGTGGGGGCAATGCCACTCCCGAATATTTCGCTGCGCTCAGAGGACTCCTTGAAGGAATCCTGCATTGAATGGGACCACGCCTCCCTTGAGCTGATCGGCAATGCGGTGCCGTGGCGGATGTTCCGTTGGCGCCACGGCCAGAAGCACTCGGGTACCTACTGGTCGGCGACCGACCAAGCGCACGTAGTCTACGAATCTCGATTAGAACTCACCCGACTTTTGTTCGCGGACTTCGATCCTGCGGTGAGTCGAATCATTGCGCAGCCGTTCCTGATTCGTACCTCCATCGCGAAGCGTCCGCGCAGGCACGTGCCGGACTATCTGTTGTTGACAGACGATGGACCGGTGGTCGTTGATGTGAAGCCGCGCACTCAGCTCGACCCGCTTGGGAGCGCTGTGGGGAGTGGGTCGGGTTTGGACTCCGTCAGGGCGCTGAGTGCAGTCATCGCGGAGGTCTCAATCGTTGCGATGTCATCGAGCAGCTGACTCGCTCTTGCGAGATGGTCCGGGCTACCCATAGCACCGGCCTTCTCGATGAGTTCCGCGACGCTCGTCCAGAGCAGCGCAGACTCGGCGAAGAGGTTCCTTCCTTGCTCTATGACGTCCGCGACCGGCTCACCTTCGAGTAGCCGCTGGCACTCGGTCAAGAAGTCGCGGTACAGGTTGCGGAACAGTGCGCCTCCGGTGCCCGCGCGTTCCATCAGGGTGGCGATGACGGCGAGGTCGCGGCTGGGATCTTCGACTCGATCGAACCACGACTTCACGCGCTTGGCAGCTGTGCGGATTCCTCGGTTGCCGATGTTGGCGATCGGCGGCGCCAGGAAGTCCTCAGCGCATGCAGTAATCGCGGGGATGATCGCGGGGATGAGGTGCCCGGCATCCGTGTTCGCCGCCGCCTTCACGGTGAAGGACCGGTGGCGGGCCGACATCGGCCCGCGTGCAGCTCGCGCCCTGGCCAGACTTTCCAGGCTGGTTGTCACGGCTCCGCCCTGCTGCGCGGTGTCGACCAGATGTGCCCGCTCGGTGTCGTAGCCGTACATGGCGACGACGTGACCGGCGAAGTGCACACGGGATCCGAAGTACTCCAGGTCATGGCTGTCGAGCTGAAGGCCTACGGGGCTCCCCTGGTCGATCGAGGAGCGGACCTGTTCCCAAGCCCTTCGCGCGGAGGTGGTCTCGTGTACGTGCAGTTCGAGCCCCAGTCGTTGCGTCAGGTTCTGGGTGAGCACGAAGGGCTTCACCCTGCCGCCCAGGAAGGGCAGCCCTTGCTGCTTCGAGTCCCAGTAGATGAAAGACAGCCCGCTGCCCAGCCCGAAGAGCATCGGTTCGGAGAGATCGATCCCGGCGCGGCTCAGAAGCACGCCGAGTGCTGTTGTCTCGCAATGCGCGCCGCCGACCGTGGTGACTCCGTCGATGATCGTCGTGTCGGGTGGCTTGGGCGTGGTCTGTTCACTCATCGGGTACCTGGACTCGTTTGGCGAGCCACGACCTTTCCGCCTCCAGGAGGCTGAGGGAGTAGGAGAAGACTTCACGCGCTGGGTGCGGTAGGGGAGCTTGGATCCGCTGGGCTTCCATAACTGATGCGATCCTGGCCTCAAGCTGAGTCAGTCTGCTACGCAGCGCCTCGTCATAGGCACGCTTCGAGACCAGCGGCAAGTTGGCCAGGCCGACGAGGACCGGATGCGCGACCGCTCGAAGATCTGCGATGAACGCAACGGCTTCATCGACTGCCATTTGCCGCCCCTCCGCGGTGGCATGGAACACCCGCCGAGACTTCGCGGCAGGACTGCCCTCAGCGGCCTCGACGAGGCCACGCTTCTCCAGCTTCGCGAGCACGTAATAGATGGATGAGAAGCCGATGTCCGTCCACTGTCGGATACCGCGCTGCTCGATCACCTGCTGCAGGTCGTAGCCGTGCCGGGGCTGCTCAACGATCAGGCCCAGCACCGTTAGTTCGGCAGGAGTCAGCACCCGCATATTCTAGTACTAGAATAGTGTCCGAGAAGGTCACTTCGCCACAAGTGGAGAGGTCCGCCTGGCGCTATGGCGTCAGACCTCGTCGACGGGCGATCCGACGGCGGTGCCAAAGGTGTTCACGGACGTCGACAATCGGTGTCCGACGAGACCGACAGGGTCAGGGCACGCTCGGATCAGCAGCATTGCCGAACCGCTCTACTGGCTCCTCAAAACGGGTTGAGACTGGTCAGACCAGCGGCTGCCGAGTTGCGCGCGACCGAGGCTGACTTCAGCTGGGAAGCGGTCCGCGCCTCGGGTGTCGACGAATCGGGCGGACCAGCTACGCGTTCTCTGTCGGACCTCGGCGTGGGTCACGGGCCACGACGACCCACGGACCGGCGCTCGACCCTGTGCCGAAACGCTATGCTCTACCCGTAGCGGACGCGCGATCCGCATCACTAACCGGATAGGCTAACCACGAATGAACGCAGCGAGGCCCCTGTCGGCCGCGCAGGCCTCTTCTCGCCGCGCCGACGCCGAGCGCAACCGCGACAAGATCCTCGCCGCTGCCCGCTCTGCGTTCGAGGAATCCGGCAGCGACGTGTCCATGGCCGAGATCTCCCGGCGCGCAGGCGTGGGCATGGCGACCGTCTACCGCAACTTCGCCGACCGCCGCGCTCTGCTCGAAGCGCTCTACCAGGGCGAGGTCCAGGTCATCTGCGACGCAGGCGAGGACGCCCAGGGCGACACGCCTGCCGCAAGGCTCGAGTACTGGCTGCGGAGTTTCATGACGTTCGCGCTGAATAAGCGCCCATTCGCCGCGGACCTGCTGGCCCATGTCGACGGCGACGAGACGATGTTCGACACCAGCCGGGCGCGAGTGATCGCGTCCGGCCGACCACTGCTCATCGCGGCGCAGCACGCGCAGGAAGTCCGCGGCGACCTGTCACTGGAACAGATTCTCGACTCCGTCGTCGCCATCGCGGCCATTCCCGGAGACGCGCGCTACCGTCGGCCGATTCTCGCGACCTTCCTGGACGGCCTTCGTATCCCGACGTAGCTCCTGTGCGTCTCCGCCTCTTGCTAACCGGATAGCCTATCCGATACTTTAAGTGGAGTACCGCTCCGGTTAGCAAGTGCCTGGAAGCGGCGCCGTGAACGTCGAACTCAGGGAGAACCGATGAGTGACAAGCAGATCGCAGTAGTAACCGGCGCAAACAAGGGGATCGGCCGGGAGATCGCCAAGCAGCTCGCAGACCTGGGCAACGTGGTGGTGGTCGGCGCGCGCAACAAGGAAGCCGGGGAGCAGGTCGTCGCGGAGATCCGCGCAACTGGCGGCGACGCGGTCGCCGTCGCTCTCGACGTCACCGATCCCGGGTCGGCTGCGGCTGCTGCCGAGACGGTGGAGAGTCTGTTCGGGCGGGTCGACGCACTGGTCAACAATGCCGGGATCAGCCACCGGCCGGGTTCGGACTTCTCCGGTCAGCTACCTCGCTCGGCCAACGTCGACGACATCCGATTCGTGTTCGAGACCAACGTATTCGGCGTCATCAATGTGACGAGTGCCTTCCTGCCACTGCTGCGGAAGTCGAAGGCCGGGCGCATCGTCAATGTGTCCAGCAGCGCGGGGTCGTTCACGATGATGACGGATCCGCAGACCTTTGAGTCGGCCCCGGTCGCGCTGGGTTACGTCCCGTCTAAGACGGCGCTGACCGCGATCACCCTGCAGTACGCGAGGGATCTCGCCGCCGACAACATCCTCGTCAACGCGGTGTGCCCCGGCTTCGTCGCCACCGACCTCAACGGACACCGGGGAGTCCTGACTCCCGCTGAAGGCGCCGTCTCCGCCGTGCGTATGGCGTCGATAACTGCGGACGGACCCACCGGTACGTTCACCGACGTCAACGGTCCGGTGGCATGGTAGGCGCCCGCACCGAGGGAGAAGCGTGATGCCTTCGTTCGGGATTCTCACTGCGCCGCAACAGGTTAACTACTCCGACCTACTCCAAGTGTGGCAAGACGCCGACGGCATACCGGCGATCGAACACATGTGGTTGTTCGACCACCTCCTGCCGATCGGTGGACCGCTGGAGGGACCCATCTTCGAAGGGTGGACGTTGCTCTCTGCGCTGGCCGCGGTCACCGAGAGGGTGCGGGTCGGAATGCTGGTGACGAGCAACCGCTTTCGTCCGCCGGCGATGCTGGCGAAGATCGCGACCACCGTCGACGTCGTGTCCGACGGTCGGCTGGACTTCGGCATCGGCGCGGGCTCCAACCCGCGCATTCCGATAGCTCGCCGTGAGTACGAGGCAAATGGGTTGCCGTACAACAGTTTCGGGCAATCAGTGGAAGCGCTTGCCGAGGCGTGTGAAGTGATCAAACGGCTCTGGACAGAGGACGATCCGTTCGACTTCACCGGCGAGCACGTCGTGTTGACCGGGGCGGTGGGTAATCCCAAGCCGCTGCAGCGTCCGCACCCACCCCTGCTGATCGGTGGCCGATCGCGGGCAACACTGCGGGTGGTCGCACAGCATGCGGACATCTGGAACATGCCGGGCGGCGACATCGCCGAGATGGTCGAGCGCAATGCGCTGCTCGATCGACTGTGCGACGAGATCGGTCGCGACCCGGCGTCGATCGTACGATCGGTCGCGTTGCCGACGTCCTACGAGCATCCCGCTCAGACGCGGGCGGCTATCGCTGAGGTCGTCGACGCGGGCTTCACGCACCTAGTTCTCATCCTGCCCGCCCCCTTTCCGGCGCACGCGGCACTCTGGTTGGCGAACAACATCATTGGCTGAAGGGCAGACGCAAGTGCCAATTCAATGGCGCTCGCGTTCGTTGAGGACGTCTCGGATCTGGTTCCGGCTACTGATCCCGAGTTTGGGAAACACCTTGTAGAGGTGTGCCGCAACGGTTCGGTGCGACACGTAGATCTGATCAGCGATCTGACGGTTGCTGAGCCCCGACGCTGCCAGGCGTGCGATTTGCATTTCCTGTGGGGTCAATTCCGCTTCTACGTCGTTCGTGGGGGTCAAGTCTCCGGGCGATTGCACCCCGGCTGCCCGAAGTTCGGTGCGGGTCCGTTGCACCCACGGCTCGGCGTCGCGCGATTGGAACGCCCTGAGGGCCGCCGAAAGTTGAACCCGTGAATCGACGATCCGACGCTGCCGACGCAGCCACTCTCCGTAGTTCAGTTGGGTTCGCGCGTATTCCAGCGACGCTTCGGCACGGGCACCGTCGTGCAGTGCTATCCGGAAGTGTTCTTCGGCGTCGGTACCGTTGCCGGCCAACAATGCTCGGCTCCGATGCACCAGGGCGAGCAGATATGGGGAGCCCAATGTTGCTGCCTCAGTGTTGATTTCGTCCACCAGCGTGCCAATATTGTCGACGTTGTGGCTCGCCACCGCTGCCTCCGTCAGATCTGCAATGGCCCACCGACGAGAGCTACGGTCCCGCACCATCTTCGACAATTCCGTGAACGCCTCGTCGTAATCGTGCCGGATGAGAGCGAGAAGACCACTGGCCCAAGCCAGGTCGTCGATCCAGAGCAGTGATGTGTCCACAGGGAGGTGCTGACGAGCGATTGCCAGTGCGCTCTGAGCATCGGCGAAGCTCCCGCGCCACGCATGAGCCCGCGCAAGTAGTGCTGCGGCGCTCCCCATGCTGAGGGACATGTCGGAGTCAGTTGCGATACGCAAAGCGGTTTGCGCACTCATTGCCGCCTCGGGGAGCTGGCCTGCGATGATCTGTGCGCGAGCTGATCCGCGCAGTGCCTCGCATTCGATGCTGGGCGCACCGCTGGTACGTGCAACTCGAATAGCTCTGTCCCAACATTGCTGAGCCGTCGACAGATCAGAGACTGATTCGGCGGCCAAGCCCATCGACATCAGCAGCATGGTGTCGTCGTTGGCAGCGGTGTGAAGAGTCGTTGCGTGCGAACGGAACTGGTGCGCGTATTTGGTGTCTTCGACGGTCGCCAACGCGACCTCAATCGCGGGTTCGTCAAGGACTTCCAGACGGTGCAGGCTGTCTGCCACGAGGTGGCGATCGCCCTCGTCGAGGCCGTGCATCCGACACTGTGCCGCGGCAGCGGCCACCAAGTTGACGCGTGCAAGATGGTGCTCCGGTGTGTCGGCGTCGGCGAGTCGATCTGCCAACGACAGCAAGTCGGCGATCGCGGGCACCGCCACACCGGCGGTGACGCCGAGAGTGAAACGGGCGGTGGCGAGTTCGACGAGATCATCCAGGCCGGTGGCCAACGGTTCGGCCTCGTCGACAATGTTGATCGCCTCCGTGGTCAACCCCGCTCGACAAGCCGGTTCGATCGCGCGCACCAGGCGGCGCACGCGCTCACCCGGTGTGGTCGACAGTATCGCCGCGCGCCGCCACGCCGCGGCGGCTTCGGCGTTGGCGCCCCGCTGTCCTGCGGCGCGCGCGACGTACTCGAGTTCTGTAGCGATGACCTCGTCTCGCCCGTAAGAGGCGGCGGCTCGTTGCCAGGTGGCCTGCGCTGGGTCGCTGGTGGCTTCAGCGAGCGCGCGATGAAACGTCGAACGCTGCGATAACGTCGCTGCGCTGTACGCCACCGATCGGATCAGAGGATGTCGCACCTTGATGACGCCGTCATCGACAGTGATCAAGCCCGTGCGTTCCAACGGGTCCAAGCAGGTCTCGGGTAGGTCGACGCGCCGTGCGGCGTCCAACACTTCCGTCAACGACGTCGCGTCGCTCGCCGAGACGAGTGCGAGCATCTGCCTGCTGGGTTCGGGTAGTACGCCGAGTTGTTCGAGGAAGATCCTTTCGATGCGTCGGGTGGTTGGCAGTGGCGGCGTTCCACCCCAGAGATGGTGGTCGTCCGTCGCGGCGACGGCTTTCGCGAGCTCGGCAATGGCCAACGGGTTACCAGCCGCCTCGTAAAGCACCCGGCGCTGGGCCAGTTCACTCAACTCCGGTCCGGCCGCGAGTGCCTCGGCGAGCAGAGTTCGTGAGGCCGATTCGTCGACAGGACCCAACGTCAGACGAGGTAGAGACACGAGCCGGGCCGATTCACCGTCGAGTCCCGGGCGAGCCGCGCACAGCAAGACCGCTGCCGCAGAGGAGATCCGGCGCCCGACGAACGTCAACACATGCAGAGACGAGCCGTCGAGCCAGTGCGCGTCGTCGACGATGAGCATCAGCGGACGCCGCGCCGACGCCTCCTCGATCAGCCCGAGCACCGCGACACCGATCAGAAGTGGGTCTGACTCGAAAGGCTCGCCCAATCCGAGCGCACCGAGGAGGGCGCGCTTCTGGTGTGGCGGAAGGGAATCGGCATTCCCGAGAATCGGGCGTACCAACTCGTGTACTGCGGCGTAGCCCACCTTGGTCTGGCACTGGACTCCGGCGCAGGACAGAACCGTGAACCCGTTGTCCTTGCCCCATTGCGCGGCCGAGGTGAGCAGCGTCGTCTTACCGATTCCGGGATGTCCCTCGACGACGAGCGCACATCCCTGCTCTCGGGCGCAGGAAGCGGCAGTGACAATGGCCTCGAATTCTTCGACGCGACCGATCATTGATCCGGCTCGGTTAACTCCCGCCGGACTGCTCGAGCTATCAGTTCGCCGGCGTGCGTCGGTGCTGTTTCCTGTCCGCATATCCGACTGCAGGAGAGTCACAATTGGACCCTAGCACCCTGAATAGGCTATTCCAACCCAGAGGGATTTGCCCTACACCTAGCGAGGGCGCCGCTGATGGCTGGTGTCGTCACTCGCCGAGGAACTCCACGATGTCGCGCCCCAGCGCCGCCTGATAGGCCCCGTGGATACCGTGCGACGCACCGGGGTAGATGCGAAGAGTGCCGTGTTTGACCAGGTCGATTGCCTTGGCCGCGGAATCGTGGATGGGCACGATCTGATCGTCGTCCCCGTGAGCGATGAGGATTGGTACCTGAAGGTTCTGGAGATCTTCGGTGAAGTCGGTTTCGGAGAACTGGGCAACGCAGTCGTAGACGGCGGAGAGTCCTGCCTGCATGCCCAGACGCCAGAATTCGTCGATGAGGCCCTTGGAGACGGCCGCCCCTTCGCGATTGAAACCATAGAACGGCAGAGCAAGGTCTTGCCAGAAGGCTGAGCGGTCGGCGAGAACGTTGGCGCGGATGTCGTCGAAGGCCTCGATCGGAGTGCCCTCGGGGTTCCGTTCGGAACGCACCATGATCGGCGGTACCGCTCCGACCGTGACAATCTTGCTGACCCGACCTTGACCGTGGCGGGCTGCATAACGCACGACCTCGCCCCCTCCGGTGGAATGCCCAACGAGTGAAATATCGGTCAGGTCAAGGGCATCGACGAGACCGGCGAGGTCTGCGGCGTAGGTATCCATGTCGTTGCCGGTCCACGTCTGCTCGGATCTGCCGTGTCCGCGACGGTCATGAGCGATTGCGCAATAGCCATGGTCGGCAAGGAGTTTCATCTCGACGTCCCACGCGTCAGCGCTCAATGGCCATCCGTGGCTGAAGATCACCGGGCGGCCCGACCCCCATTTCTTGTAGAAGATCTGGGCGCCGTCGGCAGCGGTTATGAATGGCATCTGAGTCTCCCTCACGGATGGCGGCATTGGGAGCGAACACGATTGGTGACGCCCCAAGACCGATTCTGTTCGGGCCTTCCTGCCTGCGGTATACGTGTGTTGACTGCACAGGGTGTAATCGCGCTGATTTACCTAACCGAAAATGTGCTATCGACCGGTGAGCAGACCGAGCGCGCAGTACCAGACGGGTCCTGCGTTGACGCGCTTCGGGTATCGCCGAAGCATCCGCTTGTAATACTCGTCAGGACGGTCGACAGTTGCGAGCAGTTCGCGGGCAAAGACCAGGTAGTCGCGGGTCTCGGCGATGCATCGCGGATCGTCGTCGCTCCCTGGGGCCTTGTGGCCGGCGACGACGAAGGCCGGGTCGAGAGCGGCGATGGTGTCAAGTGCGGCGAGCCAGGAATCGAAGCCGCCGTCAGGTGTCTCCAGGACATACTGGTGGACGCCGTTGTAGACAGAGTCTCCGGCGAGTAACAGTCGCAGATCGGGCACCCAGAGCGCGGTCGTGTCTGCAGTGTCGGTGTGGCCGAGGTCGATCGGAACCAGGTCGTGACCTTCGAGTTGCAGTCCGTCAGGAGGGAACAACTGCGCGATGACGGGAGACGGCGGAATCAGACCACCGAACACGCGGTCCCACAACCGATCTCGCCCCTCTGTCGCTTCGCCGGGCATCCGCGACAAAGGGCCGGCAGTGGTGTACACCGGCACGTCGCCGAACTCCCGGAGAAGTTCGTGAACTCCGAGCCAGTGGTCGCCGTGCGCGTGGGTGATATAGACGGCGATGAGGTTTCGTCCCGAATCACGGATCCAGTTGCGGACTCGCTCAACTTGACCATAGGTGTACGGCGCGTCGACGAGAACTGCATCCGAACTGCCTTGCACGAGTGTGACTGAGAGTGGCGAGGAGACGATGGACTCCCCGCTCGGGAGGCGCATGTCCCCGGAACGCGGCGTGCCGTCGAGAACCAAAACGTCGTATGTCAGCTCTGGCATCGCTAATACTCCTTCTGTACTGCATTCGCCGGTATTAGGAACTGTGCAGTCGGTCAGTCCGACTGCGTGCCAGGCTCTTTCGGAGTATCGCGCGCCGGGATCACGAGATTACCCACTGATACCTGCACCGGCTGATCATTCTGATTCAGCGTGACGGTACGAACCTTGGCGATGCCGATGAGTGGATTCGATCTCGATCGGCGGACCTCGAGGACTTCACTCGTGACTCGCAGTTCGTCGCCCGGGCGCACCGGTAGCGGCCACTGCAGATCATCGAATCCCGCTCCGACGACTCCTCCGGAGGGCCGGAACTCGCTGTCGACCAGCAACCGCATGGTGACTGCGGCAGTGTGCCAGCCGCTGGCGGCCAGCGTCCCGAAGACGGAATCGGCCGCACCCGCGCTACTGAGATGGAACGGTTGAGGATCGAACTCGGCAGCGAACCGCTGGATGTCCTCCGCGGTTATCTGGATCGTCGTTGTGCCGGAAAAGCTCTGCCCAGGTGTGAGGTCTTCAAGAAACAACGTTGGCATTGGGAATCCGTCCGTGTGTCGTTTTACCGGTATGTATTGCACCTCGTCGCGCAGACGTCAGCGAAAGACGGAACTGCGGGCGGCGCGGGTGACGTCGTCGGCAATCACTTCGGGTGCGCCGGATTCGATGGCGTCGACGATCTGACGGGCGACATCTGCAGGATCGTTCTTCGGGACGTCGAGGCCCGACACCATGTCTGTGTCGGTGTAGCCGAGATACACCCCCACGACGTTGATGTTCTGCGGTTCGAGCTCCATACGCAGTGAATTCGTCGCCGACCACAGCGCGGCTTTGGAGCAGCCGTACGCCCCGGAACCGGGTATCCACGCCAGCACCGAAGCGACGTTGACGATGGTGGCGGCATCGGTCGCTACGAATTTCGGCAGAAACCCACGGGTCACACGCAGCGGGCCGAAGAAGTTGGTCTCCATTGCTGCTTCGATGTCGTCGATCGGTGACGTCGACAGCGACTGCCCGGCGAGTAGACCTGCATTGTTGACGATGATCGTGGCATCGGCGGCCGCGTCCGCCAGGGCCAGTACCGACGATTCAACTGTGACGTCGAGTGCGACGTTGGCGATCCGTGCGTCGTTGCTGGCTTCAGGTGTCCGGCTGGTCGCATACACCTTGGTCGCTCCGCGGGCGAGCAGTTCGTCGACGATGGCCTTACCCAAGCCGCGTCGTCCACCGGTCACTACGGCAGTTGCTCCGCTTACCGTTGTTGTTGTCGCCACATCAGTCTCGCTATCGCTCGGGGTCTCCACGGACGAGCTTGATCCAAAGTACGTCTGGACAGGTATCCGTCAGATGACTGTGTATCGATACGCCACAGTCATCTGACGGATACCCGCCGCCGTCAGCCTGAGCAAGGATGGGCACAGAGACACCTCGATGAAAGGACTTCGATTCTCATGCGCGCTATCAGCCAGGACAGGCTCGGCGGACCAGAAGTGCTTACCGAGGTCGATATCGACACCCCTACTCCAGGGCTCGGCCAGATCCTCGTTCGGGTGCACGCTGCGGGCGTGAACCCTGTCGATGCGATGAACCGCGAAACGGGCATGTTCGTCGGAAACCCGCCATTCGTCCTCGGCTGGGATGTGTCGGGGACGGTCGAAAAGGTCGGACTCGGGTCGACGCTGTTTGCGCCGGGAGACGAAGTGGTCGGGCTATTGCCATTTCCGCAGGGGCACGGCGCGTACGCCGAGTACGTCGTCGCGCCCACCCGTGTCTTCGTGCCGAAGCCCGCTGCTCTCGACCACGTGCACGCAGCGGCATTGCCACTGGCGGGACTCACCGCGTGGCAGGCTCTGGTCGAGACGGCACACGTGGGGCAGGGGAGCAGAGTCCTGATCACCGGCGCCGCAGGTGGAGTCGGGCACTTGGCAGTCCAGATCGCCAAGGCCCGCGGCGCCTACGTCTACGCCGTGGCAGGCGCGGCAAGCGCCGACTTTCTTACCGGGTTGGGCGTCGACGAGGTGATCGATTACACGACAACAGATTTCGTTGATGCCGTCACCGATCTGGATGTGGTTTTCGACGTCATCGGACACGACTATCCGAGCAAGGCTGTGCAGGCACTCAAGCCTGGTGGCATCCTCGTATCGACTCTTCCCCAGTCATTGCCCGACGTCGCGGAATCGGCTACCGGCAAGGGAATTCGATTGGCCGGCCTGTTCGTGGAGGCCGACCGGCTCGGTATGACCGAGTTGGCGAAACTGGTATCGGATGGGCGGTTGCAGCCTGTGGTGGCAGCCACTTTCCCGTTGGCGGACGCAGGGCAGGCGCAGAGCAGTAAGGCCGGACCCGGCAAGACAGTCCTCACCGTGGTCGAGGACGATTCCTGATCAACCCCGGGCCGCCATGTGCAGCGGCACAAGAGAACTCCTGGGTTGTATAAGCCAAGTTAGGGTGTGTGACAATCGACGTGTGCCAAGAACAGCGTGGACGGACGATGCGTGCCCGATAGCTCGCGCCATGGGGGTGTTGGGCGAACGGTGGTCGGTGCTCATCATCCGAGAGGCCTTGCGGGGTAGAACGCGGTTCTCGGAGTTCCGATCAGAACTCGGGATCGCGCCCGACGTCCTCAGTGCGCGGTTGGCGTCGTTGGTTGCTGCAGGCGTATTCGAGCAGGTCGAGTATCAGGAAGTCGGTGACCGTCGTCGGCAGGCCTACGAGCTGACCGAGGCCGGCCACGCGCTGAGTACCGTCTTGGCCTCGCTCGCGCAGTGGGGATACAGCTATCTACCTCAGGCCGCAGACAACGGATACCGCTTTGTCGACTCGGCAACGCAGGAACCGGTGCTGGCCAGCTTGCGTCGTCGGGGCGGAGAAATTGCCGACCCCGCAGGTGTGGCTCTGGTGCGCAAGGGGCAGTAAGTCGGACTCCCTGGTTCCGCGTCAACGAGGCGTGCGGCACACCGCTCCGAACAAACGGGAATAGATCGACGCCTACTGGGTTTTACCTGACATGTCAGCTAATCACCTATCGGCCCGCCAGCTCGACGTCTGGCAGCGCTTACAGACCGTGACCGAGACCCTGCGACGCGAGGTTGGTCGGGGACTGAAAGACGCCGGCCTCTCCGAGCAGGAATTCACCGTGTTGGCTCATCTCGTCGAGGCCGGCGGATCTGCGCGGCCGTCGGATTGCGCACGGGAGATGGGTTGGGACTCCAGCCGACTTGCACACCAACTCGGTCGGATGGAGAAACGGGGCCTGCTCGAGCGCGGACCGGAGATCGACGGTGATGGTCGCGCGTCGACGATCTCGCTGACCGATGACGGTCGCCGCGCCCACCGAAGGGCCGTCGGACCACATCTGCGGGCGGCGAAACAGTGGTTCGGTGATGCACTCACCGACGCGCAGTTGACCGCGCTCGGAGACGCCCTGACCGCACTGGAAACCAACGCGGCGCGAGTCGCCGCCAACACGCAAGGAGCGCAAGCATGACCACTGCAGTACACCCGGCCTGGGAATTGACCACACCGGACCTTCAGGGAAAGACAGTCGTTGTCGTCGGCGGCTCCGGGGGCGTGGGCGAAGGCGTCGTTCGGACACTGCTCGACGACGGCGCGACGGTCATCGCGACCGGCCGTGATCGCGCCCGACTCGATGAGCTGCGGGCGAACGTCGTCG
Organism: Gordonia sp. w5E2; assembly: GCF_036540975.1. NCBI lineage: Bacteria > Bacillati > Actinomycetota > Actinomycetes > Mycobacteriales > Gordoniaceae > Gordonia > Gordonia sp. w5E2. Next base: position 4,935,478 of record NZ_CP144213.1, on the reverse strand, counting down.
ACGCGGAGACCGATCAGCGGCTGCACACCGAGGTTCTGGACGCATCGGCGCCCGATCTCGACGCGCAGATCGAGGCACTCGCCACAACCTATGGAACGTTCGACGGAGTCGTCGTCGCGGTCGCGTCGTGGGGGAATCAGGGGCGCAGACCCGCGCTGTCACTCAACGACGACGAGTGGCAACACTTGCTCGATGCCAATCTGACGACCGTCTTCCGGCTCTTTCGCGGCTTCCTGCCGCACACAGCGCGCACCGGAATGATCCTGCAGCTCAACGGAATGAGTGCCGACATCCCGTTCCCGGGCGCAGCCGGTGTCGCATTGAGTGCGGCGGCGTCGAAGTCGCTGACGCGGACGATCGCCGCTGAACAGGATGGTCGTGGCCCGCGGTTCTATCAGGTCATCTTGGGCGTCGTACGGACGCGTGCGCGGCAGCGTGCAGGCGTCGACGATCCGACGTGGCTCGAGGGCGAGGAGGTCGGCGCACATGTCGCGGCGTTGGTCGTCGGGACCAGCCCCCTCTCCGACACCACGGTGCACTACCTCACGGACAAGCGTGTCGGACCGGAGGCGCACTGATGGGCACGACCGATGAGCTTCACATCATTACTCCCGGCGACCCCGGCTACGAAGATGTTCGGCACGTCTACTCGGCCACGGGCAGTCCGGGCCGTGTGCTTCTGCCGGTCGACGCAGACCAAACGGCTCGCGCATTGGAAATCGCTGTAGGGCAGGGTGATCCGTTCGCGATCCGCAGCGGTGGGCACGGGATCAGCAGCATCGCCACCAATGACGGAGGGACCGTCATCGATCTGCGACACCTCAATCACGTGGAGCATGTGGGCGACGCGACGGTGGCCGTCGGAGCCGGCGGGCGGTGGGGCGCGGTCGCTCGCAACCTCTACGGCTGGGGACTGGCCCTGACTTCTGGAGACTCAGGCGATGTCGGTGTTGGTGGCCTGGCGACCACCGGCGGAATCGGACTGCTCGGACGAGCACAAGGGTTGACGATCGACCGCATACGCGCGGCCGAGATCGTCACCGCCGACGGGCGCATCATGCGGGTGTCGCACGATGAGCATCCCGACCTGTTCTGGGCGATCCGCGGCGCGGGCGCCAACGTCGGAATCGTTACCCGATTCGAGTTCGAGGCCGCCACCACGCCCACGGTGGCGCGGGCGGCGCTGGCGTTCGACATCTCCGACGTGGCAACGTTTCTCACCGAATGGGGACCCCGGGTCGAGGCCGCTCCTCGCGAGATCTCGGCGTTCCTGTACATCGGCGCCGGTGCGCGACCATTCGCGCAAGCGACGGTAGTCTACGCCGGCGACGACGCGGCGGCGGCGACCCGCGCGCTCACACCGTTTACGGAGTTGCCCGACATCGTCGGCGCACGAGCCGAATTGGTTCCCTACCCGGCCGTCCCGCTCACGTCCGATGCGCTCCACGTCGGCCAGCAACCCGCTGTCATGCACACGGCACTCGTCGAGCATCTGGACGACGATCTCGCCGCCGACATCGGCGAATTACTCGCATCCTACGGTGCGCAGATGATCCAGATCCGTTCTGCGGGAGGGGCGATCAACGACGTGCCGGCAGATGCCACCGCGTATGCCCACCGCCACCAGAACTTCTCGGTCACCGCTGTCGCCGACCACTCCTCCCAGGCGTTCGACGACGCGTGGGAACCGATCCGCGCTCGCCGAGACGGCATCTACCTCAGTTTCGAGTCAAACCACCGGCCAGAAGACATCGCCGCGGCGTTTCCCGCGCCGACCCTCGCGCGACTGCGCACGATCAAGCACGAGTGGGATCCCGATGGCGTGTTCACCCAGAACTTCGACGCCACCGTTCGCTGAGAATCCTTCTCGCGCAATAGGGACGCGCGGCGGTAACCGATCGGCGAGTCCGTTGTGGGGTTCGCCTGAGCGGGGGTCGAGGTGGACAGCCGTGCAGAAGTTCGGATTCGAGATGCGCAGCCCAACAGTAGGTTTCACCGCGACCGTCGAGTTTTGCGCGCCTTTGCTTTTCCGCGTGTCGGTATCGTTCCGGCCGCTTCGCGAGATGCCCGCTTGGCGGCCGCCTTCTCTTTCGCCGACCGCTTCGGTGGCGGTTCGGACGTGCCACGCGACGATGTGGCCTTGCGTCCACGCACAATCCCGATGAACTCCGCCGCCAGATCCGAAGTGGGTTGCGGCCACAGCAGTCCGACGGTGCTTGTCGGGACGTCGGTGACCGGGCGATAGTCGAGGTCGCGGCGGTGGTGCAAACGCGCCAGCGATTGCGGCACCAGCACCACCCCCATCCCGCTGGCCACGAGTTCGATCGCGTCGGCGGTCGTCTCCGGCCGATGGTCCACGGCGTTACCGGGACGTTCGGTGACGACGAGCGGTTCATCGAGGGGCCAGAGCAGGTTCTCGTCGGCAAGGTCGGCCCGTGACAACTCGTCACCTGCGGTGAGCACACTGTCCTTACCCATCACCGCCACCGTCGTTTCTTCGTACAGGGCGATGATGTGGTGCGGACCCAGATCGGCATGGGAGAGTGCGTCGGGCAGCCTGGTGATCGCAATGTCGACGCTGCGGTTGATAAGCGCTGCGGCGGTGTCGGCGACCGCAGTCGGCACAAGGTCGAGTCGGACGTTCGGGTGACGCTCCCCGAAAATGCGGACCCACTTCCCCGGTGTGGTACCCGGCACAAATGCGAGCCGGAAGACCACAGCGCTGGACTCATCGGGATCGACGGGCGAATTCACGCCCCGAGGCTACCGGGGATACGCTGCGAGTATGAGCTCGCAGTCCATGAAGCCGGCCACCGCCGCCAAGAAGCTCGACATCTACCTTCCCGCGACACCTGACGAGTTTCGCTCCGGAACGATTACCCGGGAACAGGTGGCGGCCTGGCAGGCCGATCCGCCGCAGTGGTTGCGCGATCTGCGTGCCAACGGACCGCACCCGAAGAATCTGGTAGCCGCCAAACTCGGGATCTCCAACTCCGGGCTGGTCCGGGGCGAGGTGACCGAGGCGTTGACGACCGATCAGATCAACGCGTTGCTCGAAGAGATGCCCGACTGGCTTGCCGCCGAGCGCACCAAGCACGTCGAGGCCCTACGCGAGGAGCGTCGGATCAAATCCTTGCAAGCCGACCGTCGGCGCGAGCGTGAGGCGCCCACCAGCGAGGAGTGAGCCTCCGCCGGTCCGGCCGACATATCCACCTGGTGGTTCTCCCGCAGATGCAACCGCGCGCAGGAATAGCCGCCGATACTCATGAGACGAAGCTAGGTACCTCTTGCCTTCAGCGCAGGGCCGACCGCACCGTTTCAGTATTCAGAAGTTCCCCGAATCGTGAGGGGTGGAACCCGCACGCTCACGTTAACTCGATCCGGGCGCCAATTTTTCCATCAGTAACCATCACGTAATAAATCGGGCGTGAACTGTTATCAGTCGGAACGTCAAGTATCCCAAGCCATCCGACCATCAATTCTTCGCCAGTGGGCAGTGTCGCCCGCACACCCCCATCACACGACGGCGGTCTCGCCCGTCTCATCGAGGAGTAACCCCATGGCCATGTTCGACGACACCATCACCGAGAACATTGCGAAGTCTCTTGCCGAGATTCCGCATCCCTCCCTGCCCAAGGGTTCGAATATCTACGGCGGCACCAAGATCTTCCCCGACTACCAGGCGGAGGAGGGCGAAACCTACTTCACGCTCGTCCACGGCATCGCGCACGAGTCCTCGGTATCGTTCGTCGCAGTGCTGCAGGCCACCCGCGCGCTACGCAAGGGCTTCGAGTCGGCTATCTACTTCTACGGTCCCGGAGCAATCAATTGCCTTGCCACACGCGGGTTTCCAAAGACCGGTGACTCCGGTTTCCCCGGCGAGCAGAACATCAACGACGCGTTGGAGACCTTCATCAAGGAGGGTGGAACCGTCTTTGCGTGTCGCTTCGGTCTCGCGCTGCATGGTGGTCGGGAAGAAGATCTGATCGAGGGCGTCATTCCGGCACATCCGCTCGACGTGCAGGACGCGCTGATTCACTACGCCCGCAAGGGTGCGATCATCAACTCCACCTACATGGTCTGATCGTCGAGATCCCCACTCCCCGAGAGACATTCACATGACCACTATTGGTACAGTCGCCGCGAACTTCACGCGCGACCTTGAACAGAACTATCAGACAATCGCCGACTATGTGGCGCAGGCCCGCGCACGAGGTGTCGAGTTCCTGGTGTTTCCCGAGGCTGCGATCGGGGGATACCTCTCATCGCTCGGTAACCACGGCGACACCGTCAAGAACACCAAGCGATCGTTGCCGCCGGCAATCCGCCTCGACGGTCCCGAAATCGCACGCGTGCAGGAGATTGTCGGCGACATGGTGATCGCCATAGGCTTTTGCGAACTCGCTGAGGACGGCGTGACGCGCTACAACGCGGCCGCAGTCCTCGACGGCGACCAGATCTACGGAAACTATCGCAAAGTGCACCAACCGCTTGGCGAAAACATGTCCTACTCGTCGGGTTCGGAGTACGGAGTCTTCGACACTCCTGTGGGGCGCGTCGGACTCCAAATCTGTTATGACAAAGCATTTCCCGAAGCCGCGCGTATCATGGCACTCAACGGTGCCGAGATCATCGCAAGTCTTTCGGCGTGGCCGGCGGCGCGTACCGCGACCGCGGAGAATCTGCAGGACGATCGCTGGACTTACCGGTTCAATCTCTTCGATACAGCCCGTGCCCTCGATAACCAGGTGTTCTGGGTTGCCGCAAACCAATCGGGAACGTTCGGTTCGTTGCGGTACGTCGGCAACGCCAAGATCGTCGATCCCGGCGGCAACATCCTCGACACCACGCTGCTCGAAAGCGGACTCGCCGTAGCCGACGTCGACATCGCCGGGACCTTCAGAGCGATGCGAGGCGGGATGTTCCACCTGCGAGATCGTCGTCCGGACGTCTACGGTGAACTCGTCGAGGTCGACCCCACCGGAACCGCGGGATGGCGGGACCTCGCTCATGCCTGAGATGACGTTCACCGTGAGGTGGCCCGATGGCGCTGTGCAGCAGTGCTATTCGCCGAGTCTCGTCATGCACGACCACCTCAATGTCGGCAGTAGTTACACGGTGGCTGAATTCCGAACCCGTACCGACGCCGCCCTCGGCGAAGCCGCTGAGCGCGTCCGCGCCAAGTATGGATTCGCTTGTACGTCTGCCGCTGCAACCGCTGAGGACATCAACAACACAGCCCGCCGATACGACGACGAGTCGACCGTCGAGGTTCTCGACATGCATCCGGCACTACCCACTTCCTGACCACATTCTGGAGACATCATGAGCGCACGAGCTCATTCCACACCCCACACCACCCACATCCCGGTGGCGATCATCGGCGGCGGACAAGCAGGCCTATCGGTCAGCTGGTATCTCGGCCGCGCGGGTATCGAGCACACCGTGATCGAATCTCGGACCGCCGTCCATGCATGGCAGTCCAAGCGGTGGGACAACTTCACCCTCGTCACTCCGAACTGGCATTGCCGGCTTCCCGGCTACGCCTACGACGGCCCGGACCCCGACGGCTTCATGACCCGCGACGAAGTTGTCGAATGGCTCGCCGGATGGCGTGAAACCTTCACTGCCCCACTGCGAGAACACACCACGGTAACTCGCCTGCGAACCATCGGGGATACAGGCTTCGAGCTCACCCTCACCACCGACGAATCTGTCGAACTGCTGACGTGTGACCAGGTCGTCGTCGCGACTGGCGGCTACCCGCTGCCGGTGGTGCCGTCGTTCGCGCCGTCGTTGGACGCTTCTGTAAAGCAGATCCACTCAGAGCAGTACTTCACACCTGATCAGCTGCCAGCCGGCGCCGTTCTCGTCGTCGGGTCCGGACAATCCGGCGCACAAATCGCCGAGGACCTCCACCTCGCAGGTCGGCAGGTGCATCTAGCCATCGGCAACGCGCCGAGGGTTGCGCGCACTTACCGCGGCCGTGACTGCATGACCTGGTTGGCGGACATGGGCATCTATGACACACCGACCGAACAGTTCCCCGGAGGTAAAGCGGCACAGGAGAAGACAAATCACTACGTCACCGGCCGCGACGGCGGACGAGACGTCGATCTGCGACAGTTCGCCGTCGAAGGGATGAAGCTCTACGGGCATTTGACCGACGGCAAGGACACGGTCCTGCGGTTCGCGCCGACGCTGCGCGAATCACTCGATCAGGCCGACGCGGTGTACAACTCGATCTGCGCCGACATCGACCGCTACATCGAGAAAGCCGGAATCGACGCGCCTCCCGCCTCGCGCTACGAGCCCGTCTGGGAACCCGAAACCGACCCCTCCGCGGTCGACCTGGTTGCCGAGGGCATCACCAGCATCGTGTGGGCGATCGGGTACCGACCGGACTACCGCTGGATCGAGGCAAGCGCATTCGACGGTGCGGGCCGGCCGATGCAGACCCGCGGCATCACCCAGGTACCGGGACTGAGCTTCATCGGCCTCCCGTGGATGCATACCTGGGGCTCGGGACGGTTCCTCGGGATCGACCGCGACGCACGCCACATCGCTGAATCCGTCACCGGCGCACTCGGTCTGCCCGGGCTCAGACTCGCCGTCGGCTAACCGGGACCACAGGTAACCGACATGACTGTGCAGTCGATCTCCTCGGTATTCGCTGATCGCGCCCGTACCTCGCCGGGCGAAGTCATGGTCATCGACGCCCACGGGCCTGTGACCGCCGGTGAGATTGACGTGCGGGCCAACCGGCTGGCTCACCTCTTGCAGCGCCATCACGTCGCCCACGACGATCTCGTTGAAGTGGCCTTACCCAACGGTGCCGCCTTCGTGGTTGCTTGCGTCGCGGTGTGGCGTGCGGGCGCCACGCCGATGCCGCTCGACCCGGCGATGCCCGCAGACGAGCGGGAGATGCTCGAACGGATCGCCCAGCCTCGAGTTACCATCGGCGACAACGTATCTCCGCATACAGTCACGGTCGACGAGAACGATGCCCGTGAGCTGCCTGCAGACGCGCCTCCCGATGTCTGGGCAAGTTCGTGGAAGGCGCCTGCATCCTCCGGGAGCACAGGACTCCCGAAGATCGTTCGTTCCTTGACTCCCGCACTGGTTGACCCCGGTGCTCGAGTGGCGACGTTCTTCCCCTGCGCGGCAACACAGTTGGTCACATCTCCGCTGTGGCATTCGACCGCCTTCACCTACGCGTTCCGGGGCTTGACCGCTGGCCATCGCCTGATCATCGAACCGGACTTCGACGAGCGCCGATTTCTCGAACTGGTCGACAGACATTCGGTGACCTGGACAGTCCTCTCGCCTCCGTCGATCCGGCGGCTGGTCCGCCTACCGGAGGAGATACGTGCCGAACACGACACCAGTTCGTTGGCATCGATTCTGCACATCGGCGGACGGTGTCCTGTGCCCGACAAGCGCGCACTGATCAAGTGGCTGGGCGCGCACCGCGTTGTCGAGGTGTACGCGGGGAGCGAATCCAACGGCGTCACAATGGCGACAGGTCGCGAGTGGCTTGCGCACCCCGGCACTGTCGGTCGGCCGATCGGGGGCACCGAGATCGCTATTCGACGCGACGACGGCACCCGTGCGAACACCAGCGAAACGGGATTGATCTGGATGCGCCGCGGAGACGGACCGTCCTACAGCTACCTGGGGGCGCAGTCGCGCCGCCGCGCAGATGGTTGGGATACCCTCGGCGACATCGGCTTTCTCGACGCCGACGGCTATCTCTACGTGCTGGACCGAGCAGCCGACGTCATTCGTAGTGGAGACGCCGCGGTATACCCGGCAGATATCGAGCAAGTCGTCGAACAACTGCCTTTCGTGCGCGGCGCTGTTGCGTTCGCCGATCTTGATTCGGCTGGAAGGCAACATCTCTCGGTCAGCGTCGACATCGCAGACAACGATGTGTCCGCAGCACTCATCGCAGATCATGTCCAACACCACTTCGGCTCCGACTGGCGTCCTGTGCGCGTCATCCTCACCACATCGCCACTCCGCAACGACGCGGGCAAGATTCGACGACGCGCGCTGGCCGGCTGCGTCCTGTGCGCGTCGGCCTGACCCCCTCGACACGAACGGAACCCACGATGACCGCATCCACCACTACATCCACCCGCGTCGACCTGGCGCTCCTCGGCATCCGGGGCACCCCACCGGTGAACCGCTCAGGCGGAGCCGGACCGACTGACGATGGTCACCTCGTCATCGACGGACTGCATGCGGCAATACCCCGAAATCCCAACAGCCCGTTCGTCTTCGACGGCGATCAGATCCTCTACGACGGAGTCGATTCCGGGCTCGACGTCGCAGTCATCGGCCGACCACGCTTCTACGACCTGCAGACCGAGGACGGCGTCGCCTACGACAAGATCGCCAAACTGCACGGACGTAACGTCTTGGCGACCACCGTGCTGCAGACCTGCATTCGTTACGGCGAAGACCAGCGGTGCCGCTTCTGCTCGATCGAGGAGTCGCTGCGATCCGGCGACACCGTCGCCGTCAAGAAGCCAGAGGACCTCGCCCGGGTGGCGCGAGCAGCAGTCGACCTCGATGGTGTGACGAACATGGTGATGACCACCGGAACATCGGCCGGCCGGGATCGCGGCGCACGCCACCTGGCGCGCTGCGTCCGAGCGGTCAAAGCAGCGGTCCCCGAGCTACCAATTCAAGTGCAATGCGAGCCGCCGGCCGATCTGTCGACCATCGGTGATCTGCGCGCGGCCGGGGCCGACGCCGTCGGCCTCCACGTCGAGTCACTCGACGACGACGTCCGACGGCGCTGGATGCCAGGCAAGTCAACCGTGCCGCTCAGCGAGTACTGGGATGCCTGGCGTGAGGCCGTACGCGTCTTTGGACGCAACCAGGTCTCGACGTACCTGCTCGTCGGGCTCGGCGAAGATGTGGACGAGATGATCTCGGGGGCAAAAGAACTCGCCGACGCCGGAATCTACCCTTTCATCGTCCCGTTCCGCCCCCATCAGGGGACACTTGCCGTCGACATCGACGGGGCAACCGCCCCCGAGCCCCGCATCGTCGAGCAGGTCAGCCGAGAAGTCGCTGCGCACCTGCAACTGATCGGGATGGCAGGGGCTGACCAACGAGCGGGCTGCGCGGCATGCGGTGCCTGCAGCATTCTGCAGAGCGTAGGGGCATGAGATGCTCGACGGCCGCACCACGCCCACCCAGTCCGTACGCCCCGCCGCAACAGAATTGTCGATTCTTGCCGGCTCTCCCCGAGTCTCAGCACCGCCCTTTCTCATCCGGGTCGCCGAGACGAACTCCGAGATCGGTGACTATCGACGATTGCGCCACTGCGAGTTCGTCGAGCGGCAGGGGCTGTTCACACACTCCGATCACGATGACTGCGACGACGATCCGCGCACCACGATCCTGATCGCGGTCGCCGCAGACAACGCTGTCCTGGGCGGTGTCCGGGTGTCGCCGTGTACCTCGATCGACATCGGCTGGTGGTCGGGGAGTCGGCTGGTTGTCGCGGACAGCGCACACGCGGCCGGCATCGGTGCCGCACTGATCACGGCCGCCTGTGCCTTGGTCGAGAGCCGCGACGTTCTGCGTTTCGATGCCACCGTCCAGGACCGCTACAGCCGGCTGTTTGCCTCGCTGGGTTGGGAGGACCACGGTGCCGGTCCCACCATCAACGGCCGGGCACACCGCCACAAGTCGTGGCCGATCGGCCGAATCCAAGGCCAGGTCGATTCCACCAAAGCGGTTCTCGCCCAATCACTTCGTCCCTTCGTTGAGCAAGAAGGCGGTCTCGGCCCCGCAGGATTCCGTGGCGACGACGCCGTCCCCGTACCGGACAGTGACCTACTTGCCGCCTGCGACGCGATCGTCCCGTCGATGGTCGAGCGTGACCCCGAATGGGCGGGGTGGTGCTCGGTCCTGGTCAACATCAACGACCTTTCGGCCATGGGAGCTCATGCTGTCGGCATGCTCGACGCGGTTGGCGCGCCAACCGTTGCGCATCTGAATCGGATCGTGCGAGGCATCTCGGCAGCGGCACACGCCTGGCGAACCCCGATTCTGGGCGGCCACACTCAGGTCGGTGTACCCGCGGCGCTCTCGCTGACTGCGATGGGTCGCACAGAATCCCCGGTCGCCGCTGGCGGTGGACGGGTCGGCGACCACGTGTCGCTGCTCGCCGATCTCGGAGGCTCTTGGCGCCCAGGCTATTTCGGGCAACAGTGGGATTCGACGAGCTCGCGAACAGCACATGAGCTCGGTGAGATGGCATCCGCTGTGGCGCAGCTGCGACCCGCCGCCGCCAAGGACGTCAGCATGGCCGGACTGGTCGGAACGTTGGGAATGCTGGCCGAGGCGTCGGGCACCGGGGCCGAACTCGACGTGGCCGCGATCCCGCGACCGGCCGACGCCGCAATGGGTGCCTGGCTCACCTGCTTCCCGGGTTACGCCATGCTGATGGCCGACCGCAGTCCGATCACTCGGGCGCACGGCCCTGCCGTCGCGGCCGGCTGCGGTCGCCTCACCGAAACGACAGGAATCCGGCTGAAATGGCCCGACGGTCGTCGTACCGAAGCGATCGCCTCTGCTGTGACGGGACTGGGCCGAGCATGAGAAAGCTGTCGAATGTGCACCGGCGCGCCTCGTGTGACGTGAGTAAAGTGCGCTGACATGGGAACCGTCACGATCGGCGCGCTCGCGGGCCACTTCGGCCGCGACGTTGATCGAGGTGTGTCCAAGGCAGTCGGCATCATCGAGGCGGCCGCGCGTGACGGAGTCGATCTGCTCGTCTTTCCCGACGCTGCACTCGGCGGCTATATCGGCGATCTGCGATCCCCGGATCTCGACGACCTACCGCCGGCACTGGACCCAGACGGACCGGAACTGGCTGCCATCGCAGAGGCCGCCCGCGACATGACCGTGTGTATCGGATACACCGAGCGCGATGGCGACGTCCACTACAACGCGGCGGCGTGCTTGACCGGTGACGGCGTGCTGGGCTGGCATCGCAAAGTGCATCAGCCCGCCGGTGAATCGAAGGCGTATGCGGCTGGTGACAGGTTCTCCACTTTCTCCACACCGGTCGGACGCATCGGCATGTTGATCGACTACGACAAGACATTCCCCGAGTCGGCCCGAAAGCTCGCGCTCGACGGCGCCGGGATCATCGCGTCTCTCTCGGCGTGGCCGGCCAGCGTCACCGACCGCGCAGCTCGGCTGCCCGCTGACCGGCAGTCTCGGCTGTTCGATCTCTACGACTGCGCTCGCGCCGCGGAGAACCAGGTATTCATGGTGTCCTCCAACCTCACCGGGGTGACCGGATCGCTGCAATTCCTCGGACAGGCCAAGGTCGTCGGACCCGGTGGCGACATATTGGCGACCACGCGATCCAAGGGTGGACTGGCCAAGGTCGAGGTCGACGTGGAGGCCGACATCGCTCGTGCCCGCAGAGTCCTCAACCATCTGTCCGAACTCCGGCCGGACATCTATTCCGCGTCGAGTGCGGAGTCTCACTGAATGCGCATCGCACTGTTGACCTACTCGACCAAACCGCGCGGGGGAGTCGTGCACACCCTCAACCTCGCGGAATCTCTGGTCAAGCAAGGTGTCGAAGTCGACGTGTGGAGTCTTGCGCGAGGGGGCGACTCGGGGTTCTTCCGCAGCGTCGACGCCGCAGTCACCCAACACCTGGTCCCGTTCGACGACATTCCCGACGAGACGGTCACCGATCGCATTCTGCGATCAATCGATGCGATCCGAAATGCGTTCGACCCCAGCGACTATGACATCGTGCATGCTCAGGACTGCATCAGCGCGAACGCGGTCGGAACATGCATCCGCACGATTCACCACCTCGACCAATTCACCACGCCGGTGCTCGTCGAATGCCACGAGAAGGCTGTGGTCAACCCCTACGCCCGCATCTGCGTGTCGCAGGCCGTCGCCAAGGAGGTCAACGACGGATGGGGTTTCACTCCAACCGTCATTCCCAACGGTGTCGATTACGAACGTTTCGCAGCGGCCGCCGAGCACAGCCGTTCGGCCGTTGTCGCACGAGAGCAGTGGCAAGCGAAATTGGGTCGCTACATCCTGGCGGTCGGGGGCATCGAACCGCGCAAGGGGAGTATCGATCTTCTCGAGGCCTACGCGCTGCTCCGTCACGACCACCCCGACCTATCGCTGGTATTCGCCGGTGGCGAAACGCTTTTCGACTATCGCGGCTATCGTGCCGAGTTCGACCGCCGCCAAGCCGAGATCGGCGTGACACCGATCGTCCTCGGGGCCGTCGACGAGCACGTGCTCCCCTCACTCGTCGCGGCATGTGACGCTTTCGCATTCCCGTCCGTGAAGGAGGGCTTTGGCCTCGCAGCGATGGAGGCCTTGGCGGCTGGCCGACCGGTCACCGTGCGCGAACTACCCATCCTGCGTGAGGTTTTCGGAGATGTCGTCACCTATGCGACCGATCCGACGTCATTGGCCATGCACCTTGGCGCCGCGCTCAACGGACATCACCCCGACGTCGACGCTGGTCGGCGTCTCGCACGCGGATTGACGTGGGACGCCGCGGCGCGCGCCCACCTTCGGTTCTACGAGCGACATCCCTACCCTCGGGCCGCTGCCTGACTGATGCGTGTGGAGGCCGAGCTCACCCCTGATGGCTGGAGCTATTCACTCCCGATCCGACCCCTCGCCCAGCTTCGACGCCGAGTTCGCGTAGCCCACAAGCGCTTCGGTGGTGCGCTCGATATGTGCGACGAGCGCGGCGGCGGCGCCATCCGCGTCGCGGGCGAGGGCCAGATCGGCGATCTGCTGGTGCTCGGCGGCGGCGTCGCGATGATCGTCGTGGGCGAGCGCCCTCGACCAATGGATGTAAAGATCCGAGCAGTCCCGCAATCCGTCGGCGATTGCGGTGAGCCGTGTACTGGTTCCTCCGGCGAGCAACGCGTGATGGAACTGTCGATGGGCAACTGACCACTGTGGGTTGATGATTCCGTCCGCATCGGTCAACGGCGTGCGCTGAAGTCTGTGATGCCCGCCCAGCACGTCGGTTTCCCAGTTCAGGTCGCCGTCGGCGATAGATTCCCGCAACGCCATCGCCTCGATGAGGGTGCGCGCACGAGTCAGATCGAGTAGTGCGTCGACAGAAAGGTCGGCGACGGTGAACCCGCGCTGCGGCATCGCGACGACGAGCCCCCGCTCGGCAAGTCGAGTCAACGCCTCGCGCAGCACGCTCGGACTCACGCCGTAGCGCGTGGCGGTCTCGCTGATGTGCACCTTCGATCCCGGCGGCAGGTCGCCGCGCAGCAACTCGTCGCGAAGTCTGTCGTGGACTGTCGCGGCGAGCGTCGCCTTCTCGGGGCTCAGGGTCATGAACCGAGGGTATCCGACAAACCGGCGCTCAGCCGATGTTCGGCCCGAATATCTTTTTTTATTTGCTTTGCCGACGGAGATGCCTGCATACTGGCATCAAGCTAGTGAGCCATCTCACGTTCGACACCAAGAATGGCGTGGGCTGCAGTACACGAGACCTGACAAGGACGAAGCGAATGAGAATCAGCAATCTCGGCGGGCGGTTGGCGCTGCTCACCGATACGGGTGCGGTCGACGTCGAGAAGGCCAGCGCAGGACAGTTCGGCGCCGACCCGACGGCCGTCTACGCGAAGTGGGACGAGTTCGTCGCGTGGGCACGGAGCGCCGACCTGCCGGCAGGCACGTCATACGACGACGCCGACCTGGGTGCGCCGGTGCCCGAGCCCGCGCAGATCTTCGCGATCGGCCTCAACTATCGAGACCACGCCGTCGAATCCGGACTGGACTTCCCCGCCGAACCGCCCGTCTTCACCAAGTTCCGCACCTCGCTGGCCGGCCCGGTCGGCGACCTGGAGTTGCCCACCGACACCGTCGACTGGGAAGCCGAACTGGTCGTCGTCATCGGTCGCGCCGCACGCGATGTATCGGCAGAGAACGCGTGGGACCACGTCGCCGGACTCACCGTCGGGCAGGACTTCTCCGAGCGGACCCGCCAATTGGTCCCTCCGGCACCCCAGTTCAGCCTCGGCAAGTCGTTCCCCGGTTTCTCGCCGATCGGCCCGGCGGTGGTCACACTCGACGAGTTCGCCGATCCCGCCGACCTCGAGATCAGTTGCACCGTCGACGGAGAGACGATGCAGCACGGACGGACGAGTGAACTGATCTTCTCGATTCCCGTTCTGATCGAACGACTCTCGGCTGTTCTGCCCCTCTTGCCCGGCGACCTGATCTTCACCGGAACGCCCAGCGGCGTCGGTGGTGGACGCAGCCCGAAGCGGTTCCTTCGCGTGGGCGAGGAAATCGTCACGCGCATAGAGGGAATCGGGGAGCTGCGCCAGAAATGCGTCCCCGGCAAGCGCCACACGACGGCGTTCGCGTAGCCGGCGGAGAAAGGAAAGCACATGCCTCTGCACAGACTGACCACCATTACGATCGGCGTCCCCGACGTCGACGCCGCCGCGGCGTACTACACCGAGTTCGGCCTCACCCCGTTGGGCGACAACGCCTTTGCCACCTCGGACGGCGGCGAACAGTTCCGTCTCACACACTCGACGCAGCGTCGACTCGTCGAAATCGGCGTCGGCGTCGACGATCCCGACGACCTCGACCGCGTTCAACGGCAACTCGACGCGCTGAGTCTGGACACCGAGCGGTCCGACGACTCGCTCACCGCGACCGAACCCATCGCAGGCTTCAAGGCCGTCGTGTCCATCGCGCCGCGCATCGAGCAGAAGATCGTCGACCCGACGCCCTACAACGGTCCCGGCCGCGTCGACCGACCCGACAGTCGCGCACCGGGAATCGAGCGTCAGGGTCAGGTGGTCCCGCACAAGCTCGGACACGTCGTGATCGGCTCCACAGATCAGGCCGCCACCCAGAAATTCTTCACCGACGGCCTCGGCTTCAAGATCAGCGACACCGTGCCGTCGATGGCCGCATTCATGCGGTGCTCGACAGACCACCACAACGTTCTCGTACAGCAGGCGCCGCTGAACTTCTTGCACCACACCTCGTGGCAGGTCGACGACATCGACGAAATCGGCCGTGGCGCAATGGCAATGCTCGAAGGCAATCCGGAACGCCACGTCTGGGGACTCGGCCGCCACCACATCGGGTCGAACTTCTTCTGGTATCTGAAAGACCCGGCCGGGAACTTCTCCGAGTACTACTCCGACATCGACTGCATCGTCGACGACGCGCTCTGGAAGCCAGGCGTGTGGGAGGGCGCAAGGAGCCTGTTCAACTGGGGTCCGCCGCCACCGCCGTCGTTCCTCATGCCAGAAGACCTCGCCGCCCTGATGACCGGCTCCCACAGCTCCGAATAGGCGCTCTACCAACGAGTTCACGGCGCCAAGCCGAAAGAAGAAGCGCCGGCCGAGAAGACCGATCCGAGAAGGAAATCCGCACATGTTCACCATCGACCGGTTCGCCAAGACCGTTGGTGTCGCTCCCGGCGACTACGACGCCCTGCACCAATTCTCCGTCGACGAGCCAGACCGGTTCTGGGGTGCGGTGTGGGACTTCTTCGACCTCGGTGAGCGCACCGGCCCCGTGCTGGCGTCACGCACAATGCCTGGTGCGCAATGGTTTCCGGAGGTGCACCTGAACTACGTCGATCGGGTGATGCGGTGGTCGTCGTTGCCCGGAGACGCCATCGTCGGAGTGTCCGACGACGGCAAGCGGGTATCGATCCCCTGGTCGGAGCTTCCGGCGCGGGTCTCCGCGACGGCAGAACTGCTGCGGGAGAGAGGTGTTGGCATCGGCGATACCGTTGCCGCCTACCTTCCCGACGAACCGTTCGCGGTGATCGCGTTTCTGGCAACTGCATCCCTGGGAGCGATCTGGTCGGGCTGCGGTCAGGACTACGCACCCGAGGGCGCCGCGAGTCGTCTGGCGCAGTTGAAACCCAAGGTTCTGTTCGCGAGCGACGGATACCACTTCGGTGACAAGCAGGTGGATAAGCGCGCCGACACTGCCGAACTGGCTGGGCTGCTTGATATTCCGTCTAGCCACGTGATCACGGAGCTACCCGAACCCACCAATGACACTCCCGCGCTGGCACCGGTACAGGTGCCGTTCGGTCACCCACTGTGGGTGCTGTTCAGTTCGGGCACAACGGGAAAGCCCAAGGGGATCGTGCACGGACACGGCGGCATCGTCGTCGAACACGTCAAGGTACTGGGACTGCACAACGAGATAGGTCCGGGCGACGTGTTCTTCTGGCACACCGCGCTCTCGTGGATGATGTGGAACTTCCAGGTCGCAGGCCTTCTGATGGGAGCCACGATCGTCACGTTCTCCGGACACCCGTTGGCGCCCGACGCCGATAGGCTCTGGCAGATCTGCGACGACAACGAGGTCACGTTCTTCGGCACCAGTCCCGGACAGCTTCAGGCGTCACGCAAGGCCGGACTCGAGCCTGGCCGCGATCACGACTTGTCGCTCCGCGCGATCGGCAGCACCGGATCGCCGCTGGCCCCCGACCTGTTCACCTGGGTCGACGAGCACGTGGCCGCTGGGCTCCCGGTGAGCTCGACCTCGGGTGGCACCGACGTGTGTAGCGCGTTCTGTGGTGGCACGCCGTCGGTCCCGTACGTACCCGGCGAGTTGACGGTGCGCTACCTCGGGTGCGCTCTCGAATCGTGGGCGCCCGACCGCACGCCCCTGATCGGCGAGGTCGGCGAGATGGTCATCACCGAGCCCATGCCGTCGATGCCGATCTCCTTCTGGAACGACCCCGACGACGCAAAGTATCGAGCCGCCTACTTCGACCACGAGTGGGCGGATGGCGTCGCCCCAAACGCGTGGCGGCACGGAGACTGGCTCGAGGTCACTGACCGAGGCTCGGTCATCATCCACGGACGCAGCGACGCGACGTTGAACCGCAACGGTATTCGTATGGGGTCGGCCGACATCTACGAGGTGGTCGAAGCCATCCCCGACGTCGCCGAGGCGGTGGTCGTCGGCGTCGACGGCCCGAACGCGACGTACTGGATGCCCATGTTCCTCACACTGATCCCGGGTGTAAGCCTGACCGACGAGTTGGTGAGAACCATCCGCGACTCGGTGCGAGTTCGGTTGTCGCCACGGCATGTTCCCGACGAGGTGATCGAAGCTCCCGGCATCGCACACACCCGCACAGGAAAGAAGCTCGAGGTTCCGGTGACCGCGATGCTCGCCGGACGGCAGGTCAGCATCGACGCCAAGTCCGTCGACAACCCCGACCTTCTGGCCTGGTATCAGCGAGTCGGCGATCAACACGCCTGGTGATCCAAGGCCACCTCAGCAAGCCCACATGACCACGGCAGTTTCAGTAGCAAGGAAATGACATGTCAGACAACAGTTCAGAGCGGAACCAGGTCGGACGAACAAGCGACGTTCTCATCGTCGGAGCAGGTCCGGTGGGACTCACCACGGCGCTATATCTTGCCCAATATGGTTGGCAGGTAACCGTTCTGGAGCGTTGGCCCGCCCCGTACGCACAGCCGCGTGCTGTCCACTACGACGACGAGATCGCGCGCCTGCTTGCACGCGCAGGACTCCGAGACCGCCTCGGGGAGTTCTCCGAGGCGGCCGATACGTACGAGTGGCAGAACGCCGACCGCAACACCCTGCTGTGCTTCGACTGGAGCGGCACGGGTGAGTCGGGATGGCCACGCGCCTCGATGTTCAACCAGCCGTCGCTCGAGGCCGAACTCGTCGCAGCGGCAGAGGCGTCGGAGAACATCACCATTCGACGCGGGCACGAGGCCGTCGAGCTGACGCAATCCGACGACTCGGTCGTCGTCACCGCTCACGGACCGACCCTCAAACTGGCCAAGTTCACTGCCTCGTACGTGATCGGCTGTGATGGCGCGAACAGCTTTGTGCGCGCGCACATGCCGACGCAGATGACCGATCTCGGCTTCTTCTTCGACTGGCTGATCGTCGACGTCCTACCCCACGACGAGCGCGAGTGGAATCCGATCAATCTCCAGATCTGCGATCCAGCGCGACCGACAACCGCGGTATCGGGCGGTCCCGGTCGTCGTCGTTGGGAGTTCATGCGCATGCCGGGTGAGACTATCGACGATCTCAGCACCGAGGAAACGGCGTGGGAGTTGCTCACGCCGTGGGGTCTGAACCCCGGCAACTCCACCCTCGAGCGACACGCCGTCTACACCTTCCAGGCGCGCTGGGCAGACGAATGGCGCTCCGGGCGAATGCTTCTCGCCGGCGATGCGGCCCATCAGATGCCTCCCTTCGCAGGGCAGGGCATGTGCTCTGGCATCCGCGACGCCGCAAACCTCAGCTTCAAACTCGACCTCGTCCTGCGCGGACTCGCCGACGACGCGCTGCTCGACACCTACGGCGCCGAGCGTTCGCGACACGTCCGCCACGCGATCGACCTCTCCATCGAGTTGGGCAAGGTCATCTGCGTCACCGACCCGGCCGCGGTTGCCGAACGCGACACCTTCATGCTGAGCCAGGGCGGCGACCCCGACAAGATCCTGCCGCCGCTACCACCGGCGACGCTGACCGACGGCCTGCTGTACCGCCTTCCGGACGGGACCCCTGGACCTGGAGCAGGCAACCTCTCACCGCAGGGCCGCCTGATCTACCGCGGCACCACCGGACTGCTCGACGACGTCGTCGGAACCGGTTTCGTCCTCGCGTCGACGATCAATGCGCGTGAACTCCTCACCGACGACCAGCGCGCGCTTCTCGACAGGCTCGGCGCGAAGTTCGTGCGGTTCGTCGCGACGGAAGCCGACGTCGAATCCGATGACGACGCAGTCGATCTGGACGGGATCTACCTACCGCACATGACGGAGACCGGTCACGTCGCAGCGCTCGTCCGACCCGACCACTACCTCTTCGGAGTCGCGCGCAGCGGGGACGAGATTGGACTCGTCGTCGACGCTCTTCGTGATCAGTTGGGTTCGACGGTCGGTTCGCTGTCGGAGCTATGACGGTCCGGGTCACCCGCGCGGTGCGGCGGCCCGAGCCTTGAGGGCTAGCCAGAGCTCCATGCGGTCGTCGCCGTTGTCCATGTGACGTCCGGTGAGCGTGGAGATCCGGGCGATGCGATTGCGAACGGTATTGCGGTGCAACGAAAGCCGCGCGGCGGCAGGGTCCCAGGCGCCGTTGACGCGCAGCCATTCTTCGAGCGTGCGCAGCAGGTCGATGCGCTCGTGTCCGTCGAGTTGGTCGAGCGGTGCGAGTACGGAGTCGGCGAAACCGCGCAGAACGCGCGGCGCGGCCAGACCGAGCAGGAGCTGCACCGTGTCGCCCTCCGCGGCGCTGACGACTCGGCCGACCTGTTCGCTGACGAGTACCAGTGAGCGGGCCTGCGTCGCGGATACTGCCAGAGCATCGACCCGCACTGCGGTGCCGACCCCGACTGCGAGCCCCGGTGCGAGCGCACTGATCGTGCCGATCAGCTGATCAGACTCCGGGTGGGCGATCTCGACCATTCCGCCGTGCACACGAACCAGGCCGGGCGACAACGATGTTCGTAGTCGATACACCAACGCGTCGGTGTTGGCCGGGTCGGGTTTGATCACGGCTACCTGTACGAATGTCGACTTCCAACCCACACTCTCGGCGAGTTGCTGCGCATGTGCGGGCTTGATGGCCGAGCGCATGAGTTGTCCGAAAACCGATGCACGACGCTGTCGTTCGGGTTGCGTCGCGACGTGCCGACGTTCCACTTCCAGTGCGAGCAGCGAGACGAGCACCGTCGACGAGTGCCGCGCAACGGGATTCAACTGTGCGCCGAGTATCACGTAGGCCAACGGAACGTGGTCTCCGACAGTGTGTATCTCGAACCGTCCGTGCAGCGACCACCCCGTCAACGAGCCGGACGATTTCTCGATTGCTGTGTGCAGGATGTCTGTCGCCTCGCGCGTGACCTCCTCCGAGGTACCGGGAGTGCGTGCCAGCACGCGACCGACGCCGTCGGTCACCACACAGTCGGCCTCGCTGATATCGGCCCACACGTCGAGCAGTGCAGCCAGTGGAGTCGACGCCGTGGCGACCTGTGTGAGTCGACGATTCGCGCTCATCGCGGCCTCGAGGTCTCGACGTTCCTGTTCGGCCATGGTCGCGAACACCCACTTGGTGACAGCGATGAATGGCACGTTCCCAGGTACCTCCAGGAGGGGAACCCCGACGAGATCCGCGGCGCTGCGTAACGGCGGGGGACAATCCTGGTACGGCAGCTGAGCCCCGAGGCCGAGTGCGACGGCGGCGACGCCTCCCGCCTGGCAGTTCTCCAAATATGCGATACAGCTGGGTTCGTCCATCTCCAGCAGCAGTCCGACGGTCATCAGCAGCTCACCACCACGCAACCACTCGTGCGGCGTCACCAGCTCGGAAACGTGCGCCGAGGTGATCGGTACGTCGAGTCGGTCGTGCCCGCTCACGACGCGTAAGCCCAGCTCAGGGGCTGCCACGGCGTCGGCAACGGTGATCATGGCGCTCCTGTCGGCAGCGGTCGTCCAGACCGCTGTTGTACATATCATCCAATGGTAATAGACGCTTTGGACACTTTGACGATGTTCATGCAGGTCATCGGTGGCGCAGTCTGGACAAACCGCAACGGTGCGTAACCCAGGTCACACCCACAGCAAGGACATCCGAGATGACGGCATCTTCAAACCCGACCGCGGCGAGCGACTCCGCCGGTCGCGCTACCGCCATAGAAACGCGCTCGATCGACTACGTCCCAGACAGCGAGCGCCATGGAAAGGTCTCCCAGCAGGGGCCCTTCTGGTTCGTCGGGAACTTCCAGCCCTTCACACTGGCGCTGGGATTCGTCGGTCCCGCAATGGGTTTGTCACTGTGGTGGACGATCGTCGCGGGACTTTCCGGCATCGCCTTCGGCACACTGTTCATGGCGTTCCACGCGACGCAGGGCCCGGTTCTCGGACTGCCACAGATGATTCAGTCACGCGCGCAGTTCGGGTACCGCGGCGTGCTGCTGCCTCTGATCGGCACGTTGTTCACGTTCGTCGGGTTCAATGTCGTCGACACCGTGATCATCAAGGCTGGACTCGAGTCGATCTTCGGATGGAACTCCGTGCTCGTCGCCGTGGTGATCTCGCTCGTCGCGGCGGCCGTGGCCATCTTCGGACATGACCTGCTGCACAAGTCATTTCGCATTCTGTTCTGGGTATCGCTGCCGCTGTGGACCATCCTGACCATCGGTATCTTCGCAGGCGGTGTGCATGGCTCGATCGGTCCGTCCGGGGCGGGCGGCTTCACCCTCGTGGCTTTCCTCGTGCAGTTCTCGGTCGCGGCGTCGTACAACATCACTTATGCGCCTTACGTTTCCGACTACAGTCGGTACCTCCCGCGCGACACCAAGCCATCGTCGATCATTGCGTCGGTGTTCATCGGTGCCTCGGCATCGCCGGCTTGGTTGATCCCGCTCGGCGCGTATCTTGCAACCTATTTGGGTGCTACCGATGCACTTTCGGGTATCTACGCGGGCGGCAACCAGGTTGTCAATGGACTTGGTGGAGTACTCGCGCTTGTCGCAGCTGCAGTGCTTGTCGCCACGATGGGACTCAACGCCTACAGCGGAATGCTGACCGTTGTCACGGCCATCGACTCCATCCGCCCGATCACCCCGACGCGACGGCTGCGCGTGGTGACGATCGTCGGACTGACGGTGATCTGGCTCGTGCTGGGTCTCGCGCTCACCGACGCCACTGAATCGTTGAACACCGCGCTTCTGATCATGCTGTACCTGCTGGTTCCGTGGACGGCGGTCAACCTCACCGACTACTTCTTCATCCGGCGCGGCCACTACGTGATCGCCGATCTCTTCACACCGCACGGCGTGTACGGGACGTGGCCGTGGCGCGGCATCCTCGCTTTCCTCATCGGCATCGCCGCGGAGATCCCGTTCATGGATCTGCCCTTCTTCGTCGGACCGGTCGCCACGGCTCTGGGCGGGGTCGACATCGCGTTCGTCGTCGGGCTCGCGGTCTCCGGCCTGGCGTACGTGCTGTTCTCTCGTGGCCAGGATCGAAGTAAGGAGCTCAGCCTGATGGCAGCGCACCCGGAGGTCACAGATCCCCGCGACACCGGCGAGATTCGCGCCGAACTCGCCGTCGAAGAGAAAGAACAACACTGATGGATCAGAGTTACTCCGCGACAGCGGGTTTCATCACCACTGACGGCGGAGTCGTCGGACAGGTCGACGCCGCGCGGGTGCCGCGGTACACCGAGCCGGGCACATTCGCCCGCCTTCCGCGGTTCGATCAGGTCGACGCCGCTGACGTCAACATCCTGGGCATCCCCTTCGACACCGGCGTGAGCTATCGGCCGGGGGCACGCTTCGGACCCGCTCACATCCGAGCGTCGTCAAAGTTGTTGCGACCCTACAATCCCGCGATGGACGTATCGCCGTTCGCGACGCAGCAGGTGGTCGACAGGGGAGACCTCGCAGTCAACCCGTTCGACATCGAAGAGGCGATCAGCACGATCGACACCTCCGTCACCGCGCTGGGCGAGGACGGAGCGTCTCCACTCATCCTCGGTGGGGATCACACCATCGCGCTGCCCATGCTCCGCGCAATGCGGAAGTTGCATGGACAGCCGATCGCCGTGCTGCACTTCGACGCCCACCTCGACACCTGGGACACCTACTTCGGTGCGCCCTACACTCACGGCACTCCGTTCCGTCGCGCATCCGAAGAAGGGCTGATCGACCTCGAGCGGTCTCTGCACATCGGAATCCGCGGACCGCTCTACAGTCGTCACGATCTCGAAGATGACTCACGGCTTGGCTTTTCGATCATCCGCACCGACGACTACGAGGTCGACGGAACCCGGAGCATCATCGAACGAATGCGTCGTCGGCTGGCGGGCGGGCCAGTGTATGTCTCCGTCGACATCGATGTCCTCGACCCTGCGCACGCGCCGGGGACGGGAACACCGGAAGCCGGCGGACTGACGTCGCGAGAACTGCTCCACACGTTGCGCGCACTAGCAGGCCTACAGGTGGTCGGTGCCGACATCGTCGAGGTGTCACCCTCGTACGACCACGCCGAGATCACCGGCATCGCTGCCGCACACGTTGCCTACGAACTGCTTTCGGTTCTGGCGGCCAATCGATGACCGCAGAACTGGTGAACAACACGACGATCGAAGGTACGGATATGCACACACATGCCGCAGTGTTGCGCGGAGCCGGTGAGCCGCTCACCGTCGAACCATTGGCGCTGCGTGGCGTTGCCCGAGGCGAGGTCGCGGTTGATATCAAGGCCGTCGGAGTGTGCCATTCCGATCTGCATCTCGTGGCGGGCGACTGGCCCGTGGACGAACCCCTCGTCGGCGGTCATGAGGCATCCGGAATCGTGACGGAAGTGGGAGATGGTGTCGACGACGTGCAGGTCGGCGACCATGTCGTACTTTCCTGGTTCGTGGCATGCCGTCGGTGCCGAAACTGTCTGTCCGGCAAGGCGTGGTTGTGCACAAACACCAATGCGGTGGCAAACCGGCTACCTGACGGGTCAACGGCGACAACGACACTCGACGACGAACCGGTGTGGCCGTTCCTCGGACTCGGCGCGTTCGCCGAGCGCGTCGTCGTCCCGGCTGCCGCGGCGGTGGTCGTTCCCGACGAGCTCCCCTTCGAGATAGGCGCCTTGATCGGCTGTTCTGTCACCACGGGTATCGGAGCGGTGACGTCGACGGCAAAGGTTCCGTACGGAGCGTCCGCGGTGGTGTTCGGCTGTGGTGGTATCGGTCAGTCGATCATCCTCGGACTGCAGCTTGCCGGGGCCGATCCGATCATTGCCATCGACCTCGATCCCCGACGCCGCGCGCAGGCTGAGAATCTGGGAGCCACCGCGACGCTCGACGGATCCGATCCGAATCTCGTTGCGACGGTGCAGGAAATGACCGAAGGTGGTGCCGACTACGTCTTCGAGGCGATCGGCCGGACGTCGACCATCGAGCAGTGTCCGCCCATGCTGCGGGCGGGAGGGGTGGCGGTCTTGGCGGGTATGACAGCAATCGGCGCTCGCGCGTCGATCGATCCCTTCGACCTCGCCGACCAAGGCAAGAGCATCTTGGGCTGCAACTACGGTTCGAGCGTGCCCGCGGTGGACTTCCCCCGAATTGCGCGGCTCTACCTGTCGGGTCGACTCCCGCTCGACGCCCTCATCGGCCGCACGCGACCACTCGGTGAGGTCAACACGGCACTCGAAGATCTGCGTGCCGCCACCGGCCTTCGCACAGTTCTCATTCCGTGAACGTGCGCCAGTTTCATCATCGACCGTTCACCAACAGGAGCTCGAATGTCGCCCACTGACAACACGTCCACCCGCGCCTTGGCGGCGCTCGATCGCCTCGTCGCCGCGTTTGCCTCCAACGAGGAGTCCACCTACTTCGGATGCTGTGCCCCGACAGCACGATTCGTGTTTCCAGACACTCCGGAGGTTGCGCTCGGCGTCGAACAGTACGGAACTCTCTGGCGTGGTTGGCGTTCGGAAGGATGGCGCGTCGACAAGTGTGTCAGCACCGAGCGCGATGTGTTGATCGTGGGTGACACCGCCATCGTGACCCACCGGGTGTCGACGACGCTTGGCGACGGAACCGAGCTGAGCGAGCGCGAGACGGTGGTCTTCGACCTCGCGACCTCACCGCATCCGCTCGTCGTGCATGAGCATCTCTCAGCGTGATGACTCCATCCGGTCCAGCCGGGTGTTTTGCCGGTTTTGCCGTGCGGTGCAAACCGCCTCGGTCGACACGTTAGGATTCCTCGTGGATGCGGGTCGGCTGACTCGCGTATCGACTGAACTACTGACGGGCGGCGATCACCATCCCTACACATACGGGTAAGCAGGCCGTCCAAGAAGCGACGGATTCAGGTTGGTTTGAGGCGCTTGCGCGCGGCGGGCATGTGGTGAGCGGTTTGCTGCACCTGCTGATCGCGTACATCGTGCTGAGGCTGGCGTTCGGCGATGCGGGCAATGCAGACCAATCGGGGGCGCTCGGAATCTTTGCGTCGTCAACCGGCGGTCGAATTGCCTTGTGGCTCGCGGTGATCGCCTTCGTGGCGATGGCTCTGTGGCGTATCGCCGAAGTCATCATCGGTCCGCACCCGGCCAATCCGAAGGCCGACGACGGTGACGGTTGGCTCGATCGGGCCAAGGCGGGTGCGCTCGCTGTCGTCTATTTCGCATTCGCCTGGACGGCAGCACAATTCGCGATGGGGCACGGGCAGTCGAGTGGCCAGCAGAACGCCGGCATGAGCGCGAAATTGATGGGCTCGGGCTTCGGGAAGTTCGTGCTCGTCGTAGCAGGCATCGTCATCATTGCTGTTGGGGCGTACCACATCTACAAGGGCGTCACGAGGTCGTTCTTCGACGATCTGACCATCGACAGCAATCCTGTCGTGAATGCCACTGGCATCGTGGGTTATACGGCGAAAGGCCTTGTCCTTGTCGGAGCGGGAGTTCTGGTGATCGTTGCGGCGATCACGGCCGACCCGTCGAAAGCCACCGGCGTCGATGGTGCGGTGAAAACCGTTGCGGGATGGCCTGCCGGGCAGTTCTTCCTCGTGCTGGCGGCGATAGGCCTTGCGGCGTATGGCATCTACTGCTTCGTCATGGCGCGGTACGCGCGCATGTAATGCCCAAGCCCCGACCTCCTCAGGGGAGGCCGGGGCTGGGCGTCGGCGGTGCTATCGCGGAGTGTTGGCGCGAATGCTGTTGATGATCTTGAGGAGTTCGCCGCGCTTGGACGGCGGACCGTCGAACTGGGCGAAGGCGACGCCGTGCTCGCCGTCTGCGGTGCGGAACACGTGGGCGACTGCGACGCGGACCTTGCGGACGCCATTGAGGGTGCCGGATTGCTCTGCGTACCAGGTGGTTTCGTCGACAGCTCGCCACGCTTCACGATCGACACGTAGCTGCGAGGTGGCGCGCTTGACGTCGGTTGTGGTGCACCGGGACTCCGCACACTTCTGGTAGGCCACCAAGCCTCCGGCCGCGGTCGTCTTCGTGGTGTCCTCCTCGAAACACGTTGCTTCGCCGTTGGCCGAGACAACTGACGATCCTGCGCCGCACGACCAGTCGCCGGGAATGCCGAACGTGTACTCGATGCCTGCGAAGTCGTTGGAGATGACGTACGGACGATCCGACGGGCTGAAGTTGCTGCCCTTGACCGGCCCCGCATCGCCGTCGACGCCGCGCATCGGCGCTGACGGGTAACGCCCACCGGTATCGGCGTGGGCGGTCGCCGCGACCCCGGCGGTGGCGAGGAGTGCCGCGATACCTGCGAGCAGGGCAAGAATGGTGCGTCGGATGGCTGTTGTGTGGAGCGGTGTGGTCTTCACGTCGGGGGTCCTCTCGGGTGGCTTCTCGTAAGCAAGTACCGATTGGATGCGGCCGGACACGGAGAATGTTCCGGCCGGGTTTGCGACACCTGACTGGGACACCGAACTGCCACAATGGACCACGATGTCCACCACGATTCCGCCCGTGCCCGCTGACCTGCGCCTCGTCGTCACCGACCTCGACGGCACTCTGCTCGACGACGCCAAGCACATCCCCGACGACCTCTGGCCGCTGCTCGACGAGCTGACCAGCCGCGACATCGTGTTCAGTCCCGCGAGCGGACGCCAGGCAGCGACCCTGCTGCACCAGTTCGGTGAGGCAGTGCCCGGGCTCGTCGTGATCGCCGAGAACGGTGCGGTGGTGGCGCGGCAGAACGAGATCCTGCGGACACAACCGCTTGCCGCGAGCAGCGCCGCCGCGGTCCTCGCCCGCGCACGGTCGCTGCAGTCCGACGGCGCCGACATCGGTGTCGTGCTGTGCAGCCCGGAGGTCGCCTACGTCGAGCGGTCCGATGAGCGGTTCCTCGAACAGATCCGCCCCTACTACTACGCGAACAGAATCGTCGACGACCTCGCCGCCATCGACGCGGAACTGGTCAAGGTGGCGGTCTACGACTTCGACGGAATCGAGGACACCACCGCCCCGGCGATCTCAGGACTGCCGATCGACGCCGAAGCCGTTGTGTCCGGGCAACATTGGCTCGATGTGATGACGCGCGGCGTCGACAAGTCGCAAGCCGTTCGAGCGGTGCAGCGTCGGCTCGGAATCAGTCCGGCGCAGACGATGGTCTTCGGTGACTACCTCAACGACCTCGGGATGCTCGGCACCGCCGACTGGTCGTACGCGGTCGCCAATGCGCACCGAAGTATCCTCGACGCCGCGCGGTACGTCGCGCCGTCGAACACCGACAACGGGGTGGTGCGGACGATCCGCGCCGCACTCGACGCGGCCGGCTCCTGACCGCCCGGAAAACTCAGTCGCCCAGAACACTCAGGGGAACCGCGTAGTCCTACGCATCCGCCGCGCCTGCCGTCGCTGACACCGTTGACGCATGTCGTCCCCCAACGAAGTTCCCCAGACCGCAACCACCGCAGCCTTCTTTCTCCAAGCAGCCATCGCCTTCGCTGTCAGCCTCGCCACCGCGTGTGTCGGCATCCTCTACCTCCCGATCGACCCCTGGCAGCGCGGATTCCTCGCCATCACGCTGTTGTTCCTCACCTCCAGCACCTTCACGCTCGCCAAGGTCGTCCGTGACCGCCAAGAACTCACAACGGTCCGTGCCCGCATCGACGAAGCCCGCGTCGACAAGCTCATCGCCGAACACGACCCCTTCAACCGGGTCGCCGGATAATCCGCACTCCACCCGTCAACAATCCCCCCGACCGCCCCGGCGTCACTCGACTCCGGGGCGGTCTCATGCGTGCCGCCTGCAATTCGACTGTCAGCAACTCGACTGTCAGCATCCCGTCAAGGCTGTTCGACGCCGCGTCAAAGTCTCGTCAAAGACCAGTCAAGACACTTCCCGACGTCGAGCGCGCGGCGTAGCACTATCGGAATGACGACGATGAGTTCACACGGCTCCGAGGGATTGGGTACGGAGCGATTGGGTTCGGGGCGATTGGGTACGGAAACAACGGGTTCCGCGATCATCGACCGGCTCGCCGAGGGGCCTGCGGTGTGGGGATCGTTCAGTGCAGGCGCGGGCCGTTACGGAGTGTGCCGCTACCGCCTGGTTGTCTTCCCACCCGGTATCAGCTCGATGCAGCGTCGACGTCTGCGACTGTGGCGCGGGTGGCCGGTCTGGGGCCTGGTCGCGTGGTTGGCCGTGGCCGTCGGTCTCAGTTCCATCGGCGCGTCGGGTACGACGGTTCTCGCGACGGCCACCGCCGTGCTCGTCGTTTCGGGTGTGGCCGCGCGGCGGACCGCGGGAACTCTGCCGGGTGCCGTACGCACCGTCGACCTCACCACCATTCCGGGATACGACCTCCCCGCAGGGATGCCGACTCCCAAGTCGATCGCCGACACCCTCGCCGAATTGCGGTCCGCTGACCGTCGATTGGAGCGAGGCGTGATCGATCCTGTTGAGCACGAGCTCATCTGGCAGCACGTCTACGACTCCATTCCGCAGCGGCGCCGTCGACTCCCGCGAATGGCACGCCGATGACCCGGGCGATCCGAAACTCATCCCACATCACGCTGTACCGCAGACCAGGAGGAGATCTCATGACCATCGCGATGGAACGTGCCGCGCGGGTCTCGCGTCACCATGTCGCCGTCCGCACGTTCGGGCCGATCAATCCCGATATCGCCGCGGCGTTGGGCGACATGGGAGTGCGCGTCGACGCCGAGCCGTCGCCCGAAGCACGGATCGGACTGATCCTCGTCGACGGAGGTTCGATCAAGAGATCGACATCGCGCTTCGGACTGGACACGCTGGCACGCCCGACGCGAGCGCTGCGCAACGTCGTTGTCTCCTCGCTGACCGACCTCGTGCTCGACACCGACGTCGACCGCGTCCTGGTCGTCTGCACCCCGGGAATCGAGCCGACGGAACCGGTCATCTTCAAGCACTGGTTCGGCCAGGTGTGTGCCGACAGCTGGTATCACCTGACGATGAACGGCGGACTCCCTGCGCCGTCGATCACGTCGAAGTTGTTCTCGAACAGGGCATCATGCGACTACATCGCCAATGCGGTGACGTCGTGGTGTGGCCACGCCGAGCATCGTGCGGAGCCACGGCCGTGGCAGTGACAACGTGGTTGCGCAGTCGGTGGTCGATGAGCTCGACTGCCCGCGATCGGGCTCGGCTGGCAGCGGGTCTGCTGGGAGTGCTCGCACCCGCCGCGGACCCCACGAGCCGGGTCGGCACCCCTCATAAGCACAGTTCTTGATGGGAGAGTAAACCTGAGATCAGGGAGGGGAGTACGCCGATCCGAAAGGCAGTTCACCGATGAAGGCCGTACAGATGGTCAAAGCCGGAGCCGAACCCGAGCTCCGCGACGTTCCGAAGCCCACGCCGGGTCCGGGGCAGGTGCTCGTCAAGGTCACCGCGGCGGGCGCGTGCCACTCCGACGACTTCGTGTTGAACGCGCCGGAAGGCGCATTCCCGTATCCGCTCCCGATGACGCTCGGCCACGAGGGCGTCGGCGTGATCGCCGAACTGGGACAGGGCGTTTCGACGGTCAGCGAGGGCACGGCGGTCGCCATCTACGGCCCGTGGGGATGCGGAGTCTGCCACTTCTGTTCGCAGGGCCTCGAGAACTACTGCTCGCGGGCCGCCGACCTGCAGATCACGCCGCCCGGACTCGGACACGACGGCGCGATGGCCGAGTACGTCGTCGTCGACGACCCGCGGCACCTCGTCCCCATCGGTGACCTCGATCCCGCCACCACGGTTCCGCTCACCGACGCCGGCCTCACGCCCTATCACGCGATCAAGGCGTCGTTGAGCAAGCTTCTCGGCGGCACAACCGCCGTCGTGATCGGCTCAGGCGGCCTGGGGCACGTCGCCATCCAGATGTTGCGGCATCTCACCCCGGCGCGGGTCATCGCGCTCGACGTCACGCAGGAGAAGCTCGATTTCGCCAAGCAGGTCGGTGCGCACGAGGCAGTACTCAGCGACGCCGACGCCGTCGAGAACGTCCGCAAGATCACCGGGAAGGACGGAGCGACAGCCGTTTTCGACTTCGTCGGATATCAGCCGACGATCAACACGGCGATGGGTGTCGTCGGCACGATGGGTGACGTCACGATCGTGGGACTCGGCGACGGAAAAGCAGCCGCGAGTGTTGGCTTCTGGTCACAGCCCTACGAGGTGTCGGTCCGCACGCCCTACTGGGGCGCCCGTGCGGAGCTGATCGAGGTCCTCGACCTCGCGCGCGACGGCGTCCTCGACGTCGCGGTGGAGCGGTTCAGCCTCGACGACGGCGTGGCGGCGTACCGCAAGCTCGCTGCCAACGACCTGCGCGGACGAGCGGTCGTCGTTCCGTAAAGCCTAAGCCTCACTCCAGAGCGATCGTCTGCCACATCTCGACGGTCGCGCCTGCAGCGACGGTGAGGAGATCCGGACCGGCGTTCGCCGTCTCGACGCACACGAACTCGCGCCAGTGCGGCCCGACGTCGGCCATCCCGGAGGCGACGTCGGGCCCCGGGTTCCACACGACGGCGGTGCGCGCGCTATCGCCGGTCACGCGGATGGTCCGGCCAAGACCCGGGTCGACCAGCCGGTAGGTTCCACCCGCATCGGGGTAGAGCCGGTCGCTGCGCGGCACGTCGTCAGGGAGGCGCCAGTCGCCCTCCTGGGTCTTGACCTTCAGGTCGTCGAACTTGTCCTCGTACGACTTACCCGAGAGTCCCTCCACGTGGACGTCGGTGGCATCCGAGACACGCAGGTAGTTGTGCAGCGCCTCGGTGAGCACCGCGGGCTCGTCGGCGAGGTTCGTGGTGCGCACACCGATCTCCAGCGTCGTGCCCACGCGCACGATCAGCTCCAGGCGCAGCGTGAGCTGCTCGAGTCCCTGCGGTGCCAACCGCACCTGCGTCACGTCGTCAGCAAGAACCTCGGTGTCGACGACCTGCCACGTCGCGGTGCGCGCGTAACCGTGCGAGGGCACGTCACCGGTCTGGTTCTCCTTCCCGAAATACGGCCAGCACACGGGAATGCCACCACGGATGGGAGTCGGCGGCCTCGCGGCCAGCGGCGATACCCACAGCACGTCGTCGGCTCCGGTCGGACGGTAGGAGAGCACCTGCCCACCGAAGATCGAGATCGCCGCGGTGGCGTGCGGCGTCGTCACGAGCCACGCGTCGAATCCGAATGCTGTCCCGAGCACGACTCCCTGACTTTCCGATGCAGTCACATCGACAACCTTGGCACAGCAGAAGCGCCTAGGGTGGTCGTCGACACTCGAGGAGGCGCAATGGCGCAGGAGTCATGGCAATTCGGCCCGGCCAACGGGACGCTGATCCTTCACACCGGTGTGACCGGTCCGGCATCGCGAACAGGTCACCGATTGACCATCGAGATGCAGCAGTGGTCGGCGTCAGTCGGTCTCAGCGACGGCGTGCCGTCCGACGTGTCCGCCTCGATCGACGTCGACTCGCTGACCGTCGTCTCCGGTGAGGGCGGGGTCACGCCGCTGACCGGGCCGGAGAAGTCTCTCGCCAGAAGTAATGCGCTCAAGTCGCTCAACGCGTCGAAGTCGCCGACGATCACCTACGACGCCGCGTCGATCACGACCATCGAGGCGGGCTATCGCATAGACGGGACGCTCTCGATCAACGGCAAGCAACGTCAGCATCCGCTCGACGTCGAGGTTGCCGACGCGGACGGGAAGCGCACCGCCACAATCGAAACCACAGTTTCCCACCGCGACTTCGGGCTGAAGCCGTACTCGATGATGATGGGGGCGCTCAAGGTCGACGACGAGGTGCGCGTGACCATCAACGTCGAGCTACCGGCAGATCACTGAGAGTTATTCAGCGCGACCACAGTTCGGCGACCTGCACGTCGCGCCCGAGAATGTTCGACGCCGCTCTGCGTCCCGACTCGAGCGCAGCGGTGACCGTTGCCGGGTCGTCGGTCCACGTGGCCTCGCCCGCCAGATGCACGACGCCCCCGCCCAGCGGTGTCGCCAGCACGTCGTGGTCGGCTGTCGTCGAGCCGACGGTCATGTATGCGTAGGAACCATGCGCGAAAGGGTCATCCTGCCAACGGGTTACGTCGATGCGAGTCGGCTCGGGGACAGCGTCGCCGTAGATTTCGCGCAGCGATTCGAGGACCGATGCCGCGATGTCCTCGTCGCTCCACTCGCGAACCGCGCGAGCGCAGGGGCCGGCGGCGAAGGTGAGCAGCGTCGGCTCGCCGTGAAGTGCGGAGAGGTCGTACCAGGAGTGCCACCACTTGGCGGCCGGTCCCTGTCGGCGAATCGCATACACCC
Source organism: Gordonia sp. w5E2 (assembly GCF_036540975.1). Taxonomy (NCBI): domain Bacteria; kingdom Bacillati; phylum Actinomycetota; class Actinomycetes; order Mycobacteriales; family Gordoniaceae; genus Gordonia; species Gordonia sp. w5E2. The sequence continues at coordinate 4,903,161 of NZ_CP144213.1, read as the reverse complement.
CGTCATCCCAGAACTTCGATTCGAACCGCAGGAACACCTTCTCGAACGCATTCATCTCCAGCCGATCCAACGCTCCCGCAACAGGTTCCGATAGTGGCGGATCAAAGGTCAGCGTGCCGGACTTGAGAACACCGACGGGTACCGTCACGACGACGCGTGCGGCCGACGTCTCCTTGCACGCGGCATCGATCACGGTGACACCGTTCTCGTCCCAATGGATCTGAGCGACAGAACGATTGAGTGTCACCGAGAGCCCGTCTGCCAGGTGGGTGGCCAGCTGGTCGTAGCCGTCGGGAAACACGACTTCGTCGCCATCCGTCTCGTCGTCGTCGAGTCCGTGGGCATCGAGCTCGTCGATCCACACGCCGTACTGTTCTTCGGTGCGGTGACGCGCGAACTCTCGAACACGTTGTGCTCGTGCGTCATCCCAACCGAGAGCGGTGAGCGTCGTTTCCGTCGCCTCGCCGTACGACACCCCGGCGCCGATCGTTGCGACGAACTTCGACAGTGCGTCGTCGAAGGCATGCACGTCGGCAGCGAAGGCGGCAACGGCGTCGTCGTCGAGTCGTCTGCCGTCAGGGTCGTAGTAGGCGATCGGCCGACTGTCGGGTTGGTAACTGCCAACCGTGAATTCGACGGTGCGCATGCCGAAGGCCTCGGTGACGGCGTGCAGCGGGGCGTCGTTGATTCCGTGAATCCACGAGGCGCCACGATCGGTCACCGTGCCACCCGATCGGTCGCTGTGCACGCGTCCGCCGATCCGGTCACGCGCTTCGAGAACAGTGACCCGCCGACCGGCGCGGGTGAGTAGTCGGGCTGCGGTCAAGCCCGCGATCCCCGCCCCGACGACGACGGTGTCGTAGTCGAGTGGCGATCCGGCCCGTGAGGTCTCCATGAGATCGGTCTACACCGCGACGCGAGGTGGGGCCACCGCAGCGTCGACCGAGTTATTGACATCCCGCCAACGAGCCTCGATGATTGTTGGCGCGACGCCAAATAGAGTGAGGACGACGATGACCGGTACCCCGAAACCAGACACCCTGTGCACGCACTTTCAGCGCCGTGTGGTCGACCATGCGGATCGGGTGGCCATCCGCACCGCTGACGGCACGACGTCGTTGACCTGGGCGCAGTACGGGCGGCGCGTGCGCGAGGTGGCTGCAGGTCTCGCCGCACTCGGGGTCACACGCGGCGACACCGTCGGCATCATGCTCACCAACCGACCCGAGTTCCACATTGTCGACGCCGCGGCGATGCACCTCGGCGCTGTGACCTTCTCGGTCTACAACACCAACGCCGCCCCGCAGATCGCCTACCTCTTCCACAACGCCGAGCCGTCGGTCGTCATCACCGAGACGCAGTTCCTCGAGAGGGTCGTCGAGGCGGGGGACGGCTCCGCCGCCGTCGTGGTCGTCGACGCGCCGAATGGAACCGCGGGCGTCACGACCCTCGCCGAACTGATCGCCGCGCCCGCACCGGCCGACTTCGACTTCGACGCCGCGTACCAGCGGGTCGAACGCTCAGACGTGCTCACGCTGATTTACACGAGCGGCACCACCGGCAACCCCAAGGGCGTCGAACTCACGCACGCCAACCTGCTCTACCAACTCGAGGTGATCACCGATGTGATCGGCGACCTGTCTGACGGCCGCGTCATCTCGTACCTGCCCGACGCTCACCTCATCAACCGGTGGATCTGCCAGTACGCACCCATGTACTTCGGCATCACGGTCACCGACCTCCCCGACACGAAGCAACTCGTCGGGACGCTTGGTCAGGTCCACCCGACGTTCTTCGTCGCCGTTCCCATGCTCTGGTACAAGATCAAGGGCAGCATCGAGACGACGCTCGACGCCGAGCCGGGAATCAAAGGCGCACTGGCCACGTGGGCTCTCGCGGCAGGCAAGAAGAAGGCTGCGGCGACGGTCGGCGGACGGCGACTCGGCCTGCGCGACACCATCGCCGCGGCGATCGCCGACAAGCTGGTGCTGTCGAAGCTACGTGCAAAGCTCGGCATGGATTCGCTCGTCGCCGCCGTCTCCGGCGCCGCACCGGTCGACGTGGCGGCGCTCGAATTCATGCTCGCACTGGGCATCCCGGTGATGGAGGCGTGGGGCATGTCGGAGACGTCCGCGGTCACCACGGTCAACCCGGTCGCCCGACCGCGCTACGGAAGCGTCGGTACGGCAATTCCGGGCACCGAGGTGACACTCGCGTCCGACGGTGAGGTGATGGTGCGCGGCGGAGGCGTGATGCGCGGCTACCGCAACGATCCAGAGCGAACCGGCCAGACACTCGACGCCGACGGCTGGGTGCACACCGGTGACATAGGGACGCTCGACGCCGACGGCTTCCTGACGATCGTTGACCGCAAGAAGGAGTTGATCATCAACTCCGGCGGAAAGAACATGTCACCGTCGAATATCGAGGGCGCGCTCACCGCGGCCAGTCCACTGATCGGCAGCGTCGTCGCCATCGGCGACAATCGCCCGTACGTGTCGGCCTTGATCACCCTCGACCCCGATGCGGTGGCAGCTTTCGGTCAGAAGGCCGGCATCGTCGACGTCCGACCAGAAGTGCTCGCACTGCACCCGACGATCCTGGGCATGATTGAAACTGCAGTGGCGCAGGCCAACTCGCGCCTGAGCCGCGTCGAACACATCCGCGCGTGGCAGGTGTTGCCGACGTACTGGGCCCCGGGTGGCGACGAGCTCACGCCGACGATGAAGCTCAAGCGTTCACCGATCGCCAAAAAGTATGCCGACGAGATCGACGCGCTCTATCAGCGCTGAACGCGCTCCCGACCAGCACCACGAAGGCAGACCACGATGACAAACGATCTGACAACCGAACTCGCCGACCTCACTGCGCTCGCCCGCGAGTTCTTCACCAAAGAGGTTGCGCCACGCCACGAGGAGTTCGCGGCGGCCGGTCAACCCGACCGTGCGCTCTACCGTCGCGCGGGCGAACTCGGTCTGCTCGGCATGTCGATCCCCGAGGAATACGGCGGTGGCGGAGCGACATTCGCGCACGAGGCCGTACTCTTCCGCGAGCAGGCCCGCGGCGCCGACCTTTCCATGCAACTCGGTGTGCACTCCGGGATCGTTCCCCACTACCTGCTCTCGTACGCGAACGAGGAACAGAAGAAGCGGTGGATTCCCAAGCTCGTCTCGGGTGAGTGGATCGGTGCCATCGCCATGACCGAGCCGGGAACCGGGTCGGATCTGCAGGCCATCAGCACACGCGCGGTGCGCGACGGTGACGAGTATGCCATCACGGGCGCAAAGACTTTCATCTCCAACGGCGCAACCTGCGACCTGCTGATCATCGCGGCCAAGACCGACCCGGAGCTCGGCGCCAAGGGCTTGTCACTGCTCGTTGCCGAAGTAGGCGACAACCCAGCGGGTTTCGAGCGTGGACGCAAGCTCAAGAAGATCGGCCAGAAGGGACAGGACACCACGGAGCTCTTCTTCAACGGCCTGCGCGTGCCCGCGACGCATCTGCTCGGCGGCACGGAGGGGACCGGCTTCGTCCAACTGATGCAGCAACTCCCGCAGGAGCGACTGATCGTCGGCGTCGCTGCGCTCGGCGTCGTCGAAGCAGCGTACGAGCTGACGCTCGAGTACGTGCGTGAGCGCCACGCCTTCGGCAAACCGCTGTTCGCACTGCAGAATACGCGGTTCGAGCTCGCCGACATCGCCACCACCGTCGAGGTGATGCGCGCCTTCGTCAACGATGCCATCGACAAGCACGTGCGTGGCGAACTCGACGTCAAGGGCGCCGCCATGATCAAACTGTGGTGCTCGGAGCAGCAGACGCAGGTCGTCGACCGGTGCCTGCAGTTGCACGGCGGCTACGGCTACATGGAGGAGTACCCGATCGCGCGGCTCTTTGTCGACGGTCGCATCGCGAAGATCTACGCGGGAGCCAACGAGGTCATGAAAGACCTCATCGCGCGCAGTCTCTGACTCTGCAGTCTCTAGCTCGGCCGCGATCTGATTCACACACTCACAAAGGCGAAACCCTTGACCGACTTGACCACTCACATGTCCGGCATCATCGGCTGGGACGTCGACGCGGACGGCATCGTCACGGTCACCATCGACGACAAGACCCAGTCGACCAACACGATGACCGACGACATGGCCGCGGCTCTGCGCAGCTCCGTCGAACGCCTTGAGCATGAGAAGGATTCGATCACCGGCGTGATCATCGCGTCGGGCAAGGACACGTTCTTCGCGGGCGGCGACCTCAACCTGCTGATGACCGCGGGCCCCGATGACATCGAAGCCATCTCGGCAGGGCTCGACCATTACAAGGAGACGTTCCGCAGACTCGAAACCCTGGGTAGGCCTGTGGTCGCGGCGATCAACGGCACAGCACTCGGAGGCGGATTCGAGGTCGCGTTGGCGGCGCATCGTCGAATTGCATTGGACGCCAGAGGAAGCCTGCTCGGCCTCCCCGAGGTCACGTTCGGGGTGCTGCCCGGCGCCGGTGGTGTGACACGCGTCGTGCGCATGCTCGGGGTGGTCGACGCGATGCTCAACGTGGTGGGCCAGGGGCAGCGGATGAAGCCGCGCAAGGCATTACAGGTCGGGGTGATTGACGAGGTCGTCTCAACCCGAGAAGAGATGTTCGACGCCGCACGCACCTGGATCAAAGCCAACCCCGACGCCGCGCAACCGTGGGACCGCAAGGGATTTCGCATTCCGGGTGGCACGCCGTCGTCGCCCGCACTTGCGGCCAACCTGCCCGCATTCCCCGCGACACTGCGCAAGCAACTCAAGGGCTCGCCGATGAACGCCCCGATCTCGGTGCTGGCCGCCGCAGTCGAGGGCGCGTCGGTCGACATCGACACCGCCTTCACCACCGAGACGCGCTACTGCGCGCGACTGATCTGTGGTCAGATCTCGGCCAATATGATCAAGGCCCTCTTCTTCGACCTGGGCAAGGTCAACAAGGGAACCGCCCGCCCCGCCGACGTTCCGGTACGCAAGGCCACCAAGGTCGCCGTCCTCGGCGCGGGCATGATGGGCGCGGCTATCGCGTATGTCACCGCGCAGGCAGGAGTCGACGTCGTGCTGCGCGACGTCACGATCGAAGGCGCGAAACGCGGCAAGGACTACTCCCGGCGAATCCTCGACGCCAAGGTCGCCAAGGGCCGCCTCGACGAGGAGAGTCGCGATCGAGTCCTCAACCGAATCCTGGCCACCGACAACATCTCCGACGTCAAGGGTGCCGACCTCGTCGTCGAGGCCGTGTTCGAAGATGTCGAACTCAAGAAGAAGGTTCTCGCCGAGGTCGAAGGCTACGTCGCCGACGATGCCCTGCTCGCGTCGAACACCTCGGCACTGCCCATCGCCGAGATGGCAGGTGCGGTGACCCGACCTTCCGACGTGATCGGCCTGCACTTCTTCTCACCGGTCGACAAGATGCCGCTCGTCGAGATCGTCGTCGGACCGCAGACCTCAGACGAATCACTCGCTCGTGCACTGGATTTCACGAAGCAGATCCGCAAGACGCCCATCGTCGTGCAGGACACGTACGGCTTCTACGCCAATCGGGTCATCGCGAAGTTCGTCGACGAGGCGCTCTCGCTCGTGGCCGAGGGCATGCATCCCGCCAGCGCCGAACAAGCTGCGCTGCAGGCGGGTTTCCCGGCCGGCGCGTTGACTTTGTTCGACGAGATCAACATGAAGACCATCGCGAAGATCCGTGCGGGATTCATCGCCGACGCCGCTGCGCGGGGCGTCGAATTCGTACCCAGTGCGTCGTATCCGTTGGTGGACAGGATGCTCGAGGAGTTCGATCGCCCGGGTCGCCTGGAAGGCCGCGGGTTCTACGACTACGACGGTCCCGGTGGAAAGCGACTGGGACTGTGGCCACACCTCGCGGAGCTCTACACGAGGTCCGACGTCGAGATCCCGTTCGAGGATGCGAAAGAACGGATGCTCGTCGCCGCGGCACTGGAGGCGTTCGCCTGCTACGACGAGGGCACCATCGGGTCGGTGGCCGAGGCCAACGTCGGCTCGATCATGGGTATCGGGTATCCGGCGTGGACCGGCGGTGCGCTGCAGTACATCAATCAGTATCCGGGCGGGATGGGCGGATTCGTTGCGCGCGCAGACGAGCTCCGTGCGCGCTACGGCGACAGATTCGTCGTCAGTGAGGCTCTGCGCGCCCGTGCGGCAGACGGCAGCGAGCTTGTGTGACAACATCACACACTGTGACCACCGCAGATGAACCGCGTTGGCGCAGACTCGGCCCCGACGCCAGGCGCAATGAAATCCTGGCTGTCGCCATCCGGATGTTCGGTGAGCAGCCCTACGCGACGGTGCAGATGGCCGAGCTCGCCCGTGAGGCCGGAGTGGCGCGCGGGCTGCTGAACCACTATTTCGGCACCAAGCGCGACCTCTACGTCGAAGTCGTGCGTGCCATGATGATCGTGCCCGAGATCGACACGGTGAATCTGCCGGGCGGCACCCTGCGCGAGCGGGTCGAGGCCTCGGTCGACTGGCTGATGACCGTCCTCGACACCCACGGAAAGACGTGGCTGGCCGTCGGCGTGGAGGGGATCGGCGACGACCCGCAGATCGCGGCGATCCTCAACGAGGCCGACGATCGCGCGGCCCAACGCGTGCTCGACGCTATCGGTTTCGACGGGTCGGGCAGCGAGCACCAGGTGGCGCTCGCCGTGTTCCGGAGCTGGGGCGGCATGATGAAGGCCACCGCCCGTGAATGGGTCGATCGAAAGACGCTCTCCCGCAAGCAGGCTCGCACGATTCTCGTCGAGACGCTCGTCCCGCTCGCCGAGCGGGTCATGTCGGGTTCTGTCTGAACTCGCAATCGGCGGGGGAGCGGTCGGTTACGTGGCTGTGCCGGGTGATCCTCGTGGATTGTGAACCTAGCTAGACTAGATGCTGAAAAGACATCGACTATCGACGGTTAGGCTCTGGCTGGTGGGCATTGTACGAGGGTGGCGACGGTGAGCTCGTCTGTCGTCGGGAATCCACACTGGCGGAGTGTTGATCCGCCGAAGCTGTCACCGATCCTGGTGCACGCTTTGGATGCGTTCTATGAGAACGGCTTCCATGGAACCTCGGTGCGAGAAATTGCTCAGCGGGTAGGCGTGACGATCCCGGCTCTGTACTACCACCACGGTAGTAAGGAGGGTATTTTGCTCGCCCTCCTGGAGTACTCCACGAGCGATGTTCTGGCTCGCGCTCACTCCGCGAAAGCGGATGGGCGCGATGATCCGGCGCAACAATTATCCAATGTCATCGAGGCAATTGTCCTCCGCATGACCACGCGTTCCCGGCTGGCGGCACTCGAAGGTGAGGTTCGATACCTCAGTCCGGAGAACCTCCTCCGGTATCGAGTCGTCCGCAAAGGAATCGAAGAGCTCGTACTCGGCATTATCGAGGATGGGAACGAGCGAGGAATTTTCTACACGGCAGACCCCGCTGAATCCGCCCGCGCCGTCCTGGCTATGTGCCAGTCGATCCCACGGTGGTACCACGCTGAGGGGAACATGGCGCCGGAGGTCGTTGCCGCCAAGTACTCAGAAATTGCCCTGACAGCTGTTGGCTATGTTTCTGCGGCAGCCAAACCACGTAAGCGAGCACCCTCGACGCCTACGTAGCCGTCACTGAACCCAAGCGCGGCAGTTCGCATTCACCGTCACTCGTCGAAACGTGGAGACTAACTCGTCGAGACTTGTTGGGCGTACTGGTTGCGCAGTTCACGCTTCAGGATCTTGCCCGTTGCTCCCAGCGGAAGGGCATTCGCGATGTCGATCGACTTGGGACATTTGTAGCCGGCGAGACGATCGCGAGCGAACGCCATCAGGTCGAGAGGCTCGATCATCTGTCCGGGTGCGGCGATGACCACGGCTTTGACTGCTTCTCCCCACACCGGATCAGGAACACCGATGACGGCTACTTGGGAGACACCTGGGTAATCGGCGATGACCGACTCGACTTCGATCGGATAGACGTTCTCCCCGCCGGTGATGATCATGTCCTTGATCCGGTCGGTGATGAAGAGATAGCCGTCCTGATCGAATCGTCCTACATCACCGGTGTGAAACCAACCGTCGTTGTCGATCGCCTTCGCGGTTTCCTCGGGTCGGTGAAAGTAGCCGACAGTGTTCTGCGGGGACCGCACACAAATCTCTCCGGATTCGTCGATATCCGCAGGCTCCGTCGAATATGGACGCACTATTCGTAGCTCCACCCACGGGTACGGTTTTCCGACGGAGCGCAGAAGGTGCACTCGGTCACCCGCGGTGGTGTGGTCATCGGCGTCGAGCTGGGTAATGGCGCCGTGGGTCTCGGTGAGTCCGTACACCTGGAACAGTGGCCGTCCGAAAGTGGCCAGCGCGCGCTTGAGTAACGCCGGGGTGATCGGTGAGGAGCCGTAGGCGATCGAGCGCAACGCCGTGAAGTCTCGTGTCGCTGCGCCGGGAACCTCCACCATCATTCCGATTACCGATGGAACCAGGAAGGTGTTGGTAATGCGGTATTGCTCGAAGGTGTCGAGTAGCGACTCCGGGGTGAAATCGCGCACGATGATGTTGTGGGCGCCGTAAGCAATGCCGACGAGCGCAAATCCAAGGCCGCCGATGTGGAACAGTGGCATCGCACACAAACTCACCGAGGAGGAGTCGAATCCCCACGGGCCGCCGGAACGAGTACAGGCACCGAGATTCCTGTTGGAGCTGAGCACACCCTTCGGTTTGGCGGTGGTGCCTGAGGTATAGAGCTGGAGCACGATGTCGTCGTCGTCGCCCACCCACCCGGGATCGGTGTCGTCAGCGGCGGCGATGAGGGCCTCGTAGTCGCTGTCTTCCTCACCGTCGATGACCACGAACTGGGTGAGCGAGGGTACCTGGGTTCGCAGCTGAGCTACCGTATCGCCGAAAGTGCTGTCGTAGAACAAGATTTGAGCTTCGCAGTCGTCGAGGACTTCGGCGAGTTCGCCCGCCGTGAGCCGCAGTTGACGGGAACGGTGACCGCGCCAACCTTGGCGCTCGCGAACAGTACTTCGACCACCTGCACTGAACTGCGGTCCAGGACAGCCACTCGAGATTGAGGGCCGATCCCGCGCTGCGCAAGCACGTTGGCGAGACGGTTGGTGCGCTGATCGAGTTCGCCGTAGGTCAGTGAACTCCCGCGACCGGTCAGGGCAGGAGCGTCGGGGCGTTCGAGTGCATGGCGACGGGGTTCGTCAGCGAGGCGGTAGGTCATCGGATGGTGTGTCCTTGCTTCTCGTCACTCGTGGTCTTGTGTTGCACGGTCTTGTGCTGCACGGGACAGGTTTTGGGGAAGGTTCCGAGTTGGTCGACTTGGTATCCGTCGGGGTAACTGCGGATGTTGGGAAGGTCGCGGGCGAACTTGGGGGTGCTGCGAGGCGGGAAGAAGCGGAGGATGCGGGCGCGAACCTTGAGTGCGCCGATTGACAGGATCCGTTCGATGCGGGCGGGACGGCGGTAATGGAACGCGTCCAGGAGGGGGTCGTCCATCAGAGCCCAGGCGAAGTGCTTGACCGCGACGGCGGGGGCGAAATTGTTTGGGGGGAACGTGCATAGCAGGTTCAGTGTGGAGTCGGCGACAGCTCGAGCGCCGGCGTCGTACCTGAAGTGCGCGCGCTCGTAGGCATCCATGAACAGGGCGAAGTCGTCCCAGGTGACGGGGATCTGCTTGATTCCCATGTACCGGCCGAGTTCGCGGTAGTAGTTGGTCGAACCTGCGATTTCGTTGGCAGTGAGTTTGCGCCAGCCGTACTGGTCTATCCAGCGGACGGGGGTGACTATGAAGGTGGCCAGGACGTAGAGCATGTCGTCGTTGCTGATGTCGTAGGCGCCGTGCATTTGGTTCATCCGGCGAATGCCGGAGCGTCCCTCGGTGCTTGTGATGCCGTGTTCGAGGACGGCGTCGAGGATCAGGCCGGTGTCGTCGTAGCGTTTTTGCGTTCTGCTGGTGAACTCGTCGGTTCCGAACAACAAGCTGCCGACGGACGGCACGGCGTAGGTGCGAAACAGCGCGAAGCTGAGCGCCTGGTTGATGTCCCAGGGAAATTCCTGTGTCGCGAGAATGCGATAGATCTCCTCGTATTGCGTGTCGGGATCGAGGTGATCGGTGCGGTGACGCAGTTCGTAGCGCTTCATCTGGTGTTCTCCATTGGACGACGGCACGACGCCGGATGTGTGACCGGCAACACACGCTAGCTTAGCGATCGATAACTACGCGTGTCTAGGCCACGGCTGGTCTCCGACATCCCCGATGCGTTGACAGCCGCGCGCCGCATGCCTAAGTTACTTAACGTTCGCTATATGAGCTAGATCACTTGGGGCGCCGCCGAGGCATCGGAGTTCGACGTGGCACCCACAGGCCCGAGGAGGCCCCATGGTTCACAATCACGCTGCTCTGTACATCGACGGAGACTGGCAGGCGCCCACCTCGGCTGATGTCATCGAGGTGCACTCGGCGGCTACGGAGGAACAGATCGGGCAGGTCCCTGCCAGCACCACCGCCGACGTCGACGCCGCCGTGGCTGCCGCTGGTCGTGCGTTCCGGACCTGGTCAGCGCTCACCCCGGCACAACGCGCCGATGTCCTCGACGGGTTCGCTATCGAGTTGGCAAGTCGCGCAGAGCTTTCCGCACGCCTCGTCAGTGAGCAGAACGGAATGCCGATCGCGATCTCCACGGTCGCTGAGGGGCAGGGGCCGGCGGGTCTGCTGCACTATTACGCTGCGCTGATCCGCGGCACTGCGCTGGAAGAGCATCGGCCGGCGTTGGCAGGCAACGGAACCACGGTGGTGCGAAAGGAACCGATCGGTGTCGTCGCCGCGATCGCGCCGTGGAACTTCCCCGCGCTGCTGGCAATGATGAAGATCGCCCCGGCGCTCGCGGCGGGGTGCACCGTCGTCCTCAAGCCCTCTCCGGAGACCGTCCTTGATTCCTTCGTGCTGGCCGAGGCCGCAGCCGCAGCGGGTCTGCCTGCCGGTGTCCTCAATATCGTTACCGGCGGACCGGAGATCGGAAAGCATCTCGTCGCTCACCCCGGAGTGCAGAAGGTCGCCTTCACCGGATCCACACCAGCCGGACGCCAGATTGCCGAGACATGCGGTCGGCTGCTGCGCCCCGTCTCACTCGAACTCGGCGGCAAGTCGGCGGCACTGATCCTCGACGACGCCGACCTGGCGGCTACCGTGCAGGGACTGGCGACCGCGTCACTGATCAACACCGGTCAGACGTGCTATGCGTCGACGAGAGTTCTTGCCCCGCAGAGCCGTTACGCGGAGGTGCTCGATGCGGTGACCGCCATGGTGGCCTCCCTTCCGGTGGGTGATCCACTCGACCCGAGCACGTTCATCGGGCCGCTCGTCAGTGCTGGTCAGCGGGCCAGAGTCGAGTCCTATATCGAAGCCGGTCGCAGCGAAGGTGCGAAGTTGACCACCGGCGGCGGGCGACCGGCCGACCGCGACCGTGGATGGTTCGTCGAACCGACGGTCTTCGGCGAGGTCGGGCTGGACCACACCATCGCCCGTGAGGAAATCTTCGGGCCGGTGCTGTCGGTGATTCCTTACGCTGACGAAGAGCAGGCGATCGCGATTGCCAACGATTCCGAATACGGGCTCGGTGGAACGGTGTGGACCTCCGACGCCGACCACGGGCTCGATGTTGCACGAAGGGTGGAGACAGGGTCGTTCGGCGTCAACGGCTACACCCTGGATTTCGGTGCGCCTTTCGGTGGGATCAAGGCCAGCGGCCTCGGACGAGAACTGGGTCCGGAAGGGCTCTTTGCCTACTTCAACACCAAGTCCATCTTCCTCACCGACTGACAACGCCGCTGCCAAGGTATCCGAAGCTTTTCCGAGAGGTAGACATTCAGCATGTATCCCGGCGCCCATCTCGACACCACGCCGGACAAGCCGGCGGTGATCATGGCCGCTACCGGTAGATCCGTCACGTTCGCCGAACTCGAGTCGAACTCGATCCAACTCGCCCGCCACTTCCGACGTTTAGGTCTCGGGCGGGGCGATCACCTGGCCGTCCTCGCCACCAACACCCCACGAGTCTTCGACTTGTACTGGGCGGCAATGCGATCGGGGCTGTATCTGACGATGGTGAATTGGCACCTCACCGCCGCCGAGGCTGCCTACATCGTCAACGACTGCGGCGCCAGGGCCGTGATCGTCGACGCCGCGCTCGATTCGTTCGCCGACGAATTCCGTTCCTTGGTGCCCGACGTCGAACATCTCCTCTCCTTCGGAGGCGCTCTCCCCGGCTTCGCCGACCTCGACCGAGCAGCGGCGGCGGAATCGACTGAGCCGCTACCGGATCAGCCCCGGGGCGCCGACATGCTCTATTCCTCGGGAACCACCGGTCGGCCCAAGGGAATCAAGCCTGCACTGCCCGACCGCCAGATCGGTGACCCCGGCGACACGATGACAGCGATGAACGCAACGGTGTGGGGCGTTGGACCGGAAACGGTGTATCTGTCGCCCGCGCCGCTGTATCACGCTGCCCCGCTACGCACGTGCGCAGCGGTTCAAGCGCTCGGCGGCACGGTCGTCGTCATGGACCGATTCGATGCGGAAAAGGCGCTCGAGTACATCCAGCGGTATCGGATCACCTACAGCCAGTGGGTTCCCACGATGTTCGTTCGGATGCTGAAACTCTCGCGGACCGTCCGCGACAGCTACGACGTGTCGAGTCTGCGGGTGGCGGTTCACGCAGCTGCCCCCTGCCCGGTCGAGGTCAAACGGCAGATGATCGAGTGGTGGGGACCGATACTGTCGGAGTACTACTCGTCCACCGAGCTCAACGGCCTTACCCTTGTCAACACCGACGAATGGCTCCGCAAGCCCGGCACCGTCGGCAAGGCCGTTCTCGGTGTCGCGCGCATCTGCGCCGAGGACGGCAACGAATTGGGCGCTGGAGATATCGGCACCGTCTATTTCGAACGCGAAAGCTTGCCTTTCGAATACCACAATGCGCCAGATAAGACACGCGAGGCGCAGCATCCCACTCACCCGACCTGGACCACCACCGGTGACGTCGGATATCTCGACGACGATGGCTACCTGTTCCTCACCGATCGTGACTCATTCATGATCATCTCCGGCGGAGTGAACATCTACCCTCAGGAAATCGAAAATCTTCTGGTCGAACACCCGAAGGTCATCGATGCCGGGGTAATCGGGGTTCCTGATCTGGAAATGGGCGAGACGGTGACCGCCGTCGTCGAACCGACCGCGGGCGTCGTCGGGGACGAAGCGCTTGCCGCCGAGCTGAACGCCTATCTGCGGGAGCGGATTGCGAAATACAAGGTGCCGCGTCGCATCGTGTTCAGCGGCGACCTGCCGCGCACGCCCACCGGCAAGCTGATCAAGCGCAAGCTCTCTGCGAGTATCGCCAGCCTTTCCGCTTGACCGCGCACCAGCTGCCCACAGCCTTGACAAAAATCTTGCACGTCCGGGTCCACAACTGAGGAGAAGTAATGCGTCGCACAATTTTCAACCAGGATCACGAGGCATATCGGGAGACTGTCCGTGAATTCCTCGCGCGGGAAGTCATTCCCTATTACGAGGAGTGGGAAGATGCTCGGCTGATCGACCGGGCGGCATGGTTGGCGGCCGGAAAGGTCGGCATCACGGGATTGGCTGTCCCTGAGGAGTTCGGTGGTCCGGGGGAGTCCGATTATCGGTACCGGTATGTGGTGGCGGAGGAGATCGCGCGAACCGGCACCACCTCGTTCGGTGCTGGACTCGGCACCCAGGACGACATCATCATCCCCTACATCTGCGACCTGGGGACGGAAGAGCAGAAGCAACGATGGCTCCCCGGTATGGCCGGTGGTGAACTGATCTGCGCCATCGCAATGACCGAGCCGGGTACGGGCAGCGACCTCCAGGGAATCAAGACCACGGCAGTCCGTGACGGAGACCATTGGGTTCTCAACGGACAAAAGACCTTCATCACCAACGGGATTCACGCGGATCTTGTGATTGTCGCGGCCAGGACCGATCCCGGCGCAGGTTCCCGCGGATACAGTCTCTTCGTCGTCGAACGCGATATGGACGGCTTCACTCGTGGTCGCAAACTGAAGAAGGTCGGGCTCGCTGGTCAGGACACCGCCGAACTGTCATTCGTTGACGTGCGTGTTCCTGCCGCGAACTTGCTCGGCACCGAAGGTCGTGGACTGATGCACCTGATGGAGCGACTGCCTCGGGAGCGGCTTTCCATCGCGGTTGGTGCCATCGCGAGTGCCCGCGCTGCATACGAGTGGACGAAAACGTATGTGTTCGAGCGCAAGGCATTCGGGCAGTCCGTCGGTGATTTCCAGAACACCCGGTTCGTGCTGGCTGAGATACTGACCGAGCTCGACGTCACTCAAACCTATATCGACCAGGCTGTGTTGGCGCTCAACGCCGGCGACCTCACCGCGGTCGAGGCTGCACAGGCAAAGTGGTGGGCGAGCGAGCTGCAGAAGCGGGTCGTCGACCGATGCGTGCAGCTGCACGGTGGCTATGGCTACATGATGGAATACCCCATCGCGAGGGCGTACGTCGACAGTCGCATCCAGACGATCTACGGCGGAACGACTGAGATCATGAAGGAGATCATTGGTCGCGAGATCGCCCGAAACTCGCAATAGCTCCACGGCGCAATGGCATTGCGCCTTTGCTCAGTGAAGCGCTGTTGCCAACGTCTCGGCGTACTTCGACATGACGACCCGATCACCCGCGACACCCGGTTGCCACGGCAGCGACAGGCGGTCGACGCTGCGGTCCGCATAGCGCGGGATCACGTGGAGGTGGAAATGGAACACCGTCTGCCACGCGGGAGCCTTGCAGCAGTTGAGTAGGTTCACGCCGTCGGCGCCTGCGTCGTCGACCATCGCTCGCGCGATCCGCTGAGCCTCGAGCGTGACTGCGCTCAGATCGTCGGCGCCGATGTCGAGCAGATCGGTGCTGTGCTGCTTGGGGATCACCAGCAGATGGCCGTCGTTGGCAGGGTTGATGTCCATGAATGCGTAGGTCGACGCCGTTTCGGCGACCTTCACGCTGGGTACGTCGCCTGAGACGATGCCGCAGAAGACGCAGTCGGTCATGACTTGCTTGCGCCCTTGCCACTCGCACCGACGCCGCCCCCGTAGAGCGCTGCTGCGATCAGTGCCGGCTGGAAGAACAGCCGGATGAGCCGCTTGCGGTCGGTGTCGAGTCCGAACGCGTCTTTGTGCTCGACGTACTGCGCGATGTTGCCGGGGAAGATCGCGACGTAGAACAGCGCGAGCAGGATGCCGATCACACGCTTGTGCTTGGGCAGCGCCAGAAACGACGCTCCGAGGCCGATTTCAGCGACGCCGGACGCGAGGACGGTGACGTCGGTGTTGATGGGAAACCAATCGGGAACCTGGGCCTGGAACTCGTCGCGCGCGAAGGTCAGGTGGGAGATTCCGGCAAAGGTCATAAATGCGCCGAGGACGATTCGGACAAGGGTGCGAGGTGACATGAAATCGAGCCTAACGCCGTTGTCATGCGCGTAGCAATGAGTAGACTCATTCCTGAGTCCACTCATTATTGGAGGTGACATGACACCCGACGCAGCGACCGCCGACGGTAGGCGCGCCCGCAATATGCGCGACAAGCAGGACCGCATCTTCCGCGCGGCAGCCGACCTGTTTGCCGAACGCGGCTTCGAGTCGGTGTCGACGGGCCAGGTCTCCGACCGCGCCGACGTCGCGGCGGGCACGGTCTTTCGCTACGCGTCGACCAAGGGTGAACTGCTCCTGATGGTGCTCAACGAAGAGCTGCGTCGAGCACTCGACGTCGGCGCGGCCTCGGCGGCGTCGACAACGGATACAGCCGAGGCGATCTACGAGATGGTTTGTCCACTGCTCGCATACGCACGCGCCAACCCCGAGAACGGCAACGCCTATCACCGGGAGCTGCTCTTCGGTGGCTCCGGTGATCGTTACCGCGCAGCGGGACTCGCGTTGGTCGCCGAACTGCAGGACCGGATCGCACAGAGACTCGTTGCCGATTCCGGTGACGACGCGGTGTCAGACAGGGCAACGCTCACGGCCAACATGATCTTCGCTGTCGCCGCACTGGCAATCGCCCGTGCGTCGACAGGTGCGCATTCGGATCGCGATCCGTTCGACGACGTGCGCACCCAGGTGAGCATCGCCGTCGACGGCTTCCGCGCGTAATCAGATCTTCCCCAGTACTTCTCGTTCATTTCCCGTTCTTCGCGAGAATCCAGTCCACGAAACCTTGAGGTAGTTGACCATGCTCCAAACTGAAGCCGAGCCGTTGTCATTCGGCGCAAAGTACCGGCGCTTGCTGCTCGCCGTCGTTGTCCTCGGTGCGCTCACCCAGCTCGGGCTGGGTGCCTTCTATCTCGGCGTCGGACATTCTCCGTCGCCGCGAAACGCACCCATCGGGATCGTCGGCCCGGAGCAGCAGGTGCAAAAGCTCACTGCCGCAGTCGAAGCCGACGGCAAGTTCGATGCTCGATCCTATGACTCCATGGACTCGTTGCGGGCGGCGATCGTCGATAGGGAGGTCGATGGCGGCCTAGAGGTGACGCAGCAGGGCATCGTTCCGGTGGTGGCGAGTGCCGGCGGCGCGTTACCCGCAACTGCATTGAAAACCGTTGCCTCAGAAGCCAATGTGAGCAACAATCTCCCGCAAACGCTGGCGGTCGACGTCGTCAAGCTCTCTGAAGACGACATCAACGGTGCGTCGATCGGCTATATCCTGCAGGTGATCTCGCTCGGCGGCAGTATCGCGTCGCTGGGCCTCGGGCGGCTGATGCCGCGAGTGCCGCAGTCGCTACGACGCGGGTTCGGCCACGTGGCGGCGCTGATCGCCTATGCCGCGGTGTCGGCGGGGATCGTGCTCCTGTTCTCCTGGTTCTACGGTGTCGGCAGCTCTGCGGACCAGTGGCGGCTCTTCGGCACGTACACCCTGATCTCGCTGGCCATCGCGGGATCGACCGCCGGCCTGGTGACGCTGTTCGGGCCGATCGGATCGTTGGCAGGTGGCTTCTACTTCCTTATCGGCGCGACGCTTTCGGGTGCGTCGATCCCGTGGAACTTCATGCCGGCCTTCTGGGCGTGGCTCGGCGAGTGGCTTCCCACCGGCGGCGGTGCGCAACTGATTCGCAACTCGCTCTACTTCCCTGAAGCGGGGTCGGGGACTGCGCTGATCTGCCTCGGGCTCTACGCCGGTCTGGGCACGGTGACGGTCCTGGTCTGGAACATCTTGGGTAACAGAAGCTCTCGCACATCCGCCGTCGACGTCGACGTCCTGTACCCGATCACGCACGAGCACCACCATCATGATGGTGATCACGAGCATCGCCGTGAGGCTGGTGAGTCCGCGTCCTCGTGACCCAGGGGCGCAGTTCATGTTCAGCGAGTAGCCCCCAGACAAGGCTGCGGTGAGTAGCCTCGACGGTGGCAGTGGTCGGATCAACCGCCACAACTCGTACGACGGGAGCTGCAGATGCCTCACAGCGCAGAGGTATTCGACCTGATGAGCCTGCGTGTGCCGATCGTCGTCGCACCTATGGCAGGCGGTCCGTCGACGCCTGCGCTGGTGATCGCGGCTGCACAAGCGGAGGCCATCGGTTTTCTGGCTGGTGGTTACAAGTCGGTCAACGCCCTTGCCGGCGAGATCGACGAGGTTGCCGCGTCGGGTGTGGGTTCGTACGGCGTGAACCTCTTCGTCCCGGGCGGACCGGCTCGCGATCTGGGTGCGGTGCTCCGCTACCGAGAGGAGTTGGAGCCCGTCGGGCGAAGGTACAACGTCGACGTCGGGCGGGTCGTCGAATCCGATGACGATGAGTATGCGGACAAGGTCGATCTGGTGATCGATCGACGAGTTCCCATGGTGTCGTTCACGTTTGGGCTGCCGGGCGAGAGCGTCGTCGACCGGCTTCACGGCGCCGGAATCGCTGCCGTTGCCACCGTGGCCGATCCGATCGACGCGAAAGCTGCTGCCGCGCAAGGGGTTGATGCGCTCTGCGTGCAGGGCGTCGAAGCCGGTGGGCACCGTGCGACACTGTCGGCGACGGCGGAACCTTCGCAGACGTCCACGGTCGAGTTGGTGCGTGAGGTCGCCCAACTCGTCGACATCCCGATCATCGCCGCAGGTGGGATCGCAACCGGCGCGCACGTCGACGCCGCGCTGGCCGCCGGCGCCGTCGCAGTGCAGTTGGGTACAGCGTTCCTCGACAGTGCGGAGGCCGGCACCAAGCCGACGCATCGTGCAGCACTGCGCAACTCGCGGTTCACCGAAACCGTGGTGACCCGAGCGTTCTCCGGGCGACCGGCGCGTGCGCTGCGCAACGAGTTCACCGATCGCTACTCGCCACTCGCCCCCGCCGAGTACCCGCAGCTGCACCATCTGACGAGTCCACTCCGCTCTGCCGCGGCTCTCGCCGGCGATCCGGAGTTCCTCAACCTGTGGGCCGGGACATCGTTCCGCGAGAGCGACTTCGGCCCCGCCGCCGAGATCATCGCGCACATCTGGTCGCAAACCGCCGCCGCGCGCGGGTCGGGGAGCTGACCGGCTCGGGTCTCTGCGCGGGTGCGCGGCCTGGCAGAAAGTAGGGAAGGTTCTTTCCGCGGGTTCTGTACGTTTCCTCGAGTTGCTTCGCGGGGAAGGGTGTGAAACCCGAGGAAAGTGTGTTTCCCCTAGTTTCTGCGGTGGCGGGCCACTTCGCCCCGACCCCGGCGGGCGTGGGCCACTACGCTGTAGGCGACATTCCGCTGACGAAAGAGCACACAATGGAGCCAGGCGTCACTGCTGAGGCACAGCAGGTCATCTCCGATATCTCCGCGCGCTACGGTCTCTCGCAGGACGCCGTCGTGGCCATGCTCTACGCGGTCAACTCGGGCGGGGGCACGATGGCCCAGTTCAACATCCCCGAGCTCGGCGGCTCAGGGCAGTGGATGCGCGGCGGCATGACGATGGTCGGCGACATGTTCAACAACGGCCTCAAAGCCCGCGTCGACGGACTCTGCAACGAGCTTTCCCAACTGCTCAACACCACCCAGGTGTTCCCGCCGGCCGCGACGACCAGCACGCCGTTCGGATACGCCGCCCCCAACACCTGGTGGCCCGCTGACCTGGGAGTACCCAGCTCGTCAGGAGGTCAGAACGACTCGCGGTATGCGGTGTTCCCTGCGACTCGACGCCTCGCGACGCAGGTGAACGGTGTGGTCCGCGTCTTCGACACCGGCGAGCACCAGATCGGCGGCGTGCAACAGCAGCAGAGTGGACCGCCCGGGACGGTCAGCTTCACAAGCCAGTTCGGCACCTTCGACACCACGAGCCTGCGAGAACTCGGCGTCAACGACGTCGCCGCGACACCAACTGCCGCCCCGGAACCACGCCACGCGGCACCCGAACAGTTCGACGCCGCACCGCAGCAGTTCGACGCACCGCAGCAGTTCGCCCCGGTGCCAGACAACGCCCCGCCAGCGCCCGCAGGATCGGACGCGATCATCGCGGCGATCGAGCAGCTCGCAGGTCTGCACCAGCGCGGAATCCTCTCCGACGACGAGTTCTCCGTGAAGAAGGCGGAACTGCTCGGCAGGCTCTGAGTCCGAACCGCTTTTAAGACGACGCTCCGTCAGCGCGCAGCGCGCCGGCGAGAAGATGGAACGCGATCGTCGTCGAGCGTTCGCGCACGGCTGCCCGGTTGCCCGGGAGGTGCAGTGTCCGGGTGAGTGTGGGCCTGCCCGCGATGCCGATGCCGAAACAGACTGTGCCGACGGGCTTTCCGGGAGTCTCGCCGCCGGGGCCAGCGATGCCGGTGGTGGAGATCGCGGTGTCGACGCCCAGGCGAGCCATGACGCCCTCGGCCATCGCTGCCGCAACCGGTTCGCTCACAGCACCGAACTCGTCGAGCATCGACGCCGGTACGCCGAGGCTGTTGATCTTCACGTCGTTCGAGTACGAGACGACGCCGCCCTGCACGTAGGCCGACGATCCCGCTCGATCGGTGAGTCGTGCGGCAACCATCCCGCCCGTACACGATTCCGCCGTGGCGATCAGTCGCCCGGCCAGCAGTGCGGCGACCTGGTCGTCGATGGTCGAGCCGTCGGTGGAGAAGGTCTGGGTTGGGTAGACCTCGGTCAGAAAGTCGGCCAGTTCGGTGTAATCCTCGGCGGCGGAAGTCGGGTAGCGCGTGACGATTTCGAGTTCGCCGCGTCGTAGGCATGTGGTGATCTCGAGCTGATCGAAACCCGGTACGCGGTCGGGTGCTGCGCGCAGCCCCTCGGCCAGGTCGGCCTCGGGCAGCCCGAACATGCGGATCGTGTCCTGACGCATGTCGGGGTGACCGGCGACGGCGTCGACGATCGGCGGTGCCGTGATGGCGTCGGGCCACATGGCCTGCAACTCGGGTGGCGGCCCTGGGAGCACCAGGACAGCGGGTAGCCGACCGCGGGCGCGCGGGTCCTCACCGGCGGGCACGGCAACTCCAGGTGCGGTACCTGTCGGTGGAATAGGTTGTGCGCCTTGCGGAATCATGGCCTGTTTGTCGATGCCGGCCAGGGTTGCCGCGCTGGCGGACTCGCTGCCGCCACGGCCCTGCCAGCGTCGGATGATGTCGGCAATATGGTCGCGGAGCGGTTCGTCGAGTTGCAGTGGTCGGCCGGTGAACTCGGCGACGGTGGCCACGGTGAGGTCGTCGGCGGTGGGTCCGAGTCCGCCCGTTGTCACGATCAAGGACACGCCTTCGTCGGCAAGGAACCGTAGCTGGGCGGTGAGGTCTTCCGGTCGATCGCCGCAGATGGTGATGTGAGCGACGTCGACGCCCATCGCGAACAGCCGCTCGGCGACCCACGGGCCGTTCTTGTCGGTGATTCGTCCGGTCAGGACTTCGGTCCCAGTCACCACGATGCCCGCGCGTACCGTCACGGGAAAAAGCCTATCGCTGACGCGACGGCCGAAGCATCCATGCAGGTCAGGAGAGTCTCGATGCGGCGACCTCGTCGAGCACCGCCTCGCTGGCGACGTGCGGTGGGGTGCTTCGTGGCCAATGCATGATGACGTCGGTGAAACCCAGCTCGGCCGCGCGGCCGGTCAGCTCGTCGAACATCCCGATACTCTCCATCGACTGCGCGGGTCCGGAATCGATGCTGAGGTACCGGGCGAAGTCGGAGCCATTCGGTCGATTCGCGAGCTCGGCGTCGACGATCTCGCAGTTGCGAGCGATGCCCGCGAACCACTCGTCGGTTGTGGCGGCTGTGGTGTTGCCGGTGGTGATCCAACCGTCGCCGAAGCTCGCGGCGAACCGAACTGACCGCGGTCCGTTGCCCGACATCAGCAGCGGGACCCGGTCTCGCACCGATCCGCCGACGAGCCGCATGTCGCGCGCGGTGTAGTACTCGCCGTCGGCGTCGACGTGATCGTCTCGCAGTGTGCGGTCGAGCAATCGGGAGAATTCCTGCAGGCGATCCACCTTCTGACGTGCGGTGAGCTCCGGCTGACCGAGTAGTCGGTCGTCGGGGGTTCCGCCGGCGCCGAGTCCGAGTAGGAATCGGCCGTCGGAGATGTCGACGAGGGTCTGTACCTCGCGGGAGAAGGCGACCGGATGTCGGAAGTTGGGGGAGACGACGAATGCCCCGAGGCCGATGGTGCTGGTGACGGTCGACGCCGCGGTCAGTATCGGCATGCAGGAGAACCAGCGGGAATCGCGCAGACCACCCCAGACGAGGTGGTCGTAGGTCCAGGCGTGGTCGAAGCCCATCTGCTCGGCCCGTTGCCACAGCGGGCGGGAGTGCCGCCAGTCCAGATCAGGGAGAATGCAGATTCCAAAGCGCACGCAGTCAGCCTAGTGCTCGACCCCGACAGCAATTCCCGTCCGGACGCGAGCTCCCATCCAGAAATGGCGCGGCGTCGAAACACTTCCGAGCTCGCCCGACGTGAGTTCAGACGCTGTTGAGCACGCCCGTAAGCCCCCGCGAAGCGCGAATCGCTTCCGCAACGGACAATTGAGAGGTGTGGGGATCGATGAACTGCGAGGATCGATGAACTGCGAGCATCGATGAACGACGACTTGGTGGTGCTCGTCGACGACAACGGCCACCCGCGTGGCACCGCGAATCGACTCACCGTGCACGGCACCGACACCCCGTTGCACTTCGCATTCTCGTGTCACCTCGTCGACGCGGACGGGCGCATTCTCATGACACGGCGTGCTCTGGAGAAGAAGACCTGGCCAGGCGTGTGGACCAACTCATTCTGTGGACATCCCCGCCCGGGTGAGAGCGTCGAGGACGCGATAGCGCGCTATTCGCAGCGCGAACTCGGAATGGACGTCGCTGATCTGCGGCCGGTCATCCCCGACTTCCGATATCGGGCGGTCGACGCCAGCGGCGTCGTCGAAAACGAGGTCTGCCCGGTCTACGCGGCGCGACCGGTCGGCGACGTGGCGCCCAACCCCGACGAGGTCATGCAGTACACCTGGGCGTCGATCGACGACATCTGGGAGATCGCGCGACGCACGCCGTGGATGCTCAGCCCGTGGTTCGTCGACCAGATCGCCGAACTGGGTCCAGCGGTCGGTGCCTACGGACGCACAGCGTCAGACCTTCGGGATGCCCGATGAGCAGACGCACGCGTGTCGATCTGGTGCGACCGCACGCCAGATACGACGAGGTCGCCGACGCCAGCGCGGCGTTGGTCATCAGCTCGTACTCATCGTCGTTCGGCCTCGCGTCGAGACTGCTCGCCGAACCGGCGCGATCGCACGTCCGCAACATCTACGCGCTGGTCCGCGTGGCAGACGAGATCGTCGACGCTCCGCGACCGGGACAGGGCGTCGACGAACGGCAGGTGGCGCTCGACGAGCTGGAAGCCGAGACGAACGCGGCGATGGAGCGGGGATCGAGCACGAATCTCGTCGTCCATGCGTTTGCGCGTTCGGCGCGACACGTCGGCATCGACACCTCTCTCACCGCACCGTTCTTCGCATCCATGCGGACCGACCTGACCCGCACCGTCCACGACGAAGCCAGCCTCACCGAGTACATCTACGGTTCGGCGGAGGTCGTCGGGTTGATGTGCCTGCGCGCATTCGTCGCCGACGAAGCCGCGCCGGACCAGCGTTATGACGAGTTGTACACCGGTGCAAAGCATCTGGGTGCAGCCTTCCAGAAGGTGAACTTCTTGCGCGACTTCGGCACTGACAGTGGCGACCTGGGGCGTCGATACCTGATCGGTCTCGACCCTGCCGACCCCACCGACGCCGCGTGGACGCGCTGGCTCGACGAGATCGACGCCGACCTCACCATCGCCGCGGACACCATTCCCCGACTCCCCCGCGGAAGTCGGGTAGCGGTGTGTGTCGCCCATGATCTCTTCGCGGAACTCAACGCCAGGCTGCGTGCAACACCGGCGAGTATGGCTGCGCGCCAGCGTGTTCGGGTTCCCACCGCCACGAAGACGCGTATCGCGGCGACCGCTTTGCTGCGGCGGGGCCACCCCCGCACGACGACGACCGTGGTGGTGGGCGCGTGAAAGCAGTGCGTGTTAAACCCCAGGGGAAGCGGGTGGCGATCATCGGCGGCGGCGTCGCGGGACTCGCGACGGCAGCGCTGCTCGCCGACGACGGATACGAGGTCGATCTCTACGAACAGCGCGCCGATCTCGGTGGGCGCGCGGGGTCGTGGGAATCCGACGGCTTCCGGTTCGACACCGGACCGTCGTGGTGGCTGATGCCGGAGGTTTTCGACCACTTCTACGAGTTGCTCGGCACGTCGACCGCAGAGCAACTCGATCTGATCAGACTCGACCCCGGCTACCGGGTGTTCTTCGAGGGCCACACCGATCCGGTGGACGTCCACAGCGATGAACGACGCTCCGTCGAACTGTTCGAGAAGCTCGAAGATGGTGCAGGACAACAGCTGTCGGAGTACCTTGCATCGGCGCGGCACGCCTACGACATCGCGGTCCGTCGCTTCCTCTACACCAACTTCGACACACCCCGGGCGTTCGTCGACCCGGAGGTGTTGCGCCACGCGAAGACGCTCGTGCAGCTGCTGGGCACGAGCCTGGACACGCTCATCGCGAAACGCTTCACCGACCGCAGACTGCGACAGATCCTCGGCTATCCCGCGGTCTTCCTCGCGTCGTCTCCCGAGCGCGCGCCCGCCATGTACCACCTGATGAGCTGGCTCGACCTCGACGAGGGGGTGCGTTACCCCGACGGTGGTTTCACCCGACTCGTCGAGTCGCTCGCCGCGCTGGCAAAACAGAAGGGCGTGCGGCTGCACACGGGCACCACGGTGTCGGAGATACTCACGCGCCCAACCGAACACGCGGGAAAGCTACGCTCAGTATCCCGACGCCGGGCCGACGTGTCGGGTCTGCGCATAAGCGACGCCGACGGCGACGAGCGGATCGTCGACGCCGACGTGGTCATCGGTGCCGCCGACCTCCACCACATCGAGACTCGGCTGCTGCCTCACGCGCTGCAGACCTTTCCGCAACGGTGGTGGAACCGCCGCACCTCCGGTCCCGGTGCGGTGCTCGTCTTCCTCGGTGTGCGTGGCGAACTGCCACAGCTACAACATCATTCGCTGTTCTTCACCGCCGACTGGACGGCCAACTTCGACGACATCTTCGAAACACCAACGGCTGTACCCGATCCCGCATCGCTGTACGTGTGCCGACCGTCGGCGACCGATGACTCCGTTGCTCCCGATGGTTACGAGAATCTGTTCATACTGATCCCGGTACCTGCCGACCCCGGCCTGGGACGTGGCGGTGTGGACGGCGCGGGCGACCCGGTCATCGAGCAGATCGCCGATCGTGCCATCGATCTCGTCGCCTCGTGGACCGGGGTGGACGATCTCGCCGAGCGAATCGTCGTCCGACGTACGACTGGGCCAGGCGACTTCGAGGCTGATCTCAACTCGTGGTCGGGCGGCGCGCTCGGACCGGCACACACGTTGTGGCAGAGCGCATTTCTGCGCGCCAACAACCGATCGGCGAAGGTGGGCGGGCTGTACTACGCGGGCGGCACGACGCGCCCAGGTATCGGGCTGCCGATGTGTCTGATCAGCGCAGAACTGATCCGCAAGCGCCTGCGTGGCGATCATTCACCCGGGCCGTCGCAGGGCTGACGCAGCCGTCCTCGCCCTGGGATTCACGCCGGTCCGATCAGTCCCGCGACGATGTTCGCCGAGAGCATCACCAGCGGAAGGCCCCCGCCCGGGTGGGCCGACCCTCCGACCAGGTAGAGGCCCGGTACACCAGATGCGTTGGCGGGCCGCAGGAATGCCGCGCGCGCACCGTTGGACGACGATCCGTAGATCGATCCGCCGGGCGTGAGCGTCCGACGTTCGAGGTCGGCGGGACTGACGACGATGCGGTGGCGCACTCGGTCTCGAACATCGACCCCGCGGTGCGCCATCAGATCGAGGATGTGGTCGGCGTGTGAGTCGGCCAATCCGCTGCTGTCCCAGTCGGTTCCGCGAGCGGGATCGTGGCGCGGAGCGTTGACCAGCACGAACCAGGAGGCCGTGCCGGGTCCGGGACTGACCGTCGGATCGTCGGCCGCAGCGATGTAGATCGTCGGATTCGCGACCGGACGAGCGCGACCGCCGCGTCCGAAGACCGAGTCGAACTCGTCGTCGTAATCGTCGGTGAACAGGACGTGATGATGGGGCTGATCGGTCGGCGGATCGTCGAGCGCGAGCAAGAGTACGAAACCGGAGAACGACGCCGTGGTCTTGCTCAGTCGTCGTGCGGCGCGCCGTGCCTGACGAGTTGCGACGAGTGTCGGATACACCTGTGCGGCATCGGCATTGGCGACGACGAGATCGGCACCACGCACACTGCCATCGGCGGTGCGCACACCGTCGACGCGTCCACGGGCATCGGTGGTCAGTGCCGACACCTCGACGCCGAGCTCGATGCTCCCGCCAAGCGCGGTCAACCTATCGGCCAGCGCCGTCGCGATCGAGCCGAGCCCACCACGCACGTACCACGATCCCCAACGCTGTTCGGCGTAGGGGACACTCGCGAGCGCCGCGGGTGCGCGCCGAGGATCGGACCCGGTGTAGGTGGCGTAGCGGTCGAGGAGCATCCGCAGTCGGGGATCGCGCAGATACTGATTGCCCAACCCGCGCAACGTACGCCACGGTGCCACGGTGGCGAGATCGCGCATGTCGAGAGCGCCGGAGGCCATGTCGCGCAGGGTGATCGGTGATTCCAGGAACGGGCGGTGCGTCGCGTCCCAGATGCGTTCTGCCCGCGCAAGGAACGATGCCCACTGGTGGCCGGTACCTGCGCCGAGGGCGGCGTCGAGTGCGGCCGGAATCTCCGACATCTCGCCCGGCATGTCGAAGGTTGTCCCGTCGGGAAAGCGGTAGCGTGCGGCTGTCTCGAGTCGTTGCAGGGTCAGCGAATCCGACAGTGGTGCACCGGTATCTGCGAACAGCTCTTCCAGAATGTGCGGCAACGTCACCAACGACGGACCGGTGTCGAAGACGAACCCGTCGTGCGAGATCACGCCGAGCTTGCCGCCGATCTCGCGCGCCTGTTCGAGAACGGTAACCTCATGTCCGAGCGTGGAAAGTCGGACGGCAGCGGCGAGTCCTCCGACACCTGCTCCGACGACGATGATCGCGCTCATGCGTGCACCGGACGGCCCTTCCACCGCAGCGCGCCCCGTCGATGTCCGACGATCGAATCTGCGGTGAGAGTCGCCAGCGCCAGAACCGACACCGGATGGAGCAGGGCGTCGGGCCACGAGTGGCCGCCGGTGCGTCGAGCCGTCACGACTCTCGATGCGACGCCCGCGAGGTAGCCGACGAGGCCTATTCGCGAGCCTCCGAGGGCCGCTGCAGCCGGCGCGACGTAGGAGACGATCAAGAACGTCATCACCGCGACGGCGCCCGAGGGTGAACCGAAGGCCGCCCACAACGACTTTCGATAGCCGGCACGTACCTGCTCCCAGCCGTCGTACATCCGGCAACTCGCCACAGCACTGCCCTCGCCGACCACGCCGCACCGGCCCGAGTTCTTGACGGCACGGAGGAGTCCGATGTCTTCGAGAACGTCGGCACGGACGGCCCGATGACCGCCCGCACGTTCATATACGTTCTTGTCGACGGCAAGGAACTGTCCGTTCGCCGCCGACAGGCTCGGTCGCGGCGACCGTTCCGCGAGCCCGAGCGGCAGGGTGCTCATCCACGACCACTGCAGCAGCGGCTGCACCAATCGCTCTGCGGCACCGCTTGTTTCCTGCAGGGGATAGGGGCAGAAGAGATCGAGATGGGCGGCGCGCATCGTGGCAGCTGTCGCGACGAGCGCGTCGGCGGCCAGGCGGACGTCTGCGTCGACGAAGACGAGGACTCCACCGGGAGCTCGGTCCGGATCCGTATCGGCGGCGGCGAACGCGGCCAATTGGGCACAGGCCCAAGGTTTTCCGAGCCATCCGTCGGGGCGCGGTTCGCCTCGCAGCACGACCAGGCCGTCGTCGTCTGCGCTCAATTGGGCGAGCAGTTCCGGTGTCGCATCGGTCGATTCGTCGTCGAGTACGACGATCCGCGACGGGCCGGGCCAGCGCGCGGTGGCACCCTGCAGGGAACGAACGCAGTCCGTCACGTCAGTGGCCTCGTCGCGGACAGGAAGTAACACCCACAGCGGCTCGGGCTCGCACGGCAGAGTGGCGTCGGGAACGCGAATGCGGCGCGCGTTGTCGACGGTCAGGGCCAGGCCGCCAAGTGCACCGACCGCACCGACGCGGATCAGATTGCGCCACAGCCGATGCGCGAACCGATCGTCAGGCCGTCGGGACACGGTGACCTCCCGACCGTCGGGCTGTGCGGATCTCCCGGACCACCGAGACCGCAAGCGGTATCGCGATCGCCCCCATCACCAGCGCCCCGGTCAACGCCACCGGCGCACGACCGAAGAACACCGCGTGGGCGAGCACCGACGAGAAATAGGTCCACAGGTATGCGGCGACGGGCACGGCGTCGGTGTGCAGCGTGGGCACGCTATCGGAGCGCCCGACGGTGGCTTCGAGCACGGTCATCATCAACACCGACACGAGGAGCCATCCACCGAAGTTGGTCAGCGGAATGCCCTCGACACCAGGCAGATTCGGAGTCGTGTGCAGCCAGTACCAGTGCCCGGCGTCGACCATCTGTGGGTCGAGGAAGACGTCCCATGCGGTCAGTGCCCACGCGCCCACGGCAACCGTCGCGACGTGTCCGTGTCTGCCGACGAGTCGTCGGGCGACGTTCCACGCGGGCCACGCCATCATGATCCAGGCCAGCGGAACCAGGATCGGTACGCCCGCGATCTCCAGCCCGAGTGTTCCGGTGTAGTCGTACTCGCCGAACGGAAATCCTGTGTGCACACCGATCGCTTCCGCGAGCAGTCCGCCACCGCCCGCGACGACGAGCAATACCGCCGCGGCACCCAGGCCCCGAGTCGTCGCGGCGTCGACAAGCATTGCCGAGGCGAACAGGAGCACCGCCGCAGTGGTCAGGGCAGGGGTACCGCCGGACGTCAGCGGAAAGCAGATCTGCACAAGGATCGTCGCCCCCAGGAGCAGCCACGCCAGTCGCGATGTCACGGGCGGACTCCTGTGTAAGTGCCCTCGACATCGAGCACGGCCAAGCGTGCGAACAGATCTTCCGCGTACCAGCGTTGCGGCCGGGTCTCGCGGATCGCATTCGCGTGGGCGGGGGACCGATAGGCGAAGTGGGTGAGGGCGGCGGCGTTCTCCCACAGCGAGAACGTGCCCTGCAATCCAATGGGCGACTCTCCGATTCCGACGGCGAGGCGCAGTCCATCGCTACCGGTGAGGTCGGCGACGACGGGCGGAACCGCGCGCCAGAACGAGAGTGCACGGGTTGGTCGAAGTCGTGCGCGGGTGATCGCGGCGACCGGACCGTCCCACTCGCGTTTGCGCGACGGATCGTCGATGAGGAACGGTTCTCGACGCGACCAGCGTCCCTTGGTCGCGAGCGGTGTCATGCGGACCCTCAACTCAGTCGTGCTCACCTCCGACCAGCCACCGATCGCCGTCGACGCCGCCCCCGCATCTGCCGCATGACCGTCATCCCAGACCGTGAGCAGTGCCCAGTGATGTGGGTCGGCGTCGCGCATGGTGAAAGTCTCTCCCGAACCGGTCCCGAGAAGCTTGGCGAACCGTAGACCGGATATGCGCCGCAGTTGCAGCCGGCTGATCGCCACGCGGCTCACTGCTCGGCTCACCCGCGGGGTCTCCCAAATTCGCAGCTCAACGACCTGTCCGCTCATCGCGCACCCTCGCCTGGCCGGAAACTCACACACGTTCTTCGGAGTGGCCATCGGTCGGGATGGGTGAGACGGAGAGCGGTCACGACACCGAGAAAAGGTAGGCTACCCTCACAAACAGGCGGCGATGCGCGGACGGAAGGTCGAGAAATGGTCGAATCACCCACGAAGAATAAGTCGCGTGGCTGGCAGGGCGCGGTCCTCAAGCTCATGGGGGCCGACGACTACGAACTCACCGTGACCGGTATGCGGCAAATCACCGATCACTATGTCCGCGTCGATTTCGTCGGCGGGGGACTGCTCAAGGATCGCCCGGTGCATCCGACCATGTGGATTCGTATGTGGTTCGTGAACAAGCACGGCAAGATCCACCAGCGCGGATACACCCTCGTCGATCCCGACCCCGCCTCCGACACCTTCTCGATCGAGTTCGCGATCCACGACGGCGCTGCGCCACGCTGGGCGCTCTCGGCACAGCCGGGAGACGTGATCAGCGCGACGTTCATGGGATCGAAGTTCGCGCTTCCCGAACCCGCGCCGAAGGGGTGGCTCATCGCGGGTGATCCCGCAGCGCTACCGGCGATCAACTCGCTCCTGGAAGCCCTGACTGCGTCGACGCCGACCGTTCCCGCGACGATCTGGTTCGAGGTCTCCCACGGCGACGACAAGGAACTGCCGATCGCGGTGCGTGAGCACGACACGCTGAGCTACGTCGACCGCGGGTCAGACGGCAGCGCGATCGTCGAGCAGGTGCGGGCAGCGGCGTTCGACGCGTCGGACCACTTCGCGTGGGTGGCGCTGGACATGACCGCGACCCGCGCGATCGCGGGCGTGTTCAAGACCGACTACAAGCTCGACAAGAAAGCGGTCAAAGCCCAGGCGTACTGGCGCACCGGTATCGATCCGTCCTGACCGATCCGGGCGCCGGTAGCGCACCGCTTATCCGTTGCGGAACCAACCGTTGTTGTAGATGTTCCAGATCGCCTGCTGCCAGTAACCCCACGCGTGGGTTCCGGTGATCGGGAAGTCGGTGCGCAGGTTCACGCCGAATAGCGGTGCTGCGAGCGCGAAGGTGCGGCTCTGCTCACCGGAGACCGCCTCGATCGCCGTCGAGTTGAATCCGGTGATGTAGAAGTCGGTGTTGTTGGCGCCGGGAGGCTGGTGATCGCCCCACACGCCGGTGCCCGCGTACATCCACAGGTGCAGGCCGTTCATCGCCGGAAGGTTTTCCGTCGGCGAATGCTGGAAGGCTTGCCCGTTGGGGAACCAGCCCCACATGTCGTTGAGGTTGTAGTGGCCGGCATCCCAGGCCGCTGCGCGCAGCATGGTCTGCATGCCGGTCGCGACGAGGTTCATGAAGCCCGACATCGAGACCACGCGCTGGTAGAGATCGCGCCGTTCGTTGCCGATGATCACGGCCTGGCTCGCCGACATCGAGAGGCCGACGAGTGTGCGGTTACGGAAGCCGTGGTTGTCGAGGAACCGCGGAAGGCTGCCCTTGAGCACGCTCTCCCAGCGGTACGGATTGCGCTGGCCCGCGCTGGCCGATGCTCGCTGCCAATCGGCATAGAACGACGACTGGCCACCGATCGGCATGACGACGTTGTAACCACGCAGTGCCAGGTAGGCGACGTTGGTCTCCCGCTCCCAGCCGTTGAAATCATTGGTGGCGCGCAGGCCGTCGAGGAAGATCACCGTCGGCGCATTGCGCGGGTTGGTGGTTTGCGACGGCCATGCGCGGACAGAGACCGGGTGGTCCATGCCGTAGTTGTAGATCTGCTCGTTGATGAAGCCCTTGATCTGCTTGGCGGGCGGACCCCACGCATGCGCGCCACCGGCACCGGAGATCAAGCCGACCACGAGGGCCAGCGCCACAATCAGGACTGAGACGGGCAGGACCCGACGACGCGTGTGGGACACGAGCGACCACTTCCATTAGGAGAACATGAATTCGAGAGTTGTCCGATCGTCCGATCGGTGACAGTCGATTCAGGAATCGCGATTGAGCCTACAGCGCGTCGTTATCATTTGGTAATACGAAGTCGGCAAATATTGACGCACCAACGCCTGTGTACTTCGCCAATCCGACAAATCCGCCGTGATTGTTTCGTGATCATCATGCGCCGTTTGCCCAGCGTGTGCTGGGTCGACGCGTAGCGTTGGAGTCGAGTCCGAGTAACTGCACCACGAAGGAATTCTTTTACCGAGGCGGAAGGTCTGCGCTGTGACAACGATTGCGATAGTCGGAGGAGGGCTGGCGGGGGCAAAGGCCGCCGAGGCGCTACGTGAACAAGATTTCGACGGCGACGTCGTGATCTTCGGCGTCGAGAACGAGCTTCCGTACGAACGTCCGCCGTTGTCGAAGGAATTCATGCAGGGCAAGCAGGACCTGTCGGAGTTCACGGTCCACGACACCGATTGGTACCTCGACCAGCGCGTCGAGTTCCGTCCGGGAACCCGTATCGAGAAGGTCGACGCCGCTGGCAAGACAGTGTCGCTCCCCGACGGTTCGACGGTGTCCTACGACAAGTTGCTGCTGGCCACGGGCTCGTCGTCGCGGGTTATCGACCTGCCGGGTGCCGACGCCTCGGGCGTCCACTACCTGCGGACCGTCGACGATGCCCGCGCGATCCGCGAGACGCTCACCGAGGGGTCGCGCCTGGCGATCGTCGGAGCGGGCTGGATCGGCATGGAGGTCGCGGCGTCCGCGCGTGAGCGCGGGGTCGAGGTGGCGATCGCAGAGGCATCGAAGCTCCCGCTGCTGCGTGCGCTGGGGCCGGAGGTGGCCCAGGTCTTCGCCGACCTGCACCGCGAGCACGGCGTCGACCTTCGGACCGAGGTCAAGGTCGCCGAGATCACCACCGAGAACGGCGCGGCGACGGGATTGCGTCTCGCCGACGGCGACACCATTGCTGCCGACACGGTACTGATCGCCGCGGGCGCTGTTCCCAACCTCGACGTCGCGGAGTCTGCGGGACTCGACATCGACGGTGGTGGCGTGCTGGTCAACGCGGGCTTGCGTAGCAGCGACCCCGACATCTACGTCGTCGGCGATATCGCGAATGC
The DNA here is from genome assembly GCF_036540975.1 of Gordonia sp. w5E2. Taxonomy (NCBI): domain Bacteria; kingdom Bacillati; phylum Actinomycetota; class Actinomycetes; order Mycobacteriales; family Gordoniaceae; genus Gordonia; species Gordonia sp. w5E2. Next base: position 4,870,783 of record NZ_CP144213.1, on the reverse strand, counting down.
CGAGCATCCGATCCTCGAACGTCGGGTGCGCGTCGAACACTGGGCGAATGCCCTGAACCAACCGGCCGTCGCCGTCACCAACATGCTCGGTGGCAGCGCCGAGTACGAGAACCTGCCGTATTTTTTCACCGACCAGTACGACCTCGGCATGGAGTACAGCGGACTGGCCGACGGCTACGAGAAGGTCGTCTTCCGCGGTGACGTGCCGGGTCGTGAGTTCGTCGTCTTCTGGCTCGACGGCGACAACACCGTCCTTGCGGGCATGCAGGTCAACATCTGGGATCAGCTCGACGGCATCAAGCAACTGATCCTCGGCGGAGACCCCGTCGACCCGGACGCTCTTGCCGATTCGTCTGTGGCACTTGCAGACTTGTAAGTCGTGCACGCGTCGACAACTCCGCTGACCTTCGACGTCGCGCTCATCTCCTGGCGCCTCGACACGGTCACCACGGTGATCGTGGCAGCGGTCCTGGCCGTCTACTGGGCGGGTTGGCGGCGAAGCTCGACGGTCTCGCGCGGGTCCGCGTGTGTGTTCACCGTCCTCGGCGTCGGAGTCTGGCTGCTCGCGGGGGTCAGCGTGGTCGGCGTCTACGCCGACACCCTGTTCTGGGTCCGTGCGCTGCAGTTCGTGCTGCTACTGCTGGTTGCGCCATTCGGCCTGGCCCTGGGCCGACCCGTGACGGTGCTGCGCGAAGCACTCGGCTCGCGCGGCCGTGCACGACTCGACGCCGCGATGAACAGCCGGGCTGCACGCGTGCTGCTCGGGCCGATCCCGACGTCGGCGCTGATGCTCAGCGTGCCCTGGCTGATCTACTTCACCGGGTGGTACGAGCTGGTGCTGCGCGACGAGTCGGTCGACGTCGCGACGCGTCTACTACTGGTGGCGATCGGCGTCGGGTACTTCTATGCACGCCTGCAGGTCGATCCGGTTCCGCGCAGATACCCGCAGGCGTTGTCGCTCGGCATCACCACGGTCGAGAGCATCGCAGACGGACTGCTCGGGATCGTGCTGTGGCAGGGGTCGCTGGTGGCGGTCGACTACTACACGGCACTGCACAGAACCTGGGGTCCGAGTCTGCGCATGGATCAGACGATCGGTGCGGGCATTCTCTGGATTCTCGGCGACGTCGTCGGACTGCCTTTTCTCATGGTGCTGTTCCGACGCTTCCGTACCGACGAACGCGAGGCCGAAAAGCAGGTCGACGCCGCGCTGGAGTCGAGTGACGAGGCGGCCGTCCCCGACGCCGATGACGCCACGAGCGGATTGTGGTGGGAGTCGGATCCCAATTTGCGGGACAGATATCGTTAGGCGATGCGCACAACCGTCGACCTCGATTACGCGACCGCGATCACTCTCGGGGCATCGGGCCTGGTGTTCCTTCTTGCCCTGATTCTCGGGGTCTGGAAGTACGAGCAGATGCGCAACTCGCCCGACCACCTGGCGCATCCGTACGTCGACATCGCTCACCGGTCGGCGCTGCTCTACGCGTTCGCGACCGCTCTCGTCGCTGTCTTCGTCTACCTCAGCGCATGGCCGACGTGGTTGAACCTCGCCGCCGCGATGGTGATGGTGGTGTTCTTCGTCGGAGCTATCGGCAGCTACATCATGCACGGCATGCTGCGCGACACCACCAACCAGTTCGCCCGCGAAGACCCGGTGCTGCGGGTGTCGATGATCGCGCTGATGGTCGGCGAGATCGGCGGCTTTCTCGTGCTGTTCGCCGGTTTCGTCGCCGGGCGGTTCTAGGAGTTCAGGACTCCTGCTGGTTGCCGCCCTGTGCGGCGTCGGCGGCGGCGATCTCGGCGCGCACCTGATCCATGTCGAGATCGTTCACCGCGGTGATGAGCTGCTCGAGCTGAGCCGGCGGGAGTGCACCCGGCTGATTGAAGACCAGCACACCGTCGCGGAAAGCCATCAGCGTCGGGATCGACTGGATGCCGAAGCCCGCTGCGAGCTGCTGTTCGGCCTCGGTGTCGACCTTGCCGAACACGATGTCGGGGTGAGTCTCCGACGCCTTCTCGAAGGTCGGGGCGAACTGTCGGCACGGGCCGCACCATTCCGCCCAGAAATCGACCAGCACGGTACCGCCGGCCGAAATGGTGTCCTCGAAATTGCCAAGCGTGATCTCTTGTGTGCTCATGAGTCCACGGTACGCACGCTGAACACGCCCGTCATGTGCTCGCGCACCATCGACGCGGCGGGATCGCTACGGGGCGACGTCGAGCCAATCGGTGAACCCGGTCGGGTCGTGTCTGCCGAGGCAGAAGTGCTCGAACATGCCCCAGCCCTCGCGCGTTGTGCCGTCGGCTTCGCGGCACCGCACACGTGCCACGTGGTCGGTGGCACCGAATGCGATTCGTCCGACGACTGCGGGATCGGTCATGTCGTAGGTGACGCGTTCGGTGAAACCCTCGCCGCGCCACATGCCGTGTTGCCAGTCGGAATCGCCGCCGTATCCGCCGCCGACGTGCAGCGGTGCCGCGAGCAGCGAGTCGACCTCGAAGGTGATCGGTGCACCGTCTGCGGCGGTTGCCGCGATGGTCGCGCCCGTGACCTCGCGGGTTCCGGAACGGTAATGGATGTCGAATCGCGGCCAGCCGAGCTGTTCGACGCGGCCGTCCTTCCAGACCCGGGAGCAGTCGTTGAGCGTGCGGATGCCGTCGGGCGACTCCTGGACGATCAGCACGAGCTCGAAGTCGTCGAATGCGATGGGGACGTAGGTCCACCACATACCGTCGAACGGCGGGTCGGCGGGACGTCCGGTGGGTTCGGCTTCTCCGACGGGCCGGATGCCCCAGGAGCGATCCCGGCTCCCGATCCACGTCGACGGTTCGACGGCGATCTCGGTCTCGTCGACGCGGATCCACCCCGACCACGACCCGAGTTGGGCAAAACGCTGCGCGTCCAACGTGATCCGGTTGCCGCTGCGCATCACATGCGGCAACTCCTGCACGACGTCGAATAGTCCGTTCCACGTCAGGTCGAAGGAGATCCCGTCGGTGGTTTCGAGGGTGAGGCGGATCGTGTGGAGTGGGTCGATCACCTCGATGCGGTAGCCGCCGACGTGCTGGTCGAGCCGATTCTGATCGATCGCGTCGGACAGGTGCACCGCGGTCTGTTCGTCGCCGCGGCGGATCACGACGAACGCATCCTTGACCCCGAGGTTGGGGTAGTAACCGAGGCCGGTCACGAGGAAGATGTCGCCGGTGCGGTCGTGGGCGTTGAAGTAGCAGCGGTCGTAGAAGTTGCGGTCGGAGCTGCCCGGCCACGCAATCGGTTGGGGCAGTTGGTGAACCGGATACTCGTCGAGTGGTCCCAGCATCAGATCTCCTCGTCGAGTAGTCGCTGCAATAGTGGGCGGTGGTAGAACAGCTCGGCGTCGATGTCGGTTGGGGGCGCCATCTCGCCGAAGTGGATGCGTCGTGACGCGGTGCGCATGAAGATCACTCCCCAGATCACCGCCGAGTACAGGTAGAACCAGTGCAGGTCGCCGAGTTCGACGCCGGTGAGCTTGCGGTAGGTGGCACGGACGTCGTCCTCGCGGAGCACGTCGGGTAGACCTGGCATGCTCGCGAGGCCGACCAGTTCTTGAAAGACGTTGTGGGCGAATATCAACCACGCGATGTCGAGTTCGCGTGGACCCAGAGTTGCCATCTCCCAATCGAGGACGGCGGCGGGTGAGAAGTCCTGATAGATCACGTTGCCGATGCGCGCGTCGCCCCAGTTGAAGACCGTCTCGCCGGCCGCGATCTCGGTGGGGAAGTGGGTGTCGAGCCAGACCATTGCGCGGTCGAGGAGCGGTGAGCGGCCGAGATCGTCTGCGGCGAAGTCGTAGAAGCGCTGTAGCTCGTCGAGGCGTCGACCTAAGGGAGTCGACGACGCGTCGTCGCGCTGGTCGAGGAACCCAAAGGTGTTCTGCGCGTCGGGAATTGAATGCAGTGTCGCGACGACGCCGATTGTCGCGTCCTGAAGGGATCTGCGCTTGTCGGCGGGGGCGTCGAAGAACCAGTTGTCGCCGAAGGTGTAGGGCATCACGTCGGGAGGGACGAGGCCGTCGACGCGGTCCATCAGGAAGAAGGGTGAGCCGAGTACGTCGCCGGTCGGTTCGAGCCAACGCGTGGTGGGGATGGGCAGGTCGGTCAGTTGTGCGGCGAGGCGCATCGCCTCGAATTGGTAGTCGAGGTGGTATTCCGCGAACACCGGAATATCGGCGGGGCGTGGCTGCATCCGCATCACCCACTGTTGTTCTTGCGCAACGCCATTCTCGGTCCAGTGGCCGGTGAGCATGACGGTTTCCGACGACATGCCGTTGGCTTCGATGCCCGCGTCGACGGTCACGCTCGGGTTGGCACCCGGCGGTAGCAGTTCGCTGAGCCATTCCGCCAGCAACGTCGGGATCGTCGCGGTGTCGCGTTCCGATCGCTGCAGGTGGTCGAGTTCCTCGAGAGTGGGTCGGGTGCTCATGGCGAGTCCTTTCGCCGGATTACGCTACGCTGAGTAGCGTTATGACACCAGATACGACGACGGATGGCAAGGTTTTCGGAAAAGGTCGTCCCCGCGACGGCGCGATCGACGTGGCGGTGCTCGCAGCGGCGCGAGAACTGTTGGTGGAACTGGGATATGCGCGGCTGACCGTATCGGCCGTCGCCGAGCGGGCGGGCACCACCAAGACGGCGATCTACCGACGGTGGTCGGGCAAGCAGGATCTGGTGCACGACGCGACCTTCTCCGGCATGACGGTCTTGTCGGCGTCGACGGGCCACGTCGCCGATGATCTCGAGGTGATGGTCAACCGTGCGCGCGAGGTGTTCAACTCGCCGGTGACCCGTGCCGCGTTGCCGGGGTTGGTCACCGATATGGCGGCCGATCCCGAACTCCATCGTCGTGTGCTCGAGGGGTTCGCGAGTGTGTTCGCCGCGTTTCGGGAGCGGCTCGTGGCCGCGGTCGACAAGGGTGAGGTGCGTGCGGGCACAGATCCTGACCGCGTCGTCGAGATGATGGGCGGTGCGGCGATGTTGCGGGCGTTGCTGTTACCGGACGTCGAGCTGGATAACGATTGGGGCGCAGGAATTCTCGCCATCCTCGAACACGGTGTTCTCGTGGACTGAGCGGCTGGCGGGTCGTCGAAGCATGCTCACTTCTTTGTGAGATCCGGTGCGGGGTCGTCGTCTTCGCTGCGCTTGGCGAGGATCTCGGTCACCTTGTACATGCCGAGGACGACGACGACGAAGGCGATCACGCCGACGATCTGCGAGCCGTTGGCCCAGCCGTCGCCGACGATCGAAAGCACGCCATCGTCGCCTGTCGCCGCGACGATGCCCGCATAGACCACGCTCCACAACGCCTCGCCGACGATGAGTCCCGTCGCGACGAGCACGCCGATCCGCTTCTTCTGTGCGACGTCGCCGCCGACGCGCTCGCACCACTTGTTGTAGAAGTGACCGAGAATCGCGCCGACCGTGATCATCAGCGTCACGGACATCGGCAGGTACATCCCCATGCCGACAGCGAGCGGCGGGAGGGCGACCTTCTTGTTCACGCGATGGCCGACCTCGTCGATGACGATCACGACCGCTCCGATGGCGACTCCCAGGCCGAGCATGGACCAGTTCAGATCGTTGCCGAAGACACCCTTGGCGAGCTCGGAGATCAGACTCGCCTGGGGGGCGGGCAGGGCGTCGGCTCCGGCGCCCGGTGCGCCGTCGAATCCGAAGGCGGTGTTCATCACCCCGAGGATCGGTGGGATGACCAGCGAACCGAAGCACACGCCGATGATCAACGCCACCTGCTGTTTCCACGGTGTCGCGCCCACCAGCTGGCCGGTCTTGAGGTCTTGCAGGTTGTCGTTGGAGATGGTCGCGACGCCGAACACGATCGCCGTTGCGAAGAGTGTGAACGCGACGAGCGTCGACGACTGCGCGGGATCGGCGGCGCCGTAGACGAACTTGATGAGCAGTGCGGCGATGATCACGGCGAGGATGCCGACGCCTGAGATCGGGGAGTTCGACGATCCGATGAGGCCTGCCATGTAGCCGCATACCGCAGCGATCACCATGCCGATGATGAAGATGAAAAGAACTGTGGCGGCGATGATTCCGCCCGCAGTTCCGGAGAGTGCTGTGCCGTGTACGAAGTCCCAGAGGAGGAGTCCGATCGGGAGCAGCATGAAGACGATGGTTCCGCCGACGATGGGGAAGGGGATGTCGCGCTCGGTGATGTCGACGGTGACACCCTCGCGGCGTGCGCGAGCTGATGCCAGAGCGTCGACGATGCCCTTGACGATGGGGGCGATGAGCTTGAGCAGGGTCCAGATCGCGGCGATCGCGATGGCACCCGCACCGACGAATCGGACGTCGTTCTTGAACACTGTGCTGACGACGTCTGCGACGTCGGAGTTGGCGGCGAACTCTCCGGCGGATTTGATCGGGAGGATGACGCCGTACGAGATGATGACACCGAGGAACATGGCGAGGCCGACGGTGAGTCCGACGAGATGTCCGATGCCGATGAGTGAGAGTTGAAGTCCCGCACCGACCATCGTGCCGCCCGAACCCACCCGGAACGCTGTCGAGACGTCGGTGCTGATCAGTTTGAGGTTGCCGAGTAGTGCGAAGACCGCAGACGTGATGCCACTGATCGTGATGGCGCGCAGTCCGATTCGGTTGCGTCGACCTCCCTCTGCGGTGTCACCGACCTTGAGGACCTCTGCGGCTGCAACCCCTTCGGGGTAGGGGAGGTCCGATCCGGTGACGAGTGCGCGGCGTAGCGGGATGGAGTACATGACGCCGAGAATGCCGCCGACGAGGCAGACCGCGACGGTGATCCAGTAGGGAAAGCCCGTCCAGTAGCCGACCATGACGAGGCCGGGGATCACGAAGATGATCGCCGAGAGCGTTCCCGCGGCCGACGCGATGGTCTGGACGATGTTGTTCTCGACGATGGAGTGATGTGCGAAGTTGCGCAGCACAGCCATCGAGATGACTGCTGCGGGGATCGCCGTGGCGAACGTGAGTCCGACCTTGAGGCCGAGGTAGACGTTGGCCGCCGTGAAGACCAGGGTGATGACGCCGCCGAGGATCACCCCGCGCAGCGTGAGTTCGCGAAGACCTGTCGGACGTTCTGGAGCCGTGACGGACATCTGAGTTCCTCTCGCATCCCGGACACTCGGTGTCCGTCGCCTGCCGAGACTGGTTCGTCAACTCTAAGGCCGAGGGCACAGCGATGTGTGTTGTTGCACGCGCGCGGCCTTCTGTGTCGGGGCAGAGGTTGGGTCGGGGCACAGAACGTATGGTCGAGGCATGGCCAGAACAATTGCGACCGCCGACGCCGTCGACCGTGATGCTCTTCTCGATTTCGTTCGCCCGCGTCATCATCTACTGCTGCTCACCCGCAGGCGCGACGGCTCGCCGCAGCTCTCGCCGGTGACGGGCGGAGTCGACGAAGACGGCCGCATCGTCATCGCGACCTACCCGGGCCGAGCGAAAACTTCTAATGCCAAACGTGATTCGAATGTCAGCGTGTGCGTCGTGTCCGACGAATGGAACGGACCCTGGGTCCAGGTGAACGGCACCGCGGAGGTGTTGGACATGCCCGACGCCGAGGACGGGCTCGTCGACTACTTCAGATCGATCTCCGGTGAGCATCCCGACTGGGACGAATACCGCGCGGCGATGCGGGTGCAGAACAAGTCGCTGATCCGCATCACCCCGACGTCCTGGGGTCCGGTCGCCACGGGCGGCTTTCCCGCCGACATCGCCGCCGAGCTCGACGCGCGGGACGGGTAGGTCGGGTCAGTGAGCGACCTTGCTCCGTCCGAACTCGGCGACCAGTGCAGCGTCGAACACTGGTAGGTCGTCGGGCTTGCGGCTGGTGATCAGGGTGTTCGGGCCGTCGCGGTCGACAACCAACTCCTCGTCGACCCAGGTGGCGCCCGCATTGCGAAGGTCGGTCTGCAGGCTCGGCCACGAGGTGAGTGTGCGTCCGCGCACGACGTCGGCTTCGACGAGCGTCCATGGTGCATGGCAGATCGCCGCGACGGGTTTGCCGGCATCGAAGAAGCCCTTGGCGAATGCGACCGCAGATGCGTCTGTCCGCAGGAAATCCGGATTCGAGACGCCGCCCGGTAGGACCAGCGCGTCGAAGTCGGCCGCTGTGACCGAATCGGTTGTCGCGTCGACGGTGAACTTGTCGGCGGCGTCGAGGTGGTTGAACGCTTGCACCTCGCCGTCGCTGGTGGATATGAGTTTCGGTGTACCGCCGGTTTCTTCGACGGCGCGCCACGGTTCGGTCAACTCGACCTGCTCGATGCCCTCCGGTGCGACCAGAAAGGCGACGGTGATCCCATTGAGTTCGTCTGCCATGTGACACGATTCCTCTCGTTTGTTCTCCCCTACTTCGACCGTACGCGTCGAGATGGGCGCGCCGGTCCGCACGCGGATGCGCAGGGCGGACGTACGGTGAGGGCATGGCACTGACGTCAGACGTGGCAGTGATCGGCGCTGGGATCATCGGACTCTCGACCGCATATCAACTGGCCCAACAGGGATCGACCGTCACGGTGTACGAGACCGGAACGCCGGGATTCGGCCAGTCGGCCGGGCAGTCACGGATCTTCCGGCACGCGCACGACGACCCGCGCCTCGTCGAACTCGCGGTGCGCGCCCGTGCGCACTGGCGCCGATGGGAAGACGAACTCGGCGCGCCGTTGGTGTCCGGCGACGGTGGTCTCGCTCTCGGCGACACCGTGCTACGGAGATTGCCTGCGATGCAACAGTATTCGGAGATCGGTGCGCGTGAGATCGGGTCGGACGAGTTGCATTCGCTACTGCCGCAGTTGGCCGACTACGACGGCCCGGCGGTGTTCGATCCCTCTGCGGGCTCCATCCACACACGATCGGCCATCGAACTGCTCACCCAGAGTCTGGGCGATCACGTTGTGCGCGAACAGGTTATCTCGCTGAGGAGTGTCGACGACGGCGTGCAGGTTCGTTGCCCCACGGTGGTGGGTGAGCACGCCGCGGCCGTCGTGTGTGCCGGGCGTGGAACTGCGGCGCTGGCGCGCGGCGTCGGGATCGAGATCCCGGTGAAACTCGGTGCGCACGTGCGGGTGTCGTTCGCAGTGCGCGATGGCGCCGGTCGGCTTCCGACGTTGCAGGACGGTAGTGACGCCTTCGGTTTCAGTGGCATTTACGCGGCCGCCTATCCGGACAGGTCGGCGTACGGCCTCGGTCTCGCCGATTCGGTCGATGCCGACGTCGACGGCGCGATCGTCGACGGCGACGCCCTCGCGCGCCATGCCCACGACGCCCGCGCCTATATGTCGCGCGCACTCCCAGGATTCGATCCGACGCCGATCGGCATCGTGCACTGTTGGGTCACCGCCCTGCCGTGGGGCGACGACGGCGTCGGGATCTGGCAGAACGGACCGGTTTTCGCCCTAGCTGGGCACAACCTGTTCAAGCACGCACCGACGATCGGCGAGACCCTCGCGCTTGCCGTCGACGTGGGCTCGGTTCCCACCCCGTTCACCCCTGCCGACGAGCTGGGTGCCGACCAGGGCTGAACCGCGAAAGGCCATGGTCGACGTCGCGATATTCGCGCGGCTCACGCCCGCGGGTGGATGTCCGTGTCGGTGAGGACAAGTTGTGATGCCGCAATGGCGCCGGGCACGTAGCTGTATCCCTCGGGTGAGGTCACGAACTCTTCGGGATCGATGTTCGAGACTCGCCACACGTCGACTGGCCCGCCGGTGTTGTTCATGTCGACGAAGTAGTCGCGCTGCCACGGTCCGCGCGCAATGAAGCAGCCGTCTTGCTCGGGTTGGCGACTGCTCACATGCACTGCATTGTGATCAGTAGGGAGGCGGGTTATCTTCATTCCACTTCTCTTCGGCGCGTGTGACTTTGGCACGTCGTTGGGTGTGGATGGTGTCGATGGTTCGGCGCGCGGGATGATCTGGTGGTTTGGTGGGGATGAGTTTGGGGAACAGGTCGAGTCCGCCGAAGGCGTTGCCGACAAAGCAGTGCCCGGTGGGGGACACGAAAATCGCTGTCTGCAGGTCGAGTTGATAGTCACGCCAGCGGCCGAATGTTTTGGTGCGGTGATGAAACCGGCACAGCGGTTTGAGATTCGCGCGCACGGTCAACCCACCGCTGGACGGGTTGTGGTGGGCGTATGGGGTGCTGTGATCGACGTCGGCGTGCCACACCGGGTTGGTGCACCCGGGGAAGGTGCAGCACAGTTCCCCCGAGCGGACCAGCGAGAGGAGCTTCTTGCTGGGCACGTAGCGCAAGGCGGCGCGGGCGGCCGCAGCGTGGTCGGGGTGGCGCGGATCCAGAGCGCCGACGCCGACGCCCGTGTCGAGGTAGTCGAATGCTGCGTTAGCGGCGAGTTCGCGGACGGTGTCGGCGTCGATGACCCCGACACCGTCGAGGTAGCCAGGCTGATCGTCCTCACCATCAAGGGTGGACTGATTCGCCACCACGTGGATCATTGCGCGCGGACCTACCGGCATTGGTGCTGGCGTCGGGTCGGAGTCTGAGTCAGCAGGTTCGGTGTTGGGGGTGGTGCAGGTGTCGCATCGGCAGGCGAGGGTGGTGTCGCCGTTGGCGAAGGCGGTCAGGGCGTCGGCGCGACGTTGCGCGTGGGTGCGGGGGTCGGCGTCGTGGACGCTGGTGGCGAGTTGGGTGAGGCGTTGGTCGATCAATGCGCCGGAGGCGGCGGGCACGGTGCCGGTCAGTCGGGATTGGCCGGGAGTCCACCGATCGGGCCGGACCTGGATGTTGCGGTCGGCGTCGATGCGGGCACGACGTCGTGTGACGGCGTCGGCATCGACGTGGGCGACAACCGAATCGACGAGCGCAGCAAAGCGTGTTGTCGACAAATGGTCACGTGCTGAGAGTGCTGCGGTGAGGCGGGCGTCGACCTCGTCGATGGTGTCGGGGCCGCACAGGCTGGTGCGGGCGACAGCGATGTGGAACCGCTGCAGATCGATGCGCCCGCAGGCCAGGAGTGAGGAGGTGTAGGGGAGTCGGTAGCGCAGGGCGTGGGCGTCGATGATCAGTTCGCGTGCCCGACCCGGCGGTAGCGACAAGACTGCGCCGACGTCGGAGATGGTGCGTTCCAAACCATTTGGGCCGTATTGTGCGCGGGGGTCGTCGCCGGTCTGTCCGCGAGCAGCGAACTCGCGCACAGCTTCTGGTGAGTCGGCTCGGCCGTCGGTGAGTTCGCCGATTTCGGCGCCGTAGTCTTCTTCGTGTTCCTCGTGGATGAGACTGATCGCCGTCAACAGACGGAACTGTGCCGACGCGATGGTCGACGCGCAGTGCGCGATCACCTCCACCAGATCGGTTTTCGACAGGGATTTGTCCTCCGCGACACGCGCGAGCACCGGCGGCTGCGACGCGGGCACGCCTGTGGCGCCGGCCGCGTCGGCCGGGTCGGGGAAGGTTTCCAAGGACATACATCGAACATACAGACGGGGTCTGACAATTCTCGTTCCCTGCGCGGCGGCCTGTGGAATCCGTCTTGCGGCGAAGTCGCGCAACGGATTCCGAAGTCGGCCAGGCTCTATGGATCAGAGCGAGTCACAGGAGGTCCAGCTCGGCGAGTATCAGGTCTGAGCGCTCGGTGACGCCTACTTTCGGCAGAACGGTGATGCTGTAGCCGAGCCGTTCATAGGCGTCGAGCAAACGTGAGTACTCGTCGACAGCGTCAGTGAAATTCAGTTGGCGTTCTTCGTCATTGGCGTACAGCTCCGGCCACGGCGGCGTGAAGAAGACCCGCTTGTGGTAGCTCTGCAGTTCCTCGATCGAGCATGCCGATGAACCCGTGCAATGACCGCCCTCGTAGTGACGCAGAGCGGTGTCGGCGTCGACGAGGCCGCGGTCGAAGAACACCCACTGATCGCGCTCGTGGTGGGCAAGGTCGGCTCGTGCAGTATCTATGCAGCGGTGAGCGAAGCCAGTGGCGTCCACCCATGGCAACGCTAGACCACCAGTTGCGAGCTCGTCGCGAACGATCCGTCTGCCCGGTTCGTCAACCGTGGCGAATCCGCGAGAAGCCAAGTCCTCCAGCACAGTTGACTTGCCGCCGCCCGAGCATCCCGACAACACGACTGCACGCGACGGTCGCTGCACGCGCTTCTCCTTCTGTATCAGTGGCCGGGCAAGCCGAGCCCCGCGCTAATCATGTTGGGGGCGGGAGTCGTCTGCGGCCCACAGCCAACACGCCTCATCTCGACGCGGAAACGTGATCGGCCGACGCCCTGTTCGCGGCGCGTGCGGCGTCGAGAAGTGTTGCGCCGTCGGCCAGATGCGCAACAAGCGTGCCCGCGAAGACGTCGCCCGCGCCCGTGGTGTCCACGACGTCGACCTGCGGAACGTCGAGAATGTCCAGAGATTCGCTTCCGGCGACCACCACGTCGTCGCCACCTCGCGTGATGATCACGGATCTGCTGATCGTCAACAACTTTCGCGCGAGATCAGCCGGCTCGGCATCGTCCGACAAATCGGCGTAGTACGCCGCCTCGATCTGATTGACGATCAGCGGGTCGGCCTCGCTGAGTATCGACGAGTCAACGGGTGCCGTCGGGCTGGGATTGAGGACGAAACGAATCCCGTTGTCGTGGCACCACTTCGCGGTTGCAGCGGTGACCTCGGTGGGTGATTCCAATTGTGTGATCACGACGGCCGGGTGCAGTGCGTCGAGTGCCGCGCCGACATCGTCGGGGGTCAGTTCGCTGTTGGCGCCGGAGATCACGATGATGCTGTTGTCGCCATCGTCGTCGACCTCGATGACCGCATGGCCGCTGGTGCCCGATACCCGACGCACGTACGTGACGTCGACGCCCACGTCGACGAGATCGGAAACCATCCGGTCTCCGGCGGCGTCGGTACCCGTCGCCCCCACCAGCGCGGTTGACGCGACCGCGGCGGCGGCCCGTGCCTGATTGGCTCCCTTGCCGCCGGGACGCTCGGTCAACGACCGACCGAGGACGGTCTCGCCGACGGCGGGTCTGCGAGCGAGTGTGACCACCAGGTCGAGATTCAACGTTCCGACGACAGCCACCAATCCTGAACCTGTTGCCTCCATACCCCGAGTATGCCGGTCGGCCCGTCGCGTAGATTGCTGTTCGATCACCGCGATAGAGGAGTGCAGATGGCCGCGTCACGCTGGAAACGAGTGCAGACACTGGCACGCATCCTCGGCGGACATCAGGTAGCGCCAGACACCGAGACACCTCACGTCACGCTCTTCGACGATCCGCAGCGCACGCTGCGTCGCTACGGCACCGCCGAACAAGTTGCGGCTGCCCGCGCGTCCGGAAAGCCGCCGATCCTGCTGGTCCCGCCACTCGCGGTGCCCGCTCGCTGCTACGACCTCGGGCCGGGACAGTCGGCCGTCGAACATCTCCTCGCCGCGGGACGCATCCCGTACGTCGTCGACTTCGGTGACGTCGGGCAGGCGCACCGTCAGGTCGGCTTCGAGACCTACTTCGACGACATCGTGCCGCAGGCGATCGACCGAGTGCTCACCGATTACACGGCCGACGAGCTCGACGCCGCCGCCTGGAGCCTGGGCGGGACCGTGTCGCTCCTGATGCTCGCAGCGCACCCCGACCTGCCGGTGCGTTCCCTCACCGCTATCGGTACGCCGCTCGACTACGACGCAGTGACCCCGTACCCGCTCGTCAAGCGGGTCATGCGACCGGTCGGAGGCGCGCCGATCACGGGCGCGCTCAAGGTGATGGGTGGCATTCCCGCGCCACTGGTGCGTATCGCCTACCGCGCCCTGGCCGCCGACCGTGAACTCAAGAAGCCGCTCTACATCATGCGCAACGCCGACGACCATGAGGCACTCGCCCGTATGCAGGTCATCGACCGATTCCAGAACGCCATGCCCGGCTACGCGGGCAAGGTATCGCTCCAGATGTGGGAGAACTTCGTCTTCCGGGACGAATTGGCGTCGGGTGTAGTCGATTTCGACGGACGCGTCGTCGATCTCACGACGATCCGCAAGCCCATCCAACTCTTCGGCAGCCACCGCGACGCCATCGCGAGCTGGGAAGCGGCCCACCACGGCGTCGAACTTCTCGGCAGCTCAACCGAAGTGCACTTCCAGACGGTCGAGACCAGTCATCTCGGTTTGATCGCGGGCGACGCCGCCGCGGAACAGACGTGGCCGCGCGTCGAAGAGTTCCTCGACGACCTCGACACGCGAGAAGTGCTGCAACGCAAGTGACGTCAGCTCTCGGCTGATGCCGTCCTTCTTGCCGCCAACCACGCGTGCACCATCGGGACGGCGCTTGCACCCTCGCCGCTCGCTGCAGCGACACGCTTCATCGACTGAGCCCTGATGTCGCCGGCGGCGAAAACCCCTGCGGCACTTGTGGCAAGATTCGGCGGCGGCAGTTCGCCGGGCCACTGATCCTTCGGAACGTCGCGTCCGGTCAGCACGAATCCGCGGTCGTCGAGCGCAATACTGTCGGGCAGCCAGTCGCAGTGCGGTTCGGCGCCGATCAGCAAGAACAGTCCGCCTGCGTTCACCCGTTCGCTGGCGCGAGTGACGGTGTCGCACAACTCGAGCCATTCCAGTTGACCATCACCACCGCCGTCGATGACCTCGGTGGTACCACGCACGCTGATCCGCGGGTGATAGGCGATCTCGCCGATCAAATACTGCGACATCGTCTCGGTGAGGTCTGCTCGTCGAACCAGAATCGTCACCGAGCGCGCGAAGCGGGCGAGATGAATCGCGGCCTGTCCGGCAGAGTTGCCACCGCCGACGACGAACACGTCACGGCCGTCCATCTCGCGAGCCGCGGACATCCCTGCGCCGTAGTTCACACCAGACCCGACAAGCGATTCCAGCGATTCGACACCGAGTCGTCGATACGCGACACCGCTCGCGATGAGCACACTTCTCGCCAACACGTCGCCACCCTCGGTGCAGAGGCGATGCGGAGCGTCGTCGACGCCGAGTCGCAGTTCGTCGACCGGCCAGCCGGAGTAGAAGCGCGCACCGAAACGTGTTGCCTGTGTGCGGGCGCGTTGCGCGAGACGCATGCCGGAGATGCCGCGCGGGAAGCCGAGGTAGTTACGGATCATCGAACTCGTACCCGCTTGTCCCCCAACGACATCGGATTCCAGAACCACCGTCGACAAGCCTTCCGAAGCGCCGTACACGGCGGCAGCAAGTCCCGCAGGTCCCGCGCCGACGACCGCCAGGTCGACGATCTCGTCCTCATCCACATCCGACGGCCGTCCGTAGATGAGCGCCGACACGTCGCGGGCTGTGCCCGGAGCGATCACGCGGTTACGCAACTTCGGGGCCATGGAGTGGACGAGCGGAAACGGAACGGGCGCGCCACCCGAGTCGTACAGCGCGATGGCTGCCTGCCCCTCGACGCTGTCGCTGGGGTACACCCGATTGGGCATCCCCATGCGGTCGAGGATGTCCCTGATGCCGAGCGTGAGCGCCGACGACGAGTCGCTGATGACACGAACGGAATCGACGACCGGGGTCGCGACAGTCGCTCCCCAATCCGAGAGCATCTCGGTGATCGCGTAGTGGAATTCTTCGTCGCGAGCGCCGCGCGGCATGAGTAAAAATGTGTCGAATTTGCCCTTCGCAAGGGCGGGTCGCAGCAACTCGATGTGGGCGCCGAAGTTCTCCCACGAGATGACGACGACACGCTTGGCCGTCGGCACGATGCTTCGGAAAGTGCTCAGCGCCTCGAACACCGACATGTCGGGCAACTCGGACTCGACGACGATCTGCGCCACCGGAACCCCCTCGCCCACAAGGCTGCCGAGGAGCACGACCGCTCCGACGGCCGACTCCGCACACTCGATGCGATAGTCACGGAGGTACCGGCCGAACTCGCCGCGAAGTTGCTCTGCGTGGCCGGACGACACGAGCACGATTGCGGGTTGGTCACCCATGGCTCCAGTGTGGCAGGAATCGGCGTCGGTCGAGTGGGCGCTCAGCTCAACGCGCAACCACGCGGCGCAGCCTCAACCATTGCTAGGCTGACCGGCATGCATGTGGATCCCACTGTCGGTGTTGCCAGTGCTGGCTTGATCGGCGGATATGCGACCGCACGGTACACCGGCAAACGTCCACTCGGGGGCGTGGTCCTCGGAATTGCGGGCGCCTGGTGCACGCGCCAGTGGCTGAGCAGGGGGCCGGGACCGGCGGCCGGACTTCTCACGGGCTACCTCGCAGCGTTCGGGCTGTCGCACCCACTCGCGAAGAAGATCGGCGCATGGCCAGCGGTCTTCGCGGTGACCGGTGCTTTCGGCGCCGCGACGTACGCGGTCACCTCCCGCACCGCCACCACCTCTCACACGGGAGCCTGAAGCATGGCCTCCAAGCCACACGTAGTGATCATCGGAGCCGGGTTCGCCGGAGTACACGCAGCTCGGCGACTCAAGAAGGTGCCGGTCTCGATCACCGTCGTCGATCGCGGCACCAGCCACCTCTTCCAGCCGCTTCTCTACCAGTGCGCAACCGGCGTGCTCTCGGAAGGTGCCATCACCAGCCCGATCAGGCATCTGCTTCGACGTCAGCGCAACGTCAACGTGGTGCTCGGCGAGGCCGACGACATCGACGTCGCGGCAAAGGTTCTCACCGTTCTCGGTGCCGACGGCAGTCCCGCACAGATCAGCTACGACTACCTCGTCGTCGGGACCGGCATGCGGACCGCGTATCACGGCTGCGACGACGCGATCGAGAACTCGATCGGCATGAAGACGCTCGACGACGCGCTTGCGATTCGACGACAAGTGTTGGGCGCCTTCGAGATTGCCGAGACACTCACCGATCCCGAGGAGCGTAGGAAGTGGCTCACCTTCGCTGTCGCAGGCGCGGGCCCTACCGGCGTCGAAATCGCCGGACAGATACGCGAATTGGCGACGCTCGCACTCGGTCGAGAGTTCGATTCGATAGACCCGACCGAAGCCCGGGTTCTCCTCTTCCACGGAGCCGATCGCATCCTGCCGTCGTTCACCGAGTCGCTGTCCAAGAAGGCGCAGCGCACCCTCGACAGGATCGGCGTGGAAACCCATCTCGGGGTCCATGTCGTCGACGTCGGCGAGGACACGGTCACGACCAAGGACAAGAAGACCGACGAGACCACGACATACAAAGCCAGGACGACGTTGTGGACAGCGGGCGTCGAGGCTGTCCCGTTCGCGCGGACTCTCGCCAAGGCGCTCGGCGTCGAGGCCGACCGCTCCGGTCGGATTCCGGTGCGCGACGACCTCTCCGTCGAAGGACACCCCGAGGTATTCGTCGCGGGCGACACGTCGTCGTTGAACAAACTGCCGGGCGTGGCAGAGGTGGCCATGCAGGGTGGACGTCACGTGGGTGGCGTGATCGCGGATCTCGTTGCGGGACAATCAGAACGTAAGCCTTTCAAGTATCACGACCTCGGAAATGCCGCCTACATCGCGCGACGAAATGCCATCGTGCAGAGTGGTCCTCTGGAAATGTCGGGAACCTTGGGCTGGCTCGCGTGGGGAGTGATCCACGTGGCCTTCCTCGCGGGCGTTCGGAACCGCATGGGCGCGCTGGTGACCTGGTCGGCAACGCTGATCACCGGAACTCGAAGCGAACGAGCGATCACCTACGGCGACCCTCGCAGAGCGCATCAGCCCTACCCCGACGAGTGACATGTACGTCATCGGTATCGTCGCGGCGTGTCTGGCTGCACTGGCATACGGACTCTCGACGGTCCTGCGTGCCAAAGGGGCACAAGAGGCGGCACAGGGTTCCGGCAACAGCGGATCGGCGAGCGGTGCGCTAGCCGCGTTCACCAATCCGACGTTTCTCCTCGGCACGCTGACCGTGATGCTCGGTTTCATCGGAGGCGCGATCGCGGCGCGATTCCTGCCGCTGTTCCTCGCGCAGTCGATCGTGGCGGGCAATCTCATCGTGACCGCACTGTTGGGCACGGTGATGCTCCATACCGCGCTGCGCGCAAAAGACTGGGCGGCGATCCTGCTCGTCGTGTTCGCGCTGTGTGTACTCGGCGCATCGGCGTCCAAAGAGGCGTCGACACACGCTGACATGAAATTCCACTGTGCGCTGTTCGTGATCACCACGGCGGTTGCGGTACTCGGCGTCGCGGTCATGCGGGCACTCGGAAGTCGCGGAGCCATCTTCGGAGGCGCGATCGCGGGTCTCATGTACGGCGCGCTGGCAGTCGCGGTGCGTGTGCTCGACGGCGTCTCCCCGTTCGACCCCCTCACGGTGCTGAAAGATCCGGCAGCATGGACCATCGCGATCGCGGGTGCCATGGCGTTCTACATCCAGACCCTTGCGCTGCAGATCGGACCGGTCAACGCCGTCACCGCGGTCCTCGTCGTCGGAGAGACCGGTCTTCCCGCCATCGTCGGTGTGGTGTTCCTCGGAGACAAGGCCGTCGACGGACTGGAGTGGCTCGCGGTCGTCGGCTTCGTGTGCGCGATCATCGGTGCGTCGTTGGTTGCGTGGTTGACGAGTGAGGAAGGCGAGCAGCCCGCCACGCAGGGAGTGCACACCTAGACTTGGGCACCATGAGCACCGATGATGTCGCCGAACAGATCCTGCGCACCTTCGACACGATCACGGTCGTCGGGACACAAAGTCAAGATAGACTGTCTTCGTGCCTATCGACTCACCGGCAGTGGTGTACTGCCGAATCTCACAGGATCGGACCGGTGAAGGCGTCGGCGTAGAGCGCCAGCGCTCCGATTGTTTCAAGCTCGCCGACTCCCTCGGCTGGTCTGTCGTCGAGACTTACGTAGACAACGACGTGAGTGCCTACAGCGGCAAGCCGCGACCGGAGTATCGGCGGATGCTCGACAAGCTCAAGACCGGGAACGTCGGCGCGGTCCTGGCCTGGCATACAGACCGGCTGTATCGCTCAATCCCCGACCTGTCGGAACTGATCGAGATTTGCGACGACCGCGGAATCGAGATTCGAACTTGCCGTGCAGGTGAAGTCGACCTGTCGACACCAAGCGGACGGCTGAGCGCAACGATGTTCGCCTCGATCTCACGTTACGAGGTCGAGCGATCCGCGGAGCGCATCCGGAGCGCCAAGGAGGCACAGGCGCGTGAGGGCAAGTACCGGGGCGGCGTTCGGCCAATCGGCTACGAGGTCGGCGGGATGGTGCTTAACGAGACGGAGGCAGCACGCATCCGCAAGGCGGCTGACGACCTACTCGCAGGTGCGTCGTTGATGTCGACGGCGCGGGCTTGGAATGCGGAAGGGTTCACGACAAGTCAGGGGAATCGCTGGACCGCGACCAGCGTCCGGCGCGTGTTGACGCGCGCCCGAAACGCGGGCCTCGTCGAGTCCGATGGAAAGATCGTCGGACCCGCCCAGTGGCCCGCCATCTACGACGCCGACACCCTCAATGCAATCCGAACCATCGTGTCCGACCCGAGTCGACGGTCCTACGTGTCTTTCGCTCGAAGGAACCAGGGCGCCGGTGTCTACCGCTGCGGCCGATGTGATGCGCCGATGCGCGTGCAACACGGGGTGAAGCGCGAGCGGTACTATCAGTGCTCGCGGAGTTATCACCTGTCGCAGATGCAAGCTCCGTTAGACGAGTTTGTGAGCGCCCTTGTCTTGGAAAGGCTCTCAAGACAGGACGCGATTTCTGTTTTTACGTCTGACGATGATGTGGACTTGTCGGATGTGCGTCGGCGTCGCGCCGAACTTCAAGCACGGAAAGATGAGTTGGCGGCGCTTTTCGCGACGGGAAGTATCGACGGTTCGCAGCTACGCCTTGGCAGTGCGAGAATCCAGTCCGACATAGACCGATTGGATAAACAATTGGCGGTCGCGCGTGAGTGCTCCCCAGTTGCCGGCATGATAATGGCGGAAGATATTGCATCTCAATGGGATTCGCTGACGGCCGATATTCGAGGAAAGATCATCGACGCGCTAATGGTTGTGACGGTGCTACCACTCGGCCCTGGGCGCGCGCGTCGTAAAGACTTTCATGTGAGCGAACGAGTGAAAGTGGAATGGAAGCAATGAGCGAGCCGTCAATCGAACAGGTTTTTATCTTCTGTGATTCGCCCCGGCACTCAAAGAGGGTTGCGGTAACCAACTTCCGACGACCGCTGTGGTCTCAGGGGCGCTGGAACGAGCACTATACGTCGCCCTTCTCGGGAAGTGGAAAAAGAGAGTCGGGCACGACGTTGGTCGATGACGCCATTCCCGAGAAGGGAATGTTCTCTCGCAATCAGCGCGTGTCACCCGATCGGGTTCGGTCTCGTTACGTCCTCGAATGCCGCAAGTGTCGAGGAGTGTCGTCGGTTCCTGTGCGGGAGGAGAAGCTGTTCGCGGTTCTGAACAAACTGTCGATACACGGCGTGTCGGAAATTAGCTTAACGGGACTAGCTGCTAGCGTTGCAAGCATCTCGACCTAGGTAGTCGAGCGTGGTGCCCTAAGGCATGGGCCCCGAGCTGGGACAGGGTTAATCCGCAGCATTCAAGCGCCTCAGCGGGCGGGTTACTCAGACCTGCCCTGGAGGCACCAATGGCTACCGCGCCATCTTCCGTAGTCGCACACCATCGCGCTCGAGTAGGAGCGCTATCTCGTGATCGCCAGCCCGACGACCCCGCCCTTGCGGAAGCGCGTCAGGATCTGAAAGCCGCGACGCTAGAGAGCTATGTCGCGAAGGTATTAGCGCAAGCTCCGCCCCTCACTTCCGAACAACGCGAACGAATCGCGGCTCTGCTCCGCGTCGGTCCACGACCCCAGGCCGATCACGCGGACCTCGGTCTCGTCGACGTCGACCACGACGCAATCGGCGGCGATGTCGAATGATTGCAAAGAAAAACCCCGGCGGGCGGGCCGGGGAATCTCAAGCAGTCGATTGGGTGCGCGACTACCTTGATTATAGCGAACCCCTCACCACTGAGGAGCGCTCTGAGGTCGCTGCCGTGTCTGTCGTCGTCGAACTCGGCTACCGGCCTGCCGTGCAGTGCAGGTCGTGCGGGTCGTGGCTCGTAGCTCCGAAATCCGTTGCGTTGCATCGTGGCCCGGTGTGCCGGAGCAGGGACGGTGACGCGTGATGTCACTGAGCTACGAGCAGGCAAACAATCTTCGGTACAAACTCATCGACGTCGAGTTGCCGGAGGGCGTCGACCGGGCGATGTTCTGTGCGTTGCTGACTGAGGGCGTCCGCGGCTGTCTTGAGCAAGAGCTCGACGCGCTCGAGGACAAGCGGAATGCGTTGAAGGATGCAGCCGTGGCGGTCTCGCAGGCTGTGGATTGGTCCGCGGTCGCCAAGCGGCTTCGTGACCGTGATGCTGCAGTTCGCTCGGGCGCCTATATAGAGCGGGTGACCACATGAGCGTGCCCAATTTCTACGACACGCCCGAATTTGACGAGAACGGATTACCCTGTCAGACAGCGACTCTCGCTGACGTCCACGCGGCGTTCACCGACTGGCTCGGTGACGATTACGACACCGACGCGCTCGATGCGGTGTTGGCTGCTGCCGCCGTTGAGCAACTCGACGGCGACCCGGTCTGGTTGCTGCTCATTTCCGGGTCGGGCAATGCCAAGACGGAGACCGCGCAGGCGCTCGCCGGGGCCGGGGCAATCGTCACGTCCACGGTGTCCTCACCGGGCGCACTGCTGTCGGCGACGGCACAGAAGGACCGCGCCAAGGATGCGACGGGTGGTCTGCTGCGCAAGATCGGTGAGCGCGGCGTACTGGTCATCAAGGACGTCACGAGCATTCTTTCGATGAACAAGGACGCTCGCGCCGAGGTGCTCGCCGCGCTGCGCGAGGTCTACGACGGGCACTGGTCGCGCAACGTCGGTTCTGATGGTGGCCGCACGCTCGACTGGCATGGTCGCATCGTTGTCGTCGGAGCCGTCACGACCGCCTGGGATAAAGCGCACGCGGCCATCGCGTCGATGGGTGATCGGTTCGTGCTGGTGCGCATGGATTCCCGTTCTGGTCGCCAGAAGGCCGGCAGGCAGGCTATCGGCAACACCGGCCACGAGGCTGCGATGCGCGGTGACCTCGCTGATGTTGTGGCTGCGCTTCTGCGACGAGGTCTCGTCGGCGTCGCACTCACCGAGGACGAGACCGACAAGGTGCTCGCCGCTGCCGATCTGGTGACGCTCGCGCGCACGGGTGTCGAGTTCGACTACCGCGGCGACGTCATTGACGCGCACGCGCCCGAGATGCCCACCCGCTTCGCCAAGCAACTCGCGCAGGTGATGCGCGGTGCGGTCGCGCTCGGAATGGACCGCCAGCATGCCTTGCGGCTGGCGATTCGGTGCGCTCGTGACTCGATGCCTCCGCTGCGCCTGGCGATTGTCGACGACCTCGCTGCGCACCCAGGATCTTCTACGACCGAGGTTCGCAAGCGGCTGGATAAACCGCGCAACACCGTCGACCGCCAACTCCAGGCGCTGCACATGTTGGGAGTCCTCACCTGTGACGAGGAACAGCAAGGGGACATGCGCACCGTGTGGCGATACTTCCTCGCCGACGACATCGATCCGTCGTCCCTACTTGTGCCAGAAAAGTTAGTACCTGCGCGTAGGACTACTGGAAAGAGCGGTGATTCCAGGTGACTCCTACCCGCCCCTACTTACATATCTGGCACAACTCTCGGAGGCTCCCCCTCTGTGGCGCCTGCCGGTTCCCGATGAGTTTTGACGAGGACATCGAGCGCGGCCAGCACCTGACATGCGCGTCCATCGCCTGGCCTCGAGGCTCCGTGCAACGCGCCCGCATTCGACGACCATTCCACTTCCCGAAGGAGACACACTGATGAGCCAATCCCCGAACCCCACGACCGACATGTTGATTTACGCCGCGCTCGAGACGACAGATTGTTTCTCGTGGGTGATTGACACCCTCAGCGATCACGGCGTCTGCGACGACCACCAGTTCGAGACCGATGCGCTCGCCGAGACGGTCGCCAATCTGCACCGAGCCACCTTCGAGTTCACCCACTACTCCGATGGCAGACCAATCCGAGCCACCGAGGTCGTCGACGGCGGCATTCACATCTCGCATGT
Organism: Gordonia sp. w5E2; assembly: GCF_036540975.1. NCBI lineage: Bacteria > Bacillati > Actinomycetota > Actinomycetes > Mycobacteriales > Gordoniaceae > Gordonia > Gordonia sp. w5E2. The sequence continues at coordinate 4,847,731 of NZ_CP144213.1, read as the reverse complement.
GTTCGCGGCCGTCGTCGAGCAACGCGGCGAACGACTCCTCTTCACCGATCGGAGGTTGCGTGACCCCGGCACACCCGACCGCGGCCACTACCGCGTGTATGTCGACGACGCAGCGGCAACTATGCGTGTCGAGCTATACGGACCGCTGGAGGCGATATGAGCCGCAACGTGTCTCGTCGTGAGGGCGGCGTGGTTGATCTGCTCGAGGCGATACTGCGCGGCACCGCAGACCTGTCGGGTGCCGCGTGCGTCGGCTCGCCGGAGTTGTTCGATCCTCCTGCCCCGTACGAGGACGCCGCCGACACCCGGTACCGACACGCGAACGCCGAAGCGTTGTGTCATCGCTGCCCGGTGCTCGAGCGGTGCCGGGACTGGGCGGCACAGCGGCGCACTGACGGCTCTGTCGTCGCTGCTCGCTCACCCCGCCTGCCTGGTCGACCACGGAGCGGTGCCGCGTGAGGCGCTACGGCAGAGGCGGTTCGGCGTCGGTCTACGTCACCCGCGACTATGCGCGGCCAGTCGTCGTGACGTTGGTCGGTGACCGCTACGGCCTCGACATCGACGAAGCCACACAACTGGCGACTGATCTAGTCGCAGCTATCGACGAACTCAGGAGACAACAGCATGACTGACAAGTTCCCCGACCAGGACGTGAAAGCTGTACGCCGTAGCCTGCGCATCGAGCGCGCGGTGATCGGCGCGGTGCTGCACGGATACCGCGCCGACAATCACGGTTTCAACGCCGCGCTCACCGATCTGTGGGTCACCGAGCAGGCGAGCGCCGTTGACATTAACGTCGCCCTGTTCTGGGCGTTGTCTCGCCTGCCTCGCAACGGTGAGGAACCCACACAGCTACAGGATCGGCTCACGGTCCTCTATGGGGTGTCTGATGACGATTGAGAAGGTCTCCGGTGTGCTGCTCGATGCCTCCGACGCCGACTACCTCGCACGCGCGATGAAACTACTCGCCGCGCTACTGGCCAAGCAAGATTCACGTCCGTCGCCTCGGCTGGTCGACCTCGAACGCCGCCTTTCTCGCGCGAGTTCTGACGCGACACGCTCTACCACTAGCGGGTACGTCAGTGGCGCAAAGGATTCGGCGGATCGTGACGCATTGTCTGCCTATGAGTTCGTCGACACCGAACGCGCCGCAAACGTCCTCGGATGCACCCCCGGCAACGTCCGAGACCTCGCGCGCCGCGGTCGGCTCCCCGCCATACGTTCCGGTGGGCGGTGGCTATATCCAGCGGCAGCGGTGGTCGCCCGCGCCGAGCGACAGGGGTGACCGTGGCTGAAAAACGCATCACCGGCGTCGATCTGGTGAAGGTAGGCACCTGGGAAGCTTCCACCGGACCGTGGACAGTGACCCGCGACGACATCGCCGCCATGATCGACGCATTCACAGCGGGAGCCGTACGCAAACCCCCGATCAAACTCGGTCACACCGACGAACGATTCGACGGCACACCCAGTTTCGGATTCGTCGACAAACTACGCACAACCAACAACGGCGACACTCTGGTCGGTGATCTCGTGATGCCGGCATGGTTGGCCGACGCCGCACCACTGCACTACCCGGACCGTTCCGTGGAAGCCGCCTACGACTTTCAGGACGGTACCGGCACGGTGTGGCCTCTGGCTTTGACCGGCCTCGCACTGCTCGGCGAAGCCGCACCCGCCATCACGTCCCTTGATTCGCTACAGGATCTGGTGGCCGCGTCAGCCCGCAAACGCGTCGCCCTCACAACCACTGGTGCCGGATGGCCCGACACCGGTTACCGCACAACCATTCTCATCGCCGCGGCTCGACGTCGCCGCAACCAACGGAAGGTGCTCTGAACATGTCGACATCCATCTCCAACCCGCGCGTGTACGCGCCCGGTGGTGATGTCACCGCCCAGGCGACCGCCGCCATCACCGCACGCCGATTCGTCGCAATCTCAGGCAACCGCACCGCGGACGGCAACCTTGCAGTGGCACACCCCGCCGCAGGTGCCCGCACATTCGGTGTCGCCAAGCACGACGCCAACACCGGAGAGCTCGTCGGTGTCGCACGTGACGGCGTTGTCAAAGTCACCGCAGGAGCAGCGATCGCCGCAGGCGCCGACGTCGAGGTCGGCACCGCGGGCCGCGTCATCACCGCCACCAGCGGCAAAGTCGTCGGCTACGCCGTCACCGCCGCCACCAACAACTCCGACGCCGAAATCGCGCTTCTCTGAGAGGAACTGACATGCCCAACGCTTTGATCCCCGAACTGAACGGGCGTCGACTGACCGTCGATGTCGCGCTCAAACAGCCCAACCTCATCCGCAACCAGATCGCCAAGATCGCCGACGAACAACTACTGCTGCCGAAGTTTTTCTCCAACCTCGGCGCACCTGTCACCGGGGGCGGCATGCTCTATTCGGTGGTGCAGGCATCCGACTTCTACTCCACCGACGTTGAGAAGCGTTCTCCCGGTAACGAATACCGGGTTGTCGAGGGTGTCGATCCCGAACCCAAACTTGCCGTCGTCGAGGACTGGGGCGGCAAGTTTCAGATCACCGACGAACAGATCAGCCGCAACGATGTCAGCTACTTAGACCAGCAGGTTACGCAGTTGGCGAACACGATTGCCCGCAAGCTCGACATCGCCGCGATGGGCGCCATTGCCGACGCCACCATCGAAGCCGTCACCGGGCACGACTGGTCGGATCTGGTGCTCGTCGGTCCCGAAACCCAACTCACCCCGTCCGGCTCCCGACCGACCGCTGACCTGTCGGCCGCACAGTTGGCCGCAGACCTCGAGGAACTCGGTGTCACCCACGACCTGTTGGTCGCACATCCGAACGAAGCGCACAGCCTGCGCGTCGCCTACGGAGACGGACTCGCCGACATGCTCAAGAGCGCAGGTGTGAGCCTGTTCGCCAACCCGCGCGTCGCTGCTGGAACCGCGTGGGCTGTGCAGGCAGGTGCTGTGGGCACGGTCGGATTCGAAGCACCCCTGACCGTCGACAAGTGGGACGACCGCTCGACGCGCTCCATATGGGTTCAGACCTTCTGTGTGCCCGGGTTCGGTGTCGACCGCCCCTACGCCGCCAAGAAGATCACCGGCCTCGCCGGATAAAGGAGACACGATCAGCATGACATTGACATTCAGCGACGACCAGACCACCCGACTGTTCGAACTGCTCGGGCTGCCCGCCGACACCGACCCCGCCGACGTTGACGCAATCCTCGCCGTCATCGACGACCTCGCCAAGCAAGCCGCCAACACCGGCGACAGCAAGGACACCAAGCCGTCTGCGGTCGCCGCTGCCGCGAAGCGTATCGGCATGGAAGTCATCGACAGCGACAGCCTCGCCGCACTCCGCACCGAAGCCGCCGAAGGCCGACAGGTCAAAGCCGCAGCCGCGAAAGCCAAGATCGACGGCCAGGTCAACGATGCGATCCGAGCGGGCAAGATCACCCCAGCCCGACGTGACCACTGGGTCACACTCATCACCGCAGACCCCGGCATGGCCGACGTCCTCGCCTCCGTCCCCGACGAGACCGCCGTCCCCCGAACCGAGATCGGACACTCCGCCGACACCGACGACCTGACCGACGCCGCAACCTGGTTCCGGTAACCCCCACAACGTTCGGCGCGTCAAACTCACCCTCGCTGTAGCTCCAGTTCCGGCAACGGGAATGCATGGCCGCGAGAGCCCCCGTCCCCACCAGTGGACTTTCCAGGCTCACAGACCGACCAGCGCGCCGACACCAGACCCCCGCAAACCCACCACGGGCGAGCGGGGGTCTACCCATCCCGGCACCCCCACCAAATATCCAGACACCCCCCACACCATGACTGCCGAGGTAAGTCAGGCTTTTATTTTTTCGCAGGTCGCGGGGTGTTTTCGCCGAAGGACGTCCGCGAGCTTCGAGCCACCGCCCTGGCTCCGTTCCACCACTTTCGTGGCGTCACGAAAGTGGTGGGAGCGTAGGCATAAGGTCGCACGAGTTCAGGGCCGTCGCGCTTGAGTCGGGCGGTGATGGCATCGGCGGTGTCGGATTCTTGGGTAATTCTCGTGCCACGAGAGTTGACAGGTGGTCCAAATGGGGCACTCGCCGCTGGGATTTCCGCCCGCCGCACCCGCGCAATCTGCTCCGGCAACCGTGGTCATGATGACCATGCATGGATCAATCCCCACGAACGGGGCGCATCGAAAACTTCCGAAGATTCCGATCTCCTACCGACGTTCAGTCCCTCATGTACGGGGCGCATCTCGAAGGGTCGCATTTCAAACGCGACCCTTCCGGTTCAGTCCCTCACGTACGGGGGGCGCATGGTGGGGCAAATGCCACACCTGCACCTGCCCCCGTTCAGTACCTCACGTACGGGGCGAACTCCGACGCTGAGCACGCCATTTCCCGGCGTCAGGAAATGGTCGAACAGGGCGGCGCCAATGACGGAAAGTCCCTCACCGTGCCTGGTCACTGCGGTGGCGGTGAGTAGACCGACGAGGCCCGCGGAGTAGTCCGTTCTCACGATGCTCTCCGCATCAGGCACTCGACGTGAGCCGCAATCGTGGGTTTGCAGGGGCGTCCGCACAGCTTGCAGGTACCCATCCGAATCGGCTCGCTGGGTATAGCCATTTGATCCGGCTCACTCGGCTTATCCGGCGTATCCGGCTTACGCGCCTCGCGTTCGTGCTGTTCAGAGCCTTTTCCTGAGGTTGTGCCGGGTGAGCCGGATTGCACAACACCTTCCGGCTTCGATCTGGGTGAATAGCCGGGTGAGCCGGGAAAGCCGGGAAAGCCGCTTGTTTCAGGGTGGTCTATCCCGAGCCGTTGCCACACGGGACGAAGAACATCTACTGACACAGATGTGTCACCCTGCGGGTGGCAGAAGCTTTAACCCCATCCCGTTCGACCCACGACAACCATGCCCCTATCGCGTCCGGCCACGACTGCTAGCACCGTGTCCGTTGGACAGGTGTGATCGTCATGGCACCGGGTCTCGGTTCGCGAGGTCGGGACTGGTGGCCTCAGAGCACGGCTGAGGACTGGGCTACGTGCTGACCGCTGGTTTTCGTCGGGCTGGTCGATGACGACGGGCACGCGGTTGGAGTGGTTGCGTGCGCTGAGTGCCCTCGCCGGGAGTTGAACCCGGCAACCGTTGAGATGAGCACAACGGTTGAGCCGTCAGGGCGTTAGGAGGTAGCTGCGTGGTGAGATTCGCCATGCAGTTGCGGTGATGAGCACCGCGCGGGGCCAACCGTGTACATGACGCCCACGGTTGCGGCGTAGTCGTCAGGTCGGTCTGCTCTTATCCACTTGTTGGTGAAGAGCAGCCCCGTGCTGAGCACTCAGTGCTGCACAGTGCCCCGGTCTTGCTCGGAGACCTCGGTGTCAACCGACTCCTTCAACGTGCTCAACAGCTTCTCTGGCTCGTCGCCCATCGCCGCCGACATCCACTTCTTATGGGGATCAGCGTCGTCGGCACGCACGTAGTAGTGAACCCGGTACCCGCCGATGCGACGCCGATTGGTCTTCCGCAGCCGCGTCCACTTCTCGTATTTGCATTTCGCGACGCCGGCACTGAACACGTCTTCTGCGAGTCCGTAGACGACTCCGAGTTCTCGCTCAGTGAGCGCCGTCAACACAACTACCGTCATCCGCCCGTCGTCCCAGACATAGATGAGGCACGCAGACTTCCACACGACGCCGTCCTCCGCTGTGTAGGTCGGCGACTCGTTGCGTTGCTTGACGGTGATGCCGAACTGGGACAGATCCGATGGTTCCGAGCGTCGAACTGCGACAACTGTGAGGCTCATGCGTGCCACCCCAGCTCCATGCAGAGTCGCAGAACAGCGAGGGGGACGAAGTAGAGAGCCAGCGTCACGATGATCGTGACGCAGTCGGCGAGATGTATGATCCGGGCATGGTTCATGACGGAGTTCCGATCCGTTGTGGGCCGAGGTCTCGTCCGGTGCTGGAACACCGAGCGGGACCGTTCTTATATGAGAACGGTTCAAGTCGTACGCTTGTCGGGGCCAGCGCCAACCCCGCCAAGCCGTCGAACGGGGTTCCCGCGCTGATGAAGTCGCTGGGCTGGCGCATCATTCCGGTCAATCCCACTGCCGAGACGATTGTCGGGGAGGCCGTCTACCCGGCCCTCGCCGACGTTCCGGAGCAGGTCGATTTCGTCGACGTCTTCCGCCCGTCGGCCGACTGCCCGCAGATCGCTCGTGAAGCCGTCGCCGCGGGCGCCAAGGCGCTCTGGTTGCAGTTGGGGATCACGTCGCCGGAGGCGCGCGCGATCGCCGAGGAGGCAGGCCTGCTGTACGTCGAGGATCGCTGCCTCAAGATCGAGCAGCAGCGCACCGGGATCACGCCGAAGCGATGAACCACGGTCCGGCGGGACTACCACTGGCGCTGCTGTTCGTGGCGTTCCTGCTGACGTTCGTCATCACCCGCGTCATCACCCGCCTGATCCGCGCAGGCAAGGGGCCGTTCCGCAACAACGTCTCCGGTGGCGTGCACATCCATCACGCGGTACCCGGGATCATCCTGTTGATCATCGGCGCCATCACGTCCGTGGCGGCTGACGGCACTGCGCCCGCCGGCGAGATCGCGGCAGTGCTGATCGGCATCGGGGCGTCGCTGGTGCTCGACGAGTTCGCGATGATCCTCCACATGCAGGACGTGTACTGGTCGCGGGAGGGCCAGCTCTCGGTGCAGGTCGTTGCCCTCACCGTGGCGGCACTCGGGCTACTGCTGCTCGGTCTCAATCCCGTCACCACCGACGACGACGAGTCGGCACGGTTCGGCGCAGGCCACGTGGTGATTCTCGTGGTCCTCGTCGTGCACATCGGTGTGCTGCTCGTCTGCGTGGCCAAGGGCAAGTATTCGACGGCCGTCATCGGGGCGTACCTCCCGCCGGTCGCGTGGATCGGCGCAGTTCGGTTGGCGCGCCCGGGTTCTCGTTGGGCACGCAAGCACTATTCGAAGGCCAAACAGGACCGTGCCACGTATCGCGCGGAGCATTTCGACGCGCAATTCGGTTCCTATGGACTGAAGCTTGCCGACCTCGTCGCGGGTAGGCCTTCGCAGCCCGACCCCGAAGCACCGAGCACTGCCGCCTGAGCAGCTCGCCAATCGATAGCGAACGATTGAATATGACACACTGAATAGGTGAGTTCGCAGGACACGGCCGATCCGCACGACATGGACACCAACCCGCTACTCCTGGAGCGGCAGGTCTGTTTCGCGTTGGCCGTGGCGAATCGTTCGGTACTGCGCATCTATCGCCGATTGCTCGATCCGCTCGGCCTGACGCATCCGCAGTATCTGGTCATGCTCGCGCTCTGGGAGTCGGAACCGAGGGCGGTCAAAGACATCGGTGCGGTGCTGCAACTCGACTCCGCGACCCTTTCTCCGCTGCTCAAGCGACTCGAACAACAGCAACTCATCGTGCGCAGGCGTCGCGGCGACGACGAACGCAACGTCGACGTCGAGCTCACGTCGTCGGGTCGTGCACTGCGTGAGCAGGCGTTGTCGATTCCGGGGGCCGTCGTCGATGCACTGGGCGTCGAGCTGTCTGATCTCGAAGAGTTGCACCGAGCCCTGACGCGCGTCAACACTGCCGCGGTTGCGGCGGCGAAGGCGCCGAGCGCGTAGGGACCCGTTTTAGCTCGGGTAGATAATGGACTGATGGGTCTACCGATCATCGACCTCTCGACGGCCGCCTCCGATCCCGCGGGGTTCGAATCCGCGCTCCTCGACGCGACGCACCGAGTCGGCTTCTTCTACCTCGTCGGACACGGCGTCCCGCAACAGCAGATCGACGAGATCCTGGCGCTGGCCAGGCGTTTCTTCGCGCTTCCCGCTGATGCCAAGGACGAGATCAGCCAGCTCGAGAGTCCGCATTTCCGTGGTTACTCGCGCCTCGGTGGCGAACTGACCAACTCGGAGGTCGACTGGCGCGAGCAGATCGATATCGGACCCGAGCGCGACGTGATCGAGGACGCCCAGGGGTATTGGAATCTGCAGGGGCCGAACCTGTGGCCGTCCGCCCTTCCGGAGCTGCGTCCGGCGTTCGAGAAGTGGGACGCCGCGCTGTCGGGGGTCGGGTTGGAGCTGTTGCGTCACTGGGCGCACGCACTCACCGGCGATGCGACCGTCTTCGACGACGCCTTCGCGACGGCACCGGCCACTCTGATCAAGGTGGTGCGCTATCCGGGCACCACGCAGACATCGCAAGGCGTTGGCGCACACAAGGATTCGGGTGTGCTCACGCTGCTGCTCGTCGAACCGGATTCAACCGGCCTACAGGTGGAGGCGGGTGCCGACGAGTGGATCGACGCACCGCCGCTCAAGGGTGCGTTCATCGTGAACATCGGAGAACTGCTCGAGGTCGCGACGGGCGGCTTCCTGCGGGCGACGCGGCACCGGGTACTCGCTCCGGCGCCGGGAACCGACCGAATCTCGATTCCCTACTTCCTCAACCCGGCGCTCGACGCCCGGGTCCCGACGCTCGCCCTACCGCCCGACCTCGCACAACTCTCGCGCGGCGTCGAAGAGGATCCGGCCAACCCGCTCTACTCGACGTACGGGGAGAACGCGTGGAAGTCGAGGACACGCGCGCATCCCGACGTCGCGGCGCGGCACCACGGCTAAGGTCGGACTATGTCCGTGTCGGGTGAGATGTCGGTGCAGGGAGTCCAGTCATGAGCGCGGTCGCGTGGATAGTCATCATCGTGACCATTGCGGTCGCGTTGATCATTCTGGCAGGAGCGGCGTGGTTCGCCGTCGATTCCGACAAGCGGGTTCGACGCTTCGCGCGCTCCAACGACCTCATCCCCGGCCAGCCGAGCCGCGCCCCCGACGACTGGACGACGTCGACGTCACGGGAGGCGCGGATGCACCGTCGAATCCGCTATGCCATCGCCGACGTCCACCAGAACCCGTGGATCGCCAACGACGCCGGCCTGGTGGCCGAGCGCGATCGTCTGGACGCGGCAGTGTTCGACTTGGACGACAAGCTCATTCACGTCTCGACCCTCCCCGAGGAGGAGCGGGACTCGGAACTCGAAGCGATCGACGCCGCCATCGTCGAACTCGAGGAACTACCGAAGAAGCTGTGGGAGACGCCCGCGGAGCAGCAGCGCAGCGATATCGACGCCGCGATCAGCACGATCGGGCGGGCCTGCCACTAGGCGGTCAGCTCGATCAGCTTGCGGACGGTCCGTAGGTTGCGCCCTGTGCCCTGCACGCCGAGTCCCCGTGCGATCACGGGTGCCGTCAGCTTCGAGGTGCCTGCGCCCTCCGCGTAGCGGATGTGGAGGTCGGAGCCGATGACCTGGGAGAGATCGTTGCCGAAGACCTTGTCCGAAAACGCTTTCAGTCGATCCTCCGGTGGCGTATCCACCAAAAAGTAGACGTACGAGAACTTCTCGTCGACGACATCGAACGGGTGGGTGTCGAGAGCGGTCACGAGTTCGTCGCGCGAACGGCTGATCACTTCGCGGAAGAATCCGTAGCGCTGCTCGATTGCCGCCTCGAGTGCTCTGTCGAAATGGTTCGGCGCCGCCGGTGGCGTGCAGATCAGGTTGCCGGAAGCGATGTACGTCGAGATGTCGGTTGCTCCGAGATCGCCTGCGATGCTGCGCAATTCCTTCATCGGAACCTTCGCACCACCGACGTTGATCGCTCTGATCAGTACTGCTCGACGTGGCATGTTTACAGTGTCTCACCGACTTTGGCGCTCTGTAAGCGTCGTTGGTCCCCAGAACGTCAACTCACCGTCAGGCTCGTGGGTCAGCCCACCGTCGAGCGGGCCCCACGTACCGTGCAGCGGGCAGCAGGTCTGGTGGCCCCGATCACAACGCCGGCGCCGGTGACCCGGTGAACATTGACCTCGACGCCCCCTCAGCGGGAGCGGTCGTCAGAGAGGCGCGGAATCTCGTTGGAGTCGGTATTGAGGCGCTGCAGTAAGTACCGGACAAAGCTACGAAGGTCGCATCGGCGTTGCATGCGTTGCGTACTTCCTTGGCATCGTCAACAAGAGTTTGATGTTTCGGGATGACCGGCATCGGTCACTCTTCTGAGATATCGACGTATCGTCCTAGTGATGCATTTCCGCGGTCTCTTAGCGGTACCGAGAGTCGTTGGTCTGAACGGGGGAATCTGCGGCCCGGAGCTGGTTATGGCCAGACGTTGGAAGTAGCGTTTGTTGCGGCAAAGGCTATGAACTTGAAAGGCATCTCATGAACCGCTCGGCTCGACTAACCGCGATCGCAGTGGTAGCCGCGAGCATTGCGTCTGCGTATGTAGTTTCCACCCCAGTCGCCTCGGCTGACAAGGTCACCACCCCGAACTATCGAGCGGTTGAGGGCGTTGTCGGATTCGGTTCGCAGAGTGGCGGTCTGTTGACTGCTTCTGCTTCGGGCCTGCGGACAAGGTTCGAGCTCACTCCTGGGCGGGTCGTGATCCGCGAGTGCTACTTCACAGGCCAGTCCGCGAACGCGGACGGCGGTAAAGGCTACTCTTTCCTCAGCGGTTGGGTACCCGTGAAGGAGGACGGTACCTGGTCGACAAGGGCGTGGGGGCCGAATCAAACGACACCGATCGCGAATGGCGACTACCAAGTTTCAGTCATCTGTAACGGCTTGCCGGGCGAAAACGGATGGGGTGCTCTAACCGATCCGCCTAAGATTGGGATTAGCATCGATGGCTCCGGCCCTGTGCGTAGTCAGCCCAATAATCCCAAGAGAGACTGGATTGCCGACTCGGTCAACTTCGCGATTTGTCTGGGTGGATTCGGCGCGCTACTCGCGGTTCCAATAATCATTGCTCTTCGACTAGGTGGTGTCGCGGCAGTAAAGGGCTTGATTAAACCACTCGTTACATTCTCGCCTGGCATTCTTCTTCCCGCAGGGTCGTACGTATGGGCGCTAACGGAGACACTTAAGAAGTGTTCGTCGTCTGTGTTGCATATTGACGATATTGGAATATGACGTATGGTCAATTGATATTTCCGTTGCTGCCGGTGGTGTTGCTTCGCGCGCCGAGCTGGACGTTGTTGCGTCCAGGATTGCCGGAGAGTGGACGTGGGACACTGCAAGCAAAATGGGAGCGCACCGCCTAGCTGGGTCGTGGGGATGTGGTGTTGCTCGTCGAGGGTGCGGTCGGCGAGGAGGCGTATCGGTGAACGTCCTTGAATAGGGGTCGTCTCGCAACCGTGGTGGTGGTGGTGTGACTGGCAGGCACCAGGCGCTTCGACGCGCCGTCGGGCTCGTAGGTCACCCCACCATCGGAGCGGGCCCCACGTACCGCGCGGCGGGTCGAATGATCTTGCGGCTGTTGGCTTGTTCGAGGATGTTGGCCGACCAGCCGACCGTGCGGCTCACCGCAAAGGTCGGCGTGAACATCGATCGCGGAATGCCGCAGGCGTCCATCACCACCCCGGCGTAGAACTCGACGTTGGCGTAGCGCGGGTGGTCGGGGTGGGCTTGCGCGAGTGCCTGGACGATGGCCTGCTCGGCGGCGATCGCGGCGTCGACCGTCGGTCCGCCTAGACCTTGCGCGACCTCGCGCAACAGCACCGATCGGGGGTCCTCGGTGCGGTAGACGGCGTGCCCGAAACCCATGATTCGACGACGCTGCGCCACCTGCTCGCGCGCCCACGTCAGGGCGTCGCCGTGTGCGACGATCTCGTCGAGGGAGTCGAGCGCGCGATCCGGGGCGCCTCCGTGCAGCGGACCCGAGAATGCGCCGAGCGCGCCGCACAGAGCTGCGTGGACGTCGGCCCCCGTTGACGCGATGACACGCGCGGTGAAGGTCGAGGCGTTGAATCCGTGATCCATGGTCAGGATGAGGTACTGCTCGACGGCGCGGGCGTGCTCCCGTGATGGCTCGGTGCCGGTGATCAGGTAGAGCCAGTTGGCCGCGACGCCCAGGTCATCTCGGGGCGTGAGCGGCTCCTGACCTGTGCGAATGCGGTGCAGCGCTGCGAGGATCGTCGGCGTGAGCGCGGTTGCCCGCAGTGCGTCGAAGTGCCGCGTCTGTGCGTCGGAATCCCAGAGGGGCCGGACGCCGAAGGTGGGCCCGAGTGCCGACATCACCGTGCGCAGGCCGGTCAGGAGTTCACGCTCGCCACCGAGCATCGCCGACGTCGCGAGGATGCCGGAGATCTCGTCGGGGAGTGTCCGCAACGCTCTGGTCGCTGAGACGAAGGAGTCGAGTCCGGCTTCGTCGGGTAGGTGTCCGTGCACGAACAGGAACCACACCTCGTCGAAGGTCTTGGTGCGTGCGAGGTCGACGGCCGAGAACTCTCGGTAATGGTAGAAGCCCTCGTCGCCACGGACGTCACCGATTTCGGTGTCGGCGACAACGACATTCGCGAGGCCCGCGGGCGCGATCAGCACATCAGTCATGGGTGCAACGATCACCCCTTGGTGCATCGTCGTCAATGTTGATTCAATCAATATGTGCAACGCATTCATCGACGCCGCTGGCCAACACCGGTGCACCATGACGGGCGCGACTACCTGACCACAGAACAGGTCGCAAAGGCGTTGGGCGTCAAGGCATCAACGGTTTACGCCTACGTCAGTCGCGGGCGGTTGCAGAGTCAGCGGATCGACGGTGTGTCGGGGAGCGTGTTTCCGGTAGACGAGGTCGAGAAGCTGTTGACCGCAGGCCGACCACGGCCACCGGCAGGCGTCGTCGAACGTATTCGGACGCAACTGACCTATCTGCACGACGACCGGCTGTACTACCGGGGACACGCCGTCGGCGACCTCGCGCGGGACATGTCATTCGAGGAGGTAGCGGCACTGCTGTGGGAGCAACCGTGGCCGACTATCCCGCCGGGTGCGGTCGGCGATGTGCCGGGTCGGGTCGACGCCGCGCTCGGGCCGGCTGCGCGAGGTCTTGATCGGATACGACTGATCGTCGACCTTCTCGGAGCCGACGATGCGCGCAGGCATCAACTCGATCCCGCAGCCGTGACCGTCAAGGCGGCGACGATTCTGGAGACGATCGTCGGCGTTGACGTTGTGGACGGTTCCGACGTCGAGGGTCGTGGGTTCGCGGAGCGGCTCTGGCCCCTTCTGACAGACGACCCCTCGACGCCGGAGCGGGTGCGGATACTCAACGCGGCACTTGTGCTGCTCGCCGATCACGACCTGTCCGCCGGAACGATCGCAGCCCGTGTCGCGGCGAGCGCGCGGGGAAGTGTGTACGCCGTGGTCAGCGCGGGTCTTGGTGCATTCGACGGCCCGATGCACGGCGGCGCAACGACTTTCGCGTACCGATTTCTCGCAGAGACGCTCGACGATCCGGAATCGGTTGTCGGTGAACGCCTGCGCCTGGGCGAGCGGATTCCGGGTACTGGGCATGTGGTTTATCGGCACAGTGATCCGCGCGCGGAGACGTTGACGGAGTTACTGCGGGACGCAGGCGACGGGGACCCGCGCGTGTCGAGCGCGATGTCGAGTGTGACCAGGGCGCTCGGGTCGTCGACGTTCGTCAACTCCGATTTCGCGTTGGCCGCGCTCGCGCTGAGCTATCGGATGCGCCCCGATGCCGCGGAGACGATCTTCGCCGTTGCTCGGATCGTCGGGTGGACCGCGCACGCGCTCGAGGAGTACGGCGAGAAGCGGCTGCGGTTCCGGCCCGAGGGGGTGTACACGGGCGTGCGGCCGGTGGGGGTGTGATCTCGACAGGCTCGATCAGCGGGGCGGGGCTCGATCAGCGGGGCGGGGCTCGATCAGCGGGGCGGGGCTCGATCAGCGGAGGAGGCTCGTTCGGTGGGGTGATCAGCGGGGCAGGTAGGCCACGGCGAAGGTGCGGCGGTAGGGGAGCACCGTGCCCCAGTCGCGGGCGGGGTAGGCCGCGCGGAGTCGGTGCTTGAGTTGTTCGCTGAACTCGTCACGCAGTTCGTCGGGAAGCGCTTCGAGGAAGGGGCGCGCACCGGTGCCGGAGATCCAGTCGAAGACCGGGTCGTCGCCCTTGTCCTTGAGTATGTGCAGATACGTCGACTCCCACGCGTTGACCTCGTAGCCGCGCTCGGCGAAGAAGTTCAGGTAAAAATCGGGCTCGAGCCAGGGGAGTCTGCGGACGTCGCCGAGGTACTGCGCGTACGGCTCCTCTTCGGCGAGCTCGTTGAGGCTGCGATAGGTGGCGGCACCGGTGTTGTTGGGAACCTGGATTGCGAAGGCGCCACCGTCGTTGAGGTGGGGCAGTAGCCGCTCGATTGCGACTTCCTGATCGGGGACCCACTGGAACACCGCGTTCGACAAGAACAGGTCGACGGGTTCGGGAGGTGTCCACTCGGTGAGGTCGGCGACGTCGTAGTTGGCCAGCCCGTCCATGTTCTCGCGGATGGCCTCGGCGATCATCTCTGTCGAGGCGTCGATTCCGAGGACCAGGGCTTCGGGCCAGCGTTCGCGTAGGTGCTTGGTGTGCTGCCCAGGCCCGCATCCGAGGTCGACGATGGTCGACGGATTGGTCGGCACCTCGGCGATCAGATCGAGGAAGGGGCGGGCACGAGCGTCGGAGAATTGTAGGTATCGACTCGGATCCCAGACCGGCATGCAACCAACTCTATGCAATTCACAGCGATCATGGCAGTGGGTAACCTGGGAGGAGTGTCAGAGACTCTCGTGAACGATGGTGACAACGCACTGGTGACGGCCGCATCGGCTGCCGCGGACGTCGTCGAAATTTCTACCGATGGCGCCTGCCTGGGGAATCCCGGGCCGGGCGGATGGGGTGCGGTTCTGCGATACCGCGGTCATGAGAAGGAAATCTCCGGCGCTGAACCCGATACCACCAACAACAAGATGGAATTGACGGCAGCGATCGAGGGACTCGCGGCACTGACCAAGCCGTCGAAGGTGATCCTCTACACCGACTCGAGTTACGTGCGAAACGGCATCACCAAGTGGGTGAGTGGCTGGCAGCGCAACGGCTGGAAAACAGCAGACAAGAAGCCCGTGAAGAATGCGGACCTGTGGCGCCGCCTCATCGAGGAGGAGAAGGTGCACGAGGTGACCTGGAAATGGGTGAAAGGTCATGCGGGAGACCACTACAACGAGATCGCCGACACGCTCGCAACATCAGCCGCAAAGAAACTCGCTGGGCGTGAGTGATGAGTTCGGCCGCCTCGCATACTGATTCGACGATCTCGGTCGCCGTCCTCCCCGAGCGCGATCAATACATCACCGCGGCCCTCGACGACGCCGACGCGACGCAGACCGACCTCGACGCCGCCCGGGTCCTGATCTGGTTGGGAGGCGCGGCGGGATTCCCCGATCTCCCCGACACCGTCGAATGGGTGGCGCTGAAGACGGCGGGGATCGAAGAGTTCGTCGCCGCGGGTGTTCTCGACGACAAGCGCGTGTGGACGAATGCGTCCGGCTTCTATGCAGAGAATGTCGCCGAGCACGCACTCGCGCTCTTGCTGGCCGGTCTTCGGCAGATCAACACGTCGGTGCGGTGGGGCTGGGACAAAGACCATATTGACCCCGCGGTGCGCACACTGCGCGGGGCGACCGTGGCGATCATCGGTGCGGGCGGCATCGCGAGATCGCTGATCCCACGTCTGAAGGCCTGTGGCGCTTCGGTTCTCGCGGTCAATCATTCGGGACGCGAGGTCGACGGCGCCGAGCGCACGTTGCCGTCGTCGCGGATGGACGAGGTGTGGTCGTCGTGCGATCACGTGGTCCTGGCCGCCCCGTCGACTCCCGAAACCCATCACCTGATCAACGGAAAGGTGTTGGCGCAGTTGCCTTCCCATGCGTGGGTGGTCAACATCGCACGCGGACCTCTCGTCGACCAACAGGCGCTGTACTGGGCGCTCAAGGGGCATGAGATCGCGGGCGCTGCACTCGACGTGACCGATCCCGAACCGCCCGCGCGAAACGATCCGCTGTGGTCGCTATCGAACGTGATCATCACACCGCACATCGCCAACCCATCGTCGGGTCTCACCCGCGAGCTCGCGCCGTGGATCGCGGAGAACATCCGTCGGTTCCGCGCAGGAGACGATCTCGTGTCGACCGTGGCGGCTGGTCGCGATTACTGAGTCCCCCATCGTCGTCTGTGGTGTGTCGGGGTGCGGGAAGAGCACTGTCGGTCTGGCGCTCGCTTCGCGTCTGGCGGTGCCGTGCCGTTTGTCGATGCCGACGATCTGCACCCCGCCGCCAACATCGCGAAGATGGCTGCGGGACATCCACTCACCGACGCCGATCGGCTGCCCTGGCTCGATGTGGTCGGTACCTGGCTCTCCGAGCACGACGACGGCGTGGCCGCCTGTTCGGCGTTGCGTCGCGCCTATCGGGATCGACTGCGCGGCAAGGCTCCCGGGGTGTTCTTCGTGATGCTCGCCCTCGACCATGACGCCGCACTGGCACGCGTGCGCGGGCGGCGTGATCACTTCATGCCTGCCGCGCTCGTCGACTCGCAGTTCGCCGCACTCGAACCACTCGGACCCGACGAGCGGGGAATGACCGTCGACGCCACGCTGCCGCTCGACGTGATCATCGATCAGGTCTTGCGTTAGAGCGCGCTCAAAGGCCTAGCGTTGTTGTCATGAGCACAGATCACCTCATGAGCAGGGCGTTGGCCACGTTGAACGAACTCGACGGTCCGCTGTCGGTCGAGGTCATCCACCGCCTGGTCGAAGCCGACGAGATCGACGAGCCGCTGACCATTGCCCAGACGGCGGAGATGCTCGACGTCTCGGCGCACACACTGCGGTACTACGAGCGGATCGGACTTGTCTCCGTGCCCCGCGATGCGTCGGGAAACCGGCGCTACGACGCCGACGCCGTGCGGAGACTGGTCTTCCTGACACGAATGAGGCTGTCGGGCATGGCCATTCGTGACCTCCAGCACTACGTCGAACTGGTCGACGAGGGCGAAGACACCGTCCCGGAGCGGCTCGAGATGTTGCTGGAGCACCGCGACACGATTCGACGGCAGATCTCAGAACTCACGCTCTCGTTGGCAGCAACCGAATACAAGATCGCCACCTACGGCGGAAGGACACAGCCATGACCGCATCAACAGACCCGACAACCGCGAACCGCAGGCGCATCGGCTCCCTCGAGGTCTCACCGCTCGGATTGGGTTGTATGGGAATGAGTTTCGCGTACGGCGAGGCCGACCAGGACGAAGCGAGGTCGACGCTGCATCACGCTCTCGACGTCGGGGTCAACCTGCTCGACACCGCAGACGTATACGGTGCGGGAGCCAACGAAGAACTTCTCGCGGCAGTTCTGGCCGACCGCAGAGACGACGTGGTGCTCGCGACCAAGTTCGGCATTGTGCTCGATCCCGAAACCGGTTATCCCAACGGCGAAGTCGACGGTTCGCCGGAGTATGTGCGGTCGGCGGTCGACGCCTCGCTGCGACGTCTCGGCGTCGACACCATCGACCTCTACTACCTGCATCGTGTCGACCCGAAGCTGCCTATCGAGGAGACTGTCGGGGCGATGGCAGAGTTGGTGACCGCGGGCAAGGTGCGCGAGCTCGGCATCAGCGAGGCCAACGCCGACACCCTGCGCCGCGCAGCAGCTGTGCATCCCATCGCCGCGCTGCAATCGGAGTGGTCGCTGTTCAGCCGCGACGTCGAATCGTCGGATGTTGTCGCCGCACGCGAACTCGGCGTCACGATGGTGCCCTACAGTCCGCTCGGCCGTGGCATGTTGACGGGATCTGCTGCGGCAGTGCAGGTTTCCGACGACGACTTCCGTTCTACACTCCCGCGGTGGCAGGCCGAGAACCTCGACCACAACCTGGCCCTGGTCGATGAGATCCGCACCGTGGCAACCGAGGTCGACGCCACGCCGGGTCAGGTCGCGTTGGCGTGGCTGCTGGCTCAGGGTGCCGACGTCGTGCCGATCCCCGGCACCAAGCGCACTCGCTACCTCGACGAGAACCTCGGCGCGCTGTCGGTGGAATTGAGTTCAGATCAGCTCGAGCGATTGTCGACGCTGCGCCCCGCGGGCGACCGCTACCCCGACATGGACTGGGTGGCGGGCAGGTCGTCGTAGTCCGCGCAGCACTCCTGTGTGTGAAAATCTAGAACGTGTTGCAGTTCTGTGGCATTGTCGGGAGTCGTGATCCTGGACAGATTCCGACTCGACGACACCGTCGCGGTCATCACGGGCGCGGGGCGCGGACTCGGAGCGGCGATCGCTGTCGCTTACGCCGAGGCGGGCGCCGACGCGGTGATCTCAGCGCGCAGCGAAAGTGAACTGGAGAAGGTGGCCGCCGAGGTCGCCGACCGGGGCAGGCGTGCGCGCGTCGTCGTCGCCGACCTCTCCGATCCCGACGCTGCGGCAGCCCTCGCGCAGACCGCCGTCGACGCGTTCGGACGGCTCGACACCGTCGTGAACAACGTCGGCGGCGCGATGCCACGTCCGCTGCTCGACACCTCGCCGAAGAATCTGAGCGACGCCTTCGGTTTCAACGTCGCGAATGCTCATGCGCTGGTAACGGCCGCGGTTCCGCTGGTGTTGGAGACGGCCGGCTCGGGCTCGATCATCAACATCACTTCTGCGATGGGGCGGCTACCCGGCCGTGCATACGCGGCGTACGGGACGGCCAAGGCCGCGCTCGCGCACTACACGCGGCTCGCGGCGATGGATCTCAACCCGCGTATCCGGGTCAACGCCATCGCGCCTGGGGCGATCCTGACGTCGGCCCTCGATATCGTGGCGGCCGACGACACGATGCGGACGGCAATCGAGAACTCGACTCCGATGCACCGTCTCGGCGAGCCCGAGGACATCGCTGCTGCGGCCGTCTACCTCGCGTCGCCCGCCGGTGCCTACGTGACCGGAAAGGTGCTTGAGGTCGACGGCGGTATCATCGCTCCGAACCTCGATCTCCCGATCCCCGATATGTAGGACGGGTTCTCCTTACGACGGCCGTTCGTTGCGGGACGCGCGCTCGACGATGGTCGCGATGCGCGTGGACTTGGTCTCGGGTTTGCGGGCCATCGCGATCTGGGTGAGCGCGAGCTTCCGCGCACTCGGCGGAAACGCGTCCCAGTGCTCGCGCGCCTGCGGCGTCGCGTCGAGTGCCGCGGTCAGCTCGGGGTGCTCAACACCCGCCTCTGCGTCGTCGAGGAGATTCCAGAGACCGCGCGCCTTGGCGTCGTCGATCACGGCCTGGCCGGCCGGTTGCATGCGGCCGGCGGCGAGGAGTTCGGTGACGCGCTTCTTGTTTGACGCCGACCACGCGCTGGTGCGGCCGCGGCGAGTGAACCACATTCCGCGACGCTGCTCGTCGAGTGTGCGGGTGTGTCCGTCGATCCACCCCCAGCACAGCGCCTCGCGGACGGTTTCGTCGTAGTCGAGGGCGACGCGGCCGGAGTCCTTGCGCCAGAACACCAACCAGATTCCCGACGACGAATCGTGGTTGTCTGCGAGCCAGTTCCGCCAGTCGTCGATGGTGTCGAAGACGTGCGTAGGGGCGTCCGCTTTGGCCATGTCGACACAGTAGTCGCGGCCGCTGACGTGGGTACTGTTGTCTCATGGATCAGTTCTTGCACTTCATGGGCAATAACTGGTGGCTGATTTTCCCGATTGGCGGAGTTATCGGCGGTTGGGCCGGGTCGGTCGCCCGCTACAACGAGAAGCGTCGACGCGACAAGATCGAACTCGCCCGGGTCAAGGCGAGCGCGCAGACCGAGCAACTACGACTCACCCAGGCCGACAAGTCAGCCATCACCAAGGTGCTCGAGAAGCACGACGCGATAGATCAGCGATGGTTCGATTTTGAACTCGACCTGGCGACACTGATCGAGTTCCCCATGATGACCGACATGCGCGAGCCGCTGACGCTCGCATTTCATCGCGCGAAGATCCGGGCCGACGATCTGCGCCCGACGTCGGCCGACCAGAAGCTCGACCCGCTCGAGTTCGAGCGCTACCGCGACGCCGTCGGCGACTACGCAGCGGCGTTCGACGCGGCCGAACGCGAGGCGCGGCGTCGCAAACAGTCCGACTTCTCGCCCATCGAGCGCGAGTCGCTCGACCGCGCGCGCAAGCTGATCTCCGTCGCCGCAGACGCCGCCGCCACACCCGCGGAACGCCAGGCCGCCTACCGCAAGGCCCGCCAGGAGCTCGACGGACTCATCGACGTCCCGGACGTCGCCGCCGCCCAGATCGAGCAGCGAATCGCGGGCGAGCTGGAGCGCTGAGCGGGGCGAGCTGTGCGCAAGTCGGAATCGGGTGGATCCAGATCGACGTTCTCGACGTCGGATATACATGGACACTTTCCCGGTCAACGAACACGGATTGATACTGCGACGCACGGCGCTCGACGCGGGCGCCTCCGATCGGCAACTCACGCGCGCCGTCGACGCGGGCACCCTGGTGCGGGTGTGGCCCGGCGCCTACGTGCTGCCCGACAAGAGCCGCACGCCGGAGGTCAAGCATCGGCTGAAGGCGGTCGCGGCAACGCTGCTGTCCGAATCCGACGTACCGCTGAGTCATCAGTCGGCGGGCGTGCTCCACGGGATGTCGCTGCTGTTCCCCGACCTTTCGCGGGTCCACCTGACGACAGGGCACAAGACCGGCGGACGCATCGAAACCCAGCGGCATCTGCACTCCGGTCGTCTGGGGCCCGACGACGTCACGGTGATCGACGGCATCACGGTGACGTCACTGGAGGTCACCGCCGTCGACATCGCGTGCAGCGGCAACTTCTTCCAGGCACTCGCCGTCTTCGACTCCGCGCTGCGACTCGGTGCCGATCGCGAGAAGATGTCGGCGCTACTCGACTCTCGACGCCGCGGTGTCGCCGTCGCACGAAGGGCGCTTGCGTTCGCGAGCCCACTGGCCGACAACGCGGGCGAGTCGTGGGGCAGAGGTCAGATGATCGTCGCCGAACTGCCGGTCCCACGACTGCAGCGAGAATACTTCGACGCCGACGGCCAATTCGTCGCCAAGGTCGACTACGACTGGGAGGGCAAGCTCGTCGGCGAGTTCGACGGTATGCGCAAGTACACCAAGGACCTGGGCGACGACGAGACCGCGCTCGACGTGATGAAGCGCGAGAAGGCGCGCGAGGACGGCGTCAGGCGCCTCGGACCGATGGTGATCCGATGGGTCTGGGCCGATCTGCGACAGAACCGCATGGTGCCGATGGTCCGAGAGTGGCTGGAGCGCTTGGAGATTGGCGGAATGGGTAGTGCTCAAGCCTCCGAGTCGACGGCCCCGGCGAACTGGCTGCGGTACAGCCGGCAGTACGCGCCCTGTGCGGCGAGGAGTTCGTCGTGATTGCCCTGCTCGACGATGTGCCCGTCCTCCATCACCACGATGACGTCGGCGTCGCGGATGGTCGAAAGGCGGTGCGCGATAACGAAACTTGTGCGGTCGGTGCGCAGCGCTGCCATCGCCTTCTGGATGAGCAGCTCGGTGCGGGTGTCGACGGAGCTGGTGGCCTCGTCGAGAATCAGGATGGTCGGGCGGGCGAGGAAGGCGCGCGCGATCGTGATGAGTTGTCGCTCACCGGCACTCACGCCGCCGCCCTCGTCGTCGAGCATCGTCTCGTAGCCGTCGGGCAGGATGCGGACGAAGTGGTCGACGTGGCTCATGCGCGCGGCCTCGAGGACCTCCTCGCGCGACGCGGTGGGGTCGCCGTAGGCGATGTTGTCGTAGATGGTTCCGCCGAACAACCACGAATCCTGCAGCACCATTCCGGTGCGTTCGCGTAGGTCGTCGCGGGTCATCTCACGGGATTCGACGCCGTCGACGGTGATGGTTCCGGAGTCGACGTCGTAGAAGCGCATGATGAGGTTGACCAGGGTGGTCTTGCCCGCGCCGGTCGGTCCGACGATGGCGACCATGTGGCCGGGACGCGCGACGAGTGAGAGGTCGTCGATGAGCGGCTTGTCGGCGACGTAGCGGAACGAGACGTCGTCGAATTCGATGAGGCCACGGTCGTGCTCTGGCGTTCTCGGGTTCTTCGGGTCGGGGGTCTGCTCGTCGGCGTCGAGGATGTCGAAGATGCGCTCGGCAGACGCCACTCCGCTCTGCAGCAGGTTGACCATCGACCCGATCTGGGTGAGCGGCTGCGTGAACTGACGCGAGTACTGGATGAACGCCTGCACCTCGCCGAGGCTCAACGCGCCCGACGCCACGCGCAGTCCGCCGACGACGGCGACCGCCACGTAGTTGAGGTTGCCGAGGAACATGATCGTCGGCATGACGGTGCTCGAGATGAATTGTGCACGCCAACTCGACTGGTAGAGCTTCTCGTTGCGCTCGTCGAATTCGGATTCGACGTCGGCCTGACGATTGAACGCGGTCACCAGTTCGTGCCCGGTGAACGCCTCTTCGACCTGGGCGTTGAGCTTGCCGGTCGACGACCACTGCGCGAGGAAGTGCGGCTTGGAGCGCTTGGCGATCAGCGCGGTCGCACCCGCGGCGAGCGGCACGGTGACGAGCGCGATGAGCGCCAGCAGTGGCGAGATCCAGAGCATCATCACCAGGATCGCGATCACCATCAGGATGGAGTTCAGCAACTGGGAGATGGTCTGCTGCAACGTCTGTGACAGATTGTCGAGGTCGTTGGTGACGCGACTGAGCAGATCGCCGCGTGCGGTGGTGTCGTAATAGCTCAGCGGGAGGCGGTGGATCTTGGACTCGACCTCTGCGCGCAGATGCTTGACGGTACCGACGACGACGATGTTGAGCAGATACGCGCCGAGCCACGACAACAGCGACGAGCCGATGTAGAGCGCCAGCACGATCAGCAACACGCGGCCGACGTCGCCGAAGTCGATGCCCACGCCCGGGGTGACGTTCATCGAGTTCACCATGTCGGCGAGGGTGCCGTTGCCGCGCTCGCGCAGCCCTTCGACGGCCTGCGCCTTGGTCGTCCCCGCGGGGAGCATCTTGCCGACGACGCCGTCGAAGATGATGTTGGTGGCGTCGCCGAGCACTCGCGGTGCGAACGCCGTGAGGATCACCGATCCGATGATCGACAACACGACGACGCTCATCGACGTCCGGTAGGAGAACAGCAATCCGATGAGCCGCTTGATCGACGGACCGAACGATCGCGCCTTCGCCACCACAGGTCCCGCAGCCATCGGGCCGCGGCCGGGCCCCGGGGATGCGGGGGCGCCGCCGCCTGCGCGGGTCATGCCGACTCTCCGATCGCGAGCTGCGACTCCGCGATCTCGCGGTACGTCTCGGAGGTCGCGAGAAGCTCGTCGTGTGTGCCGATCCCGACGATCCGACCGCGATCGAGCACGACGATCTGCTCGGCGTCGACGATGGTCGAGATGCGCTGGGCGACGATGATGACGGCGGACTCCGACGTCGCGGGTGCGAGTGCGGCGCGGAGGCGGGCGTCCGTGGCGACGTCGAGGGCCGAGAACGCGTCGTCGAAGAGGTAGACCGACGGTTTGCGCACCAACGCGCGGGCTATTGCGAGGCGCTGACGTTGACCACCCGACACCGTGGTGCCGCCCTGGGAGATCGGGGTGTCGAGGCCGTCGGGCATGCGCTCGACGAAGTCGGCGGCCTGCGCGATGCGCAACGCCTCCCAGATCTCGTCGTCGGTGGCGTCGGGTTTGCCGTTGCGAATGTTCGACGCGACGGTGCCCGAGAAAAGGTACGGGCGCTGCGGGACGAGGCCGATGGCGTCGCGCAGGGTGTTGGGGTCGAGGCGTCGGACATCGGTGTCGCCGACACGAACCTCACCGGCGGTGACGTCGATGAGTCGGGGCACCAGACCGACGAGTGTGGTCTTGCCGGAGCCGGTCGAGCCGACGATGGCGGTCGTGGTGCCGGGTTCGACGCGAAAGCTGATGTCGGACAACACGGGATCGTCGGCGCCCGGATAGCGGAACTGAGCCCCGCGGAACTCGACGGTCGACGGTTGCGCTGCGAACGGCACCGGATCCTGCGGTGCGCCAACGGAGGTCTCGGTGTCGAGGACCTCGCAGATGCGCTCGGCGCAGACCGTCGCGCGCGGCGCCATCATTGCGAGGAACGACGCCATCATCACCGACATCAGGATCTGCATGACGTAGGTGATCATCGCGGTCAGGGCACCGATCTCGATGCTGCCGTCGGACACCAGGTGGCCACCGAACCAGATGATCGCGACGATCGTGACGTTCGTGATCAGCATGACGGCGGGGAACATCAACGCCTGCATGCGGCCGACGCGCAGTGTCGCCTGGGCGAGGCTGTCGTTCGCGGTGGCGAAGCGGTCGATCTCGTAGCGTTCGCGCACAAACGCGCGGACCACTCGGATGCCCGTGATCTGTTCACGCAGAACACGATTGACCGCGTCGATACGCTCCTGCATCGCGCGGAAGCCGGGGATCATACGCGCGATGATGACCCCCATCGCGACCGCAAGGACGGGTACGGCGACGACGAGCACCCACGACAACTGCGACCCCACCTTGATGCCCATGATGATGCCGCCGATGCACATGATGGGCGCCATCACCAGGATGGTGGTGCTCATGACGATCAACAACTGCACCTGCTGGACGTCGTTGGTGGTGCGGGTGATCAACGACGGCGCACCGAACGTTCCCATTTCCCTGGCGGAGTAGGTGTTGATCCGGTGCAGTAGGTCGTGCCGGATGTCGCGTCCGGTCGCGAGCGCTGCCCGCGAGCCGAAGTACTGGGCGATGATGGTGCACACGATCTGGGCGATCGTGATGACGAGCATGACCGCACCGATGCGCAGGATGTACGACGTATCGCCCTTCGCGACGCCGTTGTCGATGATGTCGGCATTCAGCGTCGGCAGGTACAACATGGCCACCGTCGCGACGAGCTGCAGTATCACGACGGCGAGCATGTGCCAGGGATACCGCGAGAGGTATGTCCTGATCAGGCGGGTCAGCATGTGGCGCTCACTCACACGACGCTAGCAAGGTGTGCCGACACGGTGCGAGGGAAATACCCCGGGGGCTCGCGTCAGGCGGACGTCAATGCGACTGCCGCTTCACCGGTGTAGGTGAGGTAGGTGAAGGACTCCTGGAAGTACAGGTTCACTACGTCGGCGTCGTGCGAGTCGTAGCCGATCGACACATCCTGACCGATCGTCAGCTCGAAATCGCCTCCACGCGTGGACAATACGAACGCTCCGGTGATCGCGGGCGCCCACACGATCTCGCCGTCGATCAGACGCTGGATGTGCTGGCGGACCGGGTAGCCGTGATTCGACGTCTCGTTGACGAGGTTGTACACATCCGCTGCGAGTGCGATGGAGTAGGGCCCGTCGATCGACGCGAGCTTGAGCGTCGAGAGCGCCGCGCTGAACGCCTCGGGGTAGTCACGCACGTCCTCGGGCAGCGGGATGGGGGTTGCGGTGGCCTCGGCGCGGATGCCCGAGATGCCTGCGGCGGCGTAGCCCTCGAAGATCGCGCGGTCTTCGGCCAGCGCGAGTTCGCGCGCGGCGTCGACCACCGGATCCCAGTCCGAATCCTCCGCGCCGCGGTCGACGTCGTCGATGGCCTCGCGCGTGACGGTGAACGGCACCTTGAGTTCGATCAGCGGCTGAACGCTGCGCTTGAACGCCTGGATGCCGTCAGCGGGGGCGTCGATCTTGGTGCGGTGTCCGCGCGTGACCGACGACGCCTCGAGTCCGAGCGGTCCCTTGACGTCGACGAGTCGACGGCCCGCGATGTTGCGCTTGAACGACCGAGCCGCCTCTTCTTCGATGGCCTCCCAGGCGGACGCGGAGATGGGGGCGAGTTCGCGATGCAGGTTGTTCATGGTGCGTCTCCTGGTAGTCGGTGTTGGCGGCGAGTTGTGTTGTCAGGCAGAAGGTGCAGAGGAGTCACGAGGGGCGCAGCGATCCGATTCCCAGCGAGCCGTCGCCGGGGTCCGTCGGCTCGGGTGGCGGAACCGGCGATGCGGCGTCGAGCGTGACCGGCGCGGGTGCGTCGTGGGGAGCGTCGTCGTCGGAATCCGACTCGGCCGCGGGTGGGGCATCGGGGAGGTCGTCGAAGAAGTCGACGGTCGGGGTGAAGAACTGTGCCCCGGTGACGGCGGTGGTGAAGTCGAGCAGCCTGTCGTAGTTTCCGGCGGGATCGCCGATGAACATCTTGCGCAGCATCTCCTCGGTGACGTCGGGCGCCGAGGAATACGCGATGTAGAAGGTGCCGGAGTCGCCGATGCCCGAGGCCTCACCGTAGGGCATGTTGTCGCGGACGACGTCGATCTGCTCACCGTTGACGTCGTTGACCACATTGAGTGCGATGTGCGAGTTGGTCGGTTTCACGTCGTCGGACATCTCGATGTTGTCGAGTTTGGTTCGCCCGATCGCCGCCTCCTGGTCTTCGACGGAGATCGAATCCCATTCCTTGAAGTCGGTGACGTAGCGCTGGATGGCGACGTAACTACCGCCCGCGTACGCGGGGTCTTCGTCGCCGACCGTGATCGCGTCGATCGCGGCCTGGCCGACGGGATTCTCAGTGCCGTCGACGAAGCCGATGAGGTCGCGAAGGTCGAAGTAGCGGAAGCCGTGCACCTCGTCGACGACGGTGACCGCGTCGCCGAGTTCGCTCATCAGCATGCGGCCGAGCTCGTAGCAGAGGTCCATCGCGTCGGCCTTGAGGTGGAGCAGGAGGTCTGCGGGAGTCGCTGGGGCGGTGTGGACATCGCCCGCGTACTCGACGAAGGGTCGAAGCGACTTGGGGCGGTTGCCCGCAAACAAGCGGTCCCACGCGTCCGAGCCGATCGACACGATGCCCGCAAGTGCCTGCTCGGGCGCTCGGGACGATACGGAGTTGATGCGTGACCCGAGGACGTCGAACATTCCCCGGACAGCGTCCTCGCCACCCGCGTTGATCGTCAGGACGAGGAACAACGCGTGCTTTGTCTTGCGTGTCAGAATCGTCTGCGGTACGGGCACGGTTTTCACTCTAATGCAGCGCGCAATGCGCGCCGGTGAAAGTGTGTCCTCACAAAACTCAGGTCAGGCACGCCTGGTCGTGTACGACACTTTTCGGTTCAGCCGCGCGCGACCGCTCGTCCGGCGGCGCGGCCGGAGAAGATGCAACCGCCGAGGAACGTTCCCTCGAGCGCGTTGTATCCGTGCACGCCGCCGCCGCCGAATCCGGCGACCTCACCCGCGGCGTACAGGCCGTCGAATACCGAACCGTCTGGTCGCATCACAGCCGACTCGAGGTTGGTCTCGAGACCGCCCAACGTCTTTCGCGTCAGGATGTTCAGTCGCACCCCGATCAGCGGCCCGTGTTCAGGGTCAAGGATCTTGTGGGGCTTGGCCACGCGCACGATCTTGTCGCCGAGGAACTGGCGCGCGTTGGTGATCGCCATCAACTGCGCGTCCTTGGAGAATTTGTTGTCGATCTCGTTGTCGCGGGCGGAGATCACGCGCTCGACATGCTGCAGATCGAGCTTGGGGCCGCGGGTGATCTCGTTCATGCCTGCGATGAGTTCTGCGAGATTGTCGGCGACGACGAAGTCGCTGCCGTTCTTCAGAAAAGCCTCGACAGGACCGGGCGCGCCCTTGGCGAAACGACTCTTCGCGGCGAACTTCAGGTCTTTGTCCGTGATGTCGGGGTTCTGCTCCGAACCCGACAGCGCGAACTCCTTTTCGACGATCGACTGCGTCAGGATGAACCACGAGTAGTCGTGGCCGGTCGCGAGGATCTCGCGCATCGTCGAATTGGTATCGAAGCCAGGGAAGTTCGGCGGCTTGAGGCGATTGCCGTTGGCGTCGAGCCAGAGCGACGACGGCCCGGGGATGATGCGAATGGCATGGTCGGGCCAAATGGGATCCCAGTTGTGGATGCCCTCGGTGTAGTGCCACATGCGGTCGCGATTGACCAGGCTTGCGCCCGCTTCCTCGGCGATGCCGAGCATGCGACCGTCGACGTAGGCGGGGACGCCGGAGATCATCGTCTTCGGTGCGGGCCCGAGACGTTCCGTCGGCCAGTTCTTGCGGATGAGTTCGTGGTTGTGGCCGATGCCGCCGGTCGTCACGATGACCGCACCCGCTCGGATCTCGAAGTCGCTGATCTCGTCGCGGTTCGACGCCTCGCCGCGCCCGGCGGCGGTCGGGGCGAGCTTTGACCCGCGCACACCGACAGCGGTGCCGTCTTCGACGACGATCTCGTCGACGCGATGTCGGAAGCGGAACTCGACGAGTCCGCGACGCTCGGCGTCGAGCACGGGTTCGGCGAAGATCCGGACCACCTCGGGGCCGGTGCCCCAGGTCAGATGGAAGCGGGGTACGGAGTTGCCGTGGCCGTCGGCGAAACCGCCGCCGCGTTCAGCCCAGCCGACGACCGGCGTGATGCGCAGGCCGAGGTCATGCAGGTACTGACGCTTCTCGGTGGCTGCGAAGTCGACGTAGGCGCGAGCCCACTGTCGAGGCCAGTAGTCCTCGTCGTCGCGGTCGAAACCCGCAGAGCCCATCCAGTCCTGAAGGGCGAGTTCCGCTGAATCGTGGATGCCGAGACGACGCTGCTCGGGAGTGTCGACGAGGAAGAGTCCGCCCAGCGACCAGAACGCCTGCCCACCGAGGTTGTTGCGGTTCTCCTGGTCGACGACGATCACCCGACGACCCGCCTTGGTGAGTTCGTAGGTCGCGACGAGTCCGGCAAGGCCGGACCCGACAACGATGGCGTCGGCTTGTCCTGCATCCACGTGCGCTGTGTTCACGAGAGCCTTCCTCGATATGTCCTGCTTGTGGGATCGACCCTATCCCCGGGGCCCTTGGTGAGGTAGCGCCGACGGGTATCGAGATGTGACGACCGACATGTGACAATTGGGCGCCCTGTGACCTAGTTGACGCAGCGCAGGTATGGACCGCGCGTGTGACGTGGGTAATGATCATCTGCGTGTCTCAACCGACGGTCAAGGGTCGATGTACCTTTTGCTGCTGCGTTATGCAGCCGTTACACTCTGTCGCGTTGGGGACCAACTCAGTCGGTATGGCCGCTGACCCCCATTTCCTGCCCGTATGAACGAGGCCCGTCCGGGTCAAGATCGTAAGGACTCTTCTCATATGTTGACTCGTGCGCGCAAGCGCCTCGTTGCCGCTGTGGGCGCCATGGCGGCGCTCGGCGGCCTGACCATGGCCGTGGCCCCTGAAGCCCACGCGGCCGGCCAGACCGAATACGTGTATTCCGCATCGATGCACAAGAACATCCCGGTTCGCATCGTCGACGGTGGTGGCGGCGGCCCCAAGCCCACCCTCTACCTGCTCGACGGTCTGCGGGCTCCCAACAACACCAGCGGTTGGCTGCAGAACAACACCGGCGCCGACCGCTTCATGGCCGGCAAGGGCACCAACCTGGTCATCCCCTTCGGCGGTGGCGGCAGCTTCTACACAGACTGGGAGCGTCCCGACCCCAAGCTGGGCGTGAACAAGTGGGAAACGTTCCTGACACGCGAACTGCCCGCGTACATGAAGAAGAACCACAACTCCGACAACCGTCGTAACGGCATCGCGGGTCTGTCGATGTCGGGAACGTCGGCGCTGAACCTTGCGTCGCGGCACCCGGGCTTCTACAAGGCGGTCGCGTCCTACAGCGGCTACCCGACCGTCACCTTCCCCGGCTTCACGCAGGGCATCCAGGCGTCGGTCGCGACCATGGGCGGCGACCCCAACAACATGTGGGGCTTCTACCCGGCAGGCCAGTGGTTCCAGAACGACCCGTTCCTGAGTGCCAACAACCTGGCCGGCGACTACGTGTACCTGTCGTCGGGCACCGGACTCGGCAGCAAGTTCGACAGCTCGATCAACCCGACGAGCGCGAACTTCAACCCGGTCAAGTTCTCGCAGATGGTTCCGCTCGAGGTGGCCGCATCGGTCAGCACGCGGCTCTACATCCCGCGCGTCGCAGCGGTCCCGGGCGTCAAGCTCACCACGCATGTGACCCCGGACGGCGACCACTGGTGGGACTACTGGCAGGAGAACTTCCGCCAGTCGTGGAACACCACCTTCCGCCCCGCGTTCTTCTGAGCCTGAGGCTAGGTAGCTGAACGACTGCACAACTGAACACGACGAGGGCCGGCGATCGGATCGATCGCCGGCCCTCGTCGTTGTGTTGTGTGCGGGTAAGTGGTTTCGACTTGGCTGCTCGCTCCGCTCGCGGCCGCTCAACCAGCGGGAAAGGCGGCTCAACCAGCGGATAGGGCGGCTCAAACAGCGGGATAGTGGTTTCGACTCGGCTGCTCGCTCCGCTCGCGGCCGCTCAACCAGCGAGGGGTGAGCCGGCCCGACCAGCGGCGAGCTAGCCGCGGCCTACTCGCCCGAGTCCTGCGTGCCGCGGCGGCGGAAGGCGCGGGCCTCGTCGAGCGCGGAGCGCGGGGTGTCGGATGAGTCGTCATCGACTGCGGGCACCTGGCGGGTCGGCTGGTCGTCGCCCTCCGGGGCGTCGGAGGCCGTGGGACCTTCGACGCGCGGGATGCGCTGAGTCGGGCGGTCCCACATGTACGCGTCGTCGTCCTCGTCGGCGTTCGCTTCCGTCCCAGCCGCACCGATCGAGGTCGTCGCGGCGTCGTCCGTGTCGTCGGCCGCGGCGTGGCGGTTGCGGCCAGCAAGGCCTGCACCCGCGGCTGTTCCGGCGAGGGCGGTCGTTGTCGCGGCGCTGCTGCGATCGGACTCGCGTTTGTCGAAGAAGCCCGGTTCGTCGTCGTAGACGTCGGGGTTCTCGAGGTTCTTGTCGGCGCTGTTACGTGTCCGCCAGATGATGAGAATCCATGCGAGGAGGAGTAGTGCTCCGACGATGCCGAGGATGAGCGGCAACCAGAATCCGCCGAGCTTGAGCAGATTCATGTAGTGGCCAGCGCGATCAGCCTGCGCGTTGACGGTGCCGTCTGCCCACTGGAACGTGGCCTTCAGGGCGTCGAGCTTGAAATCGCGGACCGGTGCGGGCGTTCCGTCGCTCTGGTCGGGCGACTTGAAGTACTGGCGCTGGTCCTCGCGGCCGTTGACGATGGTGCCGGTCTCGGGCTCGACGAAGACGTGCCGCGTCGCCGATGCGTAGCGATGCATCGTGATCTTGTCGTCGGGCTTCACGCCGCGCCCGGTGATTCCCCACCACTTCGCGGGCATCGTGAGCATCGTGCCCAGCGCGGCCTCACCCTGTGCGTTGGGCAGCGACGAGAGGTCGGTCTCGGGAACCTCGGAGACGAATTCGTAGGTCTTGACCCCGTTGAAGGTCTTCTCACCGACGTACTTGGCAGGCTGATCCTGGCGGGTGTTGAGGTCGTAGTACAGGTACGACCGCTTCTTGACGTTGAAGCCGAACTTGTACTGGAACCCCTTACGGTCGGGCAACTGGACCGACACGTCCTTGACGTTCACGCCCTCCGGTGCGGCCTCGAGCTGCAGTGCGCTGACGGTGCCGTTGGGCACCGACGTCTTGCGGTTGACCGAAACCCTGTCGATGGTTGCGGTGAGCAGGCCGTCGTCGCATTTCAGGTCGCCGTCGGCGCGCGGGGCCGGTGGGTCTGTCTCCTTGCCGTCGGCGTCGCGGATGCGGTCGATCTGGACGGTTTGCGCCGACTGCAGAGTGGCCTGTCGCTTGTCCGAAGGCTCGATGATCACGCTTCGACGCTGCTGCGTCAGGTGTGCGTCAAGCGTGCGGGCCTTGGGCTGTGAGACCGAGCAGCGATCGAAGATGACCGCCGGGAACCGTTCGCCGGCCGATCCGTCGGCAGGAACCGTCGAGGCAACGGAAGTGATGTCGAGATCGAGTGGCACCACCCGCAACTGAGGCACCAGGAACGCCGGGATGGCGATCGCCGCGGTAATGCAAGCAACCCCGAGGAATGCCAGCAGCGCCAGCCAAACTCGTCTCATTCTCGACTCCTGTGCGGTTCGGCCTGGCCCGTCGTGTCGACGAGCAGGCCACGGTCAACGCTCTCACCCTAATGGTCGGCCAACGGGAATCAGCCCATGCCGGTGCGATCGGCACGCCTGTCCCGTTCGGCTTCTTTCATGATTCCGGCCATGTAGCCGTAGATCTCCGCGTCCGACATCGCCTTCCAGCGCGGTGCCAGCAGCTTCATGTACTTCTCGACGTAGAGCAGTTGCTTTCCGACGAGCACCAACTCGCGCGGCAACCGGGCGTCGTGTGCCCGTGCGACCGCCGCGAGTTGTCGCCCGAGGTCGGTGTAGCTCATGTCGCCGAGATCCGTGGTCGACAGCGGTGTGGTGATCTTGCGGATGTCAGCCCCACCCTGTGTCGTCGAACCGGGGTTACGCACAGCGCCCAGCAAGAAGATGGCGCGACCCGCCGATTCGTAGTCGTTGCGGACGATCAGGTCGACGACGAGCTGACGCAGGATGCGTCGGGTGCGTGGTGTGAAGCGTCCGACGATGCCGAAGTCGAGCAGCACCAGGCGACCGTCTGCGTCGACGAGGACGTTGCCGGCGTGGAGGTCGCCGTGGAACAAGCCGCCGTGAAACGCCGACTCGAGCAGCGACAGCAACAGGTTTCGGCACAGCGCGACCCCATCGTGTCCGGCGGCGCGCACAGCGGCGGCGTCGTCGATGCGGGTGGCGTAGATGCGTTCCATCGTCATGACGCGCGCGGTGGTCAGGTCGTCGTAGACGTGGGGAACGCGGACGCGATCTCCGAACTGTCCCGGTTTGAGACATTCGTACCATTCGCGCATGGCGTCGGCCTCATTGCGGAAATCGAGCTCGGCGTCGAGACCGTCGGCAAAATCCTCGACGACGTGTCGCGCCGACAACATCCGGCCGTACTCCGAGATCTCGGCAAGGCTGGCGAGTCGTTCGAGGATCGCGACGTCGGGTGCGAGTCGCTCGGCGATTCCAGGGCGTTGGATTTTGACGACGACCTCGTCGCCGTTGTGCAGCCTCGCGGTGTGGACCTGGGCGATGGATGCCGATGCGATCGGCTCGGGGTCGAACTCGGCGAAGACGTCATCGGGTGCGCGGCCGATCTCGTCGATGAAAACCTGTCGGATCTCATCGGGGTCGGCGGGTGGCACGCTGTCGAGGAGCGACTCGAACTCCGATGCCAACGTCTCGGTGAAGACACCGGGACTCGACGTGATGAGTTGTCCGAGCTTTACGTAGGTGGGGCCGAGATGCTCGAAGGTCGCGCGCACCTGCGCCGCCGCGCGCTTGCCACTCGGTGCGCGCAGATGCGCTGCGTCGAATGCGGTGTCAAGGAGGAATCTGCCGACGCCGAGCGTTGCGTGGGCGGTGGTCACACCGAGGCGCGTGACCTCGGCGATCGGCGACGCCGGGCGTAGACGCGCGTGGCGACCGTCGTCAACTGTGCTGTCCATATTCCCCCCTGCTCGTCGTGCTTGCGGGTTCCCGCGTCGCGCCCAGTGTAGGAGGTCGGTGTCGGGAATCGGACAAGGCGTACGAACGGCCCAGGTATCGGGTCGCGCCTCAGCCGTGCTCGGGCTCCCCTGAAACGCGGTGGTCGGCGTGGTTGAGAGCCTCGGCGATGACCCTGCCGACGTGCCCGTCGCGTAGGCGGTAGATGATTCGACGCCCCTCGCGTCTGGTGTCGACGAGCCCGGTGAAGCGCAGTTTTGCCAGATGCTGACTGACCGCGGTCCGCGACGCTCCGACGGCCTCGGTCAGAGCGGTGACGTCACGCTCCTCGTCGCGCAACAGCCACAGGATGTGCAGCCGCGTGGGGTCGGACAGCATGGTGAAGAGCGCTGTTGCGGTACCGAGGAGCTCGGGGTCGGGACTGACCCGGTGCTCGAGGCTCGGGGCAGGGGTGGCTGCCTGTTTCATCGGCGGTGATCACCGTTCGTCGGCGGTTGCGGTTGCTCGGTTCATCGTAAGTGAGATCCGCGGGTGGATTCGTAGGTTCGCCGGTCGTGTGTTCGCTGTTCGGGTGGTAGTCGCTGGTCGCCAGCTGTACGCGGCACCGACGAGTCCGAGCAGCGCGAGCGCCGACAGCACGAGCGCACACGCCGCTTGCCCGCTGGTCGACGTGCCGAGACCCGCGAGGGGATAGGCCACCAGAAACGCGGCGTGTGAGAGCGAGAACTGTGCGGTGAACACGTCGTCGCGGTCGGCGTCGGTGCTGTGATCGCGCAGCAGACGCGCGGTACCGGTCGAGATGATCGACGTCGCGGCACCGAGAACCGCCCAGAGTGCGAGCAAAGAGATGTACGACGGCGCGCCCAACCACGCCGCCATCCCGGCAACGCCGATCACGCAGGCGAGGGCACAGGCCAACATCGGTCGTGAAGTTCCCGCGCGTCGGAAGATCAGCGGCCCGAGGATCGCCGCGGCGATCGACCCCGCGCCGAACGCGGCGAAGGCCACCGCGACCGCCGTCGCGGAACCTCCGAGGTCGGCTCGAACGAAGACCACGGTGCCGACCATGACCAGTGCGGTTGCCGCGGCGACGACGACGTTGACCCACAACACGCCGCGAAATGCGCTGCGCGCCAGCATGATTCGACAACCCGCGAAGGTTCGGCGGGCGAAGCTTTCGGCGGAATTGGGGGCGCGCGTTTCGTTGATGCGGCGGCCGTTGATGCCCCTGCGGCACGAGATGACGAGGGTGGCGGACGCGGCAAAGCCGAGCGCGGTGCCGACGAACAGCGTCGAGTACGACACGACGGTCAGCAGTGCCGCTGCGATCAGCGGGCTGCCGACGGATTCGAGGTCGTAGGCGATCCGCGATGCCGCGACGGCCGATGAGTAGTCGTCACCGTCGTCGACCACACGCGCGATGGTTGCGGAGAAGGTCGGAGTGAAGGTCGCCGACGCGGTCTGCAAGGCGAACACCAGGAGATAGATCTGCCAGACGTGGCCGACCCAGGGCAGACAGCAGGCCATTGCGACACGTACGACGTCTGCGCCGACGAGCACTCGCGAGGCCGGTAGGGCGGTGACGAGCGCGCGCATCACGGGGGCCATCACGACGTACGCGACCATCTTCACCGCGAGTGCCGTGCCAAGAACCCGTCCGGCGTCGGGGCCCGCGAGGTCGTAGGCGAGCAGACCCAACGCAACGGTGAGCAGGCCAGTGCCCAGCAGAGACACCACCTGCGCGCCGTAGAGCCGACGGAAAGTCGGATAGGTGAATGCCCGCACAGGGCGATATTAAGCTATATGTGCGCATCTGCGCACATATACGCGTGCGATACATACCCTAGGGGGGTATAAAGGGGATATGGAAACGCACGGGCACGCGCCCAAGGGCGCAGAACCAGGTAGCGACGAACACATGGGCCACGAGCACATGGACCACGGCAACATGAACCACGGGGATATGGCGCACGGGCACATGGACCACGTCGCGATGTTCCGACGGTTGTTCTGGATCATGTGCGTGATCGCGATCCCGGTCGTTGTGGCTTCGCCCATGTTCGGGTCGATCGTCGGCTACACCGTCCCCGACAACGCGGTGCGCCTGATCTCGCCGGTGCTCGGCACGGTCATGTACCTCTGGGGCGGACGGCCGTTCCTGACCGGTGCCGTAAGCGAACTTCGCTCGCGCACACCCGGAATGATGACCCTCATCGCGCTGGCGATCACGGTCGCATTCGTTGCGTCGTGGGGTGCGTCGCTTCACCTGCTCCCGCACGATCTCGACTTCTGGTGGGAGCTGGCACTTCTCATCGTCATCATGCTGCTCGGGCACTGGATAGAGATGCGCTCGATCGCGCAGACCACGTCGGCACTCGATTCGCTCGCATCACTGATGCCGGACGAAGCCGAGCGCGTCGTCGGCGATCCGGGTAGTGGGCAGACCGAGATGGTCGCCCCGGCCGACCTCGTCGAGGGCGACGTGGTGATCGCGCGTCCAGGGGGCAGGGTGCCCGCGGACGGTGTAATCATCGACGGCACAGCAGAACTCGACGAGTCGATGATCACCGGAGAGTCTGATCTCGTCACCCGCAAGGTCGGCGACAAGGTGGTCGCAGGAACGGTCACCGCCGACTCGGCGATCACGGTGAGGGTCAGAGCTGTCGGCGACGACACGACGCTCGCGGGCATCCAGCGCCTTGTCGCGCAGGCGCAGAATTCGACGTCGCGTGCGCAACGACTCGCCGATCGTGCTGCGGGCTGGCTCTTTTGGTTCGCGCTTGGCGCCGCGGCGCTGACCGCCATCATCTGGACGGCGATCGGACAACCCGAGGACGCAGTCATCCGCACGATCACGGTGCTGGTCATCGCGTGCCCGCACGCACTCGGACTCGCGATACCGCTGGTGGTCTCGATCGCCACCGAACGTGCCGCCCGGATGGGTGTGCTCGTCACCAATCGGATCGCGCTCGAAACCCTTCGGCAAATCGACGTCGTCTGCTTCGACAAGACCGGAACGCTTACTCGTGGACGGCCCGAGGTGACCGATATCGTTGCGCGCGAGGGGTATTCGAAGGACGAGCTTCTCGGTCTCGCAGCGTCGGCCGAATTGCAGAGCGAGCACCCGCTCGCCCGCGCCATCGTGCGCGCCGCGCAGGACAGGGGAGTGAGCACCGCTCCGTCGAAGGATTTCAGTACGCACGCCGCAACGGGTGTGCGCGCTGTCGTCGACGGTCGGCAGGTGTCCGTGGGCGGTCCAAGGCTCGTCGAAAACGTGACGGTTCCAGATGATCTCGCCTCTGCTGCACAGGATCTTCGGGGAAACACGGTGCTGTACATCATGATCGACGGCAAGGTAGTCGGCGTGATCGCACTCGCCGACGAACCGCGTCCCGAATCGGCACAGGCGGTCGCCGAGCTCCGTGACCGCGGCATCGAGTCGGTGATGATCACCGGCGATGCCCGAGACGTCGCCGACCGGGTGGCCAAGGCGGTGGGCATCACCGAGGTACACGCGCAGGTGCGGCCGGAAGACAAGGAGCAGATCGTCTCCGAGCTGCAGAAGCAGGGCCACACCGTTGCCTTCGTCGGTGACGGTGTCAACGACGCGCCTGCGCTCGCGCGCGCCGACGTCGGTATCGCAATCGGCGCGGGTACCGATGTGGCGATCGGGTCGGCCGGCGTCGTGCTCGCGGGAGACGACCCGCGGACCGTCGTGTCGGCGATCGAGCTCTCGCGCAAGGCGTACCGCAAGATGAAGCAGAACCTCTGGTGGGCCGCCGGGTACAACCTCATCTCTGTGCCGCTGGCGGCGGGCATCCTCGCGCCGATCGGGTTCGTGCTCCCGATGGCGGTCGGGGCCCTGCTGATGTCGTTGTCGACGATCATCGTCGCGCTCAACGCTCAACTCCTGCGTCGAGCCGATCTACACGAACCGCGAATCTCGGCGTAGTCTTCGTGGAGGGTTTTCGACTGTGGGTCGAAAACACTCGGGGTCGACAACATCGATTCGGCGAAGGAGCACGCACATGGGGCTCGATCTGGCACGTGCCGATCTCGTCGTGGTCGGGGCGGGGGTCGCGGGACTCACCGCTGCACTGCACGCAGCAGAGCTCGGGCTACGCGTGGTGATCTGCAACAAAGGTGCTGCGTACAGCCCTGAATCGCTTCAAGGTGCCGGATCGCTTGAACATTCAGGGCGGCCGGTCGAACACAGCACGTCGACGTACTACGCGCAGGGCGGCGTCGCAGTGGTCGCACCCGACGATGTCGACGACAGCGTCGAATTGCACCTGCACGACACGCTGGCCGCCGGTGCGGGACTCGGCGATGCCGAGATCTCGCGGGAGATCCTCGCTGACGGATGGTCTGCGGTGTCGCGCCTGCTCGGATGGGGTGCGCAGTTCGATTGCGATGCCTCGGGGAGATTCACCCGTACGCGCGAGGGCGGGCACAGCGTGCGTCGGATCATCCATTCCGGCGGCGACGCCACGGGCGCGCAGATTCAGCTGGCACTGTCGGAGGCCGTCGCCACCGTGATTCGACGCGGCGATGTGCGCGTTCTCGACGACTGCACTGTCACCCGCGTCCTCACCGTGAACGGGCGCGCCGTCGGCGTCGCGTACCTCGGCGCGGACGGACCGGGAGTGGTGCATGCCCCGACGGTGTTGCTCGCGACGGGCGGCAGCGGACACCTTTTTGCCGCGACCACCAACCCGGCGGGCGCCACGGCAGACGGCCTCGCGCTCGCACTACGCGCGGGTGCCGACGTTGCCGACCTCGAGTTCGTTCAGTTCCACCCGACGATGCTCTACACGCCGGGAGCGCGAGGTCGGCGCACGCTGGTCACAGAGGCCATCCGAGGCGAGGGCGGACGTCTCGTCGACGCCGACGGAAAATCGGTGACCGAGGGCGTCCATCCGCTCGGCGACCTGGCACCGCGCGACGTCGTCGCCAACGCCGTGACGGCGGCGATGGAACGCACCGGACATCCGTGCGTGTACCTCGACATCTCGGCGATCGACGACTTCGTCACACGGTTCCCGACGGTCACCGCCGGACTGCGCACGGCCGGCCTCGACCCAGCGGACGGGCGCATCCCGGTGGTGCCGGGCGCCCACTATCAGTGCGGTGGCGTCTTCACCGACGCGCACGGGCGCACGACGGTCGCAGGTCTACTCGCGGCAGGCGAGGTAGCCCGCACCGGGCTGCACGGCGCCAACCGGCTCGCATCCAATTCGCTGCTCGAAGGGCTGGTGATGGGTGTCCGTGCTGCCGATGTCGCAGCGATGGCCGGCACCGACGTCGTCGCCGAGGCGATCGGGTCACTCGGCGACGAGCCCGGTGTCGAGCAGGTGGTGGACCGAGAGGTGCTGCAGGATGCGATGTCGCGTTTCGTCGGGTTGCGCCGCGACGCGGAGGGACTCGGGCGAGTCGCGGCGATGCTCGACGATGCGAGTCCACGCGTCCTCGCGACGCGGCGCGACGTCGAAGATGCGGCGTTGACACTTGCCGCGCGGGCCGTCGTGACGGCCGCCCTGGCGCGGACCAGCTCACGCGGGTGCCATGTGCGTACCGACGAGCAGTACCCGGGTACGGATCATCACGGGACCGGCGAACAGCGCTCGCGACCCTTCCGATTGGTCGACGGCAACATCTGCGCCGTCGGGGTAGAAGTGCCGGCGCTGACTTCCGTAGACTGACGCCGGGGAGAGGGTCGGTCGACGCACCGCACGGCCGTGATGACAGTCGATTCGACTGTGACGTGCCGGGTAATCGCGAGTAGCGTCGTCGCCACACGTAAGCAGCGCGTATTCGGGCCGATGGGAGGACCGTATGGACGGCCAGGGTTGCTGGTCAACGGTTGTGTGCTCCGCGGAGGAACGTCGTGCGCTCGGTTTGAGCGGGTCGTCGGAATGGTTGCTGCAGTGTCGGCTGGCGGCCGGACACGCGGGTAACCACGCCACGGATGCGAGTGCTCGACCGCGAAGCGACAGACGTCTCTGGCTCGAGTGGAACGACTTCGACGACCGCGCGCAATCGCTCATCGAGCGCAACCCGTGCCCGGTCCCGTCGCCCGAGGGAGCGCGCTGCGTCTTCTTCAACGGACACGGCGGCCCGCACTTCTATGCCCGATCGAACGGGCATGCCCCGAGCCCTCGTCCCGGCAGTGGTGGTCCCCGGCGCGCGCCCGGTGGCGATGCCCGGGAGCCCGTCGGTGCACCCGATCAGCCGCAGCGCAGCGGCCCGTCGACCGGCGATCTCCCGATCGCCGCGGGTAACGCCGGGTCGCATCGGCTCGACGATCCGCGCGGGTCGTCGCTCCGTGAGGCCCCACCCGCACAGCATCCGGTCTCGTCACATTCGGGGTCAGGCCAGTCGGGGTCAGGCCAGTCGGCTGCGGCACACGCCTACCGCGGTGGACGCCGGTCGACCAACGCTGAACCACCCTCGACGCCTGTCTACCAAGCCAACAGGCACCAGGCTCTCGACGTCGCTGGTCAGCGGTCCGTCGAGCAGCCTCAACCGCTGTCACCTCAACCCCCGTCAACCCAACCACCGTCACCTCGACCCCCGACGCCGCAGCGCGTCGATCCGTTGCAGGGTGGTCACCCGACATCCGGGGCGCAGCCCGATCCGGTGAGTGACGCGCTACACGAGGTTGCCGCGGCGTTGTCGAAGCTCGCCGACGCGCTCCATCACGCGCGCTCCTGAGATGTCTCTCGTCTTCCGCTCTCAGCTGTTGGCTATCCAGATACCCTAGGGGGGTACCGTTTATTGTCATTTCCTGGTATACCGGTGAGGGGTATACGAGGAGAGTGACCATGACCGTAGACGCGACACCGGACGCCGGGGCCAATACAGACGCCGAGCACAACGCACACGGGTACATCACGCGCAAAGACGACTACCTCAAGCGTCTTCGACGCATCGAGGGTCAGGCGCGTGGGCTTCAACGCATGGTCGACGACGAGGAGTACTGCATCGACATCCTCACCCAGTTGTCGGCAATGACCAAAGCGCTGCAGGCCGTTGGGCTCGGTCTGCTCGAAGACCATATGAACCATTGCGTGGTGCACGCCGCGCAGGAGAGCGACGAGGCCGGCCGAGCCAAGGTCGACGAGGCAATGGCCGCGATCGCCCGGCTCGTCAAGTCCTGATGCAGCCGACCACTACGACGATCAACCATTACGAAAGGTAACCGAACACAATGACTACGAGCACCTACACCGTCACCGGCATGACCTGCGGGCACTGCGTCGCATCGGTTCGCGAAGAGATCGGCGAGATCCCCGGCGTGAACAATGTCGACGTGACTTTGGAGACGGGCGTCGTCGAGATCTCCAGCGATCGCGAACTCGCTCGCGACGAGGTTTCCGACGCCGTGTCCGAAGCCGGATACGAGCTGGTCTGACATGTCGACGACGTACACGACGCACGGTGAGGGGCCGGCCACCGTCGTCGACCTCGACATCACCGGCATGACGTGTGCGTCGTGTGCGAATCGCATCGAGCGCAAGCTCAACAAACTCGACGGCGTCCACGCCACGGTGAACTTCGCGACGGAAAGGGCGACGGTCGACGGCACAGCCGACGTCGACACCCTCGTCGCCACGGTTAAGGACGCCGGATATACGGCCACACCCGTGCGCCCGAAAACTCTTGGTGAGTCCCCTGATTCGGGGCCGGGTGACGGGATCGAGCCCGATGGGGTCGATTCGAGTCCTGCTGCCGTCGAGCTGCGGGGGTTGCGTCAACGACTCATCATCTCGGCGCTGTTGTCGATACCGGTCATCGTCCTCGCGATGGTGCCGGCGTGGCAGTTCACCAACTGGCAGTGGCTGTCGCTGACTCTTGCTGCACCCGTGATCATCTGGGGCGGCTATCCGTTCCATCTCGCCGCGTGGCGCAATCTGCGGCATGGCACTGCAACCATGGACACGTTGGTGTCGATGGGCACTCTTGCCGCCTTCGGGTGGTCTTTGTACGCCTTGTTCTTCGGTATGGCCGGAATGCCGGGCATGACACACGGATTCGAGCTACTCCCCGATCGCGGAGCGGGAGCGTCGTTCATCTACCTGGAGGCCGCAGCGGGCGTCACAACGTTCATCCTCGCCGGTCGCTACGCGGAGAAGCGTGCCAAAATCCGTGCGGGGGATGCGCTTCGTGCTCTGATGAACCTCGGCGCGAAGGATGTCGTGATCCGACGTTCGGGCGGTGAGGTCAGGGTCCCGATCGCAGAACTCTCCGTAGGAGACGAGTTCGTCGTTCGTCCCGGCGAGAAGATCGCCACCGACGGAGTGGTCGTCGAGGGTGCCTCAGCTGTCGATATGTCCATGCTCACAGGCGAATCCGTGCCCGTCGAGGTGACCGTCGACGACGACGTCGTCGGCGCGACGATCAATACGAGCGGTCGACTCGTGGTTCGTGCGACCCACGTCGGTTCCGACACCGCGCTGGCACAGATGGCCAGGATGGTCGAGGCCGCGCAGGCGGGTAAGGCCCAGGTCCAGCGACTCGCCGACCGGATCTCCGGCGTCTTTGTTCCCGCAGTCATGCTGATCGCCCTTGGCGCACTGATCTTCTGGTGGGTCGACGGTTCGGTGCTGACCGCGTTCACCGCAGCCGTCTCGGTTCTGATCATCGCGTGCCCCTGTGCGCTCGGACTGGCGACACCGACTGCGTTGATGGTCGGCACCGGACGTGGTGCGCAGCTCGGAATCCTGCTGTCGGGCCCCGAAGTGCTCGAGAAGACTCGACGCATCGACACCGTCGTGCTGGACAAGACCGGCACCGTGACCACCGGCGAGATGCGCGTCGACGCCGTACACCCTGCAGCTGGGGTCACCCCGGAAGAGGTCACCACTCTCGCCGCAGCGGTGGAGAAGGGTTCTGAACATCCCATCGGTCACGCGATCGTCGTTGCCGCACAGGATCTTCCGGTGCCCGAGGTCGATGAATTCGACGCCGCTCACGGTGTCGGGGTGTCGGGCAGGGTTGGACCCAGCAGCGTGGCCGTCAGTGGGCCCGCGCATCTCGACGTCGAACTCGACGAAGGACTTCGCAATGCCATCGGCGATGCGCAGGCCGCGGGAGCGACTCCCGTCGTCGTGCTGCGCGACGGTACGCCCATCGGTGTCATCGTGGTGTCTGACACGGTGAAACCGGGTGCCGCCGAAGCGATTTCGCGCATGAAGAAGGCGGGGCTGCGACCGGTTCTGTTGACCGGAGACAACGCAGGAGCCGCCCGGCACGTCGCCGACATCGTCGGGATCGACACCGTGATCTCCGATGTGCGGCCCGAGGACAAGGTCGCAGAGGTCGTCCGCCTACAGCAGGCCGGCGCGACCGTGGCGATGGTAGGCGACGGCATCAACGACGCGCCGGCCCTCGCGCAGGCCGACCTCGGCATCGCGATGGGCACCGGTACCGATGTCGCGATCGCCGCCAGCGACGTGACCGTCGTCGACGGTGACCTGAACAAGGTGCTCGACGCGATCGCGTTGTCGCGCGCGACATTACGGACGATCAAGCAGAACCTCTTCTGGGCGTTCGGCTACAACGTCGCCGCGATCCCGCTTGCCGCTGCCGCGCTGCTCAATCCGATGATCGCGGGCGCCGCGATGGCGCTCTCGTCGGTGTTCGTCGTGCTGAACAGCCTTCGCCTGCGGCGGTTTACGCCGCGACGGTGATCTCGACAAGCTCGATCAGCGGGGAGCAGCTCGATCGGCGGGGACCAGCTCGATCGGCGGGGAGCGGCTCGATCAGCGGGAACAGCTCGATCTGCAGTGGGGCGCTCGATCAGCGGCGCGCGGCGGCGTGGCGTCCGGCGCGGCGTCCGAAGTACGAGCCCTCGCCCAGCTGTGTTCCGCTGGCGTAGCCCTTGCTGTCCTGTGCGATGTTCGCTGCGCACGCGCCGGCTGCGTAGAGCCCGGGAATCGCGGTCCCGGAGGCGTCGAGCACCTCGCCGTCGACCGAGGTTGCCATGCCGCCGAGGGTGAACCCCGCGTACATCGCCTTTCCCAGACTCATGTCGAAGACGGCCCACGGTCCCTTGTCCTGCGGCGCAAGGTATTCCGGTGCCTTGTGGAAGTCAGGGTCCTCGCCGCGTGCGGCGTTCTCGTTGTACCGATCGAGGCTCGCCTGGAGCTTCCCGGTCGGAATGCCAAGCGCCTGTTCGGCTTCGGCAATCGTCTCGTAGCCGTCGACAAACGGCACCAGCGGCATGCGTGGTCGCTTCATGTGTGCTTCGTCGACGATCAGATAGGCCGTCGAATCCGGTTGTTCGAGAACAAAACTCGACGTCCGCGAGTGGTAGGAGTCCTCCGCGACGAATCGATCGCCATTCTTGTTCACCGCGATCCCGGTCAGCAGAATCGCCGGCGGGTAGACGGGTGCGGTGCAGAATGCCTGATCCATGTGCTTGAGTTCGGCGCCCACCGAGACACCCATGCGGAGTCCGAGGCCGTCGTCGTAGGTGTTGCCGAGTACGTACGGCTTCTCGGTGAGCCACGGCACGTTCTCCGCGACCATGTCGGAGTTCATCACGAACCCGCCCGCGGCGATGACGACTCCCTGTGCCCTGATCACCCCGTCGCCACTGCCGGGGCTGTGCCACGCGACTCCGGCGACAGCGCCGTCGTCGACGACGAGTTGCCGAGCGCCGGTCTCGTATCGCACCTCCACTCCGAGGTCGGCGAGACGTTTGACCAGCAACTCGACGATCATCGCGGCACCACCCGTGTCGCCGGGGACCGGAACCTTGTGCCCACGCGGGGCGGGAACGGCCATGGTGTTGAACGGCCACACCTTCTCGTTGCCGGTGTACATCAGACCCTGCGTCTCGGGCTGGACGACGGCCTTCTCCGGGTAGTAACTGCGCTCGAACTGAAAGCCGAGAGCTTCGAGCCAGTCGAAATGCTCGACGCTGTCGACGCAGTACGCATGGATCTTGTCCGGCTCGGGGTCGCTGGAGACCGCGGTGATGTACCGCT
The DNA here is from genome assembly GCF_036540975.1 of Gordonia sp. w5E2. Lineage (NCBI taxonomy): Bacteria > Bacillati > Actinomycetota > Actinomycetes > Mycobacteriales > Gordoniaceae > Gordonia > Gordonia sp. w5E2. The sequence continues at coordinate 4,803,473 of NZ_CP144213.1, read as the reverse complement.
CCATCTCCTCGGCGGAATCGTCGTGTCCGGTGGCTTTCTGGACCGCCGTACCGCCGCCGAGGTAGAAGTGTCCGCCCGCCAGTGCCGTCGTGCCGCCGGCCGCCGCCGCACGCTCGAGAACCAGAACGCGTGCTCCATTCGACGCCGCCTCCACCGCGGCGCAACCGCCCGCGATGCCCAGTCCGATCACCACGACGTCGACCTCGTCGCTGAACTGCGTCACCGCGCCGAGGGGGAGGGTGTCGGGAATCCGTGTGCCGTCAGCCATGCGGCTTAGCGTAGACCACAAACTAGAACGTGTTCTAGTGATTGAGGGTCGCGTACGTTTGCCTTCTCCTCAGGCTTTGGAGGTATCAAGGGGTGTGTCCTCTGGACGAACCCTCACCAGACCCGACGTCGACGACAATCGTCGACCGTCGACTCATGACGGCCCGGCAGCGGTCGCAGGGCTGATCGCCGTCGGCGCAGGCCTCGCCATTGGCGAGTTGTGTGCGGTTCCGATCTCGGAGAACTCCTCACCGTTCTTCGGCGTCGGGTCGACGGTCGTCGACCACACGCCGCAGGCGGTCCGTGAGTGGGCGATCGGGGTGTTCGGCACCTCGGACAAGACGGCGTTGTTCACCGGGATGGCACTGATCATCGTCGTCCTCGCAGCGGCGACGGGCGTGCTGGAGCGGCGTCGACCTCCGCTCGGGAGCGTTGTGATCGGAGTGTTCGCGGTGCTCGGGGTGGTCGCGGCACTCAACCGAGCGGGTTCGAGCGGCGCCTACGTCATTCCCTCGCTGCTCGCCGGAGTCGTCGGTATCGGGGTGCTGCGACTGCTCCTGCGACAACTCGACGCCCCGCAATCCAGCAACGGCGACGAGCAACAGGACGACGAGCGACAGTCCGGGGTCCCGCGGCGCTTCGTCCTGACGGCTGCGGGCATCGCGGTCGCCGCCATCGCGGTGGGCGCCATCGGCCGTAAATTACTTGCCGACGCCGCGCGCACCGTCGCCGATCGCGCGGGCATCAAGCTCCCCGCGCCCGCCTCACCCGCGCCGCCGATCCCCGCGGGCGTCGACATCGGTGTGCAGGGAGCGACGTCGTACGTCACCGACAACGCGTCGTTCTACCGCATCGACACCGCCCTGCAAGTGCCTCAACTGACCACCACGGACTGGAAGCTACGGGTGCACGGCCTCGTCGACGAGGAGTTCACCCTCACCTGGGACGAACTACTCGCCATGCCCATGACCGAACGCGTCGTGACGTTGACGTGCGTGTCGAACGAGGTCGGCGGTGATCTGATCGGCAATGCCCGCTGGCTCGGCGTGCCGATGAAGGCCATCCTCGACAGGGCCGGAGTGCGCCCTGGCGCCGACATGTTGCTCTCGACGAGCTCAGACGGATGGACCGCGGGCACCCCGGTGTCTGCGATCACCGACAAGCGTGACGCGCTGCTGGCAGTCGCTATGAACGGCGAGCCGCTTCCCATCGAACACGGATTCCCTGTGCGACAAGTGATTCCGGGGCTCTACGGGTATGTGTCGGCGACGAAGTGGGTGACCGACTGGGAACTCACTCGGTTCGCCGACGCTCAGGCGTACTGGACGACGCGCGGTTGGTCGGCGCTTGGTCCGATCAAACTCGCGTCGCGCATCGACCGTCCAGCGGGCGGCTCGGTCAAGCCCGGAGAGGTGATCATCGCCGGGACGGCGTGGGCGCAGCACACGGGTATCTCCGCTGTGCAGGTCCGCATCGACCGCGGGCCCTGGCAGGACGCGCAATTGGCAACCGAGTACAGCATCGACACCTGGCGCCAGTGGAAGTTCACCTGGCAGGCGACGAGCGGCCAGCACACCGTCGAATGCCGTGCCATCGACAAGAACGGGAAAGCGCAGACCGAGACCGAGGCCGACCCGGTTCCCGACGGCGCGACCGGACTCGATTCCCGCGACTACACCGTCGGCTGATGAGAGCACGGAGTGGTGCCGCCGTGGGCGTGAGGCTATTGCCGGGGTTACCCTTCGACGCAGCACACATCGAGGGGTGGGTCACATGCGCGGGGTTGTCACTTCCGGACTCGCGGTGTGCGCCGCGGCCCTACTGCTGACCCCCGGCACCGCCGGTGCGGCTTCGCAGGGCGCGCAGGGTCCCGTCCGGCTCCCCACGGTTCAATTGCCCAGGTCCTGGTACGAGCCGACGCCGATCCGGGACAAACCCAGCTGGCTCCCGCAGGGTCTCGGAGAAGACTCGACGGTGCTCCTCATCCCCGGCACCAGCGACTTCACACCGATCAGCTCGACGGCGATCGGCGGCGCAGGCTCCCCGATGGGAGGCGACCAGTACGGCCGCACGGTCGACGTCGGGTTCTACGACGCACCGCATGGCGCGGGCTCCTACAATCCGAAAATCCCTGTCGTGCAATACCCTGCGGCATTCGGAGTCGTAGTCGGCAATAAGAAGTTCGATCTCACCGGCAACGGCACCTACAACGATTCGGTCGACATCGGTACCGCCGACGGGGTCGCTGACGCCGAGCGGGCATGGGTTGATCGCGGTAAATCGGGCACCATCGTTCTCAATGGCTACTCGCAGAGCGGGCCCATCGCGATGAACGTCGCCTACAAACTCCACCAGAAGTACTTGGCGGGAGACGCGGATGCGATCCCGGACGCCGACGTCGTCGTGGTGGTCGGCGCCGACTCGCGATTTCCCAACACCGGCATCGAAACGGTCATACCCAGCGTCATCCCCGGTGCCTACACGAACGGTCCGCGCGACGAATCGAGTACCGGCGACATTCGGGTCATTTCCTACTGCGTGCGCGGAGACTCGGTGTGCGGCTTGGGAAATCCGCTCGCGCACCCGTTGACCTCCGCCTTCTACTTCTTGCCCGGCGCTACGATCCACGGCCAAAAGGGCAACCTGGTGAACCAGTACCGGGTGGTCTCGACCAAAGAAGTCGGCGCCACCACCTACGTGGTCCTCGACGGTGGCAATCCGCAGGGGATCTTTCTGCGCAGCTTGGGCATACCCGTTCCACCAGAATTCGACGACGCGCTCGACACTCTTGTCCCCGTACCGGAGCCGGGTGAGGCGTCGACGAATGCAGGCGAGAAGCTGCCGACACCGCGCGAGATTCAGGTTGCTCTGTACGACGCGTTGGGGCTGCAGGTACCGGTCACCGACCCGGACGCCCTCGCGGCACAGGGCAAGACGTGGCAGCCGCCGCAGAACACCAGCGCGACGCCGACCCCTGCTCCCACAAACCCTGGCCAGCTCCCCGCAGCCGCCGACACCGCGCCCGCAGCGGTCCCCGAGGACCCCGTCGGCGACTTGGTTGCCCATCTAGTTCGGTGGGCAGCCGGCAACGTCAAGCAAAAGTGAGCAATTCAACGGCGTGATCTGCGTCTGCTGAGGTCATGCTATGTTCGTCGCACCGAATTTCGAGCGGGCGCGGCGTGCGGATGACCACCTCATTGACGAACGCGCCCCGACGAGGCGCCAAACGCAGTGGCCGGAGGAGTAAACCCGCGGATCACCGTGCGCTCGTACCCAAACAGATCGAGCACTGACGAAGACCAGTGCCGAAGAAGACAGAGAAGAAACTGACAACATGAGCGTGGGAGTCGTGCGCGAAACGGCCGAGGGTGAGCGTCGCGTGGCGCTCGTCCCGAAGGTCGTTGCGACGCTGGTAGGTAAGGGAGTGCCGGTAACCGTCGAATCGGGCGCCGGTGTGGAGGCGTTGATCCCCGACGACGCATACGTCGAGGCAGGAGCGACGATCGGCGATCCGTACGCGGCGGATGTGGTGCTTCGTGTGTCACCGCCGAGCGACGCCGAGATCGCCAAGCTGCGGCGCGGCCAGAAGCTGATCGGCTTCTTGGCACCGCGCAATGCCGACACCAAGGTCGGAGCGCTGAAAGAAGCGGGCGTCGAGGCGTACGCCGTCGAGGCGATTCCGCGCATCTCGCGCGCGCAGGTCATGGACGCGCTGAGCTCGCAGGCCAACGTGAGCGGCTACAAGTCGGTCGTCGTGGCAGCCGACAAGTCGACGCGATTCTTCCCGATGCTCACCACCGCGGCGGGCACGGTCAAGCCTGCAACCGTGCTGGTGCTCGGCGTGGGTGTCGCCGGCCTGCAGGCGCTGGCAACGGCCAAGCGCCTCGGTGGCCGCACCACCGGCTACGACGTGCGACCCGAGGTGGCCGAGCAGGTCCGTTCGGTCGGCGCGCAGTGGCTCGATCTGGGAATCGACGCCGCCGGTGAAGGCGGATACGCCCGTGAACTCACCGACGACGAGCGCGCCAAGCAGCAGCAGGCGCTCGAAGACGCGATCAAGGGTTTCGACATCGTCATCACCACCGCGCTGGTTCCGGGTCGCCCGGCGCCTCGCCTGGTCACCGCCGCTGCAGTAGAGGGCATGAAGCCCGGCAGCGTCGTCGTCGATCTTGCAGGTGAAACCGGTGGCAACTGCGAGTTGACCGAACCGGGTCAGACCGTCGTCAAACACGACGTCACCATCACGTCTCCGCTGAACCTGCCGGCGACGATGCCCGAGCATGCCAGCGAGCTGTACTCGAAGAACCTGCAGGCGCTGATCGAGCTCATGCTCGACGAGAACGGCGCCATCACACCCGATTTCGACGATGAGGTCATCGCATCCGCATGCGTGACCGGGTCGACGTCGACCAGTTCGGAGGTGAAGGCCTGATGTACACCGGTCTCATGGCGAACATCGCCATTCTCGTTCTAGCGGGATTCGTCGGCTTCGCGGTCATCTCGAAGGTGCCCAACACGCTGCACACCCCACTTATGTCCGGTACCAACGCTATTCACGGCATCGTTGTGCTCGGCGCGCTGGTCGTGCTGGGTTCGCTTCCGGCAGATGCCAATTGGGGTACCCGGATCATCGCGTTCGTCGCGCTGATCTTCGGCACGCTCAACGTGGTCGGCGGATTCCTCGTCACCGACCGCATGCTCGGAATGTTCAAGGGTAAGAAGGAGTCTGCCAAGTGAGCGCCATCCTCGCCTCGACGGTGCTGGCGAGCGAGTCGACGGGACAGGTCTCCGAAGGCCTGGGCTACGGCGTCACGGCTCTCTACATCGTCTCCTTCTCGCTGTTCATCTACGGCCTGATGGGGCTGACCGGCCCCAAGACCGCTGTGCGCGGAAACTGGATCGCGGCAACGGGTATGGGCATCGCGATCGTCGCGACCCTGCTCAGCGTCTACAACGACGCAGGCGACGTCGGTGTCCCGACGGTCAACTGGGTGTTGATCGCCATCGGTCTCGCGATCGGTGTCGCACTTGGCATCCCGCCGGCCCTCAAGACCAAGATGACGGCGATGCCGCAGTTGGTCGCGCTCTTCAACGGCGTCGGCGGCGGCACCGTCGCGCTCATCGCGTGGGCCGAGTACATCGAGTACGACGGCTTCACCCAGGTGCCGCACGAGCCGAACGTGGCCGTGATCGTCGGATCGCTCTTCGCGGCCATCATCGGTTCGATCTCCTTCTGGGGCTCGCTGGTCGCCTTCGCGAAGCTGCAGGAACTGCTCAACAAGAACCTCGAGAAGAAGCTCGTCGCAGCCGCCAAGCTGTTCCAGGTCGCCAACGTCGTGCTGGCGATCGTGGCCGTCGCGGTGGCCGTGGTCATCGGTGTGAAGGCGAGCTCGACCAACGCGACTCCGTGGTACTGGATCGTCATCCTGCTGGTGGTCGCGGGTCTGATGGGTCTGTTCGTGGTGTTCCCCATCGGCGGCGCCGACATGCCCGTCGTCATCTCGTTGCTCAACGCACTCACCGGATTGTCCGCTGCCGCTGCGGGTCTCGCGCTGAATAACCAGGCGATGATCGTGGCAGGCATGATCGTCGGAGCGTCGGGTTCGATCCTGACGATGCTGATGGCCAAGGCCATGAACCGCTCCATTCCCGCCATCATCTTCGGGTCTTTCGGTGGCGGCGACGCCGGTGCCGCGGGTGTTGCCGGTGGTGCGGGCGACACGGTCAAGGCCACGTCGGCTGCCGACGCCGCGATCCAGATGGCATACGCCAACCAGGTCGTCGTCGTTCCGGGCTACGGTCTCGCCGTCGCCCAGGCGCAGCACACGGTCAAGGAAATGGCAGACCTGTTGGAGGACAAGGGCGTCGAGGTCAAGTACGCGATCCACCCGGTCGCCGGTCGTATGCCGGGCCACATGAACGTGCTGCTGGCCGAGGCCGACGTGCCGTACGACTCGATGAAGGAGATGGACGACATCAACGGCGAGTTCACTCGCACCGACGTCACCATCGTGATCGGCGCCAACGACGTGACCAATCCGGCGGCGCGCAACGACCCGTCGTCGCCGATTCACGGAATGCCGATCCTCAACGTCGACCAGTCCCGATCGGTCATCGTTCTCAAGCGTTCGATGAGTTCGGGCTACGCCGGTATCGACAATCCGCTGTTCACCGCGGAGCAGACGTCGATGCTGTTCGGCGACGCGAAGAAGTCGGTCGCCGAGGTCATCGAGGAGCTCAAGGCGCTGTAGCAGCCTCATGAAGTGCTTTACGATTTGGTAGCAGCGGGCGGCACAATGTGCCGCCCGCTGCTATGTGTATGTGATGGCAGTCGACGCTTCCCGAGTTCGCACGGTGATTTCGCACGTTGTTTTCGCGCTCGGAGTGCTGTGTCTGCTCGGCGGGTTGTTCGCGGGTGTGGTCAACCGCGAGGCCGTCAACAGCGCCCGGTTCGCCGCGCATGTCGACTCGATCCGGCAGGATCCCGCGGTCGCGCGGCAACTCGGGCTGCTCGTGTCCGGCAAGATCATCTCGGCGTCGCCGGAACTCATCGCGCTGCGTCCGCTGGTGGAATCGGTGTCGATCTCGGCGGTGTCGAGTCCCGCGGCGGGGCCCGCGGTGCGAGGACTCACCGCGTCGATCCATAGGTCGATAACCCAGGGCGACAGCAATCTGTTCGTGTTGCGTCTGGCCGATCTCGGGGCGGTTACCGTCGCCGCGCTGCGGACGGTGGCACCCGACGTCGCTGCTCGACTACCCGACAACATGGATGTCACGCTCTCGGCGATCGGTGCGAGTGAATGGGATTCGGGCATCCTCGATTACGTCAGATGGGTACGAGTCCTCGCGTGGTTGTTGCCGCTGCTGGGCCTACTGCTGATTGTGGGTGCGGCGTTCATCCGACCTCCGCCCGCGGCTACGGGTCGGGCCTCGCGCATCGCCGCGGTCACCGACTCCCTTGGCGCGGCGATCATCTGGCTCGCGGCACTCGTCGCCGCAATCCTGCTCGCCTGCACCATCATTGCCGCCTTCCTCCCGACCGACACCCTCGACGGCGCTCTCACGGTAGCGGTCTGGCGCGAGGTCGACGGCAGGCTGTGGATCATCGCTGCGGTTGCGGCGCTCATCGGGCTGGCCGTGCGCGCGGCGTCGAGTCTCGCGCCGGTCGACGATCTCGACAGACTCGCAGAGCGTCTGCGCGAGTGGGTGATACGACGACCTTCGACCCCCGCGGCCATCGCCGCGCGTGGCGGAGTGCTGGTGTTGCTGGGCGTGCTGGCGGTGGTGCGCCCGCTGACCTTCGTCACGGTCGTCGCTGTGCTGCTCGGAGCATTCGCGCTCTTCGCAGGTGCGGGGGAGTTGCTGCGGGCAGCGAATCGGCAACTGCAGCACAGCGATCGGCGCCAGATCGTCGGCCGGTTGGCGATTCCGGCGGTGGCGATAGTCGGCGTAGCGGTCCTGCTTGCGACTGTCGGCGTACTGTCTTGGCCGCAGCCGACCCCGGCGTTGAGTTCCGCTGTCGCCGAGAATGATCCGAATGCGTGCAACGGTCACGTCGAGTTGTGCGACCGGCCATACAACGACGTGGCGTTTCCCGCGACGCACAATTCGATGTCGGCGGCCGACGGCAATCGATGGTTTCTCGCGGAACAGGAGACCGGCGTCATGGGGCAACTCGACGACGGCGTACGCGTGTTCCTCATCGACAGTTGGAACGGTCAGATGTCGAACAAGCCGCCGATCATCGCCAACACTCAGGACAGCCGCGCACAGGCATTGGCAGCGGCAGAGCAGCTGTATGGCGCGCAGACCGTGCAGAGTGCTTTGAGGGTGCGCGACGCCCTCGATCTGACTCCCGTCGGACCGGTCAAGCCCTACCTGTGTCACGAGCTGTGCGAACTCGGTTCGACGGAGTGGCTGCCGCTGATGATCAAGGTGCGCGAGTGGATGGACGCCCACCCCAATGAGGTGGTCACATTCTTTGTGCAGGACATGGTCGCACCCGCCGACGTGGAGACCTTGCTGCGGCAGGCGGGACTCTACGACCGGCTCTACACCCCGACCATGGGCCAGCCGTGGCCGACGCTGCGGCAGATGATCGACAGCCGTCACACCCTGGTCTGGCTGCACGAGAACGTCGGTGGCGGCGCCGAGCGCCCCTGGCTGCTCGACGGCAAGGAGTGGACCCAGGACACACCGTACGAATTCCGGACGACAGCCGAGTTCAACTGCGATCGGAACAGAGGGTCGACCACAGCGCCACTGTTTCTGGTGAATCACTGGATGAGCAACTTCACCAGCAGGATCCGCGACGCCGGTGTGGTCAATCGCGAGGAGTTCTTGTTCAACCGGCTCGAGCAGTGCCGCGCAGAGCGGAACATGATTCCGAATTTCGTCGCGGTGAACAACTATCGGGTCGGAGACCTGTTCGCGTCGGTGAACCGGCTCAACGGGGTGAGCTAGCTCTTACTACTGCTGAGCCTCGCTGTTATCGACTTGGGATCGCAGGGAGACCCAGTACTGGACAAGTCAACCTAGAGTTACACGAGTGACTCATGTGGCCAGAGTGAAACGGATTCGACGCGGCGTCGTCGCGGTCGTCGCTGCGGCAGCGGTCGGCGGTGTGGTGGGTTCGTTGCCGGTGGTGCACCACGCGCAGGTGCAACCGACCGTGACCGCCATCGATCCGGCGTCGCTCTACAACTCCGCCCAGCAGAAGTTCGCGGCCGGTGACGTGGCTGGCGGACTCGAGTCGCTCAAACAGTCGCTGATCGTCGCACCCGCAGACGCCGAATCACTTGCGCTGCAGTCGGTATGGTCCGATCAGGTCGACGATGCCGCCACCGGGAAGGCGGCACTGAGCCGACTCTCGATGATCAATCCGACGCTCGCGACGAGCGTCCGCAACATCACTGCCGGCGTCTCTGCTGCCGCCGCGATCGTCCCGTCCACCTCGCCCGCGCCCGCGTCGGGGCAGCCGGCGATTGTGATACTCGGCTACGGGCTCGGCGCCGACGGCACGATGGCACCCGAACTGGTGAAGCGGCTGACGGCGGGCAAAGCCCAAGCCGACGCCGCGCCGTCGCTCCCGATCGTCGTCACCGGTGGCGTGCCGAAGAAGGGCATCACCGAGGCGTCGGCGATGAAGAAGTGGCTCGTCGCCAATGGCGTCGACGCGTCGCGGGTGACGACGGAGGACAAGTCGGTGTCCACGGTGTCGAACGCACAGAACACGGCCGCAATTCTCGGTGCGCGGGGGATTGCCGACATCGTGCTGGTCACCTCACCGAATCACATTCGGCGAGCCGCGGCCGACTTCGCTGCAGTGGGACTGAAGGTGAGCGGATCTGTCACTACGCCGACCGATATGGCGAAGTATCTCAAACCTTTGACGAAAGATCAGCAGAAAGGCATTCGCCTCGAAGCGACCCGCGCCGCAAGAATTCCCACCACTAAGAATTCAGAATTATCGATCCCGAATATGCCTGGTCTGCCGAATGATCTTCCGGACACCGGACCAGGCCTGATTCCCGAAATCGGCGGCAAGATTCTCGATCAGCTATTGCAGACCGGATCGAAAAGTTGAACAGCGCAACGACTTTCGATGATGGCGTGAACTGAATCACAATCAAAATCGGGCTGTGTAAGTCTCACAAGAATTTTATGCCTCAGGGCATCTCTAATTAACTCTGCATCTGTACGTTCGTTTCATGGCAACTACCCCGACAGATTCTCGACGGATAGGCACGGCCCAACAATCGCGCGACCGATGGCGTGGTGTTCTGAAATATGACGTACCGGCATCGCTGGTTGTTTTCCTTGTGGCACTGCCACTTTCGCTCGGCATCGCAGTAGCCTCCGGTGCGCCCGTCATGGCGGGGCTGATCGCGGCGGTGGTCGGTGGTGTGGTGGCGGGAGCGATCGGAGGTAGCCCGCTTCAGGTGTCGGGGCCTGCGGCGGGACTGACAGTGGTGGTGGCAGAACTCGTCGCCAACTTCGGTTGGAAGGTGACGTGTGCGATCACCGTTGGTGCGGGAATCCTGCAGATTCTGTTCGGTGTCAGCCGGATCGCGACCGCCGCGCTCGGCATTGCGCCGGTGGTGGTGCACGCGATGCTCGCCGGAATCGGAATCACCATTGCGCTGCAACAGATCCACGTACTGCTCGGCGGTAAATCGCAGAGTTCTGCACTTGCCAACATCAGCGAGCTGCCCGAGCGGATCGGCGACATAAGCTGGGCAGACGCCACGATCGGAGTGATCGTCATCGTGGTGATGGTTGGCTGGAAGTATCTTCCCGCACGTGCACGCAAGATTCCGGGACCGCTCGCGGCGATCGCGCTAGCGACCGTGTTGGCAGCTGTGCTCAACCTCGACGTCGAGCGGGTACGTCTCGACGGCAACTTCTTCGACGCAATCTCGCTGCCTGAACTGCCCCATGGCAATTGGGGTGGATTCGTTCTAGGCGTGCTCACCGTCGCACTGATCGCCAGTGTCGAATCCCTGCTTTCTGCCGTTGCCGTCGACAAGATGCACGACGGTCCGCGCAGCAGATTCAATCGCGAACTCATCGGGCAGGGCAGCGCGAACATGACGTCCGGACTCCTGGGCGGGCTTCCGGTCACCGGCGTGATCGTGCGGAGCACCGCGAATGTTGCTGCCGGAGCGCGTACTCGGTGGTCGGCGGTTCTGCACGGTGTGTGGGTCTTCGTCTTCGCGGTGTTCCTGACGGCACTGGTCGAGCAGATCCCGCTGGCGGCGCTCGCCGGGCTCCTCGTGGTGATCGGCATGCAACTGGTGAAGTTGGCGCACATGAAAACCGCTCTGCGCACCGGTGACCTGTGGGTGTACGGCGTGACCGTTGTCAGCGTCGTCTTCCTGAATCTTCTCGAGGGTGTGGCAATCGGCCTTGCCCTCGCTGTGGCACTGGTCCTCTGGCGGGTCATCCGAGTCGAGATCAACTCGGGACCGGTGGCGACCGGCGAATCGGACGAGTGGCTGATCGCGGTACGGGGATCGCTGAGCTTCCTGTCAATGCCGCGATTCAACAGCACTCTGAGCAAGGTTCCCGACGACGTCCCGGTCACATTGGAATTCGACGTCGACTTCCTCGACCACGCGGCGTCGGAGATGATCTCCGACTGGGTGCGTGCGCGCGAGGCCACGGGCAACGAGGTCACGATCGTCGAGCGCGGTCGGGCTCGAATCGAGCATGCACCGCTCGCTCCGCCCCGTCGACACACCGGCGGCATCGTCGGTCTTACCCCCTGGCGCAGCCAACGGATCCCGGTCGACGACAAGGCTGTTGCCGACGTCCCGGCATCGCTGCGGTCGATCATGGCGGGCGTCACCGACTATCACCGCGAACACGCTGACGTGCTGCGTGGCCACCTGCAGGATGTTGTCGACTACCAGCAGCCGGACGCCTTCTTCCTCACCTGTGCCGACTCGCGCATCATGCCGAATATCATCACCTCGAGCGGTCCTGGCGACCTGTTCACGGTGCGCAACGTCGGCAATATCGTCGGAGGGCCCAACGGCGGCGCCGAATCCATCGAGGCCGCACTGGATTTCGCGATCAACGAGGTCGGCGTAACCGCCGTGGTGGTCTGCGGACACTCATCGTGTGGTGCGATGCGAGCGGTGCTCGACCAGAGTCGTGGCCGCGAATCGTCCTCGGATGCGGCGTCGAGTTCGCCGATCCGCTCGTGGCTGGCCCAGGCCGAACCGAGTAGGACAGCACTGCAACTCGGGCATCCCGCTGGAAGGTCGGCCGCCAGAATGGGTTTCAACGATGTGGACCAACTCGCGGTGGTGAATGTCGCCAAGCAGGTGGAGATTCTGAGTCGCCATCACCTCGTCGGGCGGGCAGCGGCCGAGGCGCGCCTGCGAATCATCGGACTCTACTTCGATATTCGTACCGCACAGGTCTACGAGGTCACCCAGACCGGTATCCACCTCGCAGGCGTCGGCCATCACGTGAGTGGCTTGCTGGACCGCGAAGGCGCTAGAACATCACCGAGCGAAAGTGTGTGATCAGCCGTCCGGCGTCGTCGAGGACATGAAAGGCGATGCCGGGCGGCTGGCCGCGGTTCACGATGTCGTGGCCCTCGAAGGGCAGGTTCAGCGTCGACGAGACGCCGGGTGCGACGCAAAGCGGGCGGTCGGCGAATCGGGTGACCGCGGGCGTGTGCGCGTGTCCGCACAGGAACGCGACGATGTTGGGATGCGTGTCGACGAGGGCTGCGATGCGCTCCTCGCCGGTCTGGCGGATGCTGTCCATGAACGGCATCTCCAGCGTGACCGGCGGATGGTGGAATGCGACGAACACCGGGGTGTCGGGTCCGTGCGCGGCGATCTCCGCAGACATCCACGCGAGCGTGTCGTCGTCGATGTAGCCGTCGTTGCGGCCCGGGATGGAACTGTCGACCACGACGAACAAGACGCCGTCGACGAGGCTCGACGAGTTGATCGGCGCAGATGATTCGGCCCGCAGAATGCCTGCGTTGAACGCAACGCGCTCGTCGTGGTTGCCCTCGGTGATGAGGATGGGCAGCGGGCTGTCGATGACGAGCGATGCCTCGCGGTACTCGCTCGGGCTGCCTTCGTCGGCTACGTCACCGGTGATCAGGAGGACATTGATGCCGTCCGCGCGCGCGTTGATATAGCTCAACGTCGATTCGATTCGGGCGCGATTGAATCGGGTGCCGTTGAAATGCAGGTCGCTGATGTGCGCGACAACGAACACAGGCTCTCCCGGGGTTGGACACCACTGAACATAGCCAACGGAGTTCCCGATCGCGAAGCGAGGTCGGTGGGCGTGGCGAGAGACTCACTTATGGCGCCCCTATGACCGATGACGGCGATCGTGTGCAACGTGGCATTCGGTGCAAAGTTCGCATTCAGGGCAGCGTTGCCATTCAGTGCAGCGTATGTGCGAACAACTTCCGAAGCTCGGCGAAGTGGTACTCGGAGGCGTCGTGGTTGTACGACGCGGTGTCGGCCATCGTGTAGCCGTGTTCTGCGCCCGGATACACGGTCGCGGAGTGAGTGACGCCCGCGGTTATGAGAGCGTGCTCGAACTGGGCGATCGCTTCGGAGGGAAGCGAACGGTCGCGGTCGGCGTGCACGGCGAGCACCTGGGCGTCGACGTCGGCGAGGCGCAGATGCGGACTGCCTGACGACTGTGTGACCAACCCGCCCGTGTGGAACATGCCGAGAGCTGCGACGTCGTCGGGCCGGGTCGCCGCGGCCAGCAGGGCAAGTCTGCCGCCCGCGCAGTACCCCGTCACGCCGATCGGGCCTTTCGAGACGCCGGGTGTGGCATTCAAGGCGTCGATATATGCGGAGAGGTCGGGTTCGGCGAGATCGTCGGTCAGAGCATGCACGCGCGGCATGGCCACGCTGAAGAACTCTTTGCGTGCGTCGGCGTCGAGGAGCTCGTCCTCCGGCGATGTTTCCTCCGCGGTGCCCCAGCGGTAGAAGACATTCGGAACCAGCACGACGTAGCCCCACGACGCGATGCGGTCGGCCATGCGGCGGGTCTGTGGGCGCAACCCGATGGCGTCGATGATGAAAAGCACGCCGGGGTAATCGCTTTCCGGGTTTTCACCGGCGGGTCGGACGAGGTATGCCTCCGCGTCGCCGTCGGCGGCCGCGACGGTGATGTACTTCCCGACGGTGTCGTGGGTGATGCTCATCTTCGGTGTCCTGTCGCTGGTGCGGGTGGGCCTGTTATCCGGTGTTTGTCAGAGGGTGTTTGTCAGAAGGTTTTGTCAGAGGTCGCCCGGAAGCTTGTCGCGGCGGATTCCGCGCCAGCTCGGGTGGCGGAGGTGGCCGGTGCTGGTCCAATCCATGAACCTGACCTCGCCGACGATCTTCGGTAGCACCCAGGTCGCGGTGGACGCGACGGGGCGGTCGAGCTTCTCCAGGAACGGACTTCGTGAGATCTCCAGTGGCTTGAGTTCTTCTGCAAGGCTTTTCAACGACGCCTCGGTGAATCCGGTGCCCACTCTGCCGACGTAGCGCAGCCCGGTCTCTTCTGGTAGCCCGACCAGCAGTGACCCGATGGCACCCTCGCGATTGCCGCGACCGAGTCGGTAACCGCCGATGACGACCTCGATGTCGCTCCAGTTCTTCTGCTTGCGCCACTGGCTACTTCGTCGTCCCTGTTGATATGTCGACGTCCTGCGTTTGGCGATGACGCCCTCGAGTCCGTGGTCGCGACTATGACGCACAGCAGCCGAGCCGGGAGCGGGTAGAAGCGGCGGAATCTCCACGTACGCAGACTCTTTGAATGCCGGCGCGAGAGCCTCCAGGAGTTGTCGACGCTCCGACCACGGCTTACGCAAGAGCGATGTGCCGTTGAGATAGAGGATGTCGAAGAGGTACAGCTTGAGCGAGTACGCCTCCGCGGTATTGCTGCGTGAGGCAAGCAGGGTGAAGTTGGTATGCCCGGCGGAGTCCACGGCAACGACCTCACCGTCGAGGACGACGTCGATGAGGCCGAGTTCGTCTGCCGCCGAGCGCAATTCGGGAAAGTCGTCGGTCATGTCGATTCCCGATCGCGAGGTGAGGCGGAAGTCTCCATCGATGGAGCGCAACAGAATTCGATACCCATCCCACTTGCCCTCGAACGCCCAGTCCCTGCCGTCGAGACGTTCGACAGGTTCGTCGGTGGCCAGCATCGGGCGCGGGTGTGTGAGGCTGTCGGGGAGGATGGGCCGCGGCTCGTCGCTCATCAGGTGCGCGAGCCAGTTCTTGTCGCCGGTCTTGATGAGCGCGTAGCGGCCCTGGATTCGCTCGCCGTGAAGGCGGACGATGACCTCCGAGTCGCGCCACTTCTCGGTCTCGTATGTGCCGCGATCCCAGATCTCCACGTGCCCGGCGCCGTACTCCCCGCCGGGGATGTCGCCGGAGAAGTCGGCGTAGTCGAGAGGGTGATCCTCGGTGTGTACGGCCAGCCGGTTCTGACCCGAATCGGTCGGCAGGTTCTTCGGCACGGCCCAGGAGACGAGCACTCCGTCGCGCTCGAGCCGGAAGTCGTAGTGCAGGCGGCGAGCGTGATGTTCCTGGATCACGAAGATCGGTCCCGCCGACGCCGCGCTCACCGTGTCGTCGGAGTCCTCGGGGTCGCTCTCGTCGTCGCTGTCGGACGACTGGGCGCGGCGTCGACGATGCGCTTCGTCGCCGAAGGGTTCCGGGGTTTTCGACGCATCGCGCTTGGCACGGTAGGTGCTCAGGTCGACGACCGGGCGCGCGCCGGCGTCCTCGACTTGCTCCTCGGAGTCGTCTGCGGAGTCCGCGGAGCCGCTGGTGGTTGTCGTCGCGTCGTCGGTGTCTGGTGAGTAGGGGTCGTCGAGGCCGTCGAGCAGATCGCCGTCGGCGGCGCGCTCGAGCACCTCGCCGAAGTGCAACTGTGTCAGTCCCGGACCGGCGAGTTCGTCCCACGTCCGCGGTGCGGCGACCCAGGGTTCTTCGCGTCCGCGCATGGAGTACGGCGCCAGCGTCGTCTTCGACGCGCTGTTCTGGCTCCAATCGATGAAGACACGGCCGGCGCGTTCGGATTTCGACATCGTGGCGGTGATCGTCTTCGGATGTGCCGCCGCGAGCGTCGAGGCGATCTCACGTGCAACAGTGCGTGCGGAATCCGGCGCAACGGGTCGGTCGAAACGCGCGTAGACGTGAATTCCCTTGCCGCCGCTGGTCACCGGATACGACGCAAGGCCCGCGCCGTCGAGCATCTCGTGCATCATGAGGGCCACCTGCGCGCATTCGTCGAGTGACACGTCGGGGCCCGGGTCGAGGTCGAGGACGAGTCGATTCGCGCGGATCTCGCCGAGTCCCTTGGGACCGGACTTCTCCGGATCGGCCTGCACGCCGGGCGGCGGGACGAGCCACTGGGGCGTGTGGAGTTCGAGCGCGGCCATCTGTGCCAGCCATACGAGAACGGCTGCAGAATCTGCCATCGCGTAGGTGATGGTGCGCCCGCTGTGTGCGACGGCGTGGCGGGGAATCCACTCCGGAACCCCGCTAGGTAGATCTTTCTCGAAGAAGGGCGTCGACTCGACGCCATTGGGCCAGCGTTTGCGGGTGATCAGCCTGCCGCGCAGATGCGGAAGCATGACGTCGGCGATGCGGGTGTAGTAGTCGACGACGTCGACCTTGCGCGTGCCGGTCGCGGGATACAGCACCTTGCCCAAGTTGGTGAGAGCGATCGTGTGACCGTCGATCTCCAGGCTCTGGGAGGGCGCCATGAGTTCATTGTGCCCAGAATCTGGTCGCGTGCCCATATCCGGTGTCGGTACGCGGCCACTTTGCGACGTGACCGATGGCACAATGGTGCCCATGCGCTCGATCTGGAAGGGCGATCTGAGCTTTGGCCTGGTCAACGTGCCCGTCAAGGTGTATTCGGCGACGGAGAGTCACGACCGCAAGTCGTATCAGGTCGATTCGTCCGACGGCGCCCGCATCCGTTATCGCAGGGTGCGGGAGGGAACCGATACCGAGGTCGACTACTCCGACATCGCCAACGCGTACGAAACCGACAGTGGCGAGTCGGTGATCCTGACGAAGGACGACCTTGCGAGTCTGCCGGTGCAGAAGAGTCCGGAGATTTCGATCGTCGAGTTCGTACCCGTCGACCAGGTCGACCCGATCTACTTCGACAAGCCTTACTATCTCGAGCCGTCGTCGAAGTCTCCGAAGGCTTACGTGCTGCTGGCGAAGGCGTTGCAGGAGACCGACCGGTTGGCGATCGCGTCGTTCACCCTGCGCAACCGCACGCGCATGGCGGCGCTGAGGGTCATCGAACCTGGCGTGATGACCCTGCAGACGCTGCTGTGGCCCGACGAGGTGCGCAAGCCCGACTTCGACTTCCTCGGCGACGACGTGCAGATCCGCGACCAGGAATTGAAGATGGCGTCGTCGTTGATCGACTCGATGGCCACCGACTACGACCCGGACGAGTTCTCCGACACCTACCAGGACGAACTGTCGAAGCTGATCGAGGCGAAAGCCGAAGGCGGCGAGGCATTTCCGGAGAGCGATGAGAAGGAAGAAGCCGCCGACGAGGACTCCGACGTCGCGGATCTTCTTGCCGCACTGCGTGCTTCGGTGAAGGACAAGGGAGACGCGAGCGGCGGTTCATCCGATGCTGCCGACAAGCCGCCCGCAAAGAAGGCCGCGGCGAAGAAGGCGCCGGCAAAGAAGGCTGCCGCCAAGAAAACTGCAGCCAAGAAGGCAACAGCCGACAAGGCAACGGCCGAGAAGTCCACAGCAGCCAAGAAGACGACCCGAAAGCGAGCGGCAAGTTGAGCGACGTACTGGATTTGCTCATCGTGGGAGCAGGGTTGGCGGGGATCGACGCCGCCTACCGTGTGACGGAGCGAAATCCGGGCTTGCGGTATCGGATCGTCGAACAGCGTGAACGTATCGGTGGCACGTGGGATCTGTTCCGCTACCCGGGAGTGCGGTCGGACTCCGACATCTTCACACTCAGTTTTCCGTTCCGGCCGTGGCGCGGAACCAAGACCATGGCGTCGGGTGCCGAGATTCGTGACTATCTCGAAGACACCGCCCGCGACACCGGGATCTACGACCAGATCGACTTCGGCGTCACGGTCACCGCGGCCGACTTCGACACCGCGTCCGACACCTGGACTGTCACGACCAACGCGAGCGGCGAAACCCGCACGTACACAACACGATTCCTCTATCTGTGTACCGGCTACTACCGATACGACGAGGCCTACACCCCCGATTTCGCGGGCGCCGAGGACTTCTCCGGAACCATCGTGCATCCGCAGTTCTGGCCCGAGGATCTCGACTACGCGGGCAAGAACGTCGTCGTGATCGGCAGTGGCGCAACGGCTGTCACCCTCATCCCGAGTATGGCCGACCGCGCCGGTCATGTGACGATGCTGCAGCGTTCGCCGACGTACCTGTTCCCCGTCGGCTGGCAGGAGCCGACGACGCCGTGGATTCAGCGACTGTTGCCGAGGCAGTGGGCACACGACGTGATCCGGTACCGCAACGCACTTGTCACGTTGTCGATCTACCTGTTCGCGCGGCGGTTTCCGCGTACGTCGCGAAAGCTGCTGCGTCAGATCGCGATCCGCAACCTCCCCAAGGGATACGACGTCGACACGCACTTCCGCCCGCGGTACAACCCGTGGGATGAGCGATTGTGCATCATCCCCGACGCCGACTTCTACAAGGCTCTCGGCTCCGACCATGCCGATGTGGTCACCGACCAGATCGACCGGTTCACGCCCGGCGGGATCAAGCTGGTGTCGGGCGAGGAGTTGCCCGCCGACATCATCGTGACCGCGACCGGACTCGAGCTGCTCGCCTTCGGCGGAGCGCAGCTGTCGATCGACGGCGTCGAATTCAAACCGCACGAGAAGTTCGCCTATCGCGGGTACATGCTCAACGACGTACCGAATCTGGCGTGGTCCATTGGCTACACCAACGCGTCATGGACATTGCGCGTCGATCTGACCAGTAAGGCGGTCGGTGATCTGATCGCGTACATGCGGGCGCACGGATACACGTCTGCGGCGCCGACCGTCGGGTCGGCGACGCTGCCGGAGCACATGCTGTTCGCACTGGATGCGGGCTATGTCCGACGCGGTGCCGTCGCTCTCCCCAAGTCGTCGGATCAAGCGCCGTGGCAGGTCCGGCACAACCTGGTACTCGATGCCATCGATTCGCGTCGCTACGAGGTCACCGAAGCGATGGAGTTCCACACCGTCGGCGAGTCGGCGGCAAAAAGCGCTGGCTGAACGGGTGCGCTGACGGGCATCCTCGGGAGGTGACCATCACCGCCAGCGAGTCCCGGCTGCCGCGCGCTCTACGGCCATTGGCCGGCGCGCAGTTCCGTCGGCTCGTGGCCGGCCTCATCTTGGCGTTGTTCTCCGACGGCGTCTGGGCCATCGCACTGGTATGGCAGATCATCGAGCTCGGGGGTGGCCCGACGCAGGTCGCGTGGGCGTCTGGTGTGTCGGCGGTGGGCATGATCGTCTCGACGCTCGCGGGCGGAGTGCTCGCCGACCGGGTCTCGCAACGATCGATCATCGTGGCGCTCGAAGTGGTCAAGATGGGTGTGTTCGGACTCGTCGGAGTGCTGTCGATCTTCGGGGTGCTCACCCTGCCGATGGTGGTGATCGCCGCGTTGCTCGGTGGAGTCACCACCGGTATGTACTACCCGGCCTACTCGGCGCTGCTCCCGCGGATCGTCTCGGCATCGGAGTTGCAGGCCGCCAACGGAATCGAAGGGTTCTCCCGGCCCGTCGTCTTTCAGGCGATCGGCCCGATGGTTGCTGGATTGATCGTGTCGGTTGCCGCGCCGGGACCGGCGGTCGTGGTTGCCGCGGTCGCGAGTATCTGTTCGGGCGCGTGCTATCTCACGATGAAGCCGCTACCTCAGCGTCGAGAAGCGTTGCGGGGCAACCCGGCACGATCGGCGGTCACCGATCTGGTCGAGGGCTTCGGATACGTCCTGCGGACTCCGTGGTTATGGGCCACGTTGTTCTTCGCGACGCTGCTTGTGTTGGCAACGATGGGTCCGATCGAGGTGCTCGTTCCCTTCGCGCTGCGCGAACGCGTAGACGGTGGCGCGGGAGACCATGCGCTCGTCCTCGCCGCTTACGGGGCGGGAGCGGCGATCGGTTCGGCGTACTTCGCGTCGATCAGGATGCCTCGGCGATACCTCACCGTCATGTTCGTCATCTGGGGTCTGTCGAGCCTGTCGCTTGTTGTCATGGGCGTCGCCGAGCACACCTGGCTGTTCATCGTCGCCGGTGCATTGCTGGGATTCGGATTCGACGCCCCGTCGGTGCTGTGGGGAACATTGCTGCAGCGGCGGGTGCCGCCTGAGCTGTTGGGTCGGATCGCGAGTCTCGACTTCTTCGTCTCCGTCATTCTGATGCCGGTGTCGATGGCGATCGCCGCACCGTTGAGCAACGCCATCGGGCTCACCGCGGTGTTCGTGATCGGCGGCATCCTGCCTGTTCCAGCGGCGATCGCCTTCTACGTCGCGGCGCGACTCTGGCGCGACGAGATCGAGCATCCGTTGGACGACGCCGTGGTGGTGACGGCCCCGAGCGAGTCCTGAGTGGGATTGCGACAATGGATGCCATGCGCGAGATTGTGACCCTGGCTGCCGCCGCCACCTGGCGTACCCCGGTGATCGCGTGGCAGGGGCTGCGCGCCAAGCGGAGCGTCGTGCGATTACCGCAGGCCGAGGGCGACTTCGGGACCGTCGGCGACGCGTCGGATCCGAATTGTCTGCGCCTCGTGGTCCTCGGCGACAGCCTCGCGGGCGGCGTCGGGGTCGACAACCACCTCGACACCCTCGCCGGCGGAGTCGCGACACGGCTCGCCACCAGAGAGTGCCGCTCGGTGCAGTGGGTTGTTGCCGCACGAACTGGTTTCACCGCTGCGCAGGTGATGACACTGATCGACGACGCCGTGCTTGCACAGGCCGACGTCGTGGTCGTGTCCGTCGGGGCCAACGACGCGAAGAACATGCACACGGCCCGTCGGTGGCGTGACGAGCTTACTGCTTTGCTCAACGCCGTGTGCGCGGCGGCGGAGCGGGCCGAGATCGTGCTGCTGCCGGTGCCGATGCTGCAGATGTGCCCGGCGCTGCCGGGTGCGCTGGCCCAGACGCTGGGCATGCGTGCCGCGCAGTTCGACGCGATCGCAGACGACGTGGTCGCCGGATCCGGGCGAGTCCGCAGAATCATGCGCTTCGAGCCGTCCGGCGACGGATTGTTCGCCGCCGACGGATTCCATCCCTCCGCAGCGTTCCACGCGATCTACGCCGAGCAGATCGACGCCGCGTTGAGCACTACTGATGGAGATTCTCCGGCGCGTCGCTGACCGACAGGCAGCGTCGCTTCTTTTTGAGCGAATCCCCCGCACCTTCGATCTATCACTGATAGAGTTTGGTTCGTTGGAAGTTAACAACGATAGAAGAAATCCTCTTGGAAGGAATCGCGATGCTCGCGACCTCGATCGGACTCATCCTCAGTTGGGCCGGCGCGCTGATGATCATTGCAGTCGGCTGCGCTTACCTGGCGAGGAACGAGAAGAATGCGGCCGGTTTCGGACTACCGACGCCTCCGGCTCCGGACGCACGGGGCTGGTGGCAGGTGAAGGGCATTCGCGACGTCGTGACCGGACTACTCGTCATCGTCTTCACCTTCGTCGCACTCGACTACCTCGGTGTTCTGGTCCTAGTGCTTGCCCTGATCCCGTTGGGGGACATGGTGATCGTGCTGACCAATCGGGGCAGCAAAGCAGCCGCCTACGGCATCCACGGCGCGACCGCACTTGCACTGATCGTCGCCGCAGTTCTGCTCTTTCTCTGATCCGACAATCAATCAACAAAGCAATGGAGACCACGATGACCACTACTGCACCCGTATTCCGCAGCGCCAGTGACGATGTCGTCGGCAACGAGCGCGCGTCGATGCACCTGCTGTTCGACGCATCCGACACCGCAGGCGCGCTGAGCTCACTCGAAGTTCGCCTCGACGCGGGTGTCGACGGCGCCGCGCCTCACTTTCACCGACAGTCGTCCGAGATGTTCTACGTCATCGAGGGTGGCCTGCGCCTGATGGCCGGTAATGAGATCGTGACAGTCGAAGCTGGTGCGGCAGTGTCGATTCCGCGACTCATGCCGCATGCCTTCGGTGCGGTGCCCGACGCTGCGGCACGCGTCCTGATCGTCCTCACGCCCGGCGTCGAACGATTCGAGTACTTCCGACTGCTTTCGCGAATCCAGGCGGGCGAGGCCACATTCGAGGAGTTGGTGGCTGCGCAGGAACCGTACGACAACCATTTCGTCGACGCGCCCGAGTGGTGGAGTGACCGCCAGAGCTCACGCGGTTGAGGAGTCGGTGTCCGGCGGCGCGATGAGATGGCGACGAGCGCCGTCGACGACGAGGTCGGTGAGAGTGCGCAGCAACGACGACCCGAGCTTCCAGTACTGCCAGTAGAGCGGCACGTCGACGTGGAGGTCGGTGAAGGTGACCACCCGGCCGCTGTCGAGAGCATCGGCGATCTGCGCCAGAGGGACTGCGCCCCAACCCATTCCGGCTTCGATGGCACGGTGGTACTCGGTGGAGGCAGGGATGTAGACGGCGGGCGGATCGAGTCGCTGTCCCGACATCATTCGGAGCACTCTGCGTTGCAGCTCGTCGTTGCGATCGAACTGCACCATCGGGGCCTTGGCGAGGGATTCGTCGTCGACGCCGTTGGGCATCCAGGTGTCGAGGAACTGCCCAGTGGCGACGGGTAGATAGCGCATGATGCCCAGCGGTCGCAGTGTGGTCCCCCGGATGGGCAGGGGATCGGAGGTGATGGCGCCCATCACCTCGCCGGTCACCAAGCGCGAGCTGTTGACTGCTTCGTCGTCGCGGATCACTTCGACGGCAACTGGGTTCTCGCGGTGGAAGCGCGCGAGTGTGGGGAGGAGCCAGGTCGCGAGCGAGTCGGCGTTGGCGGCAATCGGGAGATGGACGCGCGGGCGGTCGGTGAGTGGGGCGGTCACGGCGTCGTCGAGGTCGCCGGTCAGTTCGAGCTGAGCCTCGAGGGCGAGCAGATTCCACTGTTTGGCCATCCGTGCGAGCACCTCGCCGTCGCGCGTCGCGGTGATCGGCTTGGTGCGACGGACCAGGATGCGTCCGACGGAGACCTCGAGCGCCTTGATGCGTTGACTCACCGCCGACGGTGTGATGTGCAGTTGCTCGGCCGCGGCGTCGAACGTGCCTGCGTCGAGTACCGCTGACAGCGTGCGTAGTGCGTCCGATCCGAGATCCACATAAGAGAGTCTAATGTTTCGACAGAAACATTCGCTGTACTTGTCGGTGACGTGCTCTTACGTTCGTGTCATGACGACATATCTCCTCGCAGCCATGATGGGTCTGCTTACCGGAGCGGGCTTGATCGTGGCCATCGGGCCGCAGAACATCTTCGTGCTGCAGCAGGGTGTGCGCCGAGTGCATGTGAATCCGGTGATCGCGGTGTGTGCGCTCTCCGACGTGGTCCTGATCGTCGCGGGGGTCGCGGGACTCGGCGCGTTGGTGTCGGCGCATCCTTCCGTGGTCACCGTCGCGAAGGTCGCGGGTGGGGCGTACGTCGTTGTCTTGGGTCTGCTGGCTGCGCGGCGGTGTCTTCGGTCGAGCGAGGCCATCACGGCCAACGCCGACGAGGTGCGCACCGCGTCGCGCTGGGTGGCGATCGGGTCGGCGCTCGCGCTGACGTGGCTCAATCCGCACGTGTATCTCGATACGGTGCTCACGATGGGGGCGATCGCCAACAGTCACGGAAATGCGAAGTGGGCGTTCGCGATCGGCGCGTGCGCGGCGAGCGTGCTGTGGTTCACGTTGATCGGCCGCGGCGGGAGCAGGCTCGCCCCGCTGTTTGCCAAACCCCGGGCGTGGAAGATCCTCGACGGCATCGTGGCCGTGATCATGGTTGGCATGGGCGCTGCGCTGCTGTTCTCGGCGTGATGTGGTCTCTTTCCGCTGATTGAGCCGGCCGCGAGCGAGCGTGGCCCCTTCCCGCTGATTGAGCCGGCCGCGAGCGGAGCGAGCTGCCGAGTCGAAATCACTTGGGGTGGTCTCGACAGGCTCGACCAGCGGGTATAGCTCGGCCGGCGGGTGGGCCGTTTCCGCTGATTGAGCTGGCCGTGAGCGGAGCGAGCTGCCGAGTCGAAATCACTTGTGGTGGTCTCGACAGGCTCGACCAGCGGGTATAGCTCGACCAGCGGGTGCAGCTCGATTGGCGGGGGGACGCCCTTTCCGCTGATTGAGCTGGCCGCGAGCGGAGCGAGCTGCCGAGTCGAAATCACTTGTGGTGGTCTCGACAGGCTCGACCAGCGGGTGCAGCTCGACCGGCGGGTGGTCTCGACAAGCTCGACCAGCGGGTTCAGCTCGACCAGCGGGTGCAGCTCGATCGGAGAGTGCAGCTGGACCAGGGGATGTCGGCCGGGCTCAGGCCAGCCCGAGGCGGTAGGCGTAGGCCACGACGGCCGCGCGGTCGCGGCATCCCGTCTTGGCGAGTATGTGGTTGATGTGCGTCTTGACGGTGCTCACCCCCAGGACGAGTGTTCGGGCGATCTGTTGATTCGACAGCCCCTGCGCGATCAGCGTGATGACCTCCGACTCGCGTTCGGTGAGGCCGTCGGGGTTGAGCGCGCGTGGATTGCTCTGGTCTGGCGTCGCCGATGTCCGAGACAGCAAGGCGCGCATGGCCTTTTCGTCGAGCAGTGAGCGGCCGGCGGCCGCCGAGAGGAGCGCTGACTCGATCGCCGTGGGGTCGGCGTCCTTGTTCAAGAAGCCGACGGCACCGGCGTCGAGTGCCTCGACGATCGTCGCGTCGTCGTCGTAGGTGGTCAATGCCACCGCGCGGGTCGGGGCCCCGGACGCGGCGAGTCGTCGAATCCCTTCGATCCCACCGATTCCCGGCATTCGAAGGTCCGTGAGAAGCACGTCGGGAGTCTGCTCGGCCACCAACACGAGAGCATCTTCGGCCGACGACGCGACGCCGACCACGTCGAGAGAGTCGAACAATCCGAGCATCGAGCGCAACCCTTCGCGCACGACCGTCTGATCGTCGGCGATCACCACCCGTACCGTCATGAACCCACCCGTACTGTCACGAACCCACCTGTACCGTCATGAACCAAACCGGACCGTCAGATCGAAACCCTGTGCGGTCGTACCGTATTCCAGCGATCCGCCTGCCGCAGAGATGCGTTCGGTCAATCCGGTCAGACCGTTGCCGCCGCTGGTGTGACCGCGGTCGACGAAGGTCGACGGGTCGCCGACCGAGCGCACCCGAACGAGTTGCGGTGTGAACTCGATACGTATGGGTGCGCCGGCGGCATGACGCATCGAGTTGGTGAGCCCCTCCATGAGCACCGCGCGCACGTCGTCGTGCCAGATCGCTGGCACAACCTCGACATCGCCGGACACTTCGACGTCGAGTCCCGCGCCGGTCCTCAACTGCGCCAAGGCCTTCGGTAGCCAGTGGTCGAGTGGCACCGACTCTCGCGTTGCGCTGTCGCGCAGTGATTCGACGGCAGTCTTTGCCTCACTGAGGCCATCACGCGCCAACGCGGTTGCGGTGCGCAGCTTTTCGGTCAGTTCCGCAGACACGGACTCGCGCTCAGCCTGCAGAGTGGCGCCCTGCAGTGTGATGATGAGGCCCGAGAGTGTATGCGCGAGAACGTCGTGGAGTTGTGCGGAGATCTGGCGTTGCTGCTCGGCCAAGGCCGCCCGGGAGCGTTCGGCGGCAATGATCTCGCGTTGGGTTGCGGCAAGCTCTGCGGCTTCGCGTTGACGGCGCCGCAACTGCATGAAGGCGAAAACCGCTGCCGCACTGGCGACATTGATACAGACAGCCCAGGCGTTGTGGGTCTGCCACCACATCAGTATTCCCAGCGCGGTCAGCGATGGCGATGCGATGAGCGCCGACACGAGGACCGTCGTTTGCGACATCGCCGCCGCGGCAACGCCGATATAGGGAAGCCAGACCGTCGCGCCACCGTGAAATGCGAACGCTGCGACAACCGACGCCGCCACCGTGGCGATGGCGTGAAGGGCCGAGGCCTGAGTGCTCCAGCTCCGCGCATTCTTGTCGCGCAGCACCGAACGCAATAGCAACACCACCAGGACACAGGTGGCTATCCAGCCGATGGCGGTCGCCCAGATCGGCTGCTTGCCGGTGTCGGCGAACGCTGAGACCAGCACCGAGACCGCGACGATCCCGCGGATCAGCAGACGGTCCGTCGCCACCGGATCTTGACTCGTTGTCACATGGCAACCGTAATGTCGACGTCGGAGATCAGGGGTGTAGGAGTAGCACGATCCACCCGATCTCCACCCGGGTTCCACCCTCGGGTTGATGTTTCGCCTGCTCCGCGAGCCGATGCTCAAAGCATGAACATTGCAAGCACAGCAGTCATCACCGCCCTGGTCGTCGTCTTCATCCTGTACCGCCAGACGCGGGAACAACCACTCAAGGACAACTTGTTCAAGCTGCCGTTGATCATCGGGATCATCGGCGTCTTCGAAACTGCGCAGTATCTCGGCGGCGGACACCATGTCACTGTCGGCGCGACGGTCGCGGTCCTCGTCGGCTTCGTCGTCGCGGCGATTCTGGCGGTGCCGCGAGCGCACAGCATGCAGGTCTACCGCAATCCGGCAGGCGTGATGGTCCGCAAGGGAGGTGCGCTGACCATCGTGCTGTGGGTCGTCGCGATCGCGGCACATGTCGCCATCAGCCTGGTGGTGCCCGCCTTCTTCGGCGACGGCATACAGCACGGGATGGGCGGACTCGACGGTGCGAGCATCATGATCTACCTCGCGATCAGCCTCGGCGCGCAGGCCGCGGTCACCAGCGGCAAGGTCGCCGAGCATCACCGGACACACAGCGCGATGACGCGGTGAGCGGGTGCAGCTCGACCTGGGGTGGTCTCGACAAGCTCGACCAGCGGGTGCAGCTCGACCAGCGGGGGACGCTCGACCAGCGGGGGACGCTCGACCAGCGGACGTCAGCTCTGGCCCGCCGAGACGGCTTCGCGCGTCTCGGCGGGTTCGTCGTCGATCGGGATCTTGCGGATCTCGGTGCCCTCGATGTCGACGTTGGGCAGGATGCGGTTGAGCCAGCGGGGAATCTTCCACGCCCAGTCGCCCATCATCGTGATCACGGCGGGCACGACGGCCATGCGGATGATGAAGGCGTCGAAGAAGACCGCGGCGGCCAGTGCGAAGCCCATCATCTTCGCGATCGTGTCGGGCGCGAGCATGAAGGCCGAGAACACGGAGATCATGATGACCGCAGCAGAGGCGACCACACGCGCTCCGTGCTGGTAGCCTACGATCACCGAATCCTTCGCCGACAACCCGTGCACGTACTCCTCGCGCATTCGTGTCACGAGGAAGACCTGGTAGTCCATCGCGAGTCCAAACACCACGCCGATCAGGAAGATCGGCAGGAACGAGATGATCGGCTTGGTGTGTTCGATCAGTCCGAGGTGGCCCTCCTGGAAGATCCACACCGTCGCACCGAACGTCGCGCATACCGAGAACAAGAAACCGATGGTTGCCGTCAGCGGCACGAGCAGCGACCGGAACACGATGGTCAGGATGATGAAGGCAAGCCCGACCACCACGATGAGGAACGGCAGCAGCGCGCTGCTGAGCTTGCTCGAGATATCCGACATGATGGCCGTCTGGCCGCCGACATTGACTGTCGCGCCACCGGGGTTCGACGACCCGTAGTCACGTATCTGATCCATCAGCGTGTGCGTCTCCGGGCCCGAGGGAGACTTCGCCGGAGTGACCGAGATCAGCGCGGCCGTCGCACCCTGCTGGGGGTTCTGCTGGTTCTGGCCGTTGCCGACCCAGACGATCTGCTCGGGGTTGGCGACGTTCGGCAGTGTCTTCACCTGAGCGACAACCGCATTGGCTGCGGGAGCGATGTCTCCGTTCGACGCGTCACTGACGACGACGAGTAGCGGCCCGTTCACGCCTTCGCCGAAGCCGCGTTCGAGGAGCTTGGTTGCCGCGTACTCCTTGTCGCCGGTCGAGTCCATGCCGAGTTGCATGCTCGACATCGGGATCGCGGCGATGCCGAGCAGCACGAGACCGACGAGTGCGACGGGCAGCGGGAACCGGGTGATGAAGCGGGCGACGCGTAGACCGTTGGACGGTTTCGAATCCGGTTCGTCGCCGTGACGCAGGCCGGGAATGCGGGGGCTGAAGGCAAACCTGCCGAACGCGCCGAGCAGTGCGGGGATCAACGTGATGGCGCCGAGCACCGCGACCACGACGGCCAGGCCCGCCGAGATACCCATCTGCGTGATGAAGGGGATGCCGACGACGCTCAGCGCACACACGGCGATCACGACGGTCAGACCAGCGAACACCACTGCGGAGCCGGCGGTTCCCACCGCTCTGCCCGCAGCGGCCTCACGCGACCCGCCGAGATTCAGCTCGGATCGATACCTCGACACGATGAACAGCGCGTAGTCGATGGAGACCGCGATCCCGAGCATCGTGATGATCGTGGTGGCACTCTGCTGGACGTCGAAGATCTTGGCGCTCAACGTGACGAGCAGCATGGTGATGCCGACACCGAAGATGCCGGTGACGATCGGGATGAAGGCGGCCACGATGGACGCGAACGCGATGATCATGACGATGAACGCGATCACGAAGCCCAGCAGCTCAGACACTCCGCCCTGCTGAAAGACCTGCATCAGCGAGCCGGTGCCCTCGACCTGTAACCCGTTGCCGCGGAACTCGGCGAGCAGATCCTCGAACTGCGCCATGTCGTCGTGGGTCAGTTCGTTGGCCCGGATGTCCTGCCTGATCTGGATCAGCCCGACCTTGCCGTTGTCGCCGAGAACCTTCGGGGCGATGGCGGGATTGGCCTTGGCAGCCGTCACCGGATTGACGACGGTCTGTGGCTCGATGACCTTGGGTAGCGTTCGAGCCTTGGCGACGAGTGCGTCGATCTGGCCCATGTGGTTCTCGAGACCGTCGTCGGCTTCGACGAGAATGCTGGTCGACGAATTCAACTGCTGATCGTTTGCCGCTGGGAAGTCCTGCTTCATCACCGACATCGCGCGATCGGAGTCGGTGCCGGGCAGCTCGAAATTGGTGGCGAAGGTCGGTTTGAGTACGCCGACGAGAGCACCGAGAACGATCAATACGACGATCCACGCGCTGATCACGATCCACTTGTGGCGGAATGCCGAACGCCCGAGGTTGTACAACCAGATAGCCATCTGAACCCTTTGATATCCCCGACTGGTCGCACGCCAGAGTAACGAGAGTCGACCCCGGATGCTGTCTGTGACTACGGTCATGGCCGCCGATAACGCGGTGTGAGGCGGGTCATACGCTGTGGAGTATGCCGTCACCACTCTTCGGGCGTGCCCGCCAGAACGACATCTACCAAGCGGGAGTACACGGTCGTACACCCGTCGTACCGACCGATTTCGATGAACTCGAACGCCGAGCGCGAGCGGAGATGTCCGATCGGGCCTGGGCGTACATCGCCGGCGGGGCAGGCGGGGGTCGAACGATGGCCGCAAACCGCAGGGCACTTGATCGACGCGCCATCGTGCCGCGGGTGTTGCGCGACGTCTCCGAGCGGACGCTGGAAATCGAGCTGTTCGGCGACCGGCTACCCGCACCGATCCTGTTCGCACCTGTCGGAGCAGGAGATCTCGTCGCGCGCGGGGCCGACAGGATGATCGGTCACGCCGCAGCAGAACTGGGACTTCCGTACATATTCTCCAACCAGGGCGGGGTTCGGATGGAGGACGTCGCCGCGGAGATGGACCTCGTACGGCCCGGCGCGCCGCGATGGTTTCAGCTCTACTGGTCGACCGACGACGACCTCGTCGACAGTCTGCTGCAGCGTGCCGAAGGCGTCGGAGCGTCGGCAGTCGCCGTAACTCTTGATACGACGATGCTCGGTTGGCGACCACGTGACCTCAACATCGGGTCGTTACCGTTCGCGCGCGGGGAAGGCATCGCGCAGTACACCTCGGACCCGCGGTTCACCGAGATCGTCTCCGAGCGTGCGGCCCAGGGGAGTTCGGAACGTCCCGAGATCTCGCTCGGTGCGTTGCGCACCCTGTTCAGCATTGCGAAGAACACCCCGGGATCGCTGCTGCGCAACATCATTCGTCCCGAGCCGCGCGTGGGGGTGCAGACCTTCCTCGACATCTACTCGCGACCGTCGTTGAGTTGGACGGAGATCGAGAGTCTGCGCGAGCGCACGGCGCTGCCGGTCGTTCTCAAGGGCGTACTGCACCCCGACGACGCGCGGCGTGCCGTCGACTCGGGTGTCGACGGCATCATCGTCTCCAACCATGGTGGCCGTCAGATCGACGGCGCCATCAGTTCTGTCGACGCTCTCGCCGCGATAGCGCCTGTCGTCGATGGGCGGATCAAGGTGCTCGCCGACTCGGGGATCTATTCCGGCGCAGACGTTTTCAAGGTGCTCGCGCTCGGCGCCGACGCGGTATGTATCGGGCGTCCGCACATGTACGGGCTCGCCCTCGCAGGTGCAGACGGTGCTCGCGATGCCGTTGCGAACATCATCGCCGAACTCGACCTGACATTTGGTCTCGCCGGTCACACGAACGTCGACGAACTCACGCCGGAGGCGTTGGCGACGCTCGTGTGAGGGCTGGCGGCCGCGGATAGGATCTCTCTATGAGGCACCACCGACGCGATGAGCCGTGTCGATGTTGGTGATCCGCGACCTCGGTGAGCTCGTCGCCGAACGAGGAACCGATCGCTGCGACATCGGTGGCGCCAAACCACGGACGATCCTTGCTGTGCTGTGTGCGCATGCCGGGCATCCGGTGTCTGCCGCGACGCTCATCGCGGAAGTCTGGGGTCCGGATGCGCCGGAACGGACTCAGCGCGCGTTGGAGTCGCAGATCTGGCGGCTCCGCAAGGCACTCTCACCGCGGGGCGAGGCATCGGTGATCGTCACCGACCGGGCTGGATATCGCCTCGACCTCTCCGCGGCCACCGTTGATTCCGTCGACTTCGACTCCGCTGCGAGCGCGGCACTCGACGAGTCCGGCACCGCGACCATCGACGACCTCGACGATGTGCTGCGGCGCTGGCGTGGCGAGCCATTCACCACTGCGATCTCCACACCGACCGTCGATCAGGCACGGCGACGATTGATCTCCGTCCGCGCGGCGGTCTTGGGCCGCCGTGCCGATCTCTTTCTCGCCGCAGGCGACGCCGACCGTGCTCTCGGAGAAGCGCAGGCATTGATCACCCTGGACCCGCTCGATGAGCACGCATGGTCGGTCAAGATCGCGGCGTTGGCGGCGGGTGGTCAACGGGCCGAGGCGCTCACCGCCTATCGCGACATCCGGGAACTGCTCGCCACCGAACTGGGCGTGGAACCGGGCGCGCAGGTGCGGGCCGCGCAACTGCACGTGCTCGACGACCACAGTCGCGCGGTACGACGCGTACGGCTGCCGTCGCAGCACACGTCCTTCGTCGGGCGAGAGACCGAACTCTCCATGGTGGTCGGCCTCCTCGACGCCGAGCGTGCCGTCGCCATCACCGGCATCCCCGGCGTCGGCGCGACACGCCTCGCGATCGAGGCGGCAAGGCGCGCGGCGGATTCCTTCGACGACGGCGTCTGGTACATCGGTCTGCGCGGCGATGCCGACGTCGCGACGACGATAACCGAGACCATGCGGATTCAGCCATCGGCTGACGCGGGCACCGCCCTCGATCAGGTGTGCAACCACCTGTCGGCCATGTCTGTACTTCTCGTCCTCGACCGTGTGTCGGAGTCGGAACTGGTTCGAGACGGATTGGTAGACAAAGACATTGACACGATTTTACGACGCTGCGCCGCCGTGACCGTGCTCGCGGTCGGCGTACCGAGCGGGGTCGACGGTGAACACGTGGTGACCGTCCACCCGCTACCGACAGAGGCACCCGGCGATACGATGCCGCCGGCACATCGTCTGCTCGTGGACCGGATTCGAAGCGCCACTGGCCAATTCGACGTCGGGGCGGACGATCTGGGCGACCTCGACCGGATCTGCCGCGCGATGGGCGGCCTCCCACTCGGCCTGGAGCTCGCCGCTGCCCGCACCGTGACCTTCTCGATCGGCGAGGTGGCCGATCAACTCGACACCGCGGTGCCCGAACCCGTGACGCGGGCGTTCGCACTCGCCTTCGACGCGATGGACGACGATCTGTTCGATCGCTTCACCCGGCTCACTGCACTGCGCAATCCATTCACCGCAGCGCTCGCGGAAGCGGTCTGCGACAGTCCATCGATCGCCGATGACCTGAGCGAGTTGGCGCGGCGCTCACTGTTGTGGCGTATACGCGGGACCCGGTACCGTCCAACGCGTTTCACGATCCCGGACAGCGTTGCCGACCACGCTCGCGCGAAGCGCCCTGACAAGTCAGCAGCCGCGTCACAGGCGCGTGACGCGGCGATCGTCGAACTCTTGGCAGCCACTCCGATGCGTATCACGGCGCATTCGGCACGTGACCTCGCCCGCGTCGACGACGATCACAGCAGTGTGATGGCATTCCTGGAATCGGTCGTGATCGACCCGGTCCTGCTCGATTCGCACATCGACCTCCTCGAACGACTCGGCGCCTACTGGTTCTTTCGCCGTCGGTTGGCTGACGGGATCCGAGTTCTGCGTCTGGCGTCGGCCACTGTCGCCGACGGTGCATGCAGTCCGCGGACTTCGGCCATGGTCGCTCTGGCGCTGGGTTCGGCACTCGCCTTCAGTCAGAACACCGACGAGGCGCACCAGCACCTCACGGCGTACACACCCGACGAACTCGAGTCCCTCATCGTGCCCGGCGACCGTGACCCGGACACGCATACGGTCCGCCTTGCTCTGGCGTCGTTGGCGGCATGGACCGGCGACGACCACGCCGTCGCGGCCGACTACGCAGAGTGGGCCGCGGCCACCATCGAGGGACGAGACGTCGACACCGCACCAACGGTCATCGCTGCTCAGGCGCTGTGCGCGGTGATCGCCGGTGAGATCGCGCAGGCTCTCGACATGGCGCACACAGCGCTCGCTCTCGGCACCGAACGCGGCGATCCGCTTGCCACCTATCTCGCCGCCGTGATGCTGGGCATCGCGGCACTCGTCTCCGGCGACACCCGTATGGGCCTGCGATGGAATGACCAGGCCTTTCGTTCGTACCTCGAATGCGGGGGCGTCCAGATCTGCGATTCGATGGAGCAGCGTGGCAACCATCTGTCGGCCGCAGGCGAGATCGGGCGGGCGGGTCGGGCATTCGCGGTTTCGCGTCGCTACGCCGTCGATGCCGGACTCGAGTGGCCACGGAGTCCGTTCACGCGCGATTCGTTGCGCACCTGCCGAGAGATCGATCCGACGGAGTTCGAGAACGGGTGGCACGCCGGGTGGGGCGATGCAGGCGACGCACTGAGCACCAACGATCACCAGGCCTTTTCCGGGATGTGAGCGTTTTGTGAGGACCTCGGGGTCTCGTAGGTGGCACCACACGACACCAGATCCCGGAGGTTCAGATGAGGCAACGACTGGCATTCGCCAACGAGGAGTTCGACGGTCAGTTCGGCCGCACCCTGATGGCGGCGGCCGTCGGCGCAGCCGATCTGGGTGAGGCGTACACGACTGCCGGCGAGATCGGCGGTAAGTACCACCCGCAGCGGTGGTACGAGCGGTGGTTGGCTCGCGCTGAGTCGGTGCGCGACGCCGCAGAACAGGCACATGCCGGTGGGCATCTCGTGACAGCCCACCAGTGCTACCTCAGGGCCTCGGAGTATTACCGCCAGGCCTATTTCTACCTGCGCACCGACCTCGACGATGAGCGGCTCCGCGAGGCCTACCAGGCTCACTGCAAGACCTTTGCGCAGGCAATGGCGCTGTTGCCACATACCGCCAGCCCTGTCACCGCAGCCGAAGTGGCCATCCCCTTCGTCTCGTCGGGCGATCGGATCGACATCCACGGCTGGCTGTTTCGGCCGGTCGTAGACGATCGTCGGCGGCCGACCATCGTCATGCCCTGTGGCTACGATTCCACCGCCGAATCGGGGTGGGGCTTCGCGCAGGGCGCCTTGGCCCGCGGCTACAACGTGCTCTCCGTCGAGGGACCCGGACAGGGGTCGACGCTCATCGTCGACCGCGTGTACTTCCGACCCGACTACGAGACAGTGCTTTCGCAGATCCTCGATTGGCTCGTCACAGTGCCCGGCGTCGACGACCGCCGACTCGTCGCCGAAGGACGCTCATTCGCCGGCTACCTGGTACCCCGCGGCGTCGCGGGGGAGAACCGCATTGCTGCGATGATCTGCGATCCCGCGCAGCCCGACATGGGTGCCAAGATTCCCGCCGGGTGGAAGGGTCGTATGGCGGCACCGCTGATGACCGTGCTGAGCCGGGTCAGTCGCGAACGCGCCGACTTCTTCGGCTCCCGCATGGCTTGCCACGGGGTGCGAACCATCGCCCAGTACTTCCGCGAGCTGAAGACCTTCACCATGCTCGACCGGGTGAGCGAGATCAGTTGTCCCACAATGATCGTCGAATCTCACGGCGACCCGGTCGGCGGGCAGGGCAAGCTGCTGTTCGACGCACTCGACGTCGAGTCCAAACAACTCTTCGCCCCCGATGCACGTACCGGCATCTCCGGCCATTGCGGTGGTCTCGGCCAGCGCGTCTGGGACGGCGTGGTCTACGACTGGCTCGACGGTGTACTCGCCGGCAGCGTCGCCCTCAGACCAGTGGTCGGCCGGTGCGGATACGACGCCGCACGTCGGCGAGCAGAACGTTGAATGGGAACTGCTGCAACGGTTTCGGAAGGTGGCGCACGACGCGTCGAACAATCGCGTTGTGCACGTCGAAGACCGTCTGCTGCCGCGGGGTGAACTCGACGTCCATCTTGTCGCGGAAGTCTTCGGGCAAGAATCCGATCGTCATGATGTACGACCACCAACCGCCGAGCCGTGACACGACCGGGCCTGCGAACTCCATGCGTGCGATCGCCAGCAGATGTTCCCGTATCGGCGGATCGATCTCGAGCGTGGAAACAGTGTTCTGCCAATAGGTTTCGAAGTCCGCGCGAGTTGCCGGCCACATGTGCTGCGGCACCTGCAAGGTGGTGCCCATGACCGCGCCCGCACGGTAGGTCTCCTCCGAGATGATCGACGGATCGCCGTAGATGTGTTGGACGTCTTCCCAACCCTTGTACAAACACGCGGCGACCCAGAGTTGCAGTGCCGGATCGAACGCGTTGTAGGCGACCGGACTGTCGGGAGTGGAGTGGACCCTGGCGTGTGCCCGACCGACCGCCCGCCGGTACGCCCTACGGTCCGACGGCGAACCCATGGCGGCGACGGCGAGATAGCTCAGGGTGGTCCTCGTGCGTTTGACCGGATGCTTGAAGAGGTTTCCCGAGTCGACGCGACTCTCGTAGACGCCGTAGCCGACGGCCGGCATCGCTAGTTGCATGATCACGTTCGCCGGCCCGGCGAGCGCTGCGGCGCCGAGCATCGTGAGATCAGAGCTGTCGATCTCGTCGCGCGTGGTTGCCGGGTGGTCGGACTGCGTGTCGGGCACCGTCATCGCAGCGGCTCCTATCTGGTAACGGCCGTTGCCTGATTCAACGCCGGTATCGCGGCAGATGTCAAGATGGTCTGCGTGAGCGAAGAACTGCGGACCTACAGCGGGGTGAAGGGCGATGAGCGTGTTGCGCGTCGACGCACCGCCCTCATGGATGCCGCGCTCGAGGTGCTCGGCGGGCAGCCGCCGCAGTCGGTCACGGTTCGTGGGGTGTGTGGCGCGGCGTCGCTCAATCCTCGCTACTTCTACGAGAGCTTCGAGACGGTAGACGCGCTGGTCGCAGCCACCTACGACCGCGTGATCGACGAGATCTCGCACGATGCGCTCGCGGCTTTCGCCACCGGCGACGATGTCGGCGACAAGGTTCGTGCCGCCGTCGCGACCATCGTTTCGATCATCGACTCCGACCGTCGCAAAGGACGACTGCTCTTCTCCCCGATGCTGACGAGTCCCGTCCTCGCCGACAAGCGACGCGATTCGACGGCCGTGTTCGCGGCCATCACGCTCGACACCGCCTCTGCGGCACTGCACACCCCTCCCAGTCCACAGGCGGTGGGGGCTGCGCAATTCCAGGTCGGAGGACTCGCACGCCTGCTGTCTTCGTGGCTCGACGACGAGGTGCCGCTGGGTCGAGACGAGGTCGTCGACCTCAGCGTCGCATTGATGATGTCGCTGGTGCCTGCGGTGACGCGGAGGGGATAGGGATATGTTGGATGCCATGAGTAGCGGCGTCGACGATGCGGAAGTGGAGGAGCAGACCGGGCGTTGGCGCGATTTCGGCGAGCCCGAGTTGCCCGTTCCGCTCGCGGCTGCACTCGCGGCTTTCGCTGAGCACGGCTACCACGGCACGTCCGTGCGCGAGATCGCCGCGCGGGCAAACCTGTCCGTTCCGGGGCTCTATCACCACTATCCGTCGAAGCAGTCACTACTGCAGGGCCTGCTCGACAGGACGATGACCGACCTGCTCGCGCGGTCGGAGCAGGCCGTTGCCGAGGCTGGGCCAGAACCGGTCGACCAATTCGACGCGGTCGTCGAGTCGTTGTTGCGCTTCCATATGTACCGGCGTGAGCAGGCGTTCGTCGGATCGACCGAGATTCGTAGTCTCGACAGCTCGTACAAGCAGACCTACATCGGTCTTCGTGACCGTCAGCAGCGGATGGTCGACGGGATCGTGTTCGCCGGGGTCGAGGCCGGCGACTTCCGCACGAGCTATCCCAAGGATGCCGCGCGTGCGGTCACCACGATGTGTGTCGGCGTCTCGACCTGGTTCAAGCTGGACGGCGAACTGGGACCGGACGAGCTGATCGCGCGCAATCTGGACTTGTCGAGGGCGACCGTCGGATACGTTGAGCGCTGAAGCGCTTCGCGCCTCGATGGGTTGACCTGAGTCGACGGTCTCTGGCAGTCTTGGGCCACCGAACGAACGCTCGGTCGGAGAGATTGGGCGTGGGGTTCGAGTTGAACCTGCGTGGCACCCCGAGGATGGAGACCCTGATGGCAGTGGAACTGGGCTATTCGCCCGAGGTTGACGATCTGGTGAAGAGGACGACCGCATTCATCCACGAGGTCGTGCTGCCGATCGAGAATGCGAACGACGGCGACATCACCGCGGCAGGCGGCGACGATCTGCGGCGTGATCTCAATAGCCAGGCCAAGGAGTTGGGTATCTTCGCGCCGCACGCCCCCGTCGAGTTGGGTGGTCACGGACTCTCGATGTCGGATCGGGTGCCGGTCTTCGAGGCGGGCGGATACTCGACTTTCGGGCCTGCCGCGCTGCACATCGGAGCCCCCGACGAGGGTAATGTGCACATGCTCGCCCACATCGCCGACGACGAGCAGAAGCTCAAATACCTTGCGCCACTTGCTAATGGCGACGTGCGTTCGGCATTCGCGATGACCGAGCCCGCGCCGGGAGCCGGTTCGGATCCCAACCAACTGCGCACAGAGGCGACCAAGGTCGACGGCGGGTGGAAGATCAACGGCGAGAAGCGATTCATCACCGGAGCCGAGGGCGCAGGCTTCTACATCATCATGGCGCGCACCGCCGGGGCACCCGGCGACCGTGGCGGGGCAACGATGTTCCTGGCGCCCGGAGACACGCCAGGCATCGAGGTCACGCGCCACATCCACACCACCGATCGCGCGATGATCGGCGGCCACTGCGAGGTGCGATTCACCGATGTCTTCGTTCCCGATGCCGATGTGCTCGGAGAGGTCGACCAGGGTTATCGCTACGCCCAGGTGCGGCTGGGTCCGGCGCGCATGACCCACGTCATGCGCTGGCTCGGAGTGGCGGTGCGCTGTCACGAGGTTGGCGTCGACTACGTCGCACACCGCAACGGATTCGGCGGAACCCTCGGCGATCTCGGCATGATCCAACAGATGGTGGCCGACAACGAGATCGACCTCGCGGCGTCGCGTGCGCTGTTGGTCAAGGCTTGCTACGAACTCGATCAGGGGCGTCACGCGTCGTCGGAGACCTCGATCGCCAAGACCTTCGCCGCAGAGGCCTATCTGCGAGTCGTCGACCGATCGATCCAGATGTGCGGTGGGCTCGGCGTTTCCGACGACCTGCCGCTCGCACGGCTGCAACGCGAATTGCGTCCGTTCCGCATCTACGACGGTCCGTCCGAGGTGCACCGCTGGGCACTTGCGCGCAGAGCCGTCGGGCGTGCGCGCAAGAATCGCACGTCGACGCAGCCTGGAGAGAACGCATGAGCACCGCGGAGCTCGTACTCGAACCGCAAGTCCTGCAACGCTTTCTGGTCGAAAACGGAGTCGACGTCGCGGGGCCGCTCGACGTCGAGTTGATCAGCGGCGGAAAGTCGAATCTCACCTTCATGGTCTCCGACGGCGTGCACCGCTGGGTTGCGCGTAGGCCTCCGACAGGTGGCCTCACGCCCTCGGCGCACGACATGGGCCGGGAATGGGCTGTCACATCGGCACTTTCGCGCACCGACGTCCCGGTTGCCACGCCGGTCGCCTTCGACGCCGACGGCTCGGTGCTCGGTGCGCCGTGCACCATCGTCGAATTCGTCGACGGAACGGTGATCCGGACCGGCGACGACCTCTCGGCACTTTCCGACGACGAGGTGGCACGCAATGCGGAGGGGCTGATCTCGACCCTCGCCGCGCTGCACGCCGTCGACTTCGAGGCGGTAGGACTCGGGGAGTTCGGTAGGCCAACGGGTTTCGCGGGTAGGCAGGTGAAGCTGTGGGCCAGGCAGTGGTCGCACGTCCGCGGCAGGGATCTGCCCGACGTCGATCGGCTCGTCGATGCACTCGGTGAGCGAGTGCCCGAGCAGGCGCGTGCGACCGTTGTGCATGGCGACTACCGCGTCGACAACACGATCCTCTCGACCGACGACCCGGGAACTGTTGCCGCAGTGGTCGATTGGGAGATGTCGACGCTCGGCGATCCGATCACCGACGTCGCCCTGATGTGCGTCTACCGCACGCCGATCTTCGATCGGGTTCTCGGCTTCGACGGCGCCTGGACCAGTGACCGCTACCCGTCGGCCGATGAGATGGCCCAGCGGTACGCGACACTGACCGGGAACGACCTCGGCGACTGGCCGTTCTACCTCGGGCTGGCCAACCTGAAGCTGGGTGTGATCGCGGAGGGCATCAGCCATCGCGCACGTGCGGGCGCGGCGTCGGAGGGCGCAGAGCACGCAGCCGAGGCGACGGGCGAATTCATCGCCGCGGGGCTGGCCGCGCTGGGTTAGCGTCGGGCCGAACCGTTCAGCGGAACGTCGGCGTTCAGCGGAACGTCGCGATGCCGCCGTCGCGGTCGACGAGGTGGGCGTGTTCGTTGAGTGACATCACCGAGGTCCCGCTTCGGCCAACGAGGAGTTTGGTCACCGATGCGTTGACCATCGTGCGAGCCATCGCAGGCCAGCGGTGCGGCGGCACTCCCCACAGTTCGGCGATCACCTGAGTGATGGTGCCCGCCGACGACACGACGAGGACGGTCTGCCCGCTGCCTGCCAACTCCGCTGCACGCTCGCCGGCACCGGTGACCCGCGAGCGGAACTCGGGATAGGTTTCGCCGGAGCCGGGTGGCGTGGTCGCGCCCTCGGCCTCCGCCATGCTCGTCTGGTCGATCCAGTGCGCGAGGCCTGCGTCGAGGCGCTGCTGATACGACTTCTGATCGGCGAACTCGTCCGGGGTCGCTGCGCCGACGAGCGCGGGCAGTTCGTACTCGTTCCACGCCGGGTCGACGATCGGTTCCGGTGCGGAGTCGAGTCGGGCGAGAACGCCGGCAAGTGTCTCGGTCTGTCGGGCCAGGTCGCCGCTGATCGCGGCGGTGACACCGCTGATCTGCGCGGACAGCAGGGTTCCGGTGAGGCCCGCCTGGACCCGACCCGTGTCGGTGAGGCCGGGGCCGGGGTTGCTCACGGCTGAGGCTGAGTCGTCGGCGGGCGCGTCTCCGGTGGGCGCACTGTCGGCGACCCCGTACGCGGACGGGTTGGCCTGGCCATGTCGTACGAGGTAGATCACTCCCATGGTCGTAGAGCCTATGCGGTCGAGGAACGATGACTTCCGGGTGGCGTAGAGGTCGGTCTGTGTATGGCGTCAACGTTGTTCATCACGCTGCCCGTCGACGACACTGCGCGCTCGCGCAGGTTCTTCGAGAGCATCGGTTTCCGCACCGACGAATGGTTCTGCGACGCCGGAACAGTCTGTCTCCCGATCAACGAGCGCACGATGCTGGTGCTGCTTGCCGCCCAGCGTTTCGCGGGGTACTCCGCGGCGGGTCGGGGCGCGCGGTTCTGTGCCGGCACGTCGCGCGAGGTGGTCCTCGCGTTCTCTGCGTCGTCTCGGCACGAAGTCGACGACATGGCCGACACCGCGCTGGCGAACGGCGCGACCGCGCTGCGTGAGCCCGACGACCACGGCTTCACCTACAGCCGCAGCTTCTGCGATCCCGACGGCCACGCCTGGGAGATCGTGTGGATGAACCCGGGCGCGATCACCGAGGCGGGGTGATCTCGACAAGCTCGATCAGCGGTGGGGCGCTCGATCAGCGGTTGGGCGGCCCTTTCCCGCTGATTGAGCCGGCCGCGAGCGGAGCGAGCTGCCGAGTCGAAATCACCTGAGGTGGTCTCGACAGGCTCGACCAGCAGGTGCAGCTCCATCAGCGGGTGGGGCGCTCGATCAGTGCCAGGGGCTCGGCTGGGTGCGGGGCGGCGCGTCGTACGGGGTTGCGGGCAGGCCGAAGCGGGCGAAGTCGGTGGCGAGGTCGTCGCCGAAGAAAGCGACGACGTGCGTGACGCCGGGTGCTGAGTCGGGGCCCGCCGTGCCGAGTTCGAGAACCTGGAGTTGGAACGGGCGGTGCACGCCGTCGGGTTCGCGCATGTAAAGGCCGAATGCGGGTTGCCCGTTCGCGATGGTCGGTATGAGGATCTGGTCGCCCGCCTTCTCTGCGGGGCAGTTGTGTCGGATGAGCGTGCCGATCGCAGCCGGACCCTGGTACCAACCGGTGAAGGGCGGCATTTCCCAGATCGCCTTGTCGGTGAACATGTCGGCGATGGCGTCGACGTCGTACCGCTCGAACGCCGAGACATACCGTGCAAGCAGTTCACGTTTGGCGTCGTCGGTGATCTCTTCTGTCGAATCGTGCTGTGGCGCAGCATTCTTGAGTTGCTCGCGGGCGCGCTGCAGAAGGCTGTTCACGGTTGCGGTTGTGACGCCGATGGTGTCGGCCACCTCGGCGGCTCGCCACTGCAGGACGTCGCGCAGGATCAAGACGGCTCGCTGCCGCTCGGGCAGGTGCTGTAGCGCCGCGATGAATGCGAGGCGGATCGACTCGCGTGCACCGACGACGTAGGCGGGGTCGGCGTCGTCGCCGGGAGAGATCTCGTCGACGGCGCCCGCGTACGGCTCGAGCCACGGGACCTCGCCGTCGGTCTCGAGTGTGTCGGTGGGGTCGAAGGCGTCGCCGCCGAGCCCCGAGGGCAGCGGCCTGCGTTGTTTGCTCTGCAGTGCGGTCAGGCACGTGTTGGTCGCGATCTTGTGCAGCCACGTCCGTACCGATGCGCGGCCGTCGAACTTGTCGTACGCGCGCCAAGCCCGGAGGTAGGTGTCCTGGGTGAGGTCTTCTGCGTCGTGGTGCGACCCCATCATTCGATAGCAGTGGGCCAGGATCTCGCGGCGCAACGGCTCGGTCGCGGCGTGGAATTCGGCGTCGCCCGTGGTGGACGACTCGCTGGAAAGATGCGCAGTGGTGGCGGTCTGCGGGGGCATGTGATCAAGGTTACGACAGGGCACCGACAAGCTCTACGGTTGAAAACGTTCGATAGACGCGCAGGTCGGGTTCCTATCCCGATCGAAGTGGAACGCGACTTTTGCGCGCGGTGCGTCTAACCCGCGACGCCGCGCTCTCGGCGGCCTATTCTCGCCGGTAAACGCCTCTGCCGAGCGCGCGAAGTGGTCTGTGACCTGCGGCAAGGCTTGTGCAAGGGAGTTGCGGCCCGCTGCGATCAGTTGCTAGCTTCGTGCTCATGACGAGCGAGCACGACCGCGCCTTGGCGCAGATCTCAGAGGTGACCTACGTGATCACCGCTCTGGGTTGTCGTCTGCCGTTCGCCCGTGTGCTGTGTTGTCGCCGAATGCGTTGATCCGAGTTCTTCACTCTTCACCAACCTTCCGCATTCCACGCGAATCCTCCGCGATCATCGTCGACCGCCTGCCGTGCACATCGTTGCCGGACGCGTAGACAAATAGCTCGCGGCGCCACGATGTTGCGCGCCACGGATTCGCTGCACCGACACCGCTGCACCGACACCTAGGGACACCAACTCATGACCGCAACCGTTGATCAGCCCATCCGCACCGCTACGCTTTCCTCACCGGTCCGACGGCCGGCCGCACGTCCGATCCCACGCAGGTCGACGCCACGGCCGACGCCTGTGCCAGGACTCGAACCACGTAGCGTCCGGAGAGGGGGGCGGCCGATTCAGATCGCGACACCGCGCCTTGAGCTCTCCGACAAACCCGCAGCGCTCGTATTGCGCACCGCTCGACTCTCCGGCCCGATTTTCCGCGACGACGCCGCAGAGGCAACAGGATTGTCGATCTCGACCGTGAATCGCCAGGTCGGCGCGCTGCTGAAGGCGGGTCTCCTACGCGAACGCGCCGACCTTGCGCCCGCCGGGGCCATCGGACGTCCGCGCCTGCCGTTCGAGATCAACGTGACCGACTTCCTGACTCTCGGTATCCACATCGGATACAAGGTCACCTCGATCACCACCCACGATCTGCTACACCGCGTCGTCGGTGCCATCCAGATCCCGACGCCGATCGCCGAGACCCCCGAGCAGACGCTGACCGCCATCGGCGACAGCGCACGTCGCTTCGTCGGCCGCTGGTCGAATCGTCGAGTGTTGTGGGCCGGTGTCGCGATCGGTGGCCGTGTTGCCGAGGGCGGCTTTGTCGACCATCCGCGTCTCGGGTGGTCGGATGCCCCGGTGGGCAACATCATCGCCGAAGCCGTCGGGCTGCCCGTCTCGGTCGCGTCGCACGTCGAAGCGATGGCAGCTGCCGAACTCGTGGTGAACCCCAGCGACAAGCGCTCGAGCTTCCTCTACTTCTACGCGCGTGAGATGGTCGGCATCGCGTTCAGCGTCGACGGCGCTGTGCACACACCGACCGCGGGCCCGCCGGTGATCGGGCACTTCCCGACCGGGGCGACCACCCTGCTCGACCCGCGGCACACCGGTCGACTCGAGCCGACCGCCAGTGACACCGGCGTTGTCGAGGCCGCGCTCGCACTCGGACTCGACGTGACCGACATCGAGGGTGTGCACGCGCTCGCCCGCGGCGGTGACGCAACCGCCCGCGCGCTTCTCGAAGAGCGCGCGACGGTCCTCGGCCGTGCGGTGGCGCTGATGGCCGACATCTTCAACCCCGACCACATCATCCTCGGCGGGCAGGCGTTCACGGACAATCCGTCGACGCTGCCGCTGGTTGCCACAGCGATCCGCGAGACCTCGGTATCGCCCAAACGCGATGTCCGTGTGTCTCATTCGGGTGTGACGGTGCAGCAGCAGGCGGCGGGAGCCGTCTCGCTCGACGCCGTCTACGGCGATCCGCTCGAGGCGCTCGCCGCGACAGCATAAGGGGGCTCGCCGGCGCGGCGTGCGCCGGCGAGCCTTGCGTTGATGCTCAGTCGGTGGTGCGGCGCGCGTAGTTGCGCAGCGCGAACGGCATGAACAGCAGCGTGAGCACGACGGCCCAGATCAGCGTCGACAACTCCGGGTAGCGCAATGGGAGTGCGGCGTCGGCTCCCGCTGCGGGTCCGTTGCCCCAGAGCACGCGCATCGCCTGGATGAGTGACGAGATGGGGTTCCACTCGGCGATGGTCCGCAGCCACGGCTGCATCGCCTCGGTGGGCACGAACGCGTTGGAGACGAACGTCAGCGGGAACAGCACGGAGAACATGAACCCGTTGACCGCTTCGACCGAGCGCAGCCACGAGCCGATCATGACGCCGAACCAGATCATCGCGAATCCGAACACCAGCACCAGCAGGAAGCCGAGGGTTCCCTCCCACACCGATGTGGTGATCCGCCAGCCGATGATCACGCCTGTCAGCGCCATCACGACGATGCCGATCGACGAGTGCAGCAGGCTCGCGATGCTGCGTCCGATCAGCACGGCCGATCGTCGGATGGGCAGCGACCGGAAACGGTCGATGATGCCCTTCTCGATGTCGGCGGTGATGCCGGTGGCGACGATGAACGCGGTGAACACGATCGTCTGACCCATGATGCCGGGCAGCAGGTACTGCTTGTAATTGATCGCCGGGTTGCCCGCGCTGATCGCCGGTCCGAAGACATAGGCGAACAGCACGACGAACATGATCGGCTGAATCGTCACGTCGGAGAGCATCTCCGGCATGCGTCGAGTATGGATCATGTTGCGCTTCACCATGATCCACGCCTGTTGCCAGACGTTCGTCGGGTGGATCGGCGGGCGTTCGACCAGTTGGGATGTCAGCGATGTGGTGCTCATCGGATGTCTCCGCTCGAGGTGGGGGTGGCGTTGTCGGTGGCGTTGTCGGCGTCGGGGTCGTCGTCGGTGGTCTCGGCGCGGTGGCCGGTGAGGGAGAGGAAGACGTCGTCGAGGCTCGGTCGGGCGAGACCGATGTCGTCGACGGTGATTCCCGACTCGTCGAACCAGCCCGCGATGCGGGTGAGGTCGGCGAGGCCGGAGGCCGACGACGTCAGGGTGCGTGCGGTCTCGTCGATGAATACCTCGCCGCCGTTGCGACGCAACAGATCTTGCGCCGCAGGCAGTGACGCGGCGTTGGACACGGTGATGACCACACTTGCCG
Source organism: Gordonia sp. w5E2 (assembly GCF_036540975.1). Lineage (NCBI taxonomy): Bacteria > Bacillati > Actinomycetota > Actinomycetes > Mycobacteriales > Gordoniaceae > Gordonia > Gordonia sp. w5E2. The sequence continues at coordinate 4,758,715 of NZ_CP144213.1, read as the reverse complement.
CGCCTGCGCGTTCCTTGAGTTGCAGCGGTGTGCCCTCGGCGATGACGCGACCCTTGTCGATGACGACGATGTTGTCGGCGAGTTGGTCGGCTTCTTCGAGATACTGCGTGGTGAGCACCAGTGTGGTGCCACCCGCCACCAGGCGTCGGAGAACGTCCCAGAGCTCGGCGCGGCTGCGTGGGTCGAGGCCCGTCGTCGGCTCGTCGAGGAACAGGACCGGGGGCGCGGCGAGCAGGCTGACGGCGAGGTCGAGACGTCGGCGCATGCCGCCGGAGTAGGCGCGGACCTGTTTGTCGGCGGCGTCGGTCAGCGAGAACTGTTCGAGGAGTTCATCGGTGCGTGCTGCCAACGCCTTTCGGGTGATGCCGTACAGGCCGCCGACCATCCGCAGATTCTCGCGGCCGGTGAGGATCTCGTCGACCGTGGCGGCCTGACCGGTGAGCCCCATGTTGCGGCGCACCATCTCGGGGTCGGTGCGGACGTCGAATCCGGCGATGCGGGCGGTGCCGCTCGTCGGAAGCGAGAGTGTCGTCATCATCCGCACGATCGTCGTCTTGCCTGCGCCGTTGGGACCGAGCAGACCGAGAACCGAGCCCGTGGGCACGCTGAAGCTGACGTCGTCGACGGCGGTGAAGTCGTCGAAGCGTTTGACGAGATTGGTGGCCTCGACGGCGAGATCGAGGACGGCGTCGGGGGCGGTGGGGCGCGGGCCTGCGGAGGCTGGGGGTGCTGGCTGGCTCATGGTTCCTCACGGTATCGGGCGAGTCGGACATCGGCGACTGAGTTTTCGGGGCCGGGTGGTGTGAACGGCCTACGGGTGTCGACTCGGGCGGGCACCGAAACTCATCGGTCGATCCTCAAGTGCGTGGATCAATAGCCCACTTCTCCGCTAATGCGGTTAAACTCGCTCAGGTGACGGCGATCAAAGTGCGCGATGCCGCGACGCTACTCGGGGTCAGCGACGACACCATTCGACGCTGGCTGGCCTCCGGTGAGCTCGAGCCGGGCGGAGGCGAGGCTGTCGCGACCGTCGACGGCGTAGGCCTTGCAGAGCTTGCGCGTCGCAGGTCGCGCGTACCCGATGACGACGGCACCGGCGTCCTTCGGTCGGCGCGCAACAGGTTCACCGGTCTCGTGACGGAGCTGATCGTCGACACCGTGATGGCTCAGGTGACTCTGCAGTGCGGGCCGTTCGAGGTCACGTCGTTGATGAGTGCCGAGGCCGCGCGCGAACTCCAACTCGAGCCCGGCGTCGTCGCCACCGCGGTGGTCAAAGCGACGACGGTGATCGTCGAACGTCCCGATCCGAACAAGTGACCCGCGTGCGCGGGAGAGAAGTGAGAACTGCTGTGTCATCTCGTGCTGGGTCGTCTCGTCCTGTACCGGTTCGCCGTCTACTCGCTGTCTGCGCGGCGCTCATCGCCGTGATCGCCGCCGTCGCCGGGTGTTCGTCGGACAGCAATTCGTCGGGCAGTGCTTCTTCGAGTGCGAACGGGCAGAAGGTAACTCTCAACGTGTACGCCGCGGCGTCGTTGAAGAAGACCTTCACCGAGCTGGCCGACGCGTTCGAGAAGGCACATTCCGACGTCGACGTGAAGCTCAACTTCGCGGGGTCGTCGGCGTTGGTCACCCAGATCAACCAGGGCGCTGACGCCGACGTGATCGCCACCGCGGATGAGCGGACGATGCAGAAGCTCGGCGACAAGGCGGTCGACCCGGCGATCTTCGCCACCAATACGTTGGTGATCGCCACGGCGCCGGGAAATCCGAAGCAGATCAACGGATTCGCGAGTCTGAAGAATGCCGACGTGAAGACGGTCGTCTGTGCGCCGGAGGTCCCGTGCGGGGCGGCGACGGTGACGGTCGAGAAGAACACGGGTGTCGAGCTGTCGCCGGTGAGTCAGGAAACGTCGGTGACCTCCGTGCTGACGAAGGTGACCTCCGGTGAGGCCGACGCCGGTCTCGTGTACGTGACGGACGCGAAGTCGGCTGGTGACAAGGTTTCCACCGTCGACGATCCGGCCTTCGCCACGGTGGTCAACAAGTATCCGATCGCAACGGTCAAGGGCACCAAGCATTCCGAGCAGGCGGCACAGTTCAAGGACATGGTGACGGGTCAGACGGGTCAGGAGATCCTGGCTGCCGCAGGCTTCAAGCCCGCGACCTCCTGAGCAAGCCATGCGTCGGATTCCGCTGTGGCTGTATGTCCCCGCCATCCTCGGAATCTGCTTCATCCTGATCGGTCCGCTCGCGATCATCGTACGGATGCCGTGGGGGGACTTCTGGGGCTCCATCACCTCGCAGGCATCTCTCGACGCTCTGCGGCTCGGCGTGCTCACCGCGGTGACAAGCACTCTGATATGCGTGCTCCTCGGTGTGCCGATCGCCTTCGTCTTCGCTCGGTTTCAGGGGGCCGCTGTCCGCGTGCTGCGCGCAATGGTGTTGCTGCCCTTGGTGTTGCCACCGGTGGTCGGTGGTATCGCCCTGCTGTACGCACTCGGCCGCTACGGAATCGTCGGTCAGTATCTGGACCGGGCGGGCATCCAGTTGGCGTTCACCACGGCCGGTGTGGTTGTCGCGCAGACGTTTGTCGCAATGCCGTTCCTTGTCCTGAGCGTCGAGGGCGCGTTGCGGTCGGCCGGAGCAGACTACGAACAGGTCGCAGCGACGCTCGGTGCGAGCCCGACCAGGACTCTGTGGAAAGTCACACTGCCGCTGGTCTTTCCGGCGCTGACAGCAGGTGCGGTACTGGCCTTTGCGCGAGCTCTCGGCGAGTTCGGCGCGACCATCACCTTCGCGGGTAACCTGCCGGGAACCACTCAGACGGCACCACTGAAGATCTACCTCGACTCGATCAACGATCCGATCGAGGCTCTCCCGCTGTCTCTGGTGCTCATGGCTGTCGCGCTGATCGTCGTCGTCGCTGTGCATCTACGACGGACCCCGGCGGTGGGTGCGTGAGCGGCCTGCGGGCGTCGATCCGTTGTGCGACGCCGTTTCTCGAGATCGACCTCGACGTCGCGGATGGGGAGACCTGCGCGATACTCGGACCCAACGGATCGGGTAAGAGCACCACCCTCGCCGTGCTGGCAGGGCTGCGCCGCACCGACGACTCGACGGTCGACTACGACGGCCGCAGTCTGCAGGACGGGAAGAGCTTTGTGCCACCGCATCGCCGGTCGGTGGTGCTGCTCGCTCAGCAACCACGCCTGTTCCCCCACATGAGCGTCGCGCGCAACGTCGCATTCGGGCCGGAGTCCGCGGGTTTGTCGCGGAAAGAGGTTGCGGCCCGTACCGAACGATGGCTCGCCGCGGTCGGTGTCGCCGAGTTCGCCGACCGTTCCCCGAAACAACTGTCGGGTGGACAGTCACAGCGCGTCGCGATCGCACGCGCTCTCGCGACCGAGCCCGACGTACTACTCCTCGACGAGCCCTTCGCTGCGCTCGATGTGGATGTGGCACAACAGATGCGCACGCTGTTGCGGTCGCTGATCACCGAGCGGAAGGGCTGCACGGTGCTCGTCACACACGACCTCGTCGACGCTGTCGCACTCGCCGACGATGTCGTGATCATCGAGCATGGCCGGGTCGTCGGTCGTGGTCCGACACGAGAGGTGTTGCGGCGTCCGGAGACAGCGTTCGCCGCCGCGCTCACGGGTCTCAACATGTTCGTCGGAACCTTTCAGGCGCCCGCAACCGTCATCGGAGTCGACGGCGGCAGCGTAACGGGCGTGTCGGCAGACGCGAGCAGGCCGGGTGTCGGGGCGGTGGCCACCTTCTCACCGCGTGCGGTGGCGCTGTATCTCGATGCGCCGCAGGGAAGTCCGCGCACGGTCTTGAGCGGAACGGTCTCGGAGGTCATGCCCCAGGGCGATCACGCGATCGTGCGCTGCGACGTTGCCGGGCAGGTGATCTCGGCGGAGGTGACATGGGGAGCCGTCGGAGATCTCGCACTCGGTGCCGGCCGCGAGGTCTATCTGGTCATCAAGGCGAATGAGGTGCGCGTCTACGAGGCGACGTCTTCGGCCGAGCCGTCGGATGTGGACTCAGCCCCGGACTCGGCCTCGTCTCCTGACTCGGCCTGATCTCCTGACTTGGCGTCCGATTCGTAATACTTATTGGCGTCCAACACCTTTGCACGTAGGCGTCGGTAGCCGCGGACCGACAGCGGGGAGATCGACCGCACGTAGAAGCGGTCATCATCGGCGAGATCGTCGGCCACCGGCTCGCTGATCAGAGTCGTGCCCGGTCGGGCCGAACCGCACAGGCGTGCCGCGATGTTCACGGGCTCACCGAAGACATCGCCGAGGCGGGAGAGTATCTGCCCGCGCGCAAGTCCCACGCGCAGTGCCGGGATGGGTTTGTCGTCGCTGAGGTGGTGTATCGCAAGCGCTGCCTGTGCGGCGGCCTCCGATGAGGTGAAGGTGAACATCACGCCGTCGCCGAGGGTTTTGACGACGTGGCCGCGGTACCTGGCCACGACGTCGAAGGTGCGGTCCTCGAACGTCTCGAGTAGATGCTCGAGCTCGTCGAGAGGGGTACGTCGAGACAGGCTGGTGTATCCGACGATGTCGGCGAACCCGACGACGAGCTCCATCCGCTCGTCGGATTCGCGGGATTCGTCGCGGGTCATGGACATGTCGAGATGCCTGCGCCAGATCAACTGCTGCATCACGCCCAAGGCATTCGCCATCTGATCGCGGGTCCATGGAACGTCTGGATTGCGTTCGAGTTCGGTCAACTGGTCGGCCTGCCACTCGGCGAGGCGCGACATCGTCTGGCCGATCGCACGTGCGGTGGCGACCTGCGCGATCTCGGGCATGGTGTGTTCAGAGTCGGCAAAGAGTCCGAGTGCCTTCACCTCTTCCGCCGTGAAGATCTTGTCGGGTGTCGACTGTCGCGCGAAACCGAAAGCGTTCCAGATCTTTTCGGCATACTCGGGAGAGAGTCCCAGCTCTTCCACGAGTTCGTCGCGCGTGTATCGCGGCTCGGGAGCGCTCAGTCCCGAACGTTCCTGGTCACTCACGGACGCCCCCCGCCCATGCCGTGCTGCTGTGCATGAGTCAACGGTAGCGGTTCGCCGACCTCATAGTCCCAGGACGCCCTTCATCAGGTAGGCCATCTCGGCGGCGAAGTCGGGGCGGGCGGTGCCGCGGCGCATACGCACGGCGTCGTTGACGATCGACAGCGCGGCGTGCACCGCGACCGCGCGCTGATCGGGCCGAACGTCGGGTTGGATCTGGCCGAGGAGATCGATCCAGCGTCGGACGTAGCGGCGCTGGACGTCGAGTAGCTCGGCCGCGGCCTCCTGCCCGGCGAAGACCGCCGAGCTGTTGAACGCCACGGAGAGGTCGGGCGTGGACGTGATCACGGTGACGTAGGAGTCGACGAGGAGCCCGAGGAGTTTGGCGGGGTCGGCGGTCGTCGACTGCGCGGCCATGACGCCGGTCTCGAGTCGCATGGCGCTGCGCTGGCCGATGCCGAGCAGGATGGCGAGTTTCGACGAAAAGTGTTTGTAGACACTGGGTCCGGTGATTCCAACGGCGGCGCCGATGTCGTCGACTCCCACGTCGGCGTATCCGTGATCGGCGAAGAGCGCGGCCGCGGCGTCGAGGATCTCGTCACGCCGCGACGACGAAAGGCCTGCGATGGTGGGCTCGGCAGGTAGGTCGGGTGCGGTTGCGGGGTGCAGGTCGAGCAGTCGCTCGGTGAGTACGACGAGTTCGGCGCGCGCACGGGCCGCCGACATCCGCGAGTTGTGTACCGCGAGGCTGCCCGCGACGCTCAATGCCGCCCAACCCAGTGAGCGGGCCTCGCGGTCGGACAGGCCGGGACGCTCGCTGACGATCGCAGTCGCCCAGCGTGCCAGGACCTGCTGGGTGCGCAGGACCATCTGCTTGTTCTGGTCCTCCGACAGATAGTTGCTCGTCCACCGCCACAAAGACACCGATTCGGGGTGGTGCACGCCGAGGTCGCAGAGCGCGTTGATCAGTTCACTCAGGGGGCGTTGACCGTCGCCGAGGGTGCGGTCGGTGCATGCCTCGAGGTCGTCGACGCCCGCGAGGACGGCCGCGGACAGCAACGCCTGCTTGTCGTCGAAGTGTCGATAGACCGACGGCGCGGTCACGCCCGAGGCGCGGGCGATGTCGGCAACCGAGACATGCGGGTAGCCACGATCGAGGAACAGTGCCGCGGCGTGGTCGACCAACTGCCGTTTGCGGTCGGCAGGCCGTGAGCGGCGTGGCTTCTGAGTAGACATTGTTAATCGACCTTAGCTCAGATCTGTCCGCTTCCGCGACTAGTTGACCACCTGCTATAGCCAAAGAAGTGATCCCGCGTTAGCCTCGTAGGGTAACCATCGCTGGTTCATGTGAAAGGAACATTCGTGCCTGATCAAGCATTCATCTACGAGGCGATCCGTACGCCGCGTGGCAAGCAGCGCGGTGGCTCGCTGCACAGCATCAAGCCCGTCGACCTCGCGTCCGGCCTCATCAACGAGGTTCTCGCACGTCACGGCAGCCTCGACCCGGCCGACATCAACGACGTCATCCTCGGCGTCGTCTCGCCGGTCGGCGAGCAGGGCGGCGTCATCTCGCGTACCGCAGCTCTCAACAGCGGCCTGCCCGAGACCGTCCCCGGCACCCAGATCGACCGCTTCTGCGCGTCGGGCCTCGAAGCCACCAACCTCGCAGCGGCCAAGGTCGCGTCCGGCTTCGACGACCTCGTGCTCGCCGGCGGCGTCGAGTCGATGTCGCGTGTCCCGATGGGCAGCGACGGCGGCGCACTCTTCATGGACCCGACCACCGCGTACGACAACTACATCGTGCCGCAGGGCATCGGTGCCGACCTCATCGCGACGATCGAGGGATTCAGCCGCGAAGACGTAGACGCCTTCGCAGCAGAGTCGCAGGAGCGGGCCGAAAACGCTTGGAACGGTGGATACTTCGCCAAGTCTGTGGTTCCGGTTCGTGACATCAACGGCGTGATCGTGCTCGATCACGACGAGCATCGTCGTCCGGGTTCCACCGTCGAGTCGCTCGGCAAGCTCAAGCCCGCGTTCGCCGCGCTCGCCGAGATGGCAGGCTTCGACGACGTCGCGCTGCAGAAGTACCACAGCGTCGAGAAGATCGACCACGTTCACACCGGCGGCAACAGCTCCGGCATCGTCGACGGTGCGTCGCTGGTCCTCATCGGTAGCGAAGAGGCAGGCAAGCGCAACGGTCTGACCCCGCGCGGTCGTGTCGTCTCCTTCGCCGAGATCGGTTCCGAGCCCACCATCATGCTCACCGGTCCCACCCCGGCCACCGAGCTGGCGCTGAAGAAGGCCGGACTGACCGTCGACGACATCGACGTCTTCGAGCTGAACGAGGCGTTCGCGGCCGTCGTCTTGAAGTGGATGAAGGACCTGAACATCCCGCACGAGAAGGTCAACCGCAACGGTGGCGCCATCGCCATGGGTCACCCGCTCGGTGCAACCGGCGCGATGATCTTCGGCACCTGCCTCGACGAGCTCGAGCGCACCGGCGGCCGCTACGGCCTGATCACCCTGTGTATCGGCGGCGGCATGGGCGTCGCGACCGTCATCGAGCGTCTCTGACCTACAGAAGGACTTTCAAAAGCAATGAGTGACAACATGATTGGCTGGGAGAAGGACGCCGACGGCATTGTCGTCCTCACCATGGACGACAAGGCGCAGGGCGCCAACACGATGAACGACACGTTCATCGCCTCGATCGCGGCTACCGTCGATCGTCTCGAGGCCGAGAAGGACGACATCACCGGTGTCGTCATCACCTCGGCGAAGAAGACCTTCTTCGCGGGTGGCGACCTCAAGGACATGACCGCGGAGCGGACGCAGTCCAAGGAAGAGATCGCCGCGTCGATCACCGAGCGCACCAACGGCATGAAGACCGTGCTGCGTCGCCTGGAGAAGCTGGGCAAGCCCGTTGTGGCGGCCATCAACGGCGCTGCCCTCGGCGGTGGCCTCGAACTCGCGCTGCACACCCACTACCGCGTCATCGCCGACGTGAAGGGTGCCGTCGTCGGCCTGCCCGAGGTCACCCTCGGCCTGCTGCCCGGTGGCGGCGGCGTCGTGCGTACCGTTCGCCTGCTCGGCATGCAGAACGCGCTGATGGGCGTGCTGCTGCAGGGTCCGCGCTTCAACGCGACCAAGGCCAAGGAGACCGGTCTGGTCGACGAGGTCGTCGGATCGGTCGAGGAGCTCCTGCCCGCCGCGAAGGCGTGGATCAAGGAGAACCCCGAGGCACAGCAGCCGTGGGACAAGAAGGGCTACAAGATCCCCGGTGGTGCACCGACCAACCCGTCGGTCGCAGCCAACCTGCCGGCGTTCCCCGCTCTGCTGCGTAAGCAGATCAAGGGCGCGAACATGCCTGCGCCACGTGCCATCCTGGCCGCTGCCATCGAAGGTGCCTACGTCGACGTCGACACCGCCGACCTCGTCGAGACCCGCTACTTTGTCTCGCTGGTCACCGGCCAGGTCGCGCAGAACATGATCAAGGCGTTCTTCTTCGACCTGCAGACCATCAACAACGGTGGCTCGCGTCCCGAGGGCTACCCGAAGTGGCAGGCCAAGAAGGTCGGCGTGATCGGTGCCGGAATGATGGGCGCCGCAATCGCTTACGTGTCGGCCAAGGCCGGCATCGACGTCGTCCTCAAGGACGTGTCGCTGGAGAACGCGGAGAAGGGCAAGGGCTACGCGGTCAAGCTCGAGGAGAAGGCACTCTCCCGCGGCAAGACCACCCAGGAGAAGAGCGACGCGCTGCTCGGTCGGATTCAGCCGACCGGCGATGCCGCCGACTTCAAGGGCGTCGACCTGGTCATCGAGGCCGCTTTCGAGTCGGTCGAGGTGAAGAACAAGGTGTTCCAGGAGATCGAGGACGTCGTCGAACCCGACGCAGTGCTCGGCTCGAACACCTCGACGCTGCCGATCACCATCCTCGCCGAGGGCGTGAAGCGCTCCGAGGACTTCATCGGAATCCACTTCTTCTCGCCGGTCGACAAGATGCCGCTGGTCGAGATCATCCGCGGTGAGAAGACCTCGGATGCTGTGCTGGCCAAGGTGATCGACTACACGCTGCAGATCCGCAAGACCCCGATCGTCGTTCACGACAGCCGCGGGTTCTTCACCAGCCGCGTCATCGGTACGTTCATCAACGAGGCCATCGCCGCCGTCGGTGAGGGCATCGAGCCTGCGTTCATCGAGCACGCGGGCACCCAGGCCGGCTACCCGGCAGCACCGCTGCAGCTGTCCGACGAGCTCAACCTCGTCCTGATGCAGAAGATCCGCAAGTCCAGCGAGGACGGCGCGAAGGCCGAGGGCAAGGAACTGCCGCAGCACGGCTCCTTCGAGGTCATCGACTACCTGGTCGACGAGGGTCGTCCGGGCAAGAAGGAAGGCGCGGGCTTCTACGAGTACGACGAGAACGGCAAGCGTGTCCGGCTGTGGCCGGGACTGCGCGACCACTTCAAGTCGGGCAGCACCGAGATCCCGTTCGAGGACATGCAGGAGCGCATGCTCTTCGCCGAGGCCCTCGAGACCGTGAAGTGCTTCGACGAGGGAGTCCTCGACTCCGTCGCCGACGCCAACATCGGCTCGATCTTCGGCATCGGCTTCCCCGCGTGGACCGGTGGCGTGATTCAGTACATCAACCAGTACGAGGGTGGACTGCAGGGCTTCGTCGACCGCTCGCGCGACCTGGCCAAGAAGTACGGATCGCACTTCGAGCCGCCTGCCTCGCTCGTCGAGAAGGCCGCCAAGGGCGAGAAGTACTGAGTTCTCTGATCTGGCCGGGTCCCTGATCTGGCTGAGTCTGAAGTAACCCACACGAGGTGGGGGAGGAACTTTCCTCCCCCACCTTTTGTGTTCGCTACCCAGTCGGCGGGATTCAGCGCACGGTCGGCGGGATGGGGCGCACAGTCGGCTGAGGGAAGTGGGCTCCGGCATCCGCCGCAGATGAGCGGCGAGAATTGTCAGACCTCGTCTGTATGTTCGATGTATGTCCTTGGAGAGCTACTCCGACCCGGCCGGCGCGGCCGACGCCACAGGCGTGCCCGTGTCGCAGCCGCCGGTGCTCGCGCGTGTTGTCGAGGACGAATCCCTGTCGAAAACCGATCTGGTCGAGGTGATCGCGCACTGCGCATCGACCATCGCGTCGGCACAGTTCCGTCTGTTGACGGCGATCAGCCTCATCCACGAGGAACACGAAGAAGACTACGGCGCCGAAATCGGCGAACTCACCGACGGCCGAGCCGACTCACCAGAAGCTGTGCGCGAGTTCGCTGCTCGCGGACAGACCGGCGACGACCCCCGCGCACAATACGGCCCAAATGGTTTGGAACGCACCATCTCCGACGTCGGCGCAGTCTTGTCGCTACCGCCGGGTCGGGCACGCGAACTGATCATCGACGCCCACGCCCTGCGCTACCGACTCCCCTACACCTCCTCACTCCTGGCCTGCGGGCGCATCGATCTGCAGCGGTTCCACATCGCTGTCGCCCGCACCAGCCTGTGCGGCCCCGACACCATCGACGAGGTCGACGCCCGCCTCACCGCAGCACTCTCAGCACGTGACCATTTGTCGACAACACGCTTTGCTGCGCTCGTCGATTCGGTTGTCGCCCACGTCGATGCCGACGCCGTCACACGACGTCGTGCCCGCATCGACGCCGACCGCAACATCCAGGTCCGGCCCGATCGGTGGACTCCCGGCCAATCCCGACTGACCGGCACCGTGCCCGCCGCCTCCGGCGCATTGATCGACCAACGCCTCACCCAACTCGCCACCAGCGTCCACGACGCCGACCCCCGCACCCACGCGCAACGTCGCGCCGACGCCCTGACCGCCTTCGCCAACGGCGACACCACCCTCGCCTGCCGATGCGACACCTGCACCACCCCCAACACCGAACCTGCTGACTCAGACTCCGACCCGACGCCAGCACCAATGCCGGTAGGTCCGCGCGCAATGATCCACGTGGTGGCGAATCAGTCCACCCTTGACGGTAAGGACGATCAGCCCGGCTACCTCGACGGTGTCGGAGTCATCGACGCCGACACCGTCCGCGAACTCGCCGCTAACGCAGCATTCGACTACCTCGACACGGGCGTCGGCGTCGGCGCTCTGGACCCGCGCCACCCCGACCACGCCGCGGCCGCCCGCGCCGCCTTGCGCTACGTGCCCAGCAAGAAACTCCTCTCGCTGGTCCGCTCGGGGGAACTGTGCTGCACCTTCCCCGGGTGCACCAACCCGGTGTGGCACGCCGACGTCGACCACAGCACCCCATACGCCCACCACAACCCATCCAGCGGCGGGTTGACCGTGCGCGCAAACCTCAAACCGCTGTGCCGATTTCATCACCGCACCAAAACATTCGGCCGCTGGCGTGACTACCAACTCGACCTGCAGACAGCAATTTTCGTGTCCCCCACCGGGCACACCTTTGTCGGCAACGCCTTCGGCGGACTCGATCTGTTCCCCAAACTCATCCCCGACAAGCCACCAGATCACCCCGCCCGCCGCTCCATCGACACCATCCACGCCCAACGACGCGCCAAAGTCACACGCGCCGAAGAAAAGTGGAACGAAGAAAACCCGCCACCCTACTGACGGGTCTCCCTGGGATCGTCCTGGCTCAGTCGGCGCCGGGCTCGGCGTCGCTGAGCGCCACCACGAACTTGGTGCCGTAGGGCGCATCCTGCACCAGACGCAAGCGCGCCAGTGCGGGGTGGGCGTCGAGCACGCGACCGGCGTTGGCCAACGAACGCAGCGCAGCAGTTTCTGCGCGCGCGGTCTCCAACTTGGCCAGCCCGCGTGCCTTGGCAGTGACCAATTCGGTTGCTGCCGAACGGATCTCGGTGGGCAGGATCACGTCCTTGACCGCCACGTCGAGCACCTCGATGCCCGCAGCGAGGCCAGCACGTGCCGTCGCGGCGATGATCGACCCGGTGTCGACGGTGTCGGCTCGGGTGATCACCTCATCGACGGTCACGGCTGCGCAGACTTCACGCAACGCCACCTGCGCGGCGAGATAGACCGACGCCCACGGATCGCTGGCCCGCTCGGTGAATGCGACCCCGTCGACAACAGACGCGCGGACGGCCATCGTGACGCGCAGCGACACGGAGTCGGAGGTCAGGATGTCCTGCGGAGCGAGGGTCATGACCCGTTCACGCATGTCGACGAACGTGTACATCGCGCCCCTGCGCGTGCGGTACTCGCCGGGCGAAAGTTCCCGGGAGAGTTCGCCATTGCGGTACTCGAGTCCCTTGTACCCGATGGGTACGGAGATCTTGGGGAACCACCGCTTGGCGGGCTTGGTCGCCAGGCGGAGTTCGGTGAAAGCAGACATGATGCGAACCTCCCTTCGTTTGTCGCGCATGTCGTGTGTGCAAGTAGTTGCTAGCTATGTATTCGGTTGTGGCGCAGAATGTTCGGCAGGGTGACACCGCCCGCGGGAGATCGCGTCGATGGGGTCGCCCGCCGACCGACCGGAGTCGGTCGTCGGACGACCGCAGGACCGGCGTCGACCTTGGGTTCCCGGGGGCGGTGTCTGGTGAGGAGTTGAACCTCGGGCTGTAAGAGCCCTGCCGTTTCCGTGAATGGTGCTCGAGAGTCCAACGCGCAGAACATGATCGACGGTACCCCGGAATCGGCTGCTCTCTCGTGCGAGAGGTAACGATGCCAGATCGGGTCGGGCGGGGGCAACGGGTTTTACGGGCCGGGTGGGGCGGGGCGGGGTGGTTTCGACTTCGGTGCTCGCAAGCTCGCGCCGGCTCAACCAGCGGTTGGCGAGCGGGTTGGGCGGGGGCAACGGGTTTTATAGGCGGGGGAGGGGCGCGTCAGCGCGCGAGGAACGCGGTGACCGTCGACTCGAATGCCTCTTTGGCCTCGATCATCACCCAGTGTCCGCAGCGGGGGAAGACGTGCAGCTCGGCGTTGGGGATGAGACGCATTGGGGCGAGGGCCATGTCGGGTGGGCTCACGCGGTCGTCGCGGCCCCAGGTGAGCAGTGTGGGGCAGGAGATCTTGTGCATCATCGCCCAGTAGGGCGGGACGTCGGAGGTTGCGAGGAACTGCTGTTGCATCTCGAACGACGCCGAGCCGTACATCGCGCGGCCGGTGGCGAGTGCTTCGGCATTCATTGCAGCCTCCCACCGCTCGGAGATGAGTTGCTCGGTGACGAGGTCCTTGTCGTAGACCATCGCGCGGAGCCAGCGGACCAGCTTGTCGCGGTCGGGGTCGTCGGCGAACTCTTGGAGTAGTCGCAGTCCCTCACTTGGGCTCGGGCTGAACAGGTTTGGCCCGACGCCGCCGATGGTGACGAGCTTCTCGACGCGGTCTGGTTTGCGGATCGCGAGATTGACTCCGACGACGCCGCCCATCGAGTTGCCGATCATCGGTGCGGTGGCGATCCCGAGCGCATCCATGAACGCGAGCACGGACTTGCCCGCGGTGAGAACGGGCATGCCCTCCCAGGGATCGCTGACACCGAAACCGGGGAACTCCAGAACGAAGCAGTGGTGTGTCTCGGCGAAGACCCCGAGATTGCCGCGATAGTTGCGCCACCCCGTCACTCCGGGGCCGGAGCCGTGAAGCAGGATCAGCGGCGGCGCGTCGGGGTCGCCTGCCTCGTGATAGCGCAGCACGCCGTTGTCGGTGCTCAGTTCGCGTCTGGTCTCGTCGTAGGTGACATCCACACGACCACACTAGAACGTGTTCTAGTTTCTTGTCACGAGTTGGGAAGCTCAGGTACCCAGGGATTCGGCGTCCTCCTCGCCGAAGCGCTCTTCGAGCAGTTCGGGCGAGACGTCGAAGTCGATCTCCTCGACGGGGCGGCCGCGCGCCGATTCAATGGCGCTGAGTCGACGCTGCGCGCGGTCGGCGGCGTAGGAGAGGAACTCGGAGTTGTCGATTCCGAACGGCGGCTCGTCGAACTGCGCGTTGACCCACTCGATCATCCCGAGCGCGAGCGGCATCAGTTCGCCCATCCGAACGCCGACCGCATCCCACAGGCTGTCGTCCGCGGCGACATGGCGACGGCATGTGAAGGTGCCCCACGCCATGTGGCGACGCTCGTCGTCGCCGATGAACTTGATGATCCGTTGCATGCCGGGCAGGATTCCGCGCCTGGTGCAGATCCGCTGCCAGGCGTAGTAACCGGTCAGAGCGAGTGAGCCCTCGATGACGTGGTTGTAGGTGACGCTGGCGCGGATCTGGTTGAGCGGCGACGGATCGTTGTCGAGGCGGTGAAGTGATTCGGGGAGTTCCTCGTAGAAGAGCTGTCGGTAGTAGGGGTTGTCGGCGACGTAGGGGTTCAGGTCGTCGGTGAGGCCGATCGCGTCCATCCAGAGGCGGAATACCTCGGTGTGCTTGGCCTCTTCGAAGCAGAACTGCGACAGGTACATCTCGTCGCCGAACCGTCCCTCCGCGGCCATCGCCTTCATGAACGGCTGGATGTCTTGGGTCACCGCCTCCTCGCCCGCGACGAACTGCGCGACGAGAAACGTTGCGCTGCGCTGTTGTTCGGCGTCGAGCTCGTACCAATCGGCGGCGTCTCGGGACATGTCGATGGCCGTGGGGTCCCAGAACCGAGCGTTGCCCTTCACGAAAAGACGCAGCGGTAGGGATTGCCAGTTGAGGCCGCCGCGACGCAGTGACGCGAAATCCTGACGCGCGATGGATGGGCGGTCGGCGAGCGTCATGGCGCGCCGATCAACGATCGTTCGGAACTCATATGCTGACGTTAGCGCCGCGATCGAACCGGACCGGTTGGATTGCGCGAACTCTCAGGTTACTCACGCGTCACTTGCGTCGCCGTTCGCGAGTGCGTTCTCGCTCCGGGGTGACCCCTTCCGGGTTGTCTCACCCTGTGCGGTCTCACTCTTGCGCGACAGCGCGCTCGGCCACCAGATTCGTCGCCCGATGTCGATCGACAGCGCGGGTACGAGCAGCGTCCGCACGATGAGCGTGTCGATCAGGACGCCGAACGCCACGAGGAACGCCACCTGGGCGAGGAACAGCAGCGGGATCACGGCAAGCGACGCGAACGTCGCGGCGAGCACGACACCCGCCGAGGTGATCACGCCGCCGGTCGCGGTCAGCCCGCGGATCACACCCTGGCGCGTGCCATGAGTCTTCGATTCCTCGCGTACGCGTGTCATCAGGAAGATGTTGTAGTCGATGCCAAGCGCGACGAGGAACACGAACGCGAACAGCGGCACGACGGGGTCTGCGCCCGGGAAACCGAACGGTCCGTTGAAGAGCAACGCCGCGACTCCGAGCGTCGTCGCGAACGACAGCACAGTGGTGCCGAGCAGGATGACCGGCGCGACGATGCTGCGTAGCAGCAGGATCAACACCGCGAGCACCACGAGCAGGACGATCGGGATGATCAGATTGCGGTCGTGTTCGGCGGTGGTGCGCGTGTCGAGGTCGGTGGCCGTCGTTCCGCCGACGACAGCGTTTGCGTTGTCGATCGGATGGACACGCTCGCGGATGCGCACGACGGTGTCCTGCGCTGCGAGCGAGTCGGCGTTGTCGGTCAGCGTCGCCTCGATGGCCACGCGGTTGTCGCGAACCACCGGTGTCTGGCCCGCGGGGTAGACCTGTGCCTGCGCGACGCCGTCGACGCTCTTCACGGCGTCGAGGACCGCCGGGGCCTGCGGGGCGTCGACGATGATCCACGTCGGTGAGCCGCTGCCCGCGTCGAAGTGGCGCGCCTGGACGTCGGCGCCCTCGACGGACTCGACGGTGCCGAGGAAGAAGTCGGTCTGGGCGATGCCGTCGGAGCGGAACATCAGGGCGAACGCGGCTCCGATGAGCAGCACGATCAGGGTGGATGCCCAGATGGCTCGGGGTTTGGCAGCGACCTTTTCGGCGATCCTGTGCCAGAAGCGGTGCGTCGAGGTCTCGGTGCCCGACTCGGCGAGGTGGGGTCGGACGGGCCAGAATGCGGTTCGGCCGAGGAGCGCGAGAACCGCGGGCAGGAAGGTCATCGACGCCAGGAACGAGGCCACGATGCCGATCGCGGCAACCGGGCCGAGGCTGCGATTGGAGTTGAGGTCGGAGAACAGCAGGCACAGCACTCCGAGGATCACCGTGCCGGCCGACGCCGCGACCGGCTCGATCGTCGCTCGCCACGCAACCTTGATCGCCTGATACTTGTCTGCTGTCTGAGTCAGCTCCTCACGGAAGCGAGACACCAGGAGGAGTGCGTAGTCGGTTGCGGCGCCGAACACGAGGATGAACAGAATGCCCTGGCTCTGACCGTTGAGCTCGAAAACGCCCTGCTTGGTCAAGAAGTAGATGGCACCGGACGCGAGCCCGAGCGCGAAGACCGCCGAGATGATGACGACAAACGGGAGGATGGGACTGCGGTAGACGATGACGAGAATGACGATCACCACCGCGCCCGCAACGAGTAGCAGTAGGCCGTCGATACCCGCGAAGGCCTCGCCGAGGTCGGCGACCTGCCCGGCAGGACCGGTGACGTAGACGCTCAGCCCGTTGGGTGGATTCGCCAGGAGATCGCGCAGCTTCTCGACGGTGTCGGCAGGCTCGCCCGCAGTCGAGATCGGCACGATGAGTTCGGCTGCCTTGCCGTCGGCGGAGCGGATCGCCGGTGAGAATGCCTTCCCGAATCCCTCGGTCCCGGCGAGCGGCGTGATGGTGTCGGTCAGATAGGTCGCGTCGGCGTCGGTGAATCCCGACGAACGTTCGGCGACAACGATCGCGGGGATGTAGCTGGTGTCCTGAAACTTCGCGAGTTCGTCGTTGACGCGGGTCGACTCGGCCGAGGCCGGCAGGAACGCGGTGTTGTCGTTGGTCGAGACCGACGCGAGCTTGCCCGCGAACGGTCCGGTGAACGAGCCGACGACGATCCAGGCGAGAATGCCGAGTGCCGGGATGAGCCAGCGGAGACGGGAGGTCGACGACGCGGTCCGCTGCGGGGTGGCCATGCCGTCTATCTTGGCACGCTGCCCGAAATGCCTGGCTGAGTCAGGGTGCCCGACCGGCTCAGCTGGACGAGACAGCTCAGTCGGACGAGCGCTTCGACGAGACGAGCAGCGTGACAAGGCGGATGCCGAGGCCGATCAGGGCGAAGCTGCTCGCCATCTGGATCGACACGAAGATGCGCGCTGGTTGCGACGCCGCCGCGATGTCGCCGAAGCCGGTGGTCGTGAACACCGTCAGGCTGAAGTAGAGCGCGTCGACTCGCGTGAGTCGGAGATTGAAGCTGTCGGTGCCGTACTCGGAGAGCAGGAAGTACGTGGTGGCGAAGGCGACGATATAGAACGTCGCGAGTGCCGCGATCATCTCGACGGCTGTGGCGACCGGATACGGCGACCGGATGAAATGTCGAATCTCCCAGCCGCAGAACGCGGTCAGCAGCAGTGCCCCCACGACAAGGCCGATGAACTTGGCGTCGTTGTCCTGGTTGATCGGCAGCAGGAAATAGCCGACGAGCAACACCAACCCCGCGAGCGCCGGACGCAGAAGTGCGCTCGCGAGGCGTGGGCCACTGATCGCCGAGTTGCCGCCGGAACTCGGGGACTTACCAGATGCGGACACGGTCCACATCGGGCAGGAACAACTCGTCGCCCTCGGCGACGTCGAACGCGTCGTAGAAGGCGTCGATGTTGCGAACCACGCCGTTGCAACGGAATTCGGGCGGAGAGTGGGGATCGATGGAGAGTCGACGGATCGCTTCGGCGTCGCGGGTCTTGGTGCGCCAGATCTGGGCCCAGCTGTAGAACACACGCTGGATGCCGGTCAATTCGTCGATGACCGGGGGCTCGGTGCCCTCGGTGGCGAGGCGGTAGGCGACGAGTGCGATCGACAGTCCGCCGAGGTCGCCGATGTTCTCACCGATGGTGAACTCGCCGTTGACCTTGTACTTGTCGTCGAGTCCCTCGGGGGTGAAATCGCCGTACTGCTCGATCAATGCCTTTGTGCGCTTGGAGAATTCGGTGCGGTCGGCATCGCTCCACCAGTCGACGAGATTGCCGTCGCCGTCGTACTTGGCGCCCTGGTCGTCGAATCCGTGTCCGATCTCGTGGCCGATAACCGCGCCGATCCCGCCGTAGTTTGCGGCGTCGTCGGCGTCGGGATCGAAGAACGGCGGCTGCAGAATCGCTGCGGGAAAAACGATCTCGTTCATGCCGGGGTTGTAGTAGGCGTTCACCGTCTGCGGCGTCATGAACCACTCGTCGCGGTCGACCGGCGAACCGATCTTCGAGAACTCGCGCTCGTTCTCGAATGATGCTGCGCGCGCGTAGTTTCCGATGAGATCGCCACGGTCGACCGACAGTGCGCTGTAATCGCGCCACTGCGCGGGGTAGCCGATCTTGGGGGTGAACTTCTCGAGCTTGACCAACGCGCGCTCACGGGTCGACGGCGTCATCCAGGGGAGGTCGGAGATGTTCTGGCGGTACGCCGCAACGAGGTTGGCGATCAGCTCGTCCATCCGGGCCTTTGCCTCGGGTGGGAAGTGCTCCTCGACGTAGAGCTTGCCGACGGCGAATCCCATTGCGCCCTCGACGAATCCGACGCCGCGCTTCCAGCGGTCGCGGATGGTCTCGGCTCCGGTGAGGGTGCGGCCGTAGAAAGCGAAGTTCTCATCGACGAACTCCGACGACAGGTACGACGCGGCCGAATGCAGCAGCCGCCAGGTCAGCCACGTCTTCCAGTGCTCGAGCGGCGACTCGGCGAACAGGGTGGTGACGTCGTCGATGAACGACGGCTGACTGACCACGACCTCCGCGAAGGTGACGTCTCCGACGGTACCGAGGCCGCCGAACCACTCGTGGAGGTTGAAACCCGAAGCGAGCGAATCGAACTCGCCGAGCGAGAAGAGGTTGTAGGTGAGGTCGGCGTCGCGTCGTCGAACCACGTCCCAGTGATGGCCCGCGATGGCGGTCTCGAGGTTGAGGACGGTGGTCGCGCGCTGGTCGGCGTCGTCGTAGCCTGCGAGCGCGAACATCCGCGATACGTGATCGCGGTATGCCTCACGGGTTTCCGCGTGGTTGTCGTCGCGGTAGTACGACTCGTCGGGCAGTCCGAGGCCTGATTGCACCACGTGCACCAGGTATCGATCGGACTGCTTGGCGTCGGTGTCGACGTAGAAACCGAAGAGTCCGCCGACGCCGTGGCGCTGTAGGCGACCGATGCGGCCGGAGAGTTCGTCGGTCGACGCGACCGCTTCGATGGCTTCGATCTCACCGCGGATCGGACCGATCCCGAGTGCCTCGATGTGGTCGGTGTCCATGAACGATCCGAAGAGATCGCCGATCTTCTGGGCGTCGGAACCGCTGGGCGGATCGGCCTTGGCGCATACGGTGATGATGTCGCGGACGTTCTCCTCCGCGCGGTCACGCAACACGTGGAACGCTCCGTCGACGGAGCGGTCGTCGGGGATCTCGTGGGTGTCGAGCCACTTGCCGTTGACGTGGGCGAACAGGTCGTCCTGAACGCGGACGGCGTCGTCGACCCACTCGAGGTCGATGCCGGAGGGAAGGGAATCGGTCTTCGCAGCAGTCACGGCATCCATCCTGTCACGCCGCCCGGCTACCTTCAGTTGAGTTACGGCTCTCCGAGTGCTTTGTCCATGGCCCAGATCAGAATCTCGGCGGGTCCATCTCCCGCGTCCGTCTGCAGCGTGGCCCCGGAGGTGTCGACGCCGCGCGCAGCGTCGCCTGCCGTGAGGGTGACTTCGGCGGCCTGATCTGTTGTGGACAGCACGGCCCGGCCGTCGACGACGAGGACATGGGTGAACCGGGCGTCGGGGATGCTGACTGAGGAGCCCGGTGCGATACGGACGGCGAAAAGCGTCGCGGCGCGGTTGCTGATCGTGATCGCGGCATCGACCGATGGGTCGCCCGACGCCACGGCGACGAGATCGCCCCCGGCGAGTGCTGCGGAGATGTCGCGCTGCTCGTACGACGGCGTGATGCCGTACTCGTCGGGTACCAGCCACATCTGTATGTAGTGGACCGGTTCGGAACCCGATTCGTGCAGGTCAGGCCACGGGTCGTTGCGTTCGGTGTGGTCGATGCCGGAGCCGGCGCTCATTCGTTGGGCGAGACCGGGATAGACGACGCCGGTGTGACCTGCGGAGTCCGTGTGCACCAACGTGCCGGAGACCACCCACGTGACGATTTCGGAATCCGAATGATGGTGGGCATCGAATCCATGTCCGGGTAGTAAAACTTCTTCATTGCATGCAATGAGAAGTCCATGATGGGTGTTTGATGGATCGTAATGATCGCCGAATGAGAACGAGTGACGGGAGGTCAACCAATCGGTCGACGTCACCTCCCGGACTTCGGCCCGGAGCACCGTGAAGACCATGACCCATTATGGGCATCGGCTCTGACGCGGAGTTCAGGCCGCCACCGCGCTGCAGCAGAGGTTGACTCCGGCGTGGCTGAGGGTTCAGACCTCCTCGTCGACTCCGGTCCGCGAGACGACGATTCCGACGGCGAGAAACTCATCGACTCGGCCACCGCGAAGTCCCTGGCCGACGCCCCCGATCGCACGGCCGACCGTGAGATTGACGGGGGCCGAGACGAGATCGTGACTAGTCCGAGTTCCGACCGCAAGCAGGTTGATGGTGTTACTCGTGTGACTAAAGTGAAGAATGGGACTATGAAGTATTGCTTGCGGTGGGTAGCTCTTGTTGCCTGCGTAGTCCTCGTCGGTGCCGGTGGTTTCGTCACCTGGCGAATGGTCACGAGCGGTCCAGATACCGGTGCCGCGGCGGCGGTCAGCGAGTTCGCCAGCGCACTGAGCAGGAAAGACGCCGCCGCAGCAGCGTCGTTCACCACCGCCCCCGGACAGGCGGCGGATGCCCTGACGCAGACCGTTACCGCGATGAACCCTCAATCGATCGACGTAGACGTCGACAAGCCGGAGGAGTACAGCGACGGCACCGCGTCGTTCAATCTGAAGACCACCTGGCGGTGGGACAAGGACCGCTCGTTCGAGTCGGCGACGTCGGGCACTGCTCGGCACCTGAGTTCCGGCTGGAAGATCACGTGGGATCCCGCTCTCCTGGCCCAGGGGTTGCCCGTCGGCGGCAACCTCCGTGAGATCCGGACCGATGCGCGGCCGGCCCCGACGGTCAACAGCGTGTCCGGCAAGCCGTTCATGGTGTTGGCGCCGGTCAACGAGATCATTCTCGACCCGGCCAAGACCAAGGATCTGCAAGCGTCGGTGCGCGCCCTCTCGCGGACGCTGGCGCCGATCGCGCCGCTGATCACACCCGAGGTGATCAACGCGAAGCTCGCGGCGACACCGGACAAGCCGATCGTCGCGGTGACCCTGCGCGATCCCGACATGGGTGTAATGACCAGCGATCCTGCTGCGGTTCCCGGAGTCTCGGTGAACAAGACCGGCATGCTCGTCATGGCCGACCGTCGACTCTCGTCGCCTCTGGAACCGGCACTGACCAACTACTGGCAGGCGATCCGCGACGCGACGGCCGGATGGCAGGTCCAGATGGTCGGCCCCGGTCTCGCGCCGCGCAAGCTCGCGGGTGAGCAGGGGCCTCCTGGTCCCGACGTGGCGACGTCGATCAACCAGCAGGTGCAGTTGACCCTCGGTGACGCGGCCGTCGAGGTCGGGCAACCCGCGACCATCATGGCGCTCGACGCCGGGTCGGGCCGGATTCTCGGGCTTGCGCAGAACGACTACGCGGCCGAGCGCGGCAACAGCGTCGACCAGGCGTATCCGGTCGGCGCGACACTCGATCCCGTCTTCTCGGCCGTCGACAAGGCCACGTCGCAGAAGCAGTCGTCGAACAAGGAGTCGTCGGACACGGCGCTCGACAGGCTGGGGCTCGGCGTCACCTTCACGGTTCCCGGAGCGTCGACGCCGACGACACCGAAGCCAGGTGTCGCGACCATCGACTATCGACCACAGTCGGCGACGGCGACCATGCTGAACATGGCCGCGCTCGGTGTGTCGATGGCACGCGCTGATGCGGGGGATCAGAGCTCGGTTGCTCCCGCAGTCATCTCGGGAGCGCCGACCAAGGTCGACGGAGGTTCGCTCGGCGCGATCGACAAGTCGGTGAGCGCACCGATCCTCGCGGCCATGACGACAACGGCCAAGACCGGCGACGCCAGTGACCTGACCCGCGCGCCCGGCCTGAAAGCGCTGGTCGGAACCAACGGACCGCAGGGTCCGGGCTGGTTCGTCGGCATTCAGGGCGGCAAGGTCATCGTGATCTACACCGAGGGTGAGAAGTCGGGGACCGCTGCGCTACAGGTCGCTCAGAAGTACTTCCGCATCGCGTAGGCGACGACCGCGCGCCAGCCGAGCATGAACAGGCCGAGCGCGATGGTCGCGACGATGATGAAGCTCAGAGCGACGCCCTGGTGCAGCAGGTAGCGCAGCACCATGCCGATCGCGACGGTGCAGATCCAGATCACCAGACCTGACGGGATGATGCGGGCCGGCCGGAAGTCGCTGCCGAACCATTCACTCGACCGGACGTGCGCGTAGACGTAGGCAATCGACCAGCCCGCGGCGGTGGCGACCAGGAACGGCCACAGGGTCTGCAACACTCCGATCAGCGCGAAGCCGTCGTGGTGATTCGCCCTGCCGATCAGTACGAACACGACGACGGCGACGGCGTCGCAGAGCGCTGCCGCGGCCAGCGGAAACGTCGTCGAGTGCCGACTGCTGGTCGGATCGCTCACGTCAGACTTCGACATGGGTATCCACGGTAGCGCCACCCACCGTCGACGACGTGCTGCGGGTCGCGGGGTGGGGTTTTCATGAGGGGGGCGGCTCGGGCCCCAACTCCTTCTGCCCGGGATTCGCGGCCGGGTCGAAGTCGCCCGACTCGACGTCGCGATCGATCTCCTCGCCGATCGAATCGTCGGTTCGGATACGCGACCGGAACAGGAAGAACACGACGATCCACCCGATCAAGGCGATGAACACATAGCTGATGATGCGGTAGACGAGCACCGCTGTCAGCGCGTCGGCGGCAGGCATCCCCGCACTGGTCAGCGCCGGGACGAGCACGGCGTCGACCACACCGATGCCTCCGGGTAGCAGCGGGATGGCCGTACCGACCGCCTTGCCCGCCGCGTAGGCGACCATCAGGCCGGAGATGCTCGGATGAGCCCCGACCGCCCAGCACGCGAACATCAGACATGCGACGTCGGCGATCCAGTTGAACAAGCTCCACGCGAAGGCGACGCTGGTGTCGCGGCGCGTGAGCTGGACGGCCCGCAGCTGTTCGAGTGTCTCCAGCAGCCGCGCCACCCCGTGATCGGCCGGCTTGCTGCGTACCTGGTTGATCCAGCCGAGTACACGTTCGCCGGTCGACTGCAACGACTCCGGATGGCTGGCGAGGTACTGCAGCACGACAGCCACCGCGATGAATCCGACCGCGGAGAAGACCACAGAGAACGGGCTGGTCTTGGCGCCCGCGAGCAGTGCGCCCCCGAAGCCGAGCACCGCGAGCCCCACACCCGCGAGCAGTCCGGACATGACGACCTGCCACGACGCGATGACGGGCGTGGCACCCCATTTTCGGGTCTCGCGGTAGGTAAAGGCAGGCGCGAGCACCTGACCGCCCGGCAGCGTCTGGCTGACCGAGTTCGCGGCCAGCACCACCGACAGCGACTTCCACTCGGACACACGGACACCCGCCGAGCGCAGCAGCGCACGCTGTACCTGCGCAAAGCTGTCCATCGAGAGCAATGCGGCGACGATGCACGCGACGAGCCACACCCAATCGAGATCACCGATTCGGTGCGCGGCCTCTTCGAGTTTCGGCCAGATCAGCACGATCTCGACCGCCAGGACGACCACCACGACCGCCACCAGCACCCACCGAACCCACCAGAAGCGTGAGCGCGTGGCGGTGCGGTGGACCGCCGGTGTATCCGACGTCATACGGCCAAGGGTAACGACAGCTAGTGTGACTTCCGTGGACCATGCCGCTCGAACGAACGACGGATATCCCGAAGATGCAGAAGCGGGTGCGTCTGGCAGGTCGCTGGCCGAGCTCGACCGATCCAAGGTCCACCCGTTTGTCCGTGCCACAGCCGAGTGGGTCTGGCGGCTCCTGCTGATCCTCCTCGCCATCTACGTCCTCGGGCGTCTGTTCCTGCAATTCGACGAGGTACTCGTTCCGGTTGCGCTGGCGATTCTGGTGTCGGCATTCCTCGTGCCGGGCGTCGACTGGCTCGATCGGAAGGGTCTGCCGCGCTCGCTCGCCGTCGTCGTGATGATGCTGGTCGCGCTCGGTGTCGTTGCCACCGTCCTGACGTTTGTCGGCCGAGCGTTCGTCCACGGATTCCCCGCACTGACCGCCGAGATCACGGTCACCATCGACCGCACCCGGGAGTGGTTGGTCGACGGCCCACTCGACGTCGACGAATCGCAGGTGCGCAACCTCGGGTCGAACATCATCAACCTCATGGAGCACAACCAGGCCAAACTCGCCGGTGGTGCCGTCGCCACGGCAACGACGGCGACCGAACTGGTCACCGGCGCGTTGCTGATGGTCTTCCTGACGATCTTCTTCCTCTACGGCGGCGGTCAGATCTGGGAGTTCTGCTGCCGACTCGTACCTCGCAATACCCGAGGTCGGGTCGCTGCCGCGGGAGTCGCGGGCTTCGGCACCCTGGTCGGCTACGTGCGTGCGACGGTGATCGTCGCCCTCGTCGACGCCGTGTGTATCGGCATCGGGCTGGCGATCCTGCGCGTTCCGCTGGCCCTGCCGCTGGCAACGGTGATCTTCCTGTTCTCGTTCATCCCGATCGTCGGCGCACTGATCAGTGGTTCGCTCGCCGTCGTGATCGCGCTGGTCACGCAGGGCTGGCTGACCGCGGTGATCGTATTGGCGATCCTGGTCGGCGTCATGCAGCTCGAAGGCCATGTGCTGCAACCGTTCCTGCTCGGCAGGTCGGTGCGATTGCATCCGGTCGCGGTGATCCTCGCGATCGCCGCGGGCATCGTCGGGGCGGGAATCATCGGCGGTCTGTTCGCCGTACCGATCATCGCGTTCGCGAATACCGCCGTGCGATATCTCGCGGGCCACCGCAACCTGCCGATCTCGAGTGGTGAGGGTTCGTATCATTACGCCGAACCCGACGAACCTCATTGGGACAACCGAGATCTCGATGCCGCGACCGCCTCGGCGGGCGTCGCGGTCGAGGAGGGCGTCGGTGTCTCGAAAGCCGACGCCGAGGCGGACGTCGAGCGAGGGCTCGACGGTGATGGTGCTCGCGTGGACGACACGGGAGACACGGCAACCGACGACACGGCGCCCGACGACACAGCACCCGTGAAGGACCCCGACGAGACGTCATGAGAAGTGATCCGGTCACGCCGCTCTGGCGCGGCGCGCAGGTGCTGCGACTGTTGTCGTACCTCTACGCGCTCGGGTTCCGGATCGCGATCGACGACGACCTGCTGCACCCGGGTGTGACGTGGGTGTTGTTCGGGTTACTCACCGCGTGGACCGTGGCCTGCGGCATCGCGTATTACGTTGGCTTCGGCCGCAATTGGTATTGGGTCGGCGCAGAATTGGTGATCGCCTGCGCACTCATGTTGTCGACATCGTATGTGGCCAGCGAATCGTGGGCGCTCAACAATCAGACATGGCCGACGACGCTGTGGGCCACCAACTCGGTGATCTCCGCGGCGCTGCTCGGCGGGCCGATCGTCGGCCTCGTTGCAGGTCTGGTCGTCGGCGGCACAAGCGCTTTCGTCAAGGGCTGGCTCGACCTCAACTTCGGCCGCAACGCGACGATCCTCGTGATGATGGCGTCCGGCGTCGCGGTGGGACTCGCGGCGGTCAACGCCCGTCGGGCGCAAGCGGAGTTGGCCGCTGCTGCGCGCGTCGCGGCGGCTGCGACCGAACGCGAGAGACTGTCCCGCGAGGTGCATGACGGTGTGCTTCAGGTACTTTCGTTCATCTCCAAACGTGGGCGTGAGATAGGCGGTCCGACAGCGCAACTCGCCGACCTCGCGGCAACTCAGGAGGTCGCCTTGCGTCGCCTGATCTCCGATGTCGACGTCGGCGGTGAATCGACATGTGGGACTGCGGATCTGACCGCGCTGCTGCGCGCTGCCGGCGGTGACGCCGCCGCGGTGAGCGCGCCCGCGGACCCGGTGATCATCGACGCGACGACGGCACGCGAGATCAGCGCCGCCGTGATCAACGCACTCGACAACGTCACTCATCACGCGGGTGCGGGGGCGCGGGCCTACGTACTCCTCGAAGACCTCGACGACACCGTGGTCGTGAGTGTCCGCGACGACGGTGTGGGTATCGCGGCGGGACGGCTCGACGAGGCACGTCGCGCCGGCAGGCTCGGCGTCGCGCAGTCCATCGTCGCGAGAATCGAATCGCTCGGTGGCACAGCGATACTCGACTCCGACGAGGGAATAGGCACGGAGTGGGAACTGACGGTACCGGTGACGCGGGAGAAGAGATGAGCGATACGCAAGATGCCAGCCAACTGCGGGTGATGGTTGTCGACGACCATCCGATGTGGCGGGACGGGGTGGCGCGCGATCTCTCCGACGCGGGGTTCGAGATCGTGGCGACTGCCGATTCGTCCGGCGCTGCGGGGCGTCGTGCCGGTGCGGTGCGACCCGACGTCGTGCTCATGGACATGCAACTGCCCGACGGCAACGGGGCGGAGGCCACCGCGGCGGTCCTCGAGGTGTCGCCGAAGACGCGGGTGTTGGTCTTGTCGGCATCTGACGAGCGCGACGACGTGCTCGACGCCGTAAAGGCCGGCGCGAGTGGCTATCTGGTCAAGAGTGCGTCGAAGGAGGAACTGATCGACGCGGTGCGGGCGACCGCGGCAGGCCAGGCGGTGTTCACGCCGGGACTCGCGGGTCTCGTACTCGGTGAATTCCGGCGCATGTCGTCAGAACCCGACCGCGCACCGCAGACCCCGGTGCTCACCGAGCGTGAAACCGAGGTGCTGCGCTACGTCGCAAAGGGCATGAGCGCCAAGCAGATTGCCCGGAAGCTGACCTTGAGCCACCGGACCGTCGAGAATCACGTGCAGTCGACGTTGCGCAAACTACAGCTCGGCAACCGTGTCGAACTCGCGCGGTACGCGATAGAGCACGGGATCGACGACGAGTGAGCTGACTGACCCGCTACTCGCCGGAACGGCTGCGGCGCAACAACTCCTGCACGCTGATCTGCCGGTTCTCGCCGGGCGTCTCGTCGGCGCGTGCGTGGCGATCCGACCGACTCGGTCCATCGTCGGGGCGCGAACGCCGGGGCGGCGTCGTGCGGGTCTGATGTTCCTCGCTCGGTGCGACGGGTGGCTGTGCTCGGCGCGCCGCGTCGGGGGAGAGTCCACGCTCCATCGGCGACTGTGCACCCTCGGGTGCGCGTTGCTGCGTTGCCCGCGCCTGCTCCGGCGACAGCGACGCGACGAGCGGACGCTTGCCGGTCTTGTCGAGATCGGGGCGTCGACCCAGCGGCGACGGGCCTGTGGCGCCCGACTGCGGCTGGTTCAGGCGGATGCCGCCCTCGCCGAGCATCCACCCGCCGGTGTCGGGACGATCGGACTTCTGACGCCGCGGTGACGGCGGGCGAGCGGTGCGCGTACGTACCGGCTCGATCTCGTCGAGCGTCTGTGCGGGACGCTGGTCGCGCAGGGCAGGACGTCGGTCCGACGGCGGACGCGACGGCCCGCTGCGTGCTGCCGGCTGGGTTGCTGCAGGTTGGGCCGCTGCAGGTTGCGCGGAAGGCTGCGCAGCGCGACGTTGCATCGGTTGCGGCGCCGGGGCCGGCTGGGGCGCGGGGGTTGGTCGCGGCGCCGAACCTGCGCGCATGGAGCGTGTGGCTGCGCCCGCCGAGACCGTTGCGGCGGCACGCGGAGCCGCCCGCATGGCGGTCGTCGGTACCTCGGAGATCAGCGTGCCCGCGCGCATACCCTGCGTGCCGGCGCCCGCACCGGCGACCTTGGCGTCGGGCTCGTCGTCGAGAATCGTCTCGCCGAGGCCGATCTTGCGCTGCATGGTCTTCATCCAGCGCGGTGCCCACCAGCAGTCGTCGCCGAGCAGCTTCATCGTCGACGGCACCAGCAACATGCGGATGATGGTCGCGTCGAGGATGAGGGCCGCGATCATGCCGTACGCGATGTACTTCATCATCACGATGTCGGACAGTCCGAAAGCGCCCGTCACGACGATGAGAATCGCAGCTGCCGCGGTGATGATCCGACCCGTGTGTGCTGTACCGACGCGGACCGCTTCCGTGGTGCTCGCGCCTTTCTGTCTCGCTTCGACCATGCGGGACAACAGGAATATCTCGTAGTCCGTGGATAAACCGAACACGATCGCGATGATCAGCACCAAGACGGCCGCAAACAGCGGGCCGGGCGTGAAGTTGGCGATCGACGCGCCGTGACCGTCGACGAAGATCCACGTCAAGATGCCCAGCGTCGCCGCGAGGCCCAGCGCCGACATGAGTGCCGCCTTGATCGGTAGCACCAGCGATCCGAACGCCAGGAACATCAGCAATCCGGTGACCAGGACGAGCAGGATCGCCATGAGGGGCAGTCGGGTGAGCAGGGCGTCGATGGAGTCCTGCACGAGTGCCGGAGTTCCGGCCACCCACATCTGGATGCCCGCGGGTTTGTCGATGGCGCGCAGGTCCTTGACGGCCGCGCCGGCGGTATCGCGATTGACCAGACCCGCCGACATCTGGATGACCTGCGGACCGTTGAAGCCGTAGGTCCCGGTGAGTGCTCCGTCGTCGGCCGACGGGCTGAACGGCTTGGTGAAGCCGGGGATCTTGTTGGCCTCGTCGGCGATCTGCTGGATCTTGGTGCCGCTGTCGGGGTCGTTGACGTCGTAGGAGATGACGAGCTTGACCTCTTCGGTGCGTTCCTTCGGGAACGCCTTGTCGAAGTCCTCCTGCGCGACACGGCTCGGGTTGTCCGGCGGCAGATAAGCCTCGCTGATGCCGCCGAACTTGATGCCGCCGATCGGGATGGTGAGCACCAGCAGGATCAGGACGGTCGGAACCGCGGTGGCGACCGGGTGGCGCATGACCCACCCCGACAGGCGACCCCAGAAGCCGTTCTCGATCTCGGCCTTGGTCTTGGTGCGCCGGAGGAACGGCAGCCCAAAGGCGTCGATCTTCGGTCCGAGGATGCTCAGGATGGCCGGCAGCACCGTGATCGAGAGGATCGCGGCCAACGACACCGAGAAGATCGCGCCGTACGCGACGGACTTCAAGAAGCCCTGCGGCATCATCAGCAGACATGCGATTGCGGCGACGATGATGGTCGCCGAGAAGACCACGGTTTGTCCCGCGGTCATCACGGTTCTTCGTACCGCGGCCTTGGTGCTGTAACCCTCTGCGAGTTCTTCTCTGAATCTGCTGACGATGAACAGGCCGTAGTCGATCGCGATGCCGAGGCCGATCAGGGTGACCACCGACTGCGCGAAGATATTGAGCTCGGTGAGCTGGGCGATGATGTTCATGATGCCCAGCGAGCCCGCGATGGTCAGACCGCCGATGAACACCGGGAGACAGGCGGCGATGACACCGCCGAAGATGAAGAACAACATCACCGCGACCAGCGGAAGCGCGATGACCTCGGCGCGTCGGATGTCGTCGTCCATGCCGCTGGCCATCGCTCCTGCGACGGGCTGGAGGCCGGCCAACTGGAAACGGGTGCCCTCGAGACCGTACTTACCGGGATCGTCGACGACGCCCTGCAGGAACGGTTCGATCTTCTGGTAGTTCGCGAGCACGGAGGTGTCGTCGTTGCCCGCGACGCCGATGCTGATGAAGGCCTGCTTCTTGTCCGCGGTGAACGTCCGCGACCTGATGGTGTCCTGTGCCGCCTTCTGCGCGACCGTGTCGTCCTTCAGGTAGAAGGGGTCGATGATCTCGTGGTTGTTGCGCAGTGCGTTCTCGTAGGCCTGCTGATCGGTCGAATCGGGAGCCTCGGCTGCTCGCTGCACCACATCGGGATGCTGCTGCAGCAGATCGTCGACGACCTTCTCGACCTTGGTGCCGAACTCCTTGTCGTCGACCTGCGTCCCTGCGGGCGGGGTGATGAGGAGGATGACGTCGGAGCGATGGTCGCGGCCGAAGGCGGTGTCGGCGACGACCGAACCCTTCGACGACTGGGCGGTCGGGTCGAACCAGCCGCTCTGCGACAGGTGGTTGCCGAGGCCGAGTCCGTAGAGGCCGAGGCCGCCCATGATGGCGACCAACACCGCGATGACGGCAAAGCGCATCCGGAAGACGAATGTTCCGATGGCTCCGAACACGCCGACTCCTTTCGGGAAAGTCTCGCCGAGATAGTTGCCGAGATTGTTTCAGTGGTGCCTGAGTGCTTGCTGAGGTTTGGCTCTTGGTGTTTCGGGCTGGGTTTGCGGTCCGAGCGGACTGTTCTCTCAGCGGAGAAGTGCGCGCAGCGGCCGGAACGGGGTGAGCCACGCGCCGTCGTCTGGCAGTGAATCGAGCCCGATCCGAGGCAGCGGCTCCCGGAACACACCGGGTATCTCCTCGAGATCAACGAACTCGAGTCCGTCCGTCGACAGCGCCCAGCTCACGTGTTCGCGGAACCCGATGACCGTGACCGGAACGCCTTCGGCTGCGATCTCGATCAGTGGATCCCGAAACGCCTGACCATCTGCGGACGCGACGATAAGCCCGGCTAACCCAACAGTGTGCCTGCGAAGCTCGATGTGGTCGAGCATGTCGGAGTCCACATCACTGTCCTCGGAGAGTTTCGGCTTGGCGAACACCGCGTACCCGACGTTGCGTAACGCGTCGACCCATGGCCGCACGACGTCGGCGCTACCAGGCACGATGTTGGTGAAGACCGTCGCCTCGGGTTCGATCTGGACCGCGGTGTCCGACGTCGTCGAAATGTCGTCGACATCACTATCGCCGTCGCGAGCATCGTCATCGTCGATCGCACTGTCATCGGCGTTGTCGTCGCCGACCGACCGATCGTAGGCCGCGACGGCTGCCTGTGCCGAGATGTCGGCGGTGCGCTGGAGTAGCCAGCGGCCGAGCGCGTCGAACCGCGGTCGGTGCGCCGCCGTCGGCCGTCCGCCGAGAATGGACCCGAGGCCCATGTCCATGTTGGGTGCGTCCCAGACCAGAAGGACGCGCTGCGCGCCGCTTTGTCCGGAGATCGTGTCGGCGAAGCGTGCGGCCGTGCCACGGGTGTCGGTCATGAGCCTTCGCCGCCTGTCGGGATCTCTGGAGATTCAGGGGTTTCTGGAGATTCTGGGTTGTCTGAGCCCTCAGCCGTCGCCTTCTCACGGGGTCGGACGTAGACGAACTCGTTGACCTCGCGGCCCTCGCGCTCTGCGCGACCTTCGAACTTGGTGGTCGGACGCTCGAGCGAGACCGGCACCGCAGTGGTCGCGGGTACGACATGGACCCGCTCGGGATTCTGTGTTGCGAGGATTTCGGCGATCCACTCCGCGTAGTCCGCATGGTCGGTGGCGATATGCAGGACGCCGCCGGGCCGGAGTCGGTCAGCCATGAGTTCGATGGTGCCTCGTTGGACGAAGCGGCGCTTGTGATGGCGCGATTTGGGCCAGGGGTCGGGAAAGAAGAGGCGAATCGCGGTGAGCGATCCGGACGGGATCAGTTCACGCAACACGACGACGCCGTCGCCGCGGATCATGCGCACATTGGTCAGGCCTGCGCGGTCGACGAGTCCGACGAGCTGTGCCAGGCCCGGCTTGTAGACCTCGACGGCGATCACGTCGACGTCGGGTTCGTCTGCCGCCATCGCGGCGGTCGAGATGCCGGTTCCGCTGCCGATCTCGAGCACGCGGGGTGCCTCACGCCCGAACAGCGCGTCGAAGTCGATGGGTGGTTCCGGGGTCTGGGCCGGGTCGGTTGCCAGGTCGCGGCCCAGCACCGGCCACAGCGTCTCCCAGTTGCGCTGCTGGCCCGGCGTCAGCGAGCCGCGGCGGAAGCGGAAGCTGGTCACGCGCGGGTAGAGGCGTGACGCGTCGCCTTGGCCGTCGGCCGGTCCGGGGGAGGAGTTCACCGGTCCATCGTGGCTCATCGGGTCGGTCATGCACACGTCGACACCCGCTTGTGCAATCTGCTGCGCCACCTCACCCAACTGCGACTACCCTTCCACCAGGGAAGATCGGCCGGTCTCGAGTGGGGGTGAGTGCGTGATCGATCCAACGGGTCCGCTCGCTCGCGCACTGTCGTCGGGATCGATCGGGCAGCTCGTCGCGCCCGATTCGCCCGCTTTCGGCACGCTCGACGCCGCCGCGCGACGCTACGTGCAGCCACTGTCGGTTGCGGTGGTCGGTCGGCGCGGGGTGGGTCGCGACACCATGGCGCGCGCGTTGTGTGAGCGGTTCGGGGTCGCGGCATTCGTGGCCGAGCGTGGGTCGGGCGTCCTCGCCGGAGCCGATCTTCGAGTGCACGTGCTCGCCGGAGCGCCGCGAGGTGCCGACCACGACATGCTCGCCGCCTCGCCAGGCGAGCGGACCGTCGTCGTCCTCGGAAAGGCCGACACACTCTCGGCCGATGCCGCAGACGGGCTGGTCCGCGTCGCGAGTGAGTCACTCGGCAGGCCGGTCGTCGCGGTCTCGCAGTTGTCGGCGTGGGTCACGGTGTCCGACGACGAGTTAGCGTTCCTCCGCACACTCGCCGCCGACGGTGAGGCGATGCCGTCGATGTCCGGCCACTTTCTCGCGCCCGCACGGCCTCAGTCGCAGATGCGCGCCGACCTGATTCGACGCCTCGACGCCGCTGGTATCGGGCGTGCGCTGACTCTTCTGGCCGTCGACGACCCGGCGGCCGCCACCGCAGCGGCACTCACCAGATACTTACGAGCGACAAGCGGATTCGACGCTCTGCGCGACGCGATCGAGACGTGCATGCCCGCGGTCGCTGCCCATCGGGGTGCGCAGGTGCGCGCATCGCTCGAGCTGGCCGCGGCAGCCGGCGCCGACCGCGACAGCGTCGAACGGCTCCTGCAGACGGAAGGTGTGTGACGTGGGCTCCGAGTTGTCGACGCTCGCCGCCGGTCTCGTTCCGCTGTGTCGGGTCGCCGTGGCTGCCGCCGAAGGTGTCGACGTCGAGCCTCTCGTGGAGGCGTGTCGGGCGGTCGCGGCGTCGATAGAGGGTGCTGCGTCAAAAGAGGGCTCTGCGTCGACAGAGGGCCCTGGGGGTTCGGCCATCGACTTCGTGACATTCGATCCGAACCGCGACCTCGCGGGCGCCAACGCTGCGGTGCTGGTCATCGATCCGGCATCGGCGGTCGTCGACGACGAGGATCTCGCCGCGCTGCGGGAGCTGACCTCGGCGGTGGAGCATGTTGCTCTGGTCTGTTGCCGCATCGAGTCGTTCTGGGATTGGCCGCGGATCGTGCGTGGATATCGGTCAGAACTCGATCCCGCCGGAGCGCTACCGGTCTTCGCGGTGTCAGCAGCCGCGGCACTCGCGGGCGCCGTCGACGAGTCGGGGATCGGCGATCTGCTCGACTGGTTCGCGACACCGAACGCCGAGCCCACCGCACGCATCCCGCAACCGAAAACCCCGCAACCGAAAATCCCGCAAGCACCGACCCCTGTGGACTCCGACGACCGCGTCGACCCCGACGCCTTGGCGATCCGTCGCGCACGATTACTGGCGCTCAGAGACAGGGGACGAGCGGACAGGCTGGCGTCGCTTCGCGCGGGAATCGTCCGCGTGCGTGCGCAGAGCGGCGCCGACATCACGGCGCGGGTTCGTGCGCTCGTCGCGCGCGCCGAACACCGTGGCGCCGCGACCACCGGCTCCGACGTCGAAGCCGACGCCGCCTGGCTCGACCGCGAGATCGACGGTCTCGTCACCGACCTCGACGCCATCACCGACACCCGACTCGACGCCGTCGCGTCGTCGACGCTCGTCGGACTCGACGTCGACGATCCGCCCGCGCACCGAGACGACGAGCCGATCGTCGCGCGTCGCGATCTGCCGTCCGGGCGACGCACGGGCGAGGACGCCATGCTGCTGCTGATCGGTGCGTCGACGGGTATCGGAATCGGCAGACTCGCGGTCGCGCCGCTGGCCTCGGTGCACACGCTGCAGTGGATCAGCATGCCCGCGGCGCTCCTGCTCGGACTCGCGGTGGCGGTGTGGGTGATCCGGATGCGGCGTGCGGCAACCGTTCGCGCGCAGGTGCGCACCTGGGTCAACGACGTTCTCGCCGACGTTCGTGCCCGGGTCGAACGTCGGGTTGCCATGCAGCTCACCGAGGCGGAATCGCGCATCGGCGGCCAGGTGCTGCGCGCATACGATCGCCAGGGTCGTCGAATCGCCGACGAGGTCGCCGAGATCGATCAACGTCTCAGAGAGCTCCGCGCAGCGGGCGGGGCAGTCAGTGGGGGTAGCCAGTGAACATCGACTCGTTCGACTTCGGAGACGTATCCGGTGAGGAGCACCGGGACTGGGCCGGCCTCACCGAACCGGGGTCGCAGCCCGATTCGCCCGCCGACAACCTGCTGATGCACGACGACGGCCGCATCTGGGACCTCGGCCCCGCAGACGTCGACACCGACGCAGACGGGGTGGCCGATTCGTTGACTCGCAGTGGTCCCGGGGGCCTGACGGTGTACACCGACAGTGACCACGACGGTCAGGTCGATCGCATCACACAGGTGGGCTCCGACGGCTCGTTCGCCTCCCAAACACTCGACCGCGACACCGGCATCTGGGTCGCCACGGACTCCGGCAGACTCGAGTGAGTGGGTTCGCATAGAGCAGAAAGTCCTGGTGGCAGTGGGTTGCAAGTCCTCGGAAATCCGACATCGGTCACCTTGCAAGCCCCCTCCGGGGTGTGCGAATGTGGCCTATACCGCATCTCGTAACCCCAGGCCCTAGCGCACGCTCGGTCACAGTATCCTGGGGATAAGCAACCCATACGGGGCGGCCAATGCGGGTCGCCACCTCGGAGGAGGAAATATGACCGCCGCCACGATTCCGGGTCTGGAACCCGGCACCGCTCCGACTAAACACGAAGCGCTGTTGGCATGGGTGGCCGAGGTCGCCGAGCTCACTCAGCCCGACCGTGTGGTCTGGTCCGACGGCAGCGACGAGGAGTGGGATCGCCTCACCGCTGAACTCGTCGAGTCGGGCACGCTGCTCAAGCTGAACGAAGAGCACAAGCCCAATTCCTACCTGGCCAAGTCCGATCCCGCCGACGTCGCGCGCGTCGAATCGCGCACCTTCATCTGCTCCGAGCGTGAAGAAGATGCGGGCCCCACGAACAACTGGGTCGCGCCCGACGAGATGCGCGCCACCCTCACGCCCCTCTTCCGTGGCAGCATGCGCGGCCGCACGATGTACGTCATCCCGTTCTGCATGGGCCCGCTCGGCTCCGACGACCCGAAGCTCGGCGTCGAATTGACTGACTCCGCCTACGTCGTGCTCTCGATGAAGATCATGACCCGCGTCGGTCCCGAGGTGCTACGCCTGCTCGGCGACGACGGCTTCTTCGTCAAGGGCCTGCACTCGGTCGGCGCTCCGCTCGAGCCCGGTCAGGCCGACGTCGCATGGCCGTGCAACCCGAACAAGTACATCACCCACTTCCCCGAGACCCGCGAGATCTTGTCGTACGGATCGGGTTACGGCGGCAACGCGCTCCTGGGCAAGAAGTGCTACGCGCTGCGCATCGCGTCGGTGATCGCGCGTGACGAGGGCTGGATGGCCGAGCACATGCTGATCCTGAAGCTGACCAGCCCGGAGAACAAGGTCTACTTCGTCGCCGCTGCCTTCCCGAGTGCGTGTGGCAAGACCAACCTGGCAATGATCCAGCCGACCATCCCGGGCTGGAAGGCCGAGACCGTCGGCGACGACATCGCCTGGATGCGCTTCGGCGACGACGGTCGTCTCTACGCGATCAACCCCGAGTTCGGCTTCTTCGGTGTGGCACCGGGCACCAGCATGGACTCCAACCCGAACGCGATGAAGACCATCGACGCCGGAAACACCCTGTACACCAACGTCGCCGAGACCGACGACGGCGACATCTGGTGGGAGGGAATCGGAGGCGAGAAGCCTGCGCACCTGACCGACTGGCTCGGACGTAGCTGGACGCCTGATTCGGATGAGCCTGCGGCACACCCGAATTCGCGCTACTGCACACCGATCTCGCAGTGCCCCTCGCTGGCCGAGGAGTGGGACGACCCCCAGGGTGTGCCGATCTCGGCGATCCTGTTCGGCGGTCGTCGCAAGACCACGGTGCCTCTCGTGACCGAGGCCCGCGACTGGCAGAACGGCGTCTTCATGGGTGCCACGGTCGGCTCCGAGCAGACCGCCGCCGCCGAGGGCAAGGTGGGCACCGTCCGCCGCGACCCGATGGCCATGCTGCCGTTCATGGGCTACCACGTCGGCGACTACTTCCAGCACTGGATCAACCTGGGCAAGAACGCTGATGCGTCGAAGCTCCCGAAGGTCTTCTACGTCAACTGGTTCCGTCGCGGCGACGACGGCCGCTTCCTGTGGCCGGGATTCGGCGAGAACAGCCGCGTGCTGAAGTGGATCATCGGCCGCATCGAGGGCGAGAACGAAGGCGTGCAGACGCCGGTCGGCATCGTCGCGAAGCCGGAGGAGATCGACGTCTCCGGGCTCGACGTCCCCACCGAGGATCTCGAGGCGGCGCTCGCCGTCGATCCCGACGAGTGGCGTCGTGAGCTCCCGTTGATCGAAGAGCTCTTCGAGTTCGTTGGCGAAAAGCTCCCGACAAGCCTGCAGGATGAGCTCGACGCCCTCAAGCAGCGGCTGGCCTGATCTCACCTTCTGTCACATCTGTAACTGAGGTATCGTTGCCCCCTATGAGTCTTCGCTCGTGGGGGGCAACGGTCGTCTCTGCGCTTTTGGGTACATCAGTTCTCCTCGGCATATCCGGTATGTCCGCCGGAACTGCGCACTCTGCGACGCCGATAATCGCGCGCTACACCGACACTGCGTACGTCAGCGGCGTACCGACATTCGGAGCGATCTCGGGCATCGATCGGATCGGCGCCAACCGATTCGCGATGATCTCGACCGACGTCGGCCGCGGCGGACCAGCACGCTTCTTCACGAGCCAGTTCAGCTACACCTCGGGTGCTGCGGGCTTCACGTCGAATCCCGGAATCGACGGCGGCGGTGTGCTGCTGGGCCCCGGCAACATCCCGCCGCTGCCGGGTTCGGCACAGTACGAGGGAATCCGCGCCACGAGCGGCGGCTATGTCGTAGTCAGTGGTGGCGACCATCAGTTCGTGCGTCTGCAGAGTGCCGGGCCGGTCGCCACCTACATCCGCGATCTCGGGCTGCCCGCGGCGTGGCGGCCATCGAAGAAGTCGGGTCTCGCCGGTCAGCGTGGACTCACCGGCGTCGCTGTGGGACCACGCGGGCAGATCAGCGTGATCACGGCGGGAGGTCTCCGTCAGGACCCCGCAACGTCGGCGCGGTTGCTGACGTTCGGAAAGACGAACTCCGAGTTCGTGTATCGCACCGATCCGGGTAAGAGCGCTGCCGACGTCCTCGCGGTCAACAACACCGACTTCCTCGTCCTCGAGCGCGGTAAAGGCCGCAGCACGGCGATCTACTGGGCGACGACCCGTGGCGCCGATCAGGTCGGCGGGAGGGCCAACCTCTCGGGTGCCGAGAAGCCGATGCCCAAGCAGTCGATCTTCAACACCGACGGCACACCCCGACTCTCGACGGGCAACGTGTCTTCGATGGCGTGGGGTAACTGGCAGCCCGATCTGCCGTGGCAGGACTTCCGCACCCGCACCCTGTTCGTCGTCACGAACAACGCCTTCGCCGGGCCGACCAGGGTGCACTCCTTCGAGGTCCAGCTGCCCCGCTGACGCGTCGTCGCGGCAACCCTGAGATCTCAGGGTGTTGTGGGGAAACACTGTAGGGGAATCACCCGATGGCAATGCGGTGCCATTTTTGGCACGGTTAAGCCATGACATCAGAGCAGGGCGCGAGCGCGGGCGCCGAGGATCTCGTCAAAACTTACGGATCAGGTGACACGGAGGTCCACGCACTGCGTGGCGTCACGCTGTCGTTCCGGTCCGGCGAGTTCACCGCCATCATGGGGCCGTCCGGCTCGGGGAAGTCGACCCTGATGCATTGCCTCGCCGGACTCGACGTCGCGACCAGCGGTCACGTCCACATCGGCGACACAGATCTGACGGGCCTGTCCGACAAGAAGATGACGCTGCTCCGACGTGACCGCATCGGCTTCGTGTTCCAGTCGTTCAACCTCGTCCCGACTCTGACCGCCGCTGAGAACATCACGCTGCCGTCCGACATCGCAGGGCGCAAGGTCGACAAGGACTGGTACGACACGGTGATCAGCCGACTCGGTATCGGCGACCGACTCGATCACCTGCCCAGCGAGCTCTCCGGCGGTCAGCAACAGCGTGTCGCCTGTGCGCGTGCACTCGTCGGGAGGCCCGCGATCATCTTCGGCGACGAACCGACCGGAAACCTCGACTCCCGATCGTCGGGAGAGGTGCTGTCCATCCTGCGCGCGGCAACCGACGAGTTCGGTCAGACCGTTGTCATCGTGACACACGACCCGCGAGCGGCGTCGTACGCCGACCGCGTCGTCTTCCTCGCCGACGGCAAGATCGTCCGCGAACTACCCCGGCCGACGGCCGACGACGTGTTCGAGGTGATGAAGAATCTCGACGACGTTCCCGCGGACGATTCCGGCTCGGATGACGGTGCGACCTCTGATGTGACTGTCGGCGCAGAGCTAGGGAAGCATGAATCCGGCTCTGTCGCACCGGAATCCGGCGTCGGCCGGCACGCTGCGGACGCCGGGTCCGGTGCGGACTCGACGCAGGCGGGCTGACACATGGCCTCGTCCTCGGTGATGCGGAAGGTATCGCTGCGCAATCTGGGTGCGCACAAACTGCGACTTGCGCTGACGGTCTTCTCGATCGTGTTGGGTACCGCGTTCGTCGCGGGGTCGATCGTGTTCACGTCGACCATCTCGCAGGCCTTCAACTCGATCTTCGACAACGCCGCACCCGGTGTGTCCGTCGAAGTGACCCCGGAGGATTCGAACTCCGCCGGGGTGTCGAAGTCGGTTGTCGACCAACTGAACTCACAAAAGAAAGAGCTCGGTATCGACAAGCTGTCGACCAACTACTCGGGCCTGGTGACCATTGCCGATTCGAGCGGCAAGGCACTGCAAACCGGCGGGGCGCCGAGCATTGGTTCGGCGTACATCCCGCCGAACGAGTCGCTGTCTCCCGACGACGGAAAGCTGCTGCCCGGCGGACGTGCACCGACCGGATACCAGGAAGTGGTCCTCAACGAATCGGCGGCGGAGAAGGGTGATCTCAAGGTCGGTTCGCAGACGAAAGTGGTTGTCGGACAGGGCTCGAGCCAGCCAATGGACGTCACGGTCGTGGGCATCAGCCAGCTCACGGGCGACACCGGCGGATTCGTGAACGTGCAGTTCGAACGCGAAGCGGCAAGCCAACTGCTCTCCGACGGTGAGCATGTCGCGACCGTCGACATGTCCGCGGTCGCGGGCGTCAGCGACACCGAACTGCGCGATCGCGTCCAGAAGCTCCTCGCGTCGGATGCGCTCAAGGTCCGTACCGGCGATCAGGTGCGCCAGGACGAGAAGGACCGCGTCAACCAGTTCCTCACCATCTTCACCGGCATCCTGCTCGCCTTCGCCGCCATCGGTCTGGTGGTTGGCACATTCATCATCTACAACACCTTCTCGATGATTGTGGCGCAACGCAATCGGGAGCTCGCGTTGCTGCGTGCGGTGGGCGCCACCGAGCGCCAGGTATCGCGATCGGTGTTGTTCGAGGCGTTCATCGTCGGTGTGATCGGTGGACTCGTCGGTCTCGGTGTCGGCATCGGGCTGGCGGCTGCGCTCAAGGCCATCACGTCCTCGACGTCGGGGCTACCGCAGGCGTCGCTCAACGTGAGCGTGTGGGCGGTACTCGCGGCGCTGTTCGTCGGCGTCGTGGTGACGATGGTCAGCGCCTGGGTTCCCGCGGTGCGTGCGGCCCGAGTGCCGCCCGTCGAGGCGATGCGCGCAAGCGACGCCGAGCGCGCGTCGTCGTTGCGCAACCGCACGATCGCAGGAGTGGTGTTCGGTGTGATCGCCGTCGTCGCGATCGTGTGGGGTGCCATGGGGGAGGGCATGCTGCGTGCGATCGTCGTCGGTCTCGGCGCGGGCGCCGCGATTCTGGCGGCCGTACTCGCGGGCCCGGCATTACTGCAGCCCGTCGTCGGTGTGCTCGGACGAGTGATCGGCGCACCCTTCGGGTCGATCGGCTACCTTGCCCGCACCAACGCGATGCGCAATCCACGACGCAGCTCCGCGACAGCCTTCGCGCTGACACTCGGGCTGATCCTCGTGGCCGTGATCGGCACGCTCGGTACATCATTCAAGGGCACCGTCGACACCGCTGTCGACACGGGAATCACCGCCGACTACATCGTGACCGGCACCAACAACCTGCCGATCTCGCCAGCCGTCGCCGAGGCCGTGAAAGGTGTGAAGGGCGTCGAGGATTCGGTCAGTTTCGGTGTGGCGCAGGCGCGGGTCGGTGACACCAAGGTCAGTGGCTTCTCGCCGCTCGGGGGCCAGATCAGTTCCGTCACCAACATCGACATGCTCGACGGCGCGTCGGACAGACTCCCGGACAACGGGATGTTCGTCAGCCAGCGTACGAGCAACGACAGGGGCTGGAAGCGTGGTGACACAGTCACTTTCACCTCGTCACTCGGTCAGCAGGTTCCCACGCGGGTCGACGGCGTGTACGCCGACAACGAGACGTTGCAGCCGTGGCTCGTTGGCAGCAAGGTCTACGAGTCACTGATGCCCGAGCCTGCGCGGATGAGCTTCGGAGTGTTCGTCAAGGCGAAGCCCGGCGTCGACTCATCAACGCTACGAACAGATCTCGAGAACGCGACCAGTTCGTACCTCACGGTGCAGGTGCAAGATCGTGAACAGTTCAAGAGTAGTGTGTCGCAGCAGATCGACCAGATGCTCGGCGTCCTGTACGCCATGCTCGGGTTGGCATTGGTCATCGCGATCCTCGGCATCGTCAACACACTGGCGCTGTCGGTGGTGGAGCGACGCCGCGAGATCGGAATGCTCCGAGCCGTCGGCATGGTGCGCGGTCAGGTTCGACGCAGCATCTACCTCGAGTCGGTGTTCATCGCCATCTACGGTGCGCTAGTCGGTGTGGTGATCGGCGTGGTCGTCGGCTGGGCGCTGGTGCGCACACTTGCGCGCTGGGGACTCGGCGATCCGGTCCTGCCGTGGACGCTCATCATCGTGACGCTGATCGGAGCGGGCGTCGTCGGAGTGCTCGCCGCGCTGTGGCCCGCCAACCGCGCCGCCCGCACCCGACCACTCGAGGCGATCGCCGAGGCGTGAGCGGCGGGCCCTGGGCGGCGAGCCCGGGGCGCGCAGATGTCCAGCGATCCGTATGACAGTTCCGCCCGAAATCGGCGCCGACTGTCATACGGATCGAGCTGGCACACGGCGCGGCCCGATCGCCGAAGCTGCGCTGCCCAGAGTGAGAGGTCTTGGACCAGTCCCACATGTGGCGACAGGCGGTTTGGCACAATCGGCGCCATGACGCGACCACCCGAGGACCCGAACGACCCGGCCGAGCACCCGCACACCCGGGCGTTCGACCCCAACGAGGACCCTTCGGCGGGCGGCGACCCGACGGCGCGCACCGAGGCCTACTCGCAGCACGATCCCTACGCCAACCAGCCGTACGGTGACCAGCAGCCGTACGGGGACCAGGGCTATGCCGATCAGGGATACGGCCAGCAGGGGTACGGCCAGCAGGAGTACGGCAACCAGGGCTACGGCCAGCAGGGCTACGGCAACCAGGAGTACGGCCAGCAGGGCTACGGGGACCAGCAGCAGTCAGGGCAGGACCCCGACTCGTCGGGCGGAGGGAAACGCACCGCGATCCTGGTGGTGGCGATCATCGCGGTCATCGCACTGATCGCCGTAGTCGCCTATGCGATCATCCGCAGTTCCGGAGGCGACGGCGGCACAGCCGCGACCACCGCGCCCGCGACCACCACGGTGACCACGACGCCCACCACGACGACGACCGAGGAAACCACCACCGAGGAAACCACCACCACGACAACACCCGCGCAGGCGGCAGGGGCCGTGACCTACCAGATCACCGGCAACGGCGACGTCGTCGCACTGCGGTTCCGCAAGGGCAACGACTACGAGATCGTCGCGGCGACCGGAACCCCGTGGTCACGGCAGGCCACCGTCACGGGCACCGACGCGGAACTCACCGCAGTCGTCGTGCGTGGCCCGGTGACCTGCAACATCCTTCGCGGTGAGGAACTGCTCGCCTCGGCGACCAGCAACGGCGGCACACTGCGCTGCGCAGCGGGGCTCGGCTGAGCACAGGGACACAGGGGCGCCCAAGCCTCAGCGCGGCTCGACTACCAGCACCAGGTTCGTCGCCGCAACCTCGCGCACCAGCGGTATGCGCAGCACCCACCACGCCCAGCTCGGCAGGTAGCGCGGGAAGGCCGCGACCAGCCGTGCACGTCCGCGTCGGGAGCGTGCCCACCGCAGACCGTCGTCGGCGGTCACGGCAAACAGCGACGTTCCGAACAGGTTCTTCGGCGGATGCCCGTTGCGCCGCGTGTACCAGCGCGCGGCCCGGGCGCCACCGAAGTAGTGCCGCAGACCCATCTCGTGTCCACCGAACGGACCCCACCACAGCGTGTAACTGACGATCACGACGCCGCCAGGACGGGTCACCCGCAGCATCTCGTCGGCCATCTCCCACGGCGCAGGCGTGTGTTCCACGACGTTCGACGAGATGCAGATGTCGACGGAACCGTCGGCGAATGGCATCTGCTGGCCCGACGCCCGCACCGATCCCCGATGTTCGAGACCTCCCGCGTGCATCTCGGACGGGTCGGGCTCCACAGACAGATACGACGCCCCGCGCTGGCGAAACGCATCGGCGAAGTAGCCGGGACCGCCGCCGACGTCGAGCACCACGGCACCGTCGAGCTCGGCGAAGGCGCCAACGAGATCGGCGGTGTCGTCAGCGAGGGCGCGGTAGAAGCGGGCGGGGTCGGACTGCTCGAAGCGGAAGTCGTTGAGCAGCCCCGCCGCGCGTGCGAGCGTGGCGATTCGGGCCATCCCGGCGTCGGCACGTGTCTTGGTCGAGCCCGCCGTCGAGGAGTCTGTGGTCGTTCTCGGTCGCGGCACGTCGGAGATGCTACCGGGGTGGGTGCGTAGCATTGTCGGCGATGAACACCCCGTCCGACGTCGTGCTGCTGTGCTGGCGCGATACCCGCCACCCCCAGGGTGGAGGCAGCGAAACCTACCTCGAGCGGGTCGGTGCGGAACTCTCTCGACGCGGAATGCGCGTCACCTACCTGACGTCGACGTACCCGGGTGCGTTGCGCACCGAGGACCGCGACGGCATGCGCTTCGTACGCGCAGGGGGCCGGATCACCGTGTATCCGGCCATCCTGGCCGTGCTCGTCGCCGGTCGGCTGGGCTTCGGTCCGCTCGCGGGAGTCTCGCCCGTCGCCATCGTCGACACACAGAACGGCATCCCGTTCTTCGCGACACTGGTCTCGTCGTCGCCGACCATCGTGCTCGTGCATCACTGTCACAGAGAGCAGTGGCCGGTGGCCGGCCGTCTCCTCGGCAGGCTGGGATGGTTCCTCGAGTCGCGGGTGTCGCCGCGGGTCCACCGTCGCAACCGGTATGTGACGGTGTCGGCGCCGTCGGCGCGCGAGCTCGTCGAACTCGGTGTCGACGACGACCGGA
Organism: Gordonia sp. w5E2; assembly: GCF_036540975.1. NCBI lineage: Bacteria > Bacillati > Actinomycetota > Actinomycetes > Mycobacteriales > Gordoniaceae > Gordonia > Gordonia sp. w5E2. The sequence continues at coordinate 4,714,884 of NZ_CP144213.1, read as the reverse complement.
TCACCGTGGTGCACAACGGAATCGACCCGACGCCTGACTCGGCGGTGCCGGTACCGCGTGACGATCACGGGCCGGCTCGGCTGTGCGTGCTCTCGCGCCTCGTCCCGCACAAGCAGGTCGAGGATGCGCTGCGGGTTCTTGCCGACCTGCACCGCGCGGGTGAGCGTGATGTGCATCTCGACGTCATCGGCGACGGTTGGTGGTCGTCTCGATTGCGTTCGGCTGCAAGCGAACTCGGTGTCGAGCGTCTTGTGACTTTCCACGGTCACGTGTCGAACGAGCGCAAGTATCAGATCCTCGCGGAGGCTGACGTGCACCTGATGCCCTCGCGTAAGGAGGGGTGGGGACTAGCGGTGATCGAAGCCGCACAGATGGGCGTGCCGACAATCGGCTACCGCCACGCCACCGGACTCGCGGAATCGATCGACGACGCCGAGACCGGACTACTCGTCGACGGTGTCGACGAGATGCTCTCCGCCACAAGAAAACTCCTCGACAATCCGGCCGAACGCAACCGCCTCGGAGCGGCCGCACGCGAACGGGCGCAACGCTATTCGTGGTCGGTGACGGCCGACGGCTTCATGTCGGTCTTCGATCAGTCCTCGCGCGGCTGAACCTCACTGCGATCCCGACGGCGCCGTAGCGGCCACAGCGCGGCCACGCCGCCGCAGATGATCAGCGCAGCCCAAACAAGGTGTGCCGCGTAGGCCGTTACGCGCGCTGCGCTGGAGGCGTCGCCGATGTCGGTCGGGTCGTCGATGCGGAACAGGACGAGATCGTGGCCGCGGAAGACGATGTCCGCGCGGTCGGCCAGCCTAGCCGGTACATCGGGTTGAGCTGTGCCCGAGAGATTTTCGACGAGCACCCAGCCGACGCCGAGCCGAGCGAGGGTTGTCGGGTCACCACCGGTGCGCAGCGCTTCGGTCACCTGCTGTGCGCGCGGTGTCGCCTCGTCGACGGTCGCGCCGTCGACGACGAGTTCACCCGATTCGACGACGGGCGCGCGCAGCATGCGTGCGGCCGGATCGAGTGATGGCGAGTCGGTGAAGGGGTACTGCCGCACGGTGCCGGGAGGCCATAGCGCGACGTCGCCCGCGTCGGCGGGAACGAGTTGCGCAACGCGCGCCCAGTCATCGGGATACTGCACCGTCGAGAGTCGTCCGCCGACTCCCCACGCGAGGTCGGGCAGCGGTGCCACCACGAGAAGAACCACCGCCGCGAGCGCGAAACCCGAAGGGACGAGGTCACGCAACCGCCACACCGCGGCAGCGCTCGCCATCGCGACGCTAGGCATCACCAGCGCCACGAACTTCGACGAATCGCGCAGCAGTCCACCGCCCGGGATCGCGGAGACGACCCCCGCGAGCGCGCCGCTGCCCGGTCCGACGGCCGTGATCGCCAGACCAACAACCACCACAACACCGAGTACGCCCAGTGCCCGGACGAGGGGAGCGTCGACAAGCAGTTCGCGCCTGCGCCACAACGTGATCGACCCGACCCCGACGACTGCGATCAGACAGACCGTCGCGACCGCTGCCCACCAGAACGTGCGGCTCGCAGGTGCGGCGTCGGCGTTCCAGATACCGCCGAGGCCCAGCACGGTGCCGAGCGGTCCGAGCCCTGGTTCGGACCGTAACCCGAAGGCGCGCAGGCCCGCCGAGCCGTCCGTCGAGGTCGACGCAGAGGTCAGCAGCGCGGCCACCAGCCACGGCAGCGCCGACAACACCCACGCCGCCAGCACACCGATCAGCGGCCGCGCGCGGACGCAGACCACCGCAACGACGAGGCCGAACAGTGAACCGCTCGGCGTGAATCCGGCGACGGCGAGGAGTGCCGCCAATACCAACCAGTGACGCAACGAGGTAGTAAAACCGTATTGCGCAGCGGCCAGCGCGATCCACCCCAGCGCGCCGTACCCGACGAGAAGCCCCCAGTGGCCCTGGAGAAGTCGTTCTGCGACAAAGGGATTCCACAACGAGACGATCGTCGCAGCGACGGCGCCGGTCCGGCCCGCACCGGGTACGAGATGCGCCGCGAGTCTGCCGTATCCGACACCACCGATCGTCAGTGCGGCGAACAGGATTGCCGTGACGAGGAATCCGCCGTCGACCACCGAACTCCCCAGTGCCACAGCCCAATCCTGCGGAACGGCCCGCGGTGGTAGGTCGCCGATTCCCAACGTCGTGTCGGTCACGTACGACCGAGGCGTCGACACCGCGTCGCGGTAGAGCAGATATCCCGGGCGCAGCAGCGGACCGAGGATCAGCGCGGTCAACGCTGCGCTGATCACCCAGAGCGTCGGCAGCAACCGGTGCATGGCGTGCCGTGTGATCTGGGTCCGGTGATCTGAGTCCGGCGAACTCAGTAGTGGTAGGTGTCCGACGGTGCCGACGCGTGGCCGGGATCGACCTCGTACTCTGTGCCGGTCACCCCGTACGCGCGGGCGAGGTCGAGGATCTTGGTCGCGCGGGCGATACGGGGAAGGTCGGAGCCGTTGCGGATCTCGCCGCCGTCGGCCTCGAACTCGGCGAAGAATTCTTTCGCCCAGGTGATCTCGTCGATCGACGGCGTGAGGCCCTCGTTCACCGGAGCGCACTGATCAGGTGTCAGACAGATCTTGCCGGTCATGCCGAATTCGACGCTGACGGCCGTCGCCTCACTGAGCTTGAGCGCGCTCGATCCCACCGTGGGGCCGTCGATGGCGCTGGGTAGGTGTGCCGCCTTCGCCGCGATGGTGAACCGTGAGCGCGCGTACGCCAGGGTCATCGGGTTGTCGCCGAAGCCGGTGTCGCGGCGGAAGTCTCCGATACCGAACGCCAGTCGGAAGGTGCCCTTCGCCGACGCGATCTCACTGATGCGTTCGAGCCCGCGTGCCGTCTCCACGAGTGCGACGATCGGCACGTCGGGGAGCCGCTTGGCGGTCTCGGTGACGTGGTCGACGGACTCGACCATCGCGAGCATCACGCCGCCGATCGGGGTCTTCGAGAGCGCCTCGAGGTCGTCGGCCCACCACGGGGTGCCGAAGCCGTTGACACGCACCCAGTCGCCTGCGCCGCCGGGAAGGGGGTTGCCGTCGGGGCCGGTGCCGGGATCGCTGGTCAACCATTGGACGACGTTGTCGCGTGCGGTGAGCTTGTCCTTGGGAGCGACCGCATCCTCGATGTCGAGCACGACGATGTCAGCGCGCGACCGCGCAGCGTGTGCGAATCGATTGTGCTGGGCGCCGTTGACCAACAGCCAGCTACGCGCGAGAACCGGGTCGATGCGAAAGCCGACGTCGGTGCTCTCGACGTCGGTCTGCGTGTTCTGGTCATACATCGCTGTCTATCGTTTCACACCGGAGAGGCACACTTGACCACATGGTGCGTTCCCCCGTCGTCGATGCAGTCGGGTGGGTTGCTGTCGGTTCGATGCTCGCGAACGTCTGCTCGTACGCGGTCCATCTCGGTGCTGGCCGCTGGTGGCTGACGCCCGCGGAGTACGGCGAACTGGCCGTGGCGCTCTCGGCACAGTTGGTGCTCACCGTTCCCGCGCTCGCGCTGCAGGCCGTGGTTGCGCGCGAAGTCGTTCACGGCCGCGATGACCTGCGGATACGTACTCTCACCATGCGGTGTGCGCTCGCCGTCGCGGTACTTGCGGTCATCGCCGTCCCGGTCGTCTCCGCAGTCGCGTCGACGTCGTGGACACTCACCGCGGCAGGGCTGGCGGCCGCGCCGCTGCTGACCGTCGTCGGCGGTGGTCAGGGTGTGCTGCAGGGGCGTCGACGATTCCGAACGCTCGGCGTCGTCCTCGCGGCGGTCGGGGTGGTGCGCGCTGCTCCGACGATCGCGGCACTGGCCGCGGGCGCCGGACCGGCAGGAGCGCTGCTCGCCGGTGCGGTGGGGACCGCCGTCGCTGCTGCGGTCGTGTGGGGCCTCGCCCGTGCGCGCATGCCTGCCGGGAGCACGTCTGGTGCCGGACTGCCGGGTGCCGGCCTGTCGACCGTCGTCCGGGCGTCGCAGGTGCAACTGGTGCTCGTCGTCGCGGTCTCGCTCGACGTGCTGCTCTCGCGCACCGTCCTAGACCCGCGTGATGCGGGCGTCTACGCCTTCGGTGCCATCGCGACGAAGGTGGCCTTCTGGTTGCCGCAGGCGGTCGGAGTCGTGTTCTATCCGCAACTCGCCGACCCGGCGTCGTCTGGTCGGTCACTGCGCCAAGCGGTCGGGGTTGTTGCCGCGATCGGGTTGGTGATCACGGTGCTCGGCGCCCTCGCCGGACCACTGTTGCCCACGCTGATCGGAGACGACTATCGGGAGTTGACCGACCTGCTCGGACTGTTCGCCTACACCGGCGCGGCGTTCGCGGTGCTACAGGTGGCCCTGCTCGCGGCCATTGCGCACGACCGCACCCGCATTTCGATCCTTGCCTGGCTCTTCCTTGCCATGGAGGCCGCCGCGATCCTTCTGCTCGGGCACAGCGTGATGCGGCTCGCGGTGATCGCCGCTGTCGCCGCGACAGTCTCCGCGGTCACGACGACTCTTGTGGCCCTTCGGGTTTCACATCGGACTCCGGATCGTCGCGTGTCCGACGGTGCGGTTGGTCGTCGTGCCTCCGACGGCGCGGTCGGTGATCGTCGACCCAGCGCTGCCACCGACCCGGGAACGTGAGCAGCGCCCCCGCGATCAGCGCCAGCGCACCGACGATTCCCGCGATCAGTGGGACCACGCGCCCCCAGATGGTGACGGGTCCGGCGAGCGACGCCGCGTCGTCAGCCATCGCGCGCTGCGTCGAGCCGTCGAAGCCGAACGTCGCGCGCAGGTTGGTGAGTGCGACACCCGAGTCTGGGCCATCAGAACCGGCAACGCGGTAGGTCTGTTCGACGTCGACGCGTTCGTCGAGGATCACGCCGGTCGCGGCGTCGACCGAGATGTCCCACTTAGCCCGATGGTGCAGCGTCGCGGTGAGTTGCCGGTTCGGGTCACCGTCGGTGATGCCGAACCACGACGCCGGTCGCGTGATGCGCGTGGCCGGGGTGCCCGAGGGCGTGCCCGAGCCGATGGCGGCGAGGTCGGTGTCGGGGATCTCGGCGCGATACCGGATCGCGGTACGGCCGCCCACCTGTGACTCCCCGGCGTCGACGAGTGGCACGGTTCGACGCGTGGTGACGTCGAAGTAGCGGGCGCCCGACGTCGGCGGATCGAAGGGCAGCACGTAGGTGTAGCCACGACGATCCGACGCCTGGACCGGCGCGGAGTTGCTGTCGTACTGAATCTCGGAGTTGCCCCGCGTTCCGCCGACGGCCCCGAGATCGGGCAGCGCCGAGCGACGGTTCAGCGTGACGCGGTCCCGGACAGCCGACACCGTCGGCGACGTGCACGCGTCGGCGCCCTCGGTGGGCGCGACCTCGCTGCCCGGTCGAGCGGCGTCGGACTCGGATTCCTTCCCATCGAGCCAGATGCGGTCGGCCTGCACCGATGCGCCTGCCTGCAGTGTTACCCGTCGTGCATCGGCGGGACGCACCGCGACGACACGTTGCTGGCGTACGAGCGTCGCGTCGAGGACACGTGCGCGCGGTGTGTTCAGCGAGCATCGGTCGAGGATCTGCGCGTGCTCGTCGTCGGACATTCCGGCCGTCGACACCGTTGTCTGATCGGTGCTGAGCGGGATGGTGCGGAGGCGATCGACGAACAGCGTCGGCAACGCGATGGTCACCGCGATCAGGAAGGCGCCGAGAAAGATGAGGGTCGGCCCGATGAGATCGGCCGTGCTGAATCGGCTCGCGGTCGGGGCGCCCGGGGTGGGTGAACTCGGGGTCCGGGCCTGCGACATGGGCACGACACTACTGTTCGGGTGCTGTTCGCCTGTCGGGTGCCGGTTCGGTGGCCGCATACGCGTCGCGCGAAGGTCCGTATCCTGGGCTGGTGCCAGAGCCATCGACGACGCCGATCACCTCGTCGTCGAGTGGCCCGGCGCGCAGGTTCTTTCCGCAACTCGAGGGCATGCGCGCGGTTGCTGCGCTCGGGGTGCTCACCACGCACGTCGCGTTCCAGACGGGTGCCGTCGCGCTTCCCGTGATCGGCCCGATCCTGGGCAGACTCGATCTCGCCGTCGCACTGTTCTTCGCGCTGTCGGGGTTTCTGCTGTGGCGGCCGTGGGTGGCGAGCGCACACGGCTGGTCGGGTGCGGGCCGGTCGGATCACGCGGCGCACCCGCCGATACGTCGCTACCTGCGCCACAGGGTGGTGCGCATCTGGCCCGCCTATCTCGTCGTCGTGGTCGTCGTGTTGACCTTGCTGCCCGAGGCGCAGGGCGCCGACGCGACGGTGTGGTTCGCCAATCTGACGCTCACGCAGGTGTTTGTCCCGCTGTCGCTGACCGCGGGCCTGACCCAGATGTGGAGTCTCTCGGTCGAGGTCGCGTTCTACCTGCTGCTCCCGATCCTGGGATTCGCGTTGTTCGCGCTGCGCGGCCGCAGCGTGTCCGCCCGCATCCCGGTGCTGGTCGCGCTCGCCGTGGTGAGCCTGACCTGGGGGTGGATCGCCGAACTCCTTCCGACGCCCGACGGCGTCGAACCGACGAACTGGGTGGTCGGGCATCTTCCGTGGTTCATCGCTGGATTGGTGCTCGCCGAGGTGGCGGGTGCCGACGAACTGGGCCAGCCGACTCGCTTCACGCGGGTTGTCGCCGTGATCGGCGCGCGACGCAGACTGATGCTCGTCGTGTTCGTCGTCGCGTATGGACTGGCGTGCACACCTCTCGCGGGACCGACGGGACTCGGAGATCTCGAGCCGTGGCAGTTCGCCGTGAAGACCACGCTGGGGGCGATCTGCGGTTTCACGCTGCTCGCGCCGCTGATCTGCTCGGATGGTCGGGCGGGGGTGCTGTCCCGGCTGTCCGACCGACCGTTCCCGTTCCTCACCTCGCCGGTGATGCTCGCGCTCGGGCGGTGGTCGTACGGCATCTTCATCTGGCATGTGGCCGTGCTCGCGGTGGTGTTCGGGCTGTTCGGGATCGTCCCGTTCACCGGCCACACCGCGGTGGTCTGGATCATCACCGCGGTTCTCAGTATCGGGATTTCGGCGGCGAGTTACGCGTTCGTCGAGGAGCCGTCGCGCAACTGGCTGCGCTCTCGGGAAGCGCGGCGCCGCGGAGTGACACCTGCCGCGCGCAGCCAGCGGGACAGCGCGTCTCGCGACGACTCCGGCACAGCAGAGACGAGTGCCGACCAGACGGTGCTCGCGACCGCGACGAACGCGGGAAGCTGAACCCACCAAGCGAATCCGTTGTATCCGGACTCGGCGTGCCACGGCGCCGCCGCGAGTCCGATCGTCGCCGCCAGCATCGCGACGAATGTCAGTACCACCCGCGCTCGCGGGCTCAGTGCCGCAACGGTTGCGCCGACGACGACGGAGATCGCAAGGCCCCACCATCCCGTCAGTAGCCAGGAGGCGGTTAGCCAGCCGACACCCGCACATGCACACGCCGCGAGCGGCGTCGACGACTCGACGGTCGGCTCGGGCGCCGTGTCGGGGTCTCGTCGAGTGCGAATCGGCCACAGGGCAAGCGCGAAAAGCAGTGCGAGCAAGAGGAATCCGATGAGCAGCGCCCAGCGGTACGGAGTGTCGTAGCGGAACTCGAGAGCGACGGTTCCCGACGCTCCGGCCGGAACCTCCCACCCCTGCTGCCAGCCGTTCACGACGACCGGCCGCAACTCGGTACCTCCTGACCCAGCGCTTTCCGACCCGGTGCCTCCCAGACGCGCAACCCATCCGGGATTCTCGCTCTCGGGAACGACGAGGAGCCGCGCGGCGTCCGCGGCGTCGACCTGTACCGAACGCGACGTCGACGACCACGTGAGGACGCGCGGCATCTCGCTTGAATGTGGCTGTGTAGCAGTGCTGTTCGACGACGCTGGTGTGCCATAGCCGCCGCCGGCGTCGAGTCCGACGGTGTTGACAGTGAAAGCGTTGCCGGGATTCGCCGACAGTTCCTGCTCGCCCGCACCGAGACGCATGGTCGGCGTGCAGGGCGTCGCGATCACCGGTTCACCCCGGCGAAGTGCTCCGGCGGTGGTCTGGATTTTCATTCCGGTTACCTGACCAGACACCGTGATTCCCACGCCGCCGTCGCATCCGACGGAGATCGGGCGTTCGTCGTCGAGCGGGGGTGCTTGCGGGGCGGGTTCCACCTTCACCTCGGCTATCCCGGTCGGTGCGACGCTTGTGAACCCAAGGCTGTTGACGTCGATGAGGTCTCGTCGTGCAAGCACTGTCAGCGAAATATGATCGGTGACTGCGGGATTCAGCTCGACGACGCCGTCACTTCCGACCGTGCGTTCCTGTGGGCCGGTTCCGAGGTCGACCGACACGCGTGTCGGTGCCGCGGGATAGTCGCGCGGCAGCACGAGGCGTAGACGATCGACGCGTTGCGGCGTGGGCAGTGAAATGTCGAGTCGAGGGCGGGACTTTCGGCCGGGCTTGTCACCGTCCTTGCCATCGTCGCGTGCGGTCCACACGGTTGTCGGATCGCCGTCGACAGCGGCCTGCGCGGAGCCTCTCGTATCCGACACCGACGACGGCCCGCGTGCTGTCACGGTTCCCGGACGAGCAAGTAGCGCGTTGAGTGCGTCGCCCGGTTTCGGCCTGAGCACCATCAGGGGCGCGACGGTCGTCGGCTGCGGCACCGACAGCGCGCGCGTCATGACCCCGGGCGTCTCGGGTGAGAGGCCTAGTCCGCCAGCGCATCTCACGACATCGGTAGCGGGGTCACCCGGGGTGTTGTCGAGCAGGCAGCTCGAGCGGCCCGAGAGTTCTTGGGAGAGGACCCAACTCGATACCTTCGTATCCGACTGCAGTGTCGGCAGCACCACGCGGTGGCGAATGGTGAGCGGTATGCCCGACGAGAGGTCGGTGAGTGCGACCTCGCCGAGCGCGAACTGGTTTCCGGCAGAACCATTCTCGGTACTGATGGCGCGGATCTGAATCCAGCGGGTCGGGCCGCTGGGCACGGTCACCGTCACCGGCTTGTTCGGCTCGACACCCTGCGCGACGGTCGTGCCCGCCTCGGTGGTGACCAGAATCGACGACACGTCTTCGCCGAGCGCCTTCGCGGTGGTGAGCCGGACGGCGAGATCGCTTCGCGGACGGGTGAAATCGATGCGCATCCACTGCCCGACCGCAGACGACAGCCCGCTACTCGCCCACGCCGTCGACGCGTCGCCGTCGAACGCGGCGGCGGGCGAACTCGCGGGCGACGTCTGGCCCGGCTGGGTGGCGTCCGACGCCGAGCCCGACGTCGAGACCGATACCTCGCCCGGCGCGTTGTCGAGAAGCCACTGTCCCTCGACGAGGGGCTGGCCGTCGACCGGGTAGTCGGGCGCGGCGTTCTGGGTTCTGCGTGCATCGCCGGGTGCCCGGATGGCAGAGCTGTGGTCGTCGACGCGGCCGAAGTCGGTTTCGCGGTCGGCCGGGGTGTCGGTGACCACGAGTGGGGCGTCGCCCAGACCTGCGCGGACGGCGTCGGATTCGAGGAGCGACGGGCCGAGCGGGGCCATGCCGAGTCGCGCGCGCAGATCTTGCACTGCGGCAATCGATTCCGGGCCGCCCGAGATGCGGGTCGCGGACGCCGTGTCCGTCAGTATCGGGCCGGTGCCCGGGAACGACGCGACGTCGGATTTGCCGCTGTGGTCGACCGCGAAGATCTGGATGGCGGGCATGTCGGGTCGTAACCCGTTGTCACGCACAACACCTCGCGCCGACGGTGGGCCGACCCGCGGGCCGAACGTCGCGACACGGCGTAAACCGGGCGAGCCCGTGAGCGTCTGTTGGGCTAGCAGAGGACGGGCTGACCGCGATGTCTCCGGATCGAGATCAGCTCGTAGAACAACGAAGTCGATGCCCTGACCCGCGAGAGTCGCAGCAAGTCCTGGCGAGGGGCGCCCGGCTGCGATGTCGCGTTGTACGGAGTCCATGGCGCGGATCGCCCCCGGCGGTGTCAGGGGTATCGCATCGCGCACCGCCCACGGTGTCGTCGACAGCGGTTGGAGCGGTTCGTCGCGGGTGAGTCCCCAGAGCTGATCGGCGAACGGGGCTCCGGGCACCACGAGCGCCCGATCGGGATGTGCTGCGTTGTTGTTGCCGTCTGGGTCAGCTCCGTCGGCATGGTCGCGCAGCCAGTCGGCGGTTTGCTGCCAGTATCCGGGGATCGCGCGGTAGGTACCGTCCGGGGCCAACTGCCCGGTCCAGACCAGCGAGCCCGCACCGATCAGGGCGACGACGAGGACCATCGTCGCGGCGACCGGACGCGAACGCTCGGGATGGGCGAACGCGGAGAACGTCTCCCGCGCAGACGCCGTGCCCGGAAGCGGCACGCGGGCGAGGAGATGCGCGAACCCGAGGACCAGCGGGATCCTGATGAACGGCTCGAACTTGTGGATGTTGCGGAGGAAGGCGCCGGGACCGTCGAGGAAGACGCGAATCGGTTCGGCGATCGGCGACCCCAGGCCGCCCGCGTAGCCCACGCACATCAGGACGAGGCCGACGACGAGGATGGTGACCCAGCGTCCTCGAAACGGCATGCGGCGCATGCACAGTCCGGCAAGTCCCGCTGCCGCGAGAGTCCCGGTGGCGAGTACCGCCGCGGGTTGCGTCGTCAGCACGGCACCCGCCACGCGCTCGGGCGAGACGAACGGCGTCCACGAGCTGGTCCCGCGCAGCACCTCAGTGAGCGACGTCCATTCCGTTGTCACGCGCGAGGATTCGATGAAGTCGAGGAACGGGGGCGACACGCGCGACAGGATCAGCAGCGGCACCACCCACCACGCGCACGCGAGCACCAGCGCGCCCGCCCACGCGACGCCGAAGCGCAGGCCGCGAGTGGTCTCGACTCGGGTGCTCGCTGCGCTCGCGCCCGGCTCGACCAGCGGGTGGGCCTTCCCGCTGATTGAGCTTGTCGAAATCACCCACCACACCACGGCGACGCCGAGCGCGGCGAGGGTGGCCACGGCGTTCACCGCACCCATCAGCGCCACCGCGACCGCCGACCGGCACGCGTCGCGCCACAGCGGGTACGGCGACGGCCGTTCGGCGTCGAGCGCCCGCACCACCGGGATCAACACCCACGGTGCGAGCATCATCGGCAGTGTCTCCGACGAGATCGAGCCAAGCGTCGTCAACACTCGCGGGCTCAACACAAAGACCAGTGCGGCCAGAAGCCGGGAACCCGGTGAGCCGATCCGCAGCAGTTCGGCGAGACGCACGATTCCCACGAATCCGACGGTCAGCAGAATCGCCCACCACAGACGCTGGGTGATCCACGGCGGAATGTGCGCCAACTCGCCGACGGCAAAGAACGCGCCATGCGGGAAGAAGTAGCCGTACGCCTGGTTCTGTACCTGGCCCATCGGAGCGGTCGGCGTCCACAGATGAGCGGCCCGTGCCAGGAAGCCGAGAGGGTCAGCGGTGAGGTCGAGTTTGGTGTCGGCCGAGATACGTCCCGGCGACTGCAGGAGGCTGACGATCAGCGCGACACCGAAGACGATGCCGACGCCGCGTCGACTCATTATGCGATCCGCCGAGTGGGCTTCGCCAGCCGAGCGGGCCTTCCCAGCCGAGCGGTCGGGGGACCTCAGATGCCGCGTGATTCGATGCGTGATTGTCCGATGCGAGGTGCGCTCACTTGTCGTCGGCGTTCTGGCGTGAGCCGTAGTCGACGGACCCCTGCACGAAACCGCTGTTGGGGTTGATGTTGTTGACATCGGTCGACGGGCTGTTCTCCGACGCGATCGCTCCGCCGAGGAATACCGCACCCAGGCCGACGATGATGCCGGCGATACCAGCCACGGCTCCGGCGATCAGTCGGTTGTTGCGCATGCGGACGAAACTACCATTTCGCCGGTCGACTTCAGACGGTGATCTCCGGGCGTGGCTCCGACTCGCACTTGGCGGGGACGATGAAGACCGGACGGTGACAGTGCTTGAGGACGCGTTCTGCCACGGACGACCGAAGAAGAGCCTTGAAACCGGTGGCGCCGCGAGTCCCCGTCACCAGCAGGTCGGCATCCAACGAGTCCGCAGCCGCGATGAGCGCCGACCAGACCGTCGAATCCGCTTCGACCAGTGTTCCCGTGGCATCCAGGCCCCACTCGGTCGCGAGTGCGACGCCGCGCGCATTGGTCTCGGTTGCCTCCCGCTCGAGCGCCTCGTCGACTTCGATTTCTGCCCTTGTGTCCAGGTACGGCTGCATCCCGGCCGCCAGCGACGAGACACGGGGAGCGCTCATGGCCCCGGGTTCCCACGCGGTCACGACGTGCGCGACGCGTGCCTGGAGGAAACGTGCTGCGTATCGGATGGCGCGATCGGCATTGGGCGATCCGTCGTATGCGATCAGAAGAGTCTGGCCGGTGCGGGAGTTCTCGTGCTGGGTCTTTTCGCGCTGGTCAGCGCCACCGGGGCCATGTGGGCCGGTGGGGGAGGGTGACGACCCCGCAGCCATGGGGGAATCGTACATGCCAGACTCGGTACATGCGCCTTGATCGACGACGTTTCACAGGTGTCCGGACGGCTGGTGTGGTGCTCGCTGTCGCTGCAACGCTGACGGCATGCCAGACCGGCTCGTCCGGTGGTGGATCGTCGGTGACGTCGGCGTACGCCTCGACTCCCTCTTCGCAGAGCGTGGCCTCGTCACCCGCGGCGTCGCCGGCAGTGGCACCCAACGCGTGTGGGGCGCCCGAGCTTTCGCGAATGACGTTGCGACAGAAGCTCGCTCAGCTCATCGTCGTCGGCGTCACGGGAACTGCCGACGCCACGCAGGTGGTGCAACGTGAGCACATCGGCGGCATCTTCGTCGGAAGCTGGACCGACAAGTCGATCCTGACCAGCGGTGCAGCCGCCCGGCTCTCGCGCTCGCAGCCATTCCCGCTGATGGTGACCGTCGACCAGGAGGGCGGCCGCGTGTCGCGGCTGTCGTCGCTCGGCATCGACAGTCCGTCGGCGCGCGAGCTGGCTCAGACCAAGACGCCGGCCCAGGTGCGCACCCTTGCGGCGTCGATCGGCGGTCAGCTCAAGCGGCTCGGTATCACCGTCGACTTCGCGCCCGACGCCGATGTGAGCGACGAGAGCGCCGACGAGGTGATCGGCGATCGTTCGTTCAGCAACGATCCGCAGGTCGTCACCCAGTACGCGGGCGCCTTCGCCGCGGGACTCGAGGACGCGGGCATCATGCCGGTCTACAAGCACTTCCCCGGCCACGGCCACGGCTCGGGCGACTCGCACACCGGGGTGGTGCGCACACCGCCGCTGTCGTCGCTGATCACCAGCGACCTCGTGCCGTACAAGACGCTTCTGCGTAACCCCGGCAACGCGGGTGTGATGGTCGGGCACCTGATCGTGCCGGGACTCACCGGGCCCGAGACGCCCGCGAGTATCAGTCCCCGTGCGATGACCATGCTGCGAACGGGCAAGCCCTACGGGGGTCCTGCGTTCAACGGAGTCGTGTTCTCCGACGACCTGTCGGGTATGGCCGCCATCAGCCAGCGCTATCCGATCGAGCAGGCCGCGCTGATGTCCATCAAGGCCGGCGGCGACATCGCGCTGTGGATCACCACCGACCGCGTCTCGTCCGTGCTCGACTCGATGCAGAGCGCGGTGACCGCCGGCACGCTCACGCAGGCTCGCGTCGACCGGTCCGTCGTGCGGATCCTGCGCGCGAAGGGCGTGCTGCGCTGCTGAGGGTGGCGGTTGTACCGCCGCGCAAACTTACTCACTGGTAAAATTAGTGGGTAACCCAACATGTGCAGTGCCGCAAAGAGGAGATGAGTGATGGCAGGCGGAACCAAGCGTCTCCCACGCGCGGTTCGCGAGCAACAGATGCTCGACGCCGCGGTGAAGGTGTTCTCGGAGAACGGGTTCCGCGAGACCTCGATGGACTCGATCGCGGCAGAAGCGCAAATCAGCAAGCCGATGCTCTACCTGTACTACGGCTCCAAGGACGAACTCTTCAGTGCGTGCATCGCGCGTGAGTCCGGAAGATTCATCGACGCGATGGCGATCGGCTTCGATCCCACCCTGCGACAGCGTGATCAGGCCCGCACGGTGGTCCGTGAGTTCCTGGGGTACGTCGACCAGCACCGCCAGTCCTGGAAGGTGCTCTACCGCGTCGCCATCGGCACGGCCAACTTCGCGCAGATCGTGCGGGACAGTCGCGATCGTGTCACCGACATGGTCGCCGAACTGATCCGCCGCGGGACAACTGTGGAGGGCGCGAGCGACATCGATTTCGAACTCACCGCGGTGGCACTCGTCGGTGCGGGTGAGGCCGTCGCCGACCGCATCTCGGAGGGCGACGTCGACATCGATACGGCCACCGACCTTCTCGTCGGCATCACCTGGCGTGGCCTGAAGGGCGTCGGGCGCGGCACCGTGGCCGGCGGGAGCGTCGACGCCGAGGACTCCGGCGCGCAGGCCTGACCGCCACGCGCGCACGCTGTTTCAGGCGCCGATACACAAGAGCCGATACACAAGAGCCGATGCACATAGAACACAACACCGCCGCCCGCACTTCGTAGAGTGCGGGCGGCGGTGTCGTGTCGGGTGGGCGCTGCTCAGGCGTCTCGCGTGGTGGCGGTCAGGTACGGATATCCCTTGCGCCGGTTGAGAATTGCGATGTCGAAGTTGCCGGACGATTTCCCGCCGACCCCGTCGATGCGTCGAACATAGAGGTTGACCTTCGCCGGAAGCAGGATCGGCTTGCCCCACTTCACCGCGTAGGTGACGTGGTCTGGCAGCTGTGGCTCGACGTTGGCGATTGCCGCTGCGGCACTCCACATTCCGTGCGCGATGGCCTTGGGGAAGCCGAAAGCCTTGGCGCTCAGGTCGCTCATGTGGATCGGGTTGCGGTCGCCCGATGCCGCGGCGTACTCGCGGATGCGGCCGAGATCAACCGACAGGATCGCGTTCGGCGGTGGCGGAGCCTGCTCACGCGGCGCGGGGCCGCGAGGTTCGTCGGACAGGCTGGTGCGCTGCTGCGAGAGGAACGTCGCCACCTGGCGCGTGACCGGCTCGGTGCCGACGCTGAACTCCGACACCATGTCGACGAGAATGCCCTTGCGGTGTTCGCGCAGATTCTCGGCATGCGTCTCGATGGTCAGCGGCTCGTCGACGCCGATCGGACGGAACCGCTCGACGGTGTTCTCCAGATGCACCGAACCGACTGCGCCGAAAGGGAAGTCGCCGTCGGTCATGATCTTCATCGCGAGCGGGAACTGCAGCACGAACGGGTACGTGATCGGCAGCACCGGACCGAACTGCTGGCCCGTCGCGAGCGTGTACGCCTGCAGTCGATCCGGGTCGACACGCACGTTCTCGAGGCGATACCGCCTGTCCGGTAGCGGAGTATCGGGACGCACCGGTCCCGACTTGCCGATCACCGGGAGCATCGCGGTGACAGCCTTCGAGTACACGTCGAGCGTGCTCGGCGGGCCGTCGAGTGTGATCGTCTTGCTCATCAGGCCCCCAGGAATCCCTGGCCGCAGACGCGAACCACGTTGCCGGTGATGGCATTGCTCGCCGGGTTGGCGAAGTAGGCGACGGTCTCCGCGACGTCGACGGTCTGGCCACCCTGCTGCAGCGAGCTCATCAGTCGTCCGGCCTCACGGGTGGCGAGCGGAATCGCCGCGGTCATCTTGGTCTCGATGAAGCCCGGTGCCACCGCGTTGATGGTGATGCCCTTCTTCTTGAGAATCGGCGAGTACGCGTCGACGAGGCCGATGACACCGGCCTTCGACGCGCCGTAGTTGGTCTGGCCGCGGTTGCCCGCGATGCCCGCGATGGAGCTGACGTCGACGACCGCACCGCCCGAGCGCAACGCATCCTTCTCGACGAGCGCGTTGACAAGTGACTGCGGCGCAACGAGATTGACCGAGATCACCGAGTTCCAGCGGCCCTCATCCATGTTGGCGAGCAGCTTGTCGCGGGTGATTCCGGCGTTGTTGACGATGATGTCGATACCGCCGTGACGCTCGAGTGCGTGCTCGGCGAGCTTGCTGCCCGCGTCGGGTGCGCTCACGTCGAGCGGGAATGCCGTTCCGTTGACCTTGTTCGCGGTCTCGGCGAGTGCTTCACCGGCGGCGGGGATGTCGGCGCAGATGACGTGGGCGCCGTCGCGCGCCAGCACCTCGGCGATGGTCGCGCCGATGCCGCGCGCGGCACCGGTGACAACCGCGACCTTGCCGTCGAGCGGCTTGTCCCAGTTCGACGGTGCGACCGAATCGTCGGCGTCGACGCGAATCACCTGGGCGTCGACGAACGCCGACTTGGCCGAGAGCACGAAGCGCAGCGTCGACTCGAGTCCCGTGACACCGGTCTTGGCGTCGGGGGAGACGTAGACGAGTTGAACGGTCGAACCCTTCAGCAGTTCCTTGCCGAGCGAGCGTGTGAAGCCCTCCAGCGCGCGCTGGGCGACATGCTCGTCGGGGTCGTCGATCAGCTCGGGAGTGGTGCCGAGCACGACGAATCGCGCGCAGGCCGCCGTCGAGCGCATGACCGGCTGGAAGAACTCGTACAGCGCGCTGAGGTCGGCTGCCTTCTTGATGCCCGTCGCGTCGAAGACCAGACCGCCGTACTTGTCGGCGCTGCGACCCGTGGTCGCGTTGTGGATCAGGGTGTAGTCAGGAGTGGAGAGGATCTCGCGGATCGGCTCCACGAGTCGGCCGTTGCCGCCGAGCAGCACCGGGCCCGGAAGTGGGGGCTCCGACGGCTTGTACCGACGCAGGGTCGGGGGCACCGGGAGTCCTGCCTGCTTGGCAATGAACGATCCGGGGCCGGAATGGACAAAACTCGAATACAGACCGGCGGTTCCGTTGGAAGCCACGTGAATCTCCTCTGATCGTGATGTGCGGCTCATGTGCAGGTGAATCGATGAGTCGGTTGTCGGGTAGTCGACGGACCCGGGGTCCGAAGCAGTTCGACAACTAACTTACTCTGGAGTAAGAATACGCTATAAGTGTCAACCCTCATCCCTGGGAGATCCAAGTGGCTTACACACCCAAGACTCGCGACGAGCGTCCGGTCGCGATCCTCGGCGGCAACCGCATTCCGTTCGCGCGTCAGGACAAGGCATACGCCAAGGTCGGCAACCAAGACATGTTCACCGCGGCCATCGATGGCCTGGTCGGCCGCTTCAACCTCCAGGGTGAGCGCCTCGGCATGGTCGCGGGCGGTGCGGTCCTCAAGCACTCTCGTGATTTCAATCTCATCCGCGAATGTGTGCTCGGCTCGCCGCTGTCGCCGTACACCCCCGCCTTCGACATCCAGCAGGCGTGCGGCACCGGTCTGCAGGCGATCACCGCTGTCGCGGACGGCATCGCGCGCGGACGATACGACGTCGCCGTCGGTGGCGGCGTCGACACCACGTCCGACGCCCCGATCGGTGTCTCCGAGGACCTTCGTCTGTCGCTGCTGGAGGTCAACCGTGCGCGGTCGCCCAAGGACCAGGTGCTCGGGATTCTGAAGGCGCTGCCCAATCTGGGTATCGAGATCCCCAAGAACGGCGAGCCGCGCACCGGCATGTCGATGGGCGAGCACGCGGCCATCACCGCCAAGGAATTCGGCATCAAGCGCGCCGACCAGGACGAACTGGCCGCGGCGAGCCACCAGAAGATGGCAGCCGCGTACGACGCGGGCTTCTTCGACGACCTCATCACCCCGTACCAGGGCCTGATCCGCGACCAGAACCTGCGCGGCGACTCGACCGTCGAGAAGCTCGCCAAGCTCAAGCCGGTCTTCGGTGTCTCGCTGGGCGACGCCACGATGACCGCGGGTAACTCGACGCCGCTCACCGACGGTGCGTCGACCGTGCTGCTGTCGTCCGACGAGTGGGCACAGGAGAAGGGCCTGCCGGTGCTGGCCTACTTCGTCGACTCCGAGACAGCGGCCGTCGACTACGTCAACGGTCCCGACGGACTGCTCATGGCTCCCACCTACGCGATCCCGCGTCTGCTCAAGCGCAATGGCCTGACGCTGCAGGACTTCGACTTCTACGAGATCCACGAGGCGTTCGCGTCGGTCGTGCTCGCGACGCTGCAGGCGTTCGAGAGCGAGGAGTACTGCAAGGAGCGCCTCGGGCTCGACTCCGCGCTCGGCTCGATCGACCGCAGCAAGCTCAACGTCAACGGCTCCTCGCTGGCTGCGGGCCATCCGTTCGCGGCGACCGGTGGTCGGATCGTGGCTCAGGCCGCCAAGCAGATCAAGGCCAACGGTGGCGGTCGTGCACTCATCTCGATCTGCGCCGCGGGCGGCCAGGGCGTCACCGCGATCATCGAGGGCTGAGTTCTTCCCCGATCGATCGAGTCTCCCCTCCCGTCAGATTCGTCAAAGGTTTTCCAACCGAGATGTAACGAATCGGAATGCAGGGTAGATATACGTGTTAGCTCCGGTTGAGCTGTCAGACCCCCGACCCGACAGCTCATCCGGAGCGCCTGCTTTTCCCAGGTCAGATGCTCTCATCTGCAGAGTGAGACCTGATGGAGTCAGCGGAGCCCACCTCGCCCGCGTCTGAAATGTCCTGTATGACTGACAAAGTGTTCCCCGCCTCCGCACGTCGACGACGTATGGGGGCGCGGCTGATCACGGGTGTGGTGCTTCTCACATCGCTGGTTTTGGCCGTCGATCTGGTCGTCACGAACTCACATTCGGCGCGTGGCGCGACCACAGCGGGCCTCGACGTCGGCAACCTCTCACGCACGCAGTTGACCCCGTCGCTCACGCAATTACAGAAGCGAGCCGCGCAGCCCGTCACCGTCAGGACCCCGTCGGGGACCGCGGTGGTGGCGCCGCACGAACTCGGACTCACCTTCGACGCCGATGCGACCGCCGAGCGTCTGATGCGGCAACCGCGCAGCCTCTTCGACCGCGTGGCGTCGTTGTTCGGACGCACACGCGACGTCGAACCGGTCGTCGACGTCGATCGGGCGCGCTTGAACGCGACGCTCGATGCGCGCAAGGCCGATCTGGAGAAGGCCGCCGTCGAGGGTGGTGTTCGTTACCGCGGTGCCACTCCGGTCGCGGAGATGCCGAGCAAGGGGCTCCGCGTCGTGCGCGAGGGTGCTGCCGACGAGTTGGCCGACCATTGGCTCGACGACACCGGTCCGATCGATCTCCCCATGGAGCCGTTCTCGCCGACGGTGTCGGCCGACACGGTGCGTCGAACAGTCGACGGCCCGGCCACCCGCGCGACGTCGGCGTCGCTGGCCGTCACGGGAACCGACGGGGCGCGGACGCGGTTGAGCCCCGACGATCTGGGCGCAGTGCTGCGCTTTGTGGCCGACGGTCGCGGTGGACTCGTAGTCCGCGCCGACGAGAAGGCGGTGTCCAAACGTGTGGGCGCAGACCTGGGCCGTACCGAGCGAGCACCCGTCAGCGCGACGTTCCGGTTGAGCGGCGGCAGCCCGCAGGTGGTGCCCGCCCGCGACGGCGCACGGATCGACTGGCGAAAGACGACACAGACCATCGTCGACGCCGCGCTGGCCGACGATCGGCCCGACACGGTGAGCGCCACCTACCTGGTGCGCACACCGAAGGTGACGACCGACAAGGCCAAGAGTCTCGGTGTGAAGGAAGTGGTCTCGGAGTTCACCACGGGCGGCTTCTCGTCGGCGTCGGGCGAGAACATCAGGCTGGTGGCCGAGCAGGTCGACGGTGCCGTGGTGCTGCCGGGCGAGACGTTCTCGCTCAACTCCTACACCGGTCCACGCGGTGAGGCGCAGGGCTACGTGACGTCGACGATCATCGATCACGGCAGGCCGTCGAAAGCGGTCGGCGGTGGGATTTCGCAGTTCGCGACGACGCTGTACAACGCGTCGTACTTCGCAGGCCTCGAAGACGTCGACCACACCGAGCACAGCTACTACATCTCGCGTTATCCGGAGGCGCGTGAGGCGACAGTCTTCGAAGGCGCGATCGACCTCGTCTTCCGAAACAACACCCGCCACGGAATCCTGATCGAGACCGGCTGGACGACCTCGGGTGTGACCGTACGCATGTGGAGCACCAAGACGGTCGACGTCGAGTCGATCACCGGCGACCGCTACGCCTACACCTCACCCTCGGTGGTGGAGTTGCCGCGCGGCGACGACTGCTTGGCCGACAACGGGATTCGCGGCTTCACGACGTCGAACACGCGGGTCATCTCCGACGCCGCCACCGGCGCCGAGATCAGCAGGCACACCCGCACGGTGAAGTACGACCCCGAGCCGATCGTCCGCTGCGTCTGACCGTCGACCGTGCGCTCGAGACTGCCGACTGGGCGCTCGAGACCGTCGACTGGGCATCTCGCGCCGGGTATCTCGCGCCAGGAATTTCACGCCAGGGCTACGGCGACCACGAGCGCGACGAGTGCTGTCGTCTGCAGTGAGATGCGCGCCGGAAGCAGGGAATCCCAACGGGTTTGGAGTTCGCGAGCGTCGTCGGGCAGGGTTCCGCCCAGTGCGGCCGCCTTCTGCAGGGTGTTGATCGGCTTGGCCGCAGTTGCGTAGAGGCCCAGCCACAGCACCAATGCGATGGTGGCGACGAGCGTTGCGACTGCGGCGGCGTAGTGAGCAGTGATCAGCGAAATCACTGATGCGACAACAGCACTCACCAGGCCGGTGATGCCGGCGACGGGCAGCCGTCGGTCGCCGAAGTAGTGGCCCCAGCCTGCGACGGACGTCATCGTCGCATCGTCGAGCTTGGCAAGCACCGACTTCATGATGACGCCACCGAAGACGTCGATGCCGTAGATGATCGCGTTGGTGAGGATCGAGATCCCGGCGACGATCTGGATGATTGCTGAACTCATGACCTGCTCCTGATGGGGTGCCTATTCCGACGACCTGTCATGAATCTAACAGCGATAGATGTACATATCAATGACAGTTTCGGATGACGATGATAAATTGAAGCCATGGGTGCTCAGGAACGGCGTGCACGTGAGCGGGCAGCTCGGCACGAGAAGGTGATCGACGCAGCGCGGACGCTCGCCGAACGCGAGGGATGGGCAGCGGTCACGACGCGGCGGCTCGCCGACGAGATCGAATACACCCCGCCCGTCCTGTATCAGCACTTTCCCGACGGTCGCGACGGGATCGTGACTGCCGTTGCGCTGCAGGGATTTTCAGAGTTTGCGCGCGCCGCTGACGCTGCGCTTGCCAACGTCGACGAGCCGGTCGCGGCGCTGGTGGACTGCTATGTCGCCTTCGCCGAGAAGCATCCGGCCACCTACGAGGCGATGTTCGCGTTACCTGTCGGTGTCACGTTCGCTGCCGACGACACCCCGGAGGTCATGCGTGATGCGTTCGCGCCGTTCCTGCGCGCGCTGGGCGCGGATGAACCAGACGTCGGTGTCAACGCCGAGTTGCTGTGGTCATCCCTGCACGGCATGTGCACGCTCGCGCGTCAGCACCGCCTCGATCCCGCGCTGGTCTCCCAGCGACGCGACCGTCTCGTCGCGATGTTCACCGATCGGGCGCCGTGAACCTCTGAGGATCCGCGCTCCCGAGCGATCGCTCGGCCCCACTGTTATCCGCGACACAGTACGTCGTAGGCTGTCGACGTGGATATCAACGGAGCAAGTGCAATCGTGACGGGTGGGGCGTCGGGCATCGGCGCCGCAGTGGTTCGCCAGTTGGCTGCCAAGGGCGCGAAGGTCGTCGTCGCCGACCTCAACGCCGACAAGGGTGGACTGCTGGCCAAGGAAGTGGGCGGCGAGTTCGTCTCGGTCGACGTCACCGACACCGCCGAGATCGAAACCGCTGTCAACCAGGCGAGCGAGCTCGGCCCGCTCCGCGTGCTGGTCAACTCGGCGGGCATCGGCTGGGCGCAGCGCACCGTCGGCAAGGACGGCGAGTTCGCGTCGGCGCACAACCTCGACGCATACAAGAAGGTCATCGCGATCAACCTGATCGGCACCTTCGACGCCATTCGTCTCGCGGCCACCGCGATGAGCCGCCTCGAGCCCACCGAGACCGGTGAGCGCGGCGCGATCGTCTCCATGGCCAGTGTCGCGGCATTCGACGGCCAGATCGGTCAGGCCGCCTACTCGTCGTCGAAGGGTGGCGTCGTGGGCATGACGCTCCCGGTCGCACGCGACCTGTCGGCTGTCGGCATCCGCGTCAACACCGTGGCTCCCGGCCTGATCGACACCCCGATCTACGGCTCGGGCCCCGACTCCGAGGCATTCAAGGCCAACCTCGGCAAGAACGTCCTGTTCCCGAAGCGACTCGGCGAACCGGACGAGCTCGCCTCGATGGTCATCGAATTGGTCAGCAACTCTTACATGAACGCCGAGGTCGTCCGCGTCGACGGCGGCATCCGGATGCCACCGAAGTAGTAGACGGCGTCGGGGTCACCCCGGACCACTCTCACAGGGCGAGAACTCCCACCGCACGAGTCGGCGGTGGGAGTTCTCGCGTCTCGAGCTGGTGTCAGCCCTGGCCGATGCAGTGTGCGCGGATCACACTGGACCCGTGGGCGATCCGCGCTTCTTCCGGATGACGAGTCGCTGGCGTCTGCCCTTCGCCCGAACGGCGGTCTTCGACGCGTTGGCCGACGCCGATGCCTACCCGACGTGGTGGCCGCAGGTTCACGACGTCCACCGCGTCGACGAACGGTCGGGCACTGCGAGGCTGCGTTCGCTTCTCCCGATGTCGTTGTACGTCAGTGCGGTCGAAGAAGTTCGCGACCCCCGACGCGGAATCCTCCGCGCGACCCTTACCGGTGATCTCGTCGGCTGGAGTCAGTGGTGTGTGTCGCAGACATACGACATCACCACCGCAGACTTCACTCAGGAAGTGTTGCTCCGCAAGAAGACCCCCGCCTGGCTACTGACAGCGTGTCGTCCGCTGTTGGCGCTCAACCACTCTCACATGATGCGCGCGGGCAACAACGGTCTGATTCGACGACTCGGTGAGGCCGGCTGAACTCCACGCGGACTGATCGATCCGCGGCGTTGCCGGGTGCCGGCTGCTACTCGGATCTGGAGAATGTGTGTCCAATCGATAAAAGTGGGTGCTGCAGCACCCACATCCTTCGATTCAACACACATTCAGGCCCTGTCTGCAGCGGTGCTGGCCGACCGGCCGGAAAAGCCCCAGGACAAATACCGCGGCCCCGCAACCGAATCCGGTTGCGGGGCCGCAGTATTGGTTTGTGACGCTTGTCGATCAGCGGATCAGAAAGCCGCTTCGTCGAGCTCCATCACGTCGTTGTCGATGTTCTCGACGACGCCGCGGACCGAGGTCAGCAGCGGCAGCATGTTCTTGGCGAAGAAGCTCGCAACCGCGACCTTGCCGTCGTAGAACGCCTTGTCGCCATCGGCGGCACCCTCGTCGAGCTTGGTCAGTGCGACCTCGGCCTGCTTGAGCAGCAGCCAGCCGATGAGCAGATCGCCGACGGCCATGAGGTAGCGCACCGAGCCGAGGCCGACCTTGTAGAGCTGCGTCGCGTCTTCCTGCGCACCCATGAGGTAGCCGGTCAGCGTTGCGGTCATCGACTGCACGTCCTCGAGTGCGGTCTTCAGCAGCGCGCGCTCGGTCTTGAGGCGACCGTTGCCGGCCTCCGAGTCGATGAACGTCTGGATCTGGCCCGCGACGTGTGCGAGAGCCTGGCCCTTGTCGCGAATGATCTTGCGGAAGAAGAAGTCCTGCGCCTGGATGGCCGTGGTGCCCTCGTAGAGCGAGTCGATCTTCGAGTCACGGATGTACTGCTCGACCGGGTAGTCCTGCAGGAAGCCGGAGCCGCCGTAGGTCTGCAGCGACTCGGTCAGCGTGCCGTAGGCGCGCTCGGAGCCGACGCCCTTGACGATCGGCAGGAGCAGGTCGTTGACGCGGTGAGCCATGGCGGCATCGGCGCCGGAGACGATCTGGGCAGCAGCCTCGTCCTGGTGCGACGCGGTGTACAGGTACACGGCGCGCAGACCCTCTGCGTATGCCTTCTGGGTCATCAGCGCACGACGCACGTCCGGGTGATGCGTGATGGTCACGCGCGGAGCGGTCTTGTCGGTCATCTGGGTCATGTCGGCACCCTGGACACGCTCCTTGGCGTAGTCGAGTGCGTTGAGGTAACCGGTCGATAGGGTCGAGATCGCCTTGGTGCCCACCATCATTCGAGCGTGCTCGATGACGTCGAACATCTGCGCAATGCCCTTGTGGACCTCGCCGACGAGCCAGCCCTTGGCCGGAACGCCGTGCTGACCGAAGGTGACCTCACACGTGGCCGAGACCTTCAGGCCCATCTTGTGCTCGACGTTGGTGACGAAGACGCCGTTGCGCTCACCGAGCTCGCCGGTCTCGTGGTCGAAGTGGAACTTCGGAACGAAGAACAGCGAGAGGCCCTTGGTGCCGGGGCCCGCGCCCTCGGGGCGAGCGAGTACCAGGTGGAAGAGGTTCTCGGTCATGTCCTGATCGCCCGAGGTGATGAAGCGCTTCACACCGTCGATGTGCCAGGTGCCGTCTTCCTGCTCCGTTGCCTTGGTGCGGCCTGCGCCGACATCCGATCCGGCGTCGGGCTCGGTCAGCACCATGGTGGCGCCCCAGCCGCGCTCGGCGCAGATCTGCGCCCACTTCTTCTGCTCGTCGGTGCCGTTGTCGTAGAAGATCTCCGAGAATCCTGCGCCCGCGGAGTACATGAACAGCGCGGGGTTGGCGCCGAGGATCATCTCGCCGAGCGCCCAGTACAGCGAACGCGGAGCGGGCATGCCGCCGAGGTCCTCGTGCAGACCGACCTTGTCCCAGCCGGCCTCGATGTAGGCGTTGTACGACTTCTTGAACGCCTCGGGGATCGTGACGCTGTGCGTCTCGGGGTCGAAGGTCGGGGGATTGCGGTCGCCCTCGGCGAACGAATCGGCGATGACGCCCTCTGCCAGGTTCTTCACCTCGCGGAGCATGTCGACAGCGGTCTCGTGGTCGAGATCGCCGAACTCTCCGGACTCGAGGACCTTGTCGAGTTCGAACACGTCGAAGAGGTTGAACTGCAGGTCGCGCATATTGCTCTTGTAATGACCCATTGCTGGTTCCTTCTACTAGACCTGGCATATAAGCCGCGGGCTGACGATCGTCGGGAGTGCCGAGGTGAGCGTCGGGAAAGCGCATGATCTGGACGTTGACGCGGACACCAAGTTACTCGCCAGTAACCCCAGTTTACCGCGAGGCGCAACACACTCACAACCTCAGCGCATGTGAGCGTGCTCGCAATTGCAAGCAGTGCGGTAAGAAGTCTCGACGCAGGTCGGTCAGAGACCTCCGCGCAGGTAGGACAGGTCGGCGGGTATGCCTTCCGCGGGTGTTTCCAGAATCAGTGGCGCGTCGGCGATGCGGGCGACCTCGACGAGGACGTCGGGATCGATGTGACCCGACTCCAGATTCGCGTGGCGGTCGCGGCCCGAGTCGAACTCGTCGCGCGAGTTGTTCAGGTGAACCAGGTCGATACGGCCGGTGATGGCACGCACGCGCTCGACCAGTCCGACGAGGTCTTCGCCGCCGGCCCACGCGTGGCAGGTATCGAGACAGAATCCGGCCTGCTCGAAATCGCCGACCGCATCCCATAGCCGGTCGATGGCCTCGAGGGTTCTGGCCATGGCGTGATCGCCGCCCGCGGTGTTCTCGATGAGGATCGGAACACCGAAGCCGCCCTTGTCCTGCTGACGGTCGAAAAGCTTGCGCCAGTTGGCAAATCCCTCTGCGGCGTCTTCACCATCGCGAAGGTGGCCGCCATGAACGACGAGGCCGAAGGCCCCCAGCTCGGCTGCGGCGTCGGCTTGCTGTTCGACGGCCTTGCGGGACGGCATCCGGAGTCGGTTGTTCAGACTCGCGACGTTGATCTGATAGCTCGAATGGACGACGACGTCGATGGGCGACTCACGGATCTGCTGGGCCTCCGGATGTGGCTGAGGCTTCTTCCAGCTCTGCGGGTCGGTGACGAACATCTGGAAGACGTCGATACCGAGTTCTTCTGCGGTCTCGAGTGGTGCGGCGTCTTCACGCAGGTGGGCTCCGATGCGCATGACGCCAACGATAGTGAACCGCTCGCTGGCGACTTTCGCGGGCAGCCTGGCGCGTGCGCAGTCGTGGCAACTGCTCAGTCGTGCGTGTGCTCAGTCGCCGAGTCCCGGCTCGGTTTCGATGGTGATCGGAACGCCGCTGGCGATCAACAGCCGACACGGCGCCTCGGTGTCGCGGTAGAGGTGTAGCCACTCGTGACCCGAGCCGTGCTCGTAGACCTTGTCCAGTGCGCGGTTGAGTCGGGCCTCCGCCTCTTTGGTGATCAGGTAGCGCTGATCGCCGTAGCGGAGAAAACGATTGGGCATGAAACCTCCCGGCGCCTACTGCCACATCGCTGTGATGCGTATCACCAGTCTAGGAAGTCTTTGCTGTGGATGCGCCATCAACGGGTGGCAAACACCCCGTAACCGTCCGGTGTTCACTAGGCTGACAAACAGTTAAGGATGGACGTCGTTCCATCGTGTTTGTCGAGTGCGATGCGTCAGCATCTCATTCGACCGATGGAATCAGGATTGTCCGCTTGAGCGTAGAAGACGCGGTACGGCCTCCGAGGCGAGGCGCAGGCGACGACGATTCGGACGAGCCGGCAACCATGGCGCCTGTTCTCGACGACGTCGCCGACGCTGCGGAACTCGAAGCCGAGCCGGAGAAGCGGCGCGACCTGACCATGGTCAGACGCATCGCCATCGTGGCGTGGGTTGCGTTCATGGCCTACGAATTCTCCGTCTACGGCCTCGCCTTCGACCGCACGCGCCTGATCGTGCTGCTGTGTCTCGGGCTGTTCGCCGCGAGTATCGGCCGCCGTCGAGCGATCACCGTGCTCCTCGACTGGGCGCCGTTCGCGCTCATTCTGATTCTCTACGACTGGACGCGGGACGTCGCGCGGATCGTCGACATGCCGACGCACTGGCACCTCGCCGCCGACGTCGACCGTGCGATGTTCGGCGTGGTGCCGACAGTCTGGCTGCAGGGCCACCTGAAAGAAGCGTCGGCGCCGTGGTGGGAGATCGTCACCAGCGTCGTCTACATGTCGTACTTCGTGGTGCCGTACGCCGTCGCCGCTGTGCTGTGGTTGCGCGACCGTTCGTCGTGGCGTCGTTTTGCGGCGTGCTTCGTGGCAGCGACGTTCCTCGGACTTGTCGGCTACACGCTTGTGCCTGCCGCGCCGCCCTGGGCTGCTGCACGGTGCACCGCGGAGCAGGTTGTCGACGGTCCGCGCGACGCAGAGTGCATGACGACACCTGAGGCGACGACGCCGGGCGGCATCCTCGGTCCGACCGACCCGCAGCATCCGGGTGCGCAACCCTACGTCGAGCGCATTTCGGCGCGCGGCTGGGAGTACCTCAATATCCACGTGGCGTCGAACCTGATCGAGGTGGGACAGGGCAAAGCCAACCTGGTCGCGGCGATCCCGTCGCTGCACGCGGGCCTGACGATGCTGCTTGCCCTGTTCATGTGGCCACGGGTGAAAGCTCTGGGCAAAACGCTGTTCATGGGCTACGCGTTCGCGATGGCGTTCACGCTCGTCTACACCGCGGAGCACTACGTCTTCGACATATTGCTCGGATGGGCACTGGCCGCGTTCGTGATCGCCGTCTACACGCTGATCGACCGCCGATTCATCCTCCCGCGTCAACGACGCCGCGCCGAGCAGGAGAGCGCCGAGCAGGAAAGCGGCGCGGCAGCCTGAGCGCTCACGCGCCGGTATTCTGGTCGCCGTGGCCGCATCGCGTAGACGGGTGAGTGGTCGCCGACGTTTCGTACAGCGCTTGGCGGCGAGGCCCGCACGTATTGGATTCGCGGGCCTCCTCGTGTTTGCCGTCGTCGTGATGCACGGCCTCCTCGGCCCGACCCATGCCGAGTCCCGCGCGATGCCTCCCGCGCACGCCGAGATACAGATGATGCAGTCGGCTGGTGCCGACGCGGGCATGTCGTCTGGCGATCACTGCGCCGTCCTCGGGCACCACTGTCTGTCGCTGCGCGCCATCGACTTTCCCACCATCGAGCCCGCGATCGTCGCAATCCTGGTGTTCGCCGCACTACTGCTCGCGATGGCTGCGGTATGGATGCCGGCTGTTCGCCAGCTCGGCCGTCCGCCTCCGTGGGCGATCCGTGATCACTTGTGTCTGAACGTGATTCGCTGCTGATTCGACGACGCCAGGTCCCGCTTGCACCGGGGCCGAGTCCAGCAGGTCACCACAGACAAGGAAACCAGTATGTCCAGCAACACAATTCGTCGTACCCGCATGCTCGCTGCCTGCGCTGGTGTCGCCGTAATCGTCGGGATCGCGGGCTGTTCGACGTCCGAGAGCGGGTCTGACAGCGCATCCGGTGAGGCGTCGTCGACCAGTGCGGACGCGAGCCGAAACGCCTCGTCATCGCAGAGTGCGTCGGCCGAATCGACCACGCACAACGCCGCCGACGTGACGTTCAACCAGATGATGATCCCCCATCATCAGCAGGCCATCGCCATGGCCGATCTCGTACCGTCGCGCACCGACAACACCGCGGTTCGCGAGTTGGCGACGCAGATCAAGAACGCCCAACAACCCGAGATCAACCAGATGACCGAGCGGTTGAGGTCGTGGGGTGTCTCGACAACTCCCGAATTGCAGAGCGCCCAGGACCACGGCTCCATGGATCACGGCTCTATGGACCACGGTTCGATGGATATGGGTGACGGTGCCGGGGGCATGGGCATGATGTCCGAGCAGGAGATGACTGCCATGGAGAATGCGCGCGGCCAGGAGTTCGACACGCTCTGGCTGAACGGAATGATCGCGCATCACCAGGGCGCTATCGACATGGCCAAGACCGAGCTGGCCGACGGGATCGACCCTGCGTCGCGAGCGCTTGCCGAGCAGATCACCACGTCGCAGCAAGCCGAGATCGACCGCATGCGCTCAATGCTCGGTCAGTGAATTCGACGGCCCGATCGGCGAGTAGGTCGGCGACCGGGTCGGGAATGATTCGGCCGTGAGAAGAGTCGACGGTCGGTGGGTGCACGCGGTGCGCTCGCCGACCGTCGTGCTCAATCCCGCCGCAGCGGCAACCGCATCAGGTAGACCTGGTATCCCACCGACACCGAGTACGTGAAGTACAGCGTGCTGCCCTGAGACCACGGGTGGATAAAGGGCGCGTATCCGGTCAGCGGGTTGTTCATCGGCACGACCAACTCACCAGACGTCCAGGGGCCAACCGGGTCGTCGGCGGTCCGCATCACCACACCGTTGTCGCTTTGGCCCAGCGAGATGAACTTACCAAGATAGCTGTTGTAGGCCACCGACATCTCGCCGGTCGGTGCGGGCATGACGGGGGTTGCCGCAGATGGGTTGCCGCGCACCCAGTTCCCGTAGGAGAAGTAGTCGTAGGCGCCGAGGTTCTCGATGTCCTTGGCGTTCACCCGCGCGACGTACACCGCGCCGAAGCGGCCGTCGGGAGTCCCGTAGGTGTAAACGGTATCGCCGACCTTGAGGAACGCTGTCATCTGGAATTTCTTGTTTCCTCCGCCGTTGGGGCGGAAGGCGTTGAGTGCGCGCCAGTTGTTGCCGTTATCGTCCGACGCGACGAGTCCCGACCAGTTGGTGTACCAGACTCCCGGCTGTCCCCAGTGCTTGACCGACATCACGCTCATGTACTGCCTGCCGTTTGCGGCGACACCCGCGGTCGGGATGATCGTGATCTCCTTGCGCAGATCAGGTTTCAAAAGGCGCTTGGCCTGTCTCGGGGGACCGGCGTGGCTGGTGAAGGTCATGCCGTCGGAGAGGTTGCGGTCGGTGCTGCGGAGCAGTGCGTTGGACTGCCAGTACCAGAGCTGTCCGTAGAGCAACGACCACCCGTTGAACGTCTGGGTGTCGCCGAACGCGGCGAGGATTTCACCCCTGCCGTTGTCCCACATCGTGCCGAGGTCGGTGCCGTAGATGTTGTAGCGGCCAGGGGTGTCGTTGATCGAACCGGGTCCGGTCAGGCGCGCAACTGTGGTCGCTGCGCCCGCGGCGTAGGTGGCGGCCGGTGCTGTCGGAGCCACCACCGTGCCGATGGTCACCGTCGTCGCAGCGACTGCGACGACGGTCGCCATGACTCGTTTTCGCGCCGCCACGCGCACCTTCCGACCACTCCAGCCCAGTGACATGGCGTGACCCTATCAAGACCTAACGGTTACATCTCGTTGTAATGAGCGGTTCTCTCCGATTAGCAGACAATTACGCCTCACGATATCGATCGGTGAGATCGACGCTGGTGAAATCGATCTCCGCGGCGGCATTGTTGACCGCGGTGACAGTCCCCATTCCGAACATTCCGTGCGAATCAAACAGTCCGGCGGTACCGATGGAAATGCCGTCACTCTCGATGTGGCTGTCCGCCTCGACGCCCACCCAGTCGCCCTGCGGGAGACAAGCAAGTTCGACGGTGAGGTCGCAGTTGATGAAGCCGATACCGCTCGATCCCCAGTTCGTGACAAGACTCGTCGACTCCGCAGCGGTCACCGCCTTCACGAAAGCTGTCACTTGTTCGCCGTCGATTGCGGGCAGCGGATGCGACCAGAGCCGCTTGCGCCCACCGTTCTGATGCGCGCCCATGTCGGTGTTCCACGCGCCGTTCGACGGCCCCGCGGCGTCGCGGACATCTGTGTCTGAGGCATCTGCTTCTGGAACACCTGCTTCTGGAACATCCGACGAGAAGCGAGACATGACATCCGAGGCACCGATGGGCTCGGTCGGCGGTCGGAAGGTGACAGCCTCGTCGGGCCGCCGCCACCGCGTGCCCGGCGGGTTCGCAGACGTCCGGAGGAACACCGCCGTCGCCCGTGCCACGACGACCTCTTCGGCGCTGGAGTCGCCAGCATCCGAGTCGCCGGTGCTCGCGCCCCCAAACTGCACAGCGCCGTCGAACTGCACAACGTCGAGCTCTGCGACCCTGATTCGACGACCCGCGCGGACGAGTCGGCCACGGGTGAATGTCGGTACCTCTCGCGCCACTTTGAACATGTCGATCGTGAACCGCGCAGGTCGAAAACCGTCCTCGCCGAACTGCTGCTCGACGCGGTGCGCGGCAAGAGCGCACACCGCGGGCCCGTTGAGCGTGCCGGGAGCCCAGAGGCTCAATGCATACGAAGTGGGGGTCACGACGCCGTTGTCGGACGACGCTGCTGAGCTGTTTGGGGTGAAAAATGAGCGGGTTTTTGACACGAATCACTCTTACTCGGACACAGACGCGTGCACGGAACCGCCCCCTCGAGCAACGCGCTTTCACTCAGTTGCGTCTGAATCCCGTCACAACGACCGCTGCGGGGATAAGGTAACCGCATGACCTTTGCGCCGTATGCAAAACAGATCCCTGACGAATTGATCAGCTCTATTCGGACCGCCATGATCGTGACATCGATCATCGGCATCGTGCTTGGCATCATCGCGGTTGTGTGGCCTTCGGCAACGGTGGTCGTGCTCGCGGTTCTCTTCGGTATCGCGCTCATTGTTGCGGGCATTTTCCGCATCTATGTGGCGTTCGCTGCAAAGTTCCTCGGAACGGGCTGGCGCATCCTTACCGGAATACTTGGCTTCCTGGTTCTGGTCATGGGCGTCATTGCCCTGTTCAGCCCGGCGAATGCGGTCTGGTTCCTCGCGCTCTTCATCGGTTTCGCTTGGCTTTTCGACGGAATCGGCGACCTGGTGACCGCGTTCTCGAAGACCGCGCACGCCCCGACCTGGTACCTCATCCTCACCGGCGTGATCTCGATACTGGCAGGTCTCGTGCTGCTGATCGGCTCGTCGATGTGGGCGCTGAGCGTGCTGGTGTGGGTCGCGGGAATCTTCCTCATCGTGATCTCGGTGATCACGCTGTTCAACCTCCCCAAGAAGGTCTCCGACCAGGCGGTCTGACCGCCCCTCTTGTCCTCGAGCGGTGGCTCCCCGGCAACGGGGAGCCACCGCTTTTCGTTGGACGGCCGGTCCGGGACTCAGTCGTGCCAGGGGGCGATGGGATTGCCCTGCCAGCGGGTGTGCGCGGGCACGACGTCGCCACGCATGACCAACGACGCGGGGCCGACGGTCGCCGATTCGCCGAGGCCGGACGCGGGTAGCGCGACGCAGTGCGGTCCGAGCGTCGCGCCGTCGGCGAGAACCACGCGGTCGATGGCCATGACCCGATCGTGGAACAGGTGCGTCTGGACGACGCAGCCGCGCTCGACGGTCGCGCCCGCACCGAGCGACACGAGGTCGGCCTCAGGGAGCCAATAGGTTTCGCACCACACGCCCTTGCCGATCTGGGCGCCGAGAAGCCGGAGCCACACATTCAGGACCGGAGTTCCGGTCGCGGCGTTGGCAAACCACGGTGCCGCAACGGTTTCGACGAAGGCGTCGGAAAGCTCGTTACGCCACACAAACGAACTCCACAGCGGATGCTCGGACACTTCGATCCGGCCGACGACGGCCCACTTCGCCGCTGCCGCAATGCAACACGCGATGGCACCGCACAGGATCAACAGCAGGCCGCTGACCAGACCGGCGATCGCGTAGTTCGCCTGTTGGGCGATGTACTGCAGGCTCAGCAGCATGAAGATGCCGAGACCGAACGAGATCATCACCGGGATCAGTCGCAGCGTCTCGATCACTGCGCGTGCCACTTTGAGGCGCACGGGCGGATCGAACGTCCTCGACGTGTCGGTTGTCGCGGCGGTGCGTCGAAGTCGAATCGGTGGACTACCAAGCCAACTCGACCCCGACTTGGCTCGGTCGGGTGCGGCCGACAGCACGGCGACGAGACCGTTCTTGGGTACCTTGCGGCCTGGCGCTGCCATTCCGGAGTTGCCGAGGAACGAGCGTTTGCCGATCTTGACGTCGTCGATGTGCATCCAGCCGCCGCCGAGTTCGTACGACGCGACCATGGTGTCGTCGGCGAGGAACGCGCCGTCGGCGATGGTCGTGAATTTCGGCAGCACCAGCGCCGTCGAAATCTCGGTGCCCTTGCCGACTTTCGCGCCGAGAACGCGGAACCACCACGGTGTCAGCAGGCCGGCGTAGAGGGGGAACAAATAGGTGCGGGCGGAGTCGAGCAGTCGCTCGGTCATCCACACCTGCCACCCGACGCGCGAACGCACCGGGTGATAGCCCTTCTCGAGACCGAGTGACATCGCGCGCACGAGGATTGCGGTGATCGCGGCGAACACAGCGAGGCTGACGATGGTCGCGGCGGGTAGCAGGATCAGCGAACGGATTGCGACGTCGCGGAGCCGGTCGGCGTGCAGCGCCCATGTCCCGATGACGAGCAGCCCGACACCCAGGGAGATCAGTGGGATCGCAGCGAGAACCATCGACGACAGCCCGTAGAGCGGGACCCAGATGCTTGCGCGACGGGGACGGTGATCGGGCCACGAATGCGTCGCCTTACCGATCTTCACCGCGGGCGATCCGGCCCAGTGCTGCCCGGCCTTGACTCGACCGAACACCGCAGATCCGGGGCTGACCTCAGCATCCTTGCCGACGACGGCGCCGGGGGCGAGCGTCGACCGCGCACCGATCGTCGCACCGCGCTTGATCACGATCTCGCCGATGTGGACGAGGTCGCCGTCGATCCACCAGCCAGCGACGTCGACCTCTGGTTCGACGGACGCGCCGTCGCCAATGGTCAGTTTTCCGGTCACAGGTGGAATCGTGTGCAGGTCGACGCCGCGCCCGACGGACGAGCCGAGCGCGCGTGCCAGATAGATCATCCACGGCGCACCCGACAGGTTGGCGGCGCCACTGGCGACGAGCAGTCGCTCGGCGACCCAGAGTCGAATGTGCACGTTGCCGCCGCGAGGATAGGTGCCCGAATCGACGCCGCCGAGCAAGATGCGCGATCCGATCGCGGCAATGACCATCCGGCCGGGCGGTGTGATGAAGATGAGGAACGCGACGAGCACGACCCACCAGTTGACCTCGACGAGCCAGGGCACCGACACATCCAGCCTGCGGGCGGCCCACGCACCGATGTTGTTGACGACGCCGAGCCACGTCGCCCATTGCAGTCCGGTCAGCGTCGACAGCGGCACCGACAGGAGTAGTTGCGCGACACCGGTGGCAGCGGGGGTCGGTTTCACCTCACGCGGGTCGACGACCTCCGCGGCTGTCGTCTCGCCGAGGAACTCCGCGAGTGAGCCCAACCGCGGGTGGTCGTAGAGGTCGGCGACGGTGATCTCGGGGTAGCGCTCGCGCACTGCCGTCACCAACTGCGCCGCGGCGAGCGAGCCGCCGCCCTCGGCAAAGAAGTCGGTCCCTGCACTCGTCACGGTCGCGCCGAGAACATCTGTCCACCTCGCAGCCAGCCACGCTTCGGTGCTGCTGAGGTCGCTTGCGTCCTCGTCGTCGGAGTTGTCGGTGCCCGGTAGCGGCCACGGGAGTGCGTCGCGGTCGACCTTGCCGGACGTCCTGGTCGGCAGTTCGTCGACGAGCGCGAGTCGCGGCACCATCGGTGCCGGAAGTTGTTCTGCGAGAAGGCTATGCGCGTTGGCGACGTCGAACTCGGGGTCGGCGGAGACGAGGTAGCCGACGAGCAAACTGTTGCCCGCGGCTGTCTTTCGGACCGCGGTCGCCGCGCCGCTCACTCCGGGCAGGTGCTGGAGTGCGTTGTCGATCTCGCCCAGTTCGATTCGCCTGCCGCCGACCTTGACCTGATCGTCGGCGCGACCTCCGAACACCAGGCCCTCACGGTCGAGGCGTACCAGATCGCCGCTTCGATAGGCGCGGTCCCAGCCGAGAGTTGGCATGGGAGCGTACTTTTCAGCATCCTTGGCCGGGTCGAGATAGTGCGCGAGGCCGACGCCGCCGATGATCAGCTCACCGGTTTCTCCTTCGGCAACGGGCAGTCCGTCGGCTCCGACGACGGCGAGATCCCAACCGGGTAGAGGCAATCCGATGCGGACCGGGCCGGGGCCACCCAGGAGAGCCGCACATGCGACGACTGTCGCCTCGGTGGGGCCGTAGGTGTTCCACACTTCGCGGCCATCGACGGCGAGCCGGTCGGCGAGTTCGGGCGGACACGCCTCGCCGCCGAAGATCAACAGTCGAACGGCTTCGAGCGCCTCCGGGGGCCAGAGTGATGCGAGGGTCGGCACCGTCGACACGACGGTGATGTCGCGCGCGACGAGCCACGGCCCGAGGTCCATGCCGCTGCGCACCAGCGACCGAGGTGCGGGAACCAGGCATGCTCCGTGACGCCACGCGAGCCACATCTCCTCGCACGAGGCGTCGAAGGCGACAGACAGGCCTGCGAGTACCCGGTCGCCCGGGCCGAGCGGTTCGTCGCGGCAGAACATCGTCGCCTCGGCGTCGACGAATGCGGCGGCGTTGCGATGCGTGACCGCGACGCCCTTGGGGGTTCCGGTCGATCCCGACGTGAAGATGATCCACGCGTCGTCCCCAGGGGTCGGGCGGTTGGCGTCGGATGAGGCGGCCGTGGCTGTTGATTCCGGGGCTGCTGGGTCAGGAGTGAGGGAAGCGGCGGCGGGGTCGGGGGATGCACCGGCCGTGACGTGAATTCCCTCAGCGTCGGCGATCGCGTCGACTTTCGCTTCACCGAAGACCAGCGTCGCGCGTTCTTCCGGGTCGTCTGCGTCGACCGGAACGTAGGCGGCTCCCGCGTAGAGCACCGACAAGATAGCGGTGTAGAGGTCGCGTGAACCGGACGGCATCCGGATGCCGACTCGCGAACCACGACGCACCCCGAGCTGCTCCAACCGTGCCGCGCCGCGTCGTACTACGGCGGTGAGCTGCGCATATGTGAGGATTTGGTCGCCGTCGTCGATGGCGGGAGCGTCGGGGTACCGCGCGGCGGAGGCGTCGAGGATGTCGCACAATGTGCGTGGCGGTGCCGCCTGAGCCGACAGTAGAAACTCGGAGGGAATGGAATTGGGCAACCCGAGAGGACGCGAATCCGTGTCAGTCACGCCGGGTACCGCCGATTCTCGAGAGTGAATGTTGACCCTGATGCGGATGCGTACGCATCACATGGTGTCGCTGACATGGCTGCTGTGGAGTGTCCTAGCTCTCTGATTTGCGCGGCTGGTGAGATCGCGCTCGGAAATCCCGGCGCCAGACTGTCGGTCTCCCGAAACGGGTGTAGCTTCACATTCATCGGTTCCGAACACACTGTAGGTAGTTGCACTGTAGATATCTCACCGTGGGAAACCTCGCGGGAGCACTCTGTGCAGGAATACTAGCCAAGGGAATTCGGCCCGTGGTTGCCGTCGACGCCGCCACACGATTCTGATCGCGCATCACTTTCTCGCGGTTGGGTTGGGGTGAGGAGAAACAGCATGCCAATTGTGCATCACCGAAAGGCGAGTGCGCTCTCGTACCCACTGTGGTTTGCGACTCGTGCACTCTTGAAACCAACGCTCGCGGTGTGGCCGTTGAACAGGCCAGGGTTGGCCGGACTCTTCTTGATCGATCGTCTGTTCGCCGGAGCGCCAGAACCGAGACACGTTGTTCGTGAGCAGATGGAGCTCGCAGGCCGACCCACAGAGGTGGTCATGCCGAGCGGACCGTCGCGGCGCGACGCCGATACCGCGATCCTCTACCTCCATGGCGGTGCATTCGTCGTCGGAGGTCTGGGAACACACCGCTCGATTGTCGCCCGACTCGCGAAGGCGTGCGCGCTGCCGGTCTTCTCGCTCGAGTACCGCCAGCTGCCGAAGGCGGGCGTCGGGACATCGGTCGACGACGCCATGGCCGCCTACCGCGAACTGCTCAGCGAGCGCGGATACCGACGGCTGATCGTCGCGGGCGACTCCGCGGGCGGCTTCTTGGCGATGAAGGTCGCCGAGGGCACCTACACGGCCGGTCTGCCGACACCGGTGGCCCTCATCGGGTTCTCCCCGCTACTCGACCTCGACCTGGGCACCAACCCCGACCGCTGTAGCCGTTCCGACGCCTATCTGCCGATGAGCAAGATGGCTCGCCTCGTCCCGCTGCTCGACCGGGGTCCGATCCCGTTGCGCGGTGCTCGCCGCGCCGCAGACATCGATGCCGAGGCGTTCCCACCGACGGTGATGATCACGGCAGAGAACGAGATGCTCGAAGCCGACGTGATCGAACTGATCGAACGGCTCGACGAGGCGGGAGTCGACGCCGTCGCGCACAGCTACTCCTGGCAGGTGCACGCGTTCCCGGTCATGAACGCCCGCCACACCGAGACGCTGCACGCCGTCGAGACCACCGCCGCCTTCACCACGCAGGCGGTCCGCGACGCCAAGGCCGCCGACGAGCGCGACGCCAAGGCGGTCGGCTGAGCGGACGCCGCTGGTCGAGCCGAGCCGCTGGTCGAGCCGAGCCCGCTGGTCGAGCTGCGCCCGCTGGTCGAGCTTGTCGAGACCACCCCACCGCTGGTCGAGCTGCGCCCGCTGGTCGAGCTTGTCGAGACCACTCCCCCCGGCGTCGAACGCCCAACCCCGCGGCGTCGAACGCCCAACCTCCCGGTCGTCGACGTAAGCGCGGCGTCGAACTGCCATAGTGGAGAGGCGCGGCAGACATCCCGCGCGGCGTCGAGAAACAGGTGGTGGACAACGGTGAGTGCGACTGCGTCACATTCGACTGGGGCAAGTAAGACCAAGACGGTCGGAGAGCTCTTCGGCTTCGACAGGTTGCTCGACGACCAGGAGCGGGCGATCGTCGACACAGTTCGCGACTTCGGCGCCAAACGTCTGCGTCCCCACGTCGGCGAGTGGTTCGAGGACGGCACGCTTCCCGTCCGAGACCTCGCCCGCGAGTTCGGCAAGCTCGGCCTGTTCGGCATGCACCTCGAGGGATACGGCTGCGCCGGAACGTCTGCGACCGAGTACGGGCTGGCCTGCCTGGAGGTCGAGGCCGTCGATTCAGGTCTGCGCAGTTTCATGTCGGTGCAGGGATCGCTCGCGATGTTCGCGATCCGCGCCTTCGGCAGCGAAGAACACCGCGAAGAATGGCTGCCCAAGATGGCTGCGGGCGAGGCGATCGGTTGCTTCGGCCTGACCGAACCCGACTTCGGCTCGAACCCGGCGGGCATGCGGACCGTCGCGAAACGCGATGGCGACGACTGGGTCATCAACGGTTCCAAGATGTGGATCACGAACGGCAGCGTCGCCGACGTTGCCATCGTGTGGGCGCGCACCGATCTCGAAGAGGGATCGCGCGGAATTCGTGGATTCGTCGTCCCCACGGATACCCGCGGCTTCCGGTCGATGGTGGTCAAGCACAAGCTGTCGCTGCGGGCGTCGATCACCGCCGAGCTGTCCTTCGAGGACATGCGGTTGCCGGCTTCAGCGATGCTGCCCGAGGTGACCGGACTCAAGGGTCCGCTGAGTTGCTTGAACGAAGCGCGGTTCGGCATCGTCTTCGGTGTCGTCGGCGCGGCGCGCGACTGTCTGGAGAGCGCACTCTCCTACACCGCCGACCGCGAGGTCTTCGACAAGCCGCTGTCGGGGTACCAGATCAGCCAGACCAAGATCGCAGACATGGCACTCGAGGTGGGCAAGGCATTCCTGCTCGCCATCCAGTTGGGGCGCATCAAGGACGAGACCAAGATCGCACCCGAGCAGATCAGCCTCGGCAAACTCAACAACGTCCGCGAAGCGATCGCCGTTGCCCGAGAGTGTCGAACACTGTTGGGCGCCAACGGAATCACACTCGAATACCCGGTGATGCGGCACGCCAACAACCTCGAATCCGTGCTCACCTACGAAGGCACAAGCGAGATGCACCAACTGATGATCGGCAAGGCGCTCACCGGACAGGATGCCTTCCGGTGACCAATCCCCAATTCCAGCGCGCCGCACAGGGTTTCTCCCGCGGCATGGTGATCTTCGGTTCCGTCGTGCTGATGGTGTGCGTCGGGCTGCTCGTCGTCAACTGGTGGAACAACCAGCAGTGGCTGTGGGTGGTACTCGGCATCGGGATCATCGTCGTGAACATCGCGATGGTCGGGCTCACGTTCCGCAAAGCCAAACTCGCCCCGCCCATTCCGGACCGCCACGACGACGAGGACTAACGCTAAACGGACCGGTCCGGGCCGACCTGCTGGTTGAGCAGGCCGCGAGCGCAGCGAGCAGCCGTGTCGAAACCGCTACGCGCTCTGCCCGCTTACCCCGCTGGTCGCCTTCCCGCTCGCTGTTGAGCGAGCTCACCCCGCTGGCAGGCAGTTCCATCCCGCTGGCTGGCCAGCCGCCCCGCCGGCAGGCCGTCCCCTCCCGCTGGTTGAGCAGGCCGCGAGCGTAGCGAGCAGCCGTGTCGAAACCACTACGCGCTCAACGTCTCCGGGCGGCACTCCGCCTGCTGCTCGGAGCTCGCGTCGGCGAACTGTGTGCGATAGAGCTGCGCGTATCGTCCGTTGGCCGCCAATAGTGTTCGGTGATCACCGCGTTCGACGACGCGCCCTGCTTCGATCACCACGATCTGGTCGGCGGCACGGATCGTCGACAACCGGTGCGCGATGACGATCGACGTGCGCCCCTGCAGTGCCTCAGCCAACGCTTCCTGAACCGCGGCTTCCGACGTTGAGTCCAGGTGCGCGGTCGCCTCGTCGAGGATCACGACGGCGGGGTGTGCCAACAGGAGTCGCGCGATGGTCATGCGTTGACGTTCGCCGCCCGACAATCGATACCCGCGTTCGCCGACGATCGTGTCCAGGCCGTCGGGCAGGCTCGCGACCAACTCGTCGAGCCGCGCTCTGCGGAGCGCGTCCCAGATGGCAGCGTCGGATGCATCTGGTTGAGCCAGAACGAGATTCGCGCGGACGCTGTCGTGGAATAGGTGTCCGTCCTGGGTCACCAATCCGACATTCCGGTGCACCGATTCGCTGCGCAGGTCGCGCACGTCGACGCCGTTGAGGCGGATGGCGCCCTCGTCGACGTCGTACAGGCGGGTGGCAAGACTCGCGATCGTCGACTTGCCCGCGCCGGAACTCCCCACCAGCGCGACCATCGAGCCCGCCGGGACGTCGATGTCGACGTCGTGCAGCACCTGAGTCCCGCCCCGACTGTCCAGTTGCGCAACCTCTTCCAGCGAGGCCAGGGAGACCTTGTCGGCCGATGGATAGCCGAAGGAGACGTGGTCGAATCGGACGCTCACACCGTCGTCGGCGTCGGGAACGTCGGTGGCGTCGGGCTTGTCGTCGATCAGGGGCGCGAGATCGAGCACCTCGAAGACCCGCTCGAAACTGACCAGCGCACTCATGATTTCGACTCGCGCGTTCGCGAGTGCGGTGAGTGGCGCGTACATGCGCGTCAGCAAGAGCGCCAGTGCCACAACGGCTCCCGCGGAGAGGTGTTGATGCACTGCGAGCCAGCCGCCGAGTCCGTAGACGAGCGCGAGTGCCAACGCCGACACCAACGTCAGTGCTGTGATGAAGACGCCCTGCAGCATCGCGCGTCGCACGCCGATATCGCGGACCCTGTCTGCGCGCGTGGCGAATTCACGACTCTCCAACGTCGGACTGCCGAACAGCTTGACCAAGGTCGCGCCAGGTGCCGAGAAGCGTTCCGTCATCTGTGTCGACATCCGCGCGTTGTGCTCGGCTGCCTCATGGGAGAGGGCGGCCATCCGTCGAGCCATGCGGCGTGCGGGAATCACGAAGACGGGCAACAGAACCAACGCCAACAGGGTGATCTGCCAGCTGATCGCGAACATCACGCCGAGCGTCAACGCCAACGTCACGATGTTCGACACCACACCCGAGAGCGTGTCGCTGAACGCGCGTTGCGCGCCGATGACGTCGTTGTTGAGTCGGCTCACCAGCGCGCCGGTTCGGGTACGCGTGAAGAACGCGACGGGCATCTTCTGGACGTGGTCGAAGACCGAGCGTCGTAGATCCAGGATCAGCCCCTCACCGATGTGCGCCGACAACCAGCGCGTGCCGATTCCCGCTGCGGCCTCGGCGACGGCGATCAGCGCGATCAACACCGCGAGTCCGACGATCGTCCCGCCCGATCCAGCCTCGCTGATCAGATTGACCACGCGCCCTGCCAGGATCGGCGTCACCACCGTCAGCACCGCGGTGCACACCGACAGCGCGAGGAACACCCCGATACGGGCGCGGTGTGGGCGCGCGAAGGTCATGATGCGACGCAGCGTGCTTCGTCGGTCACCGCGCAGCCGCTTGCGCGACGGCGAGTTCGACGACTTGTACATCATGTCCCAGGCGACGGACTGCATACTCATGAGTTCAAGAGTAGAAGCTCAAGTAAGGTTTAAGTCCAGCCGTGCGTTGCGCTAATAGCGGACGGGCCAAGTCGGCCCATCGCAGAGCGCTGCGTGTCATACCCACAGTCGAGAATGTGAGTCATGGCCAAGATTTATCCGATCAACGACTGGGACTCGATGCTTGCGTGGGTCGCCGAATCGCTCGACGACCAACCGCCCGGACTCGAGTTCAGCCTCGGCCCCAACGATGTCCGATTGGCAGATGATTGGGACGAGCTGGAAGCCGAGGTCGAAGAGGACGATCTCGACATCGACGACGAGGCCGACTTCGCCGCGCCGGACGCCATCTGTGTGCAGGTCTACGTCCTGAGTGACGGCATATTCCTGGTGCGGAGGTCGCGCACCGCTCTGCGGACACTGCGCTTCGTCGACCACGACGCATCATCGATGCCCATCGAAACCTGGCAGGACGACGATCCGTTCGACGACTGCACCGACGGGTACCTCTACACGCGCGATCGGCTACTCGCTGCGGAGGCGTGCATCAGTTGGTTTCGTGACAACTCCGACGCGCCTGATCGGACCGACCTCGGTTGTCACTACAGCTACGCCGTCGAACTTCCCCGCGGGCGGTCCGCCGACGCGATCACCCCGTGAGCCTCGCGGGTCGAGTTGTGTGGGACGCACGGGTACAAAAATGCACCCCTGGATCCCACGCAACTGTCGGCCCTGCTGCCTGAGTACGTTGGATCACATAGACGGTCGTCGGCAGTGAGGTGAAGGCATGGCACAGCAACTCAAGCTCGGATACAAGGCCTCGGCGGAGCAGTTCGCGCCCCGTGAGCTGGTGGAGATCGCCGTCGCGGCCGAGGAGCACGGCATGGACTCGGTGGCCGTCAGCGATCACTTCCAACCGTGGCGGCACAACGGCGGCCACGCGCCGTTCTCGTTGTCGTGGATGGCCGCGGTCGGCGAGCGCACCAACCGCGTACAGATCGGCACGTCGGTCCTGACCCCGACCTTCCGCTACAACCCCGCAGTCATCGCGCAGGCGTTCGCGACGATGGGCTGCCTGTATCCCGACCGCATCATGCTCGGCGTCGGCACGGGCGAGGCGCTCAACGAGTACGCCACCGGATTTCAGGGAGAGTGGCCCGACTTCAAGGAGCGATTCGCTCGTCTGCGCGAGGCCATCAAGCTCATGCGCGAGCTGTGGACCGGCGAGGAGGTGACCTTCGAGGGGGAGTACTACCACACCAAGGGCGCCTACATGTACGACCTGCCCAAGCACCAGATCCCGGTCTACGTGGCCGCGGGCGGACCTGTCGTCGCACGGTATGCGGGCCGCTCGGGCGACGGCTTCATCTGTACGTCCGGCAAGGGTCCCGAGCTCTACACCGAGAAGCTCATTCCGGCCGTTCGTGAGGGTGCGGAGAAGGTCGACCGGAACTTTGCCGAGATCGACCGCATGATCGAGATCAAGATCTCGTACGACCCCGATCCTGAACTCGCACTGGAGAATTGCCGCTTCTGGGCGCCGCTGTCGCTGACCGCCGACCAGAAGAACAGCGTCAACAGCTCGACCGAGATGGAACGCCTTGCCGACGAACTGCCCATCGAGCAGGTCGCCAAGCGGTGGATCGTCGCATCCGACCCCGACGAGGCCGTCGAGAAGGTCAAGTTCTACACCGACGCCGGCCTGAACCACCTGGTCTTCCACGCGCCCGGCCACGATCAGCAGCGCTTCCTCGACAACTTCGAGAAAGACCTCGCCCCGCGGCTGCGCAAGCTGTCCGTGGCCGACTAGAAACCACGCGCAGAAACCTACGCGCCCTGGGCTATTGACCTGTACCGGTACACGTCAACGGCCCAGGGCGTGTACTTTTCTGCGCGCCCCGGGGCCGCGCCTCACGCCCCGACCAGCGCGCCGTGTGTCCGCCGCGCCTGCTCCCGCACCAGTTCGACGACGCGGTCGGCGGCGCGGTGCTCGCGGATCGTGTGGCGGCGTCGAATCGAAATCGCCCGGCGCGGAGTCGGTTCGGCGATCGGCACCACGCGGACCGAGTCGGGAACGTCGACGAGCGCCAGCGCGGGCACCACGGTGAGCCCGACCCCGGCGGCGACGAAGTTGATCGCGGTCAGGTAGTCGTGCGTCTCCACGCCGAAGCACGGGCTGAAACCCGCTGCGGTGCAGGCGCGCAGCAGCGCTGCGCGGCAGGGGCCACGCGCGATATCGTTGTCGATCCAGACCTCGTCGGCAAGCTCGCGCAGCAACACGTGATCCCTTGTCGCAAAAGGGGAGTCGGGTGTGACCACCACGTGGTAGGCATCCGAGACGAGTGGCATGACGTCGAAATCGTTCGACGACGAGCTGCCGATCGCGGGCGTGGGGTCGTCGATGCCGATCTCCACATCCGGTGGCGCGACGAGGGGATCGGTGATCTCGAGGAGTCGAAGGTCGAGCCGCAGCGCGGGGAATTCGCGGCGGATCTGCGCCACGACCGTCGGCATCCACGCCGCCCCCGCGGACCCGAAGTAGGTGACACGCAGCGTGCCCGCCCGGCCCTGCCGCAGATCGG
Source organism: Gordonia sp. w5E2 (assembly GCF_036540975.1). Lineage (NCBI taxonomy): Bacteria > Bacillati > Actinomycetota > Actinomycetes > Mycobacteriales > Gordoniaceae > Gordonia > Gordonia sp. w5E2. The sequence continues at coordinate 4,671,151 of NZ_CP144213.1, read as the reverse complement.
CGACGAGCCCCTCGAGCCGCGCGAAGTGGTCGAAGATGCCCTCGGACTCCGCCGCCAACGTTCGACCCGCTTCGGTCGCGACGATGCCGCGACCGTCGCGCTCGACAAGCGTGAGTCCGGTCTCGCGCTGCAGCGTCGCCAAATGCTGGCTCACCGCGGACGGGGTGTAGCCGAGAGCCGACGCCGCGCCACCGACGGAGCCCTCCGCAACGACGGCTCGGAACACTCTCAGACGGTGGGGATCGATCATGCCCGTGAATATACAGCGGTACTCAAGAGTCGTGAAGAAATATGAACTTGTGCTGAATTATTCTCGGGCAGATCATGAAAGGCATGACGCGTCGAACCCCCGACCTTGCCGCCATCGCTGCCACGGTCACCGTGATCCTGTGGGCGTCGGCCTTCATCGCCATCCGGTCGGCGGGCGAGTCGTTCTCGCCCGGTGCGCTGGCATTCGGCCGACTGGCGACCGCCCTGGTCGCGCTCGTGCCGATCGTCGTGGTGATGCGACGCCGCAACGGGCTCGGGCGCGGCCTGCCGCCACTCCCGCGCGGCCGGGGACTGGTGCTGGTCCTCGTGTACGGCGTCGCGTGGTTCGCGCTCTACACCGTGACGCTCAACTGGGCCGAGCAGCATCTCGACGCCGGCACGGCGGCACTTCTCGTGAACTTCGCGCCGATCCTTGTTGCGGTGTTCGCCGGACTGTTCCTCGGTGAGGGGTTCTCACACAGACTGCTCGTCGGTATCGGGGTGGCATTCGCGGGCGTCGTGCTGATCACGGCCGGCGGCTCGGGGCCGCATGCGGACTGGCTCGGTATCGCGCTCGGAGTGGCGGCCGCGGTGCTCTATGCCACGGGCGTGCTCGTGCAGAAGGTGGCGCTCAGCCACATCGACGCCCTCTCGGCGACGTTCTGGGGAGTCATGGCCGGGGTGCTCGCGACGGTGCCGGTTGCTCCCGCCGCCGTGCGGGAGGTTGCCGCGGCACCTGCCTCCGACATCGCCGCGATGATCTTCCTCGGCGTTGGCCCAACCGCCATAGCCTTCACCACCTGGGCATATGCGCTCTCGCGTACGAGTGCAGGTGCACTGGCGGCGACGTCACTCGTCGTGCCCGCTCTGGTGATCGTGCTGTCGTGGCTGGTCCTCAGCGAGGTGCCGACGCCGCTGCGGATCGCCGGAGGTGTCCTCTGCCTCGCGGGCGTGGCGATGACGCGCGGGTTGATCCGCCTTCCGCGGCGCAGGGCGCGCGCCTCAGTCGTGAGCGTCGCGAGCCGCCCCGTCATCCAGAGCATGCCCGTCGAGAGTGAGCTGGAGAAGTGCGAGGTCAAGCCATGAGCCGAACTTCGTCCCGACCTGCGGCAGCAGCCCGACGCGCGTGAAGCCGAGCCGCTCGTGAATGCGGATCGACCCCTCGTTGGCGGCGTCGATGGCAGCGACCATGACGTGGAATCCCTCGGCTCGCGCGCGGTCGATCAGTGCGCGCATCAGCGCCTGCCCGGTGCCCTTTCCGCGCTGATCGGAACGCACGTACACCGAATGTTCGACGGTGTGCCGGTAGCCGTCGTGCGGCCGCCACGGTCCGTAGGTCGCGTAGCCGACGACCGGCGCAGCTGCCGATGAATCGTCGACCGCGACCAGCACCGGGAACCCCGCGTCCTGGCGCTGCGTCAACCACGCCAGCCGGTTCGCGTCGTCGACGATCTGTTCGTTCCAGATCGCGGTGGTCTTCTCGACGGCATCGTTGTAGATGGGCGTGATGCCGGGGACGTCGCCTGCGCGCGCGTCGCGAATCTCCATGGGCGCCGAGCCTAGGGCATGAGGTCACGTGCCACCGCGTGCACTGCGCCGTGCAGCGAAAGTGACCGGTACCCTGCGCCGACGTCTGCCCGATTCGCTAACTTCTCAAGCATGGAATCGGATCGTCTTGTGGATGTGGGCGTCGCGCTGGTGTCGCGTTTCGGTGCGAAGGCACTCAGCCTGACGTCTGTGGCCCGTCACGCGGGGGTGGCTCGGGCGACGGCCTACCGCATGTTCGGCGGACGTGACGCTCTCGTCGCTGCCATGCTCGACCGCGAGATCGCGCTCCTGCGGGTGAAACTACGCGAATGGTCCGACACCGCACCCGACGCCGCGGGCAAGGTGCGGGCACAGGTGCTCGGCGTGCTGCCCCACATCCGCGAGCACGAGGCGCTGCAGTACGTCCTCCGTCAGGAGCCCGAGGAGATCGTGCGCGCGCTGGTCGCGACCAACGACGATGACGGACCCGACCTGATCGAGAAGATCGTCGACGCCACGCTGCCCGACGTCGCACCGCAGGTGCAGGCCGAACTGTTCCCCGATGCGCGTGGCGCCGCCGAGTTCATGGTCCGGACCATCTACTCGCTGATGCTGATTCCCGACAGCAGCCTCACCGACGAGCAGATCGCCGACCTGATCGTTCGGGCAATCGTGACCTGACCGGGGCCACCTCACCCGCGACGCGCGGTCGGGGCACCAACTACGCTGACCACTATGTCGCCCGACGCTGTGAGCGCAACGAAGATCTATATCGTGTCCGCGGAAGCGGAGACCGGAAAATCGGCGGTGGCGCTCGGTGTGCTGTCGCTGCTGACGGCAACCGGAGGCAGGGTCGGCGTGTTCCGGCCCATCTCGCGGGCCGCACACAATGAGCGTGACTACCTCCTCGAACTCCTGCTCGAACACACCTCTGCGGACATCAGCTACGACGACGCCATCGGCGTCACGTACGACCAGGTACACGCAGACCCGAGCGGCTCCATCGCCGACATCGTCGCGCGCTTCCACGCCGTCGAATCACAGTGCGACGCCGTCGTCATCGTCGGTTCGGACTACACCGACGTCGGTAACCCGTCGGAGCTCACGTACAACGCGCGCATCGCGGCCAACCTCTCGGCTCCGATCATCTTGGCGCTCAAGGCACTCGACCGCACACCCACCGAGATACGCGACCTCGCCGAACACCTGCGCACCGAGATCGCAGCGATGCATGCGACCACTGCGGCCATAGTCGCGAACCGCTGCGATCCCGCGCACATCGACGAGATCGGCGCCGCACTGGCCAAACTCGACGTCCCGTGCTGGTGCCTGCCAGAACTGCCCGTGCTCTTCGCGCCGACGATGGCCGAGCTCAAGAAGTCGTTGGGCGCCGAGATGTACAGCGGCGACCCGGAACTCCTCGACCGCGAAGCGCTACGGGTGATGGTCGGCGGCATGACCGCGGAGCACATCCTCGAACGACTCACCGAGGGCATGGTGGTGATCACCCCGGCCGATCGCTCCGACGTGCTGCTCTCGTTGGTGAATGCAAATGCCGCACAAGGCTTTCCGCGACTCACCGGCATCATCCTCAACGGCGGTCTCAAACCGCATCCGATGATCGACGCCCTGGTCAGCGGATTGAAGTCCAAGCTTCCGGTCATCACCTGTGAACAGGGCACCTACGACACCGCACGAATCGCCGCCGACACCCGCGGACGTATCGCGATCGGGTCGGCACGCAAGATCGACGCGGCGCTCGGACTCATGGAGCAGTACGTGGAGCCCGAGGAACTGATCAAGGTGCTCGACGTCAAGCCGTCGGAGGTCGTCACCCCCCAGATGTTCGAGTACGGGCTCATCACCCGTGCGCGGTCGGATCTCAAGCGCATCGTCCTTCCCGAGGGCAGCGACGACCGAATCCTGCGTGCCGCAGGGCAATTGCTGCGGCGCGGAGTCGTGGAGCTGATCATCCTCGGCGACCCGGAATCGGTGACCGCCCGTGCGAACGAGCTCGGGGTCGATCTCGACGGCGTCGAACTCATCGATCCGGCGAACTCCGAGCTGACAGACGAATTCGCGCGCATCTACGCAGAACTCCGCAAGCACAAGGGAATGGATTTCGAACACGCCCAGGAGCGGATGCGCGACGTCTCGTACTTCGGCACGATGCTCGTGCACACGGGACGCGCCGACGGAATGGTCTCCGGCGCAGCGCATACCACCGCGCACACGATCCGACCGGCGTTCGAGATCATCAAGACGGTCCCCGGAGTCTCGACGGTGTCGAGCGTGTTCTTCATGTGCCTACCCGACAAGGTGCTCACCTACGGCGACTGTGCCATCGTCCCTGATCCGACCGCCACAGAGCTCGCCGACATCGCGATCTCCTCGGCCGCAACGGCATCCGCGTTCGGTATCTCCCCGCGGGTCGCGATGCTCTCGTACTCGACGGGTCGCTCGGGAACCGGCGCCGACGTCGACAAGGTGCGCGTCGCAACCGATCTCGTCCAGGAACGAGCTCCGGAGCTCTCCGTCGAGGGTCCCATCCAGTACGACGCCGCCGTGGAACCGAGCGTCGCTGCGACGAAGATGCCCGACTCCGAGGTTGCCGGCCGCGCGACGGTCCTGATCTTCCCCGACCTCAACACCGGTAACAACACCTACAAGGCTGTGCAGCGTAGTGCGGGTGCTGTCGCGATCGGCCCTGTGCTGCAGGGACTTCGACGCCCCATCAACGACCTCTCCCGTGGCGCACTGGTCTCCGACATCGTCAACACCGTCGCCATCACCGCCATCCAGGCCCAGAACATCGACGCACAGGAGTCAGGCCGATGAGTACATCCACCGAGGGCGCCGTGCTGGTCCTCAACGCCGGGTCGTCGTCGTTGAAATATCAACTACTGCATCCGGATACGGCAGAGGTGATCGCCGAGGGGATAGCCGAGCGAATCGGTGAGGACGAGTCGTCGATCACTCACGAGCAGAACGGCGAGAAGTCGACGCGCACCGAGCCGCTCCACGACATCTCGGCTGCACTCGACGCGGCGTCGGAGATGTTCGCGCAGTCGGGAACCGACCTGGCGACAGCGGGATTGAGCGCCGTCGGACATCGCGTCGTGCACGGCGGGCGCAGCTTCTTTCATCCGACGCTCGTCACCGACGAGGTGGTATCGGAGATCTCGCGGATCTCAACCCTCGCACCCCTGCACAACAAGGCGAACCTCGCTGGTATCGAGGTGGCGCGCAAGAAGCTTCCCGACGTCCCGTCGGTCGCCGTCTTCGACACCGCGTTCTTCCACGATCTGCCCGATGAGGCCGCGACTTATGCCATCGACCGCGGTGTCGCACACCTGCATGCCGTGCGGCGCTACGGTTTTCACGGCACGAGCCATCAGTATGTCTCGGGCAAGGCCGCGGAGTTCCTCGGTCGCGACTACGCGGATCTGAACCAGATCGTCCTGCACCTGGGTAACGGTGCGTCGGCGTCGGCGATCGCACACGGCGAACCGATCGACACCAGCATGGGCATGACGCCGCTCGAGGGTCTGGTGATGGGCACCCGAAGCGGCGACATCGACCCCGGCGTACTGCTGCACCTGAGCCGCGTCGCCAAGCTCTCCAACGATCAACTCGACACCCTGCTCAACAAGAACTCCGGACTCAAGGGTTTATGCGGCGACAACGACTTTCGCACCATCACCTCGCGGATGGACAACGGCGACGAGAACGCCAAGCGTGCGTATAAGGTCTACATCCACCGCCTGCGCCGCTACATCGGGGCGTACATGATCGAGCTGGGCAAGGTCGACGCGATCACCTTCACCGCGGGTGTCGGCGAGAACGCCGATAACGTGCGTCGCGACGCGCTGGCCGGTCTGGAGACCTACGGAATCGTCATCGACGACGAGCGAAACTCCGTGCGCGGCAAGCAGGCTCGACGCATCTCGGCCGACTCGAGCGCCATCGACGTGCTCGTGGTGCCGACCAACGAAGAACTGGCCATCGCACGCCAGGCAGCAGCCGTGGCGCGCGGGGAGCAGCCGGAATAGCGACCCAGTTAGAACAGCGGCTCAATTCAGAACAGCGACCAGGGCCGCACGTAGTTCGCGAGGTCGACGAGTAGGAACCGGTGGTCGCGGTTGGTGCGCGTCTGCCGCGCGAGGTAGCGCAGCGACTTCTCGGTTCCGGTGCGCAGGCCCTCCTCGGTGAACGGAAACCCTAAGAGCAGTGGGGGTTCTCCCGCCTCGTCGGGATGGCCGTGCACCCAGCCGAGCGCGGTGCCGAGAACGATCAGTTTCAGGCGCTGCTTGCGGGGCTCGCTGTCGGGCATGGCCTCCATCCGCTTGGCGGCCTCCACGAGCTGATCCTTGCGCAACTGCGACGGGTCTCGTCCGTGGACGAGGGCGATGACCGCCGTCGCGCGAGCGGTGTTGAAATGGCGGCTCGTCGCGGGTACCTCGTCGAGGGGCTCGATCGCGGCGTCGTAATCACCGCGGGCGACGGCAAGGCGTGCCATGCCGAACGCTGCCGTGACGATGCTGTGGTCGGTGAGCCACAAGTCGTGATAGTTCTGCGCCGCAACGTGATACATGTCGGTGATGCGGTCCATGGAGCCCTCGGACGGTTCGTTCTCGTCCGAGAGCCAGCGCCCGATGAGCTCGGCGGTACCCGCCACCGCGAGCTTCGGGGCGACCTCGCCCGGCATTGCCTGCAGCACTGCATCGAACCAGCCGTACGCCAGTTCCGGCTCGTCGTTCATCAGCGAGCAGATTCCCATGTACCACTGCACGCGCCACGAATCGCCGTGTTGCACAGACACATCACGGAGCAGTTCGAGTGCTGTGTCGACGTCGTCGAGTTCGAGGTGCGCCCGCGCTTCGGCGAGGTCGATCTCCAGTGACGGATGCGCCGCAGACGTCGGTTGTCCGAGCAGCGAACGGAATCCCTCCGCCCGCGCCGCGTGAATGGAATCGAGTGTCTGCCTCGGATCGCTCAGTGCCGCCGAATTGAGCAGTCCTGCAGCGGGATCGGTGGGATCGACGAGGGGGACCGGCAGTGCGCGTGCCATGTCGACGGGATCGTAGAAGGCTGCGAGGTCGGGATCGAAGAAGCCATCGACGGGGGCGAGCATCAACTCGGTGCCGAACGTCGAGCGCTGCGGCGTGAACACCGTCGACAGCGACGGCCGTGGCACACCCGTGTGCACGGCGACGGTCTCACGCAGCACGTTGAGCAACTGTGTCGTCATCTCCTCCGCAGAGGAGAAGCGGTCGTCGGGATCGGGCGCCGTCGCACGTTGCAAGAGCTTGTAGAACGACGGGTTGTCGCGGAACACGGGGGTGTCGTCGGGATCGGGGAGACCGTCGACGTACCGCCCGTCCTTCATCGGCATGTCGACGGTCAGCGCAGCCAGGGTGCGTCCGATGCTGTAGATGTCCGTGACGACCTGTGGTCCGGTCTGCACGATCTCCGGGGCCTGGAAACCCGGTGTGCCGTAGAGATGTCCGTAGCCGTTGACCGGCGAGACGGCGCCGAGGTCGATGAGCTTCACCTCGTCGCTGCCGACCATGATGTTGTCGGGTTTGACGTCGTTGTAGACCAATCCGACCGAATGCAGATACCCGACGGCGGGAAGCACTTCGAGCATGTACGCGATTGCCTGCTCGACGGTCAGCAGATGGTCGGAGCCGTCCCCGTCGCCCTCATCACCCTCGCCGGTGATCTGCTTGAGCGTCCGACCGCCGATGTACTCCATCACGATGTAGCCGAACCGCTCGCCGAAGTCGGTGACGTGCTCGACGAAGTTGTAGATCTTGACGATGCCGGGGTGGTTCACCGAAGCGAGGAACTGTCGCTCGGCCAGTGCGACCTGCTGCGCCTCGGAGTCAGACGAGTTGAGCAAGCCCTTGAGGACGACGGGTCGGTCGGAGACGTTGCGGTCGATCGCGAGGTAGATCCAGCCGAGTCCACCGTGGGCGATGGCCCCGGCGATCTCGTACTGGCCCGCGACGAGCGTGCCCTTCGCGAGTCCCGGAACGAACGAGTAGCGCGCGCCGCAGTGGGGACACTCTCCGGTCAGTTCGCCCGCACCGGCTCCGGACGAGCGGCCGACAGGACGTCCGCAGCGCCAGCAATTGCGCTTGCCCTCGGCGATGACCGGAGAATCGAGCACAGCATCCTGCGGCTCGGTATCGGTGACCTTGGGCAGTTCGACCAGCCCCGACCCGAGTCGACGGTCGTGCACGCGTGGCCGTCGCCGCGGCACGAGTCTGCGCGTCTGCCCGACCGAGACCAGCGCTTCGTTGGGATCAAGGGCGCGCGCGGAGGTGACCGGGCCGGTCGACTCGTCGCGCATCCCCATGCTCGGTGTCGCCTGCGTCGCTGCGAAATCGGCCCGCTGGGTCCCGACGTCGAGTGCTGCCAGGTCGGCACGCTGGGTCCCGACGTCGAGGTCGGGTAGGTCTGCGCGCTGGGTGCCGACGTCGAGATCGGCAGCCCGGTCAGCGCTGCCGTTGGTGGCGTCGGTCGTGGCGTCACGCTCGACCTCCACGGCCGGCGTTGCGCTGTGCTTGTCACTTCGTGGCATGTCGCGTCGCCTCAATCGCGGTACGTGGGTTGGGGCGGTCCGTACCCGGGGCCCAGGATGGACAGCCACTTGTCGTACATCGCCTGCCATCTGCCGGACGCGCGCATCTCGGCGATCGTGCCGTTGACGAATCGCACCATGTCGTCGTGTCCGACGGGTATGCCGACTCCGTAGTTCTCCTGACCGAGGCTCGGGCCGACGACCTGCGCCCACGGATCCTGAGTCGCCAGGCCGGCGAGAACCGCGTCGTCGGTGGTCACGGCGTCGACCTGCGACTGCTGCAGCATGACGAGGCAATCGGCCCAGGTAGTGGTGGTCACCATCTTCGCACGGGGTTCTATCTGCTGCATGCGGCCGATCGACGTGGTCCCGCGCGCGGCACACACCCTCTTGTCCGCAAGCTGCTCCGGCCCGGTGATCCCCGACCCGCGTAGCGACAGAATGCGTTGCGATGCAATGTAATACGGGGTCGAGAAGCTGATATCACGCAGGCGGTCGCATGTGATGCTCATGGTCTTGATGACGAGGTCGACCTCTTGATTGCGCAGGGCGTCCATGCGTTCGCCCGAACTCAACACCCGGAACTCGATGCGGTTGGGGTCGTTGAAGATCGCGCGGGAGATCTCGTGTGCGAGGTCGACGTCGAATCCCTGGATGTCGCCGGTGATCGGATCGCGGAAACTGAACAGATTGGAGCCGATGTCGGTGCCGACGATCAGCCTGCCGCGTCGGAAAATGGCGTCCATGGTGCTTCCCGGCGGCATCTGTGCGGGCTCGGGTTGTTGCGCCGCCGGGCGCAGGCTCTGCGTGGCGTCACACGACGACGAGTTGGGTGGCGCCTCCTTGGCGACGTCGAACTGCGCCCCGAGTGGTTCGGGTACTTGCGCCGTGGCACTCGGCCCGGGCGACTCGGGTGCGGGAAAACTGACGCACCCGGCGAGCACCACGGTGGCGAGCGCGATCGTGACGAACGCGATCGCGGTCCTCACCGAGGTTCTGTGTTGAGCGGTGGCGTTGAGTTGAGTCGGGATATTCAGAGTCGGGATATTCATCGGTACTCCCGGATACGCGGGATCATCCCGAGGATCAGCGCGACGGTCGCGAAGATCGACAGCGCGAGGATGCCGTTACCGGTGAAGCCGAGTACTCGCTGTGCGGTGTTGATGTCGTCGCGGAACGACGACCGCGTGGTCGTGATCGCGTTCACCAGGGCAGAGTCGACGGCGTTGTAGCTGGTCTCCGAACTCTGCGGCGACGAACCGACCGTCATGATCCGTGCCTGGGTGAAGTCTCCGGAGGTCATCGAGTCGCGTACCTGCGCGTCGGTCTTCTTCCATTGGTCGAGCGCGGCGCGCAGCGACGTGATCTGGTCGCCGCTCAACGAACCCGACGACCCGTCGGCCTCGTCGAGGCTGTCCAACACCATCCCGATCCGGGTGGTCGCCTGCTCGAACGTGTCCTGTAGCCCGGCCTGATCGCCGCGTCGAAGCAACGACAGCGTCTCCGCCGAGCGTGCCTGCTGGGTGAGGATGCGGGCCTCGGTCAGTTCACGCAACGGCGTCGCACCGTCGTCCTTGGCTGAACTGGTTGCCGCCACCGACAGCAATCCCGACGTGAGCAACCAGATCAGTCCGCCGATGATCGCGACCATTGCCGCCACGATCCCGACGTTGAAGCGGCGTCGGGTCCGTCGAGCGAGATAGCGCGACGTTCCGATCAGGAGGAGCGCCAGGATCAGCAGCGCGGCGTAGACCCCCCACGGCGGAGTCGTCAGTGCGCTCTGGGGATCGGCAATGGCGAGCGCGCGCCGCTCGTACACTCGCTGGGCCGCGGGCAGAATCCGGTCCTGCATCAGCGCCGACGCCTGACCGAGGTACGCCGATCCGACAGGATTGCCCAGCCGGTTGTTGGTACGCGCGGTCTCGACCAGCCCGCTGTAGACCGGGATGGTCGTCGTGAGTACCTCGAGGTCGGAGTTGAGTGCCCTGGTCTGCGCGGTCGCATCCGCGCCGGGACCGCTATCGCTGCCCGCGGTCACCAGCAGAGACGACGACGCCGTTGCCAGGGCATCGGAGTATCGCTGACGTAGTTGTGGGTTCTCCGGCCCGCCGGAGATGAACGCAGAGTTGGCCGCGGCGTCGGCGATCGAGAGCGAGCTGTAGAGAACCTGCGCTGCTTCCGACAGCGGCTCGGAGCGGTCGATCATCGTCTGCAACTGATGTGTTCGGTTGTTGAGCGTCGTCGACGCGTACCACCCGGTTCCGAGTGCGGTGACCGCGACGACGAAGCACAGAAGGATCAGCTTCCCCGGCGTCGTCTTGGAATAGTGCCGCAACGACGAGAACGGTGATTGCGCCGCCGCACGTGCCGACGCAACCAATTCACGACGATCACTGAGTACCTCACGAAGCGGAGGCGACGTCGTTGCCGGGCGTACGGTCCGCCCTGCGCGGGTCAGCACAGCCCGCACGGGGGATGCATCGCCGGTCACCGTCTCACTCCCCTCTGCATCGGTCTGTAGCGGGTGTTACCTGCTCTCTCTGGGTATGTCGCACGCCACGTCGAGTCCGTTTCCACCCTAGTCCGAGACGCCGGGGCCGCGGGGGTATGACGGGTGCGAGTCTGAGGTGACGGCGAGGGAGTGTCACCGCGATCGGAGTTCACCTAAGTTGGAGGTACGGGGCTTTCGGAGAGTATTTCCAGATCATTTCCATGGCGTGGGGACGAGCAGGAGGCGCGGTGCGCGGCGACGGTGACGGTTGGGTTCTCGACGACGGTGCGAGGTACTGGGGGCTGCACGGCGCGGCCGGGCTTCTGCTGCGGGCACCGCTTCCCGACGGTGAGGTCGGGATACTTCTCCAACACCGCGCGGCGTGGTCGCATCAGGGCGGCACCTGGGGTCTGCCCGGCGGTGCACGCGACTCGCACGAGACGGCAGTAGACACCGCGATCCGCGAAGCGGGCGAGGAAGCAGGCATCGCACCCGGCGACGTGTCGGTCGTGGCAGCGTTGGTCACGCACCGCACCATCGGCGGATGGACCTACACGACGGTCATCGCCGACGCGCAGCGTCCGGTCATCACGACCGCCAATGGAGAATCGGCCGAACTGCGTTGGGTTCCCGAGGCGCATGTGGCGACGCTGCCGCTGCATCCCGCCTTCGGCAGCGCGTGGCCACAACTTCGTGAGCGCCTCGCGTCGCTGGACTCGACGACCTGAGTCAGACGACCTGCGCCGAGAGACCCGAGACAGCTCAGGCGTGCAGGTCGCTGCCCTCGAGCAGTCGGTTGGCCCCAGCGATCAGCGCGTTGATGTTCGCGTCGGCGGTGGTATCGCCGTCGCCCGTCGCCCAGCACTGCCGACGATCGTGTTCGCACAGCAGGAACGAAACGTTTCGGTCGTCGAGCCGACGCTGGTGCAGTCGGACGATCTGCACCGAGACTCCCAGGTCGTGAAGGATCGAGGTCATCGCGCCAACCGGCCCGGCCGCCGTCGCGGTCATCGACATGATCCGGTCGTCGTAGGCGATAGTTGCCCGGCATTCGACCATGTCGCCGGGTGCTGGGGCGACGCTCCACGAGCCGAGGCGGATCGCACCGTTGGTTGTGTACTCGTCGACGAACTGCTGCCAAGTCATTCCAGCTGCCTCCTGACGGATTCCGTTGGGGAGTGCGTGGCCGGTCCGCTGCCAGAGAGGATCTGCGCCATTGCTGTCACAGCATGGCTGGGAAAAGTGAAGGTTGTGCATCGTTGAAGGTCTTTTCGGTCAAAGAGTCGATGACCGACGAGCGCACGACGACCCCGCAGCGGGGGGTCGGTCGATTCTAGACCCCGCTGCGGCGGGGTACGAGGAGGCTCGGTGCGCACAACATGGTGACGTTCACTTTATCGCTGCCCACCCCACATGACGCAAGCGGGTTTTGCCTGGGCTCAACTCCCAGGGGTGCGTCAGGCGAGCCCGGCGCGCAATCGCGACGCCGCTTCGGACGGATCGGACGCCGCGGTGATCGCACGCACGACGACGATCCGCCGCGCACCCGCCTCGGTGACCTCCGGGAGTCGTTCGGCGTCGACGCCGCCGATCGCAAACCACGGCTTGCGGCGGCGCGGGTTCTCGGCGGATTCGCTCGCCGCGACCGCACGCACCAGGTCGAGACCGGGCGCCGGACGCCCCGGCTTGGTCGGCGTCGGCCAGCACGGACCCACACAGAAATAGTCGACGTCGGCATCTGCTTCGGCGGCTGCGGCCTGATCGACATCGTGGGTCGACTTGCCGATGAGCACATCGTTGCCGACGATCCGACGCGCCGCGGCAGGGGGAAGATCGTCCTGGCCGACGTGCAGGACGTCTGCCCCTGCGAGCGTCGCGATGTCGGCGCGGTCGTTGACGGCCAGCAGTGCATTGCGTGACTGGGTGATCTCGCGCAGCACCGCAAGGATCTCCAACTCCTCGCGGGCCTCGAGCGCTCCGAAGCGCTTCTCGCCCGCAGATCCCTTGTCGCGCAACTGAACAATGTCAACGCCGCCTGCGAGCGCGGCGTCGACGAACTCGGCAAGGTCGCCGTGCTCGCGCCGGGCGTCGGTGCACAGATAGAGGGTCGCGGACTCCAGTCGCTTGGTGCGTGCGTGGTGGGCTGTCACGATCGCCAGCGTAGCCATGCGCCCTGCGGCGCGGTTGGGTCGCTGCCTGATAAACGGGTCGCAGTAAGGTGGACTCGAAAGACACGGGAGTCCGCGGATCGGCGGGCTGAGAGTGTGGGACGCCCCCGCTGACCGTCGTACCTGATCCGGGTCATGCCGGCGAAGGAAGGATCTCGAGAAGTTGACGGCTGTAATCGACACCCCCGACCTCGCTGTCGTCGGCGGCGGAGTCATCGGACTGACCAGTGCACTCGCCGCGGCAGACGCGGGCATGCGCGTGGTGGTTCACGACGCCGGACCACAGCAGCGCGCCTCGCACGTCGCAGGCGGCATGCTCGGTTCGCTCGGCGAGGGACTGCCGGGTGAAGAAGCACTGCTCGCCGCGACGTCGGCGTCGGTTGCGCAGTGGCCGACGCTGCTGGCACGTCTCGGCGACGGCTCCCGAGAGGGCTCCGGCGCAGAGGACACTGGTGCAGGAGACACCGGCGAGACGATCGCGACAGCTGCCGACTCGCTGTTCGTCGCGACGACCGCCACCGATCTCGAACACCTCACGCGCCTGGCCGACAAGGTGTGGGCGCCCGCGCTCGGTGCCGGGCGTGAGATCCGAGCGATCGGCCCCGCCGACATCCGCGAGTTGGAGGGCGCGCTGACCTCGAGACTGCGCGGCGGATTTCTCGCGACGGGCGAGGGGGCAGTCGACAACCGCTTGCTGCTCGCCCGGCTGCGCGGTGCGCTGCGGGATGCCGGCGCGCACCTGCGGAACGACACGATCACCGATCTCGATGCTGTGGCGGGTCGACAGGTACTTCTCGCCGCGGGGGCCGGTGTGCCGCAGCTCTGGTCCGGTGCGCGCATTCATCGTGCGAAGGGCGAGATCCTGCGGCTGACTCGCACACGCTGGTCGGTGCCGCCGCCGAGTCACGTCGTGCGTGCCAGGGTCGACGGCCGGATGGTGTATCTGGTTCCGCGCGCGGACGGAATCGTCGTCGGCGCAACACAATACGAATCCGACGAGCCGGGTGCAGAGGTTGCGGGCGTTCGCGACCTGCTCGACGACGCGCTCACGGTGATGCCCGGACTCGCGAGCTACACGCTCGCCGAAGTCGGTGTGGGGTACCGGCCGTGCTCGCCAGACGGACTACCGCTGATCCGTCGTATCGACGAGCGGGTGGTCGTTGCGGCGGGCCATGGCCGCAACGGGATCGTCCTCGCGCCGTACACCGCACAGCGAGTTCTGGAAATACTGCAGCACAACGATGTTCAGCAAGAGGTCGGTCACGAAGACGACGTGTACGGATACGAGGAGGCACGGTGAGCTTCACTGTGAACGGAGAGCGCCACGAGTGGGACGCACAGCCGACCGTCGACGCGCTTGTCCGACGTCTCGGATTGCCCGACCGCGGCGTCGCGGTCGCCGTCGACGGGGCCGTCGTGCCGCGTGGACGATGGGACACGGTTGTTCCGTCCGACGCCGTCGTCGAGGTCGTCACGGCTGTGCAGGGTGGTTGAGATGAGCTCAGCGGAAACCGAAACGCCGACACAGGATCTGGGCGGACTGCGAATTGCCGACCGCCACTTCGGTTCCCGACTCATCATGGGCACCGGCGGGGCGGCGAACCTCGCGGTGCTCGAGCGCGCGCTGGTCGCCTCGGGCACCGAACTGACCACCGTGGCGATGCGGCGGATCGACGCGGGATCGACGACCGGGGTGCTGGATCTGTTGCGGCGCTTGAAGATCGACGTGTTACCCAATACCGCCGGGAGCCACACCGCCGCGGAGGCGGTGTTGACGGCGCAACTCGCACGCGAGGCAGTCGAGACGTCGTGGGTGAAACTCGAGGTGGTCGCCGACGACCGCACGCTGCTGCCCGACCCCATCGAACTCATCGACGCCGCACGACGACTCGTCGACGACGGCTTCACGGTGCTCGTCTACACCAACGACGACCCGGTGCTCGCGGCACGACTCGCCGACCTTGGCGTCGCCGCGGTGATGCCGCTCGGGTCGCCGATCGGAACCGGTCTCGGGATCTCCAACCCCCACAACATCGAGATGATCGTCGAATCGGCGCAGGTGCCGATCATCCTCGACGCCGGCATCGGGACCGCAAGCGACGCCGCGCGGGCAATGGAACTCGGTTGCGACGGCGTGCTGCTCGCGTCGGCCGTGACCCGCGCCGACGACCCGGAACGCATGGCGAATGCGATGCGCCACGCGGTGATCGCAGGCCGCCTCGCCGCCGGGGCGGGCCGCATCCCGACGCGCTTCTGGGCGCAGGCCTCGTCGCCGGGGCGGGTGGTCCTTTCCGCTGATTGAGCCGGCCGCGAGCGTAGCGAGCTGCCGAGTCGAAATCACCAGCGGTGGTCTCGACAAGCTCGACCGGCGGATAGCGCTCGGCCAGCGAGCAGCCGAGTCGAAATCACCAGCGCGCAGAACTCGATTGCTATGGTCGAATCAATGCTTGCCGCGGCCGATCTGACCAAGACCTTCGGGGGCGTGACCGCCGTCGACCACCTGAGTTTCACCGTCGCGCCGGGGCGCGTGACCGGATTCCTCGGGCCCAACGGGGCGGGGAAATCCACGACGATGCGCATGATCCTCGGCCTCGACCGGCCGACGTCGGGAACAGCAACTGTCGGGGGTCGGCTCTATCGCGAACTCGACCATCCACTGCGTCAGGTGGGCGCTCTGCTCGACGCCAAGTGGGTGCACCCCAACCGGAGCGCGCGCAATCATCTGCGGTGGATGGCCGCGACCAACGACATCCCGGTCGGCAGAGTCGACGAAGTGCTCGAGATGGTCGGCCTGACGTCCGTCGCAGACCAACGGGCAGGCGGTTTCTCGCTCGGTATGTCGCAGCGACTCGGGCTCGCGGGCGCACTGCTCGGCGATCCGCACACTCTCGTCTTCGACGAACCGGTCAACGGACTCGACCCGGAAGGCATCGTCTGGGTCCGCAACTTCATGCGGGCGCTGGCCGCGGAGGGCAGGACGGTGTTCGTGTCGAGCCATCTGCTCACCGAGATGTCGCTGACGGCCGACCACGTGGTCGTCATCGGGCGGGGCAGGCTGATCGCCGACTGCTCGATCTCGGAGTTCACCGCGCGGGCGCGCCCGGTGGCCCGGGTACGTACCCCGCAACCGGCGGAACTCCACCGGGCACTCGAGGCCGCTGGGTTGGCGGTGACCCCGGTCGCCGGACAGGACGGCCGGGTGTACCTCACCGTCGCAGACGCCACCACCGACCAGGTCGGCGATGTCGCGGCCGCTGCGGGAATCGGGTTACACGAGTTGGTGTCCGACACCCCGTCGCTCGAAGAGGTCTTCATGGCAGCCACAGCCGAGTCGATCGACTACCGGGGAGGGCAGCACTGATGGGCGTGGTCCGGTCCGAACGGATCAAGCTGACCAGTACCCGTGCGCCGTGGTGGTGCATAGCGGCGGTCGTCGTACTCGGTCTCGGTATCGCGGGACTGATCGCGCTCGTGACTCGCGGTGCTGGCGCGATCGCCGACCAACCCGAGGGAGCCGGGACCGACGGATCGGTCGACCAGAGCAGCGCGGCGTCGGTCTATCTGATCGGGGTGAATTTCTTCGGAGTCGTCATCTTGATGATCATGGCGGTACTCGGCGTGACCACCGAGTTCCGCTTCGGCACCATCCGTACGTCGTTCCTGGCGACCCCTCGTCGCCAGAATGTGTTGTGCGCGAAGGCATTGGTGTACATCGCGTTGACGTTTGTCGTCGTCGTGCCGTTGTCGTTGTGCAGCGTTCTGCTCGTGAAGGCGGTGAACGGTTCGGCTGGTCTCGACCTCGGCAGCGAACACGTGATCAGGCAGATCTGGGGTACCGCGGTCTGGGCGGCGCTGTGCGTCGTCGTCGGGATCGGTGTCGGTGCCATCGTGCGACAGACCGCTGGTGCGGTCTCGGTGGTGCTGGTGTGGATGCTGGTCCTCGAGAACGTTGCCGCGGCACTGCCGGTCGTGGGACGTCGAATCGGGCCATTTCTCCCGTTCCGCAACGGCTCTCGATTCCTCGACGGCGACTTTCCCGGCGATGGCTACCACTGGAATTCGTGGGTCTCGCTGGTCTACTTCGGGATCTTCGCCGCGATCGTCTTCGCTGTCGGTGTGCTCCTGGTGAATCGACGCGACGCCGGGTAGCCGGACCCGGAGCCAGACGCGTTGAGTAGTCCGTTCAGGGGACAGCCCTTTCTCGTGGGAGTCGGAGAGCTGCGGGTCGAGGATTAGACTCGAAACCCATGCAGGGCACGTGGCCACTGATCGAGCGGGAGCAGGAATTCCGCACGATCCAGTCTGCGCTGAATCCGGGCGGTTCGGTGTGCGGGGTGGTGCTGACAGGCGATTCGGGCGTCGGTAAGACGACGTTGGCGCGGCTGGTCACATCGGGTACCGATACGGGGGTTCGCTGGGTCGCGGGTACCGAGTCGGCTCGATCGATACCGCTCGGAGTATTCGCGCATCTCGTCGGTCCCGCGGTGTCGAGCGACCCGGTGACGTATCTGTCAGCGGCGCGTGAAAGCCTTCTGGCACAGGGCGATACGATCATCGGCGTCGACGACGCGCATCTCCTCGACGAGTTGTCGGCGACGTTGCTCCATCAACTCGCAATTGATCGAGCCGTGCAGATCGTCGCAACCGTGCGCAGCGGTGAGGCCGTGCCCGACGCCGTCACCTCGCTCTGGAAAGACAACCACCTCATCCGAATCACGTTGTCGCCGTTCACCAAAGAGCAGAGCGTCGATCTCATCGAGTCCGTCCTCGGCGGACAACTCGAGGAGCATTCCGCAGACCGTATGTGGGAAGCCTCCGGCGGCAACGCCCTGTTTCTGCGACATCTCGTCGAGGGCGCACGGGCAGCGCGCACCCTGCGGCAGGTCAACGGTGTGTGGCAGCTCCGCGGACGCGCTGCGATCACCTCCGAGCTCGCCTCGCTTCTCGCCGGCCGCGTCGAACAACTGCAGCCCGATGTCCTTGCCGCTCTGAAGTACCTGAGCCTGTGCGAACCTCTCGACATCGATGTGCTGTCGGATCTCACCAGCGAAGAGGCCGTCGAACAAGCCGAGATCGACGGCCTCGTCCGCATTGCCCGAGATGGCCGCAGCCTCAACGTCTCCTTTCACCATCCCCTGTTCGGAGAGGTCATCCGGCACGGTCTCGGACTCGCGTCGTCGCGTCGACTCCGCGGTGCGCTCGTCAGAGCACTCGACTCGCGGCCCAAAGACACTCCCGCGGCGCGAATTCGACTCGCCGACCTGGCACTTGAAAGCGACGTCGGTGCCATCGACCCGTCGCTGCTCGGTTCGGCAGCCCGCGACGCACTCAACTTGGCGCAGGTTCCGATGGGTGAGCGGTTCGCGCGCGCGGCAATTGCCGACGGGGGTGGCCCGGATGAGGCAGAGCTGCTGGCCCGCGCGTTGATGTGGCAGGCCCGGCCGGATCAGGCGGAGCAGTTACTCGCGCAGTACCGGCTCGCCGATCTCGGTGAGGTCAGAGCCACCCGCATCGGCGTCCTGCGCGTCGGAAACATGTTCTGGGCCATGGGCGATTCGAAACGCGCCGACGAGTTGCTCGATGAAGTGCGTGCGTGCGTCACCGAACCCTTGCTCACGCCGATCGTCGACGCGATCGGGTCGGCATGTGCACTTTTCGAGAACGATCTCGCACGCGCGGTCGAGCTTTCCGACGATGTGCTCGCGGCGTCGTCTCCGCTGCCCTGGGCAGTCGAGTGGGCGGCGTTCGGCGGCATGCTCGCCCGCGCGCTACAGGGACATGGCGACGACGTCGCGCCCCTTGCTGCCCAGGCACGTGACGCCGAGGCGAAAACCGATGGGATGCTGCGCTTTCCGGCAGGCATCGGCGAGGTACTGTCACTCACGCTCACCGGCCATCTCGATGAGGCGCAGGTCGCGGCACAGCGGTACGCCACCTTCGCCGACACCGCGCAGTACCTCGGTTGGGCGATGGCGGGAGAACTCGTTGCCGCTGTCGACCTCGCGCGCGGCAGGTGCACCGCCGTCACACGACGCATCGAACAGACCCTCGCGACGCTCGACACCGACGAATACTCGGCAACCTGGAACTTCCCGGCCTACCTGTTCCTCATCGAGTCACTGTCGGCAATGGGATTGGCCGACGAAGCCGACATCGCGCTCGCCCGAGCAGGCGAGCACTACGGCAGGCAGGTCGCGGTGTTCGGGCCGATGCTCGGTGTCGCTGCCGCCTGGCAGGCCGCGTCCGCGGGGATGATCACCACCGCGATCGCCCTCGCGAATGACGCGGCGCAGCAGGCGCGTGAGGCAGGGCAGTTCGCCGTCGAAGCCGAATCACTGCACACCGCTGCACGTTTCGGCGATACAACGGTTGCGGACAGGCTCGCCGAACTCAGCGGCGTCGTCGACGGGCCGCTCGTCGGCCTCTATGCACGCCACGCGCGGGCCAGTGCCGATGGCGACGGCGTCGAACTCGATCTGTGTGCCGCCGATTTCGAGAAGCTGGGCTACCTGCTCTCGGCGGCCGACTCGGCCGCGCAGGCAAGTGTGCTGCACGACAACGCTTCACACCGTTCGGCGACGGTCGCGTCGGCGGCGATGGCCGACCGCATCTCGGCGTCGTGCGGCGGTCTGCGGACACCCGCTTTGGTGCGTGCGGCACAACCGTTGCCGCTCACCACGCGCGAACGGGAGATCGCCAACCTGGTGGCCGCAGGACTCTCGAACAAGCAGATCGCCGAGCGCCTCGTGGTCTCCGTGCGCACAGTCGAGGGGCACATCTACCGTGCCTGCGTGAAGCTCGACGTGACCGACCGCGCCGACATCGCGGCGATCCTCACGCAACAACGGGCGGTCAGTCCTTAACCTGTTGGACGTGGGCAACACACGGCCCGGCGCCGAGAGCGACCGCACGCGGTGGGGAAGCGGCCTGCGACAACTGACGACCGCCGAATGGCAGGTCATCCGTGGTCGCGACCCCGACCCCGACCTCGACGCCGTCGAGATAACGGAGTTCTCCGGTCCACTTCTCGCCGGCGGACTCGTCATCGCGATCGTCGGAGTCCTGCCGCTCGTCGGGACACGTTTGTCAGAGAACGCCGACAGCTTGTTCGGACCGCTGATCGGCTCCTTCGCGCTCGCGGCCGTGTGCACTACGACGGTTGCGTGGCTGCTGAGCGCGCTGATCTCCGGACTCGTCGTGCTGGTCGTCTACGACGTCAGTCCGAAAGTGGCGAGCGCAGCGACCGAGGGTGCGCTGCGCGGCTCATTCGGCCGGATCGAGGGCGCGGCCAGTTCGGTGACGCTCGTCGCGTTGATTTCGGGATTGATCTCGTTGGCAATCGGATTGCCGAATATGGCGTCGAGCGACGATGAATCCTCGGTGATAGAGGAACTGCTCTCCGCGCAGGTCGCGTGTCTGCTGCTGGTGCTGATGTTGGGCTTCGCCGCCGAGTCGATCAGGACATCTGCGGAGATCCTGGGCTCGCAGGTCAAAGTCATCGGGTGGCTCGGGTCATTGCTGATCGTGCTGATCTCGTTCTATCTCGCATCGAGCGCCGGTCCGTTCGCGCCGGTCAAGCTCACGCGCAACATCCTCGAGGCGTGGCTGCCTGCCGACATCGACGGCGTGCCACGAGCGCAGGTGATCTCAGACGTCATGCCCAACAACAGCTACCTGTGGTCGATGCTGATCATCGCGCCGTTCGTGACGGTCACTTGGTTTGTCACCGCGTGGCGACTCGGCGCCATACGCAACCTCCGCGCCGCCGTGCGGGCCGCCGCGGGTCAAGGAGAAGGTCAAGGAGAAGACGGACTAGAGGTCGAGGGCAGCGATCAGCACGAGTAGCGGCGTGAGGGCTGCCGGTCGTCGAGGTCGGCGTCGGTGAAGTCGATGTCCGACCTCGACGACGAGTCGGCAACACCGTGGTCCTCAGCGCGGCCGTGCTCCTCACCAACGTTGCGACTTTCATTACCGCTGCGACTCCCATTACTGCTGCGGCCCTCGTCGTCGTCATCGTCGTCGAAGTCGGCGGGCGCGAATCCGAAGGAGTCGATCTCGTCGGAAGCGGTCATATCGGAGCGCAGCTCCCCGCTCTCGAATTGCCCGCTCTCGAATTCGCTGTCGTCGTAGTCGTCGAACTCATCGTCTTCACGTCCGCGACGCCACCCGCCTTTCATCGGGGGTGCCTCACCGAAGTGGTCGGGATCTCCGGAGCCGTACCAGGCGACCAGTACGGCGCCGACGACAGCTCCGAGGAAGCCGACCAGAGCGAGCCATCCAAGGCCAGGCTTGGCTTGATCGCCGAGGAACATGACGCCGATGAGGCTCGGACCTGCCGTTTCGCCGACAACGAGCACCGCGGTGACGCCGTTGACAGCGCCGAGCTGTAGCGCGACGGTCTGCACGAAGAAACCGACGGCACCCGCGATCGCGATGGTCCATGCTGCGGGATCGAGGAGCAGTCGCACGGGGTCGAACGGGTGGATGCCGTCGAGGATGCGCACCGCGATGGCGATGACACCGAACAGCAGGCCTGCGGCAGCACCGCCCGCGATCGCTCCGTGTCGGCCGAGTCGGTACACCGACAGCAACGCCAGCCCGCTCAAGACGATGGTGGCGAAGAACAGCAGCCAATGGAATGAGTGGTCGCCGGAATCACCTGTCTGATGCGACGACGACATGCCGAGAAGGCACAGCGAGAACACCACGAGCCAGATGGCGATCCAGTCGCGTGTATGCAGCGCGATGTTGAGCATGATGGTGCCGAGCAGTGCGGTGATCACCAGGTTGGCCGAGACGATCGTCTGCGACAAGAACAGCGGCAGGTAGCGCGCCGCGACGGCGCCGCCGGCGAAACCGACGGTCACCAGCACCGTTCCCAGGATGAACGCCGGGTCGACGAAGGTCGACGCTGTCGAGCGAAGCGTCGGACCCCCGGCGGCATTGGTGGTCTCGATGCCCTCATCACGGTCGATCTGCGCGGCACGACGAGCCCCGAGGGCGCGCAGCACCGTCGACATCCCGTAAGCCACCGCGGCGAGGCTCGCCGCGATGACGCCTATGAGGAACATGCGACCCGCCTCTCTGCTATTCGTCGTCTATTCGTGTTATCCACCCGGTCCATCGGAGTCGGCCCCGGTGGACGGGAGCCGAGGAATCGTCCGGCCCTAGTGGTCGTGCAATGAAGACTCCCCCTACAACCACAACTCATCGGTCAACGGTCGGCAAGCGAGTTATTATTCCACTCTCAGTATTCACCGAGGTACCGACAATCCCGTCGCCGCCCGTCTCAGGCCGTCCCCGCCCGCCTCGGGCGGACGCCGACCACTGACTAGACTCGCGATGTGGCGACATCCCCGAAGAAGCACGTACTGATCACCTTCGGCCGCTCTTTCCTCACGCTGAACCTGGCGAGGCTGATGTCGGCGGCGGGTCATCGGGTGACCGTCGTCGACAGCATCCCGATCGGTGTCAGCCGCTTCTCCAACTCGGTCGACGCATTTCACAAGGTGCCTCCACCGAAGTTCGAGCCCCGCGACTACTGCCGCGAACTCGCTCGAATCGTCGTCGACGAAAAAGTCGACATGGTCATTCCCATCCACGAGGAAACCGACATCTTGTCGATGATGGTCGGACTGTTCCCTGCGGAGTGCGAGGTGTTTTTGTCCGATTTCGACACCGAGAACAAGCTGCACAACAAGTACGACTTCCAGCGTGAATTGGTCTCACTGGGCATTCCCACGCTGAAGTTCGCCGTCGTCGAAGGACCCGACGACGCCGCAGCGCTCGACTTCGACGTCCCGTTCGCGCTCAAGCAGTGCTATTCGCGCGGGTCGCAGAAAGTGCACAAGATCACTCCCGGCGAGAACCTCGACTGGGTCGAATACGATCCGACGAATCCGTGGCTTGCCCAGGAGTGGATGGAAGGCAAGCGGTACTGCACCTACTCGGTCTGTCGCGACGGCAAGGTCAACGCACACGCGACCTACCCCGTCAGCTACGCGATCGGCGGCAGTTCGTGCCTGTCGTTCAGTTCGATCGAACATCAACCGATCCTGGACTGGATCACCGAATTTGTTGCGGCGCAGAGGTTTACCGGCCAGGCCGGATTCGACTTCATCGAGGGTGCCGACGGCAGCCTCTACTGCATCGAGTGCAACCCCCGATCGACGAGCGGGATCATGATGTTCCGCCCCCACAACGACGTACCCGCGGCGTTCTTCGGCCACAACGACGACCTCATCGTTCCCGACTCCGACGTCGACCGCATGATCGGACTCGGCATGCTGCTCTACGGCTGGACGAAGGCATCACGCCAGGGGCGGTCGATGCGCCAGTTCTGGAAGGACTTCCGCTCGTACGAGGACGTGATCTTCGAGCGCGGCGACATGAAGCCCGGGGTCATGCTGCCGGTCGCCTACGCGTCGATTCTGCGCGACTGCCGTCGCTACCACGTCGGCCTGGCCGAGGGCTTCATGCACGACCACGAATGGGACGGCCACCCGATCTGAGCCACTGAGTTGTCGAGCTACTGCGTCGGGTTGCGGTAGCGCTCACACCGCGCCGAAGTCGACCTTGTCGCCGCCGACGTAGACCTCGGCGATCGCCGGTTCGCGCATGCCCATCAGGAGCGCGAAAAGTGTTTGGTCGCGCGCTCTTTGCGGGTCGTCGTCGCGAACTCCGTTGCGCAGCATCCGTTCCAGCGGCGGCCATCGCTGCGGGTCGATCACCAGGAAGTCGGCTTCCTTGCCGACGTCGAAGTTGCCGAAGCGTGATTCGGCGTCGAGAGCGCGTGCGCCCGCGAGGGTTCCGCTGAACAGCATCTGGGCCGGATGCATGGCAACGCTCGCCTCGCCCGCTTCGGAGATGTGCACCTTGTAGGCGTCACCGGCAACCTTCGAGATCAGCCACTCGTCGCCACCTCCGCAGTCGCTGCCCAGCGCGATGGTCACCCCCGCATCGACGGTGCGGTTCCACGGCATGGTGCCGGAGCCGAGGAACAACTGGGACGTCGGGCAGTGCGCGATCGACGTGCCGGTCTCCGCCATCCGAGCCAGTTCGGCGTCGGTGCAGTGCACGCAGTGGGCAAGAATGGTGCGCCTGCCGAGCAGGCTTTCGCCGCCGACGGCCGAACCCGGGAGAAACTTGCCGTCGTAGGTGTCGAGATAGCACTCCACGTCGAAGAGTTGCTTGACCAGGTCGACCTCGCCGGTGCCGGGCCGGTTGTTCTCGTTGAGGTGTGTGTGGATGTAGACGCCGCGGTCGCGCACCTGCGCGTAGAGCTCACCGAGCGCCGCGAGGGTCTGCGTTGTCACCGACAGTGTGAAGCGGGGCACGATCGCGGTGAGCAGTCGAGCGGTGTCGGGGTCTCCGGTGTCGGCCGCGTGCCACCGATCGATCTCGGCGGTGGTCAATGCGATCGCGTCGGCCTCCGAGGTCATCAGCGGGGCAGCCGAATCCGGACCCTGGGTCTGGATGCCGCGACCGCTGACGATGCGCAGTCCGGCGCGCTGTGTCGCCTCGAATAGTTCGTCCTGTGCCACGGGGAAGGCCGAACCGAACACCATCGCGGCTGTGGTGCCCGCGGCGATCCTGGCGCGGGTGAAGTCGCGCGCGATCGTGCGGGCGAACACCGGGTCGGCCAGTCGCGACTCCGCGGGAAAGATGCAGTTGTTCAGCCATTCCAGCAGCTGGCCGCCGCCGTACGCGTCGAGCTCGTAGGTCTGCGGAAAGTGCACATGGGCGTCGACGAATCCCGGCAGCAGGAAGGCGCCGCCATGGTCGACGACGACATCGCCGGGCTGCGCGGGCAGTTCGTCGAAGGGGCCGCAGAAGTCGATCAGCCCATCGGCGGTGATGGCCAGCGCACCATCGGGGATGTCGACGAGCGCTGAGTCGGCGTCCGAGACCGTCGGCGAGCCTGCGATGTGCATGATGCGTCCCCGATGGATACGACGCTGTGCTGAGGTGCCAGGATTCGCTGCGGTGCCGGGGCTTGTCACGTCGGGGGCATTCACGCGCACAACACAACCACAGGTTCGACGGTTCGGCCTGTCGGGACCGGCATCACTTCACGTCGAAGGCGGGACTCGTCCCGACGAACGACGACAGCGCGCCATTGGTGTGCTTGACGTCGCCGAAGTACCGGATGCGGTGACGCCCCGAGACTCCCGGGCCGGTCGTCCAACTGATGGTCACGCTCGACGCCGTCGAACTGCCCGACGGCCGCTTCCAGGTGAGCTCGGTGCCCCAGGTGTTGTCGTCGGCGGCCGCGACCCAGCGACCCGACTCGTACCGTTCGACGACGAAGTAGCCATCCTTGGCTGCGCTGCTTCCCGGCAGCACCCTGTGCACCTTGTTCGAGGGGTGCGCGCCGCAGAACTCGACCGACACGGTGTCACCAGACCGATACGAAGTCTTTGGTCCACGCACGACGTCGCCGAAGCGTCGACCGCTGATGGGGGTGTCGGCGGGTACCGGGGTCAGCAGATCGGGTTGGGGGCCGCGCTGATCCGGTGGCTTGGGGCCGCGTGACGATGACTTCCCGGCTGCCATTTCGCGTGCGAGCTTGTCGAATTCCTGCATGTACGCGCACAGTGTGTATCGCCCGAAGAGAGTTTCGCCGCCCTCGTACTGCTGAGATAGGTACTCCTCGGGAGTGGTGACGTACTGGCTGTAGCCGTTCGAGTATCCCTGTAGCAGAACGTTTTCCAGAGGCAGTGAGAATGCGGCCGCCACGATCCGACGCACACGCAGTCCCGCGGTGATGGTGAACTCGGCCGGTGCTGCCGCGAGTATCAGATCGCCGATGCGGATCAGTTGGATCGGCAGAACCTGCTGAATCCACGGGTGCGGCGGCATGTAGCCCAGGGGGAACAGTGGTAGCTTCGGCGCCTGGACCTGCTGAACCCATTCCGGCGGAGTGACTTTCGACGTCGCTCCGAGTGCTGCCGCGAAGGGGAGTACGGTGCCCTCCTTGAGAAACGAGAGCTGGCTGCGTGTGTTGTCCTCGGTGCTCGTCGCCGCGGCGGCCGCACCCATGATCGCGGGACTCGTGCGCGCGGGACGGCCGTCTGGCGTGTACGCGCCGTCGATCGCGATGTCGGAGAGGTTCAGAAACCGGTACGCATACGACAGTCCGCCGGACAGCGAACGCGCCGAGGCGAATGCCCGCTGGCCGGCTTTGAACTGCCGCTGACCGATGATGGTGCAGTTGGCGCGGTGGTCTTCGGTCGGTCCGGACGGATGCAGTTTGCGCACAGCGAGATTCGGAGTCATGTCGCCGGCGTTGGTCTGCGGGAACGATGCGACGACGTCGGGGTTGTTCTGCTCGGCGAGGTACGACGCGTAGCCCTTGTTGTCGACCGAGATCAACGTGTTGGCGTCGGTCAGCGACGTGCCGTGTGTGGCAAACCAGGTGATCTCGCCGATCACGTTGCCGCCCTGACGAATTCGCAGCGAGGTGACCTGCGGATCGATGTGCTCGGGAAAGTGTCGACGATCGGGGGTTGGATTGTTGACGAACGCCTGCAGTGAGCGGTTGGCGCTGGCGTCGTGCAACTCGGAATGCCCGAGTTCGAGGGTTCCCGGCGCCAGTGAGTGGTGGGCCGCCACGATTGCGTCGACGAGACCGGCTACCTCTGCGCGGTAAGAGTTCTCCCGATGTCCGAGTGCGGCAAGGACATACGCGTAGTCCCAGGCCGTTCCGCCGCACGAGTTGTGATTGTGGGTGGCGTTGAGATTGACGTTCTCCTCGGTGTAGAGGTTGCCGAAGCGCTGGCGCAATTCGTTCATCACGCCGACGTGGTGGGACTCGAACACGCAGGCAAGATCGGCGTTGACGAAGACGATTCGCTTACCCGACGCGGTGTCGGCGATGATGTAGGCGCGCGCCCACACGCGTTGCAACAGACCGGTGGCCACCTGGCTGAGGTCGGAGTATCCCATCATTCCCTGGCCCGCGATGGCGCCTGTGAGATCACCCTTGCCCGCCCCCACCAGGTAGCCCGACGACGGTGCGGCCGTTGCCGTTCCGGCTCCGAGCGCGCCTGTCATGGCGATCCCGACCACGCCCGCTCCGACGGCTCCCGCGGAGGCGCCGAGGAACCCGCGTCGGGTCACTCCGTTCGGAGCTGCGCCGTCGTGTGACGTGTGATGCGGTGTTCCGCGGGATGCGTTGGTGCTCATCTCAACCCCCTGGTGAAATGTGGACGTTCGAATGCATGGATGAATGGGATGCGTTGTGGGTCAGTGAAGTATGTTTCGGGTGACCGGGTATGACGCCAGGTCTCGTTGGCTCAACGCACGCTGCGCACCAGTAGAACCGACACGCCGCCGAGGATTCCGAAAATCGCTGAGGCGACGAACAATCCGGTGAAACCGCCGGTTGCTTCGACGATCGCGGCGCCGACCAGAGGTCCGAGTGCCTGCGGGACGGCCATCGCGATGTTCATGATTCCCAGGTCCTGACCGTTGTGCTCGGCGTCGGGGAGGACCTGTGTTGCCAGTGCCTGGTCGACACCGAGGAAGGCGCCGAAGCCGGCGCCGAGCAGCGCTGCCGCGACCATCGTCATGGGGAGGTTGGCGACCACAGCGATGCAGACCGCCGCCGCGCCCTGCGAGACACCTGCGGCGAGGACGAATGGCTTTCGTCTCCCGACGACGTCGCTCAGCTTGCCCGACACCAGTGCGCTGATGACGACGAACACCATGTAGACCGCTGTCACTAGCAAGATGTCACTGTCGGCGTCGGTGGAGTGGATACCGAACTTCAGGAAGAAGAAGAGCAGCGAAGTGCCAAGGGCGTTACCAAGATTCACCAACACGCGGCCGAGTAGTGTCCATCCGAAATCGGGATGCTCACGCGGCGAGATCCACAATTCGGATACGACGGCCCGGATACTGATCCGACCCTTGTCGTGTCGCGGGTTGGGCGGATCGTTCAGGTACAGCACGAACGGTGCGACACAGGCGATCAGCAAGACCGCGAAGAGTGCGTACGACGGGAGAAATCCGAGTCCGAACGCAGACACCAGTGCGATACCGATGATCACACCGATCGCTTGCGGGGCCGACACCCAACTCGACACGACACCGCGTTGGAAGACCGGAACCTGATCGCTGATCAAAGCGGTTAGCGCCGCCGACACGGCGCTGAAGCCTGTCAGCGTCGCGCACCACCCGATGGTGATCGCAATGATGTTGTCGGAGAAGCCAAGTGCGATGAGTCCCGCCGCGAACAGCGCCGTACCGCCGACGATCCATGGTCGACGCCGTCCGTATCGGCTCGTCGTGCGATCCGACAGCGAACCGGTGAGGGGAAATGCCACGAGCGCGAAGGCCGCAGAGATTCCCGATACCACGCCGAACGTGAGAACGCTTTGCTTCCAATTGCTTTCGTCGACATTGGTGCCGATATCCAGCCAGTCGTTGATCTGGTTGGGAAGGGTGAGCTGGAACGGTGCGAGTTGCGCGAGCCAGATGCCGAGCCAGGAGAGTCCGAAGAGGCCGATCCACTTCGACGAAACGCGTTGCCACGGCGTCGTCGGACTGTGGTGGGCGTCGTGGTCGAGGGTCACCGTGCGTCGGTTTCCGGCGACGTCGGTGTTGTTGCCGGTGCCGGGGTCGGTGATGATGTCGGGTCCGCCGTCGGAGCGGCGAGTGTGACGATTGCGGTCGCGAGTACGTCGATGTTTCGACGCGCAGCCTCGGTGTCCCGGTCGGTCAACCACGACAGCGTGAGACCGTCTATCGCAGACGTCACCAGGTGAGCGACCTGCGTCAGCGGTAGCTCCCACGTGATCGACATGCGTTCGGCCAGATAACTCAGTGCGTCGGCGACGGCGCTGCGGTAGGTCTGCCACTGCTTGTTCACGGCCGCGCGGTCGTGGCGGATTGCGTGCGTCGCCACTTCGAGGAGCGCGAGCTCACGCGCGGGATCTTCCTCGAGCATGCGCAGGTAGCCGAGCATGGCCTCGCTGAGTACCTCGTGGAGGCTCGCGTCGTCGGCCACCATGTCGGCAGACAAGACCGCGGTGAGGCGCTCCTGCTCGGTGATGTGCGTGATGACCTCGGTGATCAGCGCATCGCGGGACGAGAAGATGTAGAAGAGCGCGCCCTGAGGCATCCCTGCCTCGCCGACGATCGCCCTGGTCGTCGCGGCGGCCAGCCCATCTCGTGCGATGACGCGAACGGCGGCATCGACCAGCGCCTGCCGCCGGTCCTCGAAAGTCATTCGACGCAACGAATCCCCCTGGTCATCTGTCGTGTGCGAGTTGACCATACGATCAACTGTCGACAAATGTGCGGGATTCGCTCGAAATCCGCAACAGGAGCGCTGCGATTTAACCGCGCCGCAATCGGCGCCGCCGTCAGGCGGGTTCGAGTTCGCCGACGGTGATCAGGGTGCCGTCGTGCAGCATGCGCACGATCTCGTCGGCGACGTCCTCGGGGTAGGTGTAGTCGTCGATGGGTCGCGGATTTGCAGGCGGTGGAGTTGCTGATTCTGCTACCGCGGCTGGCGGCGTCAGCTCGGCTCGCCACCGCTCGAGTTTGTCGTCGATGATCGCGTCGAGATCGTGAATGTTGTTGGTGCGCAGCGCAGTAGGCTTCCCGGGGAATGCCGGGTCCGGGTTGGAGCGCCAACCGTATCTCCCGCGGTCGGTGCCGTCGGGGATCTTTTCGGTGGTGAACTGCCCGGGACCGTCGCCGACCGCGCGGTTGTGGGGTCCGCAGGCTGGTGCGAGCTCGTCGATGTCGGTGCGTCCGCCCTTTGCCCAATCCTGTTCGGCGTGGTGGATTTCGCAGTGGCTGAAGGGGCGGGGGCAGTCGGGCATGGAGCATCCACCGTAGTTCGCGAACAGCATGAACCGCTGTGACTCGTTCGCGAGGCGGTTGGCCGTGCCGAAGTAGAGGGGTGCACCGGTGTGCTCGGAGAACACCGCCAGGTGCATGACCGATTGTGCGGCCAAACGGATCAGGTCGGGCATCGGGATGTCGGCGCCGGTGGTGGTCTGTCCGAAGCCCGCGTACTCGCGGAGCTGAGTGTCGGAGATGCGTACGACGAGGTGTGGCGGAAGTCCGCGATGGCTGGCGCCGAGCAGCCCGCCGTCGAGGACGGCCCTGAGAATCGCGGAGAGCGCGTCGTGGTTGCGTTGCGACTGGGTGCGAGTGTCGCGGGCCGCTGCCTCCTTGAGCGCGTCCACATCGGCGAACTCGTTGCTGCCGGTGGGCGAGGCCTCGTCGTCGGGATTGTTCATTCCGGGTGCTGCCCATGCTGCGAGTGCTGTATCGAGCATCGCGCGGGTCGTGGGATCGAGGGTGCCGAGGATTCGTGACATCGACTGTGTGTCCTGATTGTCGACGGTGAGTCGGCGCTGACGCTTGCGGTCATTGTCGTCGGTGATCGTGCCGTCCGGGTCGAGGTAGGCGAGTAAACGGTTGCCTGCGGCGAGAATCTGGCGTGGCGCTAGCTTCTGTGCGAACTCGGCGACTTCGGCTTCGGCGCGGGTCAGTTGCTCCGCATCGATGCCCTCCGGAATCTTGTTCAGCACGGTGAGTGCTGCGGTGAGGTGATCGGCACCGAGCGTGCCGCTGCGCAGTGCGTCGGCGAGCAGCGGGTAGAGCGCGGGCATCGTGTCGCCGGTGATCGTGAAGGTCTCGTTGAGTGCCAGGATCTGCCGCCTGCGCTTGGTTGCGTCGTGCAGGCGCAACGCGCCCATCATGAAGTCCGACAACGAGTGTGTGCCGACAGCGCGATACGCCGCACGATTGGACACATCCATGATTCGACTGTTGCCGATCGAGATCATCCTGCGCGCCGCACGCTCGTGTTCGATCGCCATGGCCGCCACCTCGGCCTCCGTTGCGCCGCTGGTGTCGACGTCGTCGATCTGATCGAGCAATGCGTGCAATTGCTCATACAGCGCAACAGGATTCGGCGCAGCAGTCTCTCCGGCCAGGTGCCCCTCGTGGATGTCTGAACTCTCGGTCCCCATGCCCGCCCCCGCCTCCGGTGTCGAACTGACGTTCTATTTCCAACGTACCCGTCAAATCGGACATGTCAAGGAGAATCTCTTTGCTTGTTGAGTACTGCCCGGGTCGGCCACGTCGACTTCATTCTTGACTCGACGCCTTCCCGACCGCGAGGGTGGAGCACATGGTCACAGTCGACGACACCGCAGCCGCCCGCGCCAGGCTGGCGTACGAAACACTCGAACCTTTCCACGTCCTCGCCTACTTCAACCCGGGACTCGCTGAGGCACAGGGTGATCTGAGCCTCGACCCGCACGCCTTCTACGTAGGAGCGCGAGGGGCTCCACTCGGCGATTGCGCAGCCCCGGTCGTCGTCTCGTCGTTCTACAACTTCGCGCCCGAACTCATCACCAACGCGTGGGAGTCCGCGCGCAAGGTCGGTCTCGACAAGGTTGCCGCGCGTCGAGAGCAGATGCTCGACGCCCAGTTCCGCGAGATTCTGGGCGAGCGGGTCGTCGAACCTGAACTTGCTTCTCTCGCAGAGCGTTACCAAGAGATCGCATCTTGTCTCCCGATGGGAGGTAGGCCGCTGGCCTCGGCATGGGCGGCTCTGACACCGCCGGATTCTCCGCACCTCGAGCTCTGGCACGCGCTGTCCGTACTGCGAGAGTGGCGGGGAGACAACCACATTGCGGTCCTCGTCCAGAACGGTCTCGACGGAATCGACGCGGCAACCTTCCACGAGGCAGGACTGCCCGACCCGACAATTCGACGTCGAGCACTGGGCCGACGACTCGCTCAGTTGACCCGCGGATGGTCGGACGAGGCGTGGGAGGCTTCGGTCGCCAGGCTGGTAGAGCGAGGGCTTGCCACCAGGATCGACGACGATGGGCACGAGTTGACCCCGGCCGGTCTCGATCTCTACCGCGCGATCGAAGCCGAGACAGACGCCATCACCGGTTCGGCTTGGGCGAGTGAGGATGTCGACGAACTGCTCGAGCGTTCCCGGCCGTTCGTGAAGGCCGTGATCGACGCGGGCGTGCTTCCCGGAACCAAGAAGAAGTAGCTGGGTGATCCGATTCTCCTGACCTGATCCCCGTCGGCGCCGCATCGGGCGGCGCCGACGGACCGGCTCACGCGAATCGTCTGTGCGGCAGAGTCGCTGGCTTACAGGTCACTGAATTTGCATGTCACTGAATCTTGGCCAGAGCGGGTTCGACCTTCTTGATCGCCCACGGCACGGAGTAGATCGACGGGCTGCTGAAGGCTGCCGCGTTGTTGTTGTCCAGGTACACAGTGCTGCCGCGCTGTACTGCGGGTAGCGACGTGAAGCCCGGAACCTTCTCGAAGACCTCGGGTCCTCCCGCCAGTGGCCAGAGAATCAGCAGGTCCGAGCGGAGCACGTCGATCCGCTCAGGGGACACGAGAGTGCGATCACCGTTGGGGGACAACGACTTCACCGTCGGGTCGAGTACCAGACCCATCTGACCCATCAGCTTCGACGCCGCATCACTGTCGGAGGTGATCACGCCGAGCTGATTCTCCTGAGTGAACTGTGCGAACGAGAATGTCTTGCCCTGGGCCTTCGGATACGTCGACTTGACCTGCGCCAGTTGATCATTGACCTCTGCGACAGCATCGGCGGCTTGCGTGCGCTTGTCAAAGATCTCGCCTGCCGTGGTGGTCACGTCCTCCCAGCTATCCACCTGGGTGCCCTGCTCGAGCACGGGGATGGTGGGGGCGATCTGCTGCAGGCGTTCCCACGACGCCTTGTCGGGAAGGAAGCCGGCCAGGATGACGTCCGGCTTGTACTTCGCGAGGGTCGCGATATCGGGGGTCGCGGTGTAGGGCACGACGGTCGATGAATGCGCAGGCGTCCACTCGAACCGGTTGTTCTCGCCCGAGTAGCCCTCCAGAACGAACTCTGCGGTGATCGGAACGTCGAGTTTGATCAGAGAGTCTGCCCAGGTCCAGTTCAACGTGACAGGGCGCTTGGGCGTGCTGGGGATCTCGGTGGTGCCGTACTGGTGTGTGATCGTCACCGGCCCGGACGACGACGATGACGAATCGGAATCGGAATCGGCGCTCGAACAGGCTCCGACTACCAGTGACACTGCTGCGAGCACCACCGCGAGATGGCCGAACTTGAATCTCATTAGGCAAAGCTAACTTATGTCCGGTTTGTGCGATAGGCCTGACGCGAGCGGTTGTGCCCAAACGCCCCCGCCGACCGGTCGCGCGGAGTAGACGTTGGGCATGGACGATCTCGAGCAAGTGAAGGCGCTCAAGTACCGCTACCTGCGGGCACTCGACACCAAGGATTGGGATGCATTCGCCGCGACGCTTACCGAGGACGTCACCGGCGACTACGGCGAGAAGCTATCCTTCGGTGACAGAGATGAACTCGTCGGGTACATGCGCAGCTCCGTCGGACCGGGTGTCATCACCGAGCATCGCGTCGATCATCCCGAGATCGTCGTCGCCGGCGATTCCGCTACCGGTCGGTGGTATCTACAGGATCGCGTCATCGTGCCGGAGTTCTCTTTCATGATGATCGGAGCGGCGTTCTACGCGGATACTTACCGCCGAACCGACGACGGCTGGCGCATCTGCGCGACGGGCTACGACCGGACGTACGAGGCGACCGTCGATCTGAAGGACGTACCGAGCTTCTCCGTCACGGTTGGCCGGGCGATCACTCTCGCCACTTCCTCGTGAGTCCGGGGTACCGGTTATGTCGTACCTGTTCGCAGATCGAGCCGATGCCGGGCAACTATTGGCCGAGCGCATCAGGGCCACCGGAGGTCTCTTGCCGGGTTCGTCTGCAGAACAACCGCTTCCGCTGATCGTCGGCCTCGCACGAGGTGGTGTGCCTGTCGCTCGTGAGGTCGCAGAGGCTTTCGACGCTCCGCTCGACGTGCTGGTTGTGCGCAAGCTCGGCGCTCCCGGTCAGCCGGAGTACGCGATGGGTGCTATCGCGGCGGGGCAGGTGTTCGTGGCCGACGACGTGCCGCGGCGACTAGGGGTGTCGGATCGGCAATTGCATGAGATCGTGATGCGCGAAGACGCGCTGCGTATCGAGCGAGAAACGAAATATCGCCAAGAGCGGCAACCGTATTCGTTTGCCGGAAGGTTCGTCGTCCTGGTCGATGACGGGATCGCGACGGGTGCCACGATGGCAGTGGCGGCGCGTGCCGTTCGTGCGGCGGGCGCTGCTGGGATCATGATCGCCGTGCCGACCGCTCCGCGCGATGCCCTGCGCAGATTCGCAGACGATCCCGACATCGACCGGGTGGTGGCAGTCGACGTTCCCGAACCCTTTAGTGCCGTTGGGTTTTCGTACCGCGATTTCGGTCAGGTCCCCGATGATGACGTGGTGAGTTGTCTACGTGATCGATGATGCGGGGCTGCAGCTAGGGGTGCTCCAGGGTCAGGCGGCTGGCCGGGTGCGCACCTGTGCAATGAAGACGGCGAGGCCGATTGCCTCGAGAAGCACCGCTCCCCACAGCGCCGGGCCGATCGTCTGCGCAACGCCTGCGCCGCACAGTGCGCCAACCAGAAAAGCGAGCACCACGATGGCGGTGGCGACAGCGGCGCGGACCTGCGCCGACGACCTCCCGCGTACGAGGTCTGCTGCCGCGGCGACGAACCGCATCAGGTTGCCCGTTGTCGCGATACTGACGAACGAGATTCCGCCCGCGGTGCGGAACAGTTCGAGCCGTACCCCGCCCACGAACGACAAGGGGATCACGAACAGTGCGGCAGGAGCGCTCGACGGCAGACATGCCAGCACGGTGAAGACGACGAGTTGGAAGACGAGCACCGAGCCGAGCGCGCGCGCCGGGAGCGTCGGGACCAGTGTGCGAAGCACTTGGGCGGCAACGAGACCCGCAAGGTAGGCCAGCAACGGCCAGGCGAACTTCGCCCATTCGTCACCCTTGACCAACCCGACCGCCAAGAACACGACGTTGCCGGTCTGTGCGAATCCGAACACCTGGTGTCGCAGATAGAGGAAGGCGTCGACGTACCCGCCGACGACGGTCATCAGCACGGCACTGATGAGTCCGACTTCGCCCCGAGTCGGCGGAAGGAACGCCCGTGTTGCTGCCATCGCCGAAACCTTCCAAATGTCTTGCGTACTCGTGGCGGGTCACCGAAACCTCGCACAGGGACGTGTGTGGTGACCGTGTGTGGTGACACATTAGCCGCGCTGGCCATTATCGGTGATGGCAGTGAACGTCATTGTGTGAATCGGCACCGCCAGACAGTGGCGGGAGAAGTCGCGTATGACGCTCGGCGAGTGGACTCGCGACTTATCCTGTAGGTGGCTCGACAGAGAGTGGACACCATGACCGCCACACCGACCCGACCAACGCCTGTGGAACTCACCCACCACAATCATCTCGCCGGGATCTTTGCGCCGCAGCGAACCGAGGTCGACGTCGCCGACCTGCCGGTGACAGGCGAACTGCCCGAATCGCTGACCGGCAGCTACCTGCGCAATGGACCCAACCCGCGGTTCGATCCGATCGGGTCCTACGTGTACCCCCTCGACGGCGATGCCATGGTGCACCGCGTCAGCATCGAGAACGGGCGGGCGTCGTACATGAATCGCTTCGTCCGCACACCCATGGTGGTAGCGGAAGAGGCTGCCGGACAAGCGATCTGGTCGGGTATCACCGACGGGTACACGCCACCGGCGGAGGAAGTGGGAGACAAGCTTGCCGGGACCGTCCGCGAGCTCCCGGACATCAACATCGTCTCGCATGCCGGCAAGCTGATGGCGATGGCCGAGGCCGATCAGCCGTATCTGCTCAACGCCAAAGACCTTGCGACACTGGGGCGCACCGACTGTTCCGGCGCGATGCGGGTGGGTAGCACCGCTCATCCGAAGCTGGACCCGTCGACCGGCGAGCTCGTGTTGTTCAACTACACGCTTGAGGTTCCATACCTCACGTGGTCGGTGATCAACGCCGATGGCACCACGAAGGTGGAGCCGACGCCCGTCGACGGTCTCACCGACGCGGTGATGATTCATGACATGGCTCTCACGAGCACTTACATCGTATTGTTCCTGTGCCCCTTGATCTTTGACCTGGAAGCGGCGATGACCGGTGGCTCGTTGCTGTCGTGGCGTCCGGATGATGGCACTCGCATTGCGCTGATTCCCCGCGACGGTGGTGCGGTGCGTTGGATCACGACCGACCCGTTCTGGGTGTGGCACTTCGCCAACGCCTTCGACAACCCCGACGGCTCGGTGACCGTCGACTACGTGGAGTGGAGCTATCCCGGCGGTTTCGCGACGGAGCCGAACCCGTCGTCGTCGACCTTGAATCGGGCCGTGGTGTCCCCGGATGGCCGCCTTTCGCGAACCGCCCTCAGCAGAAGAGACACCAACATGGAGTTCCCACGTGTCGACGACCGACTGCTGACCCGTGATCATCGCCGTGTCGCCACCGTGGCCAAGGGGCCCGGTGACGTTGGCGATCAGGACAGTCTGTGGTTCCACGACCTGGTCGCGGATACCGAAACCTGCTGGACCCCCGGCGTTGCCATCGGCGAGCCGATCTTCATCCCCGGCGCCGAGGGCGATTTCTGGGGCGCGATCGGCACCGACCCCGCAGACATGAGCTCGCGGTTCTATCTGCTTTCGGCCGACGATCCGGCGTCCGGTGCGATCGCGACGATCGACCTGCCGCAGCGCGTACCGGCGGGCCTGCATGGGGCGTGGCTGGCTGGGTGAGCATCGTGCCGGTCGGCGGGCAAAGTGCGATCTGCGGCATGTTCGCAACCACTGCGACCTTGGACCTCGATTAGCTGTCCCCGGTATCGGAGGCGGCGAGGAAATAGCAGAATCAGCGGCATGAGTGGTCTGTCGACCGACAGCCCCCGCAGCGGAGCATCGTCGGACATCGTCGCGCACGCCTGGGCGGCGACAACCAGCGATGTCACGAGCGCGCTGGAGACCGGTCCGGGTGGCCTGACCTCGGCGGAGGCTGCGGCCCGACTCATGAGAGACGGTCCGAACGCGCTGCACACCGTGCATGTCCGGCCGCTGCACATCCTGGTCAACCAGTTCCGCAGCGCCCTGATGGTGCTACTGATCGCGACGGCCATCCTCGCCTTTGCGCTCGGCGACCGCAACGACGCGGTGGTGATCGGCATCATCCTCGCGGCGAGCGTTCTCGGTGGATTCGTCAACGAATACCGGGCCGCGAAGGCCACCGAAGCGCTGCACGACCGGGTGCACCACAGCACAACCGTGATCCGTGACGGCACCGCGCAGACGATCGACGTCACCGGACTCGTGGTCGGTGACGTCGTCCGTCTGGTGCTCGGGCAACTCGTGCCCGCCGACATCCGGCTGACCGAGGTCACCGATCTGGATTGCAACGAGGGCGTGCTCACCGGCGAGTCCACTGCCGCCGCCAAACAGATCGACCCACTGCCCGCCGATACGCCATTGGCCGACCGCACCAATTGCGCATACATGGGGACGGTGGTGCAGTCGGGTACCGCTACCGGGATCGTCGTCGCGACCGGAGCACACGCGGAATTCGGTGCCGTCGCAGCAGGTCTCGGGGGCGATCCGCCGCAGACCGCGTTCCAGAAGGGCCTGTCCCGGTTCTCGGTGCTGCTGCTGCAGGTGGCGATCGTCCTGACGGTGTTCATCATCGCTGCGAACCTCATCCTTGGCCGGCCGCTCGTCGAGTCGTTGCTCTTCGCCCTCGCGATCGCGGTCGGAATCACCCCGCAACTGCTGCCCGCCGTCGTCACCACCGCCCTTGCCGCCGGCTCCCGACGACTTGCCGCGGCAAAGGTGCTGGTCAAACGTCTGGTGGCGATCGA
Organism: Gordonia sp. w5E2; assembly: GCF_036540975.1. Lineage (NCBI taxonomy): Bacteria > Bacillati > Actinomycetota > Actinomycetes > Mycobacteriales > Gordoniaceae > Gordonia > Gordonia sp. w5E2. The sequence goes on along the minus strand of NZ_CP144213.1, from coordinate 4,633,305 downwards.
GGACCTCGGCGACATCGACATCCTGCTGACCGACAAGACAGGCACCCTCACCGAGGGGCAGATATCGCTGATCGGCGCGCTGGCCCCCGACGGCCGACCCGACGACGACGTACTGCTCACCGGTCTGCTGGCCACCGACGCCGCCGACACGCAGTCGTCGAGCGGCAACGAACTCGATACGGCGCTATGGCGCGGCGCCGGGCCGGTCGCGGACCGGGTGACCGCTTATCACCGAATCGCCACACGGCCGTTCGATCACGTCAGGCAGATGGCGTCGGCGATCTCGGCGGGACCCGATGGCCGACACACTCTGGCCGTCAAGGGCGCACCGGAGCGAATCCTCGAGCGCTGCACTGGAACCGGACCGGAGGCCGAGGAGACGCTCGACCGGCTGTTCGCGCAGGGCTCGCGAGTGGTGGCGCTGGCCACTCGGGAGATGCCCGCCACTCAGACCACGATCGGCGACGACGACGAACGCGAGCTGACCCTGGTCGGTTTCCTCGTGTTCCTGGACCAGCCGAAAAAGTCGGCGGCACAATCACTTCGCGATCTCGACAACCTGCACATCACGGTCAAAGTGGCCACCGGTGACAACGTGGTGGTGGCCGACAAAGTCGTCGCCGACCTCGGTATGACGTCGGGTGGCAGCATCACCGGGGCCGAACTCGACCGTCTCGACGACGAGGAGTTCACCCGAGCGGCCCGGGAGCGCACAGTGTTCGCTCGGGTCACACCGGAGCAGAAGGCACGGATCGTCAGCGCGCTGCAGACGCACGGGCAGTCCGTCGCCTTCCTCGGCGACGGGGTCAACGACGCCCTGGCCCTGCACCGCGCCGACGTCGGCATCTCGGTCGACAGCGCCACCGACGTCGCGAAGGATTCCGCTGATGTGGTTCTGCTGGAGAAGGACCTCGGTGTGCTCGCGCGGGGCGTTGCCGAGGGACGACGCACCTTCGCCAACACGATCAAGTACGTGCAAATGAGCGCATCGAGCAACTTCGGCAACATGTTCAGCGCGGCCGGTGCCTCCGCGGTCCTGCCGTTCCTGCCGATGATGCCCAGCCAGATCCTGCTGAACAATCTGCTCTACGACTCGAGCCAGCTTGCGATCCCAAGCGACCGGGTCGACGCCGAAGCCCTGCGGTCGCCGTCGCACTGGGATATCGCTGCGATCCGGCGGTTCATGGTGTTCTTCGGTCCGATCAGTTCGCTGTTCGACTTTCTGACCTTTGCCGCGCTGATCAAGATCTTCCATGCTCAGGCCACCGAGTTCCACACGGCATGGTTCGTGGAATCGCTGGCGACTCAGATACTGATCGTGTTCGCGATCCGCACTCGTCGTATCCCTTTCTTCCGCAGCCGCCCGTCGGCGCTGTTGATCGCGGCGGTCGGAATAGTGCTGGTGATCGGGGTGGTGCTGCCGTTCACTCCGTTGGCCAGGCCACTTGGCTTCGAGGCGTTGCCAGTGTCGTTCTACGTGTTCCTGCTCGTGATGGTGATCGGCTATCTGGTCGTCGTGGAACTCGCGAAACACGTGTACTACTCGACCGCGACGTTCCGGCCACAGCTGCCGCCGCGCTGGCGTGGGCTTCAACACCGCCTGGAACGCCGTTCCTCACGCTTCACCGCTGTGGCGTGACCGAGAGTGGGTGTGACCGGGAGTGGCACCTCGAAAGCACTTGCGAAAGAATGCCATTCGGCGCGGCCCCCGGTTCCCGCAACATAGAATCCGAGAGCAAAAACAGGACCTCGGAGTGGATGTGCACAACTCACAATCTTCGATAATCAGATCACTCCGGGTGTACGACCCGGGCCACACCTGGCTGATCTATGCCACGTCGACGACGATCGCGACGGCGTTGGGGATTCTGGTTGCCCACTTCGTCATCGTGGCCACCCACGGACCCGACATTCTGCTGGTGACAGGCGGAATCATCGGCATGGTCGCGTTCGGAGCGACCGGTGACGTCACGGCGAAAGCCCGCTGGCTGACGTCGGTGACCGTCGTCGTCCCGGGGCTGGCCGCAGCGGCGCTGGGTGTCGTGCTGACGCATCATTCTCCTGCTGAGATCGTCGTGTCGATACCCATGGCCGGATTCTGTATCTGGGTACGACGATTCGGTTGGCGCGGCCTGGCCGTGGGTGGTGTGACTTTCTTCGCCTACCTGATGGCGATCTTGGCCATGCGAGAGCCCGGGGCGAACCTGCAGCAGATCCTTCTCGTCGTCGGAGGCGCACTCCTCTGCGGTGTGCTCCTGCGGACGGTGATGCTGATCGAGTTCCCGGCACGCCGACTCAGGTTGCACCTGCGGCAGTTTCGGGCGTCGTGCGCCGAAGCGCTCGAGCGGTCCCAACGACCCGGAACCGACGCCGAGATCCTGGTGCCGGTGAATCACCTGCCTGACCTCACCCTTGCCATGGCCGGGTGGCTACAACAGTTTGACGTCGCGTCGCTCGGAGTGGACCCGAACACGCTGCGCCGCACAATGTTCGACGCACAAAGCGCAACTGAGCTGGCATGCGAACAATTGCAGTCTCTAGCGAAATCGGGTGTCGATCCGCATTCGGATGCCACGCTCTCCGGTGTCCTTGATGCGCTGATGACCGTCGTTAGCGGCACGCCGTCGAGCCACGACGTCGCGGCCGCGGAACTCACGGCACGCTCGGCGATCACCACGGTCGACCCGTCGACTCCACTTGGCCTGACAACGCTTTTCGTCTCCCGCGCGCTGCTCGCCCAACTCGACCTCGACGACGCCGCGCGTGGCGATGCCGACGTGGATAACCCCAGCCCGCCCGAACCCGTCGTGTCTGATGCCGATGTCTCCACTACCGATGGGGCCGCCACCGACGACCACGTCACCAATAACACTGCGGCCGTGGTGCGTTGGTGGGACCACCTGCGGCCAACCTCGCGGATGGCGATTCAGGTGATGGTGGCGACCGCCATCGCAGCGGGTGTGGGACAGGCGATCGCAGCGGGGCGTTGGTACTGGGCGGTGATGACGACGTTCATTGTCTTCATGACCGCCGCCACCCGTGCCGACGTGCTGACCAAGTCGTCGTGGCGCGTTGTCGGGACTCTGGTGGGGGTGGCATTCGGTGCGGTGGTGGCAATCCTGCTCGTCGGGCACCCGCTCCCGCTGTCCATCCTCTTCTTGGTCTGTGTCTTCTTCGGCTACTACTACCAGGGCGCCAACAACGGTATGCCCACCATCTTTTTCACGATCCAGTTCGCGGTCATCTACGCCCTCCTGGGCTTCCACAACTGGACGCTCGCCTTCGTTCGACTCGACGAAACCATCGCGGGTGCGATCGTCGGCGTGGTGTGCGCTTACATCGTCACGTCGCAGCGATCCGACGGTGCTGTGGCCGCCAGCGTCGACAAATACTTTGCGGCACTTGATCATCTGATCGTGTCGTGCGGTGAGGCGCAGACGTCCGCGCATCAGTCGAAGCCCGTCGTCGACGCGGCGATCGCACTCGACAACGCGCATCAGGGGGTTCGGTCGACCCTGTCGAACATGGCGGCGGCGATGCTCGTCGGTCTCGGCGCACGACGCCGCGCTCGTTCACTACAACTCGGCCGCCTCACTCGAAGTGCACACGTGCTGGCGCAGACTTCGAGTGCGCTGTCTGCCGACCCATCACTCGTGTACACCGGGCACGACGCCGAGGTGGTTGGGGCCGCGGTCAGCCGACTGCGAGCCGACGCCGAGGACCTCCATCAGGTCTTTCTGGAACAGCCCGTGGCACACGCCGAACGAGGTGAATCGTTGGCGCAGTTGCTCAGTGGCGTCGACGCCCGACCGGATACCGCCCGCGGCGCAGGTGTCGCTGCGTCCGTGCGCCTGGACCATCTCCTCCGCACGCTTCCGGATACCGTTGCCGCTCCCGTCGCGTCTACTACTCCGAGCCGACAATGACAGCACCCAGGCGACGGCGCACAAGGGGCCACGTTAACCAGAGCGGTTACGTCGGCGGCGGCAGTGTGACCACTGGACACGGATACGTGGCGCCGGGAGGGTCACACTCGACGTAGGCGCACACACCGCCGGAATTGAACTGACTGCACAGCATGACCGGCGGCACCCCGTCGAACTCAGGGCCGCCGCCCCGCAACGTGATGGTCACCGAATCGATCGAATCAGCGTCCACATCAACGTATTTCGACAGAATCGCGTTCACTTCCAGTAATGCCTCAACGGCTGCGGATCGCAGCACGCGCACCCGCTCCAGGTCACCCGCTGATATGGGAACGCCCTCTTCGTTCGGCGTTTGCGCCGGACTCGCATCATCTCCACAACACATGATTCCTCCGATCGACGGTCATCCGATCGCCCACATGCGGGGCTTGTAACAAGAATGGGCCGCCTCACCTGCCAGCGCCGCCTGAAAGCCAGTTTCTGTCGGTTGATCGATCGATATGGCTGATCGCCGTCGGCTGCGTGATGGTCGTGGCGAACGCGGCCGCCTCTCAAGCCTGTGCTGTCTCGCTGATCGAATAGCCAGGCGAGCGCACGCCCTTCGGCACGCTCGCGAGCTCTCTGCTTAGAGACCGCCGAGCGTATCGAGACTCCCGAGCGATGCGAATCTCGTTCAGCGCGAGCCGGATTCGGCGCGCTGCGCCACGCGCTTCGCTTGGGCGCACTGCCAGAGGTAGCGAGGTGACGGGGGGAACCAGCCCAGTTGCTGTCCCATCCCGAGGTCGTCACGGTTGGCCCAGTGTTCGGCGCACAGCCCGTCGCGCATGCGGAACCAGTGGGTCTGGGTTACCGCGAAGGTCTTGCCGGTCGGCGCGAACACCTGCTCCACGCGGCCGGCAGCGTCGTAAACGACGAACGGTCCGCGGTGTGTGCCGGACATTGTCGCGTGGACGACCACCAATTCGCCGTCGACGACGGCGACATGCGGTTCATGACGCAGATCCGGGAAGGCGGCCCGCAACCAGAGCGCGGACGCCCAGAACGCTTCCGGCCCCACGCCGCGACAGTTCGGTGGCTCCGCGTGCGCCTCCCGATTCACCGCATCGGGATGCATCGTCGCGTCGAACGCTGCCCGGTCGCCGGCACCCATGTCGGTCACTGCGCGAACGGCCACCCCAGCTGGTTCCTGAATACTCATGACGACCTTCGACTTTCGATACATAGAGACTGTATTGAAAATCAAGTATTGATTACAGGGTGACTGGAGTCAATAGAAGGCGAGGCTACGACGCGTCGGGGCGACGCGACCAGGCCCGTGCCCGACGGCGCCAGATCGTTCTGTCCGCCACAGAGTTGTTCGAGCGCAACGGTTTCGGAGTCACGGTCGCCGACATCGCAGACGCCGCCGATGTCTCCCCCGAAACCATCTACAAGTCTTTCGGCGGCAAGGCCGGACTCATCAAGGTCGCCTTCGACCAGGCATTGGCTGGCGACGACCAAGAAGTCGAGGTGGCCGACCGGCCCGAGACCCGGGCCGTCGAGACCGAACCCGACCCCCGCCGCAAGCTCGAGTTGTACGTGGCGGCAGCGGTGCCGCGGATGGTCCGTGCCGGACGGCTGATGCTGGCGATCCGCGACGGCGCACGCACCGATCCAGCACTACGCGAGCTGTGGACGACTGCGCTACAGCAGCGACTGTTCGGGATGACCAAACTCGCCGAGCACCTCGCCGACTCCGGCAGCCTGCGGGCCGGGGTCACCGTCGAACACGCACGGGACACGCTCTGGACATTGATCGCGCCGGAACTCTATGAACTGCTTGTCGTGATGCGTGGCTGGACGATCCCCGACTACCGGGACTGGATGGTCCGCGCGATGATCGCCGAACTGGTCTGAGCCGAACCGGTTCGGGCTACGTGACATCGCGGTGATATGAGAGCCGATGACGGGAATCGAACCCGCGTATTCAGCTTGGGAAGCTGATGTTCTGCCATTGAACTACATCGGCGTGCGAGGTCTGCTCGCGAACGACAGCCTAGCAAACCCAGGCCCCGATGACGGTGACCGGCCGCGACGTCGCGGCTATCCTCGCGACCAGGCTCGCGTAGGCGCCCGGTGCGACACACCGCCTGCGACACACAGCTGCGACAGACAAACGACGACGGGGAGACCACTCATGGAGTACCGCAACCGCACAGCACTCATCACCGGGGCGAGCGGAGGGATCGGCGAACAGTTCGCGCGCGCCCTCGCGGCACGAGGTGCCGACCTGATCCTGGTCGCTCGCAGCGAGGACAAGCTGGTCGCGCTCGCCGACGAGTTGGCGTCGCGCCACGGAGTCCGCGCCGAGGTCATCCCCGCCGACCTTTCGATACCGGGCGCAGTCGACAAGGTTGTCGCCGACGCAGATGGCCGCGGGCTGCGCGTCGACGTCCTGGTCAACAACGCGGGTTTCGGCACCTTTGGATACCTCGCCGACGCCGACCCGTCGCGCATCCGCGACGAGGTCCAGCTCAACGTCGGCGCACTCACCGACTTCACCACGGTCTACATCAAGCGCATGGCTGAAGCGGGTACAGGGGCGATCGTGAATATCGCCAGTAATGCTGCGTTCCAACCGGTTCCGAGCATGGCGGTCTACGCGGCCACCAAGGCATACGTGCTGTCGCTGAGCGAGGCGCTCTGGTCGGAGGGCAAGCGCAAGGGCGTCCACGTCCTCGCCGTCTGTCCCGGAGCCACCGACACCGAGTTCTTCGACGTTGCGGGCGACGGCTCGGCGATGAAGTCGCGGCGCACGACCGAGCAGGTCGTCGACACTGCGTTCAAGGCGCTCGAGGCCGGCAAGCCGAGCGTCGTCGACGGTCTCGTCAATCGCATCGGTGCGTACGGTGCACGGCTCGCTCCGCGTCGGCTCGTGCTGGCTATCGCCGAGCGCGCCGTGAGCTGAGCAAGTAGTCCATTACCGGCGCCAACCAGCGGCGGACGGAGTAAACCGATTGCCATGCGATCGAGATGGGTAATGCTGGCAGCGGCGTCGGTTCTCGTCCTCGCGGGCTGCGCCACGGACTCGGGCACCGCGACGACCACCAGTCAGCACAAATCGAGTGCCCCGGCAGTCACGGTGACGGTTACCGCGTCGACGCAGACGCCCACGGTGACGACCACCGCACCGCCGGAGACACCCACAGTCGCCCCGGTCAACGAGGGTGCCCAGTGCGGCCCGATCGGGGCGACCGCAGTATTCGCGGACGGCTCGACGGCCTACTGCTCTCGTCTCGCGGGTACCGATAACGCGGTGTGGTCCAGCGTTCAGGGTGTCGCACCCAATCCGAATCTGCCTGAGACCACCACCGCGGGACCGGCGCTCGGCGACAACTGCATCGGCGCGGACATCGGCCGGACAGCCGTCGACGCCAACGGCAACGCCATCATCCGCACCGACTATCAGTGGCAACTCAACACCGGTCAGACTCCCGAGCACAAATGGGCCGACGACCAGCGGGCGTGGTCGGACTGCATCCAGACCAAGACAACCGAGGAGTGCCGCGCAGAGCTCAATTCCGGGGGTTGAGGCGCCCTGCGTCGCACGGTTCCGTCCCGATAACCCGGTGTGAGACCGCAGAACGCCGTCGTCGTACCTGCACCAGACACCGTCCGATACGCTCGCAGGCGTGCTGCTCTCCGATCGCGACATCCGCTCCGAGGTCTCCGACGGCAACCTGTCGATCGACCCGTTCGATCCTGCTCTCGTGCAGCCGTCGAGCGTCGACGTCCGGCTCGACAATCTGTTCCGGGTCTTCAACAACACCCGCTACACCCACATCGACCCGGCGCAGCGGCAGGACGAGCTGACAACGCTCGTCGAACCCGCAGACGGCGAGCCGTTCGTTCTGCATCCGGGCGAGTTCGTCCTCGGCTCGACGCTGGAGATCTGCAGCCTGCCCGACTATCTGGCAGGCCGACTGGAGGGCAAGTCGTCGCTCGGCAGGCTCGGTCTGCTGACACATTCGACGGCGGGCTTCATCGATCCGGGTTTCTCCGGCCACATCACGCTCGAACTGTCTAACGTCGCCAACCTGCCGATCACGCTCTGGCCCGGCATGAAGATCGGGCAGCTCTGCCTGTTCCGGCTCAGCAGCCCGTCGGAAAATCCCTACGGCAGCGCCGCGGTCGGATCGAAGTATCAGGGCCAGCGCGGCCCGACGCCGTCGAAGGCGTATCTGAACTTCATCCGCGACGCCGACAAGTAGTCCGTCAGCTCGACTCCGCCAGGTGTGCGTAGGCGACGTGCACGAAGATCCGCAGATAGTCGAGCAGAGCGTCGTCGTCGGCGTAGAAATCCGGTGAGTGATTCGACGCGAGGCCGCGCCCACCCGGCGTCGGAGTCAATCCCTTGGCGCTGACCTGAGCGTCCTGCACGCCGTAGGTGAAGTAGGCGCCGCCGAAGTCGCGCACGAACACCGAGACGTCGTCATATCCGAGCGCTCCGGGCACGTCGACGACGCGCTCCTTGCCGATGACGTCGTCGATCACAGGTCGAATCCTGTTGACCCACTCCGGTGTATTGACCACGGGCGGAACATCCTGCAGATACTCGACGGTCGCGCTCGCGCCGTACGCCGCAGCGGTGTTCTCGGCGAGACGTCGGAGTTTGTCTTGTACCGCAGTCATATCGGCGCCGTCGAGGCAGCGGATGGTGCCCCAGAGCGTCACTGTCTGGCCGATGATGTTGAAGCGTCCGACGTCGTCGACGTGTCCGAACGACACCGTGATGGCGTCGTTCGCGGGCACCTGCCGGTAGATCTGCGCGCTTCCGGAAATAATCTCGGCTGCAACGGGATACGGGTCGATTCCCATCCACGGTGTCGACCCGTGGACCTGTTTGCCCTCGACGGATATCTTGATCATGCACGACGCCGCGTACTGATTTCCCACGTGTACACCGACCATCCCGATCGGCAGCGGCACGACGTGCATTCCGAAGACCATGGTTGGGGTGTGGTCGGCGAAGGCGTTGTCGTCGACCATCGCCTGCGCGCCACCGCTCTCGCCGACGGGCGCTCCTTCTTCGGCCGGCTGAAAGATGAACATGACGTCGCCGGGCAACCGATCGCGAACCGAGGCCAACACATGCGCGGCAGCGAGAACCGTTGCCGTGTGGCAATCGTGGCCGCACGCATGCGCAACGGGGAACGGGCCGCCCGGATAGTCGTTGTCGACGACGGTCGACGCGAAGTCGACCCCTGACGTCTCCTTGACGGGCAGTGCATCGATGTCTGCACGGAGCGCGGCCAGGCGTTTGTCGCCTTCGCCTTCACTCTCGCCCCCGCGGAGGATGGCCACCACGCCGGTGCCCGCGATACCGCTGCGGATCTCGTCGATACCTGCGTCGCGTAGACGTTCGACGATGAACTCCGCGGTGTGATGCTCGCGATTGGAGAGCTCGGGATGAGAATGCAGGTGGTGTCGCCAGGCGACGAGGTCATCGAAGACATCGCGTGCTGCGGAATCGAGGGCCGAAGCGATCGTCGAGGAGGTCACATAATCGAGTGTGCCCGCGAACCCGGTCCGGCGGTGCCGAATTCGCCGGTGATGTCGGTATTCTCTTGCCGAATTCGACGAGGCGTTGTCCTGCGATTCTCCTGCCGGGTCACCTCGATTCGACTGCCGTTCAACACCTGAACACGACGTTCACACGCGCGCCTGCGACTGGTCACGTGCTCGTAGCAAGTTGGCAGATCGGCCCACGTAGTCACTTCAGGTATGAAGCTGACAGTGATCGGGTGTGGATACCTGGGGGCGACACACGCAGCGTGTATGGCCGAACTCGGACACGACGTGCTCGGCGTCGACGTCAATCCGGATAAGGTGGCTCGCCTGTCGTCGGGCGAGGTTCCGTTCTTCGAACCAGGACTCGGAGACATTCTGCGCCGCAACATCTCTGCGGGAGGACTCTCGTTCACCACCGAGGCCGACGCCGCTGCCGCACACGGTTCGGTGCACTTCATCGGGGTGGGTACACCGCAGCGGGCACGTGGGCATGCGGCCGACACGTCGTATGTCGAAAGTGCGGTGGACGCACTGGTGCCACACCTGCGTGGTGACCACCTGATCGTCGGCAAATCGACTGTCCCAGTGGGCACCGCAGCGTCGCTGGCTCGACGGATCAGCACGTTGACGGCACCAGACGCCACTGTTGACCTCGCGTGGAACCCCGAGTTCTTACGCGAAGGCTACGCCGTCGAGGACACGCTTCGTCCCGATCGGCTGGTTATCGGCACCGATCCGGATTCCGACGCGCGGGCCGCACGTGCGGTGCTGCGTGATGTGTACCGCGAGATCATCGACACCGGGCTTCCGGTCATCGAAACCGACTGGTCCACAGCAGAGTTGGTGAAGGTATCGGCGAATGCCTTTCTCGCTACGAAGATCTCGTTCATCAACGCGATCAGTGAACTCTGTGAGATCGTCGGCGCTGATGTCTCGACGCTCGCCGACGCGATCGGTCACGATAAGCGGATCGGGCGCCGATTCCTCAACGCGGGCCTGGGATTCGGCGGCGGGTGTCTGCCCAAGGACATTCGGGCGTTCGAGGCGCGCGCCGAAGAACTAGGGGCGCATGGAGCTCTCCGATTCCTGCGCGAGGTCGACACGATCAACATGCGACGACGCTCCGCCATGGTCGAGCTCATCGCACAGGTATGCCCGCGAGAGTTGTTGGGCGCCAACATCGCGGTACTCGGCGCGGCCTTCAAGCCAGAGAGTGACGACGTGCGCGATTCACCCGCGCTGAGTGTCGCAGGACAATTGGCACTACGCGGGGCGTCGGTCACGGTATTCGACCCGAAGGCCAACGCCAACTCCCAACGGATGTATCCGATGCTCGGCTATGCCGATTCGGCCGCAGAGGCCGCCCAGGACGCCGACGTCGTCGCAATCGCCACCGAATGGGCGCAGTTCGTGCACATGGCGCCATCGGAACTCGATCCAGTCGTGCGTTCACGCGTTATCGTCGACGGTCGTCGCTGTTTGGACCCACAGTCGTGGCGGCGAGCAGGCTGGTCGTACGCCGCGCTCGGTGGCGCGGTTGCGACTCCGGAGAACGCGTTCGACGCAGATCAGCGTGCTTCGGCCGGTCTCGGCCGCGGGTCCTTCGAAGGTGCGACACAAGTGGCGCACCGCTGACGTCATGCTAGGTTGAACACTCAGAAGTGCGGGGGAGTGGTCGAACGAGCGCGGCACGGGTGAACGAACACAGGTTTACCGGGCCCGACTCACGAGAATGCGCGTGGGGTTTCTCGATGACGGGGACTACCGAACTATGGACAACGGGGCGATCCCGAACGGGGTGATCGAAGACGGGCGGGTTATCGACGCGTCCGTGATCAGTCGTGTCTCCGACCACCTCCGACGCCGCCACTCGACGCTCGTCGACTCTTTCGCTGTGGTGAGCGTCGCCGAGGACGGTGTCGATGTGACGCTCGTCGACGTCGAATCCGGTGCGGCCGTCGTACGCAGACGCGCCGCAGGCACAAGCGGAGCCGAACTCGACGCCCTCATCTCCGACCACCTCGTGCGCGCGGGCCGCGTCGACGCCCCCGACTCCGACGAGTGGACGGCAGAACTGCACCTCCTGAGTCACAAGGGCCGATACCGCCTCGCCGAGTCCGACGGCACGTTCATCATGGGCGAGAAGCACGTCCGACTGTTCCGTGTCACACGACGCGACGTCGCACAGTCGACACTCGCCCGCGCCGAGAACGTGCCCGACGCTGTCGCGCAGTGCGCGGAATCGACGGGTCGTCAGGTCAGCGCGATGGTCTTCGATTCGACGCACACCGTGTGGCCAGGACTCCCGGAATTGCTCGCTCCGGTCGCCGACGTCCCGATCGTCGTTCTCGACGACGTGACACTGGCGATGCCCGACGCTGCCGCCGTGCAGGGGCCAGCCGCGGTACGGGGGCCAGAACCAGTGGCCGAGACCACCGATCACGTCGAGGTCCACCGCGAGCCGGTCGCGCACGTGGGTGCAGACCCCGTCGCGGAGCCCGAGGGTGCCCCCGTCGCGGGAATCCGTGGCGACTCGGTCGTAGAAGCGGGCCATGCACAACTGCCACTCGACCCGCCGCTCGCTCCGCCGGCGCGGTCCGTCGACAACGAGTTCGATGTGACTGATCGGATCGAGCCCGTCAGGCTCGCGTACTCAGATCCGTCGGCGCCCGCGTATCTGCACTCCGTGGGTGTTGGGCGAAACACCGAAAACTACTTTCCGGCAGACGAATTCGTTCCGATATCCCCCAGAATCGAGCCTCGCGAGCAAGAAGCCGTAGCGGTTGATGCGGCAGCGGTTGACAAGACACCGCCGCGCGGTCGAAAGAGGATCCTGATCGGTGCCGGCGCAGTCGGCGTCGTCGGAGTTGCCTTGGCTGCCACCGCACTTGGGCTCAGTGGTGGTTCCGCTTCGCCATCGGCGTCGAACCCGGTCACCACGACGCACAGTTCGACGACAACGCAGCTGTACGCAGATCTCGCCGACCTCAACGAGGCTCGCGCACCCGCTGCTGCCTACGTGCCTCCACCCCCGCCGCCGCCGCGGACCAAGGAGTCGCAGCGCGCCGAACAACCGCGCCCGCGCAGCAATCCTCGGCCGAAACCCAAACCGCGAGCGGTCATTCCGCTACCCGGAGGGTTACCCCCGATCGTCGTTCCCTGACCGCTTTCGTCCCTTGGCGGTCGAGCTCTGGCGTTCGCCCCGTATGTCGAGCGGATCCTGGTCGACGGAGTCGTCGGCGATGGCGAGATAGTCGTCGAGCTGACGAGCCATGTCGCGATCGAGCGCGCGGTCGAGAGCATTGTGCGCGATCGTCGACCCCGCTCGTCTGAATTCGACGAGAAGGTCACGCACCCAATCTGCCTCGGCAGCGGTCTGCGGTATCCAACCGTCCTTGTATTCTTCGGCGATCGTCCCGCGTCCGGCCGAGATGAGTGCCTCCGCAACCGAATCCATCTGTGTACTGAGGTTCTCATGCACGGAGAGAATTGAATTCAGTGTCAGACCGCGCCGCACGAGGCGGGCATATGCGTCGATGGTGTCTTGGTCGAGCACCGTGAATGACGTTGGGGGATCTGCTGTCCCCTCCGGCTTGATCAATCCGAGGTCGGTCAATCGCGTGAAGTATGCGGGGTTGCTGTTGTTGAGCAACTCGCGCAGTTCGTCGGCGCTCACCGAGGTCTTCGTCGTGTTCCCCCACGGGGCGGCGACCACTTCGCGCAGCCCGAGGACGTCGGCGAGGTCGTCGCCGCGCTGGATTCCGGTGAGGAATTCGCCGATATGGCGGATGGTGAATCCACGGCGGAGCAGATCGTTGATCACCCTGAGGCGATCGAGGTGAAGGTCGGTATAGATCGCAATGCGCCCGCGGCGCAGGGGCCTCGGCAACAGTCCGCGATCCTGATATCCGCGGACGTTGCGTGTGGTGGTCCCGGCCACCCGCGCCAGATCATCGATCCGGTACTCGTTGGTGGCCTTGTCGTCGCTGCTCATCGCGCTCATTCTCGCATCACGCGCTCAGGCCGCGGAGCACCACGGCCAAGACGTGCTCGTAGTTCTCGTCGGGATCGATCGTCGGGGGATGGGTACCTGCGAGTTCCAAGGACACCGCACCGTGAACGCAGCTCCACACCTGCATCGTCGCCTGATGGGGATCGGTCTTCACCAGTAGTCCCGCGTTCTGGCCATACCTGATGTGTTCGGTCAGCACCGAGAAGGCGTGTTCGGCGACGTCGGAGTCGGGGTGGTGCTCGCGCGAGAACATCAGCGAGTACGCGACCGGGTAGCGCAGCGCGAACTCCCGGTACGCCCTGCCGCTGTGCGCCAACCTCTCTCGGGCGTCGTCGTCTGTCACGTCGATCATGCGCGCGAACTCGACGAAGGCGTCGTTGACCAACGCGTCGAGTAACCCCTCCTTGCCGTCGAAGTGGTTGTAGACCCCCATGGGTGCGACGCCGGCGTCGGTCGCGACCACGCGCACGGTGAGGCCGGCGACACCGTCTCGTTCCAGAATTCGACGCCCCGACGCGATGAGGTTCGTGCGTACCTCGGTCGCCGGGGTACGACGCGTACTTCGTGTGGGAGCCATATTGACAACCTACTAGAACAGTGTTCTTCTAGAAAAGAACGGCGTTCTATAACAGTAGAACGACAATCCACTCGGAAGGGATTTCGCATGCGTTCTCGCTGGTTGGCGCTGTGTGCGCTGTGTTTGGCTGAGCTCTTGGTGATGGTCGACAACACGATCGTCAACGTCGCGTTGCCGACAATGTCGCGCGATCTCGGGGCGGGAATCTCGGGATTGCAGTGGATCGTCGACGCCTACACGCTGGTCTTCGCCGGGCTGCTTCTCACGGGTGGTTACCTCGGCGACCGGTTCGGGCACCGTCGGATGCTCCTGGTGGGTATCGCGGGCTTCGCGGGGGTGTCGGCCCTCGCCGCCTCGTCGAACACGTTGGGCCAACTGATTGCTGCGCGTGCCGGCCTGGGAGTGTTCGCGGCGCTGGTGTTTCCCGCAACCCTCGCACTGATCGTCGCGATCTTCCCGGAAGGGAAGCAACGTGCCACGGCGGTCGGCATCTGGGGTGCGACGTCGGGAATCGCCGTGGCGATCGGACCGGTGCTCGGAGGGTGGCTGCTCGAGCACTACTCGTGGGCGTCGGTGTTCTGGGTCGGACTACCCATCGCGGCGGTGACCGCGATCGCTGTGCTCGCGGTGGTACCTGGCACACGACCGGAATCGGTGTCGCGGTTCGACGTCGTCGGCCTGGTGCTGTCGGTCATCGGACTCGGCCTGCTGACCTACTCGGTGATCGAAGGTCCTCACCACGGGTGGACCGATGCACGAACCATCGTGGGAATCGTTGTGGCGATTGCGGTTATCGGACTCTTCGTCTGGCGTGAACTCGTGGTGGCGCACCCGATCCTCGACGTCACGCTGTTCGCCAATCGCAGGTTTGCGACCGCAGCGGGAATGGTGGCGGTCGCGTTCTTCTCGCTGTTCGGATTCATCTTCCTGATCACCCAGTTCTTCCAGGCCGTGAAGGGATACGGGCCGTTCGAAGCAGGCCTGCGCACACTGCCTTTCGCGATCGTGACCGCGGTGTGCTCGCCTGTTGCCATGGCGCTTGCGCATCGGTTCGGGCCACGCTGGGTGGTGACCGCGGGAGCGGTGCTGATGTCGGCAGGCTTTGCGCTGGTGGAGATCTCGTCACGGATGTCTGGTTACTGGGAACTCATCATCTGGTCGATGGCGCTGATGGCGGCGGGCCTCGCCGCGATCACGGGCCCGTGTACGCATGTGATCATGAACTCGCTGCGACCGGAGCAGGCTGGCGCGGGCAGCGCCGTCAACGACACGACGCGCGAGATCGGCGGAACATTGGGCGTAGCCGTACTCGGCTCGGTGCTCACCTCGGTGTATGCGTCTTCCGTATCGGAAAGGATTGGCGCGCTCGGGCTTCCGCGTCAGATCGCCGAGATTGCCGAACAGTCGGTGATGGGCGGAGCGGAAGTCGCTGCCCGCGCTCCTGAGTCGATCTCCAGCCCTATGACCATCGCCGTGCAGGAGGTCTTCGTCGAAGGGCTGCACAGCGCAGTCTGGGTGGCGGTCGCGGTGACCGCCGTGGCTGCCGTTGCCGCTGCGGTTCTACTGCGCGGCGAAAGTCACTCGCGCGGCGTCGAACTCACGTCGGATGCGCACTCAGAGGTCGACGGTCAGGTGATCGCCACCGGCGCGTGAGACGCAGGTGAGGATGGAGCCCGCTGCGCGCTCCGGCTCGGTCAGGATGTTGTCGCGGTGGTCGATTGCCCCCGACAACGTCCTGATCTTGCATGTGCCGCAGAAACCCTGGCGGCATGAATACGGCACCGACGGAACCTCTTTGCGGAGCGCGCTCAGCAAGGTCTCGTCTGCCGCGACGTCGATCTCCTGCCCGGTCGACTCGATCGTCACGGTGAACGGACGACCGTTCTCCACCGGCGGCGGACTGAAGCGCTCATAGTGCAGCTCGATGTCGGGGCGGTCGTGTAGATGGCGCCGCAACGACTCCAACATCGGTACCGGGCCGCAGCAGTAGACTGCGAGACCCGATGGGGCCCTACCGGTCTGCGGGTCGATCGGTCCGAGCAATTCCTCCATGCTCGGCAGTCCGTGCTCGTCGTCGGTGCGGATGGTGATCTTGTCGCCGAATCGCGCGACCTCGTCGCGGAACGGGATCGAGTCCATGCTGCGACCGGTGTAGATCATCGACCAGTCGAGACCGAGGCGCTCTGCGGCCGCCAGCATGGGCAGGATCGGCGTGATGCCGATGCCCGCGGCGACGAACCGGAGTGAGCGGGCTTGCGATCCGTAGCCGGGCAGTGCGATCGGAAATGCGTTGCGCGGACCCTTGATCTGAACGGTGTCGCCGACGCGCAGGGTGTCGTGCACCTCGACCGAACCGCCTCCGCCGTCGGGGATGCGCCGCACGGCGATTCGGTAGGTCTTCCTATCGGCGGAATCGCCGCAGAGGGAGTACTCGCGCATCCTGCCCGACGGCAGCAGGAGGTCGAGATGCGCTCCTGCGTGCCACCTTTCGAGAAGCTGATCGTCGAGTCCTGCGAAGGTCAGTGCGACGACGTTCTCGTCCTGCGCGACGACCTCTCGTCCCACGATGCGCAGCGTCGTGACACCGTCGTACTCAGCGGTCGACCGCAGTGGCGAGAACGGACGCCAGAACGGCAGCCACGTCTTGGACAGCACGGTGCCGAAGGTCATCAGGGGATCATGGCGCCACCGTCCGTAGAGATGTGGTGGCACCGAAGTCATTTCGGTGGTGTGCGGGTGTGCCCGTTGATTCATGGTCTGTTCGGTTCCGTGTGTACTCAGGAGGCGTTTCGTGCTGCCGGCGAGGACGCCAGGTAGGCGACAGCCTGTGCGGTCGAACCGATTTCGGTTGGATGAAAGCCAGGCCTGAAGTAGCTCGCCGTTGCGAAGAGCACACTGCGGATCGTCGGGAGAACGCCTGCCCGCACGCCACGCGCGTAGTGATACTGGCGGTAGAAGTAGTTGTTGTGCTTGATCGCCGGATCCTGATGGGTGATGAAGCGGAAACCGCGGAAGAGTAGGAGCAGCAGGGTGGGCAGTGCGATCAGCATCGCCCGACCGCGCCGGAGGTAGCTGTCACCGAAGTAGACCGCGACGTCGTGTGCGACGGCTCGGTGCTCGACCTCCTCGGCTCCGTGCCAGGTGAACAGGTCCGACATCGTCGGATCGGCCCCGACTTCGGTCCAGGTGTTGTTGAGCGCGAAATCGCCGAGAATCGCGGTGTAGTGCTCGATCGCGGCGATGAGCCACAGTCGTTCGATGAGGTGCTTCTGCTTGGCCTCTACGCTGCCCTTTTCCAGAGGGCCCAACACCTTTCGGAACACCCACTCCATCTGGCGGCAGTACGGCCGAGGGTCGATTCCGTGATGGTCGAGGAACTCCCAGAGCACGTGGTCGTGCGCCTCCGCGTGCATGGCTTCCTGGCCGATGAAGCCGCGCATCGTCGCGGCGAGCTCCTCGTCACGAACCAGGGGGAGTGCTTCGTTGTAGGTCTGGACAAACCAGCGCTCTCCCTCGGGGAGAAGCAGGTTGAGCACGCTGATGAAGTCGGACGCGATCGGATGACCCGGAATCCAGTGCAGCGGAACGTCGCTCCAGTCGAATGTCACGTTGCGGGCGTGAAGCTCGACGTCGCCGGGATCGGTGTCGTTGTTCTGAGGTGGGACTACGTGTGGTGTGGACGGGTGTGGTGCGAATGTGTGAGCTGAGGTGGTGTCCACCTTCTCGGCGTGTGCGTGCACGGTAGAAACTCCTTCGCGATGGCAGGTCAGCGGATAGCGGCGCGGTCGGGGATGGTCGCGGTGGATGTTCGGGCGGCGATGCGTCGTACGAAGTCGCGGATCGAGTCGGCGACGTAACCGGGATTGGTCGTCGGGGCCCAGTGGGTGGTCGGTGACTCGAGACGGGTGAGATCGGGGGCGAATCGGTTCGTGTTGCGCAGCAGGTGTGTTCGCACCGCGAAGTCGCGGGTGTTGACCATCTCCAGCACGGGGACGTTGGTCGTGCGCGGGTTGGGTTTGCTCACCTTGCGCACCATGTTGGCTCGGTAATAGCGCGCGCCGGAACGCATGTCGCGCCGCAGCGATGGCGCGACGACGATCTGCTCGGCGGGCGTACCGTCCATGAGTCGCAGAAAACGTCGCCATGCGCCGGGCGAGCCGAGCGTCGCGGAGATCAGCGTCGGACCAAATGGCAGGTGCAGCAGCACGATGTACGTCGAGAAGAAGGACTGCAGGAGGGTGTCGAGCGCTCGACGAGGCGTCGGATGAGAGATGTTCTCGCGCAGGAGCACTCCCACGTGGTCCAGGCACGGGCCGGAGATGGTGGTGAACGACGCGAAGTGATCTGCGGCATCGGGGCGCGACACCGCTTCCCACGACTGGATGGAACCCCAGTCATGCGCGACAACATGGACGGGCGCGTCGGGGCTCACGGCACTGGCGACGGCGTACAGGTCGTCCGCGAGCGTTTCGATGCGATACGCCGACACCCCACGCGGGTTGTCGCTGACTCCGAGCCCGCGGGTGTCGTACGCGACGGCCCGGACGTCGTCGGAAAGACGCGCCGCAACCTCGGTCCACACCTCATGCGTATCCGGCCATCCGTGCACGAACAGCACCGTCGGACGCTCGGCGTTTTCGGGAGTAGCTGGGCCGGCGGGGTTGCCGGCTCCCGAGACGGCGGATGTGTCACCGGCAGGATCGTCGAACTCGAAAGTCGCGCGCCGTACGCCGTCGACGTCGATGAGTCGTTTGACCCACTGCTTCATGCGTCACCCCTTCGGTACCGTGATCTGGTTAACGTAACCGAGCGTCACAGCTATGTCCAGAGATGGTGACAACGAAGAGTGTCACATAACGTGCAGGCGGGGATCAGCGAATCGCGCAGAAGGTGCCGCGCTGCAGGTCATCGTGGGTATTTCGGCCCGTGAACTACTGGCGATACGACGACAGGAAGTTGCCGATCCGTTCGACGGCGTCCTTGAGATCGCGCGACCAGGGGAGCGTGACGATGCGGAAGTGGTTCTGATCGTCGAGGTTGAACCCGCTGCCCTGAACGACCAGGATCTTCTCCTGCAGCAGCAGGTCCTGGACGAAGAGCTCGTCGTTGTGGATCTCGTAGACCTCGGGATCGAGGCGCGGGAACGCGTAGAGCGCGCCCTTGGGCTTGACGCAACTGACGCCGGGGATCTCGTTGAGCTTCTCCCACGTCACGTTGCGCTGCTCGTAGAGGCGTCCTCCGGGCGCGACGAGCGCCTCAATGCTCTGGTATCCGCCGAGGGCCACCTGAATCGCGTGCTGTCCGGGAACGTTCGCGCACAGGCGCGTCGACGCCAGGATGCCAAGGCCCTCGATGAAGCCCTTGGCGTGGTCCTTGGGGCCGGTGAGCACAACCCAGCCAGCCCGGTAGCCACAGACGCGGTACGCCTTCGAGAGCCCGTTGAACGTCAGGCAGAACAGGTCGGGGGCGAGCGACGCGATGTTGATGTGCTCAGCGTCGTCGTAGAGGATCTTGTCGTAGATCTCGTCGGCGAGGATGAGCAGCGAGTGGCGTCGGGCGACGTCGACGAGTTGCTCGAGCACCTCGCGCGAGTAGACAGCGCCCGTGGGGTTGTTGGGGTTGATGACGACGATCGCCTTGGTGCGGTCGGTGATCTTCGCCTCGATGTCGGCGATGTCGGGGTTCCAGTCGTTGTCCTCGTCGCAGCGATAGTGCACAGCTGTGCCGCCGGAGAGGGCCGTCATGGCCGTCCAGAGGGGATAGTCGGGCGCGGGGATCAGCACCTCGTCGCCGTTGTTGAGCAGCGCCTGCATCGTCATCGTGATGAGCTCGGAGACACCGTTGCCGAGGATCACGTCGTCGACGTCGAAGTACGGGAAGTCGGGGAGGAGCTCGTAGCGCGTGACCACGGCGCGTCGTGCCGAGAGCACACCCGCCGACTCCGAGTACCCCTGCGAGTACGGCAGCGCGTGGATCATGTCGCGCATGATCACGTCTGGGGCCTCGAAGCCGAACAGCGCCGGGTTGCCGATGTTCAGCTTCATGATCCGATGGCCCTCGGCCTCGAGTCGCGCCGCATGCGCGTGCACCGGCCCACGGATCTCATAGCAGACGTTCTGCAGCTTCTCGGACTGCTCCAACGGCTTGAGGTTCTGGTTCAGGTGCGATACATACGGCCTACTCACGGGTTCAATTGTCTCAGCCGCAGGCAAATCGATTTTTTCGGGCCGTCGGAAATGCAGAAACACGCGCCTCTGACACGTGCGAGCGATACTTCACTCGCAGGTGTCAGAAACGCGTGTTTCTGACGGGCGGCGGATTCTTACCGGCGGCCGATCAGCGCTGGCCGGGCCGCTTCTTACCGGCGGCCATGCCGAAGCCCTTGGCCTTCGACGCTCCGGTCTCGGCGATCGTTCGGCCGTCATCAGCTGCGCCAGCGGGGGCACTGCCGTTCGACGACGCTGCCGCGCCCTCGGCCGCTGTGTCCGTGGACGCCTCTGCCGGGGTTTCTGCCGGTGCTGCTTGGGCTGACTCGGCTTCGGGCGCCTCGGCCTCTGGTGCAGCGGCTTCTGGTTCCGGAGTCGACGCTGCGGGAGCCGTCGACGCTGCCGGAGCTGCGGCCTTGGGAGCCGACGCCCCGCCCGGGCGCTTCTTGCCCGCGGCCATGCCGAAGCCCTTTGCCTTGGCGGGCTTCTCCTCGGTCACCGCTGCGGCCGACGCTGTTGCAGTCGACGCCGTTGCAGCGGGCGTCTCCTCGGTCGCGCTGGCCTCGCCACCGGTCTCGGGCTGTGCCGGAGCGGATTCTGCCGGAGCGGACTCGGCCGCCGACGTCTCAGCAGGTGCCGAAGCCTCCGCAGCCGAGGCGGCAGGCTTGGCAGCCCCCGACCCGGTGCCTCCCGGCCGCTTCTTGCCCGCGGCCATGCCGAAGCCCTTGGCCTTGGCAGGCCTCTCCTCGGTCACAGCGGCGGGTGCGGCAGCAGAAGTGCTTGCGGCCGTTGCCGATTCGGTGTCGGCGGTCGGGGCGGCGTCGGGTGCGGACTCGGTCTCTGCAACCTTGTTCTCCGCGGCGGCGGTCACTCCGGCATCGGACGCGGCCGCATTTGCGGTACTCGCTGCGCCCGGCTTCTTGGCGCCGGGACGCTTGCCGGCAGCCATGCCGAAGCCCTTGGCCTTGGCCGGCTTCGGCGCATCGGCTGTGGCACTTGCTGCCGTATCACTCGCCGCGTTCTCGACTGCCGCCGACGACTCGGCCTGAGCAGGTGCGGGCTGCGCGGACGCCGACGCGGGCTTGGCCGCCCCGCCGGGCTTCTTCATGCCGCCCTTCATGCCGAAGCCCTTTGCGGCGGGCTTCTTCTCGGCTGTGTCGGTCGACGCTGTCTCTGCCGGTGCCGACGCTGCTGGCGCCTTGGTCGCTGCGCTCCCGGCGCCGGGCTTCTTGCCGCCCTTCATCCCCAACCCGACCTTGGGTTTGGGCTTGGCGTCGGTTGCAGCACCTGCTGCGGCCGCGGCAGGCGCTGCGGCTGCCACCTTCTCGGGCTCGGGTTCCGGCTCGGGTGCGGGCTTGGCGACCGGTCCGAGGAAACGGCCGCCCCGCTTGACCTCCGGCAGACCACGCTTGACCGAATCGAGCAGCATCTGCGAGACGTCGACGACCTCGATCTTGCCCTCGTTCTCGGTGCCGGACGTCCGTGCGGTCACACCGTCGGTCAGCATGACGCGGCAGAACGGGCAGCCCGTCGCGATCTTCTGCGGTGCCTCGCCGATGCTGCCCGAAGCCCCATTGCCCGAAGCCCCCTTCGCGGAAGCCAGTGTGTCGAGTGCCTCGTCGACGCGGTCGATGTTGATGCGCTTGCCGATCTGCTCTTCCATCCACATACGCGCGCCGCCGGCGCCACAGCACATGGAACGCTCGCCGTGGCGAGGCATCTCGCGCAGCGTCGAACCCGATGCTTCCATCAGCTCACGCGGGGCGTCGTAGACCTTGTTGTGTCGTCCCAGGTAGCAGGGGTCGTGGTAGGTGACGCCCTCGCCCATCGGTGCCACGGGCACCAGGCGCTTCTCCCGCACGAGGCGGTTGAGGAGCTGCGTGTGGTGGACCACCTCGTACTTCGCGCCGAGCTGCGGGTACTCGTTGGACAGCGTGTTGAAGCAGTGCGCGCAGGTCACGACGACCTTTTTGCGCTGCGTCGGCGCCGTCTCGAAGACCCCGTTGATGGTCTCGATGTTCTGCTGCGCCAGCATCTGGAACAGGAATTCGTTGCCGGCACGTCGTGCCGAATCGCCGGTACAGGTCTCACCCTCGCCGAGGACCATGAAGTTCACCGCGGCGATGTCGAGGAGTTCTGCGACAGCCTTGGTGGTCTTCTTTGCGCGATCCTCGTACGCGCCTGCGCAACCGACCCAGAAGAGGTACTCAAAGCCTTCGAACGATTCGACGTCGGCACCGAAGACCGGGATCTCGATGTCCATCTCGTCGATCCAGTTGGTGCGCGCCGACGCGTTCTGACCCCAGGGATTGCCCTTGTTCTCGAGGTTCTTGAACATGCCCGCGAGCTCGGTGGGGAAGTCGGACTCGATGAGCACCTGGTAGCGCCGCATGTCGATGATGTGGTCGACGTGCTCGATGTCGACGGGGCACTGCTCGACGCACGCACCGCAGGTGGTGCAGCTCCACAGGGTCTCGGTGTCGATGACAGCACCGAGCTGCTCGGGGTCGAATGCGCCGTCTTCGTCGACGATGCCCTCGCCGCCGCCCATCGCGCCCTTCGACTCACCGACCAACTTGCGCGACGCCTCGGCCCGCGCGGCCTCGGGGATCTTGGCGAGCTTCGCCTCATCGACGTTGCCCTCTGCGTCGACGAGACCGACCTCGTCGCCGCCCATGTCCTTGCGGCCGCCGGCGATCAGATAGGGCGCCTTGGCCTGTGCGTGGTCGCGCAGCGACATGATGAGCAGCTTGGGGCTCAACGGCTTTCCGGTGTTCCAGGCAGGGCACTGACTCTGGCAGCGACCACACTCGGTACATGTCGTGAAGTCGAGCCAGCCCTTCCACGAGAAGTCCTCGACCTTGCCCGCGCCGAACGCGTCGACGTCGGGGTCGGCGGTCTCCATGTCGAGGACCTTGCCCTGGCTCATCATCGGCTTGGCGGCACCGAGCGCGACGCCGCCGTCCTGCTCACGCTTGAGATAGATGTTGAAGAACGCGGCGAAGCGGTGCCACGCGACACCCCAGTCGATGTTCGCGCCGACGACTGCCAGCCAGATCATGCCGCTCATCAGCTTGACGACAGCGGCGGCGGTGACCCAGTAGACCGACGAGCCCTCGAAGAGTTGCGCGAAGTAGTGCGTGAAGAACGACGTCCAGATCGGCGGGTCCTCGATGCCCGACGAGATCTTGAACGTCTTCACGAAGATCATGCCGAGGCCCTCGATCAGGACCACGAGTTCGACGAAGTACGCGGCACCGAAGCGTGAACCCGAGAAGCGGGACAGCCGCTTGGGCATCCGCGGGTGGTTGAGCTGGCGGATGATGATCAACGCCATGATGCCGATGACGGTGCCGAGGCCCAGCACCTCGTCGGCGAAGATGTAGATGTTCCACGAGCCGATCACGGGCCAATGGAACTCGGGGTCGAAGATCTGGCCGTATGCCTCGAACCAGAAGATCGCACCGATCATGAAGCCGAACATCACCAGCCAGTGCGCCCAGCCGACGGTCCGGAACTTCACCATTCGCGTGTGGCCGACGAACTCCTTGAGCATCGTCCACAGTCGCGGGCCGACGGGCCAGTAACGGGTGCTGTCGACCTTCTGGCCCTGGGCGATCGCGCGCACCATGGTCCACACGCCGCGCAGGAAACTGGCCCAACAGAACAAGCTGATGACCGCGGCAATAGTGCCGATGGTGATCGTCGTGGCATTCACGGCGTCCCGGCCCCTCTCATATTGATCATCGACCTAGTCGCGCAGGGCTGACGTGCGCGGGGTCGGACGTCTACTACAGGTAACCGTAATTCTTCCTCGGTACCTCGCGCTGCCAAGGCTGCCCTTACCTGGAGCTGGTACTAGGCGTTGCGATATAGGAATGATACTCACGAGTAACTGACTATCCAGTCAGTTCCGAGTGACGTAAACCTCTCTCGCTGCCCCGCCGGTGCCATTTTGCTTGATGAAGGGTCTCGCTGTGTGCTGCGGTCGCGCTCGCCGAAGGAAATAGAGTGATCCACGCCACACATATTGGATAAAGCGTCGCACGTCTCAGCAGAAAGGAGTTTATTCGTCCACGGAATTGGGGACAAAAACCGTTTCGTGTGGCGCACAAATTTTGTATTTGGGTAAACAATTCAAATATGTACACCAGACGGAGTACGGCGGGTTGCGGGTGCCCCTGAACTGGGCAAGA
The DNA here is from genome assembly GCF_036540975.1 of Gordonia sp. w5E2. Taxonomy (NCBI): domain Bacteria; kingdom Bacillati; phylum Actinomycetota; class Actinomycetes; order Mycobacteriales; family Gordoniaceae; genus Gordonia; species Gordonia sp. w5E2. The sequence goes on along the minus strand of NZ_CP144213.1, from coordinate 4,608,838 downwards.
ATCGTGGATGAGCTGCGACGAGGCGGGTCGATGTTGTGGGATCGATGTCAACTCGGAGGTGGGGATCGTGGGGCCAGCGCGGCTGTTTGCCGTCAGAATCATTTCCATTCTTGTGGTTTCTTTCGGCTGTGCCTATATCTTTTGGCGATGGAGTGACACTATCGCCTGGTCCGCTTGGTGGATTGCTATTCCATTAGTTATTGCGGAAACATATTCGCTTTCTGAGTCCATTCTTTTCGCATTTATGATGTGGAATGCGCGGGAGCGCCCGGCTCCACCCATGGCGCGACCCGGCCTGACCGTGGACGTATTCATCACCACATACAACGAGCCCCTCGAGCTCGTGGTCCGCACCGCGATCGGCGCGCGCGATGTGAGATACCCCCACAACACCTGGATCCTCGACGACGGTGATCGCGAGGAGTTCCGGATCGCGGCGGCTGCGCTGGGCGTCGGGTACCTCACGCGAGGCGAGGAGTGGAACGGGCGCCAGCGGCATGCCAAGGCCGGCAACATCAACAACGCGCTGTTCCTCACAGACGCGGAGTTCGTGGCGATCCTCGACGCCGACCAGGTCCCCAAGCCGGAGTTCCTCGACGCCGTCCTCGGCTACTTCGACGACGACGCCGTGGCCTTCGTGCAGACGCCGCAGTACTTCTGGAATGTGCCTGACTCCGATCCGCTGGGTAGTCAGGCCGAACTGTTCTATGGCCCCATCCAGCAGGGTAAGGACGGCTGGGGTGCTGCATTCTTTTGCGGCTCGAACGCTGTCCTGCGGCGCGAGGCTCTGATGGCGCTGGGCCTACGGACGTACTCGCGCGGCGCTGACCCGCAGGTCAGAAGGGCTATTCGCGACGAATGGGCGCGCCTCGAGGGTCTCATCAACGAAGCGGGGCATGGATCGGGACTGCGCATCCCACTCGAGGATGCGCTCGACGTCGTGCGTGGCGCGCGACGCAGGTTGCGGCGTGGCGCGCCAGTCGGCGAGGTCGCCTTCGAACTGCGTGCCGGTATTCACGACGTCCTCGACTCGCACCCGTGGCTACCGGAAGAGGTCGTCGACGAGCTGCACAAGACAATGGACTCGGTTGAAGTGTCTCGGATCGACCAGGCATTGGCGATCCAGCCGATCAACACCGCCACGGTGACCGAGGACATGGCGACCGCCATGCATCTGCACGCCATGGGTTGGGAGAGCGTCTACCACCACGAGGTGTTGGTGGAAGGCCTCGCACCCGACGATCTCGCGACAATGCTCGGCCAACGCCAGCGATGGGCCACGGGGTCGATGCAGGTCTTCTTCGCCGACAACCCGCTCTTCCAATCCGGGCTGACGTTTGCGCAGCGGTTGATGTACCTGGCCACCATGACCTCGTACCTCAACGGTTTTGCAGCGGTGGTCTACATCGCCGCGCCGATCATCTACTTCACGCTCGGTGTGTTCCCCATGAACGCCTACCCCCTGGACTTCTTCGCCAGGTTCATCCCCTTCTTCGTTTGCTGTCAGTTGCTGTTCCAGGTGGCCGGGTACCGGTCCGGCGGTCTGTGGCGTGGGCAGCAGATGTCGTTCGCACTGTTCCCGATCTGGATATCGGCCACCCTCTCGGCTGCCGCGGCAGTCTTCTTCCGACGCCACATCTCCTTCTCGGTGACCTCCAAGGAGCAGGTCGACGCGCGCGTCGACTACCGGCCGATCATCCCGCAGATAGTCGCCATGGTGGCACTTGTCGCATCATCTGTTGTCGGCATCCTGCGCTGGAGTCACGGCGATGCCGAGACTTTCCCGACCTTCCTGTCACTCGGGTGGGTCGGACTCGATCTCCTCCTGCTTTCGTCCGTCGTCCGCGCCGCCCACTACCGCCCGACACCCACCGACCCGGTCGACCAGTACATCAATGGTTCTGTGTTGACCAATAGCCCTGCGCCACAACGTTCTACCTGATTGACGACCTCCCAGCCCCCTGAATCCTGGAGAAGAACATGTCACTGGCCCACGAAGCATTCGCAGAGTTCGACGATGAGACCGCCGACGTCCGGGTATCCGGCCGGCTAGAAGTTAAGTCGCGTCTGTGCGACGACGTTGCCCGCGCATGTTCGGGCGGCGCACGTCTCGTGCTGGTCGACGTCGGCGAGGTCACCACGGTGACACCATCCGGTATGGCCGAACTCATGCACGCTGTGCGCTGGGCAAGGTCGCGCCGCGCCGATCTGCGTATCTATGGAACATCGGTGGCAATGCTCGACGCGCTTGACGCCCTCGATCTCGGTAGGGTCATGGTCCTCTACACCGACCGCGCCGCAGCTGCTGACCGCGATCAGACAAGGATCGAACAAGTTACGCGCACAGCACGATTCGCGCGACGCAGGCGTCTGTTCTCGGTCGCCCGCGGGGCCACGGATGCGTCGGGTCCTGCTAGTAATGCGCTGGACGCAACGCTCCCCGAGGAGCTAGAGGTGGTCACACAGCTTGGCGCCAATGACGCGATTCACGTCGATAAGCCGGCCGAGGTTGATGGTGGCAAGGCCATGGAGGGTTCATCGGGCATCGCCGATGTCGCCGTGAGTGGCCTGTGGGACGTGTCCTCGACTGTCCACATCGATGTGCACCAGCTGTGCACTGCCGGTGCGAGGCTGGTGCTCGTAGACGTTGGCGGTGTCTCCCGTGTGACGCCTTCGGGCATGGCCGATCTCATGCATGCGGTTCGGTCGGCGCGGAAGCTCCGTGCAGAACTGCGGATCTTCGGGCACTCGCCCGCTGTTGCCGACGCCCTCGACGCCCTCGGGTCGGGAAAAATTCTTGTGCTCTATCCGGATAGGAGTGCGGCGCTGACCCGTGATCGACGCGTACCCGACGCTAGGTCGCGGGGACGGCGTCCAATGCGGACCGGAATGCCTTCTCGCTCTGTGGGTTCGAATTGAAGCGCCAGTCTCGCTCCTTGTTCGCCTGGAACCACACGAACCCGTCGACGTCCGGCTCGCGACTGACGAGCGAGACGAAGTCATGGATCCACGTAGCTTTTCGTGTCGGATCCGGGTCGTCGGCGGATGCCACTTCGGTGACCAGGATGGGCTTGTCGCCGAGTCGGCGGAGGCTGACGAACGCGTCCGAGAAGATGAATCCCGGTGAGGCCCAACCGTGTTTGCCATCGTTGCCCCAGTTGTAGCCATCGATCCCCAGGTAGTCGACCTCGTCGTCGCCGGGGTAGGCGGCGTCGAATCCGGGGATGCCCGAAATCGCCGCCATCGGCGCCCAAACCATCGAGATGTTGTGCGGGTCAATCGAAGTCAAGATCGATCGGACGTGGCGCCAGGCGTCAATGTAGGACTGCGGCGTGTTGCCGTTCACGTGCATTCCCCACGGGTACCAGTCGCCGTTCATTTCGTGGGCGAACCGGACGATCACCGGCTTGCCGAACTCCTTCAGTCCGGTCGCCCATCGTCGGAGATCGCTATCGAACGCGCCGTCGGCAATTCGCGACAGTCGGTAGTCCGGTTGGTTGACACCGCCCGACGGGTTCCACGGTTCGATGCTCACGATCGGAACAGCACCCGTCTCGGCGATTCTGGCCAGATCCGCGTTCGGTACCGGCTCGCGGAGTCCGCTGAAGGTGAGGATCAGATCCAACGGGCGATCGGCAAGGGTGGTGACCCCGACCACCCCGGCGTCGGAGTCGACGTCGCTCCCCTTCAGATCGGGAAGATAAGCGCCCCAACGAATGTGGTGCGGAGCGTCGGAGTCGCCGCCGTTGCTGCACGCGCCGAGCGTGAGCACCAGGATCAGTGCGACGAGCGGCAAGGCGATACGCGCGACGTCGACATTCTCTGTCTGTGTACGTGGTCTCACAACAGTTCCGTTCCGTTCGGTAGCACTGGTGAGGAAAGTGTGGCATGACATGACCAGCCCGCCAATCGATAGCGAGACGACGCGTCCAGATGACCTGGCGGAGCAGGGCTTCGCGGAGCGGTGGTCGCGGCGTCGTCGGCGTCGCCCCTCCGCACTGATCCCGATCATCGCCATGGTGGTCGGAATCGGCGCCGCGGCCACCCTGTTTCAGCACTACCTGCCCGAGCCGACACCGCCCTGCGCGGTCACCGACTACCATCGGGCAGTCCCGGCGTCGGGAGTTCTGTTCGGCGTCAATCTCGACTGGCAGTCCGAGAGCCTGCGAGAACATCACGACAACCTCGGGCACGCTCCCGCGGTTGCTGTGCAGTTCTCCGACATCCCGTACAACAACGAGACCTGGGCACATACTGTCGCCGCCGCCGATCAGGTGCGTAACGAACGCGGCATCATGGTGCTGACCCTGGAGCCTCACGCTGGATTGGCGGCGATCACCGAGGGCGTCGTCGGTCGTCTGGGTGACGACCTGCGCAAACTGAACGATTCGGGTGTGCCCGTTATCCTTCGATTCGCGCACGAGATGAACGGTTCCTGGTACGCGTGGGGTCAGCAACCCAGGGCCTACGTCGAGACATTCCGTCGGGTGGCCGCGATGGTCCATCGCAAAGCGCCTGGGACGGCGATGATGTGGGCGCCGAATTACGGCGGCGGGTATCCGTTTGAAGGCGGAAAGTACATGGCGCGTAGCGGAACAGAGGACTACCAGTTGACCGACACCAATGGTGACGGGAAACTCACCGCAGACGACGATGCGTATGCGCCGTACTATCCGGGCGACGACGCGGTCGACTGGGTGGGGATTTCGTTGTATCACTGGGGAAATCGCCGTCCGTGGGGCAACAACGAGGTAAGCGAACCCGGAAAGTTCACCGCGATGCTGGAGGGTCGCTACAACGGAAGCGCGGGTCACGACCTCACCGTGCCGAACTTCTATCAGATCTACGGCGCGGAGCACAACAAGCCGGTGGCGATTGTCGAGACCGCCGCGATCTATACCCCGGCGCGTGCGGCTCAGGGTGCCTCGGAGCTTGCGGTGAAGTCGACGTGGTGGCGGCAGGTCTTCGCCGCCGACATACCGTCGCGTTACCCGATGCTGAAGATGATCAACTGGTTCGAATGGCGCAAGTACGAGATCGAGATCAAAGATGTCGTCGACTGGCGTGCTGCCGGTTCACCGGAAACCAGGGATGCATTCGTCAGCAGCCTGCCGAAGTGGCTCGACTACGCCGACGCGGTACACCCGTGCTGAAACACATTGCTCTGCAATCTGTCCGATGTTCAGATCATGCCCCTACGTCCGCGACCTTCTCCAACTCCTCCAGCGAGGTGTCGAGGTGGGTGAGCAGCCGCTGCAGGCTCGGCACTTCCTTGCGGGCGCCGGTCAGACCGAAGTTGATGTGGTCGGCAGTGGTGGCGACGGTGATGTTGATCGCCTGCCCGCCGAGCGGGATCGATGCCGGATAGACACCGTCGAGTTTGGCTCCGTTCCAATACAAGTCGGTTTTCGGGCCGGGAACATTGCTGATGATCAGATTGAACTGCGGAGGCGTGTATCGCACGAATCCCGGGACCGTCGCGAGGGCGAGCGGTGCAAAATTGGCCGCGCCCAACGCCATCGACTGCACCGGAGACAGGCTCCGCACCAGTTCTTTGCTCTTTCGGGTCGACGCGATGATCGTGGCCAGCCGTCGTTCCGGATCCGGCTGGTCGGTGGCCAGATTCACCATGATCGCGGTGATGTTGTTGCCATCGGCATCGTTGTCGGTGTGTAGCGAGACCGGCATCGCCGCGATGAGCGGGGCGTCGGGAAGCGCGTCCTGATCGATCAGGTAGGCGCGCATCGCTCCCGAGCACATCGCGACCATGACGTCATTGATGGTGATCTGCATTTCGTCGGCGATCGCACGTAGGCGTGTGAGCTCCCACCGTTGCGCGGCGAACCGTCGGGCACTGCCGATGGGGACGTCGAGGATCGTCTTCGGTGCGGCATGTAGCGGCGGGACGAAGGCGTCGTCGGTGAGTCCGGTGTAGGCGACCTTCGCTGCGGCCATGCCCAGTCCGGCGACCTCACCCGCGAGTCCCGTTGCCGTTCCCGCGATGTCGCCGATGCGCGACAGCAGCCCCTTCGCGGGTGCCGTCGGCTTGGGGTGCCGTCGCTTCAATGACGGATCCCACGGCGCGGTACCCGACCGGTCGTCGGGGTCCTCGCTCAATGTGCGTTCCAGTAGCCGCAGCGCCGATACGCCGTCGACGATCGAGTGATGAATCCTCGTGTACAGCGCTACACGACCGTCGTCGAGACCGTCGATGATGTGGACCTCCCACATCGGACGGTTCCGGTCGAGGAGTGTGCCGTGATGGAGTGACACGTAGCGGAACAGTTCGCGGATGCGCCCGGGACGGGGCAAGACGGCACGACGGACGTGATAGTCGAAGTCGATCTCGTCGTCGAACGACCACATCAACGAACCGATGAGGCTGACCGGCTGGGCAGGCCTCTTGCGGAACAGGGGGTGCACGTCGGTGCAGGAGTAGAAGGTATCGAAGATCTCCTCGGCAAGTTCGGTCGACGACTGGCCCTCACGAGGAATGAAGAGTTGTAACCCGCCGACGTGGATCGGTTGATCGCGGGTCTCGGCGAGCAGGAACATCGACGCGGTAACCGGCATGTACGGCATGCTGTCCCCCTCACGGTTCGGAATAACCTCAGTATCGTCGTGACTGCGCGTCAGATACGACGAACGGCGATATCGGGACTGTGTCCCGGCACACGTCAAGGGTGCGGTTACCGTGAGACGTGCTCAACCGTCGTCGTATCGGCTTGTCGCTGATGTGGGTGGCGGTACTTGTGGAACTGATCGTCACCGTCGCGGCCACCGTGGTGTTCGTCGGCGCGCACGGTCGGGTCTACGCCATCGACGATGCCGCGCTGCGGCCCGGCTCGGTCCCCGCGACGGCCATCGTCCTGGGTTCGCTGGTTTCTGACGGCGAACCCGGCACCTATGTTCGGGGTCGGCTCGACACGGTACTCGACCTCTATCACCGGCGAATCGTCACGCGAATCATCAATTCCGGCAACGGTTCTGCCGACGCGGGTGATGAACCGGCGGTGATGCGCGCGTATCTCGAAGAGCGCGGGGTTCCGCCACACGCCATCGTCGACGACGCTGCGGGTATAAGCACCGAACAGAGTTGCGTTCGCGCCCGCGATGCTTTCGGCCTGCGGGCGGCACTTCTGATCACCCAGGACTTCCATGCCGACCGTGCCGTCACGCTGTGCCGGGCGGCCGGAATCGACACAAGCGCGGTCATTGCCTCGTGTGAGTGCCCATGGCCGACAGTGGTACGAAACCACGTGCGCGAGAGTCTGTTCGCCAATCCGCGAGCGCTGCTGTCCATGCTGTCCCCATCGAGATAGCGACCTTTTGGATCACGTGCGAGCGCCGTGGAACCGTGAGTAAAGCACCCGAACATCGCATTCGTGTTGTTAAACTTCGCGCGGTAAGGCGCTGGTAAAGGGTCGTCGATAGGAAGATCGGTGGACGCAGTCGTGCGGGACGTGGGCGCGCGGGAAGTGGGCGTGCTCTCGTGACTCGACGGCGGTTATCAATCGGACCGTCGGGCATGCTGGCCGTCGTGTGTTCTGCCGTCATGCTCGCTGCGGGCTGCTCGGCGACCGACACATCGGTGGGCGGGGGATCGTCTGCTCCTGCCGCGACCCCGGTCAATGCGGGCGCGGCCGACGGTCAACTCGCCAAGGTCAACTCGTCGTCGGATGTCGAAGCCAGGCGGTATCTGTACCCGACCACGACGGGCACCCGCGACGATCGGCAGAACTGGGCTGACCTCTACCTCCCTCCCGGCGATCACAAAGACGGATCAGTGCCGCTGGTGATTCTGATTCACGGAGGGTCGTGGCAGGCGCAGGTCGGCGCGGACAGCTTCGTCACTTTCTCGAGGCGTCTCGCGGAGCGGGGCCTGGCCGTCTACAACGTCGAGTATCGGCGAGTCGGGTCGGGCGGTGGCTGGCCGACGACCTTCAAAGACGTTGCCGCCGCGCTCGATTTCGTGCCGCAGGTCCGCAGCAGCAACCCGGAGATCAACACGACGAATGCCGTCGTCGTCGGACATTCTGCTGGAGGCCAGTTGGCGATGTGGGCCGGAACCCGACACAACCTCGAGCCGCGCGAAGTCGGTGCATCGCCCGCCTTTTGGCCGACGAGCGTGGTCTCGCTGGCAGGGCCGCTCGACATGCGAACAGCCGTGAAACTCGGTGACGATCGGATCGTCACGGCGCTCGGCGGTCGGCCAGAGCAAATTCCCGACCGCTACACGTCGGTCGATCCGATACAGAACATCGACCCGAAAGCGCCCATCATCGCGATGGTCGGGACCAACGATCACGTTGTCCCGCCGATCCTTTCGCAGAACTACGTCAAGGCGGTCAAACGTGAGGGCGGAACGGGCACGGTGGTTCTGCTCGACGGCGCCGACCACGTGTCGATCGTGACTCCCTCCGCTCCGACCTTCCCGCTCGTCGTCGAAACGATCAGCAGGGCCGCGCACAATGCTTCCCGGTCATGACGGGCTCGCAGGTCATGACGAGCTCACCGCACGTGAAAGGAGGCCAGAACCCATGTGGCGCTTGAGAAGATGTCTACGCTCGGCGAGCGTCGCCGTGATCGTCGCAGTAGGTGCGGTCGCGCTCGGTGCATGCGAATCCGACTCGGCGAACAGCGGTTCGACGTCGACGGCGCCTGCGTCGCTGAGCGTCGACTCCGCACTCGCGGCTCAGCTGCCCGCGCGCATCCGCGAGAGTGGGCAACTCCTCATCGCGACCGACGTACCCTACGAGCCGATCATCGCGTCGCAAGGCGGGAAGTACGTGGGATTCGACGCGGACGTCGCGACCGTGCTGGGCCAATTGCTCGGCGTCACACCGGTTTTCCGCACCACGGCGTTCTCGACGATCATCGCGGGGGTGCAGGACGGTACCTACGACACAGGGCTTCGCGGCATCTTCGACACCCTTGCCCGCGAGCGTCGGGTCGACCTGGTCAGCTACTTCTCGGCGGGTACTCAATGGGCCCAACCGACGGGAAAGCACGTCGACCCCAACAATGCGTGCGGACTGCGGGTCGCGGTGTCGGCAGGCACCGTGCAGGCAACCGTCGAGATTCCGGCAAAGAGCCAGGCGTGTACAACAGTCGGTGAAAAGGCAATCACTGCAGTGCCTTTCGATAGTATCGACGCCGCCGTCGCTGGGCTCGAGGCGGGCAAGGCCGATGCGATCTCGGCCGATTCGCCTGCTATCGCGTTCGCGGTGCACAAGTCTCACGACGCCCTGGCGCTGGCAGGAGACATCTTCGACACCGAGCCCTATGCGCTTCCGGTCGCCAAGAACTCGCCGCTCGGACCCACGTTGCGTGACGCGGTTCAGCGGCTCATCGACAGCGGCGAGATGCGTCGTATCGCACGCAAGTGGGGTCTCGAAGACGGCTTGATCAAGCAGTCGACGATCAACACCGCGATCAGCTGACGGAAACGCCTTCGCGACGGCTCGGCGCATCGTCGGCGAGGGTCGGCGCGGAGTCCGCGCGCGGCGAACGGAACGGAACTCGCGGACGCCCCGTCAGGTACAGCGCGCCGGGGAGTCGTCGCAGAATCTCGACGAGGAGGAGCGACCCGGCCAGCGTGCCCACGTAGACGACGATGGTCGCCCACGGCTGTCCGATGGCGTCGAGCACCCACGACGTGCCGTTGCGCTGCGGGTACATGATCATCGTCAGCACCAGTACGTGGACAAGGAACACCGGGAACGAGCGGTTGGACGCGTACTTCACGGCCCGGGCGAATCGCGGGGTGAACTCGCGTCGGTTCTCGGCCCAGTGCAGGGCAACCGCGTACAGGCAGGTCATCGCGACGACCAGGAACGGGAGCAACGTGGGGTAGAACGCCGAGTTGTTGTCGTGCACCGGTTTGCCCGCGAACCAGACGCCCCCGACGTACGAGCCGACGGCGATCGCTGCGGTCACCAGCAGCGCGCCGAACAACCACCAGCCCTTGCCCTGCAGCCATGCGCCGATCTGCTTGCGGTGCACCGCGGCGACAGCGCCGTACAGGATGAAGAACTGATACGGGATGAACGTCGCGTAGTTGTGCCACCAGTGGGCCGCGACGGCTGCGGGCGGATTCCAATGCGTGATGGTCGCGGCGACGGCGAACTGCAGCACCAGGCTGACACCGAGCAGCGCGACGTGGTGCCCGGCGGTTGCGCGCAGCAGCCAGACCACCAGCGGGAAGATCAGGTAGACCTGCAGCATCACGAACAGGAAGTACATCTGGAACCCGGAGAGACCCCAGCTGAGCTGGTAGAAGAAGTTGGTCAGGCTCGTCGGGACCTCGGTGAGCCTGCCCGCCAGCCACATGTTGACCACCCAATAGATGGCCGACCAGATCACGTACGGATAGATCACCAGCTTGATTCGACGCTTCCAGAACGTCGGCGCACTGAAATCCTGCTTGTCGAAGTTCTGGTACATCAGCACGAAGCCGGTGAGGGCGAAGAACGTGTTGCGCGTGAAATGCAGCAGCAGCGACGTGGTGTTCACCGGCATGCTGGTGAACTCGTTGGTGGTCTGCGTGAGGCAGTGCACGAAGATGACCAGCGAGAACGTCACACTGCGGATCAGGTCGACCTGGTGCAGGTAGGGGCGGCGCGTCGGTCGCGTGGTCGAGGCGTCGGCACCTGCCGTCGACTCGTTTGCACGCGAAACCAACGTCGTCGACATACTCAGACTCAGCCCCTGACAGTTCTCGTGGACGGTGTGCGGGGCCGGATCTCTTCACGTTGACGGGGTGCTCGAGCCTCGACGCTCGCCCCGTGCGTCAACGTTGCGGCCCCATCGCGTTGATAGGCCGTGATCCTCCCGTTATCGCGTCTGAGCTTATCAGTGGAGTCTGGACGCTCCCTGAGACGTGGCTGTCAGCGAGTCTCACCGGCGCTCAGACTCACCACCACCGCAGCGCACGGCCCAGATCGGCGTCGACCGCAGGGATCAGGCTGCGGACAAACGTCGCGGACAGGTGGTGGTAGTCGTGCCAGACGAGGATGTTGCCGACGACAGCCGGGCAGTAGGCAGTACCGCACATCGCGTCGGTGTAGTCGAGAAACGACATGTTCGGATACTGCGACGCGATGGCCCCCGTAGGGTCCGTCTCCGCCATCGCCGCATCCCGGTCGACGCCGCAGACCTGCGGTTTCTTGCCCTGTGCCAGGCATTCCGGCGGCTTGAGCTTGCCATGCGCCCAGGGATTGTCGCGCACCGCGACGACCCGCTGTCCCCGGTCACGGAACTGCGTGAAGATGTCGGTGTAGTCCTTCGGAACGGTGTCGCCGGGCCCGTTCTCGACCGGGCGGGTGCTGTTGGTGAACACGACGTCGGGTTTGTCGACGGCCAACCTGTCCATCACGCGCCGTGACCAGTCGTTGCACTGGTAGTACTTCTGCCCGAACCAGGTGAAGACGTGCGAGGTGGTCAACGCGCAGCCGACCTTGAGGTAGGTGGTGACCCTGAATCCGCGCTGCTTGCCGACGGCGTCGAGCGCGGTGATCCACTGCTCGGCGTGCGATCCGCCGACCAGCGCGACGGTGCGCGTGGCCCCAGGATCGCCGTAGACGCCGACCTTGATCGACGGGTCTTTCCAGCCGCTGATCATCGAGTCGTACGAGGTGATCGGCCAGTCCTTGTCGACGACCTCCGGACTCGGTTGGGGGTCGACGCGGGGCGTCGGCGCGCCGTCGAGGTACGCGCGAGCACCGGGGTAGAGCCGGGGATCGAGGTTGTCGGTGTTGACCGTCGCGTTCGCGGCGTTGCGCTGCCAGACGACGGCCGTCGTGCCCGCGACGACGCTCGCGATCACGAGCACAGCGGTGAGCGTGACCCGATACGAGCGGCCGAAACCGGTGTCCCTTCCGGATCGCAGCGGAGCTTCGATGTACCGGGTCGTCAGCCACGCCAGCAGCAGCGACACCGCGAGGATCGCTGTGCCCTCGTACCAGCTCACGTCGTCCTGGAAGCGCCACGCGAGGTAGAAGATGAGCAGCGGCCAGTGCCACAGGTAGAGCGCGTAGGCCACCGAACCGAGCCACACCAGCCGCGGGTGCGCGAGTGCCCGGCTGACCAGCCCTGTGTCGTTCGACGCCGCGTCGCGGGCGGCGGGTGAACCGGTCCAGATCAGCGCGAGCGTCGCGCCGACCGGAATCCACGCCCAGACGCCCGGATACTCCGACACCCCGCTGATCCACCAGCCGCAGCTCACGATCAGCGCAAGCGCACCAACACCGACGACGTCGCGCAGCCAACCGGGCATTGCGAGGCGGTTGCGGTGGACCTGCGTGAGCCTTTGGGGGATTGCGACGGCCAACAGCCCACCCGCGAGCGGCTCCCACAGCCTCGCGACCGTGTCGTAGTAGTTGAACGGCTGGTTCACGTCGTGCCGGTAAACCGCCCAGGCGAACGAGACGACTGCGACGGCAAGCAGGGCGACGCCGACGATGCCACGGATGACGCGGGCCTCGCCGAACACCGAGATGCGACGTGCGAGCAGCTTCAGGACGCCGCCGAGCGCGAGCATGCACACGAGCGTGAGGACGAAGAACTGGCCCTGCATCGACATCGACCAGAGATGCTGCATCGGACTGTTCGCCGAATCGGCGGCAGCGTAGTCCTGTGAGTCGAATGCCAGGTGCCAGTTCTGGTAGTAGAGCGCACTCGCTTGGATCTCCGAACCCAAAGGGCCCCAACGAGTTGTGGGCATGATCAGCGCGATCAAGGCGGTGATGACAGCCAGGACGACGAGAAGAGCGGGCAGCAGGCGCCGTGCCAGTCGCCAGAAGCGAGGCCACGGATTGACCGCCCGTCGCCACGACACGTTCGGCGGGTTGGTCGCGATGACGTGCTTGAGCAACGACGCGATGAAGAAGTAGCCGGACAGCGTGAGGAACACGTCGACGCCACCGGACACCCGACCGAACCACACGTGGAAAATCGCGACGAGTGCGATCGCGATACCCCGCAGGCCGTCGAGGTCGAGGCGGTACCCCGAGGTGTTGCCGGTGGCGGCGTCCTCGTTGGGGGTGCCGGGAGCGATCCCGGCGTCGGAAAGCGTGGAACTCACAGGCAGCGATGGTAGCGCGGCGAATGACCCAGTCCGCGGACCCCATCGGCGCGGGAGGTTTGCGCCTTCGTGCTTCTAAATCTTTTCCCACCAGAGTGCATCGCGCACGCTGTGTCCATTGTCGAAAAGTTCAGACCACAAGGAGCACAGATGGCAGACCAGAAGCGCGTTGCAGTCGTCGGCGCGGGAGTGACGGGTACGAGCGCTGCGCTCGGCTTCCTCGACGCGGGATTCGACGTCACTCTCTACTCTGACCGCGATCGAGAGTCGTTGCGAGACAGGGTCCCACCGACCGGCGTCGGCGTGCTGTTCGGTAGCTCGCGCGACTGGGATGCGCAGATCATCGACGACCTCTACGAGGTGGGCAACACCACCGGCATCAGCGTTCGACTGTCGTCGGGCGAGGGCACCGAGCGCGTCGACGTTCTCGAGTTCAACCCCGACTACGGCTACGTCGCGCAGGCCGTCGACCTGCGTCTACGTGCTGATGACCGCCTCGGTCGATTCCTCGAGCGCGGCGGCCGCTTCGAGGTCGAAGCCGTCGATCCCGACCGCCTGGACGAGATCGCTGCCGACAACGACCTGACCCTCGTCGCCACCGGCAAGGGCGGCCTGGCGTCGTTCTTCCCGGTCGACGACGAGCGCACGCACTATCGCGAGCCGCAGCGTCGACTCCTGCAGGTCACCCTGACCGGACTCGACCACGGTCCCGACACGTTCGCCTACCGTGCTGCCGACGGCGGACGGCAGTCGCTGTTCAACCTCGACAGCGACAACGGCGAGATCTTCGTCGGACCCTTCCTGCACAAGGACGCGGGCGCCACATGGTCGTTCATCGTCTTCGCCAAGCCCGACGGCGCGTGGGCGCCGAAGATCGACGAGGTCACCGACGCCGCGTCTGCGCGGCAGGCGATCGTCGACATCTTCGACGAGTGGTTCCCCGCGGATGCTCCGGCGATCCGCGAGCTCGCGGTCATCGACTCCGATCCCTACTCGTGGTTGAAGGGCGCTGTCACCCCGACGGTCCGCAAGCCCGTCGGCACGACGAAGAGCGGGCACGTCGTCGCGGCGATCGGCGACACCGCGATCGCTGTCGACCCGGTTGCCGGCCAGGGCGCGCAGAACTCGCTGATCCAGGTCGCCGAACTGGTGCAGGCCGCCAAGGCGCGCCTCGACGACGACCCGTCGGCGGAGTTCTCCGCGCAGTGGCTGGCCGACGAATTCGAGAAGCATTGGGAGAGAAGAGGACACGCGTCTGTCGAGGTGACGCGGCTCTACCTCGGCGACCCCGATTACGCGACGCACCTCGAACTGGCCTTCCCGGCCGCGGCTGTCAACGTCGACGTCGCCTCTGCGCTGTTCGGCTTGCTGTCCGACCCCAATCCGCTTCTCACGCTTGGTGATCGCGACGACGTGCTCGGCTTCATCTCGGCGGTGTCGGGCGAGCCGGCCGACGACGTGCTCGGACGGTTCGAGCCGCTGGGAAGCTTCAATTCGCGCGCAGTTCCCGCCTGATTGACTGGCAGCAAAAACTTTCTGACGCAACGGGTTCCGGCCACACTCCTGTGGCCGGAACCCGTTGTTCTGTCAGCCGGTTCGTGGCCGCTGGTTGGTGTCAGGCGGTTCGTGTCAGGTGGCGTGGTGCGTCAGGATCCGTTGGCGTGCACGTCGTTCGTGACGCGGGTGATCAGCTCGAGGACCTGCTCGAACGCCCTCGACTTCGGATCGACCAGCGACGAATGTGTTTGTCCCGGCATGATGATCGCCCGTGCCCGGCCGCCCGCCTTGGCGTCGGCGGCGACGTAATCCTGCGAAAGCACATGCGGCACCACATGATCCGACGTTCCGGCGACTGCGATGACCGGCGTCTGCGGATCGAGATTCTGGATCGGGTCGACCGACGCGTAACGGTCGGGAACCTCGTCCGGTGTGCCGCCGAGTACACGCACGATGCGCGTGTCGCCCATCGCGACGGCCCTGCGCATGTCGAGCGGACCCGCGAGCGAGATGACGGTCGTCGGGCGGAACGTCGGGGATGCGCCGACCTCGCCCGGACGTAGATCCTGTCGCGTACTTGCCCAGACAGCGAGTTGGGCACCCGCAGAATGTCCGACGGTGACGGCATTGTTGAGGTTGAGCTGGGGATAGGCCTTCGCGAGGTCGGGGATGGCGTCCATCGCCGACGCGACGTCGACGAAGGTCGTCGGCCAGCCGCCGCCGTTGCCGAGCCGGCGATACTCGACGTTGACCACAGCGAGTCCGCGTTGAGCCAGGCGTCGCGCGAACGTGGCGAACGTGCCGGCCCCGATCTTGGCCTGCCATCCTCCGCCGTGGATGAGGACGACCAGAGGGACCTTGCCCGCCCGAGGCGGAAGGTAGAGGTCCATCCAGTTCTGTCGCGGATCGGCCTGCCCGGTCGACACCGCGTAAAAGTAGCGATGCAGAGTGATCCTCGACTCGGTCGCCTGATTGTTGATGTCCTTGGCTGCGGCGCCCCGGGGAACAGCGGCCGACACCTTGGCGGTCGCCGGTACGGCCCCCGACGGTGCGGGAATCGATGCGCCTACCGACTCATGTGTCGGCGTCGAGCACGCTGCGGTCACCGCGCACACGAGAGCAAGCGCAGAGACCGTCAGAGCACGGACGGGTGACGGCAGGTCGCGGGTGGTGGCCACGTGAGACAAGGTCCTCGGCATTGGTGACGGGTGTCGGGTGCGGGTTGGCAAAGTGCGGCGAAGAGTTCGCGTATGCCATTGTGCCCGCGGGACGGCGCCCGATCCTTGTCAGAACGTGTGAGATCGTACGAATATCCGACGTGGGAGGATGCAGCGATGGGTAAATCGCGGTGGTCGGTGTCCGATGCGCCGGATCTGTCCGGACGTACCGCAGTGGTCACCGGTGCGAATTCGGGCGTCGGGTTGGCGACGGCGAGTCACCTGGCACATCTCGGAGCGCGGGTCGTGCTCGCGTGCCGCAACGTCGAGGCCGCGGAACGCGCGCGGGACGTGATCGTCGCGGAAGGCGGTTCCGGTGGCCACGGCGGCCGGATCTCTCCCGACAGCCGGATCTCTCCCGACATCGAGATCGTGCAGGTCGATCTGAGTGAGCTGGATTCCGTGCGGCGCGCCGCCGACGAGTTGGTCGAGCGCTTTCCGACGATCGACATCCTCGTCAACAACGCCGGGGTGATGCGCGCGGAGCGTGAAGTCACGAAAGACGGCGTCGAGATGGATTTCGCGACCAACTTCCTCGGACATTTCGCGCTCACAGGGCTGCTGCTCGGTCCGCTGCGTGCCGCGCGTGGCGCCCGCATCGTCTCGGTGTGCTCGAAGCTGTCGACGGTTGGTCGACTCGACCCCGACGATCTCGCGATGACTACCGGCTACAGCGCCGCGGCCGCGTACTCGCGGTCGAAACTGGCTCAGGCGATCTTCGCCGTGGCGCTGCAGCGTCGGCTTGCGTTGCTCGGCGACGGTGCGCCGTCGTCGGTCCTGGCGCATCCGGGTGCGACCCACAGCGGGGTGATGCGCGATCAAGGAGTGCTGAGCTGGCTGTTCAGCACGCCGAGCCTGCGGTGGGTGCGACGGACTTTCATCATGGACCCGGCTGAGGGATCGCTGTCGTCTGTGCGTGCGGCGACCGATCCCGGTTTACTCGGCGGCCAGTACATCGGGCCGGGAGGGTTCCTGGAACTGTCCGGCGCGCCGGTCCTGGTTGCTCCGCCGGAGGAAACCGACGACCTTCGCCTGGCTCGCGCATTGTGGGAGTCTGCGGAAAAGGCGACGGGCGTCGGTTTCGACCTGCCGGACTACCCGGTCAATCCCCAGTCCTGATTCCACGGATGGAAGGTGCACACGAGCGGCGTCGAAACGCCGAGTGCACGTAGCGTCACGGAGATCGCCCGCGGGGAGTAGGTCATCACGGAGTGCCCCGAGATGTCGACCGGACAGCCATCCTGGAGCAGGACGTTGTTGACCCTCGCGCCGGGACCAGCAGTCAGGAACGTGGCGGCATACGGCGTCGAGAACTGGTCGAAGCGGGTCGCGATCACGGTGTAGTCGACGCCGGCGAATGTCTCGCCGCCGCGGTTGAGGTCGGTGATCATCGACGATCCGACGAGCTGTTCGTATCCCGCGCTTCCCGCAATGGCCGTGACGCCTGGTTCGACGTTGACACCGGCGTCCCGCAGCACCACGGCGAGCGCGCCCGAGCCACTCAGTGTCGTCCCGTGATTGGTGGCGCCGAGCGTCACCACGTTCGCGACGACGTTGTGCGTGGGGTCGGATGGATCTGCGCCGCCCTTGTACTTGAGGTAACGACGGATGAGCACGCCGCCCTGCGAATGACCGATGGCATCGATCTGGCTTGCTCCCGTTGCCTTCCGCACGCGTTGCACGAACTGCGCGAGCTGCTCAGTGGAGTCTTCGACGGGACCCGTCCCGTATAGCCCGGGGATCACCGACAGTGCGCCACCTTCTGCGACGCCGCCACGGCCGTAATTCTGTGTGAAGACGCAGAATCCGGCGCGCTTGAGGGCGGGCGAGAGTCGGGCGAACGTGCTGAATGCGCCCTCCCAGGTGCCGTGGACCAGGACAACCGGTCGAGGATGCGCGGCCGTCGGACGACACGTCCAGTCGTTGGCGCCCGCCGGGGCGGCTTCCGGGAACGGGTAGGCGAAAGCGGCTTGGAACCCTTTGATTTCCGGTCCGACGCCGCGGGTGTCGGAGGCGTAACTGGTTGCGGCCGCTGCGGTGGGTGTCGCAACGATCGTCGCGGTGAGCGCGGCGATGGTCGCGGCAGCGACGGTGAATAGCGTTGTGAGATAACGGTTCATGATGTGTCCGGGCCTCAGCTGTTCGGCGGCGTCTGGTCGGGCCAGCGTCGAGCCTTTTGTAGTTGTGCCGCGACCTGGCAGATCAGGGGTTCGCTGTTGTTGGGGCCGACGAGCTGCACGCTCAACGGCAGGCCGCCGGAGAAGCCGGCAGGGACCGCCGCTGCCGGATTACCCACGACGTTCCACACGGATGTGTACGCCGCGACCGGTGACGCCTTGGCCGATGCCTCGACGAAGCCCGCGCCGTCGAGTTGTCCTATGGGATAGGCCTTTCCGGGCGTGGTCGGACAGATCAGCAGATCGTAGGCGGGAAACACCGACGCCAGGATCTGTTTTCCGACGGTCTTGCTGAGCTCGATGGCCTTGGTCACTGCGAGATCGGACGACAAGCCCGTGCTCCGTCCGACATCGACACCCTCGCGGGTTCGCCGCTCGAGCAGTTCGTAGTGGTCGGCGCGGCGGGCTTCGGTGCTGAAACCACCGAGAACCTGCGGTTGGAATGCAGCGGTGAGCGTCGCAGGGTAGACCGGATCGTGTGCGACGACGCGGTGGCCCAGCTTGCCGAGTATGGCGCCGGTCTGCAGCACGGCGCGACGGGTGTCCTCGTCGAGGTGAGTGCCGGCGGGCTGCGCCGTGGAGATCGCAATCCTTAGTGGCCGAACACGTTTCGTCAACGCCTCGGTAAGGGAGTACGGCCACGGATCAGCCTTGTAGAGGTCGACTCCGGCGACGCTGCCGTGGATGCAGTCGAGAATCAGCGCGGTGTCTTCGACCTTCCGGCACAGCGGGCCGATCACGCCGAGAGACTTCCACAGGTCGACATTGGGTGCAGCCGACACTCGGCCGCGCTGGAGCTTCAGTCCGTACAAGCCGCACCACGACGACGGCAGCCGAATCGATCCGCCGCCGTCGCCGCCGATCGCGGCGGGCACCATGCCCGATGCCACCGCCGACGCGGTCCCTCCCGACGATCCCGCGGTGGAGTGCAGGATGTTCCACGGGTTTCGGGTGTATCCGTGTGCCGACGTCTCCGTGAACGGCCAGATGCCGAACTCCGGCATAGCCGTGATCCCGAGGATGACTGCACCCGCGGCACGCAGGCGTTTCACGACTTCGGCGTCGTCGGTCGCGGGAGTGGTGAATGCCGCACCGCCATAGGTTGTCGGGACACCTTTGACGTGATTCTCGGCTTTGATCCCGATCGGCACGCCGTGCAGTGGACCAAGGCGTGCGCCGCTCGCCTTCTTGGCGTCGAGAGCGTCCGCCTCGGCGCGGGCACGTTCGTGAAGCGGAATCGTCCACGCGCGCAACGTCGGGTTGAGCATGTCGATCCGAGCGAGGAAGAAGTCGGTGATCTGTCGAGCGGTGAACTCGCCTGCCGCAATGCGTTTGGCGATCTCGACGACGCCCGCGAATGCGATGCTTTTGTCGTTCGGGTCGAGGTCACGGCCCGCAGCAGCAGCGGGTGCGGCCCCCGTCACGCCTTGCAGCGCAACCGCACCCGCTGCCGCTGCAGCCATACCCCCGACGAGGACGGAACGTCTGCGGAATCCCGAACGCTGCGCGCTCTGGTCCTGTGATGCTGTCCCCGTTGAGTTTTCGTGTGAATGAGACGCACTCTCCGCGCCCCTTACCGCCTGTGATGCCGACATGGTTCCCCTTTGCCCCGGCCGTCGTGAGTCATCATCGCCAGCGCGTTCCGGTGGCGATGGCATGACTCTAGGAGTCAGGTGTGACCTGGCGATCGCCTCGGCGTTGCACTGACTGCGAAGATCTGCGTCCGTCACTCGCGAGCGGATTTACCTGTCTGTCACACAAGGATCCGTGACCGACGCCCGACCCGGCGCAGCCCGGGTGACCTGGATCAATTGCGCACGGCCGGCGTAGTACGTCTCTCACCCCGGTTAACGCGACCGTGACCTCAATTAGCCGAGGCGCAACGTGGGGGGTCCACTGTGAACGCGATCATGACCTCGACTTCCTCTTCACCGGTTCCCTCGCCGCCTGTGCCCTCGCCGCCCGTGCCGTCGGTGCCACTGATTGCCGACGAGTCGCCGGTCCGCGGGCTCACGCGCAGGCAGCTCCCGTTCGTAGCGGTTGTCGCGCAGTCTGTCGCGGCGATCGCGCCTGCGGGCACCTCCGCCGTGACGCCACTCTTCGTCATCGTCGCGGCGGGTGGGGCGAGGAGCATCGCGGCATTCCTGACCGCGCTCGTGGTGATCATGTTCGTCGCACTCTGCATCCGGCCGATGGCACAACGCGTCGCGGTCGTCGGTGGTCTTTATTCCTATGTGGCGCAGGCGTATGGCGCGAGGACGGCGATGGTGACGGCATGGTCGGCGGTCGTCGGCTATACCGCCGTGAGCGTCGCCGGTCTCATGGCTGTCGGTCTGTACACGAATCACATTGCGATCAGTGCCGGTGTGACACAACGTGTATCACAGGTGGCGATGAGTGCGATCGTCGTACTCGCCGCTGTCGTCATGGCTTTCGTGATGATCAGGGGAGTGAAGGTCTCGGCGGTGGTGATCCTCTGCATCGAGCTGCTCGCGGTGGTCGTGATGGTCGCGCTGATGCTGTGGCTCGGCTACACCCATCGCGACCAACCATGGAGGCTGTCCGACGCGCACCCGAATCCCGACGGCTCACTGGCACTGAGTGTGGTTGTCGCAGTGAGTGCATTCGTCGGATTCGAGAGTTCGACGACGCTGTCTGCCGAGGCGCGTCGACCCTTCCGGTCGGTGCCACGTGCGCTGCTGTGGACACCGTTGTTGGCGGGCGTGATCTATCTGCTTGCCGTGTCGAGTCAGTCGGCGGCAATGGCGGGAGCGTCGGAGTCGGTACGGGAGAGCAGCACACCGCTCGCGGCACTGTTCCTCTCGGACGGAAGCCCCGTCGCCGCAGTGATTCTCGACGTCGGTATCGCTACCTCATTCCTGGCGTGCGCTATGGCATCGGTGAATGCGCTTGTGCGCGTGCTCTTCACGCTCGGGCGTGAGCACATCATTCCGAAGCAGTTCGGCGCCACGCATCGTCGACTCCACACGCCGGCGTTCGCCACCGCGATCGCGACGTCGGTGGTGGCGCTCGGGCCGTTGATGTTCCTGTGGTTCGGCGGCGATCCCGAGGAGGGTGTCCGTGACTTTCTCACCCTGAGCGCCCTCGGCTACATGGGCAGCTACGTCGCGGCATGTCTCGCGGCGCCGCGGTTGTTGCGACGCATGGGGGAATTGACGCGGCCCCTTCTGGTCGCGAGTTGGGGAACCGCGTCGGGCCTGGTGATTCTTCTCGGGTTGGGCGCCACGATGTCGGACTCCGGTGATCGGGTGACGTTCCTGTGCTTCTTCGGTTCGGTGGCTGTCGTTGCGATCGCGGTGGTGGTGATCTATGCACAGTGGCCCGCGCGGTTCGCTCGGGTCGGTGTGTTCGACGAGACGAACCGTGACGACGTGCTGGCGTTACCGGGGTTGCGCTGATGGGGATGGGCTGATGGGGATGGGACGGCCCGGCGCGGGTGAGTCGATAGCGCGGGCGATGCAGATCATCGAGGCCGTCGGTGATCTCGGACCGGGAGCAACGAGCCGCGAGATCGCCGACCGTTTGGATGTGCCGCCTGCCAACATCTATCGCCTGTTGAACACGTTGGCCGTCGAGGAGTACCTCGTGCGGACAGCGGATCTGCGCGGTTTCGCGCTGGGAAACAGATTGAACACCATGGTGCACTCCGCGGTGACCCCGTACATGTCCAGCCGCGCACAGGAACTCTGCGAGAAGTTCCGGGCATCGGTGCGTTTCGGCGTGTACGTCATGCACTTTCGTCCCGCGACCCTTCGGATCGTCGACATGGATCCCGACCATCCGTTGGTCGCCGAGCACGAAATGATCCGATCCCTGCACGCGTCGGCCGCGGGAAAGTTGTTGCTCGCGGCGGACTCGCAGTGGCGCGAGCTTCTGCCGCCAACACTTCCCGCGCTGACGCCGTCGACCGTCACCGAGATGCGTGAACTCGCAGCGCAAGTCGAGGAGACACGTCAGCGCGGT
Organism: Gordonia sp. w5E2; assembly: GCF_036540975.1. Lineage (NCBI taxonomy): Bacteria > Bacillati > Actinomycetota > Actinomycetes > Mycobacteriales > Gordoniaceae > Gordonia > Gordonia sp. w5E2. The sequence continues at coordinate 4,586,879 of NZ_CP144213.1, read as the reverse complement.
TACGCCGTGTCGGTCGACGAAATGCTCGACGGAGAGGCGTCGATCGCCATACCGATACTCGACGTCGAGGGTGTGGTCCGCGGTGCGGTCACGGTGACAGGATTCTCTGCGCGTCTCGATGCCATCACCTCGCTGGTGCCCCGCTGTCGTGAACTCGCCGCAGAACTCGGCCCCCTGCTGTACTGACCCCTGCTGTACTGACCCTGCTGGTGCCCTTTCGGCTGGGCAGTCGAAGTTTCTGCGGCATATCGGTCCGACGTCTAGTGTCGAGAGCACGGCGTTGAAACAGCCCGACGCCCCCGTTGACAACTTTTCGCCGACCCCAGCCCCTTGGAGGCGATATGTCGGATCAGAACGATTTCTACACAACAAGAGACTCCGGAGCGCCTGCCGGAAGCGATGAGCATTCGCTCACCGTCGGAGCGGGCGGTCCCATCGTCCTGCACGATCACTACCTGATCGAGCAGATGGCGCAGTTCAACCGCGAGCGCATCCCCGAGCGTCAACCCCACGCCAAGGGGAGCGGTGCGTTCGGCACGTTCGAGACAACCGAAGACGTCTCGGCCTACACCTGCGCGGCGCTCTTCCAACCAGGCGTGAAGACGGAGATGGTCGCGAGATTCTCGACCGTCGCCGGTGAGCGGGGTAGCCCGGACACGTGGCGCGACCCACGCGGCTTCGCGTTGAAGTTCTATACCTCAGAGGGCATCTACGACATGGTCGGCAACAACACGCCGGTCTTCTTCATCAAGGATCCGCTGAAGTTCCAGCACTTCATCCGGTCGCAGAAACGCCGCGCCGACAACAACCTGCGCGACCACGACATGCAGTGGGACTTCTGGACGCTGTCTCCGGAGTCGGCGCACCAGGTCACCTGGCTGATGGGCGACCGCGGTATCCCGAAGACCTGGCGCCACATGAACGGCTACAGCTCGCACACCTATCTGTGGGTGAATGCCCAGGGCGTCAAGCACTGGGTGAGGTACCACTTCATCTCCGATCAGGGCGTCGAGTTCTTCACCCAGGACGAAGCCGACCAAATGGCTTCTGCCGACACCGATTTCCACACCCGCGACCTCTTCGAGAACATCGCGGGCGGCGGTCGACCGAGCTGGACTCTCAAGGTGCAACTGATGCCGTACGACGACGCGGTCTCGTATCGGTTCAATCCCTTTGACCTGACCAAGGTGTGGCCGCATGGTGACTACCCGCTGCACGAGGTCGGGAAGATGACGTTGCACACCAACCCGACCGACAACCATGCACAGATCGAGCAGGCGGCGTTCGAGCCCAACAACGTCGTGCCCGGTATCGGATTCAGCCCCGACCGCATGCTGCTCGGCCGCGTGTTCGCCTACGCCGACGCACATCGTGCCCGGCTCGGCGTGAACTACAAGCAGATCCCGGTAAACGCGCCTCGCAACGATGTCCACACGTACTCCAAAGACGGTGCGATGCGTATCAATCCGGTGACCGACCCGGTCTATGCGCCGAACTCGAAAGGTGGTCCCGCAGCGACGTTCTCGGGTCAGCCGGAGCCGCAGTGGGCCGCCGACGGCGAGATCATCCGCAGCGCCTACGTCGACCATCCCGAGGACGACGACTGGAGCCAGGCGGGCACATTGGTCCGTGAGGTACTCGACGACGCCGCGCGGGATCGACTGGCGGACAACGTCGTCGGCCACCTGCTCAACGGAGTGTCCGAACCGGTGTTGGCCCGGGCGTTCGACTACTGGAGCCGCGTCGACGCCGACCTCGGCGCCAAGATCAAGAAGGGCGTCACGGAGAAGGCCGACGAGCCCGACCCCAAGGCCGCCGACCAGGGCAACCCTGCCCGGTCGTCGATGCAGCAGAAGGTCTGACGCGCACAGTCGCCTGCCTCGAGCGCCCAGTGGGCTGAATACAGCGCACAGTGGGCTGAATACAGCGCACAGTGGGCTGAATACGGCGCACAGTCGACGGGAACTCTCGTCGGCTGTGCGCCGAACTTCGTCGAGTGGGCGCTGTATTTCGTCGACTGTGCGCTCTGTCGTGCCGAGTGGGTGCTCTGTCCCGCCGAGTGGGTGCTTCATCCCGCCGAGTGGGTGCTCCGTCCCGCCGAATGGGCGTGCGTCACCCCTGCGCGGGCAGGATGCGGTGGAGGAATGCCAGCAGGTACATGAGGCCGGCGCCGTCGCGGACGTCGTCGTGGCCCGCGTTGACGGCGTGGAACTCGAAGCGCGTGCCCGCTCGCCGGAACTGCCGCAGCAGGCGCAGCGTCAGCGGCAGCGGTACGCGAGAGTCCTTCCAGCCGTGCACTATCAACACCGGAGCGCCGTAGCCGCCGGTGGGCACGGCCATGTACTCGGCCAGGGAGCGTCGAAAATCGCTGTCGCCCAGAGGTTTCGCCACCACCGAACCCGTCGATACCCCCGCTACGAGTTGTGGCCACGCGGCGCTGCACACACCGGTCATCTCGTCGGAGATTCGCTGACCGACCGGGGTGAGGTAGGAGGGGACGTCCACCTTGGTCGGCGTCGCCGTCATCCCGGTCAGCACCGCCAGCAGGCTGCCGACCGGAAAGCCGGGAATCGACGGCATCTGAGGCCTGGCCATGGCGAAGACGTGCTCGATGTTCGACGCCGGGGCAAGGGCCGCGGTGCCGTGGAAGATCAGGTCGGGTGCATACGTCGCGGCACGGTGCCCGGCCGCCAGTGCCGCGTGACCGCCCTGCGACTGGCCGGCGACGGCCCAGTGCTGCGACAACTCGTCGATGCCCATGCGCGCCGCGCAGACAGCGTCGATCGTCGCGGTCGATTCGGTGTCGGTGTGCAGGTACGGATGCGGACCGATGGTGCCCGGGCCGAGGCCGAGATAGTCGGGGGCGACGACGGCGTATCCAGCAGCGTTGAGCCGACCGATCACCTCGCCGGTCCCAGCCTCGAGATCCGGCGAGCCGGTCAACCCACAGTGCTCCGACAGTCCAGACGTCCCATGGGTCCACGCAACCACCCGCCAACCCTCCGCGGGGGCGGGACCGTCGGGGAGACACACCAATCCCGTTGCGGTGACCGACGTTCCGTCCGGCCCCGGAGTGGTGTACACGAGCCGACTCACGGCGTGCAGCCCGCCCCACGAACCTATCGGGTCGAGTCGCTGCAGCGTCGAACGTCGGCTCATCGTCACCCCCGTGATCTGTCCGCGTCGACCGCCGGTCGGCAATCGCGTGTCGACAGCCATTCAATCAGCACGGGCGCGTTGGTGCGCCGGATCGTCGAGTACGGCTCCCGCCGCCTGACCGGGTTGGCATAGTGAAGAGGTGGACTCCGACACAAGCACGAGCGGGTTCGACCTGAGCGAGGCGATGCGCACGACGTTCGCGGCGCGGTCGTACACCGACGATCCGCTTCCCGACGACGTGCTCTTCGACATCCTCGACGTCGCGCGCTTCGCTCCGAGCGGCGGCAACCGTCAGGGCGCGCACGTGACCGTGGTGCGCGACGCCGAGACGAAACGTCGGATCGCCGACCTCAGCAAACCTGCGGCCCGACGCTACCTCGCGCAAAAGGCGGCAGGCGAGAGTCCGTGGAATCCGGTCAACCCGACGTCGGTCACCGAGAGCGACCTCGAATCCGTCGACGGCGTCGACGCATTCGTCTCCCCGCTCATCAACGCCCCGGTGGTGCTCGTCGTGTCGGTCGACCTCGCCGTCGTCGCGGCGACCGACCAGGACCTCGACCGCATCGGTGTCATCAGCGGAGCGTCGATCTATCCGCTGGTGTGGAACATCTTGCTGCAGGCTCGCGCCCATGGATTCGGTGGCACGGTCACGACGGTGGCCGCGGCGAGCGAGCCCGCCGTCCAAGAACTGCTCGGGTTGCCGACGACGCACGCCGTCGCCGCGGTGCTGCCCATCGGCAGGCCCGTCAAACAACTCACGAAGCTGCGCAGGCAACCCGTCGACGAGTTCGTGACGATCGAAAGATTCGACGGTCCGCCGCTGCGGGCCGCACACGAGTGACACAGGAGACCCATGAGTGAACGCCAGGTGCTATTACCGACCGACGACCATCCGATCACCGTCGAACCTGCCCCAGAGCACGTGCGCATCCGCGTGGCAGATCGCGTCATCGCCGAGACTGACGACGCGCTCATTCTGCGGGAAGCGTCGTATCCGCCGGTCTACTACATTCCGCGCCACGACCTCGACGCCGACGTCTTCACTCCGAGTACGCATCAGACGTACTGCCCCTACAAGGGCGAGGCCGGATACCACGGGATAGTCGGTGCCGACGGTGCGACGCTCGCCGACAAGGTGTGGTTCTACGACGAGCCCTACCCCGCGGTCGCCGAGATCGCGGGTCACGTCGCGTTCTATCCCGACGCGGTGACCATCGATATCACACCGAATTGAGCAGGGGGAGAATCGAAGTGGATGCCCAGACCATCGGGGATACGGTGGAGATCCGGCAGTTGCTGACTCGCTACGCAACCGCCGTCGACGCCCGGGATTGGCCGCTGTACCGCACGGTCTTCACCGAGGATGCCGAAATCGACTACACGGCATCGCCGTTCGGAATCATCGGCAGCGTCGACGACGTCGTGGACTGGCTCGAGCGCGGGCTGTCGTCGCTGGAGATGACGATGCACTACGTGCTGAACATCGACGTCGAGATCAGCGGCGACACGGCGACGGTTCGCGCGCAGTTCCTCAATCCCATGCAGATCCCGGGACTCGGCGAGCAGAGTTCGTGCGGCGGCTACTACCACCACGCCCTCATACGCACACAGGACGGCTGGCAGAGCAGGTCGATGCGCGAGGAGATCGTGTGGTTTGTCAACTCCCCGTTGGGATCTCCCCGCTGACACGGCTCGCCATGCGTCGAGGTCAGTTGTCCGGGTAGTCGGCGAGCGCATCCGCGGCGCGCACAAATGCCAAGTGTGACAACGCCTGTGGCGTATTCCCGACCTGCCTGCGTGCGTCGACGTCATACTCCTCGGAGAACAGTCCGACGTCGTTGGCCGTCGCCATACCCTGAGCCATAACCTTTTCGGCGTCGCCACGCCTGCCGCTGCGGGCGTACTGCTCTGCGAGCCAGAACGTACACGCCATGAAGGGATGTTCGGTGCCGTCGAGGCCGTCGACGTGCGACGACGTCCGGTAGCGCAACACCAAGCCGCCCTGCATCAACGTTTGCTCAATGCCCTCGACAGTGGCGAGCATGCGCGGATCGTCGAAGTCGCAGAAGCCGACCTGTGGGAGTTGCAGTAGTGAGGCGTCGACCTCCGTCGTGCCCGGGTACTGGACGAACCGGCCGGTGTGCGGGTCGACCATGGTCTCCTCGATCTCGGCTCGAATCTTGTCGCGCAGCGCTTTCCAGTGGTTCGCGGGCCCCTTGAGTCCGTGCTCTTCGACGGCGCGTACGCCTCGGTCGAACGCCGCCCACACCATCGCCCGCGAGTGCGTGAACTTGCGCAGCGGCCCGCGGATCTCCCAGATGCCGTTGTCGGGTTTGTCGATGTTCTCCTCGGCCCGTTTGAGTAGTTCGCGCTGCAGCGACCACGAGATCTTGTTCTCCGGCAGGCCTGCGGCACGGGCGGCGTCGAGTGCGACGAGCACCTCGCCGATAGTGTCTGCCTGGAACTGGTCGACGGCGCCGTTGCCGACCCGTACCGGGGCGGAGCCCTCATAACCGGGGAACTGGGGCATCTCGATCTCGGGCAGTTCTCGCTCTCCCGCGATGCCGTACATGATCTGCAACTGACTGGGATCGCCGGCGATGGCGCGCAGCAACCACATCCGCCAGTGCTCGGCCACGCGGATGAATCCGTGGCAGACGAGGACGTCGAGCGTCAGGGCTGCGTCACGTAGCCACACATAGCGGTAGTCCCAATTACGTGATCCACCAATGGATTCGGGTAGCGACGTGGTTGCAGCGGCGACGATCCCCCCTGTGTCGAGATTACTCAACGCACGCAACGTGATCAGCGATCGGACGATCGCCGCGTCGCGTGACCCGGTGTGGTCGATACGGCCTGCCCACTCGGTCCACCAGTCGTGTGTTTCGCGCAGCGCCTGATCGACGTCGAGTGGTTCTGGCTCTTCGCGATATGAGTGGTACCAGGTCAACACCAAATCAAGGGTCTGGCCCGCGTGGATCGTCTTCGTCGCGCGGTGGACGTGGTCGGTGGCCTTCAGAGCGATGCCTCGGACGATCACGGCGTCTGGTCCCGCGACCGCCCTCAGCGCCGGTCGCTCGTTGTCGCCGTGCTGCAGCACCCAGGGGACGACCCGCGAATAGTCGAAGCGCATGCGGAGTTCCGTATCGATCTCGACCTTGCCGCTGATCCCGACCACTCGCCGCACGAGATCGACGCGCCCGCCGTCGATCGGCATGAACTCGTGGACCTCGGCGACACCGGTCGACGTCTCCCACCGCGTCACCAGGATCAACGTCTCACCGTCGTAGCGTCGGCTCACCGTCGCGTCGAGGTCGGTTGGCGCAAGGTGCCACGATCCGTGGTCGGGTTTGCCGAGGAGGCTCCCGAAGATCGAGGCGCTGTCGAAGCGTGGAACGCACAACCAGTCGACGTCACCGTTGCGTGAGATCAGCGCTCCGGTGCGGCAATCCCCGACGAGTGCGTAGTCTTCGATATAGGCGGCCATGCTCTCGATTCTGCCTGTGATCGCAGTTGTCCGACGAAACTTCGCGAGTCGGGCACACGCCAATAGAGTCCGCACGGACGGGCTCATCGTGGAGGAGGACTACGTGACCGGACCGGCGTCGGACAACACCTCGAGCGCTGATGACCAGACGTCACCGCAGGTGACGACGCTGATCATTTTCGGCGCCACGGGTGACCTGACCAAGCGGCTGCTGCTCCCCGCACTCGGCCAGTTGCTCGGTCTCGAACCCGATCTCAACGTGCGTTTGATCGGCGTCGGAAGGCACGACCTGACCGACGATCAGTGGCGGGACAAGGTTCGCGAAGCTTTCGCCGATGAGCGGTCGGACGCGGGGGACCGGGTGGCAGAACAGACCGTGTACCGCCGGGGCGACCCGACCGACGCCGACGATCTCAGAAGTGTTCTCAGCGATATCGACGGCCGTCCCGTGCTGTACTTCGCGGTGCCGCCGTCGGTGACCCGCAAGGCGTGCGAGGCGCTGCGCGACGTCGACCTTCCGCCCGGCACCACGCTCGCCCCCGAGAAGCCGTTCGGGAGCGACCAGAAGTCGGCCCGCGAACTCAACGAGCTCCTGCTGGAGCTGGTACCCGAGAACCAGATCTACCGCGTGGATCACTTCCTCGGTCAGTCGGTGTTGCTCGACCTGCTCGGTGTGCGTCTGGCCAACCGCGTGTTCGAGCCGGTGTGGTCGGGAACACATATCGAGTCGGTCGTCATCCGCTACGACGAGAGCCTCGGATTAGAGGGCCGCGCAGGCTATTACGACGGGGTCGGCGCGCTGCAGGACATGATCCAGAGCCACCTGCTGCAACTGGTGGCCGTCGTCGCGATGGAACCGCCTGCGACACTCGGCGAGCGCGATCTGCGTGACGCGATCGGCGCGGCGCTGCGTGCCGTGCACATCTGGGACGACGATGCCGTGGCATCGTCGCGTCGAGCCCGCTACACGGCGGGCGAAGCGGGCGGCGAGCAGTTGCCCAACTACGTCGACGAGGACGGTGTCGACGCGTCGAACAACACCGAGACCCTGGCGGAAGCCACGTTCGAGGTTCGCACCAACAGGTGGCAGGGAGTGCCGTTCACGCTGCGCTCGGGCAAGGCGCTCGATCCGGAGGCGAAGGAGATCGTGCTGACCTTCCGTCCGCTGCGGCACGTCCCCGAGCAGTTTGAGGACCAAGTCCAGCCCAACGTCCTGCGTTTCACGTTCGGTCACGACGCGATGTCGGTGCGGCTCAACGTCCATCGTGGCTCACATCCCTTCGCGCTCAAGACCGTTGACCTCGACGCCGACTTCGGCAACGCGTCGATGCGGGCATACGCCGAGGTGCTGTCGGGAATCATCAAAGGCGATGAGACACTTGCCGTTCGCGGCGATGCCGCCGAAGAGTGTTGGCGCATCGTCGATCCCATCGTCGACGCGTGGCGTGCCAACAAGGTGCCGATCGACGACTACGCCGCGGGCAGTGCCGGACCCGACGCCTGGCCGACGCTGCCGCTCTAGACGGTGACGTTCATGCGCATTCCGTCGACCGTCCGCCGTGCCGTCGCCGACGTGTCGGTCTCCTTCGACGCCCCGCCCGACGAGGTCTTCGACTACCTCGTCGACCCGGAGAACCGGCCGCAGTGGCAAGCCAGCCTGCGTGCGATCGCCGACCTGATGCCCCTCGGCGATCACCCCGGCGACGTCGGAACGTCGTGGACAGACGTCACTGTCGTCCCGTGTGTCCGCCCACGCATGGACGTCGTGCGGAGCGCTCGACCACGGCGCTGGGTCGAGATCGGGCAGTGGAGATTTGTCGACGCCGCGCTGGTGCTCACCGTCGACCGCGCATCCGATGGGTCGACGACCGTCGGGGCTCGAGCCGTCCTCACGCTGCCGATCATGCTCGCGCCTGTCTTCATCCCTCTGGCAGTGGTCGTCCCGCCTGCCGTTCGCCTCGACCTCCGGAGCGCGGCGTCGGCGATCACGGCGAGGCGGGAGCGTGCCGATCAGGGCAGTTGAATCGCGTTCACGCCTGGGATCACGCTGATCACTTGCGGCGCTGCATTCGGCTGCTCACGCAGCACGCTGACCGTCGCGACGACGGGACCCGACCCGGTCACCGCGACCGCGGACGTCTTCAGCGTCGACGGGTAGCCGCTCACCGGATAGCTCGGTAGCTGCCAGTGCCGCAGAGACACCACGCCGTGCTTGCCGGTCCGCAGGTTGTTCCACGAGATCGACAGGAACCGATGCGAGTACTGGTAGTGATACGACGCCGGTGAGGGCACGGAGAAGGTGACGGCGGCGGGCGGTGGCGGGAACTGCAGGGTGCGCGGCGCCGGTTGCGCGACGACGGTGACCGGACGCAGCGATCCGCCGGGCACGCCGGCCGGACCGGTCTCGACGCCGCCGATCGCGGGAATCGAGAACGTCAGCACATCTGATCGCGTGGGAGCCGATGGCGCGGCATTCGCCAAAGCCGGTCCGCTGACCAGGGTCAACGCGAAGAGAACGAACGCGGTCAGTAGGCGTCTAGCGGCGGTGGTCATCGTCGGCTCCTCTGGTGGTCAACACTGGCTGGTCTGCGTTCATTGGCAAGTCGTGCACGATCGGAGCATCGTGGGAACTACCTACGGCTCCGCGTGCCGCCGACACCACTGCACCACGACTGTGAGAGACGGGCAACGATATGCACACGCCTGCGCCGAACAATGGCTCTCCGGGGGTCAGCGCATCGTCGGCGAAGGGTCGCTGGCTCATCGCGTCGGCTGTCCTCGGTTCGGGTGTCGCCTTCCTCGACGGCACCGTCGTGAACGTCGCATTGCCGACCATCGCGCGCGACCTCGACACCGGGCTCGCCGGACAGCAGTGGGTCGTCGACGGGTACATGCTCACACTCAGCGCGCTGCTGCTGACCGGTGGTGTCGCGGGAGATCGGTACGGCCGCAGGGCCGTATTCGTCGGCGGTTTGATCGTGTTCGCAATCGCCTCGATCGCGTGCGGTCTTGCCCCGACCATCGAGTGGTTGGTGGTGGCACGTCTTGTCCAGGGTGTCGCGGCGGCCGCACTCGTGCCGGGCAGCCTTGCACTGGTCAATGCCGGTATCCGCGAAGAGGAACGAGGGCAGGCAGTCGGCCTGTGGGCGGGGATGTCGGGGGCGACGAGTGCGCTCGGACCGTTCGTCGGCGGATGGCTCGTCGACGCCGCGTCGTGGCGGTGGGTCTTCTTCCTCAGCGTGCCGCTCGCGCTCGTTGCGGCGGCGATCACGTTGCGGCACATAGACGAATCGAAGGAGCCCGACGTGGCAGGGCGGCCCGACATTCCTGGTGCCGTCACCATCACGCTGGGACTCGCGGGTGTGATCGTTGCGCTGATCGAGGGGCCGTCGCGCGGGTGGACGCCGTGGATCATCGCGATAGGAGTCGCTGGGGTTGTGCTTCTGGTGGTGTTCGTGCGGATCGAACTACGCACGCCTGCATCACTTCTCGAGTTGTCGATGTTCCGCTCGGCGCAGTTCACCGGAGCGAATGCGACGACCCTGCTCGTCTATGCCGCGCTCGGAGGGGCGCTGTTTCTTGTTGCGCTGCAACTACAACAGAGCCTCGGGTACTCGGCATTGGAAGCCGGCGCTGCGATGGTGCCGAGCACCGTCGTGATGCTCTTCGGGTCGTCCCTGTCGGGGCGGATTGCGCAGAAGACGGGTCCTCGCATTCCGATGACCGTGGGCCCGATCATCGCGGGCATCGGGTTGGCATTGATGGCGCGGATCGTCCCTGGGGCAAGCTATCTCGGCGCGGTGTTCCCCGCGGTGATCCTGTTCGGTGTGGGTATGACCATCACCGTCGCGCCCCTGACCGCCGCGGCGCTCGCTGCGGTCGACGATGCGCACGCCGGCGCGGCGTCGGGTGTCAACAACGCTGTGTCGAGGATCGCGGGTCTGCTCGCCGTCGCGGTTCTTCCTGCTGTTGCGGGGATCAGTGCTGGACCTGGCCAGCCGCTCGGTCCCGGATTCACCACGGCGATGCTCATCTCCGCGGTCTTCTGTGCACTGGGCGGAGTGGTCGCGGCTTTCACGATCCGGTCCGGTACCGGCTTCCGACCACAGGTGACACCGGCAGTGAACGCCGCGTGTCAGGACCCCGCGACACGGGTGCGTTCGTCGACGTCGGGCTGACGGGTCAGGAAAGCGCCGATCTCGCGGGCGACCGTGGCGGGATCGTCGAGCGAGAGGAGGACCGAGCCGTCGATCGTCCGCAGGCGCGCGGAGGGAATCAGGTCGGCGAGGCGGCGGCCATGCTCGGGCGGCATCACGTGATTGCGAACAGGCCAGAGAATCAACGCATCTCCCGTGAATTCGCGAAGAGCCTCGGTATCACGGATGAGGCTCGATGCGTCGAATCGCGTGGAGGCGTAGGAGGCCAGGTCGCGCGCAACGTTGCGGTCGGAGAGTACGGATTTCGTCCACCCCTCGACAACAGCGTCGGGAATCGGGCGAGCTGTCATCCAGCCGAAGAGCAACGGTGTGTTGCGCAGCCACCGGATTCGCAGTAGCCGTGCCGCGAGAGTCAGGCCGCCAGGAAGATGTGCCGACACGGTGGCCATTTTGCCGGGCAATCCTGGAGGGAAGTTCTCGAACGCCTCGCACGGCAGGATCACGAGTCGTCCCACCCGCTGGTCGCGTTTCGCTGCGGTCAGGAACAGTCCGCCGCCCCAATCGGAGTGAACGAGTGTCACGTCGTCGAGGTCGAGGGCGTCGAGGAAGTCTGCGACGAGGTTCACCATTCCCGGCATCCGCAGGTCGGCGTCGGAGTTCATTGCGCGACGATGCGCGCCAAGTGGGAGGACTGGTCTCAGGTAGCGGAAGCCGGACGGGAGCAACGGCATGACCTGATCCCAGAGGGTGTGGTCCATGAACAAACCGTGCAGCAACACCACGGGCGGACCGCTGCCCTCGTCTGCATAGTCGATGCTTCCTGCGGGCATGCCGACGGAGCTGAGTCGGTGGTTCATCGGACCTCCACTATTCAAGATCTACCGACCGATCTGGAGCAAGTGCTCTAGAGCAACCACTCTAGAGCACTTGCTCTAAGCTGTGAAGGTGTCAACGGGAGCACGGTCGGAAAAAGTCACAGCCGAGGACGGCCAGACTGCGGAGCGGATCGTCGTCGCGATGGGTGAGTCGTTGCGTCGTCGTGGTTACTCGGCCACGGGCATCAAGCAGGTTCTCGACGCCGCGGGAGTGCCCAACGGCTCCCTGTACCACCACTTTCCAGGGGGCAAGCGACAAGTCGCAGGCGCGGCCCTCCGCTCGATGGGTCAGGCATACGCCCAGTTGGTCGGCGGATTGATGATGGCGGGTGACGACATTCCGACGGCGATCGAGTCTGCCTTTCGCGAGGCAGCAGATGCCGCCGAAGGGACGGGCTGGGCCAATATGTGCCCGGTGGGGACCATTGCGGGCGAGGTGGCCGATGTGGAACCCGAGCTGCGCGCGACGACTGGAGAGATCTTCGACGAGTGGATCACCGCGGGCACGAAGCTGTTGTCTGCGCGAGGAATGACAACACCAGCCGCACGCGATCTCGTCGTCGCGGTACTGGCGGCTCTCGAGGGAGCATTCGTGATGGCGCGTACGTTGAGGTCCCGCGATCCGCTCATCTCATCGGGCAAGGCCATGGCCGCGTACGCGGCGCTACTGTCATCGGGTGACGTCGACATCATCGGGTAAGTGGGCCGGAACGTACGCGGGGATACTGGCGGTGCTCGGCATCGCCTTCGTGTTCGCGCCCGCCTATCTCGCGGGCGGCCATTACGGCGGATACGGCGACAACACGCGACTTGTGCAGTCGATGCGCAACGCATTCATCGACTACTCGGGCTCGGGAAGCGCGGTGCTCCCGGATAGCCTCAGGACCGTCGTCGACTACTGGGCGCGCTATCACGTCGCGAAAGCGGTGATCGCCGCGCTGGCGCTGCTGGTGTTGTGCTCGGCGTGCCGACGACTCTGGGCGTCGTATCAGGGTAGGTCGTCTCAGGGGCGCCAGGCTGATAGCCGCGGTCGGACGGTGGCGTACGTCGTCGCCGGCGTGGCTGTTTCACTCGGAACGATCAGTGCCGCTGCGTTGCTCATGGCCAACATCCAGGGTGCGATTGCGCCGCTGTCTTCTGCGGTGTCATTGCTTCCCGCGCAACGTGATTCGTCACTGGCGGGGGCGATCGACGCTGTGCGTCACGGGATCGCCACGCCGGGTGCGTCGCCGGTTGCCGATCACCTCGTGGCCGACTTCGCGCGCTACCACGTCGTGGTGGCGGTGCTGACCGCGGTATTCGTGGCGCTACTCGGCGTACTCGCGGTTCGACTGTGGCGCGGCCGACGTGCTGCATCGAATGGTATTGGTGCACTGAGCTACTCGACGCTTCCGGCAACCGCAACCGCCGCGGCCACGTTGACGGTGGCCGCGGCGGTGCTGGTGCTGTGCGTCGCCAACATATCGAGCGCGCTGGAACCCGCGCGGGCGCTCAGCTTGTTCTTCGCGGGCGGCTGAGGCGGCCCGTTCGCTGCGGTCAGGCGCCCGCTTTGGATACAGCTGTCAGATGCTCAGCAGACGCAGGACGATGTACGCGATCGAGACGAGCATCAGCACGACGACGGGCGCGATGTTCTTGTCGCCCGCGCGCAGGTGGAAGATCGCTGCGCCGAGGAAGTAGAGGAAGGTTCCGATCGCTGCTACGACGCCGATCGGCCACCAGAACAAGCCGACGATGAGGCCGATCGCTCCCGCGAACTCGGCGAGCGCGAGGAGGCCCACCTTGTCCTGGGGGAATCCGACCTCGGTCATCACGCCCATCTGCTTGGGGTCGTGGCGCAGTTTGCCCACTCCCGAGAAGACGAGCATCAGTGCGAACACGATGGCGATGACGACGGTGGCGATGAACATGACAGCTCCTGGGTAAACCGCTGCGGTGGCAGACGGGTTGTTGAATGTTCAACTAAAGCTACACGCAGTTACTTGAATGTTCAAGTCAGCGTATGCTGGGCACCATGTCTGATGCACCATGGCTAGACGACGCGCAGCTCAGGGAGTGGAAATCGGTGATGGCACTACTGACGACGCTGCCCGCCGCGCTCGACTCGCAACTCAAACGCGACGCCGGGCTGAACATGTTCGAGTACCACGTTCTGGTCCGTCTGGAGTCGTCGCCCGACCGCACCCGCCCGCTGTCCGACCTCGCCCTACTGACGCAGAGTTCACTGTCGCGGCTGTCGCATGCGATGACGCGACTCGAACGTTCGGGCTGGGTGGCGCGCATTGCCAACCCTGGCGGCGGGAGGCACACGCTGGCGCAGATCACCGATGACGGCGTGCGCAAGCTGACCGACTGCGCACCCGGACATGCGGCGGAGGTCCGTCGGGCGGTGGTCGACCCGCTCAGTCACGCGGATCTCGCCGCACTCGGGAGATCTGCGCGCTGCATCCTTCGCGAGATCGCCCCGGATGTCGCCGACGTTCTCGAGCGGGAGGGCTAGGTTCGGGGGTTAGTGCTTCACGGGTGAGCACTCGGATCAAGGGAGATCGATGTCGATTCAGCGCAGGGTCCAGGCTCTCGTCCAGCGACGAAGCTTCGTGCCGGGATTCGTCGACGCCGCGCTGGCGGGGCGCGGCCGCGACGTCGCAGGTCTGACCGTCGTGATCACCGGGGCGTCGGCGGGTATCGGTCGGGAGTCGGCGCGCCAACTCGTTGCGAGTGGAGCGCGGGTGATCGGTGTGGCGCGGGGTGAGGAGAAGCTGCGCGAGCTGGCCGCCGAGACCGGCTGCGAGTACCGGGTGTGCGATCTCTCCGACGAGGCGTCCACCGACCGACTCATCGCCGACCTCGCCGAAGAATCCGTAGACGTTCTGGTGAACAATGCAGGCCACTCGATTCGACGCACCATCGTCGACTCGACCGAACGGTTCCACGACTATCAGCGCACAGCACGACTCAACTACCTTGCCGCCGTGCAGCTCTCACTCGGGCTGTTGCCTGGCATGGTCGAACGTGGCGAGGGGCAGCTCGTCAACGTGTGCACCTGGGCGCTGCACGCCAACACGTTTCCGAGGTTCTCGGCCTACGCGGGGTCGAAAAGCGCACTGGCGATCTTCGGTCGCAGCCTGAACGCCGAACGGCCAGAAGGAGTTACGGCTACCAACGTCTACTTCCCGCTGGTACGTACCGAGATGATCGCTCCCACAGCAGAATACGACGACGTCGGCGCGCTGGAGGTCGACGAGGCGGCGAGGTGGATCGTTCGTGCGATCACCCACCGACCCGAGGAGGTGTCGCCGGCTCTCGTGCGCTACCTGCTGCCTGCGATCGACCTGATGTCACCACGCATGTCGGATAGGACCATCGCTGCGATCACGTGAGGCAAGGCTCCGAGTCTCAACTGGCAGTGCGGCTTTCAGTTTGGAGCTGACGAGTGGCGCGACCGGGCCACCACTTCGGCACCCACCAGTTGGCGGGACCCAGCGCGGCAACGAGAGCCGGAGCCAGAACGCCGCGAACAATCGTGGCGTCCAAGATGATTCCGAGTGCCAGCGCTGTCGCGAGTATCTTGACATCGGTCACGGGCACCTGCGCCAGTGAAATGAATGCCAGGAACAGGATGAGCGCAGCCGAGGTCACCAGACGTCCGGTCCGCGCGACGCCGTCGATGGTGGCGGTGTCGGTACTGGCGCCGGCATCGTGCTCTTCCTTGATGCGGCTCAGTAGGAAGACCTCGTAATCCATGGAGAGTCCGAACAGGAAGGCAAAGACGGCCACCGGAATCCATATGGTGATGGCACCTGCACCGTCCTGGCCGAAGAGCAGCGACGTTCCGTGGCCCTCCTGCCAGATGAACACCGTGACCCCGAAAGCCGCCGCCAGCGAGAATGCGTTGAGCACAAGCGCTTTCAGCGGCAGCACTATCGAACGTAGTGCCGTTGCGAGCAGGGCGAACGTCACGACGACGATGAGAAGTAGTACCCACCAGATGTTTCCGTACACGGCGTCGATGAAGTCCGCGTTCTGGGCGGTTATCCCACCGACTCTCCCGCCGTGCTGTTCGGCAACCGTGCGGATGTCGGCGGCGGCGCGACCTCCCTCCGGAGTGGACGAGTCCACCGTCGTCCAGGCGTCGACGATGTGCGTCGAGCCGCGCTGCCACTCGGTCGGTGCCACAACTCCTGCAACTCCCGGCCGGCCGCGAAGTGCTTCGACGATGCTCTGTGGTGAGTCCGTGACGATCTCGACGGGCGTGGTGAGCCCGGACCCGAGTCCGGCGTCGGCGACGGCGTCGACTGCCTGCCCGGCCGGGCCGCCGACAGACGCGAGCGAGGCGTTTGTCGGGGACGAGAGATTCAGCGAGGCAACAGGTATCGCGAGGACGGCCAGAACGATCACGGCGATCGCGGTCGACGCCCAGCGGTGTCTGACCACTACCGTCCCGACGCGTCGCCACAACCGGCTGTCCGGCGATGTCGATCTGCGGTGGGGCCATTCGAGCTTGGTTCCCGCGACGGACAGCAGCGCGGGCACCAACGTCAGCGCGGCGACCACACTGATCAGCGGGATGAGCAGCCCGGTGAATCCGATACTCCGCAGAAACGGCACTGGTAGAGCGATCAGCGCCGCCAGACTCACCGCGACGGTGATGCCCGAGAACAGCACGGCGCGGCCTGCGGTCGCCAGAGTCTGCTCGACTGCTTGCTCGCCGTCGTACCCATTGCCGCGGGCCTCTCGCCATCGGGTGACGATCAAGAGCGCGTAGTCGATCGCCACTCCCAAACCGATCAGCGCGAGGAGATACTGCACGATGAACGACACCTCGGTGATCGACGTCAGTCCCCAGAGAATGAGGAACGTCGTGAGGATCGACGCCGCCGCGGTGAGCAGCGGTGTGATGGCCAAGAACGATCCGAAGACGAGCGCCAGCACCACCAGGGCTCCGACGCCACCGACGATGGTCTCCACGAGAACGTTGACGCCGCCCCCGCCTCCCGCGTTCAGGGCGTCGACGCCGGTGACCGCGACCGATGTGGTTGCCGACGTCGACTCCTTCGCCACCTGCTGCAAGGCGGGCAGGCTTGTGACGTAGGGGTCGGCGCCCGGAACCACCTTCGGATAGACCACCGTGACCGCCGTCGACCGATCGCGGGAGATCAGTTCGGGATGGGTTGTGTAGGAAGCGATTCGGGCTCCCGGTGCCGCCGACGCCGCCGCTGCCGCGATCCGGCTACCGGACTCGACGTCGACGCTGCCGCCCGGCGCGGCCTTGCTGACCACCAACACCGGCGCATTGTCGCCACCGGAGCCGAATTCTCGTGTGATGTCGGCGTTGGTCTCATACCCGGACTGACCGGGGAGGCTGAAGTCGTAGCTCAGTGCGCTTGTCGCGCGGGATGCCCCGAACGCACCACAGAGCGCGACGACGATCCATGCCGCGATAACCCACCACCGATGACGAACCACCAGCCGTGCAAGCGTTGTCACGTGGCCGTCTCCATATTCGTCCGTTGCCTCCGGCGGGGTGTCCCCCACTCACTGTTCGTGGACGGCGGCACATCGGATTGGTTGGCGCGGGGTCACAGTCGACGCGCCTCGCCCTGAATGTGTGTGCAATCGAAGGATGTGGGTGCTGCAGCACCCACATCCTTCAATACGACACATATTTAGCTGGCGGGTTGGCGCCGAAGGCGATGCTTCGGAGCGCTCTAGCCCAGTTCGAACATCCAGGGCGGGTTCTGAATGAGTTCGACGGGCAGATAGTCGGAGTCGACGTCGATCGTCATACCCTCGTCGAACGCCATGGCGCACAGGCCGAACAGCGGGAGCGAGAAGAAGCCGCGAGGATTGCCGCTGCGTTCTTCGCTGGCACCCCAGTACGCCCGGTGGTCGGTCAGGGCGTCGGTCAGCTGCTCGGTGAAGTTGCCCTGGTCGTCGGGTTCATTGCCGATGGTGGCCAGTACCCCGAACAGGTCCAGCTGCAGCAGCCTGGCCTCTTCCTTCGTCGAAATCGTTGGCGTATTGACTTGTGAGACACAGGCGCTGAGCATCTCGGCCCACTGTGGGTCTTTGCGGTCGCGTGCCTGTAGCGCCTCGACGAGTCCGAGCATCGCCGCGTCGTTGCGGCTGCCCTGCGTCAGCAATGCGGGGTCGACGGCGTCGAGCGTCTCGCGTGCAGTCCCGTTGCGTGTGGCGCGCGCCCACCAGTAGGCGTCGAGCCAGGTCTGTGCGTTCACCGCGCGGGGATTGTGCCCGGTGCCTTGACTGCGCAGACCCGCAGAGTCCATCTCGAGGACGAATGGTTCGCCCGGCGGGAGCGCTGCGAGTTGGTACATCCCGAGGTAGATCTGCTCGGCCCGTCGGGCAGCGACGCGGGTCCCGACGCGTGCCCCGGAAGGGTCCGATCCAAAGTGGAGTGCTGCGGCGCCGGTGGCCGCGAGTGCCGCGGTCGGCATCGTCGACTCCGGGTAGAGGCTGATGTCCTCGAAGTGCGATACCAGGGCGTCGTCTGATTCGGTTGCCGATTCACGCAGTTCGTCGATCGATCGGCCAAGTGCGTGCCTTGTCACTGATTGCATCGTGTCGTCCTATCCGATGTCGAAGTTGCGAACGCTGTAGCCTGCCCACTCGTCACCCGACACGCGCGCCTTCACGAGACGGTAGCTGAGTGCACCGCGGTTGAGCGCGCTCCGCATGCTCAATGCGCGTGGGTCGCCGTTTCGGGCCATCTCGTCGATCAGTGCATCCAAGTAGCCGCGGGTTCCCTGTTCGTACCGTTGGCCATCGAGGCCGATCCGAGATCCCGCCTTGGACGACGGCCCCTTGACCTCCTGGACGACCATCCTCTCGGAGCCTCCCGCTTTGGGTCGCACCACGAACACCTGGTCCGGGCTGCCGGCACCCGATTGTCCACGGGCGCTTGTCAGCTCACGAACGTCGTACTTCGACGACGGGTAGTCACGCGCGATGGCCTGTCGTCCCGCCGCCTCGCCGAGCTGCTCGCCCTGCGTGGTTTGCCGACGGTAGGCATCCTTCAGCTCGGACTCGGTCCGTGGATCGACCTTGCCGTCCGTCTTCTGCTGGGTCGCTCTTTCGGCCTTGAGTCGCTTCACGTCACCGACGGCACGATTTCGGGCAGCAACACTCTCGCGCATCTGCGACGATTCGGTACTGGTCGGCGCGCGTTGCTGAGCCGGGCCGTCGAATTTGGCACGGACTGTCGGCGACGAGTGGGATTCGACGAAGCTCCCCGGCTTCTTCGGATTCTCGCGGATGGCCGGAACCAGATCGCCATTCGCGTCGACGCCGCTGCCCGGCTTACGCTTGATGACACCGTCGGATCCCTGCTTCTGGTAGTACTTCGCGCGGTACTCCGGATCGTTGACCTTGGTCTGCATCGGAGCGTTGCGCTGCTCGACGCCGGTCGGCTTCGCGGTCGTGGTTTGCTTCGGTGCGGACTGCTTCGGTGCGGGTTCCGCGGTCTGCGGTTTCGCGGGCGTCGGCTGCGCAGGTTTCGGTGCGGTGGGTTTTGGCTGTGCGGGTGCGGACTTCTGCGGCGCGGGCTTGGCGTCCGACTTCGGGGGCGCGGGCTTCGCAGGCGCCTCTGGCTTCGCCGGCGCAGGCGGCGCAGGTGGCGTCGGCGTGCTGCCGTCGGTATTCGGGATCGCCGGTGCTGTCTCCTTCGAACCGCACGCTGAAAGCTCCGACTGCAGCCCGTTGGCCTGTGCCTGCAGGGCATCGCGCTGGCCGTTGAGTTGCTGAGCTTCGGCGTTGTAGGCGCCGACGGCCCCGGCGTTCGTCCTGTCGACGCCGCCGGCGCGGGAGTTGTGTGCGTCGATCTGGCCCTTGAGCGTGTTCGCCTGCGACTGGAGTGCCTGGACTCGCGAGTGGAGCGTCGAGCAGTCCGGTGCGGGCGCGGCAAACGCCTGTGACGGCGTCGCCACGATCAGGGCGATCGACGCCATTACGGCGAGAATCACGCCGACCACTGCTCGTCTACCAGATCTGAGCAGGCTCCCCGCTGTCGATGGTGGGTGAGCACTCGTGCTTCGAGACATTGTCGGACCTTCCGTGACGTCGAATCGGTATGTGTCGGTTCGATTCGTCCGGCCACCCGAAATGTTCCGGCAGCTGTGAAAGTGGTCCGTTCTCGCAGCGTCGGGGAGTGATTAGGCCCCCGCGCCCCTCAATGTGTGTCCAATCGAAGGATGTGGGCGTTGCAGCACCCACATCCTTCGATAAGACACACATTTAGCCCGGGGCGGCTACGTTCGGCCGGCGCGGGCCCGGCGGCAGATCTCAACGCCCCCCAAATTCCGCCCCAGGCGAAATCTGCCCGGGAACAAACATCCTGCCACCCAGGTTGAGTCCATCAGACTGAACTTTGGAGGTTAAATGTCTGACACGTATTCAGTGCCCGTCCTCTTCGTTCCTGATCTGGTCGTCCTGCCCGGCATGGTTGTGCCGGTGCCTCTCGACGACGCTGCTCAGGCGACAGTGGACGCGGCCCGGGCCAGTGAGTCCGGAAAACTGCTGGTCGCTCCGCGCCTGGACGACCGGTATCCCACCTATGGCGTTCTGGCGTCGATCGTGCAGGTCGGGCGTATGCCCGGCGGTGTGCAGGCTGCCGTCGTCAAGGGCGAAACGCGCGCCCACATCGGCACCGGAACCACCGGCCACGGCAACGCGCTGTGGGTCGAGGTGACCGAGGTCGACGATGTCGAGGCGACGCCCGAGACCAAGGCGCTGGCCGCCGAGTACAAGAAGCTCGTGCTGGCCATGCTGCAACGTCGTGAGGCGTGGCAGATCATCGACGCGGTCAACAAGATGACCGACCCGTCGGATCTCGCCGACACGTCGGGCTACTCGTCGTGGCTCGACGACGTCCAGAAGCGACAGCTTCTCGAGACGCCGGACGTCGGCGAACGACTGCAACTGCTGATCGACTGGACCAGCGAGCACATCGCCGAGACCGAGGTCTCCGACAAGATCGCCGACGACGTCCGCAACGGGATGGAGAAGCAGCAGAAGGAATTCCTGCTTCGCCAGCAACTCGCCGCGATCCGCAAGGAACTCGGTGAGGACGAGCCCGACGGTGCCGACGACTACCGCGGTCGCGTCGAAACGGCCGATCTTCCCGACAACGTGCGCGAAGCCGCACTGCGTGAGGTCGGCAAACTCGAACGCGCAAGCGACCAGTCGCCCGAAACCGGTTGGATCAGAACATGGTTGGACACCGTGCTCGATCTGCCGTGGAGCGTCACCACCGAGGATTCGACAGACATCAAGGGTGCCCGCGAGATCCTCGACGCCGATCACCACGGTCTCGACGACGTGAAGGATCGCATCGTCGAATATCTGGCGGTGCGTGCCCGACGTGCCGAGCGCAAGCTGCAGGTCGTCGGCGGACGCGGTTCCGGTGCCGTGATGGTGCTGGCCGGTCCTCCCGGTGTCGGCAAGACGTCGCTGGGTGAGTCGGTTGCCCGTGCACTCGGTCGCAAGTTCGTGCGCGTCGCTCTCGGCGGTGTGCGCGACGAGGCCGAGATCCGCGGTCACCGTCGTACCTACGTCGGCGCACTGCCCGGACGCATCGTGCGTGCCATCGGCGAGGCGGGATCGATGAATCCCGTTGTGCTGCTGGACGAGATCGACAAGGTCGGCTCCGACTTCCGGGGCGATCCCGCGGCCGCGCTGCTCGAGGTCCTCGACCCCGCGCAGAACCACACGTTCCGCGATCACTACCTCGATCTCGACCTCGACCTGTCCGACGTCGTGTTCCTCGCGACAGCCAACGTCATCGAGAACATCCCGTCGGCCCTGCTCGACCGTATGGAGCTCGTCACGATCGACGGCTACACCGAGGACGACAAGGTGGCCATCGCCCGCGACTTCCTGCTCCCACGGCAGGAGGAGCGAGCCGCGCTCACCAACGATGAGGTCACGGTGACCGAGGATGCGCTGCGCGAGATCGCTGCCAACTACACCCGCGAGCCGGGTGTGCGGCAGTACGAGCGACTGCTCGCCAAGCTGTTCCGCAAGGTCGCGACCAACGTCGAAAGCGGCAAGGCCACAACGCCTGTCACGATCGAGGAGTCCGATCTCAAGGAGTACCTCGGCCGCGCCCGGTTCACGCCGGAGTCCGAAGAGCGTACGGCTGTGCCCGGTGTTGCCACCGGACTTGCCGTGACCGGAATGGGCGGCGATGTGCTGTTCATCGAGGCCAATCGCACCGACACGGGCGAGGGCAAGGGCGGTCTGCAACTGACCGGCCAGCTCGGCGACGTCATGAAGGAGTCCGCGCAGATCGCACTGTCGTATGTCCGTGCACACGCACGCGAACTCGGCGTCGATCCGAAGAACCTGGAGGGCACGATCCACGTGCACGTCCCGGCGGGCGCGGTGCCCAAGGACGGTCCGAGTGCCGGCATCACCATGGTGACGGCCCTGGTGTCGATGGCAACGGGTCGCAAGGTCCGTGCCGAGGTGGGCATGACCGGCGAGGTCACACTCAACGGTCGCGTGCTCCCGATCGGCGGGCTCAAGCAGAAACTGCTTGCGGCACAACGTAACGGTCTGACGCAGGTGTTCATCTCACCGCGTAACGAGGCCGACCTCGACGACGTCCCGGCAGAGATCCTCGACGCCGTCACGGTCACTCCGGTGGCCGATGTCGCCGACGTCGTCGCACAGGCTCTCGAGCCGGTCGCCGACGCCGCGCGGACTGCCGCTTGATCCTGGTCGATCAACCCGACCTCTGAACACGACGGGGCGCACCGATTACGGTGCGCCCCATCGCTTTATCCAGAGAACCTCATCGGTGAAACGATCACATGGTCGGCGGCATGAGCACCGTGTCGATCATGTACACCGTGGCGTTTGCGGTCTTGACGCCACCACAGACGACGCCTGCGTTGTTGACCTTGAGATCGTTGCCCGATCCGGTGACCGTCACATCTTGACCCTCGAGGGTCTTGTGTGTTCCGTCGATCATGTCGGGTGCGATCTGTCCCGAAACGACGTGGTAGGTAAGGATTTTGGTGAGCAGATCCTTATCGGTCTTCAGCTTGTCGATCGTCGCGGCGTCGAGCTTCGCGAAGGCGTCGTCGGTGGGCGCGAAGACGGTGTACTGGCCGTTGTTCAGCGTATCCACCAGGTTCACCTGGGGATTGAGCTGCCCCGACACCGCCTGCGTCAGCGTCTTGAGCATCGGGTTGTGGGATGCCGCAGTGGCTACCGGGTCCATCGCCATACCCTCGACCGAGCCACTGCCCGACGGATTGGCCTTCGCGTAGTCGGCACATCCCGGCCCCACGAGCGACGCCGGTTCGGCGGTACCGCTGCTCATCGGCATTGCCGACGACGACATCGGGGCCATCGACGACGTGGCCGAATCCGACGACGAACTGCTGTCGTCAGAGCATCCCGCGATCACTCCCACGGTCAGTACGGCGCCTGCTGCTGCGAGAGTCAGGCGTTGAAATCTGTTGGCTACCATGATCGATCCCATCATTGAGGAACAAACCCACCGTGCTGTGAGTCTCGGAGGGCATTCGCAGGAGACCAGACCCCGGATGGGTGGAAAGAAAAGAAATCTCACGACCCATCCGCGCAGGGCACTCGAACGAAGTACTGCAGAAGTCGACGATCGACGACGCTGACTTCGGTGAGGAGTGTGGCCATGGGTCAGCGATTGAAAATGCGTCAGCGATCCGAAATACGTCGGCCGTTCGAAACGTGGCTTCGTGCTGTGGTTTCCGGCATGCTTGCCGTGTTCGGCGGTATAGCGGCAGGCGAGTTGGCGGCTATTCCCTTGTCTCGCATGGCCTCGCCTTTCCAGGCGGTAACCGCATTTCTCGTCGACAACTCACCCGCTCCTGCTCGGGAGTGGGCCATCACGACGTTCGGAACCAACGACAAACCGGCGCTGATGATCGGTGTCGCAATCGCTCTCGCCCTACTCTCGATGCTGGCGGGCATTCTGCAGGTGGCGCGGCCCCCGGCGGGCGTCGTTCTCGTCATCCTCGTGGCGGCGTTCGGCGCATTCGCGGCGGCCACACGTCCCACCGCAGACGTGAGCTACGTGATACCGGCGATTGTCGCAGGTGTGGTCGCAGTTGCAATTCTCATAGTGCTGGGTCGCAAATCGATTGTGACGCAAAAGGTTAGCTCAGGTCCCGATGAAGTACTCGAAAACGCCGACGACACAACGAGTTCCGGAACATCGCGACGCGCCTTCCTTGTCGCGGCAGCGGTCGTGGCAGGGGCATCCGCGGTCTCGCTGGTGGTTGCCCGACGCGTCGCCGACGCGGGCGGAGTGATCGCGGAGCGAGCCCGACTCGTGTTGCCCCGCGCAAAGTCTGCTGCGCCACCGATTCCGTCAGGAGTCGACGTGGACGGTGCGACCCCGTTTCTCACCAGCAATGCGGACTTCTATCGCATCGACACAGCCCTGCAGGTCCCGCAGTTGTCGACGTCGGATTGGCGACTGCGAATCCACGGCATGGTCGACCGCGAGATCACGCTCGACTGGAACGATCTCATGGCGATGTCGGCGCAGGAGCGGATCATCACCCTGACGTGCGTTTCCAATGAAGTCGGCGGCGATCTTGCGAGCAACGCGAGGTGGATCGGCTATCCGATGCGTGACCTTCTCGCGATGGCGAAACCGCACGCCGACGCGGACATGCTGCTCTCGACGAGCGTCGACGGCTGGACGTCTGGCACGCCGCTCGAAGCGATCACCGACGGACGTGACGCGATGTTGGCGGTAGGTATGAACGGCACGCCACTGCCACTCGAGCACGGGTATCCCGCTCGGCAGGTCATTCCGGGACTCTACGGCTTCGTCTCCGCCTGCAAATGGGTGATCGATTGGGAGATAACAAGATTCGACCAAGCCCAGTCGTACTGGGCGAAGCGTGGCTGGGGCGTGAAAGCGCCCATCAAGACGGCCTCGCGCATCGATACCCCGGCGCCGCTGTCGAATATCGCCGCCGGTCCGGTCGTCGTCGCGGGAACTGCCTGGGCGCAGCACCGGGGCGTGCGCAAGGTCGAGGTGCGCGTCGACGACGGTGAATGGAACACGGCGACGCTCGCGACCGAATACTCGACCGACACCTGGCGACAGTGGAGCTGGACCTGGGGTGCAACGCCCGGAAACCACACGTTGTACTGCCGCGCGACCGACGCCGACGGCAAGACGCAGACCGACCAGCGGGTGGCGCCGATACCCGACGGCGCCACCGGATGGCACAGCCGCGTCGTCCGTGTTGCCTAGCGCAGGGTCACTTGCGAGACGTCCTGCACAAACACGAACGACGCGGCTGTGCTTTTGGTGTTCGGCTCAGCCGACCTTCAGTGCCAGTGCCTTCTTGCGGCGAGTGAGCACGCCCGCTGCGCCTGCGGCGGAAGCGACCAGAGCGGCAATGCCTGCACCCTCACGTGAGAGGGGATGCTTCACGACGGCGTCGACGGAGTAGCGTCCCGGCCCGGTCAGAGCCAGTGCGGCAGAGGCGAGTCCGAGCACGGCCGGGTACTCGAAGCCGCCCTCCTGAGCGAAGAATCCGCTGGGACGGTGCACGTCGGCGGCGGCGATCATCGCCGCGGCGCCTGCCGCTGCTGCCACGCGGGTGCCGACGCCGAGCGCGACGAGTCCACCGGCGGCCTCGCTGACGCCCGCGGCTACGGCCGAGGTCTTGGCGGGCTCGAAGCCCATGTGCTGCATGCCCGCGGTCGTCCCGTCGATTCCGGGACCGCCGAACCAGCCGAGCAGCTTCTGGGCTCCGTGCGCGAACAGGGTGGCGCCCACGGCGACGCGCAGGGTCAGCAGACCGGCATCGAGCGCGCGGGAGTTGGTTGTCTTCTTCGACATTGTTCTTAACCTTCCTACAGATATGTCCTAAGAGGACTGTAGTCCGCTTAGCGTCGAGCGGCCACGTGTCCCTGGTCACGCAGCCATTGCGGGCGTCCGCGGGCGTCGCGCACGGTTCATGCGAGTAGGTTCCGTGCGCATGCCGGCGGTCGTAGGCTGGCCATTGAGAAGTTTTAAATTGTGGAGTTGCCATTGCGATCGCGAGGAGCCGAGATGCCCGACCTGCCCGAGATCACCGACGCCGAGATGCAGACGATTCTCGAGTACGCCCAGCCGTACACGGTGTCGATCCTCCGTTCGGGACCGAACTTCAGCTCGGCCGATGCCGGACAGTTCCTCAAGGAGCACGGCCGTCGCACCCTCGCGCTGCGCAAGGCGGGCGAGCTGGCCGTCGTCTTGCCCATCCGCGGCAACGCCGACATCCACGGCGTCGGCATCTTCGACCGCGACGTCGACACGGTCACCAAGATCATGAACGACGACCCGGCCGTGCAGGCGGGCGTCTTCACCTTCGAGGTCTATCAGGCCGAAGGTCTACCGGGCGACGCGCTGCCGCCGGCTCCGTGACCAGCGAGACATCGACCTCCACATAGTTGCGCGAACTGCGCTCAACTTTTTTCTCCGAATCGGGAACAACCCGGATCTGTGCACAGTTGGACCTATCGAGAAACCTGAGTCGGTCAGACTCAAGTAGACTTGACGCGGTGAGGCTCAACCAGTAGGACTTGAGTCGGACGCGCTGAAGTCTCTGGTCCCCGACCAGACGCAGGTTTGCATCGACCAACCCCCTCGGTCGTGCCGTCAGCTCGACCAGGGGACCGAGAACTTGGGTGCACACCCACAAACTAGGAGGAAATAACAGATGTCTCGTGCTGTTGGAATCGACCTCGGCACCACCAACTCCGTGGTGTCCGTGCTCGAGGGCGGCGAACCGACTGTCATCGCCAACGCCGAAGGCTCGCGGACCACTCCGTCCGTCGTCGCATTCGCGCGTAACGGTGAGGTACTCGTCGGGCAGCCCGCCAAGAACCAGGCCGTCACCAACGTCGACCGCACCATCCGGTCCGTCAAGCGCCACATGGGCGAGGGCGACTGGAGCGTCGAGATCGACGACAAGAAGTACACCCCGCAGGAGATCAGCGCGCGCACGCTCATGAAGCTCAAGCGCGACGCCGAGTCCTACCTGGGTGAAGACGTGAGCGACGCGGTCATCACCGTGCCCGCATACTTCAACGACTCGCAGCGTCAGGCCACCAAAGAGGCCGGTCAGATCGCGGGCCTCAACGTCCTGCGTATCGTCAACGAGCCCACCGCTGCCGCACTGGCATACGGACTCGACAAGGGCGAGAAGGAACAGACCATCCTGGTCTTCGACCTCGGTGGCGGCACCTTCGACGTCTCGCTGCTCGAGATCGGCGACGGCGTCGTCGAGGTCCGTGCGACCTCCGGCGACAACAACCTCGGTGGTGACGACTGGGATCAGCGCATCGTCGACTGGCTCGTGGAGAAGTTCAAGAGCAGCTCCGGCATCGACCTGACCAAGGACAAGATGGCCATGCAGCGTCTTCGTGAGGCTGCCGAGAAGGCCAAGATCGAACTGTCTGCCTCGCAGAGCACCTCGATCAACCTGCCCTACATCACCGTCGACGCCGACAAGAACCCGCTCTTCCTCGACGAGCAGTTGAGCCGCAGCGAGTTCCAGAAGATCACCTCTGATCTGCTCGAGCGCACCCGCGCTCCGTTCCAGGCCGTCATCAAGGACGCAGGCATCTCCGTCGGCGACATCGATCACGTTGTGCTCGTTGGTGGTTCGACTCGTATGCCCGCCGTCACCGATCTGGTGAAGGAACTCACCGGAGGCCAGGAGCCCAACAAGGGCGTCAACCCCGACGAGGTCGTCGCGGTCGGTGCTGCTCTGCAGGCCGGCGTGCTCCGCGGTGAGGTGAAAGACGTTCTGCTGCTTGATGTCACCCCGCTGTCGCTCGGTATCGAGACCAAGGGCGGCGTGATGCACAAGCTGATCGAGCGCAACACCACGATCCCGACCAAGCGGTCGGAGACCTACACCACGGCCGAAGACAACCAGCCGTCGGTGCAGATCCAGGTCTATCAGGGTGAGCGCGAGATCGCCTCGCACAACAAGCTGCTCGGTTCGTTCGAGCTCGGCGGTATTGCTCCTGCGCCGCAGGGTGTTCCGCAGATCGAGGTGACCTTCGACATCGACGCCAACGGCATCGTGCACGTCACCGCGAAGGACAAGGGCACCGGCAAGGAGAACTCCATCCGCATCCAGGAGGGCTCGGGCCTGAGCAAGGACGAGATCGACCGGATGATCAAGGACGCAGAGGCCCACGCAGAAGAGGACCGCAAGCGTCGCGAGGAGGCCGAGACCCGCAACCAGGCCGAGTCGCTGGTCAACCAGACCGAGAAGTTCCTCAAGGACAACGAGGACAAGGTTCCCGGCGAGGTCAAGGACAAGGTCAACGCCGCGATCTCCGGGGCCAACGATGCCCTGAAGGGCACCGATATCTCGGCGATCAAGAGCGCGATCGAGAAGCTGTCCGCGGAGTCCCAGGAGATGGGCCAGGCGATCTATGCAGCATCTGCTGCTGAGTCGCAGAACGGCGCATCCGCCGAGGGTGCCACCGCAGACGCCGACAGCGACGTCGTCGACGCAGAGGTTGTCGACGAGCCGAACTCCGGGGACACCAAGTGACCTCACCGGAGCCCGAGCTCGACACGACTGCGGCAGACACCGCAGCAGTCGA
Source organism: Gordonia sp. w5E2 (assembly GCF_036540975.1). Taxonomy (NCBI): domain Bacteria; kingdom Bacillati; phylum Actinomycetota; class Actinomycetes; order Mycobacteriales; family Gordoniaceae; genus Gordonia; species Gordonia sp. w5E2. The sequence goes on along the minus strand of NZ_CP144213.1, from coordinate 4,558,563 downwards.
CGTGGAGTCGACGGTCGAACCGACCGCCGACCCCGCGTCGGGTTCGGAAGAGGCGACCGGCGGAAACTCGGCCGAGGTGGCCGAACTGACCGCCGCCCTGCAGCGTGAACGCGCACAGTTCGCCAACTACAAGCGGCGAACCGAAGAAGAGAAGCAGGGACGCGTCGCCTACGGCAAGCAGATCCTGATCGACAAGCTGCTACCGGTTCTCGACGACCTCGACCGTGCCCGCGAGCACGGCGATCTCGAGAGCGGACCGCTCAAGGGTGTGGCCGACAAGCTGATCGCCACACTCGACGCAGAGGGATTGGCGAAGTTCGGTGCGCCGGGCGATCCGTTTGATCCGGAACTGCACGAGGCCGTCCAAAATGACGGCAGCGGAACGGAACCCGTCATCGGCGCGGTCTACCGCGGCGGTTATCGGCTCGGCGACAAGGTGATCCGCACGGCGATGGTCACCGTGACCGACCCGGACCCGCAGACCGATCCCTCGGCACAGCCGAGTACGACCGGTCACAGTGGTGCACAATAATCACCTGCATATGCTCCGACGGCGCGTCGCGTGAGATGACGCGGCGCGCCGTCGGCGCAACAGGGCGCCACAACCCACGACTTTTTCACAACTCAAGACCAGACAACTTCACACAACTACGAAGGAGGTGACGTCTGGTGGCTCCACAACGAGAATGGCTCGAACACGACTTCTACAAGGACCTGGGCGTTGCTTCTGACGCTTCGGCTGAAGAGATCAAGAAGGCTTACCGCAAGCTCGCTCGCGAGCTGCATCCCGATGCCAATCCGGGAGACAAAGAAGCCGAAGAACGCTTCAAGCGGGTGTCTGAAGCCCACAGCGTGCTCTCCGACGCCGACAAGCGTAAGGAGTACGACGAGACCCGTGCCATGTTCGCCGGCGGTCAATTCCGCGGCGGCGGAAACGGTTTCCCGGGAGGGTTCCCCGGCGGCGGCGGGACTCGTTATTCGACGAGCAACGGTGCCGATTTCAACATCGGCGACCTCGGCGACCTGTTCGGTGGCGGAGGTGAATCGAGCGGCGGCTTCGGCGACTTGTTCGGCGATCTGTTCAACCGCGGAGGGTCATCGCGCTCATCGACGGCAACGCGGCCGCGTCGCGGCAACGATCTCGAGACCGAGACCACGCTGTCGTTCAAGGATGCCGCGGTCGGTACGACCGTACCGCTCCGCATAACAAGCCCGGCCCCCTGTACGACATGCCACGGAAGTGGCGCCAAGCCGGGCACGAGTCCGCGAGTCTGCCCGACCTGCAACGGATCCGGGCTGGTGAGCCGCAATCAGGGCGCGTTCGGTTTCAGTGAGCCGTGCCAGGATTGCCAGGGCACGGGATCGCGGATCGACGATCCGTGTAGCGACTGCGACGGCTCCGGCGTGAAGGTCAGGGCGCGCACCATCAACGTGCGTATCCCGGCAGGCGTCGAAGACGGACAACGAATTCGGTTGGCAGGCCAGGGCGAAGCGGGCCGACGCGGTGCACCGTCGGGCGACCTGTATGTGGTCGTCCACGTGACCGCCGACAAGATCTTCACTCGCAGCGGCAACGACCTCAAGGTTCAACTGCCGGTCAGCTTCTCCGAATTGGTGCTCGGTGCAACGGTTTCCGTGCCGACGCTTGAGGGGTCGGTGGGAGTCAAGATCCCGCCGAACACCACAGACGGACGCACTTTGCGTGTCCGTGGACGTGGTGTGCCGAAGCGTTCCGGAGGCGCGGGCGACCTGTTGGTCACCGTGAAGGTCGAGGTGCCGGGCACACTCGACGACGCCGCGACCGAGGCACTGAAGAAGTACGCCGAGGCAGAGAAGGCGAGCGGATTCGACCCCCGTGCAGGATGGGGGCGATGAGCCATGGCGAGTCGAGACTTCGAGGATTCGAGCGCGACGTTCATGATCTCGGTCGCCGCCGAACTGGCAGGGATGCATGCGCAGACACTGCGCACGTATGACCGGCTCGGACTCGTCACGCCGCAACGCACGACGGGAGGCGGACGCCGCTACTCGCCGCGCGACGTCGAACTCCTGAGAGAGATCCAACGTCTCTCGCAGGAGGAAGGCGTCAACCTCGCGGGCATCAAGCGCATCATCGACCTCACCAATCAGGTCGACGCGCTCCAACAGCGAGTCGGTGAACTGCAGAGCCAAGTCGAGCAGTCCGGTCGCCGCGGTGGCGAGTTGGTGCCGGTCCCACGCACGAGCGCGTTGGTCGTCTGGCAACCACGACGCACCAAGCGCAAGGACTGAGCAGACGCTGTTTTCTACCCATGCTCCCCGACGGCCGGTTGGCCGCCGGGGAGCACACGTTAGGCTGACTTCTCACAGCAACGTGGGGAGTCAACGGTGACACAGCCGACCGGGACGCAGGCATCAGGCGCAGGGCAAACAGGGCCGGTGTCCCTGGGCGTGTCTGTTGTCGGCGACGAGATCGCGTCGGTCGTCATTCGCTCCGGCGCCGGCGGTGCAGACGAGATCGCGGCCAGCAATCTCGTCGATCTGCCCGATTACCTCCCCGAATCGGCGGCCGCGGCCATCACGGAACTGGTCGAGTCGGTCCCGTTCGAGGTCGATCACCTCATCGTTTCCTGCTCGCGTCCGAGCACCCGCAACTACCTCGCGCAGGCCTTCACGCCCGGACCGTCGACGCCGCCCTGGTACCGGATCACCAGCGTCGACGACATCGCGGGCGCCATGCTCGCCGTCGCGCGCTCGTCTCCGGGCGGGGCAGGCGTGACGGCCGTGGTGAACCTTGCACGTACAGGCGAGCCCGCCGACGGCGTGTGCGTGGCGCTCGTCGACAACACCACCGGCCAGTTGCTCGACACCCGCGACAACTCGACGCTCGAGGGGATTCCGGTCACCGATCCACAGGGCGCCGACGATGTCGCCCGACTGATCCTCGACGCCGATGGCGGCTCCCGGTTGAGCTCCGTCGTCTGCACCGGGTCGGGCGCAGAATTGCCCGGCGTCGCGCCTGCGCTCGAATATGCGGTCACACGCCCGGTGTCGATAGCCGAGATGCCTGCCCTCGCTCTTGCCGCGGGCGCTGCCGCCACCCCGGCGAAGACGACGGTGTTGCCGGCAGGCGACTCGGAACAGGGCGCGTATGCCGCCGCAGCACCCGCGCGCGCTCCTCGGGATGCGACAGGGCTGCGCTGGTGGGCGCTGGGTGCGGCGATCGGGGTCGCCGTTCTACTCGGCGCAATCGGACTGACGGCACTGCACGCCAGCAACGACAACGAGAGCGCCACACCGAACACCACGCCGTCCACGGTGACGGTCACCGACACCCCGCAACAGGCAACCGTCACGCGCGAGGGCGACGCCGTCACCGAAACGCAGACCGAGACCAGGAGCGAGGTCCGCACGACGACGGTCCGACCGCCGACGGTCACCAGGACGGTGGAAGCCCCGGCAGGTACCGAGACAGAGACCGCGACGGTCACCGAGACCTCCACGGTCACTGTCACCGTGCCCGGGCAGTCCGAAGGCGGCGGCGAGCAAGGGCAGGGGACAGGCGAGAACTGAGGTCGCCGTGGCGCCGTCAGAACACGGGATCGGATTGGATTCTGCTCGCCCGCACGCCGGCGATGATGAGTCGACGACGCGTGGCCGTCACCATCTGCGGAGAGCCGACGACGAGCGCCTGATGGCGGCTCCAATCTGTCTCTGCCGCAACAACATCTGGCAGCACACCGATCCGGTGATCGACGCCGAGTTCCTCGGGTGACGCGATCGAGTTCAACCACCACGGGTCGTCGGTCTCCTGCGACACCGCAGTAACGCGCAACCACGGATTGGTCGACGCGATGCGCGCCAGCACCGCCAGATCGTAGAGTTCGCCGGGGTAGCGCATGCCGTAGAAGATGTGCGTCGACGGCGAGTCGGCCCGCTTCGACATCTCGATCAGCAGCGCACGCAGCGGAGCGAGTCCGGTACCGCCCGCGACCATGAGGACGTCCTGGTCCCGTTCGATGTGCAGTGTTCCGTGGTGCTGCGCCAGCTTCCAGACATCGCCGACGCGCGTCGTCGACACGATCGCAGAACTGACGACGCCACCGGGAACGGCGCGGACGTGGAATTCGATCTCGCCATCCTCATTGGGTGGAATCGCAGGCGAGAGATGCCGCCACTCGTGTGGCCATTGCGGAATTGCCACCTCGAGGTACTGCCCGACCGAAAAGCGCAGCGGATCGTCGCTGACGAGCCGCACGACGGCGAGGTCGCGGGTGATCCGATACTTCTCGACCACCTGCGCGGTCCAGGTCGGCGGCCCGGACGCCATCTCGGCCGCACCTCGCATCACGCCGGTGGTCAACATCATCGCCTGGGTGACCGTCTCCTCGGTGTCGCCGTCCCAGTAGCCGTCGAGCACCGCGCGGAACTCGCCGATGAGCGCGGTGCACATCAGGGGGTAATGCGCAGGCAGCACGCCGAACTTGCGGTGATCGCGCCCGAGCTGTGCGAGCAGTTCGACGAGGTCGGTGTGGCCGTCGTCGGCCGGAATCACTTCGAGAGCGTGGTCGATCACTCCGAAGAACGCCTCACGCAGATGCGACATCTGCGCGGGAAACAGGTCGCGAAGGTCGGGATCGAGAGCAAAAAGGCGCGTGAAGACGCCGCGCGTGAACGCGTCGGGGTCGCGTCCGATGACCTGACGCACGTGATGCAGCGCGTGGCGCGAGTGCCCGCCCATGCTCACCTCCGATCGTGTGGCCTCGTCGACAACCTCCTTATTCTGCCCCCTCGTCGGCGCGGAGTGCCCGAGGCGGCGAAAGGTGTGTCAGTGGAAAGAATCCGCACCTTCCAAACAGCTAATTGATCCAAAAATATGCAGGATGTGGGATCCTGTACTTGTGGTCTCCCTGGAAAACGTGCTTCCGGGAATCGTCGACGCGCATATGTTGCAATGGAATCCGCGTCAGACTCCTTGGCGGGCAAAGGGCCTCGCGCGGGTACGACGACTCACGCCGTGGCTCGGCGAACGCGCATTCACCCTGCTGGTCTCGCAGGCCGACAGAGAATACGTTCTGACGCCGTCGGTCATCGCGCGCCCCTACGAGACCGAACACTATGTCAAAGACATCGCGGGAGTGCCCACGGTCGCAGGCGCCGCGATCGACACCGTCATCGTCGCTGATTCCCACTGGCGGGCATACGCGGGCGACATCGACATGATCTCCGACGTCGAGGCCGAGGAACTATCGGAAACCCGCTACACGATCGGACTTCCCTTCGGTCGCGACGGTGCCCCGCGGCTGGGAGCGATCATCGTGCACGGCGATCCGAGTTCGCCCAACTTTGCGACGCAACTCGACGCACAACTCGACATCACGCCTCTCGTGCGCGCAGTCCGAGTGCTTGCAGCACGCCATCCCGATCCACGCGTCCGTGATTCGACGCCGGATGAGGGTCTGCTGGCGTCGACGTCCGCACTACGCGGCTTCGGTGAGGCGGTGCGTCGGGGCTTGGTGTTGGAGGCGTTTGTCTATTCACATCAGCTCTACGACGTGATCAGTTTGGCGCGCGAGTATCCCGAGGCCACGGTCGTCGTCGACCACATCGGAGCGCCGGTGGGTGTTTTCGGGCCGATGGGTGTGCGGACCGGCAACACCGCCGCGGCGCGTGCAGACATCATGCGCCTGTGGCATGAGCGGCTGGTGAGCCTTGCCGCGCAACCGAATATCGTGATGAAGCTGTCCGGATTGGCGATGCCGATTCTCGGTTACGGACACGACCCCCACGGCAACATCGGGAGCCGAAAGACCCTCGCCGAGATGATCGGTCCTCTCATCGGGCACATGGTGAGCCATTTCGGATCGGAACGACTTCTCTTCGGGTCAAACTTTCCCCTCGACCGGCCCAATGCGACGATGTCGATGGTCGTCGGCGCACTCCTCGACGTACTCAGTCCGTGGGGCGACGATCTCTTGCGAAAGGTCCTCCGCGACAACGCTCTACGTGTGTACAACGTCGACGACGCCCCTCACGGCCAGGCGTGAGGGGCGTCGTACGAAAGAACTGCTATTTGTCCTCGGGGCCCTCCGGAACCGGAGGCTCGGGCATGACGGGATATTCGCCGGTGTAGCCCTGACGCTGCGCCGCGAGTGCCAGCACCTTCGACCGGCAGGCATACCAGCCCGCGACCAGCAGCGGCGCTCCGACGATGATCGCGATGAGATTCCAGATGTCGTCGTAACACATCAGGACGACCACCGCCGCGAGGAAGATCAGCGTGGCGTAGCTGGTGTACGGCGTGCCCGGCAGTCGGAATGAAGGCCGTGTGAGTATGCCCTTCTTCTCCCACCGGTAGAGCTGGATCTGACAGGCGACGATCATCGCCCACGTGGAGATGATTCCGAGCGCGGAGAGATCGAGCGCGATGTTGAAGGCGTCTTCGGGAACGAACAGGTTGAGGATGACGCCGAGGAAGGTCAGCGCTCCGGTCAGCGCGATGCCGCCGAACGGAACGCCGTTCTTGTTCATCTTGCCGGTGAATGACGGTGCAGTTCCGTTGAGCGCCATGGAGCGTAGGGTGCGGCCGGTCGAGTACAGGCCTGCGTTGAGACTCGACATCGCCGCGGTGAGCACGACGAGATTCATGATGCCGCCCGCCGCCGGTACGCCGATCTTCGAGAAGAAGGTGACGAACGGACTCTCGTCCGCCTTGTAGGTGGTGTAGGGCAGTAGGAGGGCGAGAACGATCAGGGAGCCCACGTAGAACACGGCGATACGCAGGATTACCGAGTTGATCGCTCGCGGCATCACTTTCGCGGGCTCGGCCGTCTCGCCCGCAGCGGTGCCGACCAATTCGACTGCGGCATAGGCAAAGATGACGCCCGACGTCACGATCACCAATGAGAACAATCCCGTGGGGAACAGTCCGCCGTTGTCGGAGATGACGCTGAACCCGGTCGATGCGCCTTCGATGTCGAAACGTCCTGCGAGGAAGACGATTCCGACGACGAGGAATGTCACGAGTGCGGTGACCTTGATGATCGACGCCCAGAATTCCATCTCACCGAAGAGTTTGACCGAGATGATGTTCATGGTCAGCACGATGCAGAGGGCGATGAGCGCGATCAGCCATTGCGGGATCGCACCGAACATCCCCCAGTAGTGCACGTAGAGTGCCACGGCGGTGACGTCGACGATCGCGGTGGCGGCCCAGTTGAAGAAGTAGAGCCAGCCGGTGACGAATGCTGTTTTCTCACCGAAGAATTCGCGCGCGTAGGAGACGAAGGATCCCGACGAGGGTCGGTGGAGAACGAGTTCGCCGAGTGCGCGGAGGATGAAGAAGACGAAGACGCCGCACACGGCGTAGGTGATGAACAGGCCGGGGCCTGCGTCGTGAAGGCGGGAACCAGCACCCATGAACAGGCCGGTTCCGATCGCGCCACCGATGGCGATCATCTGGATCTGTCGTGGTTTGAGCGCCTTCTGATAGCCCTCGTCCTCGTGAGCGAGCGCTGAATTGTCGTACTGCGTCGTTGGTTCGGCTGTCATGGCTCCCCGTGCGCTTGTGGACGATAGACCGTGTGGACAACTTGGACGGCCCCTGACGCTATCGGCTCTTCACTACGTCGAGATGACGCAGAATGTTAACGATCTCGACACCCAATGGCCGTCGATTTGACGGCGCGCTGGCCCAATTGTGTTGAGACGCGGCCCGAATGCCGATTCGATGTCCGATTTAACAATCGAACAACTGTGTCGTGTGTCACATATCGAAAGCGGGTCGGGCGTCTCAGAATGTCGCTCGGGCGCCGCTCTCAGGGGCGACGCCACGGCCGGCGCCCCGCGGCGGGCTGAGGGACCGGGACGTCGCGAAGGTTGCGGGCGACGATGTCGGCGAACTCGCTACACGTCGAGTAGCGATCTGCCGGCTTCTTGGCGAGGGCCTTGGCGAATACCGAATTGAGCGCCGACGGAAGCCACGGTCGACGTCGGGTCAGCAACGGCGGGTCGTCGCGCAAATGCGCGTTGGTGATGCCGAACGCCGTCGCACGTGGGTAAGGCGGAGCGCCGGTGAGGAGTTCGGTGAGCGTGCAGGCGAAGGCGTATTCGTCGGTTGCCGGTGAGAGTTGCTTGGCCTGAAGGAGTTCCGGAGACGCGTAGGCGATCGATCCTTGGACTCGGCCGTTGCGCGCGAGTGGCCGATTGTCGTCGACGAGCTGCGCGATGCCGAAATCGGAGAGCAACGCGTCGGTGTCGGGGCGCGATGAGGTCAGCAGGATGTTGGCGGGCTTGACGTCACGATGCAAGACGTCACGGGAGTGCGCGAAATCGATTGCCGCCGCGATCTGTTTGGCCACATGGACAATGGTCGGTACTGCCGGTTCGGTCGTCGGCGAGGGGATCAGGGCAACAGCAGCGGGGCCGTCGACGTATTGCATGGCGATCCACAGCGTCGGCGGAACACGGTCTGCGGGGACGCCGAGAGCCTGTGCTCGGCGGTTCGTCTGTGCGTCGGGTTGGATCTTCCCGCGCGTGTACATCTCGACGATGTTCGGGTGGTGGAGTCGGGATGCGATGGTGAACTCACGCTCGAAACGTTCGGCAGCGCGGGTATTGCCGGTTTCATCGGAATGCAGCACCTTGAGCGCCTCAGGGGTGCGCTCGTCGCCACGGTGAACGCGGTACACATCAGCACTACTGCCGCTACCCACCAGCGCATCGATGGTGTAGCCGGCCACGTCGCTTCCCGGCTGGTACACCTCGTCAGGGTATCCGCGCGGTGACCATCGGGTGGAGCTGCGGTCCGATGGGCATCGTTCTCACCGAATGAGCGGTCCGTCCAACACGCTCATCGATGATGGGCACGAAGCCTAGGCTTGGGATTATGAGCAGTGCGCCACTCGACGAACTGATCGCCTCGCTCGGCGATCAGATGGTCGTCACCGACCCCGACATCCTTGCCGGCTACCGCCACGATCGTGCCAACGATCCCGACGCAGGCACGCCGATGGCACTCATCCGCCCCGTGACGACGGCCGACGTCCAGGTCGTCGTGCGATGGTGTGCCGCTCACGGGATTCCGGTGATCACCCGCGGCGCCGGAACGAGTTTGTCCGGCGGGGCCACGGCGGTCGACGGTGCCGTGATGCTCTCGACCGAGAAGATGCGGAATCTGACGATCGATACCGCGACCCGCACGGCGGTGTCGCAGCCGGGCCTGTTGAACGCCGAGGTCAAAGCTGCCGCCGCGGCACACGGCCTCTGGTACCCGCCCGATCCGTCGTCGTTTGAGATCTGTTCCATCGGTGGAAATGTCGCCACCAACGCGGGTGGACTCTGTTGCGTGAAGTACGGCGTCACCACTGACTATGTGCTCGGACTCGAGGTCGTCCTCGCCGACGGCCGCGCGATCAGGATCGGCGGCAAACAGCTCAAGGATTCGGCAGGGCTGTCGCTGACGAAGCTGTTCGTCGGCAGCGAGGGTCTGCTGGGCATCGTCACCGAGGTGACGCTGCGGCTGCTGCCGCCGCAGGCGTCGGCGTGCACGGTGGTCGGAACGTTTGCGTCGGTGCACCACGCGAGTGAAGCGGTACTCGCGATCACCGCCAAGATCCGACCGGCCATGCTCGAATTCATGGACTCTGTGTCGATCAACGCCGTCGAGGACATGCTCAAGATGGGTCTCGATCGCGAGGCCGGAGCACTGTTGGTCGCCCAATCCGACGCTCCGGGACCAGCGGGCATCGCTGAGGTGGAACTGATCGAGAAGGCGTTCTCCGGGTGCGGAGCGACCGAGGTGTTCGCGACGTCCGACCCCGCCGAGGGCGAGGCGTTCACCGCTGCGCGCCGCGCGGCGATTCCTGCCGTCGAACGGCTCGGATCGTTGCTGCTCGAGGACGTCGGGGTCCCGCTGCCGGCCCTGCCGGAGCTGATTGACGGGGTCGAGGCCATTGCCGCGCAGAACAAGGTGATGATCTCGGTCATCGCGCATGCGGGCGACGGCAACACGCATCCGTTGATCGTGTTCGATCCTGCGGACGCCGACGAGAGCGCGCGTGCGCAGACGGCCTTCGGCCAGGTCATGGATCTGGCGATCGGTCTCGGCGGGACGATCACCGGCGAGCACGGCGTCGGGCGATTGAAGAAGGGATGGCTGCCTGATCAGCTCGGACCCGATGTCATGGAACTCACCGCGAGAATCAAAGCTGCCCTGGATCCGGAGGGGCTACTCAACCCCGGTGTGCTTCTCTAGGGTGAAACAACACCGGTCCGCATGTCGCAACGCCCCCTCTGTGCTGCGACATGCGGACCGGGATCGAGCACAGCTATCGTCTTCAAGTGGAAGGCGCTGACTCCAAGTTTGTACCGCTGAGGACACTGTAATCACCTTTTGCACAACCATCCATCGAGAATATCCGGACAATTGTCAATCTCAGGTTGATAATGGGAGCTATGACGAGTTCATCTGATCGTGACCTGGACCTTCGCCGTCTCAGAATGTTCGTCGAAGTAATCGAAGCGCCGTCATTACGTGTTGCTGCCGAGCGTCTGTTCATCTCGCAGCAGGCGTTGTCGTCGGCGATCAGGGATCTCGAGCGGCAGCTCGGCGTGCAGCTGTTCTCGAGGTCGCGTCGATCACTCACGCCGACTGCTGCCGGGACAGCGCTGTACGAGGGTTCGGTCCCACTGCTCGCCGGTGGCTCGCACCTTGCGTCGGAAGTGCGGATGGTCGACGCACAGAATCCCGACCCCTACGTGATCGGATACACCCAGGGCCTGGCGCCGTCGGAGGTCTTCCAGGTGATCGAGGGGGCGGTACAGGAGGACTCGACGATGCCGATCACCGTCCGTCCGGTTGCCGCGGAATTCATTCGTGAGGAGTTGCTCGCCGGGAGCATCGACCTCGCGCTCGCGCGCACGGTCGAGGCTCCGCCAGACCTTGCGGGTGCCATCGCGACAAGTCACGAACTGCGTCTTGCCGTCAATGCGCGCCACCCGCTCGCGCAGAACGAGACCTGCGCGATGAAGGATGTCGCGTCGTGTCAGATCGTGATCTCCGAGCTCGAGCCCGACTACACCAACATGATCGTGTCGTACTGCCGTCGCGCGGGCTTCGAACCCGAGATCATCGTCTCCAACCTCCGCGGCACTCCGCCGCACACGTCGGTGATCGCACATCCGCAGGCGGTCGCGTTCGTCACCAACCAGCCCGGATGGCTGTACGACGACCAGATCCGCGTCATCTCGTTCGACAATCCGCCGCTGACCCCCGTCATGGCGATGTGGCTGCCCAATACCGCGCCGCGGATGCGCAACCGCATCCTCGACGCCGTGGGTGTCAGTGCCGTTGCAGAATCGCAGTGAGATCTGCACCGACGGGAAGCGTGCCGTACTCGGCCCCACGATCGTTTCCCAGTCGAGCCTCGATAAAGGCATCCGAGACAGGCGTCGGCGAAAACCGAACCAGCAGTGAGGCTTCGAGAGCCAGAGCCATGGATTCGACGACGCGCCGCGCTCGACGCTGAGCCGACGACGCGTCGAGTGTTGCCAACTCGGAGAGCTGCGCACGGACGTTGTCGAGGTGAGCGTCGAGGATTGTGCTTGCGCCCCGTGCGAGGTTGACCTCCGCATCGAATGCGGCGATCGATTCGGGTTCGCGTGTCATCGCCCGCAGCACGTCGAGTGCGATGACGTTGCCCGAACCTTCCCAGACGGCCATCACCGGCTGCTCGCGGTAGCGCATAGCCAAGGGGAAATCCTCGGTATAACCGTTTCCGCCAAGGCATTCCAGTGCCTCGTAGGCGTGGTGCGGGCCGCGCTTGCAGATCCAGTACTTGGCGACCGCTGTGGCGAGACGGCGGAAGGCGCGTTCGGTGTCGTCGGCATCCTCGTCGTGTGCCCGAGCGAGGCGCATCGCGGTGACGGTTGCGGCTTCGGATTCGAGTGCCAGGTCGGCGAGCACTGCCGCCATGGCCGGTTGGTCGGCGAGTGTCGCTCCGAATGCCGCGCGATGGCGGGCGTGCCAGGTGGCCTCGGCGACCGATTGCCGCATACCCGCAGCGCTGCCGAGCACGCAGTCGAGTCGCGTCTGGGCGACCATCTCGATGATCGTGCGCACTCCACGTCCCGGCTCGCCGACCATCAATGCGACGGTGCCGTCGAGTTCGATCTCGCTCGACGCGTTGGACTTGTTGCCGAGCTTGTTCTTCAGGCGCTGGATGCGGAACGAGTTGCGGGTGCCGTCGGGCAGGATTCGGGGGAGGAGGAAGCACGAGAGTCCTTCTCCGCCAGCACCTTCTGCCTGAGCGAGGACGAGAAACGCGTCTGACATCGGTGCCGAGCAGAACCACTTATGACCGGTCAGCAGGTACTCCGCACCCGGGCCGCCGGCCCCGACTGGTCGGGCGACGGTGGTGTTGGCACGGACGTCGGAGCCGCCCTGCTTCTCCGTCATCGACATGCCGAAGATTGCCGAGGGCTTCTCGGCCGACAGTTCGGGAGAATAGCTGCGCGACAGCGCCTTTGGCACCCACTGGGCCGCGACGTCAGGTTGCAGTTCCAGCGAGGGGATGACCGCGTGCGTCATCGACACCGGGCACGCGTGGCCCGGCTCGATCTGTCCGAAGAGCATGAAGATCGCCGCGCGGGCGACATGTGACCCGGGCTGCGGGTCGGCCCAGCAGCGGGTGTGCGCACCGTGCTCGACGGCCGCGGCGATGATGCGGTGATAACTCGGGTGGTACTCCACCTCGTCGATCCGGTTGCCCCAGCGGTCGAAGGTGTGCAGTTCGGGTGTGATGGTGTTGGCCTGCTTGGCGTCGTGCTGGAACTGCGCGCTGCCGACGAGTGTGCCCACGTCGGTGAGTTCGCTTGTGGCCCAAGCAGCGTCGTGCCGGTTGACGGCTTCGACGAGCACGGTGTTGAGCTCGTACTCATTGATGTCGACCCGCGGGGCCGACTGGTTGAACACCGTGTGCGTCACGTGCGGCCGCGGCTGCGTGGTCGGGGTGGTGGAGGTCATCGTGATGCCTTTCGTCGATCGCCGCGCGGGCCGGGTTGCTCCCGCTGCCCACGCTGGTCGAGCTGCTTTCTCCGCTGGTCGAGCTTGTCGAGACCACCTAGCCGAGCCTGGTCGAGCTCCGCCCGCTGGTCGAGCTCCCCTCGCTGGTCGAGCTTGTCGAGACCACCCGGCCCAGCCTGGTCGAGCCCTCCCCGCTGGTCGAGCTGCCTTCTCCGCTGGTCGAGCTTGTCGAGACCACCCAGCGGCGCGTTGAGAACCTCCTCGGAGATGCCGAGGTTCGTGAAGATCACCGTGACCGCGTCGGTGAGTGAAGGCCCCAGACTGTCGTCCGTCGCCGACTTCTGCACCGCCAGACCGAAAATCGCCGACCAGAACGCCTTGGCCTCGACGCCGATCGAGGCGCGCAGTTGCCAACCGGTACGCACCAGCTTCTGCATGAGTGCTTCCTCGCCGCGCTCATGCAGAGTATGCAGCGTCGTGGTGATGAACTCGCGCAGGTCAGGCCGGCGCGATACGAGAAGCATTGCTGTGGTGAACATCTCGACGCCCCGGAGTTCCGGTCCGAGCAGCGTGGTCACGAGTGTTTGAGCGTAGTCGCGGACAGTCGGAGTGGCCTCGGCCGCCTCCTCGGCATGGCGCCCCGCGCGGAGAACCGCGGCGCACGCCACCTCGACGAAGAGTTGCTCCTTCGAGCCGAAGTAGTACGTGACCTGGTTGGGAAACGTCCCCGCGCGTTCACAGATCTGCGCGACCGACGCGGTCTCACCCTCCGTGCGGAACACCTGGTCGGCGGCGTGCAGCAGCGTCTGGCGCGTCTGCTTCCCCGCGCTACGCGTCGCACGCGGCGGTGTAGAAGAAGCCACGCCACCTCGCTATTTGTATGCCCGACAAGTTTGTATGTCACACAATAAATGCGCTCGATGCCGAGGTCAATGGGAACGAACTGTGAGATCCGCGCCTAGTTTGAATATTCCGGATCTATCGTGACCTTGTTTGTACTTGTCCGCGTGTATCGGGCCCGACGGTCGGGCGTCGACGTCTGGCGCCGCGGAGCGGTCCGGTGTGGTCGAGTCAGCCGACGAGGCTACATTCCGCGAGCGTGCGTTTGAGCGGGGTTAAAGGCGCAGTACTGAAAGCGACGGACCTTCAACCCCGTGGTTCCGGGCAGTGAAACGTCGCGAGACCAGCCGCCTTCTCGCGCGCTGTATTGGGGTCCTCGTCGAAAGAACAGTAGGCGGTTGGAAGAAGAAAAATGTCGAATTGTGCTGCGGGACAACGGAGATAAGAAGGCTATGAGGGGCCTGGGGGCACTCCTATATACGTCACCAATGGTGAGTGTACCGGGCGATGGCAGTTCGACCGAGAGCGGAAGCGAGAGGGCCCGTTGCTTGTTCTGCAGCCATAAACTCTCTCACTCAGCGTGGTCGACCGTCTGTGGGCGGCGTGGACAGGACTGCCATCGCGCGGAGCTTTGACGAGATCGCGTGCCACGGCCGGGTCAGGAGGAGGTGAACCGGTGCGTCGGGGCGCCCGGCGGATGGGTCAGTTCCGGACGCGACTGAGACGTTCCCATCAGATAGTCGTTGCGGAGCAACGCAGTCGCGACGACCCTGCTCGGAGGACCCAACGGTCCGACCACCACATAGCGCGGCACAACCGTAAGAATGCCACTCTGAGGGACCGAAACCGATCCCGGCGAGGTCGAATCCGGAATAGATCAAATCCCCGAAGAACTGGGGGCCATTGTTTCGATGCCGAGCAGACTTGTTCACTCAACGTCGAAGAGTCACCAGCTCGCCTAGATGTACTGACCGGGGACGTTGATCAATCGTGAGAAGGGCGGCTGGCCTCCGCAGGCGGTGTGTGGTCGGTGCTGGTTGTACTCGTGGAGCCAGTCGGGGAGGGCATCGCGGCGTTCGTTCTCGCTCGTGTAGCAGCGCGCATACGCCCAACCGTCGGCCATGGTGCGGTGAAATCGCTCGACCTTGCCGTTGGTCTGTGGGCGGTATGGCCGCGTTCGCTTCGGAGTGATCGATAGGGCCTCGCACGTGTCTCGCCACAGGTGAGAACGGTACGCACCACCGTTATCGGACAAGATGCGCTCAATTGCGACCCCTCGGTCGGCGAACCACTCGACCGCTCGATGCAGGACTCCGACGGCGGTGACAGCGGATTCGTCGTTGTGAACCTCGGTGTAGGCGACGCGCGAGTGGTCATCGATGATGGTGTGCACGAACGCATACCCGAGCTTGGGGTTGCGCCACTTGTTCTTCGGCTTGCCGGGAGTGACGGCACGATTCCTCGATCCTTGACGTCGCCCGGCGTATCGCCAGCTCCCACCGTCGGGGATGTTCCCAAGCTTCTTGACGTCCACGTGCACGAGTGAGCCAGGGTGGTCGTGTTCGTATCGGCGGATTGGCTCGCCGGTGGCACGGTCGACGTAGGAAAGTCGATTCATGCGCGCGGTCGTGAGGATGCGGTGGACCGTGGCCGGGGCGATGCCGAGTCGGGCTGCGAGTTGAATAGGCCCTTCCCTCAGGCGCATTCGTAGGCTCACGCACCGTTTTGTCGTCTTCTTGCTCGTCTTGTTCGGCGAAGACTTCGGCCGTGACGACCGGTCCTGCATCGGCTCGCCAGCAAGGTAGCGGTCGACCCACCGCTTCACGGTTGGCCACGACACCTGGAAGCGGGCAGCAACTTCGCTGATCGGCCATCCTTCCTCGATGACGAGGCGTGCGACTCGTAGACGATGACGTGGGGTCAGCGCGGCATTGCGATGACTCAAAGTGCCTCCTGAGATAGATCGGTGGCCGGCCGCGTTTGCGACCGGCCACCGGATGATGGAATTGGAGTAGAGATCTCTACTCGGCGCCTTGCGCTGCATGGAAGGTGAGTGCTGGCTCGAGCCAGGACTCGAGCCCAGGTCCCTGGAGTGCGGCCTGCTCGACGCTGATCCAGCCGTCGCCCATGGGGCGATCTGCGCCCATGAGCGCAGGGTGAGCACCAGGGCGGGTGAGCAGGTCTTCCGCGTCAGTGGGGTCGATGCGTAGCAGGAGCGTCCCTTCCCGACGAGCGGCGACAACCATCCGGTCCTCGACCATGAACGACACTCCCCCGAACATCGACACCTCACGAGGGTTGCGAGCTCTTAGCGCGTCACGAACTCGCTCGACCAGGTCCTTCTGTGCCGTCATCGTCCACCCTTCTCGATGTACTCGGGGCCGCTGTAGTGAAGGTTCAAGGACGCGATGCGTCCGCCGTCGAAGGTGAAGAACTCCGCGAAGGTCATGGGACCGCCGGGCATGGTCGCCGTGTAGAGCACGGCGGAGCTGTTAGTGCCGTGCACGTCGTGGATGATCTCGATCTGCTTGACCGTCGCGATGAACCCGGCGACCCCGCCCAGGAAGCCATCGGTGGCGTCGGGGAGGTGTCCAGCGAGGGAGCCCGTGAAGTCGAGGTGGTCATCCAGCAGAGGCCGTAGGTCAGCCCCGTCCTGGTAACTGTCGATGCCGGACTCGAGGATCCGGTAGTAGTCCTTGAGTGTCTGAGGTGCGGCAGAAGACAGGGTGGCGGGCATGGCTCTCCTTGGTGTGAGAATGGTGCTTGATACTTTCAAGCAGGCACTTGATAAAGTCAAGGGGGTTCAGGTGAAGTCCTACGGACAGCTTTGCTCGATCGCTCGCGCCCTGGATGTCGTCGGTGACAGGTGGACTCTCCTGATCGTGCGTGAGCTGCTGATCGGGGGAGCATTGCGCTTTGGTGAAGTCCAGCGCGGCCTGCCTGGCATCGCGACGAACCTGCTCACCCAGCGCCTGCGGGACCTCGAGACCAACGGTGTCGTCGCCCGCGAGCCCGCCCCAGGAATCCCGGGCACGCCAACGTATCGGCTTACCGAGCGTGGCCGGGCCCTGGACGGAGTGCTGCGCGAGCTTCTGAAGTGGGGTGCACCGACGGTTCCAGAGGCGCCGAGTGATGCGATCTTCCAGATGCACTGGCTCAGCCAACCGGCACGCTTCCTCCTCGCGGATCACAGACCGGACGAGCCACCGATCGTGATCCGGTTCGGCACCTTCGACGACGGCTTCGACCTCACCGCCGCCGACGGGACCATCACGGTGAACCCTTGCCAGCGCGATGTCAGCCCCCTGGCGCGTGTTGCAGGCCCCGGGCCGGTACTGGTTGCCCTCCTGCAAGGCGCAATGCCTCTGCCCGCCGCTATCGCGCATGGCGTGGATGTCACCGGCGATGCCGCGACCCTGACGCGAGTTCTACCGGCGCCGCAAGCGTCGACTAACGTCCCCGGTCAGTACATCTAGACCAACATCCGCGCGGCGAATGGCGCGCAGTGCAATGTCCGAGCACTCTGATACCACTAACAGACCACCAGCCGATGAGGAGACATCATGGTCGACGCGATCGACAACATGCTCGCCCACGCCAGCTTCGGCGCGGTGTTCCTCACCGTGTGGCTCATGCTCGGTGCGGCGACGTTCGCGTTCAGCGTCCTCGTCGGGTTCCTCGTGCGCCGACCCCGCCCGGGTCACTGGCTGGCGCCGATCGGCCCGGGCTACCGGCCGCGGTGGGTTCCCGCGCGGACCTGGAGCCCGATCCTGCTGCGCGCTGCGTTCGCCGCCGCGGTCGTGATGTTCTTCCTGCTGCCGCTGCTTATGCTCGCGGCGTTCGCCGGCGTCGCCGGCACCAGTGCCCGCCACACCCCGTCGGCACCCACCAGGTGGTGACCTCGCTCTAGCGGCCCCGACCGCGCGGCCGATCCGGCCGCGACTGGATTGATGCGCTCTGCTCGCCGCGCCCCCGGTAAGGCCGTGAGGCGGCGATCTGTCCGGACGGGCCGGCCATCGGGCCCGCGGCCGCAGCCTCCGACCGGAACGTTTCTGCGGTTCCCCCGGCCCGTCGGTGCATGATCATCGCCCGGAACACTGCGGCCGCTTTCGCGGGATCTCGGGTGTCTTGGGTGGCGGCCAGGGACCCCGGCGCGGTGTCGCCCAGGCGCACCACCCCGGGTGCAAGCTCGGCGGCGAGGAACGATGAGTCGGTGGTGGCCATCGCGACGTGGCGGGCGGCGTGCACCGCGGCGGCGTCGATGACGCGCCAGTCGATGTCCCATCCGGCGTCGGCGAGGTAGCGGTGGAAGAACACCCGCTGGCTTCTGGAGTTCCCGTCGATGAACGGGTGAACACCGGTCAGCTCACCCCAGTGATGGGCGGTTGTGGCGATCGCTGATTCCCGGTCGACGGGGGAGGGCCGCTCGGTGGTGATCCCGCCGAACACCCGGTGCAGCTCGCCGGCCAGGAACGCCGGCCGACAGTGCGCCATACCCATCGCCTGGGTGTCGGTAGAGCGCAGCTGCCCGGCCCATGGGTAGACGTCGTGGAGAATCCAACCGTGGATGTCGCGCAGGGTGTCGAACGTGAAGTCACCGCCGGCAATCGCGGGATTTTGCTCGAGCTCGGCCACCCGGACGTAGGCCATGCGGCGCTCGAACTCCTCGAGGTCGGTGACAGACGAGAGGCCGGGCAGGTTGTCGCGAACCTGCCCGGCCTCGTCGCCGGATGATGAGGACGTGGTCACTAAGAGTGGCGTGACCGGATTTCGGCGAGAACCCTGGCGGCTTCCTGCTCGGGGGTGGTCTCGCCGCGCAGCACGCGCAGGGCGGCGGCCCGGTCAGCATCGGTAGCCACCATGCCAGCCATTTCGTGGCCGGCATCGGCGGCGGCGAGGATCTGTTCATCGGTGCGTGTGGTGGTGGCCATCAGCAATCACCTTCCTGTGGTGGTTCACGGTTGATTCTACCTGCTCACCGGGTGTTACCGGGGCTATCGGTCATGGTGGTGTCCTCACTCGAACAGTGGTGGTTGCGTGGCGGCGGCCGCGGCGTCGCTGCGGGCGATGTAGGTGGCGATCCAGTTCTGGATCTCAGGCAGCGACACGTTGAATTCGTCGGCGACCGCGGCCAGGGGCAGGCCGTCGATCTTGTGGAGGTCGTGGGCGAGGCGCTGACGGTATTCGTCTGTTTCGTGGCCGTATTCGGTGTCGGTCATGGTCATTGTCATCACTCCACTTCGGTGAGGGCTTGGCGGCGGGTGAGCCATTCGGATTCGGCGCGTTGCTGGTATCGGGTGAGCTGCGCCCAGTGCCCGGACAGTTCCTCGATCGGTGCTTCTTGGCGGCGCTGGTCCATCGCGGTGAGCAGTGCGGTGTAGCCGCGGCGGTACCACCCGTCGATGACGCAGATAGCGAGGTAGGGCACCTGGCCGGCAACAGCGACCGGCCGGTGGGTGGGAGCGACCAGGCTGAGCATGGTCTGCTGGGCGCTTCGGGTGCTGAACTCGCCCTGCCCACCGGTCGCCAGCAACTGCGCATTGACCAGAGCAGGAGAGGGTGCGGCGTTCGTGGCGACGGCGGCGATCGCTGCGAAGATACGTGCGTGCTGGGGAATCCAGAAGTGTTTGGTGTCGAGCTGGGCGGTCACGGCGCGTGCGATGGCCGGCGGAGCCCACATCAGCGCGGACAGTAGTTCCTGTTCGAGGTCGGTGGCGACGTCGATCTCCGCTTCGGGGTCGTCTCCGAGTGATCCGACTGAGGTGTAGGCGTCGTCCTCGACGAGGTCGTCGACGTCGGCCGACGGGATCTCCTCGACGGGTAGCTCGCTCAGTGTGGCGGTCATGTCGTCGTCACTCCTGTCGGGGTCCGGGTCGATGGGGTCCATGAGGGAAATTGTCAGGCAGCTACGGCGCGGGTGGCGTCTTCGTGGGCGAGGCGCTTGTCATCAATTGCCATGCCAGATCAGTCCTTTCACGCGGCCTGGGCGGCAAGTGACTTGATGTGGTCCAGGCGGAAGCCTCCCCAATGCTGTTCGCCGGCGACGACGACGGGGGCCTGGAGGTAGCCGAGTGACAGGACGTAGTCACGGGCGTCGGAGTCCTGGGTGACGTCGACCACGCGGTAGGTCAATCCGTGCTTGTCGAGGGCTTTGTAGGTCGCATTGCATTGCACACATGCGGGCTTGGAGTAAACGGTGATGTCGGGGTCCTCATTCATTTTCTGTGACCTTCTTTCGGGGAGCGTGAACGTCTGTGATATACGTTCGATTATATCTCGTATTGTGTTGCGGCACAACATGTATTGCCCATTTTGTGATGTCTTAATGTGTCTTTTCCTGTTGGCTGCCGATCACGTGCGAGTTGTGTTTCTGTCCATGTAATGGAGCCGGGTAATTGGCGCGAAATAAGCGGTATTGAGCGGTAGCGAAATGGAGCGCGTGCCAATCAGTTGGTGGAATGTAATTGACAGGGGCGCGGCTCGTGCTTGTGATAATCCGGCGGTCAGGGAAGGCCATCGCGCGCGGCGTGTGGCGACCACGCGTGACTGCCTGGCGCGGGCTCGATGCCCGCGCCAGGCAGATCCGGCACGGCCCGGCCACCTGGGAGGGGTGGCCGGGCGTTGCTGGGTTAGGGGGTCTCGTTGTTGTCGGTGTGTGGTGGGCGGTGGCCTTGGATTTCTTGGTAGGGGATGGTGCGGCGGATGAGGCGGCCGCCGTAGGGTGCGGGGGTTTCGACGCTGACGGTTTTGGCGTTGGCGCGGACGACGGGGACCCAGCCGTGGAAGCGGATCTTCACCTGGTCGCCTTTGGCGATGGTGTCGCGGCTGTAGTCGCCGGTGTGGCCGGCGGCGATCTGGTCGGCGCGGACGGCGCGCCAGTAGGCGATGTCGTCGGCGCGTTGGGCCATGCGCTCGGTGATGGCTTGGCGGTAGTCGCCGGTGGCGGCGGTGGTGGTTTCGGTGAGTTTCTGGCCTCCGGGGAGGTTGGCGACGGTGCGGGTGTGGCCGTCGAGTCGGCGTTGGTCGGCGCGTTGTTCGGCTTCGAGTTTGTCGATGCGGTTGGCGACGGTGACGGGGTTGTAGCGGTGTTCGGTTGTGCGGCTGGCTACGTGGGCGCGGCGTTCGGCTTCGTCGGCGTCGTTTTGGGCGTGCACTGCGGTGCCGATGCTGTTCCATGCTTTGTCGAGTGCGTTGCGGTGTCGGCGTTCGCTGTGGTGGCCGACGTGGACGGGTTCGCCGAATGGTGGGAGTGCGGCGGTGGCGTCGTGGTGGCGTTGCCATGCGGTGTCGGCCTGGTCGTGGCGGCGTGCTGCTTTGGCGTCGAGGGCGTCGGCGCGGTCTTGTTGGCGTTGGGCGCGGTCGGCTTCGACGGTGGCGGTGTCGCGGTGGGTGTTGTCGATGTCGAGGGTGACGGTGTGGCCTGCTTGTTCGAGGGCGGCGCGGGCGCGGTCGATGATGTGGGTGTTTGGTTGGCGGTCGCGGCTGTGGGGGATTCCCCAGGTGCCGAGTGTGCGAAACCACCGCCACCCGGCGCTTTTCAGGAGCGCATTTGTGCCGTCGCCTTTGCTGGTGCCGTCGATGAGGGTTCCGTCGGCGTGGGTGTGGGTGATGGTGAGGTCAGCCATGTCGGGGGTCCTTTCGGTGCTGGGGTTAGTCGGTGGTGGCTTCGATGGCGGCGCGGAGTCGGCGCAGGGTGTCGTCATCGAGTGGTGGCGGTGGTGGTGGCCTGTGCCGGTGGCGGCGTCGGGGGAGTTGGTAGACGGGTGCCTGGTCGTTGCTGACCCAGGGGACGCGGCGCGGCTGGTCGGTGGTGGTCTCGTCGGTCATGGGGCGGCTTAGCCTCGATCCACCGATCGGCTTTTGCGGTGTGGTGAAAAGTGTTGAGCACGTTCGGCCTGGGTGGCGGGCATGAGTCAGTTGCCGATCTCTGATGTCGGCTTGTTTCACCGGGTTTCGGGATCGAGGCTGTTGGGCCGGGGTGGTTAGGGCCAGGTTGGCGGTCTTCGGTGAATAGTGTTGTCGAACAACAGGTTCCATTCGGTTTCCCACGGCCATCGGGCGGGTAGGTGCATGGTGATGCGCCGGGCTGAGGACGCGATACGCGCCGGAATGCAGATCAGGGTGCGGCGGACCGTGGATGTGGTGGCTTTGGCCAGACGCCCGCCGCTGAGGCTGGCGGCAGCACGAGTCAGGTTGAACGCGATGACCGCACACACCAGCCAGGCGGCGTTCGCGCAGAACTTTCCCGACGGCAGATGCGCGAGCGCGGAGGCTTTGAGATCGGCGTGAACTTGTTCGATGACCGCGTGGGCGCGGTGGGTCTTGTCGGCGGTGACGGTGTCGAGGTCGCTGGTGGTGAAGAAGGCGTGGAATCGCCACACATCGAACAGGCCGTCGCCCTCGGGTCGGAAGTCGGGGATACGGCGCACCACCAGCCGCCCGGGAACCTGCAGCGCTTTGGCTTTGGAGGTGAACGCGGTGAACGCTATCTCGGCGACCTCGGCACGTGAGATCCACAGTCCGGTGTCCGCGTCGAGAATCGCGTCGGTGTACTCGATCTTTGTCCACGCATCGGCTGCGATCTCGCTGATCGCCGCACGTATCCGCAAGTCTTGGCGCACGGTGACCGATACCTGGGCGCCGGCACCGATCGCAGCACTGACGGCGCGGTGACCGTAGAACGCTGAATCCGCCCGCACCAGCACCGGCCCCGACGCGTCAGTCGACCGCAGACGCCGCACGCTAGCTGTACTGACCCGGAACGTTAGGTACAGAGTTCGGCGAGTCGACGTGACATAGGGAAGACCTCCGAGTGAGGTGTGGAGCTGTCTAAGAACCGCTCCTCAACCCGGAGGTCTTCATGTCCCACCGTAATTCACCGCTGTCCCCGACTGGCCGGTTGCGTCTGGCTCGGTGTGTTGTGGACGACCGGTGGCCACTGCGCCGCGCAGCTGACCGGTTCAACGTGTCAGTCACCACGGCCAAGCGATGGGCGGATCGCTACCGCGACCACGGGCCGGCCGGAATGGGTGATCGGTCCAGCCGGCCCCGATCGTGTCCGCATCGCACCAGCCGGCGCCGGGAACGCCGGGTCGTCGGGTTACGCGTCTCCCGCCGCTGGGGGCCAGCCCGGATCGGATACCACCTGGGGTTGAACGTCTCCACGGTGCACCGCATCCTCACCCGCTACGGCTGCCTACGACTGTCGTGGATCGACCCGGCAACCGGGGCGCCGGTACGTGCCCGCAGACGCGAGATTCGCCGGTACGAACACCAAGCGCCCGGAGACTTGATCCACGTCGACATCAAAAAGCTCGGCAGAATCCCCGACGGCGGTGGACATCGCGTACACGGCCGCGCCCAGGGCACCCGCAACTCCAGTGCCCACCGCGAGCCTGGACGAACCCGCAAAGTTGCTGGCCGCCCCAACCTGGGGTACGCGTATCTGCATCACGCCGTCGACGACCACTCCCGCTACGCCTACTCCGAGATCCTCGCTGATGAGAAGAAGGAAACCGCGACCGCGTTCATGACTCGGGCGTTGGCGCACTTCGCCTCGATCGGTGTCACCACCGCGCGAGTGATGACCGACAACGGGTCGTGTTACCGGTCCCGCATATTTCGGGACTTGTTGCACGACAACAAGATCAAGCACAAGTGGACCAGACCGTACCGGCCGCAAACCAACGGCAAGGTCGAACGATTCAACCGGACCCTGCAGGAGGAATGGGCCTACGCCCGTCCCTACCTCAGTGAAACCGAACGCGTCGCGGCCTTCCCCGAGTTCCTTCGCATCTACAATCACGAACGCGGCCACACCGCACTCCGAGGCAACTCACCCGCCGACCGCGTACCCAACCTGTCGGGTCAGTACAGCTAGCCAGTGTGTCGGCGATCAACCGATGGGCTCCGCGGGCGGAATTGCATGCTCCTTTGCGTAGTCGTTGAGCAGCGATCACCGGTGCACCGTGGGCGGTGCTGATGGTGGTGATCGCCGAGTTGAGCCCCCGTACCCGGGTGTAGCCGAACCCAGCGCCCTGTTTGGCCGGGCCGTGGACCTCGATGATCGAGTCGTCGATGTCGACCATCACCGGCCCGTCGATCCCGGCCAGTACCGGGGTGTGGGTGTGCAGGCCAGCGAGCGTGCGGGCGGCGATCGCATCCAATTGCCGGACATGCCCGAACCGGAACTCGCGCAGAAACGACCCCAACGTCGACGGGGCATACGGATGGTCGAACACCTTCCCCATCGCACCGTGCCGCAGTACGGCCATGTCATCGATGCTGTCGGCACCGGCCACCATGCCCGCGACCAGCGAGAACACCTTCCGATCCGGATTGGCGCCCTTGTCGGTCGGCACCGTCAGATGCTCGAGAGCCAACCCCGACAGGCCCGCTTGCTCGGCCAACGTCATCACCGGCACCAACCCCGCCGCGCCGAGGAGATTCGGATCATCACAGGATGCAGACCGGACCGGATGACTGTGAGACAATCGCATCTACGAGATGCCCTTCTGCGTGCACGGATGGAAACCTAGACAATTCCCATTCTGTCACTCAGACAGGGCATTTCGTCTATCCCTCACCGCCCAAACGAATACGAATCGGTGGATCGAGGCTTAGCGTGCGCTGGTGTGGCCGTGGTGGCACATGAATGGGTCGGCGCATGGCTCGCCGGTCTTGGTGTGGATCCGCTTGGCCGACAGATGGCCCCGCCGGTACTCGGCACGGCGGTTGACGACCCACTGACCGATCGCGAACCCGTCGATCGTCGCGCCGCGGGGAGGTGAGCTGGAACCATGCATGGCGGCGTAGCGGTGCAGGTGGGCGATCCCGGTGTCGAAGAGACGGTCGTAGGCATTACTACGGCTGGTCGAGCCAGCCTCATGCTCGTTCGACGTTGCGGGACAGCCTGTTTCAGGTCGGTCTATGCGGGGGTCCACTCGAGTCCGAGGAGGGTCAGGGCGCGGGCCAATTGTGGATCCGCGGCGTCGATGGGGCAGTGGTCGACCACGTCGATGTGGGGGCTGATGTCGGGGTCGGCCGCGCGTTCGTAGAGCGCCCACATGCGCAGCTGGTCGCCGTGGCGAGAGTCGAACTCGATCCCGTCGACCGCTGCCTGTCCGTGGTCGGTGAGGGCGTAGAGCCAGCGGGAGATGGCCTGGGTGAGACCGCGGGGTCGCCCGTCCCGTAACGCGGCGGTGTCGAGGTCATCGAGCCCGTAGCGGATCGCGAGCGGACGAAACACCGTTCGCAGGGTGGCGAGGCTGTCCGGAGCAGCGGGCACCGCAAACCGTCCGGTCAGGGTGGCGTGGCCGAGCATCCTTGCCTCACACCACGATCGCGGGACGCGCCCGGGCGGCAGCGTGGGATGGTCCTGCTCGTCTTCGTCGTCGACGACGATGTCGTCGAGCTCGGCGATCAGTTGCGGGCTGGGTCGGGCGAAGGCGAGGACTTCGAGGTAGCAGGCCAGGGGAGTGTCGGCGCAGTACAGGGTGCGCCACACCCCGTCAGGGTCGTCCCACCGGCCGGCGAAGCGGCCGTCGGTGGCGTACTCCCACGGCGTCCACTCCCACGGACTGGGTGCGTACCCGACCCGATAGATGGGCGTGGCGGCCCGGATGCTGGTGGTGATCGGGCCGTGCAGGGTGCCGATCGTCGACGTGCGGGGTTGGTTCATCCCACCGCGGCGAACTGGCGGGCAGCGTTGAGTACCTGGGGGCCGACGTCGGCGAGGTCGCCGTCGCGCAGCAGCAACGCCGGCGCCCGGTCGTCGAGGACCGGGTTGAGGCCCTGGAACCAGGCTTGTGCGACGGCGGGGGTGTCACGTTCGGTGATCAGGCGGGCGGCGCGGTAGGCGATCCGGAGCCGTTCGACGTCCTCGGGGTTGGCGATGGTGCGGGTGCCCTCAGCCCACTGCCGCACCGCCCGGGTCTCGCTCACCCGACCCAGGTAGGCCACGAGCTTCGCGCCGAGCAGATCGCGCAACGCAGCCACGAGTTCGGGCTGCGACATACGGGCCGCTTCGGCGTAGGCGGCCAAATCCGGCCGGGGATGCGCTGCTGTCATGGTGATCACCTCAGATCCCAGTATAGATCCCATCCCGTGTGACAGCTAGACACCAGCGGGATTGCCCGCCGCGAACCCCTCGATGGTCGTAGTGAGAACGCCGGGTGGGTGGTCGACCGCCCGGCGGCAACAGGCACACTAGGACTGTGACCAGCCGATACGATGAGGGTATCGCCCATCTACATCGGTATCGGGCCGTGCACGGCACCAGCAGCCCACGCCAGCGGGACGTCATCGACGGATTCCCGATCGGTACCTGGGTCGCCACCCGTCGCGCCGAATACCGGTCCGGACAAATGCCACCTGGACACGCCCACCAGCTCGAAGCCGAGTTCCCCGACTGGCAGTGGACCCTCAGGGCCCGAGCACCGTTCCACGTCGGCCTGGACCACCTGCACCGCTACGTCGCCACGCACGGCACCAGCTCGCCACCCCGCCACGCCACGATTGACGGATTCCCCATCGGCGCCTGGGCGGCCAAACGCCGCACCGAGTACCGACAACACCGACTCTCACCCAAACGGATCACCCAGCTCGAAATCGAGTTCCCCGACTGGAAATGGAACGTCCGATCTCAGCACATAGCGCCGGCGACGGTTCAGAGACGTTCGGTCACGAATCCTGTCACCGGTACCGTCGCTGCCATGGCGTATACGACCGAACAACGACGCATCCTCGTCACTGCCTGCGCACCGTTTCGCGGGTTGCAGGCGCCGTCGGGCTACCCCGACGGATTAGCGCTGTGCGTGATCGACTCGGTGCAGTCGACCGGCGTCAGCTACTCCAGCGTCGAGAACGTGGTGGCCCGCTACAGGTCGTATCGGCGTGCTCATGGCGATGACCCGGACACAGACGGTGTCCCTGAGCTGCTTGCCACCTTCGACGAGCTCGGTGACCCGGGTGGCTGGGCGCAGAAGATCGGCAACAACAACCGCACCTCCACCCGCAGCGGGGTCCTCAAGTCGCAGGCGATCCGAGATGCGGCCCGCGTGCTCGACGGCGCGCGGATCGCCTCCGCAGAGGATCTCCGAGAGACGGCCAACGACGAGACGCAGCTGGCACAGATCCGGGATGAGTGGTGCGTTGTGACGGGGCAGCGCAGCGGAATTACCTGGCATTACCTGCAGATGCTGGCCGGGATACCGGGCGTGAAACCGGATCGGATGATCTGTCGTTTCGTTGCGGACTCGTTAGGGCTTGCCCGCCGCAGTGTCACACCGCAGTTCGCATTTGAGATCGTGACGGCCGCCGCGGCGGACATAGGCATGTCGCCCACTGATCTTGACCACGCCATTTGGCAATACCAGCGCGGCAGAAAGTAGGGTCTCGCAACGAGTGGCGTTTGCTGGAATCGAAGCTCCGTGACGCATCGGCGGCGTCTTCGATCGTTGCGATGCGCATGCGCATGCGAAGTTTGATCCCTCAACCAGGATTCGCTGCTGAAGTTGAGTATCTCGATGCTGGTCGTTCACAGGAGCACAGCCCAGGTGGCGGGCCAGGCCTATACCGGGCGAGGTGCCATCGGTGGTTAGCAGATCCTTGCCAGAGTCATGGTCGTTCACTACGTTCGCGAGAGGATCGACACTAGACAGCGTCTCTTCTGGGGAGGAATTTTCGTGGCGGACCACGACGTACGATTTAGCACCAGCAGAGTGCGCGTCGCCGGCATCGATTTCGAGTTTGACGTTGCGATCGATGGAAAAACCCTCGGTACCCTCTACGTTTCCGAGGGCAATCTCCAGTGGCGACCCAAACACGGACAGAAGCGGTCGGTCATTCCCATCTCGTGGAAGGAATTCGCCGAATGGGCAGAGTCGTAGCTCAAAAGGGAACTCCCAACGCCGACGGCACAAGTGCACGCGTCCAGTTATGTCTACTACAGCCGTGGCAGCAAGCCGTGGATTGGTTTTTCCCTGGCGATGACGACGACCCCGATATCGGCGACCTCGTCTGGCGGACGCCACCAACGTACGCCGCCGGCGACATCATGGTGTACGTGGTCGACGCCCCCAGCCCAGCGATCATCAAGATCGACACCCTGTCCAGGGGTGACGACGACGATGGTCTCAACGCCCCACCCGACTCGGAATGGGGCCCCTTCGACGCGGGACTGTCGCTGCGGGCTATCGAAAAACGGCTAGGCGACACGTTGCCGGAGGCGCCGGCGACGATTACCGACGACAACCTCGGCCGGCGTTTGCTCGCCGCTATCGAGGCCGAAGAGGTTAACCCCACCCCATGGCGCGACGTCGACGAGTCCTGGTGCCGATGGCAGCCAACCGACAAATCACCCCCCACGCCGTTCGGCCCGACCGACTGTCTCGGCTGCGGCCGACACTTCACCTCAGCCGTGCCCGCCGAATCCCATCACCGCGACGTCGGGGACGACGAGGACCCCGCATTTGCCGACGGCGCCCCGGTTACAGTGTGTTCCGACTGCCACGGCCAGCTGCACCGACCGCTGCCCACCAGCCTGCCTGACCTCATCTGCGCGCGGCGGCCGTTATGCCCGTCTTGTTCAGCCGAACGCACCCTGGAAGTGATCTGGGGTATGCCTGCGGGCCCTCCGGGGCCCGGCGTCGCGCTCGCCGGCTGCGTCATCACCGGGCACACTCTGGAGTACCGCTGCGCTGCATGCGGTTACGAATGGACCGACGACGACACTGCCTATCCCGTCGCTGAAGGCGCCGGCGGTGGAGACCGCGTTCGAGCCCGGTTGAGCGACTACCCACTCGGCGACTTCCCGCCCGCGCGTCGTCAGCAACCTGGCCGCCTCGTAGTGGGGCGATACCATCCCCACCACGTCGACGGAGCGTGGGAATCAGGCACCCGGCACCTGGTCATCGGCGAGGATCGCAAACACTACATCGTCGACCCCAGCACCCTGCGATGGGCTGACCCCACGACATACACCAACCTCAGTCCGTCACCCGACTAGCAGCCCCCGGTCGTCGATGACGTGAAATGGCGCGGTGCTGCAGCGGGTTAGCGATTTGGCATCCGCCAGATCGCTGAACGGGCGATGTCCGCGACAGATGCAAACGGGGCTCCCAATTCGTCAACGGGTCTAGCATGACGGTGTGACAGACATCAACATCCTGGCCGTCGATGGGCCGGCAGCGAAGCCGCTCACCAGCGGATCTTTCGCAGCTTCCGGGTTCCTTGAAACCACCCACCTCGAGCAGTGGGTGGTAGAGAACCCAGTAGTCCTCGGCGAAGGTGTGATGATTGTCGCGCGACAGTACTCTAAGTGGTCCTCGAGCGAGGGGGACTTAGGACGGGAACGTCTCGATGTCCTCGCGTTAGACAAGTCTGGCCAACTCGTTGTCGTCGAGCTCAAGCGAGGAAATGACGCTCGAATTCACCTACAAGCCATCACCTATGCTGCGCTCGTGGCGGTGGCGTGTCCCCCGTGAGCCGGTCCGGGTTGTTTTAGAGTCCTGATTGCCCTGATGAGGGCGGAGAAGGGACGATGAAGAACATGGCAGGACGCAAGCGTCACTCGGCGGAGGACATCGTGCGCAAATTGCGCCGGGCCGATGAGTTGGCCGCGGAAGGCAAGACCGGCGAGGAGATCGCTGCCGATCTCGAGGTGTCGGCGGCCACGTTGTACAACTGGCGCCGCCAGTACGGCGGTATGGACGGCGACGCCGCGAAGGAACTCAAAGAGCTGCGCGAGCAGAACAGCCGACTCAAGCGGCTGCTCGCCGATGCCGAGCTCGAGAAAGACGCGCTGCGGGAGATCGCCAAGGGAAAATTCTGAGCCCGACCGCCAAACGCGCCGCCATCGACATGCTCAAGGACGTCAAGAACATGTCAGAACGCATGGCGTGCAAGGTAGTTGGGCTTTCCCGTTCCGCCTATCGACGGCTGCCGCAAGCGCACACCCCGGCCGACCCCGACGCCGCACTGCGCGAGCAGCTACGCACGTATGCCCGCAAGAACCCCCGGCACGGGTTCCGGCGCGCGTGGGCACACCTGCGCTTCGACGACGGCATCGAGATCAACAAGAAGAAAGTGCATCGGTTGTGGAAAGAAGAGGGCCTGCAAGTGCGGCGCGCTCGGCGCCGCAAACGCGCCGGCCAGTCATCGGTCCCGGTCGTTGTCGCGGACGCACCGAAAGTGGTGTGGGCATTGGACTTTCAGTTCGATTCCACCGTGGATGGGAAGAAGATCAAGATCGCGTCCATGGTTGACGAACACACCCGGATGTCGTTGCTGAACATCGTGGACCGCTCGATTCCGGCTGAGCGGTTGATCGAGGAGTTGGAGAAGACGTTCGCGATCTGGGGTGGCCCGCCGATGGTGCTGCGCATGGACAACGGCCCTGAGTTCATCTCAGAAGCCCTGCAGGCGTTCTGTGCAGGGTCGGTCGGGATCTCCTACATTCCGCCCGGCACACCGTGGAACAACGGGTTCATCGAGTCGTTCAACAACCGGTTGCGCGACGAGTGTTTGAACCGCAACTGCTGGCCCACACTGATCGAGGCCCGCGTGGTCATCGACGACTTCAAAGACGACCACAACCACCGACACCGGCACTCAGCGCTGGGCTACCAAACGCCGGCCGAGTACGCTGCCGGATGCACCCACCAACATCACCCCGTGGGCTGCGAGATCGACTGACGATCACAACAAGGAACTGGCTCTAGAACTGCCTGGACCGGTTATCGGGGACCTGCCAGCGGGTTTCGACAAGCAAGCATTGGCGGAGGCCCACGCCGAGTACATGGCGACGGTCGGGGAGTCGTGCTCGAACGAAGAGGCATTACAGCGTCTACAACAGCACGTCACCGATGACTGGAACGACGAGATACTCAAACTGCCGAGGGTAGTTCTTATCGCCGCGAAATATGCCGCTCAGACGTTAACGACCGTTGCGTGGTTGTCAGATATCGCACCGACGTTGGCTATCGAGATGCACACCGTGAATCTGTTCTATGACACAAGAGGGGATCAACCCTCGGCGCCGTGCGTCGTGTTTAGACGGCAGTACCCGCCAGACGACCCGTCTACTCGAGTTCTTACGCCTGGAGTCGCAAGCATTGAGTCAGCGGCTACCCGTATTGCGCAACGACAGCGTTCTTCCCGGTCGACTTATCTCCTGTACGACCACCACGCTATCCCAGAGGGAGCAACCGTTGATTTGAATTTGCGCGGCGCCATTGCGCTGGATCTAGTGGCTGAAGTAGAGCAGTGGATCGGGGAACGTCCAGAGCGAGGACACGCGACATGGACGCGTCACAGGGATAAGCCACTCCGCTGGCTTGCAGACGACGAAGAGTCTGACCGGTCTTGGACTCCGACTAGCCTCGCGAGGCACATCGTTGCCGCAGCAACTGGACTGACCCGAGACGCTATACCGGGCGGAGACGTCTGGCTCTATGGCGAAAAGAACCTGATAACGCTCGCGCGTGAGGTGTCGACCTAGTGTAACAATCACTGGAAAGCCTACGTGCCGAGAACTACGGTCCTTGGGGCTGAATCCCGTAACTGACGCCATACGGTGAGGCAGCACTTGCTGCCGTGTTCGGATGCTGTCATCGGATGCGCAATCAGGTGGATAGCACGTCGGTGAGACTAGTGACAGATAGCTGATCCTGGACCTGGTCGAGGCCGCGAGGGATTGAAGGTTCATCCATAGGCCGGGTCGACGTAACTGATGATTATCGGCGCGGATACATGGAAGGACGAGGTCGGCGGTTTCGCGGTCGGGCAGTTGCTGGACGATCCGAGCTCTCAACGGCGTCGACGTCGACTATCTGGTCCGCCATACGTGGCACCTGGACGCCACCCGCTCACCGAGGAATACCGGCGGTTCGACCAAGTCGGTGTGGAAGGTGGGGTGCAGCGGCAAGGCGATCGAGCCCGAACTCTAAGGTCTGAAAGTGTGTTATCGCACAGGGAAGCTCTCGCAGCGTTCGTAACCTACCGTCACGCCCACCTGATCGGAGACGAGAAGGGCGAAGCCCAGGTCTTTCTTGATCGCCTATTTCAAGCGTTCGGGCACGGCGGTGTACGTGAGGCCGGGGCAACCCTTGAGGGCCGCATCCGCAAGGTCGGTGAACGCGGCACCTCGTTCGCCGACCTGATCTGGAAACCGCGCTGCATCATCGAGATGAAGAAGGCCGGCACCGACCTGTCGCAACACTTCCGGCAGGCATTCCGGTATTGGATGGAAGCTGTGCCTAGCCGACCCCGCTATGTGGTGCTATGCAACTTCGACGAGTTCTGGGTCTACGACTTCGACCAGCAGATGGAAGCACCTATCGACGCTGTCCGGCTCGATGACCTCCCGCAACGCCGCGAAGCGCTGGCATTTCTACTGCCCGAACCCGAGAAACCGATCTTTCTCAATGACCTCGTCGAGGTCACTCGAGAGGCCGCAGCCAAAGTGTCGGGGGTGTTCCGATCGATGAAAGACCGGGGAGTTCCACGCACCGACGCACAACATTTCGCGCTGCAATCGGTGGTCGCGATGTTCTCCGAAGATATCGGGTTGCTCCCCGAAAAGTTCTTCACCCGTACTTTGCAGGACGCTGCAACAGGCCGCGACGCATACGATCTGCTGGGATCACTCTTTCGTGAGATGAACAGCCCAGGGCGTACCGGTGGCGGAATGTTCATCGGGACACCGTATTTCAACGGCGGACTCTTTGAAACCGTCACACCGATCGAGATGACCGACAGCGAACTCGCTGCCATGCGGTCCGCTGCGCTCACGAACTGGGCCGAGGTCCGCCCCGAGATCTTCGGCACCTTGTTCGAGACATCGATGGAGAAAGGGGAGCGCCATGCCTACGGGGCGCACTTCACCTCGCAGGCTGATATCGCCCACGTGGTGACGCCATGCATCGTAGATCCCTGGATGGAACGAATCGACGCGGCACGATCCATCGCCGAGCTCGAACAGATCCGATTTGATATGGGTCGCTTTCGGGTCCTCGACCCTGCATGTGGTTCGGGAAATTTCCTCTACGTCGCCTACAGGGAAATGCGGCGGTTAGAAGCCGAAGTTCTCACGCGGATCGATCAACGCCGTAAAACCAAAGACAAGGCTCAATACGCCCTGACCTACGTCACCCCCGACCACTTCCTCGGTCTCGACAATAATCAGTTTGCCGTCGAAGTCGCCAAAGTAACCATGATGATGGCCAAGAAACTCTCCGCCGACGAGCTCGACGAAAGCGCCGACTCCGCACTACCACTCGACAATCTCGACGCGGTGATCACCTGGGGCGACGCCCTGTTCACGCCCTGGCCGAAAGCCAACGTGATCATCGGCAACCCGCCCTACAACGGACGCCGCAAGATGACGAGGGATCTCGGCGCCGACTACGTCGCCCGCCTCGACGAAAAGTACCCAGGACCAGGTGTGTCAGACTTCGTCACCTACTGGTTTCCCCTCGCCCACCGAGCGCTGCCCGATGGCGGCCGCGCCGGCTTCGTGGCCACACAAGCTATCCGAGACAACCACTCCCGCCGAGCATCTTTGGATTACATCACCGAACACGACGGCACAATCTTCGACGCCGTCTCGTCAAAACCGTGGTCGGGAGACGCGGCCGTGCATGTATCGATCATCAACTGGATCAAGGGAAAGGACCACGAACCCGAGAAAAAGACCCTCTGGCTCGACAATGGAGACCTGCGACTGCCCGTCGACACGATAGCTCCGACACTGCGACCCACCACCGATGTGCGGCGCGCCTTCGCCCTGGCAGGCAATAGACAACCCAAGCGCATCTTCCAAGGGCAGACCACCGGAGCGGTCGACGCATTCCGACTCGACGCCGCCGAGCACGCCGCCCTGATCGCTAAGGACCCCCGCTCAGCTCAATTCATCCACCCGGTCATCGGAGGCGATACCCTGCTGCACTCGGTAACGCCCACCCACTACGTGATTGACTTGCCTCATGATGATGCGCTGATTGTCCGCAGGCAGGCGCCAAAAGCAGTCGAAAGACTTGAGCAAACGATACTGCCGAAACGTACTGAGGCGGCAGAACGCGAGGCCCGTCACAACGCCGCGATTCTTGAACGCAATCCTTCGGCCAGACTCAACCGGCATAAGCAGAATTTCCTGAGTCGATGGTGGCAACACGCCTACCGCCGTGCAGACATGCTGACTGCCATCACCTCGCTGAGCCGCTACATCGGTACCTCGCGGGTGGCGTCCGAGAAGCGTCTCTCGGTGTTCCACTTCATTGACCCCGCCATCTATCCCGATGACTCCATGACGGTGATCGCTCTCGACGACGACTACTCACTCGGTGTGATCTCGTCCGGACTACACCGGGCCTGGCTTGATGAACGATGTTCACGACTCGAAGCCCGACCTCGCTACACCTCGACTACTGTCTGGGATTCCTTCCCGTGGCCCGCCCACCCCAACGAGATCGACGTCGCACGGGTGGCCACCGTCATGGGACGGATCATCGGATACCGCGCCGACCGACTCGCCGAGGGAATTACACTCGGCGACCAATACGACTCACTTCGTCGCCCAGGGCGCTCGGTCCTGCGCACGCTGCACGAGGAACTCGACGCCGCCGTCGTCCGTGCCTACGGATTCAACCCCGACGAGGACCTCCTAGCCCAACTCCTTGCGCTAAACCTGGCGGCCGCCAACGACCCCGAAGTGGCCACACTCCCTGGCGGACAGGGCCGTCCAGGAACGTACACAACCAGCTACCGACTCACTCCACCCAACACCTGAGTGCCAGAGGCTACTGCGCCGCCGGTGGGTCCACTCCGAGCGCTGCCTCGCGAGGGAAACGCTGCCACAAAGTAGGCCGCAACTATTGACAAAGTATGATCAAAGTATTTTGATTGGGGGCATGTCGAGCACAGAGAACGCCATCGTCGTCTTCACCGCCAAGAGCCTCGACTCGATTCTCGCAGAGGGCGGTTCCGGAGTGTGGAAGCTCGACCCTGCACGTGCACGAAAGTGCACCTATGTGGTGTGCACCCAGAACGCTTACAACCCGGAAGCCTACGCAGACGCGACCGAACCGCACGGGAGCGCCTTTCTTCTAGGAAAGATCTCCCGAATCGCCCCAGCGGACGACCGCTGGCGGATCGAATTCGGCGAGTACGCTGCGATCAGCGAACCCGAGGTCTGGGGTGGGCACCGCAACCCTGTCCGCTATATGGACCTCGATGATCTCGGGATCGATCTCGATGGGCTGGAGTGGCTGCCGGGACCGCAAACCAAGACAGTTCTCTCGTCGGAGGCACCCGCGCCACGTGGACTCACCATCCAGGAGGCAAAGGCCGGGCTCGCGGAAACCTACGGAGTAGATGTCGGAGCCATTGAGGTTGTGATTCGCGGTTAGACCAGATGGGGTCGGGTTCGTGAACCCGGCCCCTGTCTTTCAATGGCCAGGTGCAGCGACGGTTTGCGTTGCTGCGCGGCTACGTGCCGTGCGGGTGCGCGGGCCCGACCGCGAACCCAATCGTAGGCACCCGCACGGCTGGTTGAGTGAGGACTCATGCTCGCGAGGATGTTGCGGCACAGCCTGTCTCGCCTGGTCTAGGCTTCCGCCGAGAGCTGTCCTTGCCAACCCTGAGCCCTCTCGAAGGCGTAGTGGGCGGGGGATTGTCCACAAGCCTCCTTCCGTGACACGGTTTCCCGGAGCGTCCCACATCCTCAACTACTACTCTCGGAGCGCACAACATGGTGAGCGGATGGCAGCAAGCACTGACCCTGATCATCGTGCTCATCCCCGGGTTCGTCTATCAAGGTGTCAAGAGACACCGCGTGGGACCTTCCCTGGAAGACCAAGACCTCTCGATCCGACTACTCCGAGCGCTGGTGACCTCCGTCATCTTCCTGGTCGTCTATGCGATCGCGCTAGGTGACTTTCTGGCCGATCGCTTCCTGGAATCAGACCCTCAGCAGCGGTACGACGATGTGTGGGCTGTCGGCCTGATTGTCGGAGGTCTGGTGTTCTTCATCCCAGCCGTGGCCGGGCATGTATCTGCTGCCTACTTGACGCGTAAGCGGTACTTCAGCAGCGCCGACTCGATGACGTTTTGGGAAACTGTTCGCACGACGGCCGAACCCGACGATAACGAACTGTCTTGGGGCCGAGCGCTATTTAGTCGCGACACTGACTATTCGCCAATCCCAACTGCGTGGGACTTCGCAACGCAGGATATTCCTGTTGGCAGCTTTGTCCGAGTGCTCCTGCCCGACGACACCTGGCTGGGCGGGCAAGCCGACAGAGGGTCGTATTTCACGAGCTATCCAGAGCCGCGAGACCTCTACGTTGATCGTGCATGGCAGCTCGATAACGACGGGGTGTTTGTGCGCGAGCTTCCCGGACCGACAGGCATCTGGATTCCATGCAGCGATGCGAAGCTTCTGCATGTTACGCCGCCGGCTGAGGGGGAAGACACGGACGCCGACGAAGAGGGTGCGGAGCGATCCAGCTGGAGGGATTGGTGGATCATCGCTGCCAGCGTTGGCGTTGCTATCTTCGTGCACAGAACGCGGGTGTCGCGGATACTAGAGAGAAGGAGGCAACGATGACGACGGAACAGAACTCGCGACGCCGCAACGGTTGGATCGCGCCGCGCTCTGGCGGTTACCGCCCGGGCGGGGAGTTCAGCACCAAGACAGCGACAAGCCGTAAGCCACCGCCTGGCAGCGCAGGGGTCGCAACGAAGTCCTCTACCAGGAAGAACGCGTCGAAGTGAACGATCAGTCCCGCGAGCCCGAATCCTTGACCGGCGGTGGCTATCGCCCGATCGCACGAGCCTCAGGTGCATCGAGGAAGCCTGGCGAGGGAGACTTCGAACGGAAAGGCGGCCGAGTGCCGCGTCCACAAGGTCCCTCAGCCCAGCGACCTGTGAAGCCGCCGTCGGGTGGTGGAGGGGTCGCGCAGCCAAAGCGGCCAAAGAAGTAGCCAAAGCGAGTCGCCTCCGTCGGTCAGGCCGGTACCCTAGTTCGTTGTGACTCTTCCAAGGCTGTTCATTGGTTCGTCTGCTGAAGGTCGCAACGTGGCCTGCTGATGGTGCTGCGTTGTTCCCAGTGTGTGCCGTCTGGGCTGCGCCAGACGGTGTTGGCGGTGTCAATGCCCCAGAGCGTGCCATCGGGTGCGGCCGCCAGGAGGGCTAGGGCCGGCGCATCGGGGACGATTGTGAAGGTCTGGGCGTCGTCGGTGCTGTGTTGCAGCCCTGCGGGGGTGGTCGCCCAGACGCCGTGGTCGGTGATCGTGAGTGCTGCTGCGGCCAGGGACGCGCCGGTGGTCCAGCTTGTCCCGTCGTCGGTCGATACGAGCAGGCGGTTGATTCCGTCGAAGCCTACGAGTAGTTGTCCGTTGGTGGCGAGCGCGTGGAAGTCGATTTGGCCGGCCACCGATCTCGGTGTCCATGTCTGCCCGCCATCTTCGCTGGCGACGAGTCCCAGCGGGTTGGGTGCCGAGCTCCGCGGGCTGGGATGGCCGGAGGCGAAGAGCCGGTCAGAGCCGGGTACCCCGGTCAGTCCCATGAAGTCGTCGTCGGAGGCGCCGACCCGGCTGGTGGTTCCGTCAGCGGTGAGAGCGACTACGCCGGTGTGAGTTCCGGCCAGGATGGTGCCGCCGGCGCGGATGTGCAGGGCGTGGAGGTGGTCGAGTTCTGGGGTCAGTGTTGTGGCTGTCTCTGCTGAGATTGCCGGCGGTGGTAGAGATGTGGGTTGTTCCTGGGTGGCACAACCGGTCAGCACAGTCAGCGTGGCGATGACTACGACCGCAACAGTGCGGATGGACAGGCTCGAGGCAGGCAAGCGGCTAGGACTTTCGTGTGGATAGGGCCGTGTTCGGTGGTGGCGGCGCTGGATGGTGTGCTCGGTGTGGCGGCGAGACCGGGATAGAGGGTCGGTAGAGAGCCACCCTGGCCCTCTGGGGCGTCGTGGTCGTGGTCACGACTTCTGGATGGGGATGGAAGCCTGCGAAGGTTGTTGGCCGCAATGTCTTTGGAGGACGAGGGAGGCAAGGACGGTACCGAGGTGGTGACGCGCCCCGGCGAGGTCGCCGATCGCAGCGAGGTGGCGGACGAGACCGATGTGTGCGGCGAGGTGGCGGCGTCGGTTCGAGGTGACGCTGAGGTGATGGGCGCGGTGGAAGAACTGGTGGGCCGAGTATGGCGTGGGTGCCCGGTAGACGTCGCGCATGGCATGCA
This sequence comes from Gordonia sp. w5E2, assembly GCF_036540975.1. NCBI lineage: Bacteria > Bacillati > Actinomycetota > Actinomycetes > Mycobacteriales > Gordoniaceae > Gordonia > Gordonia sp. w5E2. Next base: position 4,520,483 of record NZ_CP144213.1, on the reverse strand, counting down.
GATACTGACGACGGTGGTCGTCCGGGGGCGAGTGCGTCCCCCTCGGGTTCTCGGTCACAGCGCATCCCTCGAACTAGTACGCGCAGGCTGGGTCAACCCGCGTCATCTAACTACTATAAAGCCTAGTAATTGGCGGCGCGGTGGGTGCTGGAGTTGCGGCGTCACGGCCGAGCCCCTGGGGCATACTGGCTGGTGGTGCAGGTGGCGGACCGCCGGGAAGGTGTATTGAGCGTGGGTCTCAGCGAGCACGACGGCGGGCGTCGAGGATCGAGGCGAACGATGGGTGAGCATCCATGAGTGCAGCGGTGGTGTTAGTTGTTGCCGCAGGTGTGCTGGGCTGGCTGTGGCCTCGATGGATGGTCCGGGTGCAGGGCCGTATCGATGCTCGTTGGGTGTTGGTGGCCTGGCCGGCCGCGCAGGTCGTGTTTGCGTTGTTGTGGGTGGGAGCTGTTGTGACGCTGGCGGTTCCCGGTCATTTCGGCATCCATTCGTTGTCTGAGGTGGTGTCGTGTCTGCGGGTGTTGTCACACGGCGCATCCCCGCGGGTGGAAGCGATCTCTGGTGGCGTGCTGGCGGTGGTGACCGTGGCAGCGATTGTCCGAGCGGTGACGATCGCGGTGCGATCGGCGGTGCGGATGCGTGGTGCTCGTGAGGAGTATCTTCAGTCGTTGCGGTTGGTGGGCGCCCGCAGTGAGCGCTATCCCGATGTGTGGTGGCTCGCCGACGGGCGGCCGATGGCGTTTTGTCTGCCGGGCAAGGATGCCGGCATTGCCGCCACGACCGGGTTGCAGGCGGCGTTGTCCGGTGAGGAACTCGATGCCGTCGTTGCTCATGAGCGCGCACACCGGCGGCAACGTCATCACACCGTGGTGTTGGCGGCCCGCGCTCTCGGGCGTGCGTTCCCGCTGATTCCGTTGTTCAGCCGCGCGGGCCGTGAGGTCGCCGGCTTGGTCGAGCAAGCCGCCGATGCCCGCGCGGCCCAGCTGGTGGGTGCGCGGGCGGTATGCTCGGCGTTGGGAACGTTGGCCCGTTCGGGACCTGTAGCGGGCCCGGTGGGTGTGTTGTCGATCAGCGATTCGTCGTCGGTGGGGCCTCGGTTGAGCCGCTTGGACTCCGGTCACCGGTGCCGGTCGCGACGTCATCATGTGGGTGCTGCCGCGGCGGTGGCTGGTGTGGTGGCGGTGCCGACCACGCTAGCGGTGTCCGGTGTCGTCTCGGCGATGGTGATCGCGATGTGTGTGTAGCCGAGACCGACCCGGGCAGGTCCGACCGCTAGGGGTTGTTGAGAAGCTGCTGCATCCTCGCAATTTCGCTCTCCTGATCAGTGACGATCTGACGTGCCAGAGCGATCGCCTCGGGCGATTGGCCGTCTTGAATCTCGGTCTTGGCCATGGCGATGGCGCCGCGATGGTGTTCGATCATCTGCGTCAGGAACAGGCGCGACGCCTCGGCTCCTTGCGCGTCGCGTAGCTGCTGCATCTGTTCTGGCGACATCATGCCCATCATCGACGGCATCGGGGAGGAACCCGGCGCCATCGACGTACCCATGTCCATGTTGTGTCCCTGGCCCTCGAGTGGGGCTCCCCATTGCTCCAGCCACGACTGCATCTGCTCGATCTCAGGCTGCTGAGCGTCTTTGATCTGCTGGGCCAGACTGACGACCTGGGGGTTGATGTTGTCCTTCTCCAACAGGATGTCGCTCATCATGATCGCCTGGGTGTGGTGCGGGATCATCTGCTGGGCGAACGAGATGTCCGCGCTGTTGTGTTCGGCAGAGGCCGCCGCTGACGATTCGGTACTGACCGTGCTGGTACCCATCCCCGACATCGAGGAATGATCCTCAGTCGAGGTGTCCGAACACGCGGCCACCACTGTCAGAACAGCCGCCGCGGCAGCAACGACGACACCCGTTCGTGTGACTCTCATCGATCTCCTCCTCAAGAGTGGTACTTCGCCACCGCCCGGCGGCGCTTCGATAACAATTCTACTAACACCGATAGTAGTTAGTCGCCTGCCCGGCACCCACAAAACGGGCGGTGAACTGCGCAAACAAAGCCGCTAATGCCTGATTAGTTCGCTTCGTAGTGGAGCCGCGTGTGACTGGTGGGGCACAAGTGACTTGTGGTGTGATCTCGCGGGTACACGCATGGCACTCGTGCGTGGGTCTACGACGTCCGCGGGAAAGGTCCGACCGCATGCAGATGGTGTTGACATCGCTACGGGTCAAGGCGGGGCAGCAGTGGGGCCCCAAAGCGCTGGGGGTGGCAGCGGCGGTGTGCGTGGGCGTTGCGCCTGTGATTGCCACCGCACCGGCGGCGGCCTCGACCGATGGACATGTGGCCGGGGAGCTGATCGCGATCGTGCAGGACTCGGTGAAGGCCGCTTTGGGTGGTGCCGCGGCGGCGAATTTGGGGAAGCCGATCACGCAGACGGCGTCCTGCCTGGGCGCTCAGGCCCAGTCGGGCAGCGTCGGCGATGCGGGCAGTGCAGCCGCACTGCAGTGCTTCGGCACGTTTTCGCTCATTGATCCGATAGACGGGTTCCGGATCATCGACGCGTTACCGCTGGCTCGGCTGGTAGCCACCCTGATCGCCGCAATCGTGCCGCACGATCCGAACGAGCCGCATGGCCCCCAGCCGCAGGAACCCGGAACGCCGACACCGCTGCTGCCCGGTAGTGGCGGTGCGGTGGCGCCGACTGCGGGCGAGATCACGTCCACCTTCGGTGACGGACGGGGCCATCAGGGCATTGATATCGGCAATGATCTGGGCGCGCCCATTGTCGCGGTAGCTGACGGGGAGGTCATCACCTCCGGACCTGCCGAGGGGTTCGGGTTGTGGATGCGGATCCGGCACGATGACGGCACGATCACCACCTACGGCCACAACGACGAGAATCTGCTCGAGCAGGGCGCGCGAGTACGGATGGGCCAATCGATCGCCACAGTGGGCAACCGTGGGGTCTCGACCGGCCCGCATCTGCATTTCGAGGTTCTCGACCCGACGGGAGTCAACGTCGATCCGGCACAGTGGCTGGCCGATCGCGGGGTGGTTCTGGCGATGGCCGCTGATGCAGACGCCCGCGCGCCGGGGCCGGTGGTGCCGCAGTGGGTCGGCGAACCACGCCTGTGACGAACCCGGCGTGGTGGGTGGCTCAGGAACGAACGAGGCGAGCGATGGCCGCCGAGGCTTCAGCGATCTTCTCCTGCGCCTCGTCCCCGCCGGCGTGGGCGGCATCGAGCACACAGTGGGTGAGATGGTCGTCGAGCAAACCCAGCGCGACCCCCTCCAGCGCCTTGGTCAGCGCCGAAATCTGGGTTGGGTCAGGATGTCGATGCAGTACTGCTCCTCGTCGACCATCCGATAGATACCTCGGGATTGCCCCTCGATGCGCTTGAGGCGGGCCAGGTATTTGCCCTTATCGCTGATGTAACCGTGGGAAGAGTGTTCCGAGGCAGAGGATTCTTCCGGGGTGGAGGATTGTCCCGGTGCGGACGCAGCGGTCATGGACTCACCTTCTCAATGGATCTCGGTCGGTTGTGCTGCAGTCCACGCACTGTACTCGCGCCTGGCTGCAGGTCGAGTCGGCGTAACAGTTGCGCGTTGAGTGCGACCACGACCGTCGAGGCTGACATCAGAATCGCTCCGACCGACATCGGCAGGACGAACCCGATGGGCGCGAGAATTCCGGCGGCCAGCGGTACAGAGATCAGGTTGTATCCCGCTGCCCACCACAGGTTCTGCTTCATTTTTCGGTAGCTGGCGTCCGACAGCTCGATGACCGACAGCACCGAGCGGGGGTCGTCGCTGGCGAGGATGACCCCGGCCGAGGCGATCGCGACGTCGGTGCCGGCCCCGATCGCGATGCCCACATCGGCCTGGGCCAGGGCGGGGGCGTCGTTGACGCCGTCGCCCACCATCGCCACCTTGCGGCCTTCGTGCTGCAGTTCGGCCACCTTGCTGGCTTTGTCTTCCGGCCGTACACCGGCGAACACCCGATCGATACCGAGGTCGTGAGCGACGGTGTGCGCCACTGCTTCGGCGTCGCCGGTAATCATCACAACCTCGACCCCGCGGGCGTGCAGCACCTCGACGGCTTGGCGGGATTCCCCGCGCACCTCATCAGCAAGTTTGAGAGCTCCAATCAGCTCAGTGTCGCGGGTGACATGCAGGATGATTGCGCCGTCGGCGCGCCAGCGATCAGCGATGGCCAGTTCCTGATGGCCCTGTTCCTCGAGCATGCGGGGCCCGCCCACCCGCACTGTGGCGCCCTCGACGCGAGCGGTCACACCGACCGCCGGTGACGAGGTGAAGTCGGTGGCCGCCGGCACCGGCCGCGCGCGGTCTCCGGCAGCTGCGACAATCGCTCGCGCCAACGGGTGCTCACTGTCGGCTTCGGCGCTGGCGGCCAGGGCGAGCACGGTGTCCTCATCGACGCCGTCGGCGGCCGCGATCTCGATGACCGTGGGCTCACCCTTGGTCAGGGTTCCGGTCTTGTCGAACAGCACCGCATCCACAGTGCGCATGGCCTCAAGTGCCAACCGGTCTTTAACCAGCACGCCGCCGCGGGCGGCGCGTTCGGTGGCAATGGCCACCACCAGGGGGATAGCCAAGCCGAGTGCGTGCGGGCAGGCGATGACCAGCACGGTGATGGTTCGAATCACCGCCTGGTCGGGTTGGCCGATGACCGTCCACACGATGGCGGTGATGATCGCTGAGCCGAGCGCGAACCAGAACAGCAGCGCTGCAGCGGAATCGGCCAGCCGCTGGGCGCGGGAGGTGGAGTTCTGCGCGTCTGCCACCAGGCGCTGAATCCCGGCCAGCGCCGTGTCATCGCCGGTGGCGGTGATCTGGACCCGCAGCCCCGAGTCGGTGGCCACCGTGCCGGCCACCACCTGATCGCCGATGCCGCGGCGCACCGTGCGCGATTCTCCGGTGACCATGGATTCATCGAGCTCGGCCGAGCCGTCTACGACGCGACCGTCGGCCGGCACGCTGGCCCCCGGGCGCACGATCACCACATCTCCGACCTGCAGCTCACTGGGAGCAACCGTGGTGATCTGGTCGCCATCGACGCGTTCGGCCTCATCGGGCAGCAGCGCGGCCAGCGAGTCCAGGGCCGAGGTCGTCTGGGCCAGCGACCGCATCTCGATCCAATGCCCCAACAGCATGATCACGATGAGCAGCGCCAGTTCCCACCAGAAGTCCAGTTCGTGGTGCAACACACCGATGCTCGCACCCCAGGACGCCACGAAGGCCACCGTGATCGCCAAGGCGATCAACAGCATCATTCCCGGTGCACGCGACCGCAGTTCTGAATAGGCGCCTACCAGGAACGGCCGCCCACCCCAGCAGTACATCACCGTACCCAGCACCGGTGAGACCCACTTCAACACTTCACCATCGGGTAGGTCATAGCCGATGAGCATCGCGAACATGGGCGAAAAGGCCACGACCGGCACAGCCAGGGCCAGCATGATCCAGAACAGCCGCCGGAACTGCCCGACGTGATCACCATGCCCCCCATGCCCAGCGTGATCATGGTCTGCGCGGGCGCGCTCAGCATGGTGATCGTGGTGGTTGTGTGACGCTGCGGCGAGTTGGCCGTGGTGGCGTTCATCGGCGGCGTCGTGACCGACGTGCTCAGGGGAAGAGTGCTCGTTCATGCCGCTACCTTATACCCCTGGGGGGTATACGTCGAGGGGTTGGTGGGTGGAACTGTGGACGATGAGTGGGGCGGGCTGGTGAAGGCGCGCAGCCGCAGGCTGTTGCTGACGACGAACACGCTGGACAACGCCATGGCGGCCCCAGCCAGCATGGGGTTGAGCAGTCCCAGCGCGGCCAGCGGTATCGCGGCGACGTTGTAGGCGAATGCCCAGAACAGGTTCATTTTGATCGTTTTCAGAGTGGTGCGTGCCAAGGCGATCGCGTCGGCGGCAGCGTTGAGGTCGCCGCGGACCAGGGTGATGTCAGCGGCATGCATGGCGGCGTCGGTGCCGGTGCCCATCGCCAGCCCGAGATCGGCGTGGGCCAGGGCAGCGGCGTCGTTGACGCCGTCGCCGATCATGGCCACAACCTTGCCGTCGGATTGCCGGTCGGTGATGACGGCGGCTTTGTCGGCCGGCAAGACGTTAGCGATGACGGTGTCGATACCGACCTCAGCGGCCACGGCATCGGCGACGGTCTGGTTGTCGCCGGTCAACAGGATGGGCGTCATACCCAGTGCGGCGAGCCGGGCGATGGCGTGTGCGCTGGTGGGTTTGATCGCATCGGCGACCGCCAGGACCGCATGGGCGCGGCCGTCCCAGGCGACGAGTACGGCGGTCTGTCCGGCTTCTTCGGCGGCGGTCTGCGCCTCGTTGAGGTGAGGGTCATCCACGGCGATGCCGTGTTCGGCCAGCAGCGTCGGACGCCCGACGGTGACCACACGTCCCTGGACCAGACCGCGCACGCCTCGACCTTCGAAGTTGCGGAAGTCGTCGACCTCGTCGAGCGGCCCGACTTCGGCGGCTGCACCAGCAGCGATGGCGGCCGCGACGGGGTGCTCGGAGGCATTCTCCACCGCCCCCGCGAGGGCGAGCACGTCTTCGCGAGTGGTGGAGGGAGCAGTGGTGACCTGGACGAGTGTCATCTGTCCCGTGGTGACCGTGCCGGTTTTGTCGAGGACAACGGTGTCGACGGTTCGGGTGGATTCCAGGACTTCGGGGCCTTTGATCACGATGCCGAGTTGGGCTCCGCGGCCGGTACCGACCAGAAGTGCGGTCGGGGTGGCCAGTCCCAGAGCGCAGGGGCAGGCGATGATCAGCACAGCGACCGCGGCGGTGAACGCCGCTTGCAGGGGATAGCCGGCGCCGATCCACGCGCCGAGGACAGCGATGGCGACGGCGATGACCACCGGCACGAAGACACTTGAGATCCGGTCGGCCAGTCGCTGGGCGTGGGCTTTGCCGGTCTGGGCGCGTTCGACCATCGCGGCCATTTGCGCGAGTTGGGTGTCCGCTCCCACGCGGGTCGCCCGCACCCGCAGGTGCCCGCCGGCGTTGACCGTTCCGCCGGTCACGGTGTCGGCGGGGGCGACCTGGACTGGCATCGACTCGCCGGTGACCATGCTGGCATCGACTGCCGAGGTGCCGGACACCACCACACCGTCGCTGGCGATCTTCTCGCCGGGGCGCACATTGAACTCGTCGTCAATGGCGAGCTCGCCGATCGGGATCCGATGCTGGTGGCCGTCCCTGATCACTGTGACGTCTTTGGCGCCCAGCTCCAACAAGGCCCGCAACGCCGCACCGGCGCGCCGTTTGGACCGCTTCTCGAAGTATCGGCCGGCCAGGACGAACATCGTGACCCCCGCGGCTACCTCAAGGTAGATGTTGCCTGCACCGTCAGAAGCGCTGACCGTCAGGGTGAATCCGTGGGTCATGCCTGGTTGTCCGGCGGTGCCGAAGAACAACGCATACAACGACCACAACAGCGCCGCGGTGGTGCCGACCGAGATGAGGGTGTCCATGGTGGCCGCACCGTGGCGCAGGTTGAGCAACGCGGCGCGATGAAACGGCCATGCCGCCCACACGATCACTGGCGCGGCCAACGTCAACGACGCCCACTGCCAGTAGGTGAACTGCAACGCCGGGACCATTGCCAGCGCGATCACCGGTACCGAGAGAACCACCGCACCGATCAGTCGGTGACGCAAGGCCACGAGCTCCCCGTCGTCGTCCGAAGGGTCATCGTCGGGGGCGGCACCTTTGGTGGGAGTGGCGGGCAGCGCAGCGTGGTATCCGGCCTGTTCGATGGTCTCGATCAGCAGGTGTGGGTCGACACCGGCGGGTGCGCTGACGTGAGCTTTTTCGGTGGCGTAGTTCACCGAGGCGCTCACTCCGTCGAGTTTGTTCAGTGTGCGTTCGATGCGTGCCGCGCACGATGCACACGTCATGCCCGACACGGCGAGTTCGACATCGACGGCGCCTGTCTGCTCGGCGGTGGCCGCAGGTGGGTGGATCGGAGCTGAGGTGGTCATGGGGGAGTTCCTCGTGGGTGAATGCCTCGGCGCAATGCCCCGGGGTGGCGCTGGTCAGCGAGTTAGTGTCCGGCGTGCGGATCGGCCGAGGGGGCCGTGGAGTCAGGTGTCGGGGCAGGGGTGCCGGTGGGGGCATCGAGAACGAAGGTGGCGGTGTGCACAGCGCCGTCGACCTGGAAGTCGAGGTAGAGCAGATAGCGGCCCGGGGTGGGGGCGGTGGTGGCGAAGCGGACCTGTGGTCCCGCTAGTTGACCGGCGGTCGGTGCCACGCCCTCAGGGTGAACATGCAGGTAGGCCAGGTCGCCTTGACGCAGGGCCACCAAGTGACCGAAAGCGCCCAGATACGGCTGCAGGGTGGTAACCGGTTGTCCTGCTCGGCGCACGGTGACGGTCAGTTCGGACTCGGCGCCCGCGCGCAGATGACCGGCCAGCTCGATGTCGAACCCGTCGACGGATGACTGTCGTGATTCGGCGGTGGGTGGGGCCGGCTGGTAGTCACCGCTGACTTCGACGGTGCTGGTGAGGGTGAGGGGTTGGCCGGTGGCGGCGGGCACGAAGTCGGCGTAGATCCGGTAGCTGCCTCCCGTCGCCCACTGCCAGGGCAGCGTCCAGCGCCCTTCGGGCGAGAGGGTGGGGTGCACGTGTCGGAAGTGGGTGCCATCCGCGCGGACGACGATCAGGTGCAGCTGCTTGTCGTGCTCGGTGGCGAAGTCGGTGACCGCGGTCCCGGCGGCATCGAGGATCTCAAAGCTCAATGGAGCCTGCACCCCGGACGCATGGGGTGCCACCACATTCCCCAGGATGAAGCCGGCTGCTGCCATCGAAACTCCGCGAACCTGATCGGCCCCCGGAGACGAGGCGGATGTTCGCGACTGTGGTGCAGCATTGTGATCGGCATGGGCGGACTCAGCCGGGGAGGTCGACGCCCTGTCGGGAGCGACACCAGCGGCGATGGCGTACGCCGCAGCGAAAACTATCAGCAGGGCCGCGGCGAAGACGCCGAGCTTGGTTGGAACATTCATCGCTGGATTCCTGTCATCGGTGGTGGCGACACCCACGCCGCCCGGGAGAGGCTGAAGTCGCCAGTGGGGCAGACACTTCAGCCCCTCGTCGGCTACTGCGCCAGGTGGTAGCCGGCCTCTTCGATCGCGCCGCGGATCGCGTCGGCCTCGATCGGGGCCGAGCTAGAGATGGTGACTCGCCCGCTGGCCACGTCGACGTCGACGTCAGTTACGCCGGCCAGCGCGCCGACTTCTTCACGCACCGACGCCGCGCAGTGCCCACACGTCATTCCGGAGACGATCACTGTCGATGTGCTCATGAGATGTGCCCTTTCGGTACAGCAGTGGTGCCAACGACCCTCAGGGGGTCTGTCGCTGTGGCGTCTCGCCACACCACCGTTATACCTTACCCCCCTAGGGTAATCAATGGGTTGTGGTGGGCTGAGCTTCGGTGGGGGCGGCGACACTGAGCCATCCGCGGCGGTGCAACAGCAACAGGGCAGACGCCGCCGCCATGCCGGTGAGGACTAGAGCGATCCACACCAGTTCGGGCATGTCGCGGGTGGTGGCCGCGCTGAACAGCCACCCGGTCGCGGCGTTGCCGAGCAGAATCCCGATCCCGACGATGGTGTTGTAGAGCCCGTAGTGGGTGGCGACAAGCGTGCCGCGGGCCAGTCCCACCACCGTGTCCATTTCGAATGGGAACACTGCTGCGGTGGCGGCGGCGAGCAGAGCTGCGGTGAGTAGCAGGGCGGCGATGTTGAGGGCGATGTTGCGCTGATGCGTTGCGGTGCTGGCGACTAGGGGCAGGAAAGCTGCAGCCATCAGCGTCATTCCCACGCTCAGGCTGCCGGTGCTGCCCCAGCGGTTGCCGAACCATGTGGTGATGCGTAGCTGGCCGGCGATGGCCACCAGACCGGTCACCACGAACATTGCGGTGACAACACTGGTGGCGAGGGTGGGGTTGTCTGCTATGCGGTCGGCATGTAGGGGCAGGGCGAGGTAGACCTGGAAGGACAGCACGTAAGAGCTGGCCATCGCCGCAGCGAAGAGCAGGAATCGCCGGTTACGGACGACGCTGCGCCAGTCCTGAATGATTGAGGTGCTGCTCGGGGCAGGTGTTGTTGCGGGTAGCGCTTTGATCTGCACGAGGGTCAGGACCGCGAAAACTGCTGCCGCACAGAGAGAGGTGAGCCGGAAGTCCAGGGCGGTCAGGGCTAGTCCGACCAGCGGCCCGAGCAGGATCCCGGCCTGGTAGAACACGTTGAACACGGCGAATGCTTCGATGCGGCGCTCACCGGCGTCGGCGGCCAGGTAGGCCCGTACGGCGGGGTTGAACAGCGCCCCGGCGAATCCCGTTGCCGCCAAGGCGATCAGGATCGCCGGCAGCGAACTGACCAGGGCCAGTAGGACGAATCCGATGACCCTCATCAGGCATCCGGCGATGATGAGCGGTTTGTAACCCCAGCGGTCAGCGAGTGTTCCCCCGATCAGGAACATGCCCTGTTGGGAGAAGTTGCGTATCCCCAGGACCAGGCCCACTGCCCATGCGGCCAGGGCCAGCGGGCCGGCGAGGTAGGCGGCGAGGTAGGGCATGAGCATGTAGAAGCCGAGATTGATGGTGAACTGATTGACCATCAGCACTTGGCTGGGGCGATCGAAGCTGCGGAAACTGCGGTAGAGGCGTCGCATAGATCAGCTCGTGGGCTCGGCGTGCGGCACGCAAGTGGGGTCGATGATGGTAGGGCACCGCGTCCAGCTGCTCGCGACCTGAGTGAGCGGATCGCTGATGGTGCGGGGTTCAGTGGGCGGCGCCGGGGCGCCGATCAGGTCGTGAGCGCGGCAGTACTCATCGTTGTAAATGGTTCCGTAGTAGCGAGCGGGGCCATCGGGGAACACCGCCGCGATGCGCGTATCGGCCGAACGAGTACGCGCCAGCCAGCCCGAGACCAGGGCCACCGCGCCCACGCTCCAGCCGCCGGTGGCGTAATGCGTGGCGGCCAGGGTGCGACATGCCCAGACTGCCTCGGCCGGCGCCACCCAGTGCACCTCACTGAACTGGTCATAGGCAACGTTGCGGGGGTAGATACTCGAGCCGAGTCCCCGCATAATCCGTGACTGTGCCGGCTGGCCGAAAATCGTCGAGCCAATGGTGTCTACGCCCACAACCTCCAGCTCAGGGTTGAACTGCCGCAGAGTATGAGCCACACCGGCTGAGTGCCCACCGGTGCCCACCGAGCACACCAGCACATCGATATGTCGCAGCTGCGCGATCAACTCCACACCCAACGAGCTGTAACCGGTCACGTTGTCGGGGTTGGAATACTGGTCGGGACACCACGCAGCCTCGTCGCGCTCGAGCAGGGTGCGCACGCGGTCGCGGCGGGCTTGTTGCCAACCCCCGACCGGATGGGGATCGCTGACGACATCGACCTGGGCGCCGTATGCGGCGAGCATCTGCCGCAAGATCGGTTCCAGTCCTGGATCGGTCACCAAGGTCACCGGATGCCCGAACACGATGCCCGCTAAAGCCAGGCCTAATCCCAGTGTCCCACTAGTTGATTCGATGATCCGCGCCCCCGGGGCCAGCTCTTCACGGGCGCGGGCGCGTTCCACCATGTGCAGCGCAGGCCGGTCTTTCATACCACCGGGGTTGAAGCCTTCCAGCTTGGCCCAGAAGCCGCGCCCGTGCTCGGCGAAGGGTTCCTCGATGCGCAACACCGGGGTGCCGCCCACCAGCTGACGACTCAGCCCAGCACGGGGCGACGCGGCTTCGGCGGGGAAGGTACTGGCGAATGGATCACTGGTGGTGAGGCTGTAGGAGACAGTCACACGGGCATCCTCTGCGTTGTTGAACAGGACGCCGCCGGGCAGAAATCAGATCATCAGTGTGAGAGGGAACTGTGTCGTAACGTTCCACCCGGCGACACCGCCACCTTGCCCACCGAACCTCAAGGCTGATCGGCAGCGTGGATCAAGATCTGCTCAAGAATGCCCACGAGGTTGGATGATCGTGTAGACCACCGCCACCATAGGAGCGTGCCCCAAGATCGCAACGTCGTCGACGACCTCCATATGCCGGTGGTCCGACCACCGCACGGTCTGCACGCCCTGGTGATCGAAGATGAGCCCGACATTGCCGAAGTCGTTGCTGACTACCTGCAGCGCAGCGGATTCACGGTCACCGTTGCGCCCGACGGCCAGGAGGGAGTCGCCGCCGCACGCACGGCGAGTCCGGCAGTAGTCATCCTCGACCTGGGCTTGCCGTCACTCGATGGCGTCGAGGTCTGTCGACAGTTGCGCACCTTCACCAACGCCTACATCGTGATGGTCACGGCCCGCGCGGACGAAGTCGACACAGTCGTTGGCCTGTCGGTGGGGGCCGATGACTACCTCACGAAACCATTTCGCCCTCGTGAGCTGATGGCGCGCATCGACGCCATGCTGCGCCGACCGAGCTTGTCAAGATGTCTGTGTAAGAACGTAACTCCTGATTTCTTGGGTTCGCTTTCGGTGTCTAGTTGAGGTGGGGTTCGATGCGGTCGGGGTAGGCCAGGGCGAGTTGTCCGAGGGCCTGTTTCCAGCTGGTCACGACTTGCCCTTCGACGAGTCGTCCGGGCGCTTTACGCTGACTGGCTGGCTTGCCGCGTTCCTTCTCGCGTTGCCTGGCTCGTTTGTCCTCGATGTCGCAGATAGCCAGCCAGAGCAGTTTGCGGACCGCGACGTCGTTGGGGAAGTGTCCCCTGTTCTTGATGACCTTGCGGAGTTGATAGTTCAGCGACTCGATCGAGTTGGTGGTGTAGATGACCTTGCGCAACTCGGGTGGGAAGGCCAGGAATGGGATGAATCTGTCCCAGGCGCGGTCGAAAGCCTGTGCCGCACTCGGATATGTGACACCCAACGCCGAATCTCGGAAGATCTCCCATTCTCGGCGCGCGGTCTCGGCGTCGGGGGCGGTGTAAATCGGTTTGATCGCCCGGGCGACCTGTTTGCGGTCTTTGTAGTTGATGAACCGCATCGCGTTGCGGATCAGGTGCACGACGCAGGTTTGTACGGTGGCCAAAGGCCACGTCGCCTCGATCGCCTCGGGGAATCCGGTCAGCCCGTCGCAGCACACGATCAGCACGTCCTTGACGCCGCGGTTGGCCAGATTCGCGCACACCCCGGCCCAGAACTTCGCGCCCTCTTCAGCCTGTATCCAGATGCCCAGCACATGCTTGACGCCAGCCATGTCGACACCAATAGCTATGTGGGCGTGCTTATTTCGAACGTGAGCACCGTCTTTGACCTTGACCACCAGGGCATCGAGATAGAGGACGGGATACAACGCTTCCAGCGGCCGGCTCTGCCATTCATCGACCGCGTCGCAAACCTCGTCGCAGATCTTGGAGATCGTCTCATGCGACAGATCGGTGCCCACCGTGGCGGCCAGATGATGTTGGATGTCGCGTAACGTCATGCCTCCGGCGTACAGCGAGATGATGATGTCATCGAGGCCGCCGAGCCGACGCGATCCCTTCGGCACCAGACGTGGGGTGAAGGTGCCGTCACGGTCACGAGGGACCTTCAGCTCGACCGGCCCCGCCTCAGACGCCACCGTTTTCGGGGTTGATCCGTTGCGGGCGTTGGGCAGTTCCCGGCCTGCCGGGTCGCCCTTCTCGTAGCCGAGGTGATCGGTCAGCTCGGCCTTCAAACCGCGTTCGAGGGCGAGTTTGATCAAGCCCGGAATCAAGCCACCGTCCCCGGTGACCTGCACCTGACCCGAATCGATCTGGGCCAACAACTCATCGACCATGCCCGAGGCCTGCAACGCTTCGGCCACCTCCGCAGTCGAACGCGGCTCTGCGAGCTCAGGCAGCGGTGGGTGGTCGTCGTTGTCCTGCTGCTTGTCGTCTAACGCCATGCTCATAAATCTTCCTCTCACTAATGAGCACTGGACTTACACAGACCATCTGACACCCCCCGCCGACCACGGCCGACCCCAACCGGCGAGTCGCACCCGCGGACGATAGGGGAGCTCACCCTCGACCCTCAGGGTCGTGAAGTCCAGGTGGAGAGCACACCCGTGGAGCTGACTCGGACTGAGTTCGACGTTCTCGAAGCGCTCACGCGGCGGCCCGGTGTTGTGTTCAGTCGAGAGCAACTGCTCACCGAAATCTGGGGACCCGACTGGGTCGGCGATGCCCACGTCGTCGAAGTCCATGTCGCCAGTCTGCGCCGCAAACTCGGTGACAGCGCCGTAGCCGGCCGATTCATCCGCACCGTTCGCGGAGTGGGCTACCGGATGGGTGACGGCCAACCTCGAGGAGCCAGCGATGAACGATGAACGTCGACGGTTGCATATCCCCGGCAGCTTCGGCTCCCGGCTCATGCTCGCTCAAGCTATCGTCATCGCCGGCGGCGGCATCAGCGTCGCGATCGTGGCACTATTCGTGGCTCCACACACCTTCCACGACCACCTCGGCCAAGCTCGCCTCGAGCCAGGGTCAGTTCAGGCCGACCATGTCGAAGCCGCGTTCACTTCCTCGATCGTCGTCTCAATGTCTGTCGCATTGATCACCTCGACGATCCTGGCCACGGCCGTCAGCTGGTTCCTGGCTCGCCGCGTACAACAGTCAGTCGCCAGTGTCGCCCGCTCAGCCGTGGCTATTGGCGCCGGCAACTACCGCACGCGCGTACCCGATCGCCAGCTCGGCACCGAGTTCACCCAGCTCAGCCGAGCTATCAACCAACTTGCACAACGGCTGGATTCACAAGACGACATCCGTAAGCGGATGCTCTCAGACCTTGCCCACGAACTGCGCACCCCACTGACCACCATCGGCGCGATCACCGACGCCATCGAAGACGGAATCCGGGCTCCCGACTCACAGACCTTTGACGTCGTGCGCACCGCCACCACCCGCCTGCAGCGTCTCGCCGAGGACATCGCGACCGTATCCAGCGCCGACGAGCATCAGATGCCCCTCCACCCGGCGACGATCACTGTCAACGAACTGCTCATCGCGACCTACGAAGAAGCCGCCGACCTGTTCACCGACGCCAAAGTCACGCTAGGCATCGTCACCACCGCCGCGCGCGTACACGTCCATGTCGACGCCGAACGAATGAGCCAAGTACTGCTCAATCTGCTCACCAACGCGCTGCGACACAGCTCCCCGGGCCAGCGAGTCGTAGTGAAAGCCGACACCGCCCCGGCACACGCGGTGCGCATCAGCGTCGTCGACTGCGGTGACGGCATTCCCCCTCAACACCTTCCACACATCTTCGACCGCTTCTACCGCACCGACTCCTCACGCACCAGAGACGCCGGCGGCAGCGGAATCGGCCTCACCATCGCCCGCTCTATCGTCGAAGACCATGGGGGCACCTTGCTCGCCGAAAGCCTGGGAGCCGGACACGGAGCCACCTTCACCATCACGTTGCCGACCACCACCCGACGTCACATCCACCGCAGCACCCCTGGAACCGAATTCTCCGTGGCCTTCAAACACCGCACGCGTCGCGGCGCTGCCGATGCGCTCCAACGGGACCAAGCTACTAACTGAGGTAGTCCGTCGTAAGATTGACCCGCATCTAGAGATGGTGGGTGAAAATGACTGGGCTGGGTTCACTGGAACGCGCAGTGATGGACGTGCTGTGGTCAGCCGGTGCGGCGATGTCGGTGCACGACCTAGTCGAGGAACTCCACGACCGCGAACCGGCCTACACCACAGTGCTCACCGTCGTCACCAACCTGCACAAAAAAGGGTTCGTCGGTCGAGAAAAAGTCAGCCGCGCCTACCGGTACTTCCCCATGCAGACCCGTGAAGAGGCCACCTCACGCACCTTGCGTCAGGTCCTCGACGCCAGCGGGGACTCCGCGGCAGTACTGATGCACTTCGCCCAGACCGTGACACCCGCCGAGCGTGAAGTGCTCAGCGAATACCTCACCCTTAAACCTCGCCACACCCGCGGCGGCGGCACCAAAGCCTAAGCCATAGAAACCCTCCGACAAGGGAAACTCCGGCGAGGCCCAGGCCCGACTACTCAACCGGTCGCGCGCCCCTTGACTGCTGGGAGTAGACGCGCCACCAGCGCACCGGCCACACCCGCAGCGAAGGCCGCAGCACTCAGAGCCGACACCCAGTCGTGCACATCCACAGCGGTCAGCACCCGCAGCTCAACCGGATCACCGCGCCCGACTCCTGAGCGGGGGTCGGATGGCACGAGATCCGACGTTCGGAGCAGCATCACCAGCCAGAACGCGGCCACCGCCTCAAACATCACCACAGCAAGACCCACCGCACGGGAGATCGTACGGGCAGGACCGCGCGGGCCGAACCGACCCGCACGCCGCACCTCGACACCGTCAGTCATGCCCAACCATCTCCTCAGCACACCCGCATCACACCCCACTTCTACTAACCACCTTCGTATTTTGTGGCCATCGGGCGTGGGCGCCGGGAACGAGGGTCTCGAAGCAATCACCACAGGAGGCCGGCCGGGCCAGACGGAAGACTATCGCGGCCACCAGACCGAAAATCGCGATCACACTGCCAGTACGGACCCACCTCGGGGGTCGATTGAGCTCTGCCCTCAACGCCAACTCGGCAATCGGATCAGCAGGCACCACGCCAATCTCGATCGACGCGCCCGTGGCCGCGAACACGATGAACACCCACATCGACGAGGCCATCCACACCAGCGGGTCAACCATTACAGCCAACGACGCACCGTGCAGATGAGCAGAAAACAACATGAGCGCCCCAACACAGAGCAGCGCCAACACGATCACCGACGCGAAAACACCCTGGGGAGCAACCACCATCACGCCGACGGCCGCACTCACGGCCACCGCACACGAAACAAGCGCCCGCCACGCCTCCCCACCTCGATCCGGCTGACGGGCGGCGACACCACACGCTGTGACCGCACCGAACAGTCCCAGGAGTACACCTTGGGCCACAATGTTTGCGATCACCACGCCTCCAACAACACCAGTTTGAAACTATCCTCGATAGTAGTTCAGGTGTACCGGAGGGCGCTGAGTGGAGGGGGAGTAGCCCTATATCCCCGTGGATGGGGCGAGGCCTCCCGGGTCGACGCGTCTCTTGGGCTCTTGATATATTTCAACGGGCGGTTTCGGATACCAAGAGAATTGGGAAGTCGCAGAACACTGGAGTGTTGGTCGAGCTCTCGGAGATACTAAATCTTCCTGGAGACGAAACACTGGAAATCGTTCAAGGTTACGTATCCGGAATTCGGAACTCGTCAGATCTTGGATCGCGCAGGTCTCGTTCACGCGAACTGCGCCGAGTAATCGAGACCCAGTTGAGTGCGTCGTGAGTCAAAGGGTGAGTTGCGACTCCTTAGAAGTTCCGGCAGCCTGCGGAATGAAGCCTCCCGCCGGCTCTTCTTCACCGTATGCGACGTTGCCGGGCGCATCTGTCGACCTAGCCCCTACTATCGAGTCAACGTCGTTTCGCCGGAGGCTCCAATGCTGCTAACCCGAGTGCTGGTTCGGTTCTATCGGTCGTTCAACTATGACCAGGAAGCGAAGGCGGTCAGAGGAGCTGAGTACGACTGGGAGGTGATCCAGGGACGTGGGTGGTTTCCGTTCGTAGAGATCGACATCGACCCCGAAGTGACTGCGATCGTCGGTGCAAATGAATCGGGCAAGAGCCATCTCATCGGCGCGACGATGCGCGCACTGTCTGGGGCGGACATCTCGTCAGGGGACTTCTGTCGTTACTCGCAGTTGTACTCGGTCGAGGTTGGAGAGATTCGTAGCCCTGACTTCGGTGCGGAGTTTGTTTTGACCGCGCAGGACGACGTCGATGCTCTGCGAGCCGCGGGCGTGAAATTGGCCCTTGATGACCGCGTCACGTTACTCCGTATGGGAGCCGGGGATAACATGTTGATCCAAAAAGGACATCCCCCGGCTCCGCTTGATGCCAGCACCCTTGCCGGTTTGCAAGCGGTCCTTCCAAAGCCATTTCAATTGGAGACGAGGGCTAGAATCCCGGATGTCATCTCGTTCGATGCTCTCCTTGACCGAAAGCCCGGTCTCCTTAGCAGAAGGCGCGACCGATTCAAGTTTGATGATAATCCGCGCTCTGGCGGGATATCCTCCTGGCCGCAGTTGATTAATGGCATCGCTGGTGTAGCAGATCCAGCTGAGAATCCAGTCGAGCTTGAAGATACATCGGTGGCGAAGTCGGAACAGCTTGGACGCGACCTATTGCTTAATGTCGCAAGAATCTCCCCAAGCAAGTTTTCAGAACTGGAATGCGCGATCCGAGACGGCAAGGAGGGGCAAGTTGGTGCACTAATTGAGCAGATGAACCGTTCGATAGCACGGCACCTCAACTTTCGCCGCTGGTGGCGGCAGGACCGGGACTTCGAGTTGCGCCTCGCCCCGCGTGAACGAGAGGTCGCGTTCACTATACGCGACAAGACTGGCACAGACTATTCTTTTAGCGAGCGAAGCAGGGGTCTCACCTACTTTCTTGGCTACTACGTACAACTACGAGCTCACGAACGCTCGCTGACTCATACTGAGGTCCTACTCATGGACGAACCTGATGCGTATTTGTCGAGTGCCGCTCAGGCCGATCTTTTGAGGGTTCTGGACGAGTTTGCACGTCCAGAAGCGGGGGGTCGTACGGATCAAGTGATATATGTGACGCACTCCCCCTTCTTGATCAATAAGAATGCCGGTCACCGGATCCGAGTACTCGACAAGGGATCGGACCAAGAGGGCACGCGGCTCGTCAGAGACGTTGTAAATAATCACTATGAGCCTCTTCGGACGTCGATCGGTGCTCACGTTGCGGAAACTGCCTTCATTGGCGGCAATAACCTTCTTGTCGAAGGCCCTACAGATCAGATCTTGCTTACTGGTGCCTTAGCGCTGCTGCGCCGGCGGGGCCTAACTCCGAGCACACTGATCGATCTCAATGAAGTCACGATCGTGGCCTGCGCCTCTGCGAGCCATGTGCCATACATGGCCTACCTGGCACGTGGACGTGACACGCTTAAGCCTCCGTGCGTGGCCTTGCTTGACGACGATGACGCCGGTCGGGAGGCAATAACGCGATTGGCGCAAGGCGAGGCAGATCGACAGCGAGTACTCCAAGATCGACACATCGTCAATCTGGGTGATTGGGCAAAGGGGGCTGACATCAATGTCGCGTCAGGGGTGACCGTTGCTGAGCCCGAGGACCTGATTCCAGTGGCCATCGCTGTCGAAGGCGCTAGATTTTATGCCCGTCGTTTCTTAGGTATTCCTGCTTCGGATGTAAATCTGCTCCGATCCGATGATGTAAATGCCAGCCTTGCGAGCACCGGGGGGAGCCTGTTCCCTGCACTTCAAATGGCATTCTCGAGCGCCTTTTCCGGTAGAAAGTTACAAAAGGTCGGGTTCAGCAAGGAATTGGTTCACTACCTTGAGAACGCGGTTGCTGCTACCCCGAGGCCCCCGGGGTTGCTTGCGTTTGAGCAGAATTTCGCGGCTCTCGTTTCTTTCCTTCGAGATAGGCTCGACGATGCGGCGTCCTCGGAATCTAACGTTCGCGACCTGGACCGCGTCGAACGAGTTATCAAGTCTTTCGTGCGTGATCACGCCGATGGGATGTCTCGCGACGCAGCAAGTAGGGTTTTGCGGGATGTCGAAGCTGTGCTAGAAGATACCGACGAACACGATCCGATCCGCCGGCGTCTTAGCGAACTTCGCAGGCACCACAAGTTGTCTACAGATCCACTCACGGCCGTCGAAGATGGAACGGGCTTCTTGGAGTCGTTGCCTGACCTGTTGAAGCTGCCGCGGCAGTTCTTCCGCGAGCAGCTTGGAGGCGCGGTCCCTGAAGGCTCGGCGACGAGATCGCCATCAAGGCGCAAGCCTTCTAAGGGCGGGCCAACACCCGCTGCTTAAGCTCCGTGTGCACCACAGCTCAGACCGGAAAGCGGTATGCGGAACCGCGCCTCTCTCAGGCGCGTCCACGTGGGTTGTCTTTCGATCGCCGCTGTTTGGCTGGCCGTATGACTCGTCAGCACTGAACGGCGCAGAGCCATAATATGCAGCAATCGAATATGCAGGATTACCAGTACTGATATTGACCGCTGTTCTTGACTGCGGATGAAGGCGCCTCTGTCGGATGACAACGCAGTTGGGACTTTGACACCCTTGGCAGGTCCCCGATAACCGGTCCAGGCAGTTCTAGAGCCAGTTCCTTGTTGTGATCGTCAGTCGATCTCGCAGCCCACGGGGTGATGTTGGTGGGTGCATCCGGCAGCGTACTCGGCCGGCGTTTGGTAGCCCAGCGCTGAGTGCCGGTGTCGGTGGTTGTGGTCGTCTTTGAAGTCGTCGATGACCACGCGGGCCTCGATCAGTGTGGGCCAGCAGTTGCGGTTCAAACACTCGTCGCGCAACCGGTTGTTGAACGACTCGATGAACCCGTTGTTCCACGGTGTGCCGGGCGGAATGTAGGAGATCCCGACCGACCCTGCACAGAACGCCTGCAGGGCTTCTGAGATGAACTCAGGGCCGTTGTCCATGCGCAGCACCATCGGCGGGCCACCCCAGATCGCGAACGTCTTCTCCAACTCCTCGATCAACCGCTCAGCCGGAATCGAGCGGTCCACGATGTTCAGCAACGACATCCGGGTGTGTTCGTCAACCATGGACGCGATCTTGATCTTCTTCCCATCCACGGTGGAATCGAACTGAAAGTCCAATGCCCACACCACTTTCGGTGCGTCCGCGACAACGACCGGGACCGATGACTGGCCGGCGCGTTTGCGGCGCCGAGCGCGCCGCACTTGCAGGCCCTCTTCTTTCCACAACCGATGCACTTTCTTCTTGTTGATCTCGATGCCGTCGTCGAAGCGCAGGTGTGCCCACGCGCGCCGGAACCCGTGCCGGGGGTTCTTGCGGGCATACGTGCGTAGCTGCTCGCGCAGTGCGGCGTCGGGGTCGGCCGGGGTGTGCGCTTGCGGCAGCCGTCGATAGGCGGAACGGGAAAGCCCAACTACCTTGCACGCCATGCGTTCTGACATGTTCTTGACGTCCTTGAGCATGTCGATGGCGGCGCGTTTGGCGGTCGGGCTCAGAATTTTCCCTTGGCGATCTCCCGCAGCGCGTCTTTCTCGAGCTCGGCATCGGCGAGCAGCCGCTTGAGTCGGCTGTTCTGCTCGCGCAGCTCTTTGAGTTCCTTCGCGGCGTCGCCGTCCATACCGCCGTACTGGCGGCGCCAGTTGTACAACGTGGCCGCCGACACCTCGAGATCGGCAGCGATCTCCTCGCCGGTCTTGCCTTCCGCGGCCAACTCATCGGCCCGGCGCAATTTGCGCACGATGTCCTCCGCCGAGTGACGCTTGCGTCCTGCCATGTTCTTCATCGTCCCTTCTCCGCCCTCATCAGGGCAATCAGGACTCTAAAACAACCCGGACCGGCTCACGGGGGACACGCCACCCTAGTTAAGCCTCGATCCACCGATCGGCTTTTGCGGTGTGGTGAAAAGTGTTGAGCACGTTCGGCCTGGGTGGCGGGCATGAGTCAGTTGCCGATCTCTGATGTCGGCTTGTTTCACCGGGTTTCGGGATCGAGGCTGTTCGGCCGGGGTGGTTAGGGCCAGGTTGGCGGTCTTCGGTGAATAGTGTTGTCGAACAACAGGTTCCATTCGGTTTCCCACGGCCATCGGGCGGGTAGGTGCATGGTGATGCGCCGGGCTGAGGACGCGATACGCGCCGGAATGCAGATCAGGGTGCGGCGGACCGTGGATGTGGTGGCTTTGGCCAGACGCCCGCCGCTGAGGCTGGCGGCAGCACGAGTCAGGTTGAACGCGATGACCGCACACACCAGCCAGGCGGCGTTCGCGCAGAACTTTCCCGACGGCAGATGCGCGAGCGCGGAGGCTTTGAGATCGGCGTGAACTTGTTCGATGACCGCGTGGGCGCGGTGGGTCTTGTCGGCGGTGACGGTGTCGAGGTCGCTGGTGGTGAAGAAGGCGTGGAATCGCCACACATCGAACAGGCCGTCGCCCTCGGGTCGGAAGTCGGGGATACGGCGCACCACCAGCCGCCCGGGAACCTGCAGCGCTTTGGCTTTGGAGGTGAACGCGGTGAACGCTATCTCGGCGACCTCGGCACGTGAGATCCACAGTCCGGTGTCCGCGTCGAGAATCGCGTCGGTGTACTCGATCTTTGTCCACGCATCGGCTGCGATCTCGCTGATCGCCGCACGTATCCGCAAGTCTTGGCGCACGGTGACCGATACCTGGGCGCCGGCACCGATCGCAGCACTGACGGCGCGGTGACCGTAGAACGCTGAATCCGCCCGCACCAGCACCGGCCCCGACGCGTCAGTCGACCGCAGACGCCGCACGCTAGCCAGTGTGTCGGCGATCAACCGATGGGCTCCGCGGGCGGAATTGCATGCTCCTTTGCGTAGTCGTTGAGCAGCGATCACCGGTGCACCGTGGGCGGTGCTGATGGTGGTGATCGCCGAGTTGAGCCCCCGTACCCGGGTGTAGCCGAACCCAGCGCCCTGTTTGGCCGGGCCGTGGACCTCGATGATCGAGTCGTCGATGTCGACCATCACCGGCCCGTCGATCCCGGCCAGTACCGGGGTGTGGGTGTGCAGGCCAGCGAGCGTGCGGGCGGCGATCGCATCCAATTGCCGGACATGCCCGAACCGGAACTCGCGCAGAAACGACCCCAACGTCGACGGGGCATACGGATGGTCGAACACCTTCCCCATCGCACCGTGCCGCAGTACGGCCATGTCATCGATGCTGTCGGCACCGGCCACCATGCCCGCGACCAGCGAGAACACCTTCCGATCCGGATTGGCGCCCTTGTCGGTCGGCACCGTCAGATGCTCGAGAGCCAACCCCGACAGGCCCGCTTGCTCGGCCAACGTCATCACCGGCACCAACCCCGCCGCGCCGAGGAGATTCGGATCATCACAGGATGCAGACCGGACCGGATGACTGTGAGACAATCGCATCTACGAGATGCCCTTCTGCGTGCACGGATGGAAACCTAGACAATTCCCATTCTGTCACTCAGACAGGGCATTTCGTCTATCCCTCACCGCCCAAACGAATACGAATCGGTGGATCGAGGTTAAGACTCGATGACACATACCTGAGACGCTCGAAGGCGCTGAGCTGCGTGGTTTCCGACGCGAACTCTCACATCGGCCGACAAAGTTCTTGCCGAAATGACGGAGTGGTCCGTCCGGCCGCTCGACCCGGTGGCAGGTCCCCGATAACCGGTCCAGTCAGTTCTAGAGCCAGTTCCTAACTTGCAGTTGATCAGTCGATCTCGCAGCCCACGGGGTGATGCCGGTGGGTGCATCCGGCACTGTACTCGGCCGGGGTCTGGTAGCCCAGTGCCGAGTGGCGGTGCCGATGGTTGTGGTCGTCTTTGAAGTCGGCGATGACTACACGGGCCTCGAGCAACGTCGGCCAGCAGTTGCGGTTGAGGCATTCGTCGCGCAGCCGGTTGTTGAACGACTCGATAAACCCGGCCTGGTCGCCATCGCACTGACCACAGTTGGCTGTAGCGACAGCGAGGACACTGCATCGAGTGGCTCCAGTTCGTCGCCGACCCAGGCGCCCACCACTATCGTCACTCCCCCGCCGCCGGCATGGATCAGGGACCGTAGCTGCGGGGTGGCCTGGGGACCAGACGGCATCCTGGACATTGTGGCGTTGACTCCCGGCGTTGATTGTGGGGCCGCCAAGCGGGCCGCCGACACCTACATGTCCGACGTTGACGGGTTCATGTCTAGCAACCCTCTCGAGGTCGGTGACGGCTGGACTTGCCAGATACCGCACCTGCCGCTGGGCAGTCGATGCATCACCTGTCCGAACGGAATCGACCGGCCCCACGCTGATCACTGCTCCCACACCGCCGAAGCACTTTAACCGATCCGTCACTGCAGCATCATCGAGAAGCCGTCCTCGACACCGGCAGGTGCCGGGCCCGCTGGCTGTGATGTCTTCGCGCTGGCGGCGTCGGCGGGGAGAGGATTTCGCAGTGAGCAGCACCGCTCTTTCCGGGATCGAGGCGACCACCGAATCCGGCCCGCGGTGCTGCGCGAAACCTTGGGGGCTCCATCGAGCCAGTGGCAATCCGACCGTGGTTGCCTCACCATGGAGGGGTGACTGCTGAGCGTTGCCGATCCACCGCCGATCCTGCCGAACCCCTTTCCGATGCCGAGCTGCTCATCGGCCTGGTGGTCTCACCATCCCTGAGTGCGGTGCTCGGCCCCGAGGTCACCACCTCGGTGCGCAAGATTTTGGTGCAGCGGTATCCGGGAGTGCGCTGGCAACTGAAGATGGCCGAAGACCGGCTGGTCGATCCACCCACCGAGACCTTGGACCTGCTGGAGGCGGCCCGAAACCGCGTGCTGGAGGAGAACTGGGATTTGGCCGTGGTGCTCACCGAGATCCCCCTGAAGACCGGCCGACGTCCGGTGCTCACCCAGCTCAGCCCCGTGCACGGGGTAGGACTGGTCTCCGTCCCAACCCTGGGACCCGTGCACGTGCGGCAGAAGGTGCAAGAGACCACCGTGCACGTGGTCGGGCAGCTCCTGGGCTACGACGCCGAAGACCCCAACGCCCAGCGGGATCTTGCTCGAAGAGCCCACCAGCTGTCCACCGATCTCGACGAACGCCCGGACGACAACGTCGTGCAGTTCACGGCCCGAGTGCTGAGCGGCAACGTGCGGTTGCTGCTGGGCATGATCCGCGCCAACCAGCCTTGGGCCTTCGTGGCCCGGCTCTCCCGGGCGCTGGTCGGGGCAGCGGCCACCGGCATGCTGACATTGGTGGCCTCGGACCTATGGGTACTGGCCATGGCCTACGGGCCGGTGCGCCTGGTCCTGCTGGCGGTGATGGCGATCGGGGCGGTGGGTGCCACCCTGATCCTGGGAGCCGACTTGTGGGAGCGCCCACGGCGGCGAGCCCAACGTGAGCAGGTGATCCTGTTCAATTTGGCCACCACCGCGACCGTGGCCATCGGGGTTGTGGTGTTCTACCTCGGCTTATTCATACTGTCCTGGGTCGGCGCGCTGCTGCTCATCGACGAGCAGGTACTGGCCGGTGTCGCCGGTCACCCAGTGAACGCTTTGGACTACGCGAAGATCAGCTGGCTCACCGCCAGCCTGGCCACCGTGGGCGGAGCAATAGGAGCTGGACTGGAGGACGACGATGTGGTGCGCGCCGCTGCCTACACCCGGTCCAGCACCTGACACAGCCCCAGCACAGAAGAAACTGAAACATCTACGCGTTGATGCCACGTCTATGCAGGTGTCATTGCCGGTCGCGATGACTTGGTGGGCTCAGCGCAGTGCGCTGCCTCGTACTCGGCGGGTGGGGCGTTGCCGAGGCGGGTGTGCGGGCGGGCGCTGTTGTACCTGTCGATCCGGGATCCGGCATGAAGCGGACCCGCGCGTAGGCCTCGAACTCAGGAGGGCCGAACAGTGCTAGTGACTTCCATGCCTGGCCCGACGCGACGTCGTCGGTCGCGTCACGACTTCGCGTGATCCAGTCCGCGGCCGAGACATCAGCACAGAAGCGCAGCATGCCACGACTATGCGCCGGACCGGGTTGCCACAGCAATCCTTTTACAGATCGCCGGGGCGTCTCATCTGATGCATCATTGATTTCATCCAATGCATCATCAACGCCACTCCGCAGGTCATCGGGTTGACTTCCTGGCAACGCAGCCCGGCCTCAAGCGCCCAGCCTCGCGTCAAAGCCGTGTTGCTTGCTCGAATGCCGCTGCTAAGCAACGGGATTCGTGACCGCGGTCAGGACCAGGAGGAGTGGCGAGGTGATGCATCTGATGCAATATGCAGTGGTTTACCTGACATAAGGTAAATTATCGGCACTTGAAAAGCACTGGGGGAGAATACTACTCGTAGCACCCACCGCACTCTCTACGACGAACACACCGCCTGGGGCCACCGCATCAACCTCGCCGCTTGACACCTTGCACCCCTGAGATGTCTTCGAGGATCTCAGCCCACGTCCCACCTCAGGACAACCAGAAGGAAGTGATCGCGGATGCGACGGATAACGCTGCCGAGCGGGGAGTCCATCCCTGTGCTGGGCCAGGGCACCTGGGGCTGGGGTGAGGACCCCGGCCGCCGCGGCGACGAGGTCGCCGCGCTGCACGCCGGCCTCGAGCTGGGCGTGACGCTGGTCGACACCGCCGAGATGTACGCCGACGGCGGCGCGGAGGAGGTGGTCGGTGAAGCATTGGCGGGTCGCCGCGACGAGGCATTCGTGGTCAGCAAGGTCCTTCCGTCCCACGCCTCCCGTTCCGGCACGATCGCGGCCTGCGAACGCAGCCTGAAACGCCTGGGCACCGATCGGATCGACCTCTACCTGCTGCACTGGCAGGGCAGGTACCCGCTGCAGGACACCGTCGCGGCCTTCCAACAGCTCGTCGAGGACGGGAAAATCCGATACTGGGGCGTCAGCAACTTCGACCACCGGGCCCTCGCCGACCTGCAGGACGTGCCGGGCAGCAGCGGGCTGGCCACGGATCAGGTGCTGTACAACCTGTCGCGGCGAGGACCGGAGTACGACCTCCTGCCGTGGTGCGCCGACCACCAGCTGCCGGTCATGGCGTATTCGCCGATCGAGCAGGGCCGCATCCTTCACGACACGACGCTGAACGACGTCGCGGCGCGTCACAGCGTCAGCGCCGCGGCGGCGGCCATCGCCTGGGTGCTGCGCCGCGACTCGCTCTGCACGATCCCCAAGGCGAGCAGCCCGCAGCACGTGCGAGACAACGCCACAGCACTGGACGTGGAGCTGACCCGCGAAGACCTGGATGCTCTGGACCGTGCGTTCCCGCCCCCGAGCGGACCGCGACCACTAGAAATGCTGTGACCCTGACCAAGGGCGCAGCCCGGTCGGTCCGGGCAGCGCGGCAGCACCGTCGGTGAGGGTGGGAGTTGCCGGGCTTGAAAGGGGATGATTTCGCGGATGTCAGAGAACTCTGAGCCGGGCAGCGAGGCCGACGCGCGGGACAGCGGCAGCGGGTCGGTGGGCAACCTAGAGCTGTTCTTCGACCTGGTGTTCGTGTACGCCATGGCGCAGCTGACCGAGCTGGTGCGGGACGACGTTTCGTGGCGGGGTTTCGGTCATGGTGTGCTCGGCCTACTGGCGGTGTGGTGGGCCTGGGTCTGCTACACCTGGCTCACCAACACCTTCACCACGAATCGGGTGGTATTTCGCTGCCTGGTCATCGCCGCCATGGCTGCGATGCTGCTGGCCGTAAGCGCACTCCCGACCGCGTTCAGCACCGGAGCCTTCGTCTTCGGGCTTGCCCTGCTCGCCATCCGCGTCATCCACCTGGTCTTGTTCGTCGTGGACGCCTCCCACGACGACGAACACCTCCGTGCAGGCCTCCTGCGGCTGGCCCCGAGCCTGCTCATCGCACCAGTCCTGATCGCCGTCGCCGCCGCCTTCCCAGCCCCCTACCGAGAGCTGCTCTGGATCGGCGCAGCCATCATCGACTTCGGCGGACCCCTGGTCGCCGGGGTCGAGGTTTTCCGGGTAATGCCCTCCTACTTCGTCGAGCGCCACGGCAACATCATCATCATCGCGCTCGGTGAAGCCGTCGTCGGGCTGGGCACCGGGGCCAGCGAGCACCTGCAGCAACCGGTCGTGCTCGCCGCCGCTGTCCTCGGAGTCCTGATCGCCGCCTCGTTGTGGTGGACCTACTTCGGTCTGACCGCCGGCGCCGAGCAACGCCTCAAAGACGCCGACGGGCCCGAACGCGCCCGACTGGCCCGCGACGCCTACAGCTACCTCCACCTTCCCCTGGTCGCCGGGGTCGCCTTCTTCGGCTTCGGCGCCAGCGTGGCGCTCGAGCACGTGTTCGACCCGTTACCGCTGCTGCCGGCCATCGCCCTCAGTGGCGGGGTGGGTCTGTTCTACGCCGCCGATGTCGCCTACCGATGGCGCGATCACCATCAGCTCGTGCCGGACCGCCTCCTCACGGCGGCCGCATCCCTGCTCATCATCCCGCCAGCACTGATCATGCCCGCATGGTCAGTGTTGACGGTTCTCACCGCGGTCGGCGCCCTGCGCCTGACGTGCGAACTCGTGCGACGGCCGCGGATCGGTCCCGCAGCCGCCGGCCAAGTCCACTGAGGCCGGAACGCCTAGGGCGTGTCTGACAATGAATCCAGGGGTCGGCTGGCACCTTCGAAGACGTGTCCGCGGTCCCCACTCGCTGAAGCTCGAGGGTGCCCGCTTTGTCGGCAGGAGCCTGCGGGACGCAGCGGCGCGCCGAGGACGCCGAGGGACTGCGCGGGGCATGGGGCGCGGTAGACGGCTCATGGCGCCAGGCGACCGACCGCGCATCGGCGCTCCCGGACGGCGCAGTCGACGTCTCGGTCGAGGGAGAGTGGTGCTTCTCCCAGACCCTGCGCCACCTCGTCTTCGCGACCGGGCCTGGCTGAGCCGGGGGGGGTCAGGCCCCCAGGTCAACGAGCCGGCGTCGCACGCTCATGGATCTACACCCAACCCGACATCCTCGCCCGCATCAGAGCCTCGGCCGCCGCTACAGCCGAAAGACCCACCACGCCCGACGCGACCGCCCTACCCACAGAAAGCCGACACCGTCACAACCCGGACCTCGCTGCCGAAAACGCTCGATTGCGCCACCAACTCGCCGCCGCGCACCGCCAGCTACACGCCGCGCGGCCCCGGCACGCTCACTAGACCCGCAGCGGTCTGCGCCACCGGTTCGATGTCGCGCTGAAGTCGGCGTCAGAGGAATCGTGCTGGCCGGAGCGATGGCCGCCTACGCCAGGGTGGTGACATAACGTAGATTATCGGCTAAA
This sequence comes from Gordonia sp. w5E2, assembly GCF_036540975.1. Lineage (NCBI taxonomy): Bacteria > Bacillati > Actinomycetota > Actinomycetes > Mycobacteriales > Gordoniaceae > Gordonia > Gordonia sp. w5E2. The sequence goes on along the minus strand of NZ_CP144213.1, from coordinate 4,491,605 downwards.
AATCAGGCCATATCCTGGCCAGCGTGGCGGCTACACTGAACGTATGACGACAGTGCCCCTCGGTGAAGCCAAGGACAAGCTCTCCGCGCTCATCGACAGCGCCGAGAGCACGCACGACATCATCACGATCACCAAGCACGGCAAACCTGCCGCGGTGCTGATGTCGGCCGACGACCTCGAATCGCTGCACGACACGATCTACTGGCTCTCACACGCCGGCGTCCGCGACGACGTCGCTACCGCACACGCCGAGTACGCGGCCGGTGAAACCGTGTCCATCGACGACCTGCGCGCCGAACACGGCATGCCGCCGAAATGAGCGATGCACCGCCCGACTCGGTCAGCCCGTACCGAGCTGAGGTCGCATCCCCAGCTCGCCGCGATCTCGGGCGTCTACCATCCCGGATCGTTCACGCTGTCATCGAATTCATCTCCGGGCCGCTCGCCGAGAATCCGCACCGGCTTAGCAAGCCGCTACGTGACGACCTCGCAGACCTTCACAGCGCCCGCCGAGGTGACTTCCCAATCGGCTCTGATCGGGTCTGCTGATCCTCTCGACGAGAACGCAGCGACATCACAGCCACCCAACCCCGACCGTCCGCGAAGCGGGACTGTCGCTGATGACCTGTGCTGCGGGCGTGTCGAGTGGGTCGTCCAGGGGCGACGCGGGAGCGTCGACGCGACGTGCTCGGAGGTGGTTCCAGTCGAGCACTAGCTGTACTGCCCGGAGACGTTGATCAATCGCGAGAAGGGCGGGAGGTTCCCGCAGGCCGTGTGCGGCCGGTGATGGTTGTAGTAGTGCAGCCAGTCGTCCAGCTCGCCCCGTCGTTCGGCTTCGGAGGTGTAGCAGCGGGCGTAAGCCCATCCGTCGGCCAGGGTGCGGAGGAAGCGCTCGATTTTCCCGTTGGTCTGCGGCCTGTAGGGCCGGGTGCGCTTGTGCCGGATACCGAGTTCGGCGCAGGTGTCGCGCCACAGGTGTGAGCGGTACGCGCCGCCGTTGTCGGACAGGACCCGCTCGACGGTGACGCCGCGGGCGTTGAACCACTCGACGGCTCGGACCAGCACGGCGGTGGCAGTGCGGGCGGTTTCGTCGTCGTGGATCTCGGCATAGGCGACGCGGGAGTGGTCGTCGATGACGGTATGGACGGAAGCCATGCCCATCAACGGGTCGTAGTGCTTGTTCTTCGGCTTGTCGGGTGTAGCGGCCCGGTTCTTGTCGCCCTGTCGCCGCCCGACGTAGCGCCATCCTCCGCCGTCGGGAATGTTGCCGAGCTTCTTCACGTCGACGTGCAGCATCGAACCTGGGTGATCGTGCTCGTAACGGCGCACCGGTTCTCCCGTGGCGCGGTCGACGTGCGACAGCCGGTTCAAGTGCACGTCTGTAAGGATGCGGTGGACCGTGGACGGGGCTATCCCAAGTCGGCTGGCCAACTGCACCGGCCCCTCCCGTAGTCGCAGGCGAAGACGGACGCAGCGCCTGGCAGTCTGCTGGTTGGTCTTGTTCGGTGAGTGATGCGGCCTGGATGACCTGTCCTGCATTGGCTCGCCGGTGCGGTAGCGGTCGGCCCAGCGCTTCACCGTGGGCCAGGAGACCTGGAACCTGGCGGCGACCTGGCTGATCGGCCAGCCGTCATCGACGACCAAGCGGCCGACGATCAGGCGGTGGCGAGGGGTGAGAGCGGCGTTCGCGTGGGACATGACGAGGCCTTCCTGGGGGCATGCGCCGCCCAGGAAGGCCAGTTGCCGCCGCGGGCGGCGAGATTGTGTGGGTCAGGGCTCATTGAGATGTGCACGAACTCGTGAGCCGTGGCACATGACGGTGTCGAGGGGTGTTCCCCGGCTCAGGCTCCTGGGTAGGAGTCGAGGTTCCACCAGTGGCCATCGAAGTCAGCGACACATGCGTTGCGCCCTCCGTGGGGGGCGTCGTTGGGCTCCGTGACGGTGGTCGCGCCGTGTGCCAGGGCTGCGGCGAAGAGGCTGTCCACGTCCTCATCACTGGCGACCACCAGGTTGCAGATCCCCGGCCCGTAATGCGGGTCATCGTCCCGAACAGAGCCGAGCATGATGCCCCCGTTGTCACGCCAGGCAAGTTGCGCATGGGCCACCAAGGTCGCGTCATCAGGATCCCGCACGATCATGGCGGTGGTGAAGCCGATGGCTTGGAGGAAGTCGATGCCTCGATCGGCGTTTGTATAGCGCAGGCAGTGGAACAGCTGTGGTGTCGTCATGGCTCTAGCCTCACGCCGGAAGCATGTCGGTGTCTTGAAGCAATGGGAAATCGTCCTTCGACTGGCGCAGCGTCCATCCAGTCATCGACTTCCATTCCCGGGACAGGTGCGGTTGGTCGCTGTAGCCGGCCATCGCCGCGACGTCCGAGGGCTGGGCGCCACGCTGGACCAAGTCTTTGGCATGGGTGAAGCGAGCGATGCGCGCCACCCGCTTGGGCGAGAGACCGGTCTCGAGGTCGAACAGGCTTGAGAGCCGCCGTCTGGACAGGCCAACGTCCTGAGCCAGGCCGGAGATGGGGATCGTGCCTCGGGTCCGATGGATCCGCGCGAGTGCCTCGACCAGGTCTGCGCGCGGTGCATGAGGATGCTGCTCGAGCCTCTTGGTGAGGAATGCCGCCAAGAGGTGGAACCGTCGTGGCCACATTGACTGCCGCAGCTGGTCGAGCAGGTGCCTGGGCCACGAGAGATCATTCACATCAACCATCGAGCCGGCCAAGGCCACGGCCGGTGAGCATGACCAGCCCGAGCACCGCCAGCGCCGCGCCGACGGCCAGGCCGAGGCGGGGGGGCCGCGGCGATGAGCGCGCGGGCGCCGGCGCTGACGGCCAGGCCCGCCGCGGCGAGGGTGCCCGCGAATCCGAGGGTGAGCGCGGTCCCGGCGCGCAGGGCGCGCGCCATGCGGACCGGGAACGCGTCGGTGGTGGTGTCGCCGAGGGTGTGGGTGATCCAGGCGGGCAGCAGCGCGAATCCGCACGGGTTGACCGGGGCGAGCATCCCGGCGGTGAACGCCAGCGCCAGCAGTCCGCCCATCACGCCGCTCCCGCGTCGCGCAGTGCGGTGGTGATCTGGTCGGCGGACGGGTCGGTGGCGCGGTAGGTGACCTTGCCCGCCGGATCGACCACGACCAGCGTCGAGAGCGACGCCACCGAGAGTCGTGTGGTGAGGGTGGCGCCGGTGTCGATCACGGCGGGCAGCGCCTGGGTGCCGGTGAAGTCCTGGAACCCGGCCACCGTCTGCGCGGATTCACCCGGATCCATGTCGACCAGCACGAACGACGCCTTGTCGCCGAGTTGTCCGGCCGCCTGCGCCACCGATTTCGCGCCGCCCACGCATTCGCCGCAGCCGACGGAGAAGAAGAACAACGCGGTCGGCTTGTCACCGGGCACGCTGATGGAGGTGCCGGTGACGGTGTCGACCTGCACCGGCGCCACCGGATCCTGCGCCGTCGTGTCGGTCGAGGTGCACCCGGTGAGGGCCAGGGCTGCGGACAGCGCCAGCGCGGCGGCGGCGAGGGCGGGGCGGCGAAAGCGTGGCAGAGTGGCCATTCGAGGACAGTGGCCTTTCGTGCGGGGGCGAGGGAGTGTCAGCGCGGTCTCGCGACCGCTCATCGGGGTGTCAGAGTTCGAGACGGTCATGCCGGGGTTTCCGTCCGGTCGCGGTCGGCCGGAGCCGACCGAGGGGATCCGGGTCGGGGCGGACAACACCCCGTGGCCTTACGGGCGCGGCGCCGCAGGGTGTAGCCGACGGCGGCGGCCACGACCAGCACGCCTGCGGCAAGCAGCCACGGGCTGGTCAAGACACCGCCGAGACCGGCGAGCACGCCGCCGGCGATCAGGGCGGGACCGGCGCAGCAGGCGACCATCACCAGCACGCCACCGGCCACTGCGAGCAGACCACCGAACCCGCCCGAGTCGTTGTCGGGTGTGTTCATCGCCTTGTTGTCGGGTGTGTTCATCGCCGCCCACTACCGTCCGCGGCGGGGATGCGCGGGCAGCAGCCCAGCGCGGCGGAGTTGTCGGCCGCCAGCGACCGCGCCAGCATCACCAGGTCAGCTACCCGCGGATCACCCACGGAGTACCGCAGTTTCTTCCCGTCGCGGCGCGCGAGGACATACCCGCAGTCGGCCAGGCAGGACAGGTGTACCGACACCCGGGGCTGCGAGATGCCGGCGTGTTCGACGCAGTCGGCGGAGGTGCGCTCCCCGGCGAGGATGAATTCGAGGAGCTTGAGCCGGGTCGGATCCGACAGGGCGCGAAAAAACTTCGCCGTCGTATCCAGATGCGTACACGCCGACTCGGCACCGGGCACGGTGACAGTGGCGGTGGTGGACCGGGCCATGGGATCGCCTCCACGAGACTTGAACTATTCGGATAAGCGCATAATATGGTTCCGGTAGATATTCGTCAACACGAATAGCAGCCGTTGTCGGTTCAGCGGTTGCCCGACCAGGAGGCACCCTCGTGACCTTGACAGATTCCCGCGCCGATCTGGCGATCATCGGTTCCGGCTCGGCGGCGTTCGCCGCCGCCATCGCCGCGGTCAACCTCGGCAAACGGGTGGTGATGGTGGAGCGCGGGACGGTCGGGGGCACGTGCGTGAACGTCGGGTGTGTGCCCTCGAAGGCGCTGCTGGCCGCCGCCGAGGCCCGCCACGCCGCCGAGGCGGCGGGCCGGTTCCCCGGGCTCACCCCCGCCGAGGTGCCGCTGGATTTCCCCGCCCTGATCGCGGGCAAGGACGCGCTGGTCGGGCAGCTGCAGGCGGAGAAGTATGTCGACCTGGCCGCCGACTACGGGTGGGAGATCGTCTCCGGCACCGCGGTGTTCGACGGCAGCGCCGAGGCACCCGTGCTGCGGGTCGCGCGCGCCGAGGGCGGTGTACGGGTGATCGAGGCCGACCAGTATCTGATCGCCACCGGTGCCGCGCCCTGGGCTCCGCCGATCGACGGCCTCGTTGAGGCCGGGTATCTGACCTCGACCACCGCCATGGACCTCCAGCAGCTGCCGGAGTCGCTGATCGTGGTGGGTGCGGGCTATGTGGGGCTCGAGCAGGCCCAGCTGTTCGCCCGCCTGGGCAGCAAGGTCACGGTGATCGCGCGTAGCCGGCTGACCTCGGGTGAGGAACCGGAAATCTCGGCCGCGCTCGAGGCCGTCTTCGCCCACGAGCGCATCGACGTGCTCACCACCGCCACCGTCGAGAAGGTCCTCGCCGACGACGGGCACAAGGTGGTGACCGTGCGCACCGGCGGCGGCGCCAGCACCGAGCTGCGGGCCGAGCAGGTGCTGATGGCCACCGGCCGCCGCCCCAACACCGCCGGGCTGGGCCTGGATGCGGTCGGCGTCGCCGTCGACGAGCGGGGCGCGGTCGTGGTCGACGACCGCCAGCGCAGCAGCAATCCGCGCATCTGGGCGGCCGGGGACGTGGCCGGGGATCCGCAGTTCGTGTACGTGGCCGCCGCGCAGGGCACCCTGGTCGCCGACAACGCCCTGGCCGGTGCCGATCGCGTCCTGGACTACACCACGGTGCCGCGCGTGACGTTCACCAGCCCCGCGATCGCCTCGGTCGGACTGACCGACGCGCAAGCCGCCGCGGCCGGGCTGGCCTGCCAGTGCCGGGTGCTGGGGTTGTCGAGCGTGCCGCGGGCGCTGGTCAACCGGGACACCCGCGGCCTGGTCAAGATCGTCGCCGAAGCCGGCACCGGCCGGATCATGGGCGTGCACGCCCTCAGCGACGGCGCCGGGGACCTGATCACCGCCGCCACCTATGCGATGACCGCGGGTCTGACCGTCGACCGGCTCGCCCACACCTGGGCGCCGTACCTGACCATGGCCGAAGCGCTGAAACTGACCGCGCAGACTTTCACCACCGACGTCACCAAACTGTCCTGCTGCGCAGGCTGACGCCGTCGGACGGGAGGCAGTGATGAACGGACACATGACGATCGGGGACCTCTCGGCCCGCACCGGGGTGCCGGTGAAGGCGCTGCGCGAGTACACCGACCTCGGCCTGATCTACACCCTGGGCCGCAGCCCGGCCAGCTACCGCCTCTACACCGACGACGCGGAGTGGTGCGTGCGGTTCATCGGCGAGCTGCGCGGCCTCGGGCTCACCATCGCCGAGATCTGCCAGCTCACCTCCACCGACCGTGACGACCACGGCCGTTCGGTCGGCGCCCATCTCGCCGAGCTGCTGCAGCGGTCGCGGCAGCGGCTGCGCCAGCGCATCGCCGATGCCGAGCAGATCCTCGACCGCATCGACGCCTTCGAAACCGCACACCGTGCGCATCTGGCCACCGACGACCTGTGCTGGGCCGGTGACCCGTGCGGATGCGAGCTACGGGCTTGACCCTCACCCCGGGGACAGACCCTACCGTCGGCACCGTCACTGTCCGATCGCCCTCGAGGAGTCCGATCCCATGAGTACCGACAACCTCACTGCCGACGTTTTCGCCAAGATCCTGCCCGCCGGCCGGGACCGGGCGCTGATGCGCGCCGCGCTGCGGCTGCTCGCCCACGGCACCCCGGTCACCGTCACCGAACTCGCCGCCGCCGCGGGAGTGCCCGACCTCGACCCCGCGCAGACGCCGATCGGCGCCGACGTCGAATACGACGAGGCCGGCCGGATCGTCGGCTGGGGCCTGACCCTCAACCCGACCCCGCACCGGTTCAGCGTCGGTGGCCACCAGCTCTACACCTGGTGTGCCCCCGACACCCTCATCTTCCCCGCCGTCATCGGCGCACCCGCCTGCATCGAATCCGACTGCCCGATCACGGGCACCACCGTGCGCCTGACCATCGACCCCGTCACCGGGGTCAGCGACCTGGAACCGGCCACTGCGATGGTGGCCTTCGTCGACCCCGACCGGATCCCGGCGTTCGAGGGCTTGGCCCGTCAAGCGGCGGCCCACCGTCGCCAGGAACCGCCGCCGCTCCGCCGGCAGCACCGACATGTCCAGCTCATCCGCGCCCAGGTTGCGCAGGAACACCAGCTTCTCGACCTCGGCCTTCACCGCGGTCGCCGACGCCTCCACCGGGCCGGTCGACAACCACCGCAACCGCGACATCTCGATCGACGGGTCGACGACCAGCAACGCATCCAGTTCCTTACACCGCTGCGGCGTGAACTCGCGCGCCAACCGGTCGTAGGTCTCCCGCTGCGCCCGCGTGCGAGCGTGCGCGACCCGGCGGACCACCGTTTCCGGGCCCGGCCGGATCACCCGCGCCGAGATCAGGTACTCACACGCCAGCCGGAACAACAGCGTCGGCGAATCGTGCTCCATCGCCCGCGCCAGCAGAAACTCATCCAGCTCCTTCAACTCCATCGCCCCGGCAGGCCGCCACCCCAGATACTGGGCCACCAGCCGCACATGCTCGGTCCGCGTCTGCGCCCGCTTGCCATACGAACGAAGCTGCGCTGCATCGATATTCAGCTGATCCGCCAGCCGGGCCACCGCCACCGGCGGCGCCGACGGCACCTTGTCCGGCACGAACCCCAGCCACGGCAAGGTGCACAACGCCACCGCCAGGCCCAGACGGACCGCAGGGCCCCTGCCCTGCGGAGCAACAAACGCCAGATCCGCCGGGGTCAGCGTGAAGTACCGGAACAACTCCTCACGACTGATCTCCGGGAACTCCCGCAGGCGCTGCAACTCCTCGTCCGCGAATACCCGCGTCGCCACGAACCCCAGCCTCCAACACGCCGACCAACCTCATCGGCAGACAAGCCAAGCACCAACCACCCCGGCCCGCAGCCCGAACCGAGAAATCGCCGCTGACCAGGCACTACGCGAACTTCGTTGTTTTTTGCGCCATTACTACCGGGACCCCGACCTCGATGCCCAGCAGGTGCTCGAGAGTCTGGGTCATCGACCACTCGTGCTCGCTGGCGGCCGCCAAGACTTGGGGCAGGGCTTCGGCTGCGGCGTCGAGTTTGAGGACGGCGAGATGTCCGCGTAGTTGCTGGTAGACCGAGATCGCTGATTGTGACTGTGGCCCAACACTATTCGAAGAGTCCAGCCCAGCATTGTCGGTGTCGGTGTCGGTGTTGGTGTTGGTGGTCATGGGAGGTGGGTCCTGTTCTGTGCGGCGCGTTCGTACACGCTCATGTCGATGATCGATGCCTGCGGGCCGGTATCGTCGGTGTTGGTTGTGTTGTGGCGCAGTGTGTTTGCGGCGTCTCGGGCGGCCTGGCCGGGTGGGATACGTTCTTTGCGGCGATGCGGCCGACGGCTGCTGGAGGCGCCGGCTTTGGCCAGGGTCTCCAGCGCGACGACATGCCCGTGATCACGCACTTGGGCGCCCGACCCGGGCGTGGCGAGGCGGTGCCGCGCGATCACGATGCCCGAATCGGTGGCGATGTCGATGTGTCCGTCCCCGAGCCGCTCGCTCACGGTGACTTCACTCATCGCCACCTCCGGCGGCACCGAGTACTGGTTGCCGCGCCACGCCACCAGCGCCTGGCGCGATACCGTGCGCATCTCGGTGAGCGTGGCCGGATACGGAGCCGCTGGTGGGGCGCTGAGCGGTTCGCGAGCGGCCACCATGATCACACTCGCCCGACCATCAGAGGTCGGGCGCATCCGTGCATCCGAGCGGGTGCGGCAGAAGGTGTCGCAGCTGGTTTGCGCTTGTTCGGGTGTCGTCTCGTCGGGAAGGGTGCGCCACCAGCGTTGTGCAGCAGTGTGATTGGACTTCTCCACCACACCCTTGCGATTGCCTCTGCGAGGTGGGCACACATCGACCGAGACCCCGTAATACTTGGCCACGTCAGCGAACTCGGCGGTCAACGCGCCGGTCGACGGGTGGCAAACCGTCGCCATCCGGTCAAATCGCCACGACTTGGTGACCCCGCCGAGTCGGCGGGTGATGCGGTCGATCCCGGCGATCACCTGCGGGCGAGTCATATCCGGCGCCAGGTAGCCCCGCCATTTGCCGGAATGCGCCAACGACCCGACAAGCAGGAATGCTGTTGAACCCCAACCCCATTCGTCCGGCGGGTTCGGTAACTCCACCCAATCCCATTGCGTCTCCTCACCCGGCGGATGCTCGACGACCGCGTTCGCCCGCTCCGTCACCAGGGCGCACGCCTCACATGTCGGACGCAGGCCACGTTGCCGGATCTGGCGGGTCAATGTCGGATAGGACTGGGTGTAGCCGAGGTCCTCGAGTTCGTCGCACAACGTCCGTGACCACAGATGTGGGTCCTCAACCAGACGCGCGGTGACGTAGGCCAGGAACGGCTCGAACGGATCCGCCGCCGACTTCTTACGCTCGCCCGGGCTGCGCTCACCCTTGAGGTAGGCGCGAATGGTTTTCCTGTCGTGCCCGGTGTGGCGGGCGATCGCCGAGATCGTCCACCCCCGTTTGTGTAGTGCATGTACTTCCACATCGTTCTCCCGTGTCAACATGAAAGCGGGCCTCCCGAGATAGTTGGTGAGTGGTCAGAGACCATCAGCATCACGGGAGGCCCGCCTACTCTGGCGGTGCCACACGGGTGGGGAATTCAGATGAGCATCACTGGGGAATTTCGATGAGCGCCGTCATCATCGTCGTTGCGGCCTCATTCACCCTGAGCTTCACAGCACTGAGCGACCTCGCCCGCATGTCCGGGGCCATCCCGGACCGCCTGACCTGGCTCCTACCCGTCGTGATCGACGTCTTCATTCTGCAAGCCACCTGGTGCGTCTACGCCGCGACGACGCCGGCAAGCGATACCACTTCGCGATGCTGGCGATCTCCAGCACAGTCAGTGTCGCCGGCAATGCCGGCCACGCATTCCTGGCCAGCGACCAGGGGTCATGCACGGCCTGATGGCCGTGGCCATCGCCATCGTGGCGCCCCTGGCCCTGCTGGCAAGCATCCACGGCCTGGTCATGCACGTCTGGGCCGGCGGGGGAGTAACCGCGCACAACCGGACGCCGGACGTCGAGCATGACCCTGTGGACAGTGCACCCCATGCACACCCGCAGGTCAGCGCACCGACAGAGCCGCACCCGCAACACAACAATGCACAGGACGACGCAGACACCTCGCCACTGAGCCTCACGGACCTCGACGCACAGATCACCGACTCCGACCTCGACCTGGCCCGACTCGTGTGCAGCCGAGGTCGCAACGACGACCGTGTGGTCGCGCGCGTACTCGTCGCCGAACGACTCCGAGTCCACCGCGAGCAGACCGCCGACCTCACCGGCGTGCACAGAACCACGATCGGCCGTTGGCGCGACCTCGCGGCCGAGTGCACCGCCGACGCGTCGCCGCGCAGCGAGCGTGTGCACACAGCGGATCAGCCCGCACTCGCCCACGCCCACTGAGCACGCCAGGCAATCGTCTCGTGAGTACGCCGTGAATACATGAGTCGGCGGGGGTGCGTGTGGTCCCAGACTTCCCGTTCCAGGCACACCCCCACCTACCCGAACAGACTACACATGCATCGAACACCCATTCGAGAACCGGGGTTAGACTCTGTGCATGTTCGTGTGATGTATCGGGACATCGGTGACGTTTCTGCATCTGGACATTGGTGACACTTGGTGTGTCAGGACTTCGGTGACGGTGCGGTCTTCTTGGTGGGGCGTGGGCCGCGGGGTTGTCGATTTCCGACGTAGGTGATTCCTGGGGCGGGTCGGGGGTGTTCGACGAGGACTTCGCCTTCGGTGTTGGCGATGACGATTGTGTTGTCGTCGGTGACAACGAGGACCTGGTCGAAGGCGTGGTCCACATCGACCATGTAGGTGACTGCGTCCACGCTGATGGTGCCGGAGGTGCTGACAGTTCTGGCCAGGACGCCGTCGGGTAGGTCGGTGGGTTGCCGCTGTGCGGGCCGAGGGCGTGGTGTCGGCGGATCGAGCAACGGCCGACCGAATTTGGGGTGTGGCGCGTCGGCTTTCGGTGTTGCCTGCCAGGCGGTCAACGGTGTGACCCGCCCGGGCAGTCCTTGGTGAGGCCGCTCGGTGTTGTAGATGTGGTCGAACGCGTCGACCTGGGCCTGCAACTCGGCCAGGGTGTCGGCAAGTGGCTGTTTGTCCAGGTAGCGGAACAGTGTCTGGTGGAAGCGTTCGTTCTTGCCCTGCGTGGTGGGCTTGTAGGGCTTGCCGGTGATTGTTTCGACTCCGAGCGCGTGGGCGTGTTCGACGAGTTGACCGATGCGGCCGCGGCGTGAGGGGTTGAAAGCGGGCCCGTTGTCGGTGAGGAGTCGCTGGGGCACGCCGTGAGCGGTCACCGCCTTGTCGAACACCGCGATCGCGGCGTCGGAGGTCTCACCGGCGGCCACGTGGGAGCCCACGGCGTAGCGAGAGTGATCGTCGATCAGTTGCAGGATGACGCACGTACGTCCGCCGGTCAGAACGTATTCGGTGCCGTCGAGTTGCCAGCACGCATTCGGTGCGGGATAGACGAACCGCCGCCACGCCGAGCGGGGCTTCTTTTTCGGTTCACGCCGGGCTACTCCGGCATCGCGGAAGATGCGGGCCAGCGATGCTGTCGAGGGGACCTGTGCCATGCCCATCGACCGCATCTTGTCGTGCACGCTGATCGGTCCGTGGTCCAGACCCGACCTTTCCAAGGCGGCGCGCACCGCCACCGCTTGTGACTTGACCTCGTCACTGAGCGCTGACGGGCTCGACTTTGGGCGGCGGGTCCGCGGTTCGAGGGCTGCCGCGGGCCCCTCGACTTTGGCGCGTTTACGCAGCTCGTAGAACGACTTTCGAGAAATTCCGTGTTCGACGCAGAATGTTGAGACCGCTCCGCGGGGTGCATCATCAGGCCACTGCGAGATAGCTAGCCGGACGACAGGGTCGATAGGTTCATTAACAGCCACCGTCTGAGCGTTGAATGCGGCACGTGAGCTGACCCGAGGATGGCGGTTCGATCGGAGCCCAACCGGTTGCTTGTCGTGGACACCAACGCGAAAGCGCAAGCCTGCTTCCAGGTCGGCCACCTTGTCGCCTGCATCGACGTGTGTCAATATTGACGCGTGTCGAATAAGAATCTCCTGCTGCCACCCGGCCGCGGCCTCAGTAGCGACGAGACCGAGGCTGTCACCCCACTGTTGAAGGCACTCGCTGATCCGGTTCGACTGCGGTTGCTGTCGGAGGTCGCTGCGCATCCGGGCGGCGAGGCGTGCGTGTGCGACATCTCCGGGCCGTTCGAGCTGTCGCAGCCGACGATCTCGCACCATCTGAAGGTGCTGCGCCAGGCGGGTCTGGTGACCAGCGAGCGCCGCGCGACCTGGGTGTACTACCGGGTGAACACCGAAGCGCTGCAACAACTGTCGGGCCTGCTGGGCGATCTCGCCACGGTCGTGGGGGAAACGCGGTCGTGTGAGGCCGACCAGTGACCGCCACCGACACCGCGGTCGCGGGCAAGTTGTCGACGCTGGACCGGTTTCTGCCGGTGTGGATCGGCGCCGCGATGGTCGCCGGACTGCTGCTCGGTCGAGTCGTCCCCGGCCTGGGTGACACTTTGGCGGCGGTCGAGCTCGACGGCATCTCGCTGCCGATCGCCCTCGGATTGCTGATCATGATGTATCCGGTGCTGGCCAAGGTGCGCTACGACCGACTCGACTCGGTCACCGGTGATCGTCGCCTGCTACTCGGGTCGTTGGCGTTGAACTGGATCATCGGACCGGCGTTGATGTTCGCGCTGGCCTGGCTCCTGCTCCCGGATCTGCCGGAGTACCGGACCGGACTGATCATCGTCGGCCTGGCCCGATGCATCGCGATGGTCATCATCTGGAACGACCTGGCGTGCGGCGACCGCGAAGCCGCTGCTGTTCTCGTCGCACTGAACTCGGTGTTCCAGGTGGTCATGTTCGCCGTGCTGGGTTGGTTCTACCTCTCGGTGTTGCCCGGATGGCTGGGCCTGGAGCAGACCACCATCGACACCTCGCCGTGGCAGATCGCGAAGTCGGTGCTGATCTTCCTCGGTATACCCCTGGTCGCAGGCTTCCTCACCCGCCGCATCGGCGAGCGAACCAAAGGCCGCGACTGGTACGAGTCCTCGTTCCTGCCGCGTCTCGGGCCGTGGGCCCTTTACGGGTTGCTGTTCACCATCGTCATCCTGTTCGCGTTGCAAGGTGAGCAGATCACGTCGCAGCCGTGGGACGTCGTGCGGATCGCTCTGCCGCTGCTGATCTACTTCGCGGTGATGTGGGGCGGTGGGTTCGTGCTCGGGGCCGCGATGGGGCTGGGGTATGCGCGAACCACCACGCTGGCGTTCACCGCCGCGGGCAACAACTTCGAGCTCGCCATCGCCGTCGCGATCGCCACCTACGGTGCAACATCCGGCCAGGCCCTGGCCGGAGTCATCGGACCACTCATCGAGGTCCCCGTCCTCGTCGCCCTCGTGTACGTGTCCCTGGCACTGCGGAAACGCTTCACCACCCCAACCACTGCCTCCAGCCCGGATGTGTCGAAGGAGCCGGCTCGCGATGCCTGAGGATCTGTTGGACGAGCAGCTAAGTCGCAGTGAACACCGCGCGCAGCCCGAACTGTTGATGCCCCATGCCGTGCTCGCCCGTACCGCCGCTGACCTGGCCGCCAAGTATGAGGGGGTGGTGTCTCGCCAGACGGTGGAACGCTGTGTGTTCGAGTCCTACACCGCCTTACGGCGCACCTCCCGGGTGCATGCGCACCTGACGACCTTGGCGGGCAGGTTCGCGGCTGATCGGTTACGCGCCCTGGCCCAGTCCGATGGATCGGTGCCCAAGGATGTGCCCGAAGTTCTGTTCGTCTGCGTCCAGAACGCCGGCCGCTCACAGATGGCCGCCGGATTGTTGACCCACCACGCCGCCGGGCGGGTACACGTGCGCTCCGCCGGGTCAGCCCCCGCGCACTCGATCAACCCGACCGTCGTCGAAGCAATGACCGAGATCGGCGTCGACATGGGCACGCAGTACCCCAAACCGCTCACCGACGATGTAGTCGCCGCCGCCGACGTGGTCGTAGCCATGGGTTGCGGCGACGCGTGTCCGATCTATCCCGGCAAACGCTATCTGGACTGGACGGTCGCGGACCCCCAGGGCCGTCCCCTCGACGAGGTTCGCGCGATCCGCGACGATCTTGACGCCCGAGTTCGTGGTCTTCTCACCGAACTCACCACCGAACGTGTGTGACGTATCTGATGTTCCTTCACAGCTGAAAGGGCTTGTGTCTCATGTCTACATCTCGACCTAGGGTGCTATTTGTGTGTGTCCACAACGCTGGCCGCTCGCAGATGGCCGCCGGTTTCCTCACCGCCTTGAGCCAGGGCAGCGTCGAGGTCCGCTCCGCCGGATCTGCTCCCGCCGACTCCATCAACCCGGCCGCGGTCGAGGCGATGGCTGAAGTCGGTATCGACATCTCCGCACAGTCACCGAAGATCCTCACCCCCGACACCGTCGAATCCTCCGACGTCGTGATCACCATGGGCTGTGGCGATGCGTGCCCGGTGTTCCCCGGCGTCAGCTACCGGGACTGGGCTCTCGACGACCCAGCCGGCCAAGGCATCGACGCGGTCCGCCCCATCCGCGATCAGATCCGCGGACTCGTCGCGAACCTCCTCGACGAACTGGTACCCGCCGACCAGCAGGTCGGCCAATGAGCACACCACCGCAGGTGTTGTTCGTGTGCGTGTCCAACCGCGGCAAATCGGTGATGGCCGAACACCTCACACCGACAGTCACCGACCGGATCACCCCATCCTCAGCCGGCACCAACGCGAAAATCGGCGGCCAGGTCAACGAACTGTCCGCCCAGGTACTCGCCGAAGTCGGCGCCGACGTCGTCGGACATCAGCCGCGGCAACTCACCGATGAACTGATGCAAGCCGTGGACCTGGTCGTGGTGGTCGGCACCGCCGAGGTCACCCCACCCGACGGCGTCGCCCTCGAAGTGTGGGACACCGACGAACCCTCCGGACGGGGCATCGACGGTATCGAACGAATGCGGCTGATCCGCGACGACATCACCAACCGGATCCGCGCCCTCGCCGACCGCATCGCGCGGTAGGCGAGAACGCGAACCGAGGCTGTCAGCAGCAGGCTGTGCGCGCCTCGGCCTGGTCTGCGGCGTTGCCGCCGCAGCACACCGAACCCTGCTCGGCGTCCTCGGTGGCGTTCTGTTCCAACAGTTTCGGGCTGGTCCCGAACGTCTCGGAGTCAGCCAGCACGGTGTAGACCTCCCACTTCTCCTTCGCCGGCCCGGTCACCCACACCTTGTCCTGCGTCGCGAAACAACAGGTGGAGTTGATCTCCTCCTGGGTGAACAGACCCTCCCCGGACAACCGGGCGATCTCGGCGTGCACCTTCTCGCTCGACTCGACCTCGACGCCGAGATGGTTGATCGTGCCGCCCTGGCCGGGATTCTCCAGCAGCACCAGCTTCAGTGGCGGCTCGACGATCGCGAAGTTGGCGTATCCCGGCTTGCGCTTGGCCGGGGTGGTGTTGAACAGCTTGGAGTAGAACTCGATCGCGGTATCGAGATCATCGACATTGAGCGCGAGCTGCATACGGGACATGACCATCACCTTCACCTGTGAGACATATATCGAACTACTGACACCTGCAGGGTGCCACCTTTTCGACATATGTCAAGTACCAGGGTATGGTCGGGTCATGCCGAAGGCCCTGCCGATGGTCGACATCAGTGCCCCGATCTGCTGTGCGCCCGTGTCGGCGGCCCCTCTCGATGACGACACCGCCCTAGAAATCGCTCTGCGGCTCAAGGCGCTGGCCGATCCGGTCCGGATCAAACTCGTCTCGATTCTGCTCACTGACACCGGTGAGGGGATCTGCACCTGCGACCTCGCGACCGCGGTCAGCCTCACCGAGGCCACCACGAGCCACCACCTGGGGCAGCTCCGCAAGGCCGGCATGGTCGCACCTGACCGACGAGGGATGAACGTCTACTACCGTGCCCGGCCAGAGTCGTTGGAAGCGCTGCGCAGCGTTCTCAGCGCCATCACGGGGTGCTGCTGAACCGTCGCAGGCGCGGTCAGTTGAGCACCTGCGTCAGGCCCCCCTCATAGGCAACCGCGCCACGCAACGCAAGGCACATAGCGGTGCGTGGCGGAAACCAAATGAAGAAGTGTCACCACCAAGACCCCTCACTCTGTCACCTATGGCCTGATGCAGAACTGTCACCGATGTCTTGCGAGATGACACTGATGGCATGTTCGACCACTGGCCCGACACCCGAACACTACGCGTGGTCGACCCACCGAGGCCCGTGCTGATCGACATGGCGATCGCTGACCCGTCCTGCGGACGCTCGTATGCCGCCGGTGGGGGAGTGTCACTGCGAGTCCGCGCATCCGGTGCCCGGATCGAACCCACCATGAACGCGCTTCTCTTAGCGTGGCTCCAAACTTCAAACGGCCTCTGGCGCGGGATATGTCAGATGCCAGTCGAGAGCGCCAACCGCGTCTCCTCGGCCACGATCACCATGTGGGTGCCGCCCGAGGCGCTGCAACCGAGACAGGACGCCGCCGAGCGATGACCGAGAACAACGATGCCGGGGCCGGGCCCACCAATCGCGTCGCACCTAAACGCGGTCGCGTCGCGATAGGGGAGCTGACGTTGATCGTGCGGCCGGCCGGTAGGCCGGCAGACGTCCGGGTCTACACCGACAATGAGGCGACCGAGGCTCAGGCGTACGCCGACGAGGTTGGCGGACAGGTCGAACGACTCGGGGAAGCCACGAGCTGACTCCGCTGGCGCTGCGCTGCCGCCCTCCCCGGCGGGTCGGTTGCCACAGGGCCATCGTGGTTGCGTTGTGCAGGTGGGCGATTCGCAGCCCGGGGTTTTGTCGGTACGCAAGCCTTTCCACGAAGGATGCCGCCAGGCGAGGCGAGGGGCCGGGCGAGTGCCCGGCCCCCTCGCTGGGGCTAGCTGAGGATGTCTACAACGAGATGGGCTGTTGCGATGAGGATCTGGATGATCCCGAGGATGACCATCGCTTCCATTTTCACCCCCTTCCGAAGGTCTGAGTGGCTGAACCACGTGGGCCCTGGGTGCGGATATAGCTCCGCCTGGACCTGTGACCACAATCAGACCCTCAGAGTTGGAGGGAAGCCCTCATAGAAAGAGGGATGTGAAACTTAGCACGTCACATGCCGGAGATCAATAGGTTTCCCAGGAGAATTTGGTGCGAGCGATGTGCGCTTGCCTGCGAGGGCCCTGGTGCCCCCGGTCAGACTCGAACTGACACTGGACGGGTTTTGAATCCGTGCAAACACGTTTTCGCAGGTCGCGATATGTGAGCGATTCTAGCGTGTTGGTGACGGTTGAACGGTGAATATACAAGTGCCACAACGGATTGACTCACTCAACCGTCACGAACAACCAACAACAACTATCGTCCGGTATCTCGAATGCTGCGAGCAGCCTGCGAGCAGCAACCGCGAGTTTGGACAACCAAGATCGCGGCGCCATACCGTGAGCGTGTCGGCGTCTCTGACGACCTCCCCGGTCCGTTGCTGATCGCCGACAAGGGCACCACTCGCGACGATCTCGCCGGTGGTGCCCTTTCCAGTCGGACAAGCCGACAAAGGCCGGTGGGTTACGGGTTTTCCCACCGGCCTCCGACTTGTCTCAGTGACCCCTCCGAGCTTCGCTCTGGTCGTCCGGCGGACAGTAGCGGCTGAACGAATATCGCTGGTCTTGCCGACGCAACCGCGAGTCGAGATCGAGGTCGCGCATGTGCGCCTCGTACGCTTGCGGGCTGCGGTCCGGGTCGGGTCGCTTGGTCATCCTCGCCTGCCCAACTTCGTTCGCCGCGCTTGGCGATTCTGAAGGTCTTGCATTGTGCTCATCACCTGATCGGTCGACGCGCCGGTGTTGATGGTTCCGACTAGCGGCCCGGCAACCCCCGAGAGCAGGCTCTCAAGCATCCCCGGCGCGGCCTCGGGCAGATACGACGCGAAGTCGGTAGCCGTTTTGGCGCCCCACTGTGCTAGCGCTTCGCCGGACTGCGCGAGCAGGGGCGCAGGGTTACCCGCGAGCAGGGCCGCGTAGGCCGGTGCTGCCTTGGCGATCCCGGCCCCGATCTCGGCGACCGCCGGTGCCTTCTTGCCGATCGTCGACAACTGCGGCCCGCCAATGCCCAGCGGTGTGTGAGTCGCGAACGACTTAGCCGTGTCAAGGGCGAGTTGCTGGTCGGGGGTCAACTGCGCTGCGTTGCCCGAACCGTCGGTCTTGGGCGTGCCGACGACCGCGGCGAACTGATCCTTCATCCACCGACTCAGCATCGACTCTTGCTGTGTCTGCTGCTGCGGCGTCGAGGTCGTCGGCGCTGCGCTCGGCGTGCTCGACGGCGTGCTCGGCGTGGTGCTCGGTGCGGTGGGTGCCGGGGTGGTGTCGACGGGCGTCGTGGGCGCAGCGGGTGCCGGGTTGGTGACCTCGACCGGCACGGGTGCCGACGGCGCTCCCTTGCGCTGAATCCCGGCGCGTAGCTTCGCTTCGTCCTCGCGGCCGAAGTTCTGACCGGCACCCGAACCCCACGGGCTCCCGCCGGACTTGTTGAAGATGGCAGCCGCGATCTCGGCCTGCTGCTCGGCGGTGGCCTGCCCGGCCGTCGGCGCGTACTTCGTGCCTCCATATCCGGCCCACGTGCCCTTTGCGATCTGGAAAAGCCCCGAGGCCTCGTTGCCGCCGGAGTTGGCGTCACTGATCCCCTGGACGACATCGGCCCGTCCACCCGATTCCCGCTGGATGAGCTTGTTCCACTCCGGGTCGGTGGCCGAGTAAGTGCCGTCGGGGTTTTTCTTCAGGGCGATGGTGTCGACGCTGCTGGCCTTCGGTGCGCTGCTCGGTGCCGACATCGAGGGGCTCGACGACACGGACGGCGACCCGCTCGACCCGCCGGACGTGCCGCTGGTGTCGGCGGTGAAGTTCCACGCCGACGGCATGTTCACCACGAAAACCTTGGTGAGCTTTGGGTCCTTCATCGCCTCGTCGAGCGACGGCGTGCCCTTCTCGAACTCCGGCGTGAGCTTGCCGCTGGTCTTACCGTTGAAAGTCGACCCGGCACCGGCCGCTGCGGCTGCGGCGCCTGCGGTCGGGTCGGCGGTCGGTGCTGCGGCGTTGGCGCCAAGCGCGGCGTTGAACCGCGTATGCACGTGATCCTGATGGCCGGGGTAATCGCTGTCGTAGTAGCCAGTGTTCGACACGTCGGATCGACCGGCCCAACCGAAGCGCTGACCCGTCGAGGGGTCTTGGAAGATGACCTGCTCGACGGCCGGGTCCTTCGCGGCGACACCCATCATGTACTGGGCAAATGCGTGCATCTTATCGGCCGGTCCCGACCAGTCGACCCCCCGATTGAGGTGCTGCGGGTTCGGCGCGTATCCGGCCTCTTGCCGGTCGCTTTCCTGGTGTCCGGAGTACGTCGACGGCGTCACCCCGTGGGCTGCGCCGAGTTGCTTGATCCAATCGGGGAAACCGCCGGACGACCCCGCGGGCAAGCCGTAGCCGACTGCGCCGCCGTCGGCATATCCGGGCATGTCCCCGAACATGCCGCGCAGGAACTCCGCGCTCGGCACCCAACCCGCGCGCAGCGCGGCGAGTAGGGGCATCGAAGCGGGCGTGACGCCTTCCTGCGGCACGACGTACTCACCCTTATGCACCACACCGGCGACCTGGTATTTGCCACCGGCACCGGTGTAGCCACCGGTCGCGAACGACACGTGCGGCACCGGCGAGATGTCGACACCGGGCACCTTGTTCAGCAACCCGATGAACGAATTGAGCTTGTCGATGGCCCAGTTGAGCGCGGTTGCAAGTCCGGACTTGACGCCGTCCCAGAGCCCCGACAATGCCTGAGACACCTTGCCCGGCAAAGCCTTAAAGAATCCGACGGCGTCGTTCCACTTGTCCTTGACCCACTGCACACCGGTGCCGACCGCGTTCGGGATGGTGTCGGTGAAGAACCCGACGAACGCCTCGAACCCCGCTTTGAGCCCGCCCCACACCCAGTCCCACGCGGCCTTAACCGCGTTCCACACGGTGTTCCACGTGTCCTGAAAGATCGTCGTTTGCGTTGCGACCCACACAATCCCGGCGACCAGCGCGGCAATCGCGATGACGATCAGGCCTATCGGGTTCGCCGACATGACGATGTTGAGCAACCCTTGCGCGATCGACCACGCCTTGATCCCGCCGGTGATGGCGAGGATCGCGGGGGCGAGTTGCACCAAGCTCGGGATAAGCGGGGTGAGCGTGACGACCAGACCGCCGAGCACCTGCGCGAGCCCGACGAACTGCGGCGCGGCCTGCGCGATGCCCTCGCCGACGGCCTGAATCGCGGGGAGTAGCACCGGTGCGAGTTGCTGAATCATCTGCGAGACGACCGGGGCGACCTCGGTCCCGATGACTTGGGCGACCTGAAGCAACACGGGCACAATCGCGGCCATAGCGGCCTGTGCGCTGGTGAAGAACGACCCCAAAGCGTCCTGTCCGGCCATCGAATCGACCCACGTGTGTATCTGCGTGAGCGTGTTCAGGATGCCCGCGAGCGGGTTGGTTCCCGCCGAACCGGCGGCGCTGAAGATACCGGCGACGATCCCGCCGACCTGGCCCAGCACTGAACCGAGTTGCTTGGCGATCGACACGGCGTCGGTCAGAAACGCCTGCATTTGTCCCGACTGCTGCGCCTCGATCAGGAAGTTGGACAACTCCCGTGCGGCTCCGGCGATCCCGTCGGTCATCGGTCCGAAGACCTGCGAGGCACCGGCACCGACTGCGGCGAGACCGGGCACAAGGTTGCCGAGTGCCGACCCGAAGTTCGCGGTCATGTTCGCCGAGTTGGTGAGCAGGGTGCCGACCTGCGCGACGCCCTGCGCCGAGTTCACGAATCCCAGCGCGGACACCATGCCCTCGTTGAACCCGTCGGCGACGGTGAGCATGGCGTCGCGTAGCGGGGCGAGGTACTGCGTCAACTGCTGAATCTGCGGCGCGAGCCCGGCAAAGAACGAATCTTGCACCGGTTGCTGAACGATGGTCTTGTACTGCGCGCCAAGGTCTTTGATCGCGAGAACTGCGGTTTGAGCCTGCGGTGAGAGCTTCGCCATTGCCTCGGCGAACTTGTCGAACTCCGCGGGGTCGAACGCCGATTTGAGCGCGTCGCCGACTCCGGCGGTCGCGGTCTTGACGGTTCCGATCCCGATGGCAAGGGCACCCATACCGGCGGCGCCTGCGCCACCGGCGGCGACACCCACCGCACCGATTCCGACCGCGAGCGCACCGACCAGCGGCACCAATGACCCCGCGGCGAGGGATGCGGCGCCGAGTGCGCCGGTGAGCCCGGCGATTGTGTTGGTTGCACCGGCGACACCGGCGAACGCGCGGCCGAAGTTCTCGGCGCCACTCCCGCCGACGTTGCGGTGTCGGGTCGTGATCGTGCTGGTTCGGTTCTGGGCGAGATCGCGAAGGCGTGCTTGCGTGGCCCTGTACGCGGCCTCGTTGATGGACGGCGAGACCTCCACGCGCAGGTCCATTCGGCGCAGACGACGGTTCACGTCGACCTCGAACTTGGTCCACGCGGCCTCGGTGACCTCCGGCGTAATCGCGACTTTGACCCGGAAGTCCTGCGCACCAAGCGCGGTTTTGGTGTCGCGGGCGAACCGGCCGACATCGGCCCGTAGGTCAACGTCGGCGGTCAACTTCTCTCGGCGCAGATCGTTGCGCGCCTTGGTGTGAAAACCACGCGCATCGGGCACCAAAGCGACGGCACCCTGGCCGACCTGGAATGTCTTCCCCGCCATGTGAGGGATCACCTAACTAACGACGTGCGACCCTCCCCGGTCGCGCGGGGTTTCATGCTCCCGCGCCGTCGGTTCCATTGTCTCATGGTCTGTCAAAACTCAATCGACGACCCGAACCCGAACCCGTTGGTGCCCTTAGTTTTTGGGTTGACGTCAACCGGCCCGTTGCGGTGCTTGGTCCCGATCGCGATCACGGGCGCGCGGCGACGACGGGCCCGGTGGGCACCGGCGGCGATGATCCTTGGCCGCGGTTCGGCGTCCTCGTCATGCTCCTCACGCCATGCGGCGAGGTCGGCTCTCTCGGTCTCGCTCGACAGTTCATAATCGCTGAGGTCGACGTCCTCCTCGTAACCGTCGACCTCAACCGCGAGCACCTCGAACCCGAAAATGCACAGTGCTACGCGCATGAAAATACCCCCGACCCCGCGGTCGAGGTCTGGGTTTCGCGAGCACCATGGCGGGTATCGAGGGTGTGACCATCGTACCCCGCCGAAGCGCCGCGACACGCCGAACTCAGCACGCCACCCCACCCCTCGCTGCACTCATCGCGGCCCGGATGGCGTCCGTCGCCTGCTCGGCCTCGGCCCGTCGCTGCGCGGCCCGCTGGCGAGCGTCGCGCAATTCGAGTTCGTCCAACTCCCGTGCGATCCGTGCGCGCTGTGCTGCCTCGCGCTCGGCGCGAAGTTCCGGCGTGGGGTCCGGGTCGGTGAATTGCCACCCAACTGCGAAGTCGACCCGCGTCCACCATCGTCCCTGTGTGTGATCCGGCCACGCGGTGCCGTCACGGCCCTTGTTGCCATCACCCCGCGGCTGGCGGCGAAAACACGTCTCGTCGAGCACGTGATCGGGCACCGCGGCGTCACGGCCATAGTGGGCTCGGTAGCACTCGGCGCGCAAGCAGCGCAGGCATTCCCACCCGGCGGGCATGATTACGTTTCGCATGGTGCGAAGTCGCACATGCGTTGTGCGCGGGGTTAATTCGTGTCCGCGGCCGCACTCGGCGGGCACGTGCAATCGGTGGTCGGTCACGCGGCCAACCATCGACGGTGTGCGAGATCATCGCGCCAATGCCGCCACGGCACGCACTCCTCGACGGCGACCACCCGCGGGTGTTCCGCGAACGGATTACAGGAACATTCCCGCGTGCTGATGCACCGGGCCGTATGTCCGTCGTAGGCGGCGGCGAACTCCTCCGCGGTCTTCGGTTCGACCGAGATCGCGGCGAGAAGTTCGGCCTCGGTGCGCGGTTCGGGCTTCGGCGCTGCGGTCGGCGCCGTGGGTGCGGTGCTGCGTTTGCGTGCCAACGTGCTACGTCCGTTTCTTCGGTCGGGTGCGGCTGGGCTTGCGGGCGATGCTCACCGCGTCGTCATCGGTGGTGCCGGTCTTGGCGGTGTTGTCGTACTGCCCTCGGACCGTGAACGGCTGTACCCCGCCGGTGTGGGCCGGGGTGCCCGACGCCGCGTCGCTGATACGCCGGTCGAGGGTGTGCACCAACTTCGCGCAGAGTTCCGTCTGACCGCGCAGCGATGGCAACAGCGGGTTCGGTTTCTCGACACCGGTCACGGGCGTGATGACGACCGGGCCGGTCTTCGCAATGCTCGCTTCGAGCTTGCGCGCGAGGTCGGTTGCGACGGCCAACCGCTCGATCAGCGCGTGATCGGACGGGTCGAGGTCGACACCTTCCTCACGTGCCCACTCGGTGTAGTGCCGTCGCAGCGCGGCGCCGGTCGTGCTGGGCTTGCGCTTGGTCGTCATCAGGCGTCGCCGTCGGTGATGTTGTTCAGCGCATTGAACGGCGCCTCGTTCATCTTCGCGGTCGCGATGCCCAGGTGTAGGCCTGCGGTCTGTAGCAGACGCTCGGCGCGGACCTCGTTGAACGACCCGATGCCCTTCAGCCCTTCGCCGAACAGTGTCTCCGCTTCGGCCAACTGCGATTCGGCTAGGTCGAGGTGTCGGGTTGCGCTCTGTTCGGGCATCGGTGGGCTCCTGTCGTTTGGTCGCCGGTGCTTGTGTGACCGGCCCGCGGGGGTCACCTGGGTTGCGCGCGGGTGTTGGCGGGCCGGTCGAGGTCCATCCTCCCATGTCTGTCAAAAGTGACACGCCGAACTCGTCTGTCCTGCAACCGATCTCGGTTTCGGTTGACGTCAACCGTGACAACTGCCGGCTACGCTCACCCCGCGGGTGCGGGGGTGGGGTGAGCGTCTCGATGGTCCCGGGCGTGCCGGTCGGGTCGCAATGCGGCCGTCGTTCCTGCGGTCTCATTCGCCCGCTCGCGGGTTTTCGTGCGGTTCGGGTGTCGGTGTGGGGTCCGGGGGTGCCTGCGGGCGTCTGAGGGCCGCGAGGGCGGCGGGTGGTGACCCCGCGAAGGCGGCGGCTCGGCGTGGGGCTCGGCGTGGGCCTGCGGGTCTGGCCTGCGGGTATGGCGAAAGGGCTTGCGCGACAACGTGTCTCGCGCGTCTGTGCTGGTGGGGGCGTCGTGGCTCACCCCGCGGCGGTGGGCGGCTCCGGGGCTCTCAGGGGGCTAAACCCGCTGGTCAGGGCCGATTATGCACCCCTACATAGTGCCCTTATGGGGGTCTCACGCGGATTCCCGCAGTACGGGGCGGGCTCCGTGCCATCGGACCGGGGAGGGGTCCCCACCCCCCCCCACCTACTCGTCCACGCTCCACGATGCCTCACCGCCCGCTGACGCGCTCGCCAACGGCCGAACCGGCCGACGACCGGCAACCGCTCGCCGACCACGACACGGACGACAGAGACGATCTCAGGGCCGATAACCCTGGTCAGACCCCTCGCTGTGTCAACTCTGTGTCAGAGTGACCTGGTCTTTTGTAAGACTGACACAACGTTGACACAAGCCTTTTCACTGGTCAGACCCTATGTTGTGTCACTGTGTCAACAAATATGTACGAAGTATCTCTATAGAGAGTCCCCATCGGGTGTAGGGGGTAAGCGCGTCGCGCGCACGTATAGGGGGGACTTTGCATCCCGTACTGACACAGTGACACAGAACCGGGGTCTGACCTGCGCAAAGGGCTGTGTCAGAAGCTGTGTCACTGTGCAAACGCCCTGGTCACAGACCCCTGGCTCTGACACATACCTCACACGGTTGAGCGTCAACCGGACCCCTACCTCTCACACTTGAGCGTCAACCCTGCCCACTGTGGGCGACCCCTGCCGCCACCCATCGCGGGGTAGCCCTGGCACGACAACGGCCCCACACCAGCGAGGGCATGGGGCCGTGAGGTCGTCGAGCTATGCGGCGAGCCCGACCAAGATGCTCCCGAACGCTCCGGTGCCTCCCTCGCTCGAATCCCACTTGCGGGGGCCGCGCGCCGTCGATGACAGACAGACCGAATCGTCACGGGTGATCAATTGGCCGCGTTCCTCGACCCACGCCATGACACCGGCGAGAACGGCGAACGGGCCGTAGACACCGGCGTAGTCGGCGGGGTGTTGCTCGCCGTTCGTGCCGTAGAACGTCAGAGTGCAATCGTCGCAATCGTCGAATACCCGTTGCCCGTCGCCGGTAAGCCAATCGGTGACCGCGAACACCACGGCCTGAAGTTCCGGGGCGAACGGCCCTTCGGCCGGTTCCGTGGGGTTGCCCAACACCTGCGTCTCACTGTGCGTCTGCCGCCAATGGCAGAAACGCGGGTGTGACTCCGGGTCGTAGCGTCGCCAATGGCCAGCCTGAAGGCTTGCGATGATCAGGGGTGCAAGATCGTAAGCCATCCGCGCGACGCCGAGGTCGGCACGGGAGAGTGTCAGCGGTCGATATTCGAGAACGCCGCGTTTGGCCAGATCGAACGCGGCCTGTTCGTGCGGCAACGTATTCTCGGCGCTGCGGGTGTATTCGTCGGTTCTCACTTTGGTCACTCACTTTCCGTGATGCCGTTGCGCGGCAACACAATCACTCCGCAACGATGCGGACTTGGGTCTTCCAACTCACCCCGCGGTAGCACTGACACGGGTTCTTCGCCTTGACGCCGGTCGCCCGGTGATACGGGCGATCTCGGTATGCGGGCCGGTACTTGTCCATCTGCGCTCGAATCTCGCGGCGCGCTTGCTCCTTCCTTACGTCGGTCGCTTTCGCGTACTCGTCGACCAGCGCGGCCTCGGTCACGGGGTAGTGCTTGGGACTCGTCGCGGTGGTGACCTTCGTCGAGGTCTCGCGCAGGTTGTCGGTGAAGAACCGCCGGAAGTCGTTCACGTCAGACAGGGCACGGCGCCGAGCCTTGCGCACCACGTCGGGGGCGTCGCTGTAGTCGTCGGCGATGCCTTCGGCGAGGTAGTCGGCATATCCGGCGACCAGCCATGCCAACACCGCGGGGAGAACGTCAGGGTCAGCGCATAGCGGGCCCTCGCTGGCCTTCAGCGGCGCGGCGCGATGGGTGAACGGAAGCACCAACAATCGACCGTCGAAAGCCTCATCGGCGTCCTCGACGGTGGGCATTGAGTTGGTCGCGATGACCGGGGTGAACCGCGGCACCCGCTGCACCATTTTGTTGCTGTAGAGCGCGCGCGTGGTGATGCTGTCCCCGCCGGTGAGGCGCTTGATCATGTCGGAGTGCAACCGGTTACGCTGCCCTACCTCGCTCGCGAAGATGACTCGGCGAGGGAAGGCGGCGAGCATCTCGGGGTTCGGACCACCGTCGCGTTTCTGTCGGAACATCGCGTTCATGTCGACCGTCGCCGCGTACTCACCAACCGCGGCCTGCATGGCTTCGACCATCGTCGACTTGCCGGTGGACGTGCCACCGTGAAGGAAGATCATCTTCCTCAGCGGGTTGTGCGCGCACAGCGCCGCGTACCCCAACACCTTGCGCACGTAGCGCCGATAATCGGGGTCGGAAAGAAACGTGTCGAGGTAGCTCTCCCACCGCGGGTGTGTGTAGCCGTGCACGTAGGGCACCTGCGTCGAGGTCAACGCGAGGTCCTCGGGAGTGCCCTTGCGCGCGTACGGGTCGCCGATCTCGCCGTCAGCGTTGGGCACGGCCTCGCCGAAGTCGACAACGCCGTCCGCCACTCCCAAGAGCAGACCGCCGCCGTCGAACTCGGCCGGATCAACGGGGTTCGGGTGACGGCTGTGAGCCTGCTTCAGCCCGTTGGTGATCATTGCGCGGAAGCCCATCTTCACCGCGAGTTGCCGCATAGCCGCGGCCTGCTTGCGGAGTTCATCCGGGTCACCCTCGCCGCTGTCTTCGGCAACCTGCGCCTTTGCGTCGAGGTCGTCGGCGGTCCCACGGCACGCCGTAGGAACGGCTCGATCCCACAACTCGCCGTTGATCTGCTCGGGCGTGAGTCGGCGCAGCGCACCCGCGCGCACGTCCCAGTAGACCCAATCCTCACTATCGAGGACCGGCCGAACGTTGTCCCCGTATGCGGCGATGAAGATATAACCGGCGCCGGTGTCGTTGGGGTCGAACTGCGTTGCGTCGACCGGTTCGATCCGGTCGGCAAGCTGAGTGATCATCTTCGCGTGCCATCCTTCGATGTCGATCTCGGCGTCCCCCGCGGTGTAACCGCCGACCTTCGAGATGCGCACGCGGTCGTTCTCGACGTCGTCGGCGAGGTCTGAGACTTCCCCGCACAGTGAGCGGTTCCATTCGAGCCGGGCGCTGGTCAGGTCGCGCCGGGCTTCGCCCTTGGCGCCGAGCGTCTCGTCGGCGAACGCCGACTCGATCCGGTCAAGTGCAGCCTTCAGCCCGTGATGGCCTTCGCTGGCGAGCCGGACGACCTCGTGAACCCTTGCGAGCATCGCGTCGTGGGCACCGCCGGTCGCCTCTTCGGCGAGCTTGTCGGGGTCTGTTTGACGGTTCATCTGGCCGGACATCGGCGCGTCGTAGCCGGGGATGTTCTCTTCGAGCCAAGCGAGAGCCTCGGCGAGGTCGTCGATCTCCTCGACGTCTGCGCGCGGTGCGTCGGCGGCGC
The DNA here is from genome assembly GCF_036540975.1 of Gordonia sp. w5E2. NCBI lineage: Bacteria > Bacillati > Actinomycetota > Actinomycetes > Mycobacteriales > Gordoniaceae > Gordonia > Gordonia sp. w5E2. The sequence goes on along the minus strand of NZ_CP144213.1, from coordinate 4,463,929 downwards.
CTTCGAGGTAGTGATCGAACCACTCAGCCGGTAGCTCGGGGAGGTCCTCGACGTTCGGCGGGTCGCACGGTTCGAGGTCCGGGCCGAACCACCGATAGGCGCGTCCCTCGACGACCGACGGCGCGACCACGGCGTAACGGTGTCCCGGTTGGATGATCTCGACGTCCGCGCCGACCTTGCCCTTCAGCTTGAACCCGGCGGGCACCCGAAAGTAGTAGATGCCCGAACCGGTCTCGGGGTCGCGCGAGGTCGACATGTAGGTGTCTGGCAGCGGTCCCCACTGCTCCACTTTCGCGCGCATGGTCTGGTCACCGTGCTTGTCGCCGTAGATGTCGACGTCGATGCCGATCACGCCGTCGGCAACGCGCAGGCACACGTTGCCGACGAGGTCGTCGAACCGAGCGAGGGCTTCGTCGTCGGTAGGCCGGGGATTCTTGCCGCCGGTGGTGTCCTTCGGGGGCGGATATTTCTGGCCCTCCGGCAACGGCAACGGGGTTCCGAGACCGGATGCGATCAGTTCGGCTGCGGCCGTGAGGAGCGTGCTAGACTCGGAGGCGTATTCCGCCTTCTCGTCGGTAACACGCTCGGAACTCGCCCTCGCCTCGCGGGGGCGTTTTTCGTTGTGCGACATCGTATTCCGTTCAGATAATCGGGAACACACACCGTCTTCCCCGGTCCCCGCCGTAGCTCGACCCGGTGTGTGTATCCCTGTTCTCGTCGTTGCGGCGCTACCCGCTACGGCGTCGATTGTACCTTGCGATCAGCCCGCGACGCGCGAACTGCGGTCGCGAGAAACGTTGCCGGTCAGTCGTTTTCGGTATCGGTTGACGTCAACTGGCGAAGGTTCCAAGTACGCGAGAAACACGTCGCGGTCGACGTCCGAACCCGGCACAATCGCCTTGCACTTCGGCCGCTGGTGGGCGATTGCCCCGCCGGTGCGACGGCGCTCGACGTGGATTTCGCCACGCCGAAGCACCGCCGACATCGACCAACACGTCCGGCACACGGGATACGTGGTGCCGTCCGGGTCGAAGAACTGCGCCTCACGTCGCCGGTTGGTGATCATGCCGCGTCGCCGTCATCCTTCGGCCCGAACTCGTCGCGCCATTTCTCTTCGATCAGATCGGGCTGGTCGGCGAGCGGGTCTAGCGGCTTGCCCTGCCGGTCGTAGTTCGCCGTGCCTGCCCGCTGCGCCTCGGCGATGCGCTGGCGCCGTTGCCGGGCGAGTTGGCTGCGCTTGAGGTTCCGGGCGTCTCTGCTGCCGTCGAGGTGCTGCCCGAAACCGCGACGGTAACCGGGCGCCTTGCGCCGATTCGCCTCGACCTGCGCGTCGGTAAGCAGGTACTTTCCGAATCCCGCCATGATCAGGCCTCTCCGGTCATCAGGCGACGCGCAGCGTCGGTGACTTCGAGCCGGTCGAGGATGTCGTCGACCACGGCCCACGTCTCGGCCGACGTGTGCCGGTGGTCATTCCCCACGGGCCACGCATCCGGCCGAGACGTCGCGTCGACGATGAACCCGCGGTCGCAACGACGGCGCACCCAGTGCAGCGCGTTCGCAACGTCGAGCGTGCGTTCGGCGATGTCGGCGCGTGACTTCCACGCGCTGACCACCCCGCGGGTAATCGCCTCGTCGGCGGTCGTGACACCGTCGAGGGCCGGGGCGATCTGCTCGGCGTCGGCAGCGACGTCCCGAAGGTCGGCGGCGACCGCCGACAACAGTTCTCGGCGCATCCCGGCGATGTCGTCGGTGAGTGCCCGCGCGGTCTGTCGGGTGACCTCGTGGCGGGCTGCGGACATCGCGTCCGCGTCGTTGCGGGCGCGGTGGAACTCAGTGAGCGCGGCGACGTGTGCGCCGTCCGGGTCCACGGGCTCGCCCGCTGCACCGCTGGCGCGCATCTCCTTGACGATGCGCGCGGTCGGGTCGGCCGACTCCGGCACGGTGAGCGCGCCGAGTGCCCGCTGGTGCCCACGGAGCGTGCGCTTGATGACAGGCTCCCAAAGTTCAAGGGCTCGGCCGCTGACCACGGCCTTCAGGCTCGGACGCGGCCGGTCGTCGTTGCGATGGGCGCTGGCGATGGCCGACGATGTGCTCTCGGTCGCGATGCGCAGGCGCTCGTCGGAGGCCTTCGCTGCGGCGCTCGACGTGCGGCCTTCGAGTGCGGCGGGCGGGGTCTCGGTGATGTTCGTGGTCATCGGTTAGGGTCTCCCTGATAGTTGAAACGCACACCCCAACGGAAGGTCTGCGAGAGGTCCGAGTAGTAGGGGGTCGTGCCCGAATCGCGCATTCGCACAATGCGTTTCGAGAGTCGGACGACAAGGGATCGCTTCGGCGGGACGGTGCCGGTCGGCCATCGCATCCCGAACCGACGGCCGATCTCGCCGACGTCGACGCGCTCCGGGATCGTGAACGGTTCGGGGATAGTGTCGGCGGTCACCGGAGCGCGCTCCACTCGATTTCGCTGGCCTGCATCGCCGTGTCGAGTTGCTGAAGCTGCTCGGCGGTCTCGGCCTCGTCGAGGGGCGATGCGGCCAAGCAGAAACGGGCGAGGCCATAGAGCGCGGGTGCGAGCGTGAGCAGATCGGTCGCGGTGAGGTCGACTCGGGCGCCTGCCTCGGTCGTGATGGTGGTGATGTCGCCGACGACGTCGACGCGGGCGGCTGCGGTGTTCTCGGGCATGACTAGTTCTCCTGGTGGGTGAGGGGTCGACTCGCGAACGCGAGCCGGATCGTGGTGCGCTGCTCTTCAGTGAGCGGGGGTGCGCTGGCGGCGACCTTGCGCGCGTGTTCGCGGATCGTGCGCAGTTGCTCGGCGTCGGTCATGCGAACTCGGCCGGGTCGCGGAACTGGTCGGCGAGCTCCCCGCGGGCGCTCTTCGCCTTCTGCGACTCGACCCACCGGGCGAAGTCCGGTTCGTCGCACACAAGGCGCTTGCCCAAGATGTACATGACGGGTCCGCGGCCGTACTTGTGCATTTCGCGGACACCTGCGGGCGACGTGCCGATGATGTTCGCGACCTCGTCGAGGGTGAATCGTCGAATCTCGACGTTCGTGGTGGTCATTTTGTCTCCGGTTTCTTTGGTGTTTCTGACACCCCAAACAATGACCAAGCAAAACGAGATCGTCAAATGTCAATATCGCTCTGAACTGCATCTATGTTCGTCAACCGTGACAACTATAGGGCACCCTAATTTTGCCGAAAATAGCGCTACCTGCGGCGATGAAAATTGCCGTGATCGCCAACCGTGACAACTAATCAAACGTGTGATGTATATCACATTGGGGTGTACGGGTCTGCTCGCAATTGATCGTTAACCCGTACAGTCGAGGCATGACGACGACCGATGAACAACAACCACCGAAGCGCGGGCGCCGCGGCGGGGTCGAGGACCGTTGGCACACCCGCGCGAAGGACCCGGTCACCGGGCGCCGTAAGCGATCAACAAAGTACGGCAAGGGCAACCGGTGGCAAGGCCGGTTCGTCGACGCTGACGGCCACGAGCACATGAAAACCTTTGCACTGAAGGATGCCGCGCAGCAGTGGGTCGACCAGAACACGGCCGATCTCGTCACAGGCAAGTTCGTCCGCAAGGCCGCGGGCGAGCGCACCGTTGGAGAGATCGCCGAACAGTGGATAGCGGCAAAGGCCGCGCGCAAGCCAAAAACAGTGGCAGGGTACCGCTCCCTACTCGACACGTGCGTTCTTCCGACGTGGCGCGACACTCCGCTGGCTGGTGTCGACTTCGCCGGTGTTCGGTCGTGGGTGCTGGCGATGCAAGCGGGAGAACACGCCGTGCCCGAAGGTGCCCGTCGACGGGCGCTCTCGGCGTCGCGCGTGATCCAAGCTCACCAAGTGCTGCGGCAGGTCCTCGGCGACGCTGTGCGGTTGCAATTGCTCCCGGCGAACCCCGCAGACGGCGTCGAGTTGCCCCGGAAGGCCGAAGCGCCGAAGCGGTTCCTTGATCACGGTCAGGTCGAGGCGCTCGCCGACGCGATGCCGTCGGTCGCGGATCGCGCAATGGTGTACGTGCTCGCCTACGGGGGCCTGCGCTACGGCGAAGCGGTCGCGCTGCGCCGGGTCGACGTGAACCTCGACGACGGGCGCCTCGACGTTGCTCGGTCGGTGACGTGGGTGCGTGAACAAGGGGCTGTGGAGGGGACGACGAAGGGGCACGAAGCGCGGTCGGTGCCCGTCCCCGCGTTCCTGGTGGAAATGCTGCGCGAGCACCTGGGCACCCTGCCGAAGGCGACCGGCACTCTCGTGTTCGGTGGCCGTGACGGCTGGATGACACCGGGCGAGTTCCGATGGCGATTCGATCCGGCCGCGACCGCTGCCGGTGTCGGGGGCCTCACACCCCATGAGTTGAGGCACACCGCGGCCTCGCTGGCCATCCGCTCCGGCGCCAACGTGAAGGTCGTACAACGGATGCTCGGGCACAAGTCGGCGACGCTCACCCTCGACCGCTATGGGCACCTGTTTAACGACGAACTCGACGCGCTGGCAACGGCCCTGAACGACGCTCGCACGGCCGCGCTGAAGCCTGCCGAATCGACCGCCGACATCGCGCAGATCGTGTCCATGCTCGACCTCTCACCAACGCAAATATCGACGCTCTCGGACCTGCTCGCAGGCTCATAGCTGAATGCTCCTGCGAGCAGTTGCGAGCAGTTGGCGGGTTACCCCTGGCGGGTATGTGGTCAAAAACGTACTCTGACCTGGTATTTCTAGTGCCCTCGGTGAGACTCGAACTCACACTGGACGGGTTTTGAATCCGTTGCCTCACCGCGCGCCGTATGTCGGATCAGGAGCGGCGTTGTGCGGTCCACTGCCAGTCCGGGAACTCGGCCTCGATGCGGCGGATCCGCTCGGTGGCGAGCTGACCTCTACGGTAGTCGGCGCGGCGGTTGGCGACCCACTGTCCGATCGCGAATCCTTCGATCACCGCCCGATTTCGGGCGTTGCTGGTGCCGTGCGCGGCGACATACCGATGCAGGTGCGCGATCCCGACCTCGAATGCGGCGGCCGCCGCCGTGGCCTGAGGCGACCACTGCCAGTCAGGAAACTCGCGCTCAAACACCTCGATCCGCTCCGCCGACAGTCGGCCTTTGCGGTAGTCGGCGCGACGATTCGTCACCCACTGTCCGAGGGCGAATCCGTCGAACACCTCATGCTGACTCACGGTGCTCGTCCCATGTGCGGCGACGTAGCGGCGCAGATGCGCCAGGCCGACGTCGAACTGCGCGTCGCGCACACTCCACTGCCAGTCCGGGAACTCGGTCGCGAGCCGTTCGATCCGCTCGGCCGACAGTCGGCCCTTGCGGTAGTCGGTGCGTCTGCTGGCCACCCACACGTCGATCGGGAACCCGTCGATCCTTGCGCCGCGCGGGGGAGAGCTCGAACCCTGTGCGGCGACGTAGCGATGCAGATGCGCGAGCCCGACCTCGAACCGTCGGTCATCAGGACCACCCATTACAGGCCACCGATCGTGCCCTGAGTCGAGCTGGTTCGGATGGTCCACTGCCAGTCCGGGAACTCGGTCTCGATACGGCGGATCCGCTCGGCCGACAACCGGCCTTTGCGGTAGTCGGCGCGGCGGCTCTGGATCCAGGTGCCGATCGGGAATCCGTCGATCACATCACGCCGGGGGGCGTTGGGGGTGCCGTGCGCGGCGACATACCGATGCAGGTGCCCGATCCCGGTCTCGAACGCGGCCGCGAATACTGCGGTCTGAGGGGTCCATTGCCAGTCAGGGAATTCGCGCTCAAACACCTCGATCCGCTCCGCAGACAGTCGGCCTGTGCGGAAGTCGGCGCGACGATCCCTCGTCCACTGCCCCAACGGGAATCCGTCGACCACCTCGTCGTAACCCACGCGGCTCGTCCCATGGGTGGCGACGTAGCGGCGCAGATGCGCCAGGCCGACGTCGAACATCGCCTCCCGTACGTTCCACCGCCAGTCCGGGAACTCGGTCTCGATACGGCGGATCCGCTCGGCCGATAACCGGCCCCTGCGGTACTCGGTGCGCCGGCTGCCGACCCAACTCCCGATCAGAAATCCGTCGATCGTCGAACCGTGCGGCGGCGAGCTCGAACCGTGCGCGGCGACGTAGCGATGCAGATGCGCGAGCCCGGCCTCGAACCGCTCCTCATAACTACTCATTCGAAGCTCTCCAGCTCACTCGATCAGCACCCCGGATCAGCGTCATCGGTTCCAGTCCTAGAAGTACACGGAACGGACGATCACGAACGAGATCGCAGCGGCAACGCTGGGCAGCACGAAGATCGCTGCCAAGATCGCCACGAAACGGACGGTTGTGGCCGTCGACCGCATCGCCTGGCCGATCGTTTTCCATGCGTACTTCGACCACGTGTGCGGCGGCCACGGTGGCGGTGTGCTCGCAGTCATGATTTCGCCTCCTGGGCAGCCTTTTTGGACTTCTTGCGTTCGTTCAACCTGCGCTTGCGCCGCGCTACGCGTCGTCGCCCCGCCCTCTCCTCGGTGCTGAAAACACCCGTCAACCCATAGTGGTGATGCTTGACGTACCCGAGCTTCGCGGACAGGTCTTCCTCCCACCGCAGTCGCTCCTCTATCAGGCCAGCGGCCATCAGCTCCTGGATACCCTTTGTCACCGTCTTGCCTGAGATCCCGTACCAGTCCTGCATCTTCTCCCGGAGGAGCTCGACGTCAGGCTTCTTCGTTGTCTCCTTCAAGACGATCAGCAGCACCGCGAGGGCGGCAGGACTCAGCGTCGCGAAGTGCTGCTCTGTCCAGAACTCATGAGGGAGGGTGAAGTAGGCGTTGTACCAATCCTTCTTCTGACCAGCCGGTGCAACGTAGTCGTCCTTCCCGTCCTCGCGACGCGGGACGATGCGGGTCAGTCGCCCTTCCCTTTTACGTTCGACCAGTCCCAGTTCCTCGAGCTCGCCCCACGTTCGCGACAACGTAGACGGCGACCAGGTGAGCGCGTTCGCTGTCCCCGGCCCCTCCGCGGTCAGTGCGCGAACCCACACCTCGGCCGCCAGCGGAGTGTGTCGCAAGGAGAGCCACGGCCACCACGTCAGCAGCAGCAGATAGAGGACCAGCGCGCGGTGATGCCGACCCTTCGTCAGCACGCCCACCGTGCTCGGCCGCGGCTTCGTCTCATCAGGCTGTTGGACGAGGACAAACCGGTTGACTGAGTACCTGCGCGGCGACCAAGAGAGCAACTTCTCCCGCGTCGCACCTGGGCTCGGTGCGGGTGGGGGAGGCGAGGGGACCGTGCCAGATCCAGACGCCGGAATTTGCTTGTCCATGAGCGTCAGCTTGCCACGAAACGGGAACCTATCGAATCCGGATCGGAAGCCTGCCGATTGCGGTGCCGTTCCATCTCATAGGGAATGCGATACTTAGTGCGATGCTAAGTGCGACACTTATGCGACGCTGATGCGAGATGCCACACCTCGATTTTGCAGATACGCGTAGTCGCTTGTTTCGCGACAAGACCATTGAGGTGATCTCAGATTTCTGTCGATCCGGCGTTGGTAACCCGGCGGATTGGGCATGTAGGCGTCCGGCGGTGCGCTTCGCGACTCGCTATCAGTGCGAGGAGCCGGTCGCCGATCCGTAGCTGATGTAGAGGCGGCGGGATCGTGTTGCGGTGGGAACCTCGGCAACGCGGCCGCGTCGAGCTGGCGACCTGGCCCTCATCGTGCGGGCGGCCACCCGGCCAACCCGCCGGGAGCTCCGTACTACACCGCTGATGAGCTCGACGAGGCCCAGGCCCAGGCCCAGGCGCACGCCGACCAGACCGGAGGACGGGTCGACCGGCTCGCGTAAGTCGTAAACCCGTCTCCGGTGCGCTCTGCCGCCCTCCCTCGACGGTCGGTTGCCGCAGAAGTGGCGTCGTCACGTCCGGTAGCCGTCTCGACGTTTTCAGGCCGCGTCGGACCCCTCGCATAAGGTTGTTCCCCATGCTGACAGCCTGGGCCGACGAAAGCGGGTCGCGGCCGGACATGGACCCCGGCGCGTACTTGATGTCGGCCGCCCTGTGCGATGAAGAAGACGTAGACGCCCTCCGTCACAGGATGGAAGCTCTACGCCTAGCCGAGCCTAAAGTGCACTGGCACGGCAGCAGCGAACAACGCCGAACTGAGCTCGTCACTGCGGTCGCGCAGCTCCCTCTGACCGGGTTCGTTGTTGTGCACGTTGACAAGGACTCCTCGGATCGGCGACACCGACGAAAGTGTATGGAGTTCCTACTCCCACATCTCGCTGATATGCCGTGCTCCACGATCACTCTCGAATCACGCGGTCAACAGGACGCCAGCGATATGGACATGCTGCAAAAGCTCCGCGCGCAACGCGCCGTGGCCTCGACACTGCGGATCGATCATGCTGTCGGTCGTAACGAACCGGCCCTGTGGGTTGCCGATATCGTGTGCGGCGCCGTCGTGCAACATCGCTGCGGCCGCGGGGACTACCTCGACATACTCGGCGCCGGAGTCGAAATACACACCATCGGCCCCTAAAAGACCGCGAGCCACAGGCCTCGTCGTCCGGCGAGTAATCCTGTGGCTCACTTCCAAACCCACCGCAATGGGCTGGCTACGGCTCCGATTGTAGCCTCACTACGTGGCTACACGCCACCCACGCCCGACGCCGTGAAGGCTTGTCACACCCTGTCCCTCCAGCGCTCGTTCGCCGACTGCCGTGTCATCCCGGCCGCTGCCCCGATGTCAGCCCATGACCGGCCCAAACGGCGAGCCCTAGCCACCGCGACGTCGAGTCGCGCGTCAGCCTCCCTGCGGGCATCCGCGGCGGCGCGGATCTCGGCCTCGACATCGAGAGGGTCGAGATGGTCACGCTGCCACACCGCGCGTGCGGCCTCCGCGACCTCAGGCCGATCGTCGGCATCGACGTCGCTGTCGGGGGCGAACACGCGATGCCGGGCGAGGTCCTCGAGGGACGCTGAGGGCACCCGCGCCCACTGCACCGGATCGGTCCAGGTCGACACCGCGGAACTGGACCGGCTGGCGCAATCGCACCGCAACAACCAGCCGACAATCTCGGCCGACGGCCGACGACGATCATCGTTCGGCCGCCGCTAGGCGCGGTAGAAGCCCCACGTTGCCGGAGGCCTTGAACTACGTCGATGGTAGTAGTGCCACAGTGGTAGTAGTGCCACAACGGTGCAGCGCCCCTGAGCACAACCATGGACCAACCGAAGGACGGCTGTCTACCGGTTACGGCCTCGAATAGCACTTCATTCTTTGGAGCCGATCGCCGCTGTCCTCCGTGATCTGGGCCGTGCAGACCGGGACGACGGTCAGAGGCCGAATGCGCCGCCGCTGACGAGGATGACGATTCCGAGAACGATCAGCACGAGCGGGAACAGGATGTGTTCCCACCGTTCCAAGATCTCGGCGATGGCCTTGCGGGTGGTGAGGAACTTCGCGGTGAACACCAGCACGGCGACCAAGAGCAGGAACACGACCGAGTAGGCGACGATCGCCGCTGTACCCACGGTCGCGAAGACCGGGACGTAGACGCCGATGTTGTCGCCGCCGTTGGCGAAGGTCACCGCCGCCACCGTCCAGACCGCGACCTTCTTGCCCTCGAACCGTTCATCGTCGTCGCCGTTGTTGCGCCATGCTCTCCAGGCGGCGAGCAGACCGAGCAGCAGAGGAATGAGCCCGAAGTAGGCGATGGCTTCTTCGGGCAGCAGCGCCGTGACTCCCAGCGCTACGAGGACCGACGCGGCGAGGATCGCTCCGAAACCGAGATATTGTCCGGTCGCGATGGCGGCCGTTGTTCCGCGGGTTCCCGCGCCGCGGGCGAAGAACAGCGAAAGCACGATGATGTCGTCGATGTTGGTCACCAGGAAGAGTCCGATGGCCTGCAGGATCGAGGTAACCATTCCGGCGGATGCCCTTTCTCTGGGAGTGCACTGCTGCTCGGCTGACACGCAGTTGTGTCGCGTGCCGTAGCCGCTGTCATGGGAGTGGCTATTTCAGTTTCGATCACGCGCCGGTGATGTCGGCGCGGGCGCAGGAGTGTGGTTGGGGAGTTTGGCGGCGATGGCCGCGGCCAGTAGTGCGCTGATGGCGGCGCTGGCAAGGAACACTGCGGACATGGCGTGGCTGTAGGCGTGGGCGCTGGACGCGGCCAGATCGGCGCCCGCTGGGCCGGGAATCTGGGTCGCGGCAAGTTGCGCTCCGGCGATGTTGTCACGCGCCGCGCTGACCACTGGTTCGGGCAGGCCGCTCAGGTGGGGGTCGAGGTCGCGGGTGTAAACGACGGTGAGCAGGGTGCCCAGGATCGCGACGCTGAACGCGGCACCGACCTGTCGAATGGCCATCAGCAACCCAGCTCCTGCGGCGCTGCGATGCTCGGGCAGGCTCGCCATGACCGCGTCGACAGCCGGCGCCAACGCCAGCCCGGCTCCCAGGCCCACGGTCGCCAGGCACACCGCGACGAAGCCGTAGCCGGAGTCGACGGTGATGCGGGATGCGAGCACGAATCCGGCCGCGGCGATCACCATGCCGGTGGCGATCGGGATTTTGGCGCCGAGTCGGGTCACGATCTTGTCCACAGCGGCTGCGGCGACGATGATCGCCAGCACCAGAGGCACCAAGCGCAGGCCGGTGCCGAAGGCGTCGTGGTAGCGCAGTATCTGCAGGTATTGCGGCAGCACGAACAGCACGCCGACCAGGGTGAAGGTGCCCGCGGTTGCGGCCAGGGTGGGCCAGGTGAAGGCCGGATTGGTGAACAGTGCCAGATCGACCAATGGGTCGCGGGCACGGCTTTCCCACACCAGAAATCCCGCGATCAGCCACACACCGGCCGCCAGAGCCGCGAGCACGACGGGATCGGTCCACCCGTACGCGGGAGCCTGGATGATGCCGAATACCAGCGCCGCCGTACCGGGCACGGCGGTGAGGATCCCGAGCCAGTCCAACGCCGGTGCATGCGGGTCGACCGATTCGGGCAACAGCACCACACAGGCAACCAGGGCGGCGACACCGACCGGGACGTTGATCAGAAACACCGAGCCCCACCAGAAATGCTGCAGCAGCCAGCCACCGACGATCGGCCCCAGCGGCAACCCGACACCCAGTGCACCGACCCACACCGCGATCGCGCGGCGACGCTGGTCGGGGCCGAACAGGGTCGGCAGGATCCCCAGCGACAGCGGCACGATGATCGCGGCCCCGATGCCCATGACCGCGCGGGCGGCGATCAGCGAGCCGGTGGACCCGCTGAAAGCGGCCCAGGCCGAGGCGGCGACGAAGGCGACCAAACCTATCAGCAGCAGCCGTTTGCGACCGTAGCGGTCACCGAAGCCGCTGGCGGGCAGCATGAGCGCGGCGAAGACCAGGGTGTAGGCGTTGACGATCCACTGCAACTGGGTGGTGCTCGCGCCGAGGTCTTGGGCCAGGGTGGGCAGGGCGACGTTGAGAACCATCAGGTCCAGCCCGACGGTGAGCAGGGCGACGACCAGCGCCGCCAGCCCTGCCCACCGACGTGACGGGCCCGGCTCAGTCCCGGTCGTCGGCGTGGTGTTCGGGTGAGAGTGGTTCTCGCTCATCGGAGTTTCCGATCAGAGTGGCGATGATGAGGGCGGTCGCGCCGAGCACGATGAAGGTGTCGGCGAGGTTGAAGGTGGGCCACCAGCCGGTGTGCAGGTAGTCGGTGACCACACCGTCGGGGGCCCGGTCGATGACGTTGGCGGCGGCACCGCCCAGGATCGCGGCGAGCGCGACGCGGGTGAGCAGGTTCGCGCGCGGCGCGACCACCCATCCGCCGACCGCGACCGCGGTGGTGATCACCGTGGTGAGCGTGAGCATCACCCAGCTCGGTGCGTCGGCGGCGATCGAGAACGCCGCTCCCGGGTTGAACGCCAACTTAAGGTCCACCGGACCCGCCTCGATCGGGGCCCCGGCCAGCGTGGTCTGCGCCCACGCTTTGAGCGTGAGGTCGATACCGGCCAGCGCGGCCGCGGCAGCGACCCACCGCAGTCGCCGCCCCCACCGCGACACGGTGGGAGCAGACGACGCGGTGGCGGTCACGCGGGCGCTCCGGCCAGTACCGGTGCGGGCTTTGCCGCCGAATCGGTCAGCGAGGCCAGGGGTTTGGTGCGTCCGGCGCGGACACCGTTGGCGATGACGACGATCTCGGCGAGTTCGTGCACCAGCACCACCGCCGCCAACCCGAGAATCCCGAACAGCGCGAGCGGGATCAAGATCGTGATCAACCCCAACGACAAACCGACGTTTTGCAACATGATCCGGCGAGCCCGACGAGCGTGCTCGAGAGCCCGCGGCAGGTGCCGCAGGTCCTCACCCATCAACGCCACATCCGCGGTTTCGATAGCGACATCGGTGCCCATCGCGCCCATCGCCACACCGAGGTCGGCGGTTGCCAGTGCGGGGGCGTCGTTGACGCCGTCGCCGACCATCGCGGTGAACCGGTCGCTGCGCAGTTCGCCCACGATGTGGGCCTTGTCCTCCGGGCGCAGATCCGCGTGCACGTCCTCGATCCCCGCCTCAGCGGCCAGAGCGGCGGCGGTGCGGGCGTTGTCACCGGTGAGCATCGAGACCCGGATTCCCAGCGCGTGCAATCGGTCGATGACCTCGTGTGCCTCGGGCCGCAGTTCGTCGCGCACAGCGATCGCACCGATCACCTGGCCGTCGAGCTCGATCAGCACCGCGGTCGCCCCCGCGTGCTGCATCCGTTCCACATCGGCGGCCAGAACACCCGGTTCGATCCAGCCCGGACGGCCCAGCCGCGCCCGGCGTCCGTCGACGCGGCCGGTCAACCCGGCACCGGTGACCGCCTCGACGTCGGTGGCGGGAGTGACGGTGTCGACGGCGGCGAGGATGGCGCGGGCGAGGGGATGTTCACTGCGCGATTCCAGCGCGGCCGCGACCGCCAGCACCCGGTCCCCGTGCACACCGCCGGTGGCGGCGATCTCGACGACGGCAGGCTTGTTCGCCGTCAGCGTGCCGGTCTTGTCCAGCGCGACCTCGCGCACCCGGCCCATCGCCTCGAGTGCGGCACCGCCCTTGACCAGCACACCCAGCTTGCTCGCCGCACCGATCGCGGCGACCACGGTCACCGGCACCGAGATCGCCAGCGCGCACGGTGAGGCGGCGACCAGCACCACCAGCGCACGTTCGATCCAGGTGACCGGATCCCCGAAGAGCGCGCCAATCACCGCGATGGCTGTGGCGGCGATCATGATGCCGGGCACCAGCGGTTTGGCGATCTTGTCGGCCAAGCGTTGAGCGTCGCCCTTGCGGGCCTGCTCGGCCTCCACGATCCGCACGATCCGTGCCAGGGAGTTGTCCTCGGCGGTCGTGGTGACCTCGACGGTCAGCACACCGGTGCCGTTGATCGCCCCGGCGAACACCTCCGCGCCCGGCCCGGCTTCCACCGGTACCGATTCGCCGGTGATCGCCGAAACATCCAGCGCGCTACGCCCGTCGACGATCACCCCGTCGGTCGCGACCCGCTCACCGGGGCGCACCAGCATCCGATCCCCGACGCGCAGCTCGGCAGGGGCGATGACGGTTTCGGTGCCGTCGCGTAGCACGGTGGCCCGGTCCGGTACCAGGTTCAACAGGGCGCGCAGCCCGCGGCGGGTGCGCGCGACCGCGTACTCCTCGAGGCCCTCGCTGATGGAGAACAGGAACGCCAGCATGGCGGCTTCGCCGACCTCGCCGAGGATCACCGCGCCGATCGCGGCGATCGTCATCAGCGTGCCGACACCGATCTTGCCCTTGGCCAGCCGTTTGAGCGTGGAGGGGACGAAGGTGTATGCACCGACGAGCAGTGCGGCGATCTCCAACCCCAACTCGACGGCGCGTGGGCCGCCGGTCCAGCCGACGATCAGTGCCGCGACCAGCAGCACTCCGGCGACCGCGGCGACGCGCAGTTCACTGACTTCCCAGAGCTTTTCGGGTTCGCGTTCCTCGGCCTCGCCGTCACCGGCGGGTTCGTCGTGGCCGCAGCCGCATGCGTCGCTCATGCTCGTACCTCCGCGCTCTCCGTCTCGGTGGTGGAGTCGGTGCCGTAGTTCGGGCACAACGCCACCGCATTGCCTGTCGCCGCGAGCAAGGTCTCTGCCGAGGCGAGTAGGTCCATCAACTCCGGGCGGGCCAGGCTGTAGAACACCTGCCGCCCTTGCGGGCGGCCCACGACCAGCCCGCAGTCGCGCAGGCACGCTACGTGCGCCGATACCGTTGACTGAGCCAGTCCGAGCCCGGCCATCAGGTCCAAGACCCGCGCTTCCCCGCACGCCAGCCGGTGCACGATCGCCAACCGTGTCGCATCGGAGAGGCTGTGGAACAGGGCCACCGCCGGATCCAACCCCTGCGTCTCGACGAGGCAACCCCCGCCGTCATTAATCGCCATAAAGCGATGATAGCGGCGAAAGCTATTGATATCGAGTGAGAGTGTGATTAATCTCGTTTCAACGATTACATCGTGATATGGCGATCAATTCGTGGTCGCTACGGAGGGAGAACGCGTGAACCAGCAGAAGTCCGCCGTCGTCGAGAACTCGCCTCAGCAACCATCGCCGCCGGGCTCGCCCGGAGTGCTATATCGGTGGGGCGTTCTGATGGCCCGGCGCAGACGTGCGGTCCTGGCGGTCTGGGGACTGCTGCTGGTGGTGTGCGCGGTGGCCTACCCGCTGCTCGAGAACCGGCTCGGTGCGATGGATTTCGGTGTCGAGGGCTCGGAGTCCACCGAGGTGGATCGCCTGGTTGCCCGGCACTTCCCGCAGTTCGGTACGGAACAGGCGGTCATCGTGCTGCAGTCTGGCGCGGTCACCGCCACCGACGCCGAGTTCCGTGCAGCGGTGGCTCGCACGATCACCGCCGCCACCGCGGTCGAGGGCGTGGTCGACGTCGTCGGCCCCTACGACGGGCTGCCCGGATCTGATCCCAGATCTCGGCCGACGGTCACGTCGCGATCGCGCTCGCCGGCATGGACGGCGACATGGCCGAACGCGCGAAAGTCGCGCGCGACCTGCAAGACGCCATCGCCACCACCGGCGACGATTCCATCGACGTAGGGGTCACCGGGTACTCGGCGGTACAGAACGCGGCCACCGAACTGCAGAACGCCGACCTGGCCCGCGCCGAGGCAATCGGCATCCCGGTCGCGCTGGTCCTGCTCGTCCTCGCCCTCGGCGCCCTGGCCGCAGCGGCGGTCCCGATCGCAGTGGCCATCGCCGGGATGCTGACCGCGGTCGGAGTGTTGTTCACCCTCACTGCTGTGACCGCGTTCGATTCGCTGACCGTGGCCATGGCCACCATGGTGGGCCTCGGCGTCGGTATCGACTACGCGATGTTCATCGTCAGCCGCTTCCGCGAAGAACTCACCCACCACACCGGGCCAGACCATGCCGCGATCAGCGGCGCCGTCGGTCGCTCCCTCGCCACAGCAGGCAAAACGATTCTGGTCTCGGGCTTGGTGGTGATGATCTCGCTGTGCGCGTTGATCATCATCCAGGCACCGATCTTCCGTGGCATCGCCATCGGCGTCGCCACCGCCGTCACCAGTATGCTCACCGTCGCCGTCACCCTGCTACCCGCCCTGCTCGCCGCCTTGGGCCCGGCTGTCAACCGCGGTAGTCTCCCGGCCCGCTGGCGCCCTGCCGACAGCGCCACCGACGCTCCCGGCGTTCTCGGTGGCCGCTGGGCGCGCTGGGCGTATCTCGTCATGCGCCGACCCGTCCTCTTCGGCACCGCGGCCGCAGCGGTGCTGGTCCTCGCCGCGCTGCCGGTATTCGGGATCCGCTACGGCCTCGACATGGGCACCACCGCCCTCGACGACACCCCGACCGGACGCGCCAGCACCGCATTGAACACCAACTTCCCGCCCGGAGCACTCTCCCCGGTCGAGATCATCGCCACCGGCCCCAGCGACACCCCACTCACCGCAGACGCCGAAGCACGGGTCAACCGATTCCTGACCGAGATCGACGGCGACGCCCGCATCGACACCGTCCTGCCCGCCCAGCTCAATGACGGTCGAATGCTCGCGATGGCGATCCCCTCGGTCACCTTCGACTCGATGGCCGCCACCGACCTCGTCCGCGACCTGCGCAACACAGCCGCCGGCGCAGCCGGAGCCGAGATCCGCATCGGCGGCAGCACCGCCGAATTCGTCGATCTCTCCGACGAAATGACCACCAAACTTCCGCTGGTCGTAGCCCTGGTGCTGACCGCCTCGCTGGTCTTCCTCATCGCCGCTTTCCGCAGTATCGCCTTACCCCTCAAGGCCATCGCGATGAACCTGCTCGCCACCGGCGCCGCCCTCGGTATCACCGTCGCGGTGTTCCAGTGGGGTCTGGGCGAGAACGTCCTCGACTTCACCAGCCCCGGATTCGTGCAGGTCTACCTACCCACCGTGGTGTTCGCGCTACTGTTCGGGCTCTCGATGGACTACGAGGTGTTCCTGATTCGTCGCATCCGCGAATACTGGGACGCCAGCGGCGACAACCAGCGCGCCGTCGCGGCCGGGCTCACCCACACCGCACGCCCCATCACCGCGGCCGCCGCGATCATGATCGCCATCTTCGCAAGCTTCCTCACCGCCGACATCCTCGAACTCAAACAACTCGGACTCGCCCTTGCCGTCGCCGTCGCCATCGACGCCGTCCTCATCCGCCTCGTCCTCGTCCCCGCCCTCATGCGCCTGCTCGGCGGCTGGAACTGGTGGCTGCCCGCCCTCAGGTTTCGCCCACCCAACACTCGCGCACCACGGGCCGCCGCTGAGTAGCGCGGCGATCAGACCAGGTTGATTCGTCGCGGACACGGGACCGGCCGCCGGGGCCACACCGCCCTCGGGGGCAACCGTCACGGCCGGTCTGACCTTCGAGTCGAGTCGAAGGTTCAGGGTCGCGGGGTGGTGATGATGCGTATTACCCAGCTGGCGCGGCGGAGCGGTGTCCCTGCCACCAGCTGCGGCTCTACGTCGGATCTGGCCGAGTTCGTGGAGGCCGGACCGTTCCTGGAAGCGTTCCTCGTGTTGATCGTCATCCCACTGACGCTGGCGTGGCTCACCCCAGGTGTACCGCGCGCCGGGACCGGGCAGCGGGTCTCGGCGCGCGGTGAGCACCGGCGATGGCGCCGTTGATGGCTACGGTGCTGATCACCGTGGTGGCCTCGCAGGCGCCAAACTCGGTGACGGCCTGAGCCAGGTCGCGGCGGTGGTGCGGGCCGGAGTGCCCGCGTCGCCGGAAGGTGTGGCTGCGCAGCCCTCATCGCAGCCGCGGGCGCGAGTCATTGGCGGGACCAGATCAGTCCGAGGAGCCCGAGTCCGATGGGCGAATCCGAGCGGTTGGAGCCATGACAGGCTCACCAGCAGCGTGCCGCTGCTCAGTGCTACGGCCGCGATCAGCAGCGGGGCACCACCGCGCAACAGCCCAGGCAGCAGTGCCGCGGTCCCGATGCAAGCCCGCCAGCGGCGTGTCTAGGTCGCAGCAGCCACAACGGCCTCCCCCGCAGCTCGCCGAGCCACCGCTGCCTGGCGCTGGGTTCGGTGTCGATGGGACAGGGCAGCAGGGGGATTCGCTGCGCTCGAGCAGGTCTTCGCGTCCGGCCGCCAGCGCGGCGGCCAGGGTGTCGCCGGACCGCGGTGAGTTCGGCGAGCTCGGCATCGACCTCGGCGAGCTTGACACCCAGTCCCAGCCGCGGTGAACCCGCCGACGGTGAGCGGCTGCCGAGACGTGAGGGCTGTCGAGGGCGTTCATGTCCGGTCACCGTCCGGTACCTGGTCGATGCGGGTGCAGCACGTCAGGGCGGCGGCGTTGTCGGCCGCGAGCAACCGGGCGAGCAGCACCAGTTCGGCCACGCGCGGGTCTCCGACCGTGTACCGCAGCTTCTTGCCGTCACGGCGCGCGACGATGTATCCGCAATCGGCCAGACACGACAGGTGCACCGACACCCGCGGCTGGGAGATGCCGGCGTGGGCGACGCAGTCGGCCGAGGTGCGTTCGCCGGCGAGGATGTATTCCAGCAGCTTCAACCGGGTCGGATCCGACAGGGCGCGAAAGAACTTCGCCGTCGTATCCAGATGTGTGCACGCCAGCTCGTCGCCGGGCACGGCGGTCGTGGACCGGGACATGGGGCACCTCCACACCACTTGAACTATTCGCTTAAGCGCATAGTATGAGCCCTGTAGGTATTCGTCAATGCGAATAGCAGCCGTTGGCTGGCGACGCGGTTGCTCAACCCCTCAGGAGGCAGGCGTGGCCACGACACAATCCCGTCCGGATCTGGCGATCGTCGGGTCCGGTTCGGCGGCGTTCGCCGCCGCTATCGCCGCGGTCGGCCACGGCAGGTCCGTGGTGATGATCGAGCGCGACACCGTCGGTGGCACCTGCGTGAACGTCGGGTGTGTGCCGTCGAAGACGTTGCTGGCCGCCGCGGAGGCCCGCCACGCCGCAGCCGCCGCCGACCGGTTTCCCGGCCTGGGTGCCGCTGCGGTGCCGCTGGATTTTCCGGGCCTGATCGCCGGTAAGGACGCGCTGGTCGCGCAGCTGCGGGCAAACAAGTACATCGAGCTGGCGGGCGAGTACGGGTGGGAGATCGTCTCCGGCACGGCAGTGTTCGACGGCACGAGTGCGGCGCCGGGGTTGCGGGTCGGAGCGAACGACGGCGGGACCCGGGTGATCGAGGCTGGCCATTACCTGATCGCGACCGGTGCGACGCCGTGGATCCCGCCGATCGACGGTCTGGTCGAGGCCGGGTATCTGACCTCGACCACCGCCATGGACCTGAAGCGGCTCCCGGAGTCGCTGATCGTGATCGGCGGCAACACTGTCGGGCTCGAACAAGCCCAGTTGTTCGCCCGCCTCGGCACCCGGGTGACGGTGATCGAGGCCCTGGGGCGGCTGGCGCCGGGCGAGGAACCGGAAATCTCGGCCGCGATCGAGGCTGTCTTCGCCGATGAGCATATCGCCGTGTTGACCGCGGCCACCGTCGAGAAGGTCCTGGCCGGTGGCGGCCACAAGCTGGTGAGCGTGCGCACTCGGGCCAGGGTCAGCGAGCTGCGGGCCGAACACGTGTTGGTCGCGACCGGTCGCCGCCCGAACACCGCGGGGCTGGGCCTGGAGGCGGTCGGGGTCGGTGTCGACGGGCGCGGCGCGGTGATCGTCGATGACCGTCAGCGCACCGACAATGCCCGGATCTGGGCGGCCGGGGACGTGGCCGGGGGCCCGCAGTTCGTGTATGTGGCCGCCGCGCAGGGAACGCTGGTGGCCGACAACGCGTTCGCCGACGCGGATCGGGTCCTGGACTACGCCACAGTGCCGCGGCTGACGTTCACCAGCCCCGCCATCGCCGCCGTGGGGCTCACCGAGGCCGAGGCGGTGACGGCCGGATACCGGTGCCGGTGCCGGACGCTGGCGTTGTCGAGTGTGGCGCGGGCGCTGGTCAATCGCGATACCCGTGGCCTGGCCAAGATCGTCGCCGACGCCGATACCGGCCGGATCTTGGGCGTGCACGCGCTGGCCGAGGGTGCCGGAGACCTGATCACCGCCGCCGGATACGCGATGACCGCGGGTATGACCGTCGACCGGCTCGCCCACAGCTGGGCGCCGTATCTGACCATGGCCGAAGCGTTGAAACTGACCGCCCAGACCTTCACCACCGACGTGACGAAACTGTCCTGCTGCGCAGGCTGACGATCTCCTCCAGGAAAGGCCGAGATGAACGGGCACATGACGATCGGCGTGTTGTCGGCGCGGACCGGGGTGAGGGTGAAGGCGTTGCGTGAATACACCGACCTCGGGCTCATCCACACCCTGGGGCGCAGCGCGGCCGGCTACCGCCTGTACACCGATGACGCACTGTGGTGTGTGCGGTTCATCGGCGAGCTGCGCGGGCTTGGGCTCACCATCGCCGAGATCTGCCAGCTCACCGATGACGCCGTCGATAGTGGAGACGGAGCGGTCGGCGCGCGTCTGGCCGAGCTACTGGAGCGGTCGCGACAGCGGCTGCACCGCCGGATCAGCGACGCCCAGCAGATCCTCGACCGCATCGACGACTTCACCAGCATCCACCGTGCGCGGTGGGCCGCCGACGATGTGTGCTGGACCGAGGTCCGTGCCGATGCCCGACGCGGGCTTGACTCTGCCCCCGGGGGCAGACCCTACCGTCATCGACATCGCACCCGACGCATTCTCGGAAAGGCTGACTCTCATGAGCACCGACTCCATTCCCGCCGACGTTTTCGCCACGATCGCACCAGCCGACCGTGACCGGGCGCTGCTGCGGGCCGCGCTGCGGCTGCTGGCCCACGGAGCGCCGGTCACCGTCACGGAGTTGGCGGCCGCAGCCGGTGTCGACGCCGGAGATCTCGAAGAGACACCGATCGGCGCCGACATCGAATACGACGAGCAGGGCCGGGTCCTCGGGTGGGGATTGACCCTGAATCCGACCCCGCACCGATTCACCGTCGCAGGCCATCAGCTCTACACCTGGTGTGCGCCCGACACGCTCGTCTTCCCCGCCGTGATCGGGGCGAGCGCACACGTCGAATCCGAGTGCCCGGTTACCGTCAGCGCCGTGCGATTGACCGTCGATCCAGTCACGGGAGTCACCGACCTGCAACCGGCCGCCGCGATGGTGGCCTTCGTCGACCCCGCCGGGATCCGGGGCGGGCAGGTCCGCGCCACCTGCTGCAATCCGCAGATGTTCCTGGCCACTCCCGACGCCGCCGAGCAGTGGCGATCCGAGCATCCTGGGATGACCGTGCTACCGGTCGCCGACGCCTACACCCAGCTCGCACGCCCACTGGCCGAGGCGCTCATCGACCCGGCCGGCGAGGCGCCGTGCTGCTGACTCAGAACAGGGTGTCGCGCACCCACAAGGGCCGGTACCCGGTCGGGCCGAGCTGGGCGAGTTCGGCGTCGATATCGGTCTTGAACGCGCCGAAGAAGACCTCCGATCACACCAAGAGGTCAAGCCGCGATCTCGAAGGACGCGTCCTGAGCGGGCCCGAACGCCTTGATCGGGTCGTAGTGCTGACCGGTTTGCAAGCAGTAGTGGAGCTGCCCGAGCAAGCGGTCGAAGAGGTGCCGAAGCGCAGCGGCGTGCCGATCGCCGCGGTCGCGTCCTCGGCGTTAATGGTCTTGGGGTGCGCCGGCTTTCGCCATCGCGGCGAACGCCCAAAGGAATCCTGCAGCGTTGAGTCGGTTGTTCTTCACCACGCGGCGGGTAATCGAGATGCTGCGCCCGGAGGCCCGCGTGATCAGCACAGAACCGGCGTAGGTCCTTCAGCGAACGGGCGTCGGTGAACCGCTCGCGGTCGTCGCCGATCTCGCCGAGCACCCGAGCGCCGGAGAGGTCAGCCAGGCCAGGAAAACTGGTGATCACCGCGTAGTCGGGGTACTGCTGGAATGCCTCGGTAGTGGCCTCGGTGAGCTGATCCACGGCGGCGCATTCAGCATCGACGCCACCCAGCAGCGCGAGGGCCTGGCGGCCGAAGGCATCCGCTGATCTACAGATCGAGAGTCAGGGTGGCGGTGCGCGCTCGAGATACGCACGGGTAGATGACTCCGGTGACGAGCGCTACTGACACGAGTGACGAATCCCCAGGTCGCCAACTGACATCCAAATGACGGATCTCAGGCCACGTGTTGCATCTGATGCAATATGCAGGGGCTTACTTGACATAAGATACGTTATCGGCGAATTGCTTTGCACTGCAATATGTTTCGTCACCAGTGACGAAAGTGTGCCGGAATCACGGGATCGAACGCATCGACGTGGTGCAACCGGTCGAGTTCGACGGGGCACGGTCGCTTTAGGGCGTTGGTGGGTCGACGGACACTTTCAACTTCAACGTACGTCTACTGAATGGGACCCGGCCTCCCTCAAGGTGTTCCAACGCCAAGGCGTTAAGTTCGTACCGCTCGAGTGAACCCACCGCTTCGATCTGGCCATGTCCGGCGGTTGCTTTCATCGTCACGATCTGCTCCGCATCGCCGCTCACGACTATGCCCGGACTGCGGGTGGCAAACAGATATTGGCGGCTGCTGCGCAGCGAACGTAGACGATCGACGAGGTACTCCTCGATCCACGGGGCGTGCAGCGCATCCTCTGGTTGATCGACGAGCACCGGTGTGTCACCGTCGGCGAGCAAAATGACCAGGATGGCCGTGCATCGCTGGCCATGAGCGAGTTGTTCGATCGCCGTGTAGGTTTGGTCGCCGGGCTTCTTGAACTTGATGGTGAGGACATCGGGACGGTCGATGGCCTGCAGATTCAGTAGGTCCTCCCACAAATTGCGTTCGTCGATGTTCGTGAGCAGCTTGGCGAGACTCGCCATGTCGATTCCATGATCGATATCTACGAGTTCGGCGAGGTTATGCGACCACATTGAGCGGACGAACCTCAGCGGATGCGTCCGAAGCGCGAGTTCATTCAGGAAGTCCTCCCTGACCCGTGAGCCCACCTTGATCAGGTCGAGCGCACGGCGAAACTCAGACTGGTCCCCTTGGTTGGGAACGTCGAGCTTGACGAAGCCAGCCGCCTTCGCGTTGAGGTCTATGACCCGCGCCCGGCGCATGTCCCGCCGTGTGCGTCGCGCAGCGTGAAGGGCGTCGGTGAGGTCATGTCTTTCCTGCTCCAGTCGAGCCAGATCGGGCCGAGCGCGATGTTCAAGCGCGGCCCTGGCAGCCTGGAGTTGAGTGAGTTTGGACTGCAACTGTTCGAGGCTCGCGCGCAAAGCCGTAAGAGATGCTTCCGGATCAATCTTGTCGAGTTCTTCATCGAGGCGGATCTTGAACTCGTCGAACCGCGTTCTCCACTGACCCTCAATGCGCGCCATGGCCTTCGCAGCCTCGGCGATCGCTTCGAGAATCTGCGTGCGTCCCGTGTCGAGGCGTTCGCGTAGAAGTGCCAGCACGGCATTGGCTTCGAGGAACAAGCCAGCGTTCTCGCCCACTGACTCGTGCAATTCGGCTTCGGGCAGATTGAACGCGGGCGCGTCGAGGTCGGCGAGGTCGTTCCGTGTGCCGTGCAAGCTGGTCTGCTCTGCGGTCCACCCCGACTGCTCCTTCACCGTCTCGGTTTTGAACAGTTCCTCGAGTTGGCGAACTTGTTCGCCAAGTTCCGCCCCGCCAGCGGTCTCGGATTCTAATCGCTGGACGCGTTGCCGAGCCGCGATCAGTTTTCCGGCGTTGACCCGCAGGCCCCCGATCGCGGCTTCGATGGAGGCGTTGACCGCCTCCAGGTCGATCGACGCGTCAACCAGGGCCATGCGACCAACCGGCTCTCGGGAGTACTCGAGGATCTCTCCTTGCGAGAACGCCGCGATCGGGCAGATGAGGGCGGGGTCGTCGTTGATTTCAGCCCAGTCGCTTCCGGTCTGTTGCAGGACGCGGGCAGCTGGCGATCCGCCGGCGTTGTACGTCCGCTCCATCCGGTATCGCACGCCGTCGCCGGCGACATGCACGACGACCGTGCTGTTGTTCATCAGCGCCTTGTCCATCCGCGAGTCGATCTCGGTTCGAATGTGAGGAAAAGCGATGGCGTCGACCTGCTGGCTCAGAACGAATCGAATCGCCTCCAGTACCAAAGACTTGCCCGCCCCCGTGCCGCCAAGAAGGCAATTTAAGTCTGGCGAGAAGCGGATGCGTTCGCCGCCGAGGAATCCACCCAGGAACTCAATGTCTTCGATGCGGGTGTAGGTGGTCGGAGCTGGCTGCTGCAGCAAGACGCGCAACTGCGGGTCGGCGAGCGCGTGGCGGAGTCCAATCAGATCCGGGCGGCTGGCCTTTATCCAGGTGCGGCGCGCACCGATTCCGGACAGCGCATGATGGCTTTCGTCCTTGTCCCAGGTGTCCGATCCGCGGACGAAGGCCATGTTTCGTTGCTCGCCGAGTTTGTTACGGACGTCGTCTGCGGTGTCGAGATGAACGATCTCAACGGCGCAGACGTCGTCGTGCAGCAAGATCTCCCTGACGTGAGCCGGAACCGTCAACCGCATCAGCCCTTTGTCCTTCTCGATGTGGGCAGGTATGGCCAACCCACCGGAGGCTGCGATCTTCGTCGCGGCGTCGGCGAAGCCAGCGTTGGCGCTGATGTCCAATTTGCCGCGGTCTGCTTGGCCGATGTTGAGCTTCACCAGGACCTCTTCGATCAGCGCCGGGTCAGTTCCTTGCTCCCAGATGGCGAGCAGATGGCCCTCGTTGGTGCTGATCTCGACCCCGGGCAGGACGACGAGTGGAGTGCCGACCGCTGCGTCGGCGATGTGACTACACCAGGAGACCGTGTTGTGGTCTGTGATGGCGATAGCGTCAAGGCCGGCGGCAAGCGCGGCCTCGACAATGTCTCCGGGCGTGCCGTAATGCTCGTCCTTGGCGTCGCTAGAACCGGGCGTGTGAACGTGCAGATCAACTGCCCAGAAGCGCGCTGCAGCAGTCATTGATCGACAACCCTCCGATCGCCTGAGAAAACATGGGGCAGGCTGACACGCAGTCGGCTAACGCTGCGAAACCTCGATCGACGATACAGAGACTGCCAGTCCGCATCGAGCCGTTTGCGTTCTGTCGGCCCCGGTCATAGGTCAGAAGGAAAGTGAGGCGCACATCCCTGACTTCGGCGAGCCCGGCCCCTCAGAGATCTGGCAGATCGGTGTCGCGATGACACATCTGACCCGTCACACCA
Source organism: Gordonia sp. w5E2 (assembly GCF_036540975.1). Taxonomy (NCBI): domain Bacteria; kingdom Bacillati; phylum Actinomycetota; class Actinomycetes; order Mycobacteriales; family Gordoniaceae; genus Gordonia; species Gordonia sp. w5E2. The sequence goes on along the minus strand of NZ_CP144213.1, from coordinate 4,439,261 downwards.
CCACCCCTGACGAGTGCTACTACCTGATCTGGGACGGCTGTCCCGACGTCGAGACTCTCTGCGAGCGGATCGGTGCCACCAGAATCGACCTCACCGACGAGGCAGGCGTGGCAAGCATCGCCAGCGGCGCACATAATCTCCGGGTGTGGCGGAACTGCCCAGTAGGCTAGTCAGGAGGGCTACTGAAGGGGGCGACATGAGTCCGTCGGAGAGCGATAGTACCGACTCCTCGAAGAAAGTTCAGGCGGCTACCGCGCGGATCGCCGCCCAGGCTGTTCCGAGAATCGATTTGACCCCCTCCACGATCAGCGCGATCAACAAGGCTGCAGCTCTATCACCCGTCTACTACCGTGCCCGGCCAGAGTCGTTGGAAGCGCTGCGCAGCGTTCTCAGCGCCATCACGGGGTGCTGCTGAACCGTCGCAGGCGCGGTCAGTTGAGCACCTGCGTCAGGCCCCCCTCATAGGCAACCGCGCCACGCAACGCAAGGCACATAGCGGTGCGTGGCGGAAACCAAATGAAGAAGTGTCACCACCAAGACCCCTCACTCTGTCACCTATGGCCTGATGCAGAACTGTCACCGATGTCTTGCGAGATGACACTCTGTGCATGTTCGACCACTGGCCCCGACACCCGAACACTGCGCGTGTTCGACCCGCCGAAGCCCGTTGTTGTCGACATCGCGATCGCGGCCCCCTCGTGCGGCCGCTCCTATGCGGCCGGCGGGGGAGTGTCACTGCGAGTCCGCGCATTCGGAGCCCGGATCGAGCCGACCATGCCCGCACTGCTATTAGCGTGGCTCCAAACCTCAAACGGCCTCTGGCGCGGGATATGTCAGATGCCAGTCGAGAGCGCCAACCGCGTCTCCTCGGCCACCATCACCATGTGGGTGCCGCCCGAAGCACTGCAACCGCGAGAGGGCCCAGCACCGCAATGACTGACAACAATGACACGGGGGCAGGCCCCACCAACCGCGTCGCACCCAAACGCGGCCGCGTCGAGTTGCCTGACCTGACGCTCATCGTGCGTCCGGCCGGCCAACCCGCCGGCATCCGCACCTACACCGCCAACGAGCTCGACGAAGCCCAGGCGTACGCCGATCAGACCGGGGGACAGGCCGACCGGCTCCAATAGTCACAAACAGCTTCTCCGCTGCGCTGCGCTGCCGCCCTCCCCGCGGTCGGTTGCCACATGAGCGGAGTGGTGACGTTTGAGCGAGAGGAGGGGCTCAGAAAGCCGTCCATGTGTGTCCCCTGAGCCCTGTCGAGTCGTACCAGACCAATAGGGTGTTCCATCATGTTGACGGCGTGGGCAGACGAGAGCGGGTCGCGCCCGGACATGGACCCCGGCGCGTACCTGATGTCCGCAGCCCTCTGCGACGAAGACGACGTCGACACCCTCCGCGCAGCTATGGAAGCGCTGCGCTTGGCCGAGCCGAAGGTGCACTGGCACGGCAGCAGCGAGCAACGACGAACCGAACTCGTCACCGCGATCGCCGAACTACCCCTGACAGGGTTCGTCGTCGTGCACGTCGACAAGGAATCCTCGGATCGCTGGCACCGATGCAAATGCATGGAGTTCCTACTGCCGCACCTGGCCGACATGCCTTGCGCCACGATCACGCTGGAATCCCGAGGCCAACAGGACGCAAGCGACATGGACATGCTGCAAAAGCTCCGCGCCCGACAAGCCGTCGCCCCGACTCTGCGAATTGACCACGCTATCGGCCGTCACGAACCGGCGCTGTGGGTTGCCGACATCGTGTGCGGTGCCGTGGTGCAACAGCGGTGCGGCCGCGGGGACTATCTCGACATACTCGGCGCCGGTGTCGAAATACACACCATCGGCCCCTAAAAGACCGCGAGCCACAGGCCTCGTCGTCCGGCGAGTAATCCTGTGGCTCACTTCCAAACCCACCGCAATGGGCTGGCTGCGGCTCCGATTGTAGCCTCACTACGCGGCTACACGCCACCCACTAGCCCGAGGCGCGCATGACATCGCGGCGCAGCGTTGCGGCCAGGTCGGTGTTGCTTGTGTGCTCGGCTGCGGTGGTGAGGATGCGCGCGATCCGGGTCAACAGTGCCGGTGGGGCCGGCACTGGTCCGCTACCTGAGGTGTCGGTCCGGATGAGTCCGGCGACGTGAGTGCCATTCCTATTGGGGCGGTTACATCCCGGATGCTTCGCCGCCGCAGCCCGCGCGCCACGGTGCCGAAACTGTCGACGCGAGCGATGCAGCATCATCGTGCAAAACAAGACTATCCGGATCGCTGGTCACGGATAACCCAGCCGCCTCATGGCTTCCGGATGGGGACCTACTGGCCTTCCCGCAAGCCAGTAGGTCGCCTTATCTGTTGTCGACAACCGATGAGGTAACGCCTGACGGTATGTGCCGGTGCTACCAGGCCCTGTAGCGGTTGGAGCCGAGAGGACGGCACGGTGGTTAACGGCGGCGCCAGGCACGGGTCCGGTTGACAAACGTGCCGGTTGCAACTACTGCAGCAATGCTTGCGCCCACTTGCGTACAACAGGGACAAGGGGGGTCAGGCCGCGGCTGCGGGAAACGTGTCCTTGGGTGTCTGTGTTCGTCGGTCGCTAGCGGACTCAGGTTCGCCCGGCCCTAGACTAGGCGTGGTCCGTACCGACGGGCAGGGTGACCAGACCCCGCAAAGGTCGGACGCGCCGACCACGACGACACGCACGGCTCGAATGTCAGTCGACGGTGTACTGGACCAGAAGAACCAGGCGTCGCGGCCATCCATCGAGAACCGGGTGTCCATACTTGTCCAGCTTCTTGGAGGGACGCGTCTTGGACGATGTGACCGAGCTCGAGTTGGCAGGTCCCCGATAACCGGTCCAGTCAGTTCTAGAGCCAGTTCCTAACTTGCAGTTGATCAGTCGATCTCGCAGCCCACGGGGTGATGCCGGTGGGTGCATCCGGCACTGTACTCGGCCGGGGTCTGGTAGCCCAGTGCCGAGTGGCGGTGCCGATGGTTGTGGTCGTCTTTGAAGTCGGCGATGACTACACGGGCCTCGAGCAACGTCGGCCAGCAGTTGCGGTTGAGGCATGATGCGCCCTGGGTTTCCCGGAGGCTCGGGTTATGGGATTCCGACCCGGTGTTGGTCGGCCCGTGACTGATCGTAGATGATGGTTTCGAACTCGACGGGTGGGATGTTGCCGAGATAGCCGTGGAGGCGTTCGGTGTTGTGCCAGTGCACCCAGCCCAGGGTCGCCAGTTCGACGTCGTCGACCGTTTTCCATGGACCGGTGCGGGCGGGTCCGTAAATTAATTCCGCTTTGTAGTAGCCGTTCACCGTCTCGGCCAGAGCGTTATCGTAACTGTCTCCCACGGTCCCGATCGAGGGTGTCGCCCCGATCTCGGCGAGACGTTCCCCGTAACGCACGGAGGTGAATTGCGCGCCCGCATCAGAGTGACACCGTAAGCCCGGCAACATGTTTCCCCGATTCCATCGGGCCATCCCGATCGCATCGAGGACCATCGCAGTCCTCATATGCGAGGCCACTCGCCACCCCACGATCATCCGCGAGTAGGCGTCGATGATAAAACACACGTACGCCACGCCCGACCACGTCGGGACATAGGTCAGATCGGTGACCCACAGTTGATTCGGTGTAGTCGCGGTGAACTCCCGTTTGACCAGATCCGGGTGGCGCGGCATCGAGGAATCGGGGCGGGTCGTGCGGACCCGCCGGCCGCGCCGCGCGCCTTCGATTCCGAGTGCGTGCATCAGTCGAACAACCTGGTCACGACCGATATCGTGTCCAGCGCGACGCGCAGCTTTCCATAGCTTGCGAGCACCGTAGACCCGGTAGTTGTCTTCCCACAGCTGTCGTAGCGCAGGGGCGAGGACAGCGTCACGTTGCGACCGCGCCGAGGGGCGGCGGCTCTTGATGTCGTAGTAGGTACTCGGGGCCATCCGCACACCTGCGCTGCGCAGGACGGCGAGGATGGGCTCAACCCCGAATTCTGCCCGCTGATCATCGATGAACGTGACTACTTCTTGTGTTGGCGGTCGAGCTCCGCCCCGAAGAAAGACGCTGCTCGTTTCAGTATCTCGTTGGCTCGCTTGAGCTCTCGGACTTCTTGTTCGAGCTCTTTGACCCTGGTGGCCTCTGTGGTGGTGACACCGGGGGTGTGTCCGTCATCGATATCGGCCTGGCGCACCCAGGAGCGGACCGATTCCACTCCGTAGCCCAGTTGATGAGCTACCCGTGAGACGGTGCCCTGCTCGGTGCCCAGTTCGGCCCGCAAACTACGGACCATGCGGACCGCGGCAGCCTTCTCTTCTGAGCTGTACCGACGGCTGGTCGGCTTCTTCCCTGACGGCGATCCTGTGGCCATACCTGCATCCTCGTTTCCAAGGTCAGGAGTCTCCAAGATTCCCAGGCGTGTCAGCATTCGTCGCGCAGCCGGTTGTTGAACGACTCGATAAACCCGTTGTTCCACGGTGTGCCGGGCGGAATGTAGGAGATCCCCACCGACCCTGCACAGAACGCTCGGAGGGCCTCTGAAATGAACTCGGGGCCGTTGTCCATACGCAGCACCATCGGCGGGCCACCCCAGATCGCGAAAACCTTCTCAAGCTCCTCGATCAACCGCTCCGCGGTGATCGAGCGATCGACGATGTTCAGCAACGACATCCGGGTGTGTTCATCGACCATCGAGGCGATCTTGATCTTGTGTCCATCGACGGTGGAGTCGAACTGAAAGTCCAATGCCCACACCACTTTCGGCGCATCAGCGACCACGACCGGCACCGACGACTGGCCCGCCCGCTTGCGGCGAGGCGCCCGGCGTACCTGCAGCCCTTCCTCCTTCCACAACCGGTGCACCTTCTTCTTGTTGACGGTGTCGCCCTCGTCGAAACGCAACCACGCCCACGCCCGACGGAACCCATGACGAGGGTTCTTGCGGGCATAGGTCCGTAGCTGCTCACGCAGGCCAGCGTCGGAATCTGCAGGTGTCTGAGCTTGCGGCAGCTGCCGATAGGCGGAGCGGGCGAGCCCAACAACCCTGCACGCCTTACGTTCTGACATGTTCATGCGAGCTTTGAGCATGTCTATGGCGGCGCGTTTGGCAGTTGGGCTCAGAATTTTCCCCGCGCAATCTCCCGCAGCGCGTCCTTCTCCAACTCGGCGTCGGCGAGCAGTCGCTTGAGCCGACTGTTCTGATCGCGCAACTCTTTGAGTTCCTTGGCGGCGTCGCCGTCCATGCCGCCGTACTGGCGGCGCCAGTTGTACAACGTCGCGGCCGACACCTCGAGGTCGGCGGCGATCTCCTCACCGGTCTTACCTTCCGCGGCCAACTCATCAGCTCGGCGCAGCTTGCGCACGATGTCCTCGGCCGAGTGACGCTTACGTCCCGCCATGATTCCTATCGTCCCTTCGCGCCCTCATCAGGGCAATCAAGACTCTAGAACCAACCGGACCGGTTCACGGGGGACACGCCAAAAGGCGCAGCTGCGCAAAAGTATTCGTGGGGTATCGGATCGCGGGTGGTGCGTAATGGACCAGGAGTTCAATGACCGTCTCTGCGCTTATGCGGTGCCGGTCTATGACAGGTCGCCGCGACCGATAGCAGCTCTAAATCTATCGATCATGCACACATCGACACCCCACAACGACTCCGAAACAGAGCTGATCACAGCGATGACCAATACGGCTTCGCGAATCGAGGCCGACCTCCGACTGCGCCTGGGCGCAACCGATCGAATCCAGACCCACTGAGAACAGAACCGTGACAGAAGGCCGGTGGTTGTATGTCTGTGCACTCGACGGGCGTTGCGCCGGGCGTCCCATTGAGCTGCGTTGAAGGGTGAGCCCGCCGATCATGCCGAATCCGAACAACCGAACCAGGCTGTCGTACGCCTTGATCGTCGAGGCGGCAATCGAGATTGCCGACGCCGGCGGACTGGACGCGTTGACGATGCGTTCGCTTGCCGACGAGTTAGGAGTTGGCGCCATGTCGCTCTACCGATACGTCGACGACAAGGGCATGCTCATCCAAGCAATGACGCTCGAGATCACGCGCAGACATCCCTATCCAAGAATTTCCGAAACGCCATGGTATCAACGAGTTCTGACGGCCGTGGAAATAGACTGGGCTCTCTACAACCGTCATCAGTGGCTCGTGCTGGCCCTAGCGTCGCCCCGCACCGCAGCATCTCCAGAGTCGGAGCAAAGCCTGGCTTGGTTAGCGAGTGCCTTCGTCGAAGCAGGGACTACACCGCCGGTAGCACGCGCGACATCGGCGACAGTGTGGAATCTGGTTGCCGGTACCGCACTCACAGTAGTGGCGGAGAATCTCGTCGAATCACCAGATTGCCGACACCGGATACGCCAGGAGCGCTGGGACTCGGCTCGCGAACTGCTCGATATAGGAATCGAAATCATCTGCGTGGGCGCCAAGGCGCCGCATCAATCAGGCGTGCGTCTGATTGATATAGGGCCTACCAATCCTCGCAGGGCCGGGTCCGAATTCCCCTTCAACACCCACGAACTGCTCAACCTGACATAATCGCTATTATCGGCTAAACATATGGCTAGTTTCTGGCCAGTCTAGCGGCTAGGCTGAATGCATGACGACAGTGCCTTTCGGCGAAGCCAAGGATGGCACGTTTGTCCGCCATCAGTGCCCGGTCGCTGGCTGGGTTCAGAGGAGTTGATGGAAGATGTCGAGGGCGACGCTCCATTCGGCGGTCCCGGGGTTCTTGCGGTCCGGCTCGACCGTGACGAAGGTATGCGCCAGCGCCACGCTCAGGCCTCCGGCGATCAGCGGCAGTCGTTGCTCGGTCTCCTCGGAGAGAGCCACGTCCAAGGATGGCCGGGCCGCCAGTTGGTCGAGCAGAGGTTGTAGTTCGATCTCCTCGTCCAGCTTCTCGAACCGGTGGATGCTCTCCTGCAGCCCCTTGGTGATCGGCAGGTCCCACGGTTCGATCACGTCCCGCAGGTTTGCCTTTGCCGAGGCCTTGCCGATCAGGATCAGGTCGTAGATCTTGTCGTCGATGAAATCCGTATAGCGCTTGAGGTCGTTCCGGTCGACCTGTAGTCCGGCCGCTGCCCGGAAGAACCGCTGGAATTTGACGGTGCCCATCACTGGCATGTCGTCAGCTCCTTTCGAAGTATTCATGGATTTGGCGTACCGCCATCGCTCCTTCACCGACTGCGGATGCGACCCGTTTCACCGAGCCGCTGCGGACGTCGCCCGCCGCGAACAGGCCGGACCGGCTGGTTTCGAGCGTCCTGGACAGCCCGGCGCTGATCGGCCGGTTGCCGTCTCCTCGGGCGTGGACCGCGTCCATGCCGGTGAGGACGAAGCCGTGGTCGTCGAGTGCGATCGTGTCGGCCAGCCACCCGGTGTGCGGCGTCGCCCCGATGAAGACGAACAGGGCGTGCACCCGGATCGTGTCCTGGTCGCCCGTGCGATTGTCCTCGACCACAATCTCTTCGAGGTGCTTGTCGCCGTGGACCTGACGAATCTCGGTGTTCCGGTGCACGGTCACCCGCGGATGCCGTTCGATCTGGTCGACCAGGTATCGGGACATGCTCTTTCCGAGGTCGTGGCCGCGGATGAGGAGGTGAACGTGGGAGACATGGTCTGCGAGGAAGACGGTGGCCTGGCCGGCGGAGTTTCCGCCGCCGACGATGGCTACAGGGTCGGTGCCGCACAGCCGCGCTTCCTGATGGGTTGCGGCGTAATACACGCTTCTCCCCTCCAGTGCCTCGATTCCCGGAACCTCCAACTTGCGATATCGCGCCCCGGTGGCGAGCACGACCGCCCGGGCGCGGATCTCGCCGCCGTCCGCCAGCCGGAGCACATGGTGCCCGCCCTCGGATCCCAAACCGGTCACCTCCGCCGACACGAGAAGGCGGGTACCGAATTTCCCGGCCTGGATTAGGGCGCGCTCGGCCAATTCGGCGCCGGAGATCCCCGCCGGGAAGCCCAGGTAGTTCTCGATCCGGGAGGAGGTGCTAGCCTGCCCACCTGCAGCGATCGACTCCAGTGTCACCGTGTTCAACCCGTCGGATGAGCCGTACACGGACGCGGCCAGACCCGCCGGTCCGGCACCTACGACGACGAGGTCGCACACGTCCTGGGCTGCGTCCGGGACCGAGTCTGGGACCGGGAGCCCGACGATGCGGGCGAGTTCGGCGTTCGTCGGATTGCGCAGCACTTTCTCGCCGTGCCAGATCACGACGGGAGTGTCCTCGGGGGCGACACCCAGGCTTTGCAGCAGCTGCTCCGCCCGTTCGTCTTGCTCCAGATCGATCCACCTGTGGGGCAGCCGGTTTCGTATGGCGAATTCGCGAAGCCGCAACGTGTCCGGGGAATAGCAGGAGCCGATGATCCGGAACCCCGCGCCGAGCCCGATCAGCAGGTGCCGGCGGATCAGGTAGGCGCGCAGGATCAGATCGCTGAGCACGAGGTCGTGGGCGACGAGCTCGCGCACCCGCTCGGCCGGGACGACGAGGACCTCGCCGTTCTCGATCGCTTCGGCGGTGAAGAACGCCACCTGGCCTTCCAGCAGTCCGAGCTCGCCCAGGAATCGGCCCGGACCGTGCACGCGCAGTATCCGGCGTTCGCCGTCCTCGGCGCCCTCGTCGATGACCGCGACCTTGCCGGTGAGGATGACGAAGAAGTCGTTGCTGGGCGCGCCCGCTCGGATCAGCACCTCGCCGGCGTGAACCGATCGACGCGTGCCACCGACCTCGAGCGTCGTGATCTGGTCGTCCGTCAGCCGCGGGAATGCTCCGACTGTATCCGGGGTCTCGTCGTCGACGAGCTGACCGTCGCCGAGGCGTGGGGCGTCCTCAGACGAAGTTCTGGTCGACATAACACCAGCGCCAATCTTCACCGGGTTCCATCGACTGGACGATCGGATGGCCGATGGTGTGAGCGTGTGCGCTCGCGTGCTTGCCCGGCGAGGAGTCGCAGCAACCGACGTGTCCGCACGTCAGGCACAGCCTCAGATGTACCCACGGGGTGCCGAGGCGAAGACATTCCTCGCAACCCTGTGGAGTGCGGGGCACCACGGCCCGGATCGCGGTCACGTGCGGGTCGGCATGGACCGAGGTCATGGCTTCGCCTTCTTGCCTGCATTTTCCGAGAGCGCCTGATCGAGCCACGTGCGCAGCTGGGGTACCGGAGCTGCGCCCGCCTGACGAGCGAGTACCTCACCTCGGTCCATCACCAGCAGAGTCGGTACGGCGCGGACGGTGAACCGTTCGGCCGTCTGGGGCGCAGCGTCCACGTCGACCTTGACCAGCTTGATCTGACCTGCGCGTTCTGTGGCGAGCTGCGCGAGCGCGGGGCTGACCATGCGGCACGGAGCGCACCACGTCGCCCAGAGGTCAACGAGTACAGGCACCGAGGATTTCTCGGCGACCTCCGCGAAGTCGCCGTCCCCTGCCGAGGCGATCCAGGGCAGCGGCTCGTGGCAGTTCCCGCAGCGGGGTCTCCCGTCCCCGGCCGCCGGCACCTTGTTGACCTTGCCGCAGTGTGGGCACTTCACCTTGTCGGATCCCATGACGACACCTCTTCTCAGGCCGCGATGGCGGGTTCCGTATATGCGACGGCGAGCTCGCCGCCGTCCACCGTGACACTGATGGTGCCGCCCGGTTCGATTTCGCCGCGCAACAGCGCACGACCTATCCTGGTTTCGACCTCATGGGCGATATACCGCCGCAGCGGCCGCGCACCGTAGACCGGGTCGAAACCGTGTTCGGCGATGAGCCGGCGTGCTTCCGGCGTGATATCCAGGTGTATCTGGCGCTCCGACAACCTGTTCCGAAGATCGGCGAGCTGCAGCTCGACGATGTGCTCGATCTGGGGCAGCGTGAGCGGGGTGAACAACACGATGTCGTCGACCCGGTTGAGGAACTCGGGACGGAAGTGCCCGCGCAGTTCCGCCAGCACCCGCTCCCGGGCGTCCGGCTTGATCTCGCCGTCGGCTGTGACTCCCTCGAGGAGATGCTGGGATCCGATGTTGGAGGTCATGATGATCACCGTGTTCCGGAAATCGACTTGCCTGCCTTGAGAATCGGTGATCCGGCCGTCATCGAGCACCTGCAGCAGGGTATTGAAGACGTCGGCGTGGGCCTTCTCGATCTCGTCGAAGAGCACCACGGAGTACGGCTTGCGGCGCACCGCCTCGGTGAGCTGGCCACCCTCGTCGTACCCGATGTACCCGGGGGGTGCACCGATGAGCCTACTCACCGTGTGCCGCTCCTGGTACTCGCTCATGTCCAGGCGCACCATGTTGTCTTCGCTGTCGAAGAGGGCACTGGCCAGCGTCTTTGCGAGCTCGGTCTTCCCCACACCTGTCGGGCCCAGGAAGATGAACGAACCGATCGGCCGGCGCGGATCACGGATACCGGACCTCGCCCGGATGACCGCGTCTGCGACCAGTTGCACAGCCTCGTCCTGACCGATGACTCTCTCGTGCAGGATTTCGTCGAGTTTCAACAGCTTTTCCCGCTCTCCTTCCTGTAGCCGGGCGACCGGGATGCCCGTCCATGCGGCCACGATTTCTGCGATCTCGTCTTCGGTGACCACCTCACGCAGCAACGGATTGCGGCCTTGCCTGGTGGCCAATTGCTCCTCCGCCGCCTCGAGCCTGCGTTCGAGTTCGGTGATCTCGCCGTAGCGCAGCTCGGCGGCCCGATTGAGGTCGTAATTGCGTTCGGCCTCCTCGGCCTCGTGGCGCAATCGTTCCAGCTCCCCCCGTAGCTCCTGCACCCGACGGATCGCTTGGCGCTCCGCCTCCCACTGCGCGTGCCGGGCGTCGGCCTCGGCCCGCAGATCGGCCAGCTCCTTACGCAACTCTTCGAGACGCGCCTTGCTGGCCGCGTCCGTTTCCTTGGACAGCGCGGCCTCCTCGATCTCCAGCCGGGTCACCTTCCGGGTGAGCTCGTCGAGTTCGGCGGGCATCGAATCGATTTCGGTGCGTAGCCGCGCACACGCCTCGTCTACCAGATCGATCGCCTTGTCCGGAAGGAAACGGTCGGTGATGTACCGGTGCGAGAGGGTCACGGCGGCCACCAGTGCGCCGTCCTGAATCTTCACGCCGTGAAACACCTCGAGGCGTTCTCGAAGTCCGCGCAGAATCGAGATCGCATCCTCGATGCCGGGCTCGTCGACGAGAACGGTCTGGAAGCGTCGCTCCAGTGCCGCATCGGATTCGATGTGCTTGCGATACTCGTCGAGGGTGGTGGCACCGATCATGTGCAGTTCGCCGCGGGCGAGCATCGGCTTGAGCATGTTGCCGGCGTCGAGAGACCCCTCGCCGCCGACCGATCCCGCGCCGACCACTGTGTGTAACTCGTCGACGAACAACAGGATGCGCCCCTCGGCCGCCTTCACCTCGGACAGCACCGCCTGCAGTCGCTCCTCGAACTCGCCGCGGTACTTCGCGCCGGCCACCAGGGAACCCATGTCGAGCGAGAAGATCGTCTTGTCGCGTAGGCCCTCGGGCACGTCGCCGCGGACGATCCGCTGGGCGAGGCCCTCGACGATCGCGGTCTTGCCGACGCCGGGGTCGCCGATCAGCACCGGATTGTTCTTCGTCTTCCGGCTCAGGATCTGCGTTACCCTGCGGATCTCGGCATCGCGGCCGATGACCGGATCGAGTTTGCCTGCCCGCCCCTCGGAGACGAGGTCGCGTCCGTACTTCTCGAGCGCCTCGTACGCACCCTCCGGGGTGGCCGAGGTGACGCGCTGATTGCCGCGCACTGTGGTCAAGGCGGTGAGGAAGGCCTCTCGTGTGACCCCATGACTGGTGAGAACCCGTCCGGCCGCACTGGTCGACCCCTCCTCGGAGAGAGCCATCACGAGATGCTCCACCGACACGTAGGAATCCTTGAGTCGCTTCGCCTCCCGTTCCGCGGCGTCGAGCAGCTTGGCCAGGCGTTGGGTGATCATCACCTGACCGGGCGTCGCGCCGGGGCCGCTGACCTTCGGCCTGCGCGAGAGTTCACGTTCCAGATCGGATCGCAGGGCGTCGACGTTCGCGCCGGCCTGCTCGAGCAGTCGGGGTACCAGCCCGTCCTGCTGATCGACCAACGCGAGCAGCAGGTGCTCTCCGTCGACCTCTGTGTGGCCCATTCTGGTCGCCAGGTTCTGGGCTTCCTGCAGGGCTTCTCGTGACTTTTCAGTCAGGCTGCCGGTGTCCATGGGGGTGTCTTCCTTCCGTGGGACGCTGCTTCGAGTTTCTCGATTCGATCCAGCAGATCGAGCACGAGCCCGATTGCCGAGTAGTTCAGGCCTAGACCCGTCCGTAACCGTTGGATGCGGGCAGCGTGGGCCACTGCTGACGGTTCGAACAATATTTCGCCGCCGGGGTCGCGGTGGGCGTCGAGCAGGCCGAGAGCCACAAGCTTTCGTGCCAGGTCGGGGTGCAGCCCGGTACGTTCGGCGAAGACATCCAGCGACATTCCGGTACGGCGAACCAATATGTACTGGGTGACCGGGGTCGGGGTGCTCATGGCTGTTTCCTCGGATCGAAGTTCGATTCGGTGGCCAACTGTTCGAACAGCTCGCGTTCGCGTGCTGTCGGTTTCGGCGGCACCATCACCTTGATTTCGGCGTAGAGGTTGCCGTTGGCGCCCCGCGGATTGGGCATTCCTTCTCCGCGCAGGCGCAGCTTCCTACCTGTCGACGAGCCCGGTACGACTTTGACTTTCGCCTCGCCACCCGGGGTGGGAACGGCGACCGTCGCGCCGAGGGCTGCTTCCCAGGGGGAGACGGGCAGGTCGACGTAGATGTCCCGGCCCTGGACGCGGAACCGGGGATGCGGTTTGATCCGGACCACGAGGTACAGATCCCCGGGCGGCGCGTCGCCGTTGCCCCGGCCTCCTTGCCCGGCCAGCCGGATTCGCTGGCCGTCCAGGACACCGGCCGGAATGTTGACGTCGTATCGCCGGCCGTCCAGTCTGAGAGTGCGTTTGCCGCCCCGGTACGCCTCTTCCAGGGGCAGTTCCAGTTCCGCTTCCTGATCGGCGCCGGGAATCGGCCCGTACCCGCCACCGCCGCCGAACATCTGTCCGAAGAGGTCCTCGAAGTCGACGCCGCCCTCGCCACCGACACCGTGACCGAAGTGCACCCTTCTGCCCCCGCCCCCACCGCCGTACCCCCCACCGCCGTACCCGCCGCCGCCGAACCCGCCGCCGTACCCACCGGCGCTTGCCCGGACCCGTTCGTCGTAGTCCTCGGGCACACGCCGGAAGTCGTCACCGAATCGGTCGTAGCGTTTCCGGGTGTCCGGGTCGGATAACACATGGTAGGCCTCATTGATCTCTTTGAACTTGTCTTCCGCAGTGGGGTCTTTGTTGATGTCGGGGTGATATTTGCGGGCAAGTCGGCGGTAGGCCTGCTGGATTTCGTCGGTGTCGGCGCTGCGCGGGACCCCGAGCGCTTCGTAGTAGTCACGCGCCATGGCGCTCACTCCTCAGGTCGGCTGACGACCACGGTGGCGGGACGCAACTGCTGTCCGTTTTCTCCGTAACCTGGCCGCAAGACCTCGATCACGGTTCCGGAGGGAAGGTCGGGTTGGGTCACCACACTGACCACTTCGTGGAGCTCCGGGGAGAACGGCACACCGACCTCGTCGTGGCGCTCGAAGCCGAGCCGTGACAGTATCTGCACCGCCTGGTCCCGGATTGCCTTCACACCGTCGACGACAGTCTGCGGGTCACTACCCGCATGTGCCAGCGCAAGCTCCAGGTTGTCCAGCACCGGCAGCCACGCCGCCGATACCCTCGCTGTCTCCGCGGCGCGTTCACGGTCGAGATCTTTGGCATACCGCTTGCGCAGGTTGTCCAGATCTGCGAGGGCCCTGCGCCAGCGGTCCTCGAGTTGAGCGAACTCAGCCCCCGTGTCGGTGCGATCAGGCGCCGTCTCGGTCTGATCCCCGTCGGTACCGTCGGTAGCCGGCTCGGTCGTCGAATGATCAGCAGATCTGTCCATCAGGTGCCTCAGCTTCGATCGAATTCGGCGTCGATCACGTCGTCGTCATCCGACGACGCAGCGTCTCCACCGCCAGCCTGGTGTCCGTCGCCGCCGCCGGCCTGGACCGGGGCGAGCCCATAGAGCAGCTGCTGCAGCTCCGAGGTCAGTGGCTGTACCTCCGCGGGTGAAGCACCGTCCTTCACAGCTTTCCTGGCGTCGGCGACCAGCATCTCGGCGCGCGCCTTGTCGTGCGGTGGCGCACTCTCACCGAGTTCGGCCAGTCGCCGTTCCACCTGATAGGCAACCGAATCGAGCTCGTTACGCGCGTCGACAGCCTTGCGCAGCGCCTCGTCCTCACCCCGGTTCCGTTCGGCCTCCGCGAGCATCCGCTCGACCTCACCCTGATCCAGGTTGCCCTGCTCACTGATCGTGATGCTCTGCTCCTTGCCGGTGTCCTTATCCCGAGCGGTGACGTTGAGGATGCCGTTGGCATCGATATCGAACGTGACTTCGACCTGCGCCTCGCCGCGTGGCGCAGGTCGGATGTCTTCGAGCCGGAACCGGCCCAGCACCCGGTTGTCGGCGGCGCGTTCGCGTTCGCCCTGCAGGACCACGACGTCCACGGCGGACTGATTGTCCTCCGCGGTGGAGAACACTTCACTGCGCCGGGCCGGGATCGTCGTGTTGCGCTCGATGATCTTGGTCATCACCCCGCCCTGCGTCTCGACGCCGAGGGACAGCGGGGTGACATCGAGCAACAGCACATCGGAAACCTCACCCTTGAGCACGCCCGCCTGGACGGCGGCACCGAGCGCGACGACCTCATCCGGGTTGACGCCCATGTGGGGATCCTTACCGCCGGTGAGCCGGCGAACCAGCGCCTGCACCGCCGGAATCCGTGTCGAACCACCGACCAGGATCACCTCGTCGATATCGTTGGCGGTGACCTTGGCGTCACTCATCGCCTGCTTCACCGGACCGAGGCAGCGTTCCACCAGATCCGCCGTCAGATCCTCGAACTTCGATCGCATGATCGTGGTGGTGAGGTGCTTGGGACCGTTCGCGTCAGCAGTGACGAAGGGCAAGTTGACCTGCGCCTGCGTCACCGAGGACAACTCGACCTTGGCCTTCTCCGCGGCCTCGAAGAGGCGCTGCAATGCCTGCGCATCCTTGCGCAGATCGATGTTCTCGGCACGCTGGAATTCGTCGGCGAGGTAGTCCACCAGGCGCCGGTCGAAGTCGTCGCCGCCGAGGTGGGAGTCGCCGGCCGTGGACCGAACCTCGACTACGCCCTCACCGACGTCGAGCAGACTCACATCGAACGTGCCGCCGCCCAGGTCGAACACCAATACGGTTTCATGGACCTGCTTGTCCATGCCGTACGCCAATGCCGCCGCGGTCGGCTCGTTGATGATTCGCAGAACTTCGAGGCCAGCGATGCGGCCGGCATCCTTGGTGGCGTTGCGCTGCGCGTCATTGAAATAGGCCGGAACGGTGATGACCGCTTCCTTCACCTTCTCGCCAAGGAACCTGCTCGCGTCGTCGACGAGCTTGCGCAGCACCAGTGCACTGATCTCCTCCGGCGCGTACTTTTTGCCCCGCACGTCGAATCGCGCCTCACCGTTGTCACCCGGCACGACGTCGAAGCTGACCGCTTTGGCCTCCTCAGAGATCTCATCGTAGTGACGCCCGATGAAGCGTTTCGCCGAGTAGATCGTGCCCTTCGGGTTCAAGATCGCCTGTCGTCGGGCCAGCTGACCCACCAGGCGCTCGCCACTCTCAGTGAAGGCGACCACCGACGGCGTCGTCCGCGCACCCTCGACATTGGAGATCACCACCGGTTCGCCGCCTTGCCAGCTTGCGATGACCGAGTTGGTGGTGCCCAAGTCGATGCCTACCGCAGTTGCCATGATTCATTCCTTTCGATCGGTCCGGCCGGTGAGAAGGCGGACGGCTTCGTCCGCGACCTCGACGTCGGCGAGGACTTCGTAGTGACGTGGTTGTGTAGGGACATGGTCGTAAGGACTGGGAACGAGGTGAAGTCGCGCTGGCTGCCCTGTCCTGTGATGCGTGCATGAGCAGGCCGAACGGAGCGCCGACAACGGCACCGAAGATCGGCGCGTAGAAGCTGAGATCGAGGCGTGTACACGGCGGCCGGCCTCGGTGGAGTAATCCAAAAATCCAGCCTAATGGTGTAGCTGTCCACGCGCCCGCGGCGGCGCGGGCGCGGCCCAACGGTAGTTCAGTGTGCCGATGACCTATTCGACCGGCTCGATGTCCTGGCGCGCGATGGCTAGTTTGCCTACTGCGAAATGCTGGCCGGAGAGGTCGTCGACGTCGTTTTCAGTTTCGGCGAAGTTGGCGAACGTTACTATATTTGAGGGGCAGATCGGTGCGGACGTACCGTGGTAGTCCCGCCACTGGACTCTATCACCTCCCTGCCTGATGGGTTGGCCGGCCAGAATATCTCCGTGTGGTGCCGCTGCCGCGGATGCCTGGGGTTTTGCGTAGGGGCAGTCCCAGTGTCATCCGATGCGGTTCGGCCGCAGTGAGAATTGTCGCGTCAGGATTGCGTGAGTTCTGCATGTACCTAGCCTCTACTCGGTCCGGGGCACTTCTCAGTATCGCCCAGAACGGTGCCTACCGTCATGGAATGGGGGAATCGACGCGGCGGGCTCAAGTATTGGTCGTAACCCTGCTGATTGGAGAGAAGTGTGCGGATGGGACGAAGAGAGCAAGACGGGAGTCGAGTGTCGACAACGCTTGAATTCGAGGCCGATGCGACGGTGGAGAACGAGAGTACCGTGTCGGTGTGTGGCTAGTGTCCTGAGTCATTAATTTCGTTCGGTTGTTAGGCTAGGGAATGGCAACCCGGGGTCCGCGAGCAGTGGATGTTGTTCTGACCGATGACGAGCGCCGTGAGCTCGAAGGGTGGGCGCGTCGGCGAACGACGGCCTCGGGTTTGGCGATGCGATCACGAATCGTTCTCGCTGCCGCTGATGGCGGGTCGAATACCGAAGTGGCACAACGACTCGGCCTCAACCGAGGTACCGTGCGGCGATGGCGAGGCCGGTTCGTCGAGCACCGCTGCGAGGGGTTGCTCGACGAACCCCGGCCCGGGCGACCTCGCACCGTCGACGACGAGCAGATCAAAGACCTGATCACCGCAACTCTCGAGACCACTCCGAAGAATGCGACACACTGGTCGACGCGGGCGATGGCTGAGCATCTCGGCATGTCGCAGTCAACTGTTTCGCGTGTATGGAGAGCGTTCGGATTGGGGGTGTCAGATGGTCTGTGTAAGTCCAGTGCTCATTAGTGAGAGGAAGATTTATGAGCATGGCGTTAGACGACAAGCAGCAGGACAACGACGACCACCCACCGCTGCCTGAGCTCGCAGAGCCGCGTTCGACTGCGGAGGTGGCCGAAGCGTTGCAGGCCTCGGGCATGGTCGATGAGTTGTTGGCCCAGATCGATTCGGGTCAGGTGCAGGTCACCGGGGACGGTGGCTTGATTCCGGGCTTGATCAAACTCGCCCTCGAACGCGGTTTGAAGGCCGAGCTGACCGATCACCTCGGCTACGAGAAGGGCGACCCGGCAGGCCGGGAACTGCCCAACGCCCGCAACGGATCAACCCCGAAAACGGTGGCGTCTGAGGCGGGGCCGGTCGAGCTGAAGGTCCCTCGTGACCGTGACGGCACCTTCACCCCACGTCTGGTGCCGAAGGGATCGCGTCGGCTCGGCGGCCTCGATGACATCATCATCTCGCTGTACGCCGGAGGCATGACGTTACGCGACATCCAACATCATCTGGCCGCCACGGTGGGCACCGATCTGTCGCATGAGACGATCTCCAAGATCTGCGACGAGGTTTGCGACGCGGTCGATGAATGGCAGAGCCGGCCGCTGGAAGCGTTGTATCCCGTCCTCTATCTCGATGCCCTGGTGGTCAAGGTCAAAGACGGTGCTCACGTTCGAAATAAGCACGCCCACATAGCTATTGGTGTCGACATGGCTGGCGTCAAGCATGTGCTGGGCATCTGGATACAGGCTGAAGAGGGCGCGAAGTTCTGGGCCGGGGTGTGCGCGAATCTGGCCAACCGCGGCGTCAAGGACGTGCTGATCGTGTGCTGCGACGGGCTGACCGGATTCCCCGAGCTTGTCAAGATGTCTGTGTAAGAACGTAACTCCTGATTTCTTGGGTTCGCTTTCGGTGTCTAGTTGAGGTGGGGTTCGATGCGGTCGGGGTAGGCCAGGGCGAGTTGTCCGAGGGCCTGTTTCCAGCTGGTCACGACTTGCCCTTCGACGAGTCGTCCGGGCGCTTTACGCTGACTGGCTGGCTTGCCGCGTTCCTTCTCGCGTTGCCTGGCTCGTTTGTCCTCGATGTCGCAGATAGCCAGCCAGAGCAGTTTGCGGACCGCGACGTCGTTGGGGAAGTGTCCCCTGTTCTTGATGACCTTGCGGAGTTGATAGTTCAGCGACTCGATCGAGTTGGTGGTGTAGATGACCTTGCGCAACTCGGGTGGGAAGGCCAGGAATGGGATGAATCTGTCCCAGGCGCGGTCGAAAGCCTGTGCCGCACTCGGATATGTGACACCCAACGCCGAATCTCGGAAGATCTCCCATTCTCGGCGCGCGGTCTCGGCGTCGGGGGCGGTGTAAATCGGTTTGATCGCCCGGGCGACCTGTTTGCGGTCTTTGTAGTTGATGAACCGCATCGCGTTGCGGATCAGGTGCACGACGCAGGTTTGTACGGTGGCCAAAGGCCACGTCGCCTCGATCGCCTCGGGGAATCCGGTCAGCCCGTCGCAGCACACGATCAGCACGTCCTTGACGCCGCGGTTGGCCAGATTCGCGCACACCCCGGCCCAGAACTTCGCGCCCTCTTCAGCCTGTATCCAGATGCCCAGCACATGCTTGACGCCAGCCATGTCGACACCAATAGCTATGTGGGCGTGCTTATTTCGAACGTGAGCACCGTCTTTGACCTTGACCACCAGGGCATCGAGATAGAGGACGGGATACAACGCTTCCAGCGGCCGGCTCTGCCATTCATCGACCGCGTCGCAAACCTCGTCGCAGATCTTGGAGATCGTCTCATGCGACAGATCGGTGCCCACCGTGGCGGCCAGATGATGTTGGATGTCGCGTAACGTCATGCCTCCGGCGTACAGCGAGATGATGATGTCATCGAGGCCGCCGAGCCGACGCGATCCCTTCGGCACCAGACGTGGGGTGAAGGTGCCGTCACGGTCACGAGGGACCTTCAGCTCGACCGGCCCCGCCTCAGACGCCACCGTTTTCGGGGTTGATCCGTTGCGGGCGTTGGGCAGTTCCCGGCCTGCCGGGTCGCCCTTCTCGTAGCCGAGGTGATCGGTCAGCTCGGCCTTCAAACCGCGTTCGAGGGCGAGTTTGATCAAGCCCGGAATCAAGCCACCGTCCCCGGTGACCTGCACCTGACCCGAATCGATCTGGGCCAACAACTCATCGACCATGCCCGAGGCCTGCAACGCTTCGGCCACCTCCGCAGTCGAACGCGGCTCTGCGAGCTCAGGCAGCGGTGGGTGGTCGTCGTTGTCCTGCTGCTTGTCGTCTAACGCCATGCTCATAAATCTTCCTCTCACTAATGAGCACTGGACTTACACAGACCATCTGACACCCCCGATTCCCCGAGGCGATCGAGGCGACGTGGCCTTTGGCCACCGTACAAACCTGCGTCGTGCACCTGATCCGCAACGCGATGCGGTTCATCAACTACAAAGACCGCAAACAGGTCGCCCGGGCGATCAAACCGATTTACACCGCCCCCGACGCCGAGACCGCGCGCCGAGAATGGGAGATCTTCCGAGATTCGGCGTTGGGTGTCACATATCCGAGTGCGGCACAGGCTTTCGACCGCGCCTGGGACAGATTCATCCCATTCCTGGCCTTCCCACCCGAGTTGCGCAAGGTCATCTACACCACCAACTCGATCGAGTCGCTGAACTATCAACTCCGCAAGGTCATCAAGAACAGGGGACACTTCCCCAACGACGTCGCGGTCCGCAAACTGCTCTGGCTGGCTATCTGCGACATCGAGGACAAACGAGCCAGGCAACGCGAGAAGGAACGCGGCAAGCCAGCCAGTCAGCGTAAAGCGCCCGGACGACTCGTCGAAGGGCAAGTCGTGACCAGCTGGAAACAGGCCCTCGGACAACTCGCCCTGGCCTACCCCGACCGCATCGAACCCCACCTCAACTAGACACCGAAAGCGAACCCAAGAAATCAGGAGTTACGTTCTTACACAGACATCTTGACAAGCTCGATCGCCGTCGCCGAATACATCGATTGGTTCAATCACCGCCGCCTGCACGGCGAGATCGGACACGTCCCACCCGTCGAATACGAGACCACCTACTGGTCGACCCACACGGTCACCAACTACCGGGTGAGAACCCGGGTCCCGGCAACCGCTGGAACCAACTAACCGAGCCTCCAGCAAACCCGGGGCGATTCAGGTTGGCTCAGCCCGGCGGCCAGTCTGTCGGATCGGAATCGACGTCGTAGGCTCCATCGCCAGTCTGGGGCCACGGTTTCAAGGCCAGTCTGCGACAGATGGCAACCGTGAGTGCGCGGCACCGGTCTGGCAGAAATGCCGTGGCTAGGAATGGGCGGCCGCCCGGTCTGTCATGGGCGCGGGACGTCGTCGGTCATGTGGGGGAGTATGCGTTCTTGCAGTGCTTCCATGACCAACGCGGTGACCATCACAGCGACGGGCGCAACAAGACCACCCAGGATCACCATCCGCGTCTGCCCTCCCTGCTGCTGGCCTGCTCTATTGCTACGAAGGCAGCATAGCGCAGTCTGTTTCGGCCCTACGGGGGTTGGTCCGATACCGATCCGCGACCGGTGATCGGACGTTACGTGTGCGCGTGACGGCAGCGGCGGGGTACGCCGCTGCCGTCACCTGCTGTCGGGTTGACCCACCAGTGCTGGCCGAGGCGTGGACGGACGTGGTCTGTCGCCGCACCCTGCCAACCCGCCAGGGGAGTGAGGTGTCACTGCGACGTGGTGAGGAATACAAGGATGGCGGCCAGGGCGATGAGGTAGGCCAGGGCCCACCGTAGGTCGTGGTGTTGTGGGGTGGGCGGGGTGTGACGGTGAAATGTGAGGCTGCGGGAGGTCATGACTGCAAGTTCGATGCAAGTGGTGGGGTTGTGGGACAACAAGAGACGTCGCAAGGCCGACGCCCGGCCCGCCCGTGAGCAGAACGCCGCCCTGAGGTCGGGGGCGTCGTAGTCACTGCACCTGGGCAGGCGTGGGCCCGGCCGTAGAGGTGTGTGACGCGGTCAGGGCCGTCGAGCGGAGGCCAGCTGCTGTTGAGGCCACGGGCACCCGGTGCTGGCGGTCAATGTCGGGCTGGGAGTGCTTCGCTGCCGGTCGACTGGTGTCGGGGGTGGCTGGTACCAGTGTTTCGGATTGATCCGGGTGGAGGCGTGGCTGCGCCCATGACGTGGGTCCACCAGTGCTGCAGCGGGCTGGGATCGGGCCAGACGATCGGGTGAAGTTCGGGGGCGGGGGCCGACATCGGGTGGGATCATCCTTCCTGGGTCATGTCGCGCGGAACGTGGCCGTCGGTGAACGTCGTCTTCCTAGATAGCACTCGTATGCGCGGCCCGCCACCCGATGCCGAATGCGGGTTACTGCTCGCTCTTGGATCGAGTGCTGTTGTGCTGGTGGATGACTGAGTGCGCGGAACATCAATCAGATGCTTGGCACTCGCTGGTTGTGAGTGCTAATCTGATGGTGCGCAGTGAAGGTTGATGTGGTGCCGTCAGTGTGGCGGCACCCGTGGATCAAGGAGGTGGTTGCGATGCTGGGTATCGATCCGTTCTCCATGGTTGATGACTGGGCTCGAGGACTTCTCACTGGCGAGTCCGTCGCTGGCCGACGTGCACCGAGATTCATGCCGATCGATGTGTACAAGGTCGACGACCACTATTCGTTGATCGCCGACCTGCCTGGTGTTGATCCTGGTTCGATCGATCTCAACGTCGACAACGGGGTGTTGACCTTGTCGGCGCATCGCAGCGCACTCTCGGATGAGGGTGTGCAGTGGCTGGCCAACGAGAGATTCGCCGGCACCTACCGTCGGCAGATCACTCTGGGTGAGGGTGTCGATCCGGCGAAGATCTCTGCTGCCTATGACAACGGTGTGCTCACGGTGACGATCCCGGTGGCTGAGAAGACCAAGCCTCGCAAGGTGGCCATTGAGCATTCCGGTGCTGGGCGTCAGGAGATCACCGCTGGCTCCGAGGCGGCCTCGGGCTGACTGACCCGGGGTGGTGGTCGTCACTGTCACCCCAAGCGCAGGGAGGTCAGAGATGATGGGCTGCGTCAGGGCTGTGCCGCTGGCCGGTTGTGTCGACGTGATCGACGTCGAAGACACCTGGCTGGCCGCTGAAATCGATGCTGTCTTCGCGCAGGTTGGCGATCCGCAGCGGGTGCTACCTACCCTCACGTGCGGGATCAGCACCGCTCGGCGCCGGCCACCTGGTTCCGGCCGGACCGCCCCTCGCGTCGCGCACCTGCGGCCGCGACACCGAGTAGTCAGTCGAGGTGGGCGGCAGCGTGGCCCGCCCACCTCCGTCCGAGAGCTTCTGAGAGACAGCTGCGTCCGGGAGCCGAAAGGGTTGGCGGTGTCGGGCTCTGGCGATGGCAGGGCAGAGGGACGGACAAGGATGACACCCGCCGTCCTCCCCGGCGGCCGAGTGTCATCCTTGTCCATATTCAGTTCGACTGATGTATCTTTGCGGATCGCTAATAGTGCTGTGATCGCTGTCACGCTTCGAAGTGTGGGGTGGCATGACCCGGAGTGAGGTGGGCGGCCCGGGGTTCGTTCGTCGGGTGGCTCTTGGCAAGCCCGACACATCGGCAGCCGGGACTGCTGCACGGCAGGTTATCGGCACTCTAATTTAGTTGGGGGAGCTGGTAATTCGTGTTCAGTTGACATATGCGCCGCTGTGAGTCCGAGGAGTGAGACGCTTCGCCACTTTTGGTCAGCGGTGCGGTGTCATTGGTCCTGGCAGGGCGTGGTGATCGGGCGGTGCGGGTTCCAGGACCACACGCAGGTTCATTCCGGCCAGGTGGGTGTGCCTGAGCTGGGTGTTGTCGGGGTGGATCGAGTCGGCTTTCCAGTAACTGACGACAACAGTGCGAGCGTCGGTCCATTCGAGGTTGGCCCCGTAGTCGGTCCGGCTGCGCTGGGCTCCTCTGAGTGTGGCGATCGCAGGGGCGTCGATTGGCTCACCGGCGGGGACCAGATGGATGGCGTAGCTGTAGGTGGTGGTCGCTCCCGCGTTGTTCTGCACCACTATTGCGTCGACTCGACCCTTCCCACCGGCGCTGGCCTCACGGCTCTGCCCGACACCGACGTCGCTCTCCTCTGCGACGGACCCCTCGCCGGCTGAGCGCTCGCGGCCGGCATCCTGTCCGTGTGCCGATAGGCCTCGTACCGCTCGGCAACGCAGCGTGGCGTTGCGTCGCGACCTGGCGACGGCTCGGCGGGGCGCGATCGTCTCGTGCGTTGGCGGACTACGGGAGCTTGGACGCGAGGACGTCGGCCGCCAGGATCTCGGGTGCTGCGCCGAGGAGGTGCTGGTTGGCCATCAGGGCTGCGACGATGGCGCCGTTGGCGTGGGCGTCGCGAGCGGCCTCGTCGGGGAATGCATCGAAGATCCAGAAGGTGTCGGCGTGGGTCCTGACCGCGAACCAGACAATCGTTCCTACTTCTTCGTTGGCGAGTGAGACAGCGCCGGCGAGCAGATCGGCGACCGCGTCGTGCTGTCCATCGGCCGCGACGATCTTGGCGACGAAGGCATACGGAAGTGATGCGGGTGTGGACATGAGGGGTTCTCCTAGGTGTACTGACCGGGGACGTTGATCAATCGTGAGAAGGGCGGCTGGCCTCCGCAGGCGGTGTGTGGTCGGTGCTGGTTGTACTCGTGGAGCCAGTCGGGGAGGGCATCGCGGCGTTCGTTCTCGCTCGTGTAGCAGCGCGCATACGCCCAACCGTCGGCCATGGTGCGGTGAAATCGCTCGACCTTGCCGTTGGTCTGTGGGCGGTATGGCCGCGTTCGCTTCGGAGTGATCGATAGGGCCTCGCACGTGTCTCGCCACAGGTGAGAACGGTACGCACCACCGTTATCGGACAAGATGCGCTCAATTGCGACCCCTCGGTCGGCGAACCACTCGACCGCTCGATGCAGGACTCCGACGGCGGTGACAGCGGATTCGTCGTTGTGAACCTCGGTGTAGGCGACGCGCGAGTGGTCATCGATGATGGTGTGCACGAACGCATACCCGAGCTTGGGGTTGCGCCACTTGTTCTTCGGCTTGCCGGGAGTGACGGCACGATTCCTCGATCCTTGACGTCGCCCGGCGTATCGCCAGCTCCCACCGTCGGGGATGTTCCCAAGCTTCTTGACGTCCACGTGCACGAGTGAGCCAGGGTGGTCGTGTTCGTATCGGCGGATTGGCTCGCCGGTGGCACGGTCGACGTAGGAAAGTCGATTCATGCGCGCGGTCGTGAGGATGCGGTGGACCGTGGCCGGGGCGATGCCGAGTCGGGCTGCGAGTTGAATAGGCCCTTCCCTCAGGCGCATTCGTAGGCTCACGCACCGTTTTGTCGTCTTCTTGCTCGTCTTGTTCGGCGAAGACTTCGGCCGTGACGACCGGTCCTGCATCGGCTCGCCAGCAAGGTAGCGGTCGACCCACCGCTTCACGGTTGGCCACGACACCTGGAAGCGGGCAGCAACTTCGCTGATCGGCCATCCTTCCTCGATGACGAGGCGTGCGACTCGTAGACGATGACGTGGGGTCAGCGCGGCATTGCGATGACTCAAAGTGCCTCCTGAGATAGATCGGTGGCCGGCCGCGTTTGCGACCGGCCACCGGATGATGGAATTGGAGTAGAGATCTCTACTCGGCGCCTTGCGCTGCATGGAAGGTGAGTGCTGGCTCGAGCCAGGACTCGAGCCCAGGTCCCTGGAGTGCGGCCTGCTCGACGCTGATCCAGCCGTCGCCCATGGGGCGATCTGCGCCCATGAGCGCAGGGTGAGCACCAGGGCGGGTGAGCAGGTCTTCCGCGTCAGTGGGGTCGATGCGTAGCAGGAGCGTCCCTTCCCGACGAGCGGCGACAACCATCCGGTCCTCGACCATGAACGACACTCCCCCGAACATCGACACCTCACGAGGGTTGCGAGCTCTTAGCGCGTCACGAACTCGCTCGACCAGGTCCTTCTGTGCCGTCATCGTCCACCCTTCTCGATGTACTCGGGGCCGCTGTAGTGAAGGTTCAAGGACGCGATGCGTCCGCCGTCGAAGGTGAAGAACTCCGCGAAGGTCATGGGACCGCCGGGCATGGTCGCCGTGTAGAGCACGGCGGAGCTGTTAGTGCCGTGCACGTCGTGGATGATCTCGATCTGCTTGACCGTCGCGATGAACCCGGCGACCCCGCCCAGGAAGCCATCGGTGGCGTCGGGGAGGTGTCCAGCGAGGGAGCCCGTGAAGTCGAGGTGGTCATCCAGCAGAGGCCGTAGGTCAGCCCCGTCCTGGTAACTGTCGATGCCGGACTCGAGGATCCGGTAGTAGTCCTTGAGTGTCTGAGGTGCGGCAGAAGACAGGGTGGCGGGCATGGCTCTCCTTGGTGTGAGAATGGTGCTTGATACTTTCAAGCAGGCACTTGATAAAGTCAAGGGGGTTCAGGTGAAGTCCTACGGACAGCTTTGCTCGATCGCTCGCGCCCTGGATGTCGTCGGTGACAGGTGGACTCTCCTGATCGTGCGTGAGCTGCTGATCGGGGGAGCATTGCGCTTTGGTGAAGTCCAGCGCGGCCTGCCTGGCATCGCGACGAACCTGCTCACCCAGCGCCTGCGGGACCTCGAGACCAACGGTGTCGTCGCCCGCGAGCCCGCCCCAGGAATCCCGGGCACGCCAACGTATCGGCTTACCGAGCGTGGCCGGGCCCTGGACGGAGTGCTGCGCGAGCTTCTGAAGTGGGGTGCACCGACGGTTCCAGAGGCGCCGAGTGATGCGATCTTCCAGATGCACTGGCTCAGCCAACCGGCACGCTTCCTCCTCGCGGATCACAGACCGGACGAGCCACCGATCGTGATCCGGTTCGGCACCTTCGACGACGGCTTCGACCTCACCGCCGCCGACGGGACCATCACGGTGAACCCTTGCCAGCGCGATGTCAGCCCCCTGGCGCGTGTTGCAGGCCCCGGGCCGGTACTGGTTGCCCTCCTGCAAGGCGCAATGCCTCTGCCCGCCGCTATCGCGCATGGCGTGGATGTCACCGGCGATGCCGCGACCCTGACGCGAGTTCTACCGGCGCCGCAAGCGTCGACTAACGTCCCCGGTCAGTACAATTAGTGGCGTCAGTCCCGACGACTAGAGATTTGACTCTGCATCCGCGAGTATCGCGCTCGGCGTCGTGCCCAGTGCTTCGGCCAGATCCCACAGCCGGTCTACTTGAGTCGAGGCTTCACCGGTTTCGATGCGGGCGATGGCTGGTCGGCTGACGCCGCTGGCGTCGGCGAGTTGCTGCTGAGTTAGTCCGGCCCCGACTCGTGCTCGGCGAATCGCGTCTCCAACTGCATCTCGCCGCATCTTCCGGACCCGCCTTTGAGCTGGCGTCAGGGACGCTTCAGGGACCGGCACGTCGTTCATTGTGACCGGTCGGGGAGGGGCGCGGTTCGCCCCACGCCCATTGTATCGCACGCGATACTAAGACATGCTCTCGCAAACCAAGTCCGACTCGCCAGCTCGAACTGCTTTGCGTACATTGGCGCTGCGTGTTCCGGCAATCGACGGAGAAGCGCTCGATTCGTGGGTAGAAGCGTGCTGTCGGCGGCATCGGCTCACGCTGGGCGAGTTCTATCGACACATGTCTATGCCGGGGGCAGGCAGGCGCGACCTCGTTACCGGCGTATCGCGATCCGAGATCGAGCGGTTAGCGCTCGCCGGCGGAATGCGCTCGGCGCAGATCGAGTCGATGACTGTGTCGGCAATGTTCCCAGAGACTGATGGGTACACCGTGACGCCGGTTGCTACGGACTACCAGGTTTATCCACGTCCGCGTGCGGGCTTCTGGCTCGTGACAAGGAGCTCACGGTTCTGCCCGCAGTGCCTAACCGAAGATGGTGGCCGATGGCAGTTGGGCTGGCGGTCTCGGTGGGCTTTCGCGTGTCGCCGCCACCACTGCTTGCTCGTGGATACATGCCCCCAGTGCGGATCGCACCCACGACGTCGTCGCATCACGCAACTGCGGCTTCGCGGAGGTTCGTGTGATGGCGCGAATGGTCGCTACGGCGGTGTTTGCCAGTTCGTCCTCGGCGGAGTTCAGGCGACTGCTCTCGATGCCGATTCGCCCATCTTGTGCGCACAGGCACGCATCGACACGCTTCTGCGCACCGAACGTGATCCGTCGCCTTCAACCTGGGCGCCGAGTCCACTGCTGCATGATGTGGCGTACCTGGCGCGCCAGATCATTCTGGCTGGTGATATCACGCAGATCGACTGTCTTGTAAGGGGAAGTGGCGCGGCGATCTTGGAACTGCGGGAGACCGGTGACATGGCGCGCAACAGCACGCGCAACTTTGTATCGAGCTTTGTTCTCGCACCAACGATAGCGCTGGCTCTCGGAGTGCTCGACTGTGCGGGCATCGATGAGGCTGCCCGGCGCTTGCACGAGCTGCTTCCGCTACCAGCAGAGCATCTACACTGTACAAATCTGCACCTGGAGATGAATGCGTGGGCGCGTCGAAGTGTTCAAGTTGAACTGATTTGGAACCGGCTGCGCACCGCCGAATTCGTGCCAGACTCGAGCAAGCGTCTGATCCGCAGGAGCAACTGATTGATCCGCTGTCTGCTCGGAGCTGTCGCAGCCGGAGGCGCCTCCTGCACGAGGGTCATGTGCACCAAGTGTGGCAACAGTGTCCTCCACCAAGGCAGGATCGGTGGGGCTAGTCGAACTGCTTAACCCAGTCGGTGGGAGGGAAGAGCACGAGTGACCAGTCCAGCTGGTTAAGTTGGCGCCCGAGAATCACTTTCGTGCGACGGGGTACCTCACACGAGTTGATATGACTGACGAGTTGTGTTCGCTCGGCGGTGAGATGATTGCGATAGTCGCGGTACTGAAGACGGCACCTCGGACTGCAGAACAGCTGCCGCCGACCCGCGTGGTGGACGGCGTACGAGACAGGCTTGGTGCAGAACGGGTTGAGGCACACCGACTCGGAGGGATAGTCGCGGCCGCTTTCGAGTAGTTGCTCTACGGTGTGAGCCGTGCCGAGCGCATAGATGGACATAGGGTCCCTCTCCCAAACTGGCAACCCGAACTATCACGTACTCGATCGCACGCGGTGTAGTCAGTCCGCCAGAGTTAGTTGTGGCTTCGATGTATGGGGACGACGATACGCGCAGAGTTTTCGTGGTCTGATAAAAGGGGCTCACGGCTATGGATTGGTCCGCCAGTTCGCGCTACCATTGGCTCTCAGAGGTGAAACGGCATCAGGACCGCCGAGCAGACACTCTCGTTAACTCTGAATCGAAGTGATGCCAATGAACTGGCTCATACTCTGATCGCGGATCTCTGATCACTCTTTCCTGCCGAATCGCTTGAGCGATGAGCACACCTCGCCCTTGGAAGCAATTACTCAGCGAGTTCGTCCGCCAGGTCGGCCGAGCATGATGCCTGTTTCCAGGACGGTGATTGATGTCGAAACAATGTGTGCAAGCACGCAGTTGTGCGGTCAGATCATGTCGAAGTCCCATGCACAGACCCTCCGAGAGGATAGTGCCGTGCCGGAAAAACATGGCTTACAGGAAGACATCAAAGCAAGCGCCGGGGGTCCTGTAATAAGGATACGAGGTCTTGATGACACCGTGACGACTGTCCCCTGTGACGGCGTCCAAAGCCGCGAAGCGCTCAAGAACACACTTCCCATACGGCTTGTTCGTCATTTCTCGGGGCAGTGGTACTACTCGGGTAAACACTACTGCTTCACGATGGGCGCTCACGTGCAATACGAGTCATTGCGAGAGCTACGACGACTCCAGCTCGCAGATGCCGATCCGGAGATCATCGAGATCCATTCGCAGCCGTTTCGGCTCGTCGAACGGGCCGAGCGCCGCCTCCGCCGCTACACACCCGACTACGCCACGGTTTCGCGGTCGGGAGAGGTCACCATAGTGGAAGTCAAAACAGCTCCAGGACTCAACGATCCCAAAGTAGCTTCGTGCCTGCAGTGGGCGATGCCACGGATCCAAGCACTGGGCTGGAACACCGAGGTCCACGTGACCGAACCCGATGAGATGGTGTCACTCAACATGGGTTACCTCGACGGGTTTCGCGACCCGGAACTCACCAACTCCGATGTCACAACTGCCGCCCTTGAGGCGGTTCGAGCAGGCACATTGACCGTCGACGAGCTGGTCGAGAAACTTCAAGAACAGTTTCCACAATGGCCAGTCACCCCCGCTGTGCGCCACCTGATCTGGCGTCAACAACTCCGCGCCGACCTGCACCGATTCGTTCTGCGCGGCACCACAGAACTCTCGGAAGGGGTGCCACTCCCGGACTACCTGACCGACGAGGCGAGAGCATTGTTCCACCACCGCATCAGCGACTCCGTTCGCTGATCGTCGCCTATTCCACGAGCACACAACAGCCACCACCAGGGCAGGCGATAGACATCGCCTTCCACAAGAAACGAAGAACCATGGACCTATCCAGGAGTGCCGTGAGCGTAGTTCCCGGCACCAAAGTCGTGTATCACGGTCGGCCGGCTCACGTTGAGTCGATCAGTGCCGAAGTAGCTGTGCTGTCCTACGAAGACACCCCGGGATTCTGCACGATCTGGACTGGCTCCATGTCCGCGAACCCCAACTTCGTCGTCCTTGACGCCCTTCCGCCTGAGGGAAAGACATCTGCCGCCTCAGACATCGATCTAGCGCCCGAACAGGCGCAGCGCGACGCCTATGAATGGGAAGAACACGTCCTAGAGATCACCACGGGATACCGCAGCGGCACCTCAGATCGCGCGTTGAAGGGCGAACCCCGTTCCCAATACGCGCCCGAGATAGCTCTGGAAGAACGATATGCGGCGAAAGCAGCAGAGCTGGGGCTGACTACCTCCTGTGTGAAGAAGCGATGCGCAAACTACTGGGCCGCCGACGGCAACCCCGCAGCGCTACTCGACGGACGGTCAATCCGCCGAAAACTAGGGATGCACTCCATTGACGCCCGCTGGTTGGAAATCGCTGCCCGGCAGGTACGCGAGCACCCGGGAAAAACCAGAATCACTCGCAAAGCGATGATCAACCAAATCAATCAACTGTGTGAAAGGCAGTACGGCGGCAGGGTGCGACAGCCTGGCCGCACCACCGCATACGCGGCACTGACGGAGCTTTCCGCCGGTCGTTACACGTTCCGGTCGTCGGTACAGACCGAGAAGCAACTCGCGGATTCCCCGTCCGGCGAATTTCACGGCTTGCACGCGGACTACCCCACTCAATTCTTGATGCTCGACACTCACTATTTCGATGTCATCGGTCTCGACCGACTCACCAGTCGGTGGGTCAATCTTCAGCTGACGTTGCTCATCGACGTCTTCTGCAAGAAGGTTCCCAGTCTAATTCTAACGGAACGTTCGACTGATGCATTCGCAGTGATGCAGCTGCTGTATCGCTATTTCGCGCCGCTGCAACGGCCCGCCTACATGCAGCAACTCGGGTGGTTAGGTGTCCCCGACCACGTCGTCTACGATCCAGACAACACTGACTTCATCCAATCGCGCCGCCCAGTTGCTGGTGCAGTTATCCCCGATAACGCTAAGATTTTCATCGGTAAACAAACTGTATCGGTCTTGCGGGCGATGCACACAGATCTACGACCCGCACGGGCTAACCAGCCCACGGACAAAGGCCCCTGCGAACGTCTATTTCAAACAATAGAGTACTACCTGCAAGATGTTGCAGGACAAAAAGGTGGATCTGTGCAGGTGCGCGGGGAGGACATCGAAAAACAGGCGGCCTACTACGTGGATGAACTAGAAGAGATGATCTGTGATTTCCTAGCAAACGTCTATCACAAACAGATCCATCGCGGGATCCAGCTGCCGGATGCTCCACATCTTAAGCTGTCACCCAACGCGGCACACGAATTCGGCGTTCGGCGCTCGCTCGGAAAATTTGGCTTGACCGTACCGTCAAGCCCGGACCTTCTGCTGCGACTACTACCGCTGGTGTGGCGCACCATCACCACCAAAGGAGTGCAATACCGACTGCAGTACACCAGTCCTCAACTCCCACCCCCCGGATCCCGCAGCGGCACCGGTACCGGACCAGACATCGACAAGTTCCCGGTACGAGTCAACCCATGGGACATGCGCTACCTCTACTTAGAAAAATCGCCGGGAGAGTGGATTCGCCTGACATGGAACAAGGCGCGCTATGTCGATGGACCATTCACCGAGCGAACACTGTCGCTTGCTCGCGACTACCAACGCCGTTGCGATACGGCAGTCGACGACGTCCAAGCAATCAACGAAATACTCCACAAATTCGGTGCGGGTATCGCAGACACACCCCAAGAGCGGCGCGCGGCGTTGGAAGAACTCCGACGCGACCGCAACCCGCTAGAACCAACTCCGACCGTGACCCTCCGATCCGGCGGCGACCAGTGGGAGTCACCCTCAGACAGCGATTCTGAGATCGACCTCGACACCGACGTGGCTGTCCCCCTCCCCGATAGCGACGGCAACTACAACGAGCAGGAACTCGACGACTACTACAGCCGGGCCTCAGGAACTACCACCGACGATGTCGATGCATAAAGATATCGCAGTTCGTTCGCACCCTTCCAAAAGAAAGAGGAACACCCAGACACAGAAAACCGTACACGGCCCGATATCACTGAATATAGCACTGGAAACACAATGTCCAACTCGCAAAAGAAATTGTCCCCCGAACCCGATCTAAGGGTTGCCAGCTTGGTTCTCAAGGAGGGATTCAAGGCACTCGCCACGCACCCTCCGACACGGCCGGAACAACTAACCACGCCCCAGCTCAAGGCACTCAGCACCAGCGCACGCAGCGACTACAATCTGCGACGCCGTGCATACCACGCAAACTACGGACCAATCAAAACCCCCATGCTGATCAACGCGAACGAAACCATCGACATGGTGTACGAATGCGGTGTAGACAAGCGGGGAGACAAAGTGCGTGACTCCGTCATCATCAGTGCGTCACCAGGACTCGGTAAGACCACCATGGTCGTCGATTACGCCCAAAGAATCTTCAATGCCCAGCGGGCTGAACTTGGTGATTACCTTCCGTCCACCGATGCAGAACACATTCCAGTCGTGTATATCTCCATCCCATCGAACCCCAGCCCAAAGGCGATCGACGAAGCCATCTGCCGATTCTTCGGGGCACCCTTATCCGGCAACGAAGCGACGCTGCTCGCACGCGCACAGGACCACGTCCTATCGTGTGCAACCGTACTAGTCGTCGTCGATGAAGTGCAGTTCATCGACGCAACCACCCCGAGTGGACGGCGCAGCATCAACCATTTGAAGTCGCTCACCAACCACCTTCCGGCGACCTTCATCTTCGTCGGGACTGGCTTATTCGATGCCAAAGACCCCTACAACGAGGAACGCTCACACAACCTCGTGACACAGATGTCACGGCGCTGGACACCCATAGGATTCAGGGGATTCGGACTTAAAAACGAGGAACAACAACAGCAGTGGCATGACACGCTGCTCACAGTGGAGCGTGACCTGCTGCTAGTACACAAGCACCCCGGCATGCTCGCCGTCAATCTTGCTGAATACTTGTTCGCCAGGTCGAGTGGCCATATCAACTCGCTGATGTCACTAATCGCCCGTGGATCCCGTAAAGCCATTGCTACAGGGCAAGAATGCCTCACCCAGGATCTCCTCGACACAATCGCCATCGACGCCGAGGCTGAACGGCAACGCAAGGGCTATCTGGCGGAGATCGAATCCGGGGCAATCGGATCCAAGCACCTGAAATCGCGCGCTCGCGGCTCGAAAAAGGCGACGGTGGCATCATGATGACCACCCGGACGCTTGCCGTTCGCATCCCTGCCGTGCCGGGGGAGAGTATCGAATCGTGGACCGATGCCTACGCGAGCCGGTTCAACGTGCCTCGGAGCGTATTCCGCTATCTCAACTACGGTCTCCGGACCAGACATGGTCTAATCCAGCTGCCCGCCACCCCCGGTGGGCTTCAACCCCTTGCCGACGCCACCGAGACATCACTCGAAGACCTCCTCACGATGACCGAATACGCGTTCCCCACAGTGGACGCGAGCGCAGGGGCGTTTGCCCGACGCGAGGCCGACCAGCGGGGGTGGACTCTAAGAAACATCTTCCGTCTGCGTCCAGCGTCTCGATTCTGTCCGCACTGCCTCTCTGAGAACGGTGGACGATGGCTTCTCCGCTGGCGCATCGGCTGGGAGCTCGTATGTCCTCGTCATCAGTGTCTATTGGTCGATCTCTGTCAACGCTGCGGCACGAGCCCCGCCCTTCATCGGATGGCCACTGACATCCCCGTGTTGCAAGAGTGTGGCGCTCACATGCTAGACAACTCTGCCGACCCCGCCTGCACGTTCCCTCTGGGTCAGACCCTCACGGCCGGGCTTTCCGACGATGACCCTGCTCTCATCGCACAACGCACGGTCAGCAAAACCGTCAGCACCGCGATGTCCATCCCACGAGATGGAGTTACGGCGGACTCCGATACCGCCATACTCGACGCCGTCTCGTTTCTCGCTGACGCAAGGGTTTTGGCGATTCGCCTCAAGCGCGATGCGGACTGGAGTAAAGCAGCCAATGAACACTCCTCCCATTTCACTGGCCTGCTTGAGAACCTCACAGCAACCGACGTCGATCGCGGGTCGCTACTCGACGTCGCAGCTACCGCCACATCCGTCAGCATCCTCTCCGCCGACAATGCGACCGCCGCCGAGATGCTGCGCCTGCTGCTTCCAAGCTTCGGAACCGTCCTCTCACGAACAAGCGGGTACCGATACACAGCGCGCACCAACAAAGGTGGCCGCTTAGAGTCGATCTTCTGTGGTGCTAGCCAGGCGAATGACATAAACGCGCCAAAGCAGACATGGCGTCGTCCCCAGACATCGGGAGAACTCACCAGCCCACAGCACGCTGCAGTGTCCTCAATCCCGCAACGCATGTGGCCAACCTGGGCGGTTCGGCTCCTCATCCCCGGTCTCAACGAAGACTACGGGGCTGTCGGTCTCTCGCTGGCAACGGTCATCGCTGTCACGGGAAAACCGGTTGCTGATTGCGCAACGCTCCTCGGCATCGATGAAGACCCACGCCACATCGGTTCGGTCTGGCACAGAGCAGGAAGCGCGCGACTCCCACGGTCAGTCCTATCAGCCATCACACGACTCGGCGACTACCTCGTCGACCATCCAGGCAAGATCGACTACGACCGCCGTCGTCAACTGGACTACTCACAGCTCCTGCCCGAGGACAAATGGCGTCAGATCGCTACCGAACACGGCGTAGATATGGGGCGCCACGAACTGGCACGCGATTTTCTCTACCGGCGAGTCACACTGAACTACCAGCGAACACGGGGAGTCGCGGCATCCGATCGACGCACGCGCGAGGTACCTCGACTCCTTGCATTGCTCAGCCCGCAGATCGTCGAGGCGCTTGACCACCAGGCGAGTGTGTTCCTCAACAGCCTCGGAATTGACGAACCAGTGTGCGCAGAACCACCGATCGATCTGATCGCCGACCTAGACCTACCGGGGCCACCTGTGCCCCTACCACGGGACGACATCACGAACCTACTGCGCGCAGATAACCTATCGGTACGCGATGCGGCACGCGCCCTCGCGATCTCCCCTGCCGCACTGCGCATATACCTGAACGATCAACCTATCCAACGATCAACGAGACGCCGCATTCGAAGAAGTAAGTCGTCTGGTCAGCGTCCCGAAGCACCCCCGTCTGACAGCCGCAGCAGTGACGCGGCAGTGCATTCGAACACGGCGCCAGACGCACGCCGAGCGACGCTACCGTCGCGCGACACACTCTACGACGCGTACGTCACCCGGCGGCAGACCGTCCGCGAGATAAGCCGCGATCTCGACCTGAGCGAACACAAGGTGCGTATCCTTCTCCGTGAAAACGGAATTGAGGTCCGTGGACGGAAGACAGTTTCGGTCGACACCGCGCAGATCGTCGACCTCTACGTGACGCAGAACCAGCCGTCGACCGAAATCGCACGCCAGCTCGGTGTGTCGAGGACCACGATCACCAACCGCCTTCGCGAAGCTGGCATCACGATTCGCACTGGCGGCACGCAAGAAGGGGCGTCGGTTGTGTCCTTGCCCATCGAAGAAATCAAACATCTCTATGTCGATGAGCTCATGACTCTTGAACAGTTGAGCGTTCGGTACGGTGTGTGCAGACCCACGATTGCTCGCCGCCTCAAGGATAGCGGCGTCGTCATTTTTCGAGGCCGTCGAGTGGTGGATTACACCGCAACGCGCAGGGTCGAAGTGTCTACCCCAGTTGACGACGCAGTACCGCCTGCCGCGATTTCACCTGACGCGATCAAATCACTCTACGTCGACCGGAAACTAACGCTCCGCGCAACCGCCAAACGTTTTGGCATTAGTGAGTCTAGGCTTTGCGAAATAATGCGCGAGCAAGGCATCGCTATCCGTACTCCATCACGTCGCCCTCCTGGGGCCGGACGCGTTCGGCTACTGCCGATTGAAGAACTACGAGATCGCTACCTCAACAAGCATCAATCGATTGCCGATATTGCTGCTGCACTCGACGCCGCCCCCTCCACGGTCGGTAAGAGGATGCGCGCTGCAGGAATCATTCCCGCAGCTGCTCCCGAATCAAAAAAGAAATTAGTGCCCGGTGAGCTACTCAGGAAAAGGTACGAAGAAGAGGGGTGCCTAGTCAAAGACATTGCACACGAGTTCGGTGTTTCAAACGCGTGTATATACGAATGTTTGCATCGTGAAGGCATCCCCCTCCGCCGACCTCGAGGGAAATCGGTATGATGAAACTGCTGGTCACGGGATAGAGTCAGTCTTTGAGTGCTGACATGCAGTGGCCGGCGACCATATCGAGCAGCCGCGCCGGACCCGCCCCGTCAACGATCGGGGTCAGGGCGTCGAGCAAGTTCACGAAGCTCGTGACCCTTGCCCGCGAACGTCTATCACCCGAACAAACGCTTCGCTGGTGGTTGCATGGTGATGCTAGTGGCGAGACCTGGAACTGGTCAGATGGTCGGCGACGTCTGTGTCGGGATCGGCGACGACAGCGACATGGATCCCGACTTGGTATGCGAGGGTAACGAGAGCGTCGAGGCTGAACTTCGAGATGCGGCCGTTCATGAGTTCAGAGACTCGCGGTTGGGGGATGTCGAGGTTGGCGGCGGCAACGGTCTGCGACCAGCCGAATGTGACGATACGTTCGCGCAGTGCACGCATCAAAGCTGCTCGGACGCGCATGTTCTCAGCTTCGGCAGGGGTGTCCATGATGTCATCCCATACGCTCACTGGTCCTCCTTTATGCGATGCTGGGCAATGGGTGCGAGCTTGTGAGTGACGCTTCGCTCCGGATCCAACTTTGTGTCGAGCGGTCGTCTGTGTCTTTTTGGGTTATATCGTCGCTAGCGCGTATTCGAGACCTTCCGGCGACGTGAGACAAGTCATCGTGTATCGGCTCGAACAGATTCAGTTCGGCTCCAAGTCTACGACTGGCATGCCATGCCAAGTCAGGTGGCGTGTCCCCCGTGAGCCGGTCCGGGTTGTTTTAGAGTCCTGATTGCCCTGATGAGGGCGGAGAAGGGACGATGAAGAACATGGCAGGACGCAAGCGTCACTCGGCGGAGGACATCGTGCGCAAATTGCGCCGGGCCGATGAGTTGGCCGCGGAAGGCAAGACCGGCGAGGAGATCGCTGCCGATCTCGAGGTGTCGGCGGCCACGTTGTACAACTGGCGCCGCCAGTACGGCGGCATGGACGGCGACGCCGCGAAGGAACTCAAAGAGCTGCGCGAGCAGAACAGCCGACTCAAGCGGCTGCTCGCCGATGCCGAGCTCGAGAAAGACGCGCTGCGGGAGATCGCCAAGGGAAAATTCTGAGCCCGACCGCCAAACGCGCCGCCATCGACATGCTCAAGGACGTCAAGAGCATGTCAGAACGGATGGCGTGCAAGGTAGTTGGGCTTTCCCGTTCCGCCTATCGACGGCTGCCGCAAGCGCACACCCCGGCCGATCCCGACGCCGCACTGCGCGAGCAGCTACGCACGTATGCCCGCAAGAACCCCCGGCACGGGTTCCGGCGCGCGTGGGCACACCTGCGCTTCGACGACGGCATCGAGATCAACAAGAAGAAAGTGCATCGGTTGTGGAAAGAAGAGGGCCTGCAAGTGCGGCGCGCTCGGCGCCGCAAACGCGCCGGCCAGTCATCGGTCCCGGTCGTTGTCGCGGACGCACCGAAAGTGGTGTGGGCATTGGACTTTCAGTTCGATTCCACCGTGGATGGGAAGAAGATCAAGATCGCGTCCATGGTTGACGAACACACCCGGATGTCGTTGCTGAACATCGTGGACCGCTCGATTCCGGCTGAGCGGTTGATCGAGGAGTTGGAGAAGACGTTCGCGATCTGGGGTGGCCCGCCGATGGTGCTGCGCATGGACAACGGCCCTGAGTTCATCTCAGAAGCCCTGCAGGCGTTCTGTGCAGGGTCGGTCGGGATCTCCTACATTCCGCCCGGCACACCGTGGAACAACGGGTTCATCGAGTCGTTCAACAACCGGTTGCGCGACGAGTGTTTGAACCGCAACTGCTGGCCCACACTGATCGAGGCCCGCGTGGTCATCGACGACTTCAAAGACGACCACAACCACCGACACCGGCACTCAGCGCTGGGCTACCAAACGCCGGCCGAGTACGCTGCCGGATGCACCCACCAACATCACCCCGTGGGCTGCGAGATCGACTGACGATCACAACAAGGAACTGGCTCTAGAACTGCCTGGACCGGTTATCGGGGACCTGCCAGGAGCTCGTTCGGCGTGTCTGTTTCGCGTTCCCCGCGTCTGGTTAGACGCTCGCAACCAGCAACAACCACACATACGCCCACCCGGCACGCGGTCAGTGCCGAGGCTCGAACCGGCCAGCCGGGGCGATACACCCATGCCGGATGAAGACGACGCGTCCGAGGCGATTCGGGGCATCAGCCGATAGGAGTGAGCACACGACCGCTAGGTTGACCCGGTTGACCGACGGGATGTGTGGGCGTAAAACTAGAGGCAGGTGGTTGTCCAGGTTGACCGAAAGTGGGCTCGATGTCGGATCTGATGGATCGTAAGCAGGCGTTGCTCGACGAGTTGGGCAGCCTCTTGGATGTGCGGTTCGCCGTCGCCGAGGACTCTGGGGTTGACCCGGCGGTGTACGCGGACACCTCCCGAATTGCTAGGGCAATGATGGCGGCACTGCCGTCTGCAACCAGCGTGCATGATCAGACCGTTGGACCTTTCTACGACACTGCAGGACTGACCACCTGGCTTGATGTCAGCAAGCAGGCGCTCGCCAAACGCGTCAAGAACAACACCCTTATCGGCTGCCAGCTCGAATCCGGCACGTGGGTGTATCCGACGTGGCAGTTCACCGACGACGCCGTAGTCGACCGCCGGCTTTTGAGGGTGTGGCAAGTTTTGCGGGAGCACGCCAACGCGTGGACCGCGGCGCTGTGGATGTGCTCACCGAACGCCGCCCTCGACGACGAAACCGCCGTCGCGTATGTCAGGGGTGGCGGTGACGACGAGCTCACAGCGGCCCTCAACGCTGCCCGAGTCGATGCGGAACGCTGGGCGGCATGAGCAGCCGTGAATCGGTAGCGCTGCGTGAACCCGGCGGACGGGACTTGTCATCCTTCCCGACGGTCAGCATTCCCACGAGCGCACAGCTGTATCGAGGACATCGCACAGCCAATGGTGCATGGTTCTTCTCGAACGGAGGGGCAGGCCGTTTCGATCTCGACGCACCCCGCGGAACCTGCTACCTCGGTGTCGATCCAGACACCGCAGTCCGAGAAGTCCTGGGCGGGGCTGGTGCACGAGTAGGTGACATCTGATCTGGCTTGCCCTGCCGGGCGGCCTGGAAGGATGCCAGCTGTGCCCAAGCCCTATCCCCAGGAGTTCCGCGACGACGTTGTCCGCGTCGCCCAGAACCGTGAAGACGGTGTGACTCTCGAACAGATCGCTGCCGACTTCGGTATCCACCCGATGACCCTGAACAAGTGGATCCGCAAGGCCGACGTGGAGGCCGGGATCAAGCCCGGCACCACGTCGGCCGAATCGCGTGAGCTGCGCGAGGCCAAGCGGCGTGTGCGCCTGCTTGAACAGGAGAACGAGGTCTTACGCCGGGCGGCGGCGTACCTGTCCCAAGCGAATCTGCCGGGAAAAGGTGGTACCCGCTCGTGAGTGAGCTGGCCGCTGACGGCATCCCCGTCACGGTGGCGTGTCGGGTACTCAAGATCGCTCGCCAGCCCTACTACCGGTGGCGCAAGAACCCGATCACCGACGCCGAGCTCGCCGAGGCGTACCGGGCCAACGCCCTGTTCGACGCCCACCGCGAAGACCCGGAGTTCGGCTACCGCTACCTCGCCGACGAGGCCGAAGCCGCAGGCGAGAAGATGTGCCGGCGGACGGCGTGGCGGATCTGCTCCGCCGGCGGCTGGACCAGCACCATCAGCAAGAGAGGCCGCGGCAAGCACCGCAAGGCCGGCCCGCCTGTACACGACGATCTCGTCAAGAGAGACTTCACCGCGCCCGGCCCCAACGAGCTGTGGCTGACCGACATCACCGAGCACTGGACGGCCGAGGGCAAGCTGTACCTGTGCGCGATCAAGGACGTCTACTCGGGCCGGATCGTCGGGTACTCGATCGACTCGAGAATGAAGTCCCGCCTGGCCGTGGCCGCCCTGAACAGCGCTGTCGCCAGGCGAGGGGACGTGGCCGGCTGCGTTCTGCACAGCGATAGAGGGTCTCAATTTCGTTCGAAGAAGATGTAGAAGGCCATCACCCGGCACGGCATGCTCGGGTCGATGGGCAGGGTCGGTGCGTGTGGTGACAACGCGGCGATGGAGAGCTTCTTCTCGCTGCTACAGAACAACGTCCTCGACCGTCGATCCTTGTACTGCCCGGAGACGTTGATCGAGCCGCCACGGCCCTGGCGGTCGTGTAGCGACACCACAGTGGTCGTCAGACAAGTGACTGTTTCTGGGCCGGGGCTTCCCTAGGGTGGGTGCATGCCCGTTTGGCAGCCAGCTATCCCGCAAGGGTTGCGCCCCCATCTCCTTTCCTGGGTGGGGTACGACTTCACCAGTACCGACACCGTCCACCACGGGGTTCCCTCGATGGGCGTCACGGTGGTGCTGTCGCTCGGAGAGCCCATCGACTGTGGCTGGCTTCATGGCGACGCGCGGCATCTCTGTGACGTACTAGTCTCCGGCCTGCACACCACTCCGGCTCTGATCCAGTCGAGGGGACGCCAGCAGGGCCTCAAATTGTCGCTCCACCCGCTCTCGACCCGTCGGCTTCTCGGGCTGCCGGCCGGGGAACTGGCCGGCTCGATGGTTGATGTGAATGATCTCTCGTGGCCCAGGCACCTGCTCGACCAGCTGCGGCAGTCAATGTGGCCACGACGGTTCCACCTCTTGGCGGCATTCCTCACCAAGAGGCTCGAGCAGCATCCTCATGCACCGCGCGCAGACCTGGTCGAGGCACTCGCGCGGATCCATCGGACCCGAGGCACGATCCCCATCTCCGGCCTGGCTCAGGACGTTGGCCTGTCCAGACGGCGGCTCTCAAGCCTGTTCGACCTCGAGACCGGTCTCTCGCCCAAGCGGGTGGCGCGCATCGCTCGCTTCACCCATGCCAAAGACTTGGTCCAGCGTGGCGCCCAGCCCTCGGACGTCGCGGCGATGGCCGGCTACAGCGACCAACCGCACCTGTCCCGGGAATGGAAGTCGATGACTGGATGGACGCTGCGCCAGTCGAAGGACGATTTCCCATTGCTTCAAGACACCGACATGCTTCCGGCGTGAGGCTAGAGCCATGACGACACCACAGCTGTTCCACTGCCTGCGCTATACAAACGCCGATCGAGGCATCGACTTCCTCCAAGCCATCGGCTTCACCACCGCCATGATCGTGCGGGATCCTGATGACGCGACCTTGGTGGCCCATGCGCAACTTGCCTGGCGTGACAACGGGGGCATCATGCTCGGCTCTGTTCGGGACGATGACCCGCATTACGGGCCGGGGATCTGCAACCTGGTGGTCGCCAGTGATGAGGACGTGGACAGCCTCTTCGCCGCAGCCCTGGCACACGGCGCGACCACCGTCACGGAGCCCAACGACGCCCCCCACGGAGGGCGCAACGCATGTGTCGCTGACTTCGATGGCCACTGGTGGAACCTCGACTCCTACCCAGGAGCCTGAGCCGGGGAACACCCCTCGACACCGTCATGTGCCACGGCTCACGAGTTCGTGCACATCTCAATGAGCCCTGACCCACACAATCTCGCCGCCCGCGGCGGCAACTGGCCTTCCTGGGCGGCGCATGCCCCCAGGAAGGCCTCGTCATGTCCCACGCGAACGCCGCTCTCACCCCTCGCCACCGCCTGATCGTCGGCCGCTTGGTCGTCGATGACGGCTGGCCGATCAGCCAGGTCGCCGCCAGGTTCCAGGTCTCCTGGCCCACGGTGAAGCGCTGGGCCGACCGCTACCGCACCGGCGAGCCAATGCAGGACAGGTCATCCAGGCCGCATCACTCACCGAACAAGACCAACCAGCAGACTGCCAGGCGCTGCGTCCGTCTTCGCCTGCGACTACGGGAGGGGCCGGTGCAGTTGGCCAGCCGACTTGGGATAGCCCCGTCCACGGTCCACCGCATCCTTACAGACGTGCACTTGAACCGGCTGTCGCACGTCGACCGCGCCACGGGAGAACCGGTGCGCCGTTACGAGCACGATCACCCAGGTTCGATGCTGCACGTCGACGTGAAGAAGCTCGGCAACATTCCCGACGGCGGAGGATGGCGCTACGTCGGGCGGCGACAGGGCGACAAGAACCGGGCCGCTACACCCGACAAGCCGAAGAACAAGCACTACGACCCGTTGATGGGCATGGCTTCCGTCCATACCGTCATCGACGACCACTCCCGCGTCGCCTATGCCGAGATCCACGACGACGAAACCGCCCGCACTGCCACCGCCGTGCTGGTCCGAGCCGTCGAGTGGTTCAACGCCCGCGGCGTCACCGTCGAGCGGGTCCTGTCCGACAACGGCGGCGCGTACCGCTCACACCTGTGGCGCGACACCTGCGCCGAACTCGGTATCCGGCACAAGCGCACCCGGCCCTACAGGCCGCAGACCAACGGGAAAATCGAGCGCTTCCTCCGCACCCTGGCCGACGGATGGGCTTACGCCCGCTGCTACACCTCCGAAGCCGAACGACGGGGCGAGCTGGACGACTGGCTGCACTACTACAACCATCACCGGCCGCACACGGCCTGCGGGAACCTCCCGCCCTTCTCGCGATTGATCAACGTCTCCGGGCAGTACACCTAGAAACCGCCCCCGGACGCAGCCGTGCACCTTTTGACCGGAGCTGGCAGCGGAGTCATGCGGCTGCGTCCGGAGGTTGTCATCGGGTGCCGAGATACTGTGCAGCGCAGCAACATCAGCGAGCAGGGCGAGCCCGCTTCTCGCGGAGTGCGTCGCTCACCCTCTCGATGCCGATGACGGCCTTTCAGTCATTGTCCCAGCCTGTGCCCGCGAATGAACTCAGGATCGGTGCATAACGGGTCCGTAACTGCCAAGAGTATATGTCTGATAGGAGCGGACAGGCGTCTCCGCGGCCCTCCCGAGAGTCCGGATAACCGCTAGTCAGAAGCCCTATTTCACGCGGATATGTGCCAACACTGGCCGGATCTCACACGAACTGATGATCGTCGTCGTCGTCGCCTGCGCCCTTCTGCACCGACTCGACGAGGAAAGCGCTGCCCTGGAGCAGTCCGCTGCCATTTCGGAGTTCTATGCTTCAGTCGTCGGTTCGGAAACCTCGTTCAGTGCCATCGTCTTGACTGCCGCGATCTCTGATGCGTTGGCGCGCGTGCCCTTCTCTGCGCTCTTCACCCACTGCCGCAGTTCGGCGGCGACAAAACCCTTGACCGTCTGATCCTTCCCACCCGCGTCGCGGCGCTCGATACCGTAGTCCCCCACAAGCGACAGTGCTTCTTTCGCTCGCTGCCATGCTCCGTCTAGGCGCACAGCGGGCGTATGGCGCGACTTACCTGCCTCTCCGTCGCTCGTTGTCTCGCACGTGACGCTGACGAACCACATAACCCACGCGATGTGAATCCCGACGTGCCATCCCAGCAGCTGCCGGTACCGCTGCGACTGGCCGCACCAGTAGTTGCGCTTCGAGTACTGGTTGAGTACCAGGGTCAGTTGGGCGAGCGAGGCGTCTACCACGTAGAAGTTCTTGAACAGCTCTGGATCGATCTTCACGGTCTCCTGCTCCTCCCGGTCGGAGCCTTGGGTATCGGCAGTTCCCCCGAGCCTGCATCCCGCTCGTCTTAGGTGACCGATCGCGCCTTTCGGCTTCTTGCGTGACGGTGAGCGCCCGTACTTCCACCAGTCGAACTCTGCGTCCGAGAACCCCGATCGCGCATCCGCGCCCGCGCCGGACGTGACTGCACGATGAACCTCTCGCGCGTCCTTGTTTCGGGCACTCCAGCGACTGGAAAGGAACAACGTCAACGTGAGAACTGCGGGCGTCACCAGTGCCACGAGGGGCCAGAAGTACAAGTCCGCAAGGTTTCCATCGGCAGCGAGGAGCATGCCCCTATTTCATCAACCTCACGATCGCGCGTCTGTCGTTCCGCGAAGGACAGCGCCCCGTGGGGTGGTGGACATTCAACCGCTCGCCCGTGCCCGTGACTCCGATGCTCCGCGTTGGTGCTCGGTCCCGTACAACCAGACTCGGGCACGCGGGTCGTCGCAAATTCGTAGCGAAGCGGGCCCGTTACCGCTGGGAGGAAATCTTCGAATAGTCGCGAACAAACGTCGTGCGCGGCCCCTAGGTGTACTGACCCGGAACGTTAGGTACAGAGTTCGGCGAGTCGACGT
This sequence comes from Gordonia sp. w5E2, assembly GCF_036540975.1. Classification (NCBI taxonomy): domain Bacteria; kingdom Bacillati; phylum Actinomycetota; class Actinomycetes; order Mycobacteriales; family Gordoniaceae; genus Gordonia; species Gordonia sp. w5E2. The sequence goes on along the minus strand of NZ_CP144213.1, from coordinate 4,395,014 downwards.
GACATAGGGAAGACCTCCGAGTGAGGTGTGGAGCTGTCTAAGAACCGCTCCTCAACCCGGAGGTCTTCATGTCCCACCGTAATTCACCGCTGTCCCCGACTGGCCGGTTGCGTCTGGCTCGGTGTGTTGTGGACGACCGGTGGCCACTGCGCCGCGCAGCTGACCGGTTCAACGTGTCAGTCACCACGGCCAAGCGATGGGCGGATCGCTACCGCGACCACGGGCCGGCCGGAATGGGTGATCGGTCCAGCCGGCCCCGATCGTGTCCGCATCGCACCAGCCGGCGCCGGGAACGCCGGGTCGTCGGGTTACGCGTCTCCCGCCGCTGGGGGCCAGCCCGGATCGGATACCACCTGGGGTTGAACGTCTCCACGGTGCACCGCATCCTCACCCGCTACGGCTGCCTACGACTGTCGTGGATCGACCCGGCAACCGGGGCGCCGGTACGTGCCCGCAGACGCGAGATTCGCCGGTACGAACACCAAGCGCCCGGAGACTTGATCCACGTCGACATCAAAAAGCTCGGCAGAATCCCCGACGGCGGTGGACATCGCGTACACGGCCGCGCCCAGGGCACCCGCAACTCCAGTGCCCACCGCGAGCCTGGACGAACCCGCAAAGTTGCTGGCCGCCCCAACCTGGGGTACGCGTATCTGCATCACGCCGTCGACGACCACTCCCGCTACGCCTACTCCGAGATCCTCGCTGATGAGAAGAAGGAAACCGCGACCGCGTTCATGACTCGGGCGTTGGCGCACTTCGCCTCGATCGGTGTCACCACCGCGCGAGTGATGACCGACAACGGGTCGTGTTACCGGTCCCGCATATTTCGGGACTTGTTGCACGACAACAAGATCAAGCACAAGTGGACCAGACCGTACCGGCCGCAAACCAACGGCAAGGTCGAACGATTCAACCGGACCCTGCAGGAGGAATGGGCCTACGCCCGTCCCTACCTCAGTGAAACCGAACGCGTCGCGGCCTTCCCCGAGTTCCTTCGCATCTACAATCACGAACGCGGCCACACCGCACTCCGAGGCAACTCACCCGCCGACCGCGTACCCAACCTGTCGGGTCAGTACACCTAGGGCGCCCGAATAGCTACTGGCCCAGGGAGCAATTCCGCGGACTGAATCCGATCCTGATCCGAATCTCACAGGCGTAGAGAGTCCTCACTAGTGAGAGTTGAGATCCAGATCCAAACCCGATTCGTTCAAGGTTTCCGTGACGCAAATCAGACGATCCACACGCATCAGACCCGCTGTCCACCAGCCGCCAGTTCACGGCCTCGTTTGTGGGGTCGGCCGGTATCGAACGCCGACACCATCGCGGTCACGGCCATGCCGCCAGCACGGCGAGCGACTGCGTTGATCGTCGCGTCTCAGGCGGTGGACAAACCAGACCGAGCACGTGCGCGCTTCAGTCCATGCTGCTGCGCTCGTGTACAGGGTTCCCTCCACGACGCGCTGCAGGGCCGACTAGCGTCTTGTCCGGAGGCGCGGGCTGCGGCAACGACCCTCTGGCTTGGCGTGAGGAAAGGGACATGGATTGAGCAAGCTCGGCAACTTCGTATGGGGGATTGCAGACCAACTGCGTGGCGTTTACAAACCGCACCAGTACGGCGGCGTCATTCTGCCGTTCACCATCCTCCGCCGCCTGGACTGCATCCTTGAACCCACCCGCGACGAAGTACGCAGCCTCGCAGCGAAATACTCCGACGGTGCGCTCGACGTTCAGGTAAAACGCAAGACCGGGTTGAGCTTCTACAACACCAGCCCCTTCGACTTCCGGACGCTGCTCGAAGATCCCGAGGGTCTGCGCGCGAACCTGATGGACTACATCGCGAGCTTTTCCGCGAACATCGACGTGTTCGAGCGCTTCAAGTTCGAGAACGAACTCGCCACCCTCGATGAGAAGAACCGCCTCTACCTCGTGACGTCACAGTTCGCCGAGGTGGACCTGCACCCAACCGTGGTCTCCAACGCTGCGATGGGCGACCTGTTCGAGCACCTGATCTACAAATTCGCCGAGGCCTCCAACGAGGAAGCCGGCGAGCACTACACGCCACGCGACGCCATCCGCCTCATGGTCGATCTTCTCTTCGCCGAGGAGAACGAGTCACTGCTCGAGCCGGGCACCATCCGAAGCATCTACGACCCCACCGCCGGCACCGGCGGCATGCTGTCAGTCGCCGAAGAACGACTCCTCGAACGTAACCCAGACGCACGTCTGCGCCTCTACGGCCAGGAGATCAACGACCAGTCGTATGCGATCTGCAAATCCGACATGATCGCCAAAGGCCAGGATGCCAGCAACATCCAACTCGGCGACACCCTCGACGACGACAAGTTCTTCGACCGCACCTTCGACTTCTGCATGTCCAACCCGCCCTACGGCGTGGACTGGAAGGCATCGCAGGAATCGGTCAAGAAGGAAGCACTCGCGCAGGGGTCGCGCTTCTCGCACGGACTCCCCTCCATCGGTGACGGCCAAATGCTCTTCCTGTGCCACCTGGCATCCAAGATGCGTCCCGAGCATGACGGCGGTGGGCGCGCCGGAATCGTCCTCAACGGCTCACCACTGTTCAACGGTGCAGCTGAATCCGGACCATCGAAAATCCGCCAATGGCTGCTGGAATCCGATCTGGTCGAGTCGATCATCGCGCTGCCCACCAACATGTTCTTCAACACCGGCATCGCCACCTACATCTGGCTACTCGACAACTCCAAGCAACCCGAACGCGAGGGCAAGATCCAACTGATCGACGCCACCTCGTTCTGGACCAAGATGCGCAAGAGCCTGGGCTCCAAGAATCGCGAACTCGACGAGAAGGCCCGCGACCGTATCCTCGCCCTTTACGACGCTTTCGACGAGGCTGACCCCGACTATTCCAAAGTCTTCACCGCCAACGACTTCGGCTACTGGACCATCACCGTCGAGCAACCGCTACTCACCGACACCGGCAAAGTCTCGAAAGACCGCAAGGGCAATCCAAAGCCCGACCCCAAGAAGCGCGACACCGAGAACATCCCTTTCACCTACAACGGCAACACCGGCGGCGACGACGGCCGAGATGCGACAGTCAAGGCGTACTTCGAGGCCGAGGTACTGGCGCACGTTCCCGAAGCCTGGATCGACGAGTCGAAAACCAAAGTGGGTTACGAGATCCCGTTCACCCGCCACTTCTATAAATACGTCCCACCCCGACCACTGGCCGAGATCGACGCCGACTTGGAGAAGCAAGTCGCCAAGATCATGGAGCTGATGCGGGAGGTAGAAGGGTGACAGAACCGCTCCCGACCGGATGGACGCGCGCCAATATCCGCCACTTCGCCTCAATGAGAACGGGGCACACACCGAGTCGGTCCAACTCCGAGTACTGGGCGAACACGACTATCCCATGGTTCACATTGGCCGACGTATGGCAGCTGCGCGATGGTCGCCGCACTTACCTCGGCGAGACTACGAACCAGATCTCAGAGCTCGGCCTCGCGAACTCTGCCGCCGAACTCCTGCCCGCTGGAACAGTCGTGCTCTCGCGAACCGCATCGGTCGGGTTTACAGGGATCATGCCTAGGCCAATGGCCACGAGTCAGGACTTTTGGAACTGGGTGTGTGGCCCAAACCTGTTGCCGGAGTATCTCAATTACCAGCTGCGTTCGATGGCTCAAGACCTTCGTGGACTCAACTTGGGGTCCACCCACCAGACCATCTACAAGGCTGACGCCTCGGCGATCGAGATACTGGTCCCTCCCCTCGATGAGCAGCGCGCCATCGCCGACTTTCTGGACCGGGAGACGGCCCGGATCGACACGCTTATCGAAGAACAGCAGCGGCTCACTAACCTGCTGCGTGAGCGCAAGTTAGCAGTGATCGAATCGTCTCTTGCCATCGATGGGACGACTGCCCAAGGAATGCGACTAAAACACTTTGTCACTGAGGTCAAGCAGGGTTGGAGTCCACAATGCTATCCATGGCCAGGTGACGGAACTACCACGTGGGCTGTGTTAAAAGCCGGTGCAGCAAATGGTGGCGCCTTCCGACCGAACGAAACAAGGAACTGCCCGATAGTGAAGTGCCGCGGCCAGAAGCGGTCGTGAAGAATGGGCAGCTCATTGTCTCAAGAGCGAACACTCGAGAGCTCGTAGGCAGCGCTGCAGTTGTACTCGGCGACTACCCCCGCCTGATGCTCTCCGACAAACTTTATGGATTGACGATTGACCCGGACCGTGCGATTGCTCGCTATGTAGCGCTGATGCTGGGGACTAGGCGAGTGCGAGGGCTTATTGAGCTTGAAGCCAGCGGGTCGTCCCCCTCCATGCAGAACATGAATCGCCCCGGGTTTGCTGGAGGCTCGGTTAGTTGGTTCCAGCGTTTGCGGGGACCGGGTTCTCACGGTAGCTGGTGACGGTGTGGGTCGACCAGTAGGCGCTCTCGTACTCGACGGGTGGGACGTGTCCGATCTCGCCGTGCAGGCGGCGGTGGTTGAACCATTCGACGTACTCAGCGACGGCGATCTCGACCTCGCCCACACCTGCCCAGCCGCCTCGCGGGCGCATCACGGGGTTACGGATGCATTCGGCTTTGAACAGCGAGTTGAACGCCTCAGCCATCGCGTTGTCGTATGAATCCCCCTTGGAGCCAACAGATGTCACCGCTTCGGCTTCGGCCAGTCGTTCGGTGTAGCGGATGGCTCGGTATTGCACTCCGCGGTCGGAGTGGTGGATCAGCCCGGCCACGTCGTGGCCGGCACGCGACCGTGCCCACAATCCCATGTCTAAGGCGTCCAATGCGAGGTCGGTGTGCATCGTGGTCGAGACCTGCCAGCCGACGACCATCCGCGAGAACACGTCCAGGACGAACGCCGCGTACACCCAGCCCGAGTGGGTGCGGATGTAGGTCAGGTCCGCCACCCACAACGCGTTCGGTGCCGCCGCGGTGAACTGACGGTTGACCCGGTCAGCCGGCCGGGGTGTTTCAGCTCCCTCGCTGCGCGTGGTCTTGCGTGTCTTGAGTCTCGCTATCCCTTGCAGCCCATCGGCTTTCATCAATCGCTCGACGGTGCAGCGGGCAACACTATGGCCCTGTCTGCGCAATTGGGCATGCACCTTGCGGGCACCGTAGACGCCGAGGTTGTCGGCATGCACCGCGCGGACCTGGGTAAGGAGATCCCGGTCACGCACCACACGAGGCGCCTCGGTCTTCTGGGGGCTCAGGTGGGCTCGTACCGTGGACGGAGCGATCTGGGCGGACGTATCGCGCAATGCCGCACAGATCGGATCGACTCCGTGTTCATCGCGGTGAGCCGCGACGAACTCCACGATCAACGCTGTGGGCGGTCGATCTCCGCCGCAAAGAAAGCCGAAGCCTGCTTCAAGATCGTGTTCGCTCGCCGCAGTTCACGGTTCTCCCGCTCCAACGCCGCGATGCGGTCAGCGTCCTCACTCGTGGTGCCCGGGCGGACCCCGCCGTCGATCTCGGCCTGACGAACCCAATTGCGCAACGCCTCGGGATGGACTCCGAGCTGATCGGCGATCCGCTTGATCGCACCTCTCGACGAATCGGGATCTCGTCGCGCTTCACATGCCATCCGGGTGGCCCGGTCCTTGAGTTCCTCACTGTACTTGCGTGGTGCTGCCATGCTCTCCATCCTTCACAGGTTCGAGAGCCTCCGACAGACCCGGGGCGGTTCAACATAAGCCAGGCCGACATTCTCAACCTGCCTTTAGATGTCCCGAGCGTCCCAGAGCAGAACCGGATAGTCGCTCATCTCGACGGGCAAACATCACAGATCGACACCCTGATCGCCGAGACCGAAAAGTTCATCGAACTCTCCCGCGAACGTCGCACAGCCCTGATCACCGCGGCGGTCACCGGTCAAATCGATGTGCGGCAGAAGGTGTCCTGAATCATGGCTGTCCACAATGAGATTGAGCTAGAGCGCACGATCGCCGAGCACCTCGCGGCGCACGGTTGGCTCTACTCGACAAATGACAAGGGCTACGACAAAGAACGCGCGTTGTTCCCCGAGGACGTTCTCGGCTGGTTGCGGGAAACGCAGCCTGAGCAAGTCGACAAGGTCATCAAGCCGGGCTCAAAGGACGTTGCCAAGCAGGAGGCGCAGCTTCTCGACCGCATTGTGAAGGTGCTCGATACGCCATTAAGCAATGGCGGCGGCGCACTGAACCTATTGCGCAACGGCTTCTCTCACCTGTCGGGCAAGTTCGCGATGTGCGTGTTCAAGCCGGAGACCACGCTCAACGCCAAACGCAACACCGACTACGCGGCGGTGCGGTTGCGGGTGATGCGGCAGGTCCACTTCTCGACCGCCGACAACCGATCGGTGGATCTGGTGTTCTTCGTCAACGGGCTACCGGTGGCGACCGCGGAGTTGAAGACCGAGTTCACACAGACCGTGACCGACGCCATTCGTCAATACCGCACGACGCGGCTGCCAAAAGATCCCGCAACAGGCCTAATCCAGCCGCTATTCGTATCGGGTGCCCGGGCGTTGGTGCATTTCGCGGCCACCAACGACGAGGTGTGGATGACCACCAACCTCGTCGGGGACAAGACCCACTTCCTGCCGTTCAACCGAGGCTCCGAGGACGGTGGTGCGGGAAACCCGCTGAATCCCAATGGTTCTCGATCGTCGTATCTGTGGGAGCGGGTGCTGCAACGCGATGCGTGGCTGAACATCCTCGGCCGGCTGATGTACATCAAGCACGAGTCACGAACCGATCCGATCAGCGGCAAGACCACGAAGACCTCGACGCTGCGGTTCCCGCGCTTTCATCAGTGGGAGGCGGTCACCAACCTCACCACTGCGGTTACCACTGAAGGTGCCGGAAACCGGTATCTGATTCAGCATTCGGCCGGGTCGGGTAAGACCGACTCGATCGCCTGGACAGCACACCGGATGGCGCGGCTGCAGGTGGACAATAAGAAGGTGTTCGACTCGGTCATCGTGGTGACCGACCGCAACGTCCTCGACGCACAGCTGCAGGACGCGATCAAGCAGATCGACAACGATCAGGGCATCGTGGTCGCGATCGACCGTGAGGAGGCATCCAAGTCGGGTGCATCAAAGTCGGGGTTGCTTGCCAAGGCACTGACCGACGGCAAACTCATCATCGTCGTCACCATCCAGACCTTCCCTTTCGCGATGCAGGCGATCCGAGAAAACAAGGGACTCAAGGGAAAAACCTTTGCCGTGATCGCCGACGAAGCACACTCTTCGCAGTCCGGGCAGATCGCAGGGAAGCTCAAGGCGGTGCTGACCGCCGAGGAGATCAAGGAGATCGAAGACGGCGGCGAGATCGACGTCGAAGCAATCCTGTCGGCAGAGGCCACCGATCGTGCCGACTCGTCGAACATCTCTTACTTCGCATTCACCGCCACACCCAAGGGCAAGACCCTCGAGTTGTTCGGCCGCCGACCCTCACCCGACGAGAAGCCCGTCCCGTTTCACGTCTACACGATGAAGCAAGCTATCGAGGAGGGCTACATCCTCGACGTTCTCACCGGTTACCACAGCTTCAAACTCGCCTTCCAGATCGGGCAGAACGTCGCACACGGCGCTGGGACGGACGGAGGCGATGGCGAAGTCGACCAGGCCGAAGCAACGAAGGCGGTGATGAAGTGGGTCAAACTCAACCCGCAGACCATCGCCCAAAAGTCGGCGATCATCGTCGAACACTTCCGCGAGAACGTCGCGAACCTGCTCGATGGGCATGCCAAGGCGATGGTGGTCGCAGACTCCCGCAAAGCGGCGGTCCGGTACAAACTGGCCATCGACGAGTACATAGCCAAGAAGGGGTACGGATACGGCACCCTGGTCGCGTTCTCGGGAACCGTGCATGACCCCGACTCCGGCCCCGACGACTTCACCGAAGCCAGCATGAACCCTGGTGTCCGTGACCTGCGGACCGCGTTCACCGGCGACCAGTACAAGGTGATGATCGTCGCCAACAAATTCCAGACCGGCTTCGACCAGCCGCTGCTGTGCGCGATGTACGTGGACCGCAAGCTCTCCGGAGTCACTGCGGTGCAGACCCTCTCGCGGCTCAACCGCACCTACCGCACACCGTCGGGAACGCCGAAGACCGCAGCGATGACCCAGGTGGTGGATTTCGTCAACGAACCCGCGACCATCCGAGAAGCATTCGAGCCGTACTACACCGACGCCTACCTCGAAACCGAGACCGATCCCAACCTGGTACATGATCTCGCCACCAAACTCGACACCGCCGCCATCTACACGCACGACGAAATCGACGACTGCGCGCAAGCATTCGTCAAGGGTGACCACCACGCACTTAAAGCGGCTGTCGACCCGGGCCAGAAACGCTTCGCGGACCGCTACACCGCCGCCCTGATTCACAACGGCGGCGAAGGTGACAAGGCCGAACTTGCGGTGCTCGACATGTTCCGGCGCGACGTCGGTTCGTTCGTCCGGCTCTACGACTTCATGTCACAGATCATCGACTACGGCGACGCCGAGCTGGAGAAGAAGCAGATCTACCTGCGTCACCTCGAACGAGTGATTCAGCCCGACAACTACACCACGCCCATCGACCTGTCGACGATCGTGCTCAGACAGGTCAAGCAGATCGACCAGGGCAAGACTGACATCAGTCTCGGCGCCAAAGCAGGACTGTCGGGATTGACCGCAACCGGCTCCGGAGAGAAACGCGACCCGACTATGGTCGCGCTCCGGCAGGTGCTCGACCGACTCAACGACCTGTTCGGCTCCGAGGACTTCTCGGAGAGCCAAAAGGTCTCGTTCATCGAGTCGCTGCTGCAGACTCTGCTCGCCGATAACGACCTCATTCAGCAAGCCAAGGTCAACTCCGCCAAGCAGTTCATCGAGTCGCCCGATTTCGCGTACGCGGTCACCGGAGCAGTCGCCGATAACCAAGGCGCACATCAGAAAATGAGTGACTACTTCTTCACCAACACACCAGGACGAACACACCTGATGTCCGACATCGCCAAATGGTTCTATCAGGTGGTGGCTGCATCGAATTCAGCACCGTAGAGACTTACAGGACCCTGCCTCGCCGATCTCAGCAGACCGCGGCCACTCGCTTGTGCGGCCACGTGGTCTTTGCACAGCAGGACGTTCCATAGCTCACGCCAACGCCACCTCCCGATGCCCCGCGACGCTGAATGCGGCGTCGCCGAAGGGGTTCGGCCCGCCCGTCGCAAGCGCGGCCAGGCATTCACCCCACACCGGCGCGAACTTGAATCCGTTGCCGCTGAACGCTGTTCCCACGATCACGCCGTCGCCGACGCTGTCGATGATCGGCATCTTGGTCGGCGTCCACGAATCCGAATGCAACGACCACCGCACGACGTCGGGAATCAGATCGGGGATCATGCGTGCCGCCTGGTCACCGATCCACCGAAGCTGTTCGCGGCTCAGCGTCGTCGGTCGGTCGGCCCAGTCGTCGAATGCGTCGAGATCGATGTGCGGGCAGATCTTGATGCTGTAGCCGTCGAGTGTCGGTACTCCGAAGGCGTGCACATCGTCGAGGTCGCGCATGAACCCGGGGAAGACGTCGGGCGTGAACCGCTCCACGTGGCGCGGCATGAGCCACGTCAGCGCAAAGGTCTTGGTCTGCACCACGTCTCGCAGTTCGGGGAGTAGTCGAGCCGTCCACGGACCAGCGGTCACGACGACGCGGTCGGCGGTGAACTCACCGCGACTTGTGCGCACGAGAACGCCGTTCGATGTCTCCACGATGTCGAGCACTTCGGTGTCGTAGATTGCCGACGCCCCGTGTGAGAACGCCTGGTCGGTGGCGGCCGCAACGGCCATCTCCGGACGCATGGCGCCGCCGAGGAGGTCGAGTACGCCGATGTCGTCGTCCTCAATGTGGAACTGCGGGAAGCGAAGTCGCATCTGCGCAGCGTCGAAAATCTTGTGCGGCAGGTCGAAGTGCTCGATCGATGCCAGTGTCGGCTGCAAATCGGGATGATCCGACGGTGCAACGCTGAGTGCGCCTGCGGGAAGCAGGATGTCGCGTCCGTATCCGGCCCCGAGTTCCTGCCACAGCTCGCGTGACCGCAGCAGGGCGGGAGTGAACAGCTCACCCTCTTTCGCTGCGACGCGGAACAATCGCGACTCACCCGCGTACGCGCCCTCGGTGTGAACCCTCCCGAATTGCTCGATACCGAGAACGTCGACACCTTTCTTTGCCAACTGCCACAACGTCATCGATCCGATGGAGCCGAGCCCGACGACGATGACCGAATGGTGTGCGGCCACTGAACTATCGCTCATGACAGGGCCGGGCTTTCCCACAGGTTCAGCGGGGTTCCGATGCCGCGCTCCACCGCGTTGCGATACACAACCGTGCCCCACGCGACGTCTTCGACGGGCATGCCGCCCACGGACAGGATCACGATCTCGTCATCGTTGCGTCGTCCCTCGACGGCGCCTGCTGCAACCGCGCCGAGATCGACGAGCTCCTCGCGCGGCATCGAGCCGTCGTGAATCATGTCCATGAACTTGCAGCCGATGATGGGAATCGAGTTGTGCGAGGGGTATTCGGTCTCGTCGAACCATGCGTCGTAGAGGCCGATGTTGTCGACGACCTTGCGGACGTCGGATGCCTTGAGCCCCTCGTCGATCTCGCAACTGGCGGGCATGCTCAAGAATGCTCCCGGCTTCAGCCAGTCGCGGCGGACGAGGGGATAGGTCGACGGATCGCCGATCTCGCCCGAGGTGCAGTAGGTGACGATGTCGCTGTCGCGCACGGCATCCTCGACGTCGTCGACTTCGATGACCGTCAATTGCGGGTACTCCTGCGCAACCCAACCGGCGAAGTTGTCGAGGCTGCCGCGGCTGCGGCCCTTCACCTTGACGGTGTCGATCTTGGGGCAGGTCGCCATGAACGCGGCCAGCGAGGTCCGGGCCATGACGCCAGGGCCGACGATGCCGACGACCTGTGCGTCCTCGCGTGCCAGGAACCGTGCCCCGACACCTGGGACAGCTCCGGTTCGGTACGCCGACAACAGATTTGCCGACATCAATGCCAGTGGAGCGCCCGTGTCGGTGTCGTTGAGCATGAACATCAGAATCGACCTCGGCAGGCCCTTCTCGCGGTTGGCGATGTTGGAGCCGTACCACTTCATACCGCTCGTTCCGAAGCTGCCGCCGAGGTAGGCCGGCATGGCCATGAAGCGACGATCCGCCGTGTTCTTGGGCATGGTCTCGAACGGAGACTCGTCCGGGAAGGTGACCATTGCGCCGTGGGAGTCGCTGTTGGTGCCCGCCATCCGGTAGTCGCCGGAATGCAACAGCACGAATGTCTCCTGCATGGCGTCGACGCACGCGGCCATGTCGGTGACGCCTGCGGCGATCATGTCGGGTTCGGAGAGATAGCGAAAGTCGATGGAGGTCATGGGTTTTCCTGTTCTGTGCTGAAGAGAAGGGGGTCAGACCGCGATGGCCGAGGTCAGGGAGTCGTACGCAACGACGTTGCGGCGTCGCATGATCAGTGCCTGGACTACTCCCAGTACGAGTGCCGCGACAACAAGAGCGATGAAGAAGTCGGCAAGCGACTGCGAACCGCCGATCAGCGTCGGGAAGTTCCAGATGACCGCCACGAGGATGGTGATGAGTCCGATGAACCCGAGCGTCGGCGCGATCACCGCTCGCCAGAGGCCGGCCTGAATGTTGTTGCGGCGGAAGTACACCAGCACCGCGAGGCAGGTCAGTGCCATCAGCACGACGATTCCCAGAGTTGCGACGCCGGAGAACCAGGCGAAGACCTCGAGTTCGGGGTCGAGGGACAAGGCGGCGAAGACGACGATGAGCAGTGCGGCGGTGATGGTCTGCACGAACGAACTGACATGGGGTGACAGGTGATTCGGGTGCACCGTGCCCAGCTTCGACGGCATGGCCGTCGCCGAGGCCATCGAGTGCTGGTAGCGCGAGATCACGTTGTGGAAGCTGAGGATGCACGCAAAGAGGCTCGTGATCAGCAGGACATTGACCGTCGTCGACGCCCAGGTGCCCAGGTAGGTCTGCGCCGTCGCCATGATCATGCCTGACGGGTCCTTGGCGGCAGCGGCGACCACGTTGTCCGGTCCCCACGCCATGACGAGTGCCCAGGACGAGAAGGCGTAGAAGACGCCGATGAGCAGGACGGAGACGTAGGTTGCGCGCGGGATGGTGCGGTCGGGGTCACGAGCCTCGTTGCGGAAGATCGCGGTTGCCTCGAAGCCGATGAATCCGGCGACCGCGAACATCAGGCCGATGCCGGGTGCACCCGACATCACCTCGGACGGCTTGAACGAAGCCATCGAGAGTCCCTGGTTGCCGCCCTTGGCCATGATGGCGATATCGAGGATCAGCACGATCCCGATCTCTGCGATGAGCAGCAGACCGAGGACCTTGGAACTCAACTCGATGTGCCGGTAGCCGAGGATGCCGGTGAACGCCGCGATCACCAGTGCCCACACCCACCAGGCGATCGACGGTCCGCCGAGGTCGGAGACGCCGGAGGAGATCAGCACGCCGATCAGGCCGTACACCGCTGCCTGGATCATCGTGTAGGTCAGCAGCGCCAGATGCGCGGTGCCGAGTCCGAGGGGCCTGCCGAGTCCGTAGCCGACGTAGGTGAAGAAGGCGCCCGGCCGGGGGATGTAGCGGGCCATCGTGCTCAGCCCCACCGAGAAGAGCAGCAGGACTACGGCGGCGATGACGAACATCGACGGCACGCCTGCGCCATTGCCGAGCAGGAACGCGACGGGTACACCACCGCCGACGACGGTGAGGGGAGCGGCCGCGGCGACCACCATGAAGACGATGGCTCCGACGCCGAGCGACCCCTGCAGGGATCGAGACGAGCCGGGTGAACTGGCGGTGGCAGCGCCGCTATCGATAGATGTCATGTGATTCTCTTCTGCGATCAGACGGGCGACATCGTGCAAGGAATCGTGCAAGGAGATGTCGTGAGGACTGGGCGTCGATGCCCGTGCATATATGTTCTGACCGCCCCGTCGCGGCGTCGTTGCCCCGCGGTAACACGTCTGGACACCTTCGTGGGACGACGCTCGACGCCGAGACCCGTTGCGTGTCACGCCCACAACACCATCGAGTAACACGGCGGAAACACGCTGTGGTTAGCGTCCGCGCTATGCCGGGACCAGCCAGAGATCGCGTTCGTGCGCGACTACGTCTGGGCGCTCGCACCCAGTTGGTCGGGCTTGATCGTCGAAGTCTCGGATTCACCGATGTGGTCGCGCAGTCGGTGGCCGTCATGGCGCCATGCGCTGCAGCCGCAACAATACCGATGCTGCTCGGCCAGGCGAATGCTCCGCTGGTGTGGTGCGTCGTCACGGCTACCGTGCTGTGTGCGTTGGTCGCATCGACCCTCGGCGTCTTCGCGTCGCGCGTGGTTGCTCCGGGCGCTCTCTACACCTACGCGGCCAAGGGCCTCGGCCCCTCCGCAGGCGCTGCCACCGCGGCCGCGATGACGCTTGGCTACGGGTCGCTGGCGATGTTCACGCTGTCGCAGACCGCAGCCTATGGGTTGCGGATATTCGGGGTCACTGCACCGTCGACGCTGACGATGTGTCTTGCCGTCGCGGGGATCGCGGCGGCCATGGCTGTTCTCTTGATTCGCGGGGTCCGAGTCTCGGCGCGGGTCGGGCTGATCATCGAGGCCGTTGCGGTCGCAGGATTGTTGACCCTTGTCGGAGTGTTGGTCGCACGCAACTGGGACCACATGTCGGTGCGTTCAGCGGTTGCGGTGCCGACCGGATGGTCGCACTACCTCGCGGGCGTAGCCGTCGCGACGTGCGGAATCATCGGATTCGAAAGCGCCGCAACACTGTCGGTCGAAGCGAAGCGTCCGCTGCGCACCATCCCACGGGCGATCAACGCCTCGCTGCTCTTGGGCGCCGTCGTGGTTCTCATCGCGACACTGGCCCAGGCGGGCGGAGCGACAGTGCTCGACGGCATCTCCGCGCTCGGCGAGGGAAACGTCGACGTGCTCACCGAGAGCATCGGGGCGTCGTGGGTTGCCCCGCTGGTGAATCTCGGTGTGTGCGCATCGTTTCTTGCGTGTGCGCTTGCAAGTACCACGGCGCTGACCCGAACTCTGCTGTCGCTGGCCCGAGAGAGCGTGCTCCCCAGCCGACTCGGTTACACACATCCGCGTTTCAAAACGCCGGTCGTCGGCGTGGTTGTGAGCCTGCTCGTGATGGTCGCGGTGATTGTCATATCCCTGGCTGCGGGTGCGTCGGAGAATTCCATGCGCGGCTCGATGGCGGCAGCACCAGCCATTGGATTCATGGTCGCCTACGTTCTTGTCTGCGTTGCGGCGCCTGCATTTCTGCGCAAAACCGGTGAACTACAACGACGGACGACGGTGATAGCCGGGCTCGCCGCGATCGGATTCGGCGGCATCCTGGTTGTCTTCGTCGCGACGAACATCGGCGGCACCTGGGCACCGGGAATCATCGGTGCATTGGTCTGGCTGGCGCTGGCGGCACTCGGCTACGTGACGCTGCGTCGCATTCGGCCACTGGTCACAGCTCGTATAGGAATTCACGAAACACCAATGCGCTCAGAGGTGTTCAGTGGACACCTCGAGGCCGACGCCGCAGTCAGTGGCGGACCGTCGCGATGAGTCCTGCCTTTGGGAGCGACTCGTCGTCGAAATCGGTGATCAACGCACTGCAGATCCTTGAAGAGGTCGCGACGATGGGGCCGGGTGTGACCGCAGTCGAGTTGTCCAGGCATCTCGGATTGTCGAAGTCGGCGACGTACCGTCTCGTGAATCTGCTTGCGCAGGAGGAGTATTTGGTCCGCACGCCCGACCTGGGCGGCTTCGCGCTCGGCGCCAGAATTGATCGCATGATCGGCGCCGCTGCCGGGCCGCCGGTCTCCGACCAACTCCGTACCGTTCTCGACGAGGTGCGCGCCGGCCTGCGATTCGGCGTGCACCTGTTCGGCTGCCACCGCGCGGGGACTTCGCGGGCCAGGCTGAGCCTGATGGACATCGATCCGGACTACCCGCTCAGTGACCCCGGCCGGCTTCTCCACGATCTGACCGCGTCCGCGGCGGGCAGGCTGATGACCGCCATCGGATCCGGGCATCCGGCCGCGGCACCGACGCACGCGAGCCAAATCGGCTCGTTCATACCCAACTTCGGCTGTGTCTCTGTGCCGGTGTGGGGAGCAGATTCGACGCTGGTCGCCGCGCTCACCATCGCCGCGCCCGCTAAGCACATCGAGAACCCCGAGACGCTAGTCCGACTGCTCGCCGACCCCGCGCGTCGGGTCGCCGAGATCATGGCCCCCGGCGAGGAGTGAGCTGAAGGACGGGGAATAGCTCGGGGAATAGCTCATATCCGCTACGTCGCCACCGACCACCCCGGCAGATGCCCGGTCAGTGTCCAGGCAGCCTGTCGGGCCGCACCGAGCGCGACCCATTCACTTTCGGCGGGAAGAATGACGGTGCCTTCGAAGACTGATGGTGCGATGGCACGTATCGCCGGCGATTTCGCTCCACCTCCGATGAGAAGGACCCTCTCGACGTCGACGCCCTGCGCCTCAATCTGCTCCCGGCACCACACCAGCGAGCCGAGTAGTCCTTCGACGGCGGCACGTGCGACCGATGGCGCCGTGAAGTTCTCGGTCGTGATCCCCGTCAGCGATCCAGTCGCATCGGGCAGGTTCGGCGAGCGCTCTCCGGCGAAGTAGGGCACGAGACGCAGCCCGTGTGCGCCTGCAGGGGCCGAGACTGCCAGTCGTGCAAACTCATCGAGGTCGACGCCGAGCATTCTCGCGGTTGCGGCGAGAACCGGTGCACCGTTCAGCGTGCACACCAACGGCAGATGGCGGCCGGTGCCATCGGCGAACCCCGCGACAATGCCGGATGGATCGCACGGCGCGACATCGGTGACAGCACTGATGACTCCGGAGGTACCCAGCGAGACAATGGCGTCGCCCGGACCGGCCTGTAGTCCGAGTGCCGCGGCGGCGTTGTCGCCGAGTCCTGCGCCGAGTAGCGCGCCGTCGGGGATTCGTGCGGCAGCCTGTTCGGCCTCGATCACCCTGGGCAACAACGGACTTCGCCCATGTAGTGCAAGTTCAAGCAGGTCGGGGCGATATTCGTCTCGGGCAGCGCTGAAGTATCCTGTTCCCGAAGCATCGCTGCGGTCGGTGGTCAGTGTGGCGATGTCGGTCGATCCGGACAGCCGCCACGTCAGCCAATCGTGGGGAAGACATACAGCGGCAGTTATGTCGGCGTTCTGAGGTTCGTTGTCGGCGAGCCAACGCAGTTTTGCCGCAGTGATCGCGGCAACCGGGACGACGCCGACTGTCTCCGCCCATTTCTCGGGTCCGCCGAGCTCGTCGATCAGATCGGCGGCGCTCGTCGCCGATCGGGTGTCGTTCCACAACAAGGCATCTCGAATCACCCTGCCCGACTCGTCCAGGCAGATCATGCCGTGTTGCTGTCCGGCAACGGACACGGCCGCGACGTCGTCGAGCCCGCCTGCGGCGGAGATGGCCGCGCACAACGCAGTCCACCAGTGCTCGGGATCTACTTCGGTACCCGGCGGGTGTGGCGCGCTCGCCGAGCGAACGACGGCGCCGGTCTCGGCATCACAGATCACGATCTTGCAGGATTGCGTTGACGAGTCGATCCCCGCCACGAGTGTCATGCGAGCAACTCCTTCAGGGTCTCGCGGGAACCCCTGGTACGCAACGTTTCCAGCGCCCATAGGTAGGGCTTGGTGAAGCCGTCGCTGTCGACGAGGTCACCGAAGAGCCCTCGTTCCGAGACGAAGGCGAGCGGTTCGGTCCGCGACTTCTGTGCCAGTGGCACGAGTTCGTCGGCCTTCGGGTCGACGACGTCGATCGCGTCGCCGTTCTCGTCGATGCCCTCGGCATATCGAGTCCAACTCGCCACGACGGCAGCGGCAAGATCGACGTTGCCACCAGCGTGGAGTCGCTCGCGAATCACGGGCACGAGCCATTTGGGAATGCGGTCGGAGGAATCCTGGCACAGGCGTGCGATCGTGTCGGCAATGGCGGGATTGGCGAAGCGCTCGAGAAGTGTGTCTATATATGCGTTGACGTCGACACCGGGCAATGGTGCAAGTGTCGGTTCTGCTTCGTCGAGCATGTAGCGGCGCAACAGTTCACGGATGTCGAAATCGCTTGCGGCGTCGTGAACATAGCGGTAGCCGAGTAGGTAACCGAAGTAGCACAACGCTTGGTGGCTCGCGTTGAGCAGACGCAACTTCATGAGCTCGTACGGCGTGACGTCATCGACGATCTGTACACCGACGTTTTCCAGCGCGGGTCGTCCGTTGCTGAACGAGTCCTCGAGGACCCATTGGGTGAATGGCTCGGCGACGACTGGCCAGTTGTCGCCGATGCCGGTTCGTGCCTCGACCTCCGCCGCCAATTCAGGTGGGGTGACCGGCGTTATCCTGTCGACCATCGAATTGGGAAACGACGTGTGGGTGTCGATCCACCGGGCGAGCTCAGGATCACGCAGATGCGCGTAGGCGAGGAACGTCGAGCGGGCGATGTGCCCGTTGCCCTGGATGTTGTCGCACGACATCACGGTGAACGACGGAAGTCCGCGTGCACGTCGGCGTGCAAGGGCTTCCGTCGCCAATCCGAAAACCGTTGCCAGAGGATGATTTCCGCTCAGATCTGCGACGATGGCTGGATTCTCGGCGTCGAACTCACCTGTCGCAGGGGAGAAATTGTAGCCGCCCTCGGTGACCGTGAGCGACACGATCCGGGTTTCGGGATCGGCGAGCCGATCAAGGACGGTCTCGGGATCGTCTGGGGCGTAGAGATACTCGACGATCGAACCGATCACCGAGGTCTCGACAGCGCCATCAGGACTCTTGAGGGTCAATGTGTAGAGCCCGTCCTGGGGCACGAGGGCGTCGCGCATCGCCTGATCGGCAGGCCGGACACCGACACCGCAGATACCCCACGATCGTGCCTTGGGTTCGGCGAGAAGGCGATCGACATACATTGCTTGGTGCGCACGGTGAAAGCCGCCGACACCGAAATGGACGATTCCGACGGTGACGTGTGTGCGGTCGTAGCCGGGCGTCGAGGTGTCGGTGATTGCTGGAAGAGCGTCGTTGCTGAGCCGGGTACTCACGGGTGCGCCTTTCGGGTGTCTGGTCGGGGTTCGGTGTAGCGCGAGAGTGCCGGATACACAACAGCTTTGATGTGTCCTGTGATGCGATCGGCGTTGAGCGCCGCGGGCAGCTCGTCGAGTCCGAAACGGGCGGTGACCATGGAGTCGAGGTCGACGGCGCCGGTGGTGGCAAGTCGGGTCGCCGTTGGCCAGGTGTTTGCATAGCGGAAGACGCCCGTCAGGACAATCTCGCGGTTCTGTATCAACGATATGGGCAGTTCCATGGTGTCGGCGCCCATGCCGACGAGCACAGCACGGCCTCCGGGTCGAAGAGCGGAGATGCCCGCGGTGACCGCTGCCGGCGCGCCGCTCGCGTCGACGAATGCGTCCACGGGTGCGATGGCCGTGCCGGGAACGGCGACATCGGTTGCCCCGAATCGGAGTGCCTGCGACCGGCGCTTTTCGTCGGGCTCGCTCACGACGATCCGCGAGAGCCCGGCCGCACGGGCTACCTGCGCGCACATCAGCCCGATCGGCCCCGCTCCGCTGATCAGAAGTGAATCACCAAGTCGAACCGATGCTTTCGCGATCGACGCGAGACCGACCGACAGGGGTTCGAAAAGTGCGGCAGCCTCGTCGCTCACGTCGTCGGGTACGGCATGCGCGAATGGGGAACCGATCGTCACGAACTCGGTCAGCGCGCCGTCGACCGGGGGCGTTCCGTAGAAGCGCATGGCCGGGCACAGGTGGTAGTCACCACGCATCGTCTCCGTGCTCGTCGGGTCGGGTCGCTGCGGCTCTATCGACACGCGCTGGCCGATGCGTGAGGATTGGACACCCGCTCCGACGTCGACGATCACCCCGGCGGCCTCGTGTCCGAGGATCAGCGGCTCGCGCACCACGTGCTCACCAATGCGTCCGTGGCGCAGGTAGTGCGTGTCCGAACCGCATATTCCGACCGCGCTGACCTGCACAAGGACATCTCCGGGGCCGGGCCGGGGTACGGGTCTGGTCTCCACGGTCAGCTGTCGGCCAGGCGAGAGAACCGAAGCCCGCATCGCGTGGAGTCCCTGATCACTCGTCGTCGAGGATGTTGCGTGGCTCACATCACAGATGTTAGCGTATTGAGCATATTCACCGCTAGTGAGCAAATGCTCACCGGTCGACATCACGCGAACATCAAGGGCGATGCTCATGGCGACACGCAACAAGACACCGGCACAGACCCGAGCCGAGGCCACGCACTCCGATGCCGGTACCTCTTCACGTTCGACGTCCCGCGCGACGTCGGATAGTGGATCGGATCTGAGGTTGCTGGTCCGGGCGGCAACGATGTACCACCTCGAGGGCCTGACCCAAGCCGAGATCGCCGCGCGTCTCGGCGTCTCACGCCCGACCGCCGGGCGACTCGTGGCACGTGCTCGGGCGCAGGGCCTCGTTCAGGTGACGGTCTCGGCTCCGTCGCACCTCTCGGCGTCGATTCATACCGATCTCGAGCGGAGCGTCGAGAAGGCATTCGGACTAGACGAGGCGCTGGTCATCGATGAAGTCGCCGACGGGACCACATCCGGTAACGCGGCACTCGGTCGGGCCGGGGCTTCGGTCCTCGCACGCCGCATCCAGTCCACGGACACATTCGGATTCACCTGGGGCCCTGAACAAGTCGCGGTCGCCGACGCGATGAGCGCCTCGGCGTCGTGTCAACGGGTGGTCCAGATGGATGGTTCGATGACATCCGTCGACTACCACACCGGCGTCGATCATGCGCTCGCAAGATTCTCCGAACGACTGCATGCGCAACCACTGCGGCTGGTCGCCCCGCTCTACGTCGACGCAGAGACCGTCACCGCCCTCAACCGCGATTCGATTCTGTCCCAATCGCTTTCCGCAGCGCGAGGTGCTCACATCATGCTCTTCGGAGTGGGCTCCGTGTCCACCTCGACGACGCTGTTCGAGGGTGCGTACATCGACGCCATCGTGCTCGACGAGCTCATCGAGCTGGGCGCGGTGGGAGAGATCGGCGGACGCTTCTACGACGCCGCGGGCGAGCCCGTTTCGTCGAGCCTCGTGGAACGGACGGTGTCTGTGCCGCTCGATGCCGTGCGCGCCTGTCCCACATCCATTCTCGTATCCGGTGGAGTTCACCGCCGTGAATCGATACTCGGAGCCCTGCGCGGCGGTTTCGCCACCATTCTGGTGACCGACACCGAAACCGCCGAATGGCTTGTCATGCAAGAGAAAGGCCGACAGTGAGGTCACTGAGACAACGAAGTCTTCGCGCCGCGCGACGACGGACGACATACATGGTGGCCGCGGTGTGTGCCGCTGCATCACTCGCATTCGTCACCGGGTGTTCGGGCGCGGGTTCGCTTGGCGGAGGCAGCCGAGAGGTCACCGTCGCCATGGTGTCGAACTCGCAGATGCAAGACGCCGTCAAGCTCTCCGAGCAGTTCGAACAACAGAATCCGGGAGTGCACGTCAAGTTCGTGACGCTGTCGGAGAACGAGGCACGAGCGAAGATCACCGCGTCGGTCTCGACCGGCGGTGGCGAATTCGACGTGGTGATGATCAGCAACTACGAGACACCCATGTGGGCCAAATATGGCTGGCTGGTCAACCTGACGCCCTACATGAATGCCGACTCGTCTTACGACGCAGACGATTTCATACCGACGCTCAAATCAGCACTTTCCTACAACGGGCAGATGTACTCGGCGCCCTTCTACGGTGAGTCGTCGTTTCTAATGTACAACAAGAAGCTCTTCGCACAGGCGGGTGTGAATCTACCTGCCACCCCGACGTGGCCACAGGTCGCCGACGCAGCACGCCGTCTCACCAACGACCAGACAGCGGGAATCTGCCTACGTGGCAAGCCCGGATGGGGCGAGGTGCTTGCACCGCTCAACACCGTGATCAACGCGTACGGCGGACGTTGGTTCGACGAGGACTGGAACGCTCAACTGACCAGCCCGGAGGTCGAGGCGGCGGTGCAGATGTATGTCGACACCGTTCGCAGGTACGGCGAGGCCGGCGCATCGTCTTCCGGTTTCCAAGAATGCGGAAACCTGATGTCGCAGGGGCAGGTTGCGATGTGGTACGACGCCACGTCAGCGGTCTCGGTTCTCGAGAGTCCAGACGACTCCACGATCGCCGGCGACGTCGGCTACCTACCCGCGCCGACCATGGCCAAGAATGACAACGGGTGGCTCTACACCTGGTCACTCGGTATCCCGTCGAGCAGCGACAACAAGGACGACGCCTGGAAGTTCATCGACTGGATGACCAACAAGAGCTACATCCAGCACGTCGCAACAACACTCGGTGCGACGCACGTGCCGCCGGGCAGCAGAATGTCGACCTACCAGTTGCCCGCCTATCAGAAGATCTCGCAGCCGTTCGCCGAGCAGACGCTGTCGGCGATGCAGGCGGCAGATCAGCTCAAGCCGACGCTCAAGCCGGTGCCCTACACCGGAATCCAGTTCCTCGCGATCCCAGAGTTCCAGGACCTCGGTACCCGTGTCAGCCAACAGATCTCGGCCGCTATCGCAGGTCAGATCAGTGTTCATGACGCACTGGAGCAGGCGCAGCAGTACGCGCAGGTCGTCGGTAAGTCCTATCAGAGGGAGAGGTAGACCATGGCGACTGCAGTCATGACACCGCCGGCGCAACCCGACGCCGGTTCGGGTAAGGCGGTAACGTCCAAGCGCGACCAAATCACACGCGCCGAGGGTTGGCGCAGGCGGGGACCGCTGCTACCCGCGCTGATCTTCATGATCGTGGTGACACAGATTCCGTTCGTGTTCACCCTCTACTACTCGACACAGTCCTGGAACCTTGTGCGCCCCGGTTCGCGTCGATTCGTCGGACTCGACAACTACGGCGCCGTCTTCTCCGATAGTCAGTTCTGGAAGGTCACGCTCAACACCATCGTGCTGATTGCGGGAACGGTGCTGATCTCGGTCGCATTGGGTCTGCTCTTCGCGCTGCTGCTCGACCGAAAGTTCTTGGGGCGAGGGATCGTACGCACCCTGCTCATCACCCCATTCCTGGTGACACCCGTTGCGGCGGCACTTCTGTGGAAGACGAGCCTTCTCTCGCCGACCAATGGTCTGGTGAACTGGGCGTTGAGTCCCTTGGGAATTCACGTCGACTGGCTGTCGCAGTTCCCACTCATGAGCGTGATGGCCGAATTGATCTGGCAGTGGACGCCGTTCATGATGCTTCTCATTCTCGCTGGGCTGCAGTCGATGCCGCGCGACATCCAGGAGGCAGCGCGAGTCGACGGTGCGACCAGCTTCCGGCTGTTCCGCGAGTTGACGCTCCCGCACCTGCGTCGCTTCATCGAACTGGGCACAGTACTCGGTGCGATCTATCTGGTGAACACCTTCGATGCGGTCTACATGATGACGGCGGGCGGGCCGGGTGTGGCCAGTTCCAACCTGTCGTTCTACATCTACCAGCGGGCGTTCCTCGGATTCGACATCGGCCAGGCCGCCGCGATGGGTGTTGTCACCGTCATCGGGACGATAGTCGTTGCGTCGCTGGCACTTCGACTGATCTTCAAATCATTCACCGGAACCGAGGAGGCAGCCTGATGACCGCCACCGCCACCCCGACAACGTCGACGTCTCCCTCGACGGAGACCCCGACCATCCGACGTCGACGCGATCCGCGCGGCGGAGTGCTGACAGCGATCACCTGGATACTCGCCATCGGGTTCTTCTTCCCGGTGTTGTGGATGGTGTTGACGGCGTTCAAGCAGGAGAGTGACGCGGCAACCAACCCGCCCACCTTCTTCTTCACGCCCACCCTGCAGCAGTTCCGCAATGTGTTCGACGCCGGGATCGGCACCCCGCTGCTGAATTCGTTGTGCGCCACCGTGGTCTCGACGATCCTGGTGTTGCTTCTCGGTGTACCAGCAGCTTTCGCGCTGTCGCTGCGCCCGGTGCGTAAGACCAAGGACGCTCTGTTCTTCTTCATCAGTACGAAGATGCTACCCATCGTCGCGGCGATCATCCCGCTGTACGTGATCGTCGGAAAACTGGGGATGCTCGACAACGTCTGGACGTTGATCATTCTGTACACGGCGATGAACCTGCCGATCGCCGTGTGGATGATGCGGTCGTTCTTCCTCGAAGTGCCCGGAGAACTGTTGGAGGCGGCCAGTATCGACGGCGCGAGTATGTGGACCGCCGTGCGCGAGGTGATCTTGCCGCTCATCTCACCCGGTATCGCTGCCACTGCACTGATATGCGTCATCTTCTCGTGGAACGAGTTCTTTTTCGCCGTCAACATGACCGCGGTCAACGCGCAAACCATGCCGGTGTTCCTCACCGGGTTCATGTCGGGGCAGGGACTGTACTGGGCGCAACTGTCAGCGGCGTCGGTGTTGACTGCACTTCCCGTCGTCGTTTGCGGGTGGATCGCGCAGAACAAGCTCGTCCGTGGCCTGTCCTTCGGCGCCATCAAGTAGTCAACAGACAATCCAACATTCAGCACACACAGGAGTTCACAATGGCTTCCATCACCTACGACAAGGCCTGCTGCGTTTACCCCGGGGCCGAGAAACTGGCTGTCGACTCACTCGACCTCGACATCGAGGACGGCGAATTCATTGTTCTGGTCGGGCCGTCGGGATCCGGCAAGTCGACGGCCCTTCGAATGCTTGCAGGGCTCGAGGAGATCGACTCTGGCGCAATCCATATCGGCGGTAACAGCATGGTGGGTGTTGCGCCCAAGGATCGGGATATCGCGATGGTGTTCCAGAATTACGCGCTCTACCCCAACAAGACGGTCGGGGAGAACATGGGATTTGCGCTCAAGATGCGGGGAGTGCCCGCAGACGAGCGTAAAGCCAAGGTTGCCGAGGCAGCAAAGCTGCTCGACCTCACCGACTTCCTCGATCGCAAACCCGCGAAGCTCTCGGGTGGGCAACGGCAACGTGTGGCGATGGGCCGTGCGATCGTGCGTGAACCGCAGGTGTTCTGCATGGATGAGCCGTTGTCGAACCTCGACGCCAAGCTGCGGGTGCAAACCAGAACCCAGATCGCCGCATTGCAGCGTCGGCTTGGTACCACGACGGTGTATGTCACCCACGACCAGGTCGAGGCCATGACGATGGGTGATCGGGTTGCGGTACTGAAGAACGGAGTGCTGCAACAGTTCTCCACTCCGACCGAACTCTATGACCGACCTCGCAACGCATTCGTGGCAGGCTTCATCGGGTCGCCGTCGATGAACCTGTTCACCGCTCCGGTCACCGACGGCGCTGTGGGGATCGGTAACGCAAGTGTGGATCTTGACGCGGAATCTCAAGCGGCGCTGCGTAAGTCTGGCGTGTCATCAGTGACTGTTGGTATTCGGCCGGAGCACCTCGCCCTGGCAGACGACGGAGATTCGGGTATCGACGCCGACGTCGCTCTTCTCGAGGAACTCGGTAGTGAGACCTACGTGTACGCGTCCCTGGTGGACGACTCGATCAGGAATCTCGACGGCGATCCGATGACCGTGGTGATCCGCTCGGCCGATCGCGCGCCGGCCAAGCGGGGCGACGGTATCCGACTGCGCCAAGCCGATCGCGCGGTACACCTCTTTCATCCCGAGACGGGGGAGCGGCTGAACTGATTCCTCTTGCCATCTGTGCAGGTGGCACTGCCCTTTCGGTGGTCTGAGAACCACTTCGATGGTTTACGCGCCTGGTTTGGGTACGTAGACTCCGCGAGTGCATGGGCCGCGGCGTGGTTTCGTGCCAACCCGCCATCTGCAGGCCGGTACGAGTTTCCCTGCGGCCACGCTGCATGAGCACTCGAACCATGGCGAAATGCAGACTGAGGGAAGGATCAGCGTTGATCACAGAAACTCGAACGGCCAGCCGCCCGGTGGACGTGTACCGAACACGTCTTGCCGATCACGGAGAGATAGAACCCCGCCCACACCCTGTTGTCTGGGAGCACGACGCGCGAGGGCCGCTGTCGGTTGCCGAGGTTGACGGCTACCGCGACCGTGGCTACCACGTCGCCGAAAATGTGTTGTCCGACAGTGACATCGACACGTGCCTGACAGAGGTCGCGGCCATCACCGACAGGCTGGGCGTCGATGAACGCGTGGTTCGCGAGTCGTCGAGCGGCGACGTGCGTTCACTTTTCGCGGTCCACCAGCTCAGCGACGCGATCGCCGACATGTGTGATCGCACCGAAATCGCTGGTGTCGCAAGGCAAATACTTGGCGACGACGTTTACATTCACCAGAGTCGCATCAACCTCAAACCAGGATTTGCGGGTGGCCCGTTCTACTGGCACTCCGATTTCGAGACGTGGCACGCCGAGGACGGCATGCCGACACCGCGTGCACTCAGCGTTTCGCTTGCTCTGACCCCGAATCTCGTCACCAACGGCGCGTTGATGATCATCCCGGGTTCCCACGAGCAGTTCGTCGGGTGCGTCGGACAGACTCCCGACGGCTACCACAATCAGTCACTGGTGTCGTACCGCCCGCCGTTCGGGACGCCCGAGGAATCCGACGTGACGGCGTTGGCGGACGAGCATGGCATCGACATGATCACCGGCCCTGCGGGTACGGCGCTGTATTTCGATTCGAACTGCATGCACGCGTCGTCGGGCAACATCACGCCCTATCCGCGCAGCAATCTCTTCGTCGTGTTCAATGCGAAATCAAATGCGCTGCAAGCACCTTTCGCGTCCGGCGCGCCACGCCCGGACTATCTGGCGCATCGCTGAGTGAACGCGAAAAGTGGGGGACGAGAACTCGTCCCCCACTTTCGGTGAGATGCTCGTGCGCGTATCTGCCGACCGTCAGTTGGCGGCGGGCACCGCCGGAGCGTCGTCCGACGACACCGCAGTCGGTACCGGCTGCGGGCCGCGCTTGGGAATTGTGAGCGTGATCGCGGCGCCGACGAACGCTGCAATCGCTCCGACGAGGAAGCACAGACGGAACGACGTGTGCGACGGCATGTCCTGGCCGCCGAGCGACACCGTCGCCGTGGTGAGCAGGACCGCCATCACGGCCGATGACACCGTGGTGCCGATCGATCGCATCAAGCCATTGAGGCCAACTGCCGCACCGGCTTTGGTCATCGGCACTGAACCCATGATCAGTGTCGGCATGGCCGCGTACCCGATTCCGACGCCGGAGGCCGCGATGATCGACGCGACCATCAGCTGCCACGGCGAGTTCATCAGGAACAGGGCGATCAGGTAGCCGACGCCGAGAACGGTTGCGCCGATCACCAGGGTGTACTTGGCGCCGATCTTGTTGATCAGGATGCCCGACACCGGCGAGAAGACCAGCATCATCAAGCCGCCCGGAGCCATCCAGAGTCCGGCCGCCAGCATCGTTTGGCCGAGTCCGATCCCGGTTTCCTTCGGCATCTCGAGCAGAGCTGGGATGACGACCGACTGCGCCATCATGCCGAAACCGATCGCGATCGCGGCGATGTTGGTCAGCAGCACCGCAGGCTGCGCGGTGGTGCGCAGGTCGACGAGTGGGTCGGACGCGCGCAACTGATAGAAGCCCCAGGCGATCAATACGACGATGCCTGCCGCGAGAAGGCCGAGCGTCGTACCCGATGCCCAACCCCAGTCATTGCCCTTCGAGACTGCGATCAACGCAGCACACAGACCGATGGCCAGGCCGATGGCGCCGATGATGTCGAGCCGACCGCCCGCGGCGTCGGGAACATGTGGCACGACGAAGATGACCAGCAGCAGCACGACTGCGCCGAGTGCCGCAGCAACCCAGAACAGGGCGTGCCAGTTCCATGTCTGCGCGATCCATGCCGAGAGCGGCAGACCGATTGCGCCGCCAACGCCGAGGGTGGCACTCATCGCGGCGATGGCCATCGAGGTGATCTTCGGCGGTGTGACCTCACGCATCAGGCTGATGCCGACGGGGATGAAGCCCATCGCGAGACCCTGGATGGCGCGACCCACGATCATCGGGATGACCGAGTCGCTGAGCGCACACACAACCGAGCCGACGACGAGTAGGACGCCCGAGCCGACCAGTACGCGTTGCTTGCCGAACATGTCACCGAGTCGGCCCGCGATGGGCATGGCCACGGCCGCGGCGAGCAGCGTTGCGGTGATGACCCACGAGGCGTTCGAGCGCGACGTGCCGAGCAACTGTGGCAGTTCAGGTTGGATCGGGATCACGAGCGTCTGCATCAACGCGGCGACGAGTCCGCCGAGGCAGAGGACGATCACGGTGGCGACCGCGCTGGTCGCGGTCTTGTTCTCCACGTGCGGCAGCGAATTCTCCCCAGCAGGGGATGATTGAGTGTCGGACATGAACACCTCCTTGGGATATGCACACTACATATGTGAACTACATATGCCTAATCCCTTAGGATATTTCGGACATAGTGGACAGCGTTGAGGGCGAAGGGAATTCGTGTGACGAGGGAACGCGTAAGCGGCGCCGACGACTCGAGCGATGATTACGCACCCTGGCCGTCGCCGCTCTATCGCGATCTCGCCGAGGAATTCCTCCGCATGACCCGTCGTCGCTCGCACGTCGATCCCGACTCGATCCTCGAGGTCTCCGCTTTCAACCTGCTGTGGATACTGTCCGACGGCAAACCTCGCACGCTCCGACAGTTGACCGACGCGATGCAACTGGAGCAGTCGACCGTCAACCGACAGGTGAACGCGGCGATCAAGCACGGCTATCTCGAGCGCTTCGACGTCGCGGGATCGATCAGCAAGCAGGTCAGGCCGACCAGAGCGGGTCTCGACGCTTTCGAGCACGACGGCCTGCTGCGCGCGCGACGCCTCGAGCGTGTGCTCTCCGACATGGGGCCAGGATCTCCGGAGGCGTTGTTTCGCCAACTCCACGCGTTCAACAACGCGTATGACCGTACGCTGGCCGACGACGACCGCAACCGGCGGCGACACGGATAGGAGGCACGATGGCCGACGCTCCGCGTCGCTACGTGGTCACCGGAGCCGCCTCCGGAATGGGTTCAGCAGTGGCGGAATCCCTTCGGACACAAGGTCACACCGTCATCGGCGTCGACCAACGAGATGCCGACATCATCGCCGATCTCGCGACGCCCGACGGTCGACGCGACGCGATCGCAGCCATTCTCGCGCTTTGTGACGGTGTACTCGACGGCGCCGTGCTGGCCGCGGGAGTCGGGCCCAAGGCGGGTGCAGAACGCGCGATTGTCGAGGTCAACACCTTCGGTGTCACAGAACTGCTCGCCGGACTGCGCGACGCGCTCGCAGCGTCGAACAAGGCGAAAGTGGTTGTCTTCGGCTCCAATTCGACGACGTCGACGCCGTTCGTGCCGAAGTCCGCGGTGCGGAAACTGATGAAGGGCGATGCGGCTTCGGCGGCCACGATCATTCGACGCCGCGGTAAGGTGCTGTCGGGGCCGGTCGCCTACGCGGCGTCGAAACTCGCTGTGACCCAATGGTGTCGCGTGCACGGTACCGATCTCGACTGGGCAGGTGCGGGTATCCGGCTGAACGTGATCGCTCCTGGGCCGGTGATGACCCCGCTGCTGCAGGCGCAGCTCGAAGGGGCGTCGGGTAAGAACGTCCGGGCCTTCCCGGTTCCGTTGCGCGAGTACGGCACGCCGGAGCAGCTCGCTGCATGGGTCATGCTCATGCTGTCGTCGGATGCCGACTTCATGTCGGGATCGGTGGTCACGGTCGACGGCGGCACGGAGGCGTATCTTCGGTCGCGCGATTGGCCGGTCCGGCTGCCGTTGCACGAGGTCCCTCGCACGTTGTGGCGTATGTACCGAGCTCCCAAGGAGGGTCGCGTTGTCAATTACTGAAAGCTCATCACCCGAGAACGATTGGGCGCCAGGAGCTCTCGACGGTCTCGTTGTCGCCGACTTCACCCGCGTGCTTGCCGGGCCATACGCGACGATGATGCTCGCAGATCTCGGCGCCGACGTCGTCAAGATCGAACGTCCGGGGGCGGGCGACGACACGAGAACGTGGGGTCCGCCATTCACCGCTGACGGCATCGCAACCTATTTCGCGTCCGTCAACCGCAACAAGAAGTCGGTGACGCTCGACCTACGCGATCCGGACGATCTGGCCCGTGCGCGCGAGATCGCGCTGCAGGCCGACGTCGTGATCGAGAACTTCCGGGCCGGGACGATGGAACGCCTCGGTCTCGGATACGACCAATTACGTTCGGAAAAACCAGATCTTGTGTACTGCTCGATCACCGGATTCGGTCGTGACGGAGGCGCGGCACTGCCCGGATACGACCTGCTCGTTCAGGCGGTCGGCGGATTGATGAGTGTCACCGGATCGGGACCCGACGAGCCGGTGAAGGTAGGAGTCGCCGTCGTCGACGTACTCGCGGGTCTGCACGCGGGCCTGGGAATCCTTGCCGCACTCCGCCATCGCGACCGGACCGGCCAGGGGCAACGTGTCGACGTCGACCTGTTCTCGGCGTCGTTGTCGTCGTTGGTCAACCAGGCGTCGGGGTTTCTCAACGCAGGTGTGGTCCCTGCGCCAATGGGCAACCGCCATCCGAGTATCACTCCCTACCAGGTGTTCTCGACGGCAACCCGTCCAATCGCGTTGGCGGTCGGCAACAACGGCCAGTTCGAGAAAGCTGTCGCGGTGCTGGGTCGCCCGGAACTGGCTGCAGACGAACGCTTTACGTCGAACTCGGCGCGGGTCGCCCATCGCGACGAGTTGATCGACGAGATCACCACCGTGCTCGTCACCAAGGACGCCGATCACTGGTATGCCGACTTCACGGCGGCGGGAGTGCCTGCGGGACCGATCAACTCGGTAGCCGAGGCCTTTGACTTCGCCGACGAACTCGGCATCGACGTGCGCGCCTCCACCCCGGACAGCGCGATCGTGACGACCGCGAACCCGATACGAATGTCGGGTACGCCGGTCACCTATCGCAGCGGACCTCCGGAACTAGGCGCCGACAACAACTAGGCGCCGACAACGAGGGCCGAGGTCACTCGTTGTGATCCTTGGGCCAGTCGCCCTCGGTGATCAGCTCTTCGAAGTTCTTGAGGAGATGCGGATTGAGCTCGTCCTCGACGGCCTTCTCGTAATTGCCGTCCCACTTGGCGAACCACTTCTCGTCGCGATCCATCAGATAGATCGGCCAGCCGTGCGTGATGATCAATTCGTCGGAGTACAGGTCCGTCGACCCGTCGTCACGCATGTACCAGTACTTCTGGCCTGAGTCGTAGAACGCGGCCAGTTCTTCGGCCGTCACGAAGTATGTGCCGTCTGCCTGCCTCATGGCGACGATCCTACGGAGTCGGGCGGGCCTGCGGGCCGTACTCGACACACGGGTGGTGGGCGGTGGTGGCGAGTACGGGCGTCGACAGGGCACGATTGGTATGCGCGGGTCGCCATGAGTCCACCTCCGCCATGACAGTCCCTGTTGTTGTGTGCCCTGATCGTTGTTCCCAGAGAGGTGCCGTGTGTCATCCGTGCTGATCGACGTCGCGCAGCTTGCCGACGCCATGCTCTCCGACACCCCGCCGGTCGTGCTCGACGTCCGGTGGCAACTCGGCGACGACGACGGTCATGCGCGCTACCGCACCGGACACATTCCGGGCGCGGTGTATGTGGACCTCGACTCTCAACTAGCCGGACCGCCTTCGCCCGAGGCCGGGCGGCATCCGCTACCCGAGATCGATGCGCTGACCGAGGCCGCGCGGTTGTGGGGCATCGACGACACCTCACCCGTCGTGGTCTACGACGACAACGGCAACCTCGCCGCCGCCCGCGCGTGGTGGCTCCTCCGGTGGGGCGGCCACCGCGACGTTCGCCTTCTCGACGGCGGTCTCACGGCATGGCGCGATTCCGGCATGCGTTTGTCGACCGGCGACACCCCCGTCCGGCCAGGAAGCGTCACACTACGGGCGGGATCACTGCCGACCGCCACCATCGACGACGTCGCGGCGCTCGGTTCCGATCACTCAAAGACAGTCCTCGTCGACGCGCGGGCGGCCGAACGCTATCGCGGTGAAGTCGAACCTATCGACCCAAGAGCGGGGCACATTCCAGGCGCGATCAGCGTCCCCACCAGCGAGAACGTCGACGAGTCCGGACGCTTCCGCGCCGCGTCGGAACTGCGTGAGCGGTTTGCGCAGGCCGGCGTCACGGACGGGACACCGGTCGTCGCCTACTGCGGTTCGGGCGTGAATGCCGCACACGAGATCGCAGCGCTGGAGATCGCCGGATTGTCGGGGACTCTGTTTCCCGGCTCGTGGTCGCAATGGTCGGCCGACCCTGCGCGTCCAGCGGAGATATGACCGAACTGGAACCTGAACACCATCGAATTCGACGAATGTACTGCGAGAACAGGGTGACACTGGTCACGAACGCGTGCAGAAGGCTGCGCGGCTCCGACCTCCATCACGATGCACAGCTCTGAGACGTAAACGGCTCAGAGTTCACCACCGGGTTACGTCCGGACTGACGAACGAAAAGAGTGAGTAGATGCGCGATTTCCATTGTTCCAACTGTGGACAGCAGTTGTCCTTCGAGAACACTGTCTGTCTCAATTGTGGGCGCAACCTGGGGTTCCACCTGCCCAGCCACACGATCCAGGTACTCGACGACGACGAGAAGGGCTCCGTCGAGGGCGCGACCATCGTGCGCTGTGCCGACAACTTGACCGCCGCGTGCAACTGGATGGTCGAGGAGGGTCCGGAGCTGCCGGCGCTCTGTGAATCGTGCCGCTTGACGCGCACCAGGCCGTCGGATTCCGACGAGCAGGCGATGGCCGCCTTCGCCGAGTCCGAAGGCGCGAAACGTCGGGTCATCTACGAACTCGACGAGCTCAAGCTCCCGATCTTCGGCAAAGACACCGACCCGGAGACCGGGCTCGCATTCGACCTGCTGTCGAGCCGCGATCAGCCGGTCACCACCGGCCACGCTGACGGCGTGATCACGCTCGACCTCGCCGAGGGCGATGACGTGCACCGCGAGCGCCTGCGCGTCTCGATGGACGAGCCGTACCGCACGTTGATCGGTCACTTCCGTCACGAGATCGGGCATTTCTATCAGATGGTTCTGGTTGGCGATGGCCCGAACCTCGCGCGCTACACCGAGCTTTTCGGTGACCCCAATACGAGCTACCAGGACGCGATCGATCGTCACTACAACGACGGCCCGCCGGAGAACTGGGAACAGGACTACGTCTCGTCGTACGCGACGATGCATCCGTTCGAGGACTGGGCGGAGACGTTCGCTCACTACCTGCACATCCGCGACACCCTCGACACCGCAGCCGCTTTCGCGCTGGCACCCGCGGGTGCGACGTTGGAGGCAGACCTGCCGGGCAAGGTCGGGTTCGAGCGGATCATCGACTGGTGGTTGCCGTTGACCTGGGCGCTCAACCAGATCAATCGGTCGATGGGGCATCAGGACCTGTACCCGTTCGTGCTGCCGCCGAAGGTGCTCGAAAAGATGGAGTTCATCCACGAACTCATCACCTCCGACGACCGTGCGGTGGTCGCGCAGTAGTCATGCCCGGGCCGGTGCTCTACGAGGTCGACGGGCCGGTCGTCACCATCACGCTCAACCGGCCCGAAGTACGCAACAGCGTCGACGGGCCGACTGCGCGCGCCCTGCGAGCGGCCTTTCACCGATTCGACGACGATCCGGACGTCAAGGTTGCGGTCCTCGCCGGGGCGGGCGGAACATTTTGCGCCGGAGCCGATCTCACGTCGGTCGGCGATCCTTCGCGCCGCAACGACCTCGACACCGACGGCGGGGGAGACGGTCCGATGGGGCCGACCCGCATCCCCTTGTCCAAACCGGTGATCGCGGCGGTCAGCGGATACGCGGTGGCCGGCGGGTTGGAGTTGGCGCTGCTCGCCGATCTCCGTGTGGTCGAAGAGGACGCGACGCTCGGCGTGTTCTGCAGACGGTGGGGCGTGCCGCTGATCGATGGCGGCACGGTCCGCCTACCGCGCATCGTTGGCCTCGGCAGGGCGCTCGACCTCATCCTCACCGGGAGGCCGGTCGACGCCGAAGAAGCCTTGGCGATCGGGTTGGCCAATCGAGTTGTGCCGCATGGCGAGTCGCTGGACGCTGCGCGGGAACTCGCGCATCAGATCGCGCAGTTCCCGTTCGAATGCGTGCTCACCGACCGTGCATCGGTCTACGCGGGACTCGACCTCCCCCTCGGCGACGCGCTCCGCGCCGAGGGGGCGGCCGGCGTCCCCATCGTCGAACGCGAGGGCGTCGCCGGTGCTGCACGCTTCGCGGGCGGCGCGGGACGTCACGGCAGCTTCTCGAGCGGACCACGATCCAAGCGCGGCGACGGGACCTGTTGATCGTTGCCGAACCAAGGACGGCGAGACCTCGTCGGGCCGGACTCACCGGCCGTCGTCAGTAGGTGGCAAATCTAGTAATCAGTGAGAACGCAACCCTTGGAAATCGGTCCGACCTCGACTGAACTGGTGTAGTTGCGCCTACGGCGCGCCACCTGATGGCGCTCGATGCCTGGATGTGTCGAGCGACGAGATGCGTCGATCGAGGAGAGAGGCTTTACGTGAGCTCCCTGAAGTTCCACTGGTTCCTGCCCACCAACGGTGGTGACAGCCGCAACGTCGTCGGAGGTGGTCACGGCGTCGCTGCCGAAGCCGCGGGTCGACCGGCGTCGGTGCAGTATCTGGGACAGATCGCGCGCAGCGCGGAGCAGCTCGGCTTCGAGGCCGCGCTCACTCCGACGGGTGCCTGGTGCGAGGACGCGTGGGTCAGCACGGCCATGATCAGCAGCCTCTCGGAGCGTCTGAAGTTCCTCGTGGCGTTCCGCCCGGGGATGACCGCGCCGTTCCTGGCCGCGCAGATGGCCGGGACGTTCCAGAATCTCTCCGGTGGTCGACTCCTGCTCAACGTGGTCACCGGTGGCGAGGACGCCGAGCAGCGGATGTTCGGCGACTTCCTCGACAAGAAGCAGCGCTACGCCAGGGCCGACGAGTTCCTGGAGATCGTGCGACGGCTCTGGACCGGCGACACGGTGAACTTCGACGGCCAATACCTCTCCGTCGAAAACGCGGTGTTGCACCAGATCCCGGATCCGTTGCCGCAGATCTACTTCGGCGGCTCGTCGCCCGAAGGAATCGCGGTGTCGGCGAAGCATGCCGACGTCTATCTCACCTGGGGCGAGCCGCCAGAGGCAGTGGCGGAGAAGATTTCTCGCGTCCGTGCAGCCGCGGAGGAGCAGGGTCGCGAACTGAAGTACGGAATCCGGTTGCACACCATTGCGCGCGACACCTCCGAAGCCGCGTGGGCCGAAGCGGATCGCCTGCTGGCCAACATCTCCGAAGACGACATCGCGCGCATCCAGGCGGGGCTGAGGCGCTCGGCGTCGGAAGGGCAGCAGCGCATGCTCGCGCTGAACAAGGGGTCCAAAGACGGGCTGGAGATCTACCCGAACCTCTGGGCTGGCGTCGGCCTGGTGCGCGGCGGTGCCGGAACCGCGATGGTCGGCTCCTTCACCGAGATCGCCGATCTGATCGAGGCGTATCACGAGGTCGGGATCGACGAGTTCGTGCTGTCGGGCTACCCGCATCTCGAGGAGTCGTACTGGTTCGGCGAGGGTGTACTTCCCGAACTCACCCGTCGAGGACTATGGGAGCACCCCGCTCCTGTCGCGGTCAGTGCCTCGGTTCCGTTCGGAGCGCAGGCACCGCTCAAGCGGGTGTCGGCATCGTGACGACTGCTGTCGTCGTCGGCAACCCGAAACCAGGCAGCAGAACACTCGGTGCCGCAACATATTTGGCTGCGGAGCTGTCGGGCTCTGAACCCGATCTGATCGTCGACCTTGCAACACTCGGCTCGACGATCCTTGACTGGAGCGACGAGCACGTCAACGATCTCGTGACACAGGTCGGCCAGGCTGATCTCGTCGTATTCGCCAGTCCCACATACAAAGCCGCATATACCGGCCTGCTGAAACTGTTTCTCGACCGCTTCGCGGGCGGGACAGGGCTCTCCGGGATCGCGATTCCGTTGATGCTCGGCGGTAGCCCCGCACATTCGCTCGCGCCGGAACTCACCTTGCGTCCCGTGCTCACCGAGATCGGTGGCACGGTGCCGGGACGTGGTCTCTACGTCATCGATTCCGCATACGACGACCCTGCCGCATACGCCGAATGGCTCACTGCGACAAAGCCGATCGTCACCACATTGCTGAAGGCAGGCTCATGAGCGAACCGCGCACCAACCAGCTACAGACCAATCAGGATCTCGATCCCGCGCGTCTACGCAAGGCGTTCGGCATTTTTCCGACCGGCGTCGTCGCGGTTGCCGCAGAGGTCGACGGCCAGTTGACCGGCCTTGCCGCCAGCTCGTTCACCAGCGTCAGTCTCGACCCGCCGCTCGTGTCGGTCTCGGTGGCTTCGGGGTCCAAGACCTGGCCGGATCTTCGACGCGCAGTACACCTCGGCGTCACAATCCTCGCCGACCACCAGGGTGCCGCTTGTCGACAACTCGCCGGAGCGGTCGAGCACCGATTCGACGGCATCGCGGTGAAGGCATCCGACGAGGGCGCGGTGACTCTCGATGAGGGACTCGCGCATTTCGATTGCACCGTCTACCGCGAGGTGGAAGCGGGCGATCACATCATCGTGCTGCTCGAGTTGCACGGCGTCGACCATCCGGAGACCGGAAACCCGTTGATCTTCCACCGCAGTGGATTCGGCAAACTCGCGCAGGCGGTCTAGTCCAGAGTCGCGATGAACGCCTCGGCGATTGCTTCGAGGCCCGCCTGATCGTCGGCTCCGAAGCGGTCGGGTACGGGGCTGTCGAGGTCGAACACCCCGATGAGCTCGCCGCGGTGCACCAGTGGCACAACGATTTCCGAGCGACTGTCGGCGTCACAGGCGATGTGGTCGGGGACGGCATGCACGTCGGCGACGCGTTGCGTGGTGCGGGTTCTTGCCGCCGCCCCGCAGACGCCACGGTCCAACGGGATGCGTACGCAGGCAGGTTTTCCCTGGAACGGGCCGACCACCAGCTCGCGGCCGTCGAAGAAGTAGAAGCCAACCCAATTGACCTGTGACAGCGCCTGATAGACGAGTGCTGACAGGTTGGCCGCATTGGCGACGCGATCCGATTCGCCCTCGATGAGTGCGCGCGCCGCGCCGGCGAGCTCGGCGTAGTCGATCGCGGGGTGGTCGGTGGGCGGGAGGGACTCGGTGCTCATGTCACCACTGTGCCCGCATCGGTGGTTGTTGCGCCAGCGTGGGTCTTCACGTGTTGACCTGTGCCTTGCGTGCGAAACGTTCTTGGAGAGGGCCGAATACCGCAGGTTCGCCGAACCAGACGACGACGTCGTCGGCCCCGGCGCGACGCCACGTGTCGAGTTCGTCGACCAATGCGTCGACCTGGTCGGCGGTGCGGACGAAGCGTTTGATCGCCGTCGTGACGCGACCCTCGGTACGACGTTTGAGATCGGCTGCTATCGCACGGAACGTCGCCGGGTCGGTGCCCGAGTTGTTGAAGTAGATCGACTGCCAACGATCACCAAGGCGTGCAGCACGATTCACCGCAGCAGTGGAGTGCCCGCCGATCGTGATCGGAATGCCCTGTGGGCGTACCGGAGTGGGATACCCGCCGCCGAAGCTGTAGTGCTCGCCCAACAGTCCGTCGGTGTTGCCTGCCCACAGGTGGCGCAGCACGCCGATCGCCTCGTCGGTGCGGTGCCCACGATCGTGGAATTGCGCTCCCACGGCAGTGAATTCGTCTGCGTCCCACCCGACGCCGACCCCGAGTTCCAGCCGCCCGTCGCTCAGCGCGTCGACGGTCGCGGCCTGCTTCGCGACAACGAACGGATTCCGCAGGGGGAGAACGAGTATGGAGGTGCCCACACGCACGGTGGTCGTGTGTGCGGCGATGAACCCGAGCAGCACCAGTGGGTCGTACTCGGCGGCATACGCCGGATCGGGATGCTTGATCGGTGGCAGGACGTGCTCGGCCAGCCATACTCCGTCGAAGCCGAGGTTCTCAGCCGCGGTCGCGAGTTCGGTGAGCTGCTCGATGCTGCCGTCGTTGGGCAGTGCGACGTGAAAACCCATGCACACCATAGTGTGACGTACTCGTCCCACAGACGATCATTGTGCCCACGGCGATCACAAGTGGATTCGTTCGCAAGTGGCTGTCGCGGCGGTGATTACGGCGGGCGAATACAACTGTGGCCGGGAAGCCCCCGTGCTTCCCGGCCACAGTCGTGACGGTGCTACTGGCGTACGGTGCGCCCTCGGAGCGAGAGGTATGCGGCGATCAACACGATCGCCACGACGATGCCGACGATGAACGGGATGACCTCCCAGCCGCCGTTGGCGTTGCTGTACCCGAACTGGTAGGTCAGCCACGATCCGATGAGCGACCCCAGGACGCCGAGAACGATGGTCATGATGATGCCGATGTTCTGCTGGCCCGGCATGACAAGTCGTGCGAGTGCGCCGATGATCAGGCCGACGATGATGGCGCTGATGATTGTTCCGATCACGTGAAACTCCTCCGATAGCGGGCCCTGATCCCCCTTGGATGTTCCACGACTGCTTCATGGAAGGAAGGTCGATTCTTCGACGCATCCGCAAGGCCCCGAGTCAACGTACGACCGGGGACCAGCGGCAAAGCTCATCGCCGACCGCGTCGTGATCCAATCGCAATGTCGGACAAATGACCCATCTCGGCTGGGCACCGGTTGGTGCGCCGCGGGTGGGGACGCGTCGGCTCAATGCCGGTGTCGTCGGAGGTGCACCAGATGGGTGTCGCGCTCGTCGTTGACCCACGCGTAGTAGAAGCCGATGAGAATTCCGCCTCCGACGAAGTTTCCCAGCAGCACCGTGCCGAGATTGCCGAACACCAAACCTATTGGCATGTCGTGTTGGAAGCCGACGATCATGAAGAGCACTGTGTTGGCCACGGAGTGCTCGAAATCAAGAAACGCGAAGACGAAGACGGCGGTGATCATCGCCATGCATTTCGCGATGTCCTCGGTCAGGTAACCGTTGTAGACGAGCAACATCGCGAGGTTGATCATGAAATTGCACAGCACGGCTCGGATGAACAGGTCGAGCCATCCGCTGAATCCGTTACTGAGGTAGCCGGTCTTGACGTCGACCGCGTGCACCATCGCGTTGAGTACAGGGCCGTCGAGAAGCGTTGTGCCGCGCAGCATCACGGCGATCAGCAGGCCGCCGAGGATGTTGCCGAGATAGCAGAACAGCAGGATGCGCATGATCAGGACCGGCGTCACCCGTCGGTAGTAGGCGCCGACCGAGACGATCATCATGTTCGAGGTGAGTAGCTCGGACTTGGTGTAGTAGATGAACACCAGCGCCCAGCCGAAGGCCAGCGCTCCGATGAGTTTGCCGACCGCGTGCAGTTGCCCGGGCGGATCGGTCATCGTGTCGAACGCGGCGACGATCGTGTAGTTGATGACGTAGAAGATCGCGATGATGATGCCGGCCATCGCGGCGCGTTGGATGAAACGGCGCCGCAGATGGCCGGTCATTTTCTTCTTGGACTCGAGCACGTCGAGCGTTGTGCTGATGAAGAACTTGCCCGGGAAGAGCTTGTTCACATCGAACTCGGGGTCGCTCATGTGTCAACGGTTCCACAGCACATGCCATGGCGCCCGCTATACGTACACAACTGCGACCTCAGCGCGAGGCCATCGAAATTATTGTCGTGGCCTCGCGCTGACGACCGAGTTGTGTACGTACCCGGTCGATGCTCGGGGTCAGTCGGCGAGAGTCGCGGTGTCGATCACGAATCGATACCGCACGTCGCTTCCGACGACGCGGTCATAGGCGGCGTTGATCTCGTCGGCGCTGATCTTCTCGATCTCTGCTCCGATGCCGTGTTCCGCGCAGAAGTCGAGCATCTCCTGGGTGGCGGGAATGCCTCCGACCATCGATCCGGCGATCGAACGTCGGTTAGCCAGTAGCGAGAATGCCTTGATCTCGAGCGGATGCTCCGGAACCCCCAGCTCGACAAGGGTGCCGTCGATGGCCAGCAGTCCGAGGTAGTCGTCGAGGTCGAGGTTGACCGACACGGTGTTGATGATGAGATCGAACTCCCCGCGCAGGGTCCGGAAGGTCTCACGATCCTTCGTCGCGTAGTAGTGATCGGCGCCGAAGCGTTCGCCGTCCTCCTTCTTGGACAGCGTCTGACTCAAGACGGTCACCTCTGCGCCCAACGCGTGCGCGATCTTGACGCCGATGTGTCCGAGGCCGCCCAGACCGATGATGGCGACCTTCTTGCCCGGGCCCGCTCCCCAGTGCTTCAACGGTGCATACAGCGTGATGCCCGCGCACAGCAGCGGTGCAGCGACGTCGAGGTCGACGCCCTCGGGGATCTTCAGCACGAAGTCCTCGGTCACCACGACCTGTTGTGAGTACCCGCCGTGGGTGAACTCGCCCTCGTAGGTCTTGGAGTTGTAGGTCTGCACGACACCCGTGGTGCAGTACTGCTCGTCGCCGTTCTTGCACGCGGCACATTCACCGCACGAGTCGACGAAGCAGCCGACGCCGACGCGATCGCCGACCTTGTGCCTGGTCACCTCATCGCCGACAGCGGCGACCGTTCCGGCGATCTCGTGTCCTGGCACGACGGGGTAGGTGGTGCCGCCCCATTCGTTGCGGGCGGTATGGATGTCGGAGTGGCAGATCCCGGCGAAGGCGATGTCGATCAGGACATCCTTCGGGCCGAGGTCCCTGCGCTCGATGGTGGTCTTCGATAGTGGCGCATCAGGAGCTGTTGCCCAGAAAGCATTGACGGTCGTCGTCACTGTGTTCCCTATCCGGCGTCCGCGGAATCCACGACGATCTGCCGGTGCCGCGGGCACCTCACTACATCCAGCGTGCCGACGTATTGCCGGATGCGCATGCGACTGTGTCGCGTGACACGCCAGGCCGAAAGGGGACCGACTTGGTTTTGTCACAGGCAACCTGACTAGCATTCGCGTGTGACCGAATCGCCGGAGAAGACGACAGCAACGCTGCCCAACCGTCGATCCGACGACCCCAATGGCCGCGCACGACGCCTCTCACCTGGGTCGACGTCAATCGTTGCCGTCGTGGCGGGTGTGATCGCGATTGTTGCGGCTGTGCTCACGCCTTTCCTCCCGGTGACCACGACGACGGCAACCATCACGTGGCCGCAGGGTCAGCAGCTCGGTGCGGCAAACGCCGACATCACCTCTCCGCTCGTCGCCCAGATGGCGCAGGATCTCGACGTCACCATTCCGTGTTCGCTCCTGCGGTCTGCGCCGGCCGATGCGTCGTCGACGATCCTCACGACGATGCCGCCCGCTGCGAAGAACCAGCGGACATCGGCGCTGAACGTGACGGCAGACGCGAACACGGTGACGGTGACGATGCGTGGCGACACGGTCGCGTCTGCCCCGCGCGCCGACGTCGCGTCGGATCGGTGCACGCAGCTCCACATCTTCTCGTCGGCGGCGGGTTCGGGCGCACGCTTTGTGGGACTCGGACCGGTACAGATGGCGCCGGAAGCCGACCGTCCGCAGGTGGCAGGCCTGTTCACCGACATCCCGACGTCGACGATCACCTCGACGCCCGGTTTGTCGGCGCGCATCGTCGTCGACGATCGGTTCGATTCGAGTCCGTCGATCATCAAATGGCTCGTGATGATCGTCGGCGTCCTGGCGGCGATCGTCGCACTCGGTGCGCTTGCTCAACTCGACCGCATCTACGGCTACCACCGGCGAGTCGGTCGGGTGCGGTGGTTGGAGCTGATTCGTCCGCGCGCCACCGATATCGCGGTGACCGCGATCCTGCTCATCTGGCATTTCCTCGGAGCAGGCTCGTCCGACGACGGCTACATCCTCAACATGGGCCGGAACGCGGAGCACGCGGGCTACCTGGCCAACTACTACCGCTTCTACGGCATCCCCGAGGCGCCGTTCGACTGGTATTACGACTTCCTCGCACACTGGTCGGCGGTGTCGGCGACGGGTGTGTGGATGCGCATCCCGTCGTTGGTGATCGGGCTGGTGAGCTGGTTCATCCTCAGTCGGGTGCTGCTCCCGCGTCTGGGACGTGCCATCCGCACGTCGCAGTGGGCGATGGTGACCGGCGCCGCGGTCTTTCTCGCATTCTGGCTGCCGATGGCCTCGGGCCTGCGCAGCGAGGGCGTCGTGGTGCTCGGCAGTCTGCTGACCTGGTGGGGCGTCGAGCAGGCCATCGCGACCCGGCGCATGTTGCCTGCCGCGGGAGCGGCCTTCGCAGCCGCTCTGACCCTTGCGACCGCGCCG
Source organism: Gordonia sp. w5E2 (assembly GCF_036540975.1). Lineage (NCBI taxonomy): Bacteria > Bacillati > Actinomycetota > Actinomycetes > Mycobacteriales > Gordoniaceae > Gordonia > Gordonia sp. w5E2. The sequence goes on along the minus strand of NZ_CP144213.1, from coordinate 4,353,612 downwards.
ACGGGTGTCATCGCGGTGGCACTCCTGATCACCGGTGCGCGGCCGATGCTCAAGCTCCTTGTTCGACGACGCCGCGAGTCGGGCCTTGCCTCTCTTCTGCTTCCGCTGTTGGCGGCTCCGGCCATCGTGGTGATCATCGTGTTCCGCGACCAGACGCTCGCGTCGGTGTTCGAGGCGATACGGGTGCGCTACACCGTCGGGCCGACGCTGGCCTGGTACCAGGAACTGTTGCGGTACTACTTCCTCGCGGTCAACACGCGCGACGGCTCGCTGGTGCGAAGGGTGCCGGTGCTCTTGCTGCTGGTCTCGCTGTTCGTGGTTCTCGCGATCATGCTGCGGCGCAAGCAGATCCGTGGGGTCGACAGCGGACCGGTCTGGCGCATCACAGGGGCGGTACTGATCACGATCGGACTGCTCTCGCTCACCCCGACCAAGTGGACCATCCAGTTCGGTATCTTCGCGGGCCTCGCAGCGGCACTCGCTGCGGTCGCCTGTGTTGCGATCGGCCAGGTGGCGCAACGTAATACGCGTAACCTGTCGATCCTGATCGCAGGCCTGCTCGTCGCCTGCGCGGCCGCGGCGGCCGGATACAACGCATGGCCGTGGTCGTACGACTTCGGCATCTCGTGGTTCGACAAGGCGCCAGTGGTTGCGGGACTTCAGGTCTCGTCGATGTTCCTGGTGCTGGCGGTGATTGCACTCGTCGTCGCGGTGTGGCAGCACCTGCGCCTCGACTACGTCGCCGACACCGGACTGCACCACGACGCAGGCAAACCGCCGAACCGGTGGCGAACCGGCATCGCGTCGTCGCCCATTGCCGTCATCGCGGTGATCATCCTACTCGCAGAGCTGGCCGTGTTCGCCAAGGCGGCCGTGGCTCGCGCCGACACCTACTCGGTGCTGAAGGGCAACGTGCACGCGGTCACCGGAGGCTGCGGTATGGCCGATTACGTTCTCGTCGAACCCGATTCGAACAAGGGGAGCCTCGCTCCGGTCGACAACGCGTCGCCGTCACAGGCGTTGGAGGGCACCGCACGGGGCTTCTCGGCCCAGGGTGTCGCCGACGACCTCACGCCGGAGGCGGATTCGATCAAGCCGGGTACGCAGAACACCTCGGCCGATCTCTCGAAGACCTTCGTCGTCGCCGGTGGTGCACCGGGGACGACGGGCGGGCGTGGACCGGAAGGGGTCAACGGCAGCACCGCGGCGTTGCCGTTCGGACTCGACCCCGCGACGACCCCGGTGATGGGCAGTTACGGAGCCGACGGCCAGGCATCGCTGACGACCGACTGGTATCGACTGCCCGCGCGCGACTCGTCGCCGCTGATCGTCATCACGGCGGCAGGCGCGCTCGCCTCGACCGATCCCGACGGGGTCACGACATACGGGCAGTCGCTGCAGGTGGAGTTCGGTGTCGAGCAGGACGGAAAGTTCCAGCAGGTCGGTACCTCCGTGCAGCCGATCGACGCCGACCGCAAGGCGAATCGGCCGTGGCGCAACCTGCGCATCCCGATGTCGTCGGTACCCGCCGGTGCGACCGCGATGCGGATCGTCGCGACCGACAACAACCTCGACCCCGACCAGTGGCTCGCGGTGACGCCGCCGCGCGCGCCCGAGTTGAAGACGCTGCAGGATGTCGTCGGATCGTCGGACCCGGTGCTCGTCGACTTCGCGGTCGGCGCGGCATTCCCCTGCCAGCACCCGATGGATGCGTCCAACGGCGTCAACCAGATTCCGCAGTGGCGAATCCTGCCGGAGCTGTCGGTGGCGAACTCGCAGTCGAAGACGTGGATGGCCACCGTCAACGGCGGACTGCTCACCACGGCGGAAGCGCTGACGACGCCGTCGACGATGGCGACGTATCTGAAGAACGACTGGTACCGCGATTGGGGCAGCCTGCAACGGTTGTCGCCGTTGGTGCCGGATGCGGTGCCCGCAGCGGTGAGTACCGGAACGTCGACCAGGTGGGGCTGGAGCCGTCCCGGAGCAATGCAGGTGGTGCCAGAAGATGATGAGTGAGACGTCGGTGAACGCAACGGGGAACGGCGACGAGAAGCCGAGCGACAAGGGCACGGGCGGACCGGTGTCGTCGAAATCGGCCGATCGGATCAGGATCGCGAAGATCGTCGCGGTGGTCGCCGGGCTCATCGGCATCGTCATCGCGTTGCTGACCCCGTTCCTGCCGGTCAATTACACCAAGACGGAACTGACCTGGCCGCAACAGAATTCGGTCGGCAGCGTGGCAGCGCCGAGCGTCTCGTTCTCGCCGGTCTCGATGGACGTGTCCGTCCCGTGCTCGCTCGCCAAGAGTCTGCCCGCCTCGGGTGGCGTGATCGTCTCGACGGTGCCGTGGAACGGAGCCGATGCCAACAAGGTCGGCTTCTTCATCCGCGCCACCCGCGACTCGTTGCAGTTGACGCAGCGAAACATCGTGTTGCTCAGTGCGCCTCGAAGCGCGGCAGAGAACTCTCCCGGGTGTCGCGTCGTCTTCCACGCCGACACCGACGGCGCTGCAGGCAAATTCGAGAACCTCTCGACAACGGACACCGGTCTGGGGTCATTCGACCTACGAGACGCGACGGCACGCCCGCAGATCATCGGTGTGTACTCGCAGTTGCCGCAGGATGCGCCGACGGAGGGCCTGTCGTTCCGCGCGACACTGGACACGCGTTTCGTGTCGACCCCGACAACGCTGAAGTTCTGGCTCCTGGTCATCGGCGTCGTCATGACGATTGCCTCGATGCTCGCGCTGGCCGTGCTCGACGCCCGTGACGGACGCGGCGTCCACAAGCTCTTCCCGCAGGGCTGGTGGCGACCGCGCTGGGTCGACGCCTTCGTCACGCTCGTCCTGCTGATCTGGTTGTTCGTCGGTGGCAACACGGCAGACGACGGGTATCAGGTCACCGTCGCACGAGTCGCCCGCAACGCCGGATACCTCGACAACTACTACCGGTACTTCGGTGTGCCGCAAGACCCGTTCGGTTGGCACTACCAGTACCTCTCGCTGTGGATGGAGGTGAGCACGGCGACGCCGTGGCTGCGGCTGTTGCCCTTCCTCTACGCGGTGGTCGGCTGGTGGCTGATCAGCCGCGCAGCCATCCCACGACTGGGCTACGCGGTCCGGACGTCGCAGTCCGCGATCTGGGCGGCCGCCCTCGTGTTCCTCGCGGTGTGGATGCCGTTCAACAACGGGCTTCGCGTGGAACCGATCATCGCCGTCGGCACGCTGCTGGCATGGGTGCTCGTGGAGCGGGCGATAGCGACCGGAAGATTCTTCCCGCTCACGCTCGCGATCGTGGTCGCGGCGTTCACCCTCACGATCCACCCGACAGGCGTGATCGCTGCCATCCCGCTCATCGCGGGAATCCGACCCCTGCTGAAGCGTCTGATGATCAGACGACGACGAGACGGGTTGTGGCCCATCCTCATACCGATTCTGGCGTCGGGACTCGTCGTGCTCTACGAGATCTTCGCCGACCAGACACTCGCTGCGATTCGCGAGGCCATCAGGGTCAACTCTGCCGTCGGTCCGACCAACAAGTGGTGGGAAGAGGGCATGCGCTACTACATGCTCATGAATCCCACCGCCGACGGCGGCATCGCGCGCCGATTCGGTGTGCTCATCACGTTCGTGTGTCTGATCGTCGTGGTGGTCATGCTGCTCAACCGTCGACGGCTGGCGGGCATTGCGTCGGCTCCCACCTGGCGGTTGGTTGCCACGGTCGCGGGTACCGCAGTGATGATGGCGTTCCTGCCGACCAAATGGACACACCAGATGGGTGTGTATGCCTGCATCGCAGGCTCGTTGGCCGCTGTCGCAACCGTGTGCGTCGACCGCGCGGTGATGCGTCGACGACGCAACCGCACACTCTTCGCTGCGGCGTGTGCGTACGTGCTGGCGCTGGCCTTCTCGGGACGCAACCAGTGGTGGTACGTCGGTAGCTACGGAATTCCTTGGCGCGACGCCGTTCCCGACGTGAAGGGCATCCCTGTCTGGGCGGTCATCCTCACTGTCGCGGTGCTGCTCACCATTCTCGGTCTCTGGCAACACTTCCGCGACGACTACGTCTCCGACGACGTTCGACGCGGCGAGGAGCGGGTGTCGAAGAACCGGTGGACAGCCTGGTTGCGCTCGCCGTCGATCATCGTCGTGTCGGTGATCATGCTGCTGTTCACGCTGGTCTCCTTCGCGAAGGCGGATTGGACACAACGTAATTCGTGGTCGTGGCTGAGTTCGAATGTTGCCGCGGTACGCGGTGAGCCGTGCGCGCTCGCCGACGCGGTGCTCGTCGAGAAGGACGTCAATTCCGGTCTGCTCGCGCCGGCACGTGTTGCGGGACAGAATAACCCGTCGCCGGGGGCTGCGCTTGCGGGTGCCGACGCGACCGGCTTCGACCCGAACGGCGTCGGATCTGATCTATCCGACGACGGCACCGAATCGGACTCGTCAACGGGGACATCGTCGGCCGAGGTCGACCGAACGCAATCGGACGCGACCGAACAGACCGGAACCGACGGTAGTAGTCCGTCGAGCGACACCGCAGGCGGAACGACGTCGACCACCGGCGTCAACGGCTCCCAGGTGAAACTGCCATTCGGGCTTTCGCCGCAGCGCACACCGGTGCTCGGTACGTACGGATCGCCGTCGGGCACAGGCAGTCTGACTTCGGATTGGTATCAGCTACCCGCGCGCGGTTCCGATACTCCGCTCATCACGATGTCGGTTGCCGGACAGATCGAATACGTCGACGATCTCGCCGTCACGCGTTCGGGACAGCAGGTTCGCCTCCAGTTCGGCCGTGTGGGTCCTGACGGTTCGGTGACACCTGCGGGGATCATGACCCCGATGGATATCGGCGGTGCACCTGCGTGGCGCAACCTGCGGTTCCCGCTCGACGGTGCTCCGCAGGGTGCGACGGTGGTGCGCGTGCTCGCGCAGGACACGTCGACCAACTCCGATCAGTGGCTTGCCGTCACTCCACCTCGTGTCTCAAAGATGATCACGCTCAACGACCTCGTGGGTAGCGAGGCTCCCGTGATGATCGACTGGGAGGCTGCACTGGCATTCCCGTGTCAGCGTCCCGCACAGGTGCACAACGGCGTCCTGGAAACACCGGAGTGGCGGATCTCGCCCGACCGTGAAGGCGAGCGGGTCAATTCGCAGCGCTGGATGGCGGGGACCGCGGGCGGTCCGCTCGGCATCGTCGAGAACCAAATGCGCCCAACGGTGTTGCCGTCGTATCTACGCAACGACTGGGCCAAGGACTGGGGCATGCTGCAGCGGCTCACACCGCTCGTGCCGCAGAAGCCCGCAGAGCTCACGGTGACGACCGATGTCCACAACGGGCTCTGGTCGCCGGGACAGATTCGCGCAGTTGGGTTCTGAGTCCTGCCGGGCTCTGTAGCCTTGCCTGTTTCTGCGATCTCAGGCGGCGCCGATGTCGGAGGTGGGTGCGTTCGGGGTCTTGTGGCCCCGAACGCGCCGCTCGAACAGGTAGACGGCGACACTCACCGCGGACCACGTGGTGAGCACCAGGAACGGCCAGACATGTTGATGCCCGCGGAAATACACTGCGGTGTGCAGCGCGTTGACCGACGCGCCGGGTGGCAGCCAGCCGCCGATGGTCGCGATCACCCGGGGTAGCAGCGGCCACGCGACGGAGCCGCCCGACGATGGATTACCCAGCAGCACCATGACCGCCCATGTCGGCAGGATTGCCCAGCGGCCGAACATCGCGCTGAACATCGTGAAGATCATGCCGCAGGTGAACATCGTCAGGGCAAGAATGAGCCACACCTCGAACACCGGCAGCGTCAGCGCACCGATGATCCAGTCGATCATGGCGCAGATGGTGAACCCGCCCAGTAGCGAGTACAACGCGGTGAATCCGATTCTCTCCCAGGGCCGCAACTTGTTGGCATGCACGCCGAGCTGGATCGCGCCGACGAATCCGATGATGACCGCCGCAAGCATCATGTAGAAGATGGTGAGCCCGTGCGGATCTCGGGGTTGTAGTGGATTGACGTCGCGGACGCTCACCCGGTAGCCGGTCCCGGCGGCCGCACGCGGCATGCTCTGCTCGAGGAGTTGCGCGACCGTCGCACCGGACGCGCTCGACAGTTCGACGTCGATGGTGCGCGCCGTGGTGTCGATGTCGACAACCGCGAAGACCTGCTGGTTCTGCAACTGTTCGACGCCTTCGGCATGGGTTGGTAGATGACGCACATCGACCGAACTGCCGAGTTCGCGCGCGAGCCGTGCCTCGACATCGGCTGACTGCGGCGGTGGCAGGTCACCGACGACGGCGATCGGCACACGTTCGGGTTTCGGGTTGGCCGTCGAGTACGTGTAGGAGCCGACGAATAACGCCGCCGCGATGCCGAGGATCACCACGATCACCAGCGCGGGCGCGAACCGAGAGGTGCGGATGGCGTGCCAGGCCCTGCGGAAGTCATCTGTGGTGCGCACGCCTCGAGGCTATTCGTTCGTCGGATAGGCTGCGGAGAAGCTGATCGGAACGACCCGGAGGTAAGTCCATGACCAGTGCCTACGACTTCACGGCGACGGACATCGACGGCAACACCGTCGACCTCGACGACTACCGGGGGCAACCGTTGCTGATCGTCAACACCGCGTCGAAGTGCGGTTTCACCCCGCAGTACAAGGGACTCGAAGAGCTCAGCAAGACTTACGCCGAGAGCGGGCTGGTCGTACTCGGGTTCCCCTGTGATCAGTTCGCTCATCAGGAACCGGGCGACGAGGCGGAGATCAAGAACTTCTGCTCGCTCACCTACGACGTCAGCTTCCCGATGTTCGCGAAAGTCGACGTCAACGGGTCCGACGCGCATCCGCTTTTCGCGTGGCTACGCGAGCAGAAGTCGGGCGTGCTCGGCAATCGCATCAAGTGGAACTTCACCAAGTTCCTCGTCGACCGCGACGGTCAGGTCGTCGACCGCTTCGCGCCGACCGTGAAGCCCGAGAAGCTGACCGGAGACATCGACAAGGTGATCTGAGAACGGGTGTGCGCTTTGTGGCCGCTGTGTGCCGTGTGACCGTCGTCAGCCCAGCCACACAGACCGCGCACCGGAATCGCCGACGCGGACGACCATCACCAGAGCGCCAAGCGCCACAACGATAGTCGCAACCGCGAGCACGACCCGCAGCCAACCGTGCGCGCGTACCGAAGCCACCGCAGGTATCCGGCGCGCGATGGTGTCGTCGTACATCGCCCAGGAGAGTACGACCAGTACGAAAAGCGCTGCGACCCAATAGAGCATCTGGCCGCCGAGCTCGGTATGGCTGTGCAGGGCTTCTGATCGCGGTACCTGCTTCTCCAATGTCTCACCCGCGGAAGTGGTGAGCGGTGTGATGGTCATCGCGACAACCGCGACCGCCGGTGTGAACCAGCCGAGCCGTCGGCGTGCTGCCGGCCATACGCTCGCCAGGATCGCCAGGACGGCCGTGAGGGGAATCGCCACCACCGCAAGGTGAACAAACAGGGGGTGCGCGGGCAGTCCGGCGATCGTGTCCATCGCACGAGTGTGACGGTCAGTCGCTGAAGGAGCGCTGAGAATGCTTCGCCAACCCCTCGTGTGGAGCGACTCAGTCCGAGAAGCGATGATCGCCAACGCCGAACCAGGCCTGCGCGGCCGATCGCATCCGCTCGGGAAGGTACGTGTACTCGTGTGGCTGGGCGCCCGCCGCGCGGGCCGCGGATTCGAGGTGATCGCGCAGGCGCCACACCAGTGCCGGATCGGTCGCGGGTCCGATGTCGAGTGCATCCTCGACGGCCGCGGTCGACAATCCGAGTTGCGCTGCGAGAGTTGCGGTATCGAGACCGGCGAGGTCGAGATTCGCGCGCAGTTCCGCGCTGGTGACGCGGCGTTGGTGTGCGTTCAGAGACATGATCGTCGTCTCCCTTTTACAAGTTGGTCTGCGCAGTCATTAGTTGGTCTGTGCACCAGTCTATGAAATTCACGCCATACAGTGACAAGGCAAGCGTATGGTCGCCCGAGACGGAGCCTGGAAGGGGAGACGATGAGCGAGCGGCTGGCAGGCAAGGTTGCGCTGGTGAGTGGCGGTGCGCGGGGCATGGGTGCAGCGCACGTGCGCGAGATGATCGCGGAGGGCGCGCGCGTCGTCGCCGGCGACATCCTCGACGACGAGGGCAAGGCGCTGGCCGACGAAGTCGGCGATGCGGTGCGCTACGTCCATCTCGACGTCACCGAACCCGACGACTGGCAAGCCGCTGTCGCGTCCACGGTCGACACTTTCGGGCGCCTGGACGTCTTGGTGAACAACGCGGGAATCGTGAACTTCGGCCTGTTCGAGGACTATACACTCGACGACTGGCGCAAGATCCTCGATGTGAACCTGACCGGAGTGTTCCTCGGCATCAAATCTGTTGTGCCGCAGATGAAGGAGGCCGGCAGCGGCTCGATCATCAACATCTCGTCGATCGAGGGGCTGGCGGGAACGATTGCCACTCACGGTTACACAGCGTCCAAGTTCGGTGTGCGTGGACTCACCAAGTCGGCTGCGCTGGAGTTGGGGCCGAGCGGCATTCGGGTCAACTCGGTGCACCCCGGCCTGATCAAGACGCCGATGACGGAATGGGTGCCCGACGACATCTTCCAGACCGCACTCGGTAGGGCTGCGGACCCGTCCGAGGTGTCGAAACTCGTTGTCTACCTGGCTTCCGACGAGTCGAGCTACTCCACGGGGGCGGAGTTCGTCGTCGACGGTGGTGTCGTTGCGGGCTTGGCGCACAAGGACTTCGGAGTCGTCGACGCGTCGGAGGTTGACGGCTGACCTCACACGGAGGCGAGCTCTCTACGCAGGAACGAGCGCAGTGACTCGTTGAAACGTTGCGTGGTAGGTGCTTTCGGCGCAATCTGATCGAACGCGTGGAAGGCGCCGTCGGCGATCTCGACATCGCAGTCGACCCCTGCCTCGCGGAGTCGTCGTGCGTAGTCCAGTGTCTCGTCGTGGAACAGGTCGCAGGTTCCGACGCCGAGCCAGGTAGGCGGTAAGCCGTCGAGATCTGCGCGGCGTGCGGGTACGGCCCGCTGCCTGTCCGCAGCGCCGAGGTAGAGATCCCACCCCCGCTGATTATCACGCTCAGACCAGAGCACGTATCGACGTCCCGTGGGCGTCGCCGCGGTCCGGTCGTCGAGCATCGGATACACGAGAGCCTGTGCAGCGAGGGGGATGTCGCCGCGATCGCGTGTCAGCAGTGCGAGTGCGGCGGTGAGGCCGCCTCCCGCGCTGGCGCCGGCGATTGCGATGCGATCGCGGTCGACCCACGGTTGCTCGGCCAGCCATGCGAGCGCGGTATAGCAGTCCTCGAGCGGTGTCGGATACGGGTATTGCGGCGCGAGTCTGTAGTTGACGGCAGCCACCGTGATGCCGGTGGCGTCGGCGAGGTCGCGGCAGTAGATGTCATCTTGTCCGGCAGAACCGAGCACGTACCCGCCGCCGTGGATCCACAGCATCGCGGTGCCGGTGTTCTGTGCTCCGGTTGGCCGGTGCAGGCGAATCGATACCCCTGGCCCGATCGCGACCGTCGGGACGCCGCGCACGCGGGCCAGGGGCATACCGCCGAGTCGTAGGACGCCTCGCGGCATGTGCCGCAGTCCGATTCCGCGAGGAATCCAGCGTGCGGTGCGTCGAAGGTCGGGAGCGATGTCGGCGGTCGTCACCAACTGGACTATACATTTCCGAGAAAGTGTCTACATCGAGTGTGATCTGTGCCACGATGAGCCCGGCGAAGGGAGTGGCCATGTCCACATTTGACACAGTCGTTCGAGGTGGCCGGTGGTTCGACGGCTCGGGGGCGCCGTCGGCGATCCGCGACATCGGTATTCGCGACGGTCGGGTGGCCGCGATCAGTACGGAACCCCTCGACACCGAGGGTGCACGGGTCATCGACGCCGAGGGTGCATGGGTGACGCCGGGTCTGATCGACATCCACACGCACTACGACGTCGAGGTTCTCGACACCCCGGAGCTGACCGAGTCGCTTCGCCACGGCGTGACCACAGTGTTCATCGGGTCGTGCTCGCTGTCGACGATCTACGTCAACGGGGAGGAGGCGGGCGACCTCTTCGGGCGCGTCGAAGCGATCCCGCGCGACCACGTCATCTCCGCGGTGGACGAACACAAGGACTGGTCGTCGCCGAGGGAGTATGTCGAACGGTTGGAGGGTCTGCCGCTCGGGGCGAATCTCGCTGCATTCATCGGACATTCGGACATGCGGACGTCTGTGATGGGTCTCGATCGTGCGACACGATCGGATGTACGACCCACACGCGCGGAGCAGGCACGGATGGAGGAGATGCTCGGCGACGCGCTCGTCGAGGGATTCGTCGGACTCTCGTCGCAGCAGCTCAAGTTCGACAAGCTCGACGGCGTGACATGTCGGTCACGCACCCTGCCGTCGACGTACGCCAAACCCAAAGAGCTGCGCCGACTCAAGAGCATGCTGCGCCACAGCGGCCGAGTGCTGCAGTCGGGACCCGACATCCAGAACCCGCTCAATCTGCTGTCGCAGATGGTGCAGTCGATCGGCTTCGGGCGCCCTGTGCTGAAGACGTCGCTGCTGTCTGCGGCCGACGTGAAGTCGAACGAGAAAGCGCTGATCCTGATGGACCGCCCTACCGCGCTCATCAATCGCTTGGGCGGCGACTTCCGCTGGCAGCACCTGCCGGTGCCGTTCGAGGTGTATGCGGACGGTATCGATCTGGTGATCTTCGAGGAATTCGGTTCCGGCGCAGCGGCATTGCACCTGCGTGACGACATTGAACGAGATGCGCTCATCCAAGACGAGGAGTACCGGCGCAGGTTCCGCAAGGACTACGAGCAGAAGTTCGGCATCAGGGTGTGGCACCGCGACTTCTTCGACGCCGACATCGTCGCGTGTCCCGACGAGTCGGTGATCGGAAAGTCGTTCGGTCAGGTCGGGCTCGATCGTGGCGGACTCCACCCGGTGGACGCCTTCCTCGACCTCGTCGTCGAACACGGCCGTGAGATCCGTTGGCGCACAACCATCTCGAATCATCGTCCGGAAATGCTCAAGAAGATCGCCACCTGGCCAACGGTCCAGATGGGCTTCTCCGACGCCGGAGCTCACCTGCGCAACATGGCCTTCTACAACAGCGGGCTGCGGTTGCTGCGCCATGTTCGTGACGCCGAGCAGGCCGGAAAGCCGTTCATGAGTACCGAATACGCGATCCATCGCCTCACCGGTGAAGTCGCCGACTTCTACGACATCGACGCGGGACACCTGCGGGTCGGCGACCGAGCCGACCTCGTCGTGATCGATCCCGAACACCTCGACGAGCAACTCGAAGCGTACGGCGAGGCGCCGATCGAACAGTTCGGCCAGATGTCGCGCATGGTGAATCGAAACGACGCCGCAATCAGAGCCGTCATGGTGAGCGGACAGACCGTGTTCGCCGACGGTGAGTTCGCGCCGTCCGTGGGGACGGTGCGCACGGGTAGCTTCCTGCGGGCCGGGCACACCACTCCGCCGACAATTGTGCCGCCGGCGACAGCTGAGCGTGAACTCATCCGGACGAGCTGAGTGCAGTCGGGGAGTCATTCAGGACTTCCCGACAGGCACTACGCCTCGAAAGTCACTGTTACGTATAGGTGCGACAGCGGTTTGCGTCGCATCTCCACTGGCAGACGTCAGTACGCAGAAGTCGCCGGGCTTTCAGTGCGGTGACCCCCTTTTGCGTGCAACGATCGGAGTATGGCCGACACAAGCACCGCACCAGACAGCATCCTTGAGGCCGGTACCACCGCGCCCGATTTCACCCTCAAGGCGACGCCCGATCAATCGCTGAGCCTCTCTGAACTCAAGGGCAATCCCGTTGTCCTCGTGTTCTATCCCGCCGACTGGAGTCAGGTATGCGGCGACGAACTCGCCGTCTTCAACCAGTCGCTGCCGCTGCTACAGGAGTACGGCGCGGTTCTCCTCGGCATCTCGGTCGACAGCGCGTGGAGTCACCAGGCGTTCAAGGAGTCGCGCAAGCTCGGCTACGACCTCCTTGCTGACTACAACCCCAAGGGCGCGGTCTCCAAGGAGTACGGCGCATACGACGAACAGGCCGGCTGCTCCAAGCGCGCTCTGTTCGTCGTCGACGCGGACGGCGTCATCTCGTGGAGCTACCTGTCGCCGATGGCCATCAACCCGGGTGTGAACGGGGTGCTCGACGCCCTCGAAGCCCTCAAGAACAAGAACGCGTGAGGAGTCGACCATGCCGCTGACCCAACCCGTGGGATCCGACGACTACGTTCAAGGACCGTCCGACGCTGCTCTCACACTCGTCGAGTACGGCGACTATCAGTGTTCCTATTGCGGGCAGGCCTATCCGATCGTGAAGCAACTCCAGCGCAGCTATCCCGACTCGCTGCGATTCGTCTTTCGCAACTTCCCGATCCCCGAGATCCACCCGCAGGCACTCGCAGCGGCGGAGTTCGCCGAATACGCGGGCGACCAGGGCAAGTTCTGGGAGGCGCACGACGCGTTGTATGAGAATCAGGATCAGCTCGGCGAGAGCTTCTATCGCGAGTTGGCGACGAGTCTCGGACTAGACCCTGCCGCAGCTGAGGCCGCAGTGAGTGCGCAGCAGTTCGGTGATCGCATCCAGGGTCAGATCAACAGTGGGCTCCGCAGCGGCGTCAACGGCACGCCCGCCTTCTTCATCAACGAGCAGTTCTTTCCGGGACCCTTCACCGAACTCCCCGAAGTGCTCGAGCAGATCTTCGCGTCGGGACGCTGACACCGCCCAGGCAGTTGCTCGCTCAGGCAGTTGCTGCCGTCGCGCGCAACGCGGCGAGTACACGCGCGTTGCTGAAGGTGTCGCCGACGGTGATCCGGACGCCGTGACCGGGAACTGTCTTCACCGCAACGCCGCATGTGCCGAGCAGCGAGCCGAGCGCCACTCCGTCCGCGCCGGGCAGATAGACGAAGTTGCCCTCACCCGCGATGGTCGACGCGCCTATCGCGTGCAGTTGCGCGGACAGCCGATCACGCGCGGCGCGCATGGCCTCGACGCGGTGCGCGAGCGCTGTCGTCGCGGCCAACGCCACCGGCACCGCCGCTTGGGCAGGCGCACTCACCGCAAACGGAATCTCGAATCGACGGATGCCAGACATCAGCCGCTCGTCACCGACGCCGTAACCAACCCGCAGAGCCGCGAGACCGTGTGCCTTGCTGAAGGTTCGGACGACCACCAATCGGGGATGCCGTGCGATCAGCCGGTGCAGATCTGGTGCGGCAGTACTGAACTCGATGTAGGCCTGATCGAGGATGGCCGTCACGTGGTCGGGTAGTGAAGTCAGAAACGCATGTAGTTCGCGTTCGTCGACGATCGTGCCTGTCGGGTTGTGTGGGGAGCAGACGATCACGGCGACGGTCGACGCGGTGACGGAGGTGCGCAGCGCGTCGAGGTCGACCCCTCCGCCGCGATCAAGCGGCACACCGCGAAAGTCCATGCGCAGCAACTGTGCGAGGATCGGAAACCCGTCGAATGTCGGGGTCGCGGTCACCAGTTCGGGCGCGACGCCGTGGTATTGGTCGAGAGCTGCCTGCAGTGCCTGGAGGATGACCCCGGTTGCTCCAGCGCCGACGGTGACCATGTCGTCGGACACTCCCAGATGATGTGCGATGACGCGACGGGAACCGTGCGGAGTGAACTCCGGGTAGCGGTGTGCCGACAGCACCTGTTGATGGAGAACTTCGGCGACCGCGGGCAGTGGCGGATAGGCCGACTCGTTCAGGTTGAGTCGAATCATGTTGTCGGTAACCACTAGTGACGATCCGACCAACGAATCGCCGCCGCTCCCGCGAAGTCTCCGGCGTGGGCGAACGCCGACATCATGACAACGTCACCGGGCTGGATGCGCCCGTCGGACACCGCCGTGTCCAGAGTGATCGGAAGCCCGACGCCGAACAGGTTTCCGCACTCGTCGAAGGTGTCCGGGTGTCGTTGCTCGGGCAACTCGAGCGCATCGCGCCAGTTGCGTAGAAAGATGCGATTCGGCTGGTTGGTGATGAACCAGTCGAGTTCGGACGGCCGGATGTCGATCGAGTCGGCCACCTCGATGGCAGCAGCAGGAACCATGCGATTGCCGCGCGCGAGAACCTTGGTGATCTTCGCTTCGGTGAAGCCGATGTGGATTTCTCCCGTGCCCGCTTCCCAGTATCGACGGTCGGGTTCTGCCACCGATGTCATGTCGGCCGAGTACTCGCCGTAAGAATGGGTGACCAGTCCGAGGACCGGGGAACCTGCCGGACCGTCGAGGCTTACCACGGCCGCTGCCGCGCCGTCGCCGGGGATCGCAGCCTGTGCCTTGCCGCGAACCTGCTCCTGGGTGAAGATCTGGGATGCGCTGTTCTGCGCCAGTCCCAACAACGCCTTGCCGCCACCCGCCGCTACGAGCAGCGCAGCCGCTAGATCAAGCATGTGGATGAACGCGGCGCAGCCGCCGTTGTGGACGTCGAGAACCGTGGTGGGCCGCAGACCGAGACGATCGGCGAGCTCGCCACCACATCCGCGGACCGGTACCTCGGGAAGTTGGCTGTGCGTCAGGACAACCGTGACGTCATCGAGGTAGTCGTCGCCATGCCGCTCCGTGAGAGTTCTTGCGGCAGAAACCATCATGTCGGCCGACGTCTCGCCTTCGGCTGCGTGATGTCGGAATGCGGGCGCCGAGAACATGATGTTGTCGGCGAGGTCGTCGTTCTCGGCGAACTGGCTGAAATAGGAAGCGGGAACGCGATTCTCGGGCAGATACCCCGCAACGTCTGCGAGGACGACGGCGGGCGCAGTCGGGTTGTTCATGAGCGCATCCAATCGGGCGTAAGGGGCAAATTGTTGGCGTGGCGATACTCGGCGATCGCGGTGAGATTGTTCAGTTCGAGCTGGTGACCTGCGGCGAACATGTCCCAGAAGTCGCCGACCCAGACCGGACGGTCGGCCGGTGCTGTCTCTGGGTACGGATTTCGCTCATAGAAGGGATGTCGACAATTGGTCCACAACACCACCGACCCCGGCTTGTCGAGCACGACCTGCGCGTCGACGACGCGCATCAGGTAGATCATCCACAGGTGTTTGCCCTGATCCCACGCGCAGTGATAGTCGACGGTCATCGCGTCGGGATTGGCGACCGTACGTGTGTAGATGTCGGTGGCGTCGCCCAATCTGTCCGACGCCAACCACAGTCCCGGCTCGTCGGTCGGCGTGAATCCGCGGAGGCTGTAGGTCCACTCCTCGAGAGACCGTGTGTCGGAAAGCCATTCGTACAGTTCGCGGGGCGGCGCGTTGACGTAACCCTGCACCGGACAGAAGTCGCCGAAGATCTGGTCGTGCGGATAGACCGATCGCAGCATGTCGAGAATGATCGGTGTGGCGGTCTGTCGCGGGTGGGTCTCGATGCGGGTCAACCCGTCGAGCTCGTCGGCCTGCCGGCCGAGGTCGGCCAGCGGTGTGGTCTCGATGGTCATGACTATGGTCCCTTCGGCAGAAACGGTTGGAATGGTGGCACTTCGTCCGGATCGCAGTCGACGACGATGACGTTCGGTCCGGTATCCGCGAACAAGTCGGCACACGCGGAGTCGAGATCGCTGAGAGAAGCAGGATGACGCACCTCGGTGCGAGTGCCGAACATGGCGGCCAAGCCGCCCGCGATGTCCGTCGGCCGGAAGCGATTGACGCTGGCGGCCTCCGGGAAGAAGAGGTGTTCTCGGGTGACGCACATGCCGTGTGCGTCGTTGTTGAGGATGACGAGGGTGACAGGAGCGTCGTATTCGAGGGCGGTGTGAAATTCCATGCCGTGCATGAAGAATGCTCCATCTCCCGCGACGATCACCACCCTCCCTTGATCGGCGGAGCCGATCGCTGCTCCGATTCCTGCCGCGATCGCGTATCCCATGCCACCCATACCGAGGGCCACGGTGAATCTCCCGTCGCTGATCGGAGTGAGATAGTGGATCGCTGCGGCGCCGACGTTGCCTGCGTCGGCGAAAACTCTTGTGCCACTGCGAAGGTGTGGTGAGACGGTGTTCATGATCTGGCGTAAGCTCGGAAACGCAGAGTGCGGGAGCGCCGGTGTGTCGAGGTAATCGATGTCGATGGTCGGCACCGCGCCCTGTGGCAGTCCAAGTGCGGCGAGTGACTCATCGAGAAGTCGGAGCGCACTGGGCAGCGAGTCGACAAGGATCGACGGTCCGCGTTGCGGTCTGGCGTCGTTGATGCCGATGTGAATGATCTCGGTGTCCGCAAGATCTGCGTCGAACCCGCCCCGATCGGTCGCTGTCATCCGGCATCCGATGCTGACGCAGATCGACGCGGCCACCAGTTCGGCGTGTGCCGACGGGTGCCCCATAACGCCGGTGATGCCGGCATGACCGTCGATGTTCTCGAGTGCGTCGGCACCTCCCGGTGCGGCCACGACACTCGCACCAAGGCGAGACGCGATGCGGCGTAACGCCGTTCCGGCGCGGGTTCGGGAGGCCTCGTCTCCGATCCAAAGGCAGATCCGCTCGCCACGCCCGACGGCGTCGGCGAGTCGGCCGGCAGTCTCCGTGATCGCGGTGGGACTCCTGGCCGTCGAGTGTGTTGCCGGTTCGTGGTTCTCGTCTACTCCTGTGTCCCAGATCGTCTGTGATTGAACATCTTTGGGGATCACAAGTGCAGCAGGTAGTCCGCGATCGAGAGTGGCGAACACGGACTTCAACGCGGGTTCGAGCTCGCTCGCGTCTGCGACCAACTCGACGTGGCCGGTCACTGACTTGAGGAGGCCGACGACGTCGATCGTATCGGGCGGGTCGAGCATGTCTTGGAATGCGCCCCGCGTGGTCAGCGACAAGGGCGCAGCGCCGATGACGGCGAGTACCGGAACCCTGCTGTCGTACGATTCGGCAAGCGCAGGAACGACATTCATCGCTCCGCCGCCCGAGGTTGTGAGTACCAATGCCGGCCCGTTCGTCATCCGAGCAAGACCGTCTGCCATTGCGCCTGCTGCGAATTCGTGTTTAGCCACCACAGCAGGCATTCCGAGCCGGGACGCGGCGTCGTAGATGTCTTCGATGTTGGCCCCGTGTACGCCGAACGCGTGGGAGATACCACGTCGACGCGCACTTTCGAGGAGATGCAGAGCGACGCTCCGTCGGCTGGACATGTCGCAAGAGTGCCCGCAGGCACCTGAAGGTTGGCTGAAACCGGGTACCTGTTGCTCCCGCCGCGAACGGCATACACTCGACGACCACAGCTCATTGGTCACTTTCCGGTGGGCGACCGTGGTATCGATACAGCTTTGGCCATTGGATGAGCTCGTGAACGTACGCACCCGTATTCGTAGACGAGTAGGCGGCTACGGCGTGCGAAGGCAACTCACGATCGTGTCGGCTTTTGTACTTGTCGTCGCATTGGCCATCAGTGGCGCGGTGATGCTCCTTATGCTGCATCGGGAGAACACAGCGCAGATGTATCGAGCGACGGGGCGTCAGGCGTATCAGATCGCTACCGCGGTCAACCGTGGTGGCGTGTCGGCGGTCGATCCCGACGACCTGACTCCCGGAGCGGGAATCGACATCACGCAGGTCGTCGACGATCGGGGAGTTGTGGTGGCCGCGTCGCCTGGCGCACCACGTACGGCGATCCGGGTCGCGGATGACTCGAATGCTGACGAATCGAAGGTGCGCTACGCCGACCACGTGAACGTCCCCGGGTATGGAGACGAGTTCTGCGCATCGGTGAACACCGCGTACCACGCCGACCGTGAGTACACGATCCTCGCGCTCGACAAGGCGACGGGCATAAGGAGCAGTGAATGGACCACCGCGACGCTCATGGCGATCGAACTGCCGATCATCGTGGCACTCGGGGCAGGTGCGGTCTACCTGCTCGTCGGTCGGTCGCTTCGGCCCGTCTCGCGTATCACCAAGCAGGCCAATGAGATCACCTCGACCGAGCTCGAACAGCGGGTTCCCGTGCCGACCGCAGACGACGAGATCCGCACACTCGCGGTCACCGTCAACAGCATGCTCGGGCGACTCCAACGCGGGCGGGAATCGCAACTGCGGTTCATCGGCGACGCGTCGCACGAGTTACGAAGCCCGCTCACCACCCTTGTCGGGTTGCTCGACCTTGCCGACGACACATCGACGCCGATCGATGTGGAGACCGTCCGCACCATCCTCCTGCCCGAGGCGCGTCGAATGCAGGCCATGGCAGAAGATCTGCTCTTGCTGGCACGCGCCGATGAACAGGGGTTGACCGTCGTGGCGGGCGATGTGGACCTCGACGACGTCGTCGTCGAGGAGGTCGCACGGTTACGCGCGATGGAGGCGGCCAAGGTGACCGCACACGTTGTGCCCGTTCGGGTTTCCGGTGACCGCGAGATGATTCGACGCGCGGTGCGCAACCTCGTCGACAACGCCACCAGGCACTGTGACTCGGCGGTCTGGGTCTCACTGCGAGCTGATCGATCGAACGCCGTCATCGCGGTGAGCGATGACGGGCCCGGCATTCCCGACGACAGGCGGTCGGTGATATTCGACAGATTCTCGCGACTCGACGTCGATCGTCAGCGCGACTCGTCGGGAGCCGGTCTCGGCCTGGCGATCGCTTACGAGATCGCGCAGGCGCACGGTGGGTCGGTCTCAGTTGTCGACGGCAGTCACGGCGGCGCTACGTTCGAACTTGTCCTGCCACTCGGGAACTCGTCCGATGGTTCCGAGGAATCCAGGAGCCGTTCAGAGCGCGATCAAACGGTACCCGGCGCCCCGGATCGTCTGGATGGAGGCGATCCCGAACGGGGCGTCGATGCGCTTACGTAGATAGGCGATGTAGACCTCGACGATGTTCGGGTCGCCGTCGTAGTTCTCGTCCCACACCGATTGGAGAATGGCATGTTTCGACATCACCTGCCCCTGGTTGCGCAACAGCAGTTCGAGTACCGCGTACTCGCGGGGAGTCAGGGCAATGGGCGCCCCGTGACGCGTGACGACGTGTTGGGCGGGATCGAGACACAGCGATCCCGCCGAGAGTATCGCGGGCCGCTCGCGCTGACCGCGTCTGGCGACTGCCCGTAGATGAGCCTTCAGTACGACCACGGAGAACGGCTTGACGAGGTAGTCGTCAGCGCCGAAGTCGAGTGCTTCGGCCTGGTCGTACTCGCCGTCCTTCGCGGACAGCATCACGATCGGCACCCACTGCGATCGTCTGCGCAACTCACGCACGACCTCATAGCCGTTGAGACCGGGCAGCATGATGTCGAGCACTACTGCGTCGAATTCCTCGTCAACGGCACGCTGTAGCGCCTGCGCGCCGTTGTGCAGGACTGACACGTTCCACCCGTCGCTGACCAACACTCGACGAATGGTTTCGGCCGCCCGCACGTCGTCGTCCACCACCAACACACGCACGTCGGACATCGCCCTTCTCCCCGATGCTCAGGCACCGCGGCTCCCGGCGTCGCCATCAGAAAGGACCCCGATGCGTCACCGCACACTGACCCGACCACGTAACAATTCGACCCTACTCCCGGTGCGTGGACCACGAACCCTTCCGCTGCAGTCCGCGCTGCGGCTGCGGGCCGACCCGGCACAGTTCGCAGAGAATCTTCGCGCCGACTACGGCGACATCGCCTTCATCACGGTGCTCGGACGCAACATCGTGATCGTGCAGGGCCCCGAGGCACTCGGCGAGTTGGTTCGCGACGCCGACCGCGCGTTTCGCAACGAGCCGGTATACGGATTCGCCCTCGGGACCCTCTTCGAACGCGGAATCCTGCTGATGGACACCGACGAACATCGCAAGCATCGTCGAATAATGCAGGCGGCCTTCACCGCCGACCGCCTGGCCGGCTACCAGGATCAGCTCAATTCCCTTGCCGCTGAGGCCGCGACGCGATTCACTCGCGGACCGGACGTCGACATGCGTACCGAACTCAAAGCGATGGCACTCGACGTCGCGTTGGAACTGTTTGTCGGAGAGAAGCTTTCGCGCGACGACGCCGATCGGATGAACGCGGCGTTCGTCGATCTCATCGAGGCGGGCAGTGCGCTGGTTCGGTTTCGAATCCCGGGCACCATGTGGGCGCGTGGACATCGGGCGCGCGGCGTCGTCGACGAGTTCTTCAGCGATCTTCTGCCCGCGCGGCGCGGCGCCGACGGCCCGGACCTGATGTCGGCACTGTGCCATGCACGCGGCGACGACGGCTCGCAGCTCTCCGACCAACAGGTCGTCGACCACATGCGATTCATGCTGTTCGCCGCTCACGACACCGCCACCATAGCGATGACGTCAATGGCCTATCGGCTGGGACGTGACGCACGGTGGCGTGCGCGCGTCGTCGACGAGGCGCAACGTCTGGGTGAAGCGCCGTCAGCAGCGGAGTTGAAGGAGTCCGACGTCTATCAGGCGGTGTTCAAGGAGTCGCTGCGGTTGCGCCCGCCGGTACCGGTGATCCCCCGTGCGGCGATTGCGGACACTTCGATTGGCGGCCACTTCATCCCGAAGGGCGCATTTGTCATCGCGGTCAGCGCGAGCAATCACCGGATACCCGAAATATGGCCGCGCCCAGATGATTTCGATCCCGAGCGGTTCATGCCGGAGAACGCGGAGCGACGGCATCGGTTGGCATGGGCGCCGTTCGGCGGTGGTGCGCACCAGTGCATCGGCATGAACTTCTCGTACCTGGAGGCGGCGACGATGATTCACCATATGATTCGACGGCTCGACTGGACGGTCGGCTCCGACGACTACGAGCGTCGTGACGTCGCTCTAACAGCCAATGTGGGTTTCAGTGCCGCGGTCACCGACGCGCGAGAGCGATGCGACACGCGTAGATAGCGATACCGATGACGATGACCACGACGCCCGAGATCACCGAGGCGCGGGGGAGTGTGCACGCGAGGACTACGCAGCCGACGAGGCCGACGGCGCAGACGATGAACGGTGGGCGCCGCTCCACGCGAGAAAGTGTCATGGCCGACGCGTTCGCGATCGCGTAGTACAGCAGGACTCCGAACGACGAGAATCCGATGGCGCCACGGACATCTGCGGTCGCGGCGACGACAGCGACAACCGCACCGACGGCGAGTTCGGCGTGATGCGGCACGCCGAAGCGGGGGTGAACCTCCGCCAACGTTCGTGGCAGGTGTCCGTCGCGCGACATGGCCAACGTCGTCCTGGAGACGCCGAGGATCAGCGCGAGCAGTGAACCGAGCGCTGCGACAGCGGCGCCGATCCGAACGACAGGAGTCAGCCAGCCCGCGCCTGCGGCCTGCGTCATTGCGGCCAGTGGCGCCGTCGCCGTGGCAAGTCCCGATGCGCCGAGCGCCCAGAGAGCGGTGGCTGCGACGGTCGCGTAGACGACCAGTGCGATCCCCAACGCGACGAGGATCGCGCGAGGAATGATGCGTGTCGGCTCCCGCACCTCCTCGCCGAGGGTCGCGATGCGCGCGTAGCCGGCGAAGGCGAAGAACAGGATGCCCGCGGACTGCAGTATTCCGGTGACTCGTGCATCCGAGCCGACCTCGAGTGAGTCGACGCTGCCCGCGTCGGACGCGAGCGTCGTCACGACGACCACGGTGAGCACCATCAGCACCACGGCGACGATCGCGCGTGTCAGCCACGCCGACTTCTGCACTCCGACGTAGTTCACCGCGGTGAGCGCGACAACAGCGGCGACTGCCACCACGTGTGCGTGCGCAGGCCAGGCATACAATCCGACGGTCAGCGCCATTGCGGCGCACGACGCTGTCTTGCCGACAACGAACGCCCACCCGGCGAGATAGCCCCAGAAGTCGCCGAGCCGCTCGCGGCCGTAGACGTACGTCCCACCGGAGACCGGGTAGATGGCCGCAAGTCGCGCCGACGACATCGCGTTGCAGTAGGCCACAACAGCGGCGATGACCAGCCCGATCAGCAGCGCCGATCCGGCTGCGGCGGCCGCGGGCGTCAGCGCAACGAAGATCCCGGCGCCGAGCATCGAGCCGAGGCCGATGATCACGGCGTCGGACATGCCGAGCCTGCGGTGCAGCGACGGTTCAGTCATGGGTCGATCGTGGTCTGAGCATGGTCGAGATTCTCACCGAAAGGTGAATGGCAGGTGGCGTGCTCTTCGACAGCCGCCGCCGCTGCAGCTCAGCTCTGAGCGCTGATAGGCACTACGGTTCGTCCCGTCGTTCGGCCCGCCCGTATCTCGGCGAGCGAGCCGTCGAGATCATCGACTCCGATCTCGGTGATGAGTCGATCGAGATGGGCTGGGCGCAAGTCGGTTTCGAGGCGTGCCCAGACCGACCGGCGAAGCTCGGGTCCGATGGACACCGAGTCGATTCCGAGGAGTGCCACGCCGCGCAGGATGAAGGGCATGACTGTTGTCGGGAGGTCGGCGCCACCGGTGAGACCGCTCGCAGCGACCGACCCGCTGTGGTTCATCGTCGACAACACGTAGGCGAGCGTCTTGCCGCCGACACAATCGACTGCGCCCGCCCACTGCGATTTCCCGAGCGGACGAACCTTGGTGTCGTCGTCGACGAGTCGGCCGACAACCGACGTCGCGCCGAGCTCGGTCAATAGCGCTGCGGCGTCGGACTTTCCACTCGACGCGGTGACGTCGAAACCGAGTGCGCTGAGGAGATCGACGCTCACCGAGCCGACTCCGCCACTGGCTCCGGTGACCACCACGGGGCCGTCGTCCGGGGTGAGCCCGCGGTCGAGAAGCGCGACGACACTCAGTGCCGCGGTGAAGCCCGCAGTGCCGATGGCGGCGGCTTCGCGCGTCGAGAGGGTGTCGAGTCGTACGACCTGCGCGGCAGGGACCCGTGCGTAGGCGGCATAACCGCCGTGTTGTGCGGTTCCGATCGGACCGCCATGTGCCACAACGCGATCGCCGGGGGCGAAGTCGAGTGTCGACGATGCGACTACCTCGCCGGCGAGGTCGATCCCCGGCACGATGGGGTAGTCGCGCACCACGCCGCCGCGCGGTGTGACAGCGAGTGCGTCCTTGTAATTCACGCCGGAGTAGTCGACCGCGATCGTCACCTCGCCGTCAGGCAGTTGGGTGGCGTCGAGTTGCTCGCTTGCCAAGGTGATTTCGCCGTCGGACTCGCGTGCCATCAGGACGGTGAACTGATCGGGCAGGGTGCGCGTCATTGTGCTCCTCGGATCGTCATGGGTCGTCGAAATCCAGCGTAGGTCAGAGCATTCCTCCGATGTCGCCTGCGGCGAGCAGACAGATCAGCACCGGGACCAGGTGCGTCGGGGCGATTCCGTAGTCGTTGCGACCGACTTTGGTGACGATCGACGCCGCGGTCAGGATCTTCAGGTGGTGGTAAAGCTGACCCGATGTTCCGAAGTCGCCTGACTCCTGCAGATGTGCGACCGAGGCGTTGCCGCGTGCCAGAAGGCGCACGATCTCGACGCGTGCGGGATGGCCGAGCGCGGCGAACACGTTCGCGGTCGTCTCCGGCGCGAGATCGAGCGTCGCGTCGGCCGAATAGGCGATATTCCAGGTGACAGGTCCGGTGAAATCGACGCTGCCCGAGTATTCGAGCATGCCCGACCGGCCCTCAGTGGCCGAGTCCGGTTCGCTGTCCACGCGGTCGCCCGCGGCGAAGACCGCCGCTTCGAGGCGTGCGACTCGGGCTGCGAGGTCGTCGGACGGATCACTGCTCACCCCAAGCACCGTAGCGCGTGTCCGACGTCGCGATCGGTGATGGCTGCGAGGAGCAGTTTCTGGTGGGTGAACTTGTCGGCCGCGGCGTCGCGCTGGGAGACGCCGCGGACCATCAGCGTGCCGGTCCCGATCCTGCCGTCGGGCGTGCGGTATTCGAAGACCTCGGTGATCACTCCGGGGAGGCTGCCGCCCTTGAATCCGAGCACCGAGCCGTCGGGCATCGGTCCCTGGTATTCGAGATGGCGGCGCGCAAGCTCTGCACCGGGCCCGAACGAGCCGTCGGCAAGGCTCGTCATCAGCGCGTTGAGCGCATTCGATGTCGCCTCGAGATACGAATCAGTCTGTGGTCGAAGAGGATTGGCGATAGCGAGGTACGTGTCGAAGAGGCCCGGTACCTGTCCGGTGAATCCGTAGCGCACCATGACGTCACGTAAAGCGTTGTCGCCCAGCGTGTTACGAAGCAGGTCGGGGGCTGCGGAGTCGGAGAAGCGGATCATCACGTCGGCGAGTTGGCGGTAGGTCACCGTGGCCGAGAGGTCGAGCGGGATGCCCTTGCGTGCGGGAATACCTAGGTACTCGAGCGCTCGAACGTGCGCTCCGCCGTCGAGCGGGATGTACCAGCGCTGCCAATCCGTGACGGGGACACGCGCTTCCGGGTCGAGCCGGCCGTCGGCAACCGCCCGCGAATACGCCGCGAGATGGATGAGTTTGATCGACGACGCCGCGGGGAACGGAACGTCGGCGTTGTGCGTGATCGGGTCGCCGTCGAGCGGTCGCACACTCAGCGCGTAGTTGCTGCGATGGGCGGCGAGGTACCCGATCCAGCCGGGCACGGTGGTGACGTTCGGCTGTGCGGGTTGAGCACACATCGAGGCTGCGGAAGGGGGTGCGGCGGGGGCGTACGCGGGGGTGAAGAGACCCACGGCTACGGCCAGCACGAATGCGAGGTAGCAAGCGTGGCGCATCGGAACTCCTCAAGTTCGTAAGTACGTAATTACGAAACTATCGAACAGTTTGTGCCGCCGCAACCATCGTTATCGACTGTCAGGCCGACGACAGGCGACGGCAGGGCCGCGTAAGCGCAGCTCCCTAACGTCAGTGTCAACAAATCCTGACTACTGATAGGAGGTGCTGTCATGGCAACCACCACTGATGCCGCGACGCAGAGTTCGTCGCGCACTTACACGTCTCTCGCCGCAGCAGCCATACCGCTTGCTGCGCTCTGTCTGGCCTTCTTCGTCGAGATGGTCGACAACACACTGCTCTCGATCGCGCTGCCGACTATCGGTCGCGACCTCGGCAGCAGCACCACTGCGCTGCAGTGGATCACCGGTGCGTACTCGCTCACCTTCGGCGGGCTGCTGCTCACCGCGGGCTCGATCGCGGACAGATTCGGTCGACGACGCGTCCTGATGATCGGTCTGGCCGCGTTCGGGCTGCTCAGCCTGCTGGTCGTGCTCGTGAACTCGACGACCGAACTGATCGCGTTGCGAGCCGCTCTCGGCGTCGCCGCCGCGATGATGGCCCCGATCACCAACTCGCTGGTCTTCCGTCTCTTCGACGACCAGAAGCTGCGCATGCGCGCGATGACCGTGATGATCGTCGTCGGCATGGCCGGATTCGTGCTCGGTCCGATACTGGGTGGCTCGGCGCTTGCTCATGTGCGGTGGGAATGGCTGCTCGTCGTCAATGCGCCGATCGCGCTCATCGCAGGCATCGGCATCTGGTTCGGCGTCGCGTCGGATCGTCGTGAAGACCTCACCGACTACAAGCTCGACATCCCGGGAGCGCTGCTGAGTATCGCGACGATCGGCCTTGCCTGCTGGTCGTTGACCAGTGGCGTCGACCACGGCTGGGCGTCGGCGATGACGCTGGCATCGATCATCGGCGCGGTGGTCGCAGGTGCGGCATTCGTCTGGCATGAACGGCGAAGCGCAGCACCGATGTTGAACCTCTCCCTGTTCCGCAACGGCACCGTGCGCGGTGCGACGATCGCCCAGGTCGGTAGCGCAATCGCGATGGCCAGCGTGATGTTCGGTCTCATCCTGCACTTCCAGTACGCCTACGGCTGGAGTCCGATGAAGGCCGGTCTGGCCAACCTGCCGATGATCGCGACGATGCTCCTCGCAACACCGCTGTCGGAGGCACTGATCACCCGCTTCGGTCACCGGATGACCTGCTTCATCGGCGCGATGGCGCTCGCAGCGGGCACCGCGGGTCTCGGCTGGGGTGTCACGCATGGATACCTCGCGATCGCGATCTTCATGGTCGTGATGACCTTCGGATTGCGGACGGTCATGACGATCTGTGCGATCGCACTGGTCGACGCGATGCCCGAGAACCAGACGTCGATCGGTACCGCGCTCAACGACACAGCGCAGGAGGTCGGCAGCAGCGTCGGCACGGCGATCGTCGGCACGATGCTCGCGACGCTCGTTGCGGCGCACCTACCGGAGGGGAAGTGGACTGCGGCCTTCACCGACACGTTCTTCCACGGGGAGAGCATCACGTATGTCGTGCTGGGGATCGTCGTCGGCGTGATCGCGGGCATCGGCGCCCTCACGCTGACCAACTCCCGCAACGCCGAGGAAGCTCACTAGCGGACGCGACGACGTTAGCCAGCGCCAACAGTCAGAGGGTTGGCGAGCGACTGAAAGCCGAAGGACTATCCAGAAGCTCTGGTTAGCCACCAGATTGTCAAGGCGATGACGACGATAGAGCAACACCCCACCTCGCCGCCGCCAGAAACACCCCCTCATCTACGCAGATGAGGGGGTGTTTCGCTGTCTGGGGGTAGCCGGCTGTCTCGGCTCTCCCGTTTTCAGTCATTTCTGAACGATCCCGGTGAGCCGACCTGGGCTTTTGCCGCCGGGCAGCGCTGAAATTGACTGAAAACGGGAGCGGTCCGGAACGTATTCGGACGGATCACGTGCTGGCGAAAATGCCTGGGACGAAGGGGAATCTGTGAGCTCCCACGGGCCGCATCGGTTATCTCTGGAGGACTCCCGGTCGCTGTGGCGTGTTCAGAGGACCGAAACCACCTTCTGCGCAGTCTCTTTCGCCGATCCGGGGTTTTGGCCGGTGACCAGGCGGCCGTCGACGACGGTGTAGGAGACGAACGGCAGTTTCGCCTTGTGGTAGTTGGCGCCGCGGCTGCGCATCTCTTCTTCGGCGTTGTACGGCACCAGCTTGTTGACTCGCGCGAGAACCTCTTCCTGCCAGGCGAATCCGGTGACATCACGGCCGGCAACGAGCAGCGAGCCGTCGGACAACGTGGTGTTCAGTAGTCCGCAGTAGCCGTGGCAGACCGATGCGACCACTCCGCCTCGCTCGAAGATCTCGCGGGTGATGCGTTGCAGCCCAACACTGTCGGGGAAGTCGTACATCACCGCGTGGCCGCCGGTGAAGAAGATGGCGTCGAAGTCGGCGGAGTCGATGTCGTCGGGAGCTGCGGTGGTGTCGAGCAGCGACATGCGGTCGGGGTCGGCGCGCCATGCCTTCGCGGTCTTGTCGTAGTTCGGAAACTTCAGCGACCGCGGTTCGAGCGGTGAGTGTCCACCCGCTGGGCTGACCAGAGTCTGTGTATAACCGGCGTCGTCGAAAATCTCCCACGCGTGGGTCAACTCCGACAACCACAGACCGGTGGCGTGCGATGGATCGTCGTAGTGGCTCACGTTGGTGACGACGTTGAGGATGCGAGTGACCATCGTGTGCAGCTTTCCGTCGGTGGTGTGTTGGTCCGACGGTAAGGGCAGATGTAAGCAGTGTCAACCGGCGGTGGCCTGCGCGCGGGCCCGTTGTTGGATGAGCTCGAGAGTCCTGGCGGTGGCGTCGATGTCGGATGCGTCGATGTCGGCGGTGAGTTGGGCCGTTGCTGTGGTGACGGATTCGCGTGCGGCGGTGATTTGGTCATTGCCTGCGCTGGTGAGTTTGTGCGCGTCGTCGAGGATTCCGTTGTCGCGGAGCGCGATTCGTATGTGCTCGACGGATTCGACGGACCGCTGCAGGGTTGCCGCGATCACGGGAAGGGGTGCGCCGGCGAGGCTCATGTTCAGGTAGATCCACTCGGCTCGGCCGAGGGCTGGGAAGGGCGCCAGCGCGTGGTCGAGGAGTGCGCCGAGCGCGCTCTCGGTAGAGCCGATGATCTGGGGCAGTGAGCGTGTCATGGTGACCTCCCGCGTGTACCGTTGGTGTGACCAACAGTAGCAGACCATTGGTGGTACCAACAGTGAGTGATTCTTCGACGCCGCATCGACTAACCGACTTGCCGACGTGGCAGCTCTCGCGGGCCGCTGCGCGTTCGCATCAGGTGCTACACGAACGACTGCGCATCGCGGGTGTCACGGGCTACGAATTTCGCGTGCTGGCGGTCGTGGCCGACCTCGGCCCGGTGAGTCAGACGGAACTCGGCCGCGCGGCAGAACTCGACCGACGCGACGTCGCGGTTACAGTCCGCGACCTCGAGGCTCGGGGGATGGTCCAGCGAACGGCCGATCCGGCTCACCGGCAACGAAAGCTGGTGTCGCTGACCACTTCAGGCGAACGCACGCTGGACGATCTGGAACGAGTGGTTGCGGCGGTCCAGCGCGAGGTGTTCGGCACCTTGGACGACGCCGAGATGTCGACGCTGCTGGGGTACCTGTCCCGACTCGGCGGCTAAGGCCCGTGTGGTCACCACGCCAGTGGGGATGTGCCGAGGGGGTGCGCGGGTAGCGGTCGCGGCGTGGGCTTGCCGTCGAACATGATGGGGATCACCGGTTCGTCGATACGGCCGAACGGGCCGTCGACTGTCGCCAGCTCGATTGACCTTGTGCCCCAGTCGATGTCGGAGTCGGCGCCCGACGGACCGAGAGATTGCACCCAGGTGCACACGCGCGCGAGTCGCACGCGCACCCTCCAAGAACCGCCCTCAGATTGTCGACGACGAAGCGCGGCAACGATTCCCGTCGCGCCGAGGTAAGCGGCCAGATAGTCGTTGAGGAGGTGTGTCGGGGGTAGCGTCGGAGGCCCGCCGCGCCCCTCTTCGAGGCTGAAACCGGTTGCTGAACAAGCAAGTTGATCAAATCCACCGCGATCTCCCCACGGTCCGTCGGAGCCCCAGCAGTGATATTCGACGACGATGATGCCCGGTCGCCGTCGTGCGAGGTGCTCGGCATCGAGGCCGTGGCGCTGCAGGCCGCGGTAGGCGTTCACCAAGACGTCGCCGTCGGCGATCAGATCGGTGAGTTCGGCCAACTGGTCTGGGTCGCGAACATCGCAGTAGGCGTTGTGTTTTCCGCCACCGGTGAGTGCTGGCATGGGGTGCGGGTCGACGAGGTCGGGCCGGGTGACGTGCACGACGTCGGCTCCGAAAGCGGCCAGCAGTTCGGTGCTCACCGGGCCGGCAATCACGTGAGTCATATCCACAACTCGAACGCCATTCAGCGGCGGCCATTCTCGTGGTGCGGTGAGGGATTCGGGGTCGGAGTCGTCGATGCGTTCCAGGTCGATGACCGGTCGTCGCGCGACGTCGATGCCCACCGGCGACGCGGCCCACTGTTCGGCGGTTCGTGCTGCGGCCGCAACGCCGCCCGCCGCAACCACGGCTTCTTCGAGGGCAACGGAATTCCATGTGAGAGCGGCCTGTGCAATGTGCTCCTTTGTCGGCGGGCAGTCCAGGACGGAGCAGACGGCGTCGCGTTGGTGCGGAAAGGTGGTGATCAAGAACGTCCAGCCGTCGGCAGTGCGATAGAAGTCGTTGCTGCGCAGTGCTGTCGGGTCTTCTGCGACCGATCCGGCTGATTGCCCGTTGATCGCGGTCAGGTATGCGGCACGCAATTGGTCGACGGCGTCGGAGACAGTCACGGACACTCCCGAGCTGTCACCCAGCGCTGAGATCTGAGCGCCGAACGCCGCGATCGCCGCTGCCGATGCGTCGCCGATTCGGTGGGGTGACGGCGTGATCGGGTCAGCGCCGGAGATGCGCGTCGGACCGACGTCGGTTCCGGTGAGCGCGGTCAGGCCGTCGACGATGTCGGAGACGCGCGGCGTGCTGGTTGGCATGTCTCCAATCTTCGCGTCGCGCTTGCACCGCCGGTGAGTTTCCGAATATACGTAAGATGTAGGCGGTGGGTGGACAACGCGCCGTCGTGCGAGCCGACCGGCTACTGGAAGAGGTCGCTCGTGCGTCGAAACCGTTGTCGCTGAGCGAGATTGCGCGTTCTGTTGACGCACCGGTGTCGTCGACGTCGGATCTGCTTGATGACCTGGTGTCGTGTGGATACCTGGTTCGATCCGACAGCAGGTACCGGCTGGGTCCGCGGCTGATGACGTTGCGGCTGATCGCGGCCCATGCCGATGCACCGCCGATCGACTCCGATGGGCTTGCGGCGCTGGCGGAGTACACAGGTCTACCGGTGGCGCTTGCGGTGCTCGTCGGCTCCGACGTCGTGTATCTCGGGAGCGTCGGCGAGGTGTCGGAGTATGCAGAAGCGGTGGTCGGGGAGTACCGTCCGCGACCACTTCTTCGTACGGCGGCCGGGCGTGCGTTCCTGGCTTTCGCCGACGACGGTGAGCGCGACCGGTTGTTGGCGATTCACGCCGGACCGGCCGACGCCGTTGGTTTCCGTCGTGAGGTCGCCGGGATTCGACGTCGCGGCCATGCGATCAGCGACGGGCTCGCCGATCCCGAGATCCGCGCCGCGGGTGTTCCGGTGTTCGAGCGCGGGCTGTTGGTCGGCGTCGTCGTGGTGGTCGGTCGTCGAACCCGCACCGGGCGGGCCGTGGACAAGGCCGCGCGGCGGGCGCGGGAATGGCTTGATGGAGGCGTTGCCGGCTAATGGGGCTCGCTAGATGTGTGTCTTACGTAAGGATGTGGGTGCTGCAGCACCCAACTCATTCGATTCGACACATATTTAGCTGCCCGTTGGCCGAGTTATCGGATGGTGAACACGTCTGAGCACTGCGAGGTGGCCGGTGTGGTCAGCAGTGCGCCCCGATTGGTCGGACGGAACTCGATGCGGACCCGGCCCGGGCCGGTGTTCACGCCCTCGAAGGTCTTCATCGTGCCACCGTCGGAGAGGCGCACACCGAGTTGGCCGCGCAACTGCCCGGTCTTGCCGGTGCCGAGGTTTCGCCAGCGGACGTCGATCAGGTTGGTATAGCCCCAGACCGACATGTTGGCGTCGATCCGGATGTCGGCGTAGCCGCTTCGGAGCGGATTTGATTGGGAGACAAAGATTCTCCCGGAGTAGGGCAGGTCGATCACGTTGGGACTGATGCCCGTACAGGGGGTGGTGGAGGTTTGGAATCCGCCGCCCGGACCGTTGTGAAAGATCGACGCCGAGGCGGTGCCTGCGGTGATCCCTGAGCCGATGATCGCGGTTGTCGCAGCCGCCGCGCCGAGCCTTCTGAGGTGTCCCATACTGGTCTGTCGGTATCGGGGCGGGGTGTGTTAGCCGATTGCGCGGATCCCTGGCATTTCGTTACCGACGAGCGCGACCATTGGCGCGGCTGGTGCCGAGTGGGTGCGGTAAATGTGTGTCTTACGTAAGGATGTGGGCGCTGCAGCACACACATCCTTCGATACGACACACATCTGGCTGCGTCGTCGGATGGTGAACAGGTCTGAGCACCAGTGAGCCCCGATTGTTCGGGCGGAATTCGACGCGGACGCGGGCGCGACCTTGACGCGGCTGCCCGCGTGAGCGCGGGGGAGGGCAAACTGAGGTGGTGACGGAATCGGTTTCGACGAGTAAACGGCGCTCGACAGCGAATGCGCGTCCGAGCAGTCGCGACGAAATTCGAGACGCATTCACTCGCCACGTGGCGGAGTCGGGATACGACGGCACCAATTTCGGATCCATCGCCGACGAATTGGGCATCAGCAAGGGCACCATCGTCCACCACTTCGGCACCAAGGAACGGCTGTTTGCCGACGCCCACGAGCGCTACATGGAGAAGCGGCTCGTCGAAGCGCAAGACATTGTCGGGCGCCTCGACGCCGTCGAGGAACGTCTGGCGGGTCTGGTCTGGGCGTTCACCATGTACCAGACCTACGGGCGAACGGAAACGGTCGCGTTCCAGCGTGAGATCGTGCGCTTCAACGACGCCCCGTCGATGCGACGATCCCGCGACCTACGCCACGAATACCGTGATCTCGTCAAGGCCATCCTCGACGAGGGGATGAGTACGGGGGTCTTCCACGACGGCAACTCGTCGATCCTGGCGCTGCAGATCTTTGGCGGTACGCAATGGATGTGGACGTGGTTCAACCCCGCCGGTTCGCAGTCCAACGACGACGTCGCCACCACGTATGTGCTGCTGATCCTCCGAGGCCTGATGTTGTCCAGCGAAGGCATCGATGCCTTGATCGATCCGGCCGGCCGAGTCCGTGCGGCGGTGTACGAGGTCCTCGACGGGGGCGCTACGCCCAGCTGAGAGCGGTTTTCCCATACCCGGAAAGCGGGGCGTCGAAGTCTCATTGCGACTATTGACTGTACGTACGGTCAGTGAGATAGTCGTCACACATCGGGCGGCCGATCGCCGGTGAGAGAGGGATCTACGATGAGCTACTTCGCTGACGCATCCGAGGTGTACGAGTATCTCGGTGGCGTGTTCAAGCAGGCTGATGGTGTCGACGGCGTCGGGTCAACACTGCGGGCGGCCAATATTGTTCTCCGACTGGACTATTCGGCGCCCGATGCGTCGATCACCGTTGTCCTGAAGGAGCCGGCCATCGCTGTCATCGAAGGCGACAGCGAGCTGACCCCGGATGTGCGCATGTCGATGTCCGCGGACAACGGCAACAAGTTCTGGCGCGGGGAGTACAACGTCGCAGTGGGACTCGCCAAGGGGCAGGTGAAGGCGAAGGGGCCGGTGTCGAAGATCCTCAAGCTCATCCCAGCGGCCAAGCCGGTGTTTCCGATCTATCGAGATCTGGTGTCGGTGAAGGACGCCGAGAACGCCTGACGGTTCTCGCGCGAGAGAGGAGCATTCGTGACCACATCGTTGCACTATCAGATGTACATCGACGGCGACTGGGTCGACTCGGCCGTCAGCACCGACGTGATCAACCCGGCGTCGGATGAGTTGGTGGCGACCGTCGCATTCGGCAACGCCGACGACGCTGACCGGGCAGTTGCTTCGGCATTGCGGGCACACCGTAATGGCGAATGGCGGAACACGCCTCCGGAGGAACGTGCGAAGGTGATGTCGCGGTGGGTCGAGATTCTCAACGAGCGCATGGACGATCTCGTCGATCTGCATATTGCCGAGAACGGGGTGACTCGACGACAGGCAATGGCATTCCATGTCGGCTACGCGATTTCTCATCTGCAGTACTTTGCCGATCTTGCGGCGAGTTACGAATTCACCCGCAGCGGGCCGATGCTCGGCTATCCGACCACCGCAGCAGGGATCGTTCGTCGGGAGCCGTTCGGGGTTGTCGCGGGCATCGTCCCGTGGAACTTCCCGATGCTGCTGGCGGTGTGGAAGTTCGGCCCCGCATTGGCGGCAGGCAACACGATCGTTCTGAAGCCGGATGAGAAGACGCCGTTGACTCTCCTCGAGATGGCTCGCGCGGCAGACGACGCGGGCATCCCCGCGGGCGTCTTCAACGTCGTGACCGGGCCGGGTGAGGTGGTCGGTGCGCGGTTGGCCGCTCATCCTGACGTCCGCAAGGTTGCCTTCACAGGCTCAACTGCGGTGGGCCGCACCATCACCGAGCTCTCGGCCGTGAACATCAAGAAGGTGACCCTCGAACTCGGCGGCAAGGGCGCAAACATCATTCTGCCCGACGCCGATCTGTCGCAAGCGGTTGACGCGGCTCTCTTCGCCTTCTGCCTCTACCAGGGACAGGCATGTGAATCAGGTACACGCCTGCTGCTGCCGGAATCGTTGCACGACGAATTCGTCGCACGGCTCGTCGAACGCGCGGCCGCCATTCGTGTAGGTGATCCAGACGACTTCGATACCGATATGGGACCGATCATCTCGGCCGAACAACGTCAGCGCATCGAGCACTACGTCGAACTGGGTACGAAGGAGGGCGCAACACTGGCTTTCGGTGGCGCGCGCCTGACCGGAGGCGAGTTCGATTCCGGAAACTGGTTCGGACCAACGATTTTCACCGACGTCGACAATTGGATGACGATCGCACAGGAGGAGATCTTCGGTCCCGTTCTCGTCGTCATCAAGTATCGAAGCGTGGCCGAAGCGGTCGCGATCGCCAACGACAGCGAGTACGGACTGTCTGCCGGGGTCTGGAGCGAGGATATCGACGCGGCTCTCGACGTCGCGGCACAGATCGAATCGGGCACGGTGTGGATCAACGACTGGCACATGGTCAATGCGTTGTATCCGTTCGGCGGTTACAAGCAGAGCGGCAACGGACGCGAGCTCGGACCGCATGCGCTCGACGAGTACACCGAGGAGAAGTTCGTCCACGTCGATCTCGCTCGTCGTATCGAGAACAAGGTGTACGACCTTGTCGTACCGAGGGAGGACTGAGGTGTCGACGACACGGAGCTCCGGTCGGATGCGTGCAGCAGTCTTCGCAGAAGTCGGTGATGAACCGTCCATCGAAGAGGTCTACCCGACCGATCTGGAGTCCGACGAGGTTCTCGTCTCCATTGCGGGCGTTGGCATCTGCCACACCGACCTCACGGCGATCAACGGAACTGTCCCGCTGCCAACCCCTTACGTTGTGGGACATGAAGGTGCGGGCGTGGTCGAGGCCGTCGGAAGCGCAGTGACCGAATTAGTGGTCGGCGATCACGTGGTACTCACTTTCGACCACTGCCGCGAGTGCGCCAGTTGTCGATCCGGACACCCGGCGTACTGCGAGCTGTTTGCCGCGCTCAACTACTTCGGTACCCGTCTCGACGGGACGCCGACACTGCATAGTGGCGAACGGGAAGTCCATGGAAGTTGGTTCGGACAATCCTCTTTCGCCACTCACGCTGTCGCCAGTACACGGAATGCGGTAAAGGTCGACGACCGACTGCCCATCGACATCCTTGGGCCACTGGGGTGTGGTTTGCTCACCGGTGCGGGCGCGGTGCTCAACGTGCACCGGCCCAGTGAAGGGCAGAGCATCGGCGTGTGGGGGATCGGGACGGTTGGTCTGTCGGCAGTCATGGCTGCCAAGGCTTCTGGATGTGATCCGATCATCGCCGTCGACCCGAATGCCGAACGCCTGGCGGTCGCACGGAAGCTCGGGGCAACGCATACGTTCGACCCGACGGTGGTCAGCGATCTCGTGTGGGAGATCCTGCAATTGGCGGGCGGGCTCGACTACACGATCGATGCGGTTGGGTCGGGAGTCGTTGTGCGCCAAGCTCTCGAGTCGCTGCGGTCGCCCGGCGCGTGTGCCACGCTCGGTCTGCAGAAGCTCGAGAACGAGATCACCGTCGATCAAGGACATCTGTTACTCGGACGCACGCTGACCGGTGTGATCGAGGGCGATGCGGACCCGCACCGATTCATCCCCGAGCTCATCGCGCTGTGGCAAGAGGGAAAGTTCCCATTCGACGAACTGATCACCACCTACGACTTCACCGACATCGCGAGCGCTTTGGCGGATTTTCGCACTGGAACTGCCATCAAACCTGTTCTGATTCCGGAGAATTCACGCTTGGAGGACACACCCGTATGACCTTTCAGAGCCCCACCCTGCGGCACGACGTCACCTCAAAGTCGACGTACGCGGCGTCGTCGAATGACGAAGTCACGCCGATAATCGGTGTCGTCGATCGCTGGGTTGCCGAAAAGCCCGATGATCTGGCGGTGATCGATGGCGATCGGCACTTCACTTGGAGTCGGTTCCGTGAGCGTATTGAGCGCAACGCCGCTGCTCAGGTAGCGTCCGGTGTTCGGCCGGGAGATCGAATTGCATTCTTGGACAAGAACTCTGTGGCGTGCGTCGAGACCACTCTCGCAGCGTCGTTGACCGGTGCCGCGAATGCGGTCATCAACTTTCGCCTGTCACCTGCGGAGGTGGCCTACATCATCAACGATGCGCAGGCCGCTATCGTCATCACGGGGCCGGAGTTCGTCGACACCATTGCGGCGATCCGGGACGAGCTCACCACGGTTGAGCGTGTCATCGTCAGCGGTGGCCCCGACGACGAGTACGAGCGCTGGTTGGATTGTGGGAGTGAATCTTTCGCGGCGGTACCTTTCGACCCCGATGTCGCTTTCCTGCAGCTATACACCTCTGGGACGACGGGGCACCCCAAGGGGGCGATGCTCACGCACCGCAGTCTGTCGGCGCACAGTCGTGCCGCGGTCACCGGATTTCGCTTCACGGAGGACTCGGTGAGCATGGTGGCCATGCCTCTGTTTCACGTCGGAGGGTCGTCGTGGGTGCTTGCGGGTATGTCGGTGGGCGCCCAGACGGTGATCGTGCGCGAGATGGTTCCCGGTGCCGTTCTCGACGAAATGGTCGAGCGCGCAGTGACTCACGCCTTTTTTGTGCCGGCGGTCTATGGGTTCTTTCTCGCGGATCGGCGTCTGCACAAGCGGGACTATTCGGCGGTGCGATGTCTGGGCTACGGCGGTTCGCCGATGCCACTGCCCACGATTCGTGCCTGTCTGGAAGCCTGGCCGGACGTCGATTTCTATCAGGTGTACGGGATGACAGAGATGTCGGGAGTGTTCAGTGTTCTCACTCCGGCTGATCATCGCGATGTGACGCATCCCGAGCGACTGGTCTCGGCGGGTCGGGTACTGCCTGGGAACATCATCAAAGTGGTTGATCCCGATGGTAATACGCTTCCGCCGAACACCGTGGGTGAACTCTGGACGAAGTCGCAGCAACACATGCTCGGATACTGGCGTAATCCGCAGGCGACCGCAGACACTCTGGTGGGCGAGTGGTTGCGTACAGGCGATGCCGGGCATATGGATCCCGACGGTTATCTCTTCATCTCTGACCGCGTCAAAGACATGATCATCACGGGCGGTGAGAACGTCTACCCCGTCGAGGTGGAGCGCGTCGTGATCGAACACGAGGCGGTCGCCGACGTTGCGGTGATCGGTGTTCCGGACGACAAGTGGGGCGAATCGGTGAAGGCAGTGGTTGTGCTGAACGCCGACGGCGCCGTCACCGAGGATGAGCTCATCGACTACTGCCGCGGTCGGCTGGCGGGCTACAAGATACCGAAGACCGTCGACTTCGTGAGCGCGTTGCCGCGAAACTCCACCGGCAAGATCCTGAAGCGGGAGATCCGCAAGGAGTACTGGGCGGGCCGCACACTGCATACGTGAGCCTCTGTGGCTCGACGGCGCGCAGTAAATGTGTGTCTTACGTGAGGATGTGGGCGCTGCAGCACACACATCCTTCGATTCGACACACGTTTGTGGATCGGGAGACGGTCGCGCGACCGCGGCGATCAGTGGGTGTATGCATCCGCGTCCGCGGCGCCGAGCAGCGTCACACGAATCGAGGCCGCCAATTGTGTTGGAAGATCGACTGATTCGTCGCCGGACACGGACACGGCAGCGCCCTGCTTTCTGGCGACGATGGTTGCGCCCGGTTCGATGCCCGCTTCAAGCAGACGTGTGATGGCGGATTCGTCGTTGAGCACATGCTCGGAGAACGCTTGCACCGATAGCCTGGCGGAGCCTGTGTCACGTACGGCCTCGGACAGTGGGAGGCCGGGTAGCAGGATCGGGCTATCGTGAAAGCCTAGTTGCCAGAGAGCGGGTATCGGATTTCCCCAGGCATCGGTGGTTGGGTACCGCAACAGGTGCATGAGTTGAGTTTCGGTGGCTTTGTCCATGGACAGCTCCCAGCCCGACGCAACTCGGTGAGCCTGTAAGCGAGGTAGGCCGACGACGTCGACGAGCATCCTCTCGGCAAGTCGGTGCCGCCTGGTCAACGCGACGCCGAGATCGCGCCCCGCCTTGGTGGGAACCACGAGCCGCTCGTCGGTAAAGTCGAGCAACCCCTGATCTCTCATTCTCCGAAGCATTTGGGCGACAGATGCTTTGCTGTTTCCTGTGCGTTCGGCGATGCGTGCGCGACGAACCTCCACGCGATCTTCCTCAAGGTCGAAGATGGTACGAAGGTAGTTTGCGACGGTCGCCGTAACCTGTGTTGTCATCAGCGAGCATGATGCCGGTGATGAGCTTAGGAGACCCTGAGTGCGCGCTGGAGAGTCCGGGCACGAGGTGCGGAATTGTTGGGGTCGTCGGACCCGGTGAGCCAAAGGAATGCGACAAGGATGGTCGCAAGGACGAGCGATCCGATGGCGACGACACCGTCGCCGAAACCCAGTCCGATCGGCTGCGGCTTGCCGAGCCAATCAGCCACCGACGCACCAAGCGGGCGGGTGAGCACGTACGCGGTCCAGAATGCGGCGACGGCGTTGAGGTGGAGGTACTTCCAGCCCACGCCTGGCACCACCATGAGACATGCGTAGAGCACGATCGAGCCGGCGAATCCCAATCCGAGGAAGAATGCGCTCCAGTCTCCCAACGCCGTCCCGAGCGCGAAGGTCAACAGGACTGTGCCCCAGTAGAAGATCTCTCTTCGTCGCGTGGTGATCTCATGGATGTTGAGCGTGTGTTCGGTTCGGTACCACAGTGTCATCCACAGCCCGAGAGCGATCGCGTAGCCAAGACTTGTTTCCGTTGTGGACAGTCCGACGACGTGCAGCCCGTCGGCAACGACCGTGCCGAACACTGCCACTCCCGCTACCGCGAACCAATAGGTGGGTGCGTGGTAGGCACGCGACCGGAGCTGCAGCCACAAGCTCATACCCATCCAGACGACGCCCACGACCACCGGAACCGCAAGACCGAATGTCGCCAGATAGTCCGACATCGCCTCTCCCATACCGGTTGTCACGATCTTGACAACCCAGAACATGACGCCGATCGCGGGCACCTTGATGGCCAGCTGCTCGTTCAGGCCGACACGAATTCGGCTCGGCGACTTCGCTTCGGTAGGCGCCACTGACGCCGAAGCGTCGTGAGAGGACTCCGACATAGAGATTCCTATCGTAGGTTTCCGGAAGTGGGGGTTTCCGGAAGGGAGACGCGCTTGCGCGTCGTCGCGAAAGCCGCTTGTACGAAGGGTGATTGAAGGACTCCACGTCCGCGTCAAATCACCGACGCCGCCAACAGTATTGAGGCCGCGGCACGGCTGCGAATCGGACTCAGCACCGGTTAAGAAACTCAGCGCCCGTTGAGATGGCCCGCGGCTTCGTCGAACGGCGACGGCAGATGAGCCGTGTACTAAATAGCCCTTGCGCTCAGCGTGACTCAGCATCTCCACAGGGCTGCTGATCAATAGTGACATCATGTCGAGCTACATTCGCGTGTCGGGCGGATTGGCGTTAGTTCTTGTCCTTGTGGTTGCGGGTGTTGCCCTGCGCATATCTGGCGGCGGCCCACTGCCCATTGACACAATGATTATGTCGGCGACGACAAGACTTCATACGCCTCACCGGACCTCGGTCGTCGACGTCGCGATGCAGGTTTTCAGCCCGTTTGCGGTTGCCGTCTGGACTGCTCTGGCGGCGATCATTCTGCTGGTGCGCGATGCGAGTGTCCTGCGCGCCGTCATGTTGGTTGCCACAGTCGCAAGCGCCGGGGCGCTGTGTGCGACGTTGAAAGTGCTGGTGGCGCGCCCGCGTCCGCCGGTCACAGACCAGGTGGGCGTATTGGAAACCACCTATTCGTTTCCCTCTGGCCACGTGGCTGGGACTGCTGCACTGGTGGTCGCCGCGGCGTCCCTCGTAGCACGGTCGGCGGGCGGTGGTGCTCGCACTGCGTTGTGGGTGTGCGCCGTCGTCGCGGTTGTGTTCGTCTGCGCAACGCGCCTGTATCTCGGTGTTCAGTGGATGTCAGATGTGGTCGCTGCTGTTGTTGTCGCCTGCGCTGCAACGCTACTCGTGCTCCCTATCGTTGAATTGGCAGTGGCGAAGTGGTCGTCCCGAAGACGCAGCGTCCTCGTCGTGGCGATCCTGTTGGTTCTCAGTGCCGTCGCGGTGATTTTGGCAGTCGACGGTGACGGCATGTCCGATGGAGCGTCCGCGGCGCGACAGGCAGGACACCTGGCTGGTGTATGGGCCACCGAGTATGCGGAGTGGTTTTCTGCCCACCACTGATCGGGGAGGCCGGTGGCACCCCACTTCTCCTCTGTCAGACAAGATCTCGGGAAACCATTTCGACAGTGACCAACGCGGCCACTGCACTCACGGCCAGCAACGAGATCAGGACGAAGAGTTGCATGATCGCCGCCGCAGTGGTTGAGGCTCCACCCAGAACCATCCCGACGAATGCGCCCGGGATGGTGACGAGGCCAACGGAGCGGGTCTGATCCAGTCCGGGAATCAATGCTGTTGCGGCGGTGGGTCTGATGATCTCCAGTCGGGCATCGCGAGACGAGAAGCCCAGTGACAGCGCGGCTTCGACCTCGCCGCGCCGAGTGCGGAGTTCATCGTGCGCACGTTTGCCGGCGATCGACGTCGTATTCATCGCACCTCCGAACATGATTCCGGCGGTCGGGATGATCGCGATGCCAGTGGCGGGTAGTACGCCCACAGCAACCAGTGTCACGACGATCAGGATGGTGCTGGCTGCTACCGGGACGAGGCACCGGATTGTCTTCCGCACGCTCGCACGGTGTGCTGCTGACACGCGACCTGCCGAGGTCGCCGCGGCGGTGATCGCCATGACGACCACGAACACTGCCGATGCCCACAGGGCGTGGATGACTAGCGCCAATACTGCTGCCAGAGCAGCTAACTGGCAGACTGCGCGGATCGCGGCCCGTGCGGTCGCAGCGGCGAGTGCGCGATCGTTGTATCGGTTGACGGCGATCGCGATCACGGCGAGCACTGCGATGGAGACTGCCAGGGCTGGACCGAGATGGACGACGGTGTGGTCAGCTTTCACGAGCGGCTCCGTCTGCCGACTCGGGACGACCGACACACATGTGGGGCATCCTTGCTGGTAGAAGCTTAGGGGACGCTGAGTAGCGCCACTATGGATACATACGGCCGACTAGGCTTCGGAAGGTGTATCAGCGTGCAAGGACGATTCTTGGCCGACTTGTCGCCTGGACTCGTCCCGTACGCATGCGGCTCACGCTTCTCGCGACCGGTCTCGTCGCATGCGCGTTGGCAATCGCCGCGGTGATCATGGTCGAAGCACTACATCACGTGTTGCTGCGGAGTGCTGATGCCGCCACATTCGCGCGCGCAGAGCAGATAGCGAGCTCGTTGTCGGCTGAAGGTGTCGGGGGTATCGACCAGGCGCTGCTCGCGAGCGGTCAGAACATTGCGGTCGTACAGATCACCGACGAGTCGGGTGCTCTGAGGTTGGTCAACAAACCCGTCTACTCGCGACCGATGTCGCCTCCGTTGGCCGCCGGGCAGCGGTTGACGATTCACGGCGCGCACGCCACCGACACCGAGCAGGAATTCCAGGCGAGCGCCTACGGGGTCAAGACGCCGGAAGGCGTCTTCACCATCCAGGTCGGCGCGGAAGAGGCGCCCATCAATGCCACCGTTGTCGCGCTCGGGATACTGTGCTCCATCGTCTTTCCATTCGTCGTTGTCGGAATGGCCTTCCTCACTTACGTTTTCGTGGGGCGCGCACTTCGTCCCGTCGACGATATCCGCGCACGCGTCGAGGAGATCTCGGGTGGTGACCTCACCCAACGGGTCCCGGTACCCGCTACGGGCGACGAGGTGTCTGCGCTGGCCGTGACCATGAATGAGATGCTCGCCCGTATCGAGGTGTCACGAACGCAGCAACTGCAGTTCGTCAACGATGCGTCGCATGAGCTGAACAGTCCACTGACCACACTTGTTGGGCTGCTGGATCTTTCGAGTGTCAAACGCCAGCCCATCGATCCGGACACGGTCGATTCCGTGATGCTCCCCGATGCTCTGCGCCTTCAACAGATGGTTGCCGATCTCCTGCTTCTTGCCCGCGCCGATGAAAGTGGAGTGCCACTACTTCTCGATGACGTCGATCTCGACGAGATCGTCAGTGCAGAAGTCACCCGACTCGACGCGGTGACCGATCACGTCGTCGACGCTCGAATCGTTGCCGCTCGGGTTCGCGGCGACGCAGACAAGCTCGCACGCGCGCTACGCAACATCGCCGACAATGCTGCGCGTCATGCCGCGAGTCGTCTGTCGGTGACGATGTCGAGAGACGTCGCGGATCACACAGTCACGATCACGGTTGCCGACGACGGTGACGGTATCCCTGACGACGACAAAGCCCGTGTCACAGAGCGGTTCGTGCGCCTCGACGCCTCGCGGCAGCGCGGATCGGGCGGTTCGGGTCTCGGACTGGCTATTGTCTCGGAGATCGTCCGCGCCCACGGTGGGACCGTGGTGATCACCGACGCCGATGGTGGGGGAGCAGCCGTCGGCTTTCGGCTGAGCGTCGAGCAGGCCTTGGACTAGCCCGTACGCGCCTAGCCGCCTCCGTCGGCCGCCAGGCGATATCCGACGCCGCGCACAGTCTGAATTGCCTTGCACCCGAACGGGGTATCGATTCTCTTGCGGAGATAGCTTACGTAGACCTCGACGACATTCTCGTCGCCGCGATAGTTCACGTCCCAGACGGAGTCGAGGATCTCTGCTCGGGTGACCACCTCACCTTTGTGGCGCATCAGGAACTCCAGCATGCTGAATTCCCTTGGCGTCAGGGTGAGTTCGGTCTCGCCACGGGACGCGACGTGGGCTGCCGGGTCGAGCGACAGGGTGCCTGCGGTGAGCACTGCTGGTCGCTCGGGTGCGCCACGGCGGGCAAGTGCGCGCATGCGCGCGATCAACACGATGAACGAGAACGGCTTGGTCAGATAGTCGTCGGCGCCGAAATCGAAGGCGTCGGCCTGGTCGTACTCGCCGTCCTTGGCCGTCAGCATCAACACCGGTGTCCACACCTGAGAACGCCGTAGCGAGCGCACGACCTCATATCCATTGAGGCCCGGCATCATGATGTCGAGCACGATCACATCGAAGCGCTCGGAGGCGGCCTTCTCCAGGCCGAGCGCACCGTCGTGCACGACGTCGACCACCCAGCCCTCGGCCACCATCATCCTGCGGACCGTCTCGGCGACGTTACGGTCGTCGTCGACTACAAGGATGCGCACGCCACATTCACCGCCCTCTTCTTCGAACACAGTGTGCGCGATCGCCGCTGTGGAGACGCTGAGTGGCCCCGTGTGGGCCGAGGGGGCGGTAGATGTGTGTCTTACATAAAGATGTGGGCGCTGCAGCACCCACATCCTTCGATTCGACACACATTTGTCGGCCGGGGGCGCCGCCGCGAGCCATCGACAGTGACTTAAGTCACAAAACTACCAAACCTGAGCGGAATGGACTCAACTCTACTCGCGTTGAACAACTCGAGTGGCCATAATTGAGCCACAGAGACTTAAGAACGCACACGTAGAGAAAGAGGTACCACGAAGTGGACAGCTTCACCCCGACCACCAAGACACAGCAGGCGTTGAGCGCTGCCGTGCAGGCGGCGGCCGCTGCTGGTAACCCCGACGTACGTCCCGCCCACATCCTGGTGGCTTTGCTCGACCAGTCCGATGGGATCGCATCGCCGCTGCTCAAGGCGGTCGGAGTGAATCCGTCGACTATT
This sequence comes from Gordonia sp. w5E2, assembly GCF_036540975.1. Taxonomy (NCBI): domain Bacteria; kingdom Bacillati; phylum Actinomycetota; class Actinomycetes; order Mycobacteriales; family Gordoniaceae; genus Gordonia; species Gordonia sp. w5E2. Next base: position 4,310,309 of record NZ_CP144213.1, on the reverse strand, counting down.
CGCGCACAGGCGCAGGCGATGGTCGATCGGGCGCCGACGGTGTCGAGTGCCAGCGCTCAGCCGCAACTCTCCCGCGAGTCGATCGCGGCGGTCACGGCCGCCCAGCAGCTCGCGACCGAACTGAACGACGAATATGTCTCCACCGAGCACCTCGTCGTCGGATTGGCGACCGGTGATTCCGACGTCGCCAAGCTGTTGCATGACAACGGCGCAACCCCGCAGGCGCTGCAGGAGGCGTTCGTCGCTGTCCGTGGCACGGCGCGCGTGACATCCGAAGACCCCGAATCCACCTATCAGGCGCTGGAGAAGTACTCGACCGACCTGACCGCGGCTGCCCGTGAGGGCAAGCTCGACCCGGTCATCGGGCGCGACTCCGAGATCCGTCGTGTGGTGCAGGTGCTCAGTCGTCGTACCAAGAACAACCCGGTGTTGATCGGTGAGCCAGGTGTCGGCAAGACCGCCATCGTCGAGGGGCTCGCTCAGCGCATCGTCGAAGGCGACGTGCCGGAGTCGTTGCGCAACAAGACCGTTGTCTCGTTGGACCTCGGATCGATGGTCGCGGGCGCCAAGTACCGCGGCGAGTTCGAGGAGCGGTTGAAGGCCGTGCTCGACGAGATCAAGGGATCGGCCGGACAGGTCATCACCTTCATCGACGAGCTGCACACCATCGTAGGTGCCGGTGCCACAGGCGATTCCGCCATGGATGCGGGCAACATGATCAAGCCGATGCTTGCTCGTGGTGAGCTGCGACTCGTCGGTGCCACGACCTTGGAGGAGTACCGCAAGTACATCGAGAAGGACGCCGCACTGGAACGTCGTTTCCAGCAGGTGTACGTCGGCGAGCCGAGCGTCGAAGACGCAATCGGTATCCTGCGTGGCCTGAAGGAACGGTACGAGGTGCACCACGGTGTGCGCATCACCGACTCCGCATTGGTCGCTGCCGCAACACTTTCCGATCGCTACATCACCTCGCGCTTCCTGCCCGACAAGGCCATCGACCTCGTCGACGAGGCGGCGTCGCGCCTGCGAATGGAGATCGACTCGCGCCCCGTCGAGATCGACGAGGTCGAGCGTGTAGTCCGACGCCTCGAGGTCGAAGAGGTCGCGCTCGAAAAGGAGCACGACGAAGCGTCGAAGCAACGTCTGGAAAAGCTGCGTCAGGAACTGGCCGATCAAAAGGAGAAGCTCAACGAGCTCTCCGCGCGCTGGCAGTCGGAGAAGACCGCCATCGACGCCGTTCGCGACACCAAAGAAGAGCTGGAACGCCTTCGCGGAGAAGCGGATCGCGCTGAGCGTGACGGTGATCTCGGCCGCGCCGCCGAGCTGCGCTACGGCAAGATTCCGGGCTTGGAGAAGGAGTTGGAGGCCGCGATCGAGAAGACCGGCACCGACCCTGACGAAGACGTGATGCTGCAGGAGGAGGTCGGCCCCGACGACGTCGCACAGGTCGTGTCGGCGTGGACGGGCATCCCCGCGGGCAAGATGCTCGAGGGTGAGACCGCCAAGCTGCTGCGCATGGAAGACGAACTGGGACAACGCGTCATCGGTCAGAAAGACGCTGTCGTCGCGGTCTCCGACGCCGTGCGGCGTGCACGCGCAGGCGTCGCCGATCCGAACCGGCCGCTGGGATCGTTCCTGTTCCTCGGACCGACGGGTGTCGGCAAGACCGAGCTGGCCAAGGCGCTGGCGGAGTTCTTGTTCGACGACGAGCGCGCGATGGTGCGCATCGACATGAGTGAGTACGGCGAAAAGCACGCCGTCGCAAGGCTTGTCGGTGCACCTCCCGGCTACGTCGGCTACGAGCAGGGCGGTCAGTTGACCGAGGCTGTGCGGCGTCGTCCGTACACGGTGGTCCTCTTCGACGAGGTCGAGAAGGCTCATCCCGACGTCTTCGACATCCTGCTGCAGGTTCTCGACGAAGGACGCCTGACCGACGGTCAGGGCCGCACCGTGGACTTCCGCAACACCATCCTCATCCTGACGTCGAACCTCGGTTCCGGCGGCGACAAGGACCAGGTGATGGCGGCAGTGCGCGCGGCCTTCAAGCCGGAGTTCATCAACCGACTCGACGACGTCGTGATCTTCGACGCGCTGAGCCCGGAGGAACTGGTGTCGATCGTCGACATCCAACTCGGCCAACTGCAGAAGCGGCTCGCACAGCGTCGCCTCGAGTTGCAGGTCACGCCCAAGGCCAAGGAATGGCTCGCCGAGCGGGGATTCGATCCGCTCTACGGTGCGCGTCCGCTGCGTCGCCTGGTGCAACAGGCCATCGGCGACAAGCTCGCCAAGGCGTTGCTCGCCGGTGACGTCCGCGACGGCGACGTCGTGCCGGTCAACGTGAGCGCCGACGGCGACGGGTTGGTTCTGGACTGACCGCCACAGGATTGACACGCCAGCAGCACTGACACGCCCACACGGCTGACACGCCGACAGGCCAGAAAGGTCCCGACCCATTCTTGGGTCGGGACCTTTCTTTTGTGAGGGGGCCTTGCGGTTTGGGGACTCTGTGCGCGTGCAGGTGCTCAGGCGGCAGGAACCGCCGCGATGTGCGGCTCGAGACGCTTGAGGGCCTGCCGGATGCGTGACTTCGCGGTGGGTAGCGCGACGCCGAGTTCGTCGGCCACCTCGCGGTAGGTCATACCGCGGAAGTAGGCGAGCTCGATGGCTTCGCGCTGCAGTTCGGTCAGCCGTGAGAGCAGGGATCGCACCTCGCGAACGGTTTCGCGACGCTCAGCCGATTCGCTGACGACGTCGTGTTCGATCCGTGTGGACTGTTCGGCTGTGCTGTAGACGTGAAGTCGACGCTTTGCCGCGGTCTCCGAGCGAACCCGGTCGACGGCTCGTCGGTGCGCGAGCGTCATCAGCCACCCGAGCGGCGAACCCGACTCCGGGTCGAAAGTGTGCGCCGACCGCCACACCGTGAGGAAGACCTCCTGCGTGGTTTCCTCGCTGAGGCCGCGATCGCGCACGATCCGCAGAACCATGCCGTAGACACGGTGACTGGTTTCGTCGTAGAAGGCGGCGAAGGCGTGCGCGTCTCCCTCGGCGATGCGGGAGAGCAGTGCAGACAGGCGTCCCGTTGAATCACTCATGTCGAGCTCCTGTTGTCGTAGTGCGCAGCGCCGACTTCTCGACGTGGGCTAAACGCTAGGTCTTCGGAGGCGAAGACCGTCAGGGGCAACGGCGGATTGCGACGAACTCGAAACCGAGGGCACTCGCGGTCACGAAGTAATAACGCGACGGGACGTTATAGGTTAACGATTTTCATGGATGAACGCGTCAGTCGTCAGTCAGAGCTTGATAGAGCCAGGAAACGACGAGTGCACCCGGGTCGACGACGCCGCGCGCATTCTCGCCGACGTAGCTTGCTCGACCCTTCGTTGCGGTTGTGTCACGCGTGGATTCGGCGCCATCAGCAGCCTTCTGGGCGACGTCGGCGAGAGAGTCGCCATTCTCCAACGCGTCGACGGCCGGGCTGAGAGCGTCGACCATCGTGTTGTCACCGACCTGGGCGCCGCCGAGATCCTGGATCTCTGCGAGCGCATGCGAGGAACCCTCGCGGATCGCGGCCTCGACGTCGTCAGTCTCGGTGAAGGCGTTGGCCAACTCGCGGAATAGCACGCCGAAGATGACGCCGGACGTCCCGCCGGACCGGACGAGATACGACGTGCTGATGGCGTTCAATACCTGGCTGTCGGTACCGCGCACCGGAAGGCTGAAGTGCGACAGCGCGGCTTCCATGTTGGTTCCGAAATCGCCGTCACCTGCCTTTTGGTCGAGCTCGGTCAGGTCGTCGATCGACTCCTGGACGTGTCGGACGAAACGTGTCAGCCACTCGTTCTCGGCTCCGTCGTCTGCGGAGTCCGACGGTTCGGCGAACGTGGTGTCGCTCAGCGGGGCAGTACCACGCGCCGGATTGGCCGCCCATCCCGGCGCGGTGGTCGGGGCGTCGAAGAGCGACACGATCTCGTCGTCGGCTCGCAGCAGGGTGATCGAGACGCCACGCATGTCGAGGGCCGTGACGAATGTTCCGACCATCGGCCTGGCGATGGAGATCCCGCGACGATCAAGATCTGCGACGACCTCTCCGAACACGAGGTCGAGTTCGAGTGGGTGGGCGGCGCCCAAGCCGTTCACCAGGCAGATCACTTCCTCGCCGTGGGTGAGTGAGAGTGCGTCGACCAGCGGGTCGACCATGCGATTGACGAGTTCACGGGCACCGACGCGGGCGGTGCGTTCACGGCCTGCTTCGCCGTGGATGCCCACGCCGAACTCCATCTCGTCGGCGTCGAGCTCGAAGGTCGGCGCCGACTTCGACGGCATGGTGCACGCGTGATAGGCCACCGAGATGCTGCGGGCGTTGTCCGCTACGCGCCGGCCGATGTCGGCGACGGTGCCGAGATCGTCGCCGCGAGCTGCTGCGGCTCCACAGATCTTCTCGACCAGGATGGTCGCTCCGGTTCCTCGACGACCGGGGCCGGTTGCGGAGTCGGATGCCACGTCGTCGGCGACGATCACATGATCGGTCTCGATGTCATCGCGCACCAGGTGCCGCGCGATGCGGAAGTTCATGACGTCGCCGGTGTAGTTCTTCACGATGTGCAGCACGCCCGCGCCGCGGTCCGCCCACCGTGTGGCACCGACGATCTGCAGGGCATTGGGCGAGGTGAAGACCAGTCCGGGGCACGCGGCGTCGAGCATGCCGGTGCCGATCATTCCGGAGTGCATGGGTTCGTGGCCTGACCCGCCGCCGGAGACGAGGGCGACGTTGCTTTCGCCGTCGCGCTCGCGCAGGTGGAGGAAACCGGGGTCGGACTGCCAGACGATGTCAGGGTGAGCGGCAACAAAACCGCGGAGCGAGTCGGTGATGAAGGTGCCCGGTGAATTCAGGATGTAGTCGCTCACGCAATCCACCGTATCGGTAAAGCGGATGGAGGTGCCGATAGTGTCGGAGTCCCGCGATACGCTCGGCGGCGGCGGACTGGGAGGCAGGACACATGGTGGACGTGATCGTTGGCGACGACGGCTTGTCGCGCTGCACCTGGGCAGCTGTCGAGCCCGAGACGACCTATCACGACACGGAGTGGGGATTTCCGCTCACCGGCGACACCGCGCTGTTCGAGCGGGTCTGCCTCGAGGGCTTCCAATCCGGCCTGAGCTGGCGAACGATCCTCACCAAGCGCGAGAACTTCCGAGCCGCATTCGCGGGTTTCGACGTCGAGAAAGTCGCGCGCTTCACCGAGCGTGACGTCGAACGTCTTCTCGGCGACGCCGGGATCATTCGTCATCGAGGCAAGATCGAAGCGTCGATCAACAATGCGCGTCGGGCTAGCGAACTCATCGATGCCGAGGGGTCGTTGGAATCCTTCTTCTGGCGGTACGCGCCTGCGGCAGAACATATTCCGGGTTCGATGACGTTGTCGGAGGATTCGACGAGGCTCTCGAAAGACCTCAAGAAGCGCGGGTGGAAGTTTGTCGGTCCGACCACGATGTTCGCGCTGATGCAGGCGTCGGGGATGGTCAACGACCACGCCTACGACTGCGTGACCCGACCGACAGTTGCCGCGGCCATCGAGGACTATCTGGCGTTGCAGTGACCCTTGACTTCGAGTGAGGTTGAACTTTTAGCCTCGTCAGCATGACCGCCGATGCCAGATGTTCATCGCACCACCCACGCGCCATGCGTCGCGCCCAGGTGCCGTCACTGACCACTCCCGGCGTGCTGCGGACCTGCGGCGGCCTGCACTGTGTCAGTGCGGCACCGAGCGCATCGGCCCTTCCGTGTCAGGAAGCCGACGCCGACCTGTGGTTCGCCGACGACCCTCGTGACCTCGAGCGCGCCAAGGCGATGTGCGCCGATTGCCCGCTGCGGGCGCAGTGCCTGCAGGCTGCGCTTGATCGTGCCGAGCCCTGGGGTGTCTGGGGCGGCGAGATCTTCGAGCGTGGTGCGGTGATCGCGCGCAAGCGTCCTCCCGGCCGCCCGCGCAAGTCCGCGGCCTGACCATGGACGGGCACGACCCTCGGCTGTAGCCCCCGAGACGGTGTCTGGGGCTGGCGATCTGTATGACGTTGACCCAGGAAATCCGCCCAGATTGTCATACGGATCTGCGGCGCTGCGCCGGGTCGGGGTGCTGCTCGACCGCCCAGCGATCCGTAGGACGTCGACCCCGGAATCCGGCCGAACTGTCATACGGATCGGGCTCATGCGACAAGACGATGTCACCCCGGCCAGGTGGTCACCGTGGGTAGGTGGTGATGGTTTCGCCTGTGCGGGTGCTGGTCCAGGTGATGGAGAGGTCGGTGTGGTCAGCCCGGGGTGTTGCGACCCAATCCAGCCATATCCGTTAGTTCCGCAACCCAACGTAGTCGCAACGGTTAACGTATGACGCGGCGCACATTTGAGACGAAGGAGCTTGAGCGGTCAAGGCGACTAAGACGATATGAGAAAGAGTGGGACACCGCTGGCTCGAGGGCAACTGCTCGTACGGTATCAAATCCCTATTTGATGAGACTCATGCTAAATGACCCGAGCCACTACTTGCAGGTCGATCGGATCGAAGGAATGGCTCCGTGGTTACTGGATCAATTTGCCTCTAGAGCGAAGAGGGGTATGCGCGACAGAGCTGGCCGCGCGCAGTATGAGGGAACCTTCGACTGTTTCTCACTATCCGATATCTCTGAATAAATGGACGGGATGACTTCCATACGTTGCTGGGCAACGTTTCCCGTGATGGCCTAGCTGGGGTCCGACTCTACAGAAATTAGGGCGTGATGAAGTCTGACAAGTCAGTATCAATCTACGCGGTAGTCGCCGGATTTGTCATTTGGTTGGCTGCTAACACATTCTTTATACTGTTTGGCGAAGCGGTGGTGCCGGAGAGCAGGGCTGCGGCGGCCATTTTCCTGATAGCGTTCGCTCTGCTTGCTGCGCTGGCTGGAGTCGGTGCAACTGCAATACCCGCACTCTTAGGAAAAACTTCTGCGTATATCCCTGAAATGTCGCAACGTATCGCGCTTGGTTTGGTGCTTGTGGGAGTAACAGGGGACGGGATAATCATGATGATTTGGGACGGAGGGTATCCCAGACTTTCAGATAGACAGTTCGATGTGTTCGTCACGTCGTTGTTCGTCGCATACGGATTGATGGGCGTCGGCGCGCTTGCAGGCCGCTACTTTGTGCCAGCGAGTGCGCAGCGCAGCATCCCGGACAGGACATAACGTCTGGGTGCACGTCGACCGGGACGTTGTCGGGCGGCGAAGCGGGCGAGGATTGACTCCTGCGATTCGATGTTTCCGCCGGCTACCCACACGGCTCAGCAGCAGGTCGGGAAACTTGTGCGCTCAAACTGTCAACAATCCGACAATGTGTCATCATGCCTGCATGGAGTACGAATTCGGGTGGGGTGATGGCCCCGGCGAGCAGGTTGGCATCGGGATCGTCTGCCCGTTCGATATGGCTCTCGACCGCGAGCTGTGGCGCTGGATGCCCGACGGCGTCTCGCTGTATTTCACCCGAACCGGATTCATCGACGCTCCGGTCGACGTCGACATGTGCAAGGACCTGAACAACCACGCCGAGATCGCGGCGGCGGTGCGCGCGATATCGGCCGTTCGGCCCAGTGCATACGCGTACGCGTGTGCGTCGGGCAGCTTTGTCTACGGCATCTCCGGGGCGGTCGAACTCTCCAACTGCATGTTGGGTGCCGGTGCGCAGCGTGCGGTCACGACGTCGGAAGCGCTGTTACGCGCGTTGGATGCGTTGGGAATCAGTCGGATAGCCGTGGCGACGCCCTATACGAATGCGCTCACCGGGTTGCTGTGCGACTTTCTCGCGCAGGCCGGACGCAGCGTGGTGGCGCAGGCCGGACTCGGTCGTGACCACGACATCTGGACCATTCCGTATTCGGTCACGGCCGATCTGATCCGTGGCGCCGACCATCCGGACGCCGACGCGATCTTCGTGTCCTGCACCAACCTCTGGACCTACGACGTCCTCGGCGCACTCGAAGCCGAACTCGGCAAGCCGGTGCTCTCGGCCAACCAGGTGACCGCGTGGGCGACGCTCGTCGACGCCGGCGTGCTGTCGCCAGGGATCACTCACTCCTACGCGGTACCTGCTGCCGACCAGTCGCTGTTCGCACGCGCCGCGTGAGCGACTCCGATATCGGGTTGAGCGAAGTAGGGTTGGGTATGGCCACCGATAAGCCCTTCGACGCTGCGACCGATGCAAAGTACGTGCAGCTGACCACTTTTCGCAAAGACGGGACGCCGGTGTCGTCGCCTCTGTGGGCGGCCTACGACGGCGAGTCGCTGCTGATGTGGACAGAGACCGACTCGTGGAAGGTCAAGCGGATTCGACGCGACTCGCACGTCGTCGTCCAGGCGTGTGATGCCCGCGGAAAGAAGCTCCAGGGTCAACCGGTGGACGGAACCGCGACGATCCTCGACGCCGCCGGTACCGATCGCGCGCGCAGCGCCATCTCGAAGAAGTACGGCATCGTCGGCTGGGGTCTCGTCAGGGCAAGCCTGATCCGTCGTGGCAAGGATGGGACGATCGGCATCGCGATCACACCGCGCTGAGTCGACGCCGCCGGGCAGCGGGAATCTCGTGATAGCAACGGGCCCATACCATTTCGTGTTCGACGGGGCTGATCGCACCTGAAGCGAGACGGCCATCGGCGTCGCGCAGGGCAGCGGCGAGTTCGCAGATACTCCGCTGGGTAGCTCGGGCAGTGGCGTCGGTTCCGTAACCCGTCCACGCCTCCATTGTGCGTGTCTGCGTGCGCACCAGGTGGGTCCGCTGCCCCACGACCACAACCGTCGCGAACGCGACAACCATTCCACTCAGCATTCCGGCAAGCCCGGAGCGACCCATCCACGACGCGATCAACGCTGCGGTCAACACCGTCGCGATCGCGACGAAGGGTAGTGCCCGCCACACGCGCAGCCAGCGCGCGTCGTCCGCGCTGGCACCCGGCGGATACACGACGATGCGATGGCAGACCCAATGGCGCGCGTAGCCGACCTGGACGTATCCCCAGCGCGACGATCCTGACTCGTTCATGTGATCGGTTCTAACTCCTACACACGCGGGAGAGCGTATTCCTCACGACTTCTCGACGCCGTGAGCGCAGATCTTGACGCGCCTTTGACGGGCCTTTGACGAGGCCCGCTGCACGGCTGAGTCGCTCGGCGCGAAGGTTGCGTCAACAAACCCCGGCGCCGCGTATGGAACGCGTTAAGAGGTCTTCCAACACAGACGAATTAGACAGAAGCTGTGGTGCGCCGTTCGCCAGCTCGACGTTCGGCATGCCCAGCCAAGGAGTGTGACAAGTGGCCGATGTGCTTTATGTACTCGCCGCGTTGATCGGCTTCGCGATATGCGTCCTGGTGGTCCGGGGCGTCGACGCGAGGATCGGCCGATGACTGCAGACGGAGTGTTGAACGTGGTTCTGCTGGTCCTGTCGGCGGCGACAGCGATCTACCTCATGATCGCGCTGATCAAGCCGGAAAGGTTCTGAACGTGAATTCATCCCTTGCGGGGGCGCTCCAGGTGGCGTTCGTCGTCCTGGTTCTCGCAGTCGTCTACGTGCCGCTGGGCGACTACATGGCCCGCGTGTACCGCAGCACTCGCGATCTGCTGCCCGAGCGCGCGATCTACTCGTTGGCTCGCGTCGACGCCCGACGCGAACAGACGTGGGTCGGCTACGTGCTTGCGGTACTGGCCTTTTCGCTGATCTCGTTTCTCTTTCTCTATCTGCTGCAGCGGCTACAGGGCGTGCTGCCCTGGTCGGACGGCAAGGCAGGTGTCAATCCCGCGACGGCGTTCAACACCGCGATCTCGTTTGTCACCAACACCAACTGGCAGTCGTATTCGCCAGAAGTGGTTATGAGCAACCTTTCCCAGATGCTCGGACTCGCTGTGCAGAACTTCGTGTCTGCCGCCGTCGGTATGGCTGTGGCCGTCGCGCTCATCAGGGGATTGGTGAACCGACGCGGCGACGGACTGATCGGCAACTTCTGGGTCGACCTCACGCGTACGTGCGTCCGTATTCTCCTGCCGCTCAGCGTGATCGTCGCGATCGTGCTGCTGACTCAGGGTGTGGTGCAGTCGTGGCACAGCGGCTTCGGCTTCACGACGATGTCGGGTGATCCTTCCCGAAGCATGGTGGGGCCGTTCGCTTCTCAGGAGGCGATCAAGGAACTCGGAACCAACGGCGGCGGCACGCTGTCGGCGAACTCGGCGCATCCGTTCGAGAATCCGACGCCGTTCAGCAACGTCGTGGAAATCCTTGCGATCCTGATCATTCCGATCTGCCTGACACGTACCTATGGCACGCTGGTGCGCGATCGACGCCAGGGCCTCACGCTGCTCGGCGTGATGGCGGCGATCTGGGGCGTGATGCTCGCGATCGTGTGGAGTTTCGAATCGCACACCAACGGTCTCGCCGCTCAGGCTGCCGGCGCGATGATGGAGGGCAAGGAACAGCGTTTCGGTATTCCCGGAAGTGCGTTGTTCGCGGTCTCGACAACCGGAACATCTACGGGCGCAGTCAATGCCGCCCACGACAGCCTGTCTGCCGGCGGTGGTGGAGCGGTGATCTGGAACATGCTTCTCGGCGAGGTCGCGCCCGGCGGCGTCGGCACCGGTCTGTACGGAATCCTGATGATGGCTGTGGTCACGGTGTTCGTCGGCGGTCTCCTCGTCGGACGCTCGCCGGAGTTCCTCGGAAAGAAGATCGGCCAGAACGAGATCACCATGGCGGCGCTGTACGTGTTGGTCATGCCCGCTCTGGTGCTGGTCGGCGTCGGTGTCAGCGTTGCGATGGGTTCGACGCTCGACGCCCAGGGCAACAGCGGCGACCCGGGGACTCCGGGATCGATCCACGGGTTCTCCGAGGTGATCTACGCGTATGCGTCGGCAGCGAACAACAACGGCAGCGCGTTCGGTGGGCTGACGGTCACCAGTGACTGGTTCCAGACGTCGCTCGGAATGGCGATGCTACTCGGCCGGTTCTTGCCGATCGTGTTCGTGCTCGCGCTCGCGGGGCTGCTCAGCCGCCAACGCCCGCGCGGGGTGGTCTCGACAAGCTCGACCAGCGGCGGGAGCTCGGCCAGCGGCGGGAGCTCGGCCAGCGGTGGGAGCCCGGCCGGCGAGGTGGTCTCGACAAGCTCGACCAGCGGGCAGGGCTCGACCAGCGGTGGGAGCTCGATCGGCGGTGGGGTGGTCTCGACAAGCTCGACCAGCGAAGGCAGCTCGACCAGCGCTGCGGAGGTCTCGACAAGCTCGACCAGCGGTAGCGGCGGGGTGGTTGCCGTCCTCGAGCGGCAGGAGGCCGTCCGGGCCGAGGCCAATCTCCCCACGCACGGAGTTCTGTTCGGCGTATTGCTACTCGGCACGATCCTTCTCGTCGCCGGTCTCACCTTCTTCCCGGCCATGGCGCTGGGACCCATCGCGGAGGCACTTCTGTGAGCGTCAACACCATCGAATCCGATGTGACACCCGAGGAGGCGACGGTCGAACAGCGTGAGGAGACACAACTGGTCTCGCGCGGCTCGTTCGATCCTCGTCAGCTCATCACGTCGGTTCCGCAGGCACTGCGGAAACTCAACCCGCGCGACCAGGCGCGCAATCCGGTCATGTTCGTCGTGTACATCGGTTCGATCGTGACCACCGTGCTCGCGATCTGGCGGCCATCGTGGTTCGCCTGGCTGATCGCGGCGTGGCTGTGGTTCACCGTGCTCTTCGCGAATCTGGCCGAGGCTGTCGCTGAGGGCCGAGGTAGGGCACAGGCCGATTCACTGCGAAAGGTGAAGCGCGACAGCTTGGCTCGTCGACTCGACGAGAGCGGTTCGATCTCTCAGGTCTCGGGAACGGCACTGCGGGTCGGCGACCTCATCGTCGTCGAGGCCGGTGAGGTGATCGCGGGCGACGGCGACGTCGTCGACGGCATCGCCACGGTCGACGAGTCGGCCATCACCGGCGAGTCCGCTCCGGTGGTGCGTGAGTCCGGCGGCGACCGCTGCGCGGTGACGGGCGGCACGGTGGTTCTCAGCGACCGGATCGTCGTCAAGATCACCGCCGCGCCCGGAGAGAGCTTCGTCGATCGGATGATCGCGCTCGTCGAGGGTGCGTCGCGCAAGAAGACGCCCAACGAGATCGCACTCGACATCCTGCTCGCGAGCCTGACGTTGATCTTCCTGCTCGCGGTGGTCGCGGTCGGGCCGATGCAGCAGTACGCGGGCCAGAGCCCCGATGCGATCAAGCTGATCGCGCTGCTCGTCTGCCTGATCCCGACGACGATCGGTGCGCTGCTCAGCTCGATCGGTATCGCGGGAATGGACCGGCTCGTGCAGCGCAACGTGCTCGCCATGTCGGGCCGCGCGGTGGAAGCCGCGGGCGACATCGACACCCTGCTGCTCGACAAGACCGGCACCATCACCTTCGGTAATCGCCGGGCCACCGAGATCTTCCCCGGCCCGGGTACCTCGACGGCCGAGCTCGCCGAGGTGTCCTACCGCTGCAGTCTCGCCGACGACACTCCCGAGGGGCGCAGCATCGTCGAATTGTGTTTGGACGAGCATGATGTGGTGCCCGCCGACGCGGAAGCACTTGCCGCGACGCGTGGTCACGAGCACCCTGAGTTCGAGGTCGTGCCCTTCACCGCGGAGACGCGTATGAGCGGTATCGATGTACGCACCGGTCCCGGACCCGTCGTCGAGTACCGCAAGGGTGCCGCCGACGCGGTCGCGCGGTGGGTGATGAAGCTCGGTGGCGACATGCCGGTCGAGGTGACCGAACGAGTCGCCGAGATCTCGAACGGCGGAGGTACGCCGCTGGTCGTCGCCGTCAACGACGAGACGCCGCGTGTGCTGGGTGTGATCCAGCTGTCGGACGTCGTGAAACCCGGTATGACAGAACGCTTTGCGCAGCTGCGTGAGATGGGTATCCGCACCGTCATGGTTACCGGCGACAACCCGCTCACCGCGAAGGCGATCGCCGCCGAAGCTGGCGTCGACCACTTCGTCGCCGAGGCGACACCGGAGGACAAGCTGGCACTGATCCGTGCCGAGCAGTCAGGTGGACGACTGGTCGCGATGACCGGTGACGGCACCAACGACGCCCCCGCGCTCGCGCAGGCCGACGTCGGTGTGGCGATGAACTCGGGAACGTCGGCGGCGAAGGAAGCCGGCAACATGGTCGACCTCGACTCCGACCCGACCAAGCTCATCGACATCGTGGCCATCGGCAAGCAACTGTTGATCACTCGCGGCGCACTGACCACGTTCTCGCTGGCCAACGACCTCGCGAAGTACTTCGCGATCCTGCCTGCGATGTTCGTGAGCATCTATCCGCAGCTCGACACGCTCAACATCATGCGGCTGCACTCGGCACAGTCGGCGATCGTGTCGGCGGTGGTGTTCAACGCGCTCATCATCGTCGCGTTGATCCCGCTCTCACTGCGTGGTGTGCGGTACCGACCCAGCTCGGCGTCGAAGTTGTTGGGGCGCAACCTACTCGTCTACGGCGTCGGCGGTGTGATCACCCCCTTCGTGGGGATCTGGCTCATCGATCTCGTCGTCCGCTTCCTCCCGGGAATGGGGTAATCGCAGCATGAACACCATCACGTCCGGATTCCTCCGGCAGTGTGCCGTCGCGTTCGCGATGCTCGTGGCGCTGACAGTGATCCTCGGCGTCGCCTATCCGACGGTTGTCTGGGCGGCATCGCGCATCGGGTCGAACTCAGCAGAGGGGTCGCAGGTGACCGACGCCAAGGGCTGTAACGCCGGGTCGTCGCTGATCGGGGTCGATCCGAAGGCACCTGCTGGGACTCCCGACAGCTATCTGCACGCACGGGTGCTCGGCTCGGCCGACGATCCGATGGCCACCGGCGATCCGTCGGCCTCGGCCGCGAGCAATCAGGGCCCCAACAGCGAGACGCTCGCGCACAATATCACCGCGCGCCGCGCGTTGATCGGCGAGCGTGAGGGCGTCGCGCCGTCGGCAGTGCCCGCGGACGCCGTGACCGGCTCCGGCTCGGGTCTCGACCCGCAGATCAGCCCGGAGTACGCGGCGATCCAGATTCCACGGATCGCACGCAACAGCGGGAAGTCGCAGGCTGCGGTCCGAGAGATCGTCGAGGCTCACACGTCAGGACGGCAGTTCGGATTCCTGGGGCAGCAGCGCGTCAATGTGCTCGAGGTGAACCTCGCGCTGGGTCACACGGTGTGCAAGTGATCGCCGGTCGCGCTGATTAGACTCGGTCCCATGGGTTCAGGTGCTGACACCCGAGGTCGACTCGAAGTCTTCCTCGGGTGTGCGCCCGGAGTCGGCAAGACCTACGAAATGCTTTCGCATGCACGAGGTCTCGCCGACGAGGGTGTTGATGTGGTGATCGCGGTTGTCGAGTCGCACGGGCGCTCGGCAACCGCGGCTCTCACCGATGGTCTCGAGGAGATTCCGCGTCGCGAGGAGGTGTATCGCGGGGCCGTCCTCGACGAGATGGATATCGACGCCGTGCTGGCGCGTGCCCCACGCGTCGCACTCGTCGACGAACTGGCGCACACGAATGCTCCCGGATCGCGAAATGCCAAGCGCTGGCAAGACATCGAGGAGTTGCGCGACGCGGGCATCGACGTGCTGACAACGGTCAACGTGCAGCATCTGGAGAGTCTGAACGACGTCGTCGCCCAGATTACCGGTGTCATCCAGCGCGAGACCGTTCCCGACGCTGTCGTGCGTGCCGCTGACGAGATCGAGTTGGTCGACATCGCCCCGCAGGCGCTACGTCAACGACTCAGTGCGGGCAAGGTGTACCCGGCCGGACGCATCGACGGGGCGCTCTCGAACTACTTCCGCCAGGGAAACCTGACGGCACTGCGCGAATTGGCACTACTGTGGCTCGCCGACCGCGTCGACGACAATCTCGCCGACTACCGCGCGGCGCACGCGATCACCGACACGTGGGAAGCACGCGAGCGCGTAGTGGTCGCGATCACCGGTGGACCCGAATCCGCGACCCTGATGCGTCGAGCGAGTCGCATCGCGTCACGGTCGAGTGCGGAACTGGTTGTGGTGCATGTGGTCCGCGGAGACGGACTAGTCGGGACACCCGCTGCCGAGCTGTCCCGGCTGCACGAGTTGGCCGAGGGATTCGGCACGCGAATCCACACCGTTGTGGGCGACGACATTCCGTCGACGCTCCTCGACTTCGCACGTGGCGTCAACGCGACCCAGTTGGTGCTGGGTACGTCGCGCCGTCCGCGCTGGCAACGACTCTTCGACGAGGGCGTCGGTGCGAATGTCGTTGCGCACAGCGGGAAGATCGACGTCCACATGGTCACCCACGACGAGACGCGTCGTCGAAATCGACTCGACATTCGCGACACGCGCTTCCATCGTCCGTTGAGCTGGGTCGCGGCGGTCGTGGTACCGGTGATCATGACGGTCATACTCGCCGTCCTGGACCGTTGGTTGGGGTTCGCCAGCGAGTCGGCGTTGTTCTTCGTGACGGTGCTCGCGGTCTCGCTGCTGGGCGGCATCGGGCCTGCGGCATTGTCGGCGGTGGTGGCCGGCCTGCTGCTCAACTACTTCTTCACCAACCCACGGTTCACGTTCACCATCAACGAGCCGGACAATCTCATCACCATCCTTGTCATGCTGGTGATCGCGATAGCGGTTGCCGCACTGGTCGATTCGGCTGCGAACAGGCGTCGGCAAGCCAGCCTGGCAAGCCGTGACGCCGAGTTGTTGGCGTTGTTCTCCGACGCCGTGCTCGGTGGAGCTGACGTCTCGGCACTGCTGCAGCGCGTGCGTGAGACCTACGACCAGACCGCGGTATCGGTGGTGCACAAAGAAGATGGTCGACGCGTCGTCGACGCCGCTGTCGGCGACGACCCGCCGCAGCGCGCCGAAGACGCCGACACGGTCTGCCCGGTCCCCGGCGGTGAATACGAATTGCTGTTGCGCGGGCCGAAACTCGGCGGTCGGGATCGACGGGTACTCACCTCGGTGGCGATCCAGGCCGCCGGCGCGGTGCAGCGTCGTCGACTCGAACGCGAGGCGTCCGAGGCACGTGCACTCGCCCAGACCGACGAGATGCGTCGCGCACTGCTGTCCGCGGTGAGCCACGATCTGCGCACACCGTTGGCCGGCGCGAAAGCCGCGGTCTCGAGCCTGCGTGCGGGCGACGTGACATTCAGCCCGGAGGACACCTCAGAACTCCTCGAGACAATCGACGAGTCGGTCGACCACCTGTCGGCGCTTGTCGGAAATCTGCTCGACTCGTCGAGGCTCGCGGCAGGTGCCGTGCGGCCAAGACTCGCGCGCACCTACCTCGTCGAGGTGGTGCACCGTGCAGCGACCGCGGTGAGCTGGGTCGGTGGGCCCATCCCGGAGATCGCCTTCACCTTCCACGCTATGTGGGCATACACCGACGGTGGACTGCTCGAACGCGTCCTGGCCAACCTGATCGACAACGCGGTGCGCCACGGTGGGGGAGGTGGCGCCGGTGTCGAGGTCACGGCAGAGTCCGAGACCGACGACGACGGTGTGCCGCGTACCGTCATTCGTGTGATCGACCACGGCTCCGGGATTCCCGCCGACAGACGCGGGCAGATCTTCGACGCCTTCGTTCAGGGTGGCGACCGCAACGGTGCCGACGGCGGCGTCGGGCTGGGTCTGTCTGTCGCGCAGGGGTTTACCGCCGCGATCGGTGGCACGCTCGGTGTCGAGGAGACACCGGGCGGCGGCACCACGATGGTCGTCTCACTTCCGGCGGAGGACGACGAGTCATGACCGACGGAATCCGAGTCCTCGTTGTCGACGACGAACCACAGTTGTTGCGGGCCTTGCGAATCAATCTGAGCGCCCGTGGTTTCGCTGTCACGACGGCGTCGACGGGAACCGCGGCGCTCACCGCGGCAGCCAAGGTCAACCCGCAGGTGGTTGTCCTCGACCTCGGGCTTCCCGACATCGACGGCTTCACGGTTCTGGAGGGATTGCGCGGGTGGACCAACGTGCCGGTCATCGTGTTGTCGGCGCGCGGCGAATCGGTCGACAAGGTGGCTGCGCTCGATGCGGGTGCCGACGACTACGTCACGAAACCCTTTGGGATGGACGAGTTCTTGGCGAGGCTGCGTGCAGCGGTGCGTCGTGGAGTCGCTGCGCCGGATGCGTCGGAGGTGCCGGTTGTCGACGCGGGAGACTTCGTGGTCGACCTCAGCGCTAAGCAGGTGTCGCGTCACGGTGAGCAGGTCCACCTGACGCCGACCGAGTGGGGGATTCTGGAACTACTGGTGCGCAACGAGGGAAAACTGGTGGGGCAGAAGGACATCCTGAGTACCGTGTGGGGTCCCAAGTACCTCAACCAGACCAACTATCTGCGCGTGTACCTGGCCAGTCTGCGCCGCAAACTCGAAGACGACCCGGCGCATCCGGTGCATCTGCTCACCGAGGCCGGGATGGGGTATCGCTTCGTACGGGGACACTCGGCACCTGAGCAGGCTGGGTCTGGAGGCGCGGAGCCTGAACAAGCGGCGTCTGACTGAACAACGCGCCCAGCTTGTCGGAGTGCGGGGTTGCGCCCGCGAGCCGCGCACCCTCCCAGGCAGTCACCTGGTTCGCGGTGAGGACCGGTTTGCCGACCTGCGCCTCGAGGTCGTTGATCCAGGTTGCCGTGTGTAGTGCGGTGTCGGGAATCAGGATGGCCTGCGCCGCAGGCTGATCGGCGGTGACGACCATGTCGAACAGGGTGTCGCCGTCGATGAACCCGGCGTCGGTCGCGGTCAGAATGTCGTTGGCGCGCATGCCGACCACCTCGATATCCGCGCCGGCGAGGAACGTCGTGAATCCCGCGGCGACGTCGCCCGGATAGCTCGCCGCGACCGCGACCGCGTCGATCCCGAGCGCTCTGCACGCCTCGGCAAACGCGAGCGACGTCGACGATGCGGGTAGTCCCGCAACCTCGGACAACTGCGCGGCCTGCCGTTGTGCGCCCTCCCACCCGTAGAGGAAGCTGCCCGAGGTGCACGCCCACATCAACGCTGCGGGGTCGTGTGTGCGTGCGCGCTGTGCGCCGTCGAGTAGTCGGTCGGACTCGCCGACAGCGCGCATGGCGCCGACGGTGTGGTCGTCGGAGTCGATCTCGGTGATCACCACGGGCAGGCGAATCGACGGGCTGAGTGCGTCCTCGATGAGCTGGTAGTCGTCCTCGGCCGCGTGTCCCGGGTAGAGGACCGCGGTGATAGCGGTTGTCACGGGTTGACCTCCCGACTAGATTGTCAACAATCAAACAATTGTTGTTCTCACCGTATCGGAACCGGAGGTGACCATGCAGGACTCAGTGCGCACGATGTCGGCGTCGGAGCTCGGTGACGCCTACCGCAGTGGGTTGCTGAGCCCTGTCGACGTCGCTGCCGAGCTACTGGACACCATCCCGCAGGTGAACGCCGAGATCAATGCCTTCTGTGTCGTTGACCCGGACACGACGATGGCTGCCGCACGCCAATCGGCGGCTCGCTACGCCGCGTCGACTCCCATCGGTCCGCTCGACGGCGTGCCGGTGTCGATCAAGGATCTCCTGGTCACCGAGGGGTGGCCGACGCTGCGCGGCTCGTTGACGCTGAGCCCTGACATACAACGATCCGACGTCGACGCTCCAGCGGTGGCACGACTGCGCGAGGCGGGAGCCGTGCCGCTCGGCAAGGTCACGACGCCTGAGTTCGGCTGGAAAGGCGTGACCGACAGTCCCCGGACCGGCATCACGCGCAATCCGTGGTCGACCGATCGGACGTCGGGAGGTTCGAGCGGAGGTAGCGCCGCTGCCCTCGCGGCGGGACTCGGGCCACTGTCGGTCGGCACCGACGGTGGCGGCTCGATTCGTATTCCGGCTGCGTTCTGCGGAGTCGTCGGGCTCAAGCCGACGCTCGGCCGGGTGCCGATGTATCCGCCGAGTCCGTTCGCGCCGGTGGCACATGTCGGACCGATGACGCGCAGCGTCGTCGACTGCGCGTTGTTGCTTGACGTCATCAGTGGTTTCGACTCGCGCGACTGGTCGGCGGGGCCGACGCCGCAACCTGTCGCCCCGGAGATCATCGCAGGCGCGCGGGGTTTGGACGGCATCCGCGTCGCTTACAGTCCCGATCTCGGCTATGGCGTCAATGATGCTGCGGTGCAGTCGAATACCGAGGCTGCGGTCGGCGTTCTACGCGACCTCGGAGCCACGGTCGACGAGGTCGACATCGGGTGGGACGATCCGGTCTGGGCGTACCACACGGCGTGGTTCGCGGGAGCGGCCGCGGTGGTCGGGGCTCTGGACCCTGCCCTCCGGGATCGCGTCGACCCGAAACTGCTTGCGGCACTGGAACGTCACCGCGACTTCAGTGCGGCCGACTATGTGGATGCCACTGCGCTGCGAATGGCAATGGGCACACAGATGGGTGCACTGCACGAGGAGTACGACGTTCTGGTGACACCGTCGATGCCGTCGGTCGCATTCGAGGCGGGCGTCGACGTGCCTGCAGGTTCGTCGTCGCAGGACTGGACGTCGTGGACGCCGTACAGCTATCCGTTCAATCTCACCGGTCAACCTGCGATCACGGTGCCGAGCGGCTTTGCGCAGGACCCGTTGCTGCCCACTGGCATTCAGATCGTGGGAGCACGCCACGACGACGCGACAGTGCTGCGTGTGGCCGCGGCATACGAGTCGGTCGCGAACGTCGGCACGCTCGCAGATGCAGACTTTCGACGAAAGTCTGCTCACCTCAACGAAAGTCGAGACGGCTCGTGACCGATCGCTTCATCATCGTCAGCCTCACATCGCGCGATGTCAGCGCAAGGGCGAGACTGCTCGACGCCGAGGCGCCGCGCACCGCCGCCGCGGTGTGGGACGCTTTGCCGTTGGGGGGTCAGGTCTTTCACGGCAAGTTTGCGCGCAACGAGATCTATACGTTGGCACCCGCGTTCGCGGCGCATGAACCGGGACCGGAGAACACGACGGTCACACCGATACCGGGCGACCTTTGCTATTTCACCTTCGACGGTGTATTGGACAATCCCGCTTACGGTTACGAATCCGACGCCGCGCCGTCGGAACACTCACTGCTCATCGACCTTGCAGTCTTCTATGGTCGAAACAACTTGCTGGTCAACGGGGATGTCGGATGGGTTCCCGGAAATGTGTTCGCCACCATCACCGATGGTCTCGTCGAGTTCGCCGCAGCATGCAACGACATCTGGATGGGCGGCGCTCGCGGCGAAACCCTGACATTTGCGCGTGCATAGAGTACGAAGAAGAGGATGGTCACGATGACAATGGAGCGAACTCGATCGGAAGGTCGCCGTAGGGTTCTCGAACCGATCGAGCAGGAGTCGACACCTGCGATCATCGCCAGAAAGTTGCACGATGCGATTGCGAACGGTAACTTTCCGTCCGGTTCACAATTGACCGAAGCAGGTCTCGCAGCAGACCTGGGAGTGAGTCGGGGGCCGCTGCGAGAGGCGATGCAACGCCTGACTGCAGAAGGGTTGCTGGTGAGTCACCGCAACCGAGGCTTGTTCGTCGTCTCGATGGATGACGACGACATCCGGGACATGTACATCGCCCGGACGGCCGTTGAACGTGCGGCAATAGAGCAGGTGATCGAACACGGCGACCCTGCGGCGGTGCAAGCTCTCACCGACGTGGTTGCGTTGATGCGTCGTCATATCGACGATCCGAACGGCGAAGACATGGCCGAAGCGGATATGCGGTTCCATCAGACTTTGGTGGAGTACGCGCGGAGTCAACGATTGTCGCGCTTGCACAGCACGATCCTCGTGGAAACGAAGATGTGTCTACGCGCGATGCGGGGAACGTATTCCTCGGGAAAGGAACGTACCGACGAACACCAGGCATTGGTGGACGCCATCGCGGCTGGAGATGCGAAGGCGGCCGACGAGCTGATGATCGAACACATGAGAGACGGTCTCCGCCGACTGCTCTAGACGACATGTACTGATCACCGCCCACCGATGTGAGTCAGCGCGAAGACACACTGGCCCCGAGTCCACCCAGGAAGGCACAGATGGCTACGGCAAACTCCTCGGCAACCTATGAGGATCTCGCACCCGACCCCGAGTCGCGAGAAGGAAAAGCTCTACTCCGCAAAGCAATTGGCGCGTCGGCGATCGGCAACGCAACAGAGTGGTACGACTACGGCGTCTACGCCGCGACCGCTACTTACCTCACGCAAGCATTCTTCCCGGGGTCGCTCGGCTCGATAGGCACCATGCTCGGGTTCGCGATCTCATTCGTCCTACGCCCGTTGGGCGGCATGATCTGGGGTCCCATCGGTGACCGGATCGGACGAAAGTCCGTGCTGGCCATGACGATTCTGTTGATCGCCGGTGCCACTGCGCTGATCGGTGTCCTTCCGACACACGCCGTCGCCGGGATCTGGGCGCCGATTCTGTTGATAGCGCTGCGCGTGATTCAGGGCTTCTCGACCGGCGGCGAATACGGCGGTGCTGCGACGTTCATGGCCGAGTATGCGCCGGACAACAAGCGCGGCAAGTACGGATCGCTGCTGGAGTTCGGCACACTCGCCGGGTTCAGCGCGGGCACCGCGATCGTTCTGTTCCTCGAGCTGTTGCTCTCCGACGAGCAGATGCAGACGTGGGGCTGGCGAATTCCGTTCCTGATTGCGCTGCCGCTCGGGTTGATCGGTCTGTATCTGCGCTCGCAGCTGGAAGACACCCCGGTGTTCCAGGAGCTGGACAAGCGCGACGAGATCACCGGAAGCGCCTACACCCGTTTCAAGGATCTGCTGAGCAACTACTGGAAGCCGATCCTGATCATGTTCGGCATGGTGATCGCACTCAACGTCGCGAATTACACGCTGCTGGCGTATCAGCCGACGTACCTGAAGGAGACGATCGGGCTGTCGGAGTCGTCGGGTTCGACGGTGGTGCTCATCGGGCAGCTCGCGATGATGGTGGTGATCCCGTTCTTCGGAGCGGCGTCGGACAAGACCGGGCGTAAACCGATGTGGTGGTTCTCGCTCATCGGACTCTTCGTATTCGCGATACCGCTCTACTGGTTGATGGGTAAGGGATTCGCTTGGGCAATAGTGGGATTCGTGATCCTGGGACTGTTCTATGTGCCCCAGCTCTCGACCATCTCCGCGACGTTCCCGGCGATGTTCCCCACTCAGGTGCGCTACGCGGGCTTCGCGATCTCCTACAACGTGGCGACCGCCGCGTTCGGCGGTACCGCACCGCTCGTCAACGAAGCGGTGGTCAATGACACGGGCTGGAACCTGTTTCCCGCCGTCTACATGATGGGCGCGTGTGCGATCGGCATGGTGGCGCTGATCTTCTTGAAGGAGACGGCTGGAGCGTCGTTGCGCGGCACCGAGATTCCCGAGCGGACCGAGGACATCACGGTTCCGGAGAGCTCCACGGCGGTGACTTCGCGCTGACACGCGCGGACACCGGCTCGGTCGTCACGCGCTGATCCCGGCTCCGGCGTGCAGTGCTGACGGTCTGCGGCGGCTCGACCAGCGATAGAATCTGGCATATGTCGAGGCCCGAGTCGTATCACCACGGTGATCTCGCCGCAGCGCTGGTGCAGTCGGCGATCGAGTTGCTCAACGAGGACCGCTCTGCCGAGTTGTCGTTGCGCGCTGTCGCACGGCGCGCGGGCGTCTCACCCGCGGCGCCCTACCGGCACTTCGCCGACCGTGAGGCATTGGTCTCGAGCGTTGCTGCGGTGGGCTATCGCGAGCTGACTGCGCGGCTGAGAGCGGCGAGCGAGTCGCCGTCGAGCGTCGACGATGTAGCCGACATCGCCGTCGCCTACGTGCGGTTCGCGTTGGAGCGGTCGGGGTTGTTCCGCGCGATGTTCGCCGAGCGGTGCGACCCGACGAGCCCGGATCGGGTCGAGGCCGTCGAGGCGATCCATGGGTATCTGAATACCGTTGTCGCCGCTACGGTTTCGACGGCAGAGCCGGAAGAGGTTGCGACCGCGATGTGGGCGCTGGTGCACGGGCTGGCGTTCTTGTACCTCGGCGGAAAGTTCCCCGAAAGCTCTCCGGCTGAGGTCGACGCGCGGGTGCGTTCGACGGTGCGCGCTGTGCTCGGGGCGGTCGGCGTCAGCCGAGCAGTTCCAGCGCCACCAACGCGTAAGCCCGTGCGGCAGTGACCAGATCGTCGACCGCGACGGATTCGTCCGGCTGATGGGCCTGGGTGTTGATGTTGCCCGGACCGCAGACGATCGCCGGGATGCCGAGGTCGCGACTGACGAAACCGCCGTCGCACGCCGCGGTCCAGCCGCCGACGGACGTCTGGGCGTCGAGTGAGTTCAGCGCGTCGACGGTTGCGGTGACCAGTGTGTGGTCGGCAGGCGTCTCGAAGCCCGGCATCTCCATGGTGACCGCGACGTCGACCTCGATGCCGTCGGACTCGATGCCTGCGGCGGCGATGCGGCCGCGCAGCCATTCGGCGATGGCCTCCGCACTCTCGTCTGGCATCAGTCTGCGGTCGACTCCGAGTGCCGCCATCGGGGCGACAACGGAAATGCCTTGCCCGCCGCTCATCGTCCCGACGTTCCAGGTACCCGAGCCGAGAAGACCTGCGGCGCTCGCGGTCATCGCCTCGTGGTCGGCCCGGATGATGTCGATGATCGACGCCGCCGCGTAGATTGCGCTGCGGCCGTCGTCGGGGCGACCGGAGTGGGCGGCCTTGCCCCGGATGTCGATTTCCAGATACGACGCCCCGCGACACCCGCGGACGACGACCAGATCGGTGGGTTCGGCGACGACGCATCCGACGAAGTTGCGGGAGGTGTCGGCGCGGGCCACCAGGTCGCGGACGCCCGCTCCGTGTTCCTCCTCGTCGACGGTGCAGACCAACTGCACCGGACCGGAGAGTCGGCCCTGCGCGGCCAGCGGCGCCAGCGCCGACATCGCCTCGACGACCGAGGCCAATCCGCCCTTCATGTCGACGGTGCCGCGCCCGGTCAGCACGCCTTCGGACAACCGGGTGCGGTAGGGATCACCGGTCCAGCCAGGTCCGGCCGGGACGACGTCGGAGTGGCCGAGGAACATCAGTCCTGGCCCGTCGCCGCCGGGTAGCGTCGCGATGAGGTTGGGTCGGCCGGGCGTCACCTCATGGGTGGTGACGGTGAAACCGGCATCGCGGCAGGCA
Organism: Gordonia sp. w5E2; assembly: GCF_036540975.1. NCBI lineage: Bacteria > Bacillati > Actinomycetota > Actinomycetes > Mycobacteriales > Gordoniaceae > Gordonia > Gordonia sp. w5E2. Next base: position 4,286,122 of record NZ_CP144213.1, on the reverse strand, counting down.
TTTTCGAGAATGGCGACGGCCAGGGCCTCGGTGCCGCCCGGGTTCTCACTCGGGGCGTCGACCAGAGCTCTGGTGAGCGCGACGATCTCGTCCGGACGGATCCGGGCCACCACCGCGTCGGACTCGCTCACCGTCACTGGAATCCCCTTCGTGATTGTCGGCTGGCTATACCGACCTCATCTGTTCTGTGTCATCCTCTCGCAGCTTCCGGCGAGACGTCGAATTCCCTCGTCGATGCGCTCGGGCGTGCTCGATGCGAAGCACAGACGCAGGGCGTTACGGAACCGGCCGGTCGGCGACAGCGCGGGGCCGGGGATGAACGCGACGCCGTCGGCGAGAGCAGTCTCGAACAGTTCGCGGGTGTCGATCTCGGCGAACTCGCCGCGCAGGGTCAGCCAGAGGAAGAATCCGCCTTCGGGGTGCGTCGTCGACACGCGGTCACCGAAATGGCGCTCGACCGAATCGAGCATCGCGTCCCTGCGTTCGCGGTAGAGAACCCGCAGGCCGGCGAGGTGATCCTCGAGTCCGCCGCGCGCGATGTACTCGGCGACGATGTGCTGGTTGGGCACGTTGGTGCAGGTGTCCATCGCCTGTTTGCCGTTGATGAGCAGTTGGCGCAGCGACGGATCGGCGTCGACCCATCCGACCCGCCAGCCCGGCGCGAGGATCTTGGAGAACGTCCGCACCGAGAAGATCAGCGGATCGTGCGGCGACAGGGTCTGGAACGTCGGGACGTCGTCGCCGGAGAAGCGCAGCAGGCCGTACGGGTCGTCGTCGATGATGACGGCGCCCCACTCGTGCGCCAGCCGCAACAGCTCGCGTCGACGCTCCTCGGAGAGGGTGACGCCCGACGGGTTCTGGAACGTCGGGATCGTGTAGATCGCCTTGGGGGTGCGTCGGGTGCGGGAGACGAGGTCTTCGAGGGTGTCGACCTGCATGCCGTCGTCGTCGACGGGCACTTCGAGAAGCTGCGCGCCGTACGACAGCGCGGTGGCACTGCCGTTGGTGTACGTGGGTGATTCGACGACGACGAGGTCGCCGGGGTCGACGAACAGTTTGGACGCGAGGTCGAGGCCCTGCATGCCGCCGGTGGTGATGACGAGGCGATCGAGGCTCGACGGGTCGGGTGTGGTCGCGAGGTAGTCGACGAGGAGCTGCAGCAGCCGTGGTTCGCCCTCGGTGGCGCCGTAGGTGAACGACGAGTTGTCGAGGATCTCACCGGCGATCTGCCGGAACTCCGCGGCGGGGACGGCCTCATCCGCTGGCGAGCCCATCGCGAAGCGCACGATGTCGTGCGTCTGAGAGGCCAGCAGGGATGTCGATGAATCGATCATCGAGCCGACGAGATCCTTCGCGCGTCCGGCAAGGGGGAGCGTGTAGTTCATGGTGGTCACTGCTGACACCTCATTTCCTGATCAGTTCCCGTGGGAACGCGGTGAAGGTTTCGACGCCCGTCGGGCTGACTCGTACCGACTCGGAGAGCTCGAAACCGTAGTCGTCCATCCACATTCCGCAGACGATGTGGAAGGTCATGTTGGTTTCGAGGATGGTTTCGTCCTCGGTGCGGATGCTGATGGTGCGCTCACCCCAATCCGGTGGGTAACCGATCCCGATGGAATAGCCGAGGCGAGAGGGCTTTTCGAGACCGTACTTGGCGAGGGTCCAGTTCCAGGTCGATGCGAGCTCACGCGTGGCGACACCGGGTTTGATCGCGTCGAGGACGTTGTTGAGGCCCTCTGCCGTCGCGCCCGCGACATAGTCGAGATCCTTCGACGGTGCGCTCAGCGCCACGGTGCGGGCGAGGGGACAGTGATACCGGTTGTGCGCACCGGACAATTCGACGACGACGGCCTCGTCAGGCGTGAAAGTGCCCTGGTGCCAAGTCAAATGGGGAGTGTCGGCGGCGGCACCGGTCGGCATCATCGGCACGATCGCGGGATAGTCGCCGCCGAACTGGTCGGTGCCGGTGATCTGTGCCTGTGAGATCGCTGCTGCCGCATCACATTGCCGTACACCGACATCGATGGTCTCGATGGCGGCGCGCATCGCCTCTGAACACACCATGCCGGCCTGTCGCATGAGCTGCACCTCGGCGTCGGATTTCACCGAACGTACCCAGTTGACGAGTTCGAAGTTGTCGACGAGCTTCCACTCGGGGATGGCGTTGTGTAGCGCGCGGTAAGCCTTGGGAGAGAAGAAGTGTGAGTCCATCTCGAGTCCGACGGAGCCGCCCTTCGACGCCGGTGCGACCTGATGACGTTGCCGCAGCGCCCACGCGACCCAGTCGAACGGGTGCACGTGCGGGCGGTGCACGTAGCTCTCGGGATAGCCGACGATCTGCTCGTCGGGTAGCCAGGTGGTGCGGTGGGCGCCATGTGCGTCCATCTCGCGAGCGAAGAACAGCATCTCGCCGTCGATGGGGACGAACAGCATCTGCGGGGTGTAGAACGACCACGCGTTGTACCCGATGAGGTAGAAGATGTTCGCGGGGTCGGTGACGATGATCGCCGAAAGTCCTTGCAGATCCATCAGTTCGCGCACGCGGGTCAACCGCTGTCGGTACTCGCTGTCGGTGAAGAGTTGGGCGCCGAGATACACCTATCGCCTCCGTCGGATCGGGGTGGACGTGTAGGTGACGTCGAGGAACTCCTCGATGCCGAGACGTCCGCCCTCGCGGCCGAGGCCCGACTCCTTGATCCCCCCGAACGGGGCCGCGGGGTTGGAGACCAGACCCGTGTTGACCCCGACCATACCCACCGCGAGGCTCGACGAGATGGCGTCGAGACGCTCGGCGTCGCGACTGCAGACGTATCCGACCAGGCCCGCGGGCGTACTGTTCGCGGCTGCGACGACGGTGTCGTCGGCCTCGATTCCGGAGCCGTCGAACGGGATCAGAGCGGCGACCGGCCCGAAGATCTCGGTGCTCATGAGAGCGGACTCGGGGTGAACGTCGGTGAGGACCGTCGGCGGGTAGAAGTGGCCGGGGCCGTCGGGACGGGTGCCGCCGCACTGAAGCGATGCTCCGCGTCGAACGGCGTCGTCGACGAGCTCTTCGACCTTGTCGACGGCTTTGCGTTCGACGAGGGGGCCGACCTGGGTGCCCTCGGACATTCCGTTTCCGACGGTGAGTGTTGACATGCGTTGCGTGAGACCGCGTGCGAACTCGTCCATGACGTCACGATGCACGAAGATGCGATTGGCCGCAGTGCATGCCTGTCCCATGTTTCGCATCTTCGCGACCATCACGGCGTCGAGCGCGGTGTCGAGATCGGCGTCGTCGCAGACGATGAAGGGTGCGTTGCCGCCGAGCTCCATAGAGGTGCGCATCACCGTGTCGGCGGCCTGGCGCAGCAACAGCTTTCCCACCGCGGTGGAGCCGGTGAAGCTGACCTTGCGGGCGAGGCCCGACGACATCCACGCACCGACGACGTCACCGGGATCGCTTGTGGTGACCACGTTCAGGACGCCATCGGGCAGACCTGCCTCGCGGAGCACGTCGGCGAGGAGTAGCGAGGTCAACGGTGTCAGCTCTGCGGGCTTGAAGACCATCGTGCAGCCCGCGGCGATCGCCGGGCCGATCTTGCGTGTTCCCATCGCCAATGGGAAGTTCCACGGCGTGATCAGGATGCACGGGCCGACGGGGCGATGCCGGACGACGACTCGGTTGTTGCCGTCCGGGGTGAGGAAGTGGTCGCCGCCGATGCGTACGGCTTCCTCGGCGAACCAGCGGAAGAACTCTGCGCCGTAGGCAACCTCGCCACGCGCTTCGGGGTACGGTTTGCCCATCTCGGTGGTCATCAGGGTCGCGAACTCGTCGGCCCGCGCGGTGATGAGTTCGTATGCGCGGTAGAGGATCTCGCTACGCGAGCGGGGACTGGTTGCCGCCCAGTCGGATTGGGCGGCGGCGGCACGACGGAGGGCTTCGAGCGCGTCGTCGGCGTTGCCGTCCGGGACCGACGTGATGACCTCGCCCGTCGCCGGGTTCTCGACATCGAAGCGACGTTTCGAGGATGCGGGTGCCCAGGTTGTGTCGACGAGAAGTGTCATCGGAGTCCTTCCTCTGGTGATGGCTGTGCGCGGGGTAGTTCTTGTGCAAGGGGCAGCGCCTGTGCGAGCAGTTCGGCGAGGTGCTGCCCGTGGGCGTTGATGAGGGGGTCGGTGGCCGTCAGGTGGTCGACGCTCATCGCGCAACTGAACCCGTCGGTGATGACCGGGGTTTCCGGCGCGGCACGGAGCGCGGGCGCCAGGGCGTTCTCGGCCACCGCGACGCTGACCTCGTAGTGGCCCTTCTCGAAGCCGAAGTTGCCTGCGACGCCGCAGCATCCGTCGGCCGTGGTGACCTCGACGCCGAGCGACGCCAGTGCGGCCGTCGAGGCGTGCGCAGAGGGGTGAGAAGCCCGCGGAGAATCGGGTGCCCGCGGTGGTGAGACTCGCGGCCGCGACGGTTCGCCCGTGAAATCCGCCCTGGAACACGATGATGTTGGGGTTCGCGGTTGCCATGCGGGCCAGGCGCACCGCTGCCTCGGCGGCCTCCGACCCGGAGTTCGCATAGAAGACGGAATCGAGTCCGAGTGGGAGGACTGCGCCGAGCTTCTCGGTGAGTTCGAGCAGCGGCTGATGCATCACCGTCGTGTACTGCGCGTGGATGATCTTGGTGCACTGCTCCTGAGCTGCGGCGACGACCCTCGGGTGGCAGTGGCCGGTGCTGGTGACCCCGATGCCGGTGGTGAAATCGAGGTAGCTGTTTCCGTCGGTTCCGTGAATCCACGAGCCGAGCGCGTGATCGACGACGACGGGCGTCGCCTGCTTGAGGATCGGCGACAGCGACGCGGTCTGAGGCGTTGCGGCGAGGGTCATGGGTACACGGTGTACTCAGATCGTCGGATTGTCAACAATTAGACAGGGTGCTGTTTCCGGTGGGTGCGTACACGGATACGGTGGCGGGTGTGACGTCCACCAAGCCGCAACTCGTCCTCCTCGGCGCCGACGACGCGCCGGGTCCCTACAACCTCGCCGAACTCGAGGCGCTGGCCGACGTGCGGCAGTGCACCGTCGAGACATTGCCGCAGGTGCTGCCGGGTGCCGATGTTCTCGTCGTGTGGGACTTCTTCTCTCGCGCTCTGCGCGACAACTGGGGCGGCGCAACACAATCGCTGCGCTGGGTGCACGTCTGCGCCGCGGGCGTCGATTCGTTGCTGTTCGACGAGCTCGCCGACTCCGACATCGTGGTGACCAACGCACACGGCGTCTTCGACCAACCGATCGCGGAGTTCGTGCTGGCGTCGATCCTGGCGCGGGACAAGCGCTTACACGAATCGGCGCGCCTGCAGTCGTCGCACGACTGGGTGTGGCGCGAGACGACACGGACCGCTGGGTCGTCGGTGTTGGTCATCGGGACCGGTGGGATCGGACGGGCGATCGCGCGGCTGCTGCGCGCCGTCGGGATGCGCGTGACCGGCGCCGGGCGCACGGCACGTCACGACGATCCCGACTTCGGCGAGGTGCGCGCAACCGACGAATTGAGCACGTACGTCGGCGAATTCGACAACGTGGTCGTCGTGGCGCCGCTCACCGCGCAGACCGAGGGCATGATCGACGCGTCGGTGCTCTCGGCGATGCGTTCCGACGCGCACCTTGTCAACGTCGGCAGGGGCAGGCTCGTCGACGAGGCGGCGTTGGCCGACGCGCTGCGCAGCGGCGGGATCGGCGCGGCGTCGCTCGATGTGTTCGTCACCGAACCGCTGCCCGACGACAGCCCCCTGTGGGACTTCGACAACGTCGCGATCTCGGCGCATATGAGCGGCGACGTCGTGGGGTGGCGCGACGAGCTCGCCGATCAGGTGCTCGACAATTTGCGGCGGTACGTCGAGGCTGGGCGCCAGGCCGGCGGCGAGGAGTTGTCGACGGCTCTGCGGAACGTCGTCGACAAGCGGCGGGGGTACGTGGCGTCGGGGAGGTGATCTCGACAAGCTCGATCAGCGGGGGGCGCTCGATCAGCGGGGGTCTTCTGCTGGTTGAGCAGGCCGCGAGCGTAGCGAGCTGCCGTGTCGAAACCACGGTGCGCCTCTGTTGGTGGGCTCGGTCGGTGATCTCGACAAGCTCGATCAGCGGGGGTGGGCTCGATCAGCGGTTGGGTGGGGCGCGCTCGATCAGCAGCGAGGCATTCTCGATCAGCGGCGTGCCCCTGAAGTAGGCTGTAGCGCGATGACCATCGTCTATTTCGTGATCGCAGCCGTGGCGCTGGCCGGTGCGGCGGCCCTGCTGTGGCTCGACCGCAAGCGTTCCAGCGGCACCCGCCACCGGCGTGCCGTGTGGGGTGATGCCCACGACTTCTCCTACCGTGCCTCAGATACCAAGCTGCGCAAGGTGTTCCACCGCGCGACGATGAATGTTCCCGACGGCGTCGGGGTTCAAGATGTCGCATACGGAGTTTATGGCGGTGCCGAGGCTGTCGTCTTCGACCTCGCTGATACCGCAACCGTCATCGCGGTACGCCGCAATGCGCCGTCGAACGTGATCGTCGACCTTCGCCACGAGGACGTGCTCGCGCCCGCCGAGGACGACGTCGAACTGCTCGGTGCGATGGGACCGCGTGTCATGTTCTCCAACGACCTCGACGTCGCACGACGGGTGTGTGACCGGAGGATGGTCGCGCTGGCCAACAACGCGCCGTCGTACGTCGAGGTGCTGTGGGACGAAGGTAATTGGGCGCTCGGTTCGATGCCGTTGACCGATGACGCGACCAAGCTCGACACGGGACTCGAAGTGGTTCGACGCTTCGCTGACCTGCTGCGTGTACTCCCGCCGGTGCAGGACCCCCAGGATCCGCCGGACCCGCGCGATCCGCACGGGCCGACGCGCGAAGAGTTCGCCGACGAGAAGACCGAGTCGATGCGCGACAAGGAACGTCGGGCGCGCATTCAGGCGCAGGAGGCAGCAGCTCCCGCGACACGCCGCCAACCGCCACCCCAGAACCAGCAACCACAGGGCCAGCCACCACAGGCCGAGCAACCGCAGAGTGAGACCGGAGCCAGGCGTGCGTCGACGCCGTCGACCGGCCGCGGCATGACCCCGATGCCGGTGCGGCGATCACGCAGTGCGCAGCCGCCCGAGACGGGTGAGCGCTCCAATCGGCATCATCGTCGTGACTGAGCGTTTCACGCAGCTTTCGAGACACAATCAGCCATCGAGATATCCCGACCGCGACGCACGAGCAGGAAGAGTGAGCCGACTGTGACCTCCTCAACGCCCTCCGCATCCGCGACCCCCGAGGTCGACGGCGACGCCCGCGCGGCGCTCGCGCGACTCGTCGCCGAACTGTCTGTGGTGCACGGCAAGGTGACGTTGTCGTCAGGACGTGAAGCCGACTACTACGTCGACCTGCGACGCGCCACGCTGCATCACGAGGCGTCGCCGCTGATCGGCAAGCTCATGCGTCAACTCACCGCCGACTGGGGATACCAGTCGGTCGGCGGACTGACGTTGGGTGCCGACCCGGTTGCGACCGCGATCATGCACGCGCCCGGACGCCCCATCGACGCATTCGTGGTGCGCAAGGCGGCCAAGGCGCACGGAATGCAGCGTCAGGTAGAGGGCCCGGACATCGCAGACAAAGCGGTGCTGATCGTCGAGGACACCAGCACCACGGGCAATTCGCCGGCAACCGCTGTGGCGGCTGCGCGCGAGGCCGGAGCCGTTGTGGTGGGTGTTGCGACCGTCGTCGACCGCGCAACCGGCGCCGACGACGTGATCACGAAACTCGGTGTGCCGTACCGATCTCTCCTCGGTCTCGCCGACATCGGGCTTGCCTGAGGCGATGTCGACCGGCGGCATGTCGCCTGAGGGATCTGACTCGCCCGAGGGTTCGGACGTACCCGGGCCCACCGAATGGCAGGCACGGCCCGCCGTCGGAGTGGGGCCGTGGGACGTCGAACGGGATGGTCGAATCCCCGACGATCCGCGCTACGACCCGGAACTGCTCGCCGAGGGTGATACCCGGAATGTCGTTGATGCATACCGGTATTGGCGCCGCGAGGCGATCGTCGATGACATCGACGCGCGTCGACACCCGTTTCATGTGGCCATCGAGAACTTCGCGCACGACGCCAACATCGGGACCGTGGTGCGGACCGCGAATGCGTTTGCCGCGTTGGCGGTGCACATCGTCGGACGACGCCGCTGGAATCGACGCGGAGCAATGGTGACCGATCGCTATCAGCATCTGCTGCACCACGATTCGGTGTCGGAGCTGATGACGTGGGCGCGCGATAACGGTCTCGCCGTGGTCGCCGTCGACAACACTCCGGGGTCGGTACCGCTGGAAACTGCTGATCTCCCACGCGAATGCGTACTGCTCTTCGGTCAGGAGGGGCCAGGCGTCAGTGACGACGCCCAAGCGCAGGCGGACCTGACGGTGTCGATCGCGCAGTTCGGATCAACACGGAGCATCAACGCCGGGGTGGCCGCGGGAATCGCCATGCACGCGTGGATTCGGCAACACGCCGACCTCGACGACGCGTGGTGACGCCAGGCGTCAGACGTTGTCGGAGGAGTGCGGATCGGCCGTCGCCGTCGCCTCCGAGGTCGCGACAGCGTCGGTCGCGACCTTCTTCGCGGCGCGTCGTCGGCGATACCACTCGATGAGCATAGGGGCGATCGACAGGATGACGATCAGGATGAAGATCGGCTCGATGAGCTTCTGCACCACCTCGAACCGGCCGAGCCAGTAGCCGAGCAGAACGATGCCGGCACCCCAGACGATGGCGCCGATCACGTTGTAGAGCGCGAACACCGACCACTTCATGCGTGCGGCGCCTGCGACGATCGGAGCGATGGTGCGCACGATGGGCACGAAGCGGGCCAGGAAAATGGTGATCGGGCCGTGCTTGTCGAAGAACTCCTGCGCCTCGATCAGATAGCGCTCCTTGAGGAACCGGGCATCGGGTTTGAACATCTCGGTCCCGATGAATCGGCCGATCCAATAACCCACCTGACCGCCGAGGATCGCGGCGATCGGCACGAAGACCAACAGCTGCCATAGCGACGCGAACTGGTCGATGCCGTCCTTACCGCCTGCCGCGACCACCATGCCCGCGACGAACAGCAGCGAGTCACCGGGGAGGACCGGGAACAGCACACCCGACTCGATGAAGACGACCAGGAGCAGCCCCCAGAACGCCCAGGCGCCGAACCAGCTCAGCACGTTGATGGGGTCGAGAATGCCGGGGAGAGCGACCACGGTGGTCGTATGGGCAAGTGCGGTGTCGATCACGGGTCACCAGGCTACTTGGCGAAGCTGTCCGAGAGCTAATGAGTGGCTGTCAGAAGCGGCCGTGCCCGGCGTGCAGTGCCGAATGTGGCGCAGCCCCATCGAAGGAGCGCTACACCGCGGCGTCCACTATGTCCGCTACGCGGCGGTGTCTTATGCCGGGGCGGTGTCCTATGCGCGCTCCGCGGCGTCGACCTTCTCTTCGACGACGGGTTGGCGGGAGCGCCGCCAGCGCTTGACCACCTCGGAGATGATCGGGAGCACCGAGATGAAGACGATCAGCAGGAAGATCACGTCGACGTTGTCGCGAATGAATGCGATCTGGCCGAGGAAGTAGCCCAGGAGCGTGACGCCTGCACCCCAGACGACTGCGCCGATCGCGTTGTAGGCGAGGAACGTCGAGTAGCGCATCTTTGCAGCTCCGGCGACCAGCGGTGCATAGGTGCGCACGATCGGCACGAAGCGCGCCAGGAAGATCGTGATGGGGCCGTGCTTCTCGAAGAACTCGTGGGCCTCGACGATGTAGGACTGCTTCAAGATGCGGGCGTCCGGCTTGAACAGGGAGTACCCGAGTCTGTTGCCGATGAGGTACCCGACCTGGTCGCCGAGGAACGCCGCGATCGGAATGGTCACCAGCAACACCCACAGTGGGGCGAACGGCTCGATGTCGGCCGACTTCGCAGCCACGATCAGGCCCGCGGTGAAGAGCAGTGAGTCGCCTGGGAGTAGCGGGAAGAGCAGTCCTGACTCGATGAAGACCACCAACAGCAGTCCGGCGAGAATCCAGGTGCCGAAGGAGTTCAGCAGGTTGACGGGGTCGAGGAAGCCGGGGAGGAGGGCGAGGTCGGTCGTCGTTGCTGCGAGAACGGGGGCTGTGGCGTCGAGAACAGAGGCGGTCACGGCTCCGAGGGTAGCGGAAACGGACAAAGCGTCCTATTCGCGCGCGGGCGCAGGCGTCGACGCGGAGGTTTAGACGCAGGTGAGAGCGTCCTGCACGCGCTGGAGTGGCACTTGCCATACTGAGGGGGACTCAACAGAGCTCGAAGTGTGAGATCCCACCCGGTTGGAGGACGTGACATGCCCATTGCAACCCCAGAGCAGTACGCCGAGATGTACGCGAAGGCGAAGGAGGGTGGCTACGCATTTCCCGCGATCAACTGCACCTCGTCGTCGACGATCAATGCGGCCATCAAGGGCTTCGCCGATGCCGGGAGCGACGGCATCATCCAGTTCTCCACCGGTGGGGCCGAGTTCGGCTCGGGCCTCGGCGTCAAGGACATGGTGACGGGCGCGGTTGCGCTCGCCGAGTTCGCGCACGTGGTTGCCGCCAAGTACGACGTGACGATCGCGCTGCACACCGACCACTGTCCCAAGGACAAGCTCGACACCTACGTGCGTCCGCTGCTCGCGATCTCCCAGGAGCGCGTCGACGCCGGCAAGAATCCGCTGTTCCAGTCGCATATGTGGGACGGCAGCGCTGTGCCGATCGACGAGAACCTCGAGATCGCGCAGGAACTGCTCGCCAAGGCCGCTGCGGCGAAGATCATCCTCGAGGTCGAGATCGGCGTCGTCGGTGGTGAAGAAGACGGTGTCGAGGCGGAGATCAACGACAAGCTCTACACCTCTGCTGAGGACTTCGAGAAGACCGTCGACGCGCTCGGCGCGGGTGAGAAGGGCAAGTACCTGCTCGCGGCCACCTTCGGTAACGTCCACGGCGTCTACAAGCCTGGCAACGTGAAGCTGCGTCCCGATGTGCTCAAGCTGGGCCAGGACGTCGCCAGCAAGAAGCTCGGCCTGCCCGAGGGCTCCAAGCCGTTCGACTTCGTGTTCCACGGCGGATCGGGCTCGCTCAAGAGCGAGATCGAGGAAGCGCTCACCTACGGCGTCGTCAAGATGAACGTCGACACCGACACCCAGTACGCCTACACGCGACCGATCGCCGGGCACATGTTCAGCAACTACGACGGCGTGCTGAAGGTCGACGGCGAGGTCGGCAACAAGAAGGCCTACGACCCGCGCGTCTGGTCGAAGAAGGCCGAGACCAGCATGTCCGAGCGCGTCGTCGAGGCGTGCGACGACCTGAAGTCGAACGGCAAGTCGATCAGCGCCTGACTTTTCTCTCACACAACGCGCGCCCTCTCTCGGTTCGGGAGGGGGCGCGCGTTGTTTGTGTCGGGGTGGCGGAAGAGGATGCGATCGGCCGCGAGTTGCGGTTGCCCAGAAGCGCGGTTTCCGAGCCTCTGGGCAACCGCAACAACGGGCCTACGCGCTGAGTGCGGTCAGGACCAGATCAATCCGACGGCGACGGTCAGTGCCAACACGGCCATGGCGATGGCCGCGCAGATCACCGAGGGGTCGGCTCGACGCTGCACCCTGACCCGCTGAGAATGAACGCTCCGAGGATCGGGGCGCCGCGCAGGAGCGTCGTGGTGAGCCGGATGGACGGACGGTATGGCGCCCGGCGCGTCGGCGGACGGGACGTAGGAGCGTCGCGCTGGTCGAGGCGTAACCCGTAACGGCTGGGTCGTCGGACGGTGGACCGGCGCGTGGCCACCCGGCACCCACCCTGTGCCGGGTATGTCGTCGCGTACGGGACCTGGCGCCCTGCGACCGGTCACCGCGGCGTGCAGACCTTCCAGTCGCTGCCGTCCTTCTGGAGATTGATGGTGACGGTCTGAGGCTCGTTGGGCTTGCTGGTTTGGTAGGCAGTCACCTCGACGACCGCCTTGGCCCCGTCGTCGGTCACCTTCGACGCCTTGATGTCTCCGGTGCGGACCAACTCGTTGCGCGCCTTCTGCGCCGAGTAGATCTTCTGGAAATCTGCGTCGGAGATGTTGGTATAGAACTGATTCTCCTGGCCGCACGTCACTGACCGCAGGGTCGAGAGGTCGCCGTTGTAGAGGGCGGTGGAGAACTTCGACGCTGTGTCGGCAGCCTGGTCGGCTGCAGGCTTGGCGCGCGATGCGATAACGCCCCACACAACTCCCACGACGATCAGCGCCAGGACGACGAGCGCTCCGACTGTCAGCAGCACACGACGACTGGAGCCTCCCTTGCTCTTCGCAGGAGTCGGCGTCGACGTTCCGGCAGGCGGAATCACCTGGGGCTGGTGCGGGGTGGTCGACCAACCGGAAGACGTCGAGGGACGAGCCGCCGACGTTTGTGCGGTCTTCGCTGTGGACCCTGCTGCTGCGCCCGCTCCGACTGCGGCGGCTCCCGCGGCAGCCGCGCCACCGACAACCGCGGCGCCCTTGCCGATGTTCACCTTGTCGGTGGTGGCGCTGTCGCTGGTGGTGCTGTCTGTCGGGGCGTCGGGCTTCTGTGCCTTCAGCGCGACGGTCTCCGCCTCGCCGTCGATGGTGTCTTCGTCGTCAGCGGGCTGCTCGTCGGTGAGCTCTTCGCCTGTGGGTTCCTCGTCGGTGAGCTCTTCCTCGACGGGCTCTTCGTCGGTGAGCTCTTCATCGACAGAAGTGCTGTCATCTTCTGCGGTTTCCGCGTCGGCCGCCCCGTCGGTGTCGGCTTGTTCGGCGTCGGCTTGTTCGGCGTCGGTTTCGGGCTCGGCCTCAGCCGATGCGTCGTCGACGTCGTCAACCTCGGCGGGTGCGTCGCCGTGCTCGGTCTCGTCTTCGGCAACTGTCTCGTCGTCGACGCCAGTCTCGGTGCCGGCCTCGGTGTCGGCGGTGTCGTCGGACTCGGATGAGACGGCGGCCGCGGAAGTGGCAGCGGCCGCGGAGGTGGCAGCAGCCGCCGAAGCCGCTGCGGCCGTTGGTGTTTCGTCGCCTGGCTCGTCGGCCTGGTCGATCTCGTCGATGGGCTCGAAGTCGCCGATGTCTCCGTCGGTTGCGGCTTCTTCGACGCTCAGGTCACCCGCGTCCGTGGTCGCTTCGAAGGCTTCGAGGCGAGCTTCGGCGTCTTCCTTCTCGTGCTCGGCATCGGTGGCGTCGACGGTTTCGGGATCGGCGTCGTCGAGCTTCGCTTCGGACTCCGCCTCGGCGCGGTCGGCAGCGACGGCGTCCGCGGTGTCGTCGGCGTCTTCGATTTCGGCGGCAGACGACTCGTCAGCCGCAGGGAACTCGGCGGCGTCGTCGGCTGTCTCGTCGACTACCTTCTCGTCGGTGTCGCTCTCTTCGACTGCCTTCTCGTCTGTGTCGGTCTCGTCGGTCTCGGCGTCGTCGGTGTCGTGCGCCTCTACAGCGGCCGCGCCTGCGACTCCCGCTGCGACCGCGCCCGCGGCCGCGATCTTCCCCGCGTTGCCCTGATCGGCCTCTTCTGCGCTGTCGGTTTCTTCTGCGCCGTCTGGCTTCTCTGCGCTGTCGATTGTCTCGGCGCTGTCGGTGTCCTCGCTGCCAGCGGTCTCTTCAGCGTTGGACTCTTCCGGAGAGTCGGTGCCTGTGATGTCGACGTCGTCGAGGTCGGGCATGTCGCTGGTGTCCGGCAGGTCGTCGCGATTGATCACCGTGGTGTCGGTGGCGCTCGGCGAGGCCGTCCCGGCGACCTTCACTACTGGGCGCTTGTCGTCCGAGCTCTCGCTGTCCGAACTCTTCGCCTCTGAACTCTCTGTGGCAGTTGCTGCGGAGTCGGCGTCGTCGGCCTCGGTGCCGCCCGCGAGGGGGTCGATGTCGTCGAGGTCGTCAAGCGTGCTGGGGTCGGGAAGCTGATCTCGCGAGATCACTTTGGTCGCGGAGTCGATGCCTCGACCTCCACGGGGCTTCGGGCCGCTCGGCCGTGAATCTGTCCCCTGCGCGCCGCCGGCGCCCGCTTCATCGACCTGAGACTTGTCCACAGATGTTCCCGATTCCCCCGATTGTGTATCCGTGCCAGTTGTCGCCTCGGCGCCCGCCGGTTTTTCCTTGTCCGCCGACTGCTTAGTGCCCGCAGTCTCGCTGGGCGTCGATGGTCGGGCGGTGGGCGCAGCCGCGGCCGAGTTCTTGGTCGGCGACGAGTAGGTCCGGCTCGACGCCCCCTCCAGGCGTTCGGCGGCCTTCTTGCGTATCACCGAGAAGGCCTTGGTGACAGCCGATTTCCGATCACCGGATTGAGGCATCGTCGATCACCATTCCTTCCTCGAGCAAGTGGATTCTGCGGCGCACCGCGGCATCGGGGCCGTTCAGCGACCAAGTGCGCCATTCACCCTAGCGAATCGCCGTTGTCGCGGGCACCCGGGCAGGGGATGGGCATCAGCGAAGACTACTACCGGCGCACAGATGCCGCGGAGGGCGTCGCGCGGCGCGCCACGCCGCCGACCGGTCGGTGTGTGTTGACCGGAGCGGACACCGTGTCGCGGCTCGATGCTTGAATAGAGGAGTGACTTCCTTCGGAGACTTGATGGGCCCCCAACCGACGCTCCTCCCGGGAGACGACGAGGCCGAATCGGACCTGCTCAACGGTGCTTCGCCGGCTGCGGTAGCTGCGGAACATCCCACAGCGTCGATCGCCTGGGCATATCTGGCAGAAGCGGCATTGACAGCGGGCGGCGTCGGAGCTGACGGCGAACCCGCGGGTGAGCAGACACCAAACGTCGACGACGTGATCGCCGCATACGCCTACGCCCGCACCGGGTACCACCGCGGGCTCGACCAGCTGCGCCGCAACGGGTGGAAGGGATTCGGACCCGTCCCGTGGGCGCACGAGGGCAATCAGGGCTTCCTGCGCTGTGTCGGTGCGCTGGCCAGAGCTGCTCGAGTCATCGGCGAGCGCGACGAGTACCTGCGCTGCCTCGACCTCCTGAACGAAAGCGACCCGACCGCGGCAGAACAACTCGGCCTGGTGTGATCGCAACGCTGCGTTCGCGGGTCAGCGCCAGGGTCAACGCGCTGCCGCGCCCCCTGCGTACCCGCATTCGGCGGCTATATCTCTCGCTGCAGCCGATCCTGCAGTGCTCGATCGCGGCAGGTCTGGCGTGGTGGATCGCGCTCGACCTGCTCCATCACTCACGCCCGTTCTTCGCGCCGATCGCGGCCGTCATCTCGCTGGGGCTGTCGCTCGGTCAGCGTTGGCGCCGCGCCGTCGAACTCGTCGTCGGCGTCTCCATCGGCATTCTCATCGGTGATCTGCTCATCTCTCGGATCGGCTCGGGGACCTGGCAGATCATGGTCGTCGTCGCACTCGCGATGGCGACAGCCGTGTTTCTCGACGACGGTCCGCTGATCCCGATGCAGGCGGCGTCGTCTGCGGTCCTCGTCGCAACGCTTCTGCCGCCCGGCGAGGCCGGTGGGTACTACCGCGCTTTCGACGCGTTGATCGGCGGACTCGTCGGCATCGCCGTGGGTGCGCTTCTCCCTGCGAACCCGGCGTCGCGTGGGCGGCGTGATGCCGCCGGGATTCTGGCGACGATGCGCGACGCCGCGAAGACTCTCGCGGCAGGGCTGCGGGTCGGAGATGCCGACGTGGTGTTCTCGGCGCTCGAGAGTGCGCGCGGAACCCAGGCCGCGATCAACACCATGCGCTCGGACATGCGTGGCGGCAAAGAGATCAGCACCATCTCGCCGCTGCATTGGCGGCAACGAATACGACTGCAGAGAATCGCCGCGACGGCCGACCCCATCGACAACGGGGTACGAAACTTCCGGATCGTCGCTCGTCGCGCGCTCGGGATGACGCAGCGCGGCGAGAAGCTCCGCCCCGAACTGATCGAGATCATCGACGACCTCGGCGACGCCTTCGAGACGCTGCGTCGAATGATGCTGGCAGACCCCGGCGAATCGCCCGACCCTGCCGACGCCGCGCGGGTACTGCGCACGATCGCGCGTAAGGCTCGCGCCGAACTGGTCGCCGAGAGTGGCATGAGTGAGACCGCGCTGCTGGCGGAGATACGTTCGCTGCTGATCGACCTGCTGATGGTGTGCGGACTTCGACGCTCCTCCGCACAGGCGACGCTGCGCTGAACTCAGGCTTTGCCGTCGATCGCGCGTTGTCCCATCGCGAAGGTCGGCACCGCCACCGCGGCGCAACCGATTGCGCCGGCGACACCGATCAGTGCGCTCGACGCGGCTGCCGCGAGGACGATGAGACAAATACCGAGCGCGATACGCGGGACCAGAGCGAGGCGGCGTCGCGCTTTGGGCGACATCCAACGCCCCCACACACCGCCGATCACCGCGAGCGCGACCACACCGAGCAGTACGCCTGCGGCGGGACCCGCGAATGCCGCGCCCCAGTGATAGCCGACCGCCACCGCGGCCGTCCAGAGCATGACCTCGACAGCGAATACCAGCGCACCCCAGGTGTAATCACGCAGGCCAGACAGTTGACTGGGCTCGGTGGCGTGCCGCCCAGCAGTTTCGAGAGCGGTGCTCTTGTTCATGATTCGAGTCTGCGCCCATGCGGCTTGAAAAACAAGAGCAGTGATCTCGTTTCAACTGAATCGGCCTCGATGTAGAGATTTAGGCGACCCTAACCCTTGTCATATATGCGAAAAGATGCATATATTGACGAGACCATGGGTCACTCGCATACACACACGCACTCGCACGGCACCGGGGCCGCGACGTCGAATCGGCGCATCTGGCCGATGGTCGTCGCCGTGGCGATGATCGGGACGTATTTCTTCGTCGAGCTCGGCGTCGGAATCGCCGTCAACTCGCTGGCATTGATCGCCGACGCCGGGCACATGTTGACCGACGTCGTCGCGCTCCTGATGGGTCTCGTCGCACTTTTGCTCGCACGCCACGGATCGACGACCGCCGAGCGGAGTTTCGGGTGGCATCGCGCTGAGGTCTTCACCGCTGTTGCCAATGCGGTCCTGCTGATCGGTGTCGCGGTCTTCGTCCTGTACGAGGCGATCCGACGCATCGGCTCCGACCCGGAAGTGCCCGGGCTGACGCTCGTCGTGGTGGCGCTGATCGGCCTGGCTGTCAATGTCGCGATGATGCTGCTGCTACGTGCGGACTCCAAGGAGTCGATCGCCGTGCGCGGGGCATACATGGAGGTGCTGGCCGACGCCGTCGGCAGTGTCGGCGTGCTGGTCGCGGGCATCGTGACGATGACGACGGGTTGGGGTTACGCCGACATCGTCGTCGCGGTCCTGATCGCGATCTGGGTGGTACCCCGAGCGGTGCGTCTGGCCCGCGATGCCCTGCGCATTCTCAACCAGCAGGCGCCCGATCACGTCGACGTCGACGCCCTCGAGCACGAGCTCGCAGCGATCCCCGAGGTCATCGACGTCCACGATTTGCACGTCTGGTCGCTGACCACCGGAATGGACGTCGCGACAGTGCATCTGGCGAGCAACTGTCCCAACGACGAGGTGCTCCCGCAGGCGCGCGCCGTGCTGGCCCGCCACGGCCTCACCCACGCGACGATTCAGGTCGATCCGGACCAAGCGGGCAAGCGCTGTCGCGACGATATGGGCTGGTAACGCGACACACTCGATCTCGTTGCCCTCACGCCACCTTGGTGGGCTATCTTCACAGCCGTGAGACGTAGGGGGTTCATGACCGTCTTGGCTGCAGGGTTGGTCACTGCGCTCGGGGGATGTGCGACAGCGCGCGTCGACGCGTCGGCGCCGACGGCCTTGCCGTCGACCAATCCGATGTCGCCGACTCCGAAATCGGTTGCGCAGACGCCGGTTCCGCAGGTACCACCACCCGACGTTGCACGAAGGGTTCCGGTTCCCGCGGGCACACTGACCGGATTGCCGGGTACGGGAAGGCATCTCGCGCTGACCGTCGACGACGGCGCGAGCTCCGAGGTGGTCGGTGCGTACATCCGATTCGCGCGGGACACGGGCGCGCGGTTCACCTTCTTCGTCACCGGCGGCTTTGATTCCTGGACAGACCACAAGGCCGAGCTACGGCCGCTCGTCGAATCCGGTCAGATCCAGCTCGGCAATCACACGTGGACCCACGCCGATCTGACATCACTCTCGACCGAGGGTGTCGCGGACGAGCTGTCGCGGTGTAAGCGGTTCCTACGCAACACGTTCGGCGTCGACGGCACTCCGTTCTTTCGTCCGCCGTACGGCTACCACAACGACACGGTCGACGCCGTGGCCGCAGAACTCGGATACACGACTCCCGTGCTGTGGTTCGGGTCGCTCTCGGACTCGGGATTGATCACCGAGCGCTATCTGGTGCAGTGCGCGCGGCAGTACTTCCATCCGCAGACCGTGATCATCGGCCATGCCAATCATCCGCCGGTGACCCACGTGTATCCGACGCTGGTGGAGATCATTCGCGAGCGTCGACTCAACATGGTCACGCTCGACGACTACTTCGTCACGCGCAGGGCGTGAGTTGCGATACGGCCCCGCTGGTACATCACGTCCGCCAGAACATGAAGACGTTCCAGCCCTGGTTCGCGAGATTCGATGGCACGCCCGACAATTCGAACAGCCAGCGGATGAGGTCGAAGAAGGCGGCGTTCAGTTGAGGAATGAACAGTAGCGCGAACACGATCAGGAACCCGTAGGGCGCGATCTTGGCGGCGTTCGCGCGTGTCTGCTGCGACAGGTACGGCTCGATGGCGTTGTAGCCGTCGAAACCCGGCATCGGGATCAGGTTGAGCACGGCCGCGGTGATCTGCAAGAAGGCGAGCATCGCCAGTGCCGCCCACAGATTGATGCCGTCGACGGCGAGAATCATCCCCGACATCAGACCCGAGTGGAGGGGGATGTAGGCGTCGGGTGCCGCGATGCGGATGACGAGCAACAGGATCGCCGCGAGCATGATGTTCATCGCGGGCCCGGCGAGTGAGACCAGCGTCTTCTGGCGATTGGTCATGCCGCGTTCGTCGAGATATACAGCGCCGCCGGGGAATCCGATACCGCCCAGCAGAATGATCAGCAGCGGCAGGCCGAGTGACAACCCCGGATGCGTATAGCGCATCGGGTTGAGCGTGAGGTAGCCGCGCAGTTCGGCATTGCGATCGCCGAACCGGAACGCGGTGACGGCGTGGCCGAATTCGTGCAGACACAGTGAGATGACCCAGCCGGCGAGTACGAGCAGCAGGGTTCCGCCGATCGACATCGCGTTGCGACCGGGTGCCGAGACCGCGCACATCCAGCCGCCGACGGCCGCGACGGCGATGAACGCGAAGAACAGCCATCCCGGCCGTATCGCGCGGGCAATCTCGCCGCGCGTCGGATGCCCCGACCGACCGCTCGCCCACGCATTGCCCGTCATGAGTGGCAGACCAGCTTCCAGTCGATGTGGTGGCGGTAGAACGTCGAGCGTTTGACCGTCCGCTCGGTCAGGACGCCTTCACGCTCGACGACGAGGTTGCTCCCGCCGGTCTGTGCCGCGCGCCCGACGTGCCAGCTGCCCGGCCGGAGTGTGCGTTCGACGCGGGCGCGTACGCCTGGTGCCTCGCGGGTCGGTTCGATCCGCACACCGCGTACCGAACCGGTGAACAGGCGGGCGTCGTCGACATAGCTCTCGCCGTGCAACTTTGCGCCCTCGGCGCCGAGGTGTCGTGCGAAGCCGACGAGGACGGTGGCGGCGTCGTCGCGGATCAGCGGCAGGTCGTGAGCGTCGCCGTCACGTGCGAGGTCGACGGCCGCTTGTCCGTGCGGTAGACCGTAGCGGCGAGTCGCCGGGGTGGCGACACTCGGCGTGTACGCGACCTCGACGTCGAGTCGTTCGGTGATCATCAGGATCGCGACCACCTCGGCGAGCAGGACGTCGGGGTGCGCGCAGTCGCCGGGCTCGACGATCAACCGGCTCGGGGCGTCGGAAAGCGCGCTCTCGACGACTCGTCGTACCGCCTTGCGGGGCGGTGGAGTCTGCCGGGCGTCGTCGACGATCACCGTCGACGACGAGATAACTGCATGGGACACGCCGACGAGCGTAGTCGGGCCGCAACGTCGATGTCGGGGCGTCGCCCAAGGGTTCTGCCCGGTCAGCAAGTAGGGTAGGTCCGTTACGGCGCGTTCCGCATGCGCGCGACTAAGGAGTAGGGGACATGGCAGCGATCGTGCTTATCGGCGCCCAGTGGGGCGACGAGGGCAAGGGCAAGGCGACCGATCTACTCGGCGAGAAGCTGCAGTGGGTTGTTCGCTACCAGGGCGGCAACAACGCGGGTCACACCGTCGTTCTCCCGAATGGTGAGACGTTCGCCCTGCACCTGATCCCCTCGGGCATCCTCACGCCGGGCGTCAACAACGTCATCGGCAACGGCGTCGTCGTCGACCCCGGGGTGCTGCTCACCGAACTGAGCGGTCTCGAGGACCGCGATGTCGACACCACCGGCCTGATGATCTCGGCCGACGCCCACCTGCTGATGCCCTATCACGTGGCGATCGACAAGGTCACCGAACGATTCCTGGGCAACAAGAAGATCGGCACGACCGGACGCGGCATCGGACCCTGCTACCAGGACAAGATCGCGCGCGTCGGCGTGCGCGCAGCCGACGTCCTCGACGAGAAGATCTTCGCGCAGAAGGTCGAGGCCGCACTCGAACTCAAGAACCAGATCCTGGTCAAGATCTACAACCGCCGCGCACTCGAACCCGCGCAGGTCGTCGACGAGGTCCTCACCCAGGCCGAGGGCTTCAAGCATCGCATCGCCAATACGCAGCCCCTGCTCAACGAGGCGCTCGAACGCGGCGAGACGGTGCTGCTCGAGGGTTCGCAGGGCACGCTGCTCGACGTCGACCACGGCACGTACCCGTATGTGACGTCGTCGAATCCGACGGCCGGCGGCGCTGCGGTCGGGTCGGGTATCGGACCGAACAAGATCACCACGGTGCTCGGCATCCTGAAGGCCTACACCACGCGCGTCGGCTCGGGGCCGTTCCCGACCGAGTTGTTCGACGAGTGGGGCGAGTACCTAGCGAAGACCGGCGGCGAGGTCGGCGTGACCACCGGTCGCGCCCGTCGCTGCGGTTGGTTCGACGCCGTGATCGCCCGCTATGCGACGCGCATCAACGGCATCACCGACTACTTCCTGACCAAGCTCGACGTGCTCTCCAGCCTCGACCGCGTCCCGATCTGTGTCGCCTACGAGGTCGACGGCGAGCGCGTCGACGAGATGCCGATGACCCAGACCGGCTTCCATCACGCCAAGCCGGTCTACGAGTACATGCCCGGCTGGTGGGAAGACATCTCACAGTGCAAGACATTCGACGACCTGCCGAAGACCGCCCAGGATTACGTGCTGCGACTCGAAGAGCTCTCGGGCGCGCACATCTCGTGCATCGGCGTCGGCCCCGGCCGTGACCAGACGATCGTCCGCCGGGCCATCATCTGAGAGATCGGACTCCTCACCGGGAGATTCACACCCCAGCGACAGGACTGTACGGAATCCGTCAAGAAGTGGCCGGTTGTCACCGAAAACCGTGACATAGCGCTGGCATGAGTTGCGGATTCCGCAACAATCGGGTCGTAAAATTGTCGATTCACTCAGCGCGCGGCCTCGTCGACTACTACATTCGTAGGTGAAGTCGGCCGAGCGGCCGTGCGTGCAGACGAGGAGAATCGCAATGAGCTTGTACCAAGTCGTCGACCCCGCGACCGGCGACGTCGTCAAGGAGTATCCGACCGCCACCGATGAGCAGGTCGAAGCGGCGATCACCGCGGCGTCGGATGCGTTCGCGACGTGGTCGAAGAACTCGACGGTCGCCGAGCGGGCTGCGCTGATCCGTCGCGTCGGCGAACTGCACACCGAGCGCAAAGACGAGCTCGCCAAGATCATCGTCCGCGAGATGGGCAAGCCGTACGACCAGTCCGTCGGCGAGGTCGAGTTCAGCGCCGCGATCTACGAGTACTACGCCGACAATGCCGAGAAGTTCCTCGCAGACGAGCCGATCGCGCTGCTCGAGGGTGAGGGGTCGGCGTTCATCCGACGCAGCGCAGTCGGCGTGCTGCTCGGCATCATGCCGTGGAACTACCCCTACTATCAGGTCGCGCGATTCGCCGGTCCAAACCTGGTGCTGGGCAACACAATTGTGCTCAAGCACGCCCCGCAATGCCCCGAATCCGCTGCCGCCCTGCAGCAGATCTTCCTCGACGCCGGGTACCCGGTCGGCGCGTACGTGAACGTCTACGCCACCAACGAGCAGATCGCCGAGGCGATCGCCGACCCGCGCGTGCAGGGTGTCTCGCTGACCGGATCGGAGCGCGCGGGCGCCGCCGTCGCGGAGGTTGCCGGCCGGAACCTGAAGAAGGTCGTCCTCGAACTCGGCGGGTCGGACCCGTTCATCCTGCTGTCGACCGACGACCTCGACGCAACGGTGTCGGCAGCGGTCGACGGACGATTCGAGAACACCGGTCAGGCGTGCAACGCCGCGAAGCGCTTCATCGTCGACGAGAGTGTCTACGACGATTTCATCGTCAAGTTCACCGAGAAGGTCAAGGCCGCCGGAGAGGGACTGGGGCCGCTCTCATCGGTTGCTGCTGCCGAGCGCCTTGAGGAGCAGGTGAATTCAGTGCTGGCCACCGGCGCGAGCCTCGAGTCGTCAGGCGAACGCAAGGGCGCCTACTTCCCGCCCGGCGTGCTGACCGGCGTCGACCCCGACTCGATCGTCGCCAAGCAGGAGCTGTTCGGCCCGATCGCGACCGTCTACAAGGTGTCGGGTGAAGACGCCGCCGTCGAACTTGCCAATGACACGCCCTTCGGTCTGGGGTCGTATGTCTTCACCACCGACGCCGACCAGGCGCTACGCGTCGCCGACAAGATCGAGGCCGGAATGGTCTTCGTCAACGCCGTCGGCGCCGAAGGTGCGGAGTTGCCGTTCGGCGGCGTGAAGCGTTCGGGCTTCGGTCGAGAGCTCGGACGTTTCGGCATCGACGAGTTCGTCAACAAGAAGATGATCCGGATCAGCTGACTCGCTGCCTGTGACACAGTAGGTGGATGATCCGCGGCAGGGGGGAACGCGACTACGGCTCGGTCCTGCTCGGGTCGGCGAGTGACGGTCCAACCAAACGGCGCGTTCGTATCCAGACGATCCTCACCGGGTCGATCGTCCTCTCCAATTTCGTCGGTGCTGTCGTCACCATCTCGCTGTCGTCCGTCGGCATCCCCGAACCGTCGACGTTCGCGCCGGAGATGTGGTGGATCAACTACATCGCGGTGCCGATCTACGTGGCGCTCGCCTTCGTCATCGGAATCGGCTGGGGTACCTACACCATCACCCGCGACCTGCGCTGGGCGATTCGACGACAGCCGCCGACCGCGGCCGACGCACGCCGGACGAGGCGCGTCGCGGGCAGGCTGCTGCGACTGCAGGCCGCGCTCTGGCTCGGAGCGGTCGTGATGTTCACCATCATGTACGGGATCCAGAGTCCGATGCTCATCCCGAAGATGTTCTTCGTCATCGGGTTGTCGGGTGCCGTGGTCGTCGGTGTCACGTACCTGTTGATCGAGCTCGCGCTCCGGCCGGTGTCCGCGGATCTGATCAGTGCGGGTTACCGACGTCGCAAGCGTTCCGGCGTGCTGTCTCGCGCGGTGGTCGCGTGGATCGTCGGGTCGGCAACGCCGATCGTCGGCATCCTGCTTCTGGTGTCCTTCGGGGCGTTCCGCCAGGACACCAGCAAGCTCGACCTCTTCGTCGGTGTGTTCGTGCTCGCGGTGATCTCACTCGGTACCGGGCTACTCCTGACGTGGCTGACCACGACGAGTGTCACCGGTCCGCTGCGGAGTGTCCGCAACGGGATGAACAAGGTGCAGGCGGGCAATGTCGACGTCGACCTCGTCGTCTACGACGGCACCGAACTCGGCGACCTGCAGGTGGGCTTCAACTCGATGGTCAGTGGCCTGCGTGAGCGCGAGCGGATGCGAGATCTGTTCGGCCGCCACGTCGGTCGTGAGGTTGCCGAAGCGGCGTTGAGCTCCGACCCCGCACTCGGCGGAACCGAACGCACGGTCGCGGCACTGTTCGTCGACGTGATCGGTTCGACGACGCTGGCCGCCGAACGATCTCCGACAGAGGTCGTGGAGATCCTGAACCGCTTCTTCGCGGTGATCGTGCGGGCCGTCGAGCAACAGCGCGGACTGGTCAACAAGTTCGAGGGCGACGCCGTGCTCGCCATCTTCGGTGCACCGATCGACCTCGACGACGCCGCGGGTGCCGCGCTGTGCACAGCCCGCGAGATCGCTCGGGAACTCGAGCGTCGGGTGCCAGAACTGTCCGCGGGGATCGGGGTCGGCTTCGGGCCCGCGGTCGCAGGCAACGTCGGGGCGATCGAACGGTTCGAGTACACGATCATCGGCGACCCGGTCAACGAGAGCGCGCGGTTGTCCGAACTCGCCAAGCGCGATCCCCGTCGACCGCTGGCGTCCGGACGAACCGTCGACGTCGCGAACGCGCGGGAAGCCGCCCACTGGGAGGAACAGGAGACGACCTCGCTGCGTGGGCGTACCGAGGAGACGCGCGTCTACGCCGCGGTGGTCGACGACTGACCGTTACGCCTCGCGGTCGTTGACGCCCTCGGCGAAGTCGAGGCGACGCAGCGCGGTACGCAGCACCTCGTCGTCGATGTGCCCGGCGTCGCGCTCGTCGATGAAGACTCTTCGTTGGATCGCAAGCATCTTGCTGCGCATGCGGTTTCCGGCTGCCGTCGGACTCTCGCCGATGTCCTCTGGGCCGCGCCCGAGCTCCTCCCAGGCCGTATTGCGTTGAGTGGTAATCCATTTGCGAAGCATCGCCACCTGGAGATGTCGCGGGTCGTGTTCGCCGATGTCTGCTGCCATCGTGTCGAGGTAGGCCTCGGCCTCGCGTGATGCCCGATCCTGGGCTGCCGCGTATGCGAGCCGGTCGGAGGCGGCGTCGTCGTCGTAGACGCCGAGTCGGCGGATCACCCACGGCAGGCTGACACCCTGGATCAGCAGGGTGCCGACGACCACCACGAAGGTCAGGAACAGGATCTCCGCGCGGGCGGGGAACGGTTCGCCCGACTCGGTAGTCAGGGGGATGGAGAACGCCGCGGCAAGCGAGACGACGCCGCGCATGCCCGACCACCCGACGACGAACAACCACGACGGTTTGGGTGGAGGTTCTCGTCGTCGAACTCCCGGCAGCAAGCGGGAGGCGTAGGTGAACAGATACACCCACGCGAATCGCACCAGGATCGTGGCGATCAGGACCATCGCGGCGTCGAATGCGATGTGGAGCCAGGATTGTCCGGCGAGGCCTCGGATGAGATCGGGCAACTGCAGGCCGATCAGCAAGAAGACGAACGCTTCGAGAAGTGCGTCGATCGATTTGCGCACGGCTTCGTCCTGAAGTCGTGTCGCGTAGCCGACACGGACCGACCGCTGCCCGATGAACAGTCCCGCGACGACGACGGCGATCACGCCGGAGGTGTGCAGTTCCTCGGCGACGAAGTAGGTCGCGAACGGCACCATGAGCCCGATGGCCGTCTCGATCGTCGGGTCGGTCAGCCAGTCGCGGACACGGAACACCAGGTAGCCGATCAGCAGGCCGATGACCACACCGCCGATCGCCGCGAGCAGGAAGGTCTCGATGCCGTCCCACACCGACGTCGTCGCACCGACCGCGGCTGCGAGCGCCACCCGGAGGGCGGTGAGCGCGGTCGCATCGTTGAGCAGGCTCTCGCCGCCGAGCAGGGTCATGATCCGACGCGGAAGCCCGACCCTGCGCCCGATCGCCTGGGCAGACACCGCATCGGGCGGCGCGACGATGGCACCGAGGACCAGCGCGGCGGCCAGCGGAAGATGCGGCACCGACGCGTAAGCCACAAGGCCGACGACCACCGCGGTGGCGAGTGGAAGCCCGATGGCAAGCATGCCGATCGCACGACGATTCGCGCGGATCTCCTGGTACGAGCTGTCTTGCGCCGCGGAGTAGAGCAGTGGCGGCAGAATGACGAACAGCACGAACTCGGGGTCGAGTTCGGCCGCGGAGAGGCCGGGTATCCACCCGATCGCCAGCCCGGCGAGAACCAGAACCAGGGGCGCCGACAGGTTGTAGTGCCGTGACAGCGCTGCGATCACCACCGACAGCACTCCGACGAGCAGAAGAGAAGCGCTCACTGCGCAAACCTAGCCCTAGTTGGCGACTTTGACGCGACGCCATCGGGGATAGCGGACCGTTGGGGATAATGGAGGGTATGCGTTTGTTCGGTCGATCCCGTACCCGCGCCGGTGACCCCCGTGGTGAATCCGGTGGTGTCGAGGCCAGATGTCCAGAGCTCGCGGAGATCGGGGTCGACCCGGCGGCCGACCCGGGTCCGTCCCGCGGCGACATCAGTGTGTGCGAGGACTGCATGCAACTCGGTGAGCAGCACTGGGCGCATTTGCGGATCTGCCTCGAGTGCGGCCACGTCGGCTGCTGTGATTCGAGTCCACGCAAGCACGCGACGGCCCACTTCCACGACGTCGGCCATCCCGTCATGCGTTCGGCAGAGCCGGGCGAGGTCTGGCGATGGTGCTACATCCACGAGGTCATGGGTTGACCACGGTCTGATGGGTTGAGGCGGCGGTCTGGTGCGCGGGGATGAGTTCGAGTGAATGAGTACCGGGGAGATGGGGCGCGTCGGCGCAAATCCGGCACGTAGGATTGCTCCTATGACCTCGATCAACGGGAGTAGCGCGGACGACCACGCCACCGGCGCGGCGACACCTGATGTGTCGCCCGCGCAGCCGACCGTGGGGCCGCCCGACATCATCGGCACGCCACTGTCGCCGAACGCCACCAGGGTGATGGTGCTCGGCGCCGGAGAACTCGGCAAAGAGCTGATCATCGCCTTCCAGCGATTGGGCGTCGAGGTAATCGCTGTCGACCGTTACGCGGGTGCGCCCGGGCAGCAGGTCGCGCATCACGCCGAGGTGATCGACATGACCGACGGCGATGCGCTGATCGGCCTCGTCGAGAAGTACTCGCCCGCGTACGTCGTCCCCGAGATCGAAGCCATCGCCACCGACGCCTTGGCGACCATCGAGCGCCGCGGCCTCGCGGAGGTCATCCCCACCGCTTCCGCGGTGATGGCGACGATGAACCGCGAGGGAATTCGACGCCTCGCCGACGAGGAGCTCGGCCTGCCGACGTCGCCGTACCTGTTCGCGGGGTCGCACGACGAGCTGACCGTCGCTGCCGAGCAGGTCGGGTATCCGTGCGTGGTGAAGCCGGTGATGTCGTCCTCGGGTAAAGGACAGACCGTGGTGCGCGGTCCGGAGGACGTCGACAAGGCATGGGAGACCGCGACGACCGGCGGACGGGTTGCCGGCGAGCGTGTCATCGTCGAGGGCTTCATCGAGTTCGACTACGAGATCACCCTGCTCACGGTGCGAGCGATCGACCCGGCGACCGGCCGGCTGGTGACGCACTTCTGCGCGCCGATCGGGCATCGGCAGGTCAACGGCGACTACGTCGAGAGCTGGCAACCGCACGAGATGAGTGCCTTCGCGCTGGGTGCCGCGACCTCGATCGCCGCACGCATCGCAACAGCGATGGGCGACGGAAACCTCGGTGGCCGTGGCATTTTCGGCGTCGAACTGTTCGTCAAGGGCGACGACGTGTACTTCTCCGAGGTCTCACCGCGCCCGCACGACACCGGACTCGTGACCATGGCGACGCAGCGTCTCTCGGAGTTCGAGATGCATGCCAGGGCGATCCTGGGCCTGCCGGTCGATGTGACGCTTGCTTCGCCGGGTGCGTCGGCCGTCATCTACGGGCAGCTCGACGAGAAGGGAATCGGGTTCGAGTACGTCGCACAGGCACTTGCCTTGCCCGAGACCGACATTCGACTTTTCGGCAAGCCCGAGAGTTTCCGCCGTCGCAGGATGGGCGTGGTCACCGCAACCGCGGACGACGTCACCACCGCGCGTGAACGCGCCGTGCGTGCCGCGTCGATCGTCACACCCGTTCCCGGCAGGCCGGCTCGACGCGGCGTCGTGGTGCCGCTTCGTGCTCCCGGTCCGCCCGCGCCGCCGAAACCGCCTGTGGGGCAACGTCCTCAGCCGGCCGCGCAACGCCCGCCGGCTGCACAGCAGCGCCCGCAGGCAGCAGGGCAACGCCCACCGGCTGCACAGCAACGTCCCGCGGCAGAACAACGTCCGCCCGCGCCGGAACAGCGTCCCGCGGCTGGGGCGCAGCGTCCGCCGGTGGCCGGACAGCGACCGCAGCAGCCCGCGCCTCGCCCGGTGCGGCAACCCGCGCCGCACCCCGCCGCGCCGAATGGTCGCCCGGTGACGCCCGGTCGGTCGTCGAGCTAGCCCGAACCTTCAGCTGGGGGTCAGCTCGAACGGTCACCTGCGGACGAGCCGACTTCGGTTCGCGCACTGCGGGTTCCGATCGGAATGATCAGCGGGTCGCCGTACACGGGGTCGGTGATGACCCGCGCGTTCAGCCCGAACGCGTCGTCGAGGAGTTCTTCGGTGATGACCTCATTGGGAGTGCCCTGCGCAACGATCTTTCCGGCCGTCATCACGAACAGCGAATCGCTGTAGCGGGCAGCGAGATTCAGATCGTGTAGCACCATGACGACGGTTTTGTCGTGTTCGGTGCGCAGCGAGTAGACGAGGTCGAGTACCTCGACGGAGTGTGCGAGGTCGAGGTAGGTTGTCGGCTCGTCGAGCAGGAGAAGGTCGGTGCCCTGCGCGAGCGTCATCGCGATCCACACGCGCTGGCGCTGACCGCCGGACAATGCGTCGATGTGCCGATCGGCCAGGTCGGTCGTCCCGGTCATTTCCAACGCCGACGCCACTGCGGCCTCGTCGTCGGGAGATGCCTGCTGGTACCACTTCTGGTGGGGGAACCGGCCACGGCCGACGAGGTCGGCGACGGTGAGTCCCTCTGGCGCGACGGGATTCTGGGGGAGTATCCCGAGCTTGCGTGCGACCTCTTTCGGCTTGGTGTGGTTGATGTCGGAACCGTCGAGAAGCACGACGCCTTCGCGAGGGTGCAGCAGGCGCGACATGGCACGCAGCAGCGTCGACTTGCCACATCCGTTGGGGCCGATGATCGTCGTGACCGCGGCGTCGGGGATCTCGACGTCGAGACCCTCGATGACGACGCGGTCGTCGTAGCCGACGCTGAGTCCTTGGCCGACGAGTCTGCTCATACTGTCGCCTTCCGTGACATCGAGATCATGAGATAGATGAGGAACGGTCCGCCCACTGCTGCGGTGACGATGCCGACCGGAAGTCCATTGGGAAGTATCGTGCGGCACAACAGGTCACCGGCGAGGACGAGGATCGCCCCGATCACACCCGCCAGCAGCGGCGTCGGGACCGGTGTCCTGGCCAACCGCATCCCGATCTGCGGCGCGAGCAGGGCGATGAACGCGATGGGGCCGGCTGCCGATACTGCCATCGCGGTCAATCCGACCGCGACGAGCAGCACCGTGGTCGACACCGCGGTGGTGCGCACTCCGAGCCCACGCGCCATGTCCTGGCCGAGCGACAGCGCGTCGATCTGGCGGGACATCATCGTGATCACGACGATGCCGAGTACGACGGCGATCGCGACGGGCCATACGCTCGACCAGGTCGATTGGGACACCGACCCGACGAGCCAGACCTGTGCGCGGGCAACGTCTTTGATGTCGGCGCGGGTGAGGAGGAAGGACGTCAGGGCCTGCAGCAACCAGGTCACGCCGACGCCGATCAGCACGAGTCGGAGCGGGTTGATGCCGTGGTTGGCCTTACGTCCGGGCCAGGCGAGCACGTACATGACGATCGCTGTCACGAGACCGCCGATGAGCGCAGCGGCGGGGACACCGACGCCGGCGAGCCATGCGCCCCAACTGTTTGCGAAGGCGATGGCGGCGACAGCGGCGGCACTCGACCCTGCTGTGATGCCCAGAATGTCTGGCGTGGCAAGGGGATTGCGCGCAATCAACTGGCTCAGTGCGCCTGCCGTACCCAACGCGAAACCGACCAACACCGAGACCAGTGCGCGTGGAAGGGAATCCGAGAGCACGACGACGTTCTCGATGCGCGTGCCGCCACCGAGGAGAATGCGCGCGACGTCGAGCGGTGTCAGCGGATAGTCGCTGACTCCCACACTCAACAGGAACAGCAGCAGCATCAGTGCGAGTCCGGTGAGTGTCACCGCGACCATGCGGGGACGCACCACCCACGACGACGGACCGATGCGGACGACGAGGCGTCGGCGTTCGGGAGTCGGTGCGGCCGTGGTCTCGGGCTTGGTCTCGGTCGTCATACGTTTGTCAGCTTCTGTCGGCGGACCATGGCAATAAGGAACGGCGCCCCGACCATCGCGAGGACGACGCCGACCTGGACCTCGCCGGGGCGGGCGATGACTCGTCCGATGACGTCGCAGACCAGCATGAGTGTCGCGCCGATGAGTGCCGAGTAGGGGATGATCCAGCGGTAGTCGGGTCCGGTGAACGCGCGGGCGATATGCGGTACGACCAGTCCGAGGAACACGATGGGGCCACAGGCGGCGGTCGCCGCCCCGACGAGCAGGGTGATCGCAGCGATACCGACAGCACGGATCACCAGCACGCGTGAGCCGAGCGCTGTCGTCATCTCGTCGCCGAGGCTCAGGATGTTGAGGAAAAACCCGCTCGCCAGAGCGAGGACCAGTCCGGCGACGATGAACGGCAGCGCCGCCCAGAAGATGTCGATGCCGCGCCCGGACGTCGAGCCGACACTCCAGAACCGCCAGGCGTCGAGCGAAGCCGTATCGGAGAGAACCACGGCCGACGTGATCGCCGTGAGCATCGCCGAGAGTCCGGTTCCCGCGAGGATCAGCGTGACCGGACCGGTACCGGTGAGTGCCGAGACGCCGAAGACCGCGCACGACGCGACGATGGCGCCGAGTAGGCCGAATCCCATGAACGCCATCGGCGAGGAGATCCCGAGTACGTAGACCCCGCACACCACAGCGCACGCGGCGCCCGCGTTGACGCCGAGCATGCCGGGATCGGCGATGGGGTTGCGGGTGTGTCCCTGCGTGATCGCACCCGCTGCGCCGATCGCCAGACCGCAGAGCAGTCCGAGCACGGTTCGCGGGATTCGCAGATCCCAGACGATGCCCGCGACGTCGTCGGGCTTGCTGACCGATGGTGCGCGCAGGTGGATGATCGAGTTCCAGATCTGGCTGACACCTGAGGTGAACGCATCCCAGGTTTGCGCAGGTGGGACGTTGCGTGTGCCGATGATCACCGACGCGACGACCGCCGCGGCGAGGACCGCAACGATCACCAACAAACCGGATATTCGACGCACGAAGGGCAACCTTACCTGAGTCGCGATGTCCGTTATTCGGTCCAGGTCGGAGTCGCACGGTGAAGCCCTGGAGCGATGTCACAGAGTGATTGCTGAACGGGCAAGATGTTCAGCGCCGGTAACAAGTTCCTGTGAGTTTCCGATAAGCATGTTCAGACGGGACGAACCGTCGGGGTGAACGTCCACAGTCGCATCCCGGTGCGTCGACAGCTCGCAGGTCGGTACACGCACGACGAAACACGTGAATCAGGAAGGTCTACGACATGAAGAGGTCTGTGAAGCGCTCCATCGCCGCGGTTGCCGCCGCCAGCGGTATCGCCGCCGGCTCCATCGCTGCTGCTACACCCGCCCACGCCGCCGATCCCGGCGATCTCGCGCTCTTCGGCGGAGTCAACTGCTACTTCAAGGGCTGGGGACCCACGTGGGACAACCTACCGGGCTGGCGCATGCACCGCTGGATGGGCGTGAAGAACGTCGGCGGATCGACCATGACCAACGTGAACGTCACCGAGTTCGGTGGCCCGACGAAGAAGACCGCGATCAAGGGTCAGCCCGCGGGTGTTCTGAAGCCGAACCAGTTCTACATGGCATCGGAGACCACCTGGCGTAGCTGCTTCCCGTCGTCGATCTCCGGGTACACCATCGGAGCCCAGACCGAGAACATTCTCAACAACGCGGGCTTCTGGTGGAACATCGACCAGCAGAAGGGCGAGAACGGAACCGCCCCGAACACGCAGAAGGTTGCGCCGTCGAACAACAACGCGGGTAACCAGGCTCCTCCGGCCGCCGCAGTCACGGCCGCTCAGAACTGATACACCCCGATCGCCCGGCGATCGGTCCCTCTCACATAAAGAACGCCGACCGGAAATCCGGTCGGCGTTCTTTATTGCTGTCTGTCAGGCCTTCTGAACCTTGTGCGGTTCGGATGCGGCGATCATGTCCTCGCGCTCGACGACCTTCACGCGCTCGCGGCCCTCAGCGGCGCCGAGGGCGCGCTCGTGCTCATCGAGGCGGTACCAGCCGTCCCACGTGGTGAACGGGATGTTCTTGGACTCCAGCAGCTCGATGATCGCGTCTTCCGACGGGTTGGCGGGGTCGAGCAGTTCGCCATTACCCATGTCTTCGATGATGCACTCGACGGTTTCGTTGGCGTCGCCCTTGGTGTGACCGATGAGGCCGACCGGTCCACGCTTGATCCAACCGGTTGCGTAGAGGCCGGTGAGGTGGGAGCCGTCGTCGAAGATGCGGCCTGCCTCGTTGGGAATGACGCCCGCCTGCGAGTCGAACGGGATGTGGGGCAGGTTGTCCGAGAGGTAGCCGACGGCGCGGTACACCGCGGTGACGTCCCAGTCCGTGTGCTTGCCGGTCGGCTTGACGTTGCCGGTGCCGTCGAGCTGGGTGCGCTCGGTGCGCAGTCCGACGACCTCGCCGTTCTCGCCGAGGATCTCGATCGGACTCTCGAAGAAGTGCAGGAAGAGCTTGTGGATCGCGCCTTCCTTGGGCTCACGCATCGCGTAGTTCTCGATGATCGTCGCGACCTGGTCGGTGATCTTGGAACCGCGACGGGCGACGGCCGAGCCCTCGTCGTAGTCGATGTCCTCGGGGCTCACGACGACCTCGATGTTGGGCGAGTGGTCGAGTTCCTTGAGCTCGAGCGGCGTGAACTTCGCCTGTGCGGGGCCGCGGCGTCCGAATACGTGGACCTCGACGGCCTTGTTGGACTTGAGGCCCTCGTAGACGTTGGCGGGGATCTCGGTGGGGAGCAGTTCGTCGCCGGTCTTGGCCAGCACGCGCGCGACGTCGAGTGCGACGTTGCCGACGCCGATGACGGCGACCTTCTCCTGCTCGAGCGGCCACTCGCGCGGGAAGTCGGGATGTCCGTCGTACCAGGCGACGAACTGTGCCGCGCCGTAGCTGCGGTCGAGGTCGATGCCGGGGATGTCGAGTGCGCGGTCGTCGGTGGCGCCGGTCGAGAAGACCACGGCGTCGTAGTGCGACTTGAGCTCGTCGAGCGTGATGTCGGTGCCGTAGTCGATGTTGCCGAGCAGACGGACCTGCGGCTTGTCGAGGACCTTGTGGAGCGCGGTGATGATGCCCTTGATGCGCGGGTGGTCGGGTGCGACGCCGTAGCGAATCAGGCCGAACGGCGCGGGCATGCGCTCGTACAGATCGATGCTGACGCCGCGATCCTTGGCGGTGTCGGACTTCATCAAGGCATCGGCGGCGTAGATGCCGGCGGGGCCGGCTCCGACGATGGCAACCCGCAGCGGGCGGCTCTGATCAGTCATAGAGTGTCGTCTACCTCGTGCTCAGGGGTTTCTCGACGCGCCAGGTATGTCGCTGGAGTGCGGCGGAGCGTCGACGCTTATCCCCTCTACGGTAGGCGCTGGGCACCGCTAACCAAAATCATCTGTGAGGGTTACCTCAGTAGTCTCGCTAACTCGTCGGGCGCTTACCCGCTGCTTCGGCGATCGGTGCGACCGCCTGGTCGGCGACCCACGGGACCGTGAGGACCGTCGGCACCGACATCGCGCTGCCGACCTGCTGGTCGAGATAGACGGTTCGGCCCTGCGCCACGTACGCCTGGCGGTTCCACGTCGGATCGGCCTTGAGCTTGGCGTTCGCGCCTGACCAGTCCACCGTGACCACCACGTCCGCTGCGTTGAGCATGTCGAGCCTCTCGGCCGAGATCGAACCGTAAAAGCCGCTGGTGATCGTCGGTTTGAGTGACTCGGGGAAGCTGAGTCCGTAGTCGGCGAGCATCTGCGCACGCCCGTCTCCCGGCCCGTAGATGGAGACACCACCGTCCGTCGACCCGGTGACCACGACACCCGTCTTGCCCTTGAGCTCCGGATGCTGGGCAACCAGATCGGCGACGTGCTTCTTCGACTCGGCGATCTTCTTCGACGCCGCGTCGGGAAGTCCGACGGCCTTACCGATCTCGGTGGTCTGTACGTCCCACGGCACCTGCCAGTCCTGGTACTGGGCGGGTCGCACGATGGTCGGCACGGCCTTGCTCAGAGTGTCGTACTGCTCGCGGGTGGGCGCCGCGCCGACCGCGGTGACCAGCTGCGGGTTGGTCGAGAGTGCCTTGGAGATCTGCGCGCCGAACTCCGCCGACACGTTGGGCAGAATCTCGGGCTTGGCGTCGCCGAGGAGTTCGGCATTCCACGGGGCGCTGCGCTGTGTGGGATCGGCGAACGGAGCGATCGTCGTCGGAGTGATCCCGAGGGCGAGCAGCGTGTCCCCGTCGCCAACTCCCATTGCGGCGACGCGAGAAGGCTGGGTGGAGATGGTCGTCGAGCCGTACTTGTGCTCGATGGTGACCGGCAGTGCGCCGGGTTCGGCTGCGGGTGCCGACGAACCGGCAGAGTCTTCTTGTTCGTCGGGGGCCGAGCATCCGACGAGAACCAGAGTCGACGCCGCGATGGTCGCGAACACGGCGAGCAGTGGGCGGACATGTCGTGAGTGGGGCACGGGGTGGTCCTCTCGTAGATGGCGCTCTTAGGGTTACCTTACGAGATGTGTTGCCGCAGATGTCCGGATCGGGGGTAGTGAAGATCGGATTCGACGATGACTACACTGCCCGGCATGGCCAGCGGTGCACGTGACAGCAAAAACCCCGGTAGCGATCTCGATGCCGACGACGAGCGCCCACGCACCTGGAAAGACGCCTGGCCGTTCTG
Source organism: Gordonia sp. w5E2 (assembly GCF_036540975.1). Classification (NCBI taxonomy): domain Bacteria; kingdom Bacillati; phylum Actinomycetota; class Actinomycetes; order Mycobacteriales; family Gordoniaceae; genus Gordonia; species Gordonia sp. w5E2. The sequence goes on along the minus strand of NZ_CP144213.1, from coordinate 4,251,076 downwards.
GGTCGCGTTGGTGATCGTGGTGCTGGCGATTCTCGGCGTCGTGTTGTCCAACGTGCTGCGTCCGGCGGAGGAGCGCGCAAGCGATTCAGGACAGGTCCAGTTCGCGATCAACGACAACTACACCGCCCGCAACAACGTCGACTACGGCAAGTACAAGCAGACAACGTGCGCTGCCGACACGTCGTCGCCGTCGTTCATCTCCGAGCAGGAATTCGTCAGGCAGAACCGGACTTTGGTGGAGTCCAAGGGCCGCATCGTGATTCCGGAGATCACCGACGTGGCGGTCAACGGCGACCGCGCCACGGCAAAGGTGAACTGGCACTACGACAAGACGCCCGACGACAAGCAGACCACCAGCGTCGTCGTGGTCAAGGACGACGGTACGTGGAAGCTCTGCACGAGCTGACGGTTGACTCGTGGATAGAAGTCACTCGTAGATGTAGAAGCCCTCGCCGGTCTTGCGGCCGAGCTTGCCGTCGTCGACGTAGCGCTTGAGCAATTCACGCGGACCGGTCGGCAGGTTCGGATTCTCTGCGGCGTAGTGGTTTTCGATGTCGAGCACTACGTCGAGGCCCACGCTGTCCATCATCGCGAACGGGCCGGTTGGCATGTGCCAGTTGATCTTGAACATCTCATCGATGTCGTGCGGCGTCGACACGCCCTCTGCGACGACTTCGAGCGACTCCCGCTTGATGGCTGCCCAGATGCGGTTGAAGATGAATCCCGTGCTCTCCCTGCGTGCTTCGAACGGGTGGATACCGAACTCGGGTAGCACGGTGAGCAGTGAGTCGAGGACGTCGCGGGCCGTGTCGCCGTCGGACATGAGGTCGACGGCATTCGCCGTCGGCGGCATGTAGAAGTGCATGTTGCACAGACGTTCCGGGTTTCGCACGTTCTCGGTCATCGTCGACGACGCATACGACGACGAGTTGGTCGCGAAGATCGCGTCGCCGTCTGCGGCTGCGTCGATCTCGCCCCACAGTGGGATCTTGATGTCGAGGCGCTCGGGTACGGCCTCGACGACCAGCCACGCACCGGCAACCGCATCTGAGAGGGTTGATGCCGGGATCACCTTTCCCGCAACGCCTTTGCCGATGATCTTCAGCGTCTCGTCGATGGTGTCCTCGACGTACTGAACGGCTGCTTCGCGTTGGTCGGCGCTCTGGTCGAAGATCCGCACCTCGCCGCCCCGGGTGGAGAACATGAGAGCGATTCGACGTCCGAGGGTGCCTGCCCCGACGACGGCAACCGGCCGTGCGTCGATGTCGTCGAGGGACTTCGCGTAATTGCTCATCGCGTGTACTTCTTTCGAGAGATGTTGTGGTGGTGGATGTTCGGTGTCCCCAGGGCCCGGCGTCTCAGAGGCCGGCGATGCCCGTGAACGACGAGTCGGGCAGATGGATGATGTCGCGTACGGTGTGGTCGCCACCGATCTCGACAGACCGGATCGAGCCGCCGAGGTCGCTGACGTAGACCAATCCGGCGTCGGAGTCGACGGCCAGGCCGATCGCCTCGTCGAAGCCGCGCGCGAGGATCTCCGGGGTGGCGCCTGCGTGACCCTTGTCGGGTATCGCCGCCCGGTTGAGCGTGTTGCCCGACGGCGCTGCTCCGCGATCGGTCCAGAAGACTGTGTTCGTGTCGAGGTCCAGGTGGAGGTCGATCGGCTCCGGTAGGTCATGCCACAGCACTTCGATATCCGTTCGGGTGGAAGCGGTTTCGCCCTCCGGGAGGTCGAGGCCTGCGCGCAAGATCTTTCCGCGTCCGCCCTTGCTCGGGCCCTTCTGCGTCCAGTACAGGAACCCGCCGACAGGGTCACTCGCGACACCGACGCATTCCTGTGTCCAGGTGTCGTCGCGGGTGTTGTGGACCAGCGGGGTGAGGCCGGTGCCGTCGGTGGCCACGCGACAGACCGTCGTGCCCTCGCGGTCGCAGAAGTAGAGCAGACCCGCGTCGAAGTCGGCGGTGAGCTGCTTGCCGGTGGTGATGGCGCCGTCGGGAACCAGGTGGGTCTGTCCGGAACCGTCAAGGGCGCAGGTGCGCACTGAGCCGTTCGGAGCGCTGAAATCCCAGGCCTCGTCTGACGCGGTGTCGGCTGTCGCCGCGGCACGGGTGGGCTTGCCCATCGTCGTCCAGTAGATGCGGTCGGGCGTGGTCACGATCCCGTCCGGCATGTAGCCCGTCTCATCGGTCACGGTCTCGACGGCGCCGTCACCGGGATCGACCCGCAGGATGGAGTGGTTGCGGCCATCCAGAACGTACAGATGCTCGAACATGGTGCCTCCCGGTGTGCTCGCGAACAGAGCTCATTTACCTCCACGCTAGGAGCGTCGTGAACGGAAGGGAACGATCGGTTCGGACGCTCCTGTGTTGCCCAAACGGAAATACCAAGTTCGATGTGGAGCGTTGGATATTTCTATGGATGTCATGCACCTGCGGTACTTCCTCGCTGTGGCACGTGAGCTGAACTTCACCAGGGCTGCGGAATCGCTCCACATGTCCGCGCCTCCGCTGAGTAAACGGATCAAAGCGCTGGAGTCCGAGCTCGGCGTCCGCCTCTTCGACAGGTCAACACACCACACCGCACTCACCGATGCGGGTCGAGCATTGATTCCGCTCGCAGAACGGGTCGTCGCAGATCTCGACGCACTACCGTCCGCGGTGCGCGCGACCCAGCACACGGACCTACGGGTTGCCGTTCCGGACGAGCTCACACACGCACAGCGTCGACGTATCTCGGCGGTTGCCGACCAGGTTGACGAGACGCATCGGGTGATCTTCTCCCAGATGCCGTCGCTGGAGATGCCGGAGCAGCTCCTCGGCGGGGAGATCGATCTCGCGATTTCGCATCTTCCCGAACACCATCCCGACCTTGTGGGCACGCTGCTCACGTCGTCGAGAGTCGTGGCCGTCGTCGACGCGTCGCGATTCGCGGGGGCGGCCGCAATCACGACCGCTGACCTGAGGGGAATGACCCTGGTGTCCGGCCCGAGGCACTGGGACCTGCGGTACGGGCCGTACACGCGGCTCCTGCGCGATCTCGGTGTGCTCGTCGACGCCTCGCACCGCTACTCCACGATCTCAGGAATGGCATTGATGCTCCGCGGCGGCGACCGCTTCACCCTGGTTCCGGAGGGGACGGAGTCGATGCGCGCCATCGATCGCAGTGAGTTCACGCTTCTTCCCATCTCCGATCTCGCCATGCCCATGGACACGTGGGCGATCAGGCGCGCCGACAGCGACGATCTCGACGCCGTCGTCGCAGCACTTGCGGTGGACGCGTGAGTGTCGGGGTCCGGTGGGACTGCCGGGGTGGTGGGCTGGGGTCATGGCGAGCCGGGGTCATGGTGGGCTCGGGTCGAAATCACGCCACGACCGGCGCGCGAGTACATTGCTAGGCGACGAAACTCCCGGCCAGCAGTGCGTTCGGGATAGGCGACAACAGAGAGCGGAAGGTGTGCAGGGCATGACCTATGCAGGCGATCTGACTCCCCAGCAGGCCTGGGAGATGCTGGAGACCGACCCCAACACGGTTCTGGTCGACTGTCGCACCACGGCGGAATGGGCATTCGTCGGCGTCCCGGATCTGGAAGTCATCGAGAAGAACGCCGTCTTCGTCGAGTGGAACACCTTTCCCGACGGGTCGCCCAACCAGGCATTCATCGCGGAACTGCGCGATGCGGGTATTCGTGACGACAACGAAGTGATCTTCTTGTGCCGCTCCGGACATCGCTCGATCGGAGCTGCCGAGGCGGCGACCGCGGCCGGAATCACCAAGGCGTACAACGTTCTCGACGGATTCGAGGGCGCACTCGACGAGAACGACCACCGCGGCGCCGTCGGGTGGCGTGCCTCCAATCTTCCGTGGAGGCAGTCGTGAGTCACGAACTGCCAGAAGGCGTTTCCTTCGACACCCTCGCCGTGCGCGGCGGCCTGGCTCGCTCCGGCTTCTTCGAGACCTCCGAGGCGCTCTACCTCACCAGCGGTTACGTGTACGACTCCGCAGAAGCGGCCGAGCGCGCTTTCACCGGTGAGGACGAGCGATTCGTCTACTCCCGCTACGGAAATCCGACGACCGCCATGTTCGAGGAGCGACTGCGCTTACTCGACGGTGCCGAGGCATGCTTCGCGACGGCGAGCGGCATGGCCGCGGTGTTCGTGGCGCTCGGCGCACTGCTGAAGGCGGGCGATCGGCTCGTCGCGGCGCGCAGCCTATTCGGTTCGTGCTTCGTGGTGTGCAACGAGATCCTGCCACGCTGGGGCGTCGAAACGGTTTTCGTCGACGGCGAGGACCTCGACCAATGGGAGCAGGCGCTGTCGACGCCGACCGACGCGGTGTTCTTCGAGACGCCGTCGAATCCGATGCAGACTCTCGTCGACGTCGCGAAGGTGTCTGAGCTTGCTCACGCTGCGGGCGCAAAGGTGGTGTTGGACAACGTCTTCGCCACACCATTACTGCAACGCGGGTTCGACCTCGGCGCCGACGTGATCGTCTACTCGGGTACCAAGCACATCGACGGCCAGGGCCGCGTGATGGGCGGTGCGGTGTTGGGAACCAAAGAGTACATCGACGGTCCGGTGCAGACTTTGATGCGTCATACCGGTCCCGCCTTGAGTCCGTTCAACGCGTGGACGCTACTCAAGGGGCTCGAGACCATGCGCCTGCGAGTCGACGCGTCGGTGGCGTCGGCGTTGCGCATCGCCGAATTCCTCGAGGCCGACCCACGCGTGCGGTGGACCAAATACCCGTTCATCACATCGCATCCGCAGTACGACCTCGCGACCAAGCAGATGTCGGGCGGCGGCACCGTCGTGACGTTCGAACTCAATGACCACGACGGCGTCGACGGCAAGAAGCGGGCATTCGAGGTGCTCAACGCGTTGCAGGTCATCGACATCTCGAACAATCTCGGCGACTCCAAGTCGCTCATCACCCACCCCGCCACGACGACGCACCGCGCGATGGGTCCGGATGGTCGGGCGGCGATCGGGCTCAGCGACTCGGTGGTGCGACTATCGGTCGGGCTCGAGGGCGTCGACGACCTGCTCGGCGATCTGGATCAGGCGCTCGGCTGACTCGTCGCCCGTAGGTCGCGCAGCACTTCTCGAACCATGCGCACCGACGCGTCGTCGAGGACGTTGCCGAACTCGATGACGCGTACCCGCTGCGAGAGCCGGTCGGCGAGTTCTGCTGTCTCGCTGGGGATCACGACGACGTCGAGTCCGGCGAGCTCGTCGTCGGAGGTGTCGTCCAGCATCCTCACGTCTGTGATGCCTGCGGCAGCAAGCGAATCCCGCACGCTCGCCGCCTGATCGGCGGTGTTGTACCAGAGCCCGACCTTCTGCTCGGGCGGAACGTCGGCGATCTGCATGAGCGTGCGGATGTGGGGTGCGACGACGATGGCCACCACCTCGGCGCGATCACTCATCAACCCGCGGACCTGCGCGAGGTGGAAGAACGTGGTGAGTACCAGGTCTGCTGGGACGGCGTCTGGGTCGAAATGGTCGAGTACGAGCGGAGTAACCTGAACGCCGAGCTTCTCGGTGAGTTCGTCTGCGAAGTAGTCGGCGCGGTCGTCGTTGCACTCGACGAAGTACACCCGAGGTGAATCCGCTTGTGTGACAGCGAGATTCAGTGCGAGATCGCCGATCTCGGTGGGGGAGAGCCCGAGCTGGAGGCACTCGTCGACCGCGCGCTGCAGTGTCTCGCGGGCGGTGTCGCGTGCTTCGGACCGCGGCTGCGTCGACGTCGCGGCGAGCACGACCATCCCGCCGCGGCCCCGCGATTCGACAAGCCCGGCCGCGCGTAGGTCGCCATAAGCCCTGGCGACGGTGTTCCGGTTGATGCCGAGATTGTCGGCGAGCATGCGGGAACCGGGTAGGCGGTCGCCGGCGCCGAGTTGGCCCATCTCGATCATGAAGGTCAACTGGGTGACGATCTGCCGATAAATGGGCATGTCAGAGTGCTCGGTGACGCTGATCGGCGGCTGAGGTCCCATCGGGGTCGTGTGCTCCTGAAAGATGAATGTCCTAACCGACTATGCCATAGTTGGATGATCCGCACGACCGATCTGAGGACGACCATGACAGACGACGCCTTCTGGGATGCCGCCCAGCGACACCTGATCCGCTACATCCCCGCGTTCACTCCGCGCATCATCGAACGCGCCTCGGGGTCGTACGTCTACGACTCCGACGGCAACGCAATCCTCGACTTCACGTCGGGTCAGATGAGTGCCGTGCTCGGCCATTCGCATCCCGCGATCGTCGAAGCGGTGTCGAATTCGGTTGCCACGCTTGATCATTTGTTCAGCGGCATGCTCAGCAGGCCCGTCGTCGACTTCGCTTCGCGGCTCTCGACGACCCTGCCCGACAACCTCACGCGCACAGTGTTGTTGACCACGGGAGCCGAGTCCAACGAGGCGGCGATCAAGATGGCCAAGCTCGCCACCGGCCGGTACGAGATTGTCTCGTTCGACCGGTCGTGGCACGGAATGACCTCTGGCGCAGCGGCTGCCACGTTCTCGGCGGGCCGGCGCGGCTACGGCCCCACGCTGCCGGGCAACTTCACGCTTCCCACCCCGAACGCGTACCGCTCGCCGTTCCGCAACTCCGACGGGTCCTACGACTGGGAAGCGGAGCTGGACTACGGGTTCGCGGCCGTCGACACGCAGTCAAACGGCTCGCTCGCCGCGTGCATCGTCGAACCGATCCTGTCGTCGGGCGGCATCATCGAACTGCCCGAGGGCTACCTCGCGCGGTTGCGGCAGATGTGCGACGACCGCGGCATGCTGTTGATCCTCGACGAGGCGCAGACCGGGCTCGGCCGCACCGGCACGATGTACGCGTTCGAACGCGACGGGGTTGCTCCGGACATTCTGACGCTGTCGAAGACTCTCGGCGCCGGGCTACCCGTCGCGGCCGTTGTGACGAGCGCGGAGATCGAAGACCGTTGTGCTGAGCGGGGATTCCTCTTCTACACCACGCATGCGTCCGACCCGCTCGCCGCGACCGTTGCCCTCACGGTGCTCGACGTGATCGAACGGGAGGGACTCGTCGAGCGTGCAGCCAAGCTCGGAGATCAGTTGCGCGAGAGGCTGATCGCGCTGCGCGACGACGTCGAGGTGGTCGGCGACGTCCGCGGCCGCGGGCTGCTGCAGGGCGTCGAACTCGTGACCGACAAGGCGTCGCGCACACCCGCGGATGCGTTGGGCGCCAAGGTGACTGCCGCCTGCCTCGAGCGCGGACTGCACATGAACATCGTCCAGCTCCCCGGCATGGGCGGCATTTTCCGCATCGCCCCGCCGCTCACGATCAGCGACGACGAACTGCACCAAGGCCTCGACATCCTGACCGACTCCCTCGCCGCGTCGCTCTGAGTGCGGGTGGTTCGGCGCGGGGGTGTGGGCTCCACGACGCGGGCACGCACCCACTACCCCGACGTCAGCCGAGCTCGTCGACGCCGAGCGCGCGCAGGACGGTCGCGAGCTTCGCCGACGTCTCGTCGAGCTCCGCCTGCGGCTCCGACCCGGCGACGATGCCGCCGCCGGCCCAGGTGTGGACATGGCGACGGTCGTCGGACAGCTCGAGCGAACGGATCGTCACCATCCACTCGCCGTCGCCCGCGGCGCCCGACCATCCGACGGCGCCCGCATAGAATCCACGACGCTCCTCGTGGGTCGAGATGAACTGTGCTGCAACATCTCCCGGTGTTCCGCACACCGCTGGTGTTGGGCTCAGCAGCAGTGCGAGGTCGAGGGCGGTGATCGTCGGATCGGTCAGCACGCCGCGAATCGGTGTTGCCAGGTGCCACATCTCGCCGGTCGAGACCAGCGACGGCTGGTCAGGCACGTCGAGTTCGCGACAGATCGGCTCGAGCGCGTTACGGAGATGGTCGACGACGAATGCGTGCTCGGCCCGGTCCTTCGTCGAGGCCAGTAGTGCCCGGCCGGCAGCGTGGTCGACGTCGGGGTCTGCTGAGCGCGCCGCCGATCCCGCATAGGGGCGGCACGTCACCTCCAGACCTTGCTTGCGCAGCAATACTTCTGGGCTTGCGCCGACGAGCCATCGAGCTCGCGGGTCGGTGTGCTCGTCGACGCTGAGGTCGACGAGAAACGCAGAGTGATCGGCGTTTCCGTACGCCAGTGCCTCGACAAGTCGATCCGGGTCGACGGGAGGTTCGACGTCGAATTCGACGGCGCGCGCGAGCACGACCTTCGACAACGCCCCCGCGTCGATCTCGTCGATGGCACGTGCGACCCGGTCCCGATGCGTCGCGGCGTCGGGAATCAATGTGACGCGCTCGGCGTGAGCAGGCTCCGGCGCTTGCCCCACGATCGCCGAACCGCTGTGCGTGATGGTCTCGGGAACCAGCAGCGCGGCGTCGTCGGCGGTCGTGAACCCGATCGCCCCGGTGACGGCGCCGATGCGCCCGGACCGCAGCGCCTCGGCAGCCTCGGTGGCGTCGGTGAATCCCGCGGACGCGCCACGCGCTCGAACGGTGCCGTGCGGCCTGGACAGGACGAAGACCTCCGAAGCTGGCATGGATTCACGCTACCGGTTGCGTGGAAGCGCAACCGCGCACAGACCGGCGAGGCCGGCGCACAGAATCGGGGTCGATAAGACGCTCGGCGATCGCACCCTCGGCCGCCTTTCGTGCACGCTGAGTGAAAGTTGACAGCTCAGCGTCGCGTCGGTGATCCTTGGAACAGGTCATGAGTGCCAGCGACAAGCCCCGGCTAGCTGGTCGGCAACCCTCCTCCGCGGTGGGGTGCTCCGGGTGACGACCTGGCCGTGCCCAGGGTGGGTACGGCAAGCGTGGATTCCGAGGAGACTATTCGATGACTGCTGTCGTCACCCGTTCGCACACCGAGTTCTCGCAGGCCAAGGCTGTTTCGCCTGCGCAGACCCCAACTATCGCCCCACTCGCCGACGTCGTCGGCGCCGCCGAATGCGCGCCGCTTTCCGACGGTACGACGGTGCGCTACGCCAACTTCGACTACGCGGCCAGCGCCCCCGCACTCACTGCGGTGGCTGATGCCGTCGCCGACTCGCTGAGCACTTACGCCAGCGTGCACCGCGGCGCGGGACATCTGTCGCAGGTCACGACGCGTCGCTACGAGGAGTGCCGCGAGACAGTTCGACGCTTCGTCCGCGGTCGCGCCGACGACGCCGTCGTGTTCACTCGCAACACCACCGACGCGATCAACCTCGCGGCGCATGTGACGCCCGGCGACGTCGTTGTTCTCGACATCGAGCACCACGCGAACCTGCTTCCGTGGGTCGAACGCAAAGACAAGTGGACACGCATCGTCGAAGTTGCGTCGACCATCGACGAGACTCTCGCGGCCGTCGAGCGCGAACTCGCAACCAAGCCCGCCGCGCTACTTGCGGTGACCGCGGCGTCGAACGTGACCGGCGAGGTCCTCCCGATCTCGCGACTCGCATCGATTGCGCACCGGCACGGCGCCCGAATCCTCGTCGACGCCGCACAACTCGTCGCTCATCGGCCGGTGTCGATCGTCAGTCACGGCATCGACTACCTCGTCTTCTCGGGCCATAAGCTCTACGCGCCGTTCGGCGCGGGTGTGCTGATCGGACGCACCGACTGGCTCGACGCCGCGCAGCCGTATCTGGCGGGCGGCGGTGCAACGGCAGACGTCGACGTCGAGGCCGGTTGCGCGTCGGTGTCGTGGCACACGGGTGCAGCGCGTCACGAAGCGGGATCTCCTAATGTGTTGGGCGCCATTGCGATTGCTGCCGCATGCGACGCGATCACCGACCTCGGACACGAGTGGATCGGCGCGCACGAGGCGTACCTGTGCGCACAACTCGACGCCGGACTCGCCGAGATCGACGGAGTCACCCCCTTGCGTGTCTTCGACGACGGCCTCGAGCGCGTCGGCATCGCAGGCTTCACCGTCGACGGCCATAGCCCGCGCGAGGTGGCGGAGTACCTGAGTTCGGAACACGGCATCGGTGTACGCGACGGAAAGTTCTGCGCGCACCCGCTTCTCGACCGACTCGGTTATCCCGACGGCGCTGTACGCGCGAGCTTCGGACTCGGCAGCTCGTCCGACGACGTCGACCGCCTGCTCCACGCGCTGCGTTGCCTGAGCGATCGCAGCGCCGACGCCCCCGACATCCACCACCGAAAGGCACACTCGTGACGATCCAATCGAGTTCTCCGACAGACGTTCTCGCCGACCAGCTCCTTGCTGCCGACACCGGCGTCATCACCATCGGCCGCCCGGCGCTGCGGGTTGCGATCGTCGGCGACGCCGGTGCCGCCGAACTGCCGATCGTCGTGCGACGTTCGACGCTGCGCGACGCCCAGCGCACTCGCTCGCTACTGCGGGCCGGCACCCGTGACACCGCGAACTTCTCGGTAGCACTGGCTGTCGAGGTTGCGATCGCACCGCATCCGGGGTCGGCGCGCGCGTCTGTCGCCTCGGTGTCGGCTGCCGGCTCGTCGGTGACGTCCGCCGGCGATCCCGCAGAGACCGTGCGCTACGTCGGTACCCCGCACGGCCTGGCCACACTGATCCGCGACATCTACGCGGCAGAGGTCGCCGACGCCGTGCTCATCGTTCCGATCGACGGCTCGGCCACCGAGCACCGCGTGCGCGCAGAGGTGCTGCCGCAGTTCGAGTCTCGCCGCGCTGCGTGATCTCGACAAGCTCGATCAGCGGGTGGGGCTCGATCAGCGGGTAACAAGCTGATCAGCGGGTGGGGCTCGATCAGCGGGCGGCGTAGGCGCGGGCGAGGTCGAGGCGCTGCCACGACTGTGCGCCGGGGCGTTGGTCGTCGAGCGGGTATCCGGCCGGGTAGGCGGTGCGCCGTAGTAGATCGGTTGCTTGTGCGCGGGTGAGTTGGGGGTGTGCGCGCAGCACGAGGTCGACGGCCGTCGGCGGTACGACGAACGCTGCACTCGGCGAGCCGATGCGCGAGAGTCCGTAGGACATGCGCTTGTTGTAGTCGGCCAGTGCGTCGGGTGTGCTGCGGTATGGTGTGTCGCGCGCGATGCACGTTGATAGTACTGCGCGGCAACGCCATTCGAGTTCTGCACGGAGTTCCTGCCCGGCAGCAACGATCAACGGTCGGAACCTGGGGTCGGCGTATCTGTCGGCGACGGCGGCGTCGGCGACCATGCGTCCGGCGATCACGTCGAGCGGGTAGTGCACGCCGAGGACGACGCGGTTGTAGCCGGCTTCGCTGCCGCGCGCGAGGAATTGTGGTGCGAGTTCGGGAATCATCAGTGCGAGCAGCCCGGTGCGGATCATTGCCGACGCGGTGTGCCCGGACGGGTACGACGAGCCGCTGGACTGCACGTCGCTCTTGGACCTGCCGGGCCGGTTGTACACCGTGATGCGGTCGGGTTCGGCCACATACGGACGGTCGTTGTCAGACAGGGCCTTCTCGACCGCCGTGGACGCAGCGATGCCTTGGCCCCGGGCGAATAGTGTGTCGAGCAGAGCCGAGACCTTGGGCAGTCGTTTGTCAGCAAGGGCCTGACGGAAATCTCTACCGAGGTTGGTGCCGAACGCATCCGACATTGTGTAGAGCTGCGTCTGCGACAAGCCGTCAATCGCGTAGCCGTCGTCGAGTGCCCGCTTCTGACGTGCCGGATCGTTCTTCGCCGACTGATTGATCGCCGCGGCCCTGTCCGAGTTCTCGGCGATCGTGTCGGGGTGGTTTTTGCGAATGTCGGTGAAGCTCGAGATCACTGGCCAATAGATGACGTCAGAGCCGTGGACGTCGGACTGGTACACCGTCGCGATCGCACCCGCGGGGAACGGCGTCGGGTTGGGTCGAGGCGGCGCCGCGACGGCCGTGGGTACCTGGGCGCCGAGGAGTGCGCAGGCGGTCAGAGCGGTGGCCGCGACGACGCGCCTGAGCGATCTGACGGGAATGTGGATCGATGACATCGAGTGTTTCCTCACTTGCCCAGGTAGACGGTCTTGTCGGCGCCCGGGTAGGGCTTACCTTCATCGGTGGTGCGGCACAACGCTTTTGTAGCACCCTGTGCGCTCGCGAGCGCCCATTCGGGTGTTGCTTTGAAAGTTCGGAGATCGTTGACGGCACGGCCCCCGTTGAACACGGCGTTGACCGAGACATCCGACAATGGGATGTAGTGGCTGAGTTCGCCGCCGGCACTGAGGTTCTGCAGCACTCCGGCAGCATAGGTCAGGCCAGGGCCGCCGATGATCGGCAGACCCGCCACCTTTTCGAATACGCCGATCAGCTCGTCCTTGTCCTTCGGGACGAATGCGTTGCTGAGGTACACCTTGCGTAGGTTGGCTCGGACGCTCTTGACGCTCGCCGCAAACGACGCCTGTTGCGATTTCGGCAGCGTCGATCCATGCGTCGCGCCGACGTAGACGACGGCCTCGTCCAGGCTCAAGCCTGCCAGCGGGCGACAGTCGTCACTCGACGGACTCAACGACTTCGCGAAGGTGGTCAGCTCAGGGCTGACGTTCACGGCGAAGGCGTTCTTGACCCTTTCCCGTTGAACCGGTTTGGTGCCGTCCCCGGCCGCCAGACACGTGCTGTCTGCCTTGTCTCCGAGGGCGTTTCCGCCCTTCTCGGCCACGGTCCCCGGCAGCTCGACGACCGTTTTCACGATCTTTCCCGCGATGGAGCCGATGATGCTGCTGACGATCGGCACACCGACGGCACCCGAGACGGCCTTCGATGCGACCTCGTCGAGGATGGTCGCGATGTTGCCGAGGACGATCGCGTCGTTTGCCTCGATCCCTACGAGAACGGTCTCGATCGCGTCGTTGAGCGTGATCGAGGAGAGCCGGTAACCGTCACGGTAGGTGCCGTTCTTGATCGACAACACCTGCTGGACCAGCGCATTGGCGCCGTGGGTGGCCTGCACGCCTTGACCTGGACTCACTTCCGACCCGCGCTGAGTGACCACGAGCGTGCTGACGGTGCTGTTGTGCAGTTGCGTGGAGAAGCGGCCGGCGGCGCTGTCGATCGTCGTTGCGGCTCCGGGCGCTCGGGCGTCGAGCGACTTGGCAACGATCGGCACGAGTTCACCGAGTGTCAGTGTGCTACCCGACCTGCATTCGGTGGGGAACGGCGCGGACGGTTGGCCGAGGGGTGCGGCATGCGCGGACGTCGCGCCGACGGCTACCGTCGCGGCCACGGCAACCGCCGTCAGCCCCGCAGCGAGGGCCAGTGTGCGCCGTGGAGTCACGGCGGAGTGCTCGGAATGCATGAGAGTCCAATCGTTGCGGGAAGTCGGCCGTCGTGAGTGTCGGTCGGGTTGTCAGAGATGGCGAATAGTTCAGGCGCGCCGTAGTTTTGGCTGTCCGACGCGTGTGTACCAACTGAAGGCGGGGTACACCGACGACGCTGGGTTCGTCACGTCCTTCACGTAGAACCAGTTCATCTGCGCGCGTGACCTGTCGATCTCCATGACTCCGAAACCGTGTGTGGTGAGCTCGACGTCCTTGATCCAGGGGTTCGCGGTCTTGATGGTCTCCTGGGCGACGTCCATGGTCGTCGTGACGGGCGCCGCGAGTGCCCTGTTGATGGCGATGGTGTCGTAGCCGCTGGCCACGGTGATGCTCGGCGGGGTGAATTCGCACGCGACCACGCGCCCGCTCGCATCCTTGCCGTAGTGGAGCACGTTGAGGGGAATCTCGCTGGCCCACGAGCTGTGGATGTCGCCGGTGACGAGCACGACACTCTTCTTGCCCGCCTTGTCGATCGCGTGCAGCAGCGCACGGCGTTCCGCTTGATATCCGTCCCACTGGTCGTTGTTGACCGTGATCCCGTCGGCGGGCAGGCCGATCTGCTTGTGCAGCCAGTCAGCGACGCGCGGGTCGGTGGTCTCGGGAATCACCAGCGGAGCCATCATCACCTCGTTGCCGATCACCTGCCAGCGCGCTGACGACGTCGTGATCGAGGTCTCGAGCCACTTGTATTGCGTCTTACCGGTGATGCTCTGGTTGGGATCGTCGACCTTGAGGTAGGACTGCTTGTCGCGGTAGGAGCGTAGATCGGGGATGATCAGCTCGGCGAGCTGACCGAAGCGGAACCGGCGGTAGGGGTGTTCGCCGTTGTCGATTGAATTGGGGCGCACCGGCATCCACTCGAAGTACGCCTTGTCCGACGCGCGTTTGCGGGCGCTCCAGCTGCCCTGGGTGAGAGTCTTGTGGTTCTCGGCGCCGTCTCGGTAGGAGTTGTTGGCGGATTCGTGGTCATCCCACATGCAGATGAAGGTGTGAGCGGCATGTGCGCGGGCGAGATCGGGATCCTGGTGGTACTTGCCCTGCCGGATCCGGTAGTCGTCGACGGTGACGGTCGCGTGGACCGGAGCGGTGGTGCGGACGGTCTCGTTGTAAGCGCCGGGATATCCGCCGGTCTCGTATTCGTAGGTGTAGTCGCCGAGGTGAAGCACGAAGTCGAGGTCATCCCGCTGAGCCATGCCGCGGTAGGAGATGAAATGGCCCGCTTCGTAATTCGCGCACGAACAGACCGCGAATCGGAGCTTGTCGATGTCGGCCGACAGCGCTGGTGCGGTCTTGGTGCGCCCGGTCGGTGAAACAGCGCCTGCCAGTGGGCCGTCGGCCACGACGAAACGATAGAAGTACCGCGTCGACGGCGACAGGCCGGCCGCGTCGACCTTGACGGTGTGGTCGCGATCGACAGAGGTGGTGAAGACGCCCGACGACACGACGCGCGCGAAGCCCGGGTCTTGGGACACCTGCCACCGGACGTTCGTCGGCTCGCCGAATCCCGACCCGGGTGTTGCCCGCGGCTCGGGAGTGACCCGGGTCCACAGGATGACGCGGTCAGACAGCGGATCTCCGGATGCCACCGAGTGCAGGAAGGCCTGATGGTGCGGCGCGGCAACCGCTTCGGATACACCGGATGCGAGCGCGGCCGCTGTGCCGGCTGCGGCGGCAGCGGTCTGCATGAGCCGCCGACGCGACATCGACGGAACAGCAGAGGTCTTCGAATCGGGCAGGCTGTGAGGTTCGCGGGTCACGAGAAGTTAGCGAAGCGGTCTTTGTTGTCCAATAGGCGAACAGCAGGCAAAGAAGACCTCATGAGACGCGTATGTGAATCCCCACTCAGTTTGTGCCGCAGCGAGTTGCCGGACGGGCGCGCGACTATGTGGTTGCGACCACACGATCCACGTGGCCGTGCCGACGAGCACCGCGTGGGCGCAGAGGCGTTGCCCCAGTTCGAGTCTCGGCGGGACGGGTGATCTCGACAAGCTCGATCGGCGGGTGGTGATCTCGACAAGCTCGATCAGCGGGGTGGGCTCGGTCGGCGGGTGGGCTCGATCAGCCGGTAGCAAGCTCGATGAGCGGGTAGCAAGCTCGATCAGCGGCCCGGGTCTCAGCGGGCGGCGTAGGCGCGGGCTAGGTCGAGCCGCTGCCACGACTGTGCGCCGGGGCGTTGGTCGTCGAGCGGGTATCCGGCCGGGTAGGCGGTGCGTCGCAGCAGATCGGTTGCTTGTGCGCGGGTGAGGCGAGGATGTGCGCGCAGCACCAGATCGACGGCTGCGCCCGGTACGACGAACGCTGCACTCGGCGAGCCGATGCGGGAGAGTCCGTAGGACATGCGCTCGTTGTACTCTGCGACGGCGTCGGGTGTGCTGCGGTATGGTGTGTCGCGCGCAATGCACGTCGAAAGTGCTGCGCGGCAACGCCATTCGAGTTCGGCGCGGAGTTCTTGGCCTGCTGCCACGATCAGTGGGCGGAAGCGTGGGTCGGCGTATCGGTCGGCGACGGCGGCGTCGGCGACCATGCGTCCGGCGATCACGTCGAGCGGGTAGTGCACCCCGAGGACGACGCGGTGATAGCCGGCCTCGCTGCCGCGTGCGAGGAGTTGCGGAGCGAACTCCGGCACCATAACGGCGAGTAGTCCGGTGCGGATCATCGCCGACGCGGTGTGCCCCGACGGGTACGACGAGCCGACGGAGAGCACGTCCTCGTCGGTCTTGCCCGGCAGGTTGTAGACCTTGATCCGGTTCGGCGCCACCTTGTACGGCCTGGGATTGTCGGAGATCTCCTTCTCGACGAGCGTCGACGACGCGATGCCTTGCCCGCGTGCGGCGAGTGTGTCGATGAGTGCGGTCACCTTCGGCAGTCGCTTCTCGGTGAGCGCTTGGCGCACATCAGCGCCGAGCTCGGTCCCGAACGCATCGGTCATGGCGTGCAATTGCTTCTGCGACAACCCGTCAATCGCGTACGCGTCGTCGAGTGCGCGCTTGCGCGATGCCGGATCATCCTGTGCCGCATTGTTGATCGCGACAGCCTTCTCCAGGTTCTCCGACATCGTGGCGGGGTGGTGCGCACGAATGTCGGTGAAGCTCGAGATCACCGGCCAGTAGATGACGTCACTGCCGTGGACATCCGACTGATAGAGGGTGGCCAACGCTCCGACCGGGAATGCGGTGGGTGTCGGTTTCGGCGGCGCTGCCTGCGCGGTGGCGGGTGCGCCGAACACCGCACACATCACCGCGGTCGTTGCGACGAGTCCGCTGGCGAGTTGTCGCGGGAGTCTCATGTCGTGGTTCCTGTCGATAGAAGGTCGGGGTCGGGTTCCGGCGAAACGATTTATGTGCGAATCAGTTTCGGGGTACCCGCCCGCGTCGACCAACCGAATGCTCGCCGAGTCGTCGAACGCGGGTCGAATACATCCGCGACGTAGAACCATTCCATTGTGGCCCGCGCTGGTGTCACGGTCATCACCCCGAATCCGTGTGTCGTCAGTTCGACATCCTTGATCCACGGGTTGGCCAATTTGATGGCCTCCTGACCGGCGGACAGCACAGCGACAGTCGGGGCGTCGAGTGCGCGGCTGACCGCGATGCTGTCGTGCGCACTCGCGGCTGTGATGCTGGGGACGGTGAACTCGCACGCGACGGCGCGTCCCGAGCGGTCCTTGCCATAGTGGGAAACGTTGAGCGGCAACTCACTTGCCCACGAGCTGTGGATGTCTCCCGCGACCAGAACCACGTTTCGCTTGCCCGCCTTGTCGATCGCGGACAGCAGTTGTCGACGCTGCGCCGCGTACCCGTCCCACTGATCGTTGTTGACCGGGAAGCCGTCTCCGGGGACTCCGACCGTGTCGTGTAACCACTCGGCGAGTCTTGGATCGGTCGACGCGGGAATCGTCAGCGGCACCATCATCACTTCGCTGCCGATCACCTGCCAGCGGGTCGACGACGTCGTGATCGAGGTCTCCAACCAGGTGTACTGCTGTGCTCCGGTGATCGACTGCTTCGGATCATCAACGCGCGCAGTCGATTGCTTGTCGCGATACGAGCGGAGATCGGGAATGATGAGCTCGGTCAGTGTGCCGAAACGGAGGCGTCGATACAGGTGTTCGCCGTTGTCGATTGAATTGGGGCGCACAGGCATCCACTCGAGGTACGCCTGTGTTGCTGCACGTTTGCGAGCAGTCCAACTGCCCTGCGTCCGCGGGTCGTGGTTCTCCGCACCGTCGCGGTAGGAGTTGTCGGCCGATTCGTGGTCGTCCCATATGCAGACAAACGGATGCGCGGCATGGGCGCGGGCAAGGTCGGGGTCCTGGTGGTACTTTCCCTGCCGGATGCGGTAGTCGGTCAGGCTCACCGTCGCGTGTCTCGGTTCGACCTTGCGAACAATCTCGCCGAATGCTCCTGTGTAGCCGCCGGATTCGTACTCGTAGGTGTAGTCGCCGAGGTGCAGGATGAAGTCGATGTCGGTGCGCTCGGCCATGGCCCGGTACGAGATGAAGTGTCCTGCTTCGTAATTCGAGCACGAGCAGACTCCGAACCGCAGACGGTCGATGTCCGCCGAGGCCGCGGGGGCTGTCTTCGTTCTGCCGACCGGCGACACGGCGCCCGCCGCGGGACCGTCGAGCACGGTGAAGCGGTAGAAGTATCGCGTCGCGGGAGCAAGTCCCGCGGCGTCGACCTTGACCGTGTGGTCGCGCTGGGCCGTCGTCGTCACGCTTCCGGACGCGACGACACTGCCGAATGCGTTGTCGTGCGCGACTTCCCAGCGCACCGCGGTCGGGTCGCCAAGGCCGGAGCCGGGTGTCGCGCGTGCGTGGGGTGTGACGCGCGTCCACAGGATCACGCGGTCGGGGAGCGGATCGCCCGAAGCCACCGAATGCGCAAAGACGCCGGAACCTCCCGGGGCTGCCGCTGCAGACGGAATCGCAGCCGACGCGACGGCGGCGGTGCCCGCAGCCACCGTCGCCGACTTCAGGAACGTCCTGCGCGTCACATGTGACATCTGCGAAGACTGTGCCAACTGCGGAGTCTGTGCCAACTGCGAAGGCAGCGGATTGCTGACCGATTTCGGAAGTCTGTGAGCCACGAGGAGTCAGTCAAAACCCGCCATGTGACCGGATTGGGTGTTTCAGGTGAACGGCGGGTGTCGACGCTCAGGCCTCGCCGCGCTCCCACTGCTCGATCAGGCCCGCCTGCGACTCCTCGGTCAGCAGTCCGTAGAGCTTGAACCGTGCCATGCCGCCGTCGGGGAAGATGTCCATCCGCGCTTCGGTCATCGGCCGGTCGAGGTCGATGACGAAGCGGTGGCGAGTGTCGGGTTGCAGCTCGGTGCGGGGCAACACATCGAACCATTCACCGTCCTCGCCGTCTCGGCCACGCACCGTCGCTGCTCCCGGCGCGTTGCCGATGAAGTAGCTGGTGTCGAGTTCGACGAGACTGACCCTGCCCTGGCCCGCGAGGCGCACCTGTACCCAGTCGTTGCCGGAGTCACGACGGCGGCTGGTCTCCCACCCCTCGCCCATGTGCCGCGCGCGACCGGGCATCAGCAGGTTGTTCGGTGAGCTGTAAAACATGTTCGAACAAGCGGTGATCAGTCCGCCGTTCTCGAGGGCGGCGAGATCGAAGTGGCCGTAGCGGAAGAAGTGCGGATTCGGCACACCGCGGCCGTGAACACGGAAGCGTGCGACACCGCCATCGGGATGCATGGTGAGTCGGACGTGCGTGAAGCGGCCTTTTGCGTCGACCTTGAACGGATTGCGGGTGTCGCCGTCGACCTGAGTCCTCTCGACGATCGTTGTCCACTCGGCGTCGTCGACGAGTTGTTGCGCCGACACGACGCCTTCGACCGCGGTGGCCTCCACAGAGATCTCGGGCGGATAGTTGCCCTTGAACCACGACGTGTCGACGACGACGCCGTAGATCACACCGGGTGCGCCGAGGCGGATGATCGCCTGGTCGACGCCGTCGCGGCGTCGGCGTCGTGTCTCCCAGCCGTCGTAGACCTGGCCCTTATGCCCGAAGGTTGCGGGCCGGTACTCGGCCGGGCCTGTCTTGATCAGGTTCTGTACCTCAGCGAACAGATCGTCGTTGGTCCACACGACCGCGCCGCCGAGATCGCGAAGCGCGAGGTCGGGCATGGAGGTGAAGTGGGGGCGGCTACCTGACGGTGGTGGAGGCTGAGGAGTCACGAATGTCGATGGTAGTTGGCTGTTTGCGTAGCGCAGAACTCGAGCGCATACTTGCGCTCGGCATTTGCTTGCAACATGCAACTACTTGCAATATGTAACATCCGTCGGCTTTGTCCGTTAGGTAGTAAAAGGCGGTAACAGTGCTCGACCCGGAGTCGATCGACCAGCTCTTCGATTCGCTCAGCCGATACCTGCGTGTTCGGGATCGTGCGGTCCACACCACGTTCCGTACCAAGGACGGGGAGTTCGAGACCGCGGCATTCCGCGGGCTGTTCCACCTCGACCGTGCACCCATGCGATCGAGCGAACTCGCCGCCGCGCTCAACGCTGATCCGTCGACCGTGTCGCGACACGTCGCACAACTCGTCGACCTCGACCTGGTGCGTCGCGAGGCCGATCCGGCCGACGGACGCGCAACGCTCCTGGTGATCACCGAAGCGGGACGTCGACGCGTCGAGGGCATGCGAGCGATGCGTCGTGAAGCGTTCGAGTCCGCGATGACGGACTGGAGCCAAGACGAACTGTCGACGTTGGTCGTGTTGTTCGACCGCTTCGTCGACGCCGCGGAGCAGCTGATTGCGCCCGCAGGCGAACATTCCGGGAAAGGAACGAGATGACAGACGAGACGCAGGTGTCCACGCCATCTGACGAGGTGGCGGGCGCCGGTCTGACTCACCGGCAGATCCTCACGATCCTGGCCGGCTTGATGCTGGGAATGTTCCTCGCGGCGCTCGACCAGACCATCGTGTCGACCGCGATCCGCACCATCGCCGACGACCTGCACGGCTACGACATGCAGGCATGGGTGACCACCGCCTACCTCGTCACGTCGACCATCGTCACTCCGCTCTACGGCAAGCTCTCCGACCTCTACGGCCGCAAACCCTTTTTCCTGCTTGCCATTTCGATCTTCATCGTCGGATCGCTGCTGTGCTCGCTCGCGACGTCGATGTACGAGCTCGCGGCGTTCCGCGCTCTGCAGGGGCTCGGCGCGGGCGGTCTGTTCACCCTGGCGCTGACGACGATCGGCGACATCGTCCCGCCGCGTGAGCGCGCGAAGTACCAGGGCTACTTCCTCGCGGTGTTCGGCACGTCGAGTGTGCTCGGTCCGGTACTCGGTGGCTTCTTCGCCGGTCAGTCGACGATCCTCTGGGTGTCGGGGTGGCGCTGGGTCTTCCTGGTGAACGTTCCGATCGGCATCCTCGCGCTGATCGTCGTCGCCAAGGTGCTCAACTACGACCAACAGAAGGGTCGGGGCGGCCGTACCGACTACTGGGGTGCGTTCGCGCTCGCCGTCGGCATCGCGCCGCTGCTGATCGTGGCCGAACAGGGCCGCGAATGGGGGTGGTTCTCGGGTTGGGCGTGGCTCTGTTACGGCGTCGGAGCCTTCGGCATCGCGCTGTTCGTCTGGGTCGAACACAAGATGGGCGACGACGCGCTCATCCCGTTGCGCGTCTTCAAGAATCGGGTGTTCGCGCAGGGCATCGTGATCTCGATGGTCGTCGGTGCGGTGATGTTCGGCGGGATCTCGATGCTGCCCCAGTACTTCCAGGTGCTGCGCGGCTCGAGCCCGATGGTCGCGGGCCTGCAGATGCTGCCGATGGTTCTCGGTCTGATGATGGGTTCGATCGCGTCGGGTCAGATGATCTCGCGCACAGGCAGATACAAGGTGTTCACGATCGTGGGCGCGGTGCTCATCACCGTCGCCACGTTTCTGTTGCACCTGGTGAGCACGTCGACACCGGTCTGGATCGTCATGCTCATGGCGTTCCTGCTCGGCTTCGGACTGGGCAACCTGATGCAGCCGATCACGCTCGCGATGCAGAACATCCTGCCGCCCAAGGACATGGGCTTGTCGACCGGCACCGCGACCTTCTTCCGCCAGATCGGCGCGACTCTCGGTGTGGCCGTGTTCTTCTCGCTGCTGTTCAGCATGATGGGGCCGAACATCAAGGACGAGATGGTGTCTGCAGCGCAGACTCCCGAGTACCGCGCCGCAGTCGTGCGGGCCGCGGGCAGTGATGATCCGCAGGTCAGCGAGTTCGCCAAGGGTCTCATCGCGGCGTCGCAGAATCCCGGGGGAGCGTCGGGGTCGTCGGACGCGGTGATGAGCGATACGTCGATCATCGAGAAGTTGCCTGCCGAATTGGGCGATCCGATCAAGGAGGGCTTCGCGAACTCGATGGACACGGTGTTCCTGACGGTGTCGATCGTCTCGCTGCTCGCGATCATCGGCACGGTCACGTGGAAGGAGCTCCCACTGCGTCGCGGGAAGCCGGCCGCCGAACCTGCCGCCGCCGAGTAGGGCGGACGGGTAGGACCCAAAAAGTCCACCTCATCTGTGCCGGTTCACCTTCGGCAGTGCCGAAGGTGACGTGCAACAGATGAGGTGGACTTTTCAGTATGTGGCGGCAGGGGCGTCGAATCAGTGCCCCGGGAAGCGCTCGACGGCGGCCTGGGCCACCTTCTCCGCCTCGTCCTTGCCGACCCAACCGCCCGGTGTGACCGACTTGCCGGGCTCGAGATCCTTGTAGTGCTCGAAGAAGTGCGAGATCGCGTTCAGCTCGAACTCCGACACGTCGCCGACGTCCTGGATGTGATCCCAGCGCACGTCCTTGGCAGGCACGCACAGCAGCTTGTCGTCGCCACCTGCCTCGTCGGTCATCGTGTACATCGCGACCACGCGAGCCTTGACCACGACGCCCGGGTACACCGACTCGGGCAGCAGGACCAGCGCGTCGAGCGGGTCGCCGTCTTCGCCGAGTGTGTTGTCGATGTAGCCGTAGTCGGCGGGGTAGCCGAATGCGGTGTAGAGATAGCGGTCGAGGAAGACCTTTCCGCTCTCGTGGTCGACCTCGTACTTGTTGCGACTTCCCTTGGGGATCTCGATGGTCACATCGAATTCCACGGTTCCTCCTTGATCGTGGCGCCTCGGGCGGGATCGGTGCGCCGTCGGCGGGTGTCGACAGCCGCGGTCCGGCTGTGCGAATCGCCTCAACGATACTGTGGGGCGTCGGAAGAGATGGGTCGAGACCGGAGGTCGAGTGGGCGCGAGGAATCAGGACGGTCGGTTGGGCGGTCGACGTCGCGCGGTTGTGTGGACCCTGGTGTCGGTGGTCGTGCTGGCGTTGATCGCCTCGAGTGTGCTGTTCGTGGCGTTGCGCATGAACAAGTCCGACGACCTGCCCGCAGGTGTGCCGCCACGGCCTGCGCCGATCGCCGCGACACCTGCGATCAACGCTGTGTCGGCCACGGCCCCGCAGCCGACGGCAGACGGCGTCACCAAACAGATCGCCGCAGCGGCCCGCGCGCCCCAGCTCGGCGAGTTCACCGGCCAGGTCAGCGACTCGCTGACCGGCGCGATCCTGTGGTCCAAGAGTCCGAGCACCCCACGAGTGCCGGCATCAAACACCAAGATCCTGACCGCTGCTGCCGCGCTGCTCGGACTGCCGCACGATGCGCGCCTGACGACGACCGTCGTGGTGGGTACCGACGGTCAGGTGATCATCAAGGGGGCGGGCGATCCGACGCTGTCGGCCCAGTCGAAGCGGTCGCAGACGTTCTACACCGATCCGGGTCGGATCAGCGATCTTGCCGAGCAAGTCCGTAAGTCGGGGGTCTCGGTCACGTCCGTGGCCGTCGACACCAGCGCGTACACCGGTCCGACGATGGACAGCAGTTGGAGCCGCGACGACATCAAGGGCGGCGACATCGCTCCGATCGAGGCATTGATGACCGACGGCGCGCGCATAGATCCGCTCAACGAATACTCCCCGCGCGTCGACAACCCTGCGATAACCGCCGGAGAACAACTCGCCAAGGCGCTCGACGTCGACGCCCCGGTCACGAACGTCACCGCTCCCGCTGGCGCGCGGACCGTCGCGACGGTCCGCTCGGCACCGCTGGTCACCAGGGTCAACGACATGCTCCGCTACTCCGACAATGTCCTCGCCGAGGCGCTCGGCGTCGAACTGTCCGTCGCCCGTGGTGGGCCCGCAACGCTCGCAGGGGGTACGTCGGCGGTGAAGCAGACGCTCTCCGACAACAAGTTCGACGTCTCGAACGTGACGCTGCGCGATACGTCGGGGCTGTCGTACCGCAACCTCGTGCCCGCAGCACTGCTCGACAAGCTGATGGCCGCTGCCAGCGGACCGACCGGAAGCGATCAGCCGATCGATTCCAAGATCCGCCCGATGCTCGACGGACTTCCGGTCGCAGGCGGCACCGGCACACTCGCCGACCGTTTCACCGTCGGCGAGAACCCCGGCGCGGGGTGGGTGCGTGCGAAGACCGGAACACTGACCGGCGTCAGTTCGTTGACCGGCATAGTTCAGACGGTCGACGGTCGGGTGCTGTCGTTCGCGTTGATCTCGGGAGGCACATCTCCCGCGGACGCGCGGCCGGCCCTCGACAACGTCGCGGGCAAGTTGAGGGAGTGCGGGTGCCGATGACCGAGCCGACCGACGTGGGAAGTGGTCTCGACAAGCTCGACCAGCGGGGTGGAGCTGACCAGCGGGGCGAGCTCGACCAGCGAGACCAGCAGGAGGAGCGCGGCGAGTCGATCGGTGCGCGCATCGACTGGTCGCTTGCCGCGACGGTCGGGAAACGGCTGGTGCGTCCGGGACCGAAGGTCACCGAGTACACGCTCGACGCCGCGCAGGCCGAACTGGCCGACGCCGCAGTGCGGGCCGAGGGACCGGTGCGCGAGGTCACCGGACTCGCGGACGGTCTGCGCGTACCGAGTGCGCTCGTGGTCGACCGGCGCGGCTGGGTCGACGCCGCGTCTCAGTCGATGCGATCGATGCTCGACGGCGACGACGACGGCGAGTCCGGTGGCGGACTGTCGGGGAAGGTCGGCGGCCTACAGGCAGGCGGTCTCCTCGCGTTCCTCGCGGGCGCCATCCTCGGGCAGTACGACCCGTTCACGCCGAGTGGTTCGGACGCGAGCGGGCCGAGTGACCCCGGCGTGCTCATGCTGGTGACGCCGAACATCATTGCGGTGGAGCGCAGTCTGCGCGTCGTGCCGTCGGATTTCCGTCTGTGGGTGTGTCTGCACGAGGTGACCCATCGCGTGCAGTTCTCCGCCAACCCCTGGCTGCGTCAGTACATGCTCGACAACATCGCGGTGCTGACCTCCGATGCGGGCGAATCGGTGACAGACGTTGTCGCACGGATCAATTCGGCTGTGCGCGGTGGTGCCAAGCGGGAGAAGGGCGTCATCGGTGTGATGCAGATGCTGCAGACGCCCGAGCAGTACGAGGCGTTCACCCGCATGATGATGCTCGGCACCCTTCTGGAGGGACATGCCGACCACGTCATGGATGCCGTTGGCCCAGCACAGGTTCCGACAGTCGAGCAGATCCGCGCATCGTTCGACAAACGACGCACCGCACCGCGAAATCCAGTGCAGCGCATCATCAGGGCGTTGATCGGTATGGATGCCAAACTCGCGCAATACATTCGGGGTAAGGCTTTCGTCGACGAGGTCGTCGGGACCGTCGGAATGGAGCGTTTCAACACCATCTGGACCGATGCGGAGACGCTGCCCCGGCCAGACGAGATCGACGAGCCGTCGCGATGGATTGCACGCGTGTTGTGACCCGCGCGGTCGCAGATTTTGCGACCGCTCACCTGGCCGGACGCACCGAGGTGTGCGTCGGGTTGTCCGGAGGGCCGGACTCGTTGGCGCTCACCGCAGGAGCGCTTCGTGCGGGTCTGACGGTCCGTGCGCTCATCGTCGACCATGCACTGCAGCCAGGCTCTGATGCTGTTGCGGCCGATGCGGCGCGGACCGCCATAGGCCTCGGTGCGTCGGCGCAGGTGCTGCGCGTGAGCGTCGGTACCGCCGGCGGCATGGAAGCGGCGGCACGAGAGGCCCGGTATGCGGCACTCGACGCCGCCCGCTCCGGACTGCCGGTCCTGCTGGCCCACACCATGGACGATCAGGCCGAGACTGTCCTCCTCGGCCTCGGGAGGGGTTCGGGGTCGCGTTCGCTGGCTGGTATGCGTGCGTGGCGTGAGCCGTGGGGTCGGCCGCTGCTGGGTGTACGTCGTTCGCAGACGGTCGGAACGTGCACAGAGCTGGCACTGCCAGCGCATGCCGATCCGCACAACCGCGACCCGAGATTCACTCGCGTGCGGCTACGAGCAGAGGTGATCCCGTTGCTCGACGATGTCCTGCACGGTGGGGTCGTCGAGGCGCTGGCGCGCACCGCGACCTCATTGCAGGCGGACGTCGACGCTCTCGACGACGTCGCGGACGAGATCTACTCGACGTCGTCGCGGATCGGCGAGCACGCCGAACTCGACGTCGCTTCGGTCGCCGACCTTCCCGCCGCGGTGCGAACCAGGGTCGTGCGGCGCTGGCTGCGGGAGGTCGGCGCGACAGAACCCACGACGCGGGTGATCGAGGCCGTCGACGAGCTACTTCGGGGTGTTCGGCCGGGTCAGGTGGCGATCGGCGGATCGCCTGATCACCGGCTGGCGGTCGAACGGACAGCCGATGGGATGAGGGTGACGCGCCTTCCGCGGTGACCCGGTCACCAAAGCGTGGCCGGGTCACCGCGGAGGGATCGCTTTTTAGTCGTTCTAAACGGGCGAGTTGATGGTCTGGAAGTACTGGATCGCGGAGAGGATCAGCGTCCCACCTCCGCCGAGGATGATTCCGACGATCGACCCGAGCGCCGCACCGATCTGAATGCCAGGAAAGAGGCAGCCGATTCCCGCGCCCAGCGCCGCACCGAATCCACATCCGACCACAGCCCCGACAACAGCGCCGAGACCAAGTCCGACCAGAGAAGAAATGGTCATTCCGGCCGACAGCTGACCGTTGAAGCGGGTGAGAGCCTCGTTGTCGCGTTGTTGCTTCGTCTGCTTCGTCGGGGCTTCCTTCGCGGCGACCGCACGCATCGCGTTCACCTGAACCGGGTCGGCGAGATGTGCACGCAGTTTGTCTCGGGACGGGACCAAAGTCGCGGATGTCGGGGTCACGTGCGCGTCGATGGGCAATTCGAGAAATTCATCCCGATACCACAAAGCCATGCGGAAAAGGGACTTTCCCGCGCCGTTCTTGATGACCAGGTCAGAGCCCTCACGAGCTATCGTGCCGTCGGTGACGGAGAGGCTCACCGACGACGGTCCAGCGGAAAGGCGGTAGTGAACCGATTCCGACGACGGCGCAGCGTGGGCAGTTGCCTGCAGCAGGGGGATCGCGAGCACAGCGGCGGCGAAGATTGCAATCGCACGTATCAAATACTTTGTCGGCAAATATGTTTCGCCAGGCAAATGTGCTAGTTGAGAGGGTGGCTTGGGGTTGTATCGCCGCTGTTGGTTCATTGTCGTCCTCGTCCTTGATCCGACGTTGAGTTTGCTTGTCATCGGCGATTACGCCGCTCCGTGATCCTCAAATAAAATCCGAGAATCGTTAGTGAGTGATACCGATCACTACGATGCCCGAAAATAGATAGTGGCTGCTTTTCTTGGGGCGTGGGCACAACCGCGCCCGCGGGTGACGCATGTTTCGATCCGTTATTCTCTTGTGATGGATTCGTCCTGTTTTCAGACGACATTTCCTCGGGTGGGTAATGGTGTTCAGACGCAGCGGACGGCACCGCGGGCATCGGCCGGTTCGGTGGACGTGTCAAGCTGGTATCCGTGCATTCCGAGATCGAGATCGAGCACCACTACGGCGACGACATCGAAGCTGTCCTCATAACGGAGGAACAGATCAAGGCGCGGACCGCGGAGCTGGCCCAGTCGGTGGCGCAGCGCTACACGGATCTGCAGGACGATCTGGTCCTGATCGGCGTCCTCAAGGGCGCGATCATGTTCATGACCGATTTCGCCCGCGCGTTGCCCATTCCGTCGCAGATGGAGTTCATGGCGGTGTCGAGCTACGGGTCGGCGACGTCGTCGTCGGGCGTGGTGCGCATCCTCAAGGACCTCGACCGCGACATCGCAGGTCGTGACGTCCTGATCGTCGAGGACATCATCGACTCGGGGCTGACGCTGTCGTGGCTGATGAAGAACCTCGCCACCCGTCAGCCGCGGTCGTTGGCGGTGTGCACCCTGCTCCGTAAGCCGGAGGCGGTCCGCTCGCCCGTCGACGTCGCCGATGTCGGCTTCGACATCCCCAATGAGTTCGTCGTGGGCTATGGCCTCGACTATGCGGAGCGCTACCGCGACCTCCCCTTCATCGGCCGCCTGCGCGCGTCGGTCTACGAGAACTAGCCCGCACAGCGCGCGAGGGGAGCCCGCGCAGATAAACAGGGAACGGTTTCACCTGCGTGATCGTTGACCGGTAGCCTCAATGTGTACGACCGAACCCTTGGGTGGCGTTCACATCGTTCACGAACCGATGGGAAGGACAGTGGTAACGGCGCCGGGCGGCCCCACGTAGCCTGGACCTCCACCAATGCGCATGAACCGAAAGACAGTCTTCCGTAACCTCGCGATACTCGCGGTGCTGGTGCTCGCCCTGTGGGGCTGGAGCGCGATGCGCGATGGCGATCGCGGCTATACCGGGGTCGACACCTCTGTCGCGTTGACGCAGCTCAACACAAAGAACACCAAGTTCATCCAGATCGACGATCGCGAACAGCAGTTGCGGATCGAGACCAAGGATGCAATCAAGGTCGACGGCCAGGACGTCACGAAGATCTCGACCAAATACCCGGCTTCGGCGGGCGAGCAGGTCTTCGACTCGGTCAAGTCGACCGGGGCCGGCTATCAGACCAACGTGACGCAGCAGTCGGTGTTCTGGCAGATCATGATCTTCCTGCTGCCGATGCTGCTGCTGTTCGGACTGTTCTTCTTCGTCATGAACCGCATGCAGGGTGGCGGCAAGGGCGGCGTGATGGGCTTCGGCAAGTCCAAGGCCAAGCAGTTGTCCAAGGACATGCCCAAGACCACCTTCGCCGACGTCGCGGGTGCCGACGAGGCTGTCGAAGAGCTCTACGAGATCAAGGACTTCCTGCAGAACCCCGCGCGCTACCAGGCTCTCGGCGCCAAGATCCCGAAGGGCGTGCTGCTCTACGGTCCGCCGGGAACGGGTAAGACGTTGCTCGCGCGGGCAGTCGCGGGCGAGGCGGGCGTGCCGTTCTTCACCATCTCGGGTTCCGATTTCGTCGAGATGTTCGTCGGTGTCGGTGCGTCGCGTGTGCGTGATTTGTTCGAGCAGGCCAAGAACAACAGTCCGTGCATCATCTTCGTCGACGAGATCGACGCCGTCGGCCGTCAGCGTGGTGCTGGTCTCGGCGGTGGTCACGACGAGCGTGAGCAGACGCTGAACCAGTTGCTCGTGGAGATGGACGGCTTCGGCGACCGCTCGGGTGTGATCCTGATCGCGGCGACCAACCGTCCCGACATCCTCGACCCGGCGCTCCTGCGTCCCGGACGTTTCGACCGGCAGATTCCCGTCGGCAACCCCGACATCGCGGGTCGTCGGGCCATCCTCAAGGTGCACGCCAAGGGCAAGCCCATCGCCGAGGATGCCGATCTCGACGGTTTGGCCAAGCGCACGCCAGGAATGTCGGGCGCCGACCTCGCCAACGTCGTCAACGAAGCCGCACTGCTCGCCGCGCGCGAGAACAAGACGCAGATCACGGCGGAAATGCTCGAGGAGGCGGTCGACCGCGTCATCGGCGGACCGCGTCGCAAGAGCCGGATCATCAGCGAACACGAGAAGAAGGTCGTCGCGTACCACGAGAGTGGACACACGCTCGCCGCGTGGGCGATGCCCGATCTCGACCCGATCTACAAGGTGACGATCCTCGCGCGCGGACGAACGGGTGGTCACGCGCTCGCCGTGCCCGAGCAGGACAAAGACCTGATGACGCGTTCGGAGATGATCGCTCGTCTGGTGATGGCCATGGGCGGTCGCGCATCGGAGGAGTTGGTCTTCCACGAGCCGACGACCGGCGCGTCGTCGGACATCGACCAGGCGACCAAGATCGCACGCGCGATGGTCACCGAATACGGCATGAGCGCCAAGCTCGGCGCCGTGCGCTACGGGCAGGAGCAGGGCGATCCGTTCCTCGGCCGCAGCATGGGCGCGCAGAGTGACTACTCCGCCGAGGTCGCGAGTGAGATCGACGACGAGGTGCGCCGACTGATCGAGGCCGCACACACCGAGGCGTGGGCGATCCTGTCCGAGTACCGCGACACCCTCGACGTGCTTGCCAGTGAACTCCTCGAGAAGGAGACGCTGACGCGCAAGGATCTCGAGAACATCCTGTCCGACGTCGAAAAGCGTCCGCGGATCACGACGTTCAACGAGTTCGGCGAGCGCACCCCGAGCGACAAGCCCCCGGTGAAGACCCCGGGCGAGTTGGCCATCGAGCGCGGCGAGCCGTGGCCTCCTCCGCCGCCGGAGCCGGTGCGCGAGCCGGTCGGTGCAGGCAGTGCTCCCGCCGCCCCGGGTTACCCCGGTGGGCAGCAGCCCTACTACGGAACCCCCCATCAGGGTCAGGGTTCCTATCCGGGCCAGGGTTCGTACCCGGGTCAGGGATACGGACAGCCCTATCCGCAGCAGGGCTACCCGCAGGGTTCGCAGGGTGGCGGCACTCGCCCCGACTATGGTGCTCCGCGTGACTGGTCGGCGCCGGGTTGGCCGCCCCAATCGCAGGGGAATCCGCAGTCGCAGGGATATCCGCAGTCGCAGGGATATCCCCAGTCGCAGGGGTACCCGCAGAACGGAAACCCGAACGGCGCCAACGGAAATCAGCCAAATGGAAACCAGCCAAACGGTAATCAGCCCAACGGGTATGGCTACGGCAACGGTTCGTACGGCGGCCAGCACGGAGCGGGCAGCAACGGCGGGCAGCATCGCGATGATGCCGGCGACGGGTCGCAGCGCAACAGTTCGCACGGGGAGACCGGTTCGCACGGAGACAACCGTTCACCCGGAGACGGAGCCTGAGGGCCGGATCGATGACAATCAGCGAGGGTCACGACATCGCGACTCACGACGACGCGTCGCGTGATTTGTCGACCGGTGATGGGCGCTTCTTCGACCAGGAGCGCGCAGAGGCGGCTGTGCGAGAGTTGCTGATCGCGGTCGGCGAGGATCCCGACCGCGAGGGGTTACGGCGCACACCGACTCGCGTGGCGAATGCGTACCGCGAGATGTTCGCCGGTCTCTACACCGACCCGTCGGAGGTGCTCGCCACCATCTTCGACGAAGATCACGACGAGTTGGTGCTGGTCAAAGACATCCCGATGTACTCGACGTGCGAGCACCATCTCGTCTCGTTCCACGGTGTCGCCCACGTCGGCTACATTCCGGGCCCGACCGGCCAGGTGACCGGACTGTCGAAGTTGGCGCGCGTCGTCGACCTCTATGCCAAGCGTCCGCAGGTGCAGGAGCGGTTGACGAGCCAGATCGCCGATGCCCTGGTTGAGCGGCTCAATCCGCGCGGCGTGATCGTCGTGATCGAAGCAGAGCACTTGTGCATGGCGATGCGGGGTATCCGCAAGCCGGGCGCCCGCACGACGACGTCCGCGGTGCGCGGCATCTTCAAGACAAGCGCCGTTTCGCGCGGCGAGGCACTCGACCTCATCACCCGGTGACCGCTCACCCGGTCGCCGCCGACACGGTCGATGCCGCACGCACGAAGGTGATGGGCGTCGTCAATGTCACCGCCGACTCGTTCTCCGACGGTGGTCGCTACCTCGACCCCGACCGCGCCGTCGAACACGGTGTGCGTCTCCTCGCCGACGGCGCCGACATCATCGATGTCGGTGGTGAATCGACCCGCCCGGGTGCGGTGCGCGTCGATGAGTCCGTCGAGATCAAGCGCGTGGTTCCGGTGATCTCCGCACTTGCTGCCGAAGGCGTGCAGGTCTCGGTCGACACGATGCGCGCAGGCGTGGCGGCGGCCGCCATCGAGGCCGGGGCGACGATCGTCAACGACGTCTCGGGCGGTCGCGCAGACCCGGGCATGGCAGCGCTCCTCGCCGACGCCGGACTGCCCTGGATTCTGATGCACTGGCGTCCCGCGGCAGCCGAATCGGATGCCGGTCGACGATTCACCCACCGGGTCGACGACACGGGTGGATACCGCGACGTTGTCGCAGAGGTCAGTCGTGAACTGCTCGGCCAAGTCGACGCCGCCGTCGACGTCGGCGTCGATCCCGACAACATCATCCTCGATCCCGGTCTCGGGTTCGCCAAGACCGCACAACACAATTGGGCGCTACTGAACGCGTTGCCGACGCTGGTCGATCTCGGTTTCCCGGTGCTCGTCGGGGCGTCGCGCAAGCGCTTCCTCGGTACGCTGCTCGCCGCGGACGGCCATGATCGTGCGCCGGAGGGCCGCGAAATCGCCACGGCGTCGATCAGCGCGCTCGCCGCGGTGCACGGTGCGTGGGGAGTTCGGGTACACGACGTCGCAGCCAACCGTGATGCGGTGACTGTCGCTGCGGCGTGGCGTACAGGTGGGCGCGACCG
This sequence comes from Gordonia sp. w5E2, assembly GCF_036540975.1. NCBI lineage: Bacteria > Bacillati > Actinomycetota > Actinomycetes > Mycobacteriales > Gordoniaceae > Gordonia > Gordonia sp. w5E2. The sequence goes on along the minus strand of NZ_CP144213.1, from coordinate 4,219,191 downwards.
GCACGCCGTCCGACGGGAGCATGGAGATGGCTGACCGCATCGAACTGCGCGGTCTGCGCGTGCGTGGCAACCACGGCGTCTTCGACCACGAGCGCCGTGACGGGCAGGACTTCATCATCGACGTGACGCTGTGGGCCGATCTGCGTGCTGCTGCGGCGTCGGACGATCTGGCCGACACCATCGACTACGGATCGCTCGCACAGCAGGTCCACGACGTCGTCGCTGGTGGCCCGCGCAATCTGATCGAGGCCGTCGGCGGGGAGATCGCGGAGAAGATCATGCTCGACGACCGCATCCACGCCTGCGAGGTGGTGGTGCACAAGCCGTCCGCGCCGATCCCGCTGGATTTCGCCGACGTCGCCGTCGTGACCCGACGCTCTCGCAAGTCGGCCGGTGGTGTCCGGTGACTCGCGCCGTGCTGTCCGCAGGTACCAATCTCGGCGACCGCGAGGCCCGGCTTCGCGAGGTCGTCGACGCATTCGCCGACGACCTCGTCGCGGCGTCGAGCATCTATTCGACGGCCCCGTGGGGCGGCGTCGAACAACCCGACTTCTACAACATCACGCTGATCGTCGACGCCCCGATCTCGGCGCGCGACTGGTTGGAGCGGGGCTTCGAACTCGAACGCGCTGCCGATAGGACCCGTGATATTCGTTGGGGCCCGAGGACACTCGACGTCGACGTGATCTGTGCGACCGACGCAGACGGACAGCCGATCACCAGCGACGACGAGGTGCTGACGCTGCCACATCCGCGTGCCGCCGACCGGGCCTTCGTACTCGTTCCGTGGCTGGAGATCGAACCCGACGCGACGCTGTGGACGCCCGACGGTGTCCGGTTCGTCGTCGACCTGGTTGCGGCGCTACCCGCGAGTGAACGCGCGGGCGTGCATCGACTGTCCGCGCGTCCCGGGAACTCGCAGCCGGGCCGACCTGGGAGTGAGGTGTCGAGGTGACCGTCCCGCAGCCGTCGACGCCACCGGAGTCCGACGAACCCGGCCTGGGTCCGACGCGACCACGCGATCTGTTGATCATCGCGGTCTTCGTCGCCGTGGTCTCGTGGATTCTGGTGCGCTACAACTACTCGGCGCTGCCCCCGCTGCCGCTGCTTGCTGGAATCGTTCTCTACGTGCTCGCCGCGATCGAGACGGCGATGGCTTTCGTGGTGCGCGCACGTGTCGCCGACCGTCAGGTGGGTCGGGCGCGCGGGCAGTTGCACCCGCTGACGGCGGCGCGTGTGCTCGCCCTGGCGAAGGCGTCCGCGATCCTCGGCGCTGTGGCCGTCGGCGTGTGGGTGGGGATGCTGGTGTTCCTGTGGAGTCAGCACGGCGTGAATGCCGCCGAGCACGACAGACCCGGCGCGATCGTGGGCGCCTTCGGCGGACTCGCGCTCGTCGGTGCGGCGCTGTGGCTCGAGTACTGCTGCCGGGCACCCGATGACCCGACCGACCAGCCGACGCAGCCGCGGGCAGACGGTCATCCCGGACCCGCGTGACTTGCATGTGTGACGCGATCGGACGACTTCTTAGGGGTCCAATCGTGACTCTCCGCACCAGCCTGGCGGTCGTGGCGGCTGTCAGAGGGTAAGTTCACGATCATGACGACCTCGACTGGCCGTGCCGCCGACACACGCCGTTCCGGTCGCGTCGGGCAGTGGTTGGTGGGTCTCCTGATCGTGCTGGCCGTTGTGGCCAGCGTGCTGATGCTCTTCACTGATCAAATCTCGGTGCTCGGATCGCTGGCGGTGATCGCTGCGCTGTGGGCGGCGGTGATCGCGGCGATTCTTGTCACGCGCTACCGCAGGCAGGCCGAAAGCGCCGAGAGCAAGAGCCGCGACCTGCGCCTGGTGTACGAACTGCAACTCGAGCGCGAGATCGCCGCGCGCAGGCAGTACGAGCTCGACGTCGAGTCGACGATTCGCAAGGAGATCAGCGACGAAGCCGGCGTCGAACTGGCCGAACTCAAGGCGCAGGTGCTCGCACTGCGATCGAGCCTCGAGATGCTGCTGGGTGAGTCGCTGCCCGATCAGCGCGCGGCTCTTCCCAACGAGAAGCTGCGTGAGCTGGCTTCGGGCCTCGGTGGTCTCGGCGCCGAGTCGGGTCAATCCCATACCGGGTACGGCAACGGGGGTTACGGCGACTCGGGCTATTCCGGCGGGTACGGCACGACCGACTACACCGCTCACGACGACGGCGCCGTTGCCGCGCGCGACTTCGAGCAGACCGCTCCCGGTGCTGAGCATCGTCGACGCGACTCCCGCCCGTTCGACGCTCCGCGACGTTTCGGGACCGACGTCGACCCCAACGAACTGACCGAAGTGCTCCCGGTGGTTCCGGGTGACGCCCCCATCTCCGGGCGCATCGCCGCCGAGGTCCCGCTCGACGACATCCACGCCGAAGACACAGCCGTCGAGTACGGGGCGGTTGAGTATGGCGCGGTGGAGTATGCGGCCGTCGAGGACGTAAGCGCCGACGAGGTCGAGACGGTCGCTGTCGACGAGGAGCTTGCGGCGCAAGCTGAGGCCGACCAGCAGAACGTTGGCCCAGAAGGATCGGGCACAGAAGGATCGGGCACAGAAGGATTGGGCGCAGCGGGATCGGGCCCAGAATTCGGCCCGGAGGATTTCGGTGCAGAAGAGGTGAGGGCTGACGAGGTCGTCGTCGACGTGGTCGACGAACAGCCGCGGGCGCCCTACACCTCGGGATACGACGAGGAACCCCCTGCAGGATCGACCTCGGCGTCACCGTTCTCCGGCGGGTTCTATGTCCCCACTGCGGAGACGACTCCTTCAGCCGCCGACACCGTCGCGGCGCCGGAGCAGGAGGCCCAGGCTGAGACGGCAACGTCGGCGCCCGAGTCCGGTGACTCCGAAACGGTCGACACCCCTGACTCCGCGGCGGGTCGGCACGAGACCGGCGACGGTGCGCCCGCGAGTACCTACAGCGGTGGCCGACGACGTCGTGAGGACGATGAGGACCACGACGCCGCGCATACCGCTGGACTGCCCGTCGCAGAGCTGCTCAATCAGCTTCGCCAGTCTCCCGGTGGCAGTGGCGGCGGACGTCGTCGTCGCGAGGACTGACTTTCCCCTTCCGTCGACCTGGTCAGAGCCGTCGAGCGTCTCACCCGTGTCGTCGACGATCCGCTTGGGTGACCCGCCTCACAGGCATTGGCCCGACGATGCGTCGAGCGCCTAGCATTGCGGTGCACGTCCGGTACCCACGCTGCAGTTGGGACTGGAACGATCTGGGAGGACACCGGTGACCTCACCGAACGGCGATCCCGCCGTGTCGAATCAGCCACCCCGCGACGCGGGGCGAGCAGGCCATTCCGGATCCTTCTCCGCCGAATTCGCAGGGGTCAGCAATCTGCCGACACCCGCGCGCCTGACTATCGGCATCATTTCGGCGGGACGTGTCGGAACCGCACTCGGCGAGGCACTCGAACGCGCAGGCCACGTGGTTGGAGCGGTCGTGGCCAGGTCGCCGCAGTCTCGACGCCGCGCCGCCCAACGACTTCCCGAATCGCAGATTCTCGATCTTCCCGACGTGGTCGCCCGCTCGGAGCTCCTGATCATCGCCGTACCCGACGACCGCATCTCCGACGTTGTCGCGGAGATCGTGGACAGCGGACGGCTGCGTCCTCGGACGCTCGTCGTACATACGGCGGGCGCGCACGGCGTCGACATCTTGGCGCCCCTCACCGCGCTCGGGGCGCTTCCGCTCGCCATTCATCCCGCGATGACGTTCGTCGGAACCGACGACGACACCGCCCGACTGCCGCAGGCTTGCTTTGGCGTCACCGCTTCCGACGAGGTGGGTCTCGCGATAGCGTCGGCCCTCGTGCTCGAGATGGGCGGTGAGCCTGTCCGGATCGCCGAGGCCGACCGCACGCTCTACCACGCAGCACTCGCGCACGGTGCCAATCATCTCGTCGCACTTGTCAGTGATGCGGTCGTGGCGATGAACGCGGCCATCGAGGGCGGTGCGGGGGAGTCCGGCCGTGACGCGGCAACAGTCGACGGATCTTCGGAACGGTTGGCCGAACGCATTCTCGCGCCGCTTCTGACGGCAGCTCTGCACAATGTGCTCGACCTCGGTCCCTCCGCGCTGACCGGCCCCGTGGCGAGGGGCGACGCGCAGGCCGTCGCAGACCACCTCGACGCTCTCCGAGCACTACCCGGCGGTCATCGACCGGACGCCATCGCCGAGGCGTATCGCATCCTTGCGCGCCGGGCAGCCGCATACACCGACGCACCCGCACCGCTCCTCGACGTATTGGAGCAGTGAGTGAACACCGAACAGATGTCGACAGATGTTGTGATGCACGGCCTTTCGAGCCGTATCGGAGGAGAACGATGACCGCGCCGCTGAGTCCAGACGCCTACGCCCGAGGTGAACTGACGGTGCATCGCGACCCTGCGACGCTGCACCGGGTGAGCCAGGCGTTGCGTCGCGCGGGTAAGCGCGTGGCGTTGGTGCCGACGATGGGTGCGCTCCACGCGGGCCACTTGCAGTTGATCGACGCCGCCAAGAGCGTCGGCAATGTGGTGGTCATCGTGTCGATCTTCGTCAACCCGCTGCAGTTCGGCGAGAGCGAAGACCTCGACGCATACCCGCGGACGTTCGACGACGACGTCGAGCTGTTGCGTTCCGCCGGTGTGGAATTGGTGTTCGCGCCGACCGTCGACGACATGTACCCACTCGGGCCGCGCACCACGATCGTGCCGGGACCGGCAGGGGACATCCTCGACGGCGCCGTGCGCCCGGGGCATTTCGCGGGGATGCTGACCGTGGTGTGCAAACTCCTCAACATCGCGGCACCGCACGCCGCGTTCTTCGGGGAGAAGGACTACCAGCAGTTGGTGTTGATCGCGCAGATGGTCGCCGACCTCAACCTCGACGTCGACATCGTCGGGGTGCCGACGGTGCGCGAGGCTGACGGCCTGGCATTGTCGTCGCGCAACCGCTACCTGACACCGGAGCAGCGTGAGGTCGCGACCACGCTGTCTGCGGCGCTCACCGCGGGAGCTCACGCCGCTCCCGGCGGCAAGGATGCGATTCTCGCTGCCGCACAAGCGGTTTTGGCGACGTCGCCGGACATCGAACTCGACTATCTCGCGCTGCGTGACCGCGCCCTCGGCGAAGCGCCCGACAAGGGCGACGGACGCCTGCTGGTCGCCGCCCGCCTCGGCGCCGCGCGGCTGATCGACAACGTCGGCGTATCGATCGGCATCGAGCCCGAGGACATCGGGAATCCCGATGCGTACTGACCCGCACCGGCTTTCGCTGATCGAGCGCCGTTCCTCGCTGATCGAGCGCCACTCTTCGCTGATCGAGCGTCGTTCCTCGCTGATCGAGCTTGTCGAGATCACTCCCGCGCTGATCGAGCGCCGCCCCGCGCTGATCGAGCGCCGTTCCCCGCTGATCGAGCTAGTCGAGATCACGCCCCCACAGACTCTGCAGCCCGCCCGCAATGCACGCCAACACAGAGGAATGACAGCATGTTTCGCACCATGATGACGTCGAAGATCCACCGGGCGACCGTCACTCAGGCCGATCTGCACTACGTCGGGTCGGTGACCATCGACGCCGACCTGCTCGACGCCGCGGACCTTCTCGAAGGTGAACAGGTCACCATCGTCGACATCACCAACGGCGCCCGTCTCGAGACCTATGCGATCGCGGGCGACCGCGGTACGGGCGTCATCGGGATCAACGGCGCGGCAGCACATCTCGTTCATCCCGGTGATCTGGTGATCATCATCGCCTACGGGATCCTCGACGAAGCGGAAGTGCGGGCCTACAGCCCGCACGTGGTCTTCGTCGACGAGGCCAACCGCGTCGTCGAGAACGGCACAGATCCCGCGCACGCACCAGAAGGATCAGGACTACTCGACCCCCGCCACCCCGAAACTGACTCGGCGCGAACCGACTTCGCAGATTCAACGGTCTAGGTCGTCGATGCTGCTCGCCGTCGAGGTCGGGAACACGAACATCCATCTCGGGGTGTTCGCGGGGTCGGGTGAGCACGCCACCCTGGTGCGGGACTGGCGGATTCACACCGACCCGCACCTGACCGCCGACGAACTCGCGATGGCTATTCGCGGCCTACTCGGCGGCGACATCGAGCAGATCACCGGCGTGGCCGCGTTGTCGACGGTGCCGGCGTTGTTGCGCGAGCTCCGTGTCATGGTCTCGCGCTACTACGACGGCGTCCATCACGTGCTCCTCGAACCGGGTGTGCGCACCGGGGTTCCGCTGCTCGTCGACAATCCCAAAGAGGTCGGCACTGATCGTGTTGCCAATTGTCTTGCCGCGCACCATATCTACGGCGGACCGTGCATCGTCGTCGCATTCGGCACGGCCACAGTTGTCGACGCGGTGTCTGCGAAGGGCGAGTTCCTCGGCGGTGCCATCGCACCCGGAGTGAACCTCGGCGTCGAGGCCCTCGCCGAGCACACGGTCACAGTTCGCCGCGTCGAGCTCATGCCTCCGCGCAGCGTGTTGGGCAAGAACACCGTCGAAGCGTTGCAGTCGGGAATCCTGTACGGATTCGCCGGGCAGGTCGACGGACTCGTCGACCGGGTGCGCGGCACCGTCGACGGCTTCGACGGCCGGGATCTGACAGTCGTGGCCACCGGGTCGCTGGCGCCGCTGATCTTCCCGGAGAGCCGCACGCTCACCACGCACCACTCATATCTGACTCTCGAGGGGCTACGCCTGGTGTCCGAGCGGGCCAAACAGCAGGGCCGTGGGCGCGGGACCCGCTGACCTGGCACGCCCAGCGCGGCGTCGAACTTCTTCTTTTTGCGCGCCGCAAGCACAAAACTCCCGCAGGCCTGGCCCGCGGCGGTGCACTGTGGCAAACTTGTCGCCGTGATCAAGAGCTGTCAGGAGTGTTGTCAGGGCTGAGTCCGCATCATGCGGCCGCCCTTCGTCGACGCCCCCGCTCGTTTCGATCACTCTCGAGGTTTCTCTCATGACCGCATCACCGCTGGTTAACGCACTGGTCCAGGTTCACTCTTTCGCACAGGCGCCGGTCACACAGCCCGTCCCCGACGTTCCGCTCTCGCTTCAGCCCACGGCCTACCGCGCCGCGATCGCTGCAGGAGCAGTGCCGGTCGACATCCGCAGTCACCGCAAGCGCAGGCTCGACGGCGCGCTGCTCGGTGCGCTGGCGGTCGACGCCGCGGAAGCGCTCGACCTGCTGACCCCCGGCTCACCGACCTCGCTGCGCACGGCAACCGCCGATCGGCGCTGGGTCGTCGTGAGCGACGACGGCCACGAGGCCGAGTGGCTGGCCTGGCACCTGCAGGCACGCGGTGTCAGTGGTGCTGTGTTCGTCGTCGGCGGGTTCCGCGGCCTGCGTCGCGACGGCATCAACGGCCAGATCAGCGCGGGCGAACTGGCGGTCTTCTCCGCGCACTGAGGGTCCGTCTCCTGTGGGAATCGGCCATCCGGCGTCATTTCGGTCATGCTTTCACGCCACTTGCCGAACCATCGTGTGACCTGGATAACATGGCCAGGTGCGGCGTGGCAGTGCGGTTTCATCGCGTCTTTCGCCGCGAGCACTGGAGGACGTGGGAGTAGACATGGCACGTGGGGCGTCGGGGCGGCCGTCGGCTCCTGATCCGATCGCCTTCACCACCGATGGGCTCGGTGTCGAATCCGCGGCCCGGTGGGAGGAGTTCACCAGCAGTACCTTTCTGCCGCTGCACGCCAAAGTCCTCGGTGACGAGCGACTCGATGCAACGGGAACGGTGGCCGAGGTCGGTTCGCTGCGTGTCATGTCGTTGCGAATGGGGTCCCACATCGTCGAGATGTCGGGCAGATTTGTATCCGACGATGGTGTGCCCGCCACGCTGATCACGATCACCCTCAAAGGCCATACTTTCCTGTTCACCGACGGCCAAACCCACTTCGCCACGGTCGATCGGTTGTTGGTCACGAGCCTCGAGCGCCCGTTCGTCAGTGGCTTCGGCGAGGACACCGAAGCTCTGGCCGTCGTCGTTCCGACGCCACTTCTGCAACGATCGACGGGTGTGCCAATCGGATTCACTCCGCGGGTCATCGACATCGGCAACAATTTCGCCGGTGCCGCTTTGAGAACGCGATTGATTGCCGCGACGAGCGATCAGGCGGCCGAGTCGCTCGCGGAGGACGACCTGGTGGAGCTCATCTCCGCTGTCCTCTCTCCGCGACCGGAGCCAGCCGTCCACAATCATTTTGACCGAGCACGTGACTACATCGCGGCCAATCTGTCCGATCCAGGTCTGACCGCACCACATGTGGCACGTGCTGTCGGGATCAGCGAACGGCACCTGTCCCGGATCTTCGCCGAGGCGCACACCAGTGTGCCCAAATATGTTCGTGAGCAACGTCTTCTGCGCTCCAGGGGGATGTTGCTCCAAGCCGACGACGGTTTGACCGTGGCACAGATCGCGGTTCGCTGCGGTTTCGGCTCGGTCGGAAACTTCTCGCGCACGTACCACGCCAGGTTCGGGAACAGGCCCGACGACATATTGCGCGACAACGCACTTCGCCGTGCACTTCGGGGCGATGGGTGAACGAGCAAGTCGTGGAACGGCTTTGGAATTCGGTCAACGCCCTCCGGTGATCAGACATCGCGGCTGATTTCGGCCAACCTCGCCGCATCTCCTTTCATTACCGATGTGCGCCGCATCACACTCGAGAACAGAAGCGAGCCGCCACCGTCACTGGTGTCGGCCGTGGGTCTCAATCAGAGGAGTGTCGATGACCGTCATTGATTCCACCAAAACGTCTGTGCGGAAGCAGATCCCGGTCCCCGAGCCAGGACTGACCGTTGACGACTTCTTGGCTCGTGCGCGTGGGTTGAGGGACAGGCTGCGCGAGGAGCAAGCCGAAACCGAGCGACGCACCCGCTACTCGCCGGAGCTGCACGAGGAGTTCAGGCGGCTCGGCTTTTACCGGATGCTGCAGCCGGCTGCTCTGGGCGGCTACGAACTGTCGATTCAAGACTTCCTGCGCGTCGTCGTCGAAATCGGTCGCGGATGTCCTTCGACAGCATGGTGTTTGTGCCTGGGCTCGGCCCACGTGGTCAACCTTGCCGGGCTGTTCGATGCCGACGTTCAAGCCGAGGCCATGGGCGCCGACGGACATTTCATCGCGCCCTCCCGCGTGGTGCCCTCGGTGACCGCGACGCCGGTGGACGGTGGTTGGGAACTCAACGGGCTCTGGGACTACTGCTCAGGCGTGCCCTACTCGACACACGTTTTCAATGCGGTGATGATCATGCCCGCCGACGGCGGTCGTCCCCATCCGGGGCTGGCGCTGGTACCGCGCGACAAGTACGAGATCCTCGACGACTGGGGCACGTTGATCGGCCTCAAGGGCAGCGGTTCCAACTCGGTCAAGGTCGACCACTGCGTCGTCGACCATGGATACGTCCTCGACATCGATATCAACGCCATTCGTCCGGATCAGACCTATGGGCTTGAGCTGTATGGCAATCCGATGTACATCGGGCCGATCCAGCCGTTCTTCTTCGCCGAATTGCTCGCCGTCGCATTGGGAATGACCAAGGCGATGTTCGACGAGTTCGCGGCGACGATGCCGGTGAAGAAGACGATGTGGCCACCGATGGCTGTCCGCGCAGAGGACTCGTTCTATCGGCAGTGGTACGGCGAGGCAACCACCCTGATCGATCAGGCTGAAGCCTGCCTGCTCAGCGTCACCGCCTCCTACACCCAACTGTGCGCCGAGTCGGCGGCGACCGGCAGGCCGGTCACCATTGCCGAGAATCAGCGCTTGGTCTCGCTGGCCATCCAGGCTGGCAAGGTGCTCACCGAAGCGATGGATCTGATGGCTCGTGTGACCGGGTCCAGCGCGATGAAGGATGGCACACGCACACAACGTTATTGGCGAGACTTCACCATGTACCGCAGCCACGTCGCGCAGACCATTCGCGAAGCCACCGCCAGCGGATACGCCGTTGCCGCACTCGCAGAGGCGAACGCCTGATGCGCGCGGCACTCTGGCACGGAAACGGCCGCCACGTCGAGGTCGACGATGTGAACCTGCCCGCTCCCGGCCCGCACGAAGTGGTTGTCGACACCACCGCGGTGGTCGCCTGCATCACCGACGTCATCGCCTTCGACAATCCCCCGTTCCCGCCCGGCGCACACATCCCGCAGATCCCCGGTCACGGGGGTGTGGGCATCGTGTCTGCCGTGGGCTCCGACGTCAGTCGGGTACGCGTGGGCGACACCGTGCTCGCATCGGCCAATCCGTGGTGCGGTGTCTGCTACGCATGTCTACGCGATCGGCCGGACATGTGCGGCGAGCTGACCTTCCTCGGGCCCGAGATCGAGCTCGCCAGAACGGGTTCCACGGTCGCGCACTCCTACCTCGGGTCCTACGCCGAACAGATGCTGACCAGGGAAATCCAGGTGGTGCCGCTGACCACAGGTCTATCCCATCAGGCGCTGGCCGTCCTGGCCGACGGCGGTGCAGGTGGCGTAGGTGGAGCGTTCAACGTCGCGCCGGTCACCGCGGGAGCCAGCGTCGCGGTCGTCGGGTGTGGCATGACGGGGCTCGCATACCTGCAGAGCGCGCGTGTTCTCGGAGCAGAAACGATCATCGCCATCGATCCGCTGGCGCATCGTCGGGAAATTGCCGAAAAGTTCGGCGCCACACACACCTTCGACGCCAATGATCCCGACCTCGTCGAGAAGGTCAAAGAGGTGGCCGGCAGCTATCCGGCTCTCTTCGGCGACAAGCGCGGCGTCGAGTTCGCTTTCGAGGCCTCGGGTGAGGCGACCGCGATGGGTACCGCCATGGCGATCACGCGCCCGACGGGTCACGTCGTCCTCGCCAGCGTCACCAAGGACTTCCTCACTGCGACACTGCCGATCAGCGCGTTCGACGCAGCGATGAACGGCAAACAGATTCACGGCTGCCAGTGGGGACAGACCAACCTGTTGCGTGACATCCCGGTGTGGACGGGGCTTCTCGAACGCGGTGAATTGGACTTCGATTCAATGGTTTCGACCACTGTGGGCCTCGACGCCATCGACGGCGTCCTCAATCAGGTGGCCGACTGCGAGGTCGTCGCAGCTGTTGTGGAGCCGCGACGATGACCGCGCTCGACATCAGGGCAGGTGCCGCTCGCCCAACTCGCGACCCGTTCGATTCGGATCTGTTCCGCGACGTTCTCGGGCGATTCTGTTCCGGCGTCGTGGTGATCACCGCTTCCAGGAGCGGGGAGAACGTCGGCATGACCTGCCAGTCATTCATGAGCATGTCGCTGGACCCACCGCTGGTGGCTTTCGCGCCTGCGGCCACGTCGTCGACCTATCCTGCGATCCGGGATAGCGGGTCGTTCGCGGTGAACGTGCTGTCCAGCACGCAATCGGCGACCGCGCTGGGTTTCGCACGCCGCGGCATCGACCGATTCGCGCTTGCGCCATGGCATCTCGGTGAAACCGGCGCACCGCTGCTCGACGACGCGGTCGCCCACATCGAGTGCGAGCTGTACGCCGAGCACATCGTCGGTGACCACTTCCTATCCGTCGGACGAGTAGTTGCCCTTGACGGCCATCCCGACGCCGAGCCGTTGCTGTTCTTCCGCAGCGCTTTCGGCGCCTGGAGCGCCGCATCACACAGCGCCACACCAAAACAGGAGTCGTCATGAGTGTTTCCGTCACCGACCCCGCCGCCGACGAATCGGCAGGCCCATCACGCACGGTGCGCGCCGCGGTCGCCGCCACCATCGGCGCGCCATTGAAAGTCGAGGAGGTGGAGATCGGCGCACCGGCCGCAGGCGAACTCCGGATCGACCTGGCCGCGAGCGGTATCTGCCACACCGATCTCAGCGCGCGCGACGGACAGTTTCCGGCACAGTTCCCGATCGTCCTCGGCCATGAGGGAACCGGATCCGTCACAGCGGTGGGTGAGGGAGTCGACGATGTGCGTATCGGTGATCGGGTGGTGCTGACCATTGATCACTGCGGACATTGCCGAAGCTGCGATCGCGGTCGGTACTGGGCGTGCGCCAACGCCTTCGGGATGAACATCGCAGGCGGTCGACCCGACGGCACAACGGCGTTCTCTCTGGACGGCAGCCCGATCCACTCGCACTGGTTCGGTCAATCCTCCTTTGCTGCAACGATTCTTGCGCCCCGCTCGACTGCGATCGTCGTCGCCGATGACGTGCCGGCAGAGGTCGCGGCGCCGCTGGGATGCGGCATCATCACCGGCGCCGGGCCGGTCCTTCATCCCCAGACCACCCGCCCGATGGACAGCCTGGCGGTATTCGGCTTGGGCACCGTCGGTCTCGGAGCCGTGATGGCGGCCCGGATTCGTGGCATCGACCGGGTGATCGGTGTGGACCCGGTCGCCTCGCGGCGCGAGCTGGCCCTCGAGCTCGGTGCCACCGACGTCATCGATCCGTCGGCATCGGATTCCGTCGAAGAGATTCAGCGCATCACCGGTGGCGGCGCCGACCAGACGCTCGAAACCAGCGGTGCGGCAGGAGTTCTCGACGTCGCGATGGCGGCGACGATCACCGGCGGACACTGCGGTGTGATCGGCGCGCCGCCACCGGGCACCGCGTTCACGACCGATGTCACCATGTTCATCGCCCGCAATATCTCCATCTCCGGTGTGGCGATCGGCGACTGCGACGCGAACCAGGTGATACCCGAACTCGTCGACCATTGGCGCAACGGTGATCTGCCGGTGGAACGGCTGGTCACCACCTTCGATATGGACGCGATCAACGATGCGATCGCCGCGGCCAAGAGCGGCCGAGTCATCAAGCCGGTCATCGTGTTCTGACGGATTTCGTCTTAGCTCACCACAACTCATCTCTCGCCAGTGCCTCTCGGGACACGAGCGACAAACAACGTAGACGACCGGCCGGACCGGTCGTGGAAAGGTGGCCACCAATGCCTGCATTCGACGACGGCATGGCCCAGACCGAGATACCCACCGGCCAGGTGGTCGAAACCGATGTGCTCGTCGTCGGATCCGGACCGTCCGGGGCGGCCGCGTCGCTGATGCTCAGCGAACTCGGCATCGACAACATCATGATCACCAAGTACCGCTGGACGGCCAACACGCCGCGTGCGCACATCACCAATCAGCGTGCGATGGAGGTCTTTCGAGACCTGGGCATCGAGGACCAGGTATTGGTCGACGCCACCGCGCACGACCTCGTCGGCGACACGGTGTTTTGCACATCAATCGCCGGCGAGGAGATCGGCAGAATCCGCACCTGGGGCACCCGTCCCGACCGGGAGGCCGACTACCAGCTCGCTTCGCCATGCCTGACGGTGGATATCCCGCAGACCTACCTCGAGCCGATTCTGGTGCGCAACGCCACGATTCGCGGTACGCAGGCCAGGTTCTCCACCGAGTACCTCTCGCACACCCAGGACGACGACGGGGTGACCGTCGAAGTCCTCGACCGACTCACCGCCCACCGTTACCGCATCCGCGCCAAGTACTTGATCGGGGCCGACGGCGCCCGCTCGCAGATCGCCGCCGACATCGACCTGCCGTTCGAGGGGGCGATGGACATCGCCGGGTCGATGAACATCACCTTCACCGCCGACATCGCCGCCCTCGTCGACCACCGCCCGAGTGTCCTCTACTGGGTCATCCAGCCCGGCTCCAACGTCGGTGGCATCGGCACCGGACTGGTCCGGATGGTCCGGCCGTGGAACGAGTGGCTGATCGTGTGGGGCTACGACATCAACCAGCCGCCACCGGTTCTCGACGATGCCGCCGCCACCCAGATCGTCCGCGATCTACTCGGCATGCCGGATCTGGAACCGGAGATCACCGGCTACAGCCTCTGGGGCGTCAACGAAATGTATGCGACGAATTTGCAGCGCGGACGGGTGTTCTGCGTGGGCGACGCCGTGCACCGCCATCCGCCCAGCAACGGACTGGGGTCCAACACCAGCATCCAGGACTCCTACAACCTGGTGTGGAAGATCGCCGCCGTGCTGTCCGGTCAGGCCGGGCAGGGACTGCTCGACACCTACACCGCTGAACGGGCGCCGGTCGCCAAACGCATTGTCACACGGGCGAATCGGTCGGCGCGAGAGTTCGCAGACATCTTCACTGCACTCGATATCGAGGGACTGACCGACCCGGCAGAGATGGCTGCGGCCATGAACCGTCGCAAGGAGAACACCCCAGAAGGTGCCGCGATGCGCGCCGCACTGGTCGACGCCATGGAGACCAAGAACTACGAGTTCAACGCTCACGGAGTGGAACTCGGTCAGTTCTATCAGTCCGACGCGGTCATCTCCGATGGAACGTCGCCACCACCGAGCCTCGATCCGGATCTTTATCACGTCATGTCGACCAGCCCTGGTGCCCACCTGCCGCACGCTTGGGTCGGAGATCAGAACACCAAGCTCGCCACGATGGATCTTGCACCCTACCGTCGCTGGACCCTGATCACCGGCGTGGCAGGCGAGCAGTGGGAGGAGGCTGCCGCGAAGGTGTCGGCGACCATGGGAATCCCGTTGGAGGCCATCGTGATCGGGCCCGGACGCGAGGTGACCGACCTCTACTTCGACTGGGCCAGGCTGCGCGAAGTCGGCGAGGCCGGTGCGCTGCTGATCCGGCCGGACAAACATGTGGCCTGGCGGTCACAAGACCTGCCGACCGATCCGGAGGCCGCGCTGCGTGCTGCCATGACCCAATTGCTGTGCCGCACATGACGATGAGTTTCGTGCACGTCAGCAATCCTCAGCGAGTGGTGTTCGCTCCCGACGATGCAGCCCGTGCGGTGTCAGACGAAGTGGAACGGCTCGGGGTCCGACGGTTGATGCTGATCGGCTCATCCGGCGGGCACGCTGACAGGCTCGCCGAGGGCCTGCCGGTCGCGATTCGGCAGCATGAGGTCACCATGCACGTGCCCGTCGAACTCGCCGACACCGCACGAGAGCGCGCCAAGATCGCCGATGTCGATGCGGTGATGAGTGTCGGCGGCGGGTCGGCAATCGGGCTGGCCAAAGCGGTGGCGCTGACCACCGGGCTGCCGATCATCGCGGTGCCTACCTCCTTCGCCGGATCGGAGGCCACCGATATGTGGGGGATGACGCAGAACGCTACGAAGAGCACCGGCGTCGACCCGAGGGTGCTGCCGCGCGCGGTGATCTACGACGCGACGTTGACCGCGTCGATGCCGTCAAACATGGCGGTGGCCAGCGGGCTGAATGCACTGGCCCACGGGGTGGATTCGATGTGGGCACCGCGGTCGGATCCGATCGATCAGGCGCTGGCCGAGGAGGCCATCCGGTCACTGGCGTATGGACTGGGGGAGATCGTCGACGATCCCGGCGCAATCTCCGGACGGGAGCGCACCCTGTACGGCGCATATCTGGCCGCGGTCGCGTTCGCATCGGCGGGTTCCGGGCTGCACCACAAGGTCTGCCACGTCTTGGGCGGCATGTTCAACCTGCCCCACGCGCAGACCCATGCCGTCGTGCTGCCGCACGTCGTGGCGCTCAACGCACCCGCCGACGATGCCGCGAATACCCGCATCTCCAGAGCGCTGGGTTCGTCCACAGCCAATGACGGACTTGCCGACCTCTACCAGCGCTTGGATGCGCCGCGCTCACTGGCCGAACTCGGTATGCCCGAAGCCGGAATCGAACGTGCTGCGCTCGCCATCATCGGCGTCATGCCCGCCGGCAACCCGGTCGAGCTGACCGAAGTCAACCTCGCAGCGCTGCTTCGCCGCGCATGGAAAGGAACACCGATCACATGAGCACCACCGACTCCACTGTGGACCGTGCCGTCGACTCGGTCGACGAGCAGCAGCGACGCGAAGCGCAACTCATCGCCGACGTCGTGGCCTCCTTCGAACACTGTGCCGATCCGAGGCTGCGGGAGTTGATGATCGGCATTGTCGAACACGTGCACGCTTTCATCCGGGAAACCCGCCTCACCGAGGCCGAATGGAGCACCGCCATCGACTTCCTCACCCGCGCCGGACACATCACCGATGACCGTCGTCAGGAGTTCATCCTGCTCTCCGACGTATTGGGCGCGTCGATGCAAACGATCGCCGTGAACAACGCCGCCTACGGCGACGCGACCGAGGCGACGGTGTTCGGGCCGTTCTTCGTCGACGACTCGCCGCGGATACCCGACGGCGGCGACATCGCGGCCGGTGCGTCGGGTCAGCCGTGCTGGGTCGAGGGAACCGTTCGCGATCACCTCGGGAACGCGCTCGACGGCGCGCGGGTGGAGGTATGGGAGGCCGACGAGGACGGCTTCTACGACGTGCAGTACGACGATGATCGGGTCGCCGGTCGCGCGCATCTCTTCACCGGCGCGGATGGGTCGTACCGGTTCTGGGGCGTGACACCCACTCCGTATCCGATCCCGGCCGACGGTCCGGTCGGTGAGATGCTCGCCGCGGTCGGTCGGTCCCCGATGCGGGCATCTCACCTGCACTTCATGGTGTCGCACGAGGGATGCCGCACGCTCGTGACGCACATCTTTGTTCGCGGCGATCGGCTGCTGGGCTCTGATTCGGTGTTCGGAGTGAAAGACTCCCTCGTGCACGACTTCGTCGAACAGCCCGCTGGGACGCCGACACCCGACGGCAGGGTGGTGACCGGTAGCTGGTCGCGCACTAGATTCGACATCGTGTTGGCGCCGACCGGTGTGTGACCGCAGCGCCGGGCGGCGTCGGTCCCGCACCGGCGGGAAAAGCCGATCCGATAGGGTTCGGGAGTGAGTGATCACCCCTCGACCACCGAAAACGACGACCAGACGCCCGAGCAACTGCGTATCCGTCGGGAGAAGCGCGACCGCATCCTCGACGAGGGACGCGAGGCCTATCCGGTGTCGATCGGCCGTACGCACAGCCTCGCCGAGATCCGCGAGGCACACCCCGACCTCGAAGCGGGCACCGAGACGGGCACGAACGTCGGCGTCGCCGGACGTGTGATCTTCCTGCGCAACAAGGGCAAGCTGTGCTTCGCCACGCTGCAGGAGGGCGACGGTACCCAGCTCCAGGCGATGATCAGCTTCAACGGGGTCGGCGAGGAGTCGCTCGCGCGATGGAAGTCCGACGTCGACCTCGGCGACATCGTCTACGTCCACGGTGAGGTCATCAGCTCGCGTACCGGCGAACTGTCGGTGATGGCCGACGACTGGGCGATGGCGTCGAAGTCGTTGCGCCCGTTGCCGGTTGCGCACAAGGAGATGAACGAGGAGACGCGCGTCCGTCAGCGCTACGTCGACCTCATCATGCGTCCGGAAGCACGTGAGACTGCGCGGACCCGTATCTCGGTGATCGCCGAGCTGCGCAAGGCACTCGTCACCCGAGGATTCCTCGAGGTCGAGACCCCGATGCTGCAGACGCTGCACGGCGGCGCGGCGGCACGGCCGTTCGTGACCCATTCCAACGCCTTCGACATCGACCTCTACCTGCGTATCGCGCCGGAACTGTTCCTCAAGCGGGCCGTGGTCGGCGGAATCGAGCGCGTCTTCGAGATCAACCGCAACTTCCGCAACGAGGGCGCCGACTCCACCCATTCGCCCGAATTCGCGATGCTCGAGACCTACCAGGCCTACGGCACCTACGACGACGCCGCGACGATGACCCGCGAGATCATCCAGGAGGTGGCACTCGGCGCGATCGGCACGCTCACGCCGGAAATGCCGGACGGCACCACCTACGACCTCTCCGGCGAGTGGACCTCGTTGGAGATGTACCCGTCGCTCTCGGAGGCGCTCGGCCAGGAGATCGTTCCCGACGGCGGCCCGGAGCATCCCGGGACCAGCGTCGACGAGCTGCTCGCCATCGCCGCCCGCGTCGGCCTCGAGGTGCCCAAGGACAAGGGTTACGGTCACGGGAAGCTCGTCGAGGAACTGTGGGAGCACATGGTCGGCGAGAAACTCTCGCAACCCGTGTTCGTGCGCGATTTCCCCGTCGAGACGTCGCCGCTGGTGCGCGCGCACCGCAGCGTGCCGGGCGTCGTCGAGAAGTGGGACCTTTACGTCCGCGGCTTCGAGCTGGCCACCGGCTACTCCGAGCTCGTCGACCCGGTCATCCAGCGTGAGCGCTTCGTCGACCAGGCACGCCTCGCTGCCGCCGGCGACGACGAGGCCATGCGACTCGACGAGGAGTTCCTCGCCGCGATGGAGTACGGCATGCCCCCGACGGCGGGCACCGGCATGGGCATCGACCGTCTGCTGATGGCGCTCACCGGCCTGGGCATCCGCGAAACAATCCTGTTCCCGCTGGTCAAGCCGCTGCGCGACTGAGCTGCCAGACGCCGTCCTCAGCCGCGATCAGCACCCAGCCCGCTCGCGGCGACCACGGATTCGACGCCGCCCGACGCCTCGACGCGCCGCCAGCGCTCGTCGGGCAGTTCGAGCGTCTCACTCTGCCTGCGTGCGACAGTCGCGTCGGCGTCCGAGGCGTCGAGTCCGCGATGTTCGATACGTGAAATGCGCTCGGCCTCAGGTAGTTCCAGCCAGATTCCGGTGAAGTCGACGCCCGCGCGCTCGGCTGCGTCGGCTATTGCCGAGGACTGACTTCTTCGGCCGAACACGGCGTCGGCGATGACGCTCATTCCGCCGCGCAGGTCTGCTTCGGCGAGCCGGAACAGCTCGGTGTACACCGCTGCCCGCGCGGCGTCGGTGTAGGCCGACCGCGGGAGCCTGTCCGCGATACCTACTCCCGCAAGACGTTTGCGCAGTACGTCGGTGCGGAGGATGCGGGCGCCCGGAGCGGGGTCGAGACTGCCTCCGACCGCCCGCGCTATCGTCGACTTCCCGGTACCGGAACCGCCGCCAATCGCGACAAGTTGCGGGAGCGAGAAGTCGGTGAAACCCAGTGCAAGCGCGAGGTATTCGTGTGCGCGTTCGACGTCGTGCTCGGCTGCCGCGACGTGTGCGCGCACGGTGGCACGTACCGCGAGCAGTACCGGCAGCAGGCGGAATGCCTCCTCGTCGTCGATAGAACCATCGAATGTCGCATGATCGAAGTAGGTGTTGGCGACGACGTTGGCTTCGTGTCGTAGCCCGCGCGCCCACAGGTCCATCACGAGGAACGCGAGATCGTAGAGGACGTCGGTCGTGGCAAGCTCCGCGTCGAACTCCAAGCAGTCGAACGGAATCGGCTCGCCGTCGATGATCGCGACGTTCCCGAGATGCAGGTCGCCGTGACAGTGGCGAACGCGTCCGCCGCGTGCTCGAGCGTCGAGGAGGTCACGACTTTCTGTGATGAGTGCCGTGATTCGGTCGGTGAGGTTTTGTGCCACAACGGGTTCGATGATCTCCGGGAACACCGCCATGCTCGCGAGGTTTCCGTCGACGACCTCCTGCAATCGTTGCGCACCATGGGAATCCGCACTGATCTCAGATCCCTGATGTAGTTCGACGACGCGCATCGCGAGTCGCTGCAGCAGGTCGTCGTCGAGGCCACCCGGATGTGCGTAGTTGACCATCAGTGCGTCGTCGTCGAAGCGCGTCATCTCCAGGACGTGGTCGACGATCTCTCCCGCGCCGTCGAACGAGAGCGAACCGTCTGGGGCGCGTCGGATCGCGTGGACCGCGATATAGAGACCGGGAGCGAAGCGTCGATTGAGCCGGAGTTCGGCGTCAAGCGCTGCTCGACGCCGCTCCGGCGTACTGAAGTCGAAGTAGCGCAACCGAACCGGTCGTTTGAGCTTCCACGCGCGATGACCGTTGAGCACGATCACCGCGCCGTGCGTGACGATGCTTCTGGTCGGGGAGTCAGGGTCGAGGGCGCCGACCTGGGCCAGCAGGTCCTCGGCTCGTGCCGTGTCGTTCATGAGTCCGTACCGGATTCGGCCACGGCGCGGCGGTATTCGCCTGGAGGCATGCCGAGGGTCTGCCGGAAGTCGGCGGAGAAGTGCGCCTGATCGGTGTATGCGAGGTCGGCGGCGACGTCGGCGAGGGTGATCGTCGGGTCGTCGCGCAGCCGTTCCGCGGCCTCCTGCAATCGGTATCGGCGGATGACTGCCAATGGGGAGAGACCGATGTGGCGATCGGCGATGCGCTGCAGTGTGCGCACCGACATCGACATCTCGCGTGCGAGGTCGTCGACGCGGACGATGCTGCGATCCGCTGCGATCAGGTCTTGCATCTCGTTCGCGAGCAGTGCCGACTCCTGGGGCGGCGTCGCGTGTTCACGCAGCCACGACGCGAAGTGTGACGCGGCATCGGACACGTCGGGTTGATCGACAGTCATTGTTGCAGAGATAGATTGGAACAGATCGGGCGCGCAGAAGGGTTGCGCGGTGTCGCGCAGAGATCGTGGCGAAACGTCGAGCGCGGCAGCGCCCGCGGGTCGCAGCAATGCCCCGACGGCCCAGCCGGAGCCGGTCAGATCGCGGTGTGTGCGCTGAGTCGACGGCCCGACAATTAGCACCGCATCAGGTTCGACGACGAGGTTGCACGCGGGAAACGGCAGAATGTTCTGCCGCGACGTCCGTCCGGGCGCAAGGCTCCACTGGGGTATCCAGAACCACGAGACCATCGACGAGAGGTCGTCGGGCGCGCCGACGCGGTCGAAGGTGGGCAGGCGAGCGGGGTAGAGCACCCCGCGGGTGTCTGCGGTGTCCGTGACTGGGGTGTCTGGGGCGCGGGTGTCTGGGGCGCCGGAGTGGTCGGCTCCGCTGACGGGCATGCGTCCACGATAGTCGTCGCAAATCTACAAGCCGCGCACCGCACACGATCCCTAGCGTGAAACGCATGACAACACAGCAGAACACCACCACCGAGCCGACGACCGGCGTCACCGGCGACCACACCACCGACGGCATCCCGCACGGCCTGACGAGTCTCACCCCGTTCATCGCCGTACCGAATGCGAAGCAGGCAATCGAGTTCTACACCAGCGTCTTCGGGGCGAGACTGGTCGATGCCACGGAGTTCAGCGGCGTGGTCGTGCACGCCGACCTCGACTTCGGCACCGGCCACCTGCAACTCGGCGAGCCCAACGAGGAGTACGGCCTGATCGCCGCGCCCGACGGGCCTGCCGCGTGCTACTCGTTGGGCTTCTACTGCCCCAGCGCCGACGAGGTGGTGGCCAAGGCCGAAGCCGCTGGCGCGACGGTCCGCGAGCCCCTCTCGACCTTCGTCTCGGGCGACCGGTTCGCGTCGATCCTCGATCCGTTCGGGGTGCGATGGTCGGTGATGACTCGCGTCGAGGATCTCTCCGAAGAGCAGAGCGCCCAGCGCGTCGCCGAATGGGCTGCATCGCAGTCCGATTCGTGAACGAGTTGGAGTTCAGCGCAGTTCGCGTTTGAGTATCTTGCCCGACGCGTTGCGGGGAAACGCGTCGACGAACACCACCGATCGGGGAACCTTGAAGTTCGCGAGATGTGTTCGCGCATAGGAGAGTACGTCGTTCTCGGTGAGGTGGGCAGCGTCGTGGATCGTCACGTAGGCCCGCCCCACCTCGCCGAGTCGGTCGTCGGGAACTCCGATCACAGCGGTTTCGGTGACTCCGTCGAGGCGTGCGAGCGTCTGTTCGACCTCGGCGGGGTACACGTTGAACCCTCCACAGATGAACATGTCCTTGAGCCGGTCGGTGATCCGGAGATTCCCCCGCTCGTCGATCACACCCACGTCGCCGGTGTGTAACCACCCGTCGGCGTCGATGGTCGCTTCGGTCGCCGCGGGATCGTCGAGGTAGCCACGCATGACCATCGCGCCACGAGTGAGCACCTCGCCCTGGTCCGACAGCGCGATCTCCATGCCGTCGAAGGCTCTGCCGCACGTTGTCGCGACCGTGACGTCGTCGTCATCGGGGGTGCACGTGGTGATGAAGCCGCTGGATTCGGTTTGGCCGTAGGCGGTGATCACCGTGTCGACGCCGAGGTCGCGCTGGATACGCTCGATCAGCACCACCGGCACGATGGCCGCGCCGGTCACCACCAGGCGAAGCGACGACAGGTCGTGGGCTGCGCGCGCGGGGTCGTCGAGGATGGTTTGGAAGATGGTCGGCGCACCCGGAAAGACTGTCGCACGCTCTGATTCGACGACCCGCATGGCTTCGGTGGGGGAGTAGACCGCGAGCGGAATCATCGTCGTCCCGAAGAGAATCGACGGCAGAATGCCCGCCTTGTATCCGAACGTGTGGAAGTACGGGTTCACCATCAAGTAGCGATCGGTTGGACTCAGGAGTCCGTTGGCTCCCCACGCCCGCGCGCCCGCGATGGTCTGCTGGTGCTCGGCCAGAACGCCTTTCGACTTCCCGGTGGTCCCTGAGGTGAACAGAATGTCGGAGATATCTTCTGGCGCAACAGTATCTGCTCGACGATCCGCTTCGGCACGCGTCTCGTCGGTGGCACGCGTGACGAAGTCCGACCAGTCGACGCTGCCCTCGGGTGCTGGCGCCGACCCGTCGAGCGGTACCCGCACCACGAGGTCAGGCAGCGAGCCGCGATGCTCGGCAAGCAGTTCCGCCGCGTGGTCGACGCCGAGGAACTCGCCCGACACCACCACCGCCGACACCTGAGCTCTCTCGATCACGTCGACGGCCTCGGTCGCCGTGTAGCGGGTGTTGAGGGGGACCAGCACCCCGCCCGCGTACTGGATGCCCAATGCGGCGATCGGCCAGTGATAGCTGTTGGGCGACCAGATGGCCACCCTGTCGCCAGCCTCGAAACCCGATGCGACAAGCGCCGCGGCGAACTCACGGACGCACTCGAGCAGCTCCGAATACGTGAGCTCGACGCCTGCACCCCTTGTACTCCACTGGCGGTCGACGATCGCCTGCTGCGCCGGCCAGGTCCGCGCCGCCCGGATCAGCGCCGCGGGCGTCGACTGGGCGCTCTCTCCCGTCGACCGGGCACTCTGTCCCGCCGACAGGGCGCTCTGTCCCGCCGACTGGGCGCTCTGTCCCGTCGACTGGGCGCTCTGTCGCGCCGACTGTGCGTCGCCGTTGGTGACTATCGACTCCATGGCCATAACCTAACAAATGCTTGGTAGGTTATGCTAGCGATCATGACGTCGATCAACCTTGCCGATCGTGCCGTCGACCTGGGCGAATGGGTGCGAAGCACGCCCGACGCGACCGAAGAGTTCACGCGAGCGGTGCGCGAGTGGCTGGCGCAGAATCTCGTCGGCGACTTCGCCTCGCTCAAGGGTCGGGGTGGGCCGGGGAGCGAGCACGAGTTCTTCGCCGAGCGGCTGGCGTGGGATCGCCACCTCGCGGCGTCCGGCTGGACATGCCTCGGTTGGCCCACGCGGTATGGGGGCCGTGGCGCGACACTCGAGCAGCGAATCATCTTCCATCAGGAGTATGCGCGCGCGAACGCGCCTGCGAGGGTGAATCACCTCGGTGAGGAGCTGCTCGGCCCGACGCTGATCGAGTTCGGTACGGAAGAGCAGAAGCAGCGCTTCCTTCCTGGAATCGTCGACGTCACCGAGCTGTGGGCCCAGGGCTATTCCGAACCCGGGGCGGGCTCCGATCTCGCGGGCGTCTCCACGACGGCCCGACTTTCCGACGACGGCGCGCGTTGGCATGTCAACGGACAGAAGATCTGGACGTCGCTCGCGCATGTGGCGCAATGGGTGTTCGTGCTGGCGCGTACCGAAGCTGGTTCGTCGCGTCATAAGGGGCTCGGTTTCCTGTTGGTTCCGATCGACCAGTCCGGCGTCACGGTGCGGCCGATCCAGCAACTGACTGGAACATCGGAATTCAACGAGGTCTTCTTCGACGACGCGACCACCGACGCCGACCTCATCGTCGGCGAGTCCGGCGACGGTTGGCGGGTCGCGATGGGGCTGCTGCAGTTTGAGCGTGGCGTCTCGACGCTGGGACAGCAGGTGGGCTTCGCGCGTGAACTCGACGCGATCACCGAGATGGCAAGAGCCAACGGAGCTCTCGAGAATCCGGAGATAGCCGCACGCCTCGTGCGCGCCCGCATCAGGCTGAGCGCGATGCGCGCCAATGCGCAACGGACACTCGACGACGACGCGACAGTTTCCGGGGGGACCTGGGGTGCGGCCGCCGCTGCGGGGACAGCCTCGGTGGCAAAGCTGTTGTGGGCCAACTGGCATCGAGACCTCGGCGAGCTCGCGATGGCGGTGGCGGGTCCGGCGTCGTTGATCGGGCCCAGCGAGACCGTCGAGGGCCACCTCAACGACATTCACGATCCGGAGAACGTCGAACTCGACGAGTGGCAACGCCTGTTCCTCTTCACCCGTGCCGACACCATCTACGGCGGCTCGAACGAGGTGCAGCGCAACATCATTGCCGAGCGCGTACTCGGCCTACCCCGCGAGGCACGAGCGTGAAGAGGGCACAGCGAGGCGCGAGCATGAATGAAGCACGACGAGGTACGAGTGTGGAATCACTACGGGAGGTTGGGACACGATGACGCAAACGACGTCGAGTCAGGTCGATGGTGCGAGGTCGCCGTTGGCAACACCTCCGGAGGAGACGCCGGGCCACGGATTGTTGTTGGGACGCAAGGTGGTCGTGACCGCGGCGGCAGGTACGGGTATCGGATTCGCGACGGCGCGGCGTGCGCTACTCGAGGGCGCCGACGTCGTGCTCAGTGACTGGCATGAGCGACGACTGGGCGAGGCCGCCGACCAACTCGCTGCCGAGTTCGACGGTCAGACTGTCGGCAAGGTGGTGTGCAATGTGCAGTCCACTGCCGATGTGGATGCGCTGATCGCAAGTGCCGCAGACTCACTCGGCCGCATCGACGTGTTGGTGAACAACGCCGGCCTCGGTGGTGAGACACCCGTCGCCGACATGTCGGACGAGGAGTGGGACCGCGTCGTCGACATAACGCTCGCCGGGACGTTCCGGGCCACGCGGGCCGCGCTCCGCTACTTCCGTGCCGTCGAGCATGGTGGCGTGATCGTCAACAACGCATCGGTCCTCGGGTGGAGAGCCCAACGCGGACAGGCACATTACGCCGCCGCCAAGGCGGGAGTGATGGCACTGACGCGCTGTTCAGCCGTCGAGGCTGCCGATTTCGGGGTGCGTATCAACGCTGTTGCTCCGTCGATTGCCAAGCATCCCTTCCTTGCGAAGGTGACCAGCGACGAACTGCTCGACGACCTTGCGCAGCGCGAGGCCTACGGCCGCGCGGCCGAGGTATGGGAGGTCGCGGCCACCATCGCGATGCTCGCCAGCGACTACACCACCTATCTCACGGGCGAAGTGGTGTCCATCTCCAGTCAGCGCGCCTGAGCGCGAAGACCGTTATCTATCAGGAGTTCTCATGAGCACACCACAGGCGTACATCGTGGACGCCATTCGCACGCCCGTCGGCAAACGCAACGGCTCGCTGGCCAAGACGCATCCGGCCGACATGGGTGCGCATGTCATCTCCGCACTCGTCAGTCGGACAGGAATCGATCCCGCAGTCGTCGACGACGTCGTTTTCGGGTGTGTCGACGCAATCGGTCCGCAGGCGGGCAATATCGCCCGAACCGCATGGCTGGCTGCAGGAATGCCGCTGGAGGTACCCGGGACCACCGTCGACCGTCAATGTGGTTCGAGCCAACAGGCCATCCACTTTGCAGCGCAGGGTGTGATGAGTGGGACGCAGGACGTCGTCGTGGTCGGTGGTGTGCAGAACATGAGCGCAATCCCCATCTCGCAAGCCATGATTGCCGGCCAGGAGTTCGGATTCACCACGCCGACAGCCGAATCCGTCGGCTGGCGCGAACGATTCGGCGACGCCGAGATCTCGCAGTTCGTCGGCGCCGACCTGATGGCGCAAAAGTGGGACATCAGCCGCGAGGATATGGAGGCCTGGGCGCTGCAGTCACATCAGCGGGCCAAAGCCGCTATCGCACAGGGACGGTTCGACGGCGAGACCGTCCCACTGGCCGACTGCGTCGTCGACGAATGCCCACGTGAGACGTCGTTGGAGAAGATGGCCGGGCTAGCTCCGCTCGCCGACGGTTCGCGGCTGACCGCGGCAGTGGCGTCGCAGATCTCCGACGGGGCGTCGGCCGCGTTGGTGGTCAGCGAGCAGGCGCTCGCCGAGTACGGCCTGACCCCGCGTGCCCGCATCCATCACATCTCGGTCCGCGGCGACGACCCCGTGATGATGCTGTCCGCGCCCATCCCCGCGACGAAGTACGCGCTGGCCAAGTCGGGGCTGAGCATCGACGACATCGACGTCGTCGAGATCAACGAGGCGTTCGCCTCGGTAGTCCTCGCCTGGTTGAAGGAGACCGGCGCCGACCCGGCGCGCGTCAACCCGAACGGCGGGGCAATCGCGCTCGGGCATCCTCTCGGAGCCACGGGGGCCAAGCTCTTCGCGACGATGTTGGCCGAACTTGAGCGCACCGGCGGCCGCTACGGCCTACAGACCATGTGCGAGGGCGGCGGCACGGCCAACGTCACGATCATCGAGCGCCTCGGCTGACCCAGTCGATCATCTAGAGCGCCCAGTCGACACTCTCGGGCGCCCAGTCGACACTCTCGGGCGCCCAGTCGACACTCTCGAGCGCACAGTCAGGGTTCTCGTGCGCCCAGTCGGCAGTTTTAAGCGCACAGTCGACGGTCTCGGGCGCACAGTCGGCACGCTCGAGCGCCCAGTCGACGGCTCGCCCGGGTCGACTGTGCGTAGGCGGGGTGTGCGCCGTCGACCCGCGCTCGCATTCGTGTGATCTACGGCATAGCATGTGATACACAATCGGGGCGGTGTCTCATTCGACTATGCCCCCGAGTACCCGTAGATCCTCAAGGAGCCACCATGACCAAGCCTGCGGACGTGACGACCGGAGCGGGTCGACGCATCGAGAAGGGGGTCTCGTCGGAGGCTCACTCGATGGCCGAACTGCTCGAGATCCAGCAGGCCGCGTTCCTGCGTGACGGCATCCCGGATGCCAACACGCGCATCGACCGCATCACGCGGCTCGGGTCACTCCTGCTCGACAACTCCGACGAGATCTGCGCGGCGCTGACCGCCGACTTCGGCACGCGCCCAGCCGAATTGAGCATCACGGCCGACGTCGCCGGCTGCCTCATCGACATCACCCACCAGCGCCGTGGTGTCAAGGAATGGATGAAGGAGACCCCGTCGGCGCGGGTGCAGGGGTTGATCGGGTTCAAGCAGCGGGTGCGGCACGATCCGCTCGGCGTGGTCGGGATCATGGGGCCGTGGAACTTCCCGCTGCAGTTGACGTTCGTACCCGCGGCCTCGGCGTTCGCGGCAGGCAACCGCGTGCTGATGCGGCCGTCGTCGATCACCGCCCGCACCACCGAGGTCATCGCGCGGCACGCACCCGACTACTTCTCGATCGAAGAACTCGCGGTGATCACGCCCAAGCATGGTTCGGGCTCCGACTTCGCGAAGCTCGCCGTCGACCATCTGTTCTTCACCGGTTCGCCCGAGGTGGGGTCGTCGGTGGCGCAGGAGGCGGCCAAGAACCTCGTGCCGGTGACGCTCGAGTTGGGTGGCAAGAACCCGGCCGTCGTCGACGTCTCGGCAGACATCGGCAAGGCCGCGAAAATGCTGGCCGAGGCCCGCATGGCCAACGGCGGACAGGTGTGTCTGTGCCCCGACTACGTGTTCGTTCCCGAGGCAAAGCTCGGTGAGTTCACCGACAAGGTCATCGCCCACTGGACCAAGAGCTTCCCGACGATCTACGACAACTCCGACTACACGTCGACGATCAACCAGAAGAACTACGACCGCATCGTCGGACTGATCGACGACGCCGTCGAGCTCGGTGCGACCAAGCGGCAGGTGATCCCGGGAGGCGAGCAGCTTCCGTCAGCCGAGCGCCGCAAGATCCCGCCGACGCTGCTCACCGGCGTCAAGGCAGGCATGAAGATCGCCGACGACGAGGTGTTCGGCCCGGTCCTGAGTGTCTACCCGTACCGCGATCTGACCGAGGCGATCACCCACATCGCAGCGAATCCCCATCCGCTGACCATGTACTGGTGCGGCGACGACAACGCCAACTTCAAGCGGCTTGCCGACAACACACGCAGTGGATCGATCAACGGCAACGACTTCGCACTGCACATGTTCGGTGCGGAACTGCCCTTCGGCGGCATCGGCCGCAGCGGTATGGGCGCCTACCACGGCAAGACCGGCTTCGAGACGTTCAGCCATGCACGCGCAGTGGCATTTTCGACGATGCCGTTCACCGTCGCCGAGATGATCGCGCCGCCGTTCACCAAGCGCGACACGCGAATGGCCAACGGGCAGATCAAGTTCTGGAGCAAGCTCAACAAGCGCGCCGCGAAGAAGGCGCGTAAGCGCTGAGCCATTCAGGCTCAGCGACGTCACACCCCGTCATGGGTGGGTAGATCCTTCAGGGGCTTTACCCACCCATGAATCATCTGTGCCCCTCTTGTGACTGGTGTGGCCAGTGGCTCTGCTGTTAAGTGGACGGCGTGGACCGTCGCCATTTCCTCGCAGCACTGGCGGCAGGCACCGTCGTTGCGATATCCGGTTTGTCTGAATCGAAAGCCGCTGCGGCGCCGGGGCTTCCACCGAACCTCCGGTTGCCGGGCTTGCCTGAGCAGTTGCTCACGCCGCCCCTCGTTGCACCCCCACCCGTTGTGCCCAGCAAGGCGCCGCTCCCCAAGGGGCCGATTACCGCGCTACCCGGGCACGGCAACTATCTCGCGCTGACCATCGACGACGGGGTGCGGTCGGACGTCGTCGGCGCGTACATCAAGTTCGCGCAGGACACCGGTGCGCGCTTCACGTTCTTTGTGACCGGCGTCTACAAGAGTTGGACCGACCATCGGAGTTCGCTTGTTCCGCTGGTGGAATCGGGTCAGATCCAGTTGGGCAACCACACCTGGACGCATCCCTCGTTGACCTCATTGTCGGAGAGTGCGATCGCCGACCAGCTCAACCGCAACAAGCGCTTCTTGCAGAACACCTTTGGAGTCGACGGCACCCCGTTCTATCGTCCGCCCTACGGACACCGCAATGCGGCGGTCGATCGCGTCGCCGCCGACCAGGGCTACACGGCGTCGACCATGTGGTACGGGACGTTGGGCGACGAGCGGGTACTGCGCGAGCAAGACATCATCGCCAACGCGCGCACCTATTTCCGCCAGCAGGCCGTGGTGATCGGGCACGCCAATCACCCTGCGGTAACGCACATTTATCCACAACTGGCGGAGATCATCAGAGAACGCAAGCTGACCATGGTCACCCTCGACGACTACTTCGTCACCGGATGAGTCCGCGCTCGAACGCAACTCGCACGGCCGCGGCACGGTCGGCGACACCGAGCTTCGGGTAGAGCCGCAGCAGGTGCGTCTTCACCGTCGCCTCGCTGATCATCAGTTCGGCGGCGACCTGACGGTTGGTGCCGCCTCCGGCGATGGCGTGCAACACTTCTCGCTCTCGTTCGGTGAGGGTGTCGGCACGGTTGCGGCTCATCAGGCTTCCCGCCACGCTCGGGTCGAGAACGCTGTGGCCGGCTGCTGCACGACGCACCGCTGAGATCAGATCCTCGCGCGGGGTTGCCTTGAGAAGGTAGCCGTCGGCTCCCGCGTCGACGGCCGCGTGAATGTCGGTGTCGGTGTCGTACGTCGTCAGCACCAGGATGCGCGGCCAGTCGCGGTCGGCTGCGCGCAGAGCGCGAATCGCCCCGACACCATCGGATCCCGGCATGCGCAGATCCATCAACACGACGTCGGGTGTCAGCGCGGCCACCTGGGTGAGCGCCTCGTCGCCACTGGTCGCCTCGCCGACGACGGTGAGGTCTGCTTCGCGCTCGAGCATCCCGCGAATCCCGTCGCGCACCACCGGATGATCGTCGACGACGAGGATGCTGATCTGGTCCGACCGCGAGCTCATTGCGGTACTCCTTTCGGCACATCGCTTCGCTCGGTGGGAATCGACCGCTCGGTGGGAATCGACACGGAGACAACGCAACCCGCACCGGGATCGGATTCGACGACGACGGTGCCGCTGAGCAACTGCGCGCGCTCGGCCATGCCGGTCAGCCCGAAGCCGCTGTGAGCGGATCGTCGTACCGCGTCGACGTCGAAACCGTCTCCGTCATCACGGATGTCGAGCAGCAGTTCGTCGTCGAGGTAGGTCAGCGTCACCACGACCTGCTGCGCACCCGCGTGTTTGGCGATGTTCGCCAGTGATTCCTGCAGGATGCGCAGTACGGTGTCGTCGCTGCCGCCGAGGTCGTGGGCGTCGCCGTCGACCCGCAGTACCGCGGTGATGTGATTGCGCTTGGAAAAGGCGGTGAGCTGATCCTGTACAGCGGTGGGTAGCGGTTGTGCGTCCAGTGTGAGCGGTCGGAGTGCGTTCACCGCGCGTCGCGCTTCGCCGAGTCCTTCGCGCGCAAGCATTTTCGCGTTGTCCACACGGTCGCGGGTGGCGTCGGACAGTTCAGCCTCGTCGACGGATTCCAACTGCGTGACCACCGCGACGAATCCCTGTGCGACGGTGTCGTGCAATTCGCGGGCGAGGCGGGAACGCTCGTCGCGGATGCCTACGAGTCGTGCTTGCTCGAGGAGTTCGGACTGCAGTCGGGCGGTGCGAGAACGTTCTGCGAGGAGGTCTTCGGTGAGCTGGTTGCGCCGTATCACGGATGTCTCGCGTGCGTCGGTCACGACTACGACGGCGACGCCGATCACGAAGTTCAGAATCCACGCGAGTACCGACGCCCACCAGGGATTGGCGAGGTTCTCCCAGCCATAGCGTTGCGTCGCCGTCATCAGCACGCACGACACACTGATGGTCAGCACCATCGGGAGCCCGGTGAACAATGACGCGTAGAGCATGTAACCCGCCCACGACGCGATGCCTGCGATCGGTGTCGCGGCGATCGCGACGGCGATCAGCGTGGTGGTGACAGCGAAGATCCCCACACGCCGCCACATGGGCCCGATGTTGACGCGAGTCCAGATCTCGGTGAAGACCATCAGCGCGATCAACGCCGAGGCACTCACCAGATGCTGTGTCGACGACGCGGGCACGAGTTGGGCGACGACAAGCGCGACGAGATAGAGAACCCGAAGCGTCCACACCTCGGCACTGGGGGGCACGATGATGTCCGGCCAGGTCAGCTCGTGCCGACAGTCGCGCCAGCGTCCCTGCGGTTCACGCTCGAGGTTGCGTCGGAACAGGCCGTGCGCCAGCGCAGTGGTGGTGAATGGGCTGTTCACTCCCACTTGAAGGTCCGGACCGCGATCGCGGTGGTCACTGCGCCCCACACCAGTAGTGTGCCGAAGTACCCGATCGCTGGCCAGCCCGTCGTCGCGGTATCTACGAGCGCTTGTGTTCCCGCTCCCGACGGAGTGAGGTTCGACGTGACGTGCAACCACCCGGGCATCGTCGCCCGGGGTACCCACAATCCGGCGAAGAACATCAACACGAAGAACACCAGTGAGCCGAATCCCGCAGCGACCTTCGCGTTCCGGAACAGCGACGCGATCACCATGCCCAGGCCGAGAAAAGCCCAACCCGTCAGCACATAACTGACGATGAACCCGACGGGATGTTGCGGCCACTGCCCCGAGATGATCCCCGGTACGACGACGATCAGCGCGAGACACATGATCGAGACGGCGGAGGTCAACACGAACTGCGCGATCAGCAGGAGACTCGGAGATGCCGGAGTAGTGCGTAATCGCTTGAGAATGCCCATCTCTCGGTATCTCGTGAGTACGTCCGGTAGCGCCTGGACGGCGAGCAACGCCACGACGAACAGCACCAGAATCGGCTGGTACACCTGAAACACGCTCAGGCCGCCGAATTCGTCGAGCGGTTGTCGCGCGGCGGGGATCGACGCGATGATGATCGACGCCGCGACGGGCAGGATCACCGTCCAGATCACAACCCCCGGGTTACGGGCCAACAGCTTCGCTTCGGAACCGATCATCACGGTGGTGGCGCTCATCGTCGTACTCCTTCGGAATCGTTTTCGGTTGTGGCGGCAACATGAAGGTTCGGCGCGTGCGTCAGCGCGAGGAACGCGTCGTCGAGGCTCGGTTGGTCGACGCGGAGCTTGCCGCACGCGATGCCGTGTTCGTGCAGCGCGATGATGACGGCGGACGCCACGTTGTCGGTTCCGGTGACGAGAACCCGCTCACCTGTGCGCTCGACGCGGTGAACGTCGGGAAGCGCTGCGAGCGCGTGGAGGTCGACGGCGGCCGTCGGGATGAACGACATCCGTTGGTCGGCCTGGACCGCGGTCGCGAGATCTGCCGGTGTGTCGAGGGCGACGACGCGCCCGTCGTCGATGACGGCGACGCGGTCGCACAGCCGTTCAGCTTCCTCCATGAAGTGGCTGACCAGCAGGAGCGTGACGCCGGTGTCCTTGAGGTCTTCGAGCAGACCCCACACCTCACGGCGCGCGCTCGGATCGAGTCCGGTGGTCAACTCATCGAGAATGGCCACCTTCGGATTGCCGATGAGTGCCAATGCCACCGACAGACGCTGCTTCTGCCCGCCCGAGAGCTTGCCGAAGTAGGTCCCCTCGTGGCCGCTCATACCGAGTCGGTCGAGTAGTTCACGCCAGTCACGCGGTGCCGAGTAGAAGCTGGAGTACAGCCGCATCGCCTCGCCGACGGTCTGCTTCTCGGGCAGGCGCGACTCCTGCAGTTGGATGCCGAGGGCCTCGCGGAGTCCGCGTCCCTCGTCGGCCGGATCGAACCCGGCGACACGCACATGGCCGCCGTCGCGTCGGCGAAGTCCACCGATGCACTCGACGGTCGTCGTCTTACCTGCCCCGTTGGGGCCGAGGATGCCGAAGATCTCGCCTTCGGCGATCTCGAGGTCGACGCCACGGACCACCTGCTTGTCGCCGTAGCTCTTGGTCAGTCCTGCCACTTCGATCATTGCCATACGTACAACGATCCGCCGCGCACGCCGCATGCGGATCCACCGCTCGACTACATTCGACTCAGCCGATCGGTGGACCCACGTCGACGCCCAAGCAGTTGCTAGGGTTGGCGAGTGGCGACGCGCAACGGGTCAACCAGGCGAGACGAACTACTGGCGACGGCAGGTCGGATGTTCGCTGAGCAGGGACTACGGTCGACGACGGTGCGCGACATCGCCGATTCCGCCGGCATCCTGTCGGGAAGCCTGTACCACCATTTCGATTCCAAGGAGTCGATGGTCGACGAGATCCTGCGGAGCTTCCTCGACTCCCTCTTCGCGCGATACCAGGAGATCGCCGCCGCAGACCTCTCCGCGACGGAGACGCTGCGCGAGTTGGTTGTCGCCTCGTTCGAATCGATAGGCGCACAACGCCATGCGGTCGCCATCTACCAGGACGAAGCCAAACGCCTTGCAGGACAAGAGCGTTTCGCGTACATCAAGAAGCGCAACGTCGAGTTCCGTGAACTGTGGCACTCGGTACTCGCGCGTGGCGTCGCCGACGGTGAGTTCCGTGCCGACCTCGACATCGAGTTGGCGTACCGCTTCCTACGCGACACCGTCTGGGTCGCGGTCCGCTGGTACCGGCCGGGCGGCTCGCTGTCGGTCGACGACATCGCCAAGCAGTACCTGTCCATCGTGCTCGACGGAATACTGCCGCGCTAAATCCCTACCCACCCAGTCCTCGAGCTGACTTCAAGCTGCCGATTCGCGTCCACATACTTGGATGACCTAGTAATTTGGGTGTCGTTCGGTAGGGACGAAGGAGCACGCGGTGAGCACACGTTACGAGTCGACAGTGAAGAAGTCGACCGGGAGGGAATCGGCCGGGAGGGAATCGTCCTTCACTGAATCAACGCAGGCGGCGGTGGCGACGGCACGCGGCAACACGATCAGCGACATGTTGCACCGCACGGCTGCACGCACGCCCGACAAGGTGGCGGTCATCGACGGCGATGTGCGCCTCACCTACGCCGAGTTCGACGCCGCGGTCAACCGCTGCGCCAACGCGCTCACCGCGCGCGGACTCGCTCGTGGCGACCGGTTGGCGCTGATCAGTCACAACTCGTGGCAATTCGCCGTGCTGAACTTCGCGTGCGCGCGGATCGGCGCAATCCTCGTACCGATCAACTTCGGACTCGGCGTCTCCGAGATCGCCTTCATCCTCGACCACAGCCAGGCGTCGGGCGTCGTCGTCGAGGATGCGCTCGGGCCGACGGTCATCGAGGCGGTCGCGACCGCGGGTACGCCCATCGACATCCGCGGGTGGATTCCTCTGGCGGGGACGCAGGCACCGCAGGGATACGAGCCGGTCGCCGAATGGATGACGACGGGTGACGCGTCTGCCCCTGGCATTGTCATCGACGACGACGAGCCGGTCCGCATGATGTATACATCGGGCACCGAGTCGCGGCCGAAAGGCGTTCTGCTGTCGAGCAAATCGCTGATGACGCAGTACGTCTCCTGCATCGTCGACGGTGGGATGGAGGGCTCCGACGTCGAGATCCACGCGCTCCCGATGTACCACTGCGCCCAGTTGGACTGCTTCTTCTCGGTCGACGTCTACCTGGGTGCGACCAGCATCATCCTGCACGCGCCGGACGCCGCGACGATGTTGGCCACCATCGAGGCCGAGCGCGTCACCAAGCTGTTCTGCCCACCCACCGTGTGGATTTCGCTGCTGCGCCACCCCGACTTCGACACCCGCGACCTCTCGTCGTTGCGCAAGGGCTACTACGGTGCCGCGGCGATGCCCGTCGAGGTCCTACGTGAGCTGGCACGTCGGCTTCCCGACGTTCGCCTCTGGAACTTCTACGGACAGACCGAGATGTCGCCGCTGGCAACCATTCTGCAGCCGCACGAGCAACTCGACCGGGCGGGATCGGCGGGGCGCGCGGCACTCAACGTCGAGACCCGCGTCGTCGACGACGAGGACAATCCGGTGCCCGTCGGCGAGGTCGGGGAGATCGTGCACCGCAGTCCGCATGCGGCACTGGGCTATTACGCCGACGAGGACAAGACCGCCGAAGCTTTCCGCAACGGCTGGTTCCACTCCGGCGACCTGGGCGTGATCGACAAGGACGGGTACCTGTCGGTCGTCGACCGCAAGAAGGACATGATCAAGACCGGCGGTGAGAACGTCGCGTCCCGCGAGGTCGAGGAGGCGATCTACCTTCACGACGGCGTCGCGGAGGTGGCCGTCTTCGGTGTGCCGCATCCGAAGTGGATCGAGGCCGTCACGGCTGTCGTCGTTCCCAAGGACGGTGTGGTCCTGTCAGAAGACGAAGTGATGGAACATCTTTCGTCGATCCTCGCACCGTACAAGCGGCCCAAGTTCGTCGTGTTCGCCGAGGCGTTGCCGAAGAACCCGTCGGGCAAGATCCTGAAGAAGAACCTGCGCGTCGAGCATGCCGAGATCGCGGGGTCGAGCTAGTTCACTTCAGCACGAACGGATTCCCGGAGGGTGCGCCGGTGTTGATCCACACGCTCTTGGTCTCCAGGTAGTCGTCCACTGCCGAGATGCCGTTCTCGCGACCGAGGCCGGACTCCTTGACGCCGCCGAACGGCATCATGTAGCTCACGGCACGATAGGTGTTGACCCATACCGTGCCCGACTCGATCGCCGCAGTCATCCGAAATGCTCGCGCCATGTCGGAGGTCCAGACGCCTGCGCCGAGACCATATCGGGAGTCGTTGGCGATGGCGATCGCCTCGGCCTCGTCGTCGAATCGGATCACCGAGAGCACAGGACCGAATACCTCCTCCTGCGCGATGCGCGAGGAGTTGTCGACACCGGTGAAGATCGTGGGTTCGACGAACCAGCCGTCGCCGCACTCGGGTCGGGTTGCTGCTGCTCCACCTAGACTCAGTTGTGCGCCTTCGGATCTCGCGATCTCGATGTAGGAGAGAACCTTCTCGTACTGGTCGCGGGTCGTCACCGGCCCCACCTGTGTGTCCGGATCGGCCGGATCTCCCATGCGCGCGGTCTTCGACAGTTCGACGACGCGCCTGACCACCTCGTCGTGGACAGACGACTGCACCAGCAGTCGTGATCCGGCGATACAGGTCTGACCGGTTGCGGCGAAGATCCCCGACACCGCCCCGTTGACCGCGGCATCGAGGTCGGCGTCGTCGAAGATGATGTTGGGCGACTTGCCACCCAGTTCGAGGCCGACATGTTTGATGCCGCCCGCGGCCTGCGCGCCGATCCTGCTGCCGGTCGCGTCCGAGCCGGTGAAACTGACCCTGCGCACCAGCGGGTGATCGACCAGGGGGC
Source organism: Gordonia sp. w5E2 (assembly GCF_036540975.1). Lineage (NCBI taxonomy): Bacteria > Bacillati > Actinomycetota > Actinomycetes > Mycobacteriales > Gordoniaceae > Gordonia > Gordonia sp. w5E2. The sequence goes on along the minus strand of NZ_CP144213.1, from coordinate 4,183,064 downwards.
TGCCGACTTCCTGTCCGAACCCCGTGACCACATTGACCACTCCGGCCGGTAGGCCCGCTTCCTCGAGCAGCGCAACGAATTCCAGCGTCGAGGCGCTCGTATGCTCGGAAGGTTTGATGACGACGGTGCAGCCCGCAGCGAGAGCTGCCGCCAGCTTCCAGGTGAGCAGCAGCAGCGGTGAGTTCCACGGTGTGATGATGCCGACGACCCCGACCGGAGCCGACGTCGTGTAGGCGAAGTATCCCTTCTTGTCCAGTGGCACAACCGATCCCTCGATCTTGTCTGCCAGACCGCCGTAGTAGTAGAACCACTCCGGAATGTAGGCGGTCTGTGCAGACATCTCGGCGAACAGTTTTCCGTTGTCGCGCACCTCGGTTCGGGCGAGCTCGGCACTGTTGGCGGCGATTGCGTCGCCGAGTCGATGCAAGAGCTTGCCCCGTGCGCTCGCCGTCATCTGCGACCACGCACTGTTGGTGAGAGCGTCGTGCGCCGCGTGGACGGCATCGTCGACGTCGGCGGCACTGCCGCGGGCAACGCTGGCCCACGGTTTCCCGGTGAAAGGGTCGTACGAGTCGAAGAACTCACCGGTGCTGCTGTCGCGCCAGCGGCCGTTGATCCGGAGCTGATAGGTCTGCATGGTGCCGTCTTTCCTCAGAATGTGGTCAGGCCGAGTGCTGTGCGAAACTTGTTCTTCACCGCGACTCCGTCGCGTGGCGGAAGAGCGCGCGGCGGCTCGCCGGTGTCGATGTGCACCTGCACGAACGAGAGTCCGTTGCGTGCGTTGATGTTCGACGCGACGTCGGCTACCTGGCCGAGCGAATCGACCTCGCGGCAGTGACGGATCCCGAAACCGTGCGCGACGTCGAGAAGGCGTGTGCAGAGCCCGGAGTGGCTGCGCTGCATCCCCGTTTCGCCGAAGTGTCCGTTGTCGAGCACGACGACCGTCAGGTTGTCGGGCGCGCGCACCGCGGCCGAGCCGAGCGATCCGATGCCCATCAGCATCTCACCGTCGCCGGTCACCACCACGACGGGTTTGTCCGGCTGAGCCAGTGCCAGTCCGAGGCCGACAGGAACAGCACCGCCCATCGCGCCCCAGAGGTAGAAGTTCCCGTCGCGCTCGCCGTGGGCGAAGACGTCGTACGACGCCGAGCCGAGCCCGGTGACTATGAGAGCGTCGGGAACGCGATCGATCAGTGCCGACACGAACTCGCGGCGGTCGATCGGAGTGTTCTCTCGTACGGCGGTGAAATCAGTTGCGGTCATGTCAGTTTCGCTCCCACTTCTTACGGCCGATCAGGCTTTGTCCGAGCAGTACCGCGGTGCGCTCGCCCGCGAGGAAGGTCGATTCCAGGGCTGCCTGCGCGACCTCACGAACCTCATCGGGTTTGTCGGCACGCAGCACGGTGATGCCGCCGAGTTCGAGTGCGCGCTGGGTGGTCGAACCCATCGGGATCTGCCATGGATTGAATTCCGCGTACTCGCCGCGCATTGTCACGAGGGTCAGGAACGGAAATCGGCACATCTCGAGCAACGAAAACATGTTCAGGCAGTTGCCGACGCCGCTGCTCTGCATCAGCAACGCTGAGCGCACACCACCGAGCCAGGCTCCGGCCGTGACTCCGACGCCCTCCTCCTCCGTCGTCAGCACGACGTCGGTGATGTCGGGGTCGGCGATCGCTGCACGGATCGCGTAGGAGTGACCGGCGTCGGGGACGTAGGCGATCTGCGACACCCCGCCTTGCTTGAGCACCTCGAAGACATCGCGTTGCCAGCCGGGGCCGACAATCTCGACCGGTGACCCGTCGGTTGTTGCCCCGTGGTTGGTTAATTCACCGTCGTTGGTTAATTCACCGTCGGTAAGCGCGCTGGTCATGGGCAGAACCTTTCGTTGTTGAGCTGCCAACGATTCTCTATCGTTATGGGAATGAGTGGGTAATAGAATTTCGGCATGGCTCCGCATTCCGTGCCGGAATGCTGGCGGACAGCGCTGACCGACAACCGACGACCTCGTGCGACGGCGGGGCGAGTGGAGATGACGTGGAGATCAGACAGCTACGGGCGTTGCTGGCAGTGGCCGATACCGGAAGCGTGACCGCGGCCGCGAAGACACTGCACGTGGTGCAGCCGGCTGTCACGAAGCAGATCCACGCATTGGAATCGGAACTGGGCGTCGAGTTGTTCGAACGAAGCCGGTCGGGGATGTCGTTGAGCGCCAGCGGCAAACTGGTGCTCGAACGTGCTCGACGGGCGCTCGAGGAACTCGACCGGGCACGGGCGGAAGTGCTCTCGGGTACCGGTGAGGATGTCCGCGGGCGGGTCAGCATCGGGTTGTTGCCCTCGACCGTCGGGCTGCTCGCTGCCGGACTCATCTCGGTTGTGTCGCAACGCTATCCAGGCATCGCGTTGCGCGTCGACGTCGGATACGCGGGGCACCTGGCACAGTGGCTCGAACTCGGCGACGTAGACGTCGCATTGCTCTTCGAGCAGCCGAGTACCTCGGCGTTTCGCATCCGTCCGCTGCTGCGCGAAGACCTGTGGGCGGTGGCGCCGAGTTCGGCTGGTCTACACGCCGACGAACCTGTCGCGCTTGAGGAGTTGCTGCAGCATCCCCTCGTGCTGCCTGCCCCTCCGCACGGGTTGCGCAGCATCGTCGACGCCGCGTCCGCGGGCGTCGACATCTCCGTCGCGGTGGAGACCAACGATGCTGGCGTACAACGTCGGCTCGTCGCCGATGGTCACGGGTGGACGGTGCTTCCGGCCGCGATGGCGATCGACGCGGCGGAAGCGGTGAGCTGTGCGCCGATCGTCGGCGCGGCTCTGTCACGGACGATCGGCACCGCCGTAGCGCGCAACCGGGCGCAATCGACGGCTTGTGACCTCGTCGTCGAGTTGCTCGAAGAGGTCGTCGCCACCTCTGTCGCGAGTGGACGGTGGCCGTCGGCCCGGCTGGTCTGAGGATGGTCTGACCGCGCTTTCGTAGGGGGCATCGGCAAACGGCACGAGCTTTCCAAAGGGACTGTTAGGAAACGCCGCTAGGCATTGGCTGCGCTTGTGACCGCTGCCACAGTGATGGGGAAAGCAAGTCCCACCTCACAAAAGTCCCATTTCACAAAGGAGCGTGTGATGACTCAACAGTCCTCCACATCCAACCGGCGCGTCGTCGCCAACGTCTTCCGAGGGTGCATCGGCAACCTGATCGAGTGGTACGACTGGTTCGTCTACGCAGCGTTCAGCGTGTTCTTCGCCCCGGTGTTCTTCCCCAGCGAAAGCCAAACGGCCCAATTGCTCTCCGCGGCAGTGGTGTTCGCCGTCGGCTTCCTGATGCGACCGCTCGGCGGCTACGTCCTCGGTCGATTCGCCGACCGATATGGACGGCGTAACGCACTGACCCTATCGGTGTTGCTGATGGCGGCCGGATCGCTACTCATCGCGGTCACACCGGGTTTCGCCACCATCGGCATTCTCGCTCCGGTGATCCTGGTGCTCGCCCGGCTCCTGCAGGGGCTTTCGGTTGGAGGTGAATTCGGTTCGAGCGCAACCTATCTCTCGGAGGTCGCGACGCCGGGTCGACGTGGCTTCTTCTCGAGCTTCCAGTATGTCTCGATCGTGCTCGGCCAACTCTGCGCACTCGGCATCCAGATCATCCTGCTGCAGATCCTCACACCGGCCCAGATGGATTCGTGGGGCTGGCGTGTGCCGTTCGTGATCGGTGCGGTCGCAGCGGTGACAGTGATGATCATCCGACGCGGAATGGATGAGTCGCCGCAGTACCTCGCGGAGAAGCAGCGGGTCGCCGCACTGGGTGCGGGTGCCGCCAAGCAGGAGGGAACACTCCGCACCCTCATGCAGTACCGCAAGTCGTTCGCGCTGGTCTTCGCACTGGCCATCGGTGGAACCGTTTGCTACTACACGTACACCACCTACCTGCAGAAATACATGATCAACACCGCGGGAATGGATAAGGAGACCGTCGCCTGGATCAGCTTCTGCGCGCTGTTCGTCTACATGTGCATGCAGCCGTTGGCCGGCGCTTTGTCGGACAAGATCGGACGCCGCAAGGTGATGCTCTTCTTCGGTGCGGGCGCCACGCTGCTCACGGTCCCGATCATGACAACCCTCGGTCACGTGTCCAACGCGTTCGTCGCCTTCTGCCTGATGATGGCGGGGCTGACGATCGTCACCGCATACTCGGCATTGAGCCCCATCGTGAAAGCGGAGCTCTTCCCGACCAAGGTGCGCGCGCTCGGTGTCGGACTGCCTCACGCCCTGGTCACCGCCGTGTTCGGTGGCACGGCTGAGCCGATCGCGTTGGGACTCAAGCAGGCCGGTCACGAGGGAGCCTTCTTCTACTACGTCTCCGCCTGCGCCCTGCTGACCTGGATCGCCGCGTACTTCATGAAGGAAACGCGGGGCGACTCGATGCTCGACCCCGCCGACGCCGGCGCGAAGGAGTCGACTTCCGCGCAGGCTGTCTCGCAGGACTCGCTGGTCGATTCGTCGAACCCATCGACCGTCGACTTTCCCTCGGCGACAGTGCAGTACGCCGAAACGGGAACGAAGTCGCTCATCGATGAGGGTCCCTCTTCATCTCGATGAATTGGACTGAATGCCATCATTATCCGCATTCCGCGACCGCGGGATGCGGATAATGGGCGTCGTGCGTATTGCGGTAGTGGAGGATGACGACGGCGTCGCAGGCGCGATCGTCTCGGGCCTGCGACGCTTCGGGCACGAACCGACCAGATACGCCGTCGGGGCCGATCTGTTGCTCCATCACGCAGGGTTCGATTTCGTGCTGCTCGATCTCGGCCTGCCCGATCAGGATGGCCTCGAGGTACTTCGGCAACTGAGACAGGTGAGTTCGGTACCGGTCATTGTGCTCACCGCGCGAGGTGACGAGCGGTCGGTCGTACGCGGCCTGCGCCTCGGAGCCGACGACTACCTGGTGAAGCCGGCCCGATTCGTCGAGTTGGTTGCGCGCATCGACAGCGTGAGTCGACGAGCCGCCCGCCCGGAACCCGCTGGGGCGCAACACCTCGTGGTCTCCGGCGACCTGGCCATCGACCTCGACGCCCGTACAGCTACCGTCGACGGACGCGATATCGAGCTCACCGCAAAGGAATTCGACATCTTGGCGGTTCTGGTCAGGAACGCGGGGTTGGCGGTCAGTCGTGCTGCGCTGATGGATCAGGTGTGGGGCGATGCCTTTGTGGCCGTATCGCGCTCGCTCGATGTCCATATGACCGGATTGCGCGCCAAGCTCGGTCGTCGGGGGCTCATCGCAACGATCCGCGGATTCGGCTACCGCTGGGACGGGGCCGTCGACGATGCGTAGGCGACTGCTGATTGTGCTCGCGATCATCGGGGCTGTCAGTATTGCCGGCTTTGCAGTGCCACTGATCGAGGTGTCGTCGCAGGCGCGCACGCGGCAGTTCGTGCAGCAGCGCGAGAGCGACGTGAATCGATTCGCTGCGATGTCGAATGAGTATGTGACGACGGGTAACTCGGCCCGTATCGCCGATGAGATCCGCGCCTACCACGACGTGTACGGCGACTCGGTGCTGATCGTCTCCACCCGTGGCGTCCCTGATCTGTCGGTGGGACCGACGGATCAGGAGATGCGGGTCGCTGTGACACGCGGGCTACGCAATGAGAAGTCGTCGGAGCTTCGACATGTGGCGCCGTGGGGTCCCGACTCGGCGGTGTTCGTCGCCCCGGTCGGCAGCGGCGCCCAGGTGAACGGCACTGTGGTCATGCGATCCTCGACAGCGGCGACGAGGTCCGACGTCACCCGCTGGTGGCTGCTCATTGTCGGTGGCGCCGCTGCGGTGATCCTCGCATTCGCCGCGCTCGCAGTGGTGTTGAGCCGCTGGGTGCTACGTCCGCTCGCGGACCTGTCCGACGCGATGACCGATCTCGCAGCAGAACTGCCGTCCATTCCGACATCGGCGGCCGACGATCCGATACACGCGTCGTCGGACGCCAAAACCGGTGGGCCGCCTGAGGTGCGTCAACTCACCGACACTTTCGACGGCCTGGTGACGACCGTGTTGAGGTCGGTCGAAATGCAGCGCCGCCTGGTGGCAGATGCCTCACACCAACTGCGTAACCCGTTGGCGGCGCTGCAGTTCCGGATCGACATCGTGGAGACGGAGGTTCCCGATGCGTTGTCAGAAGACTTCGCGATGATCGGTGCCGAGGCGCAACGCCTGCAGCTGATCCTGGACAAGCTCCTGACCCTCGCCAGCGCGGAGACGCCGAGGCTCGAGAGTGGGCGACGTGACGAATGGAGCACGGCCGCAACGGTCCTCGCCGACCGTGTCGAGTTCTGGTCGGTGCCGGTGCGTGAACGAGGCGCGCGGCTGACCTTCCGCGACGAACTCGACGACCCGGCGACGCAGGCACGGATCAGCGAGGATGCGCTCGCGCAGGTGATCGACGTCCTCGTCGACAACGCGTCACGGCACGCCGGGCCACATCCGAAGATCGCGCTGTCGATCGGGATACCCGAGGACTCGCCCGACTCGGTGGTGATCGAGGTCGCCGACGATGGGCCCGGCGTGGCAGACGAGGACGTGCCGAGGCTGACGGAGCGATTCTTCACGCGCGACAAGGCGCACGGAACGGGGCTCGGACTCGCGATCGTCGACATCCTCGTCCGCGCCGTCGGGGGAGACGTGCACTTCGGCAGATCGACGGAAGGTGGACTGAGCGTTCGTGTGCTGTTGGTGAGACGCACAGACACTAAGACAGGCTTCGACACCGCAGCAGATGCCAGCGCCGGGGGAGATGCCGTATGAGGCGCCGGACACTGCTCAAGGGACTGGCGGTGATTCCGCTGCTTGCCGCCGGCTGCGCGAGTGGTGACGTGCGCGGGTATCGGATCGCTACCGGTGAGCCGGGAGGGTTCCAGTCAGAGTTCGCCAAGCTGCTGTCGTCGGCGATGGCCGACGGTTCCACCCGCCTCGTACCGATGAACACCACCGGCTCGGTGCGCAATATCGAACTTCTCGAACAGGGGCGCGTCGACTTCGGCCTCTCACTCGGCGATGTTGCCGCGGCGCGGGGCGGGCCGCTGCGCGCCGTGGGACGTGTCTATGAGAACTACGTCCAATTCGCGGTACCCGCGACGAGCGACGTCCAGACCTTTGCCGATCTGCGCGGGAAGCGCATCAGTCTCGGTGCGCGTGGCTCGGGTACCGAATGGACGGGACGTCGCGTCCTCGCCGCGGCCTCGATGACGCCCGACGATGTCGAGATCACACCGGTATCGCTGACCAACGTGCTCGAATCACTGGCTTCGGGCACGGTTGCCGCGGCGATGTGGGCGGGTGGCGTACCCACCCCGTCGGCCATCCCCCGACCGGGCTACGGTCCGGCGGGCGGGATCAGGTTGCTCGACCTGTCAGCCGAACTCGCCGTACTGCGCGAGAGGTACGGACCGCTCTACGAGCCGGTTGCGGTGCCCGCGGGGATGTACGGCACGCGCACCGAGACGGCGACGATCGGCGTGCCAAGCGTGCTGCTCACCACTGCGAGCACACCGGACTCGGTGGTCACAGCGGTTGTCGACGCGTTGGTCGACAAGGCGTCGGAGCTGATTCCCAAAGGTACTGTCGGAGTGCAGTTCTTGGATACTCAGACCCTCATTCAGGTCTACGGACTGCAACTTCATCCGGCCGCGATCGCGGCGTACCGTCGCCACCACGGGTGACGGTCTCGCCGCACCGGCCGCAGCGTCACCCCAGCGCGCTCAGTGCTTTCAGCCGCTCGTGTGCCTGATCCATGATCGATTGGATGAGTGCATCGCAGCTGGGAAGGTCGGCGATCATCCCGACCACCTGGCCGGACGCGAGAACTCCTGCGCGCGTATCACCTTCGACGAGACCCGCGCGCAACAGCATCGGGGTGTTGCCCGCCATGATGACCTGCTGCCAACTGCGCTCGCCCGACTTGCGCATCGCACGCCCGTCGCGCAGCATCGTCGTCCACTTCATGCCGGTCAACTGCTTGAACTCGTTGGCATTTCGTGCCGCCGCGAACAACGCGCGGATCGGGCTGCCACTTTCGAGCGCATCGACGAGTGGGGTGCGCAGCACCCGATGCGGCATACCGTCGACCTTCACCGAGACGACGGTGTCGTTGAGAGTGCGCGTCAGATACTCCTGCTTCACCGCGTCGGGAACTGCGGAGTCGGCGGTGAGCAGGAACCTGGTACCCATCGCGACACCCTCTGCCCCGTATGCCAGCGCCGCAGCGAGCCCCCGACCGTCGAAGAAGCCTCCCGCCGCGACCACTGGCATGTCGGAACCGCTGTCGCGCAATGCATCCAGCACGGAGGGAAGCAGTAGCGTCGTCGCGACCGGTCCGGTGTGGCCGCCGCCCTCACCGCCCTGCACGATCACCGCATCCGCGCCCCACGACGCGACCTTCACCGCGTGTTTGGCCGCACCGATCGACGGGATCACCACGACGCCGCTGCCCTTGAGCTTCGCGATCAGGTCCTTCTTGGGTGCCAGCGCGAACGACGCGACGCGCACCCCCTCGCGAATCAGCAGGTCGATCCGTTCGGTGGCATCGGTGGCGTCGGCGCGGATATTGACCCCAAAGGGCTTGTCGGTCAACGACTTCGTCTTCGCAATTGCCGATTCCAGCTCGGCATAGGTCATCGTCGCCGACGCCAGGATGCCGAGACCGCCCGCATTCGATGTCGCAGAGGTCAACGACGGGCCTGACACCCACCCCATCCCGGTCTGCACGATCGGATATTCGACGCCGACCAACTCGGTGAACCGGGTCGGTAGCGCGGCCGCGCGTGCCGTCGAACTCATTTCACCTCCCGGTCGCGAACACCCCTGGGGTCCAGAATGTCTCGGATGATGGCGAGCTCGTTCTCCGATGGCAACCTGGTTGCCGGAGCCTCCTCGAGACCCGCGATCTCGAACGAGGTGTTCTCGACGACCTCGCCCGCCTCGACGCCGGGGTGTAGCGACAGCGCCCGCATCGTGTGCCCGGGTCCGCTGAAGTCGAAGACGCCGAGATTGGTGACGACCCGATGAATGTCGAGGTCGTCGAATGCGGGATTGTCGGGATCGACCTTGTCGTAACCGATTCCGCTGACTACGTCGACCTTATCGCCGAAGACACGCGCGGAATGTCGGGGGACCCAGTAGCTCGTCGGATGGTTGATGGTGTTGCCCGGCGCTCCGCGCACACCGAACATCTGACGCGTGGGGTGTTGGAGTGGGCCGAACGCCGACAGGTTCTGGTTACCGTGTCGGTCGATCTGGTTGGCGCCCATGACCACGTGTCGCCTACCGGACGCCACGACGTCGAAGACTTTTGAGAACGGCATCCATCCTTCGATGGGACCCGACTTCCCGATCGGCGGTGTGTCGGCGAGGATCAACGCCTCGCCGTCGGTGATGAGCAGGTCGGGTGAGAAGGTCAGGCGCGCCAACCGGGCACCGAGCAGCGGCACCGGCGCCATGGGCGACGCCATGATCTCGCCGGCATCGCGGAAGATCTCGGCGCACGCGACGACGCACACCTCTGCACGAGTGACATCGGTTTCTGTTGCTGCAGCTTCTGTTTCCGCAGTTGTCACTTCGACTCCTCCTGCTCACGGCGCCAGGCGTCGACCTCGCGCTGATATGTCGCCTCGTCGACGTCGAGAAAGCGACGACGGAACGTCGACCATTTATCCGGTTCCTTGGCGGATTCGACGTAGAACCGTTGAAACGCCTCGTCGCGGCCGTACTCGCCCGCAAACGTGAAGTGGGCGCCGTTGGGTGCGTGGACAACCTTGTCGACGTGCATCCGGTTGAGTAGAAGCCGTTGCGTCGGAACGGACTTGGCGAGTACCTCGGTCGAGACGAGTTGGTCGGTCTCGAGGTAGCGACGCTGTGCCGCGGCGCAGAACAGATCGTCCATGTACGGGTCGACGCCGGTGTAGGCGGCGTTGCCGCGGGAGTCGGCGATGTCGAGGTGGACGAATGCGGCGTCGAGTTGCAGTGCAGGCATGGCGATCAGGGTCTGGGTTCTGCCGTCGGGATCGGGATACGGCGACGCGACGGTCTTCAGTTCGCCCTCCCAGAAATCGGGCACCGACGATCCGAGACCGGCGCGTGTCGGCAGGAACGGCAGGCGAGCGGCAGCGGCCTGCAGCCCGCTCTTGACCATGCCCTCGTCCATCTCGCGGGATTCGATGGTGCCACTCGTGCGCGCCGCCGAGAACCACGGATCGTAGAAGGGTGCCGAGTCGAGCGAGACGAAACCGTAGTACGCTCGGCGGACTTTGCCTGCGGCGCAGAGCAATCCGAGGTCGGGTCCACCGTAGGTGACGACGGTCAGATCCTTGACGTCGGAGCGGGCGAGAGCCCGGACCAGTGCCATCGGCTTGCGGCGCGAACCCCACCCACCGATTCCGATGGTCATGCCGTCGCGGAGTTCTCCGATGACGTCGTCGAGCGTGCTGGTCTTGTCGGCCGGTGTCGAGGTCTGGGGTGTCGAGGCCTGCAGCGTCGCGGTCTGCGTTGTTGAGGTGTCGGCCATGTCAGCGGCTCCCCTGTGTGGTCTTCGGCTTTCCGGTCGCGACGAATGCGTCGCGGTGCTCGTCGGCAACGCCTGCCAGATTGAGTTCGAACGTGTACCCCTGCTCCAGGCGATAGCTGGCCTTCACGTCGACGGGGTCGATGTGGTTGATGGCCGACTTCGCCGCGCGGATGACCCGCGTGTCCTTGGCGGCGATCTGCTCGGCGACGTCGAGTGCCGTCGCGTCGAGCTCGTCGGCCGGCACCACCTTGTAGACGGACCCGAAGTGCAGGAGCTGTTCTGCGGTGACGTTGCTCGCCGTGTAGTACAGCGTGCGCATCATGTGCTGCGGGACGAGCCGGGCGAGGTGCGTTGCCGCGCCGAGCGCGCCGCGATCGACCTCCGGCAACCCGAAGACCGCGCCCTCCGACGCGACGATCACGTCGGCGTTGCCGACAAGACCGATTCCGCCCCCGACGCAGAACCCGTTGACCGCGACGATGACCGGCACCTTGCAGTCGTAGACCGCGGAAAACGCGGCGGCACAGCCGTGGTTGGCGGCGATCAGTGCGTCGAACCCCTCGGTTGCCTGCATCTCCTTGATGTCGACGCCCGCGTTGAATCCCCGACCTTCCGCCCGCAACACCACCGCGTGGGTGTCGAGATCGTCGCCCGCCGCGAGAATCGCGTCGGCCAACTCGAACCACGCTGCGGACGGCAGCGCGTTGACCGGCGGATAGTCGACGGTGATGGTCGTGACACCACTCGCCGAGCGCGTACTGGTGATCGGCACGCCATGCCCTCCTCCCGGGACGCATCCCGTGTGTGAACCCCGTGACCAAGGCAGTGAACTCGGATGACCACTGACTCTGGAAAACACATACCAAGCAAATGCTTGGTTGTTTGGTAGGGTAGCACCCATGGGTCCGCGGTCACAGGTCACACGTCTCGACCCGCCACGGGAGACGAATCTCGGTGTGGAGAAGAAGGTCGTCCTCGTCACCGGTGGTGCGCGCGGCGTCGGCCTGGGTATCGCCAACGTGTTGGCCGATCTCGGTGCGGTTCCGGTGATCTGCGCGCGCAACCCGACCGACGACGCGTTGGCGCTCGGTGAGTTCATCGCGTGCGACGTGCGCGACGAAGCTGCGGTGGCCGGGATGGTTGCGCAGATCGTCGAGACCTACGGCTCGCTCGATGGCGTGGTGAACAATGCCGGCGGATCGCCGTTCGCGCTTGCGGCCGACGCGTCGTCGTCGTTTGCGGGCAAGATCGTCGAGTTGAATCTTCTCGCACCGCTACTGGTCGCTCGCGCCGCGAATGCGGTGATGCAGCAACAGGAATCGGGTGGAGCGATCGTCAACGTGTCGAGTGTCAGCGGTCACCGACCGTCGCCGGGCACGTCCGCGTATGGCGCGGCAAAAGCCGGTCTCGACAATGCGGCGACGTCGCTGGCCGTCGAGTGGGCGCCGCGCGTTCGGGTCAACTCGGTGGTGGCCGGTCCGGTGGAAACCGAACTGGCACAGATGCATTACGGTGACGCAGACGGCATCGCGGCGGTGGGGCGCACCATCCCGATGGGGCGGATGGCAACGCCGCGCGACGTCGGCAATGCCGTCGCCTTCCTGCTCTCACCGCTGGCCGGCTACATCACCGGCTCGACACTCACCGTCCACGGCGGTGGCGAGAAGCCTGCATTCCTCGACGCCGCCAACGCGGGCAACGCCGTGTGAGTGACTCGGAATCAAGGACATTGCATGGGTCGATGCTAGTGAAGGGATTGTGTTGAGCGACAACGGACATGGGTCGAACGCGGATCGCGTGGCCATCGTAACGGGCGCGGGTCAGGGGATCGGACGTGCCCACGCGCTGGCGTTCGCGGCAGACGGTGCGTCCGTCGTGGTGAACGACTACGCCGAAGATGCCGCAGTAGCGGTCGTCGAGGAGATCACCGCGAGCGGCGGTCGGGCCGTCGCTTCGGTCGGCGACGTCGCCGACTGGGACGCCGGCGCTGCGATGGTGGCGACCGCACTCGAGGAGTTCGGGGGCCTCGACATCTTGGTCAACAACGCGGGATTCGTGCGCGACAGGATGCTCGTCGCGATGTCGGAGGACGAGTGGGATGCCGTCGTCCGCGTCCACTTGAAGGGGCACTTCGTCGGGCTACGCCACGCTGCAGCGTATTGGCGGGCGGAATCCAAAGCGGGGTCGACGCGGCAGGCCCGGGTGATCAACACCTCGTCGGGCGCAGGGTTGTTCGGATCGGTTGGCCAGGGCAACTATTCGGCGGCGAAAGCAGGCATAGCCGAACTCACTATCCAGGCGGCGGCCGAGCTGGGTGCCTACGGCGTGACGGTCAACGCGATCGCACCGTCGGCACGCACGCAGATGACGCTTGGCGCCGGTGAGGCGATGGCGGCGCAGATGGCTGCTCCCGATGACGGTTCGTTCGACGCGATGGACCCCGCGAACATCTCCGCGCTGGTCGTGTGGCTCGGATCGGTCGAGTCGGCAAACGTCACCGGGAGGGTCTTCGAGGTCGAGGGCGGCAAGATCACCGTCGTCGACGGCTGGCAGCGCACAGCGTCGATCGACAAGGGCGCCCGCTGGGAACCGGGTGAACTCACGCCCGTCGTCGACGATCTGTTGGCCAAGACGCCCGCCCCGGTGCCCGTGTACGGAGCACGATGACCGACATTGCTCCTGCCGACGACGACGGCGATTCCGTTGGCGGACAACGGATCGCTGCCGCGCGGGCATATGTCGACGCGCTGGTGAGTCACGATCCCTCTGGCGTTCGCCTTCATCCGGATTGCACGAGGGTGGAGATGGGGATCAAGACCGGACGAAGCGGCGACCACATCGCCCGCAGCTTGGCACGCGGCCCGCAATTCCGTCTGATTCATCGGGTCAGCGGGTTCGAGGCGGTGGTCGAAGGCCACACGGTGTCGACCAAGTATCGAGTTCACGTGGCCCCCAAGGCATTCGGCCTGTGGGCGCCGGTGAGCGAATCGTTTCTGATCGACGACGAGGTCCGGATTCGCACCATCGTCGCGCGTTTCGGGTTTCCGCGTCGACGCTGAGTGGGCCACTCAGCGCCGACGCGGTGATATCAGATCCGGGGACGCCAGACCCGGTGATGTCAGACGAGCTGTCCGTCAGACGCCCGGTGCGCGCACCACCATGGGAACCCCGGGGAAGTAGCCGGCCATCTCCGACCGTGCCTTACGCATCGCGGCGGTGGCGTAACCCTGCTTGCGGAAGTCGGGGTGGACCCACACGCGGACGTCGACCTCGCCATCGGTGAGTTCGCCGAATACGAAACCCACCTTGTCGGCGCCGTCGGTGACGACCAGCCAGGCCGCCTCTTCTTCGTCGACGCGCCCGGCAGCCTGTGCGATCTCCTGGTCGATTTCGCGCGCGGGCTGTCCCGAGCCGTCGCCGGCGACCCCGAGTTCGCGGGTGCGTTCGGCGAACAGTTCGGCGTCGTCACTGGGGGAGAAGGCGCGCAGCACGACGGTGTCTCCACTGCTCGCGGGACGCTCGGCGAGTGTGAAGGTCAGTTGGTGGTTCAGGTCGTCGAGTTCGCTCTGATTTCGTCGGCGTTCGTCCTTGGTCAACTGGTCGAGCTTCATGTCGAGGATTGCCGATGCGCCGAGCTGTGATTTGCCGAGGAGTTCTGCGATCGCGGAGACGGCTTGGGTGTGATCGTCGGCGTCGACGATGGCGTCGAGCACCTCATGTCGTCGGTCGAGAGCGGTGAGGAGAGCGTCGGCGATGTCGCGACGTTCGGTTGCCAGATCCACATCAGTCATGCTGTCGATCCTAGTGAGCTACTGGCCGGTACGACATGGAACAGGTTCTAGTTCTCCATCGCGGCCGCGGAATCTTGATTGTCGCACCTAGAGGCAGCAATCGGCTGGTTGACCTTTCGTGAATCTAGAACACGTCCTACTCTGAGATGCATGGCATCTGAGATCTCTGAGTCCGAAATCGACCACTTGCGCGGATCGACCCATATGGGCGACCTCCTTGTCGCGGCACTGGCCAAGAACGCGTCGGGCAACGTGCTGGAACTCGGCGACACCACGCTCACGGGCGCGCAGATGGCCGACGAGATCAGCCGCTACGTGCAGGCTTTTGAGGGGCTTGGTTCGGGCACGGGATCGTCGGTAGGTCTGCTCGCACTCAATCGCCCCGAGGTGCTGTTCGTCATCGGCGCAGGACAGACGCAGGGTTGGCGACGCACCGCACTGCATCCGTTGGGCTCGCTCGACGATCACGCGTACGTGTTGTCCGACGCCGGAGTGACGACGCTCGTCATCGATCCGGTGCCGATGTTCGTCGAGCGCGCAGTCGCACTCATGGAACGAGTCGACGGACTCAAGCAGATCTTCACGCTCGGCCCCGTGCCCGAGGAGTTGTCGGAGGTGGGTCGCGACGTCGTCGCCGAGGCGGCGGGTTACGACGCTACGACGCTCACCGCGGCAGAGCTCTCGCCGGACCACATCATGTCGATCACCTACACCGGTGGCACCACGGGCAAACCCAAGGGCGTCATCGGCACGGTTCGCGCGATGACGACGATGACGCAGATCCAGTTGTCGGAGTGGGAATGGCCAACGCGGCCGCGCTTTCTGATGTGCACGCCGCTGTCGCACGCAGGCGCGGCGTTCTTCCTCCCGACGCTGATGAAGAACGGGTCGATGGTGGTGCTGAGCAAGTTCGATCCCGCGGAGGTGCTGCGGACCATCGAGGAGGAGAAAATCAGCGCGACCATGCTCGTGCCGTCGATGCTCTACGCCCTGATGGATCATCCGGACTCACACACCCGCGATCTCTCGTCACTGGAAACCGTGTATTACGGTGCCTCGCCGATCAATCCGGTGCGGCTGGCCGAGGCCATCGAGCGATTCGGGCCGATCTTCGCGCAGTACTACGGGCAGTCGGAGGCGCCGATGGTCATCAGCTACCTCGCCAAGGATGAGCACCCCGAGCCGGGCGAAGACACGCGCAGGCTGTCGAGTTGTGGGCGACCGTCGTCGTTTCTGCGTACCGCGCTCCTCGGGCCGGACGACAAGCCAGTGGCGCCGGGCGAGCCGGGCGAAATCTGTGTTGCCGGACCACTTCTCGCCGCTGGGTACTGGGGGTTGCCGGAGCAGACAGCGGAGACGTTCCGCGACGGATGGCTGCGCACCGGCGACGTCGCGCGTGAAGACACCGACGGATACTGGTACATCGTCGATCGCACAAAGGACATGATCGTCACCGGTGGCTTCAATGTGTTTCCGCGAGAGGTGGAAGACGTTGTCGCAGAACATCCGTCGGTCGGTCAGGTGGGTGTGATCGGTGTGCCGCACGAGAAGTGGGGTGAGGCGGTGACCGCCGTCGTCGTATTACGTGGCGACGTCGAGGCCGATGACGATGACCGGCAGCGGATCACGGCAGAGATCCAGGACGCGGTGAAGCAGCGGAAGGGGGCCGTGCAATCACCGAAGGACGTGATCTTCGTCGAGTCGCTGCCACTCACCGGTCTCGGTAAGCCCGACAAGAAGGCGTTGCGCGCTAAGTTCTGGGCGTCGTCGGAGCGTGGCGTCGGCTAGAGCCGTCAGGCGGCACGCCTGCGTATAGAGTCGGGCCTGCCGCTGCCTGCAGGATTACGTCACATGCGGCGTCGACTGCCTGTCCCGGATCGACGATGCGACTCGCCAACGCCTGCGCCGCGCGATAGGGCTCGCTGGCAGTAAGCAATTCGAGGTCGGTGTCCGAGAGCCGCGACAGCGGCGCGCCGATCCCGGCTCCTCGATCGCGAAGAGCGGCCGCCCAGAGTGGTTGGTCTGCGCTGAGCCAACCGATCACTGATGGGATTCCAGCTCGCAGAGCGGCGGCAGTGGTGCCGGCTCCACCGTGGTGGACGGCTGCTCGGCAAGCAGGGAAGAGGACCTCGTGGTCGACAGGGTCGGTGATGTGCAGCAGGCCATCGCGTTCTGGCAGTGCGTGAGGCGTATGGGCGATCACACGAAGGCGTAGCGACAGGATCGCATCGACGATCGACGAGATGCGCTCGGGTGGGATGTGCATACTCCCGAAGCCGACGTAGACGGGGGATGGCCCGGATCGAATCCAGTCGAGAATGCTGGTGGTCTGGCTATCGTCGTTGTGTCCGTTGAGTTTTGCTCGGGTCTGACTGTCAGGGAGCAGGAAGCCCGTGAACGGGCGCTGTTTTCCCCACTCGTCCTCGAGGAGTGGGAACAGCTCGGCGTCGTACGCCTGGATCTCCGGTGACCCCCGCCGCCGAAGCCTCGCGCCTATGGTTCCCGATACCGACGGGAGACCCAGACGACGGCGCAGGGCGCGGTCGCCTGGGCGCTGGGTGAGTGAGAAGAGGAAGTCGGCTGTGCGCCATACGGCGGCGCTGATTGCAGTGGGCAATGGCCGGTACAGCGGCGACAGCTGGTGGTTGGGACGTATCGGGCAGTAATGCAGTGGCACGAAAGCGATGCCTCGGCTCTCTGCGACTGTCGCAGCCCGCTCTTGCGCCAGTGGTCCGCCGACGAGGACATCCGCTGTATCGGCGAGTTCGCCCATGACTCTCTCCGACATCGCCGATCCGTGCGATCCGACCTTGCGGAGCGCGGTCAACCGCTTATACGGATTCCACGACTTGAGGTCTCGCTTCACGAGCGGACTCGAGAGCAATTCCGAAGTCGACGGACACAGGCTGCGCGTCGGCAATCCAGAACGTGACACCGCAGCGACCAGGTCGTCGGGAACAGCCAACTCGACGCTGTGTCCGCGTCGGCTGAGTTCGGCTCCGAGCGCGACCGCAGGTTGAACGTCACCTCGACTGCCGTGCATGACGAATGCTATTCGCATATGCCCCAATCTGTTTCGGTCAATTTCCACGAGGCGAACTCGGCGGCGATCAGTGCGCGGAGCGAATCCCGATCGTTGATCCGGGACGGGTTCAGCGAGCTCACCGCCAGCGTCAGCACCTCATCTCCGGTACACAACCAGCCGCTGATACCGCCGGCGTGTCCGGCCAATCCGGCGGTATCCGTGGTGACGGCACGCATCGCGGTGACTCCGGGGCGGTCGGTACCGAATGACGCAAACAAAGGGTTCACCCGCCCGACGTTCGACGCCACACATAAGGGCGTCGACATCCCACCAGCGA
Source organism: Gordonia sp. w5E2 (assembly GCF_036540975.1). Taxonomy (NCBI): domain Bacteria; kingdom Bacillati; phylum Actinomycetota; class Actinomycetes; order Mycobacteriales; family Gordoniaceae; genus Gordonia; species Gordonia sp. w5E2. Next base: position 4,165,357 of record NZ_CP144213.1, on the reverse strand, counting down.
GTCGACGCACGGCCCTGTCGCCCAAAGCCTGTGCAACAGTGGACATCGCGGCCATCGAGCCGGGCCGCGCATCGAGCGTGCGGTATGCCGCCTTGCACGCGTCGCGAATCTCGCTGAGGTCGGTGTAGCGGTTGGAGTCGAGACGTATGTGGGCGGTGACGCCTGTCGTGGCGTTGGCGCGCCGATCGTCCTCACGATGCTGTGACACCGGAATCGACACCGGGACGACGTCTCCGGACGATGCCAGTCCGGCTTTGTCGACGATTCCGACCATCAGCCCGACGAACAGTGAGTTCAGCGTGCCGTTGCGTTCTGCGGCAACCCGAAGTGCTTCCTCGCGATCAACGGTCACGATCACCGAGGGGGGTATGCCTGCTTCGGTTCCGGCAGCCCGCCCTGCGCTTGTCGTCGCTATCGCACCAGTAGGCGCCGGGCTCGGGGAAGGTGCGCGTGACGGTTGGGGGCGCGCAGATCCTCGTGGTGATGCGTCACGAAGTGTCGCGACGACACTGGAAGCCGCCGCGCGAGCTGCCCGCGCCGCAGTGCCTGCTCCATCGGAAAGGTCGGATACGAGGTCGGGCATGGCTACGTCTGTGTTGTAGGCGGTCCCCGACAATGCTTCGACGATCGCCGTTATCAGCGTGGCGCCGTCGCCGATCGCGTGGGCCGCCGTGAATGAGACGTACGTACCAATGCCGTCGGAGTGGGCGGCGCTCAGTCGCCAGGAGGGGCCCGACACGCTGTTCAGAGCGAACTGTGCCTGGGCGTCGACCCATGCGGCAATATTCTCGGCACGCACCGTCTCAGTGAAGAATTCGACCGACCCGGCGGTCGGCGTGTACCGCCACGCATCGCGAGCCGGTGGTGGCCGTCGCGCGACGAGTCTCGATGCGCGACCCGCGCAGAGTCGCTCTCCGAGTCGGGAGAATGCGTCCTCGTCGAGGCGAGTGGGTAGCTGCCATACGCATTGATTCACAACCCCGAGCCCCAGCGCGTGTTCCATCCGTACGAACAGATCGTCGTCGGTGGTCAGACGCTCAACCGGCAGGGCCGAGTGTATCGACCCGGTCGTGCGCGTCGAAGTGGTCGTCATGACCGCGAGAGGTAGGCGCGCAACGTAAGTGGGACAAAGACAATCAAGATCGCGGTGGTTCCCACCAGCGTCCATCCGACGTCGCTTGTGATCTGTCCCTCGTTTGCCAGCCCGCGAAACGCGGAGATGAGGTGTGAGACCGGATTGACGTCAGCGATCGCCTGCATCCAACCGGGCATTGTCGTGGTCGGCACAAACGCATTGGACGTGAACGTCATCGGCATCAGCACGAGCATCGAGATGCCTTGTATCGCTGATACTTTGCGGAGCAGGACACCCAGCAACGCGAAGATCCAGCTCAGCGAGAACGCTGCGTAGACGACAAGTGTGACGCCTGCGATGACCCCGATCACGCTTGCCGGCCGGTAGCCCATGCAGAGGCCGACGACGAGAGACATCACGCTCGCGATGACGTATCGCAGGGTATCCGCAGTCAGCAAGCCTGCGAGTGGCGCGATGCGCGCTATGGGCATGGAGATCAGCCGGTCGAACACACCGCTGTCGATGTCTTCACGTAACTGCGTTCCGGTGACCACCGACGTGGTCACCGCCACCGAGACCAGGACGCCGGGGACAAGCAGGACGAGGTAGTTGTCGACGCCTCCCGCGACGGCTCCGCCGAAGATGTTGGCAAACATCACTGTGAAGACGATGGGCACGATGATCACGTCGAACAGTTGCTGTGGGGAGTGCTTCATCCGGAGAAGCCCGCGACGAGCTAGTGCGAACGTCTGGCGCAGCCCCTGGCTGAAGGGAATCCTGTCGACAGGAGTGATCGGCCATTCGATTCCGCTACTGGTGGCGTCGGCCGTCGCCGCTGCTCCCGAATCGGCGACGCCGGACTTCGTCTGATCGATGGTGCTGCTCATGTCCGGGCCGACTCTCGGGTTGTCATGGCGAAGAAGACATCGTCCAGCGTGGGGCGCTGGAACGAGAAGTCGGCGACCTCGATGCCCGCGGACTCCAGTTGGGACACCGCGTATGCGGCCCGCCCCGGCTCCGAGGTGATCGCCGAGAGCGCGCCCTCGGCAGGAATCTGAACGACATCCGCGGACAACGTTGCCCCCATGATCTCTGCGGCCTCCCGCATTCTGGATCTGTCTTCGAGTTGAACGTGCAGTGTGCGCGTTCCGATGCGCTCCTTGAGCGACCTGGCCGTACCTTCGGCCACCACCCGCCCGCCGTCGATCAAGACGATTGAGTCGGAGAGTTTGTCTGCCTCGTCGAGGTATTGGGTGGTGAGTAGCACCGTCGTACCGTTATCGACGAGGTCGCGGACGACGGCCCACATCTGAGTCCGTGTGGTGGGATCGAGACCTGTCGTCGGTTCGTCGAGGAAGAGCAGCGGCGGAGCGGAGATCAGTGAGGTGGCGATGTCGAGTCGTCGTCGCATGCCGCCGGAGAAACCCGACACGGGGCGCGAGGCGGCGTGACTGAGTCCGAACTGTTCGATCAACTCGTGCGCACGAGAACGAGCCGCACGTCGGCCGAATCCGCGCAGGGTGGCGAACAGCTCGAGGTTTTGTTCTGCCGTCAGATCCTCGTCGAGTGAGGCGTACTGACCGGTCACCGCGATCATCGAACGCACGGCGGTCGCCTGTCTCACGACGTCACGGCCGAAGATCCGTGCCGAGCCGGAGTCCGGCCGGATGAGCGTCGCGAGCATACGTACCGTCGTGGTCTTGCCTGCGCCGTTCGCGCCCAACAACCCACACACCGATCCCGTCGGTATCGATAAGGAAATGTCTGAAACTGCATTGACATTTCCGAATTTCTTACCGAGCGAGTCGGCCTCGATTGCAATCGTCGGCAACATCACCATCGAGTGCCCTCCGTCCTCGTCGGATCATCCGTCAGATCTTCAACAGGCTATTTGCTCGTCGAGAAAGTGTCGAGGCGAGTTGAACCCTGCGAGATTCCTGACAATCCGCATCGAGTGGTATATGTCTCTATCCCCTTAAATTGCCGATCAGCGCACGCTACGGTCACACGGTCCGTGTGCGAGGGTATCGCTTAGTCGCTATTCTTTGGCGACTCCCCGTCGCGATCTGGAGGTAATCGTCATAGCTCAAAACCGCAGACCGCGCTTTGCGTGGCAATGTGCCGTATCAGTTCTGATCACTGTGATTGCAGCGGCGTCGCTGGGAGTTGGGGTTGCACGAGCAGAACCCCTACGTCCGACGATACAGCGAACAGTCGCAGAGGGGCAGGGTGTAACGGCGGTCTACGTCTACTCGGTTGCCATGCGCAAGACGATCAAGGTGCAGGTGATCACGCCCCGTAACCCTTCGGGAACCAGGCCATCGCTGTACCTGCTGAGTGGTCTCGGTGAAGAGGACCCGACCAACAGCATGTGGCTACGCAAGACCGACGCCCGAAACTTCTACGCGAACAAGAATGTGAACGTTGTCATGCCGTTGGCGGGCAACGGAAGCTTCTACACCGATTGGCAGCGCGACGACCCGAAACTAGGCCGCTACCAGTGGGAAACCTTCCTTGTGAAGGAGCTGCCGCCCCTTATCGACGCCGCGTTCGACGGCAACGGACGACGAGGGATCGCGGGGATCTCGATGGGCGCGGGAGCGGGGTTGGTGCTCGCGGCGAGGAACCCGGGTTTCTACAGGGCGGTTGGTGCCTACAGCGGTTGCTACAGCACCACAGGCGTCGCAGGCGAGGCTTATCCACGGGCGATCGTCGCAGCCTTCGGGGGTGACGCAAATAACATGTGGGGGCCTCCCGGTAGTCCGGGCTGGGCGGCCCACGACGTACTGTCGCTCTCGCACAACCTCCGTGGCACCACGCTCTATATATCCACTGGAACAGGGCGGGCGGGCACGTATGACCAACCCGGATATCCGGACAATTCCGACCCCATTGATCGGCAGGTCATTGGCGGAGCAATCGAAACGGGTTCCCTCTGGTGCACCCAACAATTGGAGTCCCGATTGACGGCGCAGCATATTGGGGCGACAATTCGTTACGTTGATCCTGGAACTCACGCATGGCCTTACTGGCGAGACCAGCAGCGTGAGAGCTGGCCCATTCTTGAGCATGGGATGAACAGCTGAATTCCATTCTGTTAACAATGGCTGCAAACCCTCCTCGATACCCGGGGTATTCACGTGTACCCGTGCACGGGTGACTGAAAAGGATGCCGATGGAATACACAGAGCTCGCTGACTATCAGGTTCCCACTGGCGCGATCACCGCGTGGGAAGCTACTGCCGACCCGGATTCATGGTGTGCCGATTCTCGTCGGCTCTCATACATGCACCTCGAGCACGCTCGACGCGCTGCCGAACTCGGTGACGAATGGCACGGACACTGGATCGGAACGGCCTTCACCATCGAGGAGCGGTTCGACCGCGATGCGTTCGCCGCGACTATCAGGCAGTGGTTCGCCCGCCACGAGGCGCTCCGTTCCGCAGTCCAGCTCGGCGGGACTCCTGAGGACGATCTGGTGCGGATGACCATCGAGCCGGAGGCCGTCGGAGTTTCCGGGCTTTCGATGGGTGTGGCGGCGTCGCCCGACGCGGCCCGCCAGAGGATTCAGGACTTCTTCGATACCACGGTCAACCCGTTGACCTGGCCGCACTGCGTCGTCGTGACTCTGGAACCCGATGACCGTGACGACAGATTCCTCGTCGTCTTCGGTGCTGACCACACCGTGATGGACGCCTACACACAGGTTTTCGCGATCAATGAGCTCAGCGCCCTCTATCGCGCGGAGATCAACGATGAGCACCATGGGCTCGCCGAGTACGGCAGCTACCTGGACTTCAGCGATGCGGAGCGGCATCTGGGTGAACAGATCGATGCGAACAACTCTGCCGTCGTCGCCTGGCGGCAGTTCTTCAACGAGTCACCCACGTCCGTCCAGCCACATGCGATGCCCCGCTTCCCTCGTTGTGTCGCCGGTGGCGTCGACGCGGTAGTGCCTCCCCGCGAGCCGGATTCCGGTATGCAAGTGAGTCTTTCGCAGGACCTTCTCGACAGCGCGGAGGCCGCTCGATTCAACGACATCTGCAAGGCAGCAGGTGGCTCGGTGACCACGGGTATCTACACTGCGATGTCGATCGCGAGTGCGGCGCTCGCCGGAACTGGCGAAATGCGATTTGTCAGCCCTGTACACACGCGCACGGGACCCGAGTGGGGCGAGGCAGTCGGGTGGTTCGTCGGTCTCGTTCCCGTGCACCTCGATCCATCTGATGCGCAGACCTTCTCTCAGGCTCTGCCGCGTGTCGCCGAGTCGGTGTCGCGGTACAAGAACGTGGGTACCGCACCGTTCGCCCCGATCGCTGATCTGATCGGAGGCGACGTGACGCCTCCGGGATTCGTCGTGTCCTATATCGATCTGCGGCGGGCGCAGGGAGCTGCGGAATGGGATCGTCGAAACGCGCGAGTGTTGCGCAGTGCCACCCGGGAAGTCGACGAGGTGTACCTGTGGATCAACCGGATTCCCGACGGGATCAACATCTCGACGCGCTATCCGTCGGGGGAGCGTAGGCGCGAGGTCGAAGCTTTCCTCTCGGTGTTCGCGGAGGTTCTGCGCACGATCGTCGACGCTGGTGACCATGACTACATGTTTGCGCGCGAGATGACGTCGCAAGCGTCGGCGGACATCACGGCATGACGGTGGTATTCGGCGCGGCTGCGACGCCAGAACCGCTGCTGCGTAGGCAGTTTCCTGGTGGCACGCCCATCGAGTGGTCGCTGTGTTCACCTGATGCGGCGTTGCAGGCCGCACGTGTGACCGGTGGTGCAACGTTTCTGCAGACCGAGCACGTGGTCACTTCGACCGCGGCGCGAGCCCGCGGCGACGAGCACCGTTCCGTCGTGGGCGCTGTTGCCAGATTCGATACCCCGCTGGACCCGGCTGCGATGGCCGCAGCGCTGACGGCCTTCGTACGACGGCACGACGAACTGCGGAGCTACTACACGCTGGGCGAGGTGGGCGTCGAACGGTACGTCATACCGCAGACCCACATCGAGATGGTGGCGCAGTGGCCGCTGGGCCGGAGTCGGAGAGTCGACGCGGCGGATGCGGGTGACTACCTCGCGAATCGCATCTCCGTTGCGACCGCGTTCGATTCCCCGCAGTCGATGCACTTCGGAGCGTTCGACGGCGATGGTGGATTCACGTTCTACCTCGGCGCCGATCACGTGCACGGGGACGGCTATTCGTTATGGCTGGCGATGGACGAGATCAACGCACTGTATCGGGCGGAGACCTCGGGAACGTCGGTCAAGCTGACCGATGTGGCATCATTCGACAGCTACGTCGCCGATGAGCATCGTCGCGCTGCGCGTGTGCGTGCCGATGACATCGGCGTCAAGGCGTGGCGAGAAGCGCTGGCCATCAAGGGATCTCTTCCCGATTCGCCGGTTCCACTCGGACTCGACGACGACGCTCCCGCGCCTGCTGTGCGCTGCCGTCGGGATCTGCTCACAGCAGACGAAGCCGATGCGCTCGACATCGTCAGTGCTTCGTCGAGCTGGGTCACCATTGCTGGATGCCTGTTCTCCGCGTTGGCATCTGCGCAGTACCTGTGCACAGGGGAGAAGCGCTTCTTCACGACGACTGCGCTGGCAACTCGCGGGCCTGAGTTCGAGTTCACTCAGGGCTGGGCATGCAACTTCGCACCGGTGTACTTCGACGTTGAACCCGGAGCTGACCCGATTGAGTTGGCGCGCACGGCATCCGTCGCGGTGAAGCGGGCCAAGAACGCTGCGGCCGCCCCCATCGGAGCGGTTCTGCAGGTCCTTGCGCGGTCCGGCGAGCTTCCACAGATGGCCGGTTCTCCTCAGATGGTGACCTACATCGATCACCGTCGGCTGCCGGGAATCGACGACCCCACTGTCGGAACCACTGTGGGGTTCCCTGGTATCGGCAAAACCAAGAACTCCAACTTGTGGCTGAGTCGGATGGTTGACGGATTGGTCGTCGAATCTCAAATTCCCGACAACGATGTCGCTCGCGCGAACATCAATCGCTATCTCGACACAGTTGCGGCACAGCTCAGAGCGCTCCTGGAATCTGCAGACTCCGCGGTCACCGCGATCGCGGGTACCCGGGTGAGGCAATGAAACTAACTGGTACACAGGATTATTCACTGAGCTCGGGTCAACTCTCCGTCTTTCATGCCGATCTCATCGGAGACGATCTGCCTTCTGATACCGGACTGTCGGAGAACGAACGATTTCACGTTGATTCTCATCGAGCGGGGCATCCGGGTTCGCTGACACTGGTTCTCGACTTTCCCTATCCGGTTGAGCGCGGGCTGCTGGCACGGCTTCCCGAGGTGTTGCTGTCGCGGCATGATGTCCTGCGAACCTATGTTGTAGCGGATGGCCATGACCTCAGTCGGCGCGAAGTCCCCTTGTCGTCGATCGGCGTCAGTGTTGACTCCCAGGCTCCGACCGACGCCTCAGACGCGGGCATGACGAAGCTGGTGCTCGAGCGAATCGCTCTGGCATGCAACCCAACCGAGCCGCTTTCGCACTTTTTCGGGGCGGTGCTCCGTCCTGATACCACCACTGTGATCTGCGCGTTCGATCACTTCTACGTCGACGCGCGATCATTGACGGTGCTCGCAGCCGACATCTCTGACGTGGTTGCCGGCCGTGCATTGTCGAGTGCCGGCTCGGGGTTGGCCGCCGTGCGCGCGCATACGTTCAGCGGCGACGTGGCCCCCGACGATCCACGACTCGCCGGTTGGTTCCGATTCCTCGACGAATCGGACTGGGAGATACCAGCTTTTCCCCTCGACCTGGGGCTGGAACCCGGACGGCGAGCGCCGATGAGAACACGGGTGAGCACCCTCCTCGGTAGGTCTGAGGCGCAGCACTTCAGCTCGGCTGTACACACGCGTGGCGCGAGAACGTTCTCGGCGCTGTTGACGTGCATCGGGCGCGCAATCCGTCTGGCTGGTGGTCCGGCCGATACCGCGCTGATCGTCCCGTCGGGGCTCCAGACATCCGAGTCGATCGTTGCCTGGGTGGTTGCCAACATCCCGCTGCGTGTCCGCGGCGAGGGGGACCTCGTCGAACTGTTGCCGCTCAACGCAGATCGACTCGCCGAAGCTCTACCTCTCGCGAGCGTCGGACTGACGGCGGTCTATCAGACATTCGGCAGCAGACTGCGCAGCACACGCGGCGATGTCTTCATGGTTTCGTACGTCGATTACACCCGTCAACGTCGACCGTCGAAAGATGTTGCAGTGCAGCAGTTATCGGGCGACCACGCGACCGACAACGTGCAGTGGTGGCTGTGGCGCGACGACGATGGCATCCATGTCAGGGTTCGGTACCCCGCTACAGCGGCGGCGGAGTCCGTGGTCGGCGATGTACTGGAGCTCACCGGTGCTGCGGTCAGGGAGATCAGCGAGCGCCTTGTTGATCAGCGAACATCTGTGGGCACGTCGCCGTCGCCGGCGTTCTTGGATTGATACCAATCGAGGTAACCCCGAGTGCCGTAGGCCTGCAGTCGGCGAAGAGATGTGTAGACAACGGCATGCGGTGCGAGCGCTACGGAATCGGCTCCCGCCTGTGCGGTGACGCGCTGCTGTAGGACCGCGTCCTCATCGACATCGTCGATCTTCGTTCGCGGGAATCCACCTGCCGCACAGTAGGTATTAGCGGTGACCGCCAGATTGTTTCCGACAACCAGGAAACTCTTTCGTAGGTGCGCCGGCTGAGATCGTGTGCGCAACCAGGTGATGAGGTGTCCGAGGCGCCACGTCGTGCCGATCAGGTTGAACGCGATCGCACGCGCTCCGTCGGAACTGCGGGCCCGCACTCGACCTCCCGCGAGGCTCTTGCCATCGAGCAGTGGGGCGACGATCTGTGTCAGCCAGTCCGGCGCGGGGAGCGTGTCGGCGTCGGTGCGAGCGATGAACTCGGCTCCGGCGTCGATTGCGTAACGAAAGCCCGAGTCTGCGGCACTACCCGTGCCCTTCTCGACTTCGGTGAGCACATCGATGGGGACAGCCGAGTGGGACGCGAGCTCGCGAACGAGATCACCGGTCCCGTCGGTACTGTTGTTGTCCACCACGATGATGCGGAATGGCGCGCGCGCATCGTGGGCGGCAGTATCGCGAAAAGTTTGCTGTTGCAGCGCGCGGATCGTGTCTCCGATGTAGTCGACCTCGTTGTAGGCGGGGACCACGACAGCGACTCGCGGGGCCGCCAACTCAGTGCTTTCGTTCGCCATGCTGCCATTCAACCGGGATGGTGACTGTCTTGCACGTGAATGTGATGTGAGTAAAGCGACGTCGGGGTAGTGGGCAATCCAGAGACGCGGAGACTGCTCAGTGCGCGACCGGGCAGCCCCCGGTTGCGCCGTAGCGAACGGGCAGGTCTTTGACGCCGTTGAGCCAGCCTGATCGCACACGACGCAGCTCTCCGATCCGCTCGATGTCGGGGAGTACGTCGGCGACAGCGTTGAGGATCAGGGAGAGTTCGAGGCGCGCGAGGTTGGCGCCGATGCAGAAGTGGGCGCCGCTACCGCCGAAAGCGAGATGTGGGTTGGGATCTCGGAGGATGTTGAACGTGAACGGGTCGTCGAAGACGTCCTCATCGTAGTTTGCCGAACCGTAGAAGATTCCGACCCGTTGTCCCGCGGCGATGTCGACGCCCTCGATGCTGGTGTCCACCTTGGCCGTCCGCTGGAAGGCGTTGACCGGGGTCGACCAGCGCAGCACCTCGTCGATCGCGGTCTTCGGGCGCTGCGACTTGAACAGCTCCCACTGCTCGGGGTGAGACATGAAGGCGTTCATACCGTGGCTGGTCGCATTGCGGGTCGTCTCATTTCCTGCGGTGATCAGCAGGATGACGAAGAACCCGAACTCGATGTCGGACAACGACTCTCCGTCGATGTCGGCCTCTATCAGAGTGGTGACGATGTCGTCGGTGGGGTTACGCCGACGCTCCTCGGCCATCGAATAGGCGTAGCCGAGGAGCTCGGCATTGGCCATCGCAGGGTCGATCGTGTGGTCGGGATCGTCGCTGTTGATGATCGCGTCGACGAGCTCGTGAATACGCGGACGGTCGGCTGTCGGGACACCGATGAGATCCAGAATCGCCTGCAGGGGAAGGTGGATGGCCACGTCGTCGACGAAGTTTCCCGACTCCTTGGCTGCGGCCGATTCGACGATCTGGCGCGCCGACGTTGCGAGATTCTCCTCCAGTGACCCAACAGCCTTCGGTGTGAACAGTCGCGACACGATCTTGCGCAGACGAGTGTGCTCCGGTGGATCGTGGTTGACGAGGAGCGCCTTGGTGAACTCGATCTGGTCGGGGGTGACGTAGTCGGGGAGTCGGATGATGGCGCCGTTGGCATTCGTCGACCACACCTGGTTGTTCTTCGAGATCTCGCGCACGTCTCTGTGTCGTGAGATCACCCAGTAGCCGCCGTCCGTGAAACCCGAGGTGCCGAGTGGCTGTTCGTTCCACCAGACGGGCGCGGTCTGGCGCAGGTGAGCGAATTCGGTTTTCGGTAGCCCGGATTCGAGCACATCGGGATCGGTGAAGTCGAAACCCTTGCCGAATGGGCAAGCCGCATCGGTGGTGATGGCTGTCATGGCTTCACCATACAGTTTGATTCCATGTGTATGGTCGTTTTCCCGTGATACGGTCTGCGCTGGTAGAGGTCGGTACTGGGAAGTGGGTGCCGGGACATAGGTACTGGGAAATCGGTGCCGGGAGGTGGTCGCGAAGGATGCGTACGCACGGCTGGGCCGGAAGTGTCCCGGTCGACGACGCGGAGGCCACGGCGCGCATTCTTGCGGCCGCGCGGTCGGCGATCGACGAACACGGTGTTGCGACGACAATCAGCGACGTCGCGCGCACTCTCGGGGTCACTCGCCAGACGGTGTATCGATACTTCCCCAGCGCTGAGGCGCTGCTCCGGGCAACCGCTCTCGACGCCGTCGGTGCATTTCTCGAGCGAATCGCGCTACGAATCAGCGGTATTCGTGAGCCCGACGCCGCGGTCGTCGAGGGGATCGACGTCGTACTTCAAGAGCTGCCCGACGACCGCTACGTCGGCCTTCTGTTCGCGGCAGACAATGTGAGTCTGTTCGCGGTGGAGGGGGTGACGTCGGAGGCCGGTCAGACATTCGCACGTTCGATGGTCGAGCGCATGGATGTCGACTGGGCTGCACGCGGATACGGGCCGGCCGAGATGGATATCATCGTCGAAATCGTCTTGCGCACACTGCAGTCCATGATGATCGACCACAGTACGGCACGTTCGGGTGCGCAGCGTCGTGCATTCCTCGATGCGTGGGCGGGTGCGGCGATCCGCGCGTTGCCGACGGGCGCAGCCGTGCCGGGTGATCGCATCTGACTCAGCGTGGTGTGCAGATCACCGCCGGGATGGTGCGCTCGGTCCACGCCTTATAGGTGTCGAAGTCGGCGTACAGCTCCACCAGGCGAGGCCAGAGTCGTTCGCGCTCCCGTTCGTTCGCCGTATGTGCCGTGTATTCGCCTGTCTGCGAACCGATCTGGATCGACACGTCGGGGTTGCTGCGCAGGTTGAGGTACCATGCCGGGTTCGACGGTAATCCGCCCTGCGAGGCGACGACGACGATCGTGTCGCCGTCGCTCAGATAGAGGAGCGGCACGGTGCGCGGTTGGCCGGACTTGCGGCCGATCGTGGTCAGCAGACATACGTCGACGGGGTTGCGCATCGCCGCGCCGACCCGCCATGTGCGGCCGAGCCGACCTCCGCTGCGTTTGTACAGTGCGGTGTTGAGGCGTGAGCCGAGCTTGATCGCTTTCGACACGATCGGTGAATCGAGTTGTGTGGGACGGTTTTCGGCCTTCATGCGCTCTCCCGTGACTCTCAGATGCGCTCGAGGATGGTGCCGGTTGCCAGTGCGCCGCCCGCGCACATGGTGACCAGAGCAGTCTGTGCGTCACGCCGTTCGAGTTCGTGGAGTGCGGTGGTGAGCAACCGCGAACCCGTGCTGCCGACCGGATGTCCGAGGGCGATAGCGCCGCCGTTGACGTTCACCTTGTCCATGTCGGCGCCGTGCACGCGAGCCCAACTGAGTACCACCGACGCGAATGCCTCGTTGATCTCGACGATGTCGATGTCGGACAACGACATTCCCGCCTTGGCCAACACCCGTTCGGTGGCTTGGACCGGGCCGTCGAGGTGGTAGTACGGTTCGGACCCGACGAGGGCGGCGGCCCGCAGTCGTGCTCGTGGGCGGAGTCCGAGCTCGCGCGCTCTGGTCTCGTCCATCAGCAGGACGGCCGCAGCGCCGTCGGAGATCTGCGACGACGTGCCCGCGGTGTGGATGCCGCCGTCGATGACCGGCTTGAGTGCCGCGAGCGATTCGGGTGTGGTGTCGCGAAGGCCCTGATCGCGTGTGACGTCGATGATGTTGCCGGTCACCACGCCCTCTTTGGTGCGCTCAGGGGCCTTGAGGCTCAACACTTCACGGTCGAACCGGTGCTCGTCCCACGCCTGATGTGCGCGTTGCTGGCTGCGCACCCCGAGTTCGTCGACGTCGGCGCGGGTGATCCCGCGGCGTGCTGCGATTCGCTCTGCGGCTTCGAATTGATTGGGCATCTCGACGTTCCAGGAGTCCGCGTGGTACGGGCCGGCGTCGACGCCAACGTTGGCTCCCAGCGGGGTGTGCGTCATCAGCTCGACGCCGCACGCGATGCCGACGTCGATCACGTCCGAGGCGATCAGCCCGGCGATCAGGTTGTTTGCCTGCTGCGCCGAGCCGCACTGGCAGTCGATGGTCGTCGCACCGGTCTGCTCGGGAAGCCCGGCCGACAGCCACGCCTTGCGCGTGATGTTGCCGGCCTGCGCCCCTGCCTGGGTGACACATCCGCCGATGGCCTGCTCGACCAGCGATGCGTCGATACCCGCCTTCTCGATCAAGCCGCGCTGAGTGAGGCCGAGTAGCTCCTCAGCGTGTAGACCGGAGAGCCAGCCCGCCCGCTTGCCGATGGGGGTTCGCACTGCTTCGACGATTACCGGCACACCCATGTCCGTCACCTTTCGGGCTTCTACTTTTCTGCTACTTCTCGGCGCAGCCCTGTTGCGCGCGGACTGCACTGGTACAGATCTACTGCTCTGGCACGAAAGTAGAACATGTTCCTGTTCCTGTCCATTGCGCCGGCAGAAAAGTAGAACGAGTTCCTGTTTTGGTGCGATACTGTGTGTACAGTGAGCGTCAGTGAGACGTGAACACGTTCGCGTCTCGGTTGCAAACATTGAGAACAGGGTGGTATTTCACGTGATCCAGACCGACGGCGTGGGGGCCGACCAGACGTCATCCTCACCAGCAGCATCATGCCCGTTCATGCATCAGGAGGGGTGGGATTTCACCAGTCCGGACCTGCTCGAGAAGGGCATCCCGGTCGCCGAGTTCGCGGCCCTGCGCAAGACCGCTCCCGTCTGGTGGAATGCCCAGCTCCCGGGTAAGGGTGGCGGTTTCCACGACGGCGGCTACTGGGTCGTCTCCAAGCACGCACACGTTCGCGAGATCTCGAAGAACAACGAGGATTGGGCAACGTCGACCAACGGCGTCATCATGCGGTTCGACGACGAGATGCCTCAAGATCAGCTCGACGTCACCAAGGCGCTGCTGATCAATCACGACCCGCCCGAGCACACCCGCCTGCGCAAGGTGATCTCGAAGGCGTTTACGCCGCGGGCCGTGCAGGCGCTCGAGGAGAAGCTCGACGACGCGGCGCGCACCATCGTGCGCCAGGCGGCCGACCGGGGAACCGGCGACTTCGTCCACGACGTGGCCGTCGACCTCCCGCTGCTGGCGATCGCCGATCTGCTCGGTGTCCCGGAGTCGGATCGCAAGAAGCTGTTCGACTGGTCGAACGGCATGATGAACTACGACGATCCCGAGTTCGCAGGCGTCGATCCGCAGATGGCGTCGGCAGAGATCCTCGGCTATGGCTACAACATGGCGGAGGAGCGTCGAAAGTGTCCCGTCGACGACATCGTCAGCACGCTGGTCAACGCCGATATCGACGGACAGCACCTCGATGAGGCCGAGTTCGGATTCTTCTTCATCCTGCTCACCGTCGCGGGCAACGAGACCACGCGCAACGCGATCAGCCACGGCATGAATGCCTTTCTGGAGCACCCTGACCAGTGGGAGTTGTTCAAGAAGGAACGCCCCGCAACGGCGGTCGACGAGATCGTGCGTTGGGCGACGCCGGTCAACTGCTTCCAGCGCACCGCCAAACGCGACACGCAGGTCGGCGGCGTCGACATCAAGCAGGGGCAGCGCGTCGGATTGTTCTACGGCTCAGCCAATTACGACGAAGACGTGTTCGACGATCCGTTCTCCTTCAACATCCTGCGCGACCCCAACCCGCACGTCGGATTCGGCGGCAATGGAGCGCACTTCTGTGTGGGCGCGAATCTCGCACGCATGGAGATCAACCTGATGTTCAACGCGATCGCCGACCTCGTGCCCGACATCTCGCGGCTGGACGAGCCGCGTCGACTCCGGCACGGCTGGATCAACGGCGTGAAGGAACTCCAGGTCGACTACGGGACTCGGTGACCGATGACCAGTGCAGCCCAACAGGATTCGAGTCAACCCGCATATCTGGGCATCGATAGGGAGAACAATCCCGCAGTGGTGGCGGGCCGTCGATCGCGGGAGGCGGTCGCGGCTCGTGACAAGGAGGCCTGGCTCGACAATTTCGCGGCCGACGCGAAGGTCGAGGACCCGGTCGGGCCGTCGATGTTCGATGAACGAGGGGTCGGATTCCAAGGGCGAGAGCGTATCTCGCAGTTCTGGGATCTGTCGATCGCGACAACCGAGAGTATCGACTTCGTCTTCGACGACGAGATCATCTGCGGCAACGAGGTCGCGTACGTCGGGAAGATCGTGACCCACATCGCGGGCCACGTGTCGGAGGCGCACGGCGTGTTCACCTATCGGGCCGACGACGAGGGCAAGCTGTCGGCGCTGCGCGCGTTCTGGGAGGTCGAGAAGACGATCAACTCGGTCCGGCCGGCCTGACGTCTGGGACTTGGGTCGAAATCCGCACCTCGTCTGTGGCACTTCACCTTCGGCACTGCCGAAGGTGAAGCGTGACAGATGAGGTGCGGATTTTTCATGGAACCGATTCGACGCTGCGTGCGTCACAACTTGCATGGTCCACTTCCATGGCGTCACGGGCGCGGTCAATCGCGCCGAGCTCCTCGCGGCGGGTTACGTCGACCGTGAGATACGGCTGGCGCTCGACGTCGGAACCCTCGTGTCGCTGGCGCCGGGAGTGGTGATTCCGCGCGATCTGCTGGCAGAAGACACTCCCGAGGAGCGGCACCGCCAGCGAGCGCTTGCCGTGATACGACGCGACGCCCGCACGCCGGAGGTGCGGGCTGCCAAACACACTCGCGCGCTGGCACTTTCGTCGGCCGCTGCGGTGCTTGGCCTACCGGTCTGGGGGTTGGATACCTCGCGGGTGTCGATCGCAGACAGTGGACGCACGCCGGGCACGCGCACCACATCGCGTACGAGGTTGATCACCGACACCCGACCACCAGCCCTCGTCGAGGTCGACGGTGTGCTGGTGGTGTCGCCTGCTCGCACCGTCGTCGACATCGCGCGCACCGGAGCGCGGATACCCGCCATCGCGGTGGGCGACGCCGCGCTGCACGCCGGACTCTGCACCGTCGACGATCTGCAGAATGAGCTGGACCTGCTCGCCGGGATGCGGGGGCGTGCCGCGGCGATCCGCGCGGTCGGCCGGTGCGACGGTAGGACGGAGTCGGTGCTCGAGACGCGCAGCCGCGTCGAACTGGTCGACGCGGGCGTCCCGGAGCCGGAGCTGCAGGTGAACATCTATGACGCGCACGGGAACTTCCTCGCGCGCGTCGATCTGTACTGGCGGGATGCGCGGCTGTGCGGCGAGGCCGACGGCAACAAGAAGTACGGCGACGATGCCGACGAGACCCGACGTGCACTACTCGCCGAGAAGTCGCGCGGTGACGGGATCGTCGAGACCGGACACGCCTTGTTGCGGTGGGGCTGGCGCGACATCGACGAGCCTGCTGTCCTGGCGCGCCGGGTGCTGGGCATGCTCGGGCGGCGCGCGGCGTAAGGGTGACTCTCGATGCAGCTCTCGGCACAGCTACCTGATCTGTGTGCAGCCACCTTGGGCGGTGCAGAAGGTAGCTGTGCACAGATGAGGTAGCTGCACGCCCGTTGGTGTGCGGCCCAGCTAGTTCGACGGCTTGTCGGCGCCGACGAGCCACATCGAGTAGTACTGCGCCCCGCCGCCGTAGGCGTGCCCGAGGGCTTTGCGGGCGTCGGCCACCTGGTGGTCGCCTGCCTTGCCCATCACCTGGATCGCGGCCTCGGCGAAGCGGATCATGCCCGACGCTCCGATCGGGTTCGACGACAGCACGCCGCCCGACGGGTTGAACGGGATGCGGCCGCCGATCTCGGTCTCGCCGGCCTCGGTGAGCTTCCAGCCCTCGCCCTCGGGGGCGAAGCCGAGGCTCTCGAGCCACATGGGCTCGAACCACGAGAACGGGACGTAGACCTCGGCGACGTCGACCTCGTCGATCGGATTGTCTATGCCCGCGGACTTCCACAGTGCTGCTGCGGCGTCGCGGCTGGCCTGCGGGTTGACGGTGTTGCGGTGCGCGAAGAACAGCGGTTCGGTGCGCATCGCGGTGGCGTGGACCCAGGCGACGGGGCGGCCGTCGGCGACCGCGGTGTCGGAGACCTGCTCGTCGCCGATGACGACCGCGCACGCGCCGTCGGAGGACGGGCATGTCTCGTCGTAGCGGATCGGGTCCCAGAGCATCTGCGACGCCATCACGCTTTCGACGGTGATGTCGGGTTGATGTAGATGGGCCAACGGATTTCGCGCGCCGTTGCGTCGATCCTTGGTGGCGACCATCGCGCCGATGTGCTCGGGCGCGCCCGACTGCCGGATGTACGAGCGCACGTGCGGGGCGAAGAATCCGCCCGCTCCCGCGCCGACCGGCTTGGTGAACGGAACCGGAAGCGACAACGCCCACATGGCATTTGACTCCGACTGCTTCTCCCACGCGATCGCGAGCACACGTTTGTGGACGCCCGCGAACACCAACGAGGCCGCGACGTTGGCCGTCGAGCCGCCGACGGAGCCTGCGGTGTGCACGCGGATCAGTCGTTTGCCAACGGCTCCAAGGGCATCGGCCATGGCCAGCTCGGGCATCATCGAACCCTCGAAGAGATCCGGTGCCTTACCGATGACGATCGCGTCGATCTCGTCGATGCTCACCCCGGCGTCGGCGAGGGCCGCGTCCATTGCCTCACGGCACATACCTGCCATCGTGACGTCGTGCCGCTTGGCGACGTACTTGGTCTGTCCGGTGCCCAGGACCGCCGCACGGTTGTTGTGTGCCATCAGTTGTCGTCTCCCACAATCGAGTCGCCGCTCTTCGAATCACCGCTGTTCGAGTCACCCTGCAGCGTGACCACCATGTTCTGTTGCAGCAGAGGGCCGCTCGTCGCGTGCGCCACCGCGGTCTGCGCATCGCCGGTGAGGATGGAGTGCGCCGCGTAGCCGATACGCTGCAGGCCGCCGCTGAACAACGAATTGCCCGTGAGCAGGCCGCCGGACGGATTGATCCGCACCGAGGCGGGCAGTCCGAGCGCGTTGCGGACGATGATCTCCTGGTGTGTGTACGGGGCGGCGATCTCGGCGACGTCGACGGCGCGGGTGCGATCGCCGAACGCGGTGTCGGCGGCCAGTGTCGTCGACGGCGAGACCGTGAGATCTCGTGCTCCGAAGTTGGCGCTGTCGATCCGGTGGTCCCAGCCGGTGACGAATGCTGGATTGGCGACGAGCTCGCGGGCGCGGCGCTCACTGGCGATGATCACGGCCGCGGCGGCATCGGTGAACGGTGCGATGTCATGTGCACGGAGGGGATTGGCGACGTAATCGGTCGCGAGCAGGTCGTCGGTCGACGCCCCGGTCGTGCGTGCTGCCACTGCGGCCATGTCGGTTTCGGTCCACGTACCGGCGTCGAGGCCTGCGCGGGCCTGCAATCCGGCGAGAGCGCGGTCGCCCGGCCAGAGTGGAGCGACGGTGTAGGGGTCGGTCTGCATCGACAGCGTGCGATTGCTATCTCCCGCAGACGCTTTGCCGAAGCCGTAGGCAAGGGCGAGGTCGACCTCGCCGCTCGCGATCTTCACCCACGCCTCGTACAGCGCCCACGCGCCGTCCATCTCGACATGGGATTCGTTGATCGGCGGCATCGCGCCGATCGAGTCGATCGCCGAGATGAACGAGAAGGCCCGTCCGGCAAGATAATCCGACGATCCGCTGCACCAGAACTCGATGTCGGTGCGGGAGATGCCGAGTTCGGCGTAGAGCTTGTCAAAGCAGGGGATCAGCATTTCGACACCGTTGGTGGTGCCGTGTGTGCCGATGACGTTGGGACTGTGGGCGAACCCGACGATCGCGATGCGGGGGAGTGTCACGTGCTTCTCCTAGAGATGGGGATCGCGGGTCAGAGGAACTCGCGGTAGGTGTCGTACTCGGCGTCGGGTTCGCCGGTGGGGCGGAAATGGCTGATCGATCCCATCGACAGCTCGCGCTCGTCGTCGGGAACCCAGACCGCCTGCACCCGCATGCCCATGCGAACCTCGTCGGCGGGAGCGTCGAGGATGAGGTGCAGGAACGGGATGTCGGAGCCGTCGAGCAGCACGTACGCCGCGACGTAGGGGGGCTTGATCCGCTGCCCCTGGAAGGGCACGTTGACGATGCAGAACGTCGTGACGGTTCCGGTGTCGGGGAGTTCGACGTGTTCGACGGCCGGCGCACCGTCGGCGGGACTCACCGAGCGTGGCGGGAAGTAGACGCGTCCGGCGTCGACTCCTGAGCCGATACGCGTCCCGATCAGCTTGCCCGCCTTGAGGCCTTCGAGATAGCGCGATTCCTCTTCGGTCGCGGAGTGAATGATGCTTGTCGTGATCGGTGTGGTGATGATGACGTTTTCGTCGTCGGGGTTCTCGGCGGTGTTCGGCTCGGCCTGCTCAGCGGAGTCGCCGGGTGCGAAGTAGGCGATGTCGTCGATGCGGCCGCTTCGCGCCGCACGCCAGACCGCGTGTACCCGCATTCCTGTTTCGATGTCTGCCGGCCCGCCGACCTTGACCGCGTGCAGCAACGCGGTATCGGCGCCGTCGAGTCGGATCAGCGCCCATGCGAACGGTGCGTCGAACGGCTGGCCGTCGATGTGGTCGGGATTCCACGACCACGTGACGACCGTGCCGACGGAGGCGACGTCGACGATGTCGGTAATCGGTGCGCCCGACGCGGCGTCGTATTCGATCGGCGGTACCGACACGGTTCCGTCGGCCGACCGCGATCCGACGATGTGGCCGTCGCGTAGCCCGAATGCGAACCGGCTCAACACCGGTCCGAGCGAACGCGTGTAGCTGAACGTGTTGCTCAGCTCAGCGGTCAGGATGGCGGTCTCGGGATCGGGCACCACGGCGACGGGGCTGGCGGTCGTCACGGCGGGAGATGTGTCGATGCTGCTCACACTTCGAGTAGAACACGTTCTAGTATTGGGGCACAAGGCCGTGATGACGGTTGTCTTCGTGGTGCCGACGTGGAGAGGTCGAGGTCGTGAAACTTGCGCTGCAACTGGGATATTGGGGAGCGGATCCCATCGTCGACGCCCCGGAGCTCATCGCCGCGGCCGAGGGGTCGGGATTCGACGCCGTGTTCACCGCGGAGTCGTGGGGGTCGGACGCCTACACCCCGCTGGCCTGGTGGGGCGCGGCGACGTCGCGGATACGGCTCGGCACCGCAGTTGCGCAGTTGTCGGCGCGACCGCCCACATCGCTCGCGATGCATGCGCTGACCCTCGACCACCTCTCGGGCGGCAGACACATCATCGGGCTGGGGGTATCGGGACCTCAGGTCGTCGAAGGGTGGTACGGGCAGCCGTTCGGCAAACCACTCGCTCGCACAAGGGAATACGTGCAGATCGTGCGTGACGTTCTGTCGCGCGCCGACCGAGTCCGCAGCGCGGGACCGCATTACCCGCTGCCGTATCCGGCCGACGCGCCAGGCGCGACCGGGCTGGGGAAATCGCTCAAGCCGATCACGCATCCGCTACGCGCCGACATACCGATCTGGTTGGGCGCGGAGGGGCCGAAGAACGTCGCCCAGACCGCGGAGATCGCCGACGGCTGGCTCGCGATCTTCTACAGCCTCTCGCTCGCCGATCAGTACGAGTCGTGGCTCGCGGAGGGATTCGCGCGTCCGGGTGCGCGTCGGACGCGCGACGACTTCGAGGTCGCGGCAACCGTGCAGGTGGTGATCACCGACGACGTCGCCGCCGCTGTCGACGCGTATCGACCCGCCACCGCGCTGTACGTGGGCGGGATGGGCGCCAAGGAGAAGAACTTTCACGCCGAGCTGTACCGCAGGATGGGCTATGGCGAGGTGGTCGATGAGATCGGCAGGTTGTTCCTCGCGGGTCGTAAGGAGGAGGCACTCGCAGCGGTGCCCGACGAGATGGTGCGCGAGACGATGATCGTCGGTACCGCCGACGAGGTGCGCGAGCAGATCAAGCAGTGGGAGTCGGCGGGTGTCTCGATGCTGATGGTGACCACGCGCGACGCCGCCACGATCCGCGAGCTCGCGACGCTGGTGTGAGCGGCCGTCAGCCGACGGGCTGTTCCGACAACCGGGCGGGCACTCTGCGTGGTGTCAGCGAGACGTAGAAGTCTTTGGGCACCATGGTGAGTCGCTCGTCGACGCGAAGTTCATAGTCGGGATCGGGTGCGACGTCGTATCGATGGAGCAGGCTCGCGAGGACGAGTACCGACTCGTGGAGCGCGAATTGTCTTCCGATGCAGGCGCGTACGCCGTTGCCGAACGGTTTGTAGGTGTGCGCCGGACGCTTCTTGATGTTTTCGGGGAGGAAGCGGTCCGGGTCATAGGAATCGGGATCGTCCCAGACCGCGGGATCGCGGTGGACCTGGGCGAGGATGATGACCGCCCAGTCTTCCGGTGTCATGCGGTACCGCCCGCCGAGCATCGTCGTCGATCGTGGGCTGCGTGCGAATGCGGGCACCGTCGGCCAGATGCGTAATGCCTCGTCGAGTGCGCGCCTGATGTAGCGCAGGCGTGGCACCTGCTCGAAGGTCGGCATCGCCGTCGGGTCGTCGCCGAGTGCGTCGTCGGCTTCACGTTGCGCCTGTTCCAGGCTTTCGGGGTGTTGCGACAGGTAGTACAGCGCGAACGACAAAGCGCCCGAGGTGGTTTCGTGTCCCGCGACGAGGAAGGTGAGGATCTGGTGTCGGATGTTCAACGGTGACAGGCGTTCTCCGGTCTCGGGATGTGCGACGTTGAGCATGATCCCGAGCAGGTCGTGCTGGTCGGTGGTGTGTTCGCGTTCGGCGATGAGGTCGTCGAGCAGGTCGTCGACGTAGTTCTGTGCCTGCGCGTTGCGGCGGTCGAGCAGGGCGGTGAGGTAGCGTCCGCCGGGCGCGGTGCGCAGTGCTCCCTTGCGTCGACCGGTCTCGAGCGCGCGGATCATGGCACTGACGAACGGGTGCTGCTCTGCGGAGGTGAAGGACCCGAAGTCGTGGCTGAATGCGGTGCGGCTCAATGTTTCCATGGTCAGCTTCGTCATGTCACGCGTGACGTCGACGGTGGTGGTGCCGGCGGGGTCGGTCGGTAGTGCGTCCCAGTAGTCGAACAATTCGTTGGCCGTTTGCAGCATGATCGGGTGATAGGAGCGCATGGCCGACTTGGTGAACGCGGGCATCAGAAGGTCATGTGCGAGTTGCCAATTGGACTCGTCGTTGCGGGCGGTGAACAGGCCGTCGCCCGCGTAGTCGCGTAGCGCCTCGATCGCGGGCGGAAGCGCCTTGCAGAACTGCGATTCGTCGCAGAGTTCGGCGGTGAGTTCGGCCGAGGCGATGAAGACGAACTTCTGGCGGAAGACCTGCATCTCGTAGATCGGGCCGAGGTTGGCGCCGAGGGTCAGCATGCTCAGCAACGGATGGCGGGGATCGGCAACGCCGAGATCGCCGATCAGTGGCTTTCGACGCCCGGGACTCGGAAATCGTTGACCTGACCAGTCGTTGTTGATGTGCAGCCGCGCCATGCTCCGACCCTGCCGCCTTCCGGTTGGCCTGTCAACGAGTGGTCACTCCGCGGAGTTAGCGAGTGGTCACTCGCCGGTGAAGACGGGCTTTTCCTTATTGGCGAATGCCCGTGGGCCGACTTTGGCGTCTTTGCTCATGAAGACGCGCACCCCGAGGTCGGCGTCGATCTTGAACGCGTCCTCCTCGTGCATTCCCTCGGTGTCGCGGATGGTCTTGAGGATCGCCTGGACGGCGAGCGGGCCGTTGGCGGCGATGACGTCGGCGATGTCGAGGGCTTTGTCGAGTGCCGAGCCGTCGGGCACGACGTGGCCGATCAGGCCGTACTCCTTGGCTTCGGTTGCGGTGATGTGGCGTCCGGTGAGCAGGATGTCGGCGGCGATCGTGTAGGGGATCTGACGAACGAGCCGGACGGCGCTGCCGCCGAGGGGGAACAGGCCCCATTTGGCTTCGGACACACCGAACTTTGCGCTCTCGCCCGCGACGCGGATGTCGGTGCCCTGCAGGATCTCGGTGCCCCCGGCGATCGCGGGTCCCTCTACGGCTGCGATGAGCGGTTTGGTGAGTCGACGACCCTTGAGGAGTGCGGGCATCCGGGTGAGGTCCCACCCGCCGTCGGCGAATTTGTCGCCCGCGGGCTTGGCGTTCATCGACTTGAGGTCGGCGCCGGCGCAGAAGTATCCGCCTGCACCGGTCAGGATGGCGACACGAATGTCGGGATCGGCGTCGACCTGATCCCAGGCCTCCTCCATGATCGCCATCATCTCCGTCGACAACGCGTTGCGCGCTTCCGGTCGGTTCATGGTGACGATGAGAACGTGTCCGCGCTTCTCGACGAGGCACTCCGGCATCGGTACTCCTTGGTGGCTGGTGATCGGTAGCCGAACAGGCCTTGCCGAAAACAGTAACACGTTCTAATTTTGTCGTCATGGCCTTCCATATCGCTGACCTGATCGAGCACGCCGTGGACCTGATGCCCGACCGGACCGCGCTGGAAACAGACGACCGGTCGATGACGTATGCCGAGCTGGAGCGAGAGGCAAACGCGCTCGCGCACGAACTGATCGCGCTCGGCGTCCGGCCGACCGATTCGGTCGGTCTATACAGCAGGAACACACTCGAGTGCGTCGTCGCGATGCTGGCGATCTTCAAGGTCCGCGCGGTGATGATCAACGTCAACTACCGGTACGTCGCGGCAGAGCTCGAGCACATCGTCACCGACTCCGACATGAAGGTGTTGATCTACGAGCGGCAATACGGCGACCGCGTGCGGAACGTGTTACCAAAAGCGCCTGAACTGGCGCACGTGATCGTCGTCGAAGACGGCAGCGATGAACCTGCTCCCGACGACGCGATTGCGTATGCGGACGCCATTGCCAGGGGGAGCGTCGACCGTGACTTCGAGCCGCGCAGCGACGACGACCTGTACATGCTCTACACCGGCGGCACGACGGGGTTCCCGAAGGGCGTCGTCTGGCGCCAGGAGGACATCTGGCGGGTGTTGGGCGGCGGAATCAGCTTCTACACCGGTGAGCGCGTGTCCGACGAGTGGCAGCAGGCTCGTGACGGTGCGGCGGGGGGACAACTGGTGCGCTTTCCGATCCCGCCATTTATTCACGGCGGGTCGCAGTGGGCTGTGTTCCAGGAACTCTTCGTCGGCGGCAAGGCCGTGATCTACCCGGAGTTCGGCGCGCACCGCACCTGGCAGATCATCGAGCGGCACAAGGTCAACGTCGTGATGATCACCGGAGATGCGATGGCGCGCCCGATGGTCGACGCGTTGCGTGCGGGACATCCCGATGGGCGGACATACGACACCAGTTCGGTTGTGTCACTTGCATCGTCGGCCGCGCTCTTCTCTGCGAGTGTCAAGGACGAGTACCTCGATCTGTTGCCGAACCTGCTCGTGATCGACGCGATCGGGTCGTCGGAAACGGGTTTCAGCGGGATGTCGGCGGCGCAGAAGGGGCAGTCGCACACGGGTGCTCCGCGGGTGACCGCCGACAAGGCTGCTGTGGTGCTGCGGGAGGACGGAACGCCCGTGGAACCGGGTTCGGGCGAGGTGGGAATCCTGGCGCGTTCCGGCAATATTCCGTTGCGTTACTACAACGACCCGGCCAAGACCGAACGAACCTTCAAGGAGTTCAACGGGATTCGCTACTCGATTCCTGGTGATCTGGCGACCGTCGAAGCCGACGGATCGATCACGATGATGGGTCGCGGATCGCAGTCGATCAACACCGGTGGCGAGAAGGTCTTTCCCGAAGAGGTCGAAGCGGCGCTCAAGGCGCATCCGGATGTGTTCGACACCGTCGTCGTCGGCGTTCCCGACGAACGGTACGGCGAGCGCGTCGCGGCAGTCATCGCCACACGTGACGGTGCGAGGCCGACGCTAGAAGACCTGAACACCGTTGTGCGCGAACAGGTTGCGGGATACAAGTGTCCTCGCAGTGTGTGGTACGTCGACGAGATCAAGCGGTCGCCTGCGGGTAAGCCGAATTACCGATGGGGCAGGGAAATCACCGAGACACGACCGGCCGACGCGTCGGTGCAGGCCGTCAGTGGAAGGGCATAAAGATATGGGCGAGAGAGTGATTCGCACGGAACTGACCGAAAGGTTTGGTATCGACTATCCGATCTTCGGCTTCACGCCGAGTCAGGAGGTCGCGGCCGCGATCAGTCGCGCCGGCGGAATGGGTGTTCTCGGATGCGTTCGCTTCAACGAAGCGTCGGAGCTCGACGAGGTGCTCGAGTGGATGCACGAGAACACCGACGGCAAGCCGTTCGGTGTCGACGTGGTGATGCCTGCCAAGATCCCCACGGAGGGCAGCAAGGTCGACCTGGAGTCGATGATTCCGCCCGAGCATCGGGCATTCGTCGAACGTACCCTCGACGACCTCGGGGTGCCGCCGCTGCCGGACGGCAACCGGGTGGATGCCGGGGTGCTCGGCTGGCTGCACTCGGTGGCGCGTTCGCACGTCGACGTCGCGATGGCGCACGCCCGAAAGTACGGACAGATCAAGCTGATCGCGAACGCGCTGGGTTCACCGCCGCCGGATGTGATCGGCGTCGCGCACGAGAATGGTGTGCAGGTCGCAGCGCTTGCGGGCGCGAAAGACCATGCGCTGCATCATGTCGAGGCGGGCGTCGACATCGTGATCGCGCAGGGCTACGAGGGTGGCGGGCACACTGGCGAGGTGACGTCGATGGTGCTCTGGCCCGAACTCGTCGACGTCGTCGGCGATCGCGCACCTGTGTTGGCGGCGGGCGGCGTCGGCAGTGGTCGGCAGATGGCGGCGGCGATAGCCCTTGGCGCACAGGGCGTGTGGATGGGCACGTACTGGCTGACCGCTGCCGAGTACCGACTCGGCGCCACCGGCGACGGACCGTCGACGGTGCAGAAGGCGCTGCTCGCGGCGTCGTCGAGAGACACGGTGCGTCGTCGGATCTACTCGGGCAAGCCCGCCCGCCTGTTGAAGACGAAGTGGACCGACGCGTGGGATGCTCCCGGCGCTCCCGAGCCGCTACCGATGCCGCTGCAGAATCTGC
Source organism: Gordonia sp. w5E2 (assembly GCF_036540975.1). NCBI lineage: Bacteria > Bacillati > Actinomycetota > Actinomycetes > Mycobacteriales > Gordoniaceae > Gordonia > Gordonia sp. w5E2. The sequence goes on along the minus strand of NZ_CP144213.1, from coordinate 4,139,590 downwards.
TTGTCGGGGAGGCCCATGCGCGGATTTCGCAGGCGGACGACGCCGGCGTCGTCGCGATGCCCGCGGGCCAGATCGTCGGCCGGCTGAACTCGATCACCCCCGTCGCGGAACTGATCGCCGACCTCGTCAGCGAGTACCAGGAATCCGCCGCTCGGCTCGGGAAGACGCTGGAGTAGTTGGGTCGGGGTCTGGTGTGCGGGCCGTCGGGGGTGCGGGGCGGCCCTGGGTGCGGGCTGGCGGCCGGGCAGAAAGTAGGGGAAGGATTCTTTCCGTGGGCTTTTGAGGTTTCCCCGCGATGTTTGGCGAGGAGGGGTCGGAGAGTGGGGTAAGGACCTTTCCCCTACTCTCTGCGCGCCCGATGAGCAACGCACTCGATGATGCCGCTCAGCTGACGACGGTCTCACTCGACGATGCCGCTGCGTTGCAGCGCCTCGTAGATTCGGCCGACGAGGCGTCGAGGTGCGGCGAGATCGTTCCAGTTCCACCGCACGACAGCGACGTCGCGGGCGCGGATGGCGTCCTCGCGCAGCTTCTCGTTGTAGATCACTTCTTCGGGAAGTGCACCGCCGCTGGCTGCGGACTGGCGGTGGTACTTGATCCGTCCGTCGAACTCGCCGACGACGCGCAGCCGGCCGGTCGAATCGCGCCAGCCGAAGTCGCATCGGAACGTGGTGCCGTCGGGAAGTGTGATGACGACCTGCAGTTCGGGGTCCGGGAGATGTTCGGCGTCGCAGAAAACGCAGCGGCTGATCGTCTCGCCGATCGATTCTGACTGGTCGGTCGCGAGGGGGAGTGCGGTTCGCAGGACGTTGATTCCGTGGCAGGGGCCGAGCGCGTCGACGATGGGCTGAAGGTCGACGGGTTGCTCGCGTATGCGCCCCTGGTGGAGCCCGCTGTCGAGGGCGCAGACAGCTTGTCGGAAAGTGCCGAGACGCGCGACGTCGCAGACGGTTCGCCCGATCGATGTGACCTGGAATCCGTCGACGGTCACCAGATGGTGGTCGGGGATCGGTGTCTGGTGGATGACGAGTCCTGGCGACGTGCGCCCGGAACGCTGGGACACGAAGTGCACGGCTGAGCGGTCGGGGTCAAGCAGCGGCACGTCGAGCATGACCGCCGCGGACTGATGGCTGAGGAATCGGCGGGAGGTGCCGCTGCGTGCCGCGGCCACGACGGTGTCGCGGTATCTGGTCTCGGTGCGTTCGTGGTCTTCGAGGTCGGCGTACGCGGAAGACGACACGTACGAGCCGTGGCGTAATCGGTCGATCTGTCGATCCTTGAGGGCGCGTCGGATGTCGCGGTCGGTGCCGCCCCCGCCGATTACGCTGCGTCGGTAAATGATTCGGCTGTCTGAGGTTGACCCTTCGGGGTCGGATACGGGGAACGTGGTCACGGACTGATCGTGGCTGAAAGTCGCGGAAGGGAGTGGTCGTCGACGGCGGGCTGTGGATAACTGGGCAGATTCGCAGCGGTGTGGATAAGTCGTCGCGTCGGCGATGGCTTGGGCTGGCGGCCCGGGGGCCACTCGATGGGGGTTTGGGCGCGATCTTTCCCCGGGCTACTGCGCGGTGGGGCGGGCGGTCAGGGGCGGGGCGTGTTGGCCGCGCGGGCACGGGGCGCGATCTTTCCTCGGGGTTCTGGGGTTTCCGCGCGAAGTTTGGCGGGGAGGGGTCGGAGACTAGGGGAAGGAATCCTTCCCCTAGTTTCTGCGCGGTGGGGCGGGCGGCGATCGGGCTTGGTCGGCAGCGGGGTGGGTGGTCAGGCGTACGTGCGGCCGTGGCGGGTCCAGGTTGCAGGTGAGTCGGATTCGCGGAGAGTGCGTTTGAGCGTCTTGAATGTGGCCGTCTCAGGTAGTTCGTCGACGATGCGCACGCGGTGGGGCCACTGTTTGGGGCCGAGGTCGCTCTGGGCGGCGAGGAAGTCGCTGAACTCTGATGGTTCGAGGGTCGGAGCAACCAGGACTGCTTCGATCTCGTCGCCGATCTCGACGGGCACTCCGTACACGGCGGCCTGTTCGATTCGGCGGTGGCGCAGTAGGATTCGCTCGATCGGGCCGGTGCCGAGGTTCTCGCCGTCGACGCGCATCCACTCGCCGAGGCGACCGGCGAAGTGTATGTAGCCCGCATCGTCGACCCAGCCGAGGTCGCCGGTGTGATAGATCCCGCCACGCATGCGCTCCGCAGTCGCTGCGGGGTCGCCGTAGTAGCCGCTGAAAAGTCCTGGGCCAGAGGTGTTCACGATCTCGCCGATTTCACCGGGCGGTGCTGGCTCCCCGGTTTCCGGATCGACTATGGCTGTCGGTGAGCGCAGAGGTCCGAGTGCGTCGTCGGGAGTATCGGGTGTTCGGGTGATGGCGACACCTCCCTCTGTGGAACCGAAACCGTCGACGACGCTGCAGCCGAATCGGGTGGCGAAGCGTCGTCGATCGCGTGCCGACGCCTCGTTGCCGTAGACGATCCGCAGTGGGTTGTCGGCGTCGTCGGGGTCCTGGGGCGTCGCCAGAATGTAGTTGAGTGGCTTGCCGACGTAGTTGGCGTAGGTGATGCCGCAGCGACGAACGTCGGGCAGGAAGGCGCTCGCAGAGAACCTGCGCCGCAACGTGATCGACGCTGCGCCCCCCACCGCGACCGACCAGCCGGCGATGGTGGCGTTGGAGTGGAACATCGGCATCGAGAGGTAGACGTTGTCGGTTGGGCCGATGTCGAAACGTTCGGCGAGCATCGTGCCGCTTGCAGCGAAGGTTCGATGGGTGCAGCGAACCGCCTTCGGCTCGCCGGTGGTACCGGAGGTGAAGATGAGCATCAGTAGATCGTCGTCGGCGCAATCGGGGAACTCGACGAGTGTATCGACATGGGGTGTAAGTAGTTTGGGCCACTCGTCTGAGTCGACGTCGATTGTTCGCGCGCCGACTTCGACGTCGGCGAGGAGGTGGCGGGTGTCGGAGTTGGTGAGTACCAGATCGCAGTCGGCGGTGGCGATGTCGGCGGCGAGGGCGGCGCCGCGTCGAGTGGTGTTGAGTCCGACGACGACGAACTCGCCGAGCGCCGCCGCAGCGATCAGGTAGCTGAACTCCGCGACGTTGCTCATCAGCACGCCGACGTGGGGCGGTCGGCCGTCGGTCAACAGGTCGGTGACAGCGGCTGCGCGCTGCGCGGAGCGTCGCAGATGCTCACTCCACGTGACGAATTCGTCGTCGACGCAGAGTCCGCGGTCGGTGACGTCTGCCAGTTTCGACAGGAGGTCGGTGACGGTCACGACGGTGTGATCGTCATGCAGGCTCGGCCGCGAGCGCGTCGCCGAGCCGTCGGAGCGCCGTGTTGGCAGATCCGAGGGTGAACTCGTTCTGCTTGGCGCGTAGGAAGTATCGATGCGTGGGATGGCTCGTGTCCAAGCCGACGCCGCCGTGGACGTGGACGGCCGTGTGCGCGACTCGATGCCCCGACTCCGCCGCCCAGAACTTTGCGGTGGCGATGGCAGCGGAAACGTCTGCGCTGCCGGTGGTGTCGGGGTCGCTGGACGAACCGGCGTCGGACTGCGCGAGGAGCCACGAGGCCTGAGTGGTCGTCAGCGACAGCGCCGAGACGTCGATGTAGCCATCTGCGAGGCGCTGCGCGACGGCCTGGAAGGAGCCGATCGGCCGCCCGAATTGCTCACGCTCGCGGGCGTAGCGTGCGGTGGCGTCCAGCGCGGCGGCGAGCACACCGGACTGCTCGGCACAGACCGCAAGGGTGAGGCGATCGACGAGGTCGGATACGACCTCGACGCCGTGCAGGACATGGGCGTCGTCGAGTGCGACGTCGGAGAAGTCGACGTGATAGGTCGGGGTGAGTCCGGTTGTGCGGGTTTCGGTGATCGTGATGCCGGTGGCGGAGGCGTCGACGACCGCGACGGCGAGCGAGTCGGCATCGCTGGCCGTGACGAGCAGCAGCCCTGCCGCAGCGGCGTAGCCGACGTTGACCTTGCTGCCGCGCAACACATATCCGTTGTCGGTTTTGGTCAGAGTGGTTGTGGGCGAGAGTGTGTCGTCGCCGAGATCCTCTTCGACGGCGGCGGTCGCGATGAGTGTGCCGTCGGCGAGGCGGGGCAGTAGGTCTTTTGCGAGGGTCGTGGTGGCGTGTCGGGCGAGGATCGGTCCGGCCGCGATGGCGTGCTGCCCGAAGGGGACACGGGCAAGGTGCGTGCCGAGTTGCTCTGCGACGGCGGTGTTCTCGACGGTCGAGAGTTCGCCTGCGGCGTCGCCCGCGAGGGTTTCGGGGAGTTCGAGGGCGAGCAGGCCTGCGGCCGCGAGCTCACGCCAAAGCTGGTCGTCGAGCGGCGCCGAGGAGGTTTCGAGCGCAGCGACGCGTTCGTCGGTGCTGAGCTTGGTCGCGATGTCGGCGGCGAGATCGCGCACCGCCGTTGCGGTCTCGGGGAGAGTGAAGTCCATGGCGGGTGCTCCTCGGTGGGTAGGTGATCTCGACAAGCTCGATCAGCGGGGTTGGGCTCGATCAGCGGGCGGTGATCTCGACAAGCTCGATCAGCGGGGTTGAAGTTCGATCAGCGGGGTGGTGATCTCGACAGGCTCGATCAGCGGGGTTGGGGCTCGGTCGGCGGGTGGTGGGCTCGGTCAGCGGGTGATCTCGACAAGCTCGATCAGCGGGTGGGGCTCGATCAGCGGGATTGAAGCTCGATCATCGGGTGCGGGCTCGATCATCGGACGGAAGCTCGGTCGGCGGGTCGATTAGCGGCGGGCGGGCGGCAGGCCGAGGGCCAGCATGCCGATGATGTCGCGCTGGATTTCGTTGGTGCCGCCGCCGAAGGTGAGGATCAGCGACGTCCGCTGGTAGCGCTCGAGGCGGCCGTGGAGTAGGGCGCCGGGTGAGTCCTGCCTCAGCGTCGCGGCAGGGCCGACGACCTCCATCAGCAAACGGTAAGCCTCAGTGGCGAATTCGGTGCCGAAGACCTTGGTGGCAGAGGCGTCGGCAGGACTCGGTGATCCGCCGGAGGCCGCCGCGGAGGCGATCTTCCAGTTGATCAGCTTCAGGTACTCGACCTTCGCGTGTACCCGCGCGAGGTTGGTGCGCACCCACGGTGCGTCGATGACCCGCTGGCCGTCGCCGGTCTTGTGTTGCTGTGCCCAGGCGACGGTTTCGCGAAGCGCGGTCTGTACGGGGGCGGCGCTGCACAGCGCGACCCGCTCGTGGTTGAGCTGATTGGTCACCAGCGGCCAGCCGCCACCCTCTTCGCCGACTCGCGCGCTCACCGGCACCCGGACGTCGGAGTAGTAGGTGGCCGATGTGTCGACGCCGGACATCGTGTGGACCGGGGTGTAGTCGAAGCCGGCGCTGTCGGTCGGGACGATGAGCATCGAGATGCCCTTGTGTTTCTTCCCGCCGGGCTCGAGGGTCGACGGGTCGGTGCGGCACGCGAGCCAGATGTAGTCGGCGTATGCGACCAGCGACGTCCACATCTTCTGCCCGTTGATCACGTACTCGTCGCCGTCGCGCACGGCGGTCGTGCGTAGAGCCGCGAGATCGGTGCCTGCCTCAGGCTCGGAGTATCCGATCGAGAAGTGCAGTTCGCCCGCCGCGATCTTGGGCAGGAAGAAGGCCTTCTGCTCGTCGGTGCCGTAGTTCATGATCGTCGGCGCAACGGAGTTGATGGTCAGGAACGGGACGGGCGCGCCCGCGATCGCGGCCTCGTCGGTGAAGATCAACTGGTCCATCATCGAACGGTTCTGGCCGCCGAACTCGGTCGGCCAGCCGAGCGCGAGCCAGCCGTCAGAGCCCATCTGCGCCACGACGTCGCGGTACGCGTCGCCCTCGCCGAGTTCGCCGTCACCGCCCGTGAGTGCGGCGCGTCGTTCGTCTGTCATCAGTCCTGCGAAATACGACCGCAGCTCGCGACGAAGATCGGCCTGTTGCTCTGTGTACGCGATGCGCATGTTCGACCCCTGTGCTTTCGGTGGGTACTCGCCAACTTCTGAAACACGTTCTAACCTGTATCCACCCAGCCGTCAACCAGCGGACCTGACAACGAAGAGGGGTACTGATGCGAATCAAGGCGGATTTCGACCTATGTGAGGCCAACGGTGTGTGCGTCGGATTCGCACCCGAGTTCTTCGACCTCGATGACGACGACTACCTGGTGATTCTGTCCGACGAGGTGCCCGACGAGAAGGTCGACGAGGTGCGTCGGGCAGTGGCCGGATGTCCGAAGTCGGCACTGCGGCTCGAGTGAATTCGACGAGTGGTTTCGGGGGTTCTGTTCCGGCGCGCAGGGAGCGCATGTTAGAACAGGTTCTAGTAATCGAAAGGGGTTCGTGATGGTGCAGTCACTTGACGATCGGGTCGCCGTGGTCACCGGCGCCGGTGCGGGTCTCGGCAGGGCCGAGGCGATCGGGCTCGCCACGGCGGGTGCGACGGTGATCGTCAACGACCTCGCGAACGCGCTCGACGCCAGCGACACGATCGAGACCATCACCGGCGCGGGCGGCCGAGCGGTGCCCGTCGCAGGCGACATCTCCGACTCCGGCGTCGCGGCCGAGATCATGCGCGTTGCCACCGAAGACCTCGGCCGACTCGACGTCGTGGTCAGCAACGCGGGCGTCGTCCGCGACAAGATGCTGTTCAACATGACCGACGACGAGTGGGATCTGGTGATCCGGGTCCATCTCCGGGGACACTTCCTGCTCAACCGCAATGCGGGCGCCTACTGGCGCAACGAGTCGAAGAAGGCGGGCGGACCCGTCTACGGGCGCCTGATCAACACCTCGTCGGAAGCCGGTCTGCTGGGCCCCGAGGGGCAGGCGAACTACGCCGCGGCCAAGGCCGGGATCACCGCGCTCACCCTCTCCTCGTCGCGCGCGCTCAAGCGCTACGGCGTGCGTGCGAACGCGATCTGCCCACGCGCGCGGACTGCGATGACCGCCGCGGTATTCGGTGATGCACCCGCCGATGGCGTCGACCCGCTGTCGCCCGAGCACGTCGTGCGGCTCGTGAATTTTCTGGCGTCGCCCGACTCCGACGACGTGACCGGACAGGTCTTCGTCGTCTATGGTCCGCGCGTTACCCTGATGGCCGCGCCGACCGTCGACGAGGTCTTCGAGGCAGAGAGTGGCACCTGGGATTCCGACGATCTCGCGAAGACGCTCACGTCGTATTTTGCCGAGCGCGATCCGTCGAAAACCTTCACGGCGCGTGGGCTGGTCAACTGACCCACTTCTGTGTGTTTTGCGTGCTAGGTTGCTTGGAAACCGGGGAAGAGGAGCAGACGTTTGTCGCGCAGGCTTGACGCGCCGCTGGAACAGGTCGGCGACTTCGTTGCCCTAGGTGTCGATTCATTCCGCGAGCTGTTTCATCGTCCTTTTCAGTGGCGGGAGACGGTCGAGCAATCGTGGGCTATCGCGCGTGTTTCGATGATGCCGACGCTGCTCGTGGCGATCCCCTTCACCGTGCTCGTCAGCTTCACGCTCAACATCCTGCTGCGCGAGATCGGTGCGCAAGACCTGTCGGGAGCAGGCGCAGCGCTCGGCACGATCACGCAGATCGGTCCCATCGTCACGGTGCTCATCGTCGCCGGAGCGGGCGCCACGGCAATCTGCGCCGACCTCGGCGCACGGACGATCCGTGAGGAAATCGACGCGATGGAGGTGCTCGGGATCAACCCGGTGCACCGACTGGTGGTTCCCCGCGTGATCGCCTCGACCGGCGTGGCGCTGTTGCTCAACAGCCTTGTGTGCACGATCGGTATCGGCGGCGGATTCTTGTTCTCGGTCTATCTGCAGGACGTCAATCCGGGTGCGTTCCTCGCCAGCCTCACGCTGCTCACCGGCTTCGGTGAGCTGATGATCTCAATGGTCAAAGCGGCGCTGTTCGGGCTGTTCGCGGGATTGGTCGGCTGCTATCAGGGACTCAACGTCAAGGGTGGGGCCAAGGGCGTCGGCGACGCGGTGAACGAGACCGTCGTCTACTCCTTCATGGCGCTGTTCGTCGTCAACGTCGTGGTGACCGCGGTCGGCGTGAAGGCGACGGCGGGCTGAGAAATGGTCCTTCCTTTCACGACGCGGCTCCAGACCGCCAGAGTCGCGATCAAACGCGCGGGCGACGACTGGAACCAGATCGGCGATCAGGCGCTCTTCTATTGGGACAGCCTGATTGCGATCCCGCGAGCGGTACGCCAGTACAAGAAGGAGACGCTCCGGCTGATCGCGGAGATCTCCATGGGTTCTGGTGCGCTGGCGATGATCGGCGGGACCGTCGTCGTGGTCGGATTCCTGACGTTGTTCACGGGCGGCACCATCGCGGTTCAGGGCTATAGCTCGCTGGCCAACATCGGTGTCGAGGCACTGACGGGATTCTTCTCGGCGTTCATCAACGTCCGCATCGCGGTTCCGGTGATCGCGGGTATCGCGCTTGCCGCGACGATCGGCGCGGGAGCGACAGCACAGTTGGGTGCCATGCGCGTCAGCGAGGAGATCGACGCACTGGAGACCATGGCGATCTCGTCGATTCCGTACCTGGTCAGCACGCGCATCGTGGCGGGCATGATCGCGATCATCCCGCTCTACTCGCTGGCCTCCCTCGCCGCCTTCGTCGCCAGCCGATTCGCAACGGTCGTGCTCTACGGGCAGTCGTCGGGTGTGTACGACCACTACTTCAATACGTTCCTGATCCCGTCGGACATCCTCTGGTCGTTCGTGCAAGCCATCTGTATGGCCATCGCGGTGATGCTGATCCACACCTACTACGGCTACAACGCCGACGGCGGTCCGGTCGGCGTGGGCGTCGCGGTCGGCAACGCGGTGCGCGCGTCGCTGGTGGTTGTCGTCGTCATCACTCTGCTCACCTCGCTCGCCATCTACGGCGCCGACGGCAAGTTCAACCTGGCGGGCTGATCAGATGGCGCGCAGACAAGAGCGGAGCCCGCTGGTCCGCAAAACGGCAGCGGTGATCATGGTGGGTGGTCTCGTCGCGGTTGTCGTCGGTGCCGGCGCACAATTCCTCGGCTGGTTCGCCGACACCCAGCCGGTCACGCTCAACACGCCGCGAGCCGGTCTGGTGATGAGTCCCGACGCCAAGGTGAAACTGCGCGGTGTGCAGGTCGGCAGGGTCGCGACGATCAGGCAGGCCGACGGTCACGCGGTGCTCGACCTCGACATCGACAGCGACAAAATGTCGCAGATCCCCGCGAACGTGACCGCAGACATCAAATCCAACACGGTTTTCGGGGCCAAAGCCGTCAACCTGGTGATCCCGGAGACCGGACCGCAGGGCCACCTCTACGCCGGGCAGGTCATCGCGGCCGACCGCGTCGTCGTCGAACTCAACACCGTTTTCCAACAGTTGGTCAACGTGCTCGCCGACCTCCAGCCCGACAAGCTCAACGCCGTGATGGGCGCCGTCGACACCGCACTGTCGGGACAGGGCAAGCAGATCGGTGCGTCGCTCGACCAATTGTCGGGGTTGCTCGCGAAGACCAACCCTCATCTGCCGGAGCTCAACGAGGCGATCGAACAGGCCGCGGGAGCGACCAATGTGTACGCCGACGCCATGCCGGATCTGATGCGGACCATCGACAACGCGACGTTCCTCGGCAACACGTTGCTCGACAACTCGGCCAACCTCGACGCGCTGCTGATCAACGCGACCGGGATGGCCAATACGATCAACGGCGTGCTCTCGCCGCCCAAGCAGACACTGATCAACACACTGTCGAACCTGAACCCCGTCGCGCGGCTTCTCGGCTACCAGTCGCCGGGACTGACGTGCTTCTTGACGGCGAGCGCGCAGGCAGCTGATCTCGCCAAGCCGATGCTCGGCGGAAAGAACAACAATCTGCTCCTATACGCGGGATTGCAGCCGGGCACCGACCCGTACACGTATCCACAGAGCCTCCCGATTGTCGGCGCCGACGGCCCGCCGACCTGCGATGGAGCCCTGAGTGATCCCACAACCGACGTCAACTCGGGTTTCTACGTGACCGATAACGCTCCGGTGCCCTACCAGCCACGCACCACTGCCAAGGCCTCACGCGAGAAGCTCTTCCAGGTGCTCTTCGGGGAGCCCGCCCGTGGTTGACAATCGCACCCGCGCATTCCGCGCCACCGTCATCAAGCTGGGCGCCTTCGCGACGGTCATGATCTTGGTTTTCGTCGGCCTCGTCGCGGTGTTCAGCAACTATCGACCGGGGTCGTCGTCGGACTACTCCGCCATCTTCGTGAGTGCGTCGGAGATGAAGTCGGGGTCGAAGGTGAAGATCGCCGGTGTGCAGGTCGGGACCGTGGACAAGGTCGCGTTGACGCGGAACAACGACGCCGAGGTGTCGTTCAGCGTCGATGAGAAGTACCGGCTGCCGAAGTCGGTGCGCGCGTTGATCCGCTACGAGAACCTGACCGGCGACCGCTATCTCGACATCGAGCAGGGCGGTGGCGATCCCGACGACACACTGCCCTCGGGTGCGACGATCCCGATCGGGCAGACCGAGCCCGCGATGGACCTCGACAAGTTGCTCGGCGGGTTCAAGCCGCTGTTCCGCACGCTCAATCCCGACGAGGTGAACCAGCTGTCGGCGTCGTTGATCGAGGTCTTCCAGGGCCGAGCCCAGCGGGAGGCGCTCACCAACCTGCTCGCGCAGACGTCGTCGTTCACCGGCGCGCTCGCCGATCGAGACCAGTTGATCGGCGACGTCATCGACAACCTCAACCAGACGCTCGGCATTCTCGACGGGGACAAGAAGGGTCTCGACACGAGCCTCGATCAGATGCAGCAGTTGATCACCGGACTGTCGGCGCAGCGCGGAACCATCGGCAATGCGCTGACGCAGACGGCCGCGGTGACCAACGGACTGTCGGGGTTGCTCGGAGCGACCCGCCCCGACCTCAAGCAGATCGTCGCCGAGACGGGCACGGTGTCGGGCAACCTGCTGAAGTCGGAACCATACCTGCGACAACTCGCGGGACGACTGCCGAACGACTTCAAGAAGCTCTCCAATCTCGGCAGCTACGGCGCATGGCTGCAGATCTACTTCTGTCGAATCCGTTTGCTGCTCAGCGGACCTGACGGCAAGCAGTACTTCTTCACCTCCAACGACGTGATGGGCGATACCACGAAGGCCGGCGGGAGGTGCGCGGCGACATGAGCGAGAAGCGGGCGCTCCTCAACGGGCGCAGCCGAGTTCAGATCGGCCTCATCGGCGTCGTCGTCACCGCGATGGTCGTGATCGTCGCGATGCAGATGGACAAGCTGCCGTATCTGTCGCCGATCAGCAGATACACCGCGTATTTCGACGACGCTGGCGGGCTGGTGAACGGCGACATCGTGACGGTCTCCGGCGTGAAGGTCGGTACGGTCGAGAACATCGCGCTCGCACCGACCGACCAGGGCACGAAGGCCGCGGTCACCTTCCGCATGAACGACACCGTGGTGATGGGTACGGATACGCAGGCAGCGATCAAGACCGAAACAGTGCTCGGCAGAAGGAATCTGACGATCCTGCCACACGGTGGTGGACGTATCCGGCCGGGCGAGTCGATCGCCAACCGGAACACCATCGCACCGTATTCACTCTCCGACGCTCTCGACGAGTCGACCAATTCGCTCGCACAGACCGACACCGATCAGCTCAACAAGGCCCTCGACACCCTGTCGGTGACGTTCTCGTCGACCCCCGACGAAGTACAGGGCGCGGTCGACGGCGTGTCACGGCTGTCCAAGGCGATTGCCGACCGCGACAACAACCTTCGTGCACTGCTGGCCAAGGCCAACGGTGTCACCGACGTCATCGGCGACCGGAGCAAGCAGATCAATCAGCTTCTCGTGGATGCCAATTCGCTCGTCGGCGAACTGCAGTTCCGACGCACCGCCATCGCGCAGCTCATCAGTGGTACCCGTGATGTCGCCGACCAGATATCCGGATTCATCAAGGAGAACAACGAACAACTGCGGCCGGCACTGACGAAACTCGACGGTGTACTCGACATCCTCAACGACAACGAGGAGAACCTCAAACAGACCCTCGACCGGCTGGGGCCGTACGCCAACGCGCTCGGCGAGGCCGTCGCGTCCGGGCCACGGTTCGAATCGCTGGTCGGTGTCAGTACTTTCGGCGATTACACCGCGACGTTCATGAAGATCCTTCAGCAGAAGTATCCCGAGGCATGGAAGGCGTTCGGCTACAGCGGGTTCCCGCTGCTGCCGCAGGCATGGAGCCAAGCGCCGCCCTTCCCGCAGAAGGACACCGCACCGGCTCCGCCGCCGACTTACCCGACCCCGACGGCAGGTGGCTGACATGGCATTCCGTCGTTCCCTCCCGGGGAGCCGAAAGGCATGGGGCGCAGCGGGTCTGGTGGCGCTGCTGGTTCTCGCGGGCATCATCGGATACGCCGTCTACGACAGGGCGACCACCAAGACGATCACCGCCTATTTCCCGTCGGTCAACGGTCTCTACACCGGCGACACCGTGCGTGTGCTCGGTGTCCGCGTCGGAAAGGTCAGCTCCATCACGCCTCGCGCGGGCGATGTGAAGGTGACGCTCGACGTCGACCGTTCGACGCCGATCCCGGCCGACGCGCGGGCGGTCGTGGTGGCTCAGAGCCTGGTTTCCGGCCGGTTCGTGCAACTGACCCCGGTCTACGCGGGCGGAAAGCAGCTCGACGACGGCAGCGCGATTCCCATGGAGCGCACCGCCGTTCCGATGGAGTGGGACGACGTCAAGAAGCAACTCTCGAGCCTGACCAAGGCGATCGGACCCGATGGTGCCGACAAGGGATCGGCCGCCAAGCTGATGGACGTCGCCGACAAGAACCTGCAGGGCAACGGTGAGGCGATCAATTCGTCCATCACGAACCTCTCCGACGTGATGTCGACGCTGTCGTCGGGTCGAGACGACCTGTTCTCGACGATCCGCAACCTGCAGAAGCTGACCGACGCGCTCTCAACGAGTCACGAGGAGCTGGTGCAGTTCAACGGCCGGATCGCCTCTGTGACGGATGTTCTCGCCGACAACACGACGCAACTCGACGGCGCGATGCACAATCTGGATTCGGCGATGAGCGATATCAACACGTTCATCGACCAGAACAAGCAATCGTTGACCACCTCGGTGGCGAAGCTGTCGGACACGACACGCATCCTCGCGGAGAAGGACAGCCAGATCCGCGGGTTGCTGCACTCTGCGCCCAATCAGCTCGCCAACTTCTACAACATCTACAACCCGCTGACCGGTTCGCTGTCCGGAGTTTTCGGCCTCGGCATGGGCAACAACCTCATCACGCTGCTCTGCGGAACGATGGAGGCCAACAACAGGCCGGGTCAGAGCAAGGCAGACGTCGAAAAGTGTGTCGATGTGCTTGCGCCCGTTCTCGGTTCGCTCTCTGTGGCATATCCGCCGTTCATGTCCGACCCCGTCGTCGGCAAGAGTGCGCTCCCCAGCCAGGTCACCTACCAGAACGCCGACGTCAAAGCCCGCGCCCAGCAGGGCATTCGCGATCAGGACGCTGCGACGCGTCGCGGCAACGGCGGCGGGCTCGGCGACCTGCTGGTGCCGTGGGGAGGTGAGGGCTGATGCTGCGCCCCAACCGAACTCGCGGGCCGCGCAGGAGCCTGCGCGCCGCACTCATGATCGCGGTGGTCACGGCCATCGCGACGGCCTGTGGATTCGACGGCGCCGACAGCCTGCCCGTGCCGGGCGCGCAGGGCACCGGCAACGGATCGTACGAGATCTCGGCGGTGATCCCGACCGCGGCGGGCCTCACCAACAACTCCCCGGTGATGTTGAACGACGTGACGGTCGGAAGCGTCGGGGATATCGATGTCGACGCGAATTGGCATGCGGCGGTTCCGATCAAACTCAATCCGGGAGTGCAGGTTCCACGCGGTTCGTATGTGAAGGTCGGGATGACCAGCGTGCTCGGGTCGACACATCTGGCGATCGTGCCGCCGGAGAAGACGACGGCCGGCTATCTGCACGCAGGCGATGAGATTCCGCTGCCCGCGTGTCCCGAGCAGAAGAACATCGCGCAGCCATCGGGTCAGCGGGTCGCAGACATCAATTCCGCGCAGCAAGTGCCCCAGTGCGCATTCCCGACCACCGAACAGGTGCTCAGTGCACTATCGGTGGTGCTCAACGGCGGTGGACTCTCGCAGCTCGGCGACATCACCCACGAGCTCAGCCAGGTCCTCGGCGGCAACGCCGAATCGATCCGCGCGCTCGTGCCGCGCCTGAACACGCTCATCTCCGACCTCTCGAGCCAGTCGGGCGACATCATCGACGCGATGGAGGGCCTCGACCGGTTGAGTACGACGATCAACCAGCAGAAGCCGACCGTCGAAAAGGCTCTCGCCGACGGGCCGGCCATCTTGGCGATGCTCAACGACGAACGCGACAAGTTCACCGGCGCATTGTCGGCGCTCAGTGGCCTCTCGAAGACCGTCAACGATGTGCTGCGCGCCAACACCGACGACATCAAGACCATCGTCGCGAACCTGAATCCGACGCTCGGCGCACTCGCTGCGGCGGGTCCGGCGCTGCCGGGGGCGACCAGAATCCTGTTCACGTTCCCCTTCTTGGAGGAGACGATTCCGCAGATCGTCAAGGGCGACTACGTGAACTCCGACCTCGTGCTCGACCTGACGGTCGACAGGCTCAAGCAGACGATTCTGATGACCTCGGGTCTCGTCGGACCGGAAGGGGTGACCGGCCAACCTGCCGGAGCGGCCAAGCGCGGGCTGGATCCGTTCACGTCGCCGCTTGTACCCGGCGGTGAGAAGCGGCCCGACAGTGCGGACCCTGTCCCCGCCGGAACGCAGGAGTCGACCGCGACGGGAACGTCCACCGCTCCCCGGACACCCGTTCCCGCGAACGGTGGTGGCCGATGAAGATCACCAGGTTCGTCCGGATGCAGCTCACGATCTTCGCGATCGTCACCGTCGTCGCACTTGTTGCGATGGCCGTGTACTACGTGCGCTTGCCCGCGATGGCTGGTGTCGGTCGCTACGACGTGACACTCGAACTGCCGAGCACGGGCGGCATCTATACCAATGCGAACGTCAGCTACCGCGGAGTGAACGTCGGCAAGGTCAAGGAGGTCCGCCTCACGTCGAACGGTGTCGCGGCGACGCTGTCGATCGACAGCTCGGCGAAGATCCCCGCTGACTCCACTGCGTCGATCCGCAGCGTGTCGGCGGTCGGCGAGCAGTTCGTCGAGTTCACACCCAAGTCCGGATCGGGTGGCGACTACCTCGGCGACGGTGCGGTCGTGCACAGCACCGACTTGCCGGTCGAGATCTCGTCGGTGCTCGAGCAGGCCAATGCCCTGCTCACCAAGGTGGGCGACACCCGATTGCGCAACGTGATGGACGAGGCGTTCACCGCATTCAACGGAACCGGTGAGGATCTTCGGCGCCTGCTCGACTCGATGACGCTCCTCGTCGCCGACGCCGACAAGAACGTCGACGTGACGATCGATCTGATCAAGCAGACCGGCCCGCTGCTGGAGACGCAGAACAGGACAGCGGACTCGGTCCGTGCGTGGACGGCGAACGCCGTCAAGGTGACCGATCAGTTGCGTGCCAACAAGCCGGAGATCACCGACATCCTGACCAAGGGGCCGTCGACGGCGTCGAAGTCGCAGCAGTTGTTCGCGGACATGGATCAGACGCTGCCGATGCTGATCAACAACCTCGGCGTCGCGTCGAAGACACTGGCGCTCTACCTGCCGAATCTCCAGCAGGTGGTGGTGATCTATCCGCGGTTGATCAGCTCGCTGCTGACCGCGGTTCATCAGGGCTCGGCTGAGTACGGGCCGAGCGTCCTGTTCTCGCTGGGCTTCCAGGATCCCGCGCCGTGCACCGTCGGATTCATGCCGTCCAACGAGTGGCGCAGTCCCGCGGTGCAAACCGCCCGCGACCTGCCTCCCGGTCTGCTGTGCCGGTTACCGCAGGATGCGCAGATCGCGGTTCGCGGTGCCAGGAACTTCCCGTGCGCCGAGTTCCCCGGCCGACGCGCCCCGACGCCTGAGGAATGCCGGACGGGCTTCAAGGCGAGCACGGAGAAGAACGTCGCTCTGCCCAACGGGATCCCGGGCCTCGTGCCCGCCCCCGCCGGCTATACGACGCCTGGTACCCCCGGGTCGTATGAGGCTGGTCCGGCCGTTTACGGCACCACGTACGATCCGGATACGGGTGACTTCATCGGCCCGGACGGCAAGACGTACAACGCCGGAACCGGCAGGGACGCTCCTGCAAGCAGCGACAGTCAAGGACAAAGCAGCACGTGGCAGGGATTGATCACCAGCGGGATGGCAGGGTGAATCGGCAGGTGGGCGCTCAACCGGTCCGCTCGGCGCCGTTGCGGCGGGGCCGCAAGGACAAACGCGAACCGATCAAGCCCTCCGAGAGCGCGCCGGCACCGGAGCAACTCGACGAGAACACCGCCGAAGCCGAAGCCGTTGAGAGCGCTGTGGAGCCCCCTGAGGCCGCCGAGGAAATTGCCGAGAGCACCGCCGAACCCGCCGGGGGCACCGCCGAACCCGCCGGGGAATCCGCGGTCAGCTACCGCGAACGCCGCGCCAAAAGGCAGGGTTCGACGCCGAGCCGGCCGGTGGAGCGTCGAGCAAGGGTCGGTCGCGGAAGAGGTGGCAAGTGGGTCGTCGCCGGTGCGGTGTGCGCTCTTTTCATCGTCGCGTGCGTGGTCGCGTCGACATTCTTCGCCGTCGGCACCAGTCGGCTCGATCACCGAAACGAACTCCGGGCGTCGTATTCGACCTTTGCGCGACAGATGACCATCGACCTGACATCGCTCAACCCGGGCAACGTCGACAAGGCATTGCAGACCGTGCAGGACAAGACGAGTGGCCCTGCGCAGCAACGGATCAAGCAGTCGATGGCGCAGGTGACCGACCTGATCCGTACCCAGAATCAGACCGTCACGTCATCGGTGATCACCGACGCGGTCACCAAGGCGACAGACGACGAGGGGTCGGTGATCGTCGTGTACGGCTGGGAGATGAAGTCGCAGGATCCCAAGCAGGAGACCGTTATTCAGACGTTCCGCTGGCGGGTGGACATCACACGGATCAACGGTGATCTCAAGATGACCAACTTCGAGTGGGTGGTCTGATGTCGACTGCAATCACCACACGACGGCTCGTGGTAGTGGGTCTCGCCGTCATCGCTGTGGCGTGTGCCGTGGCGACCGGATTTCTCGGGTTCCGATACTTCGACGCTCGTGCGACGGAGGACTCGCGTGAGTCATCGCTTTCTGCGGCAAGGGATTACGCGACGACGATGTTCGGCTACGACCCGGTGAACGTCGCCGACCACGTGCAGCGGTCCAAGAATGTTGTCATCGGATCGGCGAAGACCGAGTACGACAGGCTGATCGCGCAGCCGCTGCCCGACGACAAGGACGACTTTGTCGAGGGAGTGCGCAAGCAGCGCGTCGTGTCTCAGGCGGTCATCCAGGATGCGGGTGTCGTGACCAACACGCGCGACACCTCGACGGTGCTGCTCTTCATGAATCAGTCGGTCAGCCGCAATGGCAAGGACCTCGTGCGGGTGGACCCGAGCCGACTGACGTTCTCGATGGTCCGCCACGACGACACCTGGATGATCGAAAAGATCGAGATCATCACCGACGACTCCTTCCGGAGCCGTATCGAGCAGACATCGACTCCGCCGGCAGGTGCGGTCCCGCTCCCCGGCCCGTCATCGGAAAGCCCGTCACCTGCAAGCCCGTCACCTGCAAGTCCGTCGCCGGTGAGTCCGTCGGCCGTCCCCACCGAGTCCTCGGCTCCTCCTGCCGGTTAGCGGCGCCGGCGCGTTTGTGCGCACGAACCAAATCCGCCGACGGACTTCATGTCCGGAGGACATGGCCTAGGTCACTATTGCTGGATAGTGTCGTGTGGCACACAGCGCAGGCGACGTCTCGGTACTTTGCGCGAGTTAGTCTCCGCCGCAATGACTTTCGTGATGGTTCACGCCGTGGTCTTCGGGTTCGGTGTCTTCCGGTCCGATCGATGACGGTCGTCTCGTCTGTTGTGCAGTGCCAACAGATTCGAGAGAGGTCCGTGTAAATGTCGGAAGTATCCAATTCGGAATTGCAGGGTAAGCGCGTCTTCATCACCGGTTCTGCGCGCGGTGTCGGGCGGGGAATCGCCGAGCTGGCAATCAGCCGCGGCGCTCAGGTGGTGATCAGTGACTTCGACGAGGATGCTGCGCACAAGACGGCAGCGGACCTCGGCGCCGCGGGCGTGGCCAATTGCGATGTGACCGACGAGGCGAGCGTCGTCGACGCGATCGCGCGGGTGCAGGAACTGCTCGGTGGGCTGGATGTGCTGGTCAACAACGCAGGCATCGAGATCGCGGCCCCGCTCGCAATGCAGTCGACGGACAGCTTCGACAAGATCTTCGCGGTGAATGTCCGTGGACCGTTCGTCGTCACCAAGGCCGCCGTGCCCGCGCTCGCCGAAAGCAAGGGCAACGTCGTCAACATCGCATCGGTCGCCGGAGTCGGCGGAAGTCCGTTGCTCGGCTCGTACTGCGCCACCAAGGCGGCGCTCATCCAGCTCACCCGGGTGTTCGCGATCGAACTTCGCCAGACCGGAATCCGCGTGAACGCGGTCTGCCCCGGATTTGCGGATACCTCCATGGTCGACCGGCTCGCCCCCGAGTTCGAAGCGGCGACCGACGCCCCCTTCGGTGACCTTGTCGCGGCAAAGCAGGGACGGCTCGGAACCGTGGAAGACATCGCGGAGGTCGCGTGCTTCCTCGCATCCGACCGCGCCAGTTGGGTAACCGGAAGCCACTACGTGCTCGACGGCGGACTGACCGCATCCCTTGTCTGACTTCGTATTTCGATCCACTCCAATCCACTTGTAGAGAAGAGGACCAACTCATGGCACAGAAACTCGACGGTCGCGTTGCCGTCGTCACCGGTGCGGGCGCAGGACTGGGCGCCGCGATCGCAAGGCGGCTCGGACAGGAGGGTGCGCGCGTCGTGGTCTCCGACATCAACGCCGACGCCGCCAAGTCGGTCGCGTACTCGATCGACGGCGCTATCGCGTGCACAACGGATGTCACCGACGAAGAGCATGTGCAGCAACTGATCGCCGACACGCAGGAGCACTTCGGCGCGCTGCACATCATGGTTCCCAACGCGGGAGTCGGCTCCGTGCAGCCCATCGCGGAGATGTCCTACGCGGACTGGCGCAAGACCACCTCGGTCAACCTCGACGGCGTGTTCCTCTCGATCCGCTACGCCGCACCGGCGATCATCGCCTCCGGTGGAGGGTCGATCGTGACGATCAGCTCGATCACCGCGACCGCCGGCTCCGCGCTGATCGCTCCGTATGCCGCGGCCAAGGCCGCCGTACGCAACCTCACGGAGACCGCCGCCGCGGAGTTCCGCGCGCACGGCATCCGCGTCAACGCCGTGCTGCCGGGCTTCATCGATACGGAACTGGTCACCACCGCGGCGCCGCTGTTCGAAGCCGCCCTCGGACTGCCGGAAGGCGGCTTCGACGCCGTCATGGCGCAGAAGCAGGGACGCTACGGAACGCCGGAAGAAGTTGCTGCAGCGGTGACCTTCTTCGCCTCGGATGAGTCGTCGTGGTGCAACGGCAGCAGCCTGGTGCTCGACGGCGGATTCGTGAGTTCGCTGCTCTGAGGCCGGTCAGGGGACTCGAGTCAGGAGACCTGATAGCCCATCGGCATCATCGTCGACTTGTGTTCGACGAACGACTCGAGTCCCTCGGGGCCGCATTCGCGGCCGATGCCCGAGCTCTTGAAACCGCCGAACGGTGAGCCGGGGTCGATGGCGTAGAAGTTGATCCCGAAGGTGCCGGTGCGGATCTTCTCGGAGATCTCGATGCCGCGCTCGACGTCGGCGGTCCACACGGTGCCCGCGAGTCCGTAGTCGGAGTCGTTGGCAATGGCGATCGCGTCGTCGATGTCGTCGTAGGTGATGACCGACAGCACCGGGCCGAAGATCTCTTCCTGGGCGATCGTCATGTCGTTGGTGACGTCGGTGAAGATCGTCGGGGTGAGGAAGAAGCCGGCGTCGAGGCCTTCGGGGCGGCCGCCTTCGAGGGTCGCGGTGGCTCCCTCTTGCTTGCCCTTGGCGATGTAGCCCTCGATCTTCTCCAGCTGCCGCTTGTTGATGACGGGTCCGAGCTGGCTGTCGGGTTCGCTCGGCAGGCCCACCTTCATGGCGTTGGCCGCCTCGACCATTGCCGCGACGATCTCGTCCTTGCGGCTCGCGGGTACCAACACCCTGGTCTGGGCGACGCACGCCTGGCCGGTGTTGAACAGGCCGAGGAAGACCATCATGCCGATGTTGTTGATGTCGACATCGTCGAGGACGATCGCGGCGGACTTGCCACCGAGCTCCAGCGAGCAGCGCTTGAGCGTTTCGGCGCACGCGGCACCGATCTGCCGACCGGCGGCCGTCGATCCGGTGAACGTGATCTTGTCGACGTCGGGGTGTGCGACGAGTGCTTTGCCGGTGTCCGGCCCGCCGGGGAGTATCGAGATGACGCCCTCGGGAACGCCTGCCTCGGTGAAGATCTCGGCGACGGCGTTGGCCGTGCGCGGTGTCTCCGGTGCAGGTTTGAGCACCACCGAGCAGCCGGCGGCGAGTGCAGCGCCGAGCTTGTTGCAGACCAGGAACAGCGGGACGTTCCATGCGGTGATCGCGCCGACGACCCCGACCGGTTCGCGCGTGATGCGCGTGGTGCCGAACAGGCCGTTGCGGTACTCGATCCAGTCGTAGTTGCGTGCGGCCTCGGCGTACGAGCGCAGCACGCCGGTACCGGGCAGCTTCTGCAGCATGTCGACGGCACTCGGCGGGGCGCCCATCTCCGACGACACCAGAGCCGAGATCGCTTCTGCGCGTTCATCGATGATGTCAGCGACGCGGTCGAGCACGGCTGCACGTTCTTCCGGCGACTTCTGCGACCACACGCCCGAATCGAAGGCGGCGCGGGCGGTACGGACTGCCGTGTCGACGTCGACCTCGTCGGCGAGCGGAACGGACGCGACTCGCTCGCCGGTCGCGGGCGAGAACACCTCGAGAGTCTCGGTCGAATGGGGCTTCACCCACGCGCCGCCGATGTAGAGCTCGGTCCGGTCATCGGATGTGCCTGCCTCGTTCGAGGAACGAGGTTCGACGGTCTGGGTCATGCGTGCTCCTGAAGTTGGTACTCGATGTTTCCCTCGACCCGTTGTGCTCTGAAGACTGCTGAACACTTCTCGGGGAGGGGCGCGGACAGGTGTGAACCACCGCACATCCAATACTAGAACACGTTCTAACTCTGGGTGTCGAGATCAGGAGTCAAAAGGCGATGCGGGCGGCGAATCCCTCGACGGCGTCGTCGAGTATCGCGACCCGCGCGGGCATGTCCTGTGCTTCGAGGAGCGACTGTCGGTCGGCGGCGCCGATCGGTAGGCGGGCTGCCCAGCCGAAGAGCCCGGCGTCGTCGAAGTCGGCGTCGTCGAACGAAGGCAGGTCGTCGGGCAGGGGTGTGCCTCTGCGGGCGTAGGCGTCGACGACGATCTCGCGGATGCGGGTTCCGAGCGCGATCGAGTCGGCACGGGCCGCCGCGCTGGTCTTCGGTTCGTTGAGGACGGTCACCTCGGCGCGCGGGTACGGATCGTCGGGCAGCCATTCGGTTACCCGGAAGCGTCTGGTGCCGACGCAATGGACAAACGAAAGTCCGCTGGGGTCGCGGCTCACGCGGTCGATTGCCGCGAAGGTCCCGACGTCGTGGCGAACATCGCCGCCGCCGACCTCCGAACCGCGCGCGATGAGGACGACGCCGAAGCCGGGCGGTCCGTCGGCGGCGGCGAGACAGTCGTCGAGCATCGTTCGATAGCGCGGTTCGAAGATCCGCAGCGGAAGCACCTCACCCGGCAGCAGTGCTGTGCCGAGCGGGAACATGGGTTGTGCGCTCATGTTCACACACTCCGGTGGGCTGGTCGGCCCACGTTGAATTGGGTTGTCAGGCAGACGGTTTGGCGTCGAGCACGACCTCGAACTCGAGAAGGTCCGCGCCGCTGGCGACAGGTTTTGCGCGCTCACCCGAATGAGCCTCGCGTGCGGGGCCGGCAGCCCATGCCTGGAAATCCTCTTCGGTCTCCCACTGCGTGACGACGAAGTACCGGTCGTCGCCCTTGACCGGACGCAGCAACTGGAATCCGAGGAAACCCTTCGAGCCGTCGACCGAGTGTGCGCGGTGTGCGAAGCGCTTCTCGAGTTCGGGCCCAGCGCCCTCGGGGACATGGATCGCGTTGATCTTCACAACAGTCATGTCCTCAGCCTAGTTCGGAATGTCTGTGCGTCGGATTAATCTCATTCACTGTGAGTGCGTACGCGATGTCTGAGGCGGGGTATGTGACGGCCGAGACGGGCCTGCTCGACCACGGTGGTCCAGACCGGGGCCCCGACGCGCAGCAGTCGACGGAGGCGCTCGGCGTGGGGCCGATCGTGCTACTCCACGGGCTCATGGGGCGTGGCCGCACCTGGCGGCGACAGATCCCCTGGCTGCGGAGGTATGGCCGGGTCTTCACGTTCGACGCCGCGTTCCACACCGGAGCCGACGCCGCGCTCATCTCCGACCCCGCGGAGGTCTCGACCGAGCGGTTCGTCGCCGACCTCGCCGAGATCCTCACCTGGATCGACCTCGGACCCGCTGTGCTGGTTGGACATTCGATGGGCGCGCTGCATGCGTGGTGCGCCGCCGCGGAGTATCCGGAACTCGTCAGTGCGCTCGTCGTCGAAGACATGGCGCCCGACTTCCGTGGCCGCACCACCGCCGAGTGGACGCCCTGGTTCGACTCGTGGCCGGACCGGTTCAGCTCACTCGGACATGCCAGGCAGATGTTCGGCGACGTCGCGGGACGGTACTTCTACGAGGCATTCGACGACGGCGCATTGCACGGTCGACTCGCGACCTGGGCGGCGATCGCACAGGAGTGGGGCGAGCGCGACTTCTGGGATCAGTGGCGCAGAGTGCCGGTGCCGAGTCTGCTGATCGAGGCCGGACACACCGTGACGCCCGAGGGGCAGATGCGGAAGATGGCGTCTGTCAACGACCACGCCGCACACCTGAAGGTCAGCGGAGCAGGCCACCTGATACACGACGACGCCCCGGAGGTCTTCCGGGGCGCCGTCGAAGCGTTTCTCTCTGGTTTGCCGTACCGCTGAGTACTCAGGCGGCGGGCGGTGCCACCGGCTCGCCGACGATGCGGCGGAACGCGTGCACCTGGAACAGCGCCGCGAGCGGTGCCGAAATGATCAGTCCGATGCCGCACAGCAGTGCGCCGACGACGTTGGTGAACCACACGATGATCAGTGTGAGGATCGAGTCGCCGATGTTGTCGCTGGTGACGCGGAACGATCGACCGATGGCATCGCCGGGTGAACGGGATTCGCTGATCGTCGAGAGCACGGCGAACTGTAGGAAGAACGCCGCGATGATTCCGCCGATGACACAGAAGCTGAGCACGAAGGCGATCAGCGCAACGAGGATTGCCGTGCCGACGACCGGCCAGAAGCGGAGCGGGACCAGGAACGACTTCGCGTCGATCGGTTCGCCGTTCGCGACGCGGACCGCGCCGGACAGGATGGAGACCTGGAAATACAGCAGGAGCAGAAGCCCGACGATGTAGACGGCGATCAGACCTGCGAGAGCTCCGCCGTTAACCGTCGTCGTCTCGTAGCTGTAGGTCGTGTCGCCGTAACTGCCGACGGTATTGGTAGTGGTGGTCTCGACCCACGACGATCCCCAGAAGATGAGCGCCCAGAACAGCAGTCCAACGGCGGCCATGATCACGCCGGGCAGGACCATCGGGCCGGGGTTGGCCTTGAACTGGCTCCACGCCCAACTGAAGCTCTCGCCGACACTGAACGGGGTGCCCGGAGCGCCGGGGGCCGGTGCGGCGGGATAACCGGGTGCGGCACCGAACTGGCCGGGAGGCGGCGTGCCGCCGGGGGGAACCGAACCCGGCTGTGGTTGCCCGTACTGGGGCGTGCCGTATTGGGGTTGCCCGTACTCGGGTTGCCCGTACTGGGGCTGGCCGTACTCGGGTTGCCCGTACTGGGGCTGGCCGGGAGCAGGTTGCCCGTACTGGGGCTCACCAGGAGATGGTTGGCCGTACTGGGGCTGACCAGGAGCGGGCTGCCCGTATTGCGGTTGGCCGGGAGATGGTTGGCCGTACTGGGGTTGGCCGGGAGATGGTTGGCCGTACTGGGGTTGGCCCGGGGTGGGATTCGTCCCATGCGGCTCGTTCGGGTTGGGTCCGGAAGAAGGCGTCGATTCGTTCGGCGGCTCGGTCATCAGGCAAAGCTAGCAACCCGCGCGGCTCAGATGAAGAGTTCGAACGACATACCGTTCAACGTGTCGCGAAGTCGGCTCACCTGACGAGGGTCGCGCGGGCCGTCAACCCGCCTCACCTGCCAGGCAGAAGCGGCCGTCGGAGGTGATCTCGACGAGGCCGTCGACAAGTAGTGAGTCGAGCGCACGGTCACGTTGGGCCGTGTCGGTCGGCCAAACGATGTCGAGTCGGTCGCGGACGACCGGCCCCTCGGTGCCGCGCAGAACGTCGAGTAACAGTCCACGAACCTGGCGATCGGTGCCCGCGAACTTCTGCACCCGCTTGGGCGGGCCCGTGTGGGCGGGTTTGCCCGCGTTGACCCACGCGCATGAGAGCGGGCATCGCGCACAGTCGGGGTTTCGTGCCGTGCACACCAGGGCGCCGAGCTCCATCAGTGCTGCGCTGAAACGAGGAGTCGACGACGCGTAGGTGCCGTCTGGGTCACGGGGCAGCACGGCCTCGGCGTCGGCGAGATCTTTCTTCGACGGATTGCCGGGCTCGGCACGACCGTGGACGGCACGCGCGAGAACGCGTCGGACGTTGGTGTCGACGACGGGAACCGACTGGCCGTAGGCGAAGCAGGCGACCGCTCGCGCTGTGTAGTCGCCGATGCCCGGCAGAGTGAGCATCGTCGCGACGTCGTCCGGGACCTTGTCGTCGTGATCGGCGGCGAGCACCCGTGCGCATTCGTGGAGGCGCAGCGCACGACGCGGATAGCCGAGTTTCCCCCAGGCCCGCAGGACGTCGCCGGGCGACGCGGCGGCCATCGCGGATGGCACCGGCCAGCGTCGGACCCATTCCCGCCACGGTTCGACGACCCGGGCGACGGGTGTCTGCTGGAGCATGATCTCGCTGATGAGGATCTGCCAGCCCGAAAGCCCTGGCTCGCGCCATGGCAGGTCGCGCTCGTTGGCGTCGAACCAGCCCAATAGCACCTGAGGTGGCAGACTAAACGACATGATCGGATTGACCCCGAAACAGGCATGGGACGTTCTGCGCGAAGGTAACAAGCGCTTCATCAACGGAGAGTCTGAGCATCCCAGCCAGGGTATCGAGGACCGTGCACGTCTCGTCGCAGGCCAGCACCCCCACGTGGTGCTGTTCGGCTGCGCCGACTCGCGACTGGCGGCAGAGATCATCTTCGACCAGGGTCTCGGCGACATGTTCGTGGTCCGCACCGCGGGCCACGTCGTCGACTCGGCGGTGATGGGCTCGCTCGAGTACGCGGCGGAGGTGCTCGAGGTGCCGCTCGTCGTCATCCTCGGCCACGACAGCTGTGGAGCGGTCAAGGCGACCCTCGACGCACTCGACGACCTGCAGATCCCCGGTGGCTACATCCGCGACGTCGTCGAACGTGTCACGCCGAGCATCCTCGCCGGCCGCAGCGAGGGGCTGACCAGGGTCGACGAGTTCGAGGCGCGGCACGTCGTCGAAACCGGCCGCTTGCTGATGCAGCGCAGTCGGATCATCGCCGATCGGGTGGCCAACGGAAAGCTGGCCATCGTCGGACTGACGTATGCGCTCAACGAGGGTGCCGTCCAGTTGCAGGGTGCCTACGGAGATATCGGCCAGAGTTACGTCGAGATCGATACCGCTGGAAATGGCCACAAGGGCGCACACGAAGCGTCCGCCGCGGTCGACGAAGCCCAGTCGGCGTGAGGCTCACGCGGCTGAGGGATTGCGCAGCTTAAGTCAACCTTTAGACTTTGCGCCGGTCAGGCGCGGTTTTCTCAGCGACACGCCGTTGCGGGTCAGCCGTCGCATAGAAGGTGGCCGTTAGCGTGGATGCGTGATCGAACCGCAGGGCCCGTTGCCATCCGAGATCTATTGGCGTCGTCGTATTGTCGCCGGTGGCGTCGGGGTGACTGTGCTTGCTCTGGTCATCGGTTTGATCGTGTGGACGACTTCCGGAGGCGACAAGTCGCCGTCGAACGCCGCATCGTCGTCGTCGATCTCGACCACGACCTCGCCCGCGTACGGATCGTCGGCATCGTCGGAGGCCCCGTCCGGTCAAGCCGGTACCGGTGGCGGCGGCAATGGCGGAAACAACCCCGCCGGTGTGTCCGGTCAGCCGGGCGCGTCGCAGGCTTCCGGGGACGCCCCCGCTCCCGCGGCCGGAGTGAACGGGACCCCGCTGTGCCCCGACCAGAACATCGCCGTGGTGCTCTACACCGACAAGCCGACCTACACGGTCGGGGATCAGCCGGTGTTCACGATCGTCACCACCAACGCCGGTTTGACCGCGTGCACCCGCGACGTCGGGAAGGCCGCGCAGAACGTCGTCGTGCGGACACTCGACGGCACGCGCACGCTGTGGTCGGCGCAGGATTGCTCGCCGCTGAAGGACGTGAACAACGTCGTACTGCAGCCGAAGCAGCAGGCCACCGACACCATCACCTGGTCGGGTACGACCAGCAACCCCGGCTGCGACAAGCCGCGCGTCCAGGTGCCCGTCGGTTCATATCAGGCCATCGGCAAGATGGGCGAGAAAGAGTCGGCGCCAATCACATTCAACGTCGTGGCGCCCGCACAGCAGTAGCCCGTCCACCCTGTCCATGCCCTCCTTCGGTTCGGGGTCAGCTGGGCCGACATGGCATGACAAGAGTCGTGAGGTCGCCGTCGTCAGCTGAGCGCACGGTGGCCGGCTGATCGGTGGAGCGAAGGTCGAGGATCACGTCGCTGCCGAGTGCGTTGCTCAGTGCCGGGTACAGAGTGGTCAGCTCGAACCAGACCGTCATGTCACCGCCCGTCGACGTGCCGTCGAGTTCCACGGATTCCTCGGGTAGGAGGAGACTCACCCCGCCTTCGGCGACATGCAGACCGACCTTTGCCGGTGCTTGCTCCAGGGCTTTCAGGAAGTGTCGGGTCCCGACGGTGACGCGATGCGTCGGCGCGGCGAGAGAGTCGAGCAGAAGCGATCGGTCGGGGTAATCCGCAGTGAGCAGACGGCAATGCGTCACGGCGCCGTCGGCCGTGCGTAGGTCGAGGGTCGTGGAGGACGCCTCCAGCCCCACCGACGGACTGCGGCGCAGCAGCGAGGTCGACGCCGCGAGGTCTCTTCCGGAGACAGTCGCCGCCCAGGGTTGGTTCGCTTCCGGCAGTCGGCTCGCGACCAACGTCCTGGTGGCCAGGCGATAGCGATCGGTTGCGGTCAGGGTGATGCCGTCGCCGTCGACCTCGACGCGTACGCCACCCAGCACCGGGAAGTCGGGGTCGTCAGCGGTGGAAGCCAGGACCTGATGGACTGCCGCGGCGAGGACCGGACCTGCGACGGCGCAGAGTGGGCGGCAGGACGCATCGTCGAGTGATGCTTTGAGAGTCGCTGCGGCACGGGCGATCTCGTCGGCCTCGGCGCTAACCTTGGCAACCTGCTCGTCGATGAGCGCCGCAGCCTCGTCGGCGTTCGCGTCGAAGAACCGATTGATTGTCGGCAGGGGCATCCCGATAGCGCGGAGCCGGCGCAACTGCGTGGCGCGCGTCAACTGTGACCTGCTGTAGAACCGGTACCCCGACGCCGGGTCGACGTGGTGGGGACGAAGCACGCCGGCGTCGTCGTAGAACCGCAGCGCGCTTGCCGTGAGTCCGGCGAGCTCGGCGAACGCACTGATCGACATCAGTTCCGAGTCGGTCACAAGTTCGGTGTCAGTCACTCGAACATCATCGGGTCTCGACCCACTCGAAGGTCAAGGTGGTTCGAGGGTGGAGGCAGGTGGGCTAGTCGAACCGTTCGATGCTGGTCTCGGCGAGCCGCGAGAGACCCTCACGGATATGGCGGGCCCAGATGCCGCCGATGCCCTCGATGGCTTGCAGGTCGGCGGCCGACGACGCGAGAAGCGCTTGTAGCGTGCCGAAGCTGCGCACGAGGCGGTCGATGTGCGCGAACTGCAGCCGCGAGATGCCCGCGAGAAGGCGGTATCCCCGCGGACTCATCGCGGTGTCCTGGGCCTCGATCGTCGTCGGGTAACCGAATGCGCCCGCGAGGAGAGAGAGGTCGAGGAGGTCGGCGTCGGAGAGCGCTTCGATCGCCTCGAGCGATCCCCGCACCTCCTCGGTGGTCGCGGGCTCCGGGCTGGCGTAGTAGTCGCGGACCAGCAGTTCACGCATGGTGTCGTTCTCGGCGATGAGCTCTTCGAGCTGCAGGCTGACCTGTCGGCCGTTGACGCCGAGTTCCAATACGTAGTCGTCGATTTCGGCCGAGACCCGACGCACCATCTCCATGCGTTGGGCTGTCGACATCGCGTCGCGGAGTAGTACGTAGTCTTCGATCTCCGCGCGCGACAGCGCGGCGCTGACGTCGTCGAGACGCGCCTTGTAGCGTTCGAGCGTCGAGAGCGCCACGTTCGCTCGCGAGAGGATCGGGTCGGGACTCTCGACCACCTTGCGGAGTCCGTCGACGTAGACGCTGACGATCGACATCGACGCACTCACCGAGATCACCGGATGCCCGGTCTGGATCGCTGTGCGCTCGGCCGACCGGTGCCGCGTGCCCGACTCCTCGGTCGGGATCGACGGGTCGGGCACGAGTTGGACGTTGGCGCGCACGATGCGCTTGCCGTCGGTGGACAGCACCACGGCGCCATCCATCTTGGCCAGTTCGCGTAGACGCGTCGGCGCGAATTCGACGTCGAGGTGGAAGCCGCCGTCGCAGATCTTCTCGACGTCGGAGTCGTGTCCGATGACGATCAGCGCGCCGGTGCCGCCGCGCAGGATGCGCTCGAGCCCGTCGCGAAGTCCTGTTCCCGGCGCGACGCGTGCAAGCGTCTCGCGCATCAGTTCCGAGCGTGTTCCAGGCTCGGTTCGCGCGATGTCGCTCATGGCTTGCGTTCCCTTCTCGCGGCCGCGAGAAGCTCACGGTCCGTCGCAGACTAGGGTAACGGCACGTGAAACGTGACTTCGTGGTGCCCACCGACCTCGACCCGCTGCAACGCCACCCCAAAGCGGCTGCGCCGGGGGAGGCGATCCGCATGCATAATCCGCTGTGCTTCGGCTGTGGCGCCGAGTCGGCACAGGGACTGCACCTGGAGGTACGCGCGGCAGACGGGTTCGCCGTCGAGACGTCGATGCTGGTGGAGTCCCGATTCGAGGGCGGCCCCGGCGTCATTCACGGAGGCATCCTGTCGACCGCGATGGACGAGGTGATGGGGACCGTTCCGCTGCTGGTCGGACCGTCGGCCGTCACGGTGCACCTCGAGGTCGACTTCGTCGCCCCGGTGCCGATCGGCTCGACGCTGCACCTGCGGGCCGACATCCTCGGCAGGCAGCGGCGCAAGGTCTATGTCGAGGCCGTCGGCCATCTCGGC
This sequence comes from Gordonia sp. w5E2, assembly GCF_036540975.1. Taxonomy (NCBI): domain Bacteria; kingdom Bacillati; phylum Actinomycetota; class Actinomycetes; order Mycobacteriales; family Gordoniaceae; genus Gordonia; species Gordonia sp. w5E2. The sequence continues at coordinate 4,109,940 of NZ_CP144213.1, read as the reverse complement.
GACCCCTCGCAGCCGGTCGTCGTCGGCCACAGCATCTTTGTCACCATCGATGCGCGGCAGCACTTCGCCGAGCACGTCGAGAACAGCGCGATGGCCGACGAGTACAAGCAGCGCATGTCGCGTCCGTGAGCGTCAGAACGGTGCGCGCGACACGTCTCTGATCGTGACCGCGCGGATGGCGTCGGAAATCCCCGACACACGAGTGACCCGGATGCCTTTGGGTAGCGGATCGTCGGAGCCCGCGGGGATGATCGCGTGCGTGAAGCCCAACCGCTTGGCTTCGGCGACCCGACGTCCGACAGCCGAGACCCGACGCACCTCTCCGGCCAGGCCGACCTCGCCGATCGCGACGGTGGTGCGCGGCGTCGGCTTGTTCGTGACGAAGGAGTTCACCGCGAGCGCGATGCCGAGATCGGCGGCTGGCTCGGTGACCTTCATCCCGCCGACCGTCGACAGATAGATCTCCTTCTCGCCGAGCGGCAACCCTGCCCGACCCTGCAGCACGGCGAGGACCATCGCGGAGCGTGCCGAGTCCAGGCCGGACACCGCACGACGCGGATTGGCCATCTTGGACTCGGCGAGCAGAGCCTGGATCTCGCCGACAAGCGCGCGCTTGCCGTCCATCGCGACGATCGACGACGATCCGCTCACGTCCGAATCGTGTTGGTGCACAAAGATTCCCGACGGGTCGGTGACCTGATGGATGCCGTCGGAGCGCTGCTCGAAGCAGCCGACCTCGTCTGCGGAGCCGAACCGGTTCTTGATGCCGCGCACCATGCGCAACGACGTGTGGCGGTCGCCCTCGAACGACAGCACGACGTCGACGAGATGCTCGAGTGAGCGCGGTCCGGCGACGTTGCCGTCCTTGGTGACGTGCCCGACGAGAATGACCGCGATCCCGCGGTTCTTGGCGAGCGAGACGAGCGCTGTGGTGACAGCCCTGATCTGGGTGACGCCACCCGTCACGCCGTCGGTTCCGGTGGCGACCATGGTCTGCACCGAGTCGATCACGAGGAGTGTCGGGCGCACGGCGTCGACGTGGCCGAGGACCGTGGCGAGGTCGGTTTCGGCTGCGAGATAGACGTTTTCGTGGACGGCGTCGGTACGTTCGGCGCGCAACCGGACCTGCCCTGCCGACTCCTCGCCGGTGAGGTACAGCGCGATGCGCCCGCCGCGTGCCCAATGTTTGACCGTCTCGAGGAGCAGCGTCGACTTTCCGACGCCCGGCTCGCCAGCCAGCAGGATGACCGATCCCGGTACGACGCCGCGTCCGAGGACACGGTCGAATTCGGCTATGCCCGTTGGGATTGCGTTCGACGACGCGGCGTCGACCTGGGTGATCGGAACGGCTGGACTCGACGGCGCGACCGCGCTGTGTGCGGCGGTCGCTGCGGGGAGCGAGGCCACCTCGTCGACGGTGCCCCACTCGCCGCACTCGGGACAGCGCCCCACCCACTTCGCGACGGTATGGCCGCACGCGGAACAGCGGAACGTCGACTTGGGTTTTGCCACGAATCCGAGCCTAGGTCAGGCCACCGACACTTCTCGGCATGGCTACCGGGACGTGTCGGGAGGGGCCATGAGGCTCACCCATTTCCTTCCGGCTCATTGAATTCAATAAGCCGGAAGGAAGCGGGTGAGCGTAAACCGGGGTCACACCGCGAGAGGCTGCGCGAGAAGTCAGTTGGGCAGGACGTTCGGCGCTTCTTCGCCGTGCTCGTCGGCAGGTGCCTCGCCCTCGCGGACCTTGTCCTGGCGGGTGAGCAGCGTGCCGGAGTCGACGGGGGTGTCGACGGTGACCGAGCCGACCGGAGAGGTGGCGCCGTTGGGGCCGACCTTCTCGAAGGTGAAGGTCAGCTTGGTGGTCAGCCCGACAGCGACGGACTTCCCAGTGCCGTCGAGGGTCGCCGACATGCGCTTCTCGTCGGTGATGCTCGAATCCTTGATGAGGGCCGCGGGCTCGCCTGCGCGCAGGGCCTTGCCGGGTTCGAGGTCGTAACGGTCCTTGAGGGTGACCGTGCCCTTCTCGGCTGTCACGCCCGTGAGGCGGTAGGTGTCGATCTCGCTCTGGTTGGCGATCACCCAGGACAGCTGGAACGGGCCGCCGTTGTCGAAGACCGACGCCGCGTTCTGCGTGGGGTAGATGATCTGCACGTCGCGCAGCTCGATGCTGCCGAGGTTGGCATTGTTGCCGTTGACGGCGGGCAGCTGGTTCGCGGTCTGCGAGATCTGTCCGGCACCGCAGCCGGTCGTCCCGAACGCGATCGCGATTCCGACTGCTGCGATGGCTGTGGCTTCGGCGAACCGACGCACACGACGAGTCGGATGGCTCGACCCACTCCGAGTTGTCCCACTCCGAGTTGCCTCATTCTGCGATGACACAGACACCCGTTCCTCCCAGGTAATCGAAAGGCCGAAATCGCTTGGCGCGAACCCTGCACTACGCAGCGTAGTGGGCGGGCGTGCCAAAAGCCCGACGGGGTACCGGATTGGTATCTGCGAGCCGGATCTCGCGCTTCTCGAACGCGGGTGGGCGGGCCGTCGAAATCGGTCTCGCAGAGGCCTGTGGAGCGAGCTCTTGCGCGTTGTCGCCGAGGCTGTTACGGCCTTACCCGCTCACCTGCTGCAACGGTGAAACTCGAGGGTCTGCGACCACGCAGTAGTGCCTTGACCTGCACCGTTGGATGTGACCCAAATGACCCCCGTGCTAGACTGGGCCTACTCGAAAGGGGCACGGAACATTGAATTTCAAAGTTGGCGACACCGTTGTCTACCCCCATCACGGTGCTGCCCGGGTCGAAGACATCGTTACCCGGACCATCAAAGGTGAGCAGATCGAATACCTCGTTCTGAAGGTTGCCGATGGTGATATGACAGTCCAGATTCCCTCGACAAAGCTCGAGTATGTCGGCGTCCGAGACGTCGTCGGTCAAGAGGGACTCGACCAGGTGTTCCAGGTGCTGCGGGCACCCCACACCGAGGAGCCCACCAACTGGGCCCGACGTTTCAAGGCCAACCAGGAGAAGCTGATCTCCGGCGACATCATCAAGGTCGCCGAGATTGTGCGCGACCTGTGGCGCCGCGAGCAGGATCGTGGCTTGTCCGCAGGCGAGAAGCGCATGCTGACCCGCGCTCGTCGCGTACTGGTCGACGAGCTCTCGCTCGCACAGAACACCAACGACGAGAGGGCCACCAGCATCCTCGACGAGGTGCTGGCCGCGGCGTCTTGACGCTGACCGGCTACTGATAGACGTGGCCCAAGGGACCAAGCCGACACCCGGCGGACCGTTGACCAGCGTCATCATCCCTGCAGCTGGATCGGGTACCCGACTCGGACTCGACCAGCCCAAGGCATTCGTCGACCTCGGCGGATCGACGATTCTCGAGCGTTGTGTCCATGGTGTCCTCGACGCTGACATCAACGCCGAGGTCGTCGTCGTCGTTCCCGCTGATCTCGTCGAGCACGCTGCTGCACTCGTTCCGTCGGCCGTCGTTGTGGCCGGTGGTGCTCACCGTTCCGAATCGGTGCGTGCCGGTATCGCGGTGAGTGGCAACGCCGACATCGTGCTCGTGCACGACGCCGCGCGCCCGTTCACACCTCCCCGCGTCTTCCGCGCAGTCGTCGACGCCGTGCTTGCCGGACATCGCGCTGTGGTGCCCGGCCTGCCGGTGGCCGACACACTCAAACGCGTCGACGGTTCTGGCCGGGTGCTCGACACCGTCGATCGCGAACCACTCCGCGCCATCCAGACGCCGCAGGGTTTCACCCGCGACGCGCTGATCGCGGCGCATGCAGACGACTCCGGCCTTGCCACAGACGACGCCGGACTCGCCGAGCGCATCGGTATCGACGTCCACGTCGTCGCGGGCGACCCGCTGGCCTTCAAGATCACCACGCCGTGGGACCTCCGCATCGCCCGTGATCTGGTGCAAGAGGTCGCACGATGACGCAGCGCACGGTGACAAGACGGTGCCTGATGAAACGACGCCCGATGACTTCAGGAGCAACTCGATGAGAGTCGGCATCGGTACCGACGCACATGCACTCGACCCGGCCGCTCCGTGTTGGATGGTCGGGCTCTTCTTTCCCGACACGCCCGGATGTGCGGGGCATTCCGACGGCGACGTCGGCGCGCACGCACTGTGCGACGCCGTGCTGTCGGCTGCAGGTCTCGGCGACCTCGGCTCGGTGTTCGGGACCGGAAGGCCCGAATGGGACGGGGTATCGGGCGTGACGATGCTCGCGCACGTGTCGCAACTCCTTGCCGACGACGGGTTGGTCGTGGTCAACGCCGCGGTTCAGGTGATCGGGAACACACCCAAGATCGGTCCGCGCCGTGTGGAGGCGCAGCAGGTTCTCGGTGACGCGCTCGGTGCTCCGGTCTCGGTCTCGGCGACGACAACCGACGGCCTCGGTATGACCGGCCGCGGCGAGGGTGTGGCCGCAGTGGCGACGGCGCTGGTGACCGAGGCGGGTCCGACGCCGGGCGACCGGTAGAATCGCACGTCGTGACCTTGCGCCTACATGACACCGCTGCTCGAGAGGTGCGCGACTTCGTGCCGCTGCACCCCGGCCGAGTGACGATCTATCTGTGTGGCGCAACCGTGCAGGGCGTTCCCCACATCGGTCATGTGCGCAGCGGCATCGCGTTCGACGTACTGCGCCGCTGGCTGGAGTACAAGGGCGACGACGTCCTGTTCGTCCGCAACGTCACCGACATCGACGACAAGATCCTGCGCAAGGCCGCCGAAGCGGAGCGGCCCTGGTGGGAGTGGGCCGCGACGCACGAGCGCGAGTTCTCGAAGGCGTATGACGCGCTCGGCGTGCAACCGCCGTCGGCCGAACCGCGTGCGACCGGTTTCGTGACGCAGATGGTCGAGTACATGGAGCGACTCATCGCGCGCGGACATGCCTACGCCTCGGACGGCAACGTCTACTTCGACGTCCGCAGCCTCCCCGATTACGGTGCGCTGTCGGGGCAGAAGCTCGACGACATGCATCAGGGCGAGAGTGCGGGCACCGGCAAACGCAACCCGCAGGACTTCACCCTATGGAAGGCCGCGAAACCGGGCGAGCCGTCGTGGCCGACGCCGTGGGGTCCTGGCCGGCCCGGCTGGCATCTCGAATGCTCGGCGATGGCGACGTCGTTGCTCGGACCTGAGTTCGACATCCATTGCGGTGGAATGGATTTGATCTTCCCTCACCACGAGAACGAGATCGCGCAGGCGCATGGCGCAGGCGATCCGTTCGCTCGGTACTGGCTGCACAACGGCTGGGTCACCATGGGTGGCGAGAAGATGAGCAAGTCGCTCGGCAACGTCGTGGCGATCCCGGCGATGCTGCAGCGGGTGCGGGCCGTCGAACTGCGCTATTACCTCGGTAGTGCGCACTACCGGTCGATGCTCGAGTACTCCGACGGCGCGCTCACCGAGGCTGCTGCGGGATATCGGCGTATCGAATCCTTTGTGGGACGGGTTGTTTCGCGCGTGGGCCAGGTCGCCGTGGGGCAGGTGCATCCCGACTTCGCCGCGGCGCTCGACGACGACCTCGGCGTGCCCGCCGCGTTGGCGACGATCCACAACGTCGTGCGCGAGGGCAACACCGCTCTCGAGGCGGGCGACGGTGCCGCGGCTGTTGCCGCCGCCGAATCCGTCCGCGCGATGATGGATGTGCTCGGCGTCGACCCTCTCGACGAGCATTGGTTGGAAGGCTCCGACGAGACCGATGCGATGTCGGCGCTCGATGTGCTGGTGCATGCGGAACTCGGTCGGCGCGCACAGGCGCGTGCCGACAAGGACTGGGCGACGGCCGACGCTGTGCGAGATCGCATGTCGGAGGCCGGTATCGAGGTCACCGACACTCCCGACGGCCCCACCTGGGCGCTCAAGGGCAAGTAAGCAATTCAAGCGGACGGGACGACAACGATGGCCGGAAACTCCAAACGCCGTGGCGCAGTGCGCAAATCGGGCAGCAAGAAGGGGCAGACCGTCGGCTCCGGTGGGCAGCGTCGACGCGGACTCGAAGGCCGTGGCGCGACACCCAAGGCCGTCGACCGTCCGTACCACGCCGCGCACAAGAAGGCGAAGGCTGCCGGGAAAAGCGTTGCGGGACGGCCGAATCCGCGTCGCAAAGACGACGGTCCGGAGTACGTGCTCGGCCGCAACCCGGTGCTGGAGTGTCTGCGCGCAGGCGTTCCCGCGACGGCCCTCTACATCGCGGTCAACAGCGAACCGGACGACCGCGTCGCCGAATCGGTGAAACTCGCGGCGGACAAGGGCATCGCGATCCTCGAGGTCGGCAAGCCGGAACTCGACCGCATGTCGGCCAACGGACTGCATCAGGGTGTCGCACTGCAGGTGCCCGAGTACCAGTACGCACATCCAGACGACCTGATGCGCGACGCCATGGAGTCGGGCAGCCCGCCGCTTCTCGTCGCGCTCGACAACATCACCGACCCGCGCAATCTCGGCGCGGTGATCCGTTCGGTCGCCGCGTTCGGTGGGCACGGCGTAGTGATCCCGGCGCGCCGCAGTGCGAGCGTCACCGCGGTGGCGTGGCGGACCAGTGCCGGCGCAGCCGCGCGCCTACCGGTCGCGCAGGCACCGAACCTGACCCGCACGCTCAAGGAGTGGGCGGAGACCGGCGCGCAGATCGTCGGCCTCGACACCGAGGGCGACGTGACGCTCGACGACTACGACGGCACCGGGCCGACCGTGATCGTCGTCGGATCGGAGGGCAAGGGGTTGTCGCGGCTCGTGCGCGAGACGTGCGACTCGATCCTCTCGATTCCGATGGCGGGCGACGTCGAAAGCCTCAACGCGTCGGTCGCCGCGGGTGTGGTGCTCGCCGAGTTCGCGCGCCAGCGTCGTCAGCAGTAGCCCCCTGCCGGCAGGCGTCCCATCGGACCTGTGTGACCGTGGTCGCCCGACGTTCGTTAGGTTGAGGCAATGACGCTGATCGACACCATCGTGACCACGACCGACGGACTTGTCGGGGGTCTCAGGGGAAGACGCGCCCGACGCGGCACCATCAGCTGGAAGGGCATTCCGTTCGCGGCTCCGCCCGTCGGTGAGGGCCGTTTTCGCGACGCACAACCGGTGGCGCCGTGGCCGGGTGTTCGCGACTGCACGGCATTCGGCAACGCCGCCATCCAGGAGCGTCGATTCACGGCGACGGGTCCGGGGCGCTACGTACCGACCAGCGAAGATTGCCTGACGCTCAACGTCTTCTCTCCCGAGGAGCAGTCGTCGACGCCGCGCCCGGTGATGGTCTTCATCCACGGTGGCGCATACATCCTCGGCACCGCGGCGACGCCGCTGTACGACGGCGCGGCGCTCGCACGCGCGCAGGACGTCGTCGTCGTGACTGTGCAGTACCGCTTCGGGGCATTCGGAATGCTCGATTTAAGTGACTATTCGACGCCGGAACGCACCTTCGACGAGAACCCGGGACTGTCGGACATGCTCGCCGCGCTTCGCTGGGTACAGCGCAACATCGCGGCATTCGGCGGCGACCCGGACAACACGACGGTGTTCGGCGAGAGTGCGGGCGGATCGGCGGTCTTGACGCTGCTCGCGACGCCGGAAGCCAAGGGTTTGTTCGCGCGCGCGATCGCCGAGAGTCCCGCGCCCGAACTCGTCGTGAGCAAGCCGAGCGCGACAACGTTCGCCGACGAGTTCCTGCGCCTGCTGCGTGACCCGGAGCGTCGCACCGGAGACCCCGACGATGGCGAAGAGCCGATCGACCCCGTCACCGCGCGTGAACTCCTCGACGGCGCGAGCCCCGAGCAGATCTTCCGGGCGAGCAATCGGCTGATGCGCTTCGCCGCCAGGGCGCAGACCCCGGAACCGGTACCGTTCGCGCCCGTCGCGGGCAGCGCGCTGCTGCCGAAACTACCGGTCGACGCGGCGCGAGCAGGCGAAACACACCCGGTTCCGCTGATCGTCGGCGGTAACCGGGACGAGGGCAAACTCTTCGAGAAGCTGTGGAACATGCTTCCCGACGCCGAGCGCATGCTCCTGCGCGTCGAGGACGAGGGTGCCCGCGAGCAGATCTCCGCGCTCTATGCGGGTCCGGGCGAACGGCTGCGACTGTCGGCCGACGCGACCTTCTGGGCGCCAGCGGTGGCCTTTGCCGACGGGCACAGTCGCGTTGCGCCTACCTATACCTATCGCTACGACTTCTTCACCAAGGTGCTCGGCAAGCTCGGCGTCGGAGCGACGCACGCGACCGAACTGTTCGCGGTGTTCGGTGCCTACCGCTCGGCTCTCGGAGCGCCGCTGAGCGTCGGGGATTGGCGTGCCGTCGCCCGCGTCACCGCCGACGTGCAGTCGCGGTGGGGAACCTTCGCGCGCACCGGCGTCCCCGGCAACGACTGGCCGCGCTACTTCGAGGACGACCGCGAGGTCCTGGTCATCGACAGGACCGATCGCGTCGAAGCTGATCCCGACGGGGAACGCAGACTCGCCTGGCACCGGGGGACCGGAGTGATCGTCGGCGACGACCTGATCGAGTCAGAGTTCGACGCTGCTCGGGGGATCTGACGCCAGGTAGGTCAGCACCAGTGGGTTGAACAGGTGCGGTGACTCCAACGGGAGGATATGGGTGCCGGGGAGAACGGCGAGCCGACCGTTGGGCAGGGTCGCCGCGAGGTCGACGGAGTGCTCGATCCGAACGATGCCGCAGTCGGCCGCGATGACGAGGGTCGGGGCAGCCACCGCCGCGAAGTCGGTGCTCTCGAATTCCGGCTCGAAGCGCAGCATGGTGACCGTCTTGTCGAAGACGACGTCGGATTCCCTGCCGTCGTGTTGTCCGTCGTCGTGCAGAAAGCAGTCCCGAAGGCACGCGACGACCTTCTCGTCGCTCTCGTCGAGGCGGTCGGTCAGTGCTGAGACCGTGAGTCCGTGCCGGTTGACATAGCTACCCGTTGTCACGATCCGGGCCACGAGTTCGGGACGGCGTTGCGCGATCATCAGGGCGATGACGCCACCGTCGCTCCAGCCGACGATGTTCGCGGGGCCGCGCACGACATTCTCGAGGTAGGCGATGACCTGGTCGGCCATCGACGCGAAACTGTAGGGGCCGGGGCAGTCGGGGCTGTGGCCGTGACCGCTGCGCTCGGGTACGAACAGGCGAAGGCCCGCGTCGGTGAAGTCGCCGAACTGCGCACCCCAACTCGACGCCGACGAAAACGAGCCGTGCAGGAGCACGGTGGGCGGACCCATCGGGTCGCCACCTTGAAAATGCCACAGCAGATCCCCGTTGATGTCGATGTAGCTTCCACCGTCGGCGCGGTCGCCGACACTCGGTGATGCACTGCGGAAATGTGCGTCGATCATCCGCTCGATTCTCCGGCCAACCCTCCCAGGCGGCGACAACTGCCGTTGGACATGCGGCCCATGCTTCCAGAAGCCGTGGAGCCTGTGGACACGGAATGGACTCGAAACTGCAACGGCAGCACACATGCGGCAGGTCACCCGTCCCAACGCTGACACGCTGATGTGTGTTCGCTGACAGTCGCATCTGCACAGCATTAACCTCAAACGTGCAAGTGCTTCCGGCCAGACGCATTGAGGCGAGATCGGTGGAGTTCCCGTCACGGGGGATTGGGTGTGCAGAGTGGGCATGTGCCGTCGGATTGTTGTGATCGCCGCGGCACTGTGTGCAGTGCTGGCGTTATCCGGAGTCGGCGACGCGTTGGCAGCGCAGGGCGACACACCACCTCCGCTGGGACTGCGATCGATCGGGGCGGCTCCCGACATCACCTTTGCGGGCCAGCAGGCCCAAGTCAGCGTCTCGATTCCAGTGCCACAGAACCTGACGCCGGACAAATTGAGCGGATTCACCGACGTCCCGCCGTTCGTCACCGGCGGGACGGTCGACGTACTGCAGGGTGACCGGGTGATCTCGCGGACGCCGATCAATCCGGCACCGAACTCGCCGATCGAGTTGCCGCTGGCAGGTGTTCGTGTGACCCGCAACGCCGCCGACATCACGTTGCGGGCCTACCTCACCGTGAGCGGAATCTGCCAGTTCGACCCGGACAACGCGTTCCACATCCGCGACACGACGCTCTCCTTCACCGGGCGCGAGGCGATCCCCCGAAATGTCGCCGAATTCCTTCCCCCGATCCTGCGCAAACTCACGATCTTCGTCCCGCAGAACCCGACGAGTGCCGAGGCGTCGGCGGCCGTCGGTCTGGCGACGTCCGTCGCGTCGAACTACGGCACCGCCGACTTCGACATCGACGTCGCATCACTGGGTGCGGGCTCGCTCGTGCCGAGCGGTCAACCGGATTCGCTCGAACGTCAGATCGTGATCAGCAGCGCGGCGCCCGCCGGGCTGAGCGTCGAGAATCAGAACGGCGCGGCCTATCTGGTGATCGGCGGTCAGGCCAACGAGCTGACCAACCAGGCGCGGGCTCTGACGTCGAGTCTGTCGCCGATCGCGCAGAGTTCCTCCGCGGTCGCCGGTCCGCTGCACGACGCGCCGCAGCTGACTCCCGAGGTGCAGACGCTGGCCGATCTGGGCATCAACGATCAGATCGTCACGTCGTCGGCATGGCCGTCGATCACGCTCGGGATCGACCAGACGCGCCTTGGCAGGCCGTCGCAGGACATCCGTGTGCAACTCATCGGATCGGCGACACCGGCGGCGAACGGGTCGTCGCCGGTGGTATCGGTACGGCTGGGCGATCGCGTCATCGCGACGATCAAGACCGATGACTCGGGTGCGTTCAACCAGTGGGTCGACCTGCCAAACGATGCGTTGAGCAGGTACAACGGGCTGGTCGTCACGCTCGAACGTGGCGACGTCAAAGAGGGCTGCGGCAACGGGACCCGTGGGTCGCTGAGCGTCTCTGCGGCAGGCGAGATACGTAGCTCGCCCGCAGATCCGCCGATCCCCGCGGGGCTCGGATCGATGCCACAGTCACTGATGCCGCGCACGCAACTGGCATGGACCAAGGGCGACGTCCCCGACGTCGCGCGTGCGGTCTCGATCATGACGACTATGCAGCGGTTGTCCGCGGTGCCGCTCGGCGTCGACGTGGTCTCGATGTCCGACGCCGCGTCATCGACACAGCCTGCGGTGCTGATCGCCGCTGACGGACAGGGACTACCCGACGGCGTCGCGCTGCCGGTGACGCAGAAGTCGGGGACGGTCACCGTGCGCTCGTCGTCCGGCGCCGAATCGAAGGTGACGCTGAATCCGCAGGTGCAGTTCGGGTCGCTGCAGGTGACGCGGTCCGACGACCGCAGCATGCTGGTCGCGACCTCGACCAACGACGTCGGTGACCTCGACGATCTACTGCGCTGGTTCTCCGACAACGCCTCGAACGCGACGGGCGACGCCGCGCTGAAGATCTCGGGCCGCGATCCGATCACGGTCGACGCCGACGCGGGTGCCCACGACGAGACGTCGAACAGTCATCCGCTGGGGTGGCTCGTCGTCGTGGCGGTGATCCTGGGAGCGGTGATCCTGTTCCTGATCGTCGCCGCAGGACTCAAGCTGCTGCGGCGTCGACACACCGGTGACGACAGCGCGCGATGACCGTCACCGAGGCACCCGCGGACTCCTCCGGCGCGTCGTCGGAGGAATCGCGGAGTGCGGGTAGGTCGATTGTCTCGCGGCTGCTCCTCAGGTGGCTGCTGCTGGTCGCGGCGACGGTTGTCGCCTACTGGCACAACATCGGGCAGTGGTACCGCGAGATCTTCGTATACGAGTCGGATCTCAGCTACATCCTCGTGGTGCTGGTCCTTGTCGCCATGGCCGCGTACGGGGTCACGTTGCGCCGCCACGAGGAGCGGGCGATCCGCGATCGTCAGACCGACATCATCGTCGGTGTCATCGTGATGCTGCTGTCGTTCTGCTTCGACGGCGCGCTGACCAACCGGTTCACCGGTTCGCTGTATCTGCTGACGCACCTCGACATCCTCGGCCTGCTGACGTTCTTCTTCGGCGGTTCGATCCTGATGTTCGGGCTGCGGCCGACGATGCGCTACCACTGGGTGTGGCTGTTCGGACTGGTGACGTTTCCGATTGTGTACCGGGTCGCGTTGCTGAGTATCGGTGGCAACGAGGTGTCCGCGGGTCTGGTGATGACGGTGTTCGGGGCGATGGCCGCGGCGATCGCGATCGGTCGTGATCGACGGTCGGCCCTGATCGGCTTCGTCGCGGCGGTCGTGCTCGGGGTCGTGATCGTCGCGGTTGTCTACGTACTGCATCCCGACGCCCCGCTGTTCGCGTTTCAGGCACTCCCCGCGGTTGGCAGCGTCTTCGTCGTCGGGTTGATCGCGTACCTGCATCGCCGGCGGCACACGACGTCGCGTCCGTTCGACCGCCCGCTGTACGAGCCGGGCGTCGAGACGGTCAAGGCCGGCGCGATCGCCGTGCTCGTGGTCAGTGCTGTGATCACACTGCTGCTGCCGTTTCAGCGAGTGGTTGCTTCGCCGGTGACGACGATCGCGGGATTGTCGACCCAGGCTCCATTGGCGGTGCCACCCGAGTGGCGCCAGGATGGGCCGACGCTGCGCTACGACTTCGCCCACAACCTCTACGGACGCGGTGCGCAGTTGGCGCGACAGAACCTGATCCAGCAATCCGGGGATATTGCATTCGACAAGGAGGCCCGCCCGCGCAAGGTGGTCGTCGACTCGATCGAGACGCTTCACCCGCTGCAGTTCGACCTCTATCCGCAGATCTTCACCTACGACCTCTTCGGTGACCGCTTCTCGGACTCTGTCAATGTGATTCTGCCGCACGGCATCCCAGCAGTTCTCGAGGTGATCCTCGACGACAAGAGGTACCTCACCTACACCCTGCTCACCTGGCTATGGGGCAACGGTACGCACGCGCAGCAGGTGTCGGTGTGGTCGGTCGACAACCACGAGCCGAACGCCTACTTTCCCCAACCCGACCTGACGATCGCGTCTAATCTGCGTGCGCTGGTCGACATCACGTTGCGGGGCAACGCGGTGACCCGCGACGACCGCCCTGATTTCAAGGACCGACAGCTGGTACTCGACGCCGGGCGCGACATCGTCAACGAACAACTGTCCGGCGTACGGCGGGAGGATCAGCCATGACCGAATCCGCGTCGGAGCAACCGACATTCGCCTCGCCTACCACCAAAGAAGAAGTCGACGAACTGCTTTCGGACGAGAAGTACCGCACTGCAGCGCTCGACGATGCGATCAACCGGCTGCGTCGCGAAGATCCGATGATGACCGCGTCTGTCGCGTTCAGTCGGACGCAGAAGATCATCGGTGCCGTCGTGGTCGCCGTCATCGTCGTCGGATTCGTCTTCTGGCCGGTCGGTACCGCGGCGACGCTGGTGTCGATCGCGACGGTGATCTACATCGTCTCGCTCATCGAGCGGCTCAACACATTTCGGCTGGGCCTGGTCAACGGTGCGATCCGGATCTCCGACGAGGCGGCGCGTGCGATCGCCGACGACGACCTGCCGAAGTACACCGTGCTGGTTCCCGCATACGGTGAGCCGGAGGTCGTCGGACAGTTGATCGAGGCGATGGAGTCGTTCGAATACCCGCAGGAGAAGCTGCAGGTGTTGCTGCTGCTCGAGGAGGACGACGCCCCGACGATCGAGGCCGCTCACGCGGTCGACTCGTCGCCCATCATCACCTCGGTGCTCACACCGCCCGGCGATCCGCGGACCAAACCGAAAGCCTGCAACTACGGATTGCATTTCGCCACAGGCGATATCGTCACCATCTTCGACGCGGAGGATCACCCCGACCCGCTCCAGTTGCGCAGGGTGGTGGCTACGTTTCGTGAACTCGACGACGATTCCGTCATCTGCGTGCAGGGAAAGCTGAGCTTCTACAACGTCACCGATAACGTTCTCACGCAATGGTTCACCGCCGACTACGGCATCTGGTTCGGCTACCTGTTGCCGGGACTGATGGTCAGCAAGGCGACGATTCCGTTGGGCGGGACGTCGAATCACTTCCGCAAGGACATGCTCATCGAGCTCGGTGCGTGGGATCCGTTCAACGTCACCGAGGACGCCGATCTCGGGGTCCGCATCGCGGGCGAGGGTTACCGCACCGCTGTGCTCGACTCGGTCACGCTCGAAGAAGCAAATGTGGACGGGATCAACTGGATTCGTCAACGGTCGCGTTGGTACAAGGGCTACATGCAGACGTGGCTCGTGCACATGCGCAGGCCGCGGCGCCTCTTCCACTTCATGGGTCTGCTCGGGATGATTCGGTTCACCCTGCTGATCGCAGGCACTCCCTTCATCGCGTGTATGAACATGATCTTCTGGCTCATCCTGATCGTGTGGATCGCCGGGCAGCCGGCGTTCGTCGCGCAGCTCTTCCCCGGGCCGATCTACTACCTGTCGCTGATCTCGTTCGTCATCGGTAACAGCGCGGCGATCTACATGACGCTCGTCGCGAATCGGGAGGACGACCGTGGCGAACTGCTCTGGTCGGGGCTCATCGTCCCGTTCTACTGGGTGATGATGAGTATCGCGGCGATCAAGGGCATGTGGCAGTTGCTGTTTCGGCCGTCGTACTGGGAGAAGACGGCCCACGGGCTCACGTCCGACGCCAGTCCGTCTGACACGTCTGACGCTTCCGGTGCTTCTGACACGTCGGCTTCGTCGGGTACGGCTTCGTCGACGCAGGCGGCTCAATGACCCGTCGATCCGTCGCGCTGTGGCTCGTCGTGTGGCTGGCCTACCTGTCTTTCGGTGTGTACCTGGCAGTCGGCGTACATGCCTACTTCGGCGACTCGTTGGCGCGTGTGCAAGCAGCGCAGAGCGTGCTGTTCAGTCGGGATCCCCACTTGGCCGCAATAGGATTCATTTTCACGCCCCTGACCGCGCTGGTGCAGCTACCGCTCACCGCGCTGTCGGTGTGGTGGCCGCAGATGACGACCGATGCGTTGTCGGCCGCGATCATGTCTTCGGCGTTCATGGCAGGCGCCGTGGTGCAGGTGTCTGGGGTGGCGCGCGACCGCGCACTGCCTCCGGCGATGACCGTCATCGTGACGCTCGTGTTCGCGCTCAACCCCATGATCGTCCTGTACGGGGCCAACGGAATGAGCGAAGCGCCGTACATCTTCTTTCTCGCGTGGGCCGTCCGGCGATTGATCCGGTGGGTCGACACCGACGACGTACACGAATTGATCGTCGCCGGAATCGCTCTCGGCCTCGCCTACCTCACGAGATACGACGGCGCGGTCGCAGCATTTGTCGCAGGGTGCTTTGTGGCGTTCGTGACGTATCGACGTTCCGACAAGGCGGTCGGGCGAAGGCTGCGCGCGCAGCGGGCGCTGCTCGACGTCGTGCTCGTCGCGTCGCCGAGCCTGCTGGCGTTCATCGTCTGGGCAATCACGAGTTGGCTGATCACAGGCCAGGCGTTCGCGCAGTTCACCTCGCAGTACGGAAACACCGCGATCATCGATCAGTCGGGTGGCACGGGCAGCGCGACCGGCATTGAGGCACTGCGTTTCTCGATTACCGAACTACTCATCCTCGCGCCGCTGTACATCGTGCTGTTCGTTCTCGTCGCGTGGGTGCGTATTCGCCGACACCGGCTGTATCCGCTCGCGGTACCGGTCCTGATCATCGGTGCTGTTGTTGCGTTTCAGGTACTGAGCTACGTCCGCGGAACCACTTTCGGATTCTTGCGCTTCTACATGACGATCATCCTGTTGGCCGCGGTGACCGCGCTGCTCGCCACCCCGGCGCGCCGCATCGAACCGTATCGTCGACTCGGACCGCGAGCGTCACTGCCGCAAGTGAATCCGCGCGCGGGACGAGGGTGGCGCTACGGTGTGATCGGCACTGTCGCGGTCCTCGCATTCGTGGTGGGACTCCCCGTCACCGCCGCCGGCATGACGTCGCCGAAGTATGCGCCGCAGGAGTTCGCATACCGCTCTGTCGTTGCGCCCAAACCCGATTCGACGGAGAAGCGCTATCTCGACGAAGCCCGAGTGCTGCGGTCGTTCTCCACGGAGCGGGCGCTCGCGGAGTACCTCGACTCGCTGCATCTGCCGGACGGCAGCGTGCTCACCGACACCGTCTACGGATTCGCCGTCGTCGTGCAGTCCCGACATCCGAAGCAGTTCGTGATTCCGTCGGATCAGGACTTCGACCAGATATTGAACGAACCCGCTCGGTTCGGAGTGCGGTTTCTGCTCGCGGTGCCGCGAGCCGGCCGCGGGTCGTCGGACGCATTGAACATTCGATACCCCACGCTGTATGACAACGGCGATCAGATCTCAACACTCGTCCTCGAGGCCCGCAACCAGGGCGCCAACATGCCGAATTGGCGTGTGTACGAGGTGAATCCGCGGACGTCGTGAGGTCCGTGTCAGGAGATTTCGCGTGCAACGACCTGCCAGGCGGGGTCGTCGTAGCCGATGTCGAACGTGCAGTCGTCGAGCCGCGGGTCGGGGACGAATGCCCACAGCAGGGCGCCCGCGACCCCGACGGAGCGTAGCGACTCGTACTTGCTGATGAACCGACGTGCGCGAGTGTCGAGTGGTAGACACGACCCGGCCTCGATCCCGATCTCGTTGACCACCAACGGTTTACCGAGATTCCTTGCTTGGGTAAGGCGCGCAGGGAGGTTGCTGCCACCCGGTGCGATCGCGCCGCCCGCGCTGTAGTCGTGGTAGTCGAGAACGTCGAGGCCGTGGGATGCGGCGACGCGCGCGTAATCGCCTCCCGTGAGCCCACATTGGTCGCCCCCGACGAAGCCTGCGAAGATCGGGTGCTTGGAGTCGATGGCCCTGATGCGTTGGCCGATTTCGTCGAAGAACGTACGCAGAACCGCCGCGCCGTTGGCTGGACAGGTACGTGTCTGCCAGGCGCATCCCGTGGCTCCGCAGTTGCTCGCCTCGGGCTCTCCGACCGGCTCCCAGCCCGCGAGCGTCGGTTCGTCGTGCCAGCGTTTGATCGCAGTGGACAGCCAGTCGTCGAAGGTCATTGCTGCGGCGATTTCAGTTGTGCGCCAACCACTCTGGTACCAGGAACGCTCTTTGAACTTCTCGTTCTCGCACGCGCCGGAGCTTCCGGTCAGCACCGGCAGGATCATCTGGTTGTGCCGCTTGGCTGCGGCGAAGACGGCGTCGAGCCGTGAAAAGTTGCTTCTGCCGGTCTTCTTGTCGACGATGAACGCCGAGTAGAGGTTGAACCGCGTCAGCGCCCGCGGTGGGAGCTTGCCGAAGTACTCGTCGAGATCGACCTGGGCGCCGCATCCGACATTGATCGCCCAATCGGTGCCGAGCTGGTAGCTGTTGAAACCTGCGGGAAACCAGGTGCGTCCGTCGAGTGTGAGCCCGGTTTCTGTCGTCGCCACCCTGCCCGCGAAGTCGTGGTGCGCCGAGGGTGCCGCCGACTCGTCGTCGAGCGTTCTGGGAGCAGGTTGGCCGCACGCGGCGGCGATGACCATGACCAGCGCAGCGGTCACGACGGATCGGAGTGCGTGCCGGAAGGTCACGCATCGAACCCTACTCCGCCGACTACCGTCGAAGCGGTGAGAACATTCCGGACGACGCGCGCCACGGCGGTGCTCTCGTTGATGGTGGCGCTCGTCTCCGCGCTGACTGGCTGCGGCGCGGACTCGACGTCGAGCGCGCCGACGTCCGGGGCGGCGTCGAGTGTGTCGGGGTCTGGGGCCGAGTCGAGTGTGTCGGATGCTGCGTCTGGCTCCGGGGCGCCGTCCGGTACTGCGTCTGGGGCGCCGTCAGCGTCCCCAGTCCTCGATCCGGCGCACCCGCCGCCATACGTCGACCACGTCACGTGGGTGAGCACGGCCGTCGGGCCGAGTCTGCAGATCTATCCAACGCCCAACGGCCGCGCGAGCATCGCCGACGACGGCGCGCAGGTCGCCTGGCGCGAGGTGCTCGCGCTGGCCCCCGACGCCGACACCCCCGGCATGAACGCGCAGTTCGTGTGCCACTGGAACTTCGCCCGCGCCGTCGACCCGAACAAACCGAGCTGGAACATCGAACCGCAGCGACCCGTCGTCGACGACTCGACGATGATCGCCACCCGCTGCAACCCCGGCGCGCCGGAGGAGTGAGGCGCGGCGCGGGAAGTAGGGGAGGGTCGTCGAGCGGCGCAGAAAGTAGGGGAAGGAATCCTTCCTTGGGTTGTGTACGTTTCCTCGAGTTGTTGCTAGGGGAAGGGTGAACATCCCGCGGAAAGAATCCTTCCCCTACTTTCTGCCAGCGCCGCGGGCCGCAAGACCCGCTCCGACCACAGCCCAAACCCCTACCCCGCGGCGGCGATGGCGCGGCGGGTCGTGTGCTCGCGGCGCGCGCCGATCTGGCGGCAGATCACGTAGATGACGAATGAGATGGTCGTGACGAACACCGAGACCGGCAGCTTGGGGGCCAGCGAGAGGATCAGCCCGCCGACGGCGGCGACCTCGGCGAAGATCACCGACAGCACCATCATCAATGTGGGGTTGGCGGTCAGGCGGGCCGCGGCGGCGCCGGGGGTGATCATCAGCGACATCACCAGCAGTGCGCCGATGATCTGCACGCCCTGCGCGCATGCGAGGCCCATGAGGATCGCGAAGATGACCGACAGCGTGCGCATCGGAACGCCGTTCGCTTCCGCGACCCTCGGGTCCATCGACGCGAAGAGCAGCGGCCGGTAGATCACCGCGAGCACTGCGAGCACGACGACGGTGGTAACCGCGATCGCGGTCAGGCCCTGCACGCCGACGCTGACCACTTGCCCGGTCAGCAGCGCGAAGCCCGTGCCGATCCGACCGTAGAGCGCGAGAAACAGCACGCCGAGACCAAGCCCGAACGCCATCACCACGCCGATGACCGAATCACGTTCTCGCGCTTTGTTTCCCAGATAGCCGAACACTCCGGCGGCCACGACGGCGCCGATGATCCCGCCGATGTTCACGCTGATGCCGGCAAGCAGTGCGGCGGCGGCGCCGGTCACCGACAGTTCGCTTGCGCCGTGCACCGCGAACGACATCTGTCGCACGACGATCAGCGGCGCCAGTACGCCGCCGAGCAGTCCGAGTAGTGCCAGCGCGAGCATGGCCTGCAGCACGAAGTCGTAGTGCAGCAGATCCGCGGTCACCGAGAAGTCCCAGAAGTCGCTCCAGTGCACGTCGGCGGCAAGCACCGTGTGCCCGGCGGCGAGGTCGGTTGGGGTCGAGCTGATCGTCATGTCGCCGGAAGCCCCTCGGGAGCGGTGCAGTGGTGTGCGTCCTCTTCACCGCCGACGACGAGCAACCGACCGTTGACCCGCAACACCTCGACGTCGCTGCCGTACAACTCCGACAACGTCGCGGTGTTCATCACTTCCTCGGTGGTGCCGATGCGGAACCGGCCGCCGACCAGGTACAGCACGCGATCGACGTAGGGGAGTACGGGGTTGATCTCGTGCGTGACGAATACGACGGCTGTGCCGGCGTCGCGGCGTCGTTTGTCGATGAGTTCGACGACCCGCTCCTGGTTGGCCGGGTCGAGGCTGGCCAGCGGTTCGTCGCAGAGCAGCAGTTCGGGATTGGTGGTCAGTGCTTGGGCCACGCGCAGCCGCTGCTGCTCGCCGCCGGACAGCAGGCCGACGGGTGCGTCGGCGTATTCGGTCGCGTCGACCTCGGCGAGCGCGGCGTCGACCTTCGCTCTGCGCGCACGACGCCCGCGGATGCCGAGACCCCAGCGTGCGCCGTCGACTCCGAATCCGACGAGGTCGCGACCGCGGATCGCCATCGAGTCGGCGTCGTCTGCGTGCTGCTGCGGGATGTATCCGACCTGGTCGGTGACGGTCAGCTCACCCGCCGACAACGGGTACTGATGCAGCAGTGTGCGTAGAAATGACGTCTTGCCCGAGCCGTTGGGGCCGAGCACCGCGACGAACTCGCCGGGCATGATGTCGAGATCGAGATCATCCCAGAGCACCCGCTCACCGAAGGCGAGTCGGGCGTGCCGGAACGATGCGACGGGTTCGCGACCGTCGGGATCAGACCCGCTCACGCCGGCAGTGCCGAGGCGAGCGCAGCGATCTGCTTCTGCTGCCAGTCGATGTAGCTGTTCTGGCCCGCGGGCAGTGTCTCGGTGAACTCCACAACAGGAACGTTGGCAGACTTCGCGATCGACAGCAACGCTTCGGTGACCGCGTCGACGGCCTGGGTGTTGTAGATGAACACCTGCACCTCACGCTTGCGGAGCAGATCCTCCGTCGCGGCGCGGTCGGCGGCCGACGGCGACTGTCCCTCTTCGACGGCCGCGGTGAAGCCTTCCGGGGCAACATCGCGCAGGCCCGCCTCGGTGAGCAGATACGCCGCGAGCGGCTCGGTCTGCGCGACCTTCGTGCCGTCGTGGGCCTTCTTGATCTCGGCGAGCGATCCGCGCAGACCGTCGATCTTCTCGTTGAACGCCTTGGCGTTGTCGCGGTACGTGGCGGCGTTGGCCTCGTCCTTCGCGGCGAGGTCGTCGGCGAGTTCGGTGGCCACCTGGCCGACGACGGGCAGGTTGTAGAAGACGTGCTCGTTGGTCTCGCCGTGCGCGGAGTGGTCGGTGTCCTCGTGGTGGCCGGTCATCGTGTCGAAGGCGTTGATCACGGAGCCCTTGGCGTTCTGCGACGCCTTCTCCATGTACTCGTCGTAGTGTCCGCCGTTCATCAACACCACGTCGGCGTCGACGACCTTTGCCGAGTCGGCCGCGGACGGCTCGAACTCGTGCGGATCGCCGGTCGGATCGTTGAACAACACCGTCACCGACGCTTTGTCTCCCGCGACGGCCGACGCGACGGCACCCCACACGTTTGTCGAGGTCACGACGGTCGGCTTGCCGTCGGAACTGCCGGAGTTGTCGCCAGAACAACCGGCAAGAGTCAGCGCCCCGCCGACAGCAAGGGCCGTGGTTAGTGCCAGGACTGCGCGTTTCATCGTTCGCCTACCCGTTTCGCTAATGACAATCGTTACCGAAAGAAGTGTAGGTGATGATCGACGACGCCGCGCTGCGGGGTCGGTCCGCACGCAACGATGAGCGCGGCAGCGCCCGTCTACCTGCGTTGTTCGGGTGTGCTGAGGATCGTCGACCGTCGGACCTTCTCTACAGTGGAGTAATGAGTTTCAGGGGGCCGCGGCGAGTCGCGCTCGTCTCGGTACACACCTCTCCGCTGGCGCAACCCGGTACGGGCGACGCCGGCGGCATGAACGTGTACGTGTGGCAGACCGCGCAGCGCCTCGCCCGACGCGGCGTCGAGGTGGAGATCTTCACCAGAGCGACGTCGTCGTCGGATGCGCCCATCGTCGAGGCCGCGCCCGGCGTCACGGTGCGCAACGTTGTCGCGGGACCATTTGAAGGACTCGACAAACGCGATCTGCCGACGCAGTTGTGCGCGTTCACCGCCAGCGTGCTGCGGGCAGAGGCGCAGCAGCGCCCCGGCTACTACGACCTGATCCACTCGCACTACTGGTTGTCGGGGCAGGTCGGCTGGCTCGCGCGGGACCGCTGGGGGGTTCCGCTGGTGCACACCGCGCACACCCTTGCCGCTGTCAAGAATGCGTCACTTGCCGCGGGCGACACCGCGGAACCGATGCTGCGCGTGATCGGTGAACAGCAGGTTGTCGACGAGGCTGATCGTCTGGTCGCGAACACCGCGACCGAGGCGCATGAACTGGTCTCGATGTATCACGCCGATCCGGCGCGAATCGACATCGTCACGCCGGGAGCCGATCTCGATTGCTACACCCCTGGCTCGATGGAGCAGGCGCGCGCCGAACTCGGATTACCCTCTGAGGCAACGCTGTTGACGTTCGTCGGGCGTATCCAGCCGCTGAAGGCTCCCGACGTCTTGCTGCGCGCCGCGGCTCCGCTGATCGAACGGTCGCGGGGTGGGGATCGGCCCGTGCGGGTGCTCATCGTCGGCGGTCCGTCGGGTTCTGGTCTCGAAACACCTTCTGCGCTGGTTGATCTCGCCACGCAACTGGGTATCTCCGACGAGGTGATCTTCCTGTCGCCGCAGCCGTCCGCGAAGCTCGCGCAGGTGTATCGGGCGTCGGATGTGGTTGCGGTGCCCAGCTATTCGGAGTCGTTCGGCCTCGTCGCGATCGAAGCGCAGGCCTGCGGTACACCCGTGATCGCGGCGGATGTCGGTGGGCTGTCGGTCGCGGTCTCATCGGGACGCAGCGGCGTCCTGGTCAACGGCCACGCCATCGGCGACTGGACCAACGCGCTGGAGAAGATGATCGGTTCTCCGGACGAACTGGCCGCGATGCGTCGACACGCACGTGCGCACGCCGAGAACTTCTCCTGGGAACACACCGCAGATGCGTTGCAGGAGAGCTACTCCCGCGCGATGGCCTCGTTTGCCGCGGCGCCTGGCGCACGGGTGAGCCCGACCGGCGCCGCGCGGCGCGCGTCGAGACGGTGGCGGCGTCGTCATCGTGCGAATGTCTGATCCGAACATCCAACCGACCCAGCGTCGTCAGGAGTGATAGCGATGAGCCACATCGAGAATCTCGAACTGTTGGAGAAGTCGCTGACCGAGCGCGACATCCCCTACAGCCGAAAGAGCTCCGGCGGAGCACAGTCCGAACACGTCATCCTCGATCTGCCCGGAGAGAAGAAGCTCAAGACGACGGTCCTGCTGACCGCGGGTCCATACGGGGTGCGCGTCGAGGCGTTCGTCTGTCGTCACGCCGACGAGAATCACGAGGCGGTCTACCGCTATCTGCTCAAGCGTAATCGTCGGCTCTACGGTGTCGCCTACACCATCGACAACATCGGCGACATCTATCTGGTGGGTCGGATCTCGGTGGACGCGTTGACATCTGACGAGATCGACCGCGTGCTCGGACAGGTTCTCGAAGCCGCGGACGGCGACTTCAACACGCTCCTCGAGCTCGGGTTCGCGACGTCGATCCGCCGCGAATGGGCATGGCGTGTCTCGCGTGGAGAGTCGCTCCGCAATCTGCTCGCCTTCGAGCACCTCATCGACAAGGAATCGCTACCCGAGCCGGGGGAGCCGCTCGAAGGTCGCTACGAGCCCTCCTCGGTGGTCGACGCCGCGCAGGACGGTCCCGCGGGAGGCGCGCAGCTCGACGAGTGACGGTGCGCGAGCAGGCGGGATGCAGAGAGGGCCGTCACATCGTGGCAACAGCCGTTGGTAAGATCCTATTTGACTGATTTACCAACGGAGGTGCCATGAGCGTCAAGAGTCCCTACCCCGACGTCGAGATCCCGAATGTCAGCGTCTACGACTACCTGTTCGGCAGTATCGCCGACGACGATCTAGACCGCGTCGCGCTCGTCGACCCCAAGACCGACACGAAGACCACGTACCGCCAACTGATCGGCCAGATCAACGCCGCCGCAGGCGCTCTCGCGGCGCGCGGCATCGGCGTCGGCGATGTCGTCGGAATCCTGTCGCCGAACATTCCCGCGTTCGCCACCGTCTTCCACGGAGTGCTGCGCGCGGGTGCGACGGCCACGACGATCAACGCGCTGTTCACAGCACGTGAGATCGCCAAGCAGCTCACCGACTCCGGTGCCAAGATGCTCGTCACCATCTCGCCGATGGCTGCGCAGGCTCTCGAGGCCGCCAAAGAGGTCGGCATCGCCGACGACGCCGTCGTCATCCTCGACGGTGAGGGCGTCGAGGCGTCGAGCCATCCCAACGCCGCCGACCTGCTCGGCCCCAATCTGCCGGCGCCGGATGTCTCATTCGACCCGGCGACGCACGTCGCCGTCCTGCCCTACAGCTCGGGTACCACCGGAAACCCCAAGGGCGTCAAGCTTTCTCACACCAACCTCGTCGCCAACGTCGCGCAGATCGCCCCACTGCAGGGGATGGCGCGCGACGATGTGATCGTCGCGGTGCTTCCGTTCTTCCACATCTACGGCATGACCGTTCTGCTCAATGCCGCACTGCGCGCCCGCGCGAGCCTCGTCGTGATGGCCAAGTTCGATCTCGTCGAATTCTTGGAGAACATCCAGAATTACAAGGTCACCTACGCGTTCATCGCGCCGCCGGTCGCGGTGGCTCTCGCGAAGCATCCGATCATCGACAACTACGACCTCTCGTCGCTGCACACGATGCTCTCCGGTGCGGCGCCGCTCGACGACGAGCTCGGCAAGGCAGTCGCCAAGCGACTGAATCTGCACATGCTGCAGGGCTACGGCATGAGTGAGCTTTCGCCCGTCAGCCACCTCATCCCAGTCGACTCGCAGGCCGTGCTGGGGCTCGACGAGCCGCCGCTCTCGTCCGTCGGCTGGCCAATTCCGAACTCGGAGAACAAGGTCGTCGACCCGGCAACGGGTGAAGAGTTCACGGTGCCGAGCGAGGGCTTGTCCGAGCCCGGCGAACTGTGGGTCCGCGGACCCAACGTGATGCTCGGATACCTCAACAACGAGCAGGCCACCAACGACACCATCGACGCCGACGGCTTCCTCCACACCGGCGACATGGCCCAGCTCGACGCCGACGGGTCGGTCTACATCGTCGACCGCCTCAAGGAGCTCATCAAGTACAAGGGCTATCAGGTGCCGCCGGCCGAGCTCGAGGCGCTGCTGCTCACGCACCCGAAGATCGCCGACACGGCAGTCATCGGTGTCATCGAGGAGGAGTCCGGCGAGGAGATCCCGAAGGCTTTCGTCGTCAAGCAGTCCGATGTGGAGCTGACCGAAGCCGAGGTCATCGACTTCGTCGCCGCGAAGGTCGCGCCGCACAAGAAGGTGCGCGCCGTCGAGTTCATCGAGGTCGTCCCGAAGTCGGCTTCCGGCAAGATCCTGCGCAAGGATCTGCGCAAGTAGCCACCCAGATCGCAAGGCAGCGGGCCGCTTTCGGATACTTCCGAGGGCGGCCCGCTCTTGTCGGTGACCCGTCGACCCCGTGTGGAGGCTCGGGTGAAGCCCCCGTGCAAAGCCTCTGTATGGAAAACTGACCCCTATGAGCAACGGCACCCTGATTCTCATGCGGCACGGCGAGAGCGAATGGAACGCGTCCAACCAGTTCACCGGTTGGGTCGACGTCGCGCTGACCGACAAGGGTCGAGCGGAGGCGACGCGCGCGGGCGAGCTGCTCGTCGAGCACGATCTGTTGCCGGACGTCCTCTACACCTCGCTCCTGCGACGCGCGATCACCACCGCGAACATCGCGCTCGACGCCGCCGACCGGATCTGGATTCCGGTCGTCCGCGACTGGCGTCTCAATGAGCGTCACTACGGCGCTCTGCAGGGTCTCAACAAGGCCGACACCCTCGCGAAGTTCGGCGAGGAGCAGTTCATGCTGTGGCGCCGCTCCTACGACACCCCGCCGCCGCCGATCGAACCCGACTCGGAGTACAGCCAGACGAATGATCCCCGGTACGCCGACCTCCCCGAGGTTCCGCTGACCGAGTGCCTCAAGGACGTGGTCGAGCGACTCATCCCGTACTTCGAATCCGACATCGCCGCCGATCTCAAGGCGGGTAAGACGGTGCTCATCGCCGCGCACGGCAACTCGCTTCGCGCGCTGGTCAAGTACCTCGACGGCATCTCAGACGCCGACATCGCCGCGCTCAACATCCCGACCGGCAACCCGCTGCGCTACGACCTCGACGACAACCTCAAACCGCTCAACCCCGGCGGCACGTACCTCGATCCGGAGGCTGCTGCCGCAGGTGCTGCGGCCGTCGCGGCGCAGGGTAAGAAGTAGTCCGTAACCCAATTGTCACGGGCGGGTTGCTGTGACCGCGGTTACATTGGTTGCATGGCCGATTCTGGAACCCTGCGCATAGTCCACTCGGCACCGCAGGAGAGGTACGAGGCGATCCTCACCGATCCCGAGTCCGATCCGCGCGACGTCGAACCCACCGATCGGCTGGTCGGGTACCTGGACTACGTGTCGGAGCCCTACCAGGTGATTCTGACTCACACGGTGATCCTCGACGCCTACTCGGGACGCGGGTACGCCGGCCAGCTCGTTCGGACCGTCCTCGACGACATCCGGTCGCAGGGCAAGCAGGTTGTGCCGGTCTGCTCGTACGTTCGTCACTACATCGACCAGCACCCCGAGTACGCCGACCTGGTGGCGTCGGTCACCTCCTGAATCATGGAGTTCTCGCTGTCACGTAATGCGGGTGGAACGGTGCGTGAACAGCGGTCGAACTGTCCCGCACTGAGTGTTCCTGCAGTTTGGTGGGACGTAAGCTGACGTTGTGACCGGTGTATTCGTGGGCGGCGTAACAGTTGCCGTCGTCCTCGTGGCAGCCGTCCTCGTCGGATTCGCGCTCGGTCGTTTCTGGCGTCGTGACGCGATGTCACGCAGCGGGCTCGACAGCACCCGCGACGATCCGAACCACGCGATCAACGTTGCGGCCCCCGTCGTTCCCGAGATCGCCGACGATCAGCCCAGCTACTCGTTGACTCTCGCCGAGCGCCCGCGGGTGGTGCCCGAGAGCGCGGAGCTGCGCGAGACCGACGTACACGGCGTCACCGAGGACGGTCGGATGACCACCGCGGGACTGCTCGGACTGATCGTACGAAACTCCGACACCGCGGTCGCGGTCGTCGACCAGTTCCGCGACGTCGTCCTCTACAACCATCGCGCCGTCGAATTGGCTCTCGTGCGCGACAGGCTGCTCGACGATTCGGTATGGGAGGCGGCGAAAGAGGTTCTCGACACCGAGGCCGAGCGTCGTTTCGATTTCGAACCCCCCGCGTCGGCGTTGGGATTTCTCTCGACGGGACGTGCACGCGGCAAGACCGTCGAATCCGTGAGCTGTATTGCGCGGCTGGTCCGTGAGGGCGAGGAGCGCTACGCCGTTGTCTACGGCGCCGACGACACCGAGCACCTGCGCGTCGAGGCAACCCGCCGCGACTTCGTCGCCAATGTGTCGCACGAACTGAAGACGCCCGTCGGTGCCATCAGCCTGCTCACAGAGGCGCTGCTGGAGTCGTCGGACGACTCGGATTCGGTGCAGCACTTCGGTAATCGTGTGGTCGCCGAGGCCACGCGCATGGGCAACATGGTCACCGAACTGCTCGCACTATCGCGACTGCAGGAGGGCGAGACCGCCGACTTCTCACTCGTCGACATCGACACACTGATCGACGACGCGATCGAATCAGCCTGTGTGGCTGCCGAAGCGGCGTCGATCTCACTGCGCGCCGACGCCCCGGCCGGCCTGACGGTGCGCGGCGACCGGATGCTGTTGTTGACGGCACTGAACAATTTGATCGTCAATGCCATCTCCTACTCACCGCCGCACACAACCGTCTCGGTGAGCAGGCGGGTGACCCGCCACGACGGACGGCCGATGGTGGCGATCGCCGTGACCGATCGGGGCATCGGGATCGCGCCGGCCGATCAGCAACGAGTCTTCGAGCGCTTCTTCCGTGTCGACAAGGCGCGGTCACGCAGTACCGGCGGCACCGGCCTGGGGCTCGCAATCGTCAAACACGTCGCCGCCAATCATGGTGGAGTCATCTCGCTCTGGAGTAAGCCCGGCACGGGCTCGACGTTCACCCTGTGCATTCCGCAGGACATGAGCACCGAGATCGGTTGGGGCGACGACGACACCGACGTGGGCGGCACCGGAATAGCCGGTACCGAAATAATCGAACCTACGGCAGCTGTAGCCGTGGTCCAGGGCGAGACGGTTCCGTCTGCGCCACTCGCACGACCGAAGGAAACCGACAGGTGACTCACGTTCTGATCGTCGAGGACGAGGAATCGCTGGCCGATCCGCTGGCATTCCTGTTGCGCAAGGAGGGATTCGAGGCCACCGTCGTCAACGACGGCGCTGCGGCACTCGGCACCTTCGATCGCGTCAGCCCCGACATCGTTCTGCTCGATCTGATGCTGCCCGGCATGTCCGGCACGGAGATCTGCAAGTCGTTGCGCACGCGGTCGAGCGTGCCGGTGATCATGGTGACCGCGCGCGACAGCGAGATCGACAAGGTCGTCGGACTAGAACTCGGTGCCGACGACTACGTCACCAAGCCGTACTCGGCGCGCGAGCTCATCGCCCGTATCCGTGCCGTGCTGCGTCGCGGTGGCGACGGAATCGACGACGACCTGGCCATCGGCATTCTGGAGGCAGGTCCTGTCCGGATGGACGTCGAGCGCCACATTGTCGCCGTCAACGGACAGCAGATCACGTTGCCGCTCAAGGAGTTCGACCTCCTCGAGTACCTCCTGCGCAACTCGGGCCGAGTGCTCACCCGCGGTCAGCTCATCGACCGCGTGTGGGGTGCAGACTATGTCGGCGACACCAAGACTCTCGATGTCCACGTGAAGCGGCTGCGTTCGAAGATCGAGCCCGACCCGGCCAGCCCGAAGCACCTCGTGACGGTCCGCGGACTCGGCTACAAACTCGAGCCCTGACTGCTCGACTCCCGGCTGTCCGGGTCGTGACTGCTGGAGTTCTGACCCGGCCCGAGCGTGGCCTGAGCCACCTGGTCGCCGCCTGATCGTTTTGCCGTGTACATCGCCGTGTCCGCCGACGCGACCAGTTCGAACACGTCGCTGGTCGGGGTGCCGGTGGCGACGCCGACGCTCGCCGACACGCCGAGATCGGTATCCTGGCTGATTGTCTGCAGGACGCGGGCGGCGAGGCGCTCCGCATCGGTCTTCGTTGCACGCAACACCATGGCGAATTCGTCGCCGCCCAGTCTGACGATCAGTGTGGGCGCACCCGGGAGCTGGCAACGTCGGAGAACATCGGCTACTGCGACGAGGACGTCGTCGCCTCGCTGGTGCCCGTAGATGTCGTTGACGGCCTTGAAGTTGTCGAGATCGACCGCGACGACCGTCCACGGGGTCGAGTCGGGTGATTCGATCTCGGCCTTCGCGACCTCCTGTCGAAGGCCGCGCCTGTTCAGCAATCCGGTCAGCGAGTCGACCGCCGACGCGTCAGCACTGGACCGGAACATGCTGTAGGCGATGCGCAGGAACGGCAGGACAAGCGCTGTCAGCAACAGGGCGATCAAGCCTTTGCTCATCGCGACCGGAAGCCATTGCAGGCCTTGAACAAAACCGCTTGCGACCACGGCAGTGACCACCACGGTGACCGCGAAGACGATATGGCAGATATTGGCTGCGGTGCTGTGGAAGAAGGCGATGTAGGCCCCTGTTGCCGCGAACAGCGGTGTCGCGGCAACGCCGAGCACGAGGTTGTGATGAGCGAAACATGCTGTCGCGACACCGATGTCGGCTGCGGCGATCAATACCAAGGATTCGAGATGCGACGGCCAGCGCCCGAAAAGCCACCGTGCCGCCCAGCAGATGCCGGCGACGGCCAGACCCGCCATCACGAGGTTGCCATACGGCCACAGCACGCCTGGGGGAGCGAGGGCGGCGAGCATCGCAGTCACCCCGATGGTGGCGCCGTCGATCGCTACCAGCCACCTGCTCCAGCGGAGCAGGCCGCGCGCGACGAGGTAGGACACCAGCCACTCGTACTCGTCTGCCTTCAGCAACTGCCGAGCTGTATTTGGTATCCCAAATCGCATGCTCGGTAGTGTGCCCGATCAGCGGCGACTACGCGGCGGTTAACCCAGTTCCTCGTACTTGATGTCGGTCGTCCGGCGCGTGGTCGCCGCGGCTGTCGCCGGATGGACCGCGACGATCCCGAGGCCGTTGCGGCGTCGGCACGCCCGAGCCAACTCGTCGTATGCGGGTTTGCCGAGGAGTTCGGTCAGTTCCGGGGCGTAGGACTCGAAGACCTGCGTCGCGCCGACGTGGGCGTCGGGCGAACCCGAGCAGTACCACTTGAGGTCGTGTCCGCCCTCGCCCCAGCCGCGACGGTCGAACTCGGTGATCGTGGTCTTGAGGACCTGCGTCCCGTCGGGGCGCTCCACCCAGTCCTGCTCGCGCCGGATCGGAAGTTGCCAGCACACATCGGGTTTCACGCTCCACGGCTCGATGCCCTTGCGCAGCGCCATCGCGTGCAGTGCACATCCGGGTCCGCGGTCGAAACCGGGACGATTGAGAAAGATGCACGCGCCCTTGTGAGTTCGCGTCTTGAGTGCGGGCTCGTCGTCGAGGTCTCCCTCTTCGAGATACCCCTTCTTGCCGAGGGGATCTTTGCCGGATCCCTTCTCGTAGAACTGCCAGTCGTCGGGAGTGAGCATGGCGACGCTCTTCGCGAGATGCTTCCGGTCGTCCTTGTCGGTCAGGTAGGCGCCGTGGCTGCAGCAGCCGTCATCGGGTCGGCCGTCGATGATCCCCTGGCACGCCGGTGTTCCGAAGACACACGTCCAGTGCGACAACAGCCAGGTCAGGTCGGCGTTGATGAGGTGTTCTGGGTCCGCGGGATCGAAGAACTCATACCATTCGCGCGCGAAGTCGAGTGGTACCTCGGGAGCCGGCGAGATCTGTGCGGACGGGGTGGGGCTTGGCACGCGTTCACGGTAGTCGTATCGGCAGCGAGGCGTCTGATCGCGCCCGTGTGTTTCGCCACCCACGCAACATGGCGAATCGTCGAAGCACTACCGTGTATGCGTGCGTTTAGGAGTGCTCGACGTGGGCAGCAATACTGTCCACCTGCTCGTCGTCGATGCCCATCGCGGCGGCCATCCGACACCGATGAGCTCAACCAAGTCGGTTCTGCGGCTCGCCGAACAGATCGACGAGAAGGGCAGGCTCACCGAGCGCGGTGCCCGATCGCTGATCGACTCGGTCGACGAGTTCACCCACATCGCCGCCACGTCGGGGTGCGAGCAGACGATGGCGTTCGCGACGTCTGCGGTGCGCGATGCGACCAATTCCGAAGAAGTGCTCGACCGCGTCGAAGCGAAGACCGGTGTCCGAGTGACCGTGTTGAGCGGTCGCGACGAGGCGCGGCTGACCTCGCTGGCCGTGCGGCGCTGGTACGGCTGGAGCGCCGGGCGCATCCTCGCGCTCGACATCGGAGGTGGATCGCTCGAGATCTCCAACGGCGTCGACGAGGAACCCGACGTCGCGTTGAGCCTGCCGCTGGGCGCGGGCAGGTTGACCCGCGAGTGGCTGCCCGACGATCCGCCGGACCGTCGACGTATCGGCGTGCTGCGTGACTGGCTCGACGCCGAGCTCAGAGACCCCGCGCGCGAACTGCGTGCCGCGGGCAAACCCGACATCGCGGTTGCGACGTCGAAGACGTTCCGCTCGCTCGCGCGTCTGACCGGCGCGGCGCCGTCGGGAGCCGGGTTGCGGGTCAAGCGTCAACTCACCGCGAGCGGGCTGCGCCAGTTGATCGCCTTCATCTCACGGATGACCCGCGACGACCGCGCAGAACTCGAGGGCGTCAGCGCCGATCGTGCTGGTCAACTCGTTGCGGGCGCGCTCGTCGCGGAGGCGGCGATGCGGGCGCTGTCGGTCGATACACTGGAGATCTGTCCGTGGGCGTTGCGCGAGGGCGTGATCCTGCGTCGTCTCGACACCGAGCTGGCGGACAACCAAGAACAGATCGGGACGACCCCCACTGAAGCGACCCGCACAGGGTCGGCGGGTTCGACACCGGCAACCCAGGGCCTGCGCTAGGCGGCCTGAGGAGGAGAGCGAGTTTCGATGGCCAAGCAACCGGGGTCACCCACGGGCGGATCGGACGACTCGGCGTCGGAGTCGAGGCCCATCTCCGTATCGGAACTGCTCGCACGTCGCGACGCCGCCATCGCCGACGAGGAGCGCGCCAAGCGCCTCACCGAAAGCCGTGGCAGGCGCCGCGCTGGGCGCGACGGAGCCGTCTCGGTGTCTGAGCTCACCGGCGAGATCCCGCGGATCACCGACGGGCCCAAGCGCGAAGCCCCGAAGACAAGCGCACCGAGGACCCAGGCCCCAAAGACTCAGGCCCCGAAGACCGATACCCCGGCGGCCGGCGCGCCGAATGCCTGGGAGTCGCCTGACTCCGCGCCGCATTTCCCGCGGTCGAGCAGCCCGGTCCCGCGACGTGCGACCGACCGCCGACCGCTCCAGGATTCCGCCGACCCCGCCGGCGCGTCGACCGGCTTCGACCGCGGTGTCTACGACGCTCCGCCGCAGACGCGCGACTTCAGTTCCGCCGCCATCGCCGAGCGGGCATCGCGCAGCACGTCCGACGCTGAACGCGTAAGCGACGAGCACGCGAACGCTGTCACCGGAATCATCCCAATCGTCGGCGACGACGACACCGCCGATGGCGTGCGGCTCGTCGAGGCGGACGACGTCGACGTCGTAGAACTCGATGCGCCGCCGCCTGCGCGCACCGGCAGGTTCGCAGACGTCATCGACGACGACTTCGACGCATACCGGTCGTTCGCCGAATACGACGATGACGACGAGAAGAGTGCGTCATCGAAGAAGCGCGCGGCCCGACGCTCCGGCGACAAACCCAAGCGCAAGCGCGGGTGGTTCGGGCGCAAGGCCGCCGCGCGGGACGACCGCACCGACGTCGAGTCCGACTCACTCGTCGACGACGATCGCCACACCTCCGGCGCCGCGTTCGTGGAGGAGACCACGGCCATCGGGATCGTCGAGGAGTCACGCGACGTGACTCCCGACGTCGAGACAGCGAATGACGTCGAACGACCCAGTGACGCAAGTGCTTACGACGACAACGGCAAGTTCGACGCAGGCAAGTTCGACGGCGACCGCGCGTACGGCTACTCGTCATTCGACAGCGTCCGCGAGGATGACGACGAGCGCGACGCCCGTGAGCATGCCGATCAAGATGCGGCCGAGGCGCTCGAATCAGACTCACCCGAGGTCGCGACGACAGGCGTGACCGGAGTCGGCGCCGCCGCTCTCGCGCCCGCAGTCGGCACGAGCCCAGCCGACAACAGCCCAGCGGACAAGAGCGCGGCAGACGAGACGGAAACGGACAGCGCAGCGGCGCCCCTTACCCCGACGTCCGCCGCCCCCAAATCCAAAACCCTCACGTCGAAGGCGGCAACGTCCAAGGACGCGCAGCCCGGCAACTCCGACGACGGGGAAGGCCGTTCGCCTGCGAAGGCGTGGCTGTTGGTCATCGGCGAGGCGATCCTCGGGCTGGCGGTCGGTGTCGGATTGTTCTGGGGATTCACCGAGCTCTGGCGCTGGAACGTCTACTTCGCGCTGGTATTGGCGGTGCTGGTGATCTTCGGTATCGTCTCGTTCACTCACGCCGTGCGGCACTCCCGCGACCTGTTCACCACGTTGCTGGCGCTGGGCGTCGGACTGATCGTGACCATCGGCCCGTTGGTGTTGCTCGCAACGTGAGGATCTGATGGTCACTCCTGTAGCCGACATCCCCATCGGGCTGTCGACGGCGTCGGTCTATCCGCAGAACACCGAGGCAGCATTCGCGTACGCGGCCGAGCTGGGTTTCGACGGCGTCGAACTCATGGTGTGGGGTGAGGCCGTCAGTCAGGACATCTCTCACGTCGAGTACCTGTCCGAGCGATATCAGGTTCCGGTGCTGTCGATCCACGCGCCGTGCCTGCTCATCTCGCAGCGCGTATGGGGTCGCGATCCGCAGGCCAAGCTGGCGCGGGCAGTGTCGGCGGCGGAGGATCTCGGAGCGCCGACCGTCGTCGTACATCCGCCTTTCCGCTGGCAGCGGGCGTACACCGCAGCATTCGACGATCTCGTGACGGAACTCGAGGAGAACAGCGGCGTCGACGTCGCGGTGGAGAACATGTTCCCGATGCGCGCCGACCGACTCTTCGGCGCGGGTAAGCGCTCGGCGCAGCGGTTGAACGCACGTGGGGGAGGACCGGGTCGCGCGGCGTCGGCGTTCGGGAAGTCCACCGACCCGACCGACGACGGGTACGCGCACTACACCCTCGACCTCTCGCACACCGCCACGGCAGGAGTCGACGCGGTCGATCTGTTCGAGCGCATGGGGCCGGCGCTGAGCCATCTCCACCTCGCCGACGGCAGCGGTGCGGCAACCGACGAGCATCTGATCCCGGGCGACGGATCGCAACCCTGCGTCGAGGTGTGCCGACGCCTTGCCGCGAGCGACTTCGCCGGGGCTGTTGTGCTCGAGGTCAGCACGGGATCGGCACGCACCAAACCCGAACGCGCAGCCCTCCTCGGGCGCGCCCTCGACTTCGCGCGAACCAACCTTCGACGCGATCCCGTCCGCACTGCACCGATCCAGGAGACCGAAACCGAATGAGCGACAAGATCGCTGGGCTGTTGACCCTGCGTCCCACCGAGGGCCCCGGCGATGTGAATTACCGCGCGAGTATCGACCCGACGTTCACGATCGGACCCAAGGTGCACGGCGGCACGATGCAGATGCTGGTCGCCCGAGCGGCGCTGCACGCATACGACGAACTCGTCGGGTCAGACGAGTCGATGCCGTCGGCAGCCGACCTCGTGCCCGTCGCCATCGCCAGCGACTACCTCGCGGCGCCTGATCCCGCCGACGTCGACCTGGCGGTGACGCTGCGCAAACGTGGTCGCACCGTCACCCTGCTGACCGTCGACCTCGCGCAGAACGGACGACTGATGGTGTCGTCGTCGGTCACCCTCGCGCGACCCGACAGCGGCACGCCGCATCACTCGGCGCCGTCGGTGCTCGACGACCTGCCCGTCGATCCGCAGCCCGGCGGCATCTCCATCGACGGCTCGCCGGTCGGTGAGGTCATGCACCTAGGGGCCGCACTCGACCTGGTGCTCGATCCGACGAGCTTCCCCGTCGCGCGCGGTGAGACCGGTGAGCCGGTCGTGCGCGGGTGGACGCGTCCGAAGAACGCCGAGCCCGACGTCGATTTCGCCGTGCTGGTCTGCGACATCTCGCCGCCGGTGGTGATGAACCTCGCGCTCTTCGGGTGGGCGCCGACCGTCCAGCTGACCACCTATGTCCGACGACATCCCGCGCCGGGTTGGCTGCGGTTCGCGGCGTCGAGTACCGAGGTCGGACCCGGAATGTTCGAAGAGGACCACCTCGTGGTGGACTCGACGGGCACCGTGGTCGCGCAGTCGCGTCAGCTCGCGCTGATCCCGCAGCGGCAGAGCTGATACGAACCCGGCTGACCCGAATTCCGCTGACCACAGATGTCACGGCTGAGAAGAAAGGCACCACGACGTGAGTGAACGGATCGCCGTCATCGGCGGCGGCAAGATCGGCGAGGCGCTCCTTGCCGGACTCATCGCAGCGGGTCACCAGCCCAAGAACCTGGCCGTGGCCGAGCCCAACGAGGGACGCGCCCGCGAGCTCTCCGAGGAGTACGGCGTACTGGTCACCGATATCCCCACCGCGGTCGAGGGCTCCCAATACGTCTTCATCGCGGTGAAACCCGACATCGTCGACGCCGTGCTGCGCCAACTCGCGCGGGTCGACGACGACGGCGAATCCGAGCGCGTCACCATCAGCCTCGCGGCGGGAGTGCCGATCGCCCGCTACGAGAACGCGCTGCCCGCGGGCGTGCCGGTCGTGCGGGTCATGCCGAATACGCCGATGCTCGTGAACGAAGCGATGTCGGCGGTCGCGCCGGGGCGCCACGTCGACCCAGAGCAGCTCACCGCGGTCGTCGGGCTGCTCGAGAGCGTCGGCAAGGTCATCGTCGTCCCGGAGAAGCAGATGGATGCGGTCACCGCGATCTCGGGCTCCGGACCCGCCTACGTGTTCCTCCTCGCCGAATCGATGATCGACGCAGGCGTTGCGCTCGGCCTCACCCGCGCTCAGGCGAGCGAACTGGCAGTGCAGACGATCCGCGGGTCGGGGATCCTGATGAGCGACTCCGGGGTCTCTCCGGTCGACCTGCGCGCAGCCGTGACATCGCCCGGTGGAACCACCGCGGCCGCGATCCGCGTGCTCGAGGAAAACGGTGCGCGAGCAGCGATGTATCGGGCCACGGAGGCGTGTGCGCAAGCCAGTGCGCGCGCGGGACGTCGACCCGACGTTGAGGGTTTGGGAGGCTGAACAGCCGACCACGCCGGGTGTCGGCTCCCAATATTTGGGGCTTTTACCGGCCAAAACCCCAGCATGTTGTGGTCGAGGGCCAGAAATGCCGCCGATCCAGGCCACTTACGTCGCTTTTTTCACATCTGCCACGCTAAGCTGCTTTAAGCACGTGCGTGTCTGGTGTCCGCCGGAGGGGAAGCCGGCGGCCGCGACGCGTGCTCCGGAGGTATGAGTAACTCATGGCAGCAGAGACTCCTGGTGACAGGTCAGGTGCGGTCAGCAACGCGGCTTCAGGGTCGCAGTTCTTGACCGTGGCCGAGGTCGCATCGTTGATGCGCGTCTCGAAGATGACCGTTTATCGCCTCGTCCACAGTGGGGAACTCCCCGCCGTGCGCGTGGGTCGTTCCTTCCGTGTGCACGCCAAGGCTGTGCATGACTACCTGGAGACGTCCTACTTCGACGCCGGTTAGTCCGACCGCGAACTACGAGGCAACTCCTGCCGAACGCGCGCAGCGCGCCGTCGGCAGGAGTTGTGGTGTTCACCAGAGGTCCCCTGATTTTTCTCTTTGCGACCTCGACCGGTAGTGTTGATGATCGCGTAGCTGATCTCGCCGCAAGGTTCCGGCGGGCAGGCCTCACCACCCAAGTGTGAGTGTCGACGACAGCGTGCCGTGAAACCGCGTGAGACCGTGTGAGTAAGGAAGTGCCCCGATGGGTTCAGTGATCAAGAAGCGCCGCAAGCGCATGTCGAAGAAGAAGCACCGCAAGCTTCTGCGTCGTACCCGCGTGCAGCGTCGCAAACTCGGTAAGTGAGCGTTCGCGCCGCGTAAGTCGGCGCGGATTCGCTCCACCGATACGTTCGCGGTCACCTCGACCGCGCGCCAAAGAACCCGCCTGAGTGCGGGTTCTTTTTCGTCGGGCTAGCCTTGCGTTCATGCCCGATGGTTCTCAATCCGACGTCCAACAGGTTCCGCGCACGGTGCTGGTCACCGGGGCGTCGACCTTTCTCGGTGGATACCTCGTCGCCGCACTGGCGGCCAATCCCGACGTCGAGCGGGTCCTCGCGGTCGACTCACGGGTGCCCCGCAAGGACCTGATGCGGCGAATGGGGCGCGCTGAGTTCCTTCGCCTCGACATCCGCAGGCCCGCGATAGCGAAGGCGATCTCGCACTACGAGGTCGATACCGTTGTGCACGCCGCGACGTCGATCATGGAGACCGCTCCGCACTCAGCGGCCATCAAGGAGTTCAATCTCCTCGGCGCGATGCAGGTGTGCGGTGCGTGTCAGCGAAGCCCCTCGGTCAAACGGCTCATCCTGCGTTCGACGGCGATGGTCTACGGTGCGAGCCCCCGCGACCCCGCGTACTTCACCGAGGAGACGCCCGCCAAGCGTGAACCCCGACGCGGCTACGGACGCGACATGCTCGACGTAGAGGGCTACGTGCGCGGACTCGCGCGACGACGCCAGGACATCGACGTAACGACCATGCGACTGCAGGCGATGCTCGGTCCTCGAATCAACACGAGGATGAGTTCCTATCTTTCGCTCCCGGTGGTTCCGACTGTCATCGGCTATCAACCACGTCTGCAATTTCTGCATGAAGAGGACGCACTCGCAGCAATGGAACACGTGACGCTGCGTGGGCGGCCGGGAACTTTCAACATCGCAGGCGACGGAGTGGTGACGTTGACGCAGGCCATTCGACGCGTCGGACACGTGGAACTGCCCGTGGTGAGCGGGCTGCTCGCGCCGATCACCGGGGTGATGCAGAATCTTCGCTCAGCTCGTCTGCGGTCGTCGCAGACCGAATTCCTCACGTACGGAAGGGTTCTCGACACAACGAGGATGCGCACCGAGCTCGGATTCGCGCCCCGGTACTCGACGTCGGAGACGCTCGACGACTTCGTTGACCGCAGCGGTGTGACTCCTGTGATCGCGCCGGATACGTGGCGAAAAGCGGAACGACAAGTCGTATCGGCGGCGCATCGTCTTGCCTGAACAATTCGCGCACAAATCGCACAGACTGTCTGTTTTCGGCGTCAATTTGAATCCCCAATTTGACGCATTCAATGACAATGCAAATACGGCGGCGGAACGTGCACTATCAGGGACGAACCCGTAAACTCGGGCGTCAGGCCCGGTGCGTCGACGCAGCGACACCAGGCACCCCCCTCCCGTTCTTCTGCGTCATACCCGTTGGGGGTGGAACGCCTTGTCGAATCACGTGACGTCTTCTGGTGATGCACGGACGGCAAAGGTGATCCAGTTGTACGCAAGCTCCGGTGTGGGCAACTCCAGGGCGGGCATCGAAGCGTCTCGTCGCGATCAGCCGGGAGGCACGCGCGATGGCGGCCGCGGTCGCCACCCGAGCCAGCAGGCAACGGCGCCGTCGAGTATCGGCCACCCCAACACCGACGGCTTCGGCCGTCCGCCCGCTGCGGTCACCCCCATCAACGACGACGTCGCGCTCGAGACCGACGCCCTCGGCGTCGAGCAGCGTGGACCTGCGCGCAGCCCGTTGTTCAGTCTCGGTGGTATCCGTGGTGCAGTTGCTGATTCACTCACTGCCACAGCGGGTTTCATTCGTGAGCGGATGACCGGCGACTACGAGATCGACGACTTCGGCTTCGACCCGCACTTCACCGAGTCGGTCTGGTTCCCCGCGATCCGCCAGGTGTACGAGAAGTGGTTCCGTGTCGAGGTGACCGGCGTGGAGAACCTGCCGCTCACCGGTGGCGCTCTGCTCGTCGCCAACCATGCCGGTGCATTGCCCATCGACGCGCTGATGACCAGCCTCGCCGTGCACGACAATCACCCAACCGGTCGGCATCTGCGAATCCTCGCCGCCGACATGGCTTTTGACACACCAGTGGTCAGTGAGGTGGCTCGCCGTATCGGCGCGACCCTCGCATGCACCAACGACGCCGACCGCCTGCTGCGGGCGGGCGAACTCACCGCCGTGTGGCCCGAGGGCTACAAGGGGATCGGCAAGCTCTACAAGGATCGGTACAAGCTCGCGCGATTCGGTCGCGGAGGCTTCGTGACGACGGCGCTGCGCAACGCCAGCCCGATCATCCCGGTGTCGATCGTCGGGTCGGAGGAGATCTACCCGATGCTCGCCGACCTCAAGCCGATCGCCCGCATCCTCGGGCTGCCGTACCTGCCCATCACCCCGACGTTCCCACTCCTCGGACCGCTGGGTCTGGTACCGCTGCCGTCGAAGTGGCACATCCACTTCGGGCGTCCCATCGAGACTGGTGGCTACGACGAGTCGTCCGCCGACGACCCCATGGTTGTCTTCGACCTCACCGACCACGTCCGCGAAGAGATTCAGCAGACACTGTTCCGCATGCTCAGCCGTCGGGGGAGCGTGTACTTCGGCTGAGTGGCAGCGAGCGGTGGGCGCTACTCTCAGGGCGTGAGTTTCGACGCCGACCTGGGCCCCATCAATTTCATTGTCGTGAGTTTTCCGTCGGCGCCTGTGCCGTCGGCCGGCTTCGCGGTGCTGACCGACCTGGTTGCTGCGGGTCGGGTCAACGTTCTCGACACGGAGTTCGTCAGCCGCGACGCCGACGGCAAGGTGCTGCGACTCGACGCCGCGAGCGTCGGCCTCGATGAGTTCTCGGGTGCCGATTCGCACCTGATCGAT
Source organism: Gordonia sp. w5E2 (assembly GCF_036540975.1). Classification (NCBI taxonomy): domain Bacteria; kingdom Bacillati; phylum Actinomycetota; class Actinomycetes; order Mycobacteriales; family Gordoniaceae; genus Gordonia; species Gordonia sp. w5E2. The sequence continues at coordinate 4,070,500 of NZ_CP144213.1, read as the reverse complement.
GACGACGACGTCGCTGCTGCCGCGGAATCGCTCGCCGCCGGCGAGGTCGCCGCCATCGTGGTCTACGAGGACCTATCGTTTCTCCCCGTTATCGGCGCATGGGGTGCCGACGGCGGAACCGTGCTCACCGAGGGGCCGGTCCTCGTCGACGACCTGATCGACGCTCTCGACGCCACTGACGCTCTCGAAGGGAACTGATCATGAGCCTGATTCGCACAGCGGGCCGCGCGGCCGTCGCCAGCTCGGTGCACGGCCGGGTGCAGCGTCGCCAACAGGACAGGTGGGCCGCTCAGGCCGCATCTCAGCAGGCAGCACACGCCGCGCCGCAGCCGGTTGCGCAGCCTGTTGCCCCACAGCCGGTTGCCCAGCCTGTTCCTGCGCCCGCCGCCCAGCCGGTTGCCGCAGATCCGAAGTCGCAACTCATGAACGCGCTCACGTCGCTGCGGTCGGCGGGCGTCGTCACCGATACCGAGTTCGCCGAGATCTCGTCGCGCATCTTCTCCTGACGAGGCTCTGGCGGCTTCGACGGGCTTGTCCCGTCCGGACTTGTTCTTGATTGGCCGGACCCGGGGCAGGGAGCCGCGTCACAGCGTCGGCGTATTGTGCGGTAGAACGTTACAACGAGTGTTGGAACATCGCACGAGAGGAAGCCGATGCGGGCAGTGGTGTGTCACGAGGGCAAGCTGAGCGTCGAGGAGATCGAGAAGCCGCAGCCAGGTCCAGGCCAGGTGTTGTTGAAGGTGCGGCGCACCGGCATCTGCGGCTCTGATCTGCACGCCCGCACGCATGGTGACGACACCGCCGACGTCACCGCCGAAGTCGGCTACGACCGCTTCATGCGCTCGACAGATCACGTCGTGATGGGCCACGAATTCATCGGCGAGATCGCCGAGTACGGCCCCAAGTGCCGCAAGAAGTGGGCGCCCGGAACCCTGGTCGCCGCACTACCGATCATCAAGCACGGCGAGACCGAGCACCTCGTCGGACTCAGCGCCGACGCCCCCGGCGCCTACGCCGAGTACGTCGTCGTCTCCGAGGACATGACGATGCCCGTGCCCGACGGCGTGCCACTCGACCACGCCGCCCTGACCGAACCGCTGTCGGTGGCCGTGCACGCGGTCAACCGCGGTGACGTGAGCAAGCGCGACGTCGCCGTCGTCGTGGGCTGCGGACCTATCGGGCTGTCGGTGATCCTGGTTCTCAAGGCCAAGGGCGTCAAGACCGTCATCGCCTCCGACCTGTCGGCGGGGCGTCGAGATCTTGCCCGACGCTGCGGCGCCGACATCGTCGTCGACCCGACCGTCGACTCCCCGTGGGACATCGCCGCCAAGAAGGGCAAATACCTCACGCGCACAGGCCAATTGCTCGGCACCGCGTTCGACGCCATGCACATCCTGCGCCGCATCCCCGGCCTGCCGTGGTGGAAGGCAATCGAACTCGGCGACAAGGTCGGCGCCACCCCGAAGGGGCCGGTCGTCTTCGAGTGCGTCGGCGTGCCCGGAATGATCGAGAACATCGTGTCGGGCGTGCCGTTGCGGACGCGCATCGTCGTGGTCGGCGTGTGCATGGAGTCCGACCGCTTCCGACCCGCGATGGCGATCAACAAAGAGCTCGACCTGCGCTTCGTGATCTACTACGACCCCGCCGAGTTCCGCACCGCGCTGCACCTCATCGCCGACGGCAAGGTCGACGTGACACCGCTGGTCACCGGCATCATCGGATTCGACGCCGTCGCAGACGTTTTCGAGATCCTCGGCGGCGCGGAGCACCACGCCAAGGTGCTCATCGACCCGTCGAGCCCCGTCGCGGCGCTCTGAGGTCGGCGGGCCGGCGGGAGGTTTCTAGGGGAAGGGTTCTTCCGCTAGTTTTGGCCGTCGAGCCCGCGGGAGGTTTCTAGGGGAAGGGGTCTTTCCTCGGATTGTGGCGCACGGGCCGGCGGAGGTTTCTAGGGGAAAGGTTTTTTCTCGGGTTTCGTTCTCGTCCCCGCGAAGTTTCCGGGGGAGAGGTCAGGAAGTGCCGGAAAGATTCCTTCCCCTACTTTCGACGCCCCGGCCGGCAGGAGGTTTCTAGGGGAAGAATCCTTCCCCTACTTTCCGCTGGCACGCGCCGAAGCCCGACGTCCAAAGTCTGAACCCCGACGACCCTCCGACCCCTCGGCGTCAGCCCTTGTTGCGCAGTAACTTCACGGCGCCGGCGCTCGCGGCGCCCGCGGCCCCGACGACCAGGGCCGTCGACGCCCCGTACTTCGCCGCCTTGCGGGCGGTGCGGAAGTCGTACATCTCCCAGCCGCGCACCTTTGCGACGTCGCGCAGGTCGGCGTCGGGGTTGATCGCGACGGCGCGCCCGACCAGTGACAACATCGGGACGTCGTTGTGTGAGTCCGAGTACGCGGTGCACCGCTTGAGGTTCAGTCCTTCGCGAATTGCCAACGCGCGCACGGCATGTGCCTTACCCGGGCCGTGCAGGATATCGCCGACGAGTCGTCCGGTGAACTTGCCGTCGACGCTCTCGGCGACGGTGCCGAGTGCGCCGGTGAGGCCCAGGTGGTCAGCGATGGTCTGCGCCAGCTCGACCGGAGTCGCGGTGACAAGCCACACCTGCTGACCGGCGTCGAGATGGCGCTGAGCCAAAGCCCTTGTGCCAGGCCAGATCTTGTCGGCGATGTACTCGTCGTAGATCTCCTCGCCGAGTCTGGCGAGCTCGGCTGTCTCGCGACCGGCGATGAACGACAACGCCTTTTCCCGACCCTCTGCGACATCTTGGGCGTTCTCTTTGCCCGTGATGCGGAACTTCGCCTGCGTCCACGCGAAGTCGAAGATGTCGGAGTACGAGAAGTACTTTCGCGCAGCGAGTCCGCGCGCGAAGTGCACGATCGACGCTCCCTGCACCAGCGTGTTGTCGACGTCGAAGAACGCCGCGGCGGTGAGGTCGACGTCGACGTCGGGTTCGGTTTCGCTCGGTGGCCGGGCGCGCAGCGAGTCGACGGCCGCCTGCGCCGACGCCTCGCCGGCGAGGGCCTGTCGCAATTCCTGCGCGGTCTGCCGGAACCGTCCGGTGGCCGCGGTGGCCCGCTCGGAGATCCAGGTCGTGACCCGGCGGGATTCTTCGTCGTCGAACTCGTCCTGCAACTCGTCGTCGGCATGGATCTCGTCGTCATCGTCGCCGACGGAACCGTCGACGTCGTCGGCGTGTGACTCCCAGTCCTCGCCACTGCGTACCGGCCGCGCCTCGGCATCTGCGGAATCGGACGCGCCCGCGCCGCCCGACGGGGCGTCGCTACCTGGCGTTCCGCCGTCTGAGGCGCCCTCGTTCGGAGTGTCGCCGACGTCGGACACCTCGGACCCGGAATCGGGAACCTCGCCGTTCGGCTCCTCGCCCTCAGAGGTCACGCCCACCCTCCACCTCTCACGAATGCACAACCACTCAACGAATGCCGCCTCGCTCAGGCCTGCTCACCAACAGAGTAGTCATGGTGTCAGACTGTTCTGGCACCAACGTCGAAGGAGTTCGTTCGATGTCCATCACGCTGCTAACCCGCGACGGCTGCTCGGCCTGCGAGGCCGCCCGCGCCGACCTGGATCGGATCTGCGGCGAACTGTCGGTCGAGTTCGACATCGTCGACGTCGACGCCGCCGCGAACTCCGGCGACGCCGAGCTACGCGCCGAGTACGGCGACCGTCTGCCCGTCGTCCTGCTCGACGGCGAAGAGCACAGCTACTGGGAGGTCGACGAGCCACGGCTGCGCGCCGACCTCGACGCCGCCAAGCGCTGAACGCCCGAGCGCGCGTCCAACCCTGAACCCGCGAACTCTCCGAACTCCCGCCGCGGGTCGCGTGCCGAGCGTCGAAGGCCGCGTATTACGCTGATCCTTCGGTCGGGTTAGTCGAAAGTGAGTGTGCGCAATGGCTATCGGGTCGGCGTCTGATCGCATCCCCGAGCCGTCGGTGACGCGCCTGGCCACCTACCTCCACGTTCTGCGCTCCCTGGGGCAGCGGGGCATTCTGATCGCCTCCAGCGGCCAACTGGCGACCGCGGCGGGAGTCAACCCGGCCATCCTCCGCAAAGATCTGTCCCATGTCGGCGCCAACGGCGTACGCGGCGTCGGATACGACGTCGGACGCCTCACCGCCCGCATCGCGCTCGCACTGCACACCGACACCGTCCACACCGTCGTGCTCGTCGGCGCAGGCACCCTCGGTCGCCTACTCGTCGCGCACACAGCCACCGACCGCACCTTCCGGGTCGTCGCGATGTTCGACGACGATCCGGACGTCATAGGGACCGTCGTCGACGACGTGGTGGTCTCCCCGTGCGCCGGTCTCGCTTCTCTTGCGAACGATCCGTCGATCGGCCAGGTCGACATCGGGGTGATCGCCACCGGTCCTGACAAGGCACAACGCGCAGCTGACGCGTTGATCGCCGCGGGAATCCGGCAACTGCTGAACGTGACCGCCGCAACGTTGTCGACGGACTCCGATGTCGTCGTCAGACAGGTTGATCTAGCCTTGGAGTTGCAGGTGCTGACGTTCCACGCGTCACGCACCCCGTTGTCTGTCGGGGAAGATGGGCAGCAGGGCCATGTCGACCTGCCTGTGGACGTGCCGCTCAGGGCCAAGGGGTCCGGCGACGATCTGGCTGTTGACCAACTGCCGGGGGTCGGCGTCGCGGACGTGCCCAGAACAGACATACGGAGTGTGGGTCAAGGATGATGAGTGCGAGATCTGCGATGGAGACGGTGACGCGGTGAGTGTTCTGCTGTTCGGAATCAGCCATCGGAGCGCACCCGTCGACGTTCTGGAGCGACTCGCGGTCGCCGACCACGACCGGCCCAAGCTCGTCGACGACCTGCTGTCGTCGCGTGCGATCTCCGAGGCGATGCTCGTCTCGACCTGCAATCGCGTCGAGATCTACGCCGTCGTCGACGCATTCCACCCCGCACTCGAAGCCGTTGGTGACGTGCTCGGCGATCATTCCGGGCTTTCCATCAACGACCTCACCCGCCACGCATACGTCCGCTACTCCGAGGCCGCCGTCGAGCATCTGTTCACCGTCGCCGCAGGCCTCGACTCGATCGTCGTCGGCGAGCAACAGATCCTCGGTCAGATCCGCAACGCCTACCTCGACGCCGACGCCAACAAGACCACCGGCCGTACCCTGCACGAGCTCGCCCAGCACGCCCTGCGCGTCGGCAAGCGGGTGCACTCCGAGACCGGGATCGACCGCGCGGGAGCGTCGGTCGTGTCGGTTGCGCTGCATCGCGCCCAGCATCTGCTGCAGAAGGCGGCGCCAGAGATCGATCCCGAGCAGTCGCTGCGCAGAGCCGTAGTCATCGGCGCCGGCGCCATGGGGGGTCTTGCGACCGCCCAGTTGGCCCGTGAAGGCGTCCGCGAGCTTGTCGTGGTGAACCGGACCGTCGCCAACGCGGAGCACCTCGCAGGCAATATCGCGGCCAATCATCCCGGAGTCGCCGTGCGCGGCGTCGGATTCGACGACCTGCCTGCCGTGATGGCCTCCGCGGACGTCGTCGTCGCATGCACGGGTTCCATCGGGACCGTCGTCGGCGTCGGCGAGGTGCATTCGGCACTGGCCGCACGTACTGCTGTGCAGCCGCTGATCATCTGCGACCTGGGGCTGCCCCGCAACGTCGATCCCGCCGCGGCGCGCCTGCCCGGCGTCCACGTCATCGACATCGAGAGTCTGCGCGGCGATTCCGAGGCACAGGCCGCTCACGACGACACCGCCGCTGCCCGCTCGATCGTCGGCGGCGAGCTCTCCGACTACCTGACCCTGCAGCGTCAGGCCGAGGTCACGCCGACCGTCGCGGCACTGCGTCAACGCGCAGCCGACGTCGTCGAGGCGGAGATTCTCCGGCTCGAGACCCGCCTGCCCGACCTCGAGGGCGCTCAGCGCGACGAGGTCGCCAAGACTGTTCGACGCGTCGTCGACAAACTCCTGCACGCCCCCACGGTCCGGGTCAAACAGCTCGCTTCGACGCCCAACGGCGATCACTACGCCGAGGCGCTGCGTGAACTCTTCGAGCTCAAGCCGGGCGCAGCCGAAGCCGTATCGGCGCCGGAGAGCGGTCTGGGCGACAAGCATGGAGTCGGCGAAACGTCGGCCGATCAGGGAGAGCGTTGAGCCCCATTCGCATCGGTACGCGAGGCTCGCTGCTCGCCCGTACCCAATCTCAAACCATCGCCGACGCCCTGACCGCCAACGGGCATCCCGCCGAGCTGGTCATCATCAAGACGGCGGGTGACGCGTCGGCGGCCCCGGTCGCCGAGATCGGCGTCGGAGTGTTCACGACGGCCATCCGCAACGCGCTGCATGCGGGCGAAGTCGACGTCGCCGTCCACTCCTACAAGGACCTGCCGACAGCACCCGATCCGGGCCTGGTGATCGCGGCTGTCCCACCTCGGGAAGATCCACGAGATGCGCTGGTCAGCAGGGGTAACCTCGTACTCGGGGCGCTTCCTCCCGGCGCGACGATCGGTACGTCCTCCCCGCGAAGGGCGGCACAGCTTAAAGCATTGGGTCTCGGTTTGGAAATCCGCCCCCTAAGAGGCAACCTAGATTCTCGGTTGGGCAAAGTCGCCGGCGGCGAACTCGACGCAGTCGTTGTCGCCCGTGCCGGACTCGTCCGCATCGGCAGGGCCGAAGAGGTCACCGAAGCGTTCGATCCCGTGGTGCTGTTACCAGCACCGGCGCAGGGTGCACTGGCAGTTGAGTGCCGCTCCGACGATGCCGAACTGGTGAGAATTCTCGCCGAGTTGGACGACGAGGCCACCCGCGTGGCGGTCGACGCCGAGCGTGCGGTATTGGCGGCTCTCGAAGCCGGATGTACCGCACCGGTCGGTGCGATAGCCGAAGTGGTCGAGTCGATCGATGAGGACGGGCGCATCTTCGCCGAACTGTCGCTCCGTGCGGCGGTGGCGGCCGAGGACGGATCCGATGTGATCCGCGCTTCGGTGGTGGGTCCGGTCGACAACGCCACACAACTCGGACGAGGCCTCGCCGCCGAACTGCTGGATCTGGGAGCGGGCGAACTCGTCAACTCCTGAGCAGCAGAGAAGAACTGCAGCCCTCTCGACGAGGGCAGGAGAGTGCGAACGCATGAGCCGTACGAAGAAGGCCAATCCGGGTCGAATCCTCTTCGTGGGATCGGGTCCCGGCGATCCCGACCTGCTAACCGTGCGTGCGCGGACAGTGATCGCGAATGCGACGACCGCCTTCATCGATCCCGACGTTCCAGCAGCCGTCGTGGCGATGATCGGCTCCGCCCACCGGCAGGAGCTCGCGGAATCCGCGCGTAAGAGCACCAAGAACGACACGAAGAAGGCCGACGAGGCCACCGACGAGAACGAGTCCGACGACTCGTCGACCGCCGCGGACGACGCCGTCGAGGAGCAGGACCAGATCGTCCATCCCGCACTCGGCGATCCCGCTGAGGTCGCTCGCACCCTCGTCGCCGCAGCGAAGGAGGGCGACGACGTCGTCCGCGTCGTCTCCGGTGATCCGCTGACGACCGATTCGGTGCTGTCCGAGGTCAACGCCGTCTCGCGCACCTCGGTCGCATTCGAGGTGCTGCCAGGACTGCCCGCGGCTTCCGTGGTCCCGAGCTATGCGGGCATGCCGCTGGGCTCGAGCCACACCGAGGCCGACGTCCGCGCCGAAGGCGTCGACTGGGCCGCGCTCGCCGCAGCACCGGGACCGCTGGTGCTGCACGCGACGTCGGGCCACCTCGCCGAGACCGCCAGCGCATTGACCGAGCACGGTCTCGCCCCGCAGACGCCCGTTGCGATCACGATCAACGGCACCACCTGCGCGCAGCGCACCATCGAGGCGACGCTGGCCACGCTCAACGAGCAGGGCAACGCGCTGAGCGGACCGCTGATCCTCACGATCGGCAAGGTCGTGAGCCAGCGCGGCAAGCTCTCCTGGTGGGAGTCGCGCGCACTCTACGGCTGGACCGTGCTGGTGCCCCGCACCAAGGACCAGGCAGGCGACATGAGCGAACGCCTCGTCAGCCACGGCGCTGTGCCCAAGGAAGTGCCGACCATCGCCGTCGAGCCGCCCCGCAGCCCGGCGCAGATGGAGCGCGCCGTCAAGGGACTCGTCGACGGTCGCTACCAGTGGGTCGTGTTCACCTCGACCAACGCGGTGCGTGCCGTGTGGGAGAAGTTCGCCGAGTTCGGACTCGACGCTCGCGCGTTCTCCGGCGTGAAGATCGCCTGTGTCGGCGAAGCGACGGCCGAGAAGGTCCGGACGTTCGGTATCAACCCCGAGCTGGTTCCGTCCGGCGAGCAGTCGAGCCTCGGGCTCCTCGAAGACTTCCCGCCGTACGACGACGTCTTCGACCCGGTCGACCGAATCCTGTTGCCGCGCGCCGACATTGCCACCGAGACCCTCTCGGAGGGTCTGCGCGATCGCGGTTGGGAGATCGACGACGTCACCGCGTACCGCACCGTGCGGGCAGCACCGCCGCCCGCCGAGACGCGCGAGATGATCAAGACCGGCGGATTCGACGCCGTCTGCTTCACCTCGAGCTCGACGGTCCGCAACCTCGTCGGCATCGCCGGAAAGCCGCACGCGCGCACCATCGTTGCGTGCATCGGTCCCAAGACCGCCGAGACCGCAACCGAATTCGGACTGCGCGTCGACGTTCAGCCGGAGTCGGCATCGGTGACCGAACTGGTCGACGCCCTCGCCGAGCATGCCGCTCGCCTGCGGGCCGAGGGCGCGCTGCCTCCTCCGCGCAAGAAGTCGCGGCGGTCGCGGTCGTAGAGGTGGGGCGTATGGCACCGATTATTCGACCCCGCAGGTTGCGCACCACACCGGCGATGCGTCGGTTGGTCGCGCAGAACGCGCTGCGCCCAGCCGATCTCGTGCTGCCGATGTTCGTCGCCGACGGCATCGACGATCCGCGCCCGATCGGATCGATGCCCGGCGTCGTGCAGCACACGCTCGACTCGCTGCGTAAAGCGGCCGACGAAGCCGTGCGCGCGGGCGTCGGCGGGCTGATGCTGTTCGGTGTTCCCAAGGCCGAGGACAAGGACGCAGTCGGGTCCGGCGCCGATGATCCGGACGGCATTCTCAATCGCGGATTGCGTGTTCTCGCAGACGATCTCGGCGACTCGACCGTGCTGATGGCCGACACCTGCCTCGACGAGTTCACCGACCACGGGCACTGCGGCGTGCTGTCCGACGACGGCCGCGTCGACAACGATGCGACTCTCGAGCGCTACGTGTCGATGTCACTCGCGCAGGCCCGTGCCGGTGCGCACCTTCTGGGTCCGTCGGGAATGATGGACGGCCAGGTCGCCGAGATCCGCGCCGCCCTCGACGCCGAAGGCCTCACCGATACAGGCATTCTCGCGTACTCGGCGAAGTACGCGTCCGCGTTCTACGGCCCGTTCCGCGAGGCTGTCGGGTCGTCGCTGCAGGGCGATCGTCGTACCTACCAACAGGATTCGGCCAACCGCACCGAGGCGCTCCGCGAAGTGCGCCTCGACCTCGACGAGGGCGCCGACATCGTGATGGTCAAGCCCGCCATGAGCTACCTCGACATCGTCCGCGACGTCGCCGAGATCTCCGACGTTCCCGTCGCGGCCTACCAGATCTCGGGTGAGTACTCGATGATCACCGCCGCCGCCGAGCGCGGCTGGATCGACCGCGACGCCGCCATCCTCGAGTCGCTGACCTCGATCAAGCGCGCCGGCGCCTCGATCATCCTCACCTACTGGGCGACCGAGGTCGCCGCCAAGCTGGCCTAGGCCGCCTTCCCGCTGGTCGCGCGGCGCGCTTTCGCGCTGGTCGAGCGGGCCCGAGCGGAGCGAGGTCCCGAGTCGAGACCACACGCGCCGGCCGCCGGACCCGTCCTCGCTGGCTGGACGGCGCGGCCACAACCGCTGGTCGAGCGGGCCCGAGCGCAGCGAGGACCCGAGTCGAGACCACCTCGCGCAGCCGTCGGGTATCGGCGCCGGTCGTGGTCTGGCGTGCGTACACAATCGTGACGTCAGCGGGGGGTGATCGAAATTATTGTCGTGGCCTCGCGCTGGCGTCCGAGTTGTGTACGCGGCCGCGCTCCGCAGGTCCTCATCGCGCACCAAGCTGCGTTCATTACGCTGGAGCTATGTCGCATTTTCTCGATCCGCGTCGCGACCCCGCGTCCGCGCAGCCCGACGGGCAGAACAAGCGCCCGAAGCTGCCCGACTCGGTGGCAATCGCGTGTGAGCTGTGGATTGTCGTGGTCATCGCCAGGATAGTCACGGCCGTCGCGCAGTATCCGACCCTGCGCGACATGATGAACCAGCGAGCCTCCGACCTCCCCGCCGATACCCCGCGCGCAGAGGTAGACCTCATGACGTCCTCGGGCTTCCTGATCGCGATTACGGTGATCACCGCGGTGGTCCTGTCCGCGATCTCGTTGACCTTCGTCTGGTTTGTGCGCAAGGGATACAACTGGGCGCGGGTCCTGCTTGGTGCGATGGGAGTTTTCGTTCTCATCGACATGGCGTTCTCGCTGATCGGGGGCGTCGATCCCTGGTGGACCGGAATCCCCCTGACCATCGGTGGCATCGCTGCGCTGGGCGCGACCATCCTCTTGCTGAGACGTGAGTCCGACGCCTACTGCCGCGCGATGGCCGACTACCGCCGACCGCAAACCACGCCGCCCGGGTACCCCGCGCCTCCCGCGTACCCACCCCAGTACCCGCAGGCCCCGCCTTACTCTCAAGCTCCGCCGTACCAGCAGACACCGCCATACCAGCAGACACCGCCGTACCCGCAGGTCGCGCCTCCGTCGTACGGACAAGCACCCGACCAGCCTCCGGCCGGTGGCCAGTATCCCGACAACGCCTACTATCCCCAGAACTCGCCGACGCCGACGTCCTGGGAAGAAGAGGCGCGACTCCGGGGCTGGCAGCCGCCGACGACCACCGAGGCGGCATCACCCCAAAGCACGTCACCCCAGAGCACGTCACCCCAAAACGCAACACCCCAGACCGGATCGCTGCAGAAAGATCCGAATACAGTCGGCACGCCGTCGGGAACGGGCCACGGCGACTACGCTTCCGAAGAGGGGGACCGATCCGTCGAGGCGCGTCTCCACAGCCGCGAGAACGAGTCGACGCCGCACAGCGAGCCGTCGACAGACAGAAAGCAAAGCAGTGACCCTTCCTGACGCAAGTAAACGCCCGAAGATGGTGACCTGGGCGTATCGATGCTGGATAGCGTCCGGCGTTCTGTTGGGACTGCTCGGTGTCGTCTACATCCTGGCAGGCATCTTTGCCGACGGCCCGACGCTGCTTCCGATCGGGATCGGGATCATCGTGATCGCGGTCGGCGTGGCGTACGTGCTGCTCGGCAGCAAGGCCTACGTCGGGGATGCTCGTTGGCGCTCCTCGTTGGCGGCGCTGACGCTGGTCGTGGTGATCATGCTGGTTTTCCTGAGTTTCGGCGATCCAGCCCTGGCGTTCACGCTGCTCGCAGCAGTCATTGGACTCTTGGGGTCGTTGTTCGCCTACCGGCCGGAAGCCGACGCGTGGTTCAACGCGGGCAGCCCACCCGAGTGCCCGGAGAAGTCGACGTCGGGCAAGGGTAAGTCGGGCGGCAAGGGTCGCGTCGCGAACGGCAAGAGCAGGCCGGGCGGCAATACACGCCCCGCCGAGAACCGATCGGGCGCCAACGGCGCCGCGTCCGCGCGGAACAAGCAGGACCGGAAACGGGACAGAGCGTGAGCTCTGCCGCTGACGATCCCGCCGATGGCAGCGCAGAACCCGCAGAGTCAGCGGATAGCAGCGTCGAGCCTGAAGGCGATGTCGGCAGCAAGGAATCGACCGACGGCAACAAAGCCCCCACCGACGAGTCCGAAGAAGCTGCACAACCCGAACAGTCCGCAGATCTTGCCGACGGTGAAGAACCCGCCGAGCCCGAGGACCCCGCGAACCCGATCCCTGCTCCCGAGGATCGTGGCGAGACGTTGTTCGTCGAGCAGGGCGGAAGTTGGTGGGTCGTGGCAATCGGCCCGGTGCTCGCGGGTGCCGTGCTCGCGATGGACATCGCAGGCCCCGGCCGCGTGCACTGGCTGTGGATTTCGGTCCTTGGAGCGATCATCACGCTGTTCTCGATCGTCCAGGTGTATGCGGCGCGCCGTCACGTCGGCGTCGAACTAACCGAGACCACGCTGCAGCAGGGCACATTGCTGATGGCGCTCGCCGACATCGACAAGATCTACCCGGCCAACAATGGCGCCGAACACGAAAAGTGGGAGAGCGCTCCGGCGCTCGGAGAACTCGCGGGTGTTCCGCGACGTCGCAAGGGCGTCGGCGTAAAGCTCGTCGACGGCAAGCTCGCCCAGGCGTGGGCCCGCGACGTCGAACGATTCCGGCAGGAACTCACCGAGGCGCACCTCGCGGTGCAACTCGGTGTGTCCCCGCGGGGGCCGAGCAGCTAACCCAGCCCCCGACCACTCAGTGGTTGTCGATCATCGGCGCGCCCATGAGTTCCTCGGGGATGCCGAATGCGTCGACGAGCGTCGCCGCGTGGGGACGAAGGTCTTGGCAGAGTTCGTTGACGCCGCGTCGAATCGCCTTGGCGCGCTCCACGGAGATGTGGCGGTGCATCATGAACCAGCCGAGGTCGGCCTCGAGGGCTGAGTAGACGAACAGATCGCACACCTTGCCGAGTACCTCGGCCGCGGCGCGTGAATCGCAGTCGTTGATGGCTTGTACGAACGCCTCCAGCACGATCCGCTCGGTGCGAGCCTGCCCGACCTTGAGCAGATGGTCCTGCGCATTGTTGAACACCTCGAACGCATCGTTGTCGTCGTTGGTAGCTCGACGCAGACGCTGCGCGCAGGTGCGCACCAAATGGTCCTCGCGGTTGCGGAACAGTCGAAGCTGAGTACCGCGGTTGGTGAGCGCCGACTTCTCGGTGTCTTCGTCCGAACTCTCCAGGAGTGTCTGAACCACTTGTCGCGCAGCGGTCTTCTCGACGACGACGTCGCGCGCCATCGACGCGATGAACCGCACCCAACCGCCCGCTGACAGGCCTTGGACGTCGTCGGCGTAGGCCGAAAGCACTTCCTTGGCGATGAGCTGGGTGAGCACGGTGTTGTCGCCCTCGAACGTGGTGAAGACGTCGATGTCGCCGCGGATGATCGAGATCTGGTTCTCGTCGAGATAGCCTGCGCCGCCGCATGCTTCGCGAGCGACATTGATCGCGTGAGATGCGTGCCATGTCGCGTAAGCCTTGAGTCCTGCGGCGTTGGCTTCGAGCTCGCGCTGGCGACCCGCCTTGGAATCGTCGGCAGAGCCGTCGGGCGATTCGGCCGGGGTGTCGGACTGCACCTCGTGCAGTTCCTCGGTGAGCTCGTTCTGTGCAAATGCGATGGCGTACGACTTCGCGATGAGCGGCAGCAGCTTTCGCTGGTGGCCGAGATAGTCGAGGATGACGATCTCTTCTTCGTCGCCCGGGGCGTCGAATTGCCTGCGCACCAAGCCATATCGTGTGGCGATCGCCAACGCCTTACGTGACGCGGCTCCGGCGGTGGCCGCTACCGTGATCCGACCACGGATAAGTGTGCCGAGCATGGTGAAGAAGCGTCGGTTGGGGTTCTCGATCGGCGACGAGTACGTGCCGTCGTCCTCGACGTCGGCATAGCGGTTGAGGAGGTTGTCCTTCGGTATGCGCACCTCGTCGAACATGATGCGTCCGTTGTCGACGCCGGGCAGTCCGCCCTTGTAGCCGCAGTCGCTCGTCGTCACGCCGGGGAGGTCGTTGCCGTCGGCGTCGCGGATCGGCACCACAAAGCAGTGCACGCCATAGCTTTCCGGCTCCTGGCCGGGACCGGCAGTGATCAACTGCGCGAAAACCGATGCCATGCGGGCGTGTTCGGCAGCGCCGCCGATGTAATCCTTGCGGGCCGACGGCGTCGGCGAGTGGATCACGAATTCCTTGGTGGCTGCGTCGTACGTCGCGGTCGTCTCGAGTTCCTGCACGTTGGAACCGTGACCGGTCTCGGTCATGGCGAAGCAGCCGAGGAGGTCGAGGCTGATGGTGTCGGCGACGTACTTCTCGTGATGCCTTGCGGTGCCGAGGTTTTCGACGGCGCCACCGAACAGACCCCACTGCACTCCCGCCTTGACCATCAGGGACAGGTCGGCGTAGCCGAGCATCTCGATCGCGGTGATCGACGCCCCGACGTCGCCTGTGCCGCCGTGGTCGGCGCCGAATCCGGCAGCCGCGAATCCTTCGTCGGACAGTTCGCGCATCTCCTCGAGGATGCGCGCACGCGCCTGTTCGAGAGTTCGCGACGGATCGGGAAGCAGGTCGGCGCGGTTGGCGCGTCGTCGAACTTCATCTCGGGTGGCTCGCCAGCGTCCGTCGAGTACGTAGCGCAGGTTGTCGACGAGCAGACCGCGTTCGGCTTCGGACAGTTCGCTGGTGTCGGCGACTGGCGTGTCGATGCTGGGATCGTCGTCGGTTGCTGGCGTCGAGGGACTCTCGGTTGGGGTCGACATGAGCTCTACGTTACGGATCGATTCCGACCGTGGGGGTCGATACCCGCGAGGACAGGCTTACGACGCGCGATGAACACCGACGGCCCGGTGCTTTCCGCCTGCGAAACCGTCGACGGCAGCATGTTTGCCAGGCGCCGCGTGAGCGCTCGAATGCTGGCCGAACGGCAACAGCGGGGCGACCGCGTCGGACACCTGCTTGCTGACATCGGCGACCTGCGTCCGGAGCGTCGAGAACGGGTCTGTCGGGGCCGGACGCGTTGCCGGCTTGGCGTGAGCAACCTGCGGCGCGGCGGAGTTCGATGCTGTCGGGTGAGCCACGCGCTCGTCGTAGCCCTGGGTGGCACGCGTGCTGCTCATCGTGATCTGGCTGCGTACCTCGACACGAGGTTGGTTCGACGCCGACTTTGGCTGCGCGCCAAACGATTCCGCGATCTGATCGAGGAAATCCTGGCCGGATTCCAGCGTGACCCCGAATGCCTTCTGCAGGCCTTCGATGTTGATCGCGATGTTCTCGTTGATCTGCTTGCCGACCGCGTCCATGTTCTTGTAGAACTCCGCGGTGCTCTCGCGCAGAGCTTCCGGTGTGGTCGCAGCGCGGGCATCGGCGAGCAATTGCTGCTGGACCTTCGGGTCCTGCCCGTTGCGCACCTCGATGTAGTCGAGGCGTGACTTCTCGTCGTAGTCGGGCCGGTTGTACACCCAGTTGTGTTCGGTCTGCGGTTGCCCGAAATCGAAGAACGAGTAGTAGTTGCCGAACAGATACTGTTTCGGCAGCGAATCCGGCGCGCCCTTGATCCCGCCGAGCTGGCAGGGAAGGCAATACGTGCCCTCGACGTTGGGGTTCAGACCGATCCACGACGCCTTGCCCAGGCGATTGAGTGCCTTGAGCCACTGGTCGGCGGTGGGCGCGGGTCGATAGCCGGTCGGGTCCTGCGTCAGTGTTTCCCAGATCGCCTTCTGCGGTCCCCACGGGTCGAGCTTGTAGTACTTGCCGGACCAATCCGGCTGGATCTCGACAACCTTGCCCTCGGGAGTGGTGTAGGTCTCGTGGTTGGGATCGATGGTGTTGCGGATCTCCGGGAAGCGATAACCCAAGACCAGCTGCCAGGTGGGCACCTGCCCGTACTGGTCGAAGTAGAAGACGTCCGAACACGGCCCGGGGATGCCGGTGCAGTTCTCCGTCATGGGCGCGTTGGCGGCCATGGTGATCCACCACTGTTCGAAATTCGCCTGTGCGACAAGCGGAATCGGCACCATCATCAGGGTGGTGCCTTCGAGTTTCTGCTTGTCCTGCTGGTCGAACCCGATGACGTTGGTCGGGATGTAGAGCCACCAGTTACTGGAATTCTCGAGCGCTTCACTCGTCTTGTTCATGCCCTCGTACTCGACAGCAGGCATGTTGGCGATCGTCTGAAGGAGGTTCGTCGGAATGTTCGCCACGGAGTTCCCGGCGAGCCTCACGCCATTGTCGGCGGTCACGGTCGGCACCTGAACGTCGGGGGGAGTGGGCGTATGCGACGCCAACGCCGAGACGACGCCGACTCCGACAAGTGCAGCCCCCAACGCGGTGACCGGTCGCGACCCGCCGGTGCGTCGAGACATGCTTGTGGCGTCGACGTCGGTTTTCATCAGATGCGTCCCCCCATGGAACTCCGTCTGGCTTTGAGTAGCGATTGACTGTTGTCGTGTTGTGCCCTGCCTGGCGTGAGCATCCGCGACGTTGCGACCCCCGATGCCACCTCCTTCCGGGGGTGGCGTGCACACGAGTGTGGTCCATATCGTAGGAGCACGTCAACGTCGCGGGCCTCACCCGCGTGTCATCGATGCCAAGCAGGGAGAACACTGTGTCGTCACAGACAACCGATGTCGCTGTCACCGCGCAACTCGACGCCGAGTTCGGGCGCATCGACTCCGGGACCGCCAATCGCTCGGAAATGACGCCCCTTCGCTTCCTGCAGCGCTCGGTCGAGGTGTTCGGCGATCGCACCGCCATCCGTTACGGGGCGCGTTCGGCGACCTACACGGAGTTCGGCGACGAGGTGCAGCGCCTTGCCCGGGTCCTCGAGTCGACGATCAGGCCAGGTGAGCGGATCGCCTACCTGGCACCCAACGTGCCCGAGTTGCTCGTCGCGCACTTCGCGGTGCCGCTCGCAGGCGGAGTTCTTGTCGCACTCAACTCACGCCTGGCAGGCCCCGAACTCGTCTACATCCTCAATCACGCCGGCGTCACCACCCTGTTCTTCGACGCCGAGTTCCGCCACACCGTCGCTTCCATCGCCGACGAAGTTCCCGACGTGACGTCGTACGTCGAGATCACCGACCTCGAGTTCGGTCCAACCCCGAGCGACGTCGAATCGTCGGGCATCAGTGGACTTCGCTCGTACGCTGACTTTCTCGCAGGCGCCGAGGAGCTTGATTCGACGCCGCTCCCGTGGACTGTCGACGACGAAGACCGGGTCATCAGCATCAACTACACGTCGGGGACGACGGGCAAGCCCAAGGGTGTGATGTACACGCATCGGGGCGCCTACCTCAACTCGCTGGGCGAGATGCACCACAACCAATTCACCGGCAGTACAAGGTATTTGTGGACGCTCCCCATGTTCCACTGCAACGGGTGGTGCACGCCCTGGGCGGTCACCGCTGCGTCGGCGATGCATGTGTGTCTACGTCTGGTGCGCGCAGACGCGGTGTGGGACGCCATCGACGACCTCGGTGTCACCAATCTGTGCGGTGCGCCAACGGTTCTCATCACGATCGCCGGATCACCACGCGCGCACCGCCTCGACGCGCCGCTCCGGATCACCACGGCGGGCGCACCGCCGTCTCCGACGGTGATCGCAGCGCTTGCGGCGCTCGACATCGGTGTCGTCCACGTCTACGGCCTCACCGAAAGCTATGGCCCGTACACGATCTGCGAGTACCAGGAAGCCTGGGACGATCTCGACCCCGCCGACAGGGCCGCGAAACTATCGCTGCAGGGTGTCGGAATGGTTCAGGCAGAACCCGCGCGTGTCGTCGAGCGCGGCGTCGTGCCACTTGTCGACGTCCCCGCCGACGGCTCGACGATCGGTGAGATCGTGTTGCGCGGCAACAACATCATGGCCGGGTACTTCAAAGATCCGGATGCGACTCGACAAGCGTTCGAGGGTGGATGGTTTCACACCGGCGACCTCGGCGTGATGCACCCGGACGGCTACATTCAGCTCCGCGATCGAGCCAAAGACATCATCATCTCGGGTGGCGAGAACATCTCGACGATCGAGGTCGAACAAGCGCTCGTCAGCCACGATGCCGTGCTCGACGTCGCGGTCGTCGGTGTCCCCGACGAGAAGTGGGGCGAACGGGCGAGGGCGTATGTCTTGCTGAAGGAGGGGCGGTCGCTGAGCTCCGACGAGTTGATCGAGTATGCACGAACCCTGTTGGCGGGCTACAAGATTCCACGCGACATCATCTTCGCCGACGAGTTGCCGCGCACGTCGACAGGCAAGGTACTCAAGTTCGAGCTACGCAAGAACGCCGCGAATTGACCTGCGCCGCCGATCACATCGCGTAGCGCGCGAGCAGGTCGGCGCCGACTGCAGGCGGCACGAGTTCTTCGGGGAAGACCATGGCGGGTGTCGCGAACTGGCGGGTCCTCACCACGAACATGGTCCCGAGGTGTGCGACTCCGGTGATCGCCGACGCATGCACTGAGTTCGTCGTCGGGCCCGCCGTCAGGGTGAGGCGATCGAACGAGAACTCACTCGACATCGGCGTGCCCGCTGGAGCGAATCTCGCCCACACGGCGATGATCCGACGGTAGGCCAAGAACGGCAGCGCGGGCGTGAGCACCAGGAGCGCGCAGCCATAGAACAGTGCCGAGGACGACGAGTCGTTTGCCGCCATGAACGCACCGAAGACGACGAGCAGAACGCCGAACCCGCCGAAGACAGCAGCCTGGACGACGAGCTGACGGCGCAGGCAGAGCAACAGGGATTTCGCCGCCCGCGACGACATGTCGGGTCCTGCGATCATCTGGCTGCGCACCACACCCGGGGGTGGAGGCGGCGTCGTCGCGTCGAAGCGGGGGATTGACGGCAAAGTGTCGGGGCCTTGCGACGACGGAACGGTCACGCGATCTCCTCTGACGGGCGAGTGGTCGTCGAAAATGTAGCCGAGAACACCCGGGTCGACGCCGTCGTCGGCCCGGGTGTCGTTCGGCTGACCGAGCGCGAGGGTCAGTCGACGCGGGCTGGCTGTGCGAGAGGGGCAGCTGCGGCGCTCTTTGTGCCGATCGACGATGTCTGCTCAAGGGTTTTGCCGGCTGTCTCCGGTGCCCAGGCGTAGCACACAGCGAGGCCGACGAGGGTCAGGAGAGCGCCGAAGCCCATAGTCGTGCCGATTCCGAAGTGGTCGATGCTGATCGGTAGAAGGTAGGTCCCTGCGGCGGCGCCGATGCGGCTGATGCCGACAGCGGCACCGACCGCTGTTGCGCGAATCTGTGTGGGGAACAGCTCATTTGGATAAATCCACTCGAGGATGCTCGGCCCGCCGGAGGCGAACGCGTATACACAGAAAGTGACGACGACGACCCAGATGGGAGCATTTGGGACCAGCCAGAGGACCAGTAGGGGCATAGCCATGATCGCGAAGGGAACGATCGTCATCTTCCGGCGGCCGATTGTCTCCACCCAGCGAAGCGCTGGGATCGTGCCGACGGCGAACAGCGCGATGATGACCGTTTCAACCACGAGACCCGCCGAGCCCGTGTCGGATACCGAGAACCCTGCGAGAATGACTGGAAGGAACGTCAGCATCGCGTATTGCGGAGTTATCTGAGCCAGGTAGAGGGTTCCGCACATGATCGTGCGTTTGAGGTATCCGCCGCGAAGAATGTCGACGAACGAACCCTTCTGCGTCTCCGGCTCTTCGGTCGTGAGGTCGACTTTGTGACCGTAGATCTGTTCGATGACTGCTTCAGCCTCGGCAACGCGTCCCTTGTTCAGTAGCCATCGAGGCGACTCGGGGATGCCACGCCTCGCGATGACGACGATGATCCCCATCGCCGCTGCGGTCCCCAGCATGATGCGCCAGTCTTGATGACCGCCGGTCGCTCCGACGATGAGCGCACCGACGATATAGGCAGTCGCAGCGCCAACAGACCAGCTCACTCCGGTCAGCCCAATCATGAATCCGCGTTTGCGAGACGGAGTGAATTCTGTGAGCAACGACGTCGCAATTGGATAGTCGGCGCCGATGGCCAGCCCGATGATCAGGCGTAGCGCGATGAGCTGCCACGCATTCTGCACGAATATGCATCCGACGCAGGCGACCACCAGCACTGTGAGATCGAGTGCGTACATCTTCTCGCGCCCGATTCGGTCAGTGAGAGCGCCGAACAACGTCGCACCAAAGAAGATGCCGATGAGCGAGGCCGCTCCAATCAGCCCGACTTCTGCGCTACTCGGCTGGAGGTCGTCCTTGATACCGACCATCGCGACGCCGATGATGCTGAGGACGTAACCATCGAGGAACGGGCCTCCGCAGCAGGCGAGCAACAGTTTGCGGTGAAAGCGCGACGTGGGGGCCTCGTCGATCACACTGAATGTCTTCATTGGTGGACCCTTTTGCTTTTGTCCCTGATGGGAGGCAGTTTCAGAACTCGGATGGGCTGGATGTCTTCCGAAACTGTAAGCGCGCTCACATCTATCCTAGAATGCGACTGCAGTATGAAAAGTAGGTAGCTGGCTATCTGCCAGTCAGAATCTGACGAGTCGAATCTTGTCGATGTACGGATGTAGTCGATGTACGGAGGTATGGGACATGCCGGACCTGACCATCAGTGACCTGGTGGCGATGCGGCAGTTGTCGACGGTCCCTCTCGCGGGAAAGGCAGGGCTTGGTCGACGGCTGGTGTGGGCTCACGTCTGCGAACTGCCGGACCCGTGGAACTGGGTCGGCGTGGACGAACTCCTCATGACCACGGGCATGTGCATTCCGGAGGGTGTCGAGGACCAGCGCAGGTTGATCTCGTCGCTTGCCGACCGCGGCACCGCGGGGATCGCTATCGGCGATGATCAACAGGCGCCGCCGTTGCATACCGAGATGCTCGCCGAGGCCGACAGGCTCGGGTACCCGGTGTTGTTGGTCGGCCATTCGACGCCGTTTGCCGCGATCGGCCGCACGGTCGCGGTAGCGGCCCAGAGCGATCAGATCACCCGGATCGCGCGATTGAGTAAGCTGTACGAGGCCACTCGTTCAGCGACCCTCGGCAAGTCGACACTGCTGGATCAGATCTCGCGCGAACTCGGTATCGAGGTCCACGTCGTGGATGTCGAGGTCGGCTCCGAGGTGCTGAGCCGCCGCACACGTTTGCCACACGAGACGATCTCGCTGATTCGGACTGCTGTGGCCGACAGCCTGCACCGTCTGCCGCCGCGACTACCTGTGGTCGACGGCGAGGACCTGCTTGGCACTGCGTTTCCACTGGCCACGCACCGAACGTGCATGCTGATTGCCGAGGGGCCCGACGATATCGACGTCGACGCATTCGTCTTGCTTCACGCCCAGAGCCTTGTCGCGGTCGAAATCGAACGTGACACACGAGACCGTGAACGAAGCGATGCGTCGGAAGAGAGTCTTTTCCGGCAAATAGTCGACGGGTCGGTCGGCCCCGACGCTGCCGAATCACTCTTGGAACAAATTGGACTTGCCCACACGCAGTGGGTTGTCCTTTGCTTCGACATCGCTGATCTTGGCTTCGTTCGCACGATGATCGGCGATGAGGCGATTCCGAAGATGACGTTGGCTGTCGGTGAGGAGGGCTACCTGCTCGTCGGCAACGCCAATTTCGACCGAGTTGTCGAGAGGCTACAGACGCGCATCGAGGCGATGGGAGTGTCGGCCCGTACGTCCGCGATCGCACGCATCGGCGATGGTCTGCGGCAGTCCCGCTGGGCATTGCATGCCGCACGGGCAGAAGGGAGTACCGTCGCCGAATACTCGTCTGCATCACCGCTCTTCCTGCCAAGAACACTCAGCGAGGCTCACTTCGCAGCGCGAGCAGTTCTCGGCGAACTCATCGACTACGACGCCGAGGCGGAATCGAATCTCGTGGACACGCTCGATGCGTATCTCACGTGTAACCGCAGTTGGTCGGAAACCGCAGAGAGGCTCATGATCCATCGACAAACACTGGGCTATCGACTGAAGAAGATCGAGTCGCTGACCGGACGCAGCACCAAGAGTTCTGCTGATATCGCAGCCTTCTGGAGTGCGCTCGTTGCCCACCGCATCAGTCGGAGTGGTTGATCACCCACTCAGATCACGGCGGATACCTTCAGTGCATCCAACGTTGCTTCTTCCACGGTGCGCGGCGACACGCAATCGCCGATGCCGTGAACCTCGAAAGGTGTCGAGTCGCGAAGCGAGTTGAGAAGCGAATTCTGTTGGATATGACCGAGATTGATGACCAAACCGGATACATCCTCGAGGAGGACGGGGTCAGAGGTCAGTGTGTTCTGCAGATAGACGGTGTCGTCGTCGGCGCCGAACAGGCGGGTGTTCGGCATGATGGTCACTTTTGCTCGCATCGCCGATGCGAGCATTGCGTTGCGTGTGTACTGCTGAAGCATTTCGCCCGCCGTGTATCCGTTGACGCACAGCGTGACTTTTCGACCACCACTGCGCGCGATCATCTCGGCAACCCCTAGTCCAGACCAGTCGCAGCGCCAGTCGGCGACGACGATGTGTCCCTTTGGAAGACCGCTTGCGCTGCTGTTGATCACGTCCCAGGTCGTAGCAACAGGCATCGCGTCGTCGAGTTCGAGGCTGCTGGGTCGATACGGCGTCGCTCCGGTCGCGACGATGACGACATCGGGGTTCTCGCTGCGCACCATCTCAACGTCAACCTCGACTCTCGTCTTGACTGTGACACCGTATCGCTGCAGCTCTCGTTCGAGGTTTGTTGCTGCTCCGCCGAATTCGGCCCGCTGGGGCAGTTGCTCGGCAAGCAGTACCTGACCGCCGACCCGGCCTGACGCCTCGAAGAGCACCACGCGGTGGCCGCGCTGAGCTGCCACCGACGCCGCCTTCATGCCGGCTGGACCGCCACCGATCACCATCACGTACCGGCTCGTGTCGGCTGGTTTCAGCGTGCCGAACTCGAGTTCGCGTCCAGTCTCGGGCCGCTGGATGCACGAGATCGGATACCCGAGGTGGAAGTGGCCGATGCATGCCTGGTTGCAAGCTATGCATGCGCGCACGTCTTCGGCCTGGTGGTTCTGCGATTTTACGGGAAGCTCAGGGTCGCAGATAAGCGCTCGCGTCATCGCGCACGCGTCGGCGGCCCCGGTCGCCAGCACTGCCTCGGCTTCCTGCGGCTGGTTGATCCGACCCGCGACCAAAACGGGTGCCGTCACAACATCACGAATCGTTCGCGCCGAGGGTGCCGTGTATGCGGCCGCAAAGGCCATGGGCGGTGCGATGTGTGTTGAACCGGCCAGCGTCGACGACGTCCCCTCCGTGATGTTGAAGTAGTCGAGCAGTTTTTCTGCATCCAGGCGGCGACATATCTCGATTACCTCGGATTCGTCGACGCCGTCGAATGATTTGTCGGTTGCGGAGATTCGGATACCGACCACGAAGTCTGGGCCGACAGCTTCGCGGACAGTATGAATAATGTTGCGCAGGAAGCGCATCCGGTTGTCGAGAGTGCCGCCGTAGGCATCGCCCCGGAGGTTGAGCTGCGGATTGAGGAACTGCGCGGGAAGGTAGCCGTGACTGGCGACGATCTCTACGCCGTCGAATCCGGCTCGTCGCAGGCGTAGTGCGCCGTCAGCGTAACCACGAGTGATGTCGTCGATCTCATCCTGTGTCATGGCTTTCGGCATGACATGAAAGCGCTCATTCGGTACTGACGACGGTGCGAGGGCGACGGGAAGCGCGCCGTCGGACGACTCCATGATCTCGCGGCCGGGATGGAAGATCTGGGAAATGATCTTGCATCCGAACTCGTGCACGGTCTCCGCGAGGCGCGTGTAGCCGGGAATGCAGTCGTCATCGGTGACCATCAAGACATGCGAAGTGTATCGGGCTGTCTCGTGAATACCGGCGACTTGAGTGACGATGAGCCCGGCACCGCCTTCTGCTCGTGCGCGGTGGTAGGCGACCAATTGGTCGGTGACCAGTCCGTCGTGAACCATGACGGTGTCGTGGCCGGACGAGAAAATCCGATTCTTCAGCGTGATCGGGCCCAGTTCGAGCGGACTGAAGAGCGTCGGGAACTCTGCTGACGTCGAGTCAATGTCTTGTGCCATCGTCATGGGGTGTCCTCTGGGTGGGCTGCGTTCCCGCGGGGATGTGTTGGGGTGTTGCGCGTAGTGCTCGCGACCTCAACGCTGACACACCCACCTCCAGAGCGTGAATGTACGTGAAACTGAAAATGGTCCCAGACGCCGTACTCCAGTACAGGCAGACACTTGCCCTATGGGGTTAGGACCTGGGCGAGCCGGACTGAGCCGGCGGCCGGCCCAGCCCGACGGCTCAAGCCCTCTCGGTGAAGCCTGCGTCCACAGGTAGCTGCACGCCGGTGATGAAGCGCGCGTCGTCGGATGCCAGGAAGCGCACAGCGTTGCTGATGTCCTGCGCTTCGACTAGGTCGACCGGGAGCAGGTTGCCGCTGACATTGTTGGCCATGTCCGGGTTTTCGTCGTACCAGGCGGCGAGTTGCGGGTTGTCGACCATATCTGTTCGCACGCCGGTCGGATGAACGGAGTTGACCCGAATGCTGTGGGGGGCCAGCTCGTTCGCGAAGGTCTTCATCAGTCCGACGACGCCGTGCTTCGACGCGGTGTAGTCGGCCATCGAACGGAGACCTTTGATGCCTGCCGTCGAACTGGTGAGGACGATCGACCCGCCCTCGCCCCGTTCGATCATCGATGGCGCCGCCACTTTGACGGTATTGAACACCCCGGTGAGGTTCGTGCCGACCACATCGGACCACCGCTGCGGATCGATCTCCAGGCTCGACAACGGCCCGAACGAGTACACGCCCGCGTTTGCGCAGACGATGTCGATCTGGCCGAACTGGACCAGCGCGTCGTCGACGAGCGCCGACATCGCTTCGAGATCTCGCACGTCGCCGACCCGTGCGGCGATCTTCCGACCGATCCCCTCGACTGCCGCGACGGTCTCGTCAAGATCCGACGCTGTCGCCATCGGATACGGGATGGCTGGGATCTGCGCACACAGGTCGATGGCGACGATGTCGGCGCCCGCCTCGGCGAGGGTAATTGCGTGTTGTCGGCCCTGACCGCGCGCTGCGCCGGTGATGAGCGCGACCTTGCCCTCGAGTGAAGTCATCGTGCTCCTCTTCTTCGCTCGGTTCACGCCATCGCTTCGGCGTCTGCGAGCCACGGGTAGCGGGCGGTGTCGGCCCCGGCGTAGTCGGGGTCGAGGTAGATGTAGCAGCGCTGGATCTTGTGGTCCCTGATCTCGAAGACGTCGGTCCACCGGCCCGCGTGAGTGACACCTGCGCGCCACTCGGTGCCGTCGGAGGTCACTCCGGAGGTGATTCCCTCTGCGACGACCATGTCGTCTTCGATGATGAACTTGAGATACTCGGGGTAGTGGTGGATCTCGACGAAGAGGCTCGCCACATCGCCGAACATCCGCGCGATCTCTTCTTTTCCTTCTGCGACACCCCATTTGGGGAAGTACACGGTTGCGTCGTCGGCGAATAGGCCGAGCACGTCGCCGCCGTTGTCAAACCGCTTGAAGTACTCGATTGCGACGGACTTCCGCTGCTCTCTCGTCATCGTCTGGGTTGAAATTGTCATCGGTTCTTCCTTTCAGAGTGTGATCACGCGTGAGCGACGTGATCGGTAGCGGCGTGGACGTCGCGATTGTGTCGGGCTGGTTCGGAATGCGCGGCGTGGGCGGCGCGATAGGCGAAGGCGATGATCGGCCCGAGTGTCGCGCCACCTGCCCAATACGCCTGGGCAGATGCGGAGGCGACGCAGTTGCCGACACCGTACAAACCTGGGATGGGCGTTGAATTGTCGTCAAGTACACGACCATTGGTGTCTGTCTTCGGTCCGCCTTTGGTGTCGAGTGTGCCGCCGACGAGCAATGCTGCGTAATAGGGGCCCGAGTCGGAGAGCGGCCACATCGTCGGATTCGTGTGCCCCGGCTCGTCTTTGACCGCGCCGTTGAACATGAGCTGGACGGGCTTCTCTCCGCGATGGAAATCCTCGTCGACGCCGTTGTGTGCGAACGTGTTGAACCGCGCGATCGAGCTCTCCAGATTGGCCAGAAAGTCTTCTGCCAGTGCAGCATTACCGGTTCGGTCGCGGTAGCGCTCGAGACGATCGGCGATGTTGTCGCGGAGTTCCGAGAGCGTGGCGCCACTGATGACGTGTGCGTCGTCGGCACCGGGTGGAGGAATCAGACGCCCGTACTCCGTGTCCGCACTGTTGTCCTGACTGCGTTGATCCCAGATCTGAATCATGACGAGATTCGGGTACTCGGCGCGCTGCGCATCCCAGGTGAAGAATTCTTGCGCGAGTTCGTTGTACTGCAACTTCTCGTTCATCGTCCGCTTGCCGTACTTGTTCACGAACAACGTCGAATCACCTGCGACGCAGAAACTTCCGATGAGCGACGACGGATTGTTCACCGCGCGTTCCAACGAGATCGGACACATCCACGCGTAGTTCATGTTTCGTGTCTGCGCTCCTGCGAATGCCGCGATCCTCACGAAGTCGCCCTCGTTGGTGATAGCCGCGCACCCCGGATACAGCGGCGCCGACAAGAAGTTGCGACGCAACTCGGCGTCGTGCGTGAATCCGCCGGTCGCGAAGATCACCGCTTTGCGGGCCAGCACCGAAATCTTCTCGCCGGCAGCTGATGTCGCCTGAACTCCGACAACCCTTCCGTCCTCGATGATGGTGCGCTGGACTCTGAACCCGAGCCGAATATCGACTCCGTCGCGCACCGCGGACTCGGTCATGCTCTCGATGCTGCGCGCACCTCCGTCGGCCATCGACTCCTTTGCGTCGGTGTGGATGAGTACTCGGCCCTGCGGGGTCTTGTTCTCGTCGATCTCCGACCAGTAGTCGTACGCATCGGGAACGTGGCGGTACGGTAGTGCGCCGCGCGAGTTGAGTAATTCTGCTGCGGGGGAGGCGCTTTCGTAGATCGCACGGTATGCGTCGTACTCTTCTTGCGGAACGCCGAGCGTCGGCTCCGTGGCGTCGTACATCGTTGGTCGCGACAGTCGGGCGACAAACCGGAGGTAGTCCTCTTCACGATCGGTCAGACCGGCTTCGCGCAGTGGGCGATTGTTGGGTACCCAGTACCAAAATGCGGCTTTACGCGCGGTACCCCCGAGCTGGTCGGCCTTCTCCAAGAGAATGACCTCGTCGCCGAGCCATCGACTGAATAGTGCTGCGGGAAGGCCGCCACCTCCGCCGCCCACCACGACGACGTCGGCAACGGCATCGGGCTCGGACGGTGTGGTTGCAGGGGCGGCTGATTCGCGTAGAGCCGCCCGAGTGTTCGGTTGAGGATTGCTCATGGGTGTCACTTTCATGTGCGAGATGTCGTGCGCAGCGTGGCTCGAAGTAGGAGCTTTTCGGTCGCGCTGGCTACCGATCGAAGGTGTGACGCGCATCACCTGTCATCAGGTCTACTCGCTCAGTTTCGGTAACGCAATAGATATTCGAAAATAATTACAGAAGTGACTTCTCGGTCGACCATCCGACGATCGGTGCTCCTTTCGCACACGCCGGGCGGCTGCGCGTTGGCACAACGGGTTGGCCACCAGCGATACTGAATCCATGGCACCGAGTGACACAGCGGGCGGATCGGTCGATCTCCGAACCCAGGTCGTCGCGGCGTCGATCCGTCTGTTCAGCGAAAACGGCTACGAGTCGACGACGGTCGATCAGATCGCGGCCGCCGCGGGTGTGTCGCGCCGAACCCTGTTTCGACAGTTCCGGTCGAAAGAGGACATGATCTTCGCCGACCACGAGGAACTGCTGACCGACGTGGCCGCGCAACTCGCCGACAGTGACGACGTCGACCCGCCGACTGCGGTGTGCGCAGCAGCCGAGCTGGTGTTCACGCACTTTCACAACACCCGTGACCTGGCGGTTCGACGCATGGACGTCGTATCGAAGGTGCCGACACTGCGTGAACGCGAGTTGGTGACGACGTATCGGTACCAGCGGGTTTTCGAGGAGTATCTGCGCAGTCGGCTACCCGACGAGTCGCCGGTCGACATCGTCGCGTTCGCCGCAGCGATCACGTCGGCGCACAACTACCTTCTGCGGTCGATGATCCGCGGCGACGCGGACGCGACGCTCGGTCGGTTGCGTCGAGACCTCGAACGCATTCGGATGGCCCTCGGTGCCAGCGGACGGCCCGAGGTAGCTGTGATCACCTTCCCCGCAGGCGCGTCGGCACTCGAAATCTCGCGGGCGGTCAGCGAAAAGATCGGCTCGACGATCCCTGACTCTGGCACCTGACACTTCTTCGATCACCTGATCATATGAATACGAGCGGGTCGCGAGTGATTCAAGCGCGAAATGGTCGCTGAAGTGCCATGATGTGGTCCGTGGTCGGCGTTGCCTGCCATGTGCTGTAGGTGGCGCGGCACCCGGGGGAGCAGTTTCGAGGAGTCTCCGTGAGTGTTCAGACTCAGCGGTACTCGCACGCGCTGCGTCGGGCGTGGATGGCGCCAGACGGTTACGACGCCGTGGTTGCGTCGATCAAATCCAGCGGGATGGGCGCACTTGTGCGCGGTTGCGTCGGCCTGAGCGTTGTGCTCGTGGCCATCGGCGCAATGCTGTTGCTCGCGGTCGACGGTGGACCGGACACCACCATCGCACGAGCCGTCCTCGTCGCCGACAACGTGATTGCCCTGATCATCGGGATCAGTTGGCTGATCGCTCCGTCCTGGCCGTCGCGTCGGGGCTCTCTCATTCGCGTCTACGCGATGTGCATGTTGTACGGCATCTCGCTGTTCGTGATCGGGATGCCGCTCGTCGGGTTGGTCGGCTCATGTGCGTATGCGGCACTGGCCGCGTATGTCTCGCTTTTCCACAGTGTCCGACATCTGGCGGTGATCCTGGTTGTCGCGGGCGTGTTCATCTCCGTGCTGTATGCGCTTGTTGTCGTTGACCATCACGCGATGCTCGGTCTGTTCATCTGCATGATCGCGGCGGTCACGATCGTCACCGTTCCGTTCGGCCAGCAGGTGGCGGTACTCGTCTTGCGCGACGACGCCGCAGAGTCCGACCACGACCCGCTCACCCGCGCGCTCAATCGGCGGGGTCTCGAGCGCCGATTCGACCTGCTCATTCGCGACCTCTCCACCGAAGACGAACGCCGCGCGATCTTCATCGCCATCGACCTGGACAACTTCAAACGCATCAACGACACGTTCGGCCACGGCACCGGAGACAGAATTCTTTGCGACGTCGTGCGCGCGATCGGGGACGTCGTCTCGCCGCGGGCCCTGGTGGCGCGGACCGGCGGGGAGGAATTCGCCGTCGTGTGTCCGCAGCCTTCGCTCACACGGGTGGAGCAGATCGGCGATCTGATACGGCAAGCGATCGCTCAATCGTCTCCGCAGTACGACGTGCGCGCGAGCGTCGGGCTGTGTCTGGTGACGCTCTGGCCGACATCGACGGTGTCGTCGAGCGCCGACGTGCTCTGCGCTGCGCTCAGCTCGTCGGATGCGGCGATGTACCGCGCGAAGCGCGCGGGCGGTGATCGTGTCGAATGGACGTAAGGGTGGCACCGAGTGTCGACAATGGGCTTGCAGGGCGAGTAATATGACACTCAGTGTCGCGTTCACGGGAACGCATCATCATCCTAAAATCATGTCATCGTTGACTGAATGAGGAGGCTCTCATGGGGTATGCCAACCCCGATTTCGATCTATTCCAGCTGCCAGAAGAGCATCTTGCGCTCCGCGAGGCGATTCGAGCACTCGCGCTCAAGGAGATCGAGCCGCACGCGGCAGACGTAGACGAGCGTTCACGATTCCCCGAAGAAGCGCTGAAGGCGCTGACGACCTCGGGGTTCAACGCGATCCACGTACCTGAGCAGTACGGGGGCCAGGGTGCCGACTCGGTGGCCGCATGCATCGTGATCGAAGAGGTGGCCCGAGTGGACGCTTCTGCTTCGCTGATCCCGGCGGTGAACAAGCTCGGCACGATGGGCCTGATCCTCAACGGATCGGAAGAGCTCAAGCAGCAGGTCCTGCCTTCCATTGCCTCCGGCGAAGCCATGGCGTCGTACGCCCTGTCGGAGCGTGAGGCTGGTTCTGACGCAGCGGCGATGAAGACGCGTGCGCGCAAGGACGGCGACAACTGGGTCATCAACGGCACCAAGTGTTGGATCACCAATGGCGGCAAGTCCACGTGGTACACCGTCATGGCGGTCACTGACCCCGACATGGGTGCTCACGGAATCTCGGCGTTCATGGTGCACAAGGACGATCCGGGTTTCACGGTCGGGCCGCTTGAAAAGAAGCTGGGCATCAAGGGTTCGCCCACCGCGGAGCTGTACTTCGAGGACTGCACCATCCCGGCCGACCGCATCATCGGCGAGCCGGGTACCGGCTTCAAGACGGCACTCGAGACCCTCGACCACACCCGCCCGACGATCGGCGCGCAAGCCGTGGGAATCGCGCAGGGCGCACTCGACCAGGCCATCGAATACACAAAGCAGCGTCGCCAGTTCGACCGCCCGATCAGCACGTTCCAGGGCGTCGAGTTCATGATCGCCGACATGGCGATGAACATCATGGCAGCGCGCCTGATGGTCTACACCTCGGCCGCTCGCGCCGAGCGCGGCGAGAAGAACCTCGGCTTCATCAGCTCGGCGTCGAAGTGCTTTGCCTCCGACGTCGCGATGCAGGTCACCACCGACGCCGTGCAGCTGTTCGGCGGCGCGGGCTACACGCGCGACTTCCCGGTCGAGCGCATGATGCGCGACGCCAAGATCACGCAGATCTACGAGGGCACCAACCAGATCCAGCGCGTCGTGATGAGCCGCGCGCTGCTGCGCTGAGGTCGTTGACGCAGCATTACGCAATTGCACAGTGCCCGCTCGCCGAATAGACGAGCGGGCACTCGTGTCGAGTGCATACCCCTGCGCGTCGTGTCGGTACCGCTCGCCGGCACGGGGGTCGGCCTACCCGCTGATCTGGTCTCTCGATGAGTGACGCTTCGTCCTTGGCGTTGTCCGGCTACCCTCTACATGAATTGCCGTCCGGTGACTCCGACGACCGGTCGGTGAGCGTCTTGTCGTCGAAGGGAGTCCGATGCCGGCGCGGCCGCCGATGACACTGCATCTGATGGATTCGCCCGGGCACCTGATCCGCCGCGCGCAACGCATTCACACCGAACTTTGGTCAAACGAGGTCGGCTCCGAAGTGACCGGACCGCAATATGCCACGCTCGTCGCGGTGGCCGGGTGGGCCGGGGTTGATCAAAAGACCGTGGGAGAGATTGCCTCCCTTGATAAGTCGACCTGTGCAGGAGTGGTGC
The DNA here is from genome assembly GCF_036540975.1 of Gordonia sp. w5E2. Classification (NCBI taxonomy): domain Bacteria; kingdom Bacillati; phylum Actinomycetota; class Actinomycetes; order Mycobacteriales; family Gordoniaceae; genus Gordonia; species Gordonia sp. w5E2. Next base: position 4,039,434 of record NZ_CP144213.1, on the reverse strand, counting down.
GCAGGCTCGAACGCAAGGAGCTGATCGCCCGTCGTCGTGATCCCGAGGACGCTCGCCGTCGCATCCTCGAGCTCACTGACGCCGGGCTGGCCGCGATCCCGGACCTCACGACACGCGCACGGCGGGTCCAGCGCACTCTCCTCAAGACGTTGTCGGACAACGACTCCGACGATCTGATTCGACTTCTCCGGATGATCTCGGGGGTGTCGGAGATTGCAGAGTTGCAGAAGCCGCAGCGTTCCGCCGTGCCCACCTTGGCGATGTCGGCCACCCCCGGTTACCTCATTCGGCGTGCCCAACAGGTCCATTCCTCGTTGTGGTCCAACCACTTCGGGCAAGAGCTCACCGGACCGCAGTATGCGGTTTTGGTGGCGGTGGCCGATGCAGGCACCATCGACCAGGTGGCGATCGGGGAACGGGCGTCGCTCGACTCGTCCACGGTGGCCGAGATGATGGCGCGACTCTCCGATAGTGGCTGGATCGAGCGTGAACCCTCGCCCGAAGACCGGCGGCGGATGATGATCGCGCTGAGTGCTCGCGCTACAACCGCTTTGCCTCGTATCACCGCGACGGTTCTGCGAGTGCAAGACGAGTTGCTGCATGCCCTCGACGGAACCGAGCGGGTGGAGTTCGTGCGATTGATGCGAGCTGTTGCCCGCTGCGCTCCGTCGGAAAGCTCGGACGGGGACTTCGAAGCGCTGCGCTGAGTCCTACTGGTCTGCACGCGTATCGACCCGTGAACCCGACCTCTTCTGACCATGGAGGTGTTGACAGTCACAAACAGCGCAGATAGTTTGTACACGTACTATCTAGCAGCCGGGAGGTCGCCCTCTAATGACAATCGTTGAGACCGAGGCGAATACTGACGGCGCTCGCCGTTATGGGTCCGCCGATCCCGAACGAGACGCGCTCTACGCCGACATCGCGCAGCATCATCTGCAGCCGCTCTGGGAGATGAGGGGCTTGCTGACACCGACGCCGCGCGTCGCGAGTCTGCCGTTCCGCTGGCAAGCCGAACACTTGCGTGAACTCGCTTCTCGCTCTGGTGATCTCGTGCCAATCGATCGAGGCGGGGACCGGCGTGTACTTGCCCTGTCCAATCCCGGACTCGGGGGTGCCCCGTACATTTCGTCCACGTTGTGGGCCGCTGTGCAATTCCTGCTCCCCGGCGAACTCGCGCCGGCTCACCGGCACACCCCGGCGGCGCTGCGCTTCATCCTCGACGGCGGTGGCGTCTACACCGTGCTCGACGGTGACCCCGTGGTGATGAACCGAGGCGACCTGGTCCTCACGCCGTCGTGGACCTTTCACGAGCACCACAATCCCGGGAACAGCTCGATGATGTGGCTCGATGTCCTCGACCTGCCGGTGGTCGCCGCACTCGATGCGATCTTCTTCGAAGAGGGCCGAAGCGAGGAAGTCGATCAGAGCGTCGCGCCGCGGTCTGCCGCTGAACGACGATACGGGCAGGGTGCCGGTCTTGCGCCGGTCGATGCGCGCGAGGAGCTGCCCGCGCATTCACCGCTGACCGTCTACCGTTGGGCCGCAACCGATGCCGCGCTGTCGGCGCTCGCGGAGACGTCGACCACCGGCGATGTCTCCCTCCGATTCCGCGACCCGGTCCGTGATCGAGATGTCATGCCGACGCTGCGCTGCGAGATGCGGCGTGTTCGCGCCGGAGTCGCGACCCCGACGGATCGGCAGACCGGGTCCCGCGTGTGCGCGGTCTTCGACGGTCGCGGCACCGTCGACATCGACGGCGAATCTTTCACTCTCGGGTCCGGCGACATCTTCGTGATTCCGTCGTGGGCGCAGCATCGACTGCACGCGCACACCCAACTCGACATCTTCACCACCAGTGACGCTCCGGTTCTCGAGGCGCTGTCGCTGTATCGCTCTGCGACGGAGGCAAACACATGAGCACCCGACACTTCGACACCCTCGTCGTCGGCGGTGGCATCGGCGGTCTCGGTACCGCGCTGGCACTCGCCCGGACCGGCAGGCCGGTCCGCCTCGTCGAGCAGGCCGCCGCATTCACCGAGGTCGGTGCTGGACTTCAACTGGGGCCCAACGCGACTCGCGCGTTCGATCGACTTGGTGTCTTCGATGAGCTGACGGCCATCGCCGTTCATCCGCGCCGTGCGGTGGTGCGGGATGCGGTGACTGCGGACGTGCTCACCGAACTGGATTTCGGCGACGCGTTCCGGCGACGCTACGGCTATCCCTATCTGGTCGCCCACCGCAGCGATATCCTCGATATTCTCCTGCGCGCCTGCCGCTCTCACGATCTGATCACCCTGGAGACCAACCGGCGTGTGATCGCGGTGACCGAGCACCCCAACCACGCCGAAGTGGCCTTCGACGACGGGACGTCCTACACGGCAGGTCTCCTCGTTGGTGCCGACGGCATCCGATCCCGCGTCCGACAACTCCTCGACACCTCCGAACCGGTGTTCAGCGGGCACATCGCACATCGCGGAGCGATCGCCATCGGTGAGATCGCCGACGAGATCAGCACCGACGACGTCGCGCTCTGGATCGGACCGGGCATCCACCTCATGCAGTACCCGGTCCGACGCGGCGAGCTCTACAACCAGGTCGCCGTCTACGAGAGCCCGAAATTCGCACGTGGAGAGAGTGATTGGGGATCGCTGGAAGAGTTCGACCAGATGTTCTCGATCGCCTGTCCCCAGGTCGCCGACAGCCTCACCCGGCTCGACACCTCGCGCGCGTGGCCAGTGTACGACCGGGAACCGATCAGCGACTGGAGCACCGACCACAGCGTGCTCATCGGGGATGCCGCGCACGCGATGCTGCAGTATCTGGGGCAGGGTGCCTGCCAGGCACTCGAAGACGCGCTAGAGCTCGCGCGCAGCCTCGAGACCTTTCCGAAGGACCTCGGGCGCGCGTTCAAGAACTACGAACAGGCCCGTGTACCCCTCGCAGTTCGATGCCAGACCATCGCGCGGCCATGGGGTCGGACCTGGCACACCGACGACCCGGCAATGCTCGCCCTGCGCAACAGGGTGTTTCGAGCTCGCGCCGCCGACGACTACACCGAACTCGACTGGCTGTACCTCGATCGGGAGCCCGTTCTCGCGGCCCGCTGAGCACCACCCGGTGACAACCCCGAGACTCCACTTCACCTCTACGGCAAAGGTTTCAAATCCCTATGAAGATCATCAGCTTCCGTACTTCCGCCGGTGCCGACCGGGTCGGTGTGCTCACCGACGCGGGCATCGCCGACCTCACCCCGTTCGCCGGAGAGGGCAAGGGTCACAGCCCCATTCGACGCCTCCTCCACGCGATCGACGACGGACTCGTGCTCGACGACGCACTGCTGGCGCGCTGCGACGACCACGAGAGCAGCGCCGTCACCGTCGCTCCACTGATCCCCGACCCCGGAAAAATCGTTGCCGCACCGGTGAACTACCGCGACCACCAGAGCGAGATGAACGAGGACTTCAACATCGACGCACTCGGCGTGTTCCTGAAGGCGCCGACGTCGGTTATCGCCCACGGTGGAATCATCCGCCTGCCCTACGACGACCGTCGCTTCGATCAGGAGGGCGAGTTCGCCGTCGTCATCGGAACGACCGCGCGAGATGTGTCGGTCGAGGAGGCCGCCGGCGTGATCGCGGGCTACACGTGCCTGCTCGACATCACCATGCGGGGCGGCGAAGACCGTTCCACCCGAAAGTCTTTCGATACTTTCACCCCGGTGGGTCCGTGGCTTGTCACACCCGACGAGGTCGGCTCGACCGCTGATCTGCGACTGCGCACCACCGTCAACGGCGTGCTGCGCCAGGATGCCGACATCGCCGACCTGATCTGGGGCGTACCGGAACTCATCGCCTACGCGTCGTCGGTGATGACACTGCTTCCCGGCGACATCGTCACCACCGGTACACCTGCAGGGATCGGGCAGATCCATGACGGGGATTCGATCTCCGTCGAGATCAACCGCGTAGGTGCGCTGACCGTCGCCGTCAGCTCTGACGGCGCGGTCGCCTGCCCGACCCGTGGCGCCAACCGCGGGCCGAAGCCACCCGCCGAGATCACCCCGGTCCGCGACCGGATCGGCGCCTAGCCGCCGAAGAAGAGAGGAACCCTCAACATGGCACGTACAAAGCCGTACAAGTGGATCGCGAAGGAAATCGAATCACTCGATCCCGCAATCGATTACGACAGAATCTGGAAGCTCAGCAGCGTGTACTACGTCAACGACTTCCTGATGGACTACATCTACGCCTTCACCTTCCCCAACTTTCTCATCACGGATTGGGGTGCCGAAGCCGTTCTACGGCACGGCGAGGGCAAGATGTACACCAACCCCAACAGGCGCATGGATGACACCAGCCGACACATGCTCGTGTGGTGGGAGAACGGCCCGGACCACGAGTCGACAGCGCGCTCGGTCCGTTCGCTCAACAACTTGCACGCCTACTACGCGAAGAAGTTTCCCGGCAACTTCGGCCACGAGGACGACTACATCTACACGCTCTGCTACGAGGGCGCGATGATGCATCGCCTCCGGCTGCGGCTGGGGATGGCCGGGTTCACCGAGAAGCAGCAGCAGGCGTCGTGGGAATTCTGGTCGCGGATGTGCAAGTTGTTCCGCAATGCCGAGACCGGCGGCGAACTGACCGGATTCCCGAGCGATTTCGCGGCCATGAACGACTACATGGACGAATACGAGGGCCGGGACTGGCCGTCGAATCAATACGGTGCTGAAGTTGCCGAAAGGGTGCTGGAACCCTTTGCGAAGCGGCACTTCCCGAAGCTCCTGCACCCCGTCGCCCGGACGCTGGTGGTCTCGATGCTGCCGGACCCGGTCATCACGGCGCACGGAATGAAACGGCCGTCGAAGTGGGCGGTGGCGGCGTCGCGGCGAGGAGTCCGGTTCGGCCTGTTCATGAGCGAGAAGGTGCTACCCGACCCGATCGAGTCGCTCCCCGAGATCTACCGTCGCCGCAAGGCAGAGGCTGCGGCCGCCGGCGCGGTAGACCGCGCTCCGGCCCGATGCCCACATCCTGCCGGGCAGGCCGCGCAGCAGGAACCGCGCGAAGTCGCCGAAGCACACGAGGCGCACGCCCTCGGTTGATCCGGGGTCCACATACATCACGAAAGGCAGAATCATGACCATTGACCATTCCTCGTTGTTCCTCGGCGGCCGGTGGGTAAAGCCGTTGGGCTCGAGTCGAATCGACGTGCGCTCGGCCAGTACCGAAGAGGTGATCGGCTCTGTTCCCGATGCCACCGATGCCGACGTCGACGCCGCAGTTGCCGTTGCGCGCAGGGCATTCGACGATCCGTCCGGCTGGTCGCACTGGGAACCCGCGCGCCGTGCTGAGGCACTTGAACGGCTCGCTGAAGAGTTCGAGAAGCGCGCCGATGTGATCATCGATCTGATCTCACAGCAGAACGGCATGCCGATCAGCATCGCGCGGCAACTCGAAGCGCCGTTCCCCGGAGCCATCCTGCGCTTCTATGCCGAATTGATCCGCAAGCAGCCGGTTGAGGAGCGTCGCGACGGGATCTTCATTGAATCGACCACGGTGCGTCGTTCGCCGATCGGTGTGGTCGCCGCGATCGTGCCGTGGAACGTGCCGCAGACACTGCTGATGACCAAGTTGGCCCCAGCGCTGGCGGCCGGGTGCTCCATCGTCATCAAGCCCTCGCCCGAGACTGTTCTCGACGTCTTCGAGTTGGCGGAAGCCATTGCGGCAGCGCAGATTCCCGAAGGCGTGGTCAGTATCGTTCCGGGCGGACGGGAACTCGGCGCGTACCTTGTCTCGCATCCCGGTATCGACAAGGTCGCATTCACCGGCTCCACAGCGGGCGGAACCGCCGTCGCCACCGCATGCGCGAAATTGCTGCGGCCGGTCAGCCTGGAACTGGGCGGCAAATCCGCCGCCGTCATCCTCGACGACGCCGACCTCGACCTGAGCCGGATGGGGGAGGCCTTCTTCGCTGCGACGATGGCCAACAATGGTCAGGTCTGCTTCCTCGGCACCCGCGTGCTGGCCCCACGGTCACGCTACGACGAGGTTGTCGACGCGGTCGCGGCGTTGGTGTCGTCGGTCAAGATCGGCGACGCCACCGACGACGACACACTCGTCGGCCCGATGGCCAGTCCCACACAGCAGCAGCGTGTTTCGCGCTACATCGATATCGGGATCAAGGAGGGCGCTCGCGTCGTTGCGGGTGGCGCCGGGATGCCGACGGATATCGACCGCGGATGGTTCGTGCGGCCGACGGTATTCGCCGACGTCGACAACAACGCCACGGTTGCCCGGGAAGAGATCTTCGGCCCGGTGCTGTCGATCATCGCCTACGACTCCGACGCGGATGCCATCGCGATCGCCAACGACTCGGACTACGGACTTGGCGGAACCGTCTGGTCTACAGACGAAGACCGCGCGACATCGGTGGCAGCGGCCATGCAAACAGGCACCGTCGGCATCAACGGCTACATTCCCGATCCGGGCGCACCGTTCGGTGGAATCAAACGCAGTGGGATCGGACGCGAGTTCGGCGCCGAGGGTCTCGCCGCCTACCAGCAGCTGAAATCGATCTATCGGATGCAGTGATTCGAGGCTGAATGCAGCCGGGGTCTGACCGCGGGTCGCGCGGTGGTTCGACGGGGCGTCGTCGTATCAGTGTCGTCAGCCTGCGTAGGCCGGTTGGAACAGCAGGTTGGCGCGCTGCGCCTTGGCGGCGTCGCGGAAGTTCTTCATCGCGCGCGGCATGTGGAAGTTGTTGGTAACGACCACCGCTCCGGTGGCGCCCAGCGACTTGAGCATGCGGACAGTGAACTCGGCGTTCTGGACTGTCGAGGTCGACGCCGACTCGTTCACCATCTGCCACATCGGGACCCCACGATGGATCAGGCCGATGTTCATGAACTGCGCTTCGGACACCGGCAGCCACCAGGTGTCGCCGCCGGACACGATCACACGGTTGAATGGATGGGTGCGCGCAAGCCGGGCACCGACATTCATGCGCTGCTGCAGGATCGCGGGCGGCTGCCCCAACACCCCCTGCTTTGCGCCGAGCACCACGATGTATCGAGTCGGCGGACTCTGCCACAGGAACACACTGTTGGCACTCAACAGGTCTGAGCTGCCGAGATCGACGCTGCCCGCGTTGATGTCGGCGTGGGCAGGAGCAGCGGCGACCACGCCGCCCGCGAGAACTGTCGTCAGGGCCAGCAGCACCGCGGCGCTACGCAGTCGGAGATCTGTTCGTAGACGCATGCGGCCATCGTACGGAGAAGGTTGTGCGCGCTAAAGGCCACAGGGATCACTTCAGCAACAATTCTCACGAATGTAACGTTGCGGTTGGGCGTGTCGACTGGGCGTCTCGTAGTGCCGAGTGGGCGCTCGAGAGTGTCGAGTGGGCGTCTCGTAGTGCCGAGTGGGCGCTCGAGACTGCCGAGTGGGCGTAGCCGGGGGGCGTCGACTTGGACGCGCCAGAAATCGGATGGATCTAATCGAACTATCTCTGCGTCCAAGCACCATGACTCCATTCGATGCATCACACGTAGATTCGCCTGAGGTCGTGAAGCGCAGGGCAACTCTGAGCGTCACCGGTATCAGCGCCAGTGAGTTCGACTCGACGTTCCGTCGGCTTCGCGGCAGCGGCTACATAGCCAAGTCGACGCTGATGACGGCTCGACAACGAATCGTCGCGGTCGCTCAGCAGGCTCAGGGCGACGTCGTGGTCGCTGGCATGGCAGCACTGATCATGCACGGAAGTGTCTGGTACGACGAGGATTTCACCATCGAACTGATCCGCGGCACGAGCTGCTCCGGCCGACCCGCGAAGGGATCCGTCACTCATCGCCTCGACCTCGACCCTGCAGACATCGTGACCATCGACGGAATCAAGGTCACGAGCGTGATCAGGACGGCCTTCGACATCGGCCGCATTCGGTTCGCGTCACGCGCGCTCGGGTACCTCGACGCCCTGGCACGCGCTACCGACCTCGACGTCGCCGCGCTGGCAAAGTACACAGCTACGCAGAAGGGCAGGCGCAACGTGGTGCAACTGCGGCGACTGATACCGCTGATCGACAGCCGAATCGAGTCGCCCACGGAGGCATGGCTGCTCTTGACCATTCTGGAGGGCGGACTACCGGCGCCCGACCTCCAGATCGAGGTTCGCGACGGAACAGGGGAGGTCTACGCGCGCATCGACATGGGATACGAGGCACTCAAGATCGGTATCGAGTACGACGGCGAGTACCACACCAGGCCTGGTCAGCAGGTTCGCGACGCCGAACGTCGCGCACGGCTGCACGACGACGGATGGCTGATGATCTACGTCGACAAGGCCAAGCTCCGCGACAACCCGTACGCCGTCCTAGCTGAGATCCGACAGGCGCTTCACCGGCGAGGTGCGTATTTCGACTAGACCGGGGCGCCCAGTCGGCACGAAGAGACGCCCAGTCGACGCTCTGAGACGCCCAGTCGACGGTCTGGAGCGCCCAGTCGACGCTCTCGAGCGCCCAGTCGACCTCAGAGCGCTACGTACTTCGTCGTCAGGTACTCGTCGATGCCCTCGGAGCCGCCCTCGCGGCCGATGCCCGATTGCTTCACGCCGCCGAAGGGTGCTGCGACGTCGGAGATCACGCCACGGTTGACCCCGACCATCCCGACGTCGAGCTTCGACGCGACGCGCATGCTGCGGTCGAGGTCGCGGGTGAAGAAGTAGCCGGCGAGGCCGTACACGGTCGAGTTCGCTGCGGCGATCGCCTCGTCCTCGGAGTCGAAGGTGCTGATCACCGCGACGGGGCCGAAGATCTCGTCGCGGGTGACCGGTGCGTACGCGTCGACCTGATCGATCACCGTCGCGGGGTAGAAGTACCCCTTGCCCTCCGGAGCCTTGCCGCCAAGGCGAACCCGACCACCATGTGCGACAGCACTTTCCACCGCCGCGGCGACCTTGTCGCGCTGCGCCGCGGTCACGAGCGGTCCGAGCGTCACGCCCTCCTCGTAGCCGGGTCCGAGTCGTACCGCCGACATCTTCTCGATCAGCTTGTCGGTGAACTCCTCCGCAACCCCGGACTGGATCAGAAAGCGATTCGCCGCGGTGCATGCCTCGCCACCGTTGCGCATCTTCGCGAGAAACGCGCCCTCGACAGCCTTGTCGATGTCAGCGTCGTCGAACACGACGAATGGTGCGTTGCCGCCGAGCTCCATCGACGTCCGCTGCACCCGCTCCGCGGCCTGTGCCATCAGATTTCGACCCACCGGTGTCGAACCAGTGAAGCTGATCTTGCGGATCCGGTCGTCGGTGATGATGGCCGACGCTACGCCGCGTGCGTCAGTGGTCGGCAGCACCGACAACACGCCCGCGGGCAGTCCTGCTTCGGCGAAGATCTCGGCCAATGCCAGCATGGTCAGAGGTGTCTCGTGTGCTGGCTTGACCAGCATGACGTTGCCGGCAGCCAATGCCGGGCCGATCTTGCGCGTGCCCATCGCCAACGGGAAGTTCCACGGCGTGATCGCGAGCGACGGCCCAATAGGCCCGTGGCTCACCAGGATTCGACCGGTGCCCGCGGGGGACTGCGTGCAGCGACCGTCGATCCGAACGGCCTCTTCGGCGAACCAGCGCAGGAACTCGTTGCCGTACTTGGTCTCCGAAAGGCTATCCGGCAGTGCACGACCCAGCTCGAGCGTCATGATCATGGCAAGGCTGTCGGCCCGGTCGGCGACCAATTCGAAAGCGCTACGCAGGATTTCGCCACGCTCGCGAGCAGGAGTCGCTGCCCATGAATCCGCGACGGCGACAGCGCGGTCGAGTGCGTACACGGCGTCGTCGACGCTGGCGTCGGCAACTGCGGTCAGCGTCTCTTCGGTGGCTGGGTTGATGACGTCGAATGTCTTGCCGCCCTTGGCCTCGACCTCCTTGCCGTCGATCCAGAGGCCGGTGGGTATTCCGTCGAGTACGGCCTGCGGGTCAAGCACCTGGGTGCTGGTCATGCGAGTTCCCTTCGTGATGGCAGTGAGTCGGGGGCGACGCCTCGACGTCGAGAGAGGGGTTGCGATCGAAGAAGCCGAATGGCTTGAGCCAGAACGACACCGTGTCGGCCGGCATCACCGGCCAGTCCTCCGGACGGGTGATGTGATGGATTCCGAACGTGTACCACAGCACGACGTCGGTGTTCTCGATCGGTCGATTTGCTTTGGTCCACTCGCCGAGTCCGGTGTCGCGCTCGGACTGATTGACGAATTCGCCTGCGGGCCAACGCTCGTCGGGATGGTTCGGGGTCACCCAGAGCGAGTGTCCCATGACGGTTGCACGCTGGAAGATCGGCGACGCGGGGTCGAACATCGCCGGGAATGCGCCTGTCGGAACCAGCTTGTACGCGGGATTCAGGCCCAACGCTGTTGTCTTGTTGGGATTGGCGATCTTCCACGATTTCTGCGTCGCGAAGTTGGGGTCCTGCATGCCCTCCGTCTCGGTGAGCAGCGGCGTGTTCTGTTGCACCAGACCGAGACCGAGCGGATTGTCGGGACCCATCGGCTCGACGAGGGTCTCGCTGGCGTACACGGTGTTGTCGGAGCCGTCGATGTCGAGATCCATTCGCGCAACGAGGAAATGCTGGTGGAACGGGGCGTACGTGCGGTTATCGACCGTCGTGCCGTGTGGATTCGACGTCACTCCCGGAGGCATCGGTGTGGTCACCATGATGCCGGTGGCGCGTACCTCGCATTCGATGTTGCCGTCCTGATAGAAGCGCCAGTAGACGAGGTACTCGTAATTGGCAACGGTGACATGGAAACTCACCGTCAACCGACGCATACGACGCACCTCGGCGCCTGCGTCGTGATCGACGTGCTTCCACAGCACGGCGTTGTCTTCCTCGTGGATGCAGATCGCGTTCGTGATGGTGTATGGCTCACCCGCACTGTTGTGCAGCGTGGCGTCGAGGTATCGGATCTCGCCGAGGCAGTCGCAACCCAGCTCGAGCGACGTCGTCATGAAGCCGAGGCCCCACTCGCCGATGTCGAAAGCCGTACGGCGGTAATGGTCTTCGCTGGGATCACGGTAGGGGACGACCATCTCGGCGAAGGAGAGACGATGCGCGATCTTGCGCACGTTCCCGCCGTCGTCGTAGGTGACGGTGTGCAGGGTCATGCCCTCGCGGTAGTTGAAACCCACACGCAGCGACCACTTCTGCCACGTGAGCTGATTGCCGTCGAGCGTGAACGACGGACCGTCGGGCTGGGTGATCTCCAGTGGCTTGAGCTCGGGTCGGTTGAATGTGTCCCGAATGCGTTGTGGGATATGGCGCGGAACGTACTCGCCCATCACTTCCGGCTGGTCGAATCCGCCGGTGTCTTCGATGCGCAGCAGTTCCATCGTGTTCACGTCGATCACACAGTGCAGTCCCGCGACCGGGTTCGCGTACGGATTCGTGCCCTCACTGTTGCGCACCCAGGTGTCCGACCAGCCGAGGCGTCGACCGCGGTACTCGTCGGGGATCACCGCGCCACCATAGGTCCACGTATCCATGAAAACGCCGTCCAGATCGGTGATCCCGCGTCGAGCCAGCGCCGCCTGGACGTCGGGGTGCGCGCGCAGGACGCGGTCGCATTCCTCGAACTCGTCGACGGTGAAGTTCGCCTGGACGTCGGGAATCAGCTCGAACGAGTCGACGCTGCCACCCGAGATCGACACGAACGACTTGTACGTCGTGTTCTCTCCTGTGTTGAAGCAGACGACCACCGCTCGACGCGGCGGAAGCGTGCCGTCGGCGTCGAATGCGGCGAGTTCGGTCTTCGTCGGCTCCGCGAGTTCGATTGACGCATAGCGCCAACCGTCGCCGACCCCCTGCTCGCTACCGAGTAGGGCTGTGACGGAACGGAATTCGTCGGCGGTCAGCGGATCGAGGGGATGCGGTTGGTCCAGGGGATGCGGGGACACGACTCTCCTTAGTGATCTGGCAACGAACTAGCAGGTCAGGCGTTGTCCTTGAGTGCCTGGCACAGCACCGCCAGGCCATCGCGCAGCAGGTCGTCGCCGATGACCAGCGGTGGCAACAGACGTAGCACGTTGCCGTAGGTGCCGCAGGTCAACGCGACGACGCCCTGGGCGAGCGCCGCTTTGGCCACCGCGGCGGTGAGGTCGGGATTGGGTTCGCGAGTTGCGCTTCCGTCCTCGGCAGGCGTGACCAGTTCGACGGCCATCATCGCGCCGCGACCGCGGATCTCACCGATCACGGGCAGGCCCGCACCGTCGAGTTCGTCCTTGGTGGCCGAGAGCGTCTCGGTGATGATGGTTTCGATGTGCCGCGCACGGCCGCACAGGTCGAGCGATTCCATCTGGTCGATGGCGGCCAGCGCCGCAGCGCACGCAACGGGATTGCCGCCGTAGGTGCCGCCGAGTCCGCCGCCGTGCACCGTGTCCATGATGTCGGCGCGGCCGGTCACCGCAGACAGCGGCATTCCGCCGGCGATGCCCTTGGCCATCGTGATGAGGTCGGGCGTGACGCCCTCCTGCTCACACGCGAACCACGTTCCGGTGCGGGCGAATCCGGCTTGCACCTCGTCGGCGATGAACAGCACGCGGTGCATGGTGCACCACTCGGCGAGCGTCGAGAGGAATCCCGGTGCGGGAACGATGAATCCGCCCTCGCCCTGGATCGGTTCGATGACTATCGCGGCGGTGGTCTCTGCGCCGACCTGCTTCTCGATCATCGAGATCGCGCGCTTGGCCGCGGCGACACCGTCGCTGCCGAGTTCGTCGCGGTAGGGATAGCTCATCGGCATCCGGTACACCTCGGGCGCGAACGGACCGAAGTTGCGCTTGTACGGCATGCTCTTGGCCGTCATCGCCATCGTCAGATTGGTGCGCCCGTGGTAGGCGTGGTCGAAGGCGATGACCGCGTTGCGTCGTGTCGATAGGCGGGCGATCTTGACCGCGTTCTCGACGGCCTCGGCGCCCGAGTTGAACAGCACGGTGCGCTTCTCGAAGTCGCCCGGGGTGATCTCGTTGAGCTTCTCGGCGACGGCCACGTAGCCCTCGTACGGCGTCACCATGAAGCAGGTGTGCGTGAAGTGCGCTGCCTGCTCGGCGACGGCCGCCGCGACGGCTGAGTTGCTCGCGCCGACGGATGTGACGGCGATGCCGGAGCCGAGGTCGATCAGCGAGTTGCCGTCGACGTCGACGATCACTCCGCCGTCGGCGTCGGCCGCGAAGACGGGAACGCTGGAGCCGACGCCCGCGGCGACGGCACCGAGTCGGCGTTGCCCGATCTCCATCGAGCGTGGGCCGGGCAGTTCGCTGACCAGCTTCCGCTCCTGGGGCAGCCGGTAGACAATGTCGGTTGCTGTGGTCATGGACACCAGTGTTCGCCTGCCACCCCCACCTGCGGACCTGACAAGTTGTACAGCCTTTCGGCGTCGCACTGCCACAATGTCCAGTCGGCGGTTACGGTGGGTGGGTGACCACTGTTCGATGGCTGATGGCCCAGCGTCGACTCGAGCTCTCGCTGCGCGCCGGGGCCGAGGGCCTCGACCGCGACCTCGACTGCGCGGTGAGCTCCGAACTCGTGAGCACCGCCGACTGGTTGCAGGGCGGCGAGGTGCTGTTGACCACCGGCATGCGACTGAACGCCGACGACGCTGCCGCGCAGCGCGAGTTCGTACGCAGCCTCAACGCCGTCGGTGCCGCCGCGATCGGGTTCGGTGTCGGTCTCGGATTCGACGAGGTGCCCGACGGTCTGCTCGCGGCCGCCGACGAGTTCGGTCTCCCGTTGTTCGAGGTTCCGCTCGCGATACCGTTCTCGGCCATCACACGGGCGGTCCTCGATCAGATCGCCGCGCAGCGGTCGGCGCGGCTGGTGTCCGCGACGCGTGCGCAACCTCGCATGACAAGGGCCGCAACGGTATCGGGGTCGAAGGGACTCGTACGGGAGCTCGCTGATGCGGTTGGCCAGCGGGTGATCCTGCTCGACGCCGGGCACACCCCGGTTGCGGAAGCTCCCGGACAGGCGAATGCCGTTGAACTCGAACAGCTTCGCACGATAGTGATGCGCGACCCCGCATCCGCGGGTGCCGTCCGCGTGACCGATGATTCGGTGCTCACCGTCGCGCGAGTCGGTTCGGGGGCAACGACGTTCGGACATCTCGGCGTCATCGGTTCGAGCCCACTCGACGACGTCGGCCGCATGCTGATCGGCCACGCCGTCTCGCTGCTCGTCATCGAATATGCCAAGCCGCAAGAGGTTCGACGCGACGTCGGCGAACTGCAGGGTGAAGTGCTCGCGCTCGCCATGGACCGCCACGTCGGGGAGCGATCGCGCGAGATGCTGCTTCGGGCAGCCGATCCCGAGGGTCGGGTACGCGCGGTGGTGTTCCGTTTCGAGAGTGTCGACGATGCACAGCATGGTGCTCGACGCCTCGCCGTCGAGTTCGAGCGCCGGTGGCGGCCTGTGTTCGTGCACCGTCGCGACAACGAACTCGTCGGCCTGATCCGCGGCGACGATCACATCCAATTCGCCACCGGTCTACTCGGAATGCTCAGTGCGACAGGCACAGTCCGCGGCGGGCTGGGGCCCGCGGTTCCGGTCGACGACGTCGCAGACTCGGTACGGCAGGCTCGCCTCTCGTGTCGTTCGGCGGCTGCGGGTCAGCTCCTCGACCTCTACGACCTACGCTCACTTCTCGCCAGCGACACCGTGCGAGAGGTGTTGCGCGACAGCTACACCGAGCGCATCGCCCCGCTCGTCGCATACGACGCCGCGAACGCCGGACATCTTCAACAGAGCCTGCTGGCCTACCTCGAGGCCAACGGCAACTGGGGTGCCGCGGCGGCTGCGCTCGGCGTGCACCGGCATACATTGCGCGGCCGTATCGAGCGGGTCGAGGACATGCTCGCCGTCGACCTTTCGGATGCCCGCACCCGCGCCGAATTACTGCTGACACTGCTGAGTGAGAGCGCGTGAGCACCCGCCGCCCTTGGCTTCTCGTGGTCCTCGCGACGCTGCTGTTGGCGACGGCGTGCACCGACGGCGGCTCGAATTCGGCGGAGAGTTCCGGGACGACCGCGAGTGCGGGGACGTCCGCCGGCACGGGAACAACAAGCAGCAGCGGAAGAGCCGCCAGCGCCGCGTACGTCAACCTCGGCGACAGCTACAGCGCGGGAACGGGGGTGCGTCCGCTCGTCGAGGATTCGCCGCTGCAGTGTCAGCGGTCGTCGTCGAACTATGCACACGTGCTTGCGCAGCGACGGGGGCTTGCCCTCGACGATGTCAGTTGCGCGGGTGCGACGACGTCGGATTTCTTTGCGGCGCAATACTTCGGTGTCGATCCGCAGCTCGACGCGCTCGGGGAGAGAACGCGGATCGTGACGCTCATGATCGGCGGCAATGACGGTGACATCTTCTCCGGAACCATCGCCGACTGCGGTGAGGTGGCCGCCGCCGACCCGACCGGGGCGCCGTGTCGCGCCCGGTACGGCGACAGTTTTGTGCGCGGGGTGCAGTCGAACACCTATCCGGCGCTGGTGAAAGCGCTGAACGCCGTCGCCGACCGCGCCCCGAACGCACGCGTGGTCATCGTCGGGTATCCGTGGATTCTGCCCGATACGACCGGCTGCTATCCGACGATGCGCATCGCCGCGGGCGACGTCGCGTACATCCGCGACCTGCAGGCGACGCTCAACCGCGCGGTCGCGCGAGCAGCCACCGAGACCGGCGCGACGTTCGTCGATATGTCGACGGTCTCCGAGGGTCACGACGCCTGCCAGCCCGAGGGCGTGCGCTGGATAGAACCGCAAGTCGGGTCGTCGGCGCCGGTGAAGGTGCACCCCAACGTCGACGGCCAGCGGGCCATCGCCGACCAGGTGGGCGCCGCGCTGGGCCGGTGAGCACACCGAAGGTTGGCGGCACAGGACTCACCGAGCAATCCACAGCCCGCCGCGTGTCCACAGCATCGTTCATCTCGCCGGCTTCGCCGCTGGTTCGCAGCGATCCGCGCGAGACGCTGTGGTCCGTGACCGGACTCGAGCACAGCGACCAGTGGCGCGGCGTCTTCTCCTGGGCTGAGCTGACCCGCCGCGACTTCAGCCAGGCGCAGGTACGGCGAATGGTCGACTCTGGCGACCTGCGTTTGCTGCGTCGAGGCTGGTACGCCACCTCGTATGCGGACCCGACGGTCGTCTCGGCAGTGAGCGCGGGCGGAGTCTGCACCTGTGCCAGCGCGCTCGATCTGCACGGCGTGTGGGTTGCCCCGTACGGCGACCTCGTCCACGTGCGCGGCCGCAACGTCGCCGCGCGCGGATCTGCCGGCACACATCACGCGTGTACCCGCTACGGACGGGCGCCACGGGAGGTCTACCCGCTCGACGACGTGGCCACAGCGCTGCAGTACGCGGTCCGTTGCCTCGGCGACGAGGGCATCGTCGCCGCGTGCGATTCCGTGCTGCATCAGGGGCTTCTCGAGTTCACCGACCTACAGGCCTTGTTCTCGTCGATGCCCGTTCGGATCAGGCGACTCCTCGACCGGTGCGTCGACTGCCTCGACTCCGGGGCCGAGTCCATCTTCGGGTTCCGCCTG
This sequence comes from Gordonia sp. w5E2, assembly GCF_036540975.1. Taxonomy (NCBI): domain Bacteria; kingdom Bacillati; phylum Actinomycetota; class Actinomycetes; order Mycobacteriales; family Gordoniaceae; genus Gordonia; species Gordonia sp. w5E2. Next base: position 4,022,863 of record NZ_CP144213.1, on the reverse strand, counting down.
ACCACGCTGGGGATCGCATTCGAGAGTCAGGTGGAGATTCCTGGGATCGGCAGGGTCGACTTCTTGATCGGAAAGAGGCTGATCGTCGAGGTCGACAGCGTCGCCTACCACGACAAATCGCCGGAGCAACGCGAGAATGACCGGGTCCGAGACGAGACCGCTCACCGTCTCGGCTACATCCCGTGGCGAATCTCTTACAAGCGGCTGATGTTCACCTGGGACGAAGTGGTCGACACGCTTCTCGCGATGATCCGCCGACGCGACCACCTCAAATCGCTGGCCGAGCCGCCCGAGCTGACGCGCCAGGCGGCCGACTCCGGCGCCGATCACGCCCTCGGCTACTGGGACGATCCCGACTTCACGGGATGCTGAACCCCGCGCAGGCCGGGTCCGTACACAACTGTGACGTCAGCGGGGCGCCGAGACAATTATTGTCGTGGCCTCGCGCTGGCGACCGGATTGTGTACGTAGTTTGCGGCCTGCGGCCCGGCGAGTTTCTCCAACCCGGCGCCGCGCGATTGCAGTCGCCATCCGAGTGCCTGTGCGGCCTGACCAGGGCGAATTGTCGCCGATCGTTGCGGTTTGGAACACTGTAGGCCGTGAGGAGTTCCGCTGAGGTCGCAGCCCGTTCCGCTGAATTGTTCCGTCGGGCCCAGGATGCGACGCCCGGTGGGGTCAATTCGCCCGTGCGCGCGTTCTCGGCGGTCGGCGGCACTCCGCGATTCATCGCCTCAGCGCAGGGCTGTCATCTGACGGATGTCGACGGGAACGACTACGTCGACCTCGTCTCCTCCTGGGGCCCGATGATCCTCGGCCACGCGCACCCGGCGGTCGTGGAGGCGGTGCAGAAGACGGCGGCGCACGGTCTTTCCTTTGGCGCGCCGACCGAGGGCGAGATCGAACTCGCCGAAGAGATCATCGACCGAGTCGACCCGGTCGAGCGTGTTCGCCTGGTCAACTCCGGCACCGAGGCCACGATGTCGGCGATCCGCCTCGCGCGCGGCGCAACCGGACGCTCGAAGATCATCAAGTTCTCCGGCTGCTACCACGGTCATGTCGACGCTCTGCTCGCCGACGCGGGCTCCGGTATCGCGACGCTCGGCCTGCCGACGACGCCCGGCGTCACGGGTGCGGCGGCACACGACACCATCGTCCTGCCCTACAACAATCTCGACGCCGTAGCCGAAGCGTTCGCCACCTACGGAGACGAGATCGCAGCCGTGATCACCGAGGCCGCGGCCGGCAACATGGGCGCGGTCGCCCCTGTCGACGGTTTCAACGCCGGACTGCGCGATCTCACCAGACGCCATGGCGCGCTCTTCATCATCGACGAGGTCATGACGGGCTTCCGTGTCAGCCCCGCAGGCTGGTACGGACTGGAAGGCGTCGCTGCCGACCTCTACACCTTCGGCAAGGTGATGAGCGGCGGACTGCCCGCTGCGGCGTTCGGCGGTCGCACCGACATCATGGAGAACCTCGCGCCCACCGGGCCCGTCTATCAGGCGGGCACGCTCAGCGGTAACCCCGTCGCCGTCGCCGCGGGACTCGCGACGCTCCGCCACGCCGACGCCGACGTCTACACCGCACTCGACGCCAACGCCAACCGGCTGGCCGCGCTGTTCACCGAAGCGCTCACCGACGCGGGCGTCGGCCACCGGGTGCAGATGGCGGGCAACCTGCTCAGTGTGTTCTTCACCTCCGACACCTCGACGCCCATCACCGACTACGCCGCGGTCAAAAACACCGAGACCTGGCGTTTCGCGCCCTTCTTCCACGCACTCCTCGACGCGGGCGTGTACGCACCGCCCAGCGCATTCGAAGCCTGGTTTGTCTCTGCGGCGCTGGACGAGGATGCTTTTGGTCGAATCGCTGACGCGCTGCCGGCCGCAGCCCGCGCTGCAGCGCACGCCACGCAATCGGGGGAGTCCGACTGATGCACACGATCGTCCACATGATGCGCCACGGAGAGGTGCACAACCCGGACGGCATCCTCTACGGCCGTTTGCCCGGATTCCGCCTCTCGACGACCGGCCGCGCCCAGGCGGAGAAGGTCGCGGGCACGCTCGCCGACCACGACATCACCGCGGTCTTCGCCTCCCCACTGCAGCGTGCGCAGGAGACCGCCACCCCGATCGCCGCAGCACACGGACTGCCGATCTTCACCAACGATCAACTCATCGAGGCCGAGAACGTGTTCGAGGGCCTCAAGGTCTCCGTCGGCGACGGCGCGCTGAGCAAGCCCCGACACTGGGTCAAGCTGCGCGACCCGTTCACCCCGTCGTGGGGCGAGCCCTACATCCAGCTCGCGCACCGCATGCTCGCGGCCGCCAACAAGGCGCGCGACGCCGCTCGCGGCCACGAGGCCGTCTGCGTCAGCCACCAATTGCCCGTCTACACCCTTCGACGATTCCTCGAGGGCCAGCGTCTCTGGCACGACCCCCGCCGTCGACAATGCTCACTTGCCTCGCTGACCAGCCTCATCTACGACGACGACGCTCTCGTCGACATCATCTACTCCGAACCCGCCGGGCATTCCGACCCGCTCGCCACCGGGGCATGAGCCGGATTCGACACATGCGCAGTAAGACCTTCACCGCAGCTCTGTTCGCCGTGCTGACCGCGCTCGGCGTGCTGCTCAGCGGCTGCAGCGGAGGTAATGACGCCGTGGCGCAGGGCGACACCTTCCAATTCGTGTCGCCAGGGGGACAGACGACGATCACCTACCCCGAATCCGAGCGCAAGCCGATCGCCGACCTCATCGGCCCCGACCTCGTGACCGACAAGCAGATCGACGTCGACAAGGACTTCGCAGGCAAGGTCACGGTGGTCAACGTGTGGGGCTCGTGGTGCGCTCCGTGCCGCGCAGAGGCCGACGATCTCGAGACCGTCTACGACCAGAACAAGGACAACGGCGTCGCCTTCGTCGGCATCAACCTGCGCGACGACCGACAGTCGGCCAAAGACTTCGTCGCCGACCGCAAGGTCGGGTACCCCTCGATCTACGACTTCGACGGCGCGACGCTCGCCTCGATGACCACACCCACCTCGGTCGTCCCGACGACCGTCGTCCTCGACCGGCAGCACCGTCCGGCCGCGGTCTACCTGCGCACGGTCAGCGCCGACGAACTCGACGCGATGGTGAAGAAGATCGCCGCGGAAGACTCCGGAAAGCAGCCGTGAGCGGAATGGGACAAACTTTCGCCGACACGGTCACCAGCGGCCCGCTGCTGTTGGCGCTTGCCGCGTGCGTGATCGCCGGTCTCGTCTCCTTCGCGTCTCCGTGCGTGGTGCCGCTTGTCCCCGGCTATCTCTCGTACCTCGCAGGCCTCGTCGGGGCGGAGGCGCCAGCGGTGACGGTCGGTGAGTCACCCAAGCGCGGACGCTCACGGGTGGCGATCGCGGCAGCGCTGTTCGTCCTCGGCTTCACGGTGGTCTTCGTTGCCGCGACGGCGACGGTCCTCGGCATCACGAGCACCGTGATCGTCAATCATGATGTGCTGCAACGCATCGGCGGGGTGGTGACGATCGTGATGGGCCTCGTCTTCGTCGGACTCGTCCCGATGATGCAGCGCGAGTTCCGCTTCGCGCCGCGCAACGTCTCCAACATCGTCGGGGCCCCACTGCTCGGCGCGGTCTTCGCGCTCGGCTGGACCCCGTGCCTCGGTCCCACACTCGCCGCGGTCATCGCCACCGCGAGTGGCACGCAGGGCGCGACAGCTGCGAAGGGCGTCGCGCTGATCATCGCGTACTGCGCAGGCCTCGGCATTCCGTTCGTCATTCTCGCGTTCTCGTCCGCGTGGGCACTGCGCAGCCTCGGCTGGTTGCGCACGCACGCCCGACTCATCCAGATCGTCGGCGGCATCATGCTGATCGCGGTCGGAGTGGCTCTTGTCACCGGCTTGTGGGACCAGTTCATCGTGTGGGTCCGCGACGCTTTCATCTCCGACACCGAGCTTCCGGTATAGAAGCAGGGCGAACATGACACAGACCATCGACCGACCGTCCACCCCCGCGCCGCAGGCCCCGCAGCGTCCGCACTGGGTCAAGCGTCGGGTGCTGTGGCCGCTGCGCAACCTCTGGCGCAGCCTCACGTCGATGCGTACCGCGTTGGTGTTGTTGTTCCTGCTCGCGCTCGCCGCGATCCCCGGTGCCTTGCTGCCGCAGCGAGAACTCAACGAGCAGAAGACACTTCAGTACATCTCCGACCACGGCTGGCTCGGCGAGTGGATGGACAAGATCCAGCTCTTCGACGTCTTCAAGAGCGCGTGGTTCACGGCCATCTACGTCCTGCTGTTCATCTCGCTGGTTGGTTGCCTCACCCCGCGCATCATCGAGCACGCCAAGAGTCTTCGCGCCAAACCCGTTGCCGCACCCCGCAATCTGTCGCGCATGCCGCGACACATCACCGAGACGGTCGACGGCGAGCCCGCCGAACTCGCCGAACGCATCTCGGGCAACCTGCGTGGCTGGCGACGCGAGATCACCGTGCGCGAGCCGTCGAAGGCATATCCGGACGGCTGCGTCGAAGTGTCGGCCGAGAAGGGATACCTGCGCGAATTCGGCAATCTGGTCTTCCATTTCGCGCTGCTGGCGCTGCTCGTCTCCATCGCGGTCGGCAAGGTGTACGGCTATGAGGGCACGCGCAGTCTCGTCGCCGACGGCGAGCAGGGATTGTGCAACACGTCGACGGCGGTTTACGACTCGTTCCGTGCGGGCGCGCTGGTCGACGGCACCAACCTCTCACCGTTCTGCATCCGCGTCGACGACTTCTCCGCGACCTTCCTCCCCAACGGTCAGCCGTCGATGTACGACGCAAAGATCCGCTACACCACCGACCCGCGCACACCGTCGTCGCAGTGGCAGGAGCGCTCGGTGCGCGTCAACGATCCGCTGCGCGTCTCGGGCGATCGCGTGTACGTGCTGGGCAACGGGTTCGCGCCGACCTTCACGGTGACCTTCCCGAACGGGGAGAAGCGCACGCAGACCGCCCTGTTCATCCCCGAGGTGATGCAGACCATGCTGTCGTCGGGCGCCGCGCGCTTCGACACCCCGGCTGGCCTGTATCCCGACGAGGACACCCGCCGTAAGAATCAGATCGCCCTCGAGGGGCTCTTCGCGCCGACGGCGAGCTACGACGGCACGCTGCTCAGTTCTTCGTCGCCGGAGCCGAACGACCCGCAGGTCGCGATCCGCATCTACCGTGGCGACACCGGCCTCGACACCGGCCGTGCGCAGAACGCCTATTCGCTGGACCCCACGATGATGCACCAGGGCAGGCTCAACCGTGAGGCCCAGGCGAACCTGAAGATCGGCGAGAGCGCGAGCCTCCCCGACGGCACCAAGGTCAGCTTCGACGGCTACAAGCGCTGGATCTCCGTCCAGGTCTCGCACGATCCTGCGCAGACCTGGGTGCTCGTGTCGTCGATCGTGATGCTGGTCGGGTTGGTGGTCTCGCTGATCGTCAAACGACGCAGGATCTGGGCGCGTCTGGTGCCCGACTCGGACAACGGCGACCGACGACGTACGGTAGTAGAGATTGCCGGACTGGCTCGCACCGACCAGGCCGGCTGGGGCGAGGGCTTCGACGAGCAGGCACGCGGCCTGCTCACCGACGACAACAGGAGACTACGACGCCTGTAGTCGCGGACGCTTCCAGCAGACTGCAGCAGTAGAGATAGGGCCAGCGATGGGTAACGGAACAGACCAGATCGACGAAACGTTGGCGCGCTACTCCGACCTTCTGTTTGGTACGGCGATCACCATCTACGTCCTGGCGATGCTCATGTTCCTCGCCGCACTCGCAGGAGCACGCTCCCGCAAGCTCACCGCGGCCAAAGAACTGGTCGCAGCGGGAGGCGGTTCGACGACGCAGCGCGCCCCCGGCAAGATCGAGGGTCCCGCTCCGCGCACGCTGTCGGAGAAGATCGGCAACATGGCCTATCCGGTCGTGTTCGTCGGACTCATCGCGCACATCGCGTCGATCGTCACCCGCGGACTCGCCACCGACCGCGCCCCCTGGGGCAACATGTACGAGTTCATCTCGCTGACCTGCGCCGCGTGCGTGGTCGCCGGGCTCGTCATCCTGCGTAAGCAGATCACCCGCCCGCTACTGGCTTTCGTGCTGCTCCCGGTCACCCTGCTGATGTTCATCGCGGGCCGATGGCTCTACACGCAGGCCGCGCCCGTTGTTCCAGCGCTCAAGTCGTACTGGCTTGCCATCCACGTCTCGATCATCTCGATCAGCTCGGGCGTGCTACTCGTCTCCGGCGTCGCCAGCATTCTGTACCTGGTCAAGATGCGCTGGGGAGCGTCGGCCGAGACCGTCTCCGAGACCGGTGGCGGCGTCGTCGGCGGACTGCGTCGACTTGTTGCCCACATCCCGACCGCAGAGGCACTCGACCGTCTCGCCTACAAGTGTGTGGTGTTCGGGTTCCCGCTCTTCGGCCTGGGAATCGTGTTCGGCGCCATCTGGGCGGAGTCGGCATGGGGCCGCTTCTGGGGCTGGGATCCGAAAGAAACCGTCTCGTTCATCGCGTGGATCATCTACGCCGCTTACCTGCACGCCCGCGCAACTGCCGGATGGCGCAACAGCACCGCGGCATGGATCAACGTCGCCGGATTCGTGGCGCTGCTGTTCAACCTGTTCATCATCAACCTGGTCGTCTCCGGCCTGCACTCCTACGCCGGCCTGTGACAGAGCCCGCCGACGCGGAACGGTGAGGTAACGCGCGCCTACGCGGAACGGTGAAGTAGCCCGCCTACGCGGAACGGTGAAGTAGCCCGCTACGCGGAGCGGTGGCCACCGGTTGTCCGCGCGCTGCGCTCTGACAACGCCTGTGCGCGAACCATTTTGAGCAGATCGATCATGACGTCGATGGTGTCGGGGCAGAGGCTTGCCAGGTCGACTCCGGACAGATGTGTCTCTGTCGTGGCGAGCATCTCGACGTAGTCGCGCTGCCGCTGCACACGGTCGAGGTCCTCGGAGGGATTCGAGAGGAAGTACGTCACGCTGACCTCGAAGGCGCTCGCGATGGCCTCCACTGTCTTGAACGACGGCGTACGCGCCTTACCTGTGCGCAACTGCGAAATGTAGGCGTCGCTCAACGAGTGGCCGTGCTGATTGGCCTTCTCCGCGATCCGCTTACCGGTATACCGTCGGCCGTCTTCATCGCGAGAATGCTCAAACAGTTCGGCTAGTTTGGCGGCGAAACTGTCGTCGCCGTCGGGAGCCGTGCCCGGGCGAGTGGTCATGATTCAGAACTCGCCCGACGTGTCGATGTCGATGACGCTATTCCCCCTGGCGCTGTGTCTGCTACGGACCGCAATCGTAACCACACCGTGTAGGTGTGCGTCGTGCATCCCCGGTGCAGGGTGCGTCACAGTTCGTCGTTGGGTCCTCGCGTGCGCCTGTCGAGATCGCGAAGGAAATCCACGTCGTCGTCGGGCCCTACGGGTCCGTGGCTGCGAGACGTCGGCCTCCCCGTCGTCGTGTCACGTCGTTCTGCCAGAGCGGGCCCAAACGCGCGCCACAACAGAAAACCGATCGCGGCCAAGCCGACGATGGCCAAAAGAAACGTCATGGCAACCTCCCATCAACCAGGATACGCGCCCCGGTGTGGGAGATCGGTGAGCCCAGCGGCGCGTGGTGGCTATCCGACGCGACGATTGAGAAGTGCGACAACGTCCTCCTCGCGGAAACGACGATGGCCGCCGGGGGTACGAATCGACCCGAGAATGCCCGAGCTCGCCCACCGTGCGACGGTCTTGGGGTTCACGTTGAACATCGCGGCAACCTGGCCGGGGGTCAGTGTGTGCTGGCTTGCGAGGCCGGGGGTGATGACGGTGGCTACACCAGGGCTGAGAGCGGTCATTGTTCTCCCCTTCGGGTTTCTCTTCCAAAGACGCGCGGTGATTGCGCGTTGAGACATGAATACACGCAAAACGCCCAGGTACTCGAACCGTCATTACGAGGTAAAGAGAGTCAAAAGGTGCCTGTGACCTGCAAACACCGATTATGCACCCAAGTATCCTGAACATGTGACCGACAAGCAGGAGCCCACTCAAGCGGGTACGCACAAACCAGACAACACAGACATCGCAGGTCAGAGCCGTGTGGGCATGGGAACGTTGCTCGTCTCGATCCTTCTCTACACCGTGGCGCGACTGCTACTGGTGGTGGTTGTGGCCGCGATCATCATGGGAATCGGTGCGCTCGCGGGCGTCACTGTGCCGCTGTTGGTAGCCGCGGTGTTCGGTGTCCTCATCGCGCTTCCGTTGGGCATGGTGTTGTTCAAGAAACTGCGCGTACGCGTCAACACCCAGATCGCCGCGGTCGACGCCGAGCGTCGTCGTAAACACGACGACCTCCAGACGCGCCTGCGTGGGGCAGACGGCAAATGAGCTCTAAAACACAGCCCCTAGACCCGCCGAACGCCCGATGAGTGCGACTCTCGACCCGGCGCGATCCGTCGACCATCGCACAGATCGACGCTGGGCCGACAACGCCGTGCGACTGATCGAGGCCGACGCACGGCGCAGTGCCGATACGCATCTGCTGCGCTGCGAGCTTCCGGGATGGTCGCGCTGGATCGACGACGGAAGCAACGGTGCTCCGGGCACCGAGGTCGGCGTCGACCTCTATCTGAAGGACGAAAGCACACACCCCACGGGTTCGCTGAAGCATCGGCTGGCCCGTTCGCTGTTCCTGTATGCGATCTGCAACGGGTGGATCACCGAGGGCACCACGGTGATCGAGGCGTCGTCGGGATCGACGGCGGTCAGTGAGGCGTACTTCGCGCATCTGATCGGGGTGCCGTTCATCGCCGTGATGACGTCGGGAACGTCACCCGCCAAGACAGCACTGATCGAGCGCGAGGGCGGTCGCTGCCACTTCGTCGAGCGTGCGTCGGATGTGTACGACGAGGCGCTGCGGCTCGAGGGCGAACTCGGCGGACATTTCATCGACCAGTTCACGATGGCCGAACGTGCAACCGACTGGCGTGGGAACAACAACATCGCGGAGTCGATCTTCGCGCAGATGGCCACCGAGGATCATCCGGTGCCCACGTGGATCGTGGTGGGTGCCGGTACGGGCGGAACGTCGGCGACGCTTGGTCGTTACCTGCGCTACCGCAGACATCCGACGTGGCTGGCCGTCGTCGACCCGGAGAACTCGGTATTCCTGCCCGCGTACGAAACCGGTGACGGATCGCTGCGGTCGGAAACCGGCTCGCGGATCGAGGGCATCGGTCGGCCACGCGTCGAGCCGTCGTTCGTGTCGCAGGTCATCGACCGCATGATCGGCGTACCCGACGCCGCGTCGATCGCGGCCGCACGCCATCTGTCGGATCGCCTTGGGCGTCGCGTCGGCGCGTCGACGGGAACCAACATGTGGGGTGTCGCGCAGGTGATCTCGGAGATGGTCGCACAGCGCCGTGCTGGCAGCGTTGTCTCGCTACTGTGCGATTCCGGCGACCGTTACGCCACAACCTATTTCGACGACGACTGGGTCGCGGCGCAAGGCTTCGACCTCGCGCCGCCGACCGCAGTTCTCGACGAGTTCTACCGGACGGGGGAGTGGACGGGCTGATCGCCGCGTCACGCCGACTCGGGGCCGGCGATCTCTCTCGAGGTGTTGTCGTGCAGTCCGAGAGCGCGAAGTGCGTTGGCTTTCAAGAGCTCTCGTGTCGGCATGTGGTAGCCGCTGTGATCGCCGTAGGCGAGATCGGCGACGGGTATCGAGATGCCGAGGCGGGCTAGCGCTCGTGGCCCACCCAGACGTGTGAACTGCCGATAGTCGTTCGGAGCGAGGATGAGTCGAACGTCGGCACCAGCGCGTTGCACATGAGCGATCATCGTCTCCGGCATCTGGAAGACCCGCAATCGCGCTAACGCGGCACGCAGGCGGATGGACCGAATCCTTCCGGACACGTCAGTGAGGTCCCGTATTCCACGGAAGACCACCCGCTGCCGCTGGAGTTCCAGCTTTGCTGCAGCCGAGTTCGACCCATGCAGGAACGGTAGGGGCACGTTGGGCCAGACATCCCACCGGTTGACGTTGGCGATCACGGCAACGGTTCGCGATCGCGCCGACTGTCGATGTGCTGTCTCGATCGCGGCGTGCGCCGACATCCAATTTCCGGCGCAGATCCCCAGGTGAGCGATGACGTGAATCCGAGAGAGGTTGAGCTCGTCCAGAATTCGGTTACCGTCGCGGATGTATGAACGCGTGAACAACTTCACGAACGTGTCGTCGGTTGACGTCGTGCCGGACTCTCCGACGCCCCGCCTGTCGAAACGGACGGTACGGCCTCCTCGGGCCGCGACGTCGTTCGCGAGCTCGAGGTACAACCTGGCTGGGCCGCTGCGGATGTCGTGGCCGATCGGGTGGGGGATGAGTACACGGTCGGCGGTTCCGTGGGTACCTGCCAAAGCGGTATCCCACACAACGATGCCGTCGCGGGTCGTGCGCACCCGTGTCTGTATCGCGCGACCGTCTGGCGTCGTTGCCACAACCGCCTCGGTGACCGGAACGGGTTCGACTCGCCTTCGCTGCGTGGGCATGTGTCGGGACACCCACTGTTGGATGTGTTCGAGTTCCTCCGGGAAATCGATGAGAAGTGCTTCGGTTGCCTGGATGAACGGGGCTTGATCGCTCAGCCCTGTGACCGTGCCTCCCGCAGCGGTGATTGTGTGCGCCAGCGACGAATCCAATTCGTCGTCCGGAATCAACGCGAGAACGTTCCCCTTTCGCTGGCCGAGAACTGCCGCCGGATCGAGGGTCTTACGCGAGAACGCGCGCGCGGCATCGCGGTGGAGCGTCAGCCCGGCCAGGTGAACCAATTCTTCGGAACCCGGGGTCGGTGCGTCCTGGCCTTCAGCGAGGACCGCGTAGAGCATCTGCTGCGTGCGGATGAAGTGTCGCCCGCGCTGGATCGGATCCCAGAGCACGAGGCTATGCGCGCCCTGCTGGACTCGTTCGTTGGACGGCGCCAAGAGCGCGCCGCTGCGGTGTGCAATCACGCAAATCGGTCCGGCACCCATTCGCACGAGATGATCGAATGCCGTGGTGATGCTGTCATCCCAGAGGTCCACGGCTGACGGATCTTCTTGAGAACCCGCGGACTCACCCGTCCCCGTGTAGTCGATTCGAAGGACAAGCAGGCGCTGTGCGGCAAGGAACTCGGCCAGCCGTTTGAAGCCGCGCCAGGTGTGGTTGAGTTCCTTCCCCAGGGGTGGGCACACCAGTACCGCGCCGCGAACCAGCCCGTCCTCGGGGTAGGTATATACGCCGAAGAGCGGGCCCGCATCTGACGACAGGTATGTCGGCGCGTTGACGATCTTCATGGACTAGAGCGCAAGTGCTGCGCGAACTTCGACAGGCCAATCGGAGCTGTCGATCCCATGAATAGCAAACAGTGCCAACGTAATCCGGTCCATGCCAATACCGACGCACGCGCTGTGTGCAGGCTCGCCGTCCGCGGTGGAGATGTCGAAACCGGTTCCGAAGTGGTCCTGGTGGTTGTTGCACGACAGCAGGGCGGTGCCGTCGTCGAGGTCGCCGTACAGACGCACGACGAGTTCGGTCTTCAGGTTCTCCTCGAGCTGATTCGACGCGAGCATCTTGCCGGTACGGCCGAAGAACGGGTCGTTGGCGGGAACGTCGTCGGCGAGCAGGTGAAGTTTGACGAAGATCTCGTGGGCCACCCGCGTCCAGGTTGCGCGGTGTTCTTTCGCGCCCTCGGGGTCGCCGACGTACACGAACTCCTGCATGCGGAAGGCCTGCATGCGCAGCGGGTCGTCGGACGGCTCGTGGCGGAAGCAGTATCCGTGCACGTTGTAGCGAGATCCGCCCTCTGGCAACGTGTTCGGCAGCGTCGAGTACAGCGGGTGACATGCCGCCGAGACGAGCATGGTGCCCGCCGACGAGAGGTGGCCGTCCCACGGCAGGCCGGCTTCTCGGTCGAGAAGCAGCGAACGGTGCTCTGCCGAGCCGCCGGTGAAGGTGGAGATGGCCCCGGTCAGCTGCGGGAACGACGCGATGTAGTCGGTCTTCTCGTATGCCTCCCGAGGGAAGATCGGCGGGAACCGGAAGCGCGTGATGTTCTCCTCGCCGTGGGCGTCGACGCCCGCCTGCCACATGATGCGGTCGACTCCGGCGAAAGCAGCCTCGTATTCGGCACCGCGACCATATAGGCCGTCGAGCCCGGAGGGAATGAGATGTCCCGCTGCGATCAGTTGATCACGGAACTGGCGATGCGCGACCGGAAGGTCGACGACGAGTTGGTCAGTCAATTGGATTACCCCCGTAGTGCGAGGACCAGTTGCGAATTGTTCGCCCGGATCCGGTCGTTGGAAACCATGAGTGCTGGTCCGTATGAGTCGCGAAGCAAACGCCCCATCGAGGCGCGGTGATTCTCGCGGTAACCGTTGATGCCGCAGATGGTCAGTGCACCTGCAACGATTTCGACGACGGCCGTTGACGCAGTCAGTTTGAGATTGTTCATCGTGACCGAGAATCCGATGGTCGGTTCGAGGTGTCCGGCCGCGAGGAATTCTTCGTATTGTGCGATGCCGTCGGAAACCGAGCTCTCGAATCGCTGATGCAGTTCGAGGAGGTCGGCGAGTCGAGTCGCTTGGGGCGGCGTTGTGCCAGGCGTCTTGCGTGCGGCGGCACGAACTTCGGTGCGCGCCTTGGCCATTGCGGCGTCGGCCATGCCGAGCCACGCCGCAGCCCACAACGTGTGCGACGACGGCTGCATGGTGTGCGCGGAGATGATGGAGTAGTCAACGGGAATCACGTTATCGACGCTGGTGTCGGCCGTGAGGATGAAGCCGGGGCTGCAGGTACCGCGGAAGCCGAGGGTGTCCCACTCCGACGTCTTGGTGAGCTCGGTCTCGGCGCGCGGACAGACGACGAGCACCTGGTCTCCGGGCGGACTGTCGCTGTTGCGCCGTGCGGTGGTGCAGATGTAGTCCGCATACTCGCCGTAGGAAATGACCGGTGCATTCTTTTCGAGATGGACACGATCGCCATTTGTCTGTACGGCGCAAGTCGAGGACCGTACGTCACCGCCCGTGGTGATCTCAGTGGTCGCGGAGGCGAGTAGCGCTTCGGTGCGTGCGACTTCGCGAGCCAGATCGGCCGCAGCGGGTGTCGCGGCGTGGAAGCGAAGAGTCAGTGCCTGCGAGTGGTGCATGGCGAAAATCATCGCGGTCGAGCTGCAGGCAGCTCCGAGTTGTCTTGTCACTCTTGCGAGTTCGCTGATCGAGCTTCCGCGTCCGCCGAACTCTACCGGCAGCGATGCCGACAAGAGCCCGTTCTGGCGCAGTGCGTCGACAGCCTCGCGTGGAAAGCGTCCATTGCGATCGACATCGTCGGCAGCAGCAGCGGCGACCTCGACGACCGTCGAAGCGTCCAACGCGCATGCAGAATCCAATTCTCCTGTGGTCAACACATTCCTCCCAAAATGCGAAAACGGAGCGGGATTCACGGACTGATAAATCCCCCAAATGCACGGACCCGTCTTTCCCCCTGTGGTCCATTTTTCAATGCGCCTGTAGTATACGAGCACGATGTGACATCTGCAACGCCAGGTTTTGCAGCTTAATCATCGGTGGGGATCATGATCGGCTCGGGAGGGAACAATGGAAATCAATAAAAGCGACATTCGGTGCATACTGGACAAGTATGGAAAACTAACGGTCGCGGCAGAAGAGGTGTCGGACGATACCGACCTATTCACCGTCGGCTTGACGTCACACGCAACCGTGAACGTCATGTTGGGACTCGAAGATCTTTACGACGTCGAGTTTCCCGAGGAGATTCTGAAGAAGTCGACCTTCTCCAGCGTGAACAGCCTTGCCTCGGCGCTGAGCACCCTCGTCGCTGCCGGAGTATGAGCCTCGTTGTCGGCTGCGACCTCGTCGACGTCGCCGATGTGAGTGCCTCGATCACGGAGTTCGGAGACCGCTATCTACGGCGCGTCTTCACCGATGCGGAGCTCGCGCGATGCGAAGGGTCCACGCGCGCACAGCGTCTCGCGGCACGCTTCGCTGCGAAGGAGTCGGTCATCAAAACACTGATCGACTCCGACGCCGCGACCCCGCTGCATGAGATCGAGGTCGTGATGAACGGTCCGGTGCCCGGTATTCGGCTGACCGGAAGCTTGGCTGCTGTCGCCGAACGCAAGAACTGGCGCGAGCCGTCGTTGTCGCTGTCGCACACGTCGACGCATGCGATGGCGACGGTTATCGCCAACGTCGGGGTGTGATGCACCGCACGTCGCGTCGCATACCATCGATCGCGTGGCGCAATGCGTGGTGCAAGCAGATGACCTGGTCAGGGAGTATCGCCTCGGCGACGAGCGGGTTCGCGCGCTCGACGGGGTGAACCTCACGCTCGACGGTGGGCAGTTCGTCTCCATCGTCGGGCCGTCGGGTGCGGGTAAGAGCACGCTGCTACACATCATCGGGGCACTCGACACCCCGACGTCGGGATCGATCGAGGTCGACGGCGTCGACCTCGCGAGCCTCGACGACAACGCGGCGTCGGCCTTCCGTAGACATCGCGTCGGGTTCGTGTTTCAGTTCTTCAACCTCGTGCCGACGATGTCGGCGTGGGAGAACGTCGCGCTACCAAGGCTTCTCGACAGTCAGTCGCTGCGACGCGCAAAGCCGCGGGCCGTCGAACTTCTCGACCGCGTCGGGCTCGGCAACCGTATCGATCACCGACCGTCGGAGTTGTCGGGTGGACAGATGCAGCGCGTCGCGATCGCGCGCTCGTTGATGATGGAGCCGTCGATCCTCCTCGCCGACGAGCCGACCGGCAACCTCGATTCCCACACCGGAGACTCTGTCCTCGAACTGCTGTCCGAGGTTGCACACGACGCGCCGAATCGCTTGGTGATCATGGTGACTCACGATCCGCACGCCGCAGATGTCGCCGATCGGACGATCGTCGTACGCGACGGCAGGGTCGCAACCGATGGTGACTAAGCTGTTCGCCGCGCTCACGCGTGTGCGGGTCCTGAACCTGCGTGAGCTGCGTGATCACCGTCTGCGCGTTGTCACCTCGCTCATCGTGGTCGCGGTCTCGTCGGCGCTGTTGATCGCGGTACTCGGCACATACGGGTCACTGAGCGAATCGATCCGAGACTTCGACGCCGCGATCAACGGCACGGCACAGCTCGAGGTCGCGTCGATCGCAGACTCGGGAATCGAGGAGTCGGTTGCGGGAGATATCCGCGCACAGGTTCCCGACGCCAAGTCGGTGGTGCCGGTAATTCGCGGTACCGCGGTCGTCGACGACAAGCGAATTGCGCTGGTGGGATCTGACTTTCGTGCGCGTGCCCTTGCCGGCGGTGTCCAGGAGGCCGCAGCCACCGGGCTGAGCCCGGGCGACCTCGACGACGGCGTCATCGTCGGGTCGGGTACGGGTTTGTCTCTGGGGCAACGACTATCGGTCAACGGAGTCGACGTCCGGGTGGTGCGGGTCGTCGACGGTGCGGGACTCAACAACGGCGACTTCATGTTCGCCTATCTCGGCCTGGCTCAACGCCTCACCGGGCTGAGCGGCAAGGTGTCGTCGATCCTCGTCGTCGCAGCGCCGGGCGTCGATGTCGGCACGCTGCGTGACGAGGTGCGGCGCGTCGTCGATGGGCGTGCTGTGGTTGTCGATCCGGGATTCCGCGCGAAACAAGCTGAGGTTGCCGGGTCGGTGACACGTGATTCGACGCTGCTCGTGTCGCTCATCTCCCTTGTGATCGCCGCATTCCTCGTGTTCAACACAATGAATATGGCTGTGGCGTCACGCCGGGCGTCGTTGGCGATGGTTCGCGCGTTGGGCGCCAAGCGATCTCACCTGGTCTCTGACCTGCTCGCGGAGTCTGCGGTCTTCGGGTTCGTCGGCGGCTTGATCGGCGTACCGATCGGAATCCTCGCCGGCCGCTGGGCCATTTCAAGGGTTCCGACGACGAAACGGGATTCGGTCTCGATCGTCGTCGACTATCACCTGCCGTCCTATGCGCCGGTCGTCGCGGTGATCGCGTGTGTGCTTGCCTGTGTTGCCGCGACCTCGCTCGCCGCGCGATCGGTGTTCGCCGTGTCGCCGGTCGAGGCGATGGTGTCTGGACAGGTCGCCGACACCGGACCGCAGCGCGGACCGCTGACCGTGTTGGCAGCGGTCGCCGGTGTAGCGCTGCTCGTCGGGTCGTGGTTCATCGCCGTCGACGTTCCGGGCCGCCCGGCCATCGTCGCGGGCGCGGTGTATGCCGTTGGGGCGCTGCTGGTCTGCTTCGCGCTCACCCGCCCGCTCGTGCGGCTCGTCGTGTCGGTTGCGAGGCGGTTCGGCGGTCCGGGACAACTCGCCGCGGTCAACACCGAACGTGCGCCGCGTCGTGCCTGGGCGACGCTGATGACCGTTGCGGTCGCGATCGCGGTGGGAATGGGCACGTCGGGTGCGCTCGACAATCTCGTTGCGTCGATCTCACATTCGCTCGACGGGCTCGGTGACCCCGACTTCTACGTCTCTTCGACGCCGCGCGACGAGATCCCCGCGGGCGCAGCGTTACCCGACGCGATCGCCGACGAGGTGCGCGCGGTGCAGGGAGTGTCGCGGGTTGTCGGAGCGCAGTGGGCCAACGTCAACGTGGGTGAGGCTCGGATTCTCGTTCAGGGACTCGAACCCGGATCGACGGCGCCGTTCACCAAAAAGACGACACCGCAAGCACTTTCCGACGTCCTCGACGGTCGTGGAATCATTCTGTCGAGCGTGCTCGCCCGGTCCCTCGACGCCGACATCGGTTCGACGCTGCGCCTAGCAACACCAACCGGCTATCACGATCTCGTCGTCCGCGACATCGTGGATTACATCTCCATCGATTCCGGTACCGCCGCGATGTCGAATCCGCTTCTCGCGCAGTGGTTCAACCGGACCGGCGACACGTATCTACAGATCGACGTCGAGCCGACCGCCGACCGCGCTGCGGTGCAAGAGCAGTTGCAGCGCATCGTCGATGCGCATCCGTTGCCGCGGTCGGGGACCGCATACGTCTACACCGGAGCACAGGCGCTGGCGGCAACCCAGCAGCAGGCGCAGCAGGCGGGTGCCTTCACTGTCGCCATCCAGTGGATCGTGTCGGTGGCCGCCGCGATCGCATTGCTCAACACACTGTTGTTGTCGGTACTCGAACGTCGTCGTGAGCTCGGTGTGCTGCGTGCGATGGGGGCGTCGCGTCGATTCATCTCCCGCATGGTGGTCGCCGAGGCCGGCGCGATAGCGGTGGTCGGCACGGTCACCGGACTCGTGATGGGTACGGGCCTGCACTTCTTGGCAGACAAGATCCTGTCCGCGACGACGTCGCTGAACATCACCTACTCGCCTCGACCGTCGACTCTGCTCTTCGTCGCAGTGTCGATCGTGTTGTGCCTGGTAGGGGCGTTTGTGCCAGCGGCTCGCGCGGCTCGGATGAACATCACCGAGGCGATCGTCGAGGAGTAGCGTCGAATTTGGTTGTCAATAATTGTTGACAACGGGGTGGTGTCAACATAACCTGACATCATGCACGACGAACCAACGACACCAGAGCAAGATCTGGCCGGAGCCGCCGCGAGCGACGACCCGGCCATCGGCCTCGCCGCTGTCCGCGCACTGCGGACCCTGGCTGACCGGCTCGAGGAAGTACAGGTTGCGAACGCTCGATCCAAGGGCTGGAGCTGGCAGGCGATTGCAGAGATTCTGCAGATCAGCCGCCAGGCCGTGCACCAGAAGCATTCACAACGTGAGGCCTGAGAGGGCCGAAAGGAGAACCATCATGTTTGGACGATTCAGTCGAGACGACAAGATGATGCTGGCATTTGCCACGCAAGAAGCCGCCGACCTGGGACATCGCCAGCTCGGCAACGACCACCTCATCCTTGGCATGCTGTGCAACGCGCGTTCGCCATTGTTCGGGCTGCTCGGTGAGCAGGGTCTGAAGCTCGACGCGGCGCGCGACGTCGTGCGGGCTTACCACGAAGAAAACGACGCCGACGAGGAGCAAGCCGCCGAGCAGAGCGCCGCCGAACGCTACGAGGAGGATCGCGAGGCTCTCAAGAGCATCGGGATCGACCTCGACAAGGTCCGCGCCGCCGTGCGCGACCGCTTCGGAGACGACCTCTCCGAAGGCTGGGCCGAGCGACCCGAGCGTGGCCGTGGTCCGCGTGGCCGCGATTGCGGTCCGCGTGGCGGGGGTCCGCGTGGTCGGGGCCGTGGACACGGTCACGGTCATGGCAGGGGCCGCGGTCGGGGCTTCGGCCCTGGCTTCGATCCGCGCGAGGGATTCGACCCGCGTCGCGGCGGGCCCGGGGGCTTCCCGGGTGGTCCGTTCCCGGGTGGTCCGTTTGGGGGCCCCTTCGGGCCCGACGGGCCGTTCGGTGCCGAGTTCGGTCCCGGGCAGTTCGACGGCGAGTCCGACGGTCGGGGCCCCTGGGAGCCCGGTCGCGGACGGCGCGGCCCGCGCGGTCGCGGTGGCCGACCCCGCTTCGCGTCCGAGACCCGCGACGCCTTCCGGGCTGCGGTCGAGATCGCCCGTGAGCGCAACGACCAGCTCCGCGCCGAGTATCTACTCCTGGGCATCCTGGAGGTGAACGACCCGGCGTCGCGGGCCGTCGTCGAATCTGCCACGAGCGCAGACGATCTCAAGGCCGCCGTACTGGCGAGCCTGCCGGAGGTCGACGCGGAGGTTTGATCTCTCGGGGTCTGATCTCGGGCCTGTCCGTGCGCAGAAAGTTACGCGCCAGGGGTGGTTCGCCTGTACCGGTACAGGTGGACCACCCCTGAGTCGTAGGTTTCTGCGCGGACCCGCGACCCTGTGGAGAGATTTCCCGCGCGTGCCCGAATCCGGTGCACACTGTGTCGCCATGGATGACTTCGGAGTGCACCGGGTTGCCGCGTTGCTCCGCGACGGAATGTCGCCGAGAGATGTTCGACGCGGCGTCGAAGAGGGCCAACTCCTGCGACTGCGCCACGGCTGGATGGCCACCGATGGTGCCGACCCGCTGGTCGTCGAGGCGGTCCGCGCGGGCGGCTGCCTCACGTGCGTGGCGGCGCTCAAGCTGCACGGGTTCTGGATTCCGCCGCGCGTCAAGGCTTTACACGTGCGCGGGACGGCCTCGGCGCATCGTCGACATCCCCGACGATTCTGCCGCCAGTACGGCGGACACATGAGGGTCGACGCCGCGGTCGACGAGCCGGTGACCGCCTTGCGTCACGCACTGCGATGCCTCACCGAGGAGCAGACGATCGTCGTCACCGACTCGGTGCTCCACCGCCGATATCGTTACGACGCAGGCAAACCCGTCGGAAAACCCAGCGACGCGGGCGAGCTCGCGGGCAAGTCCGGCGGCGCGGGCACGCTCGCAGGCAAGCCCGGTGGCGCGGGTTCGCTCGTCGGCCAGTCCGACGGCGACGACGAGGTGGAGTCCGACCTCGTCGTGCCCACCGTCGAAGAGATCCACTCGGCGTTCGACGGTGCGCCGAAGTCGGTGTGGCGACTGCTCGGCGAGTGTGACCCCAAGGCTGCGTCGGGCATCGAGTCGATCACGCGGGTTCGTATCCGCCGCAAGGGTGTACGGCTGACGACGCAGGCACACATTCCGGGCGTCGGGCATGTCGACATGCTGATCGGAGACAGGCTGGTCGTCGAGGTCGACGGTTATGCGTTTCACTCCGAGAAGGAGAGTTTCCAAGAGGACCGTCGTCGAAACCAGGTGCAGGCCGCGGGCAACTACGTGTACATGCCGTTCACCTACGACGACGTCGTCAGCCGGTGGCCCCACGTCGAGGCGACGATCATGGGCGCCGTCCACAACGGGGTGCACCTCAATCCGCGGCGGCGCTCGACGACGATCCTGACGTCCGACGAGTTCTTCGAGCAGATCAACTCGCGCAGATAGTTACGACTCTGGGGCCCTTGGCCTGTACCGGTACATGCGCGCCGCCTATGGGCTGTAGTTTTCTGCGGTCCGGTCGGGGTCCGGGCCCCGGGTCGCTGCTCGACGACGATCCTGACGTCCGACGAGTTCTTCGCGCAGATCAACTCGCGCAGATAGTTGCAGCTTTGGGGCGCTTGGCCTGTACCGGTACATGCGCGCCGCCTATGGGCTGTAGTTTTCTGCGGTCCGGTCGGGGTCCGGGCCCCGGGTCGCTGCTCGACGACGATCCTGACGTCCGACGAGTTCTTCGAGCAGCTCGACTCGCGCAGATAGTTGCAGCTTTGGGGCGCCTCGCCTGTACCGGTACATGTGCACCGCCCATGGGCTGTAGTTTTCTGCGGCTCTGGCCGCCCGCGCGCACCCCGACAGCCCGCGCCCCGCCCGCTACCCGACCGCCAGCCCGACGGCGGTGAGCACGGCCCACGCGAGCATGGCCATGCCCGTGGCGCCGAGCGACGGAATGAGTCCCGGGCCGACGGCTCCCGCGCGGACCGCCTGGTATGCCTTCCACAGCAGGGGAGCGGCGAGCAGCCCGAGCAACGCCCACGGGGTGGCCGCGACGAGCACGACGCTCATCACGAGCGGAACCAGCAGCAGCACGCCGTAGAAGCGTCGGGTTGCGGCGTCGCCCATGCGCACGGCCAGGGTGTTCTTGCCCGACTCGCGGTCGGTGGGGATGTCGCGCAGGTTGTTGACCACGAGCACCGCCGTCGAGAGCGAGCCGACCCCGACGGCGCACGCCAGTCCCACCCAGTCGACGGTCCCGACGGTGACGTACTCGGTCCCCAGCACGGCGACGAGCCCGAAGAAGACGAACACCGCGACCTCGCCGAGTCCGATGTAGCCGTACGGCTTCGACCCTCCGGTGTAGAACCACGCCCCGGCGATACAGATCGCTCCGACGATCACGAGCCACCAGGCCGTCGTCGCGGCGAGTACCAGACCGCAGACGGCCCCGATCCCGAAGCACAGGAACGCCGCGCGCTTGACCGACTCCGGTGATGCAGCGCCAGAGCCGACGAGGCGCATCGGGCCGACGCGCTCGTCGTCGGTGCCGCGGATGCCGTCGGAGTAGTCGTTGGAGAAGTTCACGCCGATGATGAACGCGATCGCGACAACTGCGGCGAGCGCAGCCTTCCACCAGTTCACGCCGCCGATGTGCAGGCCTGCGCCGACACCGGCGACGACGGGTGCGATCGCGTTGGGGAGTGTGCGGGGTCGCGCCCCGGCGATCCACTGCTTTGGGGTTGCCACCCTAGAACCCTAGACCCGACGGTGAGCTCGGACGCGGGGCACCACCGGCCACACGCTCGATCACGGTGAACTCGTCACAGCAGGCACGCGCTAGAGCAGCCCACTCGTCACAGGAGCGCACCCGGCTACTGGCTCGACAACCCGAACGCGGTGAGTACGGCTTTGGTTGCCTGATCGGACGGGAACGCGCCGTGGACGTCGATGACCTGGATGCCCTCGGCGTCCATGGCGGCGGCGTATCCGGCGCTCTGATCCGACGACGCGCCCTCGACGCTCTGCTTGATCACTGCGATCTTGGCCTTCGGATACTTCTTGGTGAGCTGGTCGATCAACGGCTGGACCTGCGCGGCGAGCGGCGTGCCCTGATCGGGCGAGCTCGCGTAGTTGAGCAGGATGAGATCGGGTGTGACCTCGGGGCGGATCAGCTTCGCGAGGTTCTCCTGCGCATACGAGGGGCCCTTACCCGCGGTGCTGCCGTTCCAGTAACCGATCGGACCGTTGGTGCCCTCGCCGAGGCCGGTCATGGGTCCGTAGGCCTCGGTGGAGGTGTTCCAGTACTTGGTGGCGACCGGCCGGTCGAGTGCCTTACTGATCGCCGAACCGAGCGCCGGCGCCCAGCCCTGCTGATCGGCACCCGTTGCATCACCGAGCAGCACAAGGGTCTTGGGGGTCTTGGGCGACGACTTCGCGCTGTCCATGAACGCGACCGTCGCCGGGGTCGCAGTCGGTGCGGTACTCGACGGCGCAGCATCCGATGGCGTACCGCTCGACGCAGTCGAACTGACGCCGCTTGTGCGGTTCCCCGACACCACAAGTCCGACGATCAGCACGACAACACAGACGATCATGACCACCCAGGCCCAGATCGGTGCGGAAGCCCAGATTCGCTTCAGCAGACTTCCCATGCGATTAACCACTCCATCTTCTTGCCCACGCCCCGAAGGGTCACAATAGCGGCCCGTCGGTCAACAGTCGCTCTGGACGTGCAAACCACGCATTCGCGCGCCAATCCACTCGCCGAGAATGGGGCCCGGATCAAACGAGTGTCCGAGTCCTTCGCGCCGATCGCGCGCGACCTTATCTCCGAGACTGCAGGCTCGCGCAAGTGCGGCCTCGGTCACGTGCACAGGGTTGATCTCGTCGGCGCTGCCGTAAATCGCGAGAATGGGCACGTCTGTTCGTGCCGACGGTAACGCGAAGCGCTGCAGAGTGTTTCGAAGCAGCGCAGTAGCGTCCGATGAGTCCTGCGCCGCCGCAGAGCCCAATGCCTGCGCGTCGGGGCTGTGCGACTGTGCGGCCAGAGCGGTCCGACCGCTGGCACAAGACATCCTGGCGTCGACGTCGTGCGTCGAGAGTCCTGGAAGATATGTGCCAGGGTCGATGCGCGAATCCGCCCGCGACGCCCCGACGACGATCAGGGGATAAAGGAATCGCTGTGCGGTGTTGAGTGTGCCGTTGGCTGCGGCGTCGGCGTAACCGGTCATGTCGAGAACCGGCGACATCGCGACGGCCCCGACGAGTTCGCCTGTCTGCGTTGAGTTTTCGTACTTTCCGTACTGCTCGGCTGTTGCCCACGCCGCTGCGCCTCCCTGCGACGGGCCTACGACGACCCACTTCGCCCCGATCGTCGGCTCGACCGAGCGGGCAGCGTGTACGCCGTCGATCACGTTGTATGCGGCGGTGCGCGGCTCGAGGTAGGGGTGCGGCGGGGCGTCGACGCGGGTGCTCAGCCCCTGGTAGTCGATGGTCACCACGGCGTATCCGGCGCGGACGAACGAGCCGATCAGCGAGACCTCGCCGAACATGTCCGGATGGTCGGACGGCCCGCAGTCGCGTGCGAGCCCCGTCGTGCCATGCGCGAACGCGATCAGTGGCCACCCGCCGGCGGGCCATGAGCCACCCGGGACGAACACCGCCCCGGTGACCGCGGTCTGCGAGTCGTCGACTCCAGACGTCGACGTGTAATTCAAACGGGTGACACGGGTGTGCGGCGGCAGCGCTGCCGTCCACGAGTTCAGGCCGGGCGACGTCGTGAGCACGTCACCGCGTGCTTGTGTGGTCTTCGTCACTGATGAACGTGATGCGTCGTTTCCGCAGGCAGTAGCCACGCACAGCGTGACCACGCACGCGCACGCGAAGACCAACGCTTTTCTCACACGGAGAATCTAGCGGGTCGTGCGAACACGGTGCCGTCTGCTTGCGCGGGGGTGCCCCGTCCATGATTCTGTTTCGCGTGGGAGTGCAGATCAGCACGCGTGACGGCGCGGCAGCAACGCGGCGCCGTCATGGCACTCCGCCCACACCTCTGCGCGACCCCAATGTGGTGACGGTTCCGCGCGACGGCGAGGTCTACGCCTATCTCGGTCCGCAGATGAGGTGGGTCCAGCTGTTCCTGATTGCCGCGTTCGTCCTCGCGGGCGCGTCGTTGTTCGTCTTCGCGACGGCTCACCCGCTGCTCTGGCCCGCGCTGATCGTGCTCGCGCTCAACGCGGCGAGTGTGGTCTTCGCAGCATGCACCGGAATGGCCCGACGCCGCGTGCAGTGGCGTTCGCACCAGACACTCGCGGCGACCTGGGAGCCGGACGACGCCCGGTACCCACGCGTCGACGTCTTTCTGCCCACGTGCGGCGAAAGTCTCGCCATTCTGCGCAACACCTACGAGAACGTCTCGCGCCTGTCGTGGGGGAGCCGCATCAAGTTCTATGTCCTCGACGACGCCGCGCGGCCAGGCGTCGAATTCCTCGCCGAGGAGTACGGCTTCACCTACATCGTCCGGCCCAACCGCGGTGAGCTACGCAAGGCGGGAAACCTCAGACACGCGTTCGGCATCAGCTCCGGGCATCTCATCGTGATCTTCGACGCCGACTTCTGTCCGCGCCCCGACTTTCTCTGGCATCTCGTGCCCTACCTCGACGATCCGCGAGTGGGGGTGGTGCAAAGTCCGCAGACCTTCGCCACCACCGAATCAATGAACTGGATTCAGCGGACCGCGGGGGCGACACAGGAATTCTTCTACCGCTGGGTGCTGCCGTCACGCGACGGCTTCGATGCGGCGACGTGTGTCGGCACCTCTGCGGTGTATCGGCGGTCGGCACTCGAGGCCGTTGGCGGGTTTGCGCCGATCGACCACAGCGAGGATCTGCACACGGGCCGGCATCTGCAGCAGGCCGGTTATCGGGTCAGTTACGTCCCGGTGGTGCTCTCGCGGGGGTTGTGTCCCGCGGATCTCGCCGGATTCCTCAACCAGCAGTACCGCTGGTGCATGGGATCGCTGTCGCGCCTCCCGAATCCGGCGCTGACCACGGCTCCCGTCCGTCCGACGATCCGGCAGCGCCTCGCGGCCTTGGCAGGTGTGTTCTATTACCTGACGACTGCCATGAACGTCTTCATGCTGTTCATTCCGGGGATCGTGATGGTCGCGTTCTATCCGGCCGATGTGCATCCGGCGCAACTCGTTCCGTTCCTGCTGGGACTGTGGGTGTACGTGGTTCTTTTTCCGTTGGTGTCGCGCAGCAGGTGGCGATTCGAGGTGCTGCGGATTCAGATGGCGTACAGCTTCGCGCATACGGTTGCCATCTGGCACAAGCTCACCGGACGCGAGAAGAGCTGGGTACCCACAAGCGTTGTCGGAAAGACGAATTCACTTGCGCGGTCGATCAGTCTGCTCGGAGTTGTCGCACTCGGCGGATCACTCGCGCTCTTCTGGGTTCTCCTCGTGCGTGACGTGCGCGAATACGGGCTCTGGGAATTCTTCATGCTCGTCGGATTCGTGGGGGCCTACACTTATCTCGCCCTGCCGTTGTTGTCCGAGTTCATCAAGATACTCATCTCACATCAGCGTGCATCGTCGAAGGTGTCTGACGAGATAGGCGCTGCCACCGCGACTGCTGAGGCGTCCGACGTCACGGAGCGCGCGGCATGAGTGAACCCGAGTTCGGGCCGCAGGCTCCTCAGCGTCGCTCTCCTGAGCGTCCCGAGGTGACGGAACGTCGCCCCACCGAACCCAATTGGAACCGCATCACTGTGTTCGAGGTGGTCGGCTACACGCTCGCGATCGTCTTCATCGGGGTGCTCGCGATGGGCGTCTTCGACATCATGCTCCCGTGGTCGACGTGAGACTGACCGACATCCTCGCGCCTGCCACCCCCGCGGTTCCCAAGCGACAGTTCTTCGACGACATTGCGGGTCTGCGCGGCATAGCCGTGCTGGTCGTCGTGGCGTTTCACTCGCGTATCCCGTTCATCCCTGGCGGATTCGTGGGTGTCGACATCTTCTTCGTCATCTCCGGATTCCTCATCACCCGGCTGCTCGTCAACGAGTTCGAGCAGACAAAGACGGTGTCGTTCAAGGGTTTCTATGCTCGACGCTGCCGCCGCATCGTTCCGGCGGCCTCATTGGTGATCGTCGTCTCGCTCGTGGCCGCCATCATCACGATGCCGCTACTGAAGGTGTTCAAGCAGTCGCTCGATCTTCTCGCCGCGGCAGCGAACGTGGCCAACTGGCACTTCATCGCGCAGAACGCCGACTACCTCTCGGGTGCGATAGACGGCAGCCTCGCGACGCACTTCTGGTCACTGTCGATCGAGGAGCAGATCTACCTCGGCTGGCCGTTGATCATCTTTGCCGCCGCCGTTGCGGTGTCGAGAACCGCTCTGCGCCGACGTCTTTCGCCCCGAGTCTCGATCGGTGTGGTCGTCGGTGTGATCACAGTGGTCTCGCTCGTCTGGTGCATCCAGACAACCGCAGCCGACCCCGCGTACGCCTACATGGCGACGCAGACCCGCATCTGGCAGTTCGGCGTGGGCGCACTCATCGCCGTCGCATCGCCGTGGCTCGCCACCCTCGCTGGTCGAGCTGGTCGAGCTGGTCGAGATGCCCCTACCGCTGGTGGAGACCACCCGGCCCGCTGGTCGAGCTTGTCGAGACCACCCGCCGCCGGTCGAGATGCCCCTACCGCTGGTCGAGATGCCCTTACCGCTGGTCGAGCTTGTCGAGACCACCCCGCCGTCACGTTGCTCGCCGTCGTGCTCGGCTGGGCGGGTTTCGCGGGCATCGTCGCGGCGTGTGTGCTGATCGATTCGCGCACGCCCTATCCCGGAACCGCGGCGCTGCTGCCGACGCTGTCGGCGGGACTCGTCATTGTCGCGGGTCAGCTCGCCGGTACGGGTCTGCCGCTCGTCGGCAGTTTGCTGTCGCTTGCGCCGCTGCGCTTTCTCGGGCGCGTGTCGTATTCGTGGTACCTGTGGCACTGGCCCGTGCTCGTCATCTTCGAGGCGCAGACCGGCATTCGCTCATGGCCGGTGCTGGTGGCCGTTTCGGTGGGATCGCTTGTGATAGCGACGTTGTCGACGCTGTACTTCGAGGAACCGATCATCGCCAACGCCGAACTCCGTCGTAACGCGTCGGCGTCGATCTCTGTCGGACTCACCGGACTGGTCGTCGCGCTGTCGGTGTCGCTGACTGCCGGTGTCCTCGTGGTGAAGGCGGCGAGCCGCGACACCGTCGCGCACGCGTCGTTGAATTACGACGCCGTGTTCGGCCAGGCGCGCTCGACGATGAGTGGGCCGGTGACGCCCAACCCGTTCCAGGCATACGACGACAGGCCATCGCCCACCGAATGTCTTGTGCCGGTAGGGCAGCAGAACCCCACGCGGTCGTGCGTCTTCGGGCGCGCGGATGGTATTCCGGTGGCGCTTTTCGGTGACAGCCACGCCGAGCAGTGGTCTGAGGCCCTCCGCAGCATCGGTGATGCGCACGGCTGGCAGATACACCAGTTCACCAAGGCCGCCTGTCCCGCACAGGATCTCACTCCTCGACCGCGCCAGCAGGATCCGTTCAACAAGCAGGACTGTCTCGACTGGCGTTCGTCCTCCCTCGATGCGATCGACGAACTCCACCCGAAGATCATCATCATCTCGTCGCTGTCGACCTACGTTCCTGATTACCCATCGTCGCAGGAGGCGTGGGACCGCACGCTCGCGAGACTCCGCGCCACCGGCGCACGCCTGGTGTACATCGAGGACACACCGTATCCGGGATTCCAGATCGCCGACTGCATGTCGGGTGCGCTGGACAACTGGCACAGGTGCGATTTCGGACTCGACGGCTTCATCCGCATCGAGCCGATACTCGACGCCCAGGCGCGTGGCAAGGACACCGACATCACCTCGATCGGTGTCAACGACCTACTGTGCGAAGGCAATACGTGCTTCCCGGCGCGCAACAAGATCATGTTCTACCGTGACGACTCACACCTGACGAACACGGCCGCAACGGTTCTCGAGCCTGCGCTCGTCAGCAGACTCGACGAGCAGCGATTCGACTACACCGCCCGCTAAGTGCCCTGAAGCTTGGCAATGGCCTCGCGAAAAGCGTTGAGGCTCTGCGGCGTCGAGTTGAATCGCCAGTCGCGTTCCTTGTCGACCTGGAACCAGAGTGCTCCCTCGAGGCGATCGGTGGCTTCGACGATGCCGAAGAAGCGTCGTATCCAGTCGGCCTTTGCGTCGGGTGTCGTTCCGTCGGTGCTCGCCACCTCGGTGATGAGGATCGGGCGGTCGGAATCGAGGCGGGCCAGAGTGCTCAGGCTGTCGGGGAACAGTTCCTCGGGCCACTGCCATCGATGTCCGGAACCGTCGCCCCAGTTGTATCCGTCGAGGCCGAGGTAGTCGACGTGGTCGTGGCCGGGAAACGCAGACGTGAAATCGGTTGTGCCAGCAGTGAGTACGTTGGGTGCCCAGACAAAGCGGACGTTGTCGGCGTGCGCGTCGTCGAAGATCGAGTGCATCCGTAGCCACGCTGCCCGATACTGTTCTGCGGTGTTGCCGCTGACGCCGATCGACCACGGATACCAGGTGCCGTTCATCTCCTGCGCGAAGCGCAGCAGGACTGGTTTGCCCCAGACGGTCAGGCTCGACGCCCATTTGCGCAGTTCGCCGTCGAACACTCCGGACGCGATGCGTGCCAACGAGAACAGCGGCTGCACAGTGCCGCCGCCCGGGTCCCATGGCTCCAGGCTCAGTAGCGGAACCGCACCCGACGCCGCGATGGCGTCGAGGTCTGCGGTCGGTAGTGAGTCGCCGAAGGAGACGAACCGGTGCAGATAGTGTGGGCTGCTGCCCGCCAATTCGGTGAGTCGCGCGATCGGCGTCGACGCCACGCCCTCGCGGGGGAGGACCTCGGGAATGAATGCGCCCCACTGTCGCTGCGAGGTAGGCGATGTCGGCTGTTCAGGTGTGGAGGTGCACGCCGCCACGGCTGCGAGTCCACCCAGCGCGGCCAGACGCAAAATGTCGCGTCGGGGCAGCGGTATCGGGGGCACCCCGCAATGTTAGGCCCCAGGCCCAGGGTCGAGCTTCTTGATCCAGACGTCCCACGTGATGTCCGACGTGTACGCCGAGTGTTGGTGTACGGCGTCGTGGGGGTAGTCGTCGGGTGATGGATCGGGAAGCAAGGCTTCGACGATGCGACCATTCTCTCTGACTAGATAGCACCCGCTGAACACTTCTCGTGGAACGACGAATTCGTTGGCGTAGCGCTTCAGTTTGCCGTCTTCGGTGTAGCTGACCACGCCGTCGCCGATGTAGTCGGTGAACCGGACGAGGTTGATCCACCTGTTGTCCAGCGCTTTTCGCAGTATGAGGTGGGTCTCATGGCTCAACGCCGCGGGAAAGGCTCGGCCGTATGCCCACCCCAGTTGCGAGCCGTACGTCAACAGCGAGAGCCGTGTGCGTTCCGGGCCTTGCTCCCGTGTGATGCGGTGCGCGAGGGCGTACATGATCATTGAGCCCTGGCTGTGCGCGGCCAGGATCAACCGCCGATGACGTCTCGTGCTCAGGAATCGATCCAGGTCGCGAATCGCGCGCGGTGCGTACGCGGGTGGCACGAGTGGATGTGCCTCGCGGGGCCAGAAGGATGCGAGGTCCCACAGCACGCCCAGGGATCGGCCTGCCTTTCGTGGTTTCTGTGCGGCGTTGAACATCGCACGCAGAAGCAGCAGACCGACGAGACCGAGTGCGCCGATGCCGACCCACTGCAGACCTTCGCCGCGGCGGACAAGGCTGGTGCTGGCGGTGGCCACGATGCCCGCGATCATCGCGCAGAGAGCGAGTGTGCCAACGCAGACCGGGATGCGGAGCTTTGCGGAGGCCACGCCCCACCTGATGCGCCGGCCGAAGGAGCGTCGTGGCGACGTGTCGAGCAACTCGAGGTCGGCCAGTTGTGGACCAGCAAGCTTCGCTCGGGCTCGACCGTCGACGACGATTACCCCGCCGAGAAACACGACGGTTCCCAGACCCCAGATGACGACAGTGACTCCCCACATCCAGGCAGTGCTGGCGTACGAGTCGGGTAACGGCACCGGGTTCTCGTGATCGGGTTTGCTGTGATCGATGACGAGCGCGGCCAGTCGGGTGAACCCGACGCCCAGCCCGACTCCCCACAGCACGCCGATCGCAGCGACGAGAGGAGCGTGTAGTCCGTTGAGCCAGGGAGTTGTCGGCTTCTCACGGGCACCCCACCACGCCTTCAGATTGCGCGGTAGCACCAGCGCGCCGACGGTCGTGAGAATGGCTGCGCCGACCAGCGCGGCGTCGAGCCAGAACAGCCAGGTGATCGCATCGCCGACGATGTGCGGTGGCTTCGCGGCGAAGTTCGTCACGACGAGAAGCGTCGACGATGCGACGACCCAGAGCACCGCAGGCCACGACACGAATGCCTTCGTCCACGATTCGGGCGTCGATGTCGCGCGAGGGTCGACGCATAGAGCTGTGGCCACGATGACCGCAGTGAGCATGGCGACGACGAGTCCCCAGATGGCGCGCGGTACGGTGTGGTCGCCCAACACGATTGTGGCAGTGCAGATTCCGGCAACGGCGTGTGTGGTGATCAACACCGTTGCCCTGCCGTCCGAGGGCGAGACGAACGCATCGGTCGCAATGAGCGGAACCTCGGCGGGGTCGGTGGCCGAGGGCGATTCGTTGAAACGCGCTGGGTTCGTGGGCGCCGAATCCGCGGGCACGGAATCAGTGGGCACGGAGTCAGTGGGTGCCGAGTCAGTGGGCCCGTCCACGTCTTTGTCGTTGTCGCCGTACAGACTCACGAAGCCGCCGACGAGGAAGATCGCGAGGAGGCAGCCGAGGACGGCCCAGTCGCGCCAGGCGCCGTCGTGCATCCGGCGAAACAGCACGCCGTCGATCAGGAATGTCAACTGCGCGATCATCGTGACCGTCAGGGCAAGTCCGAGTAGTCGTAGCAGTGCACGCAGCACGACGACGCAGCACTGTGCGATCGGATTGTCCTGTGCGGCTTTCGGATACATCCACCCCGCAACATTGACCAGTGCGAAGGGGCCGAAGAGTGCCCAGATTGCCTGTATGGCCATGCCGGAGGTCATGTTTCCCCACCGGTACGCCACACGGTTACGGGGGCGTCGGACGTGGGCTGGTCGTTCGGGATATGTCGTGAAGACGCCCTTGAATCCCTCGCCGGAAACTTCGACGACCCGCGCGCTGTCGAGGATGACCGCAGATTCGGTTCCGCTGACCCCGTGGGTCAGGAGCACGAACGGTTCGGGAGCCTGGTCATCGTCGGCCATGAAAGAGGATTGTCCCACCTCCCGAATGGCCGAGTACGTCGTTCGGAGGACGCGACTTTCCGCGTGCATCGTTCCCGAGGTGAGTTCCGCGACAGGACCTTTCCTGTCGCGGACGGCGGCCGCAGGCAGTAGTCCGGGTGGCGTAGTCCGAACGGTCGAACCTCGCCATCGGACGCGTTGGTGGCCGTCGTGGGGTGCAGACTGTGCAGGCTTATTGTCGATCACAGGCGGTGACCATGACCGGACGCTATCCCTATCAACCTGCTCCTACGGGGCAGTCGTCGAAGATCAGTCGCAAAGCGATTGTCGGGGGAGGCGTCGGGGCACTGTTTCTCATGATGGCCAGTTGCGGTATCGGTGCGGCGCTCGGCGGTGGTGGCGACAGCACACAGGCGGCACCGACCGTGACGTCGACGACGACGCTGACCGAGACCACCACGGCGGCGTCGAACGAGACTGTTTGGCGCACCACAACAGTCACGCCATCTCCGACGGAGACCACCACCGAGGTCGCCGATCAGACCGACGATTCGGCCAATACGCCGCGCGGACTGGTGGGGCCGAGGACAACGACGCCAACCGCGAACTCCGATTCCGGGGCCGGTAGCGCGTCCTACGGAAGCTGCTCGGCAGCACGAGCGGCCGGCGCGGCTCCGTTGTACGAGGGACAGCCGGGCTACTCGTCGAGTCTCGATCGTGACGGCGACGGGGTTGCCTGCGAGTAGATCGGCTAGCCGACGACCAGGCTCCCGATGATCGGTCGGGCCAGTTTGTTCTGCGGCAGTTCGGATTTCGAGCCGTGGGCTGCGAGGGATGTGCGCGAGCTTGAGCGTCGCGCCACCCAGGAGGAGAAGACGAGCACCAGAACGGTGCCCATGTGAGCCGACGCGACGACGTGGTGTTGCCGGTCGAGATGTGGGCGACCTGACGTAGCGGGCCCTCACTGATCTCACCGCAGGCGCGGCATCGGTTGCGCCGGAAGTCGCCGAAGTGTGAACACCTCGGCGAAGCGGATCTATCGAGCGCTGCCGCGGTACTTCCGGTGGTACTCGTCGTACAGGTCGGCGTTGCGAACCCGCTCGTTGTGCTTGACCAGATCGGGATTCAATCCGTGCTGCTCGAGTCGATGCCTGCGGTAGATGACGTTCAGGGCGATCGAGAAGAAGATGTACGCGATGGGGATCGGAGAGAACATGATGAACCGGACGCCCCAGTCGGCAGGAACGAAGAGCATCGGCAGCATCAGGATGATGCAGGGAATGGCCCAGCGGACCACCATGCGCATCGGGGCGCCCTTGCCTGCCAGGTCGTTGGCGACCCAGGCACGCATGGAGTCCGGCAGCACTGCGCCATAGCAATAGCGGACGTACTGCCAGCCCCTTGGTCGAGCCGCGGTGTCTGCCATGGTTTGCGCCCTTCTCGAAATTCAATCGCGTGCTACTGAATTCTACGCGAACGCGCATACCGGACGTCGTCGAGGTGTTGTGACGTACGACGTATGCGCGGAGTGAAGCGTGAAGCCCCGGGTAGCGCTCGGTGTTGCGGCAAGGCCTCGTGGGGCAGCCAGCCGCGTGTCGGAAGGCTGCCCCGCGTGTTGCCGCGCAGAAGTATGGAGTTCTCAAGGTTCGTGCGCGGTCCCGCGGTGCGGGTGCGCAGGGGTGTGGTCTCGGGTGCGGAGGTGTGTGGTCTCTGAGGGCGGTGTCGGGTCAGTGGTGGTGGCGGTGGGCCAGGCTCAGATGGATCGTGCTGGGTTGGATGACGCCGGGCTCGCTCGTGTCTGGCTCGGTCATGCTGCGGCGGGCAGGTTGTCGAGGTTCATGGTGCGTCGGTGATAGGACATGATTGGTTCGCGTTGGGGGTCGACGGTGGTCGGTGGAATGAGCCAGGGGTGGCGGTCGTGGCCCATGACCACGTCCCAGCCGCGGTGGTGCACGTCGTCGTGGCACCAACTGCACAGCAGGCAGCCGTTGTCGAGGTCGGTGTCGCCGCCGTCGGCCCAGTGGGTGATGTGGTGAGCGCGAGTCCATGAGGCGGGCGCCCCGCATTTGATGCAGCTGTGGTCGCGCTTCTTCAGCGCTCGGCGTTGGGTGCGGGTGAAGAGGCGTTTGGTGCGGCCGACTGCCAGCGGGACTTCTTCGCCGTCGGTGATCATGACAGTGACGTCGGCGTCGCAGGCAAGACGTCGGGCGGTGGCTTCGGTGACTGCGCCCATGAACGGCAGCGTCGACAGTTCGGGAGTTGCTGCGGGAATGGTCAATCCGAGTTGTGTGGGGGAGGCCAGGCCGGCGAACGGTTGAGTGATCACGTTGTCGCCGTTGATGTTCGACGATGCGTCGGTGGCCGCGCCGTTGGCGGCGAGATCAAGGATGATCTCGAGCGCGTCGGCGCAACGACGTTCGGGACCGCGCGGGTCGTGCGAGCCGTCGGGTTGCGGTTGCGGCGCCGAGAACTTGTCGATAGCAGTCATCAGTTTCTCGGCGACGACGGCGTCGAGATCGGCTTTGACGCGGAGTCGGCCGTCGACTTTGGTGGTGGTCACCGAGTTGATGCAACGGTCTTCGGCGGCTGGCAGACCGCCGGTGTCGTCGGATCGGATATTGCCGACTGTGCGGGCGTATTCAAAGATGTCGGCCGGTGTTGTTGTCGAGAATGCCTGAGCGGCAAGCGAAGATGCGAACTGCCGCCGCTCGTCTCTATCGATAGGGGTGGCGCTGCGTTGCTCGATATGGGCTAGTCCGCGCACTATGGCGTCGACATGTGCCGACGAGAACGCGCCGTCTGCGGAGAACCCGTCGACAGTGCCGAGGCTGCCGAGGGCCCGACCTATGCGTACCCATCGGTGCGCGTCGGCGGGAGCCACTCCGAGTTCGCCCAATAGTTCAGTCATCTTGCGGCCCTGGCGTTTATCGACGCCGAGCCTACATAGCGTGGCCGTATGTGCGGCGAGCTGGTGCTCGGTGACGTTGCGCAATTCGATCAACGCGCGGATAGTCTCGCAGGCGAGGGTGGCGTCGTCGTGGTTGGCGCTCACGGCATCGCGAACCACGGCGATAGCGTCGCGCAGCGCGGCGGAAACAGAGTGGGTGGAAACAGGGTCGGCGAAGACGGGGTCGGCAAGAACAGAGTCAGTTAAAACGGCTATTGGCGACGAATCGGGCATGACTCCAAGGTACACGAATGGACGTTCGAATCAAGGGCTATTTCTGCTGGTAGAAGGCCTGTGGATAACTCGGTTTCAGGCGGCGAAATTGTCGGTGGCGAGTGGTATAGGCGACCAATTACGTGCCGAGGTTCGAGCACTCGCCCGAGCCGGACTAGAGCGAACGTGGAGGAGTGCGTACGGTCCACTGCGCGTCGTCGTATCAGCAGAATGCGCTCACGAGCGGCAATGCGATGCAGCGTCGAAATCCGTCGGTCATTGGTTCATCGGGCTTTGAGGTCGCCGGTGTTCACGACGAGCAACGGTGTGCACGCCGACTCTGATCCGGCCGGGTTCACAGCTCAGAGGTCGGAGTGCAAAGACGAAGGTGAACAGGTGGGAGTGGCGTACGCGGCCCAGTTGTACGGGAGCGCGGCGTCGTCGCACTACAGCAAGCTCGGACCATCGACGCCGGCTGTGAAAGGTTATGTCGCGGTGTGGGTTTCGGGATTGTCGAATGGCACCGGGGGAGCGGGTCATGTCGCGATCGTGCTCGCTGACCAGGGTGGGTCGTTGCAGATTCTGACGCAGAATTCAGGTGCCACGCATATCGGATCGATGAGCAAGGCCTACTTGACCGGTCTTCTGCGTCCCAAGAACCTGACGCCACCGTCCAACAATCCGATCGGGTCGATCGATGAAGTGGCGTCGCCGCGTGCAGGAGTGGTGCGGATACGAGGTTGGGCACCCGACCGCGACGATGCCGGCGCAAGCATTCAGGTGCATGCTCACGTCGGTGGACAGGCGGGTGCGCCGAACACCGAGGAACATCCCGTCGTCTTGAATAGTGCTGGCCCGGAAGTCAATTCGACGATCGGCGTGCCTGGAAACCCACGGCTTCGACGCGACCTTCGCCGTGAGCAAATCGGGAAACGTGCCGGTGTGTCTGTGCGGGATCAATGTCGGCGGCGGCGGCAATGTTCTTCTCGGTTGTCGCACGGTCAGCATCGCTGATCCACACCCGCGCGGCAGCCCCGACGAGGTGAAAGCGCTCGGCTTTGGCGCAGTCAAGGTGCGCGGGTGGGCATTTGACCCGAGTGGCAGCGGCAAAAACATCGACGTCCACATGAATGTGGGACCGCAACCGGGCCAATCGGGAAGCTACGCGAACGTCCTGACGGCAACCAAGTCGCGACCCGACGTCAATACCGCGTACGGAATCACCGGCAACCACGGGTTCGAGACCACCGTCTACACGAAACGCCGTCGGCCTCAAACCGTCTGTGCGTATGGCATCAATATCGGTGAGGGCTGGACCAATCCCCAGGTGAGTTGCAAGACGGTGACTGTCAAGTAGTTCTGGCACTTAACATTTCGCGGTGTCGTGCAGCGGTGCCCAGTGTGTTGTACTCGACTCACTTCGCCACCCGGCCCGCCACGAAATGCCGCCGGCACAGCGCTCGGTACTGCATCGGTCCGTCGGCAGTATCTCCGACGGCGACCACGTCTCCGGTCCGCACCATCACGCCGTCGACGATGCGCGCGTTCATGAATGCTGTTCGGCCACACCAACACAGCACGACGGCTTGCAGCCGGTGCATCTCGTCTGCCACCTCAACGAGACGTGCAGCGCCGTCGAACAGCTTTGATCTGAAGTCGGTGAGGAGTCCGTAGGCGAAGACGTCGAGACCGCTCTCGTCGACGATTCGCGCGAGTTGATCGACCTGCGCGACGCTCATGAACTGCGCCTCGTCGCAGACGACGTAGTCGATTCGCGAACTGGGGAAGCCCTCGACGAGCGCAAAGACGTCTGTGTCGTCGTCGATCAGCACGGCGTCGGCGACAAGTCCGATCCGACTTGTCACCAGCGACTGGCCCGAGCGATCGCGATTGGTCATAAGCACACCGACTCTGCCCTGTTGGCCCTGATTGAAGTGCGTCTGCAGCGCGAGCGTCGTTTTACCCGCGCCCATCGGACCGTAGTAGAAGACGAGGCGACCCGGCTCACCCATTGCGCAACCTCCAGACGACGACCGTCACATGATGCTGCAGACGCGGGCCGATCGCACCACTCGCGCAGGAGTATCCCGACGACGCCGGTCAATACGTAAGGTGAACAGCCCTCCTAGGCGGCCGAGTCGCAGACCGCGACGCTGAGCCCGTTCTCCTCACAACAGAACACGGCAGTCTGCTCTGGATGAGCCGCGGGCGTCACGCGTCGTCCGACGCTTCACCCGCATACCGCGCGATGGTCCCGTCGACGAGAGCTGCGATGTGCGTCCGCACGTCGTAGCTCGCCGCGTACGAACTCCACACCGGAAGCACGCGCGCGAGGGCAGGGTACTTCTCTTCGACGGTGCCCGGATCGACTGTCTCCAGCCACGACTTCTTCTCGGCATACGCGCGGTTGACCTCATGCCACTGCAGCTCGAACCCGATAAGCGACCACACCGCTCGCCATAGGTCGTATGCCTGTTCGTCGTTCAGTCCCATGTCGTTGGCGGTGGAGATGAAGGCGTCGATCATCGCGTACGGCGGCACACCCGTGCTGGCGCCCTGATGAAGGAGCTCGGGTAGCCACGGGATCGCGGCTAGGCCCGCATACGTGTCGTAGAGCTGAGCCAGCAGGCGGTCACGCGGGCCGCTCTCCGGCTTGTGCCACTTCACCCTGCTGGTGACCTCGGCAATGACCATCGACAGCAACTCGGCCTTGCTGCTGACGTAGTGGTAGACCGCCATCGGCCGCAGGTCCATCTCCTCGGCGAGCAGCCGCATGTTGAGTGCGTCGGCGCCGTCGCGATCCAGGATGCGGATGGCGGCGTCGACGATGCTTGCTCGGCGTTGCTGCGGTGTGACAGTCACTGAATCAAGATTCACACAAGCCAAGCAGGCACGCCAGTGGCGGTCCGAGGCAGAGCGGTGGCGACATCAGCCGACTGTGGGGTGTGAGCCCATCGCTGTGTGGTGGGAAAAACGTTTGCTGATCACCTTCAAACCCTTGTGCGGGAAGCACAAAGAAAAATCAGAAAATCGAAATCGTGCGGATTCCTCTACTTCCGCGCGGACGTTTCGAACAGCTCGTCTCGTCTGAGCCGACGTGCGTCGACGATCCACTCGCGCACGTCCGTCCGCAGGTCAGGGCTAGTCATTGGGCTGAGGGTCCGCGCTGGCGCGTGAGCTCGCTTACCTTACTCACAGGTATGAATTGCGTGCTGCGTTGACTCAGGTTATGTTTCTCGCATCGATCGCAGCGTCGCGTCGTACGCGTAAGAAAATCTCTTCATCTGATGTTCACAGAACGGTGTTGGATCATGCTTCGGTGTAAACCGGGGGAAGCATGGGGGGACAGGGGCAGGTCGAGTCCACGGCTTGCCGGATGCTGTGACGGTGCTGTCGATCAGTGTCGTGACGTAGGTGAGAACGTCGTACCGCGACGTGTACTCACATTCGCGGGGCACCGCGCTGACGATCGTCGGGAGGTCACACGTCGCATCCGGGCTGATCGCTTGGTGCCTGCGTGTGTCGACTGGCTAGCGGCGAGTACCGCCGCACCAATCCAGCACCGAGCGGATCAGAAGCCGCAACGAATGCTTCTGCTCGAGCGTGTGCACGCTCAACGCTTCTATGCAGGCGCGGCCGAGTATCGCTTTCTATCCGCTGACGATGCTGGCACGACGCGGCGGCTACTCGCTGGTCGTCCGAAGCGCGCGACAATGTCCGCGCGGTCACGCCATGACGTCTAGTTACCGAAAGCAATAGATACCGATCGATGAAGTCGGTGCCCCAACCGTGAACCCCTAGGACTGAAGGACGTGCCGAACAGTGTGTAGTCCGATCAGATGAATTACGCGACCGACACCGTTTCGTACACGTGCGGTTTACATGCACGAACAACTTAAGCAACACGCACATGTGACGGTCAGGGCGCTCACAGTGTCAGTGGGATCTGTTGTAGTGCAGAAGTATTCGCACAACGCTGTGACCGCAGTTACATCCATGAAACACGCACACCGAGCGAAAAGAGACCCCCGAATTGTGTCGCAATTACGAGCATCGTATCTTTCTCGTACGCGTGCGAAACACTCTGAACGTATGCGCTCCACCGTCGGGGTTGGTTCTGTCGTGAGTACCTCACGCGTCAAGAAGGAGAAGGAAGTGTTCCTTCGTTGCGTCGAGATCGATGCTGGCCGCTTCGGGCGGTCGACGCCGCGCTCGTCTAGCGACCGGGTTGCGTCATGACCGCCGAACGGGAGCTTTCATTTGGCAACGGGTCGCGTAGGTTTTTCCGCA
Source organism: Gordonia sp. w5E2 (assembly GCF_036540975.1). Classification (NCBI taxonomy): domain Bacteria; kingdom Bacillati; phylum Actinomycetota; class Actinomycetes; order Mycobacteriales; family Gordoniaceae; genus Gordonia; species Gordonia sp. w5E2. The sequence continues at coordinate 3,984,614 of NZ_CP144213.1, read as the reverse complement.
CCTCGGCGAGGACATCCTTCGCATCGCCTCGGGCATGGGTGACGGCGTACCTGACACGGGTCAGCTGGAGCGACGCAGTCGTGGTGACCGTCGCTGTGCTCGCCGCGCAGATCTTCCGCTTTGGATCCGACGACCCGCTGCAGCCGAATGGCGGATGGGGCCTGCCCGCGACCTTAGTGTCAATCGCGCTGATCGTCTGCTGGCTCCTCGCGCTACGAGCGACGCAGTCGCTCGATCGCCGCATCGTGGGCTCGGGACCGCAGGAGTACAGCCGAGTGATCACTGCATGCCTGTCATTGTTCGGCGTGCTGGCGATGCTTGATCTTGTGTTCCGACTCAACATCGCACGCGGCTTTCTACTGGTCGCGCTACCTGCTGGAACGCTTGGACTCCTCCTCACGCGCTGGATGTGGCGTAAAGACCTGATTCGGCAGCGCGCCAAGTCGCAGAACCTCGAGCGAGTGCTGGTGGTGGGAGCGGTCAGCCCGTCCAAGCCTCTTGTCGAGCGTCTACTTAAGAGCCCGACACTCGGATACGACGTAGTGGGCGTGTGTCTACCGCCGAGCCGACGCGGAACGCCCGAAGAACTCCGAGTAGCAGAGCAGATGATTCCTGTGTTCGGCGACTTCGACGACGTACGCGACGCTGTGCTGCACACGGGAGCAACCACTGTCGCGGTTACGAGCGCCGAGGCACTCGGTCATCAGGCAATGCAGGACCTCTCCTGGGACCTCGAAGGCATCCACGTCGAAATGCTTGTGGCGCCAGGCGTTACGGACGTGGCTGGGCCACGCATGATGGTCCGCCCGGTCGCCGGCCTGCCACTGCTACACATCGACAAGCCCCGCTACGAGGGCGCGAACAAGTTCCGCAAGGGCTTCTTTGACCGCTTCGGTGCGAGCCTCGCGCTGTTGCTCGCGGCGCCGGTGATGCTCTGTGTGGCGTTGGCGGTCAAACTCGACTCGCGCGGACCGATTTTCTACAAAGCCACGCGGGTAGGCCTCAACAACGAACCGTTCAGCATGTGGAAGTTCCGGTCGATGGTGCAGGACGCCGATCAAAAGAAGGCGAATCTCGCCCACCTAGACCAAGGTGCAGGCGTGTTGTTCAAGATGCGCGACGACCCGCGGGTGACGAGGGTCGGCAAGTTCATTCGTCGATACAGCCTGGACGAACTCCCGCAGCTCTTCAACGTGCTCGGCGGCTCCATGAGCCTAGTGGGGCCTCGACCACCGCTGCCCGACGAGGTCGAGAAGTACGACGGTCGAGTGTCCCGTCGGATGCTGGTGAAGCCAGGAGTAACTGGGCTGTGGCAGGTGTCGGGCCGGTCAGACCTGACGTGGGAAGAGTCTGTGCGGCTGGATCTCTCGTATGTAGAGAACTGGTCGATGATGCAGGACATCGCGATTCTGTGGCGCACCGCACAGGCGGTTGTGGCGAAAGAGGGGGCGTACTGATGAAGCTAGTTGTTCTGGGCCTGGGATACCTTGGGGCGACGCACGCTGCGTGTATGGCCGAGCTGGGTCACGAAGTCCTCGGCGTAGAGGTCGTTCCAGAGAAGCGCGAACTGCTCGCCGCCGGCGAGGTTCCCTTCTACGAGCCGGGACTTCCGGAGCTCCTCAAAAAGCACATTGAGACCGGTCAACTACGCGTGACCGGCTCGTACGACGAAGCCGCTGATTTTGCTGACGTTTTCTTCATCGCTGTGGGAACGCCACAGAAGAAGGGCGAGTACAGCGCCGATCTCCAGTACGTGGATTCGGCCGTCGACCAACTCGTCCCGCTCTTGACCCGCGACGCGGTTATTCTCGGAAAATCTACAGTCCCGGTCGGGACGGCTGCACGTCTGGCAGAACGTGCAGACGAGCTTGCGAAGGACATCAGTGTCGAGATCGCTTGGAACCCAGAGTTTCTTCGCGAAGGCTTCGCGGTAAACGACACGCTCCATCCAGATCGACTGGTGCTGGGCAGATTCATCGGCGGTAGCGCGGAAGATGTCGCACGCGAAGTCTATGGGTCAATAATTGAGGATGGCACGCCCTTCATTACCACCGATCCGCCGACCGCCGAGCTCGTCAAAACATCCGCAAACGCTTTTCTGGCGACGAAAATCTCGTTCATCAACGCCATGGCCGAAGTCTGCGACGCGGCCGGAGCGGATGTGCAAGCCATAGCCAATGCGATCGGATACGACGAGAGGATCGGCCGGAAATTCCTCAATGCCGGACTCGGTTTTGGCGGAGGGTGTCTGCCGAAAGACATAAGGGCCTTTATGGCGCGCGCGGGTGAGCTCGGGGCGGCCGAAGCGCTGTCCTTTCTCCGCGAGGTAGACAACGTAAATATGCGACGGCGAACTCGAATTGTCGAGTTAGCTCGAACAGCTTGCGGAGGGTCTCTGCTCGGAACGCGAATCGGAGTTCTCGGTGCCGCATTCAAGCCCGAATCGGATGACGTGCGCGACTCGCCCGCGCTAAACGTTGCAGGTCAAATTCAACTGCAGGGTGCTTCTGTGACCGTTTACGACCCGAAAGCGATCGAGAACTCTCGAAGGCTATTCCCCACCCTTGACTACGCGAACTCGGCGATTGAAGCGTGCCGCAACGCCGATGTAATGCTGGTACTCACCGAGTGGCCCGAATTCGTCGCCCTTGACCCTGTGGCGACTGGCTTCGCCGTTCGCACCAAGAAGGTAATCGATGGTCGGATGTGCTTACCGCGCACCGCATGGGAAGCGGCCGGATGGGAATACCGGATATGACAAAAATGGCACAAACCGTGGTGACACCCGCGACGCATTCAAACCAAAGCGAGAGGAACATCCGGAGGTGAGCACGAGAAATCGAGTCGCTATCATCGGTACCCGAGGCTTTCCCAGCTACTATGGCGGGTTCGAAACGCTCTTGCGTCACCTAGTCCCGTACCTGGCCGAACACGGTTGGGACGTTGACGTTTACTGTCGAGATGGGGTCGAACGCATCTCACCGGGAGACGGTGGCGATATCAACCATGGAAACATACGACAAGTGTTTACACGAGGTCTCGAGTCCAAGTCCGCCAGTACTCTGACCTTTGGCTTGACAAGTTCGATTCACGCGGCCGTAGGGGAGAAGCCCGACGCTGCCTTGATCATGAATGTTGCCAATGGATTCTGGCTACCCCTCCTTCGAGCGCGGGGCGTGCCAGCCGCAGTCAATGTAGATGGTATCGAGTGGGACCGGGACAAATGGGGGGCCACCGCCAAAAAAGTCTTCCGCTCGGGAGCCCGTATGACAGCGAGGTGGGCGGATGAGCTCGTATTCGACGCCCTGGAGATCGGGCGTCGATGGAACGTAGAGTTTGGACGTGGAGGAACCTTCATCCCGTATGGCGGAACTAGTGTAGATGAAGCCCCTCCAGACCCCGAGTTCCCGCGTGGCACGTATGTTCTGTACGTGGCAAGATTTGTGCCGGAAAACAGCATAACGCAGTTCGTAGAAGCGGCAGAGCAGATCGCCACGAGATCGAGAGTCGTGATCGTAGGATCTTCGGGTTATGGCGGCGAGATCGAAGACAAGGTGCGGGCCGCTGCAGAGAAGAACACGAACATATCCTGGGTAGGCCACGTAAATAATGATCAGCGCTTACACGCATTGTGGGCAAATGCTGGAGTCTATTTTCACGGTCATAGCGTCGGCGGCACGAACCCTGCGCTTGTGCAAGCCATGGCATGCGGAGCACCAATCGTTGCCCGAGACACTCCCTACAACCGGGAGGTGCTCGGCGATGCTGCTGTCTTCTCGGATCCTGAACCCAAAGATATCGCTGCCAAGGTGAGTCGAGTTCTCGGCGACGCCAGCCTCAGAACGCGGATCGCAATCGCCGCGAGTGAGCGACAGGCCGCCCACTACACCTGGGACCTGGTATGCGCCAAGTACGAGGCGGTACTGACTGATCTCGTAGAGCGGCGAGGTGATGCTCACTCAGGCATTACGTCGCCTCGGCGAGATGGCTTCCGGCCAAGCGTCGGATAGGGAACTTCGTATGCGTGGAATCATTCTTGCCGGTGGTACCGGGTCGCGGTTGCACCCGATTACGCAGGGTGTGAGTAAGCAACTCGTCCCGGTGTACGACAAGCCGATGATCTATTACCCGTTGTCGACGCTGATGTTGGCGGGTATTCGCGACATTCTGGTGATCACCACCCCGCACGATTCGGCCGCGTTTTCCGGACTGCTGGGCGACGGAAGTCAGTTCGGTATCGACATCTCGTACGTCACACAGCCGTCGCCGGATGGTCTGGCGCAGGCGTTCGTGTTGGGTGCCGATCACATCGGGAACGAGTCGGTGGCTCTGGTGCTCGGTGACAACATCTTCTACGGGCCGGGCCTTGGATCGCAGCTCAAGGGTTTCGAGGCGATCGACGGTGGCGCGATCTTCGCCTACTGGGTGGCCAATCCGTCGGCCTACGGCGTCGTCGATTTCGACGCGCAGGGGCGGGCGGTGTCGTTGGAGGAGAAGCCGACGTCCCCGAAGTCGAATTACGCGGTGCCGGGGCTGTACTTCTACGACAACGACGTCATCGAGATCGCGCGTGACCTGCAGCCGAGTGCGCGAGGCGAGTACGAGATCACCGACGTCAACGCCCACTATCTCGAACAGGGCAAGCTCGCGGTGAAGGTGTTGCCGCGCGGCACCGCGTGGCTCGACACGGGGACCTTCGATTCGCTGTTGGACGCGGGCAACTTCGTGCGCACCGTCGAGCAGCGGCAAGGCCTGAAAATCGCTGTGCCCGAGGAGATTGCGTGGCGGCAGGGCTATCTGTCCGACGATGAGCTGGCAACGCGCGCCGAGAAGCTGCGCAAGTCGGGCTACGGCAACTATCTGCTCGACATCCTGGCCCGCGGCGAAGATGAGCGTGTGGCCAGTTAAAAAATTTCCGAACAGCCTGCGAAGAACACGACCTAGCGGATGGACAGAAGGAAAAACTAGCAACCCGTTGATTCGGAGGGTCAGATGCATTCGAGAAACTAGAAAATTAGCCCAAGAAATTGTTATAAAATACGAGGATAGTGTCCATGACTCCATCGCAAACCGGCTTATTGAAAAGAACTTGCTTGGCAGCGGCGGAAGTTTTCCGGCCAATTTCTGACGTTCGTTGTGGCCTACGAAACGGAACCGCTGAGGGTGCGGCCGAGCTCGGCTCCCAGTGGTACTTAAACGCTCAGAGGGGAGCCAGAATTCTCCTGACGGCAAACCTATTTGTCCGAAACAGAACTAGCCGTCGGCGTATAACTGGGGACGTCCCCATTGTCGTGAATCTTACGACATATGGTGCCCGGGCACACAAAGTGTACCTCGTAATTGAATCCATCGCCATGGGCACAGAGAGACCTTCGAGAGTCATACTATGGCTCGATGAGCCTCAACTGTTAGAGGCGCCTCCTAGCACCCTGAGGAGGCTGCAGAGACGTGGGCTCGAGATTGCAAAAACAGCAAACTACGGGCCACACAAGAAATACTTGCCCTACGTCATGCAAACTGACGAGAACAAATCGTCTCTGCCGTTTTGTACCGTTGACGATGACTTTCTGCTTCCTCGATGGTGGCTCAAGTGCCTATTCATCGCATATAGACAATCTCCGGAGCACGTCACATGCTATCGCGCGCACCGAATCAAGATCGATGACTCTGGCAAAAAAATCCAGAGTTACGATTTCTGGGACCGACCGCGATCTGCAACTGCATCGTTCTCGGCTCTGGCAACAGGAGCATCTGGAGTGATATATCCGCCGAAAATGGGCACCGTACTTGCACGGTGGGGTACCGCCGGATACGAGATTGCACCGTCAGCCGATGATATTTGGCTTCATCGATGTGCGCTGCGGTCCGGAGTGAAGGTTCGACAAGTCTATAAATCTTCAGTCGTATTCTGGTCGGTGATCAGAGATGGAGGCGTTGCACTATCCGTCGACAACGTGTCGAATGGTGGCAATGATCGCACGATCCGACGCCTATATAATCAAACCGATATAGATAAGATTAGGAGCGCATGAGTCCTCCTACGAGGTTGTCGTGGACCAAAGGGATAACGGAAATCAGCCTCGCTGACTGCGCTGTTCCGCTCGAACGGCAGACCATTGAGCAATTAGTTGAAGATAGTAGATCGTGTCAGCGTCCGAAGCTGTAATCGCAGATCGGTCCACCCAGAGGAGGTGAGTTCAACGGCGTTGAGGGAGAACCGCGAACCAAATATCGCATCGAGGTCGCTCATCTACGGAACGGCGGTTAATCTAGTCGGATACCTGATAATTCCCATTGCAGCATTTGCTGCGGGGCCTATCCTCGCGCAGTCTCTAGGCGTAGAGGGGAGGGGAGAAGTTGCTGCGGCAACGGCGCCGTTGTTGCTCGTTGTGGCGGCCGCTTCGTTCGGCCTGCCCGAGGCTCTGACCTTCTTTGTGGCGCGGAACTCCGAAATTGTTTCGAGTGCTATTCGACACGCACTTGTGCTGACTATAGTGCCGATTGTAGTGTCCACCATCGGCGTTCTGCTACTACGAAACTGGTTATCGGGCGGGCAAGGAGATCTCTCCACAATTATCGCATGGGGAGCGACTGCGATAGGCCCTGCCTTGGCCACTAACGTTTTTAGGGCAGTGGCCGCAGCATACTCGCGTTGGAAGTTGATAACCGCCGAGAGATCGTTCGTCGCGGTGGGGCGTCTGTCAGCCCTGACCCTTTTGTGGTGGACCGGGAACCTAACGGTCATGAGCGCGTCCATAGCGATCGCAGCGTCAGTAGGTCTCGCATTCTTGGTCTACATACCGTTCGTCGTCAAAGTAGGGCGACGACGGGCTGAGTCTCCTCCCAGCAGCAGGTCACCGAACGAGCGGTGGTTCTACGCCGGACATCGGAGCCTACTCGCGTACGGGTCCTCCGTTTGGCTTGGTTCGGTGGCTGGGATTCTTCTGTCGAGGCTCGACCAAACGCTGATGACGCCGCTGAGTGGCGCGTACGAACTCGGTCTGTATGCTGTGGCCGCCAGCGTGAGCGAGCTGCCTCTAATAGTGAACAGTAGCCTGCGCGACGTTTTGTACACCCGCTTCTCTTCGACGAGTGATAAGGGTGCAGACCTGGCTGCGCGCATGTCGTCTGCATCGACTGTGCTAGTAGCCTTGCTATCGATTGTAGTTGCAGCGGCGACGCCTGTGTTCCTTCCGATTCTGTTCGGTCATAGTTTCGCGTCTGCGACAACCGCCACACTGATCCTACTGCTCGCGGTAGTCGCTGGGAATCCCGGTTCGATAGCCGGCGTAGCTCTATCTGGGGCAGGATATCCTGTCCTCAGGTCTGTAAGCCTATTGATCGCTTTAGCGAGCAACATTGTGCTAGTTGTGCTTCTTGTTCCACCACTCGGCGCAACTGGTGCTGCGATCGCGACACTCGTTGGAAACATCGTATCTGGAAACTTAAACATACTATTTGTCAAGCTCAAGCTGCAAGGTAGAGTGATGTCTTTCTACAAAGTCTATCCAAATGATTGGGCGAAGATGATGAAGTTAGTCTCGCTAGAGATCGGACGCGTTAGGACCACTTGGCAAGGCCGCCACGGCAGCTAGAGCCCGATGTATTGAGTGGAGTACTCGTTATCGCAATGATCTCCAATCTGGAGAATTAGTAATAAGACGGAACGGAGCTAGAATGCCTGAAGGCCGAGAAGTGAAACATTTGCTACGGGTATGGGACTCTGTGCGCTCGTTTCATTTTGAGATCCTTGGTCAGTGCGAGCCAGGAAAGCTGCTTTACCTTAAATCAAGTTATGATTTTGAAGTCCCGGAAAATTTTGATGCACCAGTCGAGCAAGCGTCTCCGATGCGCGTCATCAAGCACTTGCTTGATTCTAGATTCGACGCGGTGGAATTGAACGAGCCCCTATCAGTAGCCTCGTGGGCTCGGTTGATCTTTTACCGGATAGCGTTAGGTGTCCGTCGCCATATTCTTCGGAGGCCTGTGCGCGTGGCCTACTACGCAATTGAGAACAAAAATATTGTCGATGCGCTCAGCGCGAAGTTTCGACTCCCAAGCCAACTCAGTCGAGCCATCTGCGGAATCCTACGGTATCCACTATCGTCGGCAGATGATAGCGCGGTCTTCGGAACGAACGCGTCCTTGGACAACTATGAGACGTTCTTTGGGCATCGACTGGCCAGGCGGCGCGAACTTATCTGGCAGTTGCCGGCTCCATGTCACTGCACGACATTGTCCCGAGCTGCAAATGCAGTCATCTTCGTAGGTGCATTCGACGAACGGAAGGGTGTTCTAAGACTGCTGGACGCCTGGGGAGAAGTTCTCGCCAAGGCCCCCTCTTCGACGTTGTCTGTGCTTGGTCAGGGCGCTTATGAGCAGGAGGTGCGTGGTGCGGCCAGTGCACACAGTAGCGTTGAGGTTGCGATATCGCCGACAAGGAGCGAGATACATCGGCGGCTCAGCGAGGCAAGCGTGATAGTGCTTCTGTCGCAACCGCACCCGTACTGGAAGGAGCAGGTCGGACTACCGATCCTCGAAGGACTTGCACACGGGTGCAAGGTCGTAGCCTCGGAGGAAACCGGCATATCGACATGGCTAACAGAGCACGGGCATAGCGTTATTCCTGCCGAGGCGGAAAAAGAGCAGATTGCTGCTGCAATAGTAGGCGAACTGCTAAATGCTGCATCAGCAGACGATGTGATATTTGACTTACCTGAGGTACACGGTCGTGTGGCTGCTGATTGGTGGCTGTACTCCTAATGACAGATTCTGCTGAAATGCAAAATCATGCCCAACGATTATGTTCAAAGGATTAGGAGAACACAATGACCGAAGTTTCAAGACGGGATCGTGGGTTTATCTCAGCCAGGCACATACTGTTCCTACTTTGGACAAACTGGGCAGTCATTTGTGTAAGTGCCCTTGTCTGTGCAGTACTCGCATTAGGAGTTTCACTGCTCCAGACGCCCAAATACGAGTCAACGGCGACGCTGTACGTAACCTCGGGCGTAGGTGATAACTCAGCAGCGGCGTATCAGGGCTCGTTGGCTTCGCAGCAACGCGTCATTTCGTATACGAAACTAGCGACGTCGGATGCCGTCCTTGCGAAGGCTTTGCAGTCTTCGGCGTTACCGATAGATAGGACTACGGCGAAAGCCGATGTTTCAGCATCTTCTTCTGCGAGTACTGTCTTGGTATATGTCACTGCGACAGCGGAAAGCCCGAGTTTGGCCGCAGATCTTGCTAACGCGGTGTCGAGCGCTCTGGTCGACTACGTGTCGGTTCTTGAATCACCATCCAACGGTGGAGGCCCGCTCGCTAAGTTGACAGTGGTGACGCCGGCTACGCCGAACACAGATGCGACTTCACCCCAGACGTACCGAAACGTATTGGCAGGCCTACTGCTCGGAGCAGTCATTGGTTCGCTTGGGGTCATCATTTGGCCAAAAGTTTCTTCGCGTGTCAGTAGCGAATCGGACCTAGTTGAGATCGTTGATAAGCCCTTGCTTGGCCGTGTTCCGACTGATCCGCTGTTACGCGATAAGGGGATCTTGGAGTTTCACGCAGGATCTAGTCATGCAACCGAGGAGTTTCGCAAGATTCGTTCTAACCTCGCGTTCATAAACGTGGATTCTCCACCACGGGTAATCTTAATCGGCAGTGCCGAAGCTTCAGAGGGCAAGACCACGGTGGCCATCAACCTCGCGATAGCTCTTGCTGAATCCGATAATCGTGTAGTCGTGGTAGATGCAGATCTTCGTCGCCCGCAAATCTCGAACAGGCTGGGAACGAACGGCAGTGTGGGTATCACTACGATGCTGAGCGGCGGAGCCAGGCTCTCTGACGTTATAACTGCCAGCCACTACCCAGGTCTGGATGTGATTGGTTCCGGTCCTCATGCCCCGAATCCAGCGGAGCTGCTTGAGACGCAGCGCATGGGCGACCTGCTGCGCCAACTTGCAGAGAATTACGACTATGTCATAGTGGATGCGGCCCCATTGCTACCGGTTGCAGACTCGATATCTCTAATTAAATGGGTTGATGCCGCCCTTCTGGTTGCTCGCGCGGGACGCACTAACGCGGCGCGCCTTGCTCGCGCTATAGACCTGATATCGCTGACTCAAATTCCCGTAGTCGGCGTAGTGCTTACAGACGCAAAGCGAACGTCCGAGGGCAGCGGCTACTGGTACTCGTACGGCTCGAATGACCCGGCCGCCGCAGATCGTTCCAGCGGCTAGCTGGGAGAATGTGCGTGCCAGAGTATGTCGATCTCGTTGGAGATTCAGAAGTGCCGATATCTCAAGTGACAGCTGCGTCGAGTAGATTCCACCAGTGTATTTCTATGCGCGTTGATGGGGGCCTACAGAGATGATCGTTGCGACGCTCACAGTAGTTTTGGGAATTCTGTTTGGAATGGTCTTCGTCGACCGTTTATCAGTAATTGGAGCTATAACGTGCGCACTCTATCTGGCGATTCCTTCTGTTGTTGGAATTGTTCGAGTTGGACATGGCCTTCCCAGTTTGCACGTCGGTTCGATTTTCGTCATCGCATCAGGTTGCTGTGTAGTGATTCTTCGCTTCGGTGGACCTGCGATCAAGAATCACATTACCGCGCCACGTGTACTTCCTCCTCTGCACGTCGTGTTTCACTTGGTTTTTGTGATGATCGTTCTAGTAGCCCTGTCGTCAGGCACGCACGTCGTGGGCGGGCTCATAGTAAATCAAATAGTGGCTCCCTATATCCTGTTCTGCGTACTGTACCAAGCGGCGCGTGAAGAGCCTAGATTCCTGGAGCGCGCGACTATTGCGGTCGTTGTCGTGTGCGTCTTTGAAAGCGCTGTGTCGATCCTAGTGTGGATGAAGTTCATGCAGCAACCGTGGGAAAGCGCCCTCTCGTCGCAGTATTGGTGGCCAGTAATATCTGGTAGGGAAATGGGGACGACCGACCATCCTTTAAATCTCGGGTTGCTCCTGGCGGCCGGTCTACCATTTCTAGCGTATGTTAGAAGTGCCGTTCTGACGGGCGCGTGCTACATTTCGATAATTCTCGCGTTGCTGCTTACGGAATCTCGTCTCGCTTTAATTGGCGGCTTGGTCGCATCGCTTTACTTAATTGCTGTCGTGCCCTGGAGATCTAAGGGGATCCTCGCCGTTGTAATGGCAGTCGGATACTTCGTTGCATCGAGCTGGGGTCTTGTTGATGCTGTGATGAGTCGTATCGAGGATGATGGTGGGTCAGCCAATGCGCGAAGCTTGGCTTGGTCAGTATTCGGATCGACCTGGAAGCAGTTCATCTTCACGGGTGCCGGCCCATCTAATACTCTTCTTCAGGATCTTGGGCTCAAGACGTCGGCGGAGTCCGCATTCATTCTTTATAGCGTTGCCTTCGGCATACTAGCGACGACAGTCTATTTTGGCTTAATGCTCTATTTGGTTATATCGGGTGTATTTCGGCACGGCATTACGCCTGGAGTGGTGTCGGCGTTGATCGTCATAGTGAGCATCCAGTTCTACTCTTCTATCGCGTACGAGTCCAGTGCTGGTGCAATAATGTGGATCTCGGTGTTTTTTGCATTGAGCGGAGGTCCGACTATTCCACGACCGCGGCGGGCTAGCGGGACTACTGAGGGCAATGAGCAAGTTCCGTTTGAATCGCATCGTATTGTTCGTTCTGTCGATAGAGGGCGTGGTGCTATATGAGGATAATGCTGGATACGTACTGGTTGTTCCGAGGCGGTACTGAATCGTTGCGGCGGACCGTTCGGCAGTTGTTAAGCAATTGGGCAGAGCTTTACCCTGAGGATGTCATTTACGCGTGGACGTGGGTTCCTAGGGGGTGTCAAGTTGACGTATCGGATTTCCCGCATAACGTTACGTTGGTTCCGACCCGGGTACGTCCGCATGCTCTGTCGTCAACCCTTTTTCTCGCGCGAGCTGCCAACAAGAGGCGCGTAGATGCAATAGTCACCCAAAACTTCGCGGTCCGTTGCGATCGTAGGTCCCTAGTTTTTATACACGACATGTTGTTTGTCAGTAGTCCTGAATGGTTCACGCGCAAGGAGCGTGCGTACTTCGCATTGATGCCATTGCTAGCTCATCGGGCAGACTATGTGGTTGCGACAACTCGGACTGAAGCGGAGCGTATTAGAGCGAGTTCCCCTAAGATACGGGGTGTCGTTCCGGTTGGTCTTGGTGTTGGTGAGGATCTGCTGGAATCGTCACCGACTCCCCCTGAGATGAACTTGTTGGATGACTCCCGTCGCCCTTTCGTTCTCTCTGTTGGCCGGCTGAATGTACGCAAGAATCTCGAGTCTCTTGTTAAGGCGTTTGCATCGACGTCCAGTTCGGCTGAGTTTGACCTTGTTATAGTCGGGGAGCCGGACGGTGTGAGCGCAGATTCGTTGAATGCGATTGATCCCCGCACTTCGCGGTGTCAAATTCGATTTGTAGGATACGTTTCTGATGCTGAACTGAGATGGTTATATGAGAATTGTTCCCTGTTTGTCTATGTCTCGTTGGGGGAGGGGTTCGGTATGCCTCCAGTCGAAGCCCTCAAGCTGGGTGCGCGGTGTCTGGTTAGTGATATATCGGTATTTCGTGAGACATGTGGCAATAGCGCGTTCTATGTCGATCCAACTAGTGTTTCTGAGATTTCAGACGCGATTGATAAGCTCCTCGATGGCAACAGTATCCCGCTGGCCGCGTCAGAGTTCGAATTGTCGCGGTATAGGTGGCGCGACGTGGTGGCGGGAATAAGAGGTCTCATTTCGCAGACCTAGAGCGAGTCGTATGTCGGCGGTCCCAAGAGAGAGCTCTGTCCAATGGTGTTACCGTTTTTCGTTGATTCGAGGTGGTTCTGTTTTGAACGTTTCGCAGCGCGATCCTGTTGTTTCGATTGTCATAGTGGGCTATAATAGCGGACATCTCATCCAAGAGGCAGTTAAGCCGTTTCTTGGCGATCCGCGCGTCGAGTTTATATTGGTCGATAACGCCTCCAGTGACGATACCCTCTCCCAATTTGCGTCTATCGGGTCTGGTTCGCCGAGCGTAATCGTGGAGAGATCAAATAATGGCGGGTTCGCCGTAGCGGTGAATGAAGGCGTTGAACGCGCTTCGGCGCCATTCGTATTGTTACTCAATCCGGATGCTTCACTGTCTTTGCAGGATCTGTTTCTTCTTGTGTCCGACTTCGATTCCGAGCAGTCTGCCATTGTGGGTCCCATGGTGGGCGAGCAGAATGCGCCAACGACCACTGCGGGATACTATCCTTCTGTGTGGCGCATGGCGATGCACGCAACTGGTCTATCTCGGCTCGGTGGTTTCGTGCCAGTTTTTCGCGGTCACTACATACTTCGGAATGACGTACTCGGTGAGGTGCGTGCGGTGGATTGGGTCACGGGGGGGTGTATGCTCGTGCGCCGCGATACATGGAACCGAATGAATGGGTTGAGTGAACGCTGGTTCATGTATGGCGAGGATATCGAGTTCTGTACGAGAGTGAGGCGTTCTGGGCTATCGGTTATCCTTGATGGACGCGTTCGTGTTGACCACTCTGTTGGCAAGAGTACGCGTGGCGTTGATAGCCAGTTATCGACGGTATGGTTGAGAAACTTGTACGAAGTCTACTGTGTGACCTCCTCGCCGGGTCTAATTCGCAGAGAGCTGTGGAAGTGGACCGTGTCGGCTGGGTTTCTACTTAGGAGCTTTGTCTTCGCTGCGCTTAGTAAGTTGGACCTTACGCGTGACGCTAATGATCAGCATTCGAGGAAGGCTCGTCGGTTTTGGCACTATAGCCGTACGTTTTGTTCCGAGAGTGAGCAGTGGCCGCCCGCGTGACCGCGAAGTTGTGTAGTCGAGCGGATGATTGGGAGATCTCAGTGTCGGTTAGTCTTGATACTTTAGTTGTTGTGTAGGGGCAGTTAACGTATCTTTTGCAATTCATGTGTATGCCTTTTGGTTGGCAGCTATAGTGCGTAGTCCGAGGTACGAATCGCAAGTCGGTTATCGAGCCCGGAGTCGACAGCGCCAAAGTGTACGGGTGAGCGCTCGGCGGTGCTAAAGGTCTGCGGACAGCGTCGAAGTACGACGCTCCTTTCCGTGACATCGCCTCATGAGGAGCGCTGATCGCCTAGGGGAGGGAAAGGTGGTCTCACGGGGCGTCGCATTCCGGGCAGGTGCTTGCGTGGCTGAGCGACATTTACCGATCGTTCGGAAGGGCCGCAGAGTTGGTCGCGCTCGTCTAGGGATGCCAGGAGGATATTCCGTTCAGACCAAGTAGCGAGTTGTGAGTGCTGGCGGCGCTGGTTCTTTCGCGTTTTGTTCGCTACGCGCTATTCGGAGCACTCAGGCACAGACACCTTAGGCGTGGGATTGTCGATGAGTGGCTGTACCGGGACCTGCGCCTTCCCAGGCGTGCTGGGTTCGGTCAGTTCGAACGTCAATTCGGCGGTCTCGCCGGGTGGCACGGCGAACGTGGCTTCAAACGTGGGGTGTCCGCGTTCTGATGAGCCGATGACCTGCACGGGCGAGCCGTTCACCTTAACACTGACGACCTCGGCGCCCGTAGTGGCGAGGAGACGCACGGAGGTGATCATCGAACCGCGCGGTACGCCTGAGGCCAAGCCCGGTAGAAATCCCATCTTGCCCACTACATAGTCGGGTAGTCCCGACGTGTCTTTGATCGTGTTGGTCAGCCGGATAGTCGCGGTCGACCTTCGTGTGCCGGGGGTGCAACCCTCTGCGCTGTACTCGATTTGGCGAGTCAGGTAGTAGTCCATCTTGTTGCCGCCAAGATTGTTGACGACGAACTGCGCGTGCGGAGCTCTGTCGTTGGCAACGGTGTTGGCGAGCGGGGTCTGCTCGAGTTGCTCCTGCTCTTCGGGCGACGCGCTCCACACGGAGATCCGGTGTTCGCCGACGCCGCGCCCGAGCGCGCGCAGCACCTCCTGCGGAGACTCGAGGGGCCCGGTCACCTTCTTGACGACCTCGATTGCGATGCCCTGCAGGTACTGCTTACGGGCTGCCTGGTCATCGGGATACCGGGTGTATGCCGTCGACTCCGTGAGTTCGACGACGTTGTCCTTGGTGATCACCTCGCCGTCGGGCATCTTGACCGGTCCGGTGGCACCGAGGATGTAGCTCAGCGCAATGGGGTCCAGGGCGATGACGCCATCGACGTCTGTGCCGGACTGCTGCTTCCACATCGACTTCCAGATTTGAGCTGCGTAGGGAAAATGCGCGCTCTGATTGCTGTTTCGGAAGTCGGTGCTCGGGTTGGTGTAGCCGTACTGTTCCTCGTACTCTGGCCCGAGGGAGATCGGTGTGAACGTCTTGTTGAGCTCGCTGTTGGCGCCCAGGTCGTCGACTGTCGGTTTGCCGTCGTTGAATCGCAGGATGCCGAATCCGCCCAGGAGGCCGCCTGTGCCGCGCGCCTCGGCATTCGTCTGGAATGCCATGAAGTATGACCGCGGACCGTCGGCGCCGAGCATTGCAGGGCCAATGTTTGCCGCAATCGAAGTATTCTTCAGCAGGGTCGCTATGTCGGCAGTTTGCGATTGCACCTGAGACCGTGCGGTATCGAGAGCAGAGACATAATGCGGATTCTGTATCGCTTGTGCGTCTTTATCGAGTCGGGTTGCGGCTGCGGAAATCTTTGTGAGTTGGGGCGCTTCATCGCGTAGTTTGGCCACATCGACGCGCCCGCCGGCGAGCAGTGAACCGGGCGCAACGGTGGCGCCCATCTGCGCTGCAGGCTTCAGGACCTCGGAGGTCAAGCCGGCGGCGACGTCGGATATCTGTTGCCCGGTCTTGAGCGGGCTGCCGAGCCACGGCACGGCTGCTGCCACGCTCCACGACACCGAGTGAGTGGTGTCTTTCGCGTCCTGGGCATGCTGCTCCGCCTGACCAGCCAGCTTCGACGCGGACGACATGTCTTCATGCAGCAGAGAATCTTTGGACTGTTGCGACAGCGTGCGGGCCTGCTCGAGGTTGCTCTTGACCGACTGCGCCTGAAACACGAGCCACACGCAGTACGCCGCGACGATGACGAGCACTGCTACCCCGGCAATCACGAGATTGCGTCGTCTAAAGATGTCGCTCGTAGTCGTTGTGTTCTCGTCGGTCGCCTTAGAACCGTCGGTCGAGCCGTCATGAGTCGACCGACGCGGGGAGAGTCCCACTGAAGTTAGTTCCCTGCACTAGGGCGCCGTCGAAGTTTCGGCGCATGATGAGCACAAATCGCGAAATCCACATAAAAATACTCGCCAGTCCACGTGGTCACGTGAACTGACGAGTATTTTTCACATCTGATTACGTGCCGTACGGACCGACCCTGGTGATCCTCGCAATGGTGTTCGCGATGAAGGTGAAGATCGAGCCGATACGGTTGAGACCGATGGCCTTGAAGACCTGCCCGGTTGCTGCAGTGGTTACGTAAGTGACGGTGCCGACGACGCTGGCTACGCCCCGCGTCCAGTAGGCCGCACCCTGCCTGAACTGCTGGCCGGCGGTCCTCAATCCTTCAACGAGGTAGCAGCCGAAGTTGTTCGGTTGGCAGTTGCTGAGGGGTTGCGCCGCCGCCGTGGGTGCAGCAGACGCCTTGACGACGTAAGGAACACCCTTGGTGATGTATGCAACCTGCGCCGCAGGCGCTGCGGCGGCGATGGGTGCTGAATGCACAACTGCGGGAGTGAACGCGGCAGCGGACGCGACTGCCACGGCCGCAGCGCCCATACGCATCCTTGAGGAGAATCTGGTTTTGACTGTGGGCGCAAATGCAGTAGCCATGAGGCCTCCGGGTGAGCTCTGATCAGGGGGGCGCCCACAGCGGTGTGGACTCGCCTTAGCGGCAGCTAAGAATTGCACTCAGATTGTCATAGGGCCCCTATGTTGTCAACACGGAAACCGCCGGTCGAAAGCATTTCGCACGTGTACGACTCGCATGCTGCCCTGAGGTTCTCGCGAACGGTTTGCTCGGCTTCGCAAGGGTGTCCTCCAAAGGGGCTACACGGTGTAGGCCGGCCGCTGCGGTAGTGAGCAGGCTATCGATTCGTTTGGCGGCCTAGGAATCCTCAGCTACTCCATTCTGTTGCACTATCTTCGCCTTTCTGATGCGCGGCACTGCCCATGCGTGGCGGTTGCGATGCCTACCCTGCAACTAAGCCGACAACCCGGGGCCAGGCCGAAGCCGAAGGGGTGATCGTCGTGGCGCAGAAGCATCGCGGAGTGATCGCAACGATGTCGGCCGCCCTGTGCGTTTTGTTCGCGCTGGTCGGATGTGGAGTGACCACCGAGTCAGGGACTGCAGTCTCGGCGGCGCCCGCGCCCAGCGACCACGTTCCGACAGACTTCAACACGACTTTCCGGTGGATCCCGGGTGGTGCGCTCGACCTCTCGGGCCCCGAGGGCACGTTTGTTCGCGCCTTCGTCGAATCGTTCGAGATCGCGAACGCCGCGCAGTCGACGAGCTGGGGGTACCCGGGGTTCTCCGAGGCGGCGCCGTCGAACATTGATCAGATGATCACGGTGTATCCGTCGAAGGTGTCGGATGCCAAGCCCTCGGTCGGGACTGTGTTCTTCTCGGCGCTGCGTCGAGAAGACAGTGCGTATGGGACGCGAATTGTGTTGTGCCGGTACGGGTATTCGTCGGTGCGCAGCGGCAGCGGGGCGTCGCCGTGGAGCTCGCGGGTTGATACGCCGCGACCGGTTGAAATCGACTTCCGGCAGCAGGCCAGCGCGCCGCCGGTCAGAGTGCG
This sequence comes from Gordonia sp. w5E2, assembly GCF_036540975.1. Lineage (NCBI taxonomy): Bacteria > Bacillati > Actinomycetota > Actinomycetes > Mycobacteriales > Gordoniaceae > Gordonia > Gordonia sp. w5E2. The sequence continues at coordinate 3,966,858 of NZ_CP144213.1, read as the reverse complement.
GGGATCGCAACGGACGCCTGGGGGCAACGTCTTTGGCGGGTGGTACGTCTCGCGCTACGACTTTGCTGCGGTCTATCCGAATCCGACTGCCGACCAGCGGGCGTGCGCGTCGAATGTTCCTGCGTCGGTGCCGAATCGGGCGGCGAGCCAGGGCGCGCAGCCGTGGGCGCCTATGACTCCGAGCCCCGGGTGGTCGGCGAGCAACGATCTTTGAGGTGGTCTCGACAGGCTCGACCAGCGGGGTGGGGCTCGACCAGCGGGGTGGGGGCTCGAGCGGTGGCGGGTGGTCTCGACAGGCTCGACCAGCGGTGGGGCTCTCGACCAGCGGCGGGGTGGTCTCGACAGGCTCGACCAGCGGTGGGGCGCTCGACCAGCGGCGGGGGTCTCGACAAGCTCGACCATCGGTTAAGGCGCTCGACCAGCGGTTAAGGCGCTCGATCAGCGGGTGGGCTCAGCCGAGTTGCGGCGCATGCGCTCGTAGGAGGAGCCGGCGATCCAGAATGCGACCAGCGACAGCAGATCGGACTCGGTGACGCCGTGTCGCGAGGAGAATGCGATCAGGGTGGCTCCCTCGATGGGGCCGTTCCAGATAATCCAGGCGACCGCGACGCCTGCGAGCACCAACGACGCACGCCCCGATGGCCTCATGAGCGCCCACAACCCGCAGGCGAACAGAAGATTGAGAAGGACAAGGGCGTGGAAGAAGTCGGGGACGCGCACTCGATAGATTCTGCCGCGTAATGATAACGACGAGCCGATCTGACGTCGGTAAATGCTGTGAATCCCCTATGTGTCTCACATAGTCGATAGTCTGAGCGCGTTGCACCGCCGATACGCATGGGGAGAGTGAATGGCACGCATTACGCGACCAGTTTCGATGATCCGTGCGGCGGTCGTTGCCCTGATTACGGCGGGAGCGTTGGTCGGCGTCATGCCTGCACATGCTGACGCCGCGGTGCGCACCTTGACGGTCGCGCAACCCGGCGGAACCGGTAAATACGGCGCGGGTTGCACGTACACACTCACCGCGCGGGTGACAAACGACGACCCGGTGACATTCTCTGTCCGGCAACCGACGCGGTTGGCCAATGGAAAGCTATTGCGATTCACCTTCGACGTCGTGCCACGCAGACACGTCGCGATTTTCCACTGGAGTCCTGTTGTGGAAGGACGCTTCGTACTTGGTGCGCGGCAAGGGAATTCACCATGGAAACTGCACGGAGCCGACGTCGGACGGCGGTTGGATCTGGGAAGTTCGTGCTCGGGGATCTGAGCTGATCCCCGAGCGTGATGGCTCAGTGAGCGGCTTCGAACGCTTCTACGATTTCCTTGGGAAGCCGACCACGCGGGCCCACCTCGTAGCCTTCTTCGATTGCCCACTCCCGAATATCGCTCGTCGACGCCGCCGACTTGGACGAGCCGGATGACTTCTTGGTGGTCACCCGAGGCGCCGTGGACTGCTTGCGGCCGCCGATCCTGGTGGAAGCCTCAAGGAGTTTGGCGACGGTGACACGGCCGTTCTCGACCTTGTCGAGATTTGCGCTGGAAATATCGAGCTGATATTCAACGCCGAGCCAGGACCAGAGAACCGTGTGGACGTCGTCGAGGTCGATCTCCCGACCGTCCAGATCATCAACAAATGCGACTGAGCGGATGGTTGCCATGCGTTGAGGTTAACTGATGCTGTCGGACGTTCGAGCGACAGACACGTGAGTCGCGCACAAATCTACGGGAGTAATCGTCCGAGAGATCCGAGTTTACCGACGACCACGCGGCAAGATTTACGATCAAAAACCCCGTATGCGGAGACGATAGGCTGAGCGCATGGACGCGCTTTTCGTATGCACCGGCAACATCTGTCGTTCGCCGATGGCGGAGCGGATCTGCCGTGCTGTGGCCGTAGAGCAAGGGGTCGAGTTGACGGCTTCGAGCGCAGGTGTCGGAGCACTCAACGGGCAGGCGATGCACCCCTTCGCCAGCGAAGTACTCGCCGAAAATCGCGTCGATGCAACAGGTTTCGAGTCCCGATATCTGCAACCGCGCATACTGGCGCCCGCAGACATCGTGCTCTGCATGACTCGCGAGCATCGTGCCGCCTGTCAACGAATGCTGCCGGTCCGTTGGAAGCGGATGTTCACGCTCATCGAGTTCGTCGAATTGGTGTCGGTGCTCGACGGCGACACCCCGACGACCGACGCGTCGCCGAGTATCGACGCGATCATGGCGGCACGTGGGCGAATCGACACCAACTCCGCGCACCTCGACATCCTCGACCCGATGGGTCAACCGAAAGCCGATTTCGAGCGCGTCTATCGTGAACTGTCGCCGCAAGTCGGTGCCCTTGTGCAGTGGGCTCGGCGGTCGGTCGTAGGTCAGTAGGCTCCTTCGCCACGGGCAACCGTGACGACGGTACGCAAGAGAATTCGGACGTCTTGCTCGATCGACCAGTTCTCGACGTAGTACATATCCAACTCGACACGCTGCTCGTCGGTGGTGTCCGAGCGGCCGGAGACCTGCCACAAGCCGGTCATTCCGGGTTTCACGAGTTGGCGTCGCTCGACGAACCCAGGGAACGTGTGTCCTTCGCCGTGCACGAGTGGCCGCGGCCCGACAAGACTCATCTCGCCGAGGATCACGTTGATCAGTTGTGGGAACTCGTCGATACTCGTTCTGCGGATGATGCGGCCGACCGGGGTGATCCGCGGGTCCTTCTTCATCTTGAAGAACATGTCATCCGCTTGGGGGCCGCTGCCGCGCAACTCGGCCAGCCGCTTATCGGCGTCCTGATACATCGAACGGAACTTCCACATTCGGAACGACTCGCCGTCACGGCCGATCCGTTCCGGACGGTAGAAGACAGGGCCGCGATCGGAGACCTTGATAGCAATCGCGATTGCCAGCAGTATCGGCGAGAGGATGAGAAGTCCGGTCGCGGCGACGAATCGATCGAACAGCGCTTTACCCCACCCGGAACGACTGCTGTAGCCAGGCTCGTCGACGTGGATGAGCGGGACGTCGGCAATGGATTCCAAGGTGATCTTGGGACGTGCCAGTCCGACCAATGACGGAGCGATCAACAGGCCGATACCGGCTTGGGACAGGCCAAAACGCAGCGCGCGCAGCCATTCTGTTTCCAGCGGGGTCGACGAGGCGATGACGATGTAGTCTGCTGCGGCACTCAGGGCGGCATCGACGATATAGCCGGGATCCTCGATCATCGTCGGATCCTGGATGGCGGGAGCGGGCGGCTCGACAGTTCCGACCGGAATGTAGCCCAACGACGGGTTCTTCGTCATCGTGTCGCTCATTCGGACCGCGGACTCCGGGCCGCCGACAATCAACACACGCGTCGACGACGCCCCGTCGCGTCGGCGCCGCGAAGCGATGTACAGCGAGCTCACTGCGTGCGCTGTCATACACCCCACGAAGCCGGTGATGATTGCGATCAGAAGCGTCTGGCGAGGAATCGGAACCCCGAGTACGAGTACGACCACGGCGACGACCGCCAATAGTTTGGCGGTGGCCACGAACACGCGAACGAACTCTTCGAGACCACGCCCGAGTATCCGTTGGTTGGTCGAATCCTCGCGTGCCATCAGCAGCACCCAGCAGGCCCCCATGCCGATACCGAACACCACGCGCTCGACGACGGACTTCGCCACCGGAACGTCGTTGCTGATCGCGACGGCGAAGGCGATCCCCCCAGCGATGGAGAGTATCTCGGCCGCTCTCACTACACGTGCGTGAAAGCGGGTGGTGACGTTACGGCGTGCCGACCGAGACTGCGGCCGTTGCGACTCGTCGCGCGACGCTCTCGGCAAGGCGAGTCGAAGAGTTCCAGCTCGTGACGTCTGGATAGAGCTGAGTGGTTGTGGCGATACTGAGTCTTGTGTTTGGTACATGGCCATCCGAAATCTGTTGTGACTGACCGACAAACGGGATCGGCTCTACGAAGGGGGCGGCGAAGACCTTGGCTGCCAGGACGTCGTCGCTGGCGATCCGGTCTGGATATAGGGCGCATAGCTGGCTTGTCCAGCGGGCCGCAATCGCATCGGAATCCTCGCTGAAGAGAGGCGAGTCTCGAGTGGTGTACTTCATTGTGTAAACCAGCGAATGGTCGCCGTAGCGATGGGTTCCGGACAGCGCGGACATCTCGATGACGCCGTCGAACTCTGTGTCGCAACCGATCACAGGGCTCCAGTAGTGTCCGTCGAGCGGCTTGCGAAGCAGGAACGCAGCGTTGACGACGCCCTGATAAGTGTGCTCGGCCGGGGGAAGAGCTGCTCGGAGGCTCTCGTCAGCGAGCTGATGGAGCACCGGAATGGGAACGGTCGACACCAGGAAGTCGCTGGTGATCACGCGGTCATCCAGCGCTACCTCGACGCCGCTGGAGGTCTCTGTCACGGCGGTTACCCGAGCGGAGGTCTCGACGATGCCTCCGCGGTCGCGTATCGCCTGACAGAGCGCTTCGACGATTGATCGGTATCCGCCACTCGGATAGCCGCGAACGGCGACGTTCTTCTCTCTGCCCAGGCGCTCGTAGATGTAGCGAGCCGGCACGAGTGAGAACGCATCCCCGAACTTCGCGCCGAGCATGGGCTTGAGCAGCTTGGCCCAGACAGCGGGGCCGTACAGTTCCGATAGCCATGCCTCGGTGGTCATGTGGTCAAGGTCTTTGCCTCGCCCGAGGTATCGGAGCGTCACCGACACCGCACCGAACCTCACTCTCTCGAGAATGCTCAAGGCGCGGAACCTGAGCAGATCGAGCGGAGTATTGAACGGGTAACGGTGACGATCTACCAGCATCCCCATGGTGGTGGAGCGCCATTCGATCGATTCGCGAAGGCCCAGGTCGTCGAGGAGCTCGAGCAACGCGTCGTCGCTGGGCATGATGCAGTGGTAGAAGCGCTCGATCGGATGACCTCCGATTTCGCCCTCAACGCCGAGTCCGCCGAGCTGCGTGCCCTGTTCGAGCACGGTCACCGGAACGTTGCGTTGGGCCAACCGGTACGCGACAACCAGACCGGCGATGCCTCCGCCGATGACGGTGACGCCGGTCGAACTCTGGGAGATCAATTTCGTGCTGCCAGATCAGGCACAGGCGTGATCTGTTCGCGCAGTACGAGTTTCGCGTACTGTCGCAGCGTCAGCGCGAGTTTGAGTTTGGAGGCGCCCTGTTTGAGGTCGTACTGCAGCACCATCGGGACCTCGACGACGCGTGGCTGGAGATGCCGAAGTTTCATCAGCAACTCCACCATGCAGGCGAAACCTTGCTCGGTGACGAGACTGTCGCCCCAGTACTCAGTTGCACGGCGCAGCAGTGACACTCGATAGGCCCGGTACCCGCAGGTGAAGTCGTGGAGATCCTCGATCGCGATCAACCGGGAGAAGACGGTCGCAGCTCCGCGCGAAAGCAGACGCCTGAAAGGCGGTGCTGTGGTGTCGTCGCCGCCGGGGGTGAACCTCGACGAAACAGCCAGGTCGGCACCGGCGTCGATCGCTGCGATCATGGCATCGAGCAGCGCAGGATCGTGAGTGTTGTCGGCATCCATGATCGCGATGATGTCGTCTGAGGAGGCGACCCGGAGTGCTGCACGGATGCCCGTCTGGACTGCCCGCCCCAAACCTTGATTGACCGGGTGCTTTACGAGCTGAACATCGAGTCCTTCGAGCCCTTCGGAGGCGATGGCGGCTGTTTGATCGATCGATCCGTCGTCAATCACCCACGCCTTCAGGTGGATTGGCAACTCCGTTCGGCGTAGCCGCTCGAAAAGTGGTCGAAGAGAGTCTTCTTCGTTGTAGGCCGGCAGGACCAGATGGAGCGTTCGTGTCTGAACCAGGCTCTTAGGGCCACGGCTCTTGAGACCCACGCTCTGGGCGCTGTTCGAATGAATGTCATCCGAATGAATGACACTCGTGGTCTGATCCGGAAAGGATTCAATGACCATACTTCCCCCCAAGGAATGATCCGACTTCCCCGTGTCGGATAACGAATGGTGGATTCACATTAACACCACTCTGTCCGGAATGCCATGGCGGCGTCTATTGGCCGATCGACGAGTGATGTACGTTTCTTCGGTTTGCGAAGAGTTATGTGACCTGCTGCGCGTTCATTGAAAACTCGGGTGGGAGCTCGACCCGTGCATCGAATAACTGCGCGATCGCCTTCGCGCTCCGGAATGCTGCCAGTCCGTCGCCGAAGGGGTTTCCGCGAGATGCCATGGAGGAGCGCAAGTCTGGGCTGTCCAGCAGCTTGCGTGCGGTCGAGAGAATGGTGTTCGTGTCAGTTCCCACCGAGATGGCGCACCCGTGCTCGATCGCTTCGATTCGTTCCGTAACCGTCCGTGCCACGAGGACGGGCACACCGAACGTGGGTGCTTCCTCTTGGATCCCGCCGGAGTCGGAGAGGATGACCGTAGCGGCTTTCATCACTCCTACGAGCGCCTCGTAGGGGAGTGGCTCGGTGAGCGTGACACGGTCGTGTCCGCCAAGTACCTGGTGAACCTGTTGCCGGACAGAGGGGTTGGGATGCGTTGGGCAGATCACTTCCAGGTCGGGGTACTCGGTCAGCAGCTGCGCAACCGCCTTCAGTACCTGGTCGAGGGGCGAGCCCCAGGACTCGCGGCGGTGCATTGTCAGCAGAACCACGGGCCCAGTGGTTGCGCTGGCCTCTGGAAGATCTGCCGCGATGCGGATCACGGCGTCGACGACTGTGTTGCCGGTCACGTAGATCCGGGCTTCGGGGACTCCGTCGGAAATGAGATTGTCTTTTGCTCGCTGCGTCGGCGCCAGGTGCAGATCCGCGACTTGTCCAATCAGCTTGCGGTTTGCCTCTTCGGGAAACGGCGAGTGGAGATCATGTGACCGCAGGCCTGCCTCCAGGTGTGCAACCGGGATCTTTGCCCAGAACGCTGCAAGTGCTCCAGCCAAGGCTGTCGTGGTGTCGCCCTGTACCACAACAAGATCGGGACGCTTCGCCGCCCACAGGTCGGACAGGCCGGTGATCAACGCCGCGGTAAGGGTCGGTAGACCGCCGTCACCACGGTCGATCTCGAGTGCGAGGTCGGGGGTGATGCCGAACGCCTGCAGCGAGTCCCTCACCATTGTCGGATGCTGCCCACTTGCGACGAACTGCACATCGAACGATAGTTCGCAAAGCTCACTATAAAGAGGAGCCAGTTTGATGGCTTCCGGGCGGGTTCCGGCAACTAGATGAACGGTCGGCACGCGCGCTAGACTACCCACATTCCCGAGTTCGGGATAGTGAACGGGGCGGATTCGAGTTGACGTGATAATCGACTATTTCTACCTTGCTGCAGCGGTGGGGGCCTATGCAGCCGGGTTGCTTTGTCAGAGTGTGGGCGCAAGACGTTCCGCTCCTTCCGGAGCGGGCGTTCGTGGGCTCACCCGTCTGATCGGTGATCCGGTGTATATCGTCGGATTCGCCTGTCAGGTAACGGGTTTTGCACTTGCTTTTCTCGCTCGAGCGCATTTGCCCCTGTACCTCGTCCAGGGTGCCGTGTGCGCGTCTGTGGCCCTGGCGTCGCTCCTGGGATTCGTGCTTTTGCGGCGGCGAACCTCCGCAAGCGAGTTGGCGGTATTCGGCGTCATGGCGAGCGCGATCGTTCTGTTGTTGGTTGTCTCGCGTCCGTCGAACAGTTACGAGATCGGCGGTCTGGCACTTGTCGGTCTCGTGACTGTTGCGTTTGTAGTCGCTGGAGCGACGTGGTTTGCCTCACGGAGTGCCGGCGCGGTTCCGCTTGCGTGTCTGGCCGGTGTGAGCTTTGCGATTCTGGCGGTGGCGGGGAGACCCGTCGCGTCGCACGTCGGCTTCGGGCTCCTCGCTGATCCGCTCGCGTGGCTTGTGGTGGTGACCGCAGTGGTCGGGCAACTGCAGATGGGGCTCGCGCTGGCGCGGGGTTCGACGACCCTCGTCGGCTCGGTGATGGATGCGGTGACCCTCCTGGCTGCGTCGGGCGTCGGATTTCTGCTGCTCGGCGACCGTGTAGGCGATGGTTTGGCGGTGTGGGTGATCGTCGGTCTTGCGGCCTGCGTTGGTGGGGTCATAGCCATGGCAGCAATTGAGAAGAGCCAGGTACGCGCAATGTCGAAAGACGTTGCGGCGCGCGCTGGTCGACTTCAGACCTATGTGCCGGAAGGATGACATGAACTCGACAACCCTCGCGAGTGTGTCGGTCGATCTTGACAACGTGTGGTCGTACTTGAAGACACACGGAGATCCCGAGTGGGAAGCCCGACCGAGCTATCTTCACGTGGCGGTACCGCGGATCGTCGAGCTATTCGGTGAACTCAACCAGAGCACAACGGTTTTCGTCATCGGCGCAGATGCGGCTCGCGATGACGGCGCAGAAGCTGTCTCGTCGTTTGCTCGTTGTGGACACGAAGTGGGAAACCATTCGTACGAACATGAGCCGTGGCTGCAGAGGTACGACGCGCAGCGGCTTGCCGCAGAGGTCGATAGGACGCACGAAGCCATCGTGGCGGCAGGAGCCCCTGCGCCAGTTGGTTTTCGGGCGCCTGGCTACAGCCACACTCCGGAGTTGTTCAGGCTGCTCATAGAGCGGGGCTATCAGTACGACGCGAGTGTGCTGCCGACGTGGATCGGTCCACTCGCGCGGTATCAGCACTTCCGCAGCACCGAATTGTCAGACGAACAACGAGAAGATCGTGCCGACCTGTTCGGCGGATTCGGGCAGGCGCGATGGAGTCTGCATCCCCAGCGACTGCGGGCCGCAGGTGGTCAGATCGTAGAACTGCCGGTCACAACCTTTCCGGTTGCTCGTGTGCCCATGCACGGTTCGTACCTCATTCAGCTGTACTCGATTTCGCCGAGACTTGCGCGCGGCTATTTTCGTGCCGCGGTGCGCCTATGTAGGGCGCGCGGGGTCGGGATGTCGATGCTCATTCATCCCACCGACATCCTCGACCGGCGGGACGCGCCCGCGATGGAGTTCTTTCCTGGCATGGGCGTCGCGGCGTCGGACAAGGTCGCGTTCATCACCTGGGTGGTTCAAACGATGCAGGCGAATTTTGACGTGGTGGGTACCGGCGATCACGTGGCGGCGATGTCGGCGCCCGGGGTGTCGCTTGCCTCCGCGGAGATCGGGTGAGCATGCGTCGAATGAGCCCGAGGATCGACGTTATCCGCCGACGAATGCGGGTGTTGCCGCGTCCGGAATACTGTCCACAGTCCGGCGATCAGCAGTACCGCGCCCGCGTACAACGTCACGCGCATCAGCCAGATGGAGAAGTTCGCGACACCGAGTTCGTTACCGAGCCGATCGAATATGTAGTAGTGCGAAATGGCTGCCCCGAAGAACAACAGGGCCAATCCCGGTGCAAGTCGCTTGCGCAGTCGGGGATCGGACGCTACTTCGAGAGAACCGAGCACGATCGGCGCGATCAGCCACGCTGCGTCGTAGCTGAGGTGGTAGAGCGTCACCGTGACAAGTGTCAGGCCCAGCAGGACGGAAATCGATTCGAAACGGTACGACGTTCGTCGAACCAAGAAGTACGCGGCAACAACACCTGCGATGGCGATGGCGACTGTGGTCGCGGTCGAAATGCCCAATCCGGCGTGCTGGAGGCTCCCGACGATATCGATTCGCTCATCGAGCCAATCCGCCGTTCGTCTCGACGACGACTCGCTGATGTTTCCGACGAGGCTGTCGACCCAGCGCGGCACTCCGGAGACACCGCCGGCCATCACCAAAACTGCGGCGAGGGAGAGGGCTGCGCTCAATCCGACGCCGAGCAATGCTCGTCGCCATCTGCTTTGCGCAATCAGAACGACGACTACGGCCAGCCCGATATGTGGCTTCATGCAACACAATGCGACGAGTATCACGCCGATGTACTTGTTGCGCACCATGATTGCAGGGACTGCAAGCAAGACGTAGACGATACTGGGCTGACCGAGGTAGTAGGCCAGGCTCACCGGACGGGAGAGCAGAAGAAGAATCACTCCCCACGTCGCCAGCATCCCGCGCCTGATGGCGCCCTCGCGTCCGGCCGGGATCAGCGTCGCGGGGATGTTCTCGGCCACGCGCAATCCGAGCCAGCAACCGGTCGCGATGATCACGGTCATCCCGATCACGGCAGCGACGACGCTGGTGGTATTCCAATCGGCCCATCCAAGGGGAGCCCAGAGCAACAGATGGCCCGGTGCGTACGTCGGGTAATCGAGAGAGTTGGGGAAATGTTGAAGGTACGTCTGAGTGTCATAGGGATTGTTGCCCATGACGAACCAGGAAACGGGGCGCCACGTAGCGTCGCGGAAATCGACGAAGGACAGATGGCAGAGGTTTTTCCCGCAATCGACAGCGCCGTCGGCGTCGATCCGGTCTGCCAGCGCCTTCCTCATGAGCGAAACGGCGAGCGCAATCATTGCGACGATGGAGACTATGAAGAGAGGGATCTCCCAGCGGGCGTCGAATCGGCGTTTCAGCGGCATCGGGTCACCTCCGTCCGATCAGGGCGCAGAACTGCGTGCTCACTTTACACAGCGAATCCGCTCATGCACCTGTCTGGCTATACATGGTGACCGCCGCCGAGAAGCCCACGACCGAGGTGCGCCGTAGTTTCAGCCTCCGGTTCGTAGCCGCCGGCGCAGGTTTGTTATGCACCTTCTTGATGACCATCGTTGCGTATCGAGCGCTCGATGCAAGGCAGGCCGCCGTCTTCTTCGCGATCCTCGCAGCCTTGTCGATCGGCCCCATGGTCGGTCGATTGGGGTTGGGGCCAAACGTTATACGGCTACTACCGGCGGCAAAGACAGCAGATGAGGCCAAACAAATCGCCTCCGACCACTTGCGCGCAACCGCGGTGCTGTCGTTGATCACGGCACCCTTCATCGGACTGATCGCGACGTGGCCACTACGCGGTGATTCGCAATACTGGCCGGTGCTGCTACTCACGGTAGCGGTGGTGGTCGTCGAGTCGATGCGGCTGACCCTCAGCGATATCTTCGCCGCTCACGGGCGGGTGGGAATGGCCGTGTTGACCACTCACCATATTCGCAGCACGATCGTGCTCCCCGCGGTGGCTCTGCTACTTTTCGCGTTCGACAAATCATCGCTGACGGAGGTTCTCGGCGTATATACCGCCGTGGCCACGATCCAGTTGGCAATTGCGCTGACCGTGGGTCGCGCAGAAGTGTCGTTGACGACGCGTGGTCAATTGCGCGCCCTGCGCGATCCGATTCGTCATGGCGCCAAACTCTTCGTTCTCGACCTCTCCGCATTCGTGTGTCTTCCGGCTACGATCTGGCTCGCCAACTTCGCGTTCGCACCGCACGACGCGGCAATCTATGCGGCCGCAGCCACTTTGGCCCTGCAGGTCACGATTCTGGAGAGTCTCGCATCCCTCGCCGTGACGCCGGCTGTCGCGCGGGAGTGGGTCTTGGGGAATCGTGAGCGAGTGGTGTCGATACTTGCGGCGGTGGCCACACTCGGTTCACTCGTGACGCTCGTGATCGTTGCATTTCTGGCGATTCTCGGAGAGACCGTTGTCTCGTGGGCTTACGGCCCCTCGATGGCCGCTGCGGGACCGTTGCTCCTGGTCCTCGCCGCGGGTGGGATCGCGAAAACAGCGTTGGGCGGGAACATCACGATGCTGGTCATCAGTGACAACATCGACCGCGCCGCGTGGTCGGCGTTCGCCGTGCTGGTAGTGGCCGTGCCCGCAGGTATCGCGGCGGCGTTCGCGGGTGGCCCGATGGCTTTGGCAATCGTCTCGGCGTGCGCGGTGACGTTGACCGCCGTAGTCCAATGGCTCAGCGCGCGTAGCGTTCTCGACGACACGCCACGACCGAGCCTCGACGTACGCGCATCATTGGCGACGTTCCGCTGACGGGTTGCCGGCTTGGCCGGTCAGCCGCGCTGTCAGCGGGACGAAGGTGAAATGGCCTCTAGTACGCGCTCTGCGGAGAGGTGCCACGAAAATCGCTGCGTGTTCTCGTGACCCATGCGAATCAGCTTCGCGCGTAAGCCACTGTCTTCTGAGATGCGGCGCACACCGTCAAGCATGGCCTGGGTGTCGTTGGGAGCGAAGTAGATTGCAGCGTCACTCGCAACCTCGGGGATCGCGGCGGCGTCACTGCAGATCACGGGACATCCCGACGTCTGCGCCTCGATAACGGGGAGACCGAAGCCCTCGTATCGGGAGGGGAAGACCAATGCGCGGCAGTGGCGATACAGGTATGCGAGCTCGGCGTCGTCAAGACGACCGGCGACTGTCGCGCCGGTCGCGAATGGGGAAGCATCGCTGAAGACCTGGGGATTGCCGGACGCGCCCACGACGATGGTCGAATAGCCTTCGGAGACAAGCGCATTGACCGGGTCGGGAAGGTTCTTGTGTTGCGCCAGCGTACCGACGACGACGAAAGAACTGCTCACGTCCGTTGTGTCCGCCAGCTCAGGCGCCCGCTCCGCGACTTTGTCGAAACCGTCGGCGGCGCAGTGCGCCACCGTGAAGCGCTCGGCAGGAACGCGAAGGTACTCGGCGAGCTCGCCCGCGCTGAAGCGGGACACCGTGACGAGATGTGCTGCCGTGCGTGACAGCAGGAAGTACATCACAGCGTAGAAGGCCACAAAGGACCGCCGGAAGGTCGCCGAAAACCGGAACGGCGTCGCGTCGTGCATCGTCACCAACTGCTTGCGTTTGAGCAGCGGTGCAGGGCCGGCGAAATTGAGGAGAAGCGCGCCGCGGCTGGCGATCGGTAGGTGAAGCTGTTCGAAAGCGACGCCGCTCCAGCGAGAGCGATCCACCCGGGCACCGCTGTCTGTCAGCCACTGTGGAACCGATGCGTCGGCAGGAACGTCGACGACGAATCGGCGTTCTGGCGCAAGCGTCAAGAGCGCGCGGACCATCTCATTGGCATACCGCTGAGTACCCGTCAACGATTGCGCGAGCCACTTGCCGTTGATGTGAATCTCGTTCATGTCATGTTTTCAAATAGCGGATCGTAGAGTCGACGCAGTGCTGTGCGTTGCGCGTCGTCGGAGTTGTCGGCGATTGCACGTCGCGTCAATTCGGTTTGCTCGGTGTAGGTTTCGGGATCGCCAAGAGATTTCAGCAGACGTCCGAGTTGCGACGGGCGTTCGATCGTCATCGGCATGTCGAATCCATGGATATACGGCTGAGCACGTGCGATCACCGGAAGCCCGGCTGCCGCTGCCTCGAGGATGGAGATCGGAAATCCCTCCCATCGAGCGGTGTGGAGATAGACATCACCTGAGGCAAGCGTCTTCAGCGCCTGTTCACGATTGAGCCATCCCGTCACATCGACCTCGGCAGCGCGCAGCAAATCGACGTGCTCCTCGTCGCCGCCGCCGATCCACGTAGCCTCGACGTCGGCACCCGACTGTCGAGCGGTTGTCACCGCTTCCGCGAAGAAGCGTGCGTCTTTCTGCGGACCCAGCCTCCCGTTGCCGATGATGCGCAGACGTTCTGCTGACGTTCGTTGATGACGTGGGATGTGCGCGGGCGTCACATTCGGCACCATGACGGCTCGCGGGCGCGAGATCGGCCATTGTGACAATTCGCGTTCGCGCGGCGAACATGCGCCAATTGCGGAGGTGTTGAAGGACAGAAGCCATTCGGCGAACCGGAATCCGGATCGAACAACGGTGGGGACGTCACGTCGCTCGAACGCGTAGCAATGTGGTGTGTAGACGATGGGTGAGCGAGGTGAGTTGCGCAGCGCCAACCGGACATACACCCCCGCCTTACTGGAGTGAGCATGAACGGCAGCTGGGCGCCCCTCGCGCAAGGTGCGGTTGAGGAACCGGATTCGGTTCGGGGTGCCCGCCGGAAGCTCTGTCGCTGAGGCGAACTGGGTCAACGACGCCGTGTCGACTGTTGCTTCGGCGCGTGTGGAGTACAGGAGGTGGTGCTCAATTTCGGGATAGTTGCGCACGTAGTCGCCGATGGCGGCTGCTGTCCCGCTCGCGAACGACTCGGTGACGTGGAAGAGTCGCGCGTTGCTCGTGCTATCGGTCACGGAACCTCGATCGGGGTGCCGTTGCGCGTCCAGCCAGAGGTGGATGTGGCTGAACGGGGTGCATTGGTGACGAAGGGCTGAACCGAGTCATTGACCAGCGTGATCTGAGTGAAAGAGATGTTGCTGACGGTTCCGCCGCTGTCTGCGAGGACAGCGACGTCGCGTCCCGCTTTTGCCGGTGTCGACGTCACTGTCACACCGGACACCCGCACGTTGCTCACACTGCGGCCGGCATTTCCCGAATAGACGAGGATCGAACCGTGCACAACGGTTCCGATATTGGCGGACGTTATCCGTCCGTTCGATGCAGACACCTGTGAAACCGACTGGGTGTAGTAGGGGTTGCCTTCGCTCGCGATATACAGGCCCGCGCCGGAGGTGTTGGACACGTTGAAACCGGTGATCGCGACGCGGGTGCCCCCGACAACTGTGATTCCTCGACCCCAGCGGTTTCCGTTGACGGTGATGTTCGATTCCTTGATGTCCGAACACAGGCCGTTGTCGCCGTAGCTCACTACGGCGACCCCGTCATCGCCGGTGCCCGAGGTCGTCACGTTACTCACAGAGCCGCCACTCGCTCCGTTGGTCATGTGGACGCCGTCGGCGAGTGTGTCCGACACGTTTACCCGGTCGATGGTGAATCCCTTTGCACCGTCGACGAAGAGTCCCGCCGCTGCGGAGCCGCGGATGTTCACGTCGCGGACGGTGTCATTCGTGCCACTTATCACGAGCTTGTGCTGATCGAGTCCGGACTGGCGTGTGCCACTGGTCGCGCCGCCGAATGTGATTCCTGAGATGGACACGCCATCGGCAGTCACCTGGACTGACGAAGTCAGATCATTCGTGGCGGCAAGGGTTGTGCCGTTACCTTTGATCGTCACGTTGGGCACTCGGATCTTGAGCACTCCGGAATGGCGATACGTTCCGCTGTCCAATTGGAGCGTCGAACCGGGGGCCAGCGCGTCGAACCTGCTCTGCAGTTCCTGGGTGTGGTCAGTATTCGGTGGCGCAGTGGCAGCCGAACCGCATCCTGTAATCATGAAGAGCACCGCCAAACCTACTGGTAGGACGGCACGCCGCCACGAAGCCCTCATCGCGTCACACCTTCTGGCTGAGAAACGGTCAGATAGGTTGACGAATCCGGGGCGTCAGATGGTCCCGGCTTTCTCGACTTGTTTACTCTCGTCGCGAGATACGCGACCAAAAGCAATCCCACCCAAGCAGGCGCCGCTCGGCCTTGAGCCCAGTAGAGGTAGCGGGGCATTTCGAGCAATCCTGTGAACATCACCGGGTACATGAGCATGCCAATCAGAGATCCGTTGCAGAAGGCGCGATATGTGACGCCGACAATTATGCCAGCGATCGCGAAATAAAC
Organism: Gordonia sp. w5E2; assembly: GCF_036540975.1. NCBI lineage: Bacteria > Bacillati > Actinomycetota > Actinomycetes > Mycobacteriales > Gordoniaceae > Gordonia > Gordonia sp. w5E2. Next base: position 3,951,460 of record NZ_CP144213.1, on the reverse strand, counting down.
GAGGCCTCCGAAATGTCCGTAATCGGTAAATGGTCCGGTATATCCGCTGGGATTGTTGAACTCTGGATTGCCGTGCTGCGCGAGGAGAGGCCTGTAATCAGACGGACCGAGAGGGAAGGCGCTGCGGTGTGGAGGCAGCGTGCTGTACACGTGTTGGATACCGGGTGCCGTCCACACGACCTCGAGTGTGTCGTAGGGCACCCGCCCTGGCCACCGCATGTTGTCGTAGATGATCTGACCGTTGTTGATCGCGGTGGCGTAGTACCCGGCGAGTCGATCGGCGGCGAACTGGACGAAGCTGTTCGAGGTGCGTGTGCGATAGAACGACCACGATCGGAAATATTCGAACAATCCGAAAACGAGAAGCAGCACCGGAAGTGAGGCGAGCGGAATCCACTGGGCGAGGACATTTCCGCGCCGGCTTCGGTTCCCGAGATACGCACTACCGATGACAGCCAGCGGGACAACCAGCTCGAGCACGGCGAGTCTCTCGGAGAAAACGTAGGCGCGTCCGATCGCGAGAAGCATCACAGCCGTGATGATGCCGATCTGGCGTCTGCTCTTTCCCTGTGTCAGTACGAGTGCGGCCACGACCACCGCGGGCACGCCGAACTGGGTGAGAGTCGTGACCCCTGCGATTGTTCCGATCGCATCTTTTGTCGGTGTTCCGTCTGCTGCTGTCGCGTTGAGGAGTTCTGCAGGCGTGATGCCCGATTTGGCGATCAGATAGCCGAAACCGAGATACCCGAACACTGTTAATCCGAACATCACTGAACTCGCTCGAACCAACAGAGCAAGTGTGTTCGGCTGCATCGGGGGCCACTCACCGCGCGCCACGGGCCGGCGCCGTACGAGTGTCATCCCGATCAAGGCGGCCAGAGCCAACACGAGGACGCCTGAGCCGAACATCGCCACCGTTGCGTTATCGAGCGTCCGTGCAGACCGCCAGAGGGCACGGAACTCCTGGTCGCTGATGAATACGGTCGGGATCAGTGAAAGCGAACCAACCACCAGCGCGATGGCGGTCGGCGATATCCACCAGACTGCCCGCGAACTCTGCGAACTCACCTGTCCCTACCGAAGTAGCCGACGAGTTCGCCCCTGAGATAAGCAAGATCGGCTCGCGCGTGGACTCGGTCACCCCGAACGTCGCGAACCGCGCTGCCCACCACTTTGCGCGCGCCGTGGTATCCGAACTGGGCAAGCGACAGCCGGTGACGACGCCAGAGATGGCCGTTGCCGACGCCGTACTTGAACATCTTGTCGACGAATGCCTCGGTGATCGCGTGACGATCATCGTCCTGCAGGATCTGTACCGACGGCTCGTAGGAGAGCGAGTGCCCGGCGGCGATGAGGCGAAGTACGAGGTCTGAGTCTTCACCTGCGCCGCGGAGCCCGGGTGCACCGACGCCGATGCTCTCATCGAAGGGAGCGCGTGACGGCAGCGCCTCCGTGCGGAAAAAAAGGGTGCTCGAAATGCTGGTGCGTGGAAAATTCAGCCGTGTGACAGTCGTCGGTCGTCGAAGCCACCGCTGCATCGACGGCTGACCATCTTCGGTGACCTGCATGCCACTGACCCCTGCGAGTTCGGGCTGCTCGTCGAGAATCCGAGCCACGGCTTCCAACGTGTCCGGCTTGTACCAACAGTTGTCGTCCGGGTATGCGACCACGGGCGCGGTGACAACTTGGGTACCTGCGTTGCGTCCGGTCGAAACTCCCCGTGGGCTTCGCGCGGGATGGACAGGGCCCGGAAGCCCCGCAGATGTCAGCATGGCTGCGCATTCCTGCTCATCGCTTTGATCGACGACGATGAACTCTACGTCTTCGGCAATCGTCGAGTTGGCGACGGAGTCGAGTAATCGACCGAATTCACGCGGCCGACCAATCGTGCTGCACACGAGTGAGATTCTTGGCGAAGTCATTGCGATCAGATCGAATCTGCAGCTGCGACTTCAGTACGGACACGGTCACGCAACGTGCGCACACCAGCCCCGTTGGAGCCTTCTCCGTCTCCGTTGGACGTGTCGCGGGGATCTGCGTCGTCGTCGTTGTTGTCGCCGTCCGCGTGGGGCGAGACCTTTTCTTCGTGTGGGCCTTCTTCGTGCGGATCGATGTCGCTCCGGTCAGAAGTGACGTGGTCCTTTGACACCGCAGAGTCTGCCGACGCGGATGGTGCGGATACGACGCCGCTCGTCGTGGCATCGGTCGCAGTCTGGAACTGCTCGCCGTCGACGACCGCCGGCGGACGCGCGGTGGTCTCGTCGGTTTGCGTATCGGACTTTCGCGGCCACCATCGGTGGCGCGTGATGGCGATGAATCCTCGCGAGGGGTCGGGCAACAAACTCAAAGTGGATGCCAGCGTCGGGAGGCGGTCGAGAAACTGCTGGGCGACGACTACGACGTAGTCGGCATGGCTGAGGTGATCGGCGAGGTCGGGGTCGGTGCCGAGCGGCAGACACTCGAGTACCTGCACGGCGTCGTGATGCGCAGATGCGCCCGCGAGTAGTTCGCCGACGCGACGTGCTCCTGACCCGGTTGATAGCCCAACCACGGCAATCGTGCCGCTGTCGGGTGAGCCCAATTGTGCGAAGAGGCTTCTGGCCGCCTCTTTCTCAGCGTCCGAGGGAACACTTCCTGATCGCTGCGGCACGATCACGGGAGTCATCGTCTTGGCGTTATCGCTGACGTCAGACGCCGACGTGATGAAGCGCTTTCGGTTGCGCCAGATCAGTGCGCTGCCCAGCCCGATGATGGCTCCGACTACACCGCCGATGATGGCCATGACCGACCAGTTCGACGCTTTTCCTTCGGTTTCGGTCGCGGGCTGAACGACGGAAGCGGGAGCGCCTGCTGCCATCTGCAGTTGCAGCGCTGAGGCTTGGGTCCGCAATTCTGGGATGCCCGCGGTACGACCGGCGTTCTGCTGTTGGGTGATCAGCGCATTGATCGAGTTCAGTGCCGCAGTATTGCGATCTCGCAGCTGCTGTGACGTGTGATCCAGGTAGGTCGAGATCGCGGTGTCGACGGTGCGTTGGGCTTCGCTTTCAGTCGGCGACGACGACGAGATGGTCACAACGGCAGAATTACTGTTCTGCACCGCGCTGATCGTCGGATTGGTCGCTGTTCCCAGCTTCGCTTTCACGCTGTCGCGGAATCCCGAACCCGAAAGATACGCGATCTCGCCACTGACATAGCTCTGCAGATCGTCGGTGGAAGTCGGCTGTCCGCTGATCACAGCAGACACGCTCGCAGGCTGTTCTAGCCGAACCATTGCCTCCGCCGACTGCGTGGTGTCCCCCGTCTGCGACAACGCTCCCACCAGCGCACCTAGCACGGCGCACACCAGAGTTATCGGCCACAGTGCGACGACCCCACGCGTCAACTGGGCACGATTTAATACGTGCATCAAACTAACTCCCCCTATTTACTCGATGCTACCTTATCCGAGATCGCCAACTACACCGAGAATAATCCCCCCAGGCGACGAAACTCACATCGATTCCCCAGGATTCCGTCGGATTCGTCGTTTTTGAAAGTAGGGGTTAAGGACCTCAGTCTCCGCGTGTGAGGCTTGTTCTGTCCAGGCTTGGCACAACGGAGGGCGTCATGGACTTCACCGGGAAAGGGTAAAGGCGAAGGCGACGAGCCGCGGGCGGGGACGTCACGCCTGAACCCAGGTCAACTAAAGCGAGCGCGCAATGCGCGTCGGTCGATCTTGCCCGGACCGCGCAGCGGGAGATCGTCGACCTCGATGATGTCGCGGGGAGCGGCGTAGCGGTCGAGTCTTTCGACGACGGCGCCGCGGATGCGCTCAGCGTCGAATCTGCTTGTGTCAGAGGGGATGACGAAAGCCACAACCTTCTCGCCGAGGCGGTCGTCGGGTAGTCCGACGACGGCGCACTCGCGTACGGAGTCGTCGTCGAGGATCACGGCCTCGACCACCTGGGGTACCACTGTGAGTCCGCCGGTGGTGATGGCTTCGTCGGCGCGGCCGATGATGCTCAGGACGCCGTCGTCGACGCGGCCGAGGTCGTCGGTGATGAAAGTCCTTGCGCCGGGCGAGAGTGTGAAAGCCGGGTGGTCGGGGAGGTTGCGGTATCCGTGGGCGACCATCGGGCCCGAGAGTGCAACGCGCCCAACGCCTTCGGGGTTCGGATTGATGAGGGTGATGGTGACGCCGTCGAGCGGGATGCCGTCGTAGACGCAGCCGCCGCCGGTCTCGCTCATGCCGTAGGTGCGCACGATGGGTAGCCCGGCGTCGAGGGCGCGACGCAGGAGCGGTGCGGGAGTCGCCGCGCCGCCGACGAGAAGCGCGTCGGCGGCGCGGAGCGCTGCGGTGGCCCGGGGGGAGTCGAGGACTTTGAGGAGTTGGGTGGGGACCAGCGAGGTGTAGCGGCGCGGACCGTCGAGGGCGTCGAGGGCATCGGCGAAGGCGTCGGGGTTGAAACCGGACGAGACGTCGAGGACGCCCGGCGTGAAACCTGCTGCGAGTGCGCGGAGTAGAACTTGGAGTCCGGCGATGTGGTGCGGCGCGAGTGCGAGGAGCCAATTACCTTGCCCGCCAAGGTATTTGTGCGTCGCTGCCGCAGATGCGGCGAGGGTGTGGGGCGTGTGTTGCGCACCCTTGGGGGTGCCGGTAGTGCCCGAGGTGGAGATGACGAGCGAGATGGCGTCGTCGATGGGGGTGTCGGCGGCGAGAGCGTCCGCGAGGCGCTTCGCGTGGGCGGGGTCTGCGGTTGGCACGGGCAGGGCGGCGGGGGTGGTCTCGACAAGCTCGACCAGCGGTTGGGGCTCGTCCGGCGGTGAGGTGGTCTCGACGAGCTCGACCAGCGGTGGGGGCTCGACCGGCGAGGTGGTCTCGACAAGCTCGACCAGCGGTGGGGGCTCGACCGGCGGGGAAGCGAGCTCGACCGGCGAGGGGGTGGTCTCGACAAGCTCGACCAGCGAGGACGGCTCGACCAGCGAGGACGGCTCGACCAGCGAGGATGGTTCGGCCGGCGAGGAGGGGAGCTCGACCAGGGCGAGCAGCTCGTCGCGGAGGTCCAGGACCGTCGCGTCGGCCGGCAGGGGGAGTGGTCGCAGGATGCGGGTCACCGCAGCAAAGCTACTCCGGCTCGGGGGCGTCGGGCGGTGGCGGGTCGAGGGGGTGGTCGTCGAACGGCCAGCCGCGTGACTCGAGGTAGGTGCGGACGCGATCGATGTCGGCCTCGTGGGGCAGCTCGTGGGTGACCTTGGAGATCTTGACCCCGGCGTCGATCTTGGAGATCGGTTCAGGCGGAGGCGCGGACTCGCGGATGAGTTCGCCCGAGACCTCGTCGACTTCTTCTTCACTGAGCTGTCGGCGGAGGAGGGCGACGAGGGGGATGTAGTCGTCGGTGGGGACGCCGTTGGGATATCCGGCGCGCAACCAGTCGATGATCTTCTTCAGAAATTGCGGCCGATCGGCCACGCGGTCCCCCTCTCGCACACACAGACGCCTTACGCGTTCTGGTCTGCGATTCTAAGCGGTCCGCGCCTGCTCGGGGCAGGCGCGGACCGGTGTGACTTGTGATGGCTGAGCAGCCTCAGCTCACCGTGATCTCAGTTGGGTCAGTTCAGATCGTGGACCTGATCCTTTGACTCCGCTGCCAACGGCCAGCCAACCGCGGCAAGTCGAGACGCGACCTGGTTGACCTCGTATTCGGTCGGCGGTTGGTCGGAGACCTTGGCGATTGCGTTGGAGATCTGCTCTTCGGTGAGCGGAGTCCCGATTCCCTGCTCGGCGGCGAGCTCCATGCAGATGCGCATGATCTGATCTTCGTCGAGCACCTTGGTCAGCAGTGCGAGCAACGGCGGGAAATCGGTGGCTGGGATGCCTTCGGGGTAGCCCTTGCGAATCCAATTGACGGCGGACTCGAACAGCGAGGTGTTGGCCATGATGCCTTTCGGTTCGAAATCGAAGTGTCGAGTGGCGCGGGGGCCTATTTCTTATATGCCCACGAGGGGAAGATCTTGATATCGAAGTAGTAGTTGAGTGTCTGGCGGCAAATCCACAGCAGACCGATCACGATCACGGCCGCGACGATCGCGAACAAGACGTAGCCGAGTGCACGTAGTGCCGGATTGGGTGCCGAGGTGGTGCCGTCGGCGTTGAGTCCGCCTTCGCCGCGCGACTCGCACACCATGCCGACAGCGAACAGAGCGGGCAGACCTGCGCCGAGAACCAGACCGATCGCGAAGACCTTGAAGATCGATTCGAGGATGTCCATGAGATTCAGCTTTTCCTTTTGTCGTCCGTCGTCGTCTCTGGTTGCCTACGTCATTGCTGTCGGATCGGGGAGCTGACGCGGTCCGTCCTGGCCGGCCGGCGGGATGATCGAGTTGGTCTCTTCGTCCCAATCGTCGTTCACGTTGTTGGAATCGACCTTGTTCTGCTGTGCGCGCCAGTACATGTAGCCCGACGCCGCGAGGAGGACGAGGAAGATGACGACCGCGCCGAGGACGTCGCCGAGCAGGTGGCCGAGGCCGTAGCAGATCGCACCGATGAGTCCGGCTGCCGGAAGGGTGGTGACCCATGCGATCACCATGCGCCCGGCGACGGCCCAGCGAACCTGTGCGCCCTTCTTGCCGACGCCGGAACCGAGGATCGAGCCGGTGGCGACCTGAGTCGTCGACAGCGCCATGCCTGCTGCCGAACTGGTGAGAATGATTGCGGCGGAGCTGGCTTCAGCAGCCATGCCCTGCGGCGAGCTGATTTCGACAAGGCCCTTGCCCAGCGTGCGGATGATGCGCCAGCCACCGAGGTAGGTACCCAGTGCGATGGCTCCGGCGCAGCTGACGACGACCCAGATCGGCAGGCCGTGTGACACCGACGACGCGCTCAGGTGACCGGTGCTGATCAGGGCAAGTGCGATGACACCCATCGTCTTCTGTGCGTCGCCGGTTCCGTGGGCGAGCGACACCAGGGAGGCGGTGACGATCTGGCCGCTGCGGAAGCCCTTCTCCTGCTTGGAGACGAGGACCGATGCGGTGATCTTGAAGATCAGCCAGGTGCCGACCGCGGCAACCGCGCAAGCGATGAACGGCGATGCGAGCGCGGGGATGATGACCTTCGACAGCACGCCGTGCCAGTCGATTCCGCTCATGCCGAGCGCCGCGATGCCCGACCCGATGAGTCCGCCGAACAATGCGTGGCTCGAGCTCGACGGTAGGCCGAAGAGCCAGGTGAAGAGGTTCCAGAGGATACCGCCAACGAGGCCGGCGAAGATGATCAGCAGCGCTTGGTTGACGTCGATGCCGGGGATCAGATTTCCGGACTTGTCTTGTAGGTGAAGAATGTTCTTGGTGATTGTCGCCGCGACCTCGACCGAGAGGAACGCGCCGACAAGGTTGAGGATGGCCGCGATTGTGACCGCAACCTTGGGCTTGAGGGCGCCGGTGGCGATGGACGTCGCCATGGCGTTTCCGGTGTCGTGAAATCCGTTGGTGAAGTCGAAGCCAAGTGCTGTGATGACCAGCAACACGAGGACAAGCATCTCTCCGCTCATGGGCAATATCATGCGACCCGCCTTAAGGTTTCGCATAAATTACGTTCGACTGCCGTAAGTTTGTGACCTGCGGGTTTGCCTACCCGCACACTGTGTTCACCTAGTGTTCACCGAACCGACCGTGGGCAGACACCATTTGCGCAGCTAATGTCCGATTTTTGTGTGTGGGGGTCTCGACAGGCTCGACCGCCGGGCGGGACGCTCGACCGCGGGGCGGGTGGTCTCGACCGCGGGCGGGTGGTCTCGACAAGCTCGACCAGCGGAGGCGGCGCTCGACCGGCGGTGAGTGCGGCCGACGAGCGAAACCTCACCCCGCTGGTCGAGCGGGCGCGAGCGCAGCGAGCACCCGAGTCGAGACCACTCCCAGCGACGGGGTGGTCTCGACAAGCTCGACCAGTGGAGCGGCGCTCGACCAGCGGAGCGGCGACGGTTGAACGAGCGCTCGGGCGGGCCTAGTGCGGCGTCGAAGCGCTGTGGAAGAATCCGAAACCATGACCGCTTCTGCCATCAAGCTCGGTATGCCCATCAACTACGCCGGCGATTTTCGCGAGACCATCGACAACCTCGTCGACTTCGAGGCCGCCGGTGTCGCTCGGATCGCGGTGCCTGAGGCATACAGCTTCGACGCCGTGAGCCAGCTGGGGTACATCGCGGCGCGCACCGAGAAGATGGAGCTGCAGTCGGCAATCCTGCCGATGTACTCGCGCACGCCGTCGAACTTGGCGATGACCGCCGCGGGACTCGACTTCATCAGTGGTGGTCGCTTCGTGCTGGGCATCGGAGCGTCGGGGCCGCAGGTGATCGAGGGTTTCCACGGCGTGAAGTACGACTACCCGGTGGGGCGCGCGCGAGAGAACGCCGACATCTGTCGACTGATCTGGCGTCGGGAGAAGACGGAGTACCGAGGCAAGCACTACACCCTGCCGTTCACCAAAGAGGATGGCGGAACGGGGCTTGGCAAGCCGCTGAAGATCATCAATCACCCTGTGCGTGAACGCATTCCGATGCTGCTCGCTGCTATCGGCCCCAAGAACACTGAGGTCGCGGCCGAGATGTTCGAGGAGTTCCAGCCGTTCCTGTTCCACCCCGAGCACGTCGACGTCGCGTTCGGTGAACCGCTGGCAGCGGGCAAGGCAAAGCGCGATCCGTCGCTGCCAGAGCTGGGCATCGTGGTGCAGGCGACCGCGCGAGTGACCGAGGACGCGGAGCAGATCGAGAACGCCTCGCAGATGGTGCGGCATCAGGCGGCGCTGTACATCGGCGGCATGGGCGCGCGCGGAAAGAACTTCTACAACCAGCTCGCCGTGCGATACGGCTACGCCGACGCGGCCAAGGAGATCCAGGACCTCTACCTAGACGGCAAGAAGGTCGAGGCCGCCGCGGCGGTTCCCGCCGATCTGGTCGAGGCGATGAGCCTGATCGGTCCGCGTTCGCTGGTGGCCGAGCGGGTCGCGGCGTTCCGCGCGGCGGGTGTCACATGCATCCTCGCGGCTCCGGTGGCGCCGACGCACAAGGAGCGGGTCGAAGACATGGCCCAGCTCGCGGAGATCTTCGCGAGCTGAGCCAGCCTTCGTCCGCAGTCAGCGGTCAGTTGGTTTTCGTTGATGTGCCCGACGAGCTTTTGGTAGCGGTCGCCGTTGCCGTGGGCGTTGCTGTGGCAGTTGGTGTCGCGGTTGCCTTGGGTGTGGCCGAGGGCGTTGCGGTTGCCGTGGGTGTTGAGGTCGAGGTTGCAGTAGGCGCTGCTGTGCCTGTCGGTGTCGCGGTTGCCTTGGGTGTGGCCGTAGACGTTGCGGTTGCCGTAGGTGTTGCGGTAGCCGTTGGCGTGGCGGTTGCGCTCGACGACGCCTTGGATTGTGTCGTCGATTGAGTTGCTGCCGACGGTGTGGTTGTCGCTGTCGGTGTGGATGTTGCGGTGGCCGTCGAGGTCGTTGTCGCCGCCGTTGTTGTCGCCGTCGTCGTCGTGGCCGACGCGCTACTTGCCTGTGCGGCAAGCTTTGTGACAGTTGTGGTCGTGGCGGCATTGGCGCCGTACGCGTTGCCCAGTGCTGCTGCCAAGTCGTTCAGCATCTGCTGGAACTGGGCAGCCAATGCGGCCATCATCTGCTGGAAAGCATCATTGAGCGCTGCCCCTGGGTCCGTGGTTCCGCCGCCAGTGTTGCCACCGCCCGTGTTTCCACCACCTGTGTTCCCACCGCCCGTGTTTCCGCCGCCGGTCGAAGGTGTGCCCGAATTGGATCCGGATGCGTACTTCGCGATGAGCTCGGCCAGGACCTGGGCCGCGGGTTTCGCGGTCCAGTCGGTATGGAAGAGCCCGAAGTTCTCCTCAGTGCTACTGCTCCCGGTGTTGGTGTCGCGCGTTTCGTAGATATAGATAGGTCCGGCGCCGGCCTGCTTCTGCCAGGTCTCGATGAAGTCCCGGATGAACGCGGCTTGTCGTGCTTCGGTGTACGCGCCGGTCGTCGGCTGTCCGTACTCGGTGATCCAGATCTTCTTCGCGGAGTCGCCATACTGCGCCATGAGCGCGCGGATCGCCGCGATCTGCAGCGATGGGGCGTCGGGGTGGTCGTTGCTCGAGTACGACGCGTCGTATTGATACGGGTGGTACGAGAGGGCGTTGAAGTATCCCGCCGCGCCCGCCGCATACATCTGAGAGATGAAGTCGACCGGGTTCAGCGTGATGCCACTCGTAACGGCCGCCCCGACGACGCCGGCGATCACGACGGCGTTGGGGTCCGCCGCCTTGATGGCGGTGTAGGCGGCCTTGAGCATTGCCGTGTAAGCAGCGGGATCGATGGGGCTATAGAAGAGTGTCGAATTGGGTTCGTTCCACACCTCGTAACCCGAAATCTTGCCCTTGTAGCGCGATGCGACGGCAGTGGTGAAGCCTGCGTACACCGCCGGATCGGTGTGACCGCTGATGATGTTGCCTGCCCACCACGGTGTTGCGGCCACCGTCGCCACCAAGCTGATCCCTCGGGATTGTGCGGCGTTGACAAGTTGATCGAGCTGGGTCCAGTCGTACACGCCCTGACGATTCTCGACGCTGGCCCACGGGACGAGTACACGCACGCTTGTCACGCCCAGCGATTGGATTTTGTCAAGGGTCGCATTCAGGTCGGCGCTGCTCATCGAGTACAGCGATGAGTCGGCGATACCTATGGTAGTTGACGATTCATCGATAACCGCCGCCATAGTATAAGGCAATGTGACGGTGCGAATCTGGGAAACGGAAGACTTCGCCGCCGGCGAGATGGTGGGAAACTCTGTGGCGACCAAACCTGTGCCGAGAAGTGCTGCGGCACAGAGTGTTAAAGACCTGGTGCGGAGACGTGATGCGGGCATCGGGCAGATTCCTGTCAGTTGCCCCCCTAAGCTACAGAGTAGATACGAAAACCGATTCGGTCGAGTTAATGGGGGGTTACTGAAAAATGATGTGCCGATTCTATCGGCGGATTCACAGAGGGTTTTCAGGTTGGCTGCGCACTATACGCTTACGGCTCGCGGGGCGGTTCCGTAATCAGAACGTCGACATCGTGTTCGGCTCGACAGCCGCTCTGCGCGATGCGAGATCTGAGTCGGCAAGGTCGAGGTTCGCGGCCACAGCGCTCACGGCGGCCGACGCTTGGCCGTGACTGCCTGTTCGTCGACGCTTCCGCCGCGTCGTCGGGTTGGGTTGGGGCGGGCTCGGGCCCGTGCAGAAAGTAGGGGAAGGGTTCTTTCCCCGAGTTGTCGACGTTTCTCCCGAAACTACCCACGGAAACGCACAAGACCCGGGGAAGGGCTGCCTCCCCGGGTTTCTGCACTGGACGGAGCCGGATGGCGACCGAAGTGTCAGCCGACGAGGTGTCAGATGGCGACGGCGGGGCTGGGCGCCTCGATGGCGACGTCGGACTCCACCATCATCCGGACCAGTGACTTGAAGTCGACGCGAGGTTTCCAGCCGAGCTTCTCGTGTGCCTTGGTGGAGTCGCCGATGAGGAGATCGACCTCCGCGGGGCGGAAGAACTGGGGGTCGGTCTCGACGTAGCGCTCCCAGTCAGTGATGCCGACGGTCTCGAAAGCGACGTCGAGCAACTCGCGGATCGTGTGTGTCTCTCCGGTCGAGATGACGTAGTCGTCGGCCTCGTCCTGCTGGAGCATCCGCCACATGGCGTCGACGTAGTCTCCGGCGAAGCCCCAATCGCGCTTCGCGTCCAAGTTGCCCAGCACCAGCTTGTCCTGGAGGCCCAAGCTGATGCGCGCCACAGCCTGTGAGACCTTCCTGGTCACAAACTCGGGCCCGCGTCGCGGTGATTCGTGGTTGAACAGAATGCCCGAGCTCGCGTGCATGCCGTACGACTCGCGATAGTTGATCGTCATGTAGTGCCCGTAGACCTTGGCGACGCCGTACGGCGAGCGCGGCCAGAGGAGCGTCGACTCACGCTGGGGTACGTCTTGCACCTTGCCGAACATCTCGGAGCTCGACGCTTGGTAGAAGCGCACGTCCTTGCCGGAGTCGTCGGAGTAGAAGCGCACCGCCTCGAGCATGTTGAGAACACCGAGACCCGTTACCGCACTGGTCAATTCGGCGTTGTCCCAGGAGTACGCGACAAACGACACCGCGCCGAGGTTGTACACCTCGTCGGGCTGGGCCTTTGCCAGTGCCCTGATGAGGCTCGCCAGGTCGAGAAGGTTGCCGCTGAGGATCTTCACGTATGGGTGGCTGCGTCGCAGTGCCGGCAGCTTGGGGTTGTTCTGCCCACGGATCAGTCCGTAGACCTCGTAGCCCTTCTCGTGCAGCAACTCAGAGAGATAGAGCCCGTCCTGGCCGGTCACGCCCGTGATCAGTGCGGTTTTCAACGTGTGTTCACCTCAATGCTTGCCAGCAGCCGTAGCGATCCGGCGTCTGAAGGTTTGGACTAAGCAGGAGCAACAGGAGAGTCTGCATAGTGTGCGCGCTTGAATTACAACCGATTTTCGCCACCTCGGCAAGCGCAGTGGCAGTAGTCACAGGAGATGGCAAAACCGTATCAGGAAACCTGAAACATTCGCGACTATAGCGACGATATGGACTTAATGCCTAAGGCACGTTTCGTATGCTCAGGTGGGCCTGGGGTGGCGAATTCGTGAACTCAACCTCACAGAAAACTTGCGGTATCGGCGCCTGGGCTTTGTGTTTGGCTTGTAGCTCGCGACGTCGATCGGGCGCGCAACGCTCGGCGCGTCGCACCCAAGAAGTTTCCTCCCGTTCACCCAATGGAAACATGCGGTGAGCTGGTTCGACGCGTCGCGTGTGGACTTCATTTGCCGATGTCAGTGCCAAATAGTGACGGTGCGCACATGGCGGTAACGAACTCCATTCTCGTGCCGAATGGTGTGATAGACACGTGTAGATGGCCATAATGTCCGATTCGTTCGGCTGCGCGTGTCAAGCATTTTGGGCGCCGGGCTTTTATGGCGGAGCCGCTTGCTGGAGCGAATAGTCTCCACGACTGGGTTACGCTTGCGCGGTGTGTATCGGGAGATGGTCGGCGGTTTCAACGATGAAACCGTTCTGAACACTGTGTATTCCGCTCTTGAAGTCAACGTCCACGAATGGCGGTTTCTAAGAAATCATGCGCCTCGCAATAGCCCACGACTACCTCACGCAAAGGGGTGGCGCCGAGAAGGTTGTCTTGGCTCTGGCAAAAGCGTTCCCTGACGCGCCCATCTACACCACCCTCTTCGACGCGGATGGCACGTATCCGGAGTTTTCCTCCATGGATATCCGGCCGAGCTTCCTCAACCACGTTGGCCCGCTGCGTCGAAACCATCGAGCGGCACTCCTCGCGCTGCCGCCTGCGGCACGGTCGGTAAAGATCGACGCAGATGTCGTGATCGCGAGTTCCAGCGGCTGGGCACACGGATTTCAGACGACCGGGCGCAAGATCGTGTACTGCTATTCGCCTGCCCGATGGCTCTACCAGACCGATGCGTATCTCGGTGACGGGGCCGGACTGGCAAAGCGGGTGACGCTGGCACTCATGGCGTCGTCACTACGTCGCTGGGACCGTAGAGCAGCAGCGCAGTGCGATCAGTACCTCGCCATCTCACGCGCCGTCGCCGGCAGGATCAACGACGTGTACGGACTCGACGCGGCCGTACTGCCTGCGCCGGTCACACTCACCGCACTGCCGGATTCCGCGATGGAGACGGTCCGCGAGATCGAGCCACTTGTGCGAGAAGAGGATTCGTTCTACCTGTGCGTGTCTCGATTGTTGGCCTACAAGAATGTGGACAAGGTGCTCGATGCTTTCGCCGGTAGCGGACGCAAGCTCGTCGTAGTAGGTCGTGGACCTGAACGCGACGCGCTTGTGGCAAAGGACCTTCCGAATGTGACCTTTCTCCAAGACCTTTCGGACGCGCAGATGTCGTGGCTGTATCGACACTGCCGAGCAGTGGTTGCGGCGAGTCTCGAAGACTATGGACTCACGCCTCTCGAGGGCGCGATTTACGGAAAGCCCTGCGCTGTGCTGCGTTGGGGTGGCTTCTTGGACACCGTCGTCGAAGGTGTGACCGGCGTCTACTTCGACAATCCCGATCCGCGCTCGATTGCTCAGGCGGTGTCCGCGTTGGAAGAGATCGAATGGGATCCACGCGTGATCGCGAACCACACGTCCCAGTTCAGTGAAGAGATGTTCAGTTCGGAGATGCGGCACCACGTCGACAAGCTGGTGCAGTACGCATGAGTGCGTCAGCGCCGATAGCGCTCATCACGGGTGTCGAGGGCCAGGACGGCTGGTATCTGAGCCAGTTGCTGAAGTCCGAGGGATTCGAAGTGCACGGTACGGTTCACCGCGAGCCGAACATCGGGGACGAGACCGTTGAACAACTGATCGCGAACAGGGTGGGCGTCCACATCGCTGATGTGGTCGATGGCGACAGAATGCGAATGCTGTTCGACGCTGTGCGGCCCGATCACGTCTTTCACCTGGCGGGCGTGTCTTCGGTTGCGCGGTCGTGGGAAGACCCGGTTGGCACGACTCGCACCAACTCCATGGGCACTGCTGTTGCGGTTGCCGAGGCACTTCGGTTTCAGGAGGTGTCGGGTAAACCCGTCACGTTCGTAAACGCGTCGAGCGCAGAGGTGTTCGCGGGATCTGGCCGCGTTCCGATCGACGAGACGGCCCCGATCGCACCGATCACACCGTATGGCGCATCCAAGGCGCTCGGTCACACACTCTGTGTCGCCTATCGAGCCAAGGGGCTCGCGGCGTCGAATGTGATCTTGTTCAACCACGAATCGCCCAAGCGCCCCAACACCTTTGTGACCGGCCGGATCGCGGAAACAGTCGCGCGGATCGGTGCCGGAAGCCCCGAGACGCTCTCACTGGGCAACCTGAGCGCTCAGCGTGACTGGGGGTGGGCGCCCGACTATGTGGACGCGATGCGTCGGGTTGCACTTACCGGACGCGGCGAGGACTACGTGGTCGCTACCGGAACGCTGCATTCGGTCGCCGACTTCGTTGCCGCCGCCTTCGCTTCCGTCGGTATCGAGGATTGGGCAGAGCGAGTCGAGGTGGCAGACAACCTCGGGCGACCCAACGACGCCGCCGTGCTGGTCGGCGACTCGACGCGGTTGCGTACCGAGTTGAATTGGGCACCGACGCGGACCTTCGAACAAATCGTAGAGTCCATGGTCAATCACTACGCGCAGAAAGAGATGGCATGACGGTGGAAAGCGCCCGGCAGGATGAATCAACGGGTTCTGAGCAGAACGGCCCGACGATCACGCTGCCGCAGCGAGACGACTTCACGCCGCGCTACGACTTCAACGACATCAGCAAGTTGGGCAAGGCGCGCAACAGGATCGGCATCCTGCTCTACAACTCGTTGATCACGCACATCCCGTCGCACACTGTGCGACAGGGCTTTCTGCGAGCCTTCGGTGCGAAGATCGGGAAGGGGACGTCGATTCTCCGTGGCTGCCTCTTCTTCGACATCGACCAGGTGCGGATCGGTGACTACTGCTCCATCGGATTCCGATGCCTGTTCGACGCTCGATCGGGCATTCTGATCGGCGACAACGTGGTCATCGCGTCGGACACACAGATCATCGCCGGGCACCACGATCCCAACAGCCCCACCTTTGCGCCGATTCTCAATCCGGTGCGGATCGGCGACTACGTGTGGCTGGCAAGTCGGTCGACCGTGCTCGCGAACGTCGACATCGGCCGAGGCGCGGTGGTTGGTGCCTGCGCGCTGGTGACGAAGTCGGTGAACGACCTCGAGATGGTTGCCGGTGTGCCTGCGAAGGTTCGCTCTATGCGCGATCCCGATGCGTTGCAGTACCGGCCGTTTTATCGGCCGCTGCTGTACTGACGGTCGGACCGGAGAGGATGCCGCTGCTGTGAACGCAGGACTACGGGTGATCTATGTTGCGCCGGAGACGGCCGCGGGTGGCGTCGGCGCATTTGCTGATTTCTTGTTGCCTGCGATCCGTGACCTGGTCCCCGACGTCGTCGAGATCCGCCACGGTAAGCCGGGATCGGACACAGTCGGACAACTGCGCGCGCGTCGTGCACAGATCGTCGAGGCGATCGCCGGTGCGGGTGGTCGCGACGTGATCGTGCACAGCGAGCTGTCCGGCGGTTCCGTCGAATCCCTGTGGCCAACTGCGCGTCTGGGCGTGCGATCGACGGCCGTCGTACATGATCCGCCCAACCTGGTGTGGTGGCCGTTTCGGACGAAGTTTCTTGCGGACCGCAGGGTGCTCAACCACGGCCTGCATTTCGGTGCGCGCCCGGTGTCGCATCAGATCGAGAAGTACCTCGGCGCTCGACGTGAGTACTTTGCGCTCAGTGAGATCGGCGCTGAGTCGATTCGCGGTCGCTTCCCCGGGGCAACCGTGGCGCGGACCTACCACCCGACCACCACGAGCGTCGAACTGCCCGAGCCCTCGTTGCGTCCGCGTGCGGTGGGGCTCTTCGGGATTGTGTACCGAGGCAAGGGTTTTGAACATATTTCCCGAATCCGCGAGGTGCTGCCCGACGACATCGAGGTCCGCATCGCGGGCCGTGGAACGGAGTCGATTCCGTCGTCACCGGGCGTCACCGTCCTCGGCACGCTCGATGAGGACGAGCTCGCAGACTTCTTCGGCTCCATCCAGGCGCTGCTGATGCCGTATGGGCGACGCAGCCCGTACGGAATCGCATATCCGGCATCAGCTGTTGCGGCACAGAGCATTTCCCATCAAACGCCGTACATTTCGACCGATCACGGCGCGCTCGGTGAACTCGGCGCAGAGGGCGGAGCCATCGTCGTCCCCGGTGAAGCGGACGACCTCGCCGGCCTCATGGCTCAGCAGGCCACACAGTTGCTCGACGACCCGGCCCGAATCGGAACCCTCCACGATGAGCTCGTGCGCCTGTGCAAGGAACGCACGCCCAAGCAGATCGCGGAAGCGCTCGTGGAAACGTGGTCGCGGTGAGCCGGTTCGCGGCGGCTCGCGCTCTGGCACAGTCGCATTCGCATCTCACGAAGGCACTCGTCGCGGCGATGTGGACGTACGGCGGGCGTGGGATCGGACTGCTGTGGACGTTGATCCTGATCGCCAAGCTCGGCATCGGCGGATACGGGCAGTACGCCATGGCGTTCGCCCTCGCCGCCATCGCAGCAGCCCCCGTCGACAACCCGTTCAGTGTCCGCGCCATTCGCGAGAGTGAGTCCCGCTTCCTTTCGGAACGATCGGGCCGGGTTCTGGTCGGTCTGACGGCAATGGCCGCCGGAGTGGCGCTCATCCCGGTCAATTACCTCGCATGGTTCGCGTTGCTCGTCGGCGGCGGCGAGATCGTCTTCAACGCCTACAAGAGCCGTGCCTTCCGCGACGGCGACCCGCACCGCGTCATGCGGATGGATACGATCCGGCAAACGACCAGTATCGCGCTCGGTACGGGCTACCTCATGCTGGCTCCGCAGCCAAGCCTGGTCGGCGCCAGTTTGCTCTATGCCGCACCGTATCTGGTGATCGCCTGCGCCTCGATTCGGATGGTCTGGGGCGTCGCGCCGGAGGCTCCCGGCGCTCCGCGCATCATCGCGGTGCTGTTCACCGAACACCTTGCCAACGCGGTGTACATCCAGGGCGACATCCTGCTGTTGGGATTCCTCACGAACAGCGATGTGGCCGGCTACTACTCGGTGGCGAGCACATTCGCCTGGGCGGTCGCACAGATCGGTCAATCGTTCGGCGTGACCTACCACGAGAAGCTGCGAGCCGCAGGAGGACACGCATCCGCCGGGCCGCCCAAGAAGCACGTGTTGGTCGTGGCAACAGGGGCGTCACTCGTACTCCTGACTGTGGGCGTGGTGCTCCTGTTCACTCCGGTGGCCACCCAGCTGGCCGTGTCGATGATCGTGATGTCGGCGTTCGTGTTCCTGCGAGTGTTCAACTTCGTCTACACGACGCTGCTGTATCTCCAACGGCGCGACGCCGTGCGCACCATCTCGGCAGGCGCTGTCGCGCCGGTCAAACTCGGACTGGTGGCCGTCTTGGCGATGGCTGGGCTGGGTGCTGTCTCGGGCGCGATCGCGTCGGTCGTCGCCGACGCACTGTTGCTCGTGGTCCTCAGCCGGGCCTCTCGTTCTGGCCCACTGGAATCGGGCGACATCCCAGAGACGCCAGCGCCGGAACGTGGCGGTCGACATCGTCGTGAAGAGCTTGAAAACGAGAGGGGGGTGCTATGGAGCGGGTAACTTTTCTGCTCTCCAAGGATCCGACGACCGAGCATGGTGGCGACATCGCACTGTCGCGCATCTTGCTCGGGATCGCGTCCGAGCACTACGACGTCGAGGCAGTGTGTTTATCCGGGGAGACGGGCCCGGCTGAGGACCGCAGCGTTACGCGCGTGCCCAAGCCGCCCGTCAGTGCTCGCTCGCTGCTGGCTCGTAGCGCGCGGCGTATGCAGAGCCTCTGCCATGTGCGTTACGACGTCGAAGCGCTTGTCGCCGAGATCAACTCGCGCGAATCGGATGTCTTCATCGCCGAGCACAGCTATATGGCCGAGTCGTTTCTTCGCTCTCGGCATGCGGGCAAGACCCCGTTCGTGGTCAACACGGTGAACACCGAGTCGGAGGTCTGGAAGGCGACCCGCGGCTGGGTCGGACGTGTGGAGGCGCCACGAATACTGCGGGACGAGGTCCGTGTGGCGAGGGCTGCGGACGCCGTCGGAACCTACGATCGTGAAGAGGCCGAGTTCTATCGGGACCAGGGAGTTCCACTGGCGCGCTGGATCGACCTGACATTGCCGCCTGCGCCCCGATTGGATCTGACGAGCACCGCGAGGCGATTGGTGTTCATGGGAACGAGAGACTGGCCTCCCAATCAGGAAGCATTCCTCACAGCCCTGCGACTGTGGCCGAAGATCTCTGAGGGCATCAGCGACGCCGAACTGTGCATTATCGGGGCGAAGAAGCCGGGCGCTGCCGATCCGGAGTATCCGGACGGGGTTCGGGACCTCGGTTTCGTCGACGACCTACAGGAGTTCTTGGGTACGTGCCGCGCGCTGATAGCGCCGGTCTCGACCGGTGGCGGTGTGCGGGTCAAGATCCTCGAGGCCGCAGCCAAGGGCCTCCCCGTTGTGGGGACGTCGGCCGCGATCGGATCACTCGGGCCGGTGCTGGGCCTCGACCCGTGTGATTCTGACGACGAATTCATCGCCGAGTGTCGACGGTTTCTCCTGGAAACCGACTATTCGACGAAGAACGGGTCGGAACTGTATGAAAGGAATGCCTCGCGGTGGGACGCGGGCGTGCCGCAGGAGTCCGTGCTCGGTTTGATTGCTCGTAGCCCCGTGCCCGCAGGCAGATGAGATCATGGAATCACCATCATTCACGAACCCCTTACATTCACGAACCTCTCACATTCACGAACAAGGACTGGATATCGCAATGAAGGCGATCGAACGACGAGATCACGAAGGCCCTTCGGCGTCGAAGAAGGGGGGTGTCTCCCGTGTGGCCCCTCGCTGGGCACGGCCGATGATGGTGATAGCGCTCCTGGTCGCAGTTGTTGGTGCCCTCACGACCGCCACGTCCGGCCAAGCACACGCCTTCCCGCGAGCCGAGTTCGGCTTCAGCGAGGGCGGGTATTCGCTGAAGAGGTCGAATGCGCAGTTGGCTGCGACATACGACTCGGCATCGGAGTTGGGAGCTACGTGGTCGAGGATGGTCGCGTACTGGCCTGATATCGAGCCGTCGCCCGGAAAGTTCGATTGGTCCAACACCGACCGACTGGTAAATGGCGCCAAGGCGCGCGGATTCCGGGTCGACATCATTCTGCTCGGCGCGCCGACGTGGGCCGGCGGTAACGGGCTACCCGGCACTCCGCCCAATGCGGCCGCGTTCGGCAACTTCGCTGCGGCTGCGGCGCGTCATCTCGGCAACAGGGTCGATGCGTACGAGATCTGGAACGAGCCCAACCTCGTCAACATGTTCACTCCGGTCGATCCCGCGCGCTATGCGTCGCTACTGCGCGCGGCCTACCCGCGGATCAAGGCGATTGATCCTTCCTCGACTGTGCTCAGCGGTGGACTCGCGAGTACGACGGCGTTGAACCTCGGTGCATATACGACTCCACCCGTCGAGTTCCTCAGGCAGATGTATGCGGCGGGCGCGCGAGGCTTCATGGACGCTGTTGCCGATCACCCGTACACGTTCCCGTTCACCGCTGACCGGGACCCGAATGCGCGGTGGGCGCAGACTGCTCAGATGTACGACATCATGCGCGCCAACGGCGACGGTGGAAAGAAGATCTGGATCACCGAATTCGGTGCACCGACAGGTACCGGTAACGGTGCGGTGAGCGACGCAGCGCAAGGCGCGATCCTCACAAGTGCGCTGCGCGAAGGGGCGTCGAGGCCCTACATCGGTCCGATGTTCCTGCACTGCATCCAGGATCCGGGTTCCAACCCGTCCAACGTCGAAGACAACTTCGGTGTCACGCGTATCAACAACTCCAAGAAGCCGGCGTTCTGGGCGGTCAAATCCCAGATCCGGTGAGCCGGGTATCGCTCCCGCGTCACCTTCTCGTCGCACTCGCAGCGGTGGTCGCTGTCGTGAGCTCGGTGTCGTGTGGAGCGGTGCGGACGTCGAATCAGACGGACGGTTCGGAGAAGGTGCACGTGCAGGCGCCGCCGCCCACAAGGCCCGAAATGGCGTTCTCCGGAGGCGGACGGTTGCTGTGGGCATCCGACGACGAACTGCGGCGCTACGTCGCGATGGTTGTCGACTCCGGCGCTCGGATGGTGCGTTTGGATTTGTCCTGGCCCCTGCTGGAACCCGCTGAGGGAGTGTTCAATTGGGCTCCGTTGGATCGCGTGGTGAACGCTCTGAGGTCGAGCGGTATCGACGTGTTGGGCATCATCGACTACACGCCCGCATGGGCATCGGGGCACAGCGACCTGGTGACGTATCGCCCCAACACCGCGGCCGAGTACGGCGATTTCGCGGGAACCGTGGCGTCGCGCTACAAGGGACGAATCAAGGCGTACGAGATCTGGAACGAGCCAAACGGAACGCCCTATTTCCGTCCCGGACCGGACCCAGAGTTCTACACCTCGATGCTGCGGGCCGCCTATACCGCCATCAAGACGGAGGATTCGACGGCATTGGTGATCGGGGGTGCCGTGGGATTGGCGCCAGACACCGAGGTCAGCATGAATGCGCGAGTGTTCATCGATCGCATGTATCGGGCGGGCGCCGGAGGACACTTCGACGCGTTGTCGGTGCATCCCTACAGCTACCCCAACGGGCTGACGGTCAACGCGGACAACAGGGACTCGCTCGTGTCGATGCTCGCTGACATTCGTGCCGAGATGGTCGAGCGCGGCGACGGTGGCCAAAAGATATGGGCCACCGAGGTGGGATACCCCTCGGGGGGGCCGGGTGGCAGTGAATCGCGCCAGGCAGGCCTGATCACGGAGTTGGCAGCAGACTGGGCTCAACTGCCCTACGGCGGTCCGGTCTTCATTCACGAACTGGTGGATCGTGCGGTCTCGGACGTCGACAACGGGTCGACGACGGACTTCGGCTACACCACGGTTGCTGCGGAGACATCATACGGAGTCGTGCGCTCGGACTTCACGCCCAAACTCGCTTTCGCCAAGGTGAAATCGCTTGTCGCGCAGGACACGATCAGCAATCCGACGGTCGACCGGGTGCGCTCGGCCGCTGCGGAAGCCGCAAGCATGCTCGGCGAGGCGAGAACACCCGTGTATCAGACGACTTCGCGCAGAGGAATTGCCCAAACGGTGCAGCGGTACGCCTCGGGACGGGTGATCTGTGGGTCAGCGGGCTGCTACGCGGTGCCTGCCGTCCTGGTCGACTACGTTGCGCTCCTGGGTTACCCGCCGTCAGGCGCGTTCACCGGCACAACGCAGGACATCGATTCGCCCGGCGGCACAAGGGTGTTCTACAAACCCCGAACCGGAGTCCACTCGCTGTCGGGCGAGATGCTGAAGGCTTGGTTGCCCGACGTGGGGTATCCGATTGCCGAGCAGCAGGTCATCGACGGCGAGACAATCGTGCAGTGCGAGAACGGTTCCATTGTGTACAGGCCCGGAGGTGAAGCGGTGGTGAGGTTTTCGTGAGGAAATGGGTGCGCAACCTTCTCATCGCGGTGGTGGTGCTCATGGCCGTGTTCGGGCTGCTCATAGTGGTGGCAATCGCGCGGCCCCTTCTTCATCGTGGAAGCAACGATCTGGGAATCCACCAGACCGTCGACGCTCCCGGCGCGGTCATCTCGGCGCGCGAGGTCTTCGATATTCCGCTCAGGCTGAAACTCGCCAAAGTCCATGCCGTGCACGTTCTCTACGCCTCGCGTGATGCCTCCGGCGTGATCCAGCGGGTATCCGGGACCGTGTTCAAACCAGACGGCGCCGCCCCGGCCGGGGGCTGGCCGATCATCGCGTTCGGCCATGGGACAAGCGGAATCAATCAGCCGTGCGCGCCGTCGAGCAGCTCGGGTATGGATGGCGCCGCGGCGCTTGCGCTGGGCCTGACAAGTGCGAAATACGCTGTGGCAGTACCTGATTACCAGGGGCTCGGAGCGCCGGGCGTGCACCCGTACCTCGACAACGTCACCGAGGGGCACAATGTGATCGACTCGGTGCGTGCATTGCGCACGGTGTTCCCGGAATCGTCGAAGCGGTGGGCGGCATACGGCGGATCACAGGGAGGCGGTGCGGTGTGGGGGGCGGCAGATGCAGCGCCATCGTATGCGCCGGAACTCGACCTGCTCGGAGCGTCGGCGCTTGTACCTGCGGCAGACCTCACCGGGCTCGTCGACAAGGCGCTCGCCGGGACCCTCACCCGCGACCAACAGCTTGTGCTGCAATGGATCGTCGAATCCCGAGCGCGTATGGACCCGAACTTCCATCGCGACGACTTCCGCAAGGGTGCAGCTGTCGAGGGCTGGAACACGTTGTCGGCGTGCGACAGGTCGCTCGCCAAACGGCGAGACGAGATCGCCAAGAACCTCGGACCGCACGATATCGGTCCGCAGAATCCGGCTGCGGCACAACAGTTGCGCGATGTACTGGCTGCATACGCGCTGCCGAAGAACCGTTCCGCGGCACCGCTGCAGATCACCTACGGGACGGCCGACACCTTCATCGACGTCGCATGGACCGACGCCGCCATCCGGCGCGGGTGTGAGTTGGGAGATACGATCACCATCGATCGGCAGCCGGGCAAGGGGCACGGAGACATCAACGGCGATGCTGTGATCCCTTGGCTGCTCGACCGATTCGCCGGAAAGCCGGCCCCCAACAACTGTTGATCGGATGAGACCGTGCAGGAACCGAACACAGCCACACCCGCATTCGATCTGACGCCGGGTTCACCCGATCAGTTGGCGCGTCACGGCGATTCCGGTCGACGAGAACAGGCGGTGCGCCGAGCCAAGGACAAGGTGCTGCGGCTGCTGGCGGCCGGCGAGCCTGCGCCACAGGTCGACTCCCCGTATCTGGTGGTCCCGATTCTCGGCCAGTCGAATGCGGTGGGCGACAACGAAGTCCAGCCGGATGACATGTCGCCGGGAACGCTGCCCGTACACCAATGGCCGGGGTGCGGAAGACGTAAGGGACAGATTCTGCTTGCCACAGACCCGCTACTGCATGAGATGCCCGCGCGCGGCGTCGGTTTCGGTCGGTCGTTCGGCGAACGCTTGGCCGCCGACACCGGTCGGCCGGTGCTGCTCGTTCCGTGCGGGCGTGGTGACACGTCGTTCTATCCCAAGAACGGCTACAGCTGGGACCCTGCTGATACGTCGGCGCGGGTCAACCTGTTCACGTTCGCGGTGACGCAGATAGAAGGCGCACTGGCGGCGGCGGGGCCATCCGCCCGGGTAGCTGCGTTTCTCTGGCACCAGGGCGAGTCCGACGTCCCGCTGCTGGCGCCCGATGCCTATCGAGCGCGACTCGAGTCCGTTGTCACCGGGCTCCGGTCTCGCTTCGGCGATGCTCCATTCGTCCTCGGCCAGATGGTTCCCGAGGAGATCGAGAGTCGACGCGCCGAGTATGCGGGCATCGACGACGTGCACAGGACCCTGCCACGGACAGTCGACAGCTGCGCTTTTGTGCCGGGACCCACCGGGATGGGCAAGTCGCCGACCGAGATCATTCACTACAGCCGCGCCGGTCAGCGGGAACTGGGTGACCGAATGTATGCAGCGTATGCCGAGCTGTCGTCGATGGGAGAGTCTCGCTGAAAACCGGCCTGTCGGCTGGGTTTCAGTACGCGCCGTCGCTGGAGATCACAGCGCGTGCCGTCCTCCACATGATCATCAGATCGTGTGTGATCGACCAGTTCTCGACGTAGGAAAGGTCGAGGCGCACGGACTGCTCCCAGGACAGATCCGACCTGCCGGATACCTGCCACAGCCCGGTCATCCCCGGACGGACGAGCATGCGGCGCGCCGTCGGATCGTCGTACGTGTCGACCTCCTCACGCAGGGGAGGGCGCGGCCCGACGAGGCTCATGGAACCGAACAAGACGTTGAAGAGCTGTGGGATCTCGTCGATGCTGTACCGGCGTAGGAACGCCCCCACCCGGGTGACCCGCGGATCGTCCCGGATCTTGAACAGCACCCCGTTCCCTTCGTTCTGGTCGGCGAGTTGGCTACGCAGCCTGTCGGCATCCACGACCATCGACCGGAACTTCCACATGTGGAACGGAATGTTGTTGAGTCCTATGCGTTCTGCCCGGTAGAAGACAGGCCCGCGAGAGTTGAGCTTGATTGCGATCGACACCACGAGCAGCGCGGGCGCGAAGGCCAAGAGCAGAAGCGCGGCACCGACCCTGTCGACCGTTGCCTTCAGTAGGCGGTTGGCGCCGTGATACTGAGGCTTCTCGATGTGCAGAAGCGGAAGGTTGGCCACCGGGCGGACCGACATCCGAGGTCCGGCGACGTCGGTGACGCCCGGGGAAACCAGGATATCGACGTTCATCCCCTCCATGCTCCAGGAGAGCTCCCGCATGGCGGAGTGACCCAGAACCTCGGCGGACGTGACTGCCACTGTGGTCGCGCCGCACAGTGCCACGGCCTCTCGGGCGTCGTCGAAGGTTCCGACGATCGGGACTTTGCGCTCGCCCACTTCGAGTGACGACGCATGCGCTTTCGACGAATCCTCTGGAACGCATAGCCCCACCACGTGGTAACCGAGCCGGGGATGAGCCGAGAGGTGTTCGATGAGTGGCGTGGCCGAGCGACTCGATCCGACGACCAACACCTGGTGCTGGTCGACGCCCTTCCCCCATCGGCGCGCGATTGCTTTGCGCCACACCCAATGTGCGATGAGCAGTGCCAGAGTGCCGAAGGGGAGGGCGATGGCGATGAAACCGCGCGCCACGTCGAACTTGAAGACGAGGTCGAGCATGGCGATGATGCCGAACGCGATCACACTCGATTTGAGAATGCGGGTGTATTCCGCGTGTCCGGCGCCGATCACCCGTCGACTGGAGGTGCCCGAAACCTTGAGGACAATACTCCACAGTGCAATGAGAGCCAATGGAAGCACGATGAATGGAAGGTTAATATCTCCCACCGGATTCAGCAGTCGGGGCGCGCCGTATTCTGCCGCCGGGCCGCCATATCGTGCGACGGTCGCGCAGGCCACGCTGATCGTGACGATGATCAGCTCGGTGGCGCGAAGTCGGGACGAATATCGATCCAGCCATGACCGGTCGCCGGGAGATGCGGCCGGGCGGAACACCCGAAGATACCGAGGGTATGGACTATCCGTACGGGGTGATGAAGGCAAAGGACGAATGGCCACAAGTCCTCCGACGGGTAAGTAGTTGTTACTGACACCTGCTGACGGTCAGGCGGAAATTTGTTGCAGGCGCAAATTCATTGAAGGTCGGGATTTGGTGCAGAGTGATCGATCGTATGCGTGATCGAGCTTTTAAGGACTTCATCAACGCCGAGCGTCCTCTCAGTAAATCCTAACGATTCACGCTCATGGTGCAAGTCGGAATTGGTGTGAAATAGGACGCGTAACGTTTCCTGTCACTATTTCGATTAAGTGCTACGCGATGCGCTCGGCGGGCCGCACAACCCGAGATCGGGTAGCCTGACCCGGTGGTGGCATCGCGATCTGGGCCGGTGACGAATGCCATGCGAAGGCAGGCCGTGCTGGTAGGTGTCGGTGCGGCGTGCGCTGCGGCCGGGCGATATCTCATCGATCGGTACTTTCCGGTGTCGCCGATCGTAATTGCGACGGTAGCGCCCATATGTGCTTGCTTCATTTATGCGCTTGTTCGCATGTCCGGGCAGCGCTCGGAGTTCTTCGTGACGGGAATCGCGGTTGGGCTGTCGGGTTTTGCCTCGACCGCAGTGCTCGGGCTGATGTACTACCCCATCTGGCAGGGGCTGGTGGTCCTTGCGATTACTCCACCTGCGTCGGTGATTGCCTACGTCGCCGGCCGGGTGGTGTCGCAGCGATGATCGTCGAAGTGTCGGGACTGCTGCTCACGGGTTTCGTTGCGGCAGTGGTGTGGTGGTATTTTTCGGCGTCGCGAGGCGAGTCCGATGCGCTCGGCAGAGTCTTACTCCTCGGCGTGCTCGCCGCTGCCTGTGCAGGCGCAGCATGGGGGCTGCCGTTCTCCGGCCAGGTGCGTTCCGTTCTGGTGCTCGGCGGATGTGCCGTTCTCGCGCCCTACGCGTTGGTTGTAGCAGCGGCAGTCGACGCAACGACGAGTTGCGCCCGTCGCCAATCGATGGACTCGGGTTCCCGACGACGCGATTCGGAGGTCACGCAGTTGCTGTTGTCGACACTGATGTCCGCGGCACTCGTGATGCTGTACATCCTCGCGGCAGCGTCGGTTGCCGTCCTCGTATACGTCGTTGTGAGTCAGGGTTTCGCCGGAGTGAGGTGAGGATTTGTCAGTCGGCCGGGCATCCGGTGAGTGCTGCCCGGGCGGTTCCGGCGAACTGGTAGGCGTAGACGAAAGCCCAAGCCCCCAGCGAGAAGTGGTAGGTGCGGGGAACTGCGACGAGCTGTACGTCGATGCCGAGACACTGCCGGAATATCACACCGGCGCGAAACAGATGATGGCGCCAACTCACGACCGTCACTCGGCTCCAATGATGGGCGCGCGCCTGTTCGCGAGTGAACAGGGCCTCGCCGGTTGTCGTCGACGGCCGCGGTGTGAAACATATGATCGTGATCTGGCGGTCAGACGACTGGCAGGCCGCACGCATCGTGGGGTCGTCGTCCGGATACGGGTTGGAGAGCAGTACGGTGTCCGCGAAACCTGCACGGGCGAGGTCGATTCCGAAAGCTTCGCGGCCATCATGCTCACCGCCGAGCACCACGATGGCGTCTGAATGGACGGGCGGCCGTGCGGGTGGATCGGTGAAGAGGCGATAGCCGACGACGGCGCCGCCGAGTTGCACGACCATCAGCGCGGCCACCAGGATGCCGATCACCCGCACCCCGCCGCTCACGGGACCGGGGCCATGTCAGCGACGTCGGGACCGAATGGCGTAATTGATCGCAGGCTTCTCGACGAAGTAGAACGACAGCGTCGCGAGCGCGATGCTCACCGCACTGACCACAACGAAATTGAACGCCAGGCCCGACCAGGTGTCGCCGTGCATCCATCCCCACCTGCCCAGGACCAACAGCACGGGAAAATGCCAGAGGTAGATGCTCAGTGATACCCGGCCGCAGTACTCGAACGGGACCCAGTCGAGTGCCCGGGCAAATGCTGAATCCTCGCCGCGCGCAAAGGGAATGACGATGAACAAGATGATCAAACCGGATGCGAGGGCCGTCGCGGTGCTGGAGAAGGGCGAGCCCATGGCAATGAGCACATAGGTGATCGGAATCAGTGGGAGGATGGCAAGTCCGGTCCATGGTCGCACTCGTTTCAGGCGACGACGCGAGATGAGTCCGGTCTCTGCCCCGACGAACAGAATCGCGGCGATCATGCCGAATGCGAAGTTGTCGGACGAAGCGATGAAGCTGCGCAGCACGACGGCAACCCAGTTGGGCCCCCAGTTCTGCATGATGATGTCGGTGATGCCGAGTCGGCTCGCGAGCCACAGGGCAAAGAACTTCCCGACGGTACCCAGGATCACCAGGACGACGGGGCCGATGAGGGCCAGCAAGAGCGGATTCCACCCGTATCGGCGGCGCAACGTGAAGACCAGCAGGCCAATGAGTGGCAATGCCACGTAGAACACGATCTCCATGGTCAATGACCATGACGGGTTGATACCCGTCTGCAGCATCGACGGGATGTAGCTCTGCACGAGGGTGAGGTTGGCGGTGATCATGGCCGGATCGGTCATCATCCCGATTCCGGCGAACTTCCCGCTTGATTCCGCGACCGCAGCGTTCTCCAGATATACCGCCCGCATGAGGTAGCTCGCTACGAGGAAGATGACCAGATATGCCGGGAATACCCGCAGTATTCGGTGTCGGGTGTACGACGCCACGTCAGGCTGTGACTGGCCACCGGTGAACAGGCGGCGAAGAATTGGCAGATACAGCAAAAATCCGGAGAGTGCGAAGAAGAAGATCAGTGATTGACCAAATATCTGCAGGTGGCCGGAAAAGAACGTGTTCGGGGAATAGTGGCCGCCGACGTGTTGGGCCAGCACAAGCATGCACGCAATTCCGCGAGGACCGTCGAGGCCGCGAATTCGTGCTCGAAAGGGCTTGGCTTCGGTGGTGTCCTCAGCCTCGGTGACCTGCGGGTCCCGCATCTGTGGGGGATTGTGCGTGTTGTTTTCAGGCATGCGGTGACGACCTGATGATGCGCTCTTTTCGACAGACTGCTCAGGTGCTGTCGCGGAGTGATCACTCACTTGTCAACGATACAACGAGAGTGGAAACGTGTCGCGTCAGATATTCGTGCATCCCGCTGGGGTCCTCGATCCTTGCATTCGTTGCTCGAGCCAGGAGATGGCAATTCCGGGATCGACGTCGGCATGTCCGCGATCGGGTTGGAAGGACACGACGAGATTGGCTCCCGCTGAGCAATTCGCGCCTATGACGGCGGTAGTCCAGTCGGCGTCGATCAGGGTGTCTTTTCCGCCGTACATGACCAGAATCGGGGCGGTGGGTAGGCCCTCAGGGAGGCCTCGCTCACGTAAGAGTTGTTCGAGTTGTTCGCGGCTCGTGGTGGAGTCCGGACGGAGGTCTGCATCGGTGAGTGCATCAGCTGCCTGCTGTCGCTCCTGGCTGTAGCGGGCTGCGCACTGCGACAACGCGTTCCAGTTCGTGGTGGCGGAGCCTCGCCGATAGCTGTCGAGGTCGAGGTCGGGGTTCTCGTGCTTGAGTGCCAACAGCAACCACTGGTACAACCCGTACTGATCTTTGGTCAGCTTCGACGACCAGGCCTTATCCGACAGCTTTGAGATGTCGGCGGGAGGCGAGATGGCGACGCTGCCGACGAGGTCGAGGCCTTTACCGTAGGAGGCGGCGAGAACGTTCGACGCCCACGCGGCTTGGCCACCCTGCGACACCCCGAATCCCGCCCACTTGTCGGAGGTATTCGACGGCGACATCTGCCTCATCGCGCGCACCGAGTCGATGATGTTGTGTCCCTCGGTTGTCGCGTCGAGGTACGGGTGCGTGGGTTCTGCGTCGCCGGGGGTGCCCAGCCCCTGGTAGTCGCTGACTGCCACCGCGTATCCCTGGGCAAGCAGAACGTAGACGAGGTCGGCCGCGCCACGAAGGCTCGAGTCCAGCGTCGGCCCGCATTCACTGAGAACACCGACAGTCGCATGGCCGAATCCGATGATCGGCCATCCGCCCTGGGGTGCCTGGCCTGCCGGCACGAACAGGCCGCCGGTGACAACGGTCGGATTGTTGTCGCGATCGGTCGAGGAGTACTCCACGCGCACAGCAAGACTCGTTGCCGCCGAGATCCGGCGGTCGAGGATCGGCATGGTTTGCGCCCACGACACAGTTCCGGGCCCGGTGGCGGTGGCGCGTGGCACTTCCACCGGAACGCCGGGAGGACGTCCGGGTGATGTCGTCGCAGACTGCTCGTCGGAGCCGCAGGCGGTCACTGCTGCCGCGACTGCGATGGCCAGCGCCAACCAACTCACGAACATCCGCACGCGTACGGTCGGGCGATTCACTGCGATTTCTCCAACTCTCGGGTCGCTCTGAGGGTGTTCGACGCACCAAGCGCATCGTCGACTTTGTTGCGTAGCAGGCTGAATGCGAGGAGTGCCACCGCGGTGAACACGACGGCAATGGCGGCGCCGAGGCCTATATAGGTGAGCAACTTCGGCGAGTTCACGCCCATATCGGTGGCGGCGTCGATCGTCTTCAGCTCGTAGGGTGCGCGGCCATTCAGGTTGTCGACTTCGACAACCAGCTTGGGCATCTCTCCGGCGAGCGCCGCGGAAAGTTGTTGTGCGGCTTGTGGTGTATCCCCAGTTGTCGTGATGGTCAGCACGGCATTCGTCGGTTCTATCGACGCGACGACGCGCTCGCGGAGGTCGGCAGGGGGAGTCCCCGGATCGATACCCGGCCACTGTGCGGCAGCGACACGCATCAACAGTTGGTCGCTGGTGGCCAGTTCACGATAGGAGGATGCGCGTAGCTGTCCGGCGAGACCACTCGTGCGGGCGCCGGACACGGTTGCCGAACCGGGGGCAACGATGAACAAGCGTGCTTGCGACTCATAGGTTTTCGGTGTCATCTCGGCTGCCAGCCAGCCTGCGAGTCCGCCTGCGATTGCGGCACAGATCAACACAATTCCGCCGCGCAGGAGGATATGTGCGTATTCGCCGACGGTCCGCGTCGATGGTGATTTCATGGGCGGTTGTCGCAATTGCTCTCGGGTTTGTCGCCGTTTAACACGCCCTTCATCCACGGAATTGCCTGCGCGGAATCGAGTCCGGCGTGGGTATCCCCAACGCGTTTGACGATTGTGAGGTTTTCACCTGCCTCGCAGGACTTTCCGATGACACGCTCCGTCCACTGCGGAGGGATGAGCGGGTCATCGGTGCCGTACATGACGAGAACGGGTGAGTTGGTGCGGCCTACAGGCAGTGCGTAGTCGGCGAGTTGATCGCGCAGCGCGGTGGTGGCAGCAGCGCTCTTGGGCATCAGGTCTTGCGGTGTCAGTTCACTCAGGGCGCGCTGGGTAGCCGTCAGATCTCCGGTGGAATCGGGAACGCACTGGACCAAGGTGTCCCACTCCGACTTGACCCGCTCGGAGCGGTAGTCGTCGAGGTTGAAACGGTCGGGGAATGTTTTCGCCAGCGAGTCGAGTGCATAGACGAGAAGCGGGTATTGATCGCGTGTCAGTGTCCCCTGCGCGGCTCGGTCGGCGAGGCCCCTCATATCTCCGACGGGAACCAATGCGACGGTCGCGTCGAGATTGGTGTCGCTCCCGTAGTCGGGTTGGCGGTCTCCGGCAGCCCACGCCGCCATGCCGCCGAGCGAAACCCCGAATGACACCCAGTGATTGCTCACGTCGGGCGCGATCGCCTGTGCAGCTCTGACGGCGTCGATCTGGTTGTTGCCGTAGGTCTTCGCGTCGAGGAAGGGATGGATTTCCTTGCCGTACCCGAGGCCCTGGTAGTCAGACATGACGACGGCATAGCCGTTGAGTCGGAACGCCTCGATGATGGTGTCGTTGCCGAGTAGATTGGCGTATTCGGAAGGGCCGCAGGTGCTCTCGATGCCGGAGTTGCCGTGGCCGAATGCGACGAGTGGCCAGCCGCCTGCGGGTGGGGTGCCCTTGGGGACGACGAGAATTCCGGACACTTCGGTTGCGGAGTTGTCGATTCCAGAGGTCGAGCGGTAGATGATTCGCTTGACGACGGCGTCACGATTGTTGATGGCCTTGATCGGTCCGCGGGGCGGATCCTCGACGGCCAGAACCGCACCCGGTTTGCCGGTGTCGCGGGGCGTCGTCAGCGATGCCGATGGCAGCGGTGACGCGGGGTACGCAGCAGCCGCCGGCGAGAGCGTCAGCGGGGTGTCGTCGGTCGATCGTGCGCATCCCGACACTGCGATCGCGAGAACGCAGACCAGGCCGACCGCGAGCGCAGACGTTGCGCGACGGCGCGTGATGAAGGTCGAGATCAGTGCGGCAGGGCTCACGAGTCCGCGTGCACCTCGGCTGCGTCGACCTTCGATGCCGACACCCGCTCGGCGGTGAAATCGCTTGTCGGTGAACCGCTGTTGTTGTCCGTTGCCGCGCTGTCAGCCTGCTTGCGAGTGACCTTGGCCGTGAACGTGAGCACGACGCCGAGCAGCGGAGCGTTGACAGTCTCGATCGCCTTCGTCGATGTGCGGAGTTGCTTCCTCGTGGTGACGCCGCGTCGAGTCACGAGCAGTGCGCCGTCGGTGCGCGCGGCGATCGTGAGGGGTTCCGGCGACGCGGACAGCGGGCCGGCATCGATGATCACGTAGTCGTAGGAATGGATCGCGGACTGAACGACAGCGTCGAAGCCGTCTCCGCCGATGGCGCCCCAGGGGTCAGACGTAACCGGCCCACTCGGTAGGAGGTCGACGCCGTCGTGGAGACTCAGCGTCGCATCGTGAAGCGATACCTCGCCCACTGCCACGGTCGTCAGGCCTTCGGTAGGCCGCTGACCGAGGTCGGCGGTGAGAGTGGGATCGGCGAGGTCGGCGTCGATGATCAACACGGTTTTCCCGCGCGCGGCGAACGACGACGCAAGATTCACCGCGGTGGTCGTCGTGCCGACGCCGCGGGTCGGACCAACGACGGTGATCGCCGACGGCGCGGTGCGATGTCGAGTACTTCCCGAGGCGATGAATCGCAGGTTGGCGTCGAGCCGGCGGTACGCATCCGACGTCGGTCCGGTCGCGGGCTCCAGTGACGAATGGTCGGTGAGCTCCGGGTCGGTGGGAATCACGGCGAGAATGCCGGACTTCTCGGTGGCGTCGGCGATGTCGGACTCGCTGTCAATGCGACGACGTTGGTAGATGCCGATCGCCACGGCGACGAGTGCGCCGATCAGGAGTCCGCCGACCGCTCCGATGATGAGCCAGAGCCACCACGACAGACCGCTCTTGGATGACGGGAGGCTCGCGTCGTCGTAGAGAACTGCTGTCGCGGAAGGGGAGTCGCCGCGACGCGACGTCTCGAGTTCCTGAACCACTGCGGTCGTGGAATTGGCAATCGCCTGGGCGTACGCCTGAGCTCGCTTCGCGTCGTCAGCGGAGGCGGTGATCGTCAGGATCACGGTGTCCTTGACCGGGACGGCCGTCACGCTCCCACGAAGGTCCCCGGCGCCGACCTGGCCGCCGAGAGTTTCGGCGGCTCGCTGCGCGACCTGATCGCTCGTCGCAATTGTTGCGTAGCTGTTGACCCGGTCCTGGGCGAACAGGTTGTTCTGGTAGCTCTCGCCGACTGACGTTCCACCCTCCGCGGTCACGAACAACCGAGCGGTGGATTCGTATTTTCCGGGAGAGATCCACGTGCTGTAAGCGAAAGCCGCGAAAGCCCCAACCAGCGCTCCCACTACGAGAACCCACCAAAACCGCACAATGATGCGCCAGTAATCGCCGAGTGGCACCTGACCGGTTCCCTTCTCTGGGCAGCGCCGCGCAGGCGCTTCGTTCAACCGTCGAACAATGGACAGTTGATTGGATCATGGTTCTTGGGCAATTGCTGTGTGGGATTGCCCTCAGACATTGGTCGATCGCGACGAGCGCAGTGTTACACGATCGGGTGTGTCACTATGTGGCTCGTGGAATCACCTAGGCGCTCATGGATCCTCGGCACCCTGTTGGTGCTCAGCGCCGCCGTGGTGGCGTTTGGTTCGTTGATGGTGGGAACCAAACCCGCATTTCTTGTCATCGTGTTACTGCTGGTCGTTGTCGGTGCCTACGTTGGCCTGGCGCATCCGACCTGGTTTCTCTGGGCATTCGCCGCTGTTCTCGGATTCATGCCGGTCGCGCATTTACCTGGTGTTCACGTTCCGTTGACATTGGCGTTCGCTGTCGCTGTGATATTGGCGACCGCGATCCACCCCATCGAGATGCGCTCGCTGACCACAATGGACTGGTTCGTGATCGTTCTCATTGTGGTCAGTGGAATCTCGATGTTGGCAACCTACGTCGGTTTCGCCGACATAGCCCAATATGTGAAATGGTTCACGGTAACTATTCTCATCGTCGCGCTTCTGCGCCTTCCGCGACTCCAGCTACGGACGTTCGGTCGCGTGTACGTGGTGGCCAGCGCCGCCTGCGCAATTGTCGCAGCGGGGGTGCTGGTCTATCCGGGAGTGATGAAGCCGTTCAAGCTATTCGGCTACGACCCCAGTGCGCTGCGCTTCGTCTATCACTCCGGAGGTGCGACGCAGCGGCTTGCGGGGACGTATATCGACCCCAATGCCGCCGGAATCGGATTCTTCGTAGCGCTGGTCATGTGTGTTGTCCTGTTCGACGGGCGCGCGCGCAATGTGCTCGGTGTGATTTTGGCGTTGGCGCTTTTGCTCACGCTGAGCCGTGCGGGTCTCTTCTCGGTGATCGTCGGTGTCGTGCTCATGCTCGTGTTCCAGACGATGTCGAATCGCAAGCGGCTTGCCATCGTCGGACTCGGTGTGGCCACCTTTGCCGCGCTGGCTGCGGTGCCGCAACTGCGCCAGCGCGTGTTCTCGTCGTTCGGTAGCCAGGACGAGGGGTCGAGTGCGCGTCTGGATGCACTGAAGGAGTATCCGAGTACTGTCGCCGGGCACTGGGTTTTCGGAAAAGGTTGGGGACTGGCCGAGTTCATCGATCCTGAAACGTCATTCACCACCAACTACGTCGCGAACGCACCCCTGCTCGCTGTCTATCGTGGTGGAATTCTGGTCGGTCTGGCATTTGTCGCGATGCTCATTTACGGCTGCTACCTCGGTTATCAGTGCCTGCGTTCGCGCCGCTGGGAATGGGGTTTCTACGGCGGCGGATTCATCGGATTCTCGGTGGTCGCATTGCAGCTCGACTTTTCGACGATCACCATTCCGGTGTCGACCGCAGATCTGTCGCTGCTCATCGTATTTCTGGTCTACACGTCAGAACTCGCGCGAGCCGACTCGCGCACTTCGACGTCAACAGCCGAGGACGGCAGCCTTGGCCAAGCCGACGTACTGGTAGGCGAAGGTCGCCGTCCATAGTGGGATCGACCGGCCGTAGTCGCGCGGCACGGACCGCATGACGACGTCGCCTGTGAAGCACTGGCCGAAGATGTAGCGGGCGCGGAAGAGGTGGTAGCGCCAGCTGACCACAATGACCGAGCGCCAATGTCGCTCCTTCGCCATCCGCTCCGTGAACATGGCCTCACCACGCGTCGTCGAGGGATCCGGGTTGAAGCAGATGACTTCGATGGACTCGGTGCTCGCCGAGCAGACGCGTTCCATCAGTTCCGCGCCGCCCCGGTGATAGCCGTCGTTCAGGTAGGGGTCGGAGATCAGCACCGTGTTGGCGTAGACCTCGCGGGCGAGTTGTAGACCGTAGTCTTCGCGGCCGTCGTGCTCGCCGCCGAGCACGACGATCGCGTCGACCTTGCGTAGCGGGTCGGAATGATCCCGATAGAAGAGTTGATAACCGACCCCGTCGAAGGCGAGTACGACCACAACGACAATCACGAGCACCCAACTGATCAGACGGCCGGAGAGTCGCCGTCGACGGCGGGGTGTCTTCTGTCCGCTGCGGGGCTCGGAGACGTAGGAGTCCGTCGGGTCGGGCGACGTCACGTGGCAAGTCCTCCGGCCGGGAATCTGACCTCGTCGACCTTAGTCGAGGCTCCCCTGATTGGCTCGAACCGAGGACGGACGGCCACGAAAAAGCGCTTGATGGAGGGCTGAAAGCCACGATTCTCGGGCGGCAAAACCGCAGATCAGAACACGTATTTGCTAGACCAAAGCGGTGATCAATTGAACTTGAATAGCGGTACTTGGATCCAATTCACACCTGCCCGCTTGGATAATCGTAAACTGCTCGCGTGGAGAGGGCGGCGGACAAGTACGGGGGGCACGACGTTCCCGGGATTGTCGTCGCCATCCTCGCCGATCCACAGCGCCGGGCGTGCGCGGTCTACGGCCGTGAGCAGACCGAGGCGGCAGCGCGCACGGTGGTTTCTCGACTCGTGGAATCTCTGGGGCGAGACGTCGGTCTGGACACCCGCAACCGATTCGAATGGCTCCTGCAGCTACCGCAGGGCCCCGGCGTCGACGCCCTGCTCGTCGCTCTACAGGCGGGCCTCACCGCCACGACAGCCGAAGTCGACGGGGTGAGCGTCTTCGTCGACTTCGCCTATGGCATCTCGAGTGGATCTGTGTCAGGTGCCTCGGTGTCAGGCGTTGGGGCCGACAGCCTCGTTCGGTCAGCCGATGCCGCGCTCTGCCTGGCTCTGGAATCGCAGCGTCGCATGGCAATCGCCGGACCCGAAGTCTATGAGCGGCTCGAAGACGACCTCGACCTCGCGGTGAGGCTGACCAACTCGTCGGAGGCAGAGTTCCGACAGTTCTACCAACCGATCGTGCGGATTGCTGATGGCGCAACCGTCGGGTTCGAGTCATTGCTGCGGTGGGTCACCGCTGACGGAGTGCTCTTGCCCGGCGACTTCCTCGCCGTCGCCGAGCAAACGTCGACGATCCTGCCCATCGGTCGCAACGGGGTGACTCAGGCTGTCCGAGCGCTCCACGAGTCGATTCAACCGCTATGCGGCACCGACGCGTTCGTCAGCATCAACCTCTCGCGGCAGCAGCTCGTCGACGAGACGATCGTCGATCACGTGGTCACCGAGATCGACAAGTACGGCCTCGGCCCTGGTCAGATCTGGATAGAGGTCCAGGAAAACGAGGTCATCGACTTCGACACGGAGGCGCAGCGTGCCGTCGAACGACTACACGAGAGCGGCTGCACCATCTCGATCGACGACCTCGGCTCGGGATTCTCGGCGCTGCGATACGTACGGGACCTGCCGGTCGATGTCGTCAAGGTCGATCGGGCGCTCATCTCGGCGATCGCCGACAATCCAGCCGACCGCGCTGTGGTGCGCGCAATCTGCGAAATGGCGGAGACGATGAATATCTCGACGGTCGCGGAGGGCGTCGAGCACCACGCCGACTTCACCGGCGTCGAGGAGTTGGGTTTCCAGTTCGCGCAGGGCATCTACTTCGGCGCGCCCGAGCCGTTCGGGTCGGCGCCGTAGTAGTCGTGCGGGTGCGGGTTCAGTA
The DNA here is from genome assembly GCF_036540975.1 of Gordonia sp. w5E2. Taxonomy (NCBI): domain Bacteria; kingdom Bacillati; phylum Actinomycetota; class Actinomycetes; order Mycobacteriales; family Gordoniaceae; genus Gordonia; species Gordonia sp. w5E2. Next base: position 3,914,251 of record NZ_CP144213.1, on the reverse strand, counting down.
GTAGTACGGGAAGGCGTCCCACTCCGGAGAACGCTTCTCCAAGAACGCATCTCGGCCTTCGACGGCCTCGTCGGTCATGTACGCCAGGCGAGTGGCCTCGCCGGCGAAGACCTGCTGGCCCATCAGTCCGTCGTCGGTGAGGTTGAACGCGAACTTCAACATGCGCTGGGCCGTCGGCGATTTGCCGTTGATCGCCCGTGCCCAGTCGATGGCCGTGTGTTCGAGGTCGGCGTGGTCGACGACGCGGTTGACCGCGCCCATGCGGTGCATGGTCTCGGCGTCGTACGCCTCGCCGAGGAAGAAGATCTCGCGGGCGAACTTCTGGCCGACCTGCTTGGCGAGGTAGGCGCTGCCGTATCCGGCGTCGAACGAGCCGACGTCGGCGTCGGTCTGCTTGAAGCGGGCGTGCTCACGTGAGGCGAGGGTCAGGTCGCACACGACGTGCAGCGAGTGCCCGCCGCCGGCGGCCCAACCGTTGACCACGGCGATCACGACCTTGGGCATGGTGCGGATGAGTCGTTGCACCTCGAGGATGTGCAGTCGGCCGCCCTCGGCCTTGACGCGCGCCTCGTCGACCCCGGTGGCGTCGGCGCGAGCGACGTCGGAGTCGTGGCTGGTCGCGTACTGATAGCCCGACCGTCCGCGGATGCGCTGATCGCCGCCGGAACAGAAGGCCCAGCCGCCGTCCTTGGGACTCGGGCCGTTGCCGGTGAGCAGGATTGTTCCGACGTCGGGGCTGCGTCGAGCGTGGTCGAGGGTGCGGTAGAGTTCGTCGACGCTGTGGGGGCGGAACGCATTGCGGACCTCGGGCCGGTTGAAGGCGATGCGCACGATTCCGTCGGCGCGGCTCGTGCCGACGTGGCGGTGGTAGGTGATGTCGGTGAGGTCGTCGAAGCCTTCGACTGTGGTCCACTGGCTGGGGTCGAAGGGCTGGTCTGATGCGTGCTGGGTCTCACCGGAGGTCATGAATATTGACCTTAGTTGTCCGATGAGTGGCCTTCGCGAAGCCCCATCTGGCACCCTTGATGCATGTCATTCGAGGTGATCGCGATCGTGATCGTCGCCTGGGTGACGATCTCGGTGGTCGTCGCCCTGGTGGTCGGTGCCGTGATCAGGCAGCGTGACCGGCGCGAAGCGCCCCGTCCGACCCAGCTCGCAAGCGGTTCCGAATCCGACAAGCACGAGGGCTGACCGGCCATATACGGTGGCCAGATGGCATCTGACACGCGCGACGGTTGGGACATCCGCTCCGAAGAGGAGTCGCCCCACGAGGGCGGATTCCGCGCAAGGATCGAGGTCACGACCGACCGCGGCGGACCCCGATACGCCGAGCTCAACGAGCAGATCCGACGGCTCATGGACCTCGCCCGCTACGCGAGTCCCGAGGGCGCGGAGACCGACGAGCTACTCGAGCAGATAACCGCCCTCAACGAACGACTGGAGAAGGTCCAGGTCGACGAGTGGCACACTCCCGCGGGGACCCGCGTCGACCTGCCTGCGCGCGGCAACATCACCCTCCCGCCGTACGTGATCTCGTCGGCGAGCGCCGACGGAGTGGTCGCAGAGGTCACCTTCAGGCCGTTTCACCTCGGTGGCAACAACGCGGCGCACGGAGGCCAGGTGGGTGTCGCATTCGACGACCTCGGCGGCATGGCGTCGGCGCTCGCGATCAACGGGGTCACCCGCACCGCATACCTGACGGTCCAATACCGCTCGCTGACACCGTTGTCGACGCCGCTGACGTGCCGCACCTGGGTCGACAAGCGCGAAGGGCGCAAGGCCTTCGTGAAGGGCACCCTCCACGACGGTGACCGTCTGTGTGCCGAGCTGGATTCGCTATTTATTGAGCTGAAGCCTGGTCAGCCGTAACATTTCGAGGTACCAGGGTCGGGGGCGTCTACGTCGGGGGTTGTCCATATCCCAGGGGTCATGAGTACCAGGGAGATTGACAGGCATGGACCGGCATTCGGTGGTCGACGACCGCCTGGCGATCACCGTCGCGCTGGGAGCACTCCTGTTCGCAGTGGTTACGTTTGTGCAGGTCACGCTCGACACAACGCCCGGAGCACGTCCTGCATCATCGGTTGCGGCGGTCACGGCCGTCGTGCTCGGCGTTGCCGCGTGGATGATCTGGCGGCGGCCGGGTGCGATCACGTCGCGCACCGCTCCGGTGCTGGTCACTGCGGCTGCGCTGCTCGTTGCCGCGAATCCTCTCGCTTACGTGCTCTGCACGCACGTCGCCTACCCGTCGATCGGAACGCTGCTGGTCATCGTCGGGATCGGGGCACTCGTCCCGTATCCGCGCATCGCGCTCGCGCTGATCGTCGGGCTAAATGTGGCGGCGCTGCTGTTGGCGTGGCGCTATCCGCAGGCCGCTCCGCTCGGCGTCGTAGCCGTGCAGTTGCTCAAGGCTGACGTGCTCGCGCTCGTGATCGCGCTGACCTGGCGACGCACCGAGCGTCGCCTCGGGGCGGCCACCGAGACCATCGCGCATATGGCGGTGACCGACGAGCTCACGGGTCTGCTCAACCGTCGAGGACTGACCGAGCGCGGACAGACCTTTGTCGACGAGGCCCTCGCGTCGGGAGATCATGTGATTGTCGCCTTCATCGACGTCAACAACCTCAAGGGCATCAACGACTTTCACGGACATTTCGTCGGTGACAGTCACCTCTCCGGTATCGGCGAGTCGTTCAGGTGGGTGCTCGACGGTGGCGATTTGGCCGCCCGGGTTGGTGGCGACGAGTTCGCGTTGGTTGCGCGCGGCGGACCGGATGAGGTCTCGCAGTTCCGATCGCGCGTCGAACATCTACGTGCACGAGTGCCGCACTTCGGCGTCGCGCTCGGGTGGGCGCAGTGTGGGCCGGAGGACGCCAGGACGCTGCGGACCCTGTTCGACGAGGCGGACGGAATGATGCTGCGCCACAAGCGGCGGCTGATCTAGGGGTCGGCGCCGCGGCGGTGCGGTTCTTTGGCCCCGTGCGGGTGTTGGGTCGGGGTGCAGTTCTTTCGCTTCAGCTGTTTGGCTTCAGTGCAGTTCGGTGACCTCGATGGTCGCGCCCGCGGTGTGGAGTCGGTCGATCAGTGCGTCGCCCATGGCGACGGCGGGTGTGAGAACGCCTGCGCGCGAGGGCAACTGGTGGCGGTTCAGTGCGAGTGTCAGTGCGCTCTCGCCGAGCATGACGGCCGTGGCCTTGTATCCAGGGTCGCCCTTCATCGAGAAGGTGGAGCGGAAGCGTCGACCGGTCGTGGTGCGGGTGTAGGTGCGGATCACGAAATAGCCGTTCTCCCGCGCCTTTTCGCTGGGACCGGAACCCGGCTTCGGAAGCACGCGGTCGAGGAGCGCGCGCGTCGGGGTGAACGACATCGCGCCGAGGAACGCGCCGGACCCGATACCGACGGCGCCCGCGATGACCGTCGACACTCCCGGGACGCCGCCGACGGACATGGTCTCGGCGTAGTGGAAGTCCTTGCCGTACGCGCCGTCGAGGAGTGCGTTGGAGCGTCGAACTATGCGCGTGTTGTGCGAAGCCATGAAGAAGGGTGCAAGGGTTCCGCGCAGCGATTCGTCGACCTTGTGCGCGTTGATGATTCCGATGTCGCTCGGCTCCGACGACAGCGCGGCTCGCGGGGTCTGGGCGGGTGCGCCCGAGAGCGCCTGTGGGTTGAGTAGGAGGCGTCGGACGCTGGAATCCTTTGCCTGCTCGGCGATCACGCGCATCGAGTCGATGGTTCCGCCCGAGACGCCGCCGCGCATCGCAGCCACGACCATGGTGGTGTCGGTCATTTCGCCCGCGTCGGCGTCGGTGACTCCGCGATACAGCTCGTAAGCGGCGAGATCGGAAGGGACGGAATCGAATCCGCACGAATGCACGATGCGGGCTCCGGTGGCCTCCGCGATCTCGTGGGCTTTCTGGATGGAGTAGTGCACGAAGGGGACCTCGCCGGTGAGGTCGACGTAGTCGGTGCCCGCGGTGGCCGCGGCGACGACGAGTGCCTCGCCGTAGCGCAGGTACGGCCCGACGGTGGTGCAGATGACGCGCGTGCGGGCGACCATGGCGTCGAGCGATGCGGGCGACGACGAGTCGGCGACGATGAGCGGCCAGTTGCGAGCGGCGTCGGGGAGGCGGCGTCGGGTGTCGGCGAGTTTGGTCTCGGAACGTCCCGCGAGCGCGATACGTGTTCCGGCGGGAGCATGCTCGGCGAGGTAGCGGGCGGTGAGTTCACCGACGAATCCGGTGGCGCCGAAGACGACGACGTCGAATTCGCGGATATCGGGTGCCTCGGACGGGCTCGTCGAGGCTGACGACTGGGTGTTTTCGGGCTGGCTTTCACCGGTCATGAGTTCAATGTATATGCGACTCCGGTCACAGTAACAATGGGCTGCGCCGTCGTGAGGGTGGAGCGTCGCAGGTCAGGTGCGGGTTTCAGGGGGTGAGCCTGCGGGCGGCCGCGCGTGCCGCGAAGGGCGCGACGAACAGCATGAGCAGTACGCGCAGGATCTGCGCTGCGACGACGAATGCGACGTTGGAGCCCGCGGCCGTCGCTGCCGCGAGCACCGCGTAGATGCCGCCCGGGGTGGTGGCGAGGTAGCAGTCGAACATCGACTCGCCCGTCCACCAGGAGAGGAGCACGCCGAGCAGCGCGCAGCCGACGCCGATCGCGAGAATCAGCACGATTGCGGCGGGCAGAATGCGGCCGATGGCGCGGAGTCGGGGGAGCGTGAACCCGAGGCCCGCCTGCCAGCCGATCACCGCGTATGCGGCGGCGAGCAGGACCGAGGGAACGGCGGCGTCGCCTGCAATCCCGGTGAGTTCTGCTGCCGTTGCGAGGGCCATCGGGCCGAGGAGGCCCGCTGCGGGGAGGTGGATGAGTTTTCCGAGCGGGAGGCCGACCCCGATGCAGATCGCGAGGAGCGCGACGCCCGCGGCCTGTTCTGTCCAGGTCGGCCGGGCGACAACGACATTCGACGACGACGCGTGGAACACCAGCGACGCGACGAGCGGAATGGTGCTGGTCACGAGTGCGACCCGGACGTACTGGACGACCGCGACGACGCGCTCGTCACCACCGAGATCGCGGGTCAGCGCGACGAGACCCGACGCCCCGCCGGCCACCAGAGCGAGTGAGCCGGTCAGGGCGTCGACCTCGCGGTGCAGGCCGAGGAGCGCGCCGCCCGCGACCGACAGCGCGAGCGTGCCGAGCCCCACGACGAGTACCGGCAGCCAGGCGGAGCCGAGGCCCGAGATGGTCGTCGGATCGGCCATGGTGCCGATGTAGACGCCGACCGTGCCCTGCGCCGCCAACATCGCCGCGCGGGGGACCATCGGCGGGTCGGTGGCGTCGGGTTTGGTGGCTTTGTCGGCGGGTTCTGTTGCGCTGTCGGGGTGTGGTGCGGTGGCCGTTTGGGTGCTTGTTTCGGCGGGCGTGCGTGGGCGCGGGGCGTATCCGACGATCGCGAGTAGTGCGGCGACGAGGAGTCCGGCGAACAGCGGCGCGGCGTCGACGTCGATGAGGTCCAGCAGGACACTGACGCCGACCGTGAAGGCGGCGAGCAGGAACCAGCGGGTCATTAGTCGAGCGTAGCGAGAGGGTGATCGGGCGGCCGGGTGGAGCGATCGGGGGTTTGGGTCAGGGGGCGGTTGCGCTGCCCAGGCTGAGTGCGGCGAACGGTCGGGGTGCGCCGTGTTGGTAGAACTGGTCGAGTGCGGTGAGGTCGAAACCGTTGTCGGTCAACAGTTTCGGGATGTCGCGGGTGAGGTGGCAGCCGCCTGCGGTGCGTTTCTGGATCGGTTCGAGGCGTCGCTGCCAGCGTCGGACCGCGTCGTCGGGCGCGGTGCCGTGTTCGAGAAAGACGACGGTGCCGCCGGGGCGCACGACGCGGGCGATCTCGGCGAGTGCTGCGTCGACATCGGGGATGGTGCAGAGGGTGAAGGTCGAGAGCGCGGCGTCGAACGTGTCGTTGTCGAAGGGGAGGCGCTGGCCATCGAGTCCGGCGCGGCGGATCGGGATGGGCGAGGCGGTGACGCGCTCGACGGCCATGTTCCACGCGACGTCGGAGGGTTCGATCGCGTCGACGGACGTGACGGCGGCCGGGTAGAGGCCGACGTTGCGGCCGGAGCCGAAGCCGATCTCGACCACGCGACCCGAGAGTGGCGTGCAGGCGCGGCGTCGAAGAGGGTCGAGCATCGACGACCCGCACGTCACGTTGATGACGCGCGGCAGAACGTGATCGGTGTAGAAGCCCACTTGCCAACCTTCCGTCGAGCCGACGGCACGTATCGGAGATCACTTTAGGTGCGGACATAGGCTGGAGCTCATGAATTCCTCGACAGAGTCGACGAACTCCATGCCGGGCGCGGCGAGTTCCACGCCTGCGGAGGCGGGCGGGCCGAATCCGTCGACGTTGCAGGCGCGGGTGATCGTCGACGAGATGATCCGCGGGGGTGTGCGGGAGGCCGTGCTGTGTCCGGGGTCGCGCAATGCGCCGCTCGCCTATGCGCTGTACCTGGCGGACCGGGAGGGTCGGCTGCGGCTGCACGTGCGGATCGACGAGCGGTCGGCGGGGTTTTTGGCGTTGGGGTTGGCGGTGTCGTCGAGGCAGCCGGTGCCGATCGTGATGACGAGCGGCACGGCCGTCGCCAACATGGGGCCCGCGGTGTTCGAGGCGAACTACGCGCGGGTGCCGCTGGTTGTTGTCAGTGCGAATCGGCCGTATGAGCTGCTGGGATCTGGCGCCAATCAGACCGTCGAGCAGTTCGGGATCTTCGGGACGCAGGTGCGGGCGGCGATCAGCATCGGGCTCGCGGAGGAGGGTCTCGACGCGAACAGCCAGTGGCGTTCGGCCGTCGGGCGTGTGTTGGCGTCTGCGCGCGGTGCCCGGACGGGAAATCCCGGGCCCGTGCAGTTCGACATTCCGCTGCGCGAGCCGCTGGTGCCCGACGTCGCGAGTACGTCCGAGGATCTCGGCGCGTTCTCCGGACGACCCGGCGGCGTGCCGTGGACACAGGCACCGGTGGCCAAGCTCGACGTTCCGCTGCTGATCGATCTCTCGCTCGACACCGTGGTGATCTCGGGGCACGGGTCGGGTGTGCATCCGGAGTTGGCGGGCGTGCCGACCGTCGCGGAGCCGACCGCGCCGCACGCCACGACGCCGCTGCACCCGCTGGCGCTGGGGTCGATCAAGCCGCAGCAGGCGATCATCTGCGGGCGTCCGACGCTGCATCGCGGGGTGTCGAGGCTGCTGGCCGACCCGGAGGTGCGCGTCTATGCGCTGACCACGGGACCGCGCTGGCCGGACGTGTCGGGCAATGTCTACGCGACCGGAACGCGCGCGGAGGTCAGCGGCGAGCCGCGCGAGGAATGGCTCAAGGAGTGCGCCGCCCTCGAGCAGCGCGTGCTGGGAGCTGTCGACGCCGTGCTCGACGAACCGGGGCCGCCGACCGGGCTGCACGTCGCGCGCGTGGTGAGTGCTGCGTTGTCGGCGGGTGATCAGTTCGTGGTCGGGGCGAGTAATCCGATTCGCGACGTCGCGCTGGCGGGTCGGGTGTCCGAGGGTGTGCGCGTGCTGTCGAACCGCGGCGTCGCGGGGATCGACGGGACCAATTCGACGGCGATCGGCGCTGCGCTAGCCGGGGGCGCGGCGTCGACCGTCGCTCTGATGGGCGACCTGACGTTCATCCACGACTCGACCGGGCTGATCATCGGGCCGGGTGAGCCGCGCCCGTCGTCGCTGCGGATCGTCGTGGCCAACGACGACGGCGGTGGGATCTTCGGGCTGCTCGAGCAGGGCGATCCGCGGCTCGACTCCGGCGCGTTGTCGGGGGCGTACGAGCGGGTCTTCGGGACGCCGCACCGCACCGACCTGGCCGCCCTGTGCGCCGGGATGCGGGTGGCGCATCGTCGGGTGTCGCTGGGCGAGCTCGCCGCCGTGCTGGGCGAGGAGCTGCCGGACGACGCCGGGGGCATCGAGGTCGTCGAGGTGGTCACCGACCGCGGCCGACTGCGCGACGTCCACTCCGCCATCGCCGCGCGGGTGGCGGGGTAGGGGTCGGAGCTGGCTTTCGGGCTGGGCCTGGTTTTGAGGTGGGCCGCGCGGGTTGGGCTGGCTGGGGTGCGCGCAGAAAAGTGCACCCCTGGGGTGGTCGGGGTGTACCGGTACAGGTCGACGGCCTACAGGACGTAGTTTTCTGCGCGAGGAGCCGCGCCCGACGGGGGCGTCGGACCCGGCGGTTATCCTGGCAGCCATGAATCCGACCATCTTGCGACGTGTGCAGAAGGTGTTGCTCACGCTCGGGATGGTCGTGACCGCGATGTGCCTGGTTCTCATCGTCGCGTGCTTCCGCAACGACGCGGAGATCGAGAAGCACAAGGCCACGGTCACCGCCGACGTCGTGTACGCCGACCGGCTGCACGCCAACGCGTACTTCCAGACGCCCGACGGCTCGGTGCACAGTCCGCGGCTCGGGCTGCTGTATCCGACGGAGCTGACCGCGGGCCAGCGGATTCGCGTCGACTACAGCACCGCCAACCCCGACCTCGCGAAACCGACCGGGCGCACCGCTGTGCTGTCGATCGTGCCCGCGGTGTCGGTGGCCGTGCTGGGCTGGATCGTCGTCGGTGCGCTTATGCTCGGCGTCGCGGAGTTCTCCCGACGCTGGGGCCGACGCCGTGCCGCCCTGCGCGCCGCGCGCGACGAGGCCGACGCGGGGAGCGCTGGTGCCCAGGCCGACGGTGGTGCGCGGGGCGAGGCCGACGCGGAGGGCGCCAGTGCGCAGGCCGACGGCGCTGCGCGGGACGACGACGGTGCACAGAGCTCCGGTGCGCAGGCCGAGGCCGACGCGTCTTCGACTGGCGCTGAGTCCAACTCGTCGGCTGCCGAGACTTCACGCGGAGTTTCGAGACCCGACACGTCGGCCGAGGTTGCCGGAAACCTCGGCCGCTGATTCTTGCGGCATGCGCGTCGCAATCGCCGCCGAGAGTTTCCTTCCGCAGGTCAACGGGGTCGTGAACTCGGTTCTCCGGGTCATCGACCACCTCGAACGTCAGGGCCACGAGGCCGTCGTGATCGCTCCCGACTCGGCGCGCGGCGTCGAACGTGGTCCGCGACTGGTGGGTCGGCGCACGCCGGTGCATCTGTTGCCGTCGGTGAAGGTGCCGCGGGTGTCGTCGTTGCCGGTGGGTGTGCCCGCGCCGGTGCTGTATCGGACGTTGCGTGATTTTCAGCCCGACGTCGTGCATCTCGCGTCGCCGTTTGTGGTGGGTGGGGCCGCGGCTGTCGTTGCTCGACGGCTCGACATCCCGACGGTCGCGGTGTTCCAGACCGACATCGCGGGTTTTGCCGATGCGTACCGGCTCGGCGTGGCCTCACGCGCGGCATGGCGCTACACCAAGCGTCTGCACGAGATGTGTGACCGTACGTTGGTTCCGTCGAGTGCGACACTGGAATCGCTTGGTGCACATGGTGTTCCGCGCCTGTATCGGTGGGGGCGCGGCGTCGACACGCAGTTGTTCAATCCGACTCGGCGCGACGAGGCGCTGCGTCGTGAGTGGATGGGTGATCGGGAGCGGTTGGTCGTCGGATTCGTCGGGCGGTTGGCGCCGGAGAAGCACGTCGAGCGGTTGGCATCGCTCGCGCACGACGACTCGGTGCGGGTGGTGATCGTCGGCGACGGACCGGAGCGTGCGAGGTTGACGCGACTGCTGCCCGACGCGGTGTTCACCGGGGAGTTACGCGGCGTCGAGTTGGCCCGCGCGTACGCGAGCCTCGATGTGTTCACGCACGCGGGCGAGCACGAGACGTTCTGCCAGGCGATCCAGGAGGCGATGGCCAGCGGGCTGCCGGTCGTCGGGCCGGACGCCGGTGGGCCGCGCGATCTGGTGTCGGCGTGGCGGACGGGGTATCTGCTCGAGCCGGCGTCGTACTCGGCGAAGTTGCCCGAGGTGATCGACGTGCTGCGCGACGACACGCATCGCGCGGCGATGGGGCGGGCAGGGCTCGCGGCGGTGCGCGATCGGACCTGGCCTGCGATCTGCGAGCAACTGGTCGGGCACTACCGCGCGGTGATCGCCGGGCAGAGCGGACTGACCGATTCGGAGCTGTTGGCCGGGTAGTAGCGTGGTCGGCATGGCCATCACCGACCGCGCCGGTCTCGACAAGGCGCCTGCCGAGGTCGCCGCCATGTTCGACGGCGTCGCGAAGCGCTACGACATCACGAATACTGTGCTCTCCTTCGCGCAGGACCGTCGGTGGCGCAAAGCGACACGCAAGGCATTGGCGCTGGGGCCGTCGGACGTGGTCCTGGATCTCGCGGCGGGGACCGCGGTCTCGACCGTCGAACTGGGGGAGTCGGGAGCGACGTGCATCGCCGCCGACTTCTCGCTGGGCATGCTGAAGGCGGGCGCCGACCGCGACGTTCCCAAGGTCGCGGCCGACGCGCTGGCGTTGCCGTTTGCCGACGGATCGTTTGACGCCGCGACGATTTCGTTCGGGCTGCGGAACGTGCAGGACGTTCCACTTGCGCTGTCAGAATTGAGCCGTGTGCTGAAAACCGGTGGGCGACTTGCGATCTGCGAGTTCTCGACCCCGACCTTCGGGCCGTTTCGCACCGTCTACATGGAGTATCTGATGAAGGCGCTGCCCGCGGTGGCGACCAAGGTGTCGAGCAATCCGGCGGCGTACGTGTATCTGGCGGAGTCGATTCGGGCGTGGCCCGACCAGTTCGGGCTAGGCGACCTGATCCGCGCCGCGGGGTTCACCGACGTACGCTGGCAGAACCTGACCGGCGGGATCGCCGCGGTGCACACGGGCCTCAAGGCCTAGGGCGGCCAGGTTCGTACACAATTGTGACGTGAGCGGGGGGCCGAGGAGGTTATTGTCTCGGCGTCCGCTGACGACCGAGTTGTGTACGCGCGCTGCGGGTGTGGCGGTTTGGCGGGCGTAGCACGGGCTCCCGATCAGCGGGCCGGGTTCGGGCGCGAACGGGTGCTGGCTTCGTAGATGTGTGTCTTATTGAAAGATGTGGGTGCTGCAGCACACAGTTCCTTCGATTCGACACACATTTAGCCGCCGGGCACTGCTCGGCGCAGCTCTTGAGCGCCGCGGGGCTCAGCGACGTGCGCTGGCAGAACCTGACCGGCGAGATCGCTGGGGGTGCACGGCGCGCAAGGCCTAGGGCGGCCGGGTGCGTACACAATCGTGACGTGAGCGGGGTGCCGAGGAGATTATTGTCTTGGCGTCGCGCTGACGACCGAGTTGTGTACGCGCGCCGCGGGTGTGGCGGTTTGGCGGGCGTCGAGCAAGGTGTCGCGCGGGCCCGATCAGCGGACGGGGGCACGATGGCGAAACCGCAGCTCCGCTGGTCGAGCGGACGCGAGCGCAGCGAGCACCCAGGTCGAGACCACTGCACGCGGTGGGTGATCTCGACAAGCTCGATCAGCGGGGCGGGGCCCGGTCAGCGGGCCGGGTCGGGCGTGCGGCGGGTCGGTGTGGCTGCGGGAGGGTGATCTCGACAAGCTCGATCAGCGGGGCGGGGCCCGGTCAGCGGGCCGGATTCGGGGGGCGCTAGGCCGAGCTCTTGTGCGCGACAGGGCATCCCGTGGGGAAGGTGCCGAGGTCCTCGACGCGGTAGCCGTTCGGGTAGCCGCGGACCTCGGCGGTGTCGATGCCGAAGACCGGTTCGGTGCGGGGTGTGGCGAAGTAGCGGATTGCCAGGCCGCGGGCTTTGAGTCCTGCGGCGACGAGTACACGCTCGGCGCGTGTCGGGTGCGGGTAGTGGAAGGCGTCGAGGAGGGGTTCGTCCATGAGTGCGCGGGCGAGTCGTCGGACGAGCGGGGCGGGAAGGAGTCGGTACGGCATGAAGGTGGTCAGCAGGTCGAGGGTCGAGTCGGCAACGGCGCGGGAGCCTTCGCGGAAGTCGAAGTGCTGTTGCTCGTAGGTGTCCATGAGGGACTCGAACTCGGCGTAGGTGTCGGGAATGTCCTTGATTCCCATGTGCTTTCCGAGTAGGCGGTAGTAGTTGGTGAGCCCGTCGATCTCGCGTTGGCTGAGTGTGCGCCACTCGTAGGCATTGATCCAGCGGGGTGGACAGACGACGAACGTCGCGAGGACGTAGAGCATGTCGTCGTTGGAGATGTCGTAGCGGCCGTGCATCTGGTTGATCCGACGGACCGCCGCGTGCCGCTGGCTGCCCGGAGCGAAACCGTGCTCGACGGGTGCAGATAGGAGTAGCACCGTGTCGTCGTAGCGCTTCTGGGTTTCGTCGGTGAATTGGACTGTCTTGTAGAGCAATTCGCCGATCGACGGCACCGCGTAGGTGCGGAACAGGGCAAAGCTGAGCGCTTGCGTCGTGGCCCAGACGAACTCCTTGCCCGACAGTTCAAGGGCGTACGTGCGCGGGTCGTCGGCGGGATCGACGGCGGCGAGTTCGTCGCGGCGACGGTACCGCTCGCGTCGGCGCGCGGAGATGGTGCCGGAGAGCCGCGATGGCAGTGTCCGCAGAGGCAGGGTCCGCAGAGGCATGAGGGGCTCCCTTGTCGACGTTGTGGTGCATGACACATTCTCAATGGAACGTATCACGCAAAACGTCTCAAACCAATGGTCGACGCCTCGACATGGAGTTGCGGGGTGGATTCAGGCGAACGGAGGCCGGTCGTCGATGCGCGTGGAGACGTGGCCTGCGGCACGCCAGGCCCGGGCGACCAGATCGGCGTCGTCGTCGGTGATGAGGTTGCCCATCACACGTACGACGAGCGACATCAGCTTTGCCGATCGGATGCCCGGTCGGCCGAGCAGCGGCACCGCGCGTGGGACGGTCAGCACGCCGGCGAGGCGTCGAGCAGCCGAGAACGCCAGACCGTAATGCTCGACGAGGGTCTGCTGCCACTGCACGGTGTGGTCGGGGCTGCCGAGGCGCTGGGCGGCGAGGCGGCCGGTCTCGAGGGCGTAGTCGATGCCCTCGCCGTTGAGCGGATTGACGCACGCGGCGGCGTCTCCGATGAGCATCCAGTTGGGCCCGGACACGCCCGATACCGCGCCACCCATCGGCAGCAGCGCCGACGTCAGGCGAGCGGGCTTCCCGGTGATCTGCCACTCGTCGCCGACCATGCGCGCGTAGTGGTCGAGGATGGGCCGTAACGCCATGTGCGCCGGGCGTTTTGACGTCGCCAGTGCACCGACACCGACGTTCAGCAGGCCGTTCGCGGTGTCGTGCTGATCCGACCCGCCCCCTGCGCTCCCGAGCGGGAAAAGCCAGCCGTAGCCCGGCAGGAGCTCGCCGTCGGGGGCGCGCAGTTCGAGGTGCGAGCCCATCCAGTTGTCGTCGGCGCGTGTCGATGGCACGTAGGCGCGTGCTGCGACGCCGAATGCGGTGTCGCGGTGCCACTCTCGGCCGAGCTTCTTGCCGAGCGTCGAGCGCACGCCGTCGGCGACGATGACCTCGCGCACGCGGACGGTGTGCGGTCCGTCGGCGTCGTCGACGGTGACCGTCGAGATGCGCTCGCCGGACATCTCGACGTCGACGGCCTTGGCGCCCTGGAACATTCGGGCGCCGCGGGCGACGGCGAGTGCGCGCAGCTCGTCGTCGAGTTCCATCCGCGTGATGGCGCTGCCGTACGCGGGGAAGCGGCCCGCGGGCCACGGCACGCGCTGCGTGGCTCCCCAGCCGTGCAGTTCGAGGCCGTCGATGTGGGGGCTGGCGGCAAGGCGGTCGGCGAATCCGAGTTCGATGAGCTCGGCGGTCGCGCGCGGCGTCAGGCCGTCGCCGCATGTCTTGTCGCGGGGGAAGGTGGCGGCGTCGAGGAGGACGACGTCGAGTCCGGCGGCGGCGGCGTGGGCGGCGGCGGCAGACCCGCCCGGTCCCGCGCCGACGACGAGGACGTCGGCGCTCTCGGGGATCTGGCTCGTCACTCGACCAGTATGTGGCCTCCCGGCACGCTCGCCACACGCGCCCACCGACTAGGCTCGGCGGAGTGAAGTCGACTTTCGCGGGTCTGGATCTGGGTTCCGAAGAGTTCGCTGGCATGGTGCGGACATCGTTGGGCCAGGTAGAGGAATTGTTGCTGTCCGAGTTGGCATCCGGCGACGACGTCATGACCGAGGCTGCGAGCCACCTGGCCAAGGCGGGTGGCAAGCGTTTCCGTCCGATGTTCGCGATCCTGGCCGCCCAGTTCGGGCCGCGTCCGGACGCGAGCGAGGTGATCACGGCCGCGACGGTCGTCGAGATGATCCACCTCGCGACGCTCTATCACGACGACGTGATGGACGAGGCGCCAATGCGACGCGGCGCGCAGAGCGCCAATGCGCGGTGGTCCAACAGCATCGCAATCCTCTCCGGCGACTACCTGTTCGCCCGCGCGTCGCGCCTGGTGTCGACGCTGGGGCCCGACCCGGTGCGGATCATCGCCGAGACCTTCGCCGAGCTGGTAACGGGTCAGATGCGCGAGACCATCGGCGCCCGCGACGTCGACCCGATCGATCACTACCTGAAGGTGGTGTGGGAGAAGACCGGTTCGCTCATCGCGGCTGCCGGTCGGTTCGGTGCGATGACCTCCGGTGCAACTTTGGACGACGTCGAGCGGCTCTCCCGACTCGGCGACATCGTCGGCACGGCGTTCCAGCTCTCCGACGACATCATCGATATCCGTTCAGCCACAGGCGATTCGGGCAAAACGCCCGGAACCGACCTGCGTGAGGGTGTGCACACGCTGCCGGTGCTCTACGCATTGGCCGACGACGACGCGGCGTCGAACAGGTTGCGCGAGCTGCTCGTCGTCGACGGTGGTGCCGCGAGGCCGCTGACCGACGACGCCGAGGTTGCCGAGGCGCTCGGCCTGCTCGTCGAGTCGCGTGGCATGACCCAGGCCAACGCGACCCTGCGCGGATACGCAGACGAGGCGGGGCAGGTTCTTGGCGCGCTTCCTGAGGGGCCCGCGCATGCCGCGTTGACGTCGCTGGTCGATTACACGATCGCGCGCACCGGGTAACTCGCCGACGCCGCACGGAAACCCAACCGGACCCTGGATCGTTTGAGAAACTGAGAGCCCCGGCATCGCGTCGGCGGCGAGTTCGAACGAGGATCTGATGCGAAACGGTGTGAAGACGGCACTTCTGCTCGGAACGATGTCGGCGTTGATCGTCGCGATCGGTGCCTGTTTCCGGAGTCCGACGATTCTGTGGGGGTCGGTGATCCTTGCGATCGCCGTGAACGGCTACGTGTACTTCAACAGCGCCAAGATGTCGCTGAAGGCGATGCACGCGCAGCCGGTGACGGAGGTCGAGGCACCCGTGATGTACCGGGTGGTGCGCGAGCTCGCGACGCAGGCGCGGCAGCCGATGCCCGCGCTTTACATCAGCCCTACGGAGTCGCCCAATGCTTTTGCGACGGGACGTAATCCGAAGAACGCGGCGGTGTGCTGTACGGCGGGGATCCTGCGACTCCTCGACGAACGGGAACTGCGCGCGGTGCTCGGCCACGAGCTCTCGCATGTCTACAACCGCGACATCCTGATCAGTTCCGTCGCGGGCGCGATGGCCGCGATCATCAGCGGGCTGGCGAACTTCGCGATGTTCTTCGGGATGTCGGGCAACCGCAACAACGGACCGAACCCGATTGCGCTGATCCTCATCTCTCTGCTCGGACCGTTTGCCGCGACGCTGATCAAGCTTGCGGTGTCGAGGTCGCGGGAGTTTCAGGCCGACAAGTCCGGGGCTGAACTCACGAACGATCCGTTGGCGCTGGCGTCGGCGCTCGCCAAGATCTCCGGCGGCATCCAGGTGGCGCCGCTACCCCCGCAGCCCGACATCGCCGCGCAGAGCCACGCGATGATCGAGAGTCCGTTCCGCGCCACCGACCGCATGGCCAAGATGTTCTCGACGCACCCGCCGACCGAGGAGCGCATCCGGCGCCTGCAGGAGATGGCGCGGCGGGGGGTCTAGCGGGTCGCCGAGTGAGAATCGACGAGCGCAGCGAGAGGCTCGGAGCGAGAGCGGGCCCGCGCATCTGACTAGCTCAGCGGTAGTTGACGAACTGCAGGGCGATGCCGAAGTCCTCGCCCTTGAGGAGTGCGATGACGGACTGGAGGTCGTCGCGCTTCTTGCTCGACACGCGTAGTTCGTCGCCCTGAATCTGAGCCTTGACGCCCTTGGGGCCCTCGTCGCGGATCTTCTTGGAGATCTTCTTGGCGTGCTCGGAGTCGATGCCCTGCACGAGGTTGCCCGAGATCTTGTAGGTCTTGCCCGATGACTGGACCTCGCCGGCGTCGAACGCCTTGAGTGAGATGTCGCGGCGGATCAGCTTCTCCTTGAACACATCGAGGGCCGCCTGGGCGCGCTCTTCGGCGTCGGAGGTGATGACGATCGTCTCTTCGCCGGACCAGTCGATGCCGGTGTTGGTGCCGCGGAAGTCGTAGCGCTGCGAGAGTTCCTTCGCGGCCTGGTTGAGGGCGTTGTCGACCTCCTGGCGGTCGATCTTGCTCACCACGTCGAACGATGAATCAGCCATGGATCACAGCGTAGCCCGACGCCGCTCGGGCCCGGGCCGAGTGGGGTGGTCTCGACAAGCTCGACCAGCGGGGTGCAGCTCGACCAGCGGGGTGCAGCTCGGGCGGCGGGTGGTCTCGACAGGCTCGACCCGCGGAGGGGCGCTCGACCAGCGAGAGGGTAGCTCGGCCGGCGGTGGTCTCGACAAGCTCGACCAGCGAGGAGCAGCTCGACCGGCGGCGGGTGGTCTCGACAAGCTCGACCAGCGAGGAGCAGCTCGGGCGGCGGGTGGTCTCGACAAGCTCGACCAGCGGACGGGTCGCTCGGCCGGCGGTGGTCTCGACAAGCTCGACCAGCGGACGGGTCGCTCGACCAGCCGTGGGGCGTCGGGCTGACCTGCGGGTTTGCGTCGAAGACAGGGGTTCGTTGTATTCTTCTCGGCGTTGTTCTTACGGTCGTGAAGGTCGTGGGAAACAGCACGGCAGATTGCCCGAGCGGCCAATGGGAGCGGACTGTAAATCCGTCGCGAAAGCTACGCAGGTTCGAATCCTGCATCTGCCACAACGAGGTGAACGTCTGGTCGGCGGTCCATCGGAGAGCTGTGAGAGCAGCGATTTGGTGAGCCGCCGCATCGGTGTGTAACCTCGTTAAGGCTCTCCGGACGCCCGCAAGGGCTGCCGGAAACGCCCCCTTAGCTCAGTCGGCAGAGCGTTTCCATGGTAAGGAAAAGGTCGACGGTTCGATTCCGTCAGGGGGCTCGGTAGGACTTGAACGCCCGACGCCGCAACGCCACCGCGAGGACTGCGTCCACGCTGACGGCGTTCATGTCACCATGGCGGTGTAGCTCAGCTGGTTAGAGCGCACGACTCATAATCGTGAGGTCGAGGGATCGAGTCCCTCCACCGCTACACGTAAGGCTTGTCGCGCGGCCCGGGTCGGGCGAGGCGGCGCCTAGTGCTCCGACGACCCAGACCCATCCGAAAGAAGGCGAACCCAGTGGCTTCCTCAACTGACGTCCGGCCCAAGATCACCTTGGCCTGCGAGGTGTGCAAGCACCGCAACTACATCACCAAGAAGAACCGTCGTAACGATCCCGATCGCCTCGAGATCAAGAAGTTCTGCCCGAACTGCGGCAAGCACCAGGCGCACAAAGAGTCGCGCTGATTTGTCGCTGAGGCCGATGGCCCGGAGCGTCGTCGAACGACGGTGTCAGGCAGGTTGTCGGTGCGCGATCGGATCGTCGAATCCGGTTTGCGTAGTTCGGCGTTGTGCGTCGTCGCGAGATGCGCACCCACAAGTTTTGTGCAACTGCGGGCTGTCTCACACGAGGCAGCCCGCAGTTGTCGTTCAGATGAACAAGTTCAGTACAGTTGCCAGCGAGTATGCGTCTCGACGATGAGCGGTCAGCCCTCCGTCCGTCGGACGTACAGCCAAGTGCAGCGTGAGGAGTCCCACCGATGTCACAGATCACCGATAGCGAGATCCAGGAACGGATCGATGCGTTGAAGAACGGTGTGAAACTGACTCCGGAAGAGATCGCGGCGCACACCAAGTCGATGGTCGGCTTCAACTACACCGTCGATGACTACTACGAGGTCGGCCGTGAAGAGATCCGCAAGCACGCGCGCGCGGTGCAGGACGCACATCCCGTCCACTGGGACGAGGCGGCTGCGGCGGAGATGGGTCACGACACCCTGATCGCCGCGCCGACATTTGTCTCGGTGCTCGGGATCATCGCGCAGCGTCGGCTCTTCGAAGACATCGTCACCGGCTACGACCTGTGGCAGATCATGCAGACCGACCAGCGGCTGATCTTTCACCAGCCCATCAAGGTGGGCGACCGACTGATCTGCGACGTCTCGCTGGAGTCGTTCCGGCAGATGGGTGGCGCGGACGTGATGGTCACCAAGAACATCATCTGGAATCAGCACGACGAGCCGGTCATGACGACATTCACCAGCCTTGTCGCGCGGGCCGCCGTCGACGCTGATCCCGAGGTCCTCGATGAGCTCGAGCACGTCATGATGAAGGTCGACAAGGAGCCGACGCTGCCGCGTAGCGTGCACGGACCGTTCGACCGCTACAACGATCCGGACCCGGTGGTTGCGCCGAAGCCGTACTCGGCGATCAACTTCGACGACCTCGAGGTCGGCCAAGAGCTGACCCCGATGACCAAGACCCTCACGCGCGGCAACCTGGTCAACTATGCGGGTGTCGCGGGAGATCCCAACCCGATCCACTTCTCCGACGAGCTGGCCAAGGTCATCGGACTCGAGACGGTCGTCGCGCACGGCATGCAGACGATGGGCCTCGGCGCCAGCTTCATCACAGAGTTCATCGGCGACCCGGCCGCGGTCTACGAGTACAACGTGCGCTTCACCAGCCCGGTGTACGTCTATCCCGACACCTACGCGAACGTCGACTTCACGGGCAAGATCAAGTCGCTCGACCCTGAGACTCGACGCGGCGTGATCAGCATCGTCGCCAAGCAGGGCGACCGCAAGATCTTCGGGCGCGCGCAGGCGCACGTGCAGTTCAACTGACGCCTGCGGCCCGGCGGGTGGTCTCGACAGGCTCGACCAGCGGGTGTGGCGCTCGAACGGCGGTGGTCTCGACAGGCTCGACCAGCGAGGGAAGCTCGACCGGCGGGTGAGGCGCTCGACCAGCGGGTGAGGCGCTCGGCGCGCGGGAGTGGTCAGGCAGCCTGATGGGTCGCCACATGGACCGGCTGCCCGAGGGCGATGCGGAAGAGAGCGCGCACCGAGTCGAGTGCGCCGTCGGGCACGTCGGCCGACGGTGAGGCGCCGGGGTGCTGGCGGGCAATGCGGGCGCGCAGCACCTGGTGGCGGATCTCGAAGCGCACGGGCGCGGTCAATGTTGCGGCCTCGCCGTCGATTCCCGCGTTGAGGTCCGTGTCCGAATCGATCTCGAACGTCGGCGCCACCCATTCGCTCCACAGGTGTTGTAGCCGTGTCGAACCGGGACGCGACGTCGGGTCGGCGATGACTGCGACGCCGAGCAGTCCGTCTTCGATGCTCGGTCGGGTACCCGATCCGATGATGTGCCCGAGGCGATACTGGTTGTTGGACACCATGATTGCGGCGACGGACTCGTGTTCTGTGCCGTTGGGGTCGTGCCAGGAGACCGATGGCTGGTCGGCGTTGGGTCCGAGGACCTGCGACGCGACGTCGAGCAGCGTTTTGGCTTTGGCGTTGCGGTAGCTCTCGCGTTGGACGGCCTCGCCGTAGACGCCGAGCGAGACGTTGTTGACGAAGACCTGTCCGTTGACGACTCCGAGGTCGACGCGACGTTCGCCGCCTTCGACGAAGGAATCGAGGGCTCCGACGGCGTCGTCGCGGTCGACGCCGAGGTCGAGTGCGAAGTGATTGCGGGTGCCCGACGGGATGCACGCGTACGGCAGATCGTGCGTCGCCGCGACGTCGGCGACGACCGCCTGCGAACCGTCGCCGCCCGCCATCGCGAGTGCATCGGCGCCGTTGGCGATGGCGCCCTCGGCGAGGGCTCGCAGATCGTCGCCCTTGACCAGTTCGATGGTCCGGTAACCCCGACGTTCAGCTTCGTCGGCGAGGTGCAGCCGGTCGGCTTTGCCGTCGCCGGAGCGTCGGTTGTAGATGAGCACGGGAGCGCTCGGGGGTGCGACGACGGGCAACGGCACCGAGACGCGGAACGCTCGCGACGCCGCCGCGATGGCGATCGCGAACAGCGCGATCACGACGAGCGTGCCGATCAGCAACCACCAACTGCGCAGCACGACGATGACGATGGCGACCACAGCCAGGATCACCGCGATGACCAGTTCGGCGAGGCGTCGGTTCCCGATGTTGAACAGGCCGTCGACGGCTAGTCCCGCAGCGACGAGCAGCAGCACCAGCGCGATGAGTCCGACGGGGAATTGCTTGCCCGCCGAGACGATGGCGATCACCACGCCGAGAGCGCCCGAGGCGAGCGAGAGGATGGCAAAACCGCGTCGTTGTCCCGCAGATTGTGTCATCAGCTCACGATACGCAGCCGACGAACAGTGAGGCGGGACATCGGGCTGCGGCGCACGGAACTGTCGCGGGATCGACTCCTGACAGTGAACGCAGCGCAGGCAATCACGGCGATGCCACCGGCTACGACCCCGAGCGAAACCCCCTCGCGCAGCAGCAACGCGCCCCACGCCACCGAAAGGACGGGTTGAACGAGTTGCGTCTGACTGACGACGGTCATCGGCCCGATCGCGAGTCCGCGATACCAGGCGAAGAATCCGAGGAACATGCTGACGGCACTGAGATATCCGAACGACGCCCACTGCGACGCGCTGATGTGCGTCGGCGGTTGCAGGTGGATCGAGCGGGCAGAGACCATCGCCATGACAGGCAGCGCGAGCACTAGCGCCCAGCAGATCGTCTGCCACGCGCCGAGTTCGCGCGCGAGAATGCCGCCCTGGGCGTACCCGACCGCGCCGAGCACCACCGCGCAGAGCAGGTAGACGTCGTCGATGCCGCTCGACGACGCTCCGCCGTGCGCGAGGAGCGCGAACGTGACCGTTGCGATGGCACCCGCGGACGCGCCGATCCAGAACCGCACTCCGGGACGTTCGCGGGTGAGTGTGACCGCGACGACGGCTGTCATCGCGGGAAGTAGTCCGACGATCACCGCGGCGTGACCGGAATCGGAATGTCGCAGGGCAAGAGACGTGAACAGCGGGAATCCGACGACGACGCCCGCGGCGACCGGGAGCAGGCGAAGCCACTGCCGGGCGGTGGGGAAGCGGGTGCGCGTGATTCCGAGCGCGATGACGGCAAGTGCTGCCGCTACGACGGCCCTGCCGCATCCGACCAGCAGCGGGTCGAGTCCTGCGTCGCCGCCGGAACCGACGGCGATACGCGTCAGCGGCACCGAGAACGAGAACGCGGCCACCCCGACGAAGCCCCAGACCAGACCGCTCGACGGTGTTCGGTGCGATAGCGGCGTCGAACTCGACGCGATAGCGCTACTATTGTCTCTCATGTTTGACGATAGCAGCTCGCGGATCGCGCAACACCTGAGATTGCTCGCCGAGAGCGAGCAGCCGGGATCGAGGCTGCCGTCGACGCGAGCGCTGGCCAAGCAGTTCGGGGCCGGTCCGGTTACGGTCCAGCGTGCTCTCGCGGCGCTCGTTGCCGACGGTATCGTCGAAACACGTTCTGGTGAGGGAACATTCGTCGCTTCTCGACGTTCCGCCCCGAGGCGCGACATTGGGTGGCAAACCGCAGCGCTCGGGCCGGAACGTTCCGGAATCCCCGCAACAGGGTCGACGCTGCGGATGGTCCCGCACGACACCATCGCCATGCACGGCGGATACCCCGACGACGAGCTGCTACCGCAGGAACCTGTCGCGGCAGCGGTGCGTCGTGTGTCGCGAAGGGCTGAGGCATTCACGCGACCGCCTGTCGCGGGCGTTCCGGAGTTGCGTCGCTGGTTCGTGAGCGAGCTTGCCGGGGTCGAGGGCGGTGCCGGCGGTTGGCGTGACTCCGACGTCGTGATCACTTCGGGCGGGCAGGCCGCGCTCGCCGCGACGATGCGGGCGATCGCCGCTCCGGGCGAGGCGATCGTGATGGAGTCGCCGACCTACTGGGGTGCGATCGCGGCGGCACGGCAGGCCGGTCTGGTGATCGTTCCCGTCGCCCGCACCGGGGGCGCACCGAGCGCCGTCGACCTCGACACCGCGTTCGCGA
The DNA here is from genome assembly GCF_036540975.1 of Gordonia sp. w5E2. Classification (NCBI taxonomy): domain Bacteria; kingdom Bacillati; phylum Actinomycetota; class Actinomycetes; order Mycobacteriales; family Gordoniaceae; genus Gordonia; species Gordonia sp. w5E2. The sequence goes on along the minus strand of NZ_CP144213.1, from coordinate 3,892,054 downwards.
CGTCGGGTGCGCGCGTCTTCTACGCCCAGCCCAACTACGCCAACCCGACCGGCGAGCAGTGGTCGGCCCAGCAGCGGGCCGAGGTACTCGACGTCGTGGCGGCGCATCGGGCTTTCGTCGTCGAGGACGACTGGGCGCACGACTTCGGCATCGACACCGTGCCGCGAACACTCGTCTCCGCGGACGAGAACGGGCACGTCATTTACCTCAGATCGTTGACGAAGAGCATGTCGTCGTCGATCAGAGTCGCGGCGGTGATGGCGCGCGGCCCGGTGCGGCAGCGCATCGAGAGTGCGCTGGCGCTCTCCGATCTGTACGTGTCGCCGATCCTGCAGCTCGCCGCGCTCGACGTCGTGACCAGGCCCACGTGGCGCACATCGTTGCAGCGGCTGCGACGCGGACTCGGTGCGCGTCGCGACGCTTTGCTCGACGCGCTGCGCGCCGAACCGTCGTTGACGGCCACGACACCGCCGGGCGGGTTGCACCTGTGGGTTCGGCTGCCCGACGTCGGCGCTGGGGACGTGCCCACCGACCCGGACGTGGTCGCCGCGCGGGCGCTGGCGCGCGGGCTGTCGGTGGTGGCCGGCCGCGAGTGGTTCCCGGCCGAGCCGACCGGTCCGTACGTGCGACTCAGCTACGCCGCCGCGGGACCCGACCGCTACACCGAGGCCGTCGAGATCCTCGCGGGGTCGTGTTAGGCAGCCGCTGCGGCGAGGGCGTCGAGGACCTGGCGGGCAGTGGCGTCGGGGCGTCGAGTGATGTCGTCCCAGGTGAAGTTCAACATTCGCCAGCCGTCGGCGAGTAGGGCGTTGCGCTTGGTCCGGTCGCGTTGGAAGGTCTTGGCGTCGCGGTGGAACGCGAAGCCGTCGATCTCGACCATGAGTCGCGCGTCGCGGAACACGAAGTCGAGCAGGTACCCGAGAACCTCGGTGTTGGCCGTCCACCCGGTGATGCCGTGCGCGTCGAACAGCGCGGTGGTGGTGCGTTCGGCCTCGGATCGCGCTCCGGACCGCAGTGCGTCGAAGAGTCGTCGTGCCTCGGGTGAACCGCGACGACGCGGGTAGCGGCGTAGCGCGTCGTCGAGTTCGGTGATGGTGACGCGGTGGGTGAGAAGTGCGTTGTCGACGGTCGAGGTGTCGCCGGCGGCGGCGACGTCGAGCAGGGTGGCTGCCACCGACGCCACGCGCAGCCCATCGACCACGACGACGTCTGGTTCGTGCAGACGGCGATGCGTGACGAGAACGCCCGACGACGCACCGGCGTGGCGGCCCTTGACCTGGGTGGCGACACTGATCTTCGACGGAAAAGCGCTGGTCAGGCCTTGCCACCATGCGGCCGACGACCCGACGAGCACCGCGGATTTGCCGACCGATGCGACCGCAATCCGGACTCGTACTCGCGATGTGCGCGGATGGTCGACGGCGCGAAACGTCGCCTCCGCCTCACGCACCCACGTGCCGGCGGAGAGTCGACGCTGCACCGCGTGCCTGCTGACGCCGAGCGCTCGAGCCTGTGTGAGAGTGATGACGCCGTCGTGCGTCGACAGATGCTGCGCGAGCGTGGTCATGCGATATCGGACGTTACGGGGCGCCCTGAGGTTCCATGCCGTGGGGTTCCACGTCGGCCGAAATCTTGCGGTTGCCCAGACGCGCGGAATCCGAGCGTCTGGGCAACCGGAAAATTCGCGGATCGACGCAGGTCGGGATGGATCGCTACAGGAAGTGTTTTGGGTTAAGCGGGGCGGGTGTTCTACACTGAAGTGTCAGGTTTACCCTTGACTTGCGCGCCGCCCATAGGGTGGCGCGTTGGTTTTGTCGGCGACGGCCCATCGATTTCGGATCGGTAGGCTGGTTCCGGCAGGTCGACCATGACCGGCGACTGCAGAACTCGTACGAGTCGACGCAGTCGCAAAGGGGCGTAGCTCAACTGGCAGAGCAGCGGTCTCCAAAACCGCAGGTTGCAGGTTCAAGTCCTGTCGCCCCTGCCCTGGAGAGGGCACACGTTGACGAGAGGACCTCGAAGGTGAGCAAGCGAGATCGAGCGGCCCGCGCCAAAAACGACGGGCAGTCCAACGCCGCCGATTCGGCAGCGGAGGAGCTCGAGACCCGCGACGACGCCGTCGAGGACGCGGATGCCGCAGCCTCGGATGCGTCGTCGGACGATCTTCGTCCGAAGGGCAAGCGTTCGGGACGCGGTCGTCGCTCGTCGGCGAGTGCCGTCGACACGACAGATGGTGATGCGGATTCCGAAGGTGGATCCGCGGTCGCCGTCAAGGAACGCAAGGTAAAGAAGGCGTCCGAGCAGAGCAGCAATCCGTTTGTGCGGATCTGGGTGTTCATGCAGCAGGTCGTCTCGGAGATGAAGAAGGTCATCTGGCCTACGCGGCGCGAGACGATCACGTACACGATCATCGTGCTCGTGTTCGTGGTGGTGATGACCGCGTTCATCTTCGGGATCGACATCGGCTTCGCCAAGCTAGTTCTCTGGATCCTCGGCTGATTCGGGCTCACTCAGGTGAGCCCGCTCCCGACCGGGTCATCCGACGGACGACCAACTTCATGAAAGAGGAGCGTGGGCTGCAGTGAGCACCCCGGATAACGAGTTCGACCCGACCGACGCGGTCGAGACCGACGTCACCGACGCCGGGAGCGAAGCGACCGTGGACGAGACCGACGATCCGGGCACCGAGGCGCAGGTCGAGGCCGCACAGGACGACGCCGCAGCCGTCGACGGTGGCGAAGAGGCCGTCGAGCAGGCAGAAGCTGCCGAGGACGCCGCGGTTGATGCCGACGCTGCCGAGGCCGAGGAAGAGGTCGACCCCGCCGAGGAACTGCGCAAGCAACTGCGTCGCGCACCCGGTGAGTGGTACGTCATCCACAGCTATGCCGGTTACGAGAACAAGGTCAAGACCAACCTCGAGACCCGTGTGCAGAACCTCGACGTCGGCGATTACATCTTCCAGGTCGAGGTCCCGACCGAAGAGGTCACCGAGATCAAGAACGGCCAGCAGAAGAAGGTCAACCGCAAGGTGCTGCCCGGCTACATCCTGGTGCGCATGGACCTCAACGATGAGTCGTGGGGCGCAGTGCGCAACACCCCGGGTGTCACGGGCTTCGTCGGAATGACCAGCAAGCCGTCGCCGTTGAGTCTCAACGAAGTGCTGCAGTTCCTGCTGCCGCGCACTCCCGCGAAGAAGGCCACGGCCAAGGGCGCCGAGAGTGTCGAGCAGGCCGCAGCGGCCGCAACGGCGGTTGTCGAGGTCGACTTCGAGGTCGGCGAGTCGGTCACCGTCATGGACGGCCCGTTCGCGACGCTTCCCGCGTCGATCAGCGAGGTCAACGCCGAGCAGCGCAAGGTCAAGGTGCTCGTGTCGATCTTCGGTCGCGAGACGCCCGTCGAACTCGGCTTCAACCAGGTCGAGAAGATCTGATACCTGCCGAGAAGATCTGATACCTGCTCCGTACGGAGCAACACACAAGCTTCCACGCCTCCAGCGGACGTGGATCTGCAAGAAACAAACAAGGAACAAGGATGCCTCCCAAGAAGAAGAAGCTCGCCGGGATCATCAAGCTCCAGATCCAGGCAGGCCAGGCAAACCCGGCCCCGCCAGTGGGTCCGGCGCTCGGTCAGCACGGCGTGAACATCATGGAATTCTGCAAGGCGTACAACGCGGCGACCGAGTCGCAGCGTGGCAACGTCGTGCCGGTTGAGATCTTCGTGTACGAAGATCGCTCGTTCGACTTCAAGCTCAAGACCCCGCCTGCAGCCAAGCTGCTGCTCAAGGCCGCCGGTCTGCAGAAGGGTTCGGGCGAGCCGCACACCAAGAAGGTCGGCAAGGTCTCGATGGACCAGGTCCGCGAGATCGCCAAGACCAAGGCCGAAGACCTCAACGCCACCGACATCGACCAGGCCGCGAAGATCATCGCCGGTACTGCGCGATCGATGGGAATCACCGTCGAGTGAGCTTGCGAACTCGCGCAAGTTTGACCGTCGAAGGCTAGAAAGCCGCTGAGTGGGAGGGCCGGCTCGGCCCACACACCACCAACCCGAATCATCAATACGGAGAAAGAACAGAGCAATGAGCAAGAGCAGCAAGGCCTACAAGGCCGCGGCCGAAAAGGTCGACAAGGACAAGCTCTACAGCCCGCTGGAGGCTGCTGAGCTGGCGAAGGAAACGTCGTCGAAGAACACTGATTCGACCGTCGAGGTCGCAATCCGGCTGGGCGTCGACCCGCGTAAGGCAGACCAGATGGTTCGAGGCACCGTCAACCTGCCTCACGGCACGGGTAAGACCGCCCGCGTCATCGTGTTCGCCGCAGGCGACAAGGCCGCCGAGGCCGTGGCAGCCGGTGCCGACGAGGTCGGCGCCGAGGACCTGATCGAGAAGATCCAGGGCGGCTGGCTCGACTTCGACGCCGCGATCGCCACCCCTGATCAGATGGCCAAGGTCGGCCGTATCGCGCGTGTCCTCGGACCGCGCGGCCTGATGCCGAACCCCAAGACCGGCACGGTTACCACCGACGTGACCAAGGCGATCAACGACATCAAGGGCGGCAAGATCAACTTCCGCGTCGACAAGGCAGCCAACCTGCACTTCGTCATCGGCAAGGCGTCGTTCGAGCCGAGCGCGCTCGCCGAGAACTACGGCGCTGCGTACGACGAGATCATGCGTGCGAAGCCGTCGGCCGCGAAGGGCCGCTACATCAAGAAGGTGACCGTCTCGACGACGACGGGCCCGGGCATCCCGGTCGACCCGGCCGTGACGCGTAACTTCACCGAGGCTCCTCAGGACTGAGAGCGTCATCTGTTGTAGCGCAACAGTTTCGAAGCCCCCGAACGCCAGTGGCGTTCGGGGGCTTTTGCGTTGGGACCTATCCGACGGCGCTGTCTATCCGACGACGCTGCCTATCCGACGACGCGCTCGGCGAAGGCGATGATCTCGTTGGCGACCTCGTCGCGGATCGGTGGTTCGTTGTGTACCTCGTGCCGGTAGCCGGTGTAGATGCGGGTGCGCACGTCGGCGTGTCCGCTCGCGGCGAGCTGATTGCCGACGTGGTAGGCGCCCTCGCCGAAGTTGGCGACCGGGTCGGCGTCGCCGGCAAGGATGAGGATGGGCAGGTCGGAGCGGACTGTCGGGTACCAGGTGTCGGCGTTGACGGCGTCGTAGAGATCGACGAATCCGCGGATGAATCGCACGGACATGGGTGCGCCGAAGTTGTTGAACGGGTCGCGGGCGTGGTCGCGGACGACGCCCGGATCGCGCGCCACCCATGCCGTGGGGAAGGCGTCGGGGCCGAAGCGCGCGGTGAATCCCTCGAACATCTGCCCCGCGTACGTCTCCGTCGCCGTCGACGTAGGGTCGGACTCCGCGGCGAGGGCGTCGCGGTCGAGGACGTCGTCGATGCCGTGGATCTGCGCGGCGATGCCGCAGAGGATGAGTCCCTTGAGCCAGTCGCCGCCGTCGGCAACGAGACCGCGCGCGATCATCGAACCCCAGGAGTGCCCGAAGACGACGTAGGGCAGGTTGGGGTAGAGCTCACGCACCTTGTCGCGCAGGGTGCGCTCATCAGCCACCACGACCTTGTCGGCGTCGTCTCCGGCGTCGGCCCAGACTCCCGAGGTCATGGCCGTCTTGCCGTGTCCGGCGTGGTCGTCGGCGACGACGACGAACCCGGCGTCGAGCAGCTTGGTGATGAGCCGTAGGTAGCGGCGCGAGTGCTCACCGAGTCCGTGGACGATGTGGATGATGCCTCGCGTCTTGGTCGCGGGCTCGTAGACCCAACCGAAGATGGTGTCGCGACCGTTGGCCGACGTGAACTCGATTTCGTGAAGTGACAACGCTGTCCTCTTCCGACGGGCCGCGTGCGCGGCGTGACTGTGCCACGTTCGAGGCTAATCACGCACCGCCTCAGACGTCGACGGGCGCGGCGTCGACCTGCTTGATCGGTCCGGTGAACCACTTCTTCACCGACAGGTGCCAGTAGCCGTAGAGCAGGATCAGTGCGCCGCCGACGAGCAGCGGGGTGTAGTTGACGTATTTCCACTCGAAGCTCGCGTCCCACGGCATGCCGCCGAGCGAGGTGGGGAACATGGCGACGAGCGAGGTCAGCGCGATCTCGATGAGAGCGATCGGTGCGATCCACTTGTACTTGGAGCCGAGCGTCCACGAGCCGGCCTCGAACGAGTCTCCTGCCTTCCAGCGGAAGTAGATCGGGACAGCGAAGCACAGGTACAACCCGACGACGCCGATCGAGACAACCGCGTAGAAGGCGACGGGTACGGGTGCGCCGTTGATGTCGACCGGCACCAGTGCGGGCAGCGTGATGATCGCGGCGATGACGGCTGTCACGACAACGGCGTTGGCGGGCATGCCATTCGACCGGACCTTGGACCAGAGCTTGTGGCCGGGCACGGCGCCGTCGCGGCTGAACGCGAACATCATTCGCGACGCACTCGTCTGGCACGCGGCGGTGCAGAAGAGCTGGCCCGCGGTGGAGATGATCAGGACGACGCCCGCCCATTTCGAGGTGAGTGCCTGGGTGAAGATCGTCGCGACGGCGCCGCCACCCTTGGAGACACCATCGGCGTCTTGGACGGCGAACAGGAAGCTGAGCAGCAAGATCCACCCACCGACGGCCGAGTAGGCGATGGAACGCCAAATGCCCTGTGCCGCAGCGTTGGCCGCGCCCTTGGTCTCCTCGGAGAGATGGGCGGAGGCGTCGTAGCCGGTGATCGTGTACTGGGTGAGGATCGCCGAGATGGGCAGCACGAACAGGATGAAGCCGAAGCCCGACGTCTTGCCTTCGAAGATGCCGCTGTTGTTGACGGTCTTGGCGAAGACGTCGGAGAAGGACGCGTGCTGATCAGGGAGCAGGAAGAGGATGAGAATGACTGCGGCAGCACCGAATACGTGCCACCAGACCGAGATGTTGTTGAGCATCGAGAGCAGGTGACCGGAGAAGATGTTGATCAGGGCTGAGCACGCCAGGATGATCAGGAAGATGACGAACACTCGGGTCAGGCTGTAGCCGTCGAGCCACGACTGGCTGAATGTGCCGATGGTGAGGTCGAGGAAGGTAGCTGCGCCGTACGCCACCGAGGCAAGGATGGCGACGAGGCCGATGAGGTTGAGCCACCCGGTGTAGAAGCCCGCCTTGGCGCCACCGAGTTTGGCTGCCCACCAATAGATTCCGCCCGACGTCGGATATGCCGAGACGAGCTCGGCCATGCAGAATCCGATCAGCAGGATGAAGATCGAGACGATCGGCCAGCCCCATGCGATCGCGGCCGGTCCGCCGTTGTTCCATCCGAGTCCGAACGACGTGAAGCAGCCCGAGAGGATCGAAATGATCGAGAACGAGATCGCGAAGTTCGAGAAACCGGACCACGAGCGGTGAAGTTCCTGGGTGTAGCCGAGTCTCGCGAGGTGGGCCTCGTCGTCGGAAAGATCCTCGGCAAGGGTGTCATGGCCTTCAGGCATGGGTGAGCTCCCCCGGTAAGTGATGGTGCGACGCCACGTTGCGATGCGCAAGACCAGCAGAACATAAGCTCTCCGTGGCGATTTCGCATGCCAGAAACGGACATCGCGACGAATTCATGAGTGTGATGGTCATACCCATCGCGAAACTGCGGTGTGGACGGCGAGTGAAATGATCGGCGATCAGGCTGCGGGCGCGGCGTCGGCCGACGATAATCGGCACCAGGGGCAGGATTTCGGGGCAGCACGAGACACAGGCGGTTGAACGTGAGACAAGCCCGACCGAGCAAGTTGGCCATCATCGGCGCAGGCGCTGTGGGTACCGCGATTGCGTACGCGTCGTTGATTCGCGGTGTCGCGCGCACGATCGCGCTGATGGACATCAACACGTCGAAGGTGACCGCGGAAGTCCTAGACCTTTCGCACGGACTCGAATTCGTGCCGCGCGCCGACATCATCGGCGACGACGACGTGTCGGTCTGTGCCGACGCCGACGTCGTCGTGTTCACCGCGGGCGCGAAGCAGAAGCCCGGGCAGTCGCGGCTCGAATTGGCCGAAGCCACAATCAATCTGACGAAGAACATCCTGCCCGGCGCCATCAAGGTTGCGCCCAACGCGATCTACATCATGGTCACCAACCCTGTCGACATCGTGACCTATGCGGCGCTGAAATACAGTGGGCTGCCCAGCAATCAGCTGTTCGGATCGGGCACGGTGCTCGACTCGTCTCGTCTGCGGTTCCTCATCGCGCAGCACGTCGGCGTCGCGGTGCAGAACGTGCACGGCTACATCGTCGGCGAGCACGGCGACTCCGAGATCCCGCTCTGGAGTTCGGCGTCAGTCGGCGGCGTGCCGTTGCTCGAGTGGAAGCCCCTGCCGGGCGGCCAGGCCATCGACGCACCGGCGCGCGAACGCATCCAGCACGAGGTGGTGCACGCGGCGTACAAGATCATCGAGGGCAAGGGTGCGACCAACTACGCCATCGGGCTCGCGACCACGCGCATCATCGAGGCGGTGCTCAACGACGAGCACCGCGTGATGCCGATTTCGACCGTCACGGGCGGGTACGAGGGGCTCGACGACGTATGTCTGTCACTCCCGACGCTCATCGACCGCAACGGCGCGGGCAGCCGACTCGAGATCAAGATGTCCGACGCCGAGCACGAGGGACTGATGAAGTCCGCCGAGACGCTGCGGGAGATGCAGGACAAGTTCGGGCTGTAGCGCCGCTCGGTGAGTTCGGGGTCGGGCGCGGCGTGGTCTATTCCGTGCTGGCCTGTTGCGCGCTGTCTTGTTGCGTGCCGCCGACGATGGCCTGGAGCGCGGCGACGTGGCCGGTGAACGCCTCGCGTCCGGCGTCAGTCAGGCGGGCCCGGACGCTGCGTCGACGGCCGGTGCTCGGACGTTCGGTGCTCACGTAGCCTGCGGATTCCAGGGTGGCGAGCTGCTTGGACAACGCTGAGTCGGACAGGGCGAGCCGTTCTTTGAGGTAGCCGAAATCGGCCCAATCGGCGGCGGCGAGGGTCGCGACGAGCGTCAGTCGGGTGCTCGGGTGGATCAGCTCGTCGAATTTCGGTGTGCTCACGCGCCCACTCGCCTGCGGATGTCGTCGAAGATCTGCGGTCCGCCGAAGCCGAGTATCACCGCCACGAACACCGCCGCCCCGATGGACGGGTGCCGTGCGCCGTCGGCGTCGAGCACCAGTGCTGCCGCGACTGTCACGGCGACCGCGGTCAGCAGCATGCCGATGACGATCAGCGGGATGCGACGATCGGCGACGCTTCGGGCGGGGCGCACATGCGTACTTGCGCGTCGGCCGTCGAAGAGTCGGGACGCGATCGCCGAGTGCGCGGCGCCGAACGCGATGGTGGCGACGGTCGTGACCCACTGGGGAGCGAATGCGCTGATGACACCGAGAACGATCCATGAGGCTGCCATCGCCCACCAGTAGCTGCGGGGGAGGCCGAGGTCGTCGGCGACCCGGCGACGTGCTCCGTCGACGGACCCGAGCGCCTCGCGCGCCTGGTCGGGAGTGATGTCCATGAGGGTCTCCTCGGTGGGTGGTCTTGGCCGTGGGTGCTGTGAGCCACTTTCCGTATAGGAAAGTAGTGTCTACTTTCCTATTGGGAAAGTCAAGGAATTCGAGAAATCCTGCGCGGAGTGGAACCAAACGGCAGTCGATCTAGTCTGATCTGTATGCGCGACGACAAACTCCTCACCCGGATCGCGGGGTTGCTGCGGCAGGCCGAGAACACCGACAACGAGCATGAGGCCGAGACCTTCATGCAGGCCGCGCAACGATTGGCGACGTCGGCGTCGATCGACCTCGCGGTCGCCCGTGCGCACGATCCAGCGGCACGGCGAAAGACGACGCCGATCACCAGACAGGTCGCGATCGGCGAGACCGGAAAACGTGGATTGCGCACGTACGTGCAGCTTTTCGTCGCGATCGCGCGTGCCAACGACGTGACGGTCGACGTCGCGGGCAACAACACCTTCGTGCTGGCGTACGGATACGAGGCCGACATCGACACATGCGAGGCGCTCTACACGTCGTTGTTGATCCAGATGGTCGCGGCGAGCGACGGTTACCTGCGGTCTGGCGACTACCGGGGCGAGACGTCGGCGCGGGTGGTGCGCAAGGGGACGGGCTGGCGGTCGCGGAGAGTTGTCGAACGTAAACCGCTCGCCCCGATCACCGCGCGGTTGAACTTTCAGTCGGCGTTCGCCGAGCGGATCGGCGTGCGACTGACCGAGGCACGCGACGCCGCACGGGAGGAGGCGGTGGCGCGTGACGACTCTCGCGAACTTCCCGCGGGCTCGACGTCGACCGCACTTGCGTTGCGCGACAAGGAACTCGAGGTGAGCAGCTTCTACAAGACAGAGTCGACGGCGCGCGGCACCTGGCGGCCGACGAGTGCGTCGTCCGGGTACTCGGAGGGCGCGCGTCAGGCGGGCGACCGCGCGGGGCGTCGAGCGAAGATCGGTGCCGATCGCGAGTTCGGCGCTGCCCGTGGGGCACTCGAGGGTTAGGGTGCGCGCCTCAGCGCATCTCGCCCTGCAGGGCGTCCTTGTAGCGCGCGTTCTGGGCGGCGTCGGTGCCTTCGGGAAAGGTCATGACGAGGTCGACGACCTGAAAGTCTCCCGGATGTGCGCCCGCGTAGAGCTGCGCGCGGCCGGTGCTCGGAAACTGCATGAGGATCACCTGGTCGGACTCGACGGCACTGCTGCATCCGGCCGCCGGACACCGCGCGGCGGTCGCGTCGTGACGGCCGGTGACGGGCAGTCCGGTGGCGGCGATGCGGTCGAGCACCTGGTTGAGCTGGGCGGGGTCGACCGGGTTGTCGACGTACGACGTCGAGGCCGCCGACACCGTGGAGACCTCACCCGACGACGAACTGCAGCCGGTCAGTGCACCCCCGACGATCGCGGCGCCGACGATCGCGATCGCGGCAGACTTCCCGATGGTGTGCGAGCGCGGCGTCATCGCGTGGACTCCCTGCGTGTCGAGGTGCGAAGTGCTGACCTCGTCGAGCCTAGTCACGGCGGGGTCGGCCCCGGAATGTGCGGTCGCCGGGCGCGAAGGGTCGGGGAGCGTCGTGCCGCCGCGTGACACCCGACGTGAACGGTTCTACGAGGCCGAGCGCATGGTGTTCCGGCTGTTCGAGCGTGCCGGCGGTACGCACACGGTGCAGCTCGCGGGCACGGAACTCACACTGCCCGTCGAGGCGCAGTTCGGCTCGGTCGATTCCATACGCGACTACGTCGGTCGCGTGCTGTCGATGCCGTCGGTGGCGCAGCGTTTCGACGCCGCGTCGACGCCGGTGACGGTGCGGGCGCGCCGCGGACACCGCTCGGCGCACTACGCGCGGCACCTGGACTCGGATCTGCGTGAGATCGCCATCCCCGACTCCGCGGAGGGGCGCTGGGCGCTGCGTGAACTGGTCGTGCTCCACGAGATCGCGCATCACCTCGACGATTCGGACGGCCCGGCCCATGGTCGGCAGTTCGCAACGACGCTGACCGAACTGGTCGGGCTGGTTCTCGGACCGGAGGCCGAGTTCGTCTACCGCGTGGTGTTCGCGGATTCGGGTCTGTGAGGGGTTCGATGAACGCGCCTCTTCGACGAACGAGCCTCAGAGCCCTTCGCCTGCAAGGAAAGTCAGGTGACTCGGATGCTCGGGGTCGAGGATCAGGCGTTGCCTGCGGCCGCGCGCCTTGACCAGGTCCGGCACGACGGTCAGGTAACGCGGGAAACTTGCCGCGTACACGTCGACTCGTAGCCGATGGCCGGGTTCGAGGACGGCGTCGGTCGGGACGAGATCGACGTCGATGCGCACCGGGGCGTCGGGCGGCACGGGCAGTTTGCGCTTGCGCGACAAGAAGTGGTGCGCGCCAACGAGACTGCCGTCCGAGGCGTAGGTCGACTTGCTGGGATCGAGCGCCCGATTCGACGCCGACAGGGCGCCGTTGGTCAGTACCTTCGACGTTCCGTCCGGCGCGACGTCGTTGACGGTGACGGCCCAGATGGCCTCGTGTGCCGTGGTGGCGACGTTGAGCCGCAGATTCATCGAACCGCTGATCGGTGTCTGCTGGGTGACGGGAGCGCTGGTGAACGAGAGTGCACCGCGCTCCTGGAATCGGGCGTCGGCGTTGAAGGGCCGGCCGAGGGCCATCGTCGCGCCCGCTGTCACCTGCGTCATGTCGCGTGAGACGAGGCCGCGAACATCCGGGCGGACATGTAGCGAGGCGTAGTCGGGGCACGGGGTGGACTGCAGGCTGCCGTCGTGCACGCAATGTGTTGCGCTGGAAGAACACTCGCTGGAGAGATAGAGTCGACGCGGCGAAACGCCCTGGCGCGGGAACGACTGACCAGCAGTCCACGTGCCGCCCTGCTGGCGCAGTGTCACCGGTCCGTAGTGTTCGACGCCGTTCGCGTGCCCCTTGAGCCAGCGGTCGAACCACGCGCGTTCGAGGACGTCGAGACGAGGTGGCGCGAACTTGCCGCCGTAGCCGGACCCGACGTCGAAGTGATAACCGTCTCCGACGATCAATTGCTTGCGGCCCGGTTCGAGGTTGAGGCGCTCGTAAATGCCTGTGGCACTGCGTCCGAAGAGGTCGTGCCATGCACCGACGGTGAGCGTCGGCGCCTCGATCCGGTCGATCTGCGGATCGCGGGCGTCGAAGTACGGGTCGTCGAAGATGCGGTCGTCGCGGGCGGTGAGGAATCCCCAGAGGAGCGAAGGGATTTCAGTGGCCGGTGACGCGACGCGGTCACGAAGCCATCGGAAGTGGTTGCCGCGCAGAACATCTCGCATGAGCGTCGACGGATTCGGTACCCACTTCAGGATGTTCACCACAGACAGCCATGCCGGGATGAAGGCTGAGGGCATGCCGCCGGTGATGTAGATGTCGCGCACGATGTCGTCGCAGCCCTCGACCGCGAACACCGCGCCGAGCTGGGGTGGCCGCTTGTCGGCGGCCTGCAGCGAGTTGATGGCGGAGTACGACCATCCCGCGAGTCCGATCTTGCCGTTGCACCACTCCTGCTCGGAGACCCAGTCGATGATCTCGACGGAATCCTGCTGTTCACGCGGGCCGAGGATCTCCCATTTGCCGTGGCTGGCGCCGGTGCCGCGAACGTCGACGATGATCTGGGCGTACCCGCTGCGCACCAGGTTTCGATTGATCCCGAAGACGTCGATCACGCCGCCTGCGAGCATCTGGGTCAGAGTGGTCAGCCCCTCGAGTGCCGTGCCTGTCGCGTCGACCGATCGCGCAGCCGCGCGCACGGCACCTCCGAGGACGGGTGCGTGCATCGTGGTGTCGATGAAGTCGATCGCGGCGCGGTTGTAGGGGTTGATGTTGATGATCGCCGGATAGGGCGTCGTGACCACCTCGCCGAAACGTGTGGCGGGCCGAACGATCGTCGCCCGCAACTCGACGCCGTCGCTCATCGTCAGAGTGACATCGCGGTCGATCGAGACGCGGGGGTAGACCTGCGGGCCGTCAACCTGCTCGCGCCAGCGCATCGCACTGGCGCCTCCGGTGGGGTCGCCGAGGGGGAGTGTGCCGAAGACGGGTGTGTCGGTGCTGGATCGGCGCAGTGATGAAGGGTCAACTGGAAATGGCTCGATGCGCGCGCGCTCTGTCGCCGCGTGCTCGTCCGCTGTCGGTCTCAACTGAAACGCCATGGTGCATCAGCCTGCCTTTGAGGTCACTGCACCTGCGTCAGCCGGTCGTTGTCCGGTGGGCGTGCCGCCGCGGATGCCGTCACTTCATCGTGTCGGTAGGAGTGACACGAACCGCGTTGTGGCACAGCCACAACCCCACCCAAATGTGGTCCACATCACTCCGGACCTCGACAATAGTGCATGTCGTGTCTCAGAACGCTAACTAGGGGGCGTCAATTTGGCGCTCAGTGCCATAATCGCAGGTCAGGGGCGAACATTTTGTTCGGATAGGCCGAGATCTATTGCGGCAGCGGCCTCGAGCACCATCCAACCGGACAGTTGAACCGACAGATCGCGTTCGGGAACCGACGACGAATTGACCGCTCCCGCGATGAATGCGGCGTCGGTACCGCCCCTGGTCGGCCGAATCGCCTGCTGGTGCCAGTCGGCGCTGAAGACCACGGTGTCGTCGACTTCTGCACGCGTGGACCACGCGGCGTCGGCGCTGCTGAGTACGAGTGCGGCGCTGCGTCGACGCAACTCATCCGCCCCGGGAAGATCGGCAGGGAGATCGGTGGCGACCAGAGCCAGATAGCGCGCGAGTACGCCCATGAACAATCCGCCGTCGCCTCCGCCAGCGCCGCGGATCACGCCGTCGGGGCACTCGCGTGCCTCGACCGCGGTCAGGAGTCGATCGATCCGGTCGAGGTGAACGGTCTCACGGGTGCGTCGTGCCGCCTCGACCTCGGACCCGAGTACGACGCCCTGACAGTAGGTGTAGATGGCGGTGACGCGCTCGAATCCGTCGCCCTGCGGCCTGATGCCGTCGATCACGAGGTGGGAGTCGGGGTCGACGAGGGCGGTGTCCATCCAGTCGCACATCGCCAGCGCACGGTCGAGGTGGCCTGTGCGCGCGAGCAGGATGGTCGCCGGACCATTCGCGGGCGCATTGAAGAAGGTGTCGACGGTGCGCCACGGGATTCCGCCGCCGCGCTCGGGCTCCCAGGCGTCGTACATGCGTTTACTCAGGGTGCGTAGCGCTTTGGGATGGTGGAGTTCGAGGTGGCGGTCGGCACGTTCGATCGCCAGACCAAGCCAGGCCATGTCGTCGTAGTAGTTGTTGGTCCAGCGGCCGAGGTTGCGCAGCCGGATTCCGCGGAGCAGTCGATTGGCGACGTCGGCGAGGTGCGGGTCGTAGGACATGTCGTCGGTGGGGCGATGGATCGCGGCGTCGACGATGAGGTCGAGAAGGTGTGCGTGCCACCAGTAGTGCCAGAATCCGAAGCGACTGCGGACGACGTCGAGCGGTAGTCTCCCGAGCGGCCAGGCGATCGTCGCGAGGCGGGTGCCGGGGACCCACCATGCGTGCCTCAGATGTCGGCCGAGAATGGCGTCGGCCGCGATCGCCGCTCGTGCGTTGGGTTCGGTGACAACAGATGCGTTGGGCTCTGGGACATTGGGTTCTGGTACACCGTCTGCGGACGATTTGGATGCATTCCCCATGGTCGGGTAGCCTATTACTTCGGTGTGACGTGCACATGTACGTCGTATCGGTTCAACCAGAGACCGTCGGTCATCGGGAGCGATTCCGATCGAAGGACGACTGCAGCGTCGAAAGACGTGAGGTCGGCGGCCCACGCAGGGAGAACGAGGAATAGTGGTGAGCGCCTGGCGCTCTGCCGAGAAACTACGCCCCGTGCCATCTGCGTGCCGGGGCGTTTATTTGTTTCGCCCCTCCTTGCGGGTATCTGGTCCGAACTCTGACCAACTCGAGTGATGAGGAAGGAGGCGAAGTATGGCCAAGTCCGAAAAGATCGCAGCAGTCGCTGAGATCGCCGAGCAGTTCAAGGGCTCAACGGCGACGGTCGTCACGGAATACCGTGGATTGTCCGTCACCCAGATCACCGATCTGCGACGTTCCCTCGGCGAGGGCGCAACCTACTCCGTCGCCAAGAACACCCTGGTGAAGCGCGCCGCTGCTGAGGCGGGCGTTGAGGGACTCGACGAGCTGTTCTCCGGTCCGACCGCGATTGCCTTCATCGAAGGTGAGCCGGTGGTGGCCGCGAAGGCGATCAAGAACTTCGCCAAGGACAACAAGGCTCTGGTCATCAAGGGCGGGTACATGGACGGCAAGCCGCTGTCCGTTGCCGAGATCGAAACGATCGCCGACCTTGAGACCCGTGAGGTCTTGCTGGCCAAGCTCGCCGGTGCCATGAAGGGCAACTTGGCAAAGGCCGCCGGACTGTTCAATCAGCCGGCGTCGCAGGTGGCACGACTCGCTGCCGCCCTGCAGGAGAAGAAGGAATCCGCAGGCGAATAAGTACCTCGGTACTCATCCGCCAGCACACAAGCATTCCCCCGCGCGGGGATTGAACAAGACAAGATGCCCCGCGTGGGGACTTACAGGAAGGACGCCACCATGGCGAAGCTCACCGCTGACGAGCTCATCGATCAGTTCAAGGAACTGACCCTGCTGGAGCTCAGCGATTTCGTGAAGAAGTTCGAAGAGGTCTTCGAGGTCACCGCGGCCGCTCCGGTCGCCGTTGCCGCTGCAGGTGCCCCGGCCGCTGCCGGCGCCGAGGCTGCTGCCGAGCAGGACGAGTTCGACGTCATCCTCGAGGGTGCCGGCGACAAGAAGATCCAGGTCATCAAGGTCGTGCGTGAGGTCGTTTCCGGCCTCGGCCTGAAGGAGGCGAAGGACCTCGTCGAGGGTGCTCCCAAGCCGATCCTGGAGAAGGTCGACAAGGAGGCCGCCGAGGCCGCCAAGACCAAGCTCGAAGAGGCCGGCGCCAAGGTGTCCGTCAAGTAAGACGGGCTCTCAGGGCTCCCAGCCACGCTCTTCATACGAGCCCGGGACAGCATTGCTGTCCCGGGCTCGTTGCTGTCTCTGTCTGGCCCACAGTTGCCGTGCAATGTGACCGGCGACCTACTTTTGTTATGTCGGTGGCATGGGATACTCTCTTGGGCAGTCAGGTTACCGGCCAGTAATTGGCCAAACCTGAGAACCGCCGAGAGGCGGTGTGGCTACGGGGGAACTGTCCGCTAGAGTGACCCCAACCACAGTTGAGTCCACCTGCGTTGTGCCGCCTGCGTCCGATGTGTTGCCTTGGCTGCCGCGCTTCGGGACCCGAGTTTCTTGGAGGATGTAGTGGGTGTTGAGGTCAGCGTCGAGGGGCTCACCAAGTCTTTTGGTTCTCAGAACATCTGGCGTGATGTGACGTTGACCTTGCCGTCGGGTGAGGTGTCTGCCCTGTTGGGGCCGTCGGGTACCGGTAAGTCGGTGTTTTTGAAGACGCTGATTGGTCTGTTGCATCCCGAGCAGGGTTCGGTGGTGATCGATGGCACGGATATCACGCAGTGTTCGGCCAAGGAGCTCTATGAGATCCGCAAGTTGTTCGGGGTGTTGTTCCAGGACGGCGCGCTGTTCGGGTCGATGAGTTTGTACGACAACATCGCGTTCCCACTTCGTGAGCACACGAAGAAGAAGGAAGACGATGTCCGCAAGATCGTGATGGAGAAGATCGATCTGGTCGGTCTGGCGGGCGCCGAAGACAAGCTTCCGGGTGAGATTTCCGGTGGTATGCGCAAGCGCGCCGGGTTGGCGCGGGCGTTGGTGCTCGACCCGCAGATCATTTTGTGTGATGAGCCGGACTCGGGTCTGGACCCGGTGCGTACCGCCTATATCTCCCAGTTGCTGATCGACATCAATGCGCAGATCGACGCGACGATCCTGATCGTCACGCACAACATCAACATCGCCCGCACGATTCCGGACAACATCGGCATGTTGTTCCGTAAGGAGCTGGTGATGTTCGGGCCGCGTGAGCAGTTGTTGACCTCGGAGCAGCCGGTGGTCAAGCAGTTCCTCTCCGGTGATCGGTTTGGTCCGATCGGCATGTCGGAGGAGAAGGACGAGGCGGTGCAGAAGCAGGAAGAGGCTATGCAGGCCGCCGGCATCGGTGGTGGTGGTACGAAGGATGATTTCTCGGAGATCATTCCGCAGGTGCAGCCGAATCCGGGTATGCCCGAGCGGAAGGCCGTGGCCCGTCACCGCGAACGGGTGTTGGAGTTGTTGCCGTCGTTGCCGGAGAACGCGCAACGCGCGATCCGTGAGTCGATGGAGCAGGAAGACCAGATCCGCGAGGAATCCCGCGCCCACGCCGCCAACACGCAGGGCGTCGAATGGTCCGACACCGACGGCGGGGCGCAGGTCGGTAGCGAAAACGTCATGGTCGACACCTCCACCGATGTCATCGATCACGGTGACCGCAATCAGGGTGGGTACGGAAACGATTACGCCGGAGACGATGCGCAGACCCAACAGTGGGCTGTGCCTGAGGAAGCGAAGACTCAGCAACTCGAGTCGGAACGTCCCGAGGGTGGGCGTCACTACGGCGGGGGCTCTTAGGTATGACGAATGCCACCACGCGTGGCGTCGACAGAATCGCGCGGGCCGGTGAAGGTGCACTCGCCCAGACAGGCAATATCGTCCAGCTTTTCGTCGATGTAGCACGCCAGACTTTCGTGCGCCCATTCCAGTGGCGCGAGTTCATTCAGCAGGCATGGTTCATCGCCAGCGTGACGATCCTGCCGACTGCGCTCATCGCGATTCCGTTCGGCGCCATCGTGTCTCTGCAGACCGGTTCGCTGATCAAGCAGCTCGGAGCTGAGTCGTATACCGGCGCCGCGTCGGTGCTGGTCGTCATCCAGCAGGGCTCGCCGTTGGTCACCTCGCTGTTGATCGCGGGTGCCGCGGGCTCGGCCGTCGCCGCCGACCTCGGATCGCGGACGATTCGCGAAGAGATCGACGCGATGGAGGTGCTGGGAATCAACCCCATCCAGCGACTCGTCGTACCTCGTGTGCTTGCGATGGTGTTGGTCGCGATCCTGCTCAACGGTCTGGTCGCCGTCGTCGGTATCGGTGGTGGCTACTTCTTCAACGTGGTCGTCCAGGGCGGAACGCCGGGTGCGTATCTCGCGTCATTCGGTGCGCTGGCCCAGCTTCCCGACCTCTGGATCTCACTCCTCAAAGCAGCCATCTTCGGTGTGATCGCGGGCGTCGTGGCGTCGTACAAGGGACTCACCCCGAAGGGCGGACCCAAGGGCGTCGGTGACGCGGTGAACCAGAGCGTCGTCATCACCTTCCTGCTGCTGTTCCTGGCCAACCTGATCATCACTGCGGTCTACCTGCAGATCGTCCCGCCGAAGGGGAGCTGACCATGGCCGGTGGAGTGACTATCGCCAAGAGCCGCCCCGAGTACTACATGTACGAGGCGCGCAAGCAGCTCGGCAAACCGCTGAAGCTGCTCGACGGTGCGGGCGAGCAGATGTCCTTCTACGGACGCACGCTCGCGTGGATTCCGCGCACCCTGGTGCACTACACGCGCGAGGTCTTGCGCATTCTCGCCGAAGTGGCTTTCGGTTCCGGCGGTCTCGCCGTGATCGGCGGCACCGTCGGCGTGATGGTGTTGATGTCGGGGTTCACCGGCGTCGTGGTCGGTCTGCAGGGCTACGCCGCGCTCGACCAGATCGGCTCGCAGGTGCTCACGGGCTTCTTGTCGGCGTACGTCAACACCCGAGAGGTCGCGCCCCTGGTCGCAGGTCTCGCGTTGTCGGCGACCGTTGGTTGCGGCTTCACGGCCCAACTCGGAGCCATGCGGATCTCCGAAGAGATCGACGCGCTCGAGTCCATGGCCGTCCCGTCGATCCCGTTCCTGGTGTCTACGCGTGTCATCGCAGGCTTCATCGCGGTCATCCCGCTGTACGTGCTCGGACTGTTATCGGCGTACTTCGCCTCGAGAGTGGTGACGACTGTCTTCAACGGACAGTCCGGCGGCTCGTACGACCACTACTTCAACCTGTTTCTACCGCCAGAAGACGTGTTGTGGTCTTTCGGCAAGGTGCTGGTCTTCGCGTTCGTGATCATTCTCGTGCACTGCTATTACGGCTACTACGCGAGTGGTGGCCCCGCGGGTGTCGGTGTGGCCGTCGGACACGCGGTGCGAGCGGCGTTGGTCCTCATCGCCGTGCTCGACTTCTTTCTCGGCCTCGCCATCTGGGGGACGACGACGACTGTGAGAGTGGGGGGCTAGGCGATGACAGTGATTCGTCGCCGGTTGCTCGGACTGGTGTTCTTCATCGTGGTCGCGCTGTTCTTCACGCTCACGATCATGAAATTCAACAAGGATTTCACGACGTTCACCGACGTCACGCTGAAGACCGACTCGGTGGGTAACGCACTACCCGCGAATGCTGATGTGAAGGCACGCGGCGTTCTCGTCGGGGAGGTGCGCGACGTCGAACCCGCAGGCAATGGCACGGTCAACGTGACGCTCGGCCTCAAGCCCGAGATGGCCGCGCAACTGCCGGCCGACACCACCGCCCGTATCTTGCCCAAGACGTTGTTCGGTGAGCGCTACGTCGCACTTCAGGTTCCCGAGCAGGCGGCGGGTCAGACGCTGGACAACGGCGCGACGATCCAAACCGACACCAGCGGCAATGCGAAAGAGGTCCAGGATCTCCTCGACCGTCTGCTGCCCGTCCTCGACGCGATCCCGCCGCAGGACCTCAACGTGACCCTGACCGCGTTGTCGCAGGCTCTGTCGGGTCGTGGTGAGCAGATCGGTACGACGCTCGAAGAGCTCAACACGATCTTCGGCCGACTGTCGACGCCGAAGAACCTCGACTCACTCGAGGGCACGTTGCAGGGACTCGCGTCGTTCTCGAAGACCTATTCGACGGCATTGCCGGACGTCATCGACGCACTCGACAACTTCCGCACGACCAACAAGACGATCGTCGACCGTCAGGGAGATCTGCGGACTCTGATCGCAACTCTCGGAACCGCGTCGACCGACACGACCAATTGGTTGCAGCAGAACGGCAACAACCTCGTCGATCTCGTCACCAACTCGGAGCCGTTCCTGACCGGACTCGCCAAGCAGTCGCCGACGTTCGTCTGCGCCTTCCACAACTTCGCGACGCTGATCCCCGAATCGGAGAAGATCGTCGGAAAGGGCACCAAGAATCCCGGTGTGCGTGTGAACCTGCAGTTCGTCAACCCGCGTGGTCGGTACCTACCCAACCAGGACGAGCCGCGATTCTTCGAAACCGACGCTCCGGCTGTCTGCTACGACCCGCCGACCAACGGCCGTCCGTTCCCGCAGTACCCGGGCGGTAGCCTCGCCGACGGCTCGTACCAGCCGCCGTCACGCAACCCCGGCCCGACGGCCGTCCAGAAGCTGCCGCAGCCGCAGTTCACCAAGACCCCCGTCGGGACCATCCGCGAGAACTCGTTCGACGATCCGACCTACCGGGCGCAGCTGAAGGTGATCTACGGCGCGGCCAGCGGGACTGAGCCCGACGACGTGCCCACCTGGACCACCATGATCGGTGCTGCGCCACTGCAGGGAGCGCAGGTGCACATCAAATGAAGTCCATTGTGGGGCCGTTGACCAAGCTGATCGTCTTCGCGGTGGTCACCGTGGTCGCGACTGCGTTGCTCGCGCTGACCATCGCCAACATCGGTGGTGGGGCCGACAACGACTACAAGGCCGTGTTCTCCGACGCGTCGATGCTCAACAAGGGCGACGACGTGCGCATCGCCGGTGTGCGTGTGGGCCAGGTCAGCAACGTGGAGGTCTACGACAAGAACCGGGCGCAGGTCTCGTTCAACGTCGACCGTCAGTTGCCCGAGGGCGCGCAGATCTACATCAAGTACCGCAACCTCACGGGTCTGCGATACCTCTCGGTCGAGAAGGGTGCGGGCGATGCGTCGCAGACGGTGAACCCGGGCCACACCTTCGGCGCGAACCCGAACGACAACAACACGCATCCCGCGGTCAACCTGACGCAGTTGTTCAACGGCTTCAAGCCGCTGTTCCGGCAGCTTCAGCCCGAAGACGTGAACAAGCTCTCCGACGAGATCATCAAGGTCTTCCAGGGTGAGTCGAGCAACGTGTCGAGTCTGATCAGCGATACCGCCGACCTGACCAACTCGATTGCCGACAAGGACGCCGTGATCGGCGATCTGATCACCAACCTGACCAAGGTTCTCGACACGGTGAACCGCAATGACGAGCAGTTCACCGCGCTCCTCGACAATACTGAGCAGTTGGTGACGGGCCTTGCCGCACAACGCGGTTCGGTCGGTTCGGCGATCACGTCGGTCTCCAACCTGACTGCGGTCACGGCGTCGATCCTCACATCGACGCGGCCGTCCATCCAGGGCGACATCGCAGGCCTCAAGCAGGTGGCCGACCAGGTCAACAAGCGTCGCGACGACGTCGCGCAGATCCTGACCAACCTTCCGATCAAGCTCCAGAAGATCGGGCGCGCAGCGACATTCGGCTCGTGGTTCCAGTTCTATCTGTGCGGAATCGACGTCGTCGCAGGAAACGGCAAGTCGACGCTGCTGACGCAGCCGCTCGTTCCGCTTCCGTACATCAACCATGTCCTGTACACCAGCGCGGCTAGCCGTTGCTGGAAAGACAACCAGCCAGGGGGGTGAGCATGGCAGACGGAACAGCCCAGAAGAAGCCGGGGCACAAGCGATTTGGTGGGCATCGCAGCCCCGTCAGTATCGGTGCGATCGGCATCCTGATCCTGCTCATGATGGCGGTGTCGGCGTTCTACCTGAACTCGTTGCCGCTCGTAGGTGCGGGCGCCCAGTACACGGCCAAGTTCACCGAGGCCGCCGGGTTGCGCGCAGGTGCTGAGGTTCGGGTCGCAGGCGTCAAGGTCGGTGAGGTCAGCGACGTGTCGCTCGACGGCAACCGCGTCGACGTGAAGTTCCGCGTGAACAACACGTGGATCGGCGATCAGACCCAGGCGTCGATCCAGATCAAGACGGTGCTGGGGCAGAAGTACCTGTCGCTCAATCCCCGCGGCAGCAAGATCGCCGACCCGAGCGTCGCGCTCACCGATACGGTGTCGCCCTACGACGTGATCGAGGCGTTCTCCGACGCCGCCGACTCGGTCGAGACGTTGAACACCGATCAGCTCGCGACGTCGATGAAGGCGATCTCCGACACGTTCTCCGGAACGTCGGGCGACGTCGGACCTGCGCTCGAAGGCGTCACGCGTCTGTCGCAGACGATTGCCAGCCGCGACCAAGAGGTGCAGAAGCTACTCGAGGCGACCAAGAGCACGTCGAAGATCCTCGCCGATCGCAACCAGGAGTTCGTGAAGCTGATCGCGGGCGCCGGCCAGTTGCTCGACGAGCTCAACAACCGCCAGAAGAACATCTCGGCGTTGCTGAAGACGACGACGGCACTGAGTGATTCGCTGAGCGGGATCGTCCAGGACAACCAAGCTCAGATCGGTCCGGCGCTCGACTCGCTGAAGGGTGTCAACGACCTGCTCAAGGAGCAGAACCAGAACCTGCAGGACACGATCACGTACATGGCGCCGTTCTATCGGCTGTACGCGAACGTGCTCGGCAACGGTCGGTGGTTCGAGTCCGTGGTGACCAACCTCCTGCCGCCCGCACTGCCGCAGCAGAACACGACACGTCTGCCCAACAAGCAGGCGAACCAGAACAACGGTGGAACGGAGGCAACCGGATGACCACCCCGGATCTGTCCAAGACCTCCGGTCCAGGACGTTGGTTTACTCCACGCCACATCGTGATCATCGTGCTCGGGTTGATCCTCGCGCTGATCGTCGCCGGTGCGCTGTGGTGGGTCTTCAGCTCGATGGGGACAACGAAGATCACCGCGACGTTCGCGCGGACGGTCGGTATCTACAAGGGTTCTGACGTCCGGGTTCTCGGTGTGCCGGTCGGCAAGATCGACTCGGTCACCCCTGACGGCCAGACCGTCAAGGTGACGATGACCGTCGACCGTGGCGTCGACCTGCCTGCCGATGTCCGTGCGGTTCAGGTGATCCCGTCAGTGGTCGCCGACCGGTATGTCCAGTTGACGCCCGCGTACTCGGGTGGCCCCAAGGCGCCGCGCAACATCACGCTGACCGAGAAGCAGACGATGGTTCCGGTCGAGGTCGACAAGATCTACGAGAGCGTCGAAAAGCTGTCGAAGGCGTTGGGTCCCAACGGAGCCAACAAAGACGGAGCGGTCAGCGACCTCGTCGCGGTCGGTGCGCAGAACCTCGAGGGCAACGGCGCCAAGCTCGGCGATGCCATCGAGAATCTGTCCAAGGCGACGACGACCCTCTCGGATTCGCGCGGCAACATCGTCGACACCGTCAATAACCTCGACGTGTTCGTCGGGGCGTTGAAGGAGAACGACTCCCAGGTTCGCCAGTTCAACAACCAGATGGCGTCGTTCAACACCTTCCTCGCGGGGGAGCGGCAGCAGTTGTCGGCCGCGCTGAACAAGCTGTCGATCGCGCTCGGCGACGTCGCGACGTTCGTCGCCGACAATCGCGAGCAGATCGGCGAGACGGTCAACGACCTGAAGCCGACGACCCAGGCGCTCGTCAACACGCAGCAGAGTCTCAAGGAGACGCTGACCGTGCTGCCGCTGACGATCAACAACCTGATCAACGCCTACGACGCGGAGTCGGGCACGATCGCCATGCGTCTCACGCTGCCGGACCTGCAGGACCCGACACAGGCAACGTGCCAGTTCCTCGACCTCGGTGCGCTGCTGCCGGGCAATCCCGCAGCAGATCAGTTCAGCGACACGCTCAAGCCGTTCATCAACCAGTGCAAGACGATCGGCAAGCAGATCACGAATGACGTGCTCACCCCGATCCTGCCGGTGCTGCCGTTCGGCATCATGAGCAACAACAAGCTGCAGCGGTACCCGGTACCGGGAACGGTCCCCGGAACACCCGACCCGCAGGCGAACCCGGGCCCGGCGACCAAGACGCCGGCATCGGCGAAGCCGTCGGCCACGCCACGGTCGGGAGGTAACTGATGACTCGGCTTATCGGTGGGTTCGTTCCGCGTGCGTGGCGCGGGGTCATCGCCGCGGTGGCGGTGTTGACCGCGGTGCTGACGGTTGCGGGTTGCGGGTCGAACGGGATTCAGTCGATTCCGCTGCCCGGCGGCGTCGACGTCGGCGACAATCCGCGCACCTACAAGATCCAGTTCTCGAACATCCTCGACCTGGTTCCGCAGTCGGTGGTCAAGCGTGACGGTATCCCCGTCGGACGTGTGACCAGCGTCGAGATCCCGAAGAACGAATGGTTCGCGCTCGTCACCGTCAAGGTGAAGAACGACATCGATCTGTCCGATCAGGCCGGTGCGGCTGTGCAGCAGACGTCACTGCTCGGCGAGAAGTTCGTCGCGCTGACCGAGCCCGCGAACAGCGCGTCGCTGCCGCGTCAGGACCAGTCGGCGGCGATTCCGCTGGATCGCACGCGGACCGCAACCGATATCGAACAGGTACTCGGCGCACTGTCGATGCTGCTCAACGGCGGTGGCATCAACCAGCTCGAACCGATCGTCACAGAGCTCAACAAAGCGCTCGACGGTCGTGCCGACAAGGTCAACGATTTGATCCAGAACGCCAGTTCGCTGATGGCAGGCCTCAACCGCCAGCGCGACTCCATTCTCGGGGCGATCGACGGCCTCGACAGGTTGTCGGACAGGGCTGCAGCGCAGACGACGCAGATCGATCGCATCCTCAAGGAACTGCCGGCAGGTGTGGCAGTGCTCGAGGAGCAGCGTCCGCAGTTCGTCGACCTGCTGACCAAGCTCGACAAGCTCGGTCAGGTCGGCACCGACGTTCTCGGACGGTCGCACGACGCGCTGATCACAGATCTGAAGGCACTGCGTCCCGTGCTCACTGAGCTCGCGAAGGCTGCCCCTGATCTGATCACCGCGGCACCGCTGATGCTGACGCACCCGTTCCCGGATTCGTTGCTGCCTGCTGTCCAGGGCGACTCGACCAACCTGTTCATGACGCTCGACCTGCGGCTGTTGAACCAGCTCGAGGCGTTGGGCGTCGGACAGGGGACGCCGAAGTACTCGCCGCCACAGCGGCACAGCGTCCCGGTGAACCCGAGCAACCCGTACATCAACGGAAATGGCCCGCGTTACGGCTGGCCGACGATCACGTTGTTGCCGCCTGCTCGCAATGCGACGCCGGGTCCGAACACGCCACCGTCGGGTGGCCGATACCCGGCATCGGCGACGGTCCCGCGTGGCAGTGGGGCGTCGGCGCAGAAGCCCGCGAACTTCCCGGCACCCGCGTCGAGCGACCAGAGGTTCATCGAAGGTCCGCTGAAACTCCTGGGGGTCGGATAGATGATCGGCAGACTCGCGAAGATCCAGCTCATCTTGTTCGTGGTCGTCGGCCTGGTCGCGATCGCGTTCGTGGGTGCAAAGTACGCACGACTCGACAAGACGGTCGGCATCGGCACGTACACGGTGACGGCGTCGCTCAAGGACTCCGGCGGCATCTTCACCAATGCCGAGGTGACCTACATGGGCATCCCGGTCGGTCGTGTCGGCAAACTCGAGCTGACGAAGACCGGCGTGAACGTCGCACTCGTCATCGATTCGAACTCGCCGCAGATTCCGGCTGATTCGGTCGCGGTGATCGCGAACCGCTCGGCGATCGGTGAGCAGTACGTCGACCTGCAACCGCAGTCGACCGGCTCGCCCTACCTCGCCGACAACTCGACGATCACCCGGTCATCGGTTCCGCCACCGCTCGAGGACGTCGTGTCGTCGGCGATCGACTTCACCGAGTCGATCCCGATCGACGATTTGCACACGGTGATCACCGAGCTCGGTAAGGCGTTCAACGGTCAGGCCGAGAACCTCACGCGGCTCGTCGACTCGCTCGGCAAGCTCTCGCGTGCAGGCGTCGACAACCTCGACCAGACGATCTCGCTGATCAACAACGCCAACGTCGTGCTGGCCACGCAGGCCGACCAGTCCGATCAGATCCTCGCGTGGTCGCGCAGTCTCGACCTGGTCACGGCGACGCTCGCGGCGTCCGATCCTGACCTGAGACGACTGCTCACCACCGGAACGACGTCGGCGACGCAGATCTCGAATCTGATCCAGAAGAACGGCGGCGATATCGCCAAGGTCGTCGGACAGCTCTCCGAGGTTGCACGCACGATCGAACCTGCCGGCTACATGACCAACGGAACGTTCGCGATGCTGTCGGCGCTGTCGGCAGGCAGCCATTCACCGGCACCCGGCGACGGGCAGATCCACTTCGGCGTCGTGCTCGAGACCAATAACCCGCCGGCATGTACCCGTGGTTACGAGTCGACCGACGCCATGATCGACAACATCCGTAAGAAGGACCCGACATTCGACATCCGCTACGACGAGTTCCCGTTCAACACGCAGGCGTCCTGCAACGTACCGTTCGGAAATCCGACCGGTGTGCGCAGCGCCAAACGCGTGGAGTACGCGAACCCGAACACACCTCAGCCCTGGGATTCGACCCCGAAGAAGGATCCGGACAAGCTCAACCTGACGCCGTTGGCCACGCAGTTGGCGGCGATGATGGGCGTCCGTCCGGTGAAGCCGGGTGGGTTCGGCACCGACGGATTCGGTGGCTGACCGGCGGGAGCGCCGCGTCGTCGACGATGTGTGTCGATCGAATTGGCTCTCTCTCAGGTGTGCTCGCTACAGTGACGCCCGATGACCACCATGACTGACCCGACACAGGCGTCGGAGCCGACGAACGCGAACGACAGCACGTGGCGCAGTCACCCGCTCGTCGGCGTGCTCGCCATCGTCGCGGTGCTTGTGGCCGCTGCGTGTGTCGCTTTCTTCGGCTACCGCGCGTACGAGGTGTACTTCGTAGAGAAGCCGATCCAGACCGCGCGCGACGAGGCGGTGTCGGGTGCCGAGCAGGCGATCATCAACGTCACGACCGTCGACCCGAAGAACACCGCTGACTGGAAGCGTCGCGTCGACAGCTCGTTGACCGGCAAAGCCAAGGAGCAGATCACCGCTCAGGACGTGACGACGCTCAATCAGCAGATCACGCAGGCGGGGCCGCAAGCCGCGACGCTGACGTCCCGGCTCAAGCGGTCGGCTCCGACCGAGGTCAACGCCGACGCCGGCACGGCCAAGGTGCTGATCTACGTCGACGCCACGGCCAAGCGGGCCAACGAGGCCGGCGTGACCCAGACGATGGGCTTCTCGGTCACCATGACGGACGTGGACGGCACCTGGAAGGCGTCGAACATCTCTCCGCTGGACGGGATCAACGTAGAGGAGCCGGGACAGTCGGGCTCCGGTAATCAGCAACAGGGAGGGGGGAACTGATGGCACGCCCACCGCGTAAGCCGGGCAACGGCCCGTCCCGTCGACCCTCCGCATACCGGCCACGAGTCGCCGGCCGCGGCCGCTCCTCGGCCGCCGGCGACCCGCAGACGCCCGAACCCACGGAGACCCCGGAGACTACGGGGACTCCCGAGGGCGCGGAGACTTCGCCGGTCGACGCCCAGGCCGCCGAGAGCGCAGATGCCGAAGTCGTCGAGACGACCGAGGCTGCTGAGAGCACCGACGTCGCTGACAACAGCGCAGAGAGCGCCGACGCAGCCGAAAAGGCAGAGGCCGCTGACACAACGGATGCCGCCGAAACCACGGAAGCCGCCGAAACCACCGCGGGCACCGGCCCGTCGCTCGAGAAGTCCGACTCCGACGTCGCGGAGGCACGGCCGACCGCGAAGACCCGACGTGTCGCCCGCGTCTCGACAATCAAACCCAACACCGCAGCGTCGCAGAGTTCGACGACGCCGGTGTCGACGCATCAGGGCTCGAAACCACGCAGGGGCGCTTCACCGTCGTCGTTTGTGAAGCTGAGCCGCCGCACGCTGACGGTTCTCGGCATCATCACGGGCGTGCTCGCGATCGCCGCGATCGTGCTGGCAGTCCACCCGGGCGCGACAATCGGTTCGAACAAGGCATTCATCGACCAGGCAGCAACCAGCGAACTGGTGTCACAGGCCCAGACCAAGGTCTGCACCGCCAATTCCGCCAACGGAACGAAGTTCGACGAGTGGTCGAACAACGCGAGGTCGGGACTGACAGGGGAGGCCCTCGCACAGTTCAACAAGCAGGTCGCGCCCCTCAAACAGGTCATGGAGCTGGCCAAAGCCACCACCGACTGCCAGATCGACGCGATCGGCGTGCGCGACCTCACCGGCAGCGGCGACGGTTCCCGCGCTGTCATCGTGGTCAACATGATCCTGTCCGGCACCCAGAACGGCGTACCGACACAGAGCCTCACCCCGCGCTACCAGGTGAACATGGAGAAGCACGGCGACTCGTGGCTCATCGCCAAGGTCGCAGATATCTGAGTTGCCCGAGCGCGGCTCCTCGTCGTGCAAAACTGCCCAGCGCGGCCATGTGGCCAGCGCGTGTTCTACGCGCGTCGTGATGCTGAACAGTCGGCGCTTTGACCCCTCAACGCGGCATCACGCAGGTGAGGCGCTAATTTTCTTACACAAATTGGCGCGTACCGCTTGACGTGGCGGCGTTGGCGGGCCAATCTGTGACCAGCGATTGCAGCGCGGGCAGCCACCAGTGCGAAATCGTTTCCAGACGCTACTTGACAAAGTGCGTCTATTTTCTGCTACAGTTGGACGTTGCGCTGGCTGCCTCCTGTCCATCTGTCGATTCTCCTTCTGGCCACATTCTCCTCTGGTGTGTGCATGGTGATCGCGATCGAAGGTTGTCACCAGCGAACGGCCCACCAAGCCACTTAGCGCTTGTTGCACACACCGCTAGGCAGAACCCTCGTGTTGGAAGGACGCACCTTGGCAGTCGATCGCCAGTCCACCTCAACCACCATCCCGAATGCGCCGCACCGCGCATCGTTCGCGAAAATCAGCGAGCCTCTGGAGGTACCGGGCCTCCTTGATCTACAGCTCGATTCCTTCGAGTGGCTCGTCGGCTCCCCCGAGTGGCGCGCCAAGGCCATCGCCCGTGGCGAAGAGAACCCCGTCGGCGGTCTGGAGGACATCCTCCACGAACTGTCGCCGATCGAGGACTTCTCGGGCTCGATGTCGCTTTCCTTCTCCGACCCTCACTTCGACGAGGTCAAGGCCTCC
Organism: Gordonia sp. w5E2; assembly: GCF_036540975.1. Classification (NCBI taxonomy): domain Bacteria; kingdom Bacillati; phylum Actinomycetota; class Actinomycetes; order Mycobacteriales; family Gordoniaceae; genus Gordonia; species Gordonia sp. w5E2. The sequence continues at coordinate 3,862,408 of NZ_CP144213.1, read as the reverse complement.
GTCGAGGAGTGCAAAGACAAGGACATGACCTACGCGGCGCCCCTGTTCGTCACCGCGGAGTTCATCAACAACAACACCGGTGAGATCAAGTCGCAGACCGTCTTCATGGGCGACTTCCCGATCATGACCGACAAGGGCAGCTTCATCATCAACGGCACCGAGCGTGTCGTCGTCTCGCAGCTCGTCCGTAGCCCGGGCGTCTACTTCGACGCCTCCATCGACAAGGCCACCGAGAAGACCCTCCACACCGTGAAGGTCATCCCGGGCCGTGGCGCGTGGTTGGAATTCGACGTCGACAAGCGCGACACCGTCGGCGTGCGCATCGACCGCAAGCGTCGTCAGCCGGTCACCGTGCTCCTGAAGGCTCTCGGCTGGACGAACGAAGAGATCAGCGAGCGTTTCGGGTTCTCCGAGATCATGATGTCGACCCTGGAGAAGGACAACACCGCCAACCAGGACGAGGCGCTGCTCGAGGTCTACCGCAAGCTGCGTCCGGGCGAGCCCCCGACCCGCGAGTCGGCCGAGAACCTCCTCGAGAACCTGTTCTTCAAGGAGAAGCGCTACGACCTCGCCCGCGTCGGCCGCTACAAGGTCAACAAGAAGCTGGGCCTCACCGACAACCCGATGACGGGCGAGTCGGTCCTCACCCGCGAAGACATCGCCGCGACCGTCGAGTACCTCGTGCGCCTGCACGATGCCGACCCGCACACCGTGTCGTTCTCGCAGGTCGCCGGACCCGACAGCCTCGAGGTTCCGATCGAGGTCGACGACATCGACCACTTCGGCAACCGTCGTCTGCGCACCGTCGGCGAGCTCATCCAGAACCAGATCCGCGTCGGACTCTCGCGTATGGAGCGCGTCGTGCGTGAGCGCATGACGACCCAGGACGTCGAGGCGATCACCCCGCAGACCCTGATCAACATCCGTCCCGTCGTGGCGGCGATCAAGGAGTTCTTCGGAACGTCGCAGCTCTCGCAGTTCATGGACCAGAACAACCCGCTGTCGGGTCTGACGCACAAGCGTCGTCTCTCGGCACTCGGCCCGGGTGGTCTGAGCCGTGAGCGTGCGGGCCTCGAGGTCCGCGACGTCCACCCGTCGCACTACGGCCGCATGTGTCCGATCGAGACCCCTGAAGGTCCGAACATTGGTCTGATCGGTTCGCTGTCGGTGTACGCACGGGTCAACCCGTTCGGCTTCATCGAGACGCCGTACCGCAAGGTCGTCGATGGCGTCGTCAGCGACGACATCCAGTACCTGACCGCCGACGAGGAAGATCGTTTCCTCATCGGCCAGGCGAACACCAACTTCGACCTCAACGGAACCATCACCGACGATCGCGTGCTGGTCCGTAAGAAGGGTTCGGAGGTCGAGTTCGTCGGCGCGAGCGACGTCGAATATCTCGACGTCTCGCCGCGACAGATGGTGTCGGTCGCGACCGCGATGATCCCGTTCCTCGAGCACGACGACGCGAACCGCGCCCTGATGGGTGCGAACATGCAGCGTCAGGCCGTGCCGCTGGTCCGTAACGAGTCGCCGCTGGTCGGCACCGGTATGGAGCTGCGTGCGGCGGTCGACGCCGGCGACGTCATCGTCTCGGGCAAGACCGGTGTGATCGAAGAGGTTTCCGCCGACTACATCACCGTGATGGCAGACGACGGCACCCGCGACACCTACCGGATGCGCAAGTTCGCCCGTTCCAACCACGGCACGTGCGCCAACCAGCGCCCGATCGTCGACGAGGGACAGCGTGTCGAGGCAGGTCAGGTCCTGGCCGACGGTCCGTGCACCGAGAACGGCGAGATGGCACTGGGCAAGAACCTGCTCGTGGCGATCATGCCGTGGGAGGGTCACAACTACGAGGACGCCATCATCCTGAGCCAGCGGCTCGTGGAGGAGGACGTGCTCACCTCGATCCACATCGAGGAGCACGAGATCGACGCCCGCGACACCAAGCTCGGTGCCGAGGAGATCACGCGTGACATCCCGAACGTCTCCGACGAGGTCCTCGCCGACCTCGACGAGCGCGGCATCGTGCGTATCGGTGCCGAGGTCCGCGACGGCGACATCCTGGTCGGCAAGGTCACCCCGAAGGGCGAGACCGAGCTGACCCCGGAAGAGCGTCTGCTCCGCGCGATCTTCGGTGAGAAGGCTCGCGAGGTTCGCGACACGTCGCTCAAGGTGCCTCACGGTGAGACCGGCAAGGTCATCGGCGTCCGCGTCTTCAGCCGCGACGACGACGACGATCTCGCACCCGGTGTCAATGAGCTGGTCCGCGTGTACGTGGCTCAGAAGCGCAAGATCCAGGACGGCGACAAGCTCGCAGGCCGCCACGGCAACAAGGGCGTCATCGGCAAGATCCTCCCGCAGGAGGACATGCCGTTCCTGCCCGACGGCACCCCTGTCGACATCATCCTGAACACCCACGGTGTTCCGCGTCGTATGAACATCGGTCAGATCTTGGAGACCCACCTCGGGTGGATCGCCAAGACCGGCTGGAACATCAACGTCGCGAATGGTGTGCCCGACTGGGCGTCGAAGCTGCCCGAGGACATGTACTCGGCCGAGCCCGACACCAACACCGCAACCCCGGTGTTCGACGGCGCCCGCGAGGAGGAGCTGACCGGACTGCTGTCCTCGACGCTTCCGAACCGCGACGGTGAGGTCATGGTCAACGGCGACGGCAAGGCGATGCTGTTCGACGGTCGTTCCGGCGAGCCGTTCCCGTACCCGGTGTCTGTCGGCTACATGTACATCATCAAGCTGCACCACCTGGTCGACGACAAGATCCACGCTCGCTCCACCGGTCCGTACTCGATGATCACCCAGCAGCCGCTCGGCGGTAAGGCCCAGTTCGGTGGCCAGCGCTTCGGTGAGATGGAGTGCTGGGCCATGCAGGCGTACGGCGCTGCCTACACCCTGCAGGAGCTGCTGACGATCAAGTCCGACGACGTGGTCGGCCGCGTCAAGGTCTACGAGGCCATCGTCAAGGGCGAGAACATCCCCGAGCCGGGCATCCCCGAGTCGTTCAAGGTGCTCCTCAAGGAGCTGCAGTCACTCTGCTTGAACGTCGAGGTGCTGAGCTCCGACGGTGCGGCGATTCAGATGCACGACACCGATGACGAGGATCTCGAGCGCGCAGCCGCCAACCTCGGCATCAACCTGTCGCGCAACGAGTCGGCCACTGTCGACGACCTCGCGAACTGATCTCGCTGCCGCCGGTCACGGAGTTTCCGTGACCGGCGGCCAACGGCCCTTTATTGACAGAGCTCTGGAAAGGTAACAAGTGCTCGACGTCAACTTTTTCGACGAACTGAAAATCGGTCTTGCAACGGCCGACGATATCCACAACTGGTCGTACGGCGAGGTCAAGAAGCCGGAGACCATCAACTACCGCACGCTCAAGCCTGAGAAGGACGGCCTGTTCTGCGAGAAGATCTTCGGACCTACTCGCGACTGGGAGTGCTACTGCGGCAAGTACAAGCGCGTGCGCTTCAAGGGCATCATCTGCGAGCGCTGCGGCGTCGAGGTCACCAAGGCCAAGGTGCGTCGTGAGCGGATGGGCCACATCGAGCTGGCCGCACCGGTCACCCACATCTGGTACTTCAAGGGTGTCCCGAGCCGCCTGGGCTACCTGCTCGACCTCGCGCCGAAGGATCTCGAGAAGATCATCTACTTCGCCGCATACGTCATCACCTCGGTCGACGACGAGCTCCGCCACAACGAGCTCTCGACGCTCGAGGCTGAGATGGAGGTCGAGAAGAAGGCTGTCGCCGATCAGCGCGACGCCGACCTCAACGAGCGTCAGCAGAAGCTCGAGGCCGACCTCGCCGAGCTCGAGGCCGAGGGTGCCAAGGCCGACGTGCGCCGCAAGGTGCGCGACGGTGGCGACCGCGAGATGAAGCGGATGCGCGACGCAGCACAGCGTGAGCTCGACGCTCTCGAAGAGCTGTGGGACAAGTTCGTGAAGCTCTCCCCGGGCGATCTGATCATCGATGAGAAGCTCTACCACCAGCTGCAGGACCGCTACGGCGAGTACTTCACCGGTGCGATGGGCGCCGAGGCGATCAAGAAGCTCCTCGAGACCTTCGACATCGACGCCGAGGCCGAGTCGCTGCGCGAGACCATCCGCAGCGGTAAGGGTCAGAAGAAGCTGCGCGCGCTCAAGCGACTCAAGGTCGTCGCGGCGTTCCAGCAGTCGGGCAACTCGCCGCTGGGCATGGTCCTCGACGCTGTGCCGGTGATCCCGCCGGAGCTGCGTCCGATGGTGCAGCTCGACGGTGGCCGTTTCGCGACCTCCGACCTCAACGACCTCTACCGTCGTGTGATCAACCGCAACAACCGCCTCAAGCGACTGATCGACCTCGGTGCTCCCGAGATCATCGTCAACAACGAGAAGCGGATGTTGCAGGAGTCTGTCGACGCCCTGTTCGACAACGGCCGCCGCGGCCGTCCGGTCACCGGACCGGGCAACCGTCCGCTCAAGTCGCTGTCCGATCTGCTCAAGGGCAAGCAGGGTCGTTTCCGTCAGAACCTGCTCGGTAAGCGCGTCGACTACTCGGGCCGTTCGGTCATCGTCGTCGGCCCGCAGCTCAAGCTGCATCAGTGTGGTCTGCCCAAGCTGATGGCTCTCGAGCTGTTCAAGCCGTTCGTGATGAAGCGTCTCGTCGACCTGAACCAGGCGCAGAACATCAAGAGCGCCAAGCGCATGGTCGAGCGTCAGCGCCCGGCCGTGTGGGACGTCCTCGAAGAGGTCATCGCCGAGCACCCCGTGCTGCTCAACCGTGCTCCGACGCTGCACCGCCTGGGTATCCAGGCGTTCGAGCCGCAGCTCGTCGAGGGCAAGGCCATCCAGCTGCACCCGCTCGTGTGTGAGGCGTTCAACGCCGACTTCGACGGTGACCAGATGGCCGTGCACCTCCCGCTGAGTGCGGAGGCGCAGGCCGAGGCACGCATCCTGATGCTGTCGTCGAACAACATCCTGTCGCCCGCGTCGGGTCGCCCGCTGGCCATGCCGCGTCTGGACATGGTGACCGGTCTGTACTACCTGACCACCCTCAAGGAGGGCGCGGCAGGCGAGTACACCCCGGCAACCGACGACGACATCGAGCGTGGCGTCTACTCGAGCCCGGCTGAGGCCATCATGGCCGTCGACCGCGGTGCGCTCACCGTGCAGTCGCGCATCAAGGTGCGTCTGACCGATCAGCGTCCGCCTGCCGACATCGAGGCCGAGCAGTTCCCGGATGGCTGGAAGTTCGGTCAGCCGTGGGACGTCGTGACGACGCTGGGTCGCGTGCTCTTCAACGAGCTGCTCCCCGTCGAATACGCGTATGTCGACGAGCAGATGCCGAAGAAGCGTCAGGCCGCGATCATCAACGATCTCGCCGAGCGCTACCCGATGATCGTCGTCGCGCAGACCGTCGACAAGCTCAAGGACGTCGGCTTCTACTGGGCCACCCGTTCGGGTGTCACCGTGTCGATGGCCGACGTGCTCGTGCCGCCGGCCAAGGCTGAGATCCTCGAGCGTTACGAGGAGCGGGCCGACGGACTGGAGCGCAAGTTCCAGCGTGGTGCCCTCACCCCGGACGAGCGTCGTGATGCTCTGGTCGAGATCTGGAAGCAGGCCACCGAGGAAGTCGGTAAGGCCATGGAGGACTACTACCCGGACGACAACCCGATCACCATGATCCCGAAGTCCGGCGCGACCGGAAACATGACCCAGGTGCGAAACCTGTCGGGCATGAAGGGTCTGGTGACGAACCCGAAGGGTGAGTTCATCCCGCGTCCGATCAAGTCCTCGTTCCGCGAGGGTCTGACCGTCGCCGAGTACTTCATCAACACGCACGGTGCTCGTAAGGGTCTGGCCGACACCGCACTTCGTACGGCCGACTCGGGTTACCTGACCCGTCGTCTGGTCGACGTCAGCCAGGACGTCATCGTCCGCGAGACCGACTGTGGCACCGAGCGCGGCATCAACGTGTTGCTCGGCGAGAAGCAGCCGGATGGTTCGATCATCCGCGACGCGCACGTCGAGACCTCGGCGTACGCCCGCACCCTGGCCGCCGACGCGGTCGACGAGAACGGCAACGTCATCGTCGAACGTGGTCACGACCTCGGCGATCCGGCCATCGAGGCTCTGCTCGCAGCAGGCATCAACCAGGTCAAGGTCCGTTCGGTCCTGACCTGCGCGACCGGCACCGGCGTCTGCGCCATGTGCTACGGCCGTTCGATGGCGACCGGCAAGCTCGTCGACATCGGCGAGGCCGTCGGTATCATCGCCGCACAGTCGATCGGTGAGCCCGGTACCCAGCTGACGATGCGTACGTTCCACCAGGGTGGCGTCGGTGACGACATCACCGGTGGTCTGCCGCGTGTCCAGGAGCTCTTCGAGGCGCGCGTGCCCAAGGGTGTCGCACCGATCGCGGAGGTCTCCGGACGGATTCGCCTGGAGGACGACGACCGCTTCTACAAGATCACGATCATCCCCGATGACGGATCGGAAGAGGTTGTCTACGACAAGATCTCGAAGCGTCAGCGTCTGCGTGTCTTCAAGCACGACGACGGCTCCGAGCGTCTTCTCGCCGACGGCGACCACGTCGAGGTGGGCCAGCAGCTCATGGAGGGTTCGGCGAACCCGCACGAGGTGCTGCGCGTCATGGGTCCGCGTCAGGTGCAGGTGCACCTGGTCAACGAGGTCCAGGAGGTCTACCGGAGCCAGGGTGTGTCGATCCACGACAAGCACATCGAGACCATCGTGCGTCAGATGCTGCGTCGTGTGACGATCATCGACTCGGGTTCGACGGAGTTCCTGCCCGGCTCGCTCACCGAGCGTGCCGAGTTCGAGGCCGCGAACCGTCAGGTCGTGTCCGAGGGTGGCGAGCCCGCCGCCGGACGTCCGGTCCTCATGGGTATCACCAAGGCCTCGCTGGCGACCGAGTCCTGGCTGTCGGCGGCGTCGTTCCAGGAGACCACGCGTGTCCTGACCGATGCGGCCATCAACAGCCGCAGCGACAAGCTGATCGGTCTGAAGGAGAACGTGATCATCGGTAAGTTGATCCCGGCTGGTACGGGCATCAACCGGTACCGCAACATCGAGGTCCAGCCGACCGAGGAGGCCCGCGCGGCCGCCTACGCGGTGCCGTCCTACGACGACACCTACTACAGCCCGGACGGCACCTTCGGTGCTCCCGCCGGCGCTGCGGTTCCGCTGGACGACTACGGTTTCGGCAGCGACTACCGCTGACGGTAACCCGCTGATCGAGCTGTAGTTCTCGCTGATCGAGCTTGTCGAGATCATCGCTGATCGGCGGTAACCCGCTGATCGAGCTCGCTCTCGCTGATCGGCGGTAACCCGCTGATCGAGCCTGTCGAGATCACCGAAACGGCCCCGCACCTCACAAGGTGCGGGGCCGTTTTGCGTGACGATGCGTCGGGCGCTCACTCGTACCGGTAGGGCAAGTACTGCACGTTCCAGTGGTTGCCATCAGGATCGTCGAAGTAGACGAAGTGGCCCCACGACTGGACGTCGACCTCACTGGCGTCGACGCCGGCGTCGAGTAGCTCCTTCCGCGCAGCCTGGATGTCGGACACGCAGAGCATCAGTGTTCCGGCGTTGGGTGGCGCGGCGTCGACGATGCCCCGGCCGAAAGCGATCGAGCAGCGCGAGCCGGGCGGTGTCATCTGCACAAACCTGATCTCGTCGGTGGGGGACGAGTCGTGGTCGGGGTTGAACCCGATCCTGGTGTAGAAGTCCTTTGCTCGATCGACGTCGGTGACGGGCAGAAACGCGACTTCCAGTGTCCAATCCATGATTGTGGCCTTTCAGGTGGGACGCTTCGAGGTTCGAGCCGAGTGCCAATCACTCGACGAACCGAGCATCGCAGCCAATGCGGTCATATCGGGTCCGCAATAGAAACCCGGCGCCGCCCAGTCGACGCGACGAGACGCACACTCGACGGGCTCGAGCGCCCACTCGACGCCACGAGACGCCCACTCGGCCGGCGCGAGCGCCCAGTCGACGCGACGAGACGCCCAGTCGACGCGACGAGACGCCCACTCGGCCGTCTCGAGCGCCCAGTCGACGCCCCCGCTGATCGCGCGCAACCCCCGCTGATCGAGCTTGTCGAGATCACCAGAACATCGGGGCGAGGAACTTCGACGCGTAGTCGCGCAGCGCGTCGGCGTCGTCGATGTCGACGGTGTGCGAGTCGGTGAGCGCGAACGACATGATCAGCCGAAACAGCGTCTCCGACGCGAGCCGCAGGTCGGCGTCAGGCATGTTGGCGCCCGCGGCACGCAGGGAGTCGACGATGCTCTGACTGAACTGCCCGACCATTTCCACCACGTACGGGCCGTCGAATCCGATGATCAGGTCGGCGGCGCCCGGCTCGTCGGCGAGTATGCGGGTGACGAGTTCATTGCTGCGAGCCCGCGTGATGGACACCTGGAACCCCTCGATCACCGCTTCGCGCGGGTCGAGGTCGCGAACAGCCTGTTGCATCTCGGAGAAGAAGTCCCTGCGCAGTTGCAGCACGACCTCGGCCAGGAGCGCATCCTTGCTGGGGAAACGGCGATACAGCGTGCTGCGGCTGACGCCTGCGTCGCGGGCGATGCAGTCGATGTTGGCTCGACGGACCCCGGAGCGCACGAACTCCGACGACGCCGCGTCGATGATCCGACGCTCCTGTTCCTCGGCGCGTCGACGACGCGACGCACCCAGCATCGTCATCGCCGAACCCGCGTGGGTCGACGCCGCGGTCGAGGCTGAGCCTACTTCTGACACTCGTGAACCATAACTCACTCCAACGTTTCACGATCTCAAACACTCGACATCGACGGTATCGAGCATCGAGCGTGCGACGAGCTTGTGTTTCTGCAGTTGACAGCGCAACCACGAATGGGGGTGTGACAGCGGACACATGGATATGTGATACTCGCCTCGGCGCGAAGAATGAAACCGGGATGTCTAATACGTCCCAAAACCAAACAAGTGCTTGATTGAGTTTATGGGGGTTGCGCGTGCCGATGGCGCAGAGTGTGCAGGGCTTCGTCCGCACGGTCAGGCTGGGCGTGCGCACCTCTGTCATCGCGACGACAGACATCGTCGGCGGCAGGTTTCCGGTCCGCGAGGCGACCGTTCAGGCGTGGTTCCTGCTCAGCATCACGGTCCTGCCCGCCCTGCTGATGGCCGTACCGTTCGGAGTGATCATCGCGGTGCAGATCGGCGGCCTCACCAGCAACCTCGGCGCCACCTCGATGGCCGGAGCCGTCGGCGGCATGGGTGTCATCCAGCAGGGCGCGCCGATGGCCGCCGCCCTTCTGCTCGGTGGTGCAGGGGCGTCGGCGATCACGGCGGATCTCGGAGCTCGCACGGTCCGCGAGGAGATCGACGCCATGCGAGTCCTCGGCATCGATCCCACGCGCCGGCTCGTCGCACCGCGGATGGTCGCGATGGTGCTGGTCGCCCCGGTTCTCTCGATCCTCATCATCGTGATCGCGGTGGCCGCGAGCTTCATCGTGGCGATCGTCGGACAGGGGGTCATCGCGGGCTCGTATTGGCAGTCGTTCGGCAGCTACGCGTCGACCACGGACCTGTGGATCTGCCTGGGTAAGTCGGTCATCTTCGGTTTCGTCGTGGTGGTCATCGCGAGCAGGCGGGGGCTCGAGGCCGCCGGGGGCGCCCGCGGCGTCGCTGACGCTGTCAACGCGGCCGTCGTGCTCGGCATCGTCGCGTCGATGGTGATCAACGTGATCATCACCCAGGTCACGACGCTCTTCATCCCGCCGCAGGTGATCTGAGATGGCGGTGATCTGACATGGCGCAACGCGCCGGGAGTTACATCCCGAGTACCAAGTTCCCGCGCTTGGAGAGAGTCGCCGACGACGCGGGCCGCCCGTTCGAGCACATCGGCCGCCAGGTGACATTCGTGCTCGACACCATCGCGGGTCTGCCGCACACGGTGCGCGCGTATCGCAACCAGACCCTCGCGGCGTTCGCCGAGACCACCTGGGGCAACGGCTCGATCCTCGTCGGCGGCGGGATCGCGAGTGTGCTTGCAATCCTTGGTGTTTCGGTCGGCGGCATGATCGGCATCCTCGGTGTCACCTCGCTCTCATCGCTCAACCTCTCTCCGATGGCAGGCCTCATCACCGGGTACGCCGCCACGCGTGAGATGGCCCCGATCGTCGCGGCAGTGGGGTTCGCCGCGCAGGCGGGATGCCGGATGACCGCCGAGATCGGCTCCATGCGCATCTCGGAGGAGATCGATGCCCTTGAGGCGCAAGCGATCCGGCCGATTCCGTTCGTGGTGGGCACACGCGTCATCGCGGGCGTCCTCGCCATCGTGCCGTTCTATCTGATCTCGCTCTGCCTGGCCTATCTGTCTTCGCGGCTGGTCGTCAGCGTCGTCTACGGCAATTCCGCGGGCGCCTACGACCGCTACGTCGAGGCGTTCGTGAGTCCGGTCGACGTCGTCTATTCGACGATCAAGGTCGTCGTCTTCGCGGTCCTGGTGATCATCGCGCACACCTATTACGGCTTCTTCGCGAGCGGCGGTCCCGAGGGAGTCGGCATCGCGTCCGGCCGGGCGATCCGCGCCAGTCTCGTGCTGATCGTCGCGGCCGACATGGTGATGTCGCTGATGTTCTGGGGTCTGAACTCGGGGCTGAACTTCGCATGAGCAGGGCACGCGAACTCTCCCCGGCCGCGCTGCGCAAGCGAGGCATGCTCGCCGTGCTCGTGGCTGTAGCCGTCGTCGCTCTCGTCGCCATCAAGCCCTTCAGCGGAGGCGACGACTCCGTGCGCTTCGCCATCGACGCCCCATCGCTTCCCGACGGCGTGCAGGAGGGCGTCCCGGTCGATATCCGCGGCGAGACCGTCGGAGAGGTCTGCGGCCTCGACATTTCACGCCGCGACGTCACGCGCATGGAGGTCTGCGTCAACCGGGACGCCATAGGCGAACTGACCGAGAACACGGCGGTGAGCTTCGTGTCGCGCAACCTCTTCGGCTCCGACGCCGTGCGTCTGAACCCGACGGGTTCGGGCTCGTCGGTCACCAGTGGCAGCACCATCACGCTCGCACAGGCGCCGTCGGACTACACCGTGACGGCCACCGTGCGCAGTGCGGGCTCCTTCACCCTGCCCGTGCTGTCCCCACAACTCAGCGACCTACTCAAGCAGGTGAGCGACACGACGATTCGCCTGTCACCGTTTCTGACCGCGGCAACCGTCACTCTGCAAACGGTGCAGCAAGGGCAGCGCACACGTCTGAATGCGCTCTTACCCACTGCCGCAGACGCGTTCAGCGGCGTCGGTGCTGCGGCAGCGGGCGCAATCAAGGGACTCAACATCTTCAACTCCAACCCCCTCCTCCTCGACCACGGTTACGTGCTGCAGGTCGCGCAGATGATCGGCGACATCGGAGATCTGTTCGGCGGCATGGGATCACTGTTCAACGGCCTCGCGCCGTTCGGCGCGTTCATGGACCTCACCAACGCATTCACGACGCCGCTCGGGCAAGGACTTTCGGGTGTCACCCCCGCGCAGGTCGGCACGCTGATCGATCACTTCGGCAATGCGTTCCACACCGATCCGACGACGGGGCGAACCACCCTGTCGGTAACCGCGCACCTCGACGTCGTGCCCGGAGCATCGGCACCGTTGAACCAACTGCTGTCGAGAGTGGGTGGAGGTTCGTGAGAAACGCGTCGTCGGCGACGAAACGACTGCTGCTCGTGGCGGCCGTCGTGATCCTCGCCCTCTATGCGATCGTGCAGGCGATCAATCGGCCGGTCGGCGGCGACGTCGAGACCTACCGCGCCGAGTTCTCCGACGTGTTCGGGCTGCACAAGAACGCCGACGTCCGCGTGCGCGGCGTCCAGGTGGGCAAGGTGACCGACATCGATCTCCAGTCCACCGGCGTGGCAATGGTGACTTTCACCGTGCGCCAAGAGAATCGGCTCACCAGTCGCGATCAGCTCGCGATTCGATTCCAGAACCTCGTCGGCCAACGCTACCTCGCGGTCACCAAAGCAGAAGTTGCACAGAAAGCGGAGGTCAACGGGACCGTCAGCACGACCACGCCAACGGATGCGGCGCCACTCGACCCCGGTCAGGTGATCCCCGTTGCCAAGACGAGTGGCTCCTTCGACATCACCAAGCTGTTCAACGGATTACGACCGCTGCTGCAGGGCGCCGACCCCGAGGTGTTCAACACCTTCGCCACCAACATGCTCCATCTGCTCCAGGGCGAGGACGGCGTCGGACTCGGCGACGTCCTCGCCGACGTCGAACGTCTCACCCGTTTCGCTACCGACAAGAAGGCCCTGATCTCCACGGTCGTCAACAACCTCGGCATCGTCTCCGCTGCGCTGCAGGGCAAGTCCGAGATCATCGGGGTGCTGATGAAAGGCCTCGGCGTACTCTTCGACACTCTCGAGACCAAGCTCGATCTGCTGAAGTCCGCATTCGGCAACGGCGCCAGAGTGTTTCCGCCGATCGTCGACCTGCTCTCGAACCTGTTCGACCTCACTCTCGGTGGCCACGACAACGTCTCTGCGCGCATCATGCAACTCGTCCCCGACACCAACCAGTTCGCCGAGGTGCTCGGCGCGTTGCCGACCTTCCTGGCGACCGTGAACGCGTCGATGAGCCACCTGGGCTTCGACGCGACGTGTTCGCGCGGCGAGGTGGCGCTGCCGGAGATGGGGCAGGTCCTGCTCGGCGGAGGGAAGGTGACGTTGTGCAAGGCCTGAGTCGACTATCCGACTTCGCTGTCCGCGACCAGGTCTCCCGCAGGGCCGAGATCTCCTGGGCCGTCGGGGTTGTCGCCGTCGTGGCCGTGCTGGTGGTCGTCGTCGGCGTCCTCTATATCTCGCCTCCCGGGCGCGCGATCGTGCACGCGGTGATGTCGGAGAGCGGCGGCATCAAGGGCGGCACCGAGGTACGCATCGCAGGCGTGACCGTCGGCAAGGTCACCGATGTCGCATTGTCCGACGACAAAGTCGACGTCTCGCTCTCCGTCGACCGCACCGTATTCCTCGGCGACCAGACCTCCCTCGACGTCCGGATGCTGACGGTGGTCGGCGGAGCATACGTCGCACTGCTGCCCGCAGGAGATAAACCGTTGGGCGACTCAGTGATTCCCGTCTCGCGTACCTCCGTGCCCTACTCGATCTCCGAGGTGCTCGACTCCGCCGCCAAGACCACCTCGGGCATCGACGCGCCGACGATGCGCGGCACGGCGATGGCGCTGACCAACAGCCTCGACGCCGCGCCCGGCGCCATCCGCGGCATCATGTCCGACGTCGACACCCTCACGGGCTTGCTCGACAAGCAGCAGGATCAGATCAAGAGCGTCGCCGACATCGGCGGCGAATACAGCACAGCCATGGCGGCACAACGAGCCACGCTCGTCGAGATGATCAAACGCATTCACGCCGTACTGCCGCTCATCATCGGCTACAAGGATCGTGGCATCATCACCTACGACGCCCTCGCGTCGCTCGTGCTCTACGTCGGCGACGTCCTCGGCGAGCCGTATCAGGCGCGCATCAAGCCGCCCCTGCGCAAGATCATCGCCTCCGCGGGCGAGACCAAAGACATCGCGGCAAAGATGAGTGTCGCGATCACACAGCTGCGCGGCATCGCCGACAAGCTCAGTCGCACAATGCATCCCAATGGCGTGACACTCGACTTCGGTGATCAGGTGATCGACGACTCGTCGATCTGCATACCCATCGCGGGCCGCACATGTTGACCGCACGAGCGCGCCGAATCGACAGCAGGGCGATCGCACTGGTCGCCGCGATCCTCGTCGTCGCGCTGCTTGTCGGTGCGGTGGTCGTCTACCTGAGGTCGACGTCGAACAACGCGCGTGCACTCTGCGCCCAGCTACCCGACTCGGCCGGCCTCTATGCGGGAAATGCGGTCAACATCCGGGGCGTCAAGGTCGGAACAGTGACCTCGCTGAACCCCGAAAACGGTTACGTGACAGTGCACATGAAGGTCGACGACCGGCCGCTGGCTTCCGATCTCAAAGTGGTCGCGATCAACAACTCGGTGCTCGCCGACCGTCGTCTCGAACTCGTTGGCACCGACGCACACGGCGGCCCCGAACTAGCCGCGCAGACATGTGTTCCGCTCTCTCGGACGTTTACGCCCATCTCGGTCAGCGATGCGTTCCAGTCGTTCACGACGATGTTCAACGAGGTCGGGGGAGTGGGTACAGATACGAAAAAGCCGGTGGGAGAGCTCATCTCGGTCACCTCGCGGGAGATCAACGGGACCGGCGGCGACATCAACAAGTCCATCAAGAACATGTCGAGCCTGATGGCAGCACCCGACGAGTTCCTCGCGCAGATGCGCTCGATCTTCGACAATCTGGCGACGCTCACCGATGTCACCACCCAGAACTGGGATGATCTGCGCGATATCGGGACCAACTCGGCGTCGTTGACGTTCATGATGGGCAGGCTGATCGAAGACTTCGTCTATATCTTCAATGGATTGTCTGAGGCCGCGCCCGCGATCGACGATCTTCTCGGCGACCTCCTACCGCCGCTGCTCGACACCGCCGACGTCGCGAAACCGCTGATCGATCTCGGTGTCGCCAAAACCCCTGACCTGCTTGTGCTTCTGCGTGAGATCCCGGGAATCGCGACGTCGGCGTTGGCCATGATGAGCCGGTCCGCGCGAGGGGTTCCGGTGTCTGTGTCGGGGCCGAAGGTGCTCACCAGGACCCCGAGTAGCGCGGCGCTGTGCGGACTCCTCGACCGCAGCGGTGCCGGGAGCTGCGACGTCCGCACCGGACAGACGGCGGTCGTCGATCTCACCGGCCTCGTGGGCGCTGCGATCCAGGGAGGTCTCGGCCGATGATGCGTCGTGGAGTCTCATTTGTCCTGTGTGTACTGGCCGTGGTGGCAGCAGTTGTCGTCGTCGCGGTCGGACGTGGGACCAATCCCGCGAATCTGTTGCCGAGACTGACCTCGTCGTCGTCGAATTCGACGACGCTCTACGTCGACTTCTCCTCGGTCGTCAACCTCCCGCTGGGTGCGCGGGTGCTCTCACGCGGCACCCAGATCGGGACGCTTGAATCCATCGAGCTCGTCCCCAACGCCGCGCGGCTGACCCTCGGCATCACGCCACAAGCCCAGGTGTTGCGCGGCTCGAAAGCCGAACTGCGACAGTCGACGATGCTCGGCGACATCTACGTCGCGTTGATACCGCCCGCATCCTCGAGCGCGCCCCTCCTGCACGACGGCGACGTCATCGGTCTACACGACACAGACCCCGGCCCCCAGATCGAAGACATCATCACCAATCTCGCCGACTTCATGGCGGGCGGTTCGGTGATGCGAGTGCAGGATTCGATCCGCAAGGTCAACGAGTCCGTCGACATCGAGAACGGCGACCTCCCCGCAGCATCACGCGTCGGCGCCCACGATATCCAGGATCTCGCACGCGGCACCGACGAGCTGAACTCGATGATCGACACACTCGATGAAACCAGCCGCCAGATAGCTTCTGACCCAGCTCTTCTCGCGATGTCGATGGGTCCGCAGGGCCAGTTCACCCTGGGATCTGTCATGGACGCGATCAGTGAGGGATTCAAACTCGTCGCGGGTTCCAGCGCTCTCGCGATCGGTCTGAGCTGGCTCACGCCGAGGCTCGCCGAGCTCAACCCGTTCCTGGAGAAGATCACGCCCCTGCTGCGCAGCTACTCCGCGTCCTCGACCGAATTCAACGGCAACATCGGCAAGGTCGTCGACGTGACGCAGACAAAGCTCCTCCCGTTCGCCAAGAACGGTGGGGTCTCCGTCGACAAGATCACCGTGGGTGGGGATCGTCGGGAAGCAACTCGGTCGGTGACGGCGGTGTTGCGCATGATCGGAGCGGTCCGATGAAGGCGCGCTACATGTTCTCCATCATGGCGACCATTGCGGTGCTCATCCTCGCGGTCGCCTACCTCTCGGTGGGCGTACTGAAGATGCGGGTCATCTCCGACCAGACGACGGTCACCATCACCGCACCCAAATCCAATGGCCTGCACGCCGGTTCGGCTGTCCTGCTCCGCGGAGTGTCGATCGGGAGTGTGTCGTCGGTGACCTACACCGGCGGCAACGACATCGACATCGAGATCTCCTACGACGCCACGCATCAGATACCGTCGAACAGCAAACTCGTCATCGAGAACCAATCGATGATCGGGGAGTCGGGACTCTTCCTCATCCCCCCGAAAGACGATGCGGCCCAAACGATTCGTAGTGGTCAGACCCTGACCGCAACCGTGGTCGACGTCCCGGCATCGGTACCGGAACTCCTCGGCTCGACACAGACGCTGCTCGATCAGGTCGACCCGACACTCGTCAACGATCTCGTCGACACTCTCGCGGCAGCACTCGCCGGAACCGAGTCCGACGTCGAACGCCTCACACCAGCCGCGCAGGTACTCGCGGCGACGATGATCTACTCACAGCCGGCCATCGAGAAGATCATCGGAAACTCGACGACGATGCTGCAGGACGGCGCCTGGATCGGCCCGTCGCTGCGTCCGACTGCTCCCCAACTCGTGTACGCGGGCACCAGCGTCCGCGACGTCGTGACCGCGGTCAAGCCATTCGCGGTCTCCACCGACGGCGGAAAGAAGATCCGAGATCGCTGGAAACCGTCATTGAATCGGTCCGCTGAGTTCGTGAACACCATCGCACCCCCATTGGGCAGCATCGCCGACACACTGCTCCCCGCCGCACGGCAGTCGGGTTCGGTGCTGGCCCAGATCAACATCGCGACGCTGCTGGAGCAGGCAATGAAGGTCCTGCCCGGCGACAGCCTGCAACTAACCGTGACCCCGCCGAGATGACAGCCCGAGCCGACAAGGAGTCAGCCCATGACAACCGACCTGCACACCACGACCAACGACGCCGAGCCGGAGAACGACGAGGGCGCGAATGACACCACCGCTACGCCCGCCGAGAAAGCTACTGCCGAGAAGCCCTCCGCAGGGAAGGCTGCTGCCGAGAAGACTCCCGCCGCAAAGCCTTCTCCCGAAGAGTCTCCTGTCGAAAAGCCATCCGCGCGAGCTCAGTTGACCGAGTACCTGACGGTGCGTCGCCCCCCGGTTGTCGCGGCGGTCAGCATGCTGTGCGTCGCCGCGCTAGTCGCGGTCGGCGTGCTCGCCTACCTCCTCGTGCAGCGATCCGACGACCTCGCCGCCGAGCGCCAACTGACCGCCGACAAACAGACAGCCGAGACCGTCGCCGGTAGGTACGCGGTCGGCGCGGCGACATTCGACTTCAACAACCTGCAACCGTGGTCGGCAGCACTCAAGAATGGCACTGCGCCGGAACTCAATTCGCGCTTCGACGTCGCGGTGAACACGCTGACACCACTCATCCAAGAGGTCCAGTGGGTGCAGACCGCGAAGCTGATAGCAGCGAAAACCGTTGACATCAGGGCTGATCGACAGTTCATCGTGCAGGTCTTCGTCTCCACGCACATGACGAGCACACAGAATCCGAAGGGACTCAACACCGTCACCCCCTACACCATCACGCTCGACCGTGACAGCAAGTGGCTGATCACCGACGTCGCCGGGATCGCAGGCGCGGCACAGGACGGCTCGTCGGGCAGCGGCACCCCGAATCTCACGCAGAGCGACGCGGGCTCCGGAAGCCAGGGCAGCAGTACTCAGGGAAACAGCAACCAGAGCGACGGCAACCAGGGGAGTGACGGCACGGGCGGTCAGGCTCCGGCCGTCCCCGCGCAGCCGACACCGTGACCTCGTCCCCAACCCCACCAAGCGGACGCCGCTGGTCGGTCGTGCTGCTCGTCGTGGCAACGGTGGGAGGCGTTGCCACGACGATGACGTGGGTTCGGGCGCAGGGGTCGGTCATTCCGGCGTCGACCGATCTGACCGACCAGGCCGTCACACGTTCGGGAGCACCCGAAGAGCTTGCCGCGCGCGGCGTCGTGAGTCTTGGCGGAGCCATCGCGCTGGTGGCAGCCTGCCTCCTCGTCGCGCTGGCGCTGTGGGCAGTCAGCCCGGGCTATCGGCACGCTCGCGCCGGGTACGCCGTGATCGGGGTGTCGGCGGTCGGCATCGCGGCGGTGGTGTGGTTCCTCATGGATGCGGCGGTGTATTCGTCGGTCTTCGGCGGGGCAGTCGACGTCCAGACCGACACCGTCGAGGTGTCCGCATGGCCGCCGATCACGCTGTGCTGCTTCGTGATCGCCTGTCTCGTGGGTGTGATGCTGGTGCCGCGAGCGGGTCGAGACGATCGCACACCAGCCAACGACGTTCCCGCAGAACCCTTTACGACGCCGCGTCCCCCAACGCTCAGAGCATCACGCCGAACATGATCGACATCCCCGCGGCCATGCAGATCTGCGAGATGTCGCCCGCGAAGGCGAGTACATCCGACGTCGTGCCCGCGCGGCGTCGTCGATCGAGATAGCGGTACAACCACACCACGGCGGCGATGGCGAAACCGATCGTGAGAATCCAATTGATGGGAGTGATGTACGCCGGTTGGCTGGTGCCGGTCATGTCCATTCCCGGCATGTCCATGCCGCCGGAACCGTGGTCGTGGGCGAGCACGAGCTCGCCGAGCGCCGACGTGTATTCGACTGCGCCCGAAGCACTTGCCGAGGTACTCCCAGGGAGCAGGCTGCCGTTCATCACGGCGTACATCCACGCCATCGCGCCCATCATGACCGCGTGGTAGACGGCGACAGATCGTCCGAACACCGAGTCGGTCGCGGGGACGCAACCACAGTTCGCCCCGCAGGTGCACACATCGCCACACCCGCATTCCGGTTCGGCGAGAACAGAACTCGGGAATGCGAGAGTCGCCAGAAACCAGATGGCAGCGACGATGAAGAAGACCGTCGGGCCTGTGGTCGGCCAGCTCATCGAGAACGGCCACGCCATCACGATCATCGCGACGGCCATGATCAGGTGCAGCACGTGTCCGACGTAGGCGGGCCAGCGAAGCGGTTGGCGCACCATTGCGTACACGGTCAACGCCGCGGAGATCGCGAACAGGATCGTGACGACCCAGCGGAGTGCGAGATTGTCGATCATCGGGCACTCTCGGTTGCTGCCGTAGCCGGTTGCTCATCGGAGGGGCCGTGCTCGCTTCCGTGCGGAGGGGTCCCCGAACCGCGGCGCGAAGCAACGATGCCCCACACGGCGTCGACGATCACGAACAGCGCCAACGGAATTCCGAACCACGGCGCAAACCACCCGAGTACTGCGACCACGACGATGAGCGCAACCGCCTCACCGGGCAGGAGCGAACTCAGCGACCCTCGCCCCGGCGCTTTGGGCAGTCCACCTCTCGTGGGACGCCGCCGCCACCACATCAGGTAGCCGCGGACGATCACGCTGATCAGTCCGATTCCCAAGAGCACCAGGATGATCTGATTGATGATGCCGAAAAGGCCCATATGTGCGCTGATGGCCCAGTCGGTCATTTTCGCCATGAACGGCCACTGCGCGAAGTTCACCCGATCGGCGACAGCAAATGTCTTGGGGTCCACCGCGATCGCGTCGTACCGGGTGGGGAATCCGCGGTTGTTCTCGTTCACCGACCACGCCGCGCCCTCCGCGGACGGCGGCGTGATGACCATCGGTGCGCGCAGACCCGCTTGCGTGGCGGTGTTGTCGACGGCGGTGAAGTCCGACGGCGTGATCGTCGGCGGGGCTTCGGCTGTCGCATCACCCCCGTGGTGATGACCTTCGCTCGACGACGCGGGCGACGTCGAGACCGCGGGCGTCGTCCACGACAGTTCGGTGCGCAACTCAGAAATGCTCGCACCCGCATACCGCGACCAACTCAGCCCCGACGCCGACAGCGCGACGAGTCCGATGATGATCCACGTGCCGACGGCCCCGTGCCAGGTCAATGTTCGACGACGCTTCGGGGCATCGCGGTCAGGGGTGAGCACACGGTTGAGCTTGTGGGTCCGTCGTCGATAGCCGATCCAGAGGACCAGCCCACCCAGCGCCGTCACCCAGAGCCAGCTCGCGGCGATCTCGCTGTAATTGCGGCCGACGACACCCAGGTGCAGGTTGCGGTGCAGGTCGTCGAACCACGTGCGTACGGGCAGCCATTCGCCCATCGTGGTCAGCGATCCGCGCACATCACCGGTGTACGGATCGACGAAGACGGTGCGTGTTCGGTCAGACGGCAGGTCGTCGACGCTCAGTGTCACCCGCGTCGTCGAGTCGGCCTTCGGTGCAGGCGTCACCGACGCGATGCTTCCCTCCGGATGAGCTCGACGCGCCGCAGCGACCTGATCGCCGAGCGGAAGCCGCTGTGTGCCGACATTGTCGACGGTGAGCTCATGACTGTAGACGGCCCGGTCGACCTGCGGGATGAGTGCGTACAGCGTGCCCGTCACGGCCGCGACCAGCAGGAACGGGCCGATCAGGATGCCAGCGTAGAAATGCCAGCGCAGCAGGAGCGGACGCCACCGCTGTGCCGCCGACGGGGCCGGCCGCGCGCCTCGCGCATCACGATCTGGTTCGACGGCTTCTGATTCGCCGGTCTGGGGTTCGACGGTCTCGGACTCGGCTGGCTTGTCTGGCGCGGAATCCACGGGTGGAGGGCTGACCACGGCTTCGGTGACTTCCTTCTCGGGATGGCTGCACTGCCGCCGGTTTTCCGACGGCACTGTGAGGAGTAGTCGCCTCGGCCCCGCTTGCGGTTCCCGCAGATCTTGGATGACCTGGGTCACTGTCGACTGTGCGCTCGAGACCGTCGACCGTGCGCTCCATCACGCCGACCGTGCGCACGAGGCAGAAGTCCCGCACGTCAGCGCGCCAGACCATAGGGTTGATACGTGCAGCCAGACGCACCTGTCACCATCTTCGGCCCCGACTTCCCGTTCGCATACGACGACTGGATCAGCAATCCCGCGGGTCTCGGTCGCGTGCCCGACGACGCGCTGGGCGCGGAGGTCGCGATCATCGGCGCCGGTATGGCGGGCATGGTCGCCGCGTACGAGTTGATGAGGGTCGGTCTGCGGCCCGTCGTGTACGAGCCCGATCGCATCGGCGGCCGGCTGCGCTCCGAGCAGTTCGTGCCGGGAGAGCCCGAGGTCGCCGAGCTCGGCGGCATGCGGTTCCCCGTCTCGTCGAGCGCGTTCTTCCACTATGTCGACGCACTCGGTCTGCGCTCGCGCCCGTTTCCCAACCCGTTGACAGAGGCCGCGGGCAGCACCGTCATCGATCTCGGTGGCGAGACGTTCTATGCCGAGACGCTCGACGACCTACCGCCGATCTACCGCGAGATCTCCGACGCCTGGGATTCGGCGCTCGAACGTATCGCGGGATTCTCTGCGCTGCAGGATGCGATCCGCGCTCGCGACACCGCCACGCTCAAATCGATGTGGAACGAACTCGTCCGAGAGTGGGACGACCGCAGCTTTTACGACTTCCTCGCGACGTCGAAAGAGTTCGGTAACGCGACGTTTCGGCATCGAGAGTTGTTCGGGCAGGTCGGATTCGGGACAGGCGGGTGGGATTCGGACTTCGGCAACTCGATGCTGGAGATCCTGCGCGTCGTCGTGACGAACTGTGACACCGACCAGCGGTTGATTGTCGGTGGGGCAGAACAGGTTCCGCGTCGCCTCTGGTCGGCCACGCCCCATCGCATCGCGCACTGGCCGGTCGGGACAAGCCTGTCGTCGCTGCACAGTGGCGCGCCACGCGCGGGCGTTGCCGCGATCCGACGACTCGGCCCCGACCGCATCGAGGTCACCGACCGCTGGGGCGACTCGCGGGAGTTCTCCGCCGTGGTCGCCACCTGCCAGGCATGGCTGTTGTCGACCGAGATCGAGTGCGACGAATCGTTGTTCAGCCAGGACCTCTGGATGGCGCTCGACCGCACCCGCTACATGCAGTCGTCGAAGACGTTCGTCATGGTCGACCGTCCCTTCTGGACCGACACCGACCCTGCGACCGGCCGTGACGTCTTGAGCATGACGCTCACCGATCGCCTCACCCGCGGCACCTACCTGTTCGACAACGGCCCCGACCGTCCCGGCGTCATCTGCCTCTCGTACACGTGGATGAGCGACGCACTGAAAGTGCTGCCGCATCCGGTCGACCGCCGCGTCGAACTCTCGCTTGCGGCACTGAAGAAGATCTACCCCGACCTCGACATCGCGTCGCACATCGTCGGCCGCCCGATCACCGTCTCGTGGGAGGACGACCCCAACTTCCTCGGCGCGTTCAAGGGCGCACTGCCCGGCCACTATCGCTATAACACCCGGATGTACAACCACTTTCACGGTCAAGAGAATCTGCCCGACGCCGAGCGGGGCATCTTCATCGCGGGCGACGACGTCTCGTTCACGCCCGCATGGGTCGAGGGCGCGGTGCAGACAGGCCTCAACGCGGTCTGGGGAGTGATCACTCATTTCGGCGGCGCCTCGCACCCGTCCAATCCCGGGCCGGGTGATCTGTTCGCAGAACTCGGACCCATCGACATAGGGCCGTGACCGCCGTCCCGCCACAGAAGTGCGTCCCATCGCAGAAAGAGACTTGGATGACCACCGATCGACTACGAATTGCGTTGTGGCAGTGCCACTCTGTCGCCGACGACGTCGAGGGCAATCTCGACCGACTTGAGCAAGCTGCCACGGAGGCCGCTGCACTCGACGCCGACCTGTTGATCACGCCCGAGATGTACCTGACCGGCTACAACATCGCGCCGAGCACCGCGCGACGCCTCGCCGACCCCGTCGACGGCAGGCTCGGCAACGCCGTCGGTGACGTCGCGCGTCGCACCCGGATCGCGATCCTGTACGGATGCGCAGAACTCGACGACTCGGCCGTCTACAACACCGTGAGACTCGTCGACGCGAACGGCATTTCCCTTGCCTCGCACCGGAAGACGCATCTGTTCGGCGACGTCGACCGCGACGCCGTGACCGCGGGTATCGCCCCGCCCCCGGTGATCGACATCGGCGGCTGGAGTCTCGGTCTGCTCATCTGCTACGAGGTCGAGTTCCCAGAACTGGTGCGCGACCTCGCGGTCCGTGGCGCCGAGGTGATCTGCGTTCCCACCGCGAACATGCCCGAGTTCGACGCCGTCCAGACGGTGCTGCTCCCGGCCCGCGCGCTGGAGAACACCGTCTATGTGGCATACGCGAACTACTGCGGCGTCGAGGGCGACCTCGCATACGGTGGCCTCAGCGAGGGCATTGGCCCGGACGGTCGGGTGCTCGCGCGTGCCGAGCGCGAACCAGAACTGCTGGTCGTCGACGTCGAGCGAAAAGTGCTCGACGACGCGCGCGAGCGATTCACCTACCTGGACGACAGACGCTCGGATTTGTTGTCGTAACGCGAGGCGTCTCGGGCGCGGCACATCATCCGTTGATTTCAATATGAAGTTTGGTTCAGCAATTATTTAGTCCTCGCATCTGCGCAGGTCGAAGGCCCTCTGTGAGACGCTTGGACGAATGTGTCGACAGTCACGTCGGGATGTGGACATGACCTACGGCCGTGTTCTACCGTTACCTACGGGTCAGTAAGCTACCGGCTGGTAGCGATGCTTTTGGGGTCACTTTCACCACGACGGTGTTCGCTAAAGCGTGCGCTCTGCTCGGCGGTGGTGGCCCCTTTTTCATGCTGATCTGTCATCCGATCGAGTGTCGACGAAGGGGGCGGGTTCATGACCGAGACGGCTACGGATATCGGAGTGTCCACACATACAGGACAGGTGCGTTCGAGGGGTTCGCGCTCGTCCGAAGCGCAGCGGCAGGGGCGAGGTGCGCGACGACAGCAACGCGCGCGCGCCTTCCTGCGGCCTGCGGTGTTGATCGAGGCGATCGAGGTCGAAAAGCTCATCGTCATACCCGGACTCGACGTTCTGCTCGCTGAGCCGGAACGCTTCGGACTGATCAACGAGACGTCGGCAGCGTTGCGTCAGGCGGTCGATCGGCACGAGACCGCGGTCGACGTGCTGATCGGCATGCTCATCGATTCGATCGGCGACGACGAGAGTGCCGCAGACCAACTCAACAATGCTCCCGTGGTGCTGCCGGTTCGGGCATTGCAGAGCATCGTCGACGACTACCGGGACAGCAACGACGTCGCGAAGGTCGACATGGTGCGGCTGGCCTTCCTCTTTGTTGCGGTGCATGCACTCACCGACCCGACGAACTGTGCGACGGCCTCCCGCAACCTCAACCTCGTGCCGCCGCCACTGCACCGCGACCGCGCTGTGCTCGGGCGGGTCATGGCCCACGCCCTGCCCACCTTCACAGCACGCGACCGCGACCTGTTCGCCGTGTACGTCAGCAAGGCGAGCGCGTTCTTCGCCGTCCCGGCTCCGGCATCGCCGACGTCCGAGGACGACGGTGCCACCGACCTCGCGATCGTCCGCTACAACGCCCACGCCCTGCGCACCAGTTGCCAGCACGTCGGGCTGGGCGGCAACGCTGTCCGCGTCGCCGGCTTGGGCTGACCAGCAGCGAACGTTTCGCGGCGCGGTGCGCAGCGCGACCGTAGGCTTTGACGTGTGAGCACCGACCGGCCGCAACGCTTCCGGTGGCTCCTGCACTTCGATCTCGACCAGTTCCAGGTCTCGGTCGAGCGTCTGCGGAGTCCCGAGCTCGCCGATGTCGCGCTCATCGTCGGTGGTAACGGCGACCCGTCGGAACCGCGCAAGGTCGTGACATGTGCGTCGTACGAGGCTCGCGCGCACGGCGTCCGCGCGGGCATGCCCCTGCGCACCGCGCACCGCAAGCTACCCGACGCCGTGTTCATTCCCCTCGACACGCAGGCATACGACGCCGCGTCGGCGGAGGTCATGGACACGATCCGCGGACTCGGGTATCCGGTCGAAGTGTGGGGCTGGGACGAGGCATACGTGGGCGTCGAAAGAGAGGGCATCGAAAGAGAGGGCGTCGAAAGAGAGGGCGTCGACGACGCCGCGGTCACCGAGATCGCTACCCGCATGCGCACCGCGGTTCTCGGCGCAACCGGCCTCGACTCTTCTGTGGGGATCAGCGACAACAAACAGCGGGCGAAGATGGCCACCGAGTTCGCGAAGAAGCCCGACCGTCTGCCTCCGCGAGACCCCGCAGGCGTCTCGACCTTCCTGCCGGTGCAACCGTTGCCCGACAAGGTCTTTCTGCTCGACGACCGCAACTGGATCGAACTGATGGGGCAGCGTCCCACCAGGGATCTATGGAGTGTCGGACCCAAAACCGCGCAGAAGCTCAGCGCCAACGACATCGACACCGTCGACGACTTGATCGCGACGCCGCGCGACGACCTCATCTCCACATTCGGTCCGCACCAGGGCAATTGGCTCTACGTGCTGTGCCGGGGCCATGGCGACTCGACGATCACCGCAGAACCGTGGGAGGCGCGCTCGCACTCCAAGTCGCGGACCTTCCCGGCCGATCTGACATCGGTGGCCGAGAAACACTCTGCGGCGCGACAATTGACACGAGAACTGCTCGACCAGGTGATCGACGAAGACCGCGTACCGTTCCGGATCGCGGTCACCGTGCGGACGTCGACCTTCTACACCAGGACCAAGTCGCGCAAACTCGCCGCACCCACCCTCGACATCGCAGAACTCACGCCGGTCGTTCTCGACCTCCTCGACCGCTTCGACGCCGACCGCCCCGTGCGACTGCTCGGAGTACGCATGGATCTCGTACCCCTCGACGCTCAGCCCACTGTCGACACCGATCTCGACCTCGAGGTGACCTGATGCAGCAGAACAGAATTCGCTCAGTGTGGCCGACCATCACGGTGACGTTGACAGCCGTGCTCGCACTCGTGCTCGGCCCGGCATCGGCCGACGCCGCGCCCCGGCCCCCTGTCACCTACAACTTTCTCGACGGCGCACGGGCAGAGCTCGCGCACCCGGGTGGCTCACTGCCGGGCACCAACGACTTCTCGTGCCGTCCGACGCCGCGCCATCCCCGACCCGTCGTCCTCGTACACGGCAGTGGTGGTGGACAGCAGACGAATTGGGCGACGCTCGCACCCGTGTTGGCCACCGAGGGCTACTGCGTCTTCGCCATGACATACGGAGCCCTGTCGACGCAATGGCCCGCATCGGCGCTCGGTGGCCTCGGCCCGAAAGAAGACAGCGCATGGCAACTCGCGTCGTTCATGTCGAAGGTCATGGCTGCGACGCACAGCGACCAGGTCGACGTCGTCGGGCATTCACTCGGTACCGAGATCCCCACCTATTGGATGAAGTACCTCGGCGGACGCGGCCATGTGGCGCACTACATCTCACTCGCGCCGTACTGGCGCCAGGGACCCGACGACGACGATGCTCGCGGTGAGGCGGTGGCCGAGTTCCGACGCGCGCTCGGTGTTCCGACACCGAAACGCCCGAACTGCCCCGACTGCGTTGCGCCGCCCCGCGATCTGGACTTCAACCACGCCGTTCGGCAGCCGACTCCCTACCTTCCCGGAGTGCGCTACACGAACATCGTCACCAGATTCGACGACATCGTCACGCCCTACTGGGTGGGAATTCTGCCGGGCGGTCCCGGGACGTCGGTACGCAACATCGAGTTACAGGACGGGTGCGACCTCGACTTCGCCGACCATCTGTCGATCGTGTCCGACCGTCGAGCGGTCGCGCACGTCCTCAACGCGCTCGACCCCGCACATCCGCGTCCGGTGCCGTGCGTGTTCGTGCCACCCATCACAGGTGGCTAGCCCGCAGGAGAGACCCGATCGTTCGCGACATGTTCGCGGGCATGGGTGATCGCGTCGTCGAGGTTGGTCATCAGATGATTCTCGTGACGGAGTTCGTCGATCACCCCGACGCCTTCGAGTAGCTTGAGATGGTCGTCCTGCACGCCCTTGATGATGACGGTGATTCCGCGACCCTCGAGGTCGGAGACGATCTCTGCGAGCGTGTGGGCCCCTGTCGCGTCGAGCATCCCGAGATGCGACATCCGGATGATCACCACCCGTACCGTGGCGTCGGAGTGGGCGCCGGACGAGATGGCCGTCGAGATGCGTTCTGCCGCACCGAAGAACATCGCTCCGTCGAGTCGGAGCAGTGCGATGGCCTCATCGCCCGGTTGTGCTGGTCCCGGTAGCTCTTCGCGCGTCACGCTCGACCGCTTCGCGACCTGCCGCAGTGCGAAGAACGCTGCGACGACAATGCCGATCTGTACCGCCTCGATGAGGTCGAAGCACACGGTGATGACTGCCGTCATCGCGAAGATCAGCGCGTCGGATCGTGTGGAACGCATGATCTTTCGGACCGTCGACGACGAGATCATCCGAAAGCACGTCACCATGAGCACACCCGACAGCGCAGCCAGCGGGATCTGTGAGACGGGGCCCGTTGCCAGGTACACCACTCCGAGGAGGAACACGGAGTGCACGATGGCCGACACACGTGTGCGTGCTCCCGAACGTACGTTGACCGCGGTCCGCGCGATCGCCCCGGTGGCGGGCATGCCGCCGAACATCCCCGACGCCACGGACGCGAGTCCCTGGCCGGTGAGTTCGCGGTCGGGATCGTATGGGCCGGTCGGCGACATCGTTGCGGCGACCCGCGCTGACAGCAGCGACTCGATCGCCGCGAGTGCTGCGATGGCAACAGCAGCTCCCGCAAGGGATTTCATGGTCGAGACGTCGAGGTGGGGTAGCGCGGGTGCAGGCAGATGTGAGGGGAGTTCGCCGATTCGCCGCACCCCCAGGTGCATGAACCCGACGATCACGGTCACTAGGATGACGGCGGTCAACGACTCGGGAATGCTCCGATGGATGCGCGGCAACCCGACCATCAGCACAGCGATCACGGCGACGATGCCGAGGGTTTGGAGCGCGACGCTCCAGTCGGCATGTGTGACAACGTGAATGGCTGCCGGGAGCGTGCGTTCGCCTTTCGGTGCGTCGGCGCCGAACGCGGCGGGAACCTGCTGCAAGAAGATGATCACGGCGATGCCGAGTGTGAACCCCTCGATCACCGGCCACGGAATGAACGTGACAGCCCGCCCGAGACCGACGGCCCCCGCGATCAGCACGATGAGTCCAGCCATCACCGTCACCAATGCGATCGACGAGATCCCGTGCGCCGCAACGATCGGCGCGAGGATCACGGCCATCGCACCCGTTGGGCCGGAGACCTGCACGTGAGACCCCCCGAAGATCGCGGCGACGAGGCCTGCAACGACAGCGGTGATCAGGCCGGCGGCCGCTCCGACGCCCGAACTGATACCGAAGGCAAGGGCAAGCGGGAGTGCGACAACGCCGACCGTGACACCGGCGACGACGTCGGACTTCCACGAACGACGTAGCCCGGCGTAGTCGCCGGTGGTGGGGATGAGTCGCAGCATGCGGCGCGGGGCGATCGCATGCAGCCACGCAGAGCTTCGGCGCCTCGGCCCTGTGGCCGTCGCGCTCACTGTGCGACGACGGGCGGGAGCGCAGCCATCGAATCGAGTTGGTCGCGTTCAGCACCGAGCGTGTCGGCGAGAAAGCCGCGCGCGGTCACGAGAAGGTCCGCGACCTTGGGGTTCGCCAGGCTATAGAAGACAGCGTTGCCGACGCGTTCGCTGTGCACAACGCGATGCCGCTTCAAAACGGCAAGATGCTGCGACATCGTCGTCGGTTCGAGCCCCGTGATCGTGAGCAGTTCGCTGACGGGCGTCGGAGCACCGTTGGAGCTGAGCACCTCGAGCACGCGGATCCGAACCGGGTGCGCGAGTCCCTTGAACAGATTTGCCTTGATTTCGTAGAGCGGTTGCGGCCAGTTGGTCGTCATCTGCCGACCTCCTCGGTGATTGATGTGGGCGATGAAATGATGGATTGATAAATTGCGCAATCCATTGATAGCACTTCTGGCATCTCGGGTCGAGTCAGATGTGACGTACTACGCCTCGGCGCGCGGTACCCGGACGCCGAGGAGTTCGGCATCGGGATCGGCGTCCAGGCCGAGGCGATCCCAGTCGAGGGTCACCGCTACCACGGCGTATGCCGAGGTCGGGAACCGTTCGATGTATCCATCCGGGTCGAGGGTGAGTGCCGTCTTCGGCATGCCCGGTTCGTGTCCGACGACGAGAACGGTCGACGCATCGGCCGGCGCGTACACCCGCAAGACCTCCAGGATGTCGACGGGTGATCCGCCGTAGATTTCGTCGAGGAAGGTCGTCGGCGCGCTGATGCCGGTGCGCTCGAGCGTCTCGCGTGTGCGTGTCGCGGTCGAGCAGAGCACGGCGTCGACTCGGAGATCCTCTGAGCGAATCCACTCGCCTGCGAGCGCTGCTTCTCGACGGCCGCGGTCGGCGAGCGGGCGGTCGTGGTCGGCGACACCCGGCGGGTAACCCGACTTGCCGTGACGCATCAGTACCAGCGTGCGGGGTGCTGCGCTCATGCGATGTTCCGCGAGCGGACTGCGTCGTGATCGCCGCGCTGGCGGGCGTCGGCGATACGCAGCACCGTGACCGTGGCTCGCCACGCCGCGGACTCTTGCCGACAGAACTGCGCGTGGTCGTCGTCGCCCGTTGTCGACGCCTCATCGGCCTGGGCGTCGAACTCGTAGGCCTCGTCGAGGCAGTCGGCGATGATCGACAGGACGGTCGTGTGGTCGGTGTGCGCGGCGTCGAGGACCTTCGTGATCGTCTCGGCGTCGAGGGTTGCGAGTTGCTCGAGTTCGGTCCGGAACCACGCGATCGCGCGTGCGTCGTCGTGCCCGGAAGTGCCGTGATGTGTGCCCCGCATCTCTTCAGATTAGTGGGGGACACCGACGCAAAGCCGCTACGACACCGTTAGCCTGGATTTCGTGCATTCCTGGCTTCCCGCGCTGCTGGCTACTGCCGCAGCACTCCTCATCGCCGGGGGTACGGTGCTCCGGCAGCGTGCCTCTCGGGCGTCGGGGGCCATCACGCCGGGCTGGTGGCTCGGAGCGGCGATCGCGATCGCCGGGTTCGCGCTCCAGGCGTCGGCTCTCGGATTGGGTTCGATACTGCTGGTCCAGCCGCTCGTCGTGCTGGCGGTGTTGTTCGCGTTGCCGCTCGAAGCGTGGGCCGACCATCGGCATCCGCAGGCCAAGGAGTGGGCCTGGGGTGCGATTCTCGTCGGCTGTGTCGCGACCTTCCTGCTCATCTCGCGCCCCGAGCCGTCGCTTCGACGACCCAACGACATGGTGGTGTGGGGGGCCGTCGCGGCGGTCGCGGCGGTCGTCGTCGGATGTGTCGTCCTTGCCGAGCGATCCACCCCGCACTACCGGGCGCTGTTCTACGGACTGGCCGCGGGGACACTGTTCGGAGTGTCGGCGCTCCTGGTCAAGACGGTGGTGTACCAGGCGATACACCACGGCATCCACACCTTCGCCAAGCCTGAGATCTACCTGCTGGTTCTGGTGGCAACGGGAGCCGTGGTGGCCCAGCAGAAGGGGTTTGGCGCGGGCGACCTGCAGACGTCGTTCCCGGCCATGAACGTGATGGAACCCGCGGTGGCGATGGCCCTCGGCGTGGTGCTCCTCGGTGAGAACCTCAAGGTGTCGGTGCCCACCGCGCTGTTCCTCGGGATCGTGCTCGCCGCGATGGTCCGATCCGTCGTCGAGCTCGCGAAATCGTCGGCGGTGCGAGGCGAAGAACGCGAAGCGCAACTGCGTGACTCGGCACCCTCGCCGATCCGCAGGGTCGCCTGACGGGAGTCGACGCCGCCGCGCGTCCGGGGGCGTTCAGGCGTCGACGGACTCGATCACTTTCGCGATGCTCTGCGCCCATTCGGCTGCGGCCTTCGCCGGCTTGATCGACGACGAGTTGTCGTGGCGGTGATGTTCTCCGACCTGGGTCGCTCCGTGGCGGGTGAGGAGCTCGGCCATGAGCTCGCCGCCGCGGTTGAAGGTCTCGCCGTAGATGGTGTCGCCGAGTCCGAACACGCCGAACCGCACGCCGGACAGGTCCGGGGTGGTTTCGGTGATCTCCTCGGCGAAGGGCTCGGCACCCGTCGGCAGTTCGCCCTCGCCGTAGGTCGAGCAGACGACGACGAGGAAGTCGTCGGGGTCGAGATCCTCGACGGCGAACTCGCTCATGTCGTAGATCGACGGATCGTGCTCGGCAGCCAGGACATCGGCGATGGCGTCGGCCACGAGCTCTCCGTTGCCGGTCTCGGTGCCGTAGAGGATGACGACGGACACGATCTACTCCCTTGATTCTTCGCGTGATGGATGTGGGCGCGATCGACGGGCGATCGCAACCAAACGAAGGCTACCCTAACTGTCCACTTGGGCGCACCGGAGCCTTCTTCGGCTCCTTTGTCGGAAGGCGTTTACGAAATTACTTGGATGTCCTAGTATGTGTGAGTACAGGGTCTGATGGCTCACATCTCCCGGCCCCATAAGCGTCACGACACTCGACGTCCACAATCCGAACCTCCACAACCCAGAACAGGTGATCACCGGTGACCGCTGATGTATCCGTACCGTCCATTCCGCACTACCTCGACGGTGCGCGCGTCGAGGTGACAGACGGACGCCACGCCGACGTCTTCAACCCCAGCACCGGCGCGGTCCAGGCCTCCGTTCCCCTCGCGAGCACCGACGACGTCGCCGCCGCTGTCGCAACCGCCGTCGAAGCGCAGAAGGAGTGGGCCGCGTGGAACCCGCAGCGCCGCGCCCGCGTGTTGATGCGCTTCGTCGACCTTGTCAATCAGAACGCCGACGAGATCGCGACGACGCTCTCGCTCGAACACGGCAAGACGCACGCCGACGCCCTCGGTGACATCCAGCGCGGCGTCGAGGTCATCGAATTCGCCATCGGCATACCGCATTTGATCAAGGGTGAGTTCACCGAGGGTGCCGGCTCGGGCATCGACGTGCACTCGATCCGCCAGCCCCTCGGCGTGGTCGCGGGCATCACCCCGTTCAACTTCCCGGCCATGATCCCGTTGTGGAAGGCCGGGCCGGCACTCGCATGCGGCAACGCCTTCATCCTCAAGCCGAGTGAGCGTGACCCGTCGGTCCCGGTGCGTCTCGCCGAATTGTTCACGCAGGCAGGTCTTCCCGACGGCGTGTTCCAGGTGGTGCACGGCGACAAGGAGGCCGTCGACGCACTGCTGAACCACCCGGAGGTCAAGGCGCTCGGCTTTGTCGGCAGCTCCGACATCGCGCAGTACATCTACTCAACCGCTGCCGCGAACGGCAAGCGCTCACAGTGCTTCGGCGGCGCCAAGAACCACATGATCATCATGCCCGACGCCAATCTCGACCAGGCCGCAGACGCGTTGATCGGCGCAGGCTACGGCAGTGCAGGCGAGCGCTGTATGGCGATCAGTGTCGCCGTCCCGGTCGGGGAGCAGACAGCAGAACGGTTGCGCGCCAAGCTGATCGACAAGGTCAACGCACTGCGCGTCGGCCACAGCCTCGACCCCAAGGCCGACTACGGCCCGCTGGTCACGGCAGCGGCACTCGAGCGCGTCAAGGGCTACATCGGCAAGGGGGTCGAGGAGGGTGCAGAACTCGTCATCGACGGCCGCGACCGCAGCAGCGACGAACAGACCTATGGCGACGACGATCTGTCGAACGGCTTCTTCATCGGCCCGACGCTCTTCGACCACGTGACCAAGGACATGTCGATCTACACCGACGAGATCTTCGGGCCGGTGCTCTCGATCGTGCGCGCCGGCGACTACGAGGAGGCGCTCGCTCTGGCGTCGGATCACCAGTACGGCAACGGTGTCGCGATCTTCACCCAGGACGGCGACGCCGCCCGTGACTTCACCGCGCGTGTCGACGTCGGCATGGTCGGCGTCAACGTGCCGATCCCGGTTCCGGTGGCCTACTACACCTTTGGTGGTTGGAAGCGTTCCGGATTCGGCGATCTCAACCAGCACGGACCGAGTTCGATCCAGTTCTACACCAAGACCAAGACGGTCACGTCGCGCTGGCCGTCGGGCGTCAAGGACGGGGCCGAGTTCGTCATCCCGACGATGGACTGAGGGCGATGACCACCACCGCTCCGGCCGGAACCGCGGTCGGTCTCGACGACGACGAGCGCGTCATCGTCGAGACCGCTGCGGCATTCGCGGCCAAAAGGCTTGCGCCACATGCTCTCGAGTGGGACTCGACCGATCACTTCCCGGTCGAGGAGTTGCGCGAGGCGGCCCAACTCGGGATGGGCGCCATCTACTGCAACGAGGACGCCGGCGGAAGCGGACTGCGTCGACTCGACGGCGTGCGGATCTTCGAGCAACTCGCCTACGCAGATCCCGCGGTCGCCGCCTTCCTCTCCATCCACAACATGTGCACGTGGATGGTCGACAGTTACGGCACCGATGAGCAACGTGCGCACTGGATTCCACGCCTGGCGAGTATGGAGACCATCGCGAGCTACTGTCTGACCGAGCCGGGCGCCGGCTCCGATGCCGCGGCGCTGTCGACGCGCGCGGAGAAGGTCGGCGACCACTATGTGTTGTCCGGCGTCAAGCAGTTCATCTCCGGAGCCGGGTCGTCGGATCTGTATGTCGTCATGGCGCGCACGGGTGGCGACGGCCCGAAGGGAATCTCGACGTTCCTCGTCGAAAAAGGCTCCGACGGGCTGAGTTTCGGCGCGCAGGAGCACAAGATGGGGTGGCACGCCCAGCCGACGGCGCAGGTCATCCTCGACGAGGTGCGCGTGCCCGCCACCAACTTGCTCGGCGAGCAGGAGGGCATCGGCTTCGGCATCGCGATGAACGGGCTCAACGGGGGAAGGCTCAACATCGCAGCGTCGTCTCTCGGTGGGGCACAGGCTGCCTTCGACAAAGCGGCGTCGTACGTCGCGTCGCGAAAGGCATTCGGGAACAACCTGATCGACGAGCCGACGATCCGCTTCACCCTTGCCGACATGGCCACCTCGCTGCAGACCTCGCGCCTGATGCTGTGGCACGCGGCGTCGTCTCTCGACGCGAATGCGCACGACAAGGTGGAGCAGTGCGCAATGGCGAAGCGCTATGTCACCGACGCCTGTTACACGGTCGCCGACCAGGCCCTGCAGCTTCACGGCGGATACGGCTACCTCACCGAGTACGGCATCGAGAAAATCGTCCGCGACCTGCGCGTGCACCGCATACTCGAGGGGACCAACGAGATCATGCGCGTCGTCGTGGGTAGGTCGGTGGCAGCACGGTTCCGCGAGTCCTGACCAACTCCACCTGACCACACATACTTCAACACAGGGAGAATCGACAATGACGACGATCGCCTTTCTCGGACTCGGCAACATGGGCGGCCCCATGGCCGCCAACCTCGTCAAGGCCGGACACACAGTGCACGGGTACGACCCGGTTCCCGAAGCGGTCAAGACCGCCGAAGCCGCGGGCGTGCAGACCTTTCCCACGGCGGTCGAGGCGGTCGCCATCGCCGAGGTCGTGATCACGATGCTCCCGAGCGGAGCCATCGTCAAGAAGCTCTACGACGAGATCCTCCCCGCCACGGCAACGGGCGCGCTACTCATCGACAGCTCGACGATCTCCGTCGCCGACGCACGCGAAATCAATTCGCGCGCAGCCGATCATGGCTTCGCCCAGGTCGACGCCCCGGTCTCGGGCGGCGTGAAGGGCGCGGTCGCCGGCACGCTGGCGTTCATGGTCGGCGGCACCGAGGAAGCGTTCGTCGCCGCACGACCGACGCTGGAACCGATGGCGGGCAAGATCATTCACTGCGGTGAGTCCGGCGCCGGCCAAGCCGCGAAGGTGTGCAACAACATGCTGCTCGCGGTTCAGCAGATCGCGGTCGGCGAGGCGTTCGTGCTGGCCGAGAAGCTAGGCCTGTCCGACGATGCGCTCTACGACGTGGTCACCGGCGCGACCGGAAACTGCTGGGCCATCGAGACGAACTGCCCGGTCCCCGGCCCGCAGCCGACCTCGCCCGCGAACAACGACTTCAAGCCGGGCTTCGCCACCGCGCTGATGAACAAGGACCTCGGCCTCGCACTCGACGCCATCGCCGACACCGGTTCGCGCGCCCCCCTCGGCGAGCACGCCGCCGCGCTGTACCGCTCCTTCGCCGAACAGCACTCCGACCTGGACTTCTCTGCGATCATCACGACCCTGCGCTGAACTCGCCGAGCCGACCTCGCTGGTCGAGCCGATCCCGCTGGTCGAGCCTGTCGAGACCACCCGCCGCCCGAGCTGAACTCGCTGGTCGAGCCCGACTCGCTGGTCGAGCCTGTCGAGACCACGCCGTCGGCGGCGCAACCCGCTACGGCCGCGGATCAGTATGACGCGCAGCCCGAAATGTGTGTCGTATCGGAAGATGTGGGTGCTGCAGCACACAGATCCTTCGGTTCGACACACGTCTAGCCCGGCCGGGCTGCTGGCGTGCAACGGGTCGCAAGGTCTAGTTGGAGCCGGGGTGCGTACACAATCGTGACGTGAGCGGGGCGCCGAGGAGATTATTGTCTTGGCGTCGCGCTGACGACCGAGTTGTGTACGCGCTGTGCGGGTGTGGTGTTTGGTGGGCGTTGGGCAAGGTGGCGCGGGCCCCGACCAGCGGCGCATCCGGGTCGAGAGCACTGGGCCCGGTGGGTGATCTCGACAGGCTCGATCGGCGGGGTGGGGCTCGATCAGCGGGTGGGCTCGATCGGCGGGGTGGGCTCGATCGGCGGCCGAACGGCTTCGCGGCGGAGGGCGACTACCTGATCGACGTCGCGTTTCCCGCCGCGATGCTCGCCGTCGAGATCGACGGCTTCGCATACCACCGGGACGCGAAGACTCTTCAGCATGACCGCACTCGACGCAACGCCCTGATCGCCAAGGGCTGGACGGTACTGAACTTCACGTGGTCTGACCTAGTAGAGCGGCCCGACTACGTGATCAGTTCGATAGAGGCGGCCCTCGAAGCGGCAGCAGCCTGATCAGTATGACGAGAAGGCCAGAAATCCGGCGAGATTGTCATACTGATCGACGACGTTCGGGCGCGATGCAGGTCCGGCGCGATCCAGGCTCAGAAGTCGCCTGCGTTGTGGCGCAGTTCGTGGATCGCGTCGACGAGGCCGCTGATCTGGTCCGAGGTCATTCCGACGTCGGCGAACACCTCGCGGTTGAGCGTCGCGGTGGCGTCTTCGACAGTCGAGCGGCCCAAGTCGGTGATCTCGACGAGCGTGGTGCGGCCGTCGGTGGGGTGGGGGAGGCGTCGAACGAGTTGCGCCTCCTCGAGGCGTCGAATCGCATGGGTGACGCTGGTGACGTGCACCTGCAGGCGGTCGCTGGCCTTGGTGATCGGCAGTGCACCGTTGCGCGAAAAGGCAAGCAGCCGAAGCAATTCGTAGCGCGAGAAGGTCAGATCGTAAGGGCGGAGCGACGATTCGACGCGGGCCAGCAGGATCTGGTGGGCCCGCATCACGGAGGTCACCGCGACCATCCCGTCTGCGACGTCGCCCCAGCCGGCCGACGTCCAATTTGCCTTCGCCTCGGCGATCGGGTCGAACTCCATGCTGTGCCCTGCCATGGCTGTCAGCCTATCTGCCGTCGACGCCGCCGGATGCCGCCCGGGGCTCCGCGCGTCTGCACTGCCGATCGCGCCGACCCTCCCGAGCGTCAGGCGCGGCTGCTGTGCGTGAGCAGCATCTCGATCGCGCCCACAATCGTGTCGACGAGGTCGGCGGCGGTGCGGCCGTCGAGTTCGTCGCGTTGCTCGTCGGAGCGGAGCATGATCATCGATTCGACGAGGCGGAAGGGGAGCAGGCTGCGGGTGTCTGTGGGGTCGTCGAGTACAGCGGCGGCGAGGGTTTCGTAGGCGGCGGCGAGTTCGCTTCGCGCTGTGCGGAATTGGGCGTAACGGTCGTCGCCCACCTCAGGAAGCAGGTACAGCGAGCCGAGGTTCCAGCGTTCGTCGACGAGTTGTGTGGCGTCGAATCGTGCGAGGTCGAGGAGTCGGTCGAGGGGTGCGCGGTCGTCGTCGAGCAGTTCTCTTGCGCGCTCGAGAGATCCGACGACGGTGGCGTCGAGCAGTGCGGCGAGGATGTCGTCCTTGTTCTTGAAGTAGTGGTACATCGACGCCTGGCGGATGCCGACGGCCTCGGCGATCATGCGAGTCGACGTCCCGGTGTATCCGTGGCGGCAGAAGAGTTCGGCTGCGGCGTCGAGGATTTCCTCACGCGCGGTGGCGCCTCGCCTGCGCTGTTCGACGAGGCGCGGTCGGCCGGGGCCTGGCGCCACTCGGCCTTGCCGGGACGCAGTACTCATCTGGAAGCTCTTTCATTCGTGCCGAGGCGTGGGTTGCGGCGATAGCGTCATCGAGTCTAGTCCGACCAATTCGCGGCGATTTCGCGATCTGAGCCGGCCGCAATGCGTGGGGTCGAAGCGACCTGGACCTCGTAACACGCTCGTAGCGTGAGTTTCCATCCCCGCAACATATCTGTCACCCGATAGAAAAAGCTCGAGCGTTATCTATCAACTGGCAGATAAACCCGCTCAATGTGGAGCCTCACCTCGAAGGAACTCACGATGACCTCCACCGCACAACCCGACTCCAAGGCTCCCGCCGGCACCTCGCCCTCGAGCGACGTCGACGACGCCGACTCACTCGCCCAACTCGGCTACAAGCAGGAGTTGCACCGCGGCATCGGAGGATATGCCGCGTTCGCCTCCGGCTCTCGTTCGTCTCGATCCTCACCACCGTGTTCGCGCTGTTCGCGCTCGGCTTCGGTCTGGGCGGTCCCGCGTTCTTCTGGACCTGGCCGATCGTCTTCGTGTGCCAATTCTGCGTGTGCCTCGTCTTCGCGGAGCTCTCCGGGAAGTTCCCCGTCGCCGGTGCCGTCTATCAATGGTCTCGACGACTCGCCGGTGACGGAGTCGGCTGGTTTGCCGGCTGGTTCATGCTCGTCGGTTACATCGTCAGTGTGGCGGCACTGGCCATCGCGATGCAGAGCGTGCTTCCCGAGATCTGGTCGGGCTTCCAATTCGTCGGCGACGACACAAGTCTCACGTCCGTCTCGGGTGCTACGAATGCGATCATCCTGGGCACCATCACGATCATCGGCTGCACGATCATCAGCGGTGTCGGCGTGAGCTTCATGGGCAAGATCACCGTCACGGGCGTGACCATCGAGATCATCGGCGTCGTGGCGCTCGTCGTCGCGATGTTCATCAAGGCGGAACGCTCCCCGGCGGCGGCGATCGCGAACACCGGAGAACACGGACAGGGACTCGGCTACTTCCCGGCTTTCCTCGCTTCGATGCTCATGGCCTGCTACGTGATGTACGGATTCGACAGCGCTGCAGAGCTTTCCGAAGAGACCAAAGATCCTCGACGCACCGCGCCGAAGGCGATCATCAACGCGCTGCTCGTTTCGTTCGTCGGCGGAGGTCTGATGATCATCGGTGCGCTCATGGCCGCTCCGTCACTCGGTGCGCCGGAACTCTCGGCTCAGGGAATCGCCTGGGTCATCACCTCGCAACTCAACACCGTCCTCGGTAAGGCGCTGCTGATCATCGTCGCGATCTCGATCTTCTCCGCGACTCTCGCCATTCAGGCGTCGGCCTCCCGAGTGATGTTCTCGATGGCGCGCGACAACCGTCTTCCCTTCGGTTCAGCACTGGCAAAGGTCAACCCGCGCACCGGAACTCCCGTCATCACCGGCATCGTCGTCTCGGCGTTGGCGATTCTGATCTTGCTCGTCAACCTCGGGCAGGCGGGCGTCTTCGCTGCGATCACCAGCGTGTCGGTGGTCATCGTGTACCTCGCCTACCTGATGGTCACGGTGCCCGCACTCATCCATCGCCTGCGCGGAACCGAATTGAGCCACGGCCGACCGGTTTTCGGCCTCGGTAAGTGGGGCATCCCGGTCAACATCATCGCCGTCGTCATGGGTGGTCTGCTGATGGTGAACATCGCCTGGCCTCGCGCGGAGGTCTACGACCCCGACGGCGGCAACTGGGTACTGCAGTACTTCGCGATCCTCTTCGTCGCGGCGACGCTGATCGTCGGATTCCTCGCGTACCTCAAGGTCAAGGGCCAGCCGGGAGCGCCGGAACCCGAAGACGCACTCGTCGGACGGAAGCGCTCGTAGCGATTGCCGCAATATCGATCAACTGATAGATTTGTCAACCGAGCGACGACGCCCTGCCGGACCGTATCGAGTCCGTGCAGCCGACCACCGGGACGGCCCGGAACCTCGCCAGCTCATTCTCGAAGGACGTCGACATGACCACCTCGACCACCACCTCCACATCCTCCACCGCCGGTGCCCGCGCGCATGCTCGTGCACAGGCCGGAGCCATCACCGACTCCATGCCCGTGGTGCCTGCCACCGACTGGCCGACGACGATCACCGACGTCGACTCGTCGACGCTCACCTGGGCCGAGACCGTTCCCGGCGGCAGGTACACCACCAAGGTGCTCGCCCGCGGAACGCGAATCCGATTGCGCGACATCACCGGTGACGCGTGTGCACACCTGCTCCTGTGGCGCGTCGACGCCCCGTGGGAGCGCCTGAACGTCGCCGACACCGTCAAGGTGCCCTGGCAGGCC
Organism: Gordonia sp. w5E2; assembly: GCF_036540975.1. Taxonomy (NCBI): domain Bacteria; kingdom Bacillati; phylum Actinomycetota; class Actinomycetes; order Mycobacteriales; family Gordoniaceae; genus Gordonia; species Gordonia sp. w5E2. The sequence goes on along the minus strand of NZ_CP144213.1, from coordinate 3,822,949 downwards.
TACCTCACCACCGGCCACCCACTGCTGAGCGATCAGGGCAGGGTGCTCGCCACCATCGTCGACGACACCAGCGCGCACCACGACGCGCTCACGGGCACAACCACACTCGCCGACAACGCCGCCAAATACGGCCACGGAGAGGCATATTCGACGACTCCCGCGGGGCGTGAGCTCCTCAAGCTGGCTGCGGCCAAGAACGGATTGACGCCCACCGATGTGGCGCCATCGCTCTCGCTCTTCGAGGGAGTGAAGGTCGACGACGAGGGATCGTTCGAGTTCCAGGGGAGCGCGGGCGCAGGCAAGAGCGTCGACCTGCTTCTGCACCTGCCGTGCATCGTGGCGATCGCCAACACCGCGCACCCGCTCGACCCAAGCGCGGATTTCCGCTCGGGACCCCTCGAAGTGCTCGCATGGCGTGCCACCGACGACCTCGACGCGCTGCTCGCCGGCGTCGCCGACCGCGACCCCGAATACCAGCGCGCCGTCGCCAACAGCGAAGACGTGTACGGCGCGACGCGCTTCTGACGCCGAGTGGTTTCGACTCGGGTGCTCGCTGCGCTCGCGCCCGGCTCAACCAGCGGAATGCCAGTGGTTTCGACTCGGGTGCTCGCTGCGCTCGCGCCCGGCTCAACCAGCGGGAAGCTCGCGCCCGGCTCAACCAGCGGGAGGCTGGCGCCCGGCTCGACCGCCGAAATGCCGTGTCGAAACCACCACCCCCACCCCCGAACTCAACACATCCGAACGCAAGGACCAATCATGACCACCACGATCAATCCCACCACCGCCCCGGCGGCCGACCTCGCGCTCGTGCCTGGCGACGTCATCTACGACGGCATCGTCGCAGAGCGCGCTCCCTGGTCGGAAGTCGTTGCCGCGGGCGACGTTGCGACCATCGTCGACCTCCACGGCAACCAGGCCGTCGACACGCTGTTCTACGGCGGTCACGACCACTCGATCCGCTACTCGGCGCAGACAACCATTGCCGCGCAGGGGAATATCTTCCTCACGACCGGCACGGTCATCCGTGACCAGGAGTCGCAGCCGATGATGACGATCGTCGCCGACGAGGTCGGCAATCACGACACCCTCGGCGGTGCGTGCTCGCAGGAGTCCAACACGCTGCGCTACGGCCACCACACCAAGCATCAGCACGCTTGCGTCGAGAACTTCCTCATCGGCGGCTCACGTCACGGCCTCGGCAAGCGAGATCTCGTCGGCAACGTCAACTTCTTCATGAACGTGCCCGTCGACCCCGACGGTGCACTCGGAATCGTCGACGGACTGTCCGCACCGGGCAAGCGCCTCGCACTCCGTGCCGAGGTCGACACCCTCGTGCTCGTGTCCAACTGCCCCCAGATCAACAACCCCTGCAACGGATTCGACCCGACTGCCGTCCGCGTGATCGTCACGCGGCCGCGGGGCTGACCGAGTACCGACCGCCAGGAGACGAGATGAACAGTCAGACAACACAGTTCGACGGCGTCGACGTGCTACGCGCCGGACCCATGACCACCATCCAGGATTGGCCCGGCCGCGTCGGTTACTGGAAGGTCGGGGTCCCGCCGTCGGGTCCGATGGACGACCTTTCCTTCCGGCTCGCCAACATGGCCGTCGGTAATCCGGTCGACGCCGCGGGGCTCGAAGTGACGATGCTCGGACCGCGCCTGCGCTTCTCGACGTCGGCAACGGTTGCCGTGACCGGCGCTCCGGTCGCGTTGACCCTCGACGGAGTCGTTGTGCCCCAATGGGTCCCGCTCACAGTGCCGGCGGGCGGTGTGCTCGACATCGGAGCCGTGGGCTCCCTGGGGCTTCGTGTGTACATCGCGATCTCCGGGGGTGTCGAGGCTGAGGAGTACCTCGGCAGCCGTTCCACGTTCACGATGGGCAAGTTCGGCGGACTCGACGGTCGCGTCCTCGCCGACGGCGACATTCTGGCGCGCGCGGGTCTCCCGACAGGGAACCCGACGCGGATTCTCACCGAGGAGCAGCCCGCGTTCACGAATGCATGGCAGCTCGGTGTGACGGTCGGACCGCACTCGGCCCCGGAGTTCTTCACTCCCACCGACATCGCCGAGATCATGGGCACCGACTATCAGGTGCACTTCAACTCCGACCGCACCGGTATTCGCCTGGTCGGTCCCAAACCGCAGTGGGCGCGGACCGACGGCGGCGAGGCGGGACTGCATCCCTCGAACATTCACGACAACGCGTATTCGGTTGGAGCGCTGGACTTCACCGGCGACACCCCGATCCTGCTCGGTCCGGACGGACCGAGCCTCGGCGGGTTCGTCTGCCCGGTTACGGTGACGGCGTCGGAGCGCTGGAAACTCGGGCAGCTGAAGCCCGGTGACACGGTGCGGTTCGTCGCGGTCAAGGCGGCGGAGGCGGCGTCGCCGGCAGAACTGGGTCTCGCACGCAGAGCGTGCTTCGTCGACGTGCTCTCTCGCGGAGGCGATTCCGACAGCGGAATCCTGGGAACCACGACGACGGCCGACGGCACCACGTCGGTGACCTACCGCCGCAGCGGCGACGACAACATCCTCGTCGAATACGGCGACATGCGCCTCGATCTCGCTCTTCGCGCCCGCGTGCACGCGCTCGCCGAGCGGATCGAAGCGGAGAATCCCGCGGGCCTCGTCGACCTGACGCCTGGGATCAGATCGCTTCAGGTGAAAGCAGATCCGACGAAGTGGTCGCAGCTCGCCATGCGGGACTGGCTCATCGAGTGTGAGAGCCAGTTGCCGGCAGCGTCGGAACTCGTAGTGCCCAGTCGCACAGTGCATCTGCCGCTGTCGTGGGACGACCCGGCCACGCGCGAGGCGATCGAGCGATACATGCTCGGTGTACGCTCCGACGCACCCTGGTGTCCGTGGAACATCGAGTTCATCCGGCGCATGAACGGACTCGACTCGGTCGACGACGTGCATCGGATCGTGTTCGACGCCGACTATCTCGTCCTCGGTCTCGGCGACGTGTATCTCGGTGCGCCCGTGGCAGTTCCGCTCGATCCGCGGCATCGACTGGTCACGACAAAGTACAACCCTGCACGTACCTGGACTCCCGAGAACGCCGTCGGCATCGGCGGCGCCTACCTGTGTATTTACGGGATGGAGGGGCCTGGCGGCTATCAGTTCGTCGGCCGCACCACGCAGGTCTGGAACCATCGCTATCCGCAGCAGGCTCCAGGCTTCGATCCCGAACATCCTTGGCTGCTCCGCTTCTTCGACCGCATCAAGTGGTACCCGGTCGGCGCCGACGAACTGCTGGACATGCGGGCCGACGTCGCGGCGGGCCGCGGCGACAGCGTGCGCATCACCGAGGGCACCTTCTCACTGGCAGAACACGAGCGCTTCCTCGCCGACAACGCCGACGCCATTGCCGCGTCCCGCACGACGATGGAGTACGCGCGCGCCGAAGAGCGTGAACGATGGTCCTTGGCCGGAGAGTTCACGACGACCGAGCAGAATGAGACCGACAGCTCCGATCCGAAGGGGAAGGTTGCATGACCAAGATCGACGACATCTACACCGCGATCCGCGACACCGACCGGCCCGAGGTGTTCATCACCCTTCGCCCGGAGGCCGACGTCGCAAGCGACTACCAGCAATCCGTGGCGAGCGATGGACCGCTGGCCGGAGCGATTCTCGCCGTAAAAGACAACGTCGACGTCGCGGGATTGCCCACGACCGCAGCGTGTCCCGGGTATGCCTACGTGCCCGACGCAGATGCGCCCACGGTTGCCGCGCTGCGCAAGGCCGGCGCGGTCGTCATCGGAAAGACCAATCTCGACCAGTTCGCCACCGGTCTCGTCGGAACCCGTAGTCCCTATGGCGCCGTGCGTGATTCACGGCGTACCGATCGAATCTCCGGCGGGTCGAGTTCCGGTTCTGCGGTTGCCGTCGCACTCGGTTTCGCCGACATCGCGATCGGTACCGACACCGCAGGGTCGGGCCGTGTTCCGGCAGGTCTGCAGGGGATCGTCGGCGTGAAGCCGACCGTTGGCGCGATCTCCACCGACGGGATTGTGCCCGCGTGTGCCGACTACGACGTCCCGACGATCTTTGCCGCCGACCTCGAGCTTGCGAACCTGGCCACCGCAGTGATGGCGCAGGCAACCGGCGAGCGGCCATTCGACAGCGAGAGTCGGTTTGCAGCGCCCGAGGCTCCGATCATTGCGGTGCCCGCCGACCTCCCCGAGCTCGACGACCGCTGGCGCGACGCCTTCCGTGAGGCTGTGGCCGCGGCCGAGGCTGCGGGCTTCACGATCAAGACCGTCGACCTGACGCCCTTCCTCGCCGCAGCACGACTGCTCTACGACGACGCCCTCGTGTCCCAGCGTTACGACGCCGTCGGTGAGTTCATCGACAGCGCAGCGGACTCCGACGATATCGGACTCGATCCCGTTGTGGCGCAAATCGTGTCGAAGGCATCCGGCTACACCGCCGTCGATCTGCTCCGTGCGCGACGTCGACTCGCCGAGCTCAGGGCGTTGGCGATGGAGCAATGGGGTGACGCGACGGCACTGATGGTGCCGACCGCGCCGTTCCACCCACGGATCGACGAGGTCGTCGCCGACCCGATCGGCGTCAACAGCCGGATGGGCACGTACACGAACTTCTGCAATCTGTTCGACCTCTGCGGATTGGCGGTCCCGGCAGGCGTCGTCGACGAAGCCGACGGAACCCGATCCGAGTTCGGTATCACGCTCCTCGCGGGTGCTCACGAGGACGCGGTTCTCATCGATCTTGCTCGGCGACTGCGGGTTTCGGCAGCCGACTCCCAGCACGGCGCGTCGGCACCGACGTGGCCCGAGCGGGTAGCGCCATCGGTCGAGCTCGCCGTGTTCGGCGCGCACATGGCTGGTGGCCCGCTGACGCACGAGCTCAGCGACCGCGGCGCGCGCTGGGGTAGGGAAGTACGCACAGCGCCGTCGTATCGTCTTGTGGCACTGGATACGACGCCACCCAAGCCGGGTTTGATCCGCGACCTCGATGCGGGTCGTGTCATCGAAGGGGAGAGCTGGGTCCTGTCGCCCGCGGCGCTGGGCGAGTTCCTCGCCGCGCTGCCGCAACCGATGATGCTGGGCAAGGTCGAGCTCGCCGATGGTAGCTGGGTGGTCGGATTCGGATGCGACGCGCAGGCCGGCGAGTCGGGGCGTCCGCTCGACCGCACGCGGTGGTGAGGCACTTTTCTTGAAACCGTCCGTTCTCGCCGAATCGTGGTGATTGAATCCTCCCTAGCTCGGGGACGGTACTCGAGCCGATGTCTCGGAGGGGGCAAGCCACATGGCTCAATCGGCGGTGAACGGTGCGGGGCGCGGTGGAGTTCGTCGAGCGGAGAAGCAGGATCGACGCCGCAAGCGCAAGGCCGGTCAGCGAGCCGCCGCCGGCGCCGTGGCGGTGGCCGCCGCAACCACGCTGAGCTTCGGGCAGACGGTCGGGGCGGGGCACGCTGAGGCCGGGGTCGCCGACGACATCGTCAATTCGATTGTCGATGGGGCCGGGACGGTCGCGGGCGTGTGGAACATCGACGTCTGCGCCACCGGCGAGACGAAAGGAAACGCCAACTGCGACGCCGCGACAAAGCTCGGGGTCGCGGTGGTCCTGCCGGACGAGATCTCCGTCATCCCGAGCGGCAACAACACGGCGCATGGATCGGCCGTCGTCAAGGGGTCGGGTTACGAGTTCGCTTTGGCGGGTCGCGAGGGCACGGCGACGGCGATCGCTTACCTGCCGGTGAGTCTCGCGACCGCGGGGGCGACAGATGGACGTACTGCCTGGTCGTTCGCCGTGCTCGGAATGGCGAACGCATGGACGACGGATGCTACAGATGTCACGGCCTGGCACGACGGACCGCGCTTGACCAGCGTGCCGGGCGTGGCGTCGGTTGGCTGCTACGGAGGATTGACCGCAGGTTATGCCGAAGGCGTCGGCGCATGCAGCAATGTCCTGGGGACATTCGATTTTCGCTACTCCGAGCTCGACGAGACCAAGCACAACCTGACGATTCCCGAGGTTCAGTTCGCACTGACCGACCCGACCGCGGTGCTCTCGGATCCGGCGGGCGTTTTCGCGGACGTGATCAGCGACCTGCTGCAGGGTAGAACTCCTACTCTCAGCAAGGACTTCACCAGGCTCACCGTCGGAGGTGATCGGACGGATGCTTACGGTCTGCCCGTCTTGCTCACCCTCACAAGCGATTACGGCACGCAGGCGCCCATCGTGGTGCACTGGCTCGGCTCGTCGGTGACGTTCAATCCGACGGTGACGGTCAACGGCAAGGTCAAGCCGAATCATCTGGGACTTCCCGTGATCACCCTCGGCTACGTCGACACGGCACAGTTGTTGCCGACAGTCGACATCCCCGAGATCGCGTTCCCGTTCGGGGTGCCGTCGGTGGGCCCGTTCGGCGGGTCGAGCAGCGCCGCCGGCACGTCGAAGATCACCGCCCTGCGTGCGAGCAGCACAAGCGAGGCCACTGCTCCCACAGAGACCGACACCGAGACCCCGGCGGCGTCGAGCGCACCGATCGTCGCCAACGAAAGCAGCACGGCAACAAAGCAATTCGACGCTCCTTCGGTACCGGAATCGACAGCTGATGCCGCGCAGGGGAATTCGTCGAGTCTCGGCGCCTCGGGGTACGTGGGCAAGCATCGCTCGCTCGGCGACTACGTGGGCAAGCACCGTTCGAGCGACGGCACAGGCGACCGGGCCGACGCGGCGTCGAACAGCTCCCCGAGTGCCGAAGCCACGACCGACTCTTCTGACACCAAGGCCTCCGACCTCCAAGCCCCCGACACCCAAGCCCCCGACACCCAAGCCCCCGACGCGAATGCCTCGGAAGCCGCATCGGGGTCAGCGCAGTCGACCGTTAGCGCCGCGGGCGGACAGTAGCCTTCCACGCGATCTGACTGTTTGTTACAACGGAAGAGGCCGATCACTCGACACGAGGAGACGACGATGAGCGGACCGATCTCAGGCGAAGACCTGCCCGAAGGCGTCGTCGACCCCGAAGCGCCACTCGACGACGAGCCCGGCGAATCGCTTGCCGACGATGCGCCGCTCGACGAGTTCGTCGACCCCCTTGCGGGAGTCGAACCGCCACAAGCCGACGACGTTCCGAGCGCGGATTACGTCGAACAACACCTCGACGTCGACGAGGTGGAACCACCCCGGCGCGACGACTGACCGCAAAACCCCATTTGACCCTGAAACGTCGGCAGACTCGAGAACCCCGTTGGCTACAGTGGAGCCATCGAAGCAGGTTAGGCCCGATGTGTCGCCGACCGCTCGCTCACCGGAGTCAAGCGGTCGACGGTGGCGCACGCTAGGAGGAAGTCATGGCGATCGATCCCGCAAAGAGCAAGGCAGTCTCGCAAGTGGTGCGCGAGCATCCCGGAATGAGCCTTGTGGCAATGTCACCCGGCATCGTGGTCTTTCTCCTGGTAGGAATCTTCGCGAATTGGTTCCTGGCGATCGTGCTCGGCGTCGCAATGGTCGCAGGCGGGTACTACGTGCTGACGCGACAGAAGTGAGCAGGGCATAACCGGTGCGAGGACGACTGCGGACGGGTGACGCTCACTCGTGGGCAACGAGGCCCCGACGGTGAGCGCACGCGTCGACGCCTACATCTGGGCCATCCGGCTCACAAAAACACGTTCGGCTGCAGGGGACGCATGCCGAGGTGGTCATGTTCGTGTCAACGGGGCGACCGCGAAGCCCGCGCAGCACGTCAGCATCGGCGACGAGGTGCGCCTCCGGCTGGGTGGTCGTGAGCGCATCGTCGAGGTGACCCAGGTGATCACCAAGCGAGTGTCGCCCGCGGCGGCGTCGGCCTGCTACATCGACAAGAGCCCACCCCCGCCTGCCAAGGAGATCCTGGCGAGTCAGCCACGACGCGATCGCGGTGCCGGCCGGCCGACGAAACGCGAGCGACGCGAGATCGACAAGCTGATGCGCGGTGGCTTCCTCGTGTCGTTGGCGGTAGTGATCGCGCTGATCGGCAGTGCCTGCTCGTCGGACTCCGACGATTCGGGAGGCAACAGCAACGGCAACGCTGCGGCGCCGCCGGCGAAGGCGGGGTCGGGTCCGTTCTTCGGTGAATGCGGAGGCGTCACCACAGAGGAGGTCAACAACCTCACAAAACTCGGCACGCTGACCAACACGGTGAACAATTCGTCGGTGTGTGAGTGGTCGTCGAGCGCTGATCGCACCGGACCGGTGGCATCGTTCAACTGGTATCGCGGCTCACCTATCGGACGTGAGCGCGCCACCGAGCAACTCTCCCGCGAGTCGACCAAAGACATAGAGATCAACGGACACAAGGGATTCATCGCATCCGACACAGGCATCTGCGAGATCGGAATCGCCTTCGGTGCCGACTTCTTCGAGTGGTCGGTGAGCGCCGGTACCTCATCACTGAGCGCGCAGGCCCCCGACACCCAACAGATCTGCGACGCCACGCGTGAGCTCTCCGCGATGTCGATCGAGCGTGCGTCATGAGGCGCGTGAGACGCGTCGTCGTGCCGTTGCTTGTCGCTCTGGCCGTGCTTGTCGGTGCGCTTTCGGGCTGCACCGTCGACGGCCAGGCAGTCTCGTCCGAACAGGCCAACGCCGATCAGCCCGGCAACGTCGACACCGACCGATTCGACAAGTTGACCCTCGAATGCCAGGTGCTCTCGACAGCTCAGATCGCCAAAGCGGTCGGCGGAACGTCGGCTCGGGGCACCTTCAACGGCGCGATCTGCCGATGGATCGTCGACGGGCCGGTCGCCGCGAACGTCACCTTCAACTGGTTCGAATGGGGCGACTTCAACGTCGAGAAAGACACCGCCAAGCGGCTCGGCTACACAACCGAGAACGTCCGGATCGTGAGTCAGGCTGCGTTCACGCAACGCGACCCCAAGCGCCCAGGGGTGTGCGGCGTGACCAGTCGCGCGCCCACACGTGGCGTCTACACGTTCTGGGTCGAACCGATCGGCGGAGCGGCAGCTGCCGACCCGTGCGCCGCCCCGACGAAGCTGATGGAACTACTCCTCAACGGTGGTCAATAGTCGCTGCCGCGACGGCAGCCAGCAATGACCGACCGGCGCCGCCGCGCTCGCCGAGGCATGATCTATGCCCATGGGAGACTCCGGGTTTCGATTCTTGCGTGCGCTGCTCGTACCGGCGCTGGCGGCACTTGCGATCGTGAGTGTCGGATCGGTCGCCGACGCGGCCCCGGGCACCCGGTGTGCCGGCGCGACGGTCACCACCAGGACTGCCTCGCCGTCTCCGACGGGTTGGGCAGAGAATCTCACGTTCGATCCCTCGGGCAACCTCTGGGTCTCACGTCTCTACGAGAATTCGGTGGAACGCTATGACCGCTCCGGACGGCGCACCGCAACCGTCCCGGTGTGGGCGCCCGGCGCGTTGCGCGTCGGTCCAGGCGGTGATCTGTACGTGAACTCGGGTGACCAGTTGTCGTTCGGCACGGAGCGCAACGGCGTCGTCGTAAAGCTTGATCCGCTTGCAGCTCAACCTAATCCGACGGTCTACGCGCGCGGGTTCGCGATGCCCAACGGGCTGGCGTTCGACGCGGACGGGTTCGGATACGTCGTCGACAGTTCGCTCGGAGTTGTCCGGGTCGCGCCCGGTGGTGCCATCGACCGACGCTGGACGGATAGGGCCCGCGCGGCGTTGGCCACCTCGCCGGCCGTCAACGGGATCAGCCCCAATGGCGCGGTGGTCATCGGCAACGACCTCTACCTGACCTTCACGGCAAGTCGAACGGGACGGGTCGTCGCGGTACCGCTCGACGATCCCGGCTCGATGCGTGTCGTCGCCGACCTCACGGCTCCGCTGCCCGGCCTGCTCGACGACCTCACCGCGCTGGACCCGCACACCATCGCTGTCACGTCGACGCTCGGCTCGCTCATCCTCGTCTACGTACGCACGGGCGCACACTGCAGCATTGCACTCGGCCGACCGGCGACGGCCATCGCCGTGCAACCCACGGATTCGCGCGCCCTGGTGGTCGCGTCGGAGAGCGGTGACCTGCTCGACGTACGGCTCGCCAAATGAACAAGAAGCAAACATATGTTCGACTAATACGCCGATCGTGATTAAGGTGAGTCCATGACTCTCTCGGTTGCCATGATCACTGTCGACACGCTCGAGCCGATATCGCTCGCCACCTGGTGGGCCACCAATCTCGGTGGCACGATCGTCGCGGAGAACGACGGATTCTTCGTCGTCGTCGCGCTCCGTGACGGCGGCCCCGCGATCGGCTTCCAGAAAGTCGACGACCCGACGCCCGGGAAGAGCCGCATCCACCTCGACCTCGCGTCGCCCGACTATCCGGCCATCGTCGACACTCTCGTCGCGAACGGGGCCACCAAGCTCGGCGACCGGGAGATCCCTGGTGGTGGCTTCGGATGGACCACGCTGACCGATCCCGCCGGCAACGAGTTCTGCGTGTCAGGCGGTCACTGACCGATCCGCCGCGGCCCGATCGCCGGCCTCCCGATCGACAACCGCTTGATCAACGGTCTCCTGATCGCCGGCCGCCTGGTCGGCTGAGCGCTTCGTCACCGACACGGTGGCTGCGACCTGGTCCTCGCCGTCGTCGTCGGGAATGAGCATCCACAGGAGGAGTCGTTCGGGTTCCCGGACGCGCCGCAACGTGATCGGCGTGCCGGGGACGATCGGACGCAGGTACTCGATCACCAGGCGGTGCGGTCCGTCGATCAGATCGAGATGATCGACGAGTTCGTCCTCGACCGCCTCGAGGTACGCGGCGTTGTTGAGGTGCTTGAACGGGTCGAAGTCGGTGCTGCGCAACACGTGTTCGCGGTCGTCGGCCGACGCGCCCTCGGCGTCGGGAGCCTTCTCCGGATTCAGCGACTTCCAGCGCAGGCGGTGCTCGTCGGTCATCGACGAGAGCAGCTCGAACGCGTCGTCGGAGATTCGCGACGGCATGCCCTGGTCGTTGACGTTGATCCAGAACGCCTCTGTCTCGATCAATCCGGACTCGCGTGGTTCCGGGTTGAACCGATTGGTCTGGTGCTCGGCTGTCAGCCGGACGCGCATGTTGGTCCACCGTGTCGAGAGCGACCCGCACCACCGCTGTGCGGTGACGGTCGCAGGCCACGAGATGGGCTTGATGACGTCGACGACGGTCCGCCGCACGATCCAGAACGGATCCGAGTCGCCGAGTTCGGTTGCCTCGATGTTGTCGTTGGCGACGTCCTGCAGATACCTGGCGACGGCGTCGAGTCGTACGCGCATGTCTTGGTCGACGTCGCCGGTCCGTACGCGGTACGTCGCCTCGAAGAAGCGCGCGCCGTCCTTGCGGTCGGGGAGTGCTGCGCCGGTGGCCTGGCTGTTGTCGCGGGTCAATAGATGTCCTCTGTCGGCTGTGTCGGCTGGCTCACACGCCACGGTTACGATCGGGTAGCTCACGGTGTGGTCGTTAAGATACAGTCACCACAAAACTAGAACACGTTCTACGTGTTGACTTCGAGGACAGCACAGATGGCCCATGTGATCACACGCCCCTGTTGTAACGATGCGAGCTGCGTCGCGGTGTGCCCGGTCAACTGTATCCACCCGACGCCGGATGAGCCCACATTCTTCACCGCGGAGAGCCTCTACATCGATCCGGACACCTGCATCGACTGCGGGGCATGTATCGACGAGTGCCCCGTCGAGGCGATCATTCCCGACGACCAGCTCGACGAGCGTGACGAGCCCTACCTGCAGATCAACGCTGACTACTACAAGGATCACGACGTCGACGGTGGCTTGGTTCCCCCGAAGAAGGCCCCCAAGCTCCCCGCGGGAGATGTCCGCGTCGCCATCGTCGGCGCCGGGCCTGCCGCGTTCTATGCCGCGGAGGAACTGGTCCGTAAACCGCAGATCTCTGTCGACATGTTCGACCGTCTACCCACGCCGTACGGGCTGGTGCGCGCGGGAGTCGCCCCCGACCACGCTGCCACCAAGGGCGTCGAGTCGACCTTCGCGGCGACCTCGGCCAAGCGCAATTTCCGCTACTTCCTCAACGTCGAGGTCGGTAAACACATCAGCCACGACGAACTCACCGCCCGCTACAACGCCGTCATCTATGCGGTCGGAGCCCCAACGGACAAGCGGCTCGGTATCGCCGGCGAGGACCTGTCGGGTTCGGTGTCGGCGACCGAGTTCGTCGCCTGGTACAACGGTCATCCCGACTTCGCCGACCTCAGCTTCGATCTGTCCGGCGAGCGCGCGGTCGTCGTCGGCAACGGCAACGTCGCGCTCGACGTCGCCCGCATTCTGGTGACCGATCCCGACGACCTCGCCAAGACCGACATCGCCGATCACGCCCTCGCAGCGCTCCGCGAGTCGAACATTCGCGAGGTGGTGCTCCTCGGGCGACGCGGGATCGCGCAGGCGGCCTACACCAACAGTGAGTTCCTCGCGCTGGGTGAGGTCGACGGCGTCGACGTGATCATCGATCCGGACGAGCTCACACTCGACCCGGTGTCGGAGGCCGCGCACTCCGACGACGAATTGGATTCGACGATCGCGACCAAACTGCGGCTCGCGCAGGAGTTCGCGCAGCGCCCCACCACCGAGGGCAACAAGCGCATCGTCTTCCGCTTCCTGACGTCGCCGACGGAGCTGACCGGCGACGGGAAGGTCGAAGAACTGCACGCCGTGCGCAATGTCTACACCGAGGCAGGCGAGAACGTCGCGATCGTTCCGACCGACAACGGCGTCGACCTCGAGACCGGACTCGTGTTGCGCGCGATCGGTTATCGCGGAGTGCCCATCAACGACGTCCCGTTCGACGAGGTGCGCTGCGTGGTACCCAACGTCGAGGGCAGGGTGCAGTCGAGTGTCGACGGCGAGATCGTCCGCGGCCTGTACGTGACCGGATGGATCAAGCGTGGCGCGACAGGCGGTATCGGGCGCAACCGGCTGTGCGGGCAGGAGACTGCCGAATCGGTGATCGCCGACTTTGTCGAGGGCGTCCTGCCGCAGGCATCTACCTCGGCAGACGACGTCGCGGATCTGGTGGCCGACCGCGGCGCCCATCGCATCGACCTCCCTGGTTGGAAGAACATCGACGCCACTGAACGCAGTGCTGGCAAGTCGGCGGGGCGGCGTCGTGTGAAACTGGTGCATATCGATGAACTCGAATCGGCGTCCCGAGAGGCAGCCGAATCGAGATCGTGACAGCGGCGTCGTCGAGTCGGCCGGATCGGTTGTCGAATGGGGCGGCGAGCCGTAGCAGCATCGGGCCGTCGTCGGTCCGTGAATGGAGAGGTGGAAACACAAGGTGCGCGTGGCATTTCTGTCGTATCGCAGCAAGCCGCATTGCGGTGGGCAAGGCGTCTACGTACGCCACCTCAGCAGAGAATTGGCGCTGCTGGGGCATCAGGTCGAGATCTTCTCGGGACAGCCGTATCCCGAGCTCGACCAGTCGGCGATCGACGCGGGCGTCACACTCACCAAGGTCCCGAGCCTGGGTCTCTACGACGAACCCGACCCGTTCCGTACCCCGCGGCCCAGTGAGTTCCGTGATTGGATCGACGCTCTCGAAGTGGGCGCGATGTGGACGGCGAGCTTCGGCGAGCCGCTGACGTTCAGCCTTCGTGTCGCCCGGCTGCTCGCCGACCGTCGCGACGACTTCGACATCGTGCACGACAACCAGTGCCTCGGCTACGGCCTGCTGCAGATCCAGAAGCAGGGCTATCCGCTGATCGCGACGATCCACCATCCGATCACGCGTGATCGTTCGTTGGCGGTCAAGGCGGCCAAGGGGTGGCGCAAGGTCAGTGCGTGGCGGTGGCATTCGTTCCTGCGGATGCAGGGTCGGGTCTCGCGTCGGATTCCGGAGTTGTTGACGGTCTCGCGGAGCAGCGAGGTCGACATCCGCAAGGCCTTCGACATCGAGGCCGGTCGGATCACGACCATCCCGCTCGGCGTCGACACCGCAATCTTCCGGCCCGAGGCCGCTGCGGCGCGTGTGCCCGGCCGCGTGGTCTGCGTCGCCAGCGCCGACGCTCCTCTCAAGGGAGTGTCGTATCTGCTGGAGGCGATCGCCAAGCTGAGCGCCGAGCGCGACGTCGAACTCACGCTGGTTTCCAAGCTCGACCCCGACGGACCGTCGGCGAAGATGATCGACGACCTCGCCATCTCGTCGCGGGTGCGCGTGGTGTCCGGGCTCGAGGATTCGGAGATGGCAGAGCTACTCGCGTCCGCCGAGGTCGCCTGCGTGCCATCGCTGTACGAGGGGTTCTCCCTGCCGGCAGTGGAGGCCATGAGCTGCGGCACGCCGCTCGTTGCCACGCACGCGGGCGCGATCCCCGAGGTTGTCGGTACCGATGGCAGGTCGGCTACGCTGGTGCCTCCGCGCGATTCCGAGCGACTCGCGCAGGCGATCGGAACGCTGCTCGACGACGAATCCGCCCGCGCCGCAATGGGTGTGGCCGCGCGCGAGCGGGTAGAAGATCGCTATAGCTGGGCTGCTGTCGCAGCGAAGACGGCGGCACATTACGAGACGGTTCTCGCGCGGGTGCGTAATGAGGACGCGAACTCGCAAGGGGTAACGATGGATTCGGAGAAGGGGAGTCATGCTCACAGTTGATTTCGACCGGTTGGGCGTCGGGTCACACACCAAGGTGATCGACATCGGTGCGGGCCAGGGCAGGCACTCTTTCGAGATGTTCCGTCGCGGTGCAGATGTCATCGCATTCGACCAGTCCGAGAGCGATATGGCCGATGTGGCCGAGATGTTCGACGCGATGATGGCTGAAGGTCAGGTTCCCACCGACGCCAAGGCGCGCGCAGAGGTCGGCGATGCTCTGCGACTTCCGTACGCAGACAACAGCTTCGACGTCGTGCTGATGTCGGAGATCCTGGAGCACATCCCGTCCGATGAGGCTGCCATTGCTGAGATGGCGCGCATCCTCAAGCCCGGCGGCATCGGCGCTGTGACCGTGCCGCGGTACTGGCCCGAGAAGGTGTGCTGGGCGCTGTCGGACGCGTACCACGAGGTGGAGGGCGGCCACGTCCGTATCTACAAGGCCTCCGAGCTTGCAGACAAACTGCGGGCGGCGGGCCTCGAGGTGACCGGAACCGATCACGCACATGCCCTGCACGCGCCCTACTGGTGGCTCAAATGTGCTGTGGGCGTGGACAATAACAAGAACCCGCTGGTACAGGCGTACCACAAGCTGTTGGTGTGGGACATGATGTCGGCACCGGCTCTCACCCGCGTGGGCGAGCAGGTTCTCAACCCTGTGATCGGCAAGTCGGTCGCGTTGTATCTGCGGAAGCCGGAGAGCGCGGCGTCGTGACCCCGCCGTCGAGCGTCGTCGACCCATCTCCCGGTCGATGACCGCACAGGCGCACGTCGGTGCGCTCGCCATTGCCGGTGTTGTGACCGGTGAGCAGATGCGTGCCACCGGCGCCGCCATCGCCGCCATGCAAGAGAATTCCGGCGCGCTGCCGTGGTTCCCCGGCGGACGCACCGACCCCTGGGATCATATCGAATCGGCAATGGCGTTGAGTGTCACCGGTTTTCACGCGGAAGCGGAGGCCGCGTACGGCTGGAGTCTGCACACGCAACGCGACGACGGGTCGTGGCCGCTGCGCTTCGACTCGGGTGTCGTGACCGACCACGGCACCGACTCCAATTTCTGCGCCTACATCGCCGTCGGCGTGTGGCATCACTACCAGATCACCGGTGACGTCGTGTTCTTGGAACGCATGTGGCCGGTCGTGTGGTCGGCGATCAACCTCGTCCTGCGTTTCCAGCGGCCCGACGGCGCCTTCCGTTGGGCGGGCGATCACGCGACCGGCACCATGTTCGACGAGGCGCTGATCACGGGGAATGCCAGCATCTTTCAGGCGCTCGACTGCGCGGTGCGCATCGCGGTGGAGGTGGAGCAACCCGACGACGAGTGGGTACGCGCCCGCGAGGCGTTGCGCGACGCATTCCAGTGCAGGCCAGAGGTTTTCGAGAAGCCGTCCGAGCACTCGATGGACTGGTACTACCCGGTGCTCGGTGGCGCTGTGCGCGGTCGTGCCGGTCAGGAGATGATTGCTCGACGCTGGGATGAGTTCGTCGTACCAGGTCTCGGTGCGCGGTGCGTCGACCACCGACCGTGGGTGACCGGTGCCGAAACCTGCGAACTCGCAATCGCACTCGATGCGCTGGGCGACACCGCGGACGCCGTGAAGCTCATCGCATCCATTCAGCATCTCCGCGACCCCGACGGCTCGTACTGGACCGGACTCGTCTTCGACGACGGCAAGCGCTGGCCGGTCGAGAAGAGTTGCTGGACGTCGGCGGCGGTTGTCCTGGCTGTCGATGCGGTCACGAGAAGCAGTGAGGCCAACGGGATCTTCCGCGAAGCAGGAGTGCTCTGAGCGTCGATTCCCGGCGCCGCAGAAATTAGAACATGTTCTAGACAGGTGTCCAGTGGTCTGCCTATTCTTGCGGTATGGATTTCGGGATCGTTCAGTTCACCAGTGATCGTGGGCTCAAGCCGCAGGTGGTCGCACCGCTCATCGAGGAGGCGGGGTTCGCGTCTTACTTCGTTCCCGAGCACGGTCACATCCCCACCCGCCGCGACGCCGCGCACCCGCAGACCGGCGATTCGTCACTGCCCGACGACCGCTACATGCGCACCCTCGATCCGTGGACGACGCTCGCTGCGGCAGCAGCGGTCACCTCGCGAATCAAGCTCGCGACGGCCGTCGCGCTGCCCGTGCAGTCCGATCCGATCACGCTCGCGAAAACGCTTGCCACCCTTGACCACATCTCCGACGGCCGGCTGATGCTCGGCGTCGGATTCGGGTGGAACCTCGACGAACTCGCCGATCACGGCGTTCCGTCGAAGCGTCGTCGAACGATGCTGCGGGAGTATCTCGAGTCAATGCGCGAGCTGTGGACGGTCGACGAGGCCGAGTATCACGGCGAGTTCGTCGATTTCGGCACGAGCTGGGCGTGGCCCAAGCCGCCGCAGGGGGCGATCCCGACGCTCGTCGGCGCCGCAGGCAACGAGAAGAACTTCACGTGGATCGCTCGCAGCGCCGACGGCTGGATCACGACGCCCGGCGAGGACGACATCGCCGGTTCCGTCGCGCTGCTGAGACGGATCTGGGCCGACGCCGGACGCTCCGGCGAACCGCAGATCGTCGTCCTGGACTTCAAGCCGATCCCCGAACGTCTCGAGGAGTTCCGCGACCTCGGCGTCACCACGGTGCTCTACGGACTTCCCGACGACAGCGTCGAACGAGCCACCGCCTACCTGGCCAAGCTCGCGGGCAAGGTGGGCCTCACCCCCGCCGCGGCCCGTTGATCGGGCTGCCCCCGCTGATCGGGCTGCCCTCCGCTGATCGAGCTGTCCTCCGCTGATCGAGCTTGTCGAGATCACTCGCCCCGTGGTGGGTGGTCTCGACTCGGGTGCTCGCTGCGCTCGCGCCCGCTCGACCAGCGGTAGGTGTCGCGCCCGCTCGTCGTGAGGCCCGCTGATCGGGCTGCCCTCCGCTGATCGAGCTTGTCGAGATCACTCGCCCCGCAGTGGGTGGTCTCGACTCGGGTGCTCGCTGCGCTCGCGCCCGCTCGACCAGCGGTAGGTGTCGCGCCCGCTCGACCAGCGGTGAGACCCCCGCTGATCGAGCTGCCTTCCGCTGATCGAGCTTGTCGAGATCACTCGCCCCGCGGTGGGGTGGTCTCGACTCGGGTGCTCGCTGCGCTCGCGCCCGCTCGACCAGCGGTGGGTGCCGCGCCCGCTCGACCAGCGGTGGGTGTCGCGCCCGCTCGACCAGCGGTGGGTGTCGAGATCACCTCAGCCGGCGGCCGGCCCTCGGTCGAGCGAGTGGTACTCGACGTTCGGCACGATGCCGAGGGCCGAGGAGATCCGATTGGTGAAGTTGTACATCGCGGTCAGCTCGACGACGTCCCAGATGTCGTCGGGACCCAAACCTGCGGCGGCGAGAGCGTCGACGTCGGAACGCTCGACGGTCGCGGGCGCGCTCGTCAGCTTCTCGACGAAGGCACAGATGGCGCGCTGCCGTTCGCTGAGTTCGGCGTGACGCCAGTTGAACGTGATCCGGTCGGCATTGGCTTCGTCGTGCAGCTCATGCCGTAGCGCCTGACCGTGCGACACCAGGCAGTACGTGCATCGGTTGATCCCCGACGCCACCACCGCGATCATCTCCCGATCTGCGCCCGAGAGCGTCTCCGACGGCTCGGTGACCTGCCGAAAGTGGTTGAACCAGGCGGAGAATCGCTCGGGGCGGTGTGCATACGCCGTGAAGACGTTGGGTACGAAGCCGAGTTGCTCGGATGCCTTGCCGAAGAGTTTCTGTAGCTGCGGCGACAGTTCGTCGACCTCGGCGTCGGGGAAATATGATCCGCTGCTCACGGGACACGCTCCTGAAGGGGGTAGTGACGGCCGACTATCGACCGCATGGTCACCCAATCACGCACGTGGCTGGGCGCGAAGCCCCGGCATCACAAAATTGTGGATGTATACCGCGACGGATCGTGGGTCGTCGGGGTCGATCGTCGCGCCGGGGACGGTCCCGAGGCTGATGAGGATTCGCGCGATCCACTCCGATGTGGTGTCGACGTCGTGCCCCGAGTCGACCTCTCCCGCGCGGATCGCGGCCTCAACGTAGGGCCGCCAGAAGTCGGCGAGGTCGGGGACGAGGCCCGCGACGCCTGCCCCGGCACAGGCAGCGAACTCGTCGGGCTCCGCGGTGCGTAGGCGCAGGAGCAACGCGCCCGGGTCGTCGTAAGCTCCACGTCCGATTCGCACACCCGCGATGAGTTGTTCGGCGAAACCGTCGATCGTGTCGAGCTCGCTGCGGGCGTTGGTCCAGAAGGTCTCGTTGAGTCGGACGATGGTCGCGCCGACCATGGTCTGCTTATCGGGGAAATGTCGGTACAGCCAGGCGCGGGACACGCCTGCGACGTCGGCGACCTGTTGCATTGTGGTGGCGCGGATTCCCTTGTCTGCCAACAGGCTTTCCGCGGCGTCGAGCATCCGGTCGGTTGCAGACGCAACCTCGACCGCGCGGGGTGTTCCGGTGGTGTCTGCTTGCACGATGCCTCCCTACTTCACGTCAATCCCGGTTCACGTCAACTGGATGCGGCCGCTGCGTACGCCGGCGACGACACCGCCGTCGACCAGGATATCGGTCCCGGTGATGAAACCGGAGCGCACCGGATCGAGGAGAAACTCGGCGGCCGACGCGATGTCTTCGGCCGTGCCGAACCGGCCCGCTGCGCACTTGTCGATCATGGCCTCGTAACTCGAATGCGCGAACTCGGCGTTGAACTCGCGCCATCCCATTTCCGTCGCGGTGACGCCGGGGCACACCGAGTTGATGCGCGCCCCACGGTCACCCCAGAGCGGCGCAGCGGACTGAACCCGAATAACGTTTCCGCGCTTGCTGTATCCGTAGGCGAGACCGCTGGCGAACTCGGGTTGCATGTCGGGAAAGGCGAACATCGGCAACCCGGCCAGTTCGCTGGCCGGAAGCGTCGCGAGTGCTGTGCCCTGTTCGGGGGTGACCGCGTCGGCGAAGATATGTGCCGCGACGCTGGCGATGATCACGCCGGCGCCGCCGTCGGCGATCACCCTGCCGAACTCCTCTATGACGTATGCGGCGCCCACCAGATTGACCTCGACGATCCGCTCGGGAGTCGCCTGCGCCGGTGACACGCCTGCGGTGTGTACCAGAGACATGACCTCGCCGAGCGAAGCCGCACGGTCGGCGAGTGCGGCGACCTGGTCGCGGTCGGCGACATCGATCGCCTGCGCTGTGACGTCGAAGCCGCCGCGACGCAACGCGGACTCGACGTCGGCGAGGTGCTCGGCGTCGTAGTCGGCGATCAGCAGCGGCCGACCCGATCCGAGGCGACGCGCAATGGCCTCGCCCATTCCGCCGACGCCGATGACAGTCAACACTGGTGGCATGTCTTCTCCGCTCGATTGTCGGACGCGCTGTCGCGCGGGGATCTGCGGCGAACTCTATCAACGAAAGTAGACATTTTTGCCAAAGTGTTCACCGAGCAAGACGGTGGGGAGTAGACACAATTGTGAATCTGTCAACTAGACCGCAATGTCGTCGCGACTTCCTCGCGTCGTCACCACTATCGAGAGGGCAATATGAGCGCACGTCCACCGCAGACGGCTGTGATCGGCGCGGGCATCAGCGGACTGACCGCGAGCAAGATGCTGGCCGACTACGGCGTGCCATTCGCCACGTTCGAGTCATCGGATCGAGTCGGGGGCAACTGGGCCTTCGGCAACCCGAACGGCCACAGCAGCGCGTATCGGTCACTGCATATCGACACGTCCAAGCACCAGTTGTCTTTTCGTGATTTTCCTATGCCCGATGACTATCCCGACTTCCCACACCACACCCTGATCAAGCAGTACCTCGACGACTACACCGACGCCTTCGGACTCCGAGAGAAGATCGAGTTCGGCAACGGAATCACCCACGCGCATCGCCTCGACGGGGGCGGTTGGGAACTCTCGACGCAGCGGGGTGAGACGCGCTACGCCGACCTTCTCGTCGTCGCCAACGGGCACCACTGGGATCCTCGATTGCCCGACTTCCCTGGCGAATTCGCGGGTGTCGAGATGCATGCGCACTCGTACATTGATCCGCGTACGCCGCTCGATCTCTACGGCAAGCGCATCCTGGTCGTCGGGCTGGGCAACAGCGCTGCCGATATCGCGGTCGAATTGTCTTCGCGCACACTGGAAAACTCGGTCACCATCTCCACTCGTTCGAGTGCGTGGATCGTCCCGAAGTACCTGGGTGGCAAGCCTGCCGACAAGTACTATCGCACCTCGCCGCACATCCCGTTCGCTTGGCAACGCAAGATCGCCCAGGTCTTCCAGCCCCTCACCGCGGGCCGTCCCGAGAACTACGGGCTCCCCAAACCCAATCACAAGTTCTTCGAGGCGCATCCGACGCAATCGGTCGAGCTGCCGTTCCGTCTCGGCGCGGGCGACGTCACGGCGAAGGGTGATATCTCGCGTCTCGACGGCGACACCGTGCATTTTGTCGACGGGTCGTCGGCCGACTTCGACGTGATCATCTACGCGACCGGCTACAACATCACGTTCCCCTTCTTCGATCCCGACTTCATCAGTGCCCCAGGCAATCAGATCGATCTCTACAAGCGGATGATCTACCCGGGCGTCGACGACGCGTTGTTCGTTGGCTTCGCACAGGCGACACCGACGCTGTTCCCGTTCGTCGAATGTCAGGCGCGGCTCGTCGGCGCGTACGCGGTCGGTCAGTATCAGCCACCGCCCGTCGACGAGATGCGCAGGGTCATCGCCGAGGATCAGGAGTTCTACACCGGCCACATGGTGCACAGCGCGCGGCACACCCAGCAGCTCGACTACTTCCTGTACGAGCACGACATGCGCACCAAAGAGCTACCGGCAGGTCGACGACGCGCCGCCGAAATCGGTGCACCGAGTTGGGCGGGTGTCGCAGAGCGTTCGCCGCACAATGGTGATCCTTCGACGGAATCAGCCGAAACCGCAACAGAATTGGTGTCCATAAGCGACGGGGGATCACGATGAGCCAGCAGATCAGAGAAGACGTCACCTTCAATAGCGATGGAACCGACTGTCATGCCTGGTTCTTCCCGCCTGCGGCACCGTCACCGTTCGCGACGGCCGACGGTGTTCCCGTCGTGGTGATGGCACACGGCTTCGGGGGCACCAAGGATTCGGGACTCGAACCCTTCGCTCGACGCCTCGCCGACGCAGGTCTCGCGGTGTTCGCCTTCGACTACCGGGGCTTCGGTCTGTCTGAAGGCTCACCCCGCCAACGGGTGTCGATGGCGGGTCAGATCGCCGACTATCACGCTGCGGCCGACGCCGCAGCAGGTCAACCCGGTGTGGACGCAGGTCGCGTGGTGCTGTGGGGGCTGTCGCAGTCGGGTGGTCACGTGCTGTTGGCCGCTGCAGACCGGACCGACGTGGCCGCGGTGATCTCCGCTGTACCCATGGTCAGCGGCCTGGCCGCGGGACGTCACCACCTTCCACACGTCGGTGTCTTCTCGATGCTGCGACAGAGTATCGACGGTATCGCGAGCGCGGCGTCGTCGAAAGTCGGTGGCGCGCCACATATGTTGCCGATCGTTGGTCGGCCGGGTCAGCAAGCGGCTCTCACCAGCTCCGGCTTCTACGAGAGCTACAAAGCCATTGCCGGCCCGTCGTGGCTCAACGAGGTCGACGCATCGGTGTCGCTTGAACTCGGGTCCTACCGGGCGGACAAGTACGTCGATCGGATCGACGCGCCGAAGCTCGTGCAGATCGCCGACTTCGATCGGGGGGCACCTCCGCACGCCGCCGCGAAGGCCGCGTTCAAGGCGCGTGCGGAGGTACGGCATTACCCGTGCGATCACTTCGGCATCTTCGCCGAGGTCGACCCGGTGACCTTCGAGAGGGTCGTCGACCACCAGATTGCCTTTCTGACAAGGCATTTGGCTACTCCGGTCGATCTCCGCGAGCTCGACGCCGCGGTGAGCTAGGCCAGGCGGGCGCTGTTGGCACCCTCGGTCGCCTCGATCGTCAGCTCGACGCCGAACGGGTTGCCCACCTCGAGGAGCGCGAGCAGTGCGTCGTCGGAGGTGAGTGCGGCCACGCGGGTGTGGTCGTCGTGCGTTGTCGCGACGACCACACCGATTGGCCCACGCTTGCCATGGTCGACGGTGTAGGTATCGAGAGTTGCTGAGCCCGTGAAGAACTCGGCGACGGGTAGCGGGTCGGCATTGTCGACGCGGGCCTGCAACGGGCGATCTGACCGAGGTGTCCAGGTGGTCGGCGTCGTCGAATAGACGCCGACAGACGTCTTGCTCATGATGCCGCCGTTGGCGACAACGAGACCGAACGCGTCGGGTTGGCGTCGCAGTCGCTCGACGGTCTCGACGATCGCGTGGCTCGAGTAGTTGTGTCCCGGTCCGCCGAAGAAGGGCAGTCCGCCGGTCACCGTCAGGCCGGTCGGGGTATCGACGTCGAATCCCAGTGCGTCGCAGATGTTGAAGACAGGGATGGCAAAGCAACTGTAGAGGTCGACGGTCGCAAGATCGGCGACGCCGATCCCCGCCATCTCGAGCGCTCCGGACGTCGCGATGGCGGCCGCAGGGCTCGTGCCGAGGTCGGCTCTGGCGAGCAGTGCGTGTTCGCGAAGATCGGTATGTCCATGGAGGAACACCCAATTCTCGCGTGGTACACCCATCTTCGTGGCGTTGGCCGCCGAGGTGAGAATGATGGCAGAGCCGACATTCACAAGATCGCGTGCCACAACCAAGCGCGGATACGGCTGTGCGATAACGCGATTGGCGTCGGTGACCGTTGCCAACTCGTCAGCGCTGCGGATCACGGGCGATGCCGCAAAGGGATTGGCCGCTGCCACCTCGGTGAACGGAGCGAACAGGCTGCCCATCGCGCGTCGATAATCGTCGACGCCCACACCGAGCCTGTTGCGTCGTGCATTCTCGGCGAGCGCATACGCGACCGGCATCGACGTCAGCCGGTGCCGGACCATCGTCATGTCGATGAAGTCTTCGAAATGCGGTCCGCGATCGTCGAGTTGACCGTCGATCTCCTCGCTGAAGTCGGGTCGGTCGTCACGGTCGGCGAAGTGCCGCGCCGTCGATGTGGCCTCGGCGCCGACGACGAGCACGCACTCGGCGCCGCCCCTCGCGATTGTCTCGGCATGGTCGGTTACCAGGGACTGCGGCGACTGTCCGCCGACGACCTCGACGAGTACTCGCTCGGGCGTCAGGCCCACACGCCGCGCGACCGACCGCGGATAATTGTTCGAGCGCCCCAACGGACTGGGCACGTGCGGCATGTTCTCCATCTCGCGAACAGCGGCGATCACGTCGATCGCGTCGGCGACGGCAGAGGCAACACCGGTGTCGGCCAGAGCATTTCGCGTCGCGGAGGCGCCGAGATCGATGCTCGACCACGCCTGGTAGTCGGGCGTATCGATGCGATCGCCGGACTGCCCGACGCCGATGATGACCGGCGTGGTGGGGTCGATGCGCATCAGCGCTGCAGCTTTTTCCCGACGATGCCGGTGTCGCGACGCAGCACGCGCAGAGAACCCTCTGCGCGCACCTCGGTGAACTGGCCCGTGGCGAGTGCCTGACAGTAGATCTCGTACGGCGGCCTCCCGCCGTCGGCGGGGTCGGGGAATACGTCGTGGATCAGCAGCGCGCCACCGATCCGTACCCAGGGCGCCCAACCGTCGAAGTCGTTCTGCGCGGCCTCCATTGAGTGCCCGCCATCGATGAACACGAAGTCGGCGGGTGAACCCCAGATCCGCGACGCGACGGTCGACGGTGCGAGCACTCCGATCACCGTCTTCTCCAGATCGGCGTCGAACATCGTGCGGCGGAAGCGTGCCGAGGTGTCGAGTGTGCCGGTGTGCGGGTCGACCAGCGTCGGGTCGTGGTACTCCCAGCCGGGTTGGTGTTCTTCGGAACCGCGGTGATGGTCGACGGTGACGATGGTCGCGCCGACACGTTCGGCCGCGGCGCCGAGGAACACCGTCGACTTTCCGCAGTAGGTGCCGATCTCGATACCGAGCTTCGTCGAATCAGGTTGGGAGAGATACTCTCCGGCGATCTCGAAGAGTGTTTGCGCCTCGTCGAGCGGCATGAAACCGGGCGCGTCGTCTGCGACCTTGAGTCGAATGGCCGAGGGGGCTGACGTCGGCTGAGACGCCGAGAGTGCACTCATGTCCCAGATCCTAACCGTGCGAGCGTTCGCTCCGCGTAGGGTTGGCAGCATGAAAGCACAGGTGCTCACCGCAGAGTCCGGACCAGACGGTTTGCAGTTGACCGAGGTCGACGATCCGACGCCCGGTGCGGGCCAGGTACTCGTCGACATCAAGTCGTGTGGCGTGTGTTTCCCCGACCTCCTGATGAGCCAGGGCAAGTACCAGTTGAGAACTCCCGTGCCGTACACCCCGGGGACCGAGGTCGCGGGCGTGGTGCGCGAGGCACCCGCAGACTCCGGATTCAGCGCGGGCGACCGTGTCCTGGTCGCGTCGATCGTCGGCGGGTTCGCCGAACAGGTCACTGCGGCACCCGAACAGTTGCTTCGACTGCCCGACGAGCTCTCATTCGACGAGGGCGCCGCCATGGGTATCAACTTCCAGACCGCGCTGTTCGCATTGAAACTGCGCGCACAGACCGCGCCGGGTGAGATCGTCGGCGTCCTCGGTGCCGCCGGTGGTGTTGGCGTGGCGTCGATTCTGGTCGCCAAGGCGATGGGCGCGATGGTCGTCGCGATCGTGCATCGCACCGGCGCCGAGCAGATGCTGCGCGATCTGGGCGCCGACCACGTGGTGCAGTTGTCCGACGGCTGGGGAGATCGGCTCAAGGAGGTTGCGCCGGAGGGCGTCGACGTCATGATCGATCCCGTCGGCGGCGATGTCTTCGACGAGGCGCTGCGCCAGGTGGCGCCCGACGGTCGGTACGTGGTGATCGGCTTCGCCGCGGGTGGCATCCCGACCGTCAAGCTCAACCGCGTGCTGTTCCGCAACATCGCCGTGGTCGGCGCCGCCTGGGGCGAGTACGTCCGCACCCATCCAGACGTCCCCGCGCTGCTGCACGACGAGCTGACGGAGATGATCGAGGCGGGGCTCCGGCCGCCGGTGAACGTCCGCTACCCACTCGCCGACCTCCCACAGGCGTTGACGGATCTCGCCCAGGGGCGGATCCTGGGCAAAGCGGTCGTGCACGTCGCGGACTGAGGTCACCTCGCTGGTCGAGCTTGTCGAGACCACCCGCTTGCGGGTGTCGCGCTGAGCCCGCGGGAGTGGTTTCGACTCGGGTGCTCGCTGCGCTCGCGCTCGCTCAACCAGCGGGAAGCTGGTCGAGCGCAGCCCGCTGGTCGAGCTTGTCGAGACCACCAGCCAGCGGGAAGCTGGTCGAGACCACCAGCCAGCGGGAAGCTGGTCGAGACCACCAACCAGCGGGAAGCTGGTCGAGCGCCGGCCCGCTGGTCGAGCTTGTCGAGACCACCAACCGAGAAGAGGAGCCACCATGTGTCGCAACATCACCGAGCTGCGCGGGCTCGAGCCGCCCGCGACCGACGACGAGGTCGAGGCCGCGGCCCGGCAGTACGTCCGCAAGGTCAGCGGAGTCCGGCACCCGTCGGCCGCGAATGCCGAGGCGTTCGAGGCTGCGGTCGCGGCGGTAACGGCAGCAACCGAAACACTGCTCGACGCGCTCCCGGAGCGTCGTCAACCACCCAAGACGGTGCCGCCGCTACGGCGACCCGAGGTGCAGGCCCGCATCGCGGCGTCGCAATCGCGCTGAGCGAGCCGGTCACCTCACGCGCCGACGCCGAAGAGTGACGCCGCGTTGTCGTAGAACACCCCGCGCAACCAGTCGTCGCCGAGGTCGAGTCGCACCAGTGCGTCGAGCGCCTCGGTGTAGCGATACGGGATGTTCGGGTAGTCGCTGCCGAACAGGATCTTGTCGCCGAGTTCGAGTAGGCGTGGCCGGAGCTCGACCGGGAAGGGCGCACCCTCCTCGGAAAAATCGGTGAACGACATCGTCGTATCGAGCCGAACGTTCTCGTAGGTGTTGGCCAAATCGAGAAATGCCTCGTACTCCGGCGTACCCATGTGCGCGACGATCAGCGGAAGCGACGGGAACTGCCGCAGCAGCGCAGCGATCGGTTCGGGTCCGGTGAAACGGCCGGGCGTCGGCCCCGAACCGCAATGGATCACGACTGGCACCCCGACGTCGGCGATCTGCGCCCAGACACTCGTGAGGCTCGGGTCGAGCGGTGAGTAGTCGCCGACCTGGATGTGCGACTTGAAGACTCGCGTTCCGCGCTCGATCGCCTTCGAGACGTACGACGCTGCGTCGGGCTCCGGATAGAACGTCGACGTGTGCAGACAGTCGGGGTGGTGCGAGGCGAAATCGGCGCCCCAGCCGTTGAGCCACTCGGCCATGTCGGCTTTGTGTGGGTAGATCATCGACGTGTAAACGCGAACTCCGAAGGCCTGCAACGCCGAGACACGCACGTCCTCGTCGGCGCGATAGGTAATCGGCCATTCCCGACCGATCATCGGCCCCACCGAATCGAAATAGGCCCACACCTTGTCCATCACCCGACGAGGCATGAAGTGCGTGTGTACATCGATGATCCCGGGTAGCCCCAGGTCGCGCCAGAACTGCCGTACCTGCGCGGCTTCCGCAGCCGTGAACGGTGCAGGCGGGCTGTCGTGGTCGTGGGCGGCCGTGTCTGCTGTTCCGGTTTCTGGGTCGGTCACAAAATCACCGTACGCCGCGAGCGCCGTCGCGAACTACAACTCGGGCACGTCCTTCGGAACGATGAAGAGTCCCTCGGCTTCGACGGTGATCCCGCGGGCATCCGACAATGTGCCGCGCACTGTCTTCTTGCGACCCGCTCGTTCGACGATCTCGGCGCGAGCGACCAACTGTCCCAACGGAGTCGGCCGTAGGTAGCGGAACTCGATCGTGCCGGTGTAACTCGCCTTGTTGTCGGCGGCAGCGGCTTCACCCAGGACCTGATCGAGGACCAGAGCGCAGACTCCGCCATGAACATGCCCCGGTGGGCCCTCGTAGGCGGCACCGAGGGTGAACTCGGCACGTACGCCGCCGCCGTCGGGCGTCGAATGCACGGGCGGTGCGATCGCGTTGCGCATCCCCATCACAGCGTTGCCCCAGGCCATGCCGACCAGGTTGCTGGTGTAGCGCACGCCGTAGGCGCCGTCCATCTGCTGGGCGCGCAGCGCGTCGACGACGCCCGACACCGTGCGCTGGGCGTCGACGACCACCTCGTCGTCGACCTCGGTGCGGATGACGGCGTCGACGAGGTCGCGCACCGATGCGACCAGCGGCTCGAAAACCGCTCGGCGTCGGGCGATCTCATCGTCGGAGATGTCTTCTAGCGTGAAGTCCACGGGTGGCTCTCTTCGATCGGAAACGACACAGACATGCACAGTCCTGTCAGCGCGTCAGCGGTCCCGGACGGGCGTCGGCCAGAACTTCGTCCCGGTCGGCAGGACTGATCACTCCGCGCGCGATGGCGTCGTCTGTCGATGCCTCATACGCACGCAGATAGTCGTCGCGAGTCGGATAGCGCGTTGCGAGTTCGTCGTCGGATAGCGGTGTGGTGGAGCCGAAGAGCACGCAGATGCGCGGTACGTCGCCGGTGACGACGCCGCTGAGCACCTCGGTCGGTGCATCGACGCATGGTGTGCGAACGCCCCCGAGCACATTCCCGACGTCGTCGCGCACGTAGTGCGGCGATGCGGCGGTGACGTCGACGTCGAGCGGTGCGGAAGTCGGTGGCGGCGTTCCGTTCTCGATCCACTCGCGCAGATGCGCCACCGCTGCGCGCAGCACAAACACCTGCTGGCCGCGGTTGACCGGCTGCGGGCATCCGAGAAGATCTTCGTACTCGCCGATCTGTACGAGATCGGCGTGCGATGTCCCGGCGACCTCCCACGCGCGGAAGACGTCCGTATCCGGTTGTCGCGCTTCGATATAGCGAAAGTCGGTGAGTACATCGGTCTCCGTCTGTACGACGAACACCGGGGTTGTGGCGTCGGAGCGGATCGGTTGCGGTGGCCCCGCGTAGGCGGGGGAGATGTCGATCGGTCTGCCCGGCTCGCCGAGGGGCAGTTGTCCGAGTGGGCGCGAGTGGATCAGCGCCCCATCAATCGCATCGTGTTTCTGTGCGATCCGATTCACGTAGGTTGTCAACGCCATCGCAGATTGCGATTCGCCTGCCGCGGTCACCCAACGCACGTCGAGGCCGACGAGGGGGTGCCGATCGGAATCGTTGTCGCGCAGGGCTTGTGCGATCGCCCCGAACATGTCGTAGCTGTACCCGTCGCCCGGATGATGCAGCCCCGCATAGCGCTCCGGGTCCTTCGCCTCCAGCGAATCGCCCTGGACTCCTGCGGTTCCCGCGCCCGTCGTTTCGAGGTCGACGGAATCTCGGCCACCCGCGATGCCCGTGTACTGCGCCGAGATGCCGACATACGCTGTCCCTGACCGCACCAATTCCTGTGCGACGTAGGTGTATTCGGGTGCGGAGTCGGCGCCGCTGCTGACGTTGAACCATTCGACGACGACGTGACCGTTGAACTGCGCGGCGTCGGGTCGACGTACGAGGATGCGTGTGGTGAACGGTGCAGGTTCGACACCGTCGAGTTCACCGTCTGGTCTTTCGACGAAGCGTCGGGCAATCCCGCTGGCGGCGTACTCGAGTTCGGAATATCCATGGCCGGCGAGGTCTGGGCCGGGGGACGCAGACATCACGCTGGTCTGTCCCGCTCCGCCGGTCAACTCACGGAAAGCGATCGTCGCAGTCATCCCTCGAGGCTAGCCCGGCCTACTCTGCGACTTGCGGTACTTGCTGATCACCTGGCCGAACATCATGTTCATCTTGGTGCCCAGCGGCCAACCGACGTAGTAGCAGAGGAACAGCGCGATCTCTTCGAGCTGCTCGGGCGTCAGTTCTTCGTTGCCGAGCGCGGCGCCCGCCTGGATCTCGGCGACGTCGACCTGTCCGCTCGCGGCGAGAGCGCCGAGCAGGATGAGCCGTCGATCGCGGATACTCAGCGCCGGCCGCGACCAGACTTCGGCGAAGAGTTGATCGGCAGTGTGCGCGAAGTGCAGGCCGGGGCCGTCTGACATTTCCCACCCGTAGACCTGCGACATCAGATCCAGCCCGCGTTTGCGTTGCTCGGTCTGGGCGTCCGGGGTCGAGATTGCGTCGTCGGTCATTTCTCTCCTTCGCTGTGTGGCACGCCGAGACCTGTGGCGAGATCGGCGAGTGCCTCTGTCCCCAAGGGCAGTTCGACGTCGAGAGTGTCGCCGAGGCTCAGCGCGAGCGAGAGATCCTTCTCGCCCAGCTCGCGTACGTGCGTGAAGATGCCGTACCAGAAGTCGTCGGGTTCGATCGGTGCCGTGGTGTCGCGCAGCATGATCGCGCCCGCGCCGCCGGTGATGGCGTCGGTGTGGCGGACCACCTTGCCCAGTTTGGCGACGTCGATGCCCGCTGCCTGCGCCAACCGTGAAGCCTCCGCGGTTGCCGCGAACGAGATGAAGTGCAGCAGGTTGCGAGCGAGCTTCATCTTGGTGCCCGCACCCACGTCGTCTCCCGCGTGGACGAGCATGTCGGAGGTCAGCGCGAAGGGTTCCTTCAGGCGTACGTAGGCATCTCGCGGCCCGCCGACCATCACGGCGAGACGGCCCTGCTCCGCGCCGGGTGCGCCACCGGAGATCGGGGCGTCGAGCAGCGTCACTCCACGTTCGGCGCAGACGGCAGCGAGGTCGACGGCGGTCTCGGGGCTGATCGTCGAGTGGACCGTGAGGATCGTTCCGCGCGCTGCGCTTTCGAGCAGGTCAGTCACTACCGTGCGGACCTGCGCGTCGTCGCGCACACAGATGCCGATGATGTCCGACGACGCCGCGAGCTCCGACAACGACGACGCCGCGCGTGCACCCTGGTCGACGACCTTGACGACAGCATCGGGGGAAAGGTCGAAAACTGTCAGTCCGCCTTGCCATTTCGCCAATCGGCCGGCCATCGGGCCCCCGATGTTGCCGAGCCCGACATAGCCAAGACGGGACGCGGAGTCGGTGGTCATGAGCGGATGACCTGCCCGCCGTCGACATTGAAGATCTGTCCGGTGACCCAACTGGCCTCGTCGGAGAGCAGGAACAGGCACATCCCGACCAGGTCCTCGGGCTGGCCGAATCGCTTGAGCGGCAGACGGTTGACGATGTCGGCGACCATCTCCTTGGGCGTCGTCTCGCGTGTCGCCTCGGTGTCGATCGGGCCGGGAGCGATGGCGTTGACACGGATGTTCTGGCCACCGAGTTCGGTCGCCAACTGCTGCGTCAGCCCGTTGATCCCGACCTTGGCGAGGCCGTAGAAGCCGCTGTAGAGCCATGCGGCGGTGGAGGATTGGTTGACGATGGCCCCGCCGTTGCGCATGTGTCCGTACACCGCGCGGGTGACGTTGAGTGCGCCATCGAGGTTGACGCTCATGAACTTCTTGTAATAGTCCCACGGCACGGTGATGAGGAAGTCGAGCTTCATGCCGCCGTAGATCGCCGCGTTGTTGACCAGGCCGTCGATGGAGCCGTACGCGTCGACCGTTGCGGCAGCGAGGGATTGCGCGGAGTCGGGGTCGGAGACGTCGGTGTGGACGTACCGTCCGCCGATGTCGGCGGCGACCTTCTCGCCTGCGTCGTCGTTGAGGTCGGCGATCACGACGTTCGCGCCCTCGGCGGCGAGGCCGCGGGCGTACGCCTCGCCGATGCCGCCCGCGGCTCCGGTGACGATGTAGGTGCGATCAGTGAATCGTGCGGAAGTCATTGCGCTGCTGTCTCCTTCGAGGTTGGGGGTGGGGTGGGTGGTCTCGACTCGGGTGCTCGCTGCGCTCGCGCCCGCTCGACCAGCGGTGGTGGCGTGCCTGCTCGCGCTGGGGTGGGTGGTCTCGACCGGGGTGCTCGCTGCGCTCGCGCCCGCTCGACCAGCGGTGGGAGCCGCTGATCGAGCTGTTTCCCGCTGATCGAGCTTGTCGAGATCACGCAGGCTCCGCGATGGCCTTGGTCTCGAGGTACTCCTCGAAGCCCGCGACGCCCATCTCGCGGCCGATACCCGATTGTTTGTAGCCGCCGAACGGGACGTCGGCGGAGTACCAGATGCCGCCGTTGATCGACATCGTTCCGGTGCGGACGCCGTCGACGACCCTGTTGATGCGGTCGCGATCGGTTCCCCAGACGGCCCCCGAGAGGCCGTAGGGGGAGTCGTTGGCGATGCGGATGGCGTCGTCGTCGCCGTCGTGGCCGAGAATGACGAGCACCGGGCCGAATATCTCCTCCTGCGCCGTGCGGGACGAGTTGTCGAGGCCGGAGATCAGGGTCGGCGATACGAAGAAGCCCTTGTCCTTGTCGGCGGGTCGTGCGCCGCCGATCTCGATCGTGCCGCCTTCGGTCTGCGCGAGCTCGATGTAGGACTCCACACGCTCACGCTGCGTCGCCGAGATGACGGGACCGCAGATGGTGCCGGGATCGGTGGGGTCGGCCGCTGCGAAGCCGGCAAGCGAGTCGCGCGCCAATGCCGTTGCCTCCGCGAGCTTCTCACGCGGGACGACGAGTCGAGTGGTGATCGCGCAGCCCTGGCCCGCATGCGTCACGACGGCAAACGCGGCCATCGAGACCGCGGACGCAAGGTCGGCGTCGTCGAGCACGATAAATGCCGATTTGCCGCCGAGTTCGAGGAAGACCTTCTTGAGTGTCTCGGCCGCCGAGGCCATCACCTTCTTGCCGGTGGCGGTCGAGCCGGTGAACGAGACGATGTCGACGCGCGGATCGGTCGACAACTGCGCACCGAGGGCGTGATCACTCGACGTCACGATGTTCACGACGCCCGGCGGAAAGTCTGTCTCTTCTGCGATCACCTTGCCGACCAGAGCGGCGCACCACGGTGTATCGGGTGCCGGCTTCAGCACGACGGTGCAGCCCGCTGCCAGCGCCGGTCCGATCTTGGCGAAGTTGATCTGATGCGGGAAGTTCCACGGTGTGATTGCTCCGACGACGCCGACTGCCTCTTTGCGGATCTCGCGAGTGTTCTTGATTCCCATGGGCTTTGCCTCGCCGAGGTCGCGGGTCCACTTGTAGCTCTCCGCCAGATCGGCGAAGTATCCGAGGTCGCGGATGGGCCCCTCCAACTGCGGTCCGTGAGTGAGGAACACCGGGCAACCGACCTCGGCGACGGTGAGCTCGCGCAGTTCGTCTGTGTGGGCGAGCAATGCGTCGCGCAGTTGCCGCAGGCAGTGTGCGCGGAAGGTGGCGTCGCGCGACCAGTTGGTGGTGTCGAAGGCGTGGCGGGCGGCGGCGATGGCCGCGTCCATATCGTCGACGGTCGCGTCGGCCGCCTGGCCGATGACCTCCTCGGTCGCCGGATTGATGACGTCGAAAACGCCGCCGCTGCCGGGAATGAGCTTGCCGTCGATCAGGAGATCCGACGCTGATGCTGGACGAAGAGACATGAACTGGGCTCCAACGCTGACTGGAAGACTATCTGGACAGGTGTCTGGACTCGAGTTCAAACCTAGTGTAGCGTCGGTCACATGTCCAGCCCCGTGTCGCAGGAATCCACGCGTCGCCGACTGACCGCACAGCAGGCCGAGACGGTTGCGCGGCTGACGGACGCCGCGGTCGACGTGCTCAATGCAGACGGTTTCGACGGCCTCACGGTAAGGGTGGTTGCCAAGCGTGCAGGGGTCGCACCCGCGACCGCGTACACCTACTTCTCGTCGAAGAGCCACCTTGTGTCAGAGGTCTTTTGGCGCCGACTGGCCGAAGGAGTACCGGAGGCCGACGCCTCGTTGTCGCGAGAGGATCGGGTCGCCGAAATCCTGCGCAACGTGTCACTCGTGGTCGCGGGCGAGGGGCAACTCGGCGGTGCGGTCACGGTCGCACTACTCGGTACCGACCCCGACGTCGAACACCTGAGACTGCGGATCGGTGGCTTCATCCGGACACGACTCGCGCAGGCGCTCGAGGTCGACGTCGAACATCCCGGTCCGGTTGTCGACGCACTGGAGATGCTCTACGCGGGCGGTCTCGTCCACGCAGGCATGGGACATCTGACCTACGAACAGACATCCGAGCGGCTCGTCGCCGCGGCACGCCTGATCCTGTCGGCGCAGCCCTAGGCGGGTCGCGCCAGGTGCGCGGCTCTGCCCTGAAGGCACGCCCTCGACATGCACATACCGTCAATGGAGGTTCATCGATGACCGAGACCGCAATGGTCGCGGGGATGCAGCAGCAGATTCCTTTCGATCCCTATGCCTACGACTTCCACGAGGATCCGTACCCGACGTACGCACGACTGCGCGAGCAGGCGCCGGTGTACTACAACTCGGACCTGGATTTCTGGGCGCTTGCCGGTCACGACGATGTGCGAAACGCATTCCGCGACAGCACAAATCTGTCCAACGCGTGGGGCGTGTCGATGGACCCCTCGTCGTACGGACCGGACGCACACAAGTCGATGTCGTTTCTCGCCATGGACGATCCCAAGCACATGCGAATCCGCAAACTCGTATCGAAGGGCTTCACCCCGCGCCGGGTCAACGATCTCGCCGGCCGGATCACCGCACTGACACACCATCATTGGAGTTCGTGCCTCGACAAGGGCGAGTTCGATTACGTCGCCGACTTCGCCGGACTGCTCCCGATGGACGTCGTATCGGAAATGCTCGGTGTTCCCGAATCCGACCGCGCGTACCTGCGGAAGCAGTCCGACCTGTTGCTCCACCGCGAGGAGGGTGTCCTCGACATCCCCGAGGCGGCCGTCTACGCCTACCTCGAGTTGCACAAGTACTACTCCGCGCTCATCGCCGAGCGGCGCAGCAACCTCGGCGACGACCTCGTCTCCGCGCTCATCACCGCCGAGATCGACGACGACGAGACCGGCGAGAAGACCACACTGACCGAGGACGAGATCGTCGGATTCATGGTCCTCATGGTGGTCGCCGGCAACGAGACGACCACCAAACTGCTTGCCAACGCGCTGTACTGGGGCTGGCGCAATCCTGATGAGCTCGCCAAGGTGCTCGCAGATCCCGAAGCGGTGCCGCAGTGGACCGAAGAGACACTGCGCTACGACAATTCGACCCAGATGGTGCTGCGCAGAGTCGCTGGAGACGTCACCTACGGTGGGCAGGTCATTCCAGAAGGGCAGCGGGTACTACTCCTCGTCGGCTCGGCGAACCGCGACGAGAATGTATTCGACGACGCGTCGTCGTACCGCATCGGCCGTGACTGCAGCCCGGCATTGATGAGTTTCGGTATGGGAGCACACTTCTGCCTCGGCGCGCATCTCGCGCGGCTCGAGGCGAATATCGGTCTCGCCGAGGTTGTTCGGTCGATTCGCTCGGTCGACATCGACATCTCCAATGCCGAACGTGTGCACTCGGTGAACGTGCGCGGGTTCGCGTCACTCCCGGTGAAGGTGACGGTGCGCTGATGGCACACATACCTCATCCGGAGCGTCGGCCCGTACTGATTGCGGGGGCGTCGTCGGGAATCGGGGCCGCGACGGCCGAATACCTCGCCGCCGCAGGCTATCCCGTCGCCTTGGCTGCTCGACGTGTCGACAAGCTGCAGGAGCTCGCCGACATGATCTCGGGTGCCGGTGGCGAGGCGGTCGCCGTCCCACTCGACGTCACCGACGACGCGTCGGTGCGTGACTGCGTCGCGAAAGCCCAAGCAGCGCTAGGTCCGATCGAGATCGCGGTTGCCGGAGCCGGCGACCTCGACGTCGGGCTCTCCTATGAGATGAGCGAAACGGATTTCGCGTCTCAGGTCGACATTCACCTCGTGGGTGCACATCGGCTCTATCGGAACATCGTCCCCGGGATGATCGACCGCGGCCGTGGCGATTTCGTCTTCATCGGATCCGACGTCGCGGTGCGTCCACGGCCATGGTCGTCGGCCTATGTCGCGGCGAAGACGGGCGTCGACGGTTTGGTTGCCACAGCGCAACTCGAACTCGAGGGCACGGGCGTCCGCGCCAGCATCGTCCGTCCGGGCCAGACCATCACCGGCATGGGTTTCAATCTCGCGCCCGAGGTGATGGAGAAGATGCTCAACTCGTGGATCACCCACGGACTTGCCAGACACGGCAATTTCCTTGCACCAGAACATATTGCCCAGGCGATCTCGGCGATCGTCGGCATGCCGCGCGGTGCGCACATGCGCGTCGTCGAGGTCGAGGCCGAGGGCGCCATCCCCCGCAACAAGAGCGGTGGGGGAGCAGACATGACCGGAGACCAGACGACCGGAGGCACGAAATGAGCACACTGACGACACCGAAACGAGTGTCCGGTGGCGACGGAGAGCACGGACACCTCGACGAACTGGCAGCCGACCCGATCGGACTGTTCTGGCGCGTGCGCGACGAGTGCGGAGACGTCGGGCAGTTCCAGCTCGCCGACCGCGAGGTGGTGCTGGTGTCAGGTGCCGCGGCCAACGAGGACTTCTTCCGCGCACCCGAGGAGGACCTCGACCAAGCGGCGGCATATCCCTTCATGACACCGGTTTTCGGTGAGGGAGTCGTCTTCGACGCGAGTCCGGAGGAGCGATCCAAAGCGATCCACAACGCGGCGCTCAAGGGCCCGCACATGAAGCAGCACGCGGTGACGATTCCCAACGAGGTCGAACGCATCATCGCCCGGTGGGGTGACGAAGGCGAGATCGATCTGCTGGAGTTCTTCGGTGAACTGACGCTCTACACCTCGTCGGCGTGTCTGATCGGCCGCAAGTTCCGTGAACAACTCGACAAGCGGGTCTCGGAGTTGTTCCACGACCTCGAGAAGGGCACCGACCCGATCGCCTACGTCGACATGCACGCCGACATCGAGAGCTTCCGCAAGCGCGACTCCGCGCGGGCGGAGCTCGTCGACTTCATCCAGAGCATCATGAACGAGCGCATTGCGCGCCGCGATGACAGCTCCGATGAGGACAAGGATGATCGCGACCTCATGGACGTGCTCATCCAGGTGGGCTTCGACGCCGACACCATCACCGGGATGTTTATTTCGATGATGTTCGCGGGTCACCACACCACACAGGGCACCGCCGCATGGACCCTGATCGAACTGTTGCGCAACCCCGACTACATGCAGCGCGTCTACGACGAACTCGACGAGATCTACCGCGACACACCGGCGGGCGAGCGACCGGAGTACACCTTCGCTCACACCAGGCAGATGCCGCAGCTCGAGAACGCGCTCAAGGAGTCGCTGCGCCTGCACCCGCCGCTGATCATCCTGATGCGCCTGGTGCAGCAGGACTTTCAGGTCGACGACTTCGAAGTTCGTGCGGGGCAGACGATTGCGGTATCGCCCGCGGTATCGAATCGATTGCCCGACGATTTTCCCGAGCCCGACGCCTTCGACCCCGACCGTTATGTGAAGCCGCGTCAGGAAGATCTCGCCAACCGCTGGACGTGGATTCCCTTCGGCGCCGGCCGACACCGTTGCGTGGGCGCACAATTCGCGATCATGCAACTCAAGGCGATCTTCTCGGTGCTGTTTCAGAACTACGAGTTCGAGATGTCCCAGCCGTCGGATTCCTACCGCAACGACCACTCGAAGATGGTGGTGCAACTCGCACAGCCGTGCCGGGTGCGCTACCGCAGACGGCAGAAGTAGGAGGGCGACATGCGCATCGAGGTCGACCTCGACATCTGCCAGGGGCACGGCATGTGTCAGATGGAGGCACCGGACGTGTTCGAGGCCGAGGTCGATCACGTCGACATCCTCGAACCACAGCCCGACGAGAGCAAACGCGCCGAGGTGGAAGCCGCCGTGCAGTACTGCCCCACCCAGGCCCTGCGGATCGTCGAAGACAGCAGGGCGTGAGAAGCGCAGCACAGCGTGAGAACACAGCGCGACCCGAGAACACAGCGACTTGAGAACACAGCAGTGCCTGAAGAACAGCGAACGAGAGGTGACGTCATGGCATTCGACCGTGCAGAGCTCGAAGAGATGAAGGAACGGTGGCTCGAGGCGAACATCGTCGCCGAGCAGGCCGGTGACTGGAAACCGCTGGCCGACTTCTATACCGAGGACGCCACCTACGGTTGGAACTATGGTCCGGACAAGGACTTCATGGCCGTCGGCCGCGATGAGATCCGCGAGATCGCGCTCGGTCAGGAGATGGAGGGTCTCGAAGGGTGGACCTATCCGTATCAGGAATGGGTGATCGACGACCGCACCGGTTCGATGATCGGCCTGTGGAAGCAGGTCTACGACCGTAAGCGTGAGGACGGGACCCCGTACGCACTCGAAGGCATTCAGGGAAGCTGGTTCAAATACGGCGGAAACTTCCAATTCCGTTGGCAGCGTGACTTCTTCGACTACGGCAATGTGTCGGCGCTGTTCATCGAACTGCTGAAGGAGAACGCGATGAGCGACGGGATGCTCAAGCGGATCGAAAAGGCCACCGGCGACCAGCCCGGCTGGTATCCGTTCGGCAAGGCGCCCGTCGAGTTCTGGTGATTCACGAGATGTCAACAGCCCGCACGTACTCGGATCTCACCGCTCCGCAACTCGCGACGATCGTGCCTGAACTCCTGCTGTCCGGTCAGTTGATCGACCGCAGCGGAATGGCCCATCTCATCAGTGCTTTCGGTCGGGAGACAATGGCGCAGATCGCCATTGAGGAGTG
Source organism: Gordonia sp. w5E2 (assembly GCF_036540975.1). Classification (NCBI taxonomy): domain Bacteria; kingdom Bacillati; phylum Actinomycetota; class Actinomycetes; order Mycobacteriales; family Gordoniaceae; genus Gordonia; species Gordonia sp. w5E2. The sequence continues at coordinate 3,784,672 of NZ_CP144213.1, read as the reverse complement.
GATGGCCGCGAGCCCCGTCTACACCCATCGCATGCGGGACGCGCTCTGCGTCGATGGCGACGGTGTTGCCGACATGTTCAAATGCCTGCAACTCGACATCGGTGCGCCGCCGCAGTTCATGGACTTCCGCTACGAGATCGACGACGAGTACCACGGCTCCTTCGTGCTCAATCACTGTGGGGCACTGATGGATGTCGAGCCGCTCGGCGACGACTACGTGACCGCGATGTGTCACGACATCGAGGACCCGACCTTCGACGCCACCGCCATCGCGACGAATCGTCGGGCGCGGATCAGGCCCATTCACCGGCCGCCTCGCAGGCCGGCCGACCAACACCCGCACTGCGCATGGACCGTGACAATCGAACCAGAACGCGACGAGCTTCCACTGCCACCCGACGCCGAGGAGATGTTCACCAGACGAGCGGCATCCGTCGAGTTGAGCGCGATCGACACGACCGCGACGGACGGGCGCGTCGACTATCGCGGAGACCTGTGTGACGACCTCCAGTTCCGCGAATGGTCGCATACCGCGCTCGTCCGGATCGCGGAAGAGGTTGCGCTGCAGCATCAGTTGCTCGCCCTTGGCTTCCTCGTGTCATTGCGTCGCTATGCCGACAGCCCCGAACAGGTTGACGAGATCTATCGCAAACAGCTGACCGGTATCGCCGGCCTGGCGGCAGATCGACTGCGCAGCGCATTGGCGCTCGCCCCCGACGCGCAGGGTTTGGCCACCGTGATCTCGCTGATCCCCGTGCTCGGACCCGTGCAGTACACCGGCGTGACGGCGCGGGTCGTCGGAGATGGTGTCGTACTGGCCATTCCGCATGAGTCCGACGCACGATCCGATGGCGGTTGGCTCACACTGTTCGACGCCGAGCACCTCGAACCACTGCAGGCGATCGCCACGGGTGTCGACGCGCACTGGAACGTCGAGGCCGTCACCGACACCGGCCACGCCCTTGAGGTCACGTTCGCGCTCACCGACGACGAACGGTCGGAGTCCGGCGAGGTGGCCATCGCACGATTCAGTTCCGGTGCCGCATGGGAGTTCGTCGATAGGGGTCGGTCACTACCTATCACTCCGATCGGCAGTCCGGTCTGATGGTCGCGCACTGCGCTATCGAGATCTGATGGCGGCCGACGTCCCGATCGACGCGCACCTGTCCGGGCGCGTCGCGATCATCGCGGGCTCGACGCGGGGGATCGGTCTGAACGTCGCGTATGCCCTTGCAGGGCGCGGGGTCTCGCTGGTGGTGAATGGCCGCGACGCGAGAGCCGTCGACGACACGGTCGCCGAGATCACGGGTGGCGGTGGCTACGCGGTGGGTGTCTGCGGGTCAGCGGGCGACGAGGGCGTCGCCGAGCGCATGGTTACGGCGGCACTCGATGCGTTCGGCGCACTCGACATCGCCGTCAACTGTGCCGGCATAGCCGAACCCGCGGGGTCGACGATTCTGACCATCACGCCCGCCGAGTTCCGCGAGCAGGTCGACGCGCATCTGATGAGCGCCTTCTTCCTGACTCAGTCTGCTGCACGGGTTTTCGTCGGACAGCGGTCGGGATCGATCGTGTTGACCGGCTCGGCCGCGTCGTTGGGAACGTTCGGCGGAAGTGGCTATCCCGCGGCGAAAGGCGGCGTGAACGCTCTCGCGCTCGCCGCGTCGGGCGATCTGATGAGTTCCGGAGTGCGCGTCAATGTCGTGATGCCCGGAGCGAAGTCGAGACTGTCGTCGGGACCGGACTACGTCAGACACATCGAAAGCCTGCATGCGAGAGGCATACTGGACGACTTCACCCGCGACGCGGCGCTCGATCCGGCACCGCCGGAATACGTTGCCCAGCTCTACACATTCCTCGCGAGCGATGCCGCCGCCAAGATCACCGGCCAGATCTTCACGGCGTCGGGGGGTTTCATCGGTCGATACGATCCGCACCAGCCGACGTTTGTCGCCTACCGCGACCATAAAGACACGGAGCCATACAGTTTGGCGGAGTTGGCCGGTCTGCTCTCCGAGTGAGTGTGTCGAGAAGATCGGTATGGGGTTTGCGCCCGATTGCGGCACAAACCCCATACCAACTCGGCATCTACGAGATCAGTTCGCGGAACCGACGAGCGGCGGTTCGGTTGCGGTGGGACCGTGCGATTGCGGATCGTCGTAAGTCCTGCGCGGGCGACGCAGATAGACCACGGCCGCGAGGACGAGAAGAAGGAGTCCGACGATCCCCAGTGCGATCGGCGTCCAGAAGAACGTCGTGCGCAGAGTCTGACGCGCGTCCCTGGCGTCGTTGGCGAGCGCCGTCAGTGTGGCGTCGTCGAATCGTAGGTCGGCGTTGATCGCGTCGACCTTGAACGAATCATCGGCTGACCGTGCGTAATACGCGTGCGGGGTGGTGTGTGTGTCGACGGTGGTGCCGCTCGTCGGCTCGACCCACATGTCGCGGGTGTTGCTGTAGAAGAGCTTCATGGTGACCGGCTCCGTGGCTCCGCCGGGGATGCCCCACTTGAATGCGGGCATGGTGATCTGAGTCTGCTGGTTGACGCCGTGCGTCTGTGTGGTGTCCACCCCTGTGACCTCGCCACGGAAGTGATAGGTCTTGACGCCGTTGATCTCTCGTGTGTCGTTGACGTACTTCATGGTGATCGGGGTGTGCCCGCGGAGCTCATAGAGCGTGTGGTCCGACTTGTCCGTGCCGATGGGGAAGGTGAACAGTGTTCCGGCATAACTGGACTCGTTCGACGGTGTTGTCGCAGGCGCGGTGATCAGGGTCGGTTCGGGACTCGACGCGACCTTGTATGTCGTGCGATCGATCGTGCCCGCCAACGTATCGAGTCCGAACACTCCCGCCTGGCCTGCCACGTCGGACCGGCGACTGGTCACCGTGGTCGTGGTGGCCGCCGTGTCGTCGGTTGCACCGGGTGAGCTTTGGTTACGCGTGATGATCTCGATGGGCACGTCGGCGGTGGTGGCGACCGGCGTTGCCGTGGTGAACGATGCCCTGTCGATGAGTGTGCCCTGACCAGCCAGTACCGCGGTGCGGTCGAGATTGGTGGGGAACAGCGCGGTGTTGCTGCGGATGACGGTCGGCAGAAGTGCCGCGACGACGAGACAGACGACGCCGAGCAGGCCGAGGATCGCGGTCAGGAGAGTCCGCTTCTTACTCATGTGATTTCCTCATCTCGAGGTGGGCTGAGCCGGCGGATCACCGCAGAAGGCTCAGGTGACTAACGAAGTGCAATGTGGCCGGGGTCACATTGAGCGAATAGTGTCATACAGGGCTCTATGAGGTGTGGCGATCCGGGAAAGACATAGATAGATCTATGTGATCGTGATTTCGTGGCCGAGGTGAGGCCGTCGAATTCGCTAGTATTCGAAAGATGGTTGTCAGTGCCAAAGGGACGCGGCTGAACAAGCGGGGTATCGAGACCCGCAGACAGGTGATCGACGCCGCGATCGACGCGCTCGCCGCAGCCCGTGGCGGAGACCCGGTGAGCGCGAATCTCGTTGCGAGACAGGCGGGTGTCACCTGGGGGACCATGCAGCACCAGTTCGGAGACGTCGACGGACTGTGGGCCGCGGTGCTCGACCACATCGTCGACGTCTGGCAGCCTGCACCCGATCCGCTCGACGCCACGATGTCGGCGCCCGAGCGGATCGAGATCATGGTCGAGCGATTCTGGCGCGCACTCGCGGCCAGGGAGGGACGCGCGGTGGAAAACCTGCGGCAGATGCTTCCGGGCGACCCCTCGGCTCTCGAAAAATCTTATCCCGCAACGGCGGCGGCTATGGCGGCATGGGAGCAGCGGTGGGCGGCGGCGTATGCGCGCTTCTTCGACGGACTCGACGTCGACGCGACCAAATCGCAACGGGTGCAGTCATTTCTGCCAGGTGCCCTGCGAGGGTTGTGGTCGGAATCGAATCTGTCGACCTACACCGACGTCGAGGCGGGGCGTCGTGGACTTGTCGAGGCGATCGTCGCGTACCTGTGCTGATGCCCGAATTCCGCGGAGCGGCGCTCATGCCGGTCGCTCGGTGGGCTCGCCGGCGCGGCGTCGACGCTGCTCTGCACGCTCGATCCAGTACCGTGCGCCGTCGGCTATCGCCTCGGTGACCGGTCGCGGTTGCCATCCGAGTTCGCGAACCGCTTTGTCGTGGCTCATCTCTGGAATGCAGTGCATCAGACGCACCGTACCGATGCGCAACTTGCCCGGGGTACGGGTAAGTGTCGACTTCGCCGACCCGACCGCGCCGGCGGCATAGAGCGCGGCGCGGCCCAGCACAGGTCTGGGCGCGGCACGTCCAGCGGTTGTCGCTGCAACACGGATGACCTCGCCGAGATCGATCGACCGCTCCGAAACGATGTAGCGTTCGCCATTGCGTCCATGCTCCGCAGCGAGGACGAGCGCGTCCGCTGCATCGTCGATACCGACCGACTCACAACGCATTCCACGTATGCCGAAGGGCAGCTTCCCGAGTGCGGCGCCCGCGACGAACGACCCGTGGGGGGTGGGTACGACATCGCCTGCGCCGTAGGTGTTCGAGACGCACATCGCGACGAGCGGTACGTCGTGCTCACGCGCATAGCTGAGTGCGAGTCGCTCAGCGGCGACCCGCGACCGCACATAGTCTGTTGCCCTGCGGTCCCAGTTGAACTCAGTGGCCTCGTCCGCAAGACCGGACTCGGGTATTCCGATCGTCGCCATCGTGCTGGTGAAGACAAAGCGGCGCAGTGAAATACGTGCAGCAACCTCCAGTACGGAGCGGAGGAGCTCGACGTTGGTCTCGTACAGCGGTGCGGGGTCAAGGAGCCATGCCCGGGTGTCCACGGCACAGTGATAGACGTCGGTACACCCCGACATCGCATCGGCGACTGAGTCTGCGTGATTCAATTCCCCGACATGTCGGTCGACGTCGAGGTCGTCGATCGTGCGTGTGTCGCTGCTGGGGCGCACCAGGATTCGTACGTCTTCGCCCGATTCGACCAACCGACGCGTCAGCGTCGAACCGAGGAATCCGCTCGCCCCGATTACCAGGCTGGTCATCTCAGACGCTCCGGGTCGAGATCGGCGACGGCTGCCGCCGTGCGTTCGAGCATCACACTGAACATCGTGTCACCTCTGTCGGTTGGTTGTGCCGCTGCGGCGCCGAAGACGATGATCAGCGGAGCCTGGATGAGGTTGTCGACGTAGTCGCGCCAGCAGTCGTCGAATGTGTAGTCGAGGACGCTCGACTGGTTGCCGGGTGTCGACAGCGCAGCGCCCCATGCGCGCAACGCGTGGTGGTAGTCGGTGACGATGCGTCGCTCATGCACTCTGCGGTCGTCCGGGGTGAGACTCGTCGCGAGAAGAAAAGCGATGTCGCGCAGCGGATTGCCTGTGGTGATCGTCTGCCAGTCGAGTATTGACAGCGACCCGTCACCACGGAGCATGACGTTGTCGGCGCGCAGGTCGCCGTGGATGAGCGCGAAGTGCTCAGCAGGTGTTCGTATCCACGGACCTGCGTCGCGGACGAGCCAGTCGACGACCGACGACTGCGCAGCGTTCAAGGTGAAACGTGAACGGAACACGTCGGTCATCGGGTCGAGGAGTGACTCCATCACGTCGCAATCGTCCGGCGTCGGGAGGGGAAAGTCGTCGAGCAGTGTTGTGTCGTCCCAGCGCGGACCGTGCAACCCGGCGGCCGCAACCGCGACAGATCGGACCTCGTCTGCACTGCACCCGGCGATCTGATCGCCTTGGCGACCGTCGGCGATGTCTTCGAGGAGCAAGACGAACTCACTTCCCGAATCGGAACAGATCGTTGCGAATACCGCGGGCGTCGGCACCCGGAAGGTCGAGACGAGTTCGCGATAGAAGCGGACCTCGTTTCGGAAAGCGCCGGAGCCGAACTCGCGCTGGGCGGCCGGTCCCGTTGCCAGCTTGGCCACCATTGTGTCGGGAAGGCGGCACGGCGTTGCATAGCGCAGCGCGAGGCGAAACGAACTCGCCATCTGTCCGGTTCCGACGGGCGTTGCGTCGACTTCGACAACCTGTGCGTCGTCGTAGCCGCGTGCGCGGAGCAGAGCGGTCAGCCAGTCGGGGGTGACGTTGCTGATGTCCGTGGGTATTTCGGCGGGTAGGTGAGTGGTCACTGGCCTGCTCCCCGCGGTGTCATCCGTCCTGGATTCGCGGGCAGCTCACGCATGGCAGGCGGGCGCTTCGCGCGGTAAGCGTCGATCACCGGCGCCAGCTCGGTCGGGGTCGCACCGTGCAGGATGACAGAGTCGACGCCGAGGTCGAACTGCTTGGCTATCGCTGTGGCGCGGTCGGACGACGACCCGACGGCGCTGTCGGCGACCCAATGTTGCGGAATCGCCTGCGCGAGTTCGTCGAGCTGTTCGGCCGTCGCGGTGGCGTCGATGGGTCCGGTGGCGTCAGAGAATGCCGACGTCGCGCGAACACGATCGAGATCCGCTGTGCTCCAGCGGTTTGTGCGCATCAGTGCATCGGGGTAGCCCTGCAGGTAGGTGGCGAGACGGCCGTAGAGCCTGCGTAGCCGGTCCTCGTCCGCGAGCTCGTCGCCGACGGTTGCCAACACCGACCAGATCCGAATCGTGTCCGGATCGCGGCCCGCACGTCTGGCCGAATCGCGCACGGTGGCAACTGCGTTCGACGTCGCGGCGTCGTCGAGAAAGGTGTGCAGGACTACGCCGTCGGCGATACGTCCTGCCAACTCGAGAGTCCGCTGGCTCATGGTCACCAGCAGAATGGGCACGGACGCCACGGTGACACCGAGATTCAGCAGTGGATAGGAGCCTGCGGGGCCGTCGTGGCCGACGATCATCTCGCCGCGCCAGAGTCGACGCAGCACGTCGGCGATATCGGCCAACTGTGCACCGGTCACGTCGTCGATTCCGAGGATCTGCCATTGCGCGGCGATACCCCTCCCCAGGCCGAGTGCGAACCGGTTGTTGGTCAGCTCGGTGAGGGTTGCGGCCATCGTGGCGGTGATGATGGGATGCCTGGTGTTGTGATTGGTTGCGGCAGTAGCGATTCCCATGCGGGTCGTCGCTGCACCGAGTGCTCCGCTGAGGACGGCGGCATCCTTGATGTTGAATCTTTCGGACACGAACGCGGTGCCGAGCCCGATGCGCTCCGCCAACCTCGCCTCATCGACGAGGTTGGCAGGGCTGACCGGATGCTTCGAGAGTGCGTAGTAGCCGAGTTCGGAGAGCATGGACTTCTCCGCAAGCATCGGTGTCACCGCCGAGATGTCACACGCTCGCGGGCGACGCCGCACGGTATTCCGTGCCGCGCGGTTCGCGTACCCACAGGGTGTCGTCGCCCGCGCTCAAGCCTTCGTGTTTGAGCTGGCGTTTGACGATCTTGTTGGTTGCCGTCGTCGGCAGGTCATCGGCGATCCGGACGTACCGAGGCCATGCTTTGGGTGACAGATCAGGCTGTGCTGCAAGGAATTGCGCGAACTCGTCGGGGGCCAGGGAACTGCCGTCGGTGAGAATGACGGCAGCCATGACCGCATCGCCAACCTGATCGTCGGGAACCGCGTAGACGGCGACCTGACTGATGTCAGGCAGGCGGAGAAGGATTCGCTCGATGGGGCCCGCCGTCATGTTCTCGCCGTCGACACGCATCCAGTCGCCGGTTCGGCCCGCGAGGTAGAGCCATCCGTCGCCGTCCTTGTAGGCGAGGTCGCCTGACCAGTACATGCCGTCGCGGAGTCGCTCCGACGTGGTCGCGGGGTCGTTGTAGTAGCCGGTGAACATGCCTGCGCCGTAGGTGTTCACGATCTCGCCGATCGCGTCGTCGGCGTTGACGAGTGCACCGGTGTCGTCGAATTGCGCTGGTGGGCATTCGGTTCCGGTTGCGGGGTTGTAGACGGCGACGCCTGGGAAACCCTTGCCGACGGAGCCGCGCGGAGTTCCGGGTTCGCGGGTGATGATGATCGCCAACTCGGTGGAGCCGAACCCGTCCCAGACCTGGCAGTCGAAGCGTCTTGCGAAGTCGTCGATGTCGCGGTCGGTGGCTTCGTTGCCGAACGCGGCGCGCAGTGTGTTGTCTGCGTCGTCGGGTTGCTCGGGAGTCGCGAGGATGTAGGCGAGAGGTTTGCCGACGTAGTTCATGTAGGTGACGCCGTAGCGCCGGACGTCGTCGAGGAATCGTGACGCAGAGAATCTGGCGGGCACCATCGCCGCGCCGGAAACGGCTGCGACGCAATAGCCTCCGAGGAGCGCTGCGGAGTGGAAGAGCGGCATCGACAGGTAGCAGATGTCGTCGGACGTGATGCCGAAGCGCTCGGCCAGGGGCGGCCCGGCGAAGGGAACGAGCATGTGCGCCAACTGAACCGGCTTCGGGTTGCCGCTCGTGCCCGAGGTGAAGATCAGCATGAAGGGGTCGGTCGCGGTCGGTACCGAGTGCGGGGTCAGCTCTCCCGCGTCGGCGAGAAGTCGGGGCCACTCGGCGGATGATGTGTTGATGACCTCGACTCCGGGGAGGTCGAGGCCGTCGAGGAGTGGAAGGTGCTCGGCGTCGGTGAGCAGGATCTGGCAGTCGCCGCGCACGATGTCGTTGGCGAGAGCCTCGCCGCGTCGAGTGTTGTTGATCCCGACCGTCACGTACCCGCCGAGTGCGCCTGCGGCGAGCGCGATGAGCATCGCGGGACTGTTGTCGAGCAGGACGCCGATGTGCATCGGGCGCTCGGTGTCGGCGCGGCCGAGGACGGTGGCCGCGGTGCGCCGCGCGTCGTCGAGGTATTCGCGCCACGTCCAGCGACTGTCGTCGTACAGGATCGCGAGGGAGTCGTCGTTGTCACGGTCGATCAGGAGTTCAGTCACGGTCTGCGCCATGCGCCAAATCTAGAACCTGTTCTACGACGAGGTATACAGATTCGAGAAATTGTCTACCAACGCGTGGCGACGCCTCGCGACGTGGTGGTCAGCGCGAGATGGTGCCGCTTCCGGGACTCAGGGTGAAGGTCGCGCCGCCGCGTCCGACGACGCTCGTGGTGAACGAGATCGGTCCCGGCCCGGTCCGTAGTGCGGGGCTGAGCGCAGGCTTGCCCTCCTTGCACGCCGGGAATGTGGTGGTCCCGGACTTCTTGGTGGCCGTGTTGTGCCACTCGAACCCGACGACAGCTGAGCGCAGGCCGGCGGTGCAGGCGTTGCCCGGCATCGGCTCGAGCCATACGCGCAGGGTGTCCGGGTCGGGCGACGCCGCCGCGATCGGGGCGACGAACGCCGCAAACGGGACGTCGCCGCTGGTCGCGATGCCAGCGTTCGGGGTCTGCGAGATCGACGACGCCGGGATCTGCGGATCGGCCGCCGGCGCCGCGTGCGCGGATCCGGCCGTGGCCAGGAGCGTCGACGCTGCCGCTAGTCCGACGGCGGTTGCGAGCGCAGCGCGATGAATTGTTCGTCCCACTGGTATCACCAGCCCCTTCTGTCACAGTTGGGATCTACGGTACCAGCGCGCGGCCCGCGGCGGCAGGGGGCGCTTGGGGTGGGGCGAGGGCCTGGCCGCCCGCGGTGCCTGCGTGCAGAAAGTAGGGGAAGGAATCCTTCCGCGGGTCTCGTACCTTTTCTCGAGACGTTGCGCGGGGAAACGTCGGGGGGTCGGGGAAAGAGTCCTTCCCCTACTTTCTGACTGACTTGCGGCCGCGCGCCCCGGGTCGACGCGATACGCGCATACGGCGCAGAAGTGTCGGATTCGCGGCATCTGCGGGTGAGATGGCTCACCGATCGTGGCAGAACGTCGATTCAGGGGAGAACAGTGGAGATGTATTACTTCGCATGTCTAATTATCGTCCATTGTTCGGAGGTTGTTGATGTCCACCCAGCTATCCACCGATCCTGCTGCCGCGGTGTCGGCGCAGAGCCCCGACTCCGACGTCGCTGCCCGCCTCCTGGAGGCGATGTCGGTCGAGGGTGCGCTTCGAGTTCTCTATGAGGGGTACGCCGACCGTCCCGCGCTCGGATTCCACGACGCGGATCGCGAATCACGCTGGTCCACAGTAAGTTTCCGTGAGCTCGGTAGTCGGGTTTCGGTTGTCGCATCGCTCCTGTGTGACGCGGCCGGTGTCGAGTCCGGTGATCGGGTCGCCACGCTGGGGTTCACCAGCGCCGACTACACGGCGGTGAGTCTGGCAATTCTCGGTCCACTCCACGCTGTCGAGGTGCCGTTGCAATCAGGGGCCGCAGATTCCGTGTTCGCCGACATCCTCGACGAGACCGAGGCCAAAGTCCTTGCGGTGTCGACGAACTCGCTGTCCAGAATCACCGCACTGATCGAGAAGGGCTTGCGCGCCGACCTCACGCATCTCGTCGTCTTCGACGTCTCCGAAGCCGCACTCGATGCCGTCGAGAGTGCGCGCGCTGTAGCGGAGCCGCTCGGAATCTCAGTGCACCTCGTGCAATTCGACGACGAGCCGTCGGCGGCGTACGACGCCCAGGCGGCGCCGCAATCGAGCGTCGAGGCACAACCCGACGACCTTGCCCTGCTGATCTACACCTCCGGCAGCACCGGCGCCCCGAAGGGTGCAATGTACACGCAGGACGCAGTGCTTCGGTTGATCCGACAGGGATTCGGCCTCGAAACAGACCGTGCCACAGACGAATACGCCGCGAGCGAAGACCACGCCTGGGTCACCCTGAACTTTCTGCCGATGAGTCACGTGATGGGCAGAGCGACGCTCATGCGAACGCTCGGCAACGGCGGAACAGCCTATTTCACCGCGCGGCCCGACCTGTCCGAGCTCCTCGACGACCTCGCGGCCGTCGCGCCGACCGAACTGCATTTCGTGCCGCGTATCTGGGAGATGCTGCACCAGCAGTATCTGTCCGAAATCGAGGGCGCCGAGACGGATTCGCACGCCGACGTCCTGACCGCGATGCGGCGCAGCTACTTCGAACGCGCACAACTCGCCGTGACCGGCTCGGCGCCGATCTCGCCCGAGGTCGTCGACTTCGTCGAAAGCATGCTCGACGCTCCGCTTGTCGAGGGCTATGGATCGACCGAGGCGGGTGGCGTCATCCGCAACGGGGCGGTGATCCGGCCGCCGGTTCTCGACTACATGCTCGTCGACGTTCCCGAACTCGGTTATCGCACAACCGATACCCCGCACCCGCGCGGCGAACTGCTCGTCAAGACCACCGACATCTTCGCCGGCTACTATCGTCGACCGGAACTCACCGCGGAAATGTTCGACGACGAGGGCTTCTATCGAACCGGCGACGTCATGGCAGAAACCGGACCCGATCAGCTCGTCTACCTCGACCGTCGGAACAACGTGTTGAAGTTGTCGCAGGGCGAGTTCGTGACGGTTGCGCGCGTCGAAAGCGCGCTGACCTCACCGCCGATCCGTCAGATCTACGTGTACGGCAATAGTTCACGCCCGTACCTGCTGGCCGTCGTCGTGCCAACCGATGACGCCGTCGACGCCGCTTCCGACGACGGGGAACTACACGCGACGCTGTTGCGGGCTGTCCGAGACATCGGGGAGCGCAACGGCCTTGCGCCGGTGGAGATCCCGCGCGACATCATCGTCGAACGTACCGCGTTCTCTGAGGCCAACGGCCTGTTGACCGGGATTCGCAAGCTCGCGCGGCCTCGCCTCAAGGAGGCGTACGGTCCCGCTCTCGAAGACCTGTACCTGCATCTCGCACATGCTCGCGCCGATCGGCTCCGCGATGCGCGGGCATCTGCGGCGGGCAGGCCGACGCTCGATGTGCTGATCGACATCGTCTCGGCCACACTCGATCTCGCCGAGAATGAGGTGACTGCGCACTCGAAGTTCACCGATCTCGGTGGTGACTCGCTGACCGCCGTCACCCTCGGGAACACACTTCGCGACATCTTCGACGCGCAGGTCTCGGTCGGTGTGCTGACCAGTCCGTCCTCCGACCTCGCGGCCATCGCCGACTACATCGACGGACGGGAGGGCGATGCGCGCCCCACGGCAGACACCGTGCACGCCGACCAGCGGCACCTGCGTGCCGACGAGCTCACCGTCGACGCCTTTCTCGACGAGGCGACACTGGTAGGAGCGTCGAGCGTGCCGGCCGCCGACGAGACCGTGTGCGAGGTATTACTCACCGGAGCAACCGGATTCCTCGGTCGATACCTCGCCGTCGAGTGGTTGCGGCGCGTTGCACGCGTCGACGGCCACGTGACCTGTCTGGTCCGTGCCTCCGACGACGAGACCGCCCGGCGACGCCTCGACGCGGTCTTCGATGTCGGCGACGGCCCGCTGCGCGCCGACTACTTGCGGTTGGCGCCAGACCACCTGACAGTTCTCGCGGGTGACAAGGATTCACCGAATCTCGGACTCGACGACCAGGTGTGGAACCGGCTTGCCGCCGATGTCGACCTGATCGTCGACCCGGCCGCACTGGTCAATCATCTGCTGTCCTACCGGGAGTTGTTCGGCCCGAACGTTTCTGGAACAGCAGAGCTCATCCGCCTCGCGTTGACGACGACTCGCAAGCCTTACGTCTACATCTCGACCGTCGGGGTAGCTGACCAGGTCGGCTCCGCGGAGTTGTTGGAGGACACAGACATTCGTGAACTCAGCGCGACGCGCGTGGTACACGACGGCTACGCGAACGGCTACGGCAACAGCAAGTGGGCGGGGGAGGTGCTGCTGGCAGACGCGCACGACCGTTTCGGGCTGCCCGTCAGCGTGTTCCGATGCGACATGATCGTGGCCGACGACAGCGACCTCGGCCAGCTCAACCTCCCGGACATGTTCACGCGCCTGCTGATGAGCGTCATGGCAACAGGCCTCGCACCACGGTCGTTCTACCGGCTCGACGCCGACGGCGGTCGGGGAGCAGCGCATTACGACGCACTGCCCGTCGACTTCCTGGCCGCGGCTATCTCGGCTCTCGCGGTCGGCGACGGTCATGTCACGTACAACGCCGTCAATCCGCACTCCGACGGGATCGACCTCGACACGTTTGTCGGCTGGCTCACCGAGTCCGGCGAAGAGATCGCACTCGTCGACGACTACGACCACTGGTACCGACTCTTCTCCGACGCCCTTGCCGATCTGCCGGAGAAGCAACGTCGACACTCATTGATCCCGCTGCTGCACAACTACGCACAGCCGGTCGAACCTGTCGACGCCGGTGTGGTGAACGCGCCGCTTTTCGCCGCGGCGGTTCGTTCGGGACAGGTGACCACAGCGACGGCCGAATACGCCGACATCCCGCACATCACGTCGCAAGTTGTCGCCAACTACGCGCGCGGGCTGCGAACACTCGGGGTCATCTGAGTGTGATCGGACTCCCTGCGGCCCGGGGCCGAAATCCGGCCCCGGGATGCGGGGTGATGAAGTGAACGCATGAACGACAACAAGCACGACGATGCTGTAGCCGTGCCGACGACAGGTGTGGTGCGCGATCCGGTCGCGGCGTTCGGCGTCGGGGCGATGCGAATCGACGACGGCGTGGTCGTTGCGGAGCAGCAACTCGGCCCACGATTCGCCGACCATCGCGGACTCATCGACCTCCCCGCGTATGCGGTCCTTTTCGACCACATCGGTGGCATCCCGTATCACCGCGCCACAGACTCGCCGTGCATGCAGGCTCGCCTGGTGTTGTCGACGGTCGGCCGGGCAGGACTCACCGACCACCTCACCGGCACCGCGCAACTGCTGATGCACGACGCCAAGGTCGGTGTCACCGAGATCCGCGTCGGCGACGGCACCGAGGACTTCTGTGTCGGCACCGCGCGCAACGTCGCCGTGGGCCGAGCCGTTCCGGACGATTTCGACAACGCCGAGCTGGCGCACGATATCCCGGACGCCGCGTCGCTCGATGCTGTTCTTGCACAACCGATTCCGGATGATCTCGACGGCGAGACCATCGTCGCGCAGATCGCTCGCGGAGAGCGTGACCGTGGTCCGCTCGCCGAGTTGCTCAACGCCACCATCGATGTCGACGGCGCGCCGTCGAACGCCCTGCGACTCGTCGTCGACACGGAGGCATGGATGGGAAACATGTTCGGCACCATGCACGGTGGCGTGATCGGCACCATCGTCGGTGCGGCGTGCTCGCTCGCGGGGCAGCAGAAGGCTCGTGCCGGTCAGGAGTATCGCGTCGGCGATCTCTCGGTGGCGTACTTCCGCTCACCGCCGGTCGACGGCAGTCGCGTGATCGTCGACGTCGAGCCGTTGAAGGTGGGGCGTCGAATCGCGACGTTCTCGACGCGCATGACGGGCCCCGACGGCACGCTGCTCGCCGTCGGCGCCGCGGACATCCACTTCCGCTGAGAAAGCGCTATTCGACGGCGATACCGAGGTGGGCGGCGAACTGCTCGGCAAGCCCGACGGCCTGATGGGCGGTGATCGTCGCGCCCGCAAGCCCTCCCAGATTGCGCACGTTGTTCACGCGCAGGTCGCGGAGATCGACGTCGGTCAGCGTGGCGCGATGGACGTCGAGTGAGGCGACGGTGGTGTCGTCGAAGGCGACACGCGTCAACGTGGCCTCCGAGACGTCCAGTTCGTCGATGACGCACGACCGGAAGATCACGTCGCGGGCCTCGTTGCCGCTGAGGTTGACCAGGCCGAGCTTGCAGTCGGAGATGATCACCGAACGCATCTTTCCGCCGAAGAGGTCGAGCGCGCCGATTCGGCTGTTCTCGATGCGCACGTTGTGCAGCATCGAGCGCGGCGCGAACACGCGTGCGCTGCTCACCTCGTCGAATCTGCTGTCGACGATGCGGACGCCGGTGAGGTCGGCGTCGTCGAGCGACGTGCGCACCACGGAGCACGTCGTGAGCGAGACGTCGCCGAAGTCGACGCCAGCGAGGTCGGTGTCGGCGATCAGAGAAGCCTCGATCGCGTCGCCGACGGCGACATCCTGCGCGTTCAACGGTTCGAGGTGGGGAGTTGGTAGCCGACTGATGCGGGGCGGTCGAATACTCATCGTCGACAAGCCTACGTCGGGGACATGACAGGGCCTCCGAACTGGCCGGATGACAAAAACAAGCAAGCGTGATTGCTTTTTACCGTCGACTGTGTGACGCTGCTTACATGTCGATCGTGGGTGATCTCGTGGCTGACCTCGCCGCCGCAGGAGATGAACTGGACGCGCTGGTGTCGTCGCTCGACGACGCTGCGTGGCACACCGATACTCCGGCGCCGGGGTGGACGGTCGCGCACCAGATTGCGCATCTCTACTGGACGGACAAGGTGGCGCTCCTCGCGGCCACCGACCCCGAAGCCTTCGCCGAGGTAATCGCAGAGGCGATGCGCAACATCGACGGCTTCACCGATGTGACCGCCGAAGAAGGCGCCGCACGCCCCAGGGCCGAGTTGCTCGACGACTGGCGCGCCGCGCGGGCCGCACTGGGGCAGGCACTCGTCGACGTCCCGGACGGCGCGAAGATCCCGTGGTTCGGGCCGCCGATGTCTGCGGCGTCGATGGCCACCGCACGGATGATGGAGACCTGGGCGCACGGACTCGACATCGCCGACGCGCTCGGCGTCGAACTCGAACCGGCCGACAGCATCCGGCACGTCGCTCACATCGGTGTCCGCACGCGTGATTTCGCGTATGCGGTCAACGGGATGACACCGCCGCAGCAGCCCTTCCGGATCGAACTGGTCGCTCCGTCGGGCGAGCTGTGGACGTGGGGACCCGATGATCCCGACGCCGTCGACGGCACCGTGCGCGGGCCCGCCGTCGACTTCTGTCAGCTCGTCACCCAGCGACGTGCACTCGCAGACCTCGACCTGCAACTCGACGGCGAGCGCGCCCGCGAATGGGCCGCAATCGCACAGTGTTTCGCAGGTCCTCCCGGAGCGGGCCGTGCCCCGCGCAACGCCGCAACCTTCTGAACGCCCGAGCACAAGAACTGTCAGCACCGTCGACCATCCGAATCGGAGTAGCGATGACTTCAACCACAAGTCGCACCAGCACCAGCCGATCGAACCGCCCCGTCCGAATCGGCAACGCCTCGGGCTTCTATGGCGATCGCTTCAGCGCAATGCGCGAGATGCTCGAGGGTGGTGAACTCGACTATCTGACAGGCGATTATCTCGCCGAGCTGACCATGCTCATCCTCGGCCGCGATCGCTTGAAGGACCCGAAAACGGGTTACGCCAAGACATTTCTGCGTCAAATGGAGGAGTGCCTCGGGCTCGCCGTCGACAAGGGCGTGCGGATCGTGAGCAATGCGGGTGGCCTCAACCCGCACGGCCTCGCGGTTGCGCTGCGCGAACTGGCGGACAAGCTCGGAGTCGACGCATCGATCGCCTTCGTCGACGGTGACGACATCCTCGACCGCGCAGACGATCTCGGACTCGGCACACCGCTCACGGCAAACGCATACCTCGGTGCGTTCGGCATCAAGTCGGCGCTCGACTCGGGCGCCGACGTCGTCGTCACCGGGCGCATCACCGATGCCTCGCTGACCGTCGGACCCGCAGCGAGCGCATTCGACTGGGAGTACGGCGATCTCGACGCCCTCGCTGGTGCCGTGGTCGCCGGTCACGTGATCGAATGCGGCGCGCAGGCGACGGGCGGCAACTACTCGTTCTTCACGGAGCTGCCCCGGATGGGTCGCCTCGGATTTCCGATTGCGGAGGTCGCGTCCGACGGTACGTCGGTGATCACCAAACATCCGAACACCGGCGGTGCCGTGACGGTGGGAACCGTGACAGCACAATTGCTGTACGAGGTCGGTGGTCCTCGCTACCTCGGACCGGACGTGACCACCCGGCTCGACACCATCACGCTGCGTTCCGACGGTGAGGATCGAGTCGCCATCAGTGGTGTCAAGGGCGAGGCGCCGCCCGAGACCGTCAAGGTCTCGCTCAACCATCTCGCAGGCATCCGCAACGAGATCACCGTCGCGATCACCGGACTCGACATCGAGGACAAGGCCGAACTGTTCCGCGATCAGTTCCGCGCAGAGCTCGCGTCGGTGCCCGAGCAGATGTCGTGGGAGTTGGCACGACTCGACCGACCCGACGCGCAGAGCGAGGAACAGGCGACGGCGCTGCTGCGCTGCGTTGCCCGCGACACCGATCCCGAGAAGGTCGGCAGAGCGTTCAGCAACACCGCAGTCGAACTGGCGCTGGCGACCTTCCCCGGGTTCACGATGCTCGCACCACCCGGAAAGGGTTCTCCGTTCGGCGTTTTCGAGCCGGGTTACGTCGACGCGAAGCTCGTCGACCATCGCGTGTCCTTCGCCGACGGCGTGAGCGAGAGCATCGAACCGAGTCCACTGCGTACCCAGGTGCCCGCAGACGAACCCGAACCGCGCAGCGTCGTCGACGTCGACGATCCCGGGCCCACCGCGGCGTCGCCACTCGGTCTGGTGGCCGGAGCGCGCAGCGGCGACAAGGGCGGCAGCGCCAACATCGGTGTGTGGGTGCGCAACCCGGAACACTTCGACTGGCTCGACGCGACACTCGACGTCGACCTGATCAAGAAGCTTCTCCCGGAGATCGCCGACCTCGAGGTCAAGCGCTTCCGGCTGCCGAACCTGTCAGCGCTGAACTTCGTCATCGAGGGTGTGCTCGGACGCGGTGTCGCCGACAATGTGCGTTTCGATCCGCAAGCCAAGGGAATGGGCGAATGGCTGCGTTCGCGACCCGTGCCCATTCCGCTGAGCTTCGTCGCCGAGACATCCTCTACCGCGCCATCATCCGAGTCATCGGAAAGGAACTGACCTGTGCCACTAATAGATCCGCAGTGGGAGACGTCGGAACGACGCGCTCTGCGTGACGCGGTCAACGGATTCGTCGAAAGGCACGTGCTGCCTTACCAGGATGAGTGGGAACGCGAGGGCTTGCTTCCCCGCGAACTACACTCCGAAGCAGCCAAACTCGGCCTCTTCGGACTGGGGATCGACGAATCGTTCGGTGGTAGTGGTGGCGATCTCATCGATGCGTCGATCCTGGGCGAAGAGTTCCACTATGCGGGTGGTGCCGCGGGCGTCTTCGCCTCCTTGTTCACGCACGGAATCGCGTTGCCTCACCTGATCGCCGCCGGCGATCCCGACCAGATCGACCGATGGGTGCGGCCGACGCTCGCCGGCGAGAAGATCGGCAGCCTTGCGATCACCGAGCCGGGCGGCGGAAGCGACGTCGCACATCTGACGACGCGGGCACAGCGCGATGGCGACGAGTTCGTCGTCAACGGCGCCAAGACCTACATCACCTCCGCGGTGCGAGCCGACTTCGTGGTCACCGCGGTACGCACGGGCGGACCAGGCGCCTCGGGGGTCTCGCTTCTCGTGATCGAGAAGGACACACCGGGTTTCACCGTGACGCGCAAGCTCGACAAGATGGGTTGGCGCAGTTCGGATACCGCGGAGTTGGCCTTCGTCGACGTACGCGTTCCGGTGGCCAACCTCGTCGGCGCCGAGAACAGCGGCTTCGCCCAGATCGCAGCGGCTTTCGTGACCGAACGATCGGCACTCGCCGTGCAGGCGTACGCGAGTGCGCAACGCTGCCTCGACCTCACCCTCGACTGGACGCGCGAACGTGAGACCTTCGGCAAGCCGCTCGCTGCCCGACAGTCGGTGCAGGACACGCTGACCGAGATGGCACGCCGCATCGACGTCGCGCGGACCTACTCGCGGGGAGTCGTCAACCGGAAGGTTGCCTCCGACGACGACCTCATTGCCGAGGTGTGCTTTGCGAAGAACACGGCTGTGGAGACCGGGGAGTGGGTTGCCGACAAGGCTGTTCAGCTCTTCGGCGGCCTCGGCTATATGACGGGCACCGAAGTCGAGCGTCAATATCGCGACATGCGCATCCTGGGGATCGGTGGGGGAACCACCGAGATTCTGACCGGACTCGCGGCAAAACGACTCGGCTACATCGCACAGGGGAGCACACGATGACCGCATTGCGTTCGACGATCGACCCGACGAGTGACGACTTCACCGCCGCGCGCGACTCGATGATGGAGAAGCTCGACCAGATACACGGTGAACTCGACAAGGCGCTCGCGGGCGGCGGTGAAAAATACGTCGAGCGGCATCGCAAGCGCGGCAAGATGACTGCCCGGGAACGCATCGAGATGCTGCTCGATGAAGACTCGGACTTCCTCGAACTGTGTCCGCTCGCGGCATACGGGTCGAACTTCCACGTCGGAGCGTCGGTCGTCGTGGGTATCGGCGTCGTCGAAGGGGTCGAATGTCTCGTCGTCGCCAGTGACCCTACGGTCAAGGGCGGGACATCGAATCCGTGGACGCTGCGTAAGACGTTGCGCGCCAACGATATCGCCATGCAGAACAGACTCCCGGTGATCTCGCTCGTCGAGTCGGGTGGTGCCGATCTACCGACGCAGAAAGAGGTGTTCGTTCCCGGCGGTCGGATGTTCCGTGACCTGACACGGCTGTCGGCAGCGGGGATTCCGACGATCGCGTTGGTCTTCGGAAACTCCACGGCCGGCGGGGCATACGTCCCGGGCATGAGCGATCACGTCGTGATGATCGACGGCCGTTCCAAGGTGTTCCTCGGCGGACCGCCGCTGGTGAAGATGGCCACCGGCGAGGAAAGCGACGACGAGTCCCTCGGTGGCGCTCAGATGCATGCGCGTACTTCGGGTCTGGCCGACTACTACGCCGCAGACGAACAGGATGCGATCCGGATCGGGCGTCGGATCGTGTCGCGGCTCAACTGGACCAAGGCCGGTGGGCAACCGCGCGCACAGGTGCGGGAACCGCGCTACGACCCCGAAGAACTCCTCGGTATCGTCCCACCCGATCTCAAGATCCCGTTCAACCCGCGCGACGTGATCGCGCGGGTCGTCGACGACAGTGATTTCGACGAGTTCAAGCCCGAATACGGCAACTCGTTGTGTACGGGGTGGGCCGACATCCACGGTTATCCCGTCGGCATCCTGGCCAACGCGCAAGGCGTGCTGTTCAGCCAGGAGGCGCAGAAGGCCACGCAGTTCATCGAACTCGCCAATCGCTCGAATACGCCACTGCTGTTCCTGCACAACACAACCGGCTACATGGTCGGTAAGGAGTACGAGCAGAACGGCATCATCAAGCACGGGGCGATGATGATCAACGCGGTGTCGAATTCGAAGGTGCCGCATTTGTCGGTGCTGATGGGCGCCAGTTACGGGGCGGGTCACTACGGAATGTGTGGGCGCGCATACGATCCGCGGTTCCTGTTCGCCTGGCCGAGCGCGAAGTCGGCGGTGATGGGAGCCGCGCAACTGGCAGGCGTCATCTCGATCGTCTCGCGCGCGGCGACCGAGGCGCGTGGCGGCACGGTCGACGAGGCCGCGGACGCGGGGATGCGGCAGATGATCGAGGCGCAGATCGAAGCCGAGTCGGTGCCTGCGTTCTTGTCGGGCATGCTCTACGACGACGGCGTGATCGATCCGCGTGACACGAGAACTGTTCTGGGGCTGTGCTTGTCGGCGATCCATAACGGTCCGGTCGAGGGGACGTCGAATTTCGGCGTCTTCCGGATGTGAGGTGTGAGATGACAGAACAACATTCAACGATCACCTCGGTACTCGTCGCCAATCGCGGCGAGATCGCGCGACGCGTGTTCGCGACCTGTCGTCAGATGGGCATCGGGACCGTCGCGGTCTACTCCGATCCGGACGCCGATGCGCCGCACGTTGCCGCAGCCGATGTCGCTGTGGCGCTTCCGGGATCGACGTCGGCAGAGACCTATCTGCGTGGCGACAAGATTATCGAGGCCGCCAAGCTCGCGGGCGCGGATGCGATTCATCCCGGCTACGGATTCCTCTCGGAGAACGCCGAGTTCGCGCAATCGGTGATCGACGCGGGACTGACCTGGATCGGGCCGCCGCCCGGCGCGATCGACGCGATGGGATCAAAGGTCAACGCCAAGAAGTTGATGGCCGACGCCGGCGTGCCGGTCCTCGGCGACATCGACCCTGCCGCCGTCACCGAGAGCGACCTGCCACTGCTGATCAAGGCGTCTGCGGGCGGCGGTGGACGCGGTATGCGGATCGTACGGTCGGTCGACGAGTTGGCCGAGCAGGTTGCCGCCGCCGAACGCGAAGCGGCGTCGGCGTTCGGTGATCCGACAGTCTTCTGTGAGCCGTATGTCGAACGGGGACATCACATCGAGGTGCAGGTGCTCGCAGACGAGCACGGCGCGGTCTGGGCTGTCGGAGAGCGGGAATGCTCGATCCAGCGCCGTCACCAGAAGGTGATCGAGGAGGCGCCCGCGCCTCTCGTCGAACGGATCGGCGGAGATCTCCGCGAACGCCTCTACGACGCCGCGAGGAAGGCCGTGTCGGCGATCGGCTACACGGGTGCGGGAACCGTCGAGTTCCTCGCCGACGAGACCGGTCGCTTCTACTTCCTGGAGACCAATACGCGTCTGCAGGTGGAACACCCGGTCACGGAGTTGACGACCGGGACCGACCTCGTGGCCTGGCAACTGCGCGTCGCGATGGGTGAGCACCTCGACGTCGAGGAGCCCGGAACTCGCGGACACGCGATCGAGGTGCGCCTCTACGCCGAGGACCCTTCTGCGGGATGGCAACCGCAGTCGGGAACCATGCACCGCATCGAGCTCGACGCACAATCGCATTTCGGACCACTCGACCGTCCGGGCGTGCGTGTGGACGCGGGTATCGAATCAGGCTCGGAGATCTCGACGTTCTACGACCCGATGCTGGCCAAGGTCATCAGTTGGGCGCCGACACGTGGTCGTGCCGCTGCGATTCTCGCCAGAACGCTGTCCGACGCGGCGCTCCACGGCCCGACGACCAACCGCGACATGCTGGTGAACACCCTGCGGGAGTCGACATTCGTCAGTGGCGACACCGACACCGGATATCTCGAGCAGATCGGCCTCGACGTCTTGTCGACGCCGCTGGCCGACGAGTCGACGGTGACGCTGGCCGCTGTAGCCGCGACGCTGGCGGAGGTGGCCGTCAACCGGGAACGCGCCCGCGTTCAACGAAGTCTGCCAGCAGGCTGGCGGAACATGCCGTCGCAGTACTCGCGCAAGATCTTCCGCACCGACGACGACGTCGAGCACGAGGTCCGATACCGGTGCACGCGTAGTGGTGGCGTCGAGCTTCCCGACCTCGCCGACACCGAGGTGGTGTCGGCGAGCACAGGGCAGGTCGTTCTCTCCCACAACGGGATTCGACGGACCTTCGACGTCGCGCGATACGGCGACGACGTCTACGTCGACACAGCCGGGGCGTCGGTGCACTTCCGGCGGCCACCGCGCTTCGTCGATCCCAGCGCAGTCGCGCGACCGGGTTCGCTCCTCGCGCCGATGCCGGGTTCGGTGATCCGCGTTGCGGTTTCCGAGGGCGACCGCGTTACAGCCGGTCAGCCGTTGATCTGGCTCGAAGCGATGAAGATGGAGCACACCGTCGCGGCGCCCGCCGACGGTGTTGTCAGCACGCTCGCCGTCGAACCGGGACGCCAGCTCGCCGTCGGTGACGTGCTCGCGATCATCACCGATGAGGCCGACAGCGACAGCGCCACAGAGCATTCCAGCACACTCACACCTCAGGAGACATCCGCATGAGCTTCGTCGAAACGGCCGAACGGGCCGATCTGCGTGCCTCGGTGGCCGCACTGGCCACCAAGTACGGGCAGGACTACTTCCGCGAGTGCGCCCGCGAGGGCCGAAAGACCGACGAGTTGTGGTCGGAGGCAGGCAAGCTGGGCTTCATCGGGGTGAATCTTCCCGAGGAGTACGGCGGTGGCGGCGCAGGCATGTACGAGTTGTCGATCGTGATGGAGGAGATCGCAGCGGCGGGCACCGGCCTGCTGATGCTGGTTGTCTCACCGGCTATCTGCGGCAACATCATTGCGCGGTTCGGCACCGACGAGCAGCGCGACCGGTGGCTGCCGGGGCTTGCCGACGGATCGATCACCATGGCCTTCGGTATCACCGAGCCCGACGCGGGGTCGAACTCGCACCAGATCACCACCACGGCGTCGCGCGACGGGTCGGACTGGGTTCTCAACGGGCGCAAGGTGTACATCTCCGGAGTCGATCAGGCAGATGCTGTGCTCATCGTCGGTCGGAGCGAGGATGCGAAGACCGGCAAGTTGCGGCCCGCGCTGTTCATCGTGCCCACGGACGCACCGGGGTTCGAATACAAGATGATCGACATGGAACTGGTGAACCCGGAAAAGCAGTTCGGGCTCTACCTCGACGATGTGCGCCTGCCTGCTGACGCACTCGTCGGCTCCCCGGACGCGGCACTGAGCCAACTCTTCGCCGGTCTGAACCCAGAACGCATCATGGCTGCGGCGTCCGCGGTGGGGATGGGACGTTTCGCGCTGGGCAAAGCCGTCGACTACGTGAAAGAGCGCACGGTCTGGAAGACCCCGATCGGCGCGCACCAGGCAATTGCACATCCGCTGGCGCAGGGGAAGATTGAACTCGAGATGGCCAAGCTCATGATGCAGAAGGCCGCCACACTCTACGACGCGGGTGACGACTGGGGTGCTGCCGAGCCGGCCAACATGGCGAAGTATGCGGCCGCCGAGGCGTGCGTCAAGATCGTCGACCAAGCTGTTCAGTCAATGGGTGGCAACGGTCTGACAACCGAATACGGTGTGGCGCCGCTGCTTTCGCTCGCACGGATTGCGCGTGTGGCACCGGTCAGTCGCGAGATGGTGCTGAACTTCGTTGCGCAGACCAGCCTCGGACTGCCGAAGTCGTACTGACACCTCTATTTCCGATCCGCCATTCACATCAGACCAAACTCTGCCCGAGGACCACAGGAAGGCGCAGGTCGATGACCGCCACAGACAGCGAAGTCGTACACATCGGGATCGACGCCGGCGTCATGACGCTCACACTCGACTCGCCGGGCAACCGCAATGCGTTGAGTCGCGCGCTCGTGACCCAACTGTCGTCGGGGCTGACGAGGGCGGCGACCGACGAGGACGTGCGGGCCGTCGTGCTGACACATGCGGGCGGAACCTTCTGTGCGGGCGCTGATCTCGGCGAGGCGCTCAAGCGTGGCGCCTCTGCCGAGGAGGCGTCTGCCGAGGCGACGTCGTCGATGGTCGAGTTGATGAGCACGATCCTCGAGCTGCCGAAACCGGTGATCGGACACGTGGACGGGCATGTCAGGGCAGGAGGTTTCGGTCTGCTCGGTGCCACCGACATCGCACTCGCCGGACCGAAGAGCACCTTCGCGCTGACCGAGACACGGCTCGGCCTTGCACCATCGGTGATCTCGCTCGTGCTGGTGCCGAAGATGACGGCTCGAGGTGCTAGTCGATACTTCCTGACCGGGGAGAAGTTCGACGCCTCGATCGCGGCGTCGATCGGAGTCGTCACTCAAGCCTGTGACAGCACAGAGGCTCTCGCGCAGTCACTGGGGGAGATCCTCGACGGTATCCGACGTGCGTCGCCGGTCGGACTCGCCGCGTCGAAGGAACTCACCACCGCGACGGTGCGCGACGAGTTCGCGCGGTTGGCGCAGCGTCGTGCGCAGGAATCGGCGGCATTGTTCTCGGGTGACGACGCACGGGCGGGGATGGAAGCGTTTCTGTCGAAGCGTCGGCCGCCGTGGGATCTGACCGTCACGCAAGCCGACACCGGGGCAACGAGAACATGACGTCTCCGCGTACGACGGCAAACCGTGAACCCCGGCAGGAGCGCTCGCGCCAAACGCGGGAACGGCTGCTGCGCTCGGCCATACAGGTTCTGGCTCACGAGGGATGGGCGTCGGCCACGGTGGCCGCGGTCGCCCAGCGCGCGGGGGTGTCCAGGGGTGCTGCGCAGCACCACTTTCCCACACGCGAGGCATTGATCTCGGCGACGCTCGAGCAGATCTTCGACGACCTCACCCTCAACGCCGACACGTTGATCCGGCCCGACGCGGACGAGTCACGGCGCGTGCGGATCGCGGTCGAACAGGCCGTGAGTATTTACACCGGGACCGAATTCAAGGCTTCGTTGCAGATCTGGGCGGCGGCCGCGTCGGATCCCGCGCTGCGCGAACTGATTCTGCCGATGGAGGCCAAGTTCGCCCGAGCGGCGCATCGGGTGACTGTTGCCGCGCTCGACCCCGATGGCACGAATCCCCGGGCGCACCGTGCTGCACAGGTGACGCTCGACCTCGCTCGCGGTCTCGGACTCGCGGACACGCTGTCGGACGATTCACGACGCCGCGCGCAGGTGGTCGACACCTGGGTGGAGATGGTCACCGATGCGCTCGACGTCGACTCTCAGGACAGGTGAGATCAGCGGACCGGCTCGTCGTGCAGTCGGTTGCTCGTGCCGCGTGTGCCGAGCCAGTACACGCCCGCTGAGAGCGCGGTCATCCCGATGAACACGACGACCACGCCGAGCGTCATCGACAGGTACCCCTGGCTTCGTGGATCGATGAACGGGTACGGGTACCAGTCGACGATGGGACCTCGCGTCAAGGTGTAGATGCCATAGAAGAGTGGAAAAGCCAACCACGTCAACCAGGACAGGGCGGGCAGCGACCTGGGTCGGAAGAGTGCCCAGTCGAGGAGTAGAACGAGCGGGATCAGGCGGTGCAGCACGGTGTTGGTCCACTCGCCGGAGAGATTGACGTCGATGTCCGACAACAGAAGTGCGTAGACGATCGCGGTGATCAGCATCGCGGTGGTGACGCCGCCGCGAAACCACTGCCACCACAACCCGGTTGGTGCCAACAGTGCACCGCCGAGGAGCACGATCGCCGCGGCCACGTTGCTCAGGATTGTGAAGTAGCTGAAGTAGTTGGCGAAGCCGAAACCGTCGGACGCGGTGACCGGGACGTACGCGATCGCAGCGATGCCAACGGCAGCGGCCACGAAGCGAAGGATGCGGATCCACACCTGACGGTCACCTCTGCTCACACCTCGCATTGTGCCAGTCGGGCTTTCTGTATCGGACGGGAGATGCGGCTAGATTCGTTACATGATTCGCAACGTGGTGGTGGGTCGGCTGCGGTCAGCGGACGGCGATGCGGCCGAGAGTGATCGCAGGCAACTCGACGAGGGGCTGGCCGGAATCGGTGCGCTGCAATTACCGGGCCTGCTGGCGAACCGTGTCGGCTTGGATGTGGGATTACGTGCTGGCGGTTGGAGTTTCGCGATCACCAACGACTGGGTCGACACCGATGCCTATCGGCGCTACGACGCTGATCCCGAACACAACCGCTACCGCGCGATGATCGTGGAGGTCTGCGAGCAGGTCGCCCGAGTGCAGTTCGAGATCTAGTCGCTCGGTGTCGATGCGCGACGCCGCGTGCTGCGTTGTGCGAGCGCGCCGTCGACCTGTGCTGTGATCGCGTCGCGGATGTCGAAGTCGGCGGAGTGGCCGGCCCAGTCGGGTAGTAGTCGGCTGACCGTCGGAAACTCGGTGAGGTCGCTGTCGTCGATGGATTGGTGCCATGACACCTCGTCGGGGGACCGCCTGGAAAGCGTGTCCTGCCACTGCAATTCCGAGGCGACGAGGTACCAGACGGCTCGCCAGGTGTCCAGCGCTGCGCCGTCGTCGAGCCCGAGTTCGGATGCGGCCGAGAGGAAGGCGTCGGCGAGGGCAAGTGCAGGCGTGCCGACGATGATGCCCTCGCGCAGGATCGACACGACCCACCCTATGCTGCGCATCTTCTCGTACATGTCGACCGCAACGGCGATCATGCGGTCACGAGGAGCGCCCGTCGGTTCGGCCCACGGGATGCGCGCCGCGACGTCGTTGAGTGCCAGACCGAGCAGTGCTGCCTTGTTCGGAACGTAGTTGTAGAGCGTCATCGGCTTGGTGCCCATGTCGGAGGCAAGGCGTCGCATGCTCAACGACTGCGGACCGTCCTGCTCGAGGATGCGGATGGCTGCCTCGACAATCTCGTCGAGTTGGAGGGACCGGGCTGCAGGCATCGTCCCATCATCCCATCGCCGTGCTCTTGGCGAGGTGACGCTGAGACGCTACGATCACGTACTAGTACGTAAACGTACGCGTACGTAAACAGATCCGAGCCGCGGGAAGAGGCGATTCAATGGCAGATCAGGAGACGGCTCGGGTTGCACATGGTCGTGTTGCGCAGGGTCGCGGTGCACTCATGGCCACCGTGTTCCTGCTGCAATTCCTTGTGGCGATGGACATTTCGCTCGTCAACATCGCGCTGCCCGCCATGCGCGCCGATCTCGGATTCACCGACGCGGGTTTGCAGTGGGTGGTCACCGCGTACCTGTTGACCTTCGCAGGGTTCATGCTCCTCGGCGGGAGGATCGGCGATCTGTGGGGGCGTCGAACCTCGGTTCTCGTCGGGTTGTCCGTCTTCGCGGTGGCGAGCATCGTCGGCGGATGTGCCGGGAGCGCAGGGGTTCTCGTCGCCGCGCGGGCGGTGCAGGGTGTCGCGGGAGCGCTGTTGGCTCCGGCGTCGTTGGCGCTGGTGGCCACCATCGACGACCCAGCCGTTCGCGCACGGGCGATGGGCCTGTGGGGTGGTGCCGGTGCAGCGGGAGGTGCGCTGGGCGTGGTGCTCAGCGGGGTGCTCACGCAGTGGTGGTCGTGGCGAGCGGTTCTCCTCGTCAACGTCCCGATCATCGTCATCGCGATGGTCGCTGCGCTGCGCGGAATCTCGCGTCGCGACGTCGGACGTACCACGCGGCTCGATGTTCCCGGCGCGGTCACCGTGACCCTCGGCGTTGCTGCCCTTGTCTATGCCGTGAGCGCTGGTGGCGATCGCGGGTGGGGATCGTGGCAGGCAGTCGGCGGATTCGTCGCCGCTGCAGTGCTATTGGCGATCTTCGTGGCGATCGAGCGATCGGCGTCGCATCCGTTGATGCCTCCGGGCCTGATGCGAAAACGAAGCGTGCTGGGCGCCAACGTGTTCGGATTCATGGTCGCCGCGGGGCAACTCGCCGCCTTCTACTTCTGCTCGCTCTATATCCAAACCGTATGGGGTGTCGAGAGTGCGCTGACGGGAGTGCTCTTCCTACCGTTCTGCGTCTTCGTCGTCGTGGGAATCTCGGTGGCACAACGACTTTCCGCGCGCATCGGAGCGCGGATGGCGATCGTGGCTTTCGGTATTGTTGCCGCCATTGGCCTCGGGCTGTTCGCGACGATGCCTGCGCAATTCGACTTCTGGCTCGGAATCCTGCTGCCGTCCGCGGTGACGGCTGTCGGGATCGGCGGCTCGATGGTGCTGATCGGAGCGGTCGCAACCGAAGGGGTGTCACCCGACGACGTCGGCGTGGCCTCGGGCGTGGTGAACAGTTCGCGGCAACTCGGCGGCACCATCGGACTGGCAGTCCTGGTGGCCGTGGCCAGCGGGTACGCGGTGCCGCGCGAGGGTTTTCAGGCGGGCTTCCTGCTCGGCGCGGTCCTGCTGGTGGTCGGGAGCCTCGCGGCGTGGCTCATCCTGCCGCGGCGTCGGAGACGCGATTCCGCGGGAGCGTCGGCGTAGCGCACGGTCGGCGTTCTAGAGCGCACGGTCGACGGTTTGGAGTGCCCAGTCGACGGTTTGGAGCGCACGGTCGAAGCTATAAGGCGCCCAGTCGATCCCGTGTCAGTTCTTCCGCGCGGCGATGACGTGGGCGGTGGCGGCGGGGTCGGGGCGGTGTCCCACGGACTCGGGGACGCGTACGAGTTCGGCGCCGCTGATCGCTTCGGCCAGGCGTGGCGCGGCCGCTTCGAGGAGCGGGAAGGTGTCGGAGCCGAGGAGGATCGTGACCGGCATGGTGATGGTGAGCATCTGCGGGGTCGGTTGCGAGAGGTCGCGCGCGAGCGTCGCGTCGTAGACCACCGACTGTGCGATCGCCAGCAGGCCGTCGAACATCGGACTGTCCCGGATCTGCTCGACGATCGCGGGTGGGAGGCCGACGCCTTCGAGTTGGAACGTCGTCACGGCGTCGGCGCGCCGGCCGTCGTCGACCATCTGTTGGAGTCTGTCGGGGAGGTCGTTTGCGGGGTCGTCCTCGCCGAAGCGGAACGGAGGTTCGGAGAGGAAGAGGTGGTCGATCGGTACGCCCCGCGACGCGGCGAACAGTGCGAGGATCGCGCCCGACGAGTGCCCGAGTACGGCGGCTCTGCCGCCGGTTGCGGAGATGACGGCGGCCAGATCCTCGGCCTCGCGCTCCGGCGAGTACGGCCGGGTGTCGCCACTGTCTCCACGGGCGCGTCGATCGAAGACGACGCCGGTGAAGCCCGCGTCGGCGAGTGCCTGCGCCAGCGGCGCGGCGTCGGACGCTTTCGACATCGCACCGTTGACCACGACGACCACGGGGCCGGCGCCAATCGTGTCGTACGCGATGGGTGTGCCGTCTTCAGATGTGACGTGGGCCATATCACCATTCAACCAAAATCAGCCCCGCTCGACGTCGAGGAGATACTCGCGGAGACGATCGCGGTGCCTGCTCACCCACCAGACACCGAACCGATGTGCGCCGTACCAGATCGCCGCGGTGACCAGGACAGCCAGCATCGCGCACAGCGCGAACTCGGTGTCGGTCTGTGCGGTGTCCCATCCCTGGCGGTTCGTGAGCTTCCAGATGGCGACCGGAGCGACGACGATCAGGGCGAACGCGAGCGGGAAGATCAGGTTCGGCATGGCGATCAACAGCCCCCAGCGGACGATCACCTGACGGAAACGCCGCCTGTTCTGCCAGCGCCACCGGAGAGAGCGCTGATGGTAGGGAAACGTGACGCCGACCAGGCCGCTCACCGCGAGCGCACCGAAAGGCACCACCGCGACCGCGAGTATGACCTCGATGGCGAACCGCCAGTGCGTGTGTTGCGTCAGCGCGATTGCCACCGCGATGACGGTGCACAGCGGACCGATGATCAACCAGACAGCCAGAACCTTCGCGCGCAGCAGTGCGGTGAGTTCGGCGGGATCGTCGATCGCGGCGAGAGCTCGTTCCGGGTCGCTGGTCAGTACGTTGGTGACGAACGCGTCGGTGTACATCCATCCCGCGAGCGCATACGGCAGACCCTCAGGACCGGTGAAGGTGAAGAACCACGATCGGGGGACGACGTACCAGAGGAACAGCACGATCGCTGCGCTCGACGCCACGGACAACAGGAGATCGCCGGGATGCCGCACGATATGCGTGACTTCGGCTCGGATCGCGGCACGCGTGGTGGGTGTGACCGCCTGCATGCGGTGAGGATAGTTGGTCGAGCTGCGAATTTCCGGCGGCCGTCTCAGGTTCCGTCGGCCGCGGGAATGCCCACATCACCGTCGGCGTCGGGTTCACCGGAATCGACGTCCCCAGCAGCGCTGCGATGAGTGCGGATGACTTCCACCGACTTGACCGTCGCCGCGAGAAGTGGGGCTCCGAGGACCATGCCGAGCAACCCGGCGGCGGTGCCTGCCACCATCGTCGCGAGCAATACGGCCATCGGGTGAAGCTGCAACGACGAGCCGAGTGCCCACGAACTGACGGCGCTCTGCACGGTGCCGTTGGAGATGACGAAGGTGATGGCGAGAATCAGTGCGGCAGTGGGGCCGTTGGAACCCAGTGCGATCAACACCACGAACGCCCCGGTGATCCAGGCGCCGACGAACGGGATGAAGGATAGGAAGAAGTAGAGCACGAAGATCGGAATTGCCAGCGGCACACCAAGAATCACCAGCGGGACCATGAAGATCGGTGCCGTCAGCACAGCCGTGAGCGCTGTGCCCCTGAAGTAGCCGCGAACCGATTGTCGGGTCACGGTGACGACCCCGTTGATCTCGGCCGGATCCGCGCCGGTCATGCGTGCCAGGAATGCGGGAAAACGGTCGGCATCGCGCAGCGCGAAGAAGAGGAAGAAGAGTGCGAAGAAGATGCCGATCAGCAGCGTGATGGCGCCATAGAACGTACTACTGAGCGATGCGAGAGCACCGAGCCCCACCTCGCGGGTGTGACTCTCGAGCGCGGTGCGCGCGTCCTCGAGCCACCGCGGGTCGATGTCGAGTTCGCCTACCCACCGTGTGAACGAGCGCCAGCCGAGCAGCGCTTGACCGTAGATGTCCGACCACTGGTCGACGACGCCCCAGATCACGATCGTGATCGTCCCGGCGCCGACGAGGATCGCGACGAGCAGCGCGAGGAAGACCGCGACTGTGGATGGCACGCCCATGCGGGTCAGTCGAGCGACGAGCGGTTCGAGTACCACGCTGATGATCACCGCGACGACGAGCGGGATCAGGATTCCACTCACCGCACCCAGCGCAAGCGCAGCGACGACTACGAGGGCAATGATGCCGAGTACGCACCAACTGGCCACCCCGATACGACGCAGATTCAGCGTCGCCTTCGGACCGGGATTCGCAGTAGCTGACGTGGCAGATGGCTCTTTCACCCCAGCAGGCTATCGGCAGCGCGCCGAATCGGCGCCTCAAATGGAACGGCCCGGCCGCGTCGGGGTGTCCGTCGCGGCCGGGCCGGGTAGGGGGTGGAGTCACGGCGGGGCGGGCCCGTGACACCAGGGGGTGATCAGTCGTCGTGGATGATCACACCGCGAATGTTCTTGCCGTCGCGCAGATCCTGGTAGCCCTCGTTGACCTGCTCGAGCGTGTAGGTCTGGGTGACCAGTTCGTCGAGCTTGAGCTGGCCGGCGTCGTAGAGGCGGAGCAGGCGGACGATGTCGTACTGCGGATTGGCCGAACCGAACAACGAGCCCTTGATGGTCTTCTCGTTGAGGGTGAGGTCGATGCCGGGCCAATGCACCGTGAACTTCGCGGGACTCGAGAGTCCGACGATCACGACCTGGCCACCCTTGCCGATGGAGCCGATCGCCGCGGACACCACGTCTTCGTCGACGGTGCCGACGGTGACGATCGCGGCGTCTGCACCCTGACCCCAGGACAGTTCGGTGATCTTCTCCTGAGCCTCTGCCGCAGATGCGAAAGCGTGTGTGGCGCCGAACTTCACGGCGGTGTCACGTTTGAACGCGACAGGGTCGACGACGACGACGTACTTGGCTCCGGCGTGTACAGCGCCCTGCACCGCGTTGATACCGATGCCGCCGATGCCGTAGATGACCACGATGTCGCCCGCGCGGACGTTGCCCGCGTAGACCGCCGAACCCCACCCGGTCGGCACGCCGCAGCCGACGAGGACGGCCTTGTCCAGCGGCAGCCAGTCGTCGACCTTGACCACCGAGTGCTCGCTGATCGTCGCGCGCTCGCTGAACGTGCCCAGCATGCACATGCCGCCGAAGTCCTGGCCGCCGCCGTGGAAGCGGAACGTGCCGTCGGGCAGCATGCCTTCGAGGATGGTGGCGCCCATGTCGCACAACGACTGTCGGCCCGTCGAGCAGTAGCGGCATGTGCCGCAACTCGGTACGAACGAGCAGACCACGTGATCGCCCGGCTTGACCTTGGTGACGCCGGGGCCGATCTCCTCGATGATGCCCGACCCCTCGTGGCCGCCGACCATCGGATAGCGCGGCGGCAGGTCGCCATCGGTGAGGTGGAGGTCGGAGTGGCACAGGCCCGCGGCGGTGTACTTGATCAGTACCTCGCCTTCCTTGGGGCCGTCGAGGTCGAGTTCCATGATCTCGAATGGCTTGCCCGCGTCGAGCAGTACGGCGGCTTTGGTTTTCACGGCTATTTCTCCTTGTGAATCAGTGGTGGATCGGGGTGTCGAATCAGAGCGCGACGTTGACGGCCTTGGTCTGGGTGTAGAGCTCGATCGCCGACTGGCCCAGCTCGCGTCCCCAGCCCGATTGCTTGTAGCCGCCGAACGGCATTGCGGTGTCGAAGCCGTTGTACTGGTTGACCCACACCGAACCCGCCTTGAGCTGGCGAGCGGTCTTGTGCGCCTTCGACAGATCGGTGGTCCAGATGCCTGCGGCGAGCCCGTAGATCGAATCATTCGCTGCCGCAGCCACTCCCGTGTCGGCGTCGAACGGCAGTGCCGCGACGACGGGACCGAAGATCTCCTCACGGACGATGGAGAAATCGGGCTCGACGTCGACGAACACTGTGGGCTCGATGAAGAAACCCTCGTCACCCCAACGCTTTCCGCCCGTCAGTGCGCGAGCGCCGTCGGCCAGGCCCGCAGCGAGGTAGCCCGAGACGCGGTCGAATTGTTCCTGGCTGACGAGCGGTCCGAGTTCGGTCGTCGGATCGAGGCCCGGCCCGATCTTGGCCTTCGACGCCGCTTCTGCGACGGCGGCGGTGAAGTCGTCGAAGATGGGGCGTTCGACGAAGAGTCGCGTTCCGGCGACGCAGCACTGGCCGTGGTTGAACATCCACGCTGCGACCGAACCGGCGACGGCCTGCTCGAAGTCGGCGTCGGCGAAGACGATGTTGGGGCTCTTGCCGCCGAGCTCGAGCGAGACCTTCTTGAGGTTGCCCTTCGACGCGTCGACGATTTTTTTGCCGACCTCGGTGGAACCGGTGAAGGCGATCTTGTCGACGTCGTCGTGCGCGGCGAGTGCGGCGCCCGCGTCGCCGAAGCCGGTGACGATGTTGACGACGCCGGGCGGGAAGCCCGCTTCGGTGAACACTTCGCCGAGCAACAGCGCCGTCAGCGGGGTCTGTTCGGCCGGCTTGAGGATGACGGTGTTGCCCGCCGCGAGCGCCGGGGCCAGCTTGAACGACGCCATCAGGAGTGGGAAGTTCCACGGAACGATCAGGCCGCAGACGCCGACGGGCTCGCGCAGCGTGTAGGCGTGGAACTCGCCGCCCGGCACGAACGGCATCGAGACGTCGACGGTGCTGCCGGTGATCTTGGTTGCCAGACCCGCGTTGTAGCGGAAGATGTCTGCCGACCAGGCGGTGTCGACGGCGGTCGCGATGGTGGCGGCCTTGCCGTTGTCGAGGGCTTCGAGCTGGCCGAACTCTTCGGCGCGCTCGTTGAGGATGTCGCCGACGCGCCAGAGCAGACGCTCACGCTCGTTGGGCTTCATGCGCGACCACGGGCCGTCGTCGAATGCCTTGCGCGCGGCGCGGACAGCGCGGTCGATGTCGGTGGCGTCGCCGCGGGCGACCGATGTCAGCGTGCGTCCGTTGGCGGGATCGATTGTTTCGAAGGTCGCACCGGATGCGGCGGTGACCCACTCACCTCCGATCAGCATCGGTCGATCGGTCGAGATGAAATCCCGGACCTTGGTTGCCAGTTCGGGTGCGACAGCGGTCATGCGTCCTCCTGCTCGAGCGTGCAGATCGTGATCTGCGTCATAGACGCGGATCTCTCTATAGTTCTGCCACTGCTCGCGCGGGACGAAGTGTCCAGAAACTGAACACTGCGATGAACACACGTCGGGACCGTGCCGACGGGTGACCCGCGAAGAGGGGGCCGGCGCGTCGACCCGTCTAATCGGAGTCGGCCCGCGGCAGGCTGCCCACCGTGTGGAGTGCAATGTCGACGTACTTTTCCGCCACCAACTGCGGGGTCAGCGGCCCGTCGTCGTGAAACCATCGCGGGATCGATTGGCACATGGCGAGAACCGCTCTGGTGGTTTCGGCGACGTCGCTGACGTGCATGACGCCGGTGGCTGTTCCGGTCTGCACGATGTCGAGGACCAGATCTTCGATCCCCTTGCGAAACACGCGATATCGCAACCGGTTCTCGGAGCTCGCATATCGAATCTCGCCTTCGACAGCCGCCAGCCGGACTCGACCCGTCATGACCAGGACGATCGATTCGATGACGTTGGCCAACTCGGTGACCGGGTCTCCCGCTGCAGCAGCCCTGGCAGCGTGGGCTCGCGCGAGCACGTCGCCGGTCGAGTACTCCAGAAGGGCCAGCAGGATGCCCTCTTTGCTCTTGTGGTGGTAGTAGAGGGCAGGGACCGTGACACCGACCTTCGCGGCGATCTGCCGCACGGAGGTGCCATGAAATCCGTTGTCGTAGAACGCCTCGAGCGCTGCCTGCAGGATCGGTGACAGCTCCGGTGGGTCGACGCGACGCCAACCGGGCGGCGTCGTGTCAGCATCCGCTCCCGCGGTCGACGCCGTCATGAGGACCCTAACTATCGCTCGATAAGTTCGGGTTCATCCTAGCGCGAGGCGGCCCTCAGATCCCCAGTGCGCGGATGCGCGCGTACAGGGTGGTGCGGCTGATGCCCAGGTCGCGGGCCGCGTGCACCTTGTTGCCGGTGTGCCGGTCGAGTGCCTCGAGAATGGCTGCGCGCTCGGCTTGTTCGCGTCCGGAGAGGTGGGCTGCCCGGCTGGTCGTGCGATGGTCGGCGGGCAGATCGGCGGGTTCGATCGCCCGCGCGCCACGAGCCTCGCACGAGCGCACGGCCCGCCGCAGCACCGAGGACAGTTCGACGAGGTTCCCGGGCCACTCCTGGCAGACGAGGGCCTCCAGCGTCGGCGCGCTGACCGAGTGCACCGGGGGTGAACCTGGTGCTGTTCCCGGGGCGATGTCGGTGAGCATCTCGTCGACGATGTCGGCCAGTTCGGAGGTGCGGTTGCGCAGCGCGGGGACGTCGATGCGCGTGGCGCACCTGGCAGTCAGTGCCGCGACGGTGGTTCGCGACTGATCCGGCGGCCCGGCGACGAGGACGAGCGGCGCTGTCTTGTCCGCCGTGCGGCACGCGGCCGCCAGGATGGTGAGCGACCTGTCGTCGAGCAGGTCGACGCCGTCGACGATCAGCGCGCGTGAGCGGCGTCGTGAATCGCCGATCAGGGCGCCGATGTCCGGCTGGTCGCCGGTGATCAACAGCTCGGCGACGTCGACGGTCATGGCGTCGGGTCCGGCCATCGAGCGAGCTCTGGTGCTGCGTCCGGTTCCGGGTTCGCCGGTGATCGCGGTGGTGGCCTGTCGCGTCGACGGCAGGTCGGTGCGGACCATCGGCCGTGCGGTCGACGCGTTGGGTCGCAGACCGAACAGCGCCGCCCCGCGGGCACCCACGACGGGTGTGGCGAGCACCTCGACGTCGACGCCGGATGCAAGGACCAGTTGCAGGGTGGTCTCCCGTAGTGCGGGGTCGGCGGCGACCGCACGTAATGCCGCGATATCGGTCGGCGAGAGTAGTTCTGCCGCACGTGAATTGGTGAGTTGCAGGTCTTCGCTGATCGCAGCGACGGCGACGTCGCGACGGGGTGCCGCGCGCTGGAATGCGTCGAGAACCCGACGCTGCTGGGCGCGTGAGCGGTCGAGGAGGCGGTCGGCGATATCGCCGACGATGCCGGTCACGAGGGGTACGGCAAGAGGGTTCATGCGGTCGGCGATCTCCGTCATGCACAGGATGCCTGCGAGGCGACGGGTGGCCGGGTGGATGATGGGCGCGCCAAAGCAGCTGAGCGACTTGAACTGCTCCAGGTAATGCTCGCGTCCGTTGACGGCCAATCCCCGACGTATCTCGGCGGGCGTGCCCAGCGCCGTGGTGCCGACGGTCTCCTCGCCGAGGTCGACGCCGGGTGTTGCGCCGACCCTGTCGAGTGCACGGTCGACGGTGGTGCCGAGGCAGACGCGGGAGACCATCCGGCACTCATGGTCGACGAGCAGTAGTGACGTGCCGGTGTCTGCGAGGCGTGCGGCGGCGTCGTCGAGAACTGGGCGAGCGGCGTCGAGTAGGACATCCGAGCGTGAGGCGTCGTCGACGAGCTCGGGGAGCGGGCTGTCGGGTTGGACGCCGGACAGCGCGGAGCGGCGCCACGACTGCGCGATCACAGCGCGTTGCGGCGCACTCTCCGATGAGGCGAACGATGTGTCGATGGTCACAACATGACACAGAATCGTCGCGAATGAAAGGTTGCGTGCCAGGGTCGTCGCCGGATGCGCGCACCGACCCGTTCATGGCCGAACTGTTCACTACGGTGGGGGAATGGCAACTCCGGCACCTGACGGCGTCCAATCCACTGACGGCGTCCAATCCACTGCCGACGTCGAATCCACTGACGACGTCGAGTCCACCGAGATCGCAACCTTCGATGCGCCCCGTGGTCGGGTCGTCGGCACGGTCGACGGTCCAGTCATTCGTGCGCGGGCCATCCCGTACGCCCGTGCCGATCGGTTTGCGGCGCCGGAGCCGGTTGCGCCGTGGACGGTTCCGCACCGCAGCGATGACCCCGCAGCCGCGTGCCCGCAGGTGTCCAGTCCGCTCGTGACGATGATGCTCGGCGGTCCGGCGACCAGTCTCGTCGCCGACGAGGACTGCCAGCGGTTGACCATCACGCGGCCCACTCGGGAGTTCGACGCCCCGCTACCGGTGCTGGTGTGGGTGCACGGCGGATCGTATGTGCTCGGCGCGGGCGACGAGCCGCACCACGACCCGAGCGCGCTGGTGTCTGAGCACAACGTGATCGTTGTGGCCGTCACCTACCGGCTCGGCGTGCTCGGGTTCCTCGGGGACGGCTCGCAGGAGCGTCCGGCGAACCTGGGACTGCTCGACCTCATCGCGGCGCTGGACTGGGTGCACGAGAACATCGCGGCGTTCGGTGGCGACCCCGATCAGGTCACCTGCGCCGGGCAATCCGCAGGCGCCGACGCAGTGGCGCACCTGATGACCGTGCCGCGCGCTGCCCGGCGTTTTCGACGGGCGATCCTGCAGAGCGCACCCTTCGGTATCCGCTGGAACCGCAGTGACATGGCCCGCGAGGTATTCGCGCGCACAAGCCATTTCGACGCCGAGACGCCTATCGGCGAGATTCTCGCGACGCAGCAGAAGCTGATCGTCGACGGGCCGCGGTACGGGCTGACGGGAGCGATGCCGTTGGGTGTGCA
This sequence comes from Gordonia sp. w5E2, assembly GCF_036540975.1. Lineage (NCBI taxonomy): Bacteria > Bacillati > Actinomycetota > Actinomycetes > Mycobacteriales > Gordoniaceae > Gordonia > Gordonia sp. w5E2. The sequence goes on along the minus strand of NZ_CP144213.1, from coordinate 3,747,102 downwards.
GTACGGGATTGAGCCGCTTCCCGCGGAGCCCGACGTCGAGGATGCGTGGGCGGCGTCGGCTCCCGACATCGACCTGCTGGTCGGCTGCACCCGCGACGAGATCGAGTTCTTCGTCCCCGGCGTTCCGATCGCCGAGACGGCGTCGCACTTCCCGGTGTTGGGCAGACCGATTCGACGCTTCGCCACCTCACTGATCACCCGCAAGGTCTACACCGCACCGACCGCCGACTTCGCGCGTAAACACGCGGCGGCGGGCGGCAGCGTCGTCGACTATCGGTTGCACTGGCACGCACCGGGGAACGCGCTCGGCGCCGCGCACTGCGTCGATTTGCCCCTGCTCTTCGGCGTCGAGGAACAGTGGGCGGGTGCGCAGTTGCTCGAGGGTGCGACGTGGTCGCAGGTCGACGAGGCCGGCCGGATACTGCGCGCCATCTGGGGTCGCTTCGTCCGTGGTGAGGATCTCGGCGAGCGCCAACCCGACGACGCGCGATCGGTGCTGCGGTATCGGCGGGTGTCGGCGTAGGTCGGCGGCATCCGGGCACCACGACCTGACTAGCGTGGTGTGTATGCGCGTGGCGACCTGGAACGTGAACTCAGTCAAACAACGCATCCCGCGACTGCTGCCGTGGCTCGACGAACGCTCACCCGACGTGGTCTGCCTGCAGGAGACCAAACTCTCCGACGACGTGTTCGACACCGTCCTCGGCCCCGAATTCACTGAGCGCGGTTACCAATTCGCGCACGTGGGGCAGGGGCAGTGGAACGGGGTCGCGATCTTGTCGAAGGTCGGACTCGACGACGTTGTCGCCAACTTCGACGGCGCGCCCGGCTTCCCCGACCCCGCGTCGGCGCCGGAGGCCCGCGCTGTCTCGGCGGTGTGCGGGGGAGTGCGCATCTACTCGCTGTACGTACCCAACGGCCGCGAACCCGACTCGGATCACTACCAGTACAAGCTGTCGTGGTTGGAGCGGTTGCGCGAGGTCGTCGCGGCCGGCACGGGCGTCGACGCTCCGTCGAACACGATGCTGTGCGGCGACGTGAACATCGCGCCCGCCAACGCCGACGTCTACGACCCGGCCGCGTTTGCCGGCCACACGCACGTGACCGTCGCCGAGAGGTCGGCGCTCGAAGACATCGAGGGACTCGGGCTGCGCGACGTCGTGCGCGATCGCTGGCCCGACGAGCGGGTGTTCAGCTACTGGGACTATCGGGCGGGCATGTTCCACAAGGACCTCGGCATGCGTATCGACCTGATCCTCGCCGGCGCCGATGTGGCCGCCCGGGCGAAGGCCGCGTGGGTCGACCGCGCCGCGCGCAAGGGCACCAAACCCAGCGACCACGCCCCGGTCGTGGTCGACCTCGACACCGCCCCCGACGGCGACATCGGGCCGATGGTGCCCCCGCCTTCGAACCCCGCCCGCAAGGGCGCCACCGCCCGTTTGCCGCAGGCGAAGTAGGCGCGGGGAACCGCCCATAACGCTAAATGTGTGTCGTATCGAAAGATGTGGGTGCTCCAGCACACAGATCCTTCGATTCGACACACATCCAGCCCGGCCGGGATGGGGCTCGATCAGCGGCATGGGGCTCGATCAGCGGGCAGAAAGTAGGGGAAACGACGCTGACGCCAGTTATGCCCCGCATCCGTCTACTCGCGCCCGCGTCTGTCGTGGCGTGACAGCATCGGGCCATGACCTCGCAGAGCCGGCCGACCCGACGCACCCCGCGCGCCGAGTGGCGCGGAATTCTCACCAGGCGTCGCGGAGACCCGCTTCCGCCCAGACGCGCGGCGTCGAGATTGTCGGCGTACGTCTACGGCAACATCATGGTGCTGGCGGCGCTGGTGACGGCGTCGGCTCACGCGGTCGAGAACGGCGATGCGACCTGGCTGGTGCTCGGGACCGGCCTCACCACCTACGTCGCCCACGTCTTCGCCGACCTGGTCGCGGGCAGCAGCATCCCGGAGGCACACGGTCAGGACGCTCAGGCCCACGATTCGGCAGCCCCCGACGCCCAGGCCCCCACGCATGAGCGACCGGGCGACGCGGCCCGTCGGCACGTGCGCCACGAGCTGCGTGATGCGACGCCGATCATCTCGTCGGCGATCCTTCCCGCTATCGCTTTGGCGCTCGGCTGGGCGGATGTGTTGCCGACGGCGTGGGCGCACGGGATCGCGGGAGCGGTCGTGGTGCTGCGCATTGCGAGCGTGCCGATCGTCGTCGCGCGTGTGCGCGGAGAAGAGGTCAGCATGAAGGTGATCGTCGCGGGTCTCCTCACGGCTGCGCTCGCCGCCGTGGTCGTGCTGCTCAAGGTTCTTCTCGCGCACTGATGCAGCGGTACCCTCGCGCGTATCGGGTCCCTACCAGCGACGATGCCGGGAACAAGAGACCGTTGACGGTCGTTGGAAGCCCGTATACGTCACCGACTGTTCAGCTCCCGGAGAGCTGCAGGTCGGACTGTGGATCCGTTTTTTGACCTGTGGAAATCAGGTCGGTAGAGTGGATCGTCGGTGCCCGGCTGCCCGGGCAACGTCCGCATGCCCTCGCCGGGTTACCGGTGGCGATCGGATCGAGATCATTCTCTCCCAGAGAAGGCCTCGGCACACGCCAGGCGCGCCGGACTACACCAAGCCAGTCCGCTGTCGGGTGCTTGACACGCCCGACCTCGGGGTAGCAATAACTGTACTGACCAGCACAGAAGTGCCGGTGGGGCGAGTTGTGGAAGCAACCAGAATCGGATTTATCCACTCTGAGCGCTTGCCCGGAGCACAAACCACGACACGACGACAACAGAGGAATGAAACTCACAAGTGCCAACGATTAACCAACTGGTCCGCAAGGGCCGTCACGACAAGACCGCCAAGAAGAAGACGGCGGCCCTCAAGGGAAGCCCGCAGCGTCGCGGCGTGTGCACCCGCGTCTACACCACCACCCCCAAGAAGCCGAACTCCGCGCTCCGTAAGGTCGCCCGCGTGCGCCTGACGAGCTCCGTCGAGGTCACCGCTTACATCCCGGGTGAAGGCCACAACCTCCAGGAGCACTCGATGGTGCTCGTGCGCGGCGGTCGTGTGAAGGACCTCCCCGGTGTTCGCTACCGCATCATCCGCGGCTCGCTCGACACCCAGGGTGTCAAGGACCGCAAGCAGGCTCGCAGCCGCTACGGCGCCAAGAAGGGAAGCTGATAAGCGATGCCACGTAAAGGACCCGCACCCAAGCGCCCCCTCGTCAACGACCCGGTCTACGGCTCGACGCTGGTTACCCAGCTCGTGAACAAGATCCTCCTCGACGGCAAGAAGTCGACTGCCGAGCGCATCGTCTACCAGGCCCTCGAGCAGGCTCGTGAGAAGACCGGCACCGATCCGGTCGTCACCCTCAAGCGCGCGCTCGACAACGTCAAGCCGACCCTCGAGGTCAAGAGCCGCCGCGTCGGCGGTGCCACCTACCAGGTGCCCGTCGAGGTCAAGCCGAACCGCGCCAACACCCTCGCACTGCGTTGGCTGGTGACCTTCAGCCGCCAGCGTCGTGAGAAGACCATGGTCGAGCGCCTGGCCAACGAGCTGCTCGACGCCTCCAACGGCCTCGGCGCTTCGGTCAAGCGTCGCGAGGACACCCACAAGATGGCAGAAGCCAACCGGGCGTTCGCGCACTACCGCTGGTGACGTAACCGCCCACGGGCACTGGCCGCTCGGAGCGGAGCGAAGAGCGGCCAGTCCACCCGAGCTTGCGAGGGTGGGCTGCGCAGCCGCGGCTAGAAACAAGACAGCCTTTAGTCCCAAGATTTCCCGAAGGGAACGGAATGGCACAGGAAGTGCTCAGCGACCTGAAAAAGGTCCGCAACATCGGCATCATGGCCCACATCGATGCCGGCAAGACCACCGCGACCGAGCGAATCCTCTTCTACACCGGTGTCAACTACAAGATCGGTGAAACCCACGACGGTGCTTCGACCACCGACTGGATGGAGCAGGAGAAGGAGCGGGGGATCACCATCACCTCCGCCGCCGTGACGTGCTTCTGGAACGGCAACCAGATCAACATCATCGACACCCCCGGCCACGTCGACTTCACCGTCGAGGTCGAGCGCAGCCTGCGCGTGCTCGACGGTGCCGTTGCCGTCTTCGACGGCAAGGAAGGCGTGGAGCCGCAGTCCGAGCAGGTCTGGCGGCAGGCCGAGAAGTACGACGTCCCGCGTATCTGCTTCGTCAACAAGATGGACAAGCTGGGCGCCGACTTCTTCTTCACCGTGCGCACCATCGAGGAGCGCCTCGGCGCGAAGCCGCTGGTTCTTCAGCTTCCGATCGGCGCCGAGGACAACTTCGACGGCGTCGTCGACCTGATCGAGCAGAAGGCGATCACCTGGCGCGGCACCGTCGAGATCGGTGCAGAGCCGACCATCGAGGAGATCCCCGCTGATCTCGTCGACCAGGCTGCGGAGTACCGCGAGAAGCTGCTCGAGATCGTCGCCGAGAGCGACGAGGCTCTGCTCGAGAAGTACTTCGGCGGTGAGGAGCTCTCGGTCGAGGAGATCAAGGGCGCCATCCGCAAGCTGACGATCGCGCGTGAGTACTACCCGGTCATCTGCGGTTCGGCCTTCAAGAACAAGGGCGTTCAGCCGATGCTCGATGCGATCATCGACTACCTGCCGTCCCCGCTGGACGTGCCGAGCGTCGAGGGTCACGCCGTTGGCAACGAAGAGGAGATCCTCTCTCGTAAGCCCAGCGCAGACGAGCCGTTCTCCGCACTGGCGTTCAAGATCGCCGCGCATCCGTTCTTCGGCAAGCTGACCTTCGTTCGTGTGTACTCCGGCCACATCACGGCGGGCACCCAGGTGCTCAACGCGACAAAGGGCAAGAAGGAGCGCATCGGCAAGCTCTTCCAGATGCATGCCAACAAGGAAATGCCGGTCGAGGACGCCACCGCGGGCCACATCTACGCGATGATCGGTCTCAAGGACACCACCACCGGCGACACCCTGTGCGACCCGAGCGCGCCCATCGTCCTCGAGTCGATGAGCTTCCCGGACCCGGTCATCAACGTCTCGATCGAGCCCAAGACCAAGTCCGACCAGGAGAAGCTCGGTACCGCGATCCAGAAGCTCGCCGAAGAGGACCCGACGTTCTCCGTGCAGCTCGACGACGAGACCGGCCAGACCGTCATCGGCGGTATGGGTGAGCTCCACCTCGACATCCTCGTCGACCGCATGAAGCGCGAGTTCAAGGTCGAGGCCAACGTGGGTAAGCCCCAGGTTGCCTACCGCGAGACGATCCGCAAGGCCGTCGACAAGCACGAGTACACGCACAAGAAGCAGACCGGCGGTTCGGGCCAGTTCGCGAAGGTCATCATCAAGCTCGAGCCCCTCGTGGATGCCGAGGATGGTGCGACCTACGAGTTCGTGAACGCCGTCACCGGTGGTCGCGTCCCGCGCGAGTACATTCCGTCGGTCGACGCCGGCGCGCAGGATGCCATGCAGTACGGTGTCCTCGCCGGCTACCCGCTGGTCAACTTGAAGGTCACGCTGCTCGACGGTCAGTACCACGACGTCGACTCGTCGGAAATGGCCTTCAAGATCGCCGGTTCGCAGGCCCTCAAGGAAGCTGCGAAGATGGCGAGCCCGGTCATCCTGGAGCCGATCATGGCCGTTGAGGTCACGACTCCTGAGGATTACATGGGCGACGTGATCGGCGACCTGAACTCCCGCCGTGGCCAGATCCAGGCCATGGAGGAGCGCAGTGGTGCACGTGTCGTCAAGGCACAGGTGCCGCTGTCGGAGATGTTCGGCTACATCGGCGACCTCCGGTCGCGGACCCAGGGCCGAGCTAACTACTCCATGGTGTTCGACTCGTACGCCGAGGTTCCGGCGAACGTGTCGAAGGAGATCATCGCCAAGGCCACCGGCGAGTAATTCGCCGGCCGGTCTCCGGCTTTGACCGCGCGCCAACGGCGCACGCGTCGTGCGGGCACGCAGTGTGTTCCGCGCGGGCACGCAATGTGACCCGTGCGGGCACGCAATACGGGTGTTCGTACGACGCGGACAACGTAAGAGAAAACCCCTGCTGGGATCCGCCCAGTAGAGCAACACAGTCCAGGAGGACAAACAAGTGGCGAAGGCGAAGTTCGAGCGGACCAAGCCGCACGTGAACATCGGCACCATCGGTCACGTCGACCACGGCAAGACCACCCTGACCGCGGCCATCACCAAGGTCCTGCACGACAAGTATCCGGAGCTCAACAAGGCATCTGCCTTCGACGAGATCGACAAGGCTCCGGAGGAGAAGGCTCGTGGTATCACGATCAACATCTCCCACGTCGAGTACGAGACCGAGAAGCGCCACTACGCGCACGTTGATGCCCCGGGTCACGCCGACTACATCAAGAACATGATCACCGGTGCTGCTCAGATGGACGGCGCGATCCTCGTGGTCGCCGCCACTGACGGCCCGATGCCGCAGACCCGCGAGCACGTGCTGCTGGCCCGCCAGGTCGGTGTTCCTTACATCCTGGTCGCCCTGAACAAGGCCGACATGGTCGACGACGAAGAGATCATCGAGCTCGTCGAGATGGAGGTCCGCGAACTGCTGGCCGCCCAGGACTTCGACGAGGACGCTCCGGTCGTCAAGGTGTCGGCACTCAAGGCTCTCGAGGGCGACGCCGAGTGGGTCAAGTCCGTCGAGGACCTGATGGACGCTGTCGACGAGTCGATCCCGGATCCGGTTCGCGAGACCGACAAGCCGTTCCTGATGCCCGTCGAGGACGTCTTCACGATCACCGGCCGCGGCACCGTGGTCACCGGTCGTGTGGAGCGCGGCGAGGTCAACGTGAACGAGGAAGTCGAGATCGTCGGCATCCGCGAGAAGTCGACCAAGACCACGGTCACCGGCATCGAGATGTTCCACAAGCTGCTCGATTCGGCTCAGGCAGGCGACAACGCCGGTCTGCTGCTCCGCGGCCTCAAGCGTGAGGACGTCGAGCGTGGCCAGGTCATCGTGAAGCCGGGCACCACGACCCCGCACACCGAGTTCGAGGGCCAGGCATACATCCTGTCCAAGGACGAGGGCGGCCGTCACACCCCGTTCTTCAACAACTACCGTCCGCAGTTCTACTTCCGTACCACGGACGTGACCGGCGTCGTTACCCTCCCCGAGGGCACCGAGATGGTCATGCCGGGCGACAACACCGAGATGAGCGTCAAGCTCATCCAGCCTGTCGCCATGGACGAGGGCCTGCGCTTCGCCATCCGCGAGGGTGGCCGCACCGTTGGTGCGGGTCGAGTCACCAAGATCATCAAGTGATTTAGTTTCACCGATGATCTGACTCACTGAGTCAACGAAAGGCGCCCGGTCACGAAAGTGGCCGGGCGCCTTTCATTTTCCTCGGCCCCGCCAGAGGATTCGACGACGCGCTCGGGGTGGCGACCACAGTCCGGTGTCGGTCAGGTGTGCGACGAAACCGGTTGCGTCGCGCGAGGATCCGGTCGGCGCCCGCCCGCGTGCCCAGGCGACGAAAGCGTCGTCGAACTGTGTCCCGAGATGTGCACGAACTTGCGGGAGCCGCCGCGCGACTTCACCACATCGCTTGCGCAGCAACGCATTCTCCGTTGCTTTCAGACGATCGACGTCGAATCCCGGCGGAGGCGAGCCGCCCGAGACGAGCGCGCTCACCAGAGCGCTCTGGCGTTCGGCGAGTGTCGGTATGCCGTCTGGGTGCGATTCGACAGGGTGCGATTCGATGGTGTCGCGCGCGTTCATGATGCGTTCTCCCAGGGGCGATTCCACATCGGCCGGTCGACGTCCGCGGCGTCGGCGATGGCGTTCAACTCATCGACGAGTTCGGTTGCCGGCGGATAGTGCCCGTCACGCTCGAGCAGGAACGCGCCGGTACGACCTGTTGCCGCGAGTTGTGTGACCAAGGCGAGCACGTCGTCTGGCACCGGGGCCGTGTGGGTGTCGTGGTAGAGCTGGCCGTCGGGCTCGCCGCCTGCCACATGGCAGTATGCGACCCGATCGAGGGGGAGTCTTGCGAGGTCCGAGGCGGGATCGGAACCCCGATTGACAGCGCACGCATAGACATTCGCGACGTCGATGAGGAGGTACACGCCGGTGCGCTCGACGAGTTCGGCAAGGAACTCGGCGTCGGTGTACTCGTCGTCGGGCCACTCGAACAGCGACGCGATGTTCTCCACCGCAAGTGGCACGGGTAGGCAGTCCTGGGTGCGTCGAATATTGTCGGTCAGCGCATCGAGGGCCTCGCGACTACGTGGGACCGGGAGGAGGTGTCCCGCCTCGACACCGCCTGCTCGGACGAAGGCGATGTGTTCGCTGACCAATGGTGCGTTGAGAGTCTCGGCGCAGCGAGTCAGTACTGAGATTTGCTGTGCGGTAACGGGTTCTGCACCTCCGAGTGAGAGTCCCACGCCGTGCGGGATGATCGGGACGTTCAGTGCCATGAGGTCGGGAAGCCAGCAGTGGGGGTCGTCGAGTACGGGTACCGACTCCGCGATGACCTCACAGAATCCGAGGCCCGACAGTTGTGCGATCACCCCGGAGATCTCCGGACGCCAACCGATACCGATTCCGGCAGGCAATTCAGTTGTCATGGGACTGCTCCTTTTCGTGTCGTGCCCTTCTCGTATCGTGCTGCCTGGTACGCGGGCGTGACTTGCTCACCCGCCGCAGCCTCCGCCACCGCCCCCGCAACTGCTCGACGAACCGCAACTGCTCGACGTACTGCAGCTACTCGTCGAATCGAAACCGCCTCCGAAATAGCCGCCCGTGCCCCACGAGGCTGCGATGTGGCCCCTCGACACTGTCGCGTTCGCTGCAAAGAGGGGGTCGATGAGCTCGACGATGCGAATTCCGAAGAGCGCGACGCCGACCGCTGCGGCCGTCGGACCATACGTGCGTACGGCCGGCCGCAGTTCAGGTCGAAGGTGTCGGTTCCTCGATCTCGCGGCGTCCAGGGCTTTGTCGCCGCGGATCGTGCGTCGTTGCTGGAGCCCTGACACGAACATCAGGGACACCATGTCGACGACGAGGACGGCGACCAGCAGGCCGGTCGGCTTTGCGTTACTCAGCCCTGCGAACATCCTGATCACCCCGATGACCATGAAGAGCACCAACGCAATTCGGACACCTCGGGCCGAGGGTTCCGTGAGGTAGCCGCGTACGCGCAATTCGTTTCGTAGGTCGACGCGGGCAGATCGGGTTGTTTTGGCCACATCCTTGCGCTTTCCCGACTGGTTACGGAGCGCCTCGAGTGTCGTGCGGGACAATTGATCGAGTCGGGATTTCGTGCGTGACGGCGTCGGGTTCGGCTGACCGTCGGAGTCGATGTAGCCCTGGGTGAGCAATTGGGTGAGCGCCGCGAGGTAAGCGTTGCGATCGGACACCAGCATGCCGATCTCGGTGGGTGTCAGTCGGTCGATCGGATCGTCGAGGCGGATGCGTCGTGCGCGGTAGATGTCGCAGAGCGCCCAGACCAAGCATGCAACGGAGGCTGTGGCGAAAATGGTGAGGAAGACCGGGCCGGAGATTCCCCAGGTGTTGTGACTGTGCATGTGTTCCACCACCTTTCGTGAAGGGTCGACCATGTGTCGCCATCGGAGCGGTAACGCGCCATCGCGCACATCCGCGGCGCTGGCAGGTCGATATGTGGGGTGCCCGACAGGCCCCGTGGCGGGGTCGGGCAGATAGGAGTGCGGCGTACCGGGCGTGGCTATCAGCCGTGTCGGGAGTTGTTGCCGCGCTGGATGACCCGTGGACCAGGAAAGGTCAGACAGGATGTCAGAACTGGGTCACATGGAGGTGATCGTGTACGTCATCTGTTGTCTCGGTGTCGTTGTTCATGACCACCTCCTTCTTCTTCGTATCGAAGAGCTGCGTGGCGTGGAATGTTCACCGCGCCAGGTCATCTCAGTATCGGGGTGGCGTCGCAAATCGCCACTTCTCGGCGCACTTCGTCACCGATTCGTGACCGTCGACCAACTGTTTCGACGACACGCTGTCGAGCGCGTGAACGACTACACGCCCCACCCGTAGACATAGTCGGCGAGTCCGGTTCCGTGGGCTGGTGAGACGCCCGGCAGATTCGGTGTGCTGTTGAGGACGTAGTACGTGTTGGGCGTGCCGGCGTCGATGACGGCGATCGACTGCGTGTACATCGCCTCGCCCTTGGGAAGTTGCTTGTGCAGGACTCGGAACAGATTCGGCAGCGAGCCCGTGTACTTCACGATGCGGAACTGCGCGCTCGTCTTCGTCTTATGCGGATCATTCACCGGGAGGTTCACGTTGGTCGTGGTCCACCTATCGAGGTTCCGCTGTGGGTTCTTGATCGCCTTGAGCGCCGACACGGTCGCGGGATTGGCCACCGCGAGATGGATGTGAAGCTGATCCTTGCCACGCGCCTCCGCCGAATTCACGCCAATGGCAAGGGGTTTCGCGGGTACCTTGGCGACCCACTTCTGCGCCTCCGCCCACGCGGAGTACCAGAGGTTCAACTGCGAACCGTCCCACAGATACGAGCATTCGATGCCCTTGATGCGATTGGTCGGAACCAGCAGGTAGTCGTCGCCGTGCCCGGGATGATCGCCGCCGAGGCGTATCGCATAACGCTTGGGGTGCTTTTTGTCGGGTTGGTACTTCGCCGCGGGCGTCACGACGTCGAGGTTGCCGGGCTTGAACGGCTTGACGCCCGTCTCACCCTTCACGTCGTCCCAGAGCGTGAATCGGGGGTCGGTCTTTCCGGAGTCCGAGTCGAGTCCGCACCCTGCCGGTGGCGGCGCGACCTTGGGTGCGGCGGTGGCGATACCCCCTCCGAATGCCGTGCTGATGGCGATCGCCGCACCGATGGCGAGTGTGGCGAGTCGTCGACTCCCGCTCGTTCGTGGTCGTGGCGTCGTCCGAAGCGACGTTTCCCGCAATCGAGACTTCATGTCTGGCCTCTCGCCAATTCAGGTGGCCTACGGCGCCGGGTTCAGGTGGCCTACGGCGGCTCGTGCGGGAATCATCTTCCACGTTCAGGCACGGTCCAGCGGTGGAAAAGGGCGAATCCGTGTCCTGCGTTCGGCGGACATCAGCGGTGTTCCGGCGTTGTCGACTCGACTGCAGAGGTGTCATCGAAACTAACCAAACGAGTAACTCTAGTTAACACAAGTCACATCCGCCACTTTGGTAACTGACCGGTCTCAATGTCGGAGACCTGTGGTCACGACGCCCGATTGGCCTGGCCCGGGTGTGGGCGGTCGCAATACGGTTCACCGGTGCGTAGGAGATCGTGGTGGTCCGTCATGTCCGTGCGACGTGTGATCGTTCTGGTGGTGCTCGTGGCGACGGCACTGTGTGTCGGACTGGTCAATGCTGGATCGGCTAATGCCGCATCCTTCGGACGGTTCTATGTCGGCGGCTGCGGGATGCCTGCCACCCCCGTTGACATGTGGACGCGTTCGGGCAATTACAAGACGGTCATCGCGCTCGACGGACTGCGCGCCACGAGCGATATGAGTGGATGGCGCCACGAGACGCACATCCAGCGCATGGCGGATTCCGGAGTGAATGTCATCCAGCCGGTCGGCGGCCTCGCGAGCTTCTACTCCGACTGGGAGGCCAAGAGCCCGGGAAGCAAGATCGCCTACCGGTACCGCTGGACCTGCCGCCTCGACAGCATCATCCGCGCTCTCGACGCACGCGGTCTCGCGGTGGGTCCGAAGCAGAAGTACGCCATGATGGGGATCTCGATGGGCGGCAACGCCGCGATGATCTACGGCGCCTACCACCGCAACCGCGTCTCCGACATCTTCTCGATGTCGGGCTACCTCAACCTTTCCGCGCCGACCATGCGCGAGGCGATTCGCGTCGCGCTCATCGACGCTGGTGTCGAGGCGGGCGTCGGACCGCTGAGCGCGGACGCAATGTGGGGTCCGCCGTGGAATCCGCGCTGGGAGCGCAACGACCCGCTCGTCCAGCTACCCAGGATGCGAGGGATGAAGATCCGCATCGCCTCGGGTTCGGCAACGTGGGGGCGCCACAACACCGATGCGGTGTCGTCGATCAAGGGAACCCCGCTGGAGGTCGCGGCGCTGGCACAGACGCGCGCCTTCGAGGTCGCCGCTGCGCTACAGAAGATCCCCGTCACAACCGACTTCCCGAGTACCGGCACCCATACGTGGGCGTACTGGGAAGACATGGTCTGGCGGGCCAAGAACAGCAGGTGGTTCCACGACAGGTGACCGATGCTTCCGCGCGTTTTCAGGGGATGCGACGCGCGGATCGGTCAGAGTCTCGTGGACGTCCTGTGCGACGCCGATGTCACGCCCGTGACCGAGGATGGGGAGCGGTTGCCCGTCACACCAACGCGGCCGCGGGCGTGACATCGACGCTCTGCGATGTGGACGATCGGCGATGTGGACGATCGGCGATGTGGACGATCGGCAATGTGGACGACCCGTCATACCGACAATCCGCAATACCGACGATCTGCAACACCGACAATCCGCAACACCGACGATCCGTCATACCGACGATCGGCGATCCGACACCGAAGCCGGCGTCACCAATCGGCGAGGTCGACGTAGCCGTCCTGGATGGCCCGGACGAACAGCGCGGCCTTCGACGGGGCGGGCCTGCCGACGGCGGTGTACTTCGCCCGGATTCGGGAGATGTGGGTGTTGACGGTCGTCGCACCCAGATACAGCCGTCGAGCGGCTTCCTCCTTGGACTCCGAGTGCAGCCACGCCACGAGCACCTCGACCTCGCGCGCGGACAGGCGCGCGCGCAACGGTATCGGGGCGGCAGCATCGGCATCGATCTGACGGAGAGGTACTGGTCGATTCTGGACTGACGATGTCTTGTGCATGGACTCCCTCGTTCACGCCGAGTGCGAATGGGCGCCGTGAGGCCGACGGTGATTGTGCGACCAAGGTGTCGTCTCAACGGTTGAATTATCTTCACCGCAGTGCCTCCGGCGCGGTGTCTGTGGCGCGTCCGTACACCAAGTCGATACGACTGTCGATACGCTGACCTGCACAAAAGCGCAGGAGGTTTGATGAGGCCGGAGTCGGTGACGACGCGCGACGAACTCGGTCGCGCACTCACGGAACTGCGTGTTCGAGCGGGTCTGAGTGTGCGTGATGTCGCGGCCGACGCCGACGCATTACTGGGGACCGTCGCCGGTTGGTTCGCCGGGCAGCACGCCCCGACCCGCGCGAGCCGTCAGATGTTCGAGAGGGTTCTCGGCGTCTGCGGTGTCACGGAGCCCGACGATGTTGCCGCCTGGTGGGAGGCCGTCGAGCGCAGCGCGCGGAGGACCGGCCGTCGACGCACACGGCCCGACTCCCCGTACCGCGGATTCGCGACGTTCGACGCTGCCGACGATCGCTACTTCTTCGGGCGCGACGTCCTCGTGGCCAGACTCGTCGATCTCATCGTCGCGACGCGCAGCGCCGATCGCGAAGCCAGCGATATGGCGCGCGGTGTGATGGTCGTCGGAATGTCGGGTGTCGGAAAGTCGTCGCTCGTCCGTGCGGGTCTGCTTGCACAGGTCGTCCACGAGGGGCCGCTCGCCGGTTGGCGGTGCACGGTGATGACGCCGGGCGACGACGCGTTGGCGGCCCTCGACGCCGCGATGGACGAGCTGGCCGCGCACGAGCACACCGACCGGCCCGCGCTGCTCGTGATCGACCAGTTCGAGGAGATGTGGACGCAGAACTCCGACGACGTGCGCAAGCAGGCGATCACGCGGATCCTCGACGCCGCGCAGTCGCCGGGCTCCGACATCGTCCCCGTCGGGGTGTTGCGTGCCGATTTCTACGGACGCGTCGTGCCGTGGGTGCCCAAGACGCTGGAGAACTCCCAGTTGGTGGTTCCGCCGATGCAGCGTGAGCAGTTGCGCGAGGTCATCGTCGGACCAGCGCGCGTCGCCGATGTCGAGGTCGAGCCCGACCTCGTCGACATGCTCCTCGACGACGCCGTACCCGCGGCGGGGTCGACGGCAGCCGGTGATCTGCCCCTGCTCTCCTACGCGCTGCTCGCGACCTGGGACCAATCCGACGGTCGGCGGATGACGGTGCGCGACTACCTCGCGACCGGGCGCATCGGTGGCGCGGTCGAGCAGGCGGCGGAGAAGGTATACGGAGAGCTGTCCGCCGACGAGCAACAGATCGCGCGACGCATGCTGCTCGCGATGGTCAACGTCGACGAGGACGGGGTGACCCGACGTCGGGTTCCGCTCGACGAACTGACCGCGGACGGGGATTCGCCCGCCGCGCACGTGCTGGAGAACTATGCGGCGTCTCGCCTCGTGACGGTGTCGTCGTCGCATGCGCAGGTCACCCACGAGGCGTTGCTGACCGCGTGGCCGCGGTTGCGCGAGTGGATCGACGACGACCGGGAACAACTCCTGTTGCGTCGGAGACTGCGTGCGTACTCCGAGCCGTGGGACGCCGACGGCAGGCCGGACGACATGCTGATCGGTGGGCCGCGATTGGAGGTCTTCGATCATCTGGCGCAGGAGTCCGACGGCGATCCGATCGACCCGGTCAGCAGCGAGTTTCTGGCTGCCGCGACTGCTCGACGGTCCGCAGAGGCCGACCGCGAGAGGCGTCGATCCTCTCAGTTGCGGCGCGTGGCACTGTTTGCCGCGGTGTTCGGGGTCGTCGCGGTGATCGGTGCCGTCGCCGCCGTAGCAGCGGGTGTGAATGCGGTCCATCAGCGTGAGGCTGCCGAGAATGCGAGAAACGAGGCACTGAGCCGCCAATTGTCGGTGCAGTCGGCAGAACTCGGCGAGCGCGATCCGTTCATGGCGGCGCAACTGGCGATGATCGCCTACGAGGCATCACCGACACTGGAGGCGCGATCGCGACTGATCGATGCGACGGGCCGCGGCGTGCCGACCCGATATCTCGGTGACCCGGGCTCGGTACTGATGTCGCGCGTCGGCTCACTGATCGCGGCCGCCGGCGCGGGCGGTCAGGTCCGACTCTTCAGAGTCGACGACGACGGGGTGCAGTCGAAGGTCGCCGAGTTCCGTGCGCCCGGCGGTGGCGGGCGGTTGGCAGGTGTCGCACTGATGCCCGACGCCCGCACGCTGCTACTCGGCGGACGCGGAACGATCACCGCCTGGGACATCGCCGATCCCGCACATCCGGTGCGGCGCTACGACTTTCCCGACGTCGGTGGAGACATCAACCGACTCACCGTCAGTCCGGACGGCCGTTTTGTCGTCGCGTCGGTTCCGGACAGGGGCGTCGAGGCGTGGGTGGCCCAGGGGCAGACGTGGCGGTCGCTTCCGTTGCCCCCGAAGGTCGCGGGCGTCGCGGGGGCGGCAGCGTTCAGCGCGGACGGGAAGTCGCTCGCGACCAGCAGTGCGAATCGTCGAGTGGATCTCTGGCGGGTCGACGGTGACGCGATCGTTCCGACGGGCGAGATCCCACTCGACGAATGGCGTGACAACGAACTCGCGCAGGGACTCGTCTACACCCGCGACGGGACACGACTTCTCGCGGGGCTGCGGAGTCGGGTGATCCAGGAGTTCGACGTCGCGAATCCCGCAGCACCACGCTCGGTGGCGCGTTTCGGCGGCTTCAACAGCTACGTCAATGCGGTGGCGTTGAACGGTGACGGTACGAAAGTCATTGGCGCGGGTGCCGACAACACGATTCGGGTGTTCGACCGCACCAATCCGGCTGCGGCGCCTCGAGTGTTGACCGGGTCGTCGAACTCGGTGTCAGTGGTCTTCGCGGGCGATCACATCGTCTCGTCGAGCGAGGACGGGCGCGTCCAGGACTGGCCTCCGGTCCTCGGCATGACGTCGGTCGGTTCCAACAGCGTCTACCAGATACCGGCGAACCGCGATGCGACGACGATCGTCGCGGCGGACACGGGCACCGACGGTCGGATCACGCAGTGGCGCGTCGAGCCATCCGCGATCGTGCGTGGTGGGCCGGATCTGATCCCCGCCGAGGGACTCGTGTACTCGGGAGCGGTGGTGATGTCTCCGTCGGGTCGCGTGGTCACCACCGGAACGGTCACCGGGACAGTACAGTTCGCCGACTACTCCGACCCCCGGCAGCCACGCGTCGTCGGCAGTGTCGCAGCACAACCGACGCTCAACGAGACCGTCGACTACAGCGAGAAGTCGGGCCTGGCGATCACCGGCGCCACCGATGGCAACAGTCTGACGGTCATCGACGCCACGACGTTGTCGGCGCCGCGTGTCGTCTCCAGGTTCGATGCCGGAGGCGGGATCGCGTGGGCGTCTTTGAGTCCCGACGGGCGTACGGCTGCCGTGGCAACGGTGACGGGGCCGGTGCGACTCATCGATCTCTCCAATCCCGCTGCGCCGCAGGCATATCCCGATCCGATCAGGTTCAAGGCCTCGGCGCTCTCGGTACGGTTCGACGCCGCGGGCACCTCGATCGTCGCGACGTCGGAGGAACGCAACGTCGAGGTGGCCGACATCTCCGACAGACGCCATCCGCGCAGGACGATCGAGCTTTCCGGACCTGCGGGACAGCTCTACAGTGCCGGATTCTCCGCGGACGGCAAGCGGGTGATCGCGGGCGGAAGCAACTCGGAGGTGTGGGTGTGGAACCTCGCCGACGGTCAGGCCGATGTGGTGCTGCGGTCGTATCCCGGACGCGTGTACGACGTCCGCTTCCTCCCCGGTGACCGCATCGTCGCGGCAGGGCAGGGAGGCTTCATGGAGACCTGGACGCTGGGCCCGGCGCAGATCATCGACGAACAGTGCGCTCACGGCGCCGACCCGATCACCCCGGAGGAGTGGCGGACCTATATCCGCGGGCTCGACTACACCTCGCCGTGTAGGCGGTGACCGGCCGCCCGCAGGTCTGTGGCACGCCCCGTGACTACTCTTGGTAGACGTGCGTACTTTCCGTCGGCCCCGCATCGACACCGATACGACGTCCGGAGCTACGACGTCCGGACACACGACATCCGGAGCGCAATCGCTCGCCGTCGAGGTGTCGGGGTCACTCGACGACGGCGTGCCGGTGGTCCTGGTGCATGGCATGGCCTCCGACCACACCACCTGGCGGATGTTCGCCAAGTCACTACGACGCCGCGGCCGCGCTGTGGTGTCGATGGATCTGCGCGGGCACGGCGTGAGCAGTCGCGAGCAGGCATACGGGCTCAATGACTTTCGGTCCGACGTCGCGTTCGTCCTCGACGAACTCGGTCTCGACACCGTCGACCTCGGCGGGCACTCCCTCGGTGCGCACACCGCGCTGCGTGTCGCGATGGACCAGCCCGAGCGAGTCCGACGCCTCGTGCTCGAAGAGGTCCCGCCGATGCCCCGCGACGACGCCGACCTCGCCGAGGAGATCGCGGTCGACGCGACACTCGGCGAACGCATACGCGGCCTGGGGCAGTTGCTCGCCGATCCGCGGCCGTTCCTGCGGTACGACCGATCGGTCACCGACCAGGTCAATGCCGAGTTTGCGGTCGCCGCACCACAGTGGTGGGCGGCACTCGACGACGTGAGTGCGCGCACGCTGGTGATCTCCGGCGGCGAACGGAGTTTCCTTCCGCCCCGGCATCTTCGGTCGCTGAGCGAGCGAATTCCCGACGGCTCGTTCGAGATCATCGACGCGGGTCATTCGGTGCACCGCGATCAGAGCTCGCGGTTCGTGAGTCTGGCAGGCGACTTCCTCTCGGCGGGGACATGAACGGCAGGGACAAGAACGACGGGGACATGACGGCCACAGATGCCGCCACGAGCGGGCCGCGGCTACCCCCGGTCGACGAGATCCTCGAGACCGCACGGGTCGTCGCGTTGCCGATGCGGACACGGTTCCGAGGTATCACCCGCCGCGAGGCGCTGATCTTTCGCGGACCGGCGGGATGGGGCGAGTTCGGCCCGTTCGTCGAGTACGACGATGAGGAGTCGGCGGCGTGGTTGGCAGCCGGTATCGAGGCCGCCTACCTCGGACCTCCTGCTGCACAACGGGATTCCGTACCGGTGAACGCGACCGTGCCTGCCGTCGCGGCCGATCAGGTTGCCGACATCCTGGCGCGTTACCCGGGAGCGACGACGGCGAAGGTGAAGGTGGCCGAGCCCGGTCAGTCGCTGTCCGACGATGTCGACCGCGTTGCGGCGGCGCGTGCGGTGATCCCTCGGGTCCGGATTGACGCCAACGGTAAGTGGTCTGTGGCGCAAGCGATCTCGTCGATCCGTGCGATCGGCGACGTCGAGTATGCGGAGCAGCCGTGTGCGACCGTCGATGAGTTGGCCCAGGTGCGTCGGGCGGTCGACGTACCGATCGCCGCCGACGAGTCAATCCGTAAGGCCGCCGACCCGATGCGTGTTGTCGCCGCGGATGCGGCCGACGTCGCGGTGCTCAAAGTGGCACCCCTCGGCGGCATGCGTGCGGTACTGCGGTTGGCCGACGAGATCGGACTGCCCGTCGTGGTGTCCAGCGCACTCGACACCGCGGCGGGGATGGCCGCGGGAGTGGCTGCCGCGGCGGCGCTTGACCGACTCGACCTCGCATGCGGACTCGGCACCGGCTCGTTGTTCACCGTCGACGTGGCCGAGCCGTTCCTGCCGGAACATGGCGTCGTCGCCCCGCGGTGGTTTGGCCCTGACGTCGAACTCTTGTCCGGCGCCGATGCCGATCCCGAGCGGGTCGCGTGGTGGCACGATCGTGTGCGCCGGTGCCACGAGGTGCTGCGTCGACGCGGAGTCGAGCCGGACTTCGCGAAACCATAGAGACATTTGCGCCGATCTGTTCCAATGAGGTGAGAGCTGGATCACATCGACAGTGCGCTCACTTCGAGTGCGGGTCGGTTGTATAGCTGGTCCAGCTGCTCAGATCCACCTGCTCTGACCACCTGGACGGAAGGCTGCGACATGACGATCATCGCTCCGGCGCCTGCGGGAAGTGGACTGCGTGCGGTGCCGTGTGCCGACCGCAACGGAATGCTCGAGGTGCTGTCGATGCGGCGTGACCCGTTCGGCTACTCGGCTGCGCGGCGCGCGACGTACGGTCCGATCTACGGGATCAACGCGCTGGGCCTGAGGGTGGTGGTCGCGTCCGGAGCCGACGCCGCCGACGAGATCCTGCGCAACCGCGACCGCGCCTTCGCCAACGGACCAGCATGGAGCTACTTCATCGGCCCGTTCTTCAATCGCGGTCTGATGCTGCTCGACTTCGACGAGCACCGTCACCACAGGCTGCTCATGCAGCAGGTCTTCTCCAACACGGCGCTCAAGGGCTACATGCAGGAGATGTCGCCCATGATCATCGATCGCATGCAGCGGTTCCCCACGGGAAAGGTGTTGTTGGCCAACGAGTTCAAAGCACTGACGCTCGACGTCGCGCTCGAGGTATTCCTCGGCGTCGAACTGCCCCGTGACGAGGCCGACCGCCTCAACAAGGCGTTCATCGAGACGGTGCGCGCGGGAGTCGCGCTGGTGCGCAAACCCGTTCCCGGAGGCCGCTGGTGGAAGGGCCTGCGATCGCGTCGAGTCCTCGAAGAATTCTTCTCGTCCGCGATCGCCGACAAACGGGCGCGGGAGACCCCCGACCTGTTCTCGGTGCTGTGCCACGCCGAAACCGAAGAGGGACAACGCTTCACCGACGATGACGTGGTCAACCACATGATCTTTGTGCTGATGGCCGCACACGACACCTCGACGATCACCATGACCCAGATGGCGTACCACCTGGCCCGACACCCCGAGTGGCAACAACGTGCACGCGACGAATCCGACGAGCTGCCAAACGAACTCGGCTATGACGACCTCGGCTCGCTGACCACTCTCGACCTCGTGATGAAGGAGTCGTTGCGGCTGTGTCCGCCGGTACCCTCCCAGCCGCGGGCGGCGATCGCCGACACCCGCATCGGCGACTTCTTCATCCCTGAGGGCACGATGGTCTCGATCTCGCAACTGACCAATCATCGCGACCCTGAGATCTATTCGGAGCCAGACCGATTCGACCCCGAGCGGTTCGGGCCCGACCGTGCCGAGGACAAACAGCACCGCATGGCGTGGGCGCCCTTCGGTGGCGGCGTGCACAAGTGCATCGGCCTGTACTTCGGACAGATGGAGATCAAGACGATCATGCACCAACTGCTGCGCGGCTACGAGTGGTCGGTGCCCGGCGACTATCGGATGCCGATGGACTACAGCGCATTACCGGTTCCCAAGGACCGGCTGCCAGTTGCGTTGTGGCGGCGATGACCGGTCCGCGGGAGGCGGCGTCGAACGCTGCCGAGACTCTGGGAGGGACCGCCGGGTCGGGAGAGCCGCCCCGCGACCTCCGACAGCGCAAGCGTCGCAACACCCGCAGTCCCGCGGATCAGGAGGAGGCGATCCTCGCCGCCGCGACCGACGAGTTCACGATTGCCGGGATCGCGCAGGCGAACGTCGACGCGGTGGCCGCGCGCGCCGGGGTCAGCAGAAGCACGCTGTATCGCCGGTTCCCGAACAAGGACGCTTTGCTGCACGCGGTCGCGGCCGACCGGTACGAGCGCGGGATGCGCACACTCGACGCCGCGGTGGCCGGACTCGGACCGTCCGACGCCGTCGTCGAGGCGTTCTATCGGGGCGCCCAGATGATCTCCGACGATCCGCTCCTGAACCGGTTGATTCTCGCCGATCATGGCGTGAAGCGTCTCACCGCCGAACTCGGTGCGCTCTTCGTCGAGGTCGCTACGGCGCGTATCGCTGCCGTGCTGCGTGACGCGGGCGCGCAGATGCCCGCCGACGATCTTGCTCAAGCTGTGGAAATTCATGTGCGACTGGTCATCTCGTATCTGGAGATGCCATCGTCGGACGATTCGCGGCGCGAGCCGACCAGTGTGCGTCACTTCGCGGCGACGTTCCTGGCGCCGATGATCTGGTGAGAGTCCGTGCCGACGCCCTAGGGTGGATGCGACGCCCGCGTCTGCGGATTCAGTGGACGAGGCAGTGAGCAAGCGGCGCGGCTCTATACGCGCAGTGTGAGACAGGGAGGGCGTGCGTCATGATGCGGCGCGCAGGTTCGGGTTCGGCGTCGGGAGGTGTGTCCGTCGGCGAGTCCGTGGTGAGCGATCGGACGCTACTCGACAACGAGCGTGGTGCGCGCGCCGAGTTGCGAAGCGCGCTCGACGACCTGCTCGACGCCGAGGTCGACGCGGGGCTGCGGCCCGGTGTGCGTCGGAGCTGGTGGGTGCTCGTCGGGCTGGTGGTGATCGGTGCCGTCGTCGCGGCGGGCGTCGGAGTGGCCGCGTGGGTGCGGGCGGCGCATGCATACACCGACGACGACTATCGGCACACCGCCACCGAGGTGGCGTCGCTGCTGCTGTCGGCCGATCCTGCCGACCCCGCCCGCGCACGGCGCATCCTCGACCACGCGACCGGTGGATTCCACGACGAATTCGCCCAGTCTGCGAGCAGTTACACCGAGTACGTGCGACGCACCGGAACTGTCGGGGATGCGACGGTCGACGCGTCGGCGGTCTCGGCGCGCTCCGGCGACGACGCGACGGTCCTCGTCGCGGCCGCAGTCAGCTATCGCGGTCAGCAGCAGACGCCGGTGCGCGAGTTCCGGTTGACGATGTTGGTCGTGCCCGACGACGGGGCGCTCAAGGTGAGCGCCGTCAAGTACCTGCCATGAGTGCTGGGAACGTGAGCGCCGGGGAGACGAGCGCTGGGGACATGAGCGCTGGGGATTCACGGGAGCCAACGAGTGAGACTCGCCGACAACGGATTATCGGAACCCGGATTATCAGAACCTGGATTATCGGAACCCGGATTGTTGGAACACGCCGTGCCGTCGTCCTCGTGCTGTGTGCTGCGATCCTGCTCGCCGCGGTGGCGACTGGCGTCGTTGTGGCATCGCGCGCGGTGGCACACGACAGCGCCGTCGAGCAGGCGCGTACCGAGTTGCGCGAGCAGGCGGGGTCGACGGTTGCCGCGGTCTTCACCGTGCACTCGGCGACGTGGCAGACCGACCGCGCCCGCGCCCGCAGTCTCGTCACGGGCGACTTCGCGGAAGGCTTTGCCGCGCAACTCGGCCGCGCACCCGAGGGCGGCGTGACGGCCGTCGAATGGCGGCCCGGCGACGTCGCGGTGTCGAGTGCGCAGGCAGACAGCGGAACGGTGCTGATGACCGCAATGGTCACCACGACTCGTGCAGATGCCGCTCCGGTCACCGAGAAGCGAACGGTCAGTGCATCATTCGTCGAGATCGACGGTCGCTGGCTCGTGACCGGAGTCGAGGTGCTCGCGTGAGCGACATCAAGAAATCCGAGAACGGCGAGCCGGGATCGTCGGATAACGAGCGTGTTCGGGCGGCTACCTCTCGGGTCGACGAGGCAACTCGGGCGGCGCGACGCGCGCGGATCGCCGCGGCGGATGCGCTACGCGCGCGTGCCCGACGCCGGTCTCGCTCGCTGCGTATCGGATTGGCCTGTGCCGCAGTGCTCATCGTCTGCGGACTGGTGGCGATCGCCGTCCTCGCAGTGGTCGATCACCGGCAGGACGAGCGCGCAGCCGGGCAGCGTGACGCGCTGAACGCCGCACGCGGAGCGGTGACGGCGATGCTGACCGCAACGCCGAAAGACGCGGCCGGATACGCCGACCGGATCATCGCGAACAGTACTGGCGCAGAGCATGATCGGCTCAGCAAGGCACGAGATGCACTCGTCGCCGCGGTGTCCTCTACCGAAACCGGGATGTCGGGGCGGGTGATCGCGGCCGGCTTGATCAGCGACCCGACGTCGACGTCGGACGGGGCGCGTGCCGACGCGCTCGTCACCGCGCAGGCCTCCGATCCCGCTCTGCTCGGCGCCGACCCGGACACCGACGTGCTCACGGTGCGCCTGTCGCTGCAACGCGTCGGCGGGACGTGGAAGACCGCCGAGGTGGTGGTGAAATGAGCACTGGTGCCCGCATGAGACCGCTCGTCGTCCACCACAGCCTGCCGCGTCGTGCGCGCAGAGTGCTTCTCGCGGCGTCGCTGATCGTCGTCGTGGCGTTGGTTGTCGCTGCGGTGTCGTGGACCCGTGCGTACACCGACAGGCCAGCACCGGACGACGCGGAGCGCACGGCGCTGCTGACGGCCACCGAACGGATCGTCGAACAGACGTTGCGTGTGGCACCGAATGCGTCGGAGAAGCAACGAGAAACGGTGGCCGCCGGGCTGACCGATCCACTCGCAACCCGGTACGCAGTCCGCGGTCCCGACGCCGTGCTGCCCGGCGCCGTCGCGGGCGGGCTGACCGTCGGAGCCGAGGTCGTCGATGCGGGTGTTGCGTCGTACACCACGTCGGCCGCGCGTGTCCTGGTCTTCGTCGACGAGACGCTCGGGAACTCTGCCGGGCCGAGCGACGAGAATTCGCCGACCAGAACCCCTATTGCTCGGTGGGCGCACATGCGTAATGTCGACGGGAACTGGTTACTGGCCGACCTCACACCCGTCGGGGACATCACTCGCTGATGCAGAGGCATCGCTCGGACGCGGGGCATCATTCGCCGACGGCCGTCTATCGGGGAGTGTGACCGTGCCGAACGAGAGGATCTCATGAGCGCAACATCGGGTGTCGTGATCGTCGGGGCGGGACTCGGAGCGATCCGAGTGGCCGAAAACCTCCGCGCCGATGGGTACGACAAGCCGATCACGCTGATCGGTGCCGAATCGCACCCGCCGTATGATCGTCCGCCGCTGTCGAAGTCGGTGCTGCTGGGCAAGGACGACCGGGTCGACCTCAAACCGACTGCCTTCTATACCGATTCCGATATCACGCTGCGTCTCGGTACCACCGTCGGTTCCGTTGACACCGACGCGAAGACCGTGACGGTGGTCGACGAGGAGGGCGAGCGCGGCGTCGTCGAATACGAGACATTGGTGCTCGCGACAGGACTGCGGCCGCGTACGTTCCCAGGCACCGATGAGATGTCGGGTGTGCACACCCTGCGCACTTTCGCCGATGCGCTCGCGGTGCGATCGGCCATCGATGCGGCGCAGAACGCGGTGGTGATCGGCGCGGGATTCATCGGCTGTGAGGTGGCCTCAAGCCTCTCGTCGCAGGGAATCGACGTCACCATCGTGGAACCGGCGCCCACACCACTCGCGCTCGCGCTGGGGCCGCGGATCGGAGCGCTCGTCACGCGGATGCACGAGGCCAATGGGGTCACCGTGTGTACGGGAGTCGGCGTCGCCGAGATCGTGGCGGGCGAGGGCGGCGCAGTCCGCGAAATTAAGCTCGACGACGGGTCGGTCCTGCCCGCCGACCTCGTCGTCGCCGGAATCGGATCGACGCCGGTGACCGATTACCTCGACGGTTCGGACATCGAACTCGCGCCCCGCGAGGTCGGCGGCGGAATCGCTTGCGACGCACAGGGACGCACGTCTGTGCCGGGCGTGTATGCCGTCGGCGACGTCGCCAACTGGCTCGACGATGCGGGCGATCCTCGACGGGTCGAGCACTGGAACCACACGGTCGAGCAGGCTGCGGTCGTGGCCGCCGACATCACCGGTGGAGAAGGTGCGACGGCCGCCGTGCCGTACTTCTGGAGCGATCAGTTCGACGTCAAGATCCAGGTGCTCGGCGAACCACGCGCAGACGACGACGTCCACATCGTCTCCGACGACGGCAAGAAGTTCCTCGCCTACTACAGCAGGGGCAGCATACTCACCGCGGTCGTCGGCGCGGGCAAGGTGGGCGCCGTGATGAAGACACGTCCGAAACTGCTGACACCGACGCCGATTTCGGAGCTTGTGACCGACGCGTGAGTCCTCGCACAGCTGGCGCGGGAGGTTCCGCCGAGGACGTGATCGCCGCGATCGACGAACTGGCCGATCCGGAGCGCGCCACGTCGATGGCGTCGTATTTCCAGGCGCATCCGGGCGGCTACGGCGGCGATGACGAGTTTCTCGGTGTCCGCGTGCCCCAACTGCGGGCGATCGCCAAGCGGTTCCGCGGGATCAGTCGCGGCGAGGTCCGTACTCTGCTCACCTCGCGCTTCCACGAGGTGCGACTGGCCGGATTGTTCTGCGCGCGTGACGGATTCGACCGTGCCGATGCCGCGGAGGCCGACCTGTGGGTCGCGGACTACCTGGCGGCGGTGGCCGCGGGGGCGGTGAACAACTGGGACCTCGTCGACTCGTCTGCCGATCCGATACTCGGCGAATGGTCGTGGCAGCACGGCGATGTCGATGTGCTGGTGGATTTCGCTGCGCGAGATGATCTGTGGGAGAAGCGGATCGGCATCATCGGGACCTTCGCATGGATCAAACACGGCGATGCGCAGGCGCTTGCGGCGGTTGCGCCGCTGGTGATCGACGACCGCCGCCCGCTGATCCAGAAGGCGTTCGGGTGGATGCTGCGCGAGATGGGCAAGCGCGTCGACGCCACGGCGCTCACGTCCTACCTCGACGACCACGCCGCCCACATGGGCCGTACCGCACTGGGATACGCCGTCGAACACCTCGATCCAGAGGCGCGGGCCCACTACCGGTCACTGCGCTGAGCGCACGGTTGCTGCTGCGCTGAGCGCACGGTTGCTGCAGCGCTGGGCCCACGGTTGCTGCAGCGCTGGGCCCACGGTTGCTGCAGCGCTGGGCCCCCGGTTGTTACTGCGTTGAGGGTGGATGCTTGGCCGCTTTGTCGGCTCGTAGCATGCGTTCGCGGAGGTCGTCGTAGATCGGTGGGCTGCGGACGAGCGAGGCGATCACGACGGCGCCGGCACCGGCAGCGAGCATCGGGAGGGCGGCGCTGGTGACCGTCGTCATCTCGATCACCAGGATGATGCCGGTGAACGGGGCTCTGACCACGGAGGCGAACAGGCTCGACATGCCGACCAGTACGAGGGGCAGTGCGAGCTCGGTGGCGAGGGTGGACGAGAAGAGGTTGATCAACCAGGCGAAGAGAAGTCCGGACAGTGCGCCGAGCGCGAGCATCGGTGCGAAGAGTCCTCCCGGTGTGCCTGCCGAGTAGGAGAGCGGGCCTGCGATGAACCGGATGGCCAGAAATCCGAGAAGTGACAGGATCGCGATCCGGTGGCCGTCGAGGATGCGTTGGGTGAGTGAGTCGCCGCCACCGGCCAGGTCGGGTGAGACCAGCAGCAGTGCGCCGATGGTCGCGCCGATCGCCGCGGCCTTCACAACCGCCGGAATGCGGTGCAGCGCTTCGAACCACGACAGGCATGCTCTGATCAGCCAGTTGTAGCCGACACCGAGGAGTCCGACGAGGACGCCGAAGACGATGAAGAGCGGCAACGTACCCAGAGCAGGAGCTGCTACGTTCGAGACCTTGAAGTCGGGCATGTCACCGAGGACGACGCGTGAGCACGTGACCGCTGTCGCGACCGCTGCAAGCGTCCACACGACCTCTCGGATGCGGACCTTCTTGGCGACCTCCTCGAAGACGAACATCGCGCCGCCGATCGGTGCGTTGAACGCCACGGCCAGACCGGCGCCGGACAGGACTGTCTGCAGGCCACGGATCTCGTCGTTCGTCGCGCGTGCGAAACGTCCTGCCGCAGCGCCGATTGCTGCGGCCATGTGCACCGTCGGGCCTTCGCGACCGAGCACGAGGCCACCGACGCCGATCGACAGCAGCCCTCCGACGAAGCGGGCAGGCACGACCATCAACGTGGGTGGCTCGGCTTGTCCACGTTCGACGGCTTCGACGTGTTGAATTCCGCTTCCCGCTGCGCGTGGCACCTTGATGGCAATCCACGTCGCGGCAGCCGCGGCCGCAGCCGAGATGGCCAGCGGGACAAGCCACCCCACGGGTCCGTGATGATCAGACCAGTCGACGACGTCGACCCGCCAGTCATCGAGTCGGGTGAGCAGCCAGCGGAACGCGCCGCCCACGAAGCCGGCGACCACGCCCGCCGCGGCCGCGACAAGGGTCAGCAGAACCAGCGCCCGCGCGTCGAGGCGGTCGTCGTCGGTGCGGTGAAAGCTGTGGTCGTCGGTGGTCACTTCGAGTGGCGGAAGACTTTCACGGCTGCTGCGATGAGTGGAATCTGAAGGGGGAGTCGGCCTATCGCGATCGCCTTGTACACCGGAGGCTTGTGCCACCACATGCGGACCATGTTGATGTTGGCCGGGTAGACCGCGACGAACAGTGCGGCAGCCGATCCCGCCGCAAGTCGACGGGTCTGCGGCACAAGCAATCCGGCGCCGATGCCGACTTCGGCGACACCCGACGCGTAGGTCAGTGTGCGGGCGTCGGTGCCGAGTGCCCCGGCGATCTCGGGTGGCACGATCTCGTCGAAGGGTTTGGGTGCGGCGAAGTGCAACGCACCCATTCCGAGCAGCATGCCGCCGAGCACGCGTGCCAGACGGTTGGAGGAGACGTCTGGCGCCATGTCAGAACTCGATTCGCAGTCGGTCGGATGTGGGGTGTGCCTGACAACCCAGGATGTAGCCGTCCTCGATGTCTTCGGGGTCGAGCGCGCCGTCGTTGTCCATCTCGACGCTACCCTCGGTCAATGTGCAGGCGCACGAACCACATTCGCCCTCCTGGCAGGAGTACGGGGCGTCGAGCCCGGCGTCGAGCATGATGTCGATGAGCGATCGGCTCCGCGGCCAGGTGAGTTCGTGTGTCTCGCCGTCGAGTTCGACCTCGACGGTGGCCGCAGCGGCCTGTTCGTCGGCGGAGACCTCGGCGAGCTCGTGGTCGGCGAAGGGATCGCCGGACAGTGAGTTGTACACCTCGGTGTGAACGTCGTGGTGTGCGAACCCGGCGGTGTCGAGAGCGCGGTGTACCGCGTCCATGAACGGGCCGGGACCACACATGTATGCGGTGTGCCCGACATAGGGCGAGAAGATCTCGGCGAGCGCGGCGTCGGTCGGGAGGCCCCTGTCGGTCTCGAGCCAGTGGACGACGGTCAGCCGATCCGCGTTGGCGCCGACGAGTTCGTCGAGTTCCGTCGAGAAGATGACGTCGTCGACGCTGCGGTTCGCGTAGAAGAAGACCACCGGGACGCTCGACGACGCGAGGGCGGTCTTGAGGATCGACATCACCGGAGTGACGCCGCTGCCGGCAGCGATGAGGAGCAGCGGGTCGTCGAGAGTGCGTGGAGTGAACACCCCCGACGGTGGGAGTACCTCGATCTGGGTGCCCGCGGCGAGGTTGTCGCACACCCAATTCGAGCCGTAGCCGTCGACGGTCCGCTTCACCGTCACCTTGGGCAGCGCGTCTGTCGCGGGCGAGGAGGCCAGCGAGTAGCAACGTGCCACCGAGCCGGTCTG
The DNA here is from genome assembly GCF_036540975.1 of Gordonia sp. w5E2. Taxonomy (NCBI): domain Bacteria; kingdom Bacillati; phylum Actinomycetota; class Actinomycetes; order Mycobacteriales; family Gordoniaceae; genus Gordonia; species Gordonia sp. w5E2. Next base: position 3,718,905 of record NZ_CP144213.1, on the reverse strand, counting down.
CTCGCTGGGGATGCGAAGGGTGAGGAACTGGCCCGGCTTGTAGTCGGTGAATGCGTCTTTGTGTTCGTCGGGGATCTCGAACACGATCGAACGCGCATCGGCGGTCTCGTCGATCACGTCGGCCACGGTCAGGATCACGCTGCGTGATCCATGCGGGGTCAGTTCTGCCATCTCGCGGACTCTCCTGCGTGCTGTCGTTCTCGACTCATAACGAGAACACGTTCTAGTTCAGGCTAGCGTAGCCGATCGGCCCAGGGTATCGGCTGGACCGTCGGCTTGTCGGGGCAGGACCGTCGGGGAGCGAGAGTCTGGCGCGAACTAGGCGAGTGCCGTCCGCAGGAAGTCGTCCCACGCCGCCCACTGGGCTGCGTTCATCTCGGTGTGGCTACCGGTCCCCAGGACGGTCCGATGGTCGACGCCGTTGGCGACGAAGTCGGCTTCGAGCTTGGCATGCAGCGGCGAGGGAACGGTGAGGTCGAGTGCGTTGAACAGGAGCAGCGTCGGTTTGGTGTACCCCGATGTCGGCACCGCCATGTACCTGTCGAGAGATGCACGCAGTTCCGGAGAACCGAGCGGCTTGGCGAGCAGGCTGCCGAACGCGGTTCCCGCTGGAACGGTCGGGGCCGGGCAGCCGTTGCCGACCTTGTCGACGAGGCTGCGTCCATACGGCGACAGGTAGCTGTTGACGTCGACGGCCGGGTCGGCGACGCGATTGCCCGCGAGGACGGCGAGCAGGTAGCCGTAGGCCTTCTCCAGTACGGCAGGCGCCGGCGGGACGTACGGACCGAGGAAGGCCATCACCTTCTCGACGTCGGATTCGGGGTCGACGGCGATGGCGCCGCGGAAATCGGTTGGCGCGCCGTACCTGCTCTGCATGTGCGCGGTGGCCAGTGCGGCCTGCCCACCCTGTGAAGGACCGGCTACCACCCACTTCTTGGCGAGACTCGGTTCGACGCCGCGTGCCGCGTGCAGGAGGTCGATGGTTGCCGCGCCCTCGGAGTCGTTGTTCAGGTAGGGGTGCACGCCGGTTTCGAAGCGCCCGAGGCCGACGTAATCGGGCGCGACGACCGCGTAGCCGGACGCCAACAGGCGGGAGGTGAACCTGTCCGCCTTCGCGTCCGGGCCGCTCTGACCGCCGCAGCCCGGCCCGTAGCCGGACGTGCCGTGGGTGTAGGCGACGACGGGCCAGCCTCCGGCCGGTGCCTTGCCCGCGGGCAGTAGGAGTCCGCCGCTGGCGGGCACAGGCTTGCCGTCTGCCCCGCGCGTCCAGTAGTCGATCGCGAGGCCGTGGGCGGCGCCACGCCAACCGTCGGGACGCGCCTGGGTGCCGATAATCGTTCCGGCGGAACCGGATTGGGATGCGGCCGGCGTTTGCGCGGGAGGAGCGGCGTCGGCGAGCGGTGCCGCCACCGCCAGGCTCAGTGCAGCGGCGGCCGCGGCGAGCGCCGCTCTGGTGGATACGGCGACTCTCACGACTGCGACCTCCGGAAGAACGATGTTGTTAGGCCAGCGCAGAATACGTGGGCGGTGACGCAGAAACACGTGTTTCTGACAGATGCGCGGAAAGCTTTGCTCGCGTGTGTCTGAAACACGTGTATGTGCACACGGAGTCGGCGGGCGCCTTTAGTGAAGAGCGCTCACGCCGTCGGCCAGGGTCTCGCAGCCCGACACGATCAGTGCGGTGAGGTCGGAGTTGGGGTGTGCGAGCCACTGCTCGTAGGCGGCGAGGGTGGTGCCGAGGCACATCCAGCCGATGGTCTGCGGAACGTGGTCGTCGACGTCGAGTCCCAGTCTGCGGGCGCAGAATTCGGCAACCACACGACGCCACTCCGCGTACATCAGCATCGAATGTGCTTGCAGCGCGGGTACTCCCAGAAGGAGTGACATTCGACGACGGTGGTGTTCGAGGTAGTCGTCGTCGACGGCGTTGAACGAGACCAGAGCGTCGGTCAACGCCGCAGCGATGGGGAGGTCCGCGGGGATCTCGGCGAGCAGGGTGCGCATCTCGTCGAGATGTGCGTCGAAGTCGCCCCAGCAGATCGCGTTCTTCGACGGGTAGTACCGGAACAGTGTGCGCCTGGCGATGCCGGCGGCGTCGGCGATGTCGTCGACGCTGGTGTTCTCGAAGCCCGACTCGGTGAACATGTCGATCGCGATCGTGCTGATCTCGTCGCGCGTCGTGATCGGCCTGCGACCCGGTGACCCTGCGGCTCTGCCGCCTGGAGCGACAGCGCGGGTCGGGGTGGGGTCCGAAGGGTTCATCCTCACCTGTCCATCCGGATAGTTTTCGCTTTCAGGTGTTTTCCTGCACCCGGTGCCATTATAGTGTGGCGTGATCCACTTCACTTCACCAACACAAGGAGGTCTGGATCATGGCAGATCAGTCAGCCAAGTCTGCACAGGATGTTGCGGCAACCACCGGCGTTCCGGCAGATGTCGACGCCGAACTCGTGGGCGAGTCGCTCGTCGAAGAGGTGTCGATCGACGGGATGTGCGGGGTCTACTGATGTCCGCACCGACATCCCTTCCGGTCACCGGGGGTCGCGACGCGGCCACCGGTGATCCGGTACCGACGTCCCACGCGTTCGACCCGACGCAGGCGTGGCAGCTCAACCCGAAGGTCGCGCTGCGGCCCGAGCCGTTCGGTGCGCTGCTCTATCACTTCGGAACCCGCAAGCTCTCGTTCCTCAAGAATCTCGCGGTGGTCGGCATTGTCGAGTCCCTGCGCGATCACGACAGCGCCGACGACGCGCTGCACGCCGCGGGCATCGACAGCGCATCGCGACCGCTCTACCTCCAGGCCCTCGGCGCGCTCGCGTCGTCGGAGATGATCTGTCGGCGCTGATCTTCCGACAATGATTTTCTGGCGTGGCCTGAACTTCAGCCCGCAGAAGACCAGCCCTCTTCGTGCCTGCTCGTCCACGCAAGCTTCAAGGAGCCACCATGACCACACTCGAGTTGCCGCCCAGCGCAACTGAACTCGCTGCGACCACCGCGATCGCGACGTCGGCCCGCCCGCCGAAGGTCGGTCGGCTCGTCGACCAGTTCGAGAAGGGCCTCGACGCCCCGATCTGTCTCACCTGGGAACTCACCTACGCCTGCAATCTGGCGTGCGTGCACTGCCTCTCGTCGTCGGGCAAACGCGATCCCCGCGAACTCTCCACCGAGCAGTGCAAAGCGATCATCGACGAGTTGCAGCGCATGCAGGTGTTCTACGTCAACATCGGCGGCGGCGAACCGACTGTGCGACCGGACTTCTGGGAGCTCGTCGACTACGCCACCAGTCATCAGGTGGGAGTCAAGTTCTCCACCAACGGTTTACGTATCGACAAGGCGGTCGCACAGCGGCTGGCGGCGTCGGACTACGTCGACGTGCAGATCTCGCTCGACGGTGCCACTGCAGAGGTCAACGACGCAGTCCGCGGACCGGGCTCCTTCGACATGGCGGTACGGGCGCTCGAGAATCTGTCCGATGCGGGCTTCCGCGACGCCAAGATCAGCGTCGTGATGACGCGGCAGAACGTCGCGCAACTCGACGAGTTCAAGGCGCTCGCCGATCGCTATGGCGCCACGCTACGCATCACGCGGCTGCGTCCGTCGGGTCGTGGCGCCGACGTCTGGGATGACCTGCACCCGCTGCCGTCTCAGCAGCGCGAGCTCTACGAATGGCTTGTGGCACATGGTGAGAACGTGCTCACCGGCGACTCGTTCTTCCATCTGTCGGCATTCGGATCGGGGAGCGGCGGGGGTCTACCCGGCCTGAATCTGTGCGGCGCCGGACGCGTGGTCTGCCTGATCGATCCTGTCGGCGACGTCTACGCGTGTCCCTTCGCGATTCACGAGAACTTCCTCGCGGGCAACATCGTCTCTGACGGTGGGTTCAAGGAGATCTGGCAGAACTCCGACCTCTTCACCGAACTACGCGAGCCGCAGAACGCCGGCGCCTGCACGAAGTGCGCGCACTTCGACGCCTGCCGCGGCGGCTGCATGGCGGCCAAGTTCTTCACGGGTCTGCCGCTCGCGGGACCCGATCCCGAATGTGTGCAGGGTTTCGGTGAGGAGCTGCTCGCCGGCGAGCGATCCAAACCCACTGCGAACAAAGATCATTCGCGTGGGACGCCCCTGACCCTGATGACTCGCAGGCCCGACGGTGACTTGGCGCCGGTCGGCGGCCCGCCGTCGAAGAACTGCGACGAGAACCCGCTCGCGGGTTTCTCGCTGTAACAACCCAGCACGAGCACGCACCCCGCTCGGTCCGACACCGGGCTCATCCGAACGTGCCCGCGGCATGATGAAATAGGTAGGAACACAACCATGGTCAGCAATCCCTGGGCGCGCAACCCCTGGTTCGAGACGGTCCAAGAGGCGCAGCGTCGAGCAAAGAAGCGCTTGCCGAAGTCGGTCTACTCGTCGTTGATAGCGGGAACGCAGGGTGGCCACACCACCCACGACAACGTCGCTGCGTTCGACGAGATCGAGTACACGCCACATGTTGTCGGCGCCCAACCCGATCGCGAGTTGGCGACCACCGTCATGGGTCAGGAACTCTCGTTCCCGGTGATGATCTCCCCGACGGGCGTGCAGGCCGTCGATCCCGACGGCGAGGTCGCGGTGGCCCGGGCAGCAGCGGCCCGTGGAACCGCAATGGGGTTGAGTAGCTTTGCATCTCACCCGATCGAAGAGGTCACGGCAGTCAACGACAAGATCTTCTTCCAGATCTACTGGCTCGGCAGCCGTGACGACATCCTCGCGCGCGCCATGCGCGCGAAGGAGGCAGGCGCCAAGGGACTCATCGTCACCACCGACTGGGTGTTCAACATCGGTCGCGACTGGGGAAGCCCGGAGATCCCGGAAAAGGTCGACTTCAAGGCGCTGCTGCGGCTGGCACCGGAGATCGCGGTCAAGCCACGCTATGCACTCGACTGGATTCAGGACGGCAAGATCATCATCCCGGACCTGACCGCGCCGAACGTCTCCAAGGGCAAGGGACAGCCGGGACCGACGTTCTTCGGCGCCTACGGCGAGTGGATGAACACCCCGCCGCCCACCTGGGACGACCTGCAGTGGCTGCGCGAGCAGTGGGGCGGACCGTTCATGGTCAAGGGCGTCACGAGGCTCGACGACGCCAAGCGCGCCGTCGACATCGGCGCCACAGCGCTGTCGGTCTCCAACCACGGTGGTAACAACCTCGACGGCACTCCCGCCACGATCCGTCTTCTTCCGGGTATCGCCGACGCTGTCGGAGACCAGATCGAGGTGCTGCTCGACGGCGGTATCCGACGCGGCAGCGACGTCGCCAAGGCCGTTGCCCTCGGCGCTCGCGCGGTGATGGTCGGTCGCGCCTACCTGTGGGGTCTGGCAGCCAACGGCCAGGCGGGCGTCGAGAATGTGCTCGACCTGCTCCGCATGGGACTCGACGGCGTCGTGATGGGCTTGGGCCACAAGAGCGTTCACGAACTCTCGCGCGACGACCTGATCATCCAGCCGGGCTTCGAGCGGTCCTTCGGCGACGCCTGACCCGCACGCGGGCGCACGGTCGAGCGCGCACTTCTGCCCGTCGACTGTGCGCTCCGTCGTGCCGACTGTGCGCTTAATACTGCCGACTGTGCGCCGCATTTCGCCGACCGTGCGCTGCGTTGAGTCGACTGTGCGCCTCTGACCGTCGACCGTGCGCTGCGTCGTGTCGACTGTGCGCCGGATGTGACCTGCTTGCTGAATAACTAAGTGGGGGAGCGACGTTCGTCACTCGCTGCGACGCCCAGTCGACGGTCTGGAGCGCCCAGTCGGCAGTGCGGAGCGTACGCCCGACGCGGCTCAGACCTTCGAGTTGCCCATGTCGATCTGGAACTGGGCGCCGGTGACGGCGCGGGCCGACGGTGAGGTCAGGTACAGCACGGCGTCGCTGATGTCATCGGTGGAGGCGACGGGGAAGTGGTCCATCATCGAGATGAAATAGCGTGTGTACTCGCCCATTTCGAAGATTCGCATGGCGGAGGTGTCGGCGATGCCCATCGGGGTGTCGACCGCGTACGGGTGCACCGAGTTGACGCGAACGTTCTTGGGCGCCAACTCTTTCGCGGTGGTCTGGGCCAGGCCGGTCAGCGCATACTTCGACGCGCTGTATGCGGCTTGCATCGGCATGGCCTTGAGTCCCGCCACCGACGAGACGACCACGATCGACCGGTTGTCGGCATCGTTGTCGAGCAGTGCCGGGATGGTGGCGCGCAAGGTCTTCCACGTGCCGGTGACGTTCACGTCGAGAACGTCGGCGAACTGTTGCTCCGGCAGTTCCCACGTGAAGCCCCACGACAGGATGCCTGCGTTGGCTACGACATGGTCGAGTCGGCCGAACTGCTCGACGCCGTCGGCGACCAGTTGCTCCTGGAAGGCGAGGTCGCGCGTATCACCCTGGCGGGCAAGGATTTTGCCGCCGACTTCCTCGACGAGCCTTACGGTCTCGGCGAGGTCGGCCTCTGTCGACGGCGGGTAGGTGATGTAGTCGGCAACGGTGTCGGCGATGTCGAGACCGATGATCGATGCGCCCTCGCGCGCAAAACGGATGGCGTGGTTACGACCCTGACCGCGCGCGATACCCGTGATGTAGACGACTGTGCCGTCGAACTGTCCCATGGGCAGAACTGTAACACGTTCTAGTTATCGCGCGCGGTCGGATCTGTCGAGCTCAGTCCGTCCAGACGGCGGCGGCGTCGACCGCCTCACGATCGGGGCCACGCGGGGTCGACGGTGCGGTCCGCGAGAACCGTGGAGCCACCTGTGCCTGGCGGACTCCGTCGATCTCCACGAGGTTGGCGCGGGCGGCCATATGCGGATCGTCGGGCGCCTCGGCGAACGTGAGCACCGGTGACACGCAGGCATCCGTTCCGTCGAAGATCTTGGCCCACTCGTCGCGAGTACGCGACGCGAACGTCTCGGTGAAGATCTGCCTCAGCTTCGGCCAGTTGGCGACGTCGTTCTGCCCGGGAAGATCGGCATCGGTCAGGCCGAGGCCGCGGAGCATCTCCGCGTAGAACTGCGGCTCGATAGCCCCGGCGGCCATGTACTTGCCGTCCGACGTCTCGTAGACCTCGTAGTACGGCGCGCCGGTGTCGAGCATGTTCGTGCCCTGCTCGTCGCTCCACAAACCGGTGCCTCGAAACGCCCAGATCATCTGTCCCAGAACGGAAGCGCCGTCGACCATCGCGGCGTCGACAACTTGCCCGTGACCCGACGACGCGCGCTCGACGAGCGCCGCGAGGACACCCATCACCAAGAACATCGAACCGCCGCCGAAGTCGCCGACGAGGTTCATCGGCGGCACCGGACGCTCGCCTGCCCGACCGATTGCGTGCAGCATTCCGGTGAGCGAGATGTAGTTGATGTCGTGACCGGCCTGCGTCGCGCGCGGGCCTTCCTGACCCCAACCGGTCATGCGTCCGTAGACGAGGCGCTCATTGACCGACTCCAGATCCGACGGACCAAAGCCCAGTCGTTCCATGACGCCGGGACGGAAACCCTCGAGCAGAACGTCAGCTTTACCGATGAGTCGCAGGATCTCCTCCCGGTCGGCCGGATCCTTGAGGTTGGCCTCGACGACGCGCCTGCCCCGCAGGAGTGCGTCGGCGTTGCGCGCCGGATCGGGTAGCTGACCTGGCCGCTGGATGCGGATCACGTCGGCTCCGAGGTCGGCCAACATCATCGCGGCGTGCGGGCCGGGACCGATGCCCGCGAACTCGACGACCCGTACACCGTTCAGCGGACCACCTGTACCAACGCTTTTCGACGATGCGCCCGCGTTCTGCGCGCCTGCCGAAGCGGATGCCGGCCGGCCTGCCGCGTCGGGCGTCGACGGTGCGTTCATGGAATTCCTCCCACTCGAATTGGTGCGCCCACCTGTGTGGTGGGCGTCACGCCGTGGCCTCAGAATGCCATACCGAGCGATCGTTCGGCAGAGCCGGGGGCGATCGCTAGGCAGGGCCGGGGGCGATCGATCACCGTGGGCGCACGTCCGCAGAACGCCTCGATGCGCACTCAGAAGAAATAGGTCAACAAAGTTTTCGGCGGCGGTTACCTCGCGCGCTTCACATCGGTAAAGTCGACCCAATGACGCGTCCGGCGACTTTGAGTTCGTGCACTTGGCCGGAACTGGAGAATTCTGCGACGACGCTCCTGGTCGCGGTCGGATCGCTCGAACAACACGGGCCACATCTACCGCTCGACACCGACACCCGTATCGCGAGTGCGGTGGTGGCGCGTGTTCACGCGAACCTCGACGACCCGTCGACACTCATCGCGCCGCCCCTGGGCTACGGCGCGAGCGGTGAGCATGAGGGTTTTCCCGGCACCATCTCTCTCGGTCACGACGCGCTGCGCGGTGTGCTCGTCGAGTACGGGCGTAGCGCTTGCCGGTGGGCGCAGCGCATCGTGTTCGTCAACGGCCACGGTGGTAACGCATCGACTCTGGTCGACGCGATCGGTCTGCTCCGCTACGAGGGCCGCGACGTCGCGTGGTATCCGTGCGCCTTCGACGGAGCCGACGCGCACGCGGGTACGACGGAAACATCGGTGCTGCTTCACCTTTCGCCCGATTCCGTGCGTCGGGACAGCGTCGTGGTCGGCAATCGTGAGCCCGTTGCGACGCTGCTACCGGCGATGCGTGACGGGGGTGTGGCCTCGGTGAGTGCCAACGGCGTTCTGGGCGATCCGACGACGGCGTCGGCGAACGAGGGTGCCGCGCTGGTCGATGGACTGGTGAGTCGACTCGGTGCCGCGATCCGAGAATGGGACGTCGCCGAGAACGGGCGCCTGCGATGAACGCACCCACCGATGCGCCCGCGGCGCCCGCACCGAGCCGCGACCTTCCGAACGGCTTCCAGGTCCAGATCGACCTGCGATGTGCCCGGCACGGCGATCTGCGCTACCTCGTCGGCGGCTCGCCGACTCGCTTGATGCGGCTGTCCGACGCCGCGCTCGGGATGACATCTGTCGACGGTCGCATCGAGGTGTGCGACGGCCCGACCCGAACGCTGGCGCGACGCCTCCTCGACGCGGGAATGGCCAACCCCCGCCCCATGCACGGACCGTCGACCGACGACGTCACGATCGTTGTTCCGGTGCGCGACAACCAATCCGGCGTCGACCGTCTCCTGAACGCCGTCGGTGGCGTCAAGGTGATCGTCGTCGACGACGGTTCGCGGACTCCCATCGTCGCGCAGGGTCCGCAGGTGCGCGTGCTCCGTTTCGACGAGAACCACGGACCGGCGGCCGCACGAAATGCCGGCGCCGCTGCTGCCGACACCGAGTTCATCGCCTTCGTCGACTCCGACGTGGTCCCGCACAGCGACTGGCTGATGATGCTGCTCGGTCACTTCTCCGATCCGGCAGTGGCGATCGCCGCGCCGCGCATCGTCGGGCTCGACCGCGACGACGAGGGCGGCGACCACCACAAGCGATCACTCGCCGAGCGTTACGAGAACGGCCATTCTTCCCTCGACATGGGGCCCAGCGAGGCGGGCGTCGTCCCGGGAACTCCGATCGCGTATGTGCCGAGTGCGGCAATGTTGGTGCGTGCGAGCGCCTTTGACGGATTCGACGAATCGCTGCGCGTCGCCGAGGACGTCGACCTGTGCTGGCGGACGCATGAGAACGGCTGGCGTATTCGCTACGACCCGATCGCGACGGTCGCGCACGATCATCGCACCAGCATGCGCACCGTGCTCGGACGACGACGGTTTTACGGCACCGGCGCGGCCTTCCTCGCCGAGCGTCACGGCGAGTCGGTCGCTCCGGTCGTGATGTCCATGTCGATGGCCGCAGCGGTGGCGGCGTTGCTCACGCACACCAGGATCGGTCTCGCGGTGGCGGTGGTGATCCTGCTCCGCGTGGGGCATCGGCTCCGGACACGACTGGGCGAACTGCCGGAGGCCACACGTGTGTCCGCACAGATGACCTCGCGGGCAACCTTCTTCGGACTGCTGCAGGCGGCGGGCGCGGTGTGTCGTCACTATTGGCCCGTCGCGTTGCTGCTGGCGCTGATCTCACCGAGATTCCGACGGATCGTCATCGAGATCGCGATCGCCGAAGGCGTCGTGGAGTGGATTCGCTCCGTCGCCGCGGAACCGGCGGTGGCGCCGACCATGGGGCCGTTCGGCTATCTGCTGTGCCGACGTCTCGACGATCTCGCGTACGGCACCGGGCTCTGGCAAGGGGTGGTCACGCATCGTGAACTCGCGGCGTTGCGTCCGGTACTGACGCCGTAGCGGCGTCGAATTCGACTGTGCCGTGCCCACATCGACTGCGAGCCGAGACAGCGTCGACGTCGTGATAGTCGGCGCGGGCAGCGCCGGGTGCGTGCTCGCCGAGCGACTGTCACGTCACGAGAAGCGATCGGTGCTCGTGCTCGAGCAGGGCCCGTCGGAGTGGCCGGATGCCAGTGTCCTCGACCTCCGTAGGTTGCCGATCTCCGACGGCGAGCGCTATGTCACCCAGCATCGTGAGTCGTCCGGATTGCCGGTGGTCCGTGGGCGCGGACTCGGCGGATCGTCGGCCGTCAACGGCGCCTACTTCATGCGCTTTCATCGTGACGACTTCGACGCCTGGCAGGGGCCGTGGACTCCCGATGTCATCGACAAGGCGTACGCCGAAGTCGACGAGAAGATGGGGGTGCATCCCTTCCCCGACGCTGATCTCGCGCCCACCGCGCTCGCGTTCGAGAAATATTGGGGAGAAACATATTCGACCCGACAGCTCGACGACCCGTGGCCGCTGGTAGGGGTCAATCGAGTGCGCTCGAACAGCGTCGTCGGGATTCGACGGACCGCCGCGGACGCCTACCTGCGTCCCCACCTGAACCGGCCGAATCTGCGGGTCCGTACGGGCGTGAAGGTCGAGAGGGTGTTGCTCGCCGATGCGAAGGCTGTCGGTGTGGTGTGCGACGGTCGCGACATCCGCGCACGCGAGGTGATCCTGTGCGCCGGAACCCTCGGCAGCGCCGCGGTGTTGTTGAGGTCGGGCGTCGCAGGCGAGCACATGCGCGTACACGAGCACCGCGAGGTGCTCGTCGGATATCGCCTCCGCGAGCAACCCGAACCGGGCCCGTTGCTGCCGACGGTCGTGCACACCGGCGACGGGCTCGAGATCCGCTGTTACCGAGACGATTTCGCGCGGTACGTCGGAGGTCTCACGCTATCCGGTCCAGCTGTCGGAGTGGCGGCGATGGCGCCGGGTGCGCCGGGCGAGGTGTATCTCGACGGCGTGGACGCCGGGGTTCGGCTCGACCGGCCGGAAGATCGGGTACTGCGCGATATGGCGCGAACCGCGCACGAGGTGGTCGAGATGTTGAGGTCGTCGGAGTTCGGTGGGCTCGTCGTCGCCGACTCGATCGGCATCGACCCCGTGCTGCGCACCTCACAACATGCCTGGGGGTCGATGCCGATGGGCGAGCGCACCGACTGGCTCGGCGCAGTGCGAGGGGTCGGGCACCTTCGCGTTGTCGACGGTTCCATCCTCCCGGCCGCAGGCCGTAGCGGACCTCATGCCACCACGATGATGGTCGCGGCGGTGATCGGGGACGTGGTCGCCGCTGACTGAGGCGCAAACATGGGATGTTAGGATGTGCTCATGTCTGAGGTCATCGAGCGTCCCAAGCGCACCAGCGAACTGGTGGTGGAGCGGATGGAGCGGCTCATCCGCGACGGCGTCTGGCCCGTGGGAGCGTGTATCCCGGCAGAGCCCGAGCTGGTCCGTGATTTCGGAGTGGGGCGCAACACGATTCGCGAGGCTGTGCGTGCGTTGGAGCACTCGGGCATGCTCGTGCCGCGCCGCGGCGATGGCACGTATGTGCGCAGCGCTAACACATTTGCCGCTGCGATGACCCGCACTGCCACGTCGGAGATGCTCGACGTGTTGCAGGTTCGTCGTGCACTGGAGTCGGAGGCCGCCGCGGGCGCCGCACGCGACGCAACCGCAGACGCCAAACGCACACTACGCGAGGCGCTCGACACGGCGGAGGGCATCCTCGCGACGGGCGACATCGACGCGTACGCGCGCGCCGACATCGACTTCCACACCGAACTCGTTGCGGCGTCGGGCAATCCGCTGCTCATCGAGATCTACTCGGGTGTTCTCGAAGTGATGCACCGCTCCCACGCCGACATCGCCGGATTGTCGGTCGTGGCAAACGCCCATCCGGCAGGCCATCGTGACGTGGTCGCCGCGATAGATGCCGGCGACGAGCAGGCCGCACGTGCTGCAGTCGTTGATTACCTGGCCGAGGCAGAGGGCAGCGTGCGCCGATGAGCCGGACGTCCACATCGCCGACCCCGTCGACGTCCGAAACGCCCTCCGAACATTCGATCAGGCTCAACCCGGGTGAATTGCGAGGCGGCGCAGCAATTCTCGCGGCTGTGGCGATCATGTTGGTTGCGGCCAATCTGCGACCGCCCGTCGTGTCGGTCGCGCCGTTGATCGACGTGATCCGCGACGACCTCGGATTCTCCAGTGCCACAGCGGGTCTGCTCACCACTCTGCCGGTGCTGTTCTTCGGACTGACCGCGCCCATCGCGCCACGGATCGCAGCTCGATTCGGAATCGAACGCACCATCTTCGCGTCGCTCGCGTTGCTGATCGTCGGAATCCTGTTGCGTCTCATACCCTCTGTGGCGACGCTGTTCCTGGGATCGGCCGTTCTCGGCGCGGCAATAGGTGTGTGCAACGTGGTGTTGCCCGCCCTCATCAAGCGCGATTTCGCGCATCGATCCGGTCTGATGACCGGCCTGTACTCGATGACCCTGTCGGGTGGGGCGGCAGTGACCGCGGCGGTCATGGTGCCGATGGACACAGCCCTTGACGAGAACTGGCGGGCGTCGTTGGCGATGTGGGCGCTGTTGGCCGTCGTCGCGATGGCGGTGTGGGTACCGCAGCTGCGTCGGGTGCATACGGTCGCGGTGGGGCCCCGTGCGCCTGGCCTCTGGGCCAATCCGATCGCATGGGCGATCACGGTGTACATGGCGGCGCAGTCGTTCATCTTCTATACGTTCAGCGCATGGCTGCCGCAGTACCTGATCGACAACGGGAGCACGCCGTCGAGCGCGGGCAATGTGCTGGCGATCGGTCAGGTGGTCGCGCTCATCATGTCGCTGGTGGCTCCGATCGTCGCGGGGCGGTTCGCCGACCAACGTCTGGTGACCCTCGCATTTCTCGCGGTCTGTACGGCGGGGTTCGTCGGGCTGGTCTTCACCGATCATGCGACGGTGCTCTGGGTCTGCATGGTGATGGCGGGACCGGGCGCGGCCATCAGCCTCGCGCTGCTGTTCATGGTGCTGCGCAGTTCGTCTGCCACGCAGACCGGCCAGGTGTCGGGGATGTCGCAGTCCGTCGGCTACATCCTCGCGGCAGCCGGCCCGATCGCCATCGGATGGATTCACGATGTGACGGGATCGTGGTCGCTCGCCTTCGGAGTGCTCGCGCTCGCCGTGATCCCGCAGGCGCTCGCGACACTTCTGGCTGCCAAGAACGTACGAATGCCTTCTCATCTCGATTGATCGAACGGCCCGCCAGTGCCCGGAGTTCTCCGCTGACCTGCGTGTGACCCGGACCTCCCGCGCTCGCCCGGGCAGCGGGACCCACGACGCGGGGTCGTAGACTGGCCAAGACGTCAGGCCAGCGAAACGTCGTACTCGCTGGTTCTCGGCGGGCTAGGAGGAAGAGATGACCGCCGCCGACAGTGAAACGCAGGCCGAAGGTGCAACGCGGGCCGACAGCGCAACGCGCGTCGACGCGGCACGCATCCGGCCAACCGTGATTCTCGGCGCAGCGTTCGCCGTGGCCCTGGTGGGCGTCGTGATCTACGCGCTCATCAGTGGAAACGCCCGTCATCTCGAAAGCGGCGACCCGTTCCCGGGTACCTTCACCGCCACAGCCGACGTCGTCGGCTATTTCCTCGGCTTTCTCGCTGCCGCACTGACCCTCGGTGGCCTTGTCTTCATCATCACCGCGTCGAATCCGGATGAGCACGGCAGCATCGATGTGACGGGATACCGGGCGCATCTGATGCTCGGCAGGCTCTCCATCGGCTGGGCCGTGCTGTCGTGGCTCATGGTCAGCGTCGCCGCCGCCGACGCCTCCGGAACGACCCCGTGGCGATTGGTGGGTGAGGGGTTCCTCGGGCAGGGGATCGGGGTCAGCGAGGCCGCTGTCGCGTGGATCGTGATGGCGGTGTGCGCCACCGTGATCGCGGTGCTCATCAGGTTCTCGCTCGGGTGGATGATGCACGTCGTCCTCCTCATACCCGCGGTGATCGCGATGGTCGCCCTGCCGCTTGCGAGCAACGCGGGGCAGGGGCCGAATCACGACTACAACACCAGTCTCGGTATCGGGTTCGCGCTCGCCGTCGGGGTGTCACTCGGGTTCCGAGTGGCGTGGGCGAACGCGCCGCGCATCACCTCCGACGTCGCGCGGGCTGTGGTATCCCGGCGCAGCGCGCTCATCCTCGTCATCAGCGACGCCGTTGCGCTCGTGTACGGCTTGGCGCTGACTCTCTTCCTCCTGCCGGTGCGCTACGCATTCGACACCGCCTTCGGCTTGGCCGCGATCGTCATGATCGTGCTGGTGGCCGTGGCACTCGCGACGAGTGTCTCCGCCTACCGTGCATCCAAGCAGAACGACGTCTCGCCACAGGGCGACGCCGATACCGAGAGCAGCGCGGGGCGTCGGATCGTGAGCGCAGGCGCTGTGCTCATGCTGGCGGCGGTCGCGTGCTGGACCGTCATGGACACCCGCGTCGCGCCGGGGCTGCTGGCACACAAGTTCACCGGATGGGACGTGTTCCTCGGATACGAACTGCCCGGCCCGGCGACGACATGGACGTTGGCGACCTTCTGGCGCCCCGACCTCTTGATCGGTGTCGCCGCTCTTGCCGCAGCAGTTCTGTATCTGGCCGGTGTGCGCCGACTGCGGCGTCGTGGCGATGAGTGGCCGGTCGGCCGCACCATCTCGTGGGTGCTCGGCTGTCTGGTCGTCGTGGTGGTCACGGGGTCCGGGGTGCGTGCCTACGGCTCGGCGATGTTCAGCGTGCACATGGCAGAACACATGGCGCTCAACATGTTCGCGCCGGTACTCCTGGTGCTCGGCGCGCCCGCGACCCTTGCGTTGCGTGCGCTCCCGGCGGCTCACGGCGACGAGCCTCCCGGCCCGCGCGAATGGCTGTTGCGCGTGCTGCACTCGAAGGTGACGGCGGTGCTGTCGAATCCGATCGTGGCGCTGGTGGTGTTCGTACTGTCGCTCTACGTCGTCTACTTCACCGGAATCTTCGGCACCCTCACCCGGTATCACTGGGGCCACGTGCTGCTGACCGTGCACTTCATCATCGTCGGCTACCTCTTCTACTGGGTCATCATCGGTATCGACCCGGGGCCGCGTCGAATCCCGTTCCTCGCCCGTATCGGATTGTTGTTCGCGGTCATGCCATTTCACGCGTTCTTCGGCATCGCGTTGATGACGATGTCGACGGTGGTCGGCGACAAGTTCTACAGCGAACTGATGTTGCCGTGGGTGACCGACCGACTGCACGACCAGTGGCTCGGTGGCGCGATCGCATGGGGCGCGAGCGAGGTGCCCGTCGTGCTGGTCGTCGTGGCCATCGTGGCGCAGTGGGCCAAGGTCGATCGGCGCGAGGCCAACCGCGGCGATCGTCATGCCGATACCTACGAGGACACCGAACTCGACTCCTACAACGCGATGCTCGACGAGTTGTCGAAGTCGCGTCGATGAGCAGGCTCCATCTGGTCTGTCGGGTCGAGACGTTCGACGGCTTGACCGCGCGAGGAGAATGACACCATGCGATGTGAGGTGGCGCGGGAGTCGCTGTCGGCGCGAATCGACGGCGAGCGTGAGTCGGTGCCCGCTGCGCGCGTCGATGAGCACCTCGCTCAGTGCCCCGCATGCCAGCGCTGGTACAGCACCGCACAGGGCATGAACTTCGCGGCGGCCGACCTGGCGCCGGACCTCAGCACGACGATCCTCGAGGCGTCGCAGACATCCGAACCCGATGGCACACAGCGTCGTCGAAACGCCGACGGCATCACGCGTCGTCGCAACGCCGACGAGATGAGCCGGGTGGTCGTTGCCCTCCACGCCGCGTCCGTCGCATGTGCCGTCGCCGCAGTCGTCTTGAGCGTCGGCTATCTCAGTGGCTCCGCGCCGCTGTGGTATCCCGCGGTGCAGATCGCGCTCGCGGTCGTGGCAATCGTGCTCGCCGTTGCCGCGCGGGTCAGTTCACGACGTCGTGGCCGGGTGGCACGTCAGATACCCAGTGCCGCAACGAATGTCGACGACGCCGCTCGTGACGGCGACACGGCGTCGGACGTCACCGACCTTGCCGCGCTGCGCGCAAAGCGCAACGCGGGATAGCACCCGACACCGTGGACCGGCGCTACTTCCGTGCGCCGAAGTGCTGTAGTCGCAGGCTGTTGGAGACGACGAACAACGACGACAGGGCCATCGCCGCGCCCGCGATCAGCGGGTTGAGCACGCCGGCCGCGGCGATCGGGATGGCCGCGACGTTGTAGCCGAACGCCCAGATCAGGTTGGTTCGGATCGTGCGCTGGGTGGCACGCGCCAGGCTCAGCGCGGCGGGGGCGGCCCGCAGGTCGTCGCGCACCAGCACGACGTCGGCAGCCCCGATCGCGACGTCGGTGCCGCGACCGATCGCGACGCCGAGATCTGCGGTGGCCAGGGCTGGACCGTCGTTGATGCCGTCGCCGACCATCGCCACCGAGTGCCCAGCCTCCTGCAGTTCGCGGATCGCGTCGACCTTGGCGTCGGGAAGCACCTCGGCGACCACGTCGGTGATACCGACCTCGTCGGCGACCGCGTGTGCGGCGCCGGAGTTGTCGCCGGTCAGCAGCACGGTGCGCATGCCCGCGGCCTGCAGGGCGGCGATGGCGGGTGCGGCACTGGACTTCACGGTGTCGGCGACGGCGATCAGTCCGCTCAGTCGGTCGTCGACGGCCACGTAGATCGCGGTCTCGCCCTTGGCTTCTGCGTCTCGACGACGACGAGCGGTCGCCGCCGGAATCACGCCACCCGCGTCGTCGACCGACTGCGACACCCAGCGAGGTGACCCGACGGTGACCCGATGCCCGTCGACCGTTCCGACAACGCCGCGTCCGGGTTCGGCGCGGAAGTCGGTGACCTCGAGGCGGTCCGCCTCGTCGACCGCGGCGACGATCGCCGAACCGACGGCATGCTCGGACGCGGATTCGACGGCACCCGCCAGCGCAAGCAGGCGCTCATCGGAGAGCTGCGCCTCGTCGTCGCTGTACACCTGCGTCACCGACAGTGCGCCCTCGGTGACGGTTCCGGTCTTGTCGAAGACGACGGTGTCGATGTAGCGGGAGGTATCGAGCGCCTGATAGCCCTTGAGGAAGATGCCCAACTGGGCACCGCGGCCGGTCGCGACCATCACGGCGATCGGCGTGGCGAGACCCAGGGCGCACGGACATGCGATGACCAGCACTGCCAGTCCTGCGGCGACCGCACGCTCGACGGGACCGCCTGCGAGCAGCCACGCACCAACCGTCACCACGGCGATCGCGACGACGACCGGCACGAAGACACCGGCGACACGGTCGGCGAGGCGCTGGGCGTTGGCCTTACCGGTTTGAGCCTCCTCGACCAGACGCATCATGCCTGCGAACGCGGTATCGGGTCCGACGGCCGCGGCCTCGACGATCAGGCGCCCGTTGAGTGCGGTGGTTCCGCCGATCACAGGTTCACCCGGCTCGACGTCGACCGGCTTCGATTCGCCCGTCATCGCGCTCATGTCGACGGCGGCAGATCCCTCGATGACCAGGCCGTCGGTGCCGATCGTCTCGCCCGGACGGACGACAAAACGCTGGCCCTCCGACAGTTCACCCGCGGGGATGCGCATCTCGGTGCCGTCGCGCAGCAGGACCGAGACGTCCTTGGCGCCGAGCGCGGCCAATGCCCGCAGTGCGCCGCCCGCACGGGAGCGTGCTCGCGCCTCGAAGTAGCGGCCGGCAAGGACGAGCACGGTGACGCCGGTCGCGACCTCGAGATAGATCGAGTCGGCGCTCCAGATGGCAGCCCACACACCCTGCGACGCCGCCGATTCGGTGTCCGTGGCGAAGAACATCGAGTAGAGCGACCACCCGGCCGCGGCGAGAACACCCAGCGTGACAAGCGTTTCCATGGTCGCGTTGCCGGTGCGGAGGTTCTTTGCGGCGACGCGGTAGAAGGGCCACGCGCACCACGTCAGGATCGGTAGCGCCAGCGCCAGGAGCAGCCACTGCCATCCCGTGAACCTCGTCGACGGCACGACGGCGAACACGATCGACAGGTCTGCGAGAGGGATGAAGAGGATCAGCGCGACGGCGAGTCGACGGAACAGGCGTTTGGCCTCGTCGCCATCGGTGTCGGGAATGGGGGTGGGAGTGTCGCTGCGGACGCTTGCGCCGTAACCGCTCGCGTCGACGACCTCGCACAGCGTGTCGGCGTTCACGTCGTTGGCGGCGTCGATCGTCGCGACGCGCGTTGCGTAGTTCACCGACGCCTTGACGCCGTCGACCTTGTTGAGCTTGCGCTCGACCCTCGCTGCGCACGCGCCGCAGGTCATACCCGTCACGTCGAGCTGGATTCGTTGCAGTGCGTTCCCGGCGTCGGCGATTCCTGCGTGGGCCGACTCGGGTTCTCCGGTCGAGCTCGTGCGGGATTCCAGCGTGGTCACATCGTCCTCGATCTCTTCGTCCGTATACGCGCGCCGCGGCGTCGGGGATGACCCGACCGTTTGCGACCACCCGTCTACGACGATCCGCCGGCCGCGCACGTACTCCTACAAGTATGTCGTCTGCGGGTGCCGGACAGTTCCCGAGGATTTTCCCGAAGGCGTCTACCGCGTCAGATCAGGGTCTGCCAGTAGTCCCAGAATTCGACGAGGATGGCGACGATCACGATGGCGTACCAGACGGGCAGCGCGACCCACAGCCAACCGCGAATCTCGCGGCCGCGTGGGCTGTCGCCGATGACACGGTTGATGCTCAGCACGAGAATGATCGGCACGACGACCCACACGACCAGGCAGTACGGGCACAACGCGTGGATCTTGTACAGCGCGGAGTATGCGAGGAAGTTGACGAACACGAAGCCCGCGAGGCTTCCGAGTGTCATGCCGAGCCAGTACCAGCGGGGGAGGGCGATCCCGGCTACGGCGAGCACGCCTGTGACGATGACCACCGCGAACGCCGCGATGCCGATCAGCGGGTTGGGGAACCCGAACAGACCCGCCTGCCAACTCTCCATGACCGAGCCACACGAGATGACCGGGTTGAGCGAGCAACTCGGCACGTAGTCGGGGTTCTGCAGAAGGTGAATCTTCTCGATGGCGAGCGTCGACGCCGCGACGAATCCGAGGACCCCGAGGATGAGTAGCACCCACCCGGTGGGTCGGCTCACGTGCACGAGGCCGGTCAGACCTCGTGAACCCGACTGTTCGCCGGTGTCGGACCGGGCGACCTCCGAGTCGGCGTCGGCGCGCGTTGCGTCGATTGACTCCTTGTCGGTGTCGACGGGGACGTGCGCGTTGTCGTCGGCGTGTGTCGTGCTCATGGTTGGTGCCTCGCGTATCGGGTGCGATGGTGTCGGTCGGCTACTGCTTGTTCGCTGCCTCGTTGACCGCTGCAATGAGGGCATCCGGGGTGCTGAGCTGGACCGGCTGTCCGTTGATCTTGATGGTCGGCGTCGAGTTGACTCCCGAGTTGAGCGCCTTCTGGGTGGTGTCCTTCACGAAGCCGCTGAACTGCTCGTCGCCGATGCACTGCTTGAGGTTTGTCGCTCCGACCTGCTTGGCGATCGAGTTGAGCTCATCGTTGGTCAGGCCGGGACCACCCTCTTCGGGCTGCTGGGCGTAGAGCGCGTTGTGGAACTTGATCCAGGTGTCGAAGTTGCCGTCACCTGCGGTCGATTGCGCGACGCACGCCGAGGCATTGGCTGCGCGTGACGAGTAATTGGTGGTCGACATCCGGTCGAGGATGGCGATCGGCATGTAGTCGACGGCAACCTTCGGATTGCTGCGGATCTGCTCCATGGCACCGGCGAACTGGGTCTCGAAGGAGCGGCAGGCGGGGCACTGGAAGTCCTCGACAACCGTCACCGTGACGGGCGGGGTGGTGCCCTTGGGTGCTGTGGTGACGCGGTAGGCGTTGTCGGTGGCGACGGTGACATTGCTCGACGATCCGGTGGCCGACTCGTTCGAGACGAGCACCCAGACGCCGATTCCGACGGCCAGGGCGACCAGCACTACGGCTGCACCGATCTTCATCAGCAGGGAACGGCGCTTCTCTGCCGCTCGCGGGTCAACGATCGGCTTGCGACGCTTGTCGGCCACAGGTCCCTCACATCTCTTTCGCTCGTCATCTGGGGTGAGGACCGACCACATCGTCGCGACACGAATGCGCCGATACGGCTGGATAACGGTCCGTCGCCGTTCTCAAGGGTACGCAAACCTGCCTGAGAAAAGGCATAAGGCTTAGGTCCTGACCGGCGTCGCCTGCAGGTCAGCTGGTGCGTTCACCCCGATGAGGAGTGTTGGCCGCGCCGATCAGCGCTTCGCGTGCGCGGGCGACGCGCGAACGCACCGTACCGACCGGGCAGCCGGTGACCTCGGCAGCCTCCTGGTACGACAGCCCGAGGACCTGCGTCAACACGAGAGCTTCACGTCGTTCCGGAGGTAGATCGTCGAGCAGGAGATTGACGTCGACGACGTCTTCCCACCCCGTCGAGCGCGGCTGCCGGGTATCCGCGGCGTCGATCCAGTCCACGCCGCCCGCGATGCGCGGACGCGACATTGCGCGGCGTACGTCGTCGGCGCAGACGCGTCGCGCGATGGCGAGGAGCCAGGTGCGGGCCGTCGAATTGCCCGCGAAGCGTGGAAGCGAGCGGATCGCCCTGAGGTAGGTCTCCTGCGTCAGGTCGTCGGCGACGCGGGGGTCGGCGAGATGTGCGACGAATCGCCAGACGTCACGCTGTGTCTCCCGCACGAACTGCTCGAGCGCCCGACGGTCGCCACGAGCTGCCGCGAAGGCCAGTTCGGTGACTTCAGCGTCGTGGTCGGACGCCGATCGATCGGCGGGGACGGTCATGGGGATCAACCCTAACCTGCGGGGTCATCGCGGATCGAGCTCGGGCGGCAGACCGCGGTACTCCTTGACCGGTGGTGCGGCGAACTCGCCGGACGCGGTACCCGTGTGCAGGCCCATCGCGGCCATCGCCGAGAGCATCCCGACACCGGCGGCGACGCCGTCGATGACGGGGACTCCGAGGTCGGCGGAGAGTTCGGCCGCGAGGTCGGCCATGCCCGCGCATCCGAGCACGATGGCGTCGGAACCGTCCGTCGCGAGCGCTTCACGGCATGCCTTCGCGAGGATCTCGGCGGTGTCGGGGTTGGTCTCGAGGTCGAGCACGGCGATCTCACACGCATGGATGCCGCGACACTGCGTGCTGAATCCGTAGTGCGCCACGAGATCTGCGGCTCGTCCGATCGTCCGGTGCAATGTGGTGACCACCGAGAACCCTCGGCCGAGCGGCGCGGCGAGATGCATTGCGGCCTCGGCGATCCCGAGGACCGGTGCCACAGCCAGTTCACGAGCGGCGTCGAGGCCGGGGTCGCCGAAGCACGCAACCAGATATCCGTCGGCGTCGGGGTTGGCGCTGATGGCCCGAAGTAGTCCCGGGACAGCGAGTGCCTCGTCGACGTGGCTCTCGATCGACGAGGGGCCGGCTTCGGAGGTGATCGCGACGATTTCGGCGTCCGGCCGTGCCACCGACCGTGCTGCGGCGGCGATCACCGCGGTCATCTCCGCGGTCGTGTTGGGGTTGATGACGCACAACTTCATCGGTGTGGTTGTCTCCCTTGCCTTCTCATGTGGCGTCGTTCTGAGGTGTTGACCAGAGCCTCGTGGCGACATCGCGATCCGCGCAGTTGCGTCGGATGCGGTGTCGCCACGAGGCGGGTGTCAGGATGCAGGTTCGGCCTCGGCGCTCGACGTCGAATCCGCTGTGTCCTTTGCTTCGGCGGCAGGGCTTGCCGTCGGCGAACCGGGAAGCATGGTGCCGTCGGCGGCGACCTCCATGTCGGTCGTGATGGTCGCTGCCGGGACGTGCATGCCGTGGAGGAAGTACGGCGAGGCCAACTTCATTCCGGCGTAGTAGAAGATGAAACCTGCTGCGGCGCCCATGAACCAGGTGAAGCTGGCCTCGTACGAGGTGCCCCAGATGACGAAGCAGATCGGGATGATCGATGCGAGCACCACCGAGATGACCGCAACCGGGTTCCAACCACCGCGGTAGTGGTAGGCGCCCTCGGGGCTCATGGTGAACAGGTCGTCGACGATGATCTTCTGCTTCTTCACGAGGTAGAAGTCAGCGATGAGAATGCCGAACAGTGGTCCGATCACGGCCCCGAGGGTGTCCATCGTGTAGTGAATTGCGCTCGGGTTGTTGAACAGATTCCACGGCGTGATGATGACCGAGCCGATCGCCGCGATCATGCCGCCCATGCGCCAGGAGATCTTGGTGGGCGCGACATTCGAGAAGTCGAATGCTGGGGAGACGAAGTTGGCGACGATGTTGATGCCGATGGTGGCGATCGCGAAGGTCAGTACGCCGAGAACGGCGGCCGTGGTGTTGTCGATTTGGTCGACGATGTGCACGGGGTCGGTGACGATCTTGCCGTCGGCGTCGCGACCGATCACGGTGGCGCCCGCCGAGACGGTGCACACGACGAGGATCGAGAAGAAGAGGAAGTTGACCGGGAGACCCCAGAAGTTGCCCTTCTTGACCTCGCCGAAGGTCTTGCCGTAGCGAGAGAAGTCGCCGAAGTTGAGCATCGGGCCCGAGAAGTAGGAGACCACGAGGGCGAATGCGCTGATCATCATCGTGATGGTCGGCCACGTTCCGCTGATACCGGAGCCCTCCGACAGATCGAAGTGCACATTGCTCCAGCCCGCCTTGGCGATCAGGTACACCGCGAGCGCGATCATCACGACGTAGACGGCAGGTCCGCAGAAGTCGATGAACTTGCGGATGGTGTCCATGCCGTTCCAGAAGACGAGCGCCTGCAGCACCCACATCACGACGAAGCCGGCCCAGCCGAGTAGTGACAGGCCGAGGAACGCGTGCGAACCGTTCTCGCCGTAGGGCTCGAGTGCCGGCCAGAATTTCAGCGCCAGCAAACCGAATGCCGTCGATGCCAGATATGTCTGAATTCCGTACCAGACAACGGCAATGGAGCCGCGGATGATTGCCGGGATATTGGCGCCCTTGACGCCGAAGCAGATTCGCGTGGTGACCGGGTACGGCACGCCGGCCTGCTGGGACGGCTTGGCCACCAGGTTGCAGAGTATGTTGACGGCGACGATGCCCACCAACAGTGAAACGAGCACCTGCCACGACGAGATGCCCAGTGCGAAAAGGCTTCCGGCGAATACGTACCCGCCGACGCTGTGCACGTCCGACATCCAGAACGCGAAGATGTTGTACCAGGTCCAGCTCTGCTCTTTCAGCGGAGCCAGATCCTCATTCGTCAATTGCTGGTCGTAGCCGACCTTGATGATGCTTTCGCCCGCCGCACTATGGTGCTCGGTGGCGATCTGCGCGTCGGATGAAGCGCTCATGATTCTCCTCGGGGCATTGGTGACATCGGAGTGGTCTCCGAAGTGCCTGAGTCGAAACTAAGAACCCTTTGTTACCCGACAATTAACACACAAATATATTCCGCGTCACACCGAATATATTCGCACGTCAGTCCGCATTGGCGGCGGAGTGCGTCGCGGAGCGGTGCCTTCGGCCGGTGGGCGAATCGTGGACGGCACCGACGACGGCGACCACGGCGATCACCACACCCGCGACGAGTAGTGCTGTGCCCATGTGGACGCGCATCAACACCACGCCGAGTGCCGCGCCCGCGATCAGCGAGATGACCGCGGCGGTGCGTCGACCTGTTCCACCGCCTTTGCCGGACCCGAAGAAGGAGTCGGCGGCGAGGCCGGTGATGGTCGAGGTCACGACGACGGTCGTCACGTCCTTGACGGCGACGGCGCGCGCCGCGGCGGCTTGAATGCCCATCGCGGTGGCCGCGATTGTCGTCACCGTGATCATCACCGCATGTTCGGGCTGGTCGCCGGAGATGAACAGCGTGATGGCCAAGGCGACCATCGTCGCGGAGACCGTTGCGAACAGGACCGTGGTGCCAAGCGTCCATCGACGCTCGGCGTGTCGCAGTGTGCGCCCACCGATAGCTGCACCAATCATGAAGCCCGCAAGGGCCATTGCGGGTCCGAGGATGGGCAGGCCGGAACCACCCGCGAGCGCCATGCCGAGGATCACCACGTTGCCGGTCATGTTGCCGGTGAAGACCTTGTCGAGGCCGAGATAGCCGACGGCGTCGTTGATGCCGGTGGTGAACGTGAGCGCCAGCATCAATGACAGGTGCATGCGTTCGGTGGGGATCGCGTGAATGCGGGTCAGCAACGCGAGAATCCTCCTTGATCGGGGGTGGCGGCGGGACTGGCGGACGCGAGTTCGATCGCCCGAGCGATGAGCGCGGTGTCGCTGCCGCGCGGACCGACGAGGCTGCGTCCGATGGGGCCATCCGACGTCTCGCGATCCGGGAACGTCACCGCGGGTCGACCGGTTGCCGCCGCGATCGCGGTCAGTTGCAGTGTGGCCGTTCGGGTCTTCTCGACCTCTGCGTCGGATGCCCAACGGCGGGGTGCGGCCGTTGCCGCTGCGGGAATGTCGAGGACATCATCGCCGAGTTGCTCGTCGAACTGCGCTGCGAGGGCCGCTAGTTCGTCAAGGGCCCGGGCGTCGTCGTCGGCATCGATGGCCGCAGCCACGGCGAAACGTGCGGCCGCTGATCCCTCGAGTGCACCTGGATGCGCGGTGATCCAGTCGCCGTGGACAGACCATGCCTGGAATGCCTGGTGTACGCGGAATGCCTCGGCAAGGCGGGCGAGTTCACCGTCGTCGATGTCGAGATCGTCGAGTGTCGGCATGCCGGAACCGATGTCGGTCGTCGACCGGGCGTCGAGCAGTGTCGTGGTCGCCAGTGCGAGAAGGTCGGGGTCGCGACTCAGCAGGCCGATGGTGTCGAAATCCGGTGCCAGCGCCAACAACCCGCGCGTGGAGATGGACCCGTGCGTGGAACGCAGGCCCCACAGCCCCTGATACGACGCGGGAGTGCGGATCGACCCGGCGGTGTCGGTCGCGAGCCCGAGGTCGGCGTCGCCGTGGGCTACCGCGCTTGCCGGGCCACTCGACGAGCCCCCGGGAAGCGCTGCCGGGACCGCGGCGTTGGGAGGTGTTCCGTAATGCTGGTTGTCGCCCGCCATCGAGTAGGCGAACTGGTCGGTGCGGGCGATGCCGCGAATGTGTGCACCCGAGTTCAGCAGCCGCGCAACGGCCGCGGAGTGCTCGGTTGCGGCCGGGACCGACCGTTCGTATGCGGGTATGAATCGCCCCGGGTTTGCTGGAGGCTCGGTTAGTTGGTTCCAGCGTTTGCGGGGACCGGGTTCTCACGGTAGCTGGTGACGGTGTGGGTCGACCAGTAGGCGCTCTCGTACTCGACGGGTGGGACGTGTCCGATCTCGCCGTGCAGGCGGCGGTGGTTGAACCATTCGACGTACTCAGCGACGGCGATCTCGACCTCGCCCACACCTGCCCAGCCGCCTCGCGGGCGCATCACGGGGTTACGGATGCATTCGGCTTTGAACAGCGAGTTGAACGCCTCAGCCATCGCGTTGTCGTATGAATCCCCCTTGGAGCCAACAGATGTCACCGCTTCGGCTTCGGCCAGTCGTTCGGTGTAGCGGATGGCTCGGTATTGCACTCCGCGGTCGGAGTGGTGGATCAGCCCGGCCACGTCGTGGCCGGCACGCGACCGTGCCCACAATCCCATGTCTAAGGCGTCCAATGCGAGGTCGGTGTGCATCGTGGTCGAGACCTGCCAGCCGACGACCATCCGCGAGAACACGTCCAGGACGAACGCCGCGTACACCCAGCCCGAGTGGGTGCGGATGTAGGTCAGGTCCGCCACCCACAACGCGTTCGGTGCCGCCGCGGTGAACTGACGGTTGACCCGGTCAGCCGGCCGGGGTGTTTCAGCTCCCTCGCTGCGCGTGGTCTTGCGTGTCTTGAGTCTCGCTATCCCTTGCAGCCCATCGGCTTTCATCAATCGCTCGACGGTGCAGCGGGCAACACTATGGCCCTGTCTGCGCAATTGGGCATGCACCTTGCGGGCACCGTAGACGCCGAGGTTGTCGGCATGCACCGCGCGGACCTGGGTAAGGAGATCCCGGTCACGCACCACACGAGGCGCCTCGGTCTTCTGGGGGCTCAGGTGGGCTCGTACCGTGGACGGAGCGATCTGGGCGGACGTATCGCGCAATGCCGCACAGATCGGATCGACTCCGTGTTCATCGCGGTGAGCCGCGACGAACTCCACGATCAACGCTGTGGGCGGTCGATCTCCGCCGCAAAGAAAGCCGAAGCCTGCTTCAAGATCGTGTTCGCTCGCCGCAGTTCACGGTTCTCCCGCTCCAACGCCGCGATGCGGTCAGCGTCCTCACTCGTGGTGCCCGGGCGGACCCCGCCGTCGATCTCGGCCTGACGAACCCAATTGCGCAACGCCTCGGGATGGACTCCGAGCTGATCGGCGATCCGCTTGATCGCACCTCTCGACGAATCGGGATCTCGTCGCGCTTCACATGCCATCCGGGTGGCCCGGTCCTTGAGTTCCTCACTGTACTTGCGTGGTGCTGCCATGCTCTCCATCCTTCACAGGTTCGAGAGCCTCCGACAGACCCGGGGCGGTTCAGTACCCCGCCGCCGGTGGGGAAACCGGCAACTGCGAAAACATCTTTCACAGCGACCGTCGTTCCGGTCAGCGGTCCCGGTGCTGCCGCCTCGATGAGTGGATCGCCGACGACTCGCCACACCGTCGAATCGAATCCGCGACGCGGCGTGCTCGTGTGGACCGTGACGAGGCGCCAGGTCGCGTCGTGACGTCGCCACACCTGCGACTGCACGGCCCTGCCTCCTTCGGGAACGTCGTAGACGACGAGTGCGCTACCGAGATCGATTCCGCAACTCCAGGTATGGACGTCGATCAGGCTGCCGATGGCGTGTGTGAGCGCGCCCGAACGCAGGGTGTCGGCGACACCGTGGAGTACCCCGGGGCCTGCGACGCAGGTGATGTCGGTGCACAGAAACCGGTGCATGGCGCTGTGGTCGTCTGCTGCTGCCGCTGCCCAGAATCGACGTACGACGGCGTCGAGGTCGTCGGGTGCGGTCACTGCGCGAAATCCGATCGTCGAATCCGCGCGTGCACGCCCTTCACCAGGTCGACGACCTGAGAGATGTTGAAATCCGTTGCGGCGCTGAGATAGGCGAGGGCCTGCGCGGGTTCCATGCCGTACCGCACGCCCAGCAGCGAGATCGCGGAGCGCACGCAATTCTGCACGGCGACGTCGAGGTCGGGGTCGAGGCCCGTCGGAATCAGGAAGTCTCGGGTTTCGGCGATCGGTGCCACGAGTTCGCCGAAGCGCGCGGTCACGTCGGAGGCAGGGATCACGTCGAATCGGATGGTCGCCCGTAGTGACGCCTCGAGCGCGGTCAGCGCGACCTCGCCGTCGCCCTGCGCGAAGTGCGGATCACCGACATACGCCAGCGCGCCGGGAACCTGCACCGGCAGATAGAGGGTCGCACCCTCGGTCAGGAGCGTGAGGTCGAGGTTGCCGCCGTGCGGACCGGGCTGAATCGAGTTGAGTCGCACGTCGCCCGCGGCTGCCACACCCATGATGCCCAGGAACGGCGCAAGCGGAAAGCGCGCGGCCAGTTGTGGATTCGACGTCGACAGGGGTAGAACTCCGCGGGCATCGTCGCCCTCGCCCTCGACCGACACGAATGCGCTGTACGTCGCACCGCCGAGCGGGTACTCGCCAGGCAGTGAACCGCGACCGTGGCGATTCGACACGACGCCGTAGGGGACTCGACGCCTGGTCTCCACGACGGTCATCGCCAGAAGATCGCCCGGCTGCGCTCCACGCACCTCGATTGGCCCGGTCACGACATGCGGTCCGTCGACGCCCTGGACATGCGTGCGGTCGGAGGCGCACAGGGCGACTGCCTCGTCGAGCACCATGTCGGGGTCGACGCCGTGCGTACCGAAGAAGGCGCGGGGATCACGACCCTGGTCGGAAAGGATGCCTTCGTGGCTGAGGGTGTCGATGGTGACGCTGGTGCCCGGGTCGATCGACATGATGGCGGTGTCGGCCGCGCAGGGCAGATCGCCCCAGAACACGTCGTCGGGTCGGCAGTCGAGGTAGTCATCGCCGATGATCGGGCCTGAACCCGCTGGGAGGATGACGTTCTCACTCGCGGCGTGCACGGTCCCGGTTTTCTGCATAGTCCCGGCTTTCTGAATCGTCACTGATTGCTCCGTTCGACGAGTCGGACGACCTCTTCGAGGTGTGCGGTCATGGCTGCGACCGCCTGGTGGTGGTCGTTGGCGCGTACGGCCTCGAGGATGTCGCGGTGGCCGTTGTAGGAGTTGCGTCGACCTTCGCGGGTGGCGTGCGAGCGCGCGCGGACCGTCTGGACCCACCCCGCACTGAGTTGGCAGAGCGACACCAGCAGCGGGTTGCGTGCTGCTCGAGCGAGTTGCATGTGGAAGGCGACATCCTGGGCGAGTGATTCGGTGGGGTTGAGGCCCGTGTGGGTCGACGCCAGGATTGATTCGAGCGCAACGAGATCCGACGCCGTGGCCCGGTCGGCGGCGAGTCCCGCGACCTGCGGTTCGATCAGCATCCGCAGTTCGGCGACGTGATCCTCTTCCGCGTCGTCGCTCATCGTCTCCAATAGCGCAGTGGCGTTGGCCGAGCGTGGCGCGACGACTGTTCCGCGACCGGGCGTCCTGGTGACGAGCCTGCGCTGCTCGAGGTCGCTGAGTGCTTCGCGGATCGTGGTACGGGAGACCTCGAGATTCTCGGCGAGTACGCGCTCGGGCGGCAACTTGTCGCCGGGAGAGAGGTCGTCGACCACCATTTTCTCCAGGTAGGCGGCAGTGCTGGCACTGAGTGTGTGTCCGCGACGCAGCATGCGCTCTCCTTGTTTCAGTCGAACTTGGTCTCTTGGTATGACCAACTTTAACCGATGCGTTACGACTCGTGCAGTGCGAGGAAACAACTCCGATCGAAGGTGGAGACAGATCTTGACGCCGATCGACGCGGCGTCGAACACCGAAGGAGCGACCAATGGACCTGGTTCTGCGCGACGTACGGTTGTCTGACGATGCCCCACTCGTCGACATCGAGATCGACGACGGGCACATCCGCGAGATCTGTTCGCAGAGCACGGCTGAGGCGGACGAGACAATCGAATGTGCGGGCCGCGTGGTGATTCCGGGCTTGATCGAGTCGCACATGCACCTCGACAAGGCGCTCCTCGACAAGGAGGAACCCAACCGCGACGGCACGCTCGCGGGCGCGATTGCAGTAACCGGCGCGCTCAAGAGTCGATTCACCCCGGACGCCGTCGCCGCCCGTGCGCGGCAGGTGATCGATCAGGCGATCATCAACGGCACCAGTCTGATTCGAGCGCATCCCGATGTCGACCCGATCATCGGGTTGCTCGGCGTCGAGGTACTGCTCGAACTGCGCGACGAGTATCGCGGGCGCATCGATCTGCAGATCGTCGCCTTCCCGCAAGAGGGAATTCTCAAGGCGCCGGGCACCATCGACCTGATGCGCGAGGCACTGCGGCGCGGTGCCGACGTGGTGGGTGGGTGTACGTACAACGAAGCCGACGTCGTCGACTGTCACCGCCACATCGATATGGTCTTCGACCTCGCCGAGGAGTTCGGGGTGAGAGTCGACATGCACGCCGACTTCGCCGACGACGCTTCCGATCCGCGTTTCGGTCTGGCCGCACGGATAGCCGAGGTCACCGCAGCACGCGGTATGGCGGGGCGAGTCGCGGTGGGGCACATGACATCGTTGGCTGGCCTACCCGCCGGTGAACGTCGCGCCGTGCTCGCCGACCTCGCGGCGGCGGGAGTCGCGGTGGTTCCCCTGCCCGCGACCGACATTCACCTCGGCGGGCGCACCGACACCCACAACATTCGACGAGGTGTGGTTCCGGTGCGCGATCTGTGGGACGCGGGTGTGCAATGCGCCTTCTCGTCGAACAACGTGCGTAACGCCTTCACGCCCTACGGAAATGCTGACCTACTCGACATCGGCCTGTTTCTCGCGCAGGTCTCGCATCTGTCCGGTCCCGACGACCTCGCCAGGGTGCTGACCATGGCCACCTACTCCGCCGCCGACATCGTCGGTATCGCGGATAGGTACGGAATCGCGCCGGGCCGAAGGGCGGATCTCGTTGTGCTGTCGACCCACAGCGTCGCCGACGCGCTGCTCGATCGGCCGGACCGCTGCTTCGTCATCAAAGACGGGCGCATCGTCGCCCGTACCACCCGTACCACCGAACTGCTGGAGGTTGTCCATGCGTGACCGCATTCCCCACGAGATCGTTGCATCCATCCTCGCGGGCCTGACCGCGTTCATCGGCGGGACCGCGCTCAACCTACCGCCGTGGGCGATCTTCATCGGTTGGGCCGGAACGTTTTTGCTCGGCGGTCCGTCCTGGGCGAACGCCAGGCGCTTGTGGCTGACCATGCCGGTTGGGTCGACGTTCGCACTCGTCATCGTGCTCATCGATACGCACATCGGCACGATCGCCGGGGAGGGGCGGTTTGCGCAGAACCTCGTGCTTGCGGTGATCATCTTCGTGGTCAACTCGGCGTTGATGTTCTCCGGGAGGATCGGGGCGCTCGCGTTGATCCCGGGCATGTTCCTCGGCTTCGCCTCGTACTTTGCGACCTTCTTCGGTGGATTCGGGTTCGACGCGGGAAATCCCTGGGCCGCATGGGTATCGGTCGTCGCGATGAACTTCTTGGGACCGGTGTTCGCGTATCTGTCGGTACGCCTTGCCTTTCCGCGCGAGGTCTCTTCCGGCCACGTCGCGTCGGCAACCTCCGACATCTCCGTCGCGGCATCCGGTCATGAGGCGGACACCGAAGCCGAGCCGACGTCCCGGAATGTTCCGTCAGGCGAGGTCCGGTCGCACGCCGAGTGATTCGCTTGTCTCGATGATCGCTTCCTCGAGCCTGGCGTGATGAACGCTCGCGGCGGCAAGGACGGCCGACGTGTCGCGGGCGGTGAAGGCGGCGAGCAGGTCGGCGTGGTCGGAGTTCAGCTTCGCCTGGGTCGGGGCGTCGACGGAGCGCATCACCTGGAACGGTTCGGTGAGGTTCCACGTCGCGTCGAACATGTTGAGCAGGCGCGGCATCTCGCAGGGGGCGGTCAGCGTGGTGTGGAACCGCCGTGACACGTCGTGAAATGCCTTGCCGTCGTTGAACTTCGTCGCAGTCAGCAGTTCCTGGTGAAACTCGGTGGCCGCTGCGATCTGCGCGTCGGTGATGTTCGAGACGGACCGGGCGAGAGCGGCCTGTTCGAGAACTCCGCGAACGAAGTAGATCTCCTTGAGTTCGGCAAGGGACAGTTGGCTGACGTGGTATCCAGAATTACGCTGGTGATCGACAAGCCCCTCGCCGACAAGGGTTTTCAGTGCTTCACGGACGGGGATCGCGCTGACTCCGAACGCGTCGGCGATGTCGGCGGGCATGATCTGAGTGCCGGGAGGCGCCCCTCCGGAAAGAATGAGTCGACGCATCTCCTCGAGCACGTTTGCGCGGTCGTTACCCGACCGGGTCTCAGCAAGCTGGACGAGTAGGCGGTTGGTCATCTTGCTACTCATGGTGCACGTGCCCCTGCTTGCGGTCACGAACTTCGTGATGTGCCGCCGCCGCAGACGGGTGACGCGTGATCCATTGCGCCACAGCCTCGGTGAGCCGCTGCTGATTATGGCGCTTGACGATCTCGTGGCCCTCGTCGTCGAACATCAGGAGCTCGGCGATCCCGCCACGGGCACGCAATTCGTCGACCATCTGCTGGGATTCGCTGACCGGCACGTTGGTGTCGTGTGCGCCGTGGACCACCAGCAGCGGCGCGGTGATGTCGTCGATGCGGTGGATCGGTGAGAGATCGCGGAGTAGTTCGCGATCGGATTCGGGGTGCCCGTACTTGGTGTACGCCGCGACGGCGATCCACGGTTCGGTGTTCCGGAAGAACGACTCGAGATCGCTCATGCCGCAGATTGCGATGCCCGCGGCGAACACCTCGGGATGAAAGGTCAACGCCGCCAACGTGAGGTAACCGCCATACGAGCGGCCGGAGACGTAGAGGCGGTCGGGGTCGGCAACGCCGGACGAACACATGTGTGCCGCGCAATCGGCTGCGTCGTCGATGCCCGCATAACGGCCGTACCGGTCGTCGGCGTGAGAGAAAAGGCGACCGTAACCCGACGACCCGCGCACGTTGGGTGCGAACACCGATATTCCGGCGTCGACCAGTGGCCCGAACAAGAACTGGTAGTCGGGGCGGGTTTCGGCCTCGGGACCTCCGTGAAAGTACAGCAGGCATGGAGGTGGGCCCGCATCGGTACTCTTCGCGCGATACAGCCATCCGGACAACGGCATTCCGTCACGCGCGGAGAACTCGCGGTATTCCGGACGCAACGCCGACGACGGGCCGGTGCCTGTGATCACGTCGTCGCGGATCGGCGTCACCGACGATGTCGGCGTGTGCACGAGGTGTACGAGCGGCGAGTGCTGTGGGCACGAAATCGTCAGCGCGACAATGGTTCCGGCAGCACTGATCGACAGATCCGACGCGACGTCGCCGGGTAGCGGGATCGGATCGTGCAAGGTCTGATCCGGCAGCGTGAGAATCTGCAGCTCGCTTCGGCCACCCACGTTCCAGAGCATCGCGACTGTCGACTGGTCGTTGCTGACCGCGAACTCGTCGAGTCCTGCGCCCGCGCGCTGGGCGAGGACGCGGAAACGTTTGCCGGTCTTGGAGACCTCGACGCCGAGCAGGCGGGGGAACTTGGCGTCGAAATCGCTCGTGACCAAAGCCTGCACGCTGTCGAGATCGCGACTGGAATCCTGTGGGGGACCGACGAAGACGAGTGAAGGGTGGTCGAATCCCTGGTCGAGGATATAACCCTGGTCGGTCACCGAGCCGGGATCGTTGGGCAGGATGGTCGACATCGACATCTCGTCCGAATCGGCCGCGTCCTCAGCCTCGTTACGGCGGAGCAGCAGCATGTCGCGGAATCCGCGAGGGCCGACACGCAGGAGCGCCGCGCCCTTCCACGAGTCGATCAGCGCGCCGCCGACGCGGACGTCGAGTATCTCGGTCGCGCCCGTACCGGGATGTGCGCGAACCGAATACGCCGTGCCGTCGGGGGTCGTCGCGGTGATCAACACCCAATCGGTGTCCCAACCCACGAGTGAGACCGTGCCGAACGAACGTCGTGAACCGAGCGTCGCCCTGTTCGACCAATCGGATTCGGTCTCCTGACGGTTGCTGCCGATGCGATGCGACCTGTTGTCGTCGGGATCGGTGGTGACAACCCAGACCTGGTGGTGCTCACCGCCACTCGGCGCCAACTCGACGGCGAGCCATTCGCCGTCCATCGAGTGCACGAGCTTGCGGACGGGACCGGTTGCGGGGACGCTCACCCAGCGCAGCTCGCCGACACCCTCGGGCGACAACACACGTTGTGCCGCACGCGGATAGCCCGCGCCGTCGTCGACGATATAGGCGAACGCCCTGCCGTCCGGCGAGACCGACGGCCCGTAGGTGTGCCACCCACGATCGTCGAAGTTGACGAGAGTCGTCGCGTCGGCCTGCTCGTCGACGATTCCGGTGTCGGTGATGTCGTCCGCGCTCACCGTGGCGTGATGTCTTCCATGGCCTGCAGCCACATTTCGAGTACGGCGAGCTGCCACAGCTCGTTGGAATCGAGCGTGGTGCGCGTGCCGTTGGGATCGGCAAACAACCGGTCGAGGGTCTCCGGTCGATACAGCGCGCGGTCCTTCGCCGACTGCGCGCGCAGGGTATCGGTGACCAGATCGAGCACTCCGCCCTCGAGGTGGCGAATGCCGGGGACGGGGAAGTATCCCTTGGTGCGGTCGATCACCGCTGCGGGCAACAACTTTCGAGATGCCTCCTTGAGGACACCCTTGCCGCTCGGATTCAGCTTGAGGTCGGGCGGGCATGTCGCGGCGAGCTCGACGAATTGGTGATCGAGGAACGGCACGCGCGCCTCGAGGCCCCACGCCATCGTCATGGTGTCGACTCGTTTCACCGGGTCGTCGACCAGCATCACCGTCGTGTCGAGACGCAACGCGGCGTCGACGGCCGAATCC
This sequence comes from Gordonia sp. w5E2, assembly GCF_036540975.1. NCBI lineage: Bacteria > Bacillati > Actinomycetota > Actinomycetes > Mycobacteriales > Gordoniaceae > Gordonia > Gordonia sp. w5E2. The sequence goes on along the minus strand of NZ_CP144213.1, from coordinate 3,684,500 downwards.
GCACCGGGAGCGGACTGGTGTGCGAGGGCGAATTCCCAACTGGGGTCGTAGTTGCTGTCGCCGAGCAGGTACTGATCGTTGAGCAGCGCCAGGACGTCGGCATGCGAGCGGTCGAAGAAGACCTCGCGGTAGGCCTTGGTGGTCTCTTCGCGTGCGATCCCCTGCAGCGGGGGATACCACGAGTAACCGCCGAGGATCTCGTCGGCGCCCTGCCCCGACTGCACGACCTTGATCGACTTGCTGACCTCCTGCGAGAGGAGATAGAACGCGACGCAGTCGTGGCTGATCATGGGCTCGCTCATGGCCGCGATGGTGTCGGGGACGGCGGGCAGGAGGCGATCGGTGCCGATGTGGATCTTGTGGTGGTCGGTGCCGAACGTCTCGGCGACGAGGTCGGAGTAGGCGTACTCGTCGCCCGATTCGCCTCCCGCGGAATCGAATCCGATGCTGAACGTCGCGAGATCCTTCTGCCCCTGCTCGGCGAGAAGTGCCACGACCAACGACGAATCGATTCCGCCGGAGAGCAGCACGCCGACCGGAACGTCGGCGACCATGCGACGTCGAACCGAGGTGCGCAGCGAATCCATCAGTTCGTCCTGCCAGCGCACCGCGTCCCAGTCGGCACGGCTGGGATCGGGCGCGAAAACCGGTTCCCAATAACGACGTTCGGTGCTGCGTCCGTCGGGTTGAATGACGCGCACTGTGGCGGGCGGCAATTTGCGCACGCCATTGTAGATGGTGTGGGGTGCGGGAACCACCGCGTGGAAGCTGAAATAGTGATGCAGCGCAACGCGATCGAGCGACGTGTCGACATCACCGGCGCGCAGCAGTGCCTGCAGCGACGACGCGAAGCGTAGACGTCCAGGAGTCTCCGACAGATAGAGCGGTTTGATCCCCAGCCGGTCGCGCGCGAGGGTCACCACACCGGAATCGGTGTCGACGACGGCGAAGGCGAACATCCCGATGAGGTGATCGACGCAGTCGGTGCCCCAGGCGTGGAACGCCTTGATGATCACCTCACTGTCGGCGTGGGAGAAGAAGCGGTAGCCCTTGCCCTCGAGTTCTGCGCGCAGTTCCTTGTAGTTGTAGATGCAGCCGTTGAACACCATTGCGAGGCCGAGTTCGGAGTCGACCATCGGCTGCGCGCCGCGCTCCGACAGGTCGATGATCTTGAGTCGTCGATGCCCGAGAGCCACCGACCCTTTCACGAACAGTCCTGAACCGTCGGGACCGCGACGGGTCATCGAGCAGGTCATGGTGTCGACGGCAGAGGCGTCGGGCGCCGAGCCGTCGAACCGGATTTCACCGCAGATGCCACACATATAGTCAGTCCTCTCGGTTGCTTGACTTGTTCAGCCTAGGAGTTTCGTCATGGCCCGGCAGGGCAAGTGGAGCGCCAGGTCACGCGGTCGGCGTCACCCAGGTGGTGATCTCGCAGTGAACGACCTCGACGCCGTGCGTGTCGGTGATCGAGATGGACACCACCACATCGCGTCCGGAGTCGATGACAGCGAAGTCGACGGGTTCGGCGAGTGTGGCGACGGCTGACAGGCGGGTGGTCGCCTTCGTCAGGTAGTCGGCGGTCATCCCCTTCGGAATCCATCGATGCGTCGTCGGTGTCGTCGCCTCCATCAGCATGCCCATCGCGACCTCGGCGAGGTTACATGCCGCGATGGCATGGAAGGTGTGGATGTGGTTGTAGACGCCGAACCACTTGGGTGCTGTGACCCTGCAGTATCCGGGCCGCATCTCGTCGACGTAGGGGAGGATCGTGCCGAAGTACGGCACCCGCACCGACATCCCGAGGGAGAAGAGTGCCTTTCCGAGCCCGTTGTCGGGCAGTTTTCGGCGCAGCGCGTAGGTGGGCGAAAGAGAAGGGCGCGTCGCGGGCGTTGGCGTAGATGACGATTTGGCGTCGGACATTGCCCGGATGCTACTCGGGCGAGGAACCTTGATGAGGTGACGCCTCCTTCCGAGAAGGACCCACCGCCCTCAGACCACCCGGATTCGACCGACAAGCCCAGTTCGACCGACCAGTCCGATTCCCCAGACCAGCCCAGTACCAGCGACCAGCCCGATTCGACCGACCACGCCGAACACCCGCACCACTTCCATCTCAGCCCGACCTGGTGGCGCGGTGGCATTCCACTGATCGTCGGCGTGATCATCTACTTCATCCCGGCTCCGGCCGGCGTCGACGCCAACGGCATGCACATGCTCGGGATCTTCGTCGCGACGATCCTGGGACTGATCCTGCAGCCGCTGCCGACGGGTTCGGTGGCGATCATCGGGCTCGCGCTGGCGATGGTCACCAAGACGATGACGCCCAAAGAGGCGCTCGCGGGCTTCTCGAACACGACCATCTGGCTCATCGTCGCGTCGTTCTTCATCGCCGAGGCGTTCATCGTCACGGGTCTCGGGCGTCGGGTTGCGCTGATCTTCGTGCGCGCAATAGGCAAGTCGAGTCTCGGGTTGGCGTACGGGATGGGGATCGCCGATCTCATCCTTGCTCCCGCGACGCCGTCGAACACCGCACGCGCGGGCGGAGTGATCTACCCGATCGTGCGATCGCTCGCCGAACTCGTCGACTCGACGCCGAAGACCGACGCCTCGCGGCGCAAGCTCGGCGCCTACCTGATGCTGACGGCGCTGCAGGTCAACGTGGTCACCTCCGCCATGTTCCTCACCGCGATGGCGGGCAATCCGCTGGCCCAGGAGGCCGCGGAGAAGATGAAGATCGAGATCACCTGGGGCAACTGGGCACTCGCCGCGATCGTTCCCGGTCTCGTCAGCCTCATCGCGACGCCGTGGGTGATGTCGAAGATCTACGCGCCGACGCTCAAGAAGACACCGGAGGCCCCCGCCCTCGCGCGCGACGAACTGAAGAAGAGTGGCTCGATGTCGCGCAACGAGTGGATTCTCGCCGCCACGTTCGTGCTGCTGCTCATCCTGTGGTGTCTTGGCAAACAACTGAACGTCGACGCCACGACCACCGCCTTCGCGGGCATCGCGATTCTTCTCGTCACCGGCGTGCTGACGTGGAAGGACATCGTCACCGACACCGGAGCGTGGCAGACGCTGATCTTCTTCGGTGTGCTTGTCGCGATGGCCGACGAACTCCGCAAGCTCAAGGTGATCGACTGGGTCGGCGACAAGGTGGCCTCCAGCGTCGACGGCCTGCCGTGGCTGGTGGCGTTCGCCGTCCTCACGCTCGTCTACTTCTACGTGCACTATCTGTTCGCGTCGAACACCGCGCAGATCGTCGCGATGTATGCCGTGTTCCTCGGTGCGGCGGTCGCCACCGGAGCGCCGCCGCTGTTCAGTGCGCTGGTCTTCGGTTTCATCGGCAGCCTGTTCGGCGGATTGGCCCACTACTCGTCCGGTCCGGCCGGTGTCATGTACGGGTCGGGCTACATCAAGACCAGTGAGTGGTTCCGCGTCGGCTTCCTGATGTCGGTGGTCAACATCATCATCTGGACCGCGATCGGCGCGCCGTGGATGAAGCTCATCGGGATCTGGTGACGCTCAATTCGCCTTGCGGCGCAATCCGAATCGCAACGCCTCGCGGTTGACCCCGGCGACGGCGTCGAGCGGAATCCCGGCCGGGCAGACGTCTGCGCACTCCCCGTAGGTGGAGCACGGGCCGAAGTCCTGTTCCATCTGCCCGGTGATCGCGTGCGCCCGCCTGCCACGCTCCTGTTTGCTCTGGGTCAGCGCGGCCAGATGGAGTAGTTTGGCGCCCGCGAACAGGTGCGCGGCACCGTTGGGGCAGGCGGCAACACACGCGCCGCAGCCGATGCAGGCCGCGTAGTCGAGGGCCTTCTCGCTGGTGTTGTGGTCGACGAGTTCGGCGTCGGCGTCGGGGGCCTGACCCGCCGCAACCGCGACGTGCCCGCCGGCTTCGATCACCCTGTCGAGTGCGGACCGGTCGACGACGAGGTCGCGGATGACCGGAAAACTGCTCGCGCGCAAGGGTTCCAGGCGCAGGTGCGTCGCGCCGTCGAAGTGTCGGAGGTGTTGCCGACACGACGGCGTGTTGGGTGTCGGACCATGCGGGCGCCCGTTCACCATCATCCCGCAGGCGCCGCACACGCCTTCGCGACAGTCGGAGTCGAAGGCGATGGGTTGCTCGCCCGCGTCGACGAGATGATCGTTGAGGCGGTCGAGGACGTCGAGCAGTGACATCTCGGCTGTCGCGTCGTCGACCACGTAAGTCTCGAAACGCCCGTCGTCGTCGGCGTCGGCCTGCCGCCAGGCTTCGATGGTGATTCTCATGCCGGCATCCTCACTGATCAAGTCTCACTTGTAGTTTCGTGTCTGCAACGGCACCGCACTGAACTCGAGTGGTTCGCGGTGGCGGATCTGCTCCCCGGTCGGCGTGGTCTCCCACGCGGAGGCGAAGGTCCAATGCTCGTCGTCGCGCAGCGCCTCGCCCTGCGCGGTCTGGTGTTCGACGCGGAAGTGCGCGCCGCACGACTCGTCGCGATCGAGCGCGTCGAGGCACATCAGTTCTGCGAGTTCCATGAAATCGGCGACGCGGCCCGCCCGTTCGAGTTCCTGATTGAACTGCGCGCCGCTGCCGACAACCCGTACGTCGGACCAGAATTCGTCGCGCAGCTCGCGGATCTCGGCGATGGCCGTCGTCAACGAGTCGGCGCTGCGCATGACGCCGCAGCCGCGATAGAGGATCTCGCCGAGCCTGCGGTGGAAGCGGTCGGGGCCGGTGGTTCCGTCGACCGCGATCAGCCGGGATATCCGATCACGCACCGATGTGACCGCGTGCTGCACAGCCTCGTGATCGAGTGGCAGCGGTTCGTCTCCGAGCAGGGGCGCAAGGTAATTCGGCACCGAGTAGGGCAGGGTGAACCAGCCGTCGACGCATGCCGACAGCAGCGAGTTGGCGCCGAGGCGGTTGGCGCCGTGATAGCCCCACCCCACCTCTCCGCCGACGAAAAGACCTGGGATCGACGACATCTGGTCGAAGTCCGACCAGAGGCCGCCCATGGTGAAGTGAGCCGCAGGCGCGATACGCATCGGGACTTCGTAGGGGTCTTCGCCGGTGGCGTCGCGGTACATCGAGAAGAGATTGCCGTAGCGCTCGGAGATGGTCGATTTGCCAAGGCGCGCAAGGGCGTCGGCGAAGTCGAGGTAGACGCTGTTGTGCAGGGGCCCGACTCCGTGCCCGCCGTTGATCTCGGTCACGGCCGCCCGCGATGCGACGTCGCGCGGGGTGAGGTTGCCGTAGGCGGGGTAGCGGCGTTCGAGGTAGTAGTCGCGCTCTGCGTCGGGGATGTCGCCGGGCGGGCGGTCGTCGTGCTCCTTCTTCGGAACCCAGATGCGGCCGTCGTTGCGTAGCGACTCGCTCATCAACGTCGTCTTGGACTGCCACTCCGCGCTCACCGGCAGCGCGGTGGGGTGGAACTGGATGAACGACGGCGATGCCAGCAGCGCACCACGACGATGGGCACGCCACGACGCCGTCGCGTTGCAGTTGCGCGCGAGCGTCGACTGGAAGTAGACGGTGCCGTACCCGCCGGTCGCGAGCACGACGGCGTGCGCGGTCTGCGCGGTGATCTCGCCGGTCACCAGGTCGCGGACGACGATGCCCTGTGCGCGGCCGTCCGCCACGATCAGATCGAGCATCTCCTGGCGGGTGTGGAGGGTGACGGTGCCCGCCGCGACCTGTCGGAGCAACGCCTGCGACGCCGCGACCTGCAACTGCTGGCCGGTCTGGCCGCGCGTGTAGTAGGTGCGCGACACCTGCACCCCGCCGAAGCTGCGGGTGGCCAACGATCCGCCGTACTCGCGGGCAAAGGGCGCGCCGATGGCGTTGAGGTGATCGATGACCCGCACCGACTCCTCCGCGAGGCGGAAGGCGTCGGCCTCGCGGCCACGGAAATCGCCACCCTTGACGGTGTCGACGACAAATCGGTGCACCGAGTCGTTGTCGACCTTGCGTGCGCGGGCGGCATTGATGCCGCCCTGCGCGGCGACGCTGTGGGCTCGCCGCGGGGCGTCGTGGAAGGTGAACGACGACACGTTGTAGCCGAGTTCGCCCAGAGCTGCGGCACATCCGGCTCCGGCCAGGCCGGTACCCACCACGATCACGGTGAACTTGCGCCGATTGAGCGGGCCGACGAGCTTGTAGGCGTCGCGTCGACGCTGCCACGCGGTTGCCGGGTCGCCGTCGGGGACTCCGCCGGTCAGGTCGGTGCCGATGCGGCGGAGGTCGTCGAGGTCGGCCTCGAGATCAGACGTCGCGGCGTCGGGTGCGGTGTGCGTCATCGTCAGCTCACCAATCCCGCCAGAACGGCGATGGGAATCGAGATGTTGCCGATCATCACCGCGGCCGCGACGACGAGCGCGACGAGAGCGCCGAGGCGTCGAGTGCGGTGCCCGGTCGCGCCGAGGTCGTTGACGACGCTCCACAGCCCGTGCACGAGATGCGTGCCGAGGAGCACCATCACCAGGATGTAGAACGCGGCCACCGGCCAGCGCTGCAGACTCTCGACGAGGTTGTGATAAGCGTGCGAGCTGGTCTCGGTGGTCGACACGAAGTGGTCGCTGGCCGCGGGTCGGGTCCCGGTCGTCAGGTCGAGGATGTGGAAGACGATGAAGATCAGCAGGACCAGGCCCGTGTAGGGCATCAGCGTCGCGGGGAGTCGTTTGATGCTCATGCCCTTGCGCCGGAAGCGACCCTTGGCCTTGTGGGAGCGCCCGATCAAGATGAACGACGCTCCGACGTGCAGTACCAGGCAGAGCACGAGGACCGCGCGGAAGATCCACAACATGCCCTCGTAGGGCAGGAGGGGTTCGAGCAGGGTGCGCAGCCAGTGCGCGTAGTCGTCGAAGTGGCCGGGGCCGGTGTAGACCTTCAGGTTGCCGATCATGTGAACCAGCACGAACAGTGCGAACACCGTGCCGGTCAGCGCCATGGTCACCTTGAGTGTGACGTTGCTCGGACGTGGACGTTTCGACGTCGGCATCGGCGTGACGGCGCGTGGCGTCCCGACGGGTTTGTCAGCGTGTGGGGGTTTGTCGGCGCGCGGGGGGATGACCGTACTCATGTGCGGACCTGTCATCGACCCGAGGGCTGGGCGGGCCGGATGTGGATGTCCCTGCGTCCACGCTAATCACGTGTCGCGGATTCGGACCGCCCGTGGCGACATTCCGACTCGATTGGTTCGCAAATGTCACACATTTGGTGGCCGACGTCGCTCGATCGTGTTCAGTCCGGAACCGCGTCGGCAAGAGTTGCGCGCGTGGCGTCGAGGACCTCCTGCGAAAGCGCATCGTCGGACTTGGCCACCGCCCGCGCCACGGCGACCGCGCCGAGTTGTGCGGCGGCGGTCGCGGTCGCCAGGGTGTGGCGCGCGTCGTCGGACATGGTGTCCGGCAGTGACGATTCGATGAGCGAGACGAGGTCGGTGAATGCGGAGGCGAAGCTGTCGCCGACGGCTGGGGGCTGTCGGCCGATCTCGCTCGCCGACGCGATCATCGGGCATCCGTCGGCCATGTTGTCGCGCACCCGGGTGGAGATCAGGACGTCGAGGTAGTCCTCGTACGACGGATCGTGCACGTCTTTCCATTCGCGAATCCGCTGGTTGACATCGGTGGCTGCCTGCGTGAACGCGGCGGCCGCCAGTGCGTCCTTGTTGTCGAAGTGTTTGTACAGGGCGCCGTGGGTGAGCCCCGCTTCGGCCGCCACCTCGGCCACTCCGGTCGATGGAATCCCCTTCTCGCGAAACAGCTTTCCCGCTGCGTCGAGTAGGTCGCGTCGATTCTGCTCGGCCTTGGCCTTCGAGACCCGCACCGCCTTCACCTCACTTGTCGTCCGAACTATTGATTGCGAGCATAATCTTTCTGTGTTTAGATTGCGACCACAATCAAAACTCTGACGCTCACATCTGTGTCATCACGCGAAGGGGACTCTCATGGCAACGACATCCGCGGTACGCAACATCGTTCTGGTTCACGGCGCCTTTGCTGACGGATCGGGGTGGCAGCCGGTCTATCAACGGTTGGTGGACAAGGGTTTTCTCGTCACCGTGGTGCAGGAACCGGAAACCGGCCTCGCCGACGACGTCGCGGCCACGCTGCGTGCCATCGATACCGTCGACGGGCCGCTTGTTCTGGTCGGTCATAGCTGGGGTGGGCAGGTCATCACCGAGGCAGGTGCGCATCCGCGCGTCGCAGCACTGGTCTACGTGGCGGCTCTGGTTCCCGATGTGGGGGAGTCCACCAACTCGCTGCACGCCCGCATTCCGGCTGCGAGCACCGCGGTGATCGCCGGAGCCGAGGGGTTCTTGAGGATCGATCCCGAGCAGTTCGGCGCCGACTTCGCCGCCGACCTGCCAGCCCGCGACGCCGACTTCATGGCGCACGCGCAGGTGCCCATCCGTGCTGAGGCGCTCGACGCTCCGGCCGCGGCCGCAGCATGGCGGGACCGGCCGTCGTACGGGATCGTCGCGGGCGCCGACCGCACCATCAACCCCGACCTCGAACGGTGGATGTACGAGCGAGCGGGCGCCGAGGTCACCGAGGTTCCCGGATCGAGCCACGTCGTCATGATCTCGCACCCCGACGTCGTCGCCGACGTCATCGAGCGGGCGGCAACGGCAGCCGCATCTGCGGTTGCCTGACCCGATCACTTCGACACACAGATCTCGACAGGACGGGAAAAACAATGAGTGACAACGCTATTCGCGACCGATCCCTGTGCTACCGGGTCTTCGGTGAGCACACGGGGCTGCGCGTCTCCGAGGTCATCCTCGGTACCGGCAACTTCGGTACCCGCTGGGGTCATGGTTCGACGCCGGACGCGTCGTCGAAGATTCTCGATGCCTATGCCGACGCGGGCGGCAACTTCCTCGACACCGCCGACAGCTATCAGTTCGGCGAGTCCGAGGAGATCCTCGGCCGGCTGCTGCAGGGTCGACGCGACGAGTTCGTGCTCGCCACCAAGTTCACCCAGCGCGCCGACCCGTCGGCCGGAATCCTCGTGACCGGCAACAGTCGCAAGGCGATGGTGAGTTCGGTGGAGCAGAGTCTGCGACGACTGAATACCGACCACATCGACCTGTTGTGGGCTCACTACTCCGACGGCGTCACACCAGTGGAGGAACTGCTGCGCGGATTCGACGACCTCGCGCGCGCAGGCAAGATTCTGTACGCGGGGCTCTCGGATTTCCCGGCCTGGCGCGTGGCACGCGCTGCCACCATCGCCGAGATCCGCGGAACCCTGCCGATCGCGGCGCTGCAATTCGAGCACAGTCTCGTCGAACGCACCGCAGAGGCCGAGCTGGTGCAGGCGGGCAAGGCCCTTGGACTCGGGCTCGCGGCGTGGTCGCCGCTCGGCGGTGGCGTGCTGACCGGCAAATACCGCGACGGTGCCACCGGCCGCGCGCAAGGCTTCGGCGGCAAGGTCTTCCAGCCGGAGAACTCGACGCAGCGCACCGCGATCCTCGACGAGGTCATCGCCGTGGCGAAAGAGGTGGGCGCGACACCGGGGGAGGTCGCCATCGCGTGGGTCGCCGCACAGGGCGTCACGCCCATCATCGGGCCGCGGTCGGTGGAGCAATTGCAGAGCAATCTCGCGGCACTCGCCGTCGACCTCTCACCCGAGCAGCTTTCTCGACTCGACGCGGTCAGCGCGCCGGCGCAGGTGTTCCCGTACACGCTGCTCGACGACCCCGACAACCAGCAACGCATCACCGGCGGCCAACTCGCGCGCTTCGACCGGCCGACCGTACCCGTCGCGTGAGACAAGAACCCATCCGAGAGCACAGGAGCATTGCCATGCCCATGATCGATATCTACGCACCAGCAGGAACCTTCGCCGACACCGCGCAGCTGGCCGCCGACGCCGCGAAGACGGTGATGGCCGTCGAAGGAGTTCCGGACCTCTCGATGTTCCGCGACAACACCGCAGCCTTCGTGCACGAGTTGCCGCCGGGTTCCTTCTCCGACGTCAACGGAAATGCGCATCATGTCCGCGTCCAGGTGCTCACCAATGCGGGCGCGCTCACCCGCGAGCAGCAGGTGGCCGTCGTCGCCCAGCTCACAGATCTGGTGGTGCGGGCAGCGGGCGACGACTCGCTCGCAGACCGCACCTGGGTGCTTCTCACCGAGGCAGTGCCTGGCGGCTGGGGGCTATGGGGACACGCACACACCAATGAGGAGTTGGTGGCTGCGGCGCGCGCGGAGATCGCGAAGTCGGCGGGCTGAGCACGAACTGCCTGTGCCGGCAGCGTCATCAACCGGCTACAGCGTCATGAACGGCTACAGCGGCAGCGTCATGAACTGGTTGTGCGGGCTGGCCCGGTAGTCGGCGAACGGCGGGCACGACACGAACCCGGCACTGCGGTACAGCGAGATCGCCGGAACGTGCAGCTCCGCGGTGCCGGTTTCCAGGCTCACTCGCTGATATCCGCGTCGACGGGCCTCGTCGACGACGTGCGTCAGCAGCGCGCGGCCGACGCCGGTACCCCGAGCAGCGGGAGCGGCGCGCATCGATTTCACCTCGCCGTGCGTCGAGTCCAGCTCTTTGAGGGCGACGAACCCTGCGAGTTGTTGGTCGTCCGGTTCGACGGTCCACGCTGTCCAGAAGCTGACGCCGGGAGCTGACAGGCCGGAGGCGTCGAGGGCGAAGGCGTACTCCGACATCACCGACTGCAGCTCACGGAGATGGTGCTCGAGGAGGTCGGCGACGTAGGGGGCGGTCGGGTCGTCGAGCCTGATGTCCACGTTTCCCCAATCGGTCGGTGAGAAGTAGGGAAGTAGGTGGGTATCGTCGCATGCCCTTAGCGAGAGAATCCACTGGCTCCGACCTGGATTTGAATCGAGGCCCCGACCTGGTGCATACTTGTCGGGTTGCCTTGACCGGCGGACGTGGTTTTACTGCGGCCCCGATCGGGTGAATACCTCCCAAGGCCCCCGAGTTCGGGACCAAGGGCGTGTAACGCGTGCGCCGAATCCGGTTCACGGTCACGACACGCCCGACCGCGGGTGCCGGAGCAAACCGGCTCGTACCAGCGACGAGCCAACGTACAACGACAGATGAACAGCGTCGATCCCCGACTCACGCGGAGATCTATGTGCCCGCCGACCGGTGTCGGCCCCAGGTGCGCGGTGTTTGTCTGTCGAGAACAACTGACGGAAGAGGACACAGCGTGGCGGGACAGAAGATCCGCATCAGGCTCAAGGCCTACGACCACGAGGCGATCGACGCTTCGGCGCGCAAGATCGTGGAGACCGTGACCCGTACGGGTGCACGCGTCGTCGGCCCGGTGCCGTTGCCCACCGAAAAGAACGTGTACTGCGTCATCCGCTCGCCGCATAAGTACAAGGACAGCCGCGAGCACTTCGAGATGCGTACTCACAAGCGACTCATCGACATCCTCGACCCGACGCCGAAGACCGTCGACGCGCTCATGCGCATCGACCTTCCGGCCAGTGTCGACGTCAACATCCAGTAGGGCGGGGGCGAAGAGAAATCATGAGTAATCAGAGCGCGACCAAGGGAATTCTGGGCACCAAGCTCGGCATGACCCAGGTCTTCGACGAGAACAACCGTGTCGTTCCGGTCACTGTCATTCAGGCAGGCCCGAACGTCATCACCCAGCTCCGTAACCAGGACCGCGACGGCTACACCGCCGTGCAGCTTGCGTACGGCGCGATCGATCCCCGCAAGGTGACCAAGCCGGTCGCGGGCCAGTTCGCGAAGGCAGGCGTTACGCCGCGTCGCCACCTGGCCGAGATCCGCGTCGCCGACACCAGCGAGTTCGAGGTCGGTCAGGAACTGACCGCCGAGATCTTCGCCGACGGTGCGCTGGTCGACGTCACCGGCACCTCCAAGGGCAAGGGATTTGCCGGCGCGATGAAGCGCCACGGCTTCTCCGGCCTCGGTGCCAGCCACGGCGCGCACCGCGTGCACCGTGCCCCCGGCTCGATCGGTGGCTGCGCCACCCCGGGTCGTGTCTTCAAGGGCATGCGGATGGCCGGTCGCATGGGTAACGACACCGTGACCACGCAGAACCTCACCGTCCACAAGGTGGACGCCGAGGCCGGTCTGCTGTTGATCAAGGGCGCCATCCCCGGCCGTAAGGGCGGAATCGTGGTCGTCCGTGACGCTGTGAAGGGTGGTGCGAAGTGAGCACCGAAACCACAACGAAGCTGACGCTGGACGTCAAGACCGCCGACGGCAAGACCAACGGAACCGTTGATCTGCCCGCCGAGATCTTCGACGCACCCGCGAACATCGCACTGATGCACCAGGTCGTGGTGGCCCAGCAGGCCGCCGCTCGCCAGGGCACACACGCAACCAAGACCCGTGGACAGGTCAGCGGTGGCGGCGCCAAGCCGTACCGCCAGAAGGGCACCGGTCGCGCCCGCCAGGGTTCGACCCGCGCACCGCAGTTCACCGGTGGTGGCGTCGTCCACGGCCCGCAGCCGCGTGACTACAGCCAGCGCACCCCCAAGAAGATGAAGGCAGCCGCACTGCGCGGCGCGCTGAGTGATCGTGCTCGTAACGAGCGCATTCACGTCATCACCGAGCTCGTCGCAGGCCAGGCGCCGTCGACCAAGAGCGCTCGGCAGTTCCTGGAGGCACTGAGCACCCGACGTAAGTTCCTCGTCGTGCTCGGCCGCGAAGATCTGACCGCGTGGAAGAGCGTTGCGAACCTGAAGAACGTGCTGCCGATCGCTCCCGATCAGCTCAACACCTACGACGTCCTCGAGTCGGACGAACTGGTGTTCAGCGTCGAGACGCTCAACGCGTTCATCGCACAGAACACGTCGACGGCCAAGTCCGTCGCCAATGAGACAGAGGAGGCCTGAGCATGGCTACGCAGGCTGACCCGCGTGACATCATCCTGGCGCCGGTGATCTCGGAGAAGTCGTACGGACTCATCGAGGACAACGTCTACACCTTCCTGGTTCACCCGGACTCGAACAAGACGCAGATCAAGATCGCCGTCGAGCAGATCTTCGATGTGACCGTCACGAGCGTCAACACCGCGAACCGCCAGGGCAAGCGCAAGCGCACCCGCGCAGGCTACGGCCAGCGCAAGTCCACCAAGCGCGCGATCGTCACGTTGACCGCAGACAGCAAGCCCATCGAGATCTTCGGAGGACCGGTCGGCTGACCGGGACTTCAGAGAAGGACTGAGAACTCATGGCTATTCGTAAGTACAAGCCGACGACCCCGGGTCGTCGCGGATCCTCCGGCGCTGATTTCGCCGAGATCACCCGCGACTACCCCGAGAAGTCGCTGGTTCGTCCGCTGCACGGTCGCGGTGGACGTAACGCACACGGCCGGATCACCACCCGGCACAAGGGCGGCGGTCACAAGCGCGCATACCGCTTGATCGACTTCCGTCGCAACGACAAGGACGGCGTCAACGCCAAGGTCGCTCACATCGAGTACGACCCGAACCGCACCGCCCGCATCGCACTGCTCCACTACGTGGACGGCGAGAAGCGCTACATCATCGCGCCCAAGGGTCTGTCCCAGGGCGACGTGGTGGAGAGCGGTCCCGCCGCCGACATCAAGCCCGGCAACAACCTGCCGCTGCGCAACATCCCGACCGGTACCCAGGTGCACGCTGTAGAGCTGCGTCCGGGTGGCGGAGCGAAGATGGCTCGCAGCGCGGGCGCTTCGATCCAGCTCCTCGGTAAGGAAGGCGCGTACGCGACCCTCCGTATGCCGTCGGGCGAGATCCGTCGCGTCGACGTGCGCTGCCGCGCAACCGTCGGCGAGGTCGGCAACGCCGAGCAGTCGAACATCAACTGGGGCAAGGCCGGCCGTATGCGCTGGAAGGGCAAGCGCCCGACCGTCCGCGGTGTCGTGATGAACCCGGTCGACCACCCGCATGGTGGCGGCGAGGGCAAGACCTCCGGTGGTCGCCACCCGGTCAGCCCGTGGGGTCAGCCTGAGGGCCGTACCCGTAAGAACAAGGCCAGCGACAAGCTGATCGTCCGGCGCCGTCGCACCGGCAAGAACAAGCGATAAGCACAGGAGGGAGTTAGAGAATGCCACGCAGCCTCAAGAAGGGCCCGTTCGTCGACGACCACCTGCTTGCCAAGGTGGACACGCAGAACGAAAAAGGCACCAAGCAGGTCATCAAGACCTGGTCGCGTCGTTCGACCATCATCCCCGACTTCATCGGTCACACCTTCGCCGTCCACGACGGTCGCAAGCACGTCCCGGTGTTCGTCTCGGACAACATGGTCGGGCACAAGCTGGGCGAGTTCGCCCCCACCCGTACCTTCAAGGGTCACATCAAGGATGACCGGAAAGCGAAGCGCCGGTAATGACTACGCAGACCGATAATCCCACCGCGAAGGCCACGGCCAAGTTCGTTCGCGTGACGCCGATGAAGGCCCGTCGTGTACTCGACCTGGTCCGCGGCAAGAACGTCGACGAGGCGCTCGACATCCTGCGGTTCGCACCGCAGTCGGCGTCGGAGCCCGTCTACAAGGTTCTCGCAAGCGCTGTCGCGAACGCGGAGAACAACCTGGATCTGGATCGCCGGACCCTCGTTGTCGCCACCGCCTTTGCTGACGAGGGCCCCACGCTCAAGCGGTTCCAGCCGCGCGCACAGGGCCGCGCGTTCCGTATCCGCAAGCGCACCAGCCACATCACTGTTGTGGTCGAGAGTCTTCCTGAGAAGGCATCGTCCGCACGCGGCCGGTCGCGTCAGCCGAAGAAGAAGGGAGCCTGACAGTGGGCCAGAAAATCAACCCGCACGGCTTCCGTCTGGGCATCACCACCGACTGGAGTTCACGGTGGTACGCCGACAAGCAGTACGCGGAGTACGTGAAGGAAGATGTCGCCATCCGCAAGCTCCTCTCGCAGGGGCTCGAGCGTGCAGGCATCGCCAAGGTGGAGATCGAGCGCACGCGTGACCGCGTTCGCGTCGACATCCACACCGCTCGTCCCGGCATCGTCATCGGCCGCCGTGGCGCCGAGGCCGACCGCATCCGTGGCGACCTGGAGAAGCTGACCGGTAAGCAGGTCCAGCTGAACATCCTCGAGGTCAAGAACCCGGAGTCGGAGGCCCAGCTCGTGGCGCAGGGCGTCGCGGAGCAGCTGAGCAACCGCGTGGCGTTCCGTCGTGCGATGCGCAAGGCGATCCAGTCGGCGATGCGTCAGCCGAACGTGAAGGGCATCCGGGTCCAGTGCTCGGGTCGCCTCGGCGGTGCAGAAATGAGCCGCAGTGAGTTCTACCGCGAAGGTCGCGTGCCGCTTCACACGCTGCGCGCCGACATCGACTACGGACTCTACGAAGCCAAGACGACCTTCGGCCGCATCGGTGTGAAGGTCTGGATCTACAAGGGTGACATCGTCGGTGGCAAGCGCGAGCTGTCCGCAGCCGCGCCGGCAGCTGAAGATCGTCGTCCGCGTCGTCCCAGCCGTCCTCGCCGCAGCGGTGCCTCTGGCACCACGGCCACCAGCACCGACGCAGGTCGGGCAGCGGAGGCTCCTGCCGAGGCAACTGCTGGCGCCGGCGCCGGAGCAGAAAAGCAGGAGGGCTGAGGCATGTTGATCCCTCGTCGGGTCAAGCACCGCAAGCAGCATCACCCGAGCCTCAAGGGCCAGGCCAAGGGCGGCACCAAGGTGACGTTCGGTGACTTCGGCATCCAGGCTCTGGAGAGCGCCTACATCACCAACCGTCAGATCGAGTCCGCTCGTATCGCCATCAACCGGCACATCAAGCGTGGCGGCAAGGTGTGGATCAACATCTTCCCCGACCGCCCGCTGACCAAGAAGCCCGCCGAGACCCGCATGGGTTCCGGTAAGGGTTCGCCCGAGTGGTGGGTTGCCCCGGTCAAGCCGGGTCGCGTGCTGTTCGAAATGACCTACCCCGATGAGCAGACCGCTCGCGAGGCCCTGCGCCGCGCACAGCACAAGCTGCCCATCAAGACCCGGATCGTGACCAGAGAGGAGCAGTTCTGATGGCACTCGGAGTTGCAGCAGCTGAGCTTCGTGATCTCAGCGACACCGATCTGGTCGACCGGCTCAAAGAGTCGAAGGAAGAGCTCTTCAACCTTCGGTTCCAGATGGCCACCGGCCAGCTCGACAACAATCGTCGTCTGCGGACCGTGCGTCGCGAGATCGCACGCATCTACACCGTGATGCGCGAGCGTGAGCTTGGTTTGGCGTCGGGACCGGATGGTGATGACGCATGAGTGAGGACCAGAAGGTGACCGAAACCAACACCGCTGAGCGGAACCGTCGCAAGGAGCGCATCGGTTACGTCGTCAGCGACAAGATGCAGAAGACCATCGTGGTCGAGCTGGAAGATCGTAAGCGTCACGCGCTGTACGGCAAGATCATCCGGACCACGAGCAAGGTCAAGGCCCACGACGAGAAGGGCGATGCCGGCGTCGGCGACCGCGTGCGGATCATGGAGACCCGCCCGCTGTCCGCGACCAAGCACTGGCGTCTCGTCGAGGTGCTGGAGAAGGCCAAGTAAGAGCCGCCTCCATACAACTTCACAGTCGGCAATGGCCCGTCCCTTTCCAGGGGCGGGCCATTGTCGTCGGTATGTGGCGGTGTGCCGACGGCAGAAACGACTCGACCCGCCTGACGACATGGTCAGGCGGGTCGGTGATCGGTGCGCTGCTATTCACCCGGAGAGGTGGCCGGTGACTAGCTCGACCGTCGCGGTGAGCGGTCGTCCACCCCCGCTCACACATTCAGAATAAGTTCGACGATGCACGCCGGACCAGGGACTTTTGGCCCGATTGCTGCTACGTGGTCACCGACTGAATCCAGTTGATGTCGTCTGTGGTCACCTTGCGTGATTTGTCCGTATACTCTGCATGCTCGGACAAGAAGTGTCGGACCAACGGGCACACGGGGACGATCAGTTTGCCCGCGGCGATCGAGTCGTCGAGCGCCTCCTTGACGAGGATTGTGGCCAGGCCGCGTCCGCCGAAATCGGGACCCACTTCGGTGTGGTAGAAAACGCGCTCGGCGCTCCCGCCATGATCGCGGTCCCGGTAGGCGGTGAGGCCCGCGACCCTGCCGTCGACGCTGATCTGATAGCGGTTCTCGTCCGCGAGGTGGGTGACGTTGGTTTCGGCTCCGGTTTTGTCGGTTGTCATGAATCCGACGGTAGCGCGAGGCAGCACGCTGCGTGGTCGAGTGCGTGCTGTGGGTCAAGTGGGTTCAGTGCGCGGTGGCTGCGCGTCGATAGCCGCGCAGCGCCGGAATGAGGCAGACGGCGATGATGGCGACCGACCAGATCGCCACCTTGACGAAGTTGTGCGCCACCGGTCCGCCACTTGCCAGCGATCGCATCACCTCGATCGTCGGCGTCATGGGTTGGTTCGCGACGATCGGCTGCAGCCATCCCGGGTAGGCGTCGATGGGGGAGAAGCCCGAATTGAAGAACATCAACACGCTCGAGATCAACGACAGTAGGGGGACAAGCGGAGCGGATGGTCCTGCGCTCACTGCGAGTGCGAGTACCAGGGTTGCGTAAGCGATGCCGAACATCAGCGTGACGGCGATGATCCCGATGACCGAGGCGACACCGCCGGTGATCCGAAAGCCGATGGCCGTACCGAGCGCGAGGAGGAGCCCGGTCACGACGACGATGCGGACCACCTCGCTGCCGAGCCGTGAGGTGAGATCTGCGGCGCGATGGATCGGTAGGACGTACAGCCTGGTCAACAATCCCGTACCGCGCTCGGAGTTCAGACGCACGCCCGCGGCAACGGAACCGAACATGGCGCTCACGAGAATGACCAGGGGCACTGTCGAGTACGAGCTGTCCTGTCCCGTTGCACCGCCGATCGCGTCGCCGAGCACCACCTTGAACATGAGCAGCGTGAGTACGGGAACCACGACGAGTTGGACGAGCATCCCCTTGTCGCCGACCATCACCGACACCTGGCGCCACGTCAGCGCGCCGCTCTGCGATGCCCATGCGCGCAACGAGCGTTCGGACCGAGGGGCCGCTACCGGCATCTGAGTGGTCATCGAGCGGCCTTTCTGGCTCCGAAGACGCCGAGTACCACCGCTGCGGCGGCCAAGCCGATGCACCACCAGACCGTCGGCATGAGTATCTCCCGGGTGGCACTTCCGTCACCGAGTGCGCGCATCGACGTGGCGAACTGCGAGATCGGTTGATTGCGCACGAAGGGGGCGATCCATTCGGGAAACTGGCTCTCGGGAACGAAGCCGGTGGACATCATGCCCAGGATCAGTATCGGAAGTGAGAGCGCCTGGCTCGTCGCCTCCGGACTGTCGGACAACAGGCCGATGGCGTCGGCGACCGCTGCGATGAGTAGCCCGACCACGAATGCAACGGCGAAGAGTCCGATTGTCTCGGCCACCGAGCCGTGGGGGCGCCATCCCATGACCAGGCTGGTTGCGGTGGCACACGTGATCGAGAGAGTCAGCAGGAGTCCGTTGGTGCCCAGTCGCGCGGACACCGGAACCCATGAGCGCATGGGAAGGGTACGGAAGCGGGTGTGCACGCCTTTCGTTGCATCGTTCGCGGCCCGCATGGCGGCGGCGGACGCGACGAAACCCACCGACTGCAGCGCGATGATCGGCATCAGGAACTGTGCGTAGTCCATCCCCGGATCGGAGTCCATGATGGACCGCAGCGGCAGATAGAAGCAGACCGCGAGCAGCACCGGGGCGACGAACGCGAAGATGAACTCGCCGTTGCGGACGATACCGCCGACTCCTCGTCCGACGAGCACCCAGAGTTGTGTCAGTGCGCGAGCGTGCGGCTCGGTTCCCGACTCGGGTGCAGCGACGAGAGCGGTGAGCTTCTTCGGAGCTGCCTGGGTCATGCGCTCGCGCTCCGGTCGGACGGGTGCTCCTCGTGGAGGTCGTTGTCGGACGTGGCGTCGGGACCGGTGAGTGCGAGGAATACCTCGTCGAGGCTCGGGCGCCGTAATGTTATGTCGGACAGACGAATTCCGGCGAGCGTCGTTCGACGAACGATCTCGACCAAGGTGTCGGCACCCTCTGGCGCCGGCACGGACACGGAGATCGAGTCGGCTTCGTTCACTGTCGCATCGTCCGACTGTGCGCTCGCTCGCGTCGCGCCGAGATCGCCGAGGCAGGCGAGCAGGGGTTCGAGTTCCTCCGCAACGGTTGGTGTCACCTGATAGTGCGAGGCACCGGTCGCGGCCTTGAGCTCCGCCGCGGTTCCCGAAGCGATCACCCGGCCCTTGTCGATCACCACGATGTGGTCGGAGAGGGAGTCGGCTTCTTCGAGGTACTGGGTGGTCAACAAGATCGTGACGCCCTGATCCCGAAGTGCGGAGACGAGCCGCCAGACGTCCTGCCTGCTGCGCGGGTCGAGGCCCGTTGTCGGTTCGTCGAGGAAGACCACCTCAGGGCGGGTGACCAGGCCGCAAGCGATATCGATTCGACGTCGCATACCGCCCGAGTACTTTCCGACGCGGCGCTCGGCGGCGTCGGTCAGGCCGAAGTCGACGAGTAGTTCGTCGGCTCTCTCGCGCGCGGCCCGCTTCGTCAGCCCCATCAGCCTGCCGAAGAGGACAAGGTTGGCGCGTCCGCTGAGCGACTCGTCGAGTGCGGCGAACTGGCCGGTCAGCATGATGGATCGTCTGACCGCCGCGGCGTCGGCCACGACGTCGTGACCGGCGACGGTCGCCGAGCCGTCGTCCGGCTTGAGCAGGGTGCACAGCATGTTGACCGTGGTGGTCTTTCCTGCACCGTTCGGTCCGAGGAGCGCCAGGATCGACCCCTTCTCGACGTCGAAGGTGACATCTTCGACGGCGGTGTGGTCTCCGAAGCGTTTACGCAGGCCATTGGCGGTGATGGCGACCTCGGGGGCCGCACGATGCCGAGCGCCCGAGCCGGTGCTCGGCGAGGCAACGTGTCTGCGGAACGGGTGTGCCATTCGGCACTCCTCTCCCATGTGATGACCATCTGTACCGGTGGCGTGACCTGCGCACCACCGCATTCCGGATCGCCAAAATGATCCGGATTCCGCAATGAGCGCAGACTACATGTCGAATGTCTACCTGATCTACTTTTCCGCAGATCGATTTCGATGCGCGAGAAAGTTACCCCGTTCAGGGGACATGTGTAACGACGAGGTGGAGATGAGCGATCAAAGTCGGGAAAGCATTTTTGTCACCTAATCCGCCCTGGTAATCAATTCTGAACTACTTCCTTCGATTGAATTGTCTAGCGTTTCCTTCCGTAGAAATACACCTTGGGTGAGACTAGGTCGGGTAAATGGCGGGATCGGTTTCCAGGGCAGGCCGGCCGCAGCCAGCCGGCGTAGCCAGCGGGGATCGGGGCGAGTCGGTACAACCCGGGAGTGAGGATATGAGCCAACAGCACACGGCGGACGATCGTCGTGAAGCGGGCCTCGGTGGTCCGCTGCTCGAGTTGACGGCCGCGCAGCGCGGCATGTGGTTTGCGGAAAGTCTCTCTCCTGATTACTCGGTAACCGTCGCGCAGTACATCGACATCAGGGATGATGATCGGCCGCTCGATGAGGAACTTCTTCGCCAGTTGATCGTCGACGCAGGTCGTGAGACCGAGATGGCCTTCACGCGGATCGTCGAGGTCGACGGTGTGCCGATGCAGGTTGTTGACCAGTCGATCGACAACCATTTGCAGGTTGTCGACCTTCGCGGCGAAGCCGATCCGGTCGCTCGCGCCCGTGACTGGATGAATTCCGATTATCGCGGCAATATGGACCTGCTGTCGGACCCCCTCGTCGTCGGTGCACTTCTTCGCGTCGCCGATGATCGCATTTTTTGGTACGTGCGTGCGCATCACATAGCCCTCGACGGATACGCAGCGCTGACCGTGGTATACGAGATTCTCAACCGTTACAACGCGGCGGTCACGGGTGCGGAATACGTCTCCAAACCCGGCGCCAAGCTCGATGAATTGGTTGCCGACGATCAGAAGTATCTCAGTGGCACCCGCCGCCAGGCTGACCGCGAATACTGGGCAGATCGCGTCCATGATCTTCCTGAACGAGTCACCCTCGCTCAGCAATCCGCAGCGGCTCCACTCTCGCCCTGCAATGCCGTTGCCGCCACCGAGATGGATTCCGCGCGCCAGCAGACCATTGAGCGTCTTTCCGCGTCGCTCAACAGTTCGCCTGCGGTGCTACTGAGTGCCGGATTTTCGGCATTTCTCGCCCGGATGGCGGGAACCGACGATGTCGTTCTCAGCCTTCCGGTGACCGGCCGGGCCACGGCAAAGATCAAGCGTGCGGCCGGCATGGTCTCCAACATGTTGCCCGTGCGATTTCGCGACGTGAGGCGACTGTCGATGCGCGGCCTCGTGGACCAGGCGCAGCTCGAGTTCACCGGTGTGCTCCGGCACCAGCGCTACCGGTTCGAAGACATCCGCCTCGACGCGGGACTGCAGGACGCCAACACCGCGTCGTTCGGTCCGATCGTGAACATCATGTTCTTCGACAAGCCCGTCGAGATGGCGGGTGCGACCGTGGACTACCACATCCTGGCGTCGGGCATCCTCGAGGATCTGCGGCTCAACCTGTACCAAGCGAGTCCCACCGCACGGATCGGCGTCGACCTGCACGGCAACCCCAATCTCTACGACGAGGCCGAACTGCGCGGCCACCTCGAGCGCTTCCTCGCGTTCCTCGATCGCGTCCTGGCGCACCTGGACACTCCCATCGGCGACCTCGATCTGCTGCTCCCCGGCGAACGCGCGGATCTCCTCGACCTCGGCGTAGGCCCGCTCCGGCCGCTCCCGACGCCGTCTGCCCACCTGCTCGACGGTTTCGAGGCCGCGGTCGGTGAGACACCGACGGCCACCGCGGTCGAGTTCGGCGACCATCAGTGGACATACCGGGAGTTCGATGAACTGCGGTGGCGCTTCGCGGCCACGCTGCGTTCGGCGGGAGTCGACCAGGGCGATCACGTTGTCGTCTCGCTCGACCGTGGGCCCGCCCAGGTCGTCGCGATCTACGCGGTACTCACCCTGGGCGCGGCGTACGTCCCCGTCGACCCGACGCAGCCCGACCAGCGCCGTTCGCTCATCGCCGATGCCGTCGGCGCGCGAGTGGTGATCGACGACGAGTACCTCGTCAACGTCGGGTTCGGACCTGGTGGGTTCGGCGACGGCAGGATCTACGACGGCGCAAGGAGAACTGTGGGCGGCGGGGCAACTGCCGCCTACGTCATCTTCACCTCGGGCTCGACCGGCGTGCCCAAGGGCGTGCAGGTCAGCCACGAGGCGGTCATCAACAGACTCGCCTGGATGCAGGACAACTACGGCCTCGCGACCGATGACGTCGTGCTCTACAAGACTCCGTTCACCTTCGACGTTTCGGTGTGGGAGCTGCTCTGGGCGCTCGGGCGGGGTGCTCGGCTGGTGATCGCCAAGCCGGGTGGCCACCGCGATCCCGCGTATCTGCGTGACTTGATCATCTCGCGCGGGATCACCGTCCTGCACTTCGTTCCGTCGATGCTCGACGTGTACACCGAGGTGCTGGCGAACGAGGGGCACTCGACGCTTCTGCCGTCGACGGTCCGGTTCGTGTTCACCTCAGGTGAGGCTCTTCCGCGGAGTCTCGCCGAGCGGGTGATCGACGGATCGCACGCTGATCTGGTCAATCTCTACGGCCCCACCGAGGCGGCGGTCGATGTCACCGAGTGCACGGTGGGCAGCGACGACGGTCCGGTGCCCATCGGTACGCCGGTGGCCAACACTCGGGTTCATGTCCTCGACGGCGCCTTGGCTCAGGTGCCGGTCGGTGTCGCGGGTGAGCTCTACCTCGCCGGTATCCAACTGGCCGACGGTTATGTCGGTCGTGCCGGGCTGACCTCGGAACGATTCGTCGCCGACCCGTTCGGGCCCGAGGGCACTCGGATGTACCGAACCGGCGATCTGGTCAGGTGGGCAGACGATGGGAGTCTGCACTATCTCGGACGGACCGACTTCCAGATCAAGATCCGTGGACAACGCGTCGAGCCGGGTGAGATCGAGGCCGTCCTCGACGCCATGCCCGGAGTCGATGCGAGTGCGGTGGTGCCTCGTACCGACCTCGCCGCGGGACCCGTGCTCGTCGCGTACGTCCGTTCCGAGAGCACGGACGTCACCGAGAGTGCCGCACTGGCATGGTGCCGCGGGCATCTGCCATCGCACATGGTCCCGGTTGCTGCGATGCGACTCGACGAGTTCCCGTTGAACCCCTCGGGCAAGCTCGATCGGAAGCGGCTTCCCGTACCCGAACTGAACCGCTCCGTCGAGTACGTCGCGCCACGAACGCGAGTCGAGCTCGCGCTCTCCTCACTGATCACCGAGCTCCTCGGTGTTGAGCGGATCGGATTGCGCGACAACATCTTCGCGCTGGGTGGCGACTCGCTGATGGCCGCGCGTCTCGTCTCGCGCGCGCGTAGCGAACGAGATCTCCAGGTTGATCTGACCACCGTGTTCTCGGCTGTCGACATCGGTGGGATCGCAGATATGACCGAATTCGGTGGCGAGCCCGAACATGTGGTGTTACGCCGCTTCGAACGGGAAGCGGTCATTCCGTTGTCGCACGCGCAGACTCGGCTGTGGTTCGTCAATCGCATGGACCCGGGCGCCGCGACCTACAACATGCCCGGCGCCGTGCGACTCGGTCACGAAGTCGATGTCGACGCATTGCACGCGTCGATCGAGTTTCTCGTGGAGCGTCACGAGACGCTGCGCACACGTTTCGGCTCCCACCTCGGCGAGCCCGTGCAGGAGATCCTCACGACTGCCGAGGCGATGGAGTTCCTCGACACCGAGGTGTTCGACGCGGTGGATCGTCTCGACGAGTTGATCGCAGCCGAGGCGGCACGGGGCTTCGATCTCGTACGTGAGATCCCGTTCCGGATCCGCATCCTGCGTGATCGCGAGGGCTACGTCGTCGTCACCGTGTTGCACCACATCGCAGGCGACGGGTTCTCGCTACAGCCGTTGATCCGCGACCTGGTGGTCGGCTACACGCACCTTCGTGACGGCACGAAGCCCGACCTCGAACCCTTGGAGGTCCAGTACGCCGATTTCGCCATCTGGCAGCGCACACTCCTCGGCGAGTTGGAGTCGCCGACCGAACGTGCCGCCGAGGGCCTGTCGTTCTGGCAAACCGAGCTCGCGGACATGGCCGATTTGCTGATGCTTCCCACCGATCGCCCTCGGCCGCACCTGCCGACCGGGGCGGGCGGCTACATCGATGCAGTCATCGATGCCGAACTCGCGACGAGCATCAGGGGCCTCGCGCGAGATCGCGGCGTCACACCGTTCACTGTGGTGCACGCGGCGCTGGCGATCGTGCTGTCGCGGTGGGCGGAGGTCGATGAGGTCTCGATCGGCACGGCTGTGGCGGGCAGAGACGAGCCGGCGACAGCGGAACTGGTCGGAATGTTCGTCAACACGGTGGTGCTACGCACCGCGGTGTCGTCTGTGGACACCGTGGCCGACCTCCTCGAGCGCGCCCACGAGACCAAGACCCGCGCGGTTCGGCACGCCGACATCCCGTTCGAGTGGATCGTCGACGCGGTGAGTCCGGAACGCTCCGCCTCGCACACCCCGCTCTTCCAGGTCGCACTGACGATGCACCCGGGGCACGCGACCACGCTGCATCACTTCGACGAATCGGCCCGACTCATCGACGCGCGGGTGCCCGCCGCGAAGTTCGACCTGTCGATCACGGTGACCGATCAGGCTGACTCGGGTGGTTACGATCTCGAACTCTCCTACGCCGCTGACATTTTCGAGCGTCGCACCGCGGAACGCGTTGCCGCACAACTCGATTTGGTGTTGCGAACGATGGTCGCCGCGCCTGCGCGCTCGGTCGGGACCATCGACATCGTCGCCGACGAGGACCGGGCAGAGCTGATTTCCGGTGTCGAGGCACTCGCGGAGCCCGCACTGCTGCGAGACCTTTTCAGGGCGGGCGCCGAGCAGGCCGACCCGCACTCGCTGGCCATCGCCGGCACGTCGGAGATCACCTGGTCGATGCTCGTGGCCCGATCCAATCAGCTCGCCCGCGAACTCGTCTCGATGGGTGTCGGTCCCGGTGACATCGTCGCGATCTGCGTTCCGCGTTCGCATCAGTCGGTGCTCTCGATGATGGCGGTCGCCGCCTCGGGCGCGGCATTCGTCAGTATCGACCCGGCGCTGCCCGCTGCGCGCATCGCCGAGATCCTCGCCGACAGCGAAGCGGCGGTCGGGTTGAGCGTCGAGGAGAGCGCCTCGCGCCTCCCGGACGCAGTGGACTGGCTCGTCATCGGTCACGAGGACACCGAGTTCCGACTTGCCGGCCACAGCGGTGCGCCGCTGGGCGACGCGGAATTGGTCCGCACACCGCATCTCGACGACCTCGCGTATCTGATCTACACGTCCGGGTCGACCGGACGTCCCAAAGCTGCGGCGCTGAGCCACCGCGGACTGTCGAATGTCGTCGCCAACCAGCAGACGATATTGAGAGTGAGCAGCGAGTCGCGCGTATTGCACGTCGCGTCACCGAGTTTCGACGCGTCGATCTTCGAGATCCTGATGGCGCTCGGGCAGGGTGCCCGCCTGGTCATCAGTCCCGCGGGGGTGTTCGGGGGCGACGAACTCGCCACCCTGATGAGGGATCAGGGCGTGACCCACACGGTGATGACCCCATCGGCGCTGGGCACCATCGAGCCGGCGGCGGTGCCGAAGTTGCGTCGGGTGATCAGTGTCGGGGAGGCGTGCCCGCCAGACCTGATGCGACGCTGGGCGAGGGCGGGGCGCAGATTCCACAACCTCTACGGCCCAACGGAAGTCAGCATCTGGGCCACCGCGGCCGGACCGATGACCGAGCACGACGAGGTGTCGATCGGTTTGTCCATCCCTGGTGTCGGTGCGATCGTGCTCGACCGCGCGCTCCGGCCGGTCCCCACGGGCGTTCCCGGCGAGCTGTATCTGCGTGGCGTCCAACTCGCCCGGGGTTACCATCGCCGCAGCGACCTGACGGCGTCGAGGTTCGTCGCCGACCCATTCGCTCCCGGTGAGCGGATGTATCGCACGGGCGATCGCGTGATCCGCACAATGCGTGGCGATCTGCGCTACATCGGACGCACCGACTTCCAACTCAAGATCCGCGGACTGCGTATCGAACCGGGGGAGGTGGAGGCGGCAATCGTCGACCATCCTCTCGTCACCGACGCGGTGTGCCTCGGCGTGCCCGCGCCCAACGGTGACGATGTGTTGGTGGCTTACGCGACGCTGGCCGAAGGTGCGTCCGCAGATCCTGCGCACATCCTCGAGCATGCGGCCACGCGACTGGCCGGCTACATGGTGCCGCACACGCTCGTCGTCGTAGACGAGTTCCGGCTCACCACATCGGGGAAAATCGATCGAAAGTCGTTGCCGGCGGTCGACTTCGGGACCGCGGCCCCATATCGCCAGCCGGGGTCGCAGCTGGAGATGGTGGTCGCAGGTGTGTTCGGCCAGGTACTCGGGCTCGAACGCGTCTCCGCCGATGCCGACTTCTTCCATCTCGGCGGCAGTTCACTCTCGGCGACCAAGGTCACGGCACGCCTGGCGGCGCTTCTCGACCGCCAGGTGCCGGTGAAGCTGCTCTTCGAGCGTCCGACGGTCTCCGCGCTCGCCGCGGCATTGACGTCGGGGCCGACGGGGCAGGGCATGCCTGCGCTCCACGCGCGCAGCCGCACCGAACTCGTGCACGTGTCCGGCATGCAGCGGGGCCTCTGGCTGATCAATCGGGCCGAACCCGAGTCCGCCGCGTACAACGTCGCGATGGCTTTGCGGCTGTCCGGCGACCTCGACGTCCCGGCGCTCACCCGTGCCACGATCGACCTCGGGAGGCGTCACGAGGCTCTGCGCACCGTCTATCCGATGATCAACGGTGAACCGGTGCAGGTGATCATGCCCGCCGACGCGCTCGACAACGATGTGCTGCTCGAGGTACGCGACGTCGCGGGCTCCCTGAGCGCTGAGATCGCCGAGATCACCGGTGCCGGCTTCGACATCACCGTGCGGCCACCGGTCCGGGCGGTGCTGCTCAGGGTCTCCCCGGACGAGCACGTCCTCGTCTTCGTGGTCCATCACATCAGCGCCGACGGTGCATCGATGATGCCGCTCGCGCGTGATCTGATGGCGGCGTACGCCGCACGGCACGGTGGGGCAGAACCCGCGTGGAAGCCCCTGGCCGTGCAGTATGCCGACTTCAGCATGTGGCTCTCCGAACGACTTGCGGTGGTCGACGACGGGGTGTCCGAGCAGGAGCGCCAACTCTCCTACTGGCAGGAGCGGCTGTCGGGCCTGCCGGAAATCCTCGAGCTTCCTGCGAGTAAACCGCGCCCGAAGACACCGAGTTTCGAAGGCGCCGCAGTCGAATTCGAGATCCCGTCCGACGTGGTCGCCAAGCTCGAGGAGACCTCCCGCAAACACCACACCACCCAGTTCATGGTCACACACGCGGTGTTCGCGGTGCTGCTCGCGCGGCTCTCGGGCCGAGATGACATCGTGATCGGCACACCGTTCGCGGGTCGCGGTGAGCCGCTGCTCGAGGACGTCGTCGGAATGTTCGTCAACACCCTTGCGCTGCGTACCCGGGTCGACGGCGGCGAGCGGTTCCTCGAGTTGCTCGACCGTGTCCGCGGCGACGACCTCGCCGATATGTCGCATGCCGCAATCCCTTTCGACGAGATCGTCGCACGGATCATGTCGCGGCCGCCGACCGCGCACAACCCGATCTTCCAGGTGATGCTGGCGTTCCAGAACGTCGAATTCCCGGTGCTCCGTCTCGACGGACTCACCGTCGAGCCCGTGCGCGAGGAATTGACATCTGCGAAGGTCGACCTGGCGCTCACCTTCTTCCCGAACGATCCGGAGCGGGAGGCCCGCGGCGGGGCGCTGCGTGCCCAGTTCACCTACGCCACAGCTCTTTTCGACGAGGAGACGGTGAAGCGGATGGCCGCCCGATACGTCCGGCTGCTCGCCGAACTCGTCGACGACCCCGAGCGCGTCGTCGGCGACGCCAGCATGGTCATCGACTCCGATCAGGCCGATGATCCCGCCGAAGGTGATGAGCAGGCGTCGCTGTTCGATCTCATCGCAGATGCTGTGACCTGCGATCCGGATGCGGCGATCCTGCCCGACGTCTGTGCGGTCAGCTTCGGTGATCTGTCGACGCACGTGTCGGCGCTGAGCGCGGTTGTGCCCGATGCTGATTCGGCACTGACGATGGCACTCATGACGTTGGTTCCCGGACTGGCCACCGCTGGGCCCGCCGAGCTCGACGATGTACTGAGTTCGTTGCACGCCCGCGCACACAGGGTCGCGGCGCGCGACAAATCCACCCCTATAGATCCCATCTAGCCGGAAGGTCTCCACACAGCCGTGACGGGAATCGACGCGAACGCACTAGAAACATGCTCGGGGTGGGGTCGCCGTCCCGGTATACGTGATCTGATCGGGGTAACCGCACGGACCGAACCGCATGCCCTCGCACTGTCCACACCGGCGACGCTCACGTTCGGCGAGCTCGAAGCGCGCGTTGCGCCGATGGCCACGGTGTTCGCCGGACGCGGTATCGACCCCGATGCCGCCGTCGCAGCCACCATCGCACCATTGGTGACCACACCCGGCGCAGACCCGGCCGCTTCGGCCGCCCTCACGCAGCAGCATCTCGCGCAGATACGTGCGGCGGCCGTCGACACACTCGGTGGGGACGACTGGCAGTCGTTGCCCGGTCTCTTTCGACTCGCGGTGCGGCGCTTCGCCGGTCGGCTCGCCGTCACCGACACCACCGGTGCCGAGCTGACCTATCGGGAGCTCGACGAGCTCTCCGACGCCGTGGCCGTGGGACTGGTCGCCTCAGGTGTGGAACAGGGCTCGGTCGTCGGACTCGCGACCGCCCGCAGCGTCGACGTCATGGTGGCGATCCTCGGCATCCTGAAGGTCGGCGCGACCTACCTCCCACTCGACACCTCGCACCCGGCAGATCGCCTGCAGATGGTCGTCGACGACGCGGCCCCGGTCGTGGTGATCTCGGGCGAGGGCGGCCACGCGACGCTCGACCTCCTCGGTGTCGCCCTGACCACGACGGCCGAGCTCTCCGACCGTTCGCGTCACGCGTCGGGGGAATTGCCTGCCGCACTCGACCCGCGGCTGGCTGCCTACGCCATCTTCACCTCCGGTTCCACCGGTAGGCCGAAGGGCGTCGTCGTCGAACATCGGTCGGTGGTGGCGTTGTTGGCTGCAGCTCAACAGCATTACGGCTTCACCGAATACGACGTGTGGACGATGTTCCACTCGTACGCGTTCGACGTCTCGGTGTTCGAGATGTGGGGACCGCTGCTGTTCGGCGGACGTCTGCTCGTCGTGGATTACCTGACAACGCGCAGCCCGGCGGAGTTCGCGGCTCTGCTCGCGGCGCACTCGGTGACCGTGGTGTCGCAGACGCCGTCGGCGTTCTATCAGCTCGCCGCCGCCGTGCGGCCGCGTGGCGAGACGTCTGTCGCTTCCGACGAGTTGTCATCGTCGGTGCGGTACATGGTTTTCGCCGGTGAGGCGCTGGACTTCGCGCAGGTGACACGCTGGTACGCCGATCGCATGGCTGGCGCTGGACGCCCGGGGCCGGTGCTGGTGAACATGTACGGCATCACCGAGACGACGGTGCACTCGACGTTCCGTGCGCTCGATCCCGAATTCGTCTCGACAGCAAAGGGATCGGACGTCGGTGACGGGTTGCCGGGCCTCGAGATCCACGTGCTCGACGAGCGCCTGCGGCCGGTGCCGGACGGAACGCCCGGCGAGATCTACGTCAGTGGCACGCAGGTGACGCGGGGGTACCTCGGCCGCCCCGAACTGACGGGCGTGCGCTTCGTGGCGGACCCGTTCGCCGGTGACGGACGACGGATGTACCGCAGTGGCGACGTCGCGATCCGTCACGGTGACACCCTCGAATATCTCGGTCGATCCGATGCCCAGATCAAGTTGCGTGGCTTCAGGATTGAGCTCGGCGAGGTCGAAGCGGCGCTGCTCTCCACCCCGGGGGTGGATGCTGTCGCCGTTGCGGTGACGACGCGTGAGAACGGAATCGAACAACTCGTCGGTTACGCCGTTCTCGGCGAGGGCGCCGAGGTGTCTCCGACGGCGATCAGGTCCAATGCCGCGGCGCTGCTGCCGGACTACATGGTTCCCGACGTGGTGATGCTGCTCGACGGTCTGCCGCTCACGGTGAACGGCAAGTTGGATCGTCGTGCGCTTCCCGAACCCGAGATCGTGGTCGACTCGGAGTACGTCGCCCCCGGCACGGAGACCGAGAAGATGCTCGCCGAGATCGTCGCGAACGTACTCGATCTCGAACGGGTCAGCGTCGCCGACTCGCTGTTCGATCTCGGCGGCAATTCGCTTGCCGCTGCCCGCATCGTCGGCCGCGCTTCCGACGCCCTCGGGGTAGACCTCTCCGTGCGCGACGTGTTCGATGCCCCGACGGTCCGCGGTCTGGCCGAACTGTCGGCTCAGCGTGCCGCCGGTCTGCCCGCGGTGGTGGCACTGCCGCGCCCGCAGCGAATTCCGTTGTCGTTTGCGCAGAGTCGCATGTGGTTCATCAATCAGTTCGACACGTCGTTGCCGACGTACAACATTCCGGCGCTGCTGCGGCTGGAGGGCGATCTCGATGTGCAGGCCCTACGCGCAGCACTGAGCGACGTGATCGAGCGCCACGAGGTGCTGCGGACGACGTTCCCCGCAGTCGACGACGAACCGGTTCAGGTGATCGGCGGTGTCGACGAGATCGATGAGCGACTCGAGTGGCGCGACGTCGACTCGTGGTCGGAGCTGCAGACCGTCGCGATGACGGGTTTCGACGTGACCACGGGCTGGCCGGTGCGTGCCGCTCTGTGGGCGCAGGCGCCCGGACAGTGGGTGTTCGCATTGGTGATGCACCATATCGCCTCGGACGGCGAGTCGTTGCGTCCGCTCGTCACGGATCTCATCACGGCCTACATTGCCAGAACCGCCGGGGCCGCACCGGAATTCGCGCCTCTGGAAATCCAGTTCGCCGACTACGCCATCTGGCAGCACGACGTTCTCGGTTCCGCGGACGACACGGACTCGATCATCGGACGCCAACTCGGCTACTGGTCACGACAGTTGCGCGGACTGCCGGACGTGCTCGACCTGCCCGCAGACCGGCCGCGCCCGACCGTTGCGTCGATGCGTGGTGCGCGTGCGTCATTCGACGTCCCGGCAACCGTGGCCGAGAGTGTGGTCGAGTTGGCACGCGCGTCCGGGGTCACCCCGTTCATGGTCGTGCATGGGGCGTTGAGCGCGTTGCTCGCCCGACTGTCGGGGACGGATGACATCGCGATCTCGACCCCGATCGCGGGTCGCGGGCAGCCGGTGCTCGATCCGCTGGTCGGAATGTTCGTCAACACGCTCGTCCTGCGTGTGGGCGTCGACCCCACATTGACCTTCACCCAGTTCCTCGATCGCGTGCGCGGTGTGGACCTCGAAGGCTTCGCGCATGCCGACCTCCCCTTCGAGTCCGTCGTCGAGGCGCTCGACCCGCCACGTTCGGAATCCTTTGCGCCACTGAGCCAGGTCATGCTCACATTCGATCAGAACGCGATGCCCGAGCTCGCCGCACGCGGTATCGCCGCGGCACGACTTCCGGCCCTTGCCGTGGAGCCGGTCGACGTCGACGAGATTCCGGCCAAGGTCGATCTGACGTTCGGGTTGAGGGACACCGGTAACGGTTGGTCTGGCGAACTCGTCTACGCCACAGACATTTTCGATGCCGATACCGCAGAGTCGATTGCCCACCGTTTCGTTCGACTGCTCACCGAGCTGACCGAACAACCGGCGCTGCCGGTAGGCCGCTCACGACTGCTCGACGATCAAGAGTACGACGAGATGTCGTCGATCTTCGGCAGTGAGGCGGCAACACCGCGGTTGCTGGCGGATGTCCTGGCCGATGTGGCCACACGGTATGCCGACTGCGCCGCGGTCACCGACGGGTCGGGCGCCGTCGCGACCTACGCTGAACTCGACGCCCGGTCGGATGCCTGCGCGCGGTGGCTCATCTCGCAGGGTGTCGGCACCGAATCGCTGGTGGCACTGGCTATTCGACGCTCGGTGGACCTTCTCACCGTGTTGTGGGCGGTGACAAAGGTCGGTGCGGGGTACGTACCCATCGACCCCGACTACCCGGCCGACCGCATCACCTACATGCTGAGCGATTCGGGCGTCTCCCTCGGTCTGACGACATCGGAGTTGCGTGAGCAGTTGCCCTCCTCGGTGACGTGGTCGATCGTCTCCGACGTCGTCGCCGTTCGGCAGGGTCCGGCTGAGCCCGCCTCGGCGCCTCTGAGGTCGGACGAGCTGGTGCGTCCGCGTCACCTCGACGCCCTCGCCTACGTGATCTACACGTCCGGGTCGACCGGTCGGCCCAAAGGTGTCGCTGTCACCTACCGAGGTATCCACAACTACGCAGCAGACCTGAGCCGCTACGGGGCGGAAGCAGGGTCTGTGGTGATGGGCTATTCGTCTCCGAGCTTCGACGCGTCGATCCTCGAGTGGCTGATCGCCTCCACCGGGGGAGCGACGCTCGCCTATCGGCCCGAGGGCGCGATCGGCGGGGAATTGCTCGAAGAGTTCATGCGCGAGGCCGGGGTAACGCATGCGTTCATGACGCCGACCGTTGCCGCGACGATCAATCCCGCAGCCGTCCCGGGTTTGCAGCTCCTGGCATCGGGGGGTGAGGCGCTGCCGCAGCGACTCGTCGACCGGTGGGCCGACGAGGTCGCCTTCTTCAATGCCTATGGCCCGACCGAGACGTCGGTCGCCGTCGCCAACAGCCGACGCCGCGTCGGCGACCCGGTGCGCATCGGCGGACCCATCGGCGGTGTGGGATTGGTGGTCCTCGACGACGCGTTGCAGCCCGTTCCGGTGAATGTTCCCGGCGAGCTCTACGTCCGTGGTGTCGCGCTTGCCCGCGGCTACCTCGACCGGGCAGGACTGACTGCTGCGCGCTATGTAGCCGATCCCTTCGGCGGTGGCGGCGACCGCCTCTACCGCACCGGAGATGTGGTGCGATGGCGCCGCACCGAGGACGGCGACCTGGAGCTCGAGTATTCCGGGCGTAGCGATGACCAGGTGAAGCTGCGAGGTCTGCGCATCGAATTGGGCGAGGTCGAAGCCGTCTTGTCGTCGTATCCGGATGTCTCGGAGGCGGTCGTGATCGGCGTGGGTGGTGCCGTGGCCACGGCGCTCGCAGGCTACGTGGTGGCAGATGCCGGGCTCGATCTGTCCGCGGTGCGCGCACACCTTGAACAGCAATTGCCCGCGCATATGGTGCCCGCCACCATCACCGTCCTCGACGAGCTTCCGCTGACGCCCGTCGGCAAACTCGACAAACGCGCACTCCCGGCACCGGAGCTCCCCGACGGCGACGACTACGTCGAGCCGGCGTCGACCGCAGAACGTCAGTTGGCCGCAGTGGTCGCAGGGATGCTGGGGATCGACCGGGTCAGTGTCACCGACTCGTTCTTCGCGCTCGGCGGAGACTCGATCATGTCGATCCGACTGGCGTCGGCCGCCCGTGACGCGGGCTTGGCCCTGTCGCCGCGAGACATCTTCGAACACAAGACGATTCGAGCAATGGCTCGCGCAGGCAGCGACGACCGGGCGAGCGTGCCCCTCCTGCCCGAGCCGGACGGCGGTGGTTCCGGCGAGGTGCCGCTGAGTCCGGTGGCCGCGTGGTTGCTCGAGACCGCAGGGGAGCCCGCGCGGTTGCGCGACTTCTCGCAGTCCGTGGTGATGATCGCTCCTCCAGATCTGAGTCCGGCCATGCTCGCGGCCGTCCTCGACGCCGTCGTGGCGGTCCACCCGATGCTCGCACTGCAGCTCCGACACACCGACGACGGTTGGAGTCAGGTCGCTGGGTCACCCGACTCGCGCGCAGAGGTGCGGGCCGTACATGCCGACGTCAGTACTCGGTCAACGGAGTTCGAGGCGCTGATCCGTGCTGAGCACGCGGCGGCCCTCGGCAAGCTCGACCCCGTTGCGGGGCGGGTGATCGCGGCAGTCCTCGTGTCCGGAAACGACGGCGCGCGTGTCATTCTCGCCATCCACCATCTGTCGGTCGACGCCGTGTCGTGGCCGGTCGTCGTCGAAGACATCATCACCGCATGGGGTGCGATGAGCTCCGACGCACAGATGGCGTTGCGGCCAGAGGTGACCTCCGCCCGAGCCTGGCACAACGCGCTGGCAACCGCGGTGCGTGCCGACGACGAGCTCGACTACTGGATGCCTCGCGTCGGACTTCGCACACCGGGTTTCGACGTCCCGACTCCGCTCGGTCAGGCCGCGCCCGCACCGGTGACCGTCGAACTCGATCCGGAACTGACCGAGGCCGTACTCGCAGACCTGCCGACGGCCTTCGGCGCGACCACCGCCGACGTGTTGATCGCCGCGCTCGCGCGTGCTGTGCGCTCGTGGCAGGACGATCGTGGGCTTGCGGCAGACGGTCCCGTCGCGATGGTGACCGAGGGGCACGGACGCTACGAGGATGTGCTCCTCGACGCCGAGGAGCCACGCCGGGCCGATCTGTCGCGAACGGTCGGATGGTTCACGACCATCGCGCCATTCGCCGTCGATCCCGGTACCGACGGGATTCACGCCGTCAAGGCAGCGAAAGAGGAGCGGCTGACCCGACCCGGCAACGGTATCGGTTTCGGACTACTACGCGCGGATCAGCGAAGTCCGTTGTGGGGCTGCGAACTTCCGGCGATCGGCGTCAACTATCTCGGTGCGGTCGGCCAGGGCGTCACCGAGGTCGATACCGACGTTCCGTTCGCGGTCGACACCCGCGCACCAGCACTGGCATCGACCGTGTCCGGCATGATGCCTGCGACGAACGTACTCACGGTCAACATCGCGGTACGTCCAGGCGAGCACGGACGTGCTCTGTCCGCGGATTTCCTGTACGCGCAGAATGTGTTGACCCAGCACGATGTCGCAGCTCTCGCCGCCGCATGGCTCCGCGAACTCGAGGGAATCGTCACCGAGGTTGCCGTGCTCGGTGATCCGGGGCCGTCGCCCTCGGATCTGCCCGGCACAGGTATCACGCAGGCCGATATCGATACCGTGGTAGAGGCATATCCCGGTGCTGCGATATGGCCGCTGACGCCGCTGCAGCACGGCTTCTTCCTGCAGTCGGCGCTCGCCGACGCAGGCGGTGACGACGCCGTGGATGTGTATGTGGGACAGGCCGTTCTGCGCCTTGCTGCGCCCGTCGATGACACTCGGCTCCGCCGCGCCGTCGAAGGGCTGTTCTCCCACCACTCCGCCCTGCGGACGAGTTACCTGCAGACCGCGGGCGGTGCGGTGGTGGCCGTCGTGCACCCGTCGGTCGACGTTCCTTGGCGCACAATCGATCTGGGCGAGGTAGACGACACGCGGCGGCACGCGGCGGTCGACGAGGTGGTCGCCGCCGAGCGCGTCACACCATTCGACCTCGCAGCGCCTCCGCTGCTACGGGTCGTGGCGGTTCGTGACTCGGGTGGCGTCACGGTCGTGATCACCAACCATCACATCCTGTTCGACGGTTGGTCGGGTCCGCTCGTCCTCGCAGACCTGCTGTCGCTTTACGCCACCGGGGGAACGTACACCGGTGGACAGCGCACCGGGGCACGCGATTTCGGCGACTTCGCGCGGCGCATCGCGGGCGCCGACCATGCTGCAGGGCTCGCGGCCTGGGGTGACGTGCTCGCAGTGGTCGACGGGCCGACACTCGTCGCGCCCGGCGCGGTGGCCACCGCTCACTCATTGCCGCGCAACCACATGATGGTCGTCGACTCGCAACTTGTCTCCGGGCTCGAATCCGTTGCACGAGCGCAGGGTTCGACGCTGGCGACGGTTCTACAGTTCGCGTGGGCGGTGTTGTTGTCACGGGTGACGGGGGAACGCGTCGTCACTTTCGGCGAGACCGTGTCCGGCCGACCTGCCGACCTCGACGACGCCGCGTCGATGGTCGGCCTGTTCATCAACACGTTGCCCGCGGTCGTCGACGTCGACCCGTCGATGCCGATCGCCGACGTGGTGGCAGCACTACAGAAATCCAAGGTCGCGGTGCTCGATCACCAGCACCTCGGACTGCCGGAGCTGATCGCGCTCGCCGGTGTCGACGGTGCCCTGTTCGACACGCTGACCGTCCACGAGTCCTATCCCGTTGACACCGAGTCGATTTCGACGACCGACCCGTCGAGCACAGGACTCGACATCGCCGAGGTGGTGGTCAGTGACTCCACCCACTTCCCGCTGAACATGGTCACGTCGCCCATGAGCGATGGCGGACTGTCGATCACCCTGAAGTATTTGCCGAGCGCATTCGACGACGAGCAGATCCGCGTCTTCGCCGACGCGCTCGGTGTCATCCTGCGCACCGTCGCGGGTCGACCGCAGTCGTTGGTTGCCGACATCTCGTTGCTCGACAGCACCGAGCGGGCGACCGTCGAACGGTGGTCTGTCGGGCCGCAGGTCGAGGTGCCCGCGGCACAGACGGTTGCTGATGCTGTTGCGGCGCAGGTGGTTCGGTCGCCGGGTGCGCCTGCGTTGTGGTGTGAGGGTCGGGTGGTGTCGTATGCGGAGTTTGGTGCGCGGGTGGCGGTGTTGGCGCGTGAGTTGATTGGTGTGGGTGTGGGGCCTGAGGTGGCGGTGGGGGTGTCGTTGGAGCGGTCGGTGGAGTTTGTGGTGGCTATTCATGCGGTGGTTGCTGCGGGTGGTCAGTATGTGCCGTTGGATACTCAGGCGCCGGTGGAGCGGGTGGAGTACATGGTGGGTACTGCTGGGGTGGGTGTGGTGGTGGTTGCTGCGGGTGCGGTGCCTGCGGCGGTGGTGGAGTTGGGTGATCGTGTGCGGGTGGTTGAGGTGGATGCGTCGGGGTCGGTGGATGTGTCGGTGGCTGCGGTGTCTGATGGTGAGCGGTTGGGGTCGTTGTCGGGTGATGCGGCGTTGTATACGTTGTTCACGTCGGGGTCGACGGGTCGGCCGAAGGGTGTCACCGTCTCGCACCGTTCCGTGCTCAACAGGTTGTGGTGGGGACTGGGCGAATATCCGTGGTCGGCGGGCGACCGGGTGGTGTTGAAGACGCCTGTGACGTTTGATGTGTCGGTTCCGGAGTTGTTCGCGCCGTTGATGTCTGGTGCGCAGGTGGTGGTGGCGCGGCCGGGTAGTCACGGGGATCCGTTGTATCTGGCGGAGTTGATCGGTCAGACGCGGGCGACGTCGGTGCATTTCGTGCCGTCGATGTTGTCGGTGTTCCTCGATGTGGTCCCCGAGCAACGTATTCGCGAACTCGACTCCCTGCGGTGGGTCTTCTGTTCGGGCGAGGCGTTGCCGCCTGCCACCGTTGCCGCAGCCCATCGATTGTTGCCGGACGTGTCGATCCACAATCTCTTCGGCCCGACGGAGGCCGCCGTCGAAGTCGGCTACGCCGATGTCACCACACGAGATCGCTTGATTCCCATCGGGATTCCGGTGGCCAACACGTCGATGTATGTGTTGGATGCGCGGTTGGGTGTGGTGCCTCCTGGTGTGCCTGGTGAGTTGTATTTGGGTGGTGTGCAGGTGGCGCGTGGGTATGCGTCGCGTGCGGGGTTGAGTGCTGAGCGGTTTGTGGCGGATCCGTTTGGTGGTGGGGGTTCGCGGTTGTATCGGACGGGTGATTTGGTGCGGTGGGGTGTTGGTGGGGAGATCGAGTATTTGGGGCGTACGGATTTTCAGGTGAAGTTGCGTGGGCAGCGGGTGGAGTTGGGTGAGGTGGAGGCGGTGGTTGCTGCGGCGCCGGGTGTGGTGCATGCGGTGTGTGCGGTGGTTGATGGTGGTGGTGGGCAGCAGTTGGTGGGGTATGTGTCGCCGGGGTCGGTGGATGTGGATGTGGTGGGTGAGTATGTGTCTGGGGTGTTGCCGGGTTATATGTGTCCGTCGGTGTGGGTGGTGACTGATGAGTTGGTGTTGAACAGTTCGGGGAAGTTGGATCGTCGGGCGTTGCCGCCGGTGGTGGTGCCGGAGGTGGGGTTTGTGGCGCCGGTGTCGTCGTCGGAGGTGTTGGTGGCGCAGGTGTTTGAGCGGGTGTTGGGTGTGTCGCGGGTGGGGTTGGGGGAGTCGTTTTTCTTGTTGGGTGGTAATTCGTTGTCGGCGATGCGGGTGGCTGCTGGGGTGGCTGATGTGTTCGGGGTGTCGGTGTCGGTGCGTGATGTGTTTGATGCGCCTACCGTCGAAGAACTCGTCGACCTCGTGACGACTCGGGATCGCGGTCTCGCGCCGATCGAGGCCGTGTCGCCACGGCCGTCGGAGATCCCGTTGTCGTTCGCGCAGTCGCGGATGTGGTTCATCAACCAGTTCGAACCCGGGACCGCCACCTACAACATCCCGGCGCTCCTGCGACTTCGCGGGAAGCTCGATCTCGTCGCGCTGCGCCGCGCTGTGGAAGATGTGGTCGCTCGTCACGAGGTGTTGCGGACGACGTTCCCCGCCATCGACGGAACCCCGGTGCAGGTGATCCACCCGGCGCACCGCGTCGCGGCGGAACTCGACTGGGCCGTCGTCTCGGACGAACAGGCGCTCGCCGACGCGGTGAGCACCGGGTTCGATGTCACCGAATCGTTGCCGCTGAGGGTGCGCGTGGCACCGGTGGGCCCCGACGAGCACATCGTTGCCCTCGTCGCCCATCACATCGCGGCGGACGGTGAGTCGATGCGTCCGCTCGTCGCTGATCTGGTCACTGCGTATGTCGCACGTTCGGCGGACGCGACGCCCGAATTCGTCCCGCTGGCAGTGCAATTCGCCGACTACTCGATCTGGCAACACCAGGTCCTCGGCGATCCAGCAGATCCTGAATCGGTGGTCGGGCGACAGCTCGCCCACTGGGTCGCAGAGCTCGCCGGACTCCCCGACGTCATCGATCTGCCGACGGACCGTCCACGCCCGCGAGTCGCCACTCATCGCGGTGCTCGCATGCAGGTGGCCATCCCCGCGGAGATCGCGGATCGAATCGCCGCAACAGCGGCCGAACGCGGCGTCACCTCGTTCATGGTTGTCCACGCCGCGCTGTCGGTACTGCTCGCGCGCCTGTCGGGAAGCACCGACATCGCCGTCGCGACACCGGTTGCCGGGCGCGGACACGCAGTGCTCGATCCGCTCGTCGGGATGTTCGTCAACACTCTCATCCTGCGCAGCGAGGTCGACCTCGCCGAGTCGTTCGTCGATCTGCTCGACCGGATCCGGGTGACCGACCTCGATGCCTTCACCCACGCGGACGTTCCGTTCGAGACCATCGTCGACGCGCTGGATCCGGTGCGCTCCGAGGCATTCGCGCCGCTGGCTCAGGTCATGCTCTCGATGGAGGCGGGCGCGGTCGCAGATCCCACGGTGCGTGTCGACGCGCTCGAGGTCGAGCCGGTCGACGTCCCAAGTGTCCCGGCGCAACTCGACCTCGCGCTCACGGTGACAACCGCGCCTTCGGGCGATGACTGGCAGTGCTCGATCGTCTATGCCACCGACCTGTTCGACGACGCGACCATCTCGACGTTCGCCGACCGCTACCTCGCGTTGTTGGCCGGTCTGACGGCGGCCCCGGCAGACGCCGTCGGCGACACGACGTTGATCTCGCCTGCCGAAACGGCTGCCGTCCTGTCCGCCGCGACCGGGCCGATTACGGAGCCGACCGTCGAGACGGTTGCTGATGCTGTTGCGGCGCAGGTGGTTCGGTCGCCGGGTGCGCCTGCGTTGTGGTGTGAGGGTCGGGTGGTGTCGTATGCGGAGTTTGGTGCGCGGGTGGCGGTGTTGGCGCGTGAGTTGATTGGTGTGGGTGTGGGGCCTGAGGTGGCGGTGGGGGTGTCGTTGGAGCGGTCGGTGGAGTTTGTGGTGGCTATTCATGCGGTGGTTGCTGCGGGTGGTCAGTATGTGCCGTTGGATACTCAGGCGCCGGTGGAGCGGGTGGAGTACATGGTGGGTACTGCTGGGGTGGGTGTGGTGGTGGTTGCTGCGGGTGCGGTGCCTGCGGCGGTGGTGGAGTTGGGTGATCGTGTGCGGGTGGTTGAGGTGGATGCGTCGGGGTCGGTGGATGTGTCGGTGGCTGCGGTGTCTGATGGTGAGCGGTTGGGGTCGTTGTCGGGTGATGCGGCGTTGTATACGTTGTTCACGTCGGGGTCGACGGGTCGGCCGAAGGGTGTCACCGTCTCGCACCGTTCCGCGGCCAACCGCCTGTGGTGGTGCATCGACCGTTTCTCACTGACCGACGCCGATCGGGTGGTGTTGAAGACGCCGGTGACGTTTGATGTGTCGGTTCCGGAGTTGTTCGCGCCGTTGATGTCTGGTGCGCAGGTGGTGGTGGCGCGGCCGGGTGGTCATGCGGATCCGTTGTATCTGGCGGAGTTGATCGGGGCGACGCGGGCGACGTCGGTGCATTTCGTGCCGTCGATGTTGTCGGTGTTCCTCGATGTGGTTCCGGCACAGAGCTTTACACAACTCCGGTCGTTGCGATGGCTGCTGACGTCCGGTGAGGCGTTGCCCACCGCGGTGGCACTCGAGGCACACGCACAGTTGCCGGACACCAGGATTCACAATCTGTACGGTCCCACCGAGGCCGCGGTCGACGTGACGGACGTCGACGTGACGGGAAGCGACCACGTCACCATCGGCAAGCCCATCAGCAACACCACCACGTATGTGTTGGATGCGCGGTTGGGTGTGGTGCCTCCTGGTGTGCCTGGTGAGTTGTATTTGGGTGGTGTGCAGGTGGCGCGTGGGTATGCGTCGCGTGCGGGGTTGAGTGCTGAGCGGTTTGTGGCGGATCCGTTTGGTGGTGGGGGTTCGCGGTTGTATCGGACGGGTGATTTGGTGCGGTGGGGTGTTGGTGGGGAGATCGAGTATTTGGGGCGTACGGATTTTCAGGTGAAGTTGCGTGGGCAGCGGGTGGAGTTGGGTGAGGTGGAGGCGGTGGTTGCTGCGGCGCCGGGTGTGGTGCATGCGGTGTGTGCGGTGGTTGATGGTGGTGGTGGGCAGCAGTTGGTGGGGTATGTGTCGCCGGGGTCGGTGGATGTGGATGTGGTGGGTGAGTATGTGTCTGGGGTGTTGCCGGGTTATATGTGTCCGTCGGTGTGGGTGGTGACTGATGAGTTGGTGTTGAACAGTTCGGGGAAGTTGGATCGTCGGGCGTTGCCGCCGGTGGTGGTGCCGGAGGTGGGGTTTGTGGCGCCGGTGTCGTCGTCGGAGGTGTTGGTGGCGCAGGTGTTTGAGCGGGTGTTGGGTGTGTCGCGGGTGGGGTTGGGGGAGTCGTTTTTCTTGTTGGGTGGTAATTCGTTGTCGGCGATGCGGGTGGCTGCTGGGGTGGCTGATGTGTTCGGGGTGTCGGTGTCGGTGCGTGATGTGTTTGATGCGCCTACCGTCGAAGAACTCGCCGCAGCGATCGAAGGTCGCGACCAGGTGCTGCCCCGCGTGACAGCGGTGGCACGACCGGCGCGGGTACCACTGTCCGCGGCGCAGTCGCGCATGTGGTTCATCAACCGATTCGACCCGACGTCGGCGTCCTACAACATTCCACTTGTGCTGCGCCTCAAGGGAAGTCTCGACCTCGACGCCCTGTCCGCAGCAGTCGGCGACGTTCTCGAACGTCACGAGGTGCTGCGTACGATCTACCCGGATGCAGGTGACGGCCCCGTGCAGCACATCGTTGCCGCCGCGCAGGCACGCGACGAGGTGGATTGGGGTGTCGCCTCTCATCGTGATGAGCTGATCACTTCTGCCACAACGGGATTCGATGTCACGCGTGAACTCCCGATCCGGGGTCGGGTACTGCGGGTCTCCGACGGTGAGCATGAGCTGGCACTCACGGTTCATCACATCGCGTTCGACGGGGGATCGGTTCCGGTACTCGTCGGCGATCTTCTCGCCGCCTACCTTCACCGCACCAGCGAGGCCGTGCCCGCGCAGGCCCCGCTGTCGGTGCAGTACGCCGACTATGCGCTCTGGCAGCAGGCTGCCCTCGGCAGCGTGCACGATCCGTCGAGCCCGATCGGTAGCCAGATGGACTACTGGCGAACGCAACTCGCGGCACTGCCGATCGTCACCGACCTGCCGAGGGATCGGCAGCGGCCATCGGTGCGCGACAGCGACGCAGGTGTGGTCTCGCTGACCGTCGACGACGCGTTGGCGACCCGTATCGAGGCCTTCGCGCGGGAACACGAGATCACCGGCTTCATGGTCCTCCATGCGGCGCTGGCGATCACGGTGTCGCGCGAGGCCGCCACCGACGACGTCGTCATCGGAACCCCGATCACGGGCCGTACCGACTCCGCCCTCGCCGATCTCGTCGGGATGTTCGTCAACACGTTGGTGCTGCGCACCGAGGTCGATCCGGGGCTGACCGTCGAGGACTTCCTCGCGTCGGTGCGCACCACCGATCTCGATGCCTTCGCGCATGCCGACGTGAACTTCGAGGATCTCATCGACGAGTTGTCGCCCGCGCGTTCCACCGCATTCGAGCCGCTCGTGCAGATCGCCTTCACCCATGTGTCGGGCGACGTCGATCCGCGGGCCGAGATAGAGGCGGCGGGACTGGTCGCCGAACCGCTGGACATCGCTGCGCCAACAGCCAAATTCGACCTCACGGTCGGCGTGGCAGACCGACGCGCCGTCTCGCCCATGACTGCCGAATTCATCTATGCCAGCGCACTATTCGACGAATCGACGGTGCGCGGTTTCGCCGATCGCTGGTTGACGGTGCTGGAATCGATGGTGGCACACCCCCGGATCGCCGTCGGCGACATCGACCTCGCGGTCGACGACGACACGGTGGTGTCACTCGGGGTGCGGAGTCGGAACTCGTTGGGCACCAATGGCGTTGCGGCCGATGGCGGTGTCTCGACGCCGCGTGTACTCGTCGACATCCTCGACGACCGCGTCATCGATCCGGACCGTCCCGCACTGATCTGTGGTGACCAGCAGTTCACCTACGACGAATTCGAGAAGGCGGTCAATCGAGTGGCCCGAAGGCTGATCGCCGCGGGTGTCGGACCCGGCGACGTGATCGCCGTCGGCATGAACCGCTCGATCAACTCGGTTGTCGCCGTCTTCGGTGTGTTCCGAACCGGGGCAGCGTACGTGCCCATCGCGCCGTCGTATCCCGAGGACCGCATCGCCTTCATGCTGGCCGATTGCGGTGCAACCCTTGGGATCAGCGACCGCGATACCATCCCCGGCTTCGGAGAATCGCCGTGCACCTGGATGGATATCGACGCCCTGATCGCACCCGGGGTCGCAGACGGTCCCGTCACGAACGACGAGCGCCGCGCACCGGTGAGACTCGACGATCTCGCGTATCTCATCTACACCTCCGGATCGACAGGTCGCCCCAAGGCGGTCGGCGTCGCCCAGCGCGGCATCGCCAATCTCGTCGACGCACTCGCGGAGATCTCCGGGACCTCGACAACGGCATCCGACGTCCGGGTGCTGCACGTCGCATCGCCGAGCTTCGACGCGTCGATACTCGAAATGCTCTGGGGCATCGGCCTCGGCCACACCCTGGTGATCGCAGGCGCCGATGAGTACGCGTCGGACGCGCTCGGCCGTGTCATCGAACGCGGCGGCGTCACCGACGCGATCATCACCCCCACGGTGCTCGCCACCGTCGACCCGCAATTCGGTGCGAGCCTGAGGAATCTCGCATCGGCGGGCGAGGCGTGCCCACCCGAACTCATCGACAGGTGGGCGTCGGCTCATCCCGATCTCCGGACGCTCAACCTCTACGGGCCGTCGGAGACGACGGTGTGGGCAACAGCGGCCGTGGTCGAGCGCGGGCTGCCGGTGACCATCGGACGCCCGATACGCGGGTTCGCCGCGTATGTTCTCGATTCGCGACTGCACCGCGTGCCGCAGGGCGTCACGGGTGCGTTGTATCTCAGCGCCGACGACTCGCTCGCGCGCGGCTACCTCGGACGCCCCGGACTGACCGCGAAGGCGTTCGTCGCGAATCCGTTCAGCTCGACACCGGGCGCGCGCCTGTACGCGACGGGCGATCTCGTCAGGATCACCGCCACAGGC
Source organism: Gordonia sp. w5E2 (assembly GCF_036540975.1). Lineage (NCBI taxonomy): Bacteria > Bacillati > Actinomycetota > Actinomycetes > Mycobacteriales > Gordoniaceae > Gordonia > Gordonia sp. w5E2. The sequence goes on along the minus strand of NZ_CP144213.1, from coordinate 3,640,429 downwards.
GAATTGGAGTACGCCGGCCGCATCGACACACAGGTCAAGTTGCGCGGGCTGAGGATCGAACTCGGCGAGATCGAGACGGCACTCACCTCCCACCCCGACGTCGACGCCGCGGTGGTCATCGGTGTCGGAGGCGCCGTCGCGAGCGCGCTGGCAGGGTACGTGGTGGCATCACCCGACGTCGATGTCGCGGCCATCCGCGACCACATCGCCACGCGGCTTCCCTCGCACATGGTTCCCGCGAGTCTGACCGTGCTCGATGCTCTACCGCACACGCCCGGAGGCAAGATCGACGTCGCCGCGCTGCCCACGCCTGCCGAAGAAGCGCAGCAGCACAGCAGCGTCGCACCGGCGACCGACGCGGAGGAGCGTGTCGCCGCCGTCTACGCCGAGGTGCTCGGTAGCGAGACCATCGGCGTCACGGAGAGCTACTTCGACCTCGGCGGCAACTCGTTGTCGGCCACTCGCGTTGCTGCGCGGATCTCCGAACTCTTCGACGCCGACATCACCGTGCGCGACGTCTTCGAGCAGCCAACCGTGCGCGGTCTCGCCGCGCTTGCGGCGCAGCGTGAGCCGGGACTCTCGCCGGTCGTGCCGGTCGTGCCCCGTCCGGCCCGCATTCCGCTGTCGTTCGCGCAGGCCAGGATGTGGGTCATCAACCAGTTCGATCCCACGTTGAGCACCTACAACGTCCCGGTGCTGCTTCGGCTCAGCGGCGACGTCGACTTCGCTGCGCTGCGGGCAGCCGTCGTCGACGTGGTCGAGCGTCACGAGGTGCTGCGGACGGTGTTCCCCGCGGTGGACGGCGTTCCGGTGCAGATCATCGGCGGCGTCGACACCGTGTCGGACCGCCTCGATTGGGGCGTCGTCGACTCCGCCGCACAGCTCGAGGCCGCGGTGACCGACGGCTTCGACGTCAGTGTCGAGGAGCCGCTGCGGTGCCGCGTGTGGCGGTCCGCGCAGGACGAGTATGTGTTCGCGCTGGTGGCCCACCACATCGCTGCCGACGGCGAATCGATGGGCCCGTTGGTCAGCGACATGATGGCGGCGTATGCGGCGCGCGCGACAGGCTCGGCACCGCACTTCGCGCCGCTGCCGGTGCAGTTCGCCGATGTGGCCATCTGGCAGCACGAGGTGCTCGGGCGGCCGGACGACCCGACGTCGGTGGTCGCGCGTCAACTGTCCTACTGGGAGGACGCGCTGGCAGGCGTACCGGATGTGCTGGAACTGCCGACCGACCGTCCGCGACCCCTCGTCGCCTCCGAGCGGGGCGCGCAGGTCGGGTTCGCGATACCGGCCGCCATCGCAGGCCGGGTGTCGGCGGTGGCACGCGAGCACGGTGTGACACCGTTCATGGTCGTGCACGCGACACTCGCTGCGCTCCTGTCCCGACTGGCCGCCACGACCGATGTCACGGTGGGAACACCGATTGCCGGTCGCGGACAACGTGATCTCGACGCATTGGTCGGCATGTTCGTCAACACCCTCGTACTCCGCAGCGACGTGGACCCCGGTGCATCGTTCGCCGATCTACTCGAGTCTGTGCGGACCACAGACCTCGACGCGTTCGCCCACGCCGACGTGCCGTTCGAAGCGGTGATCGATCGTCTCGACCCGGTGCGCTCGGAAGCGTTCGCGCCCCTCACCCAGGTGCTGCTCACGTTCCATCAGTCGGTGCTGCCGGAGTTCGCGGCAGAACTGAACGCCACACATGTTGCCGGAGTGCAGATCTCGCCCATCGCGCCGCAGCACACCCCGGCCAAGGTCGACCTCACCTTCGGTATCGCCGACGCTCCCGACGGTCAGCCGTGGACGGCACAGATCGTCTATGCCACAGACCTTTTCGATGGCTCGACGGTTGACACGATCGCCGACCGGTTCGTCCGGATGCTCGACGGCTGCACCGCCGATCCGAGCCTGCCGATCGGCGACGTCGTGCTGCTGTCGGATCACGAGAAGGCGACGCTCGCCGCACTTCCGGCGCCGATAACGAACACGCCGCGCGCAGACCTGAGCCTCGTCGACCTGTTCGCCGAATCCGTACGCGCACACCATGACCGGCCAGCAGTCAGCGCGGCCGGACAGTCGCTCGACTACGGCGAACTCGACCGCCGGTCGACGGCAGTGGCCGCGGCACTGGTCGAGCGCGGCGTCGTCGCGGGAGATCTCGTCGGTGTCGCAACGGCACGCACCGTCGACCTCGCCGTCGCCATTCTGGGTGTCCTCAAGGCGGGTGCGGGCTATCTCCCGTTGGATACGACGAACCCGGTGCAACGCCTGACCTATATCGTCGCCGACGCCGCCATCGACCTGATCATCACCGACGCCGCGACCGTCGATCACGAGCTGTTCGGGCAGTTGCCCGACGCCGTCGCGGCCGTCGACGTCGACGACCTGGTGGGCGAGGGGACCGGTCTGCCCACGCCGACGCCGGTCATCAAACCCGACTCCGGCGCGTACGTCATCTACACGTCCGGATCCACCGGCAAGCCCAAGGGCGTGCAGATCACTCACCGCGACGTGCTCACCCTGATCGACACCACCGCGACCGACTTCGAGTTCGTCCCGACCGACGTCTGGACCATGTTCCACTCCTATGCGTTCGACTTCTCGGTGTGGGAACTGTGGGGCCCGTTCGCGTCGGGTGCGCGTCTGGTCATCGTCGACCGCGACGTCGCACGTGACCCGGACGCATTCGTCGAACTCCTCGGCCGCGAAGGGGTGACGGTGCTGAGCCAGACGCCGTCCGCCTTCTACCAACTCATCGACGCTCGACGGCGCGTCGGACCTGATCTCGCCCTGCGCTACATCGTGTTCGGCGGCGAGGCGCTCGCATTCGATCAGGTCGACCGCTGGTTCACCGAAAACCCCTCGGACACAGCTCAACTGGTCAACATGTACGGCATTACCGAGACCACGGTGCATGTCAGCATCCGGCCCATGGACCGAGCGTCGGTCCTCGACGGCGACAGCTCGCTGATCGGTAGGCCGTTGAGCTCGTTGGGCATTCACATCCTCGACTCGCGACTGCATCCGGTCCCGCCGGGCGTCGTCGGCGAAATCTATGTCACGGGTGGCCAATTGGCGCGGGGTTACCGGGGACGGTCGGAGCTCACCGCCACGCGGTTCGTCGCCGACCCCTTCGATCCGGGCGGCGAACGGATGTACCGCACCGGCGACCTCGCCCGCCGCATCGGCGACGACATCGAGTATCTCGGGCGCGGTGATGCGCAGGTGCAGCTGCGTGGCTTCCGCATCGAGTACGGCGAGGTCGAGGCAGCATTGGCCGCTGCCCCCGGCATCAACGCTGCCGCGGCAACGGTCGTCGACATCCCCGGACGTGGCGAGCAACTCGTCGGCTATGTGGTCGCAGACCGGATCGACTCGATAGACGTGGACGAGGTCCGCGACTCGGTTGCGCGCGCGGTGCCGACGTACATGATTCCCGGAATCATCATGCCGATCGATCGTCTGCCGCTGACCGCGAACGGCAAACTGGATCGACAAGCACTGCCGCAGCCCACGATCGACGGCGTCGGCGGCGACGACGTCGTGCCGGCGACGCCCGCCGAGGAGACTCTGGCCGGCCTCGTGGCCGGTGTGCTCGGGGTCGAAAAGGTCGGCATGACCGACTCCTTCTTCGCGCTCGGCGGTGACTCGATCCTCGCCATCACGCTCTCGTCGGCCGCACGTGCAGCAGGCCTTCCGATCTCCCCGCGCGACATCTTCGAGCACAAGTCGGTGCGCGCTCTTGCCGTGGCAGCAGCAGCCGATGCACAACGACTCCCGATGCTCGCCGAGTTGCCGGACGGGCCGACGGGTGCCGTTCCGGTCTCGCCGGTTGCTGCGTGGGTGATCGAATTGTCCGACGAGCCAGACGATTTCGCCGACTTCTCGCAGTCGATGACACTCATCGCGCCCGAAGGTCTCGACACCGAGAGGCTGCGGCGACTGCTCACGACGGTTGTCTCGGCACACCCGATGTTGTCGTCGACACTGCGGTACGTCGACGGCGAATGGGTGGCCACAGCAGGATCCGACGCCACACCGAGTGTCGTCGGCGAGCGGGTCGATGCAGCCGGCGGCAGCCCGGAATTCGCTGCCGCGGTGCGGGCGGCACATGCTCGCGCACTGCGTGAGCTGTCACCGGCCGACGGGGTCCTGGTGTCCGCCGCACACGTCGTGGGAGCCGACGGTGCGCGGGTGGTGCTCGCGATCCATCACCTCGGCGTGGACGCGGTCTCGTGGCCGATCCTCATCGAGGATCTGATCACGGCGTGGGCGGCGTCGGAAAGCGGTGGTGTCGCGACGTTGCGTCCCGAGGTCACCTCGGCACGAGCGTGGCACTCCGCGCTGGCCGAACGCACCGCGGAGCACGAGGGCGAGGTCGACTACTGGCTGGCGCGCGTCGACCGCGAGCCCACCGATCTCGGCGTCACCGTCGAGCGCGACCGAGATCGATTCGCCACACTCTCCACGGTGACCGTCGCCGTCGGCACCGCGGACACGGAGGCGCTACTCACCAGCGTCCCCGAACAGTTCGGTGGCCATGTCAACGACGCTCTGCTCGGTGCGTTGGCGCGCGCGATCAGGTCGTGGCAGCGTGCTCGCGGAATCGTCGACGATGCTCCGGTATCGATCCTGGTCGAAGGCCACGGACGCTACGAGGACGTGCTCGCCCACGGCTCGTCGCCGAGCACCGCTGACCTCTCCCGCACCGTCGGATGGTTCACGTCGATCGCCCCGATCGTCGTCGACCCCGGCGATGACGTCGTGCACGCCGTCAAGGCGGCCAAGGAGGAACGCCTCGGGCAGCCCGAGCACGGTCTGGGATTCGGCCTGCTGCGCAACAACCTCTCGCGCAACGGTGACGCACGGTTGGCGCAGACCGCGTTGCCCGGTATCGCGTTCAACTACCTCGGAGCCGGCGTCCGCGGCAGCGACGACGCGGCGGTGTTGCCGTTCACCGCCGATCCCGCGGCACCCGCGCTGCCCGCGTCGGTGTCGGGTCGCATGGTTGCGATGAACACGCTCTCTGTCAACGTCGGCACCGCGACGACCGACAGCGGCCGCGAACTGTCGGCCGACCTGCTGTTCCCGAGTGGCGCATTCTCTCGGTCGGACATCGAGGATCTCGGTGATCGATGGGCGGCCGAACTCTCCGCGGTCACCGCCGCGGCGCGACAGCCCGGCGGGCCGGGACTATCGCCCTCGGACGTGCCCGGTACCGGCGTGACCCAGGACGACCTCGACGAGCTCGCGCACCGTTTCGGCTCGGCCGACGTCTGGCCGATGACGCCGCTCCAAAGGGGTCTGCACGTCCAATCAGAGCTCGCGGGCGACGACGCGGTCGATGTCTACGTGGTGCAGGGAATCCTCCACCTCGGCGGGGACATCGACGTCGAGCGGCTTCGTCGTGCGACAGCAGCACTCTTTGATCACCACAGGGCGTTGCGCTCGGCGTTCGTGCGTTGCAGGAGCGGCGCCGTGGTCACGGTGATCCCCGAGACGGTCGCCGTGCCGTGGGAGGTCGTCGAGGTATCGGCGTCGTCGGCCGGGGATGACATGTCGGCGGTGGAGCAGTACGCCGACGTGGAGCGACGTCGCGGATTCGATCTCGAGTCCGCCCCGCTGATGCGCTTCACGCTCGTCCGCCACGGCGACGACGCGCACCTGATCGTCACCAATCACCACATCCTGATCGACGGATGGTCGGGTCCGCTCGTCCTCGCCGACCTGCTCGCGCTCTACGCGACCGGGTCGACATACACCGGGACACAACCCGGTGGTGGCGACTTCGGCGATCATGCGCGCCGCATCGCGCTCGCCGACCCCGATGCCGCTCGGGCGGCGTGGCGGGGCGTGCTCGCGCCGGTCGACGGTCCGACCCTCGTGGCTCCCGGCGTGTCCGGTGCTCGAGAGATGCTTCCGCGCGATCACTCCGCGCTGCTCGACGAGCAGATCGTCGACGGAATCGAGCGGCTCGCCAGGGCGCAGGGCGCAACCGTGGCCACGGTGCTGCAACTGGCCTGGGCTGTGTTGTTGTCTCGACTGACCGGGAACCGGGTCGTCACATTCGGTGAGACCACTTCGGGCCGCCCCGCAGATCTCGAAGGCGTGGCGTCGATGGTCGGCCTGTTCATCAACACCGTGCCCGCCGTCGTCGACGTCGACCCGGACGCACCCGTCGCGGACGTGCTCGCGCGTCTGCAGCAGGCGAAGGTGACCGTGCTCGACCACCAGCACATCGGACTGACCGAACTGATGGCGCTTGCCGACGTCCCCCTGCTGTTCGACACCCTCACGGTGCACGAGTCCTACCCGGTGGACGGCGACTCGCTCGCGACCGCCGACCCCGCACAGACCGGGGGCCTGCAGATCCTCGACTTCGATGGCACCGACGCGACCCACTACCCGCTCAACATGGCGACGGCTCCGTTGCCGGGCGGGCGGATCTCGCTCACGCTCAAGTATCTGCCTGCGGCATTCGACGATCACCAGGTAGAGGTATTCAGCACCGCGCTGGTCGAGATCCTGCGCCAGATGGCCGCTGACCCGACACGCCTCACCGCCGACATCACCCTCGTCACCGACGAACAGAGGGCACAGTTCACGCCGGTCGACGGTGGTGAAGGGGCACGACCGCGGCTGCTAGCCGACCTGTTCGCCGAAGCCGCAGCGGCATACGGACCGCGCACAGCGGTCAGCGACGCTGCCGGTTCGAAGTTGACCTACGCCGAACTCGACGCCGAGTCCACTCGCCTCGCGCGGTGGCTGATCGCACGTGGGATCGGGACCGAGTCGCTCGTCGGTCTGGCGATCGGACGCTCCACGGAATTGCTCACCGCGATCTGGGCAGTCGCCAAGACCGGCGCGGGGTATGTGCCGATCGATCCGGACTATCCCGCAGAACGAGTTGCGACGATGGTCGAGGATTCCGGCGCCGTACTGGGCCTGACCCGCTCGCGCTCGCTGCCGACGCGGCCGGGACTCGACTGGGTCGACCTCGACGACCCGGCCGTCTCGCGCGCAATCTCGTCACAGGACACCACGTCGCTCGCCGCGAACGAGCTCCTGAAGCCGGTGCGACCGGACAACACGGCATACGTGATCTACACCTCGGGATCGACCGGAAGGCCCAAGGGTGTGAGCGTCACGCACTCCGGCCTGGCCAACTACGCCGCAGCGGAATCGTCCCGCTTCCCGCAGGTCGAGAAGCCGGTTGTGCTGGGCTTCGCGTCGCCGAGCTTCGACGCCTCGGTGCTGGAGTACCTCCTCGCTGCAGCGTTCGGCGGCCAGATCGCATACCGCCCCGCGGACGCGGTCGGTGGCGAGGCACTGGAGCAGTTCATGCGAGAACGTGCGGTGACACATACGTTCCTCACTCCGACCGTGTTGTCGACCATGGATCCGGCTGCACTGCCGGATCTGGCGGGGGTCGCCGTGGGCGGCGAAGCCGTGCCGCCGTCGATCGTCGACGGTTGGTCGGGCCACCTCAGCCTGCACAACATCTATGGTCCGACCGAGACGACGATCAGTGTGACGTTCGCGCGGCCGACGTGGCCGGGTGCCAGAGTGCTTCTCGGCGGTCCCATCAACGGCACAGGGTTCGAAGTCCTCGACGCCCGCCTACATCCCGTACCCGAGGGAGTCTCCGGAGAGCTCTACATCACCGGACTACCGCTCTCTCGCGGGTATCTCGATCGGCCGGGACTGACGTCGGAGCGGTTTGTCGCGCACCCGAACGGCGCCGCAGGCGAACGCATGTACCGCACAGGCGACGTCGTCCGTTGGCAGCGCGACGAGACCGGTGAACTCTCACTCGAGTACGCGGGTCGAAGCGACGCTCAGGTCAAGCTTCGCGGTCTGCGAATAGAACTGGGTGAGATCGAGGCGGCCCTGGCGGCTCATCCGAAGGTCGAATCGGCCGTCGTCGTCGGAGTCGGGGGAGCGGTGGCGACAGCGCTCGCCGGGTACGTCGTGCTCGACGATTCCCCGGGCCCCGATGATTCCCTCAGCGATCCCGAGGAATCCGTGTCGACGACGCTGCGGCACTTTCTCTCGCAACGGTTGCCCGCCCATATGGTGCCGTCGAGCATCACCGTGCTCGATGCGTTTCCGCTCACGGCTGTCGGCAAACTCGACAAGCGCGCGCTTCCCGAACCGCAGCGCCCGAGCGGGGTTCGTGTGGACCCGGTCGGGCCGATCGAGGAATCGGTGGCCGAGGTGTTCGGCGAGATCCTCGGCGTCGAGAACGTCGGCGCGACCGACAGCTTCTTCGACCTCGGCGGCGATTCGTTGTCGGCGACCCGTGCACTCGGTCTCTTGCGGCGAGTGCACGGCGATCATCTCGAACTCGGCTGGTTGTTCAACGATCCGACGCCGCGCGGGATCGCGGCCCGAATCGAAGGCGCCACCGCGCCGGCAGGTGAGGTTCTCATCGAGCTCGCGCGCGGCTCACAGCCTCCGCTGTTCTGTGTGCACCCGGCGGGCGGACTCGCGTGGTTCTATGGCGGATTCGTGCCCTACCTGGCCGATCGGCCGGTGTACGGCCTGCAGGACCCGCACGCCGTGTCCGGAGAACCGTTTGCCTCGTCTGTCGAAGAGCTGGCGCAGAGGTACCTCGCCGAGATCCGTCGTGTGCAGCCGGAAGGGCCGTACAACCTGCTCGGATGGTCGCTCGGTGGATATGTCGCGTACGCGATGGCCACGGCGTTGCGGGAAGCAGGCGAGGAGGTCGCCTTCCTCGGCGTGATGGACTCGGCGCCGGTGTCCGTCGACCAGGTGAACGGGTCTGAGTCGGCCGAGCGGGTGCGTCCCGGCGGCGAGTTCGTCGGCGATTTGCTGGGGGGCTGGCGCGACCTATTCGATCTCGGGGAAGATATTGAGGCGAGCTCTGCCGATGAGGTCGCAGCGATCGTGCGGGACAAGATCGCATCGCTGGGACTGCTGCGTGATGAGCAGGTGCAGTGGGTGATGGACAGTTTCGCGGGTGGTGAGCAGTTGGTGGAGCAATTCCGCCCCGACCGGTTCGACGGCTCGCTGCTGGTGTTCACGGCGACACGCGACAAGGAAGACCCATCCGCTGTCGCGCGGTCGTGGGAACCACACGTCGACGGAGACGTTGTCAACGTAGACGTCGACGCCGACCACCTCGGCATGGCGAATGCGGACGCACTCGCTGTCATCGGGCCGGTCCTGGCTCTGCGACTGGCGGGCAACACGCACGAGCAACATATAACGAACATCGAAGACGATGGTGAGGAAAGGAAGCGACAATGACGAATCCCTTTGACGACGAGAACGGACGATTCTTCGTCCTGGTCAACCACGAGAACCAGCACTCCCTGTGGCCGACATTCGCCGACATCCCCGACGGATGGACCAAGGTGTTCGGAGAGGACAGCCGGGCCGCGTGCCTCGAGTACGTCGAGCAGAACTGGACCGACCTGCGCCCGAAGAGCCTCATCGAAGCGATGGAGGCCGATTAGTCGGCGCGAAGGGCAGACGCCCCTGTAGAGGCTGCGACACGACGACGTAATCGCCGACCGGTGACACGCATATAACGCTTTCACACCAGTCACATCAGCAACATTGGATACCTGCTGACGCCTCAGTAGCATCGGGTTTTGTAGAAACACGAAATCCGAGTGGAATTCGTCACATAGTACGGTGGTTCGTCTTCCGAACAAGTCGCTTAGGTGCATTCTGTTCGAAAGGATCGACGCCATCGTTGGGAGGCAAGATGGCTGAGGTCGGAGATGTCGACGCGTGGGGTGCTCGAGGTCGAATGATGACGGAATTGCGTAACGACGTGAAGCGGCGCGCTGAGGCGACGCCGTGGATGACGGCTGTTCGCTTGGGGGGCGATTCGGCGACGTACGCCGAGCTTGCGGAGAGCATGTCGTCGTACGAAAAGGTGATGAAGCGAAACGGTATGTCGTCGGAGGCCGCGATCTACGCGGCACTGCTTCACTCACTCCCGTCGATTGCCACGGTCAGCGATCCCGTCAAGCAGGGGGCGATGATCGATCAGGTGCTCGCCTGGCTCGGTCGCAATCTGCCGTTCTCCGGTGGTTCGCTCCGGGCCGTGGGCTGACGCTCCCGCCCTGCGGCACCAACTCACTGGCCGCGGCACCATCTCACTGGCCGCGGCACCAACTCACAAGCCTGCGATCACCAGCACCAGCAGCATGATCGGAATGCCGATCACCGCGGCGATCGTGCCGAGGACTATTCCGGTGACTGCGCGGCCACTGCCTCGATAGCGGGTCGGGTGTCGGTGAATCTGGCGAACGCCCGCGGCACCGAGCACCATCGACAAGAGCCCGACGACCCCGCCGATGCCCAACACCGGAATAAGTGGGAACGCTGCCAATGCGGTCACCAACGACGCTGTGGTCAGCGGCGATGTCCGCGGTCGCGCGGGCACCTGACTGGCGAGAGGTACCGGATGGACCGTCGGTATCACCGTCGGCGTGAGGATCACGCGTTGAGCGTGGGCGAGGTCCCAGTAGTCGCCTACCTCCGGTAGTGGGGTATCGCGAGATGTATCTCGTGTCCGCACGCGGAGGCCTTCGATGGGCACAGGATTGCGTCGTGATCGCGGCGCGTTGTCGCCACGGCCAGATGGCGCGGCGTCCGGCCCCGAGTACGCCTCCAGGGCATCCGGCGTCGATGAAGCATCCGGAACGGAGGGCAGCGACATCGACTCCAGCACGTTCGACTGCGGCCAGCGCTCGTAACGGTCGGTTGCTGCCGGTTCGATCGGCGCTGTGTGGTGTTCGGTTCGCATCGGCCCTCCTCGTAGTGAGTCTACCGATGCACACCGCGCCGCCCCGGAATGAAGAGTCCGGAACGGCGCGGAGTGTGTGGATCTGTACTGAGGCGTCTGGCGAATCAGCGGCGTCTGGCGAATCAGCCGCCGTGCTGGCCCATCATCGAGGTGAGCTGGGTGACGGCGTTGCCGGACAGCTTCCACTCGCCATCGACTTTCACGTACGAGAGCGTGATGTTCGCGGGGTTGGACGTGTGCGGGCTCTTGACCTCCACGCTGGCATCAGCAGCGTTGTCGCCGGTCTTCTTGACCTCGGTCACGGTGTACACATCGGGTCCGTAGCCCGCTGCCGACGCGCCCTTGGCGTACGCCTGGATCGCGGTCTTGGTGACCGGGTTGCTGGTGTCGACGACCTTCTCGAGCTCGTCGGACGAGGTATTGGGGTCGACGGCCTTGCGGAGGATGTCCTGGGCGTCGGAATTGGTCAGGCCGGCGATCGCCGCGGCGGCCTGGCTCGTCGCCTCGGTGACCTTGCTGGTGGCGCTTGCGACGGTATCGCTGGCGCTGTCCGAACCTGAACAGCCCGCTACAGCGACAAGTGCGGCGCCCGCGATCATGGCTGCCGCGAGAGACTTCCGAAGCTTCATTGCTACTCCTGACGACGAATTGTAAGGCCACACTAACCGATCGCTTTGCATCGACGAGGGGCGGCACTACACGTGGGAATTAACCGGACCGTGGTCCGGTTATGGCGAGTGAAAGGTTTCGTATCCGTCATTCCAGGAGGCATGACATGCAGTTCGGACTGTTTTCCGTCAGCGACATCACGGCCGACCCTACGACGGGAGTCGAGCCGACAGAACACGAGCGCATCAAGGCGTCCGTGGCTATCGCGAAGAAGGCCGAGGACATCGGTCTCGACGTGTACGCCCTCGGCGAGCACCACAATCCACCGTTCTTCTCGTCGTCGCCGACGACGACGCTCGCCTACATCGCAGCTCAGACGAGCAAGCTGCAGCTCTCCACCGCGACGACACTCATCACCACCAACGACCCGGTCAAGATCGCCGAGGACTTTGCCATGCTGCAACACCTCGCCGACGGCCGCGTCGACCTGATGCTCGGTCGTGGCAACACCGGCCCGGTGTACCCGTGGTTCGGCAAGGACATCCGGCAGGGCATCCCGCTGGCCATCGAGAACTACCACCTGCTGCACCGGTTGTGGACCGAGGACGTCGTCGACTGGGAGGGCAAGTTCCGCACCCCGCTGCAGTCGTTCACGTCGACGCCGCGTCCGCTCGACGACGTTGCGCCCTTCGTCTGGCACGGCTCGATCCGCAGTCCGGAGATCGCCGAGCAGGCCGCCTATTACGGTGACGGCTTCTTCGCCAACCACATCTTCTGGCCCGCCGAGCACTCGAAGCGACTGATCGACTTCTATCGGGAGCGCTACGAGCACTACGGACACGGCAAGGCGAGCCAGGCGATCGTCGGGCTCGGTGGTCAATTCTTCATCAGGAAGAACTCCCAGGACGCCGTCAACGAGTTCCGTCCCTACTTCGACAACGCGCCGGTGTACGGGCACGGACCGTCGTTGGAGGACTTCAGTCGCGAGACGCCGCTCACGGTCGGCAGCCCGCAGGAGTTCATCGACCGCACGCTCTCGTTCCGCGACACCTTCGGCGACTACCAGCGCCAGCTGTTCCTCGTCGACCACGCGGGACTGCCGCTCAAGACGGTCCTCGAACAGCTCGACGAGCTCGGCGAGGTGCTCCCCGAACTCCGCAAGGGATTCGCAGAAGGCCGCCCGGCAGATGTTCCCGACGCGCCGACGCACGCCTCGCTCGTCGCGGCGCGCGACGCAGAGGAGCTTGCAGAGCAGGAAACACAGGTGAACGCATGAAGCCGCTGACACTCGTCGCGGTCAACGCCGGGCTCAGCGAACCGTCGTCGACGAGGATGCTCGTCGACCGGCTCACCGACGAGGCCGCGTCGCTCGTGCGGTCGCAGGGCGGAGACGTCGACGTGCAGATCATCGACCTGCGCGACCTCGCCGTCGACATCGGGCGTTCGCTGGCAACCGGTTTCGCGACCGGTGCTGCCGGCGACGCCATCCGGTCCGTCCAGGACGCCGACGCGCTGATCGTCGCGACCCCGGTGTTCAACGCGTCGTACTCGGGTTTGTTCAAGTCGTTCTTCGACCTCGTCGACGTCGACGCGATGGAGGGCAAGCCGGTCCTCATCGCGGCAACCGGGGGCAGTCCCCGGCACTCGATGGTCCTCGACCACGCGCTGCGTCCGTTGTTCGGCTACCTGCGCACCGTCGTCGTACCGACCGGCGTCTACGCGGCGTCGGAGGACTGGGCGTCGACCTCCGGCGACACGGCAACGCTGTCCGACCGAATCCGCCGGGCCGCAACACAATTGGTGGCGCTCATGCCCACCGGAACTGTTCGGCAGGCCGCCGCGTCGCAGACGTCGGACGCTGATCGCGGCGAGCAGCGGGTACACGCGGGCGAGGAGGCGGGGATCGCCAACTTCGCTCGTCTGCTGGCAGGCGACTGAGTGATAGAGACTGGGCGAACGGGACTGGACTATGCGCGCCCGGGAGTGTTCTCCCGGGCGCGCAGTCGTGTGCCCGGAAGGGTCGGCGCGGGCAGGTGTTGCACCTCGCCGGTGTAGCCCTGCACCTGACCGAAGCGTTCGCTGTGCGCCATCCACTCCTCGCGCGCGAGGACGATCTCCTCGTGGCTGCGCCCGACGAAGTTCCACCACATGATGATGTCGTCGTCGAACGGTGCACCCCCGAGCACGATGACCCGCGCGTCGTCGTCGCCGCGGTTGGCGAGGACGATGGTCTCGGCGCCGACTCCGACGTAGCCGAGTTCGGTCCGCTCGAGCGGTCCGGTCGTCGAATCGACGATCTCCACGCGACCGGAGTCGATGAGGAATCCGTGTTCGAATCCGGGGTCGACGTCGAGCGTGACGTCTGCTCCCGGCGGGATGCGCAGTTCAGCGCCCAGCAGTGGCGTGAACGTCTCGACGGGCGACGTGCTGCCGAGCAGGGTGCCGAGAAAGACGAGTGCCGTCACGTCGCCGACGGTGATCGCCGGTGGTGCGTAGTGGGCGAAGTCGCGTGCGGTGTTCGCGGCCCCGGCGGGAAGCGCGACCCACAACTGCACGCCGTGAAGGACCGTGGTGTCGGGTGTGGAGACCTCGGTATGGGCAATGCCGTGTCCCGAGGTCATCAGGTTCAGTTCGCCCGGCCGGACCATCGCGTGATTGCCCATGGTGTCCCGGTGCTCGATCTCGCCGGTGAAAAGCCAACTGACCGTTTGCAATCCGATGTGCGGATGCGGTGGGACGTCCATGCCGCCGGTGGCCGAGACGTCGTCGGGGCCGTAGTGATCGGCGAAGCACCACGCTCCGATCAGCGACCGTTCCCGTTGCGGCAGGGTGCGATGCACCGTCATGGCACGCGGCCCGCCGAGCGGTACGTCGCGCGCGGTGAGCACTTCGACACGCAGCGATCCGTCATGATCGGGATCGGCGTTCTCGGCCTCGGTCTGGCAGTCGATCTCGGCCGGGTGTGCTTCGAGGTTGCTCATGGCTCGTGTGCCTTTCGGCTGGCGCCTTTCGGCTTGTGGACCGTTTGGCTGTGGGGCTGATGACGCCAGTCTAGGAACAGCTGAGTCGACGACGCGTGCCCGGTGCGATCGGCGAGCCGAATCTCAGAGATCGGTGGCGTCGTCGAATGTCATGGCCAGGTGTGCCACCGACATCGTCATGGCGGCGTGCCGGGCCAACTTCAGGTCACGTAGTTCTTCTGCGATCGGGTGACCGCCGAGCGTCAGGGTGGCGCCGCCGATCCGTGCGCGGACACCGCTCAGTGATCCCAGCCGCCAGGGTACGGATCGCAGCGTTCCGTCGAGGCACGAGTAGGCGGTGAGTTCCGCATCCCCTGAGCCCGCGGGGACCGGCAGGCCCGGTGCGGTCTCGAGCGCTGCGATGAGGCTTCCGTCGTGCGAGACGCTGCCGCGCTTGCGCGAGCTGTCATGGTCGACGTCGAAGTCGGCGAGAAACTTGGGGAAGCCCCAAATCCCGCGCCCTGCCTGACGGGTGAACTCGCCGTCGACCGGAAGCCGATGAATCAATGCGTGCGCATCGCCGCGCAACACCGAGCCGAGCGCATTGATGGGCGATGGACGTTGCGCCGGATTCTCGACGAGCAAACACACACCGAACTCGTTGTATGGGCCGAGATCTCCGTCGACGTAGTCGACGAATACCAGCATCACCATTCCGCGGCCCGGGCGCATCCGCAGTGGACGGAGTGACGATGCGCCCGACGCTGCTATGGCCCGCGCCATCGCGTCGGCGTCGGCGGTGAATCCCGCGACGATGCACCGCGCATCTCTGACCTGGACGGGCATCGTGAGCGTGGTACCTGCGACGGTGTGGGTCGACGGGGAGGGCATGAGGCCCCTTTCTGACAGCGACGGCCAAACGAGAACGTGTTCTAGTTTGGCACACCGTCGGCGGAGTGATGGCTCCCCGGCCTGAATGTGTGTCTTATCGAAAGATGTGGCTGCTGCAGCACCCACATCTTTCGATTGGACACACATTTGGGTGCGGCAATCCAGCGCCGATTGTTGCGAATGCAACAAAGGCCCCATTTAGGGGACTACCGACATGTCAGACCCAATCCTTACTATTTGCTGTGAGTTGGGGATCGCTGTCGTAAAGACATGATGTGTAAGGACGTACTGGTGACCGTAGTTTCTCAGACCGGGGGGCCTATCGCGGCGCCATCGCCTGTGCCCGGCGTCGTAGTTGATCGCGTCGCGACGTCGACCGCGTCCGCTCGCACCGAGATCGCCCGCATGGACGACTACCGCCACGGCCACGACGTCGCCGCCATGCGCCGGCCGGTGCTGTCGCGCCGCGAGGTCGAGGTGTTGTTGACCTGGCTGCGTGCCGAGTCGAAAGAAGACGCTGCGGCGACGCTGTTCATTTCCGCCTCGACCGTGAGCACCCACCTCGCGCGTATCCGCGCGAAGTACACGGCCGCCGGCCGTCCCGCCCCGACGAAGACCCATTTGCTGGCTCGCGCGCTCCAGGACGGCTACACCAGCCTCGACCTCTGGTGAGGTCTTACGCCCCGATGTCTCGGGCGATCGACGGCCAGGTCTGATGCAGGTCATCCTGCCAGTAGCCCCACGAGTGGGTTCCGCCTGAGCGCAGGTTGACCTTGGCGGGAATGCCGAGCTGAGCGAGGCGCGTGGCCATCTGGCGTGTGCACTGATCGATGCCGAACTCGATCGCTCCGCCGAGCAGAGCCTGGTTCGCCAGCACCAGCCCGTCGCCGTCGATCGACGGGTCGGACAATTGTTCGTGCTTGCCGGGAAGTCCGGTGCCCGCGGTCATGTAGACCTTGGTGCCGCGCAGCTTCGCCGCGTTGAGATAGGGATCGTTCGCGCGCCAACCGGGTCCATTCAGCGGCCCCCACATGTTGACCATGTTGCCGCCGCCGCGGTTCTCGACGACGAAGCGGATGTACTGCTGCCCGACGGGGTCGCTGGTGCGAGCGCAGCCGCTGAACGCGGCAATCGAGCGGTACATCCCCGGGGCCGCCAGCGCGAGGTTGAACACCGTGGTGCCGGCCATCGAGATGCCTGCTGCGGCAACCTTTCCGGTGGTCGGGAAGCGCTTGTCGATCAGGGGTGGCAGTTCTTTGGTGAGGAACGTCTGCCACTTGTTGCGTCCGAGGACCGGGTCGTCGCGTTGCCAATCGGTGTAGTACGAGAACGCACCGCCGATCGGGGTCACAACGTAGACGTTCTTGTCGGCGAAGAACTTCTTGTAGTCGGTGCGGGCGTCCCACGTGGCTGAATCCTCGCCACCACCTGCGCCGTTGAGCAGGTACAGCGTCGGCGCGGGACGCGTGCGGTTCTTCGGCGTCAACACCGTGATCGGGACGATCCGATCCATCGACGCCGAATGCACCATCAGCGTCACCTGCTGGGGTGAATCGTCGGTGGAACTGACGATGCTCGACGTCGGCGCCGCCTGCGCGGGTGCCGTCGCCCCGAGGAACGCGGCCAGCGTGAGCCCAAGGGTCAGCCAGATCAGGTGTTGTCGACGCATCATTGCTCCTGCGATCACTCGTGACGTCTGCGAAGCCGCGTTTTCTAAAACGTCGACCCGCAGGCGTGTGTCGCGCTACAGCGCGACCTGCGTCAGGATATCGGTCGTCGGTTGAGCCGATCCACCCTGTGGCTCGATCGTCACCGCGAGCACCGTCGAGGAGTCGAGCGAATCGATCACCTGTGGGGCGCTGGAGCCGGTACCCGCGACGAGGCCCGCTGAGACCGGGGTGGCCGCTTTGCCGATCAGCCACAACTGGAACGTCTGGTCCGCGGGGATGGGGTTGCGCTGGTCGCGCACTACGGCGACAGCGCGGTTCGCCGACTTCGAACTCACCACGGTGATGGTGCCTCGATCATCGGCGAGCGACGAGACGGTCGATCGCGCATCAGGTGCGGCAAGGATGTCGGAGACCTGTTGGGCGGTGGTTGTCGTCGTCTGCTCCGGTGCGGTGGATCGTCCGATCAGTACACCAGCACCGAGCGCGACGGCCACCGCGACCGCTGCAGCGCCGACCGCGACTGCGACACGCCCGCGCCTGCTGCGCGCGCGGTCGATCGGAACAACGGTCGCGGGGTCACCGTCGGAGACGTCTGGGTGGTCGGTGTCGGAGACGCCTGGGTGGTCGGCGTCGGAGGTACCTGGGTGGTCGGTGTCGGTGCTGCTCGGCCCTTCGGCGTCGGCGCTGAACACGTGGTCGAGGACCGTCGTGCGCATCTCTGGGGGTGCGGCGAGTGCGAATCCGCTCGCGAGGTCGGTGATGGCCGACTGGATGTCGGTGATGCGTGCGAGGTAGATCCGGAGTTCGACGGCGCTGAGGTCGTCGAGTTCGCGGCGCACGCGTTCGGTCTCGGCGGGCGTCAGCGCGTCGATGGCGTACAGCTCGACGTGGTCATCGAGCCAGTCGGTGTCAGCCATCGGCTTCTCCGTGCAGACATTTCTTGAGCCGTCGGAGGCCGTCGCGGATGCGGGATTTGATGGTCGGCAGCGGAGTGGACATGACCGCGGCGACCTCGGGGTAGGTCATGCCGTTGAAGTACGACATCTCGATGCTGGCGCGCTGGAGCTCTGTCAGCCGATCGAGGCACGTGTGCAGGGTGCGGGTCTCCTCGCGGTCGACGACCACCTCGAGCGGGATCGGGTGCGGGGTGCTCGCGTTGCCTGCGCCGTACTCGGCGGCTTTGCGCTGCTGGAGTTCTTCGGTGCGGACGCGGTCGACGGCGCGCCGGTGCGCGATCGTCATCATCCACGTGATCACCGAGCCGCGCGACGGCTGATACTGGTCGGCCTTCTGCCAGTACTGCAGGTACGACTCCTGTACGACCTCCTCGGCATAGTGCACGTCACGGATCACCCGAAGGGCGAGGCCGTAGATGCGCGCGCTGGTGAGGTCGTAGAGCTGAGAAAATGCTGCGCGGTCGCCGCCGGAGGAGGCGGTCAGCAGATCACGAAGGGTGCTGGCTTCCGACGTCGAGCCTGCGGGGCGGTCGTCGTCTCCCGTCGCTGCGTGGCCCAATGTCACTCCACCACCGTAGCCACGCCCGAGCTCGGGTGTGGCGGTTCGGTCCATACGGCGTCGTGTCGGATCGACATCGGCGCGACCATCGGGCCGATGACTCATCTGCTTGCCGCGCGCCGATAGAGCATCAGCGACAACGGCATGCACACCGCCAGGATCGCCACGCTCCAGCCGATCGAGTAGGCGAGCGCGTGGTCGGCGACCCACCCGGACGGTGGCACGAAGTTCGACGGCGCGCCGTTGCCGAGGTGATCGCGACTCGTCGTGGCGACGGCTGTCACCGGATTCCACTCGGCGATCGTCCGAAGCGGCCCCGGCAGGCTTGCCGCCGAGATGAAGGCCGACGACAGGAAGGTCACCGGAAACATCCACAAGAATCCGATGCTTTGCGCCACTTCGACATTGGGCGCGATCAGTCCGGTGACCGCACCCACCCATGCCATCGCGAGCGCGAACAGGATGATCACTCCGAATGCGATTGCCGCGTCGGCGAGCGAGCCGTGGACCCGCCAGCCGATGACGAGGCCGCTGATCACCATGACCGTGAGTCCGACGAGGCCGAGCAGCATGTCGGAGCCCACCCGGCCTGCGATGACGGCCAGTCGCGACATGGGCATCGAGCGCAGCCGGTCGATGATTCCGTCCGACATGTCGTTGGCGAGTCCAACCGTGGTGAACGCCGCGTTGAAAACGACGGTCTGCGTGAAGATCCCGGCCATCAGGTACTCGCGGTAGGAGTGTCCTCCGAACGTCGCACCGAAGACGTAGGCGAAGAGGAACACGAACATCAGCGGCTGAATGGTCGCGCTGACGAGCAGGGTGGGGATGCGTCGCACCGTGAGCAGGTTGCGCTCGACGATGACTGCTGTGTCAGTGAACATCGGCGGGCTCCCTTGTCTCGAGGTTCGTCGCCGTGTCGCCATCGGCGTTGATGGTGTGGTCGGTCAGTTGAAGGAAGACGTCGTCGAGTGTTGGTCCGGCAACGGAGACGCTGCGCACCGGCGTGCCTCCGGCGTCGAGTGCACGGATGGCGTCCGGTATGTCGGCAGCACCGTCGGCGACGGGCACCGTCCACGTCCCTGTTTCGGATCGATGTGGGTTTCCGACGCCGATTGCCGCCAATGTTCTTGCGACGACGGCGGATTCGGAAGCTGTCGGCTCGCCGTCGAACTCGACGGTGAGAATTTCCGGGGTGATGGAGTTCTTGAGCTCGTCTGCGCTGCCCTGCGCGCGGATTGTTCCGTGGTCGATGACGGTGATCTCGTCGGCGAGTGTGTCGGCTTCCTCGAGGTACTGGGTGGTGAGCAACACGGTGGTTCCCGCATCCACCTGCGCGGCGATCAGGTCCCAGATCTGGCGACGGCCGCGTGGGTCGAGTCCCGTGGTCGGCTCGTCGAGGATGACGAGGCGCGGGTGGTTGATGAGCGCTCCGGCGAGGTCGAGTCGTCGCCGCATGCCGCCCGAGTAGGTGCGCATCGGTCGGTCGGCGGCGTCGTCGAGTCCGAGTTCGGCGATCATGTCGCGCGCAAGGACAGACGCGTCGCGTCGACGATGGCCGTAGAGCTGCGCCACCATGCGTAGGTTCTCGAAGCCGGTGAGGGTGCCGTCCACAGCGGCGTATTGCCCTGAGACGCCGATGATTTCGCGCGCCCGGTCGGGCTCGCGCAGTGCATCGATCCCCGAGACGGTGACCGTGCCGGCATCGGGGCGCAGCAGAGTGGCCACCATGCGAACGGTGGTGGTCTTGCCCGCACCGTTGGGGCCCAGGAGAGCGTGGACGGTGCCCGCCGGAATCGTGAGATCGAGATCCTCGACGGCGACGACAGCGCGGCCTCGGCGCAGCAGTCCGGAGGTGAATACCTTTCGTACACCGCGGATCTCGAGTGCGTTCTGTGTGGCCCCGGTGTCGGACGACCCGGTGTCTGTCCTGTCGCGATCGGGCGTATCCGTGGTGCTGGGTTCAGTCATCCTGTGTCGTCCCGTGGTCGGCACGCTTACTCCCTTCCATTGCTTCGATCAGGCTCTTCGGGCGCAGGTCGGTCCAGTTCTCTTCGACGTAGCGCAGGCAGTCGTCGTGGCCGGACGGCCCGTGCACGCTGCGCCAGCCGGTGGGGACAGGCGCGAACTGGGGCCACAGTGAGTGTTGGTTCTCGTGGTTGACCAGCACCAGGAACACGCCGTTGACGTCGTCGAACGGATTGGTCATGAGTGATTCCTCCTCAATTGATGTCTTCGGTTGACGTGACGCCACTGGTGTGGCGCCACCGATGGCGCGCAGTTGGCGCGTCGTCGATGCGATGCCTCGATGTCCGACGCGGTTGTGGTGCGAGGGCATGCGCGAAGTCGACGACGTTGTGCGGCAGAAGCATTCGAGCGTGGGTGCAGTCGACATCGATGTTGCGGATGTGCCCGTCGACGTAGGGACGCCATCCGTCGACGGCTCGTGCACCCCGCTGAGGTGCCCTGGTGGCGGAGACGAAGGTGATGTCTCCGTGGAACACTCGCGGACGCCACGGATTCGCGAGGGAGCCCGCCTGCTCGAAAACGCGGTGCACCGTGCCGAATTCGGCTCTCGACAGCCCTGCGAGCATCCCGCCGGCCGACCGCACCGCGTGCCAGGCGTCGTCGACGTCGGGTGAAGCGGTGGGATCGGTTGTGGTGATGCCGAATTCGCTCATGAGCTCACCAATGGAGGGTTCGGTGACGAGGTCGGGTCGGTCGAACAGGACGTACGAGTCGAGGATCGTGAGATCGCCGATGACTTCTCCGCTCCCCTGGAGGATCACCGCGATCTCCTGGGCGATGATCCCGCCGAGCGACCAGCCGAGCAGATGGTACGGACCGGACGGCGCGACCGACTGGATCTGTTCGGCGTAGTACGCGGCGAGTTCACCAAGCGACGACGGCGCAGGCTGCCCGGACAGCGTCGGGTGCTGGAGTCCGTACACGGGACGGTCGGGTTCCAGGTGGGGTAGCAGCGATGCGAATGCCCAGGAGAGTCCGATAGCCGGATGTACGACGAATAGCGGTGCCTTTGCTGACGCAGACTCGCGCGGCGCCGACCGCAGCGGGATGAGTACCTCCCAGGCGGAGCGGGAGCCCGCGGTGCCGTTGTCCGGTTCGTGTGACGCAGGGTCGATCTGTGAGGCGAGTTCTGCGACTGTCGGTGCCGCGAACACCTGGTGTGCGCGTATCTCGACGCCGAGAGCGCTCGAAAGACGATCGGTCAGGGTCGTTGCCTGCAACGAGTTTCCGCCGAGATCGAAGAAGCTTGCGTCTGCGGCGATCTCGTCGTCCGGCAGTCCGAGTACCTCGATGAAGATCGCCGCGATGGTCGTCTCGGTGCCAGGGCGCGGGGCGCGCCCACGTCGCGTGATCTCCGGGGCCGGGAGCGCCGTGCGGTCGAGCTTGCCGACGGGGGTCAGTGGGATCTCGTCGAGAACAGTGACCGTCGCAGGCACCATATGGCGCGGAAGGCGTTCTCGCAGGGAACTTCTCAGGTCATCGCCCAGAGCGGTTCGATGCGAGGTGCCGGCGTGGGCGGCTCGCTCGGCGAGCGTCACGTAGCTGTGCAAGGTGGTGCCGCCCTCCGTCGACGCGGAGTCGTCCCCGGACTGGCCGGCTCCGGCCAGCACTGTGACCGCGAAATCGATACGAGGGTCGGCGGTGAGCGCGTCGTCGATCTCTCCGAGTTCGACGCGGAAGCCCCGAACCTGTACCTGGCCATCGCTTCTGGCGACGTAGGAGAGTCTGCCGTCGTGCGTCCACCGGACGAGGTCTCCGGTGCGGTACATGCGGCAACCGGCGAACTCGTCTCCGGCGACCATCGGGGCGGGCAGATACCGCGACGCGGTGAGCCCGGGACGACGGTGGTAGCCGCGGGTCACCTGCGACCCGATCAGGTACAACTCACCCACGACACCCGCGGGCACCGGATGCAGGCGCGCATCGAGTACGAGTGCGCTCACGCCGTTGTTCGGTGTGCCCATGGTCAGTTCGTCGTGTGCGCGCAGCGGATCGCTCGAGGTGGTGATCACGGTGGTCTCGGTGGGGCCGTAGACATTCATGATCCGACGCCCCGCCGACCACCGCCGCGCGAGATCTGCTCCGTAGGCCTCGCCGCCGATCGCGAGGCACGTCAGCGTCGGGACGTCGGTCGGGGACATGCTCGCCACCGCGGCGGGTGTGATGAATGCGTGGGTCACCCCGGTCCGAGTAAGGAACCACGCCAACGGTTTACCGCCGTAGACATCGGTCGGAGCGATGACCAGGCATGCGGAGCCCGCTGCGGCGAGCAGGAACTCGAGCACCGAGGCGTCGAAGCTCGGTGACGCGAAATGGAGCACCCGCGATCTTTCGTCCGGTGTCATCCTCGCCCGCAACTCGTCTCGGACCGCACGTAGTCCGGAGTGCGGCACCAGAACGCCCTTCGGGCGCCCGGTCGAGCCGGAGGTGTAGATGATGTAGGCCAACTGGTCGACGCCTGCGGGTACTGCCTCGGCCACGTCGAGGGGAGCCGCCGATGTGCGCGCGAGCCGGTCGAGTACCGACTGCTCGTCGACGACGAGTGTCGGCATCGTCGAGGAGGGGATGCGCTCGCGGGTCGCCGAGTCGGTCACCACGAGTCGCGCACCGCTGTCGGTGAGCATGTGCGCGATCCGCTCCGGCGGGTACGTCGGGTCGACGGGCACGTAGGCGGCTCCTGTCCGCACGATGGCCCAGATGGCAACGAGTGCCTCGATCGACCGGGGAATGGCCATGGCCACAACAGGTTCGCTCGTCGCCCATGCGACCGATTCCCAGACGCCGCTGGCGAGCAGCACTCGTGCGAGTCGGTGCGCGCGGGCGTCGAGCTCGCGGTAGGTGATGCTGGTGTGGCCGTCGGTGGCGGCGATGCCGTAGGGGTTGCGTGACACGGCGTCGTCGAGAATCTCGCCGAATGTCATCGGCTCGCCGCTGACCGGTCCGCGCGCGGGGGCGACATCCGCAACCTCGAGCGGATCGGTGATGCGTATGTCGCCGACCGCGCGCGTGGTGTCGGTGGTGATCGCACGGACCACCCGCAGGAACCTGATGGCGAGGTCGTGGGCATCGTGGTCGCGGTACCGATCGGCGGCGAATGTCAGCTCGAGGGAAGCGTCGGGAGAGTGCAGGTGCGCGATCGTGAACTGAAGACCGAATTTGGCCTGGGCGGCGCCGATCTCGCCGATTTCCCCGCACAGCCCCGGTGCGAGGTCGACCTGTCCGTGCGCGACGTCTGCCCCGTAGTCGTGGACCGAGAGTGCGACCTCGAAGAGCGGATGGCCGCCGACCGACCTGTCGGGATTGACCGCTGCGACGACGTCGTCGAAGGGTACGTCGCGATGGTCGAGCGCATCGAGGTCGTCGTCTCGCACCCGCGCGAGCAGGTCGCGAACGGGTTCGGTGCCGTCGAGCCGAGTGCGCAGGGCGAGCGTGTTGACGAACATTCCCACCACACGGCCGAGGTCGGTGTCCGGGCTATCTGCGAGTTCAGCGATGCCCCGATTCGCCACCGGCGTGCCGATCACCACGTCATCGCCTACGCCGAGTCGGTGCAGGAGGGTGGCGAGTGCGGTGTGGAGCAGAGTGAACGGGGTGGTCGAATAGGCTCGCGCACAATCGATCACGGCGTTGCGCAGCCCGTCATCGAGCGGAATCGATACCGAACCGGCAACCGACGGCGAACTCTTGTGTGCGTCGGCATGGGTCTGCGCGGGGCGGGTCGGCTTTGGTGCGCAGTCGGCCGGGGCGCCTGCGAGCAGGCCCGTCCAGTAGGCGAGATCGTCCTCCCTCTCACTTCGACGGTCGGCCGCGGTGACGATCGCGGCGTAGTCGCGATAGTCGAAAGCCGAAGCCTCCCAGAAGGTGTCACGGCCGTCGAGTCTTTCGGAGTAGGCCGTGGCGAGGTCGTCGATCAGAATCGGCAGCGAGGCGCCGTCGGCCGCGGCGTGGTGGATGACGAGGACGAGGATGTGCTCGCTGGTGGTGCCCTGCGAGATCCGCGTCAGGAGATGCGCGCGCATCCCTGGCTGTGCCGAGATGTCGATCGGGGTGGCGCACAGGTGCTCGATCAATGCCGACGCGTCGCTGTCGTCGCTGTAGCCGAGCGGTTGCAGATGCCCGATCGCGCGATCGGCCCCGACGAGAACACCTCCGACCTGCGTACCGCCTGTTTCGGAGGGGTAGACGGTACGCAGGCCGGCGTGCCGCGACACGAGATCGACCAGTGTGTCGCGGAGCGTCTGACGGTCAAGGGGTCCCGTCAGGCGCAGTGTGAAGGGCATCAGGTAGTCGGTCGACGCCGGCTGCGTGCGAGCCAGCGATAGTAGTCGACGCTGCATCGGCGCGATCGGAATGATGCTGCCGCGCAGAGGAATGAGTGTGGCGGAATGACTCCCTTGCTCGACGTGCTCGTCGCGGCCGACGAGTTCCGCGAGCGCGGCAACCGTCGGGCGATCGAAGATCTCCCGCACGCGAAGCCTGGTTCCGTCGTCGCTGCGCAGCTTGGCGGCGAGAGCCGTTGCCTGCAACGACGTTCCGCCCGCGGCGAAGAAGTCGGTATCTGCGCCAACGGTGTCGCGCTCGACGCCGAGGACGTCGGCCATTGCGTCGGCGACCCGCTGCTCGGCCGTCGAACCGAGCTCTCGCACAGCAACCGCCGCCGGTGCGGTGGGTGCGGGTAGCGAGCGACTGTCGATCTTTCCGTTGGGAGTCAACGGGAATCGATCGAGCACGACGACGCTCGACGGCACCATCTGCCGCGGCAGACTCGCCGCAACATGTGCGATGAGTTCGCGGTCGGACAGTGAGTCGGGACGGGTCGTGGTGACGTAGGCGACCAGGCGTGCCTCGGCGCCTTCTCCGTGCACGAGTGTCAGCGCGGCGTCGACGTCAGGATGTGATGTCAGCGCGTGGCTCACCTCATCCGGCTCGATGCGGAAACCGCGCACCTTGACCTGATTGTCGCTGCGGCCGTCGAACACCAACGACCCATCGGTGGTGCGGTGCACCACGTCGCCGGTGCGATACATCAGCCCGCCGCGCGCTCGCGGATCGGCGATGAATCGTGCAGCGGTCAGGTCCGGACGGCCGAGGTAGCCGCGTGCGACTCCCGGTCCTGCGAGGTACAGCTCGCCGGGTACGTTGTCGCGCACGGGGTTCAGTCGATGGTCGAGAACCAGTGCGGTGCAACCGATAACCGGCTCGCCGATCGTGATCGCCTCGCCGGGACTCAACGGCTGCGACATCGTCGCCACGATCGTGGTCTCGGTGGGGCCGTAGCAGTTGACGTAACGCCTTCCCGGTGCCCAGGCTGCCACGAGTTCTGCTGGCGACGCCTCGCCCCCGACGCCGAGCGTCCGGAGCAGCGGCAGCGGCGCAGGTGTGGCTGCCATGAGCGCGGCGGGTGTGATGAAGGCGTGCGACACCGCGTGCTCGGCGAGGAACTCGACGAGCTCGTCTCCGCCGAAGATGGTCGGCGGCGCGATGACCATCGTCGCACCCGCGTCGAAGGCGAGGAGGAACTCCAGGAACGTCGCATCGAAGCCGGGTGACGCGAAATGCAATGTGCGATCGCCGGAATGAACGTCGTAGCGGTCGCGCTGACTCTGGCTGAACGCGCCGATGCCCCGATGCGTCACCGTGACGCCCTTGGGTGTGCCGGTCGAGCCGGATGTGTAGATCACGTACGCAGCGGCGTCGGGTCGACGCGGCGCGGGAGCCGGTGGTGCCGCGCTGCCGCGATCGAGTGCTCCGGTGTCGAACCAGTGCAGGTCGGACGACGCGTCGAGCAGTGCGGTTCCGAGTGCCCCGTCGGTGTCGGTGATTCCGACTGCGACGTCGGAGTCGCGGAGCATGTGCTCGATGCGTTCGGTCGGATACCGCGGATCGATGGGGAGCACCACGCCGCCCGCGCGCAGTACGGCCCAGAGCGCGGCGACGAACCGCCACGACCGGGGGAGTGCCACAGCGACTACGTCTTCCGGCCCGACGCCCTCGGCCCGGAGAGCGTTCGCCCATCGTGCCGAGATCTCGTCGAGGCGCGCATACGTCAGCGCGACGTCGCCGTCCTCGACGGCAATGAGATCACGGTGGCGGGTGGCGGTGAGCTCGAGCAGGTCACCGAGGTGAACCGGGTCGGGCGTCGTGACGTCACGCGCAGGCCGCGTTGCGACGAGATGGTCGTCGACGCTGCGGTCCGGGTGCGCGATCAGTGCATGTGCGAGTTCGACGAAATCGACTGCCAGGGACTCGATTCGGGCGCGACTGAACAGGTCGGTCGCGTACGTCAGACGTAGGGTATCGCCGCGCGATTGCACCTCGAGGTCGAATCGCGCTGCGCCGGTGTCGACTTCTTCGATCCCGGTGCGTAGCCCGCGTAGCGCGGAGTCCGTTGTCGCGAGCGGATCGTCGTCGACGGTCAGTGAGATGGTGAAGATCGGGTGACGGCCCGTCCGAGGGGGACGTAGGTCCGCCACGACGGCGTCGAACGGCATGTCCGCGTGGGAGAGGGCATCGAGGTCGGATCGGCGCACCTCGTCGACGAGTTCGGCTGCCGACCACGTGCCGTCGACGCGGGTGCGCAGTGCGACCGAGTTGACGAACATTCCGACCAGTTGCGCGAGACGGGAATCGGCTCGTCCCGCGACGGGCGTGCCGATGACGATGTCGGCGTCGGAACCGCTGGTGTGCACGTCCTGGTCGGCGCTGTGGTGACGTAGCAGAGCGACGAGCACCGCGTGCATCGCCATGAACTCGGTCGTCGTCGAGCTACCGAGTTCGGTGAGGCGCGCACGCACATCGCGGCCGAGGGCCACCTCGACGACGTCGGCGCCGCGTTGCGCTGCTGCGTCTTTCGCGGGCGCGACGTCGGGCAGCAGTACCGGGGCGGGATCGAGACCGTCGAGTTCGGTGCGCCACCAAGCGGTCAGGTCGGACAGGCGCGCGTCGAGCCGGTCACGCTGCCACCGCAGGTAATCGCGATAGTCGAGGGGGAGCGGATCTGCCGACGGTGATCGACCGTCGGACAGATCCGCGTAGGCGCCCGCGAGGTCATGCGCGAGTGGCGCCATCGACGCGCCGTCGGCGGCGATGTGGTGCACGACGACGGTCAGCTTGTGGTGGTCAGCGGAGTCGCTGAGCCGATGCAGCGCGACGCGGATGGGCAGATCGCGCGTGAGGTCGAATGGACGCTGCGCGAGCGATTCCGCAGCTACACGCCATTGCGACGCCGAGAGGTCCTGGACGTCGAGCGTGATGTCGCTGCCCGCGGCGACCACCGCTGTCGGCAGTCCGTCACGTTCGGGATACACGGTGCGCAGCGGCTCGTGGCGGGCGATCACCCAGCGGAGCGCGCCGGTGAGCGCGTCGACGTCGAGTGCGCCTCGCATGTCGAGTGCGAAGGCGATGGAGTACGACGCGTCGGGCGCATCGTCGTCGGCGCCGAGCGTGTTGAGGAACCAGAGCTGCCGCTGAGCAGGTCCGCAGAACATCTCGGTTGTCGGATCGTGCTGCAGGAGATCGTGTTCCGCGGGTGCCGCGTCCGCGCACAGAAGTGCGAGCTCCGCAGCGGTCGGATGATCGAAGACGTCGCGCACGGCCAGGCGTGAGCCGCTGTGTTGTCCGAGCGCATCCACCAGCTGCGTCGCCAGTAGTGAGTTGCCGCCGAGTTCGAAGAAGTCGTCGTCGACACCGACGTCGGCGACCGGTCGGTCGAGTACCCGGGCGAACACGGAGCAGATCATGCGCTCGGCGTCGGAACGAGGTGCGACAGGCTCGGACTCGCGTGCGGTGTCGGCGTCGCCGGGCGCGGGTAGGGCGCGCAGGTCGATCTTGCCCGCGGGAGTCCTGGGGATCTCGGGAACAGCGATGATCGCGGAGGGAATCATGTGCCGCGGCAAACGTTCTCGCAGTTCGGTCAGCAGCGCCGCGCGTGTGTGCTGGCCGGCATCGACCCCGTCGAACGCGACGAACGAGATCAGGCGCGCCGTCGCACCTTCACCGTCGACGACGCTCACCGAGGACTGCACGGCGTCGAGCGCGGTGAGCGCGGCGTCGACCTCTCCCAATTCGATGCGATGCCCGCGTACCTTGGCTTGGTCGTCGGCGCGGCCGCGGAACTCGAGGCGATGATCGGCGGTCCAGCGCACCAGGTCGCCGGTGCGGTACATCCGTTCGCCGGGATCGCCAAAGGGATTGGCCACGAATCGCTTCGAGGTCAGTCCGTGCACGCCGTGGTAGCCGCGGGCCAGGTGAGTTCCCGAGACGTAGAGTTCGCCCGTCGTGCCGGGTGCGACAGGGACGAGTCGCTCGTCGAGAACGACCGTCGAGACGCCGCGAATGGGCCTGCCGATCGTGACGCGGGGTGAGCGCGACGTCGTGGGTTGCTCGACGATCGGGTCCGAGACTGTCGCCACGACCGTCGTCTCCGTCGGCCCGTAGGCGTTGAAGATCGTCGTGGTCTGCGCCCATCGACGGACCGCTTCGGCATTCGGATGCTCGCCACCGATCACAAGCACCTCGAGCTCCGGCACGGCCTCGGGATTCATGGTGGTCAGCAGCGACGGCGTGAGAAACGCGTGGGTGATGCCCGCGGAGCGCATCAGATCGGTGAGTTCGCCACCGGCGACGGGATCTGGCCCGACGATCCGCATCGTCGACGCGCCTGCGAACGCCATGAGGAGTTCGAGGACCGAGGCGTCGAAGCTGGGCGACGCCATGTGCATCGTGCGGCTGTCGGCGGTGAGCCCGAACTGTGACACCTGTTGTGCGGCAAAGTCCGCCAAACCACGGTGGCTGACGACGACGCCCTTCGGCGTGCCGGTGGTGCCCGAGGTGTAGATCATGTACGCGGGTTGGTCGACGGAGAGGTCTGGTGCGTCGTCGCGCTGTGGCGTTGGGGTGTCGCCGCCCGGACCGTGGATCTCGTCGAGCGTGATGGTCGTGATGCCGTTGGCCGCGTCGCCGAGCTTGTGGAGCGAGTCTGCGTCGCTCAGCAGCAGGCGCACGCGGGAATCGGTCAGCATGAACTCGATGCGAGCGTGCGGGTAGGCGGGATCGATCGGTACCCATGCTGCTCCGCATCGGGTCACCGCCCACACTGCGCGCACCCACTCCGCGCCCCGTGGAAGTGCAATTGCGACAAAGTCTTCCGGACCCACTCCGTTGTCACGGAGGCGCTGTGCGAGAAGTTCGGCGTCGGAGTCGAGTTGGCGATAGGTGAGTGATGTCTCGCCGTCGGTCACGGCGATTCGGTCGGGCTCCGAGCGAACCGCAGCGGCGAGGATCGACGAGAAGTGTTCGACGGGGCGGGTTCCCGCGCCGACCGCAGGTACCAGTCCGAGCCGCTCACTCTGGTCGAGAACGGCGATGTCGCCGACGGCGAGTGTCGGGTCGTCGGTCACCGTGGTGATGATCCTGCCCAGTCGCGAACCGAGGCCGGTCACGGTCGCGGCGTCGAACAGTCTGGTGGCATAGCCGATTTCGATGTCGATGCCGGACGGTTGCCCGTGCTCGTCGGTGTGTTCGACAAAGGTGAACGAGAGGTCGAACTTGGTGGTCGCGATATCGATCGGCGAGCCCGTTGCCCTCAGACCGGGGAGGTCGATGGTGATGTCATCGCGATTGTCCACTGCGACCGAGACCTGGAAGAACGGATGGACCTGTGCCGATCGCTGTGGATTCAGTTCGGTAACAAGGTGATCGAAGGGGATCGCTGCGTGGTCGAAGGCGTCGAGGTCGGCGTCGCGGATCTGGCCGAGTACAGCCAGGAAGGATGCGTTCTTGTCGACGTGCGTCGGCAGTGCGAGGGTGTTCACGAACATTCCGACGAGAGCGTCGAGGTCGGCGTCGCCTCGACCGGACACGGGTGTGCCGACGACGATCTGGTCGGAACGGGCATAGCCGCGCAGCAGCGTGGCGACCGCGGCGTGCACGACCATGAAGAGGGTCGCGTCGCTGTCGGCGGCCAGCGCCGTCAACGCGCTGTGACGTTCGCTGGGCACCCTCATCGTCACGACATTGCCCACGACACTTGCGCGGTCCGAGCGCGGACGATCAAGCGGCAGTTCGGTTTCGGCGGGAGCATCGGCGAGACGACTGCGCCAGAAGTCGAGGTCTGTGCCGTCGGTGGTGGTCAGCGCGGCACGTTCGGTGGCCGCGACTGTCGAGTACTCGACGGGCAGGGGTTCCCAGTCGGGCGCGTGACCGTCGACGCGTGCGCTGTAGGCGGTGGCGAGATCGGCCGCGAACGGGGCGAGTGACCATCCGTCCGCCGCGAGATGATGGATGACGACGATCAGCGTGTGGTCGTCGGCGGACGTGCGCAGGAGCCGTGTGCGGATGGGGAAGTCGCGCGTGAGGTCGAACGGCTGTGAGGCGACCTCGGCGGCGCGTCGATCTACCTCGTCGACCTCGTCGATAGTCATGTCGATGGCGGCGTCGTCGGGGGCGTGAATGTCGAGGAAGGCATGCCCGTCGTGCTCCGACACCGTGCTTCGTAGCGGCTCGTGCCGTGTGACGACGTCGTTCACCGCGGCGCGCAGAGTGTCGACGTCGAGGGCGCCGACAAGACGCACGCTGAACGGAATGTGGTAGGCGACAGCAGAATCCGGGTCGAGGCGAGCGGTCAACCAGAGTCGCTGCTGTGCGGGTGACAGCGCGACCTGTCCGTCGGTCGACGCTGCGATCTCGTCGACGGGCTGGGTGGCTGTGAGCTCGTCGTCGACTCCTGCTGCGCGCAGTGCGTGACAGAGCGCGGCGAGGTCGGGGGCGTCGAACACGGTGCGTAGCGGCAGTCGGTGTCCGGTGCGGCGCGCGAGGCGTGCGCTCACCCTCGTGGCTGACAGCGAGTTGCCGCCGAGGTCGAAAAGGTTATCGGACAACGAGACCCGGCCAGGCACACCGAGCACCGCGGACACCGTCTCGACGACGGCGACGTCGAGTGCCGTAACCGGCTCGATCCGTTCGCTCTGCGGTGACGTGCGAGTCGGCACCGGCAGTGCGGCGCGATCGAGCTTGCCGTTGCTGGTCGTCGGTAGATCCGTGAGCACGGTGATCGTCGTCGGGACCATATGGGGGAGAAGGTGATCAGTCAGCTCGGCGCGTAGGTCGCGGGAGTCGAGGTCATCTGCGCCCGCGACGTAGCCTGCCAGTTCGACGCCACCTGTGGCCGCGTCGTCGAACGTGATGACCGCCGCGCTGCGGACGCCGGGCACTGCCGCCAGCGCCGACTCGATCTCGCCCAACTCGACGCGCTGACCGCGGATCTTGATCTGTGAATCGGCGCGACCGAGGTACTCGATCTCGCCGTCGGCACGTCGGCGCACGAGGTCGCCGGTGCGATACAGACGTGCGCCGGGCTGACGCGGATCGGCTACGAACCGTGCGGCGGTCAGGTCGGAACGGCTCGCGTAGCCGCGAGCGAGTTGGACGCCGCCGAGGTAGAGCTCACCGATCGCGCCGACGGGTTGCGGCATCAGGTGATGGTCGAGCACGTGGGTCGACGTGTTGTCGACGGGCCGACCGATCGGGATATCGCCCGCGTCGCTGCGGCATTCGTCGTGATAGGTGACGTCGACGGCCGCCTCTGTCGGGCCATAGAGATTGTGCACCGGCGCTGACGTGAGCTCGCCGATCGAGCCGACGGTCGCGGGCGTGAGTGCCTCACCGCTGGTGAAGATGCGTCGCAGCGACGTCAGAGCGTCCGGTGTGAACGACTCGTCGAGGGTGAGCGCGTCGGCAAATGCCGACAGCATCGACGGCACGAAATGCAGTGTCGTGATGGACTCTTCGGCGATGACGTCGCGCAGATACCACGGATCGCGGTGGCCGTCGGGCCGTGCGACGACAAGCGTGGCGCCCGCGACGAACGGCAGGAAGAACTCCCACACCGAGACGTCGAAGGTTGCCGGTGTCTTCTGCAGCACCCGGTCGTCTGAGGTGAGGCGATAGCGATCCTGCATCCATCGCAGGCGATTCACGATGGCGCGGTGGTCGATCACGACGCCCTTGGGCCTGCCCGTCGAGCCGGAGGTGAACAGCACGTAGGCGGGGTTATCGGGGCGGGGTGCGCGGGGCCGCGCTGTTGACGGTGATGGCTCGGTCAGTTCATCGACGGTGACCACCGGAGTGTCGGCTCCGGCCCAGCCGGGTGCGGCGATGATCAGCGCGGGCTTGGCGGTGTCGAGGATGTGCGCGAGGCGCTGCGTGGGTTCTGCGGGATCGATGGGCAGGAATGCTGCTCCCGCGCGAATGACCGCGTGCAGCGCAACCACCTGGTCGGCACTTCGTGGAAGAGCAACGCCGACAACCGATTCCGGGCCGATTCCGCGCGCGGCGAGTCCGGCCGCCGCACTGCGTGCGCGTGCGGTGAACGTCGCGGTGTCCAGCGTCTCGACGCCGGGTTCGATCAGTGCGGTGTGCGTGGCGGTGCCCTGTTCGAGCGCGGCGTCGAGCAGCGAGATGAGCGTCGAGTCGGTTGCCGCAACGCTACGGCCGTGGGCGACGTCGTCGATGGCCGCCAACTCCGAGGCCGTCATGGGTGTGATGTCGACGACGGGCAGGTCGGTTGGGGCGCAGACGAATCGTCGTAGGAAGTCCACGATGCGGTTGTGATGCACCGAGACGTCGTCGGCGGTGTACACATTCGGGTTTGCCTCGAGGTCGAGTCGCATGCCGCCGGTGAAGCCGTCGTAGACGTTGATCGACGCGTCTTCGACGGGGCCGGTGGACAATACGTTCAGTTCGCCGCGCAGCGAGCCGAAGTCGATGTGCTCGAAGAACAGCATGACGTTGACCATCGGCCCGAAGAATCCGCGCCTGCCGTCGGAGTCGTCGAGGATCTCGGAGGTGATCTCTTCGTGCCGGAAACGCTGATGTCGCACAGCGCCTTTGATGTCGGAGTTCATGATCCGCAGCGCGTCGGCGACGGTCGTCGTGGCGTCGAATTCGATGCCGACGGGTAGGACGTTCGACGTGAGGCCCGCCGAGGTGCGCAGGAGGTCGGTGTCGCGGCATGCCACCGGGAGGCTCAGCAGGGCGTCGTCGCGATCGTTGAGGCGTGCCAGGTAGATGGCGACCGCCGCGGTGATCACCGACGCTGCCCGCACCCCGTGATCTGCGGCGCGCGAACGGATGTCCGCGACGAGGTCGGCGTCGAGTTCGATGCTCTCGACGATGGCGACCGGCGCTGCCGGTGCACTCGCAGGCGACAGGGACGTCGGCTCGGGAGCGTCGGCTCCATCGGGGCGCAGGCGCTGCTGCCAGTGGTCGCGTGCGCGGGTGAACGCATCGGAGGCGTGGTACTCGCGGTCGATCTCGGCGATCTGCGCCATCGTCGCGCTCGACGGTGCGGGCGCGGCGTGACCCTCGGTGATCGCGGTGTAGTGGGCGGCGACCCGGACCATCATGTACATCGCGGCGTAGCCGTCGAACGCGATGTGGTGGCCCCAGCAGTACCAGAGCGCGCGGTTCGGGCCCAGACGCAGCAGATACGTTTCGAGCAGCGGATCGGTGTAGACGTCGACGTTGCGCGACCGGTGGTTGTCGATCCATTCGAGAGCCCGCGCACGCGGCTCGTCGTCGTCGGAGAAGTCGACGAGCCCGAGCCTGATGTCCCTGCCACGATCGACGACGATGCGAGGTTCGCCGTCCTCGTCGTCGACGACACGCAACAGGCCCGATTCGGTTTCGTTCGCGGTCAGTTGCACCGCCCGGTCCATCACCTCGGCGTCGACGTCGTCGAAGAACTCGGCGAAGGCCGCGACCGACATCGGGGTGTCGGGGTCGAGCTGCTGTGCGAAGAAGATGCCGCGCTGCGCCGCGGTCAGAGGGAGCGGTCGGCTCTGCGCGTCGGCAGACGGGTGCTGCCCGCCCGTGGAATGCCCGCTTGTGAAATGAGTCGTGCTCACCTCGGTGCTCACTGTGCCTCCTCGTGAGGTGACCGTCGCGGTCAAGCGCGGCGATCGGTCGGTGGTGGTGGCCCTGTGCCCGGTGGATCTGACCGTGCTTCGCGCGACTAAGCGCCGCAGATGGGTGCGGCTTGGAGAAAAATCGAAAGCGCGGGCGGGCGTGGAGGATGGCGAAGGGGCCGTCGTGGTCATGCCTGTCGGCAGCGATTTGGCCCGGACCTGCGCGTTCGCCTACACTTGTGGGGTTGCCTGCGGCGCGTTGAGCGTCGCGAATCGGCTCGCGAACCCACCCGGTGGTGCGTTGTGATCGCAAGATCGGAACAAAACCCCAGGCAGGCGTGTGTCCGGTGGTAGCAGACCGTGTGCGTCGGGTCGGAAATTCGGCGTACAGATGCGGTGGCCCACCTCGGTGGATCCGCCGTGTCGACTACATCCAGGTCAAGGAGACTAACGAGTGATTCAGCAGGAATCTCGCCTGCGGGTCGCCGACAACACCGGAGCCAAGGAAATCTTGTGCATCCGCGTGCTGGGCGGCTCGTCTCGGCGCTACGCAGGCATTGGTGACGTCATCGTCGCCACTGTCAAGGACGCCATCCCCGGCGGCAACGTCAAGCGGGGAGAGGTCGTCAAGGCTGTCATCGTGCGCACCACCAAGGAGCGCCGTCGTCAGGACGGAAGCTACATCCGTTTCGACGAGAACGCCGCCGTCATCCTCAAGGGTGAGAGCGACCCCCGCGGTACCCGCATCTTCGGCCCGGTCGGCCGCGAGCTGCGTGAGAAGAAGTTCATGAAGATCGTGTCGCTGGCACCGGAGGTGATCTGACATGAAGGTTCACAAGGGTGACACCGTCATCGTCGTCTCGGGCAAGGACAAGGGCGCCAAGGGCAAGGTCATTCAGGCCTTCCCGAAGGAAGAGCGTGTTCTGGTCGAGGGCGTCAACCGCATCAAGAAGCACACCGCTGCGTCGGCCAACGAGCGTGGCGCGGCGTCGGGCGGCATCGTGACCCAGGAAGCGAAGATCCACGTGTCGAACGTGATGGTCGTCGATTCCGAGGGCAATCCCACCCGCGTCGGCTACCGCGTCGACGAGGAGACCGGCAAGAAGGTCCGGATTTCCCGCAAGACCGGGAAGGACATCTGATATGACCACCACCGAAAAGACCCAGCCGCGTCTCAAGCAGCGCTACCGCGCCGAGATCAAGGATGCGCTGAACACCGAGTTCGACTACGCCAACGTGATGCAGATCCCGGGCGTCGTCAAGGTCGTCGTGAACATGGGCGTCGGCGACGCCGCTCGCGACTCGAAGCTGATCAACGGCGCGGTCACCGACCTCGCACTGATCACCGGCCAGAAGCCGGAAATCCGTCGCGCACGCAAGTCGATCGCACAGTTCAAGCTGCGCGAGGGCATGCCGATCGGCGCACGCGTCACGCTTCGTGGCGACCGTATGTGGGAGTTCCTGGACCGCCTCGTGTCCATCGCGCTTCCCCGTATCCGCGACTTCCGCGGACTCTCGGACCGCCAGTTCGACGGCAACGGTAACTACACCTTCGGCCTGAACGAGCAGTCGATGTTCCACGAGATCAACATCGACAACATCGACCGGCCGCGCGGTATGGACATCACCGTCGTCACCTCGGCCACCACCGACGAGGAAGGCCGCGCGCTGCTGCGCCAGCTGGGCTTCCCGTTCAAAGACAACTCCGTGAAGGACAACTGATGGCAAAGAAGGCTCTGGTCAACAAGGCCAACAAGAAGCCCAAGTTCGCCGTGCGGGCCTACACCCGGTGCAACCGCTGCGGCCGTCCGCACTCGGTGTTCCGCAAGTTCGGCCTGTGCCGTGTGTGCCTGCGCGAAATGGCACACGCCGGCGAGCTCCCGGGCGTGCAGAAGTCGAGCTGGTGACCCAGCTCCGCTGACGTAGCTCGACGGGCGGCGCGCGCTGCGGCCGCTGGTTGAGCTTGTCGAAACCTCGACCCCGTGTCCCCACTGTGGGACGCGGGGTCGTCGTCGTGTTGGGGCAGCATGATCCGTATGACGGATGTGCCGGTTTTCGGGGCTCGGCGTCATACTGATCGATTCGACGCCGTCGCAGCCCGCCTCCCCCGATCGGGGGAGCGCGCAATCCACCCGAACATCGGCCAGATGGCGGGTGGGTGGGACGTCCGTGATCGCGAAAACTGAGTTCATCGCTTCCTGAACGAGCCACAAGGGGCTCCCCGGCGATGACGAAAGGCGCGGACATGAACGTCACGAGTACCTACACCGTTTCCGACTACCTCCTCGACCGTCTCGCCGATCTCGGCGTCGACACCATCTTCGGTGTCCCGGGCGACTTCACCCTCGGGCTCCTCGACCACGTCGACGAGCATCCGTCGATCAGTTGGGTGGGCACCGCGAACGAGCTCGGCGCGGGCTATGCGGCCGACGGCTATGCCAGGATGAACGGCGTCGGGGTGGTGTGCTCGACCTTCGGAGTCGGTGAGCTCAGCGCCATCAACGCGGTGGCAGGTTCGTACGCCGAGCACGTCCCGGTGCTGCACCTGGTGGGTGCACCCACCGAGGCGGTTCAGGCAGCCGGACGGGCGACGCACCACTCACTCGGTGACGGCGACTTCACCCACATGCTGCGCATGTCCGCGGAAGTGACTGTGGCACAGGAGATGTTGCAGCACGGCACGGCCACCGCACAGATCGACCGGGTGCTCGCCGCGATGGTGGCCGAGGGGCGTCCCGGATACCTCTCGCTGCCCGCCGACGTCGCCGAGCAGTCGTGTGAACCGCCCACCACTGTCCTCGAAGTACCTGCCAATCGCACGGACGTCGACCAGCTCGCCCGATTCGCCGACGCCGCGACACAATTGATCGCCGACCGATCGCCGGTCGTGCTCGCCGACATCTTTGTCCATCGATCCGGTGCGGTGGATCAACTGCATCATCTCCTGAAGGTCGGTGGACTGCGCTACGCGTCGTTGCTGTGGGGGCGGCGCGTCGTCGACGAGCGTGGCTCCGGATACCTCGGGCTGTACCTCGGTGACGCGACCCAGCCCGACGTGCGCGCCGCGGTCGAGGACGCCGAGTGTCTCATCACCGCCGGGGTCTGTTTCACCGACCTGATCTCCGGATACTTCACACAGCGCCTCGACGACGCGGTCCGCATCGATCTGCAACCGCACACCGCGGTAGTCGGTGGTGAGACCTTCGCGGGCATCGAGATGCGCGACGCACTGGCCGTACTGGCCGAGATCGTCCCCCCGCGACCTGACCTGCCGGTGTCACTTACAACGTCGATGGGCGACGTCGAGCCCGATCCGCATGCACCGCTGACCCAGAAGGAGCTATGGGAGGCTGTCGCCGCGGCGCTGACCGGCAACGACGTGATCCTCGCCGACCAGGGAACCAGCTTCTGTGGCATTGCGGCGCAACGACTTCCGAGTGGTGCGGTGTTCATCGGCCAGCCTTTGTGGGCGTCGATCGGCTACACGCTACCCGCCATGATCGGGGCGGCGATCGCGGCACCGCATCGTCGACCGGTATTGCTGATCGGTGACGGCGCGGCACAGCTCACGGTTGCCGAGCTCGGCACGCTCATCCGGCAGCGTATCCCCGCGGTGATCATCGTCGTCAACAACAATGGCTACACCGTCGAGCGTGCGATTCACGGTCCGGAGATGAACTACAACGACATCGCTCCCTGGCGGTGGACGCTGCTGCCGTACGCATTGGGCGGCGACGTCTCGACAGTGCGGACCCATCGGGCGACGACACAGGCCGAGTTGACCGGCATGCTCGTCGACGCTGCCGCGCACCCGACATCGCTGACGCTGATCGAGGCAGTCACCGGTGAACTGGACGTCCCGCCGGTGCTCGAGGCAATCGCGGCTGCTGCCGCGAGCGCGAACAGGTGACCTCCGCTATCCGCAGAGAGACCCTCACGCCAGACCGTCACGCACGTGACGGTCTGGCGTGATATGCGTTGGGATCGAACACTTCTGATGACCCGAGGTCAGCCGGAGGGAGTCCCAGTGGTAGCCGCGGCGCCGGTCGACGAGGTCGTACCGGGCTGGCTGCTCGGGGTGGCCGTCGTCGTGCTCGCGGGAGCGACGGTCGTCGTCGTCACGTCGTAGGCCTGCCATGCCGAGCCGACCTTCTTGACGAGTACGCTGCTGCCGTCCGGCTGATGGATGGTCAGGACGTCGTCGGTGGCATCCCAGGTGAGCGTCGACCCCGATTGCACTGCGTCGGTGAACACCGTTGCGCCCGAGGCTGTATCGGTCAGAGTGAGTGTCGTCCCGGTGAGAGACGCGCTCACCGCCTTCGATGGTGACGTGGTGCCCGACACCGCGACGGCTGTCGAGGTGACCGTGGTGGTCGACGGGGATGACGTCGACGTGGAGGAACTCGACGGTGGCGTCGAAGACCCTGCAGCCGACATCGTGCTCGACGTCTCGCTGCCGCTCGACTTCGCGACCGTCGACGAACTCGACTGTGCCGCTGCCGAACTCGATGCCGCACCGCTGGGCGTCGAACTCGCTGCGGAACTGCTGGTCGTACCCGAGGTCGACGCCGCGACG
Source organism: Gordonia sp. w5E2 (assembly GCF_036540975.1). NCBI lineage: Bacteria > Bacillati > Actinomycetota > Actinomycetes > Mycobacteriales > Gordoniaceae > Gordonia > Gordonia sp. w5E2. Next base: position 3,601,484 of record NZ_CP144213.1, on the reverse strand, counting down.
CCGGCTTTGAGTGCGAGACTTTGCACACCCGACGACGTTGCGGGCCAGGTGTAGTTCGCGTTGCCGTCGGCCGAGCGCACTCCGCAGGCGTAGTTGCTCGACGACGATGCGCGATACACATAGCCGTACGCGAAGTTCGCCGAGACCATCTGATCGGACGTGCGCACCGTGCGGATGGTGAAGATCTGTCCGTTGGCGGCCGTCGTGTCGGTGCCGACAACGTCTGTCGGCGCGGTCGCGACGTAGCTGAGCGTGCCTGCGGTCAGCGTGTATTCCGACTGGTAGGTGGTTGGCGTCGGGTCGTGATCGGCCGGCACCGCCACGCCCTTCGGAAGAAACGACACCCGCACCGAGAACCCGGATGACGGTGCGGTCCAGCTGATCTTGCAGCCTGCCGCACCTGACGTGGTGGCGATTGCGACGGCGCCGCGGACATTGGGGATCGAGTTTCCGAACGTGCCCATGCTGATCGAACTGGACATCACTGCAACGTCGACGAGCGATGCGGCACGCGCGGCTCCGACCTGCTGCGTAGCCAGCGCCACCACCACCGCGGACGCGACACCCGCCGTGGCGGTGGTGTGTCGTGCGCGATGACGTGCCGCTCGCGTGCGCGGCTCCGAAACCCGGTCCTCGCTGGTGCGCCCAGCCCCGGGTGTGTGTCCAGCAGAGCCGGGATCATCCGTAGCCGGACCCCGGCGTCGTCGAAAATTCAGGTACACCAGTGTCATTGAGGCAACGCCGAGCAGAATCCGGGCCGCGGGTGTCTGCATCCACGACGCCGCGTAGCCGGCGAGAGGAATCGTCACGACGACCCGATGTGCATCTCCGATGACGTAGGGCGCCGGGTCCGGGTACTGGTTGGCGTCACCTTTCAGGTAGGCGGTTACCGCCACCTGCGACGCCGCGGCGGTGCTGATCACGCGGTGTGTGATCCGGCTTCCGTCTGGTCGAGAGATCGATACGATGTCGCCCGGACGCACGTCGGTACCGTGCACGGGAGTGGCGAGTGCCAGTGAACCGATCGGCATGGTCGGCGCCATCGACCCCGAGCGGACCACCAGTGGTGCTATTCCGAACGCATGCACTGCGATGGCGAACCCGATGCACAGAAGGCCGAGGGCTGCTCCGACAGTCAGAACGAGTTCTCTTGCTATCTTGCGCATCTCAGTTGGCCTGCGTCGCAGTGAACGTGAATCCCGCAGTTACACCGTCGTTCTCGTCTACGGTGTAGAGCACGTCTGGGTCGACGGCGAACCAGACGCACAGCGTCTCCGACTGGCCTGCGGCAAGCGCACGCGTACCGATCCAGGGATATGTCTTGCCTGCTACCCAAGACGGCCAGGGCACGTAGCCCGTATGTGTCGGCAGTGTGGGGATTGCGCTCGATTCGGTGGTGCTCAGTCCTGGTTCGAGAGTGCCGATTGCTGTTCCGCCTGAACACTTTCCGACGCCGTTGCCATTGACAGGAGTCGCCCCGGAGTACACACGGAAAACCCCGTGGTCGTACATCACACCCGTGGTCACGGGAGCAATGATGGCACTGTAGGTGACGTTGTAGCCCCCCGAGTTCTTGACGGTGAGGCTGGCTGCCCGTGAACTACCGGGCTGCATGTCGGACTGGTTCATCGCGGTCCACATCAACGAATCCTGTCCGTTGAGTTTGAGGTCGACCGATCCCACAGTGAACGCCGCTGTGGTCACGCTTGCCGAATCGCTCCACGACGCCATCGTCGAGATCGCGCAAAGCCCTAGCACCATGCCCAGTGAGCACAGTGCGCGCAGGCGTGAGGAGAGGAGGGTCCTGATGATCATTGCTGCTGGATCGCTCCGAACGTGTATGACCCCGTGTAGGTGGCACCCGCGACCGCGGTGATATCCAAAGTGCCACGCAGACAGAGCAATTGTGTCTGCCCGCTCGACAGTGTCAGGTAGTTTCCCGATGTGGTGAGTGCAGTACCCGGCAGTGTTGTCGCAGTCGAGCCGTCGCAGCTCGTCGCATCGGTTCCCGGCATCGCCGAGGCCGTCAGTGTCAGATGACCATCGGACGTCGCGACGTTGGTGAGTTTGTATCCGAGCGTGGTGTCGCCGCCGTTGGCGACAGTGACGCTCACAGTCTTCCTACTGCCGGGACTCAGCGCTGTCCCACCGAGCGACGTCAGTGCCAGGTTGTGACTACCGCCCGCGGTCAGGACCAGCGCTCCCGAGGATATGGTCGACGCCGATGCCGCGACATTCGACGTCCAGTATGCGCCGGACTGCCGGACCGATATCGCCATCAACGCCGAGACGATCAGTGCCACAAGACATCCGAAGACGATCCTCTGTTGTGAGGTGATGCGTCGGCGTCGGTGCGCGGATGACTTCGACATGCGTATTGCGCTGTGCATCAGGCGGTCTCACGTCTGCGTTCGCGGCGAGCTCGTCGGCGATCGCGCGCAGACGACAGCACCATGAACACCGCGTAGGCGAGGAGGAGCCCCGCCACCACGTACACAGCGATCACATGCTGTCGACCCGTGATGACCTGGTTCAGGTACCCGATGTAGGGGACCGAGTACCAGACTTTTCCCCTGACCTGCACGGCGCGAACGGGGGCTGGATCGGTGGTCGGGTTGTTGTCGCCCTTCGTCGTGAACAACCGTTCGCCGCGGCCGTCCTGGCCGACGCCGACGACGCGGTGGGTCACCACGTCGGCCTGACCGGAGCGCAACTGGTAGGTGATGACGTCGCCGGTATGCACCTGCGCGGGGTCAGCCGTCCGCGCCACCACGAGTGTTCCCGGCGGCATGTGTGGCCGCATCGACGACGTCATGATGGTGTACGGCGTCGCCCCCGCGAGACGTGGGACGACGACGACTGCCGCCAACAATCCCACGGCTACGAACAGAAAGAGCCAGCTCAGCGTCAGTCTGATCATGTCCAGCGGACCAGAGTCGGAGTCGCCCTTCTGGTCCGAGCCGGGTTCGTCGGCGGCGTGGCGGAGCGTCGAAGATGATTCGACACGTGACGAATGCCTTCCACTGGTGATGGACATCGTTCTCTCCGCTTGTGTATCGGATACTGCTTGGTCGGATATGGGGGACTGACCGGGCACAACGCGAATGGCCGTCGTGCCCGGTCAGTCCTGCAGCGCAATCCCTCCCCAGTTCGCGCGCCGCGAGAGCGGATACTGCCGAGGGCAGGACCCGCTGGTCTTTAGGACTGGTTGGGTCCTTGAACCTGATCAAGGTGCAGACTGATGTTGTTCAGGTTGAGCGTGTCCGTCTGGCTCGAGTTGGTCGCCGAGGCAAACGGAAGCTTGAGGGTCACCACCACCGTGTAGGCCGACGCCCCGCCGGTCGGGCTGATTGCCAGCGACGTTCCACCCTGGGTGATATCGGTCGCCGATGCGTCGCCACTCTTTTTGGCTGAAATGGTCTTCGTCGTTTCTGAAGCGAGAGATCCCGACGAGGTGAATCCCGATGTATCGGCGTAGAGTTTCGCCTTCAGGTTGTCGCCGGTCGCATTGATATTCACCGTCGTTGTGTACGTGAGCGTGTCGCCGGGAACGAACTTGAATGACGTCGGATTGATGGAGCCGTTCTGATCGGTCCATGTTCCCGTGTCTTTGCTCATCGAGAGCTGACCTGAGCTGATGGTCGAGCCGCCGATTGCCGTGCTGTCGTTCCAATACGCGAGTGATCCGAGCCCTCCGAGAAGAAGAACTGCCGCGCCCCCCGCAGCAACTGCACCCTTGGTCTGTTTCTTCATTGTTGCTCTCTGCATCGATTGGCCACCTCGGGGATTCCGTGGTGTGGTGATGCATTTTTAGCCCGCCGGGGCCGGTTGCACAACCAATAGTTGTCTATCGAGCCTCAAGCTCAACTTGATTACAGGTGTTCACTGACCGATCAGTAGGTGATCGAAGGTGAGCGGTGAATGTGCTTGTTTCCGCAGATCATCGGCATTAAATCGGTTTCATTCTCCGAAGTGTGCGATTAATGATGTCGAATGAATGCGCCATTGAATGTTGTCATATTCATGTGATGGAGATCACGAACAGAGTGTCCGATTTAACCATTAGTGCACGTGAACAGCTACCGCAACGGATTTACTACTTGATGAAAGTCGTAAGCCATTTACCGCAACGGCGTGCCTCTGCGGATTGGTGGAGCGTCTTGAAGGGTGCTGCGTGATGGCGGACACAAATGCGCGAATCGATTGATTCTGGCGTACGATCCATTGCCGAAAGCTGCCGACCAGAAAAACCAAGTAGCGCTTTCGGGGGAGAATAAAATGAAAAAGCATGGTGTACGAAGCTCGGGGGAGTTTCTGACCGCGCGGTCAGGAAAGCTGTTCGTGTTCTTGTTATCGGTCGCTTTGGCGACGGTGGTCTGCGTGGTTGCCGGGCTCGTCGGTGACGGGGGTCGGGGTGACGCGTCGCCACCTCCGGCGTCGAATCGGATAGATTTCCACACGGCAGTGAAGGGCGACGACGTGGTCCTGACTGTCGGTTCCGGTGCTCTGCGAGTGGCCGGCGATCAGATACAGATCGTCGACCCGCACGGCAGGGTCGCCGCCAGCGCGCCACTGAAATATGAAGTGGCGCAGAGGGTTTACAAGCTGGGCGTCGAACTTCAGGGCGGTGCGGCACGACTGCACGTCGATCCGTCGTCGATCAGTCGAGCGGTGTCGCTGGCACCGCACCGCGCAGCCGAGACGACGACGGTTGTCGTCACCTCGACGCCGCCGACCTCGGCGACGTCGGACGCGGATGCCCGCGCAGACAGACTCGATAAAGCGATCACTCGAATGGGCACGGAACTGTCACTCGGAATGGCCATCGGAACGTCGGTCGGCACGATTCTCGGTGGTGTTCTCGGCTGCCTTGTCGGGCTGGCCGCGGGCATCGTCGGGTGTTTGCCGGGGCTCATGGCGGGTGCGACAGCCGGTGCCGTCGCGGGATCGGTGGTGATCGGTGGAGCCGCGATCGTCGTGTCGATGATCGTCTTCGGGATGACGATGAGCGCGCCGACGCCGACGCCGAAGGCGCAGCAGCCGCAGCGGCCGACCACTCAGGTGCCGACAGCGACGCCGTCGCGTTGATCCGTATGACGCGCTGCCCGAATTCTGGGCGCGAATGTCATACGGATCAACGGTCATACGGACCGAGAGCCCGCGGGCGGAGCGCTAGCCGACGAGCCAGGCGTTCGGTGCGCAGACGAGCGGAACGTCGGCGCCGAGGGCGCGCAACACGATCGACGTCGCGCGGGGCGAATAGCTCAGCGAGAAGTGGTCGGACGTGTCCTGGGGGCAGCCGTCCTGCAGCGTGATGTTGCGGGTGTTCTTGGTGCCCTTGGGGAAGAACGTGCTGGAGTAGGGGGTTGTCACCTCGTCGTAGCGGGTGCCGACGATCGTGTATCGGATGTCGCCGAGTGCGTAGACGCCGCCGCTGTTGAGGTTCTTCAGGAACGGCGAGTTGTAGATCTGCTGGGTTCCCGAGACTCCGACGCCGAGTGCGAGTGGTCCGAGGATGTCGACGCCGAGATCGTTGATGGTGCGTCCGAGTGTGCCGATGCCGTTGAGCGTTGTGCCGTTGTTGGTCGCGCCGAGAGTCACGACGTTGGCGACCTTTGCGGCGCCGCCGTCGAATCGCAGGTACTGGCGAGTCGAGATCCCGCCCATCGAATGGCCAACCATGTCGACCTTGGCTGCGCCGGTGGATGCGAGCACCTTGTCGACGAAGGTCTTGATCTGGGTTGCCGACTTCACGATGTCGCCGGTCCCGTACACGCCGGGGAATGCTGCTGCTACGCCACCGCCTTGAGAGGGCGGCTGTATTCCGTAGTCGAGTGCGTAGACGCAGAAGCCTGCCTGCTGGAGCGCGGGGGAGATCATCGACCAGTTGCTGTAGGCGTTCTCCCACGTTCCGTGGACCAGGACGACAGGGTTGCGGCCGGCCCGGGGTTTGCACGACCAGTCATTCGCACCGGCGGGCGCCACGTCGGGATTCGACAGGCTGTGCGCGAAAGCCGCGGGGAACGTAGTCTGCTTCGGTCCGTTGCCGGTGGGGATGAGCCAGCGACTCTCGCCGTTGAGCAGGAAGGTCTCGGCGCGGGCCGGGGTGGGCGAGGCGTCGGAGATGTAGTCGGCGAGCTGTTGCTGAGGGGCGGCCGACGCGGTTCCTGCGGAGTTCGCGGCAAGCGAGACACATGCGGCGATCGCGGCGACAGCCGTCGTCAGCAGGCGAGTTCGGGAACGACGTCGATTCGACGATGTGGTCACGTGCGAACCTCTCAGCTAGGTGTTGCCGGTCATAGCGCAAGTGAGTGGAGCGTAGCTCACCGGTCGCGGTCCTTGACTCCCACCGGTTCCCAGCCTCGACGTGACGTGCGGTCACCGGGGGTGGGCAGTCGATCGCGACTGCGGTACACGATGTACGGCCGGAACAGGTAGTGGATCGGAGCGGTGAACATGTGCACGAGACGTGTGAACGGAACGAGTGCGAACAGGGCCAGACCGATCAGGACGTGCACGTGGAAGCGCAGTGGCGCTGCGTCCATTGCGCGAATGTCGGGTTGCAGCACGAAGATCGATCGGAACCACGGCGAGACGGTCTGGCGATAGTTGACCCCGGGTCCAGTGGGGTCCACTGCGCCGACAACTGTGATGTAGGTTCCCGCGATCAGCGCGCACACCAAGACCAGATACATCAGCTTGTCGTTGCGGGTCGTCGCCATGAACACCGGGCCGGTGGTGCGACGTCGATAGATGAGCAGGCCGATGCCCAGCAGTGTGGCCGCCGCCGCGAGCAGGCCGAAAAAGCCTGCGCCCCAGTGGTACATCGTCTCGGAGACACCGAGTGCTTCGGTCCAGGACTGTGGGATGACCAGACCGACCGCGTGCCCGGCGATGACCACGAGGATGCCGTAGTGGAACATCGGTGAGGCAATCCGCAGCAACCGCGACTCGTAAAGCTCCGATGACCGCGTGGTCCAACCGAACTTGTCGTAGCGGTAGCGCCAGATGGTGCCACCGATGAGTATGAGCAGGACGACGTATGGCAACACGCCCCAGAGGAATACGTCCATCACGCCTCACCTCTCGCATGTGTCGCGGTCAGCGGCAGTAGGCGCGAATCGTAGGGCTCGAGGCCAACGGCCTCGACGCCGAGCGCCGGCGTCATCGCGCGCGCAGCCTGTCGGTCCACCGGTGACTCGCCGGGCAGCGTCGAGCAGATCGCCGTGAGCACAGCCGTGTACGGAGATCGACGGTCTCGCAATGCGAATCGGATCAACTCGAGCGCTGGGCGATACTTCTCCAGAACCGCTTGTCCCGCGTCGGCGTCGACACGCGCCGCGAACTCCAGGACGATCGGCAGGTGGTCGGGCAACTCGCCGTGGAGGTCGACGACAAAGCCGCTGCTCCGATAGAGCGCTTTGAACTCGCCGAGCGCGGCTCCACGCCGTCGCGTGTCGCCATCGGTCCAGTACGAGAGATACAGCGTGTGCTTGCGTGACAGGTCGAATGTGTCGACGTAGTCGTCGACCAGGGTGGGAAGCGGCGTCGACTCGAGATGATCGACGAAGGTCAGCAGCTCACGAATGGAAGGGTGATCAGGCTGCTCACACAATGCCCTGCGCAGCAGCGAGATTCGGTCGATTAACTGATCGTCGGGATAACTCAGACACCACGACGAGACCTGCCGCGTCACGCGATGATCGGCGGCAGTCGTGCGGCGAGGCCACCTCACGACGACGCCTTCGAGTTGCTGCTGTCGCCGGATGCGGGGCGGTCGGGGAACAGCCCTTCGGGCGACCCGTTACCGTCCCAGTTCAGTAGGTTCGTGCGGTTGGCGAGGCGATGTGAGCTGGTCGCGGTGTCGGTCGTCTGGCGCTGCTTGAGCGCGTGAAAGGTCTCCACCGACACCGGAGTGGGGGTTCCGCTCGCTTCGCCGAAGGCGCCGGAGCCGTACATGCCGGGCCCGTCCTCGTAGTCGAGTGAGCACGCCATCTCGTCGAGCTGTTCGGCCTGCTCGAGATGGGCCGTCGGAATCACATACCGCTCTTCGTATTTGGCGATCGCCATCAAGCGGTACATCTCGTAGACCTGCTCTTCGGACATACCGACAGAGGCGGGGATGTCGGGGTCGGGTTCGCGGCCGAGCGTGATGTCACGCATGTACGCGCGCATCGCCGCGAGTTTGCGCAGGACGCCATCTATTACTGCGGTGTCGCCCGCACTGAACAGTTCGGCGAGGTACTCCACGGGGATGCGCAATGCGTCGATCGCACCGAACAGGGTGCCCGCGTCCTCGGCGTCGTGGCCCTGCCCGCTGAGCAGGTCGACGATCGGCGACAACGGCGGCACGTACCAGACCATTGGCATGGTGCGGTATTCCGGGTGAAGCGGCAGAGCGACGCGGAACTCCTTGGCCAGCGCGTAAATTGGCGATCGACGTGCCGCGTCGAGCCAGTCCTCGGGAATGCCTTCGGCACGCGCCCCGGCGATCACGTCGGGATCGTTGGGGTCGAGGAGCAGGTCGAGTTGGGCCTCGTAGAGGTCGGTGTCGTTTGGTGTGGAGGCGGCTTCGGTGACAGCGTCGACGTCGTAGAGGAACAATCCGAGATACCGGAGTCTCCCGACGCACGTCTCGGAGCAGACGGTCGGTTGCCCGACCTCGATCCGCGGGTAGCAGAGAGTGCACTTCTCGGCCTTGCCCGTGCGGTGGTTGAAGTAGATCTTCTTGTACGGGCAGCCGGTGATGCATTGGCGCCACCCGCGACACCGGTCCTGGTCGACGAGGACGATACCGTCCTCGCTGCGCTTGTAGATGGCGCCCGACGGGCACGACGCCATGCATGAGGGATTCAGGCAATGCTCGCAGATGCGGGGCAGGTAGAACATGAACGTCTGCTCGAAGCTGAACTTGACGGCATCTTCTGATTCACGACGCAGCTTCTCGACGATTGGATCGAGCCCGCCCAATTCCGGTGCGCCACCTAGGTCGTCGTCCCAGTTCGCCGACCATGTGACCTTCGTGTCGTCACCGGTGAGCAGCGATTTCGGGCGCGCGACAGGGAAGTCGTCGCCGAGTGGGGCGTCGACGAGCATCTGGTAGTCGTAGGTCCACGGCTCGTAATAGTCGTAGATGGTCGGTTGAACGGGACTTGCGAACAGCGTCAACAACTTCTGCATCCGACCGCCGGTGCGAAGTCTCAACTTGCCCTTGCCGTTCAGATGCCAGCCGCCACGCCATTTCTCCTGATCCTCATAGCGTCGTGGATACCCTTGTCCCGGGCGGGTTTCGACGTTGTTGAACCAGACGTACTCGGTGCCTGCCCTGTTGGTCCACGCCTGTTTGCATGTGACCGAGCAAGTGTGGCAGCCGATGCATTTGTCGAGGTTCATCACCATCCCGACCTGAGCCATCACCCGCATCAGTACGTCACCTCCTGGCTGCGCTTACGGATCGTCGACACCATGTCGCGCTGGTTCCCGGCGGGACCGAGATAGTTGAACGCATAAGACAATTGGGCGTATCCGCCGATCAGGTGAGTAGGTTTGACGAGGAGTCGGGTTGCCGAGTTGTGTATTCCACCCCGACGACCGGTTGCCTCCGATTTCGGGACGTCGATCGTGCGTTCCTGCGCGTGGTGAACATAGACGACTCCGGCGGGCATGCGATGGCTGACGATTGCCCTGCACACCACGACGCCGTTGGCGTTGACGCATTCGATCCACTCGTTGTCGTGCACGTCGATTGCTGCGGCATCGTCGGGACTCAGCCACGCCGTCGGACCGCCACGGGACAGTGACAGCATCAGGAGGTTGTCCTGGTACTCCGAATGAATGGACCACTTCGAGTGGGGCGTCAGGTATCTCACGGTGATCTGCTGCGCGCCGTCAGGGCCGAGTCGTGGCTCGCCGAACAACCGATGCATGTCCAGTGGCGGTCGATAGATGGGCATCGATTCGCCGACGTCGATCATCCAATCGTGGTCGAGGTAGAAGTGCATGCGACCGGTGAGAGTGTGAAATGGCTTGAGGCGCTCGATGTTCACGGTGAACGGGGCGTATCGCCTACCGCCGGTTTCCGACCCGGACCACTCCGGCGAGGTGAACACCGGAACCGGGGCCTGTTGGGTGTCGGCGAAGCTGATGTGCTTGTCGGCGTTGCCTTCTGCGAGGTCGTCGAGTGTCTTTCCGACCCGCTTCTGAAGTTTCTCGAAGCCCTGGACGGCGAGAGTGCCGTTCGTGGTCCCGGAGAACCGCAGAATTGCCTCGGCGAGTTTCGCATCGGTATCGATCGCCGGCCGACCGTCGCCCGCACCGCCGAGCATCACCCCGTTGCTGTCTGCCAGAATCTTCGTCTGTTCGGCGACATCGTAGGCGACTGATTTGGTGGCGAAGCCGAGTGTATCGGCGAGTGGGCCGACAGTCGCGAGCTTGTCGGCGATCGCGGTGTAGTCGCGTTCCACCACTGCGAACGCAGGCATGTTCTTTCCCGGATGGCCGACCGTCGTCGACCGGTGCCAGTCGTCGACGGTGCCCTTGGGTTGCGCTGTCTCACCGGGAGTGTCGTGCTGCATGGGGGTGCTGACGAGATCGTGCCGCACACCGAGGTGCGTCTTCGCCTGCTCGGAGAACGCGGCGGCGAGGCGGTGGAAGAGATCGAAGTCGGTCTTCGCTTCCCACGGAGGATCGATGGCGGGGGAGAAGGCGTGCACGAAGGGGTGCATGTCCGTCGACGACAAATCGTTCTTCTCGTACCAGGTGGCTGCGGGCAGGATGATGTCGGACAGCAGCGTCGTCGACGTCATGCGAAAGTCCGCCGATAGCAGCAGATCCAGCTTGCCCTCCGGCGCTTTCTCATGCCACCGAACGTCTTTGGGTCGGGGAGTGTCGGCTGATTCGACACCGAGCACATTGTTGTGTGTTCCCAGTAGGTTTCGTAGGAAGTACTCGTTGCCCTTTGCCGACGATCCCATGAGATTCGACCGCCACAGAACCAGCGTCCGTGGCCAGTTCTCCGGGGCGTCGACGTCGCTGATCGACGGCGTCAGTGTGCCGTCGGAAAGATGTTGTGCCACATAGCTCGACGCGGAGTCGGCATCGCCGCTGTCGACGGCTTGGCGTGCGTCGTCTGCGACGTCGAGCGGATTGCGATCGAACTGCGGATAGAACGGCATCCAGCCGAGCCGCGCCGATTGCGCGATGGCGTCGGCGGTGTGTTCGTGGTCGAGCGTGCCGCGCGACAGCGGAGATGCCAGTGACGCGGCTGAATAGCCGTCGTTGCGCCATTGGTCGGTGTGCATGTACCAGTACGACGTACCCGTCATGGTGCGAGGCGGTCGGCTCCAGTCGAGTCCGTTGGCCAATGACATCCATCCCGTGATCGGGCGGCATTTCTCCTGTCCCACGTAATGCGCCCAGCCACCGCCGTTGCGCCCCATGCAGCCGGTCAGGATCAACAGCGAGAGAATGGCCCGATAGGTGGCGTCGCCGTGGAACCACTGGCAGATCCCGGCTCCCATGATGATCATCGATCGTCCGCCTGAATCGACTGCATTGGTGGCGAATTCGCGCGCAACCCGGATCGCTGCCTCCGCAGGCACGCTGGTGATCTCCGCCTGCCAGGCAGGCGTGTAGGGGGTCGACGCGTCGTCGTAGCCGGACGGCCACTCGCCGGGCATTCGGTCACGATGCACCCCGTACTGCGCGAGCATGAGGTCGAAGACCGTGGTGACTCGGTGGCCATCGATGACGGTGGTCGGCACACCTCGACGTAGCACCGAACCGCTGCCATCCGGGGCGTCGAAAGCCGGCAAAGCGATCTCGACGAGTTGGGCGTCGTCGCGACCGACAAGGGTCAACGCCGGTGTGATTCCCTCGAGGTCGAGGTTCCATCTGCCCTCGCCCGCGGCAGAGCGGCGAAAGCCAAGCGAGCCGTTGGGAACCGTGGCTGCTCCGGTCTGCTCGTCGAGTACCACGGTCTTCCACACGGCGTCGGAGTCGTTCTCATCGGCTCCCGCCAACTCATCTGCGGTCAGGAACTTGCCTGCGACGAGGCCGTGTTCGTGTTGCTCGACGTGCACCAGGAAGGGAAGGTCGGAGTAGGAGCGCACGTACTCGTCGAAGAACTCGGTGGTGTTCGCGACGAAGAACTCCGACAGGATGACGTGCCCCATCGCCATGGCCAGGGCGGCGTCGGTACCTGCTTGTGCCGGTAGCCATTCGTCGGCGAATTTGGTGTTGTCGGCGTAGTCGGGGCTGACCGATACGACTTTGGTGCCGCGATAGCGGACCTCCGCCATCCAATGCGCGTCAGGAGTTCGGGTGACCGGGACGTTGGAGCCCCACATCATCAGATACGACGCATCCCACCAGTCACCGGACTCCGGGACGTCGGTCTGATCGCCGAAGACCTGTGGGCTCGCGACGGGCAGGTCGGCGTACCAGTCGTAGAACGACGTCATCACCCCGCCGATCAACTGGATGAAGCGCGTCCCCACGCAATGCGACACCATCGACATCGCCGGAATCGGTGAGAAACCGGAGCATCGGTCGGGGCCGTAGGTCTTGATCGTGTGCACGTGGGCGGCCGCAGCCATCTCGATGGCCTCGTCCCAACTCACGCGGACGAGGCCGCCCTTACCGCGAGCCTGCTGATACGACTTGCGGCGCAACGGATCTCCGACGACGTCGGCCCATGCCAGCACGGGATCGCCGGTCTTTTCCTTGGCGGCTCGGTACATCTCGACCAGAACTCCGCGCGCGTATGGGTAGCGAACCCGCGTCGGCGAGTATGTGTACCAGGAGAATGCTGCGCCACGTGGACAGCCGCGGGGCTCGTATTCCGGACGATCCGGACCGACCGACGGATAGTCGGTTTCCTGAGTCTCCCAGGTGATGATGCCGTCTTTGACGTAAACCTTCCATGAACACGATCCGGTGCAGTTGACACCGTGGGTCGACCGCACGATCTTGTCGTGGTTCCACCGATCGCGGTAGAAGACGTCGCCGGATCGGCCGCCGTCACGGAAAACGACTCTCCCGTCGGAAGTTTCGTCCCAACGGGTAAAGAATTTGCCGATATTGAGCAGGGCTGTGGCTGCATCGCCCTGAACTGCAGTAGATCGGGCCATGAATTCACCATACGGATGAAAAGGTGAGGGTGTGTGGTTTCGTCGCCGCATAGCCGAAGCGGCTCGGCTGAGGCGTCGACACGCGGCCGGACGTTATCGCCGAGTGCTCCGCGTGTTTCGATTGGGTATAGACATTCGCAATGTGTAGGTCCTTGTGTCTCAACGTGAAAAGGTCGGTCAGTGTGAACGTTTCGCGTGCGGTATCGCCCGATTCGCCCACCCGTCTCCGACGACGCGTACCGCACGCGAGCCTTGGCCAGTTCACTTTCGTCATGGCGACCGGCATCGTGTCGACGGCAATGCACAATGCCGCGTCGCTCGGTAGTGGCACCTACGCCACTCTGGCCAATCTCATTTCGGCGATTCTCTTTGCTTTCGCTGTGGTCGGATATGTCGCGTTGACCGTGTTCACAATTGCCGGGTGGTTCACCGGTTCGGGCGTGGTCAACGAGGTGCGGCGCGAGATCGCGACCGACGGGTTCACCGTGTTGGCCTTCACCGCGGCGAGCGGGGTGCTTGCGGCGCGATCGTTGGCGGCGGGAAGTACTTGGGCCGCAGTCACATTTGCTGTGGTCGCACTCGTGTCGTGGGTGATACTCGGCTACACCGCGGTGATCGCCGCGTTCTTCAGCGCCGCGCAGTCGCGGGAGCATCCCCCGGCGCCGACGACCCCGCTGCCCTGGACACACGTCAACGGCACCTGGTTTCTGATGGTCGTCGGAACCCAGTCGATTGCTGTGGCATTCGGGGCGCTCGCGGCCAAAGAGCGTGTCGACTGGTATGCGGTCGTTGCCGCACTGTGGTGGGGGACCGGTGTGCTGATACTGGTCGTGATGGCGGTGCTGGTCGCCGCGCGGCTGATCATCATCGGCCTGTCGGCGGACGACGAGGTCGCCCCCTACTGGGTGTTCATGGGTGCAGGCGCGATTTCGGTGCTCGCCGGTGCAGAGGTTCTCGGTGTGGGCGCCATGCAGCGGCTGGTCTCGCACGACGTCGTCGGAACGCTCTGTCTGTTGGGTTGGATCTTCGGGACGTGGTTGATACCGCTGCTCGTCGCACTGATGATCTGGCACGCGCGCAGGCCGGGTACCAATTCGGGATTTCGCACCGCGTTGTGGTCGATCGTGTTCCCCATCGGCATGTGGGGGGTGGCCAGCAGACAGTTGGGGATCGCCTGGCAGGTCTCGTGGATCAAGACCATGGGTACCTGGGAGGCGTGGGTGGCGCTGCTGATCTGGGTGATCGTCTTCGTCGGGATGGCGCGATGGTGGTGGCGATGGCTCGGAGCGCGACGTTCGGAGACTAGTTCGCCAGCACGGTGAGCAGTACCGCCGAGTCCTCGTTGGCCCGGAGATTGTGTCGGGCGTCGGGAATGGTGATGAGGTCGCCGGCCACGCCGTGCCACTCGTCGGCGCCCGCGGTGAGCGTCACGTCGCCGCGGAGCACCTGAAGCGTCGCTTCGCCGGGGCTCTGGTGCTCGCCGAGTTCGGTGGAGGCCGCCAATGCGATCACGGTTTGGCGCAGGTGCCGCGCCGAGTTGCCGTGCAGCGTGTGCCCAGCGCGGCGACTGTGCGCGTCGCGCGCCGTGGCGATGAGTTCGTCAACGAGGGCTGGGAGTCGCGTGGTGTCCATGTCTCACGATTGCACGCCCCGCCCGGCGGCGGGTGGCATTGGAGGGCCGCGCCGCCGCGGACTCAGCAGATCCCCATGCGCTTCTAGTCCAGCGACGCGCGCGCGATAGCGATCACCTCGTCCTCGGTGGGCGGACTCTGCGGGTGGTAACTCAGGCACAGCGGGGTGTCGACTTTGACGAAGCGGCCACCGTCGACCGCGGTGTAGAACGTTCCGGTCGACAGTCGGCCGACGTCGGGGATCGGACTTCCCTTGCTGTTTGCCAACTCCTTGGCAGCTTCGATCTGGTTTGGGTGGTTAAGCTTTCCGAAGAACTGAGTCGACGCGTTGCCGCTGACGCGGCCGTGGATTCCCTTCGGGGCCTGTGTCGCGAAGATCAACCCCAATCCGTACTTGCGCGCCTGCGAAGCGAGCGCCAACGTGCTGTGCGTCGCCGTCGTGACGCCCTGCGACGGTGCGTAGTTCTGCGCCTCGTCCATCACCAAGATGCCGCCAAGGGGGCGATCGGAGGCAGGGTGCTTCTTGATCCACGCGAACAACGACATTTGCAGTTGCCCGACGAAGTTCGCGACCCGGGACTCACTTCCGAGTCCCGCGAGGTTGATGACCGACACACGGGCGCGATAGCCCGACGATGGGGTGAGCAGCACACCCGGGTCGGCGGGTGTCGCGGCTTCGTCCAGCAATGGATCGTTGGCCATCGACGCCTTCAGATTCTCCGCCAAATCGATCGCGAGGCGCGGAGCGTCGGCGAGATTCGACACCCCGTCGGGTAGTTCGGACAGCAATGCGACGAAGGACAGCAGGCTTCCGCCGCCGCGGCGACCGAAGTACACCATCGCTTGTCGCAACACCGCCTCAGAGCGTGATGCGCGCGCGCCGCGTTCGGTGGGGCGCGCCTTCGGGAGGAGCGCGCCGACGGCAGAGTCGACCGCCGCGAAAAACTCATCGGAATCGGTTTCCAGCGAGGCGAATTCGGGCAGCGGACGAAAACTCAACGGTCGACCAGAGCGCCGCCCGGGGGTGAACACAACAACCTCTGTGTCGGCGAAATAGCGGTCGGCCGCCTCGCGGTCGGTTGGACTCCAATCTCGCGTACCTTCTGGCCAGGGCATCCCGAGTCGTGCGAGGTCATTGTTGATGTCGAGGACGATTGACGAAACACCTTGCAGGGCCGCCTCTTCGACGATCCGTCGAATGAGAACGGTCTTTCCGGAACCGGAACCAGCGAAGATAGCGGCGTGCTTGCGGAGTGACTCCAAGGGCGTCTCGACAGGTTGGCCGTCGACTGATCGAACGCCAATCGGCAGCACGTCGACAGCGCGTTGATCACCGGACGAACGCGACTCTGTGACAACAGGACTCGCCTCGTCAGGGGTGATCGCTGCTGGAGAGAATGCGTCGGTTTTTGCTGCGTGGGCTCCCGATGATGCACCCTTCGGTGTCTCGGCTTTCGGTGTTTCGACCTCCGGCGTCTCGACGCTTGTGGCCACAGCCTTGGTCAAACCGGGTGTGAGAATTTCTGAGAGGAAGCCGATCTCGGCTGCCGGAGCACGATCGACGATCCAGTCGTGCAACTGCGCTGGTCGCTCAGAACGCAACTGCGCCAATGCCATGAGGCGTCGGATGTCGTCGTCTGGCCAGGCGATCACCCGGCCGCCGCGCCGATGCAGTTCATCGACCAACTGTGCGGTCTTGGGTCCCGTCGGCCACGGCTGGCGCCTGAGCACCACCAGGGTGCGCTCGACCTCGCCGAGGCTGAGCCCAGAGGCGATATTGGCATTGGTGAGGCGGGATTGCACCGCACGGGGATGTGTGGCGGCAAGAGCGCGGAAGCTCCATGACTCTCCGGACTCCGTCGCCGGATCGATGACATGACTGATTCGCCCATGCAGCAGAGCTTTTGCCCCCGGCTTGGGGTCCTGATGCCACTTCCCGGCTTCATCGGGTAGCGCTTCGATCCATGCGCCGAGCCCGGCCTGCAGCAGGTCAGGAACGATGACATCCTCTGTGGTGTGGTCAAGCGCGACGGCAGGGTCGGCTTGCTCGACCAACTCGCGATAGCGCTTCTCGATCGCGCCGACATCTGTTGTCGCCACGAGCGTATCGCTCCCGGAAGGGACGTCGGTCGACTGCTCACGAGCGGTGTCGTTGGCTTCGCGTGTTGGCGTATCGGTGTCGTTCAATGTTGTGATCGACGCGAACGTGCCGCTGCGCAGCATCGCCGCAACCTGCCGGTCGACGGCCATCATCAGTTCGCGCGGGGTATATCGCTGTGCATCGGTGAGCGCGATATCGTCGACAGGCCAATGTGGCTGGGGTGGCGTGAAGTTGATCTGGGCGAAACCCGGTGCGAAACGCTTGGCGAGGAGCTCACGCGCGAAGTCGGCCGATGACGGCCGTTGCAGCATCGGTGGTTTGCGGAAGCGTTCGACTGCGGAGCGCATCACCCTGCTCTCGAGGTGTTCCCAAGCCGCCGTGATGCTCGAGACAACAGTGGTCGTCCGACTCATATTCTCGCGCAAGGCCATCAAGCCGTGAGCCACCTGGTTCACGACGGAATTCTCGTCAGCGGAGGTCGACCATCCCGCTTCGATGAGCGTGTCGATCTGGTCGACGCCCAGAACTGCCGCGGCGTCGAACGCGACTATGCGGGAGATGTTCTGGACCATTTCTTGGTAGCCGAGGGTCGCGTTGCGGATACCCCACTCGGCCAACTCGTCTACGTCGTCGACATCAAGGTGCAGAAAAGCCTCACCGAGGTCCCTCGCGTCGTAGTCCTGTGAGGCGGTCAGTACCAGCGCGCGCAAGATGTGCTGCGACCGTCGCCGATGGGGGTGACGCCGATACACGCCCGCCACGAACTCTTCGAGTGCCGGCACTGTGAGCGTCGCTTCACCGACGACTGCTGCCCGTGTTGACTCCGACACGTCGGCTTCTCGGGCGAGGTGGTCGAGGAGTTGCGCGAGCTGTGTCGGATGTGTCGGGCTGGGGCGATTGAGACTCTCGAGCACAGCGACCGTGACCGACTTCCAGAAGTCGCTGCCGTCGAGCAATCTCACCAAAAAGAAGTAGCCGCCGTGCTGCTGTACGCGTTGACGGATCTGCCCGAGAAGGTGCGTCTTGCCCGAGCCCGCTACGCCGCGGATCACCACGCCGATGGGGCTGGCTGACTCCGACCGCTGAGCGTCGGCGAAACTACGCATCGTCTCGTCGGCGACCTGCTCGTGCAAGCCGGCTACGTGATAGGTGCCTGACGTGCCCCATACGTCGTCGGGGGTGTCGGCCCAGTCGAGTCGGATCGACTCGAGTGCCTGGCGAATGTCGTTGTCCATCAGTCCTCCTCGACTGCGAACAGGTGGCACGGTTGCGTGCCGACCACCACAGCGGCTGCTCGGTCAGCCTCGCTGAGACGGGCGCGGTCGTCCTGAGGGATCAGACTGACGCCCGGGCGGTCCTGCAAGACGAGGATCGCAGCGTTGAACTCGGAATGGCCGACGTCAGGTAGCGCCGAACGGAGTGCTGCGACGTCGACGAGCGCGCCGCGCTGATGAGCCAGCGACTTGTATGTGGCGACGATGCGGGCGCCGATGTTCGCGGCCTTCGACGACGCGGGCGGCGCGGCCTCGACGACGGGGCGCGGACGGCCGAAGACTTCGTACAGTCGGAAGTCTTCGGCGTCGAGATGACGCCCGATTGCGTTGAGGACGGCATACAGCGCGCGGATCGGGGGCAACGAGCGGTCCGGCGGCCCTGCACGCAATTCGTCTGCACACCAAGCCCACCCGCGGTCGGTGAGCGAGTGGTAGAGCGCATTGCGCTCGCCTTTGCGCGACTCGATCAGGCCGTGTTCGGTCAACTTCTGTCGTCCAGGCTTGTCGAGGTTGGGGCCCAGCTCGCGTAGGCGAGGAGTCGACACCTCCGTGGACTCCGCCATGAGGACGAAGAGCACCGCGCTTTGGCTCGGTGTCAGCTTCGGGTGGTCCACTGTGACTCCTTCAGATGAGGTCCAGGTGCAGTAGGCGAGCTGGGTGTCGGATGGTGATGGGTGAGAACTTCGCGCAGTTCCGCTACGACTGACGACGTGTCGCCAAGAACCTGTTCGTTGGTGTAGCGGAGCACTACGTAGCCGTGCCGCTGCAGCATATTGTCGCGGCGACGGTCACGCGCGTACTTGTCGGCTCGACGATGGTCCGGGCCATCGACTTCGACGATGACTCGCGCATCCGGCCACAGAACGTCGACTCTTGCGACTCCCGACAATGCGGTGAGATCGGTGGGGCAGCGATTCCAGAGGCGTCCCGCTGACCAACTATGTTGGGCCAGTGCGTATTCGAGCGCCTGCTCCGCAGCGCTGTGTGGAGCGGGAGCGCCCGTCGGTCGGGAGACGATCAATATCGGTCGCAACGGGTCGGTCGGGACGGGCGCGGTGGATGAGGCAATCCCGAGGCGCAGCACAGGTACCCGGCGCACCTCGGGTAATGCGTCGGCGGTGAGCCAGACGGTCATGTTGGCATGCTCCGCGAGCCACGCACACGCCGATGCCGCGGTTCGCTGCGCATCATGGGAGAGCGCGCTGCTTGCGCGAACGGCAAGCACCACCTCGGGCCGACCGTAGAAGTGGCGTAGCAATGCGACCAACACGGCAGCCCGTTGTTCAGGAATCGCCGACGGCGTCGTGCGTTCGTTGGCGGCGCCCGCCCGCGCGAGCGGTACAACCACAGCGGTCGACAGGCCGACGTCGGTACACAGCCGCCGGGCCAGCGTCTCTGCGTCGTCGACGTCGAGTTGCTCTCCGGTTGACCTGCCCGGTAGCCAGGCGGGAAACAAGGTGATGAGCGCGGATTCGAGTGCCTCGAGGATCTCGGTGGCGACCTGCCGTGCAGTTCGTTCGTCAGGGCCGCGGTAATCCAAGATCACCGGCAGTTCGGGCGCTACGGCTTCAGCGAAGTCGTCGATTGCCGGGCCGTATACGTCCGCGAGGCGGACTACGCGTCCGGGACGGATCGCGTGGCCGAACGGTGGCGGCGTATCACTGTCGGCGTGAGTCATCGGACGTGAATATAGCCTCCACCACCGACTGGTGTGCGATGTGGCGGTGCGCTCGGTGACCGCCGCCGACGCGGCCTGGCTCAGCCAGCCGCCCGCTCGACGGTGAGGAGGCTCTCGGCGCTGTGTTCGGCGCGGTAGGCCGCCTCGCCGCCGCGGACTCCGAACAGGCGCTTGCTCCAGATGAGCCAGACCACCGCGGCGACGTTGATCGCGAGCAGCAGCACCTTGAACACGGTCACCTTCTCGACGAGTTCGTAGACCTCGAGCGGGATGAAGATGCTGGTGACGATCACCGCGAAGTACTCGCCCCAGCGTTTGGCGAACCACAAGCCGTACGCCTCGACGAACTGGCTGATTCCGTAGGCGAGCAGCGCACAGCCGACGAGCACGATGGTCGCCGTCGACAACGTGGTTGCCTTCTCGATCCACTGCACGACCTTGGAGTCGTCGATGTTCCAGCCGATCTGGTCGGCGATCGGTTTGAGGAGCGGCATCTCGGCGTCGAACTTCTCGTGCAGAGTCTGTTGGCTGTTGCGCAGCTCGATCACGAATATGCCTGCGATGACGAGAAAGACTCCGCGGATCAGGCGCTCGACGGCCAGCAGTCGCATGATGATCAGGTCGCGCAGCAACCGACCGCGCGGAACCTCCGGCGCCTGGTCGGCGGGACCGCTGCTGCGTGGTGAGCCGACGGCGTAATCGCCGCAGCGCAAGCACCGCCACGCGTCGCCGACGCTGGTCTCGGTGTGCAGGTGATCGGCGAGGTCGGACTCGTCGGGACGATAGGTCTCGTGGCCGCGTAGGCCGCAGGAGATCAGTTCCCAATTCACCGCAGCAGCCTAGCCCTCGACGGCAGGCGGGTCACGACGCCGCGGCGATCTCACCTGGTTGAGTGACCTCGTCACCGCCGTTGACTCCGACGCTTGCCGCGTACAGCAGGTCGCGGAAGTCGCCGACGACCGGACGCTCGGGCGACCACACCATCCGAATCCAGGATGTGTGCGGCGCGATGTCGAGATCTACCGCGACGAGTTGCCCGGCGGCCGACGTACGGCCGATGGCGAACTTCGGGGCCATCACCACTCCGAGGCCGTTTGCCGCCCAACTGAAGGCGACAACGAGGCTCGGCATGGATTCCATCGGTTCGGGCAGCATGTCCTCGATGCCGAGGTGTGTCGCGCACCGTCGGGGGCCGCTCAGGATGTGCTCGCCGACAAGGTCGGCGATGGTGAGGCGCTTGTGTCGAGCAAGCGAATGGCCCGAGGCCATCGCGATTGCGGTGGTGACGGGGACCAGGTCGGCGTAGCAGACGTCTGTGCGCTGCGTCGCCGGCAGGAGCCAGCGGTCGGCCGCGTCGTCGTGCATGTCGAGTACGAGTCCGACGTCGGCGCTGCCCGACGCCACCGCGTCGACGACGCGCGTGGGGTCACTGAGTGTGTCCACGGCGACGGTACTGCCGGGAACCCGGTTGCCGAACTCGCGCAGAATGCCGGGGATCTGTGTGGCGACCATGTGTTCGGTGCTCGCGACACGCAGGGGCGCGGTCGTGGCCGCGGCCGTGACGGAACGGCCGAGTCTGGCCCAGCGGTCGAGGAACTCGGGGCCCTGGGCGGCCAGCACGAGTCCGGCGTCGGTCAGGCGCATCCCGCTCGACGAGCGGTGATATAGCTGCACTCCGAGGACGCGTTCGAGCACCCTGATCTGCTGCGACACCGACGATGGGGCCAGGTCGAGGGCAGCCGCGGCACCGAGGACAGTGCGATGCTCGGCGACCGCCAGAAAGGTCCGTACGTGTCGGATTTCCATGAGTGCTACTCCTCGCTTGGGGCCGGGAGGCATGACGCATCGGATGGTGTTCGGAAAAACCGCACACTCCCTGCGTCTATTCCGGTCGATCGACGTCGGGCGTCAGCAGCATCCTGATGCCGTGCCAACGACAACTCGCGAACCCTCCAGATCACGACGCCGCTCGGGCGAGGTCATGCGTGGTCGCACCATCAGCAACGTCGGGGTCTCGCTCGGCTACCTGTTGGTGCTGGTCGACTCGACTGTCCTCAACGTCGCGCTACCGGATATAGCCAGGTCGCTGGGTGGGAGTGTCGCCGGACAACAGTGGGTCGTCAGCGCCTACCTGGTCACCTTCGGTGCACTGCTGCTGAGTTCCGGGGCGATCGCCGACCGCTATGGCGCCTTGCGCACGTACCGGGTCGGCGTATTTCTCTTCGTGCTCACGTCCGTGTTGTGCGCTCTCGCTCCGACGCTGCTGATCCTTATCGTCCTGCGCGCATTCCAGGGCGCTGCGGCCGCGCTGATCCCGGGGACGACGCTGGCACTCATCGGGAGGATGAATCCAGAACCAGCCGACAGGCACCGCGCGATCGGCCTCTACGCGCTGGTCACCGGGTGCGGTTTCGCGGCAGGTCCGACCGTCGGTGGAATCCTCATCGCCGCCGGTGGGTGGCGGTGGATCTTCCTGATCAACGTTCCGGTGGGAGTTCTCGCGCTGGCCTGGAGTCGATACTTTCCGGCTGACCCGAAGGCACGCGACCGCGGTGCCCGACTCGACGTGCGCGGACAGGTACTCGCGGTGGTGTTCTTCGCGCTCGTGGTCGTCGTCATCATCGAAACGGGGGAGCGATCGCCAATCGCGGCGTGGGCGCTGATCCCGACGGTGTGTGCGGCCGGATTGCTCTACTGGTCGGATCGACGCAGCGCCGCCCCGGCGATTCCCGTGCGTCTGCTCCGCATCCCGCCGATCCTGCGAGGAACGTTGTACGGCTTCACAATTCAGGTGGTGATGGCGTCGACGCTGTTTGTCGCGAGCCTGTATCTGATCAACGCACGCGGGTTGTCGCCGTTGGGAGCGGGCCTCGTCCTCATCGCCTACACGTTCGGGCCATGCGTCCTCGGCCCGGTTGTGGGGCGCGTGGTCGCCGCGCGTGGGCCGCAGTTGCCGGCGTTGCTGGGCCAGTCCGCGGCTGTGGTGGGTTCTGTCGCGATCGCCGCGGTGATGTTCGTCGGCGGACCATTGTGGGCGTTGATTGCGACGATGCTGATAGCCGGAGCGGCATTACCGCTGGTGATCGTGCCGATAACCGGGCTCGTCGTAGCGGGTGCTCCTGCGGGTTCTGCGGGTACGGCAGGCGGCCTGTTCAGTGCGTCGCGTCAACTCGGCGGGGCGTTCGGTGTCGCCGCACTCGGGGCGGTGTTGGCGTCGGTTGGTGGTGCCGACGGCGCAGCGTGGGCGATGATGGCCGCGGCCGTCGTGGCGGCGATAGCCCTTCTCGGTATGGTCGTACGTCCGCATCGCGTGCGGTGACGCAAAGGTCGCTGCGGCCATCGATTTGGGTCTGGCCAGCCGATTCTCTACACTAGAACGGTTGCCTGTGCACCTTCGCGTGTCCGCACTCGGGTCACGGCTACAACTGAATAGTCTCCGGTGCTGGCGAAATGCCAAGGGCACCGGCGGCGAGAACCTATTCACTATCCACTTCGTGGAAGGCCCACCGCAGGTCACAGGAGAAATCCTGACGATCGGCGCTGCATGGGAACCGCTACGAGAAAGGTTGACGGTCAACCATGACCATGACTGACCCGATCGCAGACTTCTTGACACGTCTGCGTAACGCCAATTCGGCGTTCCATGACGAGGTGACCCTCCCGTCGTCGAAGCTCAAGGTGAACATCGCCGAGATCTTGAAGCGCGAGGGCTACATCACCGATTACCGCACCGAAGATGCGGAGGTCGGCAAGAACCTCGTCGTCTCCCTCAAGTACGGCCCCAGCCGTGAGCGCTCCATCGCAGGACTGCGCCGCGTGTCCAAGCCGGGCCTGCGGGTGTACGCAAAGTCCACCAACCTGCCCAAGGTCCTGGGCGGCCTCGGCGTGGCCATCATCTCCACGTCGTCCGGTCTGCTCACCGATCGCCAGGCAGCCAACCAGGGCGTGGGCGGCGAAGTCCTCGCCTACGTCTGGTAAGGGGAGGTAAGCACAATGTCGCGTATCGGTAAGAATCCGATCGAGATCCCCGCGGGCGTCACCGTCTCCATCGACGGACAGACGGTCACCGTGAAGGGACCCAAGGGCGAGCTGAGCCACGTTGTCACCAGCCCCATCCAGGTGGCGCAGGAAGACAACACCATCGTGGTGACCCGCCCCAACGACGAGCGTCGTAACCGTGCACTGCACGGTCTGAACCGCTCGCTGGTTGCCAACCTGGTCGACGGCGTGACCAAGGGCTACACCACGAAGATGGAAATCTTCGGTGTCGGCTACCGCGTCGCAGCCAAGGGTCGCGACCTCGAGTTCGCGCTCGGTTACAGCCATCCCGTGCCGATCGAGGCTCCCGAGGGCATCACCTTTGCCGTCGAGTCGCCCACCAAGTTCTCGGTGTCGGGTATCGACAAGCAGCAAGTCGGCCAGATCTCGGCGAACATCCGCCGCCTGCGTCGTCCCGACCCCTACAAGGGCAAGGGCATTCGCTACGAGGGTGAGCAGATCCGTCGCAAGGTCGGAAAGACGGGTAAGTAAGCCATGAGTGATACAGCAACCAAAACTGTCCGCAAGCCCATCGGCAAGGACGTGTCGACCCGTCGTCGCACCGCGACCGGAAATCGTCACTTCCGCCTTCGCAAGAAGGTCAGCGGAACGCCGCAGCGTCCGCGTCTGGCCGTCAAGCGCAGCAGCCGTCACATCCACGTGCAGCTGATCGACGACCTCGCGGGCAAGACCCTCGCAGCAGCGTCGACCATCGAGGCTGACGTGCGTGCAGCCGGCGGCGACAAGTCGGCACAGGCTCGTCGCGTCGGCGAACTGATCGCCGCTCGCGCCAAGGCCGCAGGTGTCGAGGCCGTCGTGTTCGACCGTGGTGGCAAGAACTACCACGGCCGTATCGCCGCGCTCGCCGACGCCGCCCGTGAGGGAGGCCTGCAGTTCTGATGATGACCAGCAACAACAGCAAGACCAACATGACCGGAGGGAACCTCTGATGCCCGGACGTCAGCGTGACGGCGGAAACGGACCCGCCGGTAACGACAACAACAACAACCAGGGCGGCAACGACCGCCGCGGTGGCCGCGATCGTCGTAACGACCGCGGACGCGATCGTGACCAGGAGCGCAACCAGCTCGAGCGCGTCGTCACCATCAACCGTGTCTCCAAGGTGGTCAAGGGTGGACGTCGGTTCTCCTTCACCGCTCTCGTGGTCGTCGGCGACGGCCAGGGCATGGTCGGTGTCGGCTATGGCAAGGCCAAGGAAGTTCCGGCCGCGATCCAGAAGGGCGTCGAAGAGGCTCGCAAGAACTTCTTCCGCGTTCCGCTGATCGCAGGCACCGTGACCCACCCGGTTCAGGGTGAGGCTGCGGCCGGTGTCGTGATGCTGCGTCCGGCAAGCCCCGGTACCGGTGTCATCGCCGGTGGCGCGGTGCGTGCCGTGCTCGAGTGCGCAGGCGTGCACGACGTCCTCGCCAAGAGCCTCGGCTCCGACAACGCGATCAACGTGGTGCACGCGACCGTGGCCGCACTGAAGATGCTGCAGCGTCCCGAAGAGGTCGCCGCACGTCGCGGTCTGCCGATCGAAGATGTGGCGCCGGCCGGTATGCTCCGGGCGCGCGCAGGCCAGGGAGTGTAAGACATGGCACAGCTGAAGATCACCCAGGTGAAGGGCACCATCGGTGCCAAGAGCAACCAGCGTGACAGCCTGCGGACCCTTGGACTCAGGGGCATCCGCCAGACCGTCACCCGCGAGGACACCCCGATCAACCGCGGTTTGATCAACGTGGTTGCACACCTCGTGACAGTCGAAGAGGTTTAAGAGCAATGACCATCAAACTCCATCACCTTCGCCCCGCTCCGGGCGCGAAGACCGATAAGACCCGTGTGGGTCGCGGTGAGGGGTCCAAGGGTAAGACCGCCGGTCGCGGCACCAAGGGCACCAAGGCACGCAAGAACGTGCCTGCAGCCTTCGAGGGCGGCCAGATGCCGATCCACATGCGGTTGCCGAAGCTCAAGGGCTTCACCAACCCCAACCGGGTCGAGTACCAGGTCGTCAACGTCGGCGACATCGCCAAGCTGTTCCCGCAGGGCGGCACCATCGGCGTCGACGAGCTCGTCGCTGCCGGTGCGGTTCGCAAGAACCAGCTGGTGAAGGTCCTCGGCGACGGTGAGCTGAGCGTCGCGGTCAACGTGACCGCGAACAAGTTCACGGCGTCGGCCAAGGAAAAGATCGCCGCTGCCGGTGGCAGCACCACTGAACTGTAAGAGTTCGTTTCTGACCACAGCGGACGGCAGCACTGTTCTGCCGTCCGCTGTGGTGCCAGCGGGCCGGTTCGTCGAGCTCATCGGGTGTGCATGCACGTACAACGCGCGCCGGGTCGGGCGAGCGGGCTCCGAAAACTTCAGGTGGTGCGGTCCCGCAGAAGTGCCGGCCGTGGCTGCCGGTAGAGTTTCTGGGGTTGCCGCACAACGCAACCACCGATCAACGTCGATTGCCGAGCACGTGGGGGTGGGGTCCGTCTGGCCCCCGAACAACCCGAGCGTGGTCGTTCCTAGGAGGAGTTAGTGTTTTCCCCCCTCGTCGCGGCCATTCGGACGCCCGATCTGAGGAAGAAGATCCTCTTCGTCATCGGCATCATCGTGCTGTATCGCCTCGGCGCGACGGTCCCGTCGCCCGGCGTCGACTACAAGACCGTGCACGCGTGCATCGATCGCATCAACAGCGGTGGCGGCAACCAGGTCTACTCGCTGATCAACCTGTTCTCCGGTGGAGCGCTTCTGCAGCTCTCGGTGTTCGCGATCGGCATCATGCCCTACATCACCGCGAGCATCATCGTGCAGCTGCTCACCGTGGTCATCCCGCGGTTCGAGCAACTCCGTAAGGAGGGCCAGTCCGGTCAGGCCAAGATGACGCAGTACACCCGCTACCTCACCGTGGCGTTGGCACTGCTCCAGTCGACCGGCATCGTCGCCCTCGCCGACCGCGGCACACTGCTCCCGCAGGAGTGCGGCAACGTTCTCACCGATCAGTCGATCTTCGGTCTGTCGATCATCGTGCTCGTCATGACCGCAGGCGCCTGCCTCGTCATGTGGTTCGGTGAGCTGATCACCGAGCGCGGTATCGGCAACGGTATGTCGCTGCTGATCTTCGCGGGCATCGCTGCTCGCATCCCCGCCGAGGGTCGGGCGATCCTCACCAGCCGTGGCGGCCTGGTCTTCGGTCTCGTGTGTCTCGCGGCGCTGATCATCATCGCGGGCGTGGTCTTCATCGAGCAGGGCCAGCGTCGAATCCCGGTGCAGTACGCCAAGCGGATGGTCGGCCGGAAGATGTACGGCGGGTCGTCGACCTATCTGCCGCTCAAGGTCAACCAGGCCGGCGTCATCCCGGTGATCTTCGCGTCGTCGCTGTTGTATCTGCCGCAGTTGATCGTGCAGCTCACCAAGAGTGCCGACGGCACCGAGTCGGGCTGGCAGTCGTGGGTCTCGCGCTATCTCGCCGACCCGAGTAGCTGGGTGTACATCCTCGTCTACTTCGCCATGATCATCTTCTTCACGTACTTCTACGTCGCCGTCACCTTCAATCCCGAAGAGCGTGCCGACGACATGAAGAAGTACGGAGGATTCATCCCCGGTATCCGTCCCGGCCAGCCGACGGCTGATTACCTAGGCTACGTACTGAGCCGCATCACGCTCCCGGGCTCGATCTATCTGGGTATCATCGCTGTACTGCCCAACCTCTTCCTCGAGATCGGCAACAGCGGGGGAGTGCAGAACCTGCCATTTGGGGGCACGGCCGTGTTGATCATGGTCGGCGTGGGTCTGGACACGGTGAAGCAGATCAACAGTCAATTGATGCAACGCAAGTACGAAGGATTCTTGAAGTGAGACTTGTTTTTCTCGGCCCCCCCGGCGCTGGCAAAGGGACTCAGGCAGAACTGCTGTCGGAAGCTCTTGGCATTCCGCACATCTCCACCGGCGACCTGTTCCGCGCCAACATCTCTGAGGGCACCGCGATCGGTATCGAGGCGAAGAAGTACCTCGACGCCGGCGACCTGGTGCCGCCGGAGATCACCGTCGACATGGTCCGCGCACGCCTCAGCGAGCCCGACGCGTCGAAGGGCTTCATCCTCGACGGCTTCCCCCGCTCGATCGAGCAGGCCGAAGCGCTCAACTCGATCCTCGCCGACCTGGACACCGAGCTCGACGCTGTTGTCTCGTTCGTCGTCGACCCCGACGTCGTCGTGGATCGCATGCTCGCGCGCGGTCGCGCCGACGACACCGAAGACGTGATCCGTAACCGCATGGCGGTGTACGACAAAGAGACCGCGCCGCTGCTCGAGTACTACGGCGACCAGGTCAAGACCGTCGACGCAGTCGGCGAGGTCGACGAAGTCCACCAGCGAGTGCTGAGCGCGCTCGGCGTCAAGGTCTCCTAGAGTATCGATCCGCGATGAGGCTCCGTAAGACCAAACGTGTTCCGTTCCGCAGCCCTGGCGAGCTAGACGCCATGGCTGCGGCGGGAGCCGTTGTGGGGCAAGCACTCGTCGCGGTACGCGACGCCGCGAAGGTCGGGGTGAGCACCCTCGAACTCGACGAGGTGGCCGAGTCTGTGATCCGGGGCGCGGGTGCGGTCCCGTCGTTCAAGGGCTATCACGGGTTCACCGGCTCGATCTGCAGCTCCGTGAACGACGTTGTGGTGCACGGAATCCCGTCGTCAACCGTCGTGCTCGCCGAGGGAGATCTCGTCTCGATCGACTGCGGCGCCATTCTCGACGGCTGGCACGGCGACTCCGCGTGGACCTTCGGGGTGGGCGAACTCTCGCAGGCCGACCAGGACCTCTCGGACGCGACACGGCTGTCGATGGAGGCAGGCATCGCCGCAATGGTCGACCGCGCACGCCTCACCGACATCTCGTACGCCATCGAGACCGGAACACGCAAGGCGGAGAAGACCTTTGGACGCGGCTTCGGGATCGTCGACGGTTACGGCGGCCACGGCATCGGGCGCGAGATGCACCTCGATCCGTTCCTGCCGAACGAGGGCGATCCCGGCCACGGTCCGTTGTTGGTGATCGGCTCGACGTTGGCGATCGAGCCTATGCTCACGCTCGGCACCACCGAGACGACCGAACTTCCCGACGGCTGGACCGTCGTCACCGACGACGGCTCGCGCGCCGCCCACTGGGAGCACACCGTCGCGGTTACTGCCGACGGTCCACGCATTCTGACGCAGCGCCCTGCTTGACTTTTCCGGGTGCCCGTTCTTGCGTCGCCCATTCTTTCCGGTTGCCCATTCTTTCCGGTTGCCCAGACGCGCGGTTTCCGCGCCTGTGGGCAACCGCAAGTAGCTCCCGGTTCGGTCGTGTTCACGGCCAATTCATGTGACGTGGTCCACGCGACACCTTCCGGACGTCGGCGGGCAATCATCTCGTTCGCAATCCGTAAGATCGGGGCTGAATACTGCCCGGGTGTCGTCAGTCAACGAGCGGGTGCTTCCGTCGTCGCGCGCCCGGTCGTGGCGTAGCTACGCGCTGTTCATCGCGCTCGTAGCGCCCAATCTGGTGCTGCTCGGAGTGTTCACGTATCGACCGCTCATCGAGAACATCCGAATGTCGTTCTACGACTGGAACATTTCGTCGCCCGGCGCCGACTTCATCGGGTTCTCGAACTACACGGAATGGTTCACGCGCGCCGATACCTGGACCATCGTCGTCAACACCGTGGTCTTCACCGTTGTGGCGGTGGCGGGCAGTATGGCACTGGGACTCGCGTTGGCGCTGTTGCTCGACCGGAAGCTGCGTGGCCGAAACCTGGTGCGATCCATTGTGTTTGCGCCGTTCGTACTCTCCGGCGCAGCGGTGGGTATCGCGTTTCAGTTCGTATTCGATCCGAGCTTCGGTTTGATCAACGACCTGATGCACCGGCTGCACCTCGGGTCGGCACCGGACTTCTACCAGCAACCGCACTGGGCTCTGTTCATGGTCACGGTGACCTACGTGTGGAAGAACCTGGGCTATGCGTTCGTGATCTACCTTGCAGCGTTGCAGGGGAAGCGAATCGACCTCGACGAGGCGGCAGCAATCGACGGGGCCAGCCGCTTCACCTACTTCCGTCGGGTTCTGCTGCCACAGCTTCGTCCGACGACGTTCTTCCTCTCGATCACCGTGCTGCTCAACTCATTACAGGTCTTCGACATCATCAACGTGATGACCCGCGGAGGCCCGCTCGGCAACGGCACCACGACGATGGTCTACCAGGTCTATGAAGAGACGTTCCGCAATTTCCGCGCCGGCTACGGAGCGACGGTTGCGACGATCATGTTCGTCGTGCTGCTCGTCGTCACCGTTGTGCAGGTACGCGTGATGGATCGGTCGCAGGCATGAGCGAGATCGTGATGACGGAGTCGACGACGTCGGGTGACGCGGCGTCGACGACGAGTCCCGCCGGCCCCGACCAACGCGCAAAGGCGTACGCGCGGCGCAAACGCGTTGCCACGGTGTTCGGTTACCTCGCGATGGTCGTCGTCGTGCTCCTGGTGGCGCTACCGCTCGTGTGGATCCTGTTGGCGTCGTTCAAGGATCGATCCGAGATCTACGTGCAGCCCGCCGTGTGGTGGCCGTCCGTGTGGCACCCGGAGAACTACAGCGAGGCGACGACGTCGGTTCCGTTCTGGGACTTCATGCGGAACTCGGTGATCGTGACCTCGATCCTGGGCGTCGTGAAGTTCGCACTCGGGGTGCTGAGCGCGTACGGGCTTGTGTTCCTGCGGTTTCCGTTCAAGAACCTGGTGTTCATCGTGATCATCGCCGCGCTGATGGTGCCGAATCAGATCACGTCGATCACCAACTACGCATTCATTGCACAGCTCGGGCTGCGCAATACGTTCCTCGGCATCATCCTGCCGCTTGCGGGCGTCGCATTCGGAACGTTCTTGATGCGCAACCACTTTCTGTCGATACCCCAGGAGATCATCGAAGCCGCACGCATGGACGGCGCCGGTCACTTCCGGCTACTGACCCGTGTGGTGTTGCCGCTGTCGATCCCGACGATGGTTGCCTTCGCGCTCATCACGCTCGTCAACGAGTGGAACGAATACCTCTGGCCGTTCCTGATGGCCGACGACTACACCGTCGCGACGCTGCCCGTCGGGTTGACGCAGTTGCAGAACAACGACGGCCTGACCAACTGGGGGCCCGTGATGGCCGCGACGGTCCTCGCCATGCTGCCGATGCTCGTCGTCTTCCTGCTCCTGCAGCGCCACATGATCAAGGGCCTGACCTCCGGGGCGGTGAAGGGGTGATCTCGACAGGCTCGATCAGCGGTGGGGACGGCTCGATCAGCGGTGGGAGCTCGATCAGCGGGGTCGGCTCGATCAGCGGCGCATTTCCGCTGGTTGAGCAGGCCGCGAGCGTAGCGAGCTGCCGTGTCGAAACCACTGTGCACTTCTGCGGTGGGGGCTCGATCGACGGGGTGGGTGATCTCGACAGGCTCGATCAGCGGGGTCGGCTCGATCAGCGGTGGGGAGCTCGATCAGCGGTGGGAGCTCGATCAACGGATAGGGCTCGATCGGCGGGTGTCGAAACCACCTGCGCGACAGACAGAGAACGACAAACAGTGGGGAACAGGAGCACACGAATGCACGAGTTGTCTCGCCGCGGTTTTCTCGCGGCTGGTGTCACGTTGGCGGCAGGCCTGGCGGTATCGGCTTGCGCCGGGTCGGGGAGTTCAGAGGGGTCCGACGACGGGGGTGACGCCAACAACCTGACCTTCTGGTCGAACCACCCGGGCAAGTCGACGGCGGTCGAGAAGGAGTTGATCTCGCGCTTCGAGAAGGCCAATCCGGGTATCAAGGTCCAACTGGTCGACGCCGGAAAGAACTACGAGGAAGCGGCGCAGAAGTTCAACGCCGCGCTCTCGGGCGGGTCGCTGCCGGACATCATCATCCTGTCCGACGTGTGGTGGTTCAACTTCGCACTCATCGGTGCTATCGCGCCGCTCGACGACCTGTTCGGCAAGGCGGACGTCAACACCTCCGACTACGTCGATTCGCTTGTGGGCGACTACAAGTGGAACAACAAGACGTGGGCACTGCCATACGCGAGGTCGACACCGCTGTTCTACTACAACGCCGACGTCTGGAAGCAGGCGGGACTGCCTGCCCGCGGGCCGCAGAGCTGGCAGGAGTTCGACGAGTGGGGTCCGCGTATCCAGGGTGTCGTCGGTGGCGGTAAGCAGGCGCACGGCTGGGGCAATGCCGTCGACTACCTTGGCTGGACGTTCCAGGGTCCCACGTGGACTTTCGGTGGTGCCTACTCCGACGAGTGGGATCTGAAGTTCACCGATCCCAAGACGATCGCCGCCGCCAACTACCTTAGTGAGTCGATCAACACCAAGCGCTACGCGAAGATATCCAACGACATCGCAGGCGATTTCAGCGCCGGCATCATCGCCTCCACGGTGGCATCGACCGGCGACCTGTCGGGAATCACCAAGAATGCCAAGTTCAACTTCGGCACAGCGTTCCTGCCTGCGCCCGACGGAACGGTTGGTTGCCCGACGGGAGGCGCGGGCCTTGCGATCCCGGCGCGAATCTCCGACGCGCGAAAGGTCAACGCGCTGAAGTTCATCAACTTCATCACCGACACTGACAACACGGCGTACTTCTCGCAGAACGTCGGGTACATGCCGGTCCGGAAGTCGGCGCTGAACGACCCGTCGATGGTGGCCTTCCTCGACAAGAACCCCAACTTCAAGACGGCGATCGACCAGTTGCCGAAGACCAAGCCGCAGAACTACGCTCGCGTCTTTGTGCCCGGTGGCGACAAGATCATCGGTACGGGCTACGAGAAGATCGGCCTGCAGAACGCTGACGTCAACGACACCATGGCCGATGTGAACAAGCAGATCCAACAGATCTACGACACCCAGATCAAGCCGAAGTTGCCGAAATGATGAGCAGCACAATCGGTATCGGCCACGTCAACAGAGACTCGGCCATTATCGACGCAGTGGGAGCGTGACGTGGCGGTAGTGACATTCGACGGGGCGACGCGTCAGTTCAGTCCTGACGCGTCGCCCGCCGTCGACCATCTCGACCTCGAGGTGGCAGACGGAGAGTTCATGGTGCTCGTCGGGCCGTCGGGATGCGGCAAGTCGACGACGCTTCGTATGCTGGCTGGCCTCGAGTCGGTGGAAGCGGGTTCCATCAGCATCGACGGACAGGACGTCATCGGTCTCGAACCCAAATCCCGCGATGTGGCGATGGTGTTCCAGAACTACGCGCTGTACCCCAACATGACGGTCGCGCAGAACATGGGATTCGCGCTACGCAACGCCGGAATGTCGAAGAACGACACGGCAACCCGCGTGTCCGAGGTCGCCGCGATGCTCGAACT
The DNA here is from genome assembly GCF_036540975.1 of Gordonia sp. w5E2. Lineage (NCBI taxonomy): Bacteria > Bacillati > Actinomycetota > Actinomycetes > Mycobacteriales > Gordoniaceae > Gordonia > Gordonia sp. w5E2. The sequence goes on along the minus strand of NZ_CP144213.1, from coordinate 3,568,282 downwards.
CGAGGAGCTGCTCGACCGCAAACCGTCGAAACTTTCCGGCGGCCAGCGTCAGCGAGTGGCGATGGGACGAGCAATTGTTCGGCGTCCCAAGGTCTTCTGCATGGACGAGCCGCTGTCGAACCTCGACGCCAAGCTGCGTGTGAGCACCCGCGCGCAGATCGCCGCACTACAGCGTGAATTGGGTACGACGACGCTCTACGTCACGCATGATCAGGTCGAGGCCATGACGATGGGCGATCGTGTCGCGGTGCTCCGCAAAGGTGTTCTGCAACAGGTGGGTAGCCCGCGCGAAATCTACGCGCGCCCGGCAAACACCTTCGTCGCCGGGTTCATGGGCTCACCTCAGATGTGTCTGATCGACGTCGACATCGACGCCGGCCGTGCGCATCTCGGCGACGCCGAGATCGCCGTTCCCCGTTCAGCGCCACAGCGGTTGGTGGTCGGGCTGCGGGCTGAATCGTGGCAGGTCACGGGTCCGGGGACGCTCGGTTCACTAACGGCGCGTATCGAATTGGTCGAGGAACTGGGGTCCGAGCAGTTCGTCTACTGCTCGGCCGACGTCGCCGTTCGAGACGGACGGATCGTCGTCCGTGCCGACCACAGGCACGAGTTCAAGGTCGGTGAATCGCTCGGCCTGATCCCGGATGCAGGCGAATTGCACTGGTTCGAAGGGGATTCGGGTATTCGTCTCTGAGTGGTCGACCACCTCAGCGGGCAGCGAGCGACGAGATCAGTGCGTCGATGGGCACCATGCCTATGTACTGACCGTTCTCGTCGCAGCACACGAGCGGGTCGAACCGCGTGTGCCTCGGCCGGGTCATGGCACGTCGCAACACTTCTCGTCGATCGGCGGCACGATTGACGCGCATTGTGTTGTGCCGAGCGACATCTCGCTCACCGCACCTGGCCGCGAGGTGGATCGGGCCTCGCTTGCGTCGAGCAGAGCTATTGCCGCGACCTCCGGGTTGGCGTCGAAGATCGTCCGCAACACGGCATCGTCGGAGTCGGCGGATGCCGTCTGGCCCGCTTCGATGAAGGGTGCCACGGTCTCTCTCGATTCGCACAGATCGCGCGTCCGCGTCTTGAGCAGCGGATCGATTCCAGTCATCGCCTCGGCCGGTCTTCCCAGCAGGTATCCCTGTCCGAGCGGCACCCCGAGCTGGCGCAACCGATGGAGGTCATCAGATGACTCGATGCCCTCGGCGATCAACCAGGCGTCGATTCTGCTGGTGAATTCGCCGAACATTTCGACGAGCGCCGACTTCGCCGGATCGCGGTGCAGGTCTGCCACAAGCGAACCGTCGAGCTTCACGAAATCGGGGTGCAGCGTCAGGATGTGGTGCATGCTCGCGTATCCCGCGCCTGCGTCGTCGACAGCGACGAATCCGCCGAGCTCGCGCACTCTCGCGATGGCAGCAGCAACCTGGTCGTAGTCGGTGACGATGGCGTGCTCGGTGAGCTCGAATACCATCCGGTCGAGCGGGCCGACCTCCAACAATTTCTGTATGGCATTGGAGAGCAACACCTCGGGGGAGATGTTCACCGTCAGAAAAGTCCGACGCGGCAGCGAGGCCCTTGTCGACAGTGCCTTTTCGAGGACGAGTGCACTGAGGTCGGCCTCTCGTCCGATGCGGGCAGCCGCCGCAAACCACTGATCGGGGCTGACACGCGGTTGCGCCGAGAACCTGCTCAGAGCTTCGTAGCCGACGACCCTCAACTGCGGTAGATGGGCGATGGGCTGGAATACGACCGTCGGGGCCTGAGCCGAATGGATCAGAGCATCCACTTCACGCTCTAGCTCCGACTCGACTCGCGCCCCCAAAGACTGTGTGTTGGCGCGGTCGGAGGAACTCATTGATCAACAATCACTTCACGGACACGAGCGACTGTTGTCGGGGACAGCTCATCGAGCCCGTGGTCGTCGGCGGCATGCGCGGCGACACGGTCGAGAATTTCGTCCTCGGTTGCCGCCTCGAACGTTGCCTCGCAATTCGGAATGACCGCACCACACCAGAAGCTCTTCATCACGTCCCTTTCTGATTGGTCGCAATTGAGAATTCTTCATGGGAGCCCGCGTCGTTACACGAGACGCGATCGGCACGGCTGTACAGGACCATCGACTCGCCCCGAACAAACCCGGCAAGGGTCAGCCCCTGCTGCTCGGCGAGGTCGGCGGCCAGCGACGACGGCGCCGAGACCGCCGACAACATCGGAATGCCTGCCATGATCGCCTTCTGCACCAGCTCGAAGCTTGCACGCCCGGACACCTGGAGGATCTGTCCGCGCAGGGGGAGCAGGTCGCGTGCCAACGCCCACCCGATGACCTTGTCGACGGCATTGTGGCGCCCGACATCCTCGCGGACCACACGCAGCTCACCGGTGCGACCGTCGAACAGAGCCGCCGCATGCAACCCGCCTGTCTTCGCGAAGACCTTCTGGTGCTCGCGAAGGCGGCCGGGTAGATCGAGCACGGCGTCGGCGTCGACGATCAGCGGATCGTCGGAGACGTCGAAACGCGAACGCGTCGTGACGGATTCGATGCTGTCCTTGCCGCAGACCCCGCAGGCACTCGAAATGGTGAAGTCGCGCGACAGAGACGAATCGGGCGACGCGACGCCAGGCGCAAGCGCGAGATCAAGCACGTTGTACAGGTTCACCCCATCGCTCCCGGCGCCGGCGCAGTAGCGGGCCGTGAGCAGGTCCTCCGCTCGAACCAGCACGCCCTCGGAGACGAGGAATCCCGACGCGAGTTCGACATCGTGTCCCGGGGTCCGCATCGTGACCGCGAGCCGTTCGCCGTTGACTCGCATCTCCAACGGCTCCTCGACGGCCAGCACGTCGACGCGCGGTGTTGCCTGCGCACCGCGACGGACGCGAGTAACGCGACGTCGTGCTGTGATCCGGCCCATGCAAACCACGGTATCCGGTGGTCGGCGACTCGCCCACCCGATCAGCGGCTCCCTCAGACGTCGAGAACGAGCGTCACCGGGCCGTCGTTGACCAGCGACACCTCCATGTGCGCGCCGAAACGACCCGTCGCGACGGTCGCTCCGGCTGCACGCAGTTCCGCGACCACGGCGTCGACGAGCGGTTCGGCGACCGGGCCGGGTGCCGCGGCGTTCCACGAGGGACGTCGACCCTTGGCGGTGTTGGCGTACGAGGTGAACTGGCTGATCACCAGGATCGGAGCGTCGAGGTCGGCCGCGGAGCTCTCGCGTCCGTCCGGACCGTCGAGGATGCGTAGCCGCCAGATCTTGTCGGCCAGCTTCGTCGCGTGTGCCGGAGTGTCGTCGTGGGTGACCCCGACGAGCGCGACGAGACCGAAGCCGCCGGGCGCGATGTCGAGTTCGCCGACCGTCTCGCCGTCGACGGTCACCTTCGCCTGACTTGCTCGTTGGATCACTGCACGCATGCCGACCAGCATCACAGATCGGCCGCACCCACCCGCTGCTGGGCGAGTACGTCGGACATCAGATGAAGATCTGGTGACGACTTCGACGCGTCGGAATACCGGCGAGCGGAGATGAGGTTCGCTGTGAACATGACCGCTTCATCCAGGGCAGCGCAGACCAAGGCAGAACACATCGCCAAGTTCGGCACCTACGGCGCGTGGGGTTGGTTCAAGCAGTTCTCGCCAGACGAGGCACGCCAGATCGAAGAGCTCGGATACGGGACCATCTGGCTCGGTGGATCGCCCAAGAATCTGCACCCCATCCGCACGATCCTCGAGGCGACCGAACACATCACCGTCGCCACCGGAATCGTGAATATCTGGAACTCCGTCCCGTACGTGATCGCCGGTGAGTTCCACGCACTCGAACGCGACTTCCCCGGCCGTTTCTACCTCGGAGTCGGTGCCGGGCATCCGGAGGCGACGTCGGAGTACACGACGCCGTTCAAGGCTGTCGGACGCTACCTCGACGCTCTCGACGGCAAGCAGGTTCCGCCCAACCGTCGACTGCTGGCCGCACTCGGACCGCGCATGCTGCGGATGTCGGCCGAGCGGTCACTGGGCGCCCATCCCTACCTGACCACTCCCGAGCACACCGCCGAAGCCAGGAAGATCCTCGGACCCGACGCCTTGCTCGCTCCCGAGCACAAGGTGGTGCTGACCGAGGACGCCGACGAGGCACGTGCCGTGGGTCGCCCACCCGTCGACCAGCCGTACCTGCATCTGAGCAACTACACCAGGAACCTCAAGCGTCTCGGGTACACCGATGAGGACATTGCCGACGGGGGCAGTGACGCGTTGATCGACGCCCTCGTCGCGCATGGCACCCCAGCGCAGGTGAAGGCTCGACTCGACGAGCACCTTGCTGCGGGCGCCAATCACGTGACGATTCAGGTGCTCGGTTCGGAGACGCCCGTCGAACAACTGGCCGCGATTATCTCGGCGTAGCAGTACCCAAGACGATCACCTGCGCGGTGCCGGCGAGGCTCGACGACACGCTGGGCGCACGCGGTCAGCTACCGCACAGGCTCCTTGAGCACCATTGAAATCAGCCAGCTGACGATCGAGATCACCAGCGCGCCGAGGATCGCTGCCCAGAAGAAGCTGTCGACCTGCAGACCCCAGTGCGTTGTGTTGTGCGTGATCCACGAGGTGATCTGGAGCATGAACGCATTGATCACGATGTGGATCAGACCGAGGGTGAGGATGTAGAGGGGTATCGAGAAGAGCTGCACAATCGGCTTGATGAAGGCGTTCACCACACCGAAGATCAGGGCGACGAGCACCACGATCCCGAATTTTTCCCAGCCCGACGCGTTGTCGGGGAACTGGAAGCTCAGGCCGGGCACGATCAGAGTGGCGACCCAGAGCGCGACACCCGAGAGTGCCGACTGGAGCAGAAATGCACGCATGTACAAGATCTTGCCAAATTCGGACAGGTTGGCGCGCGGTGTAGAGCGGATCTGTGGTGCACCCCTGGTGGTGGATGTCCCTTCGGCTCACCCGATCTGATCGCGGCGTGCGGTGACGAGGGCGCGGATGGCGTCGTCGGACGGGGGATCAGACGGTTGGAACCGTATGGTGCCCTTGTCCATGTCGAAGCCCTCGAGTTGCGGAGCCGCTGCCGAGACCGCTTCCGGGCTGAACGGATAGATGCCGATGTGCTTCTTGGCCCGCATCACCGACAGCAATGGTTTGCCGTGGTAGGTCAGAGCCGGCATGCCGTAGCCCTTGCCCTGCTCGGCGTCGGGGACGACCTCGCGGGCGATCGTGTAGATGTGCTCGATCACTGCGCAGTCGGTGTCGTCGTCGAGTTCGGCCAGATAGTCGTCGATGGTGCCCATGCCTCAGCGTGACACGTCGCCTTGCCCGATCGCGTGACTACCAGGACAACTCGGGGACCTGGTCGGCCGTCACCTTGTTCAGCTCCTCGAGTTGTTTCCGCTGCTCGGCTTCCTTCGCGGCCTTGGCGTCGTCCTTACCTGGTGCGTCGGCGTCACCATCCGATTCCGTCGTGTGGGCGTGAGGGCGTCGTGGCTTGCCGCTCGGAATGATCGAACCGGCTCCCGCGAGCATCGGGAATTCCTCCTCGGCTTCTTTGTCGAGGTCTGCTTCGACGTCGCTCGCCGTGGGCGCGGCGCGCAGCGATTTCCACAACAGCACGAGCAGTCCAGCGATGAGTACCGCGAGGACGATGGTCGACGCCGCGAGGCTCGGCAGTTGGGTGAGGCCGTAGACCGCGGCTGCAACGATTGCCGCGGCAGGCATGGTGACGACCCACGCGACCACCATCTTGCGGAACACCGACCAGTCGACGGTGCTGTTGCGGTTGGTGGTGCCGACTCCCGCGACCGCGCCTGCGACCGTGTGGGTTGTCGAGACCGGCGCGCCGAGCGCCGTCGAGCCGAAGAGTGCGATCGCCGCACCCGTTTCGGCGCAGAAGCCGCTCACCGGGCGCAGTCGGGTGATGCCGGTGCCCATCGTCCGGACGATGCGCCATCCACCCGACAGTGTTCCGAGTGCGATGAACAGATAGCAGCCCAGCGCCACCCAGTCGGGCACCGGAAGCGACGAACCGGTCTGGGTGAGGTGGCCGGTCGACACGAGAAGGCCCGCGACGATGCCCATCGTCTTCTGGGCGTCGTTGCCGCCGTGGGCAAGCGAGATGGCTCCCGACGATGCGAGCTGAAACCACCGGAACAGCTTCTCGGTGCGCAGGACGGGTGCGCGGAAAAGGACTGCGCGCAGGATGAGCATGAGCGCACCGCCGAGCAACAGACCCGCGAGTGGCGAGATCACGATGAACGCCGCGGTCTTCTCGACGCTCGACGCCTTGATCGCGTCGATGCCGCCCTTGACCAGAGCGGCGCCGATGAGACCGCCGATGAGTGCGTGCGACGACGACGTCGGAATCCCGAGGTGCCACGAGAGGAAATTCCAGATGACGGCGGCGAGCAGGGCGGCGAACACGACGGCAACGCTGTAGTACTGCGACTTGACCGTCTCTCCGACGGTGTCGGCGACCGCGGTTCCGATCACGAAGAACGCGAGGAAGTTCCACCCGGCGGCCCACACGACTGCGACCTTGGGCTTGAGGACGTGTGTCGCGACCACGGTGGCGATGGAGTTCGCCGAATCGTGGAATCCGTTCGTGAAATCGAACAGCGCCGCGAGCGCGATGATGCCGACCACTGCGAGTGTTGTGAGGTCCACTCAATCCAGAGTGATCGTCGACCGATGCCGGATGGGGTCTGTGGCCGCCCGATCCGGGACTCTTCGGACGGTATTCATCCCGCGGTCACCCCAGCGGACGATTTGTCGGAGTCGCGTCTGGGCGGCAGTCGTCGTGGGTTTGGACTGTTAGGCCAGTTCGCGTACGATTGAACGTCGGTGCGCTTGTCGTGCCGGTATGCGCATGCCATCTACCCGATGAGCGCGGCCGGAGACATCGCTGCCAGGCTCTCGCTCTCGGAGCGGGTGTCAACACACTAACGGATAAACACTGATTCAACCGGGCAGTGGGGTGAATCGTTCGTCCGGGCACTTGTTGCCCTGCGAGCGGATCGCGACACCGCCGAGGATCGCGGAGGACATGGCGAAGAAAGACGGGGCCATCGAGGTCGAGGGACGGGTTATCGAACCCCTGCCCAATGCGATGTTTCGCATTGAGCTGGAGAACGGTCACAAGGTTCTCGCCCACATCAGCGGCAAGATGCGGCAGCACTACATCCGCATCCTGCCCGAGGACCGGGTCGTCGTGGAACTCTCGCCGTACGACCTCGGTCGCGGGCGCATCGTTTACCGCTACAAGTAAGACTTCCCGGCCGAGACCGGTCCGGGACAACCCTCGTGTGGTGCGGCCATTCGGTCGTGCCCACGGGCGACAACAGGAGAGATTGACGTGAAGGTTCAGCCGAGCGTCAAGCCGATCTGTGAAAAGTGCAAAGTGATCCGCCGTAACGGCCGGGTCATGGTGATCTGCGAGAACCTGCGCCACAAGCAGCGTCAGGGCTGATCACGTCCACGGTCGTACGACCGCGGAGCACCCCACCAGATCGCTTGGTGAAACACACAACTGAATACACACACCAGAGCTGAGCAGAACTTGTGAAGCCCTCCCAGCACCAGCGGCGACAGACGCGTCACCGCCTACCTCCGGACTGTGTCACGCGGACCACCGCGAGACACCGCGCAGCGAGTACAACTCGCTTCGTGCAGAGGCCGGAGCCCCTCGCAGAGTAGGGGACGGACCGGGAGAAGACCTCTGAAAAGTAAAGGAAATCCGCCACATGGCACGTGTTGCTGGTGTCGATCTTCCCCGCGAGAAGCGGCTCGAGATCGCACTGACCTACATCTACGGAGTTGGGCGTACCACCTCCAAGGAGATCCTTGCGGGCACCGGGCTGAGCCCCGACCTGCGCGCCAAGGACCTCACCGACGCAGACGTCACAAAGCTGCGTGAGTACATCGAAGGCTCGGTGAAGGTCGAGGGTGACCTGCGCCGCGAGGTGCAGGCCGATATCCGTCGCAAGATCGAGATCGGCTGCTACCAGGGTCTGCGCCACCGTCGTGGCCTGCCCGTCCGTGGACAGCGCACCAAGACCAATGCCCGTACTCGTAAGGGCCCGAAGAAGACCATCGCCGGGAAGAAGAAGTAATGCCTCCGAAGTCACGTAGCGCAGGCCCCAAGAAGGGCGCACGCCGTCGCGATAAAAAGAACGTCCCGCACGGCAACGCACACATCAAGTCGACGTTCAACAACACCATCGTGTCGATCACCGACCCCAACGGCAATGTCATCAGCTGGGCATCGTCGGGTCACGTCGGCTTCAAGGGCTCGCGCAAGAGCACCCCGTTCGCGGCTCAGCTCGCGGCCGAGAACGCTGCGCGCAAGGCCCAGGAGCACGGCGTCAAGAAGGTCGACGTGTTCGTCAAGGGACCGGGTTCGGGTCGCGAGACCGCCATCCGGTCGCTGCAGGCAGCCGGCCTCGAAGTCGGCACCATTTCCGATGTCACCCCGCAGCCGCACAACGGTTGCCGTCCGCCCAAGCGGCGTCGGGTCTAGCGGGAAAGGGAGGAAGAGAAAAACATGGCTCGTTATACCGGCCCCGCAACAAAGAAGTCCCGTCGTCTGCGCGTCGACCTCATCGGAGGCGACCAGGCGTTCGAGCGTCGCCCCTACCCGCCCGGCCAGCACGGCCGCTCGCGGATCAAGGAGAGCGAATACCTGCAGCAGCTGCAGGAGAAGCAGAAGGCACGCTTCACCTACGGAGTGATGGAAAAGCAGTTCCGTCGCTACTACGAGGAAGCCAACCGTCGTAACGGCAAGACCGGCGACGAGCTGCTGCGCATCCTGGAGACCCGTCTCGACAACGTCGTGTACCGCGCCGGTCTGGCACGTACCCGTCGTCAGGCACGTCAGCTGGTCACCCACGGCCACTTCACCGTCAACGGTGTTCGCGTGGACGTCCCCAGCTACCGCGTCAGCCAGTACGACATCATCGACGTTCGTCCGAAGTCGCTGCAGACCACCCCGTTCCAGATCGCCAAGGAGCTCGTCGGCGATCGTCCGGTTCCGGGTTGGCTGCAGGTGGTTCCTTCGACGCTGCGCATCCTCGTGCACAACGTGCCCGAGCGCGCTCAGATCGAGGTTCCGCTCACCGAGCAGCTCATCGTCGAGTTCTACAGCAAGTAAAACCAAGCAGCACAAGCTGTTTCGGTCCACTTCTAGGCCGTCAAATAGCGGTCGGCCACAAGGAGAAATCAAGAAATGCTCATCTCACAGCGACCAACCCTCACCGAGGAGATCATCGCCGACGACCGGTCGAAGTTCGTTATCGAACCGCTCGAGCCGGGCTTCGGCTACACCCTCGGTAACTCGCTGCGTCGTACCCTGCTCAGCTCGATTCCGGGCGCTGCGATCACCAGCATCCGCATCGACGGAGTTCTGCACGAGTTCACCACCGTCCCCGGCGTGAAGGAAGATGTCACCGACATCATCCTGAACCTCAAGGGCCTCGTGGTGAGCTCCGAAGAGGACGAGCCGGTCACCATGTATGTGCGTAAGCAGGGTCCGGGCACCGTCACCGGTGCTGACATCGTGCCGCCCGCCGGCGTCACCGTGCACAACCCGGATCTGCACATCGCCACCCTGAACGACAAGGGCAAGCTCGAGATCGAGCTCGTCGTCGAGCGGGGCCGTGGTTACGTGCCTGCCGTGCAGAACAAGGCGTCGGGAGCCGAGATCGGCCGTATTCCGGTCGACTCGATCTACTCGCCGGTGCTGAAGGTCACCTACAAGGTGGAGGCCACCCGCGTCGAGCAGCGCACCGACTTCGACCGTTTGGTGCTCGACGTCGAGACCAAGAACTCGATCAGCGCTCGTGACGCCCTGGCGTCCGCGGGCAAGACCCTGGTCGAGCTGTTCGGTCTGGCTCGGGAGCTCAACGTCGAGGCTGAGGGAATCGAGATCGGGCCGTCGCCTGCGGAGGCTGACCACATCGCGTCGTTCAGCCTGCCGATCGAGGATCTGGATCTGACCGTCCGTTCGTACAACTGCCTCAAGCGCGAAGGTGTCCACACCGTCGGCGAGCTGGTTGCGCGTACCGAGTCTGATCTGCTCGACATCCGCAACTTCGGTCAGAAGTCGATCGACGAGGTGAAGGTCAAGCTGCACACCCTGGGTCTGTCGCTCAAGGACAGCCCGGCCAGCTTCGATCCGTCGCAGGTCGCCGGTTACGACCCGGCAACCGGAACGTGGTCGGACGACGCGTCTTTCGACGCTGACTCCGGTGAGGATTTCGCGGAGACCGAGCAGCTCTAGTCGCTGCGACTGCCAAACCTGACTCGTCGAGCGATCGCCGGGTCCTCCTAGGAGAAGACAATGCCCAAGCCCACCAAGGGTGCCCGCCTCGGCGGGTCGGCCAGCCACCAGAAGGCGATGTTGGCGAACCTTGCCACCTCGCTCTTCGAGCACGGCCGCATCACCACCACCGAAGCAAAGGCCAAGCGCCTGCGCCCGTACGCGGAAAAGATCATCACCCACGCCAAGGCCGGCAAGCTGGCCAACCGTCGTGAGGTCATGAAGGACATCCGCGACAAGGACGTCGTCCACACGCTGTTCGCCGAGATCGGCCCGTTCTTCGCGGACCGTCCGGGCGGCTACACACGCATCATCAAGACGATCAACCGCAAGGGCGACAACGCCCCCATGGCTGTGATCGAGCTGGTGCGCGAGAACACCGCGTCGACCGAGGCCACCCGCGCCACGCGTGTTGCTGCGTCGAAGAAGGCCGCTGACGAGAAGGCCGCTGCTCCGGCAGCCGAGGCCGACAACGTCGTCGAGGCCGTCGCCGACGAGGCAACCCCGGCACAGGTCGAGAACGCCGAGGCCGTGGCCGAGGCTGTCGACGATGAGTCGACGGCTGCCACCGCACCGGAGGCCGAAGCTGCTGACGCCGACGTCGACGGTGACAAGGCCGACGACAAGTAGGTCGGACGGCTGAACACGCCAGACATGAACGGACCCGCCACCACACCAGGTGGCGGGTCCGTTCGTCTGCGTTTCGACATCGGTTACGACGGAACCGATTTCGCTGGGTGGGCGCGACAGATCAGCCAGCGAACGGTATGTGAGGTCGTCGAGACCGCATTGTCGACGGTGCTGCGGGTACCGGTCCGGCTGACCGTCGCCGGCCGGACGGACGCGGGGGTCCACGCCACCGGGCAGGTCGCGCACGCCGACATTCCCGTGTCCGCGCTCGACACGCGTTCCATCGACGGCGACCCCGGGCGCCTCGTCGGACGACTCGCCAAGATGCTTCCCGACGATGTGCGCGTGAAGCAGGCCGCGCCGGTCAGTGAACACTTCGACGCACGGTTCTCGGCGCTGCGGCGTCACTACCGGTACCGACTCTCCGACGCGGTGTTCGGTGCCGAACCGGTGCTCGCGCGCACCACCGCGGCATGGCGACGGCCGCTCGACGTGGAGGCGATGAACGCGGCGTCGTCGGTGTTGTTGGGCCTCAACGATTTTGCCGCATTCTGTCGACGCCGCGAGGGCGCGACGACGATCCGCGATCTACAACGGTTCTCTTGGTCGCGCGACGCAGAAGGCGTGCTGATCGGCGAGGTCAGCGCGGATGCGTTCTGCTGGTCGATGGTGCGCTCGCTCGTCGGCGCGGTGGCGTCGGTGGGGGATGGTCGGCGTGACGTCGACTGGTGTCGGGCGCTTCTGGGCGAGCGTGAACGCAGCGCGAAGGTGCCGGTCGCCGAGGCGCGGGGCCTGTGTCTCGTCGGCGTCGACTACCCGGCAGCCGACGAGCTGGCGGCGCGCAATGCGATCACCCGCGACGTGCGGGTCACGACAACCGAAGGCGCACAAGGATGTTGCGGCGACTAGTTGGCGGGAGCGGCGGTGTGTCGATGAGTGACCGGCCCCGGCAGTCGAGTGCCGCTACTGAGTGCCGCTACGCCGAATATGCCAGTGTCTGCGCGTAGTTGACGCGCGCCCCGAGATCGGCGACGGCCGCGCGGGAGGTGACCGGGATCGCGGCGGTGTAGGCCACCGGTCCGGCAGAGACGGTGATCTGCACGAACCCGACGGTGCGCTCCTCCTTGACGAGGAGGAACAGCAGACCGAGTCCGCAGAACAAGACGGCTGTCACGATTGCCACGATGAGAGCCCACTGCGGAATCTCATTGGTGGTGCGTGACATGTCGACGAAGCTCCACCGCGATCCGGCTAGGGGTGCGTTGCCCGCAGGCGTGATGACCTCGCTGCGCGTGCAGTGGATGTCGCCGATCGAGACGAGGATCGGATCGCCCGGTGGCGGTGGCGGTATCGGTGGGGCAGCGTAGTTTCCGGGGTCCGGTGTCGGCGGCATCTCGACGCCGCTCCATCCAGGGGCGCCCGATTCCTGACCGCGAGACTTCGACAGATCGGGTCGAGGTGCGTCCGGGTAGCTCACTGGGTCACCATCCTCACTATTTGATCACCTTCACCTTGGCATCAAGGTTGGAGTTTGTATCCGTTCGAGTCGCGGACACTGCCGGTGAAAATCATGATGGCGTCGACGAAGGCCCAGATCCCGACCGCGGGCAGAATGAATATGCCGATGAACATGAACATCGTGACCCACCCGACGACCGTCAGCACGAGCTGCGCTGCGCCGATCCCGGTGTATCCGAGGTAGAACCGTCCCGCGCCGAAACTGCCCAAGAACAGTTGAAGTAGACCTGCCGCGACCTTGGACCTGTTCGAGAGGCGCTCACCCGTGTAGGGGTCACGGCCAAAGGGCGCCATCGGGTCCGGGGCGCCGGGGTAACCGGCATGAAATCCGTAACCGGGGACCGCGTATCCCTGAGCGCCATATCCCTGACTTCCATATCCATGGGCGCCGTATCCCTGGGCGCCGTAGGCGGGACCGTATTGGGGCGAACCCGGGGTTCCGTTCTCGTACGGGAGGGGGAGGAACTGGTCGCCGGAGGCGGCGGGGCCGAACGGTGAGGGAGCGCCGTACGGCGACGAACCGAAAGGCTGCCCGTTGCCGCGGGCCTCCTGGTTCGAATTGTCGGGAAAACTCATGGCGCCAATCCTCGCACGGACCCCTGACAGGTGTCGCTACGCGGTGTAAACGACTTGGCGTATGTCGGTCGGTTGGCCGACCTCAGGTTGCGCTGCGCTCGTCGTCGATGGCGTCGAACACTGCCTCGACGGTCTGTTCGTCGCCGACGATGTCGGCGCTCTTGCGGCCCTCGGTCATCAGCCTGCGCCAGACCTGGGAGTCGAACTCCATAGGTTCGTTGCGTTCGAGGAACTCCATGACGACCTGCACGAAGCGCTCCGGGTCGTCGTGGAAGGGGAAGTGACCCGAGCCATGGAACGTCGACATCTCGCTGTGGCCGATCGCGGAATGCGCGAGCAGGGCGTGTTCATAGGGGATGACGGTGTCGTCGTCGCCCCAGACGATCAAAACGGGCAGGTACTCGGTCAAATAACATCGGTCCAGCATCGTGATCGATTGCCCTCGCCAGTCGACCACTGCCCGCAGGGTGCGGAGAAACGCCGCAGAGGCGGTGGGCGCCGCGAGGTCGCCGAGGACGCGTAGCAGATCCTCGTGGTCGTTGAGCATGCGCTTCGGTGACAGATCGTGCGGGAGGTCGGGGATTCCCGGCGGCGTCGGCGTCGCGGCGATCACGCTGGCACCAAATCGGAGTGCCGGCAGCACCCCCGGAACCCGTAATGCTGTGAGCGCGCTGTTGACCAGCGGCAACGTCACCAGCCGGAGAGCGGGGTTGACCTCCCGGCTGACACCGCCCGCCGCCACGAGGACGAGTCGCTCGACAAACCGGGGGAACTGATAGCAGAACTGCATCGCGACGCCACCACCGAGCGAGTGCCCGACGACGGTGACCTTGCTGATTCCCAGCACAACGAGCAGATCGCGCATCCCATTCGCGAACGCGGGCACAGAGTAGTCGGCGCGCGGCTTGTCCGACCGCCCGTGTCCCAGCAGGTCGGGTGCGATGACCGTGTAGTGCTGGGCGAGCATCGGGATGACTTCGTTCCAGGTGGACGAGTTGTCGCCGATGCCGTGGATGAGGAGAAGTGCCGGCCCGCTGCCCGCGATCCGATAAGCCCGCCGGTAGCCGTGGATGACCTTGTATTCGATGCGCATTTCAGTGTCAGAGACGGGGCGTAGATTCGCAGACGATGAGCCGCCGGAACGTTTGATTCCGCCGACTCGGGTCGGGGCTTCTGACACGACTGACTCCTCGCGTGATCACAACGGCGTGATGTTTGGGCTGGCGGCATGTGACCACAACGCCTTCTCTTCGAGTTAACACCCGATAGGCGCTGTCTGCCCACCATGTTGCAGCGAGTTAACGTGAGCGCAAACGAGTGGACTCGACCACATCGCGGGCGTCAAGGTGTCGATAGGCTTGCGGGCAATGAATCCGTTCGACATCGACGCGTTTCTGACCACGGGCGGGCTCGTCGGGCTGTGCGTGCTGATCTTCGTCGAAACCGGCCTGCTCATCGGCTTCGTGTTCCCCGGCGACTCGATACTCTTCACCGCGGGTGTCTTCGCTGCTCAGCCGGAACCCTTCGCCCCGCTCTGGCTGCTCTGCGTGGCGGTTCCGTTGGCTGCGATCCTCGGCGATCAGTGTGGGTTCCTGATCGGTCGACGGCTTGGGCGCGGCGTGCTCGAGGGGCGTCTGATGCGCACGATCGGACCGACCTACGTCGAGAGGACGCACCGTTTCTTCGACAGGTTCGGCCCGCTGACGGTGTTCTTCGGTCGGTTCATCGGGATCGTGCGCACGTTGACCCCGGTTGTCGCGGGCTTCAGCGGGATGCGCCACTCGGTGTTCACGTTCTTCAGCGTTCTGGGCAGCATCGTCTGGGCGGCGGGCATCATCGTGCTCGGCTATTTTCTCGGCTCCGTCCCGATCATCCGTGATCATCTCGAACTGATCATCGTGGCGTCGGTGCTGACCGTGGTGGTCCCGACGCTCATCGAGGGAACACGACGGTGGCGCGCACTGCGTCGCCTGAAGGCGGCTGATGCGACCGCGACCGACGGCGCGCAGGTCGACGGCGCGCACGTTGGCAGCTCGAGGGTAGGTGCCTCAGGGGCCGATAGCCCCCAGGGTGGCCGCGCTGAGAGTGACGATGCGCAAGTCGGCGACTCGGCGATGCATCGCGCTGAGGTTGACAGCACTGAGGTGGATAGCGCTGAGGTGGATAGCGCTGAAGTGGATAGCGCAGAGGGTCGCTAGCTCGGCGGTCGATCGCTCGGAGAGCGGCTCCGACGTCGACGTTCGGCGGCACGTGGCCCGGGGTGTAGGCCGTTGGGGAGAGTCGCTGACCAGCGCCGCGTGGTGGCGGAACCGATCCCCTCGAAGTTGTTTACACGTTTGTTCGTTCTGAAACGTAAAAATCCGACAGAATGACTTATCCACAAGCACGCGTCGGGGTATGGCCGGGAGGCCCGAGGGGTGGCAATATCTCAACGCACAACGCGACGGACGACTGAGGTCAGGGGCGCGGTCGGTTGAGTCACGTACGGAGGCACAGGGGGAGTGCGGGATCAGATGGCAGTGCAGCACAACGACTTCGGGCAGCACAACGACTTCGGGAAACACAACGACTTCGGGCGCAACAAGGATTCGGGTTCGACGAGCGACCTCGATCCACAAGCAAAGGTTCCTGCAGCATTCCAAATGTCTTCTGCGCGATCACGATCGGGCGCAATCACGGTGGTGACCACACCACAGGGTCTGCCAACGCGTGTCCGCATCGACCGATCGCAACTCGAGAAGAGACCCGACGTACTCGCCGACGAGATCTTGCGGCTCTGCAGGCAATCGGCGATGGCTGCCGGTATCCGTTGGCGCGACGAGCTTCTCGAAGCCGGGGCCTCGCGCGACGTCGTCGATGCGATGGGCTTACCGACAGCCGACGACCTCTCCCACGCCGAGCAACTCGACGACGAGCGCGACGACGTTCCGGCGTCGTGGATGCGTCGAGTGTGAGGGGTATGCGATGACGGGTGCAATGGATGAACTCGAAGCGCGAGCACGGGCCCAACTGGGCCACCTCGCCGACTTCGGAGATCGGCTGGCCGCATTGAGCGTGCGGGAGAGTTCGCCAGACGGGCTGGTGACCGCTGAGGTCGACGGCAAGGGGGCGCTCACCGGTCTGTGGCTGGCAGAAGGCGCAAACGACCTCGGCGAGACGCGGCTGGGCGAACAGATTGTCGCTACAGCGCTTCTCGGCGCTCAACGTGCGTTCGCCGCGCGTGCGGCGCTCACCGAAGAGTTCACCGCGGCCTTCACCGAGCAACTCGAGAGTCGATGACCGACACCGACGCGACGTCGGCAAATTCGATGGAACCTTTCGGGTCGAGTGCCCGTCAGATCCCCGACGCCTCGAGACCGCCCAGACTCCGACAACTGTAAACCTGCAATCGTGCATCAACGAGGGGACCACATGGACAACGTGACGGTGACACCTGAAGTGCTGGAAGGCTTTGCGGCAACCAACGTGGCTATCGGCACGGCGGTTGGCGCGGCGGGCACGATCAACGCTGCTGCGAATACCGCTGCGATGATCGGGGTGTTCGGACTCATCGGCCAAGAGTTCTTGGCAGCTTTCATCACCGCCCAGGCCAACCATCTGGCCGCTGTCGGAAGCCTCGCGGCAGTCCATGCATCGACCGCAGCGAGCACGGTAGCCGCACTCGCTGAATTCGACGCAAACGACGCGGCCGGCGCAGCAGCAATTCGGTCGGTGCTGTGACCTCGCCGCAACCCGCCTCGGGTGGGCCGCACCCGCCCGGCGCGATCGATACATCGCTTCCAGATGTTCCTGCCATCAACGACATGTCGATCCAGGACATGATCGACGCCACGCCACTCGGACCGATCCTCGATCGGCCAGTTGGTGAGGTACTCGCCGGGCTCGGGCTGCCGCCGATTCCTCAGCTCCCGGCGTTGCCGCCCATGCCGGGACTTCCGCCGCTGCCGACGATCGACATCGGCATGCTGCTCAAACCGATCACCGATCTCCTGGGCGGTTTCGGAACCGGCGACCTGTCCGGCGCGCCGCTCGATCCGTCGATGATCTTCGATGGATTGTCGACGGTGCTCGATACCGCGATGTCCACCGCCACACAGGCTCTCGGTGTGCTCGATACGTTGTGGGCAGGTCAGGCGTCGCTGGGTGCGACGACGAAAACGGCGCAGGCAAGTGCCGACAGCGCCGCGCTGTCGACACAGGGCGGGGTGATGTCGATCGACATCCAGGCCGCGGCGGGGATCGTGGCGGCGGGCCTCGCGGCCGTCCAGGGCATCATCGCGGCGACGATCGGCAAGATCGCGGTCCTCGGACCTGGTCTTGTGACGCCGGTCGGTCAGGGCGTAGCGGTCGGATTCGCTACGGAGGGGCTGGCCGAGGCGACTGCGGCGGTTGCGGTGACTCGGGCCCAATTGCTCGGCCCCACAACGCAAATGGTCGTCAACGGCGCGCCGGTCAACGTGACCGCCCCGCCGACTGCCGCAACGTCGGCGGCGCAGTCACCGTTCGCGCTGGCCAGTTCGATCCTCGAGGCGGTCTCGCCACGCGTGTCCACAGCGACACAACTGCCCTCTACGTTGATGACACCCGTCAGCGAGATGCTCAGCATCGCCTCGGGCGACGGCGTCGACGCCGCCCGGCTCGAACACCTTTCCGCCGGTGGCGGTCCCGATCTCGCGGGACCGGGCGGCGGATCAGGTGACGCAACCGTCGGCGCAGCCGGAATGGGTGCGGGGGCACTGGGAGTCGGGGGTCTGGGCGTTGGGGGCATGGGTGCGGGATCGGCTCCTCTCGGGGCAGCACGGCCGGGAATGTCAGCCGGGATCGGGACCACCGAGCCGGCATCGCTCACTCCGTCGCAGACAACACGGGCGACCGGTACGACCGCCGCACCTTTGCCTGCATCGATGGCCCCGATGATGGCTGCAGGCGCGGCGCGCGGGGCGGCGGATGCCGCTGAGCACCACGAGATTCCGGATTACCTCGTCACCGAAGAGCACGGTCAAGAGGTGGTCGGCGAGTCGCGCGAGGTGGCCCCCTCGGTGATCGGCGATCAACCTGATCAACCCGAGCCATCGCCGACTCCTGACATCGAACTCCGCCTCCTGTGGCACGACTCCGACCTGGAGATCGAGCCACGGAGTTGATCAACCTTCTCGCCAACGACCAATGATTCACGACCAACGTCCGAGACACCTGGAGGTGTGCCGTGCCCGATCCGAAACTGAGCGTCGATCCTGACGAACTCATCACTGCCGCAAAAGACCTCGACCTGCTGGCCGATCGAGTCGAACGGTCGTTGATCGGTACCACCGACCGGCGGACGGTTACTCCGGCTGGTCGCGACGAGGTGTCGATCGCGGTCGCGAACTCCTTCGATGCCGTCGCGGGTGGATTCGACGCCGACGCCGCGTCGGGAGTCCTCGAACTACGCAAACTCGCCGCCACATTGCGAGCGCAGGCGACGGGGGTCGCCGACGCCGACGACGCAGTCGCACGAGGACTGCGCATCTGAGTGCCGCTACCGCGTCACCCGCAACAGTATTCAGCACGACAGAGCTGCCCTCGAACAACGGTGCAGCAGTGACCCTCTCGGTGGGAAAGGAGAAGTGCAGTGACCGGTTTCACCGGCGTTGTCTGGGACGCACGTACCACTGATCGGCTCGTCTCCGATCTCGCGTCCGGTGTTGGTCCTGCGCCCTTGATCGAGGCGGGGTGCGCGTGGGGTGTCGTTGCGACTGAGATGGGCGACGCGGCAGTCGAATACAGCGTCATCCTGGCGCGGTTGGGCGGATCGTGGCAATCCTCCCATGCGAGCGATGCGCTCGATCGGCTCGCCGCGTTGGGTGGCTGGTTTGCCGATGCGGCTGCGACTGCGGCGTCGAACGCTGTTCTGGCGCAGGGGCAGGGTGCGGCGGCAGCGGTCGCCCGGCTGGCGATGCCCGCTGCGGGGGAGGTCGACCTGGTCGACGGACTCAGCGAGCTTGCGAGGTCGGTGAGTGCGGTTGCGCCAGTCATCACGGGCGCTGCTGCCCATGCCGAGCGTGCTCGACACGATCAGCGCATGCGCGCGGCTCGGGTGATGGAGGCATACGAGCAGGCTGCGATGCCCTCTGCGCAACCGTGGCATGTCGATCGCCGCGCACCGCTGCTGGTCTCCGATGCTGCGCTGGTTGCCGAGCAGTCGGCGGCCCGCAGCGCAGCGGACGCCGCAAAGGCGCAGCGCCAGACGGGGACGCCGCAGATAGGAACACCGCAGACCGGGGCAACGCAGGTAGGCGGGGGCGGAATGCCGTTCGCGACCATGGCGCCAGCACCGGTCACAACCGGGTACGCGGCGACGACCCTCGCGTCGGCTCCGCAGGCCGCGGCCGCCGCTGCGCCGACACCGACGCAACGGCCAGTGTCGCCAGAGTCGATGCCACCGCCCGTCGCCCCCGCGGTTGCCGCGACGAACGAGCAGCGTGTGTCTCGCCCGGTATCCGTAGCCGCCGTTTCCGGCGAGCCCATCGGCGGCGCCGGGATTGCCCACGAGGCGCCGGCCACCTGGGCTGAGGCGGGCGTGGCGGTCACTTCGCAGGTGACGATCGACTCCGACGCCGAATCCGGCTCGTCGACAATAGATCCCGCCTATCTCGAGCAGACTCTTCGCCTCGGGGAGGTGTCGACGCGATGATCTGGACAGCAACTCGCGGTGGACGAGTGGATGTCGCGACACTGCGCAGAGTCGGTATGCGGCTCGGGGTTACCACCTGGCCGGTTGTCCTCGACCTGTTCGCCATCGACGACGACGCCGAGCGTGCGCGCGCCGCGGACATTGTGGCCGACTCCCGTATCGCAGAGCTTCGACTCATCGACGACCTCGGCGATCCAGCGCCGTGGCTTGTGGCGGCGTTGCGAGTACTCGCCCGGCCTGAGCGAGAGTTGGAGATACGAACATTCACCGAATCCGACACCATCCGTGGGTGTCTCGCGCGGCGCGACGGCGAGCATGTCTTTGCGGTCAGGCGCGGCGACACCATCGACATCACGGTCGTGGAACTCAACGACGGTGCCGGAATCTCGGCGCTGGTACGTCGGCATTGCACGGATCGCGGTGACGACGGAAGAGCTGACCGGTCCGTAGTGCCCGCGGAGCCGCTCGAATTCGGTGCACTCGCGTGTCCGTGCGACGAACTCGCAGATCGCCTGGGGCGCTGTCTGACCACCGGGGAGGTTGCGCGAACACTGACGCGATTGGGTATGCCGCCGAGCGATTCCGGCACTGTGGCACGTGCTTTCGCGACTATCGAGCGTCGTACAGAGATCGTCGCGGTCTCCCGGCGCGACGGCCTGCTCACGCAGTCCCCGGGAGCGCTCGGCGTCATCGACACGTCTCGCGGTCGAATCATCGCCGGTCCCAGTAGATCTCCCGACGGCAGGGTGTGGACCACGCTGTCGCCGGGTTCGGGTCATCGCATCGGCCAGGCAGTAGGTCTGCTGATCGAGACCCTTCCCGACGGCTGGTGGTCCCGGTGAACTCCGGGCCATACGTGCGGGAAGCGACATCGGAACCGATTCCGATCGTCGTGCACACCAGCGGTATCTGAGTCGCGGATACCGCGAGGCACCGTGATTCGGTGCTCAACCACAGGAGGATCAGGATGCTCAATCTCGGTGACAACAGCGGGGGGGCGGTCAAGGTCGACGTCGAATCGGCAATGGCCACAACGAAATCGGTTGCGGGGGTGGTCGCGGACATGCAGGAGACCATCGGCCGCATCGCACGGGCGTCGTCGAACGGCGCGGCGTCGTGGCAGGGCAAGGCGTCGGCGGCCTTCACCGATACCCACGCCGACTGGAACTCGTCGGCATTGGCGTTGCACAACGCGCTCGACGACATCCGGAACAAGCTCAGCAGCGGCTTCGCCGGCTACGAGGACAACGACGCTCAGGTCGCGAGTGGGTTCCAGCCGGGAGGTGTGCGGCTCTGACGTAGCCGCCACGACCAAACGATCTCGGACACAACGATATTCACGTTCGACACAACCATGCTCGAAAGCACTGGCCTCGAGCGATAAGAAGGGAATCCAGACATGGGACAGATCGAATACAACTTCGCGGGTCTCGGCGACCTCAGCGGCAATCTCCAGTCGGAGTTCGCGCGCTTGAGCGACCTCGCCGACGAACTCAAGCGGCAGGTCCACTCGCTCGACGGGAGCTGGACGTCGACCACGGCCAAGGCGTCGTATGAACAGGCGCAGGCGAACTGGGACCGCATCTTCCTCCAGTCGCGCGATCAGCTGTTCGGCCTCCACCGCGGCGTGCAGAACGCGTCGAACACGATGTCGGAGCTGGACGGGGCGATCGGGCGCGGTTTCGGCTCCATCTGAATGCGGCCGTCCTGGAAGGGGCGTCCTGACTGGGGGAGGCGGGGCGGTGTGGGGCCTGCGTGGTCCCACACCCACCCGCGTGAAACTCCGGCATGTTCGGTGCGGCGTAGTCGGTTAGAGTCTCAGGCGACAAGAGGCTCCGGCGACGCCTGTTCGACGGACGGGCAGTGGCGTCGATGGCAGGAGGCGCCGATGGAAGGACAACACGGTGTCGGCTGAAGGTTCGAAGAAGGCAATTCTCGCAGCGCTCGCTGCAAACGCCGGTATCGCTGTGGCCAAGTTCGTCGGATTCGCGATCACGGGATCGTCGTCGATGCTCGCCGAGGGTGTGCACTCGGTCGCAGACACCAGCAACCAGGGGCTGTTATTGCTCGGGCAGAAGCGCGCGAGCCAGGAAGCCGACCAGCTTCATCCCTTTGGTTACGGGCGCGCTCGATACTTCTATTCGTTCGTCGTGGCGTTGGTGATCTTCACGCTCGGTTCGATGTTCGCGATCTACGAGGGCATCGAGAAGATCACGCACGCAAACGATCACGGCCTCGAATCGCCGATCGTCGCGATCGTCATCTTGCTTGTCGCCATCTGCCTCGAGGGCTACAGCTTCACGACGGCGATGCGCGAGTCGCGACCTCTCAAAGGACGCGCGTCGTGGTGGCGTTTCATCCGCAACTCGAGGAACCCGGAACTCCCGGTGGTTCTGCTCGAAGACACCGGTGCGCTGATCGGTCTCGTGTTGGCGTTGCTCGGCGTCGGTTTGACCATGATCACGGGTAATGCGGTGTGGGACGGCATCGGAACGCTGGCGATCGGCGTCTTGCTCGGCGTCATCGCGATCGTGCTGATCATCGAGATGAAGAGCCTTCTGATCGGAGAGGGCGCGACGGTGGAGGAGGAGGCTGCCCTACGCGAAGCGCTTGAATCCGGTGGGGTCGACCGCGTGATCCACATGAAGACCCAGTACCTCGGGCCAGACGAACTCCTCGTCGCCGCCAAGATCGCGATCCCGGCGGGCACAGATGTCGTGGCGGTCGCGCACACCATTGACGACGCCGAGGCAAGAATCCGTACTGCCGTACCACAAGCGAGGATCATCTACCTCGAGCCCGACATCGATCGCGGGTCGGCTCAACCCGGTGCTGATCGAGCAGACACGTCTTCGCGTTAAGCCCTCACATTCCCGGCATTGTCGGTAGCGTGTGAATCCGCGATAACCGAAATGCCGGTTGCGTGAGAACACCGTCGAGTCGGGGGATGACAGTCCACTCCGATCCTGCGTCGCTCGAGAAGCGGACGATGCGTCGACGATGCTGACCTGACAGTGCTGACCAGATATGCAGGGGAGAACCACTGATGGCCAATGCGTTCACACGCACCAAGTCTGTCGAGCAGTCGATGGCCGACACCGACGAGCCAGACCACAAACTCCGCAAGGACCTGACGTGGAAGGACCTGCTCGTCTTCGGCGTCTCGGTGGTGATCGGTGCAGGCATCTTCACGATCACCGTGTCGACTGCCGGAGACAAAGCGGGACCCGCGATCTCGCTGTCGTTCATCATGGCGGCGATCACCTGCGCGCTGGCGGCGCTGTGTTATGCCGAGTTCGCGTCGACCGTTCCCGTTGCGGGGTCTGCATATACGTTCGGCTACGCCACATTCGGTGAGTTCCTTGCCTGGATTCTCGGCTGGGATCTGATCCTGGAGTTCGCGGTCGGTGCGGCTGTGGTGTCGAAGGGGTGGTCGAGCTACCTCGGCAGCGTGTTCGGCTTCTCCGGCGGAACCGTTGAAGTCGGCTCACACACCATCGACTGGGGCGCGATCCTCATCGTCGCGGGCGTGACGACGCTACTCGCCATCGGCACCAAGCTGTCGTCGCGTGTCAGCGCGGTGATCACCGCGATCAAGGTCGGCGTCGTGCTGCTCGTCATCGTCGTCGGCTTCTTCTACATCAAGACTGCCAACTACCAACCCTTCGTGCCGCCTGCCGAACACGCGGCAGGTGAGAAGGCTTCTGTCGATTCGACGCTCTTCTCTCTGATGACAGGAGGCGGCGACTCGTCCTACGGGTGGTACGGCGTGCTCGCCGCGGCGTCGATCGTGTTCTTCGCGTTCATCGGATTCGACGTCGTCGCCACCACCGCGGAGGAAACCCGCAATCCGCGCAAGGACGTTCCGCGGGGCATTCTCGGGTCGTTGCTGATCGTCACCGTGCTCTACGTGCTCGTCACGATCGTCGTCACCGGTATGGCGAGCTACAAGCAGCTCGCAAGCAGCGGTGGTGACTCGAAGAACCTCGCTGACGTCTTCGCGTTGAACGGGGTCACCTGGGCAGAGAAGGTGATCGCGATCGGCGCGCTGGCAGGCTTGACGACCGTCGTCATGGTCCTGATGCTCGGCCAGTCACGAGTCGCGTTCGCGATGTGCCGCGACGGTCTGTTGCCGCGCGGTCTGGCCAAGACAAGTCCGCGGTTCGGAACCCCCGTGCGTTTGACCGTTCTCATCGGCGTCGTGGTCGCCGTGGTTGCGGGCTTCTTCCCGATCAACAAGCTCGAAGAGATGGTCAACGTCGGAACGCTCTTCGCGTTCATCGTCGTTGCCGCGGGTGTCTTGGTGTTGCGTCGGACCAGGCCTGACCTCGAACGTGGGTTCAACGTGCCGGGAGGGCCGATCATTCCGGTGCTCGCGATCCTGGCGTGCCTCTGGTTGATGCTGAACCTGTCGGCGCTGACATGGATTCGCTTCGTGATCTGGATGGCCATCGGCGTGGCGATCTACCTGCTCTACGGAATGCGGCATTCGATGGTCGGCAAGCGGGAGCGCGGCGAGGTCGAAGGAGTTGCCGTCCACAAGCAGGCGTGAGCCTCGCCGTCGCGGGACCACAGGCACCGCGTTGCTCGCTCCCGAGGTGTGGCCAGCCTCAGCAGTGTCTGAAGTGTTAGATAGCCTCGTAGGGGAGTGACTCCCGGTTGCGCATCTCGCGTACCCGCTCAATCGGTCGTCGGCGAACAGTCGGCGCGACACCTCACACAGGCGCGTGCCCAGCGGCACACATCGGTGACATGCGATTTCACGGACAAGGGGATGACATGACCATGGTGCAGAACGAGGCACCTCAGGTGGACACCAAGAACGGCATCGACTACAAGGTCGCCGACCTGTCGCTTGCCGAGTTCGGCCGCAAGGAGATCGGGCTCGCCGAGCACGAGATGCCGGGCCTGATGTCGCTGCGTCGCGAATACGCTGACGTCGCGCCGCTGAAGGGTGCGCGCATCTCCGGTTCGCTGCACATGACCGTGCAGACCGCAGTGCTGATCGAGACCCTCGTCGCGCTCGGCGCGCAGGTTCGGTGGGCGTCGTGCAACATCTTCTCCACCCAGGACCATGCCGCAGCCGCGATCGTCGTCGGGCCGCACGGCACCGTCGACGAGCCGAAGGGCGTTCCGGTCTTCGCCTGGAAGGGCGAGACGCTCGAGGAGTACTGGTGGGCTGCGGAGCAGATGCTCACCTGGCCCGACGAGCCCGCCAACATGATCCTCGACGACGGCGGCGACGCCACCATGCTCGTCTTGCGCGGTGCGCAGTTCGAGCAGGCGGGTGTGGTCCCGCCCGCAGACGACGACGATCCCGCCGAGTACAAGGTGTTCCTCGAACTGCTGCGTGCCACTTTCGCCGAGGACAAGACCAAGTGGACGAAGATTGCCGAGTCGGTCAAGGGCGTTACCGAGGAGACAACCACGGGTGTCCTGCGGCTCTACCAGTTCGCTGCTGCCGGTGAACTGTCGTTCCCCGCGATCAACGTCAACGACTCGGTCACCAAGAGCAAGTTCGACAACAAGTACGGCACACGCCACTCGCTGATCGACGGAATCAACCGCGGCACCGACGTCCTCATCGGCGGCAAGAAGGTGCTGATCTGCGGCTACGGAGACGTCGGCAAGGGTTGCGCTGAGTCGCTCGCAGGGCAGGGCGCTCGCGTGCAGGTCACCGAGATCGATCCGATCAACGCACTGCAGGCGCTCATGGACGGATTCGACGTCGTCACCGTCGAGCAGGCGATCGGCGACGCCGACATCGTCGTCACGTCGACGGGCAACAAGGACATCATCCTGCTCGAGCACATGAAGAAGATGAAGAACCAGGCCATCCTCGGCAACATCGGTCACTTCGACAACGAGATCGACATGGCAGGCCTGGAGAACTCGGGCGCGACCCGCATCAACATCAAGCCGCAGGTCGACCAGTGGATCTTCGGCGACGGCAAGTCCATCCTCGTTCTCAGCGAAGGCCGACTGCTCAACCTCGGCAACGCGACGGGCCACCCGTCGTTCGTGATGAGCAACAGCTTCTCCAACCAGGTGATCGCGCAGATCGAGCTGTGGACCAAGAACAACGAGTACGACAACGAGGTCTACCGGCTGCCCAAGCATCTCGACGAGAAGGTCGCGAAGATCCACGTCGAGGCGCTCGGTGGCACTCTGACCAAGCTCACCAAGGAGCAGGCGGAGTACATCAACGTCGACGTCGAGGGTCCGTACAAGCCCGAGCACTACCGCTACTGATCGGTCCGCTCGCGACCCACCAGGGGTGATGCGAGCCGGAACCGACCGATACGAGCCGGGGGCGTCGACAACTGTTGTCGACGCCCCCGGCTCGTTGTGGGAGCGGTGCGCACGTGTGCCTTATGTGCTGAACGAGGGCTCGGCGTTGGGGCAGAAGTACCAGGTGCCCTTCTCGTTGCTGAACGTCGCCTTGGCGGTCTTGGTCTGGGTGGCTCGGACGCCGTCGGTCACGTGGGTGTCGACGAGCGAGCGCGCGACGTCGCCGCTGACGAGTACGGCCGACATGCCGTCGAGCACCACGGTGCCCCTGCCCTGAGGTGTCCGAACCTGGTCGCGCAGCCCGGTGCATGTCGCGGCCTTGATCTGATCCAGGTTGCCCGAGTTGTATGCGTCGAGGTAGCGCTGCATCGCCGCACGGACCGCCACGGCTTGCTTGTCATTTGCGGGCGCGTCGGCAGAGTCGTCGTTCGGGCCGCCCTGAGTGCCCGCACCACCCTGATCAGAATCGCCGGGTGCCGTCTGTCCGGGCGACGCGGTCGCAACCGTCGATGTCGAACCGCTGCTGATCGACGTGAGAGCGACGACGAGCACCACGCCGAGGGTCAGGATCGCCACGAC
Source organism: Gordonia sp. w5E2 (assembly GCF_036540975.1). NCBI lineage: Bacteria > Bacillati > Actinomycetota > Actinomycetes > Mycobacteriales > Gordoniaceae > Gordonia > Gordonia sp. w5E2. Next base: position 3,541,702 of record NZ_CP144213.1, on the reverse strand, counting down.
ACCCGCCACGATTCCCGCGATCAGGCCCCGATTCAGAGTGGACTTGGTGGTCTGCATCTGCGCGAACGGTGAATCCCACCCGGGCGGCGCGGCCTGCTGCAGTCCCGGATGCTGTGCGCCTGGATGCGGCCCCTGATAGGTGGGGCCCGCCGGGTACGCGGGTCCTCCCGCATATGGCTGGGCACCCGGGTATGGCTGGGCGCCCGGGTACGGTTGCGGCGCCGATGGATGTTGCTGCGAGGTCGGGTACTGCCCCTGGGGCGGCGGTGTGCCGCGTCCCGGTCCGGGCGGGTAGGTCATGTGGCTCCTTGGCCGATGGTGTCGTCTTCGACGTTATCGAAGAGGTGAGCGGCCGCCCCAGAACCGTCATTCACTGGTGCAGTCATTCGAGCATCAGACGCGCAACGAGGCCTGCTGGTTCCACCGAATCTGCAGAATCTGTGCCGACCTCGATCCACGGCGACGCCCAGCTCTGCTCGGCGAGTTGTCGATACACGGAGTCGACGCGCATCTGCAGGTCGTCGTCGCGTTCGTATGCGTCACGTGCTCGCGACGGGTCGAGTGCCGCACGCGAGCGTGCGCGTTGCATCGCGACGGTCGCGGGCACTCCGAGCAGCAGGTGCTGGTCGGGGAGGGGAACGTCGAATCTGCCGAACTCGAGGTCGGCGACCCAGCGCACGACGTCTCCGGATGCGTCCTGTCGCAGTCGGCCCGCGCTGTAGGCGGCATTCGACGCGACGTATCTGTCGAGGATCACGACGTCGGATTCGGTGAGTGCCGTGCGGATCTGTGTTGCGGCGTCGGCGCGGTCGAGCGCGAAGAGCAGCGCCATGGCGTTGACGCTCTGACGCAGATCGCCATGCTCGCCGTGCAATGCTTCCGACGCGACATCGGCGAAAACCGACGAGCCGTATCGCGGGAATGTGAAGGTCGACACTGCGGCGCCTCGTCGTGTCAACTCGTCGACCACGCCGGTGACCAGCGTGTTCTTTCCTGCGCCGTCCAGCCCCTCCACCGCGATGAGTACTCCCACGATCGCATGGTAGGCGGGGAGGCGGTGAGAACGCGCGAGCGCGCGTCGGCGCGTCAATCACGACGGTTCGATCACGGAAGTGTCACCATTGAAGTCATGAAGCCTCGCATCCTCGTGGTCGACGACGACGCCGCGCTCGCCGAAATGCTGACGATTGTGTTGCGGGGCGAAGGTTTCGAACCCTTCGTCGTCTCCGACGGAACGCAGGCGTTGACCGCGGTTCGAGAGGTTCGTCCCGACCTCGTCCTCCTCGACCTCATGCTCCCCGGGATGAACGGGATCGACGTGTGTCGTGTGTTGCGGGCCGATTCGGGTGTGCCGATCGTGATGCTGACAGCGAAGTCCGACACCGTCGACGTCGTGCTCGGGCTCGAGTCGGGTGCCGACGACTACATGGTCAAGCCGTTCAAGCCCAAGGAACTCGTCGCGCGGGTGCGTGCGCGCCTGCGTCGCAACGACGAGGAGCCGGCCGAATTGCTCTCGATCGGACCGGTGGAGATCGACGTGCCCGCACACAAGGTCACTCGTGACGGTGTGCCCATTTCGCTGACGCCACTCGAGTTCGATCTCCTGGTGGCGCTCGCCCGCAAACCACGCCAGGTGTTCACCCGTGATGTGCTGCTCGAGCAGGTGTGGGGATACCGGCATCCGGCGGACACTAGACTCGTCAACGTGCATGTCCAGCGTCTACGCGCCAAGGTCGAGACCGACCCGGAGAATCCAGAGGTCGTCCTGACGGTGAGGGGGGTCGGCTACAAGGCCGGCCCGCCGTGATCGGTCGTTCTCGACGTCGCGTCAACAGCACTCTCGGTCGGTTCACCCGCGCGGCAGGCGGCGTAGGCCGGACATTCGGCCGCATGTGGCGGCGTTCGCTCCAGTTGCGCGTCGTCGTATCGACGCTTGCGTTGTCGTTCGTCGTGCTCCTCATCCTCGGGTTCGTGCTGATGAGTCAGATCACCGACCGGCTTCTCGAGGTCAAGTTGGGTGCCGCGACCGAAGAGGTCGAGCGTGCGCGTGTCGCCGTCGAACGCGATCTCGCGAGCGGCGACGGCAATACCTCCGTGCAGAACCGGCTCCGGCAGACGAGGTCGTTGCTGACCGACCGCGACGTCGACACCAGCCAGACGTCGGGAACTGTCGGCACCTTCGACAGTGTGCTCATCGTGCCTCGCTCGGGCAGCGATGGTTCGCAGTTCGGCGTCGGCCCTATTTCGGAAATTCCGCGCAACCTGCGCGACATGGTTCAGGGCGGCCAGGTCGCCTATCAGTACACGCGCGTCGCCGACGGTACCGGCGGATCGATCCCCGCGCTGGTCATCGGCACACCGACCAACTCGTCGGTTCCCGGGCTCGAGCTCTACCTGGTGTTTCCGCTGACCACCGAGCAGAACACGGTCGATCTGGTGCGCGGCACGCTGCTCACCGGCGGCGTTGTGCTGCTCGGCCTGCTCGCGGCCATCGCGTGGTTGGTATCGCGGCAGGCGGTGATGCCTGTGCGCTCTGCGTCGAGGATCGCCGTCCGCTTCGCCGACGGGCGCCTCAAGGAACGAATGCCGGTGCGCGGCGAGGACGACATGGCCCGCTTGGCCATGTCGTTCAACGACATGGCCGAGAGTCTGTCCAAGCAGATCACCCACCTCGAGGAGTTCGGCGGCCTCCAGCGACAATTCACCTCGGACGTCAGCCACGAACTGCGTACACCGCTGACCACCGTTCGTATGGCCAGCGACGTGCTCTACGAGGGCCGCGACGACCTCGACCCCGTGCGCAAGCGATCCGTCGAGCTACTCGACAAAGAACTCGACCGCTTCGAGACGTTGCTCAACGAGCTCCTCGAGATCTCCCGACACGACGCCGGAATGGCCGAACTCGCCGCTGAACGGATGGACATGGCCATCCCGATCGACGGAGCGCTCGCGACGGTCTCGCACCTCGCCTCCGACACGGGAACCGAGATCATCCTCGACCTTCCGGCCGAACCGGTCATCGCCGAGATCGACCCACGCCGTGTGGAACGCATTCTGCGCAACCTGCTCGCCAACGCCATCGACCACGGCGAACGCAAACCCATCACGCTCACCATGCGATCCGACGGCGACGCCGTTGCCATCACGGTGCGTGACCAGGGCATCGGGCTACGCCCCGGCGAGGAGAAACTCGTGTTCAACCGCTTCTGGCGGTCCGACCCGTCGAGGTTCCGTCGGTCGGGTGGCACCGGGCTCGGTCTCGCGATCAGCATCGAGGATGCCCGCCTGCACCAGGGGCGTCTCGACGCGTGGGGCGAGCCCGGTAAGGGTGCGTGCTTCCGACTGACCATCCCGTTGATCCGTGGACACAAGGTTCTCGGCAGCCCGCTGCCGCTCAAACCGGTCGGCCAGCCGGTCCGCAGTCTGCCCGCGAAGTCGTCGACGAGGACGAGTGCCACGCGACTCGACGACGCCGGGACGTCTGACGCCGGGACATCTGACGCCGACGACAGTCATGACGCCGACGCCGGGCCGGATACCGACGACAGGTCCGACGCGAGCGACAGGGAGCAACGGTGAACGCGCGCGTCCACGCCGCTACGTCACGACGACTTGCCGCACTGGTCGGGCTGCTGGTGATGGCGATTGTGCTCGCGGCGTGTGGCGGCGTGCCCGACAATTCGTCGCCTCAGCCCATCGAATCCTTCAAGCGCGAGGGACCGACGAACGCGGTTCCGGTTCCGCAGTCGGATATGGATCCCGAGGCACTCGTACGTGCGTTTTTGGAAGCCACGGCGTCGCCGACGGATGGGCATGCGGCCGCCCGCCGATTCCTGACGGCACCGTCGGCGCAGCAGTGGGACGAGCGCGGCGACGCCATCATCCTCGACGAGATCAACACGTTCGTCGATCAGCGCAGCCAGAACTCGGTGCGCATGCGTCTGGTCGGCGACAACGTCGGAGTGCTCAAGTCCAACGGGCAACTGCTGCCTGCCAGCGGGCGGGTCGAGACCACGATCAGTCTTGTTCGCGTGGGGGAGCAGTGGCTGATCGACGGCCCGCTGCCCAACGGCGCGATGATCGACAGGAGCCGGTTCGTCGCGACCTACCGTTCGGTGTCGCTGTACTTCACCGATCGCACCCATCAGCACCTGGTGTCGGACCCGCGGTGGTTGTACGGCAACCAGGACGCCGACCCGACGGTTCTGCTCAACAGGTTGATCGAAGGCCCGGCAGAGGACCTCGCATCCGGCGTCGACAACGGCTTTCCGTCGGGGTCGGCGCTGCGCGGGCAGGCGGCGCAGATCTCCGGCGGCGGTGTCCGCGTCGAACTGACGGGCCTCGGAACCCTCGGAGTTCGTGACCGAACATCGCTTGCCGCGCAGATCATCTGGACCCTCAACGCCGCAGATATCGGTGGACCGTATGTGATCAACGCGGACGGAGCGCCGCTCGTCCCGGAGCGCAGCGCCGGATGGCAGCCCGCCGACGTCAAAGCGTTCGACCCGCTCGCGACGCCAACCACCGATGTCGGGCTCAACATCGTGCGCGACGGAGCGCTGCTCAAGGTCACCGACACCGGGACCACGCCGTCGGGCGGATCGCTGGGTACCAGCCGCGACGTCCGCTCGGCGTCGATTTCTTCCGACGGCAAGGCGGTGACGGCGGTCGTCGCCTCCCGCGGTGGGCCCGGCCTGCAACTGGTGTTGGGGACATACGGCGGTGAAGTCTCCCCGCTCACCTCGGGTACGTCGATCACGCGTCCATCGTTCGGGGGAAACCAGGGGAACGACGCCGTGTGGGCGGTCGTCGACGGCAAACCTGTTCGCGTTGTGCGCGATTCCCAGAACTCCGGTCAGGTGGTGTCGACGGTCGACGTGGCGTCGATCGCGTCGATCGCGACGATTGCCCGTGGCCCGATCACCGAACTGCAGGTGTCGCCCGACGGTGTCCGTGTCGCACTTATCGTCGGCGGACAGGTGCTGCTGGCGGTCATCGCGACCAACGAGGACGGCCAGGTCACTCTGGCCAACCCGCGGATCGCCGCGTACAACGTCGGCAATCAGGCCGTGTCGCTGTCGTGGGCCACGTCGTCGACTCTCATGGTCGCCCGCGATGCCTCCGACTCCCCGGTGGTGCAGTTGCCGATCAACGGCGCTCCCGCGTCCGGCTTGATCAGCGGAAACGTGGCACCGCCCGTCCGGGCGGTCACCGCAGATGCCAGCAACGTGTACATCGGCGACCAACGCGGGATATTGCGTCTCGGCAGCACCAACGGACAGCCCGATCGGTATTGGACAGAGGTCGAGCCCGCCATGTCGCCGACCGCGATCCCCGTGCTGCCCTGAGCCTCAGACGTCCTCACGCGCCGGCGATGACGACGACGAGGTCGGCGCGCACGCCATACTCGGCGAGTACGCGGACCGATTCTGCTGCCGTTGCGCCCGTGGTCATCACGTCGTCGACCACTACCGTCGCCGTGTGAGACGACCGGTCGGTACGAGTCGGCGGCGACCGGATGCCGACGCGCTGCGCGAGGTTTCGACGTCGCGCCCTGGCGTCGAGTCCCGCGGAGTCGCGCCCGCCCGCCCGAATGGTCAGCAACGGGCGCACCGAGACGTATCGCCCGAGCTCGGTGGCCGCACACGCGGCGATCGCTGTGACCGTGTCTCCGCCACGGCGTCGAGCCGCGAGCGGCCGGGTCGGCGCGGGAACAAGGGATAGCCGCGACGCGGGTGGGATCTCGCCCCAGCGGCCGAGCGTGCACAGTGCCTCGCCCAGGGCGTGCCCCAGTGGGGCGGCGAGATCGCGTCGGCCGTGTTCCTTGAGCTCGATCACCGCCTTGCGATGAGGACCGCGATAGCGCCCGAGTGCCCACACCCCCACTCCGACCGGGACCCTCGGGGACAGCACCACGGGAGCGTCGGCGAGAAGCGCCGCGCAGCGCGCGCACCAGCGCGGCCCGGGAACATCGCAACCGCCACAAGTCACCGGGATCATGAGGTCGACGCCCGCGCGTGCGATCGCGCAGACGTGCCGTTGGGCAAGTCCTGACATGGCGCCGAGCATGCACGCCCCGGGGGACGGAAAGCATGGCGCGGCAGCGATCCGACTCACAACTGTGGATTCACTCGAGCCTGTGGAGGACACGTCGCGCGGGCACCGCTGGGCCATTGGTCCCTTATTCGAATCAACGTGGTGACGAGCCGACATAACGATGGCTAACAGGCAAACTTCCGACTACGGTCAAGGGTGCAGAAGGTAGCCGAGTCCCGATACGGGAGGTGAAGCCCCTGACAGTGGTTGTCAACCGCCGGTTGGCATGAATGAGTAGCCATTTCCTGACCTCAGTAGCCGCGAATCGTCTGGTGCTTCACGCGAGTCACAGCGGGATCTCCTTGCGCACAACGGCTTTCGAACTCTCAGATCTCTCTCGAGGTTCTCGAGACGGGGTCGGGTTGTGGTAGCACACCCAGGAGGTAGTCGAATGTCGCAAGTCGTCCATCGCAAAGGTCGGCGTGAATCAAAGGTCGGTGCCACCACCGACGAGTACGACGCAGAATTCGCTTTTGTACGGCCCCCCGGAACAGTCGAGTCCGACGAGCCGGCCGAGCCGAACGCCACGGTCGTCTTCGCCGGGCGGAATGTCGAGATACCCGAGCACTACCAGATCTACGTCCGCGACAAGCTCGCGCGACTCGAGAGGTTCGACCTCAACGTCTACCGATTCGACGTCGAACTCAATCACGAACGCAATCCGCGACAGTCCAAGGCGTGCCAGCAGGTGGAGATCACGGCCACCGGCAAGGGGCCTGTCGTCCGCGCGCAGGCGTGCGCGGAGAACTTCTACGCCGCGCTCGAGGCCAGTCTCGACAAGGTCGAGTCCCGATTGCGTCGGGTGAAGGACCGCAGACGTGTGCACTACGGGAACCGTCGGCCGATCTCGGTCGCCGAGGCAACCGAGGTGGGAGCACCGCCGCTGCGAGTCGACCAACTCACAGTCGACGAGCTTTCCGGTGACCCCGGATCCGTCGACGGCACGCAAACCTGGGACGACGGCGTCGATGACCACACACCAGGGCAGATCGTCCGCGTGAAGGAACACCCGGCCGTCCCGATGACCGTCGACGACGCGCTCTACGAAATGGAACTCGTCGGGCACGACTTCTTCCTGTTCCACGACAAGGAAACCGATCAGGCTTCGGTGGTCTATCGCCGCCACGCCTTCGATTACGGACTGATCCGGCTCGTCTGATCGGTGGCCACGGGGCACCGATCAGGCTCCCTTCAGGCGACGTCGGTACCATGGAATACGGCCTGCGTTCATGCACTCGCATGCACAGGCCGTATTTCGTGAGTAGTCGACATGAGTAAGGGACTCGATCCACGGTGCTGAACAAGCTGCTGCGCGTCGGCGAAGGCCGCATGGTCAAGCGACTCGATGCCATCGCATCGCACGTCGAGGCGTTGGAAGACGAGATCGCATCGCTCTCCGACGACGACCTGCAGGCGAAGACCGACGAGTTCAAGGATCGCATCGCCAAGGGCGAGACACTCGACGAAGTGCTGCCCGAAGCATTCGCGGTCGCCCGCGAAGCCGCATGGCGCGTTCTCGACCAGAAGCACTTCCACGTGCAGATCATGGGTGGTGCGGCGCTGCATTACGGCAACATCGCCGAGATGAAGACCGGTGAGGGCAAGACCCTGACCTGTGTGTTGCCCGCCTACCTCAACGCGCTGTCGGGCGACGGCGTGCATGTCGTCACCGTCAACGACTACCTCGCAAAACGCGACTCGGAGTGGATGGGACGCGTCCACCGCTTCCTCGGTCTCGAGACCGCCGTGATCCTCACCGGGATGACTCCGCAGCAGCGCAAGGTCGCTTACGCCGCCGACATCACCTACGGCACCAACAACGAGTTCGGGTTCGATTACCTGCGCGACAACATGGCGCACGCACTCGAGGATCTCGTGCAGCGCGGCCACAACTTCGCCGTCGTCGACGAGGTCGACTCGATCCTGGTCGACGAGGCCAGGACCCCGCTGATCATCTCGGGTCCCGCCGAGGGATCGAGCAAGTGGTACACCGAGTTCGCGCGCATTGCGCCGCTACTCGAGCGTGACGTCCACTACGAGGTCGACATCAAGAAGAAGACGATCGGCGTGCACGAGGCGGGCGTCGAGTTCGTCGAGGATCAGCTCGGCATCGACAACCTGTACGAGGCCGCGAACTCGCCGCTGGTCAGCTACCTGAACAACGCGATCAAGGTCAAAGAGCTCTTCCATCGCGACAAGGACTACATCGTCCGCAACGGTGAGGTGCTCATCGTCGACGAGTTCACCGGTCGCGTGCTCGACGGCCGTCGCTTCAACGAGGGGCTGCACCAGGCCATCGAGGCCAAAGAGGGCGTCGAGATCAAGGCGGAGAACCAGACACTCGCCACGATCACGCTCCAGAACTACTTCCGCCTGTACGACAAGCTCTCGGGAATGACCGGTACCGCGGAGACCGAGGCCGCGGAGTTCGACCAGATCTACAAGCTCGGCGTTCTCCCGATCCCGACCAACAAGCCGATGATCCGCAAGGATCAGGGCGATCTGATCTACAAGACCGAAGAGGCGAAGTTCGCCGCGGTCGTCGACGACATCACCGAACGCCACCAGGCGGGTCAGCCGGTCCTGATCGGTACGACCAGCGTCGAACGGTCGGAGTACCTGTCCCGTCAGCTCGCCAAGCGCGACATTCCGCACACCGTGCTCAACGCCAAGTTCCACGAGCAGGAAGCGCAGATCGTCGCCGAGGCCGGTCGGCCCGCAGCGGTCACGGTCGCCACCAACATGGCCGGTCGTGGTACCGACGTCGTGCTCGGCGGCAACCCCGACATCATCGCCGACACCCGCCTGCGCAAAGCCGGACTCGATCCGGTCAACACCCCCGACGAGTACGAGACGGCGTGGGAAGAGGCGATCACCGTCGCGCGTCGGGAAGCCGCTGAGGAAGCCGAAGCGGTGCGTGACGCCGGCGGTCTGTACGTGCTCGGTACCGAGCGCCACGAATCCCGTCGAATCGACAACCAGTTGCGCGGACGTTCGGGTCGTCAGGGCGATCCGGGCGAGTCGCGGTTCTACCTCTCGCTCGGTGATGAGCTCATGCGACGCTTCAACGGCGCGGCGCTCGAGACCATCATGAACCGCGTCAACCTGCCAGACGACGTCCCGATCGAGGCGAAGATGGTCACCAAGGCCATCCGCAGCGCACAGACCCAGGTTGAGCAGCAGAACTTCGAGGTCCGCAAGAACGTCCTCAAGTACGACGAAGTGATGAACGAGCAGCGCAAGGTCATCTACGCCGAGCGCCGCGTCATCCTCGAGGGCACCGAGCACCGCGAGCAGATCATGCAGATGATCGCCGAGGTCATCGGAGCGTACGTCGACGGCGCGACCGAGGAGGGTTACGCCGAGGACTGGGACATCGACGAGCTGTGGACCGCCCTGCGCGCGCTCTATCCCATCGAGCTCGACCCGCAAGAAGTTATGGGCGAGAACGAATTCGGTGAGCGCGACGACATCTCGGCCGATGAGCTCAAAGAGATCCTCGTCGACGACGCGCAGAAGGCGTACGAGAAGCGCGAGGAGGAGATCACAGCGATCGGTGGCGAGGACGCCATGCGACAGCTCGAACGCACCATCCTGCTGAGCGTTCTCGACCGCAAGTGGCGCGATCACCTCTACGAGATGGATTACCTCCGCGAGGGCATCCACCTGCGCTCCATGGCGCAGCGCGACCCGGTCGTCGAGTACCAGCGCGAGGGCTACGACATGTTCACCGGCATGCTCGAAGGACTCAAGGAGGAGACCCTCCAGTACCTGTACAACGTGCAGGTGCAAGCCGAGCCCGCTCCCACCGTCACACCCGCATCCGCTGCAGCAACTGCCGCTGCGGCCGCCGCCCGCCAGCCCGCGATGGCAGGCGCATCGGCATCGGGCAATGGTGTGTCGGGCAACGGTGCGTCGGGTAACAGCGAGGCACCGGCCGCACTGCGTGCCGTCGGTGTCGGCACCGAGGCCGACGTTCCGATGACGTACTCGGGTCCCGACGAGGACGGCGGCACGTCCGTGCATTCGGAGGAAGAGGAACTCGAAGACCCGGCACTCGTGTCCGCGTCGCGTCGCGAGCGTCGAGCCGCCGCGCGTGCCAGCGGAAAGCGTGAGGGCGCGAAGCCTCCGAAGTCCAAGCGACGTCGACGCTAGAAAATTCTCTGAAGTTCATGGAACCGGACGTACCTCGCGTGCGTCCGAGTTTTCATGACCAACACCTGCACTGATCACCCGTCGCTCGAAGCGAGTCCGGCGCCGAGTCGTATCCGGATAATGGCCGCCCCCGACTACGAGATATGCGGGTCTGTGACCCACGCAACACGTGACGAGTCGCCCGCCGCGATTCCCGCTCGCAGTGGCGCGGACATGCAGCGCCAGGAGTCGCCTCCCCGCACAGCGACCCGCGCGGCGGCCATCGCGGCACGGGAGTTCTCGGTTGGCACCCTCACGATGATCTTCGAGGTCATCTCACGTCGCCGACCCGCGTCTCACCTGCAGCATCGGGTCGGAATGCAGGTCGACGACCAGATCGACGCCCTCGCGCGGGCCAGAGCGGCGGGTGACGACATGTGCATACCCACGGTTCGACGCGTCCACGTCCAGATGTGCGACGCGGGCACCGCGGAGATCTTCGGGACATACTCGCGGCAGGGCAGGTCGCGCGCGTTCGCCGGGCGTATCGAACGCGTACCGTGCCGCGTTCGCGTCTCGGGCCAGCCTCGTGGTCGCTACAGTCCGGTGGCGACCCGCGTCGAGTACCGCTGGCAGTTGGTCGTGTTGACACTTGGATGAGTACCCTCCCGCCCGCAGCCGGCAGACGTGTCGGGTATCGCCATCACGATGTCGGCGACGGTGGTCGCAGCGCTAGGATCATCGCGTGGCGAACCGGCTGTCTCCGCGCGAGGCTATCTCCTATTTCCTCGACGGTGCGGGTGCAACCAACCATCTCGGTGCAGTCATCATCTTTCCTGGAACCAACGTCAAGAAGCGTTCCGCGACAAAGGATCTCGCGACCAACCGCGCACGGAAGAAGTCGGAACCGCCCGTACTCGACTACCCGGCGCTCGTGCGGCTCGTCGAGAACCGACTGCAACTCGTGCCGCGGTACCGGAAGGTGGTCCTGGAGGTCACCCTCGGTCTGGCCCGCCCGGTCTGGGCTGACGATCCCGATTTCGACATCAACTTCCACATCCGCCGATCGGGCTTGCCGTCGCCGGGAACGATCGCCGATCTCGAAGACCTCGTATCCCGTGTGATGTCGCGGCCCCTCGACCGCAGCCGACCGCTGTGGGAGATGTATCTGATCGAGGGACTCGAGGACGGCGGGTTCGCGATCCTGACCAAGTCGCATCGGTGTCTGATCGACGGCGGTGGCGCCGAGATGAGCGAACTCATCTGCGACGACGAGCCCGACGTCGCCCCGTTGCCCGTGGATGTCTGGATGCCCGGCCCGCCGCCCGGCACGGCCTCGTTGGCGGTCAGTGCGCTGGCCGAGGCGTTGGCGCGTCCGGGGGAGTTGATCGACTCGGTCATCGGCGGCAACGGACTGCTCGGCGAGGCGAGGTCTGTGGTTGTGGGAACGGTCCGCCGCGCAGGACGCCTGGTGCAGCAGCTCACGGATTCTGCGCCGTCGAGTCTGCTGAACGCGCCGGGGTCGTCGACTCGCACGTTTGTCTCGGCGTCGGTCCCGCGCCGCGACGTCGCAAAGATCGCCGAGCGTAACGAATGCACCGTCAACGACGTCGAACTGGCGATCATCACTGGCGCAATGCGTCATTGGCTGCTGTCCATCGACGCGGAGGGACAGTTCGGCGACACCGTGCGCGCGGTGCTTCCGCTCGGCGCCCGACAGTCCGGGGTCCTTGCGCAGGAGGAGTCACCCGAGACGTGGATCGTCACCGACGAGCCCCGGTTCGTCACCGACCTCCCCGTGGGCGAGTCCAATCCGCTGGTCCGACTCGCGCAGGTCGCGGGACTGGCCAATCGCTACGCGCAATCGTCACGACGGGTCTCACCGTCGACGCAGCCGTTGCTGAGTGAACTGGGCGTCGTGCCATTCGCGGAGCTCAGTTCGCGCGCGTTCCGGTCACTCGACCGCCGCGGGTACAACGTGCCCGTCGCGATGAACACGGTGCCGATTCCCCCGCAATATGTCTTGGGGCACAAGGTATCCGACCTGTTCGTCGTGCCCGGCCTCGTTGCAGGTCGCGCGTTGTCGGTCGGCGTGTGCGAGTACGCGGGGTCGATCGAGTTCGGGTTCACCGCCGATCGTGGTGTGATCGACGACCCCGCGCTCATCGGCGATTACGTCCGCGAGTCGTTCGAGGAACTCGCCGACGCCCATTAGTGTTGGCAGCGGAATCCAGGTAGTGCGCTGAGGATGTCGTAGGAGGAAACACGCGGTGAGGGTCTACTTTCCGGCGACGTTGACCATGCTGCTCGAACTCGACGAGACCGGGGAGTTCCGGCCGGTCGGCGGAACGGGTTTCGCACTCACTCCCGCATTGCGCGAGTCGTATGTTGCCGGTGACGACGAGGAGTTGGCGGAGGCAGCCATCCGCGAGGCAGCGCGTGCGTCGCTGCGCCTGTTGGCCGGAGAAGCCCCCGAGCCGGGCGACCCCGACGCCGAGGCCGACCTCGAAGCCGACGAGGCGACTGCCAAGCCCGGCGACACACCCCGCCTACCGCCTCGTCGGGCCGTCGTTGCCGCCGACGTCGACGACGCCACATTGCGTCCCGATCTCGACGACGCCGTCGTGAAGGTCGCCGGTCCGATCGCGAAGTCGGCGATCGCGTCTGTGTTGGTCGACGGCGCCGACGCCGAGAGTGCTGTCCGTACCGCGGTCGTGGTCATCGACGCCGCGGACTTGGGCGACCAGGACGCCGAGCTCGCCGTCGGTGATGTGGAAGACCACGACCTGGGTTGGTACGCGACCCAGGAGCTGCCGTTCCTCCTCGAGCTGCTCTGACGCGGTAGCCCCCGAGTCCGCTCACCCCGTAACCTACGGTTGCGTAGGTTAGAGTGTTGGCGTGAGGTCTACGGGGTCCCGACAGCGGGCTCCCCGTCCAACGCGCGGTCGCACGACGAGGAGTGGGAACGGTGAATCTGCGGGAGCTGCGGGAGCGGTTTGAAGAGCCGGTGTCTGGAGTGGCCGCGCGTAGTCGCGGAGCACGGTGGGCGCGTGCTGCGGTCGCGCGGATCACCACGCCGCTGTTGCCCGACGACTATCTACATCTGGCCAACCCGCTCTGGTCGGCGCGCGAACTGCGCGGCCAGGTGGTCTCGGTGACTCCGGAAACCGATGACTCCGCCACCATTCGCATCAAGCCCGGGTGGGGATTCACGCTCGACTACGCACCGGGGCAGTACATCGGGATCGGAGTCCTCGTCGAGGGACGTTGGACGTGGCGCTCGTACTCGCTGACGTCGGTACCCGATCTGACGCGCACAGAGGGCACCATCGCGATCACGGTCAAGGCAATGCCCGAGGGCTTCCTGTCGACGCACCTGGTCAAGGGGCTCGAGCCGGGAACCGTCGTGCGATTGGCCGCACCCAAGGGCGAGTTCGTCCTGCCCGAGCCACTGCCGGACAAAGTGCTCTTCCTGACCGCCGGCAGTGGCCTGACCCCGATCATCTCGATGCTGCGCATGATGCGGCATCGCGGCCAGTCGACAGACGTGCGCGTGGTGCATTCGGCGCCGACGCCCGACGATCTGCTGTTCGCCGACGAACTCGTCGAGATGGACGAGAGCGGACTCATCGACCTGCACGTGCAGTACACGAGGGCAGACGGCAAGGTCACCGCACAATCGCTCGACGAGCTCAGCCCCGACTGGCGGTCGCGCGAAACGTGGGCGTGTGGTCCTGGCGGCTTCTTGGAAATGGTCGAGGCCGCGTTCGTCGACGCGGATGCCTCCGAGCGCCTGCACATCGAGCGATTCGCACTCGAGCGTGGCGCGGTCGGCGCGCAGGGCGGAACGGTGACCTTTGGGCGAACCGGGCAGACCGCGGAGGTCGACGGCGCGACGACCCTGCTCGAAGCGGGTGAGCAGGCGGGTGTGTTGATGCCGTTCGGATGCCGCATGGGCATCTGTCAGAGCTGCGTGGTCATGCTCGACAAGGGTTGCGTGCGCGATCTGCGGTCCGGCGACGAACATGTCGCGGGCGAACGAATCCAGACGTGTGTGAGCGCTGCTGCAGGCGACTGCACACTCGATGTGTGACAAACCGCCGGGACTCTCGGCGAATGCGCAGGTCAGAAGGGCTGCGGGAAGCCCGGTGACGGTGTTCCCCGCCGCAGGGGGAGCCGACACGTTAGGCTCTGTGGGCGAGGCTGTCGACCACGGAGGGGATCCGCGTGCGAGCTGAACTGATTGAACTGACCGCGACAAGTGATGTTCCGGTGCTGACCGATGGCACCATCACGCTGCGGGCACATCAGACCGACGACGTCGATCGGATCGTCGGGTATGCCACCGATTCGTTGACGATGCGATGGGCCAAGATGCCATCGCCCTATGGTCGGTCCGACGCCGAGCGGTTCATCATCAATGCACTGCAGGGATGGCGCAACGGGACGTCGATGATCTGGGCCATCGAGCATGACGGCCAGTTTGCAGGCAGCATCGATCTCCGCGGACCCGGTCGCATTGTCGACATCGGTTTCGGGTTGCACCCCGATGCTCGCGGTGAGGGGCTCGTGCGGCGCGCGATGGTGTTGGCGATGCAGTACGCCGTCGACAACCGCGACGTCGAGGTCGTGCGCTGGGAGGCCGCCGAGGGCAACCTCACCAGTCTGCGGGCCGCACACGCCGCAGGATTCACACTGGTCGGTCGGCTGCCCGATTGGCTCGAGATGAACAGCGGCGTCGTCGACGCCTGGTGCGGCAAGTGGCATGCCGGCGAGAGTTTCGAACCCAAGACCGTCTGGCACGCAACGACTTTTGAAACCGAGCGGTTCCGGCTGCGGCCGCTGGAGGCCAAGGACGACGAGCGCATTCGAGAGACGCTCGACGACCCGATCTCGCGCAAGTACCTGTTCGGCCGGCCCGACCCGCTGACCGTCGAACATGCCGCGGCAGAGCGCACCAGGAAATGGTGGACGGCCGCGCGCGGCGAGACCTGCACCTGGGCTGTCGCCGACAAGGAAACTGACCACTACCTCGCCGACATCTCGCTGTTCAAGATCGATCCGGTGGTCGGCGCCGAGATCGGCTTCTACACGCATCCCGAGGCGCGTGGTGCCGGAGTGCTCGGAGAGGCGTTCCCCGCGTCGGTGCGGCACAGCTTCGACGTTCTCGGTCTGCGCAGGCTGACGATGTTCGCGGCCGACTCCAACGAGGGCAGCAAACGCCTTGCACTGCGCGCGGGCTTCAACGAGTTCGGCACGCAGCCGCTTGCCGCGAGCTCGGCGGGCAAGATCGAGGATCTACTCGGGTATGAACTGCTCGCCGAAGAAGGCGATCAGTAGCGTCGCTATCCCCACTAGCGTCACTTTCCCCACAGCGTTGCTGTCCCCACAAGTGTCACTGTCCCCACAAGCTGGGGCTATCCGTGGAGTGGCAACCCTGGCGAAAATCGGATGAACGCGACGGATTCACCGCCGCACTCCGAATTCGGGTGAATCATGCCTTCTCAGAACAGCGCTGGAGCGCTACTGAACGTCGACCTGTGCATTATCGGCGCGGGAGTGGCGGGGTTGAATGCGCTCGCCGTGGCAACCGAATACCTCGACGCGGGTGCTCGCGTGGTTCTCGTCGACCGCCGTGCGGACGCGGGTGGCATGTGGAACGACACGTATTCCTATGTCCGACTTCATCAGCCGTATGAGTTCTTCACCGCCGGCGATATCGCCTGGAGGTTGCGTCGCCCGCCCGACTACCTTGCGACGAAGCCGGAGGTCCTCGACCATCTGCGGTACTGCCGCGACGTACTCGCCGAACGTATCGCGCTCGACGAGTACTACGGATGGACGATGGACCGATTCGACGAACGCGCCGACGGCGTGAGCGTTCATCTCAGCGGCCCCGACGGTGGAGAGCTCGTCGTCGATACGCCGATTCTGATCAACGCCTAAGGATTCAACGTAACTCCGAATCAGCCTCTCGCGCTGAGTAGCGCGCAGGTGAAGTCGGTCTCGCCCGACTCCTTCGACTTCTCCCAGGATGACTTCACCGACACCGATACCCCGGTCTGGATCATTGGCAGCGGCAAGACCGCCATGGACACCGCCTACCTGATCACGACCAGAGATCCCGGTCGTGAAGTACATCTGGTGGCTGGTGTCGGGACGTACTTCAACAACCGCGACGCGACTTTCCCCGCGGGAATGCGGAGATGGTGGGCGGCCAAACCTGTCAGCCAGATATTCGGCTCAGTCGCCGACATGTACGACGGGACAAACGATGAGCAGGTGACCGCTGCCTACCGCGCGCGGTATGTGATCAGTCCGATGCCCGAGTCGCAGCGGTTCCTGAACGGCAACCTCTCACGATCTGAATGTGACGCGATCTCAGCTGCGTTGAGGAGTGTTGTCGCCGACTACCTCGCCGATGTCGTTGACCGAGATGGCATGCCGCAGTTGGTGTTTCGTAGTGGTGAGGAAATGTCCGTCGTTCCGGGGAGTTGGGTGGTCAACTGCACCGGCTACCTCATTCGTGAGAAATCGGCCGACGACGATCCGTACGTCTCGAAGGGTGGTCGCGTACTCACCATCAACACCGGATCGGCCATCGTCCAGTTCTCCACGTATGCCGCGTATTTCCTCACCCACCTCGCCTTCCTTGGCAAGCTCGATTCGGTGCCGCTGTACCAAATCGACATCGGTGCGGTGTTACGCCGACATCCGCAGGCGGCTATCGGGATCAGTTGCTGTCTTGCGATGTACAACATCGGGCTGATTGCCGACGAGGTGCCGCTGAAGGTCTTCACCAACTGCGGTGTCGACTTCGACAGGTGGGCTCGGATGCCGCTGCGGCTCGCGTCGTCGACCCAATTCATGCTTACCCATCGGCGCAAGCGCGAGAACTATCGCCGCGCGCTGGACATCGCCTCTCAGCGGTTGGGGTTCAATTGCGGGCCGCTCGTCGGCGCCACAGCGTAGCGACCACTGCGTGACCACAGCGATCAAGGTCACTGCGCTCCTACACTGAACACGTCTGGACAGTCTGGCGTCCGTAACCTACGATTGCGTAAGTTACGCGAACGTAGCCACAGCAACGGCACGTTTGACCCTGACCATCCGCGACCAGTGAGGACGCCCGTGGCGATCACCGACATCCCGGAGTATGCACATCTGAGCAAGGCCGACATCGAAGAGCTCGGTCGTGAGCTCGACAAGATCCGCGCCGACATCGAAGCCGACCGAGGGGAGCGCGACGCGCGGTATCTGCGCAACACCATCCGCTTCCAACGCGGCCTCGAATTGGTCGGCCGCGGACTGATCTTCGGTTCGACGCGTCGCTCGTGCTGGTGGGCGGGCGCGACAGCGCTCGGCGTCGCGAAGATCGTCGAGAACATGGAACTCGGCCACAACGTGATGCACGGGCAGTGGGATTGGATGAACGATCCCGAGGTGCATTCGACCACGTGGGAGTGGGACAACACCGGCCCCTCGGCTCACTGGAAGCACACTCACAACTACATCCATCACAAGTACACCAACGTGCTCGGCATGGACGACGACGTGGGCTACGGCCTGCTCCGTGTGACGCGCGACCAGCGGTGGCGTCCGTTCAACTACGGCAACCTCGTCTACAACACGCTGCTCGCGCTCTTCTTCCAGTGGGGCGTTGCCGCGCAGCATCTCGAGATCGGCAAGAAGCGTCGTACACCGGAGGCCAAAGCTCAGTTCCGCCGCGACCTCGCCGACGTCGGCAACAAGATCGGTCGCCAGGTCGGCAAGGATTACGTGATCTATCCGGGTCTTGCGGCTGCGGCAACCGCCGCGGTGACCAAGGGCGACGTCCGGGCATCGGCCCGCGCCTACGGCAAGGCAGCCACCGCCAACGCGCTGGGCAATGTCATCCGCAACGTGTGGAGTAATGCGGTCATCTTCTGTGGGCATTTCCCCGACGGTGCGGAGAAATTCACCAAGCAGGACATCGACAGCGAGACCCAAGCCGAGTGGTATCTGCGACAGATGTTGGGATCGGCCAACTTTCGCTGCGGATTCCTGCTCGCTTTCATGAGCGGAAATCTCTCGTACCAGATCGAGCACCACATCTACCCCGACCTCCCGAGCAACCGGCTCGCCGAGATTGCCGTCCGCGTCCAGGCGCTGTGCGACAAGTACGACCTGCCCTACACGACGGGGTCGTTCCCGCTGCAGTACGCGAAGTCGTGGCGGACGATCGCCAAGCTGTCATTGCCCGACAAGTACCTCAAGGCGACCGCCGACGACGCTCCCGAGACGGCGTCGGAGCGTCGTTTCAAGACCGAGCTCGACGAGGGAGTTCGCCTCGAGTCGGTCGTCGACCCGGTGAGTGGACGTCGACGCGGCTTGCGTAGCGCGATCCGGTCGCTGCGTGATCGGCGTCGAGGACGTGCGGCAGCGCCGACGGTGGTTACAGAACGTTCAACGCGCGCTGCCTGATCGTGAATACGGCGACCCCACGCTACCTCCGGTTACTCGCGGGTAGGGTGGGTGTTGCACACACGCGGCGTGCGACATAATGGAGTGCAATGGCTATCACCGACATCAATGAATACGCACATCTGACCGACGCGGATGTCGAGGCCTTGGGCGCCGAACTCGACGCCTTGCGGCGCGAGATCGAAGCCGATCGCGGCGAGCGCGATGTGCGTTATCTGCGCCGGTCAATTCTCGCTCAGCGCGCCCTCGAGGTCGCGGGTCGGCTTGCGCTATTCGGTTCGCACCGTCGTTCACTGTGGCTGCTCGGCACCGGTTCGCTGGCGCTGGCCAAGATCATCGAGAACATGGAACTCGGCCACAACGTCATGCACGGCCAGTGGGATTGGATGAACGATCCCGAGGTGCATTCCACCACGTGGGAGTGGGACATGGTCTGCGCGTCGCCACACTGGAAGCACTCGCACAACTACATCCATCACAAGTACACCAACGTCATCGGGATGGATCACGACGTCGGCTACAAGACGCTGCGCGTCACGCGCGACGAACCGTGGGAGGCCAAGCATGCGATCCAGCCGGTGACCAACCTCTTACTGGCTGCCGGGTTCGAGTGGGGAATCGGACTACACGATCTCGAGATCGCGGACGTCATCGCAGGCAAGAAGTCCAAAGAGGTTGCGATACCGCAGATCAAGGAATTCCTGCGAAAGATCGGCAAGCAGGTCGGGAAAGACTACGTGCTCTTCCCCGCGTTGACCGGCCCGAACTTCGTGCACACGCTCACCGCCAACGTGACCGCGAACGTGATTCGCAATGTGTGGGCCTATGTCGTGATCTTCTGCGGGCACTTCCCGGACGGCGCAGAGAAATTCACGGCCGACACCCTCGACGACGAGACGCCCGGCCAGTGGTATCTGCGACAGATGCTCGGCTCCGCGAACTTCAACGCCGGCCCGGCGATGGCATTCATGTCGGGCAATCTCTGCTACCAGATCGAGCATCACCTCTATCCGGATCTGCCGAGCAACCGCCTCGCCGACATCTCGGTACGCGTCCGCGAACTCTGCGACAAATACGACCTGCCCTATACGACGGGATCGTTGTGGGTCCAGTACCTCAAGACGCTGCGGACCATCAACAAGCTCGCACTGCCCGACCGCTTCTTGCGTGATACGGCCGACGACGCACCCGAGACCGCGTCGGAGCGACGCTTTGCCGGTCTCGACAAGGCGATGGGTCTCAAGACCGCCATCGGCGAGGTGCGTCGACGCCGGCGGTTGCGTCGTCGGGCTGGTCGGGCCTAGCTGCTGGCAGCGTTCGCGCGCAGGCGGCTGTGTGCCGCGACGCCCTGCACCGGGTGGTCGCGTTCGACGCGGGCGAAGACGGCCCACAGGATCATGCCGGCGATTGCTGTTCCAGCGCCCGCCGCACACACCAGCGCCCATCCGCCGGTCTGGTACGCCCAACCGCCGAATGCCGAACCGAGGACTCCACCCGCGAAGTAGGCAACCATGTACGCGGTCGTCAGGCGTGATCGTGCCTCGTCGTCGAGGGAGTAGACGGCGGCCTGGTTGGCGATCTGAACTCCCTAGACGCCGAAGTCGAACACCAGCAGCGCGACGATCAGCACGATCACCTGATGCGCTCCCCAGTAGAGCAACGCCCAACCAACGAGTTCGACGGCCCAGACGCCGTACTGGGTGTGGCGTAGGTACCCGCGATCGGCGAGCTTGCCGACACGTGGTGCGGCCAGGGCACCTGCCACGCCTGCCAGACCGAAGAGGCCGATCGCGGCGTCGGAGAAGTGATACTCCGAGCCGTGCGCGCCGGCGAGCAGAAACGCGATTGCTGTCCACATCCCGCTGAACGCGGCCATGTTCAGGCCGCCGAGAAGCATGCGGTGGCGCAGGACATTTTCGCTGCGGATCAGGGTGACGATCGACGACAGCACGCGGGGATAGCTGGTCGACGACGCGTTGACCGGGGTGCGCGGTGCGAACCACCAGACGGCTGCCGCCATCGCGATCTGCACGACCGCGGCGACCGCCAAGACCGTGCGCCAGCCGCCGACCTGAGCCACCAGACCACTGAACACGCGTGAGAAGAGGATGCCGACGAGCAGACCGCTCATCACCGTGCCGACGATGGCGCCTCGCTGGCCGGGTGAGGCCACCGCGGCTGCCCACGGCACCACCACCTGTGCGGCCGACGCCGAGATACCGACCGCGAACACCATGATCATCAGGACCGCATACGACGGTGAGAACGCGGCAATCACCAACGCTGCGCACGACACCACGAGCAGTCCGCCGACGAGGAGTCGTCGATTGACGAAGTCGCCGAGTGGAACGACGAGGGCCAGGCCGATGAGGTACCCGACCTGAGTGATCGACACGACGAGACCTGCAGCGGCAGTCGAGATGTGGAAGTCGTTGCCGACCTCGTGCAGCAGCGGCTGCAGGTAATAAAGGCATCCTGCCGACGACCCGGCGGTGATTGCGAAGAGCAGGACGACGACCCGACTGAGCCGCTTGGTTGGCTGCTTGGTTGCGCCCGGTTGCGTGAGCTCCGACCCGTTCGGCACAGCTGCTCGATCGTCGTCTGCCGACGTTCCGGCCGAGGTGGAAGGCGCGCACTCTGAAGAGGACATACGTCTATGGTGAGCCGTCTCCGGCATGATGGAAAGCGATGGATTTCGATACGGACATCACTTTTGTTGATAGCCCGGCATGTGACAGCCGGGTACCTCGGGAGGTCAGCTATGGAGCTGCGCCAGCTCGAGTATTTCCTCGCGTGTTGTGACCAGGGAACCTTCACCGCGGCCGCGCGATCGTTGCATGTGGTGCAGTCGGCGGTGTCGACGGGCGTCGCAAAGCTGGAGCGCGAGTTGGGCGTGAAACTCTTCGACCGCACACGCACCGTGCTGGTGCTCACCGACGCCGGTCGGGCGGCGATGGCCCCGGCCCGAGAAGCGTTGCGTGCGCGAGACGAGGTGCACGACGCGCTCGCGGGACTGCGCGGCGAGATCCGAGGCGAAGTGGTGCTCGGTGCGCTCGTCAACGTCGCGACGATCGACCTAGCGGGGGCCTTCGAAGTCGTGCATCGCCGACATCCCGGTATCTCGATCGCCATGCGCCAGAGTCCGCAGGGCAGTACGGGTAATGTCCGGCTGTTGCGCGACGGCAGTCTCGATCTGACCTTGATCGGCGGACTCGTCGACGACCTCTCGGGCATCACGGTCCATTCGTTGGCCGCGGAGCCGCTGGTGTTGGTTACTCATCCCGACCACCCGCTTGCGTTGGCGGGGCGATTCGTCGCGGCCGATCTCGCCGACGAGCGCGTCATCGACTACCCGCCGGGCTGGGGTACGCGAACCATCATCGACCGTCAGATCCCGAATCGGCATTCCGTCATCGAGGTCGCCGACCAGGTGTTCGGTATTCAGTTGGCGCGCAGCGGTTTCGGAGTGACCGCCGTGCCCGCCAGCGTTGCGGCCGCCGAGTCAGGTGCGGGACTCGCCCACTGTGTCGACCGTGATCTCATGTGGGGCATACACGTCGCGCACTCGGAATCGAGAAGCCTCACGACCGCGGCGAGCGCGGTCCTCGACATCATCCGAGAGGTGTGCGGGCCGCCAGGCGATGTGACAGCGTGAGTGACAGCAGCACGACGACATGGCAGTAAGACGACAGGGAAGGTGTGCGATGAAACTCTCGATCCGCAATCAGCTCGCAGGTGAGGTGGTGTCGGTGACACTCGGCGCCGTCAACGCCACGATCAAGGTTCGCCTCGACGGAGGCGACCAGATCGTCACGTCGTCGATCACCAAAGAGGCGGCAGAGGAACTGGGTCTCGCCGAGGGATCGCGCGTGTTCGCGCTCGTCAAGGCCTCCGAGGTCAGCATCGGCGTCCCCGACTAGCCACCCGCCGCACGCCGCCGGTCGAACTCCTTAAACCGCTGGTCGAGCTTGTCGAGACCACCGCCCGCCCGCTGGTCGAGCTTGTCGAGACCACCCCGCGCCGGCTCAGCCCGCGTCGCCCCGGGGGTCACCCTGGGCCTCCGCGTCGCCGGCGTCGCCCCCGGAGACCGCGCGCAGCAGGTGCCGCACGGCCATGGCGCGCCGGTACGAATGCCCGGTCAGCGAGTCCAGTGCGCATTCGGGGTCGGCGGGCGGACCGAGGTGGGTGCAGCCGCGCGGGCAGTTCTCGATCGCTTCGTGGAGGTCGTCGAAGGCGTTCACGATGTCGTCGGCGCTGACGTGCGCCAGGCCGAACGAGCGGATGCCCGGTGTGTCGATCACCCAGCCGCGTGGTTTGTCGTCGTCGCCCGGTAGTGGCAGCGCAACCGACTGCGTCGACGTATGGCGCCCCTTACCGACGCCGCTGACGACCCCGGTGGCCCGTTCCGCTTCGGGGACAAGGCGATTCACCAACGTCGACTTTCCGACCCCCGAGTGTCCGATGAGCGCCGTGCGGTGATTGGTGAGTAACGCCAGCACGTCGTCGAGTGGATCGTCGCGCCCCGCACGCACAACCGGCAGGTCGAGGTCGGCGAACGCCGCAGCGAATTCATCCGAGGAGGCGAGGTCGGTCTTCGTCAGACACAGGATCGGCGACAGTCCGCCGACATACGCTGCCGCGAGCGCTCTTTCGACGAATCCGGTGCGTGGGGGAGGGTCGGCCATTGCTGTGACGATGAGGAGTTGATCGGCGTTCGCGACGACGATGCGCTCATACGGATCGGTGTCATCGGCGGTGCGCCGCAACACAGTTCGACGCTCCGCCACTTTCACGATGCGTGCAAGGCTCCCGGAATCGCCGGAGAGATCTCCGACGATCGATACGTCGTCGCCGACAACCACCGGCGTGCGGCCGAGTTCGCGGGCGCGCATCGCGACCACGCGTCGATCGGGGTCTCCGTCGATCACACAGCCCCACCGGCCCCGGTCGACCGAGACGACCATCGCATGCTGCGCGTCGTCGTGTGTCGGTCTGGTCTTGGTGCGCGGTCGGCTGCCCTTGCCCGGACGAATCCGCACATCGGATTCGTCGTAGCTGCTCGCGCGGCGGCTCACCGGCATCCTCCGTCAGGACACACTGTGAAAGCCTTTGCCGCGCGGTAGATCACGGATGTCCGACCATCTGCTGCCACATTCCGGGGAAGTCGGGCAACGTCTTCGACGTGGTCTCGATGTCGTCGACGGTGACGCCGGGCACCACGAGGCCGATGATTGCCCCGGCCGTGGCCATGCGGTGATCGGCATACGAATCCCATTGTCCGCCATGCAGCGGCGCTGGTCGGATGATCAGTCCGTCGTCTGTCTCGGACACATCACCGCCGAGCCTGTTGATCTCGGTGGCGAGCGCGGCAAGCCTGTCGGTCTCATGGCCGCGCAGGTGGGCAATGCCACTCAACACGGATTCCCCATCGGCGAGCGCGCACACCGCGGCGATCGTCGGTGTCAGCTCGCCGATGTCGCGGAGGTTGCGGCTGATCCCCGTGAGGCGTTCTGGCCCGCGCACCGTCAGCACGCCGTCGAAAAGTTCTACGGTGCAACCCATCTCGGCGAGAATGTCGGCGATCTGTGCACCCGGCTGCGTCGTTGTCGCGGGCCAACGCGGGATGCTGACCTCACCGCCGGTGACCGCGGCCGCTGCGAGAAACGCTGCGGCATTGGACAAGTCGGGTTCGACGGCGACGTCGACGGCTTTGATGACGCTCGGAGGTACGCGCCAGGTATCGGGTTGTGACGTGTCGACGACAACCCCCGCGGTGGCGAGCATCTCGACGGTCATGTCGATGTGCGGCGTCGACGGTACCGGCGCGCCGACGTGTCGCACTGTGATCCCGTTGTCGAATCGTGCTGCGGCAAGCAGCAGACCCGACACGAACTGCGACGACCCGGACGCATCGATCGTGACCGTGCCACCGTCGGCCGAGCCCGTGCCGTGCACCACGAACGGCAGGCTGTCGTCGTCGACGCCCACCCCGAGCTCGCGCAGAGCGTCGAGGATGGTGGTGAGTGGCCGCTGCCTGGCTTGTGGGTCGCCGTCGAATGAGACGTCGCCGGAGGCGAGCGCGGCCACCGGCGGCAGGAAGCGCATGACTGTTCCGGCCAGGCCGCAGAACACCTCGCCCGCATGCATCGGCAGCGGTTCGATGGAGACAGTCGTGGGATCGGCGGGATCGACGCGCACCCCGATCCCGAGTTCGGTGAGCGCCGACAGCATGAGGTTGGTGTCGCGACTGCGCAGGGTTCCGGTGATTGTCGACGGTCCGTCGGCCAGCGCGGCGAGCACCAGCGCGCGATTGGTGATGGACTTCGAGCCGGGCAGGTCGACGGTGGCCTGAATTCGGCCGTCGGCGAGGGGCGCAGTCCAGATGCTCATGCGTTCAGTCTCGCATGTCGTGGTTGCACCGCCGGGATGCCCAACTCAGCGGTTGTCCAATCGCAGCGGATGGTCGGCAGGTACCTCGACGAGGATGAGGGTGCGACCGTCCGGGTCGACGATGTGCATTTCGATGAGGCCCCACGGTTCGGTCAGTGCCTCCCTGCGGATGTCGACTCCCATTGCGCTCAGTTCGCGCTGGGTCGCGGCGACGTCGCGCACCTGAATCCACAGCGCGGCCCCGTTCGCGTGGCCGTCGGGCAGGTCGGTGCTCATGTGGCCGGGTACTTCGATCAGGCCATTGCCCGCGTAGAAGACCAGGCCGCCCGGGTACTCACGCGCGATCGCGAGATGGAGCTTGTGGCGGTAGAAGTGCTGCAGCGCTTCGGGATCGCGGGACCGCAACAGGATGCGACTACTCAGGATCTCCATGTCTTCAGTGTCTACACGGTTACCGACGAGTCGGACACCAGCCATCGCGGCGCGTCAGGACTTGCCGACGGTACCGGTGCACCTGCGCTGACAAGCCGACGGCGTCATTGCCCCTCGGTTGTCCCGTTGCTGCCGCCGAGCGCGTGGCCACGATTGAGGTCGTTCCCGTGGCGGCCTGCTTCGTAGATCGCCTTCTCGCGGGCGATGCGATCGGTCTCGCCGATCGGTGTGGCGTCGCCGAAAGCGAACGCCGACTCGTGAGGCTGCTCGTGGGGGATGTCGGGGTCGTCGGCATCGGTGCTGTCGACGTCGGGGCTGTCGGGATCGGGGCTGTCTGACATGCACCAACGATAGGACTGATCCGCTCGTGGCGCGGGGAGACGGCACAGCGACCCGTTACTGTCGAGGAATGCATCGCATCTTCACGACGAGCTTCGCCGACGTCTACCCGCTCTACGTCGCCAAGGTGGAGCGCAAAGGCCGCACCAAAGCCGAACTGGATCAGGTCATCACCTGGCTCACCGGATTCGACGACGCCGCGCTCACCCGTCACATCGAGGACGGAACCACCTTCGAGGAATTCTTCGACGACGCGCAGCTCAACCCGCGGGCAGAACTCATCACGGGCGTCGTCTGCGGTAAACGTGTCGAGGAGATCGACGACCCGCTCATGCGCAAGATCCGCTACCTCGACAAGCTGGTCGACGAACTCGCCAGGGGCAAGGCCATCGAGAAAGTACTGCGGTAGGTCCAGCGTCGTCCCCGATGCTGGACCTACCGCAGCTCAGGCCGGTGCGTCCTGTCCGCGGCTGGAGAACTTGCCGTCGGTAACGTCGTCCCACTTGTCGAACAAGCTCGTCACCTTCGGGTCGCCGAGAGCCTTGATCTCGTCGCACAGATCTTTCGGCGCCGACGGGTTGGTGACGATGAACGGGTGCAGCCCGGGGTCGTGCTCGGCCAGGATGCGTAGCGTCTGCGGACTCGTGTTCGGGTCCGCGGCGGCGAGCGCGTCGCGTGGGTCGAATGCTGCTCCGCGCGGTGCGTCGGATCCCGATATACCGACGTTGTCGCCCGCGACGTCGATTTCACCGGTGTTGTGGTAGTCGAGGGGATCGGGAGATGTGCTGCGCCAGTTGAAGACCAGATTCAGCACGATGGCGCAGATGGCTCCCGCCGAGATTCCCGAGTGGAAGATGGTTTGGAACCAGTCGGGGAACTTCCCGTAGAGGTCGAGCGCAACGGGGATCTTGTCGTCGTTGGTGTACGACAGGCTCGCCTCGGTGAGCATTGCGACGCCGATGGAGATCGCGACGACCAGGATGTTGGAGTTGTTGAACTTCACCTTGGTCAAGGTTCGCACGCCACTGGCGGCGACCATGCCGAACAGCGCCACACCCGCACCGCCGAGCACGGGTTGGGGAATGCCCTCGATGATCGCGGCCATCTTGGGAACCAGACCCAGGATCACCAGGATAATGCCCGCGCACGTGGCAACGTGGCGCGACTTGACGTTGGTGATCGCCACCAGCCCGACGTTCTGCGCGAACGCCGTGTACGGGAACGTGTTGAAGATGCCGCCGAGCACGGTGCCCGCACCGTCGGCGCGCATGCCGTCGGCCAGACGCTGCGGGGTGATCTTCTCGTCGACGATCTCTCCGACGGCCACGATGTCGCCGGTCGTCTCGGTCATGATCACCAACGCCACGATGATCATCGCGATGATCGAGCTGACGTCGAAGCTGGGGAAGCCGAAGTAGAACGGCTCGGGCACTGCGAACCACGAACTCGAGCCGACGTGGCTCCAGTCGGTCATCCCGAACGGAATCGAGATGAGTGTTCCCGCGACGAGGCCGAGGAGGATCGAGACGCGTTTGACGGCGGGTGGCCCGAATCGCTCGAGCAGGATGATGATCAGCAGCGTCAGGAAGCCGAACGCGATGGACTTGGGAGCACCGAAGTCCTCACCCTTCGCCGTGCCGCCGCCGAACCAACCCGCGGCGACGCTCATCAGCGAGATGCCGATGATCAAAATGATGGTGCCGGTCACCAGTGGTGGGAAGAATCTGATGAGCCTTCCGACTATGGGCGCCACGAGCATCATGAACAGGCCGCACGCGATGACCGAGCCGTAGATCGCGGTGATGCCGTGGTTGAGGCCGATGGTGATCATCGGGCCGACAGCGGCGAACGTCACGCCCTGCATCAATGGCAGGCGCACACCGAAGCGCCAGAATCCCACCGCCTGCACGATCGTCGCGATACCTGCGACGAAGAGGTCGGCGGTGATCAGGTGCACGATCTCGTCCGAGCGCATCTGCCCTGCGCCGACCATCGCACCGCCGACGATCAGCGGAACGGCCACCGCGCCCGCGTACATCGCCATCACATGCTGAAGCCCCAATGGGAACAGCCGCGCCAGCGGTGGGATGTCGTCGACCGCGCGGGCGGCCTTCTTGCCATGTTTGATCGTGTCTAGAACGGTCACGGATCATTGTTCTACTTTTCGGGCGTTTCGGACACGACGCGATCGTGTGACGTCCTTGTTTCCGTCAGAATATATTGCGTGGACAAGCGCGCTCCCCGACGCAGTTTCGGGCTCCTGGTGTTCCGATGCATCGACGTTGCCGCGTCAATCGAAGCCGGTGAAGCCGGCTCTTTCGAGGGAGTCGAGGTACTCATCGCGCACCCGGGTGGTCCGCTGTGGGCGCGTAAGGATGAGGGTGCGTGGTCGGTGCCCAAGGGGCTGCCGGAGCCCGACGAGTCTCCGCTCGACACGGCGCGGCGCGAGTTCGAGGAGGAGACCGGGCACGCTGCGCCTGCAGGCGAGGTCATCGAGCTCGGCGACGTGCGCCAGAAGAGCGGCAAGGTCGTCACCGCCTTCGCCGTCGAGGGAGACCTCGACGTGTCGACCGTCGTCAGCAACACCTTCGAGATGGTGTGGCCGCCGCGGTCGGGGCGTATACAGACCTTCCCAGAAGTCGATCGGGCGCAGTGGTGTGGCCTCGACGAGGCGCGCGTGAAACTGAACTCAGCGCAGGCGGAGTTCGTCGGCCGACTCGAGTCGGCGCTCGGCGACCGGTGAATATCGTGGCTCGCCGATCAGCGAGCCTCGCCGTTCGCTGACAACCATTGTCGATAAGGGTGTGGTGTCACTACGGTGGGATGCATGACAGATCATGCTGCGGAAACCAGGTTGGTCGGCTTGTTCAATTCGATCGGCACCGATTTCGACGCGTTGCGCCCGAGTCTGTGGGGGCCTGCCGGTCAGGCTTTGGTCGATGAACTCGACATCCGGCCGGGGGAGCGGATTCTCGACATCTGTTCGGGTACCGGTGCGAGTGCATTACCCGCCGCTCGAGCTACCGGACCGGCGGGAACCGTCGTCGCAGTCGACTTCGCGGCCGAGCTCCTCGACATCGCGAGTACCAATGCCGCCGACGAAGGTCTGGAAATCGACTGCGTCGTCGCCGACGTCACGGGATTGAAGGCCGGAACACCACCCTGCGCAACACCTTTCGACGTGGTGGCGTGCTCGTTCGGAGTCTTCTTCCTTCCGAACATGGACGACGCCGTGCGTAACGTGTTGAGTCTGCTGCGTCCGGGAGGGCGCATGGGGGCATCGATCTGGCACGCCGACAGTCTTCGCGAGTTCAGCGACATCTACCGCGCATCGGTCGCGGAGGTGGCAGGCGAAACCTCACATCAAGGGCCGCGCAGCGGAAGTCGAATGCCGATCAGTCATATCGACACCGAAGAGTCTGTCTCGCAATGGTTCACGACGTTGGGCGCACAGAAGGTCGACACGTCGGTGTACCGATTGCGCATCGAGTGCACGCCGGACTTCGCCTGGAAGATGGTCGTGGGCACGGGGATGCGTGGTGCACTCACGCCGCTCGACGACGAGCAGATCGCACAGGTGCGGCAGGTGTTCCTCGAACGGCTGGCATCCGAGGGGCCCGCTGAGATCAACTGCGACACACTCATCGCGGTGGCGACGGTCTGAGGTCGCCACCGCGATGAGTGGTGTTGCAGGCGGTACCTGATCTAGGTGACGGTGATCCCGCCGTCGACGGCGATCGTCTGGCCGGTGACGTAGCCGCCTGCTGCCGAGCTCAGCCAGATCGCGGTGGCTGCGAGTTCCGAGGGATCTCCCATGCGCCCCAACAGGACTCGTGGCATCTGCGACTCGATGTAACCGGGTGCGTAGGTGTCGGTCATCTCGCTCTCGAAGAACCCGGGTGCAATCGCGTTGACGCGGATACCCTTTCGGGTTCCCCACTGTTGGGCAAGATCGCGGGTGAGGCCGACGATGGCGGCCTTGCTCGCCGCGTAGGCGGCCTGGGGGAGTCCTGCGGTGGTCAGGCCCAGGATGCTGGAGATGTTGACGATCGCGCTGCCCGGCTGCATGACACGGCCCGCGGCCTGAGCCATCCAGTACGAGCCGTTGAGGTTGACGTCGATGACCGAACGGAACTGCTCCGGCGTTTCACGCGTGGCAGGTACCGCGGTACCGATGCCCGCGTTGTTGATGAGGATGTCGACGCGGCCGAATGTTTCGACGGCGCTGTCGATCACGCGCTGGCAGTCCGCGGGGTCGGAGACGTCTGCGGCCACGGTCAGGGCTTTGCGTCCGAGCGCCTCTACTTGCGCAGCGGTCTCGGTCAGCCGGTCGGCGCGTCGGGCGGCGAGTACGACGTCGGCACCCGCCTCCGCGAAAGCCGTGGCGAAGCGGACACCGAGTCCCGACGACGCGCCGGTGACGACGACGACCTTGTCGGTGACGTTGAACAGATCGAGTACTGACATGAAGTCTCTCCTGGGTCGATCGTGCGGGGATGTGTTGTGGGTCAGAAAATCTCGGGACGCGCGTCGAGCGTCGTGCGGTCGAGTGCCGCGAGGAGGTCGAACTGGGCGTCGACCTTCGGTAGTTCGTAGGTGAAGAAGTACTGCGCTGCGACGCGTTTGCCGTCGTAGAAATCTCCGGCCTTGTCTGCGACGGCGAGCAGTTGCTCGAGCCACATCCAGGCGATGACGATGTGTCCGGTGGCTTCGAGGTAGGCGGTGGCATTGGCGAGCGAGACCGCTACATCGCCTGCGGACCACACCTGCATGGTCACGGTCACGAGTCGTTCGACGCGCCTGCGTAATTCGTCGGCCAGCGCTGCGGTGCCGGGGTTCGAGGCCGCGCGGTCGATGGTCTGGGTGATCGTGTTCGCGAGCAGTTCCAGGCCCGTGCCGCCGTTCATGACGACCTTGCGGCCGAGTAGATCGAGTCCGTGGATGCCGTGCGCGCCCTCGTGGATGGGGTTGAGACGGTTGTCGCGGTAGAACTGCTCGACCGGGAACTCGCGGGTGTAACCGTAGCCGCCGTGAATCTGGATGGCGAGATCGTTTGCGGTCAAACACCATTGGGATGGCCACGACTTGGAGATCGGCGTGAGTACATCGAGCAGCAGACCCGCTCGGGCTGCCTCGTTTGCGTCTCCGGTCTGCTGCAAATCGACGAGCTTGCCGGAGTACAGGCCGAGCGCGAGTGCTCCTTCGACATAGGCCTTCTGCGCCAACAACATTCGTTTGACGTCAGCGTGCTCGATGATCGGTACGGGCTTGGAGGTCGGGTCCTTCTGGTCGACCGGCCGTCCCTGAGTGCGGACCTTGGCGTACTCGAGGGAGGCGAGGTAGCCCGCGTAACCCAGTGATGTTGCGAGGAATCCGACGCCGATGCGCGCCTCGTTCATCATGTGGAACATGTACTGGAGGCCCTTGTGCTCCTCGCCGACCAGGTAGCCGACCGCGCCGGGAACGGAGTGAGCGGGCGGAGTTGATTCAGCGCCGGGAACGGAGTGAGCGGGCGGAGTTGATTCAGCGCCGGGAACGGGTGCGTCTGCTGTTCCGTAGGTGCCGTCGCCGAAGTTGAGGAGGCAGTTGGTGGTCGCGCGCTGGCCCATCTTGTGGTTGAGGCCGACGAGTGCGACGTCGTTGCGGGTGCCGTCCGGCAGGTACTTGGGGACGATGAACAGCGAGATCCCTTTGACTCCCGGCTTGCCGCCCGGAGCCTTGGCGAGGACGAGGTGCACGATGTTCTCACCGAGTTCGTGGTCGCCTGCCGAGATCCACATCTTGGTTCCGGTGATGCGGTAGGTGCCGTCGTCGGTCGGTGTCGCCTTGGTCGTGATGTCGGCGAGGGAGGATCCGGCCTGCGGCTCGGACAGGCACATCGTGCCGAAGTAGCGCCCCTCGACCATCGGGCGAACCCACGTGTCGATCTGCTCTGGTGTGCCGTACTCGGCGATCAGGTTGGCGTTGCCGATCGTGAGGAACGAGTACGACGACATGCCTGCGTTGGCTGCCTGGAACCACGACTGCGCAGCGAGACTGACGACGGTGGGCAATTGCATTCCGCCGAGCGACTCGTCGAACGAGCCCGCACCCAGGCCGGCCTTGATGAACTCGGCGATGCCCGACTGGATTTCCTCGGGCAAGACGACGGCACCGTCGTCGCCGACGTAGGGCTCCTTGGTGTCGCCGAGGCGATTGACCGGAGCGAAGCGTTTGGTCGCGAGGTCGGCGGCGAGTTCGAGCACGGCGTCGAACGTGTCGCGTGAGTGTTCGGCGAAGCGTTCGCGCTCGGTCAGTGACTCGACGTCGAGCCACTCGTAGAGCATGAATTCGAGGTCGCGCTTGGAGATCGGTTCGGCCATGACACTTTCCTTGGGGCAGCGGATTGCTGACTGCTCGACACGACGATCCGATCACACGATCAGACGTGACGGAATCGTCGTCCTAAGCAGTCGCTCATTTTATGAGCACTCGCTTATACTGCCTGGTGTGCCGGTTGGGGTCAACCATCGACGGGAATTCGACGAGCGAAATGGGGTGACGGCGACGTGACGACGAGGGAGTCTGCTGCAGCGCAGCGCATCCGCGATGCGGCGATCGTGTCGTTCGCTCAACTCGGCTATGCCGGCACGTCGACCCGTCAGATCGCGGCGTCGTTGAAGATGAGCGCCGCGGCGATGTACCCGCACTTTCGGTCGAAAGAGGACCTGCTGTACTCGATCGCCCTCGACGGACACCGCAGCGTCTACGAGGCCCTCCGCGAAGTCGACGACCCGTCGGACCCTTACGCCGTTCGTCTGGAGAACGTCGTGAGCGCCTTCGCGCGGTGGCAGGCCGAACATCACGAGTTGGCCAAGGTGGTCCAGTACGAACTGGGCGCGCTCACCGCCGATCACTACCGCTCGATCAGCGCGGTTCGACGCAAGACGACAGCGATTCTCGCGACCATCGTCGCCGGAGGGGTCGCGGCCGGCGAGTTCGCGGCCGACGACCCCGACGATGTCGTGCTCGCCATCTCGTCGCTGTGCGTCGACGTGTGCCGCTGGTTCCCCAGCCGTGATCGCCGCGATCCCGGCACTTTGGGCACGGCGTACGCGCGCATGGCCCTGCGCATGGTGCTGGCGCGCCAAAGCTGATTCGACGCCCAACCGCACGCTCACCCGTTTCCTTCCGGCTTATTGAATTCAATAAGCCGGAAGGAAACGGGTGAGCGGGACTGCACCACTGTTGAATCAGCCGTGTCAGTTACCTCGCGGACGTGAACCTCAACCGCGCGCGATCCACGTCGTCTTGAGTCCGGTGAACTTCTCGATCGCGTGGACCGACAGGTCCGAACCGAACCCCGACGCGCCGAAGCCGCCGAAGGGTGTTCCGGGAGAGAGGGCGTCGACGGTGTTGATCGAGACGGTTCCGGCGTGCAGACTGTCCGACATCCGTAGGGCGCGGTCGAGATTCGACGTCCATGCCGATGCTGCGAGCCCGTACGGAGTGTCATTGGCCAGGGCGACGGCCTCCTCCTCGGAATCGAACGCGATCACCGACAGCACCGGGCCGAAGATCTCGTCGGTCATCACCGTCGAATCGGCGGGAAGGTCGACGACGACGGTGGGTTCCATAAAGCATCCGACGTCGCCGATTCGGTTGCCGCCGAGTGCTATTCGTCCGTCCACGCGTGCCTGAGCGACGAAGCCGAGGACGAGGTCGAGTTGCTTGCGCGTCACCATGGCGCCCGTCGTCGACACCGGGTCGAGCGGGTCGCCCGGCCGATACGCCGCGGCCTTCTCGACGACCTTGTCGACGAATTCGTCGAGTATCTCGCGCTGCACCAGTAGTCGGCTGTTGGCGGAGCAGACCTCGCCCTGATTGCCGAAGATGCCGAAACAGGCCATCTCTGCGGCGGCGTCGAGGTCGGTGCAGTCGGCGAACACAAGGTTGGGGCTCTTGCCGCCGCACTCGAGCCAGACCTGCTTCATGTTCGATTCCGCGCTGTAGGCCAAGAACTTCTTTCCGACCTCCGTGGAGCCGGTGAATGTCAGGCACTGCACGTCGGGATGGAGCCCGAGCGCGCGACCGGCGTCGGCGCCCAGGCCGGGTACGACGTTGAAGACGCCGGGTGGGATGCCGGCTTCGAGGGCGATCTCGGCCATGCGGAGAGCCGAAAGTGGGCTCTCCTCAGCGGGTTTGAGAACGACGGTGTTGCCCGCGGCCAGGGCGGGGGCAACCTTCCACGCCGCGATGTCGAGCGGGAAGTTCCAGGGAACAACGGCGCCGACGACGCCGAGCGGCACTCGGCGAACCATGGCCACGCTGCCGTCGGCGGTCGGGGGCAACTCGCCCGGGATCTTGTCGGCCACCTCGCCGTAGAAGCGGAAAACGGCTGCGGCGCCGGGGACTTCGACCTCGTAGGAATCGCGGATCGCCTTGCCCATCTCCAGCGTCACGAGCGTCGCGAGTTCCTCGGCATGCTGTTCGATCAGGGTGGCGAAGCGGATGAGTATCGCCCCGCGCTCGCCGGCGGACAGCTTCGACCAGCGCCCGTCGTCGAAGGCGCGACGCGCAGCGGCAACCGCGGCGTCGACGTCTTCGGTGTTGCAGGCGGCGACGGAGGCGAGCACGGTGTCCGTCGCCGGATTCACCACGTCGAAGGCCGCGCCCGACTGCGCGGCAACCCACTGGCCGTCGATGAACGCCTCCGAGCAGAAGGTGATCCCTCCGGCGCGTGCGGACCAGTCGATGGAGGTGAGGTCGGGTAGATCGGTCATGACTCCATCGTGACCGGGTTTCCGGGTGTGCGATAGATCAGGCGGCGCCGATTTATCTGACTTTCTACATCGGGCTGGTCGATGCAAGGTGTGCTGGGGTGGTTGTGCTCTGTGTCTGCGCCGAGAAGTGGTAGGGCGTCGAAGGTCATCTGTTCTCCAGATGTAAAAGACCGGAAGTTTCTGTTTTCCCGGTGATAGCGGTCACCCCGATACTTGCTGAACAGCCCCGACGCCGTGGCCGCGACTCCTTCCGAGTCACTCACCCGTGACTCCCGCACAGACACACCCGCATTGGGCAACACAGCAACAGAGCAGAGGTATCTCCCGATGAACACGTCAACTCAGCCGTCGACGGGCGCAGCTCCGTCGGTGGAGCGCCGCACCATCGACCACATTCCGCACGACGAGCGCCACGGCCGGGCGCGCGACATCTTCACCGTGTGGTTCGGCTCCAACATCATGCTGCTGACGATCATCACCGGCGCTCTGGCAACCACCGTGTTCGGGCTGCCGTTCTGGGCGGGCGCGATCGCGGTGGTCGCGGGCAACCTCGTCGGCGGTGTGGTCATGGCACTGCACGCGGCGCAGGGCCCGCAGATGGGTGTGCCCCAGATGCTCCAGACCCGAGCGCAATTCGGCTCGCTCGGCAGCCTGCTCGTCGTGGTCCTCGTCGTCTTCATGTACCTGGGTTTCTTCGCGTCGAACGCGGTGCTCGGCGGCAAGGCCTTTGCCGAAGTGACCGGGCTGCCGGACAACTGGGCGATCTTCATCATCGGTGCCATCAGCGTCGTCGTGACCATGATCGGCTACAAGCTGATTCATTCGATGGCGGCAGTGCTGTCAGTTGTCGCAGGTGTGGCCCTTCTGCTCGCATTCATCTGGATGATCGGCGTCAACGGGTTGCCGACGGATACCTGGCACACCGACGGATTCACCTGGGCGGGCTTCATGGCGACGTTCTCCGCGGCGGCGCTGTGGCAGATCGCCTATGCGCCCTACGTCTCGGACTACACGCGCTACCTGCCGCGCGACACCGGTGTGAAGACCGCCTTCTGGGCAACCTATGCGGGATGCGTTCTCGGGTCGGTACTTCCGATGCTGCTCGGTGTGCTGATCGGCGCCGCACTGCCCGACTCCGACACCCTGACAGGCATGGGCACGTTGACCCATGGGATCTCGACGGGGCTGTTCCTCGTCTTCGCCGTCGGTATCAGCGTCACCAACGGCATGAACCTCTACTGTGGTGCGCTCTCGACGATCACCGTGGGACAGAACATCTTTCCTCGATGGCGAGCTGAGGCGAAGAGTCGTGCAGTCATCGCGCTCGTGCTGTTCGCCCTCGCGATGTTGCCCGCACTGCTCAGCGCAGACGACTTCCTGGCCAATTACGCCAACTTCTTGGCTCTGCTGCTGTGCGTCCTGATTCCCTGGACCGCGGTCAATCTCGTCGACTACTACCTCCTGCGCCACGGCGAGTACGACATCGAGTCACTCTTCCGTCGCGACGGCGGCGTCTACGGCCGATTCAACTGGATCGCCATCGCGTGCTACGCAATCGGTATCGGAGTGCAGATTCCGTTCCTGTCGACAACACTGTGGACCGGACCGCTGGCGAAAGAGATTGGCGGCGTCGACATCTCGTGGATTGTCGGACTCGCGGTCATCTGCCCCCTCTACTACGTCCTGATGACCACCCGTAAGAGCGAGGCGTTGGCGAGCGCGAACCTGGCGTCAGAGCCGGCGGCATGAGCCAGCCTGACAACCCCAGTGCCCCTGACTATCTCGTCGTAGGAGGCGGCACGGCAGGCTGCATCGTGGCGGCCCGCCTCAGTGAGGATCCCGCGGTGACGGTCACGGTCCTCGAGGCCGGTCCGAGTGACGAGCACGAACCCCGCGCCCGGTCGATTCGACGCTGGGCGGAGATGCTCGAGAGCGAGTACGACCAGGATTACCGGAGCGTGCCGCAGGAGCGCGGCAACTCCGGAATCCGGCAGGCGCGTATGCACATCCTCGGAGGTTGCGCGACGGCCAACACGATGATCACGTGGCGACCGTTGCGCGCGGACATGGACGAGTGGGTCGCGCTGGGGGCCGACGGCTGGGATGCCGACACGCTCGGCCGTTGCTTCGACAAGCTCGTCACGCCCATTGCGCCCGTCGCAGAAGCCGACCGCAATCCGTACGTCGCCGACGTCGTCGACGCTGCTCGCTCGGCTCTCGATCTGCCGGCGCGAGCAGGCTGGAACCACGACGCCGACTTCGCCGAGACGGGTGAGGGGTCCGGCTTCTTCGACATCGGGTATACCCCCGAATCCAACCTGCGATCGTCGACGTCGGTGCACTATCTACACCCAGCACTTGCCGAGCGGCCCAATCTGACTGTGCTGCAGCATGAACTGGCCAGTTCGATCCTCTTCGACGGAGACCGCGCTGTCGGAGTGCGGACCGTCGCGCGCGACGGTAGCGCACACGATCACTTCGCGACGCGCGAAGTGATCGTGTGCGCGGGTGCGATCGCTTCACCCGCCCTGCTGCAGCGCTCGGGGATCGGTCCGAGTGACGTGCTCACCCGGGCGGGAGTGCCGGTGCGCGTCGTCGCACCCGGCGTCGGCGAGAACCTCATGGATCACGCCGAAGGTCTCATCGTGTGGGAGACCGATCGAGACGTGCCGTCGACGTGTGCCACCGGATGGGATGCGGGTGCTGCGCTGCGTGTCGACGAATCGAGTCCCGCACGTCCAGACGTGCTCATGCACTTCCCGGTCGAGGCCGTCGCTGACCACGCCGTCAGCTACGGCGTCGACATGCCTGAACGGATCATCTCGATCGCGCCGAACGTCGCCAAACCGCGCAGCCGTGGCCGAGTCCAGATCGTCGACGACGATCCGTCGACTCCGCCGTCGATCGACTACCGGTACTTCACCGACCCCGACGGCGTGGACGAGGCGATGCTCGTGGCGGGTATTCGTGCCGCACGACGCATCGCCGCGACCGCACCGATGTCGAAGTGGGTTGTGCGCGAGGTGTTCCCGGGCGAGGCCCTGCAGTCCGACGACGAACTGTCGTCGGCACTGCGGGCCACGCATCAGACGGTCTACCACGTATCCGGAACCTGCAGGATGGGATCGTACGACGACCCGATGGCCGTGCTGGACCCATCGCTGCGAGTTCGTGGTGTCAGCGGTCTGCGCGTCGTCGATGCCTCTGTCTTCCCCACGCTCACGTCGGTCAATCCCGTCGGCACCATCATGAGTGTTGCCGAACGCGCTGCGGAGATCATCGCTGCTCGACAGTGAGTGACGTGCTCCGGCGCGACCTTCGCGCCGCGAGGTAGCCGGCGACGGCGATGACGGTGAGCACCGCCAGCGTTCCGAGTGTGAACGCCTCGAAGCGGACACGGGACACGTTCCAGGTGTCGAGGAACTCGTAGTCGAGGCCGAACAGCTTCTCCAGCGTGCCGGGGAACACGGTTACCCAGACTCCGAGCGCCGCCCAGAACGTCGCGAGTCCCGACGCGATGCCCATGCCGATCGTGCCGCCGGGCACGGCGTAGGGCCGCGGCGTTTCGGAATGGTTGATGCGCAGGCGGAATGCGGCGGGAAAGACGAAGAGGTAGGCGATCAGTGATGTCGAGATGGTGATGGTGAGTACCACCGTGAACGTTGCTGCGCTGTCGCCGCCGGAGAAGATGACGCCGACGATCATGAACGCCAGGGCGATGACTCCGGTGAAGATGCCGACCCGAAGCGGCGAACCTGTCTTCGCGTCGAACTTGGCGAAGTAGGGGAAGAAGCCACCGTCGCCTGCCGCGACAGCCAACGCGCGGTTCGCGGCCATCGCCCAGGTGGCGCCCGTGATCGCGAGCGCGATGATGAACGCGATCACCGCAACCTTCACGAGGATCGACGCTGCCGAGCCGTAGACACCGAAGACGGTGTCGAGGGCTGCCATGAAACCGCCGATGCCGGTGATCTTGTCAGTCGGCAACACCAGCAGAAGAGCCAACACCGGGAGCGCGTAGACCAACAGACCGATGCACCCACTCATCGCGATACCGCGCGGAACGTCGCGCTGCGGATTCTGCATCTCGCCGCCAGCCTGGCTGGGAACCTCGAAGCCGACCAGAGAGAACAGGAGAAGTGGGACGAGTCCGAGGAAGCCGCCGAGCGTCGGCGACCAGGTGACCGAGCCGATTCCGTTGAATCCGTGCTGAATTCCATAGACAACCGTGGTCACGAGGAACACGGCGGCCAGGATCAGCTTGAGGTAGGTACCCAGTTGCAGCACGGCACGTGCCCGCCGCATCGACAGCAGGGTGACTGCGACAGCTGCCACGACGAAGAGCGTTTTGAAGACGAAGTCGCCCGCGGTGCCCGAACCGATCGGATGGATGAACGTGCTCCATGCTTCGGTGCTGATGAAGGCGAGGGACCCACCGATCCACAACGGGTTGATCGACCAGTACATGACCGTGGCGATCGATGCGGGTAGACGTCCGAAGGCGCGCTTGACCCACTCGAACAATCCGCCCTCGTCGGGAAATGCGCTACCGAGCTCTGCGGTGACGAGGCCGTAGGGGACCATCCACAGCAGCGCCAACACGACGAGCCACGTGAAGGTCTCGCCGCCGAACGACGAGATCTCGCCGACCATGTCGAGGCTGATCAGCGCCGACAGGATCATGATCGGAACGTCGAAGCGGCGCAACGAATGTCGGAGGTGCGGGCCTGCTGGTTCGATGTCGGGGTGAGCGGGACCGGGGCGTACTTGTCCGGAATGTGTCCGTCCCGGGTCGGAATGCGAGAGTGTCATGGAGGTACTCCTCGGAGAGGTGGATATCGCGCGGCGTCAGATGGCCGTCGAGATGAAGCGAGGTTCTGTAGAGTCGGGGTTCTTACGCATCGGCATTGATGGAGCCGATGCCGTGTCCGGATCGTCTGTGAGGTCGTCGTGGCTGATTACACGTTGCGTCAGTTGGAGTATTTCGTCGCCGTGGCCGAGGCGGGGAGTATCACCCGCGCGGCGTCGGCGGTGCATCTGTCCCAGTCGGCGATGTCGACTGCGCTGACCGATCTTGAAGGCGCACTGGGCATTCAGCTTCTGGTGCGTCACCACGCCAAGGGCATCACGCTGACTCCCGCGGGTCGACAACTGCTCGTCGCCAGTCGCCAGTTGTTGGCCTCGGCGGCCGATCTTCGTTCTGTCGCACACGGATTGGGCGGATCGTTGACCGGAACCCTCACAATCGGTTGCTTCGAGGTCATGGCGCCGTACCTGCTTCCTGAGTTGTTGTCCGTGGCAGCCCAGAAGCTGCCGAATCTGGAGTTGCTGACCACCGAGGTCGATATGGCCGACCTCGCTGAGGGCGTCGCAGACGGAACATTCGAGATGGGTATCGGATACGACCTTGTCGACGACCCGCGACTCAAGCGATGGCCACTACGCCGCGTGCCGCCCTACGTGCTGGTCGAGGGCTCGCACCGACTCGCCAAACGGCGGAAGGTCAGGCTCGCCGACCTGGCCGACGAACCCATGGCGTTACTCGACCTGCCGCATAGCCGCGACTACTTTCGGCAGGTCTTTGCAGACGCAGGCGTCGAACCCGTTGTGCGCTACCGCTCGACGACCGTCGAGACGTGCCGCGCACTCGTGGGACGCGGGTTGGCGTACACGGTGCTCAACCTGCAGGCCGCCGTACCGATGGCGCTGGACGGACACCAGGTTGCGGCGATACCCATCGCCGACGAGACGCCCGCGCTCACGATGGTCCTGCTCAACGCGATTGCCGCGCGACCGACCCGGCGTGCCGCGGTCGTCGCTGAACTGTGCCGAGATCTGTTCGGTGACAACACTGTTCATTGAGCTGGCGCCTTGCCGCCGACGACCTCGCCGAGTGCGCTACCGCCAACGAGATCGCCACCGACCATCGTCAGTTGTGCTGTGAGGCAACCGATGTCCCGGGCCGTTGAGATGTCACCCGAGAGTGCGACCAGGTCGGCGTCCTTTCCGATCTCGATCGAACCGGCGTGTTGTGCGCAGTGTGCGGCGCGCGCCGCGCCGATCGTGTAGGCGTCGACGGCGGTCCGCAGACTGAGCGCCTCCTCGGCGATGAGGGGCACGGTGCGAGCGTCGGTGCCGATGGCGTGCGGATCTGCATCAGAACCGGTCCGATTCACTGCGGTGTGTATGGCCCACAGCGGATTGGGGTCGGTGACGGGCCAGTCGCTGCCCATCGCCAGCGTCCCACCAGCCGTGGTGATCGAACCGAAGGGGAAGTGCCATCGCTCGCGGTCGGTGCCCAGTAGCGGGAGCTTGCGCTCGACGATCTCGATGTCGCGGCGAGCCCACAGTGCCTGGATGTTCGCCATCACGCCGAGCGCTGCGAACCGTGGAATATCCTGCGGGTCAACCACATCCAGATGTGCGATCTGGTGTGCCGCATCGAACTGCGGATTGGCCGCGCGCGCGGCACCGAGCGCATCGAGGCATTCGCGGACCGCGCGGTCGCCGACGGCGTGCATGTGAATGTGGAACTCGTCGCGTGCCAGGAGTGCACACACCTCGTTCAGTTCTGCCGGGTCGATGAAGGACAGTCCGGTGGGATCAGCGCCCGTCGGTAGGTCGGAGTAGGGCGCGAGCATTGCGGCAGTGCAGTTCTCGCAAATCCCGTCCTGCATCACCTTGACGGTGTCGACGTGAAACCGGTGGCCGTGTCGCGCGACCGCCCGGCGTTCGCGGAGTACGTCGATCTGCGAGAGTCCC
The DNA here is from genome assembly GCF_036540975.1 of Gordonia sp. w5E2. Lineage (NCBI taxonomy): Bacteria > Bacillati > Actinomycetota > Actinomycetes > Mycobacteriales > Gordoniaceae > Gordonia > Gordonia sp. w5E2. The sequence continues at coordinate 3,500,324 of NZ_CP144213.1, read as the reverse complement.
TGTTCGGCTGCCCACCACAGCGCTCCGCAGACCCGTGCGGTCAGCTCTCCCGCCTCGTCGGCGGCAAGGTAGGTCGCGAGTGTGTCGGAGAGTCCGAATGCCGGGATGTCGACGCCCGCGTCCTGCCAGCCGGTGACGCCGACGGAGTGCAGCCGACGCTGAGCCGTCAACAATGCCTCGCGCAGTACGGCGTCGTCGATCTCGGGCGCGAGCGCCTGCACACTGTCGGCGGCGCGCTCGAAGAGGACGCCGGTGGGTTCGCCTGCGGCGTCGCGCTCGATGCGCCCACCCGTCGGATCGGGCGTGTGCCGGTCGATTCCGGCGTTCGCCAGTGCTGCACTGTTGACCCACACGCCGTGTCCGTCGTGGCTGGAGAGCACAGCGGGCCGGTCGGCGACGACCTCGTCGAGGTCGGCACGAGTGGGTAGACCGCCGGGAAACGCATCGCCGTACCAACCACTTCCGGTGATGACCGGAGCGTCGGGGTGTGAGCCCACGTAGGCGGCGATGGTGTTGAGATAGCCTCGCCGATCGTGTGCGAGCTCGGACAGATCACAGAGCAGCGCTGCGAGTCCGCCTGCCACGGGATGCACGTGCGCGTCGATGAACCCCGGCAGCAGGCTTGCTCCCGCGAGGTCGTGGATGACAGTCGACGCCGAGACGAGGTCACGGTCGACGTCCGACCCGATCGCGACGATGGTGCCGTCGGACACGGCGACAGTGGTCGCCGGTGGCATACCGACCGGTTGCCACACCGCTGCGTTGGTGAAAATGTGATCTGCGTACATCACCACTCCTGTGATCCGTGGGTCCGTCAGGACACCGAGACCGGCGTACTGAACACCGGCTCGATCGACAACTGGGTGACCTCCCGGCGGAACGGCACCGGATCGTCGTTGCGCGGCACGTCGAGTTCCTCGGCGAACCGGCGTCCCGACCAGACTGCTGCGGCGATGGTCGACGGCGCCCAGGCGTCGCCGACACCGGTGACGCTGCGAACTCCGGCCGCGGCCCAGTCGTCGCTGCGCTCGTGCAGTTGTGTGTAGAGCTCGTCGTGGGGGAGGCGCGCGGTCACCATGACGACGGCGTCGGCGTCGAGATGCCCTGTCCTCCCGGTGAATCGGCATGCGGTCTGTACGCCGTTGGCGTCGACGGCGGTCACCGCGGTGTCGGTGCGCACGTCGACGCCCGCCTCCATGATCCGCGCGCGAATGCGGTGAGCCTCCATTGTGTTGGTGGTCCACTGCGACACCTGCGGCACCGGGGTGACGAGCGTGACCGCGAAGCCCTCCTTCGCGAGCATCTCCGCGACGACGGCACCGAGGTAGTAGTGGTCGTCGTCGAACAGCACGACGCGCTTGCCGGCCGGCCGCGCCCCGGCCATGATGTCGTCCGGAGTGAAGACCGCAGTGCTGGAATCGATCTCGATGGGATGCGTGTGCCAGCGACCGACGCCGTCGCCTCGCCACGACGCCCCCGTCGCGATCACGACGTGGTCGAAGCCGAACTCGAGGATGTCCTCGGTGCTCATCGGCGATTCGCGATAGACCTCGACGTTGTCGAGACGGTCGAGTTGCTGCAGCCGATAGTCGATGACGCGAATCCATGCGGACAGCCCGGGAAGCTTCGACTCGCGGGCCACACGGCCACCGAGCACCCGGCTCGCCTCGGTGAGCGTCACGGGATACCCGCGATTACCCAGTGCGCGTGCGGCTTCGAGGCCCGCAGGTCCCGCACCGACGACGAGCACCGAGGAGTCTGAGCCCTTCACCGAGATGCGCTCCGGATGCCAACCGCGTCGGAATTCCTCTCCCATTGTGGGGTTTTGCGTGCACCGGATCGGCGACATGGTGAAATCGCCGGACACACAGATGTTGCAGCCGATGCACTCGCGGATATCTGCGAGGTCGCCGCGTTCGATCTTGTTGGGCATGAAGGGATCCGCGATAGACGGCCGTGCTGCGCCGATGAGGTCGAGAATGCCTGACTTCACGTGCCGGACCATGGTGTCGGGAGAAGTGAAGCGGCCTACGCCGACAACCGGCTTGGTGGTGAGTTGCTTGAGTCCGGTGACGTACGGTTCCTGCTCGGCCTCGGGGCCGAAGCGCGAGGTGACCGAGTCGTCTTCCCAGCTTCCGAGCACGAGGTCCCAGAGGTCGGGGTGCTCGCCGATCAGTCCGAAGACGTCTTCCATCTCGCTGCGGGTGATGCCGTCGTCGCCGAGCAGTTCGTCGACCGAGATGCGGCATGCGACAGCGGCTTTCCCGTCGGCGATCTCCCGGGTGTCCTCGAGGATCTCGCGGATGAGTCGAACGCGGTTCTCGAGGCTGCCGCCGTACTCGTCGGTTCGATTGTTGTACCGGCGCGACAAGAAGTGGTGCAGACCGCCGATTGCGTGTCCCGCGTAGACGTAGACGATGTCGTAGCCGGCCTTCAGTGACCGATGCACCGAATCCGCATGCCACTTCCGCAGATCGACGATGTCGGCCTTTGTCATCGCACGGGCCTGCACCGGATCGAGATTCCACGAGACGACGGGGAGATGCTGTGGTGCCAGCGGAGTTTCGCGGCTGATCAGATTGGGGCTGTTGAGTCCGTTGTGCGCCAGCTCGATTCCCGCGAGCGCACCACCCTCGTGAATCTGCTCGGCGATGCGCGCGATCGCGGGCATGTCCTGGTCGTCCCAGAGGCGGAGCTCGATGAACGGTCCGATATCGGACGTTGGATGAATCTCGACCTGCTCGGTGCAGACCACGGCCCACCCGCCCTCGGCCTTCGTCCGCCGCATCGCCGCCTCGCCCGACGGATCGCGGTATCCCATGCCGTTGCAGTGCGGCACCTGGAAGAACCGGTTGCGGGCGGTGACCGGTCCGATCCGGACCGGTTCGAAAAGGATGTCGTAGCGATGGTCGCGCATGTGGATCTCCGTCGAGAGGTGCTGCGGCGTGAAAACGCCTGGCGCAGTGAGTCAGTTGTTGGCTGTGGAGTCGGCGTCGGGCAGTGGCGGCGACTCGTGTCATTCTTTGAGGTCAATCGCAAAGAATGAAATGACGGTATCGCGGTTTGTCCCGTCGGGCAGCCCTGTTGCGGACATCTCACGGCGTGAACTTCCGAATTGGTTCATCGGGAGAACCGATGTAATCAGCGGAGTTGCCCCGACGCGGTGCATGGCGGCAGTATCGGGACGTATGGCACGTCCACGCAATCAGCACGCACGTCGCGCAGAGATCGTCGACGCCGCGACGAGTGCCATCGCCGCGCGCGGACTCATGGGATTGCGTATCAAGGACGTCGCCGACGCGGCGGGTCTGTCGCCAGGGTCGATCACCTACTACTTTCCCGGGATCGACGAGTTGTTGCTCGCGGTGCACGAGGCCGCGGTCACGCGGTTCTACGAGGGTCGACGTACCGCCGCCACCGACGTCGACGATCCGGTGGCAGCGCTGACAAGGCTCGTCGAGCTCGGAATCTGCGACCCCGACGATCCGATGTCACCTGCACTGTATGAGTTGCACCTTTACAGTGCGCGCTCACCCGCACATGCCGAACTGATGTCGACGCTCTTCGACCTCGAGACCTCGCTGTACCGCGAGGCAATCGACGGTGGCATCGCGGCGGGTGTCTTCGCCGACGTCGACAGCGAACTGGTCGCCAGGTGCGCGGTGGCGCTCGAAGACGGATGCGGCATCCATCTCGTCGGCCGCACCAGGGCGCTGGATGCCGCGAGTGCCCGCAGCGCCGTTACGCAGTATCTGCAGGCAGCGCTGCGGTGTCCTGATCTCGTCGTCGACGAGCATTCCCGCTGACGTCTCGACGCGCCGAATCGTGTGGCCGGCACAGGTTGTCGGGGTGTAGCGCGGTGTCGAGAGCGACGTCGTCGAGCAGTCCGGAGCGTCGGACGAGATCGGGAATCGACGCTCCGGTTGCCACGGCCTCCGCGACGAGCGCGGTGGTCGCCTCGTAGCCGAGAACCGGATTGAGCGCGGTGGCGATACTGGCGGAGCCGTAAACCGCTGCGCGCATGCGTTCTTCTCTCGCGGTGATGCCTCGGATGCAGCGCTCGCCGAGGACGTGGACCGCGGCGCGCAGATGAGTCAGTGACGACAGGAGCGCCCGCGCGATGATCGGCTCGAAAGCGTTGAGCTGCAACTGACCTGCTTCTGCGGCGAGGGTCACCGTGAGGTCGTTGCCGATCACCTCGAAGGCCACCTGGTTGACGACCTCGGGGATGACCGGGTTGACCTTGCCCGGCATGATGCTCGATCCGGCCTGAACGGCGGGAAGCACGATCTCGCCGAAGCCCGCGCGAGGACCAGAAGACAACAGGCGCAGATCATTACAGATCTTCGAGAGCTTCACCGCGGCACGTTTGGTGACACCGGAGAGTTGTACAAAGGAGCCGACATCCGACGTCGCCTCGACCAGGTCTCCCGCAGTGGTCAGCGGCAGGCCGGTGAGTTGTCGCAGGCGTTCGCATGCCTGCGCGGCGTAGGACGGGTGAGCGTTGAGTCCGGTGCCGATCGCGGTGCCGCCGAGATTGATTTCGGCGATGAGCGAGATCGCCTCGTCCATCCTGTCGGCGTCCTCGTCGATGGTGACCGCGAACGCGCCGAACTCCTGCCCGAGAGTCATCGGTACAGCGTCTTGCAGTTGCGTACGTCCGAGTTTGATCATGTCACCGAACTCCACTGCCTTGTCGGCACAGTCGGCCGCCAGTACGCGTAGCGCGTCCGAGAGTCCACGGGCAGCGATTCCCAGCGCCACCTTCACGGCCGTGGGGTAGACGTCGTTGGTGCTCTGTCCGAGGTTGACGTGTTCGAGTGGGTGAAGCACGTGATAGTCGCCGCGTCGGTGCCCGAGCAGTTCGAGCGCCCTGTTCGCGATCACCTCGTTGGCATTCATGTTGGTCGACGTTCCCGCGCCGCCCTGGATCTGGTCGACGACGAACTGCTCGTGAAGCGCTCCGCCCCGGATCTCGGTGCACGCCGTGATGATCGCCTCGGCGATCGGTGGATCGAGCAGTCCGAGCTCGCGATTGGACTCTGCAGCAGACTGTTTCACCGCGGCCAGGGCGACGATGAGGTCGGGGTGAGTGGAGATGGGGACGCCGGAGATCGGGAAGTTCTCCATCGCCCGTGCCGTGTGCACCCCGTAGTAGGCGTCGGTGGGTACCTCGTGATCGCCGAGGAGGTCGTGCTCGATGCGAACCGCACCCGCGGCGTCAGTGGTCACCTGGTGCCTCTGTGTGTGTCGTGCGAGTGCCGTTGGCCAGAAGCCTGTCGCGGATCGAGTCGAGCACGGCGGCGTCGACGACGGTTCCCGCCAGAGCGAGTGCGCCCTGAGCGATTGCCGTCTCCGCTGCCGGGGTGAGTGTGGCAGCGGCGAATTCGGGCTGATGGTTGACCGCGGGCAGTGAGTCGATGCCGATGTAGGGGTGAATCGCCGGCAGTACCTGCGAGACGTTGCCCATATCGGTCGACGCACGCGCCATGGTGGCGTCTGGTCCGGAGCCGAAACGGCGTCCGGCCGCGAGGGCGCGCTGCTCGTAGCGGCCGAGAAGTTCTTCGTCCGTGCGGAACTCGGCGTACGGCTTGGACTCCGGGGTCACCGTGAGCGTCGCGCCACTGGCGAGTGCGCCCGCCTCGAAGCATCGCATGACGCGCGGTTCGACCTCGGCGAGTTCGGCGAGCGTTTCGGCGCGGACATACCAGCGCCCTTCGGTGTGCTCGGCGATGGAGTTGGGTGCCTCGCCGCCGCGTGTCATCATGCCGTGTACGCGTACCGACGCGGGAAGTTGTTGGCGCAGAAGGCCGATGGCCACCTGTGCGATGGTGAACGCATCTGCGGCGTTGACGCCACGTTCGGGGTAGGCGGCAGCGTGCGCCGACTTGCCGTGGTAGTCGATGTGACTGTGCGAGACGGCGAATGGCCGCGCGCGTGCCACATCTGCCGGTCCGGGATGAACCATCGCGGCGGCATGCTGAGCGTCGAATCCGCCCCGTTCGAGCAGTTCGATCTTGCCGCCACCGCCTTCTTCCGCGGGGGTACCGATGACCGTCAGCGTCAGACCGAGGTCGTCGACGATCGGTGCCAGTGAAAGTGCCGCACCGACGGTGATCGCCGAGATGAGGTTGTGTCCGCAGGCGTGGCCGAGTCCCGGCAGTGCGTCGTATTCGGCGCAGAGTGCGACGTGGAGGTCGCCACTTCCGAGCGTTGCGGTGAAGGCGGTTGGGAGGTCGCAGAACTGTTCGACGATGGTGAAGCCGCCGTCGGCGAGTGAGTCGGCGACCCGAGCCGCCGAATAGGTTTCCTCCCAGGCGGTTTCGGGATTTTCGTACAGGTCGTGCGAGAGCGCGATCAGACCCGGGTGCGCCGACGCGATGCGGCTGCCGAGTTCGGCGTCGAACCTGTCGGGGGTGGTGTCGATGGTGGTCACAGGTCTCCCGGAACTCCGTAGGAGGGCGCACGCGTCGGGTCGAAGCCGCGGACACGGTAGTCGTTCTTTTGTGGCTGCCAGATCTGCCAGAGCGAAGCGAGGTCGTCGAGCGGATCGTCGGCGAAATCCACTCGCAGATCGGTGACGGGCCACGGCACGTCCTCGACGACCAGGAGGCCGGCAGAGTGCACCGGTCCTTCTTCGCCTCCGGCGTCGAGCGCTGCGCGGAGGCCGTCGAGCAGTCGTTGTTCGAATGCGTCGGCGACACTGTCGGCGTAGCCGGTCAGCAGCGACTCGAGCACCGACAGGTCGGCAAGCATATTGCCGGCGGCCACGGACTGGTCGCCCTCGACGCCACCGTAGGTTCCCAGGCTGCGCGCGCCGGAATGTAGCGCGGTCTGCCCGTGTGCGCCGACGACGCTCACCTGGCGGTACTCGGGGTGTTGCTCCGTGGAAAGTGCTGCGGTGAGCGCTTTCTCGGCGTCGAGGCCGTCGGAAAGCCGGTCGAGCACCGCGGGGCCGAGTGCGGGATTGGTGACGTTCTGCGACGCGACCACGCCGACACCTGCCCGCGGGTGGGCGCAGCGCGCTGCCACGGCGGGACTCGACGAACAGACGATGATGCCGAATGCGCCACTCGCGGGGTCACGCGCGACGAGCGACATCGTCATCGTGCCGCTCCGCTCGGCTCGCTGAGCACTGCGGTCGCGTCGATCTCGACGAGCCATTCCGGCCGCGCGAGTGCGTCGACCACCAGTCCGGTCGACACCGGATACACACCCTTGAGCCAGCGGCCCATCACCCGGTAAACCGTCTCGCGGTAACGGATGTCGGTGAGATACACGGTCACCTTGACGATGTCGCGCAGCGAACTGCCCGCCTCGTCGAGCAGCATCGCGATGTTGCTCATGGCCTTCTCTGCCTGTACCTCGACGTCGCCGATGCCCACCGATTCGCGGGTGTCGAGATCCTGGCCGATCTGCCCGCGCAGGTACACGACGCCGCCCGCGACGACGGCCTGGCACAGGTCATTGTCGAGGTTCTGCTCCGGGTAGGTCTCGCGGGTGTTGAAGGGACGGATGCGGGTGTGGGTGACGTCAGGGCTGACGGCTGCGCTCATGGGTTGCTCCCGTGCTTGAGTGTGTGGAGTGGCTGGACTGCGGGTTGGCGGATTACGGGGAGTTCAGGAAACCGCCTGCGCGGCAAGCGCATCGGAGTCCGACGGTGCGGCGGCGTCGACTCGCTCCGGTCGGTAAGCCCGGTAGCCCCGCTGGATCGCGATCTGGTCGGCCAGATACTTCGCGTCGTGCCATACGCCCCAGATGAAACTCGATCCGCGACGTGAGAGCCATGGCAGTCCGAGGAAGTAGATTCCCGGTTCGCCCGATACGCCGCGCTGGTGTGCCGGGCGGCCCGTCTCGTCGAAGGCGTCGACCCTCAGCCATCCGTAGTCATAGGCGAAGCCTGTCGCCCACACGATGGACGTGATCCCGGCGGCGGCGAGGTCGAGTTGCGCAATCGGGTCGATGACGCAGTCGGGGAGTGGGCCCAGGTCGTGGGCCTGCGGTTCCGCGGGGAGGTCGAGGCCGTTGCGCTCGATGTAGTCGTCGGCCTCTCGGAGCATCGCGAGGTACGTTGCGTCGCCGTTCTCGATATTGGTGCGCAGATCCGCGGCAAACGTCATGGTGCCTGCGTCGAATGCCTGCGCGCGCCCGAGTAGGGTGATCCCGTCGGCGGCGAGCTGCCGGAAGTCGACGGTGTGCCCTCCGCCCGCGCCGCTGACGGCGATGGTCACGTGCTCTGCACCCGCCGGAGGTGCCGCGGCATCCCATTTTCCGAGAACGCCCAGCCACCAACAGAAGTCGCGGCCCCGGTAACTACGTGGCGGGCGATCATGGGGTCCGACGGCGAGGTATGTCTCGCGGCCTGACGCGCGCAGTTCCGCAGCGATCTGCACGCCCGACGACCCCGCGCCGACGACGAGAACGCCGCCCTCGGGGAGCTGCTGCGGGTTGTGATAGTCACTGGAGTGGATCTGATGGAACGGTGCATCGCGCGGCACGACGGCGGGGATGACCGGGGTCTGAAAGGCGCCGGTCGCGGCAACCACGAAGTCCGCCTCGATCGGTCCGTCAGAAGTCTCGACGTGGAAACCGTTCTCGCCCTGCTTCTTACGGACCGATGTCACTTCCACGCCGGTGCGGATGGGTGCGTTGATCCGCTGGGCGTAGGAGCCGAGGTAGTCAGCTACCTGGTCCTTGGTCGCGAACGCGTCGGCGTCGACGTCGAACTGAAGTCCGGGGAAGCGGTCGTGCCACGCGGGACCGTTGGCGACCAACGAATCCCACCGCCACGTACGCCAGCGTTCGGCGACGCGATCGCGCTCGAGTACGAGGTGGTTGATTCCCTGTGCGGTGAGGTGCTCGCTCATCGCGATACCTGCCTGGCCCGCGCCCACGACGAGCACCTCGACCTGTGTGGCCGCGGTACCCGCGGGTGTCTGGGTCCCCGGCGTAGCCAACTCCACCATCTCGTACCTCCGCTGTTGCATGCGTTGTCGTTGACTCAATGATCATCGGACCACCTGCATCTGTACAGCAGAGATATCCTGGGTATTACATCGGTTCAGTCGATGCAGAGTTGGGCTGCGTTCTCAGCGGTCGCGACCGGGATAGGGCTGGTAGGCCCGGCGGGCCGCGGTGGCCACGACCTCGGTGAGCTGGTCGTCGCTGAGTATCGCGGGCGCCCCGGCGCTGACGGCCTTCAGATACACCTCACTGAGCCATTCGACGACGCCGAGGTGCTCACACGCGGTCTCGATGTTGCCGCCGATCGCGACCGACCCGTGGTTGCGCATCAATGCCGCGGTGCGCTCGAACAATGCAGCCACCACGCCCTCGCTCAGCTCCGGGCTGCCGAAGACCGCGTAGGGAGCAACTCGTACCGAGCCGCCAACCATGGCGGCGTCGTAGTGGATCGGTGGGAGAAGCTCGGTGATCGTCGACACCGCGACCGACGCGATCGGGTGGGCGTGGGCGATCGCCGAAGCGGAGGTCGACCGGTAGAGGTCCAGGTGGAATCCGAGTTCTGCCGTTGGGCGGTAGCGGGTTTCTTCGATCACCGAGCCGTCCATGTTGACGACTACCAGTTGATCCGGTTGGACGGAGCCGAGGCGTGCACCCTGCGGTGTGACGAGCACGCGATCGCCGACGCGGACGGAGAGGTTGCCGCCGGTGCTCAGCGACGTGCCCGCGGCCGCGAGTTGATGCGCAGCGACGCACAGGGGTACGCGCTGATCGACGATGTCCACCTCTTTGACGGTAGTCGGTCGAATGGCTTCGCCGCAGTGAGACGCCTGTGGCTCCTCATCTCGATCTGATTCCGCCGGCTCCCCGGACGGTCCCGGTCTGATTCATTGCAGCTCATTGAATGCAACTAATGGTTGCGTGTTGAGTCAAGGAGCCGTAGATTCGTACGCAACCAAAGGTTGCAGGAGGAGCCATGGACAAGCTGACCGACGCAGAGGTGGGGACCCTCGTGCGAGAGCTCTACATCGACGCCGAGCCCGACATCGTGTTCGACGTCGTGAGTTCGCCCGAGCATGTCGCACGGTGGTGGCCCGATGAAGCTCGATACCGACTCGAACCGGGGTCGCCCGGCGAGTTGGTGTTCCGTACCGGCGATGGTGGCGAGATCGTGCAGCAGTTCACCGTCGTCGAGTCGAATCCTCCACGCACGTTCTCGTTCCGGTGGACTCACCAGCCCGGCGACGACCCGGTCGCGGGCAACTCGTTGCTCGTCACCTTCGCCCTCACCGCGTCGGGCAGTGGTACGACGCTGACGATGACCGAGACGGGATTCCGTGAAAGAGGTTGGGAGGAAGCAGAACTCGAACGGCAGTTCCGTGAACACATCGACGGCTGGAGCTTCTTCCTGCCTCGACTGGTGACCTACGTTGCCGGTGTGGAGGCCGCATCGTGACGCGTCGCGGATCAGTAGGCGACGTCGACGACGCACTGTGGTCGGCGATCGGAGATCCGACGCGCCGTCGCATCGTCGACCTTCTTCTCGCTGACGACGGGGGTACGGCGACGTCGTTGAGTGAGCAGCTTCCGGTCAGCCGTCAGGGAGTTGCCAAGCACCTCGGAGTCCTCGACCGAGTAGGGCTCGTGCAAGCGACATCCACGGGACGTGAGCGACGCTACGACGTCGACAGGGCTCAGCTTTCCAAGGCAGCCGCACAGCTCGAATCCGTCGGGGCCGGGTGGGATGCCCGGCTCCACCGCATCAAGGGCATCGCGGAGGCGCTGCAGCAGGCCCGCAACCAGGGCAAACCAGAACACCAACTTCCAAAACAGAACGATCCACAAGAGAACCGTCCAGAACACAAGGATCAAGGGAGTAACTGATGAGCAGCATCCTGCACAGAATCGGCGTCGAGGGCGCCACCACCACAGACGTCTACGACGCGTTGACCACCATCGACGGCTTGGCGGGCTGGTGGACAGAAGACGTACGCGGTGACGGTGCGGCCGGTGGACGTCTCGAATTCCGCTTTCCACCGGTCGGCGGATTCGACATGGAGGTACTCGAGACCGTCCCGGCGGAGTCGGTGCGATGGCGCGTGATCGAAGGCCCCGACCAGTGGGTTGGCACGACCATCACGTGGTCGCTTCGCCAGGAGGGCGACTACGCCATCGTGATGTTCAGTCACGACGGCTGGCGCGAGCAGGTGCCATTCATGAACCACTGCAGCACCAAGTGGGCCGTGTTCCTGATGAGTCTCAAGGCGCTGATCGAGTCGGGCAAGGGCACACCCGCACCGCGCGACGTCGCGGTCAGCGACTGGCACTGAGTGCGCCCACGGTCAGGTGTTGATCCCGAACTCCCTGATCTTGCGATAGATGGTCGCCCGCGAGATGCCGAGGGCCGCGGCCGCCGCTGCCTTGCTGTGGTTGTTCTCCTCGAGGCTGCGTACGATCGCGTCGCGCTCGAGCGATTCGATCCTGGTCAGGGTGTGCCTGCTCGTCGAGCGACAGCGCGGAGGTAGTTGAGCCGCCTCGATGGTGCCGGTGCGCTGATGGGTGACCACCTCGCGCAGGATCTGTCGTAGCTCGGTGACATTCCCGGGCCACGAGTACTTGCTGAGCTGGTTCATCGCGTTCGGTGCGACTGCCAACTCACGTCCGCGGGTCAGTTGCTTGAGCAGCGTCGGCACCAGATCGTGGAGGTCTTCGATGCGATGCCGCAGCGGAGGGAGTTCGACGGTGTGCCCGAAGAAGGGCAGCAGCACCGACGCCGCGTTCCCGGCGTCTGGCAGCGTCGTCACCGCGAGCCAGCCTGCGTGCTCGCGACCCGGAAGCAGATCGGAGATCGCGTTCACGGTGTCGTCGTCGAGTTGGTCGAGGCCACGGATGATGACCCCGAAGCCGTCGGTGTCGAGTTCGGCTTCGAGGGCGTCGAACGTCTCCGGCGACTCGAAGTCGTCGGCGTTGAACACCCTCGTCGTGCCGGGCAGAAAGCGCTCGGCCGCGGCCCGGAGTACGGCTGTGCGGCCCGAGCCCGATTCCCCCGAGACCGCGATCCAGCGTCCGGCGCGCACGTGCCCGGCGACGTTGTCGCAGCACTGACGCCACGATGAGCTTCGGCCGACGAGGCCGGGAAGGGCGGTGGCGGAGGTTCGAGTGACGCGTGCGTGTCGGGTCGGGCTGCCGTCGACGAGGTGAACTCGGAAGACCGCGATATCGGAGTCGCAGTGCTCGTCGACAGGTGACAGCCGTGCCACCCTCCCGCTGGGCAATGCACTGACCCGCGGGATCGCTGCGTCGAGGGAATGGGCGTCGACGGAATGGTCGACGGCCAGCTCGAGGAGAGCGGTTTGGTCGGACGGATTCATGCTGTGGCGCAGCCTGCGATTCATCAACACGACGTCGCCGGACAGCCCGATCACCATCGCCTGCGGAGCCCTTCGACACGTCGCGAGATAGGCATTGAGGAGTCGGGATTCACGCTCACTGGCCTGCGAGACCATGCGCTGCACGATCTGCGACGTCGCCGACTTCGCCAGCGAGAGCAACAGACTCGACGGGTGCTCCTGCTCGGTCAGGCACGTGAGGTCGAGCGCGCCGACGATGGCTCCGGAGATGGGATTGAGGATGGGAACTCCCGCGCAGGAGAGTCGGCCGAGACAGCCCGCGTAGTGTTCCGAGCCGCTCACCAGCGTCGGTTGCCGGGTCTCGAGGGCTGTGCCGATTCCGTTGGTGCCGGCGTGCTCTTCGCTGTAGCTGTATCCGGGAGCGAGACTGACGTCGTCGAGCATCTGCTGCAGGCCCCGATTGGCGGTGGCACGTGAGAGTACGACGCCGTCGGGCGAGGTGAGGATGATGCTGATCGGTTCGGAGACGAGGTCGTTGGCGAGTTGATCGAGAACCGGCCGAGCCGCGGCGATCAGGGGTGTCTCGGGATTGGGTTCACGAACGAAGGGGAGTTCGAGTCGGTCGGCATCGACATTGAGCGCGCGCGAACGTCGCCACGACGTGAAGATCGCGTCGCGGACGTCGACATCGACATCGTCGTCGCTCAGAAATCGCTCGCGGGCGCGGGCGACGTGTCGTGATGTCGGAGCCTGGGCTGGTGGCTGGGATATCACGTGGTAGGTAACCCCTCTGTGATCTATATCTCACTTCCGAGTGTAGCCGACACATGGTCTGACGGACATGTGTTGACGGCCGGTCGTGTGCGCGTGTGTTCGGCGTTGGGAAGGGCCGGCCGCGATCAACGCCGTGAACGGTTAGTTCAGATCGCGACCGGCCCAGTTCGGGGGACTACCAACCGGTCAGTAGATGTTGGACGGGCGCACCATTCCTTCGGCGAGGTCGCCGAATCCGGGTGCGGGGATCGCGCCCGGATTGCCCATGACCTCCTCGACCACCGCGGTCTCGGTGGTGATCAACAGTGCGGCGATGGAAGCCGCGCTCTCCAGCGCGGCGCGGGTCACCTTGCACGGATCGATGACGCCCTCGTCGAACATGTCCGCGTACTCGCCGGTGAGCGCGTTGAAGCCGTGCCCGAGGGGCAGACCCGTCACGACGGTCACCACTTCGTCGCCGTCGTAGCCCGCGTTGGTGGCGATCCAGCGCACCGGTTCGGCGAGTGACCGTCGAACGACGTCGATGCCGACGGCGTCGTCGCCGGTCGCCTCGAGCGGTTCGAGCGCGCGATGCGCCTGTGCCAACGCTGTACCGCCGCCGGAGACGATGCCCGCCTCGACCGCCGCGCGTGTCGCCGCCAACGCGTCTTCGACGCGAAGCATGCGTTCCTTGAGTTCGACGCTCGTCACGCCGCCGACCCTGATCACGGCCACGCGTCCGGTCAAACGCGCGATACGGAGTTCGAGACCGTCGCGATCTGCATCGATTCGAGCTCGCTGCAGTTGCGCTTCCAGATGCGACACGCGAGCGTCGACGGACGCCTGGTCGCCGTGCGCACCGACGATCGTCGTCTCGTTCTCGGTGACCGTCACCCGATCGCAGGTCCCGAGGTGCTCGATCGACACCTCGGACAACTCGATGCCGGTGTCCTTGGCGATGACGTGGCCGCCGAGCGCGACCGCGAGATCTTCGAGCTCGGCGATCCGTCGATGCCCGAAACCGGGAGCGCGTACAACGACCGATTGCATCGTCTTGTGCATGTTGCCGCCGACAAGAAGTTGCAACGCCGGGCCGTCGACATCCTCGGCGAGGACGAGCAGCGGCCGATCGGCTCGCTTGGCCACCTCGATCGCGGGCATGATCTCCTGCACCGACGTGATCTTCTTGTTGGTCAACAAGACAACGGGATTGTCGAGGACGGCTTCCATGCGTTCGGGATTGGTGACCATGTAGCCGGAGATGTAGCCGTGGTCGAATTCGATGCCGTCGACGATGTCGACCGCGAGACCGAGAGTGTCGCTCTCCTCGGTCGTGATCACTCCGGTCTTGCCGACGTGCTCGACAGCAGATGCGATCACGTCGCCGATCACCTCGTCGTCGCTTGCGGCCAGAGATGCGATCCGTTCCAGGTCGCTGCGGCCGCCGATCTGGACGGCCTGGTCGTTCAACGACCCGACTACCGCGGTCACCGCGCGCTCGATACCGCGGCGCACCCGCATCGGATTGGCGCCCTGCTCGACGGCGCGCAGTCCCTCACGAACCATGGCCTGCGCCAGCACGGTGGCCGTCGTGGTGCCATCACCCACGACGCCGTTGGTCTTCATTGCGACTTCCTTGACCAACTGAGCACCCATGTTGGCGAACGGATCTCGCAGCTGGATCTCGCGTGCGATCGTGACTCCGTCATTGGTGATCGTCGGCGGTCCGGTCAATTTCTCCAGCACCGCATTGCGTCCTTTCGGACCCAATGTCACCTTGACCGCGTCGGCGAGGGCGTTGACGCCCCGCTCCAGCCGCAGTCGCGCTTCGGCGTTGTAGCGCAACTCCTTGGCCATGTTGGCACCTCTTTCGATTGGGTTGTGGGGGTTGGGGTTTCCTGGTTGGGCTGTGTGATCTCGACAGGCTCGATCAGCGAGTGGGGCGTTCCCGCTGGTTGAGCTGTCCCCGCTGGTTGAGCTTGTCGAAACCTCAGGGGACGAGGATCGCGCGGCCGCGCACCCGGCCGGCGTCGAGGTCGTCGAGCGCCTGCTGGTATTCGGTCAGTGGGTAAGTGACGGTGTGTAGCTTCACCTTTCCCGCCGCCGCCAGGGTCATGAGCTCGGTCAGATCGTTGTACGAGCCGACGAGGTTTCCGATGAAGTTGATCTCGGTCGAGATCACGTCGATGGTCGGGATGTTGATGTTCTCCCCGTAGCCGACGACGAAATAGTTGCCCGCCTGGCGCAGCATCGCGATGCCCTCCGACGTCGCACCGCCCTCACCGACGAAGTCGAGCACGGCTTCGGCGCCCTTGCCGTCGGTCAGCGCGAGCACCTTCTCGACCTGCGTGCCGTCGGCGACAATGCCCTCGTGCGCGCCGACCTCGACGGCCAGCGCCACCGCATCGGGATTGCGGTCGACCACCACGATGCGGACCCCGGAGATAGCGGCAAGAACCTGAATCCCTATGTGTCCCAACCCGCCCGCGCCGATCACGACGCAGGTGTCACCCGGCCGCGTCATCCGTGCGACCTTGGCGGCAGCGTGATAGGCCGTCAAACCGGCATCCGCGAGAGCCGCGATATCGGCGGGCTCGAGCGAATCGTCGATCTTCACGACGCTGCGCGCAGTTGTCTTCAGGTAGTCGGCGTACCCGCCATCGGTGTCGATGCCGGGGAATTTGTTGTTCTCGCAGTGCACGTCGTCGCCTGCACGGCAGGCGCGACACAGGCCGCAGGTGATCAGCGGGTGCAGGATCACCTTGTCGCCCACCGACACATTGGTGACGGCATCGCCGATCGCCTCGACCCATCCGGCATTCTCGTGCCCGATCGTGTACGGCAGGTCGACGCCGCTCTTCTCGGCCCACTGCCCTTCGAGAATGTGCAGATCGGTGCGGCATACTCCTGCGCCACCGATCCGGACGATCACGTCGAGTGGACCGGTCACCACTGGATCGGGCACCTCGGTGAGTTGCAGCTTGTCGTGGTAGCCGACAACCTGTACGGCTCTCATGATGACCTCCCGGTGATGGTTGCTGTTGGTGATGCGTCGAACATGTGGTGGCGCAGGTCGGTGATGACCGGCCCGCTGGTTCCGTCGCACTCGTCGTCGTCGGCGTAGCGGGTTGCGAGCAGTCCGCGGCAGAAATGTGCGTTGCCCTCCATGGAAATTCGCACCGATCGTGCGAATCGCATACGCATCGGAACCTCGTCGGCGCTCAGGGTTCGCCCCTCCTCGTCGACGACGACCCGACAGTTGGGGCAGACACCGAGTCCGATCTGTACTCGTCTGCGCAAGAGTGCGTACTTCTCCGGTCCGTCGGGGATGTCGCGCAGCAGCAGGTGCGTGCAGCCCTCGACGTCGACGACGCCCGACGAGATCAGCGGTGTCACGGCACGTTCCATTGCGGCGGTGTGCGCCTTGCGGAAGAAGGTGAGTCGGAGTTCCTCGAGATCCTGCTCCGCCTCGACACCGAAGGTGCCCTTGTAGCCCGCGTGAGCGGCCAGGCCCGCGTTGATCTTGTCCGAGTCGTGGTGATCGTCGAGCATCACGCGGACCCGTCCGATGTCGTCGATCGCTTCCAGGGCATCGAGTGCGTCAGATGCCATGAGGTAGGCGAAGTTCGGCGAACAGAACGACGTGGGTAGTCGCAGGTGCACGGTGACACCCTCGTCGTCGAGGCTGATCGAGCGCACGAACCCCAGTTCGGTGATGGGCAGATCCAACTCGGGATCGGCAACCGTGTCGAGAGCTTCGATGACGATGTCCGACAACGGCATACCCGATGCCTGTGCCTGCCCGCGATGTGCGAGCGCGGTCATGCGGTTACCGCCTCCGCGGCCGGCGTGTCCTGGGCACCAGCGGCGACGTCGACGCCGGGATCGGCTGCATCGGTGGGGATTCGCAGTTCCTCGGGAACCGAGATGTGCGGATACAGTGCCGCCGCGTTGAGTCCGAGGATCTTCTTCTTCTGCTCGACGGTGATCGGTGCGTACTCCGTCATGTCCTCGGGAATCTGGAAGTCGACGAAGCGCTCGACGAGCCACTGCGGTGTCCAGAGCGCGTAGTCGCTGGAGAACAGGATCTTGTCCTCACCGATCCAGTAGAGGAGTTCGCCGATGATCTGCGCGAAGTACCTCGGCCGCGTGTGGATGAACGGAATGGCAACGGCGAGACCGCCGTACACGTTGGATTCCTGCGTGGCGATCCAGCAGAAGTCCTCGAGGCGAGGAAGACCGACGTGCTCGATGATGAAGTTCAGATCGAGGTAGTCGGTGGCAACCTTGTCGACATCCGCGACGTCGAAGGCGTCTCGGTCGAGCGGCCGGATCGTCGGGCCCTTGTGTACGTGGACGTTCTTGATGCCCAGTTTCAGGCACTCCTCCAGATAGCGCCGCGACCACGGGTCGTCGAGCTTGTATCCGCGTGAATCACCATGCCACTCAGCGGTATACAGCTTGACGCCCTTGAGGTCCATCGCCTCGGCATCGCGTCGGAGCTGGACCAGACCGTCCTCGCCGTCGCGCGGGTCGTAGGCGTGGTTGTAGGTGAGCTTGTCGGGGTTGTCCTGCGCAAGCTTGAGCGAATCGTCGACCTGAGCGAAGCCGTTGACGTAGAAGTCCTTGAGGATCGTGGCCTGGAAGATCGCGTGATCGGCGGGCCCGTCGACGAAGAGGTCCTGCATCAGGCGGTCGGGGCCGTAGTAGCAGTAGGTGTCGTAATCCCACACCTGCTCTTCGGGACTCAGGTTGCGGTGATAGTCGTAGAAGCAGTCGATGAACTGTTTGCCGTGAATGTTGCGCTGGTTGGATTCGCGGCCGTCCCACAGGTGGACGTGGGCGTCGACGATGAAGTACTTCTCGCCATTCTTCTCGTACATCTTCTCACTCGCTCTCTGAGATCTGGGCTGTCGTGATGATCTGGCTGTCGTAAAGATTGGGGCTGTCAGGTGTAGCGGAAACTACGGTGCGGCAACGTGAGTCGCCGCTATGGATCCGCCGCAGGCGCCGGATGGACGGGCTCGGCGCCTGCGGCGAAGCGTTACGACGACGCGGTGAGGTCGAATCCGATGAACTCGGCGGCGTCCTCCGGGCTGGCGAACAGGATGGTCTTGTCGTCGAGGTGCACCATCCGTCCGTAGTGCGTGGAGCTGATCTCCTCGAAGATCGACCCGTCGAAGTCCTGGCCGAGGGCATCGGTCAGTTCGTCGTAGTCGAAGATGAGGCGGTTGACGCCGTCGACACGGATCATCGACGGATACTCGGTGAGTTCGACGTCGTCCTTGGCTCCCATGACGTCGGCCACGATGCGACCGATCGGCGTGTTCATGAGCGTGACACCGCACATGTTGGAGAACTCGGTATCGGCTCCGAATTGCATGGTGCTCACTTGTTCAGCTCCTCTGGGATATCGACGTCCATGGCGGTCAGAACGTCGGCGAACTTGGTCTTCGCGTGTTCGAGACTGGATGAGAAGGTGACCGACTTGTCGGCCGGCTGCGACCAGATCGGCTGCAGGGCGCGGGCGGCGTCGAGGCTGCGCGGCACCCATTCAGACATCCACCGCGAGAAGAGCTTTCGATTGTCGATGCCGTACTTCTCGTCGCGCGAGAGCATCTGGAACAGCGCGCGCGAGTAGTTGAGGTCCCGGTCGTAGTCGTACTCTCCGGTACCGACGATCGTGGGGGTGATGTAGTCGCCGTTGCGGGCGGCAACCTGCATGACGAGCTCCGACCGGAACAGCGAGCCAACCAGTTGCTCGAAGACGATGTTGGAGCAGAACAGCAGCTCGGCCCAATCACCGATCGCCGTCAGCCGCTCCACCGCCTCGCGAGTGGGCTGCCACTCGGGGGCCGATTGCCAGACCTCCTTGTGCGCCGAGCCGTCGAACGCTTCCTCGGCTTCGGAAAGGTCGAGGTTGAACAGGGCAAGGTCCTGCGCGAAGCGCAGCTTGTGCGCGGCGTTGACGCAGACCGCGTTGTTGATCATGTTCGTCGGTGCCGACCGCTGAATCGAGGTGAACACATGCAGACCCATGCCGCTCTCGGCGTGCATCCAGGCGCCGAGGTTGCGCTCGATGAACTTGAGCCACGCCGAATTCCACCCGTCGTATGCCCGTGCGCGCTTGGCGTTCTGCAGGCACAGATCGACCTGGTGGACGACCGCGGAGTTGTTGCGGTAGATCGACTGTTCCCATTCCTCGTTGGGATCGAGGAATTGATGCCAGTTGTCCGATTGCGCGGCGGTCCACTCCTTCGGATACCCGCCCGGGCCGTCGCCGAAGCCGTAGATCCATCCCTGGGTGAGGTGACGCTCGGGGTCGGGCTGGACGTCGACGGTGACGTCCTCATAGATCGTGGCCCGCTTCTTGGAGGGCTGATAGTAGTTGTACTTTCGGCTGCGGCTGCTCGGGAATTCCCTTGCGCCGGCCTCGGCGTCGGTGAATTCGATGGAGGGGAAACTGCGTTCCCTCGGTTGAGCTGGTGCGGACATACCTTTCGTTCCTGTCGTTCAGGCTGATTCGACCGCGATGGTCGTGATCAGGAGTCGAATGCCGGGCTGGTGAACTTGTCGTAGAAGATCTGGTCGCGCGGAACCGAATGCTGCTCGGCCAGCGCGAGAGCTGCATCGACCATGGGTGGGGGACCGCAGAAATACACCTCCGTTCGTGCGAGGTCCGCTTCGTTGTCGTTGACGATGTCGGTGACGTTCCCGCCGATGACGGTGACGCCGTCAGGTGCGTCGTCGGTGCTCTCCGACAGGCACGCGGTGAACGAGAAATCCTCGATTTTCTCACCGAGAGTGGCGATTTCGTCGAGAAGGAAGAGATCCGACGCGGTGCGTGCGCCGTAGTAGAACCGGACCGGCCGGTGCAGCCCTGTCTCACTGATGTGTCGCAGCAGTGAGAGCAGCGGCGCCATCCCGGCGCCCCCGCCGATCGCGACGATCGGGAGGACGTGCCCGTTGCGCAGCGTGCACGACCCGTACGGGCCGTTCACCTTGATCTCTTGCCCCTCCGACAGGCCATCGGTGAGCATGCCGGCGAACAGACCACCGGGATACTTCTTGATCAAGAACTCGAGCCGATCCGGAGTCGCCGGGGTGGTGGCGATGGAGAACGACCGCTTCTCATCGGTGCCCGGGATGAACAGGTCGAAATACTGACCCGACTTGAATTCGACGGTTTCCGGCTCGACGACGTCGAGTTTCAGCGACACGATGTCGCGGGTCATCGGCTCGATGGCGGCGACCTTCGTGGTGACGTCCTGGATGGGCGCACCGCCGAGGAGTTCGTCCTCGTCGAAGTTGAGGAGCTCGATCTCGCAGTCGCTGTATGCGTATGTGCGACAGAGAAGTACGTACCCTTCGGCTTCTTCCGCGTCGTTGCAGGCGAAGGTGGAGTAGTCGTCCATTTGGACGTCGCCGTCGAGCATGTACGACTTGCAGGCCGAACAACGGCCTTCTCGGCAGCCGTGCATGAGGTGGATTCCCTGCCGGAATGCGGCGTCGAGGATGGTCTCGTCCTCGGCGACCTCCATCTCGATATCGACGGGTTCGAAGCTGATGTGATGCGTGTCGGCCATGAAGTCTCCTGGGCTTTATGGGGATGTCCGCGCTGGTCGGGGCCGCGAGCGAAGCCGGGGGCGTATCGAGACCACGCTTGCGGAGGTGGTCTCGATACGCCCTTACCCCGGGGCTCGGGGTCACTCGCCGAGCCGGGCGAAGCTCGGGCTTGCTCGACCGGCGCGGCGAGTGCGTCCGTCGCGGATCAGACCGTGACGGCCCCGTTCTTGTTGGCCATGTAGGCGGCGATATGAGCTTCGCGTTCCTCGTCGCTCATTTCGTTCAGCGCAACATTCGGGCTGCCGAACGGAATGCCGCGCACATCGTCGAGCGTCCACATCTTCTTGGGATCGAGATCGAGATGCGGTTGCGGGATGAGCGTCTTGCCGTCGTCGCGGACGTAGCCGAGATCCTTGATGATGTCGGCGAGATCCTTGCCGTGGTGCAGCGTCTCCCATTCACGGAAACCGGTGAGGCGCCCCATGTTCGGGGTCGGGCGACCTTCGTACTCGGGACGGAATGCCACCTTGTCGGTCCATGCACAGGTCTCCGAGCAGTAGGTGCGCCACTGGCCGTCGACCTTGTCGGTCACCATGTCCTCGCGAATCAGGCACGGCACCATGCACGTCCAGCACCGGTGTGGGTACTCGTAGTCGACGTCCTCGAAGGCGATCGGCTTGTTCTTGCCGGGGTAGGCGAGGCGGTTGTAGTTCTCCCACCACTTGCCGAACTTGTTGTACCAACCGGGATACTTCTCCTCGAACCATTCGAAGTCGGTGTCGGTCATGGCGTCGATGCGCCAGTAGTTGACCGGCCAGCCGGTGGCGAAGAAGCGGGCGACCTCGTGCACGTAGTGCTTGTCGACGATGCGGTTCCACGCCTCCTCGACCAGGTCGTGCGGAATCGTCAGACCGTACTTCTCCAGTGGCAGAAGGTAACTGCGGTAGTAGTCGTCGTAGATCCAGCGGCGCCACATCTCGGCGTAGGACTCGCGGTCCTTGCGGCGGTCCTTGGTCCCGTACTCGATGAAGGTGCCGATCGCGGCGTCGACGACGCAGTGGTTGTTCCACCACGCGTAGCGCAGATCCCGTTCCAGCAGTGGACGATTGCGTTCGTCGGCCAGGGCCATCAACAGAATCGAGTAACCGTTGGAGATGTGGCGCGACTCGTCGGACTGCACCGAGTGGAACACCGTCGGCAACAGATAGTCGCCGTTGGCGGCCGCCTCGTCGGGCATGGCCACGAACAGGGTGTTGGTGAACGCGGTCTCGGCGACGACCGTCAGATAGATGTTTGCCGCGGTGATCGCGTCACCGGTGATGAAGCCCTCGCCGAACTGCCTGCCGATGGTGCCCGCGTAGTTGTTCGCGAATGCCTTCTCGGTGATGTCGAAGCCGGCCGGATCGATGTAGTTGTTCATGTACAGCTTCTTGAGGTTCATCTGGATCGTCGAATGACGAACCTCGTCGATCATCTGCACCGCGAGCCCGTTGTGGATCTCCGGGTTCGGGACGGCGTCGATTGCCATCGGCATCGCGCGTGCGGCAGAGATCTCAGGGAAGGGGATGATCGACAAGAACAGCTTCTGCCATTCGAGCCAACGTTCCTGGACCTGCCGGAACATGTTGCCGCGGATGGCGCCGTCCATGGCACCGTAGACGCGGTTGTCCTTCTCCTCCTCCATCGGGAAGTACGACCGCATGATCTGCTTGAGCGGATCCTTTTTGGGGGCCTTCTCGAACGTGTAATCGGTACCGAACCGAGTGGCGGGGGTGGCGAAGGTGGGCTCCCACGACAACTCGGTGATCTTCGCATGGGCTTTGGTCAAGCTCTGCCTGCTCAATGTGCGCCTCCTCGTATGGGCCGGCGCTGTGCCGACCTGGCTGGACTGGAGCGCTTTCGATACAACCGCGTGAGGTGCATCACAGCCGTCTCACTGTGAGACGCGGCACATATTCACGATCGCGCAGCGGGCATGCGATGGGGGTGGGGTGGCTGCTGGCGGGCGTGGGGCGTGGCTCGGGTGTGGGCGGCGCGTCGTCGTCGAGCCGGGTTGTAAATGTGTGTCGTGTCGAAGGATGTGGGTGCTGCAGCGCCCACATCTTTACGTTCGACACACATCTAGCGCGGCGCGGGGTGGATGTGGGCGGAATTGGAACCGGGCGGTCTCGGCAGGTCGCGGGGCGTGGGCCGCTGCGGGCAGCGGGGCGGGCGCTCGGGGCGCGGGCGGCGGGTGCGCGGCCCGGGTGCGGGCGGTGCGTCGTCGAGCCGGGTTGAGGATGTGTGTCGTATCGAAGGATGTGGGTGCTGCAGCGCCCACATCTTTATGTTCGACACACATCTAGCGCGGCGCGGGGTGGATGTGGGCGGAATTGGAACCGGGCGGGCTCGGGGTGCGTCGGATATGTCATGCACTCACCCTCCGCCGCGCGCAACTCCACTGCCCGTCATCCGGCTGCTTGTTATCCAGCGGACCGGTTCGGGCTCATTCATCGGAACGCGGTGCTGGCCGCCGGGTACACCGACAACGACCTGCGGGCGTCGCTGCGTCGACGGGAGATCGAGCGTGTCCACCGCGGGGTGTTCGTCGTCTGCGGCGATCGGACGCGGCTCGAACACCACCGTCTCGTCGCGCTCGCGTCCGTGCAAGCCGCGAAGGGTGAGGGCGCGGGGGATCGCGGCTCGGGTGAGTCGGAGGCCGCCGAGTCGGGCGCATCGGAATCGGAAGCGGGGGTGGAAGAGGCAGCTGAACCTCGCGCAGCGCTGAGTCACCAGAGTGCCGCGGCGGTGCATGGTCTCGAGATGCTCTCGCCGACGCTGACGCGCGTCCATTCGACGACGGTGGGTGGTGCGGGATTTCGAACCGCGACCCATCACCGCCATGTCGCGACGCTGTCTGACGACGAGCTCGTCGAGGTTGACGGCGTGCTGGTCACTTCGATCGAACGAACGGCTGTCGACATCGCCTGCGGGGCAGCGACGTTCGCTCAAGCGCTCGCGGTTGTTGATTCGGCTCTGCGGCTCGGTGCCGATCGGGAGCTCATGACGAAGATGCTCACCGGCAAGCGTCGCGGAGTGGGCCTTGCGCGCCGAGCGTTGCACCACGCTGATGGGCGGTCGGAGAATCCGGGCGAGTCGTGGAGTAGGGCGCAGATGATCGAGGCGGGTTTGCCCGCCGCGCGGCTGCAGCACACGTTCCGCGACGTCGACGGCGAGCACGTGGCGCGTACTGATTTCGACTGGGGCGGGCGCCTCGTCGGAGAGTTCGACGGCAAGGTGAAGTACGGGAAGCTGCCCAAACCGGGAGAGGACGCGACCGAGGTTGTGCTGCGCGAGAAGCGTCGGGAAGACGAGCTGCGCGCGATGGGCGTCATGGTCGTGCGCTGGACCTGGGACGATCTCCGGGGTGGGAGGGTCGCGGCACTGATCCGACGCTGGCTCGTGAAGTTGGCGCTGATCGTCGAACCTGCCAGCGCATGAATGTGTGTCTTATCGCAGGATGTGGGCGCTGCAGCACCCGCATCCTTCGATACGACACACATTTACGACGCCCCGCAGCGGTTCGATGCCCCAGGCGCGATCAGGGCAGGGAGTCGTACACCGCCTGCTCGAACTGCTGCGACGCGGCGACGGCGGCAGGGTCGAAGAACGGTAGGAGCTGGGTGGCCCAGAGTCCGCCGATGCCCCTTCGGGCATCGACCCAGAAGTAGAGGTTGGCCCGCCCGGCCCAGCCCATCGAGCCCGCGCTGCGTCCGGTCGGGGCCTGCGAATTGTTCGTCATCGCGACGAGATTCCACCCTTTGCCGACGCCGGGAAAGAAGTCGACATCGTTGGTTTTGCGAGGGTTGACGCCCGGGAGTGGTGTGATCTCGAGTGCTCCGAGCTGGTTGCGCATTGCGTCGCCGACGGTCTCCGGGCGCAGTAGTTGTTGCCCTGAGTCGGATCGGCCGCCGCGCAACCAGAATCGGATGAATTTGAGGAAGTCTCCGGCGGTGGAGTACAGGCCCTGGCCGCCCATGTCGAGTTCGGGTTCGTCGGGCGAGGTCGGCGAGCGCAAGGCCTTGAGGTGGCCGTCCGCGGTGCGCACGTGCAGGTTCGCGCTTCGCTCGAGCATCTGCGGTCCGCGACGAAAAGTGGTGTCGCGCATGCCTAATGGTGTGAGTAGGCGTTCGGTCATGACGTCGCCGAGTCGGCGTCCGGTGGCGCCTTCGATGACCCTGCCCACCCAATCGAGGTTCGTCCCGTATTCCCACCGGGTTCCGGGATCGAACATCAGCGGTGCCTGCAGCGATGCCTGCGTCGCCGTCGCGACGTCGGGCAGGCCGA
The DNA here is from genome assembly GCF_036540975.1 of Gordonia sp. w5E2. NCBI lineage: Bacteria > Bacillati > Actinomycetota > Actinomycetes > Mycobacteriales > Gordoniaceae > Gordonia > Gordonia sp. w5E2. The sequence continues at coordinate 3,475,368 of NZ_CP144213.1, read as the reverse complement.
GGCCCGCGACTGCCCGCGCGCAGTCGGCGTCGAAGAAGTCGTAGGCGAATCCCGCTGTGTGAGTGAGCAATTGGCGGGTGGTCACAGGAGTACGTGGCGCGCGCACCACCGGTGTGTCTCCGTCGAACCCGGTGAGGGCGCCGATTTCGGAGAGGTCGGGTGCGTACTCCGACGCGGGGGCGTCGAGGTCGAGGAGGGCGTCGTCGACGAGTTGCAGTGCCAGCGTTGCGGTCAGTGGTTTGGTCATGGAGAACAGGGCGAGAACGGCGTCCGTGGCCAGTGCCTCGTCGCGGCCCGCGGCCCGTGGACCTGCTGCTTTGAGGTAGATCGTGTCTTCGGCGGTGGTGACACCTGAGACGATGCCGGGTAGCGCGCCGTCCGCGGGCGCGGCGTCGATGATGTGGTCGAGTGCGGCGGTGTCGAGGTCTGCGGCGTCGACCTTCATCGCGCCAGACTTTCGACGAATGAGGCGAGGCGTCGGAGACCTTCTGTGAGATCGGCTGTCGACGCCGCGTACGACAGTCGGACGTGATCATCGGCCGTTTCGACGCCGAAATCCTTTCCGGGAGTGAGTGCTACGTGTGCTTCGGTGAGCGCGCGCTCGCAGAACTCCCACGAGCCAAGCCCGGTGTCGGAGACGTCGATGTACACGTAGAACGCGCCGTCGGGGAAGACCGGCACGCGCAAGCCCATCGCAGTGAGTGCGTCAAGCACGAGTTGTCGTCGAGCGACGAATTCGCGGCGTCGATCTTCGCATACCGCAAGGGATTCCGGAGTGAAGCAGCTCAGCGCCGCGAGTTGGGCGGGAGTGGGTGGACACACGTAGAAGTTCTGCGCGAGGCGCTCGACGACGTCGACCATGTCGGGTGGCAGGATGCACCAGCCGAGCCGCCACCCCGTCATGCCGAAGTACTTCGAAAAGCTGTTCACCACAACAACATCGGGGCCGACGGATGGGTCGGCGAGGACGCTGCGGGGCGGCCGGCCGTCGGGGCCGGGATCGGAGAGTCCGAGGTAGATCTCGTCGACGATGCTCCACCCGCCGCGCTCGGCGACGCGATGGCACAGTTCGACGAGGTCGTCGTAGGGGAGCGACGTGCCGGTCGGGTTCGACGGCGACGCCACGATCACCCCGCGCGTGCTCTCCGACCAGGCGGCGTCGACGAGGTCGGGAGTGAGCTGGAATCGATCGGAGATGCCGGTCGGCACCAGGCTGACCTGCGCACCGAATGCCTGCGCGAACTGTCGGTTACACGGATACGACGGATCGCCGATCAACACACCGTCGCCGGGATCGATCAGCGCCGCGCATGCGAGAAGCAACGCAGCCGACGCACCCGAGGTGACCGCGACCTGCTCCGCTGTCACGCCGTCGGCGCGGAAGTGGTGGCGATAGAAGTCGGCGATCGCCTCGCGTAGTTCGGGGAGGCCTAGTGCTCCCGTGTACGTCAGCGGACGGCCGTCGGAGACCTCGCGAGCCGCGGCGAGAAATGCTGGCGGAGCGCCGAAATCGGGTTCGCCGATATTCAACCGGATCACCGGGCTGCCCTGCGCCTCGACGGCGGCCGCTCTGCCCGCGAAGTCCATCGCGTAGAACGGTGCGACCTCTTGGGCGCGCTGCGAGATCTTCATTCGTCTCATTGTGCGCGACGGCGCGCGCGGGATGTTTCGGGGTGGGGGAGTGATCTCGACTCGGGTGCTCGCTGCGCTCGCGCCCGCTCGATCAGCGGAAGGGGGCTCGGTTGGCGGGTGGGTGATCTCGACAAGCTCGATCAGCGAGTAGGGGCTCGATCAGCGAGGAGGGACTCGGTCGGCGGGTGGATCTCGACAAGCTCGATCAGCGGGTGGGGCTCGGTCGGTGAATACGACGCTCCCGCTCGGCTGGTGGGCCGAGCGGGAGCGAAACCGGCGTGCGCCGCAGGTCAGGGCACGTAGTTGAAGGTGTCCGGATCGGGGCCGCGGCGCTTGTTCTTGTTGAGGCCGTCGATGGCTGCGACGTCGTCGCCGGACAGCTCGAAGTCGAAGAGGTCGAAGTTCTCCTCGACGCGCGAGCGGGTGACCGACTTGGGGAAGATGATGTCGCCGCGCTGGATGTGCCACCGCAGGGTGACCTGGGCGGTCGACTTGCCCTTCTCCTCGGCGATCTTCTTCAGGACCGGATCGTCGAGGACGTCGCCCTGTGCGATCGGCGACCATGCCTCGGTCGCGATGCCGTGGTCGGCGTTGAACGCACGCAGATCGTCCTGCGTCAGATAGGGGTGCACCTCGATCTGATTGACCGCGGGGACGATCTCGGTCTCGGCGAACAGCCGCTCGAGGTGGTGCTTCTGAAAATTCGACACTCCGATAGCCCGCGCCTTGCCGTCGGCGTAGATCTTCTCGAGCGCCTTCCACGTTTCGACGAAATCTCCGACCTCCGGCAGCGGCCAGTGGATCAGAAACAGGTCGACGGCGTCGACGCCGAGGTCGGCGAGCGTCTGGTCGGTGGCCTTGAGCGCGTCGTCGTACGCGTGGAATCCGTTGTTGAGCTTGCTGGTGATGAACACCTGGTCGCGTGGGACGTCGGACCCGTTGACGCCCTCACCGACCTCCTTCTCGTTGCCGTACATCTCGGCCGTGTCGATGTGGCGGTATCCGACGTCCAGGGCAGTGCGCACTGCGTCGACCGTCTTCTCCGGCTCGATCTGGAACACGCCGAAACCGAGCTGCGGGATCTCGACGCCGTTGTTGAGAGTGATGAGTGGGACTGTCATGGAACACCTTTCGCGTCTACGGAACTAATGGGAAACACGATCGCCGGGGGATTCCGCGCACGCTCGGTCTGCATGCGCGGCGTCGTGGCCGAGGCCTACCCCTGGCGAGATAGATGGATCTGAAGGGGTCAGGGCAGCAACACGAACTTGCCGCGCGGATGCGACGACAAGATGTCGTCGAGCGCCTTGGCGGCTTGGTCCAACGGATACGTCCCGGCGACATCTGTCACCAGAGCGCCCGATGCCGCGTCGGCGATCAGGCCGTCGATTGCGTTACTGCGGTTCTCTTTGCTCTGCGGCGTGGAACCGTCGATCAGCACGATGCCGTCGTCGCCGCGCCCGAACGCCGCGATGCTGACGATGCGGTCGCGGTCGTCGACCAGAGCGAGCGACACGTCGACAGCCTCGTCGGTGCCGACCGTGTCGATGGCCACGGTGACCGGATTTTCTGCAGCCGCTTGCACACGCTCGAGAAGGCCGTCGCCGTACGCGACAGGGATGGCCCCGAGTTCGCGCAGATGGTCGTGATTGGCGGGCGCGGCGGTGGCGATGACGGTTGCCCCGATCTTGCCTGCCAACTGCACCGCGATCACGCCGACGGCTCCGGCGCCGCCGTGGATGAGCACGGTGTCGTCGGCCTGCACGCCTGCGGTGGCAATCGCGTCGGCTGCGGTGACACCTGCCAGCAGGAGACTTGCCGCATGTTCGTCGTCGAGTCCTGCCGGTTTGATGTGGACCGACTTCTCGTTGACGACGACGTGGTCGGCGTAGGCGCCGGAGATCGGGTACGCGACGACCTCGTCGCCGACCGCGAAGCTGGGTGTCTGACCGTCGAGTGGATCGCCGACCGCACGGACGACACCTGCGAGTTCGTTGCCGATGGGGATGGGAAGTTTCGATTCGTCGGTGCCCATCACTCCGCGCACCGTCTTGGCGTCGGCGGGATTGACGCCGATCGCCGTGACATCGATGACGACTTGTCCCGGGTCGGGGAGTGGCAATTCGGCCTTCACGATCTCGACGACCGTCGACGGTTCGCCGTACTCGTTGGCCACGGCCTGCCGCGCGGTGACGGCGGCCGACTCGATGTCGAGGGTGTTCTCGTTGGTCGGTGTCTTCGCTGAGTCAGTAGTCGATGAGTCTGAGTTCGTTGAATCGGCCATAACTGCTTCAAGGCGCAGCAACCGTGGCGCTATTCCGATCCGAAGGTCACCGTCCGGTGTCGATCACGAGCAGTCGGACAACGCCGCATCACAAACGCATCGCGTCGGGGCCGATGCGCGTGATCGACCTCACGCGTGAGTCGGCGGCCGACTCGGCGATCTCGCGATGTCGGCGGAGTTGACTCAGCGCCGAAACCACGTCTCCGCGGTGTCTGCTAGCGCCTTCTCGATGCGCAGCTTCGATGTCTCGGACAGGTTCGCGGGCAACGAATCTGGCGCGAACCACGCGACGTCGGTGTTCTCGTCGTCGGCTGCGCGTGGCGTGCCTGCGAGGTGGCGGACCAGGAAACACACGTCGAGGTATTGCGTCTGATCGCCATTGGGGTAGGTGACCATCGGAGTGACGTCGATACTGGTCAATCGAACTACCTCCGCGTCGACGGCGGTTTCCTCGGCGATCTCCCGGATGATCGCGCGCGCGGGCTCTTCTCCCGGTTCGAGCACGCCGGACACGACCGCCCATTCGCCGGTATCGGCGCGCTGAGTGAGCAGAATCCGCCCGTGATCGTCACGGACCACTCCACTCACACCGGAGAGCCACAGCGGCATATGCCCGACGTGGGAGCGCAGTTCGGTGATGAATCCGGGAATCGGCATGAGGCCATTTTGCCGTGGCCGGCCGAGTCGTGCCGTCGCACATCCGGTCTCGTGGTGCCGTGGCAGGATCGGCTATGACCGATCGGGGTCGAGTGTGCAGGCAGAAACATGCAGGCGAAAGGTGCGATCGATGCGTGGTAAGGGTGTCTTCGCGGTGCTGGTGGGCATCGGACTGGTCGGCGTTGTGTGGGCGATCGTCGACGTCGTCGATCGTGGCTGGTCGAGCGGCCCGGGTAGCACCTGGGTGTGCGCCGCGCTCGGGTTGGTGCTGGTCGTGTTCGCGTTGTATCGGGAATTCGGCGGGTCGCCGCTGGTCACCGTCGACAACGAGAACATCGCCGAGGAGTACGAGGCGCAGAAGCGCGCCGACGGCGTGGAGGCCAACTGGGTCGTGAAGCCCGGCTATGCGGACGCGCAGACCGACGCGGCCCTCGGTCGCGACGAGCCGGAGAAGAAGTAGCCGCGACACGACGCTGCCGAACGCGTGTTCGGCGAATCTGTCAGTGGTGGGTGCTTCACTGTCATGTGCGCGTGTAAGAACGCATCCGATCGCCGAAACGAGGCATGGCAGCATGAACACCCCTACTTCGCACAATGTGTCGCGCGGGCCGTCCGCTGAGCATGCCTGGGCCGAGGCGAGAACGTGGCTGATCGAAGAGCTGCGCGCGATGCCGAACGCGGCCGTACTCGATCTCGGACCCGCGGGTCTCGACACCACCCTCACGCCTGAATCCGACGTGGAATGCGCTCAAGTGCACGTCTTACATGGCGGCGTCTACCTGGTGAGACTCTCGACGGACCTGATGGAGCATCCACGACTTGCCGGCTACTCGGTGCCGCGGTCGTTGCGAAACCGGTGGCGCCTCGATGACCGCTTCGACGACTGCACCCACGGCTATCTCGTCAGCGCCTCTGCAGAATTGATCGCCGACATCTGTATCGGCTGGTTCCGAGACCGGTGCGCGTGGCGGCATCCGGGGTCGTTGGGGTGGAGTTACACCGCACCGCAGCCGGCTCGGGGATGCCCCTGATCTTTCCCCCAGATCGGCTCCGAACAGGTGATTTCCCCGCAGATCTCACGCATCGTGGAGTCATGACCACTTCATATGACAGCACCAGCACATCGTCGAACGGCACTAACAACAACGGCTCGGGAATGGGCTTCTGGAAGATTCTCGGGATCGTCGTCGTGGCGCTGATTGCGCTCGCGATCATCGGCCCGGTACTCAAGGGACTCTTCTGGATCGGACTCTTCGCGCTGGCCATCTACGGCGGCTACATGCTCTTCCGGGCATCGCGATCGTCGAAGTCGGATGGCGGCTCATCGGGCTTCTGAGTACGGCAAACGACCCACCCGTGAATTCGCCAGCGCGACAGTAGGATTCATTTCAGCGGATTCAATACCAGTGTGGGGCGTCCAACTCTCGCGTGAGATGGTCACCGGGATTGTTACGTGCGTACCATTGTCCGGTGTCCGTTGACAGCGATGCCGTACCGGTGACCCGGCTCCTCGTGCAGACCGACCCGGATACGCCCGACCCCGCCGGGTCGAGCGAGCAGGCCGCGCTCACCGAACCGATCCACACACCGGAGGCCGTGCAGGCCGCGGATCCGTATGAGGTTGGGGCCCCTGCCGAGCGCGCAGACGACTCGACGGGGGTTGCCGACCCGGTCGACTTCGGCGCCTGCACGGGTGAATTCGACACGCGAACGGGCGAGTTCTTCACCCGGATGACTCGCCGCGATCGGCCCGGCGCGACGTCGACTCGACTGGGTGGGCACGCCGCGAACGCGCCGCGCAGCACTGCTGCGACACGGCGGCGTCGGTCAGCGGAGTCCGCACGGTCGGCAGCTGATGCGCCGGTCCCGATCCTCGATCGACTCACCCGCATGGCGGTCTCCGCGCGGCGGGTCACCGATCCGATGTCGGTGCCCGGCGAGATCACCATCGACCTCGACGACGCCTGGGAAGCCGCTCAGTCGCCGGGATGTCTGCGGCTCTTCGTCGCGGGGAACGGCTGCGAAGGCACCATCGCGATCGTGCTCACCCGGTTCATCGTCGACCATCACACCGACCTCGGTGCGTTGCTCGACCACGCGCCCGTCGAAGCCCGCGCCCTGCCTGATTGGGACGAAGACGACGTCGTCACCACTCCTCGAGGCTTTCGGACGGAGGGGGCATCGCTGCAGACCGGGACGTACCTCGATCTCGGGGAGCGTAGGTTCTGCGCGCTGAGGTACGAGGTCTTTGCCCGCGGGAACGTTGCCTACCTGGTCCACACGACCGGCATCGTCCCGTTGCGCGAGGGCCGTGAGTTCTGCCGTGAGGTCGTGGCCGCGGTGAGCAGCGTGGGGCTCGACGACTGACGATCTGATAGTCGGAAATCGAGGCGGCGCGGGGGCGCCGAGCGGATCAACCGAGCGTGAATCAACAAAGGGGGAGAGCAATGGTGAGTCGCGCCGACCGCGTCGTCGACTTGGAATCGGTACTCGCCGCAGAGGCAGACTTCATCGACGACCCGACCGACCAGGGCTGGCTGACCGCGACCGCAGCGGGTGAACGGATCTACGTGCGGATGGGCGACTTTCCCGACGAGGACCTCTGGGCGCTCTGGCTCGGCGACGGTCGGTGGATGGAGTTCACCGTGCCCCCTGCTCGCTGGAACCTGCGGGTCCGCGCGGCACGTTGGTCGGCCGACGCCCGTGCACGCCTCCCGAGGAACGAGTTCCACGACTGAGGGTGGTCTCGACAAGCTCGACCAGCGGGTGTGAGCTCGACCAGCGGATCGGGCTCGACCCGGCGGGTGTGGCTCGACCGGCGGGCGGGTGGTCTCGACAAGCTCGACCAGCGGGGAAGCTCGACCGGCGGGCGGGTGGTCTCGACAAGCTCGACCAGCGGGGCAAACTCGGCCGGCGGGGCAAGCTCGACCAGCGGGCGTGAGCTCGGCCGGCGGGCGGGTGGTCTCGACAGGCTCGACCCGGCGGGTGTGGCTCGACCGGCGGGTGGGTGGTCTCGACAAGCTCGACCAGCGGGGGAAGCTCGACCGGCGGGGCAAGCTCGACCAGCGGAGTGGGGCCGCTCCGGCCCAAATATGTGTCGAACGTAAAGATGTGGGTGCTGCAGCACCCACATCTTCACAAACGACACACATCTACCGAGCCAGGCGCCCCGGGGGGTCTCGACAAGCTCGACCAGCGGGGCAAACTCGACCAGCGGATCGGGCTCGACCCGCGGGCGGGGCGCGCCGTCAGGAACGACGCGACGAGTCGGGAGTCACCAGCTCGCCGGGCATCTCGCTCGCGTCGGCCGCGACCGCGGCGAGCTCCTCGCCAAGTGATTCGGCAGGCTTACGCGACTCCGCGGCAGTGCCGTCGACCGACTCGACCTTCATCTTCTTGCTGCCGGTGAACAGCGACGCGATCGCGCCGATCACGCAGCAGATCATGGCGAACGTGAACGCCGCGGTGAGGCCGTCGGAGAACGGATCGCTGATCAGGTGCGGGAAGAAGTCGAGCCCGGTGAGGTGGTCGACGCTGGCCTGCGGCAATCCCTGCAGTGCCTGTCCGCCCACCTCCTTGATCGGGTTGTAGCCGAGGAATGCCGCGAACAGAATGCCGACGGTCGGTAGGTGTGCGATCCCGTTGGCAGCGTCGGACGGCATGCCGTTGGACGTGAGGCCGCTGTACATGGCCGACGGCAGGTGCTGGCTGAGGCCCGCGATCATCAGCGAGAAGAACAGGCCGATCGACAACACCATCGCGGCGTTCTGGAACGTCGTCATCATGCCCGCGCCGGAACCACGAGACGTGATCGGAAGGCTGTTCATGACCTCCGCGCGGTTGGGCGAGGCGAACAAGCCCATGCCGACGCCGTTGATCAGCAGGATCAACGCGAATACCCAGTAGTCGAAGTCGACCGGGATGGCGATCAGTGCGGCGAAAGTGCCTGCCGTGATGAGCATGCCGAGCGTGGTGAACCACTTGGTGCCCAGCTTGTCGCTGAGGGCGCCCGACACCGGTGCGCTGAGGAGGAAGCCGATGGTCATCGGAACCATGTAGATACCAGCCCACAAGGGGGTTCGGCTGTAGTCGTAGCCGTGCTGCGGCAACCAGATTCCCTGCAGCCAGATGATGAGCAGGAACTGCAGACCGCCACGACCGATCGACGCCATCAGGTTGGCGAGGTTACCGAAGGCGAAGGAACGATTCCTGAACAGCGAAAGCTCGAAGAGCGGGCTCGCGACCTTGGTCTCGATCAGTACGAAGATCGCCAGGACGAGCGCGCCACCGATGAGCCCCGTGAGGACCCAGGGGTTGCCCCATCCCATGTTGGAGCCGCCATAAGGCTGGATGCCGTAGGTGATGGCGATGAGGATCGCGACCAGACCGACGGCGAAGGTCACGTTGCCCCACCAGTCCATCTTCGAGTGCTTGCGAACGCCGGTGTCGCGCAGCTTGAGGTACGCCCAGATGGTTCCGACGACGCCGAAGGGCACCGAGACCAGGAAGATGTAGTGCCACTGGATCGGCGCGAGCAGACCACCGACCAGAAGGCCGAGGAACGAGCCCGCGATGGCGGCGACACCGTTGATGCCCATCGCCAGACCTCGCTGGTTCGGCGGGAAGGCGTCGGTGAGGATGGCCGACGAGTTGGCCATCAGGAACGCGCCTCCGACACCCTGGATGATGCGCCAGAAGATCAGCCAGATGGCCGCCTCGCTTCCGTCGAACCAGGTGATCGCCAACAGGATCGACGAGACGGTGAAGATGGCGAAGCCCATGTTGTACATCCGCGCACGGCCGAACATGTCACCGAGGCGGCCGAAGCTCACCACCAGCACGGCCGTGACGACGAGGAATCCCATCATCATCCACAGCAGATAGCTGGTGTTCTCGGGGAGAAGCGGATTGAGATTTATGCCCTTGAAGATGTCGGGGAGCGCGATGAGCACGATCGACGAGTTGATCGTCGCGATCAGCATGCCGAGCGTCGTATTCGACAGCGCGATCCACTTGTAGTGGGGATCGTGAGTGGGAGACTGCGCCGGTTGCGCGGACCCGGCGTCGTTAACCGCAGTGGTCATGTGAATCCTTCTGCAAAGTCATGGCTGGTAGTCGAGATTTCTCGGTAGTGGAGAAGTCGAAGGGACGTGAGGGCCCGTCAGGTCGAGATCTCTTCGGCCAGGGCGTCGGCGAGATCTTCGATGGCCGCGTGGACGCGCTCCTGCTGCTGCGAATCGAGTCGCTCCATCGCGGCTCCGAGTAACTGCGCCTTTTTGGTACGGGCGTGCGTGATCACATCCGCGCCTTCTGGAGTTGCCACCAGGAGGCGCGCGCGACCGTCTTCGGGATCGGGTGTCCTGGTCACGTACCCGAGTTGTTCGAGGTTCGCGACGAGGCGCGAGACCGTCGGCAGTGCGACCGCCTCACGCTCGGCGAGCGCCGACATGCGCAGCGGGCCGTGGGCGTTGATCGTCCAGAGGGCCAATGCCGTGCCGACGCTGAGGTTGCCGGTTCCGCTGGTGCGGAGTGCGCGGGTGACGCGAACAAGGTGGTGATGAAGCACTGCGACATCTTTTGTGCCCGCTCCGTCGAGCGACGTGGAGACGAGCGAAGTGGAGTCGGACAGCGTGATCACCTTCTCGATTGGTTTCGTTTGTCGATAACGGTTGGTCAATAGATGACTGGGCTCGATTTCTGGGGCCTACGAAAGTCCAGATGACGGGAAGTCGGTCAAGGGACCCAGACACGATCAATATAGTTGCTTGATGCTAAGTAATCAATCGTAAACTCGGCGAACGGTGTTCGCCTGAGGGCGTCGGCGCTCCGGCCGGGATGACCCGTCGGCGTCGGTACGTTGGATATGGCGACACATTCACCGACGAATCGAGGACTCTCATGACCCAGGTGATCATCATCGGCGGACACGGCAAGATCGCACTGCGACTGGCCAAGATCCTGAGCGACGGGGGAGACAAGGTCACCTCCGTCATTCGTAACGACGCCCAGTCCGACGACGTCTCAGCAACCGGCGCGGAACCGCTGCTCGCAGACGTCGAGAAGCTCGACACGGCGGGCCTCGCTTCGGTCCTGGCCGGCCAGGACGTCGTGGTGTGGTCGGCGGGTGCTGGTGGCGGAAGTCCGGAGCGCACCTACGCCGTCGATCGCGACGCGGCCATTCGGTCGATGGACGCGGCAAAATCGGCAGGCGTCGACCGATACATCATGGTCTCCTACTTCGGGGCCGGCCCTGATCACGGTGTGCCGGAGGATGATTCGTTCTACGCATACGCGGAATCGAAGGCTGAGGCCGACGAGTATCTGAAGAAGACCGACCTGGAGTGGACCATTCTCGGGCCGAGTGGACTCACGAACGACCCCGGCACCGGCCGCATCGACGTCACGCACAAGGGTGACTGGAAGAAGGGTCACACCAGCCGCGACAACGTCGCGCAGGTTGCGGCCGCCGTGATCGCCGAGCCGTCGACTATCGGCACGTTCATCGAATTCAACGACGGCTCCACGCCGATCGCGGAGGCCATCAAGCCCGCATAATCGGGAGGTGGCTCCTGATCCCGTCGATTCCGCAAGCGGCAGACCCGACGTCTCGCGCAGTCTCAGCGAGAGACTTGGCGAGATAGTCGGGTCGTCGCACGTCCTCACCGACGCCGACGCGATGGCGGGTTACCTCACCGACTGGACCGGTCGCTGGACCGGCTCCGCCGTCGCGGTTGTTCGTCCCCTCACCGCTGACGAGGTCGCCGCGGTCGTCGGGCTGTGCGCCGACGAAGGTATCGCGATCTGCCCGCAGGGCGGCAATACCGGACTCGTCGGCGGGTCGATTCCGCCCGCCGATGCGTCGACTCCTGCGATCGTGCTCTCCACCGCACGTATGACCGACATCGACGAGATCGACACCGTGGGCCGCAGTGTCGGCGTGCAGGCAGGGGTGACACTCGCGGCGCTCGACGCGCGGGCGTCGAGCGCCGGTCTCCGGTTCGGCGTCGACCTCGCGTCGCGTGAATCGGCAACGCTCGGTGGAATGGTGGCGACCAACGCGGGCGGCACTCGAATGATCCGGCATGGCAACACCCGCAGTCAGCTACTCGGGATCGAGGCCGTGCGCGCCGACGGACAGATCCTGCGCCGGTGGCGCAGTCTCGTGAAAGACAATGTGGGATACGATGTTCCGGGTCTGCTCGCGGGGAGTGAGGGCACGTTGGCTGTCATCACGCGCGTGCTCGTCCGCCTGGTTCCGACGACCGGTGCGACTGTCGTGTTCGTCGCTGCCATCGACGACGTATCGGTGGCGCTCGCCTTGATCGACGCCGTCTCCGACGCCGGGCTGACCACAGAGGCTGCGGAGATCATGACTCAGGCAGGTGTCGATCTCGTGCACGACCACGGAGTCCGACGGCCCGTGTCGAGCCCCGCCCAGTTCTATGTCCTCCTGGAGGTCTCGGGTCCGCATGACGCGGAAGACGTTGTGCTGCAAGTGCTCGACGGTCAGCCGGGCGTCGTCGATGCGGTGGTGGAACCGGGGCCTGCGCGCGATCTGTGGCTCGTGCGTGAAAGCCATACCGAATCCATAGCACGGTCGACGACGACGCCGGTCGTCAAGCTCGACGTCTCGGTTCCCCTGCGGGCATTGCCTGCAGCCTTCGCTGAGCTCGCCGCGATTGCCGATGACGACGATTGTCGGCCAATCCTTTTCGGGCACGTGGGCGACGGCAATATTCATGTGAACCTGCTCGACGTCGCTGAGGAATCGGTGGAATCGTTGACTGACAGGGTGTTTCGAGTTGTCTCCGCGCATGGCGGCAGCATCAGCGCCGAACATGGGATCGGCCGCGCGAAGGTTGCGTGGACCGGACTCGGCCGATCGGCCGTAGACCTCGACACGATGAAGGCGATCAAGACTGCGCTCGACCCGGCGGGGCTGCTCAACCCTGGAGTTCTCTTCGAGTAGTGATCGGCACGCCAAATCGCTTGGTATTTCCGGATTGCCCGGTATTTCGGCTCGCTGGTATCGGCGGCCACAATCTGGGTACGCAATGCGAGCGTCGACACACTGGGCATTCAACTACTGACCCACCACATGACTGGTCCGGCGACCTCCGATTGCCCTTATGCTCAATCCCGAATTTCCGATTGAGAAGAGTCAATTCCGGGGGGAATCAATGTTACGCAACAGATTTCGTATTTATCCGATTCGTTCACGTCGTATCGGGTCGACTGTCGTCGCGGCAGCGTTTGCGGTGCTCGTGGCCGCAGCGATACTCGCACCGACAGCGGATGCGGCGACGAGCGTCGGTGCAGACCCCGTTGGTACGGGTCCCGTGCAGTCCGACTTCCGTGCGGCGGCGCGATTCTCGAATCCCGAAGCGAATCCACCGGGCGCGAACAACTGGGCATGCCGGCCATCTGCTGCCCATCCGCGTCCCGTCGTTCTGGTACATGGAACCTGGGAATCGGCGTATCAGACGTGGGCGGGCTTTGCGCCGATGCTTGCTGGGCACGGATTCTGTGTCTTTGCACCAGAACTCGGAATTCTGTCTGCGCGCGATGGTGGCGGAATACCTGCACGGCAGCATGGCGGCGAGTACGGCGCAGGGCACGTCGACGAGTCGTCGGCGCAGCTCGCTGGTTTCGTCGATCGGGTGCTGCGGGCGACCGGTGCGCGCCAGGTCGATCTCGTCGGCCACTCGCAGGGCGGTGTCATCGCGCGCGGGTACCTGAAATTCCACGGTGGTGCTGATGCGTCGAATCCGCAGCGCAACAAGGTATCTCACGTGGTGACGATGGTCGCGACGAATCATGGCACGACGATGGACGGATTGGTCGGTCTCGAGAACGATCTGCAGGCGGCGGGCATCGACATAAGCTCCGAGGTCGGCGCGGCATCGGGCCCCGGTGGTGCCGATCAGCAGGTGGGGTCGGCGTTCATCACTCGACTCAACCGCGGCGGTGACACTCTGCCGGGAATCGACTACACGGTCCTCACCACGATCTACGACGAGGTCTCCACGCCGTACACGGCGTCGTTTCTGACACCTGGTCCCGGTGCACGCGTCGACAACATCGTCATCCAGAATGGCTGCGCCGGCGACCATACCGAGCACACCGACTTCACCTACTCGCCGCGAGCACAGTCGCTGGCGCTGAGCGGCCTCGGCGCCGACGTACCCGTGGTGTGCGTCGCGCGGTGACGGCTCGTCGGGATCGTGCCCAGTTGGGATCATCGTGATTTTTGGTCTGGGCACATCGGCGCAGTGGTGCGTAGCGTCGAACAACCGTGACTGCGACTCCCACGACCTCATCTGATCGGCTCGTCGGATCGACGAACGCCGCGAGCACGGAGCCGTCTATAGACGAGACAGACGACGAACGGCGACGGCGGCTGCGGACGGTCGCGCTGGCGAGCCTGCTCGGGACGACCGTCGAGTGGTACGACTTCTTTCTGTACGCGACCGCGGCGAGTCTGGTCTTCAACACGGTGTTCTTCCCGCACCAGAGTGGATTCGTCGGCACTTTGCTGACGTTCGCGACCTTTGCTGTCGGATTCGTGGTGCGCCCGATCGGCGGCGTCGTATTCGGTCACATCGGCGACCGGATCGGCCGGAAGAAGACGCTGGCGCTGACGATGGTGATGATGGGGCTCGCCACCGCATTGATGGGCGTGCTGCCGACGGCCGCGCAGGTCGGCATCGTCGCGCCGATCCTGCTCCTGGTGCTCCGCGTCGTACAGGGGTTCGCGCTCGGAGGGGAGTGGGCGGGTGCGGTGCTGCTCGCCGTCGAACACAGTCCGCGGGGGCGTCGAGGTTTCTTCGGTTCGATTCCGCAGATCGGTCTGGCGCTCGGACTCGCACTGGGCACGGCGGTGTTCGCCCTGCTGCAGGTGGTCTTCGACGACGATGCGTTCCTCGCCTACGGCTGGCGCATCGCCTTCCTCGGCAGCATCGTGTTGGTGATCATCGGATTCGTGGTGCGCCTCAAGGTCGACGAGACGCCCGCCTTCCAGGAGGTCGACGAACTCTCCCAGAAGTCGTCCGCGCCGCTCAAAGAGGTGGTGCATCGACCGTATACGCGCAACACGGTGCTCGGGCTGCTCGCTCGCTGGGGTGAGGGGTCGGCGTTCAACACCTGGGGTGTCTTCGCGATCGCTTATGCGACAACACAACTCGACCTGCCCAAGGTTTCGGTTCTGATCTCGGTGACGATCGCCGCGCTGGTGATGGCCGTGCTGTTGCCGGTGTCGGGAGTACTCACCGATCGGTTCGGGCCCAAGCGTGTGTATCTGGCGGGCATGATCGCCTACTCGGTGGCGGTGTACCCGGTGTTCGCGCTCTTCGGCACCGCCGACCTCGTCTGGTTCACGGTGGGACTCGTGGCGGTGTTCGGCGTCGTGCACGCCCTGTTCTACGGCGCGCAGGGCACGTTGTTCGCGAGCCTGTACCCGACGCCGGTCCGCTACACCGGGCTGTCGGTGGTCTATCAGTTCTCCGGGATCTACGCGTCGGGTCTTACGCCGCTCATCCTGACCGCGCTGCTCGGCGCAGCGGGTGGCACGCCGTGGCTGGCCGCTGGCTACCTGGTGCTGACAGGACTGATCAGCGTCGTCGCGACCTCGCTGATCCGCCGCAGCGACCAGTTCTTCTGATCGCCGCGGCGGTGCTGCCTACGCGTGCGACCTGGTCACAGCGCCGCGAGAACCTCCGACGACTCGACGGGCAGCGAGAACATCGGATAGTCGAACGAGATCGCGTTCTCGTGTTCTGCCTGCGACGTCGCGGCGGTGCAGTCGGTGAGCGTGATGACGCGGTAGCCGTTCTCGTAACCCGACCGCATCGTCGACTCGACGCAGCAGTTGGTGAGGAATCCGCCGAGGATGATCGTCTCGATTCCCTTGCTGCGCAGGATGAAATCGATGTTGGTGCTCGCGAAGGTATCGAGTCCGCGTTTGCCCTCGATGAGGATGTCGCCCTCTGTCGGGGCGAGGTCGTCGACGATCGCGGCACCCCACGTGCCCTTCACGAAGGCGTTGCCGTCGACGACGCCCTTGAGGATTCCGTACGGGTGCCGGGTCAGTTCGCCGTAGCCCGGGGCGAAGGTGATGGGTGCGTGCATGATCGTCACCCCGGCGGCACGGGCCTTGTCGACGAGAGTGACAGTGTTGGCCAGCATGTCCGTCGAGTCCATGACCTCGGCGACGGCGTCGTGCAAAACGCCTCCGTCGCTGGTGAACTCGTTCTGGTATTCGATGAGCACCAATGCTGTGGTTGCGGGGTCGAGGGTGAGCGTGTCGTCGGCCATGAGTACTCCCAGTGTGCAGTGATCGGGGTCACAAGAATTGAACTGCGTGCTGCGTCGTCGCGCAAGGTTGTCGGTGAGCGCGCGTGCTCGCCGAATCGGTGAGACGATGCAGACGTGACGACCGATCAGGTGAGTGACCGGCTGGCCGAGCTCGCACAGCGCTGCGGAGTGAGCATCGGCTACACCGGTTGGGATCAGGAGTATCACGAGGTTTCGCGGGACACGCTGGTTGCGGTGCTCGCCTCGCTCGACGTCGCGGCAGCCACCGATACGGAGATCGAGCAGTCTCTCGCAGAACTCGATGTGGCTCCGTGGCGGTCGTTCCTGCCTCCGGTCACCGTTGTCACCGAGGGAGATGACGCGACGTTCGCTGTGCACGTTCCGCACGGCGATCCGGTCGCGGTCTGTATCCGAACGGAATCGGGGGACACGCTCGCGCCGACACAGCTCGACGTGTGGACCCAGCCGCGGGACGTCGACGGTGTGCTCACCGGGCGGGCGACGTTCGCGTTGCCGTCGGATCTGCCGCAGGGCTATCACGAGATCGTCGGGGCCAATCCGGCGCGCGACGTCAACGCGACCGCACCCTTGATCGTCACGCCACGTCGGCTATCGACCGCAGACGATCTCCTCGGTGCCCAGCGGTGGGGGCTGGCGCTACAGCTGTACTCGGTACGTTCGGCAGCGTCGTGGGGGGTCGGCGACTTTGCCGACCTCGCCCAGGTGTGCGAGGTCGCGGGCAGCGTCTACGGCGCCGACTTCGTCCAGGTCAACCCGATGCACGCCGCGGCACCACGCCCACCCGTCGAGGCATCTCCATACCTGCCCGCAACACGTCGCTTCGTCAATCCGCTCTACATCAGGGTCGAGGACATCCCCGAGGCCGACGCCCTGCCGAAACCGCAACGTAAATGGATCAAGGGACTGCAGAAGGAATTCTTCGGCGACGACCTCGATCCGTCGAGAATCAAGCGCAACAAGTCATATCGGGCGAAACTCGACGTGCTCGAACTGATCCACGACGTTCCGCGGAGTAAGCGTCGCGAGCACGCGTTTCTGCGGTTCTGCAAGCGAGAAGGCAAAGGGCTCAAGGGTTTCGCCACCTGGTGTGTACTCGTCGAACGCTTCGGGAATGACGAGACGAATTGGCCCGCCAAGACGTCCGATCCGCGATATCTCAAGCGGGTACGTCGACGCTACAGCGATCGCGTCGACTTCTACATGTGGTTGCAGTGGATCTGCGACGAGCAGTTGGCCGCGGCTCAGCATGCGGCCACGTCGTCGGGTATGAGTATCGGGATCATCACCGACCTGGCCGTCGGGGTCGACCGCCATGGAGCCGATGCCTGGATGCTCGGTGGCGTACTGGCCTCCGGTGCGACCGTCGGCGCGCCACCCGACGGCTTCAATCAGCAGGGGCAGGGCTGGAATCAGCCGCCGTGGCATCCCGGCCGACTCGCAGCCGCCGGGTATGCGCCCTATCGCGACATGCTGAGGACGGTTCTGCGGCATGCAGGCGGCCTCCGTGTCGACCACATCCTCGGGCTCTTCAGGCTGTGGTGGATTCCCGACGGAATGGGTCCCGCAGGCGGCACTTATGTCCGCTACGACCACGACGCGCTGCTCGGCATCCTGGCTCTCGAGGCGCAGCGGGCAGGTGCGGTGGTGATCGGCGAGGATCTCGGAGTCTTCGAGCCGACGGTGCAGACCGCGCTGGCGCAGCGCGGAATCCTCGGGACGTCGATTCTGTGGTTCGAGCACGGGCCGTATGCGCCGATCCCGCCGGAGGAGTACCGAGAACTCTGTCTCACCTCGGTGACCACGCATGACCTGCCACCGACGCTGGGCTACCTGGCGGGCGAGCACATAGACCTGCGCGCCGAACTCGGCCTGCTCGAGACGTCCGAGTCCGAGGAACGCGCCCGTGACGCACGCGACCGCGACGCCATCCTCGACCTGGCGCGCGCACGCGGGCTGCTCGATCCGGACACCGATCTGACGAGCGCGGAAACGGTGGAAGCGCTGTACCGGCTCATCGCGGCAAGCCCGTCGGTGCTGCTCGGAGTGGCACTCGTCGACGCCGTCGGGGAGCGTCGGATTCAGAACCAACCGGGCACCGACAGCGATCAGTACCCCAACTGGTGCATTCCGCTCGCAGACGATGACGGGACCGTCGTGCTCGTCGAGGATCTCGCAAGCAGCCGTCGGTTCGCCGACCTCGTCGCAGCCCTGGTGGGGGAGGGCGTCGGCGCGGATCGACGCTCACTGCTCCAGGACTGACCGACCGCAGACTGCCTTACCCGGCGGCGGTTGACCTGAAGGGAATCAGGCGAAGGCGCGGGCGTTCTCGCGCCGCACAGCGACGGCGGTCGACACCAGCGCGATGAGCGCGAGCACGCCGACGGCCACGTTGAACACGACCCCCGACGTTTTGAGGCCCCAGTGAGATGCCGCGATACCTTCGCCGACGATCGGGATGGAGATGGCGACGTAGGCGACGACGAAGAACGTCGACATCACCTCGGCCCGACGGTCTGCAGGACTGGCGGCGACGACCGCGGCGAGTCCCTTGCTGAACGAAAGGCCTTGTCCCGCACCGGCGATCAACGCGCCGATGACGAGCAATGTGAACGAGGCCGCGAGTAGTCCGCCAACCAGAACGGCCATGCCGACGACCAGGAGCGCACAACCCGCGATCAGTGCGCGTTCGGTGGGGATCGCGCGACCGGCGATCTGCGCGACGGCAGACGCACCGAACAGCAGGAACACCAGGCCCCCGGCGAGCGCGGGCGAGTGGATGCCGAGCACGTGCGACACGAACGACGGGGTCACGCCGGTGAACGTGCCCATCACCGCGAATCCCGCGAACGCCGCGATTGCGGCACGCACGAAGACCGCGCGTGTCTCCGGTGGCACCGACAGCTTCTGAACCGACAGACGAACTCCCGGTTTGCGGGTCACCGGCTCGGTCATGAACCAGATGCCGACGAACACGATCGCAAGCAGGACGAGGTCGACGATGAACGCGGTGCGCAGCGGCGCCGGGGCGAACTGCGCGAGCAGTCCGGCGATGAGTGGGCCGAGGCCGAGGCCGCCGATGTTGGCCGCGGTCGCGAGTGCGGGCGCACGGTGACGCCAGCTCGCAGGCGCGAGTTCGATGACCGCTGCGGTCGCCGCACCTGCGTAGATACCTGCCGACAGACCGGAGAGCACACGTCCGATCATGAGCTGCCAGACCGGGCCCGCGGTCAGGAAGACGACGGCGCTGATCGCCGAGAGGATCGCGCCGGCGATCAGCAGCGGACGCCTGCCGAGGATGTCCGACCAGCGTCCGAAGCAGATCAGGGCAACGATCACGCCGGCCGCATACACGGCGAAGATGATCGTCGTCGTGGTGACGCCGAAGCCGAGGTCCTTCGCGTAGATCGAGTACAGCGGAGTCGGCAGCGTGGTGCCGAGCATCACGACCGCGAAAGCCGCGATGGCCGCTATGAATGAACGTGCCCCACCGGAGTGCGTTTCGAGGGAGTGTGTTTCGACGGAATCAGAAGGTGTTTCGACGGAATCAGGCCGTGTGGAAGCGGATTTCTGAGAGTGCATCGGGCCGGGCGTCTGCGTCATACGAGGCCTAGCGTCGAAGCACCCCACGGTATTCCGTAGCGGGATCGGGTGCGTTTCTGGTGAATGTGTGTCTTACGTAAGGATGTGGGTGCTGCAGCACCCACATCTTTCGATTCGACACACATCTACCGATCGATCGGGGAGGGCCGCTAGGCACCGTCGGATTCATGCCGGGAATGTCCTCTATCGCCGCACAAGCCGCATCGGACCGTTACGGTATATCCGTGCCAGCCATCGATCCCACGATTCTTGCCACCACGTCGCGCATGCCGTTTGCCGTCGATGAAATTCACAAGCTCGGCGTGACCGGGCGGCGAGTAATTGCCGCCGATACGTTCAGTTCCGCACCGGGGAGCCATTCACGCGGAGCCTCCAAGCATTTCACGGTGCCCGCGCCGACCCAGGAGACCGAGGCGTTCATCGCCGCGATCGTCGACATCATCGACGCCGAGAACGTCACCTGGTTGTTGCCGATGTTCGAGGAGGTGTTCTACCTCGCCTACCATCGCGACCGGTTGCTGGCGGGGCACCCCGACCTCGAGCTGTTCTTTCCGGACTTCTCGACGCTGCATCGCGTGCATGACAAGGTGACCTTCGCCGAGCTGTGTCGGTCGTTGAATCTTCCTGTGGCCGAATCGATCACGGCGACGAACGATGACGAACTGCGGGCGGCCACCGCTCACTGGGAGCACTGGTTCGCGCGCGCCGCCTACGGCCGCGGCGGGCTCGACGTCGTCACGAATACCGGTCCACTCGCCGCGGAGACGAGTCTCGACGCCGTACATCCCACCGCGGACGACCCGTGGTTGGTGCAGGAATACCTGAAGGGTGTCGACCGGTGCAGTTGGAGCGTGGTGCACCACGGCGAGGTGGTGCTGCATTCCTGCTATGAGCACCCGTTGGCCATCGACAATCGGGGCGGAATCGTATTCGAGTCGGTCGATTCTCCCGAGTCGTTGCACGCGGCACAAACCATCGCGCGTGAATTGAACTGGCACGGCCAGATCAGCTTCGACTTCTTGGTGACCGACGACGGCGTGCACCACATGGTGGAGTGCAATCCGCGTCCCACCGCCGGGTGCACCATCGCCACACCCGAGGAATTCGACGCCGCGCTGTTCGATCCGGGCGAGCTGGTCGTGGTCCCGCCGGGACGCAAGAAGATGATCAAGGCTGCCGTAATCCGCGATGTACTGATGCATCCGTCGCATTGGAAAACGAATCGCGCGGCGGCGAAGGGTGCGGCGGGTGTCTACGACCAGCGCAAGGATCACCTGCCGCTGCTGTACTCGGCGCTGTCGCTGCAGCACGTCGCCAAGTACCGCAGGCAACTCGGCGTCGATCGCAAGAAGGGAGAGCAGCTCGTCGCCACGCAGTTCTTCGACGTCCTCTACGACGGCTCATCGATCGGCTGAGCTCCCGTCGACCGTAAGCCGCCACTCTTTGCCTCCGAAGTGACCTGGGTTACTGTGTTTGTAGGTCACAGATACTTCGGGGAGTGAGGTCGGATCGTGGTGCAGCCAGATCATGAGGTCGTCATCGTCGGCGCGGGTTTCGGCGGAATGGGCGGCGCCATCGAACTCAAGCGGCAGGGCGTCGAATCGATTGCGATTCTCGAACGCGAAGACGACCTCGGTGGCACGTGGCACGTCAATCACTATCCGGGCCTCGCAGTCGATATCGCGTCGGTGACGTACTCGTATTCGTTCGAGCCGAATCCGTTCTGGTCGCGGCTGTTCGCTCCGGGCGCGGAGCTCAAACGCTATGCCGAGCACATTGCCGACAAGTACGACCTCAAGCGGCACATGGAGTTCGGCACGAGCGTCGAGAAGGCTGAGTGGGATGAGCAGTCGCGGCTGTGGACCGTGTACACCGCAGATGGTTCGAGTCGCACCTGTCGCTACTACGTGACCGCCACGGGATTCCTGTCGCAACCGCACGTCCCCGATTTTCCCGGGCTCGACTCGTTCGAAGGGAAGGTGCTGCACACCGCCGACTGGGAGGACGGATTCGACTTCACCGGGCGTCGGGTCGCAATCATCGGCACCGGCGCGACGGCCGTGGAATTGATTCCCGAAGCCGCACGCGACGCGGCGCATCTGACGGTCTTTCAACGCACACCGATCTGGGTGGTGCCCAAGGTCGATTTCCCCATTCCCGCTGCGCTGCAGAATCTGTTCGCCACGGTGCCGCTCACACAACGCACTGCTCGTCTGGTGAACACCTCGCTGCTCGAGATGCTGATGGTCTTCGGCGTTTTGCACTTCAAGCAATTCAAACCGGGCAACAAGGCAGCGGCACTGCTGGCCCGGGCGCATCTGCGCGCCCAGGTTCCCGACCGCGCGACCAGGCGAGCGCTGACACCCGACTATGACTTCGGGTGTAAGCGACCGACATTCTCCAACAAGTACTTTCGGGCTTACGCGCGGCCGAACGTCACGCTGGAGACCGGAGGCATCGGACACTTCGAACCCGACGCGATCGTGAGTGCCGACGGAACGCGACACGAGATCGACACGCTCGTACTCGCCACCGGATTCGACCTGTGGGACACCAACTTTCCCGCGATGACCGTGATCGGTCGAGAGGGTCGCAACCTCGGAAAGTGGTGGCGCGACAACCGTTTCCAGGCGTTCGAGGGCATCACCGTTCCGCGTTTCCCGAACTTCCTGTCGCTCAACAGTCCGTACTCTTACAGCGGGCTCTCGTACTTCACGACGATCGAGGCGCAGATGAAGCACATCGCGCGCCTGTTCGGCGAGATGCGTCGACGCAAGTCCGAGGTCTTCGAGGTGACCGACGCCGCCAACGACGCGTTCCTCGACGAGGTCACCGAGCATCTGCAGTCGTCGGTGTTCTATCGCGGAAACTGTGCGACGTCGCGCAGCTACTACTTCGACCCACACGGCGAGGCGACGCTCCTGCGTCCTAATTCGACGCTGACCACACTGCGCGAGATGGACTGCTACCCGTTGGAGTCCTACTCCTATCGTTGAGTTGCAGTCTGGGAGAGAGGGTTTGGTTCCTCGTTACGATCCGACGTTCGCTGTGAGGTTGATCAGCAGCGCGACGATCACGGTGCCGAAGAAGTAGCTCAGCAGGGCGTGGAAGACCAGTGTCCGACGAAGCCGCGATGAGCCGACGTCGGTGTCGGAGATCGCATAGCTCATCCCGACTGTGATCGCGACGTACACGAAGTCGCTGTAGCGCGGTGACTCCGACTGATGGAAGTCGATCAGCGGCCCGTCACCCTTCTGGGTATTTTCACTGACCCCGTCGCCGCCGAAGTACATGCGTGCGTAGTGGGTTGCGTACATCGTGTGGATGGCGGCCCACGATGCCACCACCGATAGCAGTGCGATGAAGAGGAGTACCGCGTCTTTCCTTGTCAGTACCTCGACGATCCCGATGAGGCTCACGAAAGCTGCCAGTAGCACGATGACGAACGCGCCGAAGCGCGTGGGCTCCTCGCGGCTGGCGTGCGCCTCGGTTGCCTCGTTGTCCATCGGCCACAGCGCCAACCATGTCCACAGCACGAACAGACCTGCGCCGATAGCCCAGCCCGCCAGCGGTGCGGCGGTGGGGCGTTCCGACCAGATCCCAGCCGCGACCGCCCCGCCCACCACAATGCTCACGAGGAGACGAACCAGCACCGGGGCGTCGCCACGATGCAGGCGCCACTTCTCGGGGAGAGAGTTCATGGAGCAAGTACACACCGCGCGGCCGGAATAGGGTGGAGACATGCGTGCGTGGTCAGTCACCCGACCAGGACCGGTCGACGAACATCCGCTCGAGCTGGTGGACAAACCAGTCCCGACGCCGGGTGCGGGCGAACTCTTGGTCAGGGTTCGTGCGTGCGGTGTCTGCCGTACCGATCTCCACGTGAGCGAAGGCGACCTTCCGGTGCACCGGCCAGGCGTCACGCCAGGACATGAGGTGGTCGGTGAAGTCGTCGAGGCCGGCGAGGGGGCGCTGGGCTTCGAGCGGGGCGCTCGGGTCGGGGTTGCATGGCTCCACCACACCGACGGCACGTGTACCTACTGTAAGCGGGGGAGCGAAAACCTCTGTCCCGCTTCGCTATACACCGGGTGGGACGTCGACGGCGGCTATGCCGAATACACAACTGTCCCCGCCGACTTTGCCTATCACCTGCCGGACAACGTCGACGACGTCACCCTCGCGCCCCTGCTGTGTGCGGGGATCATCGGGTATCGCGCACTCAAGCGTGCCTCGCTGCCGGAGGGTGGTCGTCTCGGCTTGTACGGCTTCGGCGGCAGCGCACACCTGTGCGCACAGCTCGCGATCGCGCAGGGCGCCGAGGTTCATGTCATGACCCGTGGTGCACAAGCACAAGCGCTGGCCAGGTCGTTGGGAGCGGCCTCGGTCAACGGTGCCTACGACGCCCCGCCGGTCCCTCTCGACGCTGCGATCACCTTCGCACCCGTCGGCGACCTGGTCCCGGTCGCGATGCGCGCACTCGACCGGGGAGGGGTGCTGTCGATCGCCGGCATACACCTGTCCGACATTCCCGCACTGAACTACGAGCGAGAGCTGTTCTACGAGAAGGAGATCCGCTCGGTCACCGCCAACACCCGCGACGACGGACGCGAATTCCTCGAGCTCGCCGCCCGCTACGGTGTCGCAGCGACGACACACACCTACCCGCTGTCGAAGGCCGACCAGGCGCTGTCCGACCTCAAGGCTGGCCGATTCGACGGCGCCGCCGTACTCGTTCCCGACTGATGAGTGCCACCAGCGTCAGACCGGTGCCAGCAGCTCCGGTCCGTTGTTGGCCACGCGGTTGACCAGTGGCGAGACCTCGCGGATCGCGATCGCGTCGGCGATTGCCTCGCTCGGCGGGGCGAAGAGCTCCGACGGCGCGGGGTGGTCGGGATCGAGCCAGGCATCCCAACTGTCGTAGGGCATGATGCGCGGCATGCGGTCGTGTACCTCGCGCAGGTCGCCGACGGCGTCGGTGGTCAGGATGGTGCAGCTCAACAGGGGTGGCGCGTCGGGATTCGAACGGTCGTGCCAGGCCGACCACAACCCCGCCATGAACAGGCGTGTCCCGTCTTCTGGCGACATGAAGAACGGGATCTTCGTCGGCTTGCCCTTGCTGTTCTCGGGGCCGGGCTTCCACTCGTACCACCCGTCCATCGGCACGAGGCAGCGCTTGGACTTCACCGAGCTGCGAAACGAACTCTTCTCCGCGGCGGTCTCGGCACGTGCATTGAACAGCAACGGCCCCTTGCCGACCTCTTTGGCCCATGTCGGTACGAGTCCCCACCGCATCGCCCGCACGCGCAGCCGCGGATCGTCGTGCGGGTCGTCGTGGGAATGACGTTCGACGACGGTCAGGATCGTCGACGTCGGGGCAACGTTGTAGTTGGTGCCAAGCGTGCGCGGCTCCCGATCGTCGCTCGGCTGATCGTCTGCGGGGGGCGGCGACGCGGGCACCTCGTTGACCGCGTCGATCTCGGCCGCGAGCTTGGCTGGGTCGGTCGTCACCGCGAAACGTCCACACATGCAGTCCATGCTGTCACGAGGGGCTGACACGGGGGCTGACACGAGGAGCCGACAGAGACGCCTGCAGACACAGAGGGGGAACGCTCAGGCCGCGATGTCGGCGGTGACGGCCGACGTCGCGGCGATCAGATCGGTGGGCGACAGTTCCACCTCGAGGCCGCGTTTGCCCGCGCTGCACAGGACGCGGTCCCATTCGAGTGCAGAAGCGTCGATGACCGTCGGCAGTGCAGTTCGCTGGCCGAGCGGCGACACACCGCCGAGAACGTAACCGGTGGATCGGGTGACGGCTTTTGCCTCGGCCATCACCGCCTTCGACGCTCCGAGTGCCGCCGCGACGGCCTTCAGCGACAGCTTGCGAGGCACCGGGATGACGGCGACGGCCAGGCCGCCGGGACCTCCGGTCAATGCCACGACGAGGGTCTTGAAGATCTGCTCGGGTGCAACCCCGAGTGTTGTCGAGAGCGCATCCACCGCCTCCGCTCCGTACGCCTGCGACTTCCGATCGTGGGTGTAGCTGTGTACCTCGTGCGGCACATCGGCCCTGCTGAGCGCCGCGAGCGCGGGTGTCGCCGCCATCGGAACCTCCAGATGTGTCAGCGGTGCCGCGGACGCGGACGCCGGAACAAATCGGACATGTGCGGAACAATTGTCGGCGCAGCCCTGTTGACCAACAATGTCAGGGCGCTCGCAACCCCTGTTCAGCGGGCGATCACCACATATCGACACCGCGACAAAAACACCGCGACATCAACAGATTGAGCGTATTCAACAGATCGAGGAGGTGGATTGCCGATGGGAGCGACGTTGCTCGAACGACCGGGGCAACCACGACCTGGTGAGCTGCGAGAAGGACCCGGGTCGGTAAGCTTGATCGACATCACCGGTGCGCCCGCGCGACCCCTCACCGGGTCCGGCGGCATCGGAGTCATCAGCGAAGGGAATTACGTGGCTTCTCCCGAGTCCCCCGACTCTGCCGGCGGTGCTGACAGGACAAGCGACACCGCCTCACAAGCGTCGAAAACTAAAGCGCCGGAAACCGAAGCGTCGACAACTGATGATTCGACCTCGGCAGCGGGTTCGGCGGCACCTCGTCGCGCCGATCCTTCGGAGACCGATGCCGATCTGACAGAACGGTTCGAGCGTGACGCGCTCCCGTTGCTCGATCAGATGTACGGCGCGGCGCTGCGCATGACGCGCAATCCCGCCGACGCAGAGGATCTGGTCCAGGAGACGTACGTCAAGGCATTCTCGGCATTCGCCTCGTTCCGCGAGGGAACCAACCTCAAGGCCTGGCTGTATCGCATCCTGACCAACACCTACATCAACGGGTACCGCAAGAAGCAGCGTCAGCCCGCCCAGTACCCGACCGACGAGATCACCGACTGGCAGCTCGCGGCCAATGCCGAGCACACGTCGACCGGTCTGCGCTCTGCCGAGATCGAGGCGCTCGACGCACTGCCCGACGACGAGATCAAGGCTGCGCTGCAGGCGCTTCCGGAGGACTTCCGGATGGCCGTCTACTACGCCGACGTCGAGGGTCTCCCATACAAGGAAATCGCCGAGATCATGGACACGCCCATCGGAACGGTCATGTCACGTCTACATCGTGGCCGACGTCAACTTCGTGAACTGCTGACAGACGTCGCACGTGACCGAGGCTTCATCCGTGAGCCCGCATCCGAGAGTGGGGTGGCACGATGAGCGACTCGACTCCCGACGTCGCGCCGGTACCGCCCGCCGACGATCCCGAATTCACCTCACTCGATTGCTCCGCGGTGATTGCCGACGTCTGGCTGGTGCTGGACAACGAGTGCGATTCCGCAGCTCGCGCCCGGCTGCAGCAACACCTCGACGAGTGCCCGTCGTGCCTGGCGCACTACGGCATCGAGAGTCAGCTCAAGGCGCTGATCAACCGCAAGTGCGGGGGAGATCGTGCACCCGATAGCCTGCGTGACCGGCTGCGCATCGAGATCCGCAAGACCGTCGTCGTGCGTGAAACGCGGTATTCCTCGGGAGAGTGATCCCGCTTTCGTCGAAGCGACCCAGGTCTGACCGGTACCGATTCCAGGATTCGGGGTGCGACGTGGGACAATCACTGAGCACATCGGAGACGAAGGAGGCCCGTCATGGGTAAGCGCGGACGCAAGAAGCGCGCACGCAAGAAGAGCGCAGCCAACCACGGCAAGCGCCCCAACGCCTGAGCTGCGTGCCAAAGAAAACGCCCGGAGCGTGATCGACGGTCATACCGACCGCGTCCGCCCGGGCTTTTTCGTGCCGCGATCTCCTGCCGGCAGTCTGTCACCGCGGTGTGCGCCCTCCCTGTCACAGCGGTGGACTAGGTTGTTCACATGGCAGAAGACGTTGTCGCCGAGATCGTGGCGAGTGTTCTGGAAGTCCGCGCAACCCCTGGTCAGCCCATCGAGATCGGCGATACGTTGGTCCTGCTCGAGTCGATGAAGATGGAGATACCGGTACTCGCCGAGGAATCAGGAACGCTCGCAGACGTCAGGGTCAAGGTGGGCGACGTGATCCAGGCAGGCGACATCATCGCCACCTACGAGTAGCCGCACACCGTCACCGATGTCGACGCTGGCCGATCTCCTCGCCGAATACACAACACTCTCCGACCGCGCAGCGGCATACCTGCAGCGCGTCGTCGCCGAGTGGCAATTGCTCGCCGACCTTTCCTTCGCCGATTTCCTGCTCGCCGTGCGCGCCGAGAACGGCGAGGTGGTGACGGTCGCGCAGTGTCGCCCGAACACCGCGTCGACGGTGTTCCCGAGCGATCAGGTCGGCATGGTCGTCGGTGCGGACGCCAACCCGCAGGCGCTGCGGGCATTCGACGAAGGGCACATCCTCCGCGAGGAGGACCCCACCTGGATCGGTCCGGTCGCCATTCGTCGCGAGGCCGTCCCCGTCGGATTCTCGGGCGAGGTCATCGGTGTCCTCACCAGGGCTGTCGACCTCACCCATCCGCGATTGCCGTCGCCGCTCGAACTGGCATATCAGGACTCGGCCAACGACCTGTGCCAAATGGTTGCCGACGGAACGTTCGCGCGCCTCGAGGTCAACCCGCGAGGCCTTTCGACCCCACGCGCGGGCGACGGTTTCGTGCGGATCGACGAGCGCGGCGTCGTGCTCTATGCGAGTCCCAACGCGCTGTCGGCGTTCCATCGCATGGGGTGGACATCGGAGCTCTCGGGGAGACGGCTGTCAGAAGTCACGACGTCATTGCTGACCGACCCGTTCGAGTCCCACGACGCCGCGACCATGATCGACGTCGCCGCGGGCGTCGTCGCGCCGCCGGAGGGGCCGTACCCCGACATCGGGATGCGCATGGAAGCCGACGCGCGGCGGGCGACCGTGCTGCTCCGGGCGGTGCCGTTGCGTCCGCGCGGGGTGAGTTCGGGTGCCGTGGTGCTGATCCGCGACGTGACCGAGGTCAAGCGTCGAGATCTCGCGCTCATCAGCAAGGACGCCACCATCCGGGAGATTCATCACCGGGTCAAGAACAACCTGCAGTCGGTGTCTGCGCTGTTGCGTCTACAGGCACGTCGCACGTCCAACGAGGAAGCGCGATCGGCACTCGTCGAGGCGGTTCGACGAGTGGCAGCCATCGCCACCGTGCACGAGTTGCTCTCGGGCAGCGTCGACGAAGAGGTCGACATGGACGAGGCCGTCTCGCGGCTGCTTCCCACGATGGTCGACGTCGCCGCCGGGGAGACGCCGGTCTCGGTGAGCCACCGTGACCGACTCGGAGTACTCCCCGCCGAGCTGGCCATGCCGCTCGTGATGGTGCTGACCGAGCTGATCCAGAACGCCGTCGAGCATGGTTTCGCGCGCCCGCGTGGAGATGACCGCGGCGATGACACAGCTCAGGTGCATGACGACGCCAGGATCGAGATCTCCGCCGACCGCGACGTGCGGCGCATGGTCGTGACGGTGCGCGACAACGGCTCCGGGCTGCCGGCCGATTTCTCCATCAACGATTCGGAGCGCTTGGGGCTTCAGATCGTGCAGACCCTCGTCGCGATTGAGCTCGGCGGCGAGCTGGAACTCGGGCCGAACCCGGAAGGTCGGGGAGCGCAGGCGCGTATCGCTGTTCCTCTGCACGCCCGCACGCCGACGTGAGGCAATAAAAAAGACCCGGCGCGTTGGCCGGGTCTTTTTGTTGGTCCCGATATCTCGGGGCCGTGGGTCGATCAGACTGCTTGTGAGTCGATCAGACGCTGCTGCGGGTCCGCGTGCGTGCCGTACGACGCTTCAGTGCTCGGCGCTCGTCCTCGCTCATGCCGCCCCACACACCGGCGTCCTGACCGGACTCGAGAGCCCAGGACAGGCATTCGGCGGTGACGGGACACCGCGCGCAGACGAGCTTCGCATCGGCGATCTGTGCGATAGCCGGACCACTGGTTCCCACCGGGAAGAACAGCTCGGGGTCCTCGTCGCGACAGATTGCCTTGTGACGCCAGTCCATTCCTTCTCCTTCAGGTGCGTGTGTTGCGCGCACCACTCGTCATTGAAATCTTGCTTCTTGTGGCTGTAACCATCAGTTCACGTAGACACACCAAATGTTTCCGTGCTGTTGCTTGTGAATACTTTCACGAATCCAGCCGAAGTCAATGGTGTTCCGCTGACACGTGTGCAATATCACTCTCCGTGGCCCTTTGCGGGAGGGGGGTGGTGCACTCGCGTCCGTGCCAATGTTCTATGCTACGCCGGTTGTTCGATTATTGCCGATATGTTTCCGCAGCTAGTGGCATAGATCGCATTCTGGCACCCCGATACGTGATCGTGGTCACTCGACTATTGGCGTCTGCCTGCGCGTAACCCGAAATTCATCTGACCGATGAGTCAGATGAGGCTGGATACGGCGTCGAGTTTGCGCTGCTCGGGGGCGATGTGCTTGCCATCGGGCGGCGCAACGAGCCCGCGGCCCTCCATTACGGAGCGACGACGCCGAGTACGGACTCGCGGTGGGCGAAGTGGATTGACGTGAACGCGCCGACGTAGTCGCCGTCCATCTGGACGTCGATCGGCTCGTCGGCGTCGAACTGCACCCACTCGACGTCGTCGTCGCGAATGAGGTGCGGCGCTTTGGGGTTGCGCTGGGTGAGTAGCCGCGTGGCGAGTCCGACGTTGCGCAGTACGCCCGTCGACGTCGCCGCGAACAGCCCCAGACGTGCGGAGAGGTCGGTGCCGGGATTGGTGCGGATCTCGTGATTGCCCAGGAACGTCCAGGGCGTGGTGTTGCTGACGAAGGCGAACCGCACACCGTCGATCGGCTCGTGGCCGTCGTATTGCACGCGAAAAGGCGGCTGGCTCGACGACCCGCGAATGAAGCAACTGACCGTCGTCCACAGGTATCGGCCGGGTGTTGCCGCTTTGCCCGCGTGGCGTTTGTCCTCCATCGCGTGCACCACCACGGCATCCATGCCCATTCCCGCGTTGAACAGGAACCAGCGAGTATCCGTGTGCCCCAATCCGATTCGATGAATCGACGAGGCGTCGACGAGGTCGATCAGTTGGCGCGTCGCGCGCAGCGGGTCGGAATCGATCCCGAGGGTGCGCGCGAAGACGTTGGCGCTGCCGCCGGGGATGATCGCGAGCGCCGGGCGGGGAAGATTCGGATCGAAATCGGTGGGCGATCCGAGGATGCCGTTGGCCACCTCGTTGACCGAGCCGTCGCCGCCGTGCACGGCGACGATGTCGTATCCCTGCTCTCGGGCGAGCGCGCCGAGTTCGCCCGCATGACCACGGTGCGTGGTGTGCTCGACGTCGACGGGGACGCGAGCGCTGATGGTGTTGACGAGCGCGTCACGACCCGCGGCAGTGGTCGCGGTCGCGAAGGGATTGACGATGAGCATGACGCGCACGACTCCCGAGGATATGGGGTCGCAGCGAACGCCGACCCTGCGCCCCCGTACTCCGTGCACCCAATACTCTGGTCGTGTGAGTAAAAAGCAGGACCCGGCCGGTCGTAGTGCGCGTAAGTCGGCACCGCGAGACGGACGGGAGAAGGCCGAGACGGCGTCGAACACGGGCGAGGTATGCCCGGTTCAGTTACGCGTGGCAGGGGCCATCACGGCGCTCGAGGGCGCGATTGCGGTCATCTTCGCTGTCGTCCTGGTGATCCGTGCGGCTGCGGGGCACCACGAGGCGGCGATCAGCGGATACGGCACAGCGGCTTGGTTCGGAATCATCTTCGGCGGGGTTCTCGTCGGCGGGATCGCGCTGCTGCTCGGTCGTCGGTGGGGTCGGGCCATCTCGTTGGTCGCCCAGATTCTGCTTCTCCCGGTTGCCTACTACCTGTTCACCAGTCATCAGGTGGGTTTCGCGATCCCGTTGGCTATCGCGGCGGTGGTGACGCTGGTGCTGTTGTTCCACCCTGCGTCGGTGCGCTGGATCTCGGGAGACCTCGACGCTTCTGAGTGAGTGAAAGTCCTCGGGACGGATGTCGGATCGAACCGGGGCTTTCGAACCGGGACGTTGATTTCGATCACACGATGGAAATTGTGTGTGACAAGCCGGTGCGCTCGAGACGTTGTGATCTGACGGGTCGTAGAGTGTTCGCATGACGCGGATGTTGGCGGTAGCGAATCAGAAGGGTGGCGTCGCCAAGACGACCACTGTCGAGTCCCTGGGCGCCGCGCTCGCCGACCTCGACGCGTCGGTGCTCGTCGTCGACCTCGATCCGCAAGGGTGCCTTACCTTTTCGTTGGGTCACGATCCCGATCAACTCCAGGCATCGGTCCACGATGTGCTGCTGGGCGACGAGGAGATCGCCGACGTTCTCCTCGACACAGCCGACAACGTCACGCTGCTTCCCGCGACGATCGACCTCGCGGGCGCCGAAGCGTTGCTGTTGATGCGGCCCGGGCGCGAGTACGCGCTCAAGCGGGCGCTCGCGGAGGTGGCCGAGGATTTCGACGTCATCCTGATCGACTGCCCGCCCTCGCTCGGGGTGCTCACGCTCAACGGGCTCACCGCGGCCGACGAGGTGATCGTGCCCCTGCAGTGCGAGACGCTCGCACATCGCGGCGTCGGACAGCTCTTGCGTACCGTCAACGAGGTCCAGCAGATCACCAACCCCAACCTGACGATGCTGGGTGCCGTCGCCACACTGTTCGACGCTCGGACCACTCACAGTCGTGACGTCCTCTCCGATGTCTCGGATCGGTACGATTTGCCCGTGATCGAGCCGCCGATCCCGCGGACGGTGCGGTTCGCGGAGGCGTCGGCGTCGGGCGCGTCGGTCATGCGGGGTCGAAAGAACAAGGGCGCCACGGCATATCGCGAGCTCGCCGAGAACCTCTGGAAGCACTGGGAGGCCGGCGAGGACGTGCGGACCTTCGATCCGAGCTGAGCTTTCGATTCGAGTCGAGCGTCAGCTCGCGTCGGTGGCAACCAGCGCGCGAACCGTCGTGCCTGTTTGTTCGACGACGTTGCTGCCGAGGACCCGCAGGCTCGTGGTGGCGGTCGCTCCATCGCGAGGGAACGCGATGGAGCCTGTTTCACGGCCGTTGGCAGGGTCGCGAACGCTGATGCCGCTCCGTGTCGGGAGCAGGAGCGCACCGGCCATCGTCTCGCCGGGCCCCAGCGTCTGCGGGACCTGATAGGTGGGTCGCATGGTCTGGCCGTCGAGTACGACGGTTGCTGCGCCGGTGAAGTAGGTGACGAGTCCATCGCTGGTCAGCGCGACGCTGTCCGCGGGCGGTGATACCGGCCCCTGCACGGTGCTCACCGGTCCTTCGACGCCATCGGAGTCGAAGACGCGAATCGTGGCCTCGCCGGGACGCACCGCGACCTGACCGGGGGTCTGAGTTCGGTTGGCTCCGCCGTCGTACACGGCGATCCCCGAACTACTCATGGCAACCAACACCGGTGGTGGACCGGAGGCGGTGTCGGTGATCACCGACGATCCGTACTGCTTGACCTTCTCGTCGCTGTCGAGCACCGCACCGAGCACAGTGAGCCGGTAACCGGGGTCGTTCTTGCAGCGTTCGATGACTGCGACACGGTCGCCGCTGATGGTGCCGGAGTAAAACCTGCAGTCGACCCGGCCGGGTTGCGTCCCCGGCTTGACCGGTGCGGTGACACGGCCGTATTCGATGCCGCGCACCAGATTCGATCCCCACGTCTCCAGCCGGTGGCTGCCGAGCGCGAGTACGTATCCCGAGTCGGTGACGAGTTTCAGATCGTCGTCGGCGTCGGAGGTGCGTGCGCCCTTGCGCTGACCCGTCGATGAGGCCAGGGCTGTCACCTCCGAGCACCCACGCGAGTTGCGGTACACGCCCAGCACTTCGTCGGTGCTCGCCGGCCACGCCGCGGCGGTGGAACACAGCGGGAGGTCTCGGGCGTATCGCCACAGTTCACGGCCCGTCGTCGGGTCATGTCCGACGACGGTGCCGGTTCCGTCACCCCCGTTGTCGGCGGTGATCACGACAGAGCGAGAGACTGCGGGAACACGCGTAGCGTCCGACGACGCTGTCCACGCGACACGCAATCCCTGCGGGACCGCCGTCGCGCGCGCGACGTCGGGTGCGGGCGCCGATGCCTGCGCGCTATCGGTATGGCGGACGGGACTGACCGACCACACGATGATGCCGACCACGACGACGATCACGACGATGACAGCAGAAACCGCCAGGTCGACGCGGGTGCGTCGTTCGGGGGCGATGCGTGTCACGGGCGCCCCGGGCGCGGTTGGATCACCTCGGCGCTGTCCTAGTCGGCCGTGGCGGTCGCCGGTGCCGAGTCTGCTGCGTGAGCGGCGGTCGCGTCGGACCCGCGGCCTGCGCCTCCGCGTCGACGACGACGCCGACGCGGCTTGCTCTCGC
The DNA here is from genome assembly GCF_036540975.1 of Gordonia sp. w5E2. Lineage (NCBI taxonomy): Bacteria > Bacillati > Actinomycetota > Actinomycetes > Mycobacteriales > Gordoniaceae > Gordonia > Gordonia sp. w5E2. Next base: position 3,441,495 of record NZ_CP144213.1, on the reverse strand, counting down.
CGGTCCCGGCCGACGCCGCGTCGTCAGTGTTGGACGCCGTCGCCTTGCCTGCATCGGACGCGTTGTCTGCCTCGGACGAGGAGTTCTTGTCGCCGTTCGACGCTGCGGCCGCGTTGGAGCCGGACTTGCCGCCTCGGGTGCGACGTCGCGTACGCGAACTCGTGGTGCGCTCGGCGCGGGGAGTGCGCTCGACGCGTTCGCCTTCGGGGCGCTCGCGCTTGGGCGCGGCGACACGGCCCGTGGCCGACTCGGGGATACCGAGCTCTTCGCGCAGGTGATCCGACGTCGAGTAGGTCTCGGCGGGCTCGGGCACGCCGAGCTTGAGTGCCGAATCGATGAGCTCCCAGCGATGCAGCTCGTCCCAATCGACGAGTGTGATGGCGATACCCGTACGGCCGGCGCGACCCGTGCGACCGATGCGGTGCACGTAGGTCTTGTCGTCGTCGGGGCACTGGTAGTTGATGACGTGCGTGACGTCGTCGATGTCGATACCGCGTGCCGCGACATCGGTGGCGACGAGCACGTCGATCTCTCCGGTACGGAACTTCTTGAGTGCCTTCTCGCGCGCCACCTGGCCGAGGTCGCCGTGGACGGCGCCCACGGAGAAGCCGCGCTCGGCGAGGTCGTCTGCGACCTTCTGGGCGGTGCGCTTGGTGCGCGTGAAGATCATGGTCGCGCCGCGGCCGTCGGCCTGGAGGATGCGTGCGACGAGTTCGGCCTTGTCCATCGCGTGGGCGCGGTACACGTACTGCGTGGTGCGCTCGTGCACCGCGGAGTCGTTGGCGTGCTCTGCGCGGATGTGCGTCGGACGCTGCAAGAACGTCCGGGCGAGGGTGACGATCGGGCCGGGCATGGTCGCGGAGAAGAGCATCGTCTGCTTCTGCTCGGGCAGTGCCGACATGATGCGCTCGATGTCGGGGAGGAAGCCGAGGTCGAGCATCTCGTCGGCCTCGTCGAGAACCAGGACGGCGACCTTGCCGAGGATCAGGTGGCCCTGCTGCGCGAGGTCGAGGAGACGGCCGGGCGTGCCGACGACGACGTCGACGCCCTTGTTGAGCTCGGCGATCTGCGACTCGTACGGACGGCCGCCGTAGATGGAGGCGATGGTGAAGGGGCGCTGCTCGCCCGTGGGGAGCGTGACGGTGAGGTTCTTTGCCGCGACCTCCAGATCTCCGGTGACCTGCACACAGAGTTCGCGGGTCGGCACGATCACGAGCGCGCGGGGAGTGTTGTCGAGCGGGCGCAGGCCGCTCTCCTCGGCGTGCATCAGGCGGTGCAGCAGCGGAATGCCGAATCCGAAGGTCTTGCCCATACCCGTGCGGGCCTGGCCGATCAGGTCGCTGCCTGCCAGTGCGAGGGGGAGGGTGAGCTCCTGGATCGCGAATGTGTGGGTCTTACCGTCCGCGATCAGCGCGTCGACGATGTGCTCGTCGACGCCGAGCTCGGCGAAGGTGGGAGAGGTGTGGGTGTCGTCGACGATGGTCGTCTGCACGCCGGGTTCTGTCATGTTTTCTTGTGTGCCTTTCGCATCTGTTCCAGCACGCACGAAAAGGCTCCACTGAGAAGATCACCGCGATTTGTCGGCGGTGACATGCAGGTCTTCGCTTCCGGAGTAGTCCGAACTGCGAAGGCGTGGGCTCGATGAGTGCGCGCGCAATGTCTGGTGCCCCGCGGTCGGTGTGGATCGTTGCCTACAGGTCACGCGGTGTCGCGGCGACGATCTCGATCCCGCCCGGATGATCCCATTCTGTTGTGCATGGGAGTCCTCGGCGTACCAAGATGTCACGGTCGCGTCAGTGCACCGTTGTCAAGTGTACTTGGTGAAGCGATCGCAGCCGACCTACCATCGCCTCATGTCGTCTGCCGCGCCTTCATCCGAGTCTTCTGCTGAGTCACCCTCTGGGCCGTCCTCGTCCTCTGAGTCGGCCTCCGTCACCTCGGTCGATCAGGAGGATCCGGCGATCGGCAAGCTCTACTCGGTGCTGCTCGCGGGCGAGTTCGCCGCCTTCCACCGACTGATCGACGAGACGGCAATGGCGCCCGATGTGCAGGGGCGCATCAACATCGCACGCATGGTCGCTTCGGAGATCGCGCACTTCGAGAGGCTGTCCGAGCAGGTGAGCCGACGCGGCATCGACCCTGCGGAAGCCGTGGTGCGCTACAGCGGGGTGTTCGACGAGTACCACCGCGTCACCAATCCCAAGACCTGGTACGAGGCGCTGGTGAAGGCATACATCGCCGACGGACTGGCAGCCGACTTCTACGCGGAGGTCTCCGGTGCTCTGCCCGCAGGACCTCGCGCGGTGGTCGCCGAGGTGATGTCGGCGACGGGCAGTTCGGCATTCGCGCGCGAGGAGGTGCGCAAAGCCATCGACGCCAACCCCTCGCTGCGGTCGCCGCTGACGCTGTGGGGACGTCGCCTGCTCGGCGAGGCCATCACTCACGCGCAATGGGTGCTCGCGGCGGAGGAGGAGGTCACCGACCTGCTCTTCGCAGGCGCGGCGTCGTTGCAGGGCATGGCGGGATTCTTCGACGTCGTCGCCGACCGGCACAGCGCACGCATGGCCGACCTCGGGCTCGGCTGAGACGTTCCGATCCGCTGCGCGTTCGGGTTCGTTCGCTGTCAGCGGAGCGGGTGTCCGTGTGGCGCGACCCTGCACTAGCCTTATGCCGAAGGCATTGAATTAGCACTGTGCCGAAGGCTTGCGGCGCTCGAGTGATCGGGCGCCGGAGTCGTGCAAGACGAGAAGTCGCGCGCGACGACTCGCCTCACACATCAGTCGCGCGACTTCCGCGCGACGTCGCCAACGGAAGGGTGGCCATGTCCGTCGAAGTGAAGATCGGCATCACCGACAGCCCGCGAGAACTGTCCATCCAGTCGACGCTCAGCGGCGACAAGGCCTTGGCCGCCGTGGAGTCCGCCCTCGCCGGCAAAGAGGCGTTGCTGACGCTGACCGACGACAAGGGTTCGCGATTCCTGATCCCGGTCACCAAGATCGCCTACGTCGAGGTCGGCAGCTCGGAGACGCGACGCGTCGGATTCGGGAGCTGATCGCACCCAGGAGCTGGTCCAGGCCCCCGACGGTCATTGCGACCGGAGGGGGCCGATCTCGTGGGTTACTCGGCAGCGGAGGGTGCGGCGTCGGTCTCGAACGCGTGCCCGGCCTGTTCGGGGGTGCCGGATTCGCCATGCTTCGGCACGCGCGACAACCCGCCCCAGAGCAGCGCGACCGTGGTGTCGACCGCTTCGCTCTTGGCGATGGGGCGCTTGGCCTCGAGCCAGTATCTGGCGTTGACCTGACTCGCGCCGACCAGCCCGGCCGCGAGCATCCGTGAACGGTAGGGGTCGAGCCCGGAATCGTGCATGACGAGCCCGTAGACGGCGTCGACGCATGCCTCGGTCGCGCCCTCGACGCGACGGATCACCGCGGGATCCAGAGCGTCGGAGGAGAAGATCAGCCGGTAACCGGAATTGTCCTCATCGATGAAATTGAAGAACGCCTCTACTGCCGCCCGGACACGCTGCCGGTTGTCGGTGGTGGTGAGCAGTGCGTTGTTCACGTCGGTCACGAGCTTCTCGGCGTGCGAGTCGACGACCGCGATGTAGAGATCGAGCTTCGACGGAAAGTGTTGGTACAGAACGGGTTTGCTCACTCCTGCGTGGACAGCGATCTCGTCCATGCCTGCCGAGTGGTAGCCGCGTTCGACGAAGATCTCGCTGGCGGCGTCGAGGAGTTGTCGCCGCCGTGCGCTGCGGGGCATCCGGGTCCCGTTTCTGGTACCCGATGACGATGCGTTGGCGGTAGGTGGCATGGATATAGGGTACTCGGGCCGCTCGGCAACGTGACCGGGGTCGCACCCTTTGTCGACTGTCGGGTGTCGTGCCGGTGGCCCAGGGGTGGCCGGGTGCCGTCGGCCTCCCGGGATTGCGTGGGCACCTGTGAGAAAGTTGTCCGTGTGAGCCACACAGACAGTGGGCCCGAACAGTCGGGGGACGACGTCGACCTATCCCGTCGGGACAACGGATCGACCCGCCGGGGCGGCGCATCGACACGTCGGGTCAGGGCAGGGGACGCGGCGCGTGAGGCACGTTCGCAGCAGCGGGCGTCGCGGTCGTCGGTTGAGGACACCACCCGGATCGAAAAGGTCCGGACAGGCACGACGCCCCCTTCGGGAGTGACGTCCAACCCGGGCCACCGCCCGCGGTCGCGTCCGCTGCCGGATCAGCCGCTACGGGCGCGGTGGGACCCGACCGACGACAACGGGCGGGCCAGGGTCGACCGCGACGCCCAACCAGAGCGGAAGAAGCAGAGCGCGCTCGGTCGCTTCGTCTCCACGTACGGGTGGCGCGCGTACGCGATTCCGGTCCTGATCATCCTCACCATCGTGCTGATCGTGGTCACCGTGAGCGACGACGGGTCGAGTTCGGACGCGCAGAGTTCCGACGTCACGCCGGCAGCCCAGCGCAACACCGACGTCACCAAGGAGACCAAGCCGGTCGGTGCTCCTACGTCGTCGATCAAGGACGTGTCGCTACCCGCGGGAACCCTGCCCGACGGCGGGCCCTACACGCAGCAGGGTAAGAAGACCTTCCACGTCGTCCCGGGTGCGGGAAAGCAGATCGGCACCGGACCGCAGGTCTACACCTACACAGTCGAGGTCGAGGATGGGGTCGCGCCGTCGGATTACGGCAGTGATCGCACCTTCGGCAAGATGGTCGACGCCACGCTCGCCAACAATCGCAGTTGGATCGGCGACGGCAAGGTGGCGTTTCGGCGCATCGCCGACGGCGAGCCGGATCTGCGGGTCTCGCTCAGTTCACCTGGCACCGCGCGAGAGCTGTGCGGCTACCAGATCAAACTCGAGACGTCGTGCTTCTACCCACCCGACAAGCGGGTGACCATCAATGAAGCCCGGTGGGTGCGGGGTGCGCTGTCCTACGAGGGCGACGACGTCGCCTATCGGCAGTACCTCATCAATCACGAGGTGGGCCACGGCATCGGCTACGAGCACCACGAGCCGTGCAAGCACAACGGGGCGCTGGCGCCGGTGATGATGCAGCAGTCCTTCGGCGTCGCGAATTCTCAGATCATGGCGCTCGACCCCGACATGCAGGCCGACAAGGCGTTCGTGTGCAAACCGAATCCGTGGCCGTTCCCCGACAGGTGAGCGCCACGCGTCGAGGCTGTCGGGAATGCCCGTGTGGGACGAGTCGTTGCCTAGATGAGTCGGTTTTCCTTTCCAGACGGTATTTCTAGACGGAGGCGTCCACGTGTCCCTGCCACCGCTTGTCGCACCAGCGGCAGAACTCTCCAATGACGAAGTAGCCCGCTACAGCAGGCACCTGATCATTCCCGATGTGGGGATGGACGGTCAGAAACGGTTGAAGAACGCCAGGGTGCTCGTCATCGGCGCCGGTGGACTCGGTTCCCCGACGCTGCTCTACCTCGCGGCAGCGGGTGTGGGAACAATCGGCATCGTCGAATTCGACGTCGTCGACGAGTCGAATCTGCAGCGACAGGTCATCCACGGACAGTCAGACATCGGTCGGCCGAAGGCCGAGAGCGCTCGTGACTCGATCCAGGAGATCAATCCGTACGTCACCGTCAACATTCACGATGAACGGCTCGAGCCGGAAGGCGCGATCGAACTGTTCTCGAAGTACGACCTCATCATCGACGGCACCGACAACTTCGCGACCCGGTACCTGGTCAACGACGCCGCGGTGCTCGCGCACAAGCCGTACGTGTGGGGATCGATCTATCGGTTCGAGGGCCAGGCGTCGGTGTTCTGGGAGGACGCACCCGACGGACGCGGCATCAACTATCGCGATCTGTATCCGCAGGCGCCGCCGCCCGGGATGGTTCCCTCCTGCGCGGAGGGTGGCGTTCTCGGCATTCTCTGCGCGTCGATCGGCTCGATCATGGGTACCGAGGCCATCAAACTGATCTGCGGTATCGGCGAGCCGTTGCTCGGTCGTCTGATGGTCTACGACGCGCTGGACATGACCTATCGAACCATCAAGATCCGCAAAGACCCTGAGGGCGAACGCATCTCCGGACTCATCGACTACGAGGAGTTCTGCGGTGTGGTCTCCGACGAGGCCGCGCAGGCAGCCGACGGTTCGACGCTCACTCCGCGCGAACTGAAGGAGCGTCTCGATGCCGGCGAAAAGCTGGCGCTGATCGACGTCCGCGAGCCCGTCGAATGGGACATCGTGCACATCGACGGTGCCACGCTGGTCCCGAAGGGCGACATCCTCTCCGGTACGGCGCTCGCGCAGATCCCGCAGGACCGTCCGACGGTGCTCTACTGCAAGACCGGTATCCGGTCCGCCGAGGCGCTTGCCGCGTTGAAACGTGCGGGTTTTGCCGACGCCACTCACCTTCAGGGTGGGGTCACCGCGTGGGCCAATCAGGTCGACAAGGAACTGCCGGTCTACTAGGCGTCGTTCGTCGCAAGTCCCGGCGCGCCCCGCGTCGCTGCAGCACATACGGCGTTGTGCTCGGTAATCTCTGCAGACGTGCAGAATCCGCAACCGCCCGATCACGTGCTCAACACGTTCGGGCTCACCTCTCACCCGCCCATCGCCATGGGCGACACCTGGGTGGGTGGCTGGCGGGTCGGCGAGGTGGTGTTGTCCCTCGTACCCGACCACGCGCGGGCAGCGTGGTCGGCGTCTGTGCGCGAGAACCTCTACGTCGAGGGACTGCGCGTCGCACGACCGTTCCGCGCGACCGACGGGCGGTACGTCGTATCGGGGTGGCGCGCGGACACCTACATCGCCGGGTCTCCCGAACCTCGACACGACGAGGTACTCGCCGTCGGTGATCGCCTCCACGAGGTGCTCGCCGATCTCGAACGTCCACGCTTCCTGTTGCAGCAGCCGGCACCGCCGCACACCGACGTCGACGTGTTCGCCGCGGCCGACCGCGCCGCGTGGGAAGACGTGCCGTTGCGTTCGGCGCGCGCCGCCGGAATGAGCGAACCCACGTCCGACGACGGCAAGCGCAGCGTCGACATGCTGAAAACCCTCGGAACGCTGCGCAAGCCTGTCGACGTGCCGTCGCAGGTGGTGCACGGCGATCTGTTCGGCACTGTCCTCTTCGCGGGTGCGGCCGCCCCCGGCATCACCGACATCGTGCCCTACTGGCGTCCGGCTCCGTGGGCGTCGGCGGTCGTCGTCGTCGACTCGCTTGCGTGGGGCGGGGCCGACGATGAACTGGTGCAGCGGTGGTCCGACCAACCCGAATGGGCGCAGATGATGTTGCGCGCCACCATGTTCCGGCTCGCGGTACACGCCCTGCATCCACGCTCGACTGCCGGCGCGCTGCCGGGACTCGCGCGGGTCGTCGACATCGTGCGGATGATGCTCTAGCGGCGCTCTCGGCCGGATCGGTACATCACGACGTCGGGATCTCCCAGCGGCAGTCGCGCAGCGCGACGCGGTCGTCGGTGACGGGTACGCCCTCGGCGCGCAGTCGTTCCAATTGACGCGCTGCCAGGTGTGCCGCGGGGCGCCCCGACGCCGGAACAACCCGATGCCACGGCAGGTCCGCGGTGTCGGTGCGCATGATCCAGCCGACGATCCGCGGTGACGAGAGCCCCGCTGCGGCCGCGAGGTCGCCGTAGGTGCTCACCTGGCCTACCGGGATGGCCGCGACGAGATCGCGCACCACTTCGACGTCGGCCTCGCTGATCCGGGCCAACGGCTTTTCACTTGCCTTCGCGGACGAGTTTGGCGCACAGGTCGGGTTCGAGGAACGGCACCATGTGTGCGCAGTCGGCGTGGTGGACGGTGACGTCTGGTCGCTCCGCCGCGCAGGCGTCGAGGAATGCGCGACCGACGAACGGCGGGTCGACGCGGTCGGCGACGACTACGTCGGTACCGACGCCACGCGGGGGTAGGACGAACGGTCGCGCCATCTCGCTCCACGCTGTCGCCGCGGCGGGCTCGCTGATCCGCCACCCGACCCGGCCGTGTGGACGGTCGACGAGATGCTCGTCGAGTTCGCGATCGAGGTCGTCGGTCGGAACGTCGGCCCACCCCTCGGACAGCTTCGCGGCGCGCGCGGCGTCGGCGTTGGCGTAGTCCCAGTTGTCGAGGCTGTCGGTGGACACTTCGAGCGCGAACACCGGGTCGAGGCCCTGGGCGGGATCGAGGAGGACGAGCCGACGAACCCGGTCGGGCATGCGCGCGGCGAGGCGTACGGCGATGGCACCACCGAAGGAGTGGCCGACCAGCACGAACGGTTCGGTGGCGCCGAGCTGTGTCTCGACAGCGGTGGCGACGGCGTCGACGTGGTCGTCGAGTCCCCACGGCGGCCGCCACGGCGACCTGCCGTGCCCGAGGAGATCGGGAGCGATCACGCGGAGCTCGGGAATGCTGCTCGACGCAAAGTGTTCCCATCGTCGGCCGTGGCCGGTGAGACCGTGCAGTGCGACGACCGCCGGGCCGTCCGGAGGGCCGAAGACGTAGGTGTGCAGCGGAGCCATGAACTCATCATGCCCCGCGGCGTATGCGTTCGGTGTGCGCCACCCCGACTGCTCGTCCGGGTGGGGAAGTCGTCGGAACGGGTGTCGGAGGCGCGTGATTCGATGGACTCGTGGCTCGACGACAAGGGGGACTGGGACCGTCCCGGACGCAGACACCCCGCACACGCCCTCGTGAGGGGCAGGGTGGCGGCACGGCTATGCGCACCCATCTCGTCGCATCGACCACCGGGCCCAACGGTGCGCAGGGGGCCGCGCAGCCGAGGGTCTGGCCCGCGCAGGTGCAGGCTGTCATCGACGGTGAGGCACCGGCCCCTGGCGACGGCTCGAGCTGGCAACCCTGGCGGGTGCACGGCGGGCCCGGAACAGGCAAGACGTCGCTCGTCGTCGACGCCGCCGTCGCGCGGTTGCTGTCTGCCGACACGGATCCGGAGTCGATCCTCGTGCTCGCGTCGAGTAGGCGCGCGGCGGTCGCGCTGCGCGAACGGATCACCCGCAGGGTGTTGGCGGCGTCGGGTGGCTTCGGAACAGGTGCAGGCGGCGCGTTGCGCGAACCCCTCGTCCGCACGATCCACTCGTACGCCTTCGCCATCCTGAGGTTGCAGGCGAGCGCTCACGGCAATCCGCCGCCTCGTCTGATCACCGGTTCGGAGCAAGACGTCGTGCTGCGGGAACTGCTCGCGGGCGATATCGAAGACGGTGCGGGCTACTGGCCCAAGTTGCTGCGTCCCGCGCTGGGCACCGACGGCTTCGCGCAGGCACTGCGCGACCTCATGATGCGGGCCGCTGAACGCGGCGTCGGCCCCGAAGAACTCGCGTCGCTCGGCCGCGCACACCGCCGCCCCGAATGGATCGCCGCCGCGCGGGCATACGCACAATACGAGCAGAACATGCTGTTGCGCGGGGCCGTGGGGCTCGCGACTCCCGGTGCGTCGGCGCCCGCGGTCGACGCCGCAGAGCTCGTCGGGTCGGCACTGTCGGCGTTCGCGACAGATCCCGAGCTTCTCGCGGGGCAGCGCAGTCGCATCCGGCACCTGATCGTCGACGACGCGCAGCACCTCGACCCGCAGGCAGCAGAACTGGTCCGACTCGTCGGCACCGGAACCGAATCGACGATCATCGCCGCCGACACCGACCAATCGATCTTCGGATTCCGCGGTGCGAGCCCGCGTTTCGCCGACGGACTGGCCGATCCGGGGTCTGAACGCGACATCGTGTTGAGCGAGAACTTCCGCTCGCATCCCGACATCGGCGAGGTCGGCCGTGCGCTCGCATCGCGGCTCCCCGGTGCCCGGCCGCATCCCTATCCACGCGCGTCGGCAACCGCGGACGGCGAGGCCGGCGCGGCGGTCAGGGTGTTCTCGTCGGCAGCCAAGGAGGCCACAGCCATCGCCGACCTGCTGCGTCGTGCCCATCTGTTCGAGGGTGTCCCGTGGTCCGACATGGCGGTCATTGTGCGATCGGTCCATCTCGCATTGCCCGCGCTGCGGCGAGCGTTCCGATCCGCGGGCGTCCCGCTGACAACGCCCACCTCCGATCTGCCGATCCACCGGCAACGTTCCGTCGCGGCGCTGATGACGGTGCTGTGCGCGGTCGCGGCGCGCTCGGACGCAGCTGAGGAAGCTCCTTCTCCCGACGAGACGTTCTCCATCGACGACACCGTCGCGTTGCTGACCGGCCCCATCGGGGCCGCCGATCCGGGCGCGATGCGCCGGCTGCGTCGTGGTGTGCGCAGGTGCGACGAGAAGGCGGAACGGGCTGCGTCGTCGGCGGGAGACGCCGCGGGTGTGACTGCGGCGCAACGTGATTCGCTGACATCGTTGCGGGAGGCGCTGCTCGACGACGAGGTTGCGCAGCGCTACCTGCGCGCGCTGTCCGACGCCGAAGCCGCGCCGTTGCGCCGTGCGCTCGATGTGATCGCTGCGGCGTTGCGTGCTCATCGTGCCCGACGCGGCGTCGAGGAGACACTGTGGGCCGCATGGCAGGCGAGTGGGCTCGAGCGTCGGTGGGTCGGCAGTGCGATCCGGGGCGGGCCCGCGGGTGAGCAGGCCGACCGCGATCTCGACGCGATGATGGCGATGTTCGAGGCGGCAGGCGACTTCGCCGACACCCTCCCGTCTGCCGGTCCCGCGGCATTCGTGCACTACCTGAGCCAGCTGCAGATCCCGCGTGATTCCCGAACCGCCTCTGCGGCAGCCGATTCCGTGACGGTGCTGTCCGCGCACGCCGCGGCGGGCCGCGAGTGGGAGGTCGTCGCTGTCGCGGGTGTCCTCGACGGGCTCTGGCCCTCGTTGCGGAGTCGGGGCAGCGTGCTCGCCACCGCAGAACTCGTCGACCTGCTCGACGGCGTCGCACCCGACGGGATCGACGTCGTCACGCGAGGTGCCGGGGCGCTGGCCGACGAGCGGCGTCTGTTGCTCGTCGCGTGCACGCGGGCGCGGCGTCGACTTCTCGTCACAGCGGTCGAGGACGGTAGCGGCGACGCATCGCCATCGAGGTTCGTCGCCGAAATCGCCGCGGCGCTCGGCAGCGCGTCCGACACCGACACAGATGAGCCGCAGGTCATCGAGGGTGTCGCACTCGATCCCGGCGTCGACCGTGTTCTCTCGCTCCCGTCGCTGGTGGCCACCCTGCGGTCCGTGGTGATCGCCGGTGCGCAGGAGCCAGAACTCGACGATCGCACCAGGGCGGCCGCCGAACTCCTTGCCACACTTGCCGATTCCGACATCCCGGGTGCGCACCCGCGTGATTGGTTCGGTCTGGCAGAGGTGAGCACCGATGCGCCGCTGTGGCGCGCCGACGACGGGCCGATCACGCTGTCGCCGTCGAACATCGAGAGTCTGAGCAGGTGCTCGCTGCGTTGGCTGCTCGAACGCAACGGTGGGCGCGACGGCGATGCCACGCCCGCGATCGCGGGCAGTCTGGTGCACACGCTCGTGCAAGCGGTTGCGGGCAACATCGACCCGGCCGAGGTGACCGGCGCGCTGCGCGACATCTGGGAGCGCGTCGACACCGGAGCCGCGTGGTATTCGGCGCACGAGTTGGAACGGGCCGAGGAGATGCTCACCAATTTCCGTGACTGGCTGCGTATTTCGCGCGATGACCTGCGCGAGCGTGGTGTCGAATCGGCCATCGACGCCACGGTGCCCGGCATCGACGACGATCCACCGGTTCGGTTGCGCGGTCGCGTCGACCGGCTCGAGGCCGACTCGGCGGGCAGGCCTGTCGTCGTCGATGTGAAGACCGCGAAGACCGCGGTGTCGCGCGCCGATGCCGAGGAGCACGCACAGCTCGCCGCCTACCAGGTGGCGCTTGCGCACGGCGGTGCGGCGCAGTTTCCGCCCGACGCCGACGGCACGCTCGAACCCGGGGGTGGCCGCTTGGTGTTCGTGTCGGCGAATAATGCGTCGACGGGCGCGGCCGAGCGTGTCCAACCTCCGCTCACGCCCGAACTGCTCGACGAGTGGATCACCGTGGTGCGGTCGGCGGCCAAAGCGAGTGTCGGGCCGGTGTTCGACGCGACGCCCAACCCCGGCTGCGGACACTGTGCATTGCACACGAGTTGTCCCGCCCAGTTGCGTGGCAAGGCGGTGATCGATGACTGACGTCGATGTGAGGCGCGCGCGTGTCTCCGCGACCTCGTTGGCCGCCGCGCTCGGATTGCCCCTACCGACAACCGAACAGGTCGCGGTGATCGAGGCGCCGCTGGAACCGCTGCTCGTGGTCGCCGGTGCCGGTGCGGGCAAGACCGAGACCATGGCGTCGCGGGTCGTGTGGCTCGTCGCCAACGGACTGGTGTCACCCGACGAGATCCTCGGACTCACCTTCACCCGCAAGGCGGCCAGCGAGCTCGGGGCCCGCATCCGGCGTCGACTCTCGATGCTCGCGGGGTCGCCCGCCCTGGTGAACTGGGACCCCGACGGCATGCTGGCCGCACGGCTGCGTTCCGCCGACCCCGAGGTGAGTACCTATCACGCGTACGCGGGCAGGCTCATCGCCGATTACGGGCTACTGCTGCCCGTCGAACCGAGTTCGACGCTGCTGAGTGAGACCGAGCTCTGGCAACTCGCGTTCTCGATCGTGTCGAACTGGACGGGGCCGCTGCACACCACCAAGGTGCCCTCCGGCGTGACCGAGGCCGTGCTGCGGTTGCACGGCGAGATGGCAGAACACCTCGTCGATCTCGACACGCTGACCGCGTGGGGCGACGATCTGCGGTCGATGGTCGATACGTTGCCGCCCGGTCCGCGGCAGCGTGCGGCGCCGAGCAAAGACCTCATCAAGATCCAGGAGGTCATCGACGAGCGTCGCGAACTGCTGCCGATGGTGGCAGCGCTGCGCGATGCGATGCGTGAACAGTCCGCTCTCGACTTCGGCAGTCAGATGTCGCTGGCCGCCCAACTGGTGCAACGCAATCCGGATGTCGCGGCGGGCGAGCGGCGCTCGTTCCGGGCCGTGCTTCTCGACGAGTATCAGGACACGGGCCATTCACAGCGCATCCTGTTGTCCACGCTGTTCGGCGGTGCGGCTACGAAAGCCTCTGGAGGCGAACGCATTCCGACGGTCGCTGTTACGGCGGTCGGCGATCCGATCCAGTCCATCTACGGCTGGCGCGGAGCGTCCGCGGCGAATCTGCCTCGCTTCACCGCCGATTTCCCGCGCTCCGACGGCAGGCCCTCGGAACGACTCGAATTGCTGACGAGCTGGCGTAACCCCTCACACACTCTCGAGCTTGCGAACCGGACGTCGGAAGAGTTGCGGCGCAGAGGAATTCCGGTCAGTGTGCTGCGTCCGCGACCCGACGCGCCGTCGGGGACCGTCTCGATGGCGCTCACCTCGACGGTCGTCGACGAGCGGGCATGGGTGGGTGAGGCCATCGAACGTCATTACCGTGACGCCGAGCGTGACGGCGTCGACCCGCCGACCGTCGCGATCCTGGTGCGTCGCAACGAGGATTCGGCACCGTTGGCGGCAGAACTCGAGAGTCGGGGAATTCCGGCCGAGGTGATCGGTATCGGCGGGTTGCTCCATGTACCGGAGATCGAGGACGTCGTCGCGACGCTGCGGTTGATGGCAGATCCGATGGCCGGGACCGCGGCGATGCGGCTCCTGACCGGCGCGCGTTGGCAGTTGGGTGCCGCCGACATCGCCGCACTGTGGCGGAGGGCCACCAATCTCGCCGCCGACGCCATCGCTGCGTCCGGTGGTGCGGTCACCAGCCGCGAAGAACTCGATGCCGCGCTCGACGCCGTGCTGCCGACCGAGGTCGTCGACCGTGCCGGAATCGCCGACGCCGTCGTCGATCCGGGCGACCCGGAGGCGTACACACCGCAGGGATACGCCCGTATCCGGGCGTTCGGCGCGCAGTTGGAGGCGCTGCGTAGGCGCATCGGCCAGCCGCTGCCCGAGCTCGTCGCCGACGTCGAGAACACGATCGGCGTCGGCATCGAGGCTCAGATCAGGGCCCGTCGCATGCGTGGCGCGATCACCGGCCGCGAACATCTCGACGCCTTTGCCGAGTACGTCACCGCGTACGCCGACCGTCCCGGCGCCAATCTGCCCGGCCTGCTGGCCTTTCTCGACACCGCCGAGACCATCGAGAAGGGACTCGAACCCGGCCGGATCGAGGTGGCCGAGCAGCGTGTCCAGATCCTCACGGTGCATGCGGCCAAGGGACTTGAGTGGGATGTCGTCGCGCTGCCGCACGTCGCGGCACGGATCTTCCCCGGTGGGAGGGCCGACACGACGTGGATGCGCAGCGCCAAGGAGTTGCCGGGGCCGCTGCGTGGCGACCTCGCGGAACCGGGGACGGGGGAGGGTTTCCCGACCTTCGACCTCGCAGCCGCCGGCATCAGCAACCGCAAAGAACTCGCCGAGGCGCTGACTCTGCACAAGGAGGCGATCGACGAGCGCAGGCTGGAGGAGGATCGTCGACTCCTCTACGTCGCGTTGACGCGAGCACGCCACGACCTGCTCGTCTCGGCGCACCACTGGAGCGAGACCGGCGACAAACCGCGCGGTGGGTCGGAGTTCTTCGACGAGCTCGTCGCCATCGTCTCCGACGCCATCGCCGACCCTGCCGTCGACTCCGACGGCCTCAGCATCGACGAGCTCGCCCCGCCACCGGACGATGGTGCGGCAAACCCGTTGGCCGAGCGGATCATTCGCGAGTCCTGGCCCGCGGATCGGTTGGGCGCGCGCCGCGGGGGAGTCGACGCCGCGGCACGACTCGTCCTCGACGCGGTCGCCGCGCGCAGCGCTCCCGCGCTCTTCGACGCACCCGCGGGCAATGCCGCCGGGTCGGACGCGACGGCCGAAGATCCTGAGATCGCGGAAGACCCTGAGATCGCGCAGTGGAGAGCGGAGGTCGACGCCCTGCTCGCCGAGCACCACCGAGGTAACCAAGCCGTCGTCGACGTCGCGCTCCCGACGCACCTGTCGGTCAGTCAACTCGTCGAACTCGACTCGGACGAAAGGGAATTCGCACGACGACTTCGCCGTCCGACACCGTTCCGGCCCAATCCGACGGCACGCCGCGGCACCGCATTCCACGCATGGGTGGAGCGGTGGTTCGGTGCGACGCGGCTACTCGATATCGACGAGCTACCGGGAGCCGCCGACTCCTCGGCCTCGCCGGACGCCGATCTCGACGCACTGCGCGACGCGTTCCTGGCGTCGAAGTGGGCGTCGCGCAATCCCAGCGAGGTCGAGGTCCCGTTCGAGACGGTCATCGGCGACACGGTGATCCGCGGCCGGATCGACGCGGTGTTCGCAGAACCCGACGGCTCGTGGGTCGTCGTCGACTGGAAGACGGGTGCGGTGCCCGGTGGTCGGCGCGACGGGGCGTCGAACGACTCGACCGTCGGTGGTGCGCAACGAGAATCCGTCGACATCCAGCTCGCCGCCTATCGGATCGCGTGGGCGCAGCTCGCGGGTGTGCCGGTCGAGCGGGTCAGTGCGGCGTTTCACTACGTCCGGCACAACTACACCCTCGAGCCCGAGGTGTTGCCCGACCATGACGATCTCGTCGCGCTGCTCGCGCGAGAGTCGGATCAGTGATACACCTCGCGGATGCATTAGATTCACACCCTGTGAAGCAAAGGTGGTTCGGCTGATGCGCGGACGCGGATTCCGACGTCGATGGCGGGGCGAGGAGCTGTCCGACGGCCCCGACTACGCACTCGTCGGCGTCGTCCGTATTCCGGAGCTCAAGCAGAGTCCCGCACGGGCGATCGGGCGTCGGGTCATCTTCGCTGTCGTCGCGCTCTTCTTCACGGCCATTCTCGTCTACGTCGACCGCAGTGGATACCGCGACGTTCAAGACAACCCGCTCTCATTTCTCGACGCGATGTACTACTCGGCTGTGACGTTGTCGACCACCGGCTACGGCGACATCACTCCGTTCAGTCCGTCGGCCCGCCTGCTCAACCTGCTGATCATCACTCCGCTACGCGTGCTGTTCCTGATCGTGTTGATCGGTACGACGCTCGAGGTGCTCACCGAGCGGTCTCGCCAAGCTCTCAAGATCCAGCGCTGGAGGAACAACGTGCGCAACCACACCGTCGTCATCGGGTACGGCACCAAGGGTCGTACCGCGGTCGACGCGATGATCGGCGACGGCATCAAGCCGTCCGAGATCGTCGTCGTCGACAACAACCCGGGTGTCCTCGAGCATGCGGAGGCCGACGGTCTCGTGACCGTCCGCGGCGACGCCACCAAGTCCGACGTCCTGCGGCTGGCCGGTGTCGCGCACGCTGCCAGCATCGTCGTGGCCGCCAACCGCGACGACACAGCCGTCCTCGCCACGCTGACGGCACGCGAACTTAATCCGCGCGCGAAGATCGTCGCGTCGATCAGGGAGTCGGAGAACACGCACCTGATGCGGCAGTCGGGTGCCAACTCGGTGGTCGTCTCGTCGGAGACGGCGGGCAGGCTCCTCGGTATCGCGACCATGACGCCGTCGGTCGTCGAGGTGATCGAGGACCTACTGACCCCCGACGCCGGCTATGCGATCGCCGAACGTGAAGTCGATCCGACCGAAACGGGCGGCTCGCCGGCCCACACCCGCGACATCGTCCTGGGCGTGCTGCGTAACGGTGTGCTGCACCGCGTCGACGACAGCGAGGTCGAGCAGATCGAGGCGGGCGACCGGCTGCTGTACGTCCGCAAGGGCGCGGGCGACTGACGTTCGCCACCGGCGAGCGAGTAGAACAGAGACCATGGGCGCCTTTGTCTTCGACCAACCGCCGCTGCTGTCCCGGGGCACGTTCGATCGTGCCGACGAGGTCCGTGACGAGCCCGACCGCATGCTTGCGGGCTGGCCGACAGCGCGCGTACTTCGCATCGATACGGGCGGTCGCTACCCCGTGGAGCCCGACGGGGCGCTGAGGTGGATCGACAGTTCTGAGTTCGGAGACGAGCCGCCGGTCGACGCGGTGTTCCTCGCGCACACTGATACCGACCTGTGGACGATCAGGGTCGAAGGACTCGACGGCAAGACCGCCGATCCCCGACGCGGGGCATCCCGACTCGACGCCGACGAGGCAGGGCTGCTCGCCACCGCGCTCGGCATCTTGAACTGGCATGCGACAGCGCGCTTTTCACCCGTCAACGGCTCGCCAACCGTCCCGGCGCGTGGCGGTTGGGTGCGTCGCAATCCGGAGACCGGCATCGACGAGTTCCCGCGCACCGACCCCGCGATCATCACCGTCGTCCACGACGGCGCCGACCGAATCCTGCTCGGACGCCAAGCCGTCTGGCCCGACCGGTGGTACTCGACGCTCGCGGGCTTCGTCGAACCGGGAGAGTCGTTGGAGCAGTGCGTGATCCGTGAGGTTCACGAAGAGGTCGGAATCGCCGTGCGCGAGCCGCGGTACCTGGGATCTCAGCCGTGGCCTTTCCCCAGATCACTCATGCTCGGCTTCTCCGCGATCGGTGACCCCGACGAACCGCTGCAGTTTCTCGACGGCGAGATCGGCGACGCGCAATGGTTCACGCGTGCCGAAGTGCTCGAGGCACTCGACCGCGGCGACGAATGGCTGCGGGGCATGCCCGAACCCGACGTCGCCGACGGCGAGGACGCCCCTCGGCTACTGCTGCCCGGCTCGATATCCATCGCGCGGGCGCTGGTCGAGGCCTGGGCCCGCACGCCCGCCTGACCGGGCCTGTCTCAGACGCCGAGCTTCTTCTTGACGTCGGTGATCGACGGATTCGTGGCGGTCGTGCCGTCGGCGTACTGGACCGTCGGGACAACATGGTTGCCACCGTTGACGCTGCCGACGAACTCGGCGGCGTCGGGGTTGCGCTCGATGTCGATCTCGGTCCACTCGAGGCCCGAGCTGCGCAGGGCCGTCTTGAGTCGTGCGCAGTAGCCGCACCACGATGTGGTGTACATGGTCAGCGCGGCGGGGGTCTGATTCTCAGATGTCTCGCTCATGGCATCCACAACACGAACTCGTCGGCGCGTGTTCCCGACCGGCTCTCGACGCCGACGAAGTGCACGCTCGGCCCAACACGGCGCCCAGTCGACGGCGAGGGCGCACAGTGGGCCAGACACAGCGCCCAGTCGACCGGATGCAGCGCCCAGTCGACCGGATGCAGCGCACAGTCGACGATGAGGTGTCGGACGTGAGCCCGACGCGCTTGTGGACAGCGGTGAACGGGCTCGCGTCGGCGTCGTATCGGGGTGCCATAGTGGAACCCGTGTCCGACAGCCCCTCACCGCCCCGCGCCGCACGTGACCGCAGCATCCTCGACGGACTCGACCCCGAGCAGCGGGCCGCAGTCCTCGCGCCGCGCGGTCCGGTGTGTGTGCTGGCGGGTGCGGGGACCGGCAAGACGCGCACCATCACGCGGCGCATCGCGTATCTGATCGATCAGGGGCAGGTCAATCCCGGTCAGGTGCTCGCTGTGACGTTCACGGCGCGGGCTGCGGGGGAGATGCGCGGCCGACTGAGGTCGCTCGGGGTCGGCGCTGACGGCCCGAGTGTGTTGGCGCAGACATTCCACGCTGCAGCGATGCGTCAGCTCCGTTACTTCTGGCCGCGGGCGTTCGGCAGTGCCTCGTGGGAACTCCTCGACAACAAGTTCCCACTTGTCGGACGTGCGGCACGCAAAGCCGGACTCGATAGCTCCACCGACACGGTGCGCGATCTGATGTCGGAGATCGAGTGGGCCAAGGCGTCGCTCATCGGACCCGAGGACTACGTCGCCGCCGTCACCCGCGTCACCAGGGAGACGCCCGCGCCCGCCGCGCAGGTGGCCAAAGCGTTTGCCGCCTACGAAGACGCCAAGGTCTCACCCGACGGCGATCGCCTCCTCGACTTCGACGACCTCCTCATCTACATGACGACGATCATCGAGTCCGACGCCGGCCTCGCCGACGAATTCCGTTCGCGCTACCGGTGTTTCGTCGTCGACGAGTACCAGGACGTGACGCCGGTGCAGCAGGGTCTGCTCGACGCCTGGCTCGGTCCCCGTGACGACCTGACCGTCGTCGGCGACGCCAACCAGACGATCTACACGTTCACCGGTGCCACGCCGAAGTACCTCCTCGACTTCGGTCGCCGGTTTCCCGACGCCGCGCTCGTGCGCCTCGAACGCGACTATCGGTCGACGCCGCAGGTGGTCAGCCTCGCCAACCGGGTGATCGGGGCCGCACGCGGACGGATCGCCGGGACGAGACTGCAACTGATCGGACAGCGCGACGCCGGACCCGAACCCGAGTTCGCCGAATACGACGACGAGCCGAGCGAGGCGTCGGCCGTCGCATCGGCCATCAAGCGTCTGATGAACTCGGGCGTACCCGCCTCCGAGATCGCGATTCTCTACCGGATCAACGCGCAGTCGGAGAATCACGAGCAGGCGCTCACCCAGGCGGGCATCCCGTACCAGGTGCGTGGTGGCGAGGCGTTCTTCACCAGAGCAGAGGTCCGTCAGGCCATGCGGCAGCTCTCGCTCGTGGCGCAGCGGGGCATCCGCGACGATGTCGAACTCGTCACTGTCGTGCGCTCGGTCCTCGGCGAACTCGGCATGTCCGACGACGAGCCGACCGGTGCGCAAGCGAAGGCCCGCTGGCAGTCGTTGCGTGCGTTGTCCGGGCTTGCCGACGACATGCTCGCCGACAATCCCGCACTCACGTTGGCCGAACTGGTCACAGAACTCGACGCACGGTCGCAGGCTCGGCACCCACCGACTGTCCAGGGCGTCACGCTCTCGTCGCTGCATGCGGCGAAGGGATTGGAATGGGACGCTGTGTTCCTGGTCGGACTGACCGAGGGATCTCTGCCGATCAGCCAGGCAATCAAGGGATCGTTCGACGACGTCGAGGAGGAGCGTCGACTCTTCTACGTCGGCGTCACCCGAGCCCGTGAACATCTGCACATCTCGTGGGCGACAGCACGAAACGAGGGTGGTCGTGCACGGCGTCGTTCGCGGTTCCTCGCCGACCTCGTGCCCGACGACTCGCCCGCATCGCGTATCGCGCCGGCGTCGAAGCGAGCACCGCGCAAGGGACCGACGTGCAGGGTGTGCGGTTCACGGCTGCTCGATTCGACGGCAACTCTGCTCGGCCGGTGCGCCGACTGTCCGTCGGACCTGGACGAAGGTCTGCTCGTGGCACTCAAGGAGTGGCGCCGTACGCGAGCGGACTCGAAGAAGGTTCCAGCCTTTGTCGTCTTCTCCGACAAGACATTGCTCGCGATCGCAGAGCAACGGCCGACGGATTCCGCTGCGCTGGTGTCGATCTCGGGTATCGGTGCCGCCAAGCTCAACGAGTACGGCGAAGAGGTCATCGAACTCGTCAAAACCGCAGGTCAAAAATAGGTTGTGTGCTCTACAGCGAACCGCATAGTCTGGTTCGCGTCAGCACGGGAAGGTCACCGGCACACTCATGTGTGCCACGACCCCTCGCGAAACCATCGAGACCGAAAGGAGTGGATCAGTGAACGGAATCGCCAACGCAATCGTGATTGCGAACACGATCGTCGACGACGCGGCATCTGCTGTGTTCTTCGAACCGATCGCAGCGATGCCCGATGCTCATCGCATCACGCATGATGCGCCGCGCGCATGTGCCGTCAGTGACCACGCCTGGCGTGCTGCAGACCTGCAGCCCGCACCGTGTCTCGGTGCCACCGGTTTCCTACCGGCAGCACCGGTAGCGAGCACTGCCGCAGCGAAGCGAGCGATGCAGCGGTTCCCCGTACTGACTCGGGACCTCTCCACGTAGGAGGGTTTCGACAGCCACAACGGCCACGGGTGAATCGCACAAGGCGACCCGTGGCCTTTCTCGTGACGGATCACCGAACCACCACACCAGTGGATCGGCGACTCCCATCACGTCGAGGCCGAGGGCCATCGCCACAGACGATGACCAACCTCGAACAGATGTGGAGTACCAGATGACCGTCGAATGTGTTCTGGAGTCCTGTATCTCGGCGGACTGCGAGGTCGCTGCCGGGAACGCGCTGAGTGCCTCACCGGCAGTGAGTGCATCGACCCTTCCGTGTCAGGAAGCCGACGCCGACCTGTGGTTCGCCGAAGACCCTCGTGACCTCGAGCGCGCCAAGGCGATGTGCGCCGACTGCCCCCTGCGGGCGCAGTGCCTGCAGGCCGCGCTTGATCGTGCCGAGCCCTGGGGTGTCTGGGGCGGCGAGATCTTCGAGCGTGGTGCCGTGATCGCGCGCAAGCGCCCCCGCGGCCGCCCGCGCAAGACCGCGGCCTGACATGGACGGACACGACCCACGCGGCCCCCGCCTCATGCGACAGACGACGTCGCAGATGGCGGGGGCCGCGTTGCGTTCTGGGCGACCTGCGACCTGGTGCGTGGGTCACCGTCAGGGATCGTCACAGTTAGGGACGCGCGCGAAAGCGAACCGCCCACTCGTTCGTCTCGACCTCGACGTCGGTGAAGCCCGCTGCGTTCAGTCGTTCGGCCAACGTCGCCGGATCGACCGGCACACAGACGTCGCCGGCGTGCAGTGTCGGGGTGCTGCTCGAGCGTCCGGTGATCTGTATGACGTTGACCCCGGAAATGGGCCCAGACTGTCATACGGATCGGGCTGGCATACGGATCGGGCTCATGCGACAAGACGATGCACTGCGGCTAGGTGGTCAGCGGGGGTATGTGGTGATGGTTTCGCCGGTGCGGGTGCTGGTCCAGGTGATGGAGAGGTCGGTGTGCATGGTGGGTGTCCAGAAGCCGAGGTGTTTGCGTTGGTGGTCGGGTCTGCAGAGGGGGACGAGGTTGAACAGCACGGTCCAGCCACCGGCGTGGGGGTCGGTGTGGTTGAACTTGACCAGGTGGTCGAGTTCGGTGTGTTCTGCGGGTTTGCCGCATTCGGGGTATCGGCATACTCCGTGCAGGGCAATGACTTGTTTGCGTAGCCAGTCGGGTGGTCGGTATCGCAGCGCCCATGGTGGTGGGGCTGGGTAGCCGCCGTGTCCGGTGGGGTCGGCGGGAGGTGCGGGATTGTCGGGCAGCCCCCATGAGGCGAGGTTGGATGCCATCGCGGCGAGGTTGAGCCCTGGCGAGGTGAGGTTCGCTGGGAGACTCGGCGGCCCTGTGGTGGTGAGTGTTGTGAGGTCGGGAAACACGACGGTCCGTGCGATGACGCCTGCCGCGAGTTCGGCGGCGTGGGCGGGGTCGATTGTTCCGAAGCCGACGAGCCGTGGAACCTCGACACCGGCGGGATCGATGAGCACCTCCAATGCCGTCTGCTGTGCGGGCTCGGCTGTCGGCTCTTCGGCAGGTTGCTCTTCGCACGTCGCGCTGTCAGCGGCCACTTCGACGTCGGCCTCGTCGAACGGTGCTGTGTCGCATGGTGTTTCGGGGTTACGTGGTGTGGCGGGGCAGTCGGGATTGCCGCAGTGGCAGGTGAGGTGGGCGCCGGGGAGGCCTTGGATTTCGGCGAGGGCGGCGACGCGGCGTCGGCCTTGTGGGCGTGGGTCGTCAGAACAGAGTCGTTCGTCGATGAGTGTGGAGATGCGCTGGGCGAGGTGGAGGCCTTGTTCGGCGGGTAGGCAGCCGTCGAGGGTGACGTGTCCGTGTGTGTCGGGTCGGATGTGGATGTTTTGGTTGCGGTCGGCGAAGTCGTGGCGGGCGTCCGCGGCGGCGTCGGGGTCGAGGGCGATCACGAGTTCGGAGAGTTGATCTCGCAGGGTGGAGTCGGCGGAGGTGCGTCGGGCGAGTTCGAGGGCGAGGGGTTCGGCATTCGCCCGCAGCGACGAGTCGAGCACCGACAGTTGGTCGGCGACGATTTCGATGCGGGACAACCGGATGCGGCCGTCGAGGAATGCGGTGGCGGTGTTGGGGAGGTCGGTGAGGTGGGCGCCGAGGATGGCGTAGCGGCGCGCCAGTGATCGGGAGATGCCGAGCTGTAACGAGATTTCGGCGATCGCGGCTTTGTCGACGGCGTGATGTGTGTGCGGTCGGGTGGCGGCGACGACGAGCATGTCGTCGGCAATCGATTCGCCGATGCGGTAGGCCAGGAGCGCGGTGCGTGCTTCGGCCTGGCGTGCGAGGCGTTGGGTGGTGCGGGCGACCTCGTTGAGTTCGACGCCGGACAGGTGACCGATGGTGTCGATGTCGGCGGGAGTGAACGAGAGCGGCGAGTGAGGGAACGGTGAGGTCGGGGCGTGGTCGTCGATGATGTCGGTCATGGCCCCCCCTTTGCGCCGGTATGTCGGTGATCGCTTGTGTGTTCGATCTGACAACAACGCTACAGGGTGGGTACGACAATTCGGACACGCGGAAAACTCAGTCGGCGAGCCCCGGCACCCACTTCTCCATGATCGCCCGGTAGGGGGCCTCGGCGTCGAGTTGCGAGGCGATGCCGACGCAGCCCGCGAGGACACGGAACACCATCACATACTGCTTGGGCACGTTGAGGTTTCGCGACGTCTTGTACACGTCGCCGCGCACGTCGGTTGCCTTGCCCGCGGCGCGTTGGAGCCACTTACGGGTGAAGTGGAATGACTCGGTGTAGAGCGGGTCGACGTAAGGCTTCAGGTATGCCTCGATGTCGGTGGGGCTCACCCGGTCGGCGCGGGACCGCAGGATGAAGCCTGCCTTGATCATCTCTTCGGTCAGTTCGTCGTACTGCTTGTCACGAGCGAGCCGCAGGATGGGGCCGGTTTCGGGAGGTAGCCCGTTGGGGTAGTGGCCGACGGCGCCGAAGTCGAGAACACCGAAGCGACCGTCGTCGGTAATGAAGAAGTTGCCCGGATGCGGGTCGCCGTGCAGGAGTCCGACGCGGAACGGTGAGCTCACCTCGAACGTCGCCATGCGTGCGGCGGCCTCGTTGCGGGTGGCCTGATCGCCGGAGGTGATGATCTTCGACAGTGGTGTGCCGTCGAGCCACTCCGACACGACCACCTTGGGCGCGCTCGCGATGACCTTCGGGATGACGAAATCGGAGTCGCCGTCGAATGCCTTCGCGAAGGCTCGCTGGTTGTCGGCCTCGCCGAGATAGTCGAGTTCGGCCTCGGTGCGGTCGATGAGTTCGTCCATCATTGCTTTGACGTCGGTCCCGGGCGAGAGTTTCTGCAGCAGTCCCGACATCCTCGACAGCGTCTTGAGGTCGGCCTTCAACGCGTGGTCGGCGCCGGGATACTGCACCTTGACGGCCACTTCGCGGCCATCGGACCAGACGCCCTTGTGGACCTGACCGATGCTCGCCGATGCCGCGGGCTCGTCGGAGAATTCGCGGAAACGCTGACGCCACTTCGTGCCGAGTTGCTGGTCGAGAACCTTGTGGACCTTCGTCGCGGGTAGCGGGGGAGCCTCGGCCTGCAGTTTGGTGAGCGCTTCACGGAAGGGTTCGCCGAACTCGTCGGGGATCGCGGCCTCCATGATCGACATGGCCTGGCCGACCTTCATCGCGCCGCCCTTGAGCTCACCGAGCACCGAGAACAACTGATCGGCGGCCTTCTCCAGGAGCTCCTGGTTGACCTCGTCCTTGTCTTTTCCGACCATCCGTTTGCCGAAGCCAGCGGCCGCTCGACCTGCCATACCGATGGGTAGCGTCGCCAACCGTGCGTTGCGACGATGCTGCCCGCGTGTGATGTCGGTCATGGTGTCCTTTCCCCATCACAGGATAGAGGACCGACCTGAGGATCGGCCTCAGCCATCAGGCCCCATCACCCGGCGGCGACGTCGTATTGGCACCGGCACAACGGATGCGGAACCCATGTTTTGGTGACGATCCTCGTCGTCGGCTCGGAATGAAGTTCGACGGTGCGCCCGAACAGCTCGGGTGGTCGCGCGCCCAGGGGTGCGCAGATCGCCACGGACAGTTGCTCGATGTGCTCATGGGCGAGGGCGGCGGTCGCCCGAACCGTGGCGGGCCGGCCGTGACCGGCGACCCGCACCAACTGCGCCGCGACGATCGGCCACTCGGGATCACGGTCAGCGCGATGTAGGTCGATGCACGACAGGCAGCTCGTGAGTCCCGGCAGCACCAGCGGTCCGACGATCCCGACCCCGTCACGCATCCGCACCTGCAGATGGGGCCGTCCCGCGTCCATGAGTCCGGAGACGAGCATCGTGTCGTGCACGAGGTAGTCGGTGAGCACCACTAGATCCGTCGGCCACCCCGACACCGGATGCTCGGGCGACGGCCGTCCGCTCGACCGCGTGACGGAGAAACCCGAGTCGGCCAGGGACGTCGCGAGATGCGAGCCCAACGGCCCCGAGCCGTGGACGCGGATACAACGCAGCCGGTCGTCGATACGCCGAGGCGACGCCGCGAGTCCCTGCAACGCACGGCCCGCCGCGACCAGATGTTCGAGCAGGGTGGACAGGTCGTCGGGCGTCAGGCCTGTCGCGGCGAGATCGGTCGCGACGTCGGACATTCGCTGTGGATTCTCGAGCTTCACGAGTAGGTTGGCGAGCTGCCGCGCCGACACCTCGCGGTCGAGTTCGACCACGATGCCGCTGTCGGGGCCACTACCGATCTGCAGCCGATTTCCCGGTCGGATCACCACGACGGTGCCCGGAATGACAACCGGCAGAGACTCATCCGAGTCAGCTGCAATCGACTGAGGGGCGGCCGCCGTCGATGTCAGCAGTTCACGTGCACGTCGCGCCATGCGGCAACTCTGCCAGCAGAATCCGTGCGCGTGCCGAGCAGCGCGACGTTATCCACAGCCGACGCAGCGCGCCGGCCTTCATGCACAGATGTCGAGCACGTCAGGCGTTGCCGTCGTCCTTTTTGTCATCGCCGGACCCGGACTCGGGCTCGTCGCCGGAGTCTTTCGCTGCCTCCTCGGCGAGCGTGCGTTCCAGTTCGGCGATCGCCTCGTCGATGCCGCCCACGTCGCCGCCGATGACCCGGTCGATGAAGCCCGCGGGATTGTCGAGGTCGTCGGCGTCGGGCATCAGATCGGGATGCGCCCAGACGCCGTCGCGATTGTTGATGTCGCTGGCCTCGGCGAGTTGGCGCCACAGGGCCGACGCCTCGCGCACCTTGCGGGGACGCAGCTCGAGTCCGACGAGCGTCGCGAACGTCTGCTCGGCGGGACCGCCGGACGCGCGACGTCGACGCATGGTCTCGGTGAGCGCGGCCGTGCTCGGGATTCGATCAGAAAGTGCTTGTGACACAACCTGTTCCACCCAGCCCTCGACGAGGGCGAGCAGAGTCTCAAGCCTGCTCAGCGCAGCCTTCTGCTCGGGAGTTGTTGTCGGCTCGAACGACGCCGACGAACTCATCAGCTCCTCGAGCTTCGACGGATCGGAGAACAGCTGTGCCGGATCGATGTTCGCGGTGAGGTCGGTGATGCCGCTGAAATCGACGGTGATGCCACGCGCGTACTCCTCGACCGTCGCGAACAGACGCTGGCGCAGCCACGGCACATGCGTGAAGAGGCGCAGATGTGCGGCCTCACGTGCGGCGAGAAAGACGACGATCTCCTGTGCCGGCTGCTCGAGTCCTTCGGCGAACGCCGCGATCGCCTCGGGGAGCAGCACGGCCTCACCCTCGGGTGCAAGGGGCAGACCGATATCGGTGGAGGTGAGAACCTCCTTGGCGAGTTGGCCGAGTCCCTGACCGAGCTGGGTGCCGAAGGCCATGCCGCTCATCTGGGTCAGCATGCCCATCATCGGACCAGCGAATTGCGCTGCCTCGGGAGGCAAATTCTGCTCCCAGGTTCGCGAAAGCTGTTGGGCGACGGGATCGCAGAGGCGCTTCCACGTCGGCATGGTCTCTTCGAGCCACTGCACCGGCGTCCACGCGACAGACTTGCTGACGCCACTGGGAAGTGTGGTCGCGTCGTCGAGCCAGACGTCGGCGAGACGCACAGCGTCGGTGACGGCGTTCGTCTCCCGCTCCAGGACTGGGGTGAAGTTCCCGATCTGCTGGCGGGCGAGGTTCGACGCGAGGTCGTAGTTGACCGGCCCCGACCCCTTGCCCTGACCGCCGAATCCGAAGGTCCCGGAACCCATCCCGCTGAGCATGCTCCCGAGCTGGCTGAACACCTGGCCGAGTGCCGCAGGGTCGAGGGACTCACCGCCGAGCGCGAAGCCGAACGGATTCTGTGCGGACTCGCCGCCACCAGAGGCGCCGCCGGACGCACCACTGCCCTTGTCGTCGCGGTTCTTGTCGCGGTTGTTGTCGTCACCGTCGCCGGACGGGGAGAAACCGAAGGGCAAATCACTCATGGGTTCCACGGTACCGTCCGAGTCGACCATGGGTGACCTGCGAGCCGTTCGCCTTGAGCGTAGTTCGCTCAATGATCTTCGACGCTGCGCGACATCGACTCAAGCGCGCCCGCTCACGCCTGCCTGCATATCCCGCTCGTGGCGTCGATTATGGTGGGCGGAATGACAGGTCCCGCAACGATGGTGCGGCAGCATTCCCGCCGAATCGCCACCATCGCAGTGACGACGCTGCTCCTACTCATTCTCATCGTCGTCGGCACAACGGTGCAGGTGCCCTTCGTCGCCCTCGGACCAGGTCCGACCGTCAACACGCTGGGCAAGCTCGACGACAAGCCCGTCGTCGACATCACCGGTACCCCCGTCGACCCGACGGACGGAAACCTCAATCTCACGACGGTGTCGGTCAGCGACGGCCTCACCCTGTTCGACTCGATCCGTCTGTGGGTCTCGGGCCGCTACACCGTGCAGCCCCGTGAGCAGATCTTCCCGCCCGACCAGACCACGCAGCAGGTTCAGGAACAGAACCAGCAGCAGATGACCGGGTCGGAGAGCACCGCGACGGCAGCAGCGCTGCGCCACCTCGACCGTCCGACCAAGCTGATCGTCGACTCCGTCGCCGCAGACGGACCGTCGTCGAAGGTGCTGCGGCAGGGCGATCAGATCCTGTCGGTCGGCGGGGCAGCGGTCTCGACCTCGGAGGACGTGCAGTCGGCCGTACGTAAGCAGAAGCCGGGTGCACAGATCCCGATCGAGATCGATCGCGCAGGCACCAAACAAACCGTCACGGTCACCGCCGCCGCTCGCCCCGACGACAACGACGTCGCCTACATCGGACTCACCCCGGATGTGGTCAACGCTGACCCCAACCTGAAGATCTCCTACAACGTCGGCGACATCGGCGGACCGTCAGCGGGTCTGATGCTGACACTCGCGGTGATCGATCGCCTCTCGCCCGGCGAGCTGACCGGCGGCAAGTTCATCGCAGGCACCGGGACGATCACCGACGACGGCACAGTTGGCCCCATCGGCGGGATCACACACAAGACCCTCGCCGCCCGTGAAGCAGGAGCCACCGTATTCCTGGTGCCGGAACGCAACTGCAAAGAAGCCAAGTCCGACGCTCCCGACGGCTTGCAACTGGTCAAGGTCAACTCACTCGACTCCGCGCTCTCGGCACTCGACGACGTACGCGCGGGCAAGGACGCACCCCACTGCTGATCCGGCGCTGACCAGGCTGCTGAGTTCTACCCCTGCGCCTCGCGGTCGTCGAGCGTGGCAGCCAACGCCGACTGCAGCGTCGACGCCAATTCTGGATGCGTGAGCAATTCCATCGGCGCATCGGGATCGTCGTCGGGGGCGGGCTGTAACCGCATCAGCGACAGCGTTTTTCCACCGCGCAGAGCGCCAACGGCCAGGCGTGCCGTGCGGGCCGACGGATGTTTGCGGGCCGCGGCGCGCGCTGCGGACTCGCTCGCGGCGGGATCGGCGAGGAGTGGTTCGAATGCGGAGTCGAGGTCGCCTTCGGCATCCGGAGGCAACACGACGATCTCCAGAACCAGCGCCACGCCTTCCACCGGCGGGCTCCACGTCGCCGTCGCCAAGAACTCTTCGAGCTGTGCGTACGGTTCGTCGCCCGCGGAGACCTCGAGTGGCTCCTGCGCTACGGGACTCAGCGCGGAATCGTCGTCCTCGTCGACCAGGCCGGGATTCTGCTCGGCGATCAGACTCGTCGGCACCAGAGCGAACAACTGCGGCGGTTGACCCCACCCGCCGAGTTCGACGTGATCGAGTATGTCGTGCAGTGCGCGACCGAGATCGTCGGGGGAGAACTGGCCGCGGTCGGTGTGCTCGTCGGTCATGGCTGTCAATACTGCCTCGTGTGCCACTAAGACGTACCGGGACCATGGGATCCGATGGCGCCCGCGCGAGGACAGTACAGTGAATGCCACGATCGCGCTGTGAGGTGCGGCAGCCCCGGAGATGTCCGAAATGACCGAACCGGGTACGCCCTGCAATGATCGCGCTGAGAACAACGATCGCACCGAGAACGATGGCACTGGGAGAGTGGGTTAGTGGGCGTACGCGGGCCGGCGGGCATGCCGACACTGTCGCGCAGAAGCAAGATTGCCATCGGGGTGGGTGTCGCCATCCTCGTGGTGTTGTTGGTGGGGCCACGGCTCGTCAGCATCATCACCGACTGGCTGTGGATGTCCGACGTCGGATACACCGAGGTGTTCTCCACGATCGTCTGGACACGCATCGCGCTTTTCCTGATCGTCGGCGTCCTCGCCGGCGGTCTGATCTTCGGAGCCGTTGCGCTGGCTTATCGGTCGCGTCCGGTTTTCGTGCCCGCGAGCGGTCCGAATGACCCACTGGCCCGGTACCGGGCCTCGATCATGGGCCACATCCGCTGGTACGCGATCATCCCGCCGATCCTCATCGGACTGATCTTCGCGCTCGTCGCGCAGGGGTCGTGGGCCACGGTGCAGACCTTCCTGCACGGAACCGAGTTCGGGCAACGCGACGCACAGTTCGGTCTCGACGTCGGGTTCTACGCCTTCGACCTCCCGTTCTATCGGTTCGTGCTCAACATCCTGTTCGTGGTCGTGGTGATCTCCTTCTTCGCCAGCCTGATCACCCACTACCTCTTCGGCGGCATTCGTCTCGGTGGCGGAGGCAACTCGATCACCAACGCCGCGCGTATTCAGTTGGCCGTCCTCGCGGGAACCTTCTTGGTGCTCAAGGCGGTGTCGTATTGGTTCGATCGATATTCGCTGTTGTCGAGTCAGCGCAAGCAGGAGATCTTCACCGGCGCGAGCTACACCGACATCAACGCGGTGTTGCCGTCGAAACTGATCCTCATGGTCGTCGCGATCATCTGTGCCGTCGCATTCTTCGCGGGTGCGGTGATGCGCGATCTGCGTGTCCCTGCGCTCGCGACCGTGCTGATGTTGTTCACCGCGCTCGTCATGGGCGTCGGTTGGCCGCTGGCAATGGAGCAGTTCTCGGTCAAGCCGAACGCGGCCCAGAAAGAACTCGAATACATCCAACGCAATATGGATGCGACGAAACAGGCGTACGGCCTCGTCGACGGCACCAACGTCGAATATCAACGCAATTGGACACAACAACCGGCCGATCCTGTCGCGGTCAACAATGACAGCGCAACGCTGTCGAACATCCGCGTCCTCGATCCCAACGTGATCGAGCCCGCATTCACCCAGCGTCAAAAACTCAAGAACTTCTACGGATTCCCGACGCAGCTCGCCGTCGACCGCTACACCGTCGACGGTCAGCAGCGCGATTTCATCGTCGCCGCACGCGAACTCGATCCCAGCAAGTTCGACGCCAACCAGCAGAACTGGATCAACAAGCACACCGTCTTCACACACGGCAACGGATTCATTGCCGCGCAGGCGAACACCGTCGACGAAGCGTCGTCGGATGCCGAGAGTGACCGTGGTGGCCTGCCGGTGTTCGCGGTGAGCGACCTGGAGAATTACCAGACAGAAGACTACAAGGCCAATGCTCCGATCAAGGTGAGTCAGCCGCGCATCTACTTCGGCGAGCTGATCGCCAAGGTTGATCCCGACTACGCGATCGTCGGCTCCACAGAAGGCGACCGCGAGTACGACCTCGACGGCAAGAACTACACCTACAGTGCCGATTCGGGTGTCTCACTTGGCAACTGGTTCAACCGGATCCTCTATTCGGTCAAGTACACCGAACGCAACATCCTGCTGTCGAACGCGATCAACTCCAACTCGAAGATCATCTACAACCGTGACCCCCGCGACCGCGTCAAGAAGGTCGCACCGTGGCTGACCGTGGATTCCAAGACGTATCCGTCGGTGATGGCCGACGGGTCGATCAAGTGGATCGTCGACGGCTACACCACCCTTGCGACGTACCCGTACGCGCAGAAGACGTCGCTGCAGGATGCGACGACCGACGCCCAGGAGCTCAACCGCGGACAGACCGGCAGGACGCAGGTCAACAAGCAGGTGTCGTACGTGCGCAACTCGGTGAAAGCGACCGTCGACGCGTACACCGGCAAGGTGACCCTGTACGAGGTCGACCAGAATGACCCGGTACTCAAGACCTGGATGAAGGTCTTCCCCGGAACGGTCAAGCCGCGCAGCGACTTCGACAAGCAGGAAGACCTCAAGCAGCACGTGCGCTATCCCGAGGATCTGTTCAAGATCCAGCGTGCGCTGTTGTCGCGCTACCACGTGTCGGACCCGGGAACGTTCTTCCGCAGCAACGACTTCTGGTCGATCCCGAACGACCCGACAAAGGATGACGCGACCCAGCAGGGCCTGAGCCAGCCGCCGTACTACTTCACCGCGGCCTCGCCGCGTGGGCCGCAGGCCGAGTTCCAGTTGACGACCGTGATGAACGGCTTCAACAGCCGATTCCTCTCGGCGTACATGACGGCGTCGTCGGACCCCGACGACTACGGCAAGATCACCGTCAAGACGCTGCCGACGACCAAGCAGACCGTCGGACCGCAGCAGGCACAAGAAAACATGAAGAGCGCCGGACCCGTGGCATCCGACCGAAAACAGGTCGAGGACACCACCAAGGTCACCTACGGCAATCTGCTCACCCTTCCGGTGGGACAGAACGGCGTGCTCTACATGGAGCCGATGTACACGCAGTCGAAGACCGACGACTCCGCGATACCGAAGCTCTACCGCGTGCTGGTCTACTTCAACGCGGCCAGCGACGAGGCCCGCGTGGGCTACGCGGCGACGGTGGCCGAGGCGCTCAAGCAGGTGGGCATCTCGCCCGCCCAGGCGACGACACCCGAGAACGGGCCGGTCGATGTCGGCAACGATGGCCAACAGCCGATCGCGCAGCCGACACAACCGACCCAGCAGGGGCCTTCGTCACCTCAGCGTGAGGCCGCGGTGAAGGAGATCGGTGCTGCACTCGGCCAGCTCAAGGATGCGCAGACCAAGGGCGACTTCACCGCCTACGGCGAGGCACTCGACCGGCTGAACAAGGCTGTGCAGCAGTACGAGTCACTGCCCGCGGGTAACTGACCTCGAGCAACGATGATTCTCGGCGTCGGACCATAGCGGTCCGACGCCGAGAGTCGTTGTGGGTCCTGTCTTGCCGGTCTCATCGTGCGCCCAAATGTGCTCTGGCGCACTGAAAGCCGTGGTTCACGGGACCATCACATCGGTCCTTCACGATGCAAGCATCGTCGATGCCGATGGCTAATGTGACAATCGCGAGTGCTCGATTCGCCGGGTGCCGATTGTTCGTTGGGGAGGTCGGGGAAAATGCCACCGCTGAGTCGGCTCGCTCGAATCCAGATCGCTGTGCTGATCATCGCCGGGCTTGTGGTGTCGATCTACGCGGGCATTCGCTACGTGCATCTCAATCGTGTTGTCGGCGTGGGGATCTACACGGTCGACGCTCATCTACCGGAGTCCGGCGGCATCTTCACCAACGCCGAGGTCACCTATATGGGCGTGCCGGTCGGTCGTGTCGGCACACTGGCGCTCAGGTCGGACGGGGTCACCGTGCCGCTGATCCTCGAATCCTCCGGGCCGGACATTCCCGCGAATTCGGTTGCCGTGGTGGCGAATCGGTCGGCTATCGGTGAGCAGTATGTCGATCTGCGACCGCAGTCGGGGTCCGGACCATTCCTGCACGACGGATCGGTCATCACCAAGACTTCCGTCCCGCCGCCGATCGAAGACGTCGTGTCGTCGGCGCTCGACTTCACCTCGTCGATTCCGATCGACGATCTGCACACCGTGATCACCCAGCTCGGCGCGGCGTTCAACGGGCAGGCGGATAACCTCACACGGCTCGTCGACTCGCTGGGGAAGCTCTCGCGCGCCGGGGTTGACTCACTGCCGCAGGTGATCTCGCTGATCAATTCGGCAGACTCGGTGCTCGCGACGCAAGCGGCGCAGTCGGATCAGATCCTGGCGTGGTCGCGCAGCCTTGATCTAATCACCGCGACGCTCGCGTCGTCGGATCCCGATCTGCGCAGGCTGCTGACGACGGGCACGACATCGGCCACGCAGATCTCCACACTCATCCAGCGCAACGGTGGCGACATCGGCAAGGTGGTCGGGCAACTCTCCGAGGTTGCGCGCACCATCGAGCCCGCGGGCTACAACATCGGAAACGCCTTCGCGATGCTCAGTCTGCTTTCGGCGCAGGGGCATACGACGGCGCCGGGCGACGGTCAGATCCACTTCGGCGTCGTCCTGGAGACCAATAACCCGCCGGCGTGCACGCAGGGCTACGAGTCGACCGACGCGATGCTCGCGCGTGTTCGACGTGAGAAGCCGACTTTCGACATCAATTACGACGAGTTCCCGTTCAACACCGAGGCGCGCTGCACCGTGCCCTTCGGTAACCCGACGGCCGTCCGTGGCGCACAACGAGTCTCGACCGCCAACCCCGACACCCCGCAGCCGTGGGACTCGACGCCGAAGAAGGACCCCGACAAGCTGAATCTGAACCCGCTCGCGCAGCAACTCGCGGGTCTGATGGGCGTGCGGTCGGCGGGGTGATGCGGGCAAATGTGTCGTCGGTCACCACGACGCTCGCCGAAGCCACTTTTGGACGCATCGCCGCAGGTCAGAAGGGGTGGCGCAATGGATTTGCATCTGCGCCGAACGCACCTGTAACGTGGTGTTCACCAACGCGGGGTGGAGCAGCTCGGTAGCTCGCTGGGCTCATAACCCAGAGGTCGCAGGTTCAAATCCTGTCCCCGCTACTAGGAACCGGCCCCGCCGGGACGACGCAAATCGTCTCGGTGGGGCCGGATTCATTTGTGCCATTTGGGTTCTCTCCCATCGCGAAACCATGTCACCGCGGATAGGTGACGATCACCTGGCCGCTGCGCCGACTACGCCATTCCACCCTGCGGTCGGTGTGGAGCGTCGGTACCCACTCTCCAAGATGTTTCCGCTGGTGATCGGCCCGGCACAGTGGGATGAGGTCGTCGAGTGCCGTCCAGCCGCCGGCCTCGGGGTCGGTGTGGTTGAAGGGTCGCCAATGGTCGAGGTCGCACAGGTAGGAGGGCATGCCGCAGAGCGGGTATCGGCACCAGGCGTCATTGGCGAGCACCTCGGCGCGCAACGTGGCGCTGGGTGCATAGGTCAATGCCCCAGGTGGTGGCACGGTGTGAGAACCGTGGCCGGTCGGATCGGCGGGTGGTGCTTGGGGTCGGTCGGAGATCTGCGGGATGAGTGGTCCGGCGGCACGTGCGGATTCGGGGTAGTGAATGGTCTTCGCCACATCGGCGAGGGTGGTCGCATAAGTGGGATCGATCGGCCCGTATCCCTGTAACCGGGGTACAAGCACACCGTCGGGGTCTATGAGCACTGTCAACACGGGTGCATCGGGCATCACCAGGGCTCGTCCGAACGGGACCGGCACCTCGGTCGGGGTAGCTGGATTGGTCGGGTCGGGAACCCCGGGTTCGGCGACCGGCTCCACTGCTTCGGCGGGTGCGGGCAGCAGGGCTTCGCATGCTTGCGCGTCCTCGGCGTCGGCGGGCTCGGTCAGCAGGGCGACCCGTGCTGGGCAGGTGTCGAGGCCGCAGTCGCAGGTGAGGTGCGCTCCCGGTACGCCGGTGATCTCCCCGAGCGCGATCACCCGCAGTGGCCCGAGCCGACGGGGATCTTTGCGGCAGGTGCGTTCATCGATCAGCGTGTCGATCTGCGATTTGAGGAACACCCCATAGTGGGCGGGGATGACCGCATCCAGGTTGGAGTGGCCCGCCACCTCTGCGGTGATGGTGACGTCACCCACCAACTCGGAAATGGTGTCGCGTTCCTCGGTGACACTGTCGGGGCTCATCGAAATCAACGCGGCGTCGAGCTGTTGGGACAGCACTGGGTCGGTGGTGGCGCGGGAACCGTAGTCCAAGACGATCTCTTCGAACGACATCTCCGAGTCATCACCCTCGATGTAGTCGGGATCGATGTCTCCACCACGTTGGGCGGCGCGCGCCATGATCGAGATCCGGTTGGTGGAGTAGTCGCCGTTCAGATAGGCGGCGCGGATGAGCGGGAATTTCTCGAGGAGATCCGCCAACGCCACCCAACTCCCGGCCTTGCTTCGAGAGACACCGAATTGCAAAGAGACTTCGGCTCGCCCGAGTTTCTCGGCATGCTCGATCACCGAACCCCACACACTGGTCTCGGACCGACCGGCGAGGTGCTCGCGATACACCCGCTCAGCCAGTGCCGCGCCCGCCAGGACCGTCCGGGCCTCGTGCTTGCGGGACTCGCGCAACAACTCCCGGCCGGTCTCGGTGAGCTCCTCTCGCGACATGGATCTGATCGTGGCGACGTCGGCATCCGGATCGGTGAACGTCAACACACTGGACATCTGAATCACCTCCCCTCCGCGGCGATCGAACTTATGGGCACAAGTGTACGAAGGGGTACCGACAAAACCGGCACGGCGGCGGTCGGGCAAGAGGGATCTGTGGACAACTTTTTCGGCGCACCTCGCGCCCCACTAGCCGGTCACCAGGCTGGCCACGGCGATGACCTTCCACCACGTCGACACGTCGGGCGACTGTTGTTGAGCAACAGTCGAGTTCGCATCTGTGGCCGACGCCGCGCCGTGTGCGGCGTCATGATCGCGCGACGCGGGGCCGAGCGTCACCACGGGTGCGGGATGTTCAGGTTCCGTTGCCACGTGATCTTTGAGACGCGCGCGGAGCCGTTGGCCTGTACCTTCTCTGAAGCGGCCCGTCCACCCCGGAATCGGCAGTGTACGAACAGAACTGAGGGCGACCCCGGCCGGCAGCCCAACTCGATGGTGCGTCGAAGGAAGGGCCCGGGCCCGTGTCAGTTCGACCAGCGTGAGCATCTCGGGGGACGTCGTCGGGTGGCAGCTTCTCGATTCGCGGCGACCCGGTGGCAGGCCGCAGCGTCGGAATAGATTGCTGTCATCACACCTCCCCGCAGTGGATGCAGATGAACAACACCCGATTTACTAGACACCGGAGCGGCCGGTGGTGGCAGTCTTAGGCTCACGTCGATTTTTCACTTTGCGATGCGAGCGGCACACTTTGGCTTTATGTGAATTCGACAATCCGACGCGTTGATGAGCACCTTCAATCGGAGATTCGATATACTCATTCCGATTCGATGACAATGCGTGTGCTGAGAGTTGTAGGGGCAACAGGCGCACGGTCCGTCCGGGGGGTGAACCGTGCGGTCGGCAGCGTGACGTGTGCGAACACAGTGCACTGACCTGGTGTAGTGATGCTCGTCACTAAAGGGTTGCGTCGAGTCACGGGTGCCGCCGGGGTTGTCGGGTTCCGGCGTAATACGAGGGAGGGGACCGCCACTATGGCGACAAAGAAGATAGTCAGGTTCGTCGACGATCTCGACGGTTCTGAATTGGACGAAGCGGTGACCGTTGTTTTTGGTCTGAACGGAAAACAGTACGAGTTCGACACGTCACCTGCGCATGCGAAGGAATTCGCACAATCGCTTCAGAAGTATCTTGCAGTTTCTCGCGTTGCGAATGGTTCGGGCAACGAGCGCCCCTCCAAGCGGGCGCATCCGCGCACGCAGGCGATCCGAGCGTGGGCGCGCGAGAACGGTTATGAGATCAGCAACCGCGGTCGCATCTCGTCAGAGATCGTGGCGGCATTTGAGGCTGCGGTCTGACATTTGCGGCTCGTGGCGCATCGTCGGGACTAACGTGGGGGTCATGGCGACCGACAAGCAAATCCACGAACACATCAACGACCTCATCGCCGAGGAGCACGAACTTCGTGCCAAGGTGGGGCGCGGCGACATCACGCCGGACGAGGAGAACGCGCGCCTGTCGAAGATCGAGGTATCTCTCGATCAGGCCTGGGACCTGTTGCGGCAGCGTCAGGCCAAACGTGACGCCGGCCAGGATCCCGACGCCGCGGCAACAAGGCCTGCCGACGTTGTCGAGAAGTACCTGGACTGAGCGCGAGAAGAGCGTTCGATGGCTAGCTACGACGACACTTTTGCGCGCAGCGTCGACGACAGGGAGAACTTCTGGCTGCGGGCCGCGGCCGACGTCGAATGGTCGGTTCCACCGACGGTCGCGCTCGACGATTCGGCAGCGCCGATGTATCGCTGGTTCCCGGATGGTCGACTCAACACCTGCTACAACGCGCTCGATCGACACGTCGCTGCGGGACACGGTGACCGACTCGCGCTGATCTGGGACTCCGCGATGGTCGACGAGATCCGCGAGTACACCTACGCCGAGCTGCTCGTAGAGGTCTCACGATTCGCCGACGTGCTGCGCCGCCGGGGTGTCTCGCGCGGCGACCGGGTCATCATCTACATGCCGATGATCCCCGAGGCAGCCATTGCCATGCTCGCGTGCGCGCGGCTCGGCGCAGTGCACTCGGTGGTGTTCGGTGGCTTCGCCGCCCCCGAACTCGCCACACGCATCGACGACGCCGAGCCGGTGGCGATCGTGACCGCATCGGGCGGTCTGGAGCCAGGACGCAGCGTCGAGTATCTGCCGATGGTGGCAAGTGCCCTCGACCTCTCCGACAGCGCCGTCTCGACGGTCATCGTGAAGGATCGCCCGCAGGTGGCGGGCTCCGCCGCTGACT
Organism: Gordonia sp. w5E2; assembly: GCF_036540975.1. Lineage (NCBI taxonomy): Bacteria > Bacillati > Actinomycetota > Actinomycetes > Mycobacteriales > Gordoniaceae > Gordonia > Gordonia sp. w5E2. The sequence goes on along the minus strand of NZ_CP144213.1, from coordinate 3,403,741 downwards.
ATGGCTCGTCGGGCAAAGAGGGGCGCACCTGGCTCGACTGGGATGCCGAGATGGAGACGGCCGGTCTCACCGAACCCGTCGACGTCGCGGCGGCGGACCCCCTCTACATCCTCTACACGTCGGGCACCACGGGAAAGCCCAAGGGAGTTGTGCGCGACAACGGCGGGCACGCTGTCGCACTGACCTGGTCGATGGCCAACATCTATGACATCGGCGCAGGCGATATCTGGTGGACCGCATCGGACGTCGGATGGGTCGTCGGTCACTCGTACATCGTCTACGCGCCGCTGCTCGTCGGCGCGACGACGGTGATGTACGAGGGCAAACCGGTCGGCACACCTGATGCGGGAGCCTTCTGGCGAGTCATCGCCGAGCATCGAGTCAAGGCGCTGTTCACCGCGCCGACCGCGATCCGGGCTATCCGCAAGACCGACCCTGACGCGAAACTTCTTGACCAGTACGACATCTCGTCGCTCCGCGCGCTGTTCGTCGCCGGTGAGCGGCTTGACCCCGACACGCTCGCCTGGTCGTCGAACGTGCTCGGTGTACCGGTGATCGACCATTGGTGGCAGACCGAGACCGGATGGGCGATCGCGGCCAATCTGCGTGGGCTGCAACCGATGCCGGTCAAAGCGGGGTCGGCTACCGTCGCCGTCCCGGGCTTCGGGGTCGGTGTCGTCGACGCCGAGGGGAACGTGGTCGATGCGGGCGTCGAAGGCAATATCGTGATCGCACTGCCGTTGCCGCCGGGCACATTGACCGGATTGTGGGGCGACGAAGAGCGTTATCGCAGTTCGTATCTGAACGCCTTCCCCGGTTACTACCTGACCGGCGACTCCGGATACATCGATCACGACGGCTACATCTTCATCCTCGGACGATCCGACGACGTGATCAACGTCGCCGGGCACCGCCTGTCGACCGGAAGCATCGAGGCCGTCGTGGCGTCGCATCCCGCAGTCGCCGAATGCGCCGTGATCGGTATCCACGACGATCTGAAGGGCCAGCGTCCGAGTGGTTACGTGGTGCTCAAGTCGGGTGTCGAGATCGATCCCGGCACGCTGCGTGACGAGCTGATCGCGAAGGTCCGCGACGAGATCGGACCGGTGGCGACGTTCCGCGACGTGACCGTGGTTGCCGCGCTACCGAAGACGCGGTCGGGCAAGATTCTGCGAAAGACCATGCGGCAGATCGCCGATCACCAGGAGTACGCCGTGCCGTCGACCATCGAGGATCCGGACGTCCTGGCGCGGCTCGCGCAACAGATCGGGCAGTGACATCGCGGACATCGATCCCGACGCGCCGGCCGACCGTCCTCTGCACCTGCAGTTCGGAGCGATCGCACTGGTCTTTCTCGGCGGGATCTGTGGAACGGGTCTGCGCTATGCGATCGAGGAGGCGTTCCCCACGGTCGGCACCGGATGGCCGTGGGCGACGTTCGCGATCAACATCAGCGGTGCGTTCGTGCTCGGCGCGTTGCTGGGGTTCCTGGCACTTGTAGGTCCCGACGACGGCTGGCGTCGTAATGTGCGTGTCTTTGCGGGCACCGGACTCTGCGGGGCATTCACGACGTACTCCACGTTCGCGCTCGAGACCACCCAACTCGGCCATCACGGCGCACCGGCGGCAGCGGTTGCGTATGCGGTTCTCAGCGTTGTCCTCGGCGTGCTCGGCGCCTGGGCGGGCATCGTCGTGGCGGGTGCGGCGGGTCGAAGGAATGCGGTGCGGCGAGGCGGTGTGTCGTGACGGTGCTGGCGATGCTCATCGCAGGTGCGCTCGGATCCGTAGCGCGGTTCGTCGTCGACGGCGCGATCAAACGTTGGCGGAACACGACGTTCCCCTGGGCGACGCTGATCATCAACGTCTCCGGCTCGCTGCTGCTGGGCGTGCTCGCGGGGTTGGTGATCTACCACGGGGCGCCGCCGGAGGTGCAGGCGATTGTCGGCACTGGATTCTGCGGCGGCTACACGACTTTCAGCACGGCGAGCGTCGAGACCGTGCGTCTGGCCGAGCGGCGCGCAGGCGGACTCGCGCTGTGCAACGCGGTGGGCTCGGTGGCTGCGGCCACTGCCGCCTGCGCCGTCGGGCTCGCGCTCGCGTGGGCGGTGTGAGCTGGTCGGCGGGGTGATCTCGACAAGCTCGATCAGCGGGAGGGGCTCGATCAGCGGTGGGTGCGGCTCGATCAGCGGTGGGGCGGCTCGGTCGGCGGTCGGGAAAGAGTCGAGCCCTGCGGCACGGTGGTGCCGCAGGGCTCGTGACCCGTCGAGAGTCAGTGTTTCACTTGAGTTCTGCGCTGCTCTTGTTCAGCACGCGGCGCGCGATGATGAGCTGCTGGATCTGCTGGGTGCCCTCGAAGATGTCGAGGATCTTCGAGTCGCGGGCCCACTTCTCGAGCAGTAGTCGCTCCGAATACCCAAGCGTGCCAGTCAGTTCGACGGCCTTGTTGGTGACATCGGTGACGGTGCGGCCGGCCTTGGCCTTGGCCATCGACGCCTGCAGCGAGTTGGGTTCCTTGTTGTCGGCCATCCACGTGGCGCGGATCGTCAACAGGTAGGCGGCCTCGAAGTCGGACTCCATCCGGATGAACTCGGCGGCTGCGGCGTGCTGGTTCTCGGCAGGCTTGTCGTAGTCGATCTCGATGCCCGCCTCCTCCAGGATGCGGCGCAACTCCTCGAGGGCGGCACGCGCAACACCGACGGCCATACCCGCGACGAGCGGACGGGTGTTGTCGAAGGTCTGCATGACCCCGCCGAAACCCTTCTTGGTATCCACCTCGGGGCTGCCGAGCAGATTCTCCTTGGGGATGCGGCAGTTCTCGAAGCGGATCACGGCGGTGTCGGAGACGCGGATGCCGAGCTTGTGCTCGAGTCGCACCACCTCGACGCCGGGATGCTCGCGCGGCACGACGAAGCTCTTGATTGCCGCGCGTCCGAGGCTGCGATCGACGCTGGCCCAGACGACGATGTGGGTGGCGCGCGAACCGGAGGTCACGAAGATCTTCTCGCCGTTGATCACGTACTCGTCGCCGTCGAGCTTGGCGGTGGCTGTCACCGCGGCCGAGTCGGAGCCGAAGCTGGGTTCGGTGATGGCCATGGCGGCCCACACCTTGCCGAAGCGCTTGAGCTGCTCGTCGGTGGCGACAGCGGCGATGGCCGAGTTGCCCAGTCCCTGATAGGGCATCGACAACGTCAAACCGACGTCGCCCCAACATGTTTCGATGACATTCATCACCGACTGCATGTTGCCGCCGTTGATATTTGCGCCCTCGCGCTCCGGCTTGGCCTTCTTCTCCTGGCTTCGCCCGCCGTCGGCACCCGCACCGGCCTGGCCGGTCTCGGCGAGGCCGTCGTACAGGCTTGCGAGAGTGTCGAGTTCGACGGGATAGGAGTGCTCGGCGAGGTCGTACTTGCGCGAGATGGGTCGGAAGATTTCGGCCGCGGCCTGGTGGGCCTGGTCGATCGTGGTGTTCAGCTTCCGGGGGAGTTCCAGATTGATTGCCATGTCAGATGCTTTCTCGGTCGGTCTCGTCGTCGGAAGACAGCCGCCGTCAGAGGACGACGATGCCCTCGCCGATGCCTGCGCCACGCAGATCGCGGTACCAACGCTCGACCGGGTGCTCCTTGGTGAAGCCGTGACCGCCGAGCAACTGCACGCCGTCGAGTCCGATCTGCAGGCCCTTGTCGATGGTCAGCTTGCGTGCGAGTGCCGATTCGCGAGCGAACGACAGACCCTGCTCGGCTCGCGACGCGCCACGCAGTGTGACCAGGCGAATCCCGTCGAGCTCGGTCGCGATGTTGGCGACCATGAAGGCGACGGCCTGCCGGTTGGAGATCGGCTCGCCGAATGCCTCACGCTCGTTGACGTAGGGGATCACGTAGTCGAGGACGGCCTTGCCGGTTCCGGCGGCGAGCGCCGACCAACCGAGGCGTGACAGACGTACGACGTCGCGATACGCGGCCAGGGCTGCCTCACCGGCTTCTTCGCCGAGGAGTGCGCTCTCGGGGACGGCGACGTCTTGCAGCAGCAGACGACCCATGCCCGCGGCGCGCACACCCATGCCCGGATCTGCTTCGACGATCAGTCCCTCGGAGTCGGATTCGACGATGAACAGCGCGGGCTGGCCGTCGAGCGCGGCTCCGACGATGAACAGTTCGGACGAACCGGCGGCAGGCACGAACGACTTCACGCCGTTGAGCCGGTAGCCGCTCGGCACACGAGTTGCCTTGGTCTGCAACGAGAATGCGTCGAACAGCGCGCGCGGCTCCGCGATCACGACGGACGACTGCGGCACGTTCTCGCCTGCGAAGTCGGGCAGGTAGGTCTTTTGCTGGCTGTCGCTGCCGAAGTTGGTGAGAGTGGTTGCGACGCCGCTCGGGGCGAGAAGCGGGAGGGCAAGTCCCATGTCGCCGTAGGCCATTGCCTCGGCAACGAGGGCGTTGGTGACGACGCCACGCTCGGAAGCTGCGCCGTCGAACTGCTCGGGCACGTTGATCATCGTGATGCCGAGTTCGGCGGAGCGCTTGACGATGTCGTCAGGTGCGCTCGCGGCGGCGTCGGCATCGTAGGCAGCGGGGCGCAGGATCTCCTCGGCGAACTCCTTGACCGTCTCGGCGATCATCTGCTGCTCGTCGTCGGGGTTGAGGTTGAAGTAGTCCTTGGGCGTGGTGCTCAATCGCGCTGCGCCGCCGGAACCGCCCTGCACCTTCTTGAACGCGCGGTTGGCGGCGCCGAGGGTTTGGAAGCCGGTCTTGGTCGCCTGGTAGGCGATCCGGTTGATGGGCTCACGGATCTGGTACTTCTCCGCGAAGTCGGAGCCGGTCACCGTCGTGAGCACACGCATGGCGGTACCGATGGCATTGCGCTTGTGCGGGTTCTTGCCGACTGCGGAAGTGTCGCGGGGTTCGGTGTGAGTCGTCATGACAACCATTTCTCTTCGCACGGGTGCTGGAACTGACCGTGAGCAGTATCTTACTCGGTAGTAAGTACGAACCTTACTACTCGGTAAGGAGATTGTCACGCGCTCGTCGAACATAGTGTTCTCCCCGCCGGTTTAGGCTGGTCACGTGTCAACTGATCGCGCCGACGTCCCTGGTCGCCATACCGCTGCGCCGTCGGGTTCGGATGGCCGACGAAGCCGTGCCGGACCGGCGATGGTGGTCGCCGTCGGCGGGGCGGCATTGCTCACCGCGATCGTGTGGCCACTGGACTCGGTCGATCACGGCCCCGACTTCTGCCCGTTCCGTGCGATTACGGGTCTGCCGTGCCCGGGTTGCGGACTCACGCGCAGTTGGGTGCACCTCATGCACGGTGATGTGAGCGGGGCGTTCACCTACAACGTGTTCGGGCCGTTGACGCTGGCGGCGACTGCGATTGCAGTCGTGGCCGGAGTCGTGTGCCTCGTCGCCGGTCCGGGGGCATTGAGGCGACTGCGCCTACGTCGACTGCTGCCGGTGTTGGTGGTGGCGATCGGTGTGTGGCTGGTCTACGGCGTCGCCCGCATCGTCGACGCCGCTGCTGGATGGGGTGTGTTTCCCTCGGTCGTGTGACTCGGTGTTCGTTCGGATCAATGCGCAAACCCATATGTGAGAGCACAGTGGACACATGGAGATCACCCACTTCGGCCATTCCTGCGTGCTCGTCGAATTGGACGGGACGCGAATCCTCTTCGACCCGGGAACCATGTCGCACGGCTTCGAAGGACTCACCGGACTCGACGCGATCCTGATCACTCATCAGCATCCCGATCACTGCGACGTCGGGCGGCTGCCGAATCTCGTCGGCGAGAACCCCCAGGCGATCCGTATCGCCGATCCGCAGACCGCCGCGCAACTCAACTCCGACGATGTCGCAGGTGAGTGGACCGCGGCGCTCGCGGGCGGCCAAGTCGGCGTCGGCGCGGTGACCGCGCGATTCACCGGAGGACGCCACGCTGTGATCCACCCCGAGATCCCCGTCGTCGACAACGTGGCGTATGTACTCGGAACAGCAACGGCTCCAGGACGTTTCATGCATCCGGGAGATTCGTTCTACATTCCGTTCGAGCAGATCGACGTGCTCGCGCTGCCCTCGGCCGCGCCGTGGATGAAACTCAGCGAGTCGGTCGACTACCTGCGTGCGATGGCGCCGCGGGTCGCCGTCCCGATCCATCAGGCTGTGCTTTCCGACGCGGGGACCAGCGTTCACTACGCGCGGTTGCAGGAGATGAAGGATCCCGGCACCGAGTTCGTCGTGCTCGGCGAGGAGTCGGCGACCCAGGTGTGACGACCTCGTCGCGGCTCACGCGGGAGGGGCAAAGAACTCCAGCGCGATGTTGTCGGGGTCGCGGAAAGAAATGCCGGACCCGTAGTGCGCGTGCTTGATCTCGCTGTGCGCGACGCCGAGCTCGTCCAAGCGCACCAGCCAGTCGTCGAGTTCCGCACGACTGACGGCAAAGGCGATGTGGTCGAGTCCCGTCCTGTGTTCGTCAAAGCTTCCCGACGCCGCCGAGCCGGTGTGCGTGTGCAGTCCGAAGAGGGTTCCGCCGGCGAGCGCGAACACCGCGTGATGAAAGTCGCCCGACTCCTCATCTTCGTCGAGGACGGGCGCGGCGTCGAACAGCGCTGTGTACCAACGAGTGCTGGCGTCGAGGTCGGTGACGGTAATGGCCACGTGGGTCAGTGCGGGAAAGCTGGGCATCGCGAATCTCCTGGAGCGTTGGGTCTCAGACGCACACGCTAGGAGCTGTCGGCGGTCGCCACGCGGGATTGCGCACGGACTATCCGAGCGGGCAGGTAGCCCGGAGAGGACGCCGCGGGTTACGCCTCGAGCGCAGCGAGCACCTCGTCGTGGAGAAGTCCGTTGGTCGCGACCGCGCTGCCGCCGCCGGGACCGGGTGAGCCGTCGAGTGACGTGAACCGCCCGCCTGCTTCGCGGACCAGCACGTCGAGCGGGGCGAGATCCCATAGCGACACCTCGGGTTCTGCCGCGATGTCGACGGCGCCCTCGGCGACGAGGCAGTAGTTGAGGAAGTCGCCGTAGCCGCGCACGCGCCAGACACGGTCGGTGAGGTCGATGAACTTGTCGCGGACTCCGCGGTCGGCCCAGCCGGACAGGCTCGAGAAGGTCAGGCTCGACGACGCGAGGTCGGCGACATTCGAGACCGCGATCTGACGCGCGTCGCCGTGGTCGAACGCGACGAACGCACCGTGACCGGTGGCGGCCCACCAACGGCGGCTCAACGCAGGCGCCGACACCACGCCGACCACCGGCACGCCGTCGACCAACAAAGCGATCAGCGTGGCCCAGATCGGGACGCCGCGCACGAAGTTCTTTGTGCCGTCGATGGGGTCGACGACCCACTGCCGACCGGTCAGGACCGCGTCACCGCCGAACTCTTCGCCGAGGACCTCGTCGTCGGGGAAGACAGCCGCGAGCCGTTCGCGGATCATCTGTTCGCAGGCGAGGTCGGCGTCGGAGACCGGGGTGAGGTCGGGTTTGGCGTCGACCTCGAGGTCGATCGCGCCGAAGCGCCGCATCGTCAGCGCGTCGGCGGACTCTGCGAGAGAGAGCGCGAAATCGAGGTCGGCGGTGGCGTCGGAACCGGGCGTCGGAAGCACCCGGTCAGCGTAACGCTTGGCCGCGTTGCGAAAACTGTGGACTGATGGCTGCCACGATGACCGTCGACGCTGCGTTCGCCGCCCGAAATGCCCGGTCGGGTCGGTAGGGTTGATGCCATGTTGACCGTCATTCTCGTCATATTGCTCGTCGTCGCCGTGATCGCGATGATCATGCGTTTCCGCGGACAGCGGATCGGCGGATTCGGTGGGAACACGGCGGGCTACGCGCAAGGAACGCTGACCGTCACGGGCGTGAGTGATCAGGCCGAACCCGACAGCAAGGGGCAAGCGTTCTGCACCATCTCCGGAACGATCAACGGTCCGGGAACCAACCCGACCGAGGTGTACGGAACGATGATCCTCACCGAGGGCGAACCGTGGCCGCAGATCGGATCCGAGCAGGCCGTGGTCTACAAACCGGGGAAGACCGCGACGACGTGGAGTTTCGGCCAATTGCCTCCCATGCAGACACCCGACGTGCCGCCCTCGGTACCGCCGTCGGCGTGAGGAGTGGGGGCACATCGGCAATCAGCAGTCGGTACCCTGGTAAACCGTGCATCCTGACGTAGCAACCGATCTCGAATCGCTCGACTCGACCCTGACGACCGTCGAGAAAGTCCTCGACGTCGAGGAGTTGCGTCGGCGGATCGACGAGCTCGAGATGCAGGCGTCCGACCCGGATCTGTGGAACGACCAAGACCACGCGCAGAAGGTGACAAGCGAACTCTCGCACGCCCAGGCGGAGCTGCGTCGCGTCACCGAGTTGCGGCAGCGACTCGATGACATGCCCGTCCACTACGAACTCGCGGAGTCCGAAGAGGGTGAGGCGCGCACGTCGGCGCTTGCCGACGCCGACGCCGAGCGCGAATCCCTGCGCAGCGATATTCAAGCGATGGAAGTCAAGACCATGCTCGCCGGCGAGTACGACTCGCGCGACGCCGTGGTCAATATCAGGTCGGGTGCGGGCGGCGTCGATGCCGCCGATTGGGCCCAGATGTTGATGCGTATGTACGTCCGCTGGGCGGAGAAGCACGGCTACGGCGTCGAGGTCTACGACACCTCCTACGCGGAGGAAGCGGGCTTGAAGTCGGCGACCTTCGCGGTCAAGTCGCCCTACATGTACGGCACGCTCTCGGTGGAGCAGGGCACACACCGATTGGTGCGGATCAGCCCGTTCGACAACCAGGGCCGACGCCAGACCTCGTTCGCAGAGGTCGAGGTTCTGCCAGTCGTCGAGACCACCGACCACATCGACGTCGACGAGAACGACGTGAAGGTCGATGTCTACCGGTCGTCGGGTCCCGGCGGTCAGTCGGTCAACACCACCGACTCGGCCGTGCGGTTGACCCACATCCCGACCGGCATCGTCGTGACCTGTCAGAACGAGAAGAGCCAGCTGCAGAACAAGGCGTCGGCGATGCGGGTGCTGCAGGCCAAGCTCCTCGCCCGCAAACAGCAGGAGGAGCGCGCAGAGCTCGACGCACTGAAGGGCGACGGCGGATCGAGCTGGGGCAACCAGATGCGTTCCTACGTGCTGCACCCTTATCAGATGGTCAAGGACCTGCGGACCAACGTCGAGAACAACAACCCGACCACGGTTCTCGACGGCGACATCGACGAGTTCATCGAAGCCGGCATCCGCTGGCGGATGGCTGATGCCGATGCGTGAGGTCTTCGCGCGGGCAGGTTCGTCGGTGCTGGCGCGGGCCGACCTCACCACACTCGCGTTCGCACCCGGTGCGACGGAGTCGGTGATCGGGCGCTTCTACCGATGGATGGCCACGAACGGCCTCGAAATCGTCATCTGGATCCTCGGCGGCATCCTCGTCGTGCGGTTTATCCGCTGGTCGGCGCAGAAGTTCAACGACCGTATCGAGGCCAAGTTCCACAACAGTGATCTGATTGTGCAGAGCGAGGACTCCAAGCACCGCCGCGCGATGATCGACGTGGTGTCGTGGACGCTTGTCGTCGTCGTCGGCATCATCGTGTTCCTGCACATCCTCACGGTGTTCAAGGTGCCGTTGTCAGGCCTGGTCGGCCCGACTGCCGTCGTCGGTGCGGCACTTGGTTTCGGTGCCCAGCGGGTGGTCCAAGACATCCTTGCGGGATTCTTTGTGGTCGCCGAACGGCAGTACGGATACGGCGACGTCGTGGCTCTGACCGTCACCGGCAACGGTGAAGCCGAGGGAACCGTCGAGGACGTGACGTTGCGCATCACCCGACTTCGTACATCCGAGGGCGAGGTCATCACCGTTCCCAACGGGCAGGTCATCAAGACCACCAACCGCTCGAAGGACTGGGCGAGAGCCGTCGTCGACGTTCCGGTGCCCGCCGACTCCGACATCGGAGTGGTCAACGAGGTTCTATCCGAGGTTGGCCAGCGCTTCTACAACGATCCGTACTGGCACGACTTGCTTCTCGACGCGCCGTCGCCGCTCGGTGTGACAAACCTCGAGCTCGATTCGATGACCGTCAGGATGGTGACCAGGACTCTGCCCGGCAAACAGTTCGAGGTCAGCCGTGCGCTGCGCGCATGGATCGTGCGCGCACTGGCTCGCCGCGGTATCAACGTCGCCTCGGGTAAAGAGGTGCAGGCGGGGTCAGCGCCGCCGAGCGGTCATTCCGAAGCCGACGCGCAAGCATCGTCGGGGGGTGACAAGTGATGGTTCACCGTCATGACGGCCCCGACCACAGCGCGGGTCGATCCGACGACGACGCCGCGAAGGCAGCGGCCGAGGAGGTCGTCGCCAAGATCGAGCAGGCAGAAGCCGCCGCCGACAAGCAGGAAAACGCTAAACGCAACGGCAACAGCAACGGCGACGCGAATGCCGACTTGGACGCAAAGGACGACTCGGACGCGGATCGCACGGTGGCCCCGCAGCCGCGCACGGACGAGATCGGCAATCCACACAGTCTGCGCCACCGACGCGACTGGCACCACATTCCGCACACCGGGGTCCGTACCAGTACGGCGATCGTGTCGGTGCTTTTCATCGTGTGCGTCATTGTCTACGGCTACACCTCGCAGCGGTACGGAATCGTCGACGCTCCTGCGCCCCAGCCGACTCATCACCGCACGTCGGTCGAGACGACTCCGGAGACGACGTACTCGACGCCGTCCTCGTCGTATCCCTCGACGTCGGTGCCGTCGGGCGTCTCGGGTGAGTCGGGTAGTCCGAGCGAAGAGCCCGGTCAGGGAGGCGCCGTTCCGGGCACCCAGAGTGGGCAACCGACCACGACCGGTGGCAACGGCTTCTCGGACTTCTTCAACAACCGGAACAACCAGCAGGAGACGACGGCAGTCCCGTCGCGTTGACCGGGCGGGTCGGCGCGCGGGTGCGCACCTGAACAGACCTCTCAGGCGTCACCGTTACACTCTGTTGTCGTGATCAAGCTGGAGAACGTGACGATGAAGTACAAGGCATCCAGCCGACCCGCCCTCACCGACCTCGATCTCGAGGTCGACAAAGGCGAGTTCGCGTTCCTCATCGGCCCCTCTGGTTCTGGCAAGTCGACGTTCTTCCGGCTGCTGCTCAAAGAGGATCGGCCGACGAAGGGTGAGGTGTACGTCGGCGACTTCCACGTGAACCGCCTTCGCGGACGCACGGTGCCGAAGCTGCGGCAATCCATCGGGTGTGTGTTCCAGGACTTCCGGTTGCTGCAGCAGAAGTCGGTGGCCGACAACGTGGCGTTTGCGCTCGAGGTGATCGGCAAGCAGCCGTCGACCATTCGCCGTGTCGTACCGGAGGTCCTCGAGTACGTGGGTCTCGAGGGCAAGCAGGACCGTATGCCCTACGAGCTGTCGGGCGGTGAGATGCAGCGTGTCGCCATCGCGCGCGCGATCGTCAACCGGCCACTGGTCCTGCTCGCCGACGAGCCCACTGGCAACCTCGATCCGGAGACCAGCGAGGAGATCGTCGACGTGCTCGACCGCGTCAACCGGCGCGGAACAACCGTCGTCATGGCGACGCACGATCGGCACATCGTCGACGCGATGCGACGTCGGGTACTCGAGTTCGACAACGGCAGACTCGTCCGCAACGACGCACAAGGCGTGTACGGCATCGGCTGACCGTCGATCCGGGGTGAGTGCGACTACGCGCCACCGACCGCTTCGACGCCCGTCAGTCCGCGTACCACCGAGCCGCGCACCACACAGACCAAAGGACGTGTAGCACCAGCATGCGAGCGAACTTCATCATCAGAGAGGTCCTCAACGGTCTCCGCCGCAACGTCACGATGACGGTCGCGATGATCCTCACCACTGCCATTACCCTCGGCATGCTCGGTGGCGGATTGTTGGTCATCCAGATGGCGAACAAGAGTCAGAAGATCTTCCTCGACCGCGTCGAGATGCAGTTCTACATCAACGACGACGTCAGTGCGGCCGACCCCGACTGCCAACGCGCACCGTGTTCGACGCTGCGCACCAACCTGGAGAACGAGCCGGGCGTCGGCTCGGTGACCTACGTCAGCAAGGCGGACGCCTACAAGGCGGCGAAGGCGGCGTTCGAGCAGAGCGCACCCGAGATCGCCGACATGATCTCGCCCGACGCCAACCCCGCGTCGCTCAAGGTTCGGATGAGCGACGCGAGCCAGTTCGGTGCCGTGCTCGACAAATATGCCGACCGGAAGGATCTGGGCGTCGACGGCGTTCTAGATCAGCGAGAGTTGGTGAAACGCATCTTCAGCGTGCTCGACGGTGTGCGCAACGCGGCGTTCGCGGTGGCCGCGGTCCTTGCGGTGGCGGCGATCCTACTGATCGTCAATACAGTTCAGGTCGCGGCGTTCACCCGGCGGACAGAGGTGTCGATCATGCGGCTTGTCGGTGCGACCCGTTGGTACACGCAGCTACCCTTCCTCTTGGAAGCGGTGGTCTCGGCGTTCATCGGTTCGCTGCTGGCGATAGCCGGTCTGTTCGCGGCGAAGGTGTTCTTCTTCGACAAGGCGTTGAACGACCTCTACGGCGTCAACATCCTGGCCAGGATCACCGCGGGCGACGTGTTGTTCGTGTCGCCGTGGCTGATCCTCGCCGGAATTGTGTTGGCAGGCGCGACGGCGTATGTCACGCTGCGTGTCTATGTTCGTGAGTAATAGCGGGCTGTAGCGAGGAGGCTCGGAGCGACGGCTGGCCGACGATTAGCGACAGAAAGGGCTGAGTGATGGCGAGGGAGAAGGGGCGCAACGTGATTGCGTCGAATCGGAAGGCTCGCCATAACTACGCCATCCTGGACACCTACGAAGCCGGTGTCGCTTTGGTCGGCACCGAGGTCAAGAGTCTTCGGGAGGGCAAGGCGTCGTTGGTCGACGCATTCGCCACCATCGACGACGGCGAGGTGTGGCTGCGTGGCCTCAACATTGCCGAGTACGGGCGCGGTTCGTGGACGAACCACACGCCGCTGCGCAAGCGCAAGCTCCTCATGCATCGCAGTGAGATCGACAATCTGATCGGCAAGATCCGCGACGGCAACCTCACCTTGGTGCCCCTGTCGCTGTACTTCAACGACGGCAAGGTCAAGGTCGAGCTCGCGCTCGCACGCGGTAAGCAGGCACACGACAAGCGCCACGACATTGCTCGACGCACCGCGCAGCGTGAGGTCGAACGCGAGCTGGGTCGTCGCGTCAAGGGCATGTGACCGCGACGTCGACGTCTCGTGGAGCGCGCTTCCCGGTGGTTGCCGCCGTCGTGGCGGTGATCGCTGTGTTGGCGGCTGTCGCGTGCGCGCCGCAGCAGGAGGGTCGGATCGGCGGTGACGGACCCGCGATCCCCGGGCTTGCGGGGGTTCCGCCGATGGGGTGGAACAGTTGGAACACCTTCGGATGTCGGATCACCGAGCAGATCATCCGTGCGCAGGCCGATGCGCTGGTGTCGTCGGGACTGCGCGATGCCGGTTACAAGTACGTGATCGTCGACGATTGCTGGGCTGCTCCGCAGCGCGACGCCTCCGGCAGGCTGCAGGCAGATCCGGTTCGATTTCCGTCGGGTATGGCCGCTCTTGGGGACTACCTCCATCAGCGTGGCCTACTTTTCGGGATCTATTCAGGCGCACGGGATAAGACCTGCACCCAGTTCCAGGGCACGTATCCGGGCGCGACGGGCAGCGGTGGCCACGAGGCAACCGACGCCCAGACATTCGCCGGATGGGGCGTCGACTATCTCAAGTACGACTGGTGCTCGTCCGACACTTCTCACGACGATCAGGTCTCATCGTTCACCGCGATGCGAAATGCGTTGCGCGACACGGACCGTCGAATCGTGTTTGCGATCAATCCCAACAGCGGCGTCGCGGGATCGGTACCCGGTGCCGAATTCGATTGGGGCGGAACAGCAACCACGACGCGTGTGACCAACGACGTCACGCCCGCATGGTCGACCGCGAATGGATCGTCGGGATATCAGGGCATCGTAAACATCGTCGACGCCGCGGGGCCGTTGACCGCACGGGTGAAGCCGGGTTCGTTCATCGACCCGGACATGCTGGTCGTCGGATCAACTGGGCTCACACCCGCGCAGCAGCGCACTCAGATCTCGATGTGGTCGATGATGGCTGCGCCTCTGATCGCGGGAAACGACCTGACGAACATGTCGCAGCAGACTCTCGACACGTTGCGTAACGCGGCAATCATTGCGATCGACCAGGATTCGCGAGTCGTCGCCGGTGCGATGGTCGACGACGACCCTGAGGTGTGGTCGCGGGCCATCGGCGAGAAGGGGTTGGTCATCTCGCTGACCAACCGCGCCGATCATGCGCGCACGCTGTCGGTGTCGTTGGGAAGCATCGGACTCGTTGGCGATGCGTCGGTGACCGGTGTGGACGCGTGGACCGGGCGCTCTTTCACGGCGCAGCACGGCGAGTTGTCGGTACCTGTCGGCGTGCACGACACGGTGGTCCTCGAGATCCGCTGAGTGTGATCACTTCGCGAGGTGCGGTGTCGTTAACGGCTCGAAGGTGTCTGGGGACGCTCATTTGGGTCGCGATCCGGTGACGACTGACCGTTAGCGGCGCGTCAAGTCTGGAAGGTTGCTGTGAGTGTCGGTAGACATGCCGGGTGATCACGAGGGGACTACCACAAACGGAACATAAGCCACAGGCGTCACAGGCGACGCGAGCATGGCGACCGGTGAAGACGCCGAGGCGTTCTCGACGCGGGACGTCGATCGTCGCCACGTTGCTGGCCGTTGTCATAGCGGTTGCGGGGGCAGCGCTCACGGGTACCGCGGTCGCGGCTCCTGCTTCGGCGGCGGTGGTGCGGATCGACCGGGTCGACGACCAACTGTCGATCGTCTACGTGTACTCGCCGTCGATGAGCAAGGTGATCCCGAATCAGGTGTTGCGACCGCGAGGCGACGGCTCGGCGCCTGTCTTCTACCTGCTCAACGGACGGTCAGGCGGCGTCGAAGGTGACAGTTGGCTCAAGCAGACCGATTACCGATCGTTCTTTGCTCGCAAGAACGTGACCGTGGTGTCGCCACTGGGTGGGCCGTACTCGTGGTACGCCGACTGGCAGCGGCCGGACCCTGCGCTCGGCGTCAACAAGTGGGAGACCTATCTGCTGCGCGAACTACCGGCCGCCATCGCAGGTCCCTTGCGGGCGAACGGCCGCAACGCGATCGCAGGTTTGTCGCTCTCCGGAGGTCCCGCGCTCGACATCGCCGGCCGCGGCGGATCGCTCTATCGTGCCGCGGCGTCGTACAGCGGTTGCCCCGCCATCAGTGCGCCACCCGCGACCGCAGGCGTCTTGGCGACGACCTCGATCGGTGGTGGCAACGCGCTGAACATGTTCGGACCTCCCGGATCGCCCGCATGGGTTGATCACGACCCATCGCGGAACCCGACGCGGCTGCGTGGCAAGGCGATCTACCCGGGCGCGGCGTCTGGCCTACCGGGACGCACCGACGGCGCTCCCGTTGGCGCGCCGTCGCTGCTGGCCGGACCTGCCGAGGTGGAGATGGGAACGCGCTGGTGCACCGACCAGATGGCCGCGGCACTGAACGGCGCGGGAGTACCGCACACGTACCGAGTGTTCGACCAGGGTGCGCACACGTGGTCGCTGTTCGCCACCGAGATGCGCGACAGTTGGCGGGTGATCGGACCAGCGCTCGGCGCGTGAGAGGGCGCTTTGAACCGAGCCGCCGAGAAAAGGGAATGAACAGCGAGCCGCAGGTTGTTATAGTGGAGCTTCCGCCGGTTTCCGGTGGAACCATCTCGGGGCTGATCGGTTTCGACTACGTGCGTCGAGGTGGGGGAAGCGTGTCGGTGCAGGCCAGAGACCACCGTTAAGCGTCGCGGCAACCAATTAAGCGCCGATAAGAATCAGCGCGACTACGCACTCGCTGCCTGACAGCGACTGCGTGTCTGTCGGCCCGGGTTTTGCTCCCTTACCCGGTGCCGGCATCATCTCGGGGAGCTCACCGTCCACTCCGGTCGCGGGAGTGAACGGGACAACTCACAGCGACTGGGATCGTCATCTCGGCTTGTTCGCGTGACCGAGAGATCCGAGTAGAGATATAGCGGACTGCACACGGAGAAGCCCTACCGAAGCGACGGAGGACCCGGGTTCAATTCCCGGCAGCTCCACGAAGGCCTCCCACCTGTTTACTCAGGTGGGAGGCTTTTTTGTGCGGTGCCGTCGCCGTACATGGTGAGCCAGAACGATCGAGCCATGGCTGCGGCGAATGCGTGGTCTTGGGCGTCGTCGGCGAGTTGCATGACGTCGGAGAAGCCTGCCTGCATGCCTACGACGATGAATCGCGCAGTCTGGTCGGGTTCGATGTCGGGGGACACGAGACCCGCGGCCTGTTCGGTGCGGATTCGTTCGGCGATATCGGCTGTGTAGTTCTGCAGGCCTCGTCGAAAGTTGTCGCCGAAGCGGGTGTCGGTGCTGGTCGTCTCGAGGTACGCACGCCAGATCACGCGGTAGCGGCGGGCTGAGGCGAGGAGTTCGACGATGACGTCGGTGAGGGCCTCCGGACGTGCCTGCGACGGTTCCTTCCAATAGCGGTCGGCCGTGGCCACGAACTCTGCGAGCAGGGGAGCGGTGAGCTGCAGAATCAGCGCGGTCTTGTCGGGGAACCACTGGTAGAACGTCGACCGCGAGACGTCGGCGACCTCGAGGATGCGTTCGACGGGGATGTCGGCGTAGTGCTCGCCGGTTTCCAGAATTTCCGATGCAGCATCGAGAATTCGACTCTCCGACATCGTTTTCCGCCTACCCGCCCTCGGCATGCGCAACACGGTACCGCGTGGGACAACCGGACGATGCCCGGTGCGCAGCGCGCATCGGGTTTCCGCGATAGCCGATGGACTTACGCGCCCTCGGCGAGCGCACGACCGACGAGGTCGAGTGCCGAACCCTGCCACAGGGAGATGTGGTCGAGCATCGCGTGCCGACCCCCCGGCACCGAGACGAACGTGGCGTCGTAACCGTCGTCGCGCAGTTCGGCTATGCCTTCGGCGGTGCGTCGAGCTGAGGTGAGTGTGTCGGCGTCGCCGTGGATGGCGCGCACGTGGGCGCCTCGACGGATCTGACGCCAGTCGCGATGCTGCCACCACGGGGCCAGCGCGAGTAGGCCGGTGACCCGTGGGTCGGCGCCGAGGTGTGCCGCGACGCGTCCACCCATCGAGTGTCCGATGAGTACGACGGGAACGTCGGGGTTGTCGCGCGTGATCGAATCGAGCGCTGCTCGCGCATACGGTAAGGGACTTGCCTGGCCGCCGTTCCAGCCGTACACGCGGTAGCGCACCTGCCGTACGTCGACGGCGCTGCCGAACCGCGCGCGGATCGACCACGTGAACGGGTACATCCTCAGTGCTGTTCCCTGGGTCGCTCGGAAAGGTCGGTAGCTGTCGTCGGTGCCACCGGGCAGGACGAGCACGTTGAGTCGCGGAGTCATCGACTCCAGCATGCCGCTGACGGAACAAGGGACTGACGGCGGCGCCGGTTTCGGGCACAATCTAGGACTATGGCTTCTCCTCGTGCCGGCACTCCGGCTCAGCCCGAAGACCTCATCGACGTCGACGCTGTCGTCGGCGCCTATTACGACAGGGTGCCCGACCCGGATGATCCCGGGCAGCGCGTCGTCTTCGGTACCTCGGGGCACAGGGGGTCAAGCCTCGACTCGGCTTTCAACGAAGCACACATCCTCGCGATCACACAGGCGATCGTCGAGTACCGCACGGGCGCGGGTATCACCGGCCCGCTGTTCATCGGGTTCGACACGCACGCACTGTCGATTCCCGCGTGGAAGTCCGCACTCGAAGTTCTGGTCGCCAACGGGGTGACCGTCTATACCGCAGAAGACGACACCTACACGCCCACCCCTGCTGTCAGCCGTGCGATCCTCACCTTCAACGCTGCCAATCCCGGTGTCGAGTCCGACGGCATTGTCGTCACCCCGTCGCACAATCCGCCGCGTGACGGTGGCTTCAAGTACGACCCGCCGACCGGCGGACCCGCCGATACGACGATCACGTCGTGGGTCGCCAACCGCGCCAACGAGCTGCTTACGGCGAAACTCGATGGGGTCAAACGGATTTCGTTCGAGAAGGCCCGACGCGACGACTTGGTGCACGACTATTCGTTCGTCATGAACTACACCGACGGACTGGGGTCGGTCGTCGACCTCGAGGCGATCCGCAACGCAGGGGTTCACATCGGTGCCGACCCCCTCGGTGGTGCATCGGTCGGCTATTGGGCTGCCATCGGATTCCGCTACAACCTCGACAAGCTCACCGTCGTGAATCCGACTGTGGACCCGACGTTTTCGTTCATGACGCTCGACACCGACGGCCAGATCCGGATGGACTGTTCATCGCCGGACGCGATGGCGTCGCTCATCGATTCGCGTGATTCCTACGACATCGCGACCGGTAACGACACCGACGCCGACCGCCACGGCATCGTCACCCCCGACGGCGGGTTGATGAACCCCAATCACTATCTGGCCGTTGCGATCGACTATCTGTACACGCATCGGTCGAACTGGTCGCCCGATGCCGCGGTCGGGAAGACGCTGGTGAGTTCGAGTCTCATCGACCGAGTCGTCGCCGGTATCGGCAGAAAACTGATCGAGGTGCCCGTCGGATTCAAGTGGTTCGTCGACGGCCTGCTCGATGGCAGTATCGCGTTCGGCGGCGAAGAGAGTGCAGGCGCGTCGTTTCTCATGTTCGACGGCAGTCCGTGGTCGACCGACAAAGACGGCATCATCATGGCGTTGTTGGCGTCGGAGATCTTGGCGGTGACCGGCAAGACGCCGTCGGAGCGCTACCGCGAGCTGGCCGCGGAGTACGGCGAATCCGCTTATGCCAGAACGGATGCGCCTGCCACGCGCGAACAGAAGGCGGTGCTGGCGAACCTTTCCGCTGATCAGATC
Source organism: Gordonia sp. w5E2 (assembly GCF_036540975.1). Taxonomy (NCBI): domain Bacteria; kingdom Bacillati; phylum Actinomycetota; class Actinomycetes; order Mycobacteriales; family Gordoniaceae; genus Gordonia; species Gordonia sp. w5E2. The sequence continues at coordinate 3,384,772 of NZ_CP144213.1, read as the reverse complement.
ACCGCCACCGATCTGGCCGGGGATCCGATCACCGCGGTGATGACGAAAGCGCCGGGCAACGACGCGCCGATCGGCGGCGTGAAGGTGACCACCGCGGACGCCTGGTTCGCCGCACGACCGTCGGGTACCGAAGACAAGTACAAGATCTATGCCGAATCGTTCAAGGGTGTCGACCACCTCGCGAAGGTTCAGGAGCAAGCGCAGGAGGTCGTCGACGCCGCACTGTCGTGACTCGTTGGTGCTGTCGTCAATTGCTGGTGCGTTAGGCTCGCCCGTGGTGCCACGCTGCTGATCGGTGTTGCACACCTGCTCCATGGGAGGGCACGGCGACCACACGAAGGATGATCTGTGACTGACAGGCGTAAGCCACCCGCATCGACGTCAAAACACCAGCCTCGCGCGACGTCGAGCACCTCGACGTATGTGTTGCTAGGAATCGCCGTTGTGGTGGTGATCGCTCTGGTCGTCGGCGGCGTTCTGTGGAACCGCAATCGCGATCACGGCGGAACAGCCAACGAGCAGGTCCTCAATTCCAACGCCGCGTTGATCATCGGTGCTCCCGACTCGAAGACGACGATCGACGTCTTCGAGGACTTCATGTGCCCCGTGTGCAAGCAGTTCGAGGAGCAGTCGGGTCAGGCGATTGTCAGCGCCGTCGATGCGGGCAGGCTTCGGGTTCGCTACCACATGCTGAACTTCCTCAATCGTCAGTCGGCGTCGGGTAGTTACTCGAGTCGTGCCGCGGGCGCACTGCAATGTGTTGGCGCAGGCGAAAACAAAGAGGTCTTCTTCAAGTTCCACTCCGCGCTGTTCGCAGATCAGCCGAAGGAAGGTGGCGACTCCGATAAGTCGAACGCCGACCTGGCGAAGGTCGCGGCCGAGCAGGGCGCCAACGGGGTGACGCAGAAATGCATCGCCGACGGGGCCAAGGTCGCCGAGGGCGAGAAGGCGGCTGAGGAGTCGGAGAATCAACTGGCCAAGGCCACCGGCGGGCAGGTTGCCACACCGACAGTGCTCTCCGGAGGCGTGCCTGTTGACGGAATTCTCAACGGAACCGGATGGCTCGACGCCCTGCTCGGCAAGGCGAGTGAATAGTCGGGGTAGCGCCATGCTGTCGCAACCCCGCTGCAACGGTCGCAGATCTCAAACACGTTGCGACGACGCGACGCGAGAGCGCAATGGCGCGAAATCGCGCGATTGCTGTCGTTTTGGTGGCACCCTGGGTATCACTTGTTATCAGGGGGGCCTGATCGGCGTGCTCGGGGGCCCACTCGGTGTTCTGCTCGGATTCGGTCTCGGTGCCGCAGGCGGCGCGCTCGTTGATGCCAGCCGCTCCGACGACCTCGACGACGCGATCACGGAGTTCGGCAAGACTGTTCGCCCCGGCGGCAACGCCATCATCGCGCAGACCGACGAGGCCGACACCGCAGCTCTCGACGCCCTGGTGACCAAGTACGACGGTGCCATCGTGCGTCGCCCGCTCGACGAGGTTCTGGCCGAGCTCGAGGCTCAGCAGGACGCTGCAGAGGCTGCAGCCGAGGCCGCTCGTAAGAAGCTCCACGACGAGAAGAAGGCTGAGAAGAAGGAGAAGCGCGAAGAGCGCGTCGAAAAGCTGAAGGCGAAGTTCTCCTGAGCTGACACTCCTACTGCTTGAGCGAGACCCCTTCGACGACGCGTCGAAGGGGTCTCGTTCTGTTTGTGGCGGGTTTGGGTATTGGCGAATCTTGTTGCGGCAGTATGGACTTCCTCGGGCGTGTGATGTCGGCGACCTGATGTATGCAGATGAGCGATCCGACGGGAGCCTTAAGCGCATATGGACTTTTCGATCGACTAGTTGTAACACCCGGGGAGGTTGTGAACGGCGTGGCGTCTGTGAACAGGTGAGGGCCTCCGGTATCGGTGGGGTTACCACACACACGCCGACTACCAAGAGGCCCTCATGACACACCGTAATGCCTTCCTGGCCGAACGTGGCCGTCTGTCGCTGGCCCAGTGCGTCGTGGAGTCCGGCTGGACGCTGCGGCGAGCTGCTGAACGGTTCAACTGCTCACCCGCTACGGCCAAGAAGTGGGCCGACCGCTATCGGCAGGCCGGTGCGGCCGGGATGACCGATCGCTCCAGCCGCCCCCACCGATCCGCCAACCGGCTCGCGCGGCGGCGGGAACGACGAATCATCAAGGTGCGCTTCTGCCACCGGTGGGGAGCCGCCCGGATCGCGGCGCATTTACACATTGCGCAATCGACCGTGGAGGCAGTCCTGGCGCGCTATCGGATGCCGTTGCTACGCCATCTCGACCAAGCCACCGGCCTGCCGGTGCGCGCGCCACGCCCCCGCCGCTACGAACACGACAATCCTGGTGATCTGGTCCACGTCGACATCAAGAAGCTCGGCCGCATCCCCGACGGCGGTGGACATCGCCAACTCGGGCGCACGATCGGCAATCGGCACAACAACAAGAAGGGCCGCGGCTACTCATTTCTGCATCACGCCGTCGATGACCACTCACGTCTGGCCTATTCGGAGATCCTCGGCGATGAACGCAAGGAGACCGCCGCCGGGTTCTGGACCCGTGCCAACGACTTCTTCACCGCTCACGGCATCACCGTCACCCGAGTCCTGACTGATAACGGGTCCTGTTACCGCTCAAGGGTTTTCGCTGAAGCTCTCGGCCCCGACATCAGGCACAAACGGACCCGCCCCTACCGGCCGCAAACCAACGGCAAAGTCGAACGATTCAATCGCACCCTGGCCTCGGAATGGGCCTACGCACAGCTCTACACCTCTGATGGGGCCCGGGCGGCGACCTACAACGACTGGCTCCACCACTACAATCACCACCGAACCCACAGCGGCATCGGCGGCCTCACCCCGATCGAACGCCTACACGTTCACAACCTGGCCGGGTCTTACAACTAGTCGGCTGAGTCGGTCACACGAATCATGTTGTTGTACAAGCGGAGTGGGTCCGCATTGCGTCTGGCGCGGTGAATATCCACAAGTCGATCTTGTGTTCGAGATTTCCTCGACGCTGTCGGTATTGTCGGGTAATGTAGAACACATATTCGACATGACGTGGGGCGGGGGTGGCGGCACGTGAACGGCAACAGCAATCGCAACAACAGCGAAAACGGTGGCGCGCCTTCGGCTGTGGGGTCGTCTGTGTTGGCCTCTGCTGCGGTGGGTTCTGCGGATGCGGTGGTGGCGGAGAAGCTGTCGCGCTTGGCGTCGGTGTTGGATGAGTTGGCTGCCGTCGATGTGTCGCTGGTATCCGACGCGGCGCTGGTCGAAGCCACTGTGGAGGCCGAACGCCTGGCGTTGCGGACCGCGGGCGCTGTCACGGATCGGTTGATTGTGGAAGCCTCCGACCGCGATCTACCCCGCGCCCTGGGTTTCCGCGATGTTCGCAACTTTATGGGGCACGGTCTGCACATTGGTGACCCGGCGGCGCGGCATCGGGTGATCGCGGCGACCGGATCGTTCACCACGATCTGCGGTGACCGACTACCACCGTCGTGCCCGACGTTGGCTGGGTATGTGGCGGAGGGTCGGGTCGCGGGCGCGCACGTGCGTGCGGTGTTGGAGGTGTTGGAGGCGATCCCCGGTGAGGTGTCGGCCGAGACGAAAGCTGCCGCCGAAGCGCAGATGGCCGGGTATGCGGTCCAGTTCACGCCCGCCGAAATCACCAACCTCGGGTCACGATTGTTGGCGCATCTCGATCCGGACGGGACACTCACCACCTCGAAGGACCGTAAACGTCGACGCCGTCTGTGGGTGAACCGACAGAACGCGCAACTCATGTCACGGTTGACCGCCGATCTCGATCCGATCGCCCGCGCCCGACTCGATACGGTGCTCGACTCGTGGGCCAAACCCGGCATGAACAACCCGGATGATCCGGAGTCGCCGGTCGGTCCGATCGCGACCGCGAATGCCGAGCAGGTCGCGGCGGCCGCGCTGCGTGATGAACGCTCGCCTGCGCAACGCAACCACGACGCCTTCTCCGCACTGCTCGGGCAGGTGTTGGAGTCGGGGATGCTGGGTAACACGCATCGGGGGTTGCCGATTCAGGTGATCGTCACCACCAGCCTGCACGAGTTGGAAGCGCAGGCGGGGATCGCACAAACCACGTCCGGAACACTGCTGCCCATTCAGGACGTGATCAACATGGCCGCCTCTGCCGGAGCGAGTCAGTATTTGGCGGTGTTCGGTGACCACACCAGTGTCCCGCTCTACCTCGGTCGGTCGAAGCGGATCGCGTCGCTCGGGCAACGGTTGGCCTCGTTCGCCTCACCCGGCGGGAAGATGTGTTCGGCACCCGGCTGTAACCAGCCCGCGTCACGGGTGCAGATGCATCACGCCGCGAAAGACTGGGCCGACGGCGGACTCACCGATATCGATCAACTCGTCCCGGCCTGTGATGTGCACAACCGCAGAGTCGGCACGAAACCCGGCCAGTTCACCACCCGCATGATCACCGAAGGACCCGACACCGGTCGCGTCGCCTGGCGGCTCAACGCCAAACCGGGTATGCCGGAGAATCCCGAACGCATCAACCGCATCGCCGACGTCAAAGCCGACTTCCACGACTACCTCGCCGCCGAACACACCAGCAACGACGCTGCTGCAGCCGCAGCACGCGCGGCTGGTACCGGGATCGACACAGACACAACCGTTACCTGGATTGTGTTGCCGCACTTGGTGCCCAACCCGCCCAGCGGGCGGATCGAGCTCGCACTGGTGGGCAGGGTGCCTGTCGGCGATACCTCGCTCCTGAGCAGGCGGGTCGACATCCGATGGAACCTCTCCAGGCCACTCGAACTCGACCCCGAGCCGCCCACAGATCCGGAAGCGCCAACGGGTCCAGCTCCACCAGCCGGCCCCATCGCGCCCCACGGCGCCGACCCGCCAGACAGCCTCGGCCCACCGCTGGCCGACGCCGCCTAACCGGCCGCGGCGACCAGGCCGACACGCTGAACTATCCGGACGCAACGTCGAACCTGGTTGTGCCGCAACCCGTCTACACCCCGCCACCACACTCGGTGGCGGGGCAGACGTGGTTGGGCACATCTGCTTAGGGCGACGGATGAAAGCCGGAACGGCCTCAGGCCCCAGAGGTAGCGCGAGATTCGCGAAGCTCGGCGGCGTCGTCGATGGCTGTGCGTAGTCGTCGAACTGCTTCGCGAAGTGTGTCGGGTTGCAGGGTCGCGAAGCTGAGTCGTGCACTGTCGGTGAGATCGGCATCGACGGCGAATGCCGAACCCGGAACGAACGCGACGCCGTAAGACAGTGCGACACTCAGGATCTCGCTGGTGTCGACACCGGGCAGTCGCACCCAACAGAACATGCCGCCGCTGGGTGAGGTGTATTCGACCGAATCGCCGAGCTCGTCGTCGAGAGCAGACGTCAGGGCGTGTGCGCGGAACGCGTATGCCGAAGCGATCGTGTCGATGTGGGCGTCGAACCACGTTGTGTCGGAGAGCAAGTCGGCCACCATGAGTTGGTTGAGCGTCGATCCGCACAGGTCTGCAGACTGTTTCAGTCGTTCCACTAAATCCACCACAGCGGGTGTCGCGTTCAGCCAGCCAACGCGCAGCGCCGGTGCCAGTGTCTTCGACGCAGAGCCCAGCCGAATCGTGCGATCGCCGGGAATCGGTGTGGGCGGAGCCCCGTCGAACGCCAAGCGTCCATATGGATCGTCCTCGACGATCCAGAATCCGTATGTCTCGGCCAAATCGGCCAGACTGTTGCGGGTCGCAGTGCTCGCGGTTGCTCCTGAGGGGTTGTGGAAGTTGCTCACCGTATGCACTATTCGCGGCCGGACGCCACGTTCGAGGAGCCTCGAAAGTGCTCCGACGTTCGTACCGTCACTCGTGATCGGCAGGGCCACGATCTCGGCGCGGACGCATTGAAACGCTTGTAGGGCACCGACATACACGGGATCGTCGACGACAACGACGTCTCCGGGGTCGACCAGTGCCTGAGCGAGCAGCGACAATGCCTGCTGAGATCCGTGCGTCAGCAGGATTCGGTGTGGGTCGACGCCTTCGACGCTCGCAACCACATCGCGGCAGAGCGATACTCCGCGGCTGGTTGTGTACTGCAGCGCATTTGGGTGGCCGATCATTCGTGTAGCGGCGTCGGCTATGCGGTCGCCCGGGATGAGGTCGGTGGCGGGAAGGCCGCCTGCGAGGCTCAGCACTCCGGGTTGCTCGGTGACCTCGAGGAGGTCGCGAATCGCCGAGCCTCGAACTCCTCGGAGTGCTGCTGACTCGATCGGGACTGTGGGCATTGTCGAGGAATGCGGCATCGCACATCGCTCCTGTTCTCGGGAACTGAACGGGGGAGGTGATGCGGATGGTCACCGGGAAGGCGTGCATCGGGTGGATCGCCTGCCACAAGACTAGCCGAAAGTCTCACTAAGCGATATCGAAATCCCAAATAGTGAAATCCACACGATCGTCTTCGCGTGGGCTTCGCCCCGCGACGGGAGCGTTAATCTAATGAAAACGACTATCGTTTACAATAGTGACATGAAGGTACGCAACTCGGTTCGCTCGCTGAAGAACAAGCCCGGCGCCCAGGTGGTGCGACGTCGCGGGCGCATCTTCGTCATCAACAAGAAGGACCCTCGGTACAAGGGCCGCCAGGGCTGACTACTGCGGCAAACCGCCGATGGTTCACTGCTCGGATGAGAGAGTCCCGGGTCGTAGGTGACCTTCCGCCAGAGCTCGATCTCTCCCCATTCTCGGGCTGGGTTCGATTCGCCGAATTGCCGAGCGCCGATGTGCCGCGTGGGCCAGGCGTTTACGTAGTGGTGCGACCTACTGACGCCCCGCCGCAGTTCCTCGATGTATCACCGGCCGGCCGTTTCAAAGGCATCGATGGCACCGAGCCTGTCGCGGATCTCCGAGACCGTTGGGTGTCCGAAAGCCGTGTGATGTACATCGGCAAGGCGAACGTCGGCAGGAGCGGCCGACGCGGGCTGCGTCGACGGCTGGATGAATATCGTCGCTACGGGGCGGGTGCACCCGTCGCGCACTCAGGTGGCCGACGCATCTGGCAGCTCGCCGATCATGGCGATCTTCTCGTCGCGTGGCGTGAGACCCCGGACGCCGATGCCGCCGCTATCGAGACCGCGATGATTGCTGCGTTCCGTCGCCACCATGGGCGTCTGCCCTTCGCCAACGCGCGGCTGTGATGCGCGCAGGCCGCGTTAGGGGCACTCGACGGTCGTCCCGCCGTCGTCGTATCGGCGACGCTCTGCGACGAGGTCGGTTCGCATAGGAGTCAGCACCTGCCGGGATCACTTCAGCGACTGACGAAGTGGGACCGAAAAATAGCAGAGAAGAACACTTTTCACCCCTATCGCTCTTCAGATCACAAAGCTGCCATGGTGAGACGTGGGAATCGAGACGGGATGGCACAGGTTCGTGCCTTTCCGACCGCGGCACTCGGTTTGGGACTAGCCTGAAAAATGGTCCTGGAAATTGTCGGGATTTCGCAAGAGTGACGACAATGAATGGCATCGATCACAGCTTCTTCGGGAACGTGGGATCGACCGCTCTGCCGCTGAACATGTTGCCGTCACGACCACTGACCAACAGAGAGAAGGCATTCAGAATGCACTACAGTGCCGGCAACTATGAGGCTTTCGCACGACCGCGCAAGCCTGACGGAGTCGAGGACAAGACCGCGTGGTTCGTTGGCGCCGGGCTCGCCTCCCTGTCGGGAGCGGCGTTCCTGATCCGGGATGCGCAAATGTCCGGCGACAAGATCACCATCTTCGAAGAGCTCGATCTGCCTGGTGGCGCGCTGGACGGCATCAAGGAACCCAAGAAGGGGTTCGTCATTCGCGGCGGACGCGAGATGGAGACCCACTTCGAGTGTCTGTGGGATCTGTTTCGCTCGATTCCGTCGATCGAGCAGGACGATGCCAGTGTCCTCGACGAGTACTTCTGGCTGAACAATGACGATCCGAACTTCTCGCTGCGGCGTGTCACCATGGAGCAGGGTGTCGACGCAGGCACGGACTTCAAGTTCAAGCTCACCGACAAGGCCCAAAAGGACATTGTTCGCATCTTCCTCGCCACCCGAGAGGAGATGGAGAACAAGCGCATTGAGGACGTCGTCAGTGAGGAGTTCTTGAACAGCAACTTCTGGCTGTACTGGCGCACAATGTTCGCATTCGAGAATTGGCACAGTGCACTGGAGTTCAAGCTCTATTTACACAGGTTCATTCACCACATCAAGGGATTGCCGGACCTCTCGACGCTCAAGTTCACCAAGTACAACCAGTACGAGTCGCTGGTGCTCCCGCTCTACAAATGGCTGCTCGATCACGGCGTCACGTTCCGGTTCTCCACCACCGTGACCGACGTCGACTTCACGATCGATGGCACGCGCAAGCAAGCCACCAAGATTCACTACACCACCAAGGGTGAGGAGGGCAGCGTCGATCTCGGGGAGAACGACCTGGTCTTCATGACCATCGGATCTCTCACCGAGAACTCCGACGAGGGTGACCATCAGACTCCGGCCAAACTGGACCGCGGACCGGCGCCGGCCTGGGATCTGTGGCGGCGCATCGCCGCGAAAGATCCGGCGTTCGGCCACCCGGACGTCTTCGCCGGTGATATCGACAAGACCAAGTGGGAGTCGTGCACAGTCACCTTTACGTTGGAGTACGTCCGGGGCGGTCGCCTCGGACGTTCGTCCGCGGTTCGGGGCGTGGCTCGACAATCACCTGTTGTCGCTGGTGGCTTGGCGTGGAAGGTCACCCCGGACCGTGACGGGTCGTTTCGGCCGCTGATTGAGATGTGTTCGCGAACTTGTCGCTGTGTAAAGGTGTGCCGGCGAAACCACCCTGACGAGCCAACCGCACACGGAAGGACAGTATGGACGAAAAGATCTGGGTAGGAATTGATGTCGGTCGGCATGCGCATCACGCCGCCGCGGTCGATGAGGCGGGAACGGTGCTGTGGTCTCGGCGGCTTCCCAACGATCAACCGGCGATCGAAGCGCTCATGGACCGGGTCGCCGACATGAAATTCGTGGTGTGGGCGATCGACATGACCGCACCGGAATCGGCGCTGCTGAGGGGTGTGCTGGCTGCGCGGCGCCAGCAGATCCGCTACGTGCCCGGCCGGGTCGTGCACAGCATGACCGGTGCGTTCGCGGGTGAGGGCAAGACCGATGCCCGCGATGCGGTCGTGATCGCCCAGACAGCCCGCCTACGTGGCGATCTCGCCACCGTCTCGGCGCCCGACGACGTCGCGATCGAACTCGACCTGCTGACCGGACATCGCAACGACCTCGTCGCTGAACGTACGCGAGGCATCAACCGCCTGCGCGGCCTGCTGACCCGCATCTTCCCTGCACTAGAACGGTGTTTCGACTACTCGACACTGACCGGTCTAACGTTCCTCACCCGCTTCGCCACGCCATCTGCGATCGCTGCGGTCTCTGACGACGAGATCTACGACCACCTGCGCAGTCACGGCGTCCGCCGACCCACGATCCCGAAGATGATCGACAAAGCCCGTGCCGCGGCGGCCGCGCAGACCGTCACCCTGCCTGGCGAGGCGACCACAGCCCTACTGGTGCAACACGCGGCTACCTCGTTGGTCATGCTGACCCGTCAGATCGCCGACCTGGATAAGCAGATCACCGAGGTGTTCCGCCGCCACCGTCACGCACGGATTCTCGAATCCGTGCCAGGCATCGGCACCCGAAGCGGCGCTGAGCTCGTCGCGATCACCGGCGGCGACCTCACTTCGTTCGGCTCGCCCGCCAGACTCGCCGCCTACGCCGGTCTTGCTCCGGTACCGCACGACTCCGGTAACCGCCGGGGAGCCTTGCGTAGACCCCAGCGTTACCACAGAGGACTTCGCAAGGTGTTCTACATGGCCGCACTCAACAGCTCGCAACGCGACGGCCCGTCCCGCGAGTTCTACCAGCGCAAACGACGCGAGAAGCGTTCCCACGTCCACGCTCTCATCGCTCTCGCTAGACGTCTGGTTGACGTGGTCTGGGCACTGATCCGCGACGGTAGGGTGTGGTTGCCGCGGCCGACCGTCGAGCGGGTGTCAGTCGATGAGGTGGGCGCGATGGCTGGATGACTGGCGGGGCCGGTCAGATCTCGGCACGTGCGTGCGTACTAGCGGGACACTGGATGCGTGTCGGTTCGGGTACTCGGCCACCAGCTTGCTCTGCCGACAAGTGTGGCGATGGTCGGCACAACGATGGTGCGGACGATGAAGGTGTCGAGCAGCAGGCCGATGCCGATGATGAGTCCGACCTGGGTCATGATCGAGATGGATCCGGCCATGAGTCCGAACATGCTGGCAGCGAAGATGAGGCCGGCCGAGGTGATGACTGATCCGGTGTTGGTGACGGTTCTCAGGACGCCGATGCGGATGTTGTTTTGGGATTCTTCGCGTAGGCGAGAGATAAGAAGCATGTTGTAGTCGGCGCCGACCGCGACGAGGACTATGAAGGCCAGTAGTGGTACGGGCCAGGCGATATCGGTTTTGAGGATGTGTTGAAAGATCAGGACACCGATACCCAGTGCCGCGGTGTAGTTGAGTATGACGGTGCCCAGAAGGTATAGCGGCGCGATGAGTGCTCGGAGTAGGAGTATCAGGATCAGGCCGACGATGGTGAGGGTGGCCAACGCTAGGAGTCGGAAGTCTTCGGTGAGTAGACGTTGCAGATCGGCGTTGATGGCGGGGAACCCGGCTATCGCGATGTTGGAGTCCTGCAGGGTTGTGTTCGGTCTGGCGGCGAGTGCGACATCGGTGATTGTGTCGGCCAGTTGCATGGCCTCGGTGCTGTAGGGGTCGAAGCTGGTTTGTATTGCGTAGCGCACGGTATGGCCGTCGGGCGAGACGAACTGGCGAGCGACGTCGACGAAACGGCGGTCTGCGTTGGCCTGAGGTGGGAGGTAGAAGCCGGTTGCTGAGTTTGTTCCGGCGGTCTCGCGGGCGGAGGTTTGTAGTTGTGTGGCTAGCGCGGCCATCCCGGCGAGTTGTTGAAGGTTGCTGTCGATCAGCGCGGATACACCGGCGGCGAGTTGGCGTGATCCCGCCGCGAGTTGACTGATACCTGTTTGCAGTTGGGTGAGCTTGCCGGGAAGGTCTTGGCTGCTGATGCTTCCCAGCGTGGAGCCCAGTGAGTTGACGGTGGAAGTGAGTTGGTCGGTGACTGTTGAGATCGGTGTATCCAGCTGCGCGAGTTGTGTTGACAGCGTGGCGATCTGGTCGAGGGTCCCGTTGCTCAGTAGGGCGTCGAGATTGCGGGTCTGCGCGCGCAGAGCTGCGCACTGCGGGACTTGGGTGCACCAGGGCGCATTATCGAGGATGGGCAGGATCGAGGTCACTGTTGCCAGGGCTGCAGATGTTTGGCGGGTGAGCGCGGCCAGCTGTGGGGCATTCTGAGAAGCGCGATCGAGCGCTGGTGCAGATGCGGCGAGTTGGCGGAGTATCGGCTGGTACTGCTGAATTTGCTGCCCTGCTGTGCTTGCCTGATCGAGGATGCCGGCCAGGGGGGCCAAGTTGGTGCGTACCTGGGTGTCGAGCTGAGTAAGCCCGTCGGCGAGTTGGAATGCGCCGGTACGGAGCTGTTCGAGGTCACCTCGGCGGTTCTGGCCATCGTCGACCGCACCCGCCAGCCGGTCCCCGATCTGACCGTTCTGCCAGGACAGCTCGGCTTGCTCGAGCTTGTCCCCGGTGGGACGGGTAACACCGATGACTCGAGTCACTCCGGGGATCTGGGATACACGTGAGGCCATTTGCTCAAGATCGGCCAGCCCGCTGGCAGTACGGAGATCGATCGGTGCATCTACAACGAGGAACTCAGTGATAGTGACGTCTTGAGGGAAATGACGGTCGAGCAACGCGTAGCCTTCGTTGCTGTCGGTTGTCGCGGGCTGCCCCTCACGATCGTCGAAGGTGATCTGGATGCCCATCGCGAAGACGCTAAGCACGATTAGCCCGACCAGGGTTAGTGCCAGCAGAGGCACAGGACGCCGCACGACGAGCACGGCGACGCGATTCCAGTACTTTCGGGTCAGATCTCGTCTGGGTGCGCCCCAGCCGAATCGCGCCGCCCACAGCAACACCGGTGGTAGCAGGGTGACCGTGGCGAGGAATCCGATGAGGATGGCGATCGCGCATGCCGGACCCAAGGTGGAGAACACGCTCAGCTGACCAAACACCATCGCCAAAAAGGCCAGCGCCACCGTGGCAGCTGAAGCCAGGATGACCCGTCCGATAGTTGCTGTCGCGTCCACGAGCGCAACCTCAGTGGTAGCGTCCTGGCGTAGCCGTTCGTGATAGCGACTGATGAAAAAGACTGAGTAGTCGACCCCGGCTCCGAGCAGGATGACGGTCATGAACGCGACGGTGAACTGCGATACCGGCATACCGAGTTCGCCGAGTGCGGACAAGACCCCGCGGCCCACGCCGAGGCTGACACCGATCACCAACAACGGCACCAGCGCGGTGAACAGCGATCGGTAAACGATCAACAGAATGATCGCGATAAGCGCCACCGTCGCCACAGTGATCACGACTAAATCGCTTTCAGCACTGACGATCTGGTCACTGAAAGTGGCCGTCGGCCCGGTGACATGGACAGTGGTGTCCGTACCGTCAAACACGCGCTGCGCGGTTTGGCGCACGGTCTCCACAGCATGCGTGGCCGTTGGCCCTCCCAAAGTTCCGGTGACCCCGACAGGCAAGTACCAGGCTTGCCCGTCCTCACTCAAGGCCTGGCCGGCCGTCGTCGGATCGGAGAGCAAATCCCGCACTGACTGCACATCGTCGAAATTTTCGCGCAACTGCAGAACGAGCATGTCGTAGCGTTCCCGCGCCACGTCGGTGAACCCGTTCGGGTTCTCCATGGTCACGAAAACAGTGGTCTTGGCGCCCTTCTCACCGAACGCACCACCCATCTGATCGAGTGCTTGAAACGATGGAACCCCAGCAGGGATCGGATCAACAGACTGCTGCCGCACCACCGTCTCCAGCTGGGGAAACAGTATCGCCAAGACGATACCCACAGCCACCCACGCCCCGATGACGAGGAATCTGTGCGCCAAGGTGAACCGTGCCAACCGCCCCAATGTCGTGCTGTACTCGCTGCGTTCCGCCAACCGGCGCGCCGCCAAGCGCCCACCACTTGGACGTTGGACCACCATACGCAGCACCTCACCCTCGACCCAGCCCGTCTACGAAACCGACGGTATCGTTACGGTACTAGCAGTACCATAGATGGGGAAGGAGGTCAGGAGGTTTGGTGTCGCCGGTGGGCCATGAGGAAATCGTCGACAAGCTGTTCGAGATCGCCAACGGTCATCGACCGAATGCCCGTGAGCTTGGCAAAGACAAGGGGGCCCGCCAGTTGAGTGACTGCCATGGTCAAATCGAGGTCGCCGAGCTCCGCCGTGGCCACGTCACTCGTCAAAACTCGATCGAATGGTTCTCGATACTGCTCGACGACTCGACGACGCAGTGGCGCGAGCGCGTTCTGATCCCCGTCGGATTGCCCGGATTGCCGGGGCTGCTCGGGAAGCATTGCCAACCATGCCAGCGTCGTCAACTGCAGCGGTGCCTGCTCAATAAGCTCAGCCTGCCGCTGCATCAGCTTCAGCAGGTCATCACGGATCGACGTCGTCGTCTCGGGGGTCTCGGCCTGAGGCAACAATCGCTCGAAGGCAGCCGCCACCAGATCTGTGGAGCTCTCGAAGTGACGATACAAGGTGGTGCGAGCAACACGAGACAGTCGAGTGACCGCCTCCACGGTAACGGCTTCGACCCCGCCACTGTTCAGCAAGGTCACCGCAGCATCCAACAAACGCTGACGCGACCGAACCCGCCTCGGGTCAACATCGTCGGAATCGATGGTTTCCACCTGGCCACTCCCTATATAGCCAAAATCACGAACCCCTGACTGCACAACAATACCGTCGGTAACAGAGCGAAACTGCCAGTGGCGGTACCGATTGAAGGCTCAGAAAGGTCACTTATGAGGGGCGACAAACCACTACCAGCACACGCACCATGGTGCATGGGATGCGGCGAAGACAACCCCAATGGCCTGCACCTCGAGGTACACCTGCACGGCGACCACGTCTACGCCGACCTGCAATTCGACGAGCGCCACTCAGGAGCCCCGGGACTCGCCCACGGCGGAGCCATCTCAGCGGCATGCGATGACATCATGGGTTTCACCCTGTGGATCGCCGAGACACCCGCAGTCACCCGAACCCTCACCGTGGAGTATCGACGCCCGGTCCCACTGCACACCCCCGTGCACATCACCGCCTCCCTCGTCGACGAAACCGACCGCGCGCTCTTCATCGAAGCCAACGGTACTGTCGGCGACACAACCTATTTCGCCGCAGAAGCGGTCTTCGTAAAGGTCGACTTGAGTCATTTTCTTCGTCACGGAGACTGGGGCGCCACAGCAGACCTCATCACCAGATTCTTTCAGGCCGACTAGCGACCGCCAGGCACGCCACCAAGCAGAAGAGTCGCCCCGCATCCACCAGCTGGCCCATCCTTGCGCACCCGCATTGAGATCCACGTTGGACAAACGTATCCCCGAGTACATCCACAAGATCTGTGAACGCGACCCATTCAGCGGCAAAGTGGTCACCGGCGGCATCGTCACTGCCCGGGACTCGAGCTGGCTGATGAGTTGGACTGTCAACCGCCAACCGCACTTCAAGCAGCAGCCGTCCGACCAGATCGTCGTGTGGGTGTACGCGCTGTTCTCCGACACCCCGGGCGACTACGTCAAGAAGTCGATTTCCGAGTGCACGGGCGAGGAGATCACGCGCGAGTGGCTCTACCACATGGGTGTGCCGACCAATCAGATCGACGAGTTGGCCGCAACGGCAGCGAAGGCGGTGCCGTGCATGATGCCGTACGTCACGGCGTTCTTCATGCCACGCCAGCACGGTGACCGCCCGTCCGTGGTGCCCGAGGGAGCAGTGAATTTCGCGTTCATCGGTCAGTTCTCCGAGAGTCAGAGCCGAGACTGCATCTTCACCACGGAGTACTCGGTTCGCACGCCGATGGAGGCCGTCTACACGTTGCTCGACATCGAGCGTGGCGTGCCGGAAGTCTATGGATCGACCTACGACGTCCGGGAGTTGCTGAACGCGACTTCACGGCTGCGGGACGGCGAAGAGGTCAAGCTACCTGGCCCGCACCTGCTCCGAGAGAAGTTGTACGGCAAGTTCCAGGAGAACGAAGTCGGCAAGCTGATCTCGGAATACAAGCTGATCGAAAAGCCCTGATCCGCCTGTTACCCAGCTAGCGCAGAGCTGTACGGAAACCCTCTCCGACGCGACGTCCCGAGCCGCGTCGGAGAGGGTTTTCCGTGGAGCTGAGCGGGGCTTGAGTCATTGGCCCACTGCAACTTACGCAGTGCAGCGCCGGTGAGCGTCGCGTCGTCGTCGCCACAGGTACACCGCGCAGAGGACGCCCTGCACCATGACGATGGCGCTGATCGTGGAGGCGATGATCCCGGCCGATTGATCGGCCGCGGTGAGCAGGTCGAATCCGGCGTGCCAGATCAGCACCGGAATGATGCTCCAGTTCGCGCCCACCGCCATCCACGCCAGCAGATACGACCCGCAGAAAAGAGCAAGCATCCAGCCGACGATGCCCGCCCCCATCTCCATGTAGGTCGGATTGAAGTAGAACGCCGGAAGGTGCCAGGCTATCCAGACCACTGCCACCACGGCCGCCGCCCAGAAGATCGACATCCGGCGTGAGAGTGTTGGGAGCAGCCAACCTCGCCATCCGGCTTCCTCTCCGACGCCGAAGGTGAGAATCCACACCGCCATCACGATGGGCCAGGCGAGCCCCGGCAACTTCTCGGTGGCGCCGAACTGGTCGAGATCCGGCCACTCCCCGGTAACGATCGCACTCACCACATAAGCGATCACTCCGTAGGCCACCGGCATCCCGATGGCGACGAGCCACCAGATCGGCCGGAAGTTCACCGCGAACGTTCGCCGTGCCCACTGCCGCACCCCTTGCGTGCCGCCTTCCCACATCGCTGCGGCGACGGCACCACATGCGGGTCCGGCCGATCCGAGGAAGAACGTCCACGGCATGGAGCCGAGACCGTCGGTCCGAGCTGTGATCAGAATCGGTAGCCAGATGAGCCACGTGACGGCGAACGACACGAGCACAAACACGACGACGGCGCCACGCCTGCTCTCGGCGGGAGTCTCGCCATGTGACATATGGGCGATTCAATACCGCGAAGCCCCAGACTGCACACCGAACACGACGACCAATCAGCAAAAAACCCTCTCCGATCAGGTCGGAGAGGGTTTTCTCGGTGGAGCTAAGGGGACTCGAACCCCTGACCCCCACACTGCCAGTGTGGTGCGCTACCAGCTGCGCCATAGCCCCGTATTCGTGAATGCGCGCCCAGTGAAATCCGTCCCAAGCGCAAAGGCGAAACTACACCATGCGCGTAGGCGGAACCAAATTCGCTTGTCGCCCGTGGACGCGACATGCGCAGCGGTGAGGCCGTGGCGCTCCCGAACATCCCGTTCATGTCACGCACCGGCTGTCCGACGAGCTGGTCGTCTGGCTCACCGCCGTCGACGCAAGTAGGGCGTCTACGCCGCCGATGCTGCGTAGACGCCCTACTCGTTAGTGGCGATACAAGTGTCGATTCAATGCGGCGCGACAGTCGATATGACGCGCCGCTCGACGTCAGTGTGCTGCTTCGAATGCCTCGAGCACATTCAGCGGGATTCGACCGCGGTCGCTGACCTCGAAGCCGTTCTTGGTTGCCCATGCGCGAATTGCCTGCGTCTGCTCTTTGCTTCTTGCGCCGGCGCCGTTCTGCGCAACCCGCTTGGGGCTGCGCGAGCCGCTTGCGCGAGAAAATGATATGTATTTCGCCAGGCCATCCCGGAACTGCTGGGCATGCTTCGACGATGTATCGAACTCGTAGCTCTTGCCGTCGAGGCTCCAGCGGACGGTTTCGTACTCGTCGAGTACTTTCCCGTCGACGTCATCGATGACCTGGACGATTTCCTTCTTTGCCATTTTCCCCTCCGGGTTGTGCTGTGGACCTACGGGCGCAGCGGGTCGATCTTACTGCGACATACTGCTGTTCTTGTGGGCGAGCGGGCTGTACGTTCGGCTCGACTCTGAAGTCATGACTCGTCGAACCCCGAACGTATATACATTCTTTATACACCTTTTGTTTGAATACTTGGAATCAGTAATCGAGCCGACGCCGTGAGTATGAGTGGCCGCAAGGCTTCACGCGTCGAAATGCGGTTTGCGTCACTACTGAGCATTGCTGATCAAGCAATGCCTACTTCAATTCGTCGGAGACGCGGGGGTGTCGTTGTCGGGCTGCTCGGGCTCGGTAGTCGTAGCTATCGGAGATTCGATCCCCGCGGAGTTCGAAAGCGATCCGGGAGCCTTGTCTGCGGCGTTGAGTGGAGCGAAACCCTTTGAGCTGAGCGAGAATCCGGATTGCGAGTCCGACTGCAGGCAGAAGATTCCAGGGGTATCGATCAGACACGAGAATCTGCCGACCGAAATGGTCGTTCCGTAGTCGACGATTGCACTGCGATACAAAACAGGGTGCTCATTCTCGCAGCCGCCCTGTTGGGCGCGCTCGTCCGTCAGGACGACGAGATCCTCAGCCCATACACAGGAACGGGGTGTGCGAGCCGGGCGTGGCGCCGATGACTGGCCGTCATTTGACCGGCATGTCAGTGCACGACGAGAAGCGTCGACATTGATCTCCGTGGAGCAACTGACAGCTCTATCCGGGCTGGTGAAGTGAAACCCCGACGTCTCGATGACCGGACCACGTGGGGTCGTCGAACCTTGGTGATAACGCGAATTGTCGGCGCGTGGTGCGGTCGCTATCGCCCGGCCGATTGTCCCGGTTGGCAGAAACGTCGCAGTACGGCTTTGGGTGGCGATCGTGGTCGATGAGCTCGGGTAATCCGATTCTGTCGACAGGTTGTCAGTTGGCGGTAACACGATCGACGAGGGAGTGGTGCTGGTGTTCAGTCCGCACGAGGTGATCGCAACGGCGAGTAGCGCTGCGGCGGCGAATGCGGGAACCGCTAGAAAACGCGCGCGGCGCCGACCGTACCCTTGCACTGTGTCGACCCCCAAGATCGTGTTGTTCTATGTCTTCACGCCACTCCCGGATCCCGAAGCGATACGCCTGTGGCAGTTAGCCGTGTGCGAATCGCTTGATCTTCGCGGAAGAATCATCGTGTCCCCGCACGGTATCAATGCCACTGTCGGTGGCGAGCTGGACAGCGTCAAACGCTACGTCAGAAAATTGCGTGAATATCCTGCATTCCGGGATGTTGATATCAAATGGTCGGAAGGTGTCGGCGACGACTTCCCGAAGCTGGTCGTTCGGGTTCGGCCGGAAATCGTCACATTCGGTGCGCCCGATGAACTCGATGTCGACGAGAATGGCGTCATCGGGGGCGGCGAACGACTCGACCCCGATGGCGTCCACCGTCTGGTTGCCGAGCGCGGCGACGACGTCGTTTTCTTCGACGGACGCAATCAGATCGAGGCGCAGATCGGACGTTTCGCCGGTGCGGTCGTACCGGACGTGGAGACGACGCGTGACTTCGTTCCGCTCCTCGACAGTGGCGCTCTCGATCACCTCAAGGATCGTCCTGTCGTCACCTACTGCACGGGCGGTGTGCGCTGCGAAGTGCTCTCGATGCTGATGCGTAAGCGCGGCTTCTCGGAGGTTTATCAACTCGACGGCGGCATCGTCCGCTATGGCGAGCAGTACGGCGACAACGGCCTCTGGGAGGGCTCGCTGTACGTCTTCGACAAGCGTATGACCGTCGACTTCTCCGACGATGCCGCTGTAGTCGGCAGGTGCCGCGAGTGTGGTAGGCCGACGAGCAACGTCGACAACTATCCGGATCGGCTGGGACGCGAGCTGGCAGTGGTCTGCCCCGACTGCTTCGACGGACTCGCCGACTCATCCGCATGACTGCCGAGGCGGTGCCCGTCGTCGTGCTCGCAGGCTTTCTCGGTGCGGGCAAGACGACCGTGCTCAATCATCTCCTCCGCGCGGGAGGGGCCGGCGAGACCACAGATGGGGGAGTCGCGGGCAGGGCACGGCTCGGTGTCCTCGTCAACGACTTCGGCGCCATCAACATCGACGCACTCCTGGTGGCGGGTCAGGCCGACGGAGCGGTCACGTTGTCCAACGGCTGCATGTGCTGCTCGGTCGACCGTGAGGGGCTCGACGCCGCGCTGGTGGAACTCGCGCGACCGGAGGCCGGGCTCGACGCGATCGTGATCGAAGCGAGTGGCATCGCCGAACCCAAGGCGCTCGTTCGGCTCGTCGCAGGACTCGACGACCCGACTATGCGCTACGGCGGACTCGTGTACGTGGTGGACGCCGCCGGTTTTGTGGAGTTGCGTGAGCGGCACCCCGAAGTCGACTCGCACATTGCCATCGCCGATCTGGTCGTCGTGAACAAACGTGACCTCGTCGACGCTGCGGCGCTCTCGGAGTTGGTGGCCGCGGTCCGTGAGGTGAATTCGTCCGCGCCCGTCGTCGCAGTGGCCGAAGGGCGGATCGATCCGGCGCTGCTGTTCGATCGACTTGCGCGCGAAGTCGAAGACGTCACGGAGCCACGCCAGCTCACGCTCGACGAGATGCTGATCCCCGACGCCGAGCACGCCAACGCCGAACACGCCCACGCCGAACAGCCTGAAGGGCACGAGGCGCATACGCACCTGCACGACACCTACCAGTCGGTCGAACTCGACACCGCCGACGCCGTCGATCCGCGACGCCTCGCAGCGCTGCTGCACGAGCCTCCCGCCGGGTGCTATCGCATCAAGGGTGTGGTCCGATTCGATCTGCCGGGATATCCCGAGCGCTACGTCGTCCACGGCGTCGGCGGCTTTGTGCGCATTACGCGCGACGGCTGGTCGGGGGAGGAGTCCCGAACCAGGATCGTCGCGATCGGATCAGGCATGGATCGTGTTGCCGCACGGGAGGCACTCGAGTCCATCCTGGCGACAGCCGAAACGGCCGACGACGAGTACGGCATCCTGCACATCACTCGTCACCTGCCCGACGCTCACTGATCGACTCTGCCTGAGGTAGGAGTGAGTCCCACCGATTGCAGGGACGTCACAGGTGCCTAACGAATCTCATCGCCCCAGGTCACCGATTTCCCCATTGCACACTCTGCTGCTTAGCTGTTAAAGATGTGACTGTTGTGACCAGTGTTGCGTGTGGAAGGAGTGAGGTTCGCCCGGCATGAGCCGAGCGTGCCCGAAACCGTGATGACCCAGAAACGACACCTGCGGACCCGTGTGTCTGCTGCTGCCGCTGCGCTCGCGTTTGCGGCTACCGCAACCGTCACCGTTACGACAGGGGCCGGAACCGCGATGGCTGCGCCTGCTGCACCGTCGGCGACCGGCACCTCCCTTGCCGGCAAAACGGTGTTCCTCGATCCAGGACATCAGGGTGGGTCCGCGGGCCACAGTCTGTCGGCCCAGGTGCCCGACGGCCGCGGCGGCAAGAAAGACTGCCAGACCACCGGCGCCACCGGCGTCAACGGGGCTGCTGAGCACACAGTGAACTGGCAGATCTCGCAACTGGTCAAAGCCGGTCTGGAAAGCCAGGGTGCACGAGTGGTACTGAGCAGACCCGACGACACCGGGTGGGGCGGATGCGTCGACGAGCGCGCGGCTGCCGCGAGCCGATCGGGTGCCGCGGTCGCCGTCAGCCTCCACGCCGATTCGACGACGGCAGGCGCCGACGCTGCGAAAAAGGGCTTCCACATGATCGTTCCCACGCTTCCCCTTCCCGACGCGAAGGCGAACGCGGTGCAGGGCGGTCAGGGACGTAAGGCGTCGACCATCATGCGCGACGCGTTCGTCAAGGCTGGCTTCCCGCCTGCGAACTACGCGGGTGTCGCCGACGGCATCCAGACCCGGTCCGACATCGCCGCCGTGAACCTGACGACGGTACCGGCCGTGTTCATCGAGATGGGTAACCTCTCGAACCCGACCGAAGCAGCATCTCTCGCCGGTCGTGACGGCCAGTTGAAGTACGCGATGGCGATCACCAACGGAATCCTCAACTATGCGAGCCCGGGCGCCGCAGCGCCTTCGGCCGACACGCTCAACAAGCCGCCCGCGACCCCGCCGTCGAGTGCGCCGAGCTCCGATGGCGGTCTTTCGCTGGTGATTCCGTTCGTTCAGCAGTTGTTGAAGTCGGGTGACCCGAAAGAGATCACCCAACTGCTGCTGTCCGAGGGGCCCGACGTGTCGGCGCAGGTGCTCAACGCGATGCTCGACGTGATCTACGGGTTGTTCGACGGCAAACTGCCCATCGGATAAGCGTCGATACACCGCTTGGCTGATCGGTCGGTCCGCACTCGCATCCGCTGAACCTGCGGCTACTGTTGGAAACCATGGGTATCCGTGATCTCGTCATGAAGACTCCGGTGCCGTCGTTGCGTGGTCGTAAGGTGCTGATCACCGGCGCGGCGAGCGGAATCGGCCGGGCGACGGCAGAAGCAGCGGCGGCTCAGGGCGCCGAACTGGTGCTGACCGATCTGCACGCCGAGCCACTCGACGAGGTAGTCGCGGAGATAACCGCTGCAGGCGGCGCGGTGCTCTTTCACCTCGCGGGCGATGTCTCCGACTACGAATGGGTGTCGGCGTTCGCGCGTCAGGTCGACGCCGAGGTCGGTGTGATGGACGTGGTGATGAACATCGCGGGTATCTCCGTGTGGGGCACCGTCGAGAATCTGCAGCACAAGCACTGGCGGTCGATGGTCGACGTCAACCTCATGGGGCCGATTCACATCATCGAATCCTTTGTGCCGCAGATGGTTCGACGCGGCCAAGGCGGGCACCTCGTGAACGTCTCGTCGGCGGCAGGGCTGCTCGCGCTTCCGTGGCACGCCGCGTACAGCGCGAGCAAGTTCGGTATCCGTGGTGTCTCCGAGGTGTTGAGGTTCGATCTGCGCCGACACGGCATCGGTGTCTCGCTGGTGTGCCCAGGCGCTGTCGCGACCCCGTTGGTCGACACCGTGAGCATTGTCGGAGTCGACCGCGACGATCCGCGAGTTGCCAAGGCCATCGGCCACTTTCACCGCATCTCGGTCAGTCCGGAAACCGCCGCGGCCAAAATTCTCGCAGGTGTACGGAAGAACAAATTCATGGTCTACACCTCCTTCGACACGCGGTTCGGGTACTGGTGGGCGCGCAAGTTCGCGCTGCCGTACGAAATCGTCATGCGCATCGCCAACAATCAGTTCGACCACCTCGCGCGCGTTGCAGGCACGACACTCGAGACGCGGTCGGAACAGGACGCGCGAAGTCGAGGACGACAGCGGACCGCGGGTGAATAACTCCTTCGTCAAAACCGTTGCGACGGGCGACGATCCAGACTTCTTCGCAGCCGAAGCGGCGTCGTTGCGGTGGCTGGCGGCAGGGGGAGCGCGGGTTGTCGACGTGATCTCGGTGTCCGCGAACAACATCGAACTCGAACGACTGACGACCACACGCCCGACCGTCGCGGCAGCCGAGGATCTCGGCCACATGCTTGCCCGCACCCACGATGCGGGCGCGGCCCAATTCGGTTCTCCGCCAGATGGTTACGACGGCAGGCAATTCATCGGGAAGCTGCCCCTGCCCACCGTCGAGCTTGACCGCTGGGGCGAGTTCTATGCCTCTGCGCGCGTGCTGCCGTTCCTCGAAGCGGGAATCGCCGCAGGCAATGTCACGCGGCGTGACGCAGAGTCGACTCGACAAGCCTGCGATCTCATCGCCTCCGGAACGTTCGACGACGGTGCTCCGCCGTCACGCCTGCACGGTGACCTATGGGGTGGAAACGTGGTGTGGACGCCCGACGGTGCAGTCCTCATTGATCCCGCTGCGCACGGCGGACACCGAGAGACCGACCTCGCGATGCTCGCGCTGTTCGGCTGCCCGCACCTCGACAGCGTCGTCGAATCGTATGAGCGGACACATCCACTGACCGACGGCTGGCGACAACGGATTCCGCTACACCAGATGCATCCCCTGGCGGTGCATTCGGTTCGACACGGACCCGGATACGGTGTGGCGCTTGGCGATGCGGCCCGGGCGACGCTGGCCCTTGCAGGAGGCGACCGATGAATTCGACGCCGCTTCACCCCGACTTCGATCCCTCGATTCTCGTCGTCTCGGCCACCCACGCCGAGGCGAAGTACGTGCCGCCCGGTGCGCGGCTGCTCGTCACGGGGATCGGCAAGATGCGCGCGACTGCCGCATTGACCCGCGCACTGGCCGACCCATCGGCGCCGTCGACGAGGCTCGTCGTCAACATCGGTACAGCGGGAGCGCTGCACGATCATCACGCGGGGTTGTTTCTGCCGTCGGTGGTCGTCGAGCACGACATCAGCGCGACGGAACTGCGTGCCATGGGATATCCGATCGTCGATCGGTGGGAGGTTCCGGACGGCGACGGTTCGGTACTCGCCTCGGGCGACACCTTTGTTGCCGACCCGCTACGCCGCGCAAGCCTGGCCCAGCACGCAGACCTCGTCGACATGGAGGGCTGTGCCGTCGCATATGTCGCGGCCGCATTCGACGTCCGGTGCCAATTGGTCAAAGTGGTCAGCGACGGCGCCGACGAGCAGGCAATGGATTGGCCGTCGTTGGTCGACGACGCGGCGCGACTACTCGGCGACTGGCTTGCCGACAGAGGGGCGTGAGGCTCAGCGCTGGTTGCGGGCGCGAGTGGTCTGGTAGACGGCAGAACCCGACGATCGCGTCGCGGGCTCATACCGATCGAGATCGGCGGCGGCGGTAGCACGGACGGGCTGACCGTCGAGTTGCTCGCCCGCAGCAGTGCGCTGTACCTGCCCGGCAGTCGCGCGCGAGCGAGGGTCCTGTGGCGGTGCGGGCCGCGGCGTCCGAGTGCGCGCGGCGTCGTCGGTGGCCGGACGCTCGCGGCCGTCGCGGGCCTGGCGTTCACGCCCTGCGCCGCGCTCAGTCTGGTTTCGCTCACCCCGGCTGCGCTCGCCCGGTTCTCCGGAGGCCCGGCGGCGGGGACGGGGGTCGTCGCTCGACGGTGCCTGTGCGGGCGCTTTGCGTGGGCGTGGTGTCGCGTCGGACTCCGGTCGAGCAGCCTTCGCCCGACGCTGAGTGCTGTCCGATTGTTGTCCGTCGTCTGACTTCGGTGCGCCCCGCTGCGTCGAACGCGTGGCCTTCGGGTTCCCGGCCTTTGAGTTCGCGGCCTTGGATTTCCCGGCTTGCGCGGTGCGCGGCGTCGAGTCCTTCGACGCCGAATTATTGAACGTGTGCTCGGTGCCTGCCGGGCGTGCTCGACGTTTCGGTGCCGGCGAATCGGTGAGCGACTGGCCGCGCGTGATGTACCAACGGCCGACGCCGAGTGCCAGCGTCACGAGGAAGGTGAACAGGATCCACGGGAAGTCGTTGGCGATCGGCAGGAGGACCTTGAAGATCAGGCTCTTGAGACCCGACGCCTCGTCGGCGTTGAGGCCGTACAGAGTGACCACGCCCACTCCGAACGCGATCAGCGGCGGTTGCGCGACGGCGGTGAAGAGCGCCCGTCTGCGTACGGCGAGAACAGCGACGACGCAGCCGACGAGGTAGAAGAAATTGAAGACCGAACCCAGTGCGTCGCTCTGATTGGCGTCGATGATCGCGCCAACAGCGGTGAAGGCCGCGGCCACCAGAACGGCGCCCCACCAGGGGATACCCCTGACGTTGGGCAGTACCGACTGTTGGTCGACGGGCACCGCGGAGCGGCTTCGCTGCGGGAAAGGCACTCCTAGACGGTACCGGGTGATCCCCGGATTTCCCTTAACCAGTGCTCGATGTTGCGCGCGCGTCTGGTTCGTCGGGTATTGGGTCGGGGTTGTCGGACTGCGATACGGGCATTCCGGGAGTGGGGCGCACCCCGACGTCGACAGGGCTGGGCCGTTCCGGTTCGGAGGAGATTCCGAGAGATTCGAGCGACGCCAATTTGCGAGCCGTCACCCCGACGCGGCTGTCGACGGCGCCGAGCGTCGAGTTGAACGACTCAACCGCCCGACGCAGTGAGGCGCCTGTTCGGTCGAGGTGGCTCAGGACCGATCCGAGTCGATGATGGAGTTCGACGCCGAGCTCTCTGATCGTTGCGGCGTCGGCGGCGAGGGCGTCGTGGCGCCACCCGAGAGCAACTGTGCGCAGTAGCGCGACGAGGCTGGTCGGGGTCGTCACCACGACGTTGCGCGTGAAGCCGTACTCGATGAGCGCTGGGTCGGCACGCACCGCAGCGTCGAGGATCGGGTCGCCGGGTACGAACAGCACGACCATCTCGGGGGTGTTCGCGAACGCGGTCCAGTACGACTTCGAGGCCAACTGCGTGATGTGTGCTCTGACCGCCCGCGCGTGGTCGGCCAGGAGTGCCGCCTGTTTGTCCGGATCGCTGCAGTCCGCGACGGATAGGTACGCATGCAGGGGAACCTTCGCGTCGACGACGATGTCGCGGTTGCCCGCCAGGTGGATCACCATGTCCGGACGGACCTGGCCCGCGATGTCTGACTCGGCCGACACCTGCGTGCTGAAGTCACAATGCTCGCTCATACCTGCCAGCTCTACGACCCGTTCGAGCTGCAGTTCGCCCCAGCGGCCCCTGACGTGCGGCGTGTGCAGGGCGTTGGCCAGCGCGCGGGTCTCGTTCGAGAGCTGCTGTGAGGCGATGTGCATGCCGCGCACCTGCTCGGCGAGACCCGAATACGCACCGATCCGGTTGTGCTCGACCCTGCGCAATTCTTCCGACAACTGGCCCAACACCCCGCGCAGCGGCTCGACGATGTGGGTGACCTGTGTGCCGATCGCCGTCGACTGTCTGCGCGCGGCGTCTTCGCTTGCCGCCGACAGCGATCGCGCTGCGAGCTCCTGAGAGCTGCGCAGCGCGTCGGCCTCGGTGCGTGCCGCCGATACCGCCGCGGCCGAGCGTGACGCGTTGGCCAGCCAACCCAGCACGGCACCGAGCAACAGACCCACGAAGAGAGCGACAGTGACGGACAGCATGACAGTGATGGTGCCGTCCGGTACCGACAATTCTCCGTCGTCGCAGTTCAGGGCTCGCAGTTCATGGCCGTGGTGGTCAGAACGTCGGGGTCCCGCCGTCCTCGTAGGTGAGCAGCCATTGCTTGAGCGGCTTGCCGTAGCGGAAACCCGCGACCGTGCCGTCCTGGCGGAGTACACGGTGGCACGGAACGAACAGCGTGGCCGCGTTTCTCGCGCAGGCGGTGGCGGTGGCGCGAATCGCCGTCGGGTGTCCAGCAGCCTCGGCGAGTTCGGCGAACGTCGTGGGACTGCCCGGCGCTACTGCGCGCAGCGACTCCCAGACCTTCTCCACGTAGGGGCCCGAACGTTGTCGGACCGCCACCGCGTCGATCGCGTCGAGTTGGCCCGCGTAGTAGGCCTCGACCGCGTCGCTCACGGCGGTGAGTTCCTGCGACCACCGAGACGACGCCGGTCGCAACGCGCGGTGGATCGACGGCAACAGTGATGCGGCGTCGTCGGTCCAACCCGACGCCAACACCGCGCCCGCGTCGTCGACGACGAACGTGAAGCGACCCGTCGGCGTCGCGACGGTCGCGTGGGCCGCTGATGACTCGGTCGCTGATGATTCGGCCGCTGGGGCGTCAACTGTTGACGGCTCTGTGGCTGTCGTGTCGGGGTCGGTGGGTACGGCGTCGAGTGTTGTCATGGTTGCCTCCTGGCGCGTGTCGTTGCAGTTCGATGCGCGGACACGCCGGATCGGCAGGTCAGGCGACCGTGCCGAGCTGCTGTCCGAGCCGATGGCGCCACAGGTGCATTGATGCGTAGGAGCGCCACGGTGCCCATTCCTGAGTGACGGTGAGGTCGATGCCGAGATCGTTCGCGGCATGCCGCACCACGAGGTCGTGGTGGAGCAGGGTGTCGGGGTCGCCGGTGACGACCATCGTCACGTAGTCGGCGGTCCACACCCCGACCCCGTGCAGAGTCAGGAGACGAGCACGCAACTCAGACGCAGCGACCCCCTGGTGAAGTTCCACCGAATTTTCCGCGATCTTCGACGCTGCGGCGACGATGGCGTCGACGCGCGCACGCGGGCCGCGCAACACCGACCGACCTTGCTCGGCAATCGCTGTCGCAGTCGGGAACGCACGTCCGGGACCGTCAGTCCACCCGGTGGTCTCACCGAGCGCCGAAACCAGCGCTCCCACGTGATGGCGTGCCGCGCCGACGCTGATCTGCTGGCCCATCATCGTGCGGATCAGAGCCTCTGCCGGGTCTGGTGACCCGGGCAACCGGATGCCGGGGCCTGCATCGATGAGGGGGGCGAGGCGCGGATCGCGTCGTAACACGTCTTCTGCTGCAGCGGCGTCGGCATCGAGGTCGAGGAGTCGACGCACACGCGACACCGCTGCGCCGAGGTCTCGGGAGTCGAGGTGTAAGAGATCGACTCGTAGGTAATTACCGTGCCGCTTGGGCCCCGATCCCGGTGAGATCCGAACCAGGGCATACCCATGCGGGAGGGTGAGGACACGGGCGAACGTCCAGTCTCCCGCGGGATCACCGGTGAACTCTTCCATCGAGTCGACGGCGTGCGCGCCCAAGAGTGTTGCGGGCCAGGAGGCGTCGAAGGGTTCGCGGTAGGGCAGCCGTAACGAGATCACTCCGCCCTCGGCATGAGCATCGGGATCGGTGGCGCCGTTACCGCGGAGCGCGCGCAATCGCGTCGGCGTGAGGCCAAAGATCTCGCGGATCGTGTCGTTGAACTGCCGCACGCTCGAGAATCCCGCGGCGAATGCGACGTCGGCCATCGGCATCGTCGTGCGCTGGATGAGTATGCGTGCGTTGGTCGCACGGTGTGCGCGGGCAAGCGCGAGGGGGCCTGCGCCGAGTTCGTCGTTCAGCACCCGGGTGAGATGGCGAGGGGAGTAGCCGAGTGCCGCGGCGAGGCCGTCGACGCCGTCTCGTTCCACCACGCCGTCGGTGATGAGTCGCATCGCTCGCGCACCGAGATCGGCGTTGGCATTCCATCTCGGTGAGCCGGGCACGGCGTCGGGTGCGCAGCGTCGGCACGCGCGGAAGCCGCGCGTCTGGGCTGCCGCGGCGGTCGGGACGAAGGAGACGTTGGCGGGTAGCGGTGTCCGGGCGGGACACGACGGGCGACAGTAGATGCCGGTCGTGTGCACGGTGACGAAGAACTGGCCGTCGAATCGTCGATCTCGAGCCGACAACGCTCGGTAGAAGGTGTCGAAGTCGAGGTCAGGGGTCGTCGGCGAGGTGCTCACTCGTCCACTCTGACACGGCGCGATGATCGGTTTCTGGCGGAAATCGGCCATCGCTGCGACACCATCGGAATACCGACAAAAACGTGACGTAGATTACATTTCGGTGGCACCATGATCGGCATGAGCACACACTTCGGCGGTTTTCGACATCGAGGTCGCAACCGTGAACTCCCGCTCGCGGAGTATCCCGAGTGGGGTTTGGACATACTGCGCGGACTGTACGGAGCCGAGACGGTCGACAGCATTCTCGTTGAGCAACTGCTGTCCGAGCCGAGTGCAAGCGTCGACGACCTCGCCCACCTCGACGGCACGTCGTCGACTCGCATGGCCCGCGCGGACGGCGGCGTCGCGTCCGCCGGGGAAGCTTCTGCGACGGCAAGTCCTCGACGTGGAACCGCGGACGACGACGTTCCGGTGCCGCCGGAGATCTTGACCCCCATGCTCGCCGAGATCGAGGCGATCAACGCGCTGCTGCGCTGGCTCAAGCGGACTTTCGCGCGCCACTGAACCGCGTGAGGGAGGGAGCCTTTCGCGTGAGGCGACGGCTCATGTGAGGATCATCGCGTGACCGCTTCGTCCGAGAACGTACCTGCGACACCTGAATCCACACCCGCTGACCCAACGCCCGCCGCGACCGCGACCGACTCCGGAGCGACTGGCGAACGCACGCACCCCTCCCGGATGTCGGTGATCCGGGAGGGCCTACGCGAGTCGGCGATCGTCGCACTGCAGGCCGTGCTCGTCGTGGCTGCCGTGTGGGTGTTGCTGTGGGTGGTCGGCAAGCTGTGGGTGATCCTTCTGCCAGTTCTCTTGGCGATCATCGTCTGCACGGTCCTGTGGCCGCCCGTCGCATGGATGCGTCGAAAAGGTGTCCCACCAGCGGCGGCCGCTCTGGTGATGATGCTGGTCGCGATCGGCATTGTCGCTGCCGTGATCGGCCTGATCGTTCCCTCGGTGGTTGCGCAGGCGCCCGAACTGGCCAACCGCGCCACCGACGGTGTGCAGCGGCTCCAGCAATGGGCGCAGGGTCCGCCGCTCAACGTTCGAGACGAGCAGATCGACAACGCCGTTCACGCGATCGTCAGCAAACTGCAGTCGAGTTCGGCCACCATCGCCTCGGGCGTGTTCAGTGGGGTCGGGACGGCGACCTCGGTGCTCGTCACCCTATTCACCCTGATCGTCCTGGTGTTCTTCTTCCTGAAGGACGGACCCAAATTCACCCCGTGGATAGACCGCACCATCGGGAACCCGTCGGCAACACACATCAGCGAAGTGCTGCGTCGTATGTGGAGCACCCTCGGTGGCTTCATCCGCACGCAGGCCATCGTGAGCCTGGTCGACGCGACGTTCATCGGCATCGGTCTCTTCATCCTGCAGGTGCCGCTTGCCGGGGTGCTCGTGGTGATCACGTTCATGGGTGGCTTCATCCCCATCGTCGGCGCGTTCGTGGCGGGCGCCCTTGCCGTGTTGATCGCGCTCGTGTCGAACGGCCTGACCACCGCGCTGATCGTTCTCGCGATCATCATCGCCGTGCAGCAACTCGAGGGGAACGTCCTGCAGCCGTGGTTGCAGGCCAAGTCGATGAACCTGCACGCCGTCATCGTGCTGCTCGCGGTCACCCTCGGCGGTTCGATCTTCGGCATCACCGGTGCGTTCCTCGCGGTGCCTGCCGCTGCGACATTCACCGTCGTCTTGCGGTACCTCAACGAACGAATAGCCGAGCGGGCCGGGGAGGCATTGCCGCCACAGGGCGCCCCGGTGACCGAGAATGTCGGGGTGCCCGACGACAAGGAGCCACCCGACGCCGGTGGTGGCGACGCAAACGACGCCGACGCGTCACCGTAGACTGGACACCCGTGAGTCTCACCCTCGGCATCGTCGGACTTCCCAACGTCGGCAAGTCCACCCTTTTCAACGCGCTGACCCGTAACGACGTCCTCGCGGCGAACTATCCGTTCGCCACGATCGAGCCCAACGTCGGCGTGGTGGAGTTGCCCGACAAGCGACTCGACCGCCTCGCCGAGATCTTCGGCAGCGAGCGCATCCTTCCCGCAACCGTGTCGTTCGTCGACATCGCGGGCATCGTCAAGGGCGCCTCCGAGGGCGAGGGCATGGGCAACCAGTTCCTGGCCAACATCCGCGAGGCCGACGCCATCTGTCAGGTCGTCCGTGTCTTCGCCGACGACGACGTCGTGCATGTCGACGGCCGCGTCGACCCGTTCGCCGACATCGAGGTCATCGAGACCGAGCTGATCCTCGCCGACATGCAGACACTCGAGAAGGCCATTCCGCGGCTCGAGAAGGAAGCGCGCAAGAACAAGGACCAGGCCGAGGTGCTCGACGCCGCGAAGAAGGCCCAGGAGATCCTCGACTCCGGCAAAACCCTGTTCTCGCAGCAGGATTCGTTCGATCTGTCGTCGGTGCGCGAACTGCACCTGATGACCGCCAAGCCGTTCCTCTATGTGTTCAACGCCGACGAGTCGATCCTGACCGACGACGCGCGCAAGGCCGAACTGAAGGCCGCCGTCGCACCTGCCGATGCGGTTTTCCTCGACGCCAAGGTCGAGAGCGAACTGCTGGAGCTCGACGAGGCCGACGCCCAGGAACTGCTCGACTCCATCGGGCAGGACGAGCCGGGCCTGCGCTCGCTCGCGCGGGCCGGATTCCACACGCTCGGCCTACAGACCTACCTGACCGCGGGGCCAAAAGAGTCACGCGCGTGGACAATTCACCAGGGCGACACCGCACCCAAGGCTGCGGGCGTCATCCACACGGACTTCGAAAAGGGCTTCATCAAGGCCGAAATCGTCTCGTTCGACGACCTCGACGCCGCCGGCTCGATGCAGGCCGCCAAGGCCGCGGGCAAGGTTCGCATGGAGGGCAAGGAATACGTCATGCACGACGGGGACGTCGTGGAGTTCCGGTTTAACGTCTGACGTATTCCGCTTCAACGTTCTACGGCTTGCGCGCCGTAAAACACGGTGACGGTGCGCGGTGTGGAGATGTGGCGACAGCGCATCCGCGATGGCATCATTATTGACATATTTTGATGCGATTGGAGATGCGGCATGCGCACCACGGTGACCCTTGACGACGAACTCTTGGCCAAAGCAGCCGAGCTGACCGGGGTCCATGAAAGGGCGGCGCTCATTCGTGATGGGCTGGAGGCCTTGATCCGCATCGAAAGCGCGCGCCGCCTTGCTGCGCTCGGCGGCACCGATCCTGCAGCTCAGGCGGCTCCGCGTCGTCGGTCGTCGGCCGGATGATCCTGGTTGATACGTCGGTCTGGATTGACCATCTGCACGCCAAGGACGAGCGTCTGCCGAGCCTGCTTGCCGATGATGAGATCGGCTGTCACCCACTGGTTGTCGAAGAACTCGCACTGGGATCGATCGCTAACCGAGACGTAATCATCGATCTGCTGAGCAATCTCGTCCAGTTTCCGGTCCTGACTCATGCCGAACTGCTGCATCTCGTCGAGA
Organism: Gordonia sp. w5E2; assembly: GCF_036540975.1. Classification (NCBI taxonomy): domain Bacteria; kingdom Bacillati; phylum Actinomycetota; class Actinomycetes; order Mycobacteriales; family Gordoniaceae; genus Gordonia; species Gordonia sp. w5E2. The sequence goes on along the minus strand of NZ_CP144213.1, from coordinate 3,352,932 downwards.
GTCGAAAGCTCTGGGGCCGCGGGCTGAGCCCGGTCGACGCCGGGCTGCTGGGTTCGGCGATTCTCGTTGACGGCGCGACGCTGTGGACGAGGGACAAGAGGTTGCGAGCAGCATGCGTCGATGTCGGGGTGGATTGCGTTCTCGAGTGACGGCTATCGCCGTCGTCCCTCACATCGTTGGCTCGGCCACGCACTTACTCGCGCCCACCCGCGGCGGTGAGTTAGCCTGATTCGCGGCAGGGGGATCCTGCCGACTGCACTTCCAGGCACAGATGCCTGAATCATTGCGGAGAGGCCCGACTCACTCGGGACATGTCCGGATGGGGTGTGGCGCACCAGTGCGCCGACTTCACAGCCGATGTGTGACATCGGTTGACGAGAGGACATGACATGGCATCGAAGGATGAGAAGAACCTCGCGGCGGTTGCCGACAAGATCGCGAAGATGAAGGAGCCTGAGCGCTCGCTGGTTCAGCGGGCGCACGAGGTCATCATGGCCGCCGCGCCAACGCTGAGGCCGAGAATTTGGTACGGCATGCCCGCGTACGCCAAGTCGGCGAGTTCGCCTGCGCTGGTGACGCTGCGCAACGACGAACGCATCAACCTCGCCCTCACCGAGAAGGTCACGCTCAACCCGGGTGGCGGCATCGACGGAACGCTGATGCCGGCGGCATGGTACTTCGACACCCTCGACGAATTCACGGAGAAGAGGATCGCGGACATCGTCCGATCCGCGCTTTCCTGAGTCCGCCGAACCGAGACCGGCTGGGCCGCGCTGTACTTTGAAACGCCGCGGCATTTTACGACGCCGCAGCATGCGGCGCGGTCCGGCCGCGTACTTTGTTCGCATGCCCATAGCTGCGCACGACAGGCGATTTCGCGCGGTGCTCGGGGCCGCTTCGTGACTACACGGCCCGCGGTCCCGGACGACTATCCGCGGCTCGTCGAAGTCTGGCGTAGCGCGGTCGATGCAACGCATCACTTTCTGCGGCCGGCGGACCGAGACGATATCGAGCAGCACCTGGTAGCTGACTACTTTCCGCACGTGCGGCTGGTCGTCGCAGAAGTCGACGGTCAGGTCGTCGGCTTCGCGGGTACAGCGGGGGACACCCTCGAGATGCTGTTCGTCGACGCTGCTCACCGGGGAACCGGTGTCGGCAGCGTGCTTCTCGCCCAAGCCGTCGACGACTGCGGAATCACCCGTGTGGATGTCAACGAGGACAACGTCGACGCGGTCGGGTTCTACCGTCGCCGTGGGTTCGTCGAGTTCGAGCGCAGCGCACTCGATGACCAGGGCAGGCCATACCCGATACTTCGGATGGTCCGAGACGCATCAGGAAACCCGTGACATCGATTCAAACACTCAGCGAAACCGACCGTCGACTGGTGGCCAGGTGGGCGGTCGCATGCGCCGAGCGGGTGCTCCCGCTTCTCGAGGCCGACGACCCTGCGCGCACCGACATCGATGACGCCCTTGCGCGAACACGCGCCTACAGCGCGGGACTCGGGACCAGTGCGGAGGAGATCGCCAAGCGGATGGTCGCGGTCAAGGCGGCGGGCGCAGCGAGCACGCCGGCGGGCGCCGCCGCGGCACGAGCAGTGGCGCAGGCATCGGCGGTGGCACACATGGGTGCCCACGCACTCGGAGCCGCCGCGTACGCGGTGAAGGCAGTCGACCTGTCACACCGCGACAACCCGTCAGCCGTCGACGACGAAATACGTTGGCAGTTGGCTGAACTCACAGATGACGAGCGGGCAGCCCTGCGTCAGCTCCCGGCACTCGGCGTTGATTCGTCAGGTCCGCTGGGGCAGGGCTTGCTCGCGCGCGGCATTCTCGGTTCGACGATCCGCGAGCTCCAAACGAACATCGGAACTCGTCGTGGCTGACGTGTCGCGACTCGGCGTCGACGACGCCGGCGAGTTGCTGACCCTGCAGCGAGCGGCATACGTCACCGAGGCTCAACTGCACGACGACCTGACGCTTCCCGCGCTGACGCAGTCCGTCGACGACCTCGTCGCTGAACTGGAGCTGCCCCACGTGACTGCATTGGGGATCAAGCTGGGCGCGAGGCTCGTTGCAGCGCTGAGACTTTCGGTGCATGGCGAGGTCGCCGAGGTCGGCCGACTGACGGTGGTCCCCGATCTGCAGGGACGAGGCCTCGGCAGCAGGTTGCTCGCCTCAGTCGACGACTGGGTGCCACCATCGGTCACGCGAGTCGAGTTGTTCACCGGCGAGCACAGCGTCGCGAACATCCGACTCTATGAGCGGAAAGGTTTCGTGGAGTTCAAGCGCGAGAACGTCGGGAGCTACGACCTCGTGTTCCTCGCAAGGACAATCGCCCATTAGTGGGGTGGTCGGGCGCGCCGCCGCTACCCTCGACCACATGCCCATCTCGCTCGAAAACGTCGGCATCGCGGTCGAAAGCCTCGACGCCGCAGTTGCGTTCTTCACCGATCTCGGCCTCACCGTCCTCGGACGCGACGAGGTCAGCGGCGAATGGGCCGACACCGCAGTAGGACTCGACGGAAACCACGCGAAGATCGCGATGCTCGCCACACCCGACGGCTCGGGGCGCCTCGAACTCTTCGAGTACATCCACCCGGACGCGATCGAGACCTCGCCGACGCTGCCCAACGAGATCGGCATGCATCGTGTCGCGTTCTCCGTCGACGACATCGACGACGCCCTCGCAATCGCCGCGCGGCACGGATGCCATCCGCTGCGCGGCGTCGCCAACTATCAGGACGTCTACAAGCTCACCTACGTGCGCGGGCCGAGCGGGATCATCGTCATGTTCGCCCAAGACCTGACGAAGCAGTGACACCCGAGTACCTGAAACCCGTTGGCGCACCGACTACGGTGACCTGCATGGCAGACGACTGGCGCGAATCGCGGGCACACGAGATGCGCACCCTGATCATGCGGGCCGACCCCGACATCACCGAAGAGGTCAAATGGCGCAAACCCTCCAATCCGGATGGCGTTCCGACGTTTTCGCTCGACGGCCTGATCTGTACCCTTGAGACCTACAAGGACAAGATCAAGCTCACGTTCGCCAAGGGAGCGTCGCTGCCAGATCCGGCGAAGGTCTTCAACGCCAGCCTCACCGCAGGGACTCGCCGCGCCATCGACATCAAGGAAAACGACACTCTGGACGACGACGCATTCGTCGCCCTGGTGCAGTCAGCGGTTGCCCTCAACCGGGAATGACCGGCGCCCGCCGCGATCTGCTGTCAACGACTTTCCGTATCCAACCAAGCGCAGTTTCCATAACGATTTCGTCGGAAGCCGCTCGAGCGCGTGCACCCGCGCGATGACCTGGTCAATACTGCACCGGTGAACTTCCGCATGCGATCGATGTTCTCCGCTCTGCCGGTGGTGCTGCTCGCCGTTATCGGCCTGCTGCTCTCCGGCCCCGGCACCAGCGCCGCAGCGGGTTGGCGCTACACGATGGTGGGGTTCAGCAACACCAGCGACTTGTACATGGACGTCTACCAGTCGTCGAATGGCACCGACTTCACTCCACTGGCGAAGCCCGCGTACCGCCCGCCGACCGGGCGCGTGCGTGACCCGAGCATCTTCCGCCACACCGACGGCTTCTACTACGTCACCTACACGACGGTCGACGGCGCTAACATCGGATTCGCGCGCAGTAGTGACCGCGTCCACTGGACATTCGTGCGGAACGTGCCGGTGCCGCTGTGCTGCGCGTTCCTTCCCGGCACCGGCGACGGTAAGGGCCTCGGTTCGTCGAGCGGACCGGGATCGTCCGGCTCGGCGGGCTCCTCGGACGGTCCTTCGCTCTCGCCGTTCACCACCAAGGCGTGGGCACCCGACTGGTTCGTCGAAGGTGGACGGGTCAACGTCGTCTTCTCGATGTCGACGGGCGGCGGATTCGTGCCCTACATCATGACCGCTCTCGACCCCTCGCTGCGGTGGTGGAGTCCGCCGATTCCACTCAATGGACTCGGTGCCGACCACATCGACACGACGATCGTCAAGGTCGGCTCGACGTATCACGCGTTCACCAAGAACGAGACCAAAAAGGTTGTGCAGCACGCGGTGTCGTCGTCGCTGTACGGTCCGTACCGATTCGTCACTCCCGGCAACTGGGGCACCTTCGTGGAAGGTCCTGCCGTGACACAGTTGCCCAGCGGTGCATGGCGGATCTATCTGGACGCCTACAAGCAGGGCAAGTACTTCTACTCCGACAGTTCTGACGGGATGCAGACGTGGTCGCCGGTCAAGGAACTTCCGGGCGTCTCCGGTTCGGTTCGCCACTTCGGCATCTTGCGCGAGCCGGCGTAGATGAGCAGCGTTTCCAATCACGTTGGGCGATAAAGCGGTAGGCGGAATCTTCCCGAAGAGTCGAGGCTTGTTCGATGCATGAGTATCGGAGTGTCGCTATCGACGTTTGCCGCTGACTCGACGACGACCAACGTCGTCGATAGGGCAATCGAACTGGCAACGGAAGCCGACCAAGCGGGCATCGATTCGGTCTGGTTCGCCCAGCAGTTCGGCTACGACGCCGTCACACTCGCCGCGCTCGTCGGCGCGCAGATCCCCGACATCGTGGTGGGCACGTCGGTCGTCCCGATTCACCCGCGCCATCCGATCCACCTCGCTGGTGCCGCAAAGACCGCCGCCGCTGCGACGGGCAACCGATTCCAGCTCGGCGTCGGACTCGGTGCTCCGGCGTTCACGACACCGACATTCGGAGTCGATCCGGGTCCGACGATCCCTGCGCTCCGCGACTATCTGACCGCGCTCCGTTCCCTGCTCGACGGCTCCGACGAGCCGTTTCACGGTGACACCCTGATCTCCGCTCCGCCGATCAGCACTCGCGTGGCGGGCGTCGATAAACCGATTCCTCTCGTCGTGGCAGCGATGGGCCCGCGGGCGCTTCAGGCGACAGGCGAACTCGCAGATGGAACACTGCCATTCCTGGCTGGTCCCAGGGCAATTCGCGAAGTCATCGTGCCGACGATCGCGGCGAGGGCTCGGAAGGCGGGACGTGTCGCACCCCGCGTGATCGCCGCTGTGCCCGCTGTCATCACCGACGACGTCGACGCTGCCCGTGCCGCAGCGTATTCCGCAGGTGAGTTCTACGACCGGATTCCGTCGTATCAGCGCATCATCGCGGCGTCCGGTCACGAGCGTGCGGGCGATCTGTTCCTCATCGGCGACGAGTCGACGGTTCTCGCCGGTCTGCAGGAGTACCTCGACGCCGGCGCAACCGAACTCACCATCACGCAGGCAGATCTCGTGGGTGACGAGGCGCGCTCCCGCACCTGGGCCAGCGTCGGCGCGTGGCACACCGACGGCGCGCATTAGCCTCCATGCCCGCTGGATCTCCGCACGCGCGATACCGGGGTATCAAGGAGTCATGGCCTCCTCGACATTCACCAAGCACACCTCCGGACGGCCCGCGCGTTGGGAGGTGGCCGGCCTGCGGTGGCTCGCCGACGCCGTACCGGCCGGTGGCGCGAGCATCGTCGACGTCGTATCCACCGACGAGTCGACGCTGACCGAGCGCCGCGTCGAATCGAGTTCGCCGAGTCCCGATGCCGCAACCGATTTCGGTCGACGACTGGCCACCACCCACAGCCTCGACGGTCCCGCCCGCTGGGGGCAGGGCCCTCCCGGCTGGGACGGCCCCGGATATCAGGGGCCCAACGAGCACCTGCTCGAACTCTCGTTGGTGGCTCACGACACCTGGGGCGAGATGTACGCCGACGGACGACTGATGCCGCTATTGCCCGACAGTGGTTTGCGCGGTGGCGACGCCGGCATCGTCGAGAAGCTCTGTGAACGTTTGCGGGAGGGCGACTTTGATACCGACGACGCTCCCGCACGCCTCCACGGCGATCTGTGGTCGGGCAACGTGATGTGGTCGCCGGACGGGTGTGTCCTCATCGACCCATCAGCGCACGTCGGCCATCGGGAAACCGATCTCGCGGCACTCGCGTTGTTCGGTGCTCCGTATCTCGATGGAATCCTCGAGGGCTATCAGCAGACGTATCCGCTCGCAGACGGCTGGCGCGAACGCGTGCCGCTGCACTACCTGTCGATGGTCCTCATGCACGCCGTGGTGTTCGGCGGCGGTTATCGCGGGCAGGTGGTCGAGATCGCGCGTCGCTACGCGTGACTTGCGGCGGTCGCCGACGACGTCGTCGACGCTGTCGGCGACCACCGAGCGGGTCAGGCGGAACGCAGCCGCGCGGAAGGCTCCGCTGCGGGCGGTAGACCGATGCTCGCGTCGTACCCGCGGAAGTTCTCGAGCCACCACCGCCAGTCGTCAGGCACCAGTTCGAAGGGCGTCGGGTGGCCGAGTTCGCGTGCGGCCCACACCGGCCAGTGCGGATTGGACAGCGCCGGGCGACCCAGGAATACCAGGTCGACCAGTTCGTCGCGGATGACCTGATCTGCGGTCTCGGGAATGCCGAGATTCCAGCTCGTACCGACGGGGATCTGCAGCTGAGTCCGCACCCGGTTGGTCTTCTCGACCATGAATGCTTCGCGGCCCATCGGCGGATCGATCATCTCGTCGGTGTTGAAGCCGAGAGAGATGTCGGCGAGATCGAGTCCGTGCTCCTTCATCCATCCGATCGCGACCAGCGAATCGTCGAACTGGGTTCCCGCCGGATTGAGATCGTCTGCGCCGAGCCGCATGGTGAGCGGATACTCATCGGGCCATACCTCGCGCACCGCATCGAGCGCCTCGAGGTGGAATCGCGCCCGGTTCTCCAGCGAACCGCCGTACTGATCGGTGCGGTGATTGGCAATCGGCGAGAAGAACTCGGCGCCCAGATAGCCATGGGCGAAGTGCATTTCGAGCCACTGGTAGCCCGCGTCGAGTGCTCGGCGCGCAGCGTCGGCGTATTTGCGATGCAGCGCCTTGATCTCGTCGACGGTCAGCTCGTGGACGGGCCAGGAGTGGTCGCCGCCGTACGGGATGGCCGACGGCGCAATGCACTGCCAACCGTTGGGGTGATCGGCAGGTAGCTGCGAGTTGCCCGGGAATCCGGGGTAGCTCTTGTGTGGTGCCACTTCGCTGCCCTTGCGGCCGGTGTGGCCGAGTTGGATGGCCGGCACGGCTCCGAATCGTTTAATGATGTCGGTCACCCGACGGTGGCCGTCGATCTGATCGTCGGACCAGATTCCCGCGCACTCCGTGGTGGTTCGACCGTCGGGGGTGATGGCGATTTGCTCCGGAAAGATCAGCCCGAAGCCACCTGACGCGCGAGCGCCGAGGTAGCTCACGTGATAATCGTCCATCTCCCCGTCGTGCGACGAGTACATGGTCATGGGCGACATCACGATGCGATTGCGCAGGGTGACGCCCTTGAGGGTGAAGGGAGAGAAGAGGTCTGGCATGAGGTGTCTCCGAATAGGTGGTCCCGAATGGGTTCGAAAACAGTTCATCGGAACACTTTTGCGTGATCATTACCGCGCGCGTGTCCTCGGGTAACGCTCACCTCACACCGACCGGCGACGCCGCGTGAGGTTCGCGAGTCAGCGGTCTCTGAACCAGCCGGCGCTCTTTGCGCGCCAGGCCATTTCCTCCCAGTAGCCCCAACTGTGGGTGCCAACACGTGGATAGTCGGTTGTGATCGGGAGACCAGCCCGACTCGCCGCGAATTCGAACGCGCGCGTCTGTGCCTGGGCGAGTACCTCGAGCGGAGTTCCCTTGAGCGAGTTGGAGATGTTGGTGTCGCGATTGCCCCAGATGGCCGATCCGGCAGCCACCCGCACACTCAGTCCACGTAAGCGCGGAGCCTGGACGAACGGATCGTTGTCGAGCCACCGTGTGCTCCACGGGGGACCCCACATGTCGTCGGAATTGAACGCACCGACGCCCGCCTCGAGCCCGGCGTCGAGGAGTGTGAGCCGGATGGCTTCCCGCATACCCGGTGCCGACAGATTCAGGTACCCCGACATCGAGAACGCGTGCGAGATGCGTGCGTGGTGATAGGCGCCGTAGATCAGTGCGGCGTTGCCGCCCATCGAGATTCCCATGATCGCGTACTTGTGTCGCGGTCCGACGTCGAGCCCCTGTCGGTCGAGCATTGCGACCAAAGTGTCGAGGCGGCAGGTCCACCGGTAGCGATAGCCCATGTTGCTCAGACTGTTGCGGGCGTTCCAGTCGGTGTAGAAGCTCGCGAGACCGCCCGCGGGCGCTACCACGTTGACGCCGCTGTCGGCCATGGCGCCGACGTTGGTGCTCAGCTTCCATCCGCTGGCCGCCGCCGTCACGCGCAGTCCGGAGAGCGCGATCACGGTCTTGTAGTTGCCCGCACGCGTCCACATGTCGACCGGCGTGGCAGGCATGCCGCACCCGCTGAGAGTGGCGCGACGGTATACGGCGGCGTCGGCAGTGCCCGCTCCGACAATGCCCACGCCGAGAGCCGCGGCGATGACGGCGATCAGGGTCGTGATCCGCGTGTGGCGCATGGGCCGAGGATCTCACGATGAGCCCGACGACTTACCCGATTCGGAGGACGAACCGGCGCGCAACAGCTGGCGGGTTACCCGGCCCGTCGCTTGCGGTTGCCCAGACGCGCGGAATCCGCGCGTCTGGGCAACCGGAAAATCGAGCGTGGGGGGCGTCGCGCAGTCAGAGCGCGGGGACGCTACAGCCGGCCGCGGCGGCTATCAGGGCAGCCCGAAACCGAACGGCAGGCGACCGCCCTCGCGCTGCCGACCGGAACCGCTTCCGTCCGAGCCGTCTCCGTCGGAGCCGCTGCCGCGCTCGGAGATCGTCGTCTGTTCCTTGTCGACGGTGCTGCCCAGTGTCACCTGGACGGTCTTGGTCTGTCCGCCGGAACTGACGGTCACGGGCACGGTTTCACCGGGGGAGTGCGTGAGGATCTGCGCCATCAGGTCGGCGTAGTTGCCGATGGTGGCGTTGCCGATCTTGGTGATCACGTCACCGTTCTTGATGCCGGCATCGGCTGCCGGACCGCCCGACTGCACCGACGTGACCTTGGCTCCGTTGACCGCATCGTTGCTCGATGCGAGCGAACCCGACACGCCCAGAACAGGTTTGGTGGCCTGTCCGTCTTGCATCAGTTCATTCGCGATGCGCTTTGCCGTGTTGATCGGAATGGCGAAGCCGAGGCCGAATGCCTGCGGGCCGCCACTGCTGCTCTGTCCGGTGTCGACGGCCGAGTTCACAGCGATGACCTGTCCTTGCAGATTCACCAGTGGCCCACCGGAATTGCCCGGGTTGATCGGAGTGTCGGTCTGTAGCCCGTTGTAGACGGTGACCGAGCTGCCCTGTTCGTCACCCGCGGTCACGGTCCGCGACAGTGCGCTCACGATTCCGGACGTCACAGTGTTGGAAAGGTTTTCGGGACTGCCGACGGCGACCACCTGCTGGCCGACCTGAAGCGACCCGGAATCGCCGATGCTCGCGGGGGTGAGCCCCGACGCGCCGTCGAGCTTGATGACCGCGATGTCGTACGAGGGAGAGGTGCCCTTCACGCTTGCGGGATAGGTCTTTCCGTCCGGGGTGGTCACCTGGATCTTGGCGCCGCTGCCGACGCCCGACACCACGTGATTGTTGGTGAGGACGTAGCCGTCCGGCGAGAGAATGATGCCGCTACCGACCGCTGTGCCCTTGCTGGTTGCGACCTTGATGTCTGCCGTCGACTTCGACGCCACCTGTGCGGCGTAGGTGACCGAACCGGGTTGCGCGTCAGCGGCATTGGTTGCCGCGGCGGGTGCCGACGCGATGACGGGAGCGTTCGACGACGAGCCGTTGTCGAGAAGGGCATACCCTCCGACGCCGACGAGGCCACCGACCAGTCCGGCCAGCACCGCCGTCGCGACAAGCGGCTTGGCGATCCCGCGGGATCGCTGGGCAGGCGCCGGGGGTGTCGGAGCGCTCGCGTATGCGCCGGGGAACCGCCCTCCGTTGGGATGAGTGGCAGAGAACTGCCCGGCGGTGGGATTAGGCTCTGTGTAAGGATTCTCGTAGGGTGCGCCCTGCCACGATGTCCCCGGGTCGGTTGCGGTGCCTGGGTCGGTTCCGTGGCGTCCCTGATCCGGGTGGGGTCCCTCGATCGGTGAGGTGTCGGACTCGTCGGGCGTGTTGCTGTTCACGAGACCACACTGCCGTCCGCTACTGAGAGCATGGTCAGTGCGAAATTCTGAATTTGCTGACAAAACAACGGTGTTCTCCTCAGCTTTGTGCCAGGTGATGGGTACGACGACGGGTCGTCGAATGTGTCTCCGGCCGTGCGGTGCCGGAGTTCTGTTGTGCCGAAGTGGTGTCCGCCGACGCCGACGTCGTGCCTGTGCCCGGCCGCGCGCTGAGGTCGTACACCGTGTAGTCGCCGACGGTGCGGGCAGCGTAATGGCTTGTGACCCACTTCCCGATGGGTGCGGTAACCGAACTGCCTCTTCCGCTCGCGCGTTGTCCGCCGCCGAACCCGTCGGTCGTGGTCGTCGCGCTGTGTGTTTCGGTTCCGGACTCACGCGGGGTGGTCACCACGTAGTAGCCGATCTCCTTGTCGGCCACATACTTCTGGAACTGCGCGAGCGTCGGCGTCGGATCGTTGGAGAATCCGCCGATACCCATGACCGGGACGCGGGCGTCGAGTTCGAGCGACGCTGCGCTCGACGTCCTGTTGGTGGCCGCAGCCCAGCGCGCGGAACTCGATTGCAACAGACGGTCGAGTTGGGGCGAATCCGGGGCGGTTCCCATACCCCCGCCGCCTGTGCTGTGTCCGGAAGAGCTGTGCCCAGAAGTTCCGTGGCCAGAAGTACCGTGCCCAGAGGTGTCGCGCCCAGAAGTGTTGTGCCCGGGCAGTACCGACGGCCCGCCGCCAGTGTGTGCCACTGCGTCGCCGTTGATCGCGAACGCGGCCGGAGCCGAGAGGACGGCCAGCACACCGCATCCGGCCGCGATGAGAGCGACGGGCCGACGAGCGCGTGTCGGCACGGCAGCAAGTACTGCGGCCGCGACGGCGACAAGTAGTACCGCCCAACGCAACCAGGGAAGCCACGACGATTCGCGGTCGAGTAGCACGAATGCCCAGGCGCCGCCCGCGATGATCATTGCTGCCAGTCCCACACGCGCGGTGATCGCGCGCCACACGGTCGCCGAGTCGCGGGCGCGCCACGCCTCGACGACCCCGATTCCGACCAGTCCCGCGATGGGCGGCGCGATCGCGAGTGAGTAGTAGGGGTGAACCGTTCCACTCATGTAGGACAACACAATTCCGTCGAGCAGTAACCACAGTCCGAACAGCAGCGCGCCTGCGCGCACGAGGTCGGTGCGTGGTGCACGGCCGCGAAGAGCGAGCACCACCACCAGCGCGATGAGCGCTGACGGCAGTAGGAACGAGATTTCCGCTCCGAACTCTCCGGCGAAGAGTCGGCCGATGCCGGGGGTGCTACCGAACATTCCACCGCCGAAACCATGTGCGAGAGAGGGGTTCTGGCGCATGAATTCATCCAGCGCGGCATCGGTGGGACCGCCCGCGTGGCTGCGACCCTGGATGCGGTCGAGTCCGTTGTAGCCGAGCACCAGATTCATGAAGTTGTTGTCCGTCGAACCAGCGAGGTACGGGCGCGACGATGCCGGCCATAGGAGCGTGAGCACCACATACCATCCCGATGCCACGACGAGTGCGAGCGCCGCGACCGCAAGATGCCAGATGCGCCGACCAAGCGTCGTCGGGGCGGCCAACAGATAGACGACGCCCAGCGCGGGCAACACCATCAATCCTTCCAGCATCTTGGCGAGGAACGCGAAACCCAGTGCAACACCGGCCAGTACGAGCCAGCGCAGTGATGCCCGACACGTCGCTCGCACCGTGCAGTAGGCGGCCGCGGTCATCAGCAGGACCATCGCGGCGTCGGGGTTGTTGAATCGAAACATCATGGCCGCCACGGGAGTCAGCGCAAGGGCTGCGCCTGCGATGAGTCCCGCTGTCCTGCCGGAGATGCGGGTCACCGTGGCGTAGAGCAGAGCGACCGATGCGACTCCCATGATCGCCTCGGGGATCAGCATGCTCGCGGACGAGTATCCGAAGATCTGTCCGGAGATCCCCATGATCCATTGCGACACCGGGGGTTTGTCGACGGTGATGAAGTTCGACGGATCGACCGATCCGAAAAGTACGGCCTCCCAGTTGCGCGACCCCGCCCACGCCGCACCCGCGTAGAACGAGTTGGCGTTTCCGTTGACGGTGATGTTCCAGAGGTAGAGCACAGCGGTGCCGACGAGGAGTGCAGCGAGGGCTACACGATCACGGGTTGTCGCGCGGGGCAGGCGATTGCCGTCGGCGCCGATCTCGAGGTCGTCTGTTCCCTGCGGTGCGGCGAGACGGGAGGTGCCGTTGGGAAACGCAGCTGCGGCTGGGGAGGCTGGGGTCACGAACACGATGGTGCGGCCGATGTGCTGAGGTGCGGCTGAGGCTGCGCTGCCAGGTAGCTGTGAGCGCGGAAATGTGTTCTCACCAGGGGTGTTTCAGTGTCCGATCCGTCCGGAACGTCGAGTACTCAGGGCTCTCACAGACGGTGTCACTACGGTGACCCAGTCGAGGTGGGGGAGTCCGCCCAAGACCATTGATGCCGACCAGTGATGTTGGCCTGTGATGCCGATCACGGGTGCGGCAGTGAACTATCGAGAAAGGGCGGAACCGGTGGAGCAGGAGGGAACGTCGCGCTATCGCGCGCGCCGCGCACCCTCCGGTGACCGTGGTTTCCGTGGCTCCGACGGTCGGCGCCTGACTGCGGGCGAAGTCGCTGCACGACGGTCGCGTATCCCTGCGAGTCCGGCCGTAAGGCAGCAAGCGCCGCCCCGACCGGAACCGCGAACGCGGTGGGAGCCGGTCGACGATCTCACCCAGCCCATTCCGCAGGTCACCACCTCGCGCCGCACGCGCAGGTCCGCCGCGAACGATGACGCTCGCGCCTCGTCCCGTACCCGCCCGTCCCGCACCCGCTCGACGCGCCGACGCCAAGCGGCCCGCGCCCAGCGCCGGTCGTCGGCGGTGCGAATCGGGCGGATCGCGGTCGCGATGTGTTCGGTCGCGATCCTCGGCGTCGTCGGACTCGCGTGGGGCACTGTTACACACGTCGCCGGAGGGTTCGGCAGGTCGGCAGCATTGGCCGGCGGACCGGCGTCGAGCGGCGGGGCCGAGAACATCCTGCTGATGGGTCTCGACACCCGCAAGGACCGCGACGGCAACAATCTGTCACCCGACGTCCTCAAGCAGCTTCATGCCGGAGATGGCGACGAGGGTGGCTACAACACCAACACCCTGATCCTCGTGCACATCCCCGCGGACAGGAAGAACATCGTCGCGTTCTCGATTCCGCGCGACGACCTCGTCGATGTCGACGGTCTCGATGTCAGCCAGGCCAAGATCAAAGAGGCGTACGGCCGCAAGAAGGCGATGGTCGAGGACGAACTGACGGCGCAGGGCATCACCGATCAGGCCACCCTCGAATCACGTGGACGTGAGGCCGGTCGTGCCGAGACCATCGAGACGGTGCGTCAGCTCACCGGGGTGCCGATCGATCGGTTCGCCGAAGTGAGCCTCGTCGGCTTCTACGACATATCCAAGGCGCTCGGCGGTATCGACGTCTGTCTGAATCATTCTGTCCGCGACTCGTATTCGGGCGCTCGGTTCCCCGCGGGGCGCCAGCACCTCAACGCGTCGCAGTCGTTGGCCTTCGTGCGGCAGCGCCACGGACTCGACAACGGCGACCTCGACCGTACCCACCGACAGCAGGCGTTCCTCCTCTCGGTGATGCATCAGGTACAGAGCACCGGAATGCTGACCGACCCCGGAAAACTCAACAGACTCAGCACAGCCCTCAATAACGACGTGGTGCTCTCCGACGGGTGGGACCTCACGTCGTGGGGGCAGCAGATGCTCGCACCGAGCGGCCAGCGCGTCAGCTTCCGCACGCTTCCGGTCGAGCGGTACGACACGGTCGACGGCCAGGACGTCAACATCATCGACACCGCAAAGGTGCGCGACCAGATCCAGACAGCCTTCGGTATGAAGGCGGCGTCGACCACGTCCAGCGCCTCGGCAGCGTCACCGTCTGCCGAGTCGTCTTCCGGTTCGACGTCGACGAGCGACCCTGCCGACGACGAGACGACGGCGTCGCTCGACGGTCCCGCGCCAGACTCGGGCGGAGCCGTGAGCAGCGGTTCGGCCATTCCCTGCGTCGACTGAGTGAGCTCGGCGTCGGGTCGATCGATGCTCGACCGTCGAAATGTCGCGCCTGCGGGTGGGTGCAACGGACAATCCGTCGGTTGCCGCTCCCGACGCGACGCAGCACAGTATCCGCCATGAGTACAGACGCACCCGCCGACGACGATGCCGCCGTCACGCAGTTGAACTACGGCAGCAAAGTCCTCGCCGTCGAGCCAGGTGGCAACGAGCCGATTCCGGTGGAGGCCCGCCACGGGTCGCCGCGCGGGCTCTTCTGGACGTGGACGGCACCCAACCTCGAATTCGCCACGATCTTCGTCGGCGTGCTCGCTGTGGCCGTGTTCGGTCTGTCGTTCTGGCAGGCCGTGGCCGCGGTGGTGCTCGGCAACGGACTCGCCGCGGTTGCCCACTACCTGCTGTCGGCCGACGGGCCACTGCACGGGGTGCCGCAGATGGTGCTCGGTCGGCTCGCCTTCGGATATCGCGGCAACATCCTTCCCGCGACGTTCATGGCAGTCATGTGCGGCGTCGGCTGGTTCGCGACCAACAGTGCCAGTGGCGCTTTCGCCTTGTCGTCGTTGTTCGGATTCACCCCGCTCGTGGGGTTGATCATCATCGTCATCGTGCAGACCGCGTTCGCGTTCTTCGGGCACAACCTGGTGCAGCGATTCGAGCGGATCGCCGCGCCGATCCTGGCGGTGATCTTCTTGATCGCCGCGGTGATCATCTTCAGTAAGTCGCACCTCGACGCGCCCCCGTCGTCGGGCGGCGGTTTCTCGATGGCGGGCTTCTGGCTCACCGTCGGTGCCGCGTTCGGGTACACCGCAGGCTGGACGCCCTACGCCGCCGACTACACGCGCTACCTTCCGCCGACAGTGTCGCGGGTGCACACGGGCCTTTACGCGTCGCTCGGCTTGTTCGTCTCGTGCACCGTGCTGATGCTCGTGGGCGCGGCGTCGGTGACGATCGGTCCGGCGACGTCGGACAACCCGACCGCCGCATTCACCGCGAACCTGCCGACGCTCGTCGCGGATCTCACGTTGCTCGCCATCGCGGTCGGCGCCGTCGCGGCCAACGCGATCAACGTCTACTCCGGATCGATGGCGTTCGTGACCATGGGATTCAAGCTGCCGATGAACACGCAGCGCGCGCTGGTCACAGTGCTGTTCGGCATCGTCGGATTCCTGGTGGCCTGGTGGGCACTTGCCGACGCCGCAGCGTCGTACGAGGCATTCCTGCTCTTGGTTGCCTACTGGATCGGTCCGTGGCTCGGTGTGGTCTTCGCCGATCGGTTGCTGCGCAAGAAGCGTCCGTCGTTGGACCTGCTGTACGACACGCGCTACGTGAACTGGGGTGGACTCGCCGCGTTCGTCATCGCGCTCGTCGGATCGGTCCTGCTGTTCTGCAATCAGGAGAAGTTCGTCGGGTACGCGGTTCGCGCGGTTCCCGAGTTGGGTGACATCGGTGCGTTCGTCGGGTTCGCAATCGCATTCGTGGGGTATGTGGTTCTGGCCAGAAAGAGTGTCGAGGAGTCGCAGCGCACATACGTCTGACGACACAGCCTCTCGCTGTCACGCCGACGCGGGTCCTGCTCCGAGGTTCATCTCGGAGCAGGGCCCGCGTCGGTCAGTTCGGCGTGCGGGTCCCGGCGCCGTCGGCGCGTAAAGCGCTGAATGCCAACAGAATCGATGCATACATCTCGGGGTCTGTCGGGTCGAATCCGAGCACCTCGCGCACACGGTCGAGACGCTGATAAAGGCTTTGGCGTCCAATGTGCAAGGCCTGCGCCGAGCGAGTTGCACTGCAGCCGTTGCGCAGATGCACCTCTAGTGTGTGTGCAAGATGCGTCGACGACGCCGCGTCGTGGCGAACGAGCGGATCGATGAGGTCGATCAGTTCGTCGCGTGCCGCAGCAGACATGGTGCTTGCCGCGGCGTCGACGGCCAGAGCCCTTGCGGTGAACACGCGCCCGGCAACACTCTTGGTCTGCACGGATTCGACTGCGCTGCCCAGTCTTTCGGCACAGGTACGCAGCGAGTCTCCGATCGATAGCGACAGTCCTGGCCCTGGCCCGGCGTCAGCGGTCGCACACGGTTGGCCGACGACCACGGTCACGCGGCTGGCGTGTGCACCGATGTCGGTGAACGCCGTGCGGACGCAGTCGACGGCGTCGTGGTCACCGGTGGGAGTCGGCATCACGACGAGGCCGTACACGGTGGCGTCGACGGTCTCGAAGACCACACCGCCGAGCGTGGCCGCGGCACGACTGAGCGCACTCTCGGCCATGCGTGAATCGGGAGACTCGACGACAACCGGCACGATCTGAGTCGACTGCGACACCGGAGCGCCCGAACCCGACAGACGAGCGAACAGATCGGCTCGTCGAATCGGGCGCGACGCCAACAATTCCTCGATGAGCCGCGACGCCACCGCGGAGCGCCCAATGCCTCCACGTACGAGTGCCGACGTCAGTGGACCCGCCGCACAGTCGAGGAGCATCGCGGCGCGTTCGCCGGGGATCGGTGTGGCACCCGGACCTGCGATCAACCGTGCGATCTCGCGTCCGCGCGCGATGATCGGCGCCGATGCGATTTGACCGTCGACGGCCCGCCACGCTGATCGATCGTCGTCGACGCCGTGCGCGGCGATCAGTGCACCTCCCGTGCCCACCAACACGATCGGGCAGTGCGCGGCGTCGGAGACGTGTTCGAGCATCTTGGCGACGCCACCGCCGGAGGCCATGTCGTCGTGCAGGGTGGTGTCGAGCTCGCCACGTAACCGCAGGTCGGCGAGTTCTGCAGACACGATGGCCGTGTTGGAGGTGCGGCACATCGTGATGAACGGAACCACACGACGTAGCTCGACGATCGGCAGCCGCCGCGCGGATCCCTCCCGAATGATCTCGTCGGGAACGCTGTCGAAGCTGCGTCCGATCTCGAACGCGAGCGCCACCACACCACGTTCAGCCAGCTCGCGGACGTAATGGCGGCGGGTGCCCGCGTCGAGGCCAGCCAATCCGAGTCCGGTCGTCAACAACAGTTCACCGCCCGAGAGCAGGGGGCCTATCTCGTAGATCTCGCTCGAATGCACCCAGATCACGGGGCGTTCGAGGCGATCGTGTGCGGTGAGCACGTGCGGATCGGCGTCGATGAGGTAGTCGTCGATGATCTGTCGGAGCGAGAGCGTCGACGCCGGCCGTTGAAGCATGGATAGACGATATGCACGTTGAGGTCGGCGCGCGACACGACGGACTGTCGGTTGAACACGACGACGTAGCCGCGCACAGTCGAATCATGCTCTCGCGACATGGGACGACGTCCGCGTTCGACGCCGTGGCTGCGCTCGACACCGCCTACCGACAAGCGCAACTCGGCCTCTCCGAAGGGGGGATCCCGATCGGGGCCGCGCTGTTCAGCGCCGACGGCACCCTCCTCGGTGAGGGACGCAACCGTCGCGTGCAGCACGACGACCCGTCTGTGCACGGCGAGACCGACGCCTTCCGCGTGGCGGGCAGGCAGCGCGACTATTCGTCGACCATCATGGTCACCACGCTGGCGCCGTGCTGGTACTGCAGTGGGCTCATCCGGCAGTTCGGTATCGGTGCGGTGGTGATCGGGGAAAACCGCACCTTCGACGGTGGGCAGGAGTGGCTGCGCGACCTCGGCGTCGACGTGACGATTCTCGACGACGAGCGGTGCGTCGCGATGATGACCGACTTCATCGCCGGGAATCCCGCGCTCTGGAATGAGGACATCGGTGTCGTCGACGCCGGAGTGAACTCGGCACGTTCCGACACGGGGAGTCTGCGGTGAGCGGGGAGACGTCGAGTCCGATCCTGACCGTCGACCTCGCGCAGTGGCACGCGGGCGGCGAAGGCGCCGAGGCCGTGTGCGCCGCGGTGGACGAGTCGCTGCAGAAGGCGGGGTTCCTTCTGGTGACGGGCCACGGAATCGATCCGGCGCTGCCAGCAGCGCTGCGCGCTACCGCCAGGGAGTTCTTCGCCATGTCGCCGGAGGTGAAAGGGCAGTACGCCGTCGGCGTCGGTGGTCGAGGCTGGATCGGGCCGGGCCTGGAGGCCAATGGCTACTCCGAGGGCACCGAGACACCTCCCGACCTGAAGGAGACCTACAACTCGGGGGCGCAGACCCGCGTCGGCATTCCCGAGGTGGACGACTACTGGTTCGCGCCGGACGTCTGGCCCGCCGAGGCGCCCCGACTGCGTGAGCTGTTCACCGCCTGGACCGCGGCGTGCAAGAAGCTCTCCGACGACCTGCTCGCCCTGATGGCGGCGTCGCTGGGACTGTCCGGGAGCGAGAACCCGTTTCGCGACCTCGCGGGCTCGGCCACCTGGACGTCGAACATCAATCACTATCCGCCCATGACCGACATCGGTGAGCCGGAGCCCGGTCAGTACCGCATCGGCCCGCACACCGACTTCGGCACCGTCACCATCCTCGACCGCGAGCCGGGCGCGGGCGGGCTGCAGGTCTACAGCGAGCAGGGCGGTTGGGCCGATGCGCCGTACGACCCGTCTGCGTTGACGGTCAACATCGGCGACCTGCTCGAGTACTGGTCGGGAGGCCGCTGGCCCGCAGGCAGGCACCGCGTGCTGCCGCCGCAGGCCGACGCCCCGGAGGAGGACCTCGTCTCGTTGATCTTCTTCTACGAACTCGACCACGACGCCGTCGTGACACCCCTGGACCCTCCCGTCGGCAAGATTGCGGGCAGGCCACCGGTGATCGGCGGCGACTTCATCCGCGAACGGCTCGACGCCATCACGGTCGGCTAGATCCCGTCGACTGTGCGCTCTATCCGGTCGACTGTGCGCTAAAAGCGGTTGAGTGGGCGTCGAATTCGTTCGAGAGTGCGCTGCTGGGTCGGGCGAGGCTACTGTCGGGGAATGCGCTCACTGATCCCGCTCGCCGCGCCGATCGATCCCGCGCAGGCGCTGACGAGGATCGCGTGGTTACTCGAGCGCGACAGACAGAGCAGCTACCGAGTCGAGGCGTTCCGGCGCGCGGCCGCGACGGTCGTCGAGGTCGGTGATGACGAGATTCGACGACGCTCCGCGGCGGGTTCGCTGACCGCGTTGTCGGGCATCGGCAAGACGACTGCAGCCGTGATCGACGAGGCCGTGTCGGGGGTGCTTCCCGACTATCTCGACGGGTTGCAGGTCGGAGCCGATCCCATGGCCGACCCCGCAGCCGACCTGCTCTACGAGGCGCTGCGCGGCGACCTCCACGCACACACCACGTGGAGCGACGGCGGTGCATCCATCGACGAAATGGCATCGGCGGCAAGCGCTCTCGGCCAACAATGGCTCGCGATCACCGATCACTCACCCCGTCTGACCGTCGCCAACGGACTCTCGGCGGAGCGTCTCGATGCCCAGATCGGCGTCATCGAGCAGTTCAACGCGCGCGGCGACATCGACCTGGCCGTGTTGACCGGAATCGAAGTCGACATCCTCGACGACGGCGCACTCGACCAATCCGCGGAGATGCTCGAGCGCGTCGACGTCGTCACAGCGTCGGTGCACTCGAAGCTGAAGATGGACGCGGCTCCGATGACCCGACGGATGGTGGCCGCAGTCGAACACCCTCGCGTACGGGTGCTCGGGCACTGCACGGGTCGGCTCATCACCGGCGGGCGCGGTACGCGCCCGCAGTCGACATTCGATGCGCACCAAGTGTTTTCGACGTGCCGTGACACCAACACCGCCGTCGAGATCAACTCTCGACCCGAACGCGTCGACCCTCCCGACGACCTGCTCACCTTGGCACGCGATCTCGGCTGCCTGTTCGCCATCGACTCCGACGCACACGCACCCGGCCAACTGGAATTCAAAGCACTCGGCGCCCAGCGCGCAGAGAAACTCGGCATCGACGCCGACCGCATTGTGACGACATGGCCACTGGACCGCCTGCGCGCGTGGTTGGGCGACGCCGACGTCGTTTCATGACCGCACCTCGCAATAGACCGACCATCAGATCGACCAACCATCCGTTCGACCAACCATCCGTATCACCAGCAAGGGAGCGACCGTTGAACCCACCGATCATGTCCAAATCCGACGCCGCCGAACTCATCGTCGCAGCGCGACTGCGTGCCGGTCTGACATGGGCCGAGATCGCCGAGCGCATCGAGGCCCCACTTGTGTGGACCGTTGCCGCACTACTCGGCAAGCATCCTGTACCTGCCGAGAAGGCCGAAATCGTCTGCGAGATACTCGGTCTCGGTGAGGGCGTCGCAGAGAGCCTTCGGCTACAACCCGCTCGGACGCGCGACGACGAACTGACGTCCGACCCGACGATCTACCGCTTCTACGAGGCGCTCGCGGTGTACGGTCCCGCACTCAAAGAGCTCATCCACGAGGAGTTCGGCGACGGCATCATGAGCGCCATCAACTTCAAGGTCGACGTCGCCAGGAGGCCCGACCCCGACGGCGACCGCGTGGTGGTCACCTTCGACGGGAAGTTCCTCGATTACCGCTGGTGAGCGCGATCCTGTGGCGCCGCACACATCCGTCGCGCCTAGATGCCCGGTAGCATTTCGTCGGATTTGTCCTACAAACGAAGGCAGGGCTGGCGATGGGTGCGGCGCGCGAGGGAATTGTCGGCGGTGCGCGGAAGCAGGCGGCCCGCGGCGTGGGACTCGTCTCGAGCTATCTGCGGCCGTACACGTCGGCACACGGCGTCGCCGATTGCGACGACGAATACCGCAGCGGCGACTGGGACTACCTTGCCAACGAGCAGGAGGCTCCGCGCTTCCACGTAGTTGCCGGGTACTGTCTGCGCACCACGCCCCGACCGCGTGTGCTCGAACTCGGTTGCGGCGAAGGGCTGTTGGCGCAGCGTCTCTCGCCCGCGCACTACACCGAGTTCCTCGGAGTCGACGCCGCTGAGGATGCCGTCGAAAAGGCTCGTGCGAAGGGGCTCGACCGCGCCGCGTTCGTGCAAGCCGACGCCAGTACGTTTACCCCGGATGACGTCGATCCGACGGCCTCGCAGACGCGGTTCGACGCGATCGTGTTCTCCGAGATGCTCTACTACCTCCCGGACCCGCTGGCGACGGTTCGCCGACTGCAGGAGGGGTGGCTCGCCCCGACCGGCGAGATCGTGGTGTCGCACTACAAATCGATCGACCTTCCCCAGGCCCGCCAGGTCTGGAAGCTGCTCCACTCCGCCTTCGACGTCCGGCTGCGCTCCACGCTGACCACGGGCGACCTCACCTGGACGATCGAGGCGCTCGCGCCGCGGTGATCTCGACAAGCTCGATCAGCGGGTGGGGCTCGATCGGCGGGTGATCTCGACAAGCTCGATCAGCGGGTGGGGCCCGATCGGCGGGTGGGGCTCGATCGGCGGGTGATCTCGACAAGCTCGATCAGCGAGGGGGTCGGCTCGATGAGCGGGGGGCAGCTGGATCAGCGGGGGGCAATCGATCAGCGAGGGTAGCTCGATCAGCGGGGGTTTGCCCACGTTGTGGCGCGCAACCGGCATCGTCGTCACACTGGAGGGCAGTCCGGTGTTCGCCGGGTGCTCGCAGGGAGGTAGACGATGGCAGGCAACAATCCATTCGGCATTGATCCGGAGGACTTCGATCGATTCGCACGCGAGGCCGGCGACGGCCTGCGCGACATGGTGGGCAAGTTCCTCGGTTCACCGTCGTCGGGAGTGGCGTGGTCGACCGTCTTCGAGCAGCCCGCGCGCCGTGCGGCACCCGAACCGGAGACGACCGGAAAGTCCGGCTCGGGCGTCTGGGCGGTCTTCGTCACCGACGCCGACGGCGGCGCACGCGTCGAGCAGGTCTTCGCGAACGAACTCGACGCCCTGCGGGCAAACCAGCACAACACCGACCCCACCCGTCGGGTCCGCTTTCTGCCCTACGGCATCGCGGTGAGCGCACTCGACATCGCCGTCCCGCGCAACGACACAAGCCCCACGCCGTTGAGCGACGACGGTCCCGCTTCCGACGATCCGACGCCTGGCTCGACGTCCTGATCGCTGGTCACGCTGCGCAGCCGTCCGTCGACCATCTCGTAGACGGCGTCCATCCGGTCGAGGTGCGTCGGATCGTGGGTGACCAGAACGCACGCCGCGCCGTGGGTCCGCGTCATCGCGGTGAGCAGTTCGACGATCGCGGCACCGCGTGCCGAGTCGAGCGCTGACGTCGGTTCGTCGACCAGCAGGAGCGACGGCGTGTTCATGAGTGCGCGCGCGATGTTGACGCGCTGACGTTGGCCGCCGGAGAGCTGCGCGGGAAGCTTGTGTGACTGATCGGCCAGCCCGACCTGGTCGAGCAGTAGTCGGGAGCGCTCACGCACGTCGCGGCGTCGGCTCGGTCCCGACCACCATCGCTGGCCGAGATGAGCGGTGACCTCCAATTGTTCGACCGCGGTCAGCGACGCGATGAGATTGGATTGCTGGAACACAAAGCCCAGGTGCTCGCGACGAGCCCGTGCGGCCTCCCCACGGGAGAGACCATTGAGTTCGACGGTGTCACCGGACCGGGTCGCAACCGAAACACGTCCCGAATCCGGTCGGATCAGACTGCCCGCAACGGCGAGCAGGCTCGACTTCCCAGAACCCGACGGTCCGGTGATCGCCACGATCTCGCCCGGCGCTACCGCGAGGCTGACATCGTCGAGCGCTCGCACACGCCCGGCGCCGTCGGGAAAGGTCAGCGTCACTGCCGACATGTCAAGGGCAGGAACAGATTTGGCTGAGACGATCGTGCTCATCGAGCACCTCCCAGTGCGGTCAGTGGATCAGTGGTGACAAGAAATCGGAGCGCCAGTGCGGCGCCTATCAGGCCGAGCGCGATGATGGCGGCAGCGGGCAGGAGGGTCGTGGCGGTGGTCAGCACGAACGGTATTCCGCCGAGGAATCCGCCGACCAGGGCAGTGATGGCCGTTCCGATCGCGGCCCCGACGACGAGCACCATCGCGGCCTGACCCAGCGCATCGCGTACGAGTGAACCGGTCGACGCGCCCAACGCCTTGAGGACCGCGATATCGGGAATGCGCTGCACCGTCCACACCGTGAAGAAGGCACCGATCACCAACGCCGAGATCACGAACAGCATGATGGTCATCAACGTGAGTGAACTGTTCTCGGCCTTGTAGGACGCCAGCGCCGAGAGCGCATCATCGGAACTCATGACCGTCGTCTGTGTCGCCCGTGCGACCGATGTGTCAGCACCGTTCGACGCCGTGAAGGTGACAACCGTGGCGGCGCCGGCATGCGGTGACAACTGCTGCCAATCGCCGAGCGAGAGGTACACGACGGGACTGTGTGCGTACCAGTCGTCGCCGACGATCCGCGCAACGGTGAGTGGTCGACCGCCGAGTTCGACGGACGTGCCCTCACTCGCGTGCAGCGTTTCTGCGACCGAAGAACTCAATTCGACGCTCCCCGGTGTGGGCGAGTCGCGGTCGGTACCGATGAGCGCCACGGGCACAGGGGAGTCGGGCGCGGTGGATGGCGCTATCCGCGCCCGGGATATCCCGACTCCAACACTGTCGGGTTGCGCCGAGCGCCATGCGGCCAGTTGCGCTGCGGTGAGCGAGGATTCGTCGAACGAGGGTGCGGTTCCGGTGTCGGAGAACACCACCGAGTTGCCCGGAAGGTGCTGCACCGCCGAGATGTTCTGGTGGCGTAGGCCCGCAGTGAGTCCGCTGAGGAACGTGACGAGTACGGCAACGAGCACGACGACGAGCGCTATCAAAGCGAACCGTCCACGGGCACGCCGCAGGTCGCGAAGCGCGACAAACATCGAGAAGTCCTTTCCGTCGCTGCGTACCCGGGCCCCGTGTGATCGTCCGGAGCGCAGCGTCGATGTGTGGTGACAACTTCATGCTCGGCCGCACACGCCGCCCGCGCGTCGCCTGTCGGGATGGCATCGGTTCCGTCCTCCGTACGTACCCTCTACTCCTTTCGATGGATGCGTGGACAACCAGCGCGGCTATCGTTGAACGACATGCACCCGTCCCCACTCACCCCCGTTGTCGCTGCGTTGCGGTGGGGTCTGCACCTGCTCGCCGTCGCGCTGACCGTGGTGGTGATCGTGCGCGCGTTGATCGCGACTCCGCCCGACGTCGCGGCGGCGATCGTCGCTGCGGTCTGGCTCGCGGTCTATTTCGCGGGCGGTCTCGTGGTGGGCAATCGTCGGCGTGCGCTGGTGTGGCTGGCCGTACTCACCGCGGTGTGGCTGGTCGAACTGGCACTCACCGCGGAGGCCACGTATCTCGTCTTCGTCCTGTTCTTCCTCTACCTGCACCTGCTCGGTCGACGCATCGGCTTGGTGGCCGTCACGTTGGCTACCGGTGTCGCGGTGGTCGGTTACGCGCTGCACAACGGATGGTCGGCGGCCGCGATCATCGGGCCAGTGCTTGGTGCGGGTGTCGCCGTCGTGATCTCCGCGGGCTACGCACAGCTCTTCGCCGAGGCACGACAGCGGGAGCGACTCATCGACGAATTGGTCGCTGCGCGAGCCGATCTCAGCGATCAGCAACAGGCCATCGGCAGGGCCGAGGAACGTGAACGGCTCGCTGCCGAAATCCACGACACCGTCGCGCAGAGCCTGTCGAGTATCCAACTCCTGTTGCACGCGGCAGAACAGTCGACCGGAGAACAAGCGGCGTCGTCGATCGCGTTGGCGCGCAACGCCGCTGGTGACGCACTGACCGAGACCAGACGCCTCATCGCAGAACTGTCCCCGGCGCCCCTCGACGGCTCCTCGCTGGCGGATGCACTCCGACGAGTCGCCGCGGACGCATCGGGACACGGCATCACCGTCAGCGTGCTCATCGAGGGCGACGCACAACCACTCGCCATGCCCACCGAGGCGGCGCTTGTCCGTGTGGCGCAGGGCGCGGTGTCGAACGTGGTCCGCCATTCTCGCGCAGGCACGCTGCATCTCACCCTCACGTACACCGCCGACGAGGTGCACCTCGACATCGTCGACGACGGTACGGGTTTCGCGGCCGATGCGTCGGAGGGATACGGGCTCAGCACTATTCGACGGCGCGTCGACTCTCTCGGCGGACAGGTCGACATCACCTCAGACGACGCGGGTACCACCGTTGCCGTCTCATTTCCCGCCGTGTCATTTCCCGCTGTGTCATTTCCCACCGTGGCGCCTGCTGCCGCGCGGTCGGTGCAGGAGCGCGGCCGGTGATCCGCGTTCTACTTGCCGACGACCATCCGATCGTGCGGGCCGGGTTGTCGGCGTTGCTCGCCAACGCCGCTGATATCGACGTCATCGGCGAGGTGGCGAAGGCCGACGACGCGGTGGCCTGGTGCACCGACACCGCCCGATCCCCACAACCCGATGTCGTCCTGATGGATCTCCGCTTCGGAGAGGGGATGTCGGGAGTGGAGGCAACCCGGAGGATTCACGCCCTGCCGCGGGCGCCGCACCTTCTCGTCGTCACGAACTACGACACCGACGCCGACATCCTCGCCGCCATCGAGGCAGGGGCGAGCGGGTACCTGCTCAAAGACACCGCGCCCGCGGAACTGCTGGCCGCGATACGGGCAGCGGCGGCGGGGGAGAGTGCGTTGTCGCCGTCGGTCGCGACCCGACTGTTGACGCGGGTGCGTGCCACGCCCGACACCGTGCTGACGCCACGCGAGATCGACGTCGTCGCACAGGTGGCGACGGGCCGGAGCAATCGCGAGATCGCGAAGGCGCTGCACGTGAGCGAGATGACGGTGAAGTCGCACCTGGTGCACATCTTCACCAAGCTCGGCGTCGGCTCCCGGACCGCCGCCGTCGCCAGCGCGCGTCGTCAGGGACTCATCGACTGACCGGTCAGCCGCGCACGAGACCGATCACCTCGGCGAGTGCGTCGAGATCCTTTTGCGAGGGTTCGATGAACGTGAAGTACGAGATTCCGGCGGTCTCGTTGAGGTGGTTGATCCTGTCGGCGACCTCCGCAGCGCTGCCGTGGAGGATGTTCACCGATCCGCGGAGTGCGGCGTCGTCGAGGTCGGGGTTTGCCCCGCGCAGCGCGGTGACATCGGGTTCGCGCCCAACGGCCAGGTCGAAGAGGATCACGTTGAGTTCGAGTGCGTCGAAGCGCTCACCGGCCTCGCTGCGGACGTGGGCGACGCGGTCGGCGAGCACGTCGTCGGTCGGCAGGTTGGAGAACGCGACGATGTCGGCCTTGCGTGCGGCGAGCGAGAGTACGCGGTCGCCGATTCCCGCGACCATGATCGGCGGATGCGGCTGAACGAACGGTGGCGCCTGCGCGGGATCGTCGAAGGCGATGTGCAGATGGTCGACGACCTCCTCGAGATGATCGACTCGCTGGCCGGGACGGCCGAACGGGATTCCCGCGGCGTCGAATTCGGCTTTCACATAGCCAGCTCCGAGACCGATCTCGAGCCGCCCACCGCTGAGTTGATCGACGGTTGCGAGGTCGCGCGCGAGCAGCGCGGGACTGTAGAAGGGCGCGTTGAGTACGAAGTTTCCGATCCGCAGCTCTGGTGCCTGCGCGGCAGCCGCGACGAGTGCGGGCATCGGCCCGATGAGGCCGAGGTGGTCGGGTACGAGAACGACGTCGGCGCCGGAATCGGCGACGGCTTGCACCTGCGCACGGAACTGATCGCCCGTGCCGGTTCCCAACAGGTTGACTCCGAAACGGATCTTTCGCGTATCTGGCGACATGCCTAGTACCAACCGCCGCGACCGGCCATGGATTCCGGCCAGGGCCCGATGGATTCCGGGCAGGAACCGATCTCGCTGCCGACCACTACGCCTCGACGATGATGACGTGGAGTGTGCGCGGGCCGTGGACGCCCTCTACGCGGTCGAGTTCGATGTCGCTCGTCGCGCTCGGTCCGCTGATCCAGGTTTGGGCGCGGGTCGCCGAACCCTGCTCGATCAAGCGGGCCACTGCTTCGGGAACGTCGCTGACGATCTGATCGGTGCGGATCATGCAGAGGTGAACATCGGGTACGAGTGACACGGCCCGACGACCTTGTCCCGCACCGTGATCGAGGACGATGGTGCCGGTGTTGGCAATGCCGACCGCCGCGGTGGTGATCACCGCCGACGCGGCGTCGAGTTCACTGGGGGAGAGATCGTCATCGGACAGCCACGCCGGGTCTACCCCAGACAGCAGATCGCGGACGACGGCGTCGGCGATGACCGGACCGTCGAGGTTCTCCAGCAGGGCGTTCACGTGATCCGACAGGTGTGCTGGATCGACGCGTTCGACAACGGCCTTGTAGTCGGCGACGCGCTCGGCGAATCGGTCGACGAGGCCGAGATTGCCTGTGCTCGAGGGTCGGCCGTAGGCCCAGTCGACGGGTGTGACGTCGTCGGCAGGTACGTCGGCCAGGGCCGCGCGGACCCGACCGATGATCTCCTCACGGGCGGCGGTCATCGTGCTTCATCTCCAGAAGTGTTGTCGCGCTCGCGTTTCCACCACTCGCGAAACGTCTCAGCGGGTGGAACCGGGGTGTCACGCGCACTCGACCACGGAGTCATCGGCCAGGGCAGCGCGCCGAGCGTGCGCCGGTTGCCGAAGAAGCGGTGACTCGCTGTGGCGGCTTTCTGGGCGGCCTCGAGTCTGCGGTGATCGGCGAAGACCTTCTCCATGGCTTTCATCGCTGCGGCCTCGGCGGTCGGTAGCCCCTTCCGATGTTCGTCGACGACGCGGGTGCGCAGATGAACGAGTATGTCGGGTATGGGAATTCGGACCGGACACACGTCGAAGCACGCACCGCACAGGCTTGACGCGTAGGGGAGCGATTGATCGATCTTCGACGCCGTGCCGCGGAGCTGAGGGGTGAGAATCGCGCCGATAGGACCCGGGTAGACCGAACCGTACGCGTGCCCGCCGGTGCGCTCGTAGACCGGACACACGTTGAGGCACGCCGAGCACCGAATGCAGCGCAGCGCGGCGCGCCCGACCTCGTCGGCCAAGACGCCGGTGCGGTTGTTGTCGAGGAGGACGATGTGCACGTTCTGCGGACCGTCGCCCGGGGTGACGCCTGTCCACACCGACGTGTACGGATTCTCGCGTTCGCCGGTGCTGGAGCGAGGAAGTACCTGCAGGAATACTTCGAGGTCGGCCCACGTCGGCAGGATCTTCTCGATGCCCACCACGGAGATCAAGGTCTCGGGCAGCGTCAGGCACATGCGTCCGTTGCCTTCGGATTCGACGACGACAAGGCTGCCGGTGTCGGCAATCGCGAAGTTGGCTCCGCTGATGCCGACCTTGGCGCGTAGGAACTTCTCACGCAGATGTACTCTCGCCGCCTCGGCCAGCCGCGCCGGTTCCTCGGTCAGGTCGTCGGGTGCGGGGCGTCCCACCTTCGCCATGTTCTGCAGAAAGATCTCACGGACCTCGCTGCGATTTCGATGAATTGCGGGCACGAGGATGTGACTCGGCCAGTCGTTGCCGAGTTGCACGATGAGTTCGGCGAGATCGGTCTCCCACGCGTCGATGCCCGCGGCGGCAAGCGCCTCGTTGAGTTCGATCTCCTGAGTGGCCATCGACTTGACCTTGACCACTTCCGAGGCGCCAGTGCTGCGGACCAGATCGACGACGATGCGGTTGGCCTCGTCCGCGTCGCGCGCCCAATGCACCTGTGCGCCAGCGGCCGTCGCCTTCTCTTCGAACTCCAACAGGTAGGCGTCGAGGTGGCGTAGCGTGCGGTTCTTGATCGCCTCCGCCGCCAGCCGCAACTCCTCCCAATCGGCGAGTTCGTCGACAACCGCTGCGCGCTTGTGCCGGATGGTCGACGTCGCGTGTTCGAGATTGCGACGCTGGACGGTATTCGCCAACTCGTGACGGGCGGCCTTCGGGAACTTCGGCATCCCGACGAATGTCTCGGTCACCCCGACGTGCGGATGTCCGAGACCGAAACCGTGCCGGCTCAACGCTTCCTGCTCGGCGTGCTGATCGGACTCAACTGTCTCGCTCATGCCGGGTGCTCCTCGGTCGACGCCAAGATTTCTGCGAGGTGCATGGTGCGTACACCCGCCCGTTCGCGGGAGAGGAGCCCTCCGATATGCGCGAGGCACGAGTTGTCCCCTGCGACAAGAACTTCGGCCCCGGTGTCGCGGACATGCCTGGACTTGTCTGCCCCCATCGCCACCGAGACGTCGGCGTTCTTCATCGCGAAGGTGCCCCCGAAGCCGCAACACTGGTCGGCGGCAGGCAGATCGACGAGGTCGATGCCACGTACGTTGCGCAGCAACCGAATAGGTTTGTCGCCGACGCGCAGCATCCGTAGGGAGTGACACGTCGGGTGGTAGGTGACCCGGTGGGGAAAGTAGGCACCGACATCGGTGACGCCGAGGACGTCGACGAGGAACTCGCTGAGTTCGAAGAATCGTGGTGTGATCTCGTCGACGTCGAGGCACAGCCGGGTGTCGCCGGTTCGCGCGGCAACGGCCGCATGTTGGTGGCGGACCGATCCGATACACGAACCCGACGGGGCGACGATCGCGTCGTATCCGGAGAAGACGTCGACGAACTGTCGTACACCGCCGATGGCTTCGTCGGCGTAGCCCGTGTTGGTGAACATCTGCCCACAGCATGTCTGCTCGACGGGGAACTCGACTCGGATACCGAGGCGTTCGAGCAGCAGCACGGTTGCCCGTGGGGTGTTCGGCCACATCGTGTCGTTGAAGCAGGTTGCGAACAGCGCGACTCTCATCGCGTGCTGTTCTCGGTTCTGCTGTGGTGCATTGATCACCGCCAGGGCTGGGGGCTCGGGTTGGGGGCTACAACCTGAGGGCTGGTGGTCGGTGTTCCCTACGACCCGACCTGGCTTCGACGCTATGGCCACTCGCAGTGAGCGTCAACCGCTGGGCACCGTACGTTCGATGGTGGTGCTGTCGAAGCCGTCGCGGTCATCCGTCACGCGCGGAGCGCAGAGCGGCGCGGCGGAGTTCTGCCTCGGCGAAGCGTCGTTTCTGGTCGTCGGTCTCGGGCGTGAGAGGTGGCACCTCGTGCGGACGTCCGTCGTCGCCCATGCTGACCATGGTGAAGTAGCAACTGTTGGTGTGGCGGCGAATCCCGGTATGGATGTTCTCGGTCTCGACCCTGATACCGACCTCCATCGAGGTACGTCCGGTGTAGTTGATCGAAGCCGAAAGAATGAGCAATTCGCCCACGCGTATCGGTTCACGAAAGATGACGCGATCGACCGACAACGTGACCGCGTATCGACGTGAGTACCTGCTCGCGCACGCGTAGGCGACCTCGTCGAGCAGTTTGAGCAGCGTGCCACCGTGGACGTTTCCGGTGAAGTTGGCCATGTCGGGCGTCATCAGCAGTGACATCGACAACGTCGAATGGTCGGCGTCGGACACGTGATGAGTGCTCTCCGACGACCCGTGCCCGGCATCCATGTCGCGAATCGTAGCCGCCTTGACGGTGGCTGGCGTGCTGTCAGACGCGCAAACGCCCCGCGATCTGGCAAACGCGCGTGGTACACCACGGGCGTCCGCAGAATCGCGGGGCGTTTACAGAACCGTAGAACCGATCAGGTCCTCACAGCAGGTGGGCAGACCTCAGGATCAGAGGTACTGGCCGCACACGGGCCATGCGCCCGGTCCCTGAGTTGCGAGCACGTTCTCCGCAACGCGGATCTGCTCGTCGCGCGACGCGTTGGACGCGCTGCCGCTACCGCCGTTGGCCTCCCAGGTGCTCTGCGAGAACTGCAGGCCGCCGTAGTAGCCGTTGCCGGTGTTGGTTGCCCAGTTGCCGCTGCTCTCGCAGTTGGCGACGGCATCCCAGTCGTGTCCGTCTGCGGAGGCGGTCGCGGTCGCGACGCCGAACGGAGCAAGTGTGAGCGCGCCGATGATTCCGGCACGAAGGGCGGTCTTCTTCATCCGCGTGGTCATTGTTCCTCCTATCAGTCACCCGGTAAGGACGAATTGAGTGGGTGTCGGGTGACTCGAATTTGGACCAACGGCGACCTTACGGAGTGATCACGGAAAGGTCACATCGACTTTCTGACCTGCGCAGCGAGGATTAGCGAAGATAAATCTGACATTTTCATGTGAAATGCCTGCGCACTGCGGCGTTTTGCTGTGTTATTTAGCGAGTTTAGCGGTCGCCTATACTGTGAGACAGATCACCTCCATATTGTGGTCCGGCGCACAGATATCGTCGAGTTGCTCAATAATGCGTGTAGAGAAATGAGGGCGAAATGTCGGAAATCAATTCCACGACGGTCACCGTGTCTCACGACGGACCGATCGGCTACCTCACGCTGACCGATCCACGTCGACGCAACGCTCTCTCGACGTCGACGATGCAGGCAGCCACAACCGCGCTGCGCGAGTTCGATCGGGACGAGGGCGTGCGGGTGGTCGTCGTTCGAGCAGAAGGGCCGGCCTTCTCCGCTGGACACGACCTCACTGAACTCGTCGACAGAACGCTCGACGACGAGGAAGCGGTCTTCGCGACGTGTGTCGAGCTGATGACGACCATTCACGAGATCCGCCAACCGGTGATCGCGCAGGTCGCCGGGCCGGCTTTCGCGGCAGGTTGCCAATTGGTGGCCACCTGCGACCTCGCGGTGGCGTCCACGACTGCCTCGTTCAGCACGCCGGGAGTACGGATCGGGTTGTTCTGCTCGACCCCGATGGTTGCCCTGACCAGGGCGATCGGACGCAAGCGGGCGATGAAAATGCTACTCACCGGAGAACCGATCGACGCAGCGACAGCCGCGGACTGGGGACTGGTCAACGACGTCGTCGAACCCGATGCTCTCGACGGCGCTGTTCGCGATCTCGCGCTGCAGATCGCGTCGTCGAGCGCGTCGACGCTGGCGATCGGCAAGCGTGCCTTCTACCGGCAGATCGACGAGTCCGAGCCGCAGGCGTACCGCTCGATGAGTTCGACGATGGCCACCAACGCGATGACGTGCGATGCGCAGGAGGGCATGACGGCCTTTCTCGCCAAGCGAGAGCCGGTGTGGTCAGATCGGTGACTCGGAGATGACCCTGTCTCAGGCCGTGCTCTCGCCGCCGTCGCCCGCACGCAGAGTCTGCTCCTCTGCCTCGCGGATGCGTTCCTCCCGATCGTTGTGCCGTCGCGCGTCCTCGACCTCGTCTGTGGTCGGTCGGCCCGAGGAGACCAGCACGTCGGCCCAGCGGGTCGACGGATCGATGTCGATCAGGAGCGACTTGCACAGCAGCGTCAGCGGGATGGCGAGAAGCGCACCGAGCGGACCGATCACCCAGGCCCAGAAGATCAGCGACAAGAACGTGACCGTCGTGGTGAGGCCCACGGAGTCGCCGACGAACTTGGGTTGGATCACCGACTGGATCACGAAGTTGATCGCCGAGTAGACGACGATCACCCACAGCGCGAGGGTCCAGCCTCCGTCGAGGAGTGCCAGGATCGCGGGCGGGATGACTCCCAGTACGAAGCCGATATTCGGGATGTAGTTGGTGATGAACGAGAGCAGGCCCCACAGCAGCGGTAGCGGAATGCCCATCAGCCACAGGGCGCCGGTGTCCAACACGGCCACGATGAGGCCGAACACCGTCGAGACGACGAGATAGTTTCGCGTGCCCGAGGCGAACGTCTGGAATGCGTGCGCCACGTCGGGGCGAACCTTCTTCAGAACGTCGTAACGCTCATCGGCGTTGATCGAATCGACGGCCATGAACAGCAGGACGGTGAGCACCAGGATGAGGGCCGACGCCGCGTTCGCCGTGCTCGACACGACGTCGCCGACGACGTCGAACACCTTGCCCGCGTCGATATGCGAGAGCATGTCGTTGACCTTGTCTTCGCCGATGCCGTGGTCGGACAGTGCTTTCTGGACGTCGTCGATGAGGTCGTTGAACTTGTCGCTGTACTGGGGAAGTATCGTCGCGAGCCGTGCGACGCAGTAGATGACCGAACCGAAGAGTCCGAGGATGATCCCGTAGACCAGTAGGACCGTTGCGAGGAACGCCGCCCACTTGGGCCAGCCCTTGCGCCGCAACCAGCCGGGCACCGGTGCGACAGCGACAGTCATGATCAAACCGAGGAACACGGGCCCGACGATCGATCCGATCGATTTGATACCCAAGACCGCGACAACGATGCCCGCGATGGTCAGCAGCACCACGGTCCCTCGAGGAAGTGCCCAGGTCGGCGAACCGGGATCGTCGACAGCCGTCTCGCCGCTGGTCGAGGCCGATGCGCTCGTGTCGCCGGTCGCCGTTTCTGCCTCCGCTGTCGGCTTCCGTGCGGCTACCTCGTCCGAACCAGTTTCTTCGTCCGCCATGTCGACCTTTCTGTCGGCGTCGGCCCCCGCAGATATCTCGTGTGACGCAGCAATCTCGATGACGCAGCAGCACTGCCCAAAGAGCAGTTTTCCCTACAACGGGACTACCTAGAACGGGATTGCCCAGAACGCGGCGCTCCCTGTGACGGTCGTGACGAAGAAACCCGCCGCGCTCAGCATATAGACGCTCGTGCCACTCGCGAGAGAAAAACACGCGCATGCCCGGGGTCAGTCGATCCAATTCCTGGTGTACAGATCCTGCCACCGGACGTCGATGTGTTGGCGTGCGGTCGTGGTGGTCGAGGGGCCGAGAACGGACGCGAGCACGGTCGCGACGACCTCGCGTACGCGATCGGAATCGGCGACGAGATCGTCGTGATAGCGGGCGATGAGTCCGATACGCACCCGGCTGACTCCGTTTTTCGGGCTGCCCTCTGCTTGCTGGCCGTCGGTGCTCTCGGCGCTGTGGGTGGCCTCGATGCCGTCGGGGCCGTCGAGTTCCACCAGCACAACGAGTCGGCCGAGCGTATGTCGGACGCGTGTGGCGAGCAGTTGTTTGACGACGCGGTCGTTGACTCGCACCGTGCCCTCATCGGTGTCGAGGAGGCGGCCGTTGCGTCGTACGCGACCGAGTTTTCCCGTGATCGAGGAGATCAGCTGCGCGATGTCACGGTCGGGCTCCTCGAGTCGGCGGCTGGCCTCCACGAGCCAGGCGTCGGTCTCGTCGGAGTCGTCGTCCAGAATCTCGTAGCGGTCGTCGAATTCGGTGCCGGGAGAACCCGCGCCGCGGGTCGTCCTGCCTGTTCGCGTCATCGTTGTCCTCCTCTCATCGGACCCGTCCCTGTGCTGGTCGTGCCTGTGCTGGCTTGCTCGTCGTTGGTCGCGTCGGGCCGCCAGGGGGCAAGGCGG
Source organism: Gordonia sp. w5E2 (assembly GCF_036540975.1). Classification (NCBI taxonomy): domain Bacteria; kingdom Bacillati; phylum Actinomycetota; class Actinomycetes; order Mycobacteriales; family Gordoniaceae; genus Gordonia; species Gordonia sp. w5E2. Next base: position 3,318,588 of record NZ_CP144213.1, on the reverse strand, counting down.
GTCGCGAGGTACCGCCTACTTCGTTGTAGGTGCCCGCGGACCGAGCCGACAGAGATCTGCAAGACCCGTGAGATTTCGGTGAGTGAGAGTCCCTCGGCTTCTCGCAGCCACCATACGGCGCGCGATGTCTCCGGAAGTGTCGTCAATTCTCGACGCAGCGCATCGACGAGAGAGGTGTGCAGCACGTCGTCGGCAGGGAGGGGATGGGGGTCGGTGAGGTCGGCGAACCGTTCTTCCGCGGTCGGAATGTCTCGGCGTCGACGCCAGTGGTCGACGGTTCTGCGATGCGCAATCCCGAACATCCACGTCTTGAACGAACTGCGAAAAGCGAAGTCGGGTAGTCCGCGCCATGCGTCGAGGAGTGTGTCCTGGGCCAGATCCTCCGCGGTCTGCGGATCGTCGACCATGCGGCGTAGGTAGCGCAGCAGCGAGGGCGAGAGTTTTGCGACGAGTACCGAGAACGCCTCGGCGTCGCCTGCTGCCGCAGCGGCAGCGAGCTCATCCTCGGAGAAGTCGCTCAACGCAGCGGCAGGAGAGGGAGCTGACGGACCGGGCGCGGAGCGCAGCGTCGCACCCGGCGCGCCCGTGTGTCGGCCCGCCGCTGTCGGTGACTCGTCACTGTGTCCGGCGTCACGCGAATTCACGCGTGCAGATATCGGATTCACTACGACTGACCTTATACGGGCGCGATGAGGAAGCGGGTCAAAGATCCCGCCGTCACCGCCCCCGTCTCGGTTACCGCCGGACGGCGCGTCGAAAGGTCGGCGCGAGCGTTCGAGGTCGTCGGGACCCGTCGTCTGACCGTCCACATGGGACGAGAATGAGGAAAGAGGAGCGTCATGGCCGAGAACGCAGCCACAGGAACCGCAACCAACCAGTCGGGCACCACCGGCACCGAGGGCGCGAAGAGCAGCGCCGTCGCACTGGCTGATGCCTCCAAGAAGGTGGCGCCCGCCGGAGAGCGCGGCAGGACGTCGATCGCCGACCAGGTTGTCGCCAAGATCGCAGGCATCGCGACCCGCGAGATCAACGGCGTCTACGACGTGGGCGGCGCGACCGAGCGCATGGTCGGCAAGGTCCGCGAGGTGATCCCGGGCACGGGCACCAGCACCACACAGGGCATCAACGTCGAGGTCGGGGAGCGGCAGGCCGCCGTCGACGTCTCGATCGTCGCCGACTACGGCGTCGCGATTCACCAACTCGCAGCAGCCATCCGACGCAACGTGATCACCTCGATCGAGCAGATGACCGGTCTCGAAGTGACGGAGGTGAATGTCACCGTGCACGACATCCACTTCGGCGACGATGACGACGACGACTCGTCGAGCACGCCGCGGGTCCAGTGATGTCTGAGTCTTCTCAATCCGAGTCCTCGCAAGCGGGATCGGTTGCGCAGCAGGTCGCCGCGGCCGCGCAGGCGGTTCCCGGGGTCACGGGTCTGCACGCCGGAGTTTTCGGCGAGGTCGCAACCTATCTGCCCGGAAGCCGGGTGAGCGGTGTGCGCATGTCCGACGACTCCGGCGAGGTGCACATCATCGTCGACATCAACCACGACCTGCGCGCGGTCGCCGACGACGTTGTCACTGCCGCATCGCGAGCAGCGGGTGTGCCGGTCTCCGTCGTCGTCGAGGACGTTTCGGTGGGACCCGCCGAGTCCCACGACGCCCCCGAGAGCACATCAGGCGGGGATACGGCCGCAGGGGAGATCCCCGTTGGCGACATTCCCGTTGGTGACATTCCCGTCGGGAGTACATCGGCGCAGGCAAATCCAACTCGATCAACAGAGGTGAACAACGATGAGTAACAACGCTGTCGTCGGTCTCATTGTCGGATTGCTCCTCGCAATCGCGGCAACGACCGGAGGCTTCACCGGCTTCATCCTGGCCATCGTCCTCGGAGCGGTGGGACTGGTCATCGGGCTGCACCGCGACGGTGTGCTCGATCTCGGCCATGTGCTGAAGAGTCGGAACCGTGGCTGATGCAGTCACCGTCACCCGCGGCGACCTAGGCAAGTCGGCGGTCGGCACGGCAGCGCCCGCACTGTCTCCAGAGGCCGCCGACTCGTCCGACCCAGGGGCGCGCGGCAGTCTGATTCTCGACGACCGCGTCGGCGAGAAGATTGCCGAGCGGGCCGCTCTCGGGGTAGACGGTGTGATCGAATCCGACGGCAAGGGTGCGTCGGTACTGAATTCGCTCAACCCGCTTGCGGGCGGCTATCCGTCTGCGTCGACCGACATGTCACAGACCGCGCCGGTCATCAAGCTCACCATCTCACTGCAGTGGCCGTGTGCGGTTGCCTCGGTGTGCGCGGAGGTTCGTGATCACGTCGCCGCCGAGGTCACCCGACTGACCGGAGTGCGTCCCGGACGCGTCGATGTGACGGTCGCCGAGATCGTGACGGCCACGCAGGCAAAGCGTCGCCAGTCGGGGTTCGTCGAGATCCCGAATCCGTCGGCTGAGTCCGGGGATTCGCCGGATCGTGTGGACCAGAACAGCGATCGAGACCAGGACACCAAACCCAGCGAGGAGGAGTCATGAGCACGGCCGCGCCGGACGCCACGCCAGAGGCCAAGACCCCAGAAGGCAAGCACGCAGAAGACAAGCATGCACGTGCCGTGATCCGCGCTCATACCGCTGACACGCACAAGGGCAAGGTCTTCAATCCCTCGGCAGGGCCGAAATCCGTTGTGTCCGGGGTGATCATTGGCGTCCTACTGCTTGCATTGGTCGCGGTCGCCATCCACGACCTGCTCGTCGAAGTGGGTTGGATCTCGGGCACCCGGTGGTTTCAGGCCGCTGCCGACTGGCTCGACGGCGCGACGTGGCAGGACTGGATGTGGGCTGCCGCAATCGGTTTCATCATCGTCGGCCTTCTCCTGCTGTGGACGGCATTGGCGCCGCGCAGGCGCACGCACGTCAGTCTCGGCGATTTCGAGGTCCTCTGGACTCGACGTGGCGATGTCGCACGCCGATTCAGCACGGCCGCGCTGTCGGTGCGGGGCGTCGAACATGCGACAACGGTCGTCGGACGACGGCGCGCCAAGGTGCTCGTGACCACCGACTCCGAGGTCGACGAGTCGGCGCTGCACGACACGCTCGATGGTGTCGCGGCGTCGTTGGAGAAGCCGTTGCGCGTGAAGCTCAAGGTTGTCACCCGACACAAGAAGGGGGCATCGCGATGAACCGCGGACCCGCGTCATTTCATCGGATAACGGCAGGGCTGATCGGTCTGATCTGCCTCGTCGTCGGAGTGGGTGCAGTGCTGTGGCAACTCGATGTGCCCAAGGTTCGGGAGTGGGCCGACCACCTCGATTCGGGCTGGCCCGCACGCCTCGACGGCACCGATTGGTGGACGTTGGTGCTGTTCGGGATCGTCCTCATCGGATTGATCTGGGGATGGTCGCTGATCTCAACGGCCATTCGCCCGAGCAAGGTCGACGACCTCGAACTCGCAGGCAGCAACGACGACGGCGACCTGGTCGTCGCACCCAAACTGATCGCGAACGCGGTCGCCGCGGACCTCGCGACACATACGATGTTCGACGACGTCTCGGCCAAGGCGCTCGACGACAGGGGCCGCAAACTCATCAGGGTCACCGTGACGGCTCCTCCGACCTACTCCTACGACGAGGTCGCCGCCGTGCTCGGACCCGAGATCGAGCTGATCCGGTCGGCTGTGGACGGTTCTGACGTGCACGTCCAGGGCCTCGTCCACTTCGAAACACCCACGAGCTGACCGGGTCTCGCCGGATGCAACGGATGTCGGCCGCGGATGTGGTGCCGTATTGGATGGCACCGATCATCCCCAACGACCAGTTCGTCGTCTACGTCTTCGCCGACGACCGTCCGGGCGACGCCGGTGAACTCGCAGCGTGGATCGCGATGAGGGCGGCGGACGTCGCAGACTTGAGACTGCGCGTCCTCGATATCCCGTTCACTCTCGATCGGCCCTACTGGGTACACGCCGACATTCTGCCGAGCCAGTTCGTCGTCGACGACGCCGAGCGCACCTGGCAGGACTGTCTGGACATCCTGGCGGACCGAATGTCCGAGCAGCTCGATCCGACTGAGATGGCCTGGCGGGTACATCTTTTCGCTCACGTGTCGGGCGTTCCGGGCACCGAGCACTCTGGCGTCGAGGTTTCGGACGCCTCTGCCGGTCCGAGCGGCGGCGTTCGTGCCGGGGTCGTCGTCGCCCTGCAGGTCTCACACGCGCTCGGGGACGGTCGACGCACCGCGGCGATCACGCGCGACCTCTTCGGACCCGCGGCGCCGATACCAGCGAACCGCGCGTATCCGATACGCGCACTTCCGGATTCGACGTTGCGCGTCGCCGGTGCGGTCATCGGTGCGGCGCGTCTACCCGCGCAGTTCGCGTGGATGATCGCTCGAGGATTCGTTGCCTGGCAACGATATCGGGCGGCTCCACCGCAACAGGCTGCAGGAGTGCCGCTCTCGCGGCTGAACCGTGCACCGGGCACGGACCGAACCCTGCGCACGCTCACCGTGGAGCGTGATGCTCTGCGCATCGGTGATCGTGGTGTCACAGTCGGGGCGCTGGTTGCGATTTCGCTGGCGTTGCCGACGTTCCTCGGTGACCCAGACGGCCGCCTCGTTATCGAGCTCACCGTTGCGAGGAACTCAAAGCGGCCATCACGCGACAACTTCCGCCGGAAAAACTCTCGCCGCAACGACTTCCGCAACGTCGGCGTCGACCTCCACGTCGACGAGCCGGATCTTGCGCAGCGGGCTCGCCTGATCGCCGGCGAGATCGACGCCGCCCGCCGCGCCGACGAGGACCCGGCGCGCGTCGCGTCGCGTGCGGCCACCGCCGCGACTCCTGCCGCGTTGACTCGTTGGGGCATCGGCCATTTCGACCCAACGGCAGTTCCCGAGCGCATCACCGGAGTCACCGTCGTGTCGTCGGTGAACCGTGGTGCGGGCGACCTCATGCTCGATGGCAGACCCGTCCTCGCGACAACGGGATTCCCTGCGCTCTCTCCTGTGCAGGGGCTGACGCACGGCGTGCACGGAATCGCCGATCAAGTCACCATCGCCGTGACCACGTCGCCGGAAATCGCCCCCGACGTCGACGACTACCTGACATTGCTGTCCGAAGCGATAGACCAGCTCGACGCCGTCAGGACCAGCGGCGTCAGAGCTGGTCGTGCGGCGCCCGCGATGGATCGTGGCCGCTCGGAAGGGAATTCCGCGAGCCACGTGTGAGCCGCTTCGGCAGCCGGTCGGCGAGCCCGCCGAGCGGTGCCACCGTCTGGTTGAGAAGGTCGACGGTCTCTGCGAGTTCGTGAACGGTGTCTTGCATCGCGATGAGATTCGGTGCGAGCGTTGCGATGACCTCGGTCAGTTCGGTGATGCGATCGAGCGTGCCGCCGGGCGTGATAGCTCGCTCGACCGCTCCGTTCTCGCCGACGAGCTGGTCGAGAAGACCCCCGTCGGCCGCGAGCCGGTCGAGGACGCCACCGGGCTCTGTCGCCTTCTCGAGCACGCCACCGGGAGCGGTGAGCTGGTCGACGATCCCGCCCTCGGACGTCAGGCGTTCGAGGATGCCCTCGTTCTCGGTGAACTGGTCGACGACTCCGCCCTCTCGGGTGAGCCGGTCGAGTGGCCCGTCTTTGGCGGTGAGCCGGACGAGGATGCCGTTCTCGTCGGTGATCTGGTCGAAGATCCCGCCCGGGGCCGTCAACTTCTCGAGAAGTCCGTCCTTGGCGGTGAGGCGGTCGACCACGCCGCCGGGCGTCACCAGCCGCTCGAGCGGACCTCCCGGCGCGATAAGCCTGCCAAGTGGGCGGTCGGGCGACATCAGATCGCTCAGTTGAGCCAGCAGCGCGAGCGGAGCGCGTGCGCCGCCGAGTTCGGCGCCGGAGACACCGATGGCCTGTCCGATCTCGTGCTGGACACTCGTCGCAGTCACTCGCGCAATGGTGACTGCCGATTCCGCGGCGGTCAGTGCCACACCTGCTATCGCGAATCCCAGGCGGAACGGCAGGTCGACGGCCGAGCGGATGTCCACAGGGGCGATGTCGGCGTCGGTGCCACGTTCTTCGACCACCACGACACCCTAGCCTTTCGACGACGCCTGATCGCCTGCTTTCGCCGCTGCCTTGGCGGCCTTCTTGAAGTCCCGAACCTTCTGCAGTGAGTCGGGGTCGGTCACGTCTGCGACCGAGCGAAATCCCTTCTTACCGTAGTCGCCGACGACCGTGGTCCAGCCTCGCGGGGCGACGTCGAGCTGCTTTGCGAGTAGTGCCGTGAAGATCTTCGCCTTCTGATCGCCGAACCCGGGCAGTGCACGGATGCGGTCGAACAGTTCTTTGCCGGTCGTTGCCGTTGTCCACAGCCGCGCGGTGTCTCCGTCGTACTCGTCGACGATGACGCGGGCGAGCGCTTGCACCCGACCCGCCATCGAGCGGCCGTAACGGTGGATGGCGGGCGGTGTGGCGCACAGGTCGGCGAAGGCCTCTGGTTCGGCGTCGGCGATCGCTTCGGGATCGAGCGAACCGAACCTGTCCCGGATCTTCGCGGGTCCGGCGAACGCGCGCTCCATCGGAAACTGTTGATCGAGCAACATGCCGGTGAGCAGTGCGAATGGGTCGGTCGACAGCAGTTCGTCTGCGGCTGGGTCCTGGGCAATCTGCAGTTTTGCCATGGCTTCATCCTAGGGACTTCTACACTGGCGCCATGCGCGAAGGGGTAGTCGGTGCAAGCAAGGTCGCGATGCGCCGGGTCGCGACGCTCGTGGGTGCAGCAGTGGTCGCCGTCACGGGACTGACGACGGTCGGTGTCGGCGGTGCGCAGGCGATTCCCGAATACAGCAACCCCAACTTCGTGACCTCGCTGAGGTGCGACAGCGCCAATCCGTGGCCGCTGGGGCCGTTGCGCATCCACGTCGATGTCTTCAGCGGCATCCGGTTCCCCTCGGACGGCCTGCCGCCCCCGGCCATCGAACTCATCGGAACCGATCGCAGCAAGGTAGGACTCGTTGAGTACTCCATGGACGTCACGGTCTCGTGGCGCAACCTGGCGACAGGCCGCACGGGTGTGGTCAGTGCGCCGAGCCGGGCACGAAACATCTCCTGGCAGATCGACATTCATCCGGGTGCGGGGCCGGTCTCGTTCGTCATTCGACAGAAGATCGGGGCCATTGCGTTCCTGCCGATGGTCAACCCGCAGTTCTCGACGTGCCGCGGCACCGCAACTGCTTTCTGAACGCCCGACTGTCACGATCTGAGCTCGATCTCGTCGCCCTGTCACGGTTTCGGGTGTGGTGCCGTGCAAAACGCCTTCACGCTGAACAACATTGGGTAACGTGAAAATCACGTCTGGGGCGCTGGGGCCCCGCGAACCGAGCATCGAGGCGAGGTCAGGCAATGTCACAAGCTCGTTCTGCCCCTTCATCTGATCAACACACTGCGCGGGTCATCGGCGTCAGCGTCGCAGCGGCCGTCGGCGGATTCCTCTTCGGCTTCGACAGTTCCGTGGTCAACGGCGCCGTCGACTCCATCCAGGACACCTTCGGGCTGGGATCGCTGTTCAAGGGCTTCGCCGTCGCGATCGCGCTGCTCGGTTGCGTTGTCGGTGCGTGGTTCGCCGGTCGTCTCGCCGACGTGTGGGGTCGCAAACGCGTGATGGTTCTCGGTGCGGTGATGTTCGCAGCATCGGCCATCGGAACCGCCTACACGCAGACGGTATGGGATCTGCTCATCTGGCGTGTGATCGGCGGACTCGGCATCGGTATCGCGTCGGTGATCGCTCCCGCCTACATCGCCGAGATCGCACCGGCGCGCTATCGCGGGGCGCTCGCGTCGATGCAGCAGTTGGCCATCACGCTTGGCATCTTCGCCGCGTTGTTGTCGGACAAGCTCTTTCAGCAGGCCGCGCCCGGCGGTGACCCGATGAACACGTTGTGGTGGGGGCTCGAGGCCTGGCGGTGGATGTTCCTGGTCGGCGTCATTCCCGCGGTGGTGTACGGCATTCTCGCGCTGCTGATCCCCGAATCTCCGCGGTATCTCGTCGGGCACAATCGCGACGAGGAGGCCGCCCGCATCCTGCAGGAGGTCACCGGGGAGCAGCATCCGCTCGACCGTGTCAAAGAGATCAAACTGACCGTCAAGCGTGAATCGTCGGCCAAGCTGTCGGATCTGCGCGGTCCCTCGTTCGGCCTGCATCCGCTTGTCTGGGTGGGTATCTGGCTGGCGATCTTCCAACAGTTCGTCGGTATCAACGCCATTTTCTATTATTCGACGAGCCTGTGGACGTCCGTCGGCTTCAGCACCGACTCCGCGTTCACCACGTCGGTCATCACGTCGGCGATCAATGTGGTAATGACGTTCGTGGCGATTCTGTTCGTCGACCGCATCGGGCGGCGGGTGCTGCTCCTCTGGGGTTCGGTCGGCATGTTCATCGGGCTCATCATGGCGTGCGTTGCGTTCACGCAGTCGCACTACAAGGAGACCGGTTCTGTCGGCGATACGCAGTGCACCCCGGGGAACACCAATTCCGATTGCCTGACGCTCAACGGGCACTGGGGTGTCGTGGCGCTGATCGGGGCCAACCTCTTCGTGATCGCGTTCGCCGCCACGTGGGGTCCGGTCATGTGGGTCATGCTCAGCGAGATGTTCCCCAACCGAATCCGCGGGGTCGCGCTCGGTGTGTGTACCGCCTTCAACTGGTTGGCGAACTTCACCATCTCGATGCTCTTCCCGGAGGCCAGCTCGACCCTCGGACTCGGGTGGGTCTACGGCTTCTTCGCGTTCTGTGCCGCGGCGTCGTACTTCTTCGTCAGGGCCAAGGTGCGTGAAACGAAGGGTCTCGAACTCGAGGAGATGGATGCCGTTGCGGCAGACGATCTCTCGCGCTTCGAGGCGACGAAGCGGGCCAAGTCGAGTTAGGTCAGTCGAGTTAGGTCTGAATTCAGTCGGTCTCGGCTGACCTGGCGATGTCGACGGCATCGGTGAGCAGATGCTGTGCCGCGAAATAACTTGCGAGAACCCAGACTTCGCTGAGGCGTCGCACCGTGGCGCCCGCGATCAGGTGGCGGCGGTTGAGAATCGTGAAATCTGATGCGAGGAACAACAGCCCGCCGATGCGAGCCGAAGGCTGCGGGGTATCGAGAGTGCCCGCGAGGGTCGACATCGACGCCAACGAGGTGCCGTACGGCGCCAGCACGAGCAGGGGGCGAGGTCGGTTGGCGGCCAGGATCGCAGCCGACTCGCCCAGCGCCGCCATCCTCGGTACGAACGCCTTGACCGTCGGCCGGGCACCGCGGCGCCACAGCAGTGCGCAATAGCTGAGTTGGGCGACGCCGAAAAGCGCTGCACCCGTGGCGAGTCGACGGTCTTTTGCCACGCGATCGGCTTCGGTGTCGGTCGGCGTGAACTCTTCGACGAGCATCGCGCGGTCACCTGCCGCAGAAAACGCTATGGCGCAGGCGAGTAGCGCGTCGTCGATGCCGAGACCGGTGTGGTGTCGTTCCTGTCGACGCAGCAGTGCTCGCCCCGCGAGCAGCACGAGCGGGATCGGCTTGGTGAGCGCCGCGGTGCGTCGTGTCCCGAATGCTCCCGCGACGCTCGCGGCAGCCGACGCCGCCGCGTAGGCGAGAGGAAAACTCGCCGACGCGGCTCGCTGTCGGTCCGCCATCAGCGCATGGTGGTGGCGATGAACGACCGGATGTCGTTGTCGGCCATCCGGTTTGCGCTGTCGGCAGACAGGGTCAGATACGGTCGCGGGGAGACCTGCCTGTCGGCCATCCGGGCGTCGTTGATGTAGTTCAGTGTCAGGGGCACGATCACGGACGGGTCGACGAGGCCCTGCGTCATCATCACCGGTCGGGTGAACCCACGGACCGGCAACACCGAGGCTGCCTCGAGAACGCCTGCGAGCTCGCGGTTTCCCGAAAGTGGTTTGGAGAACAGCGATCCCAGTGATATGCCGTCGACCTCGCGGGTCAGATCGGCGACGCACAGTTGCGCGGCGCGGTTCAACCAGCTTCTGCCGCTCTCGGTGAGGTAGTCGACGACGTCGACGGACGGGCGTGCGCTGCTGATGGCGCTCAGGGTGTAGAGGGCGTCGGCCGTCAGCCCGGCGGGCAGGTTGACGGTACCCGGGCCGAGTTTGGTGAGCAGCGACGAGAATTGGGCCGGGATCGACGATGCGGCGGCACCGCGGAAGTCCAGAGTGGAGCCACCGAGTGTTTGGCCGATTCGAGCGAGTGTGACGGCGGCCGCAGCACCCTGCCCCTGACCGACGACGGCCCAGCGACGCGAGACATCGCTGCGTAACGATTGGGTGGCGCGCACGGCGTCGACGATATTGCGGGCGGTTGCGTCTGTGTCGAAATACTGTGGCGTGCCGGCGGTTCCGAGTCCTGCGTAGTCGGTGCTCACCACAGCGTATCCGCGCGACAGCCATGCGCGTGCCTGGTCGAGATCGGCGACGGTCGGCCGCACCGACGGTGCGCACCCGTCCGCCAATCCACGCGAGCCGTGTGCCCAGGCGATCACCGGGAATCCGCCTGCGGGAACGGAACCGAAGGGGGTCAGGAGCACACCACTGGATTGTCGAGGCTTGTGATCTGCTCCGGTTGTCGCGTAGGTGAACACGGTGCCATTCGCCGCGCCGGGCACCAGATCCGGCTGCGGGATCGACCGGCGCGAGTACACCGAACCTGCCGACGCCGCGGTGGCTGTGGTTGCCCCGGTGGTCGTGGTGGCATCGACACTCGTTGTGGCGCCGGAAGTCTTGGCGGTGTCCGATGAGGACTGCGTGTTACCGCCCGACAGTGGTGGCGCGGCCGATGCCAGGGCAGGTGCTGCTGCGAGACTCACGCTGACCAAGGCTGCGCACGTCGCTACCCGAAGTGATCTGTCCGATGCGTGATTTCGCCTCCGTGGCCTCCGACGCCGAGATGACGTGGTCACTTGGCGTTCACCACGCCGACTGCGGGCAGGAAGAAGCACGAGCGTCCCGCGTTGTTCGAGGTTCCGTAGATGGCGGCGAGAACGGTGCCGCTTCCGGTCTTGACCGGTGCGAGGCGCACACCGGACAGCAACGGCTGCAGGGCCTTCGCGCGTGCATCCGTCACCGGGGCGAGCTTCTCGAAGCCGCCCTGGAGGGTCGAGGTGTTGAACCACGCGACCTGCATCTGGCCGTCGTCGGCCGTGCCGGTGCCCATGGTGGCCGGGACGAATGCGAATGCGGTCTCACCCTTGTCGACGAGGTTCAGCTTCTCCGGCAACGTGATGCCGGGGATGAGTTTCAGCAGCGGCGCCAGGGGCTCGACGACCTTCATCGGCTCATCCTTGGCGGGCCACGGTCCGGGGGCCGCACCGGCGGCGCCTGTCACGAGCCCGAGCGGGTTGTCTTCGGTCGGCGTCGCGCAGAACGGTGCGATGGCGGGCGAGAACGGTTGGATGCCGAGCAATTTGAGAACGGACCCGACGTCGGAACCGGCGACGGGATGGGGTGCGACGCCGGTGGCGCTCACGTCGCGCGAGGCCGACGCGCCACCGAGGGCAACGGAGAGGGTGTTGAGTTTGCTCTCGATGTCGGCGGTGGAGAGTTGCCCGAGCGAGGACTTCACGGCCTCGGCCGCCTTGAGTGCCATCTGGTCGACGCCTGCGGCCTTGAGTACTTTGACTGCTTCTGCGAGCTCGTGGTCGAGGGGAACGCTGCCAAGCGCCTGAGGATCGGGAGCCAGCGTCGTCGGCGGGGTGGGCGATGCGGGTGCCGCCGATGCCGTCGCCGGGACGACGAGCAGCATCGCGGCTGCCGTGACCGCTCCTGCAACGCCCACGCGGATTCGACGGCGGTTCTGCTCGCGGCGACCGGTTGCGGTGGGTTGAGCCGACATCAGCATGCTTCTCCTCGACACGACCATCAGCCCACGCGTCGTAGCGTGGTGCTGATGTGACAGATGTTTCTAGAGTTACAAGAGACCACGGTTGAGGTTGGCTCTGCAAGTCGCGAGTCCGAGCTGTGATGTGCATGCGACCCCGACGCGATCCCCGACGCTGCCCCCGAGCGATGCGATCCGACGGTCGGATCTCGGGTGCCGGAAACGACAAAGCCGGGGAAGCATGTGTTGCTTCCCCGGCCTTTGCCGAGAGTGCTACCCGGATCGGATCAGATGATCGCGAGCCCGATCGTCGGGATGATGGTGCAGCTGAGCACCTTGCCCTTGGTCTTGGTGGTCACGTCGCCGTAGATCGTGGAAATCACGCGTCCCTTACCGGTGGATGCGATCCCGGTGAACGTGCCCGGTCCGTCGGTCGCGTTGATCAACGCGTTGCGCTTGAGCTGGAACTGGCCGGTGCGGCCGTTGTCGATGTTGATCCAGCTGACCAGCAGCTTGCGGGCCTGGTTGTTGATTGCGGGACCGGTGCCGAGGCTGGTGTAGACGTACCCGGCCTGTCCGCGCTTGGGGCCGGGGGCCGGCGCCTTCTGCGGACCCGCCGTCACGAGTGCGCGACCGAGGGAGTTGCCACCGCCGGGCATGCATCCGAAGCCGAGCGTCGGGTAGAGGAACTCCTGAATCTTCGGTGCGTTCGGACCCTGCGGGATCTCCGGGTCGCCGGGCTTTGCGGCCTCGATCCGGGCGACCTGCCGGCGGCCGGGCTCGCCGAGGAAGTCGGTGATCTTCTGCCAGGTGGCGGCGACCTGTGGTGGGAGTCCCGGCTGGTCGGCCATCGCGCGCGCCTGCTGCAACAGCTGCGCATTCAGCTTGCCGTCCGGTCCGGGGGTGGTGACCGAGCCGATGATCGCGGGCGCGAAGGCTCCGAGGGAATCCAGCGTGCGCTGGTCAACCTTCGTGGCCTGGGTGGGCGCAGGTGCCGCGTGCGCGAGGCTCGGGGCGGCGAGCGAAGCGGCGACGGCGACCGTTGCTGCGGCCACTGCGATGCGGGCGCGACTGGTCAGTGCTGAGAGACGCACTTGTCGGAGTCCTATCGGTTGTCGGTGTAGTTATCGGGCACTGGGACTCATCGAGCGCTATGGATATCGAGCACTGAATCTCGGTGCACTGGGGACCCTACCCGGGCGTCCTGTCCGGAAACGCCGGCGCGTCATTCTAAGCCCCGGCGATGGGGCGGTGTCCAGGGGAGCCTAACGCTGCGAGTGCCGCATTCTTGGTACAGGTGATGCAATTGTTACGAATGTTACGAAGGGACCGGCGCTGCCCGCTGGTCCTCGGAATGTCCGCGATGCACCTGGTTAGATCGACAGAAGTTCGATCAAGATCGGTCTTCTCGGTGGTGTGTCTTTACGCAGTGGTGTCGCCCGACCTCCGTTTGTGTCAGGTGGCGGTGTGTCGGACGGCGCCAATCTCGCACGCGAGGAGCACCAGGAGATGTGTGGATCGCCCGGAGATGAGGAGCGCTGGTGACAGACCGGACCGTAATGAGACGCACCCGCTGGCAGGGGAGTAAGCGCAGAAGGCTGGTGCGCACCGGTGCCGTTGCCGCAGCGGTCGTCGCAGTCGGAGCGTCGATGTTGACCGCGTGCGGCGACGATTCGTCGTCGAGTTCTCAGGTCACGCTGCTGACCCACGATTCTTTCGATCTGCCGCAATCGGTCTTCGACGAGTTCAAGAAGGAGACCGGGCAGACCCTCAAGGTCGTCAAGAGCGGCGACGCAGGCCAATTGGCGTCGACGGTGTCACTCACGCCCGGTTCGCCCAAGGGTGACGCGGTGTACGGGATCGACAACACGTTCGCGACTCGTCCCATTCAGGCCGGGGCGCTCGAGTCGTACGCGTCACCCGCTCTCGCCGACGGCGCCGACCAGTACGCGGTGCCCGATTCGAACAACGAGTTGACCGCGGTCGACCGTGGCGACGTCTGCCTCAACATCGACGACGAGTGGTACCGGCGCGAGGGGCAGACTCCGCCGAAGAGTCTGCGCGACCTGACCGATCCCACCTACGCCAAGCAGGCAGCACTGATCGACCCCGGCACGTCGTCGCCCGGCATGGCGTACCTACTCAGTACGGTCGGAGTCTTCGGTGACAACTGGCAGGACTATTGGAAGCAGGTGTCCGCGGGGGGCGCGACGATCGTGTCGGGCTGGGAGATCGCCTACAACCAGCTCTTCACCGCGGGAGAAGGCAAGGGCGACAAGCCGATAGTGCTGTCGTATGCCTCGTCGCCCGCAGCGACGCCGGGGACGAGTGCGCTGCTCGACAGTTGCTTTCGGCAGGTCGAGTACGTCGGCGTACTCAAGGGGGCTCCCAATGTGGCGGGCGCCCGCAAACTCGTCGATTTCATGCTGAGTCCTACAGTGCAGAAGGCGCTTCCGTCGTCGATGTTCGTGTACCCGGTGCAGAAGAACACGCCGTTGCCTGACGGCTGGGCACAACGCGCACCGATCCCGCAGTCGACGGTGAATCTACCGCCCGCATACATTGCGCAGAATCGGGAGACGTGGCTTCAGCAATGGCGCAGCGCAGTCGGTCGCTGAACAGCAACCGCCTCGGCCGCTGGCTGCTCGCGGCGGTGCCCGTGGTGTTTCTCGGGGTGCTCTTCGTGTGGCCGGTCGCCGCGCTCGTGTGGCGCGCGATCACCCAGAATGGCGACGCCGCAACAGGATCGGCGTCGCTGGGGGAGTTGTTCACGCGAACGCACGCGGCTCATCTGCTGGGGGTGACACTCGCCCAGGCGGCCGCGTCGACGGCGCTGGCGCTGCTGGTTGCCGTACCCATCGTCTGGTTGTCGTCGAGGCTGCGGGGAGCGTCGGCGATGATTCTGAGCGTCGTCGTGACGGTGCCGTTCGTCTTGCCGACGGTGGTGGTCGGCGTCGCGTTTCGAGCGTTGTTCGACGGCCCACTCGCGTTCGCGCACATCGGTTCCGGATGGTGGGCGGTGCTGGCCGCGCACGCCTTTCTCAACGTCGCGGTGGTCGTCAGGGTGGTCGGCGCGTCGTGGCGCGGGCTGGACACTCGTGTCGTGGACGCGGCACGCACGTTGGGTGCCGGTCGGTTTCGTGCGTGGCGGACCGTGATCGCTCCCGCCCTGCTGCCGAGCGTCGGCGCCGCCGCCACATTGATCTTCCTGTTCTGCTCGACCAGTTTCGGCGTGATCATCATCCTGGGTGGCGGCACGCTGCGCACGCTGGAAACCGAGATCTACCAACAGGCCATCGGCTACTTCCGGATTCCGGAGGCGGTGGCATTGTCGTTGCTGCAGATCGTCGTCGTGGTTGTCGCGCTTATGTTGACGCGCCTCGTCACGGCGCGGTCGCGAAGTTTCGCCACGAGCACGCGCGCGCCGCGGCGTCGTCGACTGCAGGGGTGGGCGCGAGTGTCGGCGACCCTCGCGTGGGCCTGGACGGTCCTGATCCTGGTCGTTCCGATCGTGGTGCTCGCCGTCCGCTCGGTACGCCCGGGCCGTGACGGGGCGTGGACACTCGCCGGCTATCGCGCTCTGGCCGACCCGGTCAACGGTGTCACACCACTTGCGACGCTGCGGTATTCGTTTCTCTCCGCGTTGCTCGCGATGCTGATCGCGCTTGTCGTCGGAGTCATGGCCGCGACCGCGCTGCACACCGCGCGCGGCGCCGCGCGGACGGTCGGTGCGATCCTGGCGCTCATCCCGCTCGGGATCAGCGCTGTCACACTCGGTTTCGGCTATCTGATCGTGCTGTCGGAGCTCCCCGCGCGAACATCGTCCTCGCCGTTGATCATTCCCTGCGTCCAGGCGCTCATCGCCATACCGGTCGTGATCGGGATCATCGTGCCCGCGCTCGACGCCGTTCCCGACCGCGCGCGTGCTGCTGCCGCGACGCTCGGAGCCGGCCCGCTGCGGGTACTGCGCACCATCGACCTTCCCGCGATCGGCAGGTCGTTGGCTGCCGCAGGAGGATTCGCGTTCGTGATGGCGCTCGGCGAGTTCGGTGCGACGAGCTTTCTGGCGCGCGCCGACACCACGACGCTGCCCGTATTGATCGGTTCCGCGCTGAACCGTCCCGGCGCAACACAATTGGCGACCGCAATGGCCGCGTCGATGCTGCTCGTCGTGGCGACGGCCGTGGCGATGGTCGCCGTCGAAGCGCTCAGGCCGCGGTCGGGGGCACCGCTGTGAAACTCGAACTCGAGGGCGTGCGCATCTCCTACGGTTCGCACACGGTGATCGACGGTCTCGACTGGAGCGTCGGGGCAGACGGGCTCGTGAGCGCGCTGCTCGGTCCATCGGGGTGTGGAAAGTCGACGCTGATCCGAGCCATCGCAGGTCTTGAAGAGGTTGAGCGAGGAAGCATTCGACTCGACGGAACCGATCTGGTCCGCGTGCCGCCGCACCGCAGGGACTTCGGCGTGGTGTTTCAGGACGGACAATTGTTCGGTGGCAGGAGCGTCGGCGCGAATGTCGCATACGGACTCAAGGCCAGACACATGGGCAGGTCACAGATCGCCGAGCGTGTTGCCGAGATGCTCGAACTCGTACAGTTGCCCGGTTTTGAACGGCGTGCTGTCGACGAACTGTCCGGCGGGCAGGCGCAACGCGTCGCGTTGGCGCGCGCTCTCGCGCCGCATCCCCGACTGCTGCTGCTCGACGAGCCGCTCGCCGCGCTCGATCGCAGATTGCGCGACGAGCTCGCGGTCGACATCGGCCGCGCGGTGCGGGCGACCGAGACTCCCGCGATCCTGGTCACTCACGATCACACCGAGGCGGCGCTCGTTGCAGACGCCATCTCGGTGATGAGGTCGGGCGACATCGTGCAGACGAGTCCACCTGCGCGACTGTGGAAAAGGCCGGTCGACGCGTGGACCGCGCAGTTCCTCGGATGCACGACTATCATTCCGGCGCGACGAACCGACGGCGCCATCAGCACACCGTTGGGCCTCGTCGACCCGAGAGAACTGGGCATCGAGTGTGGTTGGGAATCAGGCGAACTCGGACTTCGTGCAGAGTCGCTCGTCGCGGAGCGGCCAGGAGTGCAGCATGCGTCCGGTGACGCCGCTTCGGTCCGTGGCGAGGTCGTCGTGGTAGCCGATCTCCCGGCAGGCCAGAGAGTTCGGGTGTCGACATCGGCGGGAGAAATCGACGCGGTGTCACTGGACGGTGTGCGCGTGGGTGATTCGGTCGCGCTGCGGTTGCGTCCCGAACACGTTGCGGTGATCGGCACGTGAGCATGCGGACCGTCGTCGCGGGTGCCATCACCTCTTCCGATGGTCGACTTCTGTTGGCGCAGAGGAGTTATCCGGCTCAGGTTGCGGGTCTGTGGGAACTTCCGGGTGGCAAGGTCGAGCCCGGCGAAGAGCTGGCGGCCGCGCTGCGTCGTGAACTGCGGGAGGAGCTCGAGATCGATGTCGAGGTCGGCGCACTCCTCGCCGAGACCGTCGAACTCGCCCACGACCTGACACTTGTCGCGCTCTGGGCACGGATCGTCGACGGCGTGCCGAGGGCCGTCGAGCATTCCCGCTTGGTCTGGGTGAGCGTCGACGAACTCGAAGACATGGCCGCCTCGAACCAGTTGGTTCCTGCCGATACCGCGTGGGTGCCCGAGCTGTGCGAGGTCCTGCGCCAGAGCGACTGAGCTCCTGCGCCAGAGCGATTGAGCTCCTACGCCAGCGCGATTGAGGCGACTGTCGGCTCGGTAGATGACAATTCGGTAATCGCCGAGCGGACCCAGTCAATGCGCGGTTTACTGTCCTACACTGCTGCGTCGTGAGGCAGGCGGGTGCGCGCTTTGCGTCTATCCCGCCACGGTGGCGACGGGCCGAATCGGGTGTTCCAGACCGGGAATCGAGGGAGCGATGTCGTATCGGCGTACGGGTCGGCTTCGCAGCAGCGCGCGCCGATCGGTAGCGACCATCGGCTGCGCGCTGGCCATGACGGCGGCGGTTGCGCTGGCCGGAATGTGCGGAATGCTCGACTCCGGACGCGCCGTGGCGTCCCCCCTCGGGTCGTCCGGGTCGGCCGACAGTGGCTCGGCGGGATCGTCGGACGGCAGCGACCCGTTCTACACGCCGCCCGCCGGTCCGCTTCCCGCAGCGGGCACACTGCTTCGGACACAGTCCATGTCGACGTTCATCACCGTTCCGAACCGGGCAGGGAAGATCCCGGCGTCGGCGACGAAGATCATGTACGTGTCGACGAACGCTCTCGGTAAGAAGGTTGCGGTGAGCGGCTACTACCTCGCGCCGTCGCGTCCGTGGACCGGACCGGGACCACGGCCGCTCGTGTCCTACGGGCCGGGCGCGCACGGTATGGGCGACCAGTGTGCGCCTTCACGTTTGATCTCTTCGCCGACCGTGGCGCCTCCCGGCGGACCGATGGCCGAGATCGAAGCTCTCATCACCTACAACCTGCTCGCACGGGGTTACGGCGTTGTCAGCACGGACTACATCGGATTGGGTACGCCGGGCGTCCATACGTTCGCGATGCGGGTCGATCAGGGCGATGCGGAGATCGACGCAGCCCGCGCCGCACTGCAACTGCCGGGCGTGGATCCCGCGACAAAGGTTGCACTCGCCGGTTATTCGCAGGGCGGTGCCGCCACGGCGGCCGCGGCAGAATTGATCGACGACTACGCCCCCGACCTCGCCGAGCACGTTGTCGGGATCTACGCGGGCGGGGCGCCAACCGATCTGCGCAGTCTGCTCAATCACCTCGACGGTCAGCGCCTCGGGGGAGCGATCGGTTGGGCGATCGACGCGGCGATGGCGCTGTATCCGGATATGGCACAACAGATTCCCCCGCTACTGAACGCGGAGGGTAAGCGTGTGATGAATCTTGTTCGCGGACAGTGCATCGTGGCGACGACCCTGATCGGATCACCCAAGACGAGTACGTGGACGGCCAGCGGTAAGACGATCGGAGAGCTGATCGACTCCACCCCGGCGCTTGCCGCGCGCGTGAACGAGCAGAAGGTCGGTATGCACAAGCCCACCGACATCCCGATCCTGTTGTCCAGCAATCCAGTTGACCCGACCGTCCCCGCTTCGCAAGGTCAGACACTCTTCGCCGAGTGGTGCGCCAAGGGCCCGAAGTCGCTCGAGTACCGGAATATCGCCTTCCCGGTACTCGGAGGAACTGCGTTGGGCCACATAGCGGGTGGAGTTGCCGGGTACAACGAGGCGTACGACTGGCTCGCCGACAGATTCGCCGGGAAGGCTCCGGCGAGCGGATGCGTGCGGAAGGCGCCGTCGAACGGACTGACGACGGGCTCGGCAGGATCATCCGGCTCGTCCTGACAGAGTCCGCGTCGGCACAAACTGCCGTGCGCGGTGACCGCAGCGCGGAGTAGGTTCGTCGGCTGTGACGCAACAGCGACGGCAACGGGTCGAGCGGCTCCGCGCCACGCGTGACGTCCGCTGGCTGGCTCCCGCGCTGATGCTCGCGGGTGGCACGTCGATGTACCTCGGTGCCGCCATCGCGATAGACCTCTTCGACGCGGTGTCGCCCGCGGGTGTCGCGTGGTTGCGTATCGCCGGGGCCGCGCTCGTCCTGCTGATCGTGGTGCGTCCCGGCCGCGCCGCGTGGCAGTGGTCGCGACTGCGCCTTGCGGGCGTGTTCGGCCTGATGACGGCCGCAATGAATATCGCGTTCTACCTCGCGCTCGATCGCCTACCACTCGGCACGACAGTCGCACTGGAGTTTCTCGGTCCCATCGCGGTGGCGGCGGCCGGATCACGCACGAGGCGCGATGTCGCGGCACTGTTTGCTGCCGTGATCGGCGTGGCACTCATCGTCGATGTGCACTGGTCGGGGAGTGTGCTCGGCGTCGTGCTGGCCCTCGTGGCCGCCGCGTGTTGGGCGGGCTACATCCTGCTCGGCCGTCGCGTCGCAGTGCGCGGAGCGGGGATCGAGGATCTGACAACGGGTTTCGTTGTCGCGGCGATCGTGACCTCGCCGCTGGCGCTGACCGTCGTGCCGGCGGTGAAGGCCGGCGAGAACGTGTGGTGGCTCATCCTGCTCGCGCTGGGACTCGGAGTGCTGTCGACAGCGGTTCCGTATGCCCTCGATCAGGTCGTCCTACGGTCGGTGGGTCCGGCACGATTCGCCGTGCTGCTCGCACTGCTGCCGGTGACCGCCGCGGTGGTCGGCTTCATCGCGTTACGGCAGGTCCCCGCACTCACAGAGCTGCTCGGAATCCTCGCCGTCGCGGGGGCGATCCTGGTCCAGGCGGGTGGTCGGTAGCGGTGACGGCGGCGACCCCCGAAAGAGCACCGCAAAACCCACTCCCACCTGTGTGATCGCGCTCTCATGGTCCGAGCAGATACCCTGTTGAGCGTCGTAGAGTCCACATCCGGTGCCCGAAACCGGATCGCCGACGGCCCGCACATGCCTTCGGGACGTCGAAAAAGATGAAAGAGAGCTCAGTGAGCGCTGTCCCCAACTTCCGCAATGTCGCGATCGTCGCGCACGTCGACCATGGCAAGACCACGCTGGTCGACGCGATGCTCCGCCAGTCCGGAGTGTTCGGTGAGCGTGCCGAGCTCGTCGACCGCGTGATGGACTCCGGAGACCTCGAACGCGAGAAGGGCATCACCATTCTCGCGAAGAACACCGCGGTGCATCGTCGTCAGCCCGACGGCACCGAGGTTGTCATCAACGTCATCGACACCCCCGGTCACGCCGACTTCGGCGGCGAGGTCGAGCGCGGCCTGTCGATGGTCGACGGCGTCGTGCTGCTCGTCGACGCGTCCGAGGGTCCGCTCCCGCAGACACGCTTCGTGCTGCGCAAGGCTCTCAGCGCATCGCTGCCGGTCATCCTGCTGGTCAACAAGACCGACCGTCCCGACGCACGTATCTCGGAGGTCGTCTCCGAGACCCACGATCTGCTGCTCGACCTCGCCTCCGACCTCGACGACGAAGCCGCCGCCGCTGCCGAGCAGGTCCTCGACCTCCCGGTCCTGTACGCGTCGGGCCGCGCAGGCATCGCCAGCACGGTGGAGCCCGCGAACGGCGAGGTCCCCGAGGGCGAGAACCTCGACCCCTTCTTCGACGTCCTGATGGAGCACGTCCCCGCGCCGAAGGGCGACGCGGATGCTCCGCTGCAGGCGCACGTCACCAACCTCGACGCCTCGCCGTTCCTCGGCCGCCTCGGTCTGGTCCGCATCCACAACGGCACCCTCAAGAAGGGCCAGACCGTCTCCTGGATGCGTGAGATCACCAAGGAGGACGGCACGGCGGAGCCCGTCGTCGAGCGCGCCAAGATCACCGAGCTGCTCGCGACCGTCGGCGTCGAGCGCAGTCCCGCGGAGTCGGCCGTCGCAGGCGACATCGTGGCCATCGCCGGCATCCCCGAGATCATGATCGGCGACACCCTCGCCGACGCCGAGAACCCGGTCGCGCTGCCGCGCATCACGGTCGACGAGCCTGCCATCTCGGTCATCATCGGCACCAACACCTCACCGCTCGCCGGACGGGTGAAGGGTCACAAGCTCACCGCGCGCATGGTCAAGGACCGCCTCGACTCCGAGCTCATCGGTAACGTGTCGCTGCGCGTCGTCGACATCAATCGCCCCGACGCCTGGGAGGTCCAGGGTCGTGGTGAGCTCGCCCTGGCGATCCTCGTCGAGCAGATGCGACGCGAGGGCTTCGAACTCACCGTCGGCAAGCCGCAGGTGGTCACGCGCAAGGTCGACGGCAAGGTGCACGAGCCGTTCGAGCACCTGACGATCGACGTGCCCGAGGAGTACCTCGGTGCGGTCACTCAGTTGCTGGCCGCGCGTAAGGGTCGGATGGACCAGATGAACAACCACGGATCCGGTTGGGTCCGCATGGAGTTCCGGGTTCCCTCTCGCGGCCTGATCGGCTTCCGCACCGACTTCCTCACCGAGACCCGCGGCACCGGCATCGCCAACGCCGTGTTCGACGGCTACGACGCCTGGGCGGGCGAGATCCGCGCACGCCACACCGGTTCACTGGTCAGTGACCGCGCGGGCAGCGTGACGCCGTTCGCGATGATCCAGCTCGCCGATCGCGGAACGTTCTTCGTCAATCCGGGCGACGACACCTACGAGGGCCACGTCGTCGGCATCAACCCGCGTGCGGAAGACCTCGACATCAACGTCACCCGTGAGAAGAAGCTGACCAATATGCGTCAGTCGTCGGCAGACGTGATGGAGACGCTGGCCAAGCCGATGCACCTCGAGCTCGAGGGCGCGATGGAGTTCTGCGCCGCGGATGAGTGTGTCGAGGCGACCCCCGAGGTCGTGCGGGTGCGTAAGGTGCACCTCGATTCGTCGACGCGTGCCCGTGAGCGTTCGCGGGCCAAGTCGCGTGATCAGGCGGCCGGCTAGTCGACCTCGCGAGTGTCGGGGTGAGTACTGGGTGAACATCGGGACGTGATGGTGGGGGTGAGTGGGTGACCGGCAGGAGGCCGCCGATGCGGGCGCGAGCGGATGACCGTTCTCGACGGCGTAGGCACCTCCTGTTGGCGGTGCTGAGCGCTGTAGTGGTGGCGACGATGGCCGGGTGTATGTCCGACCCGCCGCCCCCGGTCCGCGAGACCGAGGCGCCACCGCAGACCCCCGCCGAGTACCCGACGGAGAAGACGATCTACGTCGCCACCGACTCGGTCGGCCAGGGATTCAATCCGCACCTGGCCGCCGATCAGAGCCCTGTCACGACGGCGATCGCCTCGATGACGCTGCCGAGTGCGTTCGAACCGGTTCAGACGCCGAACGGCGTCGTCTGGCAGCGCTCCGAAGCTCTGCTCACCTCGGCGGAGGTCACGTCACAGCAGCCGTTCACGGTCACCTACAAGATCCACACCAACGCGCAGTGGTCCGACGGCCTGCCCGTCACCGGCGACGATTTCAGCTACCTGTGGCAACAGATGTCGCGACAGCCCAACGTCGTCGCTCCCGCCGGCTACCGGTTGATCGACTCCGTGGAGTCGAGCAGCGGCGGCAAGGTGGTGACGGTCAAGTTCGCGCGTGCCTACCCGGCGTGGCGAGAGATGTTCACCTGGTTGCTTCCCAGTCACGTGCTGAAGGGCGCCCCCGCCGGATTCCAAACCGGTATGGACAGCGGAAAGCCGGTGTCGGCGGGTCCGTTCTCGGTCTTCTCGATCGACACCACCCGCGACGAGGTGCGCCTGATCCGAAACGACCGCTTCTGGGTGAAACCGTCGATCCTCGACCAGGTGGTGCTGCGCAGGGCGGGCACGGCGTCGCAGATGGTGGAGTCCGTACGTTCGGGCGACTCGTCGCTCGCGACGCTGGCCACCGGGCCTGCGAGTAGCGCAGAACTCGCCGCCGTCCCGGGTATCGCGACGCAGCGCTCGGCGACGTCACGAGCGTTGAGCATCAGCGTCAACGCGCGCACCCCGGTGATGAATTCGGTGGCGGTTCGTCGAGCGATCCTGGGAATGATCGACCCGGCGGTCGTCACCTACGCGGGCGCGGGCGACACCGTCGTCACGCCGTACGCGAACACCGTTCTCGCGCCGTCGGATCCGGGATACTTCGCGGTCGACCGTCAGCGCCCGGGTGCCGAGCAGATCGACGAATTGCTCGCCTCCGCGGGGTACCGGCGTGGGGCGGCCACCCCGACGTCGACGTCGTCCGCCGGTTCGTCGGCTCCCTCGAGTGCACCGGCCACCAGCTCTGCTTCCCCCTCGTCGGGAGCGCCGTCCTCCTCGACACCACCCGACCCCGCGTCGACGATGTCGCCGGTACCCGACGGTGTCGCCGGTTTCTCGAAGGACGGGCGCGACCTGGCCGTGCGCGTCGGTGCGATCAGCGGTGACGCGAGGTCGACCGCGGCTGCCGCCAACATCGTCGACCAGCTACGCAACGCCGGTGTCCGTGCCGCGGTGGTCTCGCTGCCCAATAACGAGCTGTACGGGGTAGCCCTGACCGAATCGCGCGTCGACATGGCCGTCGGCTGGACCGGACTCGGCGTGCCGCCTGCCGCTGCACTGGCGTCCCAGGTCGACTGCGATCAGCCCAAGCCGGGTACGGCACCGAGCCTCTCGACGCCGCCGACACCAACCAGCGACGCTCCCGACCAGCAGCAGCAGTCGTCGAATCAGGACGTCTACGCGTCCAACCCCTCGGGGGTCTGCGACAACGTGCTCATCGGTCTCGCGCGCGACGCGATGGCATCCGACGACCCGCTGCCTCAGCTGACCGAGGCAGAGCCCCTGCTCGCAGCGCAGTCGATTTATCTGCCGCTCTATCAGGACAGCATGATGGTGGGTGTGACGCGCAAGGTGACCGACGTTCCGCTGTCCGGACCGATTCAGGTCTCGATCTTCGGCTCGGCGAGCACATGGAACCTCCGGTGAGCGACCAGCGATCCGATCGTCGTATGTTGCTGCTTCACGCGCACCCCGACGACGAGACGATCATGACCGGTGGCACCATCGCGCGGTATCTCGCCGACGGCGTCGACGTGCGCGTTCTCACGTTCACGCTCGGCGAGGAGGGCGAGGTGATCGGCGACGAATGGGCACAGTTGGTCGCCGACGGAGGTGCCGATCAGCTCGGCGGCTATCGGATCCGCGAACTGACCGACGCGCTGGCCGCGCTCACCCCGGAGGGCGCCGCGCCACTGCGTCCGGAGTTCCTCGGCGGAGCGGGGCATTGGCGTGATTCGGGGATGGCCGGTTCGCCGTCGGCGGAGCACCCGCGTGCGCTCGCCCAAGCGCGCTTCGACGATGTCGTCGCAACTCTCGCGAACGTCATCGCCGACTTCGACCCGCAGGTTCTCGTCACTTACGACATGGCGGGCACCTACGGCCACCCCGACCACAAGATGGTCCACACGGCGTCGATGGCCGCGATACCGCTTGTCGAGGCCCGAACCGGGCGCGAGCTCATCGTCTGGGAGTCGGTGACCGAACACAGCGCGCTGCACCAGGGATTGGCCTCTGCGCGCAGCGTTCCTGACGGATGGCGGATACCCGAGGCGGGGGAGTTGCCCAGCTACGCCGACGACGAGATCGACGCCGCGATCGACATCAGCGCCGTGTACGACCGCAAGGTCGAGGGCCTGCGTGCTCATGCCACGCAGGTGACCGTTGCGCCGTCGGGAACCGAGTACGCGCTCAGCAACAACATTCTGCAACCGATCATGAGTGACGAACACTTCGTGCTGCGGTCGAGCCGTGACCGCCTCACGTCGGGACGCCGTGCTGCGGATCTCTTCTTCTTGGACCAAGCTTCTGACGGAGTGGCGTGATGCGTGTCGCCGATCGTGTGCTCCTCGG
Source organism: Gordonia sp. w5E2 (assembly GCF_036540975.1). Lineage (NCBI taxonomy): Bacteria > Bacillati > Actinomycetota > Actinomycetes > Mycobacteriales > Gordoniaceae > Gordonia > Gordonia sp. w5E2. The sequence continues at coordinate 3,293,412 of NZ_CP144213.1, read as the reverse complement.
ATTCCTGATCCTCGATGGATTCATCGTCGGGTTGCTCTCGGTCGGCTTCGTCTACCTGCGCCTCGGCGGAACACCCGTACCGGTCGCTGCGATCGCCGCAGGCCTGCTCAACTGCCTGCTGCTGTGCCTGGCCGCGAAGTACACCGACGGCCCGCTGCGGTACGGCCCTCTGGTGGCGTGGCTGATTGTGCTCGCCGTGGCGGGCATGGGCGGCCCGGGAGGCGACGTCATGCTCGCGCTGCAGGGCAGCACCACACTCGCGACGTTGCTACTCGTGATCATCGGACTCGGCGCACCCGTCGCGTTGCTCTGGTCGAGGCGGCTGCCGGAGGCCGAGGCCTGACCCGGTCCCGCGTCCGCCGCTGAGTCTTCTGGGTGGCGTCCGCCGGGGAAGCGGTAAGCGTGATCGTTAGAGTGTTCTGCATGGTGTTGCGCGCGTGGGCGAGTGACCGCCCCGCCCCAGTCGAATCGGTTCGGTCGGCGTTGGCCGCTGTGCGAGCCGACGCGGCGTCGGTGACCGACGCCGAGTGGGTGGCCTTGCTCGGCGCCGATGGCGACGAACTGCTCGAACTGTGCGCAGTCGCCGACGCCGCCCGCAGGGACGTCACCGATCCCGACGTCATGACCTTCGTGGTGAATCGAAACTTCGACACCGCCGTTGTCGCGGCCGACGATTCGGCCGTCTCGATCGAGGCGCTCGTCGCCGAGGCCTGGTCGCTCGGAGCCACCGAGATCTGTATGCAGGGTGCGGTACCGGGCGACGATCGCGGCGACGTCTACCTGCGAATCATCGAAAGAATCCACGCAGCATCGCCGGACATGCACCTGCACGCCTTTCGGCCACCCGAGATTCGCGACGGCGCCGAGCGCATGAACCTCGACGTCCCGGAGTTCCTCGAGCTGGCACGCAACGCGGGGCTCGGGTCCGTACCGGGCACCGCGGCACAGATCCTCGACGACGAGGTGCGGGCCGCACTGCATCCCGCAGGTGCGCCGCAGCCGGTAGCGGAGTGGGTCGAGACGATCCGCGCTGCCCACCGTGCAGGGCTGTTCTCCACCGCGACGCTGCTGTACGGCCACGTCGAGAGGCCCGAACAGGTGGTGGCACACCTGCGACTGCTCGCCAGCATCGCCGACGAAACCCGCGGCTTCCACGAGTTGATCGTCATGCCGTTGCTGCCCGAGAACGCACCACCTCACCTCGCCGACGCGGCCACCCACTCGGTCGGCGTGCGTGAGACCCGAGCTGTCCACGCGGTTGCGCGTCTGATGATGCTCGGACACATCGACCACATCCAGGTCGCCTGGACCAAGCTTGATCGCGACGTCGTCCTCGACGTCCTCGCGGGCGGCGCCGACGACATCGGTGGCTTGCTGCTCGACGGCGAGCTCTCACCCGAATCCGGCCAGGAGGCCGGTCGGACGTTGTCCGTCGACGACATCGCGGAGATCGCTCAGACGGTCGGTCGGCTGCCCCGGCAGCGACGTACCGATTACGGCGAACCGCCGCAGGGGCGTCGAATCGCGTTGCCGCAGAACGAGAATGTGCGGGCCTGCGGGTGACTGCCGACCTCTCGAGCACGCCTGACCGTCGAACTGTCGCAGAGCTCGACGTCGATGTGGTGATCGTCGGTGCGGGGTTCGCCGGGATCGGGATGGCCACAGGACTCGCCCGACGTGGCCGCGAGTCGTTCGTCGTTCTCGAGCGTGCCGACGCCGTCGGGGGAACCTGGCGCGACAACACCTATCCGGGCATTGCCTGCGACATTCCGGCACATCTCTACTCGTTCTCGTTCCGTCCGCCTGCCGATTGGTCGTCGGTCTATCCCAGCGGTGCCGAGATCCGCGAGTATCTCGAACGGACTGTCATCGACGAGGGATTCGACGACCGACTCCGACTCGGCTGCGAGCTACTCGACGCCACCTGGAATCCCGCAGCGGCCCGGTGGACGATCATGACGTCGGACGGCGAGATCACCTGCCGTGCATTGGTTCTCGCCGTGGGGCGGCTGTCGGAGCCGCGCATCCCCGACATCGAGGGACTCGACTCGTTCACCGGCGAGGTGGTCCACACCGCCGCCTGGCGCGACGACCTGCCGCTCGACGGTGCGCGCATCGGTCTGGTGGGTACGGGTGCGTCCGCGGTGCAGATCGCTCCGCATCTCGCCGAGAAGGCCGAAGAACTCGTCGTATTCTGTCGGACGCCACCGTATGTCGTGCCTCGCGACGATCGGCAGTACACCGTCGAAGAACGCGCCACCTACCTCGATCCCGCCGTCGCAGATGATGTGCGCGATCAACTGCTGCGCGACGCCGATGCCGCGTTCCGTCAGCGACTCGCGCTGCACCCGGATATCGACGAGATCCGTTCGCGCGCAAGAACTCATCTGCATTCTCAGATCGGTGATCCGGAACTCCGGTCGATCCTCACCCCCGACTACGAGATCGGATGCAAGCGCATCCTGTTGAGCGACGATTTCTATCCGACGCTTGTGCGCGACAACGTGATCCTCGAGCCGAGCGCGCTCGACACGGTGCGCGAATCCAAGGCTCGCGCCGCGAGCGGACGTTGCTACGACCTCGACCTGCTCGTGATGGCAACGGGATTCGAGGCCGCTCGACCCCCGGTCTCCACGCGCATCACCGGCGCCCGCGGCGAACGGCTCGACACGCACTGGTCTGACGGGATGACGTCGTACGCGTCGACCACCGTTCACGGTTTTCCCAACATGTTCGTGCTCGACGGCCCCAATGCCGCGCTCGGTCACAACTCCGCCATCTACATGATCGAGACCCAACTCGGCTACGTTCTCGGCGCGCTCGATGTGCTCTCCGCCGACGGCATCCGATCGTTGGAGGTCACCGCGGACGCCGAAGCCGCCTACACCGCCGAGATCGACGACCGCGCATCGTCGACGGTGTGGTTGACCGGCTGCAACAGTTGGTACGTCGATCCCGACAGCGGGAGATTGACGCTGCTGTGGCCTGGTACGGCCGTCTCGTTCCGAGAGAGAAACGGTACGTTCGATGTAGAGCCGTATGTCGTCGAGATCCGCGAGGGGTGAGCGTGGATGACAACTGACATGACTGCAGGTAAGGCGATGACCGCACGTGAGGCGCTCGACGTGGTGCGTGCGGGCGGCGACGTCGGGCTCGCCGAGGCAACGGCGCTGCTGTCGGCGTCGGGCGACGACCTCACCGCAGTGGCGGCGGTCGCGTCGGCGATGCGTGACGAAGGGCTCGCCGAGGTGGGTCGGGAACGGCAGATCACCTACTCGCGCAAGGTATTCGTGCCGTTGACGCGGTTGTGCCGCGATCGGTGCCACTACTGCACGTTCGTGACCGTGCCGGGCAAACTGGCCCGGGCGGGCGAGGGAATGTTTCTCGAGATCGACCAGGTGCTGTCGATCGCGCGCCAAGGGGCGGCGCTCGGCTGCAAAGAAGCGCTGTTCACGCTGGGCGACCGGCCAGAGGATCGCTGGCCGCAGGCCGCCGAATGGCTTGCCGCACGCGGATATTCGTCGACGCTCGACTACGTTCGCGCAGCGGCGGTTGCCGTCCTCGAAGACACCGGCCTCCTGCCGCATCTCAATCCCGGCGTGATGAGCGCCGAGGAGATGGCGGTGTTGCGACCGGTGGCGCCGTCGATGGGCATGATGCTCGAGACCACTTCGCGCAGGCTGTTCACCGAGAAGGGGCAACCGCACTACGGCAGCCCCGACAAGGACCCGCTGGTCCGGCTGCAGGTGCTGCGCGATGCGGGCGATCTGCGGATTCCGTTCACCACGGGCATTCTCGTCGGCATCGGCGAGAGTCTGACCGAACGCGCGGAATCGCTACTCGCACTTGCCGATATCGCGCGTGCCGGTCACATCCAAGAGGTGATCGTGCAGAACTTCCGCGCCAAGCCCGACACCGCGATGCGTGGCACGCCCGACGCCGAGATGACGGAGTTCCTCGCGGCCGTGGCGACAGCGCGCATCGTGCTCGGACCGCGGATGCGGGTGCAGGCGCCACCAAACCTGGTATCGGGGGAGGAGTGCGCGGCGCTGATCGCCTCGGGCATCGACGACTGGGGCGGCGTGTCGCCGCTGACGCCCGACCATGTCAACCCCGAACGCCCGTGGCCTAACCTGACCACTCTCGCCGAGATCACCGCCGAGTCGGGATACGTTCTCGCCGAGCGGATCACGGCCCAGCCGCCCTATGTGCTCGACGCCGAGAACTGGATCGACGCGTCGCTGGCCGAGCACGTGGCCGCGCTCGCCAACCCGGTCACCGGACTCGCGGCAGACGCCAGGCCGTCGGGTCGCCCCTGGCCCGCCGTCGCGTGAGCGAGCTTGCTGCGCCGGGAAGTCTTGCGGCGCTGGGAAGTTCTGCGGCGCTGAAGAGTTCAGTCGGCTGACTGCGTGGCGATGATCGCGCGGTAACCGCCGACGACGTCGGTGGCGCGGTGTAATCCCAACTGCTGCAACGATGCCGCAGCCAAGCTCGATGTATAGCCCTCCGAGCACAGGATGATCCACCGCACGTCGTGATCGACTGCCTCGTCGATCCGGGCGTCGCTGGCGGGATCGCAGCGCCACTCCAGGACATTGCGCTCGATGACGAGGGCGTCGGGATGCTCTCCTTCGGCGGCGCGCTGCGCGGCCGGCCGGATGTCGACGAGGACTGCACCGCTCTCGAGTTCGGCGGGCAGATCCGCGGCGTCGACTCGCTGGAGGCTTTCGCGGGCGTTCAGCAGGAGGTCATTGATCGTCATCGGCACATCGCAAGGTTATCGGGGTCATTCAGGTTCGTCGGTGAGTTCTGTGCGCGTGCGTCGCAACCGGCTCGCGTCGGTGACCTCGTAGAACGACATCGCCGTCAGCGGTGGCGAATAGGCGTGCACGCTGAGCGTGGGGCCGGGCTCGTTCACCGAGCCGAGGCGGTGCGAGGTTGCGTGCGCCTGGTTGAGGCCGCGCAGCGGAGGTGCGCTGGCGTGATGCTGCACGTCGTGGACCCAACCGAGGGGAAACGACGCCTGGTCGCCCGCGGACAGAATGCGCAGTGCGAGGTCGTTGCCGGTCCAGCGGTACTCGCGCAGCGCGCCGGAGAGCACGGTCAGTGCGCCGAGCGAGCCGGCGTGGTCGTGCAGGTCCGTCGACCTGTCGGGTGTCCAGCTGATCAGCCAGAGGTCGAGGTCGTCGTCGGATTCGAGGCGGGTCGACCAGCGTTCGACGGGGTCCCAGCTCGGGGGCAGTAGGTGGTTGTATCGACCGTCGAGAACGTCCGCGACGCCCTGATCGGTGATGCGCAGGAGGTCGGCGGGTCGAAGTCTGGTGGGAAGGGTGGCGCTCGTCGGTCGTGTCGCGGCACGGTGCACGGGATCGAGGGTCGAGGTCATGAGCACTCCGGACGAAGGTGGAGAGGGGTCGGGGATCGGCGGGTGATCAGCGGCGTCGACAGTGCGCGATCGCCAATCCCACGCTGATCTGCTGGGCCCCGTTCCGGGCGATGATCAGACTCACCAGAACAGGATGCTCCCGACCTCTGCGCCGCGGGAGGGTTGGCGTCACGCTGAACGCAAACCGACCCATCGGAGTTCGCTGAGGGAAGGAAGCGTCGAAACTGTGATCTTCGTCGTGCCGAGTTGCCCTGACCGGGACAGATGTGAGCGATAGCACGGGGCGATGTGGGCCCGGGCTGGGCCAGGCAGATAAGGTTGACGATGCGTGTGTGCTCCGCGCCTGCTTCGGGGGAGGTCGACGGTGTGCGCATGCGACGCGATCAGCCCTCGCGTCTAGGTCTGCCGCCGCGTGAGCACACGCGGGCGCGAGCGGACACATGAACGTTATGCGGAGAAGGAGAGAGTGGTGACGTACATCATCGCGGAGCCCTGTGTGGACGTGATGGACAAGGCCTGCGTCGAGGAGTGCCCTGTCGATTGCATCTACGAGGGTGGCCGCAGTCTGTACATCCAGCCGGATGAGTGCGTTGACTGCGGTGCCTGCGAACCGGTGTGTCCTGTGGAAGCGATCTTCTACGAGGACGACGTTCCCGACGAGTGGGAGCCCTACGTCAGCGCGAACGCCGACTTCTTCGACGACCTCGGTTCGCCGGGTGGTGCGAGCAAGGTGGGCAAGACCGACTACGACCCGCCGTTCATCAAGGAACTCCCCCCGATGAACGAGGGCGAGGACTGACTTGCGAACGGCCCGTCGGGCACGTGTGAGTGAGGCGCTACCCGATTTTCCCTGGGATTCGCTCGCCGAGGCCAAGGCGACCGCTGCTGCTCACGAGGACGGCATCGTCGACCTCTCCGTCGGTACGCCCGTCGATCCCGTCGACACGCTGATCCGCGAGGCGTTGGCGTCGGCGTCGGATTTCCCCGGCTACCCGACAACCGTCGGCACACCTGAGCTGCGCAAGGCTGCCGTCGACGCGCTGGCACGACGGTACGGCGCAACAGGACTCGACGAATCGTCGATTCTGCCGGTCATCGGAACCAAAGAGGCCATCGCCGGGCTGACCTCGGCGCTCGGTATCGGCGTTGGCGACAACGTCGTGATCCCCGAGGTCGCCTACCCCACCTACGAGGTGAGCGCCCTGCTCGCGGGTGCGTCGGTGACACGAGCAGATTCGACGCTGCAGATCGGCCCGGTCATGGGCAGCTCGGCACCCGCGCTCATGTTCATCAATTCACCGTCGAATCCGACGGGCCGCGTGCTGGGCGTCGACCACCTGCGCAAGGTGGTTGCGTGGTGCCGCGAGCACGACACGATCCTCGCGTCCGACGAGTGCTACCTCGGATTGTCCTGGGACACCGAGGCCGTCTCGATCCTCGACCCCCGGGTCAGCGACGGCGACCATACCGGGCTGCTCGCGATCCACTCCCTGTCGAAGATCTCCAACCTTGCGTCGTATCGCGCGGGCTTCTTCGCAGGCGACCGCGACCTGATCGCCGAACTCCTTGCCGTGCGCAAACACTCGGGCATGATCGTGCCGTTCCCGATCCAGGCAGCGATGACCGCCGCGCTCTCCGACGACACGCACGTCGAGGCCCAGCGCGCCCGCTACCAGTTGCGCCGCTCGCGCCTACTGCCCGCGGTGCGCGAGGCGGGTTTCCGCGTCGACGATTCGGAGGCCGGGCTCTACCTCTGGGCCACCCGCGACGAGGGCTGCCGCGACACCGTTGCGTGGCTTGCCGAGCGCGGCATCCTGGCGGCCCCCGGGGACTTCTACGGACCGCTCGGGGTCAACCACGTGCGCTTCGCCCTCACCGCCACCGACGAGCGCATCGACGCCGCCGCAGCGCGACTCACCGCCTGAAAGTCCGCCCGACCCGCCGACTGGGCGCCTTATCCGCCCACTCCCGCGGCAAATGTTTGTCGAACGTAAGGATGTGGGTGCTGCAGCACCCACATCCTTACGTTCGACAAACATCCACAACCCGGCCCGACGCCGCTCCGCTGATTGAGCCGCTCCACCCGCCGATCGAACCGGCCCCGCCCGCTGATTGAGCCGGCCTCACCCGCTGATTGAGCCGGCCGCGAGCGCAGCGAGCTGCCGAGTCGAAATCACACGCCACCACGAAGGCGTCCGCAATGCCGACTCGGCAGCCCCGGGTCAGTTGTTCTTGTGCAGCGCCTCGTTGAGCGCGATGCCGTCGCCCTTCCACGGCACCACCTCGACGGCGCCGGTGAGGCTGTTGCGACGGAACAGCAGATTCGACTGCCCGGAGAGCTCACGTGCCTTGATCGACGCGCCGTCGGGACCCGTCACCTTGGTGCCTGCGGTCACGTACAGCCCTGCCTCGACGACACAGTCGTCGCCGAGGGCAATGCCGCAACCGGAGTTCGCGCCGAGCAGGCAGCGCTTGCCCAGCGAGATGATCTCTTTGCCGCCGCCCGACAGCGTGCCCATCGTCGACGCTCCGCCACCGATGTCCGAACCGTCGCCGACGACGACGCCCGCCGAGATCCGACCCTCGACCATCGACGAGCCGAGCGTTCCCGCGTTGTAGTTCACGAATCCCTCGTGCATCACGGTGGTGCCGGGGGCGAGGTGTGCACCGAGACGCACGCGGTCGGCGTCGCCGATGCGGACTCCGCCTGGTGCGACGTAATCGACCATCCGGGGGAACTTGTCGATGCTCAGTACGGTCACGTGTCCGCGCGCGCGAAGGCGTCGTCGAACCTTCTCGAATCCTTCCACCGGGCACGGCCCGAAGTTGGTCCAGACGACGTTCGACAGCAGGCCGAAGATGCCCTCGAGATTCGCCTCGTGTGGCTCGATGAGTCGATGCGACAGCAGGTGCAGGCGCAGGTAGACGTCGTAGGCGTCCGACGGGGCGACCGACAGATCAGCGATGGAGGTGCGGACCGCGACGATCTTGACGCCGCGTGCCTCGTCGAGGCCGACCAGATCGTTCAGGTCGGCGGGAATGTCGTCGCCCTCGAGGATCTTGGTATCGGCCAGATCCGGTGTTGCGAGTTCGGGGTCCGGATACCAGACGTCGAGGACAACGCCGGGATCGGCGGACCCCCCGTTGGTCACGGTTGCGATGCCTGTTGCGAAAGCGCCATTCGTCGTCACGGGCAGGAGTTTACCGGCGACCTCCGCACGGGCTGGGCCAGGTCGCCTGCATCGACCGGAATCAGTGCTGGTGATACATGTGGTCGTACTCGACGCGGTCGTGCTCGGTGTTCACCGGGAAGAACGCGCTGTGATACATCTGTCGGCTCAGCGCGATCAGCACGGCCGCGCCACCCGCGAATGCCGCGACCATCACCACCGCCCAGACGATGCCGGCAGTGGTTTCACCCGTCGCCAACATGGTCAGCGAAATTGCCAGCGACAAAAAGCCCGCCAGCACGAGAACGAAGGCGACAACACCCATCGGATGATTGCCGTGTGACACGTGAGATCTGTGGAAGGCCGTCATGGCGCCATCTCCTCGATTCGACGACGCATACATCCTAGTGTTATCCAGGTCACAGTCCGGTGGTTGATTAGGGCAAGATCCGACGGTCAACCGCAGAAAGCGCAGCGAGGTCGACGCCCCGCCCAACCCGGGACCTCGACCTCGCGTGCGTGCGCTAGGCTAGGCGACCTGGTGGCGGTAGACCTCCAGGTAGTGCTGCTCCTCTTTCGACGTCGCATCCGGTAGCAGCGCGGCTGTGCTGGAGGCGTCGTGTCATCGCCGAGACGATGCCGATCCCGATCGCCATTCCGATCACCGCCACGATCGCGGCGACGAGAGCGGCAGTGCCACTCCCGAACGCAAGCGCCGTCAGGGCGAGCGGTGCGGCGCCGAAGCCGATCAGGAAGATCGCGAACCCGACGATGGCGGCAGGGTGCTGCGGGTTGTCGGTGTGCGTGCGGCGGATGGACATCGAACATCATCTCCTCGACGAGTGGTCTACGTGTCCAATGTTCGACCTCGGTTGGCTTGGGGGAGAGGGTCTTTCGTCCCAAGCTGGCAGGGCCTTGTGTCCAGAGCGATGGCAGCGTGTCCAGCGGGCTGACACCGTCGCTCGCCGTGGGCGACACTGGACGAATGACGTCATCGGCCGAGCGAGTCGCAGCAGTGCACGCGTGGCGAAGTGCCGTCGACATCGGCGAAGCAACGGTTCTGCCAGACGGCTGCATGGATGTCATCTGGACCGGTGATGGCCTGTTGTTCGCGGGCCCGGACACTCGTCCGAATGTCTTTGTCGCACATCAACCGCATGAGATGGTCGGGCTCCGATTCTTTCCCGGGCACGCGCAGGGTCTGCTCGGGGTACCCGCGGTCGAACTTCGTGATCAGCGGGTCGAGGCCAACACCCTCTGGCAGCGACCACGAGTCGAGCGCTGGTGTGAGCTGTTGGAAGCCTCCGACGACGAGGTCGCCACGCTGACCGAGTTGTGCACCGCTGATCGGCACGCGGCCCCGCCGCCCTGGTCACGGCACCTCGTCGACATGCTGCGTCGTCGTGTCGGGGTCGCCGAGTGTGCAGCGGAACTGTCCGTCACCGAGCGGACCCTGCATCGAATGTCGTTGCAGTACTTCGGGTATGGGGCCAAGACGCTAGGCAGGATTCTCCGGATGCGGCACGCGATGAGTGTGCTCGGTGATGAGGATCTGTCGGCGGTGGCGCATCGCACCGGATACGCCGACTACGCCCATATGTTTCGCGACTTCGTCGCGCTGGCCGGTGCGTCTCCGACAGCGTTCGTGCCACCGGTGGCCGCCGCGGCTCAGCTCAGGGCGCAGTAGAGATCCACCGGGTTGTCGTCGGGGTCGAGGATGACCGCGTAACGCTGTCCCCAGACCGCGTCGAACGGGGTGAGCAGCGACCGGTAGCCGAGGTCGACGAGGCGACTGTGCTCGGCGTCGACCGCTGCGGGCGAAGAACATTCGAACGCGAGAGCTGCGCGGTGGCCTCCCTCTGGCACGTACCAGTCGGGCATGAATGACAGCACGACGGCGCGCGTGTCGAACATGATCTGCATACCTGCGACGGTGGCTTGCGCGTGCGGGGCGTTCGCGGCGTCGGGGTCGAACTCGAGGCCGAGTTGCGAGTAGAACTCGACCGTCGCCGCCATGTCGGCGACGACGAACGAGATGGCGTTGAGAACAGGTCGTGGCGTGATGTCTTCGCTCATGGCCGCGACACTATGCGACAGCCGCCGGCCACACATGAACCTTTCGGACAGAGTGTGGGCCTCAGGGTTGCAGCAGGGCCTTGATCGCCCGCCGCTCGTCCATCGCGGCGTAGCCCTCGGCCACGCCGCTCAGTGGCAGCGTGAGGTCAAAGACCTTGCCCGGGTTGATGTCTCGATTCATGATGCGCGTGATGAGATCCGGCAGGTACTGACGGACCGGCGCCGGGCCGCCGTGGAGGTGGACGAGTTTGTAGAAGAGCTGGTCGCCGGGAATCTCCACCCCGTGCGCCACCCCGACGAAGCCGACGTGTCCGCCCGGGCGCGTCGAATCGATGGCCTGCGTCATCGATTGCTGCGTGCCGACTGCCTCGATCACCGAGTGCGCGCCGAGTCCGTTCGTCAGTTCCTTCACCGCCGCGACGCCCTCGTCGCCGCGTACGGCCACGATATCGGTGGCCCCGAACTCCAGAGCGAGCTTCTGGCGCTGCTTATGCCTGCTCATCGCGATGATCCGCTCGGCGCCGAGTTGCGCCGAAGCGAGCACGGCCAACAGTCCGACGGCGCCGTCGCCGACCACGACGACGGTCTTGCCCGGCCCGACCTGAGCTGCGGTGGCACCGAACCAGCCGGTCCCGAGGACGTCCGACGCTGCGAGGAGGTCGGGCACGATCTCGTCGTCGGGAACCTCGGGCGTCGCGACCAGCGTGCCGTCGGCAAGCGGGACGCGGAGGTACTCGGCCTGCGCGCCACGCACCGGTGCGCGATGCACGCAGCCGGTCTGATATCCGGCACGACAGATGTCACAGGTGTTGTCGGAAGCGAAGAACGAGCCGATCACGAACTGCCCTGGCCTCACGTTTGTCACCGCCGACCCGACCTCCTCCACGACGCCGACGTACTCGTGTCCCATCGGGACCGGATGCGTGATCTCGTTGATGCCGCGATAGGTCCACAGATCCGACCCGCACACGCAGGTCGCCGACAGGCGGATGATCGCGTCGGTCGGCTCGACGATCGCGGGCCGATCGAGCTCCTCGAAGCGCACGTCGAACGGCGCGTGGATGACGGTTCCCAGCATGCGGTCCACCATGCCACCGGTGCTCGGTGCCTGCTACCGAACGGGTTGTGAGCCGGAATGCGAAAGTCGGGTGGCGGCCGCACGCGCGATAAGTTGGAGAGGTGAGCACCACCGAGAACGCCGTCGCCGACCTCGACCTGCACGCCGATCCCGTCGAGCTGACCGCAGCGCTCGTCGACATCGAGAGCGAGTCGCACAACGAATCGGCCATCGCCGACGCCGTCGAGAAGGCTCTCCGCGAGCAGACGGTCGGGTTCGAGGTGCTCCGACACGGCAATCGCGTTCTCGCGCGCACGAATCGCGGTAAGCCGAGCCGGGTCATCCTCGCGGGCCACCTCGACACCGTGCCCGTCGCGGGCAACCTGCCGAGTCGACGCACCGTCGACGATGCCGAGGGCGACGTACTGCACGGCTGCGGAACCGTCGACATGAAATCGGGCGACGCCGTCTTCCTCCACCTCGCCGCAACTCTCGACGATCCGTCGCACGATCTCACGCTCATCTTCTACGACTGCGAAGAGATCGCAGCCGAGTACAACGGGCTCGGATTTCTCGAACGCGAACTGCCCGAATGGCTTTCGGGCGACGTAGCGATCCTCGGTGAACCCACTGCCGGGCAGATCGAAGCCGGATGCCAGGGCACCCTGCGTGTTCGGCTCACCGCGTCGGGCACCCGTGCCCACTCTGCGCGATCGTGGATGGGCGACAACGCAATTCACAAACTGGCCGGAGTGCTCACCACGCTCGCGAACTATCAGCCGCGCTACGTCAACATCGACGGCTGCGAGTATCGCGAGGGCCTCTCGGCCGTCGGTATCGACGGGGGAGTGGCGGGCAACGTGATCCCCGACAGCGCCTCGGTGACCATCAACTTCCGATTCGCACCCGACCGCAGCGTCGACGACGCACTCGACCACGTCCGCGATGTGTTCGCCGAAGATCTCGACACCGAGATGATCACACTCGAACTGACCGATGCCGCGCCCGGCGCGCTGCCTGGCCTCGGCCATCCCGCCGCAGCCGCGCTGGTCGACGCCGCTCGCGGGCGGTTCCGTGCGAAGTACGGCTGGACCGACGTGTCGCGGTTCTCGGCACTCGGAATCCCGGCCGTCAACCTCGGCCCGGGTGATCCCAACCTCGCGCACCGCGTCGACGAGCGCGTGCCCGTGGCCCAGATCGCCGAGGTCACCGATCTCCTCAGGGCGTATCTGTCCTGACCGTGTCTGCCGTGAAGGCCCCGGCGTCGAGTGCGGCGAGTGTCGCGTCGACCGCCATTCGCGCATCGTGCTCGGTCGGCGTGCGGACGCCCGTGAGCATCAGGTAGTACAGCGGCGCCGACACGGATCGGATCACCGCAGACGTGTCGGTGTCGTCGGGGATGTCGCCCCGGCCGATCGCGTCGTCGACGCAGCTCACCCATTCTCTCACCCGCGTGCGGTAGAACTCGGCGAGCGCCTCGCGCGTGCGGTCGTCACCGGTGGCCGCCGCGATGAGCGCGCCGAACAGCGGGCCCTGCCTCCGATCGCGCAGCGTGTCGACGACGAGCCGTGCGTTTGCCAGTAGGTCGTCGGCGAGATTGCCTGTGCGCGTTGCAGATACGGACTGTGTCGCCATCTCTCCCAGTAGATCGGCCACCAACGCCTCGGGCGTACCCCAACGTCGGTAGACCGTTGTCTTGCCGACACCTGCCGCAGCGGCGATCGCGCTGAGGTCTATACCCGCGAAGCCCGCGTCGATGAGTGCGTCCTCCGTCGCGGTGAGCACCGCGGCCCGGACCGCCGCTGTGCGACCGCCCGGCCGCGGTGGTGCTGTGCGACCTTCCGGACGCGGTGTCGTGGTGTCGACCATTCGTAGAGCGTACTCACCGACGACCCTTAACGGAACAGGGGTTCCGTTAAGGGTCGGCATGCGCTACGTTCTTAACGGGAAAATGGTTCCGTTAAGGAGGAAATATGGAATATCGCACCGTGGGGAATTCCGGGCTCGTCGTCTCTGAGGTCGGGTTCGGGGCTGCGACGTTCGGCGGGGTCGGCGACTTCTTCGGCGCGTGGGGAAGTGTCGACGTCGACGAGGCGCGGGCGATGGTCGACGCGTGCCTCGACGCGGGCGTGACACTGTTCGACACCGCAGACGTCTACTCGGACGGGGCGTCGGAAGAGATCCTCGGCGCAGCGTTGAAGGGGCGACGCGACGATGTGATCGTGTCGACGAAGGCCGCACTTCCGACCGGAACGCGGCCGACCGACGCCGGAACGTCGCGATCACGCCTTATCAGCGCGGTCGACGCAGCACTTCGACGCCTCGACACCGATCGCATCGACCTCTTCCAACTCCATGCCTTCGACGCCCGCACTCCGATCGAGGAGACGGTCGACGCCCTCGACGACCTCGTGCGTGCGGGCAAGATCCGGTATCTGGGAGTGTCGAATTTCAGTGGGTGGCAATTGATGTCGTCACTCGCGGTTGCCGAGCGGCGTGCGCGTGCCCGCTACGTCGCACACCAGGTCTACTACTCACTCATCGGTCGTGATTACGAGTGGGAGCTGATGCCGCTCGGAGTGGCCCAGGATGTCGGCGCGATCGTGTGGAGTCCACTCGGCTGGGGTCGGCTGACGGGCAAGCTGCGTCGCGGGGTGACGCCGACCGGACCGTCCCGGTTGTCGGTGACCGCGGACGCGGGACCTCCCGTCGACGACGACCTCCTGTACGACGTCGTGGATGTACTTGCCGATATCGCCGAGCAGACCGGCCGGAGCATTCCGCAGGTGGCGCTCAACTGGTTGCTGCGTCGGCCGACCGTGTCGAGCGTGATCATCGGGGCGCGCACGCAGACGCAGTTGGCCGACAACCTCGGCAGCGTCGGCTGGTCACTCGACGACGCCCAGGTGGCCCGCCTCGACGCGGTCTCCGAGCGCGAGGCGCCCTATCCCTACTTCCCGTACCGGCGGCAGGAGGGCTTCGCGCAACTGTCGCCGCCGCTGGTCTGACGGCGGTCGCGGATTCGTCGGCGCCACATTCGACGCGACCATCGATGGTCCGCACCTCATCTGTCACTCGGCACCTTCGGCAGTGCAGAAGGTAGATCGTCACAGACGAGGTGCGGTCTCGAGCCGGCTACGCCACCCGCAGCGACCCTCGCGGCGGCAGTGCGCATGCGCGAGTGAGCATCGGTGACACCTGCAGGCTTGCTAGCGTGACCTGCATGTCATCCGTACCTGAAGATGCTTCGTCCGACGCTGTGCCGAGCACGCCGCAAGGCGCCACCGACTCCGACGCGAGCGGCGACATGCCAGGCGGCGAGGTGGTGATCGACGAGGAGGGTGCCTGCTACGTCGGACCGATGCGCATCCGACGAGATCTGCAGCGACCGGAGACCACCGATCGGCGGCTGCTGCAGTGGGTGAACCCACGCGATCAGACGCTTCGAGCAGAACGCACCATGCGTGACTCCTGGCGGGTGCTGCGCATCCAGTCCGAGTTCGTCGCGGGCTTCGACGCGATGAACGACGTCGCCGAGGCGGTGACGGTGTTCGGGTCGGCTCGGACCCCCGAGGGAACGCCGGAGTACGACCTCGGTGTCCGACTGGGCAAGGCGCTCGGTGAGGCGGGTTACGCGGTCATCACCGGAGGTGGTCCGGGTGTCATGGAGGCCGCCAACCGCGGTGCCGCACATACTGATTCGCGCTCCATCGGCCTGAACATCGAGTTGCCGTTCGAGCAGCATCTCAATCCGTGGGTCGATCTCGGGATGAACTTCCGGTACTTCTTCGTGCGCAAGACGATGTTCGTCAAGTACGCGCAGGCGTTTGTGTGCCTGCCCGGCGGATTCGGCACGCTCGACGAACTCTTCGAGGCGCTCACCCTGGTGCAGACCAAGAAAGTGGTGCGCTTCCCGATCGTGTTGCTCGGACGTGAGCACTGGGCGGGGCTCGTCGATTGGATGCGCGACCGTCTCCTCGCGGGCGGGATGATCTCCTCCGACGACCTCGACCTGTTCCACGTCGTCGACACACCCGAGGAAGCGGTGAAGATCATCGTCGACGCGACTCCCACCCGATGACCGCGATCTGCGTGTACTGCGCGTCGGGTCCGGTCGACGAGCGCTACCTCGACCTCGCCGCAGACCTCGGGACCGCCATCGGCGCCGCGGGACACACCCTGGTCTCGGGTGGCGGCAACGTGTCGATGATGGGCGCGGTCGCGTCGGCGACACGCGCGGCAGGCGGCTCGACGATCGGCATCATCCCGCGGGCGCTGATGGAGCGCGAGGTCGCCGACCTCGATGCCGACGAACTCGTCGTCACCGAGACGATGCGACAGCGCAAGCAACTGATGGACGACCGTGCAGACGCATTCATCACGTTGCCGGGAGGCGTCGGCACCCTGGAGGAGTTCTTCGAAACCTGGACGGGCGGCTACCTCGGGATGCATGCCAAACCGGTCATCATCTGCGATCCCTTCGATTTTTATGCGCCGCTGTTCGACTGGCTGCGACGTTTGCAGGGCCAGGGGTTTGTGTCAGAGCGGTCACTGGCGAGGCTGAAAGTGGCGGACACGGTGCCGGCCGCCATCGCGTTTGCTACTGAGCGGTAAGGTGTCGAAGAACACGTTTTGACGCGTGTTGGCACACGTAGCGGAGGGTGGAAATAGATGTCAGGTGACGCCACCAAGGTCGTCGGAATCTCAGACTTGCTGAAGGGTGTCGCCAAGATGGCTCCCGACGCCGTCGGCATGATCAAGGCCGCCCCGGGCCTCATCAGGCGGCCGCCCGACGCCAAGCGCACGATCGGGTCGATCTTCGCCAAGCGTGCTGCAGACCATCCGGAGCGCCCGTTCATCCGCTTCGAGGGCAAGACCATCACCTACGGCGAAGCGAATCGTCACGTGAACCGGTACGCCGGGGTGCTTCAAGAGGACGGCGTGACCAAAGGCGACGTCGTCGCGATCCTGTCGAAGAACTGCCCGACCGACCTGATGCTCATGCTCGCGACGGTCAAGCTCGGCGCAATCGCCGGAATGTTGAACTACAACCAGCGCGGCGACGTGCTCGAACACAGCGTGGAGCTTCTCGGCGCGCGCGTCCTGGTCTTCGACCCGGAATGCAGCGAGGCACTCGAGTCCATCAGTGCCGACGTGCTGCCGTCGCATGTCTACGACTTCGAGCAGTTCGAGAAGGAAGCCGACCAGAAACCGGAAACCAACCCCTCGATCACCGCGGAACTGCCCGCATCCACCGAGGCGTTCTACATCTTCACGTCGGGCACCACGGGCATGCCCAAGGCGAGCGTGATGAGCCACAACCGTTGGCTTGCAAGCCTTTCCGGAATCGGTGGGCTTGCCGTTCGGCTCAAGCACAGCGACACCATGTACGTGCCGCTGCCGCTGTACCACAACAACGCGCTCAGCGTCTCGCTCTCTTCTGTCCTCGCGGCCGGCGCGTGTATCGCGATCGGCAAGCACTTCTCGGCGTCGAAATTCTGGGACGACGTGATCCGCAATCGCGCGACAGCGTTCTGCTACATCGGTGAGCTCTGCCGGTACCTCCTCGCCCAGCCCGAGAAGCCAACCGATCGCTCGCACGACGTCCGGCTCATCGTCGGCAACGGCATGCGCCCCGATATCTGGGACGAGTTCCAGCGACGCTTCGGCATCGAGCGCATCGTCGAGTTCTACGGCGCGAGCGAACTCAACCTGGTCTTCGTCAACGCCTTCAGCGTCGAGCGCACAGCCGGGTTCTGCCCACTGCCGTATGCGATCGTCGAGTACGACGACGAGGGCAAGCCTCAGCGCAACGCCGACGGCCGACTGACCAAGGTCAAGCGTGGCGGAATCGGACTGCTGATCTCCGGCATCAACGACCGCGTCCCGATCGACGGATACACCGACCCGGCGGAGACCGAGAAGAAGATCATCCGCGACGCGTTCAAGGACGGCGACGAGTGGTTCAACTCGGGCGACCTCGTCCGCGATCAGGGCTTCTCCCACATCGCTTTCGTCGATCGCCTCGGCGACACGTTCCGCTGGAAGGGTGAGAACGTGGCGACAACCCAGGTCGAGGCTGGACTCGACGGGTTCTCCCAGGTCGGCCAGTCCGTCGTCTTCGGAGCCGAGGTCCCCGGAACCGACGGCAAAGCGGGCATGGGGGCGATTACTCTGCGCGACGGAGGTGAGCTCGACGGCAAGGAACTCGCGGCGCACCTCTACGACGCCCTGCCCCCGTACGCGATTCCGCTGTTCGTCCGCGTCGTCGACCAGCTCGAGGCCACGTCGACGTTCAAGAACCGCAAGGTCGAACTTCGCGACGAGAGCTACTCCGACACCGGCGACGACCCGCTCTACGTGCTCAAGGGCCGCTCGGAGGGTTACGTCAAGTACTACGACGGTTATGCCGACGAGGTGGCGAAAGCCGCGGTGCCCAAGAACTGAACAGGCGCACAACGCGCCAGTGCCGGCGGTCGCCGTCGATCCGTGACGCGCGGCGATCGCTACGCTGGCTCCCATGAACGCGACCCTGTGCGGTAGGCCGGTGCCCGCCGATCGGGCCCTGGTGATGGCCATCGTCAATCGCACGCCCGATTCGTTCTACGACCGTGGATCGTCGTTCTCCGACGACGCGGCGAAGGCACGCATCCGGCAGGTCGTCTCCGAGGGCGCCGACATCGTCGACATCGGTGGTGTGAAGGCCGGGCCGGGCGAAGAAGTCGACGCCGCGACCGAGACCGAGCGTGTCGTGCCGATGGTCGAGTGGATTCGTGAGCGCTACCCGGATCTGCTGATCAGTGTCGACACCTGGCGCGCCGAAGTCGCCGATCGCGCGTGCGCTGTCGGGGCCGACCTCATCAACGACACGTGGGCGGGTGCCGATCCCGATCTGGTCAAGGTGGCCGCGGCGCGGCGTGCCGGAATCGTGTGTTCCCACACCGGCGGCATGGCGGTCCGGACACGTCCACATCGCGTCGCCTACGGCGAGAAACCGACCGATGTGGTGGCAGAGGTGATCGCCCAGGTGACCCGGGCGGCCGAAGCGGCCGAAGCGCAGGGCGTGGCTCGCGACTCAATCGTTATCGACCCGACACACGACTTCGGCAAAAACACTCACCACGGGCTGCTCCTGTTACGCCACGTAAAAGATCTTGTTAATACAGGCTGGCCAGTGCTGATGGCACTGAGTAACAAGGATTTCGTGGGGGAGACTTTGGGTGTGGACCTCGACGAGCGCGTGGAGGGGACACTGGCCGCGACAGCGTTGAGCGCCGCTTCTGGAGCTCGAATCTTCCGCGTCCACGAGGTCGCCGCCACACGTCGAGTCGTCGACATGGTCGCTGCAATAGCGGGAACACGGCCACCCGCCCGAACAGTCAGGGGACTCGCATGACCGAACAGGTACGTCGAACCCAAGCTCGCCACAGGGCGACCGCTTCAAACAATCGCGACCGCACAGCCATGTGGCCGACCCCCGCCGACGCGATCGGCGAGGAGCAATCATGGTCGAGTACGCACACGTGGGAACAGCCGGACTGGACCATCGAAGAACTCGTGGCAGCCAAGCAGGGACGCACCGTGTCGGTCGTACTGCCGGCGCTCAACGAGGAGGAGACCGTCGCCGATGTGATCGCGACGATCCGGCCCCTCCTCGGCACGCTGGTCGACGAACTCGTCGTCCTCGACTCCGGGTCAACCGACGCCACCGCCGAGCGGGCCATCGCCGCCGGCGCCCGGGTCATCAGCCGCGAGGAGGCCGTCCCGGAACTCGAGCCGGTGAAGGGCAAGGGGGAGGTGCTGTGGCGGTCCATCGCCGCGGTCACCGGCGACCTCATCGCCTTCGTCGACTCCGACCTCATCGATCCCGACCCGATGTTCGTGCCCAAGATGCTCGGACCGCTGCTCGTCAACCCGGACATCCACCTGGTCAAGGGCTACTACCGACGTCCGCTGCGGACCGGAGCCACCCAGGACGCCAACGGCGGCGGGCGAGTCACCGAACTGGTGGCCCGGCCGTTGCTCGCATCGCAGAAACCTGAGTTGACCGCCGTGCTCCAGCCGCTGGGCGGCGAGTACGCGGGTACGAGGGAGCTGCTCTCGGCCGTCCCATTCGCGCCGGGGTACGGAGTGGAGATCGGGCTGCTGATCGACACCTACGACCTCTACGGACTCTCCGGCATCGGCCAGGTGAACCTGGGCGTCCGCACGCATCGCAACCGCCCGCTCATCGAGTTGGGCGTCATGAGCAGGCAGATCGTCGGCACCTTGATGCGACGCTGTGGCATCGAGGACTCGGGCGCAGGGCTCACCCAGTTCACCGCGGAGCCCGACGGCACCTTCACTCCGCACACCACCGACCTCTATCTCGAGGACCGTCCGCCGATGAACACCATTCGCGGCGACGACGCGACGGCCGAGGAGATGGCCAGCTGACCTGAGCGTCGCCACGGCGGTCATAGACTTCTCTCCATGCAGACGCTGTTGCTCTACCTGCTGATCATGGTGGTGGTCGTGGCCGCCGTGTTCGCTGTCGTGTGGTTCGTGTTCGGTCGTGGAGAAGAACTGCCGCCGATCGACGACGAGACAACCCTGACCCGCCTGCCCGCCGCGGGCATCGCGGGCGACGATGTGCGGTCACTTGTGTTCGCCCAGACCGTGCGCGGCTACAAGCCCCGTGAGGTCGACTGGGCGCTCGAGCGGCTTGCCGCGGAGATCGACGAACTGCGTGCGGTGGTGCTCACCCTGCAGGCACGTGACGGCGCGGAGCCGGTGTCGACCGAGAGCAGGTCGGTCTACGACTCCACGCACGCCGGTGACTCGCCGTCGGAGAACGACCGCGACTAGGGGTTTTCGCGTCCGTCGGTCGGGCCGATTCAGTGAACACGTATCATTAACACGGCAGCCGTGCGCTGTCGTCGAATTCACCACGGCGAGAGAACTCTGAAGGGAGTTTGCGAAATGGCGGCGATGAAGCCACGTACTGGGGATGGACCCCTGGAAGCAGCCAAGGAGGGGCGTGGGATCGTTGTCCGCATTCCTATCGAGGGTGGCGGCCGTCTCGTCGTCGAACTGACCGCGGACGAAGCCGCAGCGCTCGGCGAAGAACTGCGCGGGGTCACCGGCTGACTCAGGAGTCGCGAGCCGAACCATGGAGCACGGGGCCCGACGGCGATATCACCGACTTTGTCGACCTGCTCCGTTGTCCGGTCTGCGGCGAGTCCCTCACCTTCGATGAACCGGGCCGACGCCTGTTCTGCTCGCTCCGGCACTCGTTCGACATCGCCAAGCAGCGGTACGTGTCCCTGCTCGACGGTCGATCGGGTTCGCTCAAGTCCGACACCGCCGACATGGTGTCAGCACGCCTGCGCGTTCACGACGCAGGTGTCCTCGATCCTGTCGTGAACGCGGTCGCCGATGCGGCTGCAGCTCGGGGCACCCAGGCGCAATCGGTCCACACGGGTTCACCGGTGATCGTCGATCTCGGTGCCGGGCCGGGCCACTACCTGTCGGCCTCACTCGGCAGCGTCGAACACGCTCGCGGTGTCGGTGTCGATCTCTCGAAATACTGTGCCCGCGCTTTGACGCGCAGAATTCCCGGAGCCGGTGCAGTCGTCGCCGACGTCTGGCGCGACCTCCCATTCGTCGACGACTGCGCCGACGTCGTGCTGTCGGTGTTCGCTCCGCGCAATGTCGACGAGACCGCCCGTATTCTGCGCGACGGTGGGCGGTGGATCATCGTCACCCCGCAACCGGACCATCTCGCCGAACTGATCGAGCCGATGTCGATGCTGTCGGTGTCTGCCGACAAGTCCGACGCCGTGTCCGCCGCGGTCGGTCAGCGGTTCGAGACCGTCGAGCAGACGGTGGTTCGCGAGCGTCGCGACGTGACGGCGTCGACCATCGCCGACCTCGTGTCCATGGGGCCGACGGCCTTTCATCGTGATCGTGACGAGATCGAGCGCGCCGCACACACATTCGCGCCGGGATCGACGACGACCCCGGTCACCGTCGCGGTGACGGTCACGGTGTGTCAGGCGAGCGTCGACCGGTAGACGTCGAGCGTCTGTTCGGCGATGGAGTCCCACGAGAACTCGGATTCTGCGCGTTCGCGTCCTGCTACGCCCATCGCGGTGGCGGCCGCCGGATCTCCCACCACGTCGTTGACGGCCTCGGCGATTCCGTGTTCGAAACCGACAGCATCGGTGGGGTCGTAGGGGACGAGTCGTCCGGTGACGTTGTCGCGCACCACTTCCGGGATTCCACCGACGGCCGACGCGACGACGGCCGTCTGGCATGCCATCGCTTCGAGATTGACGATCCCGAGCGGCTCGTACACCGAAGGACACACGAAAACATCTGCTGCGGTGAGGATTTCGCGGATTCGGGGTAGCGGGAGCATCTCTCGCACCCAATGGACTCCGTCGCGTGCGGCAGCCAGTTCGGCGACGGCGGCCTCGGTCTGTGCTGCGATCTCGGGGGTGTCGGGGGCGCCCGCGCACAAGACGAGCTGGATCGCCGGATCAAAGTGATGTGCGGCGGCGATGAGATGCCCGACGCCCTTCTGGCGCGTGATGCGCCCGACGAACGCGACGACGGGACGCGACGGATCGACCCCCAGCCGCACCAACGTCGACTCCTGGTTGTAGGGCTCCTCGACCGGGTACCACAGCGTCGTGTCGATTCCGTTGCGCACGACGTGAACTCGCTCGGGGTCCAACCGCGGGTAGGCGTTCACCACGTCGGAGCGCATGCCCGAACTGACCGCGATGACGGCGTCGGCGTACTCGACGGCGTTGCGTTCCGACCAGCTCGACACCTGGTAACCACCGCCGAGTTGTTCGGCCTTCCATGGCCGCAACGGTTCGAGGGAGTGGGCGGTGAGGATGTGTGGGATGCCGTACAGGCGAGCCGCGAGGTGCCCGGCGGTACCGGTGTACCAGGTGTGCGAGTGCGCGATGTCGGCGTCGGCCGCTCCCTGCGTCATCCGAAGGTCTGTCGAGAGCATCGACAGCGCCGGATTGGCGTCGGCCAGCGCGGGGTCGGGGGAGTAGACGAAGGCGTCGTCGCGCGGAACGCCCATGCAGTGCACGTCGACGGTGACGAGACTTCGGAGATGCCGGACCAGTTCTGTGACATGGACTCCGGCGCCGCCGTAGACCTCGGGTGGATACTCCCGCGTCATCATCGCCACCCTCATGGGTCCTGACGCTAGTGCCATGCGTCCGACTTCGCCATTCGCGTGTGGAATCGCTCGAGAACGGACCCGCGATTCGTATGGCCCCACTGGTGGTTGGCGGTTAAGTTGGGAGTGTGAGATCGCAGCCGCACGTTCTCGGAATCGTCCTCGCCGGTGGCGAGGGAAAACGCCTGTACCCGTTGACCAAGGACCGCGCCAAACCGGCCGTTCCGTTCGGTGGTGCGTACCGGCTGATCGACTTCGTGCTGTCGAATCTGGTCAACGCGGGGTACGAACGAATCTGCGTGCTGACACAGTACAAGTCGCACTCACTCGACCGTCACATCTCGCAAACCTGGTGGACATCAGGATTTCATGGCGAGTACATCACGCCCGTTCCGGCGCAGCAGCGTCTCGGTCCGCGGTGGTACACGGGCAGCGCCGACGCGATCTACCAGTCGCTGAACCTGATCTTCGACGAACAGCCGGAGTACATCGTCGTGTTCGGTGCCGATCACGTGTACCGAATGGATCCGTCGCAGATGGTCGAGGCGCACATTGCGTCCGGCGCCGAGGTGACAGTCGCCGGTATCCGGGTGCCGCGCGTCGAGGCGTCGGCCTTCGGTGTCATCGACTCCGACGACTCGGGCAAGATCACCCGCTTCCTGGAGAAGCCGAGCAATCCGCCTGGGACACCTGACGATCCGGACGTCACCTTTGCCTCGATGGGCAACTATGTGTTCACCACCGATGCGCTTGTCGAGGCGATCATCAAGGACGCTGCCGATGCCGACTCCGATCACGACATGGGTGGCGACATCATCCCGAGCTTCGTCGACCGCAAGGCCGCCTACGTGTACGACTTCAAGGACAACGAGGTTCCCGGGGCCACGGAACGCGACAAGGGCTACTGGCGTGACGTCGGAACGCTCGACGCGTTCTACGACGCCCATATGGATCTCGTGTCGGTGCACCCCGTCTTCAATCTCTACAACCAGAACTGGCCGATCCGCGCCGAGTCGTTGAATGTTCCGCCCGCCAAGTTCGTGCAGGGTGGCTCCGCGCAGGATTCCGTCGTCGGCGGCGGCAGCATCATCTCGGGTGGGACGGTGTCGCAGTCGGTGATCTCCGCGAACGTGCACGTCGAAGACGGCGCGATCGTCGAGGGCAGTGTGTTGATGCCCGGTGTGCGGATCGGCAAGGGCGCCGTCGTGCGGCACGCGATTCTCGACAAGAACGTCGTCGTCTCCGACGGCCAGCAGGTCGGCGTCGACATCGCCGCCGACCGCGATCGTTTCGCCGTCAGCAACGGCGAGGTGGTCACCGTGGGCAAGGGCATCCGCATCTAAAGCGCATGCCCGCGGCAGGGTGCTCTCAACCCTCTGCTCTCAACGCTGCTGTCGGGCCTCGAGCTGCGCCAGCGCGGCGGCGACGAGGGATTCGATCTCGGTGCCGTCGTCGGCGGGTAGCGCGTTTACCGGCCACCAGCGCAGGTCGTCTGACTCCGAGCTGATATCGAAGTGGGGAAGCCCGCCACCCGGTTGCGACGGCGCGACCGCGGCGAAGCGCACGTCGAGGTGTCGGGTGGGCTCGCCGAGAGAACAGGTGATGGGGTGGGTGTGGAGTTGGGCCAGCGCGCCGAGTGTGAGGTCGTCGATTCCCGACTCCTCGCGCGCCTCGCGGAGTGCGGCGTCGGCGATCGAGTCGTCGGACTCTTCGCAGTGCCCACCGAGCTGAATCCATTTGCCCACACGCGGATGCAGCGTCAGAAGGACGTGGGCGTGCGTGGCATCGAACACGATTGTCGACGCGGTGAGATGTCCGGGAACGCTGCGGCGCAGACACGCATCCGGCTGCGCGTCGAGGAAAGCGAGATAGGCGTGTCGCAGCGAATCCTGTTCGGGCGCCTGCGCATTCCATGACCGAAGAAGTTCGACGGCCGATGAGTGAAGGGAATCAGCGCTCATCGCTCGATCACCCACTCGTCGGTCGGAGCCGGCTCGCGTAGCTGCTGCGGTTGGGCGGGGTATCCGATCGCGATGGCGCCCAACGGTTCCCACGAGGGGTCGACGTCGAGCTCGCGACGCACGACCTCCGGCGCGAAGATCGTCGATCCCACCCAGCAACTACCGAGCCCGCGGACCGACAGCGCGACGAGCAAGCTCGCGACCGCACCGCCTGCGGCGACGGTGAACATCGTGTGCTCTGCGGCGTTGCGACGTGAGTCGGGGTAGGTGTGCGCGCCGTCGCCGATGAGCATCGGGATCACCAGTTCTGGTGCGTCGTAGAGGATCTGGCCGCGCCGCACACGCTTGGAGATCGACTCGGGTGACTTGTCGTCCGACGAGAGGTCGGCTCGCCACGCGTGTCCCATCGCGTCGAGCAGACGGACTCGACGCTCACGAGATCGCACCCAGACGAAACGGAACGGATGGGTGTGGTGGGGCGCCGGCGCTGTCAGCGCGTCGGCTAATGCGGCCCGGAGATCTTCGGGCGCAACGGGTTCCGACGAGAAGTCGCGGATAGATCGTCGGGTCAGGATCGCCTCGACCCTGCCCTGCGTGATGGCTTCGGCGGTGCCGAGGCGGAACAGGTCCTCGTCGGCCGGTCGCACGAGTCGCGCGGCAGTCGATCCGTCGTCGTGCACGCGAAGCCCGCGCACCACCGCAACCGGAACGCCGTCGAGCTTTCCCTTCACCAGATCTGCGGCGGACGCGATCTCGTCGGCGACGGCGATGTCGGTGACGATCAACGGGTTGCCGTACGAGTCCTCGCCGCCCTCGTAGGGGTGGCTCACGGCGATTCCCGACGCACCGATCGCGACGTCGGTCTGTCCGGTACGCCAGGCACGGCCCATCGTGTCGGTGACGATGACCGCGACGTGGTGACCCGTGAGTCTCGCGATGGCTTCGCGCAACAGTCGTGCGCTGCCGTCGGGGTCCTCGGGGAGTAGAGCGATCTGGTCGGTCGGCACATTGGAGCCGTCGACGCCCGCGGCGGCCTGCACGAGGCCGAGTTTGTTCTCGGTGATCAACGTGCGGTTCTTGCGCGCGAGGACGCGCACGGACTCGGCGTCGATCAGCTTGCGCCGCAGCGCATCACGCTCGTCGAGGTCGGTGGGCGCCGGAATCATCCGACCCTCGGTCTTGGAGAACACCTTGCTGGTGACGACGACGACATCGTCGTCGCGTAACCACGGGGCGCGGCGTGTGATCTCCGCTGCGAGGTCGGTCGTGGTGTCGAACTCGGGCAGACCGGTGACGGGGATGATCTCCAGAGCCGCGGGGGCGCGGTGGTCGCGGAGTGCTCCGCTTCGCGACGCTGCGCCGGCGTCGGCCATCATCGAGCGTCTCCGGCCGCGTCGGGGTGCGCAGCCCGCGGAATGTCGACGCCGACGAGGGCGCACGCGTCACGGACCATCACGGCAGTGGTCTGCGGGTCGGTCATGAGCAGCGGTGCCGTCCCGATGGCGATGCCGTCGACGTGTGCGGTGTCGCCCTCGGCGATCAGCCACCCGTCGAGGATGCCGTTGGCGCTGCGGGCTCCGTAGTGGGCGGCGATGGCCTCAGCGGACGACTCGACGCCGATGACCGACAGGCACTCGTCGGCCATTCCCCGCAGCGGACGATTGTCGATCACCGGCGAGATGCCGACCACTGGCGCCGACGTGGTGCGCAACGCGCTCCGGATGCCGGGAACGCTGACGATCGCCCCGATGCTGACCACGGGATTGCTCGGCGCGAGCAGGATGATGTCGGCGTCGGCGATCGCCTCGGCGACCCCTGGTGCCGGTGCGGTGTCGTCCGACCCGACCTGTGCGAACCCGAAGGTCGGGATCTGCGCACGGTGTTTGACCCACCATTCCTGAAAATGGATCGCGACGCGTTCGCCTTCGCTCCCATCGGATTTGGCGACGACGACGTGTGTCTCGTGTCGTTCGTCGGTTGCGGGCAGTAGTCGCACGCCGGGCTGCCATCGCCGACACAGTGCGGCGGTCACATCGGCGAGCCGGTAGCCCGCATCGAGCATCTGGGTGCGGATCAGGTGCGTCGCCAGGTCGCGGTCGCCGAGTCCGAACCAGTCCGGGTCTGCGCCGTATGCGGCCAGTTCCTCCTTGGCGTGCCACGACTCGTCGGCTCGACCCCAACTGCGCTCCGGGTCGATTCCACCGCCGAGCGTGTACATACAGGTGTCGAGGTCGGGACAGATGCGCACGCCGTGCATCCATGCGTCGTCACCGACGTTGACCACCGCGGTGATCTCGTTTCCGTTGCTCGATGCCGAGTCGCCCGCGGCAACCGGAAACGGCGTCGGACCGAGCAGTTCGCGGACCCCGGACAAAAATCGTGCGCCGCCGACACCGCCGACGAGTACCGTCACCTTCACAACGACCCACTCTAGTGAGTCGGGATCGAGTCGATATCATGGACCACGACGCCGCGCCCGCCATTCGCATCTGATGTGACATTGATGTGTCCGCGCAACACAACTCGTGTCTTACGGGGAGTTCTTGTCGGTCGATGGTATTAAGGAATATTTTGATTCAACTTGACCGGACACGTCTCTGGCGTGTCTAATCACATCAGTGTCATTTCTGGTTCGAGATCGAGAATCGGTGCACCGCAACGAAGTTCGATCACTTGTTCGAATTCGGAAAGGTTGATCGGACACCGTGGTGGTGCCAGATCGCGCCGGACACTTGGTGAAGATCGAGAATGTACGGGTATGAGTGGTGGTGTGGCACCGATGCCGCGCCGCTGTGACGACAGAGAACAACGACTTCCCAGGCAGGAGGCGCCGACGATGGCATTCGACAACGCGATCGGCAATCCCCTTGAACCACACGGACATTCAGAGATCGCGTCCCCGTTGAGTGGGGATGCGAACTACACAACCCTTGGGCCCGTTGATGATTCATTGATCGGGACACCTGAGATCGGGACGCCCGAGGTTTCACTTGGCGCTGACGAGAACTTGCAGCGCCGTCATCTTTCCTTGGTGCCCAACGACTTCGAGGGCTTGTTCGACGCAATCGAAGACCAATGGCAAGATCGCGCGCTGTGCGCGCAGACCGATCCGGAGGCGTTCTTCCCCGAGAAGGGCGGCTCCACTCGTGAGGCGAAGCGCATCTGCCAGGGCTGCGAGGTGAAGGCCGAGTGCCTCGAGTACGCCCTGCACAACGATGAGCGTTTCGGGATCTGGGGCGGCCTTTCCGAGCGTGAGCGTCGCCGCCTCAAGCGCGGCATCATCTGACGGTTTACTCGGGTCCCCGGTCGATGATGTCCTCGTCGAGACCCAGGTGTGTTGCGACCTGCTGTACCAAGACCTCGTGAACGAGATCGAGTAGGTCCTCGCCCTTCTTCGCCCTGCTCTCCAGCGGCCGGCGGAACAGGATGATCTGCGCCCTGGTCGGCGCTCCGTGGACATCGACCCCCGCGGGCATCAGACGCGCAAGCGGGACGGCTCCGTCGGCGGTCACCTCGTCGGGCCACTGCACGGTTTCGGGGTCGCGGGGCAGCAGACGTGGGATTTCGTCGACGGCGATGTCGAGTCCGGAGAGCTCGTCGTGCCAGCGAGCGTCGATCTCCGCGAACGCCTCAAGGACAACCGTGTCGAATTCGTCCGATTTGCTGCGCCACGCAGGCACGCCCTGCGGCAACAGCGGGGAGCGCAGCCCCCGGCCCCGTCGGTCGCGGCGTGCTCGACGCGCTGCGTGCACAGCCGAGAGCCGCATATCGGACACCCGGTTCTCCGAGGAGCGCACCGGCGAACCCTGGCCTCGATCGCGCGTTGCGCGCCGCCGTTCGATACGCATGCCGAGATTGTAAGTCTCCACCCACCGGTGTCGACTCGGAGGCGTCGGGCCGCGTGTCGGGCCGTCCGCGCCGCGTGTCGGCCCTCGCATCCCATGTCAGACCTCGAGCCGCGTGTCGAAACACCGTTCGCCGGGGCGTGGGACTAATCTTTCTGCTGTGAAGCTTCCCCGACAATGCTGCCGCCCGGCTTGCTCCCGGTCGGCGGTTGCGACCCTGACCTTTGTGTACGCCGAGTCGACGGCGGTCATCGGTCCTCTCGCCACGTCGGATGAGCCGCACTCGTGGGATCTGTGTGACGAGCATGCACGACGCATCACCGTGCCGCGCGGGTGGGAAATGCTCCGCAGCGAGCGGGGATTCTCGGCGCCGGTCGCCGAAGACTACGAATTGACGGCCCTTGCCGAGGCTGTACGTGAAGTCGGTGGGCGCGAGGTCGGTGCGCGCGGCATCGCGGGTGCCGTGGGCCGTGCGCCGGGTTTCGACCAGGAGGCGTTCGACGACGTTCGGGCAGGCCGTCACCGCGCAGGTACGTCTACGACCGATCTCCGCCCGAGCCCCGACGTGCGTTCGGGGTCCGACGCCGCGCGTCGTAGCGGGGGTGTGAAGCCGCGTCCTGGCAGGCGGGGGCACCTTCGTGTGCTGCCAGACCCGGTCGACTGACGCGCCCGCGAGATCTGGTGGATCAGAATATGGCTGTGTGTGGGCAGCGACGCCATGCGTCGCTAGGCTGACTCTATGCGTACGGATGCCGCCGACCTCGATGATGTCGACGACCTGATTGCGGGCGACTCCGAGGGTCTACTGCAGGCGGCGGCGTTGACCGGTGCGCAGGTGCGTGCCGTTGCCGAGGCCATGCGTGAGGGCGTACTCGAGCCACTGGCGGCATTACGGCCCCGAAGCGTTGTGATCGTGCACGGAACGTCGAGTGTTGCCCGCGATGCGGTCGCGCTCGTCGTGGCCTGCGTGGCAACCCGTGTCGACGTGCCCATCGTGTCTGCACCCGCCCTGCCGGGCTGGGTCGGCCCGCTCGACGTGGTCGTCGTCGCCGGTGACGACGCGGGCGACATGGCGCTCGCCGATGCCGCGGCGCGTGCGCAGCGTCGACGCGCCGAGGTCGTCGTCGCAGCACCCATCGAGGGGCCGTTGCGAGATGCGTTGGGCGGCGGCGGAATCGACCTTTCGCCTCGTCTGCGCGTCGACCCGCGCTTTCGATTCGCGGTGTACGTCGCGACGTTGCTGGCGGTATTCGCGTCGCTGTCCGATGTGCGGTTCACCGGTCCGGCGCCGCTGGTGAGCGACATCGCCGACGCACTCGACGACGAGGCGGCGACAGACCATCCCGCCCGCGAAACGTTCCACAACCGCGCCAAGATGTTGGCAGCTCGGCTGGCAGATCGTCGGGTCGTGTGGACCGGCGACGGCCCGGCAGCCTCGGTGGTCGCCGCCCGCAACGCGAAGTCGCTGCTCGCATTGTCCGGAAAGGTGTGCGGCACAGCCGATATCGACGCCGTGGCGAGCATTTCGCTGCAGTCGTGGAGTGCGGGGGGCGCGTCCGCCGTCGACTCGATCTTTCACGACCCGCAGATCGACGGACCGTTGGCGGCCGAACCGCCGCGGGTGCTCGCGGTCACGACGGCGTCGAAGCAGTGGTATGCCGAGCGCAGAATTGTCGGCATTCCGGATGCCGAGGCGGTGTTCGGCGACGTCGACGGTGCCGATCCGGCTACGCATCCCGCAGGACCTGTCGGTCCCGAGGATCTGGCAGACGGACCCGCCGACCTGGTCGGCTATGTGCTTCTCGCTTTGCGTGTCGACATCGCCGCGGTGTATCTGCGCCTGACCGGAATCGGAGACTGATGAAACTGCTCGACGGGGTGGTCCGCCCCTACGCCTGGGGGTCGAGAACGGCTATCGCGTCGCTGCGTCAGAAGCCGGTTCCCTCGCCGCATCCGGAGGCAGAACTCTGGTTCGGCGCGCACGCGGAGGGGCCTGCAACGGTCCTCGGCGCCGACGGCGGGCCGGATGGCACGCTGCTCGACGTGATCGACGACGATCCGCAGCAGGCGCTCGGTGCCGCGACAACAGATCGGTACGGCAACCGACTTCCCTTCTTGCTCAAGGTACTTGCCGCCGACGAACCGTTGTCGCTGCAGGCTCACCCCAGTGCTGAGCAGGCCCGTGAAGGATTTGAGCGTGAAGAGGCCGCCGGGATACCCATCGATGCGCCGACGCGCAACTACAAGGATGCCTCGCACAAGCCCGAGCTGATCGTCGCCATCTCCGAGTTCGACGCGCTGGCCGGTTTCCGCGATCCGGCGCAGACGATCGACTTATTGCGCGAACTGCAGGTCTCGGAGCTCGACCCGTACCTGGGATTGCTGGCAGGCCAACCGGACGCCGAAGGGCTGCGCGCGGTGTTCACCACGTGGCTCACCTTGCCCGAATCACGGTTGCGCACCGTGGTTCCCGCCGTACTCGCGGGAGCGGTCGATGCGCTGAACGCGGGATCGCGGTTCGGCCCGGAACTGCGTACGGCACTCGAGCTCGGCGAGATCTACCCCAACGACCCGGGTGTCCTCGCGTCGTTGCTGCTCAACCGGATTCACCTCTCGCCAACCGAAGGACTGTACCTGCCCGCCGGGGTACTCCACGCCTACCTGAGCGGTACCGGAGTGGAGATCATGGCCAACTCCGACAACGTGCTGCGTGGTGGCCTCACCCCCAAACACATCGACGTGCCCGAGCTGCTCCGCGTCCTCGACTTCACCCCGGTCGACGCCGACGATCTCAAGCCGAGAATCCGCACCGTCGGCACCGAGCGGATCTACTTGACGCCTGCGCCCGAATTCCGGCTCTCGCGTGTCGAGTTGGAGGGTACGGGCCTTCACCAACCGTCGTCGATCTGCTTCGACATGCCCGGTCCGCAGATCCTTGCCGCGCTCGGGGGAACCATCGAGGCACGGCTGCCGGGCGACACGCCACTGTCGGTCCCGTCGGGTTACGCGGCGTGGATTCCCGACGATGACCCGGATGTCGTCGTGCGAGCGTCGTCGAGTCGGGCGCTGTTCTTCCGCGCACGAGTTCCGGTCAACGACCCCGCGGGGTCGTTCGCGGAGGAATAGCTGCGGCGCGGATAGCTGCGGCACTAACCGCTGCCCGACGCGAAGCTGTTCTCAGACAAGTAGTCCGGACCGTTCGGGACGGCCGGGGTAGGGCATCGGCTGCACGGGCAGCGGGCCGGTGAAGCTCGACTCCTCCGGCGTCGCGACCATCGTGACGCGGACGCAGGCATCGGATGTTCGCAGCGTCACGTCGTGCGGTTGTGTCCGATCTTGTCTCACTTCGACCGTGTTCAATTCGATTGCAGTAGTGGCAGATTCGTTGTCCGACCCCTGATCGTGGGTGACGACGATCCTTGTCGTACCCGCCGACACGGGGCGTGGCGCGACACCGTCGAAGAGGTGAATCCGGCCGCCGCCGTCACGACCACCGTGGGGGTCGGCGAATGTCAGGACTCGATGATCGCCGACGCGCGCGACGAGGTGCTGCCATCCATCCGGACGCGAGGTGTGCACCACGACTCGGCCTCCGGTCGCGACGATCCGCAGCACGACCTGTGCGGCAAGGCGTGTATCGCCGACCAGGGAGACCTCTGATATGCCGGGGCCGAACAGTCGCGAGGTGACGGCACGACCGGTGTGATCGGCGCCGATCAATTGGCCGCAGCCACTCACCTGAATCCGCAGAGCGCCGAGCAGGGCGTGTGCCTGTGCGCCCGACGTCGCGTGCAGTCCGCGGTGCACCCGATGCGCGGCGGCATAGGGAAGCGACGCCGCGAGGGCGTCGAACTGCCGTCCGTCGAGCGGGGTCGCCCCTGTCGGCCAGGTGTCGACGACGCGTCCGGCGTCCGGGACGTCGTCGACGCGCATGAGCGCGCGCACCCGGAGGTTGCCGTCCTGTCCGTGGGAAAGAGTGAGGGTGAGCGTCGTCGCGAGCGCTGCCGGGCAGGCCGTACCGAATACGCGCGGTAGCTCGCGGGGGTCGATGGTCGCGGTGCGGAAGCGGATTCGTCCCGCCATGACCTGCGACCATCCTTCTCTCATCGAGCTCAGCTCCGAGCCATGCGTCAATTGCGTTGTGAGCGAATCCATCTCGCCTGCGGTGAGCGGGGTGGCGACGAGGCCGCATTCGCGAAGTCGACGCGCCACCCGCCGCGTGGTGATGGTCGCGGTCCGCAGCGCGCCGGTCGCGCCTCCGCCGCGGCGGGCAACCGCGCTGGGGCATTGGGTTGGATCGAGTCGCAGGACGACGAAGGTGCTGCGGTGCGTCGTCGCGGGAAGCGGGCCGAGGGTGCGTTCGTAGATAGCGGCCGCTTGTCCCGCTCCGCCGACTCGGACACCGTGACTGATCACGTCGATCGACGAGAGAGGGATGTCGAAGGGGTTGATGCACCCGGCGAGTGTCGCCAGCGGCAGCTCTGGTTCTGCCGTTTCGCAGCCGAAGGGGGACAGGAACGTCGGGGTGCAGCGTGCGGGGGAGACCCTCAGGACGGTGATCATCGTGCCCCCTGCCCAGCGGACACCGAGAGGGCCATCTTCTGTGGATAGACCAGTCGGCGAGACGCGCTGTCGGCGACCAGATGTCGGTACGTCGAATGGGGCGGGTGCGAGTTCGGGGAGTCGACGTCTGGCTCGGGACCAGTAGAAGCCGAGCCGACGGATCATGTTGCCCGCCAGAGACTGTCGGCCTGTTATCGGGACAAGCGTCAACGCCACGAGCGCTGCCACGCCGAGTGCGGCGACCCCCGCTCGGCCGCCCGCGACCCACCAGCCGACGAACCCGGCTGCCAGCAGCGCCTCGATCCCGACCAGTGTCGCGAATCCGGGTAGCCGTGATCGTGCGGACGGCCCCGTGTCGAACGCCATGTACCTGCTCCCCTCTCGCCACACCCGGTACCAGCCCGCGCACCGGCGGCCCCATATACGTATCACCCAGTAGTAGAGCGTTTTCCGCGCCGCTGTGCGTCGAATCGTGCGTTGTCCACAGGCGAGGTGCAACGTCGGATTGTCGGTTTTGCGCGGGTCTGGTTCGGTTAGGCTACTACCGCGCCGGCCAGCCGTCGCGACGTTGTGCCGCTACGTGTCACGTGAGAAGTCCCCTGACACAGGCGGTGCCGCGGGAGTGCGCGGGTGACGAAGTGGGGGAGGGAAGCGATGGCGCGTCAACTGACCACCAGAGCGCAGGTCAACGGATACAGATTCCTGTTGCGGCGCCTCGATCACGCGCTGATCCGTCGAGATGTGCGCATGTTGCACGATCCGATGCGATCACAGGGGCGTGCGCTGGCGGTCGGGGCGGTTCTCGGCGTGCTCGTGCTCGCGGGATTTGCGGTGTGGGGCCTTGTCAGTCCGCAAGGCTCCGTTGGCAAGTCGACCATCATCGCGGCGAAAACCGGCGGCACCTACGTCGTCATCGACGGCACCGTGCACCCGGTATTCAACCTGGCGTCGGCACGACTCATCACTGGCAGCGACGAGAAGCCGGCGTCGGCGTCGGAGAAGAAGCTGGCCCGCTACCCGCGCGGTCCGCTGCTCGGCATTCCCGGTGCGCCGTCGGCCCTGCCGGTCTCGCGCGTCTCCGCGTGGACGGTATGCGACAGTATCGATGCGAGTGCGGCCGATGGGACGTCGGGGATCGGTGCGGGGTCGGGACGCGCGGCGGCCGGAGCGCTGTCGGTCGTCGCGGGCGAACCGGTATTCGGGACGGACATCCGCGCCGCAGGCGCCGACGACGCCCTGTACGTGACCGACGGCTCGGGTGTGTTCCTGATCTACCAACTCGACCGTGACGGCCACCCGACACCCGTTCGCGCGCAGGTGGATACCTCCAGTGTTCCGGTGCTGCGGGCGCTGGGACTCGAGGGCCGGACGCCGCGGCCGATCAGTCGCGGACTACTCAACACCTTTCCCGAAGTCGACCCGTTGACGCTCCCCGACATTCCGGGGCAGGGTGAAATGAGTTCACCCGCAGGTGTCGGTTCACTGTGGGCCGGGGACGCACGCGTCGGCTCGGTCATCAAGACATCCGCGGCCAACGGTGTCGTCGAGTACTACGTGGTGCTGCGCGGTGGTGTGCAGCCCATCAGTGCCGCGGCGGCAGAGATTCTCCGACTCGCGGAACGCGACGACGCCGCGCCCGTGGCAACCGTCGCGCCGGGCGTCGTCGCATCGACACCGATGCGCGACGAATTGCCGATCGCCGATTTCCCCACGACGACACCGCATCTCGTCACACCCAGCGAGGGCACCGTGTGCCGGGCCTGGGTGCGCGGTGCTGACGCCGACGCCGCTCGGACAACGCTTCTCGTCGGGGACTCGCTGCCGCTGCCGGACGGGTCGAAACCGGTGCGGGTCGCGAGCGCCGACGGATCGGGTCCCGGCGTCGACCAGGTGTACGTGCGACCGGGGTCGGGCGCCTACGTTCAGGTCACCGGCAACGAATCAGACAGTGCGCGTGCGGAATCGCGCTTCTACGTCGCCGATACCGGTGTGCGCTACGGTGTGCCGGACGCGAAGACGGGGTCGGTTCTGCGACTCGGCGCATCGCCGACACCCGCTCCGTGGGATGTGATCTCACTGCTCGTCGCGGGGCCGACGCTCTCGCGCGAGAACGCGCTCGTCGCGCACGACGGCGTGGCTCCCGATCCGGCAGGCATCGCGGTCAACCCGCCGGAGAGCGCGCAGCAGACCGGCGGCTAGAGCGCCCCGCGGTTACCCGCTGCTGGGTGCTCAGGTGACCGGACCGCCGACGATGTTGCCGACGATGCCGCGAATGATGTTGGTGCCGTCCTCTTCTCGGAGTTCGGAGTACCACTGCGCTGTCTTCTCGGGGTCCTTCGCGTGTGTCACGTCGCAGCGCTTGCGGGCACGCAGGACGAGGTCGCCCGCGCGCTCGGCACGCGCGGCCTGGTAGTCGTCGAGCGCGGCGTACACGTCGTCGGGATGATCGCGGAAGGCGAACTGC
Source organism: Gordonia sp. w5E2 (assembly GCF_036540975.1). Lineage (NCBI taxonomy): Bacteria > Bacillati > Actinomycetota > Actinomycetes > Mycobacteriales > Gordoniaceae > Gordonia > Gordonia sp. w5E2. The sequence continues at coordinate 3,257,705 of NZ_CP144213.1, read as the reverse complement.
AAGGCCACGGCGTCTTCCATCGCCGAACAGCCGCCCTGCCCGATGTCGGGAGTGGTGTTGTGCGCGGCGTCGCCGAGTACCGCCACGCGGCCCTTGACCCAGGTGTCGAACGGGTCGAGGTCGAGGATCTCGACGCGGTTCGTTGTTGCGGGATCGAGCTTCTCGATGAGCGTCTGCACCCCTGGTGCCCAGCCGTCGAATTCCTTGGTGAGCACCTCGCGGGCGGTTCCCCGCTCGAAGGGCTGCCCCTCGGGCATCGGGACGTCGAAGAAGAAGTAGAAGCGGTCGCCCGCGACCGGCATGACCGAAACCCGTTTGCCGTCACCGACGTACGTCGTCCACTCGGTCGACGGGCCGATGGCGGGATCGGTGGCGACGAGGCCGTTGAAGTTCACGTATCCCGCGTAGCGTCGCGTGACCGGACCGCCCAGAACATATTCGCGAGTCAGCGATTTCGCGCCGTCGGCACCGATCACGATGTCGCCGCTGGCACTGGTGCCGTCGGCGAAATGTACTGTGGCCGCGTCAGGTCCGTCTGCAACGGACACCATCTTCATGCCGAAGTTGATGTCGTCGAATCCGTAGGCGTTCATGAGCATGAGCTGCAGCTCGGCCCGCGCGATGGGGTAGGGGCGTTGGCCTACCTCGTCGATCAGCGGCTGCATGCTGAACCGGCACATCGTCTCGCCGGTGTGGCCGTCGATGTAGCTCATGGTCTCCACGATGCCTCCGAGCGCCGCGGTCTCTTCCTCGAGTCCGAGGTGATTGAGGCACTTGACGCCGTTGGACCACACCGAGATCGCGGCGCCGACCGGCTTGTTCTCGGTCACCTGCTCATAGACCTCGACGTCGAATCCGAGTTGCTTCAGGGCGATGGCGGCGCTCATGCCGCCCATGCCTGCACCGATGATGACTGCCTTCACGTTGTCTTCCCTTCCACCATGAACAGGCTAGGGCCGATCGTGGCGTCGCGCGCGGCGAGGTCGATTGTGTGGCGGCGTGTGATCGTCAGCGCACTGGCAAGCCGCCGACCATCGAGGTCACCATCGTTTGCCACTGCGTGATGATCGTCTCGAGGTCGAGGCCGACGACCTCGGTCAGGTGCTTGACGGCGGTGGCGCCGAGCGGAGTCAACAGGGCGATCGCCGTCACCTCGACGGGATCCGGGAAACCCAACTGCCGCAGCAGGATCTGGACGTGCATGCTCGATGCCTGGGAGACGGGATGGCTCCAGAACTCGGTCCCCGGTAGATCTGCCTCGAGCAGGATGTCGAGGTGAGCCGCGTTCATCTTCAACCGCGCGGCACCGTAGGCGAGGAGGCGTTCGAGGGGAGCGGCGCCCGGTCCGAGTGGTGCGGGGCCCGAGAGGTAGGACTGCTGTAGCTCCGATTCGGAGTGGTCGAGGAGGGCGAACATCAACCCGGTTCGGCTACCGAACCGCCGGAACACGGTGCCCTTGCCGACGCCTGCCTCGCGCGCGACCGCATCCATGGTGACCGCGGCGGCGCCGTGGTTGTCGATGAGGTTCTTCGCTGCGGCGAGCAGCAATCGCCGATTACGTGCCGCGTCAGCGCGTTCGACGCTGTCGGGTTGGGTCAACTGCAGTGACCGTGGTCCTCCCTCGACCTCTTTACGCATGTGATGAGCCTAACGGTTGACGGATCCGCACTGCGGATCGAATCTGGTGGAACAAATCGGACCGCGGTCCGGTTTACCAAGCAAGTGTAACGCCATGGAAAGGAGAAGTCTCGTGCCAGATCACGACATCACAGCACAGAACGCCAACGTCACGGTCGCGGTGTTGGTCGGCAGCCTGAGGTCGGCGTCGATCAACAGGCAGCTCGCTGAGTCCGTCGTCGACAAGGCCCCCGCGGGCATCGAGTTCTCGGTTGTCGACAACATCGGTCGTGTGCCGTTCTACAACGAAGACATCGACTACGCGCCGGGTTCGGGCGATGGCGTACTCGATCCCGAGGTCGTCGCGCTCCGGGAGCGGGTCGCCGCCGCGGATGCCGTATTGATCGTCACGCCCGAGTACAACGGGTCGGCTCCCGCGGTGCTGAAGAACGCCATCGACTGGCTGTCCCGGCCTTACGGTTCGGGCGCGCTGACCGGTAAGCCGGTCGGTGTCATCGGGGTGGCGCTGGGGCGCTTCGGGGGCGCGTGGTCGCGTGAGGACATTCGCAAGTCGGTGAAGATCGCGGGTGGGCAGGTCGTCGAGGAGGTGGAGTTCGGAGTATCCGGAAGCCAGCTCGGCGACTCGGGCCGACTTCCCGCCGAGGTCATCGACGGGGCCGTCGACGCCGTGCGGGTACTGGGATCCGAGGTTGCCGTAGCTGTATGAGGTGCTGATCGGCGAGAGTCTGTGACGGCCGCCCGTGTCGGAAGAATCACAAATGTGTGAGTCCCGACCAGGGCGGCCGTTGCGTTTCGCGAGGCGACACGCCGGAGTTCACGATCGTGTAGGCCCGCGACCTGCGACTTTCATCAATGTGATTACAAGCTCTAGTGGTGCAACCAAATGTCAGACACAAGGTGTAGTGTTTGGGACACCAGCAAGGCCGACGACGGGGATCGCTTGTAACCCTCAGCGACGGCGGTGAGGTCGGTGACCCAGATCACTATCTTCACACTGGAGAATCACCTGAGGCAGTACGACGTCACCACGACCGAGGAGCAATCTGATGGCCATCACCGTCTACACCAAGCCGGCCTGCGTGCAGTGCAATGCCACCTACAAGGCTCTCGACAAGCAGGGGATCGAGTACGAGGTCGTCGACATCACCCAGGATGCAGACGCTCGCGATTACGTCATGGCTCTCGGTTACCTGCAGGCCCCCGTCGTCGTCGCCGACGATGAGCACTGGTCGGGCTTCCGTCTCGATCGCATCAAAGCTCTGGCAACACGCGCAGCCTGAAGCCTCCGCATCACGATCCGAAGGGGAAGCCGGATCGAATGTCTCTCACAGCACCATCTCTTAGTCCGCACACGTCTCTCGAGTCACCGCTGATCGTCTACTTCTCATCGGTGTCGGAGAACACCCATCGGTTTGTCGAGAAGCTGGGAATGCGCGTCGCGCGCATCCCGGTCCTCGACGGCGAGCGGCGAGGGGGTGCCGTGTTCGAGGTCGACGAGCCCTACGTCCTGATCTGTCCCACCTACGGTGGCGGCAAACCGTCGTCGACGGGAAGCAACGGTTTCGTGCCGAAGCAGGTCATCAAATTCCTAAACAACACACACAATCGTTCGCTGATCCGTGGCGTCATTGCCGCGGGGAACACGAACTTCGGCGAGGAGTACTGCCTCGCGGGCGACATCATCTCCCGTAAGTGCTCCGTTCCGTACCTCTACCGATTCGAGCTCATGGGCACTTCCGACGACGTCGACCGCGTCCGTAGCGGACTGGTCGACTTCTCGCGAAGCGACGCCTTCGTCGATCCCGAGACGGCCGTCAACGTCCGCGCCTGAGTGTCGGTAGCGCCCACTATCGTCTCGACCATCCGGCAACCTTCCATCACCTCCACACGCACCCCATCTCCGAGGAGTCTCTTCGTGTCGCCTACCGCATCCGTCTCGGAATCCACAGTCCCGGACACCACTACGTCGGCGAGTGTGTCGGGCGTACACGCCGGCCCGGCCGATCACGACCCGGGCGAGCTCGACTACCACGCGCTCAACGCGATGTTGAACCTGTACGACATCGACGGGAAGATCCAGTTCGAGAAAGACCGCGAGGCTGCGCATCAGTACTTCCTGCAGCACGTCAACCAGAACACGGTGTTCTTCCACGATCTCGACGAGAAGCTCGACTACCTCCTCGAGGAGAACTACTACGAGCCAGAGGTGCTCGCCAAGTACGACCGCGAGTTCGTGAAGCTGCTCTTCGGTCACGCCTACGGCAAGAAGTTCCGTTTCCCCACGTTCCTCGGGGCGTTCAAGTACTACACCAGTTACACGCTCAAGACCTTCGACGGAAAGCGCTACCTCGAGCGCTTCGAGGATCGCGTGTGCATGGTCGCGCTGACGCTCGCCGACGGCGACACGTCGCTGGCGCGTGCGCTGGTCGACGAGATCATCGAGGGCCGATTCCAGCCTGCGACACCCACGTTCCTCAACTCGGGCAAGAAGCAGCGCGGCGAGCCGGTGAGTTGCTTCCTGCTTCGCATCGAAGACAACATGGAATCCATTGGGCGAGCGATCAATTCGGCGCTGCAACTGTCCAAGCGTGGCGGTGGCGTCGCGCTGCTGCTCAGCAACATCCGTGAGCACGGCGCGCCGATCAAGAAGATCGAGAACCAGAGCTCGGGTGTCATCCCGATCATGAAGCTGCTCGAGGATTCGTTCTCGTACGCCAATCAGCTCGGCGCACGGCAGGGTGCGGGCGCGGTGTACCTGCACGCCCACCACCCCGACATCTACCGCTTCCTCGACACCAAGCGCGAGAACGCCGACGAGAAGATCCGCATCAAGACGCTGAGCCTCGGTGTGGTCATCCCCGACATCACCTTCCAACTCGCCAAGAACAACGACGACATGTACCTGTTCAGCCCGTACGACGTCGAGCGCGTCTACGGCGTGCCGTTCGCCGACATCAACGTGACGGACAAGTACCACGAGATGGTCGAGGACCGTCGGATTCGCAAGACCAAGATCAAGGCGCGTGAGTTCTTCCAGACCCTCGCCGAGCTGCAGTTCGAGTCGGGTTACCCCTACATCATGTTCGAGGACACGGTGAACCGGGCGAACCCGATCGACGGAAAGATCACCCACTCCAACCTGTGCTCGGAGATCCTGCAGGTCTCGACTCCGTCGACCTACAACGATGATCTCTCGTATTCCCATGTGGGCAAAGACATCTCGTGCAACCTCGGTTCACTCAACATCGCCAAGACCATGGATTCTCCCGATATCGGGCAGACGATCGACACGGCCATCCGCGGCTTGACCGCGGTGAGCGACCAGACGGCGATCACCTCCGTGCCCTCGATCGAGAAGGGCAACAACGATTCGCATGCCATCGGCCTCGGCCAGATGAACCTGCACGGTTACCTTGCCCGCGAACGCATCTACTACGGTAGCGACGAGGGCATCGACTTCACGAACATGTACTTCTACACGGTGCTGTTCCACGCACTGCGGGCGTCGAATGCGATTGCGCGCGAACGTGGTAGGTCGTTCGCAGGCTTCGAGAAGTCCACGTATGCCAGCGGCGAGTTCTTCGACAAGTACACCGATCAGGCGTGGGTGCCCGCGACCGACCGTGTGCGGGAGCTGTTCGCCGAGGCCGAGATCGACATCCCGACGCAGGACGATTGGCGTGAGCTGAAGGCCGCGGTGGCGCGCGACGGTATCTACAACCAGAACCTGCAGGCGGTGCCCCCGACCGGCTCGATCAGCTACATCAACCACTCGACGAGTTCGATCCACCCGGTCGCGGCGAAGATCGAGATCCGTAAGGAAGGCAAGATCGGCCGCGTCTACTACCCGGCGCCGTACATGACGAACGACAACCTGGACTACTACCAGGATGCGTACGAGATCGGCTACGAGAAGATCATCGACACCTACGCCGCCGCCACACAGCACGTCGACCAGGGGTTGAGTCTGACGCTGTTCTTCAAGGACACCGCCTCCACCCGCGACGTCAACAAGGCGCAGATCTACGCCTGGCGCAAGGGGATCAAGACGCTCTACTACATCCGTCTGCGTCAGATCGCGTTGGAGGGTACCGAAGTAGAGGGCTGCGTCAGCTGCATGCTGTAACCACCACACCCCGCACACCTCCACAACCCTTAACCCCGCCGCAGGAGGCGACCATCATGACCGCAGGCACGCACAGTCCCGCAGACGGCGCACCCATCAAGCTGGTGAGCCGGGTCTCGGCCATCAACTGGAACCGGGTGCCCGACGAGAAGGACGCGGAGGTGTGGGATCGCCTGACCGGTAACTTCTGGTTGCCCGAGAAGGTTCCTGTCTCCAACGACATCCCGTCGTGGAACACGTTGACGGAGTACGAGAAACAACTCACGATGCGCGTGTTCACAGGCCTCACGCTGCTCGACACCATCCAGGGCACCGTCGGTGCTGTGTCGCTGATCCCAGACGCGACCACGCCGCACGAGGAGGCGGTGCTGACCAACATCGCGTTCATGGAGTCGGTGCACGCGAAGAGCTATAGCTCCATCTTCTCCACGCTGTGCTCCACCAAGGAGATCGACGAGGCGTTCCGGTGGTCGGAGGAGAACGAGCAACTCCAGCGCAAGGCGCAGATCGTCATGGACTACTACCGTGGCGACGATCCGCTCAAGCGCAAGGTCGCCTCGACGCTGCTCGAGTCGTTCCTCTTCTACTCCGGTTTCTACCTCCCGATGTACTGGTCGAGTCGGGCCAAGCTCACTAACACCGCCGACCTCATTCGGCTGATCATCCGCGACGAGGCCGTGCACGGTTACTACATCGGGTACAAGTACCAGCGCGGGTTGGAGACGCAGACCCCCGAGCGTCGACAGGAGCTCAAGGACTACACCTTCGAGTTGTTGTTCGACCTGTACGACAACGAATCCGATTACACCGAAGCGCTTTACGACGAGGTCGGGCTCACCGAGGACGTCAAGAAGTTCCTCCGCTACAACGCGAACAAGGCGTTGATGAATCTCGGCTACGAGGCGATGTTCCCGCGCGACGACATCGACGTGAACCCCGCGATCCTGTCGGCGCTGTCGCCCAACGCTGACGAGAACCACGACTTCTTCTCCGGGTCGGGTAGCTCGTATGTCATCGGCAAGGCGGTCAACACCGAGGACGAGGACTGGGACTTCTGACACCCTGATCTGGCTGACGGTCCACAAAGACCGGCGAGAGGCCCGGATCTGCAGTTTCTGCAGATCCGGGCCTCTTTTCGTGGCGTGCGCTGCGGGGTTGCAATGGCCTCAGGGCAGGTAGGCGGCGAGCAGTCTGTCCAGCGCCAGATGGGACCGCTCGCGTGCCAGGTCGGTGTCGGTGTGCTGCGCCGTCCACAGAGCCGCTTCGTTCATCGCACCTGAGAGTTGTGCGGTGGATGCGTCGAGAAGATCTTCGGCGACTCCGACGTCACGTAGCGCTTCGCGCAGGTGTGTTGCCGAGTTCGCTGCGTCGAGTCGACGCCATTCCTTCCAGCCGATCACCGCCGGGGCATCGATGAGCAGGATGCGTCCGGCGGAACCGTCCGTGATCGCATCGAGGAACGCGTGTGATCCTGCCCGGAGCTGCTCGCTCGGCTGCGTGCCCGCATCCTGCGCCGCCGCGACGACAGCCCGTGCGACGTCGGACTGGAGCGCAGCGGCAACCGCGCCGAACAATCCGGCCTTGTTTCGATAGTGGTGGTAGACCGCTCCTCGCGTAACCCGGGCTTCGCGGGCGACGTCGTCGAGGGACACCTCGCTGAAGCCTCGGGTGGCGAACAGTTCAGTCGCTGAGTCGAGGATGCGTTGGGCCGTCTGAGCAGCGGCGGCCGCAGAGGCACGGGGCATGACACTCTTCCTTTACGTACAGACAGTATGTAAGCTGATCTCGTTACATTCACATTGTATGTATAGGAGTGCTCAATGGCCGTCACCAGCCTGTATCCTGTCCTCATGTCGCGCGATGTCGAGGCCGCGGCGTCGTTCTACCGCGACCTCATCGGCTTCGAGACGACCTTCGAATCCGATTGGTATGTCAGCCTGCGCCTGGGCGACTACGAACTGGCGATCCTTGCTCACGATCACCCGACGGTTCCGAGCGGATACGGTGAGCTTCCGCGAGGAGTGATCGTGAACCTCGAAGTCGGCGACGTCGACGGCGTCCACAATCGGCTGGCCGGCTCGGCGGGGGTGAATGTGGTGTTGCCTCTTCGCGACGAGGACTTCGGTCAGCGACACTTCATCATTGCCGCACCCGACGGCGTCCTGCTCGACATCATCGAGCCCGTTGCCCCCAGCGAGGAGTACGCGGACGCCTACGTCCAGGCATGAATGCCCGCGGCCGGCCGAACAGCGGCTACTCCTGCACGAGCCGGTCGTAGAGATCGCCGAGTTCGTCGACGGCTTCGGCGATATCGCCGGGAGCTACCCCTGACGCCCGTAAGGCCGCGCGCAACGCCGTGCCGTCGAGGTCGGTGAGCGGGTTGCTGCGTGTCGGCCGAGGTAGCGGCGGCAGCGGCGCATGCGTCCCGAAGAAGTCGACGGCGCTGAGGGTCTCGTGCTCGGTGCTCGGATCGCCGTCGCTCCCATCGCCGTCGCTTTCATCTCCGACGCCTGACGTGCCCTGGGCGGCAGACTCGTCGGAATCCGTGTCGCTGTTGTTGCCGAGGGCGTCGAGCAGGGACGGTAGGTCGGTGCCCATGACCGTGAACAGGGCGAGCGGGGAGCGGTCGATCTCCGCGGCAACCTCGTAGGCGACGGCCAGCACGTGAATGCACCGGACCGCCTCGTCGGGACAGCTGCACTGCGAGGCGACGTCGGCTGACTCCGTCGGCCCGAGCAACTCTCCGACGATCGGCGGTTGTTCGCCACGCGCCACCGACATCACCTCTGCGACACCCGCACGGCTGCGGAGCAGTGTGGCGACGGTGTCGACGTCGACCGTACGCATCGAGAGGATCACGTCGAACGGGTCGAGTTGGCTGCCCTCGACCGACGCGGTCACCTGGCCGGGGCGGATGGAAAGGCGATGCACGTGGCGGTCGCGAAAGTATCGTCGCGCCTTGCTGATTCGTCGGCTGTCCGCTGACTCGGTAACCGAGCCGGAGCGCTGCGTCCCGGTGGCGTCGGCGATGTCGGTGCGGCCCTCGACAACGTCGACGAAGGCGCGCGACCAGCGGGTCACCGCGTAACCGCGGACCGGCACCGTCCCGCGCCTCATCGCGTCTGCCTCAACCGGTCGTGTGTGGAGATGTCGTGTGTGGAGATGAGGTGTCTCATTCGCTGACCGCCTCGTCGCGGAGGCGGAAGAGGTCGAACAGTTCATCGTCGCCGAGGTCGCCGATCCAGTTCTCGCCCGCCGACACCGTCAGTCGCGAAAGCTCGCGTTTCTTCGCGACCATGTCGTCGATGCGTTCCTCCAGGGTGCCGACGCAGACGAATCGTCGAACGTGGACGCGTTGGTGCTGGCCGATGCGGTAGGCGCGATCGGTTGCCTGATCCTCCACAGCGGGGTTCCACCAGCGGTCGACATGCACGACGTGGGTAGCGGCGGTGAGGTTCAATCCGGTGCCGCCCGCCTTCAGCGTGGCGACGAGGATCGGGGGAGAGTCGGCCGCCGATTCCTGTGTGGAACCCCGTGAGTCGCCTTGGAACTGCGCGACCATCCGGTCGCGATCAGCGCGGCCGATACCCCCGTGTAACAACGGAATCGGAGTCTCGAGCTGCTCGGACAACCACGCCGCCAGCATCTCTCCGAACGCCGCGAACTGGGTGAAGACGAGCGCTTTGTCGCCGTCGGCGACGAGCGTGGTCGCGATGTCGCCGAGCAGTTCGAGCTTCCCCGAGCGATGGCGGTCTCGCCGCATCATGGGTGAACCGTCGCCGAGATAGTGTGCCGGATGATTGCACACCTGCTTGAGACGCGTCAGCGCGGCGAGGACGGTCCGCCTGCGCATGGCACGCTGCTGCTTGTCGCGTAGCGCGACCATGAGGTCGTCGATGATCGCGCGGTAGAGCGCAGCCTGTTCGACGGTGAGGTTCGCGCGCACGGTGATCTCGGTCTTCTCCGGGAGGTCGCTGATGATCGAGGGGTCGGTCTTCTCCCTGCGCAGGATGAACGGTCTGGTGGCGCGGTTGAGTCGTCGGAGTGCATCGGGATCCCGGTCGCGTTCGATGGGTTCGGCGAACCGCGCCCGGAACGTCGACGCCGAACCGAGTAGGCCGGGGTTGACGAGGTCGATCACCGCGCGCAGGTCCTCGAGACGGTTCTCGACCGGTGTGCCGGTCAGTGCGAGTCGGTGACGGGCGGGGATGGCACGCAACGCTTTCGCCGCGGCTGTTCTGACGTTCTTCACATGCTGCGCTTCGTCGACCACGACGCGTCGCCACTGCTGCGCGGCCAACAGATCACGATCCCTGGTGGCGATCGCGAAGGTGGTGATCACCACCTCGACGTCGGCGATCGTCGACGCGAAGGTGGCGCTGCGGGCACGATCGGCGCCGTGGTGGACGTGGACCCGCAGGCTCGGTGCGAAGTGGTTCAACTCGCGAGACCAGTTGCCCACCAACGACATCGGGCACACGACGAGCGTCGGGGTGTGGTCGGTCGGCGCGCCGTCGCGTTCGGCACACAGCAGGGCGATGACCTGGACGGTCTTGCCGAGTCCCATGTCGTCGGCGAGTACGCCTCCGATGCCCAGGTCGCTCAGGTGGGCCAACCACTCGAGTCCGCGCTGCTGATAGGGGCGGAGAACAGCTCGTAGTTCCCGTGGCGCGGGGACCGGTTGGGCTCGCAGCATCGAGCCGGCGGCGACGTCGTCGAGCCAGCCGAGGCCGCGGACGGAACCGACCGGGACGGGGAGCGTGTCCGCGGTGCCCGTCACGAGTCCGAACAGCTCTCCCATGTCGGCGGGCTCGCCGGACGCGCGTAGCGCCCGTTGGGTACGGATGAAGGTGGCGGCACGCGTCAACGCCGCACCTTCCGCGCGCATCCATACGCCGCGCACTCGAACGAGATCGCCCTTCTGCCTGGACAATTCGTCGAGATCGGTATCGGTGAGCGTGATCGCGTCCGGACCGTCGCCCAGAGCGAGGCGCCATTCGAACTCGCGCATCTCGCGTAGCCCCACCATGCGTGCGGGTGCGCCGCCGCCTGACACCGGTGCCGCGCGTACTCCGAGGGAGGGCCGTACGTCGGCGATCGTGCGGGGCAGGAGCACGGGAAAACCCGCATCGGCGAGCAGCGCGGTGCCTGACGCCAGCAGATGTTCGACGCTGTCTGTCGGCAGCAGGAAGTCGAGGGTGTTGCGGTCGGGATCGGCCTTCGCGAGTTCGCCGAACGCGCGTACAGCAGACGCGAGTTCGGTGGTCACCTGGTCGAGCTCGTGTGCGTCGAGGCGGTGTGGCGCAACGGGTTCGGTGTGGCCGTCGGGTGCGCGGCGGCACACCTGGAGTCGCCAGCGCGGATCGGGAGGGGGTTCGTCGTCCCATGCGCCGAAGGTGTCGTCTGGATCGGGCAGGTCCGCGGGTTCGAACAGCCGGAACACCAGCAGCGACTCGTCCTGGGGTGCGCTGCCCGCCCACTGGTTCCACGCTGTGTGCGCGGCGGGTCTGCGGGCGGCGTCGGGTGCCGCGGCGTCGTCGACCAGCGCTGCGAGCACCGGCGTCGACGGCCGCGCGGGGCCCAGCCGTGCTGCCGAGTCGGCGAGACGTGCGCGGCATGCGTGGTCGACCAGTTCGCTCGCGAAGTCGGCGAGCGCCTCCGCCCCGCCGTTGTGGGTGAGGGCATCCGGCGCGCCGGCGGTGATCACCGTCATCCAACTGCGCCACGCCGCAGTGGGAATGGGCGTCCAGCGGACGACGGTCTCGCCACCCAGATCAGTGACGACGGGGGCGACCGAGCCTGCGGCGACGAACCGGCGCACGCCGTCGAGCATCATCCGGTACCAGCGGACGTCGCCCGCCACGGGCGTCGAGCGGGATGCGTCGAGCGCAGCGACCGCCGATGACGTTCCCAGTGTGATCGCGGCGACGAACTCACGGCGTCCGGTCGCCGCGATCATCCCGATGTCGCGTCGAAAACGCTTGCCCGCCAACAGTTGTGCGAGCTCTTCTGGCAGCTCCGCGTCGGTATCGAGCCAGATGGCCATGCCGATACCCGGCCGCCAGAGTGTGTGCCAGCCGGGCGCCTGTGGCGCGCTACGTCGTGTCGCCGTGATGGACATTCAAATTCAGCATGATGCGCACGCGTGGTCGAGACGCGCCAGGGTGGTCGAGAAGGCGGGGTGTACGAGACGGCGGGGGTTTTCGGGCAGGTCGGAGTACCCATCGGGAATGGCGGACATGGTTCGAGATTAGCGGCCGACCACGACACGTCGTGGTCGAGAGTGGTGGAAGCTGCGCGCGGTGCCGCCTCACGCGCCACACTGGTTGCATGACCTCTCCGACGGACGCAGCCGACGCTTCCACCCAGGAGTCCGGATCGCCCGGGTCCGACTCGCCACACTTCCCGTCCCAACCCACCAATGACGGCGAGCTGGTAACACAGTCCGCGGCGCTGGCGGCCGGACCGACCGAGTACGCCATTACGGAAGGCTCGGTGGGCAAGGCGGCACGCAAGAAGGTGCCGAGGACGTCGCTGGGAGAGTGGGACCCGTCAACACGCGGCCACGACGCGTTGCACACCATCCTGTCGCAGAACGAGATTCGCGATCAACGCTTGCTCCCCATCCGGCACGGCCGGATGGCGGCGTCGCCGTGGACCTATTACCGGGGAGCCGCGGCCGTCATGGCGGCCGACCTCGCATCGCGGCCGAACACCGGCATCCACGTGCAGATGTGCGGCGACGCTCATGTGCTGAATTTCGGGATGTGGAACACGCCCGAGCGGACACTCGCCTTTGACCTCCGTGACTTCGACGAGACGCTGCCGGGGCCGTTCGAATGGGACCTGCTGCGCTTTGTCGCGAGCCTCGTCGTCCTCGCCCGGGACAACGGCATCGACGAGAAGACGGCGGTCAAGGCGGTTCGCGCAGGATTCACCGGCTACCGCGACTCGATCGCCACCTACGCGACTTGGCCGATCCTCGACGTGTGGTCGGCAAAGGTCTCCGCGGACGACCTGGTGGGGTACCTGGCTCCGGATGAGGGCGCCCAGTTGGACAAGTACCTCACCAAACGCGCCGCGAAGCGGAGCAACAGGGGAGCGTCGAAGAAGTTCACCCACCTCGTCGACGGCAGACGGACCATCACCGAGGACCCGCCGTACCGTACGCACGAGCTGGAGCAGTTCGACGATGTACTCAACGACGTCCTGCTGGGCTACTACGGCTCCATCCGGGAGAACATCGCGGCGTTGCTGCGTCGCTTCGATCTCGTCGACGTCGTGCAGCAGGTGGTGGGCGTCGGCAGCGTCGGGATGCGTGTCTATCTCACCCTCAACGAGGAGCACCAGACCGGCGACCCGCTGTTCTTCCAGATCAAACAGGCCGCGCCGTCGGTGTACGAGAAGTTCCTCGGGCCCAGCGTGTACCCGAATCACGGACAGCGAGTGGTCAACGGGCAGCGACTGATCCAGAGTGCGTCGGACAGTTTTCTCGGATGGTCCACGATCCGCGACTGGGATTTCTACATCAGGCAGTTCCGTGACGGAAAGGTCATTCCCGACGGCAAATCGGTTGCGCCACGGCTCGCGACCTTCGCCACTGCGTGCGGCCATGTTCTCGCCCGTGCCCACGCGCGCAGTGGTGACGCGAGGGCGATCAACGAGTACTTCGGCAAGTCGGACAAGACCCAGGAATCCGTGGTCGCTTTCGCACAGGCATACGCCGACCAGACCGAGAGAGACCACGCCCAACTGGTCGCCGCGATAGACGACGGGACCGTCGAGTCGGCGCCCGGCTGGCCGTGAGTGGCCGTCAGTCCACTTCTGCGAGCCGCCCGGTCGCGACGTCGAAGACGAATCCCCTCAGCGAACTGGTCTTGGTGATGAACGGGCTGTTCCGGATGCGTGTGAGCGACTGTCGGACGTCCTCTTCGACGTCGGGAAACGCCTCGGCCGCCCACTCGGGCTTCTGACCGATTTCGGTCTGGATCTCGCGTTTGAACTCGTCGTCGGTGAACGTCAGCATGCCGCAGTCGGTGTGGTGGATGAGGATGATCTCCGTTGTCCCGAGCAGCCGCTGGCTGATGGCGAGCGAACGGATCTCGTCGTCGGTGACGACGCCTCCGGCGTTGCGGATGACGTGTGCCTCACCCTCGTTGATGCCGAGCGCGCGGTAGACGTCGAGGCGTGCGTCCATGCACGCGACGATGGCGACGTGCTTGCTCGGCGGCAGGGGCAACGGGCCGGTGAACGTGGCGGCGTAGGCGTCGTTGTTGGCCAGGTACTCGTCGGTGACAGTCATGCGACGAGCCTTGCCGACGCCACGCACCGGCGGGAACAGTTGCGATCAGTCTGGGTCGATCTCGGGCGCGAATGCGAGAGACGCGCTCAGTGCCACGCGGTCAACAGCTCGGCGGCACGTTCGGCGAGGTTGGCCTGCCAGAACGGTCCGAAACTGATGCGGCCGACGCCGAGCTCGGCGTAGTGCGCTCGTCCGGAATCGGCCGCAGGGTTACCGATCGCGTTGACCGGAAGCGGCAGTTCGGCGGTGAGCGTGCGGTAGACGTCGTCGGTGTGGCGGCCGACGGGATAGAGGCAGCTCGCGCCCGCGTCCGCGCACAACCGCAGGCGTGCCACCGCGCGTTCGACGCGGTCGGACTCGTCGCCGTCGGCGCGGATGAACAGGTCGGTGCGGGCGTTGATCACGACGGGAACTCCCGCGGCGTCGGAGGCGGCCCGCAACTCGCCGATGAGCGCGGCATGCTCGGAGGCGCTGCGCAGACGCCTGCCCTCGGAATGCACGGTGTCCTCGATGTTGAGCCCGACGGCGCCCACCGAGAGCAATCCGTCGATGAGCCGGGACGCGCTTTCGCCGTACCCCGATTCGACGTCGACCGACACCGGAAGATCAGTGGAGGCGGTGATCTGCCGGACACGGGTGAGGAGGTCGTCGAACGTCATTCCCTCGTTGTCGGACTTGCCGATCGAGTCGGCGACGGGATGACTGCCGACGGTCAGGCCGGAGAACTCGGCGTTGGTGGCGATCTGTGCCGACCATGCATCCCAGACCGTCGGCAGCACGACGGGGTTACCGGGCTGGTGCAGTGCGAGCAGCGCCTGTGCCTTGGCGGTCAGAGCGTCGGGTGAGGAGTCAGTAGCTTCCGGAGTTGCCATTGAGTGAACCTTTCACGTCGTTCAGCACGAGCCACGCGGCGGCAAGGCCTGAACTGCGGTACCACACGTCGTCGTCGACGATGAGGACCCGCTTCCAGGTCGGCGCACCCATGTCCAGCCAGCGGTCGCTGAGCAAGACCTCTTTGCCGTGTGCGAGACCCGCCGAACCCTCGAAGGAAACGTAGATGAGATCGGCGTCGGCGTCCTTGAAGTTCTTGTCGGTGAGGACGGTGGTGCCTGCAGTGCGTTGCGACGCCGGCCGCTGCACCCCCACGGTAGAGAGGATCTGGCCTGCGAAGCTGTCGGTTCCCGCGATCACTTCCGAGTTGTTGCCGAACCGGACCAGAGACACCCGGGAGTGGGCGGCATCCATACGCTTGCCGGTCTTGCGGGCTTCCGTGTCGAATTCGTCGAGCAGCCGCGGTCCCTGCGACGCCCTGCCGAGTGCGTCTGCGACCTCGGTGAACTGTGCGCGCCAGTCGCCGGGCTCGATGGTGGCCACCCTGGTGGACCCGAATGCCTTGGCGGACGCAGCCGTGTCTGGTGTCGTCAGTACGACGTCGGGTGCGGCTGTGCCGACGGTCGCGGCGTCGGGCGAGGTGCCGATCGTGGGTACCGATGTCAGCTGTGGGCCGAGGTAGGCGGGAACGCTGTTGGGTGCGGAGGTCACCGCGACGACCTTGGAGCCGATGCCCAGTGCGCAGATCGCGTCGAGGAGCGAGGGATCGGTGACGACGATCCGGTTGACGTCGGCCTGCGGGTCGTCCGACGCCGTCGGAGCAAGGCACGTCTTGCTGTAATCGCGGTCGGGTGAGACCACGTTGACGTCGGCGATGCGCGTCGTCGAGGTGCTGATGGTCTTGCCGTCGGGCGTGGTCAAGGCCGTGTTGTCGTCGGAGCAACCCGACAACCCCACCGCGAGCGCACCCGCCACGACGAAGGCGCCGAGAGTGACGCTGACCTTGCGCGTACGACCTCGACCGACCGCACTCTGCTTACCGCCTGACACGCAGATCAACCTAGCACCGCCGCGCAGCCGTCTTTCGTGGCAGACCGTGCGGGTTCGCGCGACGTCGGTGCAGGGTGTGGAATCAGCCGTGCGACACGTCGTGTCGGCGCCCGAATATGGTCACTGACATGCTCTTTTGGGGTGCTCTGGAGAATTTGTACGACAGATCGTAGGACCCACTCGGCCCAGCCGGGGTGAAGGGGCTACGATCGGTAACCAGCGCTCGGTGTGTGATTGCCAGCGGTAGTTTTTCGTTCGTTGCCGTCCCGAGCTCACGGTCGGTTAGAGGAGGATCTGTGACCGCGGTAGACCAGCCCACAACCCAGGTTGTGCCAGCGCGCCCGTACCCTGCGCGCTATCAGCCCAAGGGTTCTTTCATCTACAAGCTGATCACCACGACCGATCACAAGTTGATCGGCATGATGTACATCACCGCCTGCTTCGCGTTCTTCCTGATCGGCGGCTTGATGGCGCTGCTCATGCGCGCCGAGCTCGCCCGTCCGGGCATGCAGTTCCTGTCGACGGAGCAGTTCAACCAGCTCTTCACGATGCACGGCACCGTGATGCTTCTGATGTACGCGACGCCCATCGTGATCGGCTTCGCCAACTTCGTTCTCCCGCTGCAGATCGGATCGCCCGACGTGGCGTTCCCGCGTCTGAACGCCTTCGGCTTCTGGCTGTTCGTGTTCGGTTCGACGATCGCCATCGGCGGCTTCCTGACCCCGGGCGGCGCTGCCGACTTCGGCTGGACCGCCTACACGCCGCTGACCGACGCGGTGCACTCGCCCGGCGTCGGCGCCGACCTGTGGATCATGGGTCTCGGTGTGTCGGGTCTGGGCACCATCCTCGGCGCGGTCAACATGGTCACGACCGTCGTCTGTCTCCGCGCACCCGGCATGACGATGTTCCGCATGCCGATCTTCACCTGGAACATCCTGGTGACCAGCGTCCTGATCCTGCTGATCTTCCCGCTGCTGACCGCCGCGCTGCTCGGCCTCGAGGTCGATCGACAGTTCGGCGCGCACCTCTACGACCCGGCCAACGGTGGTGTGATCCTCTGGCAGCACCTCTTCTGGTTCTTCGGACACCCCGAGGTGTACGTCATCGCGCTGCCGTTCTTCGGCATCGTGTCGGAGGTGTTCCCTGTCTTCAGCCGGAAGCCGATCTTCGGTTACTCCGGTCTGGTGTACGCAACGCTCGCGATCGCTGCACTGTCGGTGGCCGTGTGGGCGCACCACATGTACGTCACGGGCGCGGTTCTCCTGCCGTTCTTCTCCTTCATGACGTTCCTGATCGCAGTGCCGACCGGTGTGAAGTTCTTCAACTGGATAGGCACGATGTGGAAGGGAAACATCACGTTCGAGACGCCGATGCTCTTCTCCGTCGGCTTCATCGTGACGTTCCTCTTCGGTGGCCTCACCGGCGTTCTGCTGGCCAGCCCGCCGCTGGACTTCCACCTCTCCGACAGCTACTTCGTCGTCGCGCACTTCCACTACGTGTTGTTCGGCACGATCGTGTTCGCCACCTACGCGGGTATCTACTTCTGGTTCCCCAAGATGACCGGACGCATGCTCGACGAGCGACTGGGCAAGTGGCACTTCTGGCTGACCTTCATCGGTTTCCACACCACCTTCCTGGTCCAGCACTGGCTGGGTAACGAGGGCATGCCGCGCCGTTACGCCGACTACCTCCCGTCCGACGGATTCACCCGCCTGAACGAGATCTCGACCATCGGTGCGTTCATCCTCGGCCTGTCGACGCTGCCGTTCCTGTGGAACGTCTTCAAGAGCTACCGCTACGGCGAGGTCGTGACCGTCGACGATCCGTGGGGCTTCGGCAACTCGCTCGAGTGGGCGACCAGCTGCCCGCCGCCGCGCCACAACTTCACCGAGCTTCCCCGCATCCGTTCGGAGCGTCCCGCGTTCGAACTGCACTACCCGCACATGGTCGACCGAATGCGTGAAGAAGCGCACGTCGGTGGTGGCCACGGGCATGAGAGCAGGGTGGCCGAGGACGTTCGTCGCGATCCGCTGACCACCGGCAGCCACGAGGCATCCGGCGACCGCGATCGCTGATCACGTTCCTCACAACGCCTCGATGGAGCAATCCACACCGATCCTGATCACGGTCACCGGCCCGGACAAGCCGGGCGTCACCTCGGTCCTCATGGGAGCGCTCGCGGCGCAGCAGGTGAGTCTGCTCGATGTCGAGCAGGTGGTCATCAACGACCGCCTGACGCTCGGGGTCATGGTCTCGGTCGACACCGACCCCGAAGAGGTTCAGGACGTCGTCGAGCAGGCGATGGGCTCGATCGGCATGGATGTGATCGTCGAGGTCGGCGGCACGCCGGCCGGGCACCGTCCGTCGACTCACGCGGTGGTCTTGCTCGGAAGTCCGGTGACCGCCAGAGCCTTCCGAGCGGTCGCGGCCGAACTCGCAGGCCAGGGCGGCAACATCGATTCGATCCGGGGTGTTGCCGACTATCCGGTGACCGGCCTCGAATTGATGGTCAGCGTCGGCGGGCGCAACAGCGTCGCTGCCGACGCCGACCTTCGCAAGGGTTTGGCGGGCGTTGCGGCCAAGCACGGTGTCGACATCGCGATCGAGCGAGGCGGACTCGCACGACGCGCCAAGCGGCTTGTCGTCTTCGATGTCGACTCGACGCTCATCCAGGGCGAGGTCATCGAGATGCTCGCCGCACATGCGGGTCGCGAGGCCGAGGTCGCCGCGGTGACCGAGGCTGCGATGCGCGGTGAACTCGACTTCGCGGAATCGCTACGGGAACGCGTCGCGGCACTCGAGGGCCTTGATGCGCGCGTTCTCGACGAGGTGGCGGGTTCGCTGCAACTGACACCCGGTGCGCGCACCACGATCCGTACGCTGCACCGCCTCGGATATCGCTGCGGTGTGGTGTCCGGCGGGTTCCGTCAGGTGATCGACGGCCTCGCGCACGACCTCGAACTCGACTTCGTCCGTGCCAACACCCTCGAAGTCGTCGATGGCCGGCTGACAGGTCGGGTGATCGGCGAGATCATCGATCGCCCCGGCAAAGCACGCGCGTTGCGGGCATTCGCCGACCAGGTCGGCGTGCCGATGGAACAGACGATCGCCGTCGGCGACGGAGCCAACGACATCGACATGCTCTCGGTCGCGGGCCTCGGAATCGCTTTCAATGCCAAGCCCGCGCTACGCGAGGTCGCCGACGCCGCGTTGAACCACCCGTTCCTCGACGCGGTGCTGTTCATCCTCGGCGTGACCCGCGACGAAATCGAGGCCGCAGACGCCGCGGACGGAGTCTTGCGGCGCGTCCCGCTGCCATGACGTCTACGGAGTCCGTCGTCGATCCCTTCGACGACGCCTATCGACGTCTTGTCGACTATGTGGGCGGCGCCGACGATCCCGATAATCCCGCCGACGTGCTCGCGATGCAGATGGTGTTGCGGATCGAGAAGTCCGACCCGCCCGACCGCACCGAGTTGCTCACGGCGGCAGCGCGGTCTGTCGCCTTGCTCTGCCTTGACGACCGATCGGGCGCCGACGGTCCGTGGTCGGAGCCGATGACGGCGTGGTGCGATGCGCGCATCCGTAAGATCGCGCGCCGTGCCCGAGGCGCGCATTGGCTTGCGGCACAAGAGGTGTGGGGCGTCACGGCGAGTGAGGGTGATGCCCATGCGCGCGCGTTCGTTCCCGGACGGGTCGGCGACGTCGACCGACGCATCTCTCGCCTGCAGATCGGCGGCACCGACGTCGACGGGGCGTTGCCATCGACGCCCGGTGGGGCAGGCGTATGCCTCTGGGTGAATCCCGATCTCGAGATGACCGTCGGCAAACTGGCGGCGCAGGTCGGCCACGGGTCGATGCTCGCCGTGAAGCTCCTCGACGAGCAGGCGGCGCGTCAATGGCGCGACGCGGGATGTCCGCTGTCGGTGTGCCTCGCCGATCGAGATCGGTGGAAGGATCTGCTCGCCGCCGACGCTCAGCAGCGAGCAGTTGCGGTGCGTGACGCCGGCTTCACCGAGATCGCGCCCGGGTCGGTGACCGTGATCGCGGAGGTGATCGGCGAATGAGCGACGCGTCGCGGCTACCCGAGTGGGCACAAGCACTCGACCTGCAGCCCCACCCCGAGGGTGGCTGGTATCGCGAGACCTGGCGTAGCGGCGTCGAGATCCCCGGTGGCGCACTGCCTTTGGGATATGAGGGCACGCGCGTGGCTGCGACAGCGATCTATTTCGTGTTGCTGCCGGGCGAGCAGTCGTCGTGGCATACGGTGCGCGGTGCGGAGATGTGGCTCTTCCATCGTGGCGCCCCGGTGGAACTCGACCTCGGCGGTGACGGGAACGTGCCGAACGACGTCGAGACCGTGGTCGTCGGACCCGACGTCGAATTAGGGCAGCGTCCGCAAGCCTTTGTCCCGCCTGGGAATTGGCAACGCGCGCGTGCGGTCGGAGATGAGGCGTCGCTCGTCAGTTGCGTCGTCGCGCCGGGTTTCGACTTCGCGGATTTCGCACTACTCGAACCGCGACAGTAAGCAGGGGTCAGGCCGTCGACGTTACGTCGACGACGTCGCCCTGGCCGTCGGGGACACGTTTGGCGATCTCACCGACGCCGACCGAATACCAGCGGGCGGCTGCCCGTGGGTCCTCGTCGTAGCGTCGGAACCAGCGGGCCGCGAAGTCGGGGAGTCGCTCGTAGAGCGGATCGTGGTCGGGCGCCTGTGATCGCACGAGTCCGACGAACATCTCGATCATCTCGCGCATCGGTACGTCGGCGTAGGTCGTGTCGTATTCCGTATGCGTCCGGTTGAATCGCCACACGGCGGCCATCGACCGCAGGGTCACCCCGGCCGGGACCAGGTCGGCGAATTCGCCGCCTTCACCGACGGGCACGTGCTCACGAAAGCCGTCGCCGACGATCTTCAACATCTCGTTCAAGTGCTTGACCACACCTGCGATGGTCTTGAGCCGGTAGGGATAGCTGTCGTGGACGGCGTCGTACACCCGCAACGCGGAGCTGCGGTGTTCCATCTCCTCGACGAAATGCCAGATGAAGAGTGAGGAAATGCGCTCATCCCCGGGTTCGAACAGTTTGTCGTCGTGATCGAGGAACACGCGGAAGTAGGGCGTGAAGGTCGCCTCCACCACCGCGGCGTAGGCCAGACGCCAGGCGAGTGGTTTGGTCTCGAGTAACCGGTCGTAGGAGGCGATGACCTCGTCCATCGTGTGCCGGAGTCCCGGCCACCGTCGGATGAGCGCCCGCAGGTGGGCCAGGTGCGCAGCAGTGTGCTGCCCCTCCTGCTTGACGTAGTCGGTTGCTTCGTCGACCATCTCCGGATCGCGCATCAACGGCAGTGCCTCGCGTGTCGACGCACGATCAGCTTCTCGAAGCCGGGCGCGAAGAACGACACGACGTTGCACTGCATCGCGAAGGCGGGCCGCTGTGGATGCCAGTTGAACGGGATGTCGTCTCCGGCGAGGTCGAACTTGACTCTGCGGACCTTGAGGTCGGACATCCTGACTCCTCATCGCCCGCCGGGCCGGGCTCGGCCTCGGCGTGATGAGGTTGATCATACATAGAGCGAAGATGTGTATGACCTGAAACGCGCGATCGATCAGACCGGCTGCGTGGAGGGCTGTACCGCCGGCGCGAGGTGACCGAGCGTGCTCAGCCACACGTCGCGGTCGGGAGCGATCGACGCGACGATGAGTTCGTCGGCGTTGGCGTGCCCGGCGAACCAGTCGAGGTAGTCGCGGACCTCTGCGGGAGTGCCGACGCCCGCGTAGGTCAGCATCGAATCGATCTGCCTGCCCTGCGGCATCTCCAGGATCGCGTCGGCCTCGTCGTCGGTGAACTGCCGACCGCCTCGACCGAGAAGCGCGGTCACTCGCTGGCGCTTGGCCTGGCGGAGCTGCGCTGCCGCGACATCCGGATCGTCGTCGGCGATCACGCAGACACCCGCGATCACGTACGGCTCTGCGAGTGCCTCGGACGGCTGGAACTGGTCACGGTAGAGCGCGACGGCCTCGGTGAGGGCCTGCGGAGCGAAGTGCGATGCGAAGGCATACGGCAGTCCGAGCGCGGCGGCGAGTTGTGCACCGAATAACGACGAACCGAGGATGTAGAGCGGGACGTCGGTGCCCGCGCCGGGCGTCGCGCCGACTCCGGGAATGCGCGATTCGCCACGCAGATACCCCTGCAGTTCGAGGACGTCGGACGGGAAGCGGTCGGCCGATGCCATGTCCCGACGCAGCGCGGTGAAGGTCTGCTGGTCGCTGCCGGGGGCTCGACCGAGACCCAGATCGATGCGGCCGGGGTGCAGTTCGGCAAGGGTGCCGTACTGCTCGGCGATCGTCAGCGGCGCGTGGTTGGGGAGCATCACGCCGCCGGCGCCGAGGCGGATTGTCGAGGTGTGTGCGGCGACGTGCGCGATGAGAACGGCGGGTGCCGACGACGCGATCGAGCGCATGTTGTGATGCTCGGCATACCAGATTCGCCGGTAGCCCCACAGCTCGGCTTTGGTGGCCATTTCTGTTGAGGCAGCCAGGGATTGGGCGACGGTTTCGTTGCGACCGACCTGGGCGAGGTCGAGGATGGACAGATCAACGGACATACCAAGGGCAAGGAGTACGGCGTCGAAGGTATTCCCTTTTGTGGGCGGTTTCGGTGTGGGCGAACACGTCGAGGAAAACCTCGACATGTTCTCTCGCGTCCGAGCATCCGGGAGGCCGCCCGGTAGGGCACGATGGGACGGGTGAGTGACACTGCATCCTCGGACCCGGACCTGCTCGTCGATTTTCGTGACGTCACACTCGTGCGCGGTGGCAAGACGCTTGTCGGGCCGATCGATTGGCAAGTCGAGCTCGACGAACGCTGGGTGATCATCGGCCCCAACGGTGCGGGCAAGACGTCGCTCCTGCGTATGGCCGCCGCCGAACTGCACCCGTCGTCGGGCACCGCGTATCTGCTCAACGAGCCACTCGGCCGGGTGGAGGTTCGCGAGTTGTCGACGCGAATCGGCGTCAGTAGCCCCGGCCTCGCCGACCGGGTTCCCGACGACGAGGTCGTCAGTGATGTCGTGATCTCGGCGGGCTATTCGGTGATCGGTCGGTGGCGTGAAGATTATGACGACGTCGATCGCGCGCAGGCCGTCGAATCGCTCGAGTCGATGGGCGCCGAGCATCTGGCCGACCGGAGATTCGGCACGCTGTCGGAGGGCGAGCGTAAGCGAGTGCTGATCGCCCGCGCGTTGATGACCGACCCCGAGCTGCTGCTCCTCGACGAACCCGCCGCGGGCCTCGACCTCGGCGGTCGGGAGGAGCTCGTCGACCGGCTGTCGATCCTCGCGCAGGACCCCGATGCCCCTGCCACCGTGCTCATCACGCACCACGTCGAGGAGATCCCGCCCGGCTTCACCCACGCGATGCTGCTCTCCGAAGGCGGCGTCGTCGCGCAGGGCCTGCTCGGGGATGTGCTGACGAGCAAGAACCTCTCCGACACGTTCCGTCAGCAGATCACGCTGACCAAGGACGGCTCCCGCTTCTTCGCGCGTCGTTCGCGTCGTGCCGGATCCCACCGTCGGGCCGTCGGGTAGCAGCGATAGTGTCGATTCGGTGACGCGGACCACAGGTTGTGGCCCACGTAGGAGTTGGCCCACGTAGGAGTTGGCACAGAGCAGGAGATCGACATGACCGATACAGAGGCCGCGACAGACCATGCGGGGACCGTCGCGCCATTGCGCGACGCTGCGACAGTCGTGCTGGCGCGCGACGCCGACGGCGGTATCGAGGTCTTTCTGCAGCGTCGGGTCAAGCAGATGGCGTTCGCCGGTGGGATGACGGTCTTTCCCGGCGGCGGCGTCGACCCCCGTGATGCCGACGCCGATCTCGCGTGGACCGGCCCCGGCGCGGACTGGTGGGCGCAGCAGCTGGGCACCACGGAAGAGCTCGCCCAGGCCCTCGTCTGCGCGGCGGTTCGCGAGACCTTCGAGGAGTGCGGTGTGCTGCTCGCGTCGCGGCCCGACGGCTCGTTCGCCGACCCGGCGACGCTGCGCGACGAACGCCACAAGCTGGTCGACAAGACGATCTCGTTTGCCGAGTTCCTCCGCGCCCACGACCTCACGCTGCGTGCCGACCTGTTGCGTCCGCTCGCGCACTGGATCACACCGAAGAACGAGAAGCGACGCTACGACACCCGCTTCTTCCTGGCAGCCATGCCCGAGGGGCAGGTCGCCGACGACGCGACGTCGGAGGCCGACGTCGCGCGGTGGGCCGGCGCGGCCGACGCTCTCGTGGCCTGGTCCGATGGCAAGCACTTCCTGCTGCCGCCGACCTGGTCTCAGCTGACCGAGGTCGCGCGGTTCGACACCGTCGACGAGCTGCTGGCCGCAGAGCGCACGATCGAGACGATCGAACCCGAGGTAAGCGCTGGGCATGGGTTGAGCGGCTTGAGTTTCTCCGGTTCCGACGCGTACATGGCGACGCTCGCCGATCAACCGATTCCCGACATCACGCTCTGAGAGCTACCGCCTGAACCCACTGCGTGCGTGGTCTCAGCGGTCGAGGTCGACGACGTCCGGGTCGTCGGTGGGGCCGGTCTCTTCTTGATCGGTCTCTCCCCGGTCGACCTCGTCTCGGTCGGCCCATTCCAGCAGGGTATCGATGCGATAGGCGACGTCGTCGATCTCCGCGTGCAGGTCGCCGAGTTCGGCGAAGCGCGCAGGCATCGTCGCGATGGTGAAGTCGTCGGGTGCGACGTCGTCGACCTCCGACCACAGGATCGGCGCCGAGACCGTCGCGCGCGGATTGCCGCGTACCGAGTAGGCGGCAGCCATGGTGTGGTCACGCGTGTTCTGGTTGTAGTCGACGAACAGCGCTGCGGGGTCGCGGTCCTTGCGCCACCACGTCGTGGTGACCTCGTCGGGTGCTCGACGCTCGACCTCGCGCGCGAAAGCCAATGCGGCGCGGCGTAATTGGTTGAAACTCCACTCCGGTTCGATTCGCACGTAGATGTGCATGCCACGTCCGCCGGACGTTTTGGGAAAACCGCGCACACCCAGTTCGTCGAGCACCTCGTGCGCGACGTGCGCCACCCGCTGCACGCGATCAAAGGTGCACTCCGGCATCGGGTCGAGGTCGATGCGCCATTCGTCGGGCAGCTCCGGATCCGAACATCGTGAGTTCCAGGGATGGAACTCGACCGTCGACATCTGCACCGCCCAGATCACGCTGCCCAGTTCGGTCACACAGAGTTCGTCGGCGGTGCGGCCGAAGCGCGGGAAGTAGATCTCGGTGGTCTTCAGCCAGTCGGGAGCGCCCGCGGGTACCCGCTTCTGGTGGACCTTCTTGCCGTCGACCCCCTTGGGAAATCTGTGCAACATGCACGGCCGGTTGTGCAGCGCCCGCACAATGCCGTCGCCGACCGCGGTGTAGTAGTCGGCGAGGTCGCGTTTGGTCTCGCCGCGTTCGGAGAAGTAGATGCGGTCTGGACTAGAGAGTCGGATCGTGCGCTCACCAACGGACAGTTCGACGGGTTCGCCGGCCGACGACTTCGAGGACGGCGAAGGTGCCATGCACCAACTGTAGGTCGTCGGGTCTCGGCGGTGGCCCACATCACGGCTGGGCGTCGCTGGACGGTAGCCTTCGACACATGCCTGAGTTCGTGACCCTAGAGACCTCTGACGACCATCCGGGAGTGGGAACGATCCTGCTCAACCGTCCGCCGATGAACGCGCTGAACCGGCAGGTCCAGACCGAGTTGGAGGCGGCGGCACACGAGGCGACCGACCGTTCCGACATCAAGGCCGTCGTCGTCTACGGCGGACCCAAGGTGTTGGCGGCAGGCGCCGACATCAAAGAGATGACCGACATGACGTTCGCCGAGATGTCGAAGGTGGCCGGTCGCCTGCAGCGTGCGCTGGGTTCGATCTCCGAGATCCCCAAGCCGACCGTCGCCGCGATCACCGGATACGCACTCGGTGGCGGGCTCGAGGTGGCGCTCGGCGCCGACCGTCGTATCGCGGGCGACAACGCGAAGCTGGGCGTCCCCGAGGCGCTCCTCGGCGTGATTCCCGGCGGCGGCGGCACGCAGCGACTGGCGCGTCTCGTCGGCCCCGCTAAGGCGAAGGACATGATTTTCACGGGCCGCTTCGTCGGGGCAGAAGAGGCGCTGAGGATCGGCCTGGTCGACGAGGTCGTCGCGCCCGACGAGGTCTACAACGCAGCACTGGCGTGGGCCGGGCAGTTCCGTAATGCCGCGAGCCTGGCGCTGGCAGCGGCGAAGAGGTCGGTCGACCAGGGGCTCGGCGTCGACCTGGAGACCGGACTGAAGATCGAGGAACAGCAGTTCGCGGCGCTCTTTGCCACCGACGATCGCAAGATCGGCATGGATTCGTTCATCGCCAACGGGCCGGGCAAGGCGCAGTTCACCGGGAAGTGACCGCTGGTCCTGCATTCGACGGCGGGTAGGGTTCAACGGCAACGTGTCATTACCGGCGAGTAGGAATCGCTGTCGCGACAGCCAGAGCCGTCGCGACGACACAGGATAGGGCGAAAGTAGGAGACATGACGACCACGGAGAACGAGTCGGCAGCAGATCACGTCGATCCGGCGCCTAATCCGCATGCCACCGAGGAGCAGGTCAAGGCCGCGCTGGAAGACACCAAGCTCGCGCAGGTGCTCTACCACGACTGGGAGGCCGAGACCTACGACGAGAAGTGGTCGATCAGCTTCGACGAACGGTGCATCGACTATGCGCGTGGCAGGTTCGACGCCGTTGCCGCCGACGAGTCGCTGCCCTACGAGCGGGCAATGGAACTCGGTTGTGGCACAGGATTTTTCCTGCTCAACCTGTTGCAGTCCGGTGTCGCGAAGAAGGGCTCGGTCACCGATCTCTCGCCGGGAATGGTCAAAGTCGCGCTGCGCAACGCGGAGAACCTCGGCCTCGACGTCGACGGCCGGGTCGCCGACGCCGAGCGTATTCCCTACGACGACAACACCTTCGACCTCGTCGTCGGTCACGCGGTGCTGCACCACATCCCCGACGTCGAGCAGGCGTTGAGCGAAGTGCTTCGTGTGCTCAAGCCGGGCGGACGCTTCGTGTTCGCGGGCGAGCCGTCGACGATCGGCGACTTCTACGCCCGGTGGATGAGCCGGGCCACCTGGTGGGCCACCACCCACGTCACCAAGTTCGGCCCGCTCAAGGCGTGGCGTCGACCGCAGGAGGAGCTCGACGAGTCGTCGCGCGCGGCGGCGCTCGAGGCCGTTGTCGACATCCACACCTTCGATCCCGACGAGTTGGCAGACATCGCGCGTTCGGCCGGGGCAGCCCGGGTCGAGACCGCGACCGAAGAGTTGGCCGCCGCGATGCTCGGCTGGCCCGTCCGCACCTTCGAGGCCGCCGTGCCGTCGGAGAAGCTCGGTTGGGGTTGGGCCGGATTCGCCTTCGGCGGGTGGAAGCGGATGACCTGGCTCGACGAGAACGTCCTGCGCAAGGTTGTGCCGCCGAAGTTCTTCTACAACGTGGTAGTGAGCGGGTACAAGCCGAAGTGATCGGCGGGTGATCTGCGGACTGCGGCTCGGGCTCCCGGCGCGGCGTGGCGGATCAGCCCAGGGGCGTCAACTGCGACGTCGCGACGGGGATGCCGAGGATCGTGTTGACGATCTTGTATCCGTTGGCGTTCTTCGTGATGACCAGCCCGCTGGCGGGTGGGATCACGGCGACGGCACCGTTGGGGGTGTCGATGAGTTGCAGCGGCTGATTGGCCGGGCCGATCAGTTGGTTGCCCACCACTCTGTATTCGTTGCATCGCTCGTCGACGGAGCTTCCGTACTGGGTCTTCACGCAGAAGTTGTAGCGCCCTTCTGCGACCTTGGCCTCCGCATTCGCTGCACCGACTGCGGTTCCGATGACGGCCGCCGCCCCGACGAGTGTGCCGACCATGACGATTCTCTTCCTGTTCACGGCCTCATAGTTGCTTAGCCTTACCTAATAGTCAATATCGGGCATGCCCGAGCGCCTGTGCTCACCGCTCATGTGCCAAGGTGTCTGTGGAACCGGCACGCGCCAGGGGAGTTGCGACTGTGGGATACGAATTCACGCTCGACGATGTCGCCTTCCTTCGTGGTCGTTACGGCGAGAAGGCGCTCGACGTCGTCTCGGGTATGGCGTTGACGCCGTCGTCGATGATCGCCGACGTCGAAGCGGCGCGACGACGCTACGCGCCTCACGACGCCGCGCTCATCGAGACGGTGCGTGATCGCCGCAGAGCTGCGCGCAAACTGCGCGACGCCGATCAGTGGCTGCTCACCGACGATGCTCTTCAGCAGGCGACGCCGAGTGTGGTTGCGGCACATCGCGCCGCCGAGATCGCGCAGCGTTTCCCCGGAGCGGTGATCCACGACATCACGTGTTCGATCGGCGGTGAGGTCGTCGAACTCGCATCACAGGATGGGATCGCCGGCGTGATCGGGAGCGACCTCGATCACGTGAGACTGTCCATGGCGCAACACAATCGGCGCGTCCTCGGTCAGTTGCCCACTCCGACTGCGCTTCTCGTCGCCGATGCACTGACCCCCACGTCGACGGCCGACGTGGTGATCGCCGACCCTGCCCGACGGTCCGGTGCGGGACGGATCTTCCGGCTCGATCAACTCACGCCGCCGCTTCCCGACGTCTTGATGACCTACTCGGGTCGCGTCGTGATCGTCAAATGTGCTCCGGGGCTTGACTATCGGGCGCTGCGCAACCGCTTCGGTTTCACCGGGGAAGTGCAGATCACCTCGCTCGACGGTGGTGTCCGTGAAGCCTGCCTCTGGAGCGGACCGGGGATCGTCGACCGAACACGGGCAACGGTGCTGCGTACCGGTAGCGACGGCGTTGTGGGCGGTTTCGAGGTCACCGACGACGAGCCCGACGACGTCGACCAACACGGTCCTGTCGGTCGGTGGATTGTCGACCCAGACGGCGCTGTTGTCCGCGCGGGACTGGTGCGTCAGTACGCCGCGCGGCACGGGTTGCGGCAACTCGACCCGCAGATCGCATACCTCACCGGCGAGCAGGTGCCGCTGGGGGAGAGGGGATTCGAGGTCATCGAGGAGGTTTCGACGTCGGAGAAGGTGTTGCGCAAGACCCTCGCCGCGCACGACTGCGGAACGTTGGAGATCCTCGTCCGCGGACTCGACGTCGACCCCGACGCGTTGCGGAAGCGGTTGCGCCTCAAGGGGTCGCGATCACTGGCGCTCGTGCTCACCCGCATTGGCCGCAAGGGCGTCGGGTTCCTGTGCGAGGCCGGCGCCAGGGCGCGCTAGTCGCGCGCAGAAAACCACACCCCTCGGGTCCTCCGCGCGTACCGGTACATGCGAGCGACCCACAAGGCGTAACTTTCTGCGCGGCCGCGATGTGATTACGACTTGTCCTGCGAGAGCTCGGTACCGGCGATGTACCAGCCGCCCGGCTCGAGGTGGATCGAGTCGCCCTCGCGATGAGACGCTTCAGACTCGAGGTGGCCGGTGGTACCCAGCTCGACAGTCACGTCACCGGGTGCTTGAGCGGCGTTGAGTGCCACAGTGATCGGCTGTTCGGTGTGCACGCGGTAGACCAGTAGGCCCTGGTTCACGTCGAGTGTTTGCACGCGCGCGTGCTCGATGTCGGAGAAGCGGCGTCGAAGTCCCAGCAGCCGCTGGTGGAGTCGGTAGATTGCGGGCAGCGCCGCGTCGTCGGGAGGTGTCTGCGGCAGCGGCGGCCGGATCGCGTCGTCGCCGCCGACGCGTTCTTCTTTCGTTCCGGTCCAATCCAATTCGTCGCCGTAGTAGATCGCAGGGGTGCCGGGCAGGGTGGCCAGGAGCACGACGGCGAGATCAGCGGAACGCTGGGCGAGTCGGGTCGCAATGCGGGTCACGTCGTGATTGCCGACGAACGTCCACGGTACAAACGTGGTCAGCATCTCGTCGTGGCGTGTCAGCGCCCACTGCAGTTCGTGCATGTTGGCATCGATGATGCTGCTCCACACGGCTTTCCACAGCTCGTACTGGGTTACCGAGTCGACACCACTGTCGGAGACGAATCCGGGATAGTCGCCGTGAATGACCTCCGCGAGCACGTAGGTGTCGGCGAATCGCCCACGCACACGGGGTAAAACGGTGCGCCAGAAGGCAGATGGGACCGCATAGGCAGCGTCGAGACGCCATGCGTCGGCGCCGGCGTCGAGCCAATGGCACATGACGTCGACGACCAGGTCGGCGACCTCGGGATTGCGATGATCGAGCGCGACCAGATCGTCGTGACCTTCGAAGGTGCGCACGGTGCCGTCACGTTGGCGACGCGCCCAGCTCGAACCGTCGGCAACTCGATCATGCTGGCGTGACACGTGATTGAACACACCGTCGAGCATGATCCTGATGCCGCGCGACCGGCATGCGGAGACGAGGGCGTCGAAATCGGCTCGGTCGCCGAGTCGTTCGTCGATGGTGAAGTAGTCCAGGGTGTCGTAGCCGTGGGTCGCGGACTGGAAGATCGGACCGAGCGCGATCCCGTTGACTCCCAACGCGACTGCGTAGTCGAGCCAGTCGATGAGTGCCGACAGCGGGCGTCGGCAGGTCCGGTCGACGCCGGTCGTGTCGGCGCCCAGTGCACCGAGTGGGTACACGTGCCACCAGATCGACGTCGCGACCCAGTCCGGCGTGGTGGCTGTCATCAGTCGATGTTCTTCTTCGAGTCGAAGAAGAACACCTCGCCGATGTTCGTGGCCGTGGCGATCTGTCCCGACGGCGACACCGCGACCCCCGTCGTGAATCCCTCTGCGCCGGGCATCGCCACGGTGCGCTTCGTGGCACCGTTCGACGTGTCGACCTCGACCAGCGACAGCGAGTTCTTGCCCTGATCGCGTACGACGGTCCACGCGGTCTTCGATGACGTGAGGGTCGACAGGCTCACCACGGCGAGATCCTTGCGCTGCCACACCTGCTCGGCTTTGTCGCCGCGGTCGCGGAGCAGGGTCAGCGGGGCGCCGATGACACCGGTCGGGATGATCAGGCCGTCGGGGGAGACGGTCATGGATGCGAATCCGTAGCCGCCGTTGTCGTAGGTCCACTTGGTCTTACCGGTGGCGGCGTCGAGCGCGACGACCTGGCCGAGTCGGCTGAACGTGTAGAGGGTGTTGCCGTCGGCTGACAGTGTCGGTGCGCCGATCACACCGCCGGGAACGTCGGCATGCCAGATCTCCCGGACAACACGACCGTCGTTCTGCTTCGCGTAGGAGAAGCCGCGGATCTGCGACGCGATCGCACCCGTCGGCCAGAAGTTCAGGAAGAACCGGCTGTGCTGTTCGTCGACGGCGGGCGGTGCGGGCACGGCGCAGCGTGGGCCGTTGCTGACGCAGTCGCCGTAGCCCCAGAGCGGGTCGCCGGGGTCGGCCTCGGGGCGCAGGCGCACCTCGGGTGCGGTGAAGTCGCTGTTCTGGGTGTTGAGCATCAGGATCTGACCCTGGGTGGTCACCACGAGTACCTCGCCGGGCGCCGCGAACTTGGCCGACAGCGGTACGCCGATCACCGGCATCCGCCAGCGGATCGCGCCGCCGGCGTTGAACGCCACGAAGGTGGTCTCCTCACCGACGTACGGCTGGTCGAACTGGTCGAGCAGCGTCGAATTTCCCTCGATGCCCGCACGCATCCGTTTGCAGAAGTTCATACGCCCCGAGTTGGGATCGAGGGCGAGCAGGTTGCAACCGTTGGCGGTATTCGCGGTGACGTTGACGTTCGATTGGTTGGACAGCGTGAGAGGTGCGGTCACCGGGCCGCCTGTCGGGCGGGTCCAGCTCAGGGTGAGGTCGTCGGGGATCGACGGATAGGTGTAGTTCGAGTTCGCGCCGTTGCCGCCGTAGCTGGCCCAGCCGGGGCTCGCCACCGAACGGACGTCGATGTGCCCGTCCGAGCAGGCGCTGAGTGCCACCACGGCACCGAGCAGGAGCGCCAGCGGCGCCAGAACCCGTCGCGGTACCCGAATCCGGGGGCCAACCACAGCCATCCTGCTCCCGTCATGTTCGGTCTCCGGCACTGCACCGGGACGCCAGCAGTTGAGCCTATCGTGCGACGCTTCGCCGCTGGTTCGCACGGCGGCTCCGCTGCCCACTGAAGCCGCGGCTCCGCCGCCGAAGCCGGCAGCGGCGTCGATTATGGTGAGTCGTCATGACGACGATGTGGAACGCCTCGTATCGGTCGCGGTGGCGAGCAGGTCGACGCCGCGACCCGCGCCAGGCACGATTCCTCACCCTCGATTCGCTCCGCTGGGTGTTGCGCAACAAGGCGTACACCCCCTGGTATCTGGTTCGGTACTACCGGCTCGCGCGGTTCCGGATGGCCAACCCGCACATCGTGCTCAGGGGAATGCTCTTCCTCGGACGCAACGTCGAGATCCATGCGACGCCGGAACTGAGCAGGATGGAGATCGGACGCTGGGTTCACATCGGTGACGGCAACTCGATCCGCTGTCACGAGGGCACGATGCGCATCGGCGACAAGACGGTCTTCGGCTGCAACAACGTGGTGAACTCCTACCTCGACCTCGAGATCGGCGGGTCGGTGCTCGTCGCCGACTGGTGCTACATCTGCGACTTCGACCACAAGACCGACGACATCACGCTGCCCATCAAAGACCAGGGGATCGTGAAGGGTCCGGTCCGCATCGGCGCCGACACCTGGGTGGCCGCGAAGGTTTCGGTCCTGCGCAACACGATCGTCGGGCGAGGGTGCGTGCTCGGGTCGCACGCCGTGGTCAAGGGCGTGATCCCCGCCTACTCGATCGCCGTGGGCGCGCCCGCGCGCGTCGTGAAGAACCGCAAGGACGACTGGGCCACGAATGCCGAGGAGCGCGCCGAACTCGAACGCGCACTTGCCGACATCGAACGCAAGAAGGCGCAAGCCCGCCAGGGGCCCGGCGCCTGACACGTCTGCTCAGGCCTGCCCTGGATCGCGTTCCGGGAGCGGCCTTTCGGCGATGAATGGGCGTCCGACGGGATGGCGGACTCGACGCTTTGCGGAGAGGTAGACGCCGCTGGTGCGTTCGGCCACCTCCCGCCAGGAGAACTCGGCGGTCAAGCGCGCCCGGGCGCGTCGTGCGCGTGCAGCAGCCTGCACCGGATCGGACAGGGATGACCGAACGGCAGCGGTCAGACCCGCGACGTCGCCCGGAGTGAACGTCAGGCCTGTCACCGGCGCCACGACGGCCTCGCCGAGTCCGCCCGCAGTGGAGACCACGAGAGGCGCACCGGTGGCGGCGGCTTCAAGCGCGACGATGCCGAAGGGCTCGTACCGAGAGGGCAACACGATCGCGTCGCACCGGTGCATCAGGTCGACGAGTTCGTCGTGGCCGACGCCGCCGAGGAACCGCACCGCGCGCGACACCCGGTGGCGGCGAGCGGTATCGACGAGCCAGTCGTACTGAGTGCCGTCGCCCGCAATGGTCAGCGTGGTGCCGGGATGAGTGCGTCGGATCCGGGGGAGCGCGGCGAGAAGATCCTGCACGCCCTTCTCGTATTCGAGGCGCCCGGCGAACAGCAACTCCGCGGGTCCCTGCGTGCGTGCCCGTTCGGCGTATGGCCAGGTGTCGACGTCGATACCGTTGTGGATGACCTGGACGTCGGGCAGCCCAGGCCCGAAGAGTCTGGTGACCTCGTCACGCATCGACGCCGAGCAGGCGATGAGAGCGTCGGACTCGTTGGCGAGCCACCACTCGACCGAGTGCACCTGACGGTTGGTTCGTCCGCTGACCCAGCCGCTGTGTCTGCCCGCCTCGGTGGCGTGGATCGTCGAGACGAGGGGGACGTCGAACAGTTCGGCGAGCGTGATCGCCGGGTGCGCTACGAGCCAGTCGTGGGCGTGCACCACCTCGGGCGTCCAGCGCGAGTCCGAGTCTGCAGTGAGGATGCCTGCAGTGAGGATGCCGAGTCCGGCGCGGACGAAGGCGTGACCCATGGCGAGTGTCCACGCCATCATGTCTTGCCCGAATTCGAACTCTGGCGGGTCCTCTGCAACGGCGATTACCCGCACGCCCTCGACGACGGTGTCGGTGGTCGGGTGAGTGAGTGCGTCGGTACCCGACGGCTTGCGCGTCAGAACCGCGACGTCGTGCCCGATGGCGGCGAGCTCGGTGGCGAGGTGATGCACGTGCCTGCCGAGCCCACCCACCACGACCGGTGGGTACTCCCAGGAAACGAGTAGCACTCTCATGCGCGCTCGTCTCCGCGGAGCCGACGGGCGTCGAGGTCGGCGAACAGGCCGTCGGCGAGATTCCAATTGGCGGCGAGACGCGTTGCCTGCTCGGTGCGTCCGCGTAGCGCGGCGTCGGCGATCTCACGCGTGGCGTGCGCATGGGTGTGGGCTCGACGCACCGCGTACTCGGCCGCGGTGTCTTTCGACACCATGAAGGGCCAGTCCGACGAGACGGTCAGCAGTGTCTCCCGGATGATCTGATCGGCAACGCGATCACGACCCGTCCCCGCGTCGAGAAGTTTGTCGACGGTGTCGAGTGCTGTCTCGACGACCTCTGCGTTGAGTTCGACGAGGTGCTCGACCTGCGGCCCGTTCCATACACGCCAATCCTTGCCGGAACCCCACGAGCTGTCGGTGAGGGAAACCGTTTCTCCGACAAGGCCATCGGCCGCTGCGGATGCCATCGTCCCGACGCGCACCCCGGCTTCGGGGAGGCGTCGAAGCACCTGTTCGAGCCACGCGGGTCCCTCATGCCACCAGTGCCCGAACAACTCGGTGTCGAACGCTGCGACGACCAGCGCGGGTCGGCCGATCCGCTCCGATTCCGAGATCAGGCGTGCGCGAACGTGTTCGACGAAGTCGTCGACCTGGCGATCGATCACCGGCGCGACGCGGTCGGGGTCGTAGGGCTTCTTATTGTGCGCCGCAACGGTTTTGCCGGTCACGCGCGACATCTTGAAGCCGGTCGTGTGGTCGTAGGTGTGGAAGTCGCGGTAGGCGGAGTGGCCCGGATATCCCGATTTGGGCGACCACACTTGATAACTCACGGTCAGGTCGCGGCCGAAGGCGAGGACGTCGGAGTCCCCGACGGGTCGCGCGAGCGAGGTGTCGCCGTGCAGCGCGGGGCCGTCGACCATGAAATGTCGTACGCCCGCAGCGGAATACTCGGACTCCATTCCCGGCGTGAACGCGCACTCGGGCGCCCAGATCCCTTGCGGCGCAGTACCCCATCGTGATCGAGCGTCGGCAAGCCCCTCGGCGAGCGAGAATCGACGCAACCTCGGATCGAGCAGGGGAGCGAACGGATGGGCGAGCGGGCCGCCGAGGATTTCGACGACGTTGCTGTCGGCCAGTGTTCGGATCAGTGGACTAGCACCGTGTTGCCAGTGGCGTTCAAAGTCGCCCACCGCCCTTGCCGCACATCGGAATTCGTGCCCGGCGAGCTCGCGTCGGATCGGGTCCGGATTGTCTGCGGCCGCCACCGCCCGCAGTTGCCAGTCGGCGAGCCACTCGTGCATCGAGCGAAGGCAGTGCGGGTCGTCGAGTTGGGCGGCCAACACGGGTGTGATGCCCAGCGAGAGCTGATCGGTGAATCCGTCGGCGGCCAGACGTCGGAGCATGGCGAAGACCGGAAGATACGACGCCGCCCACGACTGGTAGAGCCACTCCTCACCGACCGGCCAGCGACCGTGGTTGGCCAGCCACGGCAGGTGAGAGTGCAGCACCAGGGTGAACTGGCCGGGCACGGCGCTACCGCTGCTCTGTGGGTGCCTCGCAGTGCGGGGTGAGGAAATGGTCATCGGGTGTGCCGGGGTCGTCAGGGTCGGACCGCGATGGCGAAGAGGTCGAGCGACGCGTCGATGTCGGCGGTGGCCTTGTCTGTGGTGGCCTTGTCTGCGGTTGCACTGTCGGGGGAGGTTTCGAGGATGACGAAGTCGTCGGCGGAGATCGCGGCGACGTCGGCGACGAGGTCGGCGGGCCAGTCCTCTCCCGCCAAGGCTCGCTCGATCTGTGCGTCGATCAGCGATCCGCCCCACTTCGCGTCCAACTCCGCCAAGCCCGCGCCGTGGTAAACGCCGTGCATCACAACGGATTCCAGCCCGCCATCGGTCAGCAGATCGGTGAGCTCGGCGGCGTCGAGTTCACGCGTATGGAAAGGGTTCAGCGGGGTGTCGCGGCCCGGCGAGAAGGTGATGCGATTGGGCGTCGAGACGAGGAGACGCCCGCCGGGACGCAGCACTCGACGGCACTCGGCGATGAAGGCGGCCTGGTCCCACAGGTGTTCGATGACCTGGAAGTTCACGACCACGTCGACCGACTCGTCTGGCAGGGGGAGATCTACCAGGTTGCCGGCGATCATCGTCAGTTCCGGGTAGCGCCTGCGGGTGTGTTCGACGGCCGACGCGTCGTAGTCGACGCAGGTGACCGTCGCGCCCGCGGCGGCGAGCATTGCGCCGCCGTAGCCCTCACCGGAGCCTGCCTCGAGAACCTGTTTCCCTCTGCACGACTCCGCGATGAACCGGTAGGCGATCTCGTGGCGCCGGAACCAGTAGTTCTCTGCCGGGATGCCGGGAACCGTCCGCTCGCCGGTCAGTGCGAGTTGGGCATCGGTGTCCAATGCGTCCAGGTTTGCCGTCGGCCGACGGTCCGTTGTCGAGCCCTGTGCGTCGATCATCCCCATGAGACTAGTACCCGGGGCCGTCCCAAGAACGTGCCGCAGTCGCTTCGCCTGGCCGCACTTGTCGCATCCCGCCCGTTCGAACGCCGCCATAGTGTGAGGTAGGCGATGTTCTAAGGCAAAATAGGAGACGCTAAAGTGGGTGGAGACCGATGGCCTTACCCGCCGGTAAGTTGCCGAACCCGACGCAGGAGGTCGACGTAGACCCATGACAAACATTGTCGTTCTGATCAAGCAGGTTCCGGACACCTGGTCCGAGCGAAAGCTCTCCGAGACCGACTACACGCTCGATCGCGAGGCCGCTGACGCCGTGCTCGACGAGATCAACGAGCGCGCGGTCGAGGAAGCGCTGCAGATCAAGGAGGCCAACGGAGGCGAGGTCACCATCCTCACCGCAGGTCCCGAGCGTGCCACCGAAGCCATCCGCAAGGCACTGTCGATGGGTGCCGACAAGGCCATCCACATCAAGGACGATGCGCTGCACGGTTCGGACGCGGTTCAGACCGCGTACGTGCTCGCCCGCGCACTCGGCACCGTCGAGGGTGTCGAGCTGGTCATCGCAGGTAATGAGGCCACCGACGGTCGCGTCGGTGCGATCCCCGCGATGATCGCCGAGTACCTCGAACTGCCGCACCTCACGCATCTGCGCAAGCTGACCGTCGAGGGCGAGTCTCTCAAGGGTGAGCGCGAGACCGACGACGGCATCTACCACGTCGAGGCCGAGCTTCCCGCGATCGTCAGCGTCAACGAGAAGATCAACGAGCCGCGCTTCCCGTCCTTCAAGGGCATCATGGCCGCCAAGAAGAAGGAAGTTCAGGTCGTCGGCCTCGCCGAGATCGACGTCGAGCCTTCCGATGTGGGCCTCGAGAATGCGGGCACGACCGTCACCAGCTCGACCCCGAAGCCTCCGAAGACCGCGGGTGAGCGTGTCACCGACGAGGGCGACGGCGGCGTGAAGGTTGCCGAGTACCTGGTCGGCCAGAAGATCATCTAGGCGCCGAACGCACCGAGACCACCTCACCGGCCCGCGCAGTCGACAGACTCGCCGCAGGCCACCAGACATCCAGGAGCAAAACAATGGCAGAAGTACTCGTTCTGGTCGAACAGGACGCCGAGGGCGCCCTCAAGAAGGTGACCAACGAACTGATCACCGCCGCTCGTGCACTCGGTACGCCGTCGGCCGTCGTGGTCGGCGCACCCGGTGGCGCCGACGGCATCATCGACGACCTCAAGGCCGCCGGTGCCGAGAAGATCTACGTCGCCGAGTCCGACGACGCCGCCAACTACCTGATCAGCCCCAAGGTCGACGTCCTGTCGTCGGTCGCTGAGCAGGCATCGCCCGCGGGCATCCTCGTCGCGGCCAACGCCGACGGCAAGGAGATCGCAGGCCGTCTTGCCGTGCGTCTCGGCTCGGGCGTGCTCGCCGACGTCGTCGACGTCAAGGAAGGCGCTGTCGGCGTCCACTCGATCTTCGGTGGCGCGTTCACCGTCGACGCGCAGGCCAAGGGCGACACCCCGATCTTCTCCGTGCGCCCCGGTGGCGTCGAGGCCGCACCGCAGGCTGCTGCGGGCGAGCGCGTCGACGTCGAGGTCCCGGCGCAGGAGGGTGGCGTGAAGATCACCAAGGTCGAGCCGAACGTCGGTGGCGACCGTCCGGAGCTCACCGAGGCGTCGATCGTCGTCTCCGGTGGTCGTGGCGTCGGAAGCGCCGAGAAGTTCTCCGTCGTCGAGGAACTCGCCGACTCGCTCGGTGCCGCTGTCGGCGCCTCGCGTGCCGCCGTCGACTCGGGCTACTACCCGGGCCAGTTCCAGGTCGGTCAGACCGGTAAGACCGTGTCGCCGCAGCTCTACGTCGCCCTGGGCATCTCGGGCGCCATCCAGCACCGCGCAGGCATGCAGACCTCGAAGACGATCGTCGCCGTCAACAAGGATGAGGAAGCACCGATCTTCGAGATCTCTGACTTCGGCATCGTCGGCGACCTCTTCAACGTCGCACCGCAGCTGACCGAAGAGGTCAAGAAGCGCAAGTGATCTCGACAAGCTCGATCAGCGGTTAATCGCTCGATCAGCGGGCCCGCTGGTTGAGCCTGTCGAAACCACCCACAGCGATCCCCGACCCACCTGGGCCGGGGATCGCTGCTTTCTGTTCACCGAGCGCGCCCCGACACGTCACGCGCACGTAGCAGGCCGGTCGTTGCGACTGGCTTTCATCTGGGGCATGACAGACGTACTGGACACCCGCGGTGTTGCACACAGCCGCACCCTGGTCGATGCCGGGCGCCTGCGGATCGTCCTCACCGAGTGCCCGGAGCTGATCGACGCCGTCCAACGGCTCCGCTACGACGTCTTCGCCGCAGAGCCGGGCTTCTCCGATCAGATCGGCGACCCGACAACCCGCCGCGACGCCGACCACGTCGACGACTTCGCCGAGCACCTCGTCGCCATCGACGACGTGTACGGCGTCCTCGGCTGCGCCCGACTGCTCGCACCGCCGCGAGCCATCGCCGCGGGCGGCTGGTACTCGGCAACCGAGTTCGACCTGACCGAGATCAACGAGATCGGCGGGTCGGTCGTCGAGATGGGTCGCGCATGCGTGGCGCCGGGCCATCGCCACGGCGCGATCACCGCGCTGCTCTGGGCCGCGGTGCTGCGATACCTCGACGATGCGGACTACCGCTACCTGATGGGCTGCGTCTCGGTTCCGCTCGGTGGCCCCGGTGAGGAACTGCGGGGTTCGACGCTGCGCGGCGTCCGCGACCACGTGCTCGCCCGCCACCGGGCGCCGTGGCGAACCTTCCCGCTGCACACCCCACTGATCGACGGCCGCACCCTCGGCGAGATCGAGCCACCGTCGACTCTCACCCTCCCGCCGCTGCTGCGTGCCTACCTACGCCTCGGCGCGACGGTGTGCGGTGACCCGGCGGTCGACGAGATCTTCGACGTCGGCGACTTCGTCACGATCATCGACCGCGAACACGCCAACACCCGCTACCTCGACAGACTTCGTGCGACAGGCGCGCGACTCGCAGTATCTCCCCGAGAGTGAGGTTCGTATGACGGCCGCAGCGATCATCAGCCCTCCGACGTCCGCCGGACAACTGTCAACGCAGACAGTGGCGCCCACAGTGCATCCTGCTCCCGCCCACGACTCCACGTCACCTGCGACCGGTACTCCTCGTCACGCGTGGTACCCGGCCAGCCCGTGCGGTGACCTCTGCCACGCCGACAATCCGTTCGCCCCGGCGAATGTGTTCGTCGTCGCGATTCGGGTCGCGCTGCTCGCGGCATCGACGGCCGTCGTCCTGCTGGTGGGGTCGCTCATGGTGTTCCTGCCGCGCCTCCTGCGTCGGGCATACATCCGCACGAGTGCGCGAACCCTGCTGTGGTCGGTGGGGGTTCGAGTGGTGATCGACGATCGTCGACCGTTCTCCGCGAGCACCCGTGGGCTCGTGGTCTCCAATCACATCTCATATCTCGACATCCTCGCTGTCGCCGTCGTCAACCCGGCTCGGTTCGTCGCCAAATGCGACGTGATGTCGATGCCCGTCGTGTCGACGCTCGCTCGGCGGCTCGGAATCATCTCGATCGACCGCGGCTCGCTGCGTACCCTGCCCGCAACCGTCGATCGGGCGGTGGCAGAACTGCAGGCCGACAACTCGGTGGCGGTCTTCCCGGAGGGCACCACGTGGTGCGGACGTGCCCGCGGTGACTTCCGACCCGCGTTCTTCCAGGCGGCGATCGACGCCGGAGTGCCTGTCATTCCGCTGCACGTTGAATTCGAAGTCTCCGGAATGGTCACGGCCGCACCAGGTTTCATCGGCGACGATTCGCCCGCCGACACGCTGCGACGCGTGCTGCGCACCCGCGGTCTCGCGGTGCGCGTCCAGGTGCACGAGTCTCAACTTCCCGGTTCGGACCGCCGTGAACTCGCCGAACGCTGCGCCGAACTCGTCGGAGGGGTTCCCGCGCACGCTCATCCGTGAGTTGGCGACGGGCACGAACGGCGGCACTCGCGCCGGTGACTGCGGACACACCCGATCGCTCGATCCGATACGGTGAGAAAAAGCCGCGCCGTGTGTATCGGTGCGCCCAGCCGTCGGGGAGATTTCGTGACCGTGAGTTCGCAGACACCTACCGAGAACGCTGTCGACGCACGCCGCGAGGCCGCACGGGCGCGGTTCGTTGAGCTGCGTGCCGCTCGCAGCACCATCGCCGACGCCGACCTCGACGCGGTCTGGGCCGACCTGGAGACACTCAGACCGGCAGACATGCTCGGGAGTTGGCGCGGTGGCGAGTTCGCCACCGGGCATGCGATGAACGGGCTACTGACCAAGATCGGTTGGCACGGTAAGAACTTCATCTCGCTCAGTGAGGTGCAACCGCTGGTATGTCGCAACGAATCGGGTGAGCTGTATTCCAACACCCGCGTCGGTAAGGGTGAAGCGTCGCTGTGGACCATCGAGTTCCGCGGCGAGGTCACTGCGTCGATGGTCTACGACGGCCAGCCGGTGATCGACCACTTCAAGCGCGTCGACGACACCACGGTGATGGGCATCATGAACGGCACCGGCGGCCTCATCGGCGGCCGCCATTTCTACTTCTACCTCGAACGTGACTGAGTTCTGAGCGTCGACGCTCCAACCACATCTGCGCCGTAATTACCCGCGTCAAGAAGTCGACAAGGGATCGCCAAGCGCGTCATCGCACTCTGTCGTCGTCCCTGAAGGATCGACACAAAGGCAGAAGTCATGGCGCAGACGAAACGCAGTCACAGGCCACACATTCGTACAGCACACGCTCACGCAACCGGCTCCAGCTGGCGGCCCGACAGCCCCGCCGACGTTGTAAAGCCGAGGTGGACGCCGGTCCAGCGCGTGACGCTCGCCGTGGTGTGTGTGGCAACCGCGATGCTCATGCTCGACATCGCGGTGGTCAACACAGCGCTCCCCGCGATGGCACGCGAGTTCGACGCGGGGATGACCTCGCTCAAATGGGTGATCGATGGATACACGCTGGCGTTGGCGACGATCGTTCTCAGCGCAGGTGCATGGGCCGACCGCATCGGCCGACGCCGCGTCTTCGTCGTCGGCGCCGTGGTGTTCACCATCGGGTCCGCGGTCTGTGCGGCTGCGGGTGACATCGGCACCTTGAATGCCGCTCGTGTCGGCCAGGGGCTCGGCGCCGCGCTGCTGTTTGCCTCGTCACTTGCGTTGCTGGCGAACGCATTTCCCGGGAAAGAGGAACGGACCAAGGCATTGGCGGCCTATGGGGCGACCATCGGAGCGTCGTTCGCTGTGGGGCCACTGCTCGGCGGCGTCCTCACCGACTGGATCGACTGGCGCGCGATCTTCGTCGTCAACATTCCGCTGGGGATTGCAATGGTCTACGCGACACGCTGGATCGACGAGTCCGCGAGTAGTTGTCCGCGACGGGGCGACGTCTGGGGTCAGCTCAGCGTTGTTCTCGCGCTGGGTGCGCTGACCTATGGACTCGTCGAAGCCAACGCGCGCGGTTGGGCGGATGCGGTCACCCTGAGCGCATTCGGCATCGCCGGGATCGCGCTCGTTGCGTTCATCGTCGTCGAATCCGTTGTCGCGCAACCTATGCTGCCGCTGCGCATGTTCACCAACCCTGCCTTTACGGGAGCTCAGGTCGCGACGTTCGCGATCAGTGCGTCGATGTTCGCCGTGTTCGTGTACGTGACCATCTACCTGCAGGGGGTGCTCGGGATGTCGGCGATCGCCGCGGGCCTCGTGTATCTGCCGGGGACGATGGTCATGCTCGTCGTCGCGGGTCTCACCGATCGCGTCGTCGGACGCGTCGCGCCCTGGGTGCTGCTCTCGACGGCCCTGGTCGCGGTCGCCGCCGGACTGGTCTGGATGACGCGTGCCGGCGAGCACAGCAGTGGCTGGATCATGGTGCCCGGCTTTCTCGTGGCCTGCGTCGGTGCGGGTGTGTTCAATCCCGTGATGAGCGGGGTGGTGTTGGCCGAGGCAGCGCACGACGACGCGGGTCTTGCCGCCGGTGTCAACGATGTCTTCCGTCAGTCGGGAATCGCGCTCGGCGTGGCAGCACTGGGTGCGGTATTTCCCGCGGTGTCGGTCTTGAACGGCGGACAGCCCGCCGCCTACGTCGACGCGCTCGGCCGCGCGTTGTGGATCAGCGCCGCGATCGCGGCACTCGGTGCGGTCGTGGTGATCGTGGCAATGCGGTCGGCGCGTGCGAGTGTCGATGCTGTCGGGTCGGTCGATCCGGCTCAGACAGCCAACATCGTTGCGATGCCGGTCGTACACTCGAAATCGCCGTTTTTCCGACATTCCGGTCCACAGGTGTGAGGGGAGAGATGCGGGAGTATCTGATCCTCGGTCCCCTCGAGGTGCGTCGCGCGGGCGAGACAGTCGACCTGGGATCGCCCAAGCAGCGAATCGTCCTGGGCGCGTTGATCCTTGCGCGCGGCGCGGTGGTGTCGGTTGATCGGCTGATCGATTCGGTGTGGGGCACGCATCCGCCGCCCGCCGCAACGACGAGCCTGCAGGCCTACATCTCCAATCTGCGGCGCGCGCTGCGGGGCGAGTCCGGTGGGCCGTCGCCCATCGAGAGGGTCAATCCCGGATATCGACTGACCATCGCCGACGACTCCGTCGACCTTGTCGAGTACCTCGCGCTCGCGCGCAGGATTCGCGACGAGGTCGACGGCGCTCGTTGGCATGACGCACTGCAACTCTGCGAACAGGCACGCCGACTGTGGCGTGGACCCCTGTTGGCAGATATGGCCGACGAGAAGTGGGTTGGCGCCGATTCCGTTGCGGCGTCCGAAACTCGACTTTCCGTCACGGAGGCGCACATCACGACGCTGCTCGCACACGGCGACACCGGTCAGGCGCTCACCGAGACAGCGGCGTTGCGCGCGCTCGATCCGCTCCGCGATCGTGCTGTCTGGTTGCACATGATGGCGCTCTACCGTGCGGGCCGAGGTGCCGATGCGCTCGCGGCCTACACAGAGCATGTTCGACGACTCGACGACGAACTGGGCCTCGACCCGGGCAACGAACTGCGCGATCTGCAGGGCGCCATTCTGCGCCACGACGCCGAAATCGCCGCGTGGCCGCGCGCGCCCCGCTGGTCGGGGGCCGGCACGGTGCCCTCGCCGATCACCGGGATCGATGCCGACAACTCTGATGCCGAAAATCCTGCTGCGCCAGGGGTCGGCGCACGCGACGCATACGCCGGGGCTCCGGACGTCACTGCCGCCGTTGAAGGAGTGGCGGCCGAGCCGGAAGGCACCCTTGTCGGACGTGATGCGCAGAGGCGCACGCTGGCAACGCTTTTCGTCGACGACCGGGGTCCGATCACGCGATGGCTCGCGCTGTGGGGTGCGGCAGGGATCGGGAAGACCAGGCTCGCCGAAGAGGCAGCTCGAATGGCGTCGGCCAACGGCGACGTCGTCGTGTGGGTGAGATGTCCTGATTCCCAGGGCATTCCGGCGTGGTGGCCGATGCGTCAACTGTGCCGCGGACTGAACGCCGACGCCGACTCGGTGTTGTCGGTTCCACCCGGCGTCGACGCCGACGCCGCACGGTTCGCTGTGTACGAACGTGTACAGGCACTCCTCGAGTCACGCGCTGCATCGCGACCGGTCACCGTCATCGTCGACGACGCGCAGTGGGCGGATCCGATGTCGATAGACCTGCTGGTCTACCTGACCACGTTGCAGCGGGTGGCGGTGCGGGTGGTCGTCACGGTGCGAGACGAGGAGGGCGGGCCTGCGATCGCTCGCCTGCGTTCGGCGATGGTGCGGGCAGGGGGTCGTGTCGTGGATGTTCCCGCGTTGGCACGCCACGAGGTCACGGCATTGGTACGAGAGATATCCGACGTCGAGCTCTCGCAGGGCGAGCTCGACGAGCTCGTCGACCGCACCGGCGGTAACCCGCTCTTCGTCACAGAGTATGCGCGGCTG
Source organism: Gordonia sp. w5E2 (assembly GCF_036540975.1). Lineage (NCBI taxonomy): Bacteria > Bacillati > Actinomycetota > Actinomycetes > Mycobacteriales > Gordoniaceae > Gordonia > Gordonia sp. w5E2. The sequence goes on along the minus strand of NZ_CP144213.1, from coordinate 3,213,146 downwards.
CCGGATTCGCAACGCCGAGAAGTCGTTCCGGCTGCCGTCCGTTCGGTACTCGATCGACGCCTCGCCTCGCTCGACCCCGCGACACGTGAGGTCGTCGGCTATGCCGCTGTCATCGGCGGTGGCGACATCGACGTCCCTCTTCTCGCTCAGGTGATGGACCGTGATGTCGACGAGGTCGCCGACTGCATCGACGACGCCGTCGACGAGCGGATAGTGGTGACCGACGCTGGACACGGGCGTGCCGTGTTCGGGCACGCGTTGCTGCGCGAAGAAGCGATGGCGGGCATCAAAACGTTGCGGCGCTGCAGAATTCACCTGCGGACAGCCGACGTGCTCGCGCCGTCGACGGATTCGGCTTCGTTGGCGCGGCGGGCCGGTCATCTCCTGCGAGCCCTGCCGTTGGCCGAGGTCGCCGACGTGATCGAGGCGTGTCGTCGAGTCGCGGCCGACGCGACGTCACGATGGGATTCGATCAACGCCGCGTACTGGCTCGATGCCGCTCTACGCACATATGAGGCGTCCGATCAGGCGGTGGCCGACGTCGCAATGCGTGATGCCCTGCTCGTCGACCTGCTCGACGCCCATTTGCGTGCCGGAAACGTCGCGACGGTGCTCGAGATGGTGGGCGAACGGCTGACGGACGCGATGCGTTCGGGGAGTCCGCAGACGGCTGGACGTCTCGCCGCCACGTTGATCAGGTCCGGCGGGGGATGGCCGTGGGTTGCGCCGGGAACCGAGACCGGCCCGCTCCAGGACATCTTGACGACCGTCGGTGAGTTCACCGACGGCGACGCCGCGAGCAGCGCACGGGTATTGGGCGCGTTGGCCGTTGGCACCTGCTACAACCGCGACGCGGCGATTCCTGCGACGCTTCTCGCCCGTGCGGAGGTGCTCGCGCGCCGGCTCGATGATTCCGACGTGCTCGCCGACGTCATGGTCGCGCGCCTGCTCACGTACTCCGGTGTCGCCGATCGGGCACAGGAGGCGGTCGCACTCGGTGTCGCCATTCGCGAACTTCCGCATGCGTCATCGGCGCTCGATGAGGTGATCGTCGATTCCGTGCTGTCGATGGCGACGATGACACTCGGCGACCTTGACGCCGCCGAACGGCACCTACGGCGCGGGATCGTCGGCAGCGAACGAATGCGCCTACCGATACTGCGCGCACAACTGCGGTGGATGGAGGCGGCCATCGCGGTGTGGCATGGTGAATTCGACCGTGCGCGTACGCATTTCGAGACGGCGTACGCGGTCCACCAGCAGACGCAACTCTACGTCGCAGGTAGTGGTGCGCTCGCGATGATGGCGATGGCAACGCAGGAGGGGATGTTCGAGCAGATCGTCGACGACGTCCTGGGAATCGATGGAAGCGACCGCCTGGAGTGGGTGCGCTCCGTGGTGTCCGGTGCGCCGGGCAATTCCGTTGCGACGCTGCTGGCCTCGGGCGTCGCCACCGTTGCGGGTATCCACGGAGACGTCGACCTCGCGATCACGATGATCGACGCCTGGCTGGTGGAGCGAGAACCCATGATGTGGACGTCGCTCGCGCAGGCAGTGATCCTGGCCGGCGTCGTCGTCGAACTCGAATTGACCGATCGCGCAGAGCCCTTCATCGAGTACCTCGGTCGATTCACGCGCTGCATCGCCACCGTGGGGCAGGTCGGGTGCATCGGCCCGGTCGACCTCGCCCTCGCGGAGTTGTATTTCCTGATCGGCGACGACGACGCCGCTATCGAAGCGCTCGGGCGTGCGCGAGAATTGTCCGAGACCCAGGCCAGTACGCCAGGGGTACTGCGGTGTCGGATGGCCGCGGCATCCCGCGCGCCCGCAGGAGCGCGGCGTGAGCGCGAGCTCGCCGATATCTCCGCGCTCGCTGCTGCTGCCGGCATGAGCGCACTCGCTTCGGCGGCGACCGCTGGGCGCATTGTCTGACCTGCACGAATTGGTGTGCGCTGAACGATGGACATCGGCTGGTGTGCACTCCAAGAAGACCGCAAGATCATCCCAAGGGTGTGCCGACATCGTGTGAGTGCGGCCGGATCAGCCGGTCGCCACGTGCACATTCGAGGAGCATCGCCATGACCCAGACACCGACAGGGATCGACCAAGCCGACATCGCGGGTTTGCGCGCCAGGATTCGCGGAAATGTCTTCCGTCCCACCGAGGAGGGCTACGCGACCGTGAGCTTCAACGCCTCGGTGTCGAGGCGCCCGTGGGCGGTCGTCGACGCGGCAGGCAGCGACGATGTCGCCGCGGCAGTCGCGTTCGCCGCGGCTAACGACATGACGGTTGCCGTCCATGGCACTGGACACGGCGCGACGCCGATCGACGGACGGTCGTTGTTGGTCCGGACGGGTGCGCTCGACACGTGTGAGATCGACCCCGCAACGAGGACAGCACGGGTCGGTGCAGGCGTGCGCTGGCAGCGGGTCATCGAGGCGGCAGCGCAGTTCGGACTTGCGCCGCTGTGCGGATCGGCGCCGGGCGTTGGCGTAGCGGGATTTCTGTCCGGCGGCGGTATCGGGCCGCTCGTCCGGTCGGTCGGGGTGTCGTCGGATTATGTGCGCGCCATCGAGATGGTCACCGGTGACGGGCGCCTCCGGCGGGTCAGCGCCGATGCAGATCCCGATCTGTTCTGGGGTTGCCGCGGCGGGAAGGCCACGCTCGGCATCGTCACGGAGTTGGAGATCGAATTACTGCCGATCGCGGAATTCTATGGCGGCGCAGTCTATTTCGACGGAGCTGACGCGGCGGCGGTGCTCGCGGCATGGCAACGATGGACACAGGATCTTCCTCGCGAGGCGTCGACGTCGATCGCGCTCCTGCGGCTGCCCGACATGCCGGGGGTTCCGCCGATGCTCGCGGGCAAGCTCACTGTCGCCGTGCGCTACGCCAGCGTCGCCGATGCTGACACTGCGGCGTCGACCTTCGCGCCGATGCGCGCGGTGGCGACCCCGATTCTCGACGCGGTGGGCACGATGCCCTACGCCGCCGTCGGCATGATCCATGCCGACCCCACCGACCCGAAGCCTGCGTACGAGAACGGCATGCTGCTGTCGGGGCTGCCCGACGACGCGGTGCGCACGCTGCTCGACCACGCGGGGCCCGAGGTCGCTTCGCCGCTACTGCTGGTGGAACTGAGGCTGCTCGGAGGGGCGTTCGCCGAGCAACGCGGACCCGACAGTGCGGTCTGCCACCGCGACGCCGCGCTCAATATGCACGTCGTCGGCGTCCTGGTGCCACCGATCGCCGACATCGTGCCCGGGCACGCCGACCGGCTGATCGGCGACATGTCGGAGTGGGCGACCGGCGGACGACTTCCCAACTTCACCGCCAGCGCCGACCCCGAGCGCGTCCGGTCCTGCTACGACGAGGAGACGGCCGCCTGGCTGGCGGCGCTCGCGCTCCAGCACGACCCCGGCGGGGTACTCGGTGTCGGCCAGGTCGCCCGCTGATCACCGGTCCGGTGCAACTCGGCTCCGCACGACGGAATTGGTCACGGGTGTTCGCGCGTTTATCCTTGAGTGCGTATGTCCACGTCATCCCGCGCCCCGGTCTACCTCGACAATGCCGCGACGACAGCTCTGCTGCCGGAGGCACTCGAGGCGATGACCGCCTGCTATCTCCAGCCGGGTAACGCGTCGTCGTTGCACGGTTCGGGTCGTCGTGCCCGGCGTCACCTGGAAGAAGCCCGCGAGACCGTCGCGTCGGCACTCGGTGCGCGGCCGTCGGAGGTGACCTTCACCAGCGGCGGCACCGAGGCCGACAACCTGGCGGTCAAGGGCATCTTTTGGGCACGTAGGAGAGGCGACGCGCAGCGTCGTCGAATCATGGTGTCCGCGGTCGAGCACCACGCCGTGCTCGACGCCGCGCAGTGGTTGGCCGACAACGACGGCGCCGAACTCGTCGTGATCCCGGTCGACGCCGAGGGCGCGGTGTCGGTTGCGCACGTGCGTGCCGAGCTCGAGCAGCACGCGGCGCAGACCGCACTGATCTCGGTGATGTGGGCCAACAACGAAGTCGGAACGATCCAGCCGGTCAGTGAGATCGCGGCTCTCGGCATCGAGTTCGGCGTCCCCGTGCATTCCGACGCCGTGCAGGCGGCCGGTCACGTCCCCGTCGACTTCGCGGGCAGCAAGCTCTCCGCCATGAGTATCGCCGGGCACAAGTTTGGTGGACCGTACGGATGTGGCGCGCTGCTTCTCGGGCGCGACGTCGAGTGTGTTTCGTTGCAGCACGGTGGCGGACACGAGCGGGATCTGCGATCGGGCACCCAGGACGTGCCGGGGATCGTCGGCCTTGCTGCTGCACTGCGACGGTCGGTCGACACTCTCGACGAGACGCTGCCGCAGGTTTCAGCGATGCGTGATCGACTGTTCGACGTGCTGTTGTCCATCGATGGAGCCAGCGCCAACGGGCCTCGCGACGATCGTCGGCTACCCGGCAACGTGCACGTGTCTTTCGCGGGCTGCGAAGGGGATTCGCTGCTGATGCTCCTCGACGCCAACGGTGTTGAGTGCTCGACGGGTTCGGCATGTACCGCAGGCGTTGCCCAGGCCAGCCATGTGTTGCTCGCCATGGGGGTCAGCATGGCCGACGCGCGCGGGTCGCTGCGCTTCTCCCTCTCCCATTCCACGACCGACGCCGACATCGCGTCGGTCGCCGAGATCATCGGCGAGGTCGTCGACCGCGCCCGCGTCGCCGGACTGGTCTCGACTCCCGCAGGTAAGGGGAACTGATGCGCGTACTGGCAGCCATGAGCGGAGGAGTCGATTCGGCCGTCGCCGCAGCACGTGCCGTCGATGCGGGCCACGAGGTGGTCGGCGTGCATCTCGCGCTGTCGACGGCGCCGGGGGCCCTGCGCACCGGCTCTCGCGGATGTTGTTCACGTGAGGACGCCGACGATGCGCGACGCGCCGCCGACGTTCTCGGCATCCCGTTCTACGTCTGGGATTTCGCGGAGAAGTTCAAGGATGACGTGATCGACGAGTTCGTCGAGGCGTACGCAGCCGGCCAAACACCCAACCCGTGCCTGACCTGCAACGAGAAGATCAAGTTCTCCGCGCTCGCCGAAAAGGCGGTTGCGCTCGGTTTCGACGCACTGGCAACCGGTCACTACGCGCGACTCGCCGACGGCGAACTGCGTCGTGCCGTCGACGACGACAAAGACCAGTCGTACGTGCTCGCGGTTCTGACCCAGCAGCAGTTGTCGCGGGCGATGTTCCCGGTCGGCGACACCTCCAAGCCGCAGATCCGCGACGAGGCGGCGCGGCGCGGCCTGTCCGTCGCGTCGAAGCCGGACTCACACGACATCTGCTTCATCCCGACCGGCGACACCAGAGCCTTCCTCGGCGCACGAATCGGTGTGCGTCCCGGTGCCGTTATCGACGCCGACTCGGGCGAACGTCTCGCCGACCACGAGGGCGTCCACGGCTTCACCATCGGCCAGCGCAAGGGTCTCGGGATCGACGCACCCGCCGCGGACGGGCGTCCGCGCTACGTCACCGACATCGACCCCGAGTCCGGCACCGTGACCGTCGGGGCCGCAGAGAACCTGCAGGTCTGGTCGATCAGTGCCACCAAGGCCGTGTGGACATCCGGACATGTGCCGAGCGGCCCGATCGAGTGCATCGTGCAGGTGCGTGCGCACGGCGGACTCGCGCAGGCGGTCGCGACACCGGTCACCGGCGACGATGGACGCCCCGGGATCGACATCGAGTTGCGTGAGCCGCTGACCGGCGTCGCGCGTGGCCAGGCAGCCGTGCTGTACCTGCCCGACGCCGAGCGAGGCGATCTCGTCGTCGGCTCGGGTCGTATCGCGGGCACCTCGCACGTGCGTCGCAGCGACGCGGCGGTCGCGGGTGCGTCGTCGAGTGCGCACTGACCGGTGATGTGATGACGTCGCTGCCGACCGGTGTCGGTACGGGTGTCGGCTCGATGCCGGGCACCGATCCGACTGAGGCCGCGGCGATCGTGGGCGGCGAACTCGACTTCACCTACCTCGCGGAGTTGCCCGCACGTGGCATCGGAGCCGACATGGTCGGCCGGATGGGCACTTTGCTCGTCGACATGCCGATCGACGCGGGGCCGTGGGGCTACCGACTCGCGGCACGACCCTCGGCCGTCACCCGTGCGGCGTCGGACTACCTGCGATTCGACCTCGACGCGCTCGAAGAGCTTTGGGACACAGCGGGATTCATCGGTACCGGGCGTCAGGTCAAGGTCGCGGTGTGCGGACCCTTCACCTTCTCCGCCTCGGTCGAGCTGCCCAATGGGCACAAGGTGCTCCGCGATGCGGGCGCGTGGCATGACGTCGTCGAGTCGACGGCCGAGGGACTGCGCGAGCACGCCGCGGAGGTTGCCAGACGTCTGGGCGCGCAGGTGACCGTGCAACTCGACGAACCTCTGATCGGAGCCGTCCTCGACGGCACGGTGACCCCGCTGACCCGACTCGATCCGATCCGCGCGATCCCACTCCCCGAGGTAGTGGACGCGCTCGCGGGCATCGTCGAACAGGTGGGTAGACCGGCGATCGTGCACAACTGCGGGGCGCCACGCTGGGATCTGATCGGACGGTTGCGCGGCGTCGGACATTCGGTGGAGCTCGACGCCGCGATCTCGTCGGGGCCGGACGTACTCGACACCGAGACCCTCGACGGGATCGGTGAGCTGATCGAACGCGGCGATGTCCTCGTCGCGGGTGTGGTGTCGGCTCAGCGAGCCGACCGACGGGCCCGCGCCGAGACGGTCGCGAGCGGGTTGGCCGCGATCACCGATCGGATCGGACTGGATCGAAAAGTGTTGTCCGACAACGTTATCGCGACTCCGACGTGTGGTCTGGCCGGAGCCTCGCCTGCCTGGGCACGCACGGCCCTCGGCATCTGTGCACGCGCAGGGGAACTGCTGTCGGAGGACCCGCAGGCGCTGTGACGGCCGCGTGGGGGCTGGCGGCGTTGGGACTGGTGTGGGGTCCGGCGCTCACCTGAATGTGTGTCGTTTCGAAAGATGTGGGCGCTGCAGCACACACATCCTCGGATTCGACACACATTCAGCTCGGTGGGTCGGTCCGACAGCCGAGTCGACGCCTCAGAGCGGCGGCAGCTTGGCCAACGACTTCTTCGGCGCCACGTGACGGTAGCTCGCATCGAGAAGCTCGGCGACCTCGTCCCAGTCGGTCTTCTTGTCGAGAAGCATTCCGAGCCAGCCGTATACGCCGACGTACGCGGGCAGGAAGATCCGCGGATCGTCGACGAGGGCGTCGCGTTCGGCGTCGTCGGGGATGAACAGCAACGACTGGTCGTGGCGTTCGCCGCCCTTGATGCTGCCGCCGTACGTGCCGAACATCTTCCCGCAGCGGAACGTCGGACGGCCGTGCGCGACCACCTCGGTGGTGTCGGGTAGCGCGAGTGCGATTGCGCGCACCCGGCCGAGGAGCGGATCGGCGTCGTCGAACACGATGGGGTGCGGCATGAGTCGACGATAGGCGACGGTAGCCGAGCGGGAGGGCGTGTCGGTGCCCTTCGATAGTCTTTGAGGGTGGCACAAGACGTCGGAACCACGGATCCCACGACGAGGGACCCCAGCGCAGACCTGCGTGAGCAGTGGTCGAAGCTCGCCGAAGAGATTCGCGACCACCAGTTCCGCTATTACGTCAAGGACGCGCCGATCATCTCCGACGGCGAGTTCGACCGTCTCCTGCGTGAGTTGCAAGAACTCGAGGACACGCATCCCGAGCTCGCAACGCCCGATTCTCCGACCAAGTTGGTCGGCGGCGGATTCTCCACGGCGTTCACCCCGGTCGACCACCTCGAGCGGATGCTGTCGCTCGACAACGTCTTCGACGGCGACGAGATGCGTACGTGGGTCTCGCGGGTCGAGGAAGAAGTCGGTGTCGGCACCGAGTACCTGTGCGAACTCAAGATCGACGGCGTCGCGCTCGCGCTGGTCTACATCGACGGCGTGCTCGACCACGCCGTCACCCGCGGCGACGGACGCACCGGTGAAGACGTCACGCTCAACGCCCGCACCATCGAAGACGTCCCGGCGCGGCTGACCGCGACCGACGAGTACCCGATACCGCACGTGCTCGAAGTCCGCGGTGAGGTGTTCTTCCGCGTCGAGGATTTCGAGGCGCTCAACGCATCACTCGTCGACGACGGCAAGGCCCCCTTCGCCAACCCGCGCAACTCGGCGGCGGGTTCGTTGCGGCAGAAGAACCCGCAGATCACTGCGAAGCGTCGGCTCAGGATGATCTGTCACGGACTCGGCCACACCGAGGGCTGGAAGCCCAAGTCTCTGCACGACGCCTACCTCGCGATCGGGGCGTGGGGACTACCGGTGTCGACGCACACAACCAAGGTGTCGGGAGCCGACGCGATCCTCGACCGCATCGCGTACTGGGGCGAGCACAGGCACGACGTCGAGCACGAGATCGACGGCATCGTCGTCAAGGTCGACGACTTTGCCAAGCAGCGTCGGCTTGGCTCGACCTCCCGTGCACCTCGCTGGGCGATCGCCTACAAGTACCCGCCCGAGGAGGCCACCACCAAGCTCCTCGACATCAAGGTCGGCGTCGGCCGGACGGGCCGCGTCACCCCATTCGCCTTCATGGAACCGGTGTTGGTCGCAGGCTCGACGGTCTCGCGTGCCACGCTGCACAACGAGTCCGAGGTCCGTCGGAAGGGTGTGCTGATCGGCGACACGGTCACCATCCGCAAGGCAGGCGACGTGATCCCCGAGGTACTCGGGCCCGTGGTGGAGTTGCGCGACGGCAGCGAGCGTGCATTCGTGATGCCGGAGCGCTGCCCCGAATGCGGCTCCACGCTGCGGCCCGAGAAAGACAGCGACGCCGACATCCGTTGCCCCAACGCGAAATCCTGTCCCGCGCAGTTGCGTGAGCGGCTGTTCCACCTCGCGGGTCGCGGCGCCTTCGACATCGAAGCGCTCGGGTACGAAGCAGCGACAGCGCTGCTGGGTTCCGGAGTCATCGTCAACGAGGGCGACCTCTTCTCACTGACCGCCGACGACCTCGCCAAGGTCGACCTGTTCACCACCAAGGACGGCAAACTCTCGGCGAACGGCAAGCGTCTGCTCGTCAATCTGCAAGGCGCCAAGGATGTTCCGCTCTGGCGCGTGCTCGTCGCGCTGTCGATCCGCCACGTCGGACCCACCGCGGCGCGTTCTCTCGCAACCGAATTCGGCTCGCTGCAGGCGATCGAAGACGCGACGCCCGAGCAACTCGCCGACGTCGAGGGACTCGGCGGAACGCTCGCGCAGAGTATTCACGACTGGTTCGCCGTCGACTGGCATCGCGAAGTCGTCGAGAAGTGGCGTGCCGCAGGGGTTTCGATGGAAGACGAGCGCGATGAGTCCATCGTGCGCACGCTCGAGGGCAAGACCATCGTCGTCACCGGCTCGCTGCAGGACTTCTCCCGCGACGGCGCCAAGGAAGCAATCCTGGCGCGCGGCGGCAAGGCGTCGGGCTCGGTGTCGAAGAAAACCGACTACGTCGTCGTCGGCGATTCCCCGGGCAGCAAAGCTGCGAAGGCCGAACAACTCGGGGTGCCCGTGATCGACGAAGACGGTTTCAAGCACCTGCTGGAGACGGGGGAGGGGCCGGCGGCTGCCCTTCCGGAGTCCGACGCGGAGCCGAGTTGAGCAGTGAGGTCCTGAACTCCGAAACCGTGTGCGGGAGCCACAGCGCCTGCACAGGGGTCAGCGGCGGATCGTCGAAATCCTTGACGATGACTCGATTTTCGTGACTCGTGCCCACCGGATCGGTCACGAATGCGACAGCGTCGTCGTCGACGAGCACCGCCGTCGCGGGCGGCGCACCTTGGACGCGGCAGATGCGCAACGTCGGCTCCAAGCCGCCGCCGCGCAGGTGCGCGACCAGAAAGTCGGTGTAGAAGGAATGCCGTTCCGGTGCCCACACCACGATGGGCACGTCTAGGAGCGAGCTCACCGAGACGGTGTCCGCGTCGGCCAAGCGGTGGTCTGCTGCCATCGCCAGCCGCAACGGGTGGTAGGTGACGATCGACGACGTCAGTTGCGGTGGTGTCTCGACGCCTCGGCGCAACACCACATTGAGCTCGCCCGACAGTAATTGGTCGGTGAATCGATCGGGAAATGTCTTGACCAGCGTCACCGATACAGCGGGATGCAGCCGCAGTGCGGGTTCGACGAGCGCGAAGACCTCGTCGCTCGACAGGGCGGGCGAGTGTCCGATGGTGAATGCGTCGGGGACGCCCGCGGCTCGACGTCGGACCGACCGTGCGAGTTCGCGCGCGCCCGCGAGCAGTGGAAGCGCACCCTCGAGGAGATTCTCGCCTGCGGCGGTCAACACGAGGCGTCGACCTGTCCGGTCGAACAACGTCACGCCGACCTCGCGCTCGAGTTGTCTCAGCGCCGTCGATAGCGCCTGCTGGGTGAGGAACATCTGTTCCGCCGCCGCAGCCAGAGTCCCGGCCTGCGCGACCGCGACGAACTGTTCAAGTCGCCGGGTGTCCAGCGCGGCAGCGTCGTCCAACTCAGCCATAGCGCAAATCTTACTTGAGTAAGGTCCAGGAAGATCCGATTGAATTGGAGTTTTGGGATTCCTACCGTCGGAGGCATGACGCAGAATCAGAGCTCATCCGTTCTCACTCGCCCTCTCGACGGCAAGAGTGCCGTCGTGGCGGCAGGTGCGAAGAATCTCGGTGGACTCGTGTCGCGCGATCTCGCGGGACTCGGCGCCAACGTCGCCGTCCACTACAACAGCGATGCCAGCAGGCCGGAGGCGGAGAAGACCGCGGCCGCGGTCGAAGAACTGGGCGGCAAGGCGATCATTGTCCAGGGAGACCTCACCGCTCCTGCCGCGGTCGCCGCGCTCTTCGACGAGGCCGTCGGCGCATTCGGTGGCGTCGACATCGCGGTCAACACCGTGGGCAAAGTGCTTCGCAAGCCCATCGTCGAAACGACTGAGGCCGAATACGATTCGATGTTCGACATCAATGCGAAGGCTGCGTACTTCTTCCTGCAGGAAGCAGGAAAGCGGCTCAACGACGACGGTGCGATCATCACCATCGTCACGTCTCTGCTCGCGGCCTACACCGACGGCTACTCGACGTACGCCGGCGGTAAGGCGCCTGTCGAGCACTTCACCCGCGCGGCTTCCAAGGAGTTCGCCGATCGCGGCATCTCGGTCAACAACATCGGCCCCGGACCGATGGACACGCCGTTCTTCTATCCGCAAGAGACACCGGAGCGTGTGGAATTCCACAAGTCACAGGCGATGGGAAACCGGCTCACCCGAATCGAAGACATCGCGCCGATCGTGACCTTCCTTGCGACAGAGGGGCATTGGATCACCGGACAAACGATCTTCGCGAACGGCGGGTACACCACGCGCTGACCCGGTCAGACTGGATTCTGGCTGTACTTCCTCACCTGGCGCCGACGGATTGCTCGCGTGTCCGGGTGCCTGCCCGACCCGATTCATCAAGGGAGATGACATGACCACCTCGCTACCCGCGCCCGTCGCCGCGTCGATCGACGCGACGAATGCCGGTGATCTGCAGGCGTTCCTCGACGCCTTCACGCCGGACGGTTCCGTCGACGATTGGGGGCGGGTCTTCACCGGACCCGACGCGATCACCGGCTGGAGCGACAACGAATTCATCGGCAAGAACGTCACGCTCGACGTCACGAAGGCTACGACGGCCGGTGCCGACACCGTCGTCATCGCGACTGTGGGCGGAGACGGATTCAACGGTCCGTCGACATTCACCTACACGGTCAACGGAGACAAGTTGTCGCGCATGACAATTCGCGAGTGACGCGTCGTCGTTACGGTGACGGCATCCCCGCCGAATGCCGCCTGGCTACGACTCGGTGCGCAGCACAGTGCTGACGATGCCCGAGAGGTAACTGAGGCGCGCGATCTCCGACGGTCGGAAGTCTGGGCCGCCGATCCTGCCGAGCAGCACCGCTTTTCGGCCGTCGCCGAGCGGGGCTGCTGCCATTCGCGTGTCCATGTCCTGCCAGGCGCCGGGGACCCAGTCGGCGTCGGGGTCGAGTTGCGCGGCCTCGCTGAGCGGAAGCCAGTCAGCGCTGGTCAGCGGCGTCTCGGGTGCGCCGGAGCTGCCGTAGAGTGCGAGGACACCACCCGCCGCCCGGGTGACGACCATCGCCCACGACACGCGCAGTACGCGTGGCGCGTTGTCGACGAGGACCTGTAGCCGGTCGTGGTCGGCGGTGGCCACCTGGTCGACGAGCTCGAGTTCGCGGTGGGTGTCGAGTAGTCCGCTGTAGGGACGAATGGAGTCGACGCGCACACCGGTGACTCTTTCGGCCGCGGTGATCAACGCATCGGGAAGTGAGCCGGGCGCGACGTCGACGACGAGGTCGTCGACGGCGTAGCCGTCACCTCGTTCGACGACCTCGAGGGACAGGATGTCAGCGCCGACGGACCCGAGCTGCACGGCGAGCAGTCCGAGGCTGCCGGGGCGGTCCTCGAGGTACACGCGCAGCAGATATGACACGTGCGACATTGTCGCACCGTGGCCGCGGGCGTGCTCGGATGGCATCGGCCGCGTGCTGCCGCCACGATGGAGGACATGGTTTCGGTTCCCGATCACGACGACGCGCCCGGCACACAGCACGTCACGACGTCCGTCGCGCGACGCATCGAGTCCGGGCGTGAACACGACTTCGTCACCTGGACGGACGCCGGGATCGCGCTGGCCCGTACGTTCCCCGGCTTTCTCGGCGGCGGATGGTTGCGGTCGAGCAGCAAACCCGACGAGTACTACGTCGTCTACCGCTTCGCCGACGACGACGCGCTCGAGGATTGGAACTCCTCGCCGGTGCGCAAAGCGTGGTTGTCTCGCGGTGAGGGTGTGGCCGTCGAGTATGCGACGCATCGCCTCTCGGGTATCGAGGGGTGGTTCGAGCCACAGTCGACGCTGACCAACGCGGTCCGGGTGATGGGTGCGCCGCCGCCGCGGTGGAAGCAGGCGGTCACCATCTGGCTGGGATTCTTCCCGATGTCGCTGCTGATCAACTTCCTGGTGATTCCCCATCTCGGTGGGATGCCACTGGTGCTCAAGACGTTGATCGCGACGCTGATCAACACCCCGCTCATGGTGTACCTGGTGCTGCCGTGGATCACTCGTCGCCTCAAGAGGTGGCTTCACTGACGAGCGTCGGGGTCCGGCCTCGCCGTGCCAGATCGTCGTCGAGTACCGCGTCGACTCGGCCGAGACCGTCGTCGCCTAGGCTTGATGGGGTTGTCGGTGCGCTGTTGCCGATGCCGGTGGTTTTGCTGGTGAGGAAGGACGTGATCTCTTCAAATGTCTGACGGATCTGGGTCGGAGGACGCAGGGTCGACGATCTCGCGTGAACAGGTCGCGCACCTGGCGCGGCTGTCGCGACTCGCGCTGAGCGACGACGAGCTCGATCTCTATGCGCAACAGCTCGATTCGATCTTGGCGCATGTGGCGCAGGTCTCCGAGGTCGCTGCCGACGACGTCCCGCCGACCGCCCACCCGGCGGCGCTGGCCAACGTGTTGCGCGAAGACGTCGTCAAGCCCGGCCTGACCACCGAAGAGGCGCTCTCCGGTGCGCCCGCCGTCGAGCAGGACCGGTTCGCCGTTCCGCAGATCCTGGGGGAGGAACAGTGAGTTCTCAGACACCGGCCACCCGCGCCGCCACCGATATCACCGGACTGTCCGCCGCAGAGCTCGGCGAGAAGATCGCCTCCCGTGAGCTCTCGTCTGTCGAGGTCACCCAGGCGCACCTCGACCGCATCGCCGAGATCGACGACCAACTCGGTGCATTCCTGCATGTGAGCAGCTCCGAGGCGCTCGTCGCCGCCAAGGCCGCCGACGACGCCGTTGCGGCAGGAGAGGCGTCATCGCCGCTCACCGGCGTGCCGCTCGCACTCAAGGACGTGTTCACGACGACCGACGCGCCCACTACCTGCGGCTCGAAGATTCTCGAGGGCTGGGTCCCGCCCTACGACGCGACCGTGACCGCGCGGCTGCGTGCGGCGGGCATCCCGATCCTCGGCAAGACCAACATGGACGAGTTCGCGATGGGCAGTTCCACCGAGAACTCCGCCTATCAGGTGACCCGCAATCCCTGGGACACCACACGCATCCCGGGCGGTTCCGGTGGTGGCAGCGCTGCGGCGCTCGCGTCGTACCAGGCGCCCCTCGCGATCGGCACCGACACCGGTGGCTCGATCCGTCAGCCCGCCGCGGTCACCGCGACGGTCGGCGTCAAGCCGACCTACGGCACGGTGTCCCGCTACGGACTCGTCGCCTGCGCGTCGTCGTTGGATCAGGGTGGCCCATGCGGGCGCACCGTCCTCGACACCGCGCTGCTCCACGAGGTCATCGCGGGACACGACCCGCGCGACTCCACCTCGATCGACGTGGCCGTGCCCGATGTCGTCGGCGCTGCACGCGCGGGCGCGTCCGGCGATCTGACGGGTGTGCGGGTCGGCGTGGTCACCGAACTCCAGGGGGAGGGTTACCAGCCCGGCGTGCTCGCGTCGTTCGAGCAGGCTGTCGCAACGCTCACCGAGCGTGGCGCCGAGGTCGTCGAGGTCTCCTGCCCGCACTTCACCTACGCTCTCGGCGCGTACTACCTCATCCTCCCCAGTGAGGTGTCGTCGAACCTCGCTCGTTTCGACGGCATGCGGTACGGGCTGCGCGTCGGCGACGACGGCAAGCACAGCGCCGAAGAGGTCATGGCACTGACACGCGAGGCCGGATTCGGTCCAGAAGTCAAGCGCCGCATCATGATCGGTACCTACGCCTTGTCGTCTGGCTACTACGACGCGTACTACGGCCAGGCGCAGAAGGTCCGCACGCTGATCGCGCGCGACTTCGCCACGGCCTTCGAGAGCGTCGACGTCCTCGTCTCGCCGACGACGCCGACCACCGCGTTCCCCATCGGCGACAAGGTCGACGATCCGCTGAGCATGTACCTGTTCGACCTGTGCACGCTCCCGGTGAATCTCGCTGGTGTCGGAGCGATGTCGGTGCCGTCCGGGCTGTCGGTCGACGACGGGCTGCCCGTCGGGCTGCAGATCATGGCTCCGGCCCTCGCCGACGACCGGCTCTACCGGGTGGGCGCAGCGTACGAGGCCGCCCGCGGTCCGATCGTCTGATCGGTTTCGGGCAGGCCGTGCGCCTGATCCGGACCGGAGTACCGGTGGCCGACGCCTGCGGGGCCGTCGAGCGACCCCAGCAGGTCGGCGGAGTTCTGCACGAACGTCACCAGGGGAAGCCACGGAACGCGTCGGGTCGGTCTGCCGACTGTGACCGTCTCGGAAGGTCTAGACGGAGCGCGCCAGATCGCCGCCGGTGACCACGTGGTCACCGGGTCGGTTGCATTGGCGACCACCATGCGCGGCGATCCGTGCGCGTGCGTCGCGATGGTGTCTGCGGGAACCCCGGAGAGAACGGTGGCCCTGACAGTGCCGGGTCGATGATCGTCGGCCCAGACCCGTGCCGTCTCCGCTCCGATCGCTCCGAGGCTCTGGCCGTACAGGATGATGCGCGGACGATGCTGTGCGGGAACAGAATCGAGCGTTGCTGTTACTGCCGTGACCACCGCGACAGACGCGCGTCCGGCCGCACCCCGGTCGGTGACGAATGCCCGCCACGACTGCGACGACGCGTAGCGGGGCGTGATGGTGCGCATCCGGCCGACGCGCTCACCGATCGCCGTGACCGCGCCGGCGTCGATCCACCCCGAGCCCGTCGGGACCGCGATCAACACCGCGTCGTCACCGCGGCCGCCCGCGTCGACCCATTGCTGGACAAGGGCATTCGCGTCGCGTGCGCTGGATACCGGTGCGCTCAACGTCGACGCCGACGCTGAGCCCGAGACGGGCGTGAGCAGTCCGGCGGCAACCGAGACAGCGCCTGCGACGGCCAGCGCGCTCAGGCGTGGCAGCCAGACGATCGCGGCGACAACCGCGGCTGTCGGTCCGACGAGCAACACCACCCACTCGATGCCGACAGGGGCATAGCCGAGCTCGCCGCGAATTCCGTTCTGCCACCACATGTTCGCCGTAGCCGCGACCACAAGGAACGTGCACGCTGCCACAAGCGGTGACCATCGAGTCGCACTCCGGGAACGATGGCACAGTCTCAGTCCGACCAGCGTGGCACTCACGACGATGGCTGCGCACCCGGCAACGACGACACCTGCGAGCCACGGCGTCCGCGGAAGCGGGGACGGCCAGAGCCCGATCCCGGTGGCGAGCACAATCGCCCAGGCGATCGCCGGGTGAGGAGGTGCAGGTGCGCTGAGTGCTCGATCGGTTCCCGGGATCGTCATCGTGTCGCCCCCGACGATGCCTGTGTGCCATCGCGTTCGACGTCGCTGTTGCCATCGGGATCGTCGTGGACGAGGTGCCCGATGGCCGACGACGTCGCGGCGAGCACGTTGCCGCGGTCCTGTGGTGGGCCGTCGCCTTCATGCCAGGTGTTGAGTCCGACCCCCACCCGTGCCAGCTCCGCCGCACCCATACACAGCGGATCGTGACAGGTTTCGCGCATCCGCGTCACCAGGGCGGTGTCGAGACCCAGTCGCGCCCAGGGGCCCAACGGATTTCCGACCCGCGCCGCGTAGCGCAGCATGTCGTAGCCGAAATCATGTGTGCGGCACAGTGGTTCGAACCTCGCGGGAATGGGTACAGGTGACGAGCAATCGCCGCCGGGATTGCTCGCATCGTCGCCGTCGAGCACCGGCGAGTACCCCATCCTGGATGCGAAGTCGGACGGGAGCGCCGCGATCGCTCCCGCGCCGTTGCGATCGAGAAGCTGTCGGACGACCGCAGCCGCAGCGGGATCTCCGGTTCCGCCGTCGGAGACTTCACTATTGGACGTGGACTGGATGGTCGACGACTGCGCGGTCGCGTGGCCTGCTGGCGTCATCGGCAGTGCGGTGAACGCGGCGACGCCGACGAGCAGGAGTGCGGCTGACCAGCGTCGACGTCTCTGGGTGTTGCGGGGGAGTCGGTGGCTCGAAGTCATGTGATCGACGCTAGAAATGCAGAGCACAACCCCACATCGGCCGCGAGTGGGGTTGTCCCACAGTCCATTCGCAGTGCCCGCCGTCGTCGACCTGCTACCCCGGAGCGATCCCGATCTCCCTCTTAGGTATGAGGACATCGGGAACGTGCTCGCCTACGGTGGACGTCGAGGTGATCTGATGATGAAGCACGTGCGGACCGGGCTCCGTAAGGCCGGTTCCGCCTTCGTCGACGAGGTGCGCGCTACTCCAGCGCTGTCGGATCCCGATCTACGACGCTACTTCTCGTCGCGCATGAATGTCTTCTTCCTCCTGTGTGCCGCAGTGCTGTTCGCAGTGGCGTGGCCGACGTCGAGCCTGACGCACGACGTCCCGGCGTACGCGATGCCGGCGGTTGCCGCGGCAATCGCATGGCCGGTCGCGCTGGCATGGTCGGCTCCCGTTGTGGGATGGGCGATCTCGTTGCTCGCGGCGATGATCATCGGGTCGGTGGTTCCCACCGTCAACGGGTGGCCATGGTCGATCCAGGTGACGCACATCATCGCGATCCTGGTGCTGTCGTTCATGGCCGCACTCCGATGCCCGCTCCGGTGGCTGCCGGTGATCTGGTTGGCGTCGACGTTGGTGATGACGAATTCGGCCCCCGACGACCAGCGGCCGGGATGGATCTTCGGTCTGACGTTCGGTGCCATCGTCATCGCCCTTGTGCGCGGGCTGCTGGCATCTCGTAGGCAGCTGGCCGAGCGCACCCAGGAGACCAAGGCGGCGGAATCCGAGGCGGCCGTCCTGCAGGAGCGTGCACGCATCGCGCGTGACCTCCACGACGTCGTTGCCCACCGGATGTCGATGGTGGTGGTGATGGCGCAGACCGCTCGGTATCGACTGCCCGACGTCAGCGACGCCGCTGCGGCCGAATTCGACGCGATCGCCGTCGCGGCGCGCACCTCGCTCGACGAGGTGCGCCAGCTTCTCGGCGTGCTGCGTGAACCCGACGACACCTCGAATGAGTCGAGTGCGCGGACAGCGCCCAACCCCGGGCTCGAACACATCGAGTCGTTGGTCGAGGCGACACGTCGGGCAGGAGCCGACGTGCAGTTGCATCTGGCGACGCCCGGAACGGACGTCGGCGAGGCGTCGGGTCTGGCCGTGTATCGGATCGTGCAGGAGTCCCTGGCCAACGCCACCCGCCATGCGCCGGGAGCGCGGACAGACATCTGGCTGCGCGACGGTGCGCAAGGTCAGCTCGAGCTCGCAGTCGTCAACGGTCCGGGCACCGAACCGCCGCTGGATCTTGCGGGCAACGGCGCCGGTATCCCCGGTATGACGGATCGGGCGCGCAGCGTCGGCGGATCACTCGTCACCGCGCTCACCCCTGACGGCGGATTCGCCGTCCGCGCGTGGGTTCCCACCGGAAACCAGCGCGCGATCACTTCATCGGACCCCGCTGGTTCATCAAATACAGCTTCATCAGATACAGATTCTTCAGATACACATTCATCGGATACAGAAAGGTAGCGTGCATCCGGTGCCGATCACGCTTGTCATCGTCGACGACCAGGCGATGGTCCGACAAGGATTCTCGGCGTTACTCGCCGCCCAACCCGACTTCTCGGTGCTCGGTGATGCCGCCGACGGCGTCGAGGCGGTCGAACTGTGTGCCAGGGTGAGCCCCGACGTGGTGCTCATGGATGTGCGGATGCCCAGGCGCGATGGGTTGTGGGCGGCGCAGCGCATTCTGGCGAGTCAGGCGGGCGTCGAATCCGGTACGGGCGCAGGCGTTCCGGCGAACGGCGCCGCGGGCAAGACGCGCGTGCTGATGTTGACGACCTTCGACATCGACGACTACGTGTACGAAGCGCTGCGGATCGGGGCGTCGGGATTTCTGCTCAAGGATGCGCCCGCCGACGAGCTCGTCCGGGCTGTGCGGGTCGTCGCGGCGGGCGATGCGTTGCTCGCGCCGTCGATCACCCGCCGACTCATCGCCGAGGTGACCTCGCGTCGCGAGCGACGCACCAGGTCACCGGAACTCGCATCGCTGACTCCACGTGAGCGTGAAGTGCTCGAATTGGTGGCTGAGGGAAAGTCGAACGCAGAGATCGCAGGCGAGCTGTTCGTCACCGAGCAGACCGTCAAGACGCACGTGAGTGGGCTGCTGGGAAAACTCGGCCTGCGCGATCGTGCCCAAGCCGTCGTCTACGCCTACGAGCATGGTGTGAAGTGACGAACCCCAACTGTGCGGCATTCGCTGTCGCTCGGCGCACGGGACGACGGCCAACTAGATTGGACACCGATCACCCAGACCGATAGCGGGACCTCGGACGGCGGAAGGCACGAAGAGACATGGCGAAGAGATACGGCATTCTCACCTCCGGAGGCGACTGCCCTGGTTTGAATGCGGTCATCCGTGGCGCGGTTCTCAAGGGAGAGACCGTCTACGGGCAGGAGTTCGTCGGATTTCGTGACGGCTGGTACGGACTGGTCTACGGCGACATCATCGAGCTC
Source organism: Gordonia sp. w5E2 (assembly GCF_036540975.1). Classification (NCBI taxonomy): domain Bacteria; kingdom Bacillati; phylum Actinomycetota; class Actinomycetes; order Mycobacteriales; family Gordoniaceae; genus Gordonia; species Gordonia sp. w5E2. The sequence continues at coordinate 3,193,613 of NZ_CP144213.1, read as the reverse complement.
GACCGCGCGCGTGTGCGCGGTCTGAGCCACGAGGGCGGAACCATCCTCGGTACCAGTCGATTCGGGCCGTACTCCGAGCCGGACGGCGGCGCGGAGAACATCAAGAAGGTCCTCAAGAACCTCGAGATCGACGGAGTGATCGCCATCGGCGGCGACGGCACCGCCGCCGCGTCGCAGCGGCTCTTTGAAGACGGCATCAACATCGTCGGCGTGCCGAAGACCATCGACAACGACATCGCAGCGACCGACTACACGTTCGGTTTCAACACAGCGGTCGAGATCGCGACGGAGTCCATCGATCGGTTGCGTACCACCGGCAACTCGCACAAGCGCTGCATGGTGCTCGAGGTGATGGGCCGTCACGCGGGGTGGATCGCATTGCACTCGGGCATCGCGGGCGGCGCACACGCGATTCTGATCCCGGAGCACCCCGAGAGTCTCAATCAGATCTGCGCCTGGGTGACGAGCGTGAAGAACCGTGGTCGCTCGCCGATGGTCGTCGTCGCCGAGGGCTTCAAGCTGCCCGAGATGGAGACCGCACATTCGACGAAGGGGCTCGACGGCTTCAACCGCCCCCGACTCGGCGGCATCGCCGAGGTTCTCGCGCCGATGATCGAGGAGCGCACCGGGATCGAGACCCGCGCAACGGTCCTCGGCCATGTGCAGCGGGGTGGGGTGCCGACGGCGTTCGACCGCGTCCTGGCAACGAGACTCGGCATGGCGACGACCGATCTCGTCGCCGACAAGGGCTGGGGTCAGATGGTGGTGCTGCGTGGCACCGAGATCGAGCGCACCACATTCGACGAGGCGCTGGCCAACCACAAGCAGGTCCCGGCAGCCCAGTATCAGGAAATGCGGGTCATCTTCGGTTGATGGCCCCGCGCGGCCTATCGATGCACACGACCCGACCGACCCGGCGATGCGCGCACGCATAAACTGGACGCCATGACTGCCGCGACCGCCGAACTGATGGACTACGACGAGGTCATCGAGAAGTTCGATCCCGTGATGGGACTCGAGGTACACGTCGAGCTCGGTACGGACACCAAGATGTTCTGTGCGTGCCCGACGACGTTCGGCGCCGATCCCAACACCCAGGTGTGCTCGGTGTGCATCGGCCTGCCCGGTTCGCTCCCGGTGGCAAACGCCAAGGCCATCGAATACGCGATCCGCATCGGGCTGGCGCTGAACTGTTCGATCCGGCCGTCGAGCACCTTCGCGCGGAAGAACTACTTCTATCCCGACCAGCCGAAGAACTACCAGATCTCGCAGTACGACGACCCGATCGCCTACGAGGGATACCTCGACGTCGCGCTCTCCGACGGAACGACGTGGCGTGTCGAGATCGAGCGCGCCCACATGGAGGAGGACACGGGCAAGTCACTGCACGTGGGTGGCGACGGCCGCATTCACGGCGCCGATCACTCACTCCTCGACTACAACCGCGCCGGCGTGCCGCTCGTCGAGATCGTGACCAAGCCGATCACCGGTGCCGGGGCACGTGCCCCCGAGGTCGCCCGTGCCTACGTCACGGCGTTGCGAGACCTACTCAAGTCACTCGACGTCTCGGACGTCCGCATGGATCAGGGGTCGCTGCGCTGCGATGCCAATGTGTCGTTGATGCGCAAGGATGCCGTGGAGTTCGGCACCCGCACCGAGACCAAGAACGTCAACTCGCTCAAGAGTGTCGAGGTCGCCGTCACCTACGAAATGCGAAGGCAGGCAGCGGTTCTCGAGTCCGGCGGCGAGGTCGTGCAGGAAACGCGCCACTTCCACGAATCCGACGGCACCACGTCGGCGGGGCGTCGGAAAGAGACCGCTGAGGATTACCGCTACTTCCCGGAGCCCGATCTGCCTCCCGTGCAACCGGATTCGGCGTGGGTGGCCGAGATCCGAGGCGCATTGCCTGAGTTGCCGTGGGTACTACGCGCGCGCATCCAGACCGAGTGGGGTGTGTCCGACGAGGTCATGCGTGACCTGGTCAACGTCGGCGCCGTCGACCTCATCATCGCGACCGTCGAGGCGGGTGCCGCTCCCGAGGCCGCGCGCGGCTGGTGGGTGTCATTCCTCGCGCAGCAGGCCAATACGCGCGGCGCCGAGCTGGCCGACCTACCGATCACCCCCGCGCAGGTCGCCACCGTCATCGGACTCGTCGACGAGGGCAAGCTGACCACCAAGCTCGCGCAGCAGGTTGCGGTCGCGGTGCTCGACGGCGAGGGCGAACCCGAGCAGATCGTCGCCGACCGCGGGCTCGAGGTGGTGCGCGACGACTCCGCACTGCAGAAGGCCGTCGACGAGGCACTGGCCGCCAACCCCGACATCGCCGACAAGATCCGTGGCGGCAAGGTTGCGGCCGCAGGCAAGATCGTGGGCGACGTGATGAAGGCGACGCGCGGTCAGGCCGACCCGGCCCGTGTGAAAGAGCTGGTCATCGCGGCCTGCTCCTGACGAGGTCCGGGCCGATCAGCTCGCGTTCGGAAGAAGAGCGAGCACATCGTCGTCGACGCCCGCGTCGACCAGTCGTGACCGCGTCTGAGTGAGCCACGTGTCGGCCCATTCAGGGTCGACGCCGTGCAGGATGTCGTACTGCGCCTGCCACGACACCCTGCGGAAATCAGGGGTGCCGGGCGGGTGCAGTCGCCGCGACATCGCCTCCGATATCTGTTCGGCGACGAAGAAGAGGAACTCGTGGGCAGAGGTGGTCTGTCGGTCGGAGAGGATGCGTGCACGTTCTCTGACCGTCAGATGCCACACGCCGTCCTGCTGCCAGCATGACGGAACACCGTCGTCGCGCAGGTGTGACAGCTCGGGGAGGTCGTCGGCGACCGCCCCCATACGACGGCCGAGCTCGACGATGCGTGTCGTCATCGATTCGCCGAGCCCGCTGTCGATACCGGTCATCCGGTTGTCACCGGCGGGAACGTCTGCAGCAGGTATCCGGCGCACAGCAGCCAGCCGACGTTGACATCGGTCCCGCACTCCGGGCGGCTCGGCAGAAGCTGTGGAACCACTTCGTACTGAGTGCCGAGACCAGGTTGTTCGAAGGCCGGTGCGATCGGTCCGGTGTAGATCGGGAGTTGCTTGACCACGCGGTACACGTGGTAGTTGCAATACCGTGGGCTGGAGCTGTTGACGAGATTCGACGGCGGCAGTGACCGTTTGATGTAACTCGTGCCGGTGGGGGCGAAGAAGTTGCCGCCCTCACCGCCGTATCGGTCGATGCTCTTGCCGACGTCCAGCGCGGCGCGGTGCTTGATGGGCTTGCCGTTCCTGATGACGTAACCCTGTTGTTCCGGATAGCGCCAGTTTGCTTTGGGCTTCGCGTCCGGGTCCCACCACTTGGTCAGGAAGTCCTTGCCGTCGGTGAAGTTGCCGAGGCGCTTGTAGCCGGCCAATTGGGGTCCGACGGGCGCTTCCGTCGCGAACTCCTTCGGGCCGAGTCGCCAATCGCCAGGGCTGTAGAGTTCCGCCGAACAGCCGGCCGAGGTGCCCGGCAGGCCGGGAATGCCTCCGAGACTGCCGAAATCGGATGACCCCAATCCCGGCGCCGCGGCCGCTACACCGGCAGACCCAAAGGCGAGGGTGAAAATGAACGAGAGTACGAGAACCAGACCGCGACGACGCATGGGCCGTGCCTTTCGCTGAATGATCAGTGGTGAAGGCAGCGTAGAGTGCGCCGACGCCGCTCATCGGCGGTATCGCGAAATCCGTACGACGAACGGGTGACGGTGAACGCGGCTCGTAACCCTAAGTCCGGTTCTCCGACGACGCGGGCGGGATGAAGCGCACGACGCGGTCGTCGGTGCCGACAGGGTTACCCGACGCCTTGTTGACGGTGGCGAAAAGCATTGCGCCACTTGCAGAGCTGACGATCCTGCCCAAAGCGCCGTAACGCTTCTCGAGAACGACAGCGGGCGGAGTGATCGTCGGCTTGTCGCGAGTCGGTTCGGTGAGGGCGAGGATCTGCTGGGTGCGTGTGGTGGTCACGAAGATCTGACCGGACGAGACAGCGCAACCCGCGACATCGGGTTTGTCGGGCCACGTCCACAGCACCTTGGGTCCGCCCGACTCGACGATCTGCAAGCGATCCTCGGTCGCGGTGCGATCAGCGACGTAGAGCCCTCCGCTGTCGTTGTGGCACAGTGCCACGTTCGATCCGAAGCCGGACGCGACGACCTTGGGAGGCGGATTCGCACCCGACCCGAACGAGGTGACGGAGAGCAATTTGCCCGCGAGCGACGCAGGGTTTGCTGCCGCCGACGGATCACCCGCGTCGCCCGTCGCGACGAGGAGCTCGGTGGGGGAGCGGAAGTACAGTGCTCCCATGTTTCCGGTGGCGCCCTTCGGAATGCCCGTGAGAATCGGCTTGGCGACGTCGCCCGGCGCGATGCGGACCACGCGATTGTCGGACGGGGTGGTGATGAGCGCGTAGATGAGGCGGTCTTGGCTGTACGTCGGAGACAACGCGAAGTCGACGAGTCCGCCGTCGCCCGAACCGTCGACGTCGAACGACGCGATCGCTCGTTGCGGTCCGTATCGCTTTGCGGTGATCAGTTTGCCTGTCGTGCGTTCGGCGACGACCGTTGTGGTTGCCTGATCGTCGCCGGGCATCAGTCCTCCGGTCGACGCGAGACATGTGGCGATGACCTGCGGGTCGGGATCGACGCACGGGCCGGTCGGCGGCGGACCCTGATTCTGCGGTGTGCTGGGCTCGGGTGTCGGCGTCTGCTGCTGCTTGCGGGGCGAGTCGTTGTTGGCCGAGAATTCGCCTGCCGAGCGGTCGCGGTCCTGAGCGGAGAAATCGGCGCACCCGGTGAGTGCGACGGCCACCAGCATCATTGCGCCCGTCAGCAGTGCCCACAGGCGCACCCGCCGGGATCTGGCGGTTCGGTGCCGCTCGTTCCGCCCCTCTCGCATGCACACCACAGTAGGCGATGGTCGACGACTCACCGCGCGCTGTTGGGAGGTGGCCCGTTGACGACGCTCTACAGTCGACTGTGTGACTGAACGAGACGACCGGACTCCTGCCGACGACGTCTCCGGAGCGGCGTCGGGCTCCGACGATCACGGGCGCGGCACCGGAACCGGGCGCGTGGCGGCCGGTAACGCGGAGACCGGCAGCAGCGAACCCTACGTTGGTTCCGACGGGGACTCGGCGAGTCCGTACGACGAGACGACCGGACGCATCCCCATCCAGCAACGCCCGGCCGACGACCGAGATGCCTTCTACGACAGGCATTCTCGCGGACGTATGACTCGCGTCGACGAACTTGACGATCTCGATCCGGACGAGGTGCACACCCGCCCGTTCTCTGCGACCCCGTCGGCCGCGAAGAACATGCCGACCGGGAAGACGACGCCACGGGCAGGCACGTCGACGCCGCCCTCGGTGGCGTCCCCGCCGCCGCCCGCGGGGGAGACAGGACAGCGCCGGCGCCGCAGGCCCGCGCCGCAACGCGGCGACGACGCCACAACCGAGCGCTTCGAGAGTCCCGCCGCGGCACAGGAGCCCGCAACACCTGTACCCGCAACGCCTGTACCTGCAACGCCTGTACCTCCAACGCCCCAGCCCACGCGCGGGTACGCGGAGGTCGCCGATCCCTCGGCCGACAGCTCGCCGGAGCGCCACGACACGGCCATCATCGACACGGGCAACCCCGGGTCCGACCCTGCCACCCCCGAACCCGCCGATACGGCCGCCTTCGACAGTGCGCACGCCCACTCTGCCCACGCCCACACTGCCCACGCCGACCCTGCGCCTGCGCAGGTGCACGCCGACCACGACGACTCGGTCGCGGTCGCGGAGCCACGCGCGCGACGCGGCACCCTCGACCTCGGGCTGCTGCTGTTACGCGTGGCCGTCGGTGTCGTCGCGATGGCGCACGGCTTGTCGCGCCTGTTCGGTTGGTGGAACGGCACGGGCCTCGACGGCTTTCAGAACGAACTCCTCAACCCCGCGAACCCCGCGATCGGGTTCGCAGCCGATGCCGCCAAGCCGCTGGCGGCGGGCATCGCGCTCGCCGAGACGATCGGCGGTCTGATGGTGATCGTCGGGCTGCTCACGCCGATCGGAGCGTCGGCGATTCTCGCCGTGGCGCTGCTGGCGGCCGCATTCAAGACGACCATCGGCGGTGGATTCGAGTTCTTCGCGAGCGCAAACGGCGTCGAGTTCGAACTCATGATGGCCGCGGCCGCCGCAGCCATCATCCTCACCGGGCCGGGGCTCTACTCGCTGGACTATCCGCGTGGCTGGGCTCGCAGACCGTTCGTCGGCTCTGTGTTGTGGCTGGTCATCGGGATCGCCGTCGCCTGCGTGATCTGGATCTTCTGCAACGGCACCGACCCGTTCACCTCTCCGGGCAACCCGAGCTGACGGCCCCGCAATAGAGACAGCCCCGCTATAACTACAGAACGTAATGAAGAAGGGCCCGACCAGTTGGTCGGGCCCTTCTGGTCGGCGGTCTTCGCCGGACGCTCAGTCGACCCGGCGAACAGCGCCCTTGTCAGCGGACGTGGCCAGCTTGGCGTAGGCGCGCAGCGCTGTCGTCACCGTGCGCTGGCGATCCTTGGGCTGCCATGGACGCTCGGAAGCCTCCATCTTGGCGCGACGCTCGGCGAGCACGTCGTCGTCGACGAGCACCTTCAACGCGCGGGTCTTGACGTCGATGAGGATCGGGTCGCCGTCTTCGATCAGACCGATGACGCCGCCAGCGGCGGCCTCAGGCGAGATGTGGCCGACCGACAGACCCGACGAGCCACCGGAGAACCGGCCGTCGGTGATCAGCCCGCACTTCTTGCCCATGCCGGTGCCCTTCATGAAGGCGGTCGGGTGGAGCATTTCCTGCATGCCGGGGCCGCCGGAAGGACCCTCATAGCGCACGACGAGCACCTCACCGGCCTGGATGGTCTTGGACAGGATGACCTGCACGGCCTCCTCCTGGCTTTCGACGACGCGTGCGGGACCCTCGAAATGCCAGAGGTCTTCGCTGATGCCTGCCGTCTTGAGCACGGCCCCGTCCTCGGCCAGATTGCCCTGCAGCACACACAGTCCACCCTCTGCGGTGTACGCGTGCTCGACGTCGCGGATACAACCGCCCTCTTCGTCGGTGTCGAGTGAACTCCACCGATTCTTCGTCGAAAACGGTTCGACGGTCCGCACGCCACCCGGTGCGGCATGGAACAGTTCGATCGCGGCGTCGGTGGCCTTGCCGCCGCGGATGTCCCAGTCGTCGAGGGCGTCGGCCATGGTCTTCGAGTGCACGGTGGGAACGGTGTCGTCGATCAGTCCGCCACGACGAAGCTCGCCGAGGATGGCGGGGATGCCGCCGGCGCGGTGGACGTCTTCCATGTGGTAGTCCGAGTTGGGTGCGACCTTCGACAGGCACGGCACGTTTCGGCTGATCTCGTCGATGACATCGAGATCGAAGTCGGCGACCTCGCCCTCCTGAGCGGCGGCGAGGATGTGCAGCACGGTGTTGGTCGAGCCGCCCATCGCGACGTCGAGCGCCATCGCGTTACGGAAGGCCGTCGTGGTCGCGATGCTGCGAGGGAGGACCGAATCGTCGTCGTCGCGGTAGTAGCGTTTGGCCGCCTCGACCACGGTGGTGCCCGCGCGACTGAACAGGTCGTAACGCGCGGCGTGTGTCGCCAACGTCGAGCCGTTGCCCGGCAGCGACAGACCGAGTGCCTCGGTCAGGCAGTTCATCGAATTGGCGGTGAACATACCGGAGCAGGAACCGCACGTCGGGCAGGCCGAACGCTCGACCTCGGTGAGGCCGTCATCGTTGACGTCGTTGTTCGCCGACGCCGAGATGGCGGTGATGAGGTCGGTTGGCGCCTGCGCGACACCGTCGACGATCACGGCCTTGCCCGCTTCCATCGGGCCACCCGAGACGAAGACCGTCGGGATGTTCAGGCGCATCGCGGCATTGAGCATGCCGGGAGTGATCTTGTCGCAGTTCGAGATACACACCAGGGCGTCGGCGGTGTGCGCGTTGACCATGTACTCGACAGAGTCGGAGATGATCTCGCGGCTAGGCAGCGAATAGAGCATGCCGCTGTGACCCATCGCGATGCCGTCGTCGACGGCGATTGTGTGGAATTCACGGGGAACGCCGCCTGCAGCGCGCACGGCGTCGGCCACGATCTCGCCGACGTTCTTGAGGTGCACATGGCCCGGCACGAACTGCGTGTACGAGTTCGCGATCGCAACAATCGGCTTGCCGAAATCGTCATCGGTCATGCCGGTGGCACGCCACAGTGCGCGGGCTCCGGCTGCTTCTCGTCCGACGGTGGTGGTTCGCGACCTCAGGGCTGGCATGGGAATTCCTCGATCGTTCGGTGTCCGCGCGGGGCGGACCGTGTGGACTCGCGATGCGCCGACTACGGCGCTGTGACGTCTCAACGCCACACCAGACGCGAATATTCGCTCACCGTCTTCGTGTGCGATCGGAAACGTTCGTCTGGCCTGACACCTCGGCGGGTCCGCACCGGGTTCGACTGGGCTGAGCCAACTCGCGTCGTCACTCCGATGGGCGTGGCGAAGCGGGTTCGCTCATCAACGGTACTCCCCGCTGACGTGCGGGAACAAAACAGATGTCGGCCGACGGCCCGGTCGTGCCGGCCGCCCAGCGCTTCAGCTGCAGCGGTTCAGATACCCAGTACCGATTTGGCGATCATGAAGTAGAGCAGCAGGCCCGTTGCGTCGCAGAAGGTCGAGATGAACGGAGTGGAGAACACCGCGGGGTCAACTTTGATCGACTTGGCGATCAGCGGCATGAGTCCGCCGACCGTCGCGGCCATGGTGCAGATCGACACGATGGTCACGCCGATGACCGTGCCGATCCGGAAGTCGTAGACCAGGCCCGCGACCACGAATCCGACGAGCCCCAGGCTGACGCCGAGTGTCAGTCCGACTCGGAACTCCTTGCCGACGACCCGGACGACGTCGCGAGGTGTGACGTCGTTGACGGCCAGGGCTCGGGTGACCGTCACTGCGGCTTGCGAACCGGTATTGCCGCCGATACCGGTCAGCAAGGGGATGAACAGGGCAAGAGCCACCATTTCGTCGAGCGTCGCCTCAAAGATCTCGAGCACGTTGACCGTGAGTATCGCCGAAATGGCAAGGACGAAGAGCCACACGATCCGTGATCGCGTGATGGAGAAGACCGAGGCGAGCAGGTACGGCTCGTCGAGTGGTTCGCTTGCGCCCGCACGTGCCTCGTCGACGTCGCGGGCCTGCTCGATCACCTCGACTGCGTCGTCGAGGGTCAGCACCCCGACGACCCTGTTCTCGCTGTCGACGACCGGCATCGCGAGGATGCCGCGGTCGACGCAGCGCTGTGCGGTCGACTCCGCGTCGTCGTCGGCGTTGGCCGCGACGGGCTTGCGCATGAGGTCGCCGACGAGGGTCTCGGGCTCGGCGAGCAGGAGATCGCGCAAGCTCACCACGCCCTCGAGGACGCGATGGCGATTGATCACCGGGATGGTGTAGATCGTCTCGACCTCGGAGCCGCGCTCCTTGACGCGTGCGAGAGCCGCGGCGACCGGTTCGTCGACGTAGGCATGGACTATTTCGGGGCTCATCCGCCTGCCGACCGAACCTCGCGGATAGCCGAGGACGACGCCGGTCGCGTCACGTTCTTCGGGCGTCAGGTCCGCGATCAACGTCTTGGCGACGGCCGCGGGCAATTCATCGAGTAGTTCTGCGCGGTCGTCGGGATCGAGATTGTCGAACGCCTCGGCGACCGCCGTGGTGCCGAGGTCGTCGATCAGGTGACGCTGCGACCGCGGGCTGAGGTCGTCGAAGACGTCTACGGCGACGTCCTTGGGCAGTAGTCGAAAGGCGATACCACTGTGCTCGCGGGGGAGTCTGTCCAGAATGGCCGCAACGTCGTGGTGGGGGAGGCTGGCCAGGTATTCAGACGTCTGGGCCAGCTCGCCCGCGTTGATCAGGTCGTCGATGTCGTGGGCGGAAACAGTGGGGCTTGCCACCTGAAGAACCTTAACGCGAAGGCCGGGATCCGGCCGGGCCAGCAGCGCTGGTGATGTCAGGATTCTGCTGCTGCGGCCGCGGCGTACGGATCGGGGATGCGGCCGCGACTCGCCGCCGACAGCAACGGGAGGTCGCGGAACATCAGCGCGGGCAACCGGACCCTCGATCCGTCGGACAACACCGCGCGCACGGGTCCCCACTTGGAGAACTGCAGGCCCGCGATGTCCGACCACGCGATGTGCCTGGTGCGGAACGTGCCGACCGCGGTGATCCCGTCCTCGGTGACGACGGTCCGGATTCGTCCGATCCACAGGGCGAGCAGGATCGGGATGATCAGCGTCCAGCCGAGCCACACCAGCGACGTGCCCGCAAGGATGATTGCCACGACGAACGCCGCGGGCACTGCGAAGTACGCCAGCTTCTGTACCCGGAATGCCTGTGGCAACTCGACTGCGTCCTCTGCCGATGAGTCCTCGTGGGACAGGTGATCCTCACGAGACAGGTCCTCGCTCGGGGAAACGTCGTCGGGGAGGTCGCTGGAAGTCGGCTGGTCAGACGAAGGCACGACCCCATTGTGACATCCTCGCGAGATGGCCCGTCCATGCAGTGCATTCCCACGATGTGGGACTCAAGTGTCCGTAGTTTGACTCAGTGATGTGCACAGCCCTACCGTGAACGACGTGATGCACAAGGATCTTCTCGTAGTAATCGGCCGGCGCGTCGTCGCCTGATCGGTCACTTCGTAGACCCAACAAGCATCGACGCGCCACCCTCGAACAGCCTTGCTGTCGGGGGTTTTTTGTTGTCAACGACATGGTGAACCGATCTCCATGCGCAATCACAAATCAATCGAATCCCAGTCCGTCGCAGGACGCCGAACAGAAGATGTGAGGACCGTGCAGTGAGCGCACCAACAGCACGCGCCGCCAGCGGGGCCGATGCCACAACCGAGCCCGCAGCCAAGAGTAATGGCACCGCAGCCAACGTGCTGCGCGAACAATCACCGGCGGCGGGCACGCTCCGCGCCGTGCCGCAGAACACCGTCGCACCCGAGCGGGTCAGCGGCGCGCAGTCGGTGGTTCGATCACTCGAAGAGCTCGGCGTCGAGGTGGTTTTCGGTATTCCGGGCGGCGCTGTTCTGCCGGTCTACGACCCCCTCCTGGACTCGCAGAAGGTGCGCCACGTTCTCGTTCGTCACGAGCAGGGCGCTGGTCACGCTGCCACCGGCTACGCACAGGTCACCGGCCGCGCCGGTGTCATGATGGCGACGTCGGGTCCCGGTGCGACCAATCTCGTCACGCCGCTGGCCGACGCGCAGATGGACTCGGTGCCCGTCGTGGCGATCACCGGCCAGGTCGGCCGGGCACTGATCGGTACCGACGCGTTCCAGGAGGCCGACATCTCCGGCATCACGATGCCGGTCACCAAGCACAACTTCCTGGTGAGCAATGCCGTCGACATCCCCCGGGTCATGGCCGAGGCGTTCCACATCGCCGAGAGTGGCCGTCCCGGAGCGGTTCTCGTCGACATCCCCAAGGACATCCTGCAGGCGCAGACCACCTTCTCGTGGCCGCCGCAGATCGATCTGCCCGGCTACCGTCCGGTCACCAAGCCGCACGGCAAGCAGGTTCGTGAGGCAGCTCGACTGATCAACGCCGCGAAGCACCCCGTGCTCTACGTCGGTGGCGGTGTGATCAAGGCCAACGCGTCGCCCGAGTTGCTCGAGCTTGCCGAGCTGACCGGCATCCCCGTTGTCACCACGCTGATGGCTCGCGGTGCCTTCCCGGATTCGCACCAGCAGCACCTCGGCATGCCCGGCATGCACGGCACTGTGGGAGCCGTTGCGGCACTGCAGCGTTCCGACCTGCTGATCACTCTCGGCGCACGCTTCGACGACCGCGTCACCGGACAGTTGGCGTCGTTCGCGCCCGACGCGAAGGTGATCCACGCCGACATCGATCCTGCCGAGATCGGCAAGAACCGCGTCGCCGATGTCCCGATCGTCGGCGACTGCAAGGCGGTCATCTCCGATCTGATCGAGACGCTGCGCAACGAGCGTGCCACCAGCGACACGTCGCAGGATCTCACCGAGTGGTGGACCTACCTCGACCGCATCCGCCGCACCTACCCGGTGAGCTACGACCGTCCCGCCGACGGTTCGATGTCGCCGGAGTTCGTCATCTCCCGCGTCGGGCAGCTCGCGGGCCCCGACGCCGTGTACTGCGCGGGCGTCGGTCAGCACCAGATGTGGGCAGCACAGTTCATCTCCTACGAGAAGCCGCGCACCTGGTTGAACTCCGGTGGTCTCGGCACGATGGGCTACGCCGTTCCCGCGGCGATGGGCGCCAAGATGGCCGATCCCGACGCCGAGGTGTGGGCCATCGACGGCGATGGTTGCTTCCAGATGACCAACCAGGAGCTGGCCACCTGCGCGATCGAGGGCATCCCGATCAAGGTGGCACTGATCAACAACGGCAACCTCGGCATGGTCCGTCAGTGGCAGACGCTCTTCTACGAGGAGCGCTACTCCAACACCGACCTCTCGACCCACTCGCGACGCATCCCCGACTTCGTCAAGCTCGCGGAAGCGTTGGGCTGCGCGGCATTCCGCGTCGAGAACGAAGCCGACGTCGACGACGTGATCGCCCAGGCGCGTGAGATCAACGACCGCCCGGTCGTCATCGACTTCATCGTCGGCGCCGACGCCCAGGTCTGGCCGATGGTCGCAGCGGGTACCGGCAACGACGAGATCATGGCCGCACGCGACATCCGGCCGCTCTTCGACGACGACGAGTCGGCCGCGGAGGACGTCGCCGACATCCACGAAATCGTCAACCAGCAGACCAATCTCGGCCAGGAGGGTCGGAAGTGAGTACTCATACCCTGAGCGTTCTGGTCGAGGACCTTCCCGGTGTCCTCGCACGCGTGTCGTCGCTCTTCTCGCGCCGCGGATTCAACATCGAATCACTTGCTGTCGGCCCGACCGAGATGAAGGGTGTCTCGCGAATGACCATCATGGTCTCCGTCGAGGACTTCCCACTCGAGCAGGTCACCAAGCAGCTCAACAAGCTGATCAACGTGATCAAGATCGTCGAGCAGGACCCGGCGTCGTCGGTGTCCCGCGAACTGATGATGGTCAAGGTGCGCTCCGACGCTTCGGTGCGCAGTGAGGTCATCGAGGTCGTGAATCTGTTCCGCGCCAAGGTGATCGACGTCTCGCCCGAGTCGTTGACCGTCGAAGCGACCGGAACGTCGGAGAAACTGGAGGCCCTGCTGCGGATGCTCGATCCGTACGGCATCCGCGAGATCGCGCAGTCCGGCGCGGTCACACTGGGTCGAGGACCCAAGAGCATGTCGGCCAACCGCTGACGTTCTGAAGAAAACAACCTGTCGTAAGACAACATACGAGCCCCCGCCTCGAGACCACTTCGACTGGGGCACAAGTAGATATCGAAGGGAATCCAACTGTGGCGATCGAATTGTTCTATGACGACGATGCCGATCTGTCGATCATCCAGGGCCGCAAGGTTGCTGTGATCGGCTACGGCAGCCAGGGCCACGCGCACTCGCTGTCGCTGCGCGACTCCGGCGTCGACGTGGCGATCGGCCTGCGTGAGGGCTCCAAGTCGCGCGAGAAGGCGCAAGAGCAGGGCCTCAAGGTCATGTCGAACGCCGAGGCCGCCGAGTGGGCCGACGTCATCATGCTGCTCGCACCCGACACCTCGCAGGCCAAGATCTTCACCGAGGACATCGAGCCGAACCTCAAGGACGGCGACGCGCTGTTCTTCGGCCACGGCCTCAACATCCACTTCGGCCTGATCAAGGCTCCGGAGAACGTCACCGTCGCGATGGTTGCCCCGAAGGGCCCCGGCCACCTCGTGCGTCGTCAGTTCGTCGACGGCAAGGGCGTTCCCGCCCTCATCGCCGTCGACCAGGACCCCAAGGGTGAGGGACAGGCGCTCGCACTGTCGTACGCCTCGGCCATCGGTGGTGGCCGCGCCGGTGTCATCAAGACGACCTTCAAGGAAGAGACCGAGACCGATCTCTTCGGTGAGCAGGCTGTGCTCTGCGGTGGCACCGAGGAACTGATCAAGACCGGCTTCGAGGTCATGGTCGAGGCGGGCTACGCACCCGAGATGGCCTACTTCGAGGTGCTGCACGAGCTCAAGCTCATCGTCGACCTGATCTACGAAGGTGGCATCGCCCGCATGAACTACTCGGTGTCCGACACCGCCGAGTTCGGTGGCTACCTGTCGGGCCCGCGCGTCATCGACGCCGACACCAAGGACCGCATGCGCGCCATCCTCTCCGACATCCAGGACGGCACCTTCGTCAAGCGCCTCGTCGCCAACGTCGAGGGCGGCAACAAGGAGCTCGAGGATCTGCGTAAGAAGAACGCCGAGCACCCGATCGAGGTCACCGGCAAGAAGCTGCGCGACCTGATGAGCTGGGTGGATCGTCCGATCACCGAAACCGCCTGATATTCAAAGCACTCAGCGCCGGCCCGGTTCCCGTCAGGGAGCCGGGCCGGTGTCGTTGTGCCGGTGGCGCTCGGCGTCGACCTGAAGTCGTTCACGCGAAAACGCAACACCCCGAGGCAAATTGCTTGCCTCGGGGTGTTGCGTCGGTTCTGGGATCAGTCGATCAGATCAGCGAGAAACCCTTGTACCTGGTCGATTTCACGTAATCGAGCACGGGGCCGATGTTCGTTCCGGTCTCCGGTCCGATGCAGCCGACGAAGTAGTACGCGTTGACCATGCCGACGAGTCGGTCGCCGACAACCACGGGGCTGCCCGAATCGCCTTCGATGACGCAGATCTGTGAGAAGTGAGCGTCACCGTCGGAGAACCACGCGATGCCGCAGGTGTTGCCGGTGGTGCGACCCTGCTTGCACGCGATGGTGGGGAAGCTGAGGGGCGTGGGGTCGATGCGGTTGATCGTCACACCGTTCACGGTGCGCAGCGGTACGACGCGGCTCCTGTCGAACTCGATGATCGCCACGTCTTCTTTGGGATCCGAATAGGTGATGGTGCCCGCCTGGCCGCGGCTCTGGAACGTCTCGGAGACCACCTTTTGTCCCGGCTTGCCACAGTGGCCCGCGGTGATACCGATCAACTCGCCGGTCTTGGCGTTGCCGATCGTGGTGAGGGTGCAGGCGGCCGCGCTGTTGCCTCCCTTGAGGACCAGGATTCCCGAGCCGCCGCCGAGGTAGATTTTTGCCGGGGCAGCAGTGGCGCTACCGGACCCCCAGCCGGCAAGCAATACCGCTGCGAGAACAGCCAGCATCGCTGTCAGCTTCCTCATCATTCACATGCTCCACTCTTGTTAACACCGGTCCCGCCTGAGCGGCGGGTCATGCACACCGTAACGGTCAGCGGCCAATACGATCTGCACATGGAATCCAGATGCGGTTGCTTTGCAACCTGCTCGTGATGACTCGTGTTGACGATCGCCAGCCGCGTAATGACGATCACAATGTACAGGTGTTTCCTGAGTAAGTGCTTCGACGACGCAGACCGGCTGTTCAGGCGCCTCGGACGCCCCTCTAAGCTGAGTCCCGTACGTCCTTGGCGCTTCGATCACGTCCCTCGACATGTCGACACGTCTTCGGCGTCTCGATTCCTGTGTAACCGATCTACGGAGAATTCACTGTGACCTCAGCTGGCAGTCCGGTCGTCCTGATCGCCGACAAACTGGCCCCCTCGACCGTGGAAGCGCTCGGCGATGGCGTCGAGGTGCGGTGGGTCGACGGCCCTGACCGTCCCAAGCTCCTCGAGGCAGTGGTCGACGCGGACGCAATCCTCGTGCGGTCCGCCACCACCGTCGACGAGGAGGTGCTCGAGGCGGGCAAGAACCTCAAGATCATCGCCCGCGCAGGCGTGGGTCTCGACAACGTCGACGTACCTGCCGCGACCGCGCGTGGCGTGATGGTTGTCAACGCCCCCACCTCCAACATCCACACCGCCGCCGAGCACGCGGTCTCCTTGCTGCTCTCGGCCGCACGTCAGATCCCGGCCGCCGACGCGACCCTGCGTGAGCACACCTGGAAGCGTTCGTCGTTCAACGGCGTCGAGATCTTCGACAAGACGGTCGGCGTCGTGGGGCTCGGTCGCATCGGCCAGCTCGTCGCCGCGCGTCTCGCCGCGTTCGAGACACACGTCATCGCCTACGACCCCTACGTCTCGCCCGCGCGTGCGGCGCAGCTGGGCATCGAATTGGTCAGCCTCGACGAACTGCTCGAGCGTGCAGACTTCGTCACCGTGCACCTGCCGAAGACGCCGGAGACCCTCGGGTTGATCGGCGCCGACCAGCTCGCGCGCACCAAGAAGGGCGTGATCATCGTCAACGCCGCCCGCGGTGGACTCGTCGACGAGCAGGCTCTCGCCGACGCGATCACGTCGGGTCAGGTGCGTGCCGCGGGCCTCGACGTCTTCGCCACCGAGCCGTGCACCGATTCGCCGCTGTTCGAGCTGCCGCAGGTCGTCGTCACGCCGCACCTCGGTGCGTCGACCAGTGAGGCGCAGGATCGCGCAGGTACCGACGTCGCCAAGAGCGTGCGTCTCGCGCTTGCAGGTCACTTCGTTCCCGACGCGGTCAACATCACCGGTGGAGCCGTCGACGAAGAGGTCGCTCCGTGGCTGGAGATGTCGCGCAAGCTCGGCGTCCTGATCGGTGCCCTGAGCAGCGAACTGCCGTCGTCGATCGTCGTCGACGTTCGCGGTGAGCTCGCGTCGAGCAACGTCGACGTCCTCGCGCTGTCTGCCCTTCGTGGACTCTTCTCCGCCGCACTCGACGAGCCCGTGACCTTCGTCAACGCACCCACGGTTGCTGCCGAGCGTGGCGTGACCAGCGAGGTCGTCACCAACACCGAGAGTCCCAGCCACCGCAGCGTCGTCGACGTCAAGGCCGTCTACGCCGACGGCTCTGTGCAGAACGTCTCGGGTGCCATCACAGAGCCGCGCCAGGTCGAGAAGATCGTCAACATCAACGGCCGCAACTTCGACCTGCGGGCCGAAGGCCTCAACCTGCTCGTCAGCTACGTCGACCAGCCCGGTTCGCTGGGCAAGATCGGCACGCTGCTCGGAAACGCGGGTATCGACATCCTCGCCGCGGCGCTCTCGCAGGACGCCGACGGCGGCGGCGCGACCATGATGCTGCGCGTGAGCACCAAGGTCGACGACGCCGTGGTCGCCGAGATCTCGAACGCTGTCGACTCCACTCTGATCGAGCAGGTGGATCTGTCATGAAACTCGCGGTCATCGCCGGAGATGGCATCGGCCCGGAGGTCATCTCCGAGGCACTCGGAGTTTTGACGACGCTCGTGCCCGACGTGGCGGTCACCGAGTACGACCTCGGTGCTCGTCGCTACCACCGCAACGGAGAACTGCTCACCGACGACGATCTGGCGTCGCTATGTGAGCACGACGCGATCCTCCTCGGCGCCATCGGCGATCCGTCGGTGCCCTCGGGAGTGCTCGAACGCGGCCTGCTGCTCAAGATGCGGTTCGCGCTCGACCATCACGTCAATCTGCGGCCGTCGCATCGTTTCCCGGGGGTGACCTCGCCGTTGGCGGGCGACCCGGACATCGACTTCGTCGTGGTCCGCGAGGGCACGGAGGGTCCGTACACCGGAAACGGTGGAGCGATCCGCGTCGACACCCCGCACGAGGTCGCGACCGAGGTCAGCGTCAACACCCGCTACGGGGTGGAACGAGTGGTGCGCAACGCCTTCGAGCGTGCGACCAACCGTCGTAAGCATCTGACGCTGGTCCACAAGACCAACGTGCTGACGTTCGCGGGATCGTTGTGGAGTCGCACCGTCGACGCCGTCGCCGCGGAGTACCCCGACGTGAGCGTCGACTACTGCCACGTCGACGCCGCGACGATCTACCTCGTGACCGATCCGGGCCGGTTCGACGTGATCGTCACCGACAACCTGTTCGGCGACATTATCACCGACATCGCGGCAGCGGTCAGCGGCGGCATCGGCCTGGCGGCGTCGGGCAACATCGACGCCACGGGCACCAACCCCTCGATGTTCGAGCCGGTGCACGGCAGTGCCCCCGACATCGCAGGCCAGCAGAAGGCCGACCCGACCGCGGCAATCCTGTCGGTGGCGCTCCTGCTTGATCACCTCGGATACGCCGACGAGGCGCGCCGCGTCGAAAAGGCCGTCGCCGACGATCTTCTCGACCGCGACGGCGCGACGCTGTCGACCGGCGAGATCGGCAAGCGCATCCTGGATCGTCTCTAGTCAGCTGTCCTCTTCTCGGGCCGGAACCTTCGGGTTCCGGCCCGAGTCGTTTGTGGCCACTGGCTCAACCCGCGCAGATACTCTCACCCGCTACTTTCACCCGCAGAAAACCGCGCCCCTCGGGACATCCGCATGTACCGGTACATACGAGCGACCCACGGGACGTAACTTTCTGCGCAGCGCAGCGCGCGGCAGATCGACGCGGCGAAGATAGTTGTTCTATTTGAACTAGAACTATATGATTGGGGCGTGCTCATCCGCATCGATACCGCAGATCGCGCGCCGATCTTCACCCAGATCGCCGCGTCGGTACGTGGCGGCATCGCGCGGGGAGAGCTGGCCCAGGGTGAGCGGCTTCCGTCCGCTCGCGACCTCGCTGCATCGCTCGACGTCAATATCCACACCGTGTTGCGCGCCTACCAAGAATTGCGCGACGAAGGACTGGTCGAGCTTCGCAGGGGCCGAGGTGCTGTGGTCTCCAGCGATGCGCCGCGCAATGCCGAACTCGCTGATGCGCTGGACCGACTCGTCGACGCGGCCCGCCGCTTCGGAGTCGGGCCAGCGGAACTGAACGTCGAAATCACCAGGAGGATGTCATGAACCATCCGTCGTCTCAACGCCGTTCGGGGAGGGTGGCAGCGGTCCTGTTGGGCACGCTTCCGTCGATCGCGGTGCTCGCCGTCGCGCTGGTGCTCTTGCGTATCTGGCGCGCGGAGCTGCCGAAAGAGATTGCTACGCATTGGAACTCACACGGAGTCGACGGCACGATGAGTGTGATCGGCGTCGTCGCCTCCGTGGTGGTGATTGCGGTTCTCGGAGCGGTTCTCGGAGGTGCGGCGGGGTGGTTCATACGTGACGGTAGGCTGCTACGACTGGCGCTCGCACTCGTCAACGGACTGACCGTGTTCATGGTGCTCGGGATCGTGGGTAGCGTTGGCTCCCAACGCGGTACCGCCACGGTGTACGAGATCGGTGTTCCGGCAATCGAACTCGCTGTCGCGGGAGTGATCGGACTGGTCGTGGGTCTGATCACCGCTGCGCTGGTGCGCCCGACCCAGCAGGCAGCACCTGTGCCGGTCGGCGAACTACCGATGGCCGAACTCGCAGTGGGAGAGCGCTTTTTGTGGCAGCGTCGGGTATCGACGTCGGCGGGTTCGCTGGTCGTCCTCGGCCTTGTGCTGGTGTCGATTGTCATGCTCGCGGTGCTCCTGCGGGAGCCATGGTTGTTGCTGCCGGGTGTCATCGCCGCGTTGGCCGGCGCGATCCTGTGGTCTGCCCGCGTGACTGTTGATCGGGAGCGGATCGCCGTGCGGGGCGTTGTCGGATGGCCCCGGATGACCGTCCCGATGAGTGACGTCGTGCGTGCTGAGGTCACTCAGGTCAACGCGTTGCGCGACTTCGGCGGTTACGGTGAGCGGCTCTGTGTGCACGGGCGGTTGCGTGGGGTACGCGGGATCGTCCTGCGGTCAGGCTCGGCCCTGTTGATCACTCGAACCGACGGAAGCCGTCAACTCGTCGTCGTTCCCGATGCGCAGCAGGCCGCAGGTTTGGTGAATGCGAGTCTCGCGCAGGCATCCTCGCATCGATGAGTGTCTCACCCGGTGGTGAAATGTGTCGCGCAGTCAGGCGACCAACTCCTCCTGCGGCACTGCGTCTTTCGGGATGAGTGGGGTCGCCACAGCGGGAGCGACAGCGCTGACGAGAAAGGCGAGCGGAAATCCTGCGGCGCCGATCAGAAGTCCGAAGAGGGGTGTGGTCGCCGCCGTTGCCAGGTACTGGGCGGTGTTCTGGATAGCGAGTCCGCGGCCACTCCACTGCGGCCCTGCATATTCGGCGATCGCGGTGAATGCGAGACCGTTGTCGGCGACCGTGATCACCGAGGCAATCATCATCAATGCGGGCGCCAACGGCGTGTGCAGCCAGTCGGCGACGGCGAGCAGCGCCATCGCCGCCGCCGCGCCGAGCGCTATCAGCCGAATCGGCCGCATCCGTGACAACCAGGCATCCGACCAGCGACCGGCCGCGATCCTGCCCAACGCGCCGATCACCTGGGTGATCGTCACCAAAATGCCCGCTGCGGCGGGTGACCAGTGCCGCGCGACGATCAGCCAGGTCGGTACGAATGTCCACAGCATCTGCTGCGGGATCACCAACAAGACGCTGACCGCGTGGACCCGCGCCAGAAACCAGCTCTCGCGGTAGGGGTTTCGACGTTGCGCTGAGGCGGTGGCGCCGGTTGTCGACGGTGTGGGCGGATCGATCACACCGAACACGACGGCAGCCAAACCGATTGCGGTCACGACAGCGGGCACCGCCAGCGCGGCCGCGACGGAGTGTCGTGCGGCGATCACTGGCATCGTCAGTGCGCAGACGCCGATCCCCAGCGGCTGTGCCATCTGCCGAATTCCCATTGCCGTGCCACGCAATTCGGGAGGAAACCATCCGACGACGATGCGTCCGCTCGCGCCGTTGGCCGCACCAGAACCCACTCCGGCGATGAACAGACAGGCCGCGATCGCGACGTACGACGCCTGGGCGGCCGCGGTAATCGCGGCAGCGGATGTGCCGACAAGAGTGATGGAGACCGAGATCAGCAGGATCGTCCGCTCGCCGTATCGATCGAGCAGCGTGCCCCAGCCGACGATCGCGATCATGAGGCCGATCGTCGGGATCGTGGCCAGCACAGAGGCCTGGGCGAGCGACATGCCCTGCTGGGTGTGCAGCGCGGGAATGAGGTAGGCGACACCTCCCACGACAACCGCAGTCGTCATCGCGGCGATGAGCGAGCACGCGAGCATGGTCCAGCGCCTGGTGTTGGTGATGGTGGACGTGGTCGTCATCGCGGACCTCCCTCGGGTGTGTCCTGGCAGCGGTGGCCAGGTGGCGTCGTCGCGCATCTCGAACGACTCTCAAATAATGAGATGCAATGTTCACATTCTAAGACTGATGCGACGTCGGCTCAATTTCACGTCCCACAGAGTGGACGCGATGCGTGCGCTAGTGTTCTTGGTATGCGTCTTGGCCGAATTGCGAGTCCTGATGGTGTGGCTTTCGTCTCGATCGAAGAGTCGGATGGCTCCTCGATCGCCAAGGAAATCGCCGAACATCCCTTTGGTACACCGACGTTCACGGGCAGATCGTGGCCTTTGGTCGACGTCCGATTGCTGGCGCCGATCCTCGCGTCCAAGGTGATCTGCGTCGGGAAGAACTACGCGGCACACGCCGCCGAAATGGGCTCGGAAGCGCCGGAGAGTCCTGTGATCTTCCTCAAACCCAACACCTCCATCGTTGGACCCGAGGTGCCCATCGTGCGTCCGCCGTCGTCGGAACGTGTCGACTTCGAGGGCGAACTCGCCGTCGTGATCGGACGTCCGTGCAAGGACGTGAAGGCTGCCGACGCCGCTTCTGCGATCCTCGGTTACACGGTCGCCAACGATGTGACCGCCCGCGATCAGCAGAAGATCGACGGCCAATGGACGCGCGCCAAGGGCTACGACACCTTCTGCCCCCTCGGACCCTGGATCGAGACCACGTTCGACCCGTCCGACGCTGCGATCACCACCGAGCTCGACGGCGAGGTACGTCAACGCAGTCGCACGTCGCTGATGCTTCACGACGTCGGCGCACTGGTGGAATGGGTCTCACGCGTGATGACTCTGCTCCCGGGCGACGTGATACTCACCGGAACTCCCGAGGGAATCGGTCCGATGGTTGCCGGACAACGTGTTTCGGTCACGGTCGAGGGCATCGGCACCTTGAGCAATCCGGTGGTCGACAAGCCGTGAGCGGATCGGGCGTCGCACACGTCAACGAAATAGAGATCGCCTACGAGCGCACGGGGACGGGTCCCGCCGTCGTGATGGTGATGGGCAGCGGCAGCCCCGGGCGGGTGTGGAAGGCCAATCAGGTTCCCGCGCTTGTGAAAGCGGGGTACGAGGTCGTCACATTCGACAACCGCGGGATCGCGCCATCGTCGGAGTGTGCCGACGGCTTCACTCTCGACGACATGGTCGCCGACACCGCGAGCCTGATCGAATCGCTCGGCATTGCACCGGCATTCGTCGTCGGAACCTCTCTCGGCGCACGGATCACGCAGGAGCTTGCGCTTGCGCGACCGGATCTCGTCCGCGGCGCGGTGATGATGGCGACCTATGGGCGCACCACCGTTCTGCAGGAGACCTTCTCGGTGGGCGAGCGTGCGCTCTACGACAACGGGGTCGAGCTGCCGCCCGAGTACGAGGCAGCGATCACTGCCGAGTTGAATCTCTCGGCGCACACACTCGCCGACGATCGCACGACCCGCGACTGGCTCGACGTCATGATGTTCTCGCAGCAGAAGATGACGCCCGGCATGCGTGCGCAACTGGGAATCCACACGAACGAGCCCAACCGACTCGACGCGTACCGACGCATCGCCGTCCCGTCGCTGGTCGTCGGATTCAGCGACGACAGACGGCTTCCTGTCGAGCTCGCTCGTGAAGTGGCCGACGCGATCCCGACAGCGGAGTATGCGCAGGTCGAGAAGGCCGGGCATTTCGGATATCTCGAGCAGCCGGCCGAGGTGAATCGACTGCTGGTCGACTTCCTCGGTCGCCACCGCGACTGAGCAGGCGGTCGGCGGTCGGTACCCATTCGATACGCTGACCTCCATGAGCAGCGCGCAGGGAGTCCGTGTCCGTTTCTGTCCGTCGCCGACGGGCACACCGCACGTCGGAATGGTGCGGACCGCGCTGTTCAACTTCGCCCAGGCGCGTCATGACAAGGGCACCTTCGTCTTCCGGATCGAAGACACCGACGCCGCGCGCGACAGCCAGGAATCCTACGACGCCATCCTCGAGTCCCTCCGCTGGCTCGGGCTCGACTGGGACGAGGGCCCGGAGGTCGGGGGCCCGTACGCGCCTTATCGACAGTCGGAGCGTCGCGGCATCCACAAGGACGTCGTCAAGCAACTCCTCGACGCGGGTGAGGCCTACGAGGCGTTCTCGACGCCCGAGGAGGTCGAGGCACGTCACCGCGCGGCAGGGCGTGACCCCAAGCTCGGTTACGACAACTTCGACCGCGACCTCACCGACGAACAGCGTGAGGCCTATCGCGCAGCGGGACGCAAAGCCGTTGTCCGCCTTCCGATGCCCGACGACGACATCACCTGGAACGATCTCGTACGCGGGCCGACGACCATCAAGGCCGGCACCGTTCCCGACTTCGCACTCACCCGCGCCAACGGCGACCCGCTCTACACGCTCGTCAATCCCGTCGACGACGCGATGATGAAGATCACCCACGTGCTGCGCGGTGAAGACCTCTTCTCGTCGACGCCCCGCCAGATCGCGCTGTATGAGGCGCTCATCCGGATCGGAGTCGCCGAGCGCGTCCCGGAATTCGGACATCTGCCATTCGTGATGGGGGAGGGCAACAAGAAGCTCTCCAAGCGCGACCCGCAGTCGAACCTCTTCCACCATCGCGACCGCGGGTTCCTCCCGGAGGGTCTGCTCAACTACCTCGCCCTGCTCGGGTGGGGCTACTCCCACGAGACCGACGTGTTCACGCTCGACCAGATGATCGACAAATTCGACGTCCGCGACGTGAACTCCAACCCGGCACGCTTCGATCAGAAGAAGGCCGACGCGATCAACGCCGAGCACATCCGCATGCTCGCACTCGACGACTTCGCGGCGAGGCTCAAGGCATACCTGGTCACCCAGGGATTGTTCACCGATCCGATCGACGACGAGCAGTTCGCCACGATCGCAGAACTGGTACAGACCCGCATCCAGGTTCTCGGTGAGGCATGGCCGCTCATCTCGTTCCTCTACGTCAGCGATGACGAGTTCGCGATCGACGAGAAGTCGGCAGCAAAGAACCTCGGCGCCGACGCCGCGCCGGTCCTCGACGCCGCGATCTCGACGCTGTCCTCGCTTGCCGAGTGGAATACCGATGCCATCCAGGAAGCCCTGACGACGGCGCTGGTCGACGGACTCGAGCTCAAACCACGAAAGGCATTCGGACCCGTGCGGGTGGCGATCACCGGATCGCACATCAGCCCGCCGCTGTTCGAGTCGATGGAGTTGCTCGGACGCGACAAGAGCCTCGCGCGGCTCCGCTCGGCGGTGGGCCAGGTGGCCATTTAGCGGGTCTGACCAGGCGATTTGTAGTAACCCGGTCGGCCTCTGCTAGGCTATCGCAGGTTGTTTTCCTCACGGAGAACGAGACCTTTGGGGTATGGTGTAATTGGCAACACAGCGGTTTCTGGTACCGCCATTCTAGGTTCGAGTCCTGGTACCCCAGCGAAAGCCGGGACACCAAACCCTGGCTTTTACAACTGAATATCGAGTCTTGGCCCCGTCGTCTAGCGGCCTAGGACGCCGCCCTCTCAAGGCGGTAGCGCGGGTTCGAATCCCGTCGGGGCTACAACAAAAAGTGCACCTCTCCTCCGAGAGGTGCACTTTTTCGTTGCCGCCTTTTATTGCGCACCATCGAGAGCGTCAATCGAAATGCGCCGATCAGAATGCGCCAGTCAGGCTGGTGAGGTCGATGAGGTGTCGATGACCGCCGTCGACCCGGCGACCGGCATCGGGTCGAGGCCCAGCTTCCGGTGATCCCAGGACCGAACGCGCGCCGGGACGAGCCGCACAGCGACGCGCTTGTGCATCATCTGGTCGACGAAGGGCTTCATCTCGTCGGTGTAGGGGCCGGTGTATCGCTCCCAGACGCTCACGCCGATGCGGTGGCAATGGTCGGGATCGTCGTAGATCTCCGCATGTCCTTCAAATGCGACGCCGCGCAGAGTGTCGTAGGTGTCGCCGTCCTCTATGAGGACCGAACAGCGTGCGTCGCGGCCGAGATTGACCGCCTTCTGTGACTTGGCCTTTGTCTCGAACCAGATCTCGCCGTCGATGACGCCGTACCACATGGCGACGAGGTGGATGCCGCCGTCGGCGCCGTGGGTCGCGAGAGTTGCTGTGCGACTGCGTTCGACGAAGTCGGTGATCTCGGCGTCGGACATGACGATCTGTTGACGTTGGTTTGTTCCCATGCCCAGACGCTAACCGAATCAGCCTCGCGCGGTTGGCACTAACCGTTTCTGGATGGCCTCGGCGGCGGCGAGTAGATCGGCCGCCCACCGCGCGCCCGGGCGTCGGCCCATTCGATCGATCGGCCCGGAGACCGAGATCGCCGCAACCACATCGCCGTTGGCGTCGCGCAGCGGTGCCGAGACGCTGGCGACACCCGCGGCTCGCTCGCCGGCGCTCTGCGCCCAGCCGCGTCGGCGGATCTCGTAGAGCGCACGTTCGCTGAAGACGCTGTCGTGCAGAAGAGCCCGCTGAGTCGACGGTTCGGCCCAGGCGAGCAGGACCTTGGCCGCCGAGCCCGCGCTCATCGGGAAGCGGGTGCCCACAGGTACGGTGTCGCGCAGTCCCGTTGGCGGTTCCATGGCCGCGATGCAGACGCGTTCGGAGCCTTCACGGCGATAGACCTGAACGGATTCGCCGGTGATCTCACGCAGTCGGGGGAGCACCATGAGTGCGGCCTCCTGGATGGGATCGTGCGCGCTCGACGCCAATTCGCCCAGGGCCGGCCCGGGGTACCACCGTCCGGCGGCGTTGCGTGCGAGCAGGCGATGCGTCTCCAGGCCGACTGCCAACCGATGGGCCGTTGCCCTTGGCAGGTTGGTGCGCTCGCAGAGCTCCGTGAGGTTGGCCGGAGCCTGCGCGACGGCCCGTAATACGATCACGGACTTGTCGAGGACACCGATTCCGCTCTGCGGTTCCGGTGCGCTATCCTTTCCCATAGGACGATACTAGCGGTCCACATCGTGAGATGCACGCGAGAGACGGCACAGCCCGCCGACCCTCGCCGCACCCCACCCGAAACCACAAGTGCTACAGCCAGAATGAGTGCAGTGATGACGAACAGCGCAAGTAAGCCTCGTACTCTCGCCGAGAAGGTGTGGGACGACCACGTCGTCGTACGCGGAGACGCGAACGGTGGCAACGACCCCGATCTGATCTTCATCGATCTCCACCTCGTTCACGAGGTCACGAGTCCGCAGGCATTCGAAGGTCTGCGGCTCGCGGGCAGGCCCGTCCACCGGCCGGACCTGACGATCGCGACCGAGGATCACAACGTGCCGACGGTCGACACAAACCTGCCCATCGCCGACCCGGTGTCGCGCACGCAGGTCGACACCCTGCGAAGCAACTGTGAAGAGTTCGGTATCCGCCTGCACCCCATGGGCGACAAGGAACAGGGCATCGTTCACGTCGTCGGTCCTCAGCTGGGACTGACCCAGCCCGGAATGACGGTTGTCTGCGGTGACAGTCACACGTCGACCCACGGTGCCTTCGGTGCGCTCGCAATGGGAATCGGGACATCGGAGGTCGAGCACGTACTCGCGACGCAGACGCTGTCGTTGCGACCATTTCGGACGATGGCCATCACGGTCGACGGCGAGTTGCCGCCCGGTGTCACGAGTAAGGATCTGATCCTGGCCGTTATCGCCAAAATCGGTACGGGCGGCGGACAGGGCTACGTACTCGAGTATCGCGGTAGCGCCATCGAGAATCTCTCGATGGAAGCGCGGATGACAATCTGCAACATGTCGATCGAGGCGGGCGCGCGTGCGGGCATGATTGCTCCCGACGAGACCACCTTCGAATTCCTCAAGGGCCGTCCGAATGCTCCGAAGGGGGCGGATTGGGATGCGGCCGTCGAGTATTGGAAGTCATTGCGCACCGATGACGGCGCCGAATTCGACGAGGAAGTGCACATCGATGGCGCTTCGTTGAGTCCCTTCGTCACGTGGGGTACGAATCCCGGCCAGGGAGCGCCACTCTCGGCTTCGGTCCCGGACCCGGCCGACTTCGGCGACGAGAACGCGGCCGGCGCGGCGTCGAAAGCTCTTGAGTACATGGACCTCACCCCGGGAACCCCGTTGCGCGAGATCAGCGTCGACACCGTCTTCGTCGGCTCGTGCACGAACGGTCGGATCGAGGATCTGCGTGCCGTCGCCGAGATCCTCGACGGTCGGACGGTCGCCGAAGGTGTTCGGATGCTTGTGGTCCCGGGCTCGATGCGGGTGCGTGCGCAGGCCGACGAGGAGGGTCTCGGCGAGATCTTCACCACGGCAGGCGCGGAGTGGCGTCAGGCCGGATGCTCGATGTGTCTTGGAATGAACCCAGATCAGCTCGCGCCCGGCGAGCGCTGCGCGTCGACGTCGAACCGCAACTTCGAAGGGCGACAAGGCAAGGGCGGCCGTACACATCTCGTGTCACCCGCCGTTGCCGCGGCAACGGCTGTGCGAGGCACGCTGTCGTCGCCCGCGGATCTGTGACAGGCGCGCGACGCGCCGTCTGACTCCGCCATCACCGAAGCCAACTCCCAGATCGCAAGAGGCACACACCATGGAACCGTTCATCACCCACACAGGCATCGGCGTTCCGCTGCGTCGAAGCAATGTCGACACCGACCAGATCATCCCCGCCGTCTACCTGAAGCGCGTGACCCGCACGGGTTTTGAGGACGGACTGTTCGCCGGCTGGCGGACCGACCCCGACTTCATCCTCAACGTCGAGCCCTGGAATCGCGGCTCGGTTCTGGTCGCGGGTCCCGACTTCGGCACCGGGTCGTCACGTGAGCACGCCGTCTGGGCGCTGTCGGACTTCGGATTTCGCGTCGTCATCTCGTCGCGGTTCGCAGACATCTTCCGCGGCAACGCCGGAAAGGCCGGCCTCGTCGCCGCGCAGGTCGAGCAATCCGACGTCGAACTGATCTGGAAGCGTCTCGAAGAGCAGCCGGGTCTCGAACTGACTGTGAGCCTCGAAGATCGGACCGTAACCGCGGGAGACCTCGTGGTGCCGTTGACAATTGATGACTACACGCGGTGGCGTCTGATGGAGGGCCTCGACGACATCGGGCTGACATTACGGCAGGTAGACGCGATTTCTGAGTATGAGCAGCGTCGCCCGTCATGGAAGCCGACAACATTGCCGCTCTGATTTAAGGCTCTGCATAAGCCTTTCCGCGATACCACGACGGAAGTGCCCGAAAGCGTGACGAATTGGTGACACGTCGCGCTAATTGGCGTGGAAGATGGAAGTTTTCGGCGTCGACGTTTACCGTGTGGTGGTAGCTGGCCTGATAAGAGGGCCAGATCGGCTTGCGGAGGTATCCAATGAACAAGGCAGAGCTCATCGATGAGCTGACAGTAAAACTCGACACGGATCGAAAGACCGCGACCCAGGCGGTCGAGCAGTTGGTCGATTCGATCGTGCGCGCAGTCAACAAGGGTGAGAGCGTCACCATCACCGGATTCGGTGTCTTCGAGAAGCGTCGTCGCGCACCGCGCGTCGCGCGCAACCCGCGCACGGGTGAGACCGTGAAGGTCCGCGCGACATCGGTGCCCGCGTTCCGCCCCGGCGCTCAGTTCAAGGCAGTCGTCTCCGGCAAGCAGAAGCTCGCCTCGTCGGGTCCTGCCGTGAAGCGTGGCAGCGCGGCCACCACGGGCACTGCGGCCAAGAAGACCACTGCGGCAAAGAAGTCGACAGGCACCGCGGCGAAGAAGACCACCGCTGCGAAGAAGACGACGACCGCGGCCAAGAAGACCACGCCGGCCAAGAAGACCACCACCGCGGCGAAGAAGACCACCGCGGCCAAGAAGACCACGCCGGCCAAGAAGACCACCACCGCGGCGAAGAAGACCACCGCGGCCAAGAAGACCACGCCGGCCAAGAAGACCACCACCGCGGCCAAGAAGACCACGGCCACGCCGGCAAAGAAGACGACGGCCAAGAAGACAGCCGCCAAGAAGACCACCCGTCGCTGAGAGTCAGCAGCGTCGAGTACACACCCTCAACTCACCCCCGATGGCCTTCCCCCGTCGGGGGTGAGGTGTATCCGGACCGATTAACCCGTGTGACAGGTCATTCCACGTCGCGGTGAGGGAGTGGACTGTCGATATGGTCGGCGGCGACGAGCTTGCCCTGATGTGTCGACACCACCCAGGCGCTGGCCTTGCGATTGCGCGCGGCGGGCAACGAGGCGCCGTCCTGTTTGCCCCACCACTCCATGAGGGGCGGAATCACCTTGCCCTGACTGCACACTGCGCGCACGACGGGTCCCGAGTCGGTCGCGAGGTCGACGATGCGTCGTTGCGCGGCAACGGGGTCGTCGCGGAAAGCCTCTTCTGACAGCGTCGATTCCATGATGATCGGCACCCCCAACGCACGCGCGGTCGGTGCTAGGGTCTGTTCGCACCTGGTCCGGTCGGCGCTGTGGATCTCGTTGGTACCGAACGCGGGAAGCATCACCGACAGCGCGTCGGCCTGTGCGCGTCCTTCGGCGTCGAGCGGACGCAGCCTGTCGTCGCCGTGATACCTGGAGCGACTGCCCGCCTTGGCGTGGCGAACCAGCACCAGTGTATCGAGATCGGCTGGGAGCCTTAGGAATTCACGTAGTACGCGGCGATCCTGCGAGTAGCTTAGGAGACGCTCGGCGGCGTCGACGCCGAGCCACTCCATCTCGTCGACTTCATGGTTCTCGACGAAATCTCCGCCGACGGCTCGAGCCGACCAGTACCGCACGCGCTTTCGGCCGCTCGAGAT
Source organism: Gordonia sp. w5E2 (assembly GCF_036540975.1). Taxonomy (NCBI): domain Bacteria; kingdom Bacillati; phylum Actinomycetota; class Actinomycetes; order Mycobacteriales; family Gordoniaceae; genus Gordonia; species Gordonia sp. w5E2. Next base: position 3,163,765 of record NZ_CP144213.1, on the reverse strand, counting down.
GTTGTAGCTGACATCGCGGAGATACCTGCCCACGCGTACGCGGTAGCCGGTCTCCTCGCCGATCTCGCGGACCGCGGTCATGACCAGTGTTTCGTCGGCTTCGATCTTCCCCTTGGGAAGCGTCCAGTCGTCGTAGCGAGGTCGATGGATCACACCGATCTCGACACTGTTGTTCTCCCGTGGCCGCCACAGCACGCCGCCAGCAGCCCAGATCGTCTTGTGTGTCTTAGACATTGCCTGTGATGTTAGTGGCCGAAGGTTACGAAAAGGGTGGCCTCGTCACATACCTGCGTCGCGACGGCGGGTACGCCGCATCATCTGTCGCTGATGGTCGCGTACCTCCTCGCCCGCAGCGGGCGAGGCCCGCCAGCTACCGTCCGACTGCAGGACCCAGCATCGCGTGCGGGGGTCGAGTGCCGAATCGAAGATGTCGCCGAGTTCAGCGGTGAGTCGGTCGTCGCGCACCTGCACCATCACCTCGATGCGTCGATCGAGGTTCCGGTGCATCATGTCGGCGCTGCCGATCCAATACTCATCCTGCGCCCCGAAGTGGAAGATGCGTGAGTGTTCGAGGAATTGGCCGAGGATCGAGCGCACATGAATGTTGTCGCTGACGCCTGGCATCCCGGGACGCAAGGCGCAGATTCCACGCACGACGATCTCTACCGGAACACCGTTCTGCGATGCGCGGTACAGGGCATCGATCACCTGCTCGTCGACGAGAGCGTTGGCCTTCAACCGAACTCGGGCGCGCGGATCGCCCTCGTGCTTGAGTTCGATCTCACGGTTGATGCGCTCGACGATGCCGGAACGAATCCCGGTGGGAGCGACCAGGATGTTGCGGTACTCGCGTTTGCGGGAGTAACCGGTCAGCGTGTTGAACAGGTCGGTCAGGTCGGCGCCGATGTCCGGTGCGGCAGTGAACAACCCGACGTCCTCGTAGAGCCGCGCGGTCTTCGGGTTGTAATTGCCGGTGCCGATGTGGCAATAGCGTCGGATCGACGATCCCTCACGACGCACCACAAGGCATGTCTTGCAGTGGGTTTTGAGTCCGACGAGGCCGTAGACGACGTGCACGCCTGCCTGCTCGAGCTGTCGCGCCCACTTGATGTTTGCCTGTTCGTCGAAGCGCGCTTTGATCTCGACGAGCGCCACGACCTGCTTGCCTGCCTCGGCAGCGTCGATGAGCGCGTTGACGATCGGCGAGTCGCCCGAGGTGCGATACAGCGTCTGCTTGATAGCGAGAACCTGCGGGTCGGCAGCGGCCTGCTCGATGAAGCGCTGCACGCTCGTCGAGAACGAATCGTAGGGGTGGTGGACGAGGACGTCGCCTTCGCGCAGCGTCGAGAACACACTCTTGGGTGTCTCCCGCTCGCCGAAGGCGGGATGCGTCGACGGAACGAACGGCGGGTCCTTGAGCTGCGGCCGGTCGAGTGAGCCGATCTCGAACAGCGACGCCAGGTCGAGCAGTCCGGGAACCTGAATGACGTCGGCGGGGTTGACGTCGAGTTCACGTAGGAGCAGTTCGAGCATGTGCTCGGTCATGTCGTCGGCGACCTCGAGTCGGACCGGCGAACCGAACCGGCGCCGTGCGAGTTCACGTTCGAGCGCCTGAAGCAGGTCTTCGTCGCGATCCTCTTCGACCTCGAAGTCTGCGTTGCGCGTGATGCGGAAGGCGTGGTGCTCGACGATCTCCATGCCGGGGAACAGATGTCCGAGATTGGCGGCGATCAGATTTTCCATCGGCAGGAAGATCGCGGTGCGATGTCCTTTTCCGTCTTTCTCTGTGCTCGGCGGCATCAGTCGATCGACACGAACGAACCGATTGACGTTGTCGGGCACCTTGACTCGCGCGAAGTGCTCGCCGCCTTCGCCCGCGTCGCGCACGGTGACAGCGAGATTGAGACTCAGTCCGCTGATGTAGGGGAAGGGGTGGGCAGGATCGACGGCGAGGGGCGTCAGCACCGGGAACACGTCATCGTGGAAGTACTCGACCATCCGGGCCTGCTGGGCCTCGGTGAGTTCCGACCACCCGACGACGTAGATGTCGTTGTCCGCCAAGGCAGGACGCACCGAGTCGAGAAACACTCTGGCGTGCCGGTCGGCAAGAGTCTGAGTGCGGCCGGCGATGCGCAGCAATTGTTCGCGTGGGGAGAGTCCGTCGGCTGAACGGACCGACAGGCCGGTTTCGTCACGGCGCTTGAGACCCGCGACGCGGACCATGAAGAACTCATCGAGGTTCGACGCGAAGATGGCGAGGAACTTCGCGCGTTCGAGCAGCGGGATCGACGTGTCCTCGGCGAGGGCGAGGACACGCGAATTGAAGTCGAGCCAACTCAGCTCGCGATTGAGATATCTGTCCTCAGGAAGATCGGCTGACTCGCCCGGTTCGAGAGTTGCCGCGGGCGGCGCACCAGGAATCGCACTGATCGGTTGTGTTGAGACCTGAGTCGTCGTGGTGTCGTCGGCTGTGCTCACCGTTCAATCATGACGCATCGGACTGTTCGCCGACACCGCTGGCCGTCGCGCCGGGAATCCGGACATCTTTAAGTACCGACCTCGTGTGCTCGCCGACGCCGAGTCGCAGTGCTGCGATGAGATCGCCGACGGTGTCGACGTCGGTGCGCACGTCGGGCCAGAGGAGATGCTCGGGGTCGAGTTCGACAACTCCCGCGGCACGGTGTGCCGCAGCCGAATCCGGCCCGAAACGCGGTAACTCGTGTGCCGTCATCGGCCGCAGCAGAAGCGACGTGCCGGTGCCCGCACGGTCGGTCACCATCGACTCGCCTCGTTCGACCGCGGCGTCGACGATCTCGCGCAGACTCGTCGGCTGCGCGGCGGGAAGGTCGGCCTGGACGATCAAGACCTGCCGATGCGCAGGCCACCTGGTCCGAGCCGTGGCGGCACCGAGCGCGTACGCCGCATTCAAGTCGCCTGCGACGTCGCCGGGCTCGTCGACGACGTGTGCCGCGAGCTGTTGCGCCCGCTCGCGGACACGGTGATCAGGGGTCACGACGACGACGTCGCGAATCCCCGCTTCGTGCAGGGTGGCGATGGTGTCGGCGAACATGGCGAGTACGAACGCACCGGGGTCGGCGCGCAGGCGCTCGCGCTGGGCGGGCGAGAGCGTTGCCGGAGCACTGTCGGCAGCAATCTTCCCGCCGCTCGTGTCCCCACCGCTCGTTTCCGCGCCATGCGCTGCGTCGTCGCCCATGGTCGAGACGAGACGTGATTTGGCGTCGCCGAGTCGCTTGACCGCGAGGACCGCGACCATGCTGCCGAGCGTGCACTCGTCGCCGGAGTCGTCGCAGTGCTGACCGCGATCGGCGGGTCGCGGAGCGTCGGCGGGCATGCGTCGTCGCTCGTTCGGATGACCGCGTACACACGAGAGGGTCATGTAGACATGATGACCCATGCGGGAGAGCGCGTGTGGATGCCCGGGGTGCTCGGCGCCGCAGGTTCTTGAATCGACCGGACGGGCATCATCGGCGGTCTACCCTTGACCGAAGCGATGTCGGGCGAATGAGGAGAGTTGTGCGGGCGGTTGTGATGGGTGCCGGGTCTTGGGGCACGGCGACGGCGAAGGTACTCAGCGACGCGGGGACCGATACCACTCTGTGGTGTCGGCGAGAAGAACTCGCCGATCGGATCAACGAGTCGCACACGAATGCCGACTATTTGGCGGGAATCACCCTTCCCTCGAATCTCACGGCGTCGAGCGACATCGCGCACGCACTGACCGGCGCGGATCTCGTGGTGTGCGCTGTCCCGGCGCAGTCCCTGCGCGACAACCTCTCCGACTGGCGTCCGCACCTGAGCGATGACGCCACACTGGTCTCGCTGGCCAAAGGCATCGAGACGTCGACGCTAATGCGGATGAGCGAGGTGATCGCGGAGGTCGCGGAGGTTCCCTCCGAACAGATCGCGGTGCTCACCGGGCCGAACCTCGCCCGTGAGGTCGCCGAGGGTCAGCCCGCGGCCACGGTGATCGCGTGCACAGACCTCTCGCGTGCCGAGCAACTGCAGCAGATGTTCAATACCGGCTACTTCCGGCCCTACACCAACACCGACGTCATCGGGTGCGAGATCGGCGGGGCGGTCAAGAACGTCATCGCGCTCGCGTGCGGTATGGCCAGCGGCGTCGGATTCGGGCAGAACACCCTCGCGACGATCATCACGCGTGGCCTCGCGGAGACCATCAGACTCTCGAGCGCGGTCGGTGGGCAGATAGAGACCCTCGCCGGTCTCGCGGGTATCGGCGACCTCGTCGCAACCTGCTCGTCGCCGCTGTCGCGCAATCGCACCTTCGGTGCTCATCTCGGGCAGGGGGCGACGATGGAAGAGGCGCAGGCTGCAGCGTCGGGTCAGGTCGCAGAGGGCGTGAAATCGTGTACGTCCGTCACGGCACTCGCCGAGAAGTACCAGGTCTCCATGCCGCTCACCGAAGCGGTGAACAGCGTCTGTCACGACGGACTGCCCGTGGCGGACGCGGTCAGCTCATTGCTGGGTCGCAAGACCAAACCGGAGTTCCGTTCCGGCCACGCATAAGCCACTCGCGCTCGAGCCGCGCGAAAGGGGTTGCCACTCAGCCGAAGTCGAGTGGTCCCCGGGGTAGTGTCCGTTCGATGGCGGCCGACACGTCGGTGATCGGTCCGTTGCCCGCGTTCACCGGAACCCACAGCGCGACGTAGGGGCGGTGATCGACGCACACGAACGCCTGCCCGGAACCCTCGATGGAATCGGTGATGAACCACTGCACGGGGTTGACCACCTGCAGGTTGCTGGTGGGGGAGAGCTCCGCCGGGCGGGAGACGCCGCACCGCACGATCACCGGATCGCCCTCTTTGTTCGCAGGCCAACTCGCCTGCGTGTCCGAAACCTTTTTGTCACCGTAGCCCTCGAAGGTCTGTGGCAGCGCGGCGAGGAACTTCGCGCATTCCGCGGGAGTCGACGACTCCGCGGTGTACGACTCGACGGGCGTCGAGTCCGAGGTGTCCGGGCGGAGCGCCGCGAAGACGATGAAGCCCACGATCACCATCACCGGGATCGTCACCAGAGTGGCGATCAGCGCAGGATTCAGCCGCGGGCCGGAGTCGCCGTAGCGTGCGTGCGATGTGTCCTCGGCGCTTTCGGTGGCGTCGGCGTCCTCGGCGTCGTCGGGCTTCACGACGCTTTCGGCGGAGTCGGCCGCGCTGACGGTGTCGGGCTTCTCCGCACGGTCGGCGTTGTTGTCGGGTTCGTCCGGTCCGGGTGGGGTCACGACGACAACCCTAGGACATCGCCTCGCCGCTCCTGTGGCGTGCCGGTCAGTGCGCCGCGTTCACCACCGGGCAGGTCAGGGTGCGTGTGATGCCGTCGACCTTCTGGATCTGAGGTACGACGTCGTTGGTCAGGTGGCCCGCATCGGTGGCCTCGACCCGCACGATCACGTCGTAGGGTCCACTGACCTCCTCGGAGGAGGCAACTCCGGAGATCTCTGCGATCGTCGCCGCCGCCAATGCGGCTCGTCCGACCTCCGTCTGGATCAGTATGTATGCCTGAACCACGGCCATCCTCTCGTATCCACTGTGCCGTCGGCCCCGGGCTGGGGAGCGGCGAGTCGACGCCCGCGGCAAGCCGCCGAAGGCATCCGGCTCCGGTCTCCCGGAAACCACTTCGCGCGTCGAAGCGCCACACGAAGTCACTACACTGTGGGGATATTGTCACCACAACGCCGCGAGAGCGCGAACCGAAACGAATAACCGTGGAGCCGACGAGGAGTTGACAGTGGCAGGTGGCGACGAGAACGCCACGACCCCCGACCACACCCATCCCGCCGACGTCACCGTCGGTGACCTGGGCGAGCGGGCACTCATCTCGCTGTTCACCTCGGCGGCGACGACCGCAACGTCGGGCGACATCGTCGTCGGATCGGGTGACGACGCCGCCGTGTTCGACGCGGGCGGCCCCACCGTCATCAGCACGGACACCGCCGTGCAGGACCGCCACTTTCGTTTCGACTGGTCGACGCCGCGCCAGATAGGCGAGCGTGCGGTGATCCAGAGTGCAGCAGACATCGCGGCGATGGGGGCACGTACGGTCGGCGTCGTCGTGTCGATCGCCTGTCCGGTGAGCACCCCCGCTACAACTGTGACCGAGATCAACGACGGCATCCTGGCCGCGACACATCGTCTCGGCGGTCGTGTGCTCGGCGGCGACCTCGTCGCCGCAGATCAAGTGGTGCTCACCGTCACGTCGGTCGGCGCGCTCGACGGGCTCACCCCGGTGGCGTTGACCGGTGCGCAACCGGGCGACGTCTTGGCCGTGAGCGGACCGCTCGGCAGTGCCGCCGCCGGGCTCGCCGTCCTGCTTGCCGCTGATAACCGCGACGCGGACGAGTGCGATGGTGACGATTCGGAGCGCTCCAACCGGCTACTCGCACAGCATGCCGAAGTAGTGGATGCGCACCGTCTGCCCAACCCCGACCTCTCGGCGGGTGTCGTGGCGGCGCGCGCAGGTGCTCACGCCATGACCGATGTGTCCGACGGGCTCGTCGAGGAGCTGGAGACCCTCGCGGCGGCGTCGAATGTCGCTCTCGCAGTAGACGTCTCGCGAGTTCCGCGAACAGCGGCGACCACGCGCGCCGCGACCGAACTCGGGGAGTCCGACGACGTCTGGGCACTCACGGGGGGTGAAGACCACCAGTTGCTTGCTGCGTTCGCGGCATCCGACGTTCCGTCGGGGTGGGTCGTCATCGGAGACGTCCGCGAACGCACCGGCGATCGCGCACTGGTGTCTCTCGACGGCATTGCGGCGGGTGACCTGCGCGGATGGCAGTCCTTCTGACACCAGTAGGTGGCGGCCGTCACGGCGGTGATTAGATCGTCACATGGCGATTTACGCACTAGACGATCGTGAACCGGTCCTCGGTGACGACGTGTACATCCACCCCGACGCGACGGTGATCGGCGCCGTGACACTGGCAGACGGGGTGTCGGTGTGGCCCGGAGCCGTGCTGCGCGGCGACTACGGGACCATCTCCATCGGCCGGCGAACCAACATCCAGGACGGCACGGTCATCCACTGCACGCCGATCGATCCGACGGTCATCGGCGCCGGTTGCGTCGTCGGACACAACGCCCACATCGAGGGTTCGACGATCGGCGACAACTGTCTGATCGCGTCGGGATCTGTTGTCCTCAACGGGTCGACGGTCGGCGACGGCGCGATTGTCGGAGCGGGAGCCGTTGTGCCATTCAAGTTCTCGGTCCCCGCGCGTGCGATGGCACTCGGCGTGCCCGCGCGCATCCGCGAGGGATTCGAGGTGCCCGCCGACCATGTCGACCTGAACGTCGAGATGTACTACCAGAATTCGCTGTACTACCGATCGAAGCTCAGGAGACTCGACTGATCATGACCCCACAACCGTTGAGCGAACTCATCGATCCCGGTTGGGCGCACGCGCTTGCGCCGGTCGAAGACGACATCGCCCAGATGGGGCAGTTCCTGCGCGACGAGAACGCTGCGGGCCGCGGCTACCTCCCGGCCGGACGAAATGTGTTGCGCGCGTTCACACAACCGTTCGACGACGTCCGCGTGCTCATCGTCGGGCAGGACCCATATCCGACACCAGGGCATGCGGTGGGACTGAGCTTCTCTGTTGCAGAGGATGTTTCGCCCGTCCCGCGCTCGTTGGCCAACATCTACACCGAGTACTGCTCCGACCTCGGGTATCCCAAGCCCGCCAACGGCGATCTGACACCCTGGGCGAAATCGGGTGTGCTACTGCTCAACAGAGTGTTGACCGTTGCTCCCGGCGAGCCCGCGTCGCATCGCAATAAGGGGTGGGAGGCGGTGACCGAGTGCGCGATCAAAGCGCTTGTGTCGCGCGACGAGCCACTCGTGGCCATCCTGTGGGGACGCGACGCCGCCGGCCTGCAGCAGTGGATGCCCGACGTCCCGGTGATCGTGTCACCGCACCCGTCGCCGTTGTCGGCGAGCAAAGGCTTCTTCGGCTCGCGTCCGTTCAGCCGGGCCAATACCGAACTCGAAGACCTCGGCGGCGAACCGATCGACTGGCGCCTGCCTTCCTGAAGCCCCGCGCTCTCCTGAAGCCGCTGCCTTCCTGTCAGCGGACGAAGCGTCGGGCATCGGCGTCGGTGCGCTCCTGCCAGCCGACCCTCTCGAGTTCGGGAATGTCGTCGGCCTCGGTGGGATAACCAAGGCACAGGTATGCCGTGAGTCGCCACGTGTCGGGTACGCCGAGATCGGTTGCCACGGTGGGGGCGTCGAGGATGGACACCCAGCCGACGCCGACGCCGCGCGCCCGCGCCGCCAGCCATAGCGTCGTGACGGCGGTGACCGTCGAGTAGTCGAGGGTCTCGGGCATCGTCCGCTTACCGAGGCCGTGTCCCTGTGTGCCCGCGTGGTCGGTGAAGACGGCGAGCTGGATCGGAGCGTCGTCGAGTCCGGAGAGCTTCAGCTCCGCGTACGCACGCTTGCGCTCGCCCGCGTACCCGTCGAGTGCTTCGGCGTTGCACTCGACGAAGTTACGGCGGATGTGAGCGCGAGCCTCGGCCGAGTCGACGCGCACCCATCGCCACGGTTGGCTGTTGCCGACCGACGGGGCGAGCTCGGCTCGTGCCAGCAGTTCGTCGAGCAGCCCCGGCTCCAGCGGGTCGGAGCGGAAATGTCGGACGTCACGACGCCACGCGAACAACGTGTCGAGGTCTTCGATGAACGAGGCGTCGAACGTCGTCACCGATCGCGTGCCGCTGCGAAGTCGGGGGTCCGCTTGCCCACGAACGCGTCGACGCCCTCGACACCCTCCGCGGAGCCGCTGTTGGTGGAGATCGCGTGCGCCTCGGCAGCGAGCTGATCGCGGAGGGTTGCGGTGGCCGACCCGCTCAGGAGTGCGCGCGTCGCGGCCAGTCCGGCGCGCGGACCCGCGGCGAGTGTGCGGGCGATCTCGGCGGCGGTGTCGTCGATCTCGGTGTCGTCGACGAGGCGCGAGAGGATGCCCCACGCGAGCCCCTCGTCGGCGGTGATGACTCTGTCGGTGAGGATGATGTCGCGGGCGCGGGCCGCTCCGACGGTGCGCGGGAGGGTCCACGTCATGCCGCCGTCCGGCGACAGGCCGATTCCGGTGTAGGCCGGACGCAGGTTGGTCGACGGCCCACCGATCGCGATGTCTGCGTGCAACACGATGCTCAGCCCGGCCCCCGCAGCCCAGCCACGCACACCCGCGACGACCGGACGATCAGCGTCGAGCAGGGCGGTGACGAAGTCGTGGAAGGTGTCGGCGAGAGCGCGGATGAAGGTGGGGCGGTGCTCGGCAGAGGCGAAATCGCGCACGTTGCCGCCCGCGCAGAAGTTTCGGCCCGCGCCGAGCAACAGGATCGCGCCGACTTCGCGTTCGCCGCGTGCGATCTCACGCAGGGCGGTTGTTGCCGATTTCAGTGAGGCGTCGTCGAGTGCGCCGCCCTTGCCCGCATCGGAGATGCGTAGGACGAGGACGTCGCCGTCCTGTGTCACAGCCGAGTCTGCCGGGGACGTTGTGGTCGAGGTCATGGACGACACCCTAACCCGGAGATGCAGACAACCCGACCCCGGGGCCGAGCGTTCGCTCGGTCGGGATCGGGTTGTTAGTTCTCGCGATCAGGCGAGAGTGGTCTTGCCGGCCTTCAGGCAGGAGGTGCAGACGTTCTTACGCTTGCGGTTGCCCGGGGCCACCTCGACACGCACAGACTGGATATTGGGATTCCAGCGGCGGTTGGTACGGCGGTGCGAGTGCGAAACGGACTTGCCGAAGCCCGGACCCTTGCCGCAGACGTCACAGACGGCAGCCATTGTCGAACTCCCTTGATAGATGGAATGATCTTGCGGTTACGCCAGCTCGCTACTCGCGGAAACGCAACGTCATCCACGGCAGCGGCAAGGCAACCCTGCAAGGGTAACCGTCCGGGTGCGTCACCACCAAATCCGGGCCGGGCGTGATCTGCCGCGGGGCTTGCGGCGAATGCGCCGGACCCGCCGACGGCGACCGTGTCGGCGACTCCGAGTAATCTCTCACACATCCTGGGCAGCACGTGTCGTGGCACTTTTCGACGACGTGGATTTTCGACGGCGTGGAGACACGCGTGAGCCCCCGCGGTGAAGGAGGACCCATGTCGACTGACGGTGGACTCGTTCGCGTGATGAATCCGCAGGTTCTGCGTGACTGGGCGCAGGAGTGTGTGGCCCGGCTCGAGGAACTGCGCGGCGAGATCAACGACCTCAACGTCTTCCCGATTCCGGATTCGGACACCGGCAGCAACATGCTGTTCACCATGCGGTCTGCTGCCGACGTCGTCACCGCCCTTCCGGTCGACGCCGACGTGGTCGCCGTGACGCGGGCCATGGCAGAAGGTGCTGTGGCCAACGCGCGCGGCAATTCCGGCGTCATCATGTCGCAGATCCTGGTCGGCCTCGCCGACGCCGTGGAGATCGGCGCACCGGACGGGCAGTTGACGTTTTCGCAGCTCGCGGTATCGGGTCTGAGGCTTGGATCGTTGGCAGCGCAGCGCGCGGTGAGCGACCCCAGGGAGGGCACCGTCCTGACGCTGCTGACCATCGCCGCGGAGTCTGCGGCGCGTCACTCCGGCGAGACCGCCGCCGACCAGGCCCGCGCGATCGCCGACGATGTGGCCGATGGTCTGGAGCGCACTCCCGAACAGCTCCCCGAACTGGCGTCGGCGGGCGTCGTCGACGCCGGCGGTCGGGGTTTCCTCGCCATGCTCGACGCGATGGTCGGGGTGCTCACCGGTGTCACACAGCGACGTCGTCGGTACCGCGGAATCCTCACCGGGGGAGGGCAGCCCGGACATCCCGTCGACGAGACGTGCGACGGCCCGGGCGACATGGACTTCGAGGTGATGTATCTGCTCACCGGGGCTGCGGGCGAGAGCATCGCGACGCTGCGATCCGAACTCGGCGAACTCGGCGACGCCGTGGTGATCGTCGGCGACAGTTCGCCGTCGGGTGAACGGTTCTCTGTGCACGTCCACACCGACGACCCGGGCGCCGCGGTCGAGGCAGCGATAGCACACGGCAACGTCTCCGACATCCGGATCTCCTGCTTTGCTCTCGATTCGATTCGTGCACAAGCCAATTCGATGGAGCCGCCGCCTCGTCACCGGCGCGCCGTCGTCGCGGTCGTACGCGGCGATGGCGCTGCGGAGCTTTTCGCCGAGGCCGGGGCAGCCGTTGTCCGCGCCGACGACGGTGTCACGCCGGAAGCGCTTGCCGCCGCCATTCGCGCCACCGATTCGGCACACGTGGTGGTCATGGCGAACGGGTCGTTGACGTCGCAGGATCTGGTGAGCGTCGCAGCGGAGGTCCGGTCTGCGCAACGGTCGGTGATCTCGTTGCCGACCTCATCGATGGCGCAGTGTCTCGCGGCCCTCGCGGTCCACGACCCCTCCGAGTCGCCGGATGCCGACGCCTACGCGATGGCCGAAGCCGCCGCGGGTGCACGCTGGGGTTCGCTGCTGCTCGCCGACGAGCGGATGATCACCCTCGCCGGAACCTGCGACGTCGGAGATGTGTTGGGCCTCATCGGCTCTGATGTCCTTGTCATCGCGCCCGAGCAGACAGCCGCTGTCGTGTCGCTGGTCGATCTCATGTTGGCGACAGGTGGCGAGATGGTCACCGTCCTTGCGGGCTCGGGCGTCGACCGCGAGGCGTTGGCGGCGCTCGAGGCGCAGATCCGGCGGGCATATCCGGGCGTGGAAATGGTCGTGTACGAGACTGGTCAGACCGACGATCTGATGCAAGTGGGTATCGAATAGTGGTCCGTGCATCCGACTCTCTGTCCGATGTCTTCAACACCGAACGTGCGGCGAGTCTCGCGTCGTTGGGGCTCGCGACCGTCGGGGAACTGCTGCGTTACGCACCGCGTCGGTATCTCACGCATGGTCAACCCTCGGAGGAGCAGGACCTGACCGAGGGGGAGTGGGTCACGGTTGTCGGACGCATCACCCGTGCCGACCTGATCCGCATGAAGAAGCGTCACGGGCAGTTCCTGAAGGTGACCGTCGACGACGGCAACCGCTCCTACGAGGTCAGCTTCTTCAATCCGCGTTTCATCAAGAACGCACTGAAACCCGGCACTCGGCTCATGGTGGCGGGCACTGTGAAGTTCTTCCGCGAGCAGCCGCAACTCTCCCATCCCGAGTGGATGGTTCTGCCGGACGGCGACGTCGAGGTCGATCGTGTCGTCGGGTCGGCGATGCTCGCCGAGATGTATGCGGCAGAGGCCGAGATCACCGGCGAGCAGCGGCGCCCGGGAGCGCACTCGGCCGACATCGCCGCCGCGTTCGATCGAGCAATCGTGCCGCTGTATCCCGCGAACCGTGAAATCCAGACGTGGGACATCTGGGCGTCGATTCGCCAGGTCCTCGACGACGTCGAGCCGTTCGTCGACCCGCTGTCCGACGACGAACGCGAACGCCGCGGGTTGATGTCGCTCGACGAGGCGATCCGCACCATCCATGTCCCCGACTCCGATGCGAACGTCACCGCCGCGAACGAACGCCTGAAATTCGACGAGGCGCTCGCGATCCAGACCGTCCTCGCGCAGCGCCGCCTCGCGGGTCGTGCAGAGTCGGCGCCCGCGTGCCCGCACGTTCCCGGCGGCCTGGAAGACCGCCTGCTGCAACGACTTCCGTTCACTCTCACCGACGGGCAGCAGTTGGTGCTCGCCGAGATCGCCGACGACCTCGGCCACCCGACGCCGATGAGCAGGCTGCTGCAGGGAGAAGTGGGTTCCGGCAAGACCCTCGTGTCGTTGCTCGCCATGCTGCGTGTAGTCGACAACGGTCACCAGTGCGCGATTCTCGCGCCGACGGAAGTTCTTGCCGCGCAGCATCTTCGGACCATCACGTCGATGCTCGGCGATCTGGGCACTGCCGGTGAACTCGGCGCCGCCGACGGCGCGACGAGTGTGGTGTTGCTGACCGGCTCGATGAAGACCAAGGGCAAACGTCAGACACTGCTCGACGTGGTGACCGGCAAGGCGGGCATCGTCGTCGGAACCCACGCGCTGCTCGAGGAGAGGGTCGAGTTCTTCGATCTCGGCATGGTCGTAGTCGACGAACAGCACCGCTTCGGCGTCGAACAACGAGATGTGTTGCGGGGTCGTGGCCGCGACCATCTCATGCCCCACTTCCTGGTGATGACGGCGACACCGATCCCGCGGACGGTGGCGATGACGGCGTTCGGCGACCTCGACACGTCGGTGCTCACCGAACTCCCCAAGGGGCGTCAACCGATCACCACGACGGTGGTGCCGACGGCGAAACCCCAATGGATCGAACGCATGTGGGGTCGCGCCGCGGAGGAGATCGAAGCCGGGCGGCAGGTGTACATCGTGTGTTCGCGCATCGGCGACATCGAGCCTGCCGCACCCAAGCGTGGCGCGAGCAAACGCACTGCGGGCGAGGAAGCCGACGCGCAGCAGCAGACCACCTCCGTTCTCGACCTCTACGACGAGCTGCTCGTCGGACCGCTCGGCAGCCATCGGCTCGCGGTCCTGCACGGGCGGCTTCCCGCCGATGAGAAGAACGAGGTCATGGACGCGTTCGGGCGCGGCGAGATCGATGCGATCGTGGCGACGACCGTGATCGAGGTCGGTGTCGACGTTCCCAATGCGTCGATGATGATCATCGTCGACGCAGAGAGATTCGGGGTCAGCCAGCTCCACCAACTCCGCGGACGTGTCGGTCGTGGCGGCCATCCCGGCTTGTGCCTGCTGATGACGTCGACAAAACCGGTGTCGCAGGCGATGGAACGGCTGCGGGCCGTCGAGGCATCGACCGACGGATTCGAACTCGCTCGCGTCGACCTGCTGCAGCGCCGCGAAGGTGATCTGCTCGGCTCGCTGCAGTCGGGTGGGGTGTCGTCGCTGCGTCACCTCTCGCTGCTCGACGACGTCGACGTGATCGCCGACGCCCGCGAACTGGCCGAGTCCGTGGTGGCAACCGACCTGCCGCTGGCCGACCACCGGCCACTCGCCGACCTCGTCGACGCCATTCTCGTGCCCAACAAGGTGCGCTACCTCGACAAATCCTGACCCGGCTCGCCTGCGTCCCGAACCCGGGTGCCAAACGCCGCCCGAACCCGCAGACGCGGCTGGTGTACCGACCGCGTTCACCAGATCGAGCCGCGTTTGCGACGCAGCTGCCGGATAGGGGAACCGCGGGCCGCCGCGCGGCGTCGAAGATGGCGTGAATCCTGTCATCGCGGTGCCGCTGTACCGGCTGCGGATGCGCTACCGGCACGCTCGACGCGACGCGCAGTGGCCCGCGCGCAGGTGGGCGGTCACTGTCGCGTTCGTGCTCACCGCGGTCGTCGTGGCCGTGGGTGTGTACCGCGACGTCCCGCGCGCGCGATCGGGGCAGTGGCACGCCGGTGCGCAGCAGGCACTCCGCGAACTCGCAGGGGTGCCCGTCGTCGCTGCGCGTACCGGCCGCGACGACTACGAGCGGTCGGCGTTCGGGGCGTCGTGGACCGACGACGCGAGCGTGACGGGAGGCGGAAACGGCTGCGATACCCGAAACGACGTGCTGACCCGCGACCTCGGAGATGTGCGCGTCGGGTCGGTGACGTCGTGTCCGCGCGCTGTCCTCGCAGGCGAACTGCGCAGTCCCTACACCGGTAAGACGGTCGTGTTCCGGCGTGACCGCAATGCGACGGCCGTTCAGATCGACCACATCGTGCCGCTGGCTTTCGCGTGGGACATGGGTGCGTTCGGGTGGTCGGCTCGGCGTCGCGTCGAGCTGGCAAACGACCCGGCCAACCTGGTCGCCGTCGACGCGGCGTCGAATCAGGAGAAGAGCGACAGCGAACCCGCCCGGTGGCTGCCGCCCAATCGCGGTTTCCACTGTCAGTACGCAATCGAGTTCGTCGTGGTGAGCCGCGCGTACGGATTGGCGGTCGATGCCGCGTCGCGGCGCGTGCTCGCCGGGATACTCAACCGTTGCTGACATGCGGCGTCTCGACGTCCGGCCCGCGGTGGCGTTCTCGGGTGGGCGATCTTGGGGCCGAATGGTGCGGGGACGTACCCTGGACATGTTGTCCACCGGCAGTGCCGCGCAGGACCCAATCGTCTGCCGTGAACTCGAAACCGAGGTATTGATGAGCGCACCCACCGTGACCGGAAGGCAGGCCGCGACCGCGCCCGACGTCGAAGAAGTCGTGCACGCGCAGGCCCGCGCCGCCCGTACCGCCTCCCGAGCGCTGGCAGCGCTCACCACGACAGCCAAGAACGCCGCGCTGCTCGCCGCTGCCGACGCCGTCGACGCGAACACCGAGACCATCCTGGCCGCGAACGCCGACGATGTCGCGCGCGCGGAGGAGGCCGGAACCGAGGCAAACCTGATCGACCGACTCCGCCTGACCCCCGAGCGCGTCGCGGGCATCGCCGACGGGCTGCGTCAGGTCGCGATCCTTCCCGATCCGATCGGCGAGATCGTCGCCGGCAAGACGCTTCCCAACGGTCTGCGCCTGCGGCAGGTACGCGTGCCGCTCGGTGTGGTCGGCATCGTCTACGAGGCGCGGCCGAACGTGACGGTCGACGCCTTCGGAATCGCGTTCAAATCCGGAAACGCTGTGCTGCTTCGCGGTTCGTCGTCGGCGGCGTCGTCGAACGCCGAGCTCGTCCGCATTCTCCGCGACGTCGTCGCAGGCGCGGGCATTCCGTCCGATGTCGTGTCGCTGCTGCCCAGTGACGACCGTTCGAGTGTCACCGCGCTGATCCGCGCGCGTGGGCTCGTCGACGTCGTGATTCCTCGCGGGGGCGCCGGTTTGATCAACGCGGTCGTCGCGAACGCCACGGTCCCCACGATCGAGACCGGAACCGGAAACTGCCACGTCTACGTGCATGCGCTCGCCGATGTCGGTGTCGCGACCCGCATCATCCTCAACGCCAAGACCCGACGACCGAGCGTGTGCAACGCGGCGGAGACAGTGCTCGTCGACAAAGCGATCGCCGCCGACGCGCTGCCCAGGATCAGTCAGGCCCTGCAGTCACAGGGTGTCGTGATCCACGGCGACGAGCCGGGCATGGAGCCGGCCGACGAGTCCGACTGGTCCGACGAGTACCTCTCGATGGACATCGCGATAAAGGTGGTCGACGGACTCGACGCCGCTGTCGCTCACATCGACACCTATGGAACCGGGCATACCGAGGCCATCGTGACCACCGACCTCGCCGCGGCCGAGGAGTTCACGAACCGGGTCGACGCCGCAGCCGTGATGGTCAATGCGTCGACTGCCTTCACCGACGGCGAGCAGTTCGGCTTCGGAGCAGAGATCGGCATCTCGACGCAGAAGCTGCACGCTCGCGGACCGATGGGACTGCCGGAACTCACCTCCACCAAGTGGATCGTGTGGGGCGACGGCCAGATCCGGCCCGCGTGATGACCGACTCCACAACGACTCACAGCCCGGCGACACAGGACGCGGCTCCTATCGTTCCCTCGTTCGCAGCGGTGCACGACGTCGTCGACAGGCTGCGCGCCACCGGCTATCTGGCCGACGACGCGACGGCGACCTCGACCTTCCTCGCGGACCGGCTCGGTAAGCCGCTGCTCGTCGAAGGTCCTGCGGGAGTGGGCAAGACGGAGTTGGCGCGTGCCATCGCCGCGGCCACCGACGCAGAGCTCGTGCGTCTGCAGTGCTACGAGGGAATCGACGAGGCGCGTGCACTCTACGAGTGGAACCACGCCAAGCAGATCCTGCACATCCAGGCGACCGGCACGCGCGACTGGGCCGAGGCGAAGACCGACATCTTCTCCGAGGAGTTCCTGCTCCCGCGACCACTGCTGACAGCGATCTCGCGTACCGATCCCACCGTGCTCCTGATCGACGAGGTCGACAAGGCCGACGTCGACGTCGAGGGGCTGCTGCTCGAGGTGCTCAGCGACTTCGCAGTGACCATCCCGGAGATGGGGACCGTCGTCGCGTCGCGTCGACCGATCGTGATCCTGACGTCGAACGCGACGAGGGAGTTGTCGGAGGCGCTGAAACGTCGCTGCCTCTACCTCTTCATCGATTTCCCCGACGCTGCGCGCGAGAAGGAGATTCTCGAGTCGCGAGTTCCGAACCTGCCCGACGCGCTCGCCTCCGAACTGGTCCGCATCGTCGGCGTGCTGCGCACCCTCGACATTCGGAAGAAGCCGTCGGTCGCCGAGACCATCGACTGGGCGAACACACTGCTCGCGCTGGGCGCGGGTGAGGAACGCTCGAAGGGCGGCCGACTTGACGAAGGCCTGATCGCACGCACCCTGGGCGTCGTGCTCAAGCATCGTCCCGACCTGAAGACCGCCGTCAAAGAACTCAAGCTGGGCTGATGTCCGGGGCCGGACCCGCCACGGGCGACATCGCGACGGCAGTGCCGCTCGTCGATCACCTCACCGACTTCGTCGATGCGCTGCGGCGACGGGGGATTGCGGTCGGTCCGTCGGCGCTGATCGACGCCGCGCGGGCGATGGAGGTCCTCGACCTGCTCGACCGCAGTAGTCTGCGCGAGGGACTCGCGGCGACCCTCGTCGACGATCACATGCACCGGCCGGCCTTCGACCGCATCTTCGACCTCTGGTTTCCCGTCGCGATCGGTGCGTGCAGCGCGGAGGAGGAGCTGCCGCGCGACGAGTCCGGCGAGGTCGACGTCGATGCCGTGCGCGAGATGCTCGCAGAGTTACTCGCAGACGAGTCGGCCGACGCAGACGGACGTCTGTCCGCCGCGGTCGCGCAGGTGGTCGACGAGATGGGCCGCTACCAGTCGAGCCGCGGGGAGGCGTACTCGGCGTATCAGGCGCTCTCGAGCATCGATCCCCAGACACTGATCGCACGGATCGCCGCAGCGATGGCGGGCGGATCGGGTGACGACCTGAGCGTCGGCGACGATCCGACGTTCCGGCGGGCCGCCCGCGAACGCGCCAACCGCCTGCGCACCGCGATCGAGGTGGAGACGCAGCGTCGGATGGCCGACCGCAACGGACGCGAGAAGGTCAGCGACTACGCGGTGCCGACGCTGCCCGAGAACATCAACTTCCTCTCGGCAGGCAAGAAGGACCTCACCGAGATCCGACGGACCGTCGCCCCGCTCGCGCGTCTGTTGGCCTCCCGCTTGGAGATTCGACGACGCCGCGCCCACCGGGGTGCAGTCGACGTCCGTGCGACGCTGCGCGCGTCGATGTCGACGGGCGGGGTTCCGATCGAACTCAAGAACCGCAAGCCGCGCCCCGGGCGCCCCGAACTGGTGATCATCTGCGACGTATCGGGTTCGGTATCCGGGTTCTCGCAGTTCACGCTGCAACTCGTCTACGCGCTGCGCCAGCAGTTCGCGAAGGTTCGGATCTTCGCATTCGTCGACACCGTCGACGACGTCACCGAGTACTTCACCGACGACGAGGGGTTCGGCGGCACCGACATCGGTGAGGCGATGCATCGCATGTTGACGCAGGCCCGGCTCATCACGCGTGACGGTCATTCCGACTACGGGCACATGCTGCGCGGGTTCGTCGACGCCTACGGCGACACGCTGACACATCGCGGAGCGCTGCTGATCCTTGGCGACGCCCGCAACAACTACCACGACGCCTCCGAGGACTCGCTGCGCGAGTTGGTGGAGCGTGCGCGTCACGCGTATTGGCTCAACCCGGAGGCGCATGGCGACTGGGGTACCGGCGATTCCGCGGCCGACGACTACGCGGAGATCATCGACATGTTCGAGTGTCGCAACGCCACGCAGCTGTCCGCGGTCATCGCCGACCTCCTGCCGGTGTGATCGCTCGCGTAAACTGACCCCTCATGGCACATGACCGTCCGCGTGTACGCCGGATCGGTGTGATGGGCGGAACGTTCGATCCCATCCACAACGGGCACCTCGTGGCAGCCAGTGAGGTCGCGAACCGGTTCTCGCTCGACGAGGTGATCTTCGTCCCGACCGGACGGCCATGGCAGAAGCTGACAGAAGACGACGGGGAGGTTCCCGACCGGACGAAGCAGGTCAGTCCCCCCGAAGACCGCTACCTGATGACGGTCATCGCGACGGCGTCGAATCCGCAGTTCAGCGTGAGTCGCGTCGACATCGATCGCGAGGGATTCACCTACACAGTCGACACGCTGCGGGATCTGCGCAAGACCCTTCCCGACGCTCAGCTCTACTTCATCACCGGCGCCGACGCGTTGGAATCGATCCTGTCGTGGCAGGACTGGGAGGAACTGTTCGAGCTCGCGAACTTCGTCGGGGTGAGCCGACCGGGATACGAGTTGAACGCCAGTCATCTGGCCACGCATCTGCGGAATCTGCCAGCCGATACGCTTCATCTGATGGAGATTCCCGCCCTGGCGATCTCCTCGACGGACTGTCGGGCACGCGCGGCGACGGGACGACCGGTCTGGTACCTGGTGCCAGACGGCGTCGTCCAGTACATCGCCAAGCGCAGGCTCTACCGCAGGCCGCGGGTGAACTCGCCGGGTGTGTCGGCGCCACTCAAGAGCGACGCCGACGACAAACCGACAAGCTCCGACACCTCAACACACCGTGCGGAAACGCAACGCTCGAAAGGACGAACGTGACAGCAGCAGCCGAGTCACTGGACATGGCGAAGGTGGCAGTCGCTGCCGCGCAGGACAAGGTCGCCACCGATGTCACGGTGATCGACGTGTCCGAACAACTCGTCATCACCGACCTGTTCGTGATCGCGTCGGCTGACAACGAGCGTCAGGTCAACGCGGTCACCGACGAGATCGAAGACAAGATGCGCGAGGCGGGCTACAAGCCAGTCCGACGCGAAGGCACACGTGAGGGGCGCTGGGCGCTGCTCGACTACGTCGACATCGTCGTGCACGTCCAGCATGCCGACGAGCGTGCCTACTACGCGCTCGATCGGCTGTGGCAGGACTGCCCGGTCATCGACCTGGAGCCGCAGGCGTGAGTGGAGCGCCCGACGACCACGACACCTCCGTCGAACGACTCACCCCGGTGGTCCGCAGGCTGATCCTGCTGCGGCACGGGCAGACCGAGTACAACGCGACGAGCCGGATGCAGGGCCAACTCGACACCGACCTCTCCGATCTCGGTGTGCGGCAAGCGAAGTCGGCCGCCGCCGCACTCGCCGAACGCAATCCGATGCTCATCCGCTCGTCGGATCTGCGGCGCGCTCGCGACACCGCCGAAGCGCTCGCTGTGCTGACCGGGCTGCCCGTCGAGACCGATGAACGGCTCCGCGAAACCCACCTCGGTGAGTGGCAGGGTATGACGCACTACGAGGTCGACGACGTCATGCCCGGTGCGCGCGCACTGTGGCGTGACGACGCCACGTGGCGCCCGCCGGGCGGGGAGAGCCGCGTCGACGTCGCTGCCCGCGCCCTACCGGTCGTCGACGAACTGCTCGCGCGCGTGGACGACTGGGGGAGCGGCGCGACGCCGGAGTCGCCCGTCGTGCTCGTCGCGCACGGAGGTGTGATTGCTGCGATGACCGCCGCGCTCCTCGACCTTCCCGTCGCCAACTGGCCGGTGTTCGGCGGTCTCGCCAACACGAGTTGGGTGCAACTGTCGGGCCATGGACTCCCCGGCGAGAAGCCGCGGTGGCGGCTGGACGTGTGGAACGCATCGGCCGAGGTCGCCGACGCAGGGGTGCAGTGACCGACGCGGTTGTCGCGAGCACGCCTGACGACTGCCTGCTCATCCTCTCCGACTCGCTCGCCTACTTCGGGCCCAAGGGTGGGCTGCCCGCCGACGACGCTCGCATCTGGCCGAACATCGTCGGGGCGCGGTGTGGTCTGCCGGTGCGGCTGTTCGGGCGGATCGGCTGGACCAGTCGGGACGTCTGGTGGGCGATGACCCAGGACCCGAACATCTGGGCCGCGGTACCGCACGCACGCGCAGTGATCCTCGCGTTCGGCGGAATGGATTCGTTGCCGTCGCCGCTTCCGACCGCGCTACGCGAGCAGATCAGGTACGTGCGGCCGGGCCGACTCCGCCAGATTGTCCGGTCGGCATATCAGTGGGTCCAGCCGCGTGCGTCGAAAATCGGCTGGCCGGTGGCCCTGCCGCCGACGGTGACCATCGAATACCTCGACAAGATCTACGAGGCGCTGACCCAGTTGCGCCCCGATCTGCCGATCGTCGTGTGCCTGCCGTCGACGCATCGGAGTCCCTATTACGGGTACGTCCACAGCGGGCGGATACCGACGACCGCGGCGATGCGTGCGTGGTGTGAGCGACGCGGGGTCTCCTACGCCGACTTCTATCCTCCGACCCGCGATGCGTACGACGATCCCGATGCTGCGAACCCCGACGCTGCGATGAACCCCGACGGTATCCACTGGGGCTTTGCGTGCCACCGGGCGGTCGCCGACGTCGTCGCGGCGCCGGTTCTGCGGGTGCTCGACGATCCGGATGTCCGAACCGGACGGCGCACCGGCTAACGTAGACGGGTGCCTGTTGTCGTCGTCACAGATTCCTCTGCGCGGTTGCCCGCTGCCGTTGCCGACAGCTACGACATCATCCAGGTTCCGTTGCATCTGACGCTCGACGGAGTCGACTACCTCGAAGACGACGACAACGTTCCCGCCGACATCGTGTCGACGCCGGGCGTAACGACTGCGGGCGCCACTCCGCATGATCTGGTGCAGGCGTACGGCGAAGCCATCGAACGCAGTGAGGGCGACGGGGTCGTCGCGGTCCACATGTCGCGAAAGCTGTCCGGCACGTGGAGCGCTGGGCGCCTGGCCGCAGAGGACTACTCGGGGCAGGTGCGGGTGGTCGACTCGCGGTCTGTGGGATTGGCAGTTGGATTCGTCGCCATCGCAGCAGCGCAAGCCGCTCGCGACGGGGCCGATCGGGATCGCGCGTACGAAGCCGCCATCCGCCAGGCCGCGACTGTCGAATCGCTGCTCTGCGTGCAGAATCTCGACAATCTCCGCAACAGCGGGCGAATCAGCGCGGCGAGCAAGATGCTCGGGTCCGCGTTGTCGATCAAACCGATCCTGCACGTCGTCGACGGCACGCTGACTCTGCGTGAACGCACGCGCACGTTCTCCAAAGCGCTGGACAAGATGGCCGAAGCGGCCGTCGACTACGCCGACGGCCGCGCGGTGACTCTCGGAGTGCAGCATTGCCAAGCTCCCGCTGCCGCAGCCGATCTCGTCGTCCGGTTGCGGGAGAACCTGCGGAGCGTGACGTCGAGCATCACTGTCGATCTCGGTCCTGTGCTCGGCTGTCACGTCGGCCCCGGCGCGGTCGGCGTGGTGATCGGTACCCAACTCGATCCCATCACCAGGGGACAGTCGGAGGCCGAGGGGTTGTCCACACCCTGACCGTCGTCCACAGGGCGGCGTCGATGCACGGTCGACGAGCCGGTGTGATGGTGCGTCCGCCGTAGCGTCAGAGGCTATGAGCGACAAACCAACCCGGACGGCCCGCGGATTCGCCGCGCGAGGTGTTGTCGAGCGCGGTTCACGAACCGCGCCGACCGCGGTCGGACGCTCGCCGCTCGACCGGTTGTCAGCCCCCGCACCCGGCGCCACTCGGACGCCCGAACTCGACGCCACCTCGTCGGCTGCAGATGACGACATGTCGTCGAGTTCGTGGGGGATCGACACGACGCCGGGTTGGCTGGCTCCCGAAGTGGAACGCAGGCGCCCTCTCGATGGTCGGGAACGACTCCGTGCCAACGGATTCGACGACGATCATCGAGAAGACTTCGACCTCGACCTCGATAGAGATGTCGATTCGGATGAGGATGAGTACCGCCCACGTCGTCGATTCGCGGTGGCGCCTGCCGGTGCCATAGCGTTGATCGCTGTTGGCGTAATCGCCTGTGTGATAGCGGGATTCGGGCTCCTCCGCAGCGACGACGTCGTGCCGACCGTCGCGTTCCCCGCGTCGGCGGGACCGTCGGTGTCGATTCCTTCCGTCGCTGCAGTGCCGTCGGCCGGCGCCCCCGCGATGCCTTCTGCCGCCGCGCCGTCGGCCGCATCAGCCCAGATCGTGGTCAGCGTCGTCGGATTGGTGCGGAAGCCCGGGCTGGTGCGGTTGGCGCCGCGGTCCCGAGTGGCCGATGCGCTGTCGGGTGCCGGAGGTGCCCGCGAGGGAGCCGACACGACGTCGCTGAACCTCGCTCAGGTGCTGGGCGACGGCGACCAGGTGCTGGTCGGCTACGCGAGCAAGGACGGGAACGCCTCACTTCGCAGTGCGGTGGTCGCGTCCGGCGCGGGGAGGTCGGACTCTTCGTCGCCGCCGTCGGCCGGTGACACCTCCGAGACGGGCTCTGGCGCAGGGGATTCGGGAGCGTCGAACAGTGCGGGCGGAAAGGTCGACCTGAACACCGCGAGTGCCGAGCAGCTCGACGCTCTCCCCGGGGTCGGCCCGGTCACTGCGAAGGCCATCATCGACTGGCGGTCGCAGCACGGAAAGTTCACGTCTGTCGACCAACTCGGCGAGGTCGACGGTATCGGACCCGCGCGGCTGGCGAAGCTGCGAGACCTCGTGACCGCCGGCTGACACCGAGGTGGATCTACGACTCGTCGCGCCCGCTCTCGTGGTGTGGCTTGTCACGCTGCTCGGGCTGCACGGGCCGTCGTGGTCGATGCCTGTCGTGCTGGTCATCGGCGGATTGATCTGCGCTGCAGCTCTGTTCGCACACCGGCGCTGGAACCTTACCTGGCAGGTGTTGGGCATCGTGGTGATCGGCGCGGGGATGGCGGCGACATGTGCACTGGCGCTGTGGCTCCGGCTCGAGACCCGCGACGCCCATCCTCTGTCGGGGATGTCGGGCAAGGCGACGGTGACGATGTCGATCCGCGACGACCCGCGCAACTTCGGACCGGCACAACGGGGTCAGGTGACCACGCGTGTGACGGTGCTGGCCGTCGGGGAGCGTCGAGTTCCCTCCGCCATCGCCGACGTCGTCGCGCGTGCGCCCGGATGGGTGGGGTTGCTGCCGGGTCAGCATGTGCGCGTCCTGGCGAGTATCCGCGCACCTCGAGGGGGTGACCTGAGTGTTGCGAGATTGACGGCGTCGGGCCCGCCGGCGATGTTGGGGCGACCCCCTCCGCTGCAGCGCGGAGCCGGCGTCGTGCGGGCAACGCTACAGCAGAACTCGGCTCAGGCGTTGAGCGGCGAATCGGCGGGATTGCTGCCGGGGTTGGTCATCGGCGACGAGAGCGCATTGTCGGAAGATGTCCGGGATCAGTTCCGCGCGGCCGGGCTAAGCCACCTCACCGCTGTCTCCGGCGCCAATTTCGCGCTGACCTGGGGTGCAGCGATCGCGTTGATCCGGTTGATCGGCGGATCGCCGAAGGTTGCGGCGGTCAGCGGGGTGGTCGTCATCGTCGGATTCGTCGTCCTGGTACGGCCGTCGCCGAGTGTGCTGCGGGCAGCGATGATGGGCGGAGTCGGTCTGCTCGCGCTGTTGTCGACGCGGCGTGCCCGCGCGGTGCCTGCCCTCGGTGTCGCCGTGATCGGGGGACTTCTGTGGTGGCCCGAGCTTGCGAGTGCGCCGGGGTTCGCGTTGTCGGTCGTGGCCACGGCCGGACTCGTGCTGATCGCGCCGTCGATCCGAGACACGCTGCGCGAGTGGAGAATCCCACCTGTCGTGGCCGAGGTACTCGCTATCGCCATCGCCGCCCAGGTCGTGACGGCGCCGCTGATCGCGATGATCAGCGGGACATTCAATGTGGTCTCGATTCTGGCCAACGTCGTCGTGGCGCCTGTCGTCGGAGTGATCAGTGTGGTGGGGACACTCGCAGCGTTGATCGGCCTCGCCGGAGACGTGGGTTCTGTGGTTGCGCAAGTGTTGCTACGCGCGATGTCGCCAGAACTGTGGTGGATGATCACCGTGGCGCGCGTGCTCGGCGGATTGAGTTGGGCGGCAATCGATATACCGGACGGGCTTGCCGGGATGGCGCTTGTCATGACGTTCACCGTCCTGGGTGCGGCGCTGCTGAACCGGCGCGTGATCGGGTGGGCGCGGCGTCGTGCGCACGGTCGGCGCAACGAGACGCACAGTCGGCGCAACGAGACGCACAGTCGGCAGAACGAGGCGCACAGTCGGCAGTAGGGGAGGTGTCCGGTGCGTCGTCGGGTTGTCGGGGCGTTCTGGCACCATGAGTGACGTGACCGATCGCCTGCATCTGCTCCTCGGAGACGACGACTTCCTCACCGGACGTGTGATCTCGGGTGTGACGAGCGAGCTGTCCCACCACGCGGGCGCCGACATTCCGGTGACGCGTGTGCGAGCTGGCGATGTCAGCGAATACGAACTGGCCGAACTGTTGAGTCCGTCGTTGTTTGCCGAAGACCGCGTCGTCGTCGTCGAGTCGGCGGCGGAGGCGGGCAAAGAGCCCGCAGCGCTGATCACGCGGGCGGCTCGTGAGCTTCCCGACGGCATCACGCTGATGGTGATCCATACCGGAGGCGGTCGTACGAAGTCGATGGTCGGCGAACTCCGCAAGGCAGGTGCGGTCGAGCACGACTGCGCGGCGCCCCGTTGGCCGTCGGAACGAATGGACTTCGTCCGCAAGGAGTTTCGTGAGCTCGGCGTCAAGGTCAGCGCCGAGGTCGTCGAGCAGGTCGTCGAGGGGGTCGGTGCGGAGCTCCGCGAGCTCGCCGCGGCGTGCAGTCAGCTCGTTGCCGACACCGGCGGCAAGATCGATCGCGATGCGGTGCGGCTGTACTACCAGGGGCGCCCAGAGGTGACCGGGTTCGAGGTCGCAGACAAAGCCGTCACCGGTGATCGGGCCGGGGCGCTCGAATCGTTGGCGTGGGCGGTGCATCACGGGGTGCCGCGAGTGCTGCTTGCCGACGCGCTCGCAGAGGCGGTGCACGCGATCGCTCGCGTACGGGGAATCGGGTCGATGGACCAGTACGCGGCCGCGTCGGAGTTGGGTATGCCGCCGTCGCGTGTCAAGAAGGTGCAGTCGCAGGCTCGGGCGTGGGATTCGTCGTCGATCGCACAGGCGGTCGTGGTGGTCGCCGGGCTCAACGGCGATGTGAAGGGACAGGCCGCCGACGCAGACTACGCGCTCCTGCACGCGGTCGACGCCGTGGCTTCGCTGCGTCCGTCATCGCGTCGACGCTGAAGCGTGCTGGGCTGAGCTCGAGCGACCGAAGCCTTGTAGGACCGAAGCTCGCAGGACTGAAGCGTGCACGACCACGCAACTCACCCCGGCGACCGCGTGGAAGTCGCCGGGGTGAGTTGTCTCGAAAGGGGAACGGTCGGCGCTGCGACCCGGCGTGCTCCCGTGGGCACGGGGCGCGTCGCGGGTGCGCGCTCTGACTCGTTCAGTTCCGGCTGATGCCGGAGGTTGCTACCTCAGAGCTTGTTGACGGCCACAGCGATGGCCGACTTCTTGTTGGCTGCCTGGTTGGCGTGGATGACGCCCTTGCTGGCTGCCTTGTCGAGCTTGCGGCTTGCGGTCTGTCCGAGCTCGGCGGCCTTGTCCTTGTCGCCGGCGTCGACAGCTTCGCGGAAGCTACGGATCGCGGTGCGCAGCGAGGAGCGCACGGACTGGTTGCGCTGCCGACGGATCTCGTTGGTGCGGTTGCGCTTGACCTGGGACTTGATGTTTGCCACGCGTGTGTACCTATCAGTTGTTGGTGATTGTTGCTGGGTGTTCCTGAGCAGGTCAGACGGGTGGACAGCACGTGTCCGCCGTCGACTCTGCGACAGCGGTCTACTTTACCAGCCGGAAACAGGGGTCCCAAATCCGCAGGCGTCGGCGTGCGCAGGCAGGCCTCGGTCACCGATCTCCTGTGAATCCACGCGGCATGTGACGAGGTCGCAGATATGTGCCCGAGCGCAACTAAGCTCGATCCATCATGTCAGTTGTTTTCATTCACGTCGGATTACCCAAGACAGGCACCACCCACCTCCAGGATCGCCTGTGGTGGAACCGCGACCTCGCTTTTCGTCACTCCGGGCTGCTCTACCCGGGAAACGAGATGGCCGATCACTTTCACGCCGCAACGCATCTGCAGCCGGGCAGGTATCTCGACTGGGTCGACCCGGCCTTCGCCGGGAGTTGGTCGACGATGGTCTCGCAGATGCGTGCGTGGCCGGGGGCTTCGCTGGTGTCGCATGAGTTGTTCGCGACGGCGCGTGAGGAACAGATCGAGTCGTTGGTGAACGACCTCTCCTTCGCCGACGAGGTCCATGTGATCGTGACCGTTCGCGATCTGGCCCGCCAACTGCCGTCGGTGTGGCAGGAGAACGTCAAGAACCAGCGTCTTGCGTCGTTCGACGATTTCGTGACCTCCGTGCGTCGGCACGCGCCACGTCGAACCGGGTCCTGGGGTGGCGACATGGAGGAGGAGCCCTTCTGGGAATTCCAGGACTACGTGGGCATCCTCGGACGGTGGGCCAAGTTCGTCGGACCGGAGCGGGCTCACCTGGTCACCGTGGCGAAGTCGGGAACCGGCGCATCGTCGTTGTGGGAGAGATTTCTCTCCGTGCTCGACGTGGATCCGGCTCCGATGACGATCGACGTTCCCAACAACAACACCTCGCTCTCGGCAGCGCAGGCAGAACTCCTGCGACGGCTGAACTCGCGCCTGCAGCCCGACGACATCGAGTGGGATCGGTACGAGCGTGTCGTCAAGGGTCACATCATCGCCAAGGTGCTCTTCGCACAGACCGGCGGCACCCCACGTGGGTTGTCCACCGAACAGCGTGCGTGGGCAGCAGACGAAGCCGAGGCGATGATCGACGCCGTGCGCGTGGCCGGATATCCCGTGACCGGTGATCTCGGCGATCTCGCGGTGAGCACGACGGCAGGCGACGACGCCCAGCCGCCGACGGTTGACGAAATTCTCGACGCCTCACTCGACGCGATCGCAGGAATCGCGCAGACGATGCCTTACCCCGAGACCGGAGCCCGATTGCAGACGCGCGCCGCGAACGTGGCTCGCCGGGTCGGGCGACGCGTCGTTTCGCTGCGTCGAACCCTGGGCTAGCTGTACTGACCCGACAGGTTGGGTACGCGGTCGGCGGGTGAGTTGCCTCGGAGTGCGGTGTGGCCGCGTTCGTGATTGTAGATGCGAAGGAACTCGGGGAAGGCCGCGACGCGTTCGGTTTCACTGAGGTAGGGACGGGCGTAGGCCCATTCCTCCTGCAGGGTCCGGTTGAATCGTTCGACCTTGCCGTTGGTTTGCGGCCGGTACGGTCTGGTCCACTTGTGCTTGATCTTGTTGTCGTGCAACAAGTCCCGAAATATGCGGGACCGGTAACACGACCCGTTGTCGGTCATCACTCGCGCGGTGGTGACACCGATCGAGGCGAAGTGCGCCAACGCCCGAGTCATGAACGCGGTCGCGGTTTCCTTCTTCTCATCAGCGAGGATCTCGGAGTAGGCGTAGCGGGAGTGGTCGTCGACGGCGTGATGCAGATACGCGTACCCCAGGTTGGGGCGGCCAGCAACTTTGCGGGTTCGTCCAGGCTCGCGGTGGGCACTGGAGTTGCGGGTGCCCTGGGCGCGGCCGTGTACGCGATGTCCACCGCCGTCGGGGATTCTGCCGAGCTTTTTGATGTCGACGTGGATCAAGTCTCCGGGCGCTTGGTGTTCGTACCGGCGAATCTCGCGTCTGCGGGCACGTACCGGCGCCCCGGTTGCCGGGTCGATCCACGACAGTCGTAGGCAGCCGTAGCGGGTGAGGATGCGGTGCACCGTGGAGACGTTCAACCCCAGGTGGTATCCGATCCGGGCTGGCCCCCAGCGGCGGGAGACGCGTAACCCGACGACCCGGCGTTCCCGGCGCCGGCTGGTGCGATGCGGACACGATCGGGGCCGGCTGGACCGATCACCCATTCCGGCCGGCCCGTGGTCGCGGTAGCGATCCGCCCATCGCTTGGCCGTGGTGACTGACACGTTGAACCGGTCAGCTGCGCGGCGCAGTGGCCACCGGTCGTCCACAACACACCGAGCCAGACGCAACCGGCCAGTCGGGGACAGCGGTGAATTACGGTGGGACATGAAGACCTCCGGGTTGAGGAGCGGTTCTTAGACAGCTCCACACCTCACTCGGAGGTCTTCCCTATGTCACGTCGACTCGCCGAACTCTGTACCTAACGTTCCGGGTCAGTACAGCTAGCGCTGGGCTCGGCCTGCAGCGAGGAATGGGGCCAGGAGAAGGCCGCCGCGACGCGCCCACGCAGACGTCGTGCCGAGTGGGGCGATCTGAGGCACCATGTGTGTCTATGAGTCCCGCGTCAACCGGTGCGCAAGCCAAGAAGGCATCGCGCAAAACCGCGCCCCCGTCGTCGTCGAAGTCAGTCACCGCCGCCAAGTCGGCAAACGGCAAGGGCGCCGAGCCGGGACAGGTTGCCAAGAGCGCCAAGGCCAAGGTCGTCAGGGAGACACTCCCCACCGAGACCGGAATTTTCAAGGGATATTCGAAAGGGCCGTACGGCAAGGCCTTTGACGAGATGTTCGACGCCGACGGCGAGGTACGCCCCGCGTATCGGGGCATCTTCAAGGTCATGGCCGAGTCCGACCGCGCCGACCTCGAAGCCCGCGTCGACGCACTCGGGCGCGCGTTCATCGACCAGGGCATCACGTTCTCGCTCTCGGGTATGGAGCGCCCGTTCCCGTTGGACGTTGTGCCACGGGTCATTTCGGCAGGCGAGTGGAACAAGCTCGAAGCGGGTATCACCCAGCGCGTGCAGGCGCTGGAATTGTTCCTCGACGACGTCTACGGCGAGCAGGAGATCCTGCGCGACGGTGTGTTGCCCAAGCGGCTGGTCCATTCGTGTGAGCACTTTCATCGTCAGGCGGCAAACATCCGTCCTCCCAACGGAGTTCGCATTCACGTCGCGGGCATCGACCTGATCCGCGACGCGAACGGTGATTTCCGGGTGCTCGAGGACAACCTGCGATCACCGTCGGGTGTGTCGTACGTGATGGAGAACCGCCGCACGATGGCGCGGGTCTTTCCCGACCTGTTCTCCACGCACAAGGTGCGCCCTGTCGCCGACTACCCGAGTCACCTGCTGCGGGCCCTGCGGGCCTCGGCCGCCTTCAACGAGGCCGACCCCAACATCGTCGTGCTCACTCCCGGTGTCGCGAACTCGGCGTACTTCGAGCACTCGCTGCTCGCGCGGCTGATGGGCGTCGAGCTCGTCGAGGGTCGAGATCTGTTCTGCCGCGACAACGTCGTCTACATGCGCACCACCGAGGGCGAGCAACGCGTCGACGTGATCTACCGACGCATCGACGACGACTTCCTCGATCCCATGCAGTTCCGTCCGGATTCGATGCTCGGCGTGGCAGGTCTGCTCAACGCGGCGCGGGCGGGCAACGTCGTGATCTCGAGCGCGGTGGGCAACGGTGTCGGCGACGACAAGCTCATCTACACCTACGTGCCGGACATCATCAACTACTACCTCGGCGAGAAGCCCATCATCGGCAACGTCGACACCCTGCGCTGCTGGCTCCCCGAGGAGTGCGACGAAGTGCTCGATCGGATCGACGAGCTCGTCGTGAAACCTGTTGAGGGATCGGGTGGTTACGGGATCGTCTTCGGTCCCGACGCCACCAAGGCCGAGCTCGACACCCTCGCCCGCAAGGTGCGCAACGACCCCCGCGGATGGATCGCCCAACCCGTGGTGCAGCTGTCGACGGTGCCGACAAAGGTCGGCGACTCGCTACGACCGCGGCACGTCGACCTGCGTCCCTTCGCCGTCAACGACGGTGAGAAGGTCTGGGTGCTCCCGGGCGGACTGACCCGCGTCGCACTGCCCGAAGGGTCACTCGTCGTCAACTCCAGTCAGGGTGGCGGCTCGAAGGACACGTGGGTGCTCGCAAGCAGGGCCACACAGAGTGAGCGCGAACTCGGCGGCGGCAAGGTGGTCACCTCCAAGGCCGCCAAGGCGGCGAGGCCCGCCGAGAGTGCACCCGACCCGGTCTTCGAACAGACACAGCAGCAACAGCAAAGCGGTGATCCCCGATGATGTTGGCCCGCAACGCCGAATCCCTCTACTGGATCGGCCGCTACGTCGAACGTGCCGACGACATGGCGCGTCTGCTCGACGTCGCTATCCACCAGCTCCTCGAGGACACCTCCGCCGACGTCGACGGTGCGGTTCGGATGGTCATCCAGGTTCTCGGGCTCGAGGTGCCCGACACCGACGGGCCGCTCGACGTGTGGTCGCTCACCGAGCATGTGGCGTATGCGAAGGGGTCGGCCGGATCGGTCGTCGACCTCATCCGTGCGGCGCGCGAGAATGCCCGTGGCGCACGGGAAGTCACGTCCAGTGAGATGTGGGAGTGTCTGAACACCACCTACAACGGACTGGCCGAAGCGGAGCGTCGGGGGCGTCGACTCGGACCTCACGAGTTCCTCTCGTATGTGAAGAACCGGGCCGCCATGTTCGCCGGACTCGCCGACGCGACGATGAGTCACGACGACGGCTACCGCTACCTGCTGCTCGGCCGCTCCGTGGAGCGGGTCGATATGACCATCCGCATGCTTCTGTCCCGCGCCAACGATCCGATCAATTCGCCCGCGTGGGTGAATGTTCTGGTGTCCGCCGGTGCCCACGACACCTACCTGCGGACCTATCGCGGTCTGCTCGACGCCGAGAACATCGTGCAGTTCATGTTGCTGGACAGGCTCTTTCCGCGATCGGTGTTCCACGCACTTCGTGTCGCAGAGCAGAATCTCGCGGAGATCGAGAAGCGTCCGAGCCGCGTCGGCGAGCAGGCCGAAGCGCTGCTGCTGCTCGGACGAGCGCGCAGCTCGCTCGAGTTCCTGGAACCGGGCCGACTGCTCGACGGACTGCAGGAACGACTTCTTGACCTGCAGGACACCTGCCGTGCCGTCAACGAGGCGGTCACGGGTCAGTACTTCCATGTGTCACCGTATGTGTCGTGGGCAGACGCCCGGGTCAGCGATGGTGAAGAACACTTCATCGAGGAGAGTGAACTGTGAGCTGGCGTCTGAGGGTCGTGCATTCGACAGGCTTCGCCTACCAGAGTCCGGTCACCTCCTCCTTCAACGAGGCACGGCTGACCCCGCGAAGCGATACTCGGCAGAACGTGATCGTCAACCGTGTGGAGACGGTGCCCGCGACCCGTGCGTACCGCTACACCGACTACTGGGGCACCGCCGTCACCGCCTTCGACCTCCACGCTCCGCACGAGGAGCTGGAGGTGTCGGGGATGTCAGTCGTCGAGACCGAGGCCGGAGAGCGACCCGCCCCCGACAAAGCTGTGACGTGGGAGGAATTGGAGAGCGAGTATGTCGCCGACCGCTACGACGAAATGCTCTCCTTCACAACGTATGTGCCGAAGAACGGGCGTCTGGGCGCGACAGCGCGTCGCATCGCCAAGGGGCTCGAGCCCGAGGACGCCGTCGAGGCGATCTGCAAATTCGTGCACGAGGAGATGGAGTACGTACCGGGAACGACAGGCGTGCACAGCACCGCCGTCGACGCCTGGAACGAGCGCAAGGGTGTGTGTCAGGACTACGCGCACGTCAGCCTCTCGATGCTGCGCGGTCTCGGCGTGCCCGCACGGTACGTCTCCGGATATCTGCACCCGAAGCCCGACGCGAAGATCGACAAGACCGTCGAGGGACAGAGCCACGCGTGGATCGAGGTGTGGACAGGCGGCTGGTGGGGCTATGACCCGACCAACGACACCCCCATCACCGAGCAGCATGTGTCGGTGGGCGTCGGCCGCGACTACTCCGACGTCTCGCCGCTCAAGGGCATCTACACCGGCGGCAAGGCGACGGACCTCGACGTCGTCGTGGAGATCACGCGCCTGGCGTGACCGGCCCGTGCCGCCGCCGGTGAATGTGTGTCGAATCGAAGGAATTGGGTGCTGCAGCAACCACATCCTTCGATTCGACACACATCTATAGCTCGACGGGTCGCCGATCTACCGCGAGCGATCTACCGCCAGCCGTAGTCGCGGCGTAGTCGGTCGGCGACGGCGTCGAAACGCTCCTCGTCGAGGATCGCGCCCTCGCGTCGAATTCCGTGTTCGAGGACGTACAGCACGCGATCGAGGCGGATGTAGCTCTCGCGGTGTTCGTCGTCCCAGACGCCGGTCCCGAGTTCCATCCAGTTCGGGTCGTCGCGGTGGTAGTCCTGGCTCGAGAGCATGAGGCCGAGGAGATGCGTGTGCTCTTCGCCGCTGTCCCGTCCGACGACCAGCACCGGACGGTCCTTGCCCTTGCTCGGATCGTCCTCGTAACGCACCCAGGTCCAGACGATCTCGCCGGGATCGGCTGCGCCGTCGAGGTCGGGGGAGTAGACGATCTCGCGGGCCGCCTCATGGGTGGGGCGCACCCGCGTGCGAGCGGTCATCGCGTCGGTCCGTTCAGGATCAGGTCGTCGACGGCGTCGGCCGCGAGCTGAGCAGTCGGCTTCTTGTCGGGTTTGAGGTCGTGCCCGGTTTTCTCGATCTCGACGAGCCGGGTCGGCGCGGGGATGAGCGCAATGGCGTCGGTGATCTCCTCCGTCGTCGCGAAGGGGTCCGACGCCCCGTGCACGATCACCGTCGGAATCGTGATCTCGCCCAGGTGCTCGCTACGCGCGCGTTCGGGTTTGCCGGGCGGATGCAACGGATACGACGACAGCAGCAGCCCTGCCGCGTCTGTGGCGGCACCATCCTCCGCGACGACCATCGACGCCTGCCTGCCGCCGTAGGAGTGGCCACCGAGGACGAGTGGACCGCCGGATTCGGATGCGAACAGCGCGGCCGCCTCACGGATTCCGTCCCGATCGCCTGCCGCACCCGACGGGCTGGGCGGGCCCTTGGGCCTGCGCTGCCGGTACGGCAGATCGATGCAGGCGACGAACAGCCCGCGGGCGCTGAACTCGACGCCGTAGGCCCGCATGATCGCGGTCTGCCGGTTGCCTCCCGCGCCGTGCGCCAACACGAGGACCGCGCGAGGTCGGCCGTCCGGACGGTAGATGTCTGCGACGACGCCGTCGCCGGTGAAGGTCTCGGGACTCACGGCGTCCACGTTATAAGTTGCAGGCATGAGAGCCATACGAGTGGCGTGGCTTGCGATGGCAGTGGCGGCAGTTGGCTACGCGGTGGCGTGCGGGTTCATGCCGGTGGGCGAGGTGACGGTGAGTTGCGGCAAGAGCGGCGAACTGTCGGTCGCCGGTGCGCACGCCGGCGCCACATGTGAGGACTCGATCTTCGCTGCGCTCGGTCCGCGCAGGCTGATCGAGATGGGGGTGCTGCTGGCGTCACCTCCACTGATCGCCGCGGTCGCGCTGCGCGTATGGGTCTCATGGCTCGTCGTGCCCGCGATGGCCGTGCTGGTGTTCGTCGGCGTCGCGAACTGGGCTGACTTCTGGCTTCTGCTCTCGTTCGGCGCGCTTGTGCTGCTCGTCGCATCGATCGTCGTTGCGACGGCTCATCTCGCCGTGCGCGCACGCAGGGATTCGCACCGCGCTCGGGGCGCCGCAGCGGGTATGTGACCGAATCCGACCAGCGCGAGCTGACCGGATCGAGTGGACTGGCTCGCTCCGACACTTCTCTCGCAACCCGGCCCCGACCCGCCGACGGCCCGCCGTGAGAAACTGGATACGACGACCCACACCCGCATCGCACTCGAGTACTGGTGCGCACCTGTAGGAGCAGTTCGATTCCCACCTTCGCCGACACCACGTTCACCGATCCCAGCCGGATCCGGAACTTCTGCATCATCGCGCACATCGACCACGGCAAATCGACGCTGGCCGACCGGATGCTGCAGCTCACGGGCGTGGTCGCCGAGCGGGACATGCGCGCCCAGTACCTCGACCGCATGGACATCGAGCGCGAGCGTGGCATCACGATCAAGGCGCAGAACGTGCGCCTGCCCTGGAAGTCCGACGGTCCCGACGGCCCGCAGACCGACTACGTGCTGCACCTCATCGACACTCCGGGCCACGTCGACTTCACCTACGAGGTGTCTCGTGCGCTCGAAGCGTGTGAGGGTGCCGTTCTACTCGTCGACGCCGCGCAGGGCATCGAAGCGCAGACCCTGGCAAACCTGTACCTGGCGATGGACAAGGACCTGACCATCATCCCGGTGCTCAACAAGATCGACCTCCCTGCCGCCGACCCCGACCGCTATGCCGAGGAGATCGCGCACATCATCGGCTGCGAGCCCGACGACGTGCTGCGTGTGTCGGGCAAGACCGGTGCGGGCGTCACGGAACTGCTCGACGAGGTGATCAAGCTCGTGCCCGCGCCGCAGGGCGACCCCGATGCTCCTGCGCGCGCCATGATCTTCGACTCCGTCTACGACACCTACCGCGGCGTGGTCACCTACGTCCGCGTGGTGGACGGCAAGATCGTCCCGCGCGAGAAGATCGCCATGATGTCGACCGGGGCGACGCACGAGCTGCTCGAGGTCGGCATCGTCTCGCCGGAACCAAAGCCGACAAAGGGGCTCGGCGTCGGCGAGGTCGGCTACCTCATCACCGGCGTGAAAGACGTGCGGCAGTCGAAGGTCGGCGACACCGTCACGACCGCGCGCCACGGCGCCACCGAGCCGCTGACCGGCTATCGCGAACCGCGCCCGATGGTCTACTCCGGCCTCTACCCGCTCGACGGCTCCGACTATCCGGTGCTGCGCGACGCTCTCGACAAACTGCAACTCAACGACGCCGCGCTCACCTACGAGCCGGAGACGTCTGTCGCGCTTGGCTTCGGTTTCCGCTGCGGCTTCCTCGGACTGCTGCACATGGAGATCACCCGTGAGCGGCTCGAGCGCGAGTTCGACCTGAACCTGATCTCCACCGCACCCAACGTCGTCTACCGGGTGGTCATGGAAGACGGCTCCGAGTCGATCGTCACCAACCCGTCCGACTGGCCGGAGGGCAAGGCACGCTACATCTACGAGCC
Organism: Gordonia sp. w5E2; assembly: GCF_036540975.1. Taxonomy (NCBI): domain Bacteria; kingdom Bacillati; phylum Actinomycetota; class Actinomycetes; order Mycobacteriales; family Gordoniaceae; genus Gordonia; species Gordonia sp. w5E2. The sequence continues at coordinate 3,127,882 of NZ_CP144213.1, read as the reverse complement.
GATCGTCAAGACGACGATCATCGCGCCGAGCGAATTCATCGGTGCGATCATGGAGCTGTGTCAGTCACGGCGCGGTGAGCTCGGCGGCATGGACTACCTGTCGGAGACACGCGTCGAGATGCGCTACACCATGCCGATGGCCGAGATCATCTTCGACTTCTTCGACTCCTTGAAGTCGCGCACCCGCGGCTACGCCAGCCTCGATTACGAGGAGGCGGGCGAGCAGGAAGCCGACCTCGTGAAAGTCGACATCCTCCTCCAGGGCGAGGCGGTCGACGCCTTCAGCGCGATCGTGCACCGCGACGCCGCGTTCGGCTACGGCAACAAGATGGCCACCAAGCTCAAGGAACTCATTCCGCGGCAGCAGTTCGAGGTGCCCGTGCAGGCGGCCATCGGATCGAAAATCATTGCGCGCGAGAACATCCGGGCGATCCGCAAGGACGTGCTCGCCAAGTGCTATGGCGGCGATATCAGCCGAAAGCGCAAGCTGCTCGAAAAGCAGAAGGAGGGCAAGAAGCGGATGAAGACCATCGGTCGGGTCGACGTCCCGCAGGAGGCGTTCGTCGCCGCACTCTCCACCGACTCGATGGGCGACAAACCGAAGGGCAAGTGAGGTCATGGGTACAGACAACGTGAATCCCGTTCTCGCACAGAGCGATCTACCGCACGGCCTGCCCGACTTCGCCTCGATTTCCGACGACGACTTCCTGCCCGCGTTCACCGACGCGATGGCATCGCAGTTGGCGGAGATCGACGAGATCGCGAACAACGCGGAGCCGCCGACGTTCGGCAACACCGTCGAAGCGGTCGAGTTCTCCGGACGCGATCTCGCTCGCGCGGCCGGCATCTTCTTCAACCTTGTCGGTCCGGATACCAACCCGAAACGCAACGAGATCAGCCGCGAGCTGTCGACGCTGCTGACCGATCACCAGAACACCATCGCGATGAACCCCGTTCTCTTCGAGCGCATTTCGAAGGTCCACGGCGACGCCGATGACCTCGACCTCGATGAGCCGCGGCGTCGGCTACTCGACAAGCACTATCGCGGCGCGGTGCGCGCCGGTGCGGGTCTGTCGCCCGATCAACAACAGGAGATGCGCGAGATCTCGTCGCGACTGGCCCTGCTCACCACGACGTTCTCGCAGAAGATCCTCGACGACTCCAACGATTCGGCCGTGTTCGTCGACGACGCATCCGCGCTCGACGGTATGTCGGCCGGTGAGATCGCCGCCGCGCGTCGTGCCGCCACCGAAGCGGGACACGACAGTGGATATCTGATCGCCCTCGAACTGCCGACGAGCCAGAGCGTCCTCACCGAACTGACCGACAGCGCTGTTCGACGCCGCGTCTTCGAGGCATCGATCAACCGCTGCGCTCGCGGAAACGACAACGACACAACCGAATTGGTGTTGGAGATCGTGCGGCTGCGCGCCAGGCGTGCGGAGTTGCTCGGATACAGCGATCACGCCGACTACGTGATCGCGGAACAGACCGCACCGTCGGCCGAGGCCGTCGACGACCTATTGCGGGAACTCAGCGAGTCGGCGATGCGAGCGGGGGAGCGCGAACTCGACGACTTGCGGGTCCTCGCGGGCGACGCCGAGATCGGTGCCGCGGACTACACGTACTGGCTCGCGCGTGCGGCGCGGTCGAAATCCGATGTCCCGCTTGATGATTTCGCCGACTACTGCGAACTCGAGACGGTCCTGACCCGCGGGGTGTTCTACGCGGCCAACGTGCTCTACGGGCTGCGCTTCGTCGAGCGTCCTGAACTGCCCGCCTACCACCCCGACGTTCGCGTGTGGGACGTACTCGACGAGAGCGGGCGCAGCATTGGCCTGTTCCTCGGCGACTACTTCGCACGCCCGTCCAAACGCGGTGGGGCATGGATGAACAGCATTGTCGACCAGTCGACGATGCTGCAGACACAGCCCGTCGTGGTCAACGTATTGAACCTGACGAAGCCCGATGACGGTGAGAAGTGCCTGCTGACCGTCGATCAGCTCACCACCCTGTTCCATGAGTTCGGTCATGCCCTGCACGGGTTGCTCTCGGCCGTCGACTATCCGTCGCAGTCGGGTACGTCGGTACCGCGCGACTTCGTCGAATTCCCGTCGCAGGTCAACGAGATGTGGGCGCTGCACCCGTCTGTCCTGGCCAACTACGCGCGCCACCATGAGACCGGCGAACCCATTCCCGCGGAGCTCGCCACGGCGGCACGCGAGTCGGCGGGAACCGAATCTGCCCACGGCACAATCGAATACCTGGCGGCATCAGTCCTCGACCTCGCGTGGCACCAACTCGACACCGCGCAGGCCGAGGCGATCACCGACGTCGCAGGCTTCGAGGCGCAGGCGCTTCGTGCGGCGGGCATCGGGACCGACTTGATCCCGCCGCGCTACCGGAGCACCTACTTCAACCACATCTTCGGCGGCGGCTACTCGGCCGGCTACTACTCGTACATCTGGTCGGAGGTCCTCGACGCCGACACCGAGCAGTGGTTCCTGTCCGAGGGTGGCCTGCAGCGCGAGAACGGCCGACGATTCGCACAGTCGACGCTGTCTCGGGGAGACAGCGTCGACCCGCTTGTCGCGCACGAGGAATTGATCGGACGCAAGCCCTATATCGAGCCGTTGTTGGCGCGGCGCGGGCTGTGACGGCGCTTGCCCCGGGCGGCGGCGCCGACTGATCTGACCCGGAGGATCGGTGCGTGAGCTGGGGTAGGTTGGGGTTCGACGGGTGTTGATGCGGCGGGAGGTGTATCGCGATGGCGACCGCTGCTCCCATGCCGACGCGCAAAGACGCCGTACGGAATCGTAAGAGGATTCTTGTCGCAACGGGCGAAGTGCTGCGCGACGACTATGAGAACGTCAGCATTCCGGTGATCGCGGAGCGCGCCGGGGTCGGCACCGCGACGGTCTACCGCTACTTTCCCTCGTTGGAGACGCTCGTCCGTGAGTATCTGCAGGGTGTGATCGTCGAACTGCGTGACTACAGCCAGGATTCGACGAAAACCGGCACGGCGCTGTTCGAGGACGTCGTCGCTCAACTCGGTCGGCTTCTTGTGATCAACGGTCCCGCAATGGTCCGGTTGCGTCGGCCGGTGGGCTTCCTCACCCGACTTCGCGAGGGCGACCCGACGATCCAGACGGTACGTGACGCCTGGGAGCGTCCGATTCGGGCGGTATTGCGCAGCAAGGGAATCGACGACTCCCACTTCGATCACGCGTTGTTTCTCTACAACCAGATGTTCGATCCACGCGAGGTACTCGATCTCTTGGCCAGCGGCCTGTCTCTGGACCAGACGATGCGTCTGCTGACGTCGGCGTACTACGGCGCCCTCGACGGGATGGTTGCTGCAGATATCTGACGTCGCTGCCCGGTTCAATGGCGGCGCGAGTCGCCCGTCCTGTGGTGCAATTGGTCAGTGGCGAATGCATCCGCAACTTCGCGTCCCGATCTGACGCGGTACGCGCTCCTGAGTATTGTCACGGCTTTGGTCGTGATCGTGATGAAGCTGATCGCCTGGCGCGTCAGCGGGTCGGTTGGTCTGCTCTCCGACGCACTCGAATCGGTGGTCAATCTCGCTGCCGCGATTGCCGCGTTCTTTGCACTGCGTGTGGTCGCGAAACCTGCTGACGCAGAACATAATTTCGGGCACGCGAAGGCCGAGTACTTCTCCGCGGTGTTCGAAGGCATCCTGATCGTCGTGGCGGCCATCGCGATCATCGTGGCTGCGGTGGATCGGCTACTGCATCCCGCCGAACTGGAGGCGGTGGGACTCGGACTCGCCATCTCCGTCGCCGCAACCGTGCTGAACGGTGCCGTGGCGGTGATCCTGCTCCGGGCGGGTAGACGCTACCGCTCGATGACGCTCGAAGCCGACGGCAAGCATCTACTCACCGATGTCTGGACCACCGTCGGCGTCATTGTTGGTGTGTTCCTTGTTGCTGTCACCGGCTGGCTGCCGCTCGACGCCATCGTTGCCATCCTCGTCGCGGTGAACATCATCGTCGTCGGTGCGCGACTCATCTGGCGCTCGGGTGACGGGCTTCTCGACGCCGCGCTGCCCGCCGTCGACCTCACGACGGTCAACGACGTGCTCGACCGGTTCCGTACCGACGAGGTGGCATTTCACGATGTGCGCACACGCGAATCGGGACACGAGCGGTACGTCCAGATGCACATGCTGGTGCCGGGGGTGTGGAGCGTCGACCGTGCCCACGACGTATCCGAGCGCGTCGAAGACGAACTGCACGCGGCTCTCGATCATCTGCGGGTGAGCATTCATATCGAGCCGATCGAGGATCCGCGCGCATACGAGTCGTGGAGATTGGACTCAAACCCGCACTAACGCAACCGTTCCCGCAAGGCCCTGCCAGTGAGAATAAGCTGTGCAATACTGCATCGCATGACTCGCAGTGTTGACCGCGTCACTGCTGATCGGCGGCGGGACCTACGTCGATGACCCACAAGGATTCCTCCCAAAAGGGTTCGTCACAGAACGACTCCTCGCAGAAGGCGTCCATCACGGTCGCGTCGGCGACGGCCATCGGCGTTGGCGGGATGATGGGTGCCGGTCTCTACACACTCGTCGGACTCGCCGCGACCACAGCGGGCGTGTGGATTCCGGTGGCGTTCCTCGTCGGTGGTCTGGTCTCACTGTTCAGCGTGTACTCGTATGCCAAACTGGGCGCTCGGTTTCCGAGTCGCGGCGGCGCGGCGCAATTCCTGATCCGCTGTTTCGGCGATGGTGTCATCGCGGGCGGGCTCAACATCTTTCAGTTCCTCGGCTGGATCATCGCGATGGCCCTGTACGCCTCCGGGTTCGCGGGCTATGCACGGCACCTATTGCCCTTCGATACGCCGGACTGGTCGGGCAAGGCCATCGGCGTCGGGCTGGTCATCGTGTTGATCGGTGTGAACGCAATCGGGTCAAAACTCGTTGGCAGATCTGAGATGTTCGTCGTGGCGATCGAGGTGGCCATCCTCGTCGCATTTGTGGTCGCGGCGTCGTTCAAGGCAGACGGGTCGAACTTCGAGCAGAGCGGTGGAGAAGGTGTGATCGGCATCTTCTTCGCTGCCGGTCTGCTCTATGTCACCTACGAGGGATTCGGCGTCGTGACGAATTCCGCAGGCGACATGAAGAACCCCGCCAAAGAGCTCCCGCGCGCCATGTATCAGGCGCTGTTCATTGTGATCGTCATCTATGTCGTGATCAGCTCGCTGATCGTCATGGTGATGACGCTCCCCGAGATCGAGGCGAACCAGGGCCATGTGCTTTCCGACGCCGGGCGCGCGGTGCTCGGACAGGTCGGGTTCATCGTGATCGGTGCCGCAGCGCTGCTCGCCACCGCGTCCGGCGTCAACGCCACGTTGTTCGGAGACGCCAACCTTGCCTTCACCGTCGCCAAGTCCGGTGAGATGCCTGCCGACTTCGCGCGTGGGGTGTGGCGGAGCGGTACGTGGGGACTGCTGATGGCTGGTGCGCTCACCTGCGCATTCGTCGTCTTCTTTCCGCTGTCGTCGGTCGGGCAGATGGCGAGTCTCGCCTTCTTGATCGTGTACGGGGCAGTCAGCGTCGGTCACATGCGGGTCCGGCACCAGACGGGCGCAAAGGCATGGCTGTTGATCGCGGCGGTCAGCCTCAATCTCGCGTTGTTCTGCCTCCTGCTCGGATACGCGATCCACACCGGACCCGCGAGTACGTGGATCACCCTCATCGTCGTACTGATTGCGAGCTTCGTCGTGGAGATCGTGTATCGGAAGGTGACGCACCGGAGCTTGCGCCTGGAGACCGCGCCTGCGTCTGGTGACGCAGGCGCGGCGGCCGCGAGCTGACCCACTCGGGCAGAGGGGGAGCGAGCCGGTCCGGCGCATTTCGATACGATCGAGTGGCCGCGTGAACGCGGCTCTCGACTCGAGCTGGTTTCGCGATGCGATGGTGAAGCCTCGAGCGCGGAATTCGAATCACACTGATCCAAACTCGGCGGAGGCCGGGCAGACGCGAGGAGACAGGCATGGACAGCTTCCTCGCGTGGTGGGATTCGGTGGAGGAGTGGCTCACCGGATTGTCGTTCGTCCCGCAGCTCCTGGTCACTCTCGCAGTGGTGGTCCCAGTCGCAATCGGCATCGCACTCATCCTGAATGTGCTGGTCGAAGCGGTGATGAACGTGTTCGATCGTCGACGGTTCGCCGACGACGACGGAAAGGGGCTGTGACCGCAATGATGAAGTCACGGGTGACCTGGGCGCTGCTGGCGCTCATCGTTCTCGTCGTGCTCGCCTGGCTCCTGACTCGCTGATCGGCCCGGACCGACTGCGAGGCGTCGGATCTCGTCTTGGGGGAGGCGCTCGGCGTTGCTAGCGTGATCCTGCTCCGGCCGCGACGTCCCGCGAAGCCGGGAATCATCGTGGAGGATCCGTGAGTCCAAGTCTGGCCCGCAGATGGCGCCTACCAGTTGTGGCGTGCTTACTAACGCTAACTGTTGCACTGGTCGCCGGATGTGGTGGCGGCTCGACGGACACGCCTGACGGTGTCGACATCTCCAGCGGAAGCCGTCACCTCGATCTCGTCGCCTACGCGACTCCGAAGCCTGGATTCGACAAGATCATCCCAGCCTTCCGCGGAACTCCCGAGGGCAAGGACATCGGCTTCTCGGCGTCGTACGGGGCATCGGGTGACCAGTCGCGCAAGGTTGCTCGCCACGTGCCGGCGGACGTCGTCAACTTCTCCGTCGAACCCGACGTGACGCGCCTGGTCAAGGCGGGACTCGTCGACGAGGACTGGAAGAAGGCTGAACCGCACAACAGCATCCCGTTCGGCTCGGTCGTCGCACTCGTGGTTCGCAAGGGCAATCCCAAGAACATCCACGACTGGGACGACCTGCTCAAGCCGGGTGTTCAGGTGATCACCCCCGACCCGGGCAGTTCCGGCTCGGCGAAATGGAACCTGCTCGCGCCGTACGCGGCGAAGAGCGAGGGCGGCAAGAATCCGCAGGCCGGACTCGACTACGTCGGCGACCTCGTGCGCGACCACGTCAAGGTGCGCCCGAAGTCGGGACGTGAGGCGACCACCACGTTCCAGCAGGGTCAGGGCGACGTGCTGATCAGCTACGAGAACGAAGCGATCATGCTGCAGCGCAAGAACGCCGGAGCGGTGGAGAGTTCACAGGTCGAGTACCTGATTCCGCCACAGACGTTCAAGATCGAAAATCCTGTCGCCGTGGTCAACACGTCGAAGGACCTGCCGGCGGCCAAGGCTTTCGTTGACTTCTTGTTCACCGATGAGGCACAACAGATCTGGGCCAAGCAGGGGTTCCGTCCAGTCGTGCCCTCGGTGATCGCCGAGACGAAATCCCTTTTTCCCGGCGACATCACGAAACTATGGACAATCGACGAACTCGGTAAGACCCTGGGTAAAGGCACCGCGGCCAAGAACAAGGGCAAAGACCTGAAGGGGTGGAAAGCCGTGGACAACGCACTCTTCGGTACCAAGGGCTCGATCACCAAGATCTACAACGAAGGCGGCAAGCAATGACCGCCGCGGGAGAGGTCGCGAGCGCTCCCGACAACGCGTCGGTGCAGAACGCAGCGTCGTCGAATTCGCAGCCGCCGAAGGGATTTCTCGGTCGATCACGGACCTTCGCGGGTGTGAGTCCCGCGGCAATCGGTACGGCGTGGCTCTGGCTGAGCATCATCGTCCTGCTGCCACTGGCCGCGATCACCGTTCAGTCCTTCGACGACGGCTGGAGCGGCTTCTGGGATGCGGTCACTGCGGAGAACGCGATCGACGCGATCTGGATCACCGTCCTCGTCTCGATCGTTGCCGCCCTCATCAACGTCGTGTTCGGCACCATCATCGCCTGGGTTCTGGTGCGAGATGACTTCCGCGGCAAGGGCTTTGTCAACGCGATCATCGATCTACCGTTCGCACTGCCGACCATCGTCGCCAGCCTCGTGCTGCTCTCGCTGTACGGGCCGAACAGTCCTATCGACATCCATCTCGCGGCGACGAAGCCCGCGTTGATCATCGCGCTGACGTTCGTCACGTTGCCGTTCGTCGTCCGCCAGGTGCAGCCGGTGTTGATCGAACTCGACACCGACGTCGAAGAGGCCGCGGCGGTTCTCGGGGCACGGAACGGCACCATCTTCCGCAAGATCGTGCTGCCCTCGCTGCTTCCCGCGATCCTCACGGGTGCAGGCCTCGCATTCACCCGTGCGATCGGTGAGTTCGGTTCTGTCGTCCTCATCGGCGGAAACATCCCCGGCGACACCCAGGTCGCCTCGCAGTACATCCAGCAGCAGATCGAGATCGACGAGCCGGTCAACGCCGCAGCCATCTCGGTCGTACTCCTGCTGATCGCCTTCGTCGCACTTCTGGTGCTGCGTATCGTCGGTCGGCGCCAGACCAAGCGTGAGGAACTGGACCGATGAAACTATCGGCGACGACCCGCTACGGGCTCCGCACCATCGCGCTCGTGTACCTGTTCGTTCTCCTGATCGTTCCCGTGGCGCTGATCTTCTGGCGGTCCTTCGAACACGGCCTCGGCCAGTTCTGGGAATGGATCACCACGCCGGCCGCGATCTCGGCGTTGCAGCTGAGCCTGCTCATCGTGGTGATCGTCGTGCCGTTGAACGTCATCTTCGGCATCATCATCGCGTTGGCGCTCGCCCGAGGACGATTCCCCGGCAAGGGCGTTCTGCAGGCCGTCGTCGACCTCCCGTTCGCGGTGTCACCCGTGGTCGCCGGTGTCGCGCTGATCCTGCTGTGGGGATATGGGGGGTGGTTCGGCGGTGTCGAGAGCTTGGGCTTCCGCGTCATCTTCGGCTTCCCCGGCCTTGTTCTGGCGACGCTGTTCGTCACACTGCCGTTCGTTGCGCGTGAGGTGGAGCCGGTCCTCCGCGAGATCGGTACCGAACAGGAACAGGCGGCCGCGACCTTGGGCGCGAGTGGGTGGCAGACCTTCTGGCGGATCACGCTTCCCGCGATCCGCTGGGGACTGACCTACGGCATCGTGTTGACGGTCGCACGCTCGCTCGGCGAGTACGGCGCCGTGACGATGGTGTCGTCGAACTACCCCGGCATCTCGCAGACGCTGACGCTGCTCGTGCACTCCCGCTACACCGACGACTACAACGAGTACGGCGCCTACGCCGCCGCGACACTCCTGATGCTGGTCGCGGTGCTCGTGCTGGTCGCGATGTCGTTCGTCGATCGACGCGCACGGAACCGCTACGCGGAGGCGAGTACGACCACCGGCGACGACGAGGTCGAACCCGACGACATCCACCTGACCCCGCCGTATGCTCCCGAGTCCATCGATTCGCAACAGGTGCTTCACGAGAAAGAAAGAGTCTGACATGTCCATCTCGGTGGTTGGTGCCAATAAGCGATACGGCGATTTCGCCGCACTCGACGATGTCTCGATCGAGATCCCGGCCGGTTCTCTCACCTCACTGCTGGGTCCGTCCGGCAGCGGTAAGTCGACGCTCCTGCGCGCGATCGCAGGTCTCGACGACCTCGATTCGGGGACCATCGTCATCAACGGTGACGACGTCTCCGGTGCGTCGCCGCAGAAGCGCGACATCGGCTTCGTGTTCCAGCACTACGCGGCGTTCAAGCACCTGACGGTGCGCGACAACATCGCGTTCGGACTCAAGATCCGTAAGCGTGCCAAGAAGGACATCGACGCCAAGGTCGACGAACTGCTCGACATCGTCGGACTCACGGTCTTCCAGAAGCGTTTTCCCGCGCAGTTGTCCGGCGGACAGCGTCAGCGCATGGCGCTCGCGCGTGCGCTGGCCGTCGACCCCAAGGTGCTGCTGCTCGACGAGCCGTTCGGCGCGCTCGACGCCAAGGTGCGCGAGGATCTGCGAAAGTGGTTGCGCCGCTTGCATGAGGACATGCAGGTGACGACGGTCCTCGTCACGCACGACCAGCAGGAGGCGCTCGACGTGAGCGACAGGATCGCGGTGCTCAACAAGGGCAAGATCGAGCAGATCGGCGCACCCGATGATCTCTATGACCGCCCGATCAACCCGTTCGTTGCGTCGTTCCTCGGCTCTACCGTGCGACTCAACGGAGAATTGGTGCGCCCGCACGACATTCGTATCGGGCGGAACCCTGAACTCGCGCTTCCCGCGGCCGATGCCTCACTCGACACCGGCGTCATCAAGGCGACGGTCCAGCGCGTGGTGAACCTCGGATTCGAGACCCGGGTGGAGCTGGTCGCCGCTGCGACCGGCGACGAGTTCCAGGCGCAGATCACCCGCGGCGACGCCAACGCGCTGCACCTGCAGCAGGGCGAGACCATCTACGCCCGTGCGACGAAAGTGCCTGCACTCAGCGAGGTGTAAGAGTGTGAGGACGCGGCGGTCGGCGACTCAGCTTGCGGCAGAGTCCATGTCGACCGCCGCGTCGGCGCATGCGCGGCGATAGCTGTCGACGACCGCGTCGACAAGCACCGGATGTGTTCCGATCGGACCTGCGACGACGGCGTCGGAGACCAGCCGATCGAGCGCGGTCTCCACGCGTTCGGTGAGCAGTCCCGCCGACAAGAAGTACGGACTCAGCGCGATGCGTTCCGCTCCGGCGGTGCGGAGTCGTCGAATCGCGTTGCGCAGCATGATGTCCTCGGTGCCCAGCTTCGTCGCGAACACTACGTCGACCGGACGGTGCAGGCGCGTCGACAACTCGATGGCGCGACGTCGAACCACATGCGCGGCAGTGGGATTCGTCGAACCGACCGCCGTCACGACGATGCCGTCGCCGGGTTGTGCGCCCGCCTCGTCGAGTCGATCCGCGAGTGCGTCGGTCAGTCGGTACGATCCGACGACCTGTGTGGTCGTCACACTCGCTCGACGGTGCTCGGCCACCAGGGCAGGCAGGTCGACTTCGCTGTGGTAGCCGGGCGCGAGAAGGAGCGGCACGACGACGCACTCGCCCCGCAGTGCCGCGAGTTGTGCTGCGACAGAAGGGGTATCGAGATCGAGGAAGCCGAGCCGGACGTCAACGCACGGTAGTCTGCGTGCCACGACTGACCGCACGCGTCGTGCGGTGTCGCCGAAACGCGGATCGCGGCTACCGTGCGCGACGAGGAGCAGTGTCGGTGTCACACCAACTCTTTGAGGTGCAGCGTCGACAGCGCGTCGCCCACCAGGCCTGCCGCGAGGGTGTTGCCGCCCTGCGGATCGATCAGCAGGAAGCTGCCCGACTCGCGACTCACCTGGTAGTCGTCCGCGGGGATCGGCTCCGCGGTCTGCACCGTTATACGGCCGATCTGGTTGAGCTCCACGGTGTCCGGGGCGTCGACGAGTGTGAGGTTCTGCTCGTCGAACAGGGCGTCGAGCCCACCGACAATGGCCTGCGTGGTCTTGGTGCCGTGCTTGAGGAGCAGCCGTGCGCCGGGACGCAGTGGCTTCTCGGCCAGCCAGCACACCGTCGCGGTGAACTGGGCGATCGGCTCCGGCGCGTCGGCAACGGCGGCGATGAGGTCGCCGCGCGAGATGTCGACGTCGTCTGCGAGCAGCAGGGTGACGCTGCGGCCGGTGTGTGCCGTCGCCAATTGGCCGTCGGCGGTGTCGATCTGGGTGACGGTGGTGCGCACGCCGGACGGCAGAACGGTGACCTCGTCGCCGACGGACACACGCCCGGCAGCGATCTGTCCGGCGTATCCGCGGTAGTCGGGGTACTCGGGGGTGCGCGGTCGGATGACGTACTGCACCGGGAAGCGGAGTCCGACCTCGTCGTGGCGTTCGACGGCGTTCGGCACGGTCTCGAGATGCTCGATCAGCGTGGGGCCGTCGTAGAACGGCGTGTTCTCCGAACGGATGGCTACATTGTCGCCGTGCAGTGCCGACACGGGAATCGAGGTCACCTGCTCGGGCGACCAGCCGAGCGTGCGGGTCAGCTCACCGAACTCGGCGGAGATCTCGGCGAACACCGACGCGGCGTCGTCGACGAGGTCGATCTTGTTGACCGCCAACACCAGCTGCGGCACACCGAGCAACGCCATGACGGCGGCGTGGCGGCGGGTCTGGGAGACGACCCCGTTGCGGGCGTCGACGAGCAGCATGACCAGCTGGGCTGTGGACGCGCCGGACACCGTGTTGCGGGTGTACTGGACGTGGCCCGGGGTGTCGGCCAACACGAAAGACCGTGCGGGCGTGGCGAAGTAGCGATACGCGACGTCGATGGTGATGCCCTGCTCGCGCTCTGCTCGCAGACCGTCGACGAGCAGCGAGAGGTCGGGTCCTTCGAGACCGCGGTCGACCGATGCCTTGGTCACGGCGTCGATCTGGTCTGCCAGCACCGATTTGGTGTCGTAGAGGAGTCGGCCGACGAGCGTGGACTTGCCGTCGTCGACGCTGCCCGCGGTCGCGATGCGGAGCAGGTCGGGGACGTGCTGGGTGGTCGATGCCATCAGAAATATCCTTCGCGCTTGCGGTCTTCCATGGCGGCTTCGGAGACGCGATCGTCGCCACGGGTTGCGCCGCGTTCGGTCAGTCGGGAGGCGGCGACCTCTGCGAGGACCGCGTCGTTGGTTGCGGCATCCGAGAGCACCGCGCCGGTCGTCGAGCCGTCGCCGACGGTGCGGTAACGCACCGAGAGTCGTTGCACCTCTTCGCCTTCGCGCGGACCGCCCCAGGAGCCAGATGTCATCCACATGCCGTCACGGTTGAAGACTTCGCGCTCGTGTGCGTAGTAGATCGGTGGGAGCAGGACCTGCTCACGCGTGATGTAGCGCCACACGTCGAGCTCGGTCCAGTTGGAGAGCGGGAAGACGCGCACGTGCTCACCCGGAGCGTGGCGACCGTTGTAGAGGTTCCACAGTTCGGGGCGCTGACGCTTGGGGTCCCACTGGCCGAATGCGTTGCGCAGGGAGAAGATCCGCTCCTTGGCGCGCGAACGCTCCTCGTCGCGTCGGCCTCCGCCGAACACCGCGTCGAATCGGTTCTCGGTGATGGCGTCGAGCAGGGGAATGGTCTGCAGCGGGTTACGCACGCCGTCGGGGCGCTCGGTGAGCCTGCCGTCGGCGAGGTAGTCCTCGACCTTGGCGACGTGCAGTCGCAGATTGTGCCGTTCGACGACCTGGTCGCGGAACTCGAGAACCTCGGGGAGGTTGTGGCCGGTGTCGACGTGGAGCAGCGAAAATGGAAGCGGCGCAGGCCAGAAGGCCTTGAGTGCCACATGCAGCAGCACCGTCGAGTCCTTGCCGCCGGAGAACAGGATCACCGGGCGCTCGAACTCGCCTGCCACCTCGCGGAAGATGTGGATGGCCTCGGACTCGAGTGCGTCGAGAGTGGTGAAATCGTCCGGTTCGGTCACAGCACGTCCTACGCTCGCTGAGGGTTCGGTGATGGTCATGCGTGGAGCCCACATTCTGTCTTGGCGCGACCGGCCCAGCGGCCGCTGCGCGGATCGGATCCGGGTTCGGGTTTCGCGGTGCACGGAGCGCAGCCGATCGACGGATAGCCCTCGTCGACAAGGGGATTGACGAGGACGCCGTTGGCGTCGATGTAGTCCTGCATCTGCTCGTCCGACCACGCGGCGATCGGGTTGATCTTGACGAGACCGAATCCCTCGTCGAACGAGATGAGCGGCGCGTTGGCGCGTGTCGGAGCCTCGACGCGTCGGATGCCCGTGACCCACGCGTCGTAGTTGCCCAGGCCTGCCTTCAGCGGAACCACCTTGCGCAGCCTGCAGCACTCGCCGGGATTGCGGGCGAAAAGGTTGCGGCCCAGCAGTTCATCCTGTTCGGCGACGCTGTGCTGTGGTGTCAGGTTGATCATGTCGACGCCGTAGACCTGCTCGACGGCGTCGCGCGTGCCGATGGTCTCGGCGAAGTGGTAGCCGGTGTCGAGGAACAGCACCTTCACCGGGTCGCCGTCGAGCAGGGCGCGGTCGACGTGCTTGACGGCGAGATCGACCAGCGCGGCATCCTGCATGTTCGACGCGACGACGAAGTTGTCGCCGAACGTCTCTGCCGTCCAGCGCAGCAACTCCTCGGGAGTCGCGCTGTCGCCGAGTTCGGCTGCGCCCCGCGCAGCGATCTCACGCAACTCGTCCTCGCTGAACCGCCGTCCGGTCCTGCTCTGGGTGCTCGCCGTCATCGCAATGCCTCCTCGTCGGCCCGCACTGCCCACTGTGCGAACCGCTCTCCTTCTTCGCGTTGGTCGACGAAGTTGCGGACCACGCGTTCGATGTAGTCGCCCAGCTCGGTTGATGTCACCTTGTGCTGGCGCAGTTTTCGGCCGAAGCCCGCATCCTGACCGAGGCTGCCGCCCAGGTGTACCTGGAAGCCCTCGGTCTGTCCGCCGTCGGCGTCCTCGACGAGCTGGCCCTTGAACCCGATGTCGGCGATCTGTGAACGCGCGCACGAGTTGGGGCAGCCGTTGATGTTCACGGTGATGGGGACATCGAGCTCGGAGTTGATGTCTGCCAGGCGTTCCTCGAGTTCGGGCACGAGGACCTGCGAGCGCTTGCGCGTCTCGGTGAACGAGAGCTTGCAGAACTCGATTCCACTGCACGCCATCAGGTTTCGACGCCAGTTCGACGCACGGGCGACGAGGCCCAGCTTGGCCAGATCGGCGATGAGCTCCTCGACCTTGTCGTCGGCGACGTCGAGCACGACGAGCTTCTGGTACGGCGTGAACCGTATGCGGTCGGAGCCGACGCGCTCGGCGGCGTCGGCGACGGCGGTGAGCTTGGTGCCGGTCACGCGCCCCGCGATGGCGGCGAACCCGACTGCGTTGAGGCCGTTCTTGAGCTTCTGCACGCCGACGTGGTCACGCGGCTGCGTGAGCGGGGTGGGGGCGGGGCCGTCGATCAGCTTGCGGTGCAGGTACTCGTCCTCGAGCACCTGGCGGAACTTCTCGATGCCCCAGTCCTTGATGAGGAACTTCAGCCTGGCCTTGGCGCGCAGACGGCGGTAGCCGTAATCGCGGAAGATCGACACGACGCCTTCCCAGACGTCGGGGACCTCGTCGAGTGGAATCCACGCACCGACGCGCTGAGCGAGCATCGGGTTCGTCGACAGTCCGCCGCCGACCCAGAGGTCGAGGCCGGGGCCGTGCTCGGGATGCTCGACACCGATGAAGGCGATGTCGTTGGTCTCGTGGCTGACGTCCTGCAGACCCGAGATGGCCGTCTTGAACTTGCGGGGCAGGTTGGAATACTGCGGATCGCCGATGTAGCGGCGCACGATCTCGTCGATCGCGGGGGTCGGGTCGAGGACCTCGTCGATGGCCTCGCCCGCCAGCGGGGAGCCGAGGATGATGCGCGGGCAGTCGCCGCACGCCTCGGTGGTCTTGAGGCCGACGCCCTCGATGCGCTCCCAGATCGTCGGGACGTCC
Source organism: Gordonia sp. w5E2 (assembly GCF_036540975.1). NCBI lineage: Bacteria > Bacillati > Actinomycetota > Actinomycetes > Mycobacteriales > Gordoniaceae > Gordonia > Gordonia sp. w5E2. The sequence continues at coordinate 3,112,526 of NZ_CP144213.1, read as the reverse complement.
TCGATGCGAATCCAGTGGTACTGGACGTTCTCACGGTCGGACAGATCGGCGGTGTCGCGGGCGAACTCGGTGGAGATCTGGCCCAGCGTGCGGAGCTGTTCGACGTTGAGCGCTCCGGCGTCGCACCGGATGCGCATCATGAAGTGGCTGTCTTCGAGGATGTCGATGTTCTCGTCGCCGGTCCAGGTGCCGTCGTAGCCCTGCGCGCGCTGCGTGTAGAGGCCCCACCAGCGCATCCGGCCGCGCAGATCCTGTTTGTCGATCGAGTCGAAGCCCTGCTTGGAGTAGATGTTCTCGATGCGGGCACGCACGTTGAGCGGGTTGTCGTCCTTCTTGACCTGCTCGTTGGGGTTCAGCGGCTCGCGATACCCGAGCTTCCACTGGCCCTCCGCGCGACGCTTGGTCGGGCGGGGCTTGCGAGCGGGGCGGTCGCCGTTCTGCGCACGGGGGGTGCGGGCAGGACGTTCGCGGGTCGTGCGGCGGTCGCCGTTCTGACCCGACGCGCCGTCACCGGGCTGCTCGTTCGAGCCTGCACCGCTGTCGGGCGTGATGTCTGTCGTGGACGTCATGAAGTCTCCTGATGCCGGGCGCACGGGCACCGGCTTTCGCGCGGTCTGGGCTGTGACTGGGCGGTTCCGTGTGGGCGCAACGGTGGTGTTCCGTCGGGCGACACCGTCGGTGTTCCACCGGGATCTGCCGGCATTCCCGCAGCGTGCGGGGAACTCTCGGGGCCGGTCGTCGTCTAAGGACGACAGCTAGCGCTACAGACGCGCTTGAAATCGACGTGGCGTCGTGCTGCGAGCCACACCCCGGGGAAATTCACGCCATCCATAGTGCCACGGGAGGGCACCCGTCGTCTACTTGCACTTATTTTGCGTCATGCTGAGGCAAAGTCGGCCGACGGCCTGCCCCGCACAGAAGTCGACGTGAGGAGACGCGCATCATGGACGGGTGGATGTCGAGACGATTGTCGAGCTGCGGGGCGATGTGCCCGCTCGCGTGACCGAACCGATCGTCGATGCGTGTTCTCGGGTCGATCCAGATACCGGGTTCGGCCTGTACCTGCATGTGCCGTTCTGTGCCACGCGCTGCGGGTATTGCGATTTCAACACCTACACGGCGGGGGAGCTCGGCTCGTCGTCGTCGCCCGAGTCGTGGCTCGCGGCGGTGGGCCGCGAACTCGACACGGCGGCAGCTCTGCTGAGTCCGCGACGCCCCGTCTCGACGATCTTCGTCGGCGGCGGGACGCCGTCGCTTCTCGGAGCCGACGGCCTGCGGCGACTGCTCGACGCGGTGCGCGGACGCTTCGATCTCGCCGCCGACGCCGAGATCACGACGGAGTCCAACCCGGAGTCGACGTCGCCTGCGTTCTTCGACGGTCTGCTCGAGGCGGGATTCACCCGGATCTCGCTGGGCATGCAGTCGGCCGCTCCGCACGTGCTCGCGACACTCGATCGCACCCACACGCCGGGACGGGCGGTCGCAGCCGCGCGCGAGGCGTCGGCAGCGGGATTCGAGCACCTCAACCTCGACCTCATCTACGGCACGCCCGGCGAGACGGACGCCGATCTGCACCGCAGCGTCGACGCCGTCCTCGACACCCCTGTCGACCATGTCTCGGCGTACGCGCTGATCGTGGAGGACGGCACAGCGCTCGCACGTCGAATACGCCGCGGCGAACTGCCCGCGCCCGACGACGACGTGCTCGCCGACCGTTACGTGCTGCTCGATCAACGACTGCACGACGCCGGGTTCGACTGGTACGAGGTCTCCAACTGGTCGCGCACACCGGCGGGCGAGTGCCGGCACAACCTCGGCTACTGGCGCAGCGACGACTGGTGGGGAATCGGTCCCGGCGCCCACTCGCACGTCAACGGTGTGCGCTGGTGGAACGTCAAGCATCCCGCGCGCTATGCGCGGGCCCTGGAGATGGGTGGTCTTGCCGTCGACGACTCCGAGACGCTCACGGCGACCGATAGGCACGAAGAGCAGGTCATGCTCGCGCTGCGCTGCCGTGAGGGACTGCCCACCGAGGTCCTCAGCGAGGGCGAGTTGGTGGCGGCGGAGCGCGCACGCGCGGCGGGGCTGTTGCGCGACGACGACGCAGAGCGACTCGTGCTGACCGACCGCGGCAGGCTCCTCGCCGACGGCGTGATTCGCGACATCCTGCTCATGGACGGTTGAGCGAACCCGGGGGTGCGACGACCGCATCAGGGGTGCCCGAGTGGTCGTCGGGTCGAATGTGAGCGATCAGGTCGAGTGACGTCGCAACGCCGAGGTACCCGCGAGGTCCCAATTCCTCGACAACCGCACGCTCGAGCGTTGCCTCGGCGTCGAGGATCGGCGCCACCGTGCGACGTCCCCGAGCACTGAGATGCACGACGACCCGACGTCGATCGGCGGGATCGGCGCGGCGATAGACAAGGCCGTTCGAGACCAACTGATCGACGATGCGCGTCGCGGTGGCCGCCGGCACCACCGCGGTCTGCGCGAGATCGCTCATGGTGCGGCCCCCACCCGCCTCGAGGACGCTGAGGACGCGCCACTGCTCGGGCGTCACACCCGCCGCCGCCAGCGCCTCCGAGATGCCGGATTCGACGCTGCGCGCCGCGCTGAGCAGGCGTAGAAGTAGCGGGAGCTCGGCTTCGTTCGCGCGCCGCTGCGTCGATGCGCGTGTAGTCTTGCCGCTCATATGCAGGCCGCGATCGCGGATGTCAGGGGAGTCCAATGACCCATCGCGAGTTGCCGATACGCATCGCCTATGTGGTTCCCGTCCAGGGATCCGCGGGCATCTTCGGGCCGTCGTGTGAGGCCTGCGGTGATCTCGCCGTCGCCGAATTGAGCTGTGGCGGAGGAGTTCTGGGCCGTGAAATCGAACTCGTGATCGTCGATGGGGGCCGACGTCCGGCAGTCGTCGCGCAGGAGGTGGCGACTCTGTGGCGAGCAGGTGCGATCGACGCCGTCGTCGGCTGGCACATCTCCGCGGTGCGCAAGGAGATCCTCCGGTACGTCGGCGGCGAGTTGCCCTACGTGTATGCGGCACTGCATGAAGGCGAGTTTCGCACACCGGGTTTGTTCATGACCGGCGAGTCGCCGGGCGCACAGGTATTGCCGGCACTCGACTGGTTGCGCCGCCAATTCGGAGCGCACACGTGGTGCGTCGTCGGCAACGACTACGTGTGGCCGAGGCAGATCGCGGCGCGCGCCGAGGCGCACCTGGCCGGTGCGGGCATGTCGCACCTGGGATCGACCTTCACGCCGCTGGGTACGTCGGACTTCACCGAGACACTCGACTGGCTGGAGGTGCATGGTCCCGACGCGGTGCTCGTACTGCTGATCGGCGACGACGCCGTCCGGTTCGGCCGCGCGTTCGCCCGTCGCGGCCTCGACGAGATCAGTCTGCGATTCAGTCCCATCCTCGAGGAGAACCAGGTACTCGGCATGGGGGCGTCGGCGACTGCCAACATGTACTCTGCCGCAGGTTATTTCGATTCGCTTGCCACCACGTCGACGCTCGACTTCGGTGCCCGCTACCACCGATTCCACGGTGTCGACGCACCGATGCTCAACAGCATTGGTCAGTCCTGCTACGAGGCGATCAACGTGCTCGGCGAAATCGCCACGCGCGCCGGCTCGCTCGCGGTTCCGGCGCTCGAGGCCGCGGCTCGCGGTGCGACGATCGACGGCTCGCGTGGTGCCCTGCGGCTCGGCGCCGGTCATACGGATCAGGACGTCTACGTGGCCGCGGCGCGTCATCTCGACCTCGACGTGCTCGAACGTATCCACGTTGCGTGATTCCCGCGTTGTCGTCTCTGCATCGTCATTGCTGCGACGTGACAATCGAGCCGCCACGAACCGTACTGCTCATCGAGAGTGGGCCGTCGGCGTCGTGATGAACGATGACCTGCGCGACCGACGCGTGCAGTTCACGTCGGATGACGCGCTTGAGATTGCGCGCGCCGTACACCCTGTCGAAGCCGTGCGCGAGCAGGTAGCGGCGCACGGAATCATCTGCCGCCCAGGTGATTCCGCGGTCGCCGAGGGTCTCGGTCAGTCGCCGCAGCTCGAGGTCGACGATGGCTCCTGCGTTGTCTTCGTCGAGCGGTGTGAACCGGACGATCTCGTCGAATCGGTTGTAGAGCTCGGGATCGAAGAACTCCTCGACGGCTCGATCGACGAGCTCACCGTCGGAGTGCGTCGTGTCGGGAGACCGGCCGACGCCGGACAGGAAACGTCGCAATGTCGAGGGATTCTGGGTGCGGGTCTTCGCTGCGAGTTCCGCGGATCCGAGATTGGACGTCAGCAGCACCACGCTGTTGCGAAAGCTGATGCTCGACGTGCCCGCGGTCAATCGCAGTGTGCCGCTGTCGAGTATCTGCAGTAGCGAGCGCAGCACGGTGGTGTGCGCCTTCTCGACCTCGTCGAACAACACGATGCCCGGTCGGGAGATGTTGCCCTCCACCAGCTCTCGATCGAAGAGCGTGAAACCCTCCTTGGCGCCCGCGTATCCGGGCGGTGCGCCCGACAGCGACGCGGCATAGTGCTCCTGGGCAAGCGAATTCATGTCGATGCGGCACAGTCGGTCCGGATCGCCTGCTATCTCGGCGGCAAGCCTGCGGGCGAGCTCTGTCTTCCCGACTCCCGTCGGTCCGACGAAGAGCAGGGAGGCGATGGGCCGGTGGGGATCCCGGATTCCCGCGGCGGCGATCGTCAATCCACGGACGACGGCGTCGATGGCGTGATCCTGGCCGATGATCGCGGCTCGCAGCGACGCCGAGAGTTGCTCGGGCGACGACGCTCGGCCCATGCGGAACGATCGCGCGCGTCCCGCGGTGAGGTGGCCGGAGTTGAGGTCGTCGACCTTCTGCGACAGGTATCCCGACACTGTTGGTCCCTTCGTCGTTCGTCGCTTCGCTCGGTCTCGTAGATCCACACCTACTTTCGAATGAAAGCAGATGTGCGGGCGTCGTGCAGTGTGTTGCTGTCGAAGACAGCCCACAACTGTTGCTGGGTAACCATCTTCGAACATCGACGCAATCCGACGGTAATGCCCTGCCTCCTACTCTGGCGGTGATAGTACTTCCAAGTGGAAGAGAAAAGTCGAAGCCCACGAGGCTGGAGGAGGCAACAATGCGGCACGGAGACATCTCATCGAGTCCGGACACGGTCGGCGTCGCGGTGGTGAACTACAAGATGCCGCGCCTACACACGAAGGCCGAGGTTCTCGAGAACGCACACAAGATCGCCGACATGGTGGTCGGGATGAAGACCGGCCTCCCGGGCATGGATCTCGTTGTGTTCCCGGAGTATTCGACGATGGGCATCATGTACGACAACGACGAGATGTACGCAACGGCGGCGAGCATCCCGGGCGACGAGACCGACATCTTCGCCAAGGCGTGTCGTGACGCGAAGACCTGGGGTGTCTTCTCGATCACCGGTGAGCGCCACGAAGACCACCCGAACAAGCCGCCGTACAACACCCTCGTCCTGATCAATGACGAGGGTGAGATCGTGCAGAAGTATCGAAAGATCCTGCCGTGGACGCCCATCGAGGGCTGGTACCCCGGTGGTCAGACGTATGTGACCGACGGTCCCAAGGGCATGAAGATCTCGTTGATCATCTGCGACGACGGCAACTACCCGGAGATCTGGCGCGATTGCGCGATGAAGGGTGCGGAACTCATCGTGCGTCCGCAGGGATACATGTACCCAGCCAAAGATCAGCAGGTACTGATGGCGAAGGCGATGGCGTGGGCGAACAACTGCTATGTCGCGGTCGCAAACGCCACCGGATGGGACGGCGTCTACACCTACTTCGGTCACAGCTCGATCATCGGATTCGACGGTCGGACACTCGGCGAGTGCGGCGAGGAGGACTACGGCATCCAGTTCGCGCAACTGTCACTGTCGACCATCCGGGATGCCCGCAAATACGACCAGTCGCAGAATCACCTCTTCAAACTTCTCCATCGCGGCTACACCGGTGTGCTCGCCGGTGGTGACGGCGACAAGGGGGTTGCCGACTGCCCGTTCGACTTCTACAAGAACTGGGTCAACGACGCCGAGGCAACGCAGGCGGCCGTGGAGGCGATCACCCGCGACACGATCGGAGTCGCGGAGTGTCCCGTCTACGACCTGCCGACCGAGAAGACGATGGAGGTGTGAGGGCTGGTAGGTAGGGGAGCGTCGGATCAGGGCCGGCGCGGCGGCGTCGACCAGCCCGTGCCGCGGGTCGGTCGACGATGCGCGCCGCCCTGGCCGGAGGGGCTTCGAGGTGGCTCGACCGGTCGGGTCGGACGGCTCGACGTCGTCGGAATCTCGGCGGTGTCGTCGAGTTGTTCCTCGAGGGGCAGAGCGCCAGGTGAGAGGTCGTAGGCATCGAGGTCGAGTAGCCGCGCGTGGATGATGTGCCGGTTCCGGAGCGCCGAACGCACCGCGCGGTGCAGGCCGTCCTCGAGATAGAGGTCGCCCTGCCAGCGCACGACATGGGAGAACAGGTCGCCGTAGAACGTGGAGTCCTCGCTGAGGAGTTTGTCGAGAGCCAGCACTGTGGTGACGGTGACGAGTTCGTCGAGTCGGAGCTGGCGAGGAGGAATCTTGGCCCACCCGCGGACCGACAATCCGTGGTCGGGGTAGGGCTTCCCCTCCCGCACACCCTTGAAAATCATCCCGACGCTCTCACTGTCTTTCTCTTTCGAGTCGTCCCGGCTCCTGAGTAGTCCGGGCCGGCTCACGGCGACTTACGCCCGCGCGATGGCCCCGGTTCGTCGTCGGCCGTCGCTTAGGATGGAGTCTGCGAACTGGATTGACCAGACTGTATGTGCCCTGAGTTTATTGCCCAGAGCTCATTTGCCCTGAAGCTTATTGCACAGTAGGCCCCGAGGAGGTGTGGCGGACGTGTCGGCGACCGACGATCGGCGGTTCGAGGTGCTGCGTGCCATCGTGACCGACTACGTGGACACGCAGGAACCCATCGGTTCCAAGGCCTTGGTCGAACGACACCATCTCGGTGTGTCGAGTGCGACGGTCCGAAACGACATGGCCGTGCTCGAGGCGGAGGGCTACATCGCGCAGCCGCACACCAGCTCGGGTCGTGTTCCCACCGACAAGGGCTACCGGATGTTCGTCGACCGGATCAGCGAGGTCAAGCCGCTGTCGGCGGCGGAACGTCGGGCCATCCTGTCCGTTCTCGACCGCGGCGTCGACCTCGACGACGTGCTGCGGAGGTCTGTGCGCCTGCTCGCACAGTTGACCAGGCAGGTCGCGGTCATCCAATATCCCGTGTTGTCGACGGCGACGGTCCGCCACCTCGAGGTGGTCACGTTGTCGCCGTCGCGTCTGCTGCTGGTGGTCATCACCGATACCGGTCGCGTCGAGCAGCGGATGGTGGCGCTCGGTGCCGACCGTTCCGAGGACGACATCTCACGGCTGCGTGACATGTTCTCGGCGGCACTCCACGGCAAGCGTCTCGAGGAGGCGTCCGCGGCAGTCGCCGAACTCGCCAACGAGGCCCCCGGCGATATTCGCGACGAGGTCATCCGGCTCGCGACCGTCCTGGTCGAGACCCTCGTCGAACGCGGCGTCGACCGTCTTGTGCTCGGCGGAACGTCGAATCTGGCGCGCTCTGCCGCCGATTTTGCTCCGATGAACGGCGGCATGGACACGGTGCTCGAAGCGCTCGAGGAGCAGGTCGTCGTGCTCAAGTTGTTGGCGACGACACAGCGGATGGGCCGCGTCACCGTGCAGATCGGCGAGGAGACGCAAACCGAGAACCTCCGTGGAACCTCGGTGGTCTCCACAGGGTACGGTGCATCGGGAACGATATTCGGCAGCGTTGGCGTGGTGGGCCCGACCCGCATGGACTACCCGGGAACAATCGCCTCGGTGGCGGCCGTTGCGAAGTATGTGGGTGAGGTCCTCGCCGAGCGCTGATCGGCGCGACGCGCAGCGAACCATCCCGTCACATTCCCGGCACCGAGCCGGACTGCCCAAGCCCGGCGCATGCTGGGAATCGAGACCGTACATAGCGGGGCCGGATAGACCGGCCCGGACACAGAGGACCGGACGACAGCGTGGCAACTGACTACTACGGAGTTCTTGGCGTGGCGAAGGGTGCCAGCGACCAGGAGATCAAGCGGGCATATCGCAAGAAGGCCCGAGAACTGCATCCCGACGTGAACCCCAACGAGGAGGAGCGCTTCAAAGAGGTCACCACAGCCTACGAGGTGCTCAGTGACCCGGAGAAGCGTCGAATCGTCGACGCGGGCGGCGATCCGTTGGCCGGGCCCGGCGCCGGTGGATTCGCCGGAGGCTTCGGTGGGGGCGGCCTCGGCGACGTCTTCGAGGCGTTCTTCGGTGGGGGCGGCGGATTCGGCGGAAGTCGCGGACCCAAGGGACGCGTGCAGCCCGGCGAACCGGCCCTCGTATCGGTGGAGCTGACGCTCGAAGAGTGCGCGTCCGGTGTCAACAAAGAGATCACCGTCGACACGGCCATCCTCTGCGACGTGTGCCAGGGTTCTGGCACCAATGGCGACTCCAAGCCCGTCACGTGCGACACCTGTAGGGGTGCGGGCGAGATCCAGGCCGTGCAGCGCTCGATCCTCGGCCAGGTCATGACCGTCCGCGAATGCCCGACCTGCCACGGCACGGGCGAGGTCATCCCGGATCCGTGTCACAAGTGCGGCGGCGACGGCCGCGTGCGTTCGCGACGCACCATGACCGTGCGCATCCCCGCGGGTATCGAGAGCGGTATGCGGGTCCGCCTGGCAGGCCAGGGCGAGGTCGGCATGGGTGGTGGACCCGCAGGCGACCTGTACGTCGAGGTCTCCGAGCGTCCGCACGACGTCTTCATCCGCGACAAGGACGATCTGCACTGCACGCTGCGGGTGCCGATGGCCGACGCCGCGCTCGGTGCTGAGTTCACGGTTGCATCGATCCTCGGCGACGACATCACCGTCGCCATCGAGCCGGGTACTCAGCCCGGCCAGGTGGTCAAGGTCCGCGGGCAGGGTATGCCGCACGTCAACAGCGGCGTGCGCGGCACCCTGCACGTGCATCTCGACGTGCATGTACCGACCAAGCTCGACGCCGGACAGTCGGCGGCGCTTTCGGCGTATCGCGAGACGTCGGGGGAGCAGATCGATCTGGTCACCACCACTGCCGCCGCAGCGCCCGGCGGTCTGTTCTCGCGGCTTCGTAACGCCTTCGCCGGACGCTGACAGGTCACAGCGGAGTGGCGCGACGAGTGGATCGTGAGCTGAAGGGTCGACGTCGGTGAGTCCTCCGCTGTTCTGGGTCGACGAGGTGCCTCGCGTGGGCGGTGAAGTCGTGCTCGCCGGTAGCGAGGGAAGGCACGCCGTCACCGTCACCCGCCTCGGAGTCGGCGAGCAACTTCTCGTCGGTGATGGCCGGGGTTCTGTCGCCGACTGCGCCGTCGAGGCGATCCGCTCGAAGGACACGCTTGTCGCGCGCGCTCACGGGTACACCTTCATCGACCGTCCGCGCCCGACCGTCACGGTCATCCAGGCGCTTCCGAAAGCCGAGCGTTCGGAGCTCGCCGTCGACCTTGCCACGGAGGCGGGCGCGGATCGCATCGTGCCCTGGCAGTCCGCGCGGTGCGTCGCGCGATGGACTGGCAAGGCGGACAAGGGAATTGCGAAGTGGAAGGCTGCAGCGTCCGCGGCGGCAAAGCAGAGTCGACGCCCGTGGATCCCCGACATCGGCGACCTCGCGACGACGATGGATGTGCGCGCGATCTGCGCGGGCGTCGCCGCAGACGGTGGTGTGGTCGCGGTGCTGCACGAGGACGGAGCAGTGCCGCTGCGGTCGCTACCGCTGGCAGGTGCCTCCGAGATCGCCCTCGTGGTGGGGCCGGAAGGTGGACTCGACGACGCCGAGATCGCCGATCTGACGGCGCTGGGGGCGACCTCGGTGGTCCTGGGTCCCGAGGTACTGCGGACGTCGGCCGCCGCCGCCGTCGCGCTCGGAGCGATCGGCGTTCTCACCGATAGGTGGGAGCGGTGAAGCGGTGCGCGGTGCACCGCACGAAGATCGCGTACGGACCCGAGCCGTCGCAGTTCGGTCACCTCTACCACGTCGCAAGCGCCGACGACCGTCCGGACCGGATGCGTCCGGTAGTCCTCGTGCACGGTGGCTACTGGACAACCGAGTTCAGCCTGACCATCGAATCGGCGATCGCGCGGCAGTACGCCGAGCGGGGCGCCCTGGTGTGGAACGTCGAGTATCGACGTATCGGTGAAGCGGGTGCCGGGTGGCCCGCGACGGGAACCGACGTCCGCTCCGCGATCGAGGCATTCGATACCGAGATTCCCGACGCACTCGAACCCGACCTGCGCGCGTGCGTCGACTGGACCGACGTGGCCGTCGTCGGACATTCCGCAGGTGGGCAACTCGCGCTCTGGTCGGTGGCGCAGCTCCGAGCGAAGACAGCGTCGACGTCCATCACCACGGTCGTCGCGCAGGCATCGGCACTGGATCTCGTGGGAGCCGGTCGTGCCGCGCGACCCTCCGTCGAGGGGTTGATGGGAGGCCCGTACGACGCCATGCCAGAGCGCTACCGGCAGGCGTCGCCGATCGAACAGGAACCGTTCGACGCGCACGTCGTCGCCATTCACGGCACCCTCGACACCGCGATCCCCGTTGACGTCAGCAGGCATTACGTCGAAACAGTCTGTGCGCGAGGGCAATCCGCGGAGCTCATCGTGGTGCCCGACGAGGGACACGATGCCTTCGTCGATCCGCGAAGCGTGTGTAACCGGCAGACACTGCGCGTTCTCGGGATCTGAGTGCCGGGGGAGGTGTGGCGTGGCACCACCGTGCCCGGAATATTGCCTGCTGATCGGCCGTTGTGGCGCGATAGACTCGTATCGGACACGGATTCGATCCGAATCCGAGTGCACGCATAGAGCCCAAAGCCCCAGACACCAGGAGTGATTGCATACGTGAGTGACGGCACCCCCGACGTGAACGCGCCGAGCAGCGGAACATCAGGGGGCAGACCTGTGGTCACCTCCAACGTGGAAATCTCTCCCGAGGTGGTTTTTGGCCTGCTCGGGGCAAGTGACATCAACCTGCGCACCCTGGAGAAGCTGCTCCCCGCCGATATCCATGTTCGCGGCAACCAGGTGACGCTCAGCGGTCAGCAGGCCGACGTCGCGGCGTCGGAAAGAGTTGTGGCCGAACTGGTCGACCTGGTGGGACGCGGAACTCCGCTCACCCCCGATCTCGTGCGGCACAGCGTGTCGATGTTGAGCGAAGGATCGTCGGAGTCGCCGGCAGAGGTGCTGTCGCTCGACATCATCTCCCGCCGCGGAAAGACGATCCGGCCCAAGACGCTCAACCAGAAGAAGTATGTCGACGCCATCGACAACAACACCATTGTGTTCGGGCTCGGACCAGCGGGAACCGGCAAGACGTACCTCGCGATGGCCAAGGCGGTCCAGGCGCTGCAGGGCAAAGCGGTCAACCGCATCATCCTCACGCGCCCGGCAGTCGAGGCAGGGGAGCGGCTCGGCTTCCTTCCGGGAACCCTCAGCGAGAAGATCGACCCGTACCTGCGGCCGCTGTACGACGCCCTGCACGACATGATCGACCCGGAGTCGATACCGAAACTCATGGCGGCGGGCGTCATCGAGGTCGCGCCGTTGGCATACATGCGTGGGCGCACGTTGAACGACGCCTTCATCATTCTCGACGAGGCGCAGAACACGACCAGCGAGCAGATGAAGATGTTCCTGACCCGTCTCGGGTTCGGGTCGAAGGTCGTCGTCACCGGCGACGTCACGCAGGTCGACCTGCCCGGCGGAGCGCAGAGCGGCCTCAACGCCGCGACGCGCATTCTCGAGGGCATCGACGACATCCACTTCTCGCATCTGAACAGCTCCGATGTCGTGCGTCATCGGCTGGTGGCCGACATCGTCGATGCATACGGTCGCGACGACGAGGCACACCGTTCGTCGGGTCGGCTACGTGACGCCGGCGCCCAGGGTGGCAATCGTGCGGCTCGACGCGCCGCGGGACAGGGACGACGCTCATGAGTATCGAACTCGCCAACGAGTCGGGCGTCGAGGCCCCGGCGGAACTGATCATCGGCGCGGCGCGGTTCGCCGTGGGGGCGATGGATGTCAATCCGGCAGCCGAGCTCTCGCTGCTTCTCGTCGACGAGGACACGATGGCCGACATGCACGTCCAGTGGATGGACCTGCCCGGCCCGACCGACGTCATGAGCTTCCCGATGGACGAACTCGTACCCGGCGGCCGCCCCGACGCCGCGGAACCCGGTCCGGCGATCCTCGGGGACATCGTGATCTGTCCCGCATTCGCGAAGCGTCAAGCCAAGGAGGCACGACGCTCCTTCGACCATGAACTCGCGATGCTCACGATCCACGGTGTCCTGCACCTGCTCGGCTACGACCACGCCGAGCCGGAGGAGGAAAAGGAGATGTTCGGGCTGCAGAACAGCATCCTCGAAGAGTTCTACGCCGAACGTCACCGCGTCGCGCAGGTGCAGCGACAGTCCGATCGTGACACCAAGCTGTTGACCAACATCGGCTTCTCCGACGTCGCGTCGGTCGACGCGGCCCCCGACGCCCCCGACTCGGGTCAGACCCCGGCCAAGGACACGTGACCTTGTCGCAAGACATCTGGTTCCTCATCGTCGCTCTGGTACTGCTCGCTTTCGCAGGCGTGTTCGCCGCGGTCGACACCGCGGTGTCGACGGTGTCCATCGCTCGTGTCGAAGACATGGTCAAAGAGCAGCGTGCCGGTGCGCGCAGGCTCGTGTCGGTGTTGGATGCGCGCGCCACCTACGTCGGGCTCGCCGTGTTCCTTCGCGTCGCCTGCGAGACCGCGGCGGTCGCACTCGCCGCTGTCGCGGCGGTCGATGCGCTCGGGGTCGGCTGGGGGCTCGTCGTCACGATCGCGGGCATGACCGTGCTCTCCTACATCGCGGCAGGGGTCGGGCCTCGCACGCTGGGCAGGCAACACGCCTACAGCGTCGCGCTGGCCTCAGCGGTGTTCCTGCAGGCCCTCGGGGTGCTGCTGACACCGGTCACCCGACTCCTCATCCTCATCGGCAACGCGTTGACCCCAGGGCGCGGTTACCGCAACGGGCCGTTCGCCACCGAGGTCGAGTTGCGAGAGGTCGTCGACCTCGCGGAGGCAAGCGGTGTGGTCGCGGCAGATGAGCGGCGGATGATTCAATCCGTGTTCGACCTCGGAGACACCAATGCCCGTGAGGTGATGGTCCCGCGCACCGAGATGATCTGGATCGAAGACGATAAAACCGTCGCGCAGGCGCTGAATCTGGCACTGCGGTCCGGGCATTCGCGAATACCCGTGATCGGTGAGAATCCCGACGACGTGCTCGGCGTCGTCTACCTCAAAGATCTCGCGTCGACATTGAATGCGGGAGAACCGATCACGGTCATCCGGGTGCGAGACCTCATGCGTCCGGCCGAGTTCATGCCCGACTCGAAGCCACTGGACAAGGTCCTCGCCGACATGCAGCGCACCCGCAACCACATGGCGCTCCTGGTCGACGAGTACGGGGGCATCGCGGGCCTGGTCACCATTGAGGACGTACTCGAGGAGATCGTGGGTGAGATCACCGACGAGTACGACACCGACGAGGTCGCGCCGATCGAGGATCTGGGTGATGGCCGCGTTCGGGTGTCGGCACGGCTGCCCGTCGAGGATCTCGGCGAACTGTTCGACATCGAGATCGACGACGACGAGGTGGAAACCGTCGGTGGACTCGTCGGGCTGGAGTTGGGCCGTGTGCCGCTGCCAGGTGCAGACGTCGAATCCCACGGACTGCGGCTTGTCGCAGAGGGAGGCCCCAATCAGCAAGGGCGCCAACGTATCACCACTGTGTTGGTGACCAAGTTGGAATCTGCCGATGATGACGACGCAGACGCTACGTCGCGGGATGACGACGACGCACGGCGTGACCGACGACGCGGTGACACCCGTGCGGATTCCGACGCGGGCGCGCTGCGCCGAGTGCGTGACGCCGACACCGACACCGATGGGGAATACTCTGAGCGGAACGGCTCGGACCGCGGCACGTCGGTTCACGCACGCAACGGCAAGGATCACAGGTGACCCAGACACTCGACGACGAGGACAACAAACTCGTCGTGCTCGCCCGGGGGGCGCGCGCCCGCGCGGAGACCGCATCGGGCGCGGCAGTCCGCGACGGTGACGGGCGTACCTACGCCGGGGCAGACGTCGAGACGCGCTCGCTGCGGTTGACGGGTCTTCAGGTCGCGCTCGCGACGGCCCTCGGCAGCGGAGCAGCCGAGTTCGAGGCTGCCGTCGTCGTCGGCGGCCGGGCCGACGATCCCGGCCTGGCGACCCTGCACGAGATCAGCCCGTCGGCGCCTCTGATCGTCGCCGACGGAAGCGGCGCCGTCGTCGATCGCGTCGACTCATGAGCGACGAGTTCCGCTCAGGATTCGTCTGTTTCGTCGGCAGGCCAAACACGGGAAAGTCGACGCTCACGAACGCCCTCGTCGGCGAGAAGATCGCGATCACGTCGAATCGTCCACAGACCACACGGCACACCATTCGTGGAATCGTGAACCGGCCGGACGCCCAGCTGATCATCGTCGACACCCCCGGTCTGCACCGACCGCGCACACTTCTCGGGCAACGACTCAACGATCTCGTCCGCGACACCTACTCGGAGGTCGACGTCATCGGGATCTGCATCCCGGCCGACGAGGCGATCGGTCCCGGTGACCGGTGGATCGTGTCACAGGTGCGACAGATGGCGCCCAAGACGACGGTGCTCGGCGTCGTGACAAAGATCGACCGTGTCACACCCGACAAGGTCGCGGCCCAACTGCTCGCACTGAGCAACCTGCTCGGCAGCGAGTCCGAGGTGGTTCCGGTGTCGGCGACCAGCGGCGCGCAGCTCGACGTACTCACAGACGTCCTCGTCTCGCTGATGGAACCGGGCCCCGCGTTCTACCCCGACGGCGAGCTGACCGACGAACCCGAGCAGGTCCTGATGGCGGAGTTCATCCGGGAGGCCGCGCTCGAGGGCGTGCACGACGAGTTGCCGCATTCGCTGGCGGTCGTGATCGAGGAGGTCATCCCGCGCGAGGACCGACGCCCCGATCAGGCACCGATGGTCGACGTCCACGCGATTCTCTACGTGGAGCGCGACAGCCAGAAGGGCATCATCATCGGACACAAGGGCTCGCGTCTCAAGCAGGTGGGTACCACTGCTCGGGCGCAGATCGAGAACCTGCTCGGCGTGAAGGTCTACCTGGATCTGCACGTGAAAGTGGCAAAGGACTGGCAGCGAGACCCCAAACAGCTGGGACGAATGGGCTTCTGACGGCCGATCTCTTCAGGAGGTACGACGGTGGGCAAGCACGAGGGATCGGACGAATCGGCACCAGCCGACGCGGTCGATTCGACGCAAGACAGTCACGATCAAGACGGTCACGATCACGACAGTCACGATCAAGACGGTCACGACAACGACGGTCACAACACGGAGACTCTCACCGACGAGAGCAGCACCGTGCAGACCGGCGCTGACGGATACCCGCACGAGGAGCAGGCGGTCAGCACGATCTCAGAGGTGCTGGGTGCGCCCAAGTTCTGGGTCCTACCGGTGTTGCTCGTCGTCGTCATCATGTCGTTCATGGCGGCGTTGTACATGGGCGCTATCGCCGATCCGGAACGCAATCTGCACGACTTCCCGATCGCATTGGCCAACCAGGACAACGGTGGCGAGGTTCCCAACGCCGACGGCGGGACGGACAAGCAGAACTACGGCGACCAGATCGCCAAGGGCATCATCGACGAGGCGGCGAAAAGCGGGATCGCGGTGCACAAGACCGACCGCACCACCGCGCTGAACGAGTTGAACACGGGCAAGGTCTACGGCGTCGTGATCATCAGCCCGAACTTCACCAATAAGGCTGTGGCACTCGGCCAATCGGCGGTGCTGCAGGCCAAGCCCGAGAAGCTGCCGATCGACATCTACATCAATCGCGGCTCGGGAACCTTCGCCTCGGCTATCACGACGACATTCTCTGAGCGGGTGTCGACACAGGTCAACAAGCAGGTGGGCGACCAACTCACGCAGTCGGTCAGGGAGCAACTCGCCAAGGCCAACGTACCGTTCAGCGGCGCAGCCCAGCTCGCGCTCTCGCAGCCGGTGGACGTGCGGACCGTCGAACCCAATCCGCTGCCCGAGGGCTCCGGAAACGGCTTGTCGGCCTTCTACTACACACTGCTGCTGATTCTCGCAGGCTTCACCGGCGCGATGATGGTGAGCATCGTGGTCGACGCCGCGCTCGGCCAGACGCCCATCGAGTTCGGCCCGTTCTACCAACTGCGTCTGCGACTGCCGATCTCGCGCTGGGGAACTCTCGCCGCCAAGTGGACGATCATGTTGCTGATCGCGTTCATCCAGTCGGCACTGTATGTCGGGGTGTGTACGGCGGTGGGGACCTCGTTACCGAATGCGTTTGTGTTGTGGACGTATTCGGTGTTGGTGATCTTCGCCGTCGGTGTGTCGGCGGCGTCGGCGATGGCCGTCTTCGGAAACCCGGGTTTGATCCTGAATCTGGTGTTCTTCGTGATTCTCGGCCTGCCGTCGTCGGGTGGCACCGTGCCGCTGGAGGCCAGCCCGCGACTGTTCGCCTGGATAGCGTCCGTCGAGCCGATGCATCTGGTGTACCTCGGCGTTCGGTCGATCCTGTACTTCGATGCCGACTGGGATGCGGGCCTCGGCCGTGCCGTGATCCAGACGATCGTCGGGCTGATCGTGGGCGGACTGCTGGGCTGGGTGGGAACCAAGTACTACGACCACAAGGGCTGGCACCGCTTCCCCGGAGGCATGCGGCTCTCGCCGCGGATGGCCAAGATCTTCGACGGCGGTAGCGGCAGCCTCCCGACGATCACCACGCCGGCACCACAGCATGTGGCCGGGGTCGCGGGCGCCAGCGTCCGCAAGCGCGAGGCGTCGACCGGTACTCACGTCGGTGCCCACGAGCGCGAACCGGGCGACTCCGGAAGTGGCAGCGGTTAGCGGCATGTCTCGACGGACCATGTCGGTGCCCGGTGGAACAATGGCACGGTGAGGTTCTACCAGGATGAAGCGGTTGTGCTGCGTCAGCACAAGCTCGGCGAGGCCGACCGCATCATCACATTGCTGACCGCGGAGCACGGATTGGTGCGTGCGGTCGCCAAGGGTGTGCGTCGGACGAGGTCGAAGTTCGGTGCCCGGCTGGAACCGTTCGCCCACGTCGACATCCACCTCTATCCGGGACGCAACCTCGACGTCGTCACACAGGTTCATTCGATCCACGCGTTCGCCGACGCGATCGTCGCCGACTACGCCCGCTACACCACGGCGTGCGCCGTCCTCGAGACCGCGGAACGCCTTGCCGGTGAGGAACGTGCTCCCGCCCCACAGTTGCACCGGCTCACCGTCGGTGCCCTCGAGGCGCTGGCAGATGATCGGCGCCCGGGAGGGCTGATCCTCGACGCCTTCCTGCTCAGGGCGATGCACTGCGCCGGCTGGATGCCCGCCTTGGATGTCTGTGCACGCTGCGCTTCGCCTGGCCCGCATCGGGCGTTCCACGTCGCTGCCGGCGGTGCGGTATGCCTGCACTGTCGTCCGCCGGGAGCCGCGACCCCGTCGCCCGGAGTCCTCGATCTCATGGACTCGCTGTACCGAGGGCAGTGGGAGCACACCACGGACGCGACCGAGTCGCTACGACGTCAAGCCAGCGGATTGGTCGCCGCGCATCTGCAATGGCATCTCGAGCGCCAATTGCGCACCCTGCCGCTCATCGAACGCGCAACCCCTCATAGTCTGGTTTCACCGAATGTGAGAGGAGCCGGCGATGGCGCTACGGTCGCGGTCCGCGGCTCGGGATGAACGGGCAAAGCAAGCCGCAGCACAGGAGCGACGCGCGGTTCGTCCACCCGACCCGCATCCGAGCGGAGCCACACCACCCGCATTGCCCGCCGAACTGATCCCTCGCCACGTCGCGCTCGTGATGGACGGCAACGGCCGGTGGGCCACCGAGCGCGGGCTGCCACGCACCGAGGGGCACAAGCGTGGCGAGGCGGTGCTCATGGACACCGTCTGCGGCTGCATCGAGATGGGCGTCACGTGGCTCTCGGCGTACGCGTTCTCGACGGAGAACTGGTCTCGCAGCCCCGACGAGGTCCGGTTCCTGATGGGCTTCAACCGCGACGTGATCCGTCGCCGTCGTGATGAGATGAACGAGATGGGCGTGCGCGTGCGCTGGGCCGGACGCCGACCACGCCTGTGGCGCAGCGTGATCAAAGAACTCGAGGTCGCGGAGGAACTGACCAAGGACAACACGGTCATGACCCTCACCATGTGTGTGAACTATGGTGGGCGGGCCGAAATCGCCGACGCGGCAAAGGAGATCGCTCGACGCGCCGCGGCGGGCGAGCTCGATCCCGAGCGGATCACCGAGGCGTCGTTCGCAAAGTATCTCGACGAGCCGGACATGCCCGACGTCGACCTGTTCCTGCGTCCGTCGGGGGAGCAGCGCATCTCGAACTTCCTGCTCTGGCAGTCGGCCTACGCCGAGATGGTCTATCAGGAGAAGCTGTTTCCCGACTTCGATCGCCGCGACCTGTGGGCAGCGTGCGTCGAGTACGCATCACGCGACCGCCGCTTCGGCGGCGTGATGACGACGGAGTGAGCGTGAGTGGTCGGTGAGCGATGAGTCGATGAGTAATGAGTCTGTGGGCGATGAGTCGATGAGCAATGAGTCGGGCCCGGATTCCTCTGCCGCGCAACAGGTTCTACTCGAAAGGGTGGCCACGCTCCTGACCGAGATCGGCGACGTCACCGACGTCGACGCCGAATCAGTGGTCGTCGCTGTCGGCTCGACGCGGGCGTCGGTTCGGGTCATCGCGCTGGCCGACGACCTTCAGGTGGTCTCGGTGACACAGTTGCTCGCGCTCAACCTTCCCAACACCGACGCGCTCCGTTCCGACGTCGAAGAACTCGACGCGACGCTGAGCTTCGGTAACCTACGACGTTCCGATCTGACCGGCGTGACCACAGATGTGTTGCAGTACTACACATTTCCGGCCGACGGCCTCACCGACATCCCATTGCTGACGGTGCTGCACATCGTACTGTCCGGCGGCGACGACATCGCCCGTAAGCTCGTCGACGCGAGCTGAACCCCGCCGAACATACTCGCGCCGACTCAAGTCAGCGCGCGGCGCGGCAGTCGGCACACACCCCGAACACCTCGACGGTGTGGTGGATGTCGCTGAAGCCGTGTTCTGCCGCGATCTTCGACGCCCAGCGCTCCACCGGATCTGCCTGCACCTCGACCGTCGTGCCGCACACCCGGCACACCAGGTGGTGGTGATGCACCGACGAACAGTTGCGGTAACGCATCTCGCCCGAACCGTCCCAGAGTGCGTCGATCTGTCCGGCCTGGCTCAGCGCCTGCAGGTTGCGGTAGACGGTGGTTAAACCGATCGATTCGCCACGGGCCTTGAGTTGCTCGTGAAGCTCCTGTGCCGAGCGGAAGTCGTCGCCCTCCGACAGTGCGTCGGCGATTGCCGCGCGTTGTCGCGTGGAACGGATTCCGGTGACGGGACGCTCGCGGCCCGTGGTGTCGGTGGTCGCGGCGTTGTCAGTGGTGTCGGTGCTGCTCATCGTTTCGTTTCGTCGCTGTGCGCGGTCGATCGGTGTGTGGTCGCTGCGGCCGTGGTGTTCGTGGCGGGCGCGTCGGGGCCACGTGTCTGCGGCGTCGGACGAGGCTCGGTTGCGTGTGTGAGGGCGTCGGTGACGATGTGTGCAAGGTGGTCGTCGATCAGCGAGTACATGATCTCGCGACCATTGCGTTCGCCACTCACGACGCCGGCGTCCTTCAAAACGCGCAGGTGTTGGCTGACCAATGGCTGGCTCACGCCGAGTGAGCCCACCAGTTCGTGCACGCAGCGGGCGTCTTCCTGCAGTGCCAACACGATGGCGATCCGCATGGGCGATGCGAGTGCCCGGAGCAGGTCGCTGGCAGCCTCACGCGCAGCGACGTCGCGGGCACCGACGCCGCGCGAGCCGAGGCCGTCTGAACACTGGCCGCGAGTTCCCATCACTCCATCTTAAGGGAAGTGGTTGTCATTTGTGGTCGACGCCCCACTGGTCGCGCTGCTCGAACCGGAGGATGCTCGACGGCGCTGGTCAGGCGTCGTCAGCGGACGGCTAGGCTGTAAGGGTTGCCGGCCAGCGTGCCGGCGAGAAGTTCGTGACCTGTCCCAACGTCCGTGGAGAAAGATCCCTGTGGCCTCCCGCCCGTCGAATGCTGCCCCTGCCAGAGTCGAAGCCGTCGTCAACCTCGCCAAGCGTCGGGGTCTTGTGTACCCGAGCGGCGAGATCTACGGCGGAACACGGTCGGCATGGGATTACGGGCCGCTCGGCGTGGAGCTCAAGGAGAACATCAAGCGGCAGTGGTGGCGGAGCATGGTCACCAGTCGCGACGACGTCGTCGGACTCGATTCGTCCGTCATCCTCCCGCGGCCCGTGTGGGAAGCCAGTGGTCACGTCGAGGTGTTCACCGATCCGCTCGTCGAATCGCTGTACACCCACAAGCGCTACCGCGCCGACCACCTGATCGAGGCGTACGAACTCAAGCACGGACATCCTCCGGAGAACGGGCTTGCCGACATCAACGACCCGGAGACGGGTCAGCCGGGCAACTGGACCGAGCCGCGTGCGTTCAGCGGATTGATGAAGACCTACCTGGGGCCGGTCGACGACGAGGAGGGGCTGCACTACCTCCGTCCGGAGACCGCTCAGGGAATCTTCGTCAACTTCAAGAACGTCATGACGACCTCGCGCAAGAAGCCGCCGTTCGGCATCGCACAGATCGGCAAGAGCTTCCGTAACGAGATCACCCCGGGCAACTTCATCTTCCGTACTCGCGAATTCGAGCAGATGGAGATGGAATTCTTCGTCAAGCCGGGTGAAGACGAGGAATGGCACCAGTACTGGATCGATCAACGCTTCGCCTGGTACACCGATCTCGGTATCAATCCGGAGAACCTGCGGCTCTACGACCATCCCAAGGAAAAGCTGTCGCACTATTCCAAGCGCACCGTCGACGTCGAGTACAAGTTCGGCTTCTCGGGTAACCCGTGGGGCGAACTCGAAGGCGTTGCCAATCGCACCGACTTCGATCTGTCCACCCACGCCAAGCATTCGGGTGAAGACCTGTCCTTCTTCGACCAGGCGACCGGCGAGCGGTACACCCCCTACGTGATCGAGCCCGCCGCCGGGCTGACCCGTTCGGTGATGGCGTTCCTCTGTGACGCGCTGACCGAGGAAGAGGTGCCGAATGCCAAGGGCGGCACCGATACTCGTACTGTGCTCCGCCTCGATCGTCGACTCGCTCCGGTGAAGGTGGCGGTGCTTCCGCTCTCGCGCAACGAGAAGCTGTCGCCGAAGGCCAAGGACCTCGCCGCGGAGCTGCGCAAGTACTGGAACGTCGACTTCGACGACGCCCAGGGGATCGGTAAGCGTTACCGCAGGCAGGACGAGGTCGGAACGCCGTTCTGTGTGACCGTCGATTTCGACACCCTCGACGATCAGGCCGTGACGATTCGCGAACGCGACACGATGAGCCAGGAGCGGATCGCGCTCGACCGCGTCGTCGAATATCTGGGGAGCAAACTGCTCGGGGCGTGACGTCTGCGGTTCGCCAGTCGGTCGTTGGGTAGGCCTGACCTGCGGTGGTCTGTCACAATTGAGAAGAGTTGCCGTGCGCGGTCGGACACGGGGTCCGACCGGGCGGCGAGGAGAGTGAGTGGAGTCGTGGCGGTCAGCGGGAAAGTTGTTCATTACGACACGAACAGAGGATTCGGATTCTTGGCTCCGGAGTCCGGCGGTGCCGATGTGTTCTTGCACATCAATGACATCGACATCGACGAGGATTCGCTGAAGCCGGGCGCCAAGGTCTCGTTCGATATCGAGGAAACCGACCGCGGAGCCAAGGCGGTCAACGTCGCGGTCACCGAAGAAGCGCCTTCCGACGAGTCGGGATCGGGGCGCCCACATCGTCGCGATTCACACGATCACCACGGTCGGTCGCACGGTTCCGACCGCTCACACGGAGCCGACCGTCGACGTCCCCGTGGAGGCGGCGGGTCACTCGATGCAGCGGCATTCACCGAGGAGATCACCGAACTGCTCCTCGACGCCTCCGGTGACCTGACTGCCAAGCAGATCGTCGCCATCCGTCAGCGCGTCACCGACTTCGCGGTCGGTCGGGGCTGGGTGCTTGACTAGTACCCCGCTCTCTGGCCTGACCGGTATACCTCCGACTGCTGAGTACGGCGAGGAGGCTGTCGAGCGCATCGTTCGTGAGGGCGCGAAGACAGCCAGCCTGCCCGGTACCAGGACAGATCACCGCAGTGAGTACGCGCGCGACCGTGCGCGCGTACTCCATTCGGCCGCATTGCGTCGGCTTGCGGACAAGACCCAGGTCGTCGGACCACGCGAGGGTGATACACCGCG
Organism: Gordonia sp. w5E2; assembly: GCF_036540975.1. Taxonomy (NCBI): domain Bacteria; kingdom Bacillati; phylum Actinomycetota; class Actinomycetes; order Mycobacteriales; family Gordoniaceae; genus Gordonia; species Gordonia sp. w5E2. Next base: position 3,089,959 of record NZ_CP144213.1, on the reverse strand, counting down.
CACCCGCCTCACGCATTCGCTCGAGGTGGGGCAGATCGGACGCGGGATCGCGATCGGTCTCGGCTGCGAGCCCGATCTCGTCGAACTCGCCGGTCTCGCTCACGACATCGGGCATCCGCCGTACGGGCACAACGGCGAACGAGCACTCGACGAGGTAGCCGTCGATATCGGCGGGTTCGAGGGCAACGCGCAGAACCTGCGCATCCTGACTCGACTCGAACCGAAATTGCTCGACGCCGATGGTGCTTCTGCGGGGTTGAACCTGACCCGCGCGTCTCTGGACGCAACGCTCAAGTACCCGTGGCTGCGCCGGCCACCGGCCCGCAAGTTCGGTGCGTACGACGACGACGCTGACACCCTGGCGTGGGTTCGCAGGGGTGCGCCGGGCGATCGGCAGTGCATCGAAGCACAGGTCATGGACTGGTCGGACGACGTCGCATACTCGGTGCACGACCTTGAAGACGGGGTCATCGCCAACCGTATCGATCTCCGGTCACTCGGCGACCCTGACGATCAACGCACGCTGGCGGAGATTGGCGTCGCGGAGTTTCCCGAGCTGGAACCGGAACCGCTGATCGACGCCGCGGGCAGGCTCTCGCAAATGGACATCGTGCGTGCAGTCGGGGTGTTCGACGGCAGCCTCGACGCGTCGGTGCGGCTCAAGAGACTCACGAGCGAACTCATCGGCAGGTTTGCGTCCGCCGCCATCACGGGTACCCGCGAGCAGGTCGGTGGGCGCTCGATCGCTCGGTACGACGCCGATCTGACGGTGCCGCCGCTGATCGCTGCCGAGGTTGCGATCCTCAAGACCTTGGCGCTGCGATTCATCTTCTCCAACGAACGCCACAAGTCGCACCAGGCCCGCCAACGCGAGCGTATCCATCGAGTTGCGGGATGGTTGATGGCCGCGGCTCCTGGCGGACTCGATCCGATCTTCGTCCCGACCTGGCAGGCCGCCGAGACCGACGCCGCGCGATTGCGCGTCATCGTCGATCAGATCGCGTCGATGACCGAGGGGCGCCTCGAGCGCATGGACAAGCAGAACTCCGGAGCCCAGGCGCACCTGGGCTGAGGTTCAGACTGGCCGGGCCTTGGCGTGCACCGGCACCCGGGAGCGCGCAGGACTCGGATGCGCCCAGAATCGGGATACGCCAGGGTTTCAGAATGTATCGACTAGTTGCGTGTGCATTGTGATTCGCCGCGGTTTGTACAAGCGGATTCTTACGGTATCTGATTTTGGCAAATCTATTTGACGTAAAAGGCAAATCCAATTCGGATTAACGCGCGTCTGGTTCGCTATCTATGCGTACAGTTTGTTCTGGGAGACCTTCGGGGGCCGTCGAAAGGAATGACGCGGATGGCCCGCCTCCGGAGTCGATTGAGCCACACTGGAATCATTGCATTCTTCGCCTGCAGCATGGTCAGTCTCGCGTTGTTCAGTGGTAGTCCGCGAGCGACTGCGGCGGTACTGCCCGCCCCGTCGTCGGACACATCGATTTACACGCTCGAACCACTCGACTACAACCTTTTTCCCGTGATGAAAACGCTGTTGCGGGGAGCGTGTCTGAAAGCTGGACCGAACTGCACGAAGATCTGGACTCCGGCAGCGCTTGACCCGTCGCATCTGCGGGGAGTCATCGGCGAGGTTGGTCCGATCTCGATCGGCGCCTTTGCGCTCGACGCTGCATTCCGTAGCGACGGCGACAAGAACGTCGTGGTTCTCGGGTACTCACAGGGTGGACAGGTCGCGGCATTCTGGCTGCGCAACCTGAGCCAGAACGCATCCTCGTACGCGCCGCCGTCGACGACGTCGTTTCTGCTCGTTGGCAACCCGGAGAACACCTACAGCCCGCCCTGGTTGCCGAAGACACCAACTGACACCGGCTACCAGGTAACCGAGTTGTGGCGGCAGTACGACGGGTGGGCGGATTGGCCGACGCACTTCAACCTCATCGCCTACGCGAACGCCATCGCAGGCATGTTGTACGTCCACCCGTTCGCCTATGTGGACGCCGATCCCGACGATCCGAACAATGTCAGGTGGACCGACGGCAACACCACCTACGTGATGATTCCGTCCCACGACCTCCCGCTGCTGCAGCCGCTGCGATTCATCGGACTCGGGTTTGTCGCAGACGCGCTCAACGATCCGCTCAAAAAGATCGTCGACAGCGCTTACGACCATCCGCAGAGCGCCTCCGACGTCGCAGCCCAAACGCCTTCCGCCACGGCGGCCGAGGCGGCGGACTCTGGCGCCGCGACTGCGGCGGCACGCACGACCACGGGTCTGTCGAGAGCCGCAGCCACATCCGAACCGCGAGCGACTGCCCCCGAATCCGCTGCCACGACCGAATCCGCTGTCACGACCGAATCCTCGAGCACGCCTGAATCCTCGGACAGCTCTGGAACATCCGAAGCTGCAACCGAATCGAGCGTCGTGGAGTCGCCGCCCGCGTCACCGGTGCCCACCGAACCCACGGTGCCCACCGAACCCATAGGGCAGAGCAGTCCGACCGTGCCGAACGGAACGGAGGGGTCGGCCGGCTCCGAGGGTGGGACGACTGAGGGCGGCGCGACGACAGGGGCGCCGTCCGAAGCTCCTGCCCGTGCGGCGGATGCCTCAGCGACAGGTGGCGAGTAGCCGTCGATCGGCGACTACTCGTCGGATGAGTTTCCGGCGTCGACGTTGACGGCGTCGAGCTTCTCGGCCAGCGCCCTCTTGGTGACCGCGCCCGTGGTGAATTCGGGCAGTCTGTCGACAGGAACAGAGCCGATCATGGCCAGCAGTCCCGGTCCGTCGGCCTCGGTGACGTCGGGGAAGGAGCTTTTGACCAGGTCGGTCAACGCATCCTTGCCGCTGGGGACCGAAACCACCTCGGCGATGGTCGAATTGGTGGTCAGTGGGATGGTGATCTCGTCTCCCTTGACCTCGACATCGGCGTGCAGGCGGATATCGCGACTCGACGCTCCGACGTCGATCCGATACGTCGCGCCTTCGACGACGAAATCGTGGACGCGAACATCCCAGTACGCCAATACATCCCGCGGCACGCTGATGGTGACGCGCTGCTCTTCGCCGGCCTTGACGTCAACGCTGGCGAAGGCCTTCAGTTCGCGCACCGGTCGCGAGACAGACGAGGTCTCGATGCCGGAGTAGACCTGCACGACCTCGCGTCCGTCGACCCTCCCGACGTTCGCGACTGTGAGCTCGACGGCGAGGCCGTCGGCGGTTTCGGTGACCGTTAGGTCGCGGTAGTCGAAGTCGGTGTAGGACAAGCCATGTCCGAACGGATAGGAGAGGTTCATCTTGCGTGCGTCGTACCAGCGGTAGCCGATGAACAGTCCCTCGCCGTAGGTGACGTGCTGGAATTCGCCGGGAAAGTTCAGGTAGCTCGGGTTGTCCTCGAGGCGCAGCGGGATGGTTTCCGACAGGCGCCCGGACGGATTGACGCTACCGAACAGAACGTCGGCGATGGCGCCTCCGCCTGCCTGGCCGAGAAGCGCTCCGTCGAGGATCGCGGGTGCGAGGAGCGGCGCGACGCGGAGCACTCCGCCGCGTGAGAGCACAACGGCCGTGCGGGGATTCACGGCCAGAACCGCCTCGGCGAGTTCGAGTTGATCGGCGGGAAGGTCGATGGTGGTCCTGTCGAATCCCTCTGACTCCTGGTGCTCGGCGAGCCCGAGGAACAGCACGACGTTGGTGGCCGATCGCGCTGCGGCGACGGCATCGGAAATGAGGTCGCTGCGGTTCTGGGAATCGTTGTCGTCGGTGGTGTAGCCGGCGGCGTAGACGACTTCCGAGCCTGCATGGCTCTTGATCTCGTCGAGCGGGATGTCGACCTTGGTGGCGTTGACCTTCGACGACCCGCCGCCCTGATAGCGCGGTTGCGAGGCCATCGTGCCGATGACAGCAAGCGATTCGGAAGTGTCGAAGGGGAGGAGGTTGTCGTCGTTGCGCAACAACACGATTGCCTGGGCAGCGGTCTCGCGTGCCAGCGCGTGATGGGCGTCGACGTCGAATGTGCCGTTCTCCGAACGGATGTGCGGTGCTGCTCGTTCGACGAGCGCGATCATCCGGTCGGCAGACTCCTGCAGTGCCTGCGGGTCGAGGCGGCCGTCGTCTGCGGCAGCCGCGACGTCGTCGTCGAGTTCGTCGCCCCCGAACGGCATCATCAGGTCGAGTCCGGCGGCCACCGAGCGGACACGGTCGACAACTGCGCCCCAGTCGCTGACCACCACGCCGTCGAATCCCCATGTGTCTCGCAGGATGTCGGTCAGCAATTCGCGGCTCTCGCTCGCGTGGACGCCGTTGATGCGGTTGTACGAGCACATCACCGTCCACGGTCGTGCGGTGCGGACGATGTGGCCGAACGCTCGAAGGTACAGCTCGTGCAGTGTGCGCTCGTCGATCGCGGCGCTCACCCGCATGCGATCGGTCTCCTGGTTGTTGGCCGCGAAGTGCTTGAGCGACGCACCCACGTCGACGCTCTGCACGCCGCGTACCCACGCTTCGCCGAATGCTGCCGAGAGAACAGGATCCTCGGAGTAGTACTCGAAATTGCGGCCGCCGAGTGGGGAACGTTTGAGATTGATGCCGGGGCCGAGAACGACCGACACCTGGCGGGCGAGTGCCTCGGCGCCGATGGCTTTGCCGATCCGGGCGGCGAGGTCGGGGTTCCAGGTCTGGGAGAGCCCGACAGCCGGCGGGAAGCAGGTCGCGGGAACGCTCTCCGACAAGCCGAGGGCGTCCGACGAGCCCTCTTGTTTGCGCAGTCCGTTCGGGCCGTCGGTCATCGCGATCGACGGCAGGCCGCCTTCGGACTTGGTCTGCCAGAAGTTCTTGCCGCTGGTGAGTCGGGCCTGCTCTGCGGTGGACAACGACGATGTAGCCATAGGTACTCCTCGGTGCGACGACTCGTGCCCCCCGGTCTCGACCGTAGCCGATCCGTCGTCGCAAGCCGGGCGGGTTGGCGCCGTGCGCGTGCTTGTGGATGTAGCGGACGACCGAACCGCTGAGGTCACTACACTGGGGACGTGGCAGGCCGAATTCCCGATCGTGACATCACGGCAATCCGTGAACAGACACGCATCGAGGAGATCATCGGCGACTACGTAGCGTTGCGTCCGGCAGGTGCGGACCGGCTCAAGGGGTTGTGTCCCTTCCACGACGAGAAGACGCCGTCGTTCCACGTCCGTCCGCATCACGGTCACTTCCACTGCTTCGGCTGCGGCGAAGGGGGCGACGTCTACAGCTTCTTGCAGAAGCAGGAGCACGTCAGCTTTGTCGAGGCCGTCGAGCAACTCGCCGACCGGCTCGGGTATCAGATCCACTACGAGGGTGGCGGGACGTCGGTCGCACGTGATCGCGGTACCCGTGCCCGTCTGGTGGCCGCCAACGCCGCCGCGCAGAAGTACTACGCCGAGCAGTTGCGAACCCCCGACGCCCAGATCGCGCGCGACTACCTCACCGAACGGAACTTCGACGCCGCTGCGGCGTCGACCTTCGGTTGCGGGTACGCACCCGCAGGCTGGGACACGATGACCAAGGCGTTGTTGGCGCAGGGCTTCGAGTTCGCCGAGCTGGAGGCGGCCGGCCTGTCCAAGCAGGGACGCAAGGGTCCCATCGATAGATTCCACCGCCGTCTGCTGTGGCCGATCCGCAATCTCGGCGGAGACATCATCGGTTTCGGCGCGCGCAAGCTGTTCGACGACGACAACCTCGGCAAGTACATGAACACGCCAGAGACCATGCTGTACAAGAAGTCTCAGGTGTTGTTCGGACTCGATCACGCCAAGAAGAACATCGCCAAGAGTCACCAGGTCGTCGTGGTCGAGGGATATACCGACGTGATGGCGATGCATCTGTCAGGGGTGACGACGGCGGTCGCGTCGTGTGGCACCGCCTTCGGTGAGGATCACCTGGCGCTGATCCGTCGACTGATGATGGACGACTCGTACTTTCGCGGTGAGGTGATCTACACCTTCGACGGCGACGCGGCCGGAAAAGCCGCGGCGCTCAAAGCTTTTGAAGGCGAGCAGTCCATCGCCGGCCAGACCTTCGTCGCCATCGCGCCGGAGGGGATGGACCCGTGCGAGTTGCGGCAGAACAGGGGAGACGCCGCAGTCCGTGATCTGATCGCGCGTCGGGTGCCGATGTTCGAGTTCGCGATCAAGGCACTGCTGGCCGGGTTCGATCTGAACACCGCGGAGGGTCGCGTTCACGCCCTGCGCGACACGGTGCCGGTGGTGGCCCGAATCAAAGACGTGGCGCTGCGCGACGAGTACGCACGTCAGCTCGCGGGTTGGGTCGGCTGGGAAGAAGTCGGACAGGTGCTCGCGCGAGTCCGTGAGGAGGGCGCGCGAGTCGCCCGGGTGAACGGACGTGCGTCGGCATCCGGGCGTGGACGGCAGATGCGTCGGGATCGGCCCGAAGCGGAGAAGGCGCCGGGACCCGGGCGACCCAACCCGGATGACCCCCGCCTGTGGCCGCAGCGCGAGGCGCTCAAGGCCGCACTGCAATACCCGGCCATCGCGGGCACCGTTTTCGATTCGCTGCCCGAGGAGTGCTTCACCGAACCCGCGTACACCGTCGTCCGAAATGCGATGTCGGCGTTGGGCGGCACGTCGTCGGGGATGGGTGGCACCGAGTGGATCGACGCCGTCAATCACGAGGTCGACAACCCGGTCGTCGGGCCGATGGTGACCGAACTCGCCGTCGAACCGATGCCGGTCAGCGAGCAGAACATCTCGCGCTACATCGGCAGCGTGCTCGCCCGACTGCAGGAGGTCTGGGTCGGCGCGCAGATCGCCGACATCAAGTCGCGCCTGCGACGCATGGCCCCGGGCGATGACCCCGACGGCTATCACGCGGTATTCGGCGACCTCGTGGCGTTGGAGGCGTATCGACGCAGTCTGCTCGAGCAGGCCGTAGACCCTGTCGTCGACGTCGGATGACGGTGGTCAGGCGGCGTTGAGCCTGCCGCCGGGTCGCAGTTCCTCGGGGAACATCGGCCGGTGCGGGTCCTCGGAGTTGTATCGGCAGCCACCGGAGTACGTGTGGGTGCCTTCGCAGCGGTCGGGCGTGGGGCGCGGGCGTCCCCAGATATGGTCTGCACTCATCGGCTCGCCTCCTCGGGCTCGGACAGTGGGCGACGGCGGCGCTGCGACAGCGAAGCGACCGGGATTCTCGGCTCGATGGCCTACCGAAAGTATGGGGCGACACCTGACCGGTCGGCCAGTTGACGCGAGGTTTCACTCGTGGTTGCGCGAATGTGGGTCGTGTCACCGGGCGGGCGGTTGGGGTGTTCGGGGCCGGGGCGGCTGCTCGGGGCCGGGGGCTCGCGGAAAGTAGGGGAAAGGACTCTTCCCGCAGTTGCTGACCCTTTCCCCGGAAGTTGCGCGGGGAAACCGAAGAGACCCGAGGAAAGAACGCTTCCCCTAGTTTCTGCGCCCCGGGACCGCAGCTGCTCGACGCCGCGCCGCGCGGCGCGACGTCGAACTGCACGGCTTCTCGGGCTGGGGCGCCCCGGCAGAAAGTAGGGGAAGGAGTCGTTCCTCGGGTTGCTGACCCTTCCGCCAGAAGTTGCGCGGGGAAACTGAAGAGACCCGCGGAAAAAACGCTTCCCCGAGTTCCTGCGCCTCGGGATCGCCGCTCGACGACGATCTCCGCTAGATCGAAGGAGGCCCCCACCTACATGGTGGGGGCCTCTCGTGTGCCCAGGGCGGGGCTTGAACCCGCGACCGGCCGATTATGAGTCGGAGGCTCTAACCAACTGAGCTACCTGGGCTAGCACCGAACGAGCCTACCCGGTCACCTGTCATTCGTAGGTCGCAGGTCGCGCGCCCGCCCCACCGCAGCGACGCGAGCCGTGCCAGTTACCGTGTGGAAGGTCGACTCAGGTCATTTGGCCTGGTCTGCCGACCGTAAAGCTAGAGAATGAACGTCGCCGCAAATTCAGCTGTGTACCCGTTCCCGCGACGCACCACTGAGAACGTCATACCCGCGATGCCACATCCACTCGAGCGGCCCTCGGTCGTGATGTGCCAGCCACAGGCGCGATCCCACCATCAGCAGTCCGGCGATCACGAGGAACAGCATCACGGTGACCGGGACAACGGTGGTGGAGTCGAGTCTGGACGCAAGGCCGAGTCCCCATCCGTAGCAGACCGCGCCTGCGAGCGCGTTCTGCAGGACGTAACACGTCAGGGCGGTGCGTCCTACGGGAGCGAGTGCACGACCAATAGCACCGGGTGCGCGTCCGTCGACGTAGAACTGTGCCAACCATGCCAGGATGCCGAACGCAACGATCGGGGCAAATCCGTAGCGGCCGAGGACGAGCCCGGCATCGCCTCCGAAAAGGCCTGCCGCAAAGTCCAGTGGTAACGCGATCGCCCCTGCGATCATCAGTCGACTCCGGAGCGCGGCACCGTGCGGTTCGAGCACACCTGCGCGCAGTAGTGCCGCTCCCGCAAGGAACAGCGCGATGGACATCGGCAGGATGAAGATGACTTCACTTCTGAACAGCACCAGGTGTTCGGCACGGAAGGCGACGAGTTCGAAGAAGGAGCCATCGGCATACGGATTCGGTGAGAGTTGTTGTTGCGCAACGGTAGTAGGAGTAGTGGTGGCGAGCGCCCACACCACTAGCGTCAGCAGCACAACGTGTATGCCCGCTGCGGTGAAGAGCGCGACCCGTTGCCGACGAATGCTCATCGCGAGGAGATAGGCGACGATGAGCCCGGTGACCGCGTATCCCGTCAGCACGTCGAACTCGGTGAAGAGGAAGTAGTTCACGGTGCCGTCGATGAAGAGCAGGATGGCGCGCCAGTAGTACTTGCCGGGCCACCTGTGCCCGCGTCTGGCCGCGGAGCGTTGCTGGATGGCGAGCCCGACGCCGAACATGATGGTGAGTAATCCCAAGAACTTGCCCTGGGTGATCTGCTGCAGCACGGACTGCACGGTGCCCCAGGTGCCCGACGCCTCGTTGGCGCCCAGGATGTAGCCGATCAGGCCGTCGACATTGGTGAAGATCCAGATGTTCGTGCCGAGGGTTCCCAGGATTGCGATGCCGCGCAGGACATCGAGGGAGACGTGTCGTCGTGTGTCGCCCATGCTGTGCTCCAGTCGTCGGAGTAGGTGATACGAGTGTGCTACCAAGGCTTAGTGGCTAAGCTAACACGAGTGAGCTAGCATAAGTCAATGCCCAAGCTGATCGACCACACCGAGAGGCGCTCCGAAATAGCTGAAGCGCTATGGCGGATTGCGTTGCGGGAAGGGGTATCTGGCGTTTCGATTCGCGAGGTTGCCGCCGAAGCGGGCATCTCTGCGGGTTCGCTGCGTCATGTATTCGCCGACAAGGAGGAGTTGCTCGAATTCTCCATGCGGTTGATCTACGACCGTGTCGCCGCACGGATTCAGGAGCGGGCACGCATCCGTGATCCGCTGCGCCGTGCCGATGCCATCCTGGCCGAGCTACTGCCGTTCGACGACAATCGGCGCGTCGAGATGCATGTGAACCTCGCGATGGTGACGGAGTCTGTGGCCCATCCCGGCCTGGCGACTGCGGCGGTGGAGGCACACCAGGGTCTGCGCGCACTCTGCGTGCGGGTGCTCTCAGATCTGCGCGAACATGGTCTCGTCGACGGCGATCGCGATCTGGACGCCGAAGCCCTACGACTGCACGCCCTCATCGATGGCCTTGCCATGCACCTCCTGCTCGCGGGCACCGATTCCCGAGATCAGACCAGCGCCGCGGTGAGCGAGCATCTCGCCTCGCTCAAGCACCCGCAAACGCCCTGAGGCGTGGCGAGGCGGCCCTGCACGGCACCCCTGTGACCAGTCGTTTTGTCCTGACGCGAGTCGATACGCTAGAGTCAGCGTTCGGTTCTGGTGCTGTTCGCGGCGCCCGGATCACGAGCAATCCCCCATAGCTCAATTGGCAGAGCATTCGACTGTTAATCGAACGGTTACTGGTTCGAGTCCAGTTGGGGGAGCAGAGTTAGAGCAGGTCAGGCCCGGTGTCCGCCGGGCCTTTCTTGTTTTTGGGGCCATAACCCCTGTTTTTGTCCCCCGGCACCGCGGGATTCGACCAAAGACCCTGGCACCGGCGTTGTGCTCGTTCTAACGTAGATCGCGACCAAGCTTCCGTCGAAGCGCGACGGAACTGTCGAGGAGGTCAACGCCATGTCAGCGCATTCACCGCTCTTCTATGTCCTTCCCGGTTTGGCAATCGCAATGGGACTCATCTTCGCCGCGGCAGGTATCGGCGACATCGCCAACTACGGTGGCGGGGTTGCCGCATGGCTGTACACGATCTTCGGCTTGGCGGTCGTGGTCGTCGGGGCCGGCGTGGTCGCAGTCGGCAAGGGCGGTTCGTCGGAGTAGCGTCCCGCCCGGCGGGAATTTTGCGGGTGTCCGATTTGCTACTATTGACATAGTCAATGCTGACACCCGGACGAGGCGCGCCGTACCCGGCCAGCGACAAGACGGCGCTCGGAGGTTCGACGTCTCGTGTCGTGGATCGTGTTGATCATTTCTGGTGTGCTGGAAGCTGTCTGGGCTACTGCTCTCGGCAAGTCCCAGGGGTTCACCCAAATTGTTCCCACAATTACTTTTGCCGTTGCGCTGATCGGATCGATGGCTGGTCTGGCTTATGCGTTGCGGGAGTTGCCAACTGGCACCGCCTACGCGATCTGGGTGGGTATCGGTGCCGCGTTGACCGTGACATACGCGATGGTGACCGGCGCGGAATCGGCGTCACTTGTCAAGGCGGGCTTGATCTTTCTCATCATCGTCGCAGTGGTCGGGCTCAAGCTCGCTCACTGATTGCTGGTCCGCACAGCTGGGTGCCGACGCTCGGCGAAGGAATTCACTAGCCTCGGCTTCATGGCGATGAACAAAGAAGAACGGCAAGCATTTCTCGCGCAGCCGCACATCGGCGCGCTCTCGATAGAGGCGGGTGCCGACCGTGCGCCTCTGGTGGTGCCGATCTGGTACCAGTACAGTCCCGGCGGCGACCTGTGGTTCCTGACAGATACGGAGTCACGCAAGATCTCGCTACTGCGTGCTGCGGGGCGCTGCACTGTGATGGCCGAGGTGCTGTCTCCGACGATCGCGTACGCCGCGGCGTCGGGTCCGGTGATCGATATCGTCGACGGAACCAAGGACGAGCTCACCGAGATGGCCGCGCGGTATCTGCCTGCCGACAAAGTCGCGGGCTACGTTGAGTCCGCCTCCTTCGAGGACGGTTCACAAACGAAAGTCGTTGTGCGGCCGCAGCAGTGGGTCGCTTCAGACCTGGGTTCGATCTGAGTCGGTCGTACCCCAGATGCCGCTCTGTTCGAGGTGGTGCGTCAAACGTGCTGCGCCATCAATGAACTGGCGACGCGTCTGCACCACTGCCTCGTCGATGTCGCCCGAACGGTAGGCGTCGATCAGCCGTTCATGGCTGTCGACCGCGGTGTGGCCCCACTCGGGGTCGTTGGCATAGAGCCGCGCCGGTGTGTAACGAGTGGCCGCGAGGAGGAACCATGCCAACTTCGTGCCTCCCGCGATGACGTTGTGAGCGCGGTGGAATTCGAACTCGGCCTCGATGACGCCGTCGTCGTCGCCACTTGCGACAGCCGCGCGCAGTCGTCGGGTCCACCACTGCAATTCGTCGAGATCGTCGGATGTCACGGCGGATGCGGTGCGCAGCGCGAGCCGCACCGCAATCTCGCCCTGCAACCAGAACAGGTCGTCGACGTCGACGCGGTCCAGCGGACCCACGCGGTATCCGCGGTGCGGCTCGAGGTCGACCATGCCCTCGCCACGCAGGGTCAGCAGCGCCTCGCGCACGGGGGTCACGCTGACACCCAACTCGGCCGCGACGTCGTCGAGTCTGATGAACTCACCCGGCCTGATGTCGGCCGTCATGATGCGGTGTCGCAGGTGTGCGGCGACCTCTTCGGACAGTTGAGGGCGCCGAGGAATCCGCCGCGGCGCCCTCGACCCGTCAGAGTCCGAAGGTCTTGCCGATGATGTCGCGCTGGATCTCATTCGTGCCACCGTAGACCGTCGAGATGATCGCACCACGCATCAAGCGCTCGGCGTCGAATTCTGTTGCGTAGCCGTAGCCGCCCATCATCTGCATGGCATCGATGGTCATGCGCTTGGAGGTTTCGGTGGCTTTGAGTTTCGCCATCGACGCCTCGCGGGGGAAGAGTTTTGTGGGGTTGTCGTCCGCGAGTTGAGCCACCGAATAGACGAGTTGCTTGGTGCACTCGATCTCGGTCGCGAGATCGGCCATGCGATGCCGCAGAACCTGGAACGACCCGATGGGACGTCCGAACTGTTTGCGCTCGGTGATGAACGCCAGAGTGTCGGCGAATGAGCGCTCGGCCACACCGAGTTGCATGGCTGCGAGGATGAGTCGCTCGGTGTTGAGTCCGGCCATCAATTGATTCCAGCCATTGCCGACCTCGCCGACGACCGCGGAGTCGGGCACCCGACAGTCTGTGAAGTAGAGATCGTTGACCTCGCGACCGCCGAGCGTGTCGATGCCCTTGATCTCCAAACCCGGTGTGTTGGCGGGGATGTGGAACTGCGTGATTCCCTCGTGCTTCTTGCCGGTGGTCGACGTGCGGGCAATCAGCAAGATCGATCGCGCGAAGTGCGCATTGGAGCACCAGGTCTTCTGTCCGTTGATGACCCACCCGCCGTCGACCTTCTCGGCACGGCAGGTGAGGTTGGCGACGTCGGAACCCGCCTCGGGCTCCGACATCGAGATCGAGAGGGCGTCACCGTTGACGACGCCGGTCAGGACTTCCTTCTTGAGCTGGTCGTCGGCGAACCGGTTGTAGGCCAGGGCGGTGATGAAGGTGGGGCCGATCCCGCCGATGGGTGCCATGCCACGCATCGCTTCTTCGAGCAGGATGCACATCTCGACGTTGCCCGCGCCCGACCCGCCGTAGGTTTCGGGCAGCATGATGCCGGCCCAGCCGAGGTCGGCCATCTTCTGGTAGAGCTCGCGCGAGTGCAGCTCCGTCCCGTCCTTGGTGTAGCGATTGCGCTGGTCGCGGGTCCCGACCTCGCGCTGGCAGAAATCGGCGACCGACGTTGCGAATGCGCGCTGTTCCTCAGTGAAGTCCACTGCTGTCCTCTCGATTGGCGAAGCCTGTAGGCGGCCTGGCCAAGATCATATATGTGATATGTCGGGTCGTGGTCTGGACCACACAATCGATGGCTAGATTGGTTGCCATGCCCAAATCGCGTATCCCGTCCGACGACGGCGTGCAGACCGACGTGGCGCGCACGTCGGGCGCCGACGTTTCGCCGCTCGACGGCGATGAGTTCCTCGCGGCGAATCGCAGTAGGCGTGAGCAGTTGCGCGCCGAGGCCGCCGACCGGGTGCCGCGCAAACTCGACACCACGAAGAGCGGCGGCGCGCGAGCCGATGCAGAGGAGGCCGCCGGACGAGTGAAGCGACCGGGTCGTGGACGGGTACTCGTCGGGGTGCTGGCAGCGCTCGTGGTGGTTCTCGCGATCTCGACCGGAGTTCTCGCGTACCTGTACGCGCAGGCAGATCGCCGAGTGTCCGACGCTGGGCCGTCGGAGGCCGATCGCACCACGGTGCTCGACACCGCGCGTCGCTACGCCGTGGAGCTGACCACCTACGATCCCGCCGACTACGCCGATCTCGATCGTCGGATCAGCAAGATATCCACTCCCGAGTTCAGTAAGACCTACATCGCGTCGTCGCAGGACGCGCGTAAGGGCAACGCAAACGCCAAGGGAGTGTCGACGGCGAAGGCGCAGCGCGCAGGGATCGAATCCATGACCGCCGACCGTGCGGTGGTTCTCGTGGCGTTGGACCAGACGGTGAAGTCGTCGGAAATCGCCGCGCAGGTTCCCGACGGCATCCCGTACCAATCGCGTGTCGAGGTCACGCTCGCCAAGAGGAACGGCACCTGGTTGCTCGACGATCTAGCGACCGTCTGACATCAGGCAGCCGGCACGTCAGCGCCGCTAATGGGAGCCGACGAGGATGGCGCAGCCGATCGCGGTGACCTGCTCGGCGGTTGGCGGGCGGCGTAGTCGAAGCAGATCCGAGATGACACTCAGCGCCGCGTGCACGAGGAAGCGCGCCTGCCCGCGAGTGATCGCATCGCCGCGATCGCGCGTGACCCAAGCGGCCCACTCGTCGACGTTGGCGCGTTGTTGGCGGCGCAACGCGCTGCGCTCGGCCGGGGCCAGGTGTCCGAATTCGCTCAGGTACACCGTCAGAAGTGCGTTGTCGTGCACGAAGAGTCGGACATACCGTGCGACGAGCGACTCGAGCGCGGCGCGATTGGTCGTCGAGGCCGCAAGTGCGTCGGAATTGGCGGCGCTGACGCGGTCGGAAGCTCGCCAGAATGCTGCCGAGAGGATCGCGGCCTTGCTCTCGAAGTGGCGGTAGACGCCGGATGCGGGAATGCCTGCAGCAGAAGCGATCTCGTCGATCGTGACGTCTCGGAAGCCTTTGGTGGCGAACAGCGAGATCGATTCGGAGAGTACGAGTTCGCGTTTGGAAGCCGGTGCCAGCCCGCGCTGCGGGGGATGGTCGGGTGAGTCGGTCACGCCTGTCTGCACGATGTCGGCCAACGAGAGCGCGCTGGTGACGAGAAGTCGGCGAATGTCGCGGTCTGCCAACGTCGTTCGGTGTGTGGTGGGACTCGCCACCACACTGATCATCGCCGCGACGAGAAGGTCGGCGTGGGGACGGGGGATGCTCGGACGCGTATCGAGAAGTGCTGCGCGGATTCGCCGATGCTGGTTCACCAAAACGGTTTTCACCTTCGTGGCGTCGTCGCCGTCAAGGTAGCGCTGATCCCAGCGATAGAGGCCACCGGTCCTGCGGTGGTCGATGGCCGACTGTGCAAGGGCGGTCAATGCCGACTCGAGATCGCTCGCCGACGTCTCGAGCGCCGCGGTCAGCGCGTCGGCGAGTAACCCTGTGGCCTCGGCGAAGAGTGCGTACTTTGTCGGGAAATGACGGTAGAGCGCGGGAGTGGAGATTCCGACGATCACGGCGATCTCCTCGAGGCGTACCGCGTGGTACCCGCGGTCGCTGAACTCCTGAGCCGCGGTTCGCAGAATCAACGCTCGCCGGTCGGCGGGTCGTCGACGTGGGGGTGCGCCTCCGTCGGTCAGGCGGTTGTCAGTCGAGGGCTGACTGCTCATCGGTCCAGAGTAGGGCGTGATCGTCTTCGCCAGAGAAGAAATTGCCAAATCGTCTAAAACTGGTGGTAGTAGCGGTGTGGCAGTTCACTAAGTTAATCCCGATTCCTATGTTGTACGTCTCATCGACATGTATGGTTGCGGCATGAATCACGTGACGGGCAAGCGATGGGGCAGGCCGTGTCTGGTAGTCGGGTGACTGGGTCTGACAGTCGGGTGATCGGCGGCGCGGCGTCTGGCACGTCGGTCAGCACCGGAATCAGGACCGAGGTCGACGACCGCGGGATCGCCCGGATCACGATCGATCGCCCGGAGCGGATGAATGCGCTCAACGGCGACGCCTCGAGTGCGCTGATCGACTTCCTCACCACCCGATGCGCCGAGGCCGATATACGCGCGGTGATCATCGACGGCGCAGGAGGAAACTTCAGCACCGGCGCCGATATTCGCGACATTGCGGCCCGGGCGTCGGAGAACGGAGGCATCGACGAACGGAGTGCCGCCTCCGTGATCGGTGGGGGTTCGGCGTTGGCTCGTGCCGTTCGTTCCGTCGAAGTTCCGGTTGTCGCCTCAATCGATGGCGCCGCGGTCGGGATCGGGGCATCGCTTGCGTTCGCCTCCGACCTCATCTTCGCTACCCGACGCTCCTACTTTCTCTTGGCGTTCACCAACATCGGTCTCATGCCGGACGGCGGTGCGACCGCGACGGTTTCGGCCGCGATCGGGCGGCCGCGCGCCAATCGGATGGTCCTCCTCGGCGAAAAGCTTCCTGCGGCAGAGGCATTCGACGCGGGCCTGATCAGCGGACTCGTCGACGACAGAGTCGCACTCGACGCCGAGATCGCCGGCGTCGCCAAACGATTCGCGCAGAGTTCGACGCAGGCGTTGCGTCTGGCGAAGGCTGCGCTCGACGCCAACACGCTCGCGGGATTCGAGTCGACCCTCGAACGGGAGACCAGCGGACAGACTCAACTGCTGCAATCCGACGAGTTCCAGGCGGCCATCGCCGCATTCACCACCGCACGCCGACACTGACGTTTCGAAATCAACGTCGAGAAATTCAAGGAGAGTTCCATGACCGCGACCGTCGACTCGGGGCAAGATCTCAACACAGAACCGCTGCGGTCCCGCCGCAACCACTGGAACAACCAGGTCCGCAGGCATGCCCTGATGCAGCCAGATGCTCCAGCGCTCAAGTTCCTGGGTGAGACGACGACGTGGAAGCAACTCGACGAGCGCACCACTGCGTTCGCGGCGGCACTGAGTCGTCGTGGCGTGGGGTTCGGCGACAGGGTGCTGATGGTCCTGCTCAACAGGACCGAGTACGTCGAAGCGATCTTGGGGGCCAACATCATCGGCGCCATCCCGGTGCCGGTGAACGTGCGGATGAGCCCCGCCGAGATCGCCTATCTGGTGACCGACAGTGGTGCGCGGACAATCGTCACCGAGACGTTGCTCGCCCCACTTGCCGATGCAGTTGTGGCTGCGACCGGAGACGTCGATCAGGTGATCGTGGTGGGCGGCTCGGACAACGAGGCCCACCTCGACTACGCCGCCCTCGTCGCCGAGGACGCATCCGACCTCCCGGAGATCGACATTCCGGAAGAGACCGTCGCACTCATCATGTACACATCGGGCACCACGGGAAAACCCAAGGGCGCCATGCTGACTCACACAAATATGCAGTCCCAGGCACTCACCTGCCTGCAGGCGCTGCATACCAGCCGTGACGACATCGGTGCCGGTGTGGCGCCGATGTTCCACATCGCCGGAATCGGAGCGATGGCGCCGCTGTTCTACATGGGCGCGACATCGGTCATTCATCCGCTCGGGGCGTTCGACCCCGAGCAGATGCTCGACATGTGCGAACGTGAGGCCATCACGTCGATCTTCTTGGTGCCCGCCCAGTGGCAGGCTGTCTGCGCGGCGCAGCAGGCACAACCACGCGACGTGAAGTTCCGCGTGATCAGTTGGGGCGCAGCGCCCGCCTCGGACACCGTGCTGAACGCGATGAACGAGACCTTTCCCGATGCGCTCAACGTCGCGGTTTTCGGACAGACCGAGATGTCGCCCATCACATGCGTTCTCGACGGCGCCGACGCGCTGCGCAAGATCGGATCGATCGGCAAGGTGGTTCCGGCGGTCACCGCGCGCGTCGTCGACCCGATGATGAACGACGTCGCCGACGGCGAGGTCGGGGAGATCGTGTAGCGCGGGTCGAACATGATGCTCGGGTACTGGCAGAACCCGCAGGGCACCCAGGATGCCTTCCGCGGGGGCTGGTTCCACTCGGGCGACCTCGTGCGCCGCGACGACGAGGGTTTCCTCTACGTGGTCGACCGCGCGAAGGACATGATCATCTCGGGCGGCGAGAACATCTATTGCGCCGAGGTCGAGAACGTCCTCTACGGCCATCCGAGGATTTCCGAGGCGGCTGTGATCGGACGGGCCGATGCGAAGTGGGGCGAGGTGCCGGTCGCCGTGGTGGTGACCGTCGACGGTGCCGACCTCACCCTCGAGCAGATGGAGCCGTACCTCAACGAGAACCTCGCGCGGTTCAAGCAGCCCAAGGACATCGTTCTCGTCGAAGAACTGCCCCGCAATGCGGGCGGCAAGGTCGTCAAGCCGCGTTTGCGCGAAAGCTACGGCAGCAAGGACGCGGGTCTCGCGAACTGATCGCGCCACAAGAAGTAGAACACGTTCCATTTTCGACTAAAAGTGACTATCGTCTCAGTAGGACGCCAGGCCCGTGCCGTCACATGCGGCGCGCTCGGCGTGTACGACGACAAGCGGAGGACATGATGAAGACCAAGGGTGCCCTGCTGCGAGAACTGAACTCGCCGTGGGAGATTGAGGAAATCGAGATCGGCGAGCCCAAAGCGCACGAGATCAAGATCCGGATGGAAGCCGCCGGGATGTGCCACTCCGACCATCACCTGATGACCGGCGGCATCCCGATGGCGGGCTTCCCGATTCTCGGTGGTCACGAGGGTGCGGGTGTCATCGAAGAACTCGGCGAGGGGGTCACCGATTTCGAGGTCGGCGATCACGTGGTGCTGTCGTTCATCCCGTCGTGCGGCAAGTGTCCGTCGTGTCGGTCGGGGCTGGCGAACCTCTGCGACTTCGGCGCGATGCTCCTCCAGGGAGAAGCGGTGTCGGACCACACCTTCCGTATTCACACCGCGAAGGGTGAGAACGTCTATCCGATGACGCTGCTCGGTACCTTCTCGCCGTACATGGTGGTGCACGAGGCATCGGTGGTGAAGATCGACAAGGACATTCCGTTCGAGGTCGCCGCGCTCGTCGGTTGTGGCATTCCCACCGGCTACGGGTCGTCGACGCGTAGTGGCGATGTCCGACCGGGCGAAGACGTCGCGATCGTCGGTGTCGGCGGCGTCGGAACCGCGGCGCTGCAGGGGGCGGTGATCGCGGGAGCGCGCAACATCTTCGCGATCGACCCGGTCGAGTGGAAGCGTGAGCAGGCACTGAAATTCGGTGCGACGGCGGCATTTGCGTCGATCGACGAGGCCGCGGGAGCCATCGCCGAGACGACTCACGGTGCGATGTGCCGCAAGGTCATCGTGACGGTCGGAGAGGTGCACGGCAAGGACGTAGACAGTTGGATGGGCATCACCGCCAAGGCGGGCACCTGCGTGCTGACCGGTATGGGCAACATGCTCGACACCGAGGTGACGCTCAATCTGTCGATGCTCACCCTGCTGCAGAAGAACCTGCAGGGCAGCATCTTTGGCGGTGCCAACCCCAAGCTCGATATCCCGCAACTGCTTTCGATGTACAAGATCGGCAAACTCAACATCGACGACATGATCACCCGGCAGTACCGGCTTGATCAGATCAACCAGGGCTACCAGGACATGCTCGACGGCAAGAACATTCGCGGAGTCATCCGCTACACCGACGACGATCACTGATCATCGTCGACCGGTAACGTAGGTCCCCGTGAGTGTTCTCGAGGCCCTCGACTCCTGGCCGGTCGACAACGTCGCCGCGGCAATCGTCACCACCGAGGGGGTCGTCGCGCACGGCGACACCGCCCGCATCTACGAGCTCGCCTCGGTCACCAAGCTTCTGGTGGCCGAGGCGGTTCTCGTTGCGGTGGAGGAGGGCGCCGTCGAACTCGACGACGCGGCCGGGCCGCCCGGCGCGACCATCGCTCATCTACTCGCACACGCGTCGGGACTCGCGTTCGACAAACGAGAAGTCGAGGCGCCGGTGGGGGAGAAGCGGATCTACTCGAGCGCCGGATTCGAGGTACTCGCCGAGACCGTCGAGGCCGCAACGGAGATCGCGTTCGCCGACTACCTCGCCGAGGGAGTCTGTGCGCCGCTGGGGCTCTCGTCGACGACGCTCGACGGACCCGCCGGCCACGGAGCACGATCGAGCGTCGACGATCTTGCCGTTTTCGCTGCGGAGATGCTGCAACCACGACTGCTCTCGTCCGACCTCGCCGACTCTGCGCACTCGGTGTGGTTTCCGGGTCTCGACGGCTTTGTGCCCGGCTACGGCAAGCACAAGCCCAACGACTGGGGACTCGGATTCGAGATCCGATCGCACAAGTCGCCGCACTGGACGGGCACACGTAACTCGCCGTCGACGTTCGGGCACTTCGGACAGTCGGGAACCTATCTCTGGGTCGACCCGGAGCTCGCCGCAGCCTGCGTCGTGCTGACGGACCGGCCATTCGGTGCCTGGGCCAAGCCGCTGTGGACCGAGTTCAACGACGCCGTCGTCGACACGCTCGTCGCAGACGACTGACGCGACGGGCGGGCGGGTGAATCAGTAATTCACACCAATCACCTTCGGAGACTAGCGCAACACGTACAACATCAGGCACAATAAACAACACGAGTGTGATATCCGCTGTCGCGAGGTGTGTTGGGGAAGACGTTCCTCGTCGACAACGGAGGTGAACAAGGTGCGCAACCTGAATCAGTTTGCGGACATGACGACCGGAGTGGTGTACATCCACTCAGCGCAGGCTGCGCTGTGCCCGCATGTGGAGTGGGCTCTGTCGTCGACCCTTAATGCGCGGGCCAACCTGAAGTGGTCCGCCCAGGATGCCGAACCCGGCATGCAACGGGCAACTGTTGATTGGACAGGTCCGGTAGGTACTGCTGCGCGGCTGGCGAATGCGCTGCGCGAATGGTCGTCGCTGCGCTTCGAGGTGACCGAGAATGCCAGCGAGGGCGTCGACGGTGAGCGGTTCAGCTATGTTCCGGGACTTGGCTTGTGGCGCGGATCGACGAGCGCCAACGGCGACGTGATCATCGGCGAGATGCAACTGCGCTCCCTGATCGAGGCTCAGCCGGACAGCGCTGGACTCGCAGGCGAACTCGAAGCCGCGCTCGGTACGGCCTGGGACGACGCCCTCGAGGCGTACCGCATGGGCGGCGCGGGCGCCGAGGTGACCTGGCTGACGCAACGCGTCGGTTGAACCACATCGGAGTTGGTGACCAACCTCCGATCACCGACCCGACACACTGATTCGGCCCCGGCAGAATACTGCCGGGGCCGAATCGTGTCGGTCTGGGTTTGGCGACGGAGTCGCCGCAGATCACAGCGGTATGTTCTTGTGCCTGCCGCGCCGCGCGGGGGCTGACGCGAGTGCTTCGGCGATGATGCTGCGGGTTTTGGCGGGGTCGATGACCTCGTCGACGACGCCGATCGACTGTGCACGGTCGAGTCCGCCAGCGATCTGTTCGTGCTCGACGGCGAGGCGATCGTGGAGTGCGTCGCGTTCGTCTTCGGGCGCGGCGGCGAGTGCCTTCTTGTGGAGGATGCCGACGGCGGCCTTGGCGCCCATGACGGCGACTTCTGAGCCGGGCCAGGCGAATACGGCCGTCGCGCCGAGTGAGCGTGAGTTCATCGCGATGTAGGCGCCGCCGTAGATCTTGCGGGTCACCAGCGTCACACGTGGGACGGTGCATTCGGCGAAGGCGTGCAACAGTTTTGCGCCGCGTCGAACAACGCCGTTCCACTCCTGGTCGACGCCGGGCAGGTAGCCGGGGACGTCGGTGACGACGATGAGTGGGATGCCGAAGGCGTCGCAGAGGCGCACGAATCGGGCGGCCTTCTCGGCGCTCTCGGAGTTCAGGCAGCCGCCCATGCGCAGTGGGTTGTTGGCGACGACGCCGACGCTGCGGCCGGAGAGTCGGCCGAAGCCGACGACGATGTTCGGGGCCCACTTCGCTTGCAGCTCTTCAAAACTCGAGACCTCGGTCTCGCCGTCGGCGGCGAGCTGTGTGTCGAGGAGCTTCGCGACGATGGGGTGTACGTCGTAGGCGCGTCGTGGTGATTCGGGCAGCAGTGCCTGTAGGTCCGAGTCGCCTGCCTCGGCCTGCTCGCGGTTGAAATGGCCTTGCTTGCCGAACGTCGAGACGAGTCGTCGTGCGCGCCAGTACGCGTCGGGCTCGGAGTCGGCGGTGATGTGGCTGACGCCGGATTTCTTGCCGTGGGTGTGGGGCCCACCGAGCGACTCCATGTCGACGGATTCGCCGGTCACGCTGCGGACGACGTCGGGACCGGTCACGAAGACACGTCCGGCGGGCGCCATGATCACGACGTCGGTCAGTGCTGGCCCGTACGCTGCGCCACCTGCGGCGAAGCCGACGACCACGGAGATCTGCGGGATGTAGCCGGACGCCCTGACCATCGCTTCGAACACTCCGCCGACGGCGTGGAGTGCTTCGACGCCTTCGGCGAGGCGGGCTCCGCCCGAGTGCCAGATTCCGACGACCGGGGCCTGTTCGGCGATCGCGGTGTCGATGGCGTTGACGATGTGTGCGCATCCGACGATGCCCATCGCGCCGCCCATGACGGTGCCGTCTGTGCAGTAGGCGACGGTGCGCACGCCGTGGACGAGTCCGATCGCTGCCTGCACGCCCGAGGAATCACGAGGGTGGAGGAGAGTGACCGTGCCCTCGTCGAAGAAGTTGGTCAACCGCAGTAGCGGATCGCGGGGATCGACCGAGTCCTCGTGGCCGGTGACGGGGGCCATTGTGGTCATCGCTGTCCTCCTACTGCTGCGGTGCGAGTTGGCGCGGTGTGATGCCGCTGGCCGCGACGTCGACGATCCGATGTCATGGAGAACATCGGAGTCGTCGACGTCGCGGTCGGTCGAAACCGGCCCAGTCGGGTTGCGGCTCAGTAGCGCCCGATGGCCAGCGCCACGTTGTGTCCACCGAATCCGAACGAGTTGTTCAGGGCGTAGTCGATCTGCCCATACCGCGACTCGCCGTGTACGACGTCGATGTCGCCGCACTCGGGGTCGAGGTTCTCCAGATTCAGCGTCGGCGGGATCACGCCCTCTTCGACGCTCTTGATGGTCAGCACCGACTCGAGCGCACCGACCGCGCCGATCGAGTGACCGAGAGCGGACTTGGGTGCGTAGATGGCGGCGTGAGTGCCGACCGCCGCCGCGATACCCGCTGCCTCGGCGGTGTCGCCGATGGGGGTCGAGGTGGCGTGAGCGTTGATGTGGGTGATGTCGGAGGGCTGCAGGCCTGCCGTCTGGATCGCGCGGGTCATGGCCCGCGAGTTGCCCTGACCACTGGGATCAGGTGCGACCAGATGGAAGCCGTCCGACGTGATGCCCGCACCGAGGATGCGTGCGTGGATATGCGCGCCGCGTGCTTTGGCGTGGTCTTCGCGTTCGACGATCAGCATCGCCGCGGCCTCGCCGAAGACGAAGCCGTCACGATCCTTGTCGAACGGGCGCGAAGCGCCTGCCGGGTCGTCGTTGCGGGTGCTCATGGCACGCATCATCGAGAACGCCGCGATCGGAATCGCGTCGATGTGTCCTTCGACGCCGCCGGCGACCACCATGTCGGCGTCGCCGAGCACGATGTGTCGCCATGCGTGGGCGATCGCCTCAGCGCCCGACGAGCACGCCGAGACCGGGGTGATGACGCCCGCACGGGCACCGATGTTCAGTCCGACGACCGCTGCGGGGCCGTTGGGCATGGCCATCGAGACGGCCAGCGGCGACACCTTGCGGTAGTTGCCCGACTCCTCGATTGCCTTGACGGCGTCGACCATCGCGTCGCCGCCACCCTGTCCGGTGCCGATGACAACGGCCAACCGGTCGGGATCGACCTCGGGCTCGCCTGCCTGCGCCCAGAGGCGCTTGCTCATGACGTGGGCGACGCGCTCGACGTACGCCATGCGGCGTGCCTCGATGCGGGTCACCTCTTCTGCGGGGTCTTTGACCATGCGGCCACCGACGCGGCAGGGGAGCTCACCGTACTTCGTGACGAAGTCGTCGGTCAGCTCACGAATGCCGGTTTCGCCTGCGAGAAGACCCTTCCAGGTCGAATCGAGGTCCTCACCGAGGGAGGTCGAAGCGACCATCGACGTGACCACCACGCTGGGGAAGTTGCCCCCCAGCGTGGAGTAATCGCGTAGCGATGGGGTCACGAGCCGGCTTTCTGATCGGACGCGACCTGTGCCTGGATCGCGGCCGCGGCCTCGGGGTTCTCAGCTTCGAGCTTCTGGATGTAGGA
This sequence comes from Gordonia sp. w5E2, assembly GCF_036540975.1. NCBI lineage: Bacteria > Bacillati > Actinomycetota > Actinomycetes > Mycobacteriales > Gordoniaceae > Gordonia > Gordonia sp. w5E2. The sequence continues at coordinate 3,066,241 of NZ_CP144213.1, read as the reverse complement.
GACGGCGTCGCCGACGGTGCGCAGTCCGGCGAGGTCCTCGTCGGGGATCTTGACGCCGTACTTGTCCTCGGTCTGCACTGCGATTTCCACCATCGACAGCGAGTCGATGTCGAGGTCGTCGACGAACGACTTCTCCATGGTCACCTCGGACGGCTCGATGCCGGTGACCTCTTCGATGATCTCGGCGATGCCGGCGATGAGTTGTTCCTGGGTGGCAGCCACTGTGTGGTTCCCTTCGTTGTGCTGTGAATGTGAACTCCGGAACATCGCGGGCACGTAGTGCTCACTGATGTTTGGACAACCGGTTCATCCGGTTTCCGGGGGTCGCGGATGAGCGCGACCGCTATCCAAGCCTGTCGACCTTCGCGGTCAGATCTTTTCGATGTCGGCGGGGACCTTGAGGGCCACCGACCCGACGCCCTTCAGTTCGCGTTTGGCGATTCCGACCAGAGTCCCGGCCGGTGTCAGCTCGATGATGCTGTCGGTGCCCGCGTCGCGCATGTAGGCCGAGCAGAGATCCCAGCGTACCGGCGAGGTCACCTGCTCGACGAGCTTGCTCAACGCTTCGGTGCCCGTCGTGACGGGCTGGCCGTCGGAGTTGGACAGCAACGTGCGCGTGGGGTCGGCGGGTGTGATCGACGCGGCCGCCTGGGCGACGGCGTCGCGTGCCGGTGCCATGAAGCGCGTGTGGAAGGCGCCCGCGACAGCCAGCTTGCGGGTGCGTGCCTTCTCGGGTGGATTGGCGATCAGCTCGTCGATGGCCTCGACGTCGCCGGCAGCGACGATCTGGCCCACGGCGTTGCGGTTCGCGGGGACAAGGTCGAGCTCGTCGAGACGTGCGAGGACTTCCTGCTCGTCGCCTCCGAGGACAGCGGCCATCGTTGTCGGCTGCAGTGAGCATGCCTTGGCCATCTGAGCGCCTCGTACAGCTGCGAGCGTGACAGCCTCGTCGAAGCTGATGACACCGGTGATGGCTGCCGCGGTCAGCTCGCCGACCGAGTGGCCCGCAACGACGGCATCAGCGGGCAGCTCGTGGTTCTTGGCGTACTCGTTGAACGACAGCAGCGCACTCGCCACGACAAGCGGCTGGGTGATCGCGGTGTCGGTTATCTCGTCCGCGGTGGCGGTCGTCCCGAGCCGTTCGAGGTCGAGTCCCGCGAGTTTGGACCAGATGGCCAGCTGGTCACGCGCGCCGGGAAGCTCTAGCCATGGAGCGAGCATGCCGGGTGTCTGTGAGCCCTGTCCGGGCGCTAGCAAGGAAAGCACGTGACCAGAGAACACCCTCTGGCACGAAATTGTGGGTGTTGAGGTCGATGAACCTTCACGAGAGTTTTTGTGGAGTTCCTACAATGGTGACCTCAGTGGCTACCCCATCGTCACCACTCTGAGATTCGTTACACAAATGTGCCCATAAAGCGTCTGCCTGGGAAAACGGTACGGGGGTCCTGTTAACAGTGTTTCTCATGTGGCTCGTGACGATGATTCGTTCCTGAAGTGTGTCAAACGACCTACTGTCGCGGCGATTCGTAGGACATAGCCATCACGGGAGTGTGTTGGGTCACGTCCTGTCAGTTCGGCGATCTTCTTCAGGCGATACCGAACAGTATTTGGATGAATGAACAGTTCGCGTGCGCACGCCTCAACGGACCCTCCGGTGTCGAGATAGGTCTCGAGCGTCGTCGCCAAAGTCGGACCACCCTTGGCGAGAGGTCGAACGAGTGTGTCGATGAGTGCAGTGATTGCCGACTGGTCTCCGTTGAGGGCGCGTTCGGGGAGCAATTCGACGCTGTGCACCGGACGTGGGGCATTCGGCCAGCCGTCGACGGCAGCCATCGCGGCCATCGCCTCATTGGCGCTCGTATGCGCGGCGGTCAGATTGGGCATCGTCGGTCCGATGACCACGGGAGCATCGGCGAAGTGATTGAGCAGCGCGGCGCTGAAAGCGTCGCTCGTGACGATCGGGCCGCTGACGATGGCCACGAGCGTCGAGCCCTGTACGACCGACAGCGCTGCGCGATCATGCTGTTTGGCCGTGTTGTGGATGGCGAGGGGCACCGACACGTTCTGTTCGGGCGGCGGCGCCCCGATGATCACGGTCGCAGGCGCATCAGAGTCCCAGTTCAGGGCTGCAGCGCGCGACATCAACTGCGGCCCGCTGTCGCCGCGGACCACGGCGTCGACGACGAGGGCTTCGAGTCGCGAATCCCAGGCTCCGCGCGATTCCGCGGCTGACGCGTAGATCGATGCCGCCGCGAATCCGATCTCGCGGCCGTAGCGCAGCACCGATTCGGTGAGGGCGCGCAGCTGTGTGTCGTTGCGCGCGAGCAACGGTAGCCACTTCTCGAAGAACTCCATGGCGACGCGAACCATCTCGACCGTCTGCAGCAGCGAGATGCGTCGTGCGAGATCTTGCGGAACCACCTGGAACGCCTGGACCGTGAACTTGACGTTGCCCTCGGGATCTTGAATCCACTCCACGAAATTCACCACGGCGGTCTGGACGACCAACTGCACACTCGCGCGCTGCGCCGCGTCGAGGTCGGAGAAGTACGGCAGCTGATCGGCCATCGAATGCACGGCCTCGGTCGCGAGTCGTCCGCTGTACTGCTTGACGCGGCGCAGCAGAGTGTCGGGCAATGCATCGTGGACGGTTGCCGGTGCGGGCACATGAGCGCCCCGCGCGCCGAAGACGTCGACGGGCGGGGGCGTCATGTTGGGCTCGGACACATCCTCAATGTAGTCGGGCTCGATGCGCTCAGGGTCCGACTAGGGCATGGTCCGACTAGCTCAGGGTCCCGATTAGCGGACGGACCCTGAGTCGACGGACCCGACGTCCCTACGCGCTGCCGGTATCGGCGTAGGACACCTCGGCGGCGTTGACGTCGGTGATCCGATACTTCTCCGCCGCTTGAGCCGCGGTGGTGAAGGGGATGTTGCCGTCGCGTGCCAAGCCGACAAGTGTCGCGACGACGATCGACTCGGCGTCGACGTTGAATACTCGACGCGCAGCGGGACGCGTGTCGGAGAACCCGAATCCGTCCGTGCCGAGGGTCAGGTATGTCCCGGGCACGTATGCGCGGATCTGTTCCTGTACTCCACGCATGTAGTCGCTGACCGCTATCGACGGGCCGTAGGTCTGCGCGAGCACCTCGGTCACGTACGGCTGGGGGTGCGTCACACCTGGTTCCCGTACGGCGGCGCGGTCGAACGCGATGCCGTCACGAGCCAGTTCGTTCCACGAGGTGACCGAGTAGACGTTGGCCCCGACGTTCCAGTCGTCGGCGAGCATCGCCGCGGCCTTGAGTGCGTCGGGCATCGTCACGCCGGAGACGAGGATGTTGGCGTAGAGCTCCTTGTTCGACGGGGCCTGCTGGTAGAGATACATGCCCTTGAGCACGCCGGCGACGTCGAGGTTCTCCGGCTGTGCGGGCTGGCTGATCGGCTCGTTGTAGACGGTGAGGTAGTAGTAGACGTTCTCCGGCTCGTCGCCGTACATGCGACGAAGCCCGTCCTGGATGATGTGTGCGAGTTCGTATGCGAACGCGGGGTCGTAGGACACCACCGCGGGGTTGGTCGCTGCGAGCAGTGGCGAGTGGCCGTCGGCGTGCTGGAGACCTTCGCCTGTCAGCGTGGTGCGGCCCGCCGTCGCCCCGATCACGAACCCGCGTGCCATCTGGTCTGCCGCAGCCCAGAAACTGTCGCCGGTGCGCTGGAAGCCGAACATCGAATAGAAGATGTAGAGCGGAATCATCGGTTCGCCGTGGGTGGCGTACGACGTGCCGACTGCGGTGAACGAACCCGCCGATCCGGCCTCATTGATGCCCTCATGGAGAATCTGTCCCTGCGCGCTCTCCTTGTACGCGAGCATCAACTCGGCGTCGACCGAGGTGTAGAGCTGCCCGTTGCGGTTGTAGATCTTGAGCGTCGGGAACCAGGAGTCCATGCCGAATGTGCGCGCCTCGTCGGGGATGATCGGCACGATCCGCTTGCCGACCTCCTTGTCGCGCAACAGTTCTTTGAAGACGCGCACCAGTGCCATCGTCGTCGCGACCTGCTGCTTGCCCGACCCCTTGGCCGTCGCTTTGATCGCGCCGCTGAGATCGGGTTTGAGTGCCTTCGACGCCGAGCTGCGGGTCGGGAGGAAGCCGCCGAGCTGCTTGCGCCGATCGAGCATGTACTGGATCTCCGGCGCATCCATTCCGGGGTGGTAGTAGGGCGGGAGGTAGGGATCCTTCTCGAGTTCGGCGTCGCTGACCGGGATGCGGACGGAATCGCGGAACGCCTTGAGGTCGTCGAGAGTCAGCTTCTTCATCTGGTGCGTCGCGTTGCGACCCTCGAAGTGCTTGCCCAGTGTGTAGCCCTTGATGGTGTGCGCGAGGATCACCGTCGGCTGACCCTTGTGTGCGAGCGCTGCGGCATATGCCGCGTGGATCTTGCGGTAGTCGTGGCCGCCGCGGCGTAGTCGCCAGATCTCCGCGTCGGACATGTTCTTGACGAGTTCCTTGGTCCGCGGATCGCGATTGAAGAAGTGTTCGCGAACAAAGGCGCCGTCGTTGGCCTTGTAGGTCTGGAAGTCGCCGTCCGGCGTGGTGTTCATGAGGTTGACCAGCGCGCCGTCGCGGTCGGCCTGCAGCAGTGCATCCCACTCGCGACCCCAGATCACCTTGATGACGTTCCATCCGGCTCCACGGAAGAACGACTCGAGTTCTTGGATGATCTTTCCGTTGCCGCGGACCGGCCCGTCGAGACGTTGCAGGTTGCAGTTGATGACGAAGGTCAGGTTGTCGAGGGCCTCTGTTGCGGCGAAGCTGGCGAATCCGCGCGACTCTGTCTCGTCCATCTCGCCGTCGCCGAGGAATGCCCAGACGTGCTGGTCGGAGGTGTCCTTGATTCCTCGATCGTGCAGGTAGTGGTTGAATCGCGCCTGGTAGATCGCATTCATCGGTCCGAGGCCCATCGAGACCGTCGGGAACTGCCAGAACTCCGGCATCAACCGTGGGTGCGGGTACGAGGGCAGGCCGCCACCCTCGCCTGCGTGGCTGTGTTCCTGACGGAACCCGTCCATGCGGTCGGCGCTGATTCGACCTTCGAGGAATGCGCGTGCATAGATTCCGGGCGACGCGTGGCCCTGGATGAAGATCTGGTCGCCACCGCCCGAATGGTCGGTGCCGCGGAAGAAGTGGTTGAAGCCGACCTCGTAGAGCGCTGCCGACGACGCATACGTGGAGATGTGCCCGCCCACTCCGACGCCTGGCCGCTGCGCCCGGTGAACCATGATCGCGGCGTTCCAGCGGAGGAAGTTACGGAACCGACGTTCGACGTCCTCGTCGCCGGGGAACCACGGCTCACCCTCGGTGGGAATCGTGTTGACGTAGTCGGTCGACGTCAGTGATGGGATGGCGACCCGCTTCTCGCCCGCGCGCTCGAGGAGACGCAGCATCAGGTACCGGGCACGTTGGGGCCCTTCGGATTCCACGAGCTTGTCGAAGGACTCAAGCCACTCGCTGGTCTCCTCCGGGTCGATGTCGGGGAGATACGACGCCACGCCCTCGCGGATGACGCGTACTCGCTGGCTCTGCTGGCTGCCGACCTGATTCGACGCGGCCGCGTTCTTCGACGCGTCTGCGGTCCCGCTTCCAACGTCGGTGGTTCCGGTGTTGGTGCTGGCTGCCTCTTCGGTCACGGTGATGCCCACTCCCTCGTTTGGCCTGGGCACGGTGGTGCCCGGCATGACGACAATTTGGCGACGGGTCGCGTTGGTGTGCGGACTCCGTCGTCCATCCATATCGTGCCCCATGTCACGTCGCTTGGCACCGGTCTGGGCGGTCTTGCCCCGGATCGTCGACCCCGCCTGCGGTAGCGTTTCGGTGTTTGGTGCCAGATCTGGGCAAACGGCCGTCGGGGAAACAGCCGTGGGGGAGACATGACAAGACGAGCGATGTGCCGTGTATCGGGCACGCGTCTGATGCTGCTCGGCGCAGCAATTGCGACGTTCGCTCTGCAGGGCTGTTCGGCGGTCGGGGGCAGCGCGGGACCTGCCCCGGGCGAGGCCGCGGCCTATCGTTCTGACTTGTCGACGTCCCGACAGGCGCAGTCGGCGAAGGCCGGAGCAGAGCTCTGCGAGGCGTCGACGAAGTCGATGGTCGTGATGCTGCGCGGGTACAACGCGTTCATCACGCGGCTCAACGATGTGCAGTCCTACGACAAGGTCGGGGACCTCGGAGACAAAGCCCGCGCCGCGATGATTGCGGGCACCGACATGGTCAAGCCCAAACAGACAGCCGAGGTTCCCGGTGACCTCGGGACCGTCGTCGCATCGTTCGTGAGTAGCAGCAGCGCGCTGGGCGACGTGATCGGCCGCCGACAGACGGCTCAACTCAACGCGGCATCGACCCGGTGGACCGGCGACAGGCGAGCGGTTCTCGACGTGTGCCGCACCTACCTCCCCGCGCTGCCCGCGACGTCGGCCACCACGACGCCCCAGCCGAGTCCGGACTCGTCGACACCGGCCTCGTCGACACCCGCCACGACCGCGCCACGACCGACGGGCTGACGGGTTGGGTGTTCGTGCCTTGCCCTTGGTCAATGCGCTGTCGTCCGTTCATGCCTTGTCGTCCGTTCATGCCTTGTCGTCCGTTCATGCACGGTCGCAGTTCGTGTCGATAGTTGGCGCGTGGAGTCTCCTCGTGTTGCACTGAGGTCCATTACGCTGTCTCGTAAGCTGAGAAGCGCAATGAAATCTGAAAACGTACCGGTAGGAGGTCGACACGCGGTGGTAGCCGCCACAGGGAGCAATGGCTCCGAGGGCAGCGGGGGCAACGGCTCCGAGGGCAGCAACGCCCAGAAACTCGGGTTCGCACCCGGAATGGTGGTGCAGGAACTCGGTTGGGACGAGGACACCGACGACAACCTGCGCGCCGACATCGAGGACGCGATCGACGCCGAGATGCTCGACGAGGATGCGATCGACGTGGTCGACGTCGTATGGCTGTGGTGGCGCGACGACGACGGCGATCTTGTCGATCGCCTCATGGACGCCATCACACCGCTCGCCGACGACGGGTACGTCTGGGTCGTATCGCCCAAGACCGGCAACCCCGGGTACGTCGATCCCAGTGAGATCGCCGAGGCCGCACCGACGGCCGGGCTCACTCAGACCAACGTCGTGAGTCTTGGTGAGTGGTCGGGTTCGCGCCTGGTGCAGCCGAAGGCGCGGTCCGGAAAGCGAGCATGAGCGACTCGACCTCCGGGGCCGATTCGGTTGCTCGTGCCACCGATGTGGCGACGACCGATGTTGCTCCGACCCAGTCGCAGACCGTGTTGTCGGTCGGCGACGTCGCACCCGACTTCGAGCTGCGTGATCAGAACAATCAGCGGGTGAAGCTGTCGCGGCTGCTCGAGGAGCGCCAGGTGCTGATCGTGTTCTTCCCGCTCGCCTTCACCGGAACGTGTCAGGGAGAGCTCGGTTTCATTCGCGACCACTACCATCGGTTCGTCAACGATGAGGTTGCGGCAGTTGCTGTTTCGGTCGGACCGCCGCCCACGCACAAGGTGTGGTCATCGGCGCAGGGCTTCCTCTTCCCGATTCTCTCCGACTTCTGGCCGCACGGTGAGGTTGCACGCAGCTACGGGGTGTTCGACGAGAGCCGCGGCTTTGCTCAGCGCGGGACCTTCCTCGTCGGACGTGACGGCCGGGTTGTCTTTCGCGACATCGTCGGGCCCGGTGAGGCGCGTACTGAAACCCATTGGGAGATCGCGCTCGCCGCGGCAGCCACGCAGTGAGCGGCGCCGCGTGACTTTGCGGACGGGCGTTACCCGTCGGAGCGTGGAACCGTAGAACGTAGGACGACGATCGATCGCGCCCGCACGTGACATGTGGAGCCGACGATCGGCGACGGCGCGTCGGGTGCGAACGTGTCGACCACCACGTCCCATTTCTGTTCTGCGAGAACAGGTGCCAGGACAAAGTCGATTCCGTGCCACCACGAGTTCAGTAGCACCACGAAATCATTGGCGGCCAGATGTGTTCGGGCGCTGGCGGATCGCGGTGGTGTGAGCAACCAGGCGATGCTGCGCGCACCCTGGTCCTGCCAGTGTTCGTCGGACATCGGCGTGCCGTCCGGCGTGAACCAGTCGGTCACGCCGGATCGTTCGACGGCCGATCGGCTCAGGGCGGCGTGGCCGCGTCGCAGTGAGATGAGACTGCTGGTGAATGCGACGAGCGCGTCGTCGCCCGAGGTCCAGTCGAACCAGCTGATCTCGTTGTCCTGGCAGTAGGGATTGTTGTTGCCGCGCTGCGTGCGGCCCCGTTCGTCCCCGCCGAGCAGCATCGGTGTCCCCGCAGAGAGCAACAGCGTCGTGAGCATGGCGCGCATCTGACGTCGACGCAGCGCGACGATTGCCGGGTCGTCGGTTGGTCCTTCGACGCCGCAGTTCCACGACCGATTGTCGTCGGTTCCGTCCGAATTGTGAAAACCGTTGTTGTCGTTGTGTTTACGTTCATAGGACACGAGGTCGTGCAACGTGAAACCGTCGTGGGATGTGACGTAGTTGATCGACGCGGCGCGGCGTCGGATGACCGTCGCAGGGTCGTGATGACGGCCGCCGAAGATGTCGGCCGAGCCGGTCAGGCGTCGCGCCATCGGCGCGAGCAGGCCCTCGTGGCTGCGCCAGAAGTCGCGGACGCAGTCGCGGTAGCGGTCGTTCCACTCGCCCCATTCCGGACCGAATGCGCCGAGTTGGTGACTGTCGTTTCGTCCGACGTCCCAGGGTTCGGCGATCAGCCGCACCCGCGACAGTACGTCGTCCTGGCCGAGTACCCGGAGGAAGGTCGCCGTGGGGTCGAAAGGTTCACCGCCCCAGTCGTTTCGGGTGCTGTCGGTGCCCTGGCGGGCAAGGGTGGGCGCGAGATCGAAGCGGAATCCGTCGACGCCCAGCGACGCCCAGTAGCGCAGGGAGTCGGTGACCATGCGCAGCGTCGTCGGATGGGCAACGGCAACGGAATTACCGCATCCGGTGGTGTCGACGTACGAGCCGTCGTCCGGGTCGAGCACGTAGTAGGCGCGATTGTTCAGGCCGCGGTGGCACAGGGTGGGGCCGGAGTCGTCGCCTTCCGCGGTGTGGTTGTAGACGACGTCGAGGATCACCTCGATCCCGGCACCGTGCAGAGCGTCGACCATGTGGCGGAACTCGGCGATGGAATCCGCGCCCCGGCCGGCGCGGTCAGCGGCGCTGTAGGCGTTGTGCGGGGCGAAGAAGCCGATGGTGTTGTAACCCCAGTAATTCGTCAGGTGCTGCTGGGCGAGTTCGCGTTCGGCCACGCTGCGGTGCACCGGAAGCAGCTCGACGGCGTTGACCCCGAGTGACGTCAGGTAGTTGATGGCCGCCGGATGGGCGAGTCCGGCGAATGTGCCTCGGAGCTCGGCGGGAATGTCGGGGTGGGACTGCGTGAACCCGCGGACGTGCACCTCGTAGATCACCAGCTCCGACGCGGCACGGCGTGGACCCGGTGCGGTGGCGGTCGTTGCCTGCGGCGGTTGCTCGACGACGACGCTGCGCGGCACGAACGGAGCGGAGTCGAGGGCGCTGGGACGTGCGGGATCGTCGACGTCGTGGTCGAGGAGCGCGTCGCAGTACTCCACGTCGCCGACGATGCGTCGCGCGTAGGGGTCGAGGAGGAGCTTGGCCGGGTTGTAGCGCCGACCGCGCTCCGGTGCGAAGCGGCCGTCGACCCTGAACCCGTAACGGGTTCCGGCACCCACGCCGTCGACGACGCCGTGCCATACGTCGATCTCGCGTCCGGGGAGCAGAAGTCTGGTCTCGGTGCCTGCATCGTCGAAAAGGCAGAGCCACACCGCATCCCCGCCCGAACTGACGGCGAAGTTGGTTCCGTGGTCGGTGACGGTTGCTCCGAGGATCGACGGGTCTCCAGGGGAGATGGTCCCGGTCATCAACGCCCCTTCTCGTCGAGTGAGAGCGGCGAGACGACCGCGGCTATGCGATCGCGCGACGCTGACGGTGACGATACGGGAGCAGAGCGGGTGCGGCAGCCGTGCCGACCGGGCCTGCGCCTCTGGTAGACCGGAGAGATGAGTGCTCCCCTCATCGAACTGAATTCAGGCATCGAGATCCCACAGCTCGGACTGGGGGTGTGGCAGTCGACTCCGGAGGAGGCGCAGCGCGCCGTCCGGTTCGCGATCGACGAGGCCCGTTACCGACACATCGACACAGCTGCGGCCTACGGCAACGAGTCGGGCGTCGGCGAAGGTATTGCCGCCGCGTCGGTGCTGCGCTCAGAGGTGTTCGTGACGACGAAGCTCTGGAACTCCGATCACGGATACGAGCGGGCTCTCGCGGCGATCGACACCAGTCTGCGTGCGCTGGGAACCGACTACGTCGACCTGTACCTGATCCACTGGCCGCTGCAGGATCGCGACCGACTGCTGCGCACATGGGACGCAATGGAGAAGATCCTCGCCGACGGGAAGGCGCACTCGATCGGTGTGTGCAACTTCGAGCCACATCACCTGCAATGGCTCATCGATCGCGGGGGAGTGCTGCCCGCCGTCGACCAGGTGGAACTGCATCCGCACCTCCAGCAACGCGAACTGCGGGAGTTCGCGGGGGAGCACGGAATCGCGATCGAGTCGTGGAGCCCGCTCGGCGGGACGTCGGGGTCGGGGTGGGGTCCGAACTCCAAGCCCAACACCGTCTTGACCGACCCGACGATCGGCGACATCGCGATCAAGCACGGACGGTCACCCGCCCAGGTGGTTCTCGCCTGGCACATCAAGCTCGGACTGATCGTGATCCCGAAGTCGGTGCACGACGATCGCATCAAGCAGAACATCGACGTCTTCGATTTCGAACTCGACGACGAGGACGTCGCCCGGATCGCTGCTCTCGACGACGGGAAGCGGGTAGGGATCCACCCCGACGAGATGAACCTGGGCGCGCCCGACTGATCCCGACGACGAAACCTAGCTCATTCGCACGCGACACCGTCGCCGTCGCGATCTAGCTTCGCGGAGTAGCCGGGCTGCCCGCGGTACAGGGGTGCGGCGCCCGCCGCGCGGGCCTGGGTGCAGTTGGCGTAGGTGGTGCTCGACGGTGCGGTCTGTGATGGGCCGGCCTGCGGGGGCGCGGTCGGGGCCGGCGCGGGCTGGGGTGAATCAGCCTCGGGTGCAGCGCAATTCGACAGGATGCGGATCATGGCCTGCTTCTCCGCAGCCGTCACCCACAGGTGGTAGTTGGCTTTGACCGCGATCTGCCGCTCGACGTAGGTGCATCGATACGACTTGTTGGGCGGCAGCCACGTCGCGGCGTCGCCCGCACCCTTGGCCTGGTTCGTGCGGCCATCGGTGGCCTGCAGATTGCGCGGATCGTTGGCGAAGTTGCGGCGCTGCTCGGCCGAAAGCTGTTGCGCGCCTTTCTGCCACGCGTCGGACAGCGCGACGACGTGGTCGATCTGGACCTTTGACGACGTCGCCGAGCCACGCGTGAACGCGATCGACGTTCGCGTGTACGGGTCGTCGAGCGTGCCCGACAGCACCACACATCCGTTGGTGCCGGGTTTGAGAGTCAAGTCGGACAGATCGCGTCGGAGGATGTCGTTGCGCGTGTCGCACCCATTGTGGCCGTCGGCGACCGAGACGTCGTCGGACCATGCCTGTCCGAACTGTGACCGCTCGTAACCGGTCTTCGGTGCGCGGCCCTTCACTGCCAGCGACTCGAGCACCGTGCGTGCACTCGACTCCGCCACCTGAGATGGGGTGACCGGCGCGGGCGCGGCGTGTGCCGTCGCGGCGGGGACAAGCGCGCCCGCGGCGAGCACGGTCACCGCGATGGGCCAGACGATGTCGGCACGTCGGGACGCGCGAACGTTCCGCGCGTCGTCGTACTGCCTATCGTCGAGCGGCCGGTCGTTGATCAGCATGGCGGAAACGTATCAGCCGGCACCGACAGCGATTCCGGCGCGAGTGGAAAGCGCAAGGCGCGGTGCGCGATCGTGCGACCATCGATGAGTGGATGACCGATTGCCTACTGGGCTTCGAAGCACGTGATTACTCGTCGGGAGATCGCGCGAAGGGCGCTGCCGATGCCGACGCCGGATGAGGCGCGGCGGGCGCTGGCCGAGGGGCGGGCGTCGCGGCCGGGTGCCGGCAATCCGTATGCCGACACCCGGGTGCTCGGGCAGGTGTGGGCGATAGGAAAATCGGGAGACTGCCCGGCGGGTGTTCGCCGCGTATCGCCGACGGGAAGCTGAGCGGCGTCGACGGTCACTCGAGGCCGACGACGGGCGGTGACGCCGACGTGAGCCAGCCGCCTGCTGTTATGTGGTGCGCGCAAAGGGATTCGAACCCCTGACCGCTGGTGTGTAAGACCAGAGCTCTACCGCTGAGCTATACGCGCTCGACGCGTCGTCGGGCCGGAGGCCTCGCGCGTCAACACACGAATCTAGCCGGTCCGCCGGTCGGAACCCAAACTGCGGGTCCCCGACGGCCGGTGGCACCAAGGATGTGTGTCGAATCGAAGGATGTGGATGCTGCAGCACACACATCCTTCGATACGACACACATTTAGGGCCCGTGTCGGCGGTGGAGGCCGGAAGCTCCGGAGTCAGCCGAAAATCGGCGGCAGGGCGAACAGGACGATCGTCGACCAGACCACGTGGGTGCAGATCGGTGCCACGACGCCGCCGGTGCAGCGGCGCAGGATCGCGCACACCGCGCCGAGGAGGATCGCGGCGAATCCGAGCATCACGTTTCCGCTGGCCAGCGTCGCGATGGTGTAGACGATGGTGGACACGACGACCGGGTGATGCGGGCGCACCGCCGAGTACACCGCGCCCCGGAAGAACAGTTCCTCGGCGGCGCCGTTGATCAAGGTGATCGCGGTGACGACCGCGATGCTGCCGTAGTCGGCGAAGGCGAGCACGCTGCTGACGAGGTCGCTGAGCGGTCCGATCAGTTTGGTGAGGAACGCGCCGATGACGAACACCGCGCCCATCGCGACGCCTGCGACCACTCCGAGCGCAACGGCTCCCGACGTCGAGCCCTCGCCGTCGAGGGAGAACCTTCCGGCAGGCAGCCGGCTGGTGGCTATCGCCCCGATGATCCAGGTGGCCGCGAGGCCAAGCGTCAGCGGGTAGAACGCGGTGTCGCCGGGTGTCACCGATAGCGATACCCCCAGCACGACGGCGCCGATGAGCAGGAATCCGACCACGGCGAGCCGACGAGGCGTCGAATAGACGGGCTGATCTGTGTTGCGGTCGACGGCGACAGCGTCGAGGAGCCGGGTCACCGACCGGGGCAGGGAGGCGGTCGACATCAGGGCAGAAATTGCCCGAGAACACGCCGTGCGACAAGCGTCACGCCCGCGACGGTACCGATCACGCCGACCACCGCACCCAGTGCTGCGCGACGGGCACGCAGGAGGTCGCCGCCCGCCCAGTCGGGGTCGGTATCGGCGAGGTGATGCAGATCGTCGAGCTCGGACACCGGTCGGGGATACGGCGAGTCGACCGATGCGCGGATGGCGTCTCGCATAGTGGTGAGACCTCCGGTCGGTGGGGACACGAACTCGGTGATGCGGTGCTCGGAGGCGCGCATCGGATACTGCAGCGACGTGACCAACTCTTCGGTCAATGCTGCGGGGGCTGGAGTGATGATGCCCCCGACCTTACCCGCGAGCCGGGTGCTGATCGATGGCACACGCACGCGCAGTCGAGGCATGCGCACGGCGCGGAGATACTCGTCGAGGATCGATCGGTAGACGCCGGTGTCGGGGCCGGCGATGTCGTAGGAACCCGCGGGGAGGGACGGGTCGGCGGCCGCGACGAGGTAGTGGATGACGTCGCGGATGGAGATCGGGTCCATCGGATTGTCGATCCAGCCGGGCTCGGGGATCACCGGGAAGCGGTCGGCGAGGTAGCGCAAGATCTCGAACGACGTCGAGCCCGCGCCGAGGATCACCGCCGCACGCAACCAGACGAGTTCGGCGCCGCCGTCGATCGCGAGGCCCTCACCGACGTCGGCACGGCTCTGCAGGTGCGCCGACATCTCGTCGCCATCTGGCACGAAACCGCCGAGGTAGATGATGCGGGGGATGCCTCGACTGCGCGCCGCCTGGGCGACGGCCCGTGCGGCGGCGCGGTCGCCGTCGGCGAAGTCGGCCTGCCCGATGCCGTGGACGAGGTAGTACAGGGCGTCCACCGGGTGCTCGTCGGGACTTGCCGCCTCGATGGCGGCATGTACCGAGTCGGCGTCGTCGACATCCATCTCGACCGCGGTCACGTCGTCGGACCATCCGTACCGCGACAACCGCTTTGGTGATCGTGACGCGACGACGACCTCGTTGTCGGAAGCGAGAAGGGCGTCGACGAGTCGTGAGCCGACGTAGCCGGTTGCACCGGTGACCATGAGCCGCATTGGCGCCACCATAGCCAGCGCACGAGCGCGTGGCCCACTCGTGATTACGGCATCACGGAATCATCACGGCAACATCACTTGGCGACATCGCGTCGAGGTCAGGCGCGGCGGTATCGTTCGGCGATTTGCACATGGCGTTCCGCGACGGCCCGACATTCGTCGCGCAGCGCTGCGGGTTCGAGAACCGAGAAGTCGGCGTCGAAGGCGTGTAGCCAGCGTGCGATCGAGGTGAGCGATGTGCTGTAGATCGTGAGCTCGCAGCTCGAACTATCGCCGAATTCGATTGTGCCCCAAGCATCGTCGACCATCTTCTCGACTACGGCCAGTGGTGCGTGAATGCGCACCCGCGCTGTGGCCGACCGATACGCCGCGCCGAGGCTGCGCGCCAGAAATGCGGCGGCACCACCTTCGGGGAGTTCACGAGGGACGAAGCGTCGTCCGTTGGGGGACTTCACCGTCATGCGGTCGACGCGAAACGAGCGCCAGTCGTCGCGGTCGGGATCCCACGACACCAGATACCACCGAGATCCCTTGCGCACCAGTCTGTACGGCTCGACCTCGCGTCGACTCTCGGTTCCGTCGTGACGTCGATAGTCGAATCGCAGGTGCTCGGAGCGATGGCATGCGGTCGCGATGTCGGACAGCACGTCTGCGGCGACTTCGGTGTCGCGGCGTCCCTGCGGAAGGGTATCGAGCGTGAGGGCGTCGAGTCGATGCCGCAACCGTGAGGGCATCACCTGTCGCAACTTGGCGAGTGCACCGGTAGAAGCCTCGGTCATGTCGCTGACGGCGGCACTGCTGATGGCGTTGAGTCCGAGCGCGACGGCGAGCACCTCTTGGTCGTCGAGTAACAGCGGAGGCATCTCGGCGCCCGCGCCCAACCGATAGCCGCCCCCGACGCCGACCGTCGAGTCGACGGGATAGCCGAGGTCGCGCAGCTTGTCGACGTCGCGACGCACCGTGCGCTTGGTGATGTTCAGCCTCGTGGCGAGGTCGTCGCCCGACCACTCCTGGCGCATCTGGAGCAGAGACAGGAGCTGGAGAAGTCGTGCAGACGAATCGAGCATGCGCTCATTCTCGCGCGCATTGCGGACAATTGTGGTCCGCAATGCGCTGATCGTGTCACTTTGTGTGGCGGGTGAAGAACTGCCAGATCAGCGACGTTGCCGAGATCGAGTTGCTCATCTGCCCGGCCCGCGACGGGCTGCCGGTGGAGCCTGGCCACACGTGCGCGCCGCCATTGACGCGGTAGTGGGTGATTTCGTGACCCGACGCTGCACAGAACGGCCAGTCGATACGGGTGACGTAGCGATTGACCGGAAACTTGAGCGGCTGCGGCAGGCAACCGTCGCGTGCCGCCCACCCCGACAGCCAATCCATCACCGGCGCGTAGGCGCCGCCGTGGCGAACGCCGCCGTCGTAGTGGATCGTTCGGTCGGCCGTGCCGTGGAAATCGATGATGGACGCGGGCGGGGCACCGGGACAATTCGGGCGCCCGACGTCGTAGAAGGCCCCGCTCACCACCGCGTAGGCGGCGAACTCGGAGGGCAGCCTGCACGCGAGCATCGCGACGAGTCCGCCACCGTTCGACCGGCCCGCCGCGTACGTGCGGCTCGAGTCGATACACGCCGCCGCCCGCATCTCACGCAGGATCGTCCTGGTGAAGGCTATGTCGTCGGCGCGCGGCGAGGAGTACGGCGCCCCTTGCCACGAGACGAGCCCGTCGGTGCCGCGCAGCCCCTCCGGATAGACGACGATCGCGGGGAGCTGCGCGAGGCCGGTGAACCGTGCAAAGGTCGCTGCGGGTTCGGCGTGCCCGTGAAACGCCAGGATCAACGGGTACGTCGACTGCCCGCTGTAACCGGCGGGCACGTTGACGCTGTAGGTGCGCTCGACGCCGCCGACGGTCGTCGTATGCTTCGACGTCCCTGGTGCGAGACGGTGCGGTCCGGCGCAACCGGAGAGGTCGGCCACGTGATGACGTGGTTCGACGGCGTTCGCCGCCGGGACGGTCTCGGCAACCGAGGCAACAGCAACGGCGGTGAGAACGCCGAGGACGAGTGAGAGTGCAGTGCGCCAGGCACGGCGTCGGGCGGATCGCGGCACCCGGCAAGAATAGTGGGTCGGCGCAAACAACGGTGTGATCCGTCCGGGGGATTCACGTGCCGGCGCAGCCTCACGGTGCAGTCGTGCCGATTCGGCACGACCGCAGCGTCTTGTTTGCGATGCTGAGCGCCATGATGGTGCGTCGCCCGGCCCACACACCGACCGGCAGGGGAGTCTGTGGGGTTCTTCGTCGGAAATGCGCTGGCACACCGCTGATGTTGCTGGTGGTCGCCTTGCTCGCGGCGGTGTGTGCACTTCCCGCCCAGGCAGGAGCGCAACCGCCGGGAGCACATTCGTCGGCAGGTGGACCGGGAACCCTGCCTCCGGGATTCCTCTGGGGAGTGTCGTCGTCGGGTTTCCAGTCCGAAGGGTCGTCTCCGGACAGCAACTGGACACGATATGTCGCGGCGGGAAAAACCGACGACAAGGTGGGGTCGGCCGTCGACTTCCGTCATCGGTATCGCTCGGATATCGCGCTCGCGAAGTCGCTCGGTGTCACGGGCTTTCGGGTCAGCGTCGAGTGGGCCCGCATCGAGCCGAAGCCCGGAGTCGTCGACCGTCGTGAGCTCGCCTACTACGACGACCTCATCGCAGCGATCGTGAGCGCGGGGATGCGGCCGATGATCACCCTCGACCACTGGGTCTACCCGGGATGGGTCGCGGCACGCGGTGGGTGGGCAGATGCGTCGACTCCGCGGGCGTGGCTGCGGAACGCGCGATTCGTCGTCGACAGGTACGCACGTGCCAATCCGCTGTGGATCACGATCAACGAGCCGACGATCTACGCCGTCAACGAGTTGCGCATGGGTGGGCTTCCCGTGTCCGCGAGCGCGACGATGCGCGATCGGCTCGTCGACGTGCACACCTCGATCTACCGATACATTCACCAACGCCAGCCCGGCGCCATGGTGTCGTCGAACATCGCATACGTCCCGACCGTCGAGCCGATCGTCGACGCCGCGTTCGTCGATCGGGTGCGCGATTCGCTCGACTTCATCGGCGTCGACTATTACTACTCGGCATCGGTCACCGATCTGAGCGCGATCAACGCGGCCACCGGAAAGAACTGGAACGCAACGGTATCGGCCGACGGCATTTACTACGCCCTCCGTGATCTCGCGCGGCGCTATCCCGGCACGCCCCTCTACGTCGTCGAGACGGGCATGCCGACCGAGAACGGCGCACCGCGCGCCGACGGCTACCGGCGCGGCGATCACCTGCGTGACCTCGTCTACTGGGTCGGACGGGCGCGCGCAGACCACATACCGGTCATCGGATTCAACTACTGGAGCCTGACCGACAACTACGAATGGGGTTCGTACACACCACGATTCGGGCTGTACACAGTCGACGTCAAGACAGATCCGACGCTGCGCAGACAGCCGACCGACGCGGTGGCGGCCTATCGCGACATCACCGCGCGCAACGGGGTGGGGTCGACGTATCGTCCGACTCGCCCCGCCCAGTGGTGCTCGCTGGTCGCCGCTCCCGCGAGTTGCGACCAGCCGGTGCGCTGACCCGCAGCGATCCGTGTGTCGGAGAAGTGGTCATTGCGGTGAGTGAGACAGATTGTTAGTTTAGTCTCATGTCGGTCATGGAACGGCCCGAGGGTTCGGCGAAACGTCCGCCAGTGCGATTTCACTCGGCTGAGCGCCGCGGCCGACGAATCGGACGGCTGCTGAAGGTCTCCATGCGCCTGCGCGAGCCGACCACCGCTGAACTCGACATCATCGGTCGGCGCATGATGATGCGCGACGAACCTGCTGCCGCTCTGGTCCAGGCGATGCGCGCACCACGGGATTCGGCCGATCGGGTCAGCATGCAGCAGTTCCGGGACGCGCTCGAGGAAGTTCCTGCCGATGCACCCCCGGCTCTGCGCGAGTTCTTCGCCACCGTCGAGAACACGCCCGAGTGGGTCGATTCCGACCTCCTCGAGCGTGGCGCCGGCGTGTACAGACGGCTGGGACAGAACGCCAACGATGTCCTCCTGCAACTGTCGTTGATCGGAGGCTATCGATTCGGTGGGCCTCCCGATCTCCTTGTCGCCACCGGAGGCCTCACCGGATCAACCGTCATGCGCAGGCTCGGCGAAACCCAGGCCTGGGGGATCGAGGTCGGCCGCCGTGGCGGCATGCAGCGTGGGGGCGAAGGCTGGAAACTCACGGTTCACGTGCGACTCATGCACGCACTGGTCAACCACTCGTTCGAGAACAACGGCCGATGGGACGTCGCCCGTCACGGGCTACCGATCAATCAAGCCGACCTGGCCGGAACGCTGAGCCTGTTCAGCGGGACGCTCCTGATGGGTGTGCGGGCGCTGGGAGTGCCTGTCAGTCGCGAGGACTCTCGCGCGTTGATGCATCTGTGGAAGTACGTGGGGTGGCTGGTCGGCGTCGACGACGACTGGTTGTTCGACGAGGAGGTAGCCCAGCATCAGTTCAGCTACGCGGTGCTGTTGGCACAGGGTGACGTCACCGACGCCGGAGCCCAGCTCACGACAGCTTTGGTCGATTCGCAGAAAGATCTGAACTACAGGTGGTTTCCCGCTGCGTCGGCAATCTACACCCGGCTCCGACTGCTCAGCATGCTGCAAGCTTTCCTCGGCCCTCGAGGAATGCGAGATCTGGGGCAGCGGCAGGCACTTCCGTGGGCAATCGGTTCCGCGTGGCTGCGCAATACGGTGAACCACCGCATCATCGGCAAAACGCCGGTCGGCGAACGCTACCTCGAGTTTCTCGGTGCCAAAGCCGTTGAGCGCGCGCACTTTCGCCATTTCGGCGACCGCCAAACGCACCTCGGAGCCCTCGAGAACCGCTAGTGTCAGCGGTGCACTGACAGCCCCGCGCGTAGGCGCACAGCGCCGCAGGACACGAAGGACGAGAACATGCCACTCACCGTCGTCGACAAGGACTCGATCACCGCGGCACTTTTCGCCGAGTGGTCCACTGTGCGGTCACTCGCGGCGCAACTGAGCGACGAGCAGTGGTCGGCGCCATCTGTGCTCCCGGGCTGGACCAACGCCGACATCGTTGCGCACATCATCGGCACGGAGAGCATGCTCGCCGGCCGGGATGTCGAGGCTGCCGACGACATCGCCTCGCGAACGCACGTGAAGAATCCGATCGGCGAACTCAACGAGCGATGGGCCGATCACTTCCGTGACAAGCCTCGCGAAGAGGTGCTCGCCGCACTCGACGAGATCATCGACGTGCGCACCGCAGCACTCACGGCGATGACGCAGGACGAGTTCGACGCGCAGACGGCCACTCCGGCCGGGCCCGACACCTACGGGCGATTCATGCGCATCCGCGTCTTCGACTGCTGGATTCACGAGATCGATCTGCGTGACGCCCTTGCCGACGGCTTGCCGTCCGATCCTGTCACCGCGGGTGTCGCACTCGACGAGATCTGCTCGTCGTTGCCGTTCGTGGTGGGCAAGCGTGCGTCGGCGCCGGAAGGTAGCAGGGTTCGGTTCGAGATCGGTGGTGTCGCACCTCGTGACGCCAGGGTCGCGGTGGAGGGGCGTGCCGGGCTCGTCGAGTCATTCGACGGTGGCGACGACGCCGCGGACGTCACCCTGCGGGTCGACGGAGTCGATCTGGCCCGCCTGGTCGGCGGTCGGCGTGATGCGGATCCGAGCACGGTGACCGTCACCGGTGACGAGGGGCTGGCGAAGGACGTGCTCGCTCGGCTCGACTATGTGATCTGAAACCTCGAACGGGCTTTCTATCGGGTTTTGAGATATCGCATCGATCAATTTTAGTTGCCCAAGAAAGTGTCATCTGAACGATCGATACCAGGAGTATCGGGGGGTATTAAATACCCCTATCGCACACCTTGTTCGGGATCGCGAAGTTGTTTTCCACGCCCGAACGCTCGCGCTTCGCTTCCTGCAATCGTGCGGGCGGGGAGAGGATCGCTCAGCAGGGTGCGCACCAAGGTCGACGACGGACCGAGGTCGTCGTCGCTGCCCACGACGACGACGTTGCCGGTTCGACGTCCCTTGAGCATCGCGGGATCGGCGATCAGCATGACATTGGCGAAGACCTCCGCGACTGCTGCGGCGTCGGCGCGCACCAGGTCGAGAGTTCGCGCATCGCCGCAGTTGGCGAGATAGAGCCCGCCGGGAGCCAACACTCGTTTGACCGCCTGTACGAACTCGACGGTCGTCAAATGCGACGGCGTACGTGCGTCGGCGAAGGCATCGCGGATCACCACGTCCCGCGACCCCTCGGTCAGCGACTCGGTCACGGCCCGCGCATCGCCGACGCGAATACGTAACAGCGGTGCGCGCGGCAGGTCGAACCACTCCCGCACCAATCGGGCGAGCTCCGCGTCGATCTCGACCGCAACCTGCCTCGCCCGCGGGTAGCGATCGGCCAGGTTCCGGGGAAGCGCGCACGCCGCCCCGCCGAGGTGGAGAACCCGTAGCGGCGTCGACGTATCGGGATATCGGTCGTCGATGACCGCCGCCATCTGCCGGAGGTATTCGAAATCGAGTGCCGACGGATCGTCGGGGTGGATGTGCGAACTGTGTGTCCCGTTGATGAGGAGCAGCCAGCCGCCGGAGATGGGATCGGCAACCACCTCGGCGGTGCCGCTGTCGATCGGGTGGCTACCCGGGACGGGTGCGGGACGGGGTTTGGCCATGAGGTGACGATACGATCGCGCGGTGCGTCGAGCCCCATCCAGTACCAGTCCGCGCGCGTTCGGTCCGGCGGGTCGAGCACTCGACGTCCCCGTCGGGCTGTGCGTCGGCTACCTCCTCGATCGCGCACTGGGCGACCCACGCCGGTGGCATCCCGTCGCGGGCATCGGGCGCGCGATCGGCCGACTCGAGCGCAGCGTCTACGCCGACTCGCGCTCGGCTGGCGTAGGTTTCGCCGCGACGTCGGTCTGTGCGACGATCGGCGTCGGCGTCGGAGTCGACAGCGCCACCAGGCGCGTCGATTTCTCCCCTGTGCGGATTGCGACCATTGCCGCGGTGACCTGGGCAGTACTCGGTGGCACCACGCTCAACCGGGTCGGGCGCGAGGTGGCGGACAGTCTCTCCGTCGACGACATCGACGCCGCCCGCGCACTGGTACCCAGCCTGTGTGGTCGTGACCCCGAACACCTCGACGCTGCCGGGATCGTGCGTGCCGCAGTCGAATCGATCGCCGAGAACACCTCGGATGCTGCTGTGGCCCCGCTGTTCTGGGGTGGCGTCGCGGGTGTGCCGGGGCTGATCGCGTACCGAACCGTCAACACCCTCGATTCGATGGTCGGCTACCGCAACGACCGGTACCGACGGTTCGGATGGGCTTCGGCGCGACTCGACGACGTCGCAAACCTCGTGCCGGCACGGCTCGCCGGGGTGCTGGTCGTTGTGCTCGGAGACGACCGCGCAGGCGCTCTGCGCGCGTGGCGACGCGATGCCGCGGCGCATCCGAGTCCGAACGCGGGCGTCGTCGAATCGTCGTTCGCGGGAGCGCTCGGGCTTCGTCTGGGCGGTCGCACGGTGTACCCGCACGGCGTCGAAGAGCGTCCCGCGCTCGGGGATGGTCACCCGCCGGAGGTTGCGGATCTGTATTCGACGACGCACCTGTCGCGGCGGGTACAGCTCGGAGCTCTGGCGTCGAGTGCGTTGATCGCCTACGTGCTCGGCGCAGTTCGACAGCGTCGGCTGCTCAGCCGCCGTAGCGCTGGGTGAGTTTGTCGCGGACGTCGTCGGGCGCGTGTTCGGTGTCCGGACCGAGGCCGATCCGAGTCGTCTCGGAGTGGTCGGAGTCGTCGACGGCGGTGTCGCCACGCAGTTCTGCGCGCAATCGTTTGCGGCGCGCGGCGCGTTCGGAGGTGGCACTCGCAGAGGTCGCGGTGGCGGGCGCCTGCGAATCCGTGGTCACCGCAGCGGAATCCGTCGACGCCGTGCCGCGGGTCCGGCGACGCTGCTTGATCTCGGCATAGATGAAGTACCCGGCCCCGAGCGGCGCCATGATTCCGAACGCGAGCCACTGCAGCCCGTAGGAGAGATAGGGGCCGGAATCGAGTTGGGGAAGCGGGATCTCGCCGAGCGCCCCCGGCTGGTTCGGCGAAATCTGGATATAGAAGGGGTCCATTGCGGTGGACGTCGCGCGCGACAGTTCACCGGGGTCGATCGTGTACACCGACAGCGCGCCGTCGACGACCGCCGCGCCTCGACCCGGCGACGTGCCCTCGCTGGCCCTGATTCGACCGTCGATGGTCACCTCACCCTGTGGCGGTGGGGGAACGACCGGAGTTTGGCCCTGCTCGGGTCGCACGTACCCACGGTCGACGACCAGTACCCGGTCTGAACCCGCGACCCGGAATGGCGTCAGGACCTCGACGGCCGGGCGCTCGCCGACCGAACGCAGTCGCACGAGGGCCTGCTTGTCGGTCAGGAAGGTGCCGGTGATGTGAACCTCGCGCCACTCGGTGTCGGATCGGAATCCGCTACCGGCAGGCGCCACGGACGCCAGGGGAACGGGCGCGATCGACACCGCCTGCTCGATGAGGTGGTTGCGGTCGCTGGTTTTGCTGTTCTTACCCAGTTGCCACGGAGCGAGGATGGAAAAACACAACGCCGCGAATGCCACGACCACCACGGCCAGGGCAATCCACCCAGGTCGGAGGAAGGTTCGCAGCACACGCATGCCTCAACGGTACCGAGGTGCCCGCAGACGTCGGCTGTGCGGGGCGCCGTTCGACGCCGCGGCGGCTATCTGTTGCCCAGGCGGTCGTTGACCCAGGCCAACATGCCCGGAACGGCCGCTTCGATCTGTTGACGGGTGAGCGCGAAGTCTCCCTGTGTTCCGTAGTACGGGTCGGCGACGTCGAGGTCGTCGCCTGCGTCGGGGTCGAAGCTGCGCAGCAGCCGCACGCGGTCGCCGAGCCGTTTGCGTTCGAGATCCTTGGCGTGGCCGGAATCCATCGCGACGAGCAGGTCCGCATCGAAGTCGTCGGGGGCCAGGTGTGCCGCGGTGTGGGCGTCGGAGTAGCCGTGGGCGAGCAGTTCGGTGCGTGCGCGATTGTCGGCGGGTTCGCCGACGTGCCAGCTACTGGTACCCCGACTGGTCACGCGGACCCTGTCGGAGAGCCCGGCGTCGTCGATGGCGGAGCGGAAAATGTTCTGCGCCATCGGCGACCGGCAGATGTTGCCCGTGCACACGAAACAGACGTGTAGTTGATCAGACACCTAGGACCTCACGCAGATCGACAACAGAATCGACGCGCCACGAGGCAGCGTCCCCTTCCCCGGCCCGAGCGTAACCCCACGAGACAAAGACCGTCGGGATTCCGAAGCTCTCGGCCCCCTCGACATCGTGCGAACGGTCGCCGATCATCACGACGGGGTGATCTGGAAGTCCGGTGTCCGGGTCGGGCGCGATGCCCGATTGCCTCAGGGCCCACGCGATCACGTCGGCCTTGCTGCGACGTGAACCGTCGTCACTGGCACCGCAGATCGCCTCGAAGTGGTCGGCGAGCGCAAAATGTTCGAGGATCGCTCGCGCCGTGTTCTCGTTCTTCGACGTCGCGATCGTCATCTTCCGGCCTCGGGCCGCCAGATCCTCGACAAGTTCGCGGATCTGCGGGAACACCGAATTCTCGAGCCATCCGACGTCGGTGTAGCGCTTGCGATAGGCGCGCATCGCCTCGTCGGCGGTCTCCTGATCGAGTCCGAGGCCGGTGAGCGTGTCGATCATCGGCGGTCCCGCGACTCCCGCGACCACGTCGTCGGGTGGCTCGGGCGCGCCGACCTCGGCGAGGGCGTACCGGAAGCTGTTGACGATGCCGGAGAAGCTGTCGGTGATCGTGCCGTCGAGGTCGAACAACAGTGCTGTCCGCGGATCACGCGGATCTGCCGGAGAAGTCACGGCTCCATCGTGACATGTACCGCCGTGGGTGTCCGAATAGCGTGGTGCGGTCGGGGTGTCCGTCGGCTCTCGACCGTTAGGCTCGACGGTTATGACAGCAGGCTCGATTCCGCAGGACAGCGTGTACCGGCTCAGCCGACACGGCGACGTCGACGTTGAGCCCGGCGTCGTCGATTTCGCCGTCAACGTCCGCGGCGAGGCGCCCGAGTTCGTCCGCGCAGCGATCGTCGACGCCTGTGCACACCTCGCGTCGTATCCAAGCGCCGCGTTCGCCGATACCGCGATCGCCGCGATCTGTGCGCTACACCAACGGGATCCGAGCGAGGTCATGCTGCTCGCGGGTGCCGCGGACGGGTTCGAGATGCTGCCGCGGCTCGGCTCCCGGCACGCCGCGCTCGTCCAGCCGTCGTTCACCGAGCCGGAGATCGCGCTGCGGGCAGCCGGAATCCCCATCACCCAGGTGGAATTGCCGCCGCCGTGGCGCATCGACCCCGACGACATCGCCGACCGCATCCCCGACGATGCCGACCTCGTCGTCGTCGGCAACCCGACCAACCCGACGTCGGTGTTGCACAGCAGAGCCGCGCTCGATGCCATGCGCAGGCCGGGTCGGATACTCGTCGTCGACGAGGCGTTCGCCGACCTCACCGTCGACGCGGTTACCGGAGAGCGTGAGCCGGAGTCCCTCGCGTCGATGCGAGCCGACGACGTCGTCGTGATCCG
Organism: Gordonia sp. w5E2; assembly: GCF_036540975.1. Lineage (NCBI taxonomy): Bacteria > Bacillati > Actinomycetota > Actinomycetes > Mycobacteriales > Gordoniaceae > Gordonia > Gordonia sp. w5E2. The sequence goes on along the minus strand of NZ_CP144213.1, from coordinate 3,041,109 downwards.
CAGTGTGACAAAGACCTTCGGACTTGCCGGCCTGCGCGCGGGGTACCTCCTGGCGTCACCCGAGATCGTCGAACGGTTGAGCCTGGGGCGTCGACCATGGCCGTTGTCGACGCCCGCGCTCGCCGCGCTGGCGGAGTGCGTCGGTCCCGCAGGCCAACGCTTCTGCGACGACGCCGCTCGCGCCGTCGCTGCCGAGCGAGAACTCATGCTGGAGCGACTCGCACTCGCGGGGATCAGGGTGTGCACACCACCCACCGCGCCGTTCATCCTCATCGAGATGCCGAATGGAATCGCGGTCAAGAATGCCCTTCGCGCAGCGGGTTTCGGAGTGCGGAGCTGCGCCAACTTCGTCGGCCTCGACGGCGATCACCTACGGCTCGCGGTACGCGACAACGCCACTGTCACCGCGATGATCGACGCACTCGCCCGCGCACGAAAGGACGTCGACGATGACGCATGAGGATGAGTTCGCAACGGGGACATCAGGGGTTGAGACATCAGTGGGGTCGGTTGCCGATCTACTCGATCGCGCCTACCCGCCGAGACTGGCGGAAGCGTGGGACTCGGTGGGACTCGTGTGCGGGGATCGCACGGAAGCCGTTGCGCGGGCGCTGATCTGCGTCGACGTCACCGATGCCGTCGTCGACGCGGCGGTCGCAGGCGACGTCGACATCATCGTCGCGCACCATCCGCTGCTGTTGCGCGGCGTCGATTCGGTTGCCGCCGACACCGCGAAAGGCTCTGTGCTGCATCGGCTGATCCGCTCGCACACGGCGTTGTTCACCGCGCACACCAACGCCGACAGCGCGCGTCCGGGAGTGTCGGACGCGCTCGCGGACGTGCTCGGCGTCGTCGAGACATCACCGCTGCAGCCCGCGCCGCTGGCGCCGATGGACAAGTGGGTCGTGATGGTGCCCGAGGGCAGCGCCGAGCAGGTCAGCGAGGCGATGTTCGCCGCGGGAGCCGGGGCGATCGGTGAATACCGCGACTGCGCGTGGTCGGTGGTCGGCGTCGGCCAGTTCGAGGCGCGAGGTGCGGCCAACCCGACGATCGGGTCGCTGGGAGAACGGACTCATGTCGACGAAGCGCGGGTGGAAATGGTCGCGGCGCGCGGACTGCGCCGCTCAGTGCTTGCCGCGTTGCGCGCTGCTCATCCCTACGAGGAGCCCGCGTTCGACATCCTCGCCGAGGAAGCCATCGACTCAGATACCGGTCTCGGCAGAATCGGGCGGCTCGCATCGCCGTCGACAGTCGGGGAGTTCGTGACGCGAGCCGCCGGCGCGCTGCGCTCGCCGTGGGGAGTGCGTGCAACCGGTGAGCCCGACCGCGTCGTCGAGACCGTTGCGGTGTGCGGTGGGGCCGGCGACTCGCTGCTCGATACGGTGCGTGGCCTCGGCGTCGACCTGTATCTGACCGGCGACCTGCGGCACCATCCGGTCGACGAGGCGCTGCGCGCCGGCGGACCGGTGCTGGTCGACGCGGGGCACTGGGCCACCGAATTCCCGTGGTGCACACAGGTTGCCGAACTGCTGGCGGACAGGCTCGCGCTCGACGTCGAGGTCTTCGCGACGCCGACGGACCCGTTCACGGTGCATGCGGATTGCTGAGCCACAGCGGGTACCGCGTACCGTTGACCGAACGTGTGAACCGAGGAGGCCCCATGAAAGTCGATGCCGAGTGAAGGCCGACCCGTCCGCGCAGCGGCAGTTGCTCGACCTTGCCGACGCCGATGCCGTCGTGGCGCGCGTCGACCATCGCGGCAGATCACTTCCAGAGGTAGCCGAGATCGCCGAGCTCACCACCCGGATCGACTCGACTCGCGACGACCTCGTGCGCGCCGACATCTCCGCTGAAGACCTCACCCGCGAGTATCGACGCGTCGACAGCGAGGTGACCGGGATGGCCGACCGCGAGCGCAAGGACTCCGCGCTGCTCGCCGGCGGGGGCCTGGCGCCCAAGGCATTGTCGGAGTTGCAGCACGAGCTCGGCAGTCTCGCCCGCCGCCGCTCAGTCCTCGAAGACGACCTCCTCGGCGTCATGGAACGGCAGGAAGCCGTCGAAGCAGAACGGCAGCGCGCGTCGGCGACCGTCGAACATCTGCAGACCCAGCTCGCCGACGCCGAGAAACGACGCGACGAGGCCAAAGCGACCATCGACGCTGATCGTGAGGTCGCGACGACGCGCCGCGAGGCGATCGCCGGTGACATTCCCGCTGACCTTCTCGCGATCTACGACCGTCAGCGCGCCGCGGGCAAGGTTGGCGCGGGTCTGTTGCGGGCACGACGCTGCGGAGCGTGCCGGATGGAGCTCGACCGCGGGACCCTCGCGTCGATCGCCGCTGCCGCCGCAGACGACGTGGTCCGCTGCGAGGAGTGCGGCGCGGTTCTCGTCCGCACCAACGAGTCCGGTCTGTAGGCGTAACCGTGAGCTCTGGCTCCGTGGCCACACCGTCGTGGCAGGGACAGCGCGCAGAACCGACGCGCCTCGTGCTACTACGTCACGGCCAGACGCCGCTGTCGATCGAACGACGTTATTCGGGGCGCGGTAACCCCCGGCTGACCGAGCTGGGGGAGCAGCAGGCACTCGCCGCGGCGTCGAGAATCGCCGCGGAGGTCGACGTCGCCGCCGTCGTCAGTTCGCCACTCGACCGCGCACGCCAGACCGCGCAGGCCGTCGTCGACCGCATCGGTGGCGAGGTGATCGAGGATGCCGGCTTCATCGAGAACGACTTCGGTGGCTGGGAAGGGCTGACGTTTTCCGAGGCCGCTGCCCGCGACCCGCAGGTGCACGCCCGCTGGCTCGGCGATCACACCGCCCCGGCACCGGACGGCGAAAGCTTCGCGCAGGTGGCCGAGCGGGTGATCGCCGCGAAAGACCAACTGGTCCAGGAGTATTCGGGGCAGACCGTTGTGGTGGTGTCGCACGTGACACCGATCAAGACGCTGCTCCAACACGCGCTGACAGTCGGGCCGGAGCTGCTGTTCCACCTCCACCTCGACCTCGCGTCCGTATCGGTCACCGAGTTCTACCCGGACGGCGGCTCGGTGGTGCGCTCGGTTAACGAGACCGCGCACCTGAACTGACCCTGCCGACCGGGCGTCGTATACCGCCGAGTGGGCGTCACATACGGCCGAGTGGGTATATCAGGACCGGGGGCGAACGAGTCGGCGTGTAAGCCGGATCCTGTGCCGACACGAAGTCGGCGGCGACCATCCATCTGGACACACCGTTGCCGGGTGCCTCGAGCGGCCAACCCACGGACTCGGGCGAGCAGCCCTCGATCATCCGTGCACACGCACCTCACGGTCCGTGCTTCGGCCTTGCTCCGGGTGGGGTTTACCAAGCCGACGCGGTCACCCGCGCCGCTGGTGCGCTCTTACCGCACCGTTTCACCCTTACCGACCTCGCGGTCGGCGGTCTGTTCTCTGTGGCACTGTCCCGCGGGTCACCCCGGGTTGCCGTTGACAACCACCCTGCTCTGCGGAGTCCGGACTTTCCTCGGCGCGCGGCATTGCCAGTGACCTGGCCGTTCCGCTCGCCGCGGCCGCCCGGCCGACTCGTTCGCCCGTACAGCTTAGCCCGCTGGCACGGGCATCCAGCACGCACAGTCGACGGTGTGGAGCGCCCAGTCGACGGTGTGAGGCGCACAGTCGGCACTCTGGAGCGCACAGTCGACGGTCTGGAGCGCCCAGTCGACGGTCAGAGGCGCCCAGTCGACGGTACGAGGCGCACAGTCGGCAGTCTGGAGCGCACGGTCGGCGATAGTGTCGAGTGTGTGCAGCGCAGATTCTCCGCCCCCGATATCGACTTCGAGTCGATCCGCACCGAGCTGGGGATCTGCGAGGACTACGGCGAAGCCGCGCTCGACGAGGCGGAGCACGCGGTCGACGCACACGCCGCCGAGCGTGTTGACCGCCGCGACATTCCGCTGGTCACGATCGACCCGCCGGGGTCGATGGACCTCGACCAGGCGGTTGCGATGTCGTTCGACGCAGACGGTTTCGAGGTCCACTACGCGATAGCCGACGTCGCCGCGCTCGTTCGGCCAGAGCATGCGCTCGATGCCGAGAGTCGACGTCGCGGCGCGACCATTTACTTCCCCGACGGGTCGGTGCCATTGCATCCGAGGGTGCTGTCGGAGGGATCGGGATCGCTGCTCCCCGGCGTGACGCGTCCCGCGGTGCTGTGGACTATCCGCGTCGCACCCGACGGTGAGGTGGCCGGAGTGCACCTCGAGCGTGCACTCGTGGAATCGGTCGCTCGACTCGACTACGCGGGAGTGACCGCGGACGCCGACGCGCGCACCCTGCACCCTTCGATCAGCGCGCTGCCCGCCTTCGGTGAGCTCCGACGTCGAGTTGCGCTGGCGCGCGGGGCAATCGAGCTCGATCTACCCGACCAGGAGGTGACCCGTGTCGACGACGGGTGGACGCTCTCCCTCGCAGCCCGCACGCCCGCCGACATGTGGAATTCGCAGTTGTCGTTACTCACCGGCACCTGCGCCGGACAGATCATGGCCGACGCGGGCATCGGGCTGCTCCGCACGCTGCCGCCGGCACCCGCCGACGCCGTCGACAAGCTCAGGGCGACAGCAGACGCTCTCGATGTGGCGTGGCCCGACGGCGCGACTCCCGGACAGTTCCTCGCCGGACTTCCGGTCGACGAGCCGTCGACCCTCGCCCTGATGTCGCAGGCGAGTTCGCTCATGCGCGGCGCGGGGTATCTCCCGCTCGGCGTGCAGACCGGCGAGGCGAACACGGCCCCCGCAACCCGCGACGAGATGGTGCACTCGGCCATCGGCGGTGTCTACGCACACGTGACAGCGCCACTGCGACGCCTCGGCGATCGATTCGCCACCGAGGTGTGCCTGGCCGTGACATCGGGAAACCCTGTGCCCGACTGGGTGTTACGTGCATTGCCGACGCTGCCGGGCATCCTACGATCCGCCGATTCGCTCGGGTCTTCTGCCGACCGGGCGAGCACCGATCTCGCCGAATCGGTGATACTCACCGACCGCGTCGGCGAGCGCTTCGACGCCGTGGTCCTCTCCGAGGCGACAGCGAAGAAGCGCGCGAAGATCTTCATCGAGCAACCGCCGATCCTCGCCGAATCCGAAGGCTCTCCGACCGCGGCCTCCAACATCGAGGTCACCCTGACCGCAGCCGACCCGACGTCGCGGACGGTCCGCTTCGCGCCATCGGACGTCTAGCGGTCGCCCGCATCGGACGCTTGGGCGTCAGAGATCCTTGGATGCCTTGCGGTATGCGGCAATCGCCTGCTCGCCGTTGGCCTGTTCACGAGCGTCGATCCGGCCGAGCACGAACAGGTCCAAGCCCGACAACTCGCCCGACGCCGCCAGCTCGGCCAGCCGCGCGCGGTTGATCCGCGAGTCGTTGTAGTCGCCCAACGCCGACTGGAGTTCTTTGGCCGTCTGCGAGATCTTCTTGTACTTCTTCTTCTGCAGGGGCTCGGCGGCATCGGTGCTGTAGCGCAGTCGTTTTGCGCGCTTGCGGATGGTGTGCAACTGCTCCGACCACTCGTGCGATCCCTCGGTCAGCTCTGCGAGTTCGCGTTGGGATTTCCGAATGTGCTTGCGGCTCTTGGTGATCGCCTTGTCGACTGCGGTCGTCGCGGGCAGGTCGGCGTCTGGTCCGGCAGGCGGATCGGCGATCAGTTCGTCGATGGCGTCGAGTAGTCGGAAGTAGCGTTCCGAATTCATCGCCGCGTGGGTCGCGGCGACGGCGCGGTCGTGTGCCGCGGATTCCTTGCCCGCCAACGCGTTCACCAGCGTCTCCGACGCGACCTCGTCGCGCAGCAGAGCGCTGTCGATCTCCAGTTGCACCTCGGAATCGCGTGCGTCGCCGAGAATGCGTGCCAGCAGTTTCAGTTCGCCTGCGATGTGGTCGGTGCGCGCGGCGTCGAGCACCGTCGGAAAGCCGGAGAACACACTGCGCATGCGGCGTGCGGTCACGCGCATCTGGTGCACGGCGTCGTCGGCGTCCTCACGAACCAGTGGATCCCAGGCGATGAGCGAGTTCCGGTGCCGGGTGACGTCGGCGATCACCAATTCGAGCGCCGACGGGTGACGACCCAGTGTGGCAGGCGGTGTCACCGCGGGCGTCGAACCGATGGCTCGTGCGAGTTTCGACGCACTCGACGGTTCCCGACCGCCCGCGCCACGGAGCAATTTGTGTGCGGCCTTGAGCAGTTTCGGGGTGCCGCCCTCGAGGAGTTCGATCTCCCACTCGGACCACTGCTGCGACGACCCGCCCGGTAGCAGCGACTGCGCGGTCACGCGGTCGTCGGCGAACTCGGCGAGCTTCACGCCGTCGGTTCCCAGCAGCGTCGTGATCGTGCGGACGGTCGAGATCGCCGCCACGGGCATCAGTGGCCGATGCCGGGTGTAGACGAGTACCGGGTCGACGAGTGCGTCGGGGATGTCGCCGTCGGCGGGCGCGTCGTCGAAGGTCACCTGCAGTTCGCGTCGCGCTCCCGGCACATCGGCGGGCCGCTTGAGGTGCCACCCCTCGTCATGCCCACCGCGCCTGCGCCGCATGGTGATTCGGTTCGACGCCAGGTCGAGGTTCTCTGTGTCGAAGTACGTTGCGTCGAGAGTGAACGTCTCCGGCTCCGTGGCCGCCACCACGCCCGGGAGGACGCGAAGGTCGGGCGGTGTGATGCCCGGATCGACATCGAATTTGAGTTCCACCTCGACCTGCTCGCTTGCGGGCAACTCGTTCTCCTGTCGGTATTAGGTGATTTGAGTCTAGGCGACCGGGTCAGCGATCGGCGAAGACATCGGTCGCTTCGACGAGGTGATGTGCGATGCCCGGCTCGAACGATGCGTGGCCTGCGTCGGCGACGACGTGCAGTGTCGCCGACGGCCACGCGCGGTGGAGATCCCAGGCGCTGCGCATCGGACACACGACGTCGTATCGGCCCTGCACGATCACCGCCGGTATGTGTGCGATGCGGTCGATGTCGCGGAGTAGCTGGCCATCCTCGAGGAAGCCGTGATTCACGAAGTAGTGATTCTCGATCGAGGCGAACGCGAGGTCGAACCGCGGTCCCGCGTCTTCCTTCGACGCCGCTGCCTCTTCGGGCTTGGGGATGAGGTAGCTCGTCGCCTGCTCCCAGCCGGTCCAGGCACGTGCGGCGGCAACCGCGACGTCGGGGTCATCGGAGGTGAGTAGTCGGTGATAGGCGGCGACGAGGTCGCCGTCGCGTTCGTCTTCGGGTATCGGTGCGAGATACGACTCCCACACGTCGGGGTAGATATGCGCGGCACCGCCGTTGTAGTACCAGTCGATTTCACTGCGACGCAGCAGGAAGATGCCGCGGAGCACCAACTCGGTGACGCGGTCGGGGTGTGCCTGCGCGTAGGCGAGCCCGAGCGTCGAACCCCACGAACCGCCGAACACCTGCCAGCGCTCGATGCCGAGGTGTGTGCGCAACGACTCCATGTCGGCGATCAACTTGGGAGTGGTGTTCACCGAGAGGTCGGCGCCGTCGGCGATGTGGGGACGCGACTTTCCGCAGCCGCGTTGGTCGAACAAGACGATCCGATAGCGCGCGGGGTCGAAGAAGCGACGTTGATCGGGGGAGGTGCCTCCGCCGGGACCGCCGTGGACGAACACCGCCGGCTTCCCCTCGGGATTGCCGGAGGTCTCCCAATAGATCTCCTGGCCGTCGTCGACAGCCAGATGTCCCGACGCGTAGGGCTCGATGGGCGGGTAGAGGCTTCGCATGCCCTCACCCTATGCCGAACGCTATGCCGACCTGATTCGGATCGGCCGCGCCGATGCGAATCAGACCGGCCGCGCCGGGTGTGGATCAGATCTGTCGGTCAGTAGCTGTGCTCGGGAGCGGGGAACACTCCGCGGCGCACCTCGTCGGCGTAAGTCGCTGCGGCGGTGCGCAATTCGCCGCCGACGTCGGCGTACCGCTTGACGAACCGTGCGGTCTTGCCGTGCGTGAAGCCTGCCATGTCCTGCCAGACGAGCACCTGGGCATCGGTTTCGTTGCCCGCTCCGATGCCGACCGTCGGGATGGTGAGTTTGCGCGTGATCTGTGCCGCGAGTTCTGCGGGGACCATTTCCATGACGACAGCGAATGCACCGGCTTCCTGGACGGCGATCGCGTCGGCGATGAGCTGGTCCGCCGCGTCGCCGCGACCCTGGACGCGGAAGCCGCCGAGTCCGTTGACGCTCTGCGGGGTGAAACCGATGTGCGCCATCACGGGGATTCCGGCTGCGGTCAGCGAGGCGATCTGGTCGGCAACGCGTTCTCCGCCTTCGAGTTTGACCGCGTGTGCCCCGGTCTCCTTGAAGAAGCGGACGGCCGTCTCGAGTGCCTGCTGCGGACCTGCTTCGTAGCTACCGAACGGGAGGTCGGCGACGACCAGCGCGTGGGGTGCGCCGCGGACGACGGCACGCGCGAGCGGGATCAGCTCGTCGATCGAGACGGGGATGGTGGTGTCGTAGCCGAGGACGACGTTGGCGGCGGAATCGCCGACCAGCAGAACAGGGATCTCGGCCTCGTCGAAGATGCGGGCCGTCGAATAGTCGTATGCGGTGAGCATCGACCACTTCTCGCCTTGCTCTTTCATCTGTGCCAGATGATGGATGCGGGTGGTGCGTCGACGCGGAGCGGCTTCGCCGGATGTTGGAGCGCCACCGTAGATGGGCGCGTCGGAATGAGCTGCCTCGTGGGACATCGTTGTCTCTTTTCTTCCTCGAGTCCCGCATGGCGGGTACCCGGGCTGTGTTCGGACGCCTCCATGGTCCCACCGAAGCGCTCCGCGAAAACCCTCGATAGACGTGTGATTGCTCACATCTGGAGTGCGGGTGTTGTCGGGGCGGCGATGCTCGCGCCCGTACCATCACCGGGGTGACCTGCTCTTTTCGTGCGCGGCGGCCTGTGCGGTCTCGGCGTGTGTCAGGCCGGCGTCGCGTGCGGCTGCTGACCGTGGTGATGGTGGGTCTGCTGGTGTGCGCGGGTTGCGCGTCGACCGAGCACGCCGCCGACACCGGGGCAATCGAGTGGGGAGTGTGTACACAGGGTGTGGGCACAGGCCCGTCCGCCGCGCGGGTGGAGTGCGGGACGCTCGCGGTGCCACTCGACCCGGCAAAGCCGCAGGGCCGCACGATCACGCTCGCCGTCGCCCGGCTACGGGCATCGGAGCGCAGTGACTCGACGGTGGTGGTCAATCCTGGAGGACCCGGTGCGTCGGGTGTCGACTATCTGCTGGGAGCGGCGGATCGTCTTGCGGCGCAGCGATTCACGACGCACAGCGACGTGGTCACGTTCGATCCTCGCGGTGTCGGTGCGTCGGCGCCGACGGTGCGGTGTCGGACGGCAACCGAACTCGACGCCGAGCGCGAGGCCGACAGCGGGGATCGTTCGCCGCAGGGAATCGCCGCCGCCGAGGCGACCAATCGTGGCATCGCGCGGAAGTGTTCGACGCGAACCGGCGACGAGTTCCTCGGACTCGTCGGCACGTCGCAGGTCGTCGACGACGTCGACCGACTCCGCGCCGCGCTCGGCCGCTCGCGGATTGACTTCATCGGATTCTCGTCCGGCTCGAAGATCGCGCTCGAGTACGAGCAGCGCTACCCGGATCGACTGTTCCGGATGGTCATCGACGGCGCAGTCGACCCCGCCGCGAATCCGGCCGACACCTCCGTGGCGCAGGCGACATCGTTCCAGGAGGTATTCGACGCCTTTGCGCGCGACTGCACGCGGACGCCCGGGTGCGCGCTCGGCGCCGACCCCGCGGGAGCGCTGGCGCAGTACCAACGCCTCGTGCGGTCGTTGACGCGGAGCCCCGCGCCCGCCGGGTCTGGCCGCACACTCGACTTTCAGTCGGCCGTCGACGGAACGAGTATGGCGCTGTATCGCACCGACCTGTGGCCGACGCTGCGCTCGGGACTCGCCGACCTCGCTGCCGGGCGCGGCGGAGCGACGCTGATGTCACTCGCCGACCTGTTGGAAGGTCGGGGACCCGGCGGAACCTACGACAACTCGGCCGATGCCTATCTCGCGATCGGGTGTGCAGATGGGCTGCGCATCGCCGACCGTGCCGCGAACGACGACCTCGATCGCAGACTGCGCGCCGCCGCGCCCTACACCGATGACGGTCGCGGGACCGGGCATGCCCCGCTTGATCCGTGCGCCTTCTGGCCGCCGGAGCGCGTTGCCGTGCCTCGGTCGGGGCCGGGGGCGGCGCCGAGTGTGCCGACTCCCGCGCCGCTCATCGTCGCCGTGACGCACGATCCGGCGACGCCCTACTCCGTGGGTGAGGAGATCGCTCGGCGGACACACGGCACGCTGATCACCGTCGACGGATACAGCCATACCGCGGCGCTAGAGGGTAATCGGTGCGTTGACGAAGCCGTCGATGATTACCTTTTAAATCTCGATGGGTTGAACGGGCCTCTCGCATGTTGAGATGACTGCGCCAAATGTGCAGGTTGTCGAGTTTGAATTATGAACGTAACACCGATTTAACAGGCTACTTCTAATGTCGGCGGTCATGGATCGCCAAAAGGAATTCGTGCTGCGGACCCTCGAAGAGCGCGACATCCGATTCGTTCGTCTCTGGTTCACCGACGTCCTGGGATATCTGAAATCCGTGGCGATCGCGCCCGCAGAACTCGAAGGCGCGTTCTCAGAGGGTATAGGTTTCGACGGCTCGGCCATCGAAGGTTTCTCGCGTGTCTCCGAAGCCGACACCGTTGCCAAGCCCGATCCGTCGACGTTCCAGATCCTGCCGTGGACCACGTCGTCGGGCAGGCACCATTCGGCCCGCATGTTCTGCGACATCGTGATGCCCGACGGCACACCGAGCTGGGCCGACTCGCGACACGTGCTGCGTCGCCAGCTGAACAAGGCCGCCGACCAGGGATTCAGCTGCTACGTCCACCCCGAGATCGAGTTCTTCCTCCTCAAGGACGCACCCCTCGACGGCAGCGTGCCGACGCCCGCCGACAGCGGTGGCTACTTCGATCAGGCTGTTCACGACGCCGCTCCCAACTTCCGCAGGCACGCGATCGAGGCGCTCGAGTCGATGGGCATCTCCGTCGAGTTCTCGCATCATGAAGGCGCGCCAGGCCAGCAGGAGATCGACCTGCGCTACGCGGATGCGCTCTCGATGGCCGACAACGTGATGACCTTCCGGTACCTGATCAAGGAGGTCGCGATCGGCGAAGGAGTGTGGGCGACGTTCATGCCCAAGCCCTTCAGCGATCACCCCGGATCGGCGATGCACACCCACATGAGCCTGTTCGAGGGTGACGCCAACGCGTTCCACAACCCCGACGATCCCATGCAGTTGTCGGAGACCGGCAAGAAGTTCATCGCGGGAATCCTGCACCACGCCAACGAGATCAGCGCGGTCACCAACCAGTGGGTGAACAGCTACAAGCGGCTCATCTACGGTGGTGAGGCCCCGACAGCGGCCACCTGGGGTGGCGCGAACCGCTCGGCGCTCGTGCGTCTGCCGCTCTACACGCCGAACAAGGCGTCGTCGCGCCGCGTCGAGGTCCGCAGCCCCGATTCTGCCTGCAACCCCTACCTGACCTTCGCGGTGCTGCTCGCCGCCGGGCTGAAGGGGATCGTCGAGGACTATGAACTGCCCGATGAGGCCGAAGACGACGTGTGGGCGCTCACGCCCGCCGAGCGTCGCGCAATGGGCTACAAGGAATTGCCGGGCAGCCTCGCCGACGCGCTGCACCAGATGGAGAAGTCGGAGTTGCTGGCGGAGACACTCGGCGAGCATGTCTTCGACTACTTCCTGCGCAACAAGTGGGCTGAGTGGGACAACTATCGCAGCCTGGTCACGCCGTTCGAGCTGAAGAACTACCTCCCGCTCTAACTGCTTGTTGGCAACCCGTGTCCGGTATCGGGGTGCGGGACGCTATTTTCTAGGTGTGACAACACTTCGAGGTCGGGGCGGCGTACCGGCAGTAGGGCGTCTGGGTCTGCTTGACCCCGACGCCGAGAAGAATCTCTCCGACCTCGGCTGGAACAACGAGGAGTCCATCGAACTCCTGTGGTCGCTGTCGCGTTCTCCCGACGCCGACCTCGCGCTGCGCGCGATAGTCCGGATGCGGTCGCAGTTGGGCGACGACTGGTCGGAGATCGACACGCTGCTGCGCACCGACAAGGGATTTCGGGGGCGCTTCCTGGCAGTTCTCGGCTCGTCGGACGCCCTCGGCGACCACATGGTTGCCGAGCCGGAGGCGTGGCGACGTCTGATTCCGGCGGAGCTCCCCGACACCGCGGAGATCAATCGGCAGATGCTCGCGGCCGTCGACGCGGTCGCCGAACCCGGAGAGATCGAGCGCGGCAACAAGGTTTATCGGGCCGGCTTCAGCGGCCCGAAGGCAGTGGTCGCGCTGCGGGCTGCCTACCGCAACCTCGTCTTGCAGGTCGCGGCGCACGACGTGGCCTCGACGGTCGAGGATGAACCGGTCATCTGGTTTCCCGAGATCGGAGCGCTGCTCGCCGACCTCGCCGACGCCGCGCTGACCTCGGCGCTCGCTGTCGCGTTCCGCGAGGTGTGTGGCGACAAGCCGATCCCGGTGCGACTCGCGGTGATCGCGATGGGCAAATGCGGTGCGCGAGAACTGAACTACGTCAGCGACGTCGACGTGGTGTTCGTGAGTGAGCCGGCAGACGGGACGTCGGCGCGTATCGCGGGGGAGATGATGCGCGTCGGGTCGTTGGCCTTCTTCGAGGTCGACGCCGCGCTGCGCCCGGAGGGCAAGTCCGGGGCCCTCACCCGGACGCTCGATTCCCACGTCGCGTACTACAACCGGTGGGCCAAGACGTGGGAGTTCCAGGCGCAGTTGAAGGCGCGACCGATGACCGGCGACATGGAGCTCGGTCAGCGCTATCACGACGCCATCAACCCGATGGTGTGGCAGGCCTCCGAGCGCGACGACTTCGTGCCCGAGGTCCAGGCCATGCGACGTCGTGTGGAATCGCTTGTGCCCGAAGAAGAACGCGACCGCAACCTCAAGCTCAGCAGCGGTAGCATCCGCGACGTCGAGTTCGCCGTGCAGATGCTGCAGATGGTGCACGGCCGCGTCGATGAGACGTTGCGGGTTCGCTCGACCGTCGAGGCACTCGATGCGCTGACGGCAGGCGGATACGTCGGCCGCGATGACGGCGCCAACCTCAACGCGTCGTATCAGTTCCTGCGACTGCTCGAACACCGCCTGCAGTTGCAGCGCATGTCGCGGACCCACCTGCTCCCGGAGTTCGACGACGACGACAACATGCGGTGGCTGGCACGCGCCGCCCACATCAGGCGCGAGGGCGACCTCGACGCCACGTCGGTGTTGCGCAGGCAGATCAAGCATCAGAGCCTGCGGGTGCGACGACTGCACCAGAAGCTGTTCTACCGTCCGCTGCTCGAGGCGGCGGTGCGTCTGGACACCACAGAGCTGACGCTGACCGACGAGTCGGCGCAGCGGCGCCTCTCCGCGCTCGGCTACGCGCAGCCCGAGCGGGCACTCAGTCATATCCGTGCGCTCGCATCCGCGTCGGGGCGACGTGGCCAGGTGCAGCGGTTGATCCTGCCGCAGCTACTCGAATACATCGGCGACACACCGGATCCCGACGCCGGTCTGCTGAACTACCGCAGGCTGTGCGACGTGATGGACAACGACTGGTTCCTGCGTCTGCTGCGTGACGACGGCGTCGTCGCGGCTCGCCTGATGCATGTGCTGGGCACGTCGGAGTACATCGCCAACCTGTTGATGCGTTCACCCGAGGTGATCAATCTCTACACCGACGGAGCCGACGGCCCACGACTGTGCGAGGTACGTCCAGAGGACGTGGCCAAGGGACTCGTCGCGTCGACGGTCCGACAGCCCGACCTGCGTCGTGCGGTTGCGGCGGCGCGGTCGCACCGGCGCGCCGAACTCGCCCGCATCGCGTCCGCGGATGTTCTCGGCCTGCTCGACGTGCCGCAGGTCTGTGAGGCGCTGTCGAGCGTGTGGGCCGCAGTTCTCAACGCCGCGTTGACGTTTGCGATCCAGGACTCCGAGCGCGACGAGGGTCGCCCCGCGCCCGCGCGGATCGCGGTGATCGGTATGGGCCGGCTCGGCGGTGGCGAACTCGGCTACGGTTCCGACGCCGACGTGCTCTTCGTGTGCCAACCGAACCCCGGCGAGGACGAGACCAAGGCCGTGCGGTGGGCGCAGACTATCGCCGAGGTGGTCCGCTCGATGCTCGGAACGCCCAGCGACGACCCGCCGCTGATCGTCGATACGGGGTTGCGTCCCGAAGGACGCAACGGTCCCGTGGTGCGTACGCTCGCCGCGTACGCCGCGTACTACGAGCAGTGGGCGCAGGCGTGGGAAGTGCAGGCGTTGCTGCGCGCCCACCAGGTCGCGGGCGATGAGGATCTCGGTATCGAGTTCCTGCACATGGCCGATCGCATCCGCTACCCCGAAGGCGGCGTCTCCGCCGACGCGGTCAAGGAGATCCGTCGAATCAAGGCACGTGTCGACGCCGAGCGGTTGCCGCGCGGAGCGGATCCGGCCACCCACACCAAGCTCGGCCGCGGCGGACTCGCCGACATCGAGTGGACCGTCCAGTTGCTGCAACTCAAGTACGGGCACCGCTATCAGTCGCTGCACAACACGTCGACGCTGCAGTCGCTCGACGCGATCGGGTCGGCAGAGCTGCTCGCCGAAGACGACGTCGCGCTACTCAAGGACGCGTGGATCACCGCGACCAAGGCGCGTAACTGCCTCGTCCTGGTGCGCGGCAAACCCGTCGATCAGCTCCCCGGCCCGGGAAAGCAGTTGCGGCAGATAGCGTTTGCTGCAGGCTGGCCGGAGGATCAGGCCGCGGAGTTCCTCGACCACTACCTCCGGGTCACCCGCCGCGCGAAAGCCGTTGTGCTCAAGGTCTTTGGCGCGTGATGAGAGTATTCGGGGTTTGATGCGACGGCTTTTCGGGTTCGCACTGCTGCTCGTCGGCTGGGCGATGGTGGTCGCGGTCGGTGTTGCGGTCTGGCTGCACTACTCGCGCTCGCGCGGCGAGCTGACCATCTTCCTCACCAGCGCTGTGCCGTTCGCGATCGTTCCCGGTGTGCTCGCTGTCGTCGTGTTCGTCGTGTTCCGACGCTGGTTGATCCTGCCGGTGGCCATTGCCGCGGTGCTGGCGCTGTGTTTCACCCAGTTGCCGTTGTGGGTCGCACAGACGCCGCCTGCGGGGGAGAGGTTCACCGTGCTGACGGCCAATCTGCTGTTCGGCCAGGCCGACGTCGACCAGCTCGCCGATGTGGTGACGCGCGAAGGCGTCGACCTCGCGTCGTTGCAGGAGGTCACACCCGAATCGCTCGCGCGGCTGAACGCCAGCGGTGTCGCGAGGGAACTCCCGTACTCCTACGCCGTGCCCGGCACGTTCGCGATGGGCACCGCGATCTTCAGTCGTACGCCGCTGAGCGGGCAGGGCGAGATAGATCCGAACACGGTTCTGCACAATCTGAAGGCACGGACCGACCTGCCGGGAGCGCGCGACACCCAGGTGTTCGCGATGCATCCCGGAGCTCCATTGCGGGGCCGGACGGACGTCTGGGTACGCGACATGGACCTCTTACACGCTCGGATGCAGTCGATTCCGGCTGGGCGGGCGATCATGGCCGGTGATTTCAACGCGACGTGGGATCAGATTCGTTATCGCGATTTCCTCCAGAACGGATTCGCCGACACCGCCGAGCAATCCGGCGCGGGTTTCGTGCCCACCTATCCGACGGACAAGTGGGGTGGCATGCCGTTCCTCGCGCTCGATCACGTCGTCGTTCGTGGCTTCACCGCGTCGTCGGTCGATACCTTCGATCTCCGCGGTTCCGATCACCGCGGCGTGGTGGTATCACTGGTTGCATCATGACGACCATCTCCCAACGATTGCGCGAGGCGACCGCCGTCGCCCACCAGCAGGCCGAAAGCGCCACCTTCATCGACGATCTGCTGTCCGGCCGCCTCGACGCCGATCAGTACGGACGGCTGGCCGCTCAGTTGTACTTCGTGTACCGCGCGCTGGAAGAGGTCGGCACCGCGTTGTCCGGAGATCCGATTGCCGGCGCCGTACTCGACGACCGGCTGCGTCGGACGGAGCGGCTCCGCTCCGATCTCGTCGCGCTCGGCATCGACCCGGAGACCATCACGCCGCTGCCCGCTGTCGACCGGTACGTCGCCGCGATCGAGGCGACGGTCCACGAGCCGGCACGCTACATCGCGCATCACTACACGCGCTATCTCGGCGACCTGTCGGGCGGGCAAGTTGTCGCTCATCGGATGCGTGAGCACTACGGTCTCGACGCGTCGACGCTGAGCTTCTACACGTTCGACGGTATCGACAAGCTCAAGCGCTACAAGGATGCCTACCGGGATCGGATCGACGCGCTCGACATCGGCGAGAGCGGCGTCGACAACCTTGTGGCAGAAGCGATCTCGGCGTTCGAGTTGAATCAGGAGCTGTTCGCGGATCTCGACGCCGCGCGCGTGGGTGCCAGACCGGCCTGAGCGCGAGAGATCATTGCCTCGAGTCCGTCGAGGAGCACTCGCAGCCCGAAGTCGAACTGTTCGGTGAAGTAGTCGTCATCACCATCGTGCATCTGAGATACCGCCGCCGTGAGCGCTGGAAACCGCTCCGCGTCGACCAGGGCAAGCATCGTCGTCTCGTAGTCGTTGCCACTCCCGGACGTATCGGTGTCGTTTGGCTGTCCGAGCAGTCCCATCTGAGTCGCCTGGCGTACATGGTGGCGCACGAATCCGTCGACGAGTAGCAGCGCGTTGAGCTTCTCCTGACCCGACAGTTCGACGTCGTCGAACGCTCGCACACCCGCTTCTGTCCACGACACGGTGTTGGGACCCATCGGCGGGCGGGACATCGGGATCTCGGTGATCCACGGCCGGGCCCGCAGTACCGTTGCCGCCGACCGTGCCCACGCACCGACCCGGTCGCGCCACGGCCCCGATGCGGTCAGTTCGGGGTCCGGAAGGCCGTAAGCCTCATCGACGAGGAGGTCGACGACGTCGTCCTTGCCGTCGACGTAGCGATAGAGCGACATCGTGGAGAGACCCAGCGAGTCGGCGATGGCTTTCATCGACACCGACTCCCAGCCGCGCTCGTCAGCGATGGCGACCGCGGCGCGTGCGATCTCGCGGATCGTCAGCGATGGTTTGGGCCCCCGTCGGACGGCGACGGGTTCGCGTCCCCACAGTTGCGCGACCGAGCGGGGGAGCTGCGAGGGCGTCGAATCTTCCGTGGTGCTCATGCCGCCATCCTACAAACTGCTTGTGCTGTACACAGTTATCCGCTTAGTATCTGCGTACTACATAAACAGTCTATGCAATACGCAGAAAGAGGTGGTGTCATGTCCCCTCGTTCACCGTGGGCAGCGCTAGCGGCGCTGTGCATGCCCATGCTGATCGTCTCGATGGATGTCTCGGTGCTGTTCTTTGCGGTTCCCTTTATCGCTTCGGACCTGAATCCATCTGCAACACAACAGCTCTGGATCTTCGACATCTACGGATTCGTGTTGGCTGGCCTGCTGTTGACGATGGGCTCGCTCGCTGATCGCGTCGGGCATCGGCGCTTGCTGATGATCGGTGCCGTCGGATTCAGCGGCGCGTCGATTCTTGCCGCTTTTGCCCCGACGGCTTCGCTGCTGATCCTGGCACGAGCGGTGCTGGCGGTGTCCGGTGCGACGCTCATGCCGTCGACGCTGGCGTTGATCCGCCACATCTTCCTCGACGACGCCGATCGGGCCAAGGCGATCGCGGCGTGGAACGCGGTGCTCGCGGGCGGGGTCGCGGTGGGCCCTATCGTCTCCGGCCTGCTGCTCGAACACTTCTGGTGGGGATCGGTGTTCTTGATCAACGTTCCGGTGATGGCCGTGCTGCTCGTTGTCGCGCCCCTGCTCCTACCGGCCGATACCGCGGTCGTCGATCGGCGCGTCGACATCCTCAGTGCGCTGCTCGTCCTCGGAGCGATACTGCCGACGATCTACGCGATCAAGGAATTCGCCGCGGAAGGATGGTCGGTGGAGCGTGGGGTCGCACTCGTGGTCGGGTTCACGCTCGGGACGGTCTTCGTCGCGCGCCAAAAACGACTCAGCGATCCGATGATCGACCTCGGGCTGTTCGACGATCGGCGCTTCTCGGTGTCGATCTGGACCAACGTCGTGTGTATGTTCGCGTTGCTCGGGAATTCGATCATCGTGACGCAGTACCTGCAGTCGGTCCTCGGCTACTCGCCGCTGAAGGCCGCGCTGTGGAGTATCGCGCCCAGCGCGCTGGTCGCTGTGGCCGCACCACTCGCAGCCGTCGCCTCGGTGCGATGGGGCAGACCGATGGTGATGATCGCCGGATTGCTGACAGGGGCAGCAGGATTCGGTGTGCTCGCGGGATTGCTGGGAGTGCACACGCTTCTCGTTGCGCTGATCGGGTCGACGTTGATCGCGACGGGAATCGTCTCGGCGTCGTCGGTGATCGCCGACCATGTGATCGGTGTGGCGCCTGCCGAACGCGCGGGTGCGACGTCGGGACTCTTGGAGACCTCGAGCGAACTCGGCGGGGCGGTCGGTATCGCGGTGCTCGGTAGTGTGTTGAACCTGGTGTACCGCATGGCTTTTCCCGCGGATCTGGCGGTGGGGCAGGCGGGTACGAGCCTTGCGGGTGCAGCGGCGACCGCACGACATCTCGACAACGTTCAGGCGTCGAATGTGCTCGACGCTGCCCGCAGAGCATTTGTCGAAGGGGCGTCGGTCGCGGCCTGGGTCGGCGTCGGGGTGCTCGTGTCCACGGCGCTACTGGTGGTGTGGATGACGAGGACGTCGGACGTGGCCGATCGTCAGGAGAGTGCTGAACTCAGAAGACTTCGATCTTGACGCCGACGTCGACGATCATGTCGGTGCGACTGTCGGAGCTGTGTGCGAGTTCGATGAGTCGCTGAGTCTCCCCGTGGGGCACCTGCTTGCGGACGACGGCCTTGATCCCGTCGATGCTGATGCGGTCACCTGGCACGAGATCTTCAACAAAGAGCATGCGGGTCATGACCAAGAGATTACGTGTTGTTGGCATGTCGTGTGAGGGTACGAAGGCCCCATTGGCCCCTGTGAAGTGCATCACCAGCGTGGAGTCAGCCCGCGTTGGAGGTGCAACGACTGAAGATCACCTTCGGTGAACCGCCGGTCAGTCGCGTGGCTGCCGCGTCGCTCGCGGCCCGTTCGGTCGTTGCCCATGCCCATCCCCACGACAGGTCGGCCTGGGACTGAACGATGGCGCCGCAGGCGTTGCGCCACCAGATCGCAGCCTGACAACTCGACACCCCGCACTGAGAGAGCGCGCTACGCTCGGCCTCCGCCCGCGACAGTGAGTTGACGGCATAGCCGACGTCGCTGGTTTGCGTCGAGACCGCGATGGCGCCGTAGTAGTCGACAGGAGCAGGGGCCGGGGCCGCGGGAGGAAGGCCGGGAGTAGCAGTCGAATCCAAGTCGCGGGTCGTCGGTGCGCTGTAGTCATCGGTCGTCGTCGTGGTCGTCGTGCTCGACGACGCAACGGTCGACGAGTCGTCGGAGCGATTGGACGCCCAGATCACCACACCGACCACCGCGACGATCGCGAGTACGACGAGCACTCCCACGGCCGCAAGGATGGCGACGAGCCCGCCGTTGCCGCGTCGGGGCGGCTGTGGGGGTCCTCCGAACCCTCCACCTCCGTATCCTCCGCCTCCGTATCCTCCTGGTCCCGGACCGCCAGGGTAGGAGGGATAGGGGCCCTGCGGTGGAGGTCCTTGCGGGGGCCACGGTCCGTTTTGTCCCGATCCTGGGTAGGTCATGGGAACAGCATCGCATGGGGTCGGATGCGGGTCGGAGTCGAGTTCTGTTGTCGGCGTCAGGGTCTGCCGTGTGGATGACGCCCGACGCACACCGCCCGCCAGACCAAGTGGTCGGGCGGGCGGCGTGTGGTGCTGTTGTGCTGCGACTCAGCAGTCGTAGTACAGCGCGAATTCGTACGGGTGCGGGCGGATCTGAACCGGCTCGATCTCGTTCTCACGCTTGAGCGCGATCCAGGTCTCGATCAGGTCCTCGGTGAACACTCCACCGGCGGTGAGGTATTCGTGATCCTCTTCGAGCTTGTCGATGACGGCGCTCAGCGAGGTCGGTGCCTGCGGGATGTTCTTGGCCTCCTCCGGGGGAAGCTCGTAGAGATCCTTGTCGACGGGCTCGTGCGGCTCGATCTTGTTCTTGATGCCGTCGAGTCCGGCCATCATCATCGCGGCGAAGGCGAGGTACGGGTTGCCCGAGCTGTCGGGGCAGCGGAACTCGAGGCGCTTGGCCTTCGGGTTGTTGCCCGTGATCGGGATACGCACACAGGCCGACCGGTTGCGCTGGCTGTACACCAGGTTGATCGGAGCCTCGTAGCCCGGCACCAGACGCTTGTACGAGTTCACGGTCGGGTTGGTGAACGCCAGCAGCGACGGCGCGTGGTGCAGGATGCCGCCGATGTAGTAGCGAGCCAGATCCGACAGCCCCGCGTAGCCGGCCTCGTCGTGGAACAGCGGCTTGCCGTCCTTCCACAGCGACTGGTGAGCGTGCATGCCCGAGCCGTTGTCGCCGAAGAGCGGCTTCGGCATGAAGGTGACCGACTTGCCGTTCGCCCACGCCGTGTTCTTGATGATGTACTTGAACAGCAGCACGTCGTCGGCCGCATGGAGCAGCGTGTTGAACTTGTAGTTGATCTCGGCCTGGCCGCCGGTGCCCACCTCGTGGTGGCCACGCTCGAGCTCGAAGCCCGCGTTGGTCAGGTTGGTCGACATCTCGTCGCGCAGGTCGACGTAGTGGTCGTACGGCGCCACCGGGAAGTAGCCACCCTTGGGGCGGACCTTGTAACCGAGGTTCGGCGAACCGTCGGGGTCGACGGGCGAACCGGCGTTCCACCAGCCCGACTCGGACTCGACCTCGTAGTAGGTACCATTCATCTCCGAGCCGTAGGACACGCCGTCGAAGATGTAGAACTCGGCCTCGGCACCGAAGAAGCAGGTGTCGGCGATACCGGTAGAGGCCAGGTAGTCCTCGGCCTTACGGGCGACGTTGCGCGGGTCGCGGCTGTAGGCCTCACGGGTGAACGGGTCGTGGACGAAGAAGCTGACGTTCATCGTCTTGGCCTTGCGGAAGGGATCGATCTGAGCGGTTGCCGGATCCGGCAGCAGCATCATGTCCGACTCGTTGATGGACTGGAATCCACGGACAGACGAACCGTCGAAGGCGAGGCCCTCTTCGAAGACGCTCTCGTCGAACGCCGTTGCCGGGATGGAGAAGTGCTGCATCACGCCGGGCAGGTCGCAGAATCGGATGTCGACGTACTCGACACCTTCCTTCTTGATGCCCTCGAGTAGTTCTTCTTTGCTGCTGTACACCGTGCGGTGACTCCTTCACTATTTCGCCGGCGGGTGGCCACGAGACGGTCACCCGACACGCTCGTCCGCCACCGAGAGACAGCAGCGGATCTCAGCTCAGACCGTATGGATCGGACGTTGCCCGCGCGTCAAGGACGTGTTTCTCCTGTGTTACACACCGCGGACGTGGGACACCATAACTATTCCTGATTCCGGCCTTGCGCGCGTGGTGAATCTGACCACTCATCGGCGATACGTACGGAAGCTCGACGACGAGTGCCGATGCCGACCTGTGCGGGGCTGCCGGTGCTCTCATGTGCGGGGCATACACTGACGTGCAAGGACGAGCGCTCTGCACGGGCTCGTCGGGCGTACATTCCGCCGGCGGTTCACCTGTCGGGGGTCGAGGAGAGAGGGTGCCTGCGATGGGCCGCGCTACCGGATCATGGCTGTCGGGGCCTCAGGCTGGGCACGACGTCGACGTCGACGTCGAATACCGTGGCGCCGACCTCGGGCTCCCCGAGACCGGTCCCGGCTCGCTCGCGGGTGGCTGGCATCGCGTCGCCGGATTGATGGTCGACTGGCTGATCGCAGGCGGGCTCTCGTTGCTGTTCGTCCGCTTCGGTTCACCCGACATGGGCACGGTCATTCTGGCGGTGTGGTTCGTCGTCGGTGTCGTCACCGTGACGTTGTTCGGCTTCACGCCGGGGCAATTCGCCGTGGGTACCCGCGTGGCCCGCGTCGACTACGGCGCCGATCGCACCTCCGCAGAGGTGAGCGGCTCCGAGCACTTCGCAGCGGTCGGCCCGATCCGCGCGCTTGCGCGCCAGGTGCTGATCGTGTTCATCGTGCCCGCGCTGATGAACGACTACAACGGCCGCGCGCTGCATGATCGCGCTACCGGCACAGCGATGATCAGGACCCGCTGAGCTCTGCCGTCGCCTCTGCGCGAATCTGGTCGAACTGGGCGCCCATCGCTTCGGAGAGGGCCATCGCGGCCGACAACGGCCGCACCATCACCGTGAAGTCGACAATCCTGCCGTCGTCATCGAGGTGGAGGAAGTCGCAACCGGACACGGTCTTACCCGACACCTTTGCCTCGAACAGCAGCGCATGGTCGCGCCCGTCGGGCTCGCCGATCTCTCGCACGTAGTGAAAGTCCTCGAAGACCCGCATCACGCCGCGCAGAATCGCCGCCGTGATGGCCTTGCCCTCGTACGGCGTGAAGGCGACCGGGCTGGTGAAGACGACATTGTCGGCGAGGCATGCGGCCATCGCGGCTTCGTCGCCGCGCTCGACCGCTTCTCTGAATTCACGCATCGGGGTGCCGCGAGGTCAGCTACGACGACGCGCGGTGCGCTGCATGCTGCGCGTCTTCGCGTTCGCGGGCAGGGGGCCCTTCGGCATCGCAGGTCCGGAGCCGCGGCTGCTCAGCGCGCTGAGCCGACCCTCGAGGGCGTCGATGCGCTTGCCGTCGATGTTGCGGGGCAGCTTGTTGAGGTGGCGTTCGAGCTTGGAGAGCGGCACCTGGTCGTCGTCGTTGCCGACGTACACCTCGTAGATGGGTGTGTCGCCGACGACGCGTGCGGCCTTCTTCTTCTCCTGTGCCACCAACGAGCGCACTCGGGTGGGGGAGCCCTCGGCGACGAGGATCACCCCGGGCTTGCCGATCACGCGATGCACGGCGTCGAGGTGGCTGGTGCCCGCGACGGCCTGGCTGACCCGCCACTGGCCGCGCATGTTGCCCAGCGCCCAACCGGCTGCGCCCGGTTGTCCCTCGGCCCGCGTGTACACCGTCTTCTGGACACGACGACCGAACAGGACGAACGCCGCGAGGAGGCCGAGGATGACGCCGACCGGGATGAACAGCCACGGACTGCCGAACACGAATCCGAGAACGACGAACACCGCCACGACCAGCAAGAAGACACCGACCATGTACGGGATGAGCCGCTTGTCTTCTTTACGCTGCATCTGGAACGCCTGCCAGAGCTGCGTGTAACGCTCGCGCGAGGCCTTACGACGAGCCTTCTTCGCCGCGGCCTTTTCCTCTTTGCTTGCTGCAGACGCCTTTGCCATGCCCTCTAGGATACGTCCGACCGCCGACCGGCACGCCGGGGGTTGGCCGAGCTCTCAGGCGTCAGGGCTTTTTGAGCCGACGCCTGAGGGTTCGTCGGAAATCAGTGCGCGAGGCGTGAGAGGACGCTCGACGCTTCCTGGCTCGCCGACCCCTCGTTGGCGAGATGAGCCATCGCGGCGGGGATTTCGCGACCGTGATGGGCCATCGCCTGTGCATAGAGGCGCCCGGCACGATACGACGAACGAACCAGCGGTCCGGCCATCACACCGGCGAACCCGACCTCACGCGCGAAGTCGGAATGCTCGACGAACTCCTCGGGCTTGACCCAGCGCTCGACGGGATGGTGCCGCGGAGACGGCCGCAGGTACTGCGTGATCGTGAGGATGTCGCAGCCCGCCTCGTGCAGGTCGACGATGGACTCGCGGACCTCTTCGGGTGTCTCGCCCATTCCGAGGATCAGATTCGACTTGGTGACGAGTCCGAAGTCGCGTGCCTGGGTGAGGACGTCGAGCGACCGCTCGTATCGGAACGCAGGCCGGATGCGCTTGAAGATGCGGGGGACCGTCTCGAGATTGTGCGCCAGCACCTCGGGACGTGCGTCGAAGACCTCGTCGAGAAGGTCGGGCTTGGCGTGGAAGTCGGGAATCAGGTTCTCGACACCGGTGCCGGGGTTGAGTCGGTGGATTGCTCGCACCGTCTCGGCGTAGAGCCACGCACCCTCGTCGGGGAGGTCGTCGCGTGCGACGCCGGTGATCGTCGAGTAGCGCAGACCCATCGCCTGCACGCTCTCGGCGACACGTCGTGGTTCGTCGCGGTCGAGATCGGCCGGCTTACCGGTGTCGATCTGGCAGAAGTCGCAGCGTCGAGTGCACTGTTCGCCACCGATCAGGAAGGTGGCCTCGCGGTCTTCCCAGCACTCGTAGATGTTGGGGCATCCCGCTTCTTCGCAGACCGTGTGCAGCCCTTCGCGTTTCACGAGTCCCTTGAGCTCTGAATACTCGGGACCCATCGTTGCGCGCGTCTTGATCCACTTGGGTTTGCGTTCGATCGGGGTCTGCGCGTTGCGGACCTCGAGACGCAGCAGCTTGCGGCCATCGGGGGCGGTGGGAGTGGAGGCTTGTGAATCAGACACGGTCACCGCACCGATGCTACGCCCGGCTCGACGCTCGCCTGCGGGTCCGTTACCCCGATCACATCGGCGCCGACCTCACGGTGGTCGAACGCCGAGCGCACCGCGTCGACGATGTCGACGAGCACCTCGTCGACGGTGATCTCGTGGCCCGCTTCGAGTGCGAGCGAGGTGACGCCTGCGTCGGCGATGCCGCACGGGACGATGGCGTCGAATGCGCTCATGTCGGGGTTCACGTTCAGTGCGAACCCGTGCAGGGTGATTCCGCGTGCAACCCGGATGCCGATCTGGCCGAGTTTGCGTTCGCCCGCGTCGTCGCAGACCCACACTCCCGACCTGCCGTCGACGCGTCCGGCCGTGACGCCGAACCGCGCACAGACCGCGATGAGCGCCGACTCGATGCGTCGTACGTAATCGACGACGTCGAGCGGCTGGGCGAGAGCGACGATCGGGTAGCCCACGAGCTGGCCGGGACCATGCCAGGTGATGCGTCCACCACGGTCGACGTCGACGACGTTCGCGCCGTTGGTCGGAAGGTCGGACGGCTCGGTGCGCTTGCCCGCCGTGTATGTGGAGGGGTGTTCGAGGAGCAGGAGGAGATCGTGATCGAGCGTGCCGTCGGCGCGCTCGGCAGCGAGGGAGTGTTGGGTGTCGTAGGCGTCCTGATAGTCGACGACGCCGAGGGTGCGTACCTCGAAAGGGGTCTCAGGATCGGTACGGATGGATTCGCGTGGCATGGGGATCCCTACCGGTTCGCGTGGGCCAGCCCGGAGTCGATGTCCGGGTGGGTGAAGGTGAAGTCGTTGTCGGTGAGCACTCCGGGGGCAACGCGCTGACTGAACAGAATCATTTCCTGCGCCATCTCGCCGCCGACGAACTTCGCGGCGAAACCGGGCACCCGCGCGATCGTCGGACGGTGTACGGCCCGACCGAACGCCGACACGAAGTCGGCGAACGGTACCGCGTCGGGAGCGGCGAGGTTCACCGGTCCGCTGATCGTCGACGAGAGAAGGAACTCGATGGCGCGGATCTCGTCGACGAGCGTGATCCACGAAAAGTATTGGCGCCCACTGCCGATGGTGCCGCCGAGGCCGAGTTTGAACAGGGGGCGGAGCTTGGCGAGCAGGCCGCCGGAGCCGGAGAGCACCGGAGCTGTGCGCAACAAGACAACGCGAGTGTTCTCGCCCGCATTGCGCACCGCTGCGTCCTCCCAGTCGACGACGAGGTCGGCGAGGAAACCGCTTCCCGGGCCGTCGGACTCGATCGCCGCGTGTTCGCCGGTGTCGCCGTAGTAACCCGACGCACTGGCGCTGAGGAAGGTCGGGACTCCCGCCTTCCGCACGGCTTCGGCGATCACCTCGGTCGGAGTGATCCGGGTGTCGCGCAGCTCCTGTTTGAACCGACCCGTCCACAACTGGTTGCCCACCCCGACGCCGCCGAGACTGACCACGGCGTCGACACCGTCGAGGGCTTCGGCCGGGACCCCGAGGGTCTCGGGGTCCCAACCGAATTCGTCGTCGGACAGTGGTTCGTGACGAACCAGGCGTCGGACAGTGTGGCCGGCGTCGGTCAGCGAGGCGACCAGAGCCGAACCGATCAGCCCGTGGGAACCCGCGACGGCAATCAGCATGCGAGCCTTACAGCCCCAGTTCCGCTGCGAACTCGCCCTCTTCGAGGCGCTTCTTGATGGTCGTCAGGAAGCGGCCCGCGTCGGCGCCGTCGATGAGGCGGTGATCGTAGGTCAGCGGGAAGAACGACATCGAGCGCACCGCGATCGACTCCGAACCGTCGTCGCCGGTGATCACGACCGGACGCTTGACGATCGCGCCCGTGCCGAGCATCGCTGCCTGCGGCGGAACGAGGATCGGTGTGTCGAAGAGCGCGCCCTGGCTGCCGATGTTGGTGATGGTGAAGGTGCCACCCGCGAGCTCGTCGGGCTTGAGGCCGTTCGAGCGAGCCCGTGCCGCGATGTCGGCGATGGCACGTGCCAGACCGGCGAGCGAGAGGTCGTCGGCGTTGTGGATCACCGGGGACAGCAGTCCGTTCTCGGTGTCGACGGCGATTCCGAGATGCACCTTGTCGTAGTAGGTGATCTCCTTCTTCTCCTCGTTGATCGACGCGTTGACGTTCGGGTGCGCCTTGAGCGCCTCGACGACGGCCTTCGCGATGAACGGCAGGTAGGTGAGGTTCACACCCTCGGCGGCCTTGAACGACTCCTTGGCGGCCTTGCGCAGCGTCGCGACCTTCGACATGTCGATCTCGAAGACCTGGGTCAGCTGTGCGCTCTCCTGCAGGGACTCGCGCGTCTTCTTCGCCGTGATCTGCCGGATGCGGTTGATCTTCTGCGTGGTTCCACGCAGCTTGGCGAGTTCGGGGCGGACCTCGGGTCCGTGTGCGGCCGGCGCCGATGCGGCAGCGGCCGGAGCCGACGATGCCGCCGGTGCAGCAGCGGGCGCGGGTGCCTTCTTGGCCTCTGCCGCCGCGAGCACGTCCTGCTTGCGGATACGGCCACCGACACCGGTTCCCTTGATGGAGTTGAGGTCGATGTCGTTGTCGGAGGCCAACTTACGGACCAGCGGGGTCACGTACGGCGTGGATTCGACGGTCGGCGGATCAGAGGATTCCTTGGCCGCTGGCGCAGTGCTGGCCTTCGCGGGTTCGGGTTCCGGAGCAGCCTTGGCGGGCTCTGGCTCTGGCTCTGGCTCTGGCTCGGGTTCCGGCTCTGGCTCGGGTTCTGCCTTTGCCGGCTCGGGCTCTGGCTCCGGCTCGGGTTCTGGCGCCGCGCCGGCCGCAGACTTGTCGCCGATCACCGCGAGCTTGCCGCCGATCTCGACGACATCGTCTTCGTTGGCGACGATTTCGATCAGTGTGCCTGCGACGGGCGACGGGATCTCGGTGTCGACCTTGTCGGTCGAGACCTCGAGGAGTGGCTCGTCCTCGGCGACCTCGTCGCCGACCTGCTTGAGCCAGTTGGTGACGGTGCCCTCGGTGACGGACTCTCCGAGTTCCGGCATCAGGACGTCGGTTCCGGATGCCGATCCGCTGGGCGCAGCCTGCGCTGCGGGCTTCTCGGCGGGGGCGTCGGCGTCGGTGGACGGTGCCTCGGGCTCCGGCTCGGGTTCGGCGGCCTGCTCCGGCTCGGTGCCGCCTGCCGAATCCGAATCCGAATCGTCGGACGGGGCTGCTTCACCCTCCTCGCCGATGACCGCGAGCTCGCCGCCGATCTCGACGACGTCGTCCTCATGGGCGACGATCTTCGTCAGCACACCGGATGTCGGAGCGGGGATTTCGGTGTCGACCTTGTCGGTGGAGACTTCGAGCAATGGCTCGTCGGCCTCGACGGTGTCTCCCTCCTCCTTCAGCCACCGGGTGACTGTCCCCTCTGTGACGCTTTCACCAAGGGCTGGCATCTGGACGGAGAAGGCCATCGTTGTTGACTCCTCGACTCGACGTATGTGTCTGGGTTATGTGTGGTCTGTCGCGGTGGTGTGTGCGCCTCCGAGACACGGGCGTCGGCGGGTGGCCGATGCCCACGCGCTAAACCCTACCCGCCACCGGCCCGCGCCATGTGGCGTGTCGACGCAACTGCGTTGGCGAGTCGGGGATGGTGGCGGATAGGGGTGCGCTCAGCCGTTCTCGGCGATGTCTTCGATCACGCGCGCGATGGTGCGGACCGGAACGCCGGTTCCGCCCTTGGGGGTGTAACCCCACGGCGCTCCGGAGTTGAAAGCCGGTCCGGCGACGTCGATGTGGGCCCACTGCACGCCGTCGGCGACGAACTCCTTGAGGAACAGGCCCGCGGCGAGCATGCCGCCGTTGCGGTGATTGGTGACGTTGGCGAGATCGGCGACTCGCGACTTCAGATCTGCGCGCAACTCGGCGGCAAGCGGCATCGGCCACGCGTTCTCGCCCACCTCTTGCGAGAGCTCGGCGACGCGGTCGCGGAACTCCTCGGTGCCCATGACACCCGGCGTGCGCGCCCCGAGCGCGACCATCTGGGCGCCGGTGAGCGTCGCGGTGTCGATGAGGTAGTCGGGGTCGTCCTCGCATGCGCGCACGATCGCGTCGGCAAGAACAAGGCGACCCTCGGCGTCGGTGTTCAAGACCTCGACCGTGGTTCCGCCATATTGCGTGAGTACGTCGCCGGGGCGCTGGGCGGTGCCCGACGGCATGTTCTCGGCCATCGGCACGGTGGCGGTGACCGAGACGTCGACGTCGAGACGAGCGGCGAGGATGGTGGCCGCGATGACGGCGGCGGCACCACCCATGTCGGAGGTCATGTGGTCCATGTTGGCTGCGGGTTTGATCGAGATGCCGCCGGTGTCGAAGGTGATGCCCTTGCCGACGAGCGCCACCTTCTTGGCGTCCTTCTTTCCCGTGTGCGTCAGCCGGACCAGTCGCGGCAGGCGTGAACTGCCCTTGCCGACGCCGATGATCCCGCCGTACCCGCCCTTCTCCAGCTCGGTGTCGTCGAGGATCTCGACCTTCAGGCCGACTTTGCTACCGAGGTAGCGGGCGCGCTCGGCGAACTCCTCCGGATAGAGGTGGCTCGGCGGGGTGTTCACGAAGTCGCGGGCGATCGCGGTGGCATCGGCGACGGAGACGGCGTGCTCGAGCTGCGCGGTCGCAGCTTTGCCGGTGTTCTCCACGAGCAGGCGCACCGAGGTCGGCGGAGTCTTCGTGGGAAGCGTTTTGGCAGAACGGAATTCGTCGAACCGATAGGCGCCGAGGAAGAAGCCCTCGGCTACGGGCTCGATGCCTCCCGCCGCGAGAGTGGTGGCGACCTGCTCGTGACCGTTCAGTGCTCGAGCCACGATGCCCGCGGCTTGGCGAAGCTTCTCGGGATTCTCGACGTCGTCGGACGAGCCGAGGCCGACGGCCACCACGGCGTCGACGCCGAGCGACTCGGGGGCGGGAACGGTCGAGACATCCCCGTGTGCGCCGCTGGCACCGACCGCGACGAGCGCGTCGCTGATGGCCGACGCCTGCGCGTCGTCGAGGAGTCCGTCGCCGATGAACAGGGTGGGCGCCGCGTCGGAGTCCGTTTTCGTGGAGTCCTCGGGTTCAGAACTCTCGGGTGACACGAGCCCGATGACGAGTACCTCGTCGTTCTTGTCGAGGGAGGTTGCCAGTTGGATCTTGGGACCGCGTGTCCGGTCGACGCTCTCGTTCTTACTCACCCGCTCAACTCTGCCACGTCATTCCGCGGACCGACACGATCTCCGCCGAGCGGGTCCGACACCGGCAACGTTGCCTACGGTGACCCGGTGAGCGTGAGTTCGAAGAGGCGCGCCTGGCCGTCCGCGACGGCAACGTCGTGACGACAGTGGGCGGCGCCGAAGCGCAGGGGATCACGGTCGACCACTTCGATCTGCGGACGGTCGAGGGCGTGCAGGGCTACGGCGTCCCCTGAGTCGGCCGCTGTGTCGTGCGAGGTGCGCGGGCTCGACGTCGATCGGTAATCTGCCCGCATGACCGAATTGCTCGCCGGACCCATCGCCGACCGCCACTACGCACTCGGTGCCACCTTCGCCGAATTCGGTGGATGGCACATGCCCGTCTCGTATGCAGGCACCGTCGCAGAACACAACGCCGTCCGCGAGGCCGTCGGGATCTTCGATGTCAGTCATCTCGGCAAGGCGCTCGTGAAGGGTTCTGGCGCAGCAGATTTCGTCAACTCGACGCTCACGAACGACCTGGGGAAGATCCACGCCGGCAAGGCGCAGTACACCCTGTGCTGCAACGAGTCCGGGGGAGTGGTCGACGACCTCATCGCCTACCTCGTCTCCGACGACGAAGTGTTCCTGGTTCCCAACGCCGCGAACACCGCGAAGGTCGTCGCCGCGTTGCAGGCGGTCGCGCCCGACGGTATCGAGATCACCGACGCGCATCGTGACTATGCCGTCTTCGCCGTCCAGGGACCGAAGAGTCCGGATGTGCTTGCCGCCGTTGGCCTTCCGACCGACATGGAGTACATGGCGTACGCGGATGCCGACCTCGAGACCGACGACGCGTCGTATCCGGTGCGAGTATGCCGTACCGGATACACCGGCGAGCGGGGGTACGAGATCCTCCCGCGATGGAGCGATGCCGGGCCGGTCTTCGACGCGCTGCTGACCGAGGTGACCAACGCCGGGGGCCAGCCCGCCGGACTCGGTGCTCGCGACACCCTGCGCACCGAGATGGGCTACGCGCTGCATGGTCACGAACTCACCGAGCAGATCACGCCCAACCAGGCACGCAGTGGATGGGCGGTCGGGTGGGACAAGCCGACGTTCTTCGGTCGCGACGCCCTCGTGGCGGAGAAGGAGGCCGGACCTGCCCGACGCCTCTACGGACTCAAGGCCACGGGCCGCGGCGTTCCGCGCGCGGGACTGACGGTGCTTGCCGGTCCGGGTGGCGAGACCGTCGGCGAGACGACGTCCGGGACGTTCTCTCCGACCCTCAAGCAGGGCATCGCGCTCGCACTGATCGACACGGCGTCGGGCATCAAGAAGGGTGCGGAGGTCGTGATCGACGTCCGCGGGCGTGAGCTGACCTGCGAGGTGGTGATCCCGCCGTTCGTCGAGTCGCATGTGTGATCTCGACAAGCTCGATCAGCGGTGGGGCGGCTCGATCAGCGGGTGGGCGTCTCGATCAGCGGTGGGGCGTCTCGATCGGCGGGTGATCTCGACAAGCTCGATCAGCGGTGGGGCGTCTCGATCAGCGAAGGCGGCGTCTCGATCAGCGAAGGCAGGGTCTCGATCGGCGGGTGGGGCCGTCTTGATCAGCGTGGGTGGTCGGTGAGGGTAGGTTTTCTTCGCGGCGTTACCATAGGCCAATGACCTTGCAGTTCACCCGTACCGAGCATCCCCATCCGGTGTCGGAATCCCGTCGGGCGGAGATCCTCTCCGCTCCAGGATTCGGCAAGTACTTCACCGACAACATGGTGCTGGTGGACTACGACATAGATCGCGGTTGGCACAGTGCGAAGGTCACGCCATACGGACCGATCGCGCTCGATCCGTCGGCGATGGTTCTGCATTACGGACAGGAAGTCTTCGAGGGTCTGAAGGCGTATCGGCAGCCCGACGGCTCGATCGCCGCGTTCCGTCCGGAGGCCAACGCACTGCGGCTGCAGCGTTCCGCTGAACGCCTCGCGATGCCGCCTCTGCCCGTCGACGACTTCATCGAATCGCTGCGGGCACTGCTGGCTGCCGACAACGCATGGGTTCCGCCCGCCGGCGGTGAGGAATCGCTGTACCTGCGCCCGTTCATGTTCGCCTCGCAGGCGGGGCTGGGAGTCAACGCGCCGTCGTCGCAGTACGTCTATTCGGTGATCGGCTCGCCCGCAGGCGCCTACTTCTCCGGCGGGATCAAGCCGGTCAGCGTGTGGCTGTCGACCGAATATGTGCGCGCGGCACCCGGTGGTACCGGCGCTGCGAAGTGCGGCGGCAACTACGCCGCGGCCTTCCTCGCGCAGGCGCAGGCCACCGCACAGGGCTGCGACCAGGTGGTCTGGCTCGACGCCGTGGAGCGTCGCTTCATCGAGGAGATGGGCGGCATGAACCTGTTCTTCGTGTTCGGCTCGGGAGCCGACGCGCGGCTGGTGACTCCGGAACTGTCGGGTTCGTTGCTGCCGGGTATCACGCGTGAATCGCTGCTCACCCTTGCGATCGACGCCGGGTTCTCCGTCGAGGAACGACGCATCTCCACCGAGGAACTCCGCAAGGGTGTCACGTCGGGCGACATCACCGAGGTCTTCGCTTGCGGCACAGCCGCGGTCATCACACCGGTCGGCCACGTGAAGAGCGAGACCGACGACTACACGATCGGCAACGGCACCACGGGTGAGGTCACCCAGGCGCTTCGCGACACACTCACCGGCATTCAGCGCGGTACATTCGCCGACACCCACGGGTGGATGACGACGCTGTATCCGGCCTGATCCGAATCCCCTGATCCAGACGTCCGACGGGTCCCCGACGCTCCGGCCTCGGGGGCCCGCGGCGTATCCGGGTCAGAATCGTCGGAGTCTGTAGTCAGCTAGCGGCACTCAGATCAGTAGTCCCACAAGGGCTATGGCCGTCGACAGCTCGATCACCGCGCCGAGCACGTCGCCGTTGATCCCACCCATACGGCGCGCGCAGTGTCGGGTGAACAACCACGCGAAGCCGAGCACGATCACGGCTGTGACGGCCGCACCCAACGCCGATCCGACGTCGAACACGTTGGGCGACAACGATTGCCAACCGCCCGCGACCACCATCGCGACGATCGCCAACACCGACCACACGACGATTGATGCCCGTTGGGTACCCGCGACGAGTGCGCCGAACCCGGTGGAGCGTGCCGGCGGTAGTGACCGTCGACAGGCGATCACGGCGGCCACGCGCCCGACGAAAACCGCCGCGGCAATGGCCGGCCATCGCGAATCACCGGTCAGCGCAGCGAATCCCGCTGTGTCGACGATCATCACCGCCGCAATGGTCGCCACCCCGAACGGTCCCGCTGATCCGCTGCGCATGACCTCGGCGACCCGTTCGGGTGGACCGTAGCATCCGAGGCCGTCCGCGGTGTCGGCCAAGCCGTCGAGATGCATGCCCCGTGTCCCCACACCGAGGACGACGACGAGCAGGATGCCGATCAGGGTGGTGGGGAGGTCGGTCAGACTCAACGCCCACGCAAGGACCGCGACAAGAGTGCCGAGGGCGAGGCCGACAACCGGAACCGCGGCGATCGCCGCGGCGCCGAATCGTCGATCAAAAGTGTTGTTGCGCAACGGGATAGGCACGACGGTCAGCCATGAGAACGCGCCCGCGAGAGCGTCGACCGGCGACATCCTGCCGCCCACGCCCGGGTCAGACCCCCGCGTCGCTGGTGGTCAGGGCCGCCGACGAGTCGGCATCGCTGATCCCTGCCTCGTCGAACGTCGACATGCCTCGCAGAATCTCCACGGACGAGGAGACGACGGGTAGCGCCATCAGCGCACCGCTGCCTTCGCCTAGGCGCATCCGCAGCTCGAGGATGGGCTCGAGGTCGAGGTGTTCGAGCGCGAAGGTGTGCGCGGGTTCGACCGACCGGTGACCGGCAACCCACCAGCTCACGGCGCCGGGCGCCAGTTCGGCCGCGACGAGCGCCGCCGCCGTGACCACCACACCGTCGAGTATCACCGGTGTGCGACGCACGGCGGCCTGTGCCAGGAACCCGGCCATCGCGGCGATGTCGGCGCCGCCGACAGCAGCCACGAGTGCGAGGGGATCGTGGATGTAGCGTCGTCCGCGCCGCATGCCGTCGCGGATGGCCGCAGTCTTCCGCATCCAGCCGAGGTCGTCGATGCCGGTGCCGCGGCCGACTACTTCGACCGGCTCGTGGCGGGTCAGGGTACCGACGAGAATCGCTGCGGGAGTGGTGTTTCCGATGCCCATCTCACCCGCGATGAGAAGGTCTGCACCAGAGTCAACCAAGTCGTCGACGATGGCACGTCCTGCGGCGATGGACGCGCGAGCCTCGGCGATGGTCAACGCATCGGTGACGCGGAGGTCGCCGCTGCCGCGTCGAACCTTGTAGCGCGAGACCTCGGGTGGGGTGTCGGCGTCGACCGACATGTCGACGACGTGCAACGTCGCGCCGCTCTGGCGGGCGAGGACGTTGACCGCTGCGCCTCCCGAGGCGATGTTCGCGACCATCTGCGCGGTCACCTCGGGCGGGTACGCGGAGACACCGGCCTGCGCGACGCCGTGATCGCCCGCGAACACCACCACGTTCGCCTGCTCGATCGAGCGGGGCGGACACTCGCCCTGACACGCGGCGATCCATGCGCTGAGGTCTTCGAGCCTGCCGAGCGAACCAGCGGGCTTGGTCAAGGTGAGCTGACGGTCGCGCGCGGCCTGCGCGACGGACTCGTCCGGACGGTCGATGTGGTCGAAAACCTCGGCATCGGTCGCGACGACTTCGTGAGGCTCCGACATGCTGCCGGACGCTGCCGGTGCGGTGTGCGGAGCCGCCGGTTCAGTAGCGGCTGCAGTAACGGCCGCCGCCGGTGCGACGTCGGGTGCCGCCGGTTTCTGTGGTGACCTTTGCTGCTGTGCCGTCTGCGCCTCCGGGGCCGGGAAGTCGGCGGGGAGTTCGACGACGCGGCCGGCTACGACGAGCAGGACGCGGTCGCAGACGGCTGCGACGGCCGAATTCAGGGCACCGAGTTCGTCCTGGAACGTGCGGCCGACGGCGGTCGAGGGGACCGGTGCCAGCCCGACCTCGGGGCTGATGATGACGAGGTCCGCGGTGACGGCACTGATCGCCGCGCACAATTGCTTCGTGCGATCGGAGCGGTCGATCGGCGATTCCCAGCCGTTGGTGGCGTCGATGTCGGCGGCCAACCAGTTGCCGAGGTCGTCGACCAGTGTGGCGACGTCGGGCGTGGTCGACAGTTCGGTGGTGAGATCGGTCGTCTCGACGGTCGTGTATCGCTCGTCGCGGCGTCGTCGATGTTCCTCGACTCGCGCGACCCACTCCGCATCGGAGGTCAGCGTCGGCCCGGTTGCGATGTAGCGGACCTCGGTGTGCTCGGCGAGCAGTGCCTCGCCCACCCCCGATTTGCCCGACCGCACGCCCCCGAGCACCAGTGTGCGGGTGCCCCTCGTGGTCATCGTCGGATCAGACCTCGTCGCCCGCAGAGACCTGTGGCTTGGGTGCGCGCATGCGGCGGAGCTGCATGGCGCGGGTGAATGCGTACCAACCGAGGCGGAAGCCGGTGTCGTCGGTGTCGGGGAAGCGCTCGCGAACGCGCTTGTTGACCAGCCTGCCCAGGATCACGGCATCGATGGCCATCAGGACCACGAACGCCAGCAACACGAAGTTCGCGTACGCGGCGATCGACGGAAGGAACATCACCACGATCAGCACCACCGCGAACGGCATGAACAGGCCGGCGAAGTTGCGTCGCGAATCGACGAGATCGCGGGCGTAGCGCCGGACAGGACCCTTGTCGCGGGGCATCAGATAGCGCTCGTCGCCCGCCATCATCTTCTCGCGCTGCTCTGCGCGCTGGTTGCGGCGTTCATCGCTGAGTTTGCGACGATCCTCACGCGACATCGAGCTCTTGAGCTGCTTCTTCCGGGCGCGTGCCTCGGCGCGGGTGGTCGGCGGAGGTGCGACCGGGCCACGACGACGGCCTTCGGCCTCACGACGCGACGGTGTCGGGCGCCCCTTGCCCGCTGTGTATGCGCTGCCTTTGGTCTCGGAGGTGGTCTCGGCTTCGTCGACGGTCGTCGTCGCTTTGTCGAGTGACACCGTGCCCTCGTCGGCGGTGTCGTCGTCCTTGTTCCATGGCAGTCTCACGCCTTCGAGGGTAGGTGATCTAGCGCTGCCGCGGTTCGCCGACCTCCCTATACTTCCCGGGCATGGGCCCGAGCAGTCACGTGTGGGAGACAACCGCGCGCACCTGCGTCGACGCCAGGGTGTCGAGCGAACAGAGGTGGGGCGAATGCGGGTCCTGATAGCGCCGGATTCGTTCGGCGACACGCTGACGGCGGTCGAGGCCGCGAACGCCATCGGCGAGGGATGGTCGGCGGGCCGACCGGACGACGAGATCACGCTCGCGCCGCAGTCCGACGGGGGACCGGGATTCGTCGACGTCCTCGCCGCGCGTTTCGGGCGCACCGTGACCGAGCGCGTCGTCGGTCCGCTCGGTGCCGCGGTCACGGCGCGATGGCTGCTCGACGACAGGGACTCCGAGAGGCTCGTCGCCTACATTGAGTGTGCGCAGGCGTGCGGTCTGCACCAACTCGGTGGTGGGCCGACGCCGCGCACCGCCCAGTCGGCCGACACGTACGGGGTCGGCCTGCTCGTCGACGCCGCGTTGAAGGCCGGAGCACGCGAGGTGGTCGTAGGTCTCGGCGGGAGTGCCACCACCGACGGCGGCCACGGGTTGATCGACGCCCTGGGCGGGTCGGCGAAGGCTGCGGAGCGTTTCGCCGACGTCGCGCTGATCGCGGCGTCCGACGTCGAGAATCCCCTGCTGGGACCGCTGGGTGCCGCATCCGTGTTCGGTCCGCAAAAGGGTGCCGACGCCGAGACCGTCGGCCGTCTCGAGGAGCGACTCACGCAGTGGTCGCGAGTGCTGGCATCGATTGCTGGTCGTGACGTCAGTGGTGAGCCGGGAGCCGGAGCCGCCGGTGGGCTCGGGGCGGCATTGCTCGCACTGGGCGCACGCCGGGTGTCCGGTGCGACGATCGTCGGCGAGGCCACCGATCAGGCCGCGGAGATCGCGCGCACCGATCTCGTGCTGACCGGCGAGGGGAAGTTCGATTCCCAGACGCTGCGCGGAAAAGTCGTGTCGGCGCTGAACGCCGCGGCGACCGAGGTTGGTGCGCCGACCGTCGTCTTCGCGGGTCAGGTGGCGTTGACCCCGGACGAGATCGCCGAGGCCGGGATCGCCGGTGCCCACTCGATCGTCGAACAGGCGGGATCGGTCGAACTCGCGATGAGCGACGCGCGCAACCAACTCACCGCTCTCGCTGCCCGCGCCGCGGCATCGTGGCTCCCGACCGGGTGAGAAAACCTGCGGTTGACGGCACGCAGATATGTGCACACTCCGGGAATACGCACATAGGGGGTACCGTTGACAACAGACGAACAAAAGGCCTGCATCGTCAGCCGACGCGTTCGAGTCGCTGCCACAGCGCGGCGTACATCAGAGCTGTGTGACACATGGCAGCACGACCGAGGCCGAGCACCAACGGCACCATCACAGTACGAGGAGCATCGATGACCGTTCAGAACGAATCCGGAACCGCCACCACCACCGGCGTCATCCTGACCGACGCTGCAGCCGCCAAGGCCAAGGCGCTGCTCGACCAAGAGGGCCGCGACGACCTCGCGCTGCGTATCGCCGTGCAGCCCGGTGGCTGCGCAGGCCTGCGCTACCAGCTCTTCTTCGACGACCGCTCGCTCGACGGCGACCTCACCGCAGACTTCGGTGGCGTGAAGCTGGCTGTCGACCGGATGAGCTCGCCGTACGTGCAGGGCGCGACGATCGACTTCGTCGACACCATCGAGAAGCAGGGTTTCACGATCGACAACCCGAACGCGACGGGTAGCTGCGCCTGCGGCGACTCGTTCAACTGATACGTCGGCGCACCAGATTTTCTGACCGCACCTCGGCCATGCCGGGGTGCGGTCAGTCATTTCCGGGGCTTTCGGTAGCGTGTGATGCGGTTCATGGTCGGCTCGTGCGGCGGGCCGGTAAAGGCGCTGACACGCGCAGCGGTCATCACAAAACGCTGAGAGGCTGGGGGAGTACGTGGCAATCGTTGTATGTGGTTCCATCGCGACAGATCATCTGATGAAGTTTCCGGGGAAGTTTTCGGAGCAGATCCTCGCCGATCATCTCGAGCACATCTCGCTCAGCTTCCTGGTGGAAGATCTCGTGGTCCGACGTGGCGGCGTCGCGGGCAACATCACGTACGCGATGGGCGAGCTGGGGCAGTCGCCGGTGCTCGTCGGTTCGGTTGGCTCGGACTTTCACGACTATCGTCAGTGGCTCGAGGCGCACGGCGTCGACTGCCGTGGCGTGCGCATCTCCGAGACACAGCACACTGCTCGCTTCATGTGCACCACTGACCAGACGATGGCGCAGCTCGCGACGTTCTACGCGGGAGCGATGAGTGAGGCGCGCGAGATCGATCTCGGTGAGGTCGTCGAACGCGTCGGTGCACCGGAGATCGTGCTGATCGGCGCCGACGATCCCGCAGCGATGCTGCGGCACACCAAGGAATGTCGACGCCTCGGCATCCCGTTCGCCGCCGACCCGTCGCAGCAGCTCGCGCGACTCGACGGCGAGCAGGCGCGGGAGCTGATCGATGGTGCCGCCTACCTGTTCACCAACGAGTACGAGTGGGGTCTCCTGCGTCAGAAGACCGGGCTGTCGGAGGCGCAGGTCGCCGAGCTGATCGGCGTGCGCGTCACCACACTCGGTGCCGGCGGCGTCGAGATCATCGACCGCGAGGGCACGCGCACGCGCGTCGACGTCGTGCCGGAGACGGAGAAGGTCGACCCGACCGGCGTCGGCGACGGCTTCCGCGCGGGATTCCTTTCGTCGCTGTCCGCAGGCCTCGGATTCGAGCGCGCCGCACAGGTCGGCTCGATGGTTGCCGTGCTGGTCCTCGAAACCGTGTCGACGCAGGATTGGTCGTGGGACCGCGACTCCGCGCTCAGTCGCATCGAGGGCGCGTACGGCCCCGCCGCCGCGAAGGAGATCGCCGCAGCGATCTGAGCGCGGCCGCGCGGCGGGTGGTTTCGACGGACGGCTGCTCGCTGCGCTCGCGGCCTGCTCAACCAGCGGTGGGGGCGGCTGCTCGAGCCACCTCCGCTGATCGAGCCACCTCCGCTGATCGAGCTTGTCGAGATCACTTCAGCCAACGCCGGCTCAACAGTGGGGGTGGGGTGGTTTCGACTACGGCTGCTCGCTGCGCTCGCGGCCTGCTCAACCAGCGGTTGGGATCTACAGCCGCACGGGGTAGCTGTGGTCGGTGATGTCGGGTACGAGGGTCTTCTCGACGAAGATCGCGTGCCAGATCATGAACATCAGGAGCGTCCAGAGGCGTCGGCTGTTGTCGACGGTGCCCGCGCGGTGCTCGTCGAGCATGTCGAGGATCGGCTGCTTGTTCAGCAGGTACTCGGTCTGCGACTTCTCGATCGTCTCGCGTGCCCAGTCGTACATCTCCGGCCCGGCGAGCCAGTGGCGGATGGGGACGGGGAAACCGAGCTTCTTGCGATGCAGCACGTGCGGCGGAACGATCTGCTCGAGTGCCTTGCGTAGCGCGTATTTGGTGGTGCCGTGGCTGATCTTCTCGTCGAACGGCAGCGCCTCGGCGACCTTGAACACCTCGTTGTCCAAGAACGGCACTCGCAGTTCCAATGAATTGGCCATCGTCATCTTGTCGGCCTTGACCAGGATGTCGCCGCGCAGCCACGTGTAGAGATCGATGTGCTGCATCCGTGCCACAGGGTCCCAGCCATCGCTGCGCGCGTAGATCGGTTCGGTGACGTCGGTGTGAGTCCACTCGGGTCGGTAGTCGCGCAGCACCGCGCGCAGCCGGGCGTCGTCGAAGCTGCGTGCGTTGCCGTAGTAGCGCTCCTCGAGGGTCAGCGACCCGCGATGCAGCAAGCTCTTGCCGCGGGTCCCCTCGGGGATGCGGTCGGAGACCTTGCCCGCGAGGCGTCGAAGAGTGGAGGGCAGGCGGTCGAACCCCTTCAACGAGAGAGGCTCCTTGTAGATGGTGTAGCCGCCGAAGAGTTCGTCGGCGCCCTCGCCCGAGAGCACCACCTTCACGTGTTCGCGGGCGGTCTGCGCGACGAAGTACAGCGGGACGAGCGCGGGGTCGGCGACCGGATCGTCGAGGTACCAGATGATCTCCGGGATCGCGGCGATGTACTCCTCGGGGGTGACCGTCCGCACGATGTGCCTGGCGCCGATGGCTGCCGCGGACTCCGCCGCGACGTCGGCCTCCGAATAGCCTTCACGCTCGAACGCCGCGGTGAAGGTGATCAGGTCGGGGTTGTGCTGGATCGCGAGCGCCGCGATGGCCGTCGAATCGATACCGCCGGACAGGAACGACCCGACGGTGACGTCGGCGCGCATGTGCTTGGCGACGGAGTCGGAGAGGACGTCGGCGATCTCGTCGTAGCGCTTCTGACGTGTGGCGTCGGTGAAGGGACGGACCGAGAACTGCGGGCTGAAGTAGCGGGTGACCGACGGCGCGCTGCCGGGACGGACCGTCGCGTACGAACCCGATTCGAGACGGCGGATCGACGAGTGCAGCGACTCGGGCTCCGGAACGTACTGCAGCACGACGTAGTGCTCGAGAGCGCGCTCGTCGAGAGTGTCGGGCAGGCCGAGGCGTCCGATCAGCTCCAGGAGGCTCTTCTTCTCGCTGCCGAACGCGGTGCCGCCGGGTCCGGTCGCGATGAACATCGGCTTGATGCCGAACGGATCGCGGGCCAGGAACAGTGAGCGCGTCTCGGTGTCCCAGATGGCGAAGGCGAACATGCCACGAAGACGTCGGACCGCGTCGGGTCCCCAGTGATGGAAGGCCGCGACGATCGCCTCACCGTCGCCCTCGGTGCGGAACGTCGCGCCCTCGTCAGCGGCGAGTTGCGCGCGGATCTCCAGGTAGTTGTAGATCTCGCCGTTGAAGACGAGGGCGTACCTGTCGGGGTTCTCCGGCGGTCCCCACCGAAGTGGCTGATGCGAATGATCGATGTCGATGATCGACAGTCGATTGAAGCCGAGCACGATGTCGGCGTCATTCCACGTGCCGGGCTCGTCCGGGCCGCGGTGGCGCATGCAGTGCGAGGCGTTGGCGACGAGATCGACGGCATCAGTCGCCGTCTCATCGGAGGTCAGCAGACCGAGCAAGCCACACACCAGTAAAGCCTCTTTCGACGCGGGGACGATGGTCGGCGATGACGTCATCGCCGCGGTCACGAGTATGCCGTATGCGGGGTGGGCGCGACCCCTCGGATAGGGCTCGCGGGTCGTCGAAACACGCGGTCGGGAGGGTATTACCTGGGCCGGGAAACGATTTCGACGCGCGAAGTCACCCCAACCGAAAAAGTTCCCGCGAGTTGGTCTACGCTGCGTAGTACATGGCGCGAAGGCTGCGCTTCGGTGCCCGCTGCACGGTGAGAGTTGCCTGCGGGTCCGATGTCGCCGACCGTGTCATTGCAGGTCAGGTGGGATGCGACTCGGACGTCGGATCGACGGTTCCGAGCTGGCAGGAAGGCGTGAAATTGGCACACGGTGAACGGCCCCGCGTACGGCGTGTCGCGTCGACGTCGCGGATGGCCAACCGGGTCGGCCTCAAGCGGGTCGGAGCTGTCGCGGCGCTTGGCGTCGGCGCACTGTTGATGTCGGGTTGCGACGGGAGAACCGCGATGCGGTTCGGCTGGCCGCATGGCGTGACCCCCGAGGCCAAGGACATGGGCGACCTGTGGAGCTGGTCGGTCATCGCCGCACTCGTGATGGGCATCATCGTCTGGGCGCTGATCTTCTGGACGATCACCTTCCACCGCTACAAGCCCGGCAAGGGCAAAGACGAGTTCCCTCGTCAGACTGCGTACAACGTGCCGCTCGAGTTGGCATATACGGCCATCCCGTTCGTGATCATCGCGGTGCTCTTCTACTTCACGGTCATCGTGCAGACCAACGTCGAGAAGAAGACCGACGACTCGAAGGTCGTCGTCGATGTCACCGCGTTCCAGTGGAACTGGAAGTTCGGCTACCGCGACGTCACGTTCGACGACGGCACCAAGTACAACGGCTTCGTCCGCGACGGAAACCCGTTCGATCTCGAGACCGAGAACACGCGTGAGATCCACGGCGGCGAGACCATCGAGCTGCCCGGTCCCGACGGCGGCCGCAGCAACGACGTGCGCGACTACCTGAAGTTCAACCAGATCGAGACTGTCGGATCGTCTGCGACCATCCCGGTGCTGGTGCTCCCGACAACCAAGCGGATCGAGTTCGACCTCGCCTCGGCCGACGTCATCCACTCGTTCTGGGTTCCGGAGTTCCTCTTCAAGCGCGACGTCATGCCGTTCCCGAAGCAGAACCACACCGACAACCGCTTCCAGATCTCCTCGATCGACCGTGAAGGCGCCTTTGTCGGACGCTGCGCCGAGATGTGCGGCACGTACCACTCGATGATGAACTTCGAGGTTCGTGCAGTGTCGCCACAGGACTTCGACGCGTACATCAAGTACCGGCAGGAGAACCCCGGCAAGACGAACGCGCAAGCGCTGCAGCACATCTGCCAGCAGCCCGAGTCGGTTGTGACGGTTCCGTTCGATACGCGTCGGGCGACTGACGGGTCCGTCGGAGCGTCCGGTGACGCCGGCAACACGAAGATTGCGAACTGCACGATCGGAGCACTCCAGTGAAAATCGAAGCGAGACTCTTCGAACTGCTCACGCTCTTCTTCGCAGGTTGCGGTGTCGTCTACACCGTGCTGACCGCACTCACCAATAACGGCGTCGAATGGGTCGGTGTCACCGGCATGTTCTTCAGCGCCGGACTGACGCTGATCGCCGGTACCTACTTCCGGTTCGTCTCACGACGCGTCGAGATCCGTCCCGAGGACTACGAGGACGCCGAGATCGAGGACGGCGCCGGCGAACTCGGCTTCTTCAGCCCGGGCTCGTGGTGGCCGATCGTGATCGCCGGGTGCGCAGCGCTGTTTGCCGTCGCATTCGCCACCGGCAACCTCTGGCTCGCGATCTTCGCGGCGGCGTGCATCATCGGTGGTGCTGCCGGAATGGTCTTCGAGTACATCGTCGGACCCGAGAAGCACTGACATAGCAGCCCTTTCACGCTGGACAACCCTTCGCATCCCATGACAGCCGCATCCGACCACCGGGTGCGGCTTTGTCATACCGCGCACCTCGAGCCGGGACGAATGCCCCAGTTGATGCGCCTGCTCGACGCCGCGTTCGACGGTGACTTCGACGACACCGACCTCGACCACGCGCTCGGCGGAATGCACGCACTCATCGTCGACGAATCCGACGAACTCATCGGCCACGCGGCCGTCGTCGCCCGGTCGGTCCTCGTCGACGACCAACCACGACGATGCGGCTACGTCGAGGCCGTCGCCGTCTCGCCAACACATCAACGTGAGGGGCTGGGAGGTGCGCTGATGGCTGCCATCGAGGACGTCATCGACAACGCCTACGACCTGGGCGCACTCGGCGCGTCGGACGCGGGCATGCGCTTGTACGAGTCGCGGGGCTGGATTCCGTGGGTCGGCACGCTCGGTGTGCTCAGCCCGGACGGATGGGCGCCGACCCCCGACGACGAAGGCGCTGTCCTGGTTCGCAACATAGGAGGACTCGATTCAGCCGTCGCCCGGCTCTCCTGCGATTGGAGAGCCGGCGACGTCTGGTGATCCTGCGGTTGAGCGCTTGGTCCGGTGCTGCGACCAGAGCTCAGTCGTCGCCGACGATGCTGTGGCCGTAGACCTTCAGCGTCCGGTATTCAGCGCGAAAACGGGCGGATGTATACGACTCGCCGACCTCGCCGTCGTGGGCGATGGTGGTGGGTTCGGCTGTGGTGAAGGTGAACTCGGGTACCTGCATCTCGTGGTACAGCTTCGATCGCTGTAGGAGCCCTGTCACGAGGCTTCCCAGTACTCGCAGCGTCGCCAACCGCTTGCCGGCCTCGAGGAAGCGGACGTCGAGCAGCCCGTCGTCGAGCCGCTCGCGTCGTGCCGGTGCAAACCCTGCCGAACCGTACATCGACGTCCCCACCAGGAACAGCGATGTCTTGACGGTCTTACCGTCGATGGTGATCTCGACCGGTGTGGAGTGTCGTGCGACCTGGAGCATCGCCAGTGCACTGGCAGCACCCTTGCCCACGCGGTGCTCCCATTTGGTCCTGGCGCGTACGTAATGGGGGTATGCACCGATGCTCGCCGTGTTGAGGATGAGCCGTTCCTCGTTGAGTGTCGCCGCGTCGACCGAGGTGGTGACGCCTGCCCGTATCTTGGCGAGCGCCGCGTCGACGGTGTCGCACCCGATGTCGCGTGCGAAGTGGTTGAACGTGCCACCGGGGAAGACGGCGAGCGGGAGGTCCGCGGCGTGCGCTGCCGCTGCGACGGTGGCCACCGTGCCGTCTCCGCCACAGACCCCGAGCGCGG
Source organism: Gordonia sp. w5E2 (assembly GCF_036540975.1). NCBI lineage: Bacteria > Bacillati > Actinomycetota > Actinomycetes > Mycobacteriales > Gordoniaceae > Gordonia > Gordonia sp. w5E2. The sequence continues at coordinate 2,996,801 of NZ_CP144213.1, read as the reverse complement.
TGGCCCGTCGGGCCGCGTCATCGGCGACCGACGCGTAGTCGTCGTCCGGCCCGAGTTCGATGATCTCGGCGCCCGGAAGCTCTGTCCGGACGGCCGCAAGGACCTTCTCGCTGTTGCCGTCTCCCGACGCCGGGTTTCCGAGGACCACGAGACCCGAACCGTCGACGGGTAGCGGTGCGGCCTCGGTGGTGGGTGCGGGAACCGCGATGTTGTGCGGGATGATCGGCGGAGCGATCTTGCCGCCCAGCGTGGCGACGGCGGCGCCGATCCCGAACCCGATGAACACGTCGCCCGGATAGTGCGCTCCGGTCGCGACGCGGGACAATCCGACAAGGCCTGCGAGCGCAGACATCACCAGGCCCAGTGGCGGCGACTCGAGCGCCACGCCGACGGAAAAGGCTGCGGCGCTTGCTGAATGGCCCGACGGCAGCGAATTCGACGTCGGCTGGTGCGCCGCCCGCCGCACCAATGGCACGACCGACGGTGAGGGTCGCTTGCGTTGCCGGATTCGTTTCGCGCCCTGGTTGGTGACGAGACTGGACACTGCGAGCGATGCCAGGCCACGGACCGCGGCTCGCTGCCAGCGAGGGCGCCCACTGAGTATGAGTCCGGCTCCGATGCCCATCCACAGCTTCGAATAGTCGGCTGCCGCGGTGAGTTTGGGCATTGTCTCATCGAGCAACGGGCTCGGTGAACGAGCGATCGCCTGGAAGAGGTTGGCGTCGAGTGTGCCGAGCTCCTTCGTCAGCTGATGTAGTGGGTCTTTGTCGCGATGTCCGATGTGTCGCACTCGTGTCATCGTTCAACCGTAGCGGTCGGCGGGGGAGGGGAGTGCTTGTCCCACAACAACACACGGCCCACATCACACACGGCCCACAACAACACACGGCTGCCGTCGCGGAGTGCGACGGCAGCCGTGTGTGACTGCTGATTCGAGAGCCGGTCAGTCGAGCGGGTTGCCGCCCTTGGCCTGCAGCTCGCGCAGGGCATCGATTTCTTCGCGTTCCTGCTCGTGCTCGAACTCGACGTTGCGCTTCTGCTGCTCGGGCGGGTCGGCCACCATGATCGAACCGGTGCCGGGTGCACCCGACGACCCGAGTTTGTTCATCCGTTTCGGGACCGCGGCACCCTCGTACGGCAGCGGGATCGCGTGACCGTGATCGTCGACCGGGCCGAGCGGCTGGTGGATCTCGATGTACTCGCCCTGAGGCAGACGCTTGATGATGCCTGTCTCGATGCCGTGCTCGAGGACCGCGCGGTCGCTGCGCTGCAGGCCGATGGCCCAGCGGTAGGCGATGAAGTAGGCGATCGGCGGCACGATGATCAGACCGATGCGACCCATCCACGTCGTCGCGTTGAGCGAGATGTGGAACTTCAAAGCGATGATGTCGTTCATACAGCTCAACGTCAGGATGATGTAGAACGAGAACGCCATCGCGCCGATGCCCGTGCGCACGGGGGTGTCACGCGGACGCTGCAGCAGGTTGTGATGGGCGTCGTCGCCGGTGAACTTCTTCTCGATCCACGGGTAGGCGAACATCACAGCGAACATGATCGTGATGATCACGACGACCCAGAAGATCGCGGGAATCGTGTAGTTACCGAGGTACAGCTCCCACGCAGGCATCAGACGGGCCAAGCCGTCGGTCCACATCATGTAGATGTCGGGCTGAGAACCGGCCGACACGTGTGCGGGGTTGTACGGACCGATCACCCACACCGGGTTGATCTGGAAGATGCCGGCCATGATCGCGAGGATGCCCGCGGTGAAAGCGAACATCGCTCCACCCTTGGCGGCGAACACCGGCAGGATTCGGACACCGACGACGTTCTTCTCGGTGCGTCCCGGGCCGGGGAACTGGGTGTGCTTCTGGTACCACACCAGCGCCAGGTGGGCACCGATCAGCGCGAGGATGATGCCCGGGAACAGCAGGATGTGCAGCACGTAGAGGCGCGGGATGATGATGTCGCCGGGGAACTGCCCACCGAAGAGCGCCCAGTGGATCCAGGTACCGACCAGCGGGATTCCCAGCACGATGCCGCTCATCGCGGCGCGGACGCCCGTGCCCGAGAGCAGGTCGTCGGGCAGTGAGTAGCCGAAGAAGCCCTCGAACATGGCCAGGACCAGCAGCAGGCAGCCGATGATCCAGTTGGCCTCACGCGGGCGACGGAACGCGCCGGTGAAGAAGATGCGGGCCATGTGGATGATGATCGACGCCGCGAACAGCAGTGCTGCCCAGTGGTGGATCTGACGGACGAACAGACCGCCGCGCACCTCGAAGGAGATGTTCAGGGTGGTCTCGTATGCGCGCGTCATCATCACGCCGTTGAGCGGCTGATATGCGCCGTGGTAGGTGACCTCGGCCATCGACGGGTCGAAGAAGAAGGTCAGGTACACACCGGAGATCAGCAGGATGACGAAGCTGTAGAGCGCGACCTCACCGAGCATGAACGACCAGTGTGTCGGGAACACCTTGTTGATCTGGCGCCGCATTCCTGCGGCGAGGTGGTACCGGGAATCGACCTCTTCGGCCTGCTTCGCGAGACGATTGCTCATGACTTGCGCTCCCAGAATGCGGGTCCGACGGGTTCGATGAAGTCGCCTGCGGCAACCATGTACCCCTGATCATTGACCGTCAGCGGCAGCTGCGCCAGAGCACGCGCGGCCGGACCGAATACCGGCTTGGCGTACTCGAGCGCGTCGAACTGCGACTGATGGCACGGGCAGAGGATGCGGTTGGTCCGCTGCTCGTACAGCGAGGTCGGGCAACCGAGGTGGCTGCAGACCTTGGTGTAGGCGAAGTAGTCGCCGTAGTTGAAGCTCTCCTGGCCCTTGCGCTTGATCGACCGGGCTGCGTCCTCGGGGCGCAGGCGGATCAGCATGACGGGGTTGGAGACGTAGCGCAGACCCCAGATCAGCTTCTCGCGCGACTCCTCGGTCTCGCCGTAGCCGTCGGAGACGCGCCACGGGAACACGGTCTCCATGCCGCCGGCGTCGAGGTCCTCGGGCCGCACCAGGGCGACCTGGTGCGGGTTACCGGTGTCGCGACGAAGGAAGACGGTCTCGTTGGGCTGCGATTTGGGGTTGTAGATCGGTGACCAACCGGTGTGCCACAGCGGTGCGTCCTCGCGCTTGGCCCACGGATTCTTGATGAATCCACCCAGGCCTGCGACGACGCCGGTGAGTGCGAGCGCACCGAAAGCGAACAGCCCGGAGCCGATCAGCATCTTGCGACGGCCGAGTGTCGACTTCGTTCCCGAGTCGACGAGTTCGGCGACGATGGTCTTCTTGTCGACCTCGGTCGATCCCGGACCGTCGTGACGGTCCTGAACCGCGATCTCGGACGGGATGAACTTCTTCGTGATCAGGACGAGGGCCACACCGATCGACAGGATCGACAGACCGAACGTCACACCCAGCAACGGTGTGTTGAGGGTGTAGCGCCAGTAGTCGGAGGTCCCCGGCAGCGCGAACTCCCAGTGGTTCCACAGGAAGATCACGAAGCAGGCCAGCGCGGAGATGCCCGCGATGACCAGCCAGATGGCGATCTGTCGTTCTGCGCGCTTCTCGGCCTTCGTGCCGGGCTCGGGAAATCGCTCACCCCGATGGATGATCTCGACGCCGTCGAGGTTGGTACCGAGCTTGACCAGGTCATCGTTGGTCATCTGGTCAAGCTCATCGGCGGACGGCGTGTCCTTGTCCGTGGTGCTCATGTTCGTGATCCCATCCACATCGCGGCGGCGACGACCGCCACAACTCCGACAAACCACATCACCATGCCCTCACTGACCGGGCCGAAGCCGCCGAGGCTCAGACCGCCCTGGGGCTTGGATTCGGTGACGTACTTGATGAAGCCGATGATGTCCTTCTTCTCGTCCAGCGACAGCTGGCGATTGGAGAACTTCGGCATGTTCTGCGGTCCGGTGAGCATCGCCGTGTAGATCTGCTGTTCCTTGACGTGGTCGAGCGTCGGCGCGTACTTACCCGACGACAGCGCACCGCCACGTCCGGTGAAGTTGTGGCATGACGCGCAGTTCAGACGGAACAGTTCGCTACCGCGACCGAGGTTCTCGCCACGCAGCGACTCCTGGGCGACGACCGGCAGGACGACTTCCTTCATCGAACCGTCGGCCTGGCGCTGCATGACCTTCTCGGTCTTGCGGGTGCCGTCCGGGTTCTTCTCGAACAGCGGGCGAGGGCCGCCACCCTGCGACTGGATGTAGGCGCCGAGCTGATCGATCTGTGCGGTGTCGAACTTCGGTGGCTTGCGCTGGGCCTGAGCCTCACCGCGCGCGGCGGGCATGCGGCCGGTCGAAACCTGGAAGTAGACAGCCGCGTCGCCGACACCGATCAGGGATGGGCCGCGGTCGGCCACACCCTGCAGATTGGCACCGTGGCAGGTGATGCACGAGCTCTCGTAGAGCTTCTTGCCGTCCTGGATCAGCGCGGCGTCGCTGGTGTCCGCGACGGCGACCTGAGGCTTGGGGGACAGCAACGACGCGAGCACGCCTGCCATCATCAGGCCGGCGAGCAGTAGCAAAGCGCCACTGGCGCGGCGGCGCAGCTTACGACGCGAGCGGGACTTCTTCGCGGCGCTCGGCTTTGTGCTCGAGGTGACTGTGTCGACCTGACCGACGTCGGAAGGGCTATCCGACGGTCGCGGTGGAGATGAACTCATCGTGGTCTCTCTACTAGCGGACGGACTTCTCAGCTGTTGGCGGGAACGCGGTTCCGAGGAGCCACTCTCGCCTCATGTCTCAGTTATTCGTTGCGATCGGTGTCATCGGATGAAGGGCAGTCATCGGATGAAGTAGATGGTGACGAACAGGGCGATCCACACGATGTCGACGAAGTGCCAGTAGTAGGACACGACGATCGCAGCAGTCGCCTGGTTCGGAGTGAACTTGGCGAGCTTGGTGCGGACCAACAGGAAGATGAAGGCGACGAGACCACCGATCACGTGCAGGCCGTGGAAGCCGGTCGCCATGTAGAAGACCGAGCCGTAGGCGCTCGACGAGAGGGTCGTGCCCTCCGCGACCAGGTGGTAGTACTCGTAGGCCTGGCCGCAGACGAAGAAGGCGCCCATCACGAACGTGAGGATGTACCAGCGACGCAACCCGAAGACGTCGCCTCGCTCGGCGGCGAACACGCCCATCTGGCAGGTCACCGACGACAAGATGAGGACGGTGGTGACCGGGATGGCCAATTTCAGGTTCAGTTCGGTGGGCTCCGGCGGCCAGCCGGCAGGGCCGGCATTGGCGCGTGCGACGAAATACATCGCAAAAAGTCCAGCGAAGAACATCAGCTCACTGGACAGCCACACAATCGTGCCGACACTCACCATGTTGGGGCGGTTGAGCGAGTGCACGCGCGAGGTGATGGCTGTTCCCGAGGTACCTACAGCGCTAGTCACAGATTGAAGTATGACGGTTCGTAGTACGCCCTGACCACTCGGGTCGGATATTCGTGGGAACTATTTCTCTTCCCGCTGGTAGGCGCCGGTCGGAGGTGCCTTTCGGCGTGTCAGGGTACCGGTGGACCGAGCGGTGAGCGCCGTGCTTTGCTCAACTCCATGGGTACCTCCGACCACGACGATCCAGGGTCGCGGCACGACGGCCGACAGTTCGACCTCAACGGCAGGCCGATGGTGCCGCGCCGCTGGGAAACGTTGCGGCGAGCGATGATCGGCGGTCGAGCCGCGCCTCGCGACGTGCTGACGGTGACCGACCGCGACGTCGTCGTGGTCGGTGAGTCCGACGACGAGGCGGCGTCGAGCTCGTCGATCCTCGACGCCTCGACGTTGCGTCCGGCCGATCAGGCAGTCGTGCGGCACGTGCTGGCGCTTCCGGACGATGGTGTCGAGGCCGCGGTTGGCCTGGCCGCGCTCGACGAGTACGAGGCGATACCCGTCGATGTCGTGGCCGATCGGTTCGCGATCCCGGAGGGGCTGGCACCTGTGGTTCTGGCGCGCGTGCAGCTCGTCGACGCACTGCACTTGTCGCAGGAGCGCTCACGAATGGCGAGCCTGGCGTCGAGGCACTCAGGTGTCGCGGTGGGGTGGCAGATCGTCCAGCGGCCGCGATGAATCGCCGCGCCGCGCGCGCAGAGATCACCGCGTCGCGCGCGCGTGGCACATCGTGCGGTACGACCGCGAGCAGATCGTGTGCGCAGGTCAACTAAGGTGCATGGGGTGAGCAGCGAGCAGAGCTACACCTGGCCGCAGATCCTCGGATCCGTCACCGACGGAATCGACCTGACCGTCGACCAGGCGCGATGGGCGATGGACGAGGTCATGACCGACAGCGCGACGTCGGCGCAGATCGCCGCATTCGGCGTCGGCGTGAAGATGAAGGGCGCAGCGCCTGCCGAACTCGCAGGCCTGTCGCAGGCGATGCTCGACCACGCCACCCTCGTCGACACCGACCGTGCGGCGATCGACATCGTCGGAACGGGAGGCGACCGCTCGCACACCGTGAACATCTCGACGATGACGTCGATCGTCGTCGCCGCGGCTGGCGTGCCCGTGGTCAAGCATGGCAATCGGGCTGCGTCGTCGAAGAGTGGCGGTGCCGACGTGTTGGAGGCCCTGGGCGTGACGATCTCGCTCGGTGCCGCGGAAGTCGCCGCGTGTATCGATAAGATCGGCATCGGATTCTGCTTCGCCCCGGTGTTTCACCCTGCGTTCCGGTTCACCGCTCCCGCACGACAGCAGATCGGCATCCCGACTGTGTTCAATGTGCTCGGCCCGCTGACGAACCCGGCGAACCCGCGCGCGGGATTGATCGGGTGCGCGTTCGGCGATCTCGCGCCTGTTCTCGCGCGTGCGTTCGCCGAGCGGGGCAGTTCTGTCCTTGTGGTGCGCGGCGATGACGGTCTGGACGAACTCACGACGACCACGACGTCGTCTGTGTGGCAGGTGGTCGACGGCACCGTCACCGAATTGACGATCGATCCGCGTGATCTGGGAATCGACTACGTCGACCTCTCGGCGCTGCAGGGCGGAGATGCGACGGTGAACGCCGCCATCGCGCGGGAACTGCTGTCGGGAAAGTCCGGCCCGGTGCGCGACGCTGTGCTCCTCAACGCTGCGGGTGCACTCGTCGCCAACGAGCAGACGTCCGCGACCGACAACGCGGGACTCACCGCGGCGTTCGCGGCGGCGACCGAGCGCGCCGCGGAGTCGATCGATTCGGGCGCAGCCGCGCGGCTGCTCGACCGGTGGGCCCAGGTCAGCGGAGAGCTCGCCAACAAGTAGGCCGGTTGCCGGGCGAGGATCACTCCTCGCCGATGGAGAAACCACCCTCGACGGCGCTCGACGAATAGCTGCGGAACGCGATGTGGGTCGCGCTGTGCCGTACTCCCGGCAGCCGATTGATCTTGCCGGTGACCACCTCGGCGATCTGCTCGTGGTCGCGTACGCGGATCTTCGCGATCAGATCGACATCGCCCGCACACGAGTAGACCTCTTCGACGCCCGGGATATCGGCAACGGCCTGTGCCGTCTCGGGGATCTGGTGGACGTCGGCGTCGATCAGGACGATGGCGGTGATCATGCGGGCAAGCGTAGTCGGCCACCATCGGCGCGCGGGCGTGACCGGTGACGCGGCGTGCGGATGTCACGCGCATCGTGGGCGGTCTGTGACCACTCCAGCCAGCGCTGCGCCGAACCGACGGGTGTGGCCAGCGCGTCGCTGGAGTCGACGATGCGGGAGCCGGGGTCGGACACCCAGCGGTAGAGCAGACCTGCCTCTTCCGGGGAGGCGCCCCGGAGTGGGGTGTCGTCGGGCAGCACTGTCTCGGCCGCCGCGACCAGCTCTGCGACCACCGGCATCGGCGCGTGTCCGCGTGGCGCTGTTCCCGCCGCAGCGAGCCGTCCGTGCCGAATGACCGCCAACTCCCACCCGCCGGCCCCGTCCGAGCGTGCGACCACCAGCTCGGCTATCGCGCAGAGGGAACTCAGACGCTGACACCGCGCGAGCTGATCGATGGTCGCGGCCATCCGGTCGCGGTGGCGCGCGGCGGTCTCGTACATCTGGGCGTCGGAGACGACGTCGAGTCGCTGCGAGAGCCGCTCCAGGATGGTGTCGGATCGTCCGAGTATCAGATCGACGACGGACGTGACCGATGGCAGGTAGTCGGGGAGTGTCTGAGGGCGTGTCGAGGCGGCAGCACAGCCTCCGACGACCCGACCGCCGTCGTCTGGGAGGCGACACCAATGATGGGTGGCGGTCGCGCCGAGGCGGGTCGTGCAGGTTCGCAGTCCTGCGGCGTGTGCGATGAGGTCGGCGATCGCGGTCGCCGTGGTGCGCTTACCGATCGGCCCGATGCTTATCTCTCCCGGCGTGCGGGCCACACGCAGACGGGCGAAACGTTCGTTGCTCAGGGTCACCCACCAGCCGCGGTGGGGTTGCGTCGAGCGTCGGTTGTACGCCGGGGCGTGCGCGGCGAGCAATCGGAGCTCCCGAACTCCCGCCTCGAGTGCGTGCGCGCATTCGACGTGGTCGACGCGTTCGGCGAGCATCACCATCTCGCCGATCCTGCGTCGGGGATCGGCTCCGGAGAAATAGGACCTCACGCGTCGACGCAGATCCGATGCCGTGCCGACGTAGAGGACCTCGTCGCTGGGGCCGCGGAACAGGTAGACGCCGGGACGCGCGGGGATGCGGTCGGCCAGGTGCCGCTTTGCGCGCAGCCGCGGATCGGTGCGTGGCAGGTAGCGGGTGAGTTCGCGATAGCTCTGTACGCCCTGATTCCCGACGCGTTCGAGAAGGTGGTGAAAGACCTCGACGGTCGCGCGGGCATCGTCGAGAGCGCGGTGCGTCGGGCGGACGGTGACGTCGAACAGATCGGCCAGTGCCGACAGGCGGACCGTCGGCGCCTCGTCGCGTCCGAGGATGCGTCTTGCCATGGTGACCGTGCACAGCGTTGCACTGAACGGCCACTGCAGGTGCAGGCGCAGCGCGTTCTGCCGCAGGAACGACATGTCGAACCGGGCGTTGTGGGCGACGAGAATCGATCCGCGCGCGAACTCGATGAACGACGGCAAGACCTCGTCGATGCGTGGCGCGTCGTAGACCATCGCCTCGGTGATCCCGGTGAGCGCGACGATCTGCGGTGGAATCGGAAGTCCCGGATCGACGAGTGTCGCGAACTCGCCGAGTACCTCGCCGCCACGAATCTTCACCGCGCCGATCTCGGTGATGCGGTCGTTGGTGGCACTGCCGCCGGTTGTCTCGAGGTCGACGACGACGAGCGTGGTGTCGAACAGGGACCGATCAGAGAACTCGTTGTCGAGAGTGCTCTCGAGGTCGGCGCTCGCGAGGTCTGAGAACGAGAGCTGATCGCCACTGGATGTCACGTCGCGAACAATAGTTCGAACCACCGACACCGCTGATTCGTTGCTGGTGAGGCGCGTGTTCCGGATGTGGCGATTCGCCGCCAGCTGCTTTCGGGTGCCGGGCCTCCGGGACTCGGTCGGCCGGACTTGTCGGTGGGGGTGCCTAGTCTCGCGGTGAGAAGGAGGCAGTGGTGCGCGTCGCCGCCGGGAGGAGGGGAAGCCTCCCGACGACATGCGCATCCCGAGGATTTCACACCACTGAGACGGAGATCACATCATGGACATCGATTGCAGCACCTGCCCCGGTCGTGAACACGCCTGCGACGGCTGTGTGATGACAGTGCTTTTCGGCCCGCTGAACAGCCAGGATGCCAGCGCCGGGTGGCGACGAGGGTGGCCCACCGGTACCCGAGATAACGACGCCGAGATCCACGCCGCCATAGATACATTCACGGGTGCTGCAATGGCCTCCAACGCCGATGCACGATCTGCAAGAGCAAGCATCTGCGCAGTTCAAGCGGCCGGTTCGTCGTCCGAATCACCGACATTGCGTGCTGGTTAGGGTGCGGAGGTCGAACACGCTGTTTGTCGGTTAGTGGACAGACACGCATCCGGTTTCGTAACCTTTCCGAGACCTTTGCGAAGCGTCCCGCTCCAACAGGAGAGGTTCGCAGGGGTCACCGCTCAATCGCCGAGGCTACGAGTCTCGGCGTACCGGGGAACCACTCATTTTTTCGGAGCTTTCCGAATGGGGGTGAATCGCGCTCTCGATCCGGGTGTTCGCACTCGAATCGCATGCGCGTAGGGCCATTTCTTCCGGCCCGAATCCGACAGCTAACCCGGTCGGCGGTAGAGGGAGAACAAAGGAGAACACCCTTCGTGGCCAAACATCGTTTGGAACAGCCCGACCGCGGCAAGGTCGCAAAGAAGGCGGTAATCGCCGGGTCGATCACGTTCGGCTCGCTTGCCGCTGTCGCTGGTCCCGCTCTGGCCGCGCCGGTCACCGTGCCCAACGTCGGCACGTTCGAACTTCCCGGCGTCGACACCAAGCAGATTCCGGCACAGTTCCAGCAGCAGAAGGCGCCGGTCGTCAAGAAGCAGGATGTCGCGAAGTCGCCCGACGCCACAGTCGAGATCCCCAACGTCGGCAAGTTCACGCTTCCGGGTATCAGCGACAACCAGATCCCACAGCAACTTCGGCCGCGTGGCGGAGCTCCGCTGCTCGCCCCGACGCAGACCGCAGGCGAGAAGGCCGTGCGCGCCGCTGAGACCAAGATCGGCGCCCCCTACTCGTACGGTGCTTCCGGACCCAACGCCTTCGATTGCTCCGGCCTCACCAGTTGGGCCTTCCGTCAGGCAGGTCTGACGATTCCGCGCGACAGCTACGGACAGCTCGGCGGTGGCACCGCGGTCGCCTCGCTGGCGAACGCGAAGCCCGGCGACATCCTGGTGTTCAACGGTGGCGGACACGTTGGCCTCTACATCGGCAACGGACAGTTCATCCACGCATCGACCTACGGCGTCCCCGTGAAGAAGGACGTCGTGAAGAATTGGAGCTTGGTCGGTATCCGTCGCTACTGAGCGACGAGATCGACAGAGTTCGTGACGGCGGGCGGATCACGCGTTGACGCGTGATCCGCCCGACCGGCAGTAGCCGCCGCAACGCTCACGTTAGGGTGGAGCGCGGTGCACCGGTCTGCCACGTGGAGGCCGGTCGCTGCATGTGGTGAGGGGAGTGAACACAGAAGTGGTTGCGGGATCGCAGGCAATGGCGCATCGATCGCGAGCGGCATTCGTCGTTGTCGTGACGGCGATGATCGTCGCTGTCGCACAAGTCTTCTCGATGGCGATAGCGGGTCCGTCGAGCGCCGAACCGACGCGCACACCCGACCAACTCCTCACTCAGTACAAGAAGCTGAGCACCGACGCCGAGAAGTCGTCGGAAGCGATGCACAACGCCCAGATCGAGTACGACAAGCAGCGCGGCATCGTGACCGCTGCCCGTAAAGACTCGACCGAGGCCCAGAAGGGCCTCGAGACCTCGCGGAAGACGCTGGGCTCGTACCAGAAGCGCGTCGACACGATTGTCCGCGCCAGCTACAAGGGTGCCCGGGTCAACCGTCTCTACGCGGTGCTCGTCAGCGACTCACCGCAGTCGTTGCTCGACCAGATGTCGGGCCTCGAGGTGATCTCGCGCCAGGCGTCGGCAGATCTCAAGGGTCTCAAGAAGGCTCGTGCCCAGATGGCCGCAGCGAAGGCGAAGGCCGATCGCACCGCCGCGGAGGCGACGACCGCCGTGTCGGCCGCCGAGCGCGTACGCGGCGACCTCCAGGCCAAGCAGGCCAACCTGCAGCTCCAGGCGGTTCAGGTGCGTGCCGTGTACGAGTCGATGACCGGCAAGCAACTCGGCGCACTTCGCGGCCCCAAATTCGATTTCGACCCCCGAGCCGTGCCGAAGGGTACGTCCGCCGCTCTCGCGGCCGTGCAGGCTGCGCTGACCCGCATCGGAGATCCCTACGTCTGGGGTGCCACCGGACCCGACTCATTCGACTGCTCCGGGCTGATGGTGTGGGCCTACCAACAGGCGGGCAAGACGCTTCCGCGCTCGAGCGAGGCGCAGATGGGTTCGGGAACGGCTGTCGACCGCGGCAATCTGCAGCCCGGCGACCTGATCATCTACTACCCGGACGCCCACCACGTCGGCATGTACGTCGGCGACGGTTACGTGATCCACGCGTCGACATTCGGTGTGCCCGTCAAGGTGGTACCGATCGACCAGGCCGGGCCGTTCGCGGCCGCGCGGCGATACGCCTGATGCGCGGACAGCGTGCACGCTGAGGCCTCGGCCGCGCGCGTCGCATGTGTGCTTCTCGCTGCCGCGACACTCGCAGTGGGTGCGTCGGCCTGCTCGTCGGATAATCAACCGCGGCAGGCACCCTCGTCGTCTGTCACGACGACGACCACGAATCCCAACGTCTATCTGCAGGAGCGGTCGGAGGGCGTCGCGCAACTCCTCGACGACCTCACCCGCGCCGTGACGGATGGCGATCGCGCTCGCCTCGACTCGCTCCTCGACGCGTCGACGCCCCCGACGTTCCGCGACTCCCTGACCGTCGCGGCCCAGAATCTGTCCGGACGGGATCTCTCCGGAACGGGCACCTCCACCGCGTCCTCGGCCGCAGGGTCGCCGCCGTCGGCGAACTCGCCGTCGGCGAACTCGCAGTCGCCATCCTCGCCGTCGCCGTCCTCACCGAGCACGACTGTGCCCGCGCGCGGAACCACACTGAAGCTCAAGGAGTTCGGCTACCAACTCGCGTCGACGCAGGGCGCCGAGACCCAGGTGCCCGAAGAGGTTGCTGCTCGACTCGAATCGCAGGGCAGCACCGACTCGTGGGTCGCGCCGGTGCAGCTGCGGTATGCGCTCGGCGGCGCCAATACGCCGGGAGTCGACGAGCCGACGGTCGCGCTTGATCGCGAACTTGTGGTGGCGCGATACGGCGATGGGTGGAAATTGGTCGGCGACGCAACGCTTCTCGGTGACGACGCCCCGGCAACCCAGCTCTGGGACCTGCCGGGTCTCGAGGCCACGGACGTACTCACCGGGGGAGGGCCGTCGACGGTGGTGTCGTATCCGGGTACCGACGTCACCGTGGATCGGACGCGAAGCTCGCTGCGTCAGGCGGTATCGGCCGTCACCGCCTTCTGGGGTTCGGAGTGGCCGCGACGCGCCGTCGTGGTCGCAACGGCGACACCGGACGAGTTTTCCGCGATAGCGCACAGTTCTGCGACCGATACCTCTGCCGCCGCTGCAGCGACCGTGTTCGATCGCGTCGAGGGTGACACGGTGATCGGTCAGCGCGTCGTCCTTGCTCCGTCTGCCAACGACCTACCCGCGCCTGCGCTTGCGGTGGTCCTGCGGCACGAACTCACCCACGTCGCGGCGCGCTCGGTGACCGCGAAGGATGCGCCGCTGTGGATCACCGAGGGTGTTGCCGAGTATGTCGGCCGCAAGGGAACCTACGTGCGCCTCGACGACGCCGCACCGGATCTCGCCGCGCAGGTGCGCGCCGGGCAGAGTCCCGACGCGCTGCCGTCGGATCAGGATTTCGGTGTGGCGACAGAGAAGTCGGCTCTCGCATACCAGTCCGCGTGGGCGCTCGCGGCCTACGTCGCCGACCGCTACGGTGAAACACGTCTGAAGGCCCTCTATCGCGGGGTGGCGGCGTCGGGAGATGTCGGCAGGCAGGACAACGCGATCGCAACTGCTCTCGGTGTCGATCGCAACCGTCTGATTGCCGACTGGCGCAGATGGCTCGCGGAACAGGTTCCGGGATAAGGAGTACGGTCCGTGCGTCGAACCCTGTTGGTGACCAACGACTTTCCGCCGCGGGCTGGTGGGATTCAGTCGTATCTGCAGAATCTTGTCGACAGGTTGCCGCCCGAGGACATCGTTGTCTACGCGCCCCGATGGAAGGGCAGCGTGGAATTCGATGCGCGACAACCGTATCGCGTCCATCGGCATCGGACGACATTGATGTTGCCCACGCCATTCGTTGCGCGTCGCGCCGCCGAGATCATCCGTAGCGAGGGTATCGAGACCGTGTGGTTCGGTGCCGCCGCGCCGCTCGCGGTGATGGCACCCGCGATGCGAAGGGCGGGCGCGCAGCGCGTCATCGCCTGCACTCACGGCCACGAGGTGGGGTGGTCGATGCTGCCGGGCGCCCGACAAGTGCTGCGCCACATCGGAAATCACACCGACGCGATCACCTACGTGAGTAGGTACACCCGGAATCGCTTCGCTTCGGCCTTCGGACGCGCTGCCGCGCTCGAGTACCTCCCGCCCGGCGTCGACACTGATCGTTTCGCTCCGAATCCTGTTGCCCGCGAAGAGTTTCGCGCACGATTGGGGCTCGGCGACGCCCCGACCATCCTGTGCCTGTCGCGATTGGTGCCACGCAAGGGGCAGGACATGCTCATTCGTGCCCTGCCGTTGATCCGCAAAGAGATGCCCGACGTGGTGCTGGTCATCGTCGGTGGTGGACCGTACGCCGACACACTGCACCGCCTCGCCCGCGAGGAGGGGGTGGCCGATCACGTGATCTTCACCGGTTCTGTTCCGGCAGAAGATCTTCCGGCTTACCACAACATCGCCGACGTCTTCGCCATGCCTGCGCGCACACGCGGCGGCGGCCTCGACGTCGAGGGATTCGGAATCGTCTACCTCGAGGCGTCGGCAACGGGTGTGCCCGTCATCGCGGGACGTTCCGGCGGCGCGCCCGAAACCGTCGTCGAGGGGGAGACGGGCACCGTTGTCGACGGCCGCGATGTCCCGGCGATCGCGTTGGCCGCACTGGCGATGCTCGCCGATCGTTCGGCGTCTGCCGCGATGGGCGCCAACGGGCGCGTTGTCGCCGAAGGCAGATGGCAGTGGCGACATATGGCAGCGCGCCTACAGCAACTGCTGTAGGCGCGCCTGCGCGATGTCGGTCTGCGTGATCTCGAGCCGGGTGCGCTTCTACTTGGTGTAGAGCGCGTCGATGTCGTCGGCGAATTTGTCGACGACCACGTTGCGCTTGACCTTCAGGGTCGGAGTCATCTCGCCGGTCTCCTCGGAAAAGTCGGACGGCAGGATGCGGAACTTCTTGATCGCCTCTGCGTGCGAGACCGTCTTGTTCGCCTCGTCGACGGCGGCTTGAACTTCGGCGCGCAGCTTGGGGTCGTTGATGAGGGATGAGACGTCGGCGTCGGATGGCAGGCCCATCCGCTCCTTCCAACCGGGGAAGGCTTCGGGGTCGATGGTGATGAGCGCCGAGATGAACGGCTTCTGATCGCCGACGACGACTGCCTGCGACACCAGCGGGGCGGAGCGCAGTACATCCTCGAGACCTGACGGCGAGACGTTCTTGCCGCCGGCGGTCACGATCAGTTCCTTCTTACGGCCGGTGATGGTGATGAAGCCCTCGGAATCGATGTTGCCGAGGTCGCCGGTGTGGAACCAGCCGTCTTCGAGCGCCTGTGCCGTGGCTTCCGGGTTGTTCCAGTAACCGTGGAAGACCACGCCGCCGCTCAGCAGCACCTCGCCGTCCTCGCCGATGCGAACGGTGTTGCCCGCCACGGGCTTTCCGACGGTCCCGATCTTGATCTCACCCGGGGTGTTCACGCTGAAGGCCGCGGTGGTCTCGGTCAGTCCGTATCCCTCGTAGACGGGGATACCGACTCCGTTGAAGAAGTGCCCGAGCATTGCACCGAGCGGCGCGCCGCCGGAGATGGCGAGCTCGCACTGCCCACCGAGCGCCGTGCGCAGCTTGCTGTACACGAGGCGGTCGAAGACGGCGTGCTTCACCTTGAGCAGTAGCGGGACACTGCCCTGCTCCGACTTCTCCGAGTACTCGATCGCGGTGGCGCTCGCGGCGTCGAAGATCTTGCCCTTGCCGCCGTCGGCGGCCGATTGGCGGGCCGAGTTGTACACCTTCTCGAAGACACGGGGGACCGAGAGAATCAGCGACGGCTTGAACTGCCCGAAAGTGGCGACGATGTTCTTGGTGTCGCCGGTGAAACCGACCTCGACCCGCGCCTCGATAGCGACGAGGGTGATCGCGTGCGCAAGGACGTGCGCGAGAGGCAGGAACATCAGCAGTCGCTTGCCCGGCGCGAGCAGGGTGCTCAGGTTGCCCTGCAGAACGCCGCGAATCTCCGAGAGCATGTTGGAGTGCGTCAGCTCGCACCCCTTGGGGCGGCCGGTGGTTCCCGAGGTGTAGATGAGCGTCGCCGGGTCGCTCGACTTGAGAGATGCACGCCGCTTGGCGATCTCGTCGTCGGAGACGTCCTTGCCCGCCTCGATGAGGAGTTCGACGGCACCGGGGCCGGCCTTCGGATCGATCTGGAACACCTGGACGGCTGTGGGCAGATCGCCGACCGCCTCGAACTCCGAGCGATGTCCGTCGTCTTCGACGATGATGGCGGAGGCGCCGGAATCCCGCATGATCCAGTCGATCTGACCCGACGACGACGAGTCATAGATCGGAACGGTCGTCGCGCCTGCGCACCAGATTGCGAAATCCACCAGGATCCACTCGAGGCGCGTGCGGGACAGGACCGCGACGCGGTCGCCGGGAGCCACACCGGAGGCGATCAAGCCCTTGGCGATGGCCGTGATCTGCTTGACGGCGTCGTCTGCCCGCACCGGAAGCCACTCGCCGCCTTCCTCGCGCCGAAACACCGTCGAGGCGGGAGTGCGCTCGGCGAGACCGAACAAGATGTCAGTACAGTTCTCGTCCTCCTCGATCGTGAAATCGGCGGGGACGCTGTACTCATTCATCGCGGCACTCATTTGTTAATCGACGACCTTTCGCCATCGTTGGCATCAGACACTCGCGGTCAATCGTATCCCCGGACTTTTGGCCACCCACAACCGCGCCGGAGTTGTGTCACGTATGAGGGGTCTATCCGCTCCCGTCGCGAGTATGTGAAGCTAAGAGGCGTGACGAGCATTCAGGTGGCGGATGAGACATTCGTCGCTGCGGCACCCGAGTTGGTGGCTGCCGTGGTGGGTGATCGCGGACGATGGCGATCCTGGTGGCCCGATCTGCGCACAGAGGTGGCTGAGGATCGCGGTGCCGCGGGTATGCGCTGGCGGGTCGACGGTCCGGTGAGAGGAACGATGGAATTCTGGTGCGAGCCGGTGCTCGACGGGTTCGTACTGCACTATTTCCTTCATGCAGAACCCACCGGTGATTCGGCAGGAGCCGACGTGGCCGGCCTCAACCATCGTTACCGCGTGATCGGGAAACGGGTGACGTTCGAGATCAAGGATCTTCTCGAATCGGGCCGCGCCCCAGGCGATCCCGCGATCAGTGAAAGCGTGGCGAGCTGATGGCCGACCATACCGAGCGTTCGATCGTCATCAACGCCGACGCCGCAGAGGTGATGGCTGTCATTTCCGACTTCGAGCACTACCCGGAGTGGGTCACCGCAGCGCGGGAGGTCGAGGTCACCGAGCGCGACTCGGCGGGCAGGGCGTCGGAGGTGCGTTTCCTCCTCGACGCCGGCGTGCTCCAGGACACCTACGTGCTGCGCTACACGTGGGGTGCAGGCGGCGACGAGGTCTCGTGGGTTCTGGTGTCGAGTGATCTGCAGAAGGATCAGCGTGGCCGGTACGTGCTCAGTAGACAGGTCCCCGGCTCGACCAAGGTCACCTACGAGTTGATGGTCGACCTGCAGGTTCCGATGATCGGACAGCTCAAGCGACGTGCCGAGAAAGCGATCACCGACGCCGCGCTCAACGATCTGAAGAAGAGGGTCGAAGGCTGATCGACCTGACGCCTATTCACATCGTCTTCGGTCCGGGGGGATCCGGGGTGACCGCGGTCGCGGCCGCGGGCGCGGTCAGCCGACCCCGCGCACGCAGGCCCGAGGTGCGCTCACCGCTCGCCGCCGATCGGCACACCCTCCTGGTCACGGTCGACCGCTGCTCGCCGGTCCCCGACATTCTCGGTGTGTTCCGCTCGCCCAACGACGCCGTCGCGGTGTCGTCGCATCTGCACCTGCTCTGCCTCGAGCGGCTCACGTCGGCCACGACGTCGTGGGCGCTGTTCGCCGAACTCCTCGCCGATACCGTGCGACGCTCCAAGATCACACTGCCCTTCGTCGACACCCTCGCAGGGATCGACCAGGCGGAGGTGACATCGCTGCCCGGCGTCGAGGATGCCTTGTTGCTGCGGCGGATTCGCGACGAGGCGGTCAGCGGTCAGTGGCAGCGCATCGTCGTCGACCTGTCCGGAATGGGAGATCCGTACCAATTGCTCGACGCGCCGTCGACGCTTCGGCACTCTCTTGACCGGCTATGGCCGAGGCATCGCAGGCTCGCAGCCGCGGCCGACCGTCCGGCGGTCGCACAACTGACCACCGCGGTCGACACCATCGACCGGGACTGTGCCGACGTCGCCGAGCTACTGCGTGACGCGGACACCACAGCGGCGCACCTCGTGGTCGGCAGCGGGTATCGCGGAGCCCGATTGTTGCCGCATCAGCTCGCGTCCATCGACCTGCTCGGACTCCCGCTGCGCACCATCTACCTCGACGACGCCACCGCCGAATCGGGCCGTCGGGAGCTCGTGCCCGACGAGATCGACATCGCGCCCGGCGTCGACATTCGTGGTGTCGCGGCGCTCGACACGCCGCTGGAACGGCCGGCACGACTGAAGAAGCTCGGGGTGACGCTGCTCGCGCCGTCGGGTCGCGCGCACGGCTCGTCGGCGCTGTCGGTTGTCGGCGACGAGGCGGACGGCCTCGACACCACGTACGAATTGTCCTGGCCGCAAACGCTTCCCGATCCTGGTCGGTTCATGCTCGGACGCTCGGGCGACGACCTCCTCGTCACCGTCGACGGTCTACGCCACTGCCTGCCGTTGCCTTCGGTGTTGCGGCGATGCGTCGTCGACGACGCCGACTGGGATGGCCAACAGGTGCGCATCCGGTTCCGTCCCGACCCAGCGGTATGGCCTCGACGGTGAGGTTGCGGGTAGCGTTTCGGTGCACATGTCCCCGGGCCAGTACCGGGGCCCGCCACCAGCAAAGGACCAGCCGCCCGACATGAGCAGCGACGACCGTGGCAATCCGTCGGGGGGACGGGAGACGCCAGGAGACCGCGACGACGCGTTCACCGGAGACCCCGTCGGTGACCCTGTCCGCGACTTCGTCCTGGGCATCGCAGCGCAGATCGACCAGCTCGCCGCCATCATCGGCGGAGGGGGGCAGTCGGCGTCGGCCGGGGCAGCCCGGGGAACGGGCGCGCGCCACCAGGCATTCGGCGACGTCGCGGGCGAGATCAGTTCACTCGTCGCCGAGATCGGCGACCTCATCCCCCGGCTGATAGCCGCACTCATCGCGGTGCTGGAGGCCGTCGCGAACGCGCTACGCGCGACTCCGGCCGCGCACACCCCGCCGACCGCGCAGTACCAACCGATCGCGGTCCGAATCGGCACGTCGACGCCACACCGGGCGACGCGCGAGCACCGCGCCGATCCCTTCGTTGACCGCAGGCACCTCGATGGCGACACTCAGACGTGATGAGAACTGAGAAGTAATGGGCGAGTTGACGATCGGCATCGACATCGGCGGCACGAGTGTGCGCGCCTCCGTGGTCGACGAACGCGGACGGATGCTCGACACCCTGCGGGCCGCGACGCCGGGCACGGCGCTGGCCCTCGAGCACTGCCTCGATCGGCTCGTCGGCGAACTCACCTCACGGTGGGCGGCGCGCGCCGTCGGCCTCGCGGTGGCGGGCTTTCTGACCCCCGATCGGCAGGTCGTCCGGTTCGCGCCGCACCTGCCGTGGCGTGAGGCACGTGTCGCAGAAGAGATGAGTGCGCGCATCGGTCTGCCCGTGGTCACCGAGCACGACGCCAACGCCGCGGCCGTCGCCGAGTTCCGATTCGGCGCTGCGGCGCGCGGACACAACTCGCTGGTCTTGGCCATCGGGACCGGTATCGGTGCCGGATTGCTCATCGAGGGCGAGATCTATCGCGGCAGTTTCGGTGTAGCCCCGGAACTCGGACATCTGACGGTCGTCCCCGACGGTCGGCCGTGCTCATGCGGCAAGCGTGGATGCTGGGAAAGATATTGCAGCGGAACGGCTTTGGTCGACACCGTCGTCGAATTGCTTGCCGATGGCGATTGGGGGAGAAGCCAGCTCGCCGCCGACGTCGCAGCCGATCCCGGGTCGCTGACGGGGCGTCGTGTCGCGGGTGCCGCAGCCGACGGTGACGCGGTCGCGATCGCCGCGTTCGCCGCTTTCGCGGCGTCACTCGGTCAGGGGCTGGCGATGATCGCCGACATCTTCGACCCCGACCTGATCGTGCTCGCAGGCGGCGTCGGCGCGGCGTCGGGACTGTTCCTCGACGAGGCGCGTGAGCACTACGCAAGATTGATCACCGGCTCGGGGCACCGACAGCTCGCGCGGATTCGAGGCACGCAGCTCGGCGAGAGCGCGGGCGTCATCGGCGCCGCAGAGGTGGCGCGCGCGGCACTACGGTCCGAAGGCCTGGCGCTCGGCGACGCAGGGTGGTCGACGGCACACTGAGAGCACGCCCTATGGCCCACGCGGGTCTGGGCGCTTGAGTAGAGTCATCTCACAACGTCCCGTCGGCTCACCGGGAAACTCGCCCCTCTTCGAGTTCTCTCGGTGCTCTGTCCGGCGACGACTTCACCAAGTGGCGACGCGGCGATGATGGAGTGAGTCTCAAATGTGGTACTACCTGTTCAAGTACGTTCTCCTCGGACCGCTCCTGCGGGTGCTCGGCCGTCCTGAGGTCGAAGGCCTCGAGAACCTCCCCGAACGCGGACCGGCGATTCTCGCCAGCAACCACCTTGCCGTGATGGACAGCTTCTTCCTGCCGCTGATGGTGCCGCGTCGGATCTACTTCCTCGCCAAGGCGGAGTACTTCAACGGCACCGGTATCAAGGGTCGCTTCCAGGCGTGGTTCTACACCGCCGTCGGTCAGATCCCGATCGACCGGACCGGTGCGGAGGCGGCCGCCGATGCGCTCAAGGCCGCGCGGCGCCAGCTCGAGACAGGCAACCTGATGGGCATGTACCCGGAGGGCACCAGGTCGCCCGACGGCAACCTCTACAAGGGCAAGACGGGACTCGCCCGAGTCGCGCTCGACACCGGGGTGCCGGTGATCCCCGTCGCCATGATCGGCACCAATACCTTCAACCCGCCCGGAACCGTGCTGCCGCGCCCGACCAGGGTCAAGGTGAAGATCGGCAAGCCGCTGAACTTCGCCCGCTACGAAGGCATGCAGGGCAACCGCTTCATCGAGCGTGCCGTGACCGACGAGATCATGTACGAGCTGATGCAGCTCTCGGGTCAGCAGTACGTCGACATCTACGCCGCCTCGCTCAAGGAGAAGAAGCCCGACGCCCAGCAGCCCGCGCGGCCGGGCGAGGCCTCGGCCGCCTGACTCATATCGGCTGTCAGTTCGGGCGCCGGCGCTGCGCGGGAATTACCGCTCAGGCAGATCGGATCTCGGCGAGCGGTTGATCGGCTGCTCGTGTGGCGGCACGCGCGGGGGAGAACGGAAGCAGCCAGATCACGATCAAAGCGGCGATTCCCCACAGCGAGAACGCGTTTCCGACGATGTGGTCGAATACGGTCCAGTGTCGGGCAACCATCGGCAGGAACTGGTACGGGCCGACGGCGAAGATCAGGATGCCGCTGACGGCGATCGCGTTGTAGGCGACGTACGCGCGCCGCGAGTCGGTGCGCGCGGCGACCACAAGGCTCGTCAGGATCAGCGGAATCGACCACACCCAGTGGTGTGCCCACGATGTCGGCGAGACGAGAAGTCCCCAGACCGCGACGACGCAGGTCGCCAGGAGGGCATTGACGCGTCCGGTCCGACCCGCGCCCCGGCCGAATGCCGCGACGGGCTTGCATGCGAACAACGCGGCGCCCGCCAGTGCCGTTGCCACGAGTGAACTGAGCACCCACGCGAGCTGCGCGGCGCTCGCCTCGGGGAGGAGCCGAATCCACATCGCGTTGAGGTTCTGGTTGATCCGGCCCGACGGATCACCGATGCGCGTGGTGTGGAACAAGGTGTGTGTCCAGTACCCCCACGAATCCGACGGCATCCAGATCCATGCCAGGGCGGCTGCGGCGACGAAAGTCGCGGCAGCGGTGACGACCGCCCGCCAGCGCCGAGCCGATGCGAACAGCACGATGAAGACGAGCGGGGTCAGCTTGATCGCCGCCGCGAGTCCCACCAGAACACCCTGCAGAGGCCCGAGCGCGCGGCGACGCCCCCGCCCGACGAGGAAGACGTCGACGACGATCATCGCCATGAGGATCACGTTGATCTGACCGAAGCCGAGCGTCATCCACATCGGATTGAGCCAGAGCGCGGCAGTGGAGACCAGAAGAGCGAGCCACCACCGGTTGCCGATGCGCCCGACGGAAAGCACCGTCAACACGATGTGCACGACGACGACGAGGAGTCCGATCGTGAGCAGTGACATCACGACGCCCGCGATGGTGAGTGTCATCGCACCCAGCGGCACGAACGTCATCGCGGCGAACGGCGGGTAGGTGAACGGAAGCCAGATGCCGTCGCTGGTGAACGGCATCGAGCCGTCGGCGTAGAGGCTCTGGCCCTGCTGCCAGATCTGCGCCCCCAGCCGATAGACGTCGAGGTCGATGCGCGTTCTGGTACCGAAACTGCTGGTGAAAGGCACACCGATCATCTGGAGCAGCGACGACGTCGCGAACACGATGACGATGAGCGCGCGCGTCAACCGCGTCGGAACCCACCGACGGAGCCGAGTGTCCGCGGCGCTGCAGAATGTGGGCATCGATGGCCTTTGTGTAGGCCCCGCAGCGGGGGCATGTGGGTCGGTCGGGTGTCGGTGTGCGCATTCGGTGGCGAATACTTGGCGGTATGCGTTTCTTCTACGACTCGGAGTTTATCGAGGACGGCCGCACGATCGATCTCATATCGATCGGTGTCGTCGCAGAGGACGGTCGTGAATATTATGCGGTGTCGACCGAGTTCGACCCCGGGCGCGCCGGTAGTTGGGTGCGCGCCAACGTCCTGCCCAAGCTTCCCTCACCCTCGTCGCCGCTGTGGAAGTCGCGGTCGCAGATCCGCGACGGCCTGCTGGAGTTCCTGACGGAAAAGGGCAACGACATAGAGCTGTGGGCGTGGGTAGGGGCCTATGACCACGTTGTTCTCTGTCAGTTGTGGGGTCCGATGACCGAACTGCCCCGCGCTGTTCCGCGCTTCACGCGCGAGCTCAAACAGCACTGGGAGGCCGCCGGTCGCCCACCTCTGCCGCCGGCGCCCGACGATGCTCACGACGCCCTCAGTGATGCTCGACACAACCTGCGCAAGTGGGAGGCCATCGAGCGCGCGGGCGGTTCGCGTGCCTGAGGCGGGGTGGGCGTCGGAGACGGTACGGGGCCGAGCTGCGGGGTCGTCGTAGACGCCTACTACCCTGGTGGGGTGGTGAACTGGACCGTAGACGTTCCGATCGACGAACTTCCCGAACTGCCCCCGCTTCCCGGCGACCTGCAGGCACGCTTTGCCGACGCCATGAGCAGGCCGGCACTCCAGCAGCCGAGTTGGGATCCCGAGGACGCCCACCGGATGCGCACGGTGCTCGAGAGCGTGCCGCCGATCTGCATGCCGGCAGAGGTCGAGGCTCTGTCCTCTCAGCTCGCCGACGTCGCCGAGGGACGCGCCTTTCTGCTGCAGGGCGGCGACTGCGCGGAGACGTTCGCCGACAACACCGAACCGCACATCAAGGGCAACATCCGCACCCTGCTGCAGATGGCCGTCGTGCTGACCTACGGCGCCAGCCTTCCGGTCGTGAAGGTGGCCCGCATCGCGGGGCAGTACGCCAAGCCGCGCTCTGCCGACGTCGACGCGCTCGGCCTGACGTCCTACCGCGGCGACATGGTCAACGGATTCCCACCCGTCGAAGCGGCACGAGTGCACGATCCGTCTCGCCTGGTCCGCGCGTACGCCAATGCGTCGGCAGCGATGAACCTGGTGCGCGCACTGACCGGTGCCGAAGCAGACCTGCGTCGCGTGCACGACTGGAATCGCGAGTTCGTCCGTACGTCACCCGCCGGTGCGCGGTACGAGGCCCTCGCAGGCGAGATCGACCGCGGCCTGAAGTTCATGGACGCCTGTGGCGTCACCGATTCGAGCCTGAAGTCCGCCGCGATCTTCGCCTCGCACGAAGCGCTCGTGCTCGACTACGAACGCGCGATGCTGCGCCTGGCCGACAATCCCGATCTCGACGAGTCCGGTGCCAACGGGTCCGAACTCGACGAGAAGGTGCTCTACGACCTTTCCGCGCACTTCCTCTGGATCGGTGAGCGCACACGCCAACTCGACGGTGCGCACATCGCGTTCGCCGAGCTCATCCGTAACCCCATCGGGGTCAAGATCGGACCGACGACGACACCCGAGCAGGCCGTCGAGTACGTCCAACGGCTCGATCCGCACAACCGTCCCGGACGGTTGACCTTCGTTGCCCGCATGGGTAACTCGAAGGTGCGCGAGGTGCTGCCGCCGATCGTGAGCGCGGTGGAGGCGACCGGCCACAAGGTGATCTGGCAGTCCGATCCGATGCACGGGAACACCCACACCTCGCCGACCGGGTACAAGACACGGCACTTCGACCGCGTCGTCGACGAGGTGCAGGGCTTCTTCGAGGTGCATCACGCGCTCGGTACGCACCCGGGTGGTATCCACGTCGAGCTCACCGGAGAGAACGTGACCGAGTGTCTCGGTGGCGCGCAAGACATTTCCGATCTCGACCTGTCCGGCCGATACGAGACCGCATGCGACCCGCGGCTGAACACCCAGCAGTCGCTGGAACTGGCATTCCTCGTCGCGGAGATGCTGCGCGGCTGAGCATCTCGGCACCGGGCCGGTCAGCTGGCGATCGGTTGAGCCGACGATCAGTTCAGCCGACGATCAGGGCGCCGAGCCACCAGCCGACCGAGCCGACGCCCGCTGCCACCAGCAGGACGACGGTCAGCCAGATCAGCGCCTGCAACCTTCCGCGCCCCGGGTCGTGGGTGGGCGTGTCGTCGGCCGGTCGATCGGGAATCACCGTGGGACGCTTGGTCGTCGCGGGTGGTGCTGTCGTCGGCTGCGGAGGCGCGACGAGCGACGCCGCGACCGGTTGCTGTGCCGTTGCGGGGACAGCGCGGGGTGCCACCGGACGCGGCTGTGGGCGCGCCGCGGCGGCCTGTGCGGCGCGCATCCGGACCATCGTCTCCCGCTCGGCCGAGCGGCGCGGTGCGGGAACGGTGAACGGCGGCAGGTCGAGATCGTCGGCAGCGGCGAGCAGCGCGTCGCGCATCTCGAAGGCGTCGACGTAGCGGTCGCGCGGCCGACGTTCGGTGGCGCGCAGGATCACCTCGTCGATCTCCTCGGGCACGCCGTCGATGACATCGCCGGGGGCCGGGACGTCGTAGGAGAGTCGTTGGTAGGCGAGTGCAAGTGGCGAGTCGCCGTGGAAAGGCGTTCTGCCGGTGAGTAATTCGAACATCATGACGCCCATGGAGTAGACGTCGCTCCTGGCGTCGGCGTCGGCGGATTCGACCTGCTCGGGCGACAGGTACGCCGCGGTGCCCAGGATGACGCTCGCCGAGGTGACACCCGCTTCCGCGACCGCGCGCACCAGGCCGAAGTCGGCGACCTTGACCTCGCCCGCATCGGAGATCAGGACGTTCTCGGGCTTGATGTCGCGATGGACGAGTCCTGCTCGGTGCGCGGTGCCGAGACCGCCGAGGACGGGATCGGCGACAGCGACGACCGCGTGCGGCGGCATGGGTCCCCGCTCGCGCAGCAACTCGCGCAGGCTCCCGCCTTCGACGAGTTCCATCACGAGAAACGCGGTGCCCTCGTCGATGCCTTGGTCGTAGACCGCGACCAGGCCCGGATGTTTGAGGCCTGCGACCGCACGCGCCTCGAACTCGAAGCGGCGCACGAATTGTGGGTCGCCCGAGTAGCGTCGATCCATCACCTTGACCGCGACGTCGCGACCCAACCGCAGATCGGCGCCGAGATAGACCGCCGACATCCCGCCGCGCGCGATGGGCGCATCGAGACGATAGCGGTCCTCGAGGACCGCACCGAGCAGGGTGTCGGCCGGGCTGTTCACGACGTCGAATCTACCCGGCACCACCGACCGCCGGCCCATACCTGGACGCCGTGGCGTGTACCCGAATGACGAGTTGTGCACAGCGTGACAACCGCCTGTCGGCATGCGCGGCGAAACGGTAATCTCAGGCGGGTGAGTTCTCTGCCCCTCTCGACCGACACCCTCCCCGCCGACACCGCCACCTATTCACTCGACGACGTCGCAGCACGCCTGCATGTCTCGACGAACAAGGTGCGCAATCTCATCCGGGATCATCACCTGCTGGCGATCTCGCGTGACGGTCAGCCCGCGGTGCCGCGCGTGTTCTTCGACGACGAAGGCATCGCGAAACATTTCACCGGACTCGTCGACGTATTGTTCGACGGCGGTTACACGCGCGACGAGATCATGGCGTGGCTGTTCACCGAACAGGACGACCTCGGCCTGACACCCGCAGACGCGCTGCACACCCACTCGGCCCGCGAAGTCATCCGTCGCGCGCAGGCACAGGCGTTCTGACACCCCACATCCGACGGCCGAGAGCGCCGATCCGCAGCGGATCGGTCCGCATCACCGACGCGGCCGCGAGGCCACCGAGCGCCAGCGCCAACAGTGTCTCGGGCAGTTTGTAGAACAAGATCGAGTCGTCGGGCTGAAAGACGATCAGCATGAACGTCGAGATGCCGACGACGAGTGCGCGCACCCACGTCGGCAGTGTGAACGCGACGGCCAGACACAGCACCCAGGTGTAGTACCAGGGGAGCGTCGACGGTTCGAGGATCACGACGGCCAGCATGGCGAGCACGATGCCCGCCATCGCGTCTCGCTCGGAATGCCGCTGCCGCCACCACAACACGACGAGGATGACCGCGAGAAGCGCTTCGCCGATGAGCCGGGTGATCGGCAGGACGGTCTGCAGGTTGAGCGGAGTGAACGGCGCGGCGACGAGCGTCACGAGGTGGGCGACAACCGTCGGCAGCGTAAACCAATTCACGATCCGATCCGCCCAGCCCAAACCAGTGAGCCAACCCA
The DNA here is from genome assembly GCF_036540975.1 of Gordonia sp. w5E2. Taxonomy (NCBI): domain Bacteria; kingdom Bacillati; phylum Actinomycetota; class Actinomycetes; order Mycobacteriales; family Gordoniaceae; genus Gordonia; species Gordonia sp. w5E2. Next base: position 2,969,772 of record NZ_CP144213.1, on the reverse strand, counting down.
GGCCGAGCCCGACGAGCGCGGTCCACGCCGCGAACACCGCAACGGTGATGCCCACGATCGCGGCGAGCACGAGAGCCACGTCGCGCGCGCCCACCTGGCGCCGTTGTCGAATGTGCGCCAACCAGATCCACAGCACGAAGGGGACCGCGATCCCGGCGGTGATCTTGATCGAGACCGCACAGCCGAGCAGCACGAGCCCGCCGACGTGTCGCCCGGTGACGACCAACGCCATCCCCGCGGACAACACACCCATCATGAGCAGCTCGACGTGCGGTCCGCCCACCAGGTGGATCAGGACGAGCGGGTTGAACAGCACGAGCCACAGCCCGGCGGCGGCCGACGCCCCGAAGTGGCGGGCGAGTCGCGGAATTGCCCAGAGCGACAACAGGAGTCCCGGCAGCAGGACCAGTCGCATGGCGAGCACACCCAGGATGACGTGATCACCGGTCACGGCGACGACAAGGTGTGTCACCCACACGAAGAGCGGACCGTAGGGCGCAGTGGTCGACGCCCAGACCTGCGCCATGCTGTCGACGAGTGGTCCCGGATTGTGGGCCGGGCCGTCGGCGTACGGCGAGAAGCCCGCCCCGAACAGGGCGCCCTGGCCGAGGTAGGCGTAGACGTCGCGACTGTAGAGCGGCACGGTCACCATCAACGGTGCGGCCCACGCCAGCACCCACCTGCCCAGGTGGAGCCCGCTGTGATCACGCGTGCGGTCGCACAGGATGCGCCCAAGGCGTATCCATGCGATCACCATGAGCGTCACGCCGACCCAGAATGTGATGCTGCACAGCGATTTACCGTGTCCGTAGGTGAGCCAGCTCAGTCCGGTGTCGGTCAGTATCGGGTGGTTGCGGGGGATGTCTGCGATGCCGAAACCGCCGAGCGACACCATGATCGAGCCGATCAGACCGGCGATGAGGGTACGCCGCGTCGTCAACGATCCGCGGTCCACACGCGCGTCTGCGGCCACCGTCACGTCGGTGCCCACGCTCAGGCGTCGCGATGCGCCATACGACGCGCGACGGCAACGAGGTCGGTGTACACGGCATCGTCGATGTCGGTGCTCTCGAGGGTGGTGACGGCGGAGTCGAGCAGCGTGTCGATCGTCCGCTCGACGTCGGCGACGGCGCCCACATCGGTCAGAATGCCACGCGCAGTGGCCAATTCGTCTGCCGACAGTTCGGTCCCTATGACCGAACGCAACGTGTCGCCGAGTGCGGGATCGTCCGCGTCGGCGCGGGACAGTCCGAGCGCGAGAAGTGCTGTCCGCTTACCTGCGACGAGGTCGTCGCCCGAAGGCTTGCCGGTTCGGACCGGATCACCGAACACGCCGAGAAGATCGTCCTGCAACTGGAACGCGATGCCGAGATCGTGGCCGACCGAACGTAGTTGGTCGACGAGTTCCTCGGAGGCACCCGCGGCGCGGGCACCGAGCTCGAGTGGACGCGCGACCGTGTACGCAGCCGTCTTGAACTCCATCACCCGATAGGCGGCCTCCGTCGATTCCTCGCCACTGACCTCGTTGACGATGTCGAGGACCTGACCGCCGAGGACCTCGGTACGCATGGCCGCCCATGTCGCGATCACTCCCGGTGGCAGGGGCGCGACTTGCGGACCCGTCAGAGGCCTTCCCGCGGGCGACACGGTCGCCGGGGCGTACCCGTGGACAAGGTCGTCGGCCCATGCGAGCGCGAAATCGCCTGCCAGAACAGCCGACGCGACGCCGTGTTCAGCCGCGTCGCCGCGCCATCCGGCGTCGCGATGGCCGCGCTCGAACACCCGGTGCACCGTTGGTCTGCCGCGCCGCGTGTCGGAGGCGTCGATGATGTCGTCGTGAATGAGCGCGCACCCCTGCACGAGTTCGAGGGCGGCACTGATCCGCAGTGCGTCGGCGTCGGTGAGGCCGGTCGGGACACCGTTGGCGTCGCTGCGGCCCGCCTGCCACCCCGCGTACGCGAAGACGGGCCGGATGCGCTTGCCGCCCGACAGCACGAAATCGGCGACGACCTGCGCCGACGACCCGACGACCGGCGAAATGGCGGCGGCTGTTGACACAGCGGTACCGAGGAAGTCGCGCAGCACGGATTCGACTGCGCCGGGAACCTCGGCGAGGCGCGTGGGGACGGGAGCGGTCGAGGTCACGTGTCACAGGCTAGCCCGTACACTGGTCCGGTGAATTCATCCGCCCCGGTGCCGTCCGTCGTCGAACGTCTGTCTGCGCCGCATCCGGGACAGGTGCCCTTCTCCGTCGAGTTCCTTCCACCGAAAGATGCCGAGGGCGAAGCACGCCTGTGGCGTGCGGTGCGTGTCTTCGAGCGGCTCAATCCCGCGTTCGTGTCACTGACGTACGGCGCGGGTGGCAGCACCCGCGATCGCACCGTGCGCATCGCGGGGCAACTCGCGACCGAGACGACGCTGGTGCCGGTCGCTCATCTCACCGCGGTGAACCACTCGATCGCCGAACTGCGCTCGCTGGTCGGCGCGTACGCGGATAAGGGCATCACCAATATCCTTGCGCTACGCGGTGATCCGCCAGGAGATCCGCTCGGTGAGTGGGTCAAGCATCCCGAGGGCGTCTCGTACGCCGAAGAACTCGTCGACCTGATCGGTGGACTCGGCCAGTTCCACGTCGGTGTGGCTTCCTTCCCCGAAGGCCACCACCGCGCTCCCGATCTCGACCACGACACCCGCGTACTGGTGAGCAAGCTCCGCGCAGGCGCCGAGTACTCGGTCACCCAACTGTTCTTCGACGTCGACTTTTACCTCCGCCTGCGCGACCGCGTCGCTGCTGCCGACGCCGAGCAGGGTGCCAAGCCGATCATCCCCGAGATCATGCCGATCACGTCGCTTGCCTCGGTCCGACGGATGGTCGAGCTGTCAGGCTCGGTCCTGCCCGAGAGCGTCGAGCGACGGTTGATCGCCGCCGCGGGTTCCGGTGAACAGGAAGACAGGGCAGCGGTGCGCGCGGTCGGAATCGACATCGCCACCGAGATGTCGCAGCATCTCATCGCCGAGGGCGTCCCCGGGCTGCACTTCATCAGCCTCAACTTCGCCAAGGCCACCTGCGAGGTACTCGACCGGCTCGGCGTCGACACCTCCGACGCCCTGCCGCTCGTCTCGTCGAACTAACCAGCGCCGGCCGGCGCAACTGCCCCGCTGGGAGGCCTAGCCGGCGGAGCCTGTGCTCTCCGGCTTCTCGCCGCCCGACGTCGTCGTCGCGGATTCTGCGTGCGCGGCAGGTGCGGTAGTCGAAGGCTGTGCGCTTGCCTTCGGAGTTGTCGTCTTCGGTGCCGTTGCCTTTTGGACGGGTGCGCTTCGACGCACCGGCCGCGGCCGCCCGGGGCGAGGGCTCGTGTCGCGGTGCGAGTACGCCAACCAGATGACGAGCGCGACGACGAGCAGGCACACGATCACGAGGAGCCACGTCCATCCGGTGAACGCCGCGGTCGCGGGGTCGGGGTATGTCGCATCGGCGATGAACTCGGTGACCTTGCCCGGTTCGGGTGTCCACGTGACCGAGGTCTCCGAATCCTGCTTCGCCACGTTGCTCGCGGTGATCGGACCAGCGAACGCCAGGGTGAACTTGAGGTAGTCGCGTTCCTCGAGTCCGTTGAGATCTGCACTGCCGCGGAAGCGCACGACGTCGCCGCTGCGCTTGGCGTTCAGCTCCATCGTCATCGACGTGTCGCCGAACGCGTTGGCGACGATGTCGCCGAGCTGACTGAGCTGACCGGCGGTCAGATCGGAGAACGTCGCCCTGGTACCGACCCGGCTGGCGCCCTGCCCTGTGGTTCCCGGCTGTGTCCCGGTCGACGGTGCGCCTGCGGATGGGGCGCTTGCGGACGGGGCGCCCGGAGACGGTGAAGCCGACGGGTTCGCCGAGTCGCCCCCACCCGTGTTGGGGCCTTCGCGGTAGTCGGAGGTCGACACGTTGTTGCGCATCGATTCGGGAATGTCGAGTCGTGGCGCGCCGCTGGGATTGTCCGGCGAGGTGGCGACGATGACCGTGCCGGCATACCGGTCGCCGACGGTGGTCGAGCGGGTCAGACACCCCGACAGCAGAGGAATGGCCGTGAGCAGGATCAACACCGACGCGACCGCGGTTCGCGCGGAACGTCTGCGCGTCGGATCGGTCGGGCGTCGCGTGGTAGCCGGTTGCACGTGCTCATCGTGCCAGAAGGGCACCGTCGCCTCGCACACCCTGCGGCGTGTGTCAGGCGGGGAGTGTCGGATGGGGAGTGTCGGATGCGGGGTGCCGGATGGGAGCGTCAGCGACGCCGTCGGCTCGCCGCGATCGCGAGCTGCCCTGCGATCCGCCCGCTGGCACCGGTCACCCCACCGCCGGGATGCGTCGACGCCCCGGCGAGGAAGAGTCCTGCTGCCCCGGGCACACGGTGCCCGGCCAGGTCGGGGTGCGGCCGATAGACGAACATCTGGTCGATCGTCATCTCGACGTGCATGATGTTGCCGCCGACCAGCCCGAGTTCGGATTCCAGATCGGCCGGCGTCTGTACATAACGATGGTCGACCGACGCACTGAACCCCGGTGCGTGGCGATCGACTTCGGTGAGGATCTCGTCCACGGCGACCGAGCCGGCCGTCGACCACTGTCCTTCGCGCAACTGTCGGGGATGCCACTGCGACCATACGGTGATCGAATGTCGTTGTGCGGGAGCAAGTGTCGGGTCGATCGCCGAGAAACTCATCACAACGCACGGTGGGCGCGGTGGTAATTCGCCGACCGAGGCCGCGGTGTACGCGCGACGAAGCTGTGCACGATCGGTGACGAGGAGTCCCAGCGCCGAATGCACGCCGTGCGGTGGAAGGTCCGACGGCAGGTCGCGGTAGGCGGGGAGTGCGCGTGTGCCGAGCCGGACTGCCATCCCGATGCCGGAGCCGATGTCGATCTCGCGCCGCCACCGATCGATCTCCGCTGGTGGGGCAGCTCGCCCGGCGTCGAGCATGTCGAGTGTCGCGATTATGTGGCAGGCGGCGATCACCTGGTCGGTGCAGTGGCTGTCCTCGCCGGTCTGAACGCACCAATGATCGCCACAGCGGCTGATCGACGTCGCGGGCGATCCGGTGAGTACCTGTGCGCCGTCGGCGTCGAGGCGATGCAGGAGGGATTCGGTGAGCGCGCCGCTGCCGCCGACCGCCCTGCCAGGGGGAATCCGATGCATGAGTGCCGCGAACCCGACCATGGGTGCGGTACCCGGCGCGTTCATCGGCGGACCCGATTGCGCGCCGAACCAGGCGAGAGCCGCTTTGAGTCGTTCGGAGGTGAACCAGCGATCGAGGAGGGCGTCGCCGGACATCATCAGTTCCTGGGTCGCCGACATGAGCGACCCCGCACGTCTACCGATGAACCCGGTACGGGCGGTGTGGGCGGTGTTTCCGATACCGGTGAATGCCCGTCCGAACCGGGGGAGCGTTGCCGGCGAGTTGAACGCGTCGAGCACAGCCCGCGACCGCGGACCCCACACGTCGACGAATCGTCGGTAGGCGTCCGCGTCGGCGTCTGAGCACGCGGCGGCGATCGACGCGCAGGTCGCGTCGAGGTCGGTGCGGAACACCAACGGTGGTCCGTCCTGCGTCGCGGGTGCGAAACCCCAAGGGTCGCAGTCGATATAGCGCAGACCGTGCGCGGAAAGTTCGAGCTCGTCGATGATCGGGGAGTGTCGGATCATCAGATGCGCCGACGATCCGCGATCGACTCGATAGCCCGGAAAGCGTTCGACGGTCGAAACGGCGCCGCCCGGGATGTCGTCGCGTTCCACGACGAGCACAGAACGTCCCGCGCGGGCGAGGTAGGCGGCCGCGATGAGGCCGTTGTGACCTGCACCCACGACAACGGCGTCGTGCCGGGGCTTATGGCCTGAGCCGCCTCGGCGGCTCACCGCGCCGCCGCTGGTGGCGTACCTGTGAGAGGTTCGGTAGCCGCGTCGAGCGGGAGTCGTCGACCGAGGAAAGCGAAGGGTCGTGGGTCGCCGGTGAAGGTGAAGTGGCGCAGCACATCGTCGAAGCCCATCCTGCGGTAGAGGGACCACGCCCGATTTCGTTCGGCGGGAATCTCCGGGGTGGACAGTAGGACGTGGTCTTCTTGACGGTCGCTCAGCAGCGCGGTCAGCAACCATTCGCCGATGCCGTGGCCCTGAGCGGTCGGGTGGACGTGGAGTTCGGTGAGTTCGAAGTAGTTGGTTGCGATGCGTTCGATGGTGTCGCGGTCGCAGCCGGACAGTCGGAGACCGGTTCTGAGCTGGTGATTCCACCACTGGTCGTCGGCGCCGCGATAGCCGTAGGCGATGCCGACCATGATCTCGTGCCCGGACGGCGACACCGGAGGGCCGATTCGTCGACGCTCCGCGTCGGGGTCGAGCCGGATGTCGGGGGAGACGGCCGTCAGCGCCGCGTATGCGGTCCACCCGCGTCGTGCGATGTGTTCGCGCCAGAGCGGAACCCGGTGGTGCTCGGTGCCACGCGGGTAGTCCATCGCGGTCACGTAGACATTCAGGGCAGCGTCGAGCCAGGCCGGGGAGTCCTGGCCGGTCAACCGAACGAGTCGGGTCGCCAACTGCTCGTTGTCCTTCCTCCCGCAGTCCGCCGCGCGCGTCGCGTTCCTGGCAGGCCGCAGCCGATCGGGAATGTCGGTACCGAGTTCTACGCTTCTGCTGTCGGGAATGGGGCCACATCTCCTCTTGAAGAGTGTCGCCGTTCTAGCTATATTGAATATGTCGAACGGGTGTTCGATGAACGTGCCTCCGCAAGCCGTTCTGCGTCACCCACGACAGTCTGGGCGGTCCGGCGACGGACGAGGGAAGCGTGCATCGCCGGACCGTACCGGGACTTGGTCACACAGGAACGACTTGGTCACACAGGAACGTGAAAGCCGCTCGGGTGTCGAGCGGACGCAACACCGAAGGGAGCGCGAGATGGCAGTCCATAGGCCGACGCGCGGCACAGTGCGTCACGCACGGCGAGGTGCAGTGGTGCGTCCGGAGATCGACCCGATGGTCGTCGTGCGTGCTCGCGACCTCCTCGATCGCGCAGAGATCCTGGTCGAGAATGCCGACGGCGTGCCAGACGACGCCGAACGGTTCCGCCAGTACTACTTGGCGGCGCTGCGGGCGGCAGGAGCGGCACTCGCGGTGTACGAACCACCCGCGAAGCGCGCATCTCGACGCGTGTCCCCAAATGCGTGGTCGCGGATCTCGTCGGCCGTTCCTGATCTGGCAGAGTTCGCCGAAGCGTTTGCCCGGATGTCGTCTGTGCGCATGGAGATCGAGTCAGGCCTGCGTCGCTCCGTCGAGGGTGCGACGGTCGTGGCGCTCCGCTCCCGTGTGTTGTCGTTTCTCGACGCCGTCGAAGACATCATCGTCGCCTACGAACAGGGAAAGCTTGCGCACCAAGCGGTCGACCGGTCCGACTACGGCTACGACCACATCGCCTGATTCATCGGTTCGTCCGCGCCTGCGGTTCGCGCTTCGCGGCCGAAGGCGCCCGTACGGCGGTTGTGATCGGCGGTCGTTTCACCCGACGTGATCACAGGACCCGAATTGTCGCTATTGGCGGCTTCGATGTGACGGTCGGGTGGTTATGGTGGTCGCGCTTGCAATCACCTCGTATCATGGAAGCAGTGAGCCGCGAACACATGTCACGAGACTGGCGTCCGCGGTCGCCACAATCTCGTTGATGTGTGAATCGGCAACGTAGTAAGGAGGGTCGGTGCCACTCTCGGAGCACGAGCAGCGCATGCTCGAACAGATCGAAAGTGCTCTTTACGCCGAGGACCCGAAGTTCGCGTCCAGCGTGAAGCGTCGGCGGCTTGGCCGGTCGTCGGGTCGTCGTCGTCTTCAGGCGGCGGCGGTCTTCGTCGTGGGTCTTGTGCTGCTCGTCGTCGGCCCATTGGTGGGCCTCAGCGTCGCCGGGCTTCCCGTCGTCAGCCTCATCGGATTTCTCGTGATGTTCGGCGCAGGCCTCCTCGCTCTGTGGGGCGGTGGCCGCTCGGGTCCCGAGAATTCGGCACCCGCCGAGGCCCCCGCGCGGCCGGCAGGCAAGCGCAAGTTCACCGAGCGCATGGAAGAACGGTTCAACCGCCGCTTCGACCAGGAGTGACCCAGGCGCCTGATTGATCAGGCGTCTCCCTTCGGCCACATTGTGTGTCGTATCGAAGGATGTGTGTGCTGCAGCACCCACGGCCTTCGATAAGACACACATTCACGCCTCCACCACTCCTTGAGATAGTCAGATCTCACAAACAGCAGGGCAACACATCGCACCAATGTGTTGCCCTGTTGTCGTATGCGGGTGAGCACGCCGTGTCCGCACCGGCCCCCGCCGGCCACCTCACCTCTAACCCTGCCTTCTGGTGGGCAATGCACCCATCCGCTCGGGTCTGCCTGATCGAACCTCCCACTCCGGAGCTCCCGCGACGCCGCCGCCAGCTGTGCGGCCCCTGATTCCCCACGCCGCCCCACCGCGGTCCCCACAGCGCCCCACCGCCTTCCCCACATCTCCCCACCCGGGCACAAAACTGGCTCCCATCAGTCACTTTGATGCTGTTTCGTCCTTCTGGACACACGAATGGCGGGCTGGGACACGCGGCGCGTGGTGTCATCCACCACCGCGTTTCTCTGCGTTGACCTGCAGCAATAGTTGTTGATAGCGACTTCAGGGGGTGGAAGGGGTGGAAAGTGGTGGAAAGTGGGGTACTGTGGCAGCACTGGGTGAGACGAACCGGAACGGATCGCTCAGGGGGCAGGAGGTGTCGACATGTCGTCAGTTCGATTTGTCGGCACCTACACACCCAAGTTGGACGACAAAGGGCGACTGACATTGCCCGCCAAGTTCCGCGACGCACTGGCAGGAGGCGTGATGGTCACAAAAGGCCAAGACCACAGCCTGTCGGTGTTTCGAGCCGAGGAGTTCGACGAGATCGCCGCCCGAATTGTGGAGGCATCCCGTAACGATCCGCAGGCACGAGCCTTTCAGCGCTACTTCTTCGCCAGCACCGAGGAGCAGCGCCCGGATGGGCAGGGTCGGATCAGCTTGTCTCCCGACCATCGGGAGTACGCGGAGCTGACCAAGGAGTGCGTGGTGTTCGGCAGTTTCGATCACCTGGAGATCTGGGACGCGCAGAAGTGGCGCGAGTACCAGAACGAGCACGAGGAGAACTTCTCGGCAGCCAACTCGGCCGCATTGAACGCGGTCTTGTAGCCGAGGAATGGCACACGATGGACAGGGCTTCGGGTGGATCGAGGCCCCGGTCCGGAACGACCCTGGCGTACTTCCCCAACGCCAGGTGCGCGACCGGACCGGGACCCCGCTTCACCCGGCGAGACTCTTCGCACGGACCGGTGTCGGTGCCAGGGATTCAAGATGAGTGTGCGTGGCCGCAACGGGTCGGGGCGTGCAGACAGCACGCGTCGGGAGGTGATTCGGTGAACGCGCCACACGACGACGAACGTCGTTCCGGAGAATTCGGCCACGTGCCCGTCATGGCACGGCGGATCACCGAACTTCTCGCACCGGACTTGACCCACTCTGGTGCCGACCACTCGGAAACCGACCGTCCGGTGTTCGTCGACGCGACGTTGGGCGCCGGCGGCCACAGCGAACTCATACTCACCGAATTCCCCGACGCGCGTGTGATCGGCATCGACCGTGACGAGTCGGCGTTGAACATCGCACGTGATCGCCTCGCCCGCTTCGGCGACCGGATCTCGTTTCACCAGTCTCGATTCGACGGCATCGACGACGTCCTCGCCGAGGCAGGCGTCGACCACATCGACGGCGCGCTCTTCGATCTCGGTGTGTCGTCGATGCAACTCGACCGCGCCGATCGTGGATTCGCCTACGCCGTCGACGCCCCGCTGGACATGCGGATGAATCCGGACGACGACCTGACCGCGGCAGACGTGCTCAACACGTACTCGCACGGCGACCTCGCACGGGTGCTGTCGGAATACGGAGAAGAACGCTTCGCAGGCAAGATCGCGTCAGCCGTTCTCCGGGCCCGTGAGACCGAACCCTTCACAACGAGTGGGCGGCTCGTCGAATTGCTTTATGCCGCAATTCCTGCGGCCACACGTCGGACCGGTGGGCATCCCGCGAAGCGCACGTTCCAGGCGCTGCGGATCGAGGTCAATCACGAACTCGACGCCCTACGTCTCGCGTTGCCCGCAGCGCTCGATGCGCTCGCGGTGGGTGGACGCGTGGTGGTGATGAGTTATCAGTCGCTCGAAGACCGAATTGTCAAGCGCGAGTTCGCGTCTCGTACCACTTCGACGTCGCCACCCGGCCTTCCGGTCGAACTGCCGGGAACCGCACCCAAATTCAGACTCGTCACCCGAGGTGCCGAGCAGGCAGGCGAGGCCGAGCTCGCCGAGAATCCGCGGTCTGCCCCGGTACGGGTCCGCGCCATCGAACGTGTCGAGAGGAATCGGTCATGACAGTGCTCGACGACCGCACCGTCGCCGACAGCGCAGGTGCAGCCACCACAACGCCAACCCGTCGTCCGCGTCGGGAGAATCTCGAATCCGAGCGTGCCAACCGCTCGCGAGCAGCCCAACGTGCGCTCGATCGCCGTCGCAATCGCGTTGTGGCGCAGGGCTCTACGCGGACGCGCGGTGAGCGCGATTCGGCCGTCCGACGTGTCTCGCTGTTCACTCGTGCGCGGTCGGTTCCGTTCGTGGTGCCCGTTCTCGCGCTGCTCGTCGTGGGTCTCGGGTTGAGTCTCTGGCTGTCGACGAAGGCCGCGCAGGATTCCTACCGACTCGGAATCGAGCGCAAGGTCAACCAGTCGCTCGTCGACCGCCGCGACAGTCTCAAGCGCAGCTACGAGTCGGGTGACTCGGCGCCCGAATTGTCCGACAAGGCAGCGAAATTGGGGATGATCCCGGTTCAGAATCCGGCCCGGATGGTTGTCGGCGCCAATGGTAAGCCCAAGGTGCTCGGCGATCCCGAGCCCGCATCCGGCAAGCCGATGGGGACGATCAACCCCGACGACAAGCCCGATCCCACCAGCAAGATCGACAAGAGCAAGGTCAGTGATTCGATGGGCCTCGGGGGTGCGGACGCATCGGACTCGAGTGCCGCCCCGTCCGGTGATGCGGCCAGGTCCGGCGATAGCAACTCGTCCGGCGCCGGCTCATCCAATTCGCCAGCGCCGAACAACAATACGGCTCCTGGAACCAACACCACGCCGACCCAGAACCAGGGCGGCGACGCCCCGGCACGCGCCGATGCTCCCGCGCGCGCTGACGCTCCGGCGCCGGGGGCCGCTGCCGCACCCAATCCGAATGTTGCACCCTCGGCTCAGACGAATGGCAACCCGCCGAGCGCAAATTCGGCGGGAGCCCGTTAGGGCAGTGGACAATTGACAACCATGACACGCGCCAGTTTTCAGCGGATCGGTGAGCGTTTCGACCCGCCCACTGCGCAGCCCCGGTCAGGGCGACGCCCAGCACCTGCGGGCGGAGGGTCGGGTACCGGTGGCCGCGGAGGCGGACGGGGTCGAGGTCCCCGCACCTTTGAATTCCGTAGTCGCGCTGTAGGAGTCGTGATTCTCCTCGTGGTGTTGGCGGTGGCGATCCGGATGATCGTCGTGCACACCATCGAGGCGTCGTCGATCTCGGCGGAGGCGGCGCAGCAACGCGAGTACACCCAGGTGCTGACGGCCAAGCGTGGGGCCATCCTCGACCGCAACGGGCGCCCCCTCGCGTACACCGACGAGGCGCGTTCACTCACGTTCCTGCCCAAGGCAGTTCGCAAGTCGATCGAGGCCGAGCACAAGAAGAACCCCGAGTACCCCGATGTGGACAAGAGGCTCAAGGAGATCGCCGACGGTGTGTCGTCGGCGCTCGGCGGATCGATCAGTTCCGACGATCTGCACAAGAAGCTGACGAGCGACGACGGGTTCGTGTATCTCGCGCGATCGGTCAGTCCCGAGGTCGCGGCACGGATCGTCGCCGACTATCCCGAGGTGGGCGCCGACCCGCAGGCGATCCGTCTCTATCCGGGTGGCTCGCTGGCGGCCAACGTCGTCGGCGACGTCAACTACGACGGAAACGGGTTGATCGGTCTCGAGGCGTCGATGGATTCGGTACTCGCGGGGACCGACGGATCGAAGACGTACGACCGCGGCTCCGACGGCGCGGTGATCCCGGGTAGCACCCGCAACGTGCACCCGGCCATCAATGGCGCCACGGTGAAACTGACGCTCGACTCAGACATCCAGTGGTTCGTGCAGAGCGAGGTCAACAAGGCCAAGCAGGCGTCCGGCGCGAAGTCGGCGTCGGCGGTCGTGCTCGACGCGAAGACCGGCGAGGTGCTCGCGATGGCCAACGACGGAACGTTCAACGCATCCAAGCCGCTGTCGGAACAGACCAAATCCGACCTGGGCAACCCGGCGGTCACCTCGCCGTTCGAACCGGGGTCGGTGAACAAGATCGTCGCTGCCTCCGCCGCCGTCGAATACGGGCTGACCAGGCCGGACGAGGTGTTGCAGGTGCCGGGCAGTATCAACATGGCCGGAGTCACCGTCAACGACGCGTGGTCGCACGGCGTCGAGCCGTACACGACGGCGGGCATCTTCAGTAAGTCGTCCAACGTCGGAACGCTGATGCTGGCCAAGCGTGTCGGTGAGCAACGGTTCGCCGACATGGTGAAGCGCTTCGGGCTCGGGCAGCGGACCGGCGTCGGCCTTCCGGCAGAGAGCGGTGGAGCGGTTCCCGCGCTGAGTCAGTGGTCGGGTGGTTCGTTTGCCAATCTGCCCATCGGGCAGGGCCTCTCGATGTCGCTCCTGCAGATGACCGCGATGTATCAGGCGATCGCCAACGACGGTCTCCGTGTGCCACCGCGCATCCTCGAGTCGGAGCAGCGCGACGGCGGCAACGTCGAGGATGCTGACCGGCCCGCTGGTGTCCGAGTGGTCAGTCCGCAGACCGCGCGTACGGTTCGCGACATGTTCCGCGGGGTCTTCCAGGAGGACCCGATGGGCGTGCAGTCGGGAACGGGCTACAAGGGTGCGGTCTCGGGCTATCAGATGTCGGGCAAGACGGGTACAGCGCAGCAGGTCGACCCGGCGTGCGGGTGCTACTCGAACTCGAGCTACAACATCACGTTCGCAGGCATCGCTCCTGCCGACAACCCGCGCTTCGTGGTGGGCATCATGCTCGACAACCCCAAGCGAAGCTCCGACGGCAGCGGCGGACAGTCGGCGGCGCCGCTGTTCGGGACGATCGCCTCGTGGATTCTGCAGCGCCAGCAAGTGCCGCTGTCTCCCACGCCTACGCCGTGGATCAAGCTCGAGGCGCGCTGATTTGCCGGTGGGCGCGCCGTCACGAATTGTCCTGACGGTATCGTGAGTGCGTTCCGGAGAGCGCGCATCCGCACATCCCCGGGTTCGAGCCGCACCGGCGCGAACACGCGACACCGATACCACTGCTGAGGGAGGCGATCGCATCATGGCGTCGAATCGCCGGTCCGCAGGACTGAACAGACCAACTCACGTCGAACCCACGGCCGTCTCCGTGCTCTCGACCGCCACCGGCGCACGACTCGACCTGATCGGGACGGTGCCTGCCGATGCCGCCGTCTCCGGGGTGTCGCTGCGTGCGCAGGACATCGTCGCGGGCGACCTGTTCGCAGCGCTGCCGGGCGGCCGCACGCACGGCGCCAGGTTTGCTGCCGAGGCCGTCGAGCGTGGCGCGACGGCGATCCTCACCGACGCGGCGGGCCGCGCAGAGCTCGGACGGGTGCTCCCGCCCGACGCCGCGTGCGCGGTACTCGTGCACGCCGACCCGCGGTCGATTCTCGGCGGCGTGAGCTCACGGATCTACGGCAACCCGTCGCAGCGCCTCAAGCTGATCGGCATCACCGGCACGTCGGGCAAGACGACAACGGCATACATGGTCGAGGCCGCGTTGATGGCTGCCGGTCACACCGTCGGATTGATCGGCACGGTGGAAACCCGCGTCGACGGTGTCGCTCAGGCGAGTTCACTGACGACACCCGAGGCCCCGACCCTGCAGGCATTGCTCGCCGCGATGCTCGAACGCGGCGTCGACGTCGTGGTCATGGAGGTGTCGAGTCACGCGCTGGCGCTCGGCCGCGTCGACGGAGCCCATTTCTCGATCGGTGCGTTCACCAATCTGTCGCAGGATCACCTCGACTTCCATCCGACGATGCGCGACTACTTCGAGGCCAAGGCACTCCTGTTCGCGGCGGGATCACCGACGCGGGCGGTGCGTTCGGTGGTGTGCGTCGACGACGAATGGGGTCGACGCATGCTCGACGTCGCGCGCCGCGGTAAGGGCATCGCGCCGATCACTGTCTCGACGACCGACGTCCCGGCCGAGTGGCATGCCGGACCGTCGACGATCGAGTCCGACGGCTCACAGCGCGTCGAGATCGCCGACGCCGCCGGGATCGGTCACGATCTCACGCTCAGGCTGCCCGGCCGCTACAACGTCGCCAACGCGACACTCGCGGTCGCGGTCGTGGTCGCGGCCGGTGTGCCCGTCACGACGGCGACCGCAGCGATCGCCGACGTGTCGGTTCCCGGTCGGCTGCAGCGCATCGATCGGGGGCAGGACTTCCTTGCCATCGTCGACTACGCGCACAAGCCGGGGGCGCTCGAAGCCGTGCTGACAACTCTCGACGAGCAGGCGCGCGGACGTGTCGCCGTCGTCATCGGCGCAGGCGGCGACAGAGACACGGCCAAGCGGCCGCTGATGGGCGAGGTGGCCGCGCGCCGCGCAGACCTCGTCGTGATCACCGACGACAACCCACGGACCGAGGACCCGGCAGCGATCCGCGCCGCTGTCCTCGCCGGTGCACAGGCCGTGCCGGATGCGGAGCGTCGAGCGGGTGTCGAGATCAGGGAGGTCGGCGACCGCCGTGGTGCGATCGAGGCCGCTATCGCGTGGGCGCGGCCCGGCGACATCGTCTTGGTGGCCGGTAAGGGCCACGAGGCAGGCCAGGAGATCGACGGCGTGAAGCATCCGTTCGACGACAGGGACGTCGTCGCCGAGGCCCTCGCGGGCGTCGTCGAGAACACGTCTGGGGCAGCTCGGTGAGTCCCGATGGCGGCCAAGGGGAACGACACATGGTCATCGTGCCTGCCGATGTCGAGACGGTGTCGCGCGCGATTCGCGACCTGGTGTCGCGCGCACGGGATTCACCTGAACGTGTGCGCACCTGGGCGATCATCGGCGACATGGGTACACGCGACGGTCTGACCGAGAACGAGCGCGTCGTCGAGCATGACAGGGTGGGGCGACTCGCCGTTCGGCTCGCCGTCGACAAGACCCTGTGCGTCGGAGAGTCACGTGCGGTCCGCGCGCTGCATCAGGGAGCCGTGATGGAGGGTTCCTGGGGCGACGAGGCGCGGTTGGTCGCAACGGTCGACGACGCGGCAGCAACGCTCGACACCGACGACTGGCGCCCGGCGCCCGACGACATGGTGCTCGTCGCGGGCACCGATCCCGCGCTGGCCGATCTGGCGGGTTCGGGTACATGAGCTGCGGGACTGGGGAGATGACGAGACAGGAACAAGGAGAGCGACGAGTGACCGTCGGGCGAACTGAGGGAGGACTGCTGCGGTGACCCAGATCCTCATTGCGGGTGCGATCGCCGTTGCGGTGTCGATCCTGCTCACTCCGGTGCTCATCCGTGTGTTCTCCCGCCAGGGATTCGGACAGGAGATTCGCGTCGAGGGGCCGCAGAGTCACCAGACCAAGCGCGGCACCCCGTCGATGGGTGGAGTGGCCATTCTGATCGCGCTGTGGGCGGGCTACTTCGGAGCGCACATCGTCGGAGTGTTCACCCACGACGGCAACGGGCCGACGGCGTCCGGGCTGCTCGTTCTGGGTCTCGCGACCGCACTCGGCGGCGTCGGGTTCCTCGACGACTTCATCAAGATCCGCAAGCACCGGAATCTGGGGCTCAACAAGACCGCCAAGTCGATCGGACAGTTCCTCGCGGCAATTCTGTTCGGCGTGCTCGTCCTCGGCTTCCGTAACGACTCGGGTTACACACCCGCGAGTCCGCACCTGTCCTACGTCCGCGACATCGACGCGATCTCGATGGTCTCGGTCGCATTCGTGGTGTTCTGCTGGCTGATCGTCGCGGCGTGGTCGAACGCCGTCAACTTCACCGACGGTCTCGACGGCCTCGCCGCCGGGTCGATGGCCATGGTGCTGGGAACCTACGTGTTGGTGACGTTCTTCCAGTTCGTCAACGCCTGCTCGGGAGGCGCCAAGCCTGCCGCCGACATCCCTCGGGGCTGCTACCAGGTGCGCGACCCCTTGGACCTCGCGCTGATCGCCGTCGCAGGTGGCGGCGCGTGCCTCGGGTTCCTCTGGTGGAACGCGGCACCGGCCAAGATCTTCATGGGCGACACGGGTTCGTTGGCTCTCGGCGGTCTGCTCGCGGGACTGTCGATCACCACCCGCACCGAACTGCTCGCGGTGGTCATCGGCGCGCTGTTCGTCGCGGAGATCATGTCGGTCGTCATCCAGATCGCGTTCTTCCGGACGACGGGTCGTCGTGTGTTCCGCATGGCGCCCTTCCACCACCACTTCGAACTCGGTGGCTGGGCGGAGACCACGGTGATCATCAGGTTCTGGCTGCTCACAGCCATTGCGTGTGCGCTGGGACTCTCGCTGTTCTACGGCGAGTTCCTCACGGTCAACGGCTGAGCGTGATGACCTCATCGTCGGAGCTGCATCTGCGCGGCAGGCGCGTGCTCGTCGCGGGCGCAGGCACAGCCGGGATGTCGGCGGCACGATTCCTGCTCGGTGTCGACGCTCAGGTCACGATCGCCGACGACAGATTCGGTGAGGTAGAGCCGACCGGTGTCGTCGGAGCCGATGCCGCGCGGACCGCCGGAGCCCGTCTCATCTCGATCGCCGAGCTCCTGGCCGACGACTCCTGGGTGGCGACGACCGACCTCGTCATCGCTTCGCCCGGATTCGCGCCGACCAATCCGCTGATGGTCGCAGCAGCCGAGCACGAGATCCCCGTGTGGGGCGAGGTCGAGCTCGCGTGGCGGGTCGACCGTGCCGGGCTGCTCGGCGCTCCGCGCACCTGGCTGGTCGTGACCGGAACCAACGGAAAGACCACGACGACGTCGATGCTGACCGACATCGTCGTCGAGAGCGGCCGCGACGCCGCAGCGTGCGGCAACATCGGATTGCCGGTGCTCGACGCGATGCAGACGCAACCGAGGGTCGACGTGCTGTGCGCCGAGTTGTCGTCGTTCCAGCTTCACTGGGCGCCGTCGATCACTCCCGATGCGGGTGTCGTGCTCAACATCGCCGACGATCACCTCGACTGGCACGGATCGTTCGCCGCGTACGCGGCCGACAAGCAGATCGCGCTGCACGGCGACGTGGGTGTCGTCGGCCTCGACGACGCCGTCGCCGCGGGCCTCCCCGTGCCGGGACGGCGCGTCGGGTTCACCCTCGGCGAACCCGCACCGGGTGAGCTCGGCGTCGTCGATGGCGAGCTGGTCGATCGGGCGTTCACAGCTGAACAGGACGGCGCGTCCGGGGGTACACCTCTGATCGCCGCGACGGCGATTCACCCCCCGGGTCCGTCGGGAGTGTCCGACGCCCTGGCGGCCGCGGCGTTGGCGCTGGCGATCGGCGTCGCGCCGTCGGCGATCGGTCGGGCGTTGAGCGCGTTTCGTCCCGCGGCACATCGGGGCGAGGTCGTCGTGACGATCGACGGCATCGACTTCGTCGACGATTCGAAAGCCACCAATCCGCACGCTGCTGCGGCGGCGATCGGTGCACACCGTCGCGTCGTGCTCATCGCGGGCGGGCTGTTGAAGGGTGCGTCGGTCGACGACATGATCACGGGCTCCGCGGATCGACTGGCCGGAGTTGTCGCGATTGGGCGAGACCGGGAGATCATTGTCGACGCGATTTCGCGACACGCCCCAAAAGTCCCAACAGTCACAGTATTCACAGGAGACGATGGCGGTGTGATTGCACAGCGCGCCCTCGGATCAGAAACGGATCCGGTGTCGAGCGGGGGACAACCCCCATTCGACGCCCCCGGGAACTCCGACGACCTCGCGACCGCGGTGATGAACCGTGCCGTCGCGGAGGCGTGGACGCTGGCCACGGCCGACGATCCGCGCCCCGACGCAGTGCTTCTGGCACCTGCGGCGGCGTCGCTGGACATGTTTCCCGGATACGGACGACGCGGTGATGCCTTCGCGGCCGCTGCGCGCTCGTTGCCGGGGAGTGCTCCCCGGGCGACGCAGCCGTGACGGCGACACAAGAAGACGCGTCGACCGAGGCGAAGAGCGCCGGCTCTGATTCCCCGCGTGCGTCGAAACGACGTACCGCGCCCAAAGCTCCCCGCTCACGCAGCGATGCCGCCGCCATTCCCGCGACGCTCGTCGAGGGCGTCCGCAATCTCCTGAGCCGCCCATTGGCGTCTTACCATCTGGTCCTGACGATGGCAGCGCTGATGACGTCGTTCGGTCTGATCATGGTGCTCTCGGCGTCGTCGGTGGAGGGCTACTCCGCCGACGGGTCGGCGTACGGCTTGTTTGCCAATCAGGTCATCTTCGTGGTGCTCGGTGCCGCCGTCTTCTACCTCACGCTGCGCATGCCGGTGCGGTTCTTTCGCCGCATGGCGGTCCCGATGATCGCGGTCACGACGATCATGTTGGCGCTCGTCCTGGTGCCGGGTATCGGCACCCTGAGCCAGGGCGCGCGGCGCTGGTTCGACATCAACGGCCTATCGGTGCAGCCGTCGGAGCTGGTCAAGGTCGCGCTGTGTGTCTGGGGTGCGCATCTGCTCGCGTCACGTCGACGCGACAACGCGTCACTTCGCGAGTTGCTCGTGCCACTCGTGCCTGTCGGCCTGCTGATCTGCCTGTTGATCATCCTCGAGCCCAACCTCTCGACGACGATCACCATCGCGATCATCGTCGGTGCTCTGCTCTGGTTCGCGGGCCTACCGATCAAGGTGTTCGCGGCCTTCGTCATCACCGGTATCGGCATCGCCGTCGTCCTGGCACTCGTCGAGAGCTACCGGTCGCAGCGCGTGATGAGCTTCCTCGGCGGCATCGACGATCCGCAAGGTGCCGGCTATCAGGCGCGGCAGGCGACGTTCGCGTTGGCCAACGGAGGCGTGTTCGGCGTCGGACTCGGTCAGAGCCGAGCCAAGTGGAACTACCTGCCCAACGCCCACAACGACTTCATCTTCGCGATCATCGGCGAGGAACTCGGGTTGATCGGTGGACTGCTCGTCGTCTTCCTGTTCGTCGTGTTGGCGTTCACCGGCTTCCGTATCGCGCACCGCTGCACTGACCCGTTCCTGCGGTTGATGACCTCGACCATCACGGTTCTGATCACCGCGCAGGCCTTCATCAACATCGGATACGTCATCGGACTGCTGCCCGTGACGGGAATCCAGTTGCCGTTGCTGTCTGCAGGCGGCACGTCGACTCTGACGGTGCTGGCGATGCTCGGCCTGTTGGCCAATGCCGCGCGGCATGAGCCGGAGGCCGTCGCGGCCTTGACGACCGGCCAGCGCAGTCGCGTCAGCCGCTGGTTCCGACTGCCGACTCCCGTGGCCTACAAGCCGAGTCGCGCCGAGAGTGCGCGGAATCGCCTCGACGCGCGCGATGGTCGCGCACCTGCCGCGTCCGGGGCACGACGTTCCGTGCCTCGCACTCGGGTACCTGCGTGGCGTCGGGCGATCGGCGAGCGCTTCTTCGGCGTGGCACCGGAGACGAGTCCACCCGTCGACAGACGCGGGGCGCCTCGGTCGGGTCCGGTCCGCGTCGACTACCGTGTCGGGTATTCAGGCAGTGGGCAGCGTCGTGACGACGCACACGATCAGCGTCGTGACAACGCCCGCGGACACGATCACCGGAACCCATCGCGACGATCGTCGGACTCCGCCCGTGCAAGCCAATCCGCCCGTCGTGCGACAGCCAGGGCGGTGCCGGGGTCGGCACGAAGCGGGTCAGCCGGGACATCGAGGTCGGACTCGGGGCGCTATTCGGGCCACACGGGGAGAACTGACAAGATGTCGGGTGGGTCGCGGCGGTCGGGCAGCGGTCGCTGATCGTCTCGTTGCGAGCAGAACAGATGTGAACGGAGTGCAGACCGAATGGGTCCGGACGAAACACGGGTCACGACAACCGACCCGGGGGCTGCGGGAGGCAGTGACCGAAAGCTGTCGGTTGTGGTCGCCGGTGGTGGCACCGCAGGTCACATCGAACCGGCGCTCGCTGTCGCGGACGCCGTGCACAGACTCGATCCGACCGCTCGGATCACCGCCTTGGGCACCTCTCGAGGACTCGAGACGACGCTCGTTCCCGAACGCGGCTACGACCTCGCGCTGATCCCGCCCGTACCGCTGCCGCGTAAGCCCGGCATCGAGCTGGCGAAGACACCCACGCGGCTGCTCCGCTCGGTTCTGGCCACACGCAAAGTCCTCGCCGACGCGAAGGCCGACGTCGTGGTCGGATTCGGCGGTTACGTCTCGATGCCCGCCTACCTGGCGGCCAGGGCCCATCTGCGGCCGAGTCGGCGGCTGCCGATCGTGATCCACGAGGCCAACGCCAGTGCCGGTGTCGCGAACAAGGTCGGCGCCCGCTTCGCCGACGTCGTGATGGCCGCGGTCGACGGCTCGGGACTCGACGGCGCCGAGGTGGTCGGCATCCCGGTGCGCGGCGTGATCGCCGACCTCGACCGCAAGGGCCTGCGTGCGAAGGCCCGCCACTATTTCGGCCTCGACGAGGATGCGCCGACCCTGCTCGTGTTCGGCGGTTCGCAGGGAGCGCAGCGACTCAACGAGGCGGTCGCGGGCGCAGCTGATGCACTGGGGCGTGCCGGGATCGGAGTCTTGCACGCGTACGGACCCAAGAACACGATCGACCCGGTCTCACCCGAGGGCGCTCCGCCGTATCGGGCCGTCGGCTACCTCAAGCGCATGGACCTCGCCTACGCGGCTGCCGATCTCGTGATGTGCCGGTCTGGTGCGATGACGGTTGCCGAGGTGTCGGCGACCGGGCTCCCAGCCATCTACGTTCCCCTCCCGCACGGCAACGGTGAGCAGCGACTCAACGCGCTGCCGGTCGTCGAAGCCGGCGGCGGGGTGCTCGTCGCCGACGACGAGGTCACCGCGGACTGGGTGGCGGCCAAGGTCCCCGAACTCCTCGGTGACCCCGATCGGCTCGGGGCAATGTCGGCGTCGGCATCGGGGACCGGCCACGGCGACGCCGCGAACGCTGTGGCACGAGCAGCCCTCGACCTCGCTGCGTCCCATCGGCTCGGGCGCAAGACTCGGGCCGCGCAGCGCGGCGAGCAGCCGCAGGTCGCTGCGGACGCACCGGTCGCCACCAAGGATCGCGAGCCAGCGGCTCGCGATGAGGGCACGAGCGGACCTGGCGCTCCCGATGACGGGGCGGCGTTTCGTTCGGCGGAATCGGCCCGCGAGCGGTGACAATCGACGACGTGACCCCACCACACCCCGAGCGTTCACACCCCGAGCCGGGAGCCGCGCCGCTGCCGGACGAGCTTCGTCGAGTCCACATGGTCGGTATCGGCGGGGCAGGAATGTCGGGGCTTGCGCGGATTCTGCTGTCCCGAGGTGGTCAGGTGTCGGGATCGGACGCCAAGACCAGTCGCGGAATCATCGCGCTGCGTGCGCGCGGCGCCGAGATCACGATCGGTCACGACGCCGCCGCGCTGGATGTGCTGCCCGGCGGTCCGACCGTCGTCGTCACGACGCACGCCGCAATACCCAAGACCAATCCGGAACTCGTCGCGGCACGCGAGCGTGGGATCCCGATTCTGTTGCGGCCCCACGTCCTCGCAGGACTTATGGCCGACCACCGTACGCTGCTCGTCGCCGGAACACACGGCAAGACGTCGACGACGTCGATGGCCGTCGTCGCGCTGCAGCATGCTGGCCTCGATCCGTCGTTCGCGATCGGCGGCGAGCTCAACGAGTCGGGCACCAACGCCCATCACGGTAGCGGCGACGTATTCGTCGCGGAGGCCGACGAGAGCGACGGGTCGCTCCTCGAATACACCCCCGACATCGTGGTGATCACCAACATCGAAGTCGACCATCTGGATTTCTTCGGCAGCGTCGAAGCATATGTCGCGGTGTTCGACGAGTTCACCGAGAAGATCCGGCCGGGCGGCACGCTCATCGTCTGCCTCGACGATCCGGGAACCGTGGCACTCGCGCAGCGACGCGCCTCCGAGCTGACCGCGCGCGGTGTCCGGGTGCTCGGGTACGGCACCGACGCCGACACGGTCTCCATCCCGGACGTCATCCCGGCGGCCACGCTGCTCTCGTGGGCGCCGCAGGGGAGTGGCGGGGTGGCCGATGTGAGGTTCACGCAGCCGGTCGCCGACACCGCCATCGAGGTCCCGATCACTCTCACGACACCGGGAATCCACATGGCACGCAACAGCCTCGGCGCGATCCTCGGCGCGGTGTGCGCTGGCGGTGAACTGGCCGATGTCGTCGTGGGGGTCGAGGCATTCGGCGGTGTCCGACGCCGCTTCGAATACAAGGGGAGTGCCGCAGGCGTCGCGGTATACGACGACTACGCGCACCACCCGACCGAGGTCGCCGCGGTGCTCGCCGCAGCCCGCGGTGTGGTGGCACGAGGTGCCGGCGAGCACTCTCGAGGTGGTCACCAGGGTCGGGTGATCGCCGTCTTTCAACCCCACTTGTATTCGCGCACAGAAGAATTCGCGGAGGAGTTCGCCTCCGCTCTCGACGCGGCCGACGAAGTGATCGTCGCGGACGTCTACGGGGCACGTGAGGCGCCCATTCCGGGTGTGAGTGGTCGGAGCATCACAGACGGCCTCACCGGGAGCCATCGGTTCGTCCCCGATCTCTCGACGCTTGCCGGGGCGGTCGCCACGATCGCGCAGCCCGGCGACATCGTGTTGACCCTCGGTGCCGGAGACATCACCATGCAGGGACCCGAGATCCTCGCCGCACTCGACGACGCCCGCGCAGCGTCGCGCACGACCAACGGAGGCGAGGGCGCGTCGTGACCCGGTTCCTGCCGGAACGTCGAGGAGCGCGCATGCTGCTCGGGGTCGCGGCCGTCGTGATCGTCGTCGTCGGACTCGTTCTCGTCGCGTTCTTCACACCGCTGATGTCGGTGCGCACTACCACCGTCGAGGGTGCCAAGGGAGTGCAGACAGGCGAGATACTCCATGCGGCCGACGTCGCGTCGGGGACGCCCCTGCTGCGGGTCGACACCCGTGTCGTCGCCCAGCGGATAGCGGCGATCCCGTCGATCGAGTCCGCGCGGGTACAGCGTGAGTACCCGTCGTCGCTGCTGATAACGGTTGTCGAGCGGCAGCCGACCGCCAGGGTCGTCGACGGCGACAAGGTGCACATCCTCGACCGCACCGGCGTCTCGTACCTGACCTACGCCACCAGGGGACTGCCCGGCGAGTACGCCGCGCTTCCGGTGTTCACCACGCCCAACCCCGGACCATCGGATCCGACGACCGTCGCAGCCATGAAGGCAACCGCGGGACTACCCGACGACATCTCGGAGCAGGTGACGGCGATCGACGCCTCCTCACCCGTAGACATCGAGTTCACGCTCAAGGGCAACCGCAAGGTCGTCTGGGGCGATTCCGCCAGAGGCGACGAGAAGGCGCGGACCCTCGGATACCTGCTGCCGCGCAAGGCCTCCGAGTACAACGTGTCGAGCCCGGACTTCCCGGCTGTGAAGTAGCGCAGGCCGAGCCTTCTGCGTCGGCTTCGCCGCCGCGGCCCCTCCGCTGCTTGAGCCGATCCCGCGTTGATCGAGCCGATTCCGCGCCGATCGAGCCCATCCCTCGCTGATCGAGCCGATCCCGCGCTGATCGAGCCGGCCCCTCGCTGATCGAGCCGGTCTCTCGCCGATCGGGCCGATCCGTCGCTGCTTGAGCCCATCCGTCGCTGATCGAGCCCATCCCTCGCTGATCGAGCTTGTCGAGATCACCCCACCCACCCGACCGAGTCCCACCCGCGAGCGAGCCGCGCCAAAAAACACAGCGACACGCCGCGCCGCCTGCTGGCTCCAGGGGCAACGGGTGCATAGCGTTCTCGACAACAGACCACTTGACATAACTCTAAATCTATGGTTCAGGTTTAGGGTTTTGGATCGATAAGGAAGGCGAGCGCCATGACGCCACCGCACAACTACCTGGCCGTGATCAAGGTCGTCGGCATCGGCGGCGGCGGCGTGAACGCCGTCAACCGAATGATCGAGCAGGGCCTCAAAGGCGTTGAATTCATCGCCATCAACACCGACGCGCAAGCGCTGTTGATGAGCGATGCCGACGTCAAGCTCGACGTCGGCCGTGATTCGACGCGCGGTCTCGGAGCAGGCGCCGACCCCGAGGTCGGCCGCCGCGCCGCCGAGGACGCCCGCGACGAGATCGAAGAGCTTCTCAAGGGCGCCGACATGGTGTTCGTGACCGCGGGAGAGGGCGGCGGCACCGGCACCGGCGGTGCGCCGGTCGTCGCGTCGATCGCACGCAAGCTGGGTGCGCTGACCGTCGGCGTCGTGACGCGTCCGTTCGGCTTCGAGGGCAAGCGTCGCGGGGGACAGGCCGAGGCCGGCATCACCGCACTGCGTGAGTCCTGCGACACGCTCATCGTCATCCCCAACGACCGACTCCTGCAGTTGGGCGACGCCCAGGTCAGCCTCATGGACGCGTTCCGTAGCGCCGACGAGGTGCTGCTCAACGGCGTGCAGGGCATCACGGATCTGATCACGACGCCCGGCCTGATCAACGTCGACTTCGCCGACGTCAAGGGCGTCATGAGTGACGCGGGTTCGGCGCTCATGGGCATCGGGTCGTCGCGCGGCGAGGAGCGTGCGCGCAAGGCCGCCGAGGCAGCGATCAACTCGCCGCTGCTCGAGTCGTCGATGGAGGGTGCGCGCGGTGTGCTGATGTCTATCGCCGGTGGCAGCGACCTGGGTCTGTTCGAGATCCACAACGCCGCGACGCAGGTCCAGGAGGCCGCACACGAGGACGCCAACATCATCTTCGGCACGGTCATCGACGACAACCTCGGCGACGAGGTGCGCGTCACGGTCATCGCCGCGGGATTCGACGGCGGTACCCCGCGCAAGCGCACCGACGCCCCCTCGGCCGTCGGCAAGACGGCTGTCGGAGCGGGCCAGGCAGGCACCGTGAACCCCGCGGAGAAGAGCGACCCGCTCTTCGGGCAGATGCCGCAGGAGGGCGCTGGTGACCCGTTCGCCGATCGCCCGGCCTCGCCGCCCCGCCGCAACAGCGTCACGCTCGACGATGATGACGTCGACGTGCCGTCGTTCATGAAGCGCTGACGAACGTGAGCGTGCCGATCACGCCCCGGGTGCGTCGTGTGGTGACCACCCGGGACGGTGGTGTGTCGCAACCGCCGTACGACACGTTCAATCTGGGCGACCACGTCGGCGACGACCCGAATGCCGTCGCCGCGAACAGGACTCGGCTCGCGTCGCAGCTGGGTCTCGCCGACGACCGCGTTGTCTGGATGGAACAGATCCACAGTCGCAACGTGACTGTGGTCGACGCCCCGGTCGGCCACGCAGTCGAGGCAACCGACGCGCTCGTGACGACGACGCCGGGCCTGGCGCTCGCGGTACTCAGCGCCGACTGCGTGCCGGTACTGCTGAGCGACGACGAGGCGGGTGTGATCGCCGGGGTGCATGCCGGACGTGTCGGAGCGCGCATCGGGATCGTCCCGGAAACGCTGCGCGTCATGATCTCGTTGGGTGCGCGCCCCGAGCGGATCGGCGCATTTCTCGGCCCTGCCGCATGTGGCCGCCAATACGAGGTCCCCGCTGCGATGCAGCGCGACGTCGAAGAGCATCTTCCGGGCAGTGCCTGCCTGACAGACAAGCGCACCCCCGGGCTGGATCTGCGTGCCGGCCTGCGTCGGCAACTGCTCGCGCTGGGTGTGGCAGCGGTGGCAGAGGACCCGCGGTGCACGATCGAGGACGCGCACCTCTTCAGCCACCGACGCGGTGCGCCCACGGGCAGGCTCGCATCCGTCATCTGGATCGACCCGAGCCCGGAGTCGTCGTGATGACTGCACCCGAAGAGCGCACAGCTCAACTGGCGCAGTCGCTGTCGGCTGTGCGTACACGTCTCGACGCCGCGGTCGACGCCGCTGGACGACGACGAGGTGACGTCGAGCTACTCGTCGTCACAAAGTTCTTCCCTGCGGCTGATGTCGCGCGATTGATCACGTTGGGCGAGAAGGGTTTCGGCGAGTCGCGGGAACCCGAGGCGAGTCGCAAGATCGACGAACTGCGCGCAGAAGCGGGCGGCGACCTCGGCGACGTCGCATTCGACATGATCGGTTCGGTCCAGACCAAGAAGGCGCGCACCGTCGCCAGGTGGGCGCGCGCGGTGCACTCGGTCGACCGCGACAAGCTCATCGATCACCTGGCGACAGCGAGCCGGTCCGCACTCGACGACGGTGAGCGGAGCACGCCGCTCGGCATCTATCTGCAACTGAGCCTCGACGCTGACCCGACCAGGGGTGGTGCGCTCGAGGACGAGCTTCCCGAGCTGGCTGACAGGGTCGAGGCAAGCGATTCGCTGGCACTGCGCGGGCTGATGGTCGTTGCACCGCTCGACGGCGATGTCGACGAGTGGATGGCGCGAACCGCGCAGGCGCATGAACGGTTTCGGACCAGATTCCCGCAGGCGACCGGGTTGTCGGCGGGTATGTCGTCCGATCTCGAAAGTGCCGTCGCACATGGATCGACATGCGTGCGTGTCGGTACCGCAATCATGGGTCCGCGCCCGTTAATCTCTCACTAGTCACATTGGTCACATGCGAACCAACGAGAACAAACTCCACACTGACAACACTCGCGAACCCGCCGCGGGTGTCGGATGACCAGAGAGGCCTCACATGACCACGATGCAGAAGTTCAAGGCATATTTCGGCATGGTGCCTCCGAGCGAGTACGAGGACGACTACTTCGACGAGCCCGGACCGGGTCCCGTGCGGTCGGCGTCGCGTGAGCGCGCGTATCGCGACGACTACTACGGCGAGGCGCCGCTGCGTGACGGCTACGGCGATTCCTACGCCGACCCCGGGTATCGCGACGCTGTAGACGCGGGCTACGACGAGCGACGCTTCGGCCCGGGCTTCGATTCGGCACCCGGCTACGAGCAGGGGTACCAGGGCGACTACACCTACGCGGGTCCGCGCCACTCCGAGCCCGCCGAGCGGCCCCGCCCGGTGTCGCGCCTCGAGCCGCTCCAGCGGTCGAGTGCGGCACCGCACCGATCGGCCGCGGTTGCGGCCTCTGCGAGTCCTGACCTCGAGCAGGTATTCGCCGACGGTCCGCTCCACAAGATCACGACGCTGCGCCCCGCCGACTACAGCGAAGCGCGCACGATCGGCGAGCGGTTCCGTGACGGAAATCCGGTCATCATGGATCTCGTCGACATGAGCAACGACGACGCGAAGCGCCTTGTCGACTTCGCAGCAGGCCTCGCGTTCGCACTGCGTGGCTCGTTCGACAAAGTCGCCACGAAGGTGTTTCTCCTCTCACCGGCTGACATCGACGTCTCAGCGGAGGATCGCAAGAAGATCGCCGCGACGGGCTTCTACAACCACGGCTGACACCGGCTTATTCGGCGGGCGAATCGCAACACGGTTCGCCCGCCGAAGCTCGGTTGGCCTCCACCTCTGCTCGCGCGCACCAGGTCAGCGGTACCTGGCGTGCAGCGTGCCCGACATATCAGGCACTCTTGACTCGTGGCGATTCTGTTCGAAGTCCTCTACTACGTGCTGTTCATCTACTGGCTGCTGCTGCTTGCGCGCCTCGTCATCGAATTGGTGCGCACCTTCGCGCGTGAATGGCGGCCGACGGGTATCGCAGTTGTGATCATCGAGGCGGTATTCACGGTCACCGACCCGCCGATCAAGGCGCTCCGACGCGTCCTGCCGCCGATCCCGCTCGGGCCCGTCCGACTCGACCTGTCGCTGATGATCGTGATGATTGTCGTCCTCATCCTGATGTCGGTCATGCGAGGCCTCGCCAACAGTGCCGCATCGGATGCTCTCGCCAGCGGACTCATCTGAGATTTCCGATCACTCGTGTGACCTGCGATCACTCGTCGTCAGGCCGGTGTGACGGTGCTCCCGGCGTGTCGTCTGATCGGCCGTTGCGCGTGGTCTCGGTGCCGCGACACGATCGAATGTTCTACCGTTGAGTGTCATCATCGAGTGACTGTTGAGTTGCAGGACGGCATCGAACGTATGCGACAAGCGGTTCAGATGTGACAGGATGAGACGCCAGTTACGGATTTTGACTGGTATGAATATTGAGTGACAGTCTGTACACATAGGCTGTGACTTGCCCGCCCAACTGAAGACCAAGCTCGAACGACACCAGCTCGAGACGACCCAACGCTCTAACGACAATGAGGGGAACCGACATGCGGCTGACACCAGCTGATGTGCACAACGTCGCGTTCAGCAAACCGCCGATCGGTAAGCGCGGCTACAACGAGGACGAAGTCGATCAGTTCCTTGACTTTGTCGAAGCAGAGCTCGCTCGTCTGATCGAGGAGAACGGCGACCTCAAACAACGTGTCGAAGAGCTCGAGGGTGAGCTCGCCGACGCAAAGGCAGGCAGCGGCGACGCAACGCCTTCCACGTCGACCGCTCAGTCGACCGCCGACGATTCCACACAGGTTTTCGCCGCGGCGCCCACCGAGGTGCAGACTCCGCAGCAGCCGGTCGCTGCTGCCGCACCTGCGCCGCTGGCCAACGACGACTCCAACGTTCGCGCGGCTCGCGTTCTCGCGCTCGCGCAGGACACCGCCGACCGTCTGACCGGATCTGCACGCCAAGAGGCCGATACGCTTCTCGCGGATGCGCGTTCGCGTGCCGACACCATGGTCTCCGAGGCCCAGACGAAGTCCGACGCCCTGCTGTCCGACGCTCGTCAGCGGTCGGAGGCCATCCTCGCCGATTCGCAGACCCGGTCGGAAGCTCAGCTCCGCCAGGCACAGGAGCGGTCCGAGGCGTTGCAGAGCGATGCCGAGCGCAAGCACAGCGAAATCATGGGCACCATCAACCAGCAGCGTGGCGTTCTCGAGGGTCGCATCGAACAGCTCAAGACGTTCGAGCGCGAGTACCGGACCCGCCTCAAGACCTACCTCGAATCCCAGCTCGAAGAGCTGCAGCAGCGCGGCAGTGCGGCGCCGGTCGAGAGTGGTCGTCCCGATCAGTCCTTCTCGTCGGACCCGGGTAACGGCGGCTTCAGCAGCTACTCGCAGAGCTGATCGGCCTTCGGCGGAGTCATTAGGCAGATGACGTGCTGAGTCTGGCGCTCGCGGCCACCCTGGTGGGGTTTGTGCTGCTCATCGTCGGGTTGATCACCGGAACGGTGTGGCTCGCGGTGGCATGCATCGTTGTCTGTCTGATCGGTCTGGGATTCCTGATCGTCGACATCATCGGCTCCGGCCGAAAAGATGATCGGGACCCGGGCGATGATCAGGTCGACGAGGAACCCGACACTCGGGGGCGTCGCAGCGACGCTGTCGCTGAGAGCGACCGCTCCGAAAGCGACGTCTTCGACGCTGGCGCTGCCCGACGCGATTCCCCTCCGCAGTCGTCGTGGCAGGGCGTGATTCAACCCGGCGGGCGGTCGGGTCCACGCTCCGACGTCACATCGAATCCGGAATCAGGCCCCGACGCATCTGGTGCGGTTGCCCCCGATGCCGATGCACGCAGCGCTGATTCGCCAAGCGCCGGTTCATCAAGTGCAGACACGCGCGGCACGGATGCACCCCCCTCAGAGGCAAAGTCTGTGCCGTCCTCGCGAGAGGGCAATTACGACGACTATCTGCGTGCCGTCGGGGGCGATCCCGCAACCGGCGGATTCCGCCGACCACCGGCGGCCGGCGAGCAGGCACCGCCGCAGTCCGGCGAGCAGGCAGGACCGCCGCAGTTTCGCTCGGAGCAGCGCCCGCCGGCGCAGGGCTACAGGCAGCAGCCCCCTCAGGGTCCATCCGCTCAGGGCTACCCGCCGCAACCGTATTCGCAGCGCCCGTATCCTCAGGGTCCGTATCCTCAGCGCCCGTATCCGCAGGGCGACGAACCACAGCGCCAGCCGGGCGCTGACCAGCGTTCCGGAACGGCGCCTCGACAGTCAGATCGCGAGCAGCCGCGCGGGATACAGCAACCGCCGTCCGACGACGGAAAGCCGTCGGATCGGCCGTGGGAACAGCCCGAGCGTGAGCAGGGGAGCGGAACCGCGCGTTTCGATCCGCTCGATCCCAACTGGCGTCCTCCGCTCGACTGATCCGGAACGACCCACCCCGAGTGACCCCTGCGGCGTCGATTGCGGGCGGTCAACAGTCGATTCGTGGCCGGGTTGCCTCGGTCGCTACACTGAAAGCGCATTGATCCGGCCATCACCGGGGAGCACCCGGAAGAACGGATTCTCGTCACGCATCGCGTGAGTCGGTGAGCGTCCCAGTAGAACCGGGCGGGAGTGGCCCGTCATAGCCGCAGGCCAATTCGGTTGGCAGTGTTGGAGCACTCTGGGTGTGTGAACATCCCGGCGTTGTTCGCCTGCCTATCCGAGATGGCCATGAGCGGCATCGGAGTAATCCGGTGCAAGCGGGGTGGTACCGCGCACACGTCGTGCGTCCCCGTGCCAAGAGCACATGCACACGTCCGGTGAGGACGTGCGAGCCAGGCACGAGGAGTCAGCGTGAGCGAGCAGTCAGAATCGGCAACACGTGTGTACCCGGTCGTCGACATGACCGGCGGCGTACGTAGTGGTGCGCCTTCATTCCCCGACGTCGAGCTCAACGTGCTCGACTACTGGAAGAACGACGACACGTTCGCCGCATCCATCGCCAACAGAGCCGACGCCCCCGAGTTCGTCTTCTACGACGGGCCGCCGTTCGCCAACGGCCTGCCCCACTACGGTCACCTGCTGACCGGTTACGTGAAGGATCTGGTACCGAGGTACCAGACGATGCGCGGCAAGAAGGTCGAGCGTCGATTCGGCTGGGACACACATGGTCTGCCCGCAGAGCTCGAAGCCGAACGTCAACTCGGAATCACCGACAAGTCGGAGATCGAGAAGATGGGCGTCGAGAAGTTCAACGACTTCTGCCGCGACTCTGTGCTTCGTTACACCGGAGAGTGGCGTGACTACGTCACCCGCCAGGCTCGCTGGGTCGACTTCGACAACGACTACAAGACCCTCGACATCGACTTCATGGAGTCGGTGATGTGGGCATTCAGGCGGCTCTGGGACAAGGGACTCATCTATCAGGGATACCGTGTGCTGCCGTACTCCTGGTACGAGCAGACACCGTTGAGCAACCAGGAATCCAAGCTCGACGACGCCTACCGCATGCGCCAAGACCCCGCTCTCACGGTCAGCATGCCGCTTGTCATCGACTCCGACGGTCCATTGTCGGCGTTGGACGGGGTCAACGCGCTGATCTGGACGACGACACCCTGGACATTGCCGTCGAACCTCGCGATCGCCGTCAACCCCGATGTCTCCTACGTGCATGTGCGCGCGGCGGACGGTCGTGAGTATCTGCTTGCCGAGCCTTTGCTCGGCAGCTACGCCAAGGAGATCGTCGACCCGGAGGTGCTGGGCACGTATCAGGGCAGCGACCTGGAGGGTTTGGCCTACACACCGCCGTTCGACTTCTTCGTCGGGCATCCCAACGCGCACCGCGTCTTGCTCGGTGATTACGTCACCACCGACAGCGGCACCGGAATCGTCCATCTCGCACCGGCTTTCGGTGAGGAGGACATGGAGCTCTCGACCGCCAACGGCATCGAGGTCGTGCAACCACTCGACGCCGGTGGCCGATTCACCTCGCAGGTGCCGCCGTATGAGGGCCTCATGGTGTTCGACGCCAACGCTCCGATCATCAAGGACCTCAAGGCCGGCGGGTCACACGTTCTCGCTGCGTCGGACGGGCACGAGGGGCGCGTTGTCCGGCACGAGACCATCGAACACTCCTACCCGCACTCGTGGCGGTCGGGAAAGCCGTTGATCTACATGGCCGTTCCGTCGTGGTTCGTCGCGGTCGACCCGATCAAGGACCGCATGATCGAGCTGAACAAGCAGATCACCTGGTCGCCGGCACACATCCGCGACGGCCAGTTCGGCAAGTGGCTCGAGGGTGCACGCGACTGGAACATCAGTCGTAATCGCTACTGGGGCGCGCCGATCCCGGTGTGGGTCTCCGACGACCCGGAGTACCCGCGCACCGACGTCTACGGCTCGCTCGATGAGCTCGAGCGCGACTTCGGCGTGCGCCCGAACAACTTGCACCGCCCCTACATCGACGATCTGACGCGGCCCAATCCCGATGACCCGACCGGAAATTCGACGATGCGTCGCGTTCCCGAGGTCCTCGACTGCTGGTTCGAGTCGGGCTCGATGCCGTACGCCCAGGTGCACTATCCGTTCGAGAACTCGGAATGGTTCGACGGGGCGAGTGACGGTTCGGAGCCTGCGCACAATCCGGGCGACTTCATCGTCGAGTACAACGGTCAGACCCGTGGATGGTTCTACAACCTGCACGTGCTCGCGACTGCGCTCTTCGATCGTCCGGCATTCAGAACCGTTGCGGCGCACGGCATCGTGCTCGGCGACGACGGCCAGAAGATGTCGAAGTCCAAGCGCAACTATCCCGACGTCAACGAGGTGTTCGACCGCGATGGCAGCGATGTGATGCGGTGGTTCCTGATGGCGTCGCCGATCCTGCGTGGCGGCAATCTCGTGGTGACGGAGAAGGGAATCCGCGAGGGCGTGCGTCAGGCGCTGCTCCCGTTGTGGAATGCCTACAGCTTCCTGCAGCTCTACGCCGACCGGCCCGCCACGTGGCGCACCGACTCGTCGAACGTGCTCGACCGGTACATCCTGGCGAAGCTCGCCGTCACGCGCGACGCCATGACCGAGGCCCTCGACGTCTACGACGTCTCCGGGGCGTGTGATGCGTTCCGCGAGTTCGTCGAGTCGCTCACCAATTGGTATGTGCGCCGTTCGCGGGCACGTTTCTGGGCGGGCCAGGATGAGGACCCGGAGGCTTTCGACACCCTGTACACGGTGCTGGAGGTTGCGAGTCGCCTTGCGGCACCGCTGCTTCCGCTGGCGACCGAAGCCATCTGGCGTGGGCTGACCGGTGAGCGGTCGGTGCACCTGACCGACTGGCCGACGAGTGACGAACTGCCTGGCGACCCCGACCTCGTTGCGGCGATGGACGACGTGCAAGCGGTGTGCTCGACGGCGTCGAGCGTGCGCAAGGCCAACAAGCTCCGTGTGCGACTGCCGTTGCCGCAGTTGACCGTCGCGTCGCCCAACGCCGATCGCCTCGCGCCCTACACCGATCTGATCGCCGATGAAATGAACGTCAAGTCCGTGGAATTGTCCACTGACGCAGATCAATACGGTCATTACGAGCTCGCGGTCAATGCGCGCGCCGCAGGACCACGCCTCGGCAAGGATGTGCAGCGCGTCATCAAGGCGGTCAAGGCGGGGAACTGGAGCGTGCGGACCGCCGACGACGGTAGCGAGATCGTGTCGGCCGACGGCATCGACCTCGAACCGGGCGAGTACAGCAGGAAACTCGTTGCGGAGGAACCGGATTCGACGGCCGAACTCCCCGGTGGGGGCGGACTCGTCGTCCTCGATACGAACGTCACCGAAGACCTCGAGTCGGAGGGTTGGGCGAAGGATCGCGTGCGTGAACTCCAGGAGGCACGTCGCAATCTCGGGCTCGACGTGTCGGATCGCATCGAGGTGCGCTTCGTGGTGCCCGAGCAGCGACTCGAATGGGCTCGACGCCACGCCTACATGATTGCCGGTGAGGTGCTCGCGACGTCGTTCGTCGTCGAATCGGCAGACGACTCGGCTGCGGGTGCGATCGAACTCGGCGACGGGGTGACGGCAGACGTCAACAAGGCGGGCTGAGCAGCAGTTCGTCGGTGCGGCAGTCAGTCGTCGAACAGCAGCGACAGGACGGCGTCGACCTGCGTGGTGAACAACGCGTCAGGATGTGTGAAGGTGTCGGCGCCGTACTGTCCGAAGACGTCGAGGCTGATCCCGCCGATGATGGTCGCCCAGAGGGTTGTCGCCGCGGCGACGACCTCTGCGGGCATGTCGACGCCGAACTCGTCGAGGATCTGTCGCATGTCGGCGGCGACCTCCGGCGAGATCGGCGGCAGCTGCGCACGCACGTCACCGTCCCGGTGCGCGGCCGCCAGCTCGACGACGAGTCGACCGACCACGCGCGTTCCGGGAAGCGTCGTACGCTCGGCCGGTGCCGAGTACCCGGGCACCGGACTGCCGTACAGCAGCGCCCACCGCGCGGGGTCGGCGACTGCCCACGCGCGCATCGCAATGGCCATGCGCCGCAAGCGCTTCCGCGATCCGCTGGCCCCGTCTGTGCGGTCAGCGTCATTGTCAGCGTCAGCGGCGGCGTCGACGGTGTCGGCGAGGTCGTTGTAGCCCTCCACCAGAAGTAGGGTCAACAGCTCGTCGCGGCTGGGAACGTACCGGTAGACCGCGGAGGAAACGACGCCGAGGTCGCGAGCGATCGCCCGTAGTGACAGCCCGGCAGCGCCCTGCGTGCGCAGGTGTTCGCGGCCAAGCCGCATGATCTCGGCCTCCATCGCCGCGCGATTGTCGGCCCGTGTCTTTCCCGTTCCCATGCCGACAGTCTGCCAGATCAGAGAGCGGTGCTCTTGCATTTCCTCGACTCAGGGCGCACACTCGATTATCGAGAGCGGTGCTCTCAGTTCATCTGCGACGTAGAGGAGTAGCCGCCATGCACTCAACGCAACACCACGTCACGCCCGGCCGCTCGGACCGCGTCTTCAATTCCGTCGTTCGCTGGCTCGCCGACCGCGGGGTCAACCTCGCCGGTGCGCAGACGCTGACCATCGTCGGACGAAAATCTGGTGCACCACAGAGGATTCCGGTGAATCCCATTGCGTTCGACGGTCGCGAGTACCTCGTGGCGGTACGCGGCAACACCCAGTGGGTCCGCAATGCCCGAGCCGCGCGGACCGCGCACCTGCGTCGTGGCCGCAACGATAGAACGGTGACGCTCGCCGAGGTCGACGTCGCCGATCGCGGTCCGATCATCCGCGCATATCTGAAGCGCTGGGGGTGGGAGGTCGGCCGATTCCTGCCCGACGGCATGACGACCGACCCATCCGACGAACAACTGCACACACACGCGGCGTCGATCCCGGTCTTCGCCGTCGGCAGGGCGACTACCGGGTAAGTCCCTGAAGAAGCCCCGATCGACCTGCTTAGTCTTGATGTGTGTCAGCAGTGTCCGGTTCGCCCGCAGACGGGGAACGCAGCACCCGGTGGGTGATGCACTTGGACATGGACGCCTTCTTCGCCTCGGTGGAGCAGCTGACGAGGCCGACGCTCGCCGGTCGCCCCGTGCTCGTCGGTGGGACAGGGGGCCGCGGTGTCGTCGCGGGCGCCAGCTACGCCGCACGCCGATTCGGAGCGCACTCGGCCATGCCGATGCACCAGGCCCGACGCCTCGTCGGAGCGTCGGCGGTGGTGCTTCCACCACGCGGCTCGGTGTATCGCGTGGTGAGCAGCAGGATCTTCGGCATCGTGCGTGAAGCGGTGCCGGTCATCGAGATGTTGTCATTCGACGAGGCATTCGGAGAGCCCGTCGACCTCGTCGGTGCCACCGCGGCCGACGCCGAGGCCTTCGCGCAGGAGATCCGTGCCCGCATCTTCGAGGGCGTGGGGTTGGCCGCCTCCGTCGGTGTCGGCAGCGGCAAGCAGATCGCGAAGATCGCCTCGGGAATGGCCAAACCCGATGGGGTCATGGTCATTCCGCCGAGCAGACAACTCGACTTCCTCCACGCACTACCGGTCCGCAAACTCTGGGGAATCGGGCCCGTCTCCGGAGAACGGTTAGCGCGCCTCGGTATTGACACGATCGGCGACCTCGCCGCGATGTCCGACATCGAGGTCGCCTCGGTACTCGGTTCCAGCGTCGGACCCGCACTGCACATGCTCGCGCGCGGACACGACGACCGGCCCGTCACCGAACGCGCCGCGGCCAAACAGATCAGCGCCGAATCGACCTTCGCACGCGACATCGTCGACCTTGCCGGCCTGCGACCCGCGATCGACAAGTCGGCGGCGGACGCGCATCGTCGACTCCTCTCCGACGGACGCGGTGCGCGCACCGTCGTGCTGAAACTCAAGCGATCGGACATGTCGATCCTGACCCGGTCGTCGACGCTGCCCGCCGCGACGACCGATCTCGACACCCTCACATCGATGGCCCGTCGCCTTGCCCTCGATCCGCAAGAGGTCGGCCCCATTCGCCTTGTCGGGGTGGGCTTCTCAGGTCTGTCGGCCGTCGAGCAGTACGCACTGTTCGGCGACGGTGATATCGCACCGACAGCCGACCTCGCGCCGATCACCGACGCAGATCTCGAAGCGCCAGATCTTGAAGCCCCAGATCGTGAAGGCGCCATCGCCATCGACACGGTTCCACCCTCGGACGGCTTCGAAACCACCCACTCCGCCGTCTCCGACAGCGGCGCTGGATCTGCTGTCTCCGGCAGCGGTGCTGAATCTGATGTCTCCGACAGCGGAAGCTGGGCGACGACCGGCGTCGACGTGGTGCACCCCGAGTTCGGGCACGGCTGGGTGCAGGGGGGCGGGCACGGCGTGGTGACCGTGCGATTCGAAACGCGGGCAACAGGACCCGGCATCGCGCGCACATTCTCAGCCGACGATGACGCGTTGCGACGCGGTGACCCACTCGACAGTCTCGCGTGGCCCGATGTACCGCGCTGAGCCCTCAGGCCACGACAGTCAGGCGGCAGGTTCGGAACGGCGGAAGAAGTCGGCGACGTCGTCGGCGTCGTGCCCGGTGGACAGCAGCGCGATCAGCGCCATGCGTGCCTGTGGCGCGCGCAACCAGCGGGACACCACCGCGCCTGCGCGTTCGAGGTCGACAGCTCCACCGCCGCCGCCATAGGTCGCGACGACAGGGCCGTAGGGAACGCGTGTCGTGACGACGACGGCGACCCCCGCGCGTCGTGCGGCGACGACCTCGGCGGTGATGTCGGGATGGGTGTTGCCCGAACCCGTCGCCGCGAGCACGATTCCCGACGCACGCTGCGCGACGGCTGCGGCGATGATTCCCGCGGCGACGCCGGGATATAACGCGTAGGTATCCACGCGGGCCAGGCGTTCGGGCAGCGCGTCGACGACGAGGGGGCGTGGAAGCGCGGCGTGCACGGTGTCGAAGGCCTCGGTCGCTGTGGTCGAGACCTTGAACGCTCCCCGAACCGGCAGCACGCGTCCGCCCAAAGCAAGCACGACGCCTCGTCCATGACTATCCGGATCGGCTGCCACCTCGATGGCCGCCGCGATGTTCGCGGGCCCGTCGGCCTCTGGGGTGTCGGCGGGGTACTGCGCACCGGTGAACACGATGGGGCGGGGGTCGTCGGAGACGAGGTCGGCCAGAAATGCCGTCTCTTCCATCGTGTCGGTGCCGTGGGTGACGACGACCCCGGTCACGTCGGGATCGGCAAGCGTGGCTGTGACAGCCCGCACCACCTGCGCCTGCTGAGTCACCGTGATCGCTGAGCTGTCCACCGACATGAGGTCGTTGGTCTCGATGACGGGAGTGACCGCCGAGGGCGTCGTTGCCTGGGCAAGCAGTTCGGACGCGCTCAAGACCGGCACCGCCCCGTCCGCGCTCTGGCGAGCTGCGACCGTTCCGCCCGTGGTGATCAGCGCGATTCGGGGTTGCGTCATGCCAGACAGCGTCCCTGGAACCGATGTCGGCCGTCAACCGTTTCACCCGTCGGCACTGCTCGTACGACGCCGCAATGCTCATCGAGATCGCGACAACTGGCGATCTCGGCGGGTACGCGTCGTGGGGTGGAGTCGATGTGTTTGGCATAGTGGTGTGAGTTTGTGGCCACGGGGGTGGATATGGCGACCGTTGTGACGGTCGCCGTGAACCGCGTACGACTCGCGAATCACCGCCGAACACGATCATCGCCGACGTTGAATGTGAGGAAGATCCTTGAAGTTCCCTAAGTTCGTAGGTGCCGCCATCATGGCTGCCGCAGTCGCCACGTCCCTCGCGGCGTGCAGCAGCAGCGACGATTCCGACGACGTCCCCACGGTCGCCACGACGACCAGTGCCGCAGCCACCTCTGAGGCAGGCGCGTCGGGTGCCGACGCCGGGGTCACCAATCCGAACGTCCGCCCGAGCGTCGCGACACTGAACGCGATGCTGGACAAGGCTCTCGATCCGAACGTGCCGAACTCGGAGAAGACCGAACTCGTGCAGGGTTCCGAGAAGGATCCGCAGCTCTTCGACAAGCTCGTCAAGGCACGCGAGGACAACAAGGACGTCACCTACCAGATCTTCCCGCCGGTGATCCCGGCCGGACCGAACAAGGCCACGGTGAAGGTTCAGGTGAAGCTCCCCGACAACCCGCCGACCAAGCTCGACGCCCAGATCGTGTACGCGGACGGACGTTGGAAGCTCGCGAGCGACTCGGTGTGCCCGATCCTGTCCGGCAACAACATCAAGAGCGCCATGTGCACCCAGTGATTCAAGTGCACGCCTGGATTCAAGTGCACGCCTGAGCGCGCGCTTGCACCACAACGAGAGCCCCTGTCCCGCGCGGGACAGGGGCTCTCGTGTGTGTGAGGAGCTCTTTACTTCCAGGTGTAGGAGAAGCCGATCTTCTGGAGCAGCGGGTTGGCAGGGTCGGCTCCGACCAGTTCGCGCGCGCCTGTGTATGTGCCGGAGCCGCTGAGCGGCAGACCGCGGGTCACGTCGGAGACCAGGGTCCCCGAGCCGGTGTAGGAGTAGCGGGAGATGGTCAGCGTGGTGTCGGAGCCGGGAATCGCATACACCGAGTTGACCGGTGATTCCTCGGTGGTGAAGTCGATGGTCACGCGGTTGCCGTCCCACGCCTTGAGCGTCGCGGTGATCGTCTGGGTGAGTGTGGTCGCAGCCGTGATGGTCCGCTCGGTTCGCCACGTCGCACCCACACCGATCGGCTCTGTGGGCAGGGGAATCGAGTTCTGGAACGCCTGAACCAGCGACTGCTCGATCGCGCTCCTCGCTTCCGAACCCGAATCCTTCGTGGGGATCAGTCGTAATGAGACAGGCGCCGCGCCGGGTCCGAGCGCTACGCCCGCCTTGGCGTCCCTGGCCGCTTTCAGTTGGTCGTTCAACGTGGGGTCGGGAGAGGTCGACGCGCCGAGTGTCATCTCGAGATCTGTGTTGTCGGTGCAGTGGAACGTCGCGGTGATCGGGATGTCGACGGTCTGCTCGGTCGTGCCGTCGGCCGCTGTGACAGACGACGTCGTCGACAACGTTGAATGCTGTGGCGTCGAACGGTCGGGCGCGCCGCCGACCACCCGTTGTGGTTGATTGCCCGTGGATGTGACGGTCACCGCTGCGGGAGGGATGGGGATCAGATTGGCGTCGCGTTGACCGGAGGTCGAGGTGGTCGTGCAGCCCGATGGGGCTCCCGGCGACTGCCCCGACTCGGCATCGGAACCCGAGTCGGTGCCGCATGCCGACACCAGGAGCCCGCACGCCAGTGCTGCTGCGGTCGACCCGAGCGTGACCCGGCGGCGAACCGAGCGGCGTCGAGGGGGTGGTTCTTCGGCAGTTCGACGGGTCGGATCGGACACGCCAGTCAGCGTATTGCACGTGTCAGGGATGATGGTGGGGTGGATGACCGACCCGACCAGACGCACAACCTCTCCGACGCCGAGGACACCAGCGAGAACGACCGTGGCGGAATGCTGCGCAGCTCGACCTCGGTACTGGCTTGGCTCGCGGGCATCGCCCTGACGGTGATCGCGCTCGACGTGCTCACCAAGTCGCTGGTCGTCGCGCTGCTCGACCCGCAGCGACCGGTGCACATCATCGGTGATGCGGTCACGCTTCGGCTCGTGCGAAACAGCGGCGCGGCATTCTCCATGGCATCCGGCTATACCTGGATATTGACGCTGATCGCGCTCGCTGTCGTGGTGGTCATCATCCGGTTCAGCCGCAGACTCCGCTCGGGGTGGTGGGTCCTCGGCCTCGGTCTGGTCCTCGGCGGTGCCATCGGCAACCTGATCGATCGCATCTTCCGTGACCCCGCACCGCTGCGCGGGCACGTCGTCGACTTCATCTCGGTCGGCTGGTGGCCCGTGTTCAACGTCGCCGATTCCTCGGTTGTCTGCGGTGCCGTGCTGCTCGTCGTGCTGTCGCTGCTCGGATACGACTACGACGGCTCGCGCTCCGGCTTCGCCGCTCGGCGCGCCGAGAAGGTCGAGGCCGAGAATGCGTGAATCGCGTGCCATGCCGGTTCCCGACGGGATCGCGGGCATGCGCCTCGATGCCGGGGTGTCCCGCATCCTCGGCTTGTCGCGGACCGTCGTGGCCAATCTCGCCGACGCGGGCGATGTGACCGTCGACGGCGTCGCAGTCGGCAAGTCGCACAAGCTCGCGGCCGGAAGTTGGCTCGACGTGTTGCTTCCCGAGCCGGACGAGCCGCTGCGAGTAGAGCCGACACCTGTCGAAGACCTGTCGGTGATCTACCACGACTCCGACATCATCGTCGTCGACAAGCCCGTCGGCGTGGCGGCCCATCCGTCGCTGGGGTGGAGCGGGCCAACCGTCGTCGGCGCGTTGGACGCCGCGGGTTTCCGGATCTCGACCTCCGGCGCGGCCGAACGGCAGGGCATCGTGTCGCGCCTCGACGTCGGCACGTCGGGGTTGATGGTGGTCGCGGCGTCGGAGCACGGATACACGTTGCTCAAGCGCGCGTTCCGCGACCGCGAGGTCGACAAGGGCTACCACGCGCTGGTGCAGGGTCACCTCGATCCGCCGACCGGGACCATCGACGCGGCGATCGGACGTCATCGGGGAGCCGACTGGAAGTTCGCGGTCACCGCGAACGGCAAGCCGAGCATCACCCACTACGACACGCTCGAGATGTTCGCCGCGGCGTCGCTCCTCGACATCCACCTCGAAACGGGACGGACGCACCAGATTCGCGTGCACTTTTCCGCGCTGCACCACCCGTGCTGCGGTGACCTGACCTACGGAGCCGACCCTGTGTTGGCGGCGCGACTCGGGCTCGAGCGCCAGTGGCTGCATGCTCGTTCGCTCGGGTTCGCCCACCCTGCCGACGGGCGTTGGGTGGAGTTCGTCAGCCCCTATCCGGCCGACCTTCAGCACGCTCTGGACGTCCTGCGCGAGACCTGAGTTCGTCGCCCGCGCCGACACGCCGCGGGCGACACTCCGGGATCCTCGCCTCATCTGTCACAGCCTGGCGCGGCATGTTCGTGAGTGTCAGAGGCGAGTCCTACAGTGGTTGGGATCGACCAGTGGCTGGGCTCGACCTGAGATTGGTATCGATCACGCACATAGCAAGACACGACATTCAGCGACGTTCCGTTCGGAACGTTCCTTCGAGGTGAGAGGCATCCGTGGCCGGTTCGTTTGTCCACCTGCACAACCACACCGAGTATTCGATGCTCGACGGTGCAGCAAAGGTGTCGCCCCTGTTCGCGGAGGCCAAACGCCTGGGCATGACCGCGATCGGGATGACCGACCACGGCAACATGTTCGGTGCGAGTGAGTTCTACAACACCGCGATCAAGAACGAGATCAAGCCGATCATCGGCATCGAGGCGTACATCGCACCGGAGTCGCGTTTCAACACCAAACGCATCCAGTGGGGTACGCGCGATCAGAAGGGCGACGACGTCTCGGGTTCGGGTGCCTACACCCACATGACGATGGTCGCCGAGAACGCGACCGGTCTGCGTAACCTGTTCAAGCTGTCGTCGCTGGCGTCCATCGAGGGCCAGCTCGGCAAGTGGGCCCGAATGGATGCCGACCTCATCACCGAACACGCCGAGGGAATCATCGCCACCACAGGGTGCCCGTCCGGCGAGGTCCAGACCCGTCTCCGCCTCGGTCATGACCGCGAAGCCCTCGAAGCCGCCGCCAAATGGCAGGAGATCTTCGGTAAGGAGAACTTCTACCTCGAGCTGATGGAAC
Organism: Gordonia sp. w5E2; assembly: GCF_036540975.1. NCBI lineage: Bacteria > Bacillati > Actinomycetota > Actinomycetes > Mycobacteriales > Gordoniaceae > Gordonia > Gordonia sp. w5E2. Next base: position 2,927,650 of record NZ_CP144213.1, on the reverse strand, counting down.
ACGGACTCGAGATCGAACGCCGGGTCCGCGACGGCCTGCTCGACATCGGCCGCAAACTCGGCATCAAGCCGATCGTCACCAACGACTGCCACTACGTCACCAAAGACCACGCCGCGAGCCACGAGGCGCTGCTGTGTGTGCAGACCGGTAAGACCCTGACCGACCCGACGCGATTCAAGTTCGACGGTGACGGCTACTACCTGAAGTCCGCCGACGAGATGCGAGCCCAGTGGGACTCGGTCATCCCGGGGGCCTGTGACAACACCCTCGAGATCGGCGAGCGGGTGCAGTCCTACGCCGACGTCTTCACCCACCGCGACCGTATGCCGATCTTCCCGGTCCCCGACGGCGAATCGCAGCAGACGTGGCTGCGCAAAGAGGTCGCCAACGGTCTCGCCGAGCGTCGTTTCCCCGGCGTCGAGGTGCCGGAGGACTACCTGCGTCGCGCCAACTACGAACTCGACGTCATCATCCAGATGGGTTTCCCCGCCTACTTCCTCGTGGTCGGCGACCTCATCCGGCACGCCCACGAGGTGGGTATCCGCGTCGGCCCCGGCCGTGGTTCCGCGGCGGGCTCGCTGGTCGCGTGGGCGCTCGGGATCACCAACATCGACCCGATCCCGCACGGACTGCTGTTCGAGCGATTCCTCAACCCCGAGCGTGTGTCGATGCCCGATATCGATATCGACTTCGACGACCGTCGGCGCGGCGAGATGGTTCGCTACGCCACCGACCGGTGGGGCAGCGACAAGGTCGCCCAGGTCATCACATTCGGAACGATCAAGACCAAGGCTGCGATCAAGGACTCCGCGCGAGTTCAGTTCGGCCAGCCCGGCTTTGCCATCGCCGACCGCATCACCAAGGCGTTGCCGCCGCCGATCATGGCCAAGGACATCCCGGTGTGGGGTATCACGAACCCCGAACATGAGCGGTTCGGTGAGGCCACAGAGGTTCGCACCCTCATCGAGACCGATCCCGACGTCAAGAAGATCTACGACACCGCGATCGGCCTCGAAGGTCTGATCCGTAACGCGGGCGTTCACGCGTGTGCGGTGATCATGTCGTCCGAACCGCTGACCGACGCGATTCCGGTGTGGAAGCGCGCACAGGACGGCGCGATCATCACCGGCTGGGACTACCCGTCGTGTGAGGCCATCGGTCTGTTGAAGATGGACTTCCTCGGACTGCGCAACCTGACGGTCATCGGCGACGCGCTCGAGAACATCAAGCTCAACCGTGGCATCGATCTCGACCTCGACACCCTGCCGCTCGAAGACACCAAGACCTACGAGCTGCTCGCCAAGGGCGACACCCTCGGTGTGTTCCAGCTCGACGGCGCGGCGATGCGCGAACTGCTGAAGATGATGCAGCCCACCGGCTTCGAGGACATCGTCGCCGTGCTCGCGCTGTATCGCCCGGGACCCATGGGCGTGAACGCGCACACCGACTACGCCAAGCGTAAAAATGGGCTGCAGCAGATCAAGCCGATCCATCCCGAGCTCGAAGAGCCGCTCAAGGAAATTCTGGCCGAGACCTACGGTCTGATCGTCTACCAAGAGCAGATCATGCAGATCGCTCAGAAGGTGGCGGGCTACTCGCTCGGCCAAGCAGACCTGCTGCGCCGCGCGATGGGTAAGAAGAAAAAGGAGATCCTCGACGAGGCCTACGACGGCTTCGCAGAGGGGATGCGCAACAACGGCTTCTCCCAGGCCGCCATCACCGCCCTGTGGGACACGGTGTTGCCCTTCGCCGGCTACGCGTTCAACAAGTCGCACGCGGCGGGCTACGGTCTGGTCTCCTTCTGGACCGCCTACCTCAAGGCGAACTACCCGGCCGAATACATGGCCGGGCTGCTCACCTCCGTCGGCGACGACAAAGACAAAGCAGCCATCTATCTCGCCGACTGCCGCAAGCTGGGCATCACGGTGCTCCCGCCGGACGTCAACGAGTCGCAGCACAACTTCGCCGCAGTCGGAACCGACATCCGCTTCGGCCTCGCCGCGATCCGCAACGTCGGGTCAGGTGTCGTGTCGTCGATCCTCGCCGCGCGCGATGAGAAGGGGAAGTTCACCAGTTTCTCCGACTACCTCAACAAGATCGATGTCACGGCGTGCAACAAGAAGGTCACCGAGTCGTTGGTGAAGGCGGGCGCATTCGATTCGCTCGACCATCCCCGTAAGGGCCTGTTCCTGATCCATGTCGAGGCGGTCGAGTCGGTCATCGGCACCAAAAAAGCCGAAGCGATCGGACAGTTCGACCTCTTCGGCGACGCAGGCGGCGGTGCCGACGACACCATGGCCGAGGTGTTCGCGGTCAAGGTGCCCGACCAGGAGTGGGATTCCAAACACAAGCTCGCACTCGAACGAGAGATGCTGGGGCTCTACGTGTCCGGGCATCCGCTCAGCGGCGTCGAGCACGCGATCGCGGCCCAGACCGACACCTCGATCACGCAGTTGCTCGAGGGCAACATCTCCGACGGCGCGCAGATCACCATCGGTGGCATCATCTCGTCGGTGACCCGCAGGGTGAACAAGAAGGGCGAGCCGTGGGCGGCCGTCACGCTCGAGGACATGGTCGGTGGCGTCGAGGTCTACTTCTTCCCGCGCGCGTTCCAGACGTACGGGATGGACATCGTCGCCGACAACATCGTGTTGGTGAAGGCGCGCGTCAACATGCGCGACGACTCGATGATGATCAGCGCCAACGACCTCGCCGTTCCCGATCTCAATGCCGCGGGGGCCACCAAACCGGTCGCACTGACACTTGCGGCTCGCGCCTGCACACCTGACCGCGTGCAGGCACTCAAGCAGGTGCTCACCCGACATCCGGGCCCGGCCGACGTGCACGTCACGCTGGTCAGCGACGAGCGGTCGACGGTGCTGAAGCTGACCGAGTCGTTGCGCGTCACGCCCAGTTCGGCGTTGATGGGCGACCTGAAGGCGCTACTCGGGCCGACCTGCCTGGGCTGAGCAACGCGGGTACGCTCCATCAATGCCCGGCCACATCATCGTGCACGGCGATGACGCCCTCACCGAGCGCATCACCGAAGAACTACGGCTCGCGGGAGCGACCATCGTGTCGTTGCACGACCCGGCAGAACTGCCGGACGTCGGCGTCGAGACCGCCGCGGCCGTCGTCTGTGCGGGTTCCGACGACGCGCTCAACCTCGAGATCGCCCTTCTGACACGTCAACTCAGCGCCGAGGTGCGCGTCGTGACCAACCTGTCGAGCGGTGTCCTACGCGACGCGGTCGCGCTCGGCAACGGTCCGGGGGCGGTGCTCGATGTTGCAGAACTCGCGGGTCCGTCGGTGGTCGAGGCGTGCTTGGGCCGCACCACACACCCGATTCCCGTGGCGGGCAACGACTTCCTCGTCGCGGGCGACTACGCGCCCCGCGACGCCACGTTGCGCGAGCTCTACGGCGATCTCGCTCCCGTCGCCGTGCTGCGCGGTGAGCACAGCGCCGAGCCGGGGGAGGTGGTTCCCTGTCCCGGACGCGATCTGGCTGTGACAGCGGGAGACTGGGTCGCAATGATCGGCACCGTCGACGAGTTGTCGGACCAGAGCATCGCAGTCAACGGCGATCCCGAGCGTGTGCACCGTCGACGCTACCGCCCCGTCTCGATGCGTCTACTCGGCGGACTCCGTGCGTTCCGAGACGACGTGAATCCCAACCTGTTTCGTGCACTCGGTGTCTCGTTTGCCCTGTTGCTGGGCGCCACGGTGCTGCTGCGCTTCACCTACCACCGACCGGGAATGAGCTTCGTCGACGCCCTCTACTTCTCCACCGAAACCATCGCGACCGTCGGCTACGGCGACTTCAGCTTCGTCGGACAGCCGACGTGGCTGCGTCTCTTCGCGATCGTGTTGATGTTCGCGGGTATCACCACGACGGCGATCCTCATGGCGTTCATCGCCGACCTGCTCCTGTCGCGTCGTATCGAGACATCGGCCGGACGACGGCGCGCGAGCCAGATGTCGGGCCATGTGATCGTGGTGGGTCTCGGCTCATTCGGTATCCGGGTCGCGACCGACCTCGTAGCGCTCGGTCACCCGGTCGCGGTCGTCGAGCGCAACGACGACAACCGTTACCTCGGTGCGGCAGCAGAACTCGACATTCCGGTCGTGTTCGGTGATGCGACCCTCCGCGACACTCTGCACGACGCCGGTCTCGCGCGGGCGCGGGCCGTGGCAGTGCTGACCCACGACGACATGGTGAACATCGAGAGCGGCATCGTGCTCCGCGAACTACTCGGCGCACGATGGTCTCGCGGCGTCGACGGCCGACCGGGGGTCCCCGTCGTCATGCGCGTCTACGACCATTCGCTCGGCACGGCTGTCGCGCATCGATTCGGATTCCAGAACGTCCGATCGACCGTCGACCTCGCGGCGCCGTGGTTCATCGGGGCGGCCCTGGGCCTGCAGGTGATCTCGACATTCTCCGTCGGACAGCGCTCATTCATGGTCGGTGGATTGTTCATCCGCGCAGGCAGCCCACTCGACGGCATGACCATGGCCGACCTGCCGACGCGCACACGCATCATCGCCATCGTCCGGGGCACCGACACCATCGTGCATCCCCGCCGCGACGATCGCCTCGCCGCAGAAGACACCGCGTATCTTGTCGGGCCCTATCACGAACTCTTCGACACCCTGCGCGACGGACGCTGACGGATAAGAACGAGGACATGACGAGGGCGAGAACACCGGCTGACCAGTGGTTCCAGGCATGTCGGGCCGCAAGGTTTCGGCTCACCGAACATTTTCTCGCGGGTATGTCTATACTCGACGCAAAGCCAACCCGAACGGGTAGACGAACCGCCAGCCGAATCGTTGCGAGGTATCCGATGACAGTCCTGATCGAGTCCAACGGAGCTCACCGCGGACACGCAACCGGTCACGGCCACACCGTCGACATCGCCGGCGTGAGCTGGCCCGTCCACAAGCTGTACGCCGCGGTGGCGGCCACCGTGGTCGCGTTGATCGCCCTCGTCGTGACCCGTTCGCCCGAGATCGCCGCGTGGTCGTCGGCGGCAGCAGGCGTCGCCGTGTGGATCGTCGCCGCGAGCCTCACGCGCCAGTCAGCTCAACGGCCGGGGAACGCCGCTACCGATCCGGCCGAGTAGCCACTCGGGATCTCGAAGATCCGGCCGTCGAAGCCCGCCCGGTACAGATGTCCGGCCGAGAAGCCGCTCGCGGAACGCCCGTAAGACACCACGCTCGACAGCGGTAGGCCGCTCGCGAGAACGCAGTAGCGTCCGGGCGAGGTGATCCGCACGATCTGACCACTCGCGTTGAACGGAACCACCGGACGGTCGGCGGCGTCGAGTGTCAATCCGTCTGGTGCTGCGAGCGTGTCCGCCCCGCCGAGCGTCAACAGACTCTGCACGACACGGGGATTGCCGGTGGAGATCCGGCTGACTCCCGGATTGCTGAACGTGCGCGACACGTACAGGAAGCTGTCGTCACGATTGAGAACGGCGCCGTTCGCGCTCGGAATCGAAGCCCAGTTGGCCTGGACGGCCCCGGTGGGCGTGATGCGTCCGACCAAATTGCCGAAGTCGTTGGTGGCGTACACATTTCCACGTGCCGACACGTCCATCCCGTCGGCTGCGGAGAGGCCGCCGACCCATGGGCGCAGGGCCAGGCTGTTGACGTCGAGCCGTGCAATCGCGCCGGGACGGATCGCATCGCCGAGGAACACGCGTGGGTCCGACCCGTAGCCGACGAGGAGCGTGCCGTCCGGGGTCCACGCGAGTGCTCCTGCGCCACCGGAGGGGACCTTGGCTATCGGCACGGCACCCGCGCCGGGCCGATCGAGTCGGAACACCCGACCGCTCACGAGGTCGGTGGTGTAGAGCCGTCCGCGCGAATCGACGGTCAATCCCTCCAACGCTGCTCCGGGGACGGTGCCGACGAGCCGTGCCGGTGCGGCGCCACCCGGACACGGCGCCGCGGCATCCGCGGTACCGGTGCCTGTGACGGCGGTGACGATCACCGTCGCGCAGGCTGCTGCGCAGGCGGTGGCAAGAGCGGTGGTCCGCCGCAGAGTTGCCGTCCGAAGGGATGGTGTCAGAACGCGGTGTCGGAGCATGCCGACCTCCTGCTTGTCGTCCGCCGCGATGCGGTGAGGGTGTCGCCACTGTGCTGGACGACGGCGTGTCGACGACGCGCGGCGAAATGGGTGGACGCCACCGATGCTACGTCGGTCGGGTCGCGCGACGAGGGATTTCGTGAGGTGAGACCATAAGAGGGTGAGTACGCAACACCTCGGAATCGACAATTCGCAGCCCACAGCGTCGGATCAGCAGCTCTCCGCCGACGCGATCGAAGCGGCTGTCGAGCGAATTTCGCCCGCGGTCACTCGTACCCCGCTCGAGGCCGTACCGCGTATTTCGGAGGCGTACGGCGCTCGTATCCATGTGAAGCGCGAAGACCTGCAAACCGTTCGGTCCTACAAGATCCGCGGCGCGTACAACACCATGTCGCTGTTGTCCGAGGACGAGCTCGCGCCGGGCGTCGTCGCGGCTAGTGCGGGCAACCACGCGCAGGGCGTCGCCTATGCCTGCCGCACGATGAAGGTGCCGGGGCGCATCTACGTACCCACCACGACGCCCAAGCAGAAACGCGACCGTATCCGTTGGCACGGAGGCGAATTCGTCGAACTCATCGCGGTCGGCGACACCTACGACGCTGCCGCGGCGGCTGCGCAGGACGATGTGATCCGGACCGGTGCCGCGTGGATTCACGCATTCGACGACCCGCGGACCGCAGCCGGCCAGGGCACCAGTGCGGTGGAAATCGTCGAGCAGCTCGGCAGGGTTCCCGACGTCGTCGTCCTTCCGGTCGGCGGAGGTGGTTGTCTGGCGGGCATCGCCACCTACCTGCGGTCGAAATCCGACGACGTCGCGATCATCGGCGTCGAACCACACGGTGCGGCATCGCTGTCCGCCGCGCTCGTGGCGGGAGGGCCGGTCACGCTCGACGCGATCGACCCGTTCGTCGACGGTGCTGCGGTCAAGCGGATCGGCGCACTCGGTCACCGCGTACTCGCCTCGATGGGCGCGACCGTCGCCGACCATCCCGAGGTACGACGGCAGGTCGCGCGGCAGGGCGGAACTTCGCACGTGCCGGTGCTATCCGTCGACGATCCGCTGGTCGTGACGCCGGGTACCACTCACATCACCCACGTCGACGAGGGCGCGATCTGTTCGGAGATGCTCGACCTGTACCAGAACGAGGGGATCATCGCCGAGCCCGCGGGTGCGCTGGCCGTCACCGGGCTGTCGAGACTGTCACTGCCTGCCGACGCCGACGTCGTCTGCCTGATCTCCGGCGGCAACAACGACGTGTCGCGGTACAACGAGATCATCGAACGGTCCCTCGTCCACAAGGGACTCAAGCACTACTTCCTCGTCGACTTCCCGCAGGAGCCAGGCGCACTGCGCAGGTTCCTCGATGAAGTCCTCGGTCCCGACGACGACATCACGGTGTTCGAATACGTCAAACGCAACAACCGCGAGACAGGTGCGGCGCTCGTCGGCATCGAACTCGGTTCACCAGAGGGGCTCGCCGACCTCATGGAGCGGATGTCGCATTCCCGACTCAACTGTGAGCGGCTCGAACCGGGTTCGTCGGCGTACAACTACCTGACCTGAACCGGGCTGACGTGGCCGTCACCGAACTCTGGTGCCGACGACCACGTTGTGGCCGGGGCTGTGCAGACCGTCGTCGGTGATGTCGACGTCGGACCAGCTCAGCGCCGGTTCGAGCCGGATCGGCACGTCGGTCGGCTCTGCGCCGATCACCGCGACAACGCTCTGGTCGCCACGGTGCATCGCGAACCAGCCGGCCTGCTCGTCGTACTCGACGTCGAGTGAGGCAAATGACTTGTCGGCGAACGCGTTTCGGGTCTTGCGCAGCTCGATGAGTGCTCGATAGAACTCCAGCACCCGCGCGTGGACTCCGGTGCGGGGCTCGCTCCAGTCGAGCTTCGAGTCGGCAAACGTCTGTGGCGATTGCGGATCGGGGATCTCGGCGCTGTCCCAACCGTGCTCGGCGAATTCGGCCTTGCGTCCCTCGGCGGTTGCGCGGCCGAGCTCGGGCTCGGGGTGCGAGGTGAAGAACTGGAACGGGGTACTGGCTGCCCACTCCTCACCCATGAACAGCATGGGGGTGAACGGGGAGAGGAGCACCAGTGCCGCTTTGATGGCGAGTTGGCCGGGATCGAGGTAGGCCGACGGTCGGTCGCCGATGGCGCGGTTGCCGATCTGGTCGTGGTTGCAGGTGTAGGCGAGCAGGGTCGCTGCCGCGATCTCGTCGGTCGGTATCGGCCTGCCGTGGTGTCGACGTCGAAACGACGAATAGGTGCCGTCGTGAAAGAAGCCGCCCCGCAACACCTTTGCCAGCGCTTCGTAGCTGCCGAAGTCGGCGTAGTAGCCTTGCCGCTCCCCGGATATGAGTGTGTGGATCGCGTGGTGGATGTCGTCGTCCCACTGCGCCGTCAGCCCGAAGCCGCCACGATCACGCGGTGTGACCAGACGGGGGTCGTTGAGGTCGCTCTCGGCGATGAGTGAGAGCGGTCTGCCGAGTTCTGCTGCGAGAGAATCTGTTTCGGTGGCAAGCTCCTCGAGGATGTGTACCGCCCGGTGATCGTTGAGGGCGTGGACGGCGTCGAGTCGCAGTGCGTCGATGTGGAAGTCGCGTAGCCACCGCAGTGCGTTGGAGACGATGTAGTCGCGCACGGTGTCGGAGTCCGGTCCGGCCAGGTTGAGTCCGGCGCCCCACGAGGTGGCGCCGTCGCTGAGGTACGGCCCGTACTCCGGCAGATAGTTTCCCGACGGCCCGAGATGGTTGTAGACGACGTCGAGAACGACTCCGATCCCGCGCGCATGGCATGCGTCGACGAACCGCACGAGCGCGTCGGGGCCACCGTAGGATTCCTGGACGGCGAACCAGTCGACGCCGTCGTATCCCCATCCGACGTCGCCGTTGAACGCATTGACCGGCATGAGTTCGACGAAGTCGACGCCGAGGTCGATGAGGTGGTCGAGTTTGTCGATGGCCGAGTCGAGTGTGCCTGCGGGAGTGAACGTCCCGACGTGGAGCTCGTAGATGATCGCGCCGAGAACCGACCGTCCGTGCCACTCGTCGTCGGTCCAGATCGATTCGTCCACGACGTGCAACGCCGACATACCGTGCACGCCGTCGGGCTGGCGGACAGACCTGGGGTCCGGACGCACCGGGGCGTCGGCGCTCGAGTCGTCCGAAGTCGCGGCGTCGCGGAAAATTCTGAAGCCGTAGCGGCGCTGCGGCTCCGAACCTGATTGCGAAGCCGCACCGGAACCCGCGCCGCCGACAGTGTCGACCCGCCACCAGCCCGGTGCGTCGGTCACGGGCGTCATCGGACTGCCGTCGGCGTCCGGTGTGTCGGTCACGAGAATGACCGAACTCGCGGCAGGGGCCCACACCTCGACATCGTCGATGAGACGGGGTGGGTCGAACCGTCTCTGTGGCGAACTCCTGTGAACGTTTTCCTCCGACCTCGAGGCGCCTGTCGCTATGGTGTCTGCGTCGCGAGGGCTGCGGGGTCCGGGGGTGGTCTCCATGGCCCAACCGTAGATCCGCTGGCGCGTGAGCGCCGACTCGCCGCCATGTGACCCATCGCACATGCCGTCGGTCGGGCGATGTATATTACCGCGCAGTTAGTTCGGTAAAGATAAACAGCTTGTTGGCGCGGTGCCAACAGTGGCATGATCTCCGGCATACGCGACACCGGAGGTGCGCACAGCACGGGCAGGGGTGGTTGTCATCGAGAGTCGGGCATGAGTGAAACCGCGGAGCAGGAGAGTACGGCGCCAGACCGTGGCGTGACCATCAGGTCCCGTCATAATGGCGCTGCCGTGTGGTTTCGCGAGCATGTCGTGGCCTCGTTCGACACGTTCGGGCGGCAACTCGGTCTTTTCGTCGAGGTGTTCCGGACCCTCTTCGTCGACATAGCCAAGAGGCGGTTTCCGTTCGCGGAGTTCATCCGTCAGTGCGCGTTCATGGCCAGCACGTCCGTCTTGCCGACGCTGCTCGTCGCGATCCCGATCGGCGTCATCGTGTCGATCCAGGTGAGCAACATCGCCGGACAGATCGGAGCAACGTCGTTCTCCGGCGCGGCAACCGGTCTGGGCGTGATTCGCCAGGGTGCACCGCTGGTGACGTCGCTATTGCTCGCGGGCGCCGTCGGCTCTGCCATCGCCGCCGACCTCGGCTCGCGGACGATCCGCGACGAGATCGATGCGATGAAGGTGATGGGCGTCAACCCGATCGAACGACTCATCTCGCCGCGACTCCTCGCGACGATGGTCGTGAGTTTCCTGCTGTGCGGCTTCGTGTGCTTCGTCGGCTTCATCACCGGCTACGTGTTCAACGTGTACTTCCAGGGCGGCACACCCGGTAGCTATACCGGAACCTTCGCATCGTTCGCCTCTGTCTCCGACCTCTCGTTCGCGCTCATCAAGTCGGTCATATTCGGGGCGATCGTGGCAATCGTCGCGTGCGACCGCGGGTTGTCGACCAAGGGTGGGCCTGCGGGAGTGGCGAATTCGGTCAACGCCGCCGTCGTCAACTCGGTCCTCCTCTTGTTCACGGTGAACGTCATTCTCACGCAGATGTTCGCTCTCCTCGTCCCGACAAAGGTGGTGTGAGGTGACTGCATCACGGTATGTGGCACCGGTTCTGCGTCCGCTCAACGCGGGCAAGGTGGTCGTCACCGCACCCCGCGACGCGCTCGCCCGGATGGGGCATCTCGTCACGTTCCTCGTGCGGTCGATCGGTGCGGTGCCGCTGACCTTCGTCCACTACCGCAAAGAAGTGTGGCGTCTGCTCTCCGACGTCGCATGGGGCAATGGGGCGATCGTCGTCGGCGGTGGAACCGTCGGGGTGATGCTCATCCTCGGTGTCATGGGTGGCGCGACGGTCGGTATCGAGGGCTACACCGCGCTGAATCTGCTCGGCATGGCACCGGTGACCGGCGGACTCTCGGCCTTCGCGACGACCCGCGAGATAGGACCACTACTCGCCGCTACGGCGTTCACCGCGCAGTCGGGATGTCGGTTCACCGCACAGCTGGGGTCGATGCGGATCAGTGAGGAGATCGACGCCCTCGAGTCGATCGCGATTCGGCCGATGCCGTATCTCGTGACCACGCGCATGCTCGCGGCCGTGATCGCGATCGTGCCGCTCTACTCGGTGTCGTTGGCCGCGAACTACATTGCGTGCCAAGTCATGTTCCAGCTCCAGAGCGGCAAGGGGGCAGGTGACTACCTCTCCTATTTCGACTCGTTCATCCGCTCGCAGGACGTGTTCTTCTCGTTCGTCAAGGTGATCATCTTCGTGCTGCTGACCACCTTCATCCAGTGCTACTACGGGTATTTCGCGTCGGGCGGACCCGAGGGAGTCGGCGTTGCGGCGGGCCACGCGATCCGTCTCGCGATCATCGTCATCGTCTTCGCGAACCTCATCATGACGCTCGTCTTCTGGGGCATGTCGTCGGGCGTTCGGATATCGGGATGAGGGGAGACCGATGAACATCGCCACCGACGGACGCAACCCGTCGCTACGCCAGTACATCCTGCGCGGACTGATCTTCGTGGTCGTGCTCGCCATCATGTTCGTCGTCCTGTTCATGCGATATCAGGGTGCGTTCGACTCGGTCGTCGGGGTGCACGCCGAGATGGAGGACATCGGCGACGGGCTCGTCGACAGCGCGGACGTTCGGTACAACGGCCTGATCGTCGGCGAGGTCAAGACCATGCAGCTCTCCACCGAGACGGGGGCGGGGGGCAAACAGATCAAGGTCGTCGACATCGACCTCGATCCCGCACAGGCCGAAGGGATTCCGGCCAATGTGACGGCGCGGACCGTGCCGTCGAATCTGTTCGGCGTGAACTCGGTGGAGTTCGTCGCCCCGGAACAACCAGCACAAGAACGTCTTTCCGACGGCGCGACCATTCCAGCCGACCGGTCACTTGCGACGATCAAACTGCAGGACGCGCAGAACGATCTGCAGACGCTGCTGACGGCTGTGCCTCCCGAACAATTGGCGGCCGTGCTCGGCACCATCGCGGACGCACTTCGCGGCGGTGGCGCGGTGTTCGGGATGTTCTCCGGCGAACTCAAGACATATTTCGAATCCATCAACGCGCAGTTCCCCACGGGGGCGCCCTCCGGGTTCGACAACTTCAACGATTCGGTACTCGGACTGGCGAAGTCGGCGCCCGAATTGCTGAATACTCTGGGCCGCAGCATCATCCCCGCGATGACCATCGCATCACATCAACGTGACCTCACCGCGCTCCTCACCGCGGCGTCGGGCACGCTCGACCAGGCGCAGACCCTGTTCGCGCGCAACGGCGACGTGGCCAAGCGGTTGGTTCCCGATTTGGACACGATGATCGGCGCGGTGACACTCGAGCCGAACTCGCTTCCGCAGGCGCTCACCGCGCTGAATCAACTGGCCGCCAAGGCGGTCACTGTGTTCACCGGACTCAACGGCCTCGTGCAGGTCAACATCGGCATCAGTTTCGGTGCGCTGCAGCACTACTCACGTGCCAACTGCCCGGTCTACAACGGTGGGCCGTACGGCCAGGCGCGTGGTCCGGGATGCGTCGGACCGGGAACAGGTACCGGCCCCACCAGTTCCGGACCGCTGCTCGTCGCGCCTGCATCGAACCAGCAGGGGTCGAACCAGCAGGGATCGAATGCCGACCGGTCGTCGGCGGGTGCGGTCACGACCAGCGCTGACAACCGGACGCTGACGACGGCACTCGACCGCGCGCCGCGCGCGGCTGACACGTTGATGCTCGGCCCGCTCGTGCAGTCGGTGTCACTCGAACGAGACGGCGACGGCAACGGCACTGGGGGAGGACGATGAGCGCGGTTGAGGGATCGATCCGAAAGCCGTTGATAGGCTTCACCATTTTCGCGCTGGTCGCGCTATTGTTGACCTACATCATCTATTCGACGCTCGAGCGTTCCGTGCCGGGCCCGACACGGGATTTCTCGGCCTATTTCAACGACACGTCGGGGCTCCTCGCCGGCGACGACGTGCGTATGGCCGGGGTTCGCGTCGGACGCGTCCAGTCGATCGATCTCGACCACGGACGCGCCAAGGTGACGTTCGAGGTGCAACAGGACCAGCCGGTGTTCACCACCACGCAGGCGGCAATTCGATACCAGAACCTCGTCGGACAGCGCTACCTCGCGCTGTCGCGCACCGACGCCGCGTCCGAAGCGCCGTTGTCTCCCGGATCGACGTTGCAGCAGCCATCGCAGGATTCGTTCGACGTCACGAAGTTGTTGGCCGGATTCCAGCCGGTGTTCGACACGCTGCAGCCCGAGCAGGTCAACGCACTGTCGAACGGCTTGGTGCAGGCGTTCCAGGGCGACACCGTGTCGTTGAACACCACCGTTGCGCAGATCAGCAAACTTGCCTCTGACATGGCCAACCGCGACGTCGTGATCGGAGCGATCATCGACAACCTCAGCGGCGTGATGCGCGACCTCTCGGTACAGAAGAGTCAGCTCACCGGGGTCGTGACCAGCGTCGCGTCGCTCATCGAGAAACTCAACGCGAACTCGGCAGCGCTGGGCAAGTCCGTCGACCAGGTCGGGCGCACCGCAGCAGGATTCGCCGATGTTCTCGGTCGGTCACGCACCGACCTGGCCGCGGCCGCGAACAACACCAGGTACGCGACGAATGGGCTGATCTCAGCGGGAGCGGCGCTCGACCAGACCGTGATCGATCTGCCCAAGTTCCTCGCTCTTCTCTCGAAGGCCATGCAGGAGGGGGCGTACCTGAACGTGTACGCATGCGATCTCGACATCTCGATCGGCAATGTCCTACTCCCGCCGGGAATCCTCAACAAAATCGGCGGCACCAAACACTCACCGGTGTGCCAATGAGTGGGCGCATGCGAAGGAGCTTCCGCCGGCACCGTCGTACGTGGTACGGCGTCATCGGCGCCGCCGTGATCGTGGCGCTCATTCTGCTGGTCACGGGAATCGGGCAGGCGCACATCGGAAAGAAGTCGTACACAGCCGATTTCGCGCAGGCGGGAGGTATCCGGCCGGGCGACAAGGTGCGCGTCGCGGGAATCGACGTCGGAGAGGTGGCCGACACCTCGCTCGAGCGTGACCACGTCAAGGTCACCATGAAGGTCGATCGCGAGGTCGATGTCACGTCAAACGGCTCGGCCGAAATCAAGATGTCGACGCTGCTCGGTCAGCGCTACGTCGATGTGTCACTGGGCAATTCGTCGCAACCTGCGCCCGACGGTCGGATCGCCAAGACCGCTGTGCCCTACGACCTGCAGAAGACCCTCGAAGTGGGCACCCCGGTGATCGCCGGTGTCGACGACAAGGCGTTGGCGCAGAGCATCACGACGCTCAATGCGCAGCTCTCCGACGCGCCGGCACTTGCTCGCCCGACGATCGACTCGCTGGTCGAGATGTCGAAGATCATCACCAACCGCAAAGACCAGATCACCCAACTGCTCGCCGACACGAACACCGTCACCACGGTGGTGAACGACACCCAGACGCAATTGGCGGTCATCGTCGGTCAGGGCGGGCAACTCGCTCAGAAGATCGTCGCGCGTGAGGCCTTGGTGACCAAACTGCTCGACGGCGTTGCGGCGCTGACCGATCAGACGCGAGCTGTCGCCGCCGAGAACGGCGACAGCTTCGCGCCGATCCTGGCCAACCTCAACACGATCAGCCAGGGCCTCCAGAAAAACCAGGAGAATCTGCGCAAGCTCTTGCAGATACTCCCGGTCACCACGCGCGTGCTGAACAACATCATGGCCGACGGCCCGCATTCCAGGGGATATCTCCCATGGGGTCTCTTCCCCGACAACTGGCTGTGTACCGCGCGTGTGGTGGATGGGTGCTGAGCATGGGAACGAGTCGACACGTGAACACGCATCCGCGCTGGCGCAGGCCGACGATCATCGTCGCGCTGACCGTCCTGGTTGTCGCGCTTCTCTCCGGGTGCTCACTGGTCCCGGCCAGTTGGAAGGTGGCCGTCGGGTCGCAGATCCAGGTGACCGCCTACTTCGCCAACGTCGCAGGCCTGTACAAGGACAACGACGTCGCGGTCCTCGGAATGCCAGTCGGACAGGTGACTTCCGTTGAGCAAGAAGGCAATCGCGTCAAGGTGACCTTCAGCATCGACAAGAACATCCCCGTCCCGGTCGACGCGACGCCTGCGATCGTGAACACCTCGATCGTCACCACGCGCCATATCGAGTTGACGCCGACGTACTCCGGTGGGCCGAAACTGACAGACGGCGCGGTCCTCAAGAACGAGGGGCGTAGTCCGGTAGCTGTCGGTGATCTCTTCGACGCCGTCGATCGTCTGGTGTCGTCGTTGAGTACCGACACGGCAGGCGAAGGGCCGATCGCAGATCTGGTCGACATCACGTCGGGAACGACGTCGGGAAACGGCGAACGTATCCGCGAGGCCATCAACCAACTCGGTTCTGCGACAGACGTCTTCGCAGGCAACGGAGATCAGCTCACGCAGATCATCAAGAACACGCAGAAGCTCACCGGCGCGTTGACCGCGAATTACCCGAAGATGAAGCAGTTCTCGTCGTCGATCACTCAGGTGGCGTCAATGCTCGGGCAACAAGCTCCTGGGCTGACGGCGACACTCGACGATCTCAATCAGACGTTGCTCAACACGTCGCAGTTCCTCGGCAACAACTCGACGACCATCAGCGACTCGACGGGCAGACTGAGCGCGCTGGTGCGCAATCTGAGCGATTACTCGCGTCAGGTGGTCGAGACGGTCGACGTCGCGCCGCTGCTGTTCCAGAACCTGGCCAACACCGTGTCGCCGGAGCAACGCGCGTGGCGCTTGCAGGTGCTCCTTGACAAGTCGCTGATCGACGGTGAGGCGCTCAACCAATTCTGCCAGTCGATCAACCTGCAGAAGAACGGCTGCCGAACCGGTCAGCTCAAGGATTTCGGGCCAGACCTCGGTGTGTTCTCGAGTCTGCTGGAGATGAGCAAATGAGGCAGTACACGATCACGCTGGGCAGACCGCGATCGCCCATCTCGCGCGCCGCGATCGCGGAACATCTGTGGCCGCTGCGTCGGACCCGGATGACTCGGATGCAGATGGGTCGGACGCAGATGGGTCAAACGCCGTCGGGTCGGACGCACGGAATGCGCCGACGCCGCGACGCGCGTCGTGGTGTCCCGGCGATCCTCACGCTGATCGTCGCGGCGACCGTCGGACTGTGCGGCTGCAGTGCGATGCCCGGCCTCACCGTCGAACAGCTCCCGCTACCTGCTCCCGGTGGGATCGGCGACGGCAAGACGCTCATCGCGCACTTCGACAACGCATTGAACCTGCCGACCCGCGCGAAGGTGAAACTGAACGGCACCGACGTCGGTGAGGTCAGCGACATCGCGGTGCGCGACTACACCGCGATCGTGCAGATGAAGGTCGCAGGCGACGCGCAGATCCCCGCGGGTACCGGGGCACAACTGCGACAGGCGACGCCCCTCGGTGATGTCTTCGTCGCTCTCATGCCTCCGGCGAACGCATCGGGTCCCTCTGTTGCCGACGGCACGGTGCTCACCGGCCCGACGTCGGCTGCGGCGACCGTCGAGGACATCCTCGTCTCCGCGGCCGCAGTGGTCGACGGGGGATCGCTGGGGTCGTTGCAGCAGATCGTCACCGAGCTGAGCGCTGCCGTGGCGGGCGGACCGAGCAGCCCCGGCAATCTGCAGGGCGCCATCAAGGAATTCACCACCGCGATCAGCAGACTGAACGCCAACTCCGCCGAGGTCGACCGTTCGTTCCGCAACACCTCCGTACTGACCGCGGATCTCGCCGCGGGTCGACCGCAGATCATGGCGGCCATCAACAAGCTCGGCCCGGCGATCGACACCATCGACGACCAGATGAACTTGATCTTGTCGACGCTCGACAAGACGAACAGCGTCACCGATGCGACGAATGACTTCCTCGGCAGCAATTCCGACAGCTTCGTCTCGCTGGTCGGGAGTTTGCGAACCCTGACCGCCGAATTGCGCGACATACCACCGATTCTCGGGCCGGTGTCGCGCAATCTGGGTGAGCTGACGCCGAAGTTCGCCAAGACAATTCGAGGCAATTCTGTTGCGAGTTCAGCAAAGTTGTACTGGCTCACAACGGGATTCGGGTTCGATTCGGCCAGCCGACTGCCCGAACTGCAAGACCTCCAGGCTGGTGGGCAGTCGCTCGAGCAGACGCTGACCCGGGTTCTTGCGCAACTGAGCGGCACGAAGGGATGCTGCGGATGATCACCTGGTTGCGAAAGCACTCGAGTCTGCTCGGCAACATCGGGCTGGTCGTCGTCATGCTGGTCGGCCTCGCCTACATCGGGTTCGGTGCGCTGAGTTGGCGCCCCTGGCAGGGCTCCTACCACCTCACGGTCAACTTCCCGATTTCCGGTGGACTACAGGACAGTTCACGTGTGACGCTCCGCGGCGTCAACATCGGGAAGGTCGAGTCGCTTCGGGTGCAACCGCAGTCGGTGCAGGCCAACCTCACCATCGACGACGACGTCAAGATCAACCGGAATTCCCTGGTATCGGCATTGGGCTTGTCGGCGGCGGGCGAGCAGTACGTCGACTTCACGCCCACAACCAGCAGCGGTCCCTATTTCACCGACGGCGACACGATCGAGGTCAATCAGACGCACGTCACCGCGCCGTTCCCGGCGTTGCTCGAGTCGTCGTTGAATGTCATCAGTCAGATAGACCCCGTGAAACTCCGTGCCACAGTGTCGAGTCTCGACACCGCGCTGACTCCGGAGGCCGGGCAGACCAATCAACTCCGAGTGTTCTTCGACGCCGCGGGCACGGTCTTCACCGACCTGCGTCGGGTGCTGCCCGAGACCACGAAACTCATCCAGCAGACCGGTACGATCCTCGCCACGACCGCCAACGTCCAGCCCGACCTGGGGACGGCGGTGTCGGGCGCGAGTGCAGTGGTGAACTCGGCCGTTGCCGCGAACGGAGAACTCAACACGTTGCTCGGCAAGGGACCCGCCCAGCTCACCAGCCTGAGCGGCTCACTGAGTCAGATCCGAGATCCGTTGACCGGGGTGGTCCAACAGGTCGCAGACATCGCGCGTCAGGGCGCACTGCGCGCACCCGCTCTGGCGACCCTGCTGCCGTCGATCCGCGACGCCTCCTACATCAGTCAGGACATGTTCCACGATGGTGCGTGGTGGGTCATGGCGTCGATCTTCCCGCGGCCCTACTGCAACTACGCGGTCACCCCGATCCGCCCGACCAAGGTGCTCGAAACGGTGATTCCGACCAATCTGTACTGTGTCACCGAAGACAAGAACCAGCAGATCCGAGGTTCGGCCAACGCGCCCCGACCTCCCGGGGACGACACCGCGGGACCGGCA
Source organism: Gordonia sp. w5E2 (assembly GCF_036540975.1). Lineage (NCBI taxonomy): Bacteria > Bacillati > Actinomycetota > Actinomycetes > Mycobacteriales > Gordoniaceae > Gordonia > Gordonia sp. w5E2. The sequence goes on along the minus strand of NZ_CP144213.1, from coordinate 2,909,186 downwards.
CTGGGAGCCGACCCGAACGCACGGACGGTACCGCTGGGATAGGACTGGTCTACCGCCGGGATACGACGGTGTGGCCGCCGTGACGACCACGGCCGAATCCACCCGCGAAGCCGCACATCGCGCCCGCACCCGGGGCGGGCGAGCACACTGAACTGGAAGCACATGACAGCCGACAAGAACAGCACCGACGACAACAACGTCGACAAGATCGACTCCGACGACAACAGCACCGACAAGGTCGACACCGACGACGCGCAAGAAGTCGGCACCGGTAAGACACGCGCCGAGAAGGTAGATGCCGCAGCGTCGGACGATGTCCCCGAGCGGCAGGCTCCTCGGACGAAGAGTGCGCGTGCCGCGGCTCGCAGGTCCAGCGCAGCCGCCGACGGGACCCCTCAGGAGACTGCCGCTCAGAAGACCGAGGGCAGTGCATCAGGCGACGCGGCAGAGCCGGAGAAGAAGGAGCGCAAGGGTTCTCGCCAGGTCTCCGTCACCATCAGCACCGCGGGACTTCTCAAGGTGCTCGCAGGGATCGTGGTTGTCGCGCTGATCGTGGGTGTCGGACTGCTCGGTTGGGGCTACTACCGCGACCAACAGAAGTTGGCTGCCTTCGACGATGCGAAGTCGGCATCGTCGGTCTTCACGGTCAAACTCGTCAGCACGATGAATTCCGACGCCGTCGGCGACATGAAGACCCTGCTGGGGCCGCTGAGTACCGGAGAGTTCAGACAGAATCTCGAGCGTGAGCAGACTGACGGCTCCAAGGCGCTGCGCGATCTCAACGTCAAGGCCACTCCGACGGTCAAGTCGGTGTCGGTCGAGTCGTTCGACGCCGATCGTGCGTCGACCGCCGTGCTCGTCGAGGTGTCCGGCACGAGCACGATCGCGCCCAGCGGCGGTAAGGAGCTGATGCTCGTCTGGCTCAACCTGGTGAAGGAAGACGGTTCCTGGAAGGTGTCCAAACTCAGTGGGGCACAGGCCGGTTTGGGGCAGCAGCAGGGAGCGAGCGGTCCGGCCGCCGATACGCAGGGCGGTTCGCAGAGTCCCGCGCCGGCCGCACCATCACCCGCCGCCCCTGCTCCTGCTCCCGGCGGCTGAGCCAACCGCGGCGACGTCGGCCCCAGTCGCCGACGCCGCGCCGGTTGCCACAGAGGTGTCACCGTCGCCTGCACGTACCAGGATGGCCACAGGGTTCGCGGCACGCAGTTCCCCGAGGTCTGCGACGCCCCGATAGACCTTGTCCGACAACACATCACGCCAGGTCCCCGAGGGTAGGTCGAGGAAGGTCAGCGCCGCGTCGTCGATGAGGCTGTGGGTGAATCGGGCCGTCACGACGATCACCTCGGGCACCTCGTCGACGACGCGTCCGAACGCGATCGCGTGGTCGGCGCCCGGCCCGTCGGCGTAGAGCGGTAGGTAACCGCTATCGCGATCAAATGCTGCCGGACGTGCTGCGCGTACCGCGAGTGCCGCACGCACGACCCGCGCCTTGGGGTGATCGAGCGAACGGTCGTAGTCGACGGGGCGGCGGTTGTCGGGATCGACGAGCGAGTCGTCCCACCACTCGGTGCCCTGGTAGATGTCCGGTACGCCGGGGCACAGAAGCGCAATCGCCTTGCGTGCGAGCGCCTCTTGCTCCCACGCCGAGGCGATCCGCGAGACAAAACGTGAGATCAACTCGGCTGCAGCACCTTTGGTGATCTCGTCGATCCAGGCTTCGATCTGGCCCTCGAACTCCTCGTTGACGTCGGTCCACGATGTGTGCAGTTCGGCCTCCCGCGTCGCCTTGCGCGCGTAGTCGTACAGGCGCTGTCGGAGTTCGTCGCTGACGGTCGCGCTGCCGGGGGGATCACCGATCGGCCAGACGCCGATGATGTTCTGCAAGAGGAAGTAGCCGGTGAGGTCATCCGGCGGGGGCCAATTCGACCAGAGCTCGTCGACGAGGAGCGACCACCGTTCGGGTACCTGGGCGAGCAACGCGATCCGAGCGCGCACGTCCTCACCGCGTTTGGTGTCGTGCGTGCTGGTCGCCGTCATGGCCAATGGCCATTGCGCCGCACGAATCGCGTTGTGGTTGTGGAAGTTCTGCAGGCTCATGGTCGGGTCGGCGGGGTCGCTACCCACCTCGAGCGACGAGACGAGTCGCGCTGTCCGGTAGAAGAGGCTGTCCTCGATACTCTTGGCCGTCACGGCACCGCCGGTCTGTGCAAGCCGAGAACTCGCGGCACCGTCGTGCGTTGTCGCACTGATCACGGTATCGATGGCAGCAGCGAGATCTGCTCTGCGCGCGGCTATCTCGGTCGCGGTGGTGATCAGTAGGGGACGCAGTGACGGATAGTCGGCGCGGTACACGGGTAGTGCCGCGATCAGCTCTGCGGTCGCTTCGGCGACCGCGTCCGAATCGGCGTCGGGATCAGAGTGAGTGATCGCGCGGACCAATCTGCGGTGTTCGCTGCCGAACTTGTCGTGCAGCGTCTGCAGTTTGCGTTCGCGCTCCTGTGTGTGCAGCCAATGCGAGTCACCCGGTACGCCGGTGACGCGCAGGTGGATCTCGTCGAGTTCGACGACTCCCGACGGTGCGGTGAACACCGCGTCGATGATCCGCATCTGGTCGTATCCGGTCGTCCCCTCGACGGGCAAGGTCGGTTCGAGTTGTTCGTCGGCCGCCAGGATCTTCTCGATGTACAGCAGTGAGTCGGGACCGATGTCGCTTCGCAACTCGTCGAGGTACGCCATCGGTTGCCAGAGTCCGTCGGGATGGTCGACGCGTAGGCCGTCGATGAGCTCGGCGTCGAAGAGTTCGTTGATCCAGGTGTGCGTTGCGCGATAGACCTCATGGTCTTCTTGGCGTAGGCCCGCGAGCTCGTTGACCGTGAAGAATCTGCGGTAGCCGATGAGTCCGCTGTCCCACGGCACCAGCCGATAGTGTTGGCGCGCATGCACATCCTGTGCGCTACCGCCGAGAGTTCCTGGTGCGGTAGGGAATTCGTGGTCGTAATAGCGCAGAACGCCGTGCGAGTCGACGGTCAGCGGCGACAGGTCGCCGTCGGAGGCGACCACGGGGATCGCGATCTTGCCGTCGCAACCGTTCTCCGACGAGAAGTCGACGTCGAAGTACGACGCGTACCGCGATCCGGAGCCGCGCCGGAGTAGATCGGCGAACCACGGGTTGCGCATCACCTCGGCGACACCGGTGTGGTTGGGCACGATGTCGATGATGATTCCCAGGCCATGCTCGGACGCCGCGATCCGGAGTGCGCGGAGCCCCTCGAGGCCACCGAGTGTGGCAGACACCTGGGGTGGTGGAACCCAGTCGTAGCCGTGCGTCGACCCGGGCATGGCGGTCCCGATCGGTGACAGATAGATGTGGCTGATGCCCAGCGCCACAAGGTGATCCAGGATGCCGATGGTGGCGGCGAAGTCGAAATCCGGTGTCAGTTGTACCCGGTATGTGGCGATCGGGCGTTGGCGATCGCTTGTCGTCATGCCAGTGTGCGCAAGACGAGGAGTGAACGCGCGCCGATCGTGACCGTGCTGCCGCAGGGCGCCGACTCGATGTGGGAGTCGCCCTGCGGATGTGTGGTGTCCAAGACGCCCTCCCACTCGTGGCCGAGCCGTTCGGAGGCCAACGTGAACTCGATGTCCTCGTAGTGTGCGTTGAAGCAGATCATGAAGCTGTTGTCGGAGATGACCTCACCGCGTTCGTTCTTCTCCGCGATGCCGTTGCCGTTGAGGAAGACTGCGAGGCTCTTGCCGAATCCGCTGTCCCAGTCGGCGGTCGTCATCGCCTCGCCCGAGGGCGTCAGCCACACGATGTCGAGCATGTCCTCCCCCCATCGGATCGGCTTGCCCGCGAAGAAGCGTCGACGTCGGAACACCGCATGCTTGGTGCGCAGGTCGATGGCCTTGCGGGTGAACGCGAGAAGGTCCGAATTCTTGTCGGCGAGAGACCAATCCATCCACGCCAGCGGCGAGTCCTGGCAGTACACGTTGTTGTTGCCCTGCTGGGTACGACCGATCTCATCACCGTGCGCCAGCATCGGGGTGCCCTGCGACAGAAACATCGTCGCGAGGATGTTGCGCTGTTGGCGCGCGCGGAGCTCGTTCACCTCCGGATCGTCGGTGGGACCCTCGACGCCGCAGTTCCATGACCGGTTGTGGCTCTCGCCGTCACGGTTGTCCTCACCGTTGGCCATGTTGTGTTTCTCGTTGTACGACACCAGGTCTCGCAACGTGAAGCCGTCGTGCGCGATGACGAAGTTGATACTCGCCGACGGTCGCCGGCCCGTGGACTCGTAGAGATCCGACGAACCGGTGAGCCGAGAGGCGAACTCTCCCAACGTCGCAGGCTCACCGCGCCAATAGTCGCGCACGGTGTCGCGATACTTGCCGTTCCACTCTGTCCACAGCGGCGGGAAGTTGCCGACCTGATAGCCGCCCTCGCCGATATCCCACGGTTCGGCGATCAGCTTCACCTGGCTGACCACCGGATCCTGTTGCACCAGATCGAAAAAGGCCGACAGGCGGTCGACGTCATGCAGTTCGCGGGCGAGCGTCGACGCGAGGTCGAAGCGGAAACCGTCGACGTGCATCTCGAGCACCCAGTAGCGCAGCGAGTCCATGATGAGCTGCAGCGTGTGAGGATGGCGTCCATTGAGGCTGTTGCCGGTGCCCGTGTAGTCCATGTACATCTCGGGCTGACCGTCGACGAGTCGGTAGTAGGCGCCGTTGTCGATGCCGCGGAAGCAGACGGTCGGACCGAGGTGGTTGCCCTCGGCGGTGTGGTTGTAGACCACGTCGAGGATCACCTCGATGCCTGCGGTGTGGTACGCACGTACCATCGCCTTGAACTCGGTGACGGCACTGGCGGGCTGATCCGGATTGGACGCGTACTCGAGGTGCGGCGCGAAGAAACCAAACGTGTTGTAGCCCCAGTAATTGCGTAAACCCTTGTCGCGCAGCACGAAGTCCTGCATGAACTGGTGCACGGGCATGAGTTCGATCGCCGTGATGCCAAGCTCTTTGAGGTGGTCGATGATCACCGGGTGGGCAAGGCCGGCATAGGTGCCACGCAACTGCTCCGGGATGTCGGGATGGGTCGCGGTCATGCCTTTGACATGCGCTTCGTAGATGACCGTCTGGTGATAGGGGCGTCGTGGCGCGCGGTCGTGCTGCCAGTCGAAGTACGGGTTGATGACCACGGACAACATCGTGTGACCGAGTGAATCGAGTTGCGGCATCGACGGCGACCGGTCGGCCGACACGTCCTCGGCGGGCGAGATCGTCTCCGTGTCGGCATCTTCGATGAGGACTTCGGCGTCGTCGGTGGTGGTGTCGGCGTCTTCGACGGGGGTCTCGGTGTCTTCGACGGTGTTATCGGCGTCAGCTGAGGGGTCGTCGGCCTCGCCTGTCGACGGGCCCGCGTCTCCGTTGGCGGTCTCGGTCGCCGATTCCTCGGACGCCGAGGCTCCGGTGTCCGCGGTGGGGTTGTGCGCGCCGGCAGTGGTGGCCGACGAGGTCTCGTAGTCGTCGGAGTCGGGGTCGGCGGTGGCGCGCAACGACTGTTCGGCGGGGACGACGGGCGGTTCACCACCATCGTCGTCGGACTCGGACGACGCCATCGGATAGGAGAACAACGACTCGTCGCCGTCGAAATCCCCGTGAAATGCCTTGCCGTACGGGTCGAGCAGCAGCTTCGACGGGTCGCAGCGCAACCCGCTCGCCGGATCGTAGGGGCCGTGGACGCGATATCCGTAGAACTGGCCTGGGCCGATGTTCGGCAGATAGCAATGCCAGCAGTAGCCGTCGACCTCGTCGAGACGAATGCGACGCTCGTGCCCGTCCCTGTCGATCAGACACAGGTCGACGGCCTCGGCGACCTCGGAGAACAGCGAAAAGTTGGTTCCCACACCGTCATACGTTGCGCCGAGCGGATATGGCGTACCCGGCCAGACCGGGATGGGCTCGGGCTCGGGAGCGACGAGCGCGTCAGCCTGTTCGGGGCTGTCCGGCGGCAGCGATCCCGGCGTCGACTCTGATGTACGCGGGGGAGTGGCCGTCGTCGCGTCGGCTGTCTGTCCGACGCTCTGGGCATCGGTGCCGGGTGCCGGCTCGTGAGGTGCCGTGTCGTCGGTCGGCGGTACGGTCATGCCCACCTTTTCGCAGTCATGCCATGACCCTAGTCGCGATAGGCGCCGTCTTCATCTCGGGGAAAAGCCGCACTCGTGTGCGTTAGACGACACCCCCACGGTCGGTCTGCATCGGCGTACTCCGCGAGGAGGTCGCTGAGCCGACGGCGGCTGGCGCGTCAGCGGTGGTTGGGACCGGTCCAGGGCAGGGCCTGTGTCATCTGGCGTTCGAGCTCGTCGGTCAGACTGCGCACGTACGTCGCGCTCAGATGATGCCAATCCTTGTAGACGATGATGTTTCCCACGACTGCCGGGCATTCCGTCGGGGTGCAGATGCCGTTCGACACGTCGAGCGGATGGAACAGTGGCTTGCCGTCGGCGAACGGCGCTGCGGGATCGGTCGGGGAGAGCACCCGCGCCCGATCGGAGCCGCATTCGGATGCGGTTCCGCCGTCGGACAGGCACGTCGGGGTGTCGAGGGCGCCCGTCGGCCCCATTGGCCACGGTGTGTCGCGCATGCCGAGAACGGGGATGCCCGCATCCATGAACTGCGTGAAGATCGGCTTGTAGTCGTCGGGCATCCAGTCGCCCGGCTTGTAGTCGCGTGGACGGGTCGAGTTGGTGAACACCGCGTCGGGTTTGTCGGCGATCACCTTCGCCATCACGCGCTGCACCCAGTCGTGGCATTGCGGATACGGCACACCCCGCTGCTTGGGCACCAGCTCGGTGGACAGCGGGCACCCCATCTTCAGGTATGTCGTGACCTTGAAGTGGTTGCGCTTGCCCAGCTCGTCGAGCGCGGTGATCCAGAACTCGGCGTGCGAGCCACCCGCGAGGGCAATCGTCCTCGTCGCGGTCGGGTCGCCGTAGACGCCGACGTGGATCTCCGGGTCCTCGAACGAACTCATGAAGCCCTGCGTCGAGGTCTCCGGGAAGTCGCCGAGCACTGCCAGCGGTGTCGGTTGGGGATCGAGCGCGGGCACCGGCCAGCCGTTGAGCAGAGCGCGGGCGCCGGGGTAGGAGTGCGGGTCGAGATTCGCTGTGTTGACGACGGTGTTCGCGACGTGCCGGTCCCATGCATTGACCCCGACCGCGACGCCGATCGACAAGACGACCAGCACGGTCGTCACCACCGACGTGTAGCTGAGCCAACGCGAACGTCCCTGTCGGTCGCCGCGGGCCAGCTTCGCGCGGTCGCCGCCCCGCAGCGGATCCTCGACGTAGCGCTTGGTCAGCCAGGCCAGACCGATGGACACGGCGAGGAGCCCGATGCCCTCGATGACGTTGGCGTGGTCTTTGCCGCGCCAGGTCAGATAGAAGATCAGCAGTGGCCAATGCCAGAGGTACAGCGAGTACGCGATGGTGCCGAGCCATACCGGTACCCGGCTGGACAGCGCACGGTTGACCGCCGGTTGCGACTGATCGATCGCTTCATGCCTCGACCGAGGACGCTCGAGTGCGGTGGCTCCCGCCCAGATGATGACGAGCGTCGAACCGACGGGCACCAGTGCCCACGGACCCGGGTACGAGTCGACGCCGTCGATCCACCACCCACAGGTGATGATCAGGCCGAGAGCGATGATCGCCGCACCGTTGCGGATCCAACGGGGAACGTGCCAGCGCGGCAACCAGATGGCGAGCAGACCGCCGGCGAGTGGCTCCCACAGGCGCGAGAGGGTGTCGTAGTAGTTCCACTGTTGATTGACGCCCATCCGCATGTGCGCCCAGTAGAACGAGACAGCGGCGACCGCCAACAGTGCGAGGCCGACGAGAAGACGGATCGTCTTCGGCTCAGCGATCGGTCGGATGATCGCCGACAGCAGCTTGATCGTTCCGGCCGCGATGACCGCGGCGAACAGCATGCCGACGAAGAACTGCCCCTGCACCGACATCGACCAGATGTGCTGCAGCGGACTGTTCGCGGAACTCGCCGCGAGGTAGTCCTGCGAGTTCAGCGCCAGATACCAGTTCTGGTAGTACAGCGCCGACGCACGCAGCTCGCGCCCGATGTTGAGCCAGCGGGTCTGCGGAAGGATGACGACGGTCAGGATCGCGACCGCGATGAGGACCGTGAACAGCGCCGGGAGGAGTCGGCGCAGCAGTCGTTTGAGGCGCGGCCACGGGTTGAGCGCCTCGATGAACGTGACGTGCGACGTCTGGCTGTTGATCGCGTGACGCAGCAGCGATCCGATGAAGAAGTAACCCGACAGTGCGAGGAAGACATCGACGCCGCCGGACACCCTGCCGAACCAGATGTGGAAGCAGGCAACCAGCATGATCGCGATCCCGCGGAGGCCGTCGAGATCGGTGCGATACGCGGGGAGCGGTGGGACGGGCTCGTTCCGGTTAGGGGTCGTCACCACTTGGGTTGGGGCTGCCACGTCAGTCGTGCTTGCTTCCGTGTCGGGGGCTGGGACGAGTCGGTGGCGACCTATCCACACACACGCGCGGTGGACGACAACCGCCGTACTCCGCGTAGGAGGCTACCCGCCGCAACTGTGAAAAACCCATTCCAGCGGGTCCGACACACTGAGCAGAGGGGTGTCGCGACGACGCAGAGGGGTGTCGCGACGACGTCGGGTCAGTGAGTGGCGCGCGCCCGGTGTCGAGCGCCGTCGAGTAGTACGCCGAGCGCGTCGTCGAATTCTGCTGCGAAGTCGCGACCCGACGGGCCGGTGACCCCGAGCCGTTCCATCTGGGCCCGCGTCTGTTCCTCGATCGTCAGCCCGATGATGAGCTGGCATATCGCGGTGGCGACTCCATGTGCGTCGCGCGGGCTCAGTCCCCCGGAGAGCGCGACGTCGGTCAGGTCGTCGGACACCGTTCTCGTCGCGAGTCCGCTGGCCCACGCCGACGAGACCACCTCCGCGCTGTCGGGAACAGCGAGCAGCGCCGTCCGCATCCCGATCGCGATGTCGGCGAGTCTGGCGTCCCACGGCTGATCGGGGTCCGACGGGTCGATGTCGCCGAGGATGTCGTCGGCCAGCGCGGCCAGCAGCGACTGCTTGTTGGGAAAGTGCCAGTACAACGCGTTGGGGCGGACACCGACTTCAGTTGCCAGCCTGCGCATCGAGAGGTCGGCGAGGCTGTAGTCGGTCAGGATGCCGCGCGCGGCGCGCAGGACGTCGGCGCGGTTGTTGCTCACCGCGTCAGGGTATCCAGGCCGTCCGGCCGTGACGCAACCTGTACAGCGTTCAGGAGGAGCCTGTACAGTGTCCAGGAGTTTGGACCTGAACGGTGTCCAGGACCACTCTAAGCCGGCGAGGAGGGACGCACCACATGGATGCAGCCGACATCAGCCGCGTCGACGCAGCACACATCTGGCATCCCTACGGCGCCATGCCGTCTCCGACGCAACCGCGTGTCGTCCGCGGCGCCGACGGTGTGCGACTCACACTCGCCGACGGCGGTGCGGTCATCGACGGAATGAGCTCGTGGTGGGCCGCCATCCACGGTTATCGCCACCCGGTCCTCGACGCCGCGGCGCGCGATCAACTGGAGTCGATGAGCCACGTGATGTTCGGCGGATTGACCCACGAGCCCGCCGCGCGGCTCGCGCAGTTGCTCGTCGACATCACACCAGGACCCCTGCAGAAGGTGTTCTTCTGCGATTCGGGTTCGGTGTCGGTCGAGGTCGCGGTGAAGATGGCGCTGCAGTATTGGCGCAGCCGTGGCAAGCCGGAACGCACGCGACTGCTGACCTGGCGCGGTGGGTACCACGGCGACACCTTCACCCCGATGAGCGTCTGCGATCCCGAGGGCGGGATGCACGCGATGTGGCGTCGAATTCTGGCCGACCAGGTGTTCGTGCCTGCCCCGCCCGCGGAGTTCGATGCCGACTATGTCGACTCCATAGAGGCCGCTGTCGTTGCACACCGCGACGAACTCGCCGCGATCATCGTCGAACCCGTTGTGCAGGGCGCAGGCGGTATGCGCTTCCACGACCCCGCCTATCTCGGCGAGCTGCGTCGAATCTGCGATGAGCACGACCTGCTCTTGATCTTCGACGAGATCGCCACCGGATTCGGGCGCACCGGCGAGCTGTTCGCCGCCGACCACGCGCGCGTCTCGCCCGACATCATGTGTGTCGGCAAGGCGCTGACCGGCGGCTACCTGACGTTGGCCGCGACGCTGTGCACCACAGCGATCGCCGAGACGATCAGTGCGGGTGAGGCCGGTGGATTGGCGCACGGTCCCACGTTCATGGCCAATCCGCTCGCCTGTGCGGTCGCGGTCGCCTCCACCGAACTGCTGCTCGACGGTCCGTGGCGACGCCGCGTCGCCGACATCTCCGACCTGCTCGCGCGAGGACTCGCGCCACTGACCGACGTGGCCGGGGTTCGTGATGTCCGCACGTTCGGGGCCATCGGCGTCGTCGAACTCGACGACGAGGTCGACATCGCCGCGGCCACGGATGCCGCCGTCGACGCCGGAGTCTGGTTGCGGCCCTTCCGCAACCTGATCTACACGATGCCGCCGTTCGTCTGCACCGACTCCGACGTCGAGACGATCTGCTCCGGAATCGCCGCGGCCACAACGGCGTCGTGTGCACAGTTGGTCGGCGCGGGAGGTGCCCGATGACACCGGATCACGCCACACTGGGCTCCGAGTTCGGCGAGGTCGACATGCTGCGGGCGGCCGGCACGACGGTCGACGACGCGTCGGCGCTCGACTGGCTCACCGACGCCGCCGCGGCGCGCGATTCGGCTGGGCTGCACCGTGTCCCATTCGTTCGTGAGGCCGGAGCGTCGATGCTCAACCTGGCGTCCAACGACTACCTCGGACTCTCGACGCACCCCGCAGTGCTCGCAGGTGCGCATGCCGCGCTGGATGAGTTCGGGGCGGGGGCTACGGCGTCGCGCCTCGTCGCGGGAACCACGCGGTTGCACGTCGACTTCGAGGACGACATCGCCGACTTCATGGGTTTTGATGCGGCACTGTGCTTTTCGTCCGGCTACCTCGCCAACGTCGGAGCCATCACCGCGCTCGTCGGCCGCGGCGACCTCATCGTGTCCGACACCGGAACCCACGCGTCACTCATCGACGGATGCCGACTGTCGCGTGCGCGAGTCGTCGTCGTCGACCGTGGCGATGTCGCCGCCGTCGCAGCGGCGCTACGCGATCGCCCCGAGGAGCGGGCACTGGTCGTCACCGATTCCGTCTACTCGGTCGACGGCGAGCCTGCGCCGGTCGCGCAGCTCTATCGCGTTGCGCGCGAGCACTCGGCGGCGCTCCTTGTCGACGAAGCGCACGCGCTCGGAGTGCGCGGGCCGGGGGGTCGGGGACTGATCGCGGAAGTAGGACTCTCCGGCGCGCGCGACCTCGTCGTCACGACCGTGTGCTCCAAGTCGCTCGGCGCGCAGGGGGGCGTGGTGCTCGCGACTTCTGCTGTCCGTGAGCACCTCATCGACGTCGCGCGCACCTTCATCTTCGACACCGGACTCAACCCGGCAGCGGTCGGTGCGGCGCGTGCGGCGCTCGGTGTCCTGCGTGCACAGCCCGAGCTACCAGACCGATTGCGGCACAACGCGACACGAATGGCGCGCAGCCTCGGTGCGCCGGTCCCGGCCGCCGCGGTGATCTCGCGCATCGTCGGCGACCCGCAGCCCGCGGTCGACGCCGCAGCACGGTGTCGGGACAGCGGAGTGTTGGTCGGGTGTTTCCGACCGCCGTCGGTCCCGCCGGGGACGTCGAGACTGCGACTGACCGTCAGAGCCGATCTCGACGACGCGACCGTCGACCGCGCCGCCGAGGTCATCGGCGGGGCGCTGGCCGAAGGCGGGGGTGAACGGTGACCCGCCCGGGACGTGCCCTCTTGATCACCGGTACCTCGACCGACGTCGGTAAGACGATCGTCACCGCTGCGCTCGCGTGCGTTGCGGGAGAGTCGGCGAGTGGCGTCGCGGTGTGTAAACCCGCGCAGACCGGCGTCGAGCCAGGGGAGCCGGGTGACCTCGCGACCGTTGCCCACCTCGCGGGTGTCGTCGATGTGGTCGAGTGTGCGCGCTACCCCGAGCCGCTGGCGCCGGAGACCGCGGCGATGCGCGCAGGTCTTGCCCCACTGGATCTCTGGACCGTCGTCGGGGCGGTCACCGATCTTGTTTCGACTCATCGGTTGACCCTCGTCGAGGGAGCCGGCGGGGTACTGGTGCGCCTCGCACCCGACCTCACCGCGCTCGACGTCGCGGACGCGGTAGGAGCCGAAGCAGTCGTCGTCGTCCAGGCCGGCCTGGGCGCGCTCAATCATGCCGAGCTGACCGTCGAAGCATTGCGGGCGAGGGGAATTCGTCCCGCAGGCCTTGTGATCGGCTCGTGGCCGCGCGATCCAGACCTCGCCATGCGATGCAATCGCGTCGACCTGCCCCGGCTGACTGGGGTACCCGTCGTCGGCGTGATACCCGAGGGTGTCGGGGAGCTTGAGCCCGATCAGTTCCGGGCCGCGGCGCCCACCTGGTTCGATCCCGACTTCGTCGCAGACCTCAGTTCCCGTTCCGCGCCCGACAACATCGCGGCCGTTCAGCCCATCGAAGGAGTTCACGCATGACACAGGCACCCGTAGATCCGACGCTCGACGCCGCGACCGTGCAGGCGTCGGGCGCGTCGTCGACCGACATCCTCGACGTCGCGCGCGCTCAGGTCCTCGAACGCGGCGAGCCACTCGACCGCGACCAGGTGCTCGAGGTGCTGCGGCTTCCCGACGAGCGCGTCACCGAACTGCTGCAGGTCGCCCACGACGTCCGGATGAGGTGGTGCGGACCGGAGGTCGAGGTCGAGGGCATCATTTCGCTCAAGACCGGCGGCTGCCCGGAGGACTGCCATTTCTGTTCGCAGTCAGGGCTTTTCGCATCGCCGGTGCGCAGCGCGTGGATCGACATCCCGTCGTTGGTCGAGGCCGCAAAGCAGACTGCGAAGACCGGCGCCACGGAGTTCTGCATCGTCGCGGCCGTGCGCGGACCGGACAAGCGACTGCTGTCGCAGGTGGCCGCGGGAATCGAAGCCATTCGCAATGAGGTCGACATTCAGATCGCCTGCAGCCTCGGCATGCTGACGCAGGAGCAGGTGGATCAGTTGCGGGACATGGGTGTTCACCGCTACAACCACAACCTCGAGACGGCCCGCAGTCATTTCCCGAACGTGGTCACCACCCACACGTGGGAGGAGCGCTGGGACACGCTGCGCATGGTTCGCGACGCGGGCATGGAGGTGTGCTGTGGCGGCATTCTCGGAATGGGGGAGAGTCTTGAACAGCGCGCCGAGTTCGCGGCTGACCTGGCCGCCCTCGAACCCGACGAGGTTCCGCTCAACTTCCTCAATCCGCGCCCGGGGACGCCGTTCGGTGACCTCGACGTGCTGCCGGCCGCCGAGGCGCTCAAGGCTGTGGCGGCGTTCCGCCTCGCTCTTCCGCGCACGATCCTGCGCTTCGCAGGTGGCCGCGAGATCACGCTGGGCGACCTCGGCGCCAAGCAGGGCATCCTGGGCGGCATCAACGCGGTCATCGTCGGCAACTACCTGACCACGCTCGGCAGGCCCGCTGAGGACGACCTCGACCTCCTCGACGACCTCTCGATGCCGATCAAGGCTCTTAACGACAGCATCTGAGGCCCGGCGCCGGGAGCGTGCGAGCGGGCCGCTTCAGCTCGGCGCCGGGAGCGTGCGAGCGGGCCGTTTCAGCTCGGCGCCGGGAGCGTGCGAGCGGGCCGTTTTGCCTCGGCGTGCATACTCGAATTCGATGACCTTTGAGCTGAGAGGACGCCGATGACTCCGACGCCCACCGTCGATCCGGGTGCCAAAAGCCCCGTCGACATCCCCGGTCCGCTCGACGAGCCGTGCCGGTACGGCGTGTACACCGGCATCGAACTCGACCTGCAGGCGGCCGACGCGGTGCCGCAGGCAGCGCGCCTCGGATTGGAGCCGCCTCGGTTCTGTGGTCAGTGCGGCAGGCGGATGGTGGTGCAGGTGCGTCCCGACGGGTGGGATGCACGTTGTTCGCGCCACGGTGTCGTCGATTCGTCGCAACTCGGTCGACGATGATGGCCCAGGTCTATCCGGGCACGCCCGGCAACCCGGTGTCGGTTCGGCGCAAGCACTCGCCTGCACCGCTGGTCGTCGTCGGCGCTGTCGTGCTGCTGCTCGGCGCCGTGTTCGGTGTGGCGTGGGCGGTCACGACCCCGGCGATGACCGGGACTGTGACTGCACAGGGCGCAGCCGTGCCGTCGGAACAGCTTGGTGAGGAATTCGCCGGTGTCGCGGTTTTCGCGTTCTGGATGCTCGCCTACGGTGCGGTCGCGGCGGCGCTCGCATGGTTCGCCGCGCGGTATTGGCGAGGCCTCGTCGGTTATGGCGTGACGTTCGTGACCGCAGTGATCGGCACTGTGATCGCGGGATCTATCGGCACCTGGGTCGCGCATCTGCACTTCCCGGACCCGCACGACGTCGGGATGGGGCAGACCTTCCGTGTGGTTCCCGACCTCGTGCTCGACGGCGCCACGCGCAACGGGTTCTCGGCGCCGTGGATTCTCCTCATCTGTGCACCGTTGACGGTCAGTCTCGTCTATCTGGTGTGTGCGCTCGCCACCAGCGACGCCGACCTCGGTGTGGGCGACGGCGTCGCCGACGACGCAGATCAGTCGCTCACGGTGGGGGTTTGAGCGTCGCGAACTCGTCGGTGACGCGTAACTCGTTGTCGGCGAAGGCGTAGAGCGCGGGCGGGCGCCCACCCGAACGGCCCGTTTTTCCGACGGTCCCGGTGGCCACGACAACGCCGCGCCGGCTGAGGATTCGCAGCAGGTTGGTCGTGTCGACGGGGTAACCCAGTGCGGCACAATAGATTTCGGACAGCTCCGACATCGGGAACCGAGACGGCGCCAACGCGAACGCGATATTCGTGTATGAGAGTTTCCCGGCGAGACGTCGACGCGCCGCGGCGATGATGTCGGCGTGGTCGTGAGCCAGGACGCCAAGGGAATCCACCGGCTCCCATGCCGCGGTGTCGGGCAGGCGTGCAGGCGCATCCGTGGGAACCAGGCCGAGGTACGTCGAGGCGATCGTCCGCCGACCCGGTGTGCGATGAGGTGCCGAGAACACCGAAAGCTGTTCGAGGTGGGCGACCTTGCGGATATCCATCGTGTCGGCGAGCTGACGCCGGGCGGTTTCCGACAGGCTCTCGTCTGCCGCGACCTCGCCACCCGGAAGCGCGAACGGCTCATCGTCGTGCTGCCGCCACAGAAGTACGCACAGTTGCGGTTCGACGTCCGGCGTCGGGCGTCGTACCTGGAAAACCGCGCTCAGGACCTCGACGCCCGCAGTTCCCGCCGACTCGGACGTCGGGCGCCCCGCGTCGTGTGTGACGGCTTCCTGTGCGACCGATTCCGGGGAGGCGGCGCCATCGGAACTGGCGGGAATCGGCGCAGGCATGCGGTCGATTCTAGGGCTCGCTCCGCGAGGCAACCGCGAGGCGCTCCGCGCAGAAACCCGCGAGGCGGTCGACGCACGAACCCGCGACGCGCTCCTCTCAGAGTTCGTCGAGGCTGATCAGGCCATCCTGGATCGCGCGAGCAACCAGCGACGCCTTGGTGCGTGCCGGACGTCCGGCGTCTGCGTACTTCGTCCTAATGCGTGCCAGGTGCGTGTTGACGGTGCCCACCGAGATCATCAACCGCGACGCCGCCACTGACTTGGAGTCGGTGAGGAGCCACGTCCGAAGCACCTCGATCTCCCGAGTGGTCAGGGGTACGCGCGGGTGGCTCAATTCGGCGTCGTGAGGGATGGACTGCCCGCCGGGGCTCACCGAGGCCGACACCACAGGGCGTAGATGGGCGACGTCGGCTGAGCGTCCAGCGGTCGAAGGTGCCATGGGCGGCGGAGTCACGATTCGACGCGCGGCCAGCCTTTCGAGTGCTTCCTGGCGACGTCGGACCGCTTCGAGTGGAGTGGAGAACGATGATCTGCGCGTGGGGATCGAGGGCGCGATGGCCATCGGGGTGGGGGTTGTGGGAGGGGTGCCTTGGCCGGCGCGGGGGCCAATCGTGGAGGTCATCGGGGTATCTCCTGTGATTCTTGTCGAGCAGTGGCGGTGTTGTCGCTGACCTCTTCGACGCTATTGCCGCAGGCGACCACAGAAACGCGTAGTGCGCTACTCGAATTGGAGACCGACGGTACCCACCGGGCATGGTGCTACGATCTAGGTGTTTTCGACCGACAGTCGAAAACCTGTCTCGGAGCACGAACCGCGTTCTCCGGTCGCAGGCTGAAGGAGCGACCCATGAGTATCACCAGCGACCGTTCGGTAGCAGTCACCGAACCTGGTCTGATTGACGCGGTGTGGACAGACGGTCCCACAGGATTCACCGGAGTGGAACCGACCGCGGCGTGGGCAGAAGAGGTTCGTCGACTAGCACGTGCGCGCAATGCGACCATACTCGCGCACAACTATGAGTTACCGGCGATTCAAGATGTTGCAGATCACGTCGGCGACTCGCTCGCGCTCTCCCGGATCGCGGCGGAGGTCGACTCCGACGAAATCGTGTTCTGCGGCGTCCACTTCATGGCCGAGACCGCGAAGATCCTCAGCCCCGACAAGCGCGTCCTGATCCCCGACGCCAGGGCGGGATGTTCGCTCGCCGACTCGATCACCGCCGACGATCTGCGGGCGTGGAAGGTCGAGTACCCCGATGCTGTCGTGGTCTCGTACGTCAACACGACCGCCGAGGTGAAGGGCCTCACCGACATCTGCTGTACGTCGTCGAACGCGGTGGATGTGGTGGCGTCGATCGATCCCGATCGCGACGTCCTCTTCCTGCCCGACCAGTTCCTCGGCGCGCACGTCAAGCGGGAGACCGGCCGCGACAACATTCACATCTGGGCCGGCGAATGCCACGTCCACGCCGGTATCAACGGTGACGAGCTGACCGCCAAGGCCAACTCGCACCCCGACGCCGACCTCTTCATCCACCCCGAGTGCGGGTGCGCGACGTCGGCGCTCTATCTGGCGGGCGAGGGAGCGGTGCCCGACAACCGCGTGAAGATCCTTTCCACCGGCGGAATGATCGACGCTGCTCGGCAGACCGGTGCCAAGCAGGTTCTCGTCGCCACGGAGATCGGCATGCTGCACCAGCTACGTAAGGCCGCGCCAGGTATCGACTTCCAGGCGGTCAACGATCGCGCGTCGTGCCCGTACATGAAGATGATCACGCCGGCTGCGCTGTTGCGTGCGTTGCGTGAGGGTAAGGACGAGGTGTTCGTCGCTGACGATGTCGCCGAGCGCGCACGCAAGAGCGTCGAGCGGATGATCGCGATCGGCAATCCGGGTTCGGGTGAATGAGTCGATGAGCGCGTTCATCGGCCAGCGCGAGGCAGCCGGAGAACTCGACCTGGCGATCACCGACGAGGTGCGGGCGTTGATTCGGACGGCGCTCGACGAGGATCTCCGCTACGGCCCCGACATCACGACCGCGTCGACGGTGCCTGCCGGCGCGACGGTCGACGCGCAGATCGTCAGCCGTGCGCTCGGCGTGGTCGCCGGGCTTCCCGTCGTACTTGCCGTCCTCGACGAGGTCGTCGGTGCCGGTGCGTACGAGGTGACCGCTGCGGTTGCCGACGGAACGAGAGTCGCACCGGGAGACGTGGTGTTGGCGGTGCATGCGCCGACCGCCGCTCTGCTGACCGCGGAGCGCACGGCACTCAACCTCGCGTGCCATCTCTCCGGGATCGCCACCGCGACAGCTCAGTGGGTCGACGCCGTCGACGGAACGTCGGCGAAGATTCGCGACTCACGAAAGACGTTGCCGGGCATGCGCTATCTGCAGAAGTATGCGGTGCGCGCAGGTGGCGGCGTCAATCACCGCATGGGGCTCGGTGACGCCGCGCTGATCAAAGACAATCACGTTGCCGCCGCGGGATCGGTGAGCGCGGCGCTCCGCGCTGTGCGTGCGGCGGCACCCGACCTGCCGGTCGAGGTCGAGGTGGACTCGCTCGATCAACTCGACGAGGTGCTCGACCTCGCACCCCAACTCGTGTTGCTCGACAACTTCGAACTCTGGGCAACCCAGATGGCCGTCTCCCGCCGCAACAACAGGTCGCCGGAGACAAAACTCGAGTCCTCCGGCGGGTTGAGTCTGGACCAGGCCGCCGACTACGCCCGCACGGGCGTCGACTACCTCGCCGTCGGCGCGCTGACGCATTCGGTAACCGCGCTCGACCTCGGACTCGACATTCCTCTCTGAGCGCTGCGGCGTGCAGGCAACGGTTTTGAGATGCACCAGTTCTGAGGTGCAACGGTTCTGAGATGCACTGTGGCCCACAGCGAAAAGGCTGTGGGCCACAGTGTGTCTGGAACCAGTGTGTCTGGAATCAGTGCGCGCTAGTGCGCGTACATCGTTTCGACGGTTACTCCGTGCGCTCGTGACGTCCGGGCTGAGCGTCGGTTTCGCCGACGGCGGCCGTTGAGCGCGCAGTGGCTTCCGGACCGTCGACGAGTTTCGCGAACTCCTCGTCGATGTCGTCCACGTCCGAGTCGCTAGCGTGGCTGTCGCTGGTCCGTCCGCTGTCCACGGTGACCGGAGCTACGTCGAACGACGCGGCGGGGGTGACGTCGATGACTTCCTCACGAACAGCGGCCATCCGCTGTTCGTCGAAGCTCTGCGTCTTGAGTGCGACCTCCTTGATGAACACGATCGCGACGAAGCTGATCGCGGCCATCACACCGGCGATGAAGAAGACGCGCGCGATTGCGTCACCGTAGGAACCGCGGACGATCTCGGCGATCGGTCCCGGCAGATCCTTGAGGTTCGAGAGCCCTGCACCCGACCCGCCGGTCTGAGCGGGATTGACACCCGCTGCCACCAGACCCTTGGTGATCAGGTCGGTGACGTGGGTTGCCAGCACCGCACCGAGAACCGACACGCCTGCCGCGCCTCCGAGCGAGCGGAAGAACGTCACCGTCGACGTCGCTGAACCGAGGTCATCGGGTCCGACGTTGTTCTGCACAGCCATCACGAGGTTCTGCATGGTCATTCCCATGCCGAGTCCGAGAATGAACAGGAACGCTCCGATGACGACCATGTCGGTATGGGCGTCGATGGTCGACAGGAGGAAGAAGCCTGCTGTCATCAGGGCAGCACCGGTGACGAGGAAGCGCTTCCACCGACCGAACCGTGTGATCAGGGCGCCCGAGACCGTTGCGGCGAGCATCGAGCCGATGATCATCGGAAGGGTGAGCAGACCTGCCGCCGTGGGGGAGTAGCCGCGGGCGATCTGGAAGTACTGACCGAGGAACACGGCACCACCGAACAGTGCGACACCCACTGCAACGCTCGCCATTGTGGCGAGAGTCGTCGTGCGGTCACGGAACAACCGCAGCGGGATGATCGGGTCCTTGGCGCGTGATTCGACGAACAATGCACCTGCGATGAGGACGATTCCGAGTGCGACGAGTCCGAACGTCATTCCCGAGAGCCAAGCGAAGCTGTCACCGGCGAGGGTGACCCAGATGAGCAGTGTGCTCACGCCTGCCGCGATCAGGAACGCGCCGAGGTAGTCGATGCGAACGTCCTTGCGGACCGTCGGAAGATTCAGCGTGCGCTGGATGACCAGCAATGCGATCACCGCGAGCGGAACACAGACGTAGAACGTCCAGCGCCAACCGAGCCAGCTGGTGTCGACGATCACGCCACCGATCAGCGGGCCGGCGACCGTCGCGAGCGACATCACGGCTGCGATCGGACCCTGATAGCGGCCGCGTTCGCGTGGGCTGAACATGGATGCGATCACGATGACGACCAGCGCCTGCAGGCCACCGAGTCCGAGGCCCTGGATGACACGGAAACCGATCAGCATGCCGACCGACTGTGAGAGTCCGGCGAGCACCGAGCCGAGGGTGAACAACGCCAACGACGCCTGGACCAGGATCTTCTTGCTCACCAGGTCGGAAAGCTTGCCCCAGATGGGTGTGGTCGCCGTGGATGCGAGGAGAGTCGCCGTGACGACCCAGGTGTACTGACCCTGCGTTCCATGCAGGTCGGTGATGATGACGGGGAGCGCGTTGGACACGATCGTCGACGAGAGAAACGCGACGAACATCCCGAGGAGCAAACCGACGAGTGCTTCGAGCTTTTGTCGATGGGTCATCGGTGCGCCCGCTGCGGAAGCAACCTCCCGCGTGGCGGTTAGAGACATGGGAGAACCTCCTGAGGTGGTGGCTGATCCCGCACGGTCTGCCGAGCGGGAGAGGGATGTCGGGGGCGCGGCGACAATGGCCGGCCGATTGCTGGCTGCAGACACGTCACGCAACCAACTAGTTGAGTGAAGCAACTATAACCATTGATAGTTGTAACGCGCAACTATCTTGAGTATTCCCGGCTCCGGCGGAGTTTCTCGACGCGGCGTTGCGCCGTTATGTCAGCGCCGCGATGTCGGCGCCGGGGCACGCCGCCGATCAGGTCAGGTCGGGTTCGAACTCCGCGTCGTCGACAAGGAGACGATTGAGCAGCCGGGTGAGTGTCCGGATGTCCTCGGGGTCCCATTCGGACAACCGTGCCCGCCAGTCTGCGACCGCCGCATCGGCTACGTGATCTACGCGTGCGCGGCCGGTAGGAGTCAAGGAGACCAGTCGAGCGCGCGCATCATGCGGGTCGGCGTGTCGCTCGGCCAGGCCGAGGCGCACGAGGGCATCGATCTGTCTGCTCACAGTCGACTTCTCGAGTCCGAGCTGCGCGACGAGTGTTGATACCGGCAGAGATCCGTCGGCGCTGGCGAGCATCGCGATCAGGGGATAGTTCGACGGGTCGAGGTGGGGGTCAACCGCACGAGCACGGGTGCGCAGTCGAATCCGTCCCTGCCGCATCAGGTCAGCGAAACCTGTCTCCAGGTCGGTAATCGGGTCATCGGATACGTCGTCGGCGTCCACTGGGTGGTCGGAGCGAGCGTCGCCCATCTGCGGTGAATCCTGTCCGTCGCGGTTCGTCGGATGATGCGCCACAGGTTACCGCGCAGTTGAACATGATTCATGATTCGACTTGGCGTATCGGGGGCGCCGGCGAGGGTGCGGAAGATCCTGGCGAGGGCAGCCGTGCACGACCTGGCGCCGTGGCCTGCCGGGGCTGCACGTCTGCACACTCCGTTCGGGCTGTCCCTCAGGCAACCACGTCTGCCCCGCCACCGTGTGTGGTGGCGGGGTGTAGACGGGTTGCGGCGCAACCGGATTCGACAGTTCGCCCGGGATGGCGGTGGTCAGGCGGCGTCGGCCAGCGGTGGGCCGAGGCTGTCTGGCGGGTCGACGCCGCCGAGCCGGTTGGGGCCGCCTGGTGGGGCCGGGCCCGTTGATGGGTTGGGGTCTGTGGGCGGGTCGGGGTCGAGTTCGAGTGGCCTGGGGAGGTTCCATCGGATGTCGACCCGCCTGCCGAGGCGCCGAGGATCTGCGGAAGGCATTCTATCCGCCAGCGCGAGTTCGACGCCGGTGAGCGTCTGACGTGCCACCTGCGTGCTCGGCGGGTCCGGCACTGAGGACGGCGACACCATCCAGGCGCCCACTGCGTCCGCGACCACCATCTGGTCGCTGGCCGTGTCTGTGACGTTCTCGGCGCCCACTCTGCTGGAGGCTCGCGCGCCGATCTCGGTGACCGTCGCGTCTGTGCTTGTCCCGGTTGCTCGTGCCGCCGCTGCGGCTTGGTTGCTGGTGTGTTCGGCGGCGAGGTAGTCGTGGAAGTCGGCTTTGACGTCGGCGATGCGGTTGATGCGTTCCGGATTCTCCGGCATACCCGGCTTGGCGTTGAGCCGCCACGCGACACGTCCGGTGTCGGGGCCTTCGGTGATCATGCGGGTGGTGAACTGCCCGGGTTTTGTGCCGACTCTCCGGTTGTGCACATCGCACGCCGGGACGAGTTGGTCGATATCGGTCAACCCACCGTCGGCCCAGTCTTTGGCGGCGTGATGCATCTGCACCCGTGATGCGGGCTGGTTGCAGCCGGGTGCCGAACACATCTTCCCGCCCGCCGAAGCAAAGGAGGCGAGTCGTTGTCCGAGTGACGCGATCCGCTTCGACCGACCCAAATACAGCGGGATGCTGGTGTGCTCACCGAACACCGCCAAATACTGGCTCGCCCCGGTGGAGGCGGCCATTTCGATCACATCGCTGATCGGGAGCAGTGTTCCGGACGTGGTCTGTGCGATCCCTGCCTGCTCTTCGAGTTCCTGCAGGCTGGTGGTGACGATCACCTGGATCGGTAATCCGCGATGGGTGTTGCCGAGCATCCCTGATTCAAGTACTTGCTGCAGGAGTGCGGAGAACGCGTCGTGGTTGCGTTGCGCGGGTGAGCGTTCATCACGTAGCGCCGCGGCCGCGACCTGTTCAGCATTCGCCATGGTGATCGGCCCGACCGGCGACTCCGGGTCGTCCGGGTTGTTCATGCCCGGTTTAGCCCACGCATCGAGCACCGTGTCGAGCCGGGCGCGGGCGATCGGATCCAAATCGGCAGTCAACCGCGACATCAACTGAGCGTTCTGCCGGTTCACCCACAGGCGACGTCGACGTTTACGGTCCTTCGAGGTGGTCAGCGTCCCATCCGGATCCAGGTGCGCCAACAATCGTGAACCCAAATTGGTGATCTCGGCAGGGGTGAATTGGACCGCGTAGCCGGCCATCTGTGCTTCGGCCGCCGCTTTCGTCTCGGCCGACACCTCACCGGGGATCGCCTCCAAAACCTCCAACACCGCCCGCACGTGCGCGCCCGCGACCCGACCCTCCGCCACATAGCCGGCCAACGTTGGGCATGCGGGTGGTAGTCGGTCGCCGCAGATCGTGGTGAACGAGCCGGTCGCCGCGATCACCCGATGCCGCGCGGCGGGGTCACCGATGTGCAGACCCTGCCCAATGAAATTGCGGATGTCGCGGAAACCCGACGCGCGGGGTAGGTCGCGGTCGGAGGCCTCCACAATCAAGCGATCGGTGACCGCACCCGCGGTCCGCAACGCCAACCGTTCTGCCTCAACGGTGGCTTCGACCAGCGCGGCATCGGATACCAGCGACACATCGACGGCAGCCAACTCATCCAGCACCGCGGCAAGCCGTGACAGCTTTTCCGCCACCACCGCATCCGCCGATCCCACCGCAGCAGTCGCCAAAGCCAAAGGTGCACGGCCATTCTCGCTGTTGTTGCGATTGCTGTTGCTGTTCACGTGCCGCCACCCCCGCCCCGCGTCGTGTCGAATATGTGTTCTACATTACCCGACAATACCGACACCGTCCAGGAATAATCGAAGAAACTTTCGACGGATCGTGATCGGGTCACCGAGGCTGGATGACTATGCGACTGCCTCCGCGCCTTACTGCCGCGTTGGTCCTGACAGACCGCATTCGGAAACCGGTGGTGCCGCCACATATCCTGGACACATCAACCCGACCGATCAGGAGACACCCATGCTCGCCCGAACCGACCTGCGCGGTAGCTCGCCGACGCTCGCTGAGCTGCGTCGCGCGTTGCCCCGTGGGGGCACCGACGTCAACGCCGTGCTGGATACGGTGACGCCGGTGGTGCATGCGATCGCCGATCGCGGCGTCGAGGCAGCACTCGAGTACGGCGAGAAGTTCGACGGCGTTCGTCCGTCGAGTGTTCGGGTTCCCGCCGATGTGATCGCGGATGCCCTGGCGAAACTCGATCCGGCCGTCGCTGATGCGCTGCGTGAGTCGATCACTCGCGCTCGGCTCGTCCATGCCGATCAGCGTCGTACGACGTCGCGCACACAGGTCGTCGACGGGGGAGCCGTCAGCGAAAAGTGGATTCCCGTCAGGCGTGTTGGCCTGTACGTACCCGGCGGCAATGCTGTCTACCCGTCGTCGGTCATCATGAACGTCGTTCCCGCGCAGGAGGCGGGCGTCGGGTCGCTCGTCGTTGCGTCGCCCCCGCAGAAGGACTTCGGCGGTTGGCCACACCCGACCATCCTCGCCGCGTGCGCTCTTCTCGGCGTCGACGAGGTCTGGGCCGTCGGTGGCGCGCAAGGCGTCGCGCTCCTTACCTATGGCGGTACGGATACCGACGGTGCGGTCCTCGACCCGGTCGACCTCATCACCGGTCCCGGCAACATCTACGTCACGGCAGCCAAGCGCCTGTGTCGCGGACTCGTCGGCATCGATGCCGAGGCCGGTCCCACCGAGATCGCCATCCTCGCCGACGATTCGGCAAACCCGGCCTTCGTCGCCGCAGACCTC
This sequence comes from Gordonia sp. w5E2, assembly GCF_036540975.1. Taxonomy (NCBI): domain Bacteria; kingdom Bacillati; phylum Actinomycetota; class Actinomycetes; order Mycobacteriales; family Gordoniaceae; genus Gordonia; species Gordonia sp. w5E2. The sequence goes on along the minus strand of NZ_CP144213.1, from coordinate 2,884,859 downwards.
ATCAGCCAGGCCGAGCACGACGTCCTCGCGGCGTCGGTGCTCGTGACCGACAGCGTCGCCCTGGCCGACGCCGTCGACGCAGAACTCGACCGCCAGATCGCCGAGACCAAACACCGTGAACGGGTCACCACGGCGCTCAGCGGCAAGCAGTCGGGTGTCGTGCTCGTCGACGACGTCGAGGCCGGTCTTGCCGTGGTCGACGCCTACGCGGCAGAGCACCTCGAGATCCAGACGCGCGACGCCGCGCAGGTCGCCGATCGCGTGCACAACGCCGGCGCGATCTTCGTCGGCGACTTCGCGCCGGTCAGCCTCGGAGACTATTGCGCGGGATCGAATCACGTTCTGCCGACGTCGGGTTCGGCTCGGTTCGCGTCGGGTCTCTCGGTACAGACCTTCCTGCGTGGCGTGCACGTCATCGACTACGACGAGGCGGCGCTGCGCGACGTCTCCGCCCAGGTGGTCACCTTGGCGCAGGCCGAAGACCTTCCGGCACACGGCAATGCGATCACCCGCAGGTTCTCGGGGGCTGTCGCCGAGGCAGCAAAGTGACGCCCGCAGCTACAGGCGCTCAAGTACCCGGAGTCCAGATTCCCGGAGCTCGGATCACCGTCGACGATCTTCCGCTCCGCGACAACCTGCGCGGCAAAAGCGCTTATGGCGCACCGCAATTGAAGGTTCCTGTCGTTCTCAACACCAACGAGAACCCGCACCCGCCGTCTCCGGAGCTGATCGCCGACGTCGCTGAATCGGTCGGCGCCGCTGCGGCCGAGCTGCACCGTTACCCGGACCGTGACGCTGTCGCGCTGCGTAGCGACCTCGCCGCCTACCTCAGCGCCGCCACCGGAACCCACCTCGGCGTCGAAAACGTCTGGGCGGCAAACGGTTCCAACGAGATTCTGCAGCAACTCCTGCAGGCGTTCGGCGGGCTCGGCCGTGCGGCGCTGGGCTTCGTGCCCAGCTACTCGATGCATCCGATCATCTCGGACGGCACCGACACCACCTGGCTCGAAGCCAAGCGCAGCGCCGATTTCTCTCTCGACATCGACTACGCGGTCGGCGAGATCTCCACACGACGCCCCGACATCGTGTTCGTGACCTCTCCCAACAACCCGACGGGCGCGTCGATCTCGAATGACGGTCTCCGGGCGATCGTCGACGCCGCGCCGGGCATCGTGATCGTCGACGAGGCGTACGCGGAGTTCTCCGAGCAGCGCAGCGCCGTCGAGTTGATCGACGAGTTCCCGACAAAGGTCGTCGTCAGCCGGACGATGAGCAAGGCGTTCGCCTTCGCGGGCGGTCGGCTCGGTTACCTTGCGGCGTCGCCCGCGATCGTCGACGCCCTGCAACTGGTGCGGCTGCCGTATCACCTGTCCGTGCTCACGCAGGCCGCTGCGCGAGCGGCGCTGCGCCACGCCGACGAGACGCTCGGCGGAGTCGCGAAGATCATCGCCGAGCGCAAACGCGTCGTCGCAGAGCTCGAGAAGGCGGGATTCGACGTCGTCGACTCCGACGCCAACTTCGTACTGTTCGGACGCTTCGCCGACGCCCCGGCATCGTGGCAGCGCTACCTCGACAACGGCGTGTTGATCCGCGACGTCGGAATTCCCGCGCATCTCCGTGTCACGATCGGATTGGCTGACGAGAACGACGCGTTCCTCGACGTCAGCCGGAAGCTCGCCACCACAGATCTGGAGAAGTCACAGTGACCACCCCGGCACCGCGTATCGCACGCGTCGAACGGACGACCAAGGAGTCGTCGATCGTCGTCGAACTCAACCTCGACGGCACCGGCGTCACAGCGATCTCGACGGGCATCCCGTTCTTCGACCACATGTTGACCGCCTTCGGCGCACACGGCAGCTTCGACCTGACCGTCGAGGCGAAGGGCGACGTCGAGGTCGAGGGACACCACACCATCGAAGACACCGCGATCGTGCTCGGTCAGGCACTTGGTCAGGCTCTCGGCGACAAGAAGGGAATTCGACGCTTCGGCGACTCGTACATCCCGATGGACGAGACGCTCGCACACGCCGTCGTCGATGTGTCGGGCCGTCCGTACTGTGTCCACACCGGCGAGCCCGAGCACATGTTGACCGCCGTCATCGGCGGCTACCCCGGCGTGCCCTACTCGACGGTGATCAACCGGCACGTCTTCGAGTCCATCGCGCTCAACGCGCGTATCGCCCTGCACGTGCGCGTGCTCTACGGCCGCGATCAGCACCACATCACCGAGGCCGAATTCAAGGCGGTCGCCCGCGCGCTTCGTGCGGCGACCGAGGCCGATCCGAGAGTCAGTGGAGTGCCATCCACCAAGGGCGCTCTATGAGTGCGACGAACATCGTCGTCCTCGACTACGGCTCGGGCAATCTACGTTCCGCGCAGCGCGCACTGGAGCGCACCGGCGCCGACGTCACCGTGACCAGCGACTTCACCGCTGCGCTTGAAGCCGACGGGCTGGTCGTGCCGGGCGTCGGTGCGTTCGCGGCCTGCATGGACGGGTTGCGCGCGGTCCACGGCGACCGGATCATCGGCCGACGCCTCGCCGGCGGACGCCCGGTGCTCGGCATCTGTGTCGGCATGCAGATCCTGTTCGAGCGCGGCGTCGAATTCGGTGTCGAGGCCGACGGATGTGGCGAATGGCCGGGAACGGTCTCGCGGCTCGACGCTCCAGTGCTGCCGCACATGGGGTGGAACACCGTCGACGCCCCGACCGACTCGACGCTCTTCAAGGGAATCGACCCGGCAACCCGCTTCTACTTCGTGCACTCGTACGCGGCGCAGACGTGGGAGATGGACAACGTCGGATCGCCACTCGCCGCACCGGCCCTGACGTGGGCCGAGCACGGCAGCCGCTTTTTGGCGGCGGTCGAGAACGGCGCATTGAGTGCCACACAGTTCCACCCGGAGAAGTCGGGGGACGCGGGCGCCGAACTGCTGCGCAACTGGGTCGGGAGCATCGCATGAGCCGGTCCGACGGTGTGCCCGAGCGCCCACACTTCTCCTACGGGCGGTTCGTGACGCTCGTCTTGGGTTCTGGGGTTCTCGTGCTGGTGATCGGCATTCCGATCATCCTGGCGCTGGCACACTGGTCACCGATCGCAGGCTTGGTCGCTGCGCTGCTCGTGGTGCTCGCGATGATCGGGACGATCGGCTGGATGTCGCGTCGGATCATCGGTAACTACGAGCGCAAGGTTCGCGCCCTCGACGACGGAAACTCAAGCCCCTGACCTGACGCGCGGCCGCGAACACCGCAAGACCAGTCCGAGAACAACAGACCGTACGAGACACACAGACCCGTACGAGAACAACAGACAGGAAAGACCTCACGTCATGGGGAAGACCCTCGAACTCCTACCAGCTGTCGATGTTGCCGATGGACAGGCCGTTCGGCTCGTCCGGGGTGCGGCAGGCACCGAAACCGCCTACGGTTCGCCCCGCGACGCCGCGCTGGCATGGCAACGCGATGGTGCCGAGTGGATTCACCTCGTCGACCTCGACGCCGCTTTCGGTCGGGGCAACAACCGCGAACTGCTCGCCGGTGTGGTGGGCGAGCTCGACGTGAAGGTCGAGTTGTCCGGCGGAATCCGCGACGACGAGTCCCTCGAGGCCGCACTCGCGACAGGTTGCACTCGCGTCAATCTCGGTACGGCCGCACTCGAAAACCCTGAGTGGTGCAGGCGTGCGATCGCCAACTACGGCGACCGCATCGCTGTCGGACTCGACGTCGTCGCAGACGGTGACTCGTATCGACTGCGTGGTCGGGGATGGGTCACCGACGGCGGCGACCTGTGGGAGGTCCTCGCCCGACTCGACGGCGACGGCTGCGCCCGTTATGTCGTCACCGACGTGAGCAAGGACGGCACGCTCGGTGGGCCGAATCTCGAGCTGCTGTCCGAGGTCACCAAGGCGACCGACGCACCCGTCGTCGCATCGGGTGGAGTGTCGGCTCTCGGTGATCTCATCGCCATCGCGAGCCTCACCGACCAGGGCGTCGAGGGTGCGATCGTCGGCAAGGCTCTCTACGCGGGGCGATTCACCCTGCCCGACGCTTTGGCGGCGGTCGGTAACCTGTGACAACCGGTTCCGGCCTGGATCTGCCCGCACTCCTCGAGGTTGCGGGCAGCATTCTCGACGGTGTCTCCGGGGAGTTCGTCGCCGGGCTCGGCGCGCCGAGCGCCGTCGTGAAGGGCGCGACCGACTTCGCGACCCAGGTCGATCTCGACCTCGAACAACGCATTCGACAACAACTCACCGACCGGACCGGAATCGACGTGCACGGCGAAGAATTCGGTGGACCACCGGTGACCGATGGCGCTGTATGGGTTCTCGATCCGGTCGACGGGACGTACAACTTTTCGACGGGCATGCCGCTCACCGGCATCCTGCTCGGACTGCTCGTCGACGGTGAGGCGGTACTCGGTCTCACGTGGCTGCCGCTGACCGGAACCCGCTACGCCGGTTACGTGGGAGGTCCGCTGTACCGCAACGGCGTTCCGATGGCCGCACACCCTCCGACAACGCTCGCCCAGACAGCCGTCGCGTTCGGGCCGTTCAACGTCAGTCATGGTGGTCGCTACCCGGGGGTGCGACGAGCTCAACTGCTCGAAGCGCTGAGCGTGCGAGCGGCCCGACTGCGTATGACGGGCAGCACAGGCGTCGACATGGCATACGTAGCTGCCGGAATCTTCGGTGCCGCAATAGCTTTCGGTGCACACGCCTGGGACAACGCCGCCGGGGCCGCCCTGGTGCGTGCCGCCGGTGGGATGGCGACCGACCTCGCGGGGAACCCGTGGACGGCGTCGTCACCGTCGCTGGTGACCGCGATGCCCGACGTGCACCGCGAGTTGATGGCCGTGATCGACGACGTCGGCGGGTGGTCCGGCGGCGACTTCACCAGCACCGACAGCCCCGGCACAGACGACAGGACTTCTCGATGACCCTCGCAACACGCGTGATCCCGTGCCTCGATGTGGACGACGGCCGGGTCGTCAAGGGCGTCAATTTCCAGAACCTCCGCGACGCGGGCGACCCCGTCGAGCTGGCCGCCCGGTACGACGCCGAGGGCGCAGACGAGTTGACCTTCCTCGACGTCACCGCGTCTAGTTCTGGACGCGCCACGATGATCGACGTGGTGCACCGCACCGCCGACGCGATCTTCATCCCGCTGACCGTCGGAGGTGGCATCCGCACAGTCGACGACGTGGACGCGATGCTGCGCGCAGGCGCCGACAAGGTGAGCGTCAACACCGCGGCGATCTCGCGCCCTGAGGTGCTCGCCGAGATGAGTCGGCGGTATGGGTCGCAATGCATCGTGCTCTCGGTCGATGCCCGAACGGTTCCCGACGACGCCGAGCCGACGCCGTCCGGGTGGGAGGTCACCACCCACGGCGGACGCAAGGGCACCGGAATCGACGCCGTCGAGTGGGCGCAGCGCGGTCAGGAGCTCGGCGTCGGCGAGATCCTGCTGAACTCGATGGACGCCGATGGCACCAAGCAGGGTTTCGATCTGCGGATGCTCGCCGCGGTCCGCGCGGTGGTCGACGTCCCGGTGATCGCCAGTGGTGGAGCAGGCAAGGCCGCAGACTTCGCGCCCGCAGTGCTGGCGGGAGCCGACGCAGTGCTCGCCGCATCGGTGTTCCACTTCGGCGAGCTCACGATCCCAGAGGTCAAGGGTGCGATGGCAGCAGAAGGCATCGTCGTACGCACCGAACGCGACACAGAAGGGCAGGTCTGATCGCATGGCACTCGCGCCGGAACTGACCGCACAGCTCAAGCGCAACACGGATGGGCTTTTCGCCGCGGTCGCCCAAGAACGCTCGACCGGGCAGGTCCTGATGGTCGCGTGGATGGACGACACGGCACTCGAGCGCACGCTCGCCACACGTCGAGCCACCTACTACTCACGCTCACGCCAGGAGTACTGGGTCAAGGGCGACACCAGCGGGCACACCCAATACGTGCACGACGCTCGTCTCGATTGCGACGGCGACACGATCCTGCTGGTCGTCGACCAGGTCGGTGCCGCCTGCCACACCGGCAACCACAGCTGTTTCGACACCCCGTCGCTGCCCTTCGACGTCGACGACGAGCAGGGCGATGATCAGCACGCCGACGGGGCGGGCGCGGCGTCGAGTTGATGCCTGGGACAATCGTCGGGGAGACACTCTCCCCACAGCTCCGCACTTCACGAGCTCGAACGCCGCACGACGCTGCGGCCGAGGACTCGACGCGGACCAGCCGACGGAAGGCGGTGACGCAGTCATGCCACTGATCCAGATCTCGCAGACCCCAGGTCTCTCCGACCGGGTCAAACGCGAGACCATCGCGGCGGTGACCGAGGCGTACGCGAAGGCCACCGGCAAGAACCCGGATTCGGTATGGGTCACGATCACCGAGGTGCCCCGTTCACAGTGGGGCGTCGGCGGCGAGCCGCTCGGATGAGCGGCGAACACACACTCGCAGCGGCGACCGACGGCTCGCGGAGCAGTTCTACGTCGACCACGAATGCCGATACGACGACGCTCGAGGAGTTCCTCGACCTCGCCTCCGACCATCGCGTCGTGCCGGTCACGCGCAAGGTGCTCGCCGACTCGGAGACGCCGTTGTCGGCGTATCGGAAACTGGCGGGTGAGCGGGAGGGCACGTTCCTTCTCGAATCCGCGGAGAACGGCCGGTCGTGGTCGCGGTGGTCGTTCATCGGCGTCGGTGCGCCCTCGGCGCTGACCGTTGTCGACGGCAAGGCCGCCTGGTGGGGCACTGTTCCCGCGGGCGCTCCCGTCGACGGCGATCCACTCACCGTGCTCGCCGAGTCGCTGCGGCTGCTGGCCACCGATCCCTTGCCCGGCATGCCGCCGCTGACCGGCGGGTTCGTCGGATTCATGGCGTACGACATGGTGCGCAGGCTCGAGCGGCTACCCGAGACAACAGTCGACGACCTCGGCCTTCCCGATCTGATGATGTTGTTGGCGACAGACCTTGCCGCCGTCGACCATCACGAGGGGAGCATCACCCTCATCGCGAACGCGGTGAATTGGGACGGCAGTGCCGAACGCGCCGAGGAGGCGTACGCCGACGCCGTCGCCCGACTCGACGCGATGACGCAGGCACTGGCTGCACCCGCGCCGTCGACCGTGTCGCGTTTCGACAGGCCGGCACCCGATTTCCGCGTGCAGCGCACCCGCGAGGAATACGGCGAGATCGTCACCGGCCTGGTGCGCGAGATCGAGGCGGGTGAGGCGTTCCAGGTGGTGCCGTCGATGCGCTTCGAGATCGACACCGACGCCGACCCCCTCGACGTCTATCGCATTCTGCGGGCCTCCAACCCGAGTCCGTACATGTACCTGCTGCGCATGCCGGGCGTGGGTACCGACGACAGCGGTGCACCCCGCACACCGTTCACGATCGTCGGATCGAGTCCCGAGGCGCTCGTGACCGTGACCGACCGGGTGGCCACGACGCACCCGATCGCCGGGACCCGCTGGCGCGGAGCCACCGAGGAAGAAGACCAACTCCTCGGCAAGGAACTCACCGAGGACGAGAAGGAGAACGCCGAGCACCTGATGCTCGTCGACCTCGGCCGCAACGACCTCGGGCGTGTGTGCGCCCCGGGCACCGTCAAGGTCAGCGACTACCGCCACATCGAGCGGTACAGCCACGTGATGCACCTCGTGTCGACGGTGTCTGGCACGCTGCGCGACGACAAGCACGCGCTCGACGCCGTCACCGCATGCTTTCCCGCGGGAACGCTGACCGGTGCACCCAAGGTGCGCGCGATGGAACTGATCGAAGCCAACGAGAAGACACGACGTGGCCTGTACGGCGGGATCGTCGGCTACCTCGATTTCGCAGGCAACGCCGACACCGCCATCGCGATCCGCACCGCTCTGATGCGCACGGGCATCGCCTACGTGCAATCGGGCGGCGGCGTGGTGGCCGACAGCGAATCCGACTACGAGTACAACGAGGCCCGCAACAAGGCCACCGCTGTACTCAACGCGATAGCGGCTGCCACGACGATGCGTCGCGTCGGCGTGGAGAGTGTCGGCGTGGAGAGTGACCGATGACCGTTCCCGACCCTGAACGAAATCCCGGCGCTGAAGGCCCTGATGTCGAGGGCGCTGAGGCGGGTAGTGCCGCCGATGGTGAGAAGCAGGTGGCACGAGCGCAGCGTCGAACAAAGCTTCTCGGATCGATACTGCTCGCCGCTGCGGCGCTCGCATTCTGGATTGCGTCACGCCTGACCTGGGCAACGGTGCTCGCTGCCGACGGGCTGTCCCCGGCGCGGACCTTCGACGTCAAGGGCAGCGACTGGAGCCCGTGGCTCACGCCGCTCGCACTGGTGTTGCTCGCAGCGATTCTGGCGGCGATGTCGCTTCGTGGGTGGGGTTTGCGCATCCTGGCGCTCCTGGTTGCCGCAGCGGGTGTGCTCGCCGCCTTCCCGGCGATCTCCCTCATCATGGGCGGAACCAACGACTTGTACGCCGCCACCGCCGCTGGCCTCAGCGATCGATACGTCGTGCAGTTGGTGACCACCAACAACTGGGTGGCCGCCGTTGTCCTCGTCGGGTCGCTGTGCGCCGTCGCCGCCGGGGTCCTGCTCATGCGTGTCGCATCCGGCGCGGGCATGTCGTCGAAGTACAAGACGCCTGCCGCGCGACGCGAAGACATCGAGCGTGAGATCTTCGCAGAACACAAGCGGCGCCAGGCAACCGAATCAGCGCAGACCGACAAGCGTGTCCAAACGGACAAGAGTGGCCAGACAGGCAAGAGCGGCCAGAGCGATGGCGACTCCCGGACTGCCGGCGCCGTCTCGTCGGCGGGGTCACCGGCGGGGGAGAAGAGCGCTGCGGCAGACGATTCGGCGGAGTCTGCCGAGTCGACGAGCGAGCGAGATGCTGAGCACGATGCGCCCAACGAGCGCATGCTCTGGGACGCTCTCGACACCGGGATCGATCCGACTGATCAACGATGACGAAAAACACAACCCGCTCCCGGCGCTTCGAAGGCGGCCGTCTACCCTGAGAGCACGAACAGAAAGGGAGCCAGCTGTCGTGAGCACGCCCACCGTCCTCGATTCAATTCTCGAGGGAGTGAAAGCCGATGTCGCCGCGCGCGAGGCGATCGTCGACTACGCGGCCGTCAAAAAGGCGTCCGTTGCCGCGCCGGCTCCTCGCGATGCGATGGCTGCGTTGCGCAAGACCGGAATCGGTGTCATCGCAGAGGTGAAGCGAGCGAGTCCTTCCAAGGGTGAGCTCGCCGACATCCCTGATCCAGCCGACCTCGCCGCCGCGTACGAAGCCGGTGGTGCGCGCATCATCAGCGTCCTCACGGAGGAGCGTCGGTTCCGTGGGTCGCTCGCCGACCTGGACGCCGTGCGCGCCCGCGTCGACATCCCCGTGCTGCGCAAGGATTTCATCGTCGGCCCGTACCAGATCCACGAGGCTCGCGCCCACGGCGCCGACGTCATCCTGCTGATCGTCGCGGCACTCGAGCAGAACGTGCTCGCCTCGCTGCTCGACCGCACCGAGAGTCTCGGGATGACCGCGCTCGTCGAGGTGCACACCGAAGACGAAGCCAGCCGCGCTCTGGAAGCGGGTGCGTCGGTCATCGGTGTCAACAACCGCAACCTGAAAACCCTTGAGGTCGACCGCAACACGTTTGCGCGCATCGCTCCGGGTCTGCCAACCGAGACCATCCGGGTCGCCGAATCGGGTGTGCGCGGTACCGCAGATCTACTGGCATTCGCTGGTGCGGGTGCCGACGCGGTACTCGTCGGTGAAGGCCTGGTCACCAGTGGCGACCCGCGTACTGCGGTCTCCGAACTCGTGACCGCCGGTACCCATCCTTCCTGTCCGAAACCCGTTCGCTGACACTCGCTTTCGATTTAGCGTCGACTTGCCGTGTCACGGACGACGAGATGTCTGTGAGAGTTCCGTGACCACCGAATCCCGATCCGACGATCAACTTCGCGCCGAGTTCCCCACTGCGAGTGTCGGAGTCAGCACCCGTACGTCGTCGGAACCCGACGCGGGCGGACACTTCGGCGTGTACGGCGGGCGTCACGTTCCCGAGGCGCTGATGGCGGTCATCGACGACGTGACCGCTGCCTACGAGAAGATGCGCACAGATGACGAGTTTCTCGGTGAGCTCGATCGCCTGCAGCGCGACTACGTCGGACGTCCCTCGCCGCTCTACGAAGCCACGCGCCTGAGCGAATTCGCCGGTGGCGCACGGATTTTCCTGAAGCGCGAAGACCTCAACCACACCGGTTCGCACAAGATCAACAACGTGCTCGGTCAGTTGTTGCTCGCCAAGCGCATGGGTAAAACCCGCATCATCGCCGAGACCGGTGCCGGTCAGCATGGTGTGGCCACCGCGACCGGCTGCGCACTGTTCGGTATGGAGTGCATCGTCTACATGGGCCGCGTCGACACCGACCGGCAGGCACTCAACGTCGCACGGATGCGACTGCTGGGCGCGGAGGTCGTCGCGGTCGACAACGGTTCTGCGACCCTGAAGGACGCGATCAACGAGGCGCTGCGCGACTGGGTGACCAACGCGCACAACACGTACTACTGCTTCGGTACGGCGGCCGGTCCGCATCCGTTCCCGATGATGGTGCGCGACCTGCAACGCATCGTCGGACTCGAAGCCCGCGCGCAGATCCTCGACCAGGCGGGGCGCCTACCCGACGCCGTCACCGCCTGTGTCGGTGGCGGATCCAACGCCATCGGCATCTTCCACCCCTTCCTCGACGATGCCGAGGTTCGCCTCGTCGGCTTCGAGGCCGCGGGCGACGGCGTCGAGACCGGTCGACATGCCGCGACGTTCACCGGAGGCACACCCGGCGCATTCCAGGGCGCCTACTCGTACCTGCTGCAGGACGAAGACGGCCAGACAATCGAATCGCACTCGATCTCAGCGGGACTGGACTACCCGGGGGTCGGGCCCGAGCACGCACAGCTCAAAGACACCGGCCGCGCCGAGTACCGTCCCATCACCGACACCGAGGCGATGGAGGCGCTCGCTCTGCTCAGCCGTCGCGAGGGCATCATCCCCGCCATCGAGTCGGCACACGCACTCGCCGGAGCTCTGGAGCTCGGTAAGGAACTGGGGGAGGGCGCGATCGTTCTGGTCAGCCTCTCCGGTCGCGGCGACAAGGATGTCGACACCGCTGCGCGCTGGTTCCACCTCTTCGACCCGCCACCATCGGAGAACGAGGTCGGCGTGACGACCGGTACGGCGGCCGCAACAAGCACCACGGGGGACGTGCAATGACACAGCCGAAGGCACCCGTGCACGCGGGACCGTCGAAGTTGAGCCCGGTCTTCGAGAAGTGTCGCGCCGAGGGGCGTGCCGCGCTCATCGGGTACCTCCCCGTCGGCTACCCGACCGTCGAAAAGTCCATTGAGTCGTTCGAGACGATGGTCCGCGCGGGCTGCGACATCATCGAAGTCGGTGTGCCGTACTCGGATCCGGTCATGGACGGACCGACCATCCAGGAGGCCGCCGACCTCGCGCTGACGAACGGGGTGCGGGTCCGCGACGTATTCCGTGCTGTCGAAGCGATCGCCGCCGCGGGCGGGAATGCCGTCGTCATGAGCTACTGGAATCCCGTGCTGCAGTACGGCGTCGACAAGTTCGCGCGTGACCTGGCGGCTGCGGGCGGTGCGGGCATGATCACGCCCAACCTGATCCCAGAAGAGGGTGCTGCCTGGCACGCGGCGTCCGACGAGTTCGACCTCGACCGCATCTACCTCGTCGCACCGTCGTCGACGACCGAGCGCATCGCGCTGACCGTCGACGCATCGCGCGGGTTCGTCTACGTCGCGTCGACGATGGGTGTCACGGGAGCGCGCGACGCGGTGTCCGACGCCGCGCCAGAGCTGTGTGCACGCGTCCGCGAGTACTCCGACATCCCGCTCGGCGTCGGACTCGGTGTTCGAAATCGTGAGCAGGCGTCGCAAATCGCGAGCTACGCCGATGGAGTGATCGTTGGCTCGGCACTGGTCACAGCGGCCAAGGCAGGCCAAGACCACCTGGCCGACCTCGTCACGGAACTGGCTGCGGGCGTGCACGAACCGCGAGCAGACCTCTGACCGCCTCGGTGGCTTCGGCCGTGGGGTCCGCAGCGTCCGTTAGGGTGGCAGCGTGACAGCGCCGACGACGACGATGCTCGCCTACATCCCCAGCCCGCCGCAGGGCGTGTGGTACATCGGCTCGTTTCCGCTCCGGGCCTACGCGTTATGCATCATCGTCGGCATCATCATCGCCGTGTGGTGGGGAAATCGTCGGTGGATTGCCCGTGGTGGGCGTTCGGGCGAGGTTCTCGACGTCGCGATCTGGGCGGTTCCGTTCGGCCTGATCGGTGGTCGCATCTACCACGTGCTCACCGACTGGCAGATCTACTTCGGTGACGGCGGCAAGACCCCGATCGACGCATTCAAGGTCTGGGACGGCGGTCTCGGCATCTGGGGCGCCGTGCTGTTCGGCGGCCTCGGTGCGTGGATAGGCACCAGGCGCATGGGCATCAAACTGCCGCCGTTTGCCGACGCCATCGCGCCTGCGATCCTGCTCGCCCAGGCCATCGGCCGCCTCGGCAACTACTTCAACCAGGAACTCTACGGCCGGCCGACCGACGTCCCGTGGGGCCTGGAGATCTACGAGCGCGTCGACGCGTCGGGACAGGCCGACCCCGGCCTGATCACGGGAGTGTCGAACGGCCAGGTCGTCGCGGTCGTCCACCCGACGTTCCTGTACGAGCTCTTGTGGAATCTCCTGATCGTCGTGATCCTGGTGCTCGTCGACCGCTACTTCCGCATCGGCCATGGCCGTCTCTTCGCGCTCTACGTCGTCGGGTACTGCATCGGGCGGTTTGCCGTCGAACTCATGCGGTCCGATCCCGCCTTCACCCACATCGCAGGCGTCCGCATCAACGTGTTCACCGCGGCCCTCGGCATCGTCTGCGGCGCGATCTACTTCATCGTCGCGCCCCGCGGCCGGGAGCAAGGGCTCGAGGTCTACTGGCCCGAACGCGCCGCTGAACTCGAGGAACTCGGCCACACCGGCGCCTACTTCGACGACGACATCGACGACGAGGACGACGACGGCGAGCACTTCTTCGACGACGAGGAAGTCGACGGCGACGCGGTCGAGGACGGCAAGGTCGAGGACGACAAGACCGAGCGGGAAAAGGTCGCGGCCGCCGAAGCGGATCGAGACGAGGAGTCCGATGACTCGTCGTCGAAGACGATCCCGGTCGCGGCCGCTGCTGGTGCGGCGGTTGCCGTCGGGGGTGCCGCTGCCGTCGGCGCGGACGACGAGGCATCGGACGTTGAGGCGTCGGACGGTGAGGCGTCGGACGGTGAGGCGTCGGACGGTGAGGCGTCGGACACCGACGTCGACGAGGCTGACGTCGCGCCCGACGTCGACGCCGACGAGACCGAGACTGGGACCGACGAGACCGAGGCCGACCCGGGCGAGGCCGCTGACTCGGACGCTGAACCCGACTCGGATACCGATACTGATGAGGACGCCCCCGCCGGCGACGAAGCCGTGGAAGATGGAGATGAGTCCGCCACCACCGAGCCAGATGTAGCCGAGTCCGATGCAACTGAGGCCGGTGGAGCCGAGGCTGGTGTAACCGATTCCGGTGACACAGAGTCCGATGGTTCCGAATCTGCCGGGTCCGACGCGGCGGATGATCCGACCGACGAAGGGGTTCCGATGAGCAGCGCAGAAGACAGCAGCGTGGCAGCCGACGAGATTGCGGAGGGGCTGTCCGAGGACATCGAGGACAAGGCCGACGACGAGGGCGACACCAGCCCGTCGGGCGTCGACGAAGATGAAGCCGAACTCGCCGACGGGCAGGAGATCGACGCGGGTGGACCCGACCCGGTTCTCGACGAGAACGAGGAGATCGTGTCCAAGATCATCCCGGGCACTGCCGAATCTGCTGACGCCAAACCGTGGAACCCCGAACACGATCCGGCTCGACCAGAGGGCGTGACCACCGAGTCGGAGATTCTCGAGGAGTCCGATTCTGAGTCCGACACGACGCCGGGCGACACCGCCGACATCGACGCCGAAGAGGTCGCCGAGGGCATCGCCGAAGATGCCGAGGACGCTGCCGATGACGACGGCGCCGCGACGGCAGAGGGCGTGGACGAAGCCGAAGAGGTTCTCGCCGACGGCCAGATGACGAACGCGGGCGGTCCCGACGCCGTCGTCGACGACTACGAAGAGATCGACGCCAAGATCATCCCGGGCACCGGCGAGTCGGCCGACGCCAAGCCTTGGAAGCCAAAGGACTCGCGGTAGCTCGACTCACTCGGGCGCCTGCCCCGGTACCGGGTCGTCAGCCTGGTGTGGGCTGCAGGAAGTAGGGGAAGGGTTCTTTCCGCGGCCTTCTTGCGTGTCCCCGCGAAGTTTTTTGGGGAAGGGTCGGGAAGTGGAGGAAGGATTCTTTCCCCTAGATTCTGCGCCGCCACCCGACGGCTCGACGCCGCGCCGCGGCTTGACGGTGCGCCCAGCCGACGACCCGCCGACCCTTCGCCCGACGCCTGACCCTCCGCCGACCCCAACCTCCACACCAACTCCCGCCGCGGCGTCGAAAACCACGCGGCGGGCGGTGGTCGGATAGAGTGGGATCTCACCCGGGAACACGCGTCCCCAACGGCGTCGTGTCCTGACTCCTGCTCCACGGGCCAGCGCTGTCCCTGAGGACTTCAGCATTTGATTCACGCGAATCGAGTGGAGGCTCGTGATGTTGTTTTCTGCGCTCCCGGCCAAACAGGGCCTGTACGACCCAGAGACAGAAGTGGATTCGTGTGGCGTCGCGATGGTTGCCGACATCCACGGTCGTCGGTCGCATTCGATTGTCGCCGACGGTCTGCTCGCGCTCGAGAACCTCGAACACCGCGGTGCTGCAGGCGCCGAGCCGAACAGCGGTGACGGAGCGGGCATCCTGATCCAGCTGCCCGACGAATTGTTCCGTGGCACAGTCGATTTCGCACTTCCCGCGCCGTCGGAGAACGGTGCGAACACCTATGCTGCCGGCACCTGCTTCCTGCCGATGGACCAGGCGGCCCGCCGAGATGCGATGGACCGCGTCGCGTCGCTCGCCGAGGCGGAGGGCATCACGATCCTCGGGTGGCGTGACCTCCCCGTCGACGTCGACGGCGCCGACATCGGCGAGACCGCAGTCGGCTGTATGCCCTTCATGGCGCAGTTGTTCGTCACGGTCGAACCGGAACCGGGACAACCACGTCTCGGCGGCCTCGACCTCGACCGCTACATCTATCCGTTCCGCAAGCAGGCCGAGCGCATCACGCCCGAGTTCGAGGCCGCGGGCACCGGGCTGTACGTCGCGTCGCTGTCGAGCCGCACCATGGTCTACAAGGGCATGCTCACGACGATGCAGTTGCCGCTCTACTACCCCGACCTGCGCGACGACCGCTGCCTCAGTGCCATCGCCATCGTCCACTCGCGCTTCTCCACCAACACTTTTCCGTCCTGGCCGCTCGCGCACCCCTTCCGGTTCGTCGCACACAACGGTGAGATCAACACCGTGCGCGGCAACCGCAACCGCATGCGGGCTCGCGAGGCTCTCCTCGAGACCGACCTCATTCCCGGCGACCTCAAGCGCGCGTTCCCTATCTGCACACCCGAGGCCTCCGATTCGGCGTCGCTCGACGAGGTCCTCGAACTCCTCCACCTCGGTGGCCGCAGCGTGCCGCACGCGGTGATGCTGATGGTGCCGGAGGCGTGGGAGAACGTCCCGTCGATGGACCCTAAGCGCCGCGCGTTTCTGCAGTTCAACGCCTCTCTGATGGAGGCGTGGGACGGTCCCGCATGTGTGACGTTCACCGACGGAACCGTCGTAGGCGCCGTCCTCGACCGCAACGGACTGCGCCCAGGACGTTGGTGGCAGACGCGCGACGGACGGGTCATCCTCGCTTCGGAATCCGGCGTCCTCGACGTCCCGGTCGACGACGTGGTCTCCAAGGGGCGCCTCGAACCGGGTCGGATGTTCCTCGTCGACACCGCGCAGGGACGGATCATTCCCGACGAGGAGATCAAGGGCGATCTCATGCGTTCGGAGCCCTACGACGAGTGGCTGCACGCGGGACTCCTCGACATCGCCACGCTCCCGCCGCGCCCCGTCTACAAGCCCAACCACGACACGGTCGTCCGACGTCAGGTGTCCTTCGGCTACACCGAAGAAGACCTGCGCGTCTTGCTGACCCCGATGGCGGCGTCGGGTTACGAACCGCTCGGCTCGATGGGCACCGACACGCCCGTCGCCGTGATGTCGCAGCGTTCGCGGTTGCTCTACGACTACTTCGTCGAGCTATTCGCGCAGGTCACCAACCCGCCACTCGATGCGATCCGCGAGGAAATCGTCACCTCGATGGCGCGTGTGATGGGACCCGAGCAGAACCTGCTCGCCCCGACCGCGGCGTCGTGTCGACAGATCATGCTGCACTGGCCGGTCATCGACAACGACGATCTCGCCAAGCTCGTCCACATCAACGACGACGGCGACAACCCGGGACTCTCCGCGAAGGTCCTCCACGGACTCTATGAGGTGGCCCGCGGCGGGGAGGGCCTCGCCGATGCGCTCGAAGATCTTCGACGCCGCGCCAGCCAGGCGATCGCGGAGGGCCACAGCACGCTCGTCGTGTCGGACAGGCACTCCGACCGTGAGCACGCGCCGATTCCTTCGCTGCTGGCGGCGTCGGCGGTGCATCACCATCTCGTCCGCACCAAGGAGCGCACGAAGATCGCGCTCATCGTCGAGTCGGGCGACGCGCGCGAAGTCCACCACATCGCACTGCTCATCGGCTTCGGCGCTGCGGCGGTCAACCCGTACCTTGCACTCGAATCGATCGAGGATCTGATCGCCGAGGGCGAGCTGACGGGCGTCAGGCCGTCGAAGGCCAAGCGCAACTACATCGAGGCACTCGGCAAGGGCGTCCTGAAGGTGATGAGCAAGATGGGCATCTCGACCATCAGCTCGTACACGGCGTCGCAGGCGTTCGAGGCGGTCGGACTCTCGTCTGCTGTCGTCAAGGAGTACTTCACCAGGACGGTGTCACGGATCGAGGGCGTCGGGCTCGACGAACTCGCCGAGGAAGTTCGCATCCGACACCACCGGGCGTTCCCGCGTAACCCAACCGAGCAGGTGTACCGACGACTCGAAGTGGGCGGCGAATACCAGTACCGCCGTGAGGGTGAGCTGCACATGTTCACCCCGGAGACGGTCTTCTTGCTCCAGCACGCCACCAAGACCGGACGCGACGACGTGTTCCAGGCGTATTCGGACAAGGTCGACGATCAGTCGCGTAAGGGCGGCACACTTCGCGGACTGTTCGAATTGGACTTCACCGGTCGCGATCCCGTGCCGCTCGACGAGGTCGAGCCGATCGAGTCGATCATGACGCGCTTCAACACAGGCGCGATGAGCTACGGCTCGATCTCCGCCGAGGCGCACGAGACCATCGCGATCGCGATGAACCGCATCGGTGGCCGCTCCAACTCGGGTGAGGGCGGCGAGGACACCGACCGCCTCTACGATCCGGAACGACGCAGCGCGGTCAAGCAGGTCGCGTCGGGTCGGTTCGGCGTGACGAGCGACTACCTCACCAACGCCACCGACATCCAGATCAAGATGGCGCAGGGTGCCAAGCCCGGTGAGGGCGGCCAGCTCCCCGCGTACAAGGTGTACCCGTGGATCGCGAAGACTCGTCATTCGACGCCGGGCGTCGCGCTCATCTCGCCGCCGCCGCACCACGACATCTACTCCATCGAAGACCTCGCGCAACTGATCCACGATCTGAAGAACGCCAATTCCGACGCGCGCATCCACGTGAAGCTGGTGAGTGCTGTCGGTGTCGGCACCGTCGCGACAGGTGTCTCCAAGGCCCATGCCGACGTCGTGCTGATCTCCGGATACGACGGCGGAACGGGAGCGTCGCCGCTCACCTCGCTCAAGCATGCGGGCACACCCTGGGAGATCGGCCTCGCCGACGCCCAGCAGACGTTGATGCTGAACGGGTTGCGCGATCGCATCACCGTGCAGTGCGACGGTGCCCTGCGCACGGGTCGCGATGTCATCATGGCCGCGTTGCTCGGTGCCGAGGAGTACGGCTTCTCGACCGCACCGCTCATCGTGTCCGGGTGCATCATGATGCGTGTCTGCCACCTCGACACCTGCCCGGTCGGCGTCGCGACGCAGAACCCGGTGCTGCGTTCGCGGTTCACCGGCCAGGCCGAGCACATCGTCAACTTCTTCCGGTTCATCGCGGAAGACGTGCGAAAGTACCTGGCGCAGTTGGGATACCGGACGCTCGACGACGCGATCGGACAGTCGCAGCGGCTCCACACCGACACCGCCGTCGCCCATTGGAAGAGCAAGGGACTCGATCTCAGCCCGATCTTCCGTCGGATCGAGGACAAGGGCCCGACCCGCCGTGTGCGCGGTCAGGACCACGGCCTCGACAAAGCGCTCGACCAGACGCTCATCCAACTCGCCGAAGGTGCACTCGAAGATGCGCATCCGGTGACACTCGAGCTCCCGGTGCGCAACGTCAACCGCACCGTCGGCACGCTGCTCGGTTCGGAGGTGACACGACGATACGGCGCCGAGGGGCTCGCCGAGGACACCATCACCGTCGAGCTCACCGGCTCGGCAGGGCAGTCGCTGGGCGCGTTCCTTCCGCCAGGTGTGACCATCAAGCTCACCGGTGACACCAACGACTACGTCGGCAAGGGATTGTGTGGCGGCAAGATCGTGGTTGCTCCGCACGAGGATGCCTGGTTCATCGCAGAAGACCAGGTCATCGCGGGTAACACCATCCTCTACGGCGCGACGTCGGGCGAGGTTTACCTGCGCGGCAAGGTCGGCGAGCGGTTCTCCGTGCGCAACTCGGGTGCCACAGCGGTGGTCGAAGGCGTCGGCGATCACGCCTGCGAGTACATGACCGGCGGTCGCGTCGTGATCCTCGGACCTACCGGGCGCAACATGGCCGCGGGCATGTCCGGCGGTATCGCATTCGTCTACGACCTCGACGAGACCAAGGTCAACGGCGCGATGGTGGAGCTTCTCCGACCCGACCCCGACGACCTGCGCTGGCTACATGAGCACATCACGAAGCACACCGAGCTCACCGGATCGGCGATCGGTGCGTCGATGCTCGCCGACTGGCCGAGGCGATGCCTGGCCTTCACCAAGGTGATGCCCACCGATTACAAGCGCGTCCTCGACGCGGCCAGGATGGCCGAAGCCGAAGGGCGAGATGTTGATTCAGCGATCATGGAGGCGGCACGTGGCTGACCCACGCGGATTCCTGGAAGTCGGGAAGAAAGAATCGAAGTATCGTCCGGTCGCCGAGCGCGTGCAGGACTGGGAAGACGTGTACGCGCACGGATTCGACCCCGTCGCCTCGCTCAACGAGGTATCCGAGCAGGCCCGTCGGTGCATGGATTGCGGAATCCCGTTCTGCCACTCCGGAACTGCGGGTTGTCCGTTGGGAAATCTGATCCCTGAGTGGAACGACCTCGTGCGTCGTGGTCGGTGGGATGCGGCAAGCGCGCGCCTGCACGCGACCAACAACTTCCCCGAGTTCACCGGAATGGTCTGTCCCGCACCGTGCGAGGCGGCGTGCGTGTTGTCGATCTCCGAGCCGACGACCGGCGGCAGCGTGACGATCAAACGCATCGAGAAGACGATCGCCTACGAGTCGTGGGCAGAGGGCATCATCGGCCCCGAAGCGCCGGATGCGAAGTCGGGCAAGTCGGTTGCCGTCGTCGGCTCCGGTCCCGGCGGATTGGCGGCAGCTCAACAATTGACACGCGCCGGCCACGACGTCACGGTCTACGAGAAGGACGACCGCGTCGGCGGACTTCTGCGCTACGGCATTCCCGAGTACAAGCTTCAGAAGTCCGACATCGAGCGGCGAATCGCTCAGATGCGTGCTGAGGGAACACAATTCGTGGTCAACTGCGATGTCGGCATCGACCTCACCGTCGACGAGCTGCGCAGCAGGCACGACGCCGTCGTGCTCGCGATCGGCGCGATGAAGGCGCGTGACAATCCGGTCCCGGGACGTGAGCTCAACGGAGTGCACCTCGCGATGGAGCACCTCGTGCCGGCCAACAAGGAGTGCGAGGGCGACGGGCCATCGCCGATCAGCGCCGCGGGCAAACACGTCGTCATCATCGGCGGCGGCGACACCGGAGCCGACTGCCTCGGAACCGCGCATCGCCAGGGCGCGGCGTCGGTGGTCCAGCTCGACTACAACGCCGAACTACCCAGCGACCGTGACGACAACCGTTCGCCGTGGCCGACCTGGCCGCTCGTCATGCGGACGTCGAGTGCGCACGCGGAGGGCGGCGAACGCAAGTACCAGGTTGCGGTGCAACGATTCGTCGGCGACGCCGACGGCAACGTGACGGCGATGGTGCTCGCCGAAGTGAAGGTCGTACGTGAGCCCGACGGTCGACGGGTGATCACCCCCGTCAGCGACGAGTTCGAGATCCCTTGCGAGTTGGCACTTTTCGCCATCGGATTCGAAGGAGTACGCGACACGGCACTTCTCGCCGATCTGGGGATCGAGCCCAACCGCCGCGGCAACATCTCGTGCGGAAGCGACTGGCAGACCGACGCGCCCGGCGTGTTCGTGTGCGGCGACGCCCACCGCGGAGCGTCGTTGGTGGTGTGGGCGATCGCCGAGGGACGTTCGACTGCACGCGCCGTCGACGAATTCCTCATGGGTGCCTCGGATTTGCCGTCACCGGTAAAACCAGCCCAACTCCCGCTGTCGGTTCGCTGACCCGCGACGAGCAACGCTGCGTTGACGTCCGGTGACAACTCAGGTGTAACGATGGCTATGCCGAAACGAGCGGACTAAGGTGAGCACAGTGGAACGCCGAACCAAGATCGTCTGCACCCTGGGTCCAGCTACCAATAGCGAAGAGAGGCTGAAGGAACTCGTCGACGCCGGAATGGACGTCGCGCGACTCAATTTCAGCCACGGCACGCACGACGACCACAAAGTGGTCTACGAAAGAGTGCGCAAGGCCGGCGACAACGCCGAGAAGGCCGTCGGCATCCTCGCCGACCTTCAGGGACCCAAGATCCGACTGGGCAAATTCGAAGACGACGGCGCGCTCAACGGCGAAGTCATGTGGAACACCGGCGACACCGTGCGCATCACCACCGACGACATCGTTGGAACGCACGACCGCGTGTCGACCACGTACAAGCGACTCGCCGACGACGCCGTCCCCGGCGACCGGCTGCTCGTCGACGACGGCAAGGTGGGCCTCGTGGTCACCGACGTAGAAGGCAACGACGTGGTCTGCACCGTCACCGAAGGTGGCCCGGTCTCGAACAACAAGGGCCTCTCACTGCCCGGCATGAACGTCTCGGTGCCCGCGATGAGCGAGAAAGACATCGCCGACCTCGAATTCGCCCTCGGCCTCGGCGTCGACCTCGTGGCACTGTCCTTCGTGCGCAGCCCTGCCGACATCGAACTCGTCCACGAGGTCATGGACCGTGTCGGACGCCGCGTGCCCGTCATCGCCAAGCTGGAGAAGCCCGAGGCCATCGACAACCTCGAGGCCATCGTGCTCGCGTTCGACGCCATCATGGTCGCCCGCGGCGACCTCGGCGTCGAACTGCCGCTGGAGGAAGTGCCGCTCGTGCAGAAGCGTGCCATCCAGATGGCTCGCGAGAACGCCAAGCCGGTGATCGTGGCAACGCAGATGCTCGACTCCATGATCGAGAACTCGCGCCCAACCCGCGCGGAGGCATCCGACGTCGCCAACGCCGTGCTCGACGGCGCCGATGCGGTGATGCTCTCCGGCGAGACATCGGTCGGCAAATGGCCCATCGAAGCGGTGCGCACCATGAACCGGATCTGCAAGGCCGTCGAGGGAAGCTCGCGCGACGTCCCGCCGCTGTCGCACGTCCCGCGCACCAAGCGCGGCATCATCTCCTACGCCGCACGCGACATCGGCGAACGACTCGAAGTCAAAGCCCTCGTCGCGTTCACCCAGTCCGGTGACACGGTTCGACGCCTCGCGCGCCTGCACTCACGACTCCCGCTGCTGGCGTTCACGCCCACCCAGGCCGTGCGCAGCCAGCTCGCCCTGAGCTGGGGCACCGAGACGTTCATCGTCGACCGCGTCGACACCACCGACAACATGATCGACCAGGTCGACCTGCAACTCCTGCGAATCGGGAGGCTTCGCGATGGCGACGTTGTCGTGATCGTCGCCGGCGCGCCCCCCGGCACCGTCGGCTCGACCAACATGATTCACGTGCACCGCATCGGCGAGCAGGACCACTGAGGTTTCTGCGCGGCTCGTGGCTGCGCCCGTCGCCACGAGCCGACGCAGCCACCAGCCGCACCTCCTCTGCGGCTGACCGCATAGGGTGATCTGCATGACAACCGACGTGTCCGAGGATCTCGGCAAACTCCTCGACCTGCTCGACGTCGAACGACGCGAGGACGACCTGTTCATCGGGCAGCACCCCGAGCAGAAGACCGCGCGCACCTTCGGCGGCCAGATGCTCGGGCAGGGCGTCGTCGCGGCGGGACGCACCCTGACGCGCGGGAACCCTCCCGTCCACGCGTTGCACGCACACTTCATCCGCGGCGGCGACGTCAAGAAGCCCCTCGAGTACCACATCGACCGCTACCGCGACGGCAAGTCCTTCGCCAATCGGCAGGTGACCGCGATCCAAGACGACGAGGTCATCTTCACCATGCTCGTCGCTTTCCAGGACAACGCCGCGGGTCTCGAGCACGCGGTCGAGATCCCTCAGGTTCCCTACCCGGAAGAACTGCCCCCGCTCGGCGAGCACTTCAAGGGCTTCGAGGACCGCATCGCCACCTTCGTCAACGCGTTGCACCCCATCGACATCCGCTTCGCCAATGATCCCTCATGGAAGATGCGCGAAGCCGGAGAGACGTTGCGCGACAACAGAGTATGGATGAAAGCCGACGGCGTCATGCCCGACGATCCGCTGCTCCACGTCGCAGCGATGTGCTACGCATCCGACACCACGGTGCTCGACTCGATCATCACGACGCACGGCCTGTCCTGGGGCATCGACCGATTGTTCGCGGCGACCGTCAATCACTCGATGTGGTTTCACCGTGACTTCCGCTTCGACGAGTGGATGCTCTACGCCACGCGATCGCCGGTCGCCACCGGCTCGCGCGGGATGGGCTCGGGCCGCTTCTGGAAGCGAGACGGAACCCTTGCGACCTCCGTCGTGCAAGAAGCCCTGATCAAATACTTCCCTCCGAAGGAGTGACACGTAGTGCATCCGGGATCGTGGTCGGGCCAGCAACACCCACAGTCGCCGCAACACCCCCAGTCACCGCAACACCCTCAGTCGCAGCAACACACACAGTCGCAGGAGTACCCCAAAGAGCAGCAGTACTCGCAGAACCAGGGCTACCCGCAGACCTTCCAGCAACCGCAGTATCCGAGTGACTCGCAGCAAGGGACCACCGAGTTCTGGCTGGACTCGGGTGCCTCGTTGCCGCGACGCGATTGGCAACACAAGACCCGTGTGCCGGTTATCGTCGGCACCTCGATTGCGATGGTTGTGTTCGCGGCCCTCGCCGGGCTCGCCGTCGTGCTCGGAATCAACTACACGCCGCAGTTCACTGCGATCGGAGGGGTTCCGGTGAGCTGCGGGTCGTGGGAGACCGAAGCCAACGGCGGCACCATTTCCGACAAGTCGGTCGTGACCATCTACAGCGAAACGGGCACGAAACTTGCGACGACGCCGCTCGAACGCCACAGTACGGACGAGGGGCGGCAGTGTGTGCTGAGGTTCTCCGTCGACGACGTCGACGCCAGCCAGAGCGGCTACGTGGTGCACGTGGGAGATACCTTTGCACAACCGGTTTCGGGTTCGGCGCTGAAGCGTGGAGTGGTGTTTCGCCCGACTGCATGACGGCTGACACGCCACATGAGAATGGCGCGCCGCCGATGCGAGTGCCCGGGCCGCTGCCTTCCTGATCGCTGACTTGCGACACCGACTTGCGACACCGACGAACACTCACGAGAGAGACGACTGATGACCACCACAATCGCGCCATTGACGGAGGCCGATCGGCAGGACTGGGCGCCGCTATGGGCGGGGTACCTGACGTTCTACGAGCACGAACTGAGCGATGAACAGAATGAGCTGACCTTCGCACGGATCCTCGACCCCGACTACCCGATGTTCGGTGCGATCGCGCGCGACGAGACCGGACGAGCGATCGGCATCGTGCACTGGCTGACGCATGCGTCGACGTGGAGCGATGCTCCCTACACCTATCTCGAAGACCTCTTCGTCGCTCCGGATGTTCGCCGGAGCGGCGCAGGGCGTGCGCTGATCGATCACGTACTCGAGTGGACTCGCAACGAGGGACTACCGAAGGTCTACTGGCAGACCGCACGCGACAACACGACGGCCCGTTCTCTGTACGACACCATCGCGTCGAACGACTTCGTCGTTTACGAGGTCGAACTGACCTGACCAGGTGTGCTGGTCGCAGCGCGAGCCGGAGCGCGTGTGCGTTGCGTGCACACCGCTATGCCCCACAGGATCAACCACACCGACATGCCTCCGACCTGGATACGCTGCGCCAGCCCGAGGTAGTAGTCGCCGTGCAGGTTGTCGGCGATCAGCATCCACGCGGTGGTCACCGCGACGATGACGAGTACGGTAAGCCCGGCTGTCCGGAGCAGGGGCCATATCGGCGGGCGTTGTCGATAGGCGGCCACCACACCCGCGATCATCGTGATGAAGATGGCGAACACGGCGACCGTGCTGGTCAACGCATGTATGTGATGCAACTGGGGGAGAAGCCCACTCGGTTCGTACGGGCAATCCTTGTCGACGCCGGGGATGCAGTCGATGGGTGCGAGCGCATCGGCCAACGTCGCTGCACCGAACACGCCGAACGAGATCACAGCGATCCGTGCGTACACCCCACTCACGATCGGGCGCGGAAGAAAGAAAATCAGCGCCGAGCACACCGCGAAGATCGAGGTGAGGATGTCGCCGACCTCGTACACCGCTCGGTGGGGTCGGTGGGCAGCGTCGAGTTCGCTGAGGAAGCTGTTCAGCGGATCGAGCGGGCTCGACCAGAAGAACTCGAGGACCCACGACGAGTAGCAGATTCCGGCCAGCGCTATGAGTATCCCCGCGGTGATCCGGCGGGTCGTCGACAACGAAGGCATTCGATCAGGTTAGTCCACCGGAGAACAGGTGCCCCGAGGCTTACCCAGTGCCTTGCCCCCGCTGCTACCTGCGCACATTCGCGATGGACGTCGAGCGGCGGGCGTCGACGCTGGTTCGCGTCCTCGTGACCAAAGCGGGTGTTGTGCGCTTGAGCGCTCGCTCGAGGTCGTCGGCCCGTCCCGAGGACAGGAGCCTTGCGCGTGTGTCCGACGCGGAGTCGGGGATGATCACGAGCACGTCATCGTTGCTTGCCAGGGTGGCGATATGGTCGGCGAGGACATCGACGATGGAGTCCTCGTCGGGTGCGCGCACTTCGACCAGGCGGTCGAGCGGGTGGTACCGCCGCCACTCCGACGCGAAATCGTCGTGCTCGCGAGCGATGGCCGCGCCGGTATCGCCTTCTTGCGCCGTGTCGCCTTCTCGTGCCGTGTCGCCTTCTTGTACTGAGTCACCGTCGATGACGACGTGCAGTGCGACGACCTCGCGGCCGAACGCGCGGGCCGCGTGCAGGGCGTCGTTGGTGGCACAACACAACGGTGACGAGACGGGTACGACGGCGAGGCCCTGTCCGGCAAAGGAGTGTCGAGGGTGTTCTCCTGGATGCGACCTGTCGGCGGCCGTCCGAATGTCGAGTTCCCTTGTGCGTCGGTAACTTCGGGCCAGCAACTCCATCGCCGCGACGAGTATCGCCAACACGAGGACGACCCACAGGGACCCCTCGCCGGCCTTCATCACGGTGAGGACGACTGCCGCCACAGCGGTGAGTACCGCGCCGAAGCCGTTGAGCGCGGCGCGTCGTCGCCAACCGTGTGACCGTGTGACCGACCAGTGACGCACCAGCCCGACCTGCGCGAGCGTGAAGCCGATGAACACGCAGATGGCGAACAACGGGACGAGGGCATTGACGTCTCCGCCCGAGACGACAATCAGCAGAGCGGATGCGCCCGCAAGAATGAGAACACCGTTGCGGTACACACCGTTGCGTGTTCGGCGAGTGAGTCGATGCGGCAAATGATCGTCGCTCGCAACAACTTTCATCAGTTGCGGCAACCCGCCGAACGACGTATTGGCAGCAAGGGCGAGCAGCACGATCGTGGCTACCTGCACCACGTAATACATTGCACCACGCCCGAATACGCCCTCCGTGAGTTGCGACAGCACCGTGACGCCTGCCTGCGGCTGGATGTGCAGACGCTCCACGAGTGCGGCGATGCCGAGCATCATCGCGCCGAGGAGCACGCCGAGCGCCACCTCAGCACGCTGCGCGCGGCGGATTCGATTTTCCCTGAACTGTGGCGTCGCATTGGCAATGGCCTCGACGCCCGTCAACGCGGCGCAGCCGCTGGAGAATGCTTTGAGCACCAGCAAGATTCCGATGGTCCCGACCGTTTGTGAGTCGACCTGCGGGACACTGTGGCTTCCGCCATTGACGAGGCCGACGACGATCACCGACGCGATGCTCACCACGAACACAACGGTTGGAGTGACGAAAGCTCTGGCGCTGCTGACGATTCCGCGCAGGTTGACGGCTGTGATCAAGGCCAGCACCGAGAGCGCGATCCAGACGGTGTACCGCCCCGCAGCGGGAAAGGCGGAGGTGAGTGCGGCGGTTCCGGCGGTCACGGATACAGCGACGTTGAGGACGTAGTCGATGACGAGCGAAGCCGCGGCGACAAGTGATGCGCGGCGGCCGAGATGGGCTTTGGCGACGGCGTAAGCACCGCCGCCGTCGGGGAATGCAGCGATCAGCTGCCGGTAGGAGAGCACCAATACCGCGAGGAGTACGACGATCGCGGCACTGACGGGAAGGGTCAGTCCCAACGCGTTGCCGCCCGCCGCGGCGAGCACGAGGACGATCGCCTCTGGCCCATAGGCGACCGACGCCATCGCATCGAGCGAGAGCGCTGCCAGACCCGTCGTCGCGGTCAGGCGACGTTTGTCGCGGGTTCGTGAAGTTCTCGACGGGTCAGCGGAGGTCGAGTTCGACGACGATGCCTCGTCGCGCGTCAACACTCGCGTACGTGTTCCGGGTAATGCCACGAGGGACGTTGTATAGCCGGAAAGTCGTTATGCGAGCGCCTCTGACGCGAATTTGACGCCGACTCGTCAGATCTTGACGCAGCTCTACCGCAGACCACCCCCACCGCGGCGTGTCAGGCGGCGTGACGGTCGGCGGCGTGAACGTCGGAGAGCAACCCGCCGGGATCGACAACCATGATCACGGGTCCGAGGGTGTCACTCGCACGCTCGATGACCGCGTCGATCTGCGTCGGATCCCCGGGATCGGCGATGACCGTCACCACACGGTCGCGCACGGCAGCGTCGACGTAGGGAACGAGGTCGTGACCACGGGTTCCCGCCATGGCGAGGTTCTTCCCGCGATCAAGGATCTGTCGAGCGACGCAGTGAGCTCGAACGCTACCGTCCATGATCAGCACAACCGTGTCGGCGCGACGGGTACGGGTGACTGCTGGGGTATGAGTAATCGTTGTCATGCCACCATCACAGTCGCCGACGCTGCCACCGTGATGGGCGGACGCTGGCAGTCGGCTGGGACCATCGGTCGCGGCCGCATATGCTGGGCCGCCATGAGCACGACACTCGACGACGACGCGCGCTGCCCGTGCGGAACCGGCCTGACGTTGGCCGAATGCTGTGGGCCGATCCTGCGTGGAGAGCGCCGTGCCCCAACCGCCGAAGCGTTGATGCGGTCGCGCTTCACCGCGTTCGCTGTCGGCGACCGAAATCACCTGCTGCGCAGTTGGCATCCCGATACCCGACCGGCCGACCTCGGTCTCGATGACAGCATGCGGTGGCTGCGTCTCGACGTCGAATCGGTGAGCGGCGGCGGCCCGTTCGACACCACGGGCACGGTCGAGTTCACGGCGTTCTATCGCGCCGATGGGCGTCGAGGACAGATGCACGAACTGTCGACGTTCACCAGACTCGACGGCTCGTGGGTCTACGTCGACGGCGCGGTCGACTAGTGCAGCATGTCCCGCAGGCGTTTCTGGACGTCAAGCGAGTCGTCACGCGAGAGCGTGTTGGATGAGCCAGTCCACGAGTGGTCGCGCGGTGCGCCAGTCAGCGCGCACACGCTCGACCAGTTCGGGACCATGGATCACGGCGTCGAATCCGTAATCGCGCGAGACCGTCAACGTCTTGTGCCGCAGTAGCTCAATTCGTGGGTGGCCGGCATCCCATCCGCGAGGAGCGGTCTTCAGGCGGTCTCCGCCGATGTCGAATCCTGCGTCCTCGAGTCGACGCACGATCTTTTCGAGTTCGCGACCGCGGCGATCGTCGTCGATGGCGGTCCGCATCGCCGACAATCGCTCAGGGGAGGCGTCGTAGAAGCCTGCACCCGCCATGACGCCTGGTGCCCCGATCTGGACGTAGTATCCGGTCGCCGGTGCCACGGCGACGTATGCGCCCTGGTGGGTCTTGTAGGGCGACTTGTCTTTCGAGAACCGGACGTCGCGGTACGGGCGGAACAGCTTCGCGTCACCGAACTCGTCGGCAAGAGCGTCGGTGAGCTCACGCATCGGTGCGGCCACAGCGCTCTGATATGTCTGCTTGCGTTGTTCCCAGAAGGCCTTGCTGTTGTCGACCTCGAGGTCGTCGTAGAAATCGAGGGCGGCCTCGGGGAAGCCCTGAAAAGCCATGCTCCGAGGTTACGGCTCGCCCGGCTGATCGAGGCGAACGAGTTCTATGACGCGCGATGAAATGGCACGATGAAGGGGATGACGCAGCTGACGTATGAAGAGTTCGGCCGCCGGTTCTTCGAGGTCGCCGTGACCGAAGAGCGGGTGGGGTCGGCGTTCTCCTCCATTACCGGTGGATCATTCGACGTCGGCCCCATCCCGTCCGGCCCCGGTGGACTGGCCCGCGTGACCGCGCACGTCGAGATCGGTGAGCCACGTATCGCGCGCAACGTCGGGGAACTGATCACGTTCACCGTCGAGATCATGCTGACCATCGGACTCGTCGTGGATCTACGCGTCGACCGCATCAAGTACGACGTCGACGGGCTGATCACGCTCCCGTTGACCGTTCGTGCGGCCGAGCCGCTGGAGCTGCGGATCGACGTCACTCCACCGCGGCCGAAGGACGTGATCGTCGGCGTCGCGTCGCACAACCTGCGTGGTGAATTCATTCGCGCCGTCGGCCAGGTCGACACCGAGATCAAGCGCTTCGTCGCACAGCACGTGGCAGACGAAATCGACAAGCCCGAGGTCAAGGCCGCACGCATCATCGACGTCGGCGCCGAACTCGGTAGGGCCTTCGAAAATATGTGACCGGTCGAGAATCCAGGTGGGGCCGCTCACTTCTTGGTGAGCGACGACTCCTTGTGTGCGGCCTGCGATCCGGTCTTCGACGACTCGACAATCCAGTACGGATCGTCGTCGCTTGCGTTGAACTTCTGGCCGTCGAAGGTGAACGGCGATGTGCGCTTCTCCTTCGCGTGCCCGTGCGTCGGGCCCTGGGACGTATTCCATTCGACGGTGTCGTTCTTGTTGATTCCCATGAGTCGAGCATGCGCGCACGTGTGCGTCGATAACGACGGCCGGCGTGAGTGACGCGTGCTCGATACGTCGCTGACCACCGATCGAGACAGGGTTACGGTCAGGTCGCGGCGACGCGCCCGATGGTCATGGAGTCCAGCGTGAACTGCCTTACGCGTCCAGCGACATTCGCTTCACACATCGAGAACAGCGGCTCGGAGAACTCTTCACCGAGCACAACCTCGACGGGCCCGGCCTGGCCTGTCAGACGGACGTGGATGCGTCCGTCAACGTGTGCGACGTCGATCGGCGCGAACGAGTCGATGCGGTCATCTCCGGTCTCGACACGGGCGAAGTGCTGGGCGGCCTGGACGGCATGGGGGAGTGACGTACGTCCGCGCAGCAGCGAATCCACAAGGCGCCCATGGGTGTACAGCTCGACGATCGACGCCGGGTCGGCGGCGGTGTCGAGTCTTCCGTAACAGAGACCGTGCGGAAGGATCAGCCCCGTCGCGGCGAAGCGGTCGCCACCGAGGTGTGAACACTCCCACGTCCACTCCGGATAGGCCGACGCGATCGCTGCTGTCGCGGCCCGACCTCGAACTGCACAGCACTGGTCGTGCTTTCCGTGAGCGCAGACGGCGACGAGAGGTTCTGTCGACGGAGTGCCGTCGGATCCGTCGAGCGCGAGGTCGAGATAGCCTGCGGGACCGTCGACTTCGCCCGCGTGCACGCTTTCGGCCCCAGGTGTGGAGTTGACGATGAACCAACGCCACCGTGGGGTTGACGGCCGACGTCCTGGTCGTCGAATCGCGACAATCCGCATGCGCTGCTTCTCGACCCGACGCACGATGCTCAGACCGAGGTCGGGGTCGATGATGGATGGTGATTGCAGGAACGCCGAGTGTCCCCACGCGCCACCGAGTTCGAGCAGGACCCACAATGTTCCCGCCGAGGCCGTGCCGTAGATCGGATCACCGCGCTCCGCGGATTGCACGCTACACGGAGGACGACGGGTCATCCGGTTGGAACCGATCCGTCGTCTGGAACGACGACACCCTCACGAAGCAATCTGCGAATCAGCACCAGGCCGTCGGCGGTGTCGAGTCCGGGGAGTTCATCCGCGGTGACGGCGACTCCGGACGCTGCGACTTCGAGCGCCTCTGTGCAGAAGTCGGGAAAGCTGATGGTTCGATCCGGAAGGTGAATTTCGGTGCGCTGCAATGCTCGACGGACCTCGACGGTGAGGCCGTGGCGTCGTCTCACCGCCGTGTCTTCGTCGAGCGACGTGACTGCGTCGAGCGTGGCAAGTGGTCGAACCGCGACGGGTCGGGTCCGCTCGGAGTGGATCTTCGACAATCGCGCAGCGGTGCTTTCGGCCAGATCTGTTGCGTTGGCCTGCAATACGTCGACAACGGCAGCAATCGTCTTGGCCGCCAGCGCGGCTGACTCGTCGGGATCGGTGAAGTCGGTACCCATCGGCAGTGCGGCGCGTAGCGATTCGATCGTCCCGAGTTGGTCGACGACTGCGCGGACCAGATCGAATTCGGTCACAGCGGACACCCCGACCGTGAGATGAATCGATGTGTGGCCGAGCGCTTCTGCCGAGTGGAGCCAGCCACGTGGCAGGTAGAGGGCGTCGCCGGGTTCGAGGACAGTGTCGATCACCGGCTCGTCGTGACTGCACGCATTGATGGCATCACGGTGATCGGTCCAGGGTTGGTCGGCGAGGGGATCGATGTGGACTGGCGCATGTACCCGCCAATGCTTGCGGCCTGAGATCTGCAAGACGAAGACGTCGTGCACGTCGTAGTGGGGATCGAAACCGCGGTTCGCTGGTGGGGTGATGTAGGCGTTGGCCTGTACCGGGTGACCGAGGTCGTCGACCATTCCACGCACGAAGTCGATAATGGGCGGCCACAGTCGGTGCAACCCCTGCAGAACGATCGTCGCACCAGATGCGAACTGCGCCAGGACTTTAGCGGAATCGACCTGGTCGGGCATTTCTGCACCGAAACCGGCTGGACCGAGATAGTTCTCTTTGCCTACCAGGCCGCCTTCCTTGGCCATCCGGATGAACGGTGCACGCACCCCGCGCTCGGCGATCAACTCGTCGACGCTGCGCGGCGAGAGAAGATCGTCGAAGTCGCGGGGGAGCGCGTCCGAACGGCTGAGCAGAGGTCGCCGGCCCCAGTAGTCACGCGCGAACACGTCGGGGTCGGTGGCTATGCAGCGGCTCAGCATGCTTGTCACTCAGGCGGTGCCGTCTGCGCCGCCGTCGTGGCCATCGGGGTTGGAGCCGCCGTCGGCTGGTCCTTCGCCGGGTGAGGCGGTTCCGTCTGCGCCGCCGTCGTGTCCGCCGGGGTTGGAGCCGCCGTCGGCTGGTCCTTCGCCGGGTGAGGCGGTGCCGTCTGCGCCGCCGTCGTGTCCGCCGGGATTCGAGCCGCCATCGGCAGGACCTTCACCCCCTGGGCTGGAGGTGGTGATGTCGTCGTCGTCGTCGAGTGCCATGGGTAAACCCTTTCCTCGTTGGGAGTCGCTCGGTTTGCGACTCCACACTCCACTATGTCGATATGTCACGCTCTTGACGAGGATTCGTCGACGAGGCTCGAACTTCGTTACTGCGCTGAGATGGCGGTTCCTGCAAGATCACGACGATCCGAACGTGACACGCTATAGCGATGGATCTCTGGTTTGAGGCCGCTCGCGACACCGCTGATCGATGCTGGGACGGCGTTCTGACTGCGCTCGACGGCGTGACCGATGCTGACCTCAACAGAAGCTTGCCGGTCGCAGGTTCCAACGCGCCGTATGCGATCGTCCACCACTGCATCGAGATGGCCCGCTGGTGGCTGGGAACATTCGGGTGCGGAATGGATCTGCCCCGTGATCGGTCGCGGGAGTTCGACGCGACGGGAACGCGCGATGATCTCGTCACACGCATCGCGCAGGTCCGCGCCGATATGGATGTGTGGTCGACGCGCATGGTGCGCGACGGAATTGCGGGCCGCGATGCACGCGGAACACGCGCGAAGGTCGACCTCGACACCGTCACGCCTCAGTGGGTGGTGCTGCATGTCGTACACGACTTGGCCCAGCACCTGGGCCAGCTTCAGATCACCCGCGATCTGTTGAGCGCCTGAATCCGCGATCGAAAGCTATTTCGATTTTTCCTCGACGCTGTCGGTATTGCCGGGTAGTGTAGAACACATATTCGACACGACGCGGGGCGGGGGTGGCGGAACGTGAACAGCAATCGCAATGACGTTGGGGCCGGTGGCGCGCCTTCGGCTTTGCGATCTGCTGCGGTGGGGTCTGCGGATGCGGTGGTGGCGGAGAAGCTGTCACGTCTTGCCGCGGTGTTGGATGAGTTGGCTGCCGTCGATGTGTCGCTGGTATCCGATGCCGCGCTGGTGGAAGCCACCGTCGAAGCGGAACGGTTGGCGTTGCGGACTGCGGGTGCGGTGACGGATCGCTTGATTGTGGAAGCGTCCGACCGGGATCTGCCCCGCGCGTTGGGTTTCCGCGATGTTCGGAACTTCATGGGGCAGGGTCTGCATATTGGTGATCCGGCGGCGCGGCATCGGGTGATCGCGGCGACCGGCTCGTTCACCACGATCTGCGGCGACCGACTGCCACCGTCGTGCCCGACGCTGGCCGGCTATGTGGTGGAGGGTCGGGTCGCCGGCGCACATGTGCGGGCGGTGCTCGAAGTGCTGGAGGCAATCCCCGGTGAGGTCTCGGCCGAGACAAAAGCCGCCGCCGAAGCACAGATGGCCGGCTACGCGGTCCAGTTCACGCCCGCCGAAATCACCAATTTGGGATCACGATTGTTGGCGCATCTCGATCCTGACGGGACGCTGACCACCTCGAAAGACCGCAAACGCCGCCGCCGCCTGTGGGTGAACCGGCAGAACGCGCAGTTGATGTCGCGGTTGACCGCCGACCTCGATCCGATCGCCCGCGCCCGCCTGGACACGGTGTTGGATGCGTGGGCCAAACCGGGCATGAATAACCCGGACGATCCGGAGTCGCCGGTCGGGCCGATCACGACCGCTAACGCCGAGCAGGTCGCGGCCGCCGCCCTGCGTGATGAACGCTCACCCGCGCAACGCAACCACGACGCCTTCTCCGCACTCCTGCAGCAAGTACTTGAATCAGGGATGTTGGGCAACACTCATCGCGGGTTGCCGATCCAGGTGATCGTCACCACCAGCCTGCGCGAGTTGGAGGAGCAGGCGGGGATCGCGCAGACCACGTCCGGAACACTGCTGCCGATCGGTGATGTGATCGAGATGGCCGCCTCGACCGGGGCGAGCCAGTATTTGGCGGTGTTCGGTGACCACACCAGCATCCCGCTGTATTTGGGTCGGTCGAAGCGGATCGCGTCGTTGGGGCAACGACTCGCCTCATTCGCCTCGGCGGGCGGGAAGATGTGTTCGGCACCGGGTTGTAATCAGCCCGCGAGCAGGGTGCAGATGCATCACGCCGCGAAAGACTGGGCCGATGGCGGCTTGACCGATATCGACCAGTTGGTGCCGGCGTGTGATGTGCACAACCGGCGGGTCGGCTCGAAACCCGGGCAGTTCACCACCCGCATGATCACCGAAGGCCCCGACACCGGCCGGGTTGCGTGGCGGGTCAACGCCAAGCCGGGTATGCCGGAGAATCCGGAACGCATCAACCGGATCGCGGACGTCGAAGCCGACTTCCACGACTACCTCGCCGCCGAACACACCAACAACGAAGCCGCAGCGGCTGCACGCGCGGCCGGTACCGGGACCGGGATCGCCTCGGACACAGCCGATACCGGGATCGTCGCGCGAGCCTCCGGTACGGCGGACGCCGAGATCGTCGCGGACGCAGTCGGCGCCTGGATGGTGTCGCCGACATCGATGCCGGACCCGCCCCGGGGGCGGGTCGAACTCGCGTTGGTGGGCGCGATGCCCTCCGGCGACACGGTGCGCCTCAGCTCGCGGGTCGACATCCGATGGAACCTCGCTGATCCACCCGACCCCGAGCCACCCACAGACCCGGGCGCGCCAACGGGTCCGGCTCCACCAGCCGACCCCAACCGGCTCGGCGGATTCGACCCACCCGGAGGCGTCGACCCACCGCTGGCCGACGCTGCCTGAACACCGCGTCAGCTGACCGACGCACCTGCCCGGGCAACCATGGCAAAAACAACGAATCCGGTTGTGCCGCAACCCGTCTACACCCCGCCACCACATCCGGTGGCGGGGCAGACGTGGTTGCTCGGGGCAGGTCCGAATAGAGGGAGCGTGGTCAGATGCCGTCCACGATCACATATTCGGCGTTGGAAGCGCCGTTCGATGACGTCGCGATCGCTGTCACGAGTGCGCCGTACGGGATGCGCCACGCGGAGTGTTGTCGCTTGAGCTCGGCCGCGGGAATCTCGACAGATGCTGTGAAGCTCGATCCCTCGCGGTCGACCGGAACAGCATCTCCGTCCACGAACACCTGCAGCAGGTCGGTGTCGGACGACCCCGCGATCTCGATGACCGCAACCTGCGCATCGCGTCGAGCCGATGCTGTCAGTTCAAGCGCAGGGACGTCGCCGCCGGCCACGGCACCGGGGCGCATCAGGGGGCGCATCAGGGAGGGGAGCTCCGGCGTCGAGGTAGGGGCGGTGCGGCGTCGAGAGGCGTGCTCGTAGGCCCAGCCGTAGGCGAGTAGGGCGTTGTCGTCGTAGGCGCGTCCGGCGAATGTCAGGTTCACGGGCATTCCGATGTCACTCATCGTGCCCATCGTGACGTTGACAGTCGGAATGCCGTAGTGACGGATCATGGTGTTGCCGGTCGACACCCACACCCCGTTTGCCATGGCACGTTCGTGCGATTCCGGATTGGTGTCGGCGTCCGCGGGTCCGACGTCGAGCGCAGAGGGAAACACCAGTGCGTCGAGGCCGAGTTCGTCGAGCCACTCCTCGAGGTCGACGCGGCGCATCTCCTCGAGCCCGCGGATGCCCTCGGCCAGATCGGGAATCTCGTCGAGCGTTGGGATTCCGCGTGCGGCGCGCTCGGGGTATTCACTGATGTCCAGGTTGTACCGCGCGTAATACCCGTGCAGTTCATCGGGAATCGCGCCGTCGGGCAGTGGGAAGATCAACGACCCGTCGACGTCGGCGAGGCGGTTCAGTGCGGGGTCGCCGTTGGCCTCCAAGAAATCGTTCCACGACCAGATCGTGAGGTCCCACATCTCCGCGTCGAAGAATCCTTCCGGGAGGATTCCGCGGGCATAGCCGTCGCGGGCGTCGGGTCGGTCGAGTTCGTAGTTGGTCAGGGCGGGGAAGTCGACGTCGACTATCTCGGCGCCCGCTGCCTCCAGATCTGCTCGTGCGCGGTTCCACAGCTCGATGACCGAGGGTCGTGGTGTGATCGGCCAGCCCGCGTCGGGGTCGTCACCCAGGATGATGCGTGGTATACCGAAACGCTTGCCCCGCAAAGCATTGTCATCGCGGAGTTCCAGATACGACTCTGGCCGCACCGACGATGCCGCGGGCAATTCCACCCATGGCTGCGTGCGCCAGAAGTCTCCTCGTGTGTCGGCGTCATCCGCGACGAGCACATCGAGCAGCGCGAGCATGTCGTCGACCGTACGAGTTTGTGGCACAACGACATCCATTGTCGGTGTCAACGGCCAGTTGCCACGCACCGAGATCACACCGCGCGACGGCGTGTACGCGACGAGCGCGTTGTTCGACGCGGGGGAGCGGCCACTCGACCATGTCTCCTCGCCGAGACCGAACGCCGCAAGGCTCGCAGCTGTCGACGCACCGGAACCGTTCGACGAGCCGGACAGGTACGCGGCCGCGAGATAGTCGCTGTTGTAAGGACTCTCGGCCCGTCCGTACACGCCCCGCTGCATACCGCCATTGGCCATCGGAGGCATGTTGGTGAGGCCGAGGCAGATTGCGCCGGCAGCCCGCAGACGTTCGACGGCGAACGCGTCTGAGCCCGCGAC
The DNA here is from genome assembly GCF_036540975.1 of Gordonia sp. w5E2. NCBI lineage: Bacteria > Bacillati > Actinomycetota > Actinomycetes > Mycobacteriales > Gordoniaceae > Gordonia > Gordonia sp. w5E2. Next base: position 2,848,115 of record NZ_CP144213.1, on the reverse strand, counting down.
GAGATGTGCGAACGCCGGCGAACCCGACGCCACGGTGAGGCCCTGCACCCGGTAGCTGTCCTTCGCGGTGTAGGGGATGCCGTCGAACGGCCCGTACGCCTCGCCACGGCCACGACGTTCGTCCGATGCGCGCGCTTCGTCGAACATCGTCGGGTTGAGAACGGGAATCGCGTTGAGCGTCAACCCATGTCGATCGTATCGACCAATGCGGTTCAGGTACCCACAGACAAGTTCGACGCTGGTGACCGCGCCTGATTCCAGCGCGGCACTCAGTTCGGCTATCGAGGCCTCCACCAGTGGTGGGGTTTGCGCCGAGGACGTCATGACGTAACGCCGACCGCTGGTTGTTGCTGTGTGATGCAGTGGATTCCACCGCCGCGTGCCAGGATCTCGCGGGCGTCGATGGTCACCACGCGCCGGCCGGGGTAGACCGACGCCAAGATCTCCGCCGCGCGCGCGTCTGCCTCCGGTTCACCGTAACCACAGGCGACGACACCACCATTGACGACGAGGTGGTTGATGTAGCTGTAGTCGACGAAGCCCTCGGAGTCCCGGATCGTGTCGGGAGCGGGCAGATCGACGATGTTCCACGAACGCCCGGCTGCGTCGGTGGTGCCCTCGAAGAATTCGCGCAAGCCCTTGGTGACCGCGTGGTCGGGATGCTCGGGATTCGTTTGGTGGTGCAGCAGTAGCGTTCCCGGGGAGGGGATGGTCGCGACCATGTCTACGTGGCCTCGGGTGCCGAACCGCTCGTAGTCGCGAGTCAGACCGCGGGGAAGCCAGATCACCTTCCGTGCGCCGATGGTGCGCTCGAGTTCTGCTTCGATCGTCTCGCGCGTGGCGTAGGGGTTGCGATAGGGGTCGAGTTGGACCGTCTCGGTGACGAGAACGGTGCCCTCGCCGTCGACGTGGATGGCGCCGCCCTCCTGGACGAGCATCGAGCTGACAACGGGGACGCCTGCCCGGCCTGCGACCACGCGCCCGATCTGACGATCGTTGGTCCACTCGGCCCATTCCTGTGCGCCCCAACCGTTGAACGTCCATGTGACAGCGCCGAGTTGGCCTGCGTCGTCGATGACGAAGGTCGGCCCGATGTCGCGCATCCACGCGTCGTCGAGCGGCGCTTCGACGATCTCGATCTCCTCCGAGAGCATGGCACGCGCACGTGTCGTCTCTGTCGGGTCGACGACCATGACGACTTGCTCGAACTGCGCGACCGTGTTGGCAACCTCGCTCCACGCGGCGTACGCGGTCTCGGCGTCGGCCGCGCTTTCGGCGAGGGTGGTGTTGGTCCGTGGAAACGCCATCCACACACGCTCGTGGGGGGCGGTCTCGGCGGGCATTGTCCAGGACATATTCGGAGCCTTTCGTTATTGATCGAGCAATCAATAACTAGAACGGTAAGGGGTGCGGGTCGGGCCGTCAAGTGGAACGAACGAATTATTGATTCTGTGATCAATAGCGGTTGACTAGGTGGTGGCCAGGCACGATGATCGCTGGGTGATGGTCTCGAAGAGCCGGACGCGCGCACCCCGCAAGTCGCCTGAGGAACGGGCGGACGAGATCCGCTCCGCCGCATGTCAGGTCGCTCGTGCCGACGGGCTTCCGGGGCTGACGTTGAGGTCTGTCGGCGCACGGGCAGGCGTGGCGCCCGCGCTCGTCGCACACTACGAGCCGAGTATGGACGAGCTCGTCGCGTCCACGTTCTCGGCGATCACCAGCGCGGAGGTCGACGAGATCACCGAACTCATTGCCACCGAACCGAACTCAACGTCGAAGCTGCGGACCTTGATCGCGACGCTGACCGAGCCGGGCCGCGACGACGTCACGATCGTCTGGGCCGACGCCTTCAGTCTCGGCAGGGTGAATCACCCTCTCGCTGCCGCAGTTCGGGACGTCATGGGCCGTTGGCAGTCACTGGTGTCCGAGCTCATCATCGAGGGTGTCGACGCGGGCGAGTTCGTCACCGACGACGCGGCCGACGTCGCGTGGCAGTTCCTCGGGATGATCGACGGCGTCAACTCGCACGCGCTGGTGCACTACTCGGGTGCTCCCGACAGAGGGCGTCTGGTTCGGCGCGCGATGGAGAACGAGCTCGGACTCGCGCGCGGAACCCTGCAGTAGGCCGGCCTGGGACATCACATCGAGTCGAGCCTGCCGGACAGCCGCTCGACCGTCCGAAACAGCGCCGCGTGATCGAGGCCGCCGTCGCCGTTGGCCCGCGCCGACGCCATGAGTGTCGCGACGAGGGAGCCGATCGGGAGAGCCAATCCTGCCTCGCGTACCGAGGCGGTGACGATCCCGAGGTCCTTGTGGTGCAGGTCGATTCGCGCTCCCGGTGCGAAGTCTCGATCGATCATCCGACGTGCCTTGTGGTCGAGCACCGTCGATCCCGCGAGTCCTCCGCCGAGGACTTCGACCGCTGCGGTGGTCTGCACCCCGCTGGCCTCGAGGTAGACGAGTGCCTCGGCGAGTGCGGCGATATTGGCGGCCACGATCAATTGATTGGCCGCTTTGACCAATTGTCCACTGCCGCTTGGTCCCACGTGTACGACGGTCGAACCGACAGCATGCAGGAGGGGCGACGCTGCCTCGAACGCCTGGTCTGAGCCGCCGACCATGACCGACAGGGTCGCATTGACTGCGCCCTCCTCGCCGCCCGATACCGGAGCGTCGAGAAACAAATGGGCGCGCTCAGCCGCTTGGTCGGCCAACCGGACCGCGACGTCGGGTCTGATGGTCGAGAAGTCGACGATGACCGTGCCCGGCTTGGCGTGCGCGAACACTCCATCTGGTCCATTCATCGCCTGCTCGACATCGGGGGAGTCGGGGAGCACCGTGGCGACGATGTCGGCATCGGCGACCGCCTCGGGGATGGAGTGCGCTGCGGTTCCACCCGCCTCGACGAGTGCCGCGGCTTTGGATGGTGTGCGGTTGTAGCCGACGACGCGGTGTCCAGCGCGAACCGCGTTGACGGACATCGGACTGCCCATCACGCCGAGGCCGATGAACGCGAGGGTTGTCATGGGCGGTGCTCCTCCGTAATGCGGTGATCCGAGTGCCGTGTCTCAGTGTGCGCCGTCTGCGAACTCCTCGATCCACGCGAACGGGTCGGGCAGCGTCGGGCGATACTCGAGACTGATCCATCCCTGGTATCCGGCTTCGTCGAGCGCACCCAGGTAACGCGCGAAGTCCATTGTGCCCGTGCCTGGTTCGCCACGGCCAGGGGCGTCGGCGATCTGCACATGACCGATCCGCCCGGTGTGGTGCGAGAGCACGTGGTCGAGGTCGTCGCCGTTCGTCGACAGGTGGTAGAGATCAGCGAGGAGCGCGACGTTGTCTATCCGGTGCTCGCGTCGAACGGCGTCGGCCACTGCGAGCGCATCGTCGGCGAGGCGGAGCGGATAGTCCGGGATCGCACTGAGTGGTTCGAGGAGGATCTGTGCGCCGATCGTCGCAGCGGCACGAGCCGCGATGGCAAGGTTGTCGACTGCCAGTGAGTCTTGTTCGGCGGCATCGAGTCCGGATACTCGGTTGCCGTAGAGCGCGTTGAAACCCACGGTTCGCAGACGTGCACCGATTCCGACCGCAACGTCGATGCTGTCGACGAACTCGCGCGCCCGCAGCGGATGCGACAGCAGCCCACGCTCACCCGCCGCGAGATCACCCGCTGCGAGGTTGAGGTGGGTGAGGCGTACCCCGGCGTCGTCGATCGCCGTCACGAACTCGTCGACGGCTCGATCGGCGGGGACAGCGTCGTCGAACGGCCACCAGAATTCGACGGCGTCGAAACCCGCATCGCGCGCCGCCTGGGGTCTGCGCAGCAACGGTAGGTCGGTGAACAGCATCGAGCAGTTCACAGTCAGTCGGCGACGGTTCATCGTGGCTCCTTCGTGTGGGCTCAACTCGGACGTGACGTTGCTCGCGACTGTTTTACCGCCATTGGTGGGCGTCTCCCAAATGGCCCAAATGGTTAGCCTTGCTGAGGTTGTACAGGCCCAATGTAACGGTGTGCGAGGTGGCCATTCTCAGCGAGGAAGTCGGTGTCCGCACTCGGCGCGGTCTGAGATCGTGGCTGTCGACCAATCAGGAGAGATTGCCTCCGCTGTCGGGCAGAAACCGCGTGCGGCCAGGGCGTTCCGCGTATCGTGCTGCCATGCGACGGTGGAGGGTCCTCCTCATCCTCAGCGCTGCACAGTTCATCATGGTGCTCGACACCACGGTCATGAACGTGTCGGTGTCGCAGGTCGTTGCCGACCTCGGCACGACGTTGACCCAGGTCCAACTCGCGATCACCCTCTACACACTGGTCATGGGATCGTTCATGCTCTTCGGCGGTCGCCTCGGCGATATGTTCGGCAGGCGGAAGGTTTTCGCCATCGGGCTCATCGTGTACGGAATCGGTTCGCTCATCACGGCATTCAGCCAGAACATCGGCATGCTCTTGTTCGGATGGTCCTTCGTTGAGGGCGCCGGAGCCGTCATGGTGATGCCTGCGATCATTTCGTTGACGGCGTCGAACTATTCGGGTCGCGACCGCGCAACCGCCTACAGCGCCCTCGGCGGTATTGCCGCAGCCGGCGCGGCGGCCGGTCCGTTGATCGGCGGATGGGTGACTGAAGCACTCACCTGGCGGGTGGTGTTCGCCGCGGAGACCGTCGTGTGCATCCTCGTCGTGCTTGCGGTGCGTGCCATCGCCGACGACGAGAAGGCCGAGCCCGGGGGGATGGACTGGGTCGGAACCGCGTTGTCGGTAGCGGGACTCGGGCTCATCGTGATCGCGCTGCTGCAGGCAGGCACCTGGGGCTTCATCTGGCCGCGAGGCGCACTGACGATCGGCGACGTGAGAGTGACACCGTTCGGTTTCTCGGTGGTGCCGTTCATGATTGCGCTCGGCGTCTTTGTGCTCATCGGTCTTGTCTCCTGGGAGCGTCGTGTCATCGACCGTGGCGGCACACCGCTGCTTCACCCCGCGTTGCTTCGAAAACTGCAGCTGCGCAACGGATTGATCATGCTGCTCGCGCAGCAGACCATTATCGGCGGGATGTTCTTCATCATCCCGATCTACCTGCAGTACGCACTGCAGATGAACGCTTTCGAGACAGGAGTGAAGCTCGCGCCCATGTCGGTGGCCATGCTGATCGCGGCGTTCGCCAGCCCGAAACTGGCTGCGACGCAGTCGCCCCGGCGGATGGTCAGAATCGGTCTGGTGCTTGTGATCGTCGGTTGCGTACTTCTGGTGACCACCATCGATCCCGAGCTCAACAGTGTTGTGTTCGCCATCGGCATGGCCATCTTCGGCGCCGGATTCGGTTTCATAGCAGCACAACTCGGCAACGTGATCATGTCGTCGGTGGGCAATCGTGACCGTGGTGAAGCGGGCGGCTTGCAGGGCACGGCCCAGAACATCGGGACATCCGTGGGCGTTGCGCTGCTCGGTGCGCTACTTGTTGCCGCGCTCAGTTCGGGCTTCAATACGGCAGCTCAGGCAGACTCGACGATCTCGGCGCAGACGAAGAGTCAGATCAATGACGCGACGGCGAACGGCGTCGAAATCCTCGGACGAGACCAGCTCGAGGCGGTTGCTCAGGAGCACGATATCCCCGCCGGTGAGGTGTCGACACTTGTCGACGACTACGTCAACGCCCAGTTGGAGGCGATCAAGATGGCGATCCTGCTGGCCGTATTCTTGGCGTTGCTCGGACTAGTTGTCGCTCAACGACTTCCGACGGTTCCCGGCGCAGAATTGGGCAAGGATGAGCCGGCCGCGGTGGGAAAGTGACGGCGGCTCGAGTCTCATCGCAGGTGCAGTGTGTGACCGGAGAGCGATCAGTCGTTGCTCGAATCCGAAGGGTTCGAGCCCGTGCTGTCGTAGCTGATCATGCCGTCGTGATCCTGCGGCTTGTCGTGCTTGAGCTTGTAGATGAGGCCGATGACGCCGGCAACGACGAGCAGTGTGAAGAAGATGAATCCCATGGCGATCTCCAGGGGCCTGCGACGATGTGCGCCGATCAGCGCACATCGTCGAGAATACTGCCCCGAGAGGTCAGGGGTTGGAGGTCAGGGGTTGACCCCGCGCGATGCCAACCACGCCTGCGGGTTGATCTTCTGCTGGTTCTTGTCCCAGACCTCGTAATGCAGGTGGGGGCCGGTGGACTGTCCACGATTGCCGACGGTGGCGATCGTCTGGCCGACGTGAACCTTCTGGCCCGCCCTGACGAAGCTCTCGTTGACGTGTCCGTAGACACCGGTTGTGCCGTCGTCCTGGCGAACACGAACCCACATCCCGAAGCCCGACGCCGGGCCCGATTCGAGGACGGTGCCGTCGGTGACGGCGTGGATCGGAGTGCCGACGCGGTTGGCAATGTCGACGCCGTTGTGATGCGATCCCCAGCGGGCGCCGTACCCGGAGGTCACGGTGCCGGTGGTAGGTGCAACGGCACGCTTCTTGCCCGGTACCGACGCATTCGGGGGCAACGCGTTGCGGGTGAGTTCCTCTAGCTGCGGTGGCAGCTTGATGTTCTCGGGCAGCTTGATGTTTTCCGGAAGCTTGATGTTCTCTGGCAGCTTGATGTTCTCCGGCAACGCCACCGTCGGTGCTGCGGGCTTCGGAGCCGGCTTTGCGGCGGCCTGCGCTGCGCCAACGGAACCGAGGCCGATCACTCCGGTGATCGCGGCGACGGTCGCGGTCTTCAGCTTGAGGGTGTGCACGTTGTTAAAGGCTGCGCGGTGCTGACCACGGCTGGCGCGAGGTGGCGAGTCAAAGACCGCACGCGTCGCGTTCGGGATCGAGTCACGGTCGGTCAATCGGTGGTGAGGCACTGCTATACGTCCGCTCTGGGGTTGGTAACGCTTTGATATCGGAATGGACACGGCGAGACTATCAGACGCGCGGCTTGGGCGACATGTCGTGTTTGCCGGAGAGGCTCAGATCCGGTATCGACGCAGGTCAAGGCAGTGGCGGGGCGTCGTCGTCTACGTGTGAGACGACGACGCCCCGCGCCGTGTTACAGACGGTCCGGTTACTGCGCGGCCTGCTTTGTGTCGGTGCGCTCAACGACGGCAATGTCCTCCGTCGTGGTGCTGCTCTTCTTGGTCGCCCGGGATCGCGATGGTCGGGTCCGTCCGTGGGTGACGTAGATGACGATGCCTACGAGGGCCAGTCCTCCGACGAGGTTGCCGAGGACTGTTGGGATTTCGTTCCACAGCAGATAGTCGACGACGGTGAAGTCTCCGCCAAGCATCAGCCCGATGGGGAACAGGAACATGTTGACCACGGAGTGCTCGAAACCGAGGTAGAAGAAGACCAAGATCGGCATCCACATGGCAATCACCTTGCCGGGCAGGCTATCCGAGAGCATGGCACCGACTGCGGCGGTGGATACCATCCAGTTGCACATCACGCCCCGGATGAACAGCGCCAGCATGCCCGCGGCGCCATAGGCAGAGTAACCAACTGTCCGATTCTCGCCGATTTTCTGCAGAGCCTCACCGATAGCTCCCGCGTCGGCAGAGAAGGCGTAGGTCAGGTAGACGGCCACGAATAGTGCGGTCGTGAGTGCCCCGGCAAAGTTGCCGATGAAGACGAGTCCCCAGTTTCGCATCATCCTGCCGAACGTCACCCCGGGTCGCTTGTCCAACCAGGCGAGCGGAACGAGAGTGAACACCGCCGTCAATAGGTCGAATCCGAGTAGATAAAGCATGCAGAATCCGACAGGGAAGAGCAGGGCCCCTAGCAGCGGTTGGCCGGTTTGCGTGCTCACAGTGACCGCGAAGGCCGCAGCGAGCGCGAGAATTGCTCCCGCCATATAGGCCCGGATCAGGGTGTCACGCGTGGAAAGGAACACCTTTGACTCACCGGCGTCGACCATCCGGGTGGCGAGTTCTGCTGGTTTCACATAAGACATGTCTGCGGTCTCCTTCTCGTCGGGCCGTCACCACTGGTAGGGCAGGAACTTGCCGTCGATCGTCACGACGACGCGGTCGCCGCCCGGGTCCGAACGTCGGTCGAACGAGATGTTGCAGTTGATCGCGCTCATGATTCCGTCACCGAACTCCTCGTGGATCAGCGCTTTGAACGCTGGGCCATAGACGTTGATGAGTTCGAGGAAGCGGTAGATCGTCGGGTCGGACGCGAGATCGGAGTCGGCAACCCGGTAGGGCTGACGTTGCAGCGCCGTCGTCGTCTCCTCACTCAGAGACAGCAGATCGCGGACTGCCTCGGCCTGTTCGCGGGGGACAGGGTGGCTCCCGAGCAGTGCGGCTACCGTCCACACCAGCGGTCGATCGATGTGGTCCGCGAGCTTCTGCCATGACAGTCCGGCCGACCGACGAGCGTCGTCGACTTCGATCGCCGGGGCGGAAATTGCGTTGTGCGCCATGTCTTCTCCTGCAGTTGGTGGATCGATTGGTTGTGAACTCAGGCTGCCTCGGTGGTCGCATACCGACAATGACGATCCACGCAGCGATTCGGGCGATTCGCGCAAACCGTGCGATTTACATCCGGGTTACCGGCGTCCAACGAAGTGGAAATGACCGCTTCGTAGTTTCGCGACAACCACCATCCACTCAGGGAGTCGGGACATGAGCGCAACACGAGATCTGACGAGTGCCGATCCCGGTCTGTTGTCGGCGGTCATCGAGGTCACCCCCACGCCACTTTGGGTTATCGACAGTGGCGGACGGGTCGTCCTGGCCAATCAGGCTGCCCTCGAACTCCTCGGCTATGCCTCGAGTGCCGATGTCATCGGTGCGCCGAGTCACGACACACTGCATTCCTGGCACCCGGATGGTTCGCGCTACCCGGCGGATTCCTGCCCGATTCTCGATCAGCCGAGTTCCGATCGGGCCGTCGCCGACCCCGAATGGTTCATCACCCGTGATGATCGGGCGCTACCGGTGTCGTGGTCGACTCGTGCCCTGACCGATACCGGCCACACTCTGTTGTCCTTCGCTGACGCCACCGAACAATTGGCAGCCCGATCGCGGGAGCCCGAGACCGCCTACCAAAGCCAGATCCGCGCCGCGTCGGAGCGGCTCGGCGCATCATCGCGTACCCAGGTCCGCGCTCGGATCCTCGAGCAAATCCAGGAGCGGTTCACTGACCCGGACTTCGATGCGTCGACGTTGGCGCGAGAATGTCATGTGTCTCTGCGTTCGCTGCAGCAGATTCTGTCCGAGGGTGGGCACACACCTGCCGCCGAGATACGCGATCGTCGCCTTGCTCTCGCCGCCGAGATGATCACGCACGGCTCGTCAGTGCAGGCGGCAGCACGCCACAGCGGCTTCTCGGACGTCTCAACCTTCACGCGCGCCTTCCGCCGGAAGTTCGGTCATGCTCCCGGGCAGTGGGCAGCAAGATTGTCGGCCAAGCAGACCGCCTGATCCACGAACCGTGTCGATCTCTTTGCCCCATAGTGAAACCTGCTGTCGCACAGACATTCACCGCGAGGGCAGAAAGTGTAAGGGTGCCTGTTGCCGATACCGGATTCTCTGGCCTCGCATCGGAAACTCGATCGTCGCAGAACCGCTGACCAGAATCGGGTCGCCGTGGGGTGTCGTTGCCGAGATCACGATGTCGCGTCCGCGGAACCGTACGTCATCAACTACAGCGGCAGGCGCGTCGTCGTCGTCGACGACATGGAGGTCGTCCGGTCGGATGAGGACTCGACCGTCGCCATGGTGTTCGCGCCGTAGCTCCATCGGCCCGACCCGGGTTGCGGCGACCGAGCCGCTTGCAGTGGCGGCTAGGTCGGCGAGGTCGCCGAAGAGACGCGCCACGTCGAGATCGGCGGGTTCGACGTAGACCGTCTGCGGGGCCGCGTCCTGTCGAACGCGGCCGTCGATGAGTACGACGATGTGGTCGGCCATGGCGAGGGCTTCCTCGCGGTCGTGGGTGACGAGCAGTCCGGTCGCATTCTCCGACAGAAGAGCGCGGCGAACGTGGGATTGGAGTCTGGCTCGCAGGTCGGCATCGAGTGCCGAGAATGGTTCGTCGAGGCCGATGACCACCGGCCGGGGTGCCAGGGCTCGGGCCAGGGCGACGCGCTGGCGCTGACCTCCCGACAGCGTGGTGGGGCGTCGGTCTGCGAGATCGGTGAGGCCGGTGACGCTCAGCAACTCGTTGATCCGATCGCGCCTGCCGGGGACGCGGCGCCACCACGGGCCAAGTCCGAAACCGATGTTGCCCGCGACGCTGAGATGCTCGAAGAGCGCCCCTTCCTGGGGAACGAGTCCCATCCGGCGTCGTTCAGGAGGCGCGTGTCGGGATGCGCTCGACACCTCCTGGCCGTCGATCTCGATGCGGCCGGATCGGATCGGCTCCAAACCGCAGATCGCGCGAAGCAATGTGCTCTTACCGCATCCCGACGGCCCGACGACTGCAGTGATGCTTCCGTGCGGCACAACAAAACTCACCTCGTCAAGCGCAACGTGGTCACCGTAGGCGACACGGATCGAGTCCACGCGCACACTAGGCCGATCGTCAGGTGAGTGGTTCACGTCTGCGTGCTTCACGTCGAAGGTCCTCTGCGACTGAACAAGGTTGACAAGACGACTGTGGGTATCGAGGTCACCGCGATCAGTATCAGACCCAGAACGGCAGCACGGCCGTAGGCGAGGTCATTGTTCAGACTCCACATGTCCACGGCCAGAGTCCTGGTCCCCACGGGGGCGAGCATGAGCGTTGCGGGAAGCTCCTTGGCGACCGACACGCACGTGAGTGCCGCACCGGCGAGCATTCCGGGCGCGATCATCGGCAGCACCACGCGCAGTAGTGTTGCCATACTTCCCGCGCCCAGTGTCCGGGAGACCTCGGATACCGCGTCGGGCATGGCGTCGATGGCACTGCGCGACGGGCCGATGCTAACCGGCAGAAACAGCACCGCATAGGCGATGAGCAACAGAGCGGTTGTCTGATACCAGTCGGGGACAACCCGCAAGCCGATGAACACCATCGAGAGCGCTACCGTCACCCCTGGCAGGGCGTAACCGAGATTGGTTGCGGTGTCTACGAATCCGGACAGACGGGTGCGTGGACGCGCCGTGTAGAAGGCGACCGGAATCGCCAACAGCGTGATCACCAAGGTGGCTTGGACGGCCAGCGACAGGGTTGCCCCGATGGCAGGCAGGACGTCGTCGAGAGCGGTGTCGGCTCGTTGCGAGCGAAGAATCTGACCGATCAGTCCGGCAATCGGGAACGCGAGGCCGACGCCGATCATGCCGATCGCGAATGCCCACGCCCCGGCGTGGTCGCGGATTCCCCTCGTACGTTCCGCGTTGGCACTCGGTTCCGCGTCGCGGCGGATGAATCGTTCTCCGGCCGCGAGTGCGAGCGCCATGATCGCCAGCACGCAGCCATAGACCGCCGCCACCGTGCGATTGAAACTACCGTTGTAGGCGTTATAGATCCCGACGGTGAAGGGCTCGAAGCGCACGATCGCCGGGCCGCCGAAGTCGCTGATCGCGTAGAGCGCGACGAGTAGTGCGCCTGCGGCTACGGGGAGGCGGATACGGGGCAGTGTCACGCGGAGGAAGGCGCGTGCGGCGCCGCACCCGAGGGTGCGCGCGGCGTCCTCGGCGGATCTGCCTATTCCGGAGAGAGCAGCCACGGTAGGAAGCATCACCAGCGGATAGCACGCGAGGGTCAAGACGAGGACGGCGGCAGGGAAGCCGTAGAAGTCGGGAAGTGTTCGCACCCAGACGAATCCGGATACATACGATGGGATTGCCAGGGGAGCGGTGAGTAGTGCGACCATCAGCGGGCGGGATCTTGCCACGCCGCTGGTGAGGCACCAGGCCAATCCCACGCCGACGATCACGGACAACGCGGTAACCGCTGTCGCCAGACTCACCGTGTTCCAAAGCAATTCAGCCGTTCGAGGCCGCAGCAGATAGGAGTCGATGGTGTCGCGACCGGCTTCGGACGCTCGGACCACCAGATACACCGCAGGCGAGAGCGTCAGCGCCGCTACAGCACAGCTGAACGCAGCCAACACGATTCGCCCGGACCGCAACGATCGGTCCGGGCGAGTCAGTGAATTAGTGACCTGAATCAGATGGCGCCGACCTCGGTCAACAGCTTCTCGGTGCCTTGGACGTCGGAGAGGTCGTCGAGGTTGATCTTTGGCGGCTGCAGTTCGGACAGGGGCGGGATTCCCGCGACGTTGAGTTGGACACCCTCGATCACCGGGTACTCGCCGACCTCGGTGGCGAAGAACTCCTGAGTCTCTGGTGTCAGTAGCTGTCGGGCGAACTCGAAGGCTTGTTCCTGCTTCTTCGACGACTTCAGCACGCCGATGCCGGCGACGTTGACGAGTGCTCCGGGGTCGCCGTTGCTGAAGAAGTGCAACTTGGAAGGGACTGCAGCCGCGCCCTTCTCGTTGATCTCTTGGACCCAGTAGTAGTGGTTGGTCAGGCCGGTAGCAAGGCTGCCGGAATTGACCGCCTCGACGATGGCTCCGTTGCCGTCGAATTTCTTCGGGTCGTTTGCGAGAAACTTGGTCAGCCAGTCACGCGCACCGTCTTCCCCCCGAACCAGGCGCAGCGCGGTCACAAAGGATTTGAAGGATGCGTTGGTGGGCGCGTAACCGACCTGACCGCGAAACCGTTGCGCGAGCAGACCGTCGATACCCTCAGGGAGTTCCGATTCGCCGATGTTGTTGGGGTTGTAGATCAGCACACGGGAACGCGCGCTGGTCGGAACCCATCCACCTGTTTCGGAACGGTACGGCTCGAGTACCGCATTCTTGATGTCCTCGGGGAGCGGGGCGAGCAAGCCGGCCTCGGCCAGTGCGCCGAGCTCGCCGGCATCCTGTGCGAAGAAGAGGTCGGCCGGGCTGCGGTCGCCCTCCTCGAGGATCTGCGCGGCCTTCCTGTCGTAGGTCGCCTTGACGGGGACTGTTCCACCGACGCGTTCGATCAGAGGACCGACCAACTCCTCGGAACGGCCCGAATAGAGGACCAGCGCGGTGTCGGAGGCCGAGGCGGAGGCGTCGCCCGACCCGGAATCGTCGGAACCGCATCCGACGATCAGTCCGGAGGACAAGAGCAGGGTGCCGCCGATGACGGCCAGTTCTTTCCATGAGCGCACAGCTGGCTACTTCCTTCGAATGAATTCCGGATTCCGGACAATCACGACAAGGTGGACAATAGTGCACGCTGTTTGCTTTGGCTTGCCTTCGCGGAATTGGTCGACGGTGCCGCGACGCCCGCTCCGATCGAGACGGAGCTGCAGGGGTCAGAGCCCGAGTTCGATCATCCGCTTGGTGATTCGATCATCGGTGGTCGCGACCGGTTCGCCGGTGGCCACCCAGGGGTCGCCTCCGAAGTAGGTAGCCATGATCTTCTCCGCGGTGCGGGTGGCGAGCGCCTGGGTGGTCAGGGTGGGGTTGGGTCCGCCGAGTGAGTTGGCGAGAACCGAGTTGTCCGCGATGAATATTCGGTCGACGAATCGTGCCTCACCGCTGGGGCGCGTCACGGAATTGCGGGCCGACTCGCCCATGCGCATCGATGAGTGCACGTGGAGGAGCAGGGGAGCCCAGTCCAGCCGATATACCTTTCGCGCGCCGGCTTTCCGGAGGAGTTGCGCCGCCTTCGTCGTGATGTACTCGCGGTTGCGTCGGGTTGGGGCCGACCGCTTGCGAATGTCGATGTCGACTTTCGCGACAGCGCCGTGGGAGTCGGCCGGGAAAAGTGAAGGCACTATTCGACATTCGGGCTCGACGTGGTCGTCGGTGATGCACAAGACGTTCAGCATCCGGTCGATCCCGTGGGCCATGAAGTCGCGGAGTTCGTCCCCGGCCAGTCGTCCGGTGGGGCCGTCCCATGCGCCCCGCATCCCGCGGCCGTTGGTGTACTGGCCGCGAATACCGCTGTTGGACAACGTCATCGTGAACGCCTGGATCGCCGGGGTGACTCCGGAGTTCTCCAAGCATCCATATCCGGGGAACTCGACCCGTGCACAAGAATTGGCACCCCGCGTGTTGCCGGTGTCCTCATCGAAAAGACCTACCACCCAGTCGAACCAGTGGTCGGTGTGTCCGCGACCGACCCAGCCGTTCGGGTTCGGCAATCCACTGTTGAACCAGAGCCGCGGGCTCTCGGTAGCACCACCGGCCATCACCACGACCTCGGCGTCTTCGCGGTGTCGCGCCCCGGTGACGTTGTCTCGCCACGTCACTCCGGTGGCGCGGACGCGTCCGCGGCGCTCCTCTGTGTGAATCTGCTCGACGAACGACTCCGCGCGCAGTTCCATGGCCTTGCCGCCGCGACGAACCGCATCAGCGGCAAGGCCGAGCGGAACGTAACTGTTGTCGGTCGATCGGCGGGCGAAGAGGTTCCGTGGTGCGCGCGCTGGTTGGTAGCAACCCTGAAAACAGTGGCCGCAGAAGGTGCAACCCGTCGCCTGCGGGTAGGCGAGAAGGTTGGAATCTGTTGTGCGGCCGGCATTTCCGCCTGGATGCAAAATACAGTTCGGCTGCGGTCGAAAGGCTGCGCGGGTCGTGTCCCGTGATCGTTGCAGCGGCAACCCCAAGCCTTCGCAGCCGCGGAAGAAGACCGCCTCTTTGGTCCCCATCGGGGCAGGCTTGACCGGCAGGCTCGCTTCCACCCACTCGAGATACGGAACGAGTTCACGGTAGGTGAAGGGGAAGCGATGCGCGGTGTCGTACAGGGCGGCGTCGGCACCGCGGTAGCCGGCGAACACGCCGGGATACGGTCGCGGACTGTTGCCGAAGAAGTGTTGAGTGGTGCCGCCCACCCCACCCAATTCCCAGACGAAGCTGTTCTGTGCCCATTCGCGGTGCCAGTACGGTGTGGACCGGTCGCCCGGTCCGAAGCGGAGGAAACCGGCTGTGGGGTCGTTGGCGTCGAACTCGAGATGCGACCACTGTTTGGCGGGGTTCGCGTGGCGCGGACCACCTTCGAGCAGCAACACGTCGAGGCCCTGTCCGGCGAGTTCGGCGGCGACCACCGGGCCACCCCCACCAGCGCCGATCACAATGACGTCACGCACTCAGAACTCCTCGAATCCCTTGTAATAGCCGATGAAATCGTCGTGGCCGTCTACCAGCCCGTTGGGCCGGTATCCGGTGATGTTCCAACTGACAGGACGCCGAGACAGACGCCGTGCGGTGTAGTCGTAGAGCCGATGCTCGCTCCACACGGTGAACGCCGAACCGTCGAGCAGGATGCCCCCGACGAAGCGCAACAGGCCCGCGCCGGACCCGCGCAGCGGTTGCGGCAGCGCATTGTCGAAGACGGCGAGTAGATCGGCAGCAGGTTGTTCGACCAACTCGAATGCACGGGCTTTCGTCTGAAAGTTGGCGTTGGCGAAGGGTGAGGCAAACGGACCCGCAAGCGGTGCGCCAACGAGTAGCGCTGCGACATCCATGACCAACCCGGCGATCAGGGACAGCGGGAAGGTGCGGTCGTTGTCGCTGACGCCGAGCGCGCGGTCGACTGCCGAGGCCACCTTGTCGTCGGGAAGCTGCAGCGGCGTCACGGCCAGGTCGGTGAGCGTCACCGACAGTGCCACTGCCAGTGGCCGGAGAAGCTGGTCGCCCTGCGGTAGGAAACGGTCCACCAGGCCGACGAATTCGTCGGCCGCACCGTCAGACATCGCACCGGGGCCGCGCCCGGTGACACCCTGCTGCTTCGAGTACCGGTCGTCACCCGGCATCACCATGACCGATACGCCACGGAGCGCGTCGCGCGACGCCATGCGCAGCCCCCCGAGTATCTGTCTCGCGATGGGCGGCATGTCCAAATAGCCGTCGGGCGGGGATGGTGCGGCGCGTGCCGCCGGTGTGCGCGACAACGCGAGAACCACTGTGGCGAGACCAGACGCCCCCAACAACTGACGCCGACTGATCCCGCGGGAACCCGCGGAAGAATCGGACATCTACAGAATCGCCGTGTTGTGGGTCACATTGCGAGGCTACGGCACGAACGCCGGGAAAGTCGCTTTTGCCGCGGGGCGTCGTCGCGTACTTGAGTTTCCCCAGCTAGGTACCGGGCCATGGCAGGCAGATGCCTCGCTGCCGCGGACACGCAGTCGCCATGCGAGGTCGTATGTTCGCACATGCCATCTCAAAGCTGATCTCGTTCGCCGGGATGATGGCTCGCAAGTTAGCGCCCGTTATTGGGCGGATCGAGGCCTATTTCGGGCGCGTGCGCGACACTGAGTGGCGTGTCGACGTTCCTTCACCGGCTACCGCAACCGGTACAGATCTGGAGCCCACGGCATCTGCTGCGACTGGCCGACGCGGCCGATCCGGGAAGGCAACGGCTGCACGACGCGACTCTGGTCACCTCCGCGGTTGCGCTGTCTACCGGGGCGACATGGGTTCTGGTAGCCACGGGACACGCGGACCAGTCGATGCTCGTGATCCCCATCATCACCGCTTTGGTGTGCACGAACTCCACCAAGGACGCCACTCCCCAGGCGCGACTCGTCACCGCCGGTCTTCAACTCATCCTCGCTTTGCTCTTTGCGACGCTCGCCGCGCTGCTCGAGCCGTACCGCCTCGCGGCGGTCGCGGTGTTCGTCGCGGTGGCAGGCCTGTCGGTGTGGGTTCGACGATTCGGGCCGCGGGGTGGAGCGCTGGGATTCGCAGCTTTCTTTCCGTACTTCCTCACTCTGCTGTTACGCCTGGACCACACCCAGCTGCCCGTGCTGTGGCTGGTGATCGCCGTCACCATGGGCGTCGGAGTGCTTCTGCGTGCGGCGTTGCTTCGTGAGCGGCCGCAGCGTCAGATCACGTTGCTGCTCAGGGAGTTTCGCATCGCGGCCGACACCGCCCTGCTCGCCGCGCAGCGCGTCACCAGCCTGTCCGGCCGCCCGCATATCGAGCGCGACCTCGCCCGGCTCGGTGGAATCTCCCTCGCGATCGATGACTGGCAGTCACGGTTCGACACGCATCGCTACCTACATTGCGAATCACAAACTCTCGCCGACCTTGTCGTGGATGCGCAGATCTCGGTGGAGCAGGTGTGCAGTCAGCTCGTTGCCGACAGGTTCGGCGACGCGTCGCAGACAAACGACGGCGCACTGCCACGAAACACATTGCTCGTCAACGCGATCACCGATCTGCACACCGTTCTGGCCAAGGACGTCGACGTCGAAGCGAGCCGCGCCGCGGCACGTCGGGCGAAACGAACCGAGTCCCTCGTGGACCTCAGCGAGGAGGGCGGACTGGCCACGCTGGAGATCTCGCGCTGTGTACGCACGTGGCATGCGCTCAATGAACTGACCGCGTCGGCGCGCGACTCCGAGGCGATGCCCCCTGACGACGCCACCGACGGTCATCGCGAGCACCACCGTCCACGTCTCGGGCCGGCAACCCTAGGCATCTCGGCACCGCCCTGGAAACTGCAGCACTGGCGCAACTGGGAGCCCACGTCGCGGCTGGCTGTTCAGGTGATGTTCGCGACTGCCCTGGCTTCCGTCGTAGGCGAGGCCATTTCCGCTTCCCGCTGGTACTGGGCCGTTCTGACCGCGTTCATCGTCTTCATCAAGGCCAGCACGCGAGCGGCCGTGCTGACCCGCGCGATGGACCGGATCGTCGGCACCCTGCTGGGAGTCGTGATCGGGGCGCTCGTGGTGGTGGTCGCGAACCATCACGTGATCCCCGAACTGATCCTCGGCGTGCTCTGCGTCTTCCTCGCAAGCTACTTCGGCCCGATTCAGTACACCTACCTGGTGGCGTTCATCACCGTGATGATCGCTGCGTTGTTCGATCTGCTCGGCGTCTTCGACATGCGGCTGCTCGTCGTGCGCGTCGAGGAGACCGTGGCGGGATCGCTGATCGGGGTGGTCTGCGCCTACTTGATTCTCTCGACCAATTCGCGACCCATGCTCATCGATTCCATCGCCAAGTACTTCGACGCCCTGGACGACGCCCTCGCCTGCGTTGCCACCGGACTCACCACTGCGGGCGAGCGTCATCAGATCACCGAGGCCGCTCGACGCCTCGAGCAAGCCAAGGTCGACGTCGAATCCGCCTGTTCGTCAACACGAGCTGTCGCACTTCTGGAGCCACGGTCATCCACTGCGGCAGTCCGACAACCGATCGTGGCGATTCATCATTGCGCACACTCGCTGTTGATCGCGGCCATCGTTGTCTCCGGGTCCGAGCCACCACAGGTCTTCACAGGTACCGACGCCACCGATATCCGCGAGGCACTGGACCGAATCCGGGAGCGGGCCAAGATGACTCGAGCAGCGCTCAGTGGCGAAGCGGAGTCGGCAGTAGACCCCGCCCGTATCCCCGTCATCTCACTACTCGCCAAGCTGAACGTGGAGCCGGATACTCCGCGCGGCGAGGCGATCGTGGCAGCGTCGCGCCTCAATCAGGTGCTGGAGGATCTGGACCAGACAGCGACCAAGGTGCCGGATGCTGCTGAGCAGCAATGAGACCAGCGATAGAAACGAATAAACCCCTGCTGAACAGGGGTTTCGTGGTGCCCTCGGTGAGACTCGAACTCACACTGGACGGGTTTTGAATCCGTTGCCTCTGCCAATTGGGCTACGAGGGCATCTGCCGCCGCGAGCGGCTGCAACAGACAACTGTAGATGATCGGCCGGAAGCGGCGTGAGCCGGTACGCTTCGGAGCATTGATGCTGGTCGCAAGCGAGTGGATTCGGCCGGTTACGACCGCTCTGGTCAACTCGATGTGGAGGAGGGATTGGTGACTGTGGTGGAGAATGTTCCGGCCCAGGCCGAGGACAAGCAGACTGCACACAAGGTGCTCGTCGCCGAGGACGACTCGCTGATCCGGATGGATCTCATCGAGATGCTCCGCGAGGAGGGCTACGACGTGGTGGGCGAGGCACCCAACGGGCAGGCGGCTGTCGATCTCACCGAGAAGCTTTCGCCCGATCTCGTCATCATGGACATCAAGATGCCGGTCCGCGACGGGATCGACGCCGCCACCGAGATCGCACAAAAGCGGTTGGCGCCAGTGGTGATGTTGACGGCGTTCAGCCAGCGCGACTTCATCGAGAGAGCCCGAGATGCCGGTGCTATGGCGTACTTGGTGAAGCCATTCTCCAAAGCCGATCTCGTTCCCGCCATCGAGGTTGCGGTCAGTCGCTATCACGAACTGAAGATGCTTGAAAAAGAAGTTGCGACAATGCAGGACCGACTCGAAACTCGCAAGCTGGTCGAGCGCGCCAAGGGATTGCTCATGGAGAAGCAGTCGTTGTCAGAACCGGAGGCGTTCAAGTGGATTCAGCGCGCAGCGATGGATCGTCGTACCACGATGAAGGCCGTCGCGCAGGTCGTCGTCGAAACGTTGGGACCCACAGACTGACCCCTGAGTCGGCCGCGTTAAATCTGTGAAAACGCGTCGACGGTGACTAGCGGATTTCTCTTTCATTGCCCCACGCAAACTCGTATCTCGGTCTATGTTTTCTCAAGGTCTCCTCAGTAGACCTCCCGGCCACAGGGGGTCGGGTGGCTGGACGAGAGGTAGTAAAGATGCATCGTCGCGTGACGACCGCAGCGCTAGGGGCGACGCTGGCCGCTGTGCTCGCCGTTTCGGCATGTAGCAGTAAGTCGACCGACTCGGATTCGTCATCGAGTGGGTCGGCATCAGCGGGGTCGGGGCTCACCATTTCGGCTCTCGCCCAGATCGATACGGCGGGCAAGGAACAGCCGAAGGCATCGGATGCGGAAGCTCTCGATCCGTCCTCGCCGAGCGGACAGAAGTGCGACCCGGCGACCATCGCGATGGCGGGAGCATTGACCGGCGCCGACGCGGCTCTTGGTATCAACATCGTCGACGGTGCGCAGCTCGCCGTGGACCAGCACAACAAGGCCAACCCCGACTGCAAGATCACCCTCAAGCGTTTCGACACCGAAGGTGACCCACAGAAGGCAACACAGGTTGCGCCGACCATCACCAATGACGACTCGATCATCGGATTGATCGGTCCGGCGTTCTCCGGTGAGACCAAGGCAACCGGCGGCATCTTCAACCAGGCCGGACTCGTCTCGGTGACCGCTTCGGCCACCAACCCGACGCTCACCGACAACGGCTGGAAGACCTTCTACCGCGGCCTTGCCAACGACGATATTCAGGGCCCCGCCGTCGCGAAGTACCTGACCGGGACCAAGGGCAAGAAGAAGGTCTGCGTCATCAAGGACGACACCGATTATGGTGCCGGTCTGGAAAAGGCCGTCACCAGTGCGCTCGGCTCTGCTGCTGACGCCGGCTGCTCGGGCGACGTCAAGAAGGGGGAGCGCGACTTCTCCGCGATCATCTCGAAAGTCACTGCGGCACAGCCGGATGCGGTCTTCTACGCGGGCTACTACGCAGAGGCGGCGCCGCTCGCGCAGCAGCTCAAGTCCGCTGATCCGAATATCCTCTTCGTCTCGGGTGACGGCGCGAACGATCCGCAGTTCACCGCGCAGGCCGGCGATGCTGCCAAGGGCGCACTGCTCTCATGCCCGTGTGGCCCCGCTCCCGACAAGTTCGCTTCGGACTACAAGGCAGCGTTCAACCAGCCGCCCGGCGTGTACTCCGTTGAGGCATACGACATCGCGACGATCATGATGAAGGGCATCGAGGAGGGCAACAACACCCGTCCCAAGCTGCTCGAGTACATCAGCAAGTACAACGGCACCGGACTGGCCCGTAAGTACTCGTGGACACCGAAGGGTGAACTCACCACATCACTGATCTGGGTATACGAGGTCAAGTAAGTACGACACCACCGCGCCCGGCCGTCGATCACGGCGGCCGGGCGCGGTTCGTGTCTGCGACTTTTCGACGATTGAGGGGATCGTATGACCGCCACACTTCTGGTGGCACAGACGTCGACCGCAGTGGCATCCACGATCGGGTTCGACTACCACTCGCTGTTCGACGGGTTCTGGGGTCTGACCATCGAGGGGCTGACCTACGGATCGGTGTACGCGCTTGTCGCAGTTGGATACACACTCGTCTACGGCGTGCTCCGACTGATCAACTTTGCGCATTCCGAGGTCTTCATGCTCGGCATGTTCGGTACCTACATCGGACTGCTGTTGTTGGGCTTCACGCCGTCGGGTAACACGTACTCCGAGGGGACGGTCATGACGATCGTCTACCTCGTCCTCGCGGGGATGTGCGGCATGATCGTGGCGGGCGGCGCGGCGGTCGGACTGGAGTTCGTTGCTTATCGGCCTCTGCGTCGACGCGGCGCGAAGCCGCTGGCGTTCCTCATCACCGCGATCGGAATGTCGTTCGTACTGCAGGAATTCGTGCATTACGTGCTACCGAAGTTCCCGGTCGACCCGCCGCTGGGCGGCTCAACGGCACAGCCGACGATCCGACTGGTTCAGCCGGTCGAGCAGTTCACGATCTTCGGCGCACCGGTGTTCAACATGACGATGGTGATCATCGGCTCGGCCCTGGTGCTGGCACTCGGCGTCGATTTCCTGATCAACAAGACCCGGCTGGGACGTGGAATCCGTTCGGTCGCACAGGATCCCGATGCCGCGCTGCTGATGGGCGTCTCCCGTGACCGCATCATCCTGGTGACCTTCCTCATCGGTGGCCTGTTGGCGGGCGCTGCGGCGCTGCTCTACACGCTGCGAGTTCCGACCAACATCGTCTACAACGGCGGCTTCATCCTCGGCATCAAGGCGTTCTGCGCCGCGGTGCTCGGTGGAATCGGCAACGTGCGGGGCGCCCTCTTGGGAGGCTTGTTGCTCGGTGTGATGGAGAACTACGGTTCGGTGCTCTTCGGAAATCAGTGGAAGGACGTGGTGGCCTTCGTTCTCCTGATCCTGGTGTTGATGTTCCGTCCAACCGGAATACTCGGTGAAAAGCTGGGGAAGGCGCGAGTATGACGACATCAGACAATGTGGCGTCAGAGAATGCGGCGTCGACACAATTGACCACGCCTCCGCCGCGCGGCCTCGGCGACCGGATACGTACTTGGTGGGACAGCCTGCCTCGCGTGCAGCAGTGGCTGCTCGGCGTACCGCTCATCATCCTTCTCGCGCTTCTTCCGGTCATCAAACCGCCACTGATCACGACGACGGCGACCAACTTCGGTGTGGTCATGGCGACGTTCGCCATGACGGCATTGATCGCCATCGGACTCAACGTCGTGGTCGGCCAGACGGGTCTCCTCGACCTCGGATACGTCGGCTTCTACGCGGTGGGCGCCTACGTCGTCGCGTTGCTGACGAGTCCGGCAAGTCCGTTGTGGGACAGCGAGGATCACGGATTCTTCTCGGGGCCATGGGCGTGGCTCGCGTGCGTCCCCCTCGCGATCATCATCACCGGTCTCACAGGACTGGTCCTCGGTACCCCGACCTTGCGCGTGCGAGGTGACTACCTGGCGATTGTCACCTTGGGATTCGGTGAGATCGTCCGCTTGCTTGCAGACAACCTGTCAGACATCACCAACGGTGCGTCGGGTCTGCAGGGTGTTCTGTTCCCCGAGCTCGGGCGGTCCGACGAGCATCCCGACGGCGTGTTCTCCGTCGGCAACAACAGCCCGACCACGAACTACGGTGTCTGGTGGTACTGGCTGGGAATCGTCGCGGTCATCCTCGTGCTGATCATCGTCGGCAATCTGGAACGCAGCCGCGTCGGACGCTCGTGGGTCGCGATTCGCGAAGACGAGGACGCCGCCGAGATCATGGGCGTGCCCACGTTCAAGTACAAGCTGTGGGCGTTCGTGATCGGCGCGGGTATCGGCGGGCTGTCGGGCGCGGTTTACGCGGGACAGGTGCAGTACGTCGATCCCAAAGCCTTCACCGTCATCAACTCGATGCTCTTCCTGTGTGCCGTCGTGCTCGGCGGACAGGGCAACAAGCTCGGCGTGATCGCCGGTGCGTTCATCATCGTCTACCTGCCCGCTCGGGTGCAGGGCATCGAGGTGGGCGGGCAGTCGCTCAGCGAGTTCAAATACCTGTTCTTCGGCATCGCCCTCGTGGTGCTGATGATCTTCCGGCCACAAGGTCTCTTCCCGGCGCGAGCTCGATTGTTGACTTTCGGTCGCAAGGTCTATGCCGCAGTCCGTCGTAACCCCAACCCGCTACCGTCGGGAAGTGAGGAGGCGCACGCATGACGCACAGGACACCTGACGAACCCGAAGGCGATCACACCGACGACACGACGCCGCGTGTCGATGTCAGCAAAGCGAATTCCGGTCCTGACAACGCCGAACAGATCGAGGAGGTGCTCGCCGACCCCGAGTCGACGGCCGTCGTCGATCCCGCCGCGGTCGACCCGCAACTCGCCGATCCCGAAGCTGTCGCCGAAGCCGTTGCGCCGCAACGAGACATCGCAACAGCGGAGGGTGAGCCGCTGTTGAAGGTCAACGGATTGACAGTCGAGTTCGGTGGACTGGCAGCACTTGACGACGTCACGTTCGACATCAAGCGCGGCGAGATCCTCGGCCTGATCGGACCCAACGGCGCAGGCAAGACGACGTGCTTCAACGCGATCACCGGGGTCTATCGCCCGACTCGTGGAACGGTGACATTCGACGGCGCGCCGTTGGGGAAGATGTCGCAGCACAAGATCACTCGGAAGGGGATCGCGCGTACCTTCCAGAACGTGCGGCTCTGGGGTGAGATGACCGCTCTGGAGAACGTCGCCGTCGGCACCGACGCCCGACACAAATCGTCTGTCTTCAGCGCGATCATGCGCACACCCCGGCTGTACCGCGAGGAACACGACGCCGTCGACCGCGGGATGGCGCTGCTCGAGTTCGTCGGAATCGGTGCGCGCGCGGCCGAGAAGGCGTCGAATCTCCCGTACGGAGACCAACGTCGGCTCGAGATCGCTCGCGCATTGGCGACCGAACCCAAGCTGCTGTGCCTCGACGAGCCTGCGGCGGGCTTCAATCCGAGCGAGAAGTCGGCGCTGATGGAGTTGATTCAGAAGATCCGTGAGGACGGCTATACCGTGCTGCTCATCGAGCACGACATGCGCTTGGTCATGGGAGTGACCGATCGCATCGTCGTCCTCGAATTCGGCCGCAAAATCGCCGACGGATCACCGCGTGAGGTTCGCGAGAATCCCGCCGTCGTCGCTGCATACCTGGGAGTTCCAGATGACCAAATCGCCTGACCTCAGCAAGGATTCGGCTTCGACGACCTCCAAGGCGCCGGTGCTGGAGATGACCGACGTCGTCATTCACTACGGCCGAATCCAAGCGCTGCACGGCATCTCGCTTCGTGTCGACGAGGGCGAGCTGGTCACTCTCCTCGGAGCCAACGGCGCAGGAAAATCCACCACGATGCGCGGGATATCCGGTCTGCTCAAACTGAGTCAGGGAGACATCAAGTTTCACGGTGAGTCGATCACCAAACTGGCCCCGCACGAGCGAGTGGCACGGGGAATCATCCAGGTTCCCGAGGGCAGGCACATCTTCCCTGGAATGACCGTGCTCGAGAATCTCGACATGGGTTGCTATGGAAGGAAATTCGACTCCAAGGCTGCCTACAGTCAGGCTCTCGACCAGGTCTTCGACCTGTTCCCGAGGTTGGCGGAACGACGTAAGCAATACGGCGGCACCATGTCCGGTGGCGAGCAGCAGATGCTCGCGATCGGTCGTGGACTGATGGCGCGCCCCAATCTGCTGCTACTCGACGAACCGTCAATGGGTTTGGCGCCCATGGTGATTCAGCAGATCTTCTCGATCATCGCGCAGATCAACGCTGAGGGAACCACGATCTTGCTCGTCGAGCAGAACGCTCAGCAGGCATTGAGCCGATCTGACCGGGGCTACATCCTGGAGACCGGCACGATTCTGAAAGAAGGGCCGGGCAAAGAGCTACTCGTCGACGATGCGGTGCGTGAGGCGTATCTCGGCGTAGCCTGACGCGGTGACCGCCTACGCCATCGAGGGCTCATCGGACAACAAGCTCGTCAGCGAGATACTCGGAGAGGCGTTCGCCGACGATCCGGTGATGCGGTGGTTGCAACCCGACACCACCAGGTACGCGGCCCTGTATCGCGCGTTGTTGACCGCGGGTCACGGCTCGCGCGGACGTCGCGACGTGTGCTTCGACGGCGACCGCGCAGTCGGCGCCGCGGTGTGGGACCCGCCGGGGTTTCGGCCCTCGAGCGGCCGCCAACTGTTGGCGGTTCCGCGCTTCCTCTCGGCTCTGGGCGGGCGCTACCGTCGCGGCCAGCTGCTCGAGGAGATGTTCGCCGGGTATCGGCCGCGCGAACCGCACTGGTACCTGGCATTTGTCGGTGCCACCGTGCATGGGCGCGGCGTCGGAAGCACGCTGCTGCGCGCCGGGATGGAGTCGGTCGTCGGCCCCGCGTATCTGGAGAGCTCGAATGAGGCGAACATCCCGCTGTACGAGCGATTCGGTTTCACAGTGACCGCAGAGGTGACGCTGCCTGAGAACGGACCTACGGTGTGGCCGATGTACCGCCGCGCGCCTGGCTGAGGATTCGCAAGGGGCCGCGGACTTGCCGGGGGTGAGGCGTGTCGGGAGGCGTCACTAGACTCAGCGGTGTGAGTCCTGCGCAGAGTGCACCCGTGAAGAGTTCCGACGGCACAGCCGCTGCCGGCAAGGCCGCGCCGTCGACGTCGTCGCGATCGAGTCAGAAGGGTGGCAAGGATAAGCGTCAGCCGACGTTGATGCTGCTCGACGGGCACTCTCTTGCCTACCGGGCTTTCTTCGCACTTCCCGCCGAGAACTTCAAAACTGCGGCCGGGCAGACGACCAACGCGGTCTACGGCTTTACCTCCATGTTGATCAACCTGCTCCGCGACGAGGAACCGACACACGTCGCAGCGGCGTTCGACGTCTCGCGCAAGACCTTCCGCTCGGAGATGTTCCCCGAGTACAAGGCACAACGATCCAAGTCGCCCGACGAGTTCAACGGGCAG
The DNA here is from genome assembly GCF_036540975.1 of Gordonia sp. w5E2. NCBI lineage: Bacteria > Bacillati > Actinomycetota > Actinomycetes > Mycobacteriales > Gordoniaceae > Gordonia > Gordonia sp. w5E2. The sequence continues at coordinate 2,822,257 of NZ_CP144213.1, read as the reverse complement.
GTCGATCTGACCAAAGAGGTTCTCGACGCCCTCGGAATCCCCGTCATGGCGATCGAGGGCTACGAGGCCGACGACATCATCGCGACACTGGCCACGCAGGCAGAAGCGCAGGGCTACAAGGTGCTCGTCGTCACCGGCGACCGTGACTCGCTGCAGCTTGTCGACGACTCGGTGACGGTGTTGTACCCGCGCAAGGGCGTGTCGGAGCTGACCCGCTTCACACCCGAAGAGGTCGAGAAGAAGTACGGGCTCACACCCACGCAGTATCCCGACTACGCGGCGCTGCGCGGCGACCCGAGCGACAACCTGCCCGGCATCCCGGGCGTGGGGGAGAAGACGGCGTCGAAGTGGATTCGTGAGTACGGTTCTCTCGCTTCACTCATCGATCATGTCGACGAGGTGAAGGGAAAGGTCGGCGACGCATTGCGTGCGCACTTGGCGTCGGTGCAGACGAATCGCCAGCTCACCGAGCTCGTCCGCGACATGCAGTTGCCCGCGACTCCCGACGAGCTGGCGATGGTCGGCTGGGACCGTGACCGCATCCACCAACTCTTCGACGACCTTGAGTTCCGTGTCCTGCGCGATCGTCTGTTCTCGACGCTCAGTTCCGTCGAACCGGAAGCGGAATCAGGGTTTGAACTCGACGGGTCGATCCTCGGCGAAGGTGAGGTTCGCGACTGGCTCGACGCGCACGCTCGTACCGGTCGCAGCGGCCTCACGGTCACCGCGCCGCATCAGGTCGTCGGCGCTGACGTGACCGGTGTCGCGATAGCCGCGGCCGACGGTTCCTCGGGCTACGTCGACGTCACAGCGCTCGGACCGGACGACGAGAAGGCGCTCGGCGAGTGGTTTGCCGATTCGTCGGTCGAGAAGGCGCTGCACGAGACGAAATGGGCCATCCACGCGCTGCGGTCGCGCGGGTGGACGCTCGCCGGCGTCACCAGCGACACCGCCCTCGCCGCGTACCTCGTGCGGCCCGGCCAACGAACCTTCAACCTCGACGATCTCGCGCTGCGCTACCTACGACGCGAACTGCGAGCCGACGATGGCGCCGACTCCGGTCAGCTCTCGCTCCTCGACGACGATGGCGGGGCGGGCAAGATCGCCGAGCAGGCGATGCTCGAAGCGCGAGCTGTCGCCGAACTCGCCGACACCCTCGACACCGAGCTGGACCGCATCGACTCCAAGCCGCTGCTCACCGAGATGGAGTTGCCCCTGCTGTTCGTGCTCGCCGACCTCGAGGCCGCGGGCATCGCGGTCGACGTCGAGCACTTCGGGCAGCTCGAGGAAACGTTCTCCGAGCGCATCCGGACGGCCGCGGAGGCCGCCTACGAGGTGATCGGCGAGCAGATCAACCTCGGCTCTCCCAAGCAATTGCAGACGGTGCTGTTCGACAAGTTGGACATGCCCAAGACCAAGAAGACCAAGACCGGATACACGACCGACGCCGACGCGCTGCAGACCCTCTACGAGAAGACCGAGCATCCGTTCCTCGCGTATCTTCTCGAACACCGCGATGCCACGCGACTCAAGGTGACCGTCGACGGTCTGCTCAAGTCTGTGGCCGACGACGGCCGCATCCACACGACCTTCAACCAGACCGTCGCGGCGACGGGTCGTCTGTCGTCGACCGAACCCAACCTGCAGAACATTCCGGTCCGTACGGAGGCAGGCAGGGAGATCCGTCACGGATTCGTTGTCGGCTCCGACAACGGCCCCGGCGGGACCGGCAAGCCCTACGAGACGCTCATGACGGCTGACTACAGCCAGATCGAAATGCGCATCATGGCTCACCTCTCCGGCGATGCAGGCCTCATCGAGGCGTTCAACACCGGAGAAGATCTCCACAACTTCGTCGGGTCACGAGCGTTCGGAGTGCCGATCGACGCGGTGACCACCGAGATGCGGCACCGCGTCAAGGCAATGTCGTACGGCCTCGCGTACGGACTCTCGGCGTTCGGGCTCGCGGCGCAGCTGCGGATCAGTCGCGACGAAGCCAAGGAACAGATGGAGGCCTACTTCGACCGCTTCGGTGGAGTGCGGGACTACCTCCATGACGTCGTCGTCGAGGCACGCCGAAACGAGTACACCGCAACGCTTTTCGGTCGACGCCGCTATCTGCCCGACCTCAACAGCGACAATTGGCAACGGCGCCAGGCGGCAGAGCGGATGGCGCTGAACGCTCCGATCCAGGGCACGGCCGCCGACATCATCAAGGTCGCCATGATCAACGTGCACAAGCGCCTCGCCGCCGAGAAGCTTGCCTCCCGCATGTTGCTCCAGGTCCACGACGAACTCGTCGTCGAGGTCGCCGAGGGCGAACGCGAACAGGCCGAGAAGGTGGTTCGTGAAGAGATGGGCAACGCTATCGATCTGTCTGTGCCACTGGAGGTTTCGGTCGGCTTCGGTCGCTCGTGGGACGACGCCGCGCACTGAGGCGGGTCGCTCAGGTCCGGGATGCGCGGGCCAGTTCGCTCTCGAGGCCGGTGATGGCCAAGTCGACCGTCAGCTCGAACGCCTCATCAGCGCGCACACGTCCCGTTGGCGCCGCTGACAATGCGCGCCCGAGGGCGCTGTCAGCAGCGACGCCGTCGACCGACCACACCTCGTCGGGTGCGCCGACGTCGAGCGCCGACCCGAGCGCGATGGTGTCGAGAAATGTGATGACGTGCAACACCCGATCGATCGGGAACCCGGCGTCGACGAGCTTCTGCGCCAATCGGTCGTAGCCGCGCAGCACTTCGGGTGCGCGGACCGTTTGCGCCGTGAGTGCGCGTACCAGTTCGGGGTGGGCGCCGAAGCCTGCGCGGTATCCGATCAGCCACTGCCGAACCACCTCGCGCCAGTCCTCGGGCCACACGATCGCCACCGAGAGTTCCTCGGCGATCACCCCGCGGATGAGCTCGAGGAGTTGCTCGCGGCTCGCCACGTGGTGATACAGCGACGACACCGCGACATTGAGGCGCTTCGCAATGCCGGGCATGGTGAACGAGCCGTCGGAGTCGAGCGCATCGAGTGCCGCTCGGGCAATGGTGTCCGGGTCGAGGATCGGCGTGTGCGGTCGAGGCATTCCGTAAGCCTAGTGACTCGCCGTATGCCTGATGTTCGCCGCAGCCTCGACGCTCTGGCGGTTCAGGCGTCCACGTGGTCGGCGCGATGCACCACATCGCCTCCGACCATGGTCAGCACGATCGGGGCGTCGGCGAGCTCGTCGGGCGGGCACCGGAGCGGATCGACGGCGAACGCGGTGAGATCGGCGCGGTGGCCGACCGCGATGGCTCCGGCGTCGCGGGCGCCCTGTGCGCGAGCGGCGTGGCTGGTGTAGCCCTCGAGCGCCATGCGAGCGGTGAGTGCCTGTCCGGGAAGGATCGGCGCATCGTCGACATGTCCCGCACGGCGTCGGAGTTGGGCGTCGGCCATGATCGACCGGGCGTCGAAGGGGGCGATCGGCCAGTCCGAGCCCAACGCGAGGATCGCCCCCGCGTCACGGATGTCGCGTGTGCGGAATGCGCGGTCGGCGCGTTCGGTGCCGAGTCTTTCCGACCAGTTGTCGGAGTGATCGGCGCGCGTGTAATGGGTGCAGTGGGTCGGCTGCATGCTCGCCACCACCCCCTGCTGCGCGAAGCGGTCGACGAGGTCGTCGGGGAGCGTCTCGATGTGTTCAATCCGATGCCGTGCGCCCGACGGGAGTTCTGGTAGGTCAGCGAGACTGTCGAGGGCGTAGCGGATTCCGGCGTCGCCGATCGCATGAGTCACCGTGGGGACGCCCCGCTTGGCCAAGTAGCGGAGCGCGTGTCGGTACTCCGCTGGGTTCGGCCACAGCGGTGCGGTTGATTCGCCGTGAGAGTCGGGAGTATCGAGCCATGCGGTACCTCCGTCGATGGTTCCGTCGACCATGAACTTGACGCCGTCGACGCGCCACCGCCTGCCACCGCGACGCTGCAGCTCGACGATGTGGTCGAGTTGCTCGTTATCGGTGCCGGGCATGCAGAAGGGAGCGAAACGGAGCCGCATGGGAAGTTCGATGTCGGCTTCGAGTGCGGTGACGAGCTCGCCGCTGTCGCCCTCGAAGTCCATGGCGTTCGCTGACGTCAGTCCGGCCGCAGCCATGGAGCCGAGCAGATCGGTGAGGCGTTGTCGGCGTTGCTGCGCCGACTCGAGCGGTACGACCGCGGAGACGACGCTGACCGCCTCCAGTTCCAGCAGGTGACCCGTGGGAATGCCGTCCTGGCAGACGATTTCGGCGTTGCCGCTGAATGCCCGTGGGCCGTCGACGCCCGCGATGCGCAGTGCCGCCGGGGTGGCGAGTGCTGAATGACCGTCGAAGAGGTAGAGCAGGGCGGGCAGGTCGGGTCCCAACGCCGTCACCACCACGTCGGACGTGACTGGTCGGCCACCGAACGCGTTGGGATCGAGGCCCCAACCCCGCACCCAGCCGTCGACGACGCGGGCGGTCCGCAGAGTCTCGACGAGTTGATCGAGGTTGTCGACGCCCGAGAGGTCGACGCCTGCCGAGATGTCCAGTCCGAGAACAGGATGGATGTGCCCGTCGATGAGGCCGGGGGTGAGGGTCGCGCTACCCAGGTCGACGATCTGAGTCGACGCAGAGATGTAGGTGGCCAGCGAATCCGCGTCACCGAGAGCGCAGATCCGCCCGTCGGAGATGGCGACAGCGCTGTGGCCTTGTTCCTCTGTGAGCGTGTGGATGGTCTCGGCGAGGATCACGGTGTCGGCTCGGTGTGTCATGGTCGTCCCTGGTTTCGGAGGTAGTGGTCGGCTTGTGGATTCGGCGTTGGAGATTCAGCGTTCGGTGGCGGCGTGCGGGTCGTCGTAGAGGCCACCGATGCGGGCATACACGCGAGGTACCCGTGCGCGGAAGTAGAGTGCCGCAACGATTCCGAGGAGGAACACCACCCCGACGCTGCCGACGAGTGCCGTGTTCGCCGCGGTTCCCATGTTGGTCAGCAACTTGATGTTCGCCACGAGTACCAGCAATGCGAGGGTGAGGAGGATCGTGCTGAGCACACCCGCGATCATTCCTATCCGCTCGGCCCGGACGTAGCGCTTGCGTACGAAGTATGCGACCACGGCCAGCGATGTGATCACCTGCAGCGCAATGATTCCCACGATTCCCGGGGTGTTGAGGACCAGGAGGAGTTGATAGTAGGGATCTGCACCGGCCAGGCCGAACGCTGCGATGACGACGGCGGCGAGGATGGTCTGCAGATTGCCTGCGCGAGAAGGGGATTTGTACACGGGATGGGTGCGGTCGAGGATGCGTGGCAGTGCGCCGTCGCGTGCGAGTGCGTACGTGTAGCGGTTGATGGCGTTGTGAAACGCGATCTGCGAAGCCAGTGCGCTCGTGACGATGAGCAGCGACATCACGTCGGTCGCCCAGGTGCCCACGTACGTCGTCATCGCGGTGAAGAAGAGGTCGGCGACGTCGTCACCCGCGGCCTGCTGCACCTGAGCCGCGCCGAATGCCTGGACGATCGCCCAGACGATGAAGCAGTAGAAGACGGCCATGAATCCGACTGCCCAGTACGTGGCGCGGGGGATGGAGCGGTCGGGGTCGCGAGCCTCGGAGCGATAGAGGGCCGTCGACTCGAATCCCATGAACGCCGCGAATGCGAAGGCCAGTACACCTGCCATTCCGGGAGCGAAGATCGCGTTGGGAGTGAAGGTGGAGAACTCGATACCGTGGGCGCCGCCCTGGACGACGATCGCGACGGCGAGCACCAGCAGGATGCCGGTTTCGAGGGCGAGCAGAAGTCCGAGGAATCGTGCGCCGACGTCGATTCCCCGACGTCCGACGAACCACACGATCGCGATCGCGACGAGCGCGAGGACTGGCCAGGGGATGTCGACGCCGAGCACCCGCGAGATGGCGTCGTGCGTCTGAACGGCGAGGAGTCCGTACACGCCGATCTGGAGTGCGTTGTACGAGACGACTGCGAGGAAGCCCGACGCGAGTCCCGTGACCCGTCCGAGGCCAAGCGTGATGTAGGAGTAGAAAGCGCCTTTGCCGCCGGTTGCCCTGGTCATCGCCATGAACGCCACCGCGAACACGGCGAAGCTGATTCCGGCGGCGAGATAGGCGACCGGCGCACCGACGCCGCCGATGGCGAGAGCCAATGGCGCGACCCCAGCCATCACGGTCAGCGGGGCCGCTGCCGCGATCACCATGAACGCGATCGACGGCGCACCGAGCGCGTCCTGTTTGAGGTCGACTCCCGCGGGTGGTGGCGAATCGACAGCGGCAGGTGGGGTGACGAGTCGGGATGGATCTGCAGTGCTCATGAGGAGCCTTTCGAGAGCGACGCCCTACGTGAGCGTCGTCGAAGAGAATGGCGGCTGGCCTGCGGCGTTGAAAGCCAAACCGAATGATATTCGGTTTCTAGCTATGCTGAGGTGGCTCGCCGGAGTTGTCAAGCGTTCTGGCAATATTTGCGAAATGAGCAGGGAGACTCGACTATCGATCGGTGTACTCGACGGCGACGGGATCGGGCCGGAGATCGTGCCGGTGGCCGTCGGCGCGGCGAGTGCTGCAGGCGCGCAAGAAGGCGTCGAATTCGATTGGGTCCCTTTGCCTCTCGGTCGTGGCGCCATAGCTGAGCACGGCACGCCGACGCCGCAATCGACGCTCGCGGGTCTCGACGAACTCGACGTGTGGATTCTCGGCCCGCACGACTCTGCCGGCTATCCCGAGCAGTTCCGCGGCACCCTGACCCCTGGCGCGATGATCCGTAAGCGATTCGGGCTGTATGCGAATATCCGGCCGTGTCGGGCGTATCGCGGCGTAGCCGCAACCGCACCTGACATCGACGTGGTGATCGCGAGGGAGAACTCCGAGGGGCTCTACGCCGACCGGAACATGGCCGTCGGCAGTGGCGAGTTCATGCCGACACCAGATCTTGCGCTCGCCGTCGGAGTGATCACCCGAGAGGCGAGTCGTCGAATCGCTCGAGAGGCATTCCGGCTCGCCAGGCAACGCTCACGGCATGTCACCATCGTGCACAAGGCGAACGTCCTGCGACTCACGACAGGACTCTTCCGCGACGCGTGTCGCGAAGTGGCGGTGGACTTTCCCGACGTCGACGTCGACGAGCAGCATGTCGACGCAATGGCGGCACTGCTGGTCCGCAGGCCGGCGGACTTCGACGTGCTCGTCACCGAGAACCTCTTCGGCGACATCCTCTCCGATCTCGCCGGTGAGTTGGCGGGATCGCTGGGCATGGCCGGTTCGGTGAACTGCTCGTCGACCAAGGCCATGGCGCAAGCCAGCCACGGTGCGGCGCCCGACATCGCCGGACGCGGAATCGCCGATCCTGTCGGCATTCTCGCCTCGACGGCGATGATGCTCCGATGGTGGGGCGATCAGCGAGCCGACGCTGCGCTGACGGCCTGCGCTGCGAGAATCGACGACGCCATCGACGTCACTCTGGCGGCCGGCATCCGCACGGCCGATCTCGGCGGTACCGCGACCACGACAGAGTTCGGTGCCGCGGTCGTCGAAGCGATCGACCGCGGCACCGAATCAGCTACTGGAGCCTGATCAGCTGATGGGTCCCAGCGTGTTGCCGGTGGGAATTCCCGAGCAATAGGTTGCGGGGCGCCCGGCGAACCGGTCGGCCAGGAACTTCTCCGCGTCGGGTGCCCAGGGCAGGAACGCATCGAAGTGACTGAGCTTGGGATAGGTCTTGTACTGCGTCGGTACTCCTTCGCGGCAGTACTTCGTCGCCAATCCCTGCACGTCGCCGTCGATCATGATCCCGTCGCCGGTTCCGTCGACGTTGCCGACACCGAGGAACATCGGATTCCTCGGCTTGCCGACCCAACCCATGATGTTCTGGTTGAAGGCTTGCGGGATCCCGGGGACGGTCAACAGTCCCGGATACTGCGGTAGCAGCAATTGTGTGTCGGTCAGTCCTGGATATTTGGTCGCGAAGTTGATCAGGCACTGCCCCTGGGTCTCCGCGAGTGTTTGGGTGCCCTTGGGGGACAGGTACTGGCCGATGTTGAGGTCGAAGGTCGCGTTGTAGACGTTCATGAGCGCGGGTATCACGCCGGCCCACTGCTTGCTGCCGTTGACATAGGGCAGGTTGTGCGACGGCTGGACCAGGACTCCACCCGCGGCCGCGCCGACGATACGGAGTTCGGGAGCGTAGGTCGGGGCGAGGTCGGCACCGAAGCCGGTGGGCACCGATCCGCCCGAGTAGCCGAAGAGTCCGACCGGCGTCGACGAGGGCAGGCGTAGGTGTCGCTCAGCGGTACGAATGCTGTCGAGAGCGGTTTGTGCGGATTCGCGTCCCATCGTCCAACGCATCTTCAGGCCCTCGTAGTCGGGGACTACGACGGTGTATCCCTGGGCGAGAAATGAACCGATGATGATGTCGTCGAATTCCGGTCCGCGGCCAGTGTTGCCGCCGCGGAGGGCGTATGAGGGATCGCATTGGGACCCGAGCGCGTCATAGGGGGAGTGATACGAGATCAGCTTTCGCGGCCCGGATGTCGGCGGTTCGATGATGGAGGTGACCGCTGCCGTCGGCTTGCCGAACTGATCGGTTGTGCGGAACAGGATCTGCGTCGCAACTGCCGGAAACCGCTTGTCGCCGTACGAAAGCTGGACGACGCGGGTCTTCAGCGGTGCGCCGGGGGCGACGTGAGTGAGATCGCGTTGAGTCCCGTAGAAGGGATCTTGCGACGGCGGCTTCAACGGACTCGCGGAAGCTGTGCCGGGGACGAGGAAACCGGTGAGCGTCGCAGCCAACAGGGCCGCCACAAATCCAGACAAAGCGACCCAGAATGGCCGAGGAAGGCGTTTCACGGTCGGAATGGTAATGCGATTAATGATTCGCCGCAACATTTAACGTGTATCCATCAATTCACGCTTTTTCGACAATGTTCGCGTGGAGAAGTTTATTGATCGGACACGTTGTGTTCATGCCCGACCGTGCGACTCGGGCCGGTCTGACCTAAGCGCCCGGCAGTACCGGTACTCGGATGCGTCCTCGAGCCGAGCGCAGTTAATCCTGCGTAACTACCGGGTGGATTCAACGCTGAGCCAGTAAGTTACTTCGAAGTGCCGACGGTGTGTCGGTGTGTGGTCTCGAGGCGCCCACAGGGGTGCCGGGGGAAGGATTTCGATGCGACTTCAGCGATCGACACGTGCGCGATCATGGCGATTCGGTGGCCTGTTCGCCGCACTGGTGGCAGTGCTGGCTTTGGTACTCGCCGGATGTACGAACAACGAGTCCGACGAGGGGTCGGCCGGCGGCGCGGCCAGCTCGTCGAAGGCCGTCGAGGCGACCAAGGTCGATTCCATCGCCGCGCTTGTGCCTGAACCGATTCGGCAGTCAGGCCAGCTCATCGTCGGTGTCAACGTTCCCTATTCCCCCAACGAGTTCAAGGATCCCTCCGGCAAGATCGTCGGATACGACGTGGATCTGATGAACGCGGTCGCCGCAGTGCTCGGTCTCAAGCCGGAGTACAAGGAAGCCGACTTCGACAAGATCATCCCGGCAATCCAGCAGGGCACCTACAACGTGGGCATGTCGTCGTTCACCGACAGCAAGGAGCGCGAGCAGCAGGTCGACTTCGTCACCTACTACAACGCCGGTGTGCAGTGGGCGCAGCAGGCGGGCGGCAACATTGACCCGAACAACGCCTGCGGCAAGCGAGTCGCGGTGCAGTCGACCACCGTCGAGGACACCGACGAGGTTCCTGCCAAGAGCAAGGCGTGCACCGACGCGGGTAAGCCTGCCATCGAGAAGGTCAAGTTCGACAGCCAGGACGAAGCGACCAACGCTCTCGTGCTCGGCAAGGTGGATGCGATGTCGGCGGATTCGCCCGTGACCGCCTACGCGATCAAGCGCTCGGACGGCAAGCTCGAGGCCGCAGGCGGAGTATTCGACTCGGCACCCTACGGCTACCCGGTGCAGAAGGGGTCGTCGTTGACCCAGGCGCTGCAGCAGGCTGTTCAGCACCTCATCGACAACGGTCAGTACAAGCAGATCGCCGAGAACTGGGGCGTCGAAGCAGGCGCGATCCAGAAATCTGTGATCAACGGCGCGGTCAGCTGATCCGTGTCGACGCCGTCTGACGGCCGAGTCGGGGTCGACTCCGCGAAAGCGGAGCCGACCCCGATCAAGGCCGTACCGCTCAAACATCCCGGTCAGTGGATCGCCGCGGCGATCGTGCTCATCCTTGTCGCCCTGTTCGTCTACGGCGCGGCCACCAACAAGGCTTACGCGTGGGACACCTACGCCAAGTACCTGTTCGACACCCGCATCATGTCGGGTGTCGGGTACACACTCGCGCTGACGGTCCTGTCGATGGTGATCGCGATCGTGCTGGGCGTCGTGTTGGCGATCATGCGACTGTCGCCGAATCCGGTACTCCGTTCGACGTCGTGGGTCTATCTATGGGTGTTCCGCGGTACGCCGGTGTACGTCCAGCTCGTGTTCTGGGGTCTGTTCCCCTCGATCTACAAGCGCATCGACCTCGGTATACCGTTCACAGTTCAGTTCGCGCACTTCGACATCCAGTCGCTGAATGCTGCTTTTCTGTTCGCGGTCATCGGCCTGGCCCTCAACGAGGCCGCCTACATGGCGGAGATCGTGCGTGCGGGTGTGTCGTCGGTGGGAGAGGGGCAGACCGAGGCGTCGGTGGCGCTGGGTATGACGTGGTCGCAGACCATGCGCAGAACGGTGCTCCCGCAGGCGATGCGCGTGATCATCCCGCCGACGGGCAACGAAGTCATCAGCATGCTCAAGACCACGAGCCTCGTGGCGGCGGTGCCGTTCAGCCTCGAACTGTACGGTCGTGCTCGTGACATCTCGGGCGTGATCTTCCAGCCGATCCCGCTGCTGATGGTCGCGTCGACCTGGTACCTCGTGGTCACGAGCATCCTGATGGTCGGGCAGTACTACCTGGAGCGGTACTACGCGAGGGGTGCGAGTCGCGAGTTGACCAACAAGCAGCGCAAGGCGCAAAGCACGTTAACGCAATCGAAAGGTGCGCCACACGGGGGAGGTGGTCAGGTATGACGGCTTTAGAAGTAGCTTCAGCGACACCGATGGTGCTGGCCGACCGGGTGTGTAAGAGCTTCGGTACGACGCAGGTGCTCAAAGGCATTTCGTTGGAGGTCGAGCGCGGCGAGGTCCTGTGCATCATCGGTCCGTCGGGCTCTGGCAAGTCGACATTCCTGCGTTGCGTCAACCATCTCGAGGAGGTCAACGCGGGACGGCTGTACGTCGACGGCGATCTCATCGGCTATCGCGAACGCGGTGGCAAGCTCTACGAGATGAGTCCGAAGGACGCGGCCAAGCAGCGTCGTGACATCGGCATGGTGTTCCAGCACTTCAACCTGTTCCCTCACCGGACGGTAATCGAGAACGTGATCGAGGCGCCGACTCAGGTCAAACGAAAGAACAAGGCCGAGGCCACTTCTCGCGCCGAATACCTGCTGGAGCGCGTCGGACTCGCCGACAAGGCGCAGTCGTATCCGTCGCAACTCTCCGGCGGACAGCAGCAGCGCGTCGCCATCGCCAGAGCACTGGCCATGGAGCCGAAACTGATGCTCTTCGACGAGCCGACGTCGGCGCTTGATCCCGAACTGGTCGGTGACGTGCTGGGCGTCATGCGCGAACTCGCAGCAAGTGGAATGACCATGCTCGTGGTCACCCACGAGATGGGTTTCGCCCGCGAGGTGGCAGACCAACTGGTGTTCATGGACGGTGGCGTCGTCGTCGAACAGGGCGATCCACGAGAGGTGCTGGCCAATCCGCAGCACGAGCGGACCAAGACCTTTCTGTCGAAGCTGTTGTGATCGATTCCGCTGTCGTGAATTCTGCTGGGATCAGCGGGGTTTAACGCAGCAGAACACCGCGGTGCCCGGAAAGTACTGTCCCCGAAGCGGACTCCACTGACCCCACTCGTTCTCGAGGTCGTCCGGCCATTCCGGCTCGACGATGTCGTCGAGGATCAGTCCGGCAGCGCGGATGTCGCGGACTCGATCGCCGATGGTGCGGTGATGCTCTACGTAGGTCACCGTGCCGTCGGCGTCGACCTCGGAATAGGGCGTTCTGCTGAAGTACGGCATGGTGACGGTCAGCCCCGCAGGGCCTGGATCGTCGGGAAACATCCAGCGCATGGGGTGATTCACCGAGAAGACCCAGCGGCCGCCCGGCCGCAGGACGCGTGCGGACTCGGCCATCACCCGGGCGGGTTCGGCGACGAAAGGCACTGCGCCAAACGACGAGAACGCGATGTCGAAGCTCTCGTCGGCAAAGGGCAGCGACTCCGCGGTCGCCTGAACGAGCGGTACGGGCGGTTCGTCGAATCGCTTCATGGTGGCGAGCCCGTGCGCGAGCATCTTCTGCGACAGATCGAGTCCGACGGCGCGGGCACCTCGGGCGACGAGCCACCGTGAACACGGCGCGGAACCGCACCCGATCTCGAGAATGTCGCGGCCGGCGACGTCGCCGAGCAGGTGAACGTCGGCCTCTCGCAATCGTTCTGGTCCCCACACGAACTCGCCGCCACGCGTGTCGGAGCCGAGGAAACCGCCGTGTTCGCGGTGATAGTCCTGCGCCTCTGCATCCCACCAGGCGCGGCTCGCGGCATCGCTCGTCGACGAATCGATACGGCCGAGCAGTCGCGGCGCGTGGGGAGTCTCGTCGTCGCCGATCACCTGACTGAGTTTAGAGATGGCGGAGCCATCGGCGTTCAAGCCGGCGCAGCCATCGACCGGCCGGGAGTCATGAGGCCGAACCCGAACCGTCGGGATACTCATCGAAGACGACATCTGTTCGACTGTCGCCGTCCCAGCGTCGGATCGCGGTGATGGTCGCGCGAATGCCTCCATCTTCGGTAGCACCGGCGCGAATGCCGCGAGGGGGCAGATCGAGCGCGGCCACGACGTCGGCGAGGACGTCGGAGTGCACACGGCGTGCCATCGTGACGTGTGGGGTCCAGGAGCCCGGGAGTGAGTGGGAGAAGACGCCCGGCTCGTCGTCGGCGGTGAACGCATGTCCGGACAGCGCCTCGACCAGCTGCAGGTGGGCGGTCAGCAAGCGGGCGGTCGGCACCACCAGCAGTGCGACGACGAGGCGGTCGCCACGGCCGAAGATCAATGGCGCGCCGATGGTCACCGGGATCGGAAGTGCTGCGGTGCACTGGCGTACTGCCCGGTCGGCGGCCGGGTCGATCCGTCGAGTCGCGGCGGCCGTGACGTGCGGGCGGTTGGTGGGCGAGGGGTTCGTGCCTGCGTTGGGCAGGTGAGACGCCGCGAGGGCTTCCCAGAACATGCGCAGGCGAACCTCTGACTCGTCGTCGAAGAGGAATTCCACCGAATGCGCCAACGTTGCACCCCTCGCCTGTCGTGGTGTCCCGGCCCGTGTCATTTGCACGGTGGCGGGATGCGCTCAGAAGTGGTATTTGCCCAGCACAACGCCGCTAGAGTAAGGTAGACAAAGCGCGTGGAGGCATCTTTCGCGCAGTTCAGCTTGTCGTCACCTGGACGTCACCCTCGTGTGATGACCTGGGAGGACGCAGCTCGGTGGCACTGTGATCGAGCCGCGCGTCGCCTGACATCGCTGTTCAAACAATGTGAACTGTACCTACTACATACCTGTCCGGAGCAACTCAACATATGTCGTCCCCCACGATCACCTCGCCGCAAGTAGCCGTCAACGATATCGGCTCGGCTGAGGACTTCCTCGCAGCCATCGACTCCACGATCAAGTACTTCAACGATGGCGACATCGTCGAAGGGACCATCGTCAAGGTCGATCGTGACGAGGTTCTGCTCGACATCGGTTACAAGACCGAAGGCGTGATCCCTTCTCGCGAACTGTCGATCAAGCACGACGTCGACCCCTCTGAGGTCGTCAACGTCGGTGACGAGGTCGAGGCCCTGGTTCTCACCAAGGAGGACAAAGAAGGCCGCCTCATCCTGTCCAAGAAGCGCGCGCAGTACGAGCGTGCCTGGGGCACCATCGAGGAGCTCAAGGAAAAGGACGAGGCCGTCAAGGGCACCGTCATCGAGGTCGTCAAGGGCGGCCTGATCCTGGACATCGGCCTGCGCGGCTTCCTCCCGGCATCGCTTGTGGAGATGCGTCGTGTGCGCGATCTGCAGCCGTACATCGGCAAGGAGATCGAAGCCAAGATCATCGAGCTCGACAAGAACCGCAACAACGTGGTGCTGTCGCGTCGTGCATGGCTCGAGCAGACCCAGTCCGAGGTCCGCAGCGAGTTCCTGCACCAGCTCCAGAAGGGCCAGGTCCGTAAGGGCGTCGTGTCCTCGATCGTCAACTTCGGTGCGTTCGTCGATCTCGGCGGCGTCGACGGTCTGGTCCACGTTTCCGAGCTCTCCTGGAAGCACATCGATCATCCGTCCGAGGTCGTCACCGTTGGTGACGAGGTCACCGTCGAGGTTCTCGACGTCGATCTCGACCGCGAGCGTGTGTCGTTGTCGCTCAAGGCAACTCAGGAAGACCCGTGGCGTCAGTTCGCCCGCACCCACGCGATCGGTCAGATCGTGCCGGGCAAGGTCACCAAGCTGGTTCCGTTCGGTGCGTTCGTCCGCGTCGACGACGGCATCGAGGGCCTCGTCCACATCTCCGAGCTGGCCGAGCGCCACGTCGAGGTCCCGGACCAGGTTGTCGCCGTCGGCGACGACGCGATGGTCAAGGTCATCGACATCGACCTCGAGCGTCGTCGTATCTCGCTGAGCCTCAAGCAGGCCAACGAGGACTACACCGAGGAGTTCGACCCCTCGAAGTACGGCATGGCCGACAGCTACGACGAGCAGGGCAACTACATTTTCCCCGAGGGCTTCGACGCCGAGACCAACGAATGGCTCGACGGTTACGAGAAGCAGCGTGAAGAGTGGGAGAACCGCTACGCCGAGGCCGAGCGTCGCCACAAGATGCACACCGCGCAGATCGAGAAGTTCGCTGCTGCCGCAGCCGAGGCCGAGAAGGCCCCGCAGGACTACTCGTCGGCATCGTCGGAGAGCCGCAGCGCTTCGTCGAGCAGCGCTCCCGCATCGTCGGGCGGCTCGCTTGCCAGCGACGAGCAGCTCGCCGCACTGCGCGAGAAGCTGTCGGGCAACGCCTGATAGTTGCGTCTCGCACGTAAACGCCAAGAGCGCCTTCCGGATTCGTCCGGAAGGCGCTCTTGTCTTTGTGTGTGTGAGATTCGCGCTGCGCTCCCGGCCCGCTGAGATCGCCGGTCGGATCACCCGATCGGCCGGCCGTTTGCCACACTGGACCTCGTGATCCGTGTAGGGCTCTCCGGCGGCATCGGAGCCGGCAAATCGACCGTGGCCAAGACCTTCGTGGAGCGGGGTGGATATCACATCGACGCCGACAAGATCGCCCGCGAGGTCGTCGAACCCGGAACGCCCGGCCTGACGCAGTTGGTCGAGGCTTTCGGCGACGACATCCTGGCCGCTGACGGGACGCTTGATCGGCCAGCACTGGCAGCCAAGGCGTTCGTCGATGACGAGAGTCGACAGAAGCTGAACTCGATCACGCACCCGCTGGTCGGTGCGCGTACGCAGGAACTGCTCGCCGAGGCGCCGTCGAATGCCATTGTGGTGCAGGATATCCCGCTGCTCGTCGAGGGCAACATGGCTCCGTTCTTCCATCTCGTCGTGATCGTGGGGGCAGACGAGGAGCTGCGCGTCCAACGGTTGACCGAGTTGCGCGGCATGCCCGAGGACGACGCACGCGCCCGAATCCGCGCCCAGGCCACCGACGAACAGCGACGGGCCGTCGCCGACGTCTGGCTCGACAACTCGGGCACACCAGACGATCTCGCGGACGCTGCCGCACAACTCTGGGACGAGCGGTTGGTGCCATACGAGGAGAATGTGCGCTCCCGGACGATCGTCCCCGGCCCGTTGGCACTGGCCGATCCCGAGCCGGCATGGGCGGCCATAGGTGCGCGACTGGTCAATCGACTGTGGGCGATCGTCGGCGACAAAGCGTCGGCGATCGATCACATCGGGTCGACGGCGGTGCCGGGGCTGATCGCGAAGCCGACGATTGACATCCAGATCACCGTCGCCGACCTCGACGTCGCGGATGCTCTGGCCGACGTGCTGGCCGACGGCGGGTTCCCGCGTAATCCAGAGACCACGAGCGACCGGCCGAAGCCGGATCCGGAGACCGGCTCGGTCGATGACGGCCTCTGGGGCAAGAGGTTCCACGGTTCGGCCGATCCCGGGCGGTCGGTCAATGTGCATGTGCGGGCGCAGGGATCACCGGGCGGTCGGTTCGCCGTCGAGTTCCGCGATTGGTTGAGGTCAGACGCCGCAGCACGTGACGAGTATGCCGAGATCAAGCTGGCCGCAATGGCCGCTGCAGACGGCGACCGCGACGCGTACGTCGCGGCGAAGGAACCCTGGTTCGATCGGGCATATGCGCGAGTCGCCGCCTGGCGTGCCGGTCGTCGGGAGACGTAGCGACGTCAGTCGTCGAGCCACGACACGCGGCCGCCGCTCGCGGTGTCGAGCCACTTCTGGATGTCGTGGTCATGTTCGGCCGCACCCACCAGTGCCCGCCGTGCGATGTGGACGGCCTCCTCGCACTCGGCGGTCGACAACAGGCTCGCTGCGTGTGCGTCGAACAATTCGTCGACGTCGATGAGTTCGAGTGGGCGACCGGGAACATCGACGAGGTCGAGGTACCAGTCCGCGGCGTGCCAGCGGCCATCGTCGTCGGGACCGTGGAAGCGTCCTATGTCGAGGTAGAGGCGCTGCCCAGTCCGATGCCCATCGACGAAGTGGAAGATGTTCGCGCGAAGTCCGAGTGCGGGAAGCAGCCAGGACTCGAGGTGACTGAATCTGGGGTGATCGGCAGTGCGCGACATGTAGAGACCGAACGCTGTCTCCTCGTATCGGTCCACCGGTCGGACGAACCCCTTGTTGTCCGTATTGGTCATTGCAGGAACGTCGAAGATCTCCCGCTTCGGCGGGTGCAGATCGGACATCGTCACACCTTAACCGCAGGTCACGGGGTGTGCGTGAATCCGGAACAGATTTGTCATAGGTCGCGTTTACCCTGGCACTATGGCTTTTGCTACCGAACACCCGATTCTCGCGCACTCCGAGCACCGTCCCGTCGGTGCCGTCGAACGTACCGAGGGTCGGTTCGAGGTGGTCAGCGAGTATGAGCCCGCAGGTGACCAGCCCAAAGCCATCGACGACCTCGAACGTCGTATCGGGGCGGGGGAGCGCGACATCGTCCTACTCGGCGCCACCGGCACCGGTAAATCCGCGACCACCGCGTGGTTGATCGAGCGGGTCCAGCGCCCGACGCTCGTGATGGCACCGAACAAGACACTTGCTGCGCAGCTCGCCAACGAACTTCGAGAAATGTTGCCGCACAACGCTGTCGAGTACTTCGTCTCGTACTACGACTACTACCAACCCGAGGCGTACATCGCCCAGACCGACACGTACATCGAAAAGGACTCGTCGATCAACGACGACGTCGAACGCCTGCGGCACTCCGCGACGTCGAGTCTGCTGTCACGACGCGACGTTGTGGTCGTGGCATCGGTGTCGTGCATCTACGGCCTCGGCACGCCGCAGTCCTACCTCGACCGTTCGGTCGAGGTGGAGGTCGGCGACGAGATCGACCGCGACGCACTGCTTCGGTTGCTGGTCGACGTGCAGTACACACGTAACGACATGTCGTTTACCCGCGGAAGCTTCCGTGTCCGCGGCGACACCGTCGAGATCATCCCGTCGTACGAAGAGTTGGCGGTGCGGATCGAGTTCTTCGGTGACGAGGTCGAGGCGCTCTACTACCTGCACCCACTGACCGGTGATGTGGTCAGACAGGTCGACACGCTGCGCATCTTCCCCGCGACGCACTATGTCGCGGGACCTGAGCGCATGGAGAAGGCGATGACGAGCATCGAGGAAGAGCTCGAGGCGCGCCTCGCCGACCTCGAGGGCAAGGGCAAACTCCTCGAGGCGCAGCGCCTGCGCATGCGCACCAGCTACGACCTCGAAATGATGAGGCAGGTCGGGTTCTGCTCGGGCATCGAGAACTACTCGCGCCACATCGACGGCAGACCGGCGGGCAGCGCCCCCGCAACGCTGATCGACTATTTCCCCGACGACTTCCTCCTCGTGATCGACGAGTCGCATGTGACGGTCCCGCAGATCGGCGGCATGTACGAGGGCGACATGTCGCGCAAGCGCAATCTGGTCGACTTCGGGTTCCGGCTACCCTCCGCGGTCGACAACCGTCCGCTTACCTGGGACGAGTTCGTCGGTCGTATCGGGCAGACGGTCTATTTGTCCGCGACGCCGGGCGCGTACGAACTCGGCCAGTCCAACGGAGAGTTCGTCGAGCAGGTGATCCGCCCGACCGGGCTGGTCGATCCGCAGATCGTGGTGAAGCCGACCAAGGGGCAGATCGACGACCTGGTTCACGAGATCCGTGATCGCACAGAGCGCGACGAACGCGTGCTGGTGACGACATTGACCAAGAAGATGGCAGAAGATCTCACCGACTACCTTCTCGAACTCGGTATCCGTGTGCGCTACCTGCATTCCGAGGTCGACACGCTACGAAGGGTCGAGTTGCTGCGGCAGCTCCGATCGGGTGAATACGACGTGCTGGTCGGTATCAACCTGCTGCGCGAGGGACTCGACCTTCCCGAGGTGTCGCTCGTCGCGATCCTCGACGCCGACAAGGAGGGATTCCTGCGGTCGACGACATCGCTGATCCAGACTGTCGGGCGTGCTGCCCGTAACGTCTCGGGTGAGGTGCACATGTACGCCGACACGGTTACCGAGTCGATGCGCAACGCGATCGAAGAGACCGAGCGTCGTCGTGAGAAGCAGGTGGCCTACAACAAAGAACACGGCATCGACCCGAAACCACTGCGCAAGAAGATCGCCGACATCCTCGATCAGGTGTACCGCGAAGCGGAGGATTCGGCAGTCGACGTCGGTGGCTCCGGCCGCAACGCCAGCCGTGGACGGCGAGCGCAGGGAGAAGTCTCGAAGGCGAAGGGCGGCTCCGCGGGGGTCGTCGAGAAGCGAGATGTGGGATCGATGCCACGAGCCGAGCTCGCCGATCTCGTCGCGCAACTCACGGAGCAGATGATGAGCGCGGCTCGCGATCTGCAGTTCGAACTCGCCGGAAGGCTGCGCGACGAGATCGCAGATCTGAAGAAAGAGCTGCGCGGCATGGATGCCGCCGGAATCAAGTAGTTGGCACTCCCCATTGGGACGTTCGTCCCACTCGGGTGCGCGGTGTAGCGATCGCCGTGATCATCGGACAAATGTTGCGTGGCACACTATCCTGCCGATTCAGGTGACTCTAAAGTTGTCGTGATCGATGAAGTCCGCGAATGTGCGGAATCAGACATGTGTGGAGGTCAGGGATGGGCGCTTACCAGACGATCGTCGTCGGAACGGACGGATCGGAATCGTCGTTGAAGGCGGTCGATCGCGCGGGTGCGATCGCGGGCGATTCGAAATTGGTGATCGCATGTGCATATTTTCCGAACGATCGCGGCGCCGGTGAGGCTGCGGACGTCCTTAAAGACGAGGCTTATCAGGTGACCGGAAGTGCCCCGACCGACGAGATTCTGCGTCGGGCGAAGGAGCGGGCATCGAAGTCGGGGGGCACGCAGATCGTGGCACGCCCGGTGAAGGGCGCACCCGTGGATGCTCTGCTGCAGTTGGTCACCGATGTTCAAGCTGATCTTCTCGTCGTCGGCAATCGTGGACTGAATTCGATTGCGGGACGTCTGCTGGGTTCGGTGCCGGCCGACGTCGCGCGTAAGTCTGCGTGCGATGTGCTGATCGTGCACACCACCTAGTTCGCTTCTCCTCGAAACCAACAGCCGGGCAGACGGATTCGTCTGCCCAGCTGTTGCGCGTGTGCTGGTGGTTCGACGTATGCCGCCGTGATGAAAAGTCGTCGTGATGAAAGCCGTCGCGATGTGCTGTGGGGAGCGTGACTCCCGATCCGCCGTGGTCACTGCTGCGTCCCTGCCCTTTTCACTATAACGCGAGGTAGGGGCCTTGCCGCAAGGCCCCCATCCGGGTGCACAATCGGTGATTCCGCCCCCCGCCCAGCCTTTTTCGGAGTCGCCCAGTGCCCGCAGTGACCGACCATGTCTTCAATCTTCCGCCCGAGTCACCGAAATCCGTCCCGACTCGTATCGAGAGCGACGTGCGCCATTTCGAGGACACCACTGCATCCCTCGCCGGCACGGTCGATGCGCTCTCAGCCAGGCTCGACGCCGCGCGCAGGGCAGAGGGTGGAGGTGGGCAGCGCGCATCGGATCGCGACCTCGAGATTCATCAGTTGACCAGCCGTCTGCGGACGCTGCGTCGCTATGGCCTCGACCTGTGCATCGGCCGGATGACGCTGATCGACGAGCCTGACCCCGTCTACATCGGTCGCGTCGGGGTGACCGATCAGTCGGGCCGCCAACTGCTCGTCGACTGGCGGACCCCCGCCGCTGCTCCGTTCTTCAACGCGACCGCGGCGCAGCCGATGGGCGTGCGTTCCCGCAGACGCTACCGATGGACGCGCGGGCAGATCACCGACTACTGGGACGAAGTGTTCACCGCGGACGCCGCCGACGATGGGGTCTGGCTCGACGGCGATTCGGCGCTGCTCGCAGGCCTCTCCGCGAGCCGTTCGCCACGCATGCGTGACGTGTTGTCGACGATCCAGGCCGACCAGGACGCCATCATCCGCGCCGACTCGGCAGGCGCGCTGGTCGTCGACGGCGGCCCCGGCACCGGAAAGACCGTCGTCGCGCTGCATCGCGCCGCTTACCTGCTCTACTCCGACGCGCGGCTCACGCGCGGACGTCTGCTGATCGTCGGACCACACGAGCAGTACCTCTCGTATGTCGCCGATGTCTTGCCGAGTCTCGGTGAAGAAGGCGTGCAGACGTGCACGTTGCGCGATCTGGTCGCCGAGGGCGATACCGCGGTGCGAGAGGCCGACGATGTGGCGGCGGCACTGAAGTCGACGGCGGGGATGGTCGACGCGATCGAGACGGCGGTGCGGTGGTACGAGGAACCGCCGACGGAACCGCTTCTTGTCGAGACCGAGTGGGCGGATGTGACTCTGCGGCGGCGGGATTGGGCCGAAGCATTCGCGGCGCCCGAGGCCGGCATGCCACACAACGAGGCGCGCGGCGCGATCTGGCAATACCTGGCCGAGACGGTGCGGCGACGCATCGGCAACGATGACCTCGACCTGGACGACGTGCAGGAATCGTTGCGGCGCAACGACTCTCTTGCGGCGGCAGTGGGGCGCGCGTGGCCGATGCTCGACGCGACGGATCTCGTCGGCGACCTGTGGTCGGTTCCCGCGTTCCTCCGAATGTGTGCGCCGTGGTTGGCGCCGGATGACGTGCGACGGCTCCAGCGCGAGCGTCCGGATGCGTGGACCGACGCCGACCTCCCGCTTCTCGACGCCGCGCGCAACCGATTGGGAGACCGCAGTGCGGACGATCGGCGTCGCCGCCGGTCCGCCGCGCTGCGAGCCGAGCGCCGTCGTATGGACCTCGTCGTCGACGACCTCATGGCGTCGACGACCTACGACGACGGCGAGGGCCTGATGTCGATGCTTCGGCAGAAAGACCTGCGCGACGTTCTTGTCGACGATTCGGCCGCGCCGGACATCGAGCCCGGCACCTTCGACGGGCCGTTCGCGCACATCATCGTCGACGAGGCGCAGGAACTCACCCCGGCGCAGTGGCGAATGGTGCTGCGGCGCAACCCGTCCGGAAGCATCACGATCGTCGGCGACAGGGCGCAGGCGCGGGCGGGGTTCGCCGAGTCGTGGTCGGAACGGCTTCGCAGCGTCGGATGCCGGGACGTGCGCGTCGAGTCGTTGTTGATCAACTATCGAACGCCCGCCGAGGTCATGGAGGCGGCCGAGCCGGTGATCCGAGCTGCCATACCGGATGCCAACGTGCCGTCGTCGATCAGGGAATCGGGACTGCCCGTTCGACATGCCTCGCACGGTGACCGAGATGTGATCCTCGCCGAGTGGCTCGCGCGCAATGACGAGGGCGTCGCGTGTGTGATCGGTGATCCGGACTTCACCAGCACGGGCCGGGTGCGCGCACTCGATCCGATCACTGCGAAGGGCCTCGAGTTCGATCTGGTCGTGGTTGTCGAGTCCGAGGTCTTCGGCTCGGGGATCACCGGGGCCGTCGACCGCTACGTATCGATGACTCGTGCGACCCGCGAACTCGTCATCCTGCACCCCGAGGGCGACCATACGGGCGATCAGGATGAGCGATCAGGAGTGTGACGGGCGTCGTCGAAAGCCGTTCAGCGACGCGGCATGTCGTCGAGCTCTGTTGGCAGCGGGTCGGCGTTGACCACGACGAGGCGCTGCGTGCTGCGGGTCAGCGCGACGTAGAGATCGCTGTATCCGCGCGGCGACTGAGCGATGAGTGCGCTCGGTTCGACGACGACAGTCGTGTCGAACTCGAGCCCTTTACAGGTGGTGACCGTGTGGACGCGGGGGAGCTCGTCGACGCCGAGTGTCGTCGGGTCGAGGCCGGCGACCAACTGCGAGGTGGCGTCGAAGAGGCTGTCGGGCACCACGATTCCGGTCAGCCCGCGCAGTTCCGGTCGCGTGGCCTCCTCGATCGCAGTCGCGACGAGCTCGGCAGTTGACACCGAACGGGCATACGGATCGATTCCGTTGCTGCGCAACGAGGTCGGCGGTGTCAGTGAATCGCCGACGTGCGCCAGGACGCGCGCGGCGTAGGTCATGATCTCACTCGGCGTGCGGTAGTTGACGGTCAGCTCGCGCAACTGCCAACGGTTCGCGACGTAGGGTGTCAGTACCTCGCTCCACGACGTCGTGCCCGCAAGGTCGCCGGTCTGTGCGGTGTCGCCGATGATGGTCATCCACCGGTTCGGGATTCGGCGCATCACCATGCGCCACGCCATACCGGACAACTCCTGGGCTTCGTCGACGATGACGTGGCCGAATGTCCAGGTGCGGTCGTTGAAGGCGCGCTCCGCGGTGGTCGCGCGTTGTACGTCGGTCTGGCGCGCGGCGAGTTGCTCTGCGTCGATCAGGTCGTAGGCCATCAGGATCTCCGGGTCGAGTTCGTCCTCGAGATCCTGTGGTGCCGAGCCGGTGAGGATGTCGAGCGCATCCTGGGCGTCGGCGAGTTGTCGACGCCACCGCTCGCGTTCGGCACGTTCGGCCTCATCGGTGCCGTAGCCGACGAGTTCGGCCAGTTCGTCGAGCAACGGAACGTCGGCGGGAGTGAACTCGTCGCTCTCGCTGCCCTTTTCCGCTTTGCCGACTGGCCTGCGGCGTGCCCGGTGGAGCGCTGCGCGATCATCGTCGGACCAGCCCGGCGTGGCCTTGCGGATGGCGGCGGGGTCGTCGTAGAGGTCGCGGAGAACGTCCGTCGGAGTGAGCGTCGGCCAGAAGGCGAGCACCGCCTCACGGATATCCGGATCGCGACCCATGTCGTCGCGAATGTCCTTGAGGTCGGCGGGCGTGAGGAGTTGCGACCCGTCGAGCAGACTGGCGCCGATCGCCGCCGAGTGTCGGGCGGCGAGTGCGTCGAGTGCCGAGCGCAGGAATACCGGCTGCGCCTGGTTGTGCGCCCTGCGCGACCCGCGGGCCGCCGTACGCGCTGCCTTGACGAGTGCACTGTCGATTTCGACCCGGTAACCGTCGAAGTCCACGGATACCGGCTTGGTCGGCAGCGACTCGTGTGCCCGAACCGTGCGCTTGAGCACGTCGAGCATCTGTAAGCGCCCCTTGACCTCTCGGGTGCGTCGAGGTTCGTCGGCGGTCGCGGTGACGCCGGGGAAGAGCTCGCCGATCGTCGCGAGGAGCACTCCGGACTCACCGAGCGAAGGCAGCACCTGGCCGATGTAGTCGAGGAAGTCGCTGTTGGGGCCGATGATGAGGATTCCACTGCGCGAGAGGATGTCTCGATGTGTGTACAGCAAGTATGCGGCGCGGTGGAGCGCCACGGCGGTCTTGCCGGTGCCGGGGCCGCCCTGGATGACCGTGACGCCGCGGTGCGGTGACCGGATGATGAGGTCCTGCTCGCGCTGGATGGTCTCGACGATGTCGGTCATCTCGCCGGTACGTGCGGCGTTGAGGGCAGCTACGAGCGCGGACTCGTTGACCACGTCGCCGTGCGCTGACTCGTCGATCGAAGCCTCACCCGCGGTGAGGAATTCGTCGTTGACCTCACGGACGCCACGATTTCGCGTGCGGATGTGTCTGCGGCGAGCGACCTCTTCCGGCGCTGCAGGCGTTGCGAGGTAGAACGCTCGCGACAGGGGCGCCCGCCAGTCGAGAAGCAGTGTCGTGTCGCCGTCATCGTCGTCGAGGACTCCGATGCGTCCGATCCGCCGGGTTTCGCCGTCGTCGAGGTCGAGGCGGCCGAAATACAGATTGTGTTCGGCGGCATCGTATTTCGCGAGGTCGTCGACGTACATGCGTTCGTAGGACTCGCGTTCGGACAGCGCCTGCGGGGTTCCCGCGGACTCGCGCAGGGTTGCGGCGAGTCGACGACGGGTGTTGGCACGCATCCTGTCCAGACGCCCGTACACGGCGTCGAGGTGTGTCTGTTCCTCATCGATCCGGGGATCGGTGCGTTCGGTGTGTGTCGGCGAGGTACTCATCGGATCTCATCGTCGGGTTCGGCGTGCGTACCGAATGCGGTATGTGCGGTGCTGTCGGGATGGTGGGGTGCGGTGTCGCGGCTGAGGCCGTCGGGACGGCACTGTCCGCGGCTCTGGATGCGCCGTGTCAGATCCTTGCCCGCTGTCAGATCCTTGCCCGCGTCGGTGTCGCCGAGTCGCGCGCAGACGATCGCGGGCGGCTCCGCCAGCGACGGGTCGTCGAGCGCTTCCGCAAGGTGCGCGAGGACTGCGGACTGGGTCGAGAAGGGGAGCGGGGTCGAGCGTCGATCGGTGAGGATTCCGTGTCGTGATGCGTATATGGCGAACTCGCGCACCGGCATCGGTGAGCGGAGGGGAGCGGAGTCGACGTCGTCGAGGAGTTCACGCAGGGGATGAGAAGTCGTGGTCACTGTCAATCGATGGTAATTGGGTTCGGTGCGGTCGAGTGCGGCGAGTTGGTCGTTGTCGAGCCAGAACGCCGTCAGAGGTGTGTTGGCGCCGGGGGACGCGAAGGGAGCTGCCGGAATGTATCCGCGGGCCGACACGTGGCCGGAATACCCGACAGCGATACCGCTCACGACGACGCGGGCAGGACGGATGTCGACGCCGCCCACATCGGCGAGCTTTGTGGTCAGCACCGCGCGTGATGCGTTGGAACCGACGGCAACCATGAGCGTGCGACCTTCGTGGCGCATCTCCAGAGGGGCGTAGTCGGTGTCCGCGACCCACGGATAGTGCTGTGGCGGAAACGCGGCGGACCCCATGCGCCCGCTCGGAGTCTGTTCCGAAGGCGATGGGGTCCGCGCGTAGAGCGAAGGGGTCAGGACCGGGCCTTGCGCCAGCGCTTCTTGCTGTCGGCGACGGCTGCGTCGGCCTTGTCGCCTGCGGTCGACACCAGTTCCTTGGCCGACTCTGCGAGCTCTGCGGAACGCTCCCGCGCGGCTTCGGCGAGCTCTGCGGAGCGCTCCCGAGCGGCTTCTGCGATCTCGGGGGCGCGGTCGCGCACCTTGTCGGCAAATTCTGTGGAGCGCTCGCGTGCCGTCTCAGCGATCTCGGGGGCGCGGTCGCGCACCTTGTCGGCGAACTCCGCCGAACGCTCGCGGGCGTTTTCTGCGACGACGGGCGCACGGTCGCGCACCTTGTCGGCGAATTCCGCCGAACGCTCGCGGGCGTTTTCTGCGACGACGGGCGCACGATCGCGGAACTTCTCCGCGGCCTCGGCAGAACGCTCTCCCAACTTGTGCGCGTCCTGCTTGAGGAGACCTGCGGCCTCGCTGGACTTCTCACCGAGCGTCGACGCGGAATCCTGTGCGTGCTCGCGGATCGAATCCCACGCTGTGGTGCTCGCCTTCGCGCCGAGTGGCAGGGCCGCGAGTGCGGCGTCGGCCTTGCGTCGACCACGCCACGCGAGCGAGGGCTTGCCCTCGGTGTCGGCCGCCGAGATCAGCAGGCCGCCCATCAGGCTCAGGTTCTTCAGGAAGTGTGTGCGCTGCATACTCCGCGCAACCGGGTCCGACTCTTCCCAGAAGGGATGGCCGGCGAACGTCGTCGGTGCGAGGGAGCCCGCCAGAACGGCCGACGCGAAGCGTGGGAACTTGCCCGTCGCAAGGAGGACACCGCTCGCGAGTTGGATGCCGCCGTTCACTCGGACCAGCGTGACCGGATCGGTGGGGATGACGGAGGTGACCTCGTCCGGCAGCACACCGACGGTGCTCTCCACGAAGGGCTCCGCGATTTCTGCTCGCTTCTGCGGGTGTCGCAGGGCGTCATAGCCGGAGACGATGAACACCGATGCGAGCATCGGTCGGGCAATACGGCGGAGGATCATCTTGTTGACACGGTCCCTTCGGAAGTCACTGTGTTAGTCGGTCACTGTGCTTTTCGTTTACTGCGGCTCTTCGGTCACTGCGTTGGTCGATCACGCGTTGGACTGGGGTCGGCGGCGCTCTATCGAGGCTACCCGTCCGGTGTCGGGGCGCTCGGCGGAGTTGATGATCTGGCGCAAGTGTTGTGCGTGTAGGCCGATTCTCACCAGCCGCGTTCGCGCCATTCGTCCAGCGACGGGCGTTCGGTGCCGAGGGTCGTGTCCTTGCCGTGGCCGGGGTACACGACGGTCGAGTCGGGATAGCGCTCGAAGAGCTTGGTCTCGACGTCGTCGACGAGAGTGTCGAAGTCGCCTGGCGCCCAGGTCTTTCCGACGCCGCC
Organism: Gordonia sp. w5E2; assembly: GCF_036540975.1. NCBI lineage: Bacteria > Bacillati > Actinomycetota > Actinomycetes > Mycobacteriales > Gordoniaceae > Gordonia > Gordonia sp. w5E2. The sequence goes on along the minus strand of NZ_CP144213.1, from coordinate 2,795,370 downwards.
CGGGAAGAGGGAATCGCCGGTGAACAGGTGGACGACGCCGCTTGCGGGATCGGTGAGTGCCAGCGCGATCGATCCGGGCGTGTGGCCGACGAGGTGGATTGCGTCAAAGGTCAGGTCGCCGACGGTCAGCACGTCGCCGTCGTCGAGGAGGATGTCGGGGGTCACGGGCAGTTCGGGAGCGTCGATCCTGCCGGCCGCGGTCGGCGCTCCCGTCGCTGACGCGACGTCGGCAAGTGCCTGCCAATGGTCGTAGTGCTGGTGCGTGGTGAAGATCGTGCGCGGGGTGCCGTCGAGTTCGTCGAGCACATCGCGAATGGTGTCCGCATCGTTGGCGGCGTCGATGATGAGTTGGTCGCCGGTCGCGACACTGGTGACGATGTAGACGTTGTTGTCCATGGGCCCAACGGAGATCTTCACGATCGAGGCGTTGCTCAGTGTGCGGCGCTGCGGGCCGGTCTCGGACAGATCGCCGGTGTATTCGTCGGTGATGGTGAGGTCGGACGAGGTCATGAACTCAGCGTAGCCACGCAGGTCGACGCGGTGGACGAGGATGGGAACACCTGGTGGGCCGCGTATCGTTGACAAGTGTTGTGACGCCGCCTGGAGACCGCCGGCTCGGCGTCGAGATTTCTTGTCGGTGGCTGCCGTTATGGTGAGCCGCGGACACGCCCAACGAGACAGACACGCCCAACGTGACATCGGTCGACGATCGGTGCCCAGCGGCGGCCGGATGCGCGGCGATCCCGCGCAGGGGCTGGCCAAGACGTATGGACCAGCCAAGACATGTGGATAGGACAGTAGTGGTTGATCGTTTGATCGTCCGTGGTGCCCGCGAACACAACCTTCGCGGTGTCGATGTTGATCTGCCCCGCGACAGCCTCATCGTGTTCACCGGACTCTCGGGTTCGGGGAAGTCGTCGCTGGCTTTCGACACGATCTTCGCCGAGGGCCAACGACGCTACGTGGAGTCGCTGTCTGCGTATGCGCGGCAGTTCCTCGGGCAGATGGACAAGCCCGACGTCGACTTCATCGAAGGACTCTCGCCCGCGGTGTCGATCGACCAGAAGTCGACGAACCGCAATCCTCGGTCGACGGTCGGCACGATCACCGAGGTCTACGACTACCTGCGCCTGCTCTACGCACGCGCCGGCGTCGCACACTGTCCGATCTGCGGTGCCGAGATCGCCAAGCAGACACCTCAGCAGATCGTCGATCAGGTGCTCGCCATGGACGAGGGCACCCGCTTTCAGGTCCTCGCGCCGGTCGTCCGCACTCGTAAGGGTGAGTTTGTCGACCTCTTCGCCGAACTGCAGACCCAGGGCTTCTCCCGTGCGCGCGTCGACGGCAAGATCCATTCGCTGACGGACCCGCCCAAGCTCAAGAAGCAGGAAAAGCACGACATCGACGTCGTCGTCGACCGGCTCGTCGTGAAGCCGAGCGCCAAGCAGCGTCTCACCGACTCGGTGGAGACGGCCCTGCGGCTTGCCGATGGCATTGTCGTCCTCGACTTCGTCGACATCGAGGAGAACGATCCCCACCGCGAACGTCGATTCTCCGAGCGCATGGCGTGCCCGAACGGACACCCGATCGCCATCGACGATCTCGAGCCGCGGTCGTTCTCCTTCAACTCGCCGTACGGCGCATGTCCCGAATGCGACGGCCTCGGGATTCGCAAGGAGGTCGACGAGGACCTCGTCGTGCCCGATCCTGACCTCTCACTCTCCGAGGGCGCCATCGCCCCCTGGTCGACCGGACACAACGCCGACTACTTCCTGCGACTCATGTCCGGTCTGGCCGACGAGATGGGATTCGACGTCGACACCCCGTGGAAGAAGTTGCCCGCCAAGGCGCGGAACGCGCTGCTCAACGGCAGCGAGCACCAGGTGCACGTCAAGTTCCGTAACCGGTACGGACGGACGCGCTCGTACTACACCGAGTTCGAGGGTGTCATGGCGTTCCTCAACCGCCGCATGGACCAGACCGAATCCGAACAGATGAAGGAACGGTACGAGGGGTACATGCGCGACGTTCCGTGCCCGGTCTGTCAGGGTGCGCGGTTGCGTCCGGAGATCCTCGCGGTGACGCTCGATCACCCCGAATACGGACCGAAATCGATCGCCGAGGTGTCGGCGCTGTCGGTGGCCGACGCCGCGGGCTACCTGGGCGGATTGAAGCTCGACAAACGCCAGGAGGCGATCGCCGGCCGCGTCCTCAAAGAGGTGCAGGCACGCATCACGTTCCTGCTCGACGTCGGACTCGACTATCTGTCGCTGTCCCGTGCCGCAGGGTCGCTGTCGGGTGGCGAGGCGCAGCGAATCCGTTTGGCCACTCAGATCGGTTCGGGTCTCGCCGGTGTCCTCTACGTCCTCGACGAACCGTCGATCGGACTGCACCAGCGCGACAATCGTCGACTGATCGACACCCTCACGCGACTGCGCGATCTGGGCAACACGCTGATCGTGGTCGAACACGACGAGGACACGATCCGCGCAGCCGATTGGATAGTCGATATCGGACCGCGCGCGGGCGAGCACGGCGGCAAGGTGGTGCACTCCGGTAGCTACAAGGATCTGCTGAAGAACCGCAAGTCGCTGACGGGCAACTACCTGTCCGGCCGCGAGACGCTTCCGGTCCCGCCCATCCGTCGGCCGATCAACAAGAACCGCCAACTCACCGTCGTGGGGGCGCGCGAGCACAACCTGCGCGGCATCGACGTCTCGTTTCCGCTCGGCGTGCTCACCGCTGTCACCGGGGTGTCCGGATCCGGAAAGTCGACGCTGGTCAACGACATCCTTGCGACGGTGCTCGCCAACAAGCTGAACGGTGCGCGTCAGGTACCGGGCAGGCACACTCGCGTGAACGGCCTCGGCAACCTCGACAAGCTCGTGCAGGTCGATCAGTCGCCGATCGGTCGGACACCGCGCTCGAATCCGGCGACCTACACAGGCGTCTTCGACAAGATCCGCACGCTGTTCGCAGCGACGACCGAAGCGAAGGTGCGCGGCTACCAGCCAGGACGGTTCTCGTTCAACGTCAAGGGCGGACGCTGCGAGGCGTGTCAGGGCGAGGGAACCATCAAGATCGAGATGAACTTCCTGCCTGACGTCTACGTTCCCTGCGAGGTGTGTCACGGTGCGCGGTACAACCGCGAGACCCTCGAGGTGCACTACAAGGGCAAGACCATCTCGGAGGTTCTCGACATGCCGATCGAGGAGGCCGCCGACTTCTTCGAGCCTGTCACCTCGATCCACCGCTACCTCAAGACGCTCGTCGACGTCGGCCTCGGATACGTCCGTCTCGGACAACCCGCACCGACACTCTCGGGCGGTGAGGCCCAGCGCGTCAAACTGGCCGCCGAACTGCAGAAGCGGTCGGCAGGCCGAACCGTCTACATCCTCGACGAGCCGACGACCGGCCTGCACTTCGAGGACATCAAGAAGCTCCTCGACGTGATCAACGGACTGGTCGACAAGGGCAACACGGTGATCGTGATCGAGCACAACCTCGACGTCATCAAGACTGCCGACTGGGTCATCGACATGGGACCAGAAGGTGGAACGGGCGGTGGCACGGTGATCGCCGAGGGGACTCCCGAAGACATTGCGGAGACACCGGGAAGCCACACCGGGAAGTTCCTCGCCGACGTGCTCGAGACAGGGGAGCCGGTCGCGACTGCCGGCTGATTCGTGTTTGCCCGCGGTCCCGATCAGCCGGTCTCGTCCAGCCGATCTGGTTCAGTGCAGTGATGCTGCGATCAGTGACACGCCCAGCAAAGCGACGACGGCGTTTCCGGCGATGATCGTGAGTCGACGGCCGCTGCCGGTTATCCGAGTACCGGCGGCCGCCCCGGCGATCGCCAGAACCGCCTGCCACAGCAGGGAACCGAGGCCGACCCCGGCCACGAATAGTGCTGCGCCGCAACCACTTATGTGGCCCCCGCTCGGCAAGGCGACAGCTGGTACGGCAATGGATGCGAAGTAGATGAGCGTCGCCGGATTCATCGCGGTCAACCCGACGAACATGAGGTAGCGGTGCCCCCTCGTCGACTGGGCACGGCTCGACGTCGACTGGGCACGGCTCGACGCCGAGTGTGCGCGGAATATGGCGTGCGCCGCCACGAGTAAGAGCACGCTGCCGCCGACGATGCCGGGATACGGGCCGAGACGGCTGATGAACGGTGCGATCGCCGCTCCGAACGTTGTGGCCGCGGCGGCGTAGACGGCGTCGACCGTCGCGACCCCGGCCGCGGCCTCGAGTGCACTGCGCACACCGCGCTCCGCTCCTTCGAGCATGAGCATCACACCGATCGCACCGAGCGGCATCGCAATACCGAAACCCGCCACGAGACCGAGTGTGAGTGCGTGGATCACCGACATCTGACCACCATCGACCGCGGTTGATGACGATGCCTAAAAGATGTCGCTTCGACTGATATCTTTTCGATGTGGACCCGATCGACCGACAGATCATAGAGGCACTTCGCCATGATGGTCGCGCATCGTTCAGTGCGCTCGGTCGGCTTGTGGGGCTTGGAACCAACAGTGCCGCAGCGCGGGTGCGACGCCTCGAGCGCGACGGTGTCATCCTCGGCTATCGCGCGGTGATCAGCACCGATGACGCACCGTCACCGGCCGGGATCGAAGCGTTCATCGACGTACGGCTGCACCCTGATCGCGACTCGGAGGAGTTCTTGCGGTGGGCGCAACGTGAGGCGATGGTGCGCGACGCGGTCCACGTGACCGGCCCTTACGACTACCTGCTGCAGGTATCGGTGGCCGACACCGCGGGACTCGACAGACTGCTTCGGCGGCTCAAGAGCGACGCCGGTGCCGCGCAGACCCAGACGCGCATCGCGCTGCGGCCGGATCACTGACTGGGTTCGCCGCCGGCGCGAGGTTCGCCGAGGCCGGGGGAGAAGAGTGGTGGGGAGTGTCAGTGCCCCATGGACTTTCGGATCTCGTCGAGCTTCTTCTTCGCGGCCTCGTCGCGCTTGCGCATCATGTCGTCGACGCCCTGGCCCTCGGGCGTGCCCTCAGCCAACTCCTGGGAACCGATCGCGGTCGAGATGCGCTTCTCGATCTTGTCGCGGACGAAATCGAAACTCGGCACACCTTGCTCGCTGTAGTCGGGATCGATGTGCCCGGGGCTCGAGATGGTCGTCGAGCCGGGAAAGCTGGATCCGGGAGAGGCGGTGTCGACGACTTCCGTATCCAGGACCTCGGCGTCGATGATCTCTCCGACGGGCTCTGTGCCGCCGGCCGAGGAGGTCGTCCGTGTCGGATCGGCCGGGTCGTGGTCGTGCGCACCTTCGGAGGTCATGGATTCAGGCTAGCCCGCATACGAAACGACGGACGCCGCGCTGGTCACAGAATGACCCGCACGACGTCCGTCGAGGGCTGCAGAGTGGTCTGGTGACGCGAAGCCGTCAGCGAGGGGAGTAGGTGAGGCAGTTCGCGGTGTCGGAACTCTCGCCTGCACCGATACGGACCGCAGTGGCCGTGCATTCGAGATTCGCGTTGTGCTCGCAGTCGACCCGCTGGCATGCACCGACCTGGGTGGAGACGCGGTCGAGGCCGCCGCGAGTTGTCAGGGGGATGAACGTCGCGCAGTCGGCAGTGCCGTTGGTTCCGCTGACGTTGATCGCGAACGCGTGGCAGCCGTCGTGGTTGTAGGAACACTCACTGACGGTGCATTCGGCGACATGTGGCATTTCGAGCGTGGCCATCGTGAACTCCTGGATCGAGGTTGGCGGGCGGGTATCTGCCCTGCCTTCCAATCTAGGTGAGTCCGTTGACCCTTTCCAGCAAGCAAAGGCTCGCCTGACCTGCTGAAACGTTAGGTAAGCGCTACCTACATCGCGGTGAATTCGCGGCCAACGAGAGCGTCACCGACGACGGTCTCGAACCGGTCCGGTGTACTTCTCGCCGGGGCCCTCGCCTGGCTCGTCCGGGTATGCGCTCGCGTCGCGGAACGCCAGTTGCAGTTGCTTGAGTCCGTCTCGGATGGGAGCGGCATGAACGCCGAGATCCGGTTTGGCTGCGTCGACGAGTCCGGCCAGTGCGGTGATGAGTTTTCGGGCCTCATCGAGATCGGCGTCGTCTTCGGATGCCCCCGGCGCCAGGCCGAGCTTCTCCGCCGACGCGCTCATCAGCATGACGATGGCCCGGGTCACGACCTCGATCGAGGGAATGTCGGCCATGTCACGGACGTTGTCATCATCGTCTGTGGAAGTAGTCACGTCCGGACGCGCGGAATCGTTGTTCGGAACGCCGGTGAGGTCGTCACCTGCATCGTCGCCCGAAGGCGAATAGGTGTTCTCGGGCATGACTGCTAGACTTCCATAGCACGACCGCCCCGGTTGGCGCCGGGGTCGCAAGTGGAGTTCCGCTCCCACCGCTACGACGCGTCGAATATGTGCGCTTGCCGCACACGCGATTCACGCAGTTGTACGGTCCGGTCCTGCCGATGGGCGTGGTCTTTCCACGCCGTCGGCGATGCGCATCCAATGGTGTGCAGACCGGTCGGTATCGGAGCCCTGACGATGGTGAACACCATCTCGGGGCTCTTCTGCTGAGAGCCCCTTTCCATGCGCGGCCACCGACCACTCCGCGACGGCCACCCCTGTCAGGTTTTATCAAGGAGGCCCCATCAGCACTGAGACCCGCATCAACGAGCGCATCCGCGTACCGGAGGTCCGACTCGTCGGACCGAATTCGGAGCAGGTGGGCATCGTGCGTGTTGAAGATGCGCTGCGCCTGGCCTACGAGGCCGACCTGGACTTGGTCGAGGTCGCACCCGACGCCCGTCCGCCGGTGTGCAAGATCATGGACTACGGCAAGTTCAAGTACGAAGCAGCGCAGAAGCAACGCGAGTCGCGTCGCAACCAGCAGTTGACCGTCATCAAGGAGCAGAAGCTCCGGCCGAAGATCGACGACCACGATTACGAGACCAAGAAGGGTCACGTCATCCGGTTCCTCGAGGCAGGCTCGAAGGTGAAGGTCACCATCATGTTCCGCGGCCGCGAGCAGTCGCGACCCGAACTCGGATACCGACTGCTGCAGCGCCTCGGAAACGACGTCGCCGATTACGGCTTCATCGAGACCTCGGCCAAGCAGGACGGCCGCAACATGACCATGGTCCTCGCCCCGCACAAGGGCGCGAAGACCCGCGTGAAAGCGCAGCAGACTCGTGACGACCGCGCGCCCCGCCAGCAGGGCGCCAAGGACGACACGGCCAGCTAAGCCGATGCGGTCCGTGAGAACGGACCGTCGGAGAACCACTGCGGACGCATACCGCACCCGACAACCGCGGGTGTGGCTTGCGTCCGCTCGAATGAAGGAAAGAACATGCCGAAGAGCAAGACCCACAAGGGCACAGCCAAGCGCTTCAAGGTGACCGGCAGCGGAAAGATCGTCCGCCAGAAGGCCAACCGTCGCCACCTCCTGGAGCACAAGTCCTCTCGCCGTACCCGTCGTCTCGACGGCATCGCCGTGGTGAGTGAGAACGACGCACCGCGTATCAAGCGACTGCTCAACCGCTGACGCACCCGACCACCACATCTGACGAACAAGAGGAACTGACATGGCACGCGTGAAAAGGGCTGTCAACGCCCAGAAGAAGCGTCGTTCGACGCTGGAGGCCTCCAAGGGATACCGCGGGCAGCGCTCGCGCCTGTACCGCAAGGCCAAGGAGCAGCAGCTCCACTCGATGACTTACGCCTACCGGGACCGTCGCGCCCGCAAGGGTGAGTTCCGCAAGCTGTGGATCGCGCGTATCAACGCTGCGTCCCGCGCCAACGACATCACCTACAACCGCTTCATCCAGGGCCTCAAGGCCGCGGGTGTCGAGGTTGACCGCAAGGTGCTCGCCGACATCGCCGTGACCGACCCGGAGGCCTTCACCGGCCTCGTCGAGGTTGCCCGCAAGGCACTGCCGGCCGACGTCAACGCTCCCGCAGCCTGAGCGTTCACATCGAACACGTCGCACACGACCCGCGAGTGATCACGGACATCATCTGATGGAGATCTTGTCCGAACGATCCTCGCGGGTCGTGTCGTATGCAAAGCTCCATCGGGCGTCGGTACGACGGTCCGAGGGAAGATTTCTCGTCGAAGGCGCCAATGCGGTTGCCGCCGCTCTGGAGAGTGGTCGGGCAGTGCAGATCCTGGTCCGCGAGAGTGACGCCGACCGGCACGCCGAGATCCTCGGCGCCGCATCCGGCGCAGGCGTCGACGTCGTCGGATTGTCGGATCGCGCCGCCGAAAAGCTTTCGGAAGCGACGACGCCGCCCGGAATCTTCGCTCTCGCCGAGCTCCTCGACGCGTCCCTCGACGACGTGCTGTCGTCCGGTCCGCGCCTACTGGCGGTGGCCGTCGAGCCGCGTGAACCAGGTAATGCCGGGACGCTGATCCGCACAGCCGACGCGATGGGCGCCGACGCCGTGCTGTTGCTCGGCGACGCGGTTGATCCGCACAACGGGAAGTGCGTACGCGCGAGCGCGGGCAGCGTCTTCCATCTGCCGATCGTTCGGGAACGAGACGTCGACGCGGCGCTGTCGTCGGTGAGGTCGGCGGGCATCACGATCCTGGCGACGTCGGCCGACGGTGAGCTCGTGCTCGACGACGCCTCAGACGTCCTCGCCGAGCCGACCGCCTGGCTGTTCGGCAACGAAGCCCACGGGTTGTCCGCACCACTCGCGCAGTCGGCCGACCACCGGGTGTCCATTCCGATCCGCGGTCGCGCCGAGAGCCTCAATCTCGCGTCGGCGGCGTCGATCTGTCTCTACGAGAGCGCACGAGTACAAGCCCGCTAGGTTGTAGCGCAGCTCACGCCTCGGCGATCACTTTGATCCTGGCGAGAGTGGCAGGAATTCCCTCAGCCGCCGCGACGAGGCGAATCCTCATCTGGTCATCGGCGTCGTCGCCGTACTTCTCGCGGAAGAATACTTCGCCGGTGTCAGAGAAGGCGGTGTACTCGGTGAGCCGTGTGCTGCCGTCGCCGACGGCTTCGACGCGATAGCCCCACCTCGTTCCGCTGGTTCCGATCGTCCATTCGAAGCGAGTGCCGGGCTCGTCGACGGTCACGGTCGAGACGGTCGACCACTCGCGGACCGGCGTGCGGTTGTGACCGGTGAAGGTCGCGCCCGCACCGCGTGCGGAACTGTCCCACTCACACGCGTGGCACTGTTCGCTCCACTCTCCGGTGCGTGTGACGTCGCTGATCAGCGCGTACACGTCCTCCGGGCTGCGCTCGACGACAACGGAATCTTCCAGTGTGTATCGCATGGGTGTCGAGTCTAGGGCGACGGGCGGCACCGGCTGATCGAGTTGAAACGCATACGCGTGCTGAGTAGTTGCACCCATGATCGAAAGGGCATGTCGGCGAAGACTTCTCGGAGTGCGAAACCACTCAACCCTGACTCCCTCTGTCGCAGAACTCGACGCGCTGACCGGCAACCGCGATCGCGTCGTCGATCTCATCCGACTCACCTCGCTGGTCGTCGTGATCGCCGGGCATTCGCTCATGCTGACGGTGTCCGTCGACGACGGTCGGCTCGTCCTCGGTAACACCCTCGCCGACGTTCCGCTTCTGCAACCGATGACCTGGCTGTTCCAGATCCTTCCGCTGTTCTTCTTCGCAGGCGCCGCGGCGTCGACCTACGGGTGGCGTCCAGGCACACGTCCCGGCCACTGGCTGTTGCGTCGGGTCCAGCGACTTCTGCGGCCGGTCGGGTGGTATCTCGTGGTCGTCCTGATTGTTTACGGGGTGTCGACGCTGGTCGGTGCCGCCGCCATCGCCGACGTCGTGGCGCGCCTGGGAGTTCAGTTGCTGTGGTTTCTCGGCGCCTACCTGTTGGTGCTCGCGGTGATGCCCATGCTCCAACGACTCTCGTCGCGCCGGGCTGTGCTGTCAGCTCTGGCGGCCGCGTGGCTGGTGACCGCGGTCGTCGACGCCCTTCGGATCGCCGTCGGTGCGTCGAACAACGTCGGTTACGTCAACTTTCTCAGCGTGTGGATCATCCCGGCGATCCTCGGCGTCGCGTATGCGAAACGCCTGTTCTCGATGGTCGAAGCCGCAGTGCTGTGCGTGACCGCTCTGGTCGTCGACATCGCGCTGGTGGCCCTCGGTCCGTACGAGATGTCGTTGGTGACCGTCCCCGGACAGCAACTGTCCAACATGAGTCCGCCGAGCCTGCTACTCGCTGGTCACACTGTGGTGCTGTGTGCGCTGGTCATCGCGTTGCGCGCGCCACTTGCACGAGTCGCCGCCCGCCCACGGGTCTGGTGGTGGGTCGTGCTCGGCAACCGAGGTGCGATGACGTTGTATCTGTGGCACCTTCCGGTGTTGGGTCTCATCATTGGCCTCTCCGCGCTGTGTGGATTGCATAGAGATCCCCACGCCCTGCTGTTCTGGCCGACGGTTCTCGCGACCACCGCATGCCTGCTCGCGCTGATGATCCCGGTGACCGGAGTGCTGCTCGTCCTGGAGAACCGTCCGGTGCCGTGGTGGGACGCGCAGGTCGTCGGTGGGTGGAGTGCACGACGCGACACCCTCATCGTGGGGCTCCTGGTCGTCGTCGGTGTGACGACGCTGCTCCTGGCCGGTTCGGGAATCGTCGCCGGCTGGATCTGGTTGGTGATCGGCGTCGCCGCCGCGATGGCCGCTCGATCACTGGGTCGAGCACCTGCGAGCTCCCGACGCTGCTGAGCCGGGCGGATCGTGGATGATCGATCGGCGCGGGTTCGTGGGGGCGTCGAGGTAGGGCCCCAGGACGGTCGACTAACCTTGACGAGGAAGTATCACGGCCTCTGACCGGCGCATTGCTGATCTGCTCTCGTCGTCGAGGTGGTCGTGATGGGTTCAGTCATCCGCACCAGCAAGCACTAGGAGACCGCCGACCGTGGCCAGCTCTGCCGACGATCAAGCGCAGCCAACGTTCCCCAGCACCGAGGAACTCGACGCCGCGGCCGACGCCGCCGCTGCGGCATTCGCTGCGGCCGCTGATCTCGATGCGCTCGCGGCCGCCAAGACCGCGCACCTCGGCGATCGTTCGCCGATAGCGCTCGCTCGTCGAGCTCTGGGTTCGCTGCCGAAGGACCAGCGATCCGAAGCAGGCAAACTGGTCAACCAGGTTCGTGGGCGGGTCAGTGCGGTCCTCGACGGCCGGACGGCGCAGCTGCAGGCCGAGCGCGACGCCGCGGTTCTCGTCTCCGAGTCGGTCGACGTCACGCTGCCGAGTCGTCGACGTCCCGGTGGAGCGCGCCATCCCATCACAGTGATCTCCGAGCAGGTCGCCGACGTTTTCGTCGGCATGGGCTGGGAGATCGCCGAGGGACCCGAGGTAGAAACCGAGCACTACAACTTCGACGCGCTGAACTTTCTCCCGGATCACCCTGCGCGGTCGATGCAGGACACCTTCTACATCGCACCCGAGGGATCACGTCAGGTGCTCCGGACCCACACGTCACCCGTGCAGGTGCGTTCGATGTTGTCGCGAGATCTCCCGATCTACGTGGCGTGCCCCGGCCGGACGTTCCGGACCGACGAGCTCGACGCCACACACACGCCGGTGTTCCATCAGATCGAGGGCCTCGCCGTCGACAAGGGACTGACGATGGCCAACCTGCGCGGCACGCTCGAGGCGTTCGCTCGCGCACTGTTCGGCCCCGAGACCACCACCCGCATGCGTGCGAGCTATTTCCCCTTCACCGAGCCGTCGGCCGAGGTCGACGTATGGTTTCCCGCCAAGAAGGGCGGCGCGGGCTGGGTCGAATGGGGTGGCTGCGGCATGGTCAACCCGAACGTGTTGCGCGCCAGCGGAATCGACCCCGACGTCTACTCAGGGTTCGCGTTCGGGATGGGACTCGAACGCACTCTGCAGTTCCGCAACGACATCTCGGACATGCGCGACATGGTGGAGGGCGACGTCCGCTTCAGCCTCCCGTTCGGCCCGGCGGCCTGAGCCGGTCGACGCCGCAACCCGCACCGATTCCACTCGATGAAAGAAGCTGATTGACCGATGCGTGCACCGCAGTCCTGGTACACCGAGGTACTCCGTGCCGGCGATCCGACCTGGTCGGCGACCACTGAGGAGATCGACGCGGGTTTCGTCCGTGTCGGTTTCGAGATCGAAGACATCGAGTCGTTCCCCGAGATCACCGGCCCGCTGGTGATCGGGCGCGTCGAGCACATCGAGGAACTGACCGAGTTCAAGAAGCCCATTCGCTTCTGCCAGGTCGAGGTGGGGGAGTCGGAACCCCGCGGAATCGTCTGTGGGGCACGCAATTTCGCGGAGGGCGACCTCATCGTTGCCGCTCTGCCCGGAACCGTGCTGCCGGGGCCGTTCGAGATCGCGTCCCGCAAGACGTACGGACACATCTCCGACGGCATGATCTGCTCGGTGTCCGAGCTCGGTATCGGCACCGATCACAGCGGCATCCTCGTCCTGGCGCCCGGCACCGCAGAGCCCGGCGCCGACGCCCGCGAGGTCCTCGGACTCGACGACGCCGCGATCGACGTCAACGTCACCCCTGACCGTGGCTACGCGTTCTCGATCCGCGGACTCGGCCGTGAGCTGGCGAGCAGCTTCACCGTGCCGTTCGTCGATCCCGGTACCTCCGTCCCCGCCATCTCGGTGTCCGACGGTGCGCCCTGGCCCGTGGCGATCGAGAAGGATTCCGGCGCAACCCGATACACCGCGCGCCTCATCGAGGGCGTCGACCCGACTGCCATATCGCCGTGGTGGATGCAGAAGCGATTGATGGTCGCCGGGGTCCGCCCGATCTCTGCGATCGTCGACGTCACCAATTACGTGATGCTCGAATTGGGACAGCCGCTGCACGCCTTCGACGCTGACAAGTTGTCCGGGACCATCACCGTCCGCAACGCGCGGTCGGGGGAGAAGCTGACAACGCTCGACGGCGTCGTTCGCGACCTCGATCCCGAGGACGTCGTCATCGCCGACGACAGTGGCCCCGTCGCGCTGGCAGGTGTCATGGGCGGCGAGAGCACCGAGGTGGGTCCGCAGACCACGCGTGTGCTGCTCGAGGCGGCGACCTTCGATCCCGTCCGTGTCTTCCGGACCGGAAAGCGTCACAAGCTCACGTCGGAGGCGAGCAAGCGGTTCGAGCGCGTCGTCGACCCGGAGATCACCGCCGCAGGTTCTGACCGCGGAGCCGGACTCATCGTCGAACTCGCGGGTGGTGCCATCGCGTCGCCACTGGCCGAGGAGCGGATATCGCTTCCGGCGACCGCGCCCATCACGATCTCTGCCGACGAGCCCGACCGCACGGCCGGGGTCACCTACCCGGCCGGCACCACCGCAGCTCGGCTCGTCGAGGTCGGGTGCACGGTCACCGGCACCGACCCGCTGACCGTCACGCCCCCGTCGTGGCGACCGGATCTGCGTCAGCGCGCCGACCTCGTCGAAGAAGTCTTGCGGCTCGAAGGCCTCGAAGACATTCCGGCCGTTCTTCCGTCTGCTCCGGGCGGACGCGGGCTGACGCCAACCCAGCGTCGACGCCGCAGCATCGGTCGCACGCTCGCGCTCGACGGTTACGTCGAGGTGCTGCCTTTCCCGTTCATGCCCGCGGGCGTCTTCGACACCTGGGACCTGTCCTCCGACGACGTTCGACGCCGCACGGTCAAGGTGCTCAACCCGCTCGAGTCCGACCGGCCGGAGCTGAACACGACGCTTCTGCCCGGGCTGTTCGAGATGGTCGCCCGGAATATTGCTCGCGGCCAGCGCGACCTGTCGCTGTACACGATCGGACAGGTCGTCTTGGCCACCGACCACATGCGCCCGGTGGCCGAACTCGACGTGACCCGACGCCCCACGGCCGAGGAGATCGCCCAACTCGACGACTCGCTACCCGCTCAGCCACTGCACGTCGCGGTTGCGCTGACCGGGCTGCGTGATCCGGCGGGCCCGTGGGGTCCCGGCAGGCCCGGTGACTATCTCGACGCCTTCGAGGCTGCTCGTGAGATCGGCGTCGCAGCCGGAGTCGACGTCACATTGGTGGCCGACACCTACGCGCCCTGGCATCCGGGTCGGTGCGCGGCCGTCGTCGTCGACGGTCGGGTCGTCGGACATGCCGGCGAGCTCCACCCCGCGGTGCTGGAACGTACAGGGCTGCCGAAGCGGATGTGCGCCGTCGAGATCGACGTCGACGCGTTGCCGCTCGACGCGACACTGCCAGCGCCGCACATCTCCGTGTTCCCGGCGGTGCTGCAGGACGTCGCCGTCGTCGTGTCGGACGGCGTGCCCGCGGCAGACGTCGAGGCGTTGCTGCGCGAGGGCGCCGGTGAGCTGCTCGACTCCATCGAGCTCTTCGATGTCTTCACCGGTGAGCAGGTCGGCGAGGGAAACAAATCGTTGACCTTCGCGCTGAAGTTCCGGGCAGGCGATCGGACCCTCACCGAAGACGAGGCGACCGCGGCGAAACTGGCTGCCGTGGCTCGCGCGACCGAGGGCGTCGGCGCGCGGCTTCGATAGCTCGGCACGTCGATAGCCGACCACGTCAGGCGACGGCGACCGGTGTGCTGTTCGACGCCTCGCTGTGCTCTCGCACGCCACGCGCGGTCAGCCAGACGCCCAGCGCGAGTTCCCATAGCGCGATGGGGGCGGCGGCGAGCGCGCCGATCGGCGACACCTGTGACACGAGGCCGAGGATTGTCGCGGTCGCCGACGCGAGCAGGAGCGGCGCGCCGATGATCCCGAGTGCGGGAATGGCACGTGGAACCAGTCGGTTCGCGTACAGCACCGGAGCCAGCAGGAGTGCATTGACTGCCGGTAGTAGGCCGGGTCCTAGGAGGAACGCGCCATCGTGAAGTGCGACGAGCGCGTCGTCGACTCCTGACGATGTACCGGGCGCATCCCGGACCGTGACGAGTGCCAGTACCGCAACCACTCCCATCACCACGAGCGTCGCCTCGACGGTTCGCGACGCGACGAAACCTCGTGCGCGGGCGTCGCTGTGGCGTCGAATGATGGGGTAGAGCGCAATGGCGGTGCCGACGCAGCTCACGGCGAGGATGACCTCCAGCACGCATCCGAACTGGGCAGCGGCCCCCGAAGCGTCGGGATCGCCGTCGAGAAAGGGTTTCTTGAGAGCGAGAGCCGGAAGCGACGTCGCGAAGGTGACGAGGTACCAGATACCGGCCCACCGCGCCCGGGCTCGCTCGTTCGATTCGACCATGCGAGTTCTCCTGCCTGTGGCCTTGGTGCGCGTGACGCGTGCTGAGTCAGTGGTGTATGTCGTACACCCCGCCTACCGTAGGTGTACTACGTACACCCGGTCAAGGCTTCGCTAGGGTTTCGGGTATGTCGGATGACTCAGCTCAGCGAGTTCCGCTCAACCGGGATCGCGTACTCGGCTGTGCCGTCCGTCTTGCCGACAGAGACGGATTCGACGCGGTCACCATGCGCGCGCTTGCGACCGAGCTCGACGTGGTGCCCATGGCGCTGTACAAACATGTGGCCAACAAGAGCGACCTGGTCGACGGAATGATCGATGTCGTCGTCGACTCCTACCCCGCGTCCTCCGCGCAGGGCTGGCGCAGGTCGGTGCGCTCGCGAATACTCGCCGCACGGCGCGTGTACCAAGCGCACCCGTGGATGCGCACAGCGATCG
The DNA here is from genome assembly GCF_036540975.1 of Gordonia sp. w5E2. Taxonomy (NCBI): domain Bacteria; kingdom Bacillati; phylum Actinomycetota; class Actinomycetes; order Mycobacteriales; family Gordoniaceae; genus Gordonia; species Gordonia sp. w5E2. The sequence continues at coordinate 2,779,738 of NZ_CP144213.1, read as the reverse complement.
AATCCCGTGACACTCCTACGCCGGGCGCGCTCGCGTACATGGATTCCCTGGCGGCGGAGTTCATCGACGGAGGCATCGCAATCGATCTGACCCACCACGCCATGCACGTAGTCGGGCCACGGATCTGGGGCTTCACGGCGGAAGTGTTCACCGGTAGTGCCGCGCCGCCTGCCGACCTCGGTCCGGCGGCGCAGGCGGCAGCGGAGGCCGAATTCGCGAAACGATATCCCGCAGTGACGGCGATCGCCCTCGATGCTCGCGCACGTACGGGGCCCGCTGGCTGCGACGACGACTTCGAGTTCGAGTTCGCGGTGGATCTGATTCTCGAGGCCGTCGAACGACTACACGACGCCGGTTGGGAATCTACTTCGCTGCGCCCGCCGACCTAGTTCCGTATTGATTTGCGCCGCCATGCATAATGATGTGTATGACGATCAAGGTGGCTGTAGCTGGCGCGAGCGGTTATGCGGGTGGGGAAGTGCTTCGTCTGCTGTGCGGACACCCGCGTCTGCGATCTGGCGACCTCGAGATCGGCGCCCTGACGGCCGGCGGAAACGCGGGCACACTCCTTGGTGCCCATCATCCCAACCTGTTGCCGTTGGCGCAGCGTGAACTCCAGGAAACGACGTCCGACGTCCTGGCCGGTCACGACGTCGTGTTCCTCGCGCTGCCACACGGAACGTCGGCGCAGATCGCCGACGCGCTGCCTCCCACGACGTTGATCATCGACTGCGGCGCCGACTTCCGGCTCCGTGACTCCGACGACTGGGTCGCCTACTACGGCGGCGATCACGCAGGCACCTGGCCGTACGGCCTGCCCGAGATCCCCGGCAACCGCGAGGTCCTGCAGAACGCGAGTCGGATCGCGGTACCCGGCTGCTATCCGACGGTCTCGATTCTGTCGCTGCTTCCCGCGGTCGCGGCCGGCCTCGTGGAACCGCACGTCACGGTCGTCGCGGTGAGTGGAACGTCGGGGGCGGGACGGGCACCCAAGGTCGACCTACTCGCGTCGGAGGTGATCGGTTCCGCGCGTGCGTACGGGGTCGGCGGCTCGCATCGGCACACCCCGGAGATCTCGCAGGCACTGTCGGAGGCTGCCGACCAACCGGTGGCGGTCTCGTTCACGCCTGTGCTCGTCCCGATGTCGCGCGGAATCCTCGCGACGTGCACGGCGCGTACGACGGCGTCGGCCGACGAGGTCCGCGCGGTGTACGAAAAGGCCTATGCCGATGAGCAATTCGTCTATCTCCTTCCCGAGGGCAGTCTTCCCGCGACGGGCTCGGTGATGGGTTCCAACGCAGTGCAACTCGCCGTCACCGTCGACGAGCGGGCCGGAACACTTGTGGTGGTCGGCACAATCGACAACCTCGCGAAGGGGACCGGCGGCGCGGCGGTTCAGTCGATGAACCTCGCGCTGGACTGGGACGAAGCAGAAGGACTGAGCACTGTGGGAGTGGCACCGTGAGCTCGAGTGGCAATGCGGCAGAGAGCAATTCGACAGCAGGCAACACAACAACGCAGGTCGACGACTCCGACGACCGGATCGCCGGCGGTGCACCGGCGACCGGCCCGCGCCTGCTGCGCAATCAGGGCGTGACAGCACCGCTCGGGTTCCGTGCGGCGGGAATCGCCGCCGGTATCAAGGCTTCCGGCGCCCCCGACCTCTCGCTGGTCTTCAACGAGGGCCCCGACTACTCGGCGGCAGGCGTCTTCACCCGCAACCAGGTCAAGGCTGCGCCGGTGCTGTGGAGCAAGCAGGTGCTCACCACCGGCAGGCTGCGCGCCGTCGTCCTCAATTCTGGTGGCGCCAACGCCTGTACCGGACCGCTGGGCTTCCAGGACACGCACGCGACGGCAGAGGCTGTTGCCGAAGCGCTGAGCAACTGGGGAACCGAGACCGGCGCCGTCGAGGTCGCTGTCTGTTCCACGGGTCTGATCGGTGATCGCCTCCCGATGGACAAAGTGCTCGCGGGTGTGACCGAGATCGTCCAGGAGATGGGCGGCGGACTCTCCGGCGGAACCGACGCCGCCTACGCGATCATGACGACCGATACCGTGCCGAAACAGGTTGCGCTGCACCATCCACAGGGGTGGAACATCGGCGGCATGGCCAAGGGCGCAGGCATGATGGCACCCTCGCTCGCCACGATGCTGTGCGTGCTGACCACCGATGCGCGGGCCAGCGCGGAACAACTCGACCTCGCGCTGCGGCGCGCGACGTCGAAGACGTTCGACAGGCTGGACATCGACGGCTCGACGTCGACCAACGACACGGTGCTGTTGCTCAGCTCCGGCGCCAGCCAGATCCCCGTCGAGCAAACAGAACTCGACGCCGCCGTGCTGTCGGTGTGCGACGATCTCGCCGCGCAGCTGATGGCCGACGCCGAGGGAGTCACCAAGCGCATCGTCATCACGGTCACCGGTGCTGCCACCGAAGACGACGCCATCGCCGTCGCGCGGACCATTGCCCGCGACAGTCTGGTCAAGACAGCGCTTTTCGGGTCGGATCCGAACTGGGGGCGCGTGCTCGCGGCGACGGGGATTGCACCGGTCACCATCGACCCCGATCGAATCACGGTGTCGTTCAACGGCAAAGCGGTCTGCGTCAACGGCACGGGCGTCGACGGCGCGCGCGACGTCGACCTGTCGGGTCCCGACGTCGCGGTCCTCGTCGACCTCGGCCTCGGCGCGGAGACCGGCAGCATTCGGACCACCGACCTCTCGCACGCGTACGTCGAAGAGAACTCGGCGTATTCGTCATGATCTCGACAAGCTCGATCAGCGGGGATGGCTCGCTCGGCGGGGACGGCTCGATCAGCGGGGACGGCTCGATCAGCGGCGCCGCGAAGGCCGCGATCCTGGCGGAGTCGTTGCCTACGCTGCAGGCCATGCACGGTGCGACGGTCGTCGTGAAGTACGGCGGCAACGCGATGATCGACGACGACCTCAAACGCGCCTTCGCCGCCGACATCGTCTTCCTGCGGGCCTGCGGCATGCACCCGATCGTGGTGCACGGTGGCGGACCACAGATCTCGGCGATGCTCGCACGTCTCGGCCTGACGGGCGAGTTCCGCGGCGGGTTCCGTGTGACCACGCCCGAGGTGATGGACGTGGCGCGGATGGTGCTGTTCGGTCAGGTCGGTCGCGAGCTCGTCGGCTTGATCAACGCGCACGGACCCTATGCCGTCGGCCTCACCGGTGAGGACGCCAACCTGTTCACGGCGACGCGACGCACCGTCGTCGTCGACGGAGTTGCCACGGACATCGGACTCGTCGGCGACATCTCCTCGGTCAACACCTCCGCGGTGCTCGATCTCGTTGGTGCGGGACGCATTCCGGTCGTCTCGACACTCGCCCCCGACCGTGACGGCGTCGTCCACAACATCAACGCCGACACGGCTGCGGGCGCTCTCGCCGAGGCGCTCGGTGCCACCCGACTGGTGATGCTCACCGACGTCGAAGGGCTCTACACCGATTGGCCCGACCGCTCGTCGCTCGTGTCGCAGATCTCGACCGACGCACTGGCACAACTGCTTCCGAGTCTCGACGCAGGCATGGTGCCCAAGATGGAGGCGTGCCTGCGTGCGGTCGAAGGCGGTGTCGGGCGAGCTCATGTCGTCGACGGCCGTGTGCCGCACGCTGTCTTGGCCGAACTGCTGACCGCGACGAGCACCGGGACCACCGTCGTCGCTCCCGAAAACCTCTCTCCCGCAACCGCGCACACCACGCTAGACACAGACGGAGCGTCGCACTCATGACCGCACCCTGGCAGGAGCGGTGGTCATCCGCCCTCATGAAGAACTACGGCACGCCGCCGATCGCCCTGACGAAGGGCGAGGGAGCCTACGTGTGGGACGCCGACGGCAACCGCTACCTCGATCTACTCGGCGGCATCGCGGTGAACGCATTGGGTCACGCGCATCCCGCGATCGTGGCCGCGGTGACCGAGCAACTCCAGACACTCGGCCACGTCTCGAATCTGTACATCAACCCGCGGGTAGTCGAACTCGCCGAGCGTCTTCTCGACAAGTTCGGGCAGCCCGGCCGGGTGTTCTTCTGCAACTCCGGAACCGAAGCCAACGAGGCAGCATTCAAGCTGGCCCGACTCACCGGCAGGCCGCAGATCGTGGCCGCGGACAAGGCATTTCACGGACGCACCATGGGTGCGCTCGCGATGACCGGTCAACCGGCGAAGCGCGCACCGTTCGAACCGATGCCCGCAGGGGTCGACTTCGTGCCCTACGGCGATGTCGACGCCTTGACCGCCGCAGTGTCGTCGGAGACCGCAGCGGTGATCCTCGAGCCGATCCTCGGAGAATCCGGTGTCGTCGTTCCGCCTGCGGACTACCTCGCGCACGCGCGCAGGCTGACCGCCGAGCACGGCGCATTGCTCGTCCTCGACGAGGTGCAGACGGGAATCGGTCGTACCGGAACGTTTTTCGCACACCAGGCCGCGGGGATCGTGCCGGACGTCATGACTCTCGCCAAGGGGCTCGGCGGCGGGCTGCCCATCGGGGCGACCATCGCGACAGGCCCCGCCGCGGAACTGTTCACTCCCGGACAGCACGGCACGACATTCGGCGGTAACCCGGTGTCGGCGGCCGCTGCGCTCGCGGTCCTCGACGAGATCGACAACAGCAACCTCGTCGATCATGTTGCCGCCGTGGGAAAGTCGATCGCGACGGGCGTCGAAGCACTCGACCATCCGCTGATCTCCCATGTGCGCGGGTCGGGGCTGCTGCTCGGCGTCGTGCTCACCGCGCCGGTGTCGGCGAAGGTCGAGTCGACTGCTCGCGACAACGGATTCCTCATCAACGCGCCGGCTCCCGACGTCCTGCGGCTCGCGCCGCCCCTCATCCTCACCGAGGACCAGGCGGGCGACTTCGTCGCAGCACTGCCGCAGATCCTCGACGCCGCAACCGACGAGAGCAGCGCACAGTGACCAGACATTTTCTACGCGACGACGACCTCACGCCCGACGAGCAGGCCGAAGTGCTTGCCCTAGCCGCCGAGGTGAAGCGCCAGCCGTTCGCCTACCGACCGCTCGAGGGTCCGCGGGGAGTCGGGGTTATCTTCGACAAGAACTCCACGAGAACGCGGTTCTCGTTCGAGATGGGCATCGCGCAGATGGGTGGCCACGCCGTCGTCGTCGACGGACGCACCACTCAGCTCGGCCGCGATGAATCACTCGAAGACACCGGCCGGGTGTTGTCACGATTCGTCGAGGCCGTCGTGTGGCGGACCTTCGGGCAAGAGCGGCTCGAAGCGATGGCCTCGACGGCGTCGATTCCGATTGTCAACGCGCTGTCGGATCTCTTCCATCCCTGCCAGGTCCTCGCCGACCTGCAGACCATCGTCGAACGCAAGGGCCGTACCGCGGGGTTGACGATGACCTACCTCGGCGACGGTGCGAACAACATGGCGCACTCGTTGGCGCTCGGCGGCGCGACCGCGGGGATGCACGTGACGATCAGTGCGCCGGACCGATTCGAGCCCGACCCCGTCGTGATCGCCGACGCCGAAAAGCGGGCCGCTCTGACCCGAGGATCGGTCAGCGTCGAATCCGACCCTGTCGCCGCCTCGCGCGGGGCCGATGTGTTGGTCACCGACACGTGGGTCTCGATGGGGCAGGAGGACGACGGCAAGGATCGTCGCGCACCGTTCCGGCCGTACCAGATCAACTCCGACCTCCTCGCAGTGGCGGATCCGGACGCGATCGTGTTGCACTGCCTGCCCGCTCACCGCGGCGATGAGATCACCGACGACGTGATCGATGGTCCCGCGAGTGCGGTTCTCGACGAGGCGGAGAACAGGTTGCACGCTCAGAAGGCGTTGCTCATCTGGCTGCTGGGGCAGAAGTGACCAGCAATGCCGACACCGGCGGCGCTGCGCGCATCGCCGATCACACCGACACCAGGCTCGCGAGCACGCGAGCGGGGCGACACGCGCTCATCGTCGAAGTGCTCGGGTCACATCAGGTGCGGTCGCAGTCGGAGTTGCAGCAGTTGCTCGCAGGCAGGGGAGTCGACGCCACGCAGGCGACGCTCTCCCGCGACCTCGACGAGCTCGGCGCCGTCAAGTTGCGCGCGGCCGACGGCGGCGTCGGCGTCTACGTCGTCCCTGAAGACGGCGCGCCCGTTCGTGGGGTGTTCGGCGGTACTGCCCGACTGTCTCGTCTGCTCAGCGAACTGCTGGTGTCGACGGATGCGAGCGGAAACCTCGCCGTGCTGCGCACCCCGCCCGGCGCCGCGCACTACCTGGCCAGTGCCATCGACCGGGCCAGCTTGCCCGACGTCGTGGGCACTATTGCGGGCGACGACACGATCTTCGTGTGCGCACGCGCACCGATCGACGGGGCCGAGCTCGCACGACGAATCGAGGGCCTCGTGTGACAACCCCTTACCGACGCCCCGGCGGCCCCTGAGCCGGAGTCGGACACACCGAGGCCCGAACCCGGACCGACAAACAGACCCCAGCCCGATCGCATCGGGCACGACATCCGATGATGGATGTCGAACCACGACATAGGAGCACACACCACCATGGCGGAACGCGTCGTACTTGCATACTCCGGCGGCCTCGACACCTCGGTCGCTATCAGTTGGATCGGCAAGGAGACCGGTAAGGAGGTCGTCGCCGTTGCGCTCGACCTCGGACAGGGCGGCGAGGACATGGAGGTCGTCCGCCAGCGCGCGCTCGACTGCGGTGCCGTCGAAGCCGTGCTCGTCGACGCACGCGACGAGTTCGCCGACGACTACTGCCTGCCCGCGATCACGTCGAACGCGCTGTACATGGACCGGTACCCGCTGGTGTCGGCACTGTCGCGCCCGCTGATCGCCAAGCATCTGGTGACCGCGGCACGCGATCACGGCGGCACCGTCGTCGCGCACGGCTGCACGGGTAAGGGCAACGACCAGGTGCGCTTCGAGGTCGGTTTCGCTTCGCTGGCACCAGATCTCGAGGTCATCGCCCCTGTCCGCGACTACGCGTGGACGCGCGAGAAGGCCATCTCCTTCGCCGAGGAGAACGACATCCCGATCAACGTGACCAAGAAGTCGCCGTTCTCGATCGACCAGAACGTGTGGGGTCGCGCCGTCGAGACCGGCTTCCTCGAGGACCTGTGGAATGCGCCGACCAAGGACGTCTACAGCTACACCGAGGACCCGACGATCAACTGGAACTCGCCCGACGAGGTCATCATCACGTTCGACAAGGGTCGCCCGATCGCCATCGACGGTCGCCCGGTCAGCGTGCTGGAGGCGATCGAGGAACTCAACCGCCGCGCGGGCGCACAGGGTGTCGGCCGCCTCGACGTCGTCGAAGATCGCCTCGTCGGCATCAAGAGCCGCGAGATCTACGAGGCTCCCGGCGCGATGGTGCTGATCACCGCCCATGAAGAGCTCGAGCACGTCACCTTGGAGCGCGAACTCGGACGCTTCAAGCGTCGTACCGATCAGAAGTGGGCAGAGCTGGTGTACGACGGCCTCTGGTTCTCGCCGCTCAAGCGCTCGCTGGACACCTTCGTCGACTCCACGCAGGAGCACGTCTCCGGCGAGATCCGCCTTGTGCTGCACGGTGGCCACATCTCGGTCAACGGCCGCCGCAGCGGCGAGTCGCTGTACGACTTCAACCTCGCGACCTACGACGAGGGCGACAGCTTCGACCAGTCCGCCGCACGTGGATTCGTCGAGCTGCACGGCCTGTCGTCGAAGATCGCAGCGAAGCGGGATCTGCTCAGTGAGTGATCAGGGCCCCTCAGCCCAGCACGGGACAACGAACCAGGGGTCGCTGTGGGGCGGTCGCTTCGCGTCGGGACCCGCCGACGCGATGGCCGCGTTGAGCAAGTCGACGCAGTTCGACTGGGTGCTCGCCCCGTTCGACATCCAGGCGTCGAAGGCGCACGCCAGGGTTCTCAATCGCGCAGGCCTGCTGTCCGACGACGATCTGACCGCCATGCTCGCCGGTCTCGACCAACTCGCGAGCGACGTCGCCGACGGCACCTTCGTGGCTGCCGAGTCCGACGAGGACGTGCACGGCGCCCTCGAACGCGGACTCATCGAACGCGTCGGAGCCGACCTCGGTGGCAGGCTGCGCGCCGGACGGTCGCGCAACGATCAGGTCGCCACGCTGTTTCGCATGTGGCTGCGCGAGGCGATGCGTTCTGTCGCGACAGGTGTGCTCGACGTCGTCGAGGCGTTGACTGCTCAGGCTCGCGCACATCCCGACGCCGTCATGCCGGGGAAGACACACCTGCAGGCTGCGCAGCCGGTGCTGCTCGCGCATCACCTCCTCGCGCACGCGCAACCGCTGATCCGCGACGTCGACAGGCTTGCCGATGCGGATCGTCGAACTGCGGTGTCCCCGTACGGCTCCGGTGCGTTGGCGGGTTCGTCACTCGGCCTCGATCCCGAGGCGATCGCCGCTGATCTGGGGTTCGCCGCAGCCGCGGAGAACTCGATCGACGCGACGTCGTCGCGAGACTTCGCGGCCGAGGCGTCGTTCGTCTTCGCGATGATCGCCGTCGATCTCTCGCGACTCGCCGAAGAGGTGATCCTGTGGAGCACTGCCGAATTCGGCTACGTCACCCTCGCCGACGCCTGGTCGACGGGGAGTTCGATCATGCCGCAGAAGAAGAACCCCGACGTCGCAGAACTCACACGCGGCAAAGCGGGCAGGCTGATCGGTGACCTCACCGGCTTGCTGGCGACCTTGAAGGCTCAGCCGCTCGCGTACAACCGCGACCTGCAGGAAGACAAAGAACCCGTATTCGACGCCGTCGCGCAGCTCGAGTTGCTGTTGCCTGCGATCGCCGGGATGGTCGGCACACTCGAGTTCCACGAGGATCGGATGGCCGAGCTGGCTCCCGCGGGATTCACCCTCGCCACCGACATTGCGGAATGGCTTGTGCGTCAAGGTGTTCCGTTCCGAGTGGCCCACGAGGTCGCCGGTGCGTGTGTTCGCGAGGCGGAGAACCGCGGCGTCGGACTCGATGAACTCGACGATGCCACCTTCGCGTCGATCGATCCGGCTCTCACCCCGCAGGTTCGTGAGGTACTGACCGTTCGAGGGTCGATCGAGTCGCGCGACGCCTACGGCGGCACCGCTCCGTCGCAGGTGCAGCGCCAGCTCGACGTCCTCGACCGCGCGCTCCCGGCACTGCGATCACGGTGGTCGGTGAGTTCACCGTCACAGTGAGGTCGACGAGTGCGCGGGGTCTATGTCGATCCGTGTACGGTGCGAGTTGACCAAGCTTGGGTAAGGTGATGCAGATCACCATACAGTGTGCGGGGAGGAGCGTGGTTGATGGCAGGCGGCGGTATTCCCGACGTGAAGGCATTTGCCGAGCGTGTCCTCGCGACAGCGCAGAATGGTCTCGAGGTGCTCCGGTACGGCGGTCTGCAGACCGGGACCGAGCCCGCGCCGTTCACCGTGGTCGAGACGACACGGATGTTCCGGTTGCGACGCTACTTCCCGGATGCCCCGGCGACCGGTCCCAACATCGTGCTGATTCCCCCGATGATGGTGTCTGCCAACGTCTATGACGTGACCGAGCACAACGGTGCCGTCTCTGTGCTGCACCGCAACGGCATCACTGCCTGGGTCGTCGACTTCGGATCTCCCGATCACGAAGAAGGCGGGATGGAGCGCAACCTCGCCGACCACGTCGTCGCGGTGAGCGAGGCGATCGACTGGATCATCGAATCCACCGGCCGCGATGTTCACGTCGCCGGCTACTCGCAGGGCGGCATGTTCGCCTATCAGGCAGCTGCGTATCGACGTTCCCGCGGGGTGGCCAGCGTGATCACCTTCGGTAGCCCGGTCGACGTTCTCGCGGCACTACCGCTCGGACTGCCCGCAGCACTGGTCGCTCCCGGCGCGGAGGTCTTGGCCGACAAGGTATTTCCACATCTGTGGGTGCCCAGTTGGCTGGCGCGTCTCGGTTTCCAAATGCTCGACCCGGTGAAGACCGCGCGCAGCCGCTTCGACTTCCTCCGCCAGCTCCACGACCGCGACGCACTTCTGCCCCGCGAAGATCAGCGCCGCTTCCTCGAAGCCGAAGGGTGGGTCGCCTGGTCCGGCCCGGCCATCGCGGAACTGCTGCGCCAGTTCGTCGCACATAACCGCATGGTGTCCGGCGGGTTTGTGATCAACGGCGAACTGGTGACGCTCGCCGAGATCACCGCCCCCGTTCTGGGTTTCGTCGGCGAGGTCGACGACATCGGGCAACCGATCGCTATCCGTGGTGTCGTCCGTGCGGCACCACGAGCTCGCGTGTACGAATCACGGCTTCCCGTAGGGCATTTCGGTCTTGTGGTGGGAAGTACTTCGGGTACTCGTACGTGGCCGACGACTGCGGAATGGATCAATTGGCAGGAGGACCTGGGGCCTGAGCCCGATCACGTCGAGCCGATGGAGGCGCCGGTCGACGGGAAAGGCACCGGCGTCGGCCTGCTGTCTCGGATCACGCACGGCATCGGTTCGGTTGCCGATGCGGGTGCCGGGGCGTCCCGCGATCTGTGGGAAATGGCGGGCGCTGTGCAGCGGACGTCGCTTGCCGTCGCGCAGGAATCAGTCCGCACGGTGCCGCGACTGTTCCGCCTCGGACAGATCCAGTCAGGTACTCGTATCTCGCTGGGAAAGCTGATGTCGGAGAACACCGACTGGGGCGGCGACCGCGAGGTTTTCCTCTTCGAGAATCGAGTTCTCACCCATTCGCAGGTCGACACCCGCATCAACAACGTGGTGGCGGGACTGGTGCAGTGTGGCGTGCGCCCCGGCGAGCACATCGGGGTTCTGATGGACACCCGCCCGAGCGCGCTGGTCGCGGTTGCCGCACTGTCCCGGTTGGGCGCGGTCGCCGTACTTCTCGCCGGTGAGGGCGATGTCGGCGAGATGCTGCGGCTGGCAGGCGCGAACGTCGTCGTCTGCGATCCCGTTCACCTCGAGACCGCGACAGCTCACAGCGATCGCGTCCTCGTGCTCGGTGGCGGAAGCGGGTCGGCACGCGAGATCGACGGCGTTGACGGCCGCACCGTCATCGACATGGAACAGATCGACCCCGACGTCGTACAGATGCCAGCGTGGTATCGCCCCGATCCCGGTCTCGCAGGCGATCTGGCATTCATCCTGTTCACCCGCTCACGCGGCAAACTTGCGGTGTGGCCGGTGACCAATCACAGGTTCGCGATGTCGGCGTTCGGAGCGGCGTCGGCGGCAGGTCTCACAGACCGCGACACGGTCTATTGCATCCCGCCGCTGCACCACGCCTCCGGATTGTTGACCACGCTCGGCGCGACGGCCGTCGGACGGTCGCGTATCGCATTGTCGGAGGGCGTCGACGCCGAGAACTTCGCCACCGAGGTTCATCGATACGGCGTCACGGTGGTGTCCTACACCTGGTCGATGCTGCGAGAGATACTGCACGACAAGAACTTTCAGATCAACGAGCACAATCCGATCCGCTTGTTCATGGGATCGGGACTTCCCACCGGCCTCTGGGACGAGATAAGCGAACGCTTCCCACGTGCCCGCGTTCTCGAGTTCTTCGCGACAGCTGACGGTTCGGCCATCCTGGCCAACGTCGCCGCCGACAAGGTCGGGTCGATGGGTCGCGCTCTGCCGGAAACCAACGAGGTGGCAATCGCGGCATACGACGTCGACGCCGAGCGCCTCGTCGTCGGTGAAAACGGTTTCGTCGACCGTGCGGGGCAGGGCGAGGTCGGGCTGCTGCTGGCGCGTTCACGGCATCGCTTCGACACCACCGCGACCGTCTTGCGTGACGTCTTCGCGCCCAAGGACCGGTGGGAGGTGTCGGGTCACCTGTTCTACCGGGACTCCGACGACGACCTGTGGTTCATGGGATCGGTTGACACCGTGGCGCATTCGATCGAGGGCCCCATCTACCTCCCGCCGATCGAGCAACTGCTCTCGCGGGTGCCCGGTGTCGATCAAGTGGCCGCCTACCGGCTCGGCGATCCGGGAGGCCAGATCGTGGTGGCCGCGCTGACGATGCGGTCCGATGTCGACGTGGATTCATTGACAGTCACGCAACTGCGGCTCGGCCTCGGCGCACTGCCCGCGCACCGTCGACCTCACCTGGTCTGCGTCGTCGACGAGATCCCGGTATCGGAGTCCTATCGCCCCCAGGCGAGCGCACTGGCGGCTCGTGGTGTGCCGAAACCCGGGTCAAAGGTCTGGTACCGCGACTCGGAGGGCAGGTACCGACGGTTCACCAAGACTGCGGTGAGCAGAGTGGATTGGCTGCCGGATTCGTCCTCCGCAACCTCACGCGATCGCACGACGTCGGCAAGAGCTGTCGGAACCGCGGGCGCGCCGACCAGGACAACAGCCGGGGGAGCCGCGACCGGCACGCGTTGATGTGGAGGCGAGCGGGTGATCGACGCGTTCGCCGCGCCGTTAGGCTTGCTGTCGTGCCCCGCGGCACGTCGAAATCCGCTGGGGAAATCCGCTGAGAGAGGAAGCAAGCCGATGGGTTCTCGCGCGCAGTCACTGGATCCGATCGTTCGTGACCGGCTGGTGTGCCCGCAGGATCACGGCCCGCTGCTCGACGCGGGCGATGAGCTCTACAACCCGCGGCTTCGTGTCGCCTACCGGATCGATGCCGACGGCATCCCGGTCATGTTGGCCACTGAGGCGCGCGCGGTCGACGACGAAGAGCATCAACGTCTCACTTCTGCCTGATCGATGAGGGCCGGGTCTGATCGATACAGGTCGGGTGTTCGCCGGCCGCGCACGCGCAGATGACAAGATCGATGTGTGAGCACACTGACCTCTGAAGACCGAATCGATGGTTCAGACATTCTCGACGATCTGCAGTGGCGAGGCTTGATCGCGCAGTCAACCGACATCGATGAACTGCGGTCCGCTGTCGAAGCCGGCCCGATCACTGTGTACGCGGGCTTCGACCCGACGGCGTCGAGCCTGCATGCTGGGCATTTGGTGCCGCTTCTGACGCTGCGTCGCTTTCAACTCGCAGGTCATCGGCCTATCGCTCTCGCAGGTGGTGCGACAGGACTCATCGGCGACCCGCGTGATGTCGGTGAGCGGACCATGAACTCCGTCGACACGGTTGGCGGATGGACCGGACGCATCGGCGACCAGCTGGCCAGCTTCTTGCGATTCGACGACAGTCCGAACAGCGCCCTGCTGGTCAACAACATGGAGTGGACGGCAGGGCTGAGCGCGATCGAGTTCCTCCGCGACCTCGGTAAGCACTTTTCGGTCAACGTGATGCTCGCTCGAGAAACCGTTCGACGACGCCTCGAGTCCGATGGGATCAGCTACACCGAGTTCAGTTACCTGCTGCTGCAGTCCAACGACTACCTCGAACTGCACCGCAGGCACGGGTGCAGCCTGCAGATCGGTGGCTCGGATCAGTGGGGAAACATCGTCGGCGGTGTCGATCTCACGCGCCGGATCACCGGAGACACCGTGCATGCGCTGACAGTTCCGCTCGTGACCTCGTCGGACGGCAAGAAGTTCGGTAAGTCGACCGGCGGCGGAAGCCTCTGGCTCGACCCGGAACTCACCAGTCCTTACGCCTGGTACCAGTACTTCGTGAACACGTCCGACGCCGACGTCGTCCGCTACTTGAAGTGGTTCACGTTCCTGAGCAGGGAAGAGATCGGTGAGCTGGAGCGTGCAACGGAAGAGACTCCGCATCTTCGGTTGGCGCAGAAGCGCCTCGCAGCGGAGATGACGACGCTCATCCACGGCGCGGCCAACACCCACGCCGTGGAACTGGCCAGTCAGGCGCTGTTCGGCCGCGCCGAACTGACGGATCTCGACGAGTCGACGCTTGCGGCAGCACTGGGCGAGACCACGATCGCCGAATACAGCTCCGACGCACCGACGCTCGTCGGACTTCTCGTGGACAGCGGGCTCTCTGAGAGCAACAAAGCTGCACGACGCGCGATCGGCGAAGGAGGTGCCTACGTCAACAACACCAAGATCACCGATCCGGAGTGGACTCCAGGCACTTCCGACCTGCTGCACGGCCGTTGGCTGGTCATCCGACGCGGTAAGAAGAGCTTTGCCGGCGCTCGTTTAAGCCTCTGACCAGGCGATTTGACGCCCTGTTCCCGTGTGTGTAACTTTCTTGTTGCACCGCAGCGAGCAAGACCCCGGGGCCGACACGGAATCGGGGAAACTGCAGTGTCTCAGGTCTGATAGCCTGGAACACCGATGCGGCCAGAAACGAATAGCCCGCAACACACGGTGTTGCGAACGCGAATCGGATCTGGTAGCCTGGAAGAGTTGCTCCGGAGACGGGGTCAACAATTCCAAACACCAGCTTACTAGAGAGCGCCTCGCCATGCGGGGTGGCGCTGGTAGGTGTGTGTTCTTTGAGAACTCGATAGTGTATTGACAAGATTGTCTGATGCCATATTTTGGCATCGTGTGTCCAAGTTTTTGGATTATGTGATGATTTATTTTTGTGACGCTCAGGTCTTTGGGTCTGGGTGTTGCTAGTTTTTGTTTGGTCAGGTTTTTGTCTCTCTGGCTGAGATTGTGTTGAAAATTCTGTCGACTCTTTGGGGTTGGCGGGTTTTTGATAGGTTTTCATGGAGAGTTTGATCCTGGCTCAGGACGAACGCTGGCGGCGTGCTTAACACATGCAAGTCGAACGGAAAGGCCCAGCTTGCTGGGTACTCGAGTGGCGAACGGGTGAGTAACACGTGGGTGATCTGCCCCTGACTTTGGGATAAGCCTGGGAAACTGGGTCTAATACCGGATATTCATTTTTCCTCGCATGGGGATTTGTGGAAAGCTTTTGCGGTTGGGGATGGGCCCGCGGCCTATCAGCTTGTTGGTGGGGTAATGGCCTACCAAGGCGACGACGGGTAGCCGACCTGAGAGGGTGATCGGCCACACTGGGACTGAGACACGGCCCAGACTCCTACGGGAGGCAGCAGTGGGGAATATTGCACAATGGGCGCAAGCCTGATGCAGCGACGCCGCGTGAGGGATGACGGCCTTCGGGTTGTAAACCTCTTTCAGCTCCGACGAAGCGCAAGTGACGGTAGGAGCAGAAGAAGCACCGGCCAACTACGTGCCAGCAGCCGCGGTAATACGTAGGGTGCAAGCGTTGTCCGGAATTACTGGGCGTAAAGAGCTCGTAGGCGGTTTGTCGCGTCGTCTGTGAAATTCTGCAGCTTAACTGCAGGCGTGCAGGCGATACGGGCAGACTTGAGTACTACAGGGGAGACTGGAATTCCTGGTGTAGCGGTGAAATGCGCAGATATCAGGAGGAACACCGGTGGCGAAGGCGGGTCTCTGGGTAGTAACTGACGCTGAGGAGCGAAAGCGTGGGTAGCGAACAGGATTAGATACCCTGGTAGTCCACGCCGTAAACGGTGGGTACTAGGTGTGGGTTTCATTTCACGGAATCCGTGCCGTAGCTAACGCATTAAGTACCCCGCCTGGGGAGTACGGCCGCAAGGCTAAAACTCAAAGGAATTGACGGGGGCCCGCACAAGCGGCGGAGCATGTGGATTAATTCGATGCAACGCGAAGAACCTTACCTGGGTTTGACATACACCAGACGCAGTCAGAGATGGCTGTTCCCTTGTGGTTGGTGTACAGGTGGTGCATGGCTGTCGTCAGCTCGTGTCGTGAGATGTTGGGTTAAGTCCCGCAACGAGCGCAACCCTTGTCCTGTATTGCCAGCGGGTTATGCCGGGGACTTGCAGGAGACTGCCGGGGTCAACTCGGAGGAAGGTGGGGATGACGTCAAGTCATCATGCCCCTTATGTCCAGGGCTTCACACATGCTACAATGGCTGGTACAGAGGGCTGCGAGACCGTGAGGTGGAGCGAATCCCTTAAAGCCAGTCTCAGTTCGGATTGGGGTCTGCAACTCGACCCCATGAAGTCGGAGTCGCTAGTAATCGCAGATCAGCAACGCTGCGGTGAATACGTTCCCGGGCCTTGTACACACCGCCCGTCACGTCATGAAAGTCGGTAACACCCGAAGCCGGTGGCCTAACCCTTGTGGAGGGAGCTGTCGAAGGTGGGATCGGCGATTGGGACGAAGTCGTAACAAGGTAGCCGTACCGGAAGGTGCGGCTGGATCACCTCCTTTCTAAGGAGCATACAAACAACCGTGTTTCTGCACCCGATCGTGGTGCGGCACGAGTGTGTTCACGGGTGAAACATCAGGCAAGTCAGAGCCGTGCATCATTGCGCGATCATCTCTGATTGTTGTCGGTCGTGAGGCCGGTATGCTGTCAATACACTATCGGGGTTCTGAGAGAACACACTGAGTTTTCTCTGTGCCCGTGATGCAGGTTGTCTCGTTGATCGTCGCTGTGATGGCGGCAGGAGAGAGAAGCGGTTACGGGTGTGTGTTGTTTGAGAAGTGCATAGTGGATGCGAGCATCTTTATTTTTGCAATGCATACAAGTTTTTTGGTTGTGTGTTTTGTCGAGTTTTTGTGTCTACATTCGTGCCTGCGCGTTGTGTGTGGGTGTGTTTGTAGGTGTTGTTGTAAGTGTTTTAGGGCGTTCGGTGGATGCCTTGGTACCAGGAGCCGATGAAGGACGTGGTAGGCCGCGATAGTCCTCGGGGAGTTGTCAAACGAGCTGTGATCCGAGGGTGTCCGAATGGGGAAACCCAGCACGAGTGATGTCGTGTTACCACCAGCTGAATGTATAGGCTGTGTGGGGGGAACGTGGGGAAGTGAAACATCTCAGTACCCATAGGAAGAGAAAACAATTGTGATTCCGTGAGTAGTGGCGAGCGAAAGCGGAGGAGGCTAAACCATGCGCATGTGATACCGGGTAGGGGTTGTGTGTGTGGTGTTGTGGGGTTCATCTTCTCCGATCTACCTGTCGGGGCGTGAGTGATAAATGCTGCATGTTAGGTGAAGTGGCCTGGAATGGTCTGCCGTAGACGGTGAGAGTCCGGTAGCTGAAAACGTGTGGTCTTGCGTGATGGGTGCCCAAGTAGCAGCGGGCTCGTGGAATCTGCTGTGAATCTGCCGGGACCACCCGGTAAGCCTGAATACTTCCTGGTGACCGATAGCGGACAAGTACCGTGAGGGAAAGGTGAAAAGTACCCCGGGAGGGGAGTGAAATAGTACCTGAAACCGGACGCTTACAATCCGTCAAAGCCTGCGAATCATTTGGTTGGTTGTGGGTGATGGCGTGCCTTTTGAAGAATGAGCCTGCGAGTTAGTGCTCGGTGGCAAGGTTAACCCGTGTGGGGTAGCCGTAGCGAAAGCGAGTCTGAATAGGGCGTGGAGTCGCCGGGTCTAGACCCGAAGCGGAGTGATCTACCCATGGCCAGGGTGAAGCGTCGGTAAGACGTCGTGGAGGCCCGAACCCACTTCAGTTGAAAATGGAGGGGATGAGTTGTGGGTAGGGGTGAAAGGCCAATCAAACTCCGTGATAGCTGGTTCTCCCCGAAATGCATTTAGGTGCAGCGTTCTGTGTTTCTTACCGGAGGTAGAGCTACTGGATGGCCGATGGGCCCTACTAGGTTACTGACGTCAGCCAAACTCCGAATGCCGGTAAGTGAGAGCAGGGCAGTGAGACTGCGGGCGATAAGGTTCGTAGTCGAGAGGGAAACAGCCCAGATCGCCGGCTAAGGCCCCTAAGCGTGTACTAAGTGGAAAAGGATGTGGGGTCGCGAAGACAACCAGGAGGTTGGCTTAGAAGCAGCCACCCTTGAAAGAGTGCGTAATAGCTCACTGGTCAAGTGATCCTGCGCCGACAATGTAGCGGGGCTCAAGTACACCGCCGAAGCCGCGGCACTCACATAAGCCCGCCCATGATCTACGGGTTGTGGGCTAGGTGTGTGGGTGGGTAGGGGAGCGTCCTGCATCCGTGGAAGCGCCCGTGTGAACGAGGTGTGGAGGGTGTGGGAGTGAGAATGCAGGCATGAGTAGCGAAAGCAGAGTGAGAAACTCTGCCGCCGAATGACCAAGGGTTCCTGGGCCAGGCTAATCCGCCCAGGGTGAGTCGGGACCTAAGGCGAGGCCGACAGGCGTAGTCGATGGACAACGGGTTGATATTCCCGTACCCGTGTATCCGCGCCCATGCTGAATCAGTTGTACTAACTGTCCAGATCCTCCGAGAAGGCCTTCGGGTCTCGAGTGGGGTGATGCACAGGACCTTGGCTGGTAGTAGGCAAGCGATGGGGTGACGCAGGAAGGTAGTGGTGCCAGGCGATGGTTGTCCTGGTGTAAGCCTGTAGGACGAAACATAGGTAAATCCGTGTTTCATCAAGTCTGAGAGGTGATGCGTAACCGTTGTGGTGAAGTCCATGATCCTATGCTGCCGAGAAAAGCCTCTAGTGAGTTGGTACACGGCCCGTACCCCAAACCAACACAGGTGGTCAGGTAGAGAATACTAAGGCGATCGAGAGAACTGTGGTTAAGGAACTCGGCAAAATGCCCCCGTAACTTCGGGAGAAGGGGGACCCATTCTGGTGACGACATTTACTGTTTGAGCTGGTGTGGGTCGCAGAGACCAGAGAGAAGCGACTGTTTACTAAAAACACAGGTCCGTGCGAAGTCGTAAGACGATGTATAC
Source organism: Gordonia sp. w5E2 (assembly GCF_036540975.1). NCBI lineage: Bacteria > Bacillati > Actinomycetota > Actinomycetes > Mycobacteriales > Gordoniaceae > Gordonia > Gordonia sp. w5E2. Next base: position 2,761,182 of record NZ_CP144213.1, on the reverse strand, counting down.
GGACTGACGCCTGCCCGGTGCTGGAAGGTTAAGAGGACCGGTTAGTTCCCTTCGGGGGGCGAAGCTGAGAATTTAAGCCCCAGTAAACGGCGGTGGTAACTATAACCATCCTAAGGTAGCGAAATTCCTTGTCGGGTAAGTTCCGACCTGCACGAATGGCGTAACGACTTCTCTGCTGTCTCAACCACAGACTCGGCGAAATTGCAGTACGAGTAAAGATGCTCGTTACGCGCGGCAGGACGAAAAGACCCCGGGACCTTCACTATAGCTTGGTATTGGTGTTCGGTTCGGTTTGTGTAGGATAGGTGGGAGACTGTGAAGTGGGCACGCCAGTGTTCATGGAGTCATTGTTGAAATACCACTCTGATCGTATTGGACTTCTAACCTCGGACCCTGATCGGGTTCAGGGACAGTGCCTGGTGGGTAGTTTAACTGGGGCGGTTGCCTCCTAAAATGTAACGGAGGCGCCCAAAGGTTCCCTCAGCCTGGTTGGCAATCAGGTGTTGAGTGTAAGTGCACAAGGGAGCTTGACTGTGAGACGTACATGTCGAGCAGGGACGAAAGTCGGGACTAGTGATCCGGCACCAACGTGTGGAAGTGGTGTCGCTCAACGGATAAAAGGTACCCCGGGGATAACAGGCTGATCTTCCCCAAGAGTCCATATCGACGGGATGGTTTGGCACCTCGATGTCGGCTCGTCGCATCCTGGGGCTGGAGTAGGTCCCAAGGGTTGGGCTGTTCGCCCATTAAAGCGGCACGCGAGCTGGGTTTAGAACGTCGTGAGACAGTTCGGTCTCTATCCGCCGCGCGCGTTAGAAACTTGAGGAAACCTGTCCCTAGTACGAGAGGACCGGGACGGACGAACCTCTGGTGTGCCAGTTGTTCCGCCAGGAGCACTGCTGGTTAGCTACGTTCGGAAGGGATAACCGCTGAAAGCATCTAAGCGGGAAGCCTGTTCCAAGATGAGGTTTCTCACCCTCTTGAAGGGTTAAGGCCCCCTACAGACCATGGGGTTGATAGGCCAGAACTGTACGCCTAGTAATAGGTTTAGGTGACTGGTACTAATCGGCCGAGGACTTACCAACAACACCCAACACATCAACTTGTAATAAAGGTGTGTTCGCATCCACTATGACACTTCTGAAACAACACACGCAACGCTCACATAAAGAGCAACATTCTGCGTGGATGCTGTTTCATATTGTTTCGGCGGCTATAGCGGTGGGGAAACGCCCGGTCCCATTCCGAACCCGGAAGCTAAGCCCACCAGCGCCAATGGTACTGCACTCTAATCGGTGTGGGAGAGTAGGACACCGCCGAGCACAACATCCCAGTAATGCCCCGCACCCCCGTGGTGCGGGGCATTACTGCATTCACGGGCATTTACATTTCGCGCACGCGGGAGCTCCGGGTCGCGGTGGATTCCGCACCAAGACTCCGCAGGGCATAGATTGAGAGTCATGAACGATCGCGATCGGGGACAGGACAAACGAGGCCGAGGGCGTGGGTCGGACAATCGCGGACGTGGGCCAGACGGCCGTGGACGACCGTCGGATCGACGCGGTTCGGATCGACGAGGGCCCGAGGGCCGGCCTGCGGGTCCGCCGTTGCCCGACGACGTCGTGGCGTCGGACCTCGACCAGGAAGTACGCCGTGATCTGTTGACGCTCGACAAGGCGAACGCCGATCGGGTGGCGAGGCATCTGGTGATGGTCGCTCAGCTGCTCGATTCAGATCCCGAATTGGCGCTGGCTCATGCACGTGCGGCGCGGGAGCGCGCCTCGAGGGTCGGACTGGTCCGCGAGACCGCGGGAATCGCGGCCTACAACGCCGGCGAATGGCAAGAGGCTCTTACCGAGTTGCGAGCCGCGCGCAGAATCAACGGCGGCACATCGCTGCTGCCATTGATCGCCGACGCCGAGCGCGGACTCGGACGCCCAGAACGAGCTATCGAAATCGCTCGTAGCGAGGAGGGGCGCTCACTGACCGGCGACGAGGCGACGGAAATGCGCATCGTCGAGGCTGGCGCCCGCATCGATGCGGGCGAACCCGCGAAGGCGCTCGTGACCCTTCAGGCGGAGGATCTCGCACCAGGCCGGACCGGCACGATGGCAGCACGATTGTTCTACGCCTACGCGTCCGCGCTATTGGCTGCTGACCGTCGTGATGATGCGGTGACCTGGTACATGAACGCCGCAGCGGCCGACGTCGACGACGCCACCGATGCGGAGTTCCGCCTGATGGAGCTGTCGGAGGACATGAGTCCTGACACCACATCTGACGGCAATGCCTCGGCAGTGGAAGACGTCGACGTCGTCGGTGCCATTGATGAGACCGAAGGCGCTTCCGGTAATGGTGTCGGTGCCGCGTCGATAGATGGCTCGGGAGATAAGGACTCGGGAGATAGCTCGGTAGACGCCTCGGGAGATGACGTTGCCGAGTCGGAGACGACGTCCGTGCCTGCAGAAGTCCCACCCACGTCGAGTACAGAATCATCCGACGAGAAAGCGGCTTCATCGAGCACTGCATCGACGGCCACGGCTCAGGTTGCTCAACCCCCGGCACCGGCTGCTCAACCTGCGACGCCGGCAGCGTCCAGCGCGCCTTCGCCCGAGCCGCAGGCTCCGCCGCAAGGATCGTTGGTCGATCACTACGAGGCGCTGCTCCTCGACCTCGACGGCACCGTGTTCGCGGGCAAGGAGCCGACCCACGGAGCACGAGAGACCCTCGACGCTCTCGACCTTCCCCAGATCTTCGTCACCAACAACGCGAGCCGACGTCCGAGTGAGGTTGCAGCACATCTCAATTCGATGGGCTTCTCGGCGACCGAGGATCAGGTCGTGACGAGTGCTCAGAGCGCGGCTCGTCTGCTCTCTGAACACGTCGAGCCAGGCTCGCGTGCGCTCGTCCTCGGTACCGACGGACTGGCGCAGGAGGTGCGCGAGGTCGGAGTCGGTGTCGCCAGGAGCGCAGACGACCGACCTGCCGCCGTGATCCAGGGATTCTCTCCGGACACCAATTGGTCGACGCTGTCGGAAGCCGCGCTCGCGATCCGTGCGGGCGCACTGTGGATCGCCACCAATACGGACGCGACGTTGCCCTCCGAGCGTGGACTGCTCGTCGGCAACGGGTCACTGGTCGCCGCTGTCGCCAACGCGACCGGCGCCGAACCTCTCGTCGCCGGCAAACCCGCTGCGCCGCTGATGGCGGATGCGATGAAGCGCAGCGGGGTGACCAATTCGCTGGTCGTCGGCGATCGACTCGATACCGATATCCAGGGAGCGCATTCGGTCGGCCTCGACAGTGCGCTCGTCCTGACCGGTGTGAGCACTCCGAAGGATCTGCTGCTTGCACCACCCGAGCAGCGGCCGTCGCACGTGATCGACGACCTCACCGGCCTTCTCGATGATGAGGAAACCGTCCGGATCGGAGAACAGCCGGACTGGGACGTCGAGGTGTCCGGCGCGACCATCACGGTCAGTGCCACTGGGGAAGAGCCCGCGCACGAGGCGCTTCTGCCTGCACTCGCGCACGCCGCGTGGGCACTCCTCGATGGCCGGGACGTCGAAGCCGGGCCGGTTGACCCGTCGGATGTGGCGATCACCAGCGACGACCCGGACGTTCGGTCGCAGATCGACAAGCTCGGTGTCGGAGACCTGCGCTAGCGTGGTCGTGTCATGAACTACCAGCAACCGCAACACCCCGTCCCCGGAGCGCACCTGCGACCCGGGCCGCAATCGCCCTCGCCTGCTGACCTTGCGGCCGAGCCGCAGATTCCGGTCGCGGAGACGGTCGAGTCGCTGCTCGACGAGGTCGACCGTATTCGCGAGCAGGCAGGCGACACCTTCGATCTCGCGGCGCTCGCGCGGCAGAGTGAGCTGCTGGAGAAGGCTCATGACGTACTCACCTCAGCGTTGGCAGAGGTTGATCCTCGATGACGGCCGGCCTGTCGCGGGTGATCACACTGTTCAGGGTTCACTGAGTGGCTACGCGTGCACGGCTCGACGCCGAGCTCGTCCGCCGCAAGCTGGCCCGCTCGAGAGAGCAGGCTCGTGAGCTGATCGAGGCGGGGCAGGTCACCGTCAATGGGGTGCTTGCCGCGAAGCCCGCGACAAATGTGACGCGCGACACCCCCATCCTCGTTTCCGACGACGGCCCCCGCGACGACTGGGCGTCGCGCGGTGCGCACAAGCTGCTCGGTGCTCTCGAACGATTCGAGCCGCAGGGTTTGACCATCGCCGACAAGCGTTGCCTCGACGCGGGCGCGTCGACCGGAGGATTCACCGACGTTCTGCTTCGACGCGGGGCCGCCGAGGTTGTTGCGGTCGATGTCGGCTACGGGCAGCTCGTCTGGCGGCTCCAGTCCGACGACCGTGTCGACGTGCACGACCGTACCAACGTTCGTCACCTGAACGCCGACGACATCGGGGGACCCGTCGACATCGTCGTCGCCGATCTCTCGTTCATCTCGCTGTCGCTGGTCTTACCGGCGTTCGCTGCCAGTGCCCGACCGGGCGCCGACCTGTTGCCGATGGTCAAACCGCAGTTCGAGGTGGGTAAGGACCGGGTTGGCTCCGGTGGCGTTGTGCGCGACCCCGAGTTGCGCGCCGAGGCGGTCTACCACGTCGCGCGCGACGCGGCGAAGCTCGGTCTGGTCACCAGGGACGTCGTGGCGAGTCCGTTGCCAGGGCCGTCGGGCAACGTCGAATACTTCTTGTGGCTGACATACCGGCCGGCTGACCACCACGCGCAGCCCGACGTTCCGGCGGACGATACTGTCGGGGAGACTGGTGGCGGGGCAGACGAAGTCGCCGACATTGCGGATGATGCGCAGTTGCGGGGGATGATCCACCGTGCCGTCGACGAGGGACCTCGCTGAGCGTGCCCGCAGATCGGGAATGGTGAAAGGAACAAGGTGATCGACGAATCAGTGGTCGCCGTGTCCGGTCAGCGCGAGTTCATGGTGGTGGCGCACACCGGACGTGCTGTGGTGACCCGTACGGTCGAATCGATCGCACGCCACTGCGCTGCGGCTGGTGTTGGCCTACGCATCATCGACCACGACCTCACTGCCGACAACCCCGCGACGCAAGACGACGTCGACCTTCGCGGACGAGACGACAGGGAAGGTCACGACGATCCCGCCAACCGCGACCATGGCCCCACGCGGCCACCGAGCCATCCGCTCGACATCGACGGATTGCGCGAGCTCGGGGCAGATGTCACCGTCGCGACGGGCGACCCGGAATCGGCCGTCGGGTGCGAGGTGGTCATCGTGCTCGGGGGCGACGGAACGTTCTTGCGCGCAGCAGAACTCGCCTATCCGGCGGGTGTTCCGGTGCTGGGAATCAACCTCGGGCACATCGGGTTTCTCGCCGAGGCCGAGGCCAACCGCATCGACGACGTGATGGCGCAGCTCATATCGCGTGACTACCGTGTCGAACCGCGGATGACCCTCGACATCTCGATCAGCCATCCGACCAAACCGGACGAGGTGCGCCGTAGCTGGGCACTCAATGAGGTCGCCATCCTCAACCGAACCAACAACGGCGTGCTCGAGTTGGTGACCGAAGTCGACGGTCGGCCGGTATCCGCGTTCGGAGCCGACGGCGTGCTCGTGTCGACACCGACCGGATCGACTGCCTACGCCTTTTCGGCCGGCGGACCGGTGATGTGGCCCGACCTCGAAGCGATCCTGATCGTTCCGAGCAATGCGCACGCGCTGTTCGCCCGGCCGATGGTGACCAGCCCTCGATCGCGGATCGCGGTGGAAATCGACAAGCACGGACGGTCGGCGATCGCCCTGTGCGACGGCCGACGCCAGATCTTCGTCCCGGCCGGCGGCCGTGTCGAGGTGGTCCGAAGCGACCGATCGGTGCTGTGGGTACGCATCGATTCCGACCCGTTTGCCGATCGACTCGTCACGAAATTCGACCTGCCGGTGACCGGATGGCGCGGGCGGCAGGGTGAGGGGAAGTAGTGCTCGAAGAGCTGTCGATCTCCGGCCTCGGCGTCATCGATCAGGCCTCCGCACAATTCAGCCCCGGGTTCACCGTATTGACGGGCGAGACCGGCGCGGGCAAGACGATGATCGTCACCAGCCTGCGGCTGCTGTCGGGTGCGCGCGCCGACGCCGGAAGAGTGCGATCGGGGAGCCAGAAAGCGACCGTCGAGGGGCGGTTCCGACTCGCTGAGTCCGCCGACGATGCCACGCGTGCCGCTGTCGCCGACATCGTCGAATCTTCTGGTGCAGAACTCGACGACGACGGCTCGGTCATCGTGGTGCGCACCGTCGGCTCGGATGGTCGTTCGCGTGCACACCTCGGCGGGCGGTCGGTGCCGGTCGGCGTGATGGGCAGATTCACGGGCGCGTTGTTGACGATTCACGGCCAGAACGATCAACTTCGTCTGCTTCGTCCCGACCATCAGCGCGACGCCCTCGACAGTTTCGCCGGCGACAAGGCGGCCGCGGCGCTGAGGCGGTATCGCTCGGCGCGCGAGAGCTGGGTCGCAATACTCGACGAACTCGACGCACGCCGCGCCAACCATCGTGAACTCGCGCAGGAAGCCGACCGACTGCGCTTCGGCATAGACGAGATCGCCGCGGTCGACCCGCAGCCGGGAGAAGACGACGCGCTCGCCGACACCATCCGACGACTCTCCGATCTCGAGTCGATTCGTTCGGCGGCTGCGGGATCGCACGACGTAGTTGCGGGCGATAACGGTTCGCTCGTCGACGGTCTCGGGCAGGTTCGTTCGCTCCTGGAGTCCGCGGCCGACGCGCAACTGCGAACGCTCGCTGCTCGCGTGTCGGAGACGCTGACCGTCGTCACCGATATCGGCGACGAGTTGTCGTCGTTTCTATCCGGGCTGCCCAGCGACGCAGACGAACTCGAGAAGCTGCTCGCTCGCCAGGGTGAGCTGAAAGCCCTGGTCCGCAAGTACGCACCTGATATCGACGGCGTCATCGCGTGGCGCGAGACTGCGGAACGTCGACTTTCCGAAATCGACGACCCGCAGGGCTCGATCGACGAACTCGAGGCGGCGGCCGCGTCGGCGCGTGCCGACGTCGAATCAGCGGCGTCGACGCTGCGAACCATGCGTCGTAAGGCGGCGACCTCCATGTCGAGCAAGGTGTCGGCCGAATTGGCAGGCCTTGCCATGGGCGACGCCGCGCTGTCGGTGAACGTCATCCCCGACGTCGCGGCCCCCGACGATCGGCTGGCGATCACGGTCGATGGAGCCGCCGCGCACGCAGGTGCCGACGGCGCCGATCGCGTCGAGTTCGCCCTCGTCGCACATGCCGGAGCCGACCCCCTGCCGATCGCCAAATCGGCGTCCGGCGGCGAGCTCTCGCGACTGATGCTGGCCCTCGAAGTGGTTCTCGCAGAGCCGACGTCGGGATCGGTCATGGTCTTCGACGAGGTCGACGCCGGTGTCGGTGGCCGGGCCGCAGTGGAGATCGGACGTAGGCTCGCGGGACTCGCACGGGCCCACCAGGTCGTCGTCGTGACGCACCTTCCGCAGGTCGCGGCCTTCGCCGACAACCACCTGGTGATCGGGAAGACGTCGAAATCCGGCGATCGTGCGCAGACCAGCACACTGCGGCCACTCGACCGTGACGCGCGCATCGCCGAATTGGCGCGCATGCTCGCGGGACTCGGCGAATCCGACACGGGCCGGGCGCATGCTGAGGAACTACTGGCCACCGCTGATGGCGAGAAGGCTCACGCCGTCGGATCGTCGGCAGGTGAAGCGACGAGCGCAGCGACAAAAGCGAAGGGCACCCGCAAGAAGCGCTGAGACAGTTGGTACTCGTGTGACAAAAGTTGCCCATGTTGCGGCGCGCCTCCCCAAGGCTGCGCGGCGCACGGTCAATCATGTGGTGCATGAAGATGCCCGCACTGCTCGCACGTAACTCCGAAGAACTGCCTGGCGTGTCCGGTATCGCCAGGATCGACAAGAACACCCGCCGCCTCATCGACCGAGTCGGACCGGGTGACATAGCCATCCTCGACGAGGTCGACCTCGACCGCGTCACCGCCGACGCTTTGGTCGAGGCCAATGTCGTCGCCGTTGTCAATGCGTCCCGCTCCATCAGTGGGCGCTACCCCAACCTCGGACCGGAGGTGCTTGTCGGCTCCGGGATCGTCCTCGTCGATGAGGTCGGACCCGAAGTGTTCAAGCGCGTCAAGGACGGCGCGAAACTCCGGGTCGACGACGGCAAGGTGTTCGTCGGTGAACGACGCCTCGCGCGCGGCACCACGCTCGACGAGCACGAGATCGCCGACATGATGATCGAGGCAAAGACCGGACTCGTCGATCACCTCGAAGCCTTCTCCGGCAACACGATTGAGTTCATCCGGAGCGAGTCCCCACTGCTGATCGACGGTGTCGGCGTGCCCGACATCGACGCCTCGTTGGTCGGCAAGCACGTCGTGATCGTGGGCGACGGACCCGACCGCGCGGCCGATCTGCGCGCACTCAAGCCGTTCATCAAGGAGTACTCACCGGTGATCATCGGTGTCGGCGCGGGTGCTGACACGCTGACGAAAGCTGGGTACAAGCCCTCTCTGATCGTCGGCGACCCGGAAGAGATGAAGGTCGCGACGCTGAAATGCGGTGCGCAACTGGTGCTTCCGGCAGACACCGACGGTCATGCCGCGGGTCTCGAGCGAATCCAGGACCTCGGAATCGGGGCGACCACATTCCCCGCTGCCGGCGCGGCGTCGGATCTCGCTCTGCTGCTCGCCGACTACCACGGCGCCGACCTCATCGTCACCGTCGGCTATGGCGGCACCCTCGACGACTTCTTCGACCGCTCGCGGCGTGAGAGCAATCCGTCGACCTTCCTCACCCGAATGAAGGTCGGACCCAAGCTGGTCGACGCGAAAGCCGTTGCGACGCTGTACAGGAGCCGCGTGTCGGGGGCGGCCGTCGCCTTCGTTGTACTCGCGGCGCTGATCGCGGTGATCGCTGCGGTGATGTTGTCGAGCGCGGGCGGCGAAGTGACCGATTGGGTTGTCGCACAGTGGCATCAGCTCGTCGAGTGGGCCCGTGGGGTCTGGAACAGGTAGACAATGATTTCGGTTCGGCAGCATGCGATCTCGCTCGCCGCGGTGTTTTTGGCACTCACGGTGGGTTTGTTCATCGGCTCCGGTTTTGTCGGCGACAGAATGAATTCGTTGACAGGCACCAGTCGTGATCGCATCGGGGCGTTGCAGGACGAGCGCGATCAGCTCAACGATCAGCTCAACAGCGCCAACAGTTTTGACACCGCGATCACCGGACGGGTGATCGACGGAACGCTTCGTGGCCAGTCGGTCCTGGTGGTGACCGCGCCCGGCGCAGCAGACGCCGACGTCGCCGCCATCAAGGACGCGGTCGCAGGCGCGGGCGCCAAGGTGTCGGGTCAGATCGCGTTGACGCCACAATTCGTCTCCGATCAGAAATCCGAGCAACTCTCGACGATCATCGACCAGACGATTCCTCCGGGTTCGACGCTGCGTGCCGAACTGGTCGACTCCGGTGGCCGCGCGGGTGATCTACTCGGTGCTCTGACGCTCGACCGCGGCGGAAAGGGCGCAGCGTCGGCCGACGACCGGCGGACCGGACTCGAAGCGTTGCGCGACGGCGGGTTCATCGACTACGCCGGGGCGGGCTCGACACCTGCCGACCTCGCCGTCGTGGTGACCGGTGGCGGCTATCCCGAGGATTCAGGTGCGCAGGGACAACTCGTCGCCCGCTTTGCCGCGGCACTCTCGGGGCGTGGCGACGGGGGAGCGCTGCTCGGTCGGACGGGTTCGACTGCGGGCGGTTCGCCGATCGCCGTCGTTCGCTCGGACCCCGGTCTGGGCAACGCCGTCTCGACCGTCGACAACGTCGATCAGCAAACCGGGCGCATCACGTCGATCCTCGTCCTGCAGGAGGAGAAGGGCGGACGGACCGGCGCCTACGGCACCGGAGCAGGTGCCAAGGCGATCACCGTCGGGGCCACCGACCGACCGTCGACCTGACGCCGTCGGGGGCGGGGCGTTCCGACGGGGACGCCGCTCGCCCTGGCCGGTCGGCGGATCACGACGCGGATCACACCTTCGGCGAGCACGCTTCCGGTGTGGCGGAGCGGAGAACCGCCGATGGGTGTTACCCTGGAGTCCCGTAGGTCAACAGGTTTTCCGGCCTGATCCAGCCGACGGGAGAGACGGGTTTTGCGACCACTTCGCCACGTGCATGAAGGCACGAAGCACATATTCGTTACGGGCGGCGTCGCATCGTCGCTCGGAAAAGGTCTGACGGCGTCGAGCCTCGGCCAACTACTCACAGCGCGCGGTCTGCGCGTGACCATGCAGAAACTGGATCCGTATCTGAACGTCGATCCAGGCACGATGAATCCCTTCCAGCACGGTGAGGTCTTCGTCACCGAGGATGGCGCCGAAACCGACCTCGACGTCGGGCATTACGAGCGCTTCCTCGACCGCAATCTCTCGCAGTCGGCGAATGTCACCACCGGACAGGTGTATTCGACCGTCATCGCCAAGGAGCGACGCGGCGAGTACCTCGGCGAGACCGTCCAGGTCATCCCGCACATCACCGACGAGCTGAAATCGCGGGTGCTCGCGATGCGTGCGCCCGGCGACGACGGTGAGCCGCCAGACGTGGTCATCACCGAGATCGGTGGAACCGTCGGCGACATCGAGTCGCTCCCGTTCATCGAAGCCGCTCGCCAGATCCGTCACGACGTCGGCCGCGACAACGTCTTCTTCATCCACGTCTCACTGGTGCCCTATCTCGCGCCGTCGGGTGAGCTGAAGACCAAGCCGACCCAGCACTCGGTCGCCGCTCTGCGCAACGTCGGAATCCAGCCCGACGCGCTGATCCTGCGGTGCGATCGCGACGTGCCCGAGGGGCTCAAGAAGAAGATCGCGCTGATGTGCGACGTCGACATCGACGGCGTCATCTCCACGCCCGACGCCCCGTCGATCTACGACATCCCCAAGGTGCTGCACTCCGAGCAACTCGACGCCTATGTCGTGCGCAAGCTCGGGCTGCCGTTCCGCGATGTCGACTGGACCGTGTGGGGCGAACTGCTCAACCGTGTGCACGAGCCGCGTGAGACGGTCCGAATCGCGTTGGTGGGCAAGTACGTCGACCTGCCCGACGCCTATCTGTCGGTGACCGAGGCGATCCGCGCAGGTGGCTTCGCGTGGCGCGCCAAGACCGAGATCAAGTGGGTTCCGTCCGACGAATGCGCCACCGAGGCGGGTGCGCAGGCAGCGCTCGGAGACGTCGACGGCGTGTTGGTTCCCGGTGGCTTCGGCATCCGGGGGATCGAGGGCAAGCTCGGAGCGATCCGGTACGCGCGGCGTCGAGGCATTCCGTTGCTCGGACTGTGCCTCGGCCTGCAGTGCATCGTGATCGAGGCCGCACGCTCGGTGGGCCTCGAGGACGCGAGCTCGACCGAGTTCGATCCCGACACCCCGTTCCCCGTCATCTCGACCATGGCCGACCAAACCGAGATCGTTGCGGGAGAAGCCGATCTCGGCGGCACGATGCGGCTCGGTGCCTACCCGGCAACGCTCAAGCCCGACAGCATCGTGGCGGAGTCGTACGGCTCGACAGAGGTCTCCGAGCGCCACCGGCACCGCTTCGAGGTCAACAACTCCTATCGCGACAAGATCGCCGCGTCGGGTCTCGTGTTCTCGGGGACGTCGCCGGACGGTCACCTCGTCGAATTCGTCGAGTACCCGAAGTCGATTCATCCGTTCCTGGTGGGCACCCAGGCGCACCCCGAACTCAAGAGCCGGCCGACGCGCCCGCATCCGCTGTTCCGTTCGTTCATCGATGCTTCGCTGAAATACAAAGCGGCAGAACGGCTTCCGGTGGACCTGGGCGACTACGATCCTCCGCCCGCGGCGGCGGTCGAAGACGACGTCGCCGTCGAGGTCGAGGAACAGGACGCTTGAGCGAGAGCACCGGCCCCGGCGCCCACCACTTCGATGTGAAGTCGAGCCGAGTGGTCTACGACGGAGCGATACTCGCGCTTCGCCTCGACCAGGTGGAGATGCCGGGCGGTCGGGTTGCCGAACGCGAAGTCGTCGAGCATTTTGGTGCCGTGGCCGTCGTCGCGCGTGATGAGGACGGCAGGATTGCGATGGTGCGTCAGTATCGGCATCCTGTCGGCCGCAGGTTGTTGGAGATTCCCGCGGGGCTGCTCGACAAGGGTGGGGTAGAGCCGCCGCTCGCCGCCGCGCAGCGTGAACTCGCGGAGGAAACCGACCTGCGTGCGCAGCGGTGGCAGGTGTTGATCGACCTCGACCTCTCGCCCGGGTTCACCGACGAAGCGTTGCGTGTCTACCTGGCCGAAGAACTGTCGGAGCACCATGTGGCCGAACGCGAGGACGAAGAGGCCGATATGTCGTTGGAGTGGGTCGCGCTCGACGACGCTGTGTCGATGGTGCTGTCCGGCGACATCGTGAACGCGACCGCGGTGTCGGGGATTCTCGCGCTCTCTGCCGCGGATCGCACCGACACGCAGCTGCGGACACCGGATTCGCCGTGGCGCGATAAGCCCCACGCCTTCGCCGATCGCAAGGCGGGTCGGGCATCGACGTGACCGCCGGGACGCGTGTCGACGACGTGGTGTCGAGGTATCTCGACCACCTCACCGTCGAACGCGGCATGGCGCCCAACACGCTTGCGTCCTACGGTCGCGACCTCGACCGCTACCGGCGCTATCTCTCCGGCCGGGGGATCGTCGATCTCGCGGAGGTCACCGAGAACGACGTACGCGAGTTCCTCGTCGATCTGCGACGCGGCGACGAGCAGGCCGGGACAACACCCCTCGCTGACAGCTCGGTAGCACGAACGCTGGTGGCCACCAGGGGTTTTCACAAGTTCGCCGCTGCCGAAGGTGTCGTGCCCGCCGACGTGGCGCACGGGGTGCGGCCACCGCGTCCGGCGCGACGCCTCCCCAAGGCTTTACCCGTCGACGACGTCGTCGCGATCCTGGAAGCAGCGGGGGCGGGCGACCATCCGCGTGCCCTGCGTGACCGCGCGCTCCTCGAACTGCTCTACAGCTGTGGAGCACGCATCACCGAGGCGACGTCGCTCGACGTCGACGACCTCGACACCGATGCACGCACTGCCCTGCTGCGAGGCAAGGGCGGAAAGGAGCGACTCGTGCCGGTCGGCGGTCCCGCCGTCGGCGCCATCGAGGCGTATCTGGTGCGTGGCAGGCCCGCTCTGGTGACACGCTCGACGCCCGCGCTGTTTCTCAACGCGCGCGGCGGCAGGCTCACCCGACAGGGCGCGTGGCAGGTGCTCGCCGACACCGCGGAGCGGGCAGGAATCGGTACGGCCGTCTCACCGCACACCCTGCGGCACTCATTCGCGACGCACCTCCTCGATGGCGGCGCCGACGTGCGAGTGGTCCAGGAGTTGCTCGGGCACGCCTCTGTGACGACGACGCAGGTCTACACCCTCGTCACGGTCAACACGATGCGTGAGGTCTACGCCACGGCCCATCCGAGAGCGCGCTGAGCGTCGTGGAAGGGGCCCGTGCGGCGATGCTCCACGGCTTCGGTGCAGTGAACCATTAGGCTGACAAGCGGCGTCGATACGTGATCAGTGAGAAAGGCGGGTACGTGAGCACACCGAGTACACCGCGGTCGGGAGGTCATGCCGACGATCAGTACCGACTTCATGTGATGTCCGGCATCGACATCGACGAGGGCGATCATCCCGACGACGAGATCGGCCCGACCGGGCGTCCCTACCGCGACGTTCCGACGCCTGCGCCGCTCGACCGACACGGACCCGCGACCGTCATTGCCGTGTGCAATCAGAAGGGCGGCGTGGGTAAGACGACGTCGACGATCAACCTGGGTGCCGCACTTGCCGAGTACGGGCGACGCGTACTGCTGGTCGACCTCGATCCGCAGGGTGCGTTGTCTGCGGGCCTCGGCGTGCCGCATCACAAACTCGACGAGACCGTCTACAACCTGCTGGTCCCACCGCACGCCTCCATCGAGGATGTGCTCATGCGTACGCGCGTCGAGAACCTCGACCTCTTGCCGTCGAACATCGATCTGTCTGCCGCCGAGATCCAACTCGTCAGCGAGGTCGGACGCGAACAGGCACTCGGTAGGGCGTTGCACCCCGTCCTCGACCGCTACGACGTCGTGCTGATCGACTGCCAGCCGTCGCTCGGATTGCTCACCGTCAACGCCCTTGCCTGCGCCGACACCGTGATCATCCCGATGGAATGCGAGTACTTCAGTCTGCGCGGTCTGGCGCTGCTCACCGACACGATCGAGAAGGTGCGCGACCGACTCAACTTCCGTCTCACCCTCGGCGGCATCCTCGTCACGATGTTCGACGCCAGAACCCTGCACTCCCGCGAGGTCATGGCTCGCGTCGTCGAGGTCTTCGGCGACGCCGTGTACGACACCGTCATCGCGCGTACCGTGCGCTTCCCGGAAACCAGCGTCGCAGGTGAACCGATCACGTCGTGGGCACCGAAGTCCGCGGGCGCCAAGGCGTATCGCGCGTTGGCACGCGAGGTCATCGCGCGCAACGTCAAGCAGGCATGACCGAGACCGGCACCGCTGAGGCCGACGCCGCTGAGATTGCCAACTCGGAGGCCGGCACCGCCGACGTCGAGGCCCCAGAGGTAGGAACCCCAGAGGCAGGCACCACGGAGGCGGGGGCGACGGAGGCCGAGGAGCAGGGCTTTCGGGTCAAGCTCGCCAACTTCGAGGGTCCGTTCGATCTGCTGCTGAACCTGATCAGCCAGCACCGTCTCGACGTCACAGAGGTCGCGCTGCACGCGGTGACCGACGAGTTCATCGCGTACACGCGGGAGATGGGTTCCGAGCTCGGGCTCGAGCAGACGACCGAATTCCTGGTCATCGCAGCGACCTTGCTCGATCTCAAGGCGGCGAGGTTGTTGCCGACCGGAGAGGTCGACGACCCGGAGGATCTCGCGCTGCTCGAAGCGCGTGACCTGCTCTTCGCGCGACTCCTGCAGTACCGCGCGTACAAGCAGGTGGCCGCACTCTTCGGCGAACTCGAAGCCGCGGCACTGCAGCGGTATCCGCGCGCGGTGTCGTTGGAGCAGCAGTTCACCGACCTGCTGCCAGAGGTGACACTCGGCGTCGACGCGAACGGGTTCGCCGAGGTTGCCGTCGCGGCGTTGACCCCGCGACCTATCCCGACAGTCGGTCTCGATCACCTTCACGACATGCACAAGGTGTCGGTGCCCGGGCAGGCTCGACGCATGGCCGCGCTGCTGGCTGCCAAGCCCGGCGAGTGGCTGACCTTCCGCGCGCTCGTGGCCGACTGTGAGAACGGACTTGAGGTCGTCGGCAGCTTCCTCGGACTGCTCGAACTCTTCCGTGAGCGTGCGGTCACTTTCGAGCAGCCGGAGGCACTCGAAGAACTCCAGGTGTCGTGGACAGGCGAACGCGACCGCGACGAACTACGCATGGAGAAAGCAGAGGACTACGAATGACCGACATCGACGAGAATTCAGGCGGCCCCGACGCCGACTCGCCCGAGAGCGTTGCACCCGAGCAGACGGCACTCGACGTCGGCGACATGGTCGTCGACGAGGCAGACTCCGAACCAGTTCTCGACGACGCCCGCCTGCGTGCGGCGCTCGAAGCCGTGCTGCTCGTCGTCGACACGCCGGTGACCGCCGACGAACTCGCCTCGGCGGTCGGCGACAATCGCGCACGCGTGCATTCGACGCTCACCCAGATGGCGGCTGACCTGACCGAAGCGCGCAGCGGCATCGACCTTCGATTCGCCGGTGATGGTTGGCGGTTCTATACACGAGCCGAGTACGCGCCGTACGTCGAGCGTCTCCTCCTCGACGGGGCGCGTTCGAAACTGACCCGAGCAGCCTTGGAGACGCTCGCCGTCATCGCGTATCGACAGCCCGTGAGCAGGGCGCGCGTCAGCGCGATCCGAGGTGTGAACGTCGACGGCGTCGTCCGCACACTCGTCGCCCGAGGACTCATCAACGAGGTCGGGTCCGATACCGCGTCTGGTGCCACGACCTACGGGACAACCGAGCTGTTCCTCGAGCGTCTGGGGCTCGCGTCGTTGAGTGAACTACCCGATTTGGCCCCGCTGCTGCCCGACGTCGACCTCATTGACGACCTCGACGAAGAGCTCCTGTCTGACCCGCGATTCGCCAAACTGAGTAGTGGGCGTTCAGACTCAAAGGGAGACGACACACCCGACGCCTCGTCGGGAACCACAATCGACGACCAGGAATGACATATGGCATCCGCTAGCCGTGACGGCACACCGGGCGACCGCAGGAAGAACAATGCGGGTCGCACCAACCGAAAGAACAGCTCCAATGACAACCCCCGCGGGCAGCGCTCCGCAGGTGGGGCAGCCGGGCGCGGCGCGTCGGGCAAGTCCGCGAGCGGTCGCAGCATCCCCGCGGGCGGTAAGGGGCATGGGTATAAGGGCCAGCAGCCCAGCACAAAGAAGAGGCATCGCAAAGGCCGTTCGACGCCCGACGTCGAGGCAGGGCGCATCAGGCTGAACAACGCGCGACCAGCACGCCACCAGGGCGGCTCCGACGAGAGTGGCCACGCCACCTACGTCGACGACGGCGTCCGACTTCAGAAGGTCCTCGCACAGGCAGGCGTTGCATCGCGACGCGGCGCGGAGGAGATGATCGCCGCCGGTCGCGTCGAGGTCGACGGCGAGGTCGTGACCGAGCAGGGGCTGCGCATCGACCCCGACACCGCGGTCATCCGCGTCGACGGTGCCCGCGTCATCATCGACGAGACCAAGCAGTACCTCGCGCTGAACAAGCCCAAGGGCTGGCAGTCGACGATGGCCGACGACCAGGGCCGCCCCTGCGTCGGCGACATCGTGGCCGAACGCGTCATGGCGGGTCAGCGCCTCTTCCACGTCGGCCGGCTCGACGCCGAGACCGAGGGCTTGTTGCTGCTGACCAACGACGGCGAACTCGCCCATCGGCTGATGCACCCCTCCTACGAGGTGCCCAAGACCTACCTCGCGACGGTCAAGGGCGAGGTTCCTCGTGGGCTCTCGCGCACGCTGCGCGACGGCATCGAACTCGACGACGGTCCGGTGTCCGTCGACGGATTCACCGTGATGGACGTCAACGAGGGACAGTCGCTGGTGCGGATCACTCTGCACGAGGGCCGTAATCGGATCGTGCGTCGACTCATGGAATCCGTCGGGTTCCCGGTGACCTCGCTGGTGCGCACCCACATCGGCAACGTGGCACTCGGCGAGCAGCGTCCAGGAACGCTGCGAGTGCTCGGACGCGACGAGGTCGGTGCGCTGTACAAGGCGGTGGGGATGTGAGCGAGTCCGTCACGTCCTCGCGCGTGATCGCGATCGACGGACCCGCGGGGACCGGAAAGTCCACTGTCTCAAAGCTTCTCGCGCAGCGGGTCGGTGCGCACTACCTCGACACCGGGGCCATGTACCGTGCCGCGACGCTCGCTGTACAGCGAGCAGGTGTCTCGCCTGATGCTCCCGACTCGATCGCCGCGGTCGTCGACGACGCGCGGATCGAACTGCGTGCAGACGGATCGGGTGGATCACGGGTGTTCCTCGACGGTGAGGACGTCTCGGCGCCCATTCGCACCGACGAGGTGACCAACGCGGTCTCCGCGGTCTCAGCCGTGCCCGCCGTCCGGTCGAAGATGGTTGCGCTGCAACGGATTCACGCCGTCGACGACTTCGTCGTCGTCGAGGGCCGAGACATCGGGACCGTCGTCTTTCCCGACGCGCAGGTCAAGATCTATCTCACCGCGACGCCCGAAGCGCGAGCACTACGACGACATCGGCAGAACCTTTCCGCCGGTCGTGACAGCGATTTCGAGCAGGTTCTCGAGGGTGTGAACCGCCGTGATCATCTCGACTCGACGCGCACCGTATCGCCACTGCGACCCGCAGACGACGCGGTCATCGTCGACACCAGCGACCTGTCACTCGAGCAGGTTCTCGACAAACTCGCCGGACTGGTCCAGACACGAACCGGAGGTGCCGTGTGACCGAGCACGATGACTTCATCACTACCGACGTAACAGCCCAACCAGGCGACGGTATCTGGTCGGACGAAACCGACTGGGAGCTGAGCGAATTCGACCTCGGCGAGGAGGGCGGCGAACCCGAACGACTCCCCGTCGTCGCGATCGTCGGCCGTCCCAACGTGGGCAAGTCGACGTTGGTCAACCGCATCCTCGGCCGCCGTGAGGCCGTCGTCGAAGACATCCCCGGCGTCACCCGCGACCGCGTGTCGTACTCGGCGTCGTGGTCGGGGCACCGCTTCACCGTCGTCGATACGGGCGGATGGGAACCCGACGCCAAGGGCCTGCAACAGGCCGTCGCGAAACAAGCCGAATCGGCCATGGAGACCGCAGACGTCATCGTGGTCGTCGTCGACGCCACTGTCGGTGCCACCGCGACCGACGAGGCCGTCGCCCGCGTGCTTCGACGGTCGAAGACGCCGGTCATCCTCGTCGCCAACAAGGTCGACAGCGAGAAGCTCGAGGCCGAAGCTGCGTCGCTGTGGTCGCTGGGACTCGGTGAACCGCATACGGTTTCTGCCGCGCACGGCAGGGGAGCGGGCGATCTCCTCGACGTGATCCTGGAGAAGATGCCCGAGACCCCGCGGGATGCGGCGCCTGCGTTCGGCGGTCCCCGTCGCGTGGCGTTGGTCGGTAAGCCCAACGTCGGGAAGAGCTCGCTGCTCAACAAGCTCGCGGGTTCCGACCGCTCGGTCGTCGACAATGTCGCCGGCACCACCGTCGATCCCGTCGACGAGCTCGTCGAACTCGACGGACGGCCGTGGCTGTTCGTCGACACCGCGGGCTTGCGCCGCAAGGTGCACACCGCCAGCGGACACGAGTACTACGCGTCGCTGCGCACGAGGTCGGCGCTGGAAGCCGCCGAGGTCGCGATCCTGCTGATCGACGCGTCGGAGCCGATCACCGAGCAGGACCTACGCGTGCTGTCGCTGATCATCGAGACCGGACGTGCCTTGGTGATCGCGTTCAACAAGTGGGACCTGGTCGACGAGGATCGTCGCTACCAGCTCGACAAGGAGATCGACCGCGAACTCGCGCGCGTGCCGTGGGCACGGCGTGTGAACATCTCGGCGATGACCGGACGTGCGGTCCAGAAGTTGGTGCCTGCCCTCGAAGGTGCGCTGGAGTCGTGGGACAAGCGCATTTCCACCGGCCAGCTCAACAACTGGCTCAAAGACGTCATCGCGTCGAATCCGCCTCCTCTTCGCGGAGGACGGCAGCCGCGTGTGATGTTCGCGACCCAGGCATCGGTGCGACCGCCGACGTTCGTGCTGTTCACGACCGGATTCCTGGAGGCGGGCTACCGCCGCTTCCTGGAGCGTCGTCTCCGCGAGGAATTCAACTTCGACGGCTCGCCGGTCCGGATCAACGTGCGCGTGCGCGACAAGCGAGACCGCCGGAAGCGTTGACCGCCCCAGACAGCGAGTCCCGCCCGAAGTCGTGACATACTCCCATGCGTGCTTATCTTGGCGATCATCGTATTCGGGATGGTTATCGGCGCCCTCGCGCAGCTGATCATCGGTGGCAAGAACATGTGGAACATCGACTGGACCTTGGCCATCGTCGCGGGCCTGGTCGGCTCGTTCGTCGGCGGACTGTTGATCAGCCTGCTCTCGGGTGACGGACTGTCGTTGCGTCCGAGTGGAATCATCGGATCGTTGGTCGGCGCACTCATCGTGACCGGTGGCTGGATCTGGTACCGGAAGCGCTCCACGGTCTCCTAGCAGAACCGTCGGCGCGGCCGTGACCAGGCGATTAGCCTCGAACGGCCGCCGTCGGCTAATGTTGTCGAGGCCCTCGCGAGAGGGCAACGGGCTGTGGCGCAGTTTGGTAGCGCACTTGACTGGGGGTCAAGTGGTCGCAGGTTCAAATCCTGTCAGCCCGACAGATTGACCAGCGTAAACACGCTGAATCAGGGTCACCGTGCCCACTACGTGCCCAATCAGCACATGACAGAGGCCCCGGATCTTCGGATCTGGGGCCTCTGTCAGCGTGGTGCGGGAACCTTCCGGCCTCCGCGTATTCGATTGTGGGACCAGTATCTCAGCCGGACCCGAGCGACATCATCACCTCGTAGTGGTGCGGGGTGTTGCCGCTGCCGATGCGGTAGGGCATCGCTCGCCCTTCCAGCGTGTACGTCTGCGCTCGCCAGATGACGGTGGTCACCTGCTCGATGCGCGGATCTGTCACGGTGAGCCGGTACGTCGTGAGCGTGGTCGATCGGCCGCGCTGGGCTTGCTGGTCCCCGGAGATCGGCGTGACCGATGCGCGGATCGGGATGTTCTGCACCGGGATGGGATCATCGTTCTCATCGCGTCCGCCACCGATCTTGAGCGTCACTGAGTCCTTGAGTGGCAACCTGGGCACGGTCAGGCCGCCTTGCGTCGGTAGCGGTCCAGGACGATGCGCTCGGCGAGGGTGAAGCCCTCGAATGCCTGATTGAACGTCACGACGCCGGTCGAGTACCGCAGACCTTCGGGGTTGGCGAGCATTCGCGCTGCTGCCATTTGAACCACGGCATCGACGCCGGGACGGGTGGTGATCCCATCGGCCTTGACGTGCTGCCCGCGGGTGTAGGCGTCGCACATGGCCGACGCCATGGTGATCGCCTGGCCAGCCTGGGCCATGAGGTCGGTGTCGGTGGTCGGCTCCCCGAGCCACTTAACGAGATCCGTTGGTGTTACTGCCATGTCGGCCTCCTGGTGAAGCGGCCCGAGACTTGGGAAACCGTGACGAAACCCAAGCCCCGGACCACGATTGTGGGACCGTCAGGCCGCAGTGAGGACGACGACACCTTCGGGGTGCAGGAGCCCGAGATCGAACCGCGCGACGACGCGGATCGCGGTCTCGTCGGTCGCCGCGTACAGCTCGGGGAGCAGGGTGACCGAGGGTGCGAGATCGCGGGCGATCGCCACCTGGTTGGTGTCGAGCAGGATCGCCTTGCCGGTGGCCAGCTTGTTGGTCGGCGTCACCTGGATGCCGAACAGTCGATAGACGGCATCGGCGGTGAGGTCGGTCTCCAGGAGGTAGCGGCCCTGCGAGTCCTTGGCCTTGCGCAGCGCGATGAAGTCCTGCGAGTTGATGAACCATCGGTTGGGGGTCACCTCGGCCGCGTGCGCCTTGGCGATCGCGTCCAGGTAGCTGTCCGGGTTGTCGGCGTCGAGCACGCCGGTCTGGACTCCCGCCTGATTGACGATGCCCTTGATGGTCTTGGTGGCCCCGGTACCCGACAGGAGCGCGGTGTCGAGCGCGTTGGCGACATCGGTCACCAGACGGGTCTTGAGCACCGCGTCCAGGCCGATCACGCTCTGCCGGATCAGTTCGTTGGTGAACCGGACGATGACCTTGAGCGACTTGAGATCGGACGGCAGGAGCTTGACCTCATCGAACGACACGTCGCCCTCGGGGATCTGGGCACCCTCGGCGACGAATCCGACCGATGCGCCGGAGGTGAGTCGCGGGATGCGCAGCGGGCTGGAGGTGTCGAAGATCTTCGGCGAGCTGGCCAGGACGACGGACTGGGCCTCCAAGGGCTGGACCAGGAGGCTGGCGACCTGCTCCTGGAGCAGAGTCGGATTGGTGGTGGTGGTTTCGGTTGCCACGGGATTCTCCAATGGTGAAGTGATGGAACAGGATTCACGCGATTGGAGCACCTGGCTCACTCAGCGGTCGAGCAGAAACGGCACCGGGCCTCATCCCACTATATGAGATGAGGCCCGGTGTCGGCAACGATGAGGTCACTCGATGCGCGAGGTGTTCGCCTCGATGCCGTCAGTGTGATCCTTGATCGCGCCGAGCGCCTTGAGCGCCTTGGCGTGGTCGTCCTTGAAAGGGAGGATCAGCCCGTCGTGCAGGAGTTCGTAGAGCCCGTTGAGGTTCTCGTTGATCTGTCGCAGTTCATCCAGGATCTGCGAGTTGCTGACTTCCTCGTAGTCCGGGTTGATGTTGTCGTTCGACACGTCCGTTGTCCTGTCAGTCGTCGTAACGCGCGGGGTTGGCGGCGAGAAACGCGTATGCCTCTGCCCACTCCTTGACGCGGCTCCCAGCGGTGTCGCTGGCTGCCTTGTCGAGCACGTGCTTGACCGCTGCCTCCCACTTCGCCCTGATGCTGTCTTCGTCTGCCACGGTTTTCTCCATCTGTCAGACCCGGCCCTGCAACATGCCGAGTAGGTTGACCTCCGCGGGTGCGGAGCCACGACTACCTTGCCCTACGTCACCGACAAACCGACGTGCTTTCAGGTGCGGCTTGTCGGCGAGCAACGCGTCGATCGCGGCCTGGAGCGCTTCGGGGGACTCCAGGTGTGCAGCGTCGAACGGCAGGTCGGCCGGATCGGCGAGCGCGCCGGTCTGCTCGACCTGGAGCCGGTGGAGCTGCTGTTCCAGATCGCGGACGCGGGTCCGGTATCCGGCCGACTCCTGTCGGAGTTCCTGCACGTACTCGCGTGAGAACGTGTCGGTGTCGCCGGATTCCGTTGTGTCCGTTGCGCCGTCAGTGTCCGCCGATGCCTCGGAATTGTTGGCCGCTGAGTCGCCCGCTGCCGGAGTTTCGGAGTCACCCTGGGGTGATTGGTCCCCGGATTCCGTGTTCTGCGAGCCGGTTTCGGCGTTGGCGGGGCTCTCGCTGCCGGTGGTCTCCGTTGCCTCGGGAGCCTCGTCGGTGGGGTCCTGCTGGGTCTTCTTGTCGTCGTCGGTCACGCTGCTGCCTCCGGGGTCGAGCTGGTGGTGTCATCTGCCGGTCCCTGCTCGGGGTTGTCGATGCCCAATCGCGTGCGCGCTTCGGTCGTCGTGATGATTCCCGCTCCATGGAGCTTGACCACCGCGTCCGCTTCGGCGGCTGCCGAGCGCGTCGATGGGTCCGCCCACTGCACGCGCGGCGAGTAGTCGGCGACTTCGCCACCGCGCTCGACGGCGAGGATCAGTCGAGCGACCTGCTCCCACGCGCGGCCGAACACCGCTTGCCGTGCCTCCGCGCGTGCCGTGAGAGCTGCCTCGGCGGCCCGGATCGCGTCCGCAGACGCCGGGACCGTCGAGTTGATCCCGAGGTAGTGCCCTGGCAGGCCCGAGACTGCGCTCGCCTGCTGGAGTAGGACCCGGACCGCGGTGTCATATCCCGACAGATCCGCGCCGGGAAGTTGCCCGAACTTGCCGTCAGCGGCCTCGTTGACCATGAGCCGGGAGGTCTCCGAGATCGGATTGACCACCTCCATCACGGGGTCACCGTCGTCATCGAGCACGGGCTCCCCGTTGTCGCCGATCTTCGGCTGCTCCTCCAGCTCCAGCCCCGTCGCCCATCGGCGGGGACGTGCGCCGTACTCCGATGCCGTCAACATGTCGGCCGAGATCTTGTTCAGTGCGTCCACGATGGGGATGAGGTCAGTGAACTCGGAGACGCCGAACACGTCGAGCGGGCGATCGGTATTCGTCAGCGCGACGACGGGGACCGCGAGGAGCGGATTGTCGATCACCTTGGTGATCTTCGCGCCGGTGATCTGGGCACCGTCCCCGATCAGATGCTCAATCCGATCCGGCCGGTAGATGACCCATCGGGTGGCTCCCTTGGTGCCGTCCGGTGCGAGGTCTGTCCAACGCTTCACTGCTGCAAGGGTTTCCCCGCTGCCAGCATCGCGGTATACGGCGACCTGGCGGCCGCTCTCGACGGTTGCCACCGCCTTGCCCGCGGTGTTGGCCCAGACGATGACGGCCGCCTCACCGATCGCCAGGGCCTCCCGGTGCCCTGCTGGTGAGGCCTGGTCGAGATCCGAGCGCGTCCACGCCTCCCAGAGCGCGGTGTCCCGCTTCCCCTCGGCGTCGATGAACCCGGTGACCCGCAGCCGCTCGGCGATCGCCGACACGGCCAGCCGGGGGAGGTTGGTGGCGATGCGGTCGAACCGCTGCCCGATCGCCTTCTTGGCGTCGGGGGACAGAAACGCGAGCGGCTGCTCGCCCGCGTAATACTGCGAGAGCAGGTGTAGCCGCGCGGCGCGTACGTCGAGCGCGCGGTCGAGTTCGATGTTGCTTACTTCGGTCACTGTGATCTCCTATGCCGCAAAGGATCTGACGCGGCGTCGTTTCGGTTTCTTGTGTGCTCGCCAGGTGGCGCGTGAGTGGCCCATCACCAGACAGGCCGCCAGGTCGATGCGGCGGTTGCTGCCTCGTTTCGACTTGTCGAGCCGGATTCCCCGCGCGTCCTCGGTGACGATCGCGTTCGACACATGGCGCGCGAGATCCTTGTTGCCTGAGTGTGTCACCAGACCGTTGCCGCAGGCCTGGATCAGCTCGGTGGTGGCCGGTGTGAGCCGGGGTCCGTTCTGGGGGAACTCGGTAACCGGGAGCCCTTCACCCTCCAGGACTTGCAGTGTGCGAGCCCACCGGAACGGATCGGCGACGATCTCGACCACCTGGTACTCACGGCAGAGTTCGCGGATGCGGTTCTCGACATCGAGAATCGGGACGCGCCAGTCGGCGTTGCCCTCCGGCGGCTCCCAGAGCCCACCGACATCGAAGTGAGGCCGATCGCTCACGGTCGCCACAACGATCGCGGTCGCGTCCTGCGAGTGGCTGCCGTCGAGCGCGAGCACGACGCGGGCACCCTTGCCGATGCCCTCCCCGGTGGCCAGCGATGCCCACTGGCCTTGAGGCAGGAACGATGAGTCATCGTGCTCGACCCACTGGCCCAACCGAGCGCGTCGGAACTCGCTCTCGCGGCTCCTGGGTGGCAGGGACGCGCGCAACGTCGAGCGCTGCACAAGGTCATCCAGGCCAGGATTGGCCGCCGCCCATGCCTCCTCGTCGTCTACGTCGCAGCCGATCGGCGCGGCGAACTCGACCAGTCGCAACGATTCACTGTCGGGGTTGGCGCGGCCGTCGAGTACCAGGTCCATGAGCGGACTCACGTCGCGCCAGGATGGTGGTGACGGTGTACCGATCGCGAGGAGCTGCGAGCCCTCCCGTTTACCCGTCGAGTGGAGCGTCGCCTCGTACGCGTCGCGTCGGACGAACCCGATCTCGTCAACGATCGCCAGCGATGCGTCCTCGCCTTCCACACGGTGAGCCTCACCGGGTAGTGCGATGATCTGCGAGTCCGATCCGGGTATCACGATGCGGTCTTTGTAGGTCATCGCGCGTGATTCCAGCTCGGGATTGAGGCTCACCATGCGGGCAGCGGTCGCCAACAACCTCATCGCCGACCGTTCATCCTGGGCGACGATGACCGCGCGGGCACCTTCCACGCCGGACATGAACACGTGATGCAACGCCAAACCTGCTGTGAGAGTTGACTTTCCCTGTCCACGTGGCAGTACCCACACGTTCAGCGGCACGCGGTCATCGAGCAACGTCGAGACAAGTTGCCGCTGCCACGGCCGGACCTTCACCGGCGTCCGGGCACCTGTGCCCTTCGGCGTGATGAGGTAGCGCGCCGCGAACAACTCGAACTGGCGAGCACCCTTCGCGCGGGTCTTCCACGCCAGCGGCGACTCATCGCGTGAGCCCTTCGGTCCTGCCTTCACCGTCTCACCTCCCGGTCCAAGTGTCCCACATATTGAGACTGTCGCGGGTCACCGCAGGTCAGCGGTGTGAGATCGCGTTCTTGCCTAACCGGCGGAGTCCGGGAGGGGTCGGCGAGCGGGTGCCTCCCCTGGGGGCTGAGAGGTCCTCTCGCGGCCCCACGTCGCGCGTTGCACCCTCGGCACACAACATCGACATCGCGGAGCCTGACAGCCAGCCCGCGGGCGGTCCGGTCCCATGCCTCCGGCGAGTGGTCACACGTGAGGTCCTCGCGGGTGCCGCAGTCCGAGCAGAATGGCTGGAGCCGACGTGCCTTGGCGCTGAGACGTTCCCAGCGTGCGTTGTACCCGCGCGAGGTCGCCGATGCCCTCGGTCGTCGCGCGTCTGCTGCACGTGCGCAGTCGGGGCACCTGCCCGCTCCATGGTGGGGCTCACCGCAGACGGTGCAGGGTCGGGGAGGCATCAGTCACCGTCCTCATCGAGCCGGTGCTCGCGTGCAGCGTCGATCAGTCGGTCGAGCGCGCCGACGTTCTGGGTGAGCATGTCGAGCCAGGCGAGTGGTCCGCCCTCGACGGCCTGCTCGGCGAGCCCGAGCGCGTACGCGGTTAGGCAGTCGAGCATGTGCGCGGGGTCGCAGTTGGTGGCGATCGCCATTCGGCCGGCGGTGTCACCGAGCACGGTGGCGCGCATGTACGCGAGTGCGTCCCTCATGTCGTCGGTGTCGAGTCGTCGGGGTTGTTGTGTGGTCACGGGTGTTGCCTCCGGTGTCGTAGGTGTTCGGTCTGTGCTCGGTGTTCTGCTGCTTCTCGTTGCCCGGCCTGCTGCTGTCGCAAGCGCTCGCGGCCGTCGAGCCAGTCGTCCAACATGTCGGCCAGCTCCAGGCACCACTCCCGAAGGGTGAGCACCTCCTCGGCTGCTGGATCTCCCCGATGCCGCAGACGCATATCGACGCCGGGGATGCGTGCTGTTGTCACTGGTCGCAGTCCTGCCGGTGCTCGCCCATGGCGATGAGCAGATCTCCGATGCCTGAGCCGGGTGTTACGTCGGCGTCGGCGGCCGACAGGATGCCTGGAGGTCGAGCGGCGTCGTGCAGTGCGTCAGTGAGGAACTCGGCGACGCCTTCGGCGTGCTCGCGGTAGGTGTAGGTGCCGTCAAGGCGCAGCATCACGTCGAACCCACCCGATGCCGTCTGCACAATCTGGATGGGATGCTGTCGAGCTGCCTCGCGGGCCAATGCCCTCAGCATGATGGTCAGAATGGGGTTGTCGATGTGGTCACTCACGAGGTTGTTCTCCTTGGTTGTCTTCCACCGCCGCTGTTATCCACCACTCCGGGCCTTACAGGCCCAGCGCGGATAGCGCGGATAGTTGCGCGGATAGAACGCGGATAAGCGCGGATGCGCGGATAGGTCTGTTCTTGCAGGTCAAGCGGCATCGGCTATCCGCGCTACGGTGGACGGCTGTTGCGCGGATGTTTGCGCGGATAGAGCGCGGATAGATCAGGCATCGGTGCCCTCATTCCGTGCTGAGAACGGCAGGATCTTGGCATCGGCGACGACGTGCAGCACCCTTGCTCGGCCCTTGCCGGGGATCTCCTCGACCTCTCCGCGTCGGCGGAGTTCGGCGAGTGCGTCGAGCGCTGACTCGCGTCGCTTGGTCTCCTGGAAGTGGTCACGAAACTCTGACTTGTTCGGAGCCATGTCGGCGGACTCGCGGCCTCGGATGTACTCCAGCACTTCGGCCTGGAGCGCGGCGTCCTTGGCGGCCTTGGCCTCTAGCGCGGCCTTGTCCACAACGAGCGGGTCGGCGTGAACCGGGACCATGGAGGTGGGCCAGATGCCGTTGTCGGAGACTTCCACCTGCTCGATGCGGAATGCCCATCGGCCGGTCTCCGGTCGGTGCTTCTGTTTCGTCGTGGTCATCTCGACCTGTCCGGGAACCGGCTCATCCTTGGTCAGGAGGAACACGGAATCGGCCGCGCCTTCCCAGGCCGATGCGCCGCGTCCGCTGGTGCCACCCTTCGGCGGGTGGTGCAGCACCATGACGGCCGCGCCGGTCTGCGCCCGGAGGTGGTCGGCCTTATCGACGGCATCGGATGCGTCGCTGTTGCTGTTCTCCTCTAGCCCGACTTGATGACGTGCGAGTGTGTCCACGACGATCAGTGCGGGCTTGTAGTCCTTGGCGACCTCGACCAGCTCATCCCATGCGTCAGACATGAACGGAACCGCTCCATCGACGCCGCGGAACCACGGCCGGATCTCGTCGCGCGAGACCCCGTGATGCTTGAGCCACGCCTCCAGCCGGATGCCGAACGCGCGCCCGCCACCTTCACCAACGAGGTAGAGGACCCGTCCGCGTGTGGTCTGGTGGCGTCCCCACCACTTCCCACACGCGATACAGAGCGCAATGGCCAGGGCGATCGCGGTCTTATAACTGCCTCGGTGCCCGATGAGCATGGAAGTACCGCCACCGTCGAGCACGTCCTTGACCAGAGCCATGGGTGGCTCTGCGTCCAGGAACCCGTCAACGTCGAGCAGACGATCGGTGAGCGTGCCGTTGATCGCCGCAGCTTCGGCGCGTTCCTCGGCGTCGATGATCTTCTTGTTGGCTCGACGCCTGCGCTCCTTGTCGAGTTCGTCAGACTTGAGCCTGGCCGCCTTGTTCTCCGCCCGCTTGACCGCTGCCTTGAGTTCGGTGATCTCTGTGGCGATGACGCCCTGGACGGTCGTCACCTCGCCGGTGCTGAGGGTGATGGTTTCACTCATCGGCGACCACCCGCCAGACGGTGGGGGAGCAGGACGCCGACGCCGTAACCGGCCGGGTAGGCCAGCGCGGCCACGATGATGAGTAGAGCTGAGATTGTCACGGTTATGCCTTTGTGAGTAGGACGACGAAAAACCTTGTTCGGGTTGGTATTTCGTGTCCGCGTCACGCGGCGTCGGGGCTGATGTCCCCTGATGTCTGTGCAGCGGCGAGGAACCGCTCGACTTCGGCGGGCTCGATGCGGATGACGCGCTCGGAGAGCCGGATTGCCTTGAGTCGACCCTCGGCGATCCACCGCCGGACAGTGCGATCGGACACGCCGAGTTCCTCGGCGAGCGTGGTCGGGGTAGAGAAATTGCGCCGCTTGGTCGCGGGGGTGAAGTTGCGAGAGGCCACGGTGAGAACTCCTGAGATCACGAAGGTAGAAATCACTCCGTGGTCCCAGGGTTTGCCCTGGCCCATTTTACGGCGCTGCGCTGCGGTGAACCTCTTCTTCTCCGAGTCTTCCAGCCCGATCGCGGAAAGCGATGAGCACGACGGTAGCCGACGCGTCCGATCGAGTCAAACATGACTTGTCGAGATCCGTTGCGCCCGTGTTGACTTCACGCGTCAACACGCTAACGGGGAGGGTTAACTCCAGAGGCCCTGGACCAGGCCGCGGGTCCGGCTCTCGGTGCTGTGCGTGTACCGCGCTGACATCGACGCCGAGGTGTGGCCCATCAGCACCATGTGGTCGGCCAGCGTCGCACCGGCCTGCGCGAACAGGGTGGCCGCAGAGTGTCGCAGATGGTGCGGGGTGAGGTCCGGCTTGCCGATCGCCTCGGCGGCGCGCTGGAAGCTGTAACGGAACGTCGCGGCGAACACTATGGCCCCGCTGGTGGTGGTGAACACCAGACCGTCGCGGCCGGTGACGTATGTCTTGAGGTGTTCCTCCAGAGCAGGCCGCAGTCCCTCGGGTAGCGGGACGGTCCGCAACGCGGCGCGCGACTTCGGCCGATCGGTGACGAACTTCCCATCGACGCGGACCACCGCGCGCCGGACCGTGACGGCCAGCGAGTCCTTGGACATGTCGATGTCCGATCGTCGGAGCGCGGTGAGTTCGCCGAAGCGCAGCCCGCTGAAACCACCGAGCAGGATCAGGGCCTTGTATCTCGGAGTGATCTTCTCGGCCAACGCGCGGATCTCGTCGGGAGTGAGTGCGATGGGCTCGGACTTGCGGTGCTTCACGGCCGCGCGCTTGATCCGCGCCGGGTTGGCATCGAGAATCTCGTCATCGACGGCCTGATTGAGGATTGTCCGTAACAAGCTGTAGGCGTTGGCATTCCGCGTCGGGTAGTCCTCCAGACCCGCGAACCACTCGCGGATGTCGGAGACCTTGAGGGCCTTGAGCCGGTGGTCTCCCAGGCCGGGGAGGATGACGTTGTCGAGATACCCGCGATTGAGGGCTCGGGTGCGGGGCTTGTGCCGGTTGACCGTCTCGTCATGCCAACGGTCTGCGTACACCTTGAGGGTGAGTCCGCCGGTGACCTTCTCCTCGGCGCGTGTCGTCGGTGGGGTCCACTCGTCGCGCTCTATGAGACGCCTCTCGGCGGCGAGCCACGCCTCGGCGTCGATCTTCGCGGTGAAAGTGGTCGGTGCCGCATGGCGCGCGAGGTCCGGGCCGACGTAGCGGGCTTGAAACTTCTTGCTCGGCAGCTTGCGGATGCTCCCGAACGACCGTTGTCCTGCCATGCCCATGCCTCCGATTCGTGCCCACTACGTGCCCAATGAGCTTACATCGGTGCCGCTCACGTGCGCTTATGTCCGATCGGTGTTCGCCTGGTGGAGGGCACAATTGAGCAACAATCGGCAGGTCAGAGACGGTTTTGATGCCCAGATTCTCCACAGGTTCAAATCCTGTCAGCCCGACAATTGAATTAGCAGGTCAGGGGCCATTTTCGGATAGATCCGAGAACGGTCCCTGACTTGTATTTCAGGCCCATCCTGCCAAGAACCTGCCAGGGGGCAACGACGGAGTGGCGTGTTCGACGGAGTGATCGAGGGCGGAGCGAAGCATGGGCAGGCAAGAGGACGCGCTACGCGTTGCCGAGGAACTGTTAGCCGACATCGAGCTCAAGCGCCTGCAAGCATCAGAGATCGCGTTGAAGGCGAACAGAGTAGCCAGACTCGTTGGGCACCGCGATCTGACTGAGTTTCTTGAACACGAGCGAAACGGCTACCCGCTAGACGGCTCGGCTAAGAAGTGGATTGGTCGGGCGGGCCGATGGGGACCCGACAATGATGGCAAGTTCTACCCGATGCCACTTGCCAAGGTCGACGCGGGCCTTGGCAGCGCCCACGAAGCACTGGCGGCTCTGCGAGGTGGTGGAAACTACTCTGGTGACTACATTGCGATCGCCTCACGAGAGCACGACAAGCGAATCACCACCGCTTCAAGGCAAATCGCGATAATGTCCGGTATTGCCGGGCAGGTCGTTTCCACGATCTACGACTTGATCGTCGAGATTTACCACGAACTGCTTTTCAGCGAGTTGCAAGCCACGCTTTTCGGCGACACTCAAACACGGGTGGATGGGCTGCTGTCGGTCGCGAGTGGGTCTGCCCTTAACAAGATCGAACGCGTTTCGGATCGCCTGCGCGATGGAGATTCTGAATCCATCAGTCAGGCGCTCACGACGTGTCGGCGGCTGATTGACTCGTGTGCTGATCACGTTTTTCCTGCGCGGGCAGAGCCGTATGAAATGGATGGTGAGGCCAAGTTAACCGTCGGACAGCAGAACGTTCTGAATCGACTACAGGCGTACATGCATCAGCTTCAGATCCCGAAGAGCCGGCGCGACCGGCTCAGACGAACGTTGAGCGATCTCTACGGCCGGTGCTCAGCGGGGACGCACGCAGAGGTGACTGTCGATGAGGCTCGATTCGTTTTTTTGCAGACGTACGTCGCCCTCGGAGAGATTTTGACGCTGGACGGTGCTCCCGGCGACGTCCCAACCTAGTTGCGGCGTCCGTCTGGCGCCTCCGCGTGACGCGATCGCGATCGGCACCGAAATCCACCCCTGCCGCACGCAGGACACGCGGCAAGGTGGGTCTCGTCGACTAAGTTGCGACCATGGCTGATAAACCTGTGACGACCTGCCGTTTTGTGGTTGTGGCCGAGGACGGGCGGCGCTCCGCAGTGTGGCGCGTGTGGACCGGCGACAAGCGCCCCACGGATGAGGTCTACGCCGCGCCTCGACTGCGGGCATCCGAGGTGAAGTTCAGCCTTCACAGCAGCGGGTACAGGCAATTTGGGCATACCGGACCAACTCGCGGTGCGATGCGGGCTGGCGATCGCGCAGCGATTGCGCGCTGGCAACGAGTTGAGGGCACACAGCTTGGGCACTGGGACATCGCGCTCATGCTGTCGTTTGCGGACAGCGAGTTGCGGACGAGTCCCGGTGAGGTCGGCTCGAAGGTGACTCGAATCCCGGCAGCACCGGACGGTCAGCAGACAGCGTCCTAGTGCTTACCACCGAGTCGTCAGTCGATGAACCAGACTTTGGAGCGATCGCGATGTTGGATCGCGAGGTCGGTCGTCGCACGGTTGCCGTCGGCGCAATGCACTGGCCGGTCGATCCTAACCAGCCGAAACACCACGAACTTCGCTCTGAACTCTCCACGTCGATCCCGTTGGTGATTCCGGGAATTGTCAACCCTGAGCCTTTCGACCTTTGGTTTGGTGCGACTGCGGGCGGTGGTGCGCCTTTGGCTCTGGAGCTTGCTCGCGACGAGGTCGAATCACTGCCACCATTGCCTCCGTTCATCGGGGAAGTGCTGCCGTGGGATGAGTGTCCGGCTGATCAGCTTCGAGCACAGCCGTTGTTCTGCGGACTGCTGGTAATCCAAGGCGACGGCAGTCGGCAGTTGTACGTTGACCAGCGAGCGCGTTGCAATCATTCAGAACTTGGACGGTATGCCCAAGAGCTGTGTGACAAGGCCGAAACGCACGGATACGACGGGGGTTGGGGGCACTTTTCCAACGGAGATCGATGGGCGGGCATTTCTAGTCCAGTCGTTCTGGATGACCACCAGCTCGAATGGGAAGACGGCGGCGTAATTAACCCACCTCCGTTCGGTGGCTGACGGCGACTACTCTAGCCAAGTGGTCGCGACGGCCCGGCTCGTATCTGACACCCATCGACCGCTCGGCGATGGCCAAGTCTTCGTTCTCAGTGGGCGCGACGGTGTCCCGGATTGCCACGGTGTTGCGCTAGTCGTCGTCGGAGAGGTGGCGACCAGCGCCTTACCTAGACCCTCGATTTAGCCGCCGCCGAACACCCACGGCTGGCCGAGCGGAGTTCGAGCCAGCGCTACCGCTGGTCATGATCAGGTGCGCTTGTGCCGCAACCGATGCGACCGCAGCAGAGGCATGGATCACACCCGGTCGACGCTCACAGCTCTTACCAGCGTGGGCAGTCGTTCGTCGATCAGAGTCGTGATCGCGGATAACGTGATTAAGCTCGTCGAGCGCCCAAATGACGCAATCGAGCCCACTAAGTCCGATGTCGAGGCCACGGCCAAGTCGTGGACGATCGCCGAGGTAGTCCGACGCAGCGAAATCCCTTCGGGGAAGCATCGGAAGGGGTTTTCTCGTCTCCGGGATTCCGCTGGTAGCGGCCAGTCGAGTTCCGGTTGCCCATAAGCGCGGATTCCGCGCGTGGGCAACCGCAAGCGGACACCGCCAGGGAGCGGCGCGCTGTGGGAGGTCCCGCCCCTCGGCAGGTGCGCTAGTCGTTCTCGTACCGGTCGCTGAGGCGCATCCACGAGTACGTCGGTTCCTGCGGGACACCGGGTGGCGAGTTCTCCCAGTCCTCTTGACGACCAAACGGCGTGAGGTCGAGAAGGTCGAACACGAGCATGAATGTCTCCTCGCCTCGACCGAACGTCGACCACGTGTGAAATACACGGTCACCCCGGCGAAGGAAGACGCTGATCGCCTGGCGCTCCTCGCCGTCGACGGTCGCACCGAAGTCGGTGTTGAATGTGTCGCCGACGGTCGAGTACCACGGCAGCTGCCAGCCCATGCGATCCCTGAAGGCACTCAGCCGATCCAGTGGTGCACGGGAGGTCAGGACGAACGACGTCCGTCGAGCGTGGAGGTGGGAGAGCGGACCGATATGGTCGGCCATCATCGAACAGCCGTCACAGCCTTCCTCCCAGTCAGGACCAAACATGAAGTGCTGCACGATGAGTTGAGGCCGTTCGTCGAACAGGTCAAGCAGTGTCACGCGGCCATTCGGGCCTTCGAAGGCATAGTCCGAGCGCACTTCGACCATCGGCATGCGGCGTCGTGCCGCGCTGACGGCGTCCTTCATTCGGGTGAGCGCCTTCTCCTGCTGCAGCAGAACACTCCTGGCGTCGTCCCAGGTAGCGCGGTCGACGATGGGGGGCCAGTCGGGTTCGCTGCTCGTCATCGGCGCACCTCTTCCGTGCGATCACTACCGCGCTGTAACCGTGCCTCGAGCGATGCGTGCATTTTGCGTCCACCCTTCACCGTGATGTCCACCATTCAGCACCACCGGACGTCGCATTGTTCCCATTTGGGTAGATTGCCGGGAAGCCTGCCGCCAAACCGGCGCGCAACCTATCGCGGTCGCCGCCCGGATCACTCGACCGTCACGTGCCCGCCGTCGACGTGCCATCGGGTATCGATGCGCACCTTCTCGAGCATCCGACGGTCGTGGGTGACCAGTAGCAGCGCGCCGTCGAACGACTCGAGTGCCGCTTCGAGCTGTTCGATCGCGGGCAGATCGAGATGGTTGGTCGGTTCGTCGAGCACGAGTACGTTGACTCCGCGCGCCTGAAGTAGTGCCAATGCCGCGCGGGTGCGCTCGCCTGGTGACAGGTCGCCGACGGCGCGGTCGACGTGGTCGGCGCGGAGGCCGAACTTCGCCAGTAGTGTGCGTACCTGTTCGGTCGAGTAGTCGGGGACGAGTTCCTCGAACCGGTCGGCGAGCGGTTGTGGACCGGTGAATTGTCCACGCGCCTGGTCGATTTGGCCGATCGCCACACTCGCGCCGAGACTTGCCGTGCCCTCGTCGGGCGTCACGGACCCGGTGAGTAGGCGCAGGAGTGTCGACTTTCCGGCTCCGTTGGGTCCGGTGATGCCGATCCGCTCGCCGGCGTTGACCTGCAGCGACACCGGACCGAGGGTGAAGTCTCCCTGGCGTACAACGGCGTTGGCGGCCGTGGCGACGACCGAGCTCGATCGCGGCGCCGATCCGATGGTGAATTCGAGCACCCACTCTTTGCGGGGCTCGGCGACTTCGTCGAGCCGAGCGATGCGACTCTCCATCTGCCGCACCTTCTGTGCTTGCTTCTCGCTGGACTCGCTGGCCGCGCGGCGTCGAATCTTGTCGTTGTCGGGAGCCTTGCGCATGGCGTTGCGCACGCCCTGACTCGACCACTCTCGTTGAGTGCGCGCCCGAGCCACGAGGTCGGCCTTCTTCTCGGCGAACTCCTCGTACTCCTCGCGGCGGTGGCGCCGCGCGACCTCTCGCTCCTCCAGGAAGCTCTCGTAGCCGCCGTTGTAGACGGTGTTGGTGTGCTGGGCGAGGTCGAGTTCGATCACGCGAGTCACGCAGCGCGCCATGAACTCTCGGTCGTGACTCACCAGCACAATGCCACCGCGCATGCCGCTGACGACGTCTTCGAGTCGTGCTAGGCCGTCGAGATCGAGGTCGTTCGTGGGTTCGTCGAGGAGCACGACGTCGAAACGTGAACACAGCAGCGCGGCCAACCCCACGCGAGCGGCCTGGCCTCCCGACAGTCCGGTCATGAGTGCGTCTTCGGGAGGAGTGTCGCCGGTTTGAAGGCCGACGTCGGCGAGTACGGCAGGCAGTCGCTCGTCGAGATCGGCGGCGCCGGTCGCCAGCCAGTGGTCGAGTGCAGCCGAATACACATCGGCCGGATCCTCTGCGCCAGACGCCGGCGTATCGTCGGCCAGTGCTGCCGCTGCTAGCTCCATGGCCTCGCTGGCCGCGGCGCATCCTGTTCGTCGAGCGACGTACTGTGCGACAGTCTCACCGGGCACGCGCTCGTGCTCCTGCGGCAGCCATCCGACGAAGGCGTCTGCCGGCGCACGGCTGACAGTGCCTTCGAGCGGAGCGAGGCTGCCCGACAGGACCGCCAGCAACGTCGATTTGCCCGCGCCGTTGGCGCCAACGACCCCGACAACGTCGCCCGGCGCGACTGTCAGATCGAGGTGATCGAACAGCACACGATGGGCGTAGCCGCCGGCGATGTCCTTGGCGACGAGTGATGCGGTCATTGGTACATCGTCGCACTCACATCGTTGCGGCATGCTCGCCGAGTCCGCCCGTGGTGGGCAGAAGGTATCGTTTCTTGATGCCAAGCACCCAGGTCGAAGTTCGTCGGACGTACGCCCCAGAGACCGAGGCGGCGATTCTGGACGCGGTTCACGAATCCTTGGTCGCAGCGTTCGCGATCCCTGTCGAAGACAAACACGTGAGACTTGTTGTGCACGAGCCTCATCGCTTCGCGGTACCGCCGACGCTGTCCTCGCCGGAGGCGTACACCCTTGTCGTCGTCGACTGCTTTGCCGGCCGGAGCGTCGACGCCAAACGTGCTCTCTACCGAGAGGTTTCACG
Organism: Gordonia sp. w5E2; assembly: GCF_036540975.1. Taxonomy (NCBI): domain Bacteria; kingdom Bacillati; phylum Actinomycetota; class Actinomycetes; order Mycobacteriales; family Gordoniaceae; genus Gordonia; species Gordonia sp. w5E2. The sequence continues at coordinate 2,725,173 of NZ_CP144213.1, read as the reverse complement.
ACGACTGGGCGTGCTCGGCATTCCGGCTGATCACATCACCGTCATCGTTCGCGACATCGAGACCACAAATTGGGGTATTCGAGGCGGACAGGCCGCCTGTGATGTGGACTTGGGTTTTGATGTCAACGTGTGAGTGAAGCGCACGCCGCCCCACGACGACGCGCGCGTGGGGAGGCGCAGTCGATCGACGTCTGTTCTGCGAGAATCAACCGATGCGCAGACTCGTCTACTACGTGGCAACGACGCTCGACGGATTCATCGCAGGACCCGACGGTGGCGACCCCTCCGGCGCCGACTTCTTCCCGGTCACCGACGACGTTGTGCAGTTCATCGTCGAGAATTATCCCGAGACGCTACCGGGGCCTGCGCGCGAAGCACTCGGAATCGACGGTGCAGGAACAGTTTTCGACACCGTCGTCGAGGGGCGTGCATCGTACGAGCTCGGTCTTGCCGCGGGTATCGACGACGCATATCCGCATCTTCGCCACCTGGTGTTCTCCACGACGCTTCCCGACAACAACTCTGGTGCGGTGGAGATCGTGCGAGAAGAACCCGCCGAGATAGTGCGCGAACTCAAACGCGAAGAGGGACTCGACATTTGGCTCGTCGGCGGCGGAACGCTGGCACATGCGTTGCTTCCCGAGATCGATAGGCTGGTGCTCAAAGTGAATCCGTCGATCATCGGCAGTGGCGTGCCCCTGTTCAACGGGCCATTCGCGCCGACCCTGTTCACCCCGGTCAACGAGACACATCTGCCCGGCGGTGTACGGGTGCTCACCTACGACCGCCGCTGACGGCAGCCCTGGCCGTCGGGCCAGGCAGTCGGTGAGAGAGTGGGAGCATGCACGTTGATCGAGTGGTTCCCAATCTCACCGTCTCGGACCTCCACCAGGCCGTTGCCGAGCATTCTGCGATTCTCGGGGTGCGCGTCCTCATGGATCACGGGTGGATCGTGACTCTGGGAGACGACGACGGGCACCAGCTCAGCATCATGACCGCCGACGCATCCGCGCCGGTCAACCCCGACGTCTCGATCTTCGTCGACGACGTCCGAGAAGCGCTCGCCCGGGCTCGTGACGCAGGAGTGGAGATCGTGCACCCGCTGACCGACGAACCGTGGGGCGTCACACGATTCTTCTACCGGGCGTCCGACGGTCGAGTGATCAACGTCGGCACTCACACGCGATGAACGACGCCGGGTCCACGTCCGACGACCGGACTGACCCGTTCACCGTGGTGTCGTTCAACGTCAACGGGATTCGAGCAGCGCGACGTCGGGGATTCGACGGGTGGTTGGCAGAACGAAATCCCGACGTCGTGGCGCTTCAGGAACTGCGCTCTCCGGCAACGGAAGTCGGAAGTTTCCCCGGCTACTCGGTGGCGCTCGACGTCGGGTCGATCGCCGGACGCAACGGCGTGGCGATTCTGACGAAGACACCACCGACCGCAGTGCGGACCTGGCTGACCGATCCGCCGAAAGCACGCGGCCTCAGCGAGTTCGCCACGCACGGAAGGTACATCGAGGTCGACCTCGCCGACCGACCGGTCACCGTCGGATGCATCTACCTACCGAAGGGCGGACTGCCCGCGCATCGTCAACGAGCAGGAGCCATGCGCGACGCACCCGACGGTGGAGTGAAGTACGAACGTAAGCAACGATTCCTGAGTGCTTTTGGTCGCGAGCTGAACCGAAATCGCCTGTCGGTCCAACGCGACGGTCGGGAATTTCTGCTCGTCGGGGATCTCAACATCGCCCACACCGAATACGACGTGACCAACTGGCGTGCGGCCCGGTCGATGGACGGCTTTCTGCCCGAAGACCGCGCCTGGTTCGACGCGGTCCTGGGGTCGCGTCGACTCGTCGACGTGGTCCGGCAGGTCTATGGCGACCGACCCGGACCGCTGACCTGGTGGAGTTGGGCGGGGGAGTCGTTCGCCAAGGACGTCGGCTGGCGCGTCGACCATCAGCTCGCCACGCCAGGTCTGGCTCGCCGCGCGGTGTCGGTGACAGTGGACAAAGAACCGTCACCGGCGCAGCGATTATCAGACCACGCGCCGCTCGTGGTGACCTATCGGTAGCGGCGATTTGTGATGCGGGTTGACGGCCGCCAGTGTGGTGCGCAGGTTTACTCGTGACGCCGACGACGCGAATGCCGCGACGGCTACAGAGAGCGCAAGCATGATCGGGTATTGCGTGACGAGCTGATCCGCCGACCAATAGTTGCAGAGCTGAAACGCTGACAGCAGCCGCGCGGACACCGCGCGCACGTCTGACCGCGATGACTCCGCGACGACTGGCGCAGGTCTGGGCCTCGCGATCGTGCGGGGCATCGTCGAAGCGCACGGTGGCACCATTCGGGCGCAGCGCACGGCCGCCGGCTTTCAACTGGATCTGGAACTGCCGACCGCCGCAGCCGGGTGACCGCGTATCGAGTTGACTGGGCATCGAGTCGCCTGGGCATCATGGAGGGTATGCAGATCACCACGCAGGCACAGTTGCGGGAGATCGTCGGACATCCGGCAGAGATCATCGCGAACAAAGCCATGTCGCAGCTGCTGTCGGCGCACATCGAGTGGCTCGCTGCGACACCGATGATCTTCCTGGCCACATCCGACGCGTCGGGGCGTGTCGATGTGTCACCCAAGGGCGACCCTGCGGGCAAGGTGGTGCACGTCATCGACGAACGCACCATCGCGATCCCGGAGCGCCCCGGCAATCGGCGGGTGGACGGCTACGAAAACCTTCTCAGCAATCCGCACATCGGCGCGATCGCGGTGATTCCTGGGCGCGGCGATACCTTGCGGGTCAACGGATCGGCACGCATCGTCGACGACGGTCCGTACTTCGATCAGCTCGCGGTCCGTGGCAAGCGACCCATCCTCGCCGTCGAAGTCGACGTCGAGGAGGTGTTTTTCCACTGCTCCAAAGCGTTTATGCGATCCGAACTCTGGAAGCCCGAGACGTGGGAACCCACCAGAGTGCCGAGCACCGCGAAGCTCGCCAAACAGGTGATGGCGGGCCTCGACGACATTCCGGACGAGGAGTTCGGAGACGAAGCGTACCGACCGTGGCTTTACTGAGCTGAGCGCTCGTACGGCGTCTTCTCGCCGGCGGTGACTTCGACATCGAGGTGGTTGCCCGCGGGCGGTAGCGGGCACGTGGCGAAGTCGATGAACGCGCACGGCAGATTGGTCGCGCGATTGAAGTCGAGCACCACACGTCCGCCGTTGCGCAGAACCTCGTCGGCAGCCTCGACGGCCAGGCTTCGATTCGCCGCGTACGTGGTGATTCCCGAGGTGGCGTCTGTGAACAGGACGCTCAGCCCGCCCTGCTTGCCGTTGAAGGCGATGAGTCGACGCTGCTGCCCGTCGTGGTCAAAGACCAGGTCACCGGGGGAGACGTACACGTGGGCCAGGCCCTCCGCGACTGCGCCGACGGTGACCGGCCGCGGCTGTTCGTATGGCTCGAACCGCGCTTCGACGACCCACGCGGGATCGGCGTCATACGCTGGCACGCCGCGAAAATTGCGCACCGTGGGCGCGTTCTCGTTGTGCACGCGGATCAGATAGCCGTCGCCGCGACGTGCGACCTCGATGTGCACATTGTCGATGTCCACAACCTCGCCCGGGCCGGTCGGTTCGAGGTCGAAATCGCGGGCGTCGAAGGACTCGCCGTCGCCTGGTCGAAGGTGGGCGGTCGGGCCGTCGAACCACCAGGTTCCCGGTAGTCCCTCGAAACGCGACGGTTGGGTGTCGAGCCATTCGAGGCGGTTGATCGACAGCCATCCAAGCGGAGCAGCGAGGTCACGCTCGCGAATGGTGTGCCACTGCTGCCATTCGTCGGCGAAGTCGCCGTCGGCTGGTGTCGTCGGGGTGGACAGTGCTCCGGTCATTCGATGCTCCCTGAGTCGTCGCGGATGTGACTCTTTCTGCAACGTCGACGACGTCGCACCCATGGCCATTCGCGTCCGCTGGGCGCAACCCTTGACGTCGAGGCAGATTGCCCTGACTCACGTTGAAAGTGTGCAGCTCAGCCCTCGAGCGCGTCCACGAAAGCGCCCTGCCACACGGTGTCGAACGGCGTGTGCGCCGACACGCGGCCGTTGATTCCCGCTGTGGTGAACTCCTTGGCGAACGCGACAGCGTCTCCGACCTCGGCGCCCTTTGCCAACTCGGCGGTTATGGCGGCAGCGAGCGTGCAGCCGGCGCCGGAGACACGCTCCGACCCGACTTTCGGCGCAGCCAGCACGGTCACGTCCGTGCCGTCGAACAGCACGTCGACGGCGTCGTCGCCGGGGAGCTCGACGCCGCCCTTCGCGATGACGTACTTCGGCCCGAGATCGGCGATCCGGCGCGCGGCCTCAGCGAGATCCTCGACGCTGGTGATCTCGTCCATCCCGGAGAGGATCTGCGCCTCGAAGAGATTCGGGGTGACCACCGTCGCGAGCGGAATGATCTTCTCCCGCAACGCGGTATCGGTGTCGAGGGCAGCTCCAGGCTCCTGCCCCTTGCAGATGAGGACGGGATCGACGACGACGTGACGCCACTCCCGAGCGGCGAGGGCGTCGGCGACGACGTCGATGGTCGCAGGCGTACCGAGCATGCCCACCTTCACCACGTCGAGATCGTGGGTGGCGGTGGCCGCTTCGATCTGGTCGGCGATGACCTGCGGTTCGACAGGGACGAACCGGTGCGCCCACCTGTTCTTCGGATCGAACGAGACGATGCAGGTGATGGTGCCGACTCCGTAGACACCCAGCTCCTGGAAAGTCTTCAGATCGACTTGGATCCCGGCGCCGCCAGTCGCTTCCGAACCGGCGATGACATATGCAAAATCAACCACTCATCAAGCCTACGACTCCGCAACTTGCGGCCTGAATTCGCCTTTCACGAGGGCGACGATGTCTGCCGCAAGCCGAGGCGGGCGCGACCGGTGCGGGCGTGTGACCCCTCACCAGACGATCTGACGATCAAGCCGCCTGATCAGGCAATCCAGACCGTCTTGATGTTGCAGAACTCGTGCATGCCGTGGGAGGTCAGTTCGCGGCCGTTGCCCGACCGCTTGATTCCACCGAATCCCAGTTCGGGATACGAGGTGGTCATGCCGTTGATGAACACCTGGCCCGATTCGATCCGGTCGATGAATTGATCCTGTTCGGCGGTGTCGGTGGTCCAGGCGTTTCCGCCGAGGCCGAAGGTGGTGTCGTTGGCGATCGCAATCGCCTCGTCGATGTTCTCGACTCGATAAAGCGCTGCGACCGGTCCGAACGCTTCGGCGGAGTAGATCTGCATGTCGTCGGTGATGTCGGCGAGGATCGTCGGCTCGTAGAACCAGCCGGGTCGCTCGACTCGGTTGCCCCCGATGAGTACCTTCGCGCCCTTGCCCACCGCGTCGTCGACGAGTTCTTCGAGATCGGTGCGTCCCTGTTCGGTGGCGAGCGGTCCGACGTCGGTGGCCTCGTCTGTGGGATCTCCGATGACGAGCCCGCGGAAGCCGTCGGTGAACGCGTCGACGAATTGGTCGTACACATCGGCGTGGACGATGAATCGTTTTGCGGCGATACAGGATTGGCCGTTGTTCTGCACTCGTGCCGTGACGGCGGTCTTCGCTGCGGCCGCGATGTCGGCGCTGGGCATGACGATGTAGGGGTCGCTTCCTCCGAGTTCGAGCACGGTGTGCTTGACCTCGTCACCCGCGATCGCGGCCACTGATCGACCCGCTGGCTCGCTTCCGGTCAGTGTCGCTGCGGCGACCCGTGGGTCGCGCAGGATCGACTCGATCATTCCCGAACCGATCAGGAGTGTCTGGAAGCAGCCCTCCGGAAAACCGGCTCGACGCAGGACGTCTTCGAGATACAACGCGGACTGCGGAACGTTGGAGGCGTGCTTGAGGATGCCGACGTTGCCTGCCATCAACGCGGGTGCCGCGAAGCGTACCGCCTGCCAGAGCGGGAAGTTCCACGGCATGATCGCCAGTACGACGCCGAGTGGTTGGTAGCGCATGTATGCGCGACTGGCGCCAACGGCCTCGGCGTCGGCGGGCTCGTCGGCAAGCATGGCGGCACCGTGGTCGGCGTAGTAGCGAAAAGCCTTCGCGCACTTCAGTGTTTCTGCCTTGGCGGAGGCAAGGGTCTTGCCCATCTCCTCGGTCATCATGGCTGCGACACCGTCCGCTTCGGCTTCGAGCAGGTCGGCGGTGGCACGCAGCCAGGTCGCCCGCTGCTCGAACGACGTCGTGCGATAGCTGGCGAATCCACTGACCGCGCGGTCGAGCGCCTCGTCGACTTGCGCTTCTGTCAGGGAATCGAACTCCCGGACAGTTTCTCCGGTCGCCGGATTGATGGTGGCAATGGCCATGTCGCTGGTCCTTCCGCGTCGGGTCCCCTTTCATGCCTACCACTCGTGATCGAAACGTTGCGCCGATGCGGAATCAGCGCGGTACGGCGAGTGTTGTGCGAGCCATGAGCGAACAACCGGAATTGAGCCCGAGCGACTGGGTACGCGATCAGACCAAGAAGATTCTCGAGCAGGGGACAACCGACGGCGTGCAGGTCGCCGATCGTCCCGTCGTGCTGTTCACCACTACGGGTGCCAAGTCGGGGAAGAAGCGCTACACACCCCTGATGCGCGTCGAGGAGAACGGCAAGTACGCCATGGTCGCGTCGAAGGGCGGGGCTCCAGAACATCCGGCGTGGTACTTCAACGTCAAGGCGAATCCGCAGATCACAGCCCAGGACGGCGACAAGGTGTACGAGCTCACCGCCCGCGAGGTCGAGGGCGATGAGCGTGAGCACTGGTGGGAGCTCGCGGTGGCCGCGTACCCGCCCTACGCCGAATACCAGACCAAGACCGATCGTCAGATCCCGGTGTTCGTGCTCGAGTGACGATATCGGCAGCTCCCGCGGGGTGATCTGCATCCCATCTCATGGACTTGAAGTGCCCTTGAGGTTTTATTGTCGACGGTATGCAGTCGCTGTCTGACGCGGTGGATGCGCGTACTGCCTTCACCACCGCGTTTCGTCTTCACCCCGCGGGAGTTGCCATTGTCGCCGCCGAGACTTCCGACGGCCTCGCGGGCCTGACGGTCTCGAGCCTGGCGTCGGTGTCCGTCGACCCGCTCGCTGTGTCGTTTTCCGTGACCAGTTCGCGGGGGAGTGCCGGTGCGGTACTCGGCGCCGACACGATCGGGATCAGTTTGCTCGACGCCCGACACGTCGACGTTGCCGACGCCTTTGCGCGTCCAGGGGCACCCAGATTCACGACGAACCAGGATTGGACGAGTTTCGAGTCGGGCGAGCCGATCCTGCGCGATGCACACGCGGCGCTGCGGTGTGTCGTCGTCGAAACGATTGCGGTGGGGTCGTCGACCCTTGTCGTTGCCGAGGTGCTCGAGACGAGGCTCGGTTCGTCGACGCAACCGCCGATGGTCTACCGCGACCGCGCTTTCCACACGCTCACCTGATCAGTCCTCGGGCAGCCCTGCGAACGTCTGCTTGATGCCCTTGTACCAACCCATCGACTGACGAGGGTGACGCCAGCGACCCTTCATCGCGTCGCGCGCGTCCTGATGTGTTGCGTCGCCGGCCTTTTCGGCATCCTTGAGATGCTGGTCCTGCGCTTTGATGATCTCGTCAGCGGTCGCGCCGTGGTGCGCTAGTCCGCAGGGGCCTCCGAGTTGCGTGCAGGTCATGGTTTTCATCGGATCTCCTCAATAAGGGGCCGTTCTTGGTGGCACGGCCGGGTCTTGGTCATCGATTTCTTGGTGCTGCATAGGGATGACGAATCGGCGACCTCGGATGTGACCGAACGAGGTCAGGCGCGGTGCTCGTTCTTCTCGCGTCGGACAACACGGCCGAGAACGTCCTGGTCGGCGCGGAACGTGATTCGGGCGACCATGCCGTCGACCACGTCGAAGTCGAATAGAACCATCGCGGTGCCGCGATGGAACCAGGCCGACGCCGGGCGGTCGTCGACGAAGACCGCCAGAGCGGCCTTGGCGCTTCCGTTGAAGAAGTCGGCGATGCTGCGCCGGCCGTCGATCTGCGCGGGCGTGCCGGTGGCTATGGCAACCTCGTCGGCTCTGACCTGAGCGTCGGGAGCCAGGAGCTCGAGAAGACGCTCGAAGTCACCTTCGCGGGCTGCAGCCATGAACGCGTCGACGACCTCCCAGTCGGCGAGGGCGTCGTCGGCAGCGGGTTGGCGTACTTTCGCCCTGGCTCTCGAGGCGAGTTTGCGTGCGGCGGTGGGCGTGATGTCGAGTGCTGACGCGATGGTCGCGAATTCGAAACCGAAGGTGTCATGCATGACGAACGCGACGCGTTCGGCCGGTGACAGGCGGTCGAGAACCACGGTGAGCGCGATCCCCACTGAGTCCGACAGCGCGATCACGTCAGCGGGATCGGGATCCTCGGAGTGCTCGTCGATCGCGGTTTCTGCGGCTTCGGGGATTCGCGCGCGCAGCCGGTCGAGACACAGCCTGCTGGTGACGGTGGTCAGCCAAGCCGGCAGATTTTCGATGTCGGTCTCGGTCGCGGTCATTCGCAGCCAGGCCTGCTGCACCACGTCCTGGGCTTCGGCGTCGTCGCCCAGAATGCGGCCGGCCACGCGGATCAGGCGCGGCCGCTCCGCCTCGAATTCGTGGGCGCGATCATTCGCGTTCAGAACCATGTCACCACCTCGTCTCTGGTTGGCTTGTCCCAGTCCGTTGTGTCCCGGTCTCAGTGTCTGTTGTTGACTCACACCTTGTTGACGGTTCACAGCACGCAGATGTGACAGCACTCAGACGTGACAGGGCCGCGGCGAGGATGGGTCACGTCGTCGCGAATCCCCAGCGGATCGCGTCGACGAAGCGGTCGACATCGTCGGTGGTCGTGTCCCAGGCGGTCATCCAGCGCACCTCGCCGACGCTTCGGTTCCAGTCGTAGAAGTGGACGCGTTCGCGGATGCGGTCGGCGATCTCGACCGGCAGTCGGGCGAAGACGGTGTTGGACTCCGTCTTCTGGGTCAACGTGAGCCCGGCGAGTGAGCCGTCGTCGATGCCCTTCTCCAGCTCGGCGCGCAGCCGGGCCGCCAGGGCGTTGGCGTGCGCGGCGTTTCGGAGACCGAGGTCGTCGTCGAACAGCGCGAGTAGCTGTGCGGTGGTGAACCGCATCTTGCTCGACAGTTGGGTGGTCGATTTCCGGAGGAATCCGACGCCGGGGGCGCGGTCGGGGTCGATCACCACGACCGCCTCGGCGGCCATGGTCCCGTTCTTGGTCCCGCCGAGGCTCACGATGTCAACACCGGCGTCGGTGAGGAACTCTCGAAACGGTTGCCGCAGAGCGGCGGCGGCGTTCCAGAGCCGCGACCCGTCGACGTGGACTGCCATTCCGAATCGGTGTGCCGTCTCACTGAGTTCGGCGATTTCTGCTGCGGTGTACAGGGTTCCGAGTTCGGTGACCTGTGTGATGCTGACCGCCAAGGGCTGTGCGAGCTGCTCATCGCCGAGCGCGGCCGCCCCTGCTTCGATCTGCGAGGGTGTCAGCTTGCCGTCGTCGGTGCTCATGCCGATCACCTTGATGCCCGAAAGGCGCTCGGGTGCAGCACCTTCAGAGGTGTTGATGTGGGCGCTGGCAGGGGCGATGACAGCACCCCACCGCGGGAGAAGCGCCGACAGTGCGACGACGTTCGCGCCCGTGCCGTTGAAGAGCGGGTAGACCTCGGCACGATCGCCGAACTGACCACGGACGACGTCGCGCAGGCTGCGCGTGTACTCGTCTGCGCCATACGGAGACTGGTGTCCGCCGTTGGCGGCTGCGAGCGCTGCGAGCACGTCGGGATGGATTCCCGCGTAGTTGTCGCTGGCGAAGGAGCGGTGGTTGTCGTCGTGTAGCGAGGAGATGGTCACGCTGTCCACGTTGTCACTCTCGGCGAGCCGACTCAATGTCACTGTCGGCGAGCCGACTCAATGTCACTGTCGGCGAGCCGACTCAATGTCACTGTCGAGCCGACTCAATCTACGGGCTGCAATACGCGGCGAGGAACTCGGCGAGCAGGCGGGCGGTGACGGGGCGTGGCAACGATTCGACGGCCGCGATGATCGCGGGCATGTCCAGGTCTGACGCGCCACCATGCCGATGCGGGTTGATCCCGGCAGCAATCAGAACCTCTTCCGCTGCCGCACTGGGCAATGCGAGCGCCTGGTCGAGAGTGACGGCGCCGCTGTCGAACGCTCCGGCCAGTTCACGTAGTGCCTCGGGCGCCAGCCGGGCGGGCGCGCCGCGGACCTCCTCGGCCGCGAGCGCGAGAACCTCGACGAGTTCGTCGACGACGGAATCGGTGACCGGTGTGATCGTCAGGTGTGTGGTGGCAGGCAGGACTGTGCCGTCCGGCTGCGTGAACGCGGGCTGTGCCTGCAGTGCGAATCCGCGCGCCGACACTGCGGAGCCCCACAGGTGGGTGTCGACGGGTTCGGCCGCCTCGGGGTCGGTGCGTACGGCGAGAACAGGTCCCGACGGCGCGCCGACGACGCGTAGCCCGTCGATCCCGTCTATGGCTGTGACGACGGCATCGAACGCGTGTCGGATTCGTCCCGTCAATGCGGCGTAGCCGTCGGCACCCAGGGTCCGGCTGACCGCCCATGCCGAGGCGAGTCCCGCGGCGGAGCGGGAGCCGAGCAGCGTCGGATTGACGATCGGGTAGCCGGGCCAGTCGGTGATGGAGAAGAACTGGGCGCGGTGTCGGTCGCGGTCGCGGTGCAGCAGGAGCGACGAGCCCTTTGGTGCGTAGCCGTACTTGTGCAGGTCGGCGGAGAGGCTGGTGACGCCGTCGACTCGAAAATCCCAGGGAGGCAGACCATCCCACCACGCCAGTGCGAAACCGCCGAGGCAGGCGTCGACGTGGAAGGCGAGATCGCGCGACCGGGTGATCTCGGCGATCTCGGCGATCGGATCGAGCACTCCCGTCGGGTAGTTGGGTGCCGAGGCCACGACGAGAATCGTGTCGTCCCGAATGGCATCGGCGATGTCGTTGGCGCGCACCGCAGTCGATGCCGTCGGCACGGGCACCCGGATCGCCTCGACACCGAACAGTTCGGCGGCCTTGAGGAATGCCGCGTGTGCGGTCGTCGGCAGGACCATCGACGACTGCCCGGGTGCAGCGCCCACGCGATCGCGGGCAGCCTTCACGGCGAGCAGGCAGCTCTCGGTGCCACCAGAGGTGACCGACCCCACGGCGTCCGGACCATGAAAAGTGGCGCGGCCGAACTCGATCAGATCGCGTTCCATCGCTGCCACGGAGCCGAACACCGTCGGGTCGAGTCCGTTGACCGACTGCACCATTCGTGCGGCCGACGCCGCGACCTCGTCGAGCACCTCGAGTCCGGAGTCGTAGACGTACGACAGCACATGTCCGCCGTGCGTCGGCGCATCCGTCGATCGATAGTCAGTCAGTTCGTGCAGAGCCGCGTCGGCTCGATCCTTCAGGTTCGGCGGTTCCTGAGCTCGTGGATCCACCGGGTCGGCTGCGTCGGGGCTGGAGGTCATCGACATCGGTCCTTTCGGGTCACTGAGTGGGGTGCCCCGTCGTGCTGGGGTGAGCGGTCAGAGCGTCGACGCCGGCGTCGTCGCGGTAGTCGCGGAGGAACAGCAGACTGAACACGACAAGCAGCGCCGGCACAAGCGAGAAGGCGAGTGCGATAGCCGTGAGCGCCGAATCCGGTTGTCCGACTGCGGTATCGCCGCTCGACGACACGAACCCGCCGATCGCGAGAATCAGCAGGAACACGCCCGGGCCGAGAGCGAGGCCCACCGTCTCACAGGCGGTCCACACCCCGGACATGGCACCGCCCCGGTCGTGGCCGGTGGTACGGCGATCCGATTCGATGATGTCGGGGAGCATCGCGAGCGGGAACGCCTGCATGCCCGCATATCCGACGCCTGCAACCGCCACGGACGCCAGCATCCACCAGCCGGGGGCCCACGCCGCCACCAGCAACGACGCCGTTGCGGCGATGAACAATACCGACGCCAGGACCAGCCCGGCCACCTTCCCGAATCGGTGTCCGAGTCGATACCAGAGGGGCATCACGATCAGCGCGGGTCCGACCAGCGCGACGAACATGTACGTCAGCGCGGACTTGTTGCCGAGGAGATACGTCGCTACGTATTGCGCGCCACCGAGCATGACCGCGCTCGCGAGTGCCTGAATCACGAAGAGTGCGACGAGGAGTCGGAAGTTGCGTACCTGTGTCAGCGCTGCGACACCGTCGCGCAGGCGGGTTCTGGGAGGTTCGGCGACTCGTGACGCCGCAGCGGATCGGGGTGCTGCGCCGAATGTCGCGATGAGCATTCCGGTGCAGAGGACCAGTGCTGCCACGACAGCCATGACCGCGTACCCCACGTGGCCGCCGCCCGCGGCGTCGCGGATCGCGGGACCGCCCGCGCCGACCAGCAGAATAGCGAGTGCGAGGACCGCGATTCGTGTGGTGATGAGGCGGGTCCGTTGGTGATAGTCGTGCGTGATCTCTGCGGGTAACGCGACGTAGGGCACCTGGAAGAAGCCGTAGGCGATAGCCGTCAACGTGAAGAACACGAACACCCAGGTGGCGGCCAGAGCAGGGGACGCGCTCGGTGGGACGAGGAACGTGAGTACGAACAACGGGACGAGTGCCAGCGCCCCGAAGACCATGAAGGAGCGTCGGCTCCCGGTGCGGGCTGCGCGTGCATCCGAGCGGGCACCGATGATCGGGTTGACCACGACGTCGATGATCTTCGGTGCGACCACGACTATCGAGGCAACCGTCGCCGCAACCGCAAGCGTGTCGGTGAGGTAGTACGCCAGTACCAATCCGGGGAGCGTGCCGAAACCACCCGTACCGACACTGCCCGCGGCATACGACAGCAGCGTTCGACGTCCGAGCACGTCTGCAGGTGCCGCGGGTCGGTCAGCCACGGTATGCCTCGACCCGTTCCCACATTCGGGTGTACGCCTCCGCGGCGGCGAACAGGTCGTCGACGACGCGCGGGCCGTCGACCGGCCCCGCCTGGACGCGAAGGCTCTCGATCCAGTCCGGCAGAAGTCCGTAATGTGCTGTGCCGTCGACGTTCACGTCGAAGACGCGTTTCCCCGAGACCTGCCTGCTGATCTCGGTGACACCGTCGGCTCCGCGGAACGGATACCTCACCGGGTTGCGACTCGCTGACGGTCGCGGGTGTGCCTGGGCGCCGAGACCACCCATGTCAGGGCCGAACCCGACACCGAAGAAATAGTCGGGACTGCGCTGCTCGCGCAGCACACGCCACGCAGAAAGGTAGTCGGGTGGAAGGTCTCCGTGTCGCCCCTTCTCACCCGGTTTGCCCTCGGCAGGTGTCGCGAACAATCCGACGATGCCGCCGGCGGAGAGAATGCGGCCATAGTTGCGCGGATCGGTCCACGTGTGCGACGAGATCACTCCTGGATAGTGACGCCTGGAGATGATGTCGAGGACGGCTTCGGCCGATTTGGCGCTGAAGTGGTCGATGTCGATGGCCATGTTGCGGTCGATGAGTCCGTTGACCGCGTACGCGCCCAACGACGTCAGCCCGCGAACGTTGCACTGCTGCCCGCGCGGGTAGCCGAGGACCGGGTTGTCCTTCTCGGCGGTCTGGCACTTCTCGACCTGCCACGGATGCCCGTTGGACAACTGCTCGCCGGTGTTGACGGCGGTTCCGGTGACGCCCTGGTCGAATCGCGTTCCGCCGAGCGCGTTGTCGAATTTGTGCGTGAGGATCACCTGGCGAATGCCCATCGACTTCAGTTCGTCGAGTCCTCGATCGATATCGGTGCGCGAGCACAGCGAACGACCGGAGACCTCACGGCACCCGAACGGCTCGGAGATCTCGATGCCGAGAGTCACGGCCACCTTGCCGTCCGCGATGACTCGACGGGCGTCTGCCGCCGAGGACACGATGCGCAGGAATCCCTTTCCGGGGCCACCATTTTGGGCGTCGACGTAGTCGACGAGCTGGTGTAACAGCCGGTGTTGGATGCGCACCGATTCCATCTCGTTGCACGGCTGATCGCCGCGCCAGTACTTCTCGCACAGCACGCGGTTCTGCACGTAGTAGTTCTGGATCATGCGCAGTCCCGACCGCCAGGAACGTTCGATCCAGCGGTAGTAGGTCTGCTCGTGCGTTAGTGAATCCCATCTCGGCCACTGCGAGAACGTCGGCCAGCCGTCGGTGGCGTGCGGGCCGGGGCGCGACAGCACCTGCTCGGACACCGCGGGAATGCCGTCGGGCTCGTGGTCGGGGCAGTCGCGCAACGCAACCGTCACACCCAGCGGATCAAAAGGCTTACCGCAGTGCAGTTCTCCGCCGAGGAACTGCTCGGAAAGCAGATGCGCGTGCGAGTCGACGAAGCCGCGGAGATTGCCCTGGGCGTCGGTGCCACGCATGACGGGACCGGTCACGTCGATCTCCGGTTCGGGAAACGGTCGACATCCCATCGCGGGCGTGAGATGTACTTCTCGAGGTCCGCCACTTCCTGCGACGGCGGGTGTCAGTGTGAAGTCGCGACCGCTGCCTGTCACATTCCACTGGGCGCGAGGGCTGACGGGGTGCGTGAGTGTTGGCGTGCCCGCAGTCGCGGTGAGTAGACGTTCGCCCCTACCGGAGAAGAGATAGCTGCCGAGGCCTGCGGCCTTGGCGGTGAACGGCCCGGACTGCCCGCCCACGTTCTTCCCGCCTCGATCGGCGATCTGCACGCAGGTGTTCGCCAGGGCGTAGACGTCGCCCGTGACCGCTCCCGCACGTGCAGGGAGAAGGACGGTGAGGGTGCCGACGGCGAGGCAGCACGCGAGGATGAGTGCGGTCGGTGCGACCCGAACGCGGTTGTGAAGGCGAGGCGTCGCCGTTCTGGTCATTCCCGGCACGGTAACCGAGCGCGCTTGTACCCGCCGACTTTTCGATACCGGTGAGCCAAAGTCGGACGTGGTCAGGTCATCGCACCGACGTGCATTTCCTGCGACGACGCTCCGCGACGCGCGGCAGGGATGGACGGGGTATCACTGACAGGAGAGCAGAATCACGATGGGAGATGTGATGCCGCGCGAAGGCGAATCACTACAGAAGATGGGGTTCCTCACGATAGGTCGGTTCGACGAGGCCGACCCGAGGGCTGGTCACCTCGAGACGCTGCGCACGATAGAGGCGGCCGAAGAACTCGGCTTCGACAGCGTGTGGTTGCGTGACCGGCACCTGCAGCACGGCATCTCGTCGCCGGTTGCGATGCTCGCGGCCGCGTCGATGCGGACGACGCGGATCGAACTCGGTACGGCGGTGATACCGCTCGGACTGGAGAATCCGTTCCGCCTCGCCGAAGACCTCGCCACGGTCGATCTTCTCTCCGGCGGTCGTATCAATCCCGGTGTGTCCGTGGGTACTCCGATGAGATACGACGATTTCAAGACCGCGCTCTACCCGGACACCTACGACCGTGAGGACTTCTCCAAGAACCGGGTGCTGCGGCTGCTGTCGCATCTGCGGGGTGAACCGGTGAGTGAGTTCGAGGGAACCGTCGGGATCGAGACCTTCTCCCGAAGCGTTCAGCCGCAGTCACCGGGTTTGGCCGGCCGCGTCTGGTATGGCGGCGGACTCGAATCGGCGAAGTGGGCCGCTCAGCACGGATTGAACTACCTGACTTCCTCGGTGGTCAGTATCGAGGGCACGACGTCGCGGGACTTCGCGACAATTCAGGCCGAACACATCGACGCCTACCGGGCAAACCATCCCGATCCGTCGTCGGCGCGCGTGTCGCAAGGGCTCGTGGTGATCCCGACGGACTCCGCGACACCCGACCAGGTACGCAAATACGAGGCATACGCGCAGTCTCGCTTCGAGCGGACGCTGAGCCCGCAGGGTCCGCGCGGAATGATGTTCTCGCCGGACTATGTCGGAAGTTCCGCTGAGTTGGCTGAGAAGCTGTTCTCGCACAAGGGGTTTCAACGAGCGACCGAGGTGGCGTTCGCGTTGCCCTTTACCTTCGACGCCGCAGACTACGAGCAGATCATCACCGACATGGCGCAGCATCTCGGACCAGCGCTGGGTTGGATACCCAAGACCACCGAGTCATAGGCGGTCGGGTCATAGGCAGTCGGGGGCCGTAGGTAGTTGGGGGCCATGGGCAGTCGGGTTCACGCCAGGGTGGAGTCGAGGAATTCGGTGATCTCGGCTGTCAGCGCCAGGCAGGCCATGCCGTGTTCGCGTGGTTGGCCACCGAGATCGATCCCGCCGACCACCTGGACCTGCGACGGGTAGAGACCAGGACGCAGGAGGTGCCCCGCGCCGTCGTAGCGGATATGCGTATCGGACTGCGACCCTCGGCGGCCGAGCAGCGCGTCAGCCATCTGCTCGGATGGCCACAGGTGATCGTCGGAGCCGCTCACGCACAGGATCGGGCACGCGATCTTCTCCCACGCGATGACGGCATCTGCCGTCTGCGAGCGGTTACGTGACACGGTGTCGAGGCCCGCACTGTATGCGGGTGCCAACCTCAGCAACGTCGGCTTGTTGCGTGCGACATCTCGCGAGAGATGCCA
Source organism: Gordonia sp. w5E2 (assembly GCF_036540975.1). Taxonomy (NCBI): domain Bacteria; kingdom Bacillati; phylum Actinomycetota; class Actinomycetes; order Mycobacteriales; family Gordoniaceae; genus Gordonia; species Gordonia sp. w5E2. Next base: position 2,708,618 of record NZ_CP144213.1, on the reverse strand, counting down.
TGCGTTGCTGATCAATTGTGGCATGAGGACTCCGCTCGGCAGCGGCGCGTACGAGCACGATTGGCCGCGGTAGCTCCACGACGAGGTGTCGGGTATCTCGCCGCCGTCGCCGATCGCCTGCCAGGTCACCGAACTCGGGCTCAACAAGACGAGGGCTCCGACGGGAAGGTCGGGTTCGCGCGCGAGGGTGGCCGCCACGCCTTCGGCTCCACGGGAGATGCCCAGCGCGGCAACGGTGGTCGAATCAACCTCGGTGCGCCGTGACAGCCACGAGATCGCGGTGGCGAAGCGCTCGAGTGGAATGCCTGCGACCGGAACTGCTTCCGGGTCGGCGTCGAGCCAGTCATAGGCAAGGGCGACGATGCCGCGCGATGCCAGTGCGCAGATCGTCGCCCGCTGGGAGTCGTATCCGCCCTCCGAACCACCGAAACAGACCACGGCGCGTCGGGCATGGCCCTCTGCCGGCAGTGCGAGGAGACCGGGTCTGCCGTCGACGTCGACCTCGCTGACGCGAACGCCGGGAGCTGTTGCGGACCGGAGTCGCGTGACGTCGGAGCGATGCTGGCCTCCTCTCGCCTCGATGCGAAGCTGCCACGGTTCCGCGGGAGGAATGAACAGGTCGGCGCGGTCGGGTTCGCCGGTGAATGCCATTGCCCAGAGGATGTCGTCGACGGATTGTCCGGTGCCGGCCAGGCGGCCCTGCCACCGCCAGAGTCGGCCGTAGAGATCCTGCCCGGACACCGACACCGCGATGTCGGGGATGCCGGGGGCGTCGACGCCGATGGAGAACGGTTCGTCTTGGCGGCTGGTCGACGGCGCGCGTACGACGACGCGGGGGTCCTGATCGTCGGCAGGAGCGTCGGGCTGGGCGACCGGATCACCCGGATGCGTCGCGTCCTGTCGCTTGCTGATCGCATCGGTGTGCGACGAGAACCACGCGGGGAAGACCCCCGGAGACGGTGCCTGCGACACCCAGGAGCGTGAACGGCACAACCCAGTAGCAGACGATCGACAATGTCGACGCGCCGTCGCGGATCGTCGCCTCGCCCTGTACGAGGGGCGGGATCAGCGACACCACTGTCATCACTCCGAAGACCGCGATCCACATCCACGTCATCGCAGAGGTGATCACGCGGAATCCGTCGCTGCGCGCGACGTCGTCGGTGACGGACGCACGCGCGTACTCGCGGACGAACGGTCGACCGATCACCATGCCGACGAGGGCGATGAGGAAGATCGCGGCGTTGCCCAGTGGTTGTAGCCAGCGCTCCAGAAACGAGTCGCTGACGGTGAATGCGAGGACGGTGAACATCGCGAAAACCAATACAGCACCGGCCTCGAGGGTGTGCCAGGGCTGTCGACGCAGCCGCTGCACCGCGACAGCGAGCACGGCCAGGCAGAGGGCGACGATCACGGCGACGCGAAACGAGGTGTTGCCGACCAGAATCCAGTAGATGATCCAGGGGGAGAAGCCGATCAGGAATCCCATGTGGCACTCGATTCTCGGATAGCGGACCCAATGGTGGTGACCCCCACCGGCCGATCTTACGGCTGGTCCCGGAGGTGCGGGACGGAATCGCTTGCCGCATCCGCGACGATGTCGTCGACGACACGCACATCCACCGCACGGATCGTTGTCGGCGCGCTTCGGTAGGGTGCTCCGGGTGACTTCGAGTGCATCCGAGACGGTTTCCGGAATCAAGTCGGTCAACGCACGCCTGGCGGACGAACTCCAGGTCGGCGAGCATCAGGTGGCTGCGGCGGTCAGACTCCTCGACGAGGGTTCGACGGTTCCGTTCATCGCGCGCTACCGCAAGGAGGTGACCGGCTCGCTCGACGACGCGCAACTGCGACTGCTCGACGAACGGCTGCGTTACCTGCGCGAACTCGATGAACGACGCGCCGCTGTGCTCGCGTCGATCGAGGAACAGGGCAAACTCACCGACGAGCTGCGGAACGCTCTGCTGACGGCGGAGACCAAGTCGCGCGTCGAGGACATCTACCTGCCGTACAAGCCCAAGCGTCGAACCAAGGCGCAGATCGCGCGCGAGGCAGGCCTCGAACCACTCGCCGACCGATTGCTCAGCGACCCATCGCTCGATCCCACTGTCATCGGAGCCGAATTCGTCTCCGACGCGGTAACCGACGCCGCTGCGGCACTCGAGGGTGCCCGACACATCCTCATCGAGCGGGCCAGTGAAGATGCACAACTCGTCGGCGAGGTGCGCGAGACGTTCTGGCGACAGGGATCGTGCGCCAGCGCCCCGCGCTCGGAGGAGATCGCGAAAAGCGCTGCGGGACAGAAGTTCCGCGACTACTTCGACTTCGCGGAGCCGCTCGACGAGATGCCGTCGCACAGGGTGCTCGCCGTGTTGCGCGGCGAGAAGGAGGGCGTGCTCGCCGTCGACCTCACCGGAGGCGACGACGAGGGCTATCAGTCGATGGTCGCGGCGAGCCTCGGCGTCGACCTGTCCGGGAAGGGCGCGGCGTCGACCTGGCTGGCCACCACCGTGCGATGGGCATGGCGCACCAAACTCATGATCTCCACGGCCGTCGACGCTCGGGTCCGTCTGCGTCAGCGCGCCGAGGACGACGCCGTCGCGGTGTTCGCGAAGAACCTGAAAGACCTGCTCCTCGCAGCACCCGCGGGCAACCGCACCACTCTGGGCCTCGACCCGGGGTTCCGGACAGGCGTCAAGGTCGCCGTGGTCGACGGCACCGGAAAGGTGCTCGACACGTGCGCGATCTTTCCGCATCAGCCGCAGAAGCAGTGGGACACGGCGAAGGCGACGTTGGCCGCGTTGGTGGCGCGCCACGGCGTCGAATTGATCGCTATCGGAAACGGCACGGCGTCGAGGGAGACGGATTCACTTGCCGCCGAACTCATCTCGGATATCTCGGCATCGGGAGCACGGCCGCCGATCAAGGCAACGGTGAGCGAAGCGGGAGCATCGGTCTACTCGGCGTCGGAGTACGCGTCGGGTGAGCTACCCGACCTCGACGTCTCGATCCGTGGCGCGGTGTCGATCGCGCGCCGCCTGCAGGATCCGCTGGCAGAACTGGTGAAGATCGATCCGAAGTCGATCGGTGTCGGTCAGTATCAACACGACGTCACGCCGGGCACGCTCGCCCGTAGCCTCGACGCGGTGGTCGAGGACGCGGTGAACGCCGTCGGCGTCGACCTCAACACCGCGTCGGTGCCGCTGCTGGCCCGGGTGTCGGGTGTGGCACCGACACTCGCCGAGGCCATCGTCGCACATCGGGATGCCGCGGGCCGATTCCGCAGTCGAGCGGCATTGCTCGAGGTTCCTCGATTGGGGCCCAAGGCATTTGAGCAGTGCGCGGGATTCCTGCGGATCACCGATGGCGACGACCCGCTCGACGCGTCGGGCGTGCACCCCGAGGCGTATCCCGTGGTGCGTCGCATCCTCGACCGCACAGGCCTCGAACTCGCAGGACTCATCGGCGACGAGCGATCACTGAAGTCGTTGAAGCCCGCAGAGTTCGCCGACGAGAGGTTCGGCGTGCCGACGGTCACCGACATCCTCGGCGAGCTCGAGAAGCCGGGACGCGATCCGCGCCCCGCCTTCACCACCGCAACCTTCGCCGCGGGCGTCGAGAAGGTCTCCGACCTCCAGCCCGGCATGGTCCTCGAAGGTGTCGTCACCAACGTCGCCGCGTTCGGCGCGTTCGTCGACGTCGGAGTACATCAGGACGGGCTCGTCCACGTGTCGGCCATGGCGACTCGGTTCGTCTCCGACCCGCACGAGGTGGTCAAGTCCGGCCAGGTGGTCAAGGTCAAGGTCGTCGAGGTCGACGTCGACCGACAGCGCATCGGCCTGAGTCTTCGACTCGACGACGAGGTGCGCACACCGGGCGGCGATCGTGGCGCGCGCCGCAACGACGCCCGCACGGGTCAGGACTCGCGCCAAGCCCCACGTGGCGGCTCTGCGAACGGACGCGGCGGAAACGACGGCCGTGCCGATCGAGGCCGCGCAGGCAACGGGCAGGCTCGTGGCGGTCAACCGCGCGGAGGTAAGGGACGTGACGGCAAGGGACGGGACCGACGAGAGTCCCAGCCGATCAACGGATCGATGGCCCAGGCGCTGCGCGACGCGGGCTTCGGAAAATGACGCGGGTGTGTGGACATGACGCGAGCTCGGGGAACGACTTCGCTTACGTCGCAGCGTGACTGGTCATCCATGAGCACGGCGAGCCGATGACGTCGCCCGGCGGGCCCGCCCCGGTCATCACGGTTGCTGCGGTCGTCATCCGCGACGACGACGGTCGGTTGCTGACGGTCCGGAAAAAGGGAGCCGTCAGATTCATGCTGCCCGGCGGTAAGCCCGAACCGGGGGAGGATGGTCGACGTACGGCGCTGCGCGAGTCCCGGGAGGAATTGGCGGTCGAGCTACGCGCCGATGACCTCGTCGAACTGGGTGTGTTTCGCGCCGACGCCGCCAACGAGGTCGGCCATCTCGTCGAAGCCACTGTGTTCGAGCATCCGTACGTCCGCGTCGACGCGCCCGCCGCCGAGATCGCGGAACTTCAGTGGATCGACGTCGCGTCGGCGAATGTCCCGTTGGCGCCGCTGCTCGCCGACCACATCATCCCGCTGTTGCTGGCTCGGCGTTGACGTCACTGAGCGCGTCGGCAGCGACGACCGGCTCGGGCCACCGCGGACTGATGCTGTCACCCGACGACACCCCTCGCACACGACGCATGAGCCAGGGATAGAGAAACGTGCGCGCCCACTCGACGTTGTCGCGTCGCCGTTGCTCACGTGTCTGCACTGGTAGCGGGGCCAGTGAGGGTACGTCGATAGTGTGCGTTGCGCCGATCAGGTCGAGTACCTCGGATGCCATGCGTGCGTGTCCGAGCGACGACATGTGCAGTCGGTCGGTGTCCCACATGCGGTAGTCGTCGTATCCGGCGAGCCGCCAGAAGTCGAGGATGCGCGCGCCCTGGCGCTCAGCGATCGCCCGCAGCAGCTCGTTGTAGATGGCGCTCCGACCGCGAGTGAGCCGGAAGATGGGAGCCCAGCCGGCGTCGTACGCGGTGAACACGATGACCGTTGCACCCGTCGAGCGCAGTCGGGCCAAAGCCTTCTCGTAGCGGGACATCATGGCGTCGAGGTCGACGGAGCCACGCATCAGATCATTTCCACCCGCGTAGATGGTGATCAGATCGGGTTGCAGCGATAGGGCGCGGTCGATCTGCTCGTCGAGCACCTGATCGAGCAGGCGCCCACGGATCGCGAGGTTGGCGTAGCGCAGCGAGGGGTTATCGACGGCGAGCTGTTCCGCGACACGATCGGCCCATCCGCGTAACCCGTTGGGGCGGGTGGGGTCCGGATCGCCGACCCCCTCCGTGAACGAATCACCAAGTGCCACATATGTGTTCCAGCCCACAGAATCGACCTCCTGATGTCTCGGTGCGACTAACGACGAGGCTACGACGCGACTCGTCGTGCTGTCACATCGTCGTTCGGTCGGTCTGAGTGGCGATGCGGGCAGTAGCGTGGCGCGCATGCCGATTCTCAACAAGGACATGACCCTGTGCATCTCGCTCGCCGCGCGGCCGTCGAACATCGGTACGCGGTTTCACAACTATCTCTACGACGAGCTCGGTCTGAACTACATCTACAAGGCATTCACCACCACCGACATCCACGGCGCGATTGCCGGTGTTCGTGCGCTCGGCATTCGTGGGTGTTCGGTGTCGATGCCGTTCAAAGAGGCTGTCATCGACCTCGTCGACGAGGTGGAGGAGTCTGCGGCGGCGATCGACTCCGTGAACACGATCGTCAACGACGACGGCCATCTCAGGGCGTCGAACACCGACTATGAGGCGGTGGCCACACTCATCGCAGACATCGATCCCGCGTCTTCGGTCGTGGTGCGGGGATCAGGTGGAATGGCGAAAGCCGTGGTGGCGGCGTTTCGTGGCGCAGGTTTCGACGATCTGACGGTGTGGGCTCGTAACGCTACGGCGGGCGAGGAGTTGGCGTCGAAGTACGGCTACCGAGCGACCGACAGCGCGCAAGCCCCGGGAACGCAGATCCTGGTCAACGTGACCCCGCTGGGCATGCAGGGCGCCGACGAGAACGTGCAGTCGTTCGACGACGACGCGATCGCCGCTGCTGATCTCGTATTCGACGTCGTCGCGCTGCCGGCGCAGACGCCCCTGATCCGCGCGTCCTCGGCAGCGGGGACACCGGTGATCACCGGTGCGCAGGTCATCGCACTACAGGCGGCGGCGCAGTTCGAGAAGTACACCGGCAGGGTACTGACCGCGGATCAGGTCGCCCGAGCGTCGGAGTTCTCGCGCTCCGAAACGTGATCGTGACCGTGCCCATGTGTGAACGGTAATACCCATACGCCACAATGGCCTCTTGAATCACATCTGCCACACACGTGACAGATGTGCTGCAGCCGACCCGCAGTCGGACCGTTCATCGAGAGGACCATCGACCATGCTCCGAATACGAGCAGGTGCACGCAGACTCGTTGTCGCGGCGCTCGTGGCGACCTCCGTGGGCGCTTTTCTCGTCGCTGGTGAGGGACGTGCGACTGCGGCACCCTGCGCGAATGCGGGTAACGGCTCGCTTCCCGATCTCGGCAGCGCATCCGGGTCGCTGGGCGGGACGGGCTCACTGGGGACCGGCTCTCTGGGAACCGGGTCACTGGGGTCGGGTTCCGTGGGTTCTGGCTCGTCCGGTGCGCGCCCCGGCCTCGGAACGCAGGGCCCGCTGCCGATCTACATCACCCCACGCGCCCGGACGGTGTCGTGGGTGACCGGGCCACGCAGCATCAACCGCACGTTCAGTCGATTCACGATCAGTGGGACCGACCTCGGCATCTCCTGGGACAACGGCTCCGGGCAGACTCTGATGGCGTTCGGCGACACCTTCGGCGACTGCAACGCAGCCGGTCAGGAGTGGCGACACAACACGCTCATGCGGACACGCGACACCAAGTTCGACGACGGCGTGAGCGTCCCGCCCGGCGTGCCCGGCGACGTGCAGTCAGGCAGTCCCGTCGACGCTGCCCGTCCCACCTTTGCGCGCGAACTGATCCCGGCACTCGGTGTCAGTCCCATCGAGACGACCACCATCCCCACCGCCGCGATATCGCTGCCCTGGGGATCGGGGTATCGGCAGTTCATCAACTTCATGTCGGTACGGTCATGGGGCTCCGCCGGTCACTGGGTGACCAACTATTCAGCCGTCGCGCACTCTGACGACAACGGACAGAACTGGACGGTCGATCGCGACACCATCCTGGTGAATTCGCCTGTGGCCGCAGCCCTTCCGTTCGATCTGCCGCCTGCGGAACCCAACAACGGAAAGTTTCAGCAGAACGCCTACGTACGCGGGCACGGTGCGCAGAGCGACTATGTGTACCAATTCGGTACGCCCAACGGACGATTCGGCGCAGGCTTCCTCGCACGGTTCAAGCCGACCGACATCCTCGACGTGACCAAGTACCAGTACTGGGCAGGTCGCGATCGCAAGTGGGTCGACAACATCGCCGACGTTCCCGACGACGGATCGGCGATCGTCGTGCCAGCTCCCGTCACGGAACTGTCGGTGGCGTGGAGTCCGTACCTGAACAAGTACATGATGCTCGACGGCGACAACGGGATTCGCATCCGCACAGCGGATCGACCAGAAGGTCCGTGGAGCGCACCGACCTACCTCGTGGAGAAGGGTGCCGTCGTCCTGTACGGACCCATGATCCAACCGCACTCGCCCGCAGTCGTCGGGTCATCGCCCGAACTGTTCTTCAACGCCTCGCGCTGGAGCGACTACAACGTGATGCTGCTGCGCGCCGACCTCAGCAAGGTGCCGCACTGAGCGCTGCGGGCCTCAGTCGAAGAGCCTGCGGAAGACGTTCGTTTCGGCCAGGTCCATCAGTTCGTCGCCGCGTCCGGAGAGAACGGTCCGAATCGCATACAGCGTGAATCCCTTCGCCTGCGCTGCCGATACCGTTGGCGGGATCGACAACTCCTGTCGCGCAGTGACGACATCGAGCAGCGCAGGCCCGTCGTGAGCGAGGAACTCGCGTACCGCGGAATCGAGGTCGCCGGGATTCTCGACGCGGTCGCCCTTGATCCCGATCGCACGCGCCAGTGCGGCGAAGTCGGGGTTCTCCAGGTCGGTACCGAAGTTCACGAACCCCGCGGCCTTCATCTCCAACTCGACGAAGTTCAGCGACGAATTGTTGAAGACGACGATCTTCACGGGCAGGGCGTTCTGCGTGAGCGTCAGCAACTCGCCGAGCAACATGGCGAGCCCGCCGTCGCCCGCCATGGCGATGACTTGCCTACCCGGGTAGCTCGCCTGTGCGCCGACTCCCTGAGACACCGCGTTCGCCATCGACCCGTGCGTGAACGAGCCGATCAGTCGCCGTTTCCCGTTCATCTCGAGGTATCGCGCCGCCCAGACGACCGGCGAGCCGACGTCCGGGATGAACACTGCGTCGTCGGTGGCGTGGTCGGAGAGCAGTTTGGCCAGATACTGCGGATGGATCGGCGTCTTGCCGTCGTTCACGGCAAGGTCGTTCAGCGACGCGCGCGCCTTGATGTAGTGCTCACGCGACGAACGTAGATGTTCTGAGCTGCGGTTCCGGTCGATGAGGGGGAGCAGGGCAGGGATCGTATCGGCGACGGACCCGACGAGCCCGACGTCGACCGGTGTGCGTCGACCGATCTGCTCGCCGCGGATGTCGAGTTGGATGATCGTCGCCTTGGAGGGGAAGAACTGTTGATACGGAAAGTCGGTGCCCAGCATCAACAACGTGTCGCACTTCTCGATGGCGCGATACCCCGAGCTGAAGCCGAGCAGTCCGGTCATCCCGACGTCGTACGGGTTGTCGTACTCCAGAAACTCCTTGCCGCGCAGTGCGTGGACAACAGGTGCCTGGAGAGCTCCTGCCAACTCGACGACGGCGTCGTGGGCGCCCGCAGTGCCTGCGCCTCCCAGGATGGTGACCTTCTCGGCAGCATTCAGCGCGGCCGCGACGTCGTGTAATTGGGCGTCGGTGGGGCGGACGATCCTGTCGATGGCGCGGATCGCCGCGCCACCCCGACGCTGATGCTCCTTCTCGAGGAAGTTCTCACCGGGGATCACGAGCACGGCAACACCGCGTCGTTCGACGGCGGTGCGGATCGCGATGTCGAGCAGGCGGGGCAATTGTGCTGGGGTGCTGACCATTTCACAAAAGTCGCTGCACTCGACGAACAACTGCTCGGGGTGCGTCTCCTGGAAGTATCCGCTGCCGATCTCCGCGGCCGGTATGTGCGCAGCGATCGCGAGCACCGGCACGCGACTGCGCTGCGCGTCGAAGAGACCGTTGATCAGGTGCAGATTGCCCGGCCCGCAGCTTCCGACGCACACCGCGAGCTCGCCGGTGAGTGCCGCCTCCGCAGAGGCGGCGAATGCGGCACCTTCCTCGTGGCGCGCGTGGACCCACTCGATCCGCTGATCCTTGCGTAACGCATCGGTGAATCCGTTCAACGAGTCGCCGGGGATTCCGTAGACCCTCTGCACTCCGGATCGATCGAGCGTTTCGATGATGCTGTCGGCCACGGTTCGTGCCACGTGCACACTCCTTGATCGGGGACGGGGCGTTCAGTTCGGCGTGCTCTGATCCCATCGTAGGCACGCCGCGCGCGGTACCTGCCGCGCCTGCGTCGGTTACGCCCCCTCTCGGATCACCTTTGGGCCGATGGTCTCAGCGCCCAAAGCTTCTACCCGAGAACGTAATTCGCGATCGGCGGTGACCACCGCGACCTGCCTGTCACGGTTCTCCGACACCACGTCGACGATGGTGTCGTCGCCCGATCCAGTCGCTTCGACAATGCGGATGCCCGGCCGGCCCACGGCCCCGCGAGCGCGCCCCTCCACGACAACCGTGATGTCGACGGGGCCGGGCATACCCGGCACGCCGGTGTGGGCGAACGGTGCCACCGAGTCGAGGAGGCGTTCGGTCGCTGCACGACGGTCCCGCCACCAACCGTCGGGAACCGAACCGACGACGTTGGCGGCGTCGACGACAAGGAGGGGAAGCGCTGAACGCGGGGCGTCGTCGAAGCTCATCTACCCATGGAATGCGCCCGACGGCAGGAAGTCAAGCACGTAACGAGGTGACGCGCGTAGCGTCTGCCAGATGGGCTTCACCAAAGCCGAACTGGCTACGTATAGCGATCGGCTGGTTCCCGACCTCGTCGGGCCGGGTTGCCGATTACTGTTCGTCGGCATCAATCCCGGTCTGTGGAGCGCGGCAACCGGCGCGCATTTCGCCCGACCCGGCAACAGGTTCTGGCCTGCGCTGTATCGAGCGGGCATCACAGACCACGTCGTCGACGCGTCGGCCGGGATGAGCGACGCCGATCGCGATGAGGTCATCGGCGCCGGGGTGGGAATCACCAACGTCGTCGAAAGGGCAACGGCGACAGCCGCAGAACTCGACAAGGCGGAGCTCGTCGCGGGCGGCGAACGACTGCGGGCGAGGGTCGAACACATCGGTCCCGAGGTTGTGGCTGTTGCCGGTATCACCGCGTACCGCAGCGCATTCGGCGATCGCCACGCACAGCCGGGCGATCAGGGCGAACGCTGGGGCGCCGCCCGGGTGTGGGTGGTGCCCAACCCGAGCGGACTCAACGCACACGAAACCGTCGACACCCTTGCGGCGGCGTATCGCGTCGTCGCTGCCGAGGCCGGAATCGTCGACCGTTGAGTCGGTCAGCCCGCTGAGTCGGCGATGTCTGCTGAGTGAGCGGTCTGCGTGCCGGTCAGATGTCGGTGGACGACAGTTCACGTCTGCGCACCGACAGCAGCTCGACCTCGGGGCGCGCCGCCGCGAACCGCTCCACCGAATCGAGGATCTCGACGACATGCCCCCGATCGGCGGCGACGACGCTGACCCCGATCGTCGTGCGCCGGTGGGCGTCGAGATGGCCGACCTCTGCGACTGCCACCGCGAAACGTCGTTTGCACTCCGCGACGAACGGGCGGACAAGCGAGCGTTTCGTTTTGAGCGAGTGCACGTCACCGAGCAGGAAGTCGAATTCAGCGATACCGATCCACATCGCGACTCATGCTACGCAGGTGTTCCGTTCTGGTCGCCGGGTTTTCGGGTCAGTCACCGGTCTTCATCAATCACCGGTGTTCATCAATCACTGTGTCCCATGAGTTCTGAGACGTGGTCGGGAACGTACTTCGACAACGAGCGCGGCGGGCGGTGATAGTTACCGCTCTCGATCGGCTTCTTCGGCAGTGAGACCTGCGGGCGTGGAACCTCGTGATAGTCGATGGTGGAGAGAAGGTGCGACATCATGTTGAGTCGCGCATGCTTCTTGATGTCGGATTCGACGACGAACCAGGGACTCAGCGCGGTGTCGGTGTGCACCATCATCTCGTCCTTCGCGCGGGAGTAGTCCTCCCATCGGTAGACGGACTCCAGATCCATCGGGCTCAATTTCCACTGTCGCACAGGGTCGTTCATGCGCGAGCGGAACCGGCGGAGCTGCTCGTCGTCGGACACCGAGAACCAGTACTTACGCAAGAGGATTCCGTCGTCGATCAGCATCTGTTCGAAGATCGGGGTCTGTCGGAGAAAGCGGGTGTGTTCTTCGGGGGTGCAGAAGCCCATCACCTTTTCGACTCCTGCACGGTTGTACCAGGACCTGTCGAATAGCACGATCTCGCCGGGAGCGGGCAGCTGAGCCACGTAGCGCTGGTAATACCACTGGCCGCGTTCACGATCGGTGGGGGCGGGCAGAGCGGCCACGCGCGCGATCCGAGGGCTGAGGTACTCGGTGATGCGCTTGATGGTGCCGCCCTTACCGGCTGCGTCGCGGCCCTCGAAGACGACGACCACGCGAGCACCTGTCTCGCGTACCCACTCCTGCAGCTTGACCATTTCGGTCTGCAGCCGGAAGAGCTCGGCCTCGTACACCTTGTTGGAGATCTTCTTCTGCTTGGGCTCGGCGGACTGCGACTTTTTCGACGTCGACTTCTTTGACATGTCGGAAGTTTAAGCTGCCGTGAACGATTGGGTAGTCAAGAGTGACCAACAGGAGACCTAGTGGTACCCGGCGTGGTACTCAGCTGCCCCCGCGTCAGCGCCGTGCGGCGACCGCGTCGAGTTCTGACTGCAGTTCGGCCACCGACGCGTCGATGCGGGCTCGCGAGAACTCATTGATCTCGAGGCCGTCGACGATCTGCCACGCGCCGTCGACCGATCGGACGGGGAACGAGCACATCAGGCCTTCGGGAACTCCATACGCACCCGGGGAACTGACCGCGGCCGACGTCCAGTCGTCGGTGGGGGTACCGAGGACCCAGTCGCGCACGTGATCGATTGCCGCATTGGCGGCCGACGCCGCGGACGACGCGCCCCGCGCCTCGATGATGGCGGTGCCTCGCGCGGCGACCGTCGGAATGAAGTCGTCGACGAGCCAGTCGGTGTCCGCGGCGACGTCGGCTCCACTGCGATCTCCGACGCGCGCGTGGAAGATGTCGGGGTATTGCGTCGCCGAGTGATTGCCCCAGATGCTCACCCTGCTGATGTCGCGCACGGGGGCTCCGGTGTGTGCCGCGAGTTGCGCGATGGCCCTGTTGTGGTCGAGTCGTGTCAGTGCGGTGAATCGCTCGGCGGGCACGTCGGGGGCGCTCGCCGCCGCGACCGCCGCATTGGTGTTCGCCGGATTGCCGACAACGATGACGCGGATGTCGTCGGCCGCGACGTCGTTGATGACAGCACCCTGCTCGGCGAAGATGGCCGAGTTCGCCGACAGCAGATCCGCACGTTCCATACCTTTGGAGCGCGGCTTCGCGCCGACGAGGAGCCCGAAGTCGGTGCCGTCGAAGGCCGCACGCGCGTCGTCGAAGATGTCGACGGAGGTCAGCAGCGGAAATGCTCCGTCCTGCAACTCCATGGCCGTGCCGTGTGCCGCGGAGATCGCCTGGGGGAGTTCGAGTAGCCGGAGCTTGATCGGGCGGTCGGGTCCGAGCATGTCGCCCGCGGCGATGCGGAACACTGCTGCGTACCCGATGCTTCCGGCGGCGCCGGTCACGGTGACGACCACAGGGGTGGTGTCTGTCATCTTCGATTTCCTGTCTCGTTGTAGGTGACGTGTCGATGTGTACCCGAGGCGGCGTCGGTCAGGTCTGTGGGGCCGGTCAGGTCTGTGGGGAGGTGTCAGGTCGGCGGGAATACGTCAGGTCTGTGGAGAACCCTCGGTCAGAACGACTTTCGTGTCGCCGTGGGTGAGGGTCAACGTGTTTCCCTGCAGATCCCAGGTGACCGAATCGGAGAGGAAATCGGTCAACCACTTGTCTGCGCCGGCACGCGGCGGGGGACACGCCATCATCGTGGTGGCGAGCTTGTCGGTTCGGAACGTGTTGTCGACGAAGGTCAGCGCACCGTTGTGGCGATTGCAGCCTGCCGTTGCCGAGATTCGCCCGGTTTCGGGGAACGAGACCTGCATCGGCCCGCCGCCGGGAATCGGTGTACCGGTCACCGAGGTCGACGAGTAGTTCTTGCCGACCAGCACGCCAGGGTCGACCTCTCGTGATGCCGAGTCCGTGCTCCCACCACAGGCGGCGAGGATGAGGACACATGCAGCGACCAACGACGCGACGAGCAGTCCCACCGGTGAACGAGACGGTGCTGGTCGGTACTGACACGTCGAACCCCGGCGTCGGATGCTCACGTGATTCACGGTAGTCGAAAGCGTCTGTTGGATGCGTCGTAATTCGCGGCCGCGTGGCCGCGTACCGTGGTTGTCGATCCGGGCCGTGACGTCGGAGTTCGGATGAAACGACGAGGTAGGAGAATCGTTCGGTGGGAAAGCTGACGAACAGCATGTGGCGGTTGCTGGGAGCCCAGTCCTCACGTAACCAGTCCAAGTCGGTCGGGTTGATCAAAGAGGCTGACAACTACACCGACTGGGCCGCGGGCTTGGACACCGAGCACTTTCGTGAAGAGGCCGAGAAACTCGAGATCAGTGCCGACGAGAAGGACCGAGCCAAGTTTCTCGCGTTGGCTCGGGAGGCTGCCGATCGCACACTGGGCCTGAGGCCGTTCGACGTCCAGCTCCAGGGCGCGCTACGTCTGCTCGAGGGCGACGTCATCGAGATGGGTACGGGTGAGGGCAAGACCCTCGCCGGCGCGATCGCTGCCGTCGGCTATGTCCTCGACGGCCATCAGGTGCACGTCATCTCGGTCAACGACTACCTGGCCACTCGTGACGCGGAGTGGATGAAACCGCTGTTCGATTCGTTCGGAATCGTCGCAGGCGCGGTGTCGGAGAACTCGACTCGCGAAGAACGCAAGCGGGCCTACGCGGGCGACATCACCTACGGATCGGTCAACGAGATCGGGTTCGACGTGCTGCGCGACCAGCTCGCACAGTCAGAGGATGATCTGGTCTCGCCGACGCCCGACGTCGCAATCATCGACGAGGCCGACTCCGTGCTGGTCGACGAGGCGCTCATTCCGCTGGTGCTCGCAGGCTCGACCGAGGCCGAGGTTCCCGATCAGGCGATCCACGAGGTCGTCGGGCGGTTGAAGAACAAGCACTACGACATCGACGCCGAAGGCCGGAACGTGACTCTCACCGACGAGGGCGCTGCCTTCGTCGAAGAGGAACTCGGCAGCATCAACCTCTACGACGAAGAACACGTCGGCACCACGCTCGTCCACGTGAACATCGCGATGCACGCGCACTACCTGCTCGAGCGCGACGTCCACTACATCGTTCGCGACGGCGGTGTCCATCTCATCAACGCCTCGCGTGGTCGCGTCGCGCAGTTGCAGCGGTGGCCCGACGGCGTGCAGGCCGCGGTCGAGATCAAAGAAGGACTCGCACAGACGGATTCGGGCGAGGTCATCGACACGCTCACCGTGCAGGCGCTCATCGGCCGCTACCCGCGAGTGTGCGGCATGACCGGTACAGCGCTCGCCGCAGGCGAGCAGTTGCGCCAGTTCTACGAATTGCGCGTCTCGCAGATCCCGCCGAACACCGCCAACATCCGTACCGACCTTCCCGATCGTGTGTACGACACGAAGGCCAACAAGGTCGAAGCGGTGGTCAACTACGTCAAGGAGATCCACGAGACCGGGCAACCGGTGCTGATCGGAACCCACGACGTCGCCGAATCGGAGGAGCTGGCCTACTTCCTCGAGAAAGCAGGTGTCCCGAGCGTCGTCCTCAACGCGAAGAACGACGTCGAGGAGGCGAAGATCATCGCGGAGGCGGGTGTGAAGGGCGCGGTCACCGTGTCGACCCAGATGGCAGGCCGAGGCACCGACATCAGGCTCGGCGGTTCCGACGACGATCCGGCGGCACGTGAGGAGGTCGTCGAACTCGGCGGCCTGTGTGTGGTGGGAACCGGCCGTCACGACACCGAACGGCTCGACAATCAGCTCCGCGGCCGTGCAGGCCGTCAGGGAGACCCGGGTTCTGCGGTGTTCTTCAGCAGTCTCGAGGATCCGGTCGTCACCAAGAACCTGGCGTTCAAGCGGGACCCGGTCTCGTCGGAACCCGACGGATCGATGGGACAGAAGGGTATCGACCTGATCGAGCAGGCTCAGCGTGTCGCCGAGGGCGTGATGCTCGAACTCCACGCCAACACCTGGCGCTACAACAAGCTGGTCAATCAGCAGCGTGAGATCGTCGTCGCACGTCGGATGAAGCTGCTCACGACGGACACCGCCCTCGAGGAGCTCGCCGAACTCGAGCCGGAGCGCTACGCCGAACTGACCGGGACCGCGAGCCCGTCGGCAGACCGCGAAGACACGGCAGACAAGGCAGGCAAGCCCGACAAGGCGGCGGCGGAAGAGTCGGCGGCTGACAAGGACCCGGACGACGCGGTGGCCGACACGACCGACGAGGCTGAATCCACCCCCGCGACACCCGTCGAGCCGGTCGACCGCGATGTTCTCGTCCAGGCGGCCCGCGAGATCATGCTCTACCACCTCGACCGCGCCTGGGCCGATCACCTCGCCTTCGTCTCGGATGTGCGCGCAAGCATCCACCTGAGGGCGATCGGCAAGGAGAGCCCGCTCGACGAGTTCCATCGGCTGATCCTCGCCGAGTTCGGCGAACTGCCGAACGAGGCCGTCGAGAATGCGCGTACAACGTTCCGTGACGTTGCGATCACCGCCGACGGCGTCGACCTCGGTTCCGCCGACCTCCACCGATCGACGACCACGTGGACCTACATGGTCCACGACAACCTGTTCGCGTCGGGCGGGGCCAAGACCCTGCAGGGCGTCATCGGCATCTTCCGCTGACGTGGACGACCACCCCGAGTCCGTGGGCTCGATGTCGCGGATTGTCACGGTTCCGAACGTGCTGAGCGTGCTGCGTCTGGCGCTCATCCCGGTGTTCCTGTGGCTGTTGCTCGACGTCGAGGCCGATGCCTGGGCGTTCTGGGTACTCATGTTGTCGGGCTTCACCGACTGGGCCGACGGCAAGCTGGCTCGCCTGCTCAATCAGTCGTCGCGGCTCGGTGAACTGCTCGATCCGCTGGCCGACCGGCTCTACATCGTGATCATTCCGGTCGCCTTTGCGATCAGGGGGATCATCCCGTGGTGGATCATCGGCATCATCGTGGCGCGTGACGTGCTGCTGTTCGCGTCCGGTCCGCTGCTGCGCAGTCGGGGACTGCTGGCTTTACCGGTGCTCTACATCGGCAAGGCAGCGACATTCGCGTTGATGAGTGCGTTCCCGTGGTTGCTTGCGGGACAATTGGATTCGGTGATCGGCACGATCTGTTATCCGATCGGTTGGGCGTTCCTGATCTGGGGCGTCGCGCTGTACGTGTGGTCATTCCTGCTGTACTGGGCGCAGACGATTGCAGTGGTAACGAAGATGCCGCGTGCTGGCGTGCCGACCGGCAGGGACATGGCCTAAAGTCTCGGTGGACTAGAAAGGGGTCGACGTGACCGATACCAATGTGCCGGCTGAACTGAGCTACACCCCCGAACACGAGTGGGTGCGCAAGGTCGGTCCGACCACGGTCCGAGTGGGGATCACCGACTACGCGCAGGGACAGCTCGGCGACGTCGTGTTCGTGCAGCTCCCGGAGATCGACAGTGAGGTCGAGGTGGGCGAGTCGTTTGCCGAGGTCGAATCGACCAAGAGCGTCTCGGATATCTTCGGGCCGCTCAACGGGACGATCTCGAAGGTCAACGACGAACTCGACTCGTCGCCCGACCTGGTCAACTCGGAGCCCTACGACTCCGGTTGGCTCGTCGAGATCAGCCTCGACGACGCATCGGTCCTCGACGCGCAACTGGCCGACATGCTCGATGCTGATGGCTACCGGGCCGTGATCGAAGGCTGACCATTCCCGGGGTATGGGAAAGTATGATCGTCGTTGTCGTGGCCGAGTCGCACGTGGTTGCGTTCGGCACAGGCGGTACGGTTTAGCCAACGGAAATCGACGTCGCATCTGCGGCGTCGGGTGGCCTGGTGCGAGACCTCGCAGCGCGTGAGCGCGGACGCCGACGGTGAGTGCACTCAAGGTGACGAACGGATGAGGACGAAGGAGAAGCGGTGAGCGATAACGACAACGGCTACGAGGCGCCGGTGGAAACCACATCGGTGTTTCGCGAAGAGTTCATCAATGAACTCGACGCGGGCGCGGCGACCTCGAGCGAGCCGGCCGACACGGGTGTCGAGCGGTTGTCGCCCGGTACCGCATTGCTCGTCGTGAAGCGTGGCCCGAACGCCGGTTCTCGCTTCCTGCTCGACCAGCCGACCACATCGGCGGGGCGGCACCCCGACAGCGACATCTTCCTCGACGACGTCACGGTGAGCCGTCGACATGCCGAATTCCGGTTGGGAGACAACGAGTTCCAGGTTGTCGACGTCGGCAGCCTCAACGGCACCTACGTCAATCGCGAGCCCGTCGACAGCGCGGCTCTCAGCAATGGTGACGAGGTCCAGATCGGAAAGTTCCGGTTGGTCTTCCTGAGTGGTCCGCGCGACGGTTCCGGCGCCTGACACCGTGCCGGCCTCGACTGCGGACGCGCGCGGCGGGGGATCGATGTCCATCGGGTCGGTCCTCGCGCTGCTGCGCGAGGACTTTCCCGATGTGACGATCTCAAAGATTCGTTTCCTCGAAGCCGAAGGGCTTGTCACGCCCGAACGCGCGCCGTCGGGCTACCGGCGATTCAGTCAGTCCGACTGTGAGCGCCTGCGTTTCGTGCTCACGGCACAGCGCGATCGCTACCTGCCGCTCAAGGTCATCAAAGAGCAACTCGACGCCATCGACCACGGCGACGGGGGATTCGGCGCAGGTGGCACACCTGCACTGTCGACGGCGCGCAGCGTCGTCGCACCGGCCACCGACTTCTCGGCGCGTGGTGGTCGCGTCTCCCGCGAGACTCTCATCGAGCGAACCGGAGTCGATTCGGCGTTCGTGACCGAACTCCAGCGCAACGGTCTACTGACATCCGGACCTGCAGGATTCTTCGACGAGGACGCGGTACGGCTCGTCGAAGCCGCAGCGGCCCTCGCCAACTACGGCGTGGAGACCAGACATCTGCGCGCGTTCAAGGTGTCCGCGGATCGTGAGGCAGGACTCGTCGCGCAGATCGCCAACCCGATCGCGAAGGGCAAGGGCACCGGTGCCCGTGACCGTGCCGAGGAACTCATCCGCGAAATCGCCGCACTCTCGGTGACCCTGCACACGCAACTTGTCAAGCAGGCCGTGCGCGGCGTGCTCGATTGACGTCCTTCTCGACGATTGCGACACGGCGCGCCGGTGCTGTGTATCTCGCCACGACGCCGCTGCGGGTCCAGTCGGTGTAGCGTCGATGGCAATCATTGACGGCTCGGGAGGTGCGAGATGAGCGAGATGCGTGTGGTGGGCATTCGAGTCGAGCCGCCGCAGAGTCAGCCGGTTCTGCTTCTGCGTGAAGTAGACGGCGAGCGCTACCTGCCCATCTGGATCGGGCAGAGCGAGGCGGCGTCGATCGCGTTGCGCCAAAAAGGGATCGAGCCGCCCCGGCCGCTCACCCATGACCTGATCGTGAACCTCATCGAAGAGTTCGGGCAGACACTCGTCGAGGTGCGCATCGTCGACATGCAGGAGGGCACCTTCTACGCCGAGATGGTCTTCTCCGGCGATGTGCGGGTGTCGGCGCGTCCGTCGGATTCGATCGCGGTCGCGATGCGCGCCGAGGTGCCGATCATCGCCGACGAGGAAGTCCTTGCCGAGGCGGGCCTGTTGATTCCCGACGAGGAATCCGAAGACGGTCCCGAGGCGAAAGAGGACGAGGTGGAGAAGTTCCGCGAATTTCTCGACAACGTTTCGCCCGACGACTTCAAGGCCAGCGGCGGAGCCTGACTCGGCGGATGGTTTCGTAGCTTTCTGTACGGCGCTGCAGCGACACGTCACGGTTCCATATCCCGGAGATCACCGTTTGTCTCGATCTCAAGTTGAGGTTGAGTCTTAGGGCGCGTCGCATTGATTCGGTGCATCGCCGCGACATACGGTCACGCACGTGATCGTCGGGGACACACCCGATGGTGGAGAGCAGATCGGGTTCGGCGGCGTATCGTGGTTGCAGGTCCGCACCGGTCCGATCCGAGCGTGGCGAGGGAGTCTGCAGTGGGCGATATGCCGTTCGACGGTGAAGATGGTCAGCCGTCAGACAGCGAGACGACGACCGACGGCAGCGTCGGCGTGGAAGCCGAGCACCCGTCGGACGACCCGACCCCGCGTCGCAGGGCTACCCAGGGCAGCCTCGACGACATTGCGCCGGGACTCTTCCCCAACGACACCGTTCCCGACGAACTCGTCGGCTACCGGGTGCCGAGCGCGTGCCAGATCGCCGGAATCACCTACCGACAACTCGACTACTGGGCACGCACGTCACTCGTCGTGCCGTCCATCCGCGGTGCGGCGGGCTCGGGCAGTCAGCGCCTCTATTCCTTCAAGGACATCCTGGTCCTCAAGATCGTCAAGCGTCTGCTCGACACCGGTATCTCGTTGCAGAACATCCGCGTCGCCGTCGATCACCTGCGCCAGCGCGGCGTCGAAGATCTTGCCGGGATCACCCTGTTCTCCGACGGCACCACCGTCTACGAGTGCACATCTGCCGAAGAGGTCGTCGACCTCCTGCAGGGCGGACAGGGCGTGTTCGGCATCGCGGTCAACGGTGCCATGCGCGAGCTGACCGGCGCCATCGCCGATTTCCCCGGCGAACGAGCCGACGGTGGAGTCACCGAGTCGGCCCCCGAAGACGAACTCGCAGCGCGTCGCAAGAACCGCACTCGCCGAACCGGATGAGCGTACGGGTAGACTGAACAACGCGTCGCTGCAGTACGGGAGAGCGTCATCTCGAATGGCCGCCGAAGGAGCAACACCTCCTCGTCAAACTCTCAGGCACCCGGACCGTACTGTCGACGGCGTCTCTGGAAAGTGGTGACGGCCAAGCCGTTACCCGCCCACGGTGAAAGGTTCTCGTGTCATCGCTGACACGATGACTGAATCTCTCAGGCGCCGCCCCGCGGCATGACAGAGGGGGAGGGCCGACCCGCCGGTACGACCGGTGCGCGCGAGAGGTTCCACCCCATGACATCCGTCGATGCCTCGACCCCTGAGATCCGCGGCTCCGAGTTCACGTCTGCTGCCTTCGTCGACCGCCACGTCGGGCCGGACGCGGATGAGACCGCCAGAATCCTCGCGCTCCTCGGCGTCGAGTCACTCGACGACCTCGCTCGGCGGGTCGTGCCGTCACTGATCCTCGACGATCCGTCGGACAACGGGCTGTCGGCACTCGACGCCCCGCTGACCGAGCAGGAGGCGCTCGAGCGTCTGTCGGCGCTGGCATCGAAGAACACCGTCAACCGGTCGATGATCGGTCTCGGCTACTACGACACCATCACGCCCGGCGTCATCCTGCGCAACGTCGTCGAGAATCCGGCCTGGTACACCGCGTACACGCCGTACCAGCCGGAGATCAGCCAGGGCAGGCTCGAGGCGCTGCTGAACTTCCAGACGATGGTCTCCGACCTCACGGCCATGGAGGTGGCGAACGCGTCGATGCTCGACGAGGCCACCGCCGCCGCCGAAGCCATGACACTTATGCGGCGCGCCGGAAAGTCGAAGTCGAATCGGCTCGTCGTCGACTCCGATCTCTTCCCGCAGACCAGGGCTGTCATCGACACCCGCGCACTGCCGCTCGGTATCGAGGTCGTCGAGGCGACGCTGAATCCGGGGCTGCCGGGATGTGGGCTGCCCGACGGCGACTATTTCGGTGTCATCCTCCAGACGCCGGGAGCGTCGGGTCGAATCCTCGACGTCGCGCCGATCATCGACGCCGCGCACGAGGCCGGTGCACTGGTCACGGTCGGGGCTGATCTCCTCGCACTGACCCTCATCACGCCGCCCGGAGAGCAGGGTGCCGATGTGTGTTTCGGGACCACCCAGCGATTCGGCGTTCCGATGGGCTTCGGTGGACCGCACGCAGGTTACTTGTCGGTGCGCGCCAAGCTTTCTCGTCAGCTGCCCGGGCGTCTCGTCGGTGTCTCCAAGGACGCCGACGACAACCTCGCCTACCGGTTGGCGCTGCAGACGCGTGAGCAGCACATCCGCCGCGAGAAGGCGACAAGCAACATCTGCACCGCGCAGGTGCTGCTGGCTATCGTGGCCGCGATGTATGCCGCGTACCACGGACCAGAAGGCTTGCGCGCCATCGCACGTCGGGTACACGCACATGCCGTGACGCTCGCCGACAGTCTGAGCGCTGCCGGATTCAGCGTCGAACACGCGACCTTCTTCGACACTGTGCAGGTCCGCGTGGACGGTCGTGCAGACGCGATCGTCGCCGATGCCCACCGCGCCGGAATCAACCTGCGCAGGGTGGATGCCGACACGGTGTCGATCGCGTGCGACGAGACCACCTCGGCCGCAGACATCGACGGGGTGCTGGAGGTGTTCGAGGTGGCAGGTGTGATGCCCCGCGGCTTCGCGCAGTCGATCGAGACTCGGACAAGCGAGTTCCTGACGCATCCGGCATTCAACAGGTACCGCACCGAGACGTCGATGTTGCGCTACCTTCGCGCCCTGTCGGACAAGGACATCGCGCTCGACCGCAGCATGATTCCACTCGGGTCATGCACCATGAAGCTCAATGCCACCACCGAGATGGAACCCATCACCTGGCCCGAATTCACCCGGCTGCACCCCTTCGCGCCGGGCAGCGACGGCGCAGGCATTCGAGAACTGATCGCCAACCTCGAACAGTGGCTGGTGACGATCACCGGCTACGACAGCGTGAGCCTTCAGCCGAACGCAGGTTCGCAGGGTGAGTTCGCCGGCCTGCTCGCGATTCGCCAGTATCACCTCAGCCGGGACGACGCCGCTCGTGACATCTGCTTGATCCCGTCGAGCGCGCACGGCACCAACGCGGCATCCGCGGTGATGGCGGGCATGCGCGTCGTGGTCGTCGCATGCCGCGAGAACGGTGATGTCGACGTTGATGACCTGCGCGCCAAGATCGACGCTCATGGCGAGTCGCTGGCCGCGATCATGATCACCTACCCGTCGACCCACGGTGTGTTCGAGCACGACATCCGCGACATCTGCGCGGCAGTCCACGATGCAGGCGGTCAGGTCTACATCGACGGCGCAAACCTCAACGCGCTGGTGGGTGTTGCGCGGCCGGGTCGGTTCGGCGGCGATGTCAGTCACCTGAATCTGCACAAGACCTTCTGCATTCCGCACGGTGGCGGTGGTCCGGGCGTCGGGCCGATCGCGGTGCGCTCACACCTGGCACCGTTCCTGCCCGGACATCCCCTGGCCGACGAACTGCCGGGTGCGGCAACTATTTCGGCGGCGCCGTACGGCTCGGCGTCGATCCTGCCGATCACCTACGCCTACATCGCCATGATGGGCGCCGAGGGGCTGCGTCGCGCCACCCTGACCGCGATTGCGTCGGCAAACTACATCGCCCGACGCCTCGGTGATCACTACCCGGTGCTCTACACCGGCGACGGTGGATGGGTCGCGCACGAGTGCATCCTGGATCTCCGCGGGCTGACGAAGGAAACCGGCGTGACCGTCGACGACGTCGCAAAGCGATTGGCCGACTACGGGTTCCATGCGCCGACGATGAGCTTCCCGGTGGCGGGCACCCTGATGGTCGAGCCGACCGAGAGTGAGAATCTCGACGAGATCGACGCCTTCTGCGACGCGATGATCGCCATTCGTGCCGAGATCGACAAGGTGGGCGACGGCACCTGGACGGTCGACGACAACCCGCTGCGCGGAGCACCGCACACCGCGGAATGCCTTGTCGCCGAGTGGGATCACGCGTACTCACGCGAAGAAGCGGTTTATCCCCAGGGATTGCCGTCCGCGGGTGCGCGCGCCAAGGTCTTCCCGGCGGTGCGACGTATCGACGGCACCTACGGAGACCGCAACCTCGTCTGCTCGTGCCCGCCGATCGAGGCGTTCGCGGACTGACCGCCTTGGTTCAGGCGGAGGGGCCGAAGTCGCGTCCGTAGACGAGTTTGTTGATCGTCACGATGGCCGAGTTCTCGGGCTGCGGCATCGGCTCCTTGGTGATCGGGAATCCGACGGTCTTGGTCGCGGGCGGAAGTGGTGCGTTGCCGCGGAATCCCTGCGACGTCAGTAACGACAGGTGCTTCTGGTCCTGGGCGAAGCGGAAGAAGTCGGCGATCGCGGCGCTCGACACGGGCGAGACCTGATCACCGGCGAGCCGGATGATCGGGAAATCGGCAAAGGGTGTCGGGC
Organism: Gordonia sp. w5E2; assembly: GCF_036540975.1. Classification (NCBI taxonomy): domain Bacteria; kingdom Bacillati; phylum Actinomycetota; class Actinomycetes; order Mycobacteriales; family Gordoniaceae; genus Gordonia; species Gordonia sp. w5E2. Next base: position 2,684,830 of record NZ_CP144213.1, on the reverse strand, counting down.
CGCTCGGCACGATCTCGGCGAGTCGGGCCGTCGCATCCTCGCGGGTGAGTTTGTAGAGCTGCTGCTCGGTGATCGGAACAGCGTGGATGGGCGAGGTTTTCGCGTCGGTCGCGTCGCGCATGACCGTCGCCGCGCCGACAGGGCTGCCGTCGGGTGATTGGGGCGCGCCGTCGAGCATCGCACCGACGCTCGACGCGACGCGATCGGATGAGGCGTCGTCGTTGGTCAGTGGCCCGGTGGTGCGCATGACGCGCATGGCTACCGCCTGTGCGGCGAGCGAGGACGCGTCGGACTGCGCGCCGAGCGGCATCGCCATGCGCAGCGAACCCCAGCCCGTGATGTCGAAGTCGCGGAGGCTGTCGTCGCGTTGCTGCAGCGTCGGGACCTGGCCCCAGTCGATCTTGCCGTCGATCTTGCTGCCCAGTTCTGCTGACGTCGCAAGAACCACCGGTGAGGTCACCAACGACGTCGGTGTGCCCTCGAGTGCCGACGGTTTCGCCTGAGCCAACTCTGCGGCCCATACCGACGACTGCGGAATCCACGCGGCGGGAAACGCGCCCATCGACGCGGCGTCCCAATTTCCGGCCAGCCCGTCCAGGGTGGTCTTCGCGTCGCCCGCACGCACGGCGACGGTGATGCAGTGGTCGCGGACGACGGGTTTGCTCGCACCGAACTCGCGAGCGATCGCGATCAGTGCCGGAGCGACGTCGGCGTCGGCTACGACGTCGACCGTCGCGGGCCCCTCGATGCACGAGGCAGCGGCAGAATCAGCCTGCTTGTCGAGGTGGTCGCCGAGTTGCTGCCATGCCACGATCACGGCGGCTATCAGCACGAGAGCGAGTAATACGAACACCAGCCCGCGGCTGATCCCCCGCTGCCTGATTCCGCTTCCGCCACCGGTTACCCGATGATGCGCCACTACCGCCTCCGTTGTCGCGTGCGAGGTCCCGGACAGAAAGGGCGTCCGTCCGGGACCTCACGCGTGTTCACGCCTTGGCCGCGGCAGCCTTGTACTCGCGGCGCTTGCGATGCAGGATCGGCTCGGTGTAGCCGCTCGGCTGCTTCGCTCCCTCGAGGATAAGTTCCTTGGCGGCCTGGAATGCGATATTCGTGTCGAAATCCGGAGCCATCGGCGAATAGGTCGGATCGTCAGCGTTTTGCCGATCGACCACCGGGGCCATCCGCTCGAGCGCAGCGACGACGTCGTCGGCGGTGACGATCCCGTGATGAATCCAGTTGGCGAGCAGCTGGCTGGAGATGCGCAGCGTTGCGCGGTCTTCCATGAGCGCGACGTCGTGGATGTCGGGAACCTTGGAACAGCCGACGCCGTGGTCGATCCAGCGCACCACGTAGCCCAGGATCGACTGGCAGTTGTTGTCGAGTTCTTCCTTCTTCTCCGCGTCGGACCAGTCGGTCTTCGGTGCCAGCGGAATGGTCAGGATGTCGTCGACCGATGCCGGGTCGCGCTTGGCGATCTCGTCCTGGCGCTCGAACACATCGACGAGGTGGTAGTGCATCGCGTGCAGTGTCGCGCCGGTGGGTGAGGGCACCCACGCGGTGCTCGCGCCGGCCTCGGGCTGTGCGATCTTCTGCTCGACCATGTCGGCCATCAGGTCGGTCATGGCCCACATGCCCTTACCGATCTGCGCCTTGTGCTGGAGACCGGCGTGCAGACCGATGTCGACGTTGGAGTCCTCGTAGGTGACCATCCACTTGGCCTTCTTCATCTCGCCCTTGCGGATCATCGCACCCGCCTCCATGGAGGTGTGGATCTCGTCGCCGGTGCGGTCGAGGAAGCCGGTGTTGATGAACACCACACGGTCTTCTGCGGCCTTGATCGAGGCCTTGAGGTTCACCGAGGTGCGGCGCTCCTCGTCCATGATGCCGACCTTGAGGGTGTTCTCCGGCAGGCCGAGAACCTTCTCCACACGACCGAACAACTCAACGGTGAACGCGGCCTCGTCGGGTCCGTGCATCTTGGGCTTGACGATGTAGATCGAACCCGTGCGCGAGTTCTGCAGACCGTCCTCGCTCAATCCGTGAATGCCCGCGAGCGAGGTGACCAGAGCGTCGAGGATGCCCTCGGGCACCTCGTTGCCCTCGGCGTCGAGAACAGCGGGGTTGGTCATGAGGTGGCCGACATTGCGCACGAACAGCAGCGAACGACCGTGCAGGTCGAAGCCCGTGCCGTCGGGCGCGGTGTAGGTCCGGTTGGGGTTGAGCACGCGGGTGAACGTCTTGCCGCCCTTGCTGACCTCTTCGGACAGGTCGCCCTTGTTGAGTCCGAGCCAGTTGCGGTAGCCGAGGACCTTGTCGTCGGCGTCGACTGCGGCGACCGAGTCCTCGAAGTCCATGATCGTGGTGATCGCCGACTCCATCACGACGTCCTTGATGCCTGCCGGATCGGTCTGCCCGATCGGCGACGACGGGTCGATCTCGATGTCGAGGTACAAGCCGTTGTGGCGCAACAGGACCGACGCGGGGGACGCCGCGTCGCCGGTGTAGCCCGCGAACGCTGAGGGATCGGCGAGGGTCGACGTCGTGCCGTCGGCGAGCGTCACCTGGACCGCGCCGTCGACCACGGCGATCTTGGTGACGTCGGTGTAGCTGCACTGTTCGAGCGGAACAGCCTTGTCCAGGAAGCTCTTTGCGTACGCGATGACCTTGTCGCCGCGAACCTTGTTGTAGCCCTTGCCCTTCTCGGCGCCGCCCTCGTCGCTGATGACGTCGGTGCCGTACAGGGCGTCGTAGAGCGAGCCCCAGCGTGCGTTGGACGCGTTCAGTGCGAATCGCGCGTTGAGGATCGGCACGACGAGCTGAGGTCCGGCCGTCTCGGAGATCTCGCGGTCGACGTTTGTGGTGCCGATCTGGAAGTCGGCGGGCACCTCGGCGAGGTAGCCGACCTCGGTGAGGAACTGCTTGTACTCGCCGAACACCGCGGGGTCGGAGAAGTCGACGCCCTTGTGGTCGCGGTGCCACGCGTCGATCTTGCTCTGCAGGTCGTCACGCACCGCGAGCAGTTCACGGTTGCGGGGTGCGAGGTCGTTGATGACGGCAGCGGCGCCCTTCCAGAAGGTGTCCTTGTCGACACCCGAGCCCGGAAGCGCCTCGTTGTTGATGAAGTCGTAGAGGACGGTGGCGACCTGAAGGCCCTCCACATTCGTGCGGGCGGTGGAGTCAACGGCAGGGGTCTGGTCCGACATAAGAGCCTTCCTTCTCCGGTGGCCCGGAAGCCGGTGGCGTTGCGGCTTCGGTGTCGAATCCGCGCACGTCATCAGCCCTCATCGGGACAACAGGGGCGATCGTGAACGCGCTCCATGTTACCCGCGAGGTAAATCGCGTCGTCAGCAGGCGTCGAGCAGCACGCCGAGGTGAGAACGCAGCGTGCCCCGCAGCTCGGCGCCACGATCGGCGATGGCCGACTGCTCGCGGACATACTCGGCGCGTCCCGCAGCCGTCTCGATCTCGACGGGCAGATATCCGAGGTCGCGCAGATCGTAGGGACTCGCCCGCATGTCGAGCTCACGGGCGGTGAGAGCGAGCTCGAACGCGTCCAGCGTCAACTCCGCGGGAATGAGTGGCGCCAGAGTGATGCATGCGCGATACAGATCCATGGTCGCGTGCAGACAGCCGGGTTGTTCGTGGTCGATCTGTGTGCGCCGCGTCAACGTCGACTCATTGCGTGGACGAGCAGCGTCGGTGAAGAAACGAAAGGCGTCGAAGTGTGTGCACCGCAACGGCATCGATTCGACGACGGTTTCGGTGGCCGCGGGTCCGAGCCGCAGCGGGACGGAATGTCGGGGAGCGTCGGTGCGATAGACCATCGCCCACTCGTGCAGACCGAAGCATCCCAGGCGTGCGGGGCGGGATGCAGTGGCGTCGAGCAGTGCGCAGGTGGCGAGAAGCGCACCGCGACGTTCATCCAGGAACGCGGGGTCGACGGTCACGCCTCCGTCGCGGGTTCGGGCGTAGCCCCGCAGCGTCGACAGTTCGTCGAGGACACGCGCGAGGTCGCGGCCGCCCGCTGTCCCCGGCGCCGCCAGCAGGACGCCGTACCCCGGGTGCCATCGGCGTATGTGCGACGGGCGTGCCGAGTAGTAGGTGAACAAGAAGTCGAGGACGGGGTGCTTCTCGCCCTGCGCCCTCGAACGCAGGTATGGCCCGACGAGATCTTCGACGCGCGACTCGTGCTCGGCGCGGCGCGCCTGCCAGGTGGCGGGGGATAGGACAGCGTTTGAGAGCTCGATGGGTTGGCCGGGTGCTGCGGACGGCATCGTCACACCCGATGCGTTTCGTCGCGGACGGTGCCGACGAATTCCTCCACGAGGTCGGCGAGCGCCACGATGCCGACGGTGCGTCCCGAGTCGTTGACCACCGCACCGAGGTGCGAGCTGGTGCGGCGTAGGGCACGCGTCGCGTCGTCGAGTGGGGTGTCGATGCCGATCACCGGAAGTGGACGGATCTTGTCGACGCCGATGATCGTCTCCTGGCCGACGTTGTCGTCGAGGATGTCGTCGAGCACGTCCTTCAGGTGCAGGTAGCCCGTGAAGGTGCCGTCGAGGCCGCGCACCGGGAATCGGGAGAAACCGGTGTCGCTGACGGCCCGCTCGACCGACCCGAGGGTCGGTCCGACGCCACCGGTCACCGGATCGACCTCGACGTCGACGCTGCGCATGCGATCGAGCGGGATCATCACCTCCGACACCGTGCGTGCGACCGAGCGCAGTGCGCGGGTCAGGCGCTCGTGTTCCTCGGCGTCGATCAGGCCTTCCTCGCGGGACTCACCGAGCATCTGGGCGAGTTCGACGGGGGAGACCGTCGAGTCGAGTTCGTCCTTGGGTTCGATACGCAATGCGCGAAGCGTGATGTTCGCCAACCAGTTGTAGAACGCGATGAGCGGGCGGACGATCTTGATGAAGCCGAGGTGAACGGGGACGAGCAGCATGGCTGAGCGTTCCGGACCGGCGAGAGCGATGTTCTTGGGCACCATCTCGCCGAGCAGGATGTGGAGCACCGCGACGAGTCCGAGGGCCACGGCGAACGAGATCGGGTGCAGCAGCGATTCGGGGACGTGAGCGGCGTCGAGGGGACGCTCGAGGATATGTGCGACCGCAGGCTCGCCGACCCGACCGAGCAGGATCGAACAGATCGTGATGCCCAGCTGGGCGCCCGCGAGCATGAGTGAGAGATGCTCGCCTGCTCGGATCACGGTGCGGGCCCGCGATTTTCCACTCTCGGCGAGCGCTTCAAGTCGGTCGCGACGTGCCGATATGAGGGAGAATTCGGCGCCGACGAAGAACGCGTTGCCCGCGAGCAACACGACGGTGAGGACGATTGCCCATGCGTCACTCATCGCGAGCTCCCGGACTGTCGGACGTTGCGTCGTCTGGTGTGATCGGGGTCAGCCGTACGACGTCGACGCGTCGGCCATCCATCGCGACGACAGTCGCGTTCCACGGGGTCGTGTCGAACTCCTCGTCGGATTCGTCTTCGTCATCGTCGCGCAGGGTCACCACCACCGGGAGGTCGACGGAATCGCCTGCTGCCGGGATGCGACCGAGTTCGTTCATCACCAGCCCGCCGAGCGTGTCGTAGGGACCATCGGGAGCGCGGTAGCCGGTGGCGTCGGCGACCTCGTCGGTGCGGAGCAGCCCTGAGAGCAGGTATCCGTTCGCGTCGACCTGGACGTCGGCGCGCTCGTCGTCGTGCTCGTCGGTGACGTCGCCGAGGATCTCTTCGATCAGGTCCTCGGTGGTCACGATGCCGGCCGTGCCGCCGTACTCGTCGATCACGACGCAGACCTCCATGCCGTCGGCACGGATCTGCTCCATCAACGCGTCGCCGTCGAGGGTGGTCGGGACGGTGGGCACCGAGCGCGCAATCGACGAGAGGGTCGTCGAGAGTTGTTCTTCCGGTGCGACGGTGAACGCCTGTTTGATGTGGACGACCCCGATCATGTCGTCGAGATCGCCGTCGTTGACGATCGGGAAGCGCGAGTGTCCGGTGCGCGACGTCGCCATCACGAGGTCACGAATCGTGTCGTCGCGGTCGAGATATTCGACCGTGACCCGCGGCGTCATCAGATCCTCGGCGGTGAGTTCACCGAACTTGAGTGAGCGATCGACCAGCATCGCCGTCTCCGGGTCGATCGACCCCTGCTTGGCCGAGTTGCGCACGAGCGAACCGAACTCCGACGGCGATCGTGCCGACCGCAGTTCCTCGGCAGGCTCGATACCCATCCGACGCACGATCCAGTTCGCGGCACCGTTGAGACCGCGGATGACCCAGCGGAACGCCAGCGAAAAGTAGGCGAGAGGTGCGGCGGTGGCACGTGCCACCGCCATCGGGCGTGCGATCGCGATGTTCTTGGGTACCAGCTCGCCGAGCACCATCGACAGTGACGTCGCGATGAGCAGCGCGAATACGAGTGAGAGGACCGACGCGACCGATTCGCTCACTCCCATCGCGCGGAACGCGGGACCGAGGATCTGCGCGAGCACCGGTTCGGCGATGTAACCGGTGATCAGCGTGGTGATCGTGATACCGAGCTGTGCGCCGGAGAGCTGGAACGACAGCGTCTTGTGCGCGCGTTGCACAATGCGTGAACGACGGTCGCCACGCGTGGCGACCTCGGATTCGACAGCTGACCGTTCGAGCGCCGTGAGGGAGAACTCGGCTGCGACGAAGATCGCGGTACCAAGTGTCAGCGCTATGAAGCCGATCAGGCTGGCGACGATGATCAGCGCCTGCACGTGTCACCTTCGTGGCGAGACAGAGCGTCCGGTGCCTGTGGCACAGGCGATCCCTCCATGACGCACCGAGTGGCTGGGAACAGCGCCACGGAGTCGGTGCACTCCGTGGGCAACGCAGACCATTCTAGGTGCGGCGTCGGTGGCGAGGGCTCACCAACCTGTCGGTAGCGGTTTGCCCTCGGCGAAGCCTGCGGGCGACTGCACTCCGAGAACCACGCGCTCGCGTAGTTCGCCGAGCGATCGCGCGCCGGTGTAGGTGGCCGTGCTGCGCACACCGGAACAGATGTGGTCGATGAGGTCTTCGACGCTCGGGCGCTCGGCGTCGAGTTTGATCCGTGAACTGGAGATGCCCTCCTCGAACAGCGCCTTGCGGGCCTGGTCGAAAGCACTATCGGCAGAGGTGCGTGCTGCCACAGCGCGCTTGGACGCCATCCCGAAGCTCTCCTTGTAGAGCGCGCCCGACGCGTCGCGCTTGAGGTCGCCGGGCGACTCGTAGGTTCCCGCGAACCACGACCCGATCATGACGTTCGACGCGCCCGCGGCAATCGCCAGCGCGACGTCGCGCGGATGGCGGACACCTCCGTCGGCCCACACATGCTTGCCGAGTTCTGCTGCGGTGGTTGAACATTCGGCGACCGCGGAGAACTGCGGCCGTCCGACTCCCGTCATCATCCGAGTCGTGCACATCGCGCCCGGCCCGACGCCGACCTTCACGATGTCGGCACCGGCGTTGATCAGGTCGCGCGTGCCCGCGGCCGACACGACGTTTCCGGCGGCCAACGGGACGCCGAGGTCGGCTGTTGCGACGGCTTCGAGCGCCGAGAGCATCTTCTCCTGGTGGCCGTGTGCCGTGTCGATGACCAGCAGGTCCGAACCCGCGGCCACAAGTGCCTTTGCCTTGCCGACGACGTCACCGTTGATGCCGACGGCCGTCGCGATGCGGAGGCGGTTCTCGTTGTCGACGGCGGGACGGTAGATGCCGCTGCGCAGCGCGCCCGTTCGGGTGACCACGCCGGTGAGACGTCCGTCGTCATCGAGCATGATCGCGGCGTGCTGGTGCGCGGCGTCGAGGATCTCGAACACCTCCCGGACGTCCGTTCCGGCGGCCACCGACACGAACCCGCGGTCGAGGACGTCGCCGAGGCGGGTGAAGCGGTCGACGTCGGTGCATGCCGCCTCGTCCACGGTGCCCACGGGTCGTCCGTCACCGTCGACGACCACGACGATGCCGTGCGCACGCTTGGTGATCAGTGCGAGCGCGTCGCTGACCGAATCGTCGAGTTCGAGCGTGACCGGTGTGTCGGCGACCAGGTCGCGCGACTTCACGAACGCGATGCTCGACTCCACGGCCGGAATCGGCAGGTCCTGCGGCAACACGACCAACCCGCCGCGGCGGGCGACGGTCTCGGCCATCCGCTTTCCGGCGACAGCGGTCATGTTCGCGACGACGACGGGGATGGTCGTGCCGGAGCCGTCAGAAGACGCGAGGTCGACGTCGAAGCGGGAGATCACGTCACTGCGTGACGGAACGACGAAGACATCGTCGTAGGTGAGGTCGTAAGCGGGCGAGTGTCCCGAGAGAAAGCGCACGTACGCACACTGTACCCGGCGAGGACTCGACTGCGATCGCCGGTTGTTGCCATTCGGCGCGTCGGACGATCGGAGTCTTTTCTTGCGGGCAAGGCTAGGCTAACTTTGCTGGCAAACCGCTGTGAAGTGACTGAGTACGAGGAGTGACGTGGGCAAGGTGGCGCCGACGCCCGAACCGACGCGCCTGTCGGTCGTCATTCCCGTGTATCGAAGTGCGCAGTACATCGAGCCGTGCCTGCGCGCGATCTTGAGCCAAACCCGGCCCGTCGACGAAGTGGTCCTGGTCGACGACCGCGGCGACGACGGATCGATCGGGATGGCGACACGCATCCTCACGTCCGCTGATGTCGAACACCGTGTCGTCGAACTCGACCGCAATCACGGAGCGGGCTATGCGCGAAACGCGGGCCTGCGTGCCGCAACCGGTGACGTGATCTGGTTCTTCGACAGCGACGACCTCGCCGACCCCACGTTCGCCGCCCGCATGCTCGACGCGCTGGTCCGCGAAGATGCCGACTTCGCCTCGTGCCGAACGGTGTTCGTCGATCCGGTCGGCGCTGCTCTCGGAGTTGCCGAACCGCGACAACCACGTCAGGGGGCTGTCGGCGGCAACGAATTCGCTCGCATGCTCATGCGGGGCAAGGTGAAGGCCTATCCACCCGCACGTTTGTTCCGGCGTGCGGTGCTCGGCGACGCGCCCTGGGACGAACGCAGGGCCTACGAGGACATGGCCGCAACGTTGCGCATCGCTCTGCGCGCCGACCGCGTCGCCCTCGTCGACGAGCCGCTGCTCTGGTATCGGCAGCATCCCGAGTCGACGTCTCAGGTCACGTGCACGCACACGGCCGATGTCTTCGCGATGGGCGACGAAGTGGCCCGACTTGCTCCGGAGCTTCGCGAGCGCAACACGCCATCGGGGTGGGGATCGAGCTGGCTGGAGGGGAGTCGGAACCGCTCGCTCGCCCGCGCGTTTCGATATCGGGAGGTGCTCATACCCGCCGCGCACATGGCGATGCGCGCCGCGCAGGCCAACTCCGGCGACCCCGAGGTAGTCCGTTCTCTGATCGCGGAGTCGCGCCGGCGGTCGTCGCTTGCCGACGTGGTCCCGCTGGTCGCCAGCGGCCAGTTGCGCTCCGCGGCGTTCGCGGTCGGCATGGCGGCGTCGCCATCGGCGTACGCGCGAGTGCTGCGCACCCGGTGACCGCCAAGAACGCGCGCACTTGTAGGAGCGCTGCCGGGGGTACGTACACAATCCGGTCGTCAGCGCGAGGCCGCGACAATTATTGTCGCGGCGTCCCGCTGACGTCGCAGTTGAGTACGCATCGGCTTGTGTGTACGCATCGGCTTGGTGCGGCCGTGACCTGGTTGAGCATTCAGTGAGATCGGGTCGGGCTCAGTCGTCGACGGCATGTTCGGCGCCGGACTGTGCCGTATCCGGCGTCCGCCACGGCGGTGGACGTGTCTGGTGCGCTTCCGGTGACTGTCAGAGGTCGCGGGTGACAGCCCAAAAACGTTCGGACGCAACGATTTTGTCGATGTCGAACTGCGTGTTCTCGGGTGGGGTAGCCCTCGTGGGAGCACGGCGGGGGTACGTACACAATCTGGTCGTCAGCGCGAGGCCGCGACAATAATTGTCGCGGCGTCCCGCTGGCGTCGCAGTTGTGTACGCAGCGACGCCGGCCGCCGTGCCCGAGTCCAGCATTCAGTGAGATCGGGACCAGGTCAGTCGCCGACGGCATGGTCGTCGCCGGACTCTGCCGCATCCGGCGTCCGCCCCGGCGGTGGACGTGCCTGGTGCGCTTCCGGTGACTGTCAGAGGTCGCGGGTGACAGCCCAAAAACGTTCGGGTGCAACGATTTTGTTCATGTCGAACTGCGTGTTCTGGGTGGGGTAGCACTCGACGGCCGCGCGTTTGAGATCCATCGACCCGGCGGCCGGATGCACCTCGTCGAGCACGCATCCCCGCCAACGCAACACGTCGCGACTGGCCATCTCGTCGCTGCGGCTGTAATTGCAGTACGGCAGATCCGCGTACATCCACAGGGGAACCGGCACCCGTGCCGCAAGAACCGCGTTACGTACGAGCAAGTGATCGGCATGCCTGACACCGAGCGGTCCGATAACCACCTGTGGTCGGTGGGTTTCCACCAGTTCGGATACCGCACCGCTCAGCGCCTCGAGGTCGGCGCCACCGTACTGCTGGTCGAGGAAATCGAGATGTACCGCGCGACCACCGATCGTCGCGACGGCCTTCTCGTCCTCTGCTCGGCGGATGTCGAGTGCTTCGGTCGAAGACGCGAAGCCGGTCGAGCGATCCCATTCCGTGTGCTGAGGCGGATCGGGCCGCCCGGCCAACATGGTCACGACAACGACGTCGTCCATCGCCGACAGCGCTGCGCCGGCCGAATACACCGCATCGTCGAGATGCGGAGAGATGACCAGAACCCGCGACAGCTCCGCTGCGTTCAGTCTGTCTGCACCTCGGTGCGATCCTGGCCCCAGAGTGTGTGGAACGTTCCGGGCTTGTCGATGCGCTTGTAGGTGTGGGCGCCGAAGTAGTCGCGCAGGCCCTGCGTCAGGGCGGCAGGCAGCCGCTCGCTACGCAATCCGTCGTAGTAGGAGATCGACGAGGCGAATGCCGGTACGGGCACTCCCATCAGCGTCGCCGACGACACGACTCGGCGCCAACTGTCGAGTGACGACTCCACGGCGTCGGTGAAGTAGGGCGCGAGCAGCAGGCTCGGCAGATCTTTGTTGTCGGCGTATGCGTCGCGGATTCGGTTCAGGAACTTGGCGCGGATGATGCAGCCCCCGCGCCAAATCGTGGCAAGCGCGCCGGGGTTGACGTTCCAGTCGTACTCCTGGCTGCCCGCGCTGATCTCGTCGAACCCCTGCGCGTACGCGACCATCTTGGATGCATAGAGCGCGCGGCGGATGTCCTCGATGAACTGATCTTTGTCCTTGGGCGGTTCTGCCAGTGTTCCCGACGCCAGCGACGTTGCCGCAGAGCGCTGGTCGGAGGCGCTCGACAGCGCTCGGGCGAACACCGCCTCGGCGATTCCGGTCACCGGGATGCCGAGATCGAGTGCGGCCTTCACCGTCCATCGGCCCGTACCCTTCTGGCCTGCCTGGTCGACGACGACGTCGACCAGTGGTTTCCCGGTCTCCGCGTCGACCTGGGCCAGCACCTGCGCGGTGATCTCGACCAGGTAGCTCTCGAGCTCACCCTTGTTCCACTCAGCGAAGACGTCGGCGATCTCGGCGGGCTCCATGCCGAGGCCTCGGCGCATCAGGTCGTACGCCTCGCCGATGAGCTGCATGTCGGCGTACTCGATGCCGTTGTGGACCATCTTCACGAAGTGGCCGCTGCCGTCGGGGCCGATGTGAGTGCAACAGGGCTCACCGTCGACGTGCGCGGAGATCTTCTCCAGCATCGGGCCGACCGATTCGTAGGACACCGCGGGGCCGCCGGGCATGATCGACGGACCGTTGAGTGCACCTTCCTCGCCGCCGGAGATGCCCGCGCCGATGAAGTTCAGGCCGCGTTCGGCCATCGCCGCTTCGCGACGGATTGTGTCGGTGTAGAGGGAGTTGCCGCCATCGATGATGATGTCGCCCTTCTCCATCACGTCGGCCAGCTCACCGATGACCGCATCGGTGGGGTCGCCGGCCTTGACCATGATCAGCACGCGACGTGGCTTCTCCAACGCGTCGACGAACTCCTGCATCGTCTCGGTACGGATGAAGTTGCCCTCGCTGCCGTGTTCATCGAGGAGAGCGTCGGTCTTGGCGATCGAGCGATTGTGGAGTGCCACCGTGTATCCGTGGTGGGCGAAATTGCGGGCGATGTTGGAGCCCATGACTGCTAGCCCGGTGACTCCGATCTGGGCCTTCGACGACGCGGACGATGTGGCGGAGTTGGTCATGCCAATAGCCTATTGCCTCGAAGGCGTCCTGTGTTCTGTGGCGTCCGAAGTGTCGCAACCGCAGAGGTCGACTGTGTCCCACGTGGGCGCGGCCGGCGAGAGCATCAGTGAGCCGAGACGAGCCTGCTCAGTTCGGTCAGCCACGGGATCGCGACGGCGAGCGTCGGTACCACCAAGATCGCGATCGCCCCTGAATATGCCACTGTGACCAACCAGATCGGCGCGCGATCGTGGCGGAGTCGATGAACGCGGGTCAGGGTTGTCGGGCCGCCGACGGCCATCGCGCCGCGTGGAGCGACGGCGTCGGCGCAGGCCACCAGCGCACGCCCGAGTGTCGTCGGCGCGGTCGCCCGAACGGCCTGGTCGTCGGCGAGGGCCTCGACGAGAAGCTCGACGGACCCGAGCGCCGAGGAACTGCGCACGAAGCGAGGGAACGCTTCATGAAGCGCAATGAACGCCTCGAGGACGAGGTCGTGGCGCGCTCGGAGGTGCGCACGTTCGTGCGCGATGACGGCGATGAGTTCGTCCCGGGAAAGTCGCGCCACGACGCCCTCGCTGAGCACGACGCGCTGGCGAATACCGGGCAGGCAGTACGCGAGCGGCTGCTCGACATCGATCATTCGGATATCGCGACCGAACAGCGGATGCGACTGATCGGAACGGTCGCAGCGGTCGAGGATGTCGATGAGTTGGCGATGTGTCGCCCGTCGCGCACGGGTGCGTACGCCGACGCGAACGATGGTGAAGATCAAACGGGCGCCGATGAGCAGTGTCAGCGCGAAGACTCCGACGTAGGCAATCCACAGCGGAAGTCCGACCCGTTCGATCTCTCGCAGCGGGTGCGTCGTCGGCGTGCCGTCTGGGCCGGGGGAGAGCAGATTGGCCGCGATTGCCAGACCGCAACTGAACGCCGACAGCACGGCAGCGAGTGCGATCGCTTGCCAGAGCGTCATAGCTGCTCGGGGTGCACGGATCGGCCACTGGGCTCGCGACAACGCCTCAGGGGCAGGGCCGACGAAAACCAGCGTCATGATGCCGAAGAGCAGTGCGGTCATCGAGTGCTGTCCTAGCGGTGGGCTGTGGTGCTGGGTCGATCAGTAACAGGGTCGATCAGTAACAGGGTCGATCAGTAACAGGGTGGAGCAGTTGCAGGTCAAGCAGTAGCAGGAGAATCAGTCGCGGGGTAAATCAGTAGCAGGGTGAATCAGTCGTGCAGGTAAATACATAGAACGAACGCGAGTAAATCAACGGTACTGAAGCGAATCTAGCCGGTCTCTTGAGCTCCGCGGGCTGCTTCGAGTTCATCGAGCGCACGACGAAGCGCTGCGGCTTCGTCGGCGCCTACTCGACCGACGAAGCTCACGAGGGCCGCGTGCCGAGAGCCGGGGGCGTGCGCTTCGCTGAGCGCATCGACCATCAGCGACGCCACGAGGTCTTCGCGTGGATGGGTGGGGACGTACTTGTGGGCTCGGTCCTCGCGGATCTGCGTGACCAGGTTCTTCTTCGCCAGACGCTGCAGCACGGTCATCACCGTGGTGTAGGCGAGGGAGCGATCCCGGGACAGGTCCGCGTGGACCTGGCGAACAGTCTGGGGTGTCGGACTCTCCCAGAGGGAGTCCATCACCGCACGCTCCAAGTCGCCCAATCCGTTCATCTTTCGCATTTTACTGCCGTTTCCTCTTCATGCTCGACGCCGGGGCCAACTCGTCCCGCGGGGTGCCTTGACAATGTTGGTAAGGCTAGCCTACGTTAATCACAACGTCGGACCGCGCGAGAGTCCTGAGGGCTGCAGAGACCCCCGGTCCACGTCGCGGTAAGCCCCACATCCCCAACGGGATGTGGGGCTTACTGGTTCCCGGGGAGCGGCACAGGGCCAGCGATGCTCGGCCGCGTGAGTCGTGACACTCTTGTTCGCATGACTGTTGACGACACGGACGATTTCACGAAGTTCGCGGGTAAGGGTCTCGACGCCCTGCTCGGCCTGCAGATCACCGACATCGACGACGACGGCGCGGTCACCGCGACTTTGGAGATCGATTCTCGACATCACCAGCCGTTCGGCATCGTGCACGGCGGCATCTACTGCGCAGTCGCCGAAAGCGTTGCCAGCACCAGTGGCTTCGTGTGGCTGTCCAAGCAGGGGCCGGGTCAGACCGCGGTCGGCGTCAACAACAACACCGACTTCCTCCGTTCTGTCAGCAGTGGCGTCGTCACCGCCACGTCGTCGCCGATTCATCGTGGACGCCGGCAGCAGCTATGGCGTGTCGAGATGTCCGACGACGCGGGTCGCCTCCTGGCCACGTCGCAGGTACGTCTGCAGAACATCGACCTGCCCGCGGGCGCGTGACGTCGCGGCATACGTTGGGCGCCGACGTCCGGCGCTCGGTCGAAGAGATCCTCGCGCCCGTCGACGACGACCTCGCGGCCCAATACCCCGGCGACCGGGCCGAGCCGCAGCCGGTGCACACGGTGTACGTGAGCGCTGCGGATGTAGACGAACAGACGCCGCGGTCGTGGGGCGACGAGGCGCTTCGGATCGCCGACGCCTCGTCGGGTGTCCTAGGTGAACTCGCCGACGACGACGTGGTCGCGATCGTGCTCGAGCGGTTACGCACCAACCCGATCGAGGACCTCCGGATCGACCTCGAAGACGGTTACGGGTGGCGTCCGGACGCCACCGAAGATGCCGACGCGCGTCGGGCCGGTGAGGTGCTCGCCGCCTGGACTCAGCAACGCCCCCACGCACCTCGGTCCGCGGGTGTGCGGGCCAAGGGGCTCGGGGTCGTCGAGCGCAACCGCGGTCTGCGCACGCTCGAACTGGTCCTCGACGCCGCGGGTGGGATTCCCGACGGTTTCGTGTTCACCGTGCCGAAGCTGCGCGACGTGCGGCAGGTCGATGCCGTGAACCTGCTGTGTGCCGAGTTCGAGCGCGTACACGGGGTTCCGGTCGGGTCGTTGCGGTACGAACTGCAGATCGAGATTCCGCAGGCGATCCTCGGCCAGGACGGTCGTGCAACGGTTGCCGAGGCGGTGCATCGAGGCGCCCCGCGGCTGAGCGCGCTGCACTACGGCACCTACGACTACAGCGCAGCATGCGGAGTCGTCTCGGCTCAGCAATCCCTCGCGCACCCGGTCGCAGATCACGCCAAGAACGTCATGCAGGCCGCGGCCGCGCAGACCGGCGTCTGGCTCAGTGACGGCTCGACGCAGGTCATGCCGACCGGCAACGACGCCCAGGTCGCGGCCGCGTTGCGGCGCCACCATTCGCTGGTGCTGCGTTCGCTCGAGCGGGGCTACTACCAGGGATGGGATATGCATCCGGGGCATCTGATCACTCGCTGGGCCGCGGTGACCGGGTTCTACCGGTCGGCGATGCCGACGGCGGTGGCGCGATTGCAGAGCTATTTCGAGCGACGTGGCGGCGACGTCGTCGACGAGCCGGCCACCGCAATGTCGTTGGCGCTGGTCGTCGGCCGGGGGTTGGCGGCAGGCGCGTTCACCGAGGACGAGGTCACGGCGATCGCTCCGCAGTGCACCCTGACCCGCCTCGCGCAGTTGCGCGCCACCGGCGGTGCACTAGTCGACGAGTGACGGCGCTTCGACGCGCCGCCGCGCAGCGCGCGTGGCAGTATGACCACACCAGCAGTGGGGTGTGTCGACCCCGCATCGTCGTGAAGAGGGGTTCAGGTGCGGCTGTCGCCACATGAACAAGAACGGTTGCTCATCTCCTACGCAGCGGAACTGGCCCGGCGCAGGCAGGGCAGGGGCGTGAAGCTGAATCACCCCGAGGCCGTCGCGTTGATCACCGATCACGTGCTCGAGGGTGCACGGGACGGACGCAGCGTCGCCGAACTCATGGCATCGGGGCGTGAGGTACTCGCTCGCGACGACGTGATGGACGGTGTGCCCGAGATGCTGCACGACGTTCAGGTGGAGGCGACTTTCCCGGACGGGACGAAGCTCGTCACCGTGCATCATCCGATCGGGTGATCCTGATGAACCACCGCGCGCACGCGACGCTGAAGAGCACGGCGATGCGACAGCGCAGCGCATCGCAGAAGCGCACGGCTACAACGTTTTCCGAGTTCGTGATGCCGTGTCTCGGCGTGTCGGCGACACCCGCGCGGCTGCCAGAACGAGAGGTGCCATGTCCGACAACAATCCCGCGGTGATCCCCGGCGAGGTGATCGCCGCACCGGGAACCATCGAGCTCAACGCAGGAGCCGACCCCGTGACCTTGACCGTCGTGAACTCGGGTGATCGACCCGTCCAGGTCGGGAGTCACGTGCACTTCCCCCAAGCCAATTCGGCGCTCGATTTCGACAGAGCAGCCGCGCGTGGCCGTCGACTCGACATCGCCGCCGGCACCGCGGTGCGATTCGAACCCGGCATCGAGATGACCGTGACGCTCGTACCGCTCGGCGGAACCCGTGAGGTGTACGGGATTTCGCTGGACGCGCCTGGAAAGGTTGACTGACATGGCAATTCTGGGACGCGACCGTTACGCACAGCTGTTCGGTCCGACGACCGGCGATCGAATTCGCCTCGCCGACACCGACTTGCTCATCGAGGTGACCGAAGATCGTTCCGGCGGACCGGGTCTCGCGGGCGACGAAGCGGTATTCGGCGGTGGCAAGGTGATTCGTGAGTCGATGGGACAGAGTCGCGCCACCCGCGCCGACGGCGCCCCCGACACCGTCATCACCGGTGTGGTCGTCCTCGATCACTGGGGAATCATCAAGGCGGACGTCGGTATTCGCGACGGCCGGATCGTCGCGCTGGGCAAGGCGGGTAACCCCGACACCATGGACGGTGTCCATCCCGATCTGGTGATCGGCGCCTCCACCGAGATCATCGCGGGCAACGGCAAGATCCTCACCGCGGGCGCCATCGACTGCCACGTCCACTTCATCTGCCCGCAGATCATGGACGAGGCGCTCGGCAACGGCATCACCACGCTGATCGGCGGCGGCACCGGTCCGGCGGAGGGGAGTAAGGCGACCACGGTGTCGCCCGGTTCGTGGCACCTCGCGTCGATGCTCGCCGCCACCGACGGCTGGCCGATGAACATCGCGCTGCTCGGCAAGGGCAACACCGTGAGTGCCGAGGCGATGCACGAACAGATCCGGGCGGGTGCGTCAGGCTTCAAACTGCACGAGGACTGGGGGAGTACCCCCGCCGCGATCGACGCGTGCCTGCGCGTCGCCGACGAGACCGGGGTGCAGGTCGCCCTGCACTCGGACACCCTCAACGAGGCGGGCTTCGTCGAGTCGACGCTCGGTGCGATCGCCGGACGCAGCATTCACGCGTATCACACCGAAGGCGCCGGAGGCGGGCACGCACCCGACATCATCACTGTCGCATCGGTTCCGAATGTGCTTCCGAGTTCGACGAATCCGACGCGCCCGCACACCGTCAACACACTCGACGAGCACCTCGACATGTTGATGGTCTGCCACCACCTCAATCCGACGGTGCCCGAGGATCTCGCGTTCGCCGAGAGTCGTATCCGACCGTCGACGATCGCCGCGGAGGACCTGCTCCACGATTTGGGTGCGATCTCGATGATCGGTTCGGATTCGCAGGCGATGGGTCGCATCGGTGAGGTGGTGTTGCGTACCTGGCAGACCGCGCATGTGATGAAACGCAAACGCGGATCACTGCCGGGCGACGGCGCAGCCGACAACAATCGCGCGCAGCGCTACATCGCCAAGTACACGATCTGCCCGGCCGTCGCGCACGGATTCGATTCCGAGATCGGGTCGGTGGAGACGGGTAAGCTCGCCGACCTCGTGCTCTGGGATCCCGCATTCTTCGGTGTCCGACCGGATCTCGTCATCAAGGGTGGCGCGATCGCGTGGGCACAGATGGGCGACGCGAACGCGTCCATCCCCACGCCGCAGCCGGTACTACCGCGTCCGATGTTCGGGGCGAGCGCACCGTTGGCTGCCGCGACGTCGATCAGTTTCGTCGCACCGGGCTGCGATCCCGACCTCGCCGAGCGAATCGGTGTGCGACGCAAACTCGTTCCGGTCACCGACACGCGCGGAATCGGAAAAGCCGACATGACCAACAACGACGCGCGGCCGGAGATCACCGTCGATCCGGACACGTTCACAGTCACCGTCGACGGCGAGGTGTGGGACGCGCCGCCCGTCACCGAACTGCCCATGGCACAACGCTATTTCCTGTTCTGAGTTGTTCATGCTCCCGCTCCGATCTCGAAAACCACACCATGACCCCACCTGACCAACCATCGCGCTACGCGGGCGCGCCGCTGGCAATGATGTTGTCGCTGGCAGATTCTCGGCTGCCCGTCGGCGGGCACGTGCATTCGGGCGGCGTCGAACAGGCCATCGCCGACGGCTTTATCCGTGGGGTCAGCGATCTCGCGTCCTTCCTCCATCGCCGTGTCACCACGAGCGGTCTGGTTGCTGCGTCCATCGCGGCGGCCGTCGCCGACGGCGGCCTCGACGTCGAGCGTGCGCTGCTGGAAACGGACGCACGCACGCCGTCGGCGGCCGCACGCAAAGCGTCGATTGCTCAGGGCCGAGGAATGCTCCGATTGGCCAAACGCATGTGGCCGGAACGGGATTGGTCCTCGCACACGCCGACGACGCATCTGCCGGTCATCAGTGGCGCGGTGGGTGCGGCAAGTGCCTTGTCGGGATTTCACACCGCCCTCGTGCTCGTGTACACGACGATGAGCGGTTCGGCGACCGCGGGCCAGCGACTCCTCGCACTCGACCCCGCCGACGTGGCGCTCATGATCGCCGACCTCGGTCCCGAGTGTGAACGTGTCGCGGCGTCGGCGGCGGTGGGTCTCGCCGATCTGTCCGATCCGGTTCTCGACGTGTTCGCCGAACGCCATGAGCGACAACCGATGCCACTCTTCATGTCCTGACGTTGTCTTTCAAATCCCTCAACTCACGTAGTCCAACCCGCACCGTCCACAGTCACCGAAAGGATCACCATGCCACCGCATCTCATCGACGGAGAGCCGCACAGCCACGATCACGATCGTCCGCGACGTCACCGCGAGCCGGGCGAGGCGTTGCGGATCGGTGTCGGCGGGCCGGTCGGCTCGGGCAAGACGGCTCTGGTTGCCGCGTTGTGCCGTCAGCTTCGTGAGGAACTCTCCGTCGCGGTCCTGACCAACGACATCTACACCACCGAGGACGCAGACTTCTTGCGGCGCAACGCGGTTCTGCCCGACGAGCGCATCACCGCTGTGCAGACGGGTGGTTGTCCGCACACCGCGATCCGCGACGACATCACGGCGAATCTCGACGCGATCGACGACCTGGTCGCAGCGAATCCACCGCTCGATCTGATTCTCGTCGAATCCGGTGGCGACAATCTCACCGCAACCTTCTCGACCGGTCTGATCGACGTGCAGATCTTCGTGATCGACGTCGCCGGTGGCGACAAGGTCCCCCGCAAGGGCGGACCGGGCGTCACTTTCTCGGATCTGCTGGTGATCAATAAGACCGACCTCGCCGAGCGGGTCAATGCCGATCTCGACGTCATGCGTCGCGACGCCGCCAAGGTTCGCGACGACCGACCGACCGCGATGATCTCGTTGACCGACGACCCGGCGGCCACCGATGTGTTGGCGTGGGTTCGCACGCAACTCGCGGCCCCCGTGGCGACGGGGTAATGCGTACCAGAGTCGAGATCGTCGTCGAGCCCGGTCGGCGCTTCCGACACCGGGCATCCGGTGGACTGGCCGTGCGCCAAACGGGTTCGCAGGCAGCGCATCTCATCGGAACGGCGGCAACTCCGCTCGGCGGTGACGACATCGAGGTGCGCGTCATCGTCGAAGCGGGCGCCCACCTCGACCTCGGCAGTGTTGCCGCGACCATCGCGCTGCCGTCGACGCGGCGTGTCGATTCGACGATGTCGTGGCACATCGAACTCGGGCCAGGTGCCCGGTTACACCTGCATCCAGAGCCGACCGTCGTCGCGGCCGGTGCTGATCATCGGTCGGAGATCGTGGTCGGAATGGCCGATGACGCGATCCTCACCCTCGCCGAGGATGTGCAGATCGGGCGTTCCGCGGAATTCGGCGACAAGGACGCCGCCGGGCGCTGGGAGGGCGGACTGCACGTCGATGTCGGTGACGCCCCCGCGCTGCGACACCGGGTCGCGCTAGGTGTCGGCTCCACCGCCCATCGGACCGGCCTTCGCGCGGCCAGCAGCGTCTTCCGTTACCCGGATACGCGCGATGATCAGGTCGACGGAGAGGCTTTCGCCGCCCGCCTGAGCTTGGCGTCGGGCGGATCGCTCGCTACCGCACTCGGAGAGAACGTCACACAGACACGGCGCCTCGTCGACGAGATGGAACTCGCGACGATGGCGCCGTGACCTGAACTATAAGTCGAGCAGGCGGTCAGCTCGCCTTGGTATCGGTTTTCTTCGCGACCTCGGCGTCGGCCTCCGATTTCTTCGCGTCGGCCCCGACCGATTCGCCCTCGACCTCGTAGATGGGCTTGTTCTCGAGTTCGGAGAGATGCCCGATGGCGGTGCGGGCGTAGACCTGCTGCTCGGTCACCGCGAGCTGGGTGCGACCGCGGGTGCTGAACGCGAAGAACCAGTTGATCAGCGTGTTGAGGCGGTTACGGAAGCCGACCAGATAGACCAGGTGCAGCGCCAACCAGCCGACCCATGCGAAGTAGCCTTCGGTCTCGAACCGCTTGTCGGTACCCGGAATCGGAACCGACATCACCGCGGAGAAGCGCGAGACCGTCGCCATCGAACCCTTGTCGTGGTACGAGAACGGCTTGCGCTGTTGCGGGGTCTGACCCTTGAGCTCGTTCTTGATGCAATCGGCCGCGTACCGACCACCCTGGATCGCGCCCTGCGCCATCCCCGGCACACCCTCGACGGACATCATGTCGCCGACGACGAAGACGTCGGGGTAGCCGGGGATCGACAGGTCGGCGAGCACCTTGACGCGGCCCGCGCGATCGAGTTCGACGCCCGACTGCTCTGCGAGTTGCTTGCCGAGTGGGCTGGCCTGAACACCGGCCGACCACACCTTGCACTGCGACTCGATTCGACGGGTCGTGCCGTCCTTCTCCTTCACCACGAGACCGTCGTAGTCGACGTCGACGACCATTGCGTTGAGCTGGATCTCGACGCCGAGCTTCTCGAGGCGCTTGGCGGCCTTGGAGCCGAGCTTCGGACCCATCGGCGGAAGGACAGCGGGCGCGGCGTCGAGCAGGATCACTCTCGCCTGGGTGGGATCGATGTTGCGGAATGCGCCCTTGAGGGTCTTGTCGCTCATCTCGGCGATCTGCCCTGCGAGTTCGACACCCGTCGGTCCGGCTCCCACGACGACGAACGTGAGCAGCTTGTCGCGCTCGGCCGGATCGTCGGACAGTTCTGCCTGCTCGAATGCACCGAGAATCCGACCTCGCAGTTCGAGCGCGTCGTCGATCGTCTTCATGCCGGGGGCGAACTCGGCGAACTGGTCGTTGCCGAAGTAGGACTGATCGGCGCCTGCAGCGATGATCAGTTTGTCGAAGGGTGTCTCGGTCACTCTCTCGAGCAGACGCGACTTGACGACCTTGTTCTTCAGATCGATCTCGAAGACGTCACCCATGATGACGGCGGTGTTGTTCTGCTTCCGCAGTACGACGCGGGTTGCCGGAGCGATTTCACCCTCGGCGACGATTCCGGTCGCAACCTGATAGAGCATGGGCTGGAACAGATGGTGCGTGGTCTTGGCAACCAACGTGACGTCGACGTCGGCCTTGCGGAGTCGCTGCGCGGCGAACAATCCGCCGAATCCCGAGCCGATGATGACGACACGGGGACGAGCGGGGGCTGTCGGAGCGGGGCTGCTCATGATCGAGAACATCTCCTTCGCGCATTGCAGGAACGACGCGCAGGGCGCGCGTACATCTCAACGGTAGTCAATGATCAGTCGTAGGTCGCGGTGAGCCTTGGGTTGACGCCGAACTGCTCGCGCGGCCGTGCTGCGGACGGCGTCACGTATGTCTGATGTGGCACGTCACCCCGACGTCACGCTGGAAGGTTCATCACCTGGTGTCGACGTGCGTCGGCGCCCATGACCAGCGCTTCCCAATGGTGTCTGAGCAGCTCGTACTCGAGTTCTCCGAGGTTGTCGCGATTCCCGTGAGCATGCTCGTACCGCCTGCCGAGGTGGTCGCCGCCCGCGCGTACGCCCGACACCCGCATACCGAGCTTTTCCATCACACGTCGCGACGAGGAATTGCGCAGAGTGGTGCTCGCGAAGACACGCTCGGTATGCAACTCGTCGAATGCGAGTCCGACGACGGCGCGGGCAGCCTCGGTGGCGAGGCCACGGCCCCACGTGTCGCGGCGCAGCCGATAGCTCAGCTCCATCTCCGAGCGCTGACTGTGACGCGGCGCCCGCAGGAGCACCCAGCCGAGAAATGCCTGATAGCGCTGGTCGATGGCGATCCACATCCCACCCCGACCGGTGCTCAGTTCCGCTCGGGCGCGGGGAATGACCCAGTCGGAGATCTCGGCACGCGGCGTCGGGCGCCCGTCTGAGACAAATCGCATGACCTCGGGATCGGAGTCGAGAAACACGAGCGCATCGACGTCGGTCGAGTCGACCGGTCGCAGCCGTAGACGGCGAGTCTCAACGTTCACACATCCCCCAAGAAAACCGAGCGTGCCGGGCGGTTCGTGGCCCCCTGCAAGTCTCTCCCCGGTCAGGGAGTCTACGTAGTATCAGGCCGAGCCGGGTCAGATCATCGCGGTGTGTCGCGCGCGTCTCCGACGCGGTGTGCCAGGGGCGTCTCCGACGCGGTGTGTCGTGCGCGTCTCCGACGCGGCGCCTGTCGAAGACTCCCCGCCGCCGATGTCGGTTCCGCCGGATAGGCTGCGGAGCGTGTCAGATACCACTATTCCGATCGTCGGTAGCGAACCAGCCGCCGACGCCAGCCCCGGCACGGTGTCGCCGTCGGGTGCAACCACGGTCTCCCTACAGTTGCGCTGGGGCGACATGGATGTCAACAAACATGTCAACAACGTGCAGTTCGCTCGGCTGCTCGAAGAAAGTCGTGTGCGCACGTTCGCAGAGTGGTTCGAGGGGGTATCGGTCGTGCTACCGATACTGGTCGCGCGTCAGATCATCGAGTTCCGCGCAGTGCTCGAGTACTCGTTCGACCCTGTCACCATCACCACCGGCGTCTCGCGAATCGGGCGGACGTCGTACACGATGTCAGCCGTCCTGACCGATCCGTCCGGTCTCGTGTGCGCCGTTGCCGAGACCACGCTCGTCGCCATCGACCCGAGCACTTCTCGCCCGCGACCCCTCTCCGACGATGCCCGCGCCATTCTCGAATCGCATCGCATCGAGCCGCAGCCGATGCACACGAACTGACCGCGGTCGGAATCACCCGTGTTGACCCTTCACCGCGCAGAGCGCAGCGATACCCTCGCCGACGCACTCGCCGACGTACTGCGGGTTCCGCTTGCCGATCCGATGGCAACCGAGGTCATCTCAGTGCCTGCGCGCGGCGTCGAACGATGGCTGACCCAACACCTCGCGACCACACTGGGCGCAGGCGCCGGCGGTACCGACGGGATCGCCGCGAACATCGACTTCTCGTCACCTGCGGCACTGAGCGAGGCCGTGGTGGATGCCGTGCGTACAACACCGCGGTCGCATGCGGGACCGTACGGCCGTCACGATCCATGGGAGCCAGGGCGAATGGTGTGGCAGGTCCTCGCCGTTCTCGACGAGAACATCGACGACCCGGCACTCGACATCATTGCGCGACATATCGGTTCGGGTCGCGCCGCGACGGGCGGCTCGGGTCGCGCCGCGACGGGCGCCGACAACGACCTGCGGGTCGGCCGACGCTTTGCCACCGCCCGTCATCTCGCCGACCTCTTCGATCGATACGGGCGCCAGCGTCCAGCGATGCTGGTCGAATGGGCCACCGGCCACGACACCGACGGAACCGGTACCGAACTCGCATCGGACATGGTGTGGCAAGCACGTTTCTGGCGGGCGGTGCACGCGCGGATCGGCGTCGACCATCCCGCGCTTCTCCTCGACGACGTGTGCGCACGCGTGCGCACCGATCCGGATTCGGTGGACCTTCCCGAACGCCTGAGTGTCTTCGGTACGACTCGTGTCACCGAATCATTCCGACAAGTACTGTCGGCGCTCGCGCCGCACCGCGATGTGCACCTCTTCCTCCCGCACCCCTCGCCTGCACTCTGGTCATCGGTGGCGCGCGCCACTACACAGACGGGCGCCAATAAACAGACAGGCGCTGTGGCATCGGAGACCGTCGATCAGGTGCCGCGCCGCGCCGACCGGCCGATCCCCGCGATCGATCATCCGCTGCTCGCCGGGCTGTCGCGCGATGTGCAGGAACTCCAGCAACGCATAGCTCCGATCGTCGACAGGGATATCCATCACGAGCCGCAAGTCGAGGCGGGCGACCATCCGGCACGTCTGCTGCCGCGCCTTCAGGCCGACCTACGCGACGACACGGTGCGCCCGGCCACAGCGTCGGCCGACTCGTCGCTGGAGATACACGCGTGCCACGGTCCCGAGCGACAGGTCGAGGTCATGCGCGACAGGCTGCTGCACTTGTTCGTCGACGATCCGACTCTCGAACCGCGCGACGTCCTCATCATGTGTCCCGACGTCGAGTCGTTCGCACCACTGATCCGTGGTGCATTCGGTCAATCCGGACTCAACCACCCGGCATTCGAACTCAGGGTGCGCCTTGCCGACCGCGGTCCGCGCCAGATGAACCCCGTCCTCGACGTCGTCGCCTCGATCGTCGAACTCGCCGCGACCCGAGCAGCGGCAGGCGACGTCGTCGACCTGTTGAGTCGTTCGCCGGTTCGTTCGCGATTCGCGATCGACGACGACGATCTCGACATGATTCGGGAGTGGTTGGCGCACAGCAACATTCGCTGGGGTCTCGGAGAGAATGAACGCGCCCGATTCGGTCTGTCCGGGTTTCGACAGGGCACCTTTGCCAGCGGTGTTGATCGCATCGCCCTCGGAGCGGTCGCCGAGGAGGCCGACGGCGAGTGGTTGGGAACAGCGCTCCCGCTGGCAGGTGTGGAAAGCACCGAGATCGACCTGGTTGGCACGTTTACCGAGTTCGTCGACCGGCTGTCAGACCTCTTCGACCGCATGGGCGGGCGCTCCTCCCGTGCCACGTGGCTGCAGACACTGATCGACGTCGTCGACCAGCTCACCCTGTCCGCTCCCGGCGAAGAATGGCAACGGGCACAGGCGGTTCGGGTGATCACGGATGCGCTCGACGCCGATGACTCGGATTCGCAGGAATTGCTGTTGGCCGACGTCCGTGACCTCATGGCCGGGGTGGTCGCGGGACGGCCGACGCGCGCCAACTTCCGGACCGGCGAACTGACCGTCTGCACCATGGTGCCGATGCGTTCGGTCCCTCACCGGGTGATCGTGCTCCTCGGGGTCGACGCCGATACCTTCCCACGTGCCCAGCGCACCGACGGCGACGACGTCCTCGGCCGTGATCCGCTTGTCGGAGAACGAAATCCGCGCGACGAGGATCGTCAGCTATTCCTGGATGCGATCGGTGCCGCACGTGATTCGCTCCTCGTGTTCTACAACGGGGCCGACCCGGTGAGCGGAAGCCGCATCCCGCCGGCGGTGGTCGTCAGCGAACTCGCCGAGAGTGTCGCCACCCTGCGAGGACTCGACGATCCGTCCGACGTTGTCATCAGCCACACTCTGCACGGATTCGATCGGCTCAACTTCACGCCCGGCGCACTGTGCTCGATACCCGCGCCGTTCAGCTTCGACGCCGAATTGCTGGCGGGCGCACGGGCTCTCGACGCCGATGCGGTGCCGTCCACGCGACTGTCCGATGTCGAAGTCGGCGCAGCGGAATCCGCCGACATCGAACTGCGCGACCTCGTCGCGTTCCTCACGAACCCGATCGAGGGCTTCGTGCGCCAGCGACTCGGCGCGCGTATGCCAGACGACGATCGGGCACACTCCGACGAACTCGACGTGGAACTCGACGCCCTCGACAGGTGGGGCGTCGGCGACCGATTCCTTCGACACATGCTCGCCGGCGACGACCTCGTCACCTGTCAGGCCGCCGAGTTGCGGCGTGGCAATCTGCCCCCGTACGAATTCGGGCGCCGCGAACTGGCCGAGATCTCCGAGACCGTCTCGCGTGTGTACGACGCTGCCGCTTCGGTACGCACGCAGCCGCCGGTCACCCGCGACGTCGTCGTCGCGTTGCCCGACGGTCGTCGTGTCCACGGCAGCATCGCCGACATCGTCGAGAACTCGCCGTTCGGTACGACGATCGTCACCGCGACGTACTCGCGTGTGCGGGCCAAGCAACGCATGACCGCGTGGTTGGGGTTGCTGCTTCTCGCGGCGTCGGCCACCGACGCGCCACCACCGTCGGCGCTCGTCGTCGGTCGCGGTGGGGCGGGGGCGGTTGCACAGTCCATGCTGACTGCCCCCGACGACGCACGCGGCGTGCTCAACGATCTCGTGCGTCTGCGCGATCTCGGGTTACGCTCGCCGCTTCCGCTACCACTCGAACCTGCTGAGGAGTACGCAAGCAAGGTGCGTGCGGGTGTGCGGTCCGACGCGGCGGTGGAGATCGCACGACGCAGCTTCGACGGGATGTTCGGCGCGGGCACCGACACCTACCTGCGCTTCGTGTTCGGGGCCGACGTCACGTCGTCGGTCGCATTCGACGAGATCCTGCGGATGTCGACCTCCGACGACTCCCGATGGGCGGACGTCGACGTGCCGGGAGAGCCCGACGCGCCTCTGTTCACCAGGCTTGCCCGCGCGCTCTGGAATCCGCTCCTCGACCACGAGACGATGTCATGACCGGCGCGCACACAGCCCCCGACACGGAAAGCCCGCAACCGGCAAACGCCGCTGCGCAGCAGCCATTGGATGTCGCTGCGCCGCAGCCTTTCGACGTCGTGGCACCCCTGCCAGGGGGCACGACCGTCCTCGAGGCGAGCGCGGGTACGGGCAAGACGTACGCGATCGTCGGCGTCGCGGCCCGACAGATCGCCGACGGTCTCCCGATCGACAAACTGCTGCTGGTCACGTTCAGTCGATCGGCGACCGCCGAGCTGCGCGAGCGTATGCGTGCTCGCCTCGCCGAACTCGTCGTCGCGCTCGACCCGTCCCGCGTGCACTCTGATCGTGACGGCGACGACGACCCTGTTCTGCGTGCCGTGCTGACCGGAGGCCCCGACGAGATCGCCACGCGCCGTGGGCGACTCATGCAGGCGCTCTCCGATTTCGACGCGTCGACGATCGCGACGACACACACGTTCTGTAACCGGATGCTCGAAGCGCTCGGCTTCCTCGGCGAACGCGAATTGATCTACGACGTCGTCGAAGACACCGACGACATCGTCGAACAAACGGCGCTCGATCTGTACCTGTCGTCGTACGCGGGTGATTCCGACCGCCCACCCTTCTCCGTCGGGGAGGCGATGGCGATCGCCCGTGAAGCCGTCCGCAGCGCAGGGGTTCCGCTGGCTCCGCAACCCGACGACGCAGCAGACGCCCGACCGTCGGCCGCAACCCAGCGGGTGCGTTTCTGCGAGCGCGTGCGAAACCGTGTCGAGCGTCGAAAGCGTCTCGCGCGCCTGCGAACCTACGACGATCTTCAGATGATCCTCTACCGCGTCGTCACCGACCCGGAGTTCGGTGAGGCGGCGTGCAAGCGAATCAGGGAGTCGTTCACGCTGATTCTCGTCGACGAGTTCCAGGACACCGACCCGTTCCAGTGGGAGATCCTGCGGCGGTGCTTCCACGGCCATCGACAATTGGTCCTCGTCGGTGATCCGAAACAGTCGATCTATGCGTTCCGCGGCGCGGAGGTCCGCAGCTATCTGACGGCTGTCGACGTCGCCGATTCGCTCCGTGCGCTCGACACGAACCACCGTTCCGACGCCGACCTCGTGACCGCGCTGGATCGGATCTACGGCGGCGCCAGCCTCGGCGATCGATCGATCACGGTGCATCCCGTTCGGGCCGCGCGGTCGGGGAGTCGACTCTCGGGTGCACCGGCGCTGCGGGTACGTGCCCTGTCGCGAAGTGATTTCACCGTCCGTGGAAAGAGTGGGTACCCGTCGGTCGCCGATGTCCGGGCCGCGATCACTGCCGACGTCGCGAACGACATCGCGCGGTTACTCGCCTCCGACACACTGCTCGACACCGGCGACGGACCACGCGCTGTCACACCGGGCGACATCGCGATTCTGGTTCGCACCAACGGCACGATCGAGCCGCTGCAGCGAGCGCTTGCTGAGCTCGGCGTCGCATCGGTCGTGGGCACCGGGACAAGTGTTTTCCGTACGATCGGCGCGCTGCACTGGCTGTGGGTGATCCGAGCGATAGAGCAACCCGCGCGTGCCGACCGGGTCCGGCTGGCCGCCCTGACGCCCCTGATCGGTTGGGAGGCAAGCGAACTCGCGGCAGCGTCGGACACACGGCTGGCGGAGCTATCGTCGACGTTCGCCGAACTCGGTCGAGTCTTCGCCGACGGCGGATTCGCCGCGCTGTCCCAACGTCTCCTCGCGGCCGAGAACGTCGCTGCGCGCGTGCTCGGCATCGACGACGGCGAACGCGCACTGACCGACCTGCTGCAGGTGGCGTCACTGGTGAACAAGCACGTCGTAGAGACGGAGTGCGGTTTGGCAGGCGTCGTGGAGTGGCTCGCCGATCGCATCGCCGATGAGTCACAGTGGCGGCGCCATGAAGATCAGACCCGACGTCTCGACCGCGACACGCACGTCGTGCAGATCATGACCGTGCACGCGAGCAAGGGACTGCAGTTCCCGATTGTGTACGTACCGTTCGGGTGGGACGCCGCGCGGGTCTCGAAGCCGAAAACCTTTCGCTACCACGACGACGCCGGTCGTCGTCATCTCGACGTCGGTGGCGAGGGCACCCGCGGCTGGGGCGAGCGGATCGCCCGTCGTAACGACGAAGAAGCGGGGGAGGACCTGCGCCTGCTCTATGTTGCATTGACGCGCGCCGCATCTCAGGTGGTCGTGCACTGGGCGCCGTCCTTCAATACGTCGAAGGGCCCACTGCACCGATTGTTGTTCGGACGGCACCAGGCGGGGGGTGGCGCCAGCGACGGGACGGTGCCGACCTCGGTGAACGTGCCGGACGACCACACGTGCGTGTCGACGCTGCGTGCGCTTGCGGCCGACCCGCCGGTCTCGATCAGTGTCGAGCACGCCGACGGCTCGCAGGCACCGGTGTGGACACCTCCCGACCACGCGGATCGCCATGACGAACTCGACGTCGCGCGGTTCACCCGCACGATCGACCAGCAGTGGCGTCGCACCTCGTACTCAGCGCTGATCGCCGGTGCCGCGCACCGGCATCCGACCCTGACGACCGGTAGCGAACCCGACGTCGGCTCCGCTGCCGACGGTGAGTTGATCACCGACGAGCCCGCCGACCCCGTCGACCCCGACGATCCTTACGCGGCAACGGTTCCGGCAGCCGGACAGGTTTCGGAGCTCCCCGACGGGACGCCGTCGCTGATGAACGGAATGCCGTTCGGAGCGGCCTTCGGAACCCTCGTCCACGAGGTGCTCGAGTACGTCGACACCGCGGCGCCCGACATCGACGACCACGTTCGTGAACTGTGCATGACGTCGGCGTCCAGGCATGCGCTCGACGTCGACGTCGCCGACCTCGCCGCCGCGCTACGTGCCGTGCTGACGACTCCGCTGGGGTCGCTCGAGGCCACCCTGTGGTCGATCAAGCCGCGAGATCGACTGGCCGAATTGGACTTCGAGTTCCCACTCGGCAACGCGGTGTCAACCTCGGCCGCCGCGGCAGTCCTGTCCGACGTCGCGGCTTTGATGAATCACCATCTGCCCGAAGATGATCGGCTTCGTGCCTACGCCGAGTTGCTCGCCGAGATACCGCCGCGCGCGCTGCGCGGCTATCTCACCGGAAGTATCGACTCGGTGCTACGTACATCCGACGGCCGGTACGTCGTCGTCGACTACAAGACCAATCGGTTGCGTCCGGGCGAGCTGAACGCGGACGACTTCACCGCCGATGCGATGGCCGCGGAGATGATCGGTGCACACTATCCGCTGCAGGCTCTGCTCTATTCCGTTGCGTTGCACCGGTATCTACGTTGGCGACTACCCGGGTACACACCCGGCGAGCACCTCGGTCCGGTGCAGTATCACTTCGTGCGGGGGATGGTTGGCGCCGATACCCCGCCGGGTTGTGGGGTCTACGAGTGGGACATCCCCACCGGGTTGGTCACCGCGTTGTCAGACCTGCTCGCAGGAATCGAAGGGGGCGACGACCGATGACCACCGAGACCCCTCAGTCACTGGCGGTGAACGATGCGCGGCGAGTCCGCGACGCCAACGGCATCCTTGCCGAAGCGAACGCCGCGGGCCTTTTCGTGGCATCGGATCTGCACATCACCTCGCGCGTGGTCCGCATGTGCGGCGAGCCGGTGTCGGTCGCGGCTCAGGTTGCCACCGCATTCGCCGTGCGCTCGGTGCGTCTCGGGTCGACGTGTTTCGCGCTTGCCTCCGTCGACGATCTCCCGGGCGTGGGATCGCTCGCGCTTCCGAGTGCCGCCGAGATGCTCGCCGAACTGCGCGATTCTCCGCTGATCGTCGGCGCCCGCGGGTCCACACTGCAGCCCGTCGTGCTGATGGATTCAGACGACGGTCCGTTGATCTATCTCCAGAAGTACTTCCGCCAGGAACAGTCGATCCGTGAGACGCTCGCCAACCGCGCGACCAGTGCGCCCGATGTCGATGCGGCCGCGGTGCGGGCGCAGGTCGAGCAGGTGTTCGCCGACAGCACCGCAGAGCCGCGACAGCGCCTCGCGGCTGAGGTTGCCGCCTCGCACTGGACGTCGATTCTCGCCGGTGGGCCGGGCACGGGAAAGACGTACACGGTCGCGCGGATTCTTGCCGTTCTCGACAACCTCGCTGTTCTCGACAACGTCGCCGGAGGTGGCCTGCGCATCGGCATGTGCGCGCCGACCGGTCGAGCGGCAGCCCAGTTGCAGGCGTCGGTCGACCTTGACGGGACGTTGCCCACCTCGGTGCGGGCGGTGACCGTGCACAGCCTCCTCGGCTGGCGCCCGGGCTCGACGCCCCGCTACGGACGGGCCAACAAGCTGCCGCACGACGTGATCGTCGTCGACGAGACGTCGATGCTGTCGATGACCGCGATGAGCAGACTGCTCGACGCCGTCCGCTCAGACGCTCGGCTGATTCTCGTGGGCGATCCCCACCAGCTGGCCTCGGTGGAAGCGGGTGCAGTCCTTGCCGACCTCGTCGAGCGTGCGCCCGGCCCCCCAACCCCGTCGGCGTACCCGACGATGCCGCTCGACTCGTCGATCGAATTGGATGCCGACGAATCGGCACGTCTGAGTGACGGAGTCGTCACGCTGCGTCGCGGGTTTCGATTCGGCGGTGAGATCTCCCGCGTGGCCGATGCGGTCAATCGTGGCGACGCGGATGCCGTCGTCGACCTGGTCACCTCGCCTGAGATCGCCGACGTACAGCTCGTCGCCCCCGACAACCTCGACTCCGTACGCGACGACATCGTCGCCTGGGGCAGGGCGCTGCACCGCGCGGCGCACACCGGACACGTCGACGCCGCGTTGGCCGCGCTCGACTCGCACCGGGTTCTGTGCGCGCATCGTGAGGGGCTCTGGGGCGTTCGCGGTTGGCAACGACGCGTTGCCGACTGGCTGTCGGAGTCGCCGGGCCTTCCGCGGATCGAGCTCGACACGATGGTGTGGTCAGTGGGTGAGCCGCTGCTCGTGACGTCGAACGACCGACAGACCGGGACGTTCAACGGCGACTGCGGAGTGGTTGTCCGTACCGGTGACGAGACCGATCCCGACCGGGTGCAGGTCGCGTTCCGCCGCGGCGCGCAGGAGCGCCTGATCGCCCCGGTGCAACTGCCAGACGTCGCACCCGCGTACGCGATGACGATTCACCGCAGTCAGGGAAGCCAGTTCGGAGGTGTTACCATCGTGCTGCCGCCGTCGGGCTCAGAGCTGCTGACCCGTGAACTCCTCTACACCGCGATCACGAGGGCACGTACTCGTGTGCGGATCGTCGGAACGCGAGAAGTGTTGGCCGAGGCCGTTACTCGCCGTGTTCATCGGGCAAGTGGGTTGCGGTCGTCGGTCCGGGACCTGGCCTGATTCGGATGTCCTCGGCCCGGTTCAGATGTCGCAGCCGTCTGCGGTGAGGTCGCGCCGCAGGAAGCACTCGGTGCCGAGGGCCAGATCACGTTGCGCGCGCGGCAGACTCATCAGCGCAGAGACGGTGGATCGTCGTGCCAGTTCTGTCTTGTGGGACTCGATCGCGCGAACCTTGTGTTCGATCCACTCGGATACATCGAGTTGAAGCCCGAGAGTATGTGTGGGCGCGCCGGGAAAGTCACCGGGCTGCAGTAGCGGAAAGAGCGTGTCCGCCAGTTCGGCGACCATCCAGTCGGCGATGGTCGCGAAGTACAGCGAACGTACCTGCCAGGCCGGTAAGCCATCGCGGTACATGGTTGGGGTGGCGGCAGCATCGGCGGCAGCACAGGTGATTCTGTGTGCCCTGATGTGGTCGGGGTGTCCGTAGATCCCATACGCGTCATAGGTGACGAGAACGTCGGGTTGTAGACGGCGGATGTGGCCGGCCAACTCGGCGACCTCGCTGTCGAACGACGCATCGGTCAACCGTTGATGCCCGGGCGCGGATTCCGGCACCTTCAGGTCGGCGTAGTCGAGCAGTATCGGTTCGTCGTGAACGCCTAGTTCGCCGAGTGCGTCGAGCAACTCGCGATGCCGTGGAGTGCCCGACATCCACGTGCACATCACCACGGAGACCTCGCCACCTGCGGCGATCGCGCGGGCGATCAGGCCGCCGGTCCACAGCGACTCGTCGTCGGGGTGTGCGTGAACGAGCATGATGCGCGGCGTCGACATCCTTCGCTTTCCAAGGCTCGGTGGTGCTGCGGTCGTTGGTACTGGGGTCGATTGTGTCCGAACGCGGTGAGGTTCGCCGTGCTCCGACCCTCCTCAGGGTACTGCGCGCGGCGTCGGTAAAATTCTTACGTCGCGCACGTCGCACCCCGTGAGGTCGCGATGGCATCGAATCGGCAGACAACGCGCCCAGTCGTACTGATCCGGAGGCACATGATGAGCACCCAGTCGGAAACCCGCGAATTCCAGGCAGAGACCCGTCAGCTACTGGACCTGATGGTGCACTCCGTGTACTCCGACAAGGACAGCTTTCTTCGGGAGCTGATCTCGAACGCATCCGACGCGCTCGACAAGCTCAGACTGGAGTCGCTCGTCGACAAGGACCTCGACGTCGACACCTCCGATCTGCACATCACGCTCGAGCCGAGCTCGAACGACAGCGCCGAGCGCACCCTCACCATTCGCGACAACGGCATCGGAATGTCACGCGACGAGGTCGTCGAACTGATCGGCACCCTCGCGCGCTCGGGCACCGCTGAATTGCGTGCCAAGCTCGCGCAGGCGTCGGATTCCGCGGCAACCGAAGAGCTGATCGGACAGTTCGGCATCGGCTTCTATTCGACGTTCATGGTCGCCGACAAGGTCACCCTCGTCACCCGCAAGGCAGGCGAGCAGACCGGAACCCGTTGGGAGTCAACGGGTGACGGCACCTACACCATCACAGATGTCGACGACGCACCGCAGGGAACGTCGGTGACGCTGACGCTCAAGCCGGCCGACACCGAGAACCACCTCTACGACTACACCGACCAGACGAAGCTTCGCGCACTCGTCAAGCGTTACTCCGATTTCATCGCGTGGCCGATCCGGATGGACGTCGAGAAGACGACCACCACTCCCGCGGAGAACGACGGCGACGAACCGGTCACCACGACCACCACGGAAACCGAAACCATCAATTCGATGAAGGCGCTGTGGTCGCGTTCGCGCGACGAGGTCTCCGACGAGGAGTACAAGGAGTTCTACCGCCACGTCGCGCACGCCTGGGACGATCCGCTCGAGATCATCACCCTCAAGGCCGAGGGAACGTTCGAATATCAAGCGCTGCTGTTTATCCCGTCGCAGGCGCCGTTCGATCTGTTCATGCGTGAACGCACCGGCGGAGTGCAGTTGTACGTCAAACGAGTGTTCATCATGGACGACTGCGACGAGCTGATGCCCGAGTATCTCCGCTTCGTCAAGGGCGTTGTCGACGCTGCGGACCTCTCGCTCAACGTGTCCCGCGAGATCCTCCAGCAGGATCGACAGATCAGAGCAATCCGTCGTCGACTCACCAAGAAGGTGATCTCGACCGTCGACGAGATGCGCGCCGCCCGTCCCGACGACTACCGGACGTTCTGGGACAACTTCGGCCGCGTCTTCAAAGAAGGTCTGGTCAACGACGCCGACAATCGTGATGCGCTTCTCAAGGCATCGGCATTCGAAACCAGCCATGCCGCAGACGAATTGACATCGCTGGCCGATTACGTCGGTCGGATGTCCGACGCGCAGAAGTCGATCTACTACCTCACCGGCGAATCCCGTCAGCAGATCGAGAACTCGCCGCACATGGAGGCGTTCCGGGCCAAGGGCATCGAGGTGCTCTTCCTGCACGACCCCGTCGACGAGATGTGGGTATCGAGCGGCGTCGAATTCGACGGAAAGCCGTTCCGGTCGATCGCCAAGGGCGAAGTCGATCTCGACGAACTCGACGGTGACGCAAGCACTTCCGACGAGTCGACCGATGCGCGCAATGCCGAGTTCGAGGAACTGCTCACCTGGCTCGGTGAGGCGCTTGACGCCGACATCAGTGAAGCCCGACTCTCGCACCGTCTCACCGAGTCGGCCGCGTGTCTCGTCGGAGACACCTACTCGATGTCGCCGCAACTCGAACGCCTCTATCGTGCCTCGGGTCAGGAACTGCCCAAGACCAAGCGTGCCCTCGAACTCAACGCCGATCATCCGCTGGTCGTCGGTCTCAACGCGGCATTCAAGGCCGACACCGACCATTCGCGGCTGACCCCTACCGCCAAGCTCATCTACGGGATGGCGTTGATCGCCGAGGGCGGGGAGCTCGACGACCCCGCCGATTTCGCACGCCTGCTGACGGGAACGCTCACCGCCTCCGTAGCCCCTGCAGGTGGTAGCGACTGACGTTCATTCACCCGTCTGACCCGACTGCCATAGGTCGTTCACGTTCGTTTAAGGTTGGTCCGATTCCGACGAGTCCGACAGCGAGTGCAACGAGCCACAGAGGCTGGCCGCGTCGGCGACGACAGGGGGAGATGCCGCCGTGAGTTATCCGCACGATCCGTTTCAGCCGGGCGATTCGACGCCCCAGGGCGCGACGCCCCAGAAACCGACGCCCCAGAAAGCGACGCCCCAGGGTGCTCCCGGCGCGAGTGATGCGACCTCGAGTGACGGCAAGTCGGCGGGCGGGTACGCGCCATACGGGCAGCAGAGTCCCGCGCAACCGGTGTACGGACAGTCGGCGTATGGCGAGTCGCACTATGGCCAGTCGACGTATGGCCAGGCCGACACCGGCCAGCCGGCGTATGGCAAGAGCGGGTACGAGCAGTGGCAGTCGGCGCCGGCCGGCACCGCCGAACCGGCGGCGAATGTCGGTCAGCCGCACCAGGGTTACGACGCGAACCCGGGCCAGCCGCCTCAATACGGTCAGCCCCAGTACGGTCAGGCCGGCCAACCTCAGGGATATGGTCAGCAACCCGGTGCGGGGTGGGGTGCGCAGCCGGCGATGGGCGGCGGCGGAGTGCCGCCGCAACGTCCGAAGCAGAAGAACAAGCGGCTCTTTCTGCTTCTGGGCATCGGCGGCGGCGCCCTGGTCCTGATCGTTGCCCTCGTGGTGACGCTGATCGTCGTGTTCACCGGCGACTCGGGTCCCGGCGGTTCGCCGAAGGCCGCGGTCCAGACCTATCTCGAAGGTCTCTCCAGCGGCGACGCCAAG
Source organism: Gordonia sp. w5E2 (assembly GCF_036540975.1). Taxonomy (NCBI): domain Bacteria; kingdom Bacillati; phylum Actinomycetota; class Actinomycetes; order Mycobacteriales; family Gordoniaceae; genus Gordonia; species Gordonia sp. w5E2. Next base: position 2,648,562 of record NZ_CP144213.1, on the reverse strand, counting down.
AAGGCGCTGAGCGTCGTCAGAACTCCGCCGTCGGAAAAACTGCTCACCGACGAGGTGCTGAAAAAGCAACAGGCGACCGCCAAGATCTCGGACATCAACGTGCGCGAACCGTCGACGTCGTTGTCGTCGATGGCCACGGTGAAAGCCACGTACAAATTCGGAGATCGCAACGCCGACATCGATTTCATGCTCAAGAAGTCCGACGGCAAGTGGACCGTCGACAATGGGACCATCCCGATCGACGTCGATGACACCCGCGTGCCGCAACTGACCGCGTTCGGTGTCGACGTCAGCAAGGACAGCAAGGTCTACGTGTTCCCGGGGCCGGTCGAGTGGGGTTCGGCCAACCCAAACTTCTCGGTCAAGGCCGATAACTCCGGCGACTTCCCGCTGGGGCCGACATACGCGTCGTACAACTCCCTCAAAGTCGAGTTGAGCGATCAGGGCACCAAGGCCGTGGCGACCGCCCTCGACACGTACTTCACGAACTGCGCGGGTTCCACGCAGGCCGACGCGTCGAAGGACAAGCCGGGATGTTCGCAGTCGCTGTACCAGTCGGTCGTCCCGGGCAGTGTCCGCTGGACCAAGCCGACCGACATCAATGAACTGAGGCTCAGCCCGGATTACGAGACTCCCACAAGCGTGAAGGTATACGGCAGTGTGGAGTGGCCCGCTACGTACATGTCGACCTCGTCCGGCCCGGGAAGCTACACCGACAGCGACTACCTCAGTGGCTCTGTCGACCTCGCGGCTGCCCAGCCCACCTTCACCGCGTCTCGCTGACGAGGTGCAGGCGACCACCTGATGGCTGGGCGCGATGGGAACGTCGCGCCCAGCCATCAGCCTGCTCGGTAGATCTCGATGTCGAGTGGGTGCCCCGGCGGCGTATCGGCGACTCTTTCGACGCCGTCGAGCGACGTGCCCAGCGGCGCCTGGACGACGGCTCCCTGTGCGCGCGTGCTGATCTCGTCGCGCAGATGCTCTCGCAGCATGTCGTTGCGGGTGAGGACCGCCCCCATCCAGCTCACGCGAGATGCATCGCCCTCGTGCCATCCGGTGCGGCGTAGCGCCGCGATCACCGACGTGGCCAGCTCTGTGGCTGCGTCGCGAAGAATGCCCACGGCGATTCCGTCGCCGCTGTCGGCTTCCCGCCCGACGATCCGGGCAAATCCCGCGATCGACGCGACATGGTCCGGCGCACCCTGCAGTCGCATGTACAGCTCAGGTAGCTCACCGAACTCGTCGACCGCCGCGCGTTCCAGCGAGGTGGGACCGCTTCGTCTGTCGAACGAACGCAGCGCCGCGTCGAGTCCGGCGCGCCCGATCCAGTAGGCGCTGCCCGCGTCACCGAGAAGGTGACCCCACCCGTCGATCCGCGCCGTACCGAGGTCTCCGACGCCCAACGTCACCACCCCGGTCCCGACTGCGGTGACGACTCCATGGTCGAATCCGTTGGCGCCGAGATACGCAGACACCGAATCATGAACCAGGAACACCGAATCGACGCCGAGATCGGCGGTCAGCGCCAGCAGTCGCTCGGGACGTGACTGATCGGGCGTCAGGCCGGACACTCCCGCGGTGAGGGTCGTCGCTCGAACCGGCGCGTCGGCGAGCGCTCGCCGTGCGATCTCGGCGACTTGCTCGACGACCGGTCGCGACGTGAAGATCGGCCCGTCGTCGCGGTCCGTCGTCGTACCGTCGATGGCGACGCGGACGCGTGAGCCGCTCTGCCCTCCGTCGATGCTGACTCGACGTGTGTCCGGTCCGGTTGTCATGGCACCTCCCGGTCCGAAACTACCCGCTCATGCCGCGCGTTCGACGGGGATCGGGATGGTCAGGAGTGCAACGTCGTTGGCTCGGTGGATCGGAAGAATGGGCACGCCGAAGCGTTGCGCGGCACTCACGAGGAGACGGCACCATCCGAGATCGCGCGCGGTGATCCCGTCCCTGCCAGGTCGTGTGAGCAGGAACGCCAGCGACAGATGCCCGTCATCGGTCACCGTGCGGAGCTGGGTGACCAGGGTGTCGATCAGATGCGCGTCGGGCACGGTCGGCAATGTCATGCGCGGCAGAGCCCCGGGGGCCAGGCGAGCATCGTCGATGAAGGCGATCCAGAGACAGGGTTCGCTGAAGCCGAGCGGTCCCATGAGGGCACGCCACCGCTGGCGCAGCGCCTCGGTGCTGTCGAACGGCAGCTTCGCGGTCTTGATGTCGGGAATGGGCTCACTGTCGGGTGCGTCGGAGATGCGGTCAGAAGCGTTGTCGTGGTTCATGCGTGTCATCGTCGTCCCGATCGGACGAGACGATCAGAGCCGCTTCCACAGCTGTGCACATCCGCCTTGACACGGTGCGACGTTGGCACGGTGCGTAGGAGGCATTCGGTGTGGCGGAATCGGGCCGCGAAATGGTCGCATGGAACACTGACCACATGGGCCTGTTGACTCCGCTGGCGATCAAGGTCGGTTCCATCCCATGGATGCCGAAGTATCTTCCGCAGATCGTGAAGTGCGACAAGGCGATTGCGGTGCTCACGCGTCAGCGCTACGGCTTACTCGATATCGCGGGCCTTCCGCACATCACGCTGATCGTGCGCGGACGCCGTAGCGGTGTCGAGCGCGCCACCGCGCTGCTCGCGGCCCCCACCGATGCGGGCTGGTTGATCGCGGGTTCGTATTTCGGCGGGCCCGATATGCCGCAGTGGGTCTTCAACCTGCGCGCGACGGACACGGTCAAGGTGCGTCACGCGGGTCTGACATCGGAGGCGACGGTGCGCGAGCTCGACGGCGACGAGCGCGCACAGGCCTGGCAGGTGCTGCGTGCGACTTGGCCGAACTTCGATCTGTATGAAAAGCGCACGGACAGAAAGATTCCGGTCTTCTCGCTCGTCACCGACGAACGAGAAGACCGGACCACGAGTCAGTGACCGGTGAGGTGCGACGTCAGGAGCCGGTGAAGTTCGGGTCGCGCTTCTCGAAGATCGACGCGACCGCCTCGGTGAGGTCGTTACTGGGCAGGAACGCCGCATTCCACACGGCAACGTAGCGGAGGTTGTCGGCAACCGCCGCTGAACGCGTGTGATCGAGAACGGCTTTGACGCCCTTGACGACGAGCGGAGGATTAGCGGCGATCTGCGCGGCCGTCGTGCGTGCGAGAGCGAGAGACTCTTCGGGGGTTTCTGTGACCTCGTTGATCAGGCCGATCGCGGCGGCCCGCTGCGCGTCGATATCCTTGCCGGTCAGAGCCAGCTCACGCATGTGGCCGTCGCCGATGATCGCGGGGAGTCGGGCGAGGCTGCCCATGTCGGCGACCATGCCGACGCGCACCTCGCGGACGCTGAACTTGGCATCGGCACTCGCATAGCGGATGTCTGCCGCGGTGATCAGGTCGACACCACCGCCGATGCACCAACCGCTGATCGACGCGATGACCGGAGTGCGAGAGTCGGCAACGGCGTTGATCGCACGCTGCATGTAGATGATCGTGTCATGAAAGTCCATGCGCGGCTTGGCTTTTGCGTTGTCGGCCAAAACCGGGCCAAGTGATCCTGACATCGCGGGAATGTCGAGTCCGTAGGAAAAGTTCTTTCCCGACCCGGTGATGATGATTGCGCGAACCTCATCGTCGGCATCGAGCCCTTCGATGATGTCGGGAAGTTCGCGCCAGAAGTCGGGTCCCATCGCATTGCCCTTGCCGGGGCCGGTGAGACGGACTTCGGCGACCTGGTCGGCCACATCGACCTCGAAGGCCTTCCATTCACGGTCACTGACGGTCTGCTCGCTCATGGGGGTCAACTTACCGGAGGCCATCCTCGCCGGTCGGGGCGCCTGTGGCGAACACGCCGTTACCGGTCACCAGTGGGAGATCGAGTGTTGTGCGGATACCTGCGGGGGCGTCGTGGACGGCCGGGATCGCGTTCACGATCCGTCCCATGGCGGCCACGATCGCGGCGTGGTTGTGGTCGCCCTTCGCGCTCGTCGGCATGATGTCGACGCGGTACGACGGTTCGCCGACGATCTCGACGCGATAGCACCCGCCCGGTTGTGACGGCCGCGCCCAGTCGGGTCGCAGATCGTCGCGTAGCCGCGTGACGTGTTCGATCACGACGGCTTCGCGTCCAGCGGACATCCCGATGATCTCGAAACGCACTGCGGCTCGGGTACCTTTCTCCACCACCCCCGCCGCGATCTCGAATTCCTCTGGTGCGGGCTCACTTTCGTGGTGCTCGACGACCTCGTCGATGGTGATGCCGAGTCCGGCGGCGAGGATCTGCATCGTCGTGCCCCACGCGAGCCCGAGGATTCCGGGGAGGAAAAGCATGGGCGTCTCGTCGAGCGGCTTGCCGAAACCCATCACGTCGAACATGACCTCGGCGCCGTCGTAGGTCGCGTAGTCGGCGATCTCCATGCACCGGACCTGCTCGATCCGCTGACAGGTACCTGCGAAGACGAACGGGATGAGGTCGTTGGCGAATCCGGGATCGACGCCGGTGATGAACACGCTCGCGTCGTTGTCGCGGGCGGCTTCCTCGAGTTTGGCGATCGCTCTGTCCGGCATGACGCCCCAGGGATACTGCAGTCCACCGGGCGCCGAGCCGACGACGTCGATGCCCGCCGAGACGATCGCGAGAATGTCGTTGAACGCTTCGATCGGGCGCGTGTCGCCCATGGCGCAGTAGACGACGACGTCCGGTGAACCTTCGATGATCGACCGCAGATCGCCGACAGCCACGACGCCGGTGGCGCTGTCACCTCCGGCCAGGATTCCGGCGTCGACGCCTACCTTGTCCGGGTTGTTCACGCAGACGCCGACGAGATCGAACCGGTCGTCGTCGATGAGTTGGGTCAGCGCGAGTCTGCCCGCGTTTCCGGTGCCGACGAGAGCCACCCTGATCGTCATGTGCCAATGCCTCCTCGCTGTGTGAACCTCTGTCAGTGGTGAAAGCCAGGCAGGGGTGAACATCTGTCCGGACTGATGTCCATATGAGTAGAACACGGAACGACGCAGATGGGTAGAACGTGTTCTCATTTGGCCTCCGAGCAGGTACCGTGTGTCGCCATGGGACGTGTTGACGGCAAGGTTGCGATCATTACCGGCGGTGCCCGCGGCATGGGCGCGGAGCACGCGAGGGCACTCGTCGCAGAGGGCGGGAAGGTCGTGATCGGCGACATTCTCGACGACGAGGGCAAAGCGCTCGCCGCCGCGATCGGAGACTCGGCACGCTACGTGCACCTCGACGTCACGTCACCGGAGGACTGGCAGGCGGCGGTCGCCGCGGCGGTCGACGACTTCGGCAAGGTCAACGTTCTGGTGAACAACGCGGGCATCGTCAACGGGTCGACGGTCCAGAAGTTTCGCCTCGACAAGTGGAAGCAGATCATCGATGTCAACCTGACGGGCACCTTCCTCGGAATCCAGTCGGTGGCGGATCCGATGATCGCTGCCGGCGGCGGGTCGATCATCAACGTGTCGTCCGTGGAGGGGCTCCGTGGAAGTCCGTGGGCGCACGGTTACGTCGCGTCGAAGTGGGGTGTTCGTGGCCTGGCGAAGTCGGCCGCTCTCGAACTCGCGCCACACAACGTGCGGGTCAACTCGATTCACCCCGGCCTCATCAGGACGCCGATGACGGAGGGTCTGCCCGAGGACATGGTCAAGGTGCCTCTCGGCCGTGCAGCGGATTCGAGCGAGGTGTCGACCTTTGTGGTCTTTCTCGCGAGTGACGAGTCGTCGTATGCGACGGGCGCCGAGTTCGTCATGGACGGCGGGCTTTCCGCCGACGTGCCGCACAAGTAGCGGGGGCGGGTCAGCGGTCGCGGATCATCCGCGGGATGAGTTGCACGAACACCACCATCCCGACCAGTTCGACGGCCGTTTGCGCCACCACCGCTGTGGCCGCGAGGTCGGCCCCCTCGTTCAGCGACAGGGCAAGGGGTAAGACCACCAACGAGTTTCGTGTCGCGCCGGAGAATGCGACGGCGCGCGTCGATCCGGTGTCGAGGCCGAGGAGTCGTCCCACCGCCCATCCGATCAACGGCGTCACCATGAGGAACACGACGTAGATCCACAGCGCGCCTGCCACCGTCGAGAAGTCTGAACCCAGGCGCGCCACCTGCGACGCGGCGACGAGCGCCAGAACTAACGCCATCATCGGGACCATGGCCACATCGAGTCGACGGACCAGCGATTCGCGTGTCGGACTGTTGCGTGTCCACAACTGAACGCCCCAGGCGCACAGCAGCGGAATGACGATCAGGAACATGAACGCTGACACGAACGGTGCCGGGTCGATTGCGCCGAGGGAGGCGCCGCCGCCGAGAATCGCGAGATAGGCCGGTAACAACAGGAATTGGGCGATCAGCAGCAGCGGGGTCGCTGCCAGCAGTCGGTCGCTGCGCGCTCCCGCGAGTCCGCTGAACACGATGACGTAGTCGACACACGGACAGAGCAACACGATCAGCATCCCGAGGCGAACGGGATCGGAGTCGGGCATGACCAGAGTCAACAGCGCGACCACCGCGGGGACGGCCACGAAGTTCACGGCGACGAGCGCGAGAAGAAAGCGCCAGTCCCGCCACGCCGTAGCCAATCCCGACACCGGTACCTGAAGAAACGTGAGGAACAACAGCGCCGCCAGCGCCGGCGTCACCAAATACTCTGCGGCACCGCTGGTCTCCGGCAACGCCAGCCCAACTAGGCCACCGAGGGCGAACGCGCACAGGTACACAGCGACCTGGTGGCGCTCGAGCGACGCACCTATCGCGGAAGCCTGCATGCGGTTATTCTCCCCAACGCAGTGCGCCGCCCGGCGGGCACCCTACGGCGGGTGGGTTGTGCCTACTGGGTTCCGAAGATCCGGTCGCCTGCGTCGCCGAGGCCGGGAAGGATGTACCCGTCGTCGTTGAGTTCGCGGTCCACCGCGGCCGTGTAGACGGGGACGTCGGGGTGTGCGTCGTGGAGCGCGGCGAGTCCTTCGGGACAGGTGAGGAGGCAGACGAATCGGATCGAGCGCGGCTGATATTCCTTCAGCCGGTCGACCGCCGCGACCGCAGAGTGGCCTGTCGCCAGGAGTGGGTCGACGATGACGACGTCACGTTCGGCGAGTTCCTTGGGCATCTTGAAGTAGTACTCGACAGCGATGTGCGTCTTCGGATCTCGATACAGCCCGATGTGACCGATGCGTGCGCCCGGCACCACGCTCAACATGCCGTCCGCGATCGACGTCCCGGCGCGCAGGATCGACGCGAAGACGAGCTTCTTGCCGTCGATCACTCGTCCCGTCGTCACCTCCATCGGTGTCTCGACCTTGATCTCGTGCATCGGGATGTCGGCGAGGACGTCGTAGGCCATCAGAGTCGAGATCTCGTCGAGGAGGCGTCGGAAGTCGTTGGTAGAGGTCTCTTTCTGACGCATCAACGTCAGTTTGTGTTCGACCAGCGGGTGATCGATGACGTGAACCGTGCCGCCCATGTGTGCTCTTCTCGTTCTTCGGACGGTCAGAAGACCGTGCCGTCGCTGATGATGGTCAGGGGTGGAAGTCCTTGTCGCCGTTGCGCGGCGGCCTCACGACCCGCAGCCCATGTGCCGCCTTCGAGGATGCACGCGAGGGGAGTGGCGGCAGCGTCGAGTCCGAGTTCGGTGCAGACCAGTGGCGCCAATTCGTCGAGCAGCGCCACGGTAAGCGCGCGCCACTCGACGATGAACTCGTCGTCGACCTGCCATTCGCGTGTCGACCAGTCGGCTGGAATGGGAACGAGGACTCCGGTGTCGAGAAGCAGGCCGCCGTTGCGGTATTCGGGCAGCGCGGTCAGGTACTCCAGTCCGGTGACGGGGATTCCCTCGTCGCCGAAGGGTTCGAGCAACGAGTACGTCAGCCACTGCGACAGCTTGTGGAACGGCATCCATCCGGCGGTGACGCCGTCGCCACCGACGTCGCTGTGCCGCCAGCAGTCTCCGAGTGGCCGATCGTCGATCCGATTGGCAGAGGGCCAGATCGGCGCGAAGTAGGTGAGCAGTAGTGCGAGGATGTCAGCTGCGCGAACACCATCGGTGCCACCGATCAGTACATTCCCCAGTCCGCCGGGGCGGCCGTCCTCGCCGAAGACACCCGGCGTCGCCTCCAGCACGTCGGCGAGTTCGTGGAGCAGCCCGAGCCGGCCCTCGACGCCGACAAGCGGATTGTCGGCAGTCACCTGGAATGCCTGCGCGAGTTGGTCAGCGGTCAGTGCTCGCAGACCTGCTGCGTCGACGCGCAGTGCATCCTCGTCGGTGCTGGAGAACAGACCATCGGTGAACGCGTGGAAACTGGCGACGCCGAGTCCCTCTGAGCGGGTGAGGCGGATGTCGGTGCCAGGCTCGTCGAAGTGCCACCGCGGACCTGCGCCCGCGTCGAGCAACACACTCACGACGGCGAGGTCGATACGCGTGCTGATCCGTTCAGCCACAGTTGACGCACTCATCCGCTGCGCCAGCCCGGCGACCCTGTGGACTCCCGCGGCCTCGAAGTGGCGCCATCGGCTGTGGAACGGGACGTCGAGGTCGGGGTAGCGTGCCCGTGTGACGTCCGCAACCAGGCTGACCGTCGTTCCGATGGCATCGTCGTCGACGGTGAACCAGTGCGATTGGCCCTCGCGTGCGCGGGTGAGAAGTGTTGTCGCCCGGTCGCGGATGGTGTCGGTGCTGTGCAGGGTCGCGAGGGGATCGACGACCGTGTCCGTCGCCCTCATGTGGTCAGACCCCGCCCTTTCGCCTTACGCAGTTCGTCGGCATCCGGGATCACGCCGCTCGTGAAGTAACCTGCTGCTGTCTTCGCGTCGATCTCCACGCGTGCGTCGTCGGGAATCAGGTAGTCGGGCAGGTCGACGCGTTCTCCGACGGTGATCCCGGATCCGGTGATCGCGTCGTACTTCATATTGCTCATCGAGACCAGTCTGTCGATCTTGGAGATTCCGAACCAGTGCAAGACGTCGGGCATCAGCTCCTGGAAGCGCATGTCCTGCACTCCCGCAACGCATTCCGTGCGTGCGAAGTACTGGTCGGCGGTGTCGCCGCCCACCTGTCGTTTGCGTGCGTTGTAGACGAGGAACTTCGTCACCTCGCCCAATGCGCGACCCTCCTTGCGCGAGTACGCGACCAGGCCGACGCCGCCGCGTTGTGCTCCGAGGATGCACTCCTCGATCGCGTGCGTGAGGTAGGGGCGGCAGGTGCAGATGTCGGAGCCGAACACATCCGACCCGTTGCATTCGTCGTGAACGCGGGCCGTGAGCTCGACGGTCGGATCGGCGAGGTCGCGCGGGTTGCCGAAGATGTACACGGTCTGCCCGCCGATGGGCGGTAGGAAGACGTCGAGGTCGGACCGTGTGACCAACTCGGGGTACATGCCACCGGTCTCTTCGAACAGAACGCGACGCAATTCCGTTTCGCTACAACCGAATCGCTTGGCGACCCCGGGCAGGTACCACACCGGTTCGACGGCGGCTTTGGTCACAAGTGCGGCGCCGTTGGGCAGCAAGGTCTCGTTGTCGGGTACCAAGCGCCCCTTGGCGATCGCCTCGGCGATCTCGGGGAGGATGACGTGAGCCTTCGTGATGGCGATGGTGGGGCGGACGTCGAACCCGGCGGCGAGGTGATCGGGAAACGAGTCAGCGATCGTCGCGCCCCAGGGGTCGATGCTGACGATGGCCTCGGGGTCGCTCCACTGTGGGTAGGGGCCGACCACGTCTGTGGGCGAGGTATTGGTGAGGTCGGCGCGGTGTTCGCGTGAGAGCGCCCCGCTTGCCACTGCCAATGCCCGGTACACGCTGTACGAGCCCGAATGAGTGCCGACGACGTTGCGGTGTCCGCGCGTCGTGGTGGTCGCGATGACGGGGCCCCGCTCTGCCGCGGTCGACGCTCCCCAGGTGATCGGCGGAGCGTCGACTCCACCGCTGTGCGACGTCAATCTGATGTGACCGGGCAGACGCTGCCCGGATGTCGGTCTGGCCTGTGCGCCGGAGTCGGTTGACACGGTGCGCTCCTTCCGCGGGTGGCCCCGGCGTCGCGGTCGGAGCCACCGTGAGGTCGCGTCGGCGCGTCGGGAAACCGCCAGCATAGCCACAACCAGAGGCTCTCGCCGGGCGAGTGATGGCCCGTTGGTTGGCTAATCACGTTGACGACGACACGAGGTCGACGGCAGACTCGACTACGTGTCTGCACCATCTGTCCGCCTCGTGCGGTGTGAGGGGGTTGTCGGCGTGCATGCCGACAACAGATAGCCGTCCGCTCTGAGTGCGCGCTCGCCGTGACCGGTGAGTGCGCGATCGTTCATACGCCGATCCGGCTGTCCTCATCGCTTCGTGCCGTCTCCAGGGGTTCCAGACTCCAAGGTTCTCAGGTTTCCAAGGGCGGCACGCCACTCACGGAACAGGTGAATTCACCATGCGACAACTCTCCGAAAAACAACTGCGCGCGTCCCTCGTCAATGCCTCGGTACGGGAACGCAAAGAACTCCATCTGCCCACCGAGTTCGACACGCTCGACTGGGATCAGCTCGAATACCTCGGTTGGCGCGACCCCAAGACGCCGACCATCGGGTACCTGGTCGTCGATCTCGCCAACGCTTCCGACGTCCCTGATGCGTCCGATGTGTCTGACTCCGAAACCGCGGACGGTCTCGTCGGCCTGCGCCTGCGGGCGGGCGTCGTGCCGCCACGCACGCGCGTGTTGTGCGCACTGTGTGAAGACGTCTCGATCCCGAACGAGGTCCTGCTATACACGGCGCGGCGCGTGGGCAAGGCCGGTCGTCGCGGCGACACGATCGGCACATTGATCTGCTCGCACTTCGAGTGTTCACGCAACGTCCACCGGTTGCCGTCCTCGGCGATGGCAGGTCAAGATCGGGAAGCGTTGCGGCTCAACAGGATCGACAATCTACGCGACCGAGTTCGACGCTTCGTCGTACGTGCCGGAGCCGACGAGATCGCCTGACGCACGAGCCCGCCGACAACGAGCGCGGGGCCGGGATCGGAGAAGGTTTCTCTGATCCCGGCCCCGCGCCGTAGGTTGTCGAAGTATCGCTGCCGGTGTTACGACTCCGAGCTCGTGCCGACCTGCTCGGTGCCGACCTGCTCGGGATCGGCGGCTTCATGGCGGCGATGCGACCATGTTGCGTTGCCCTCGATCGCGGCGATGATCCGCGGGCGCAGTTCGGCGGCGTCGATCACCGCGTCCACTGAACCCACCTCGACGGCGCGTCGAATGCTGTGCACGGCGTCGAACTCTGCGGCGACAGCATTGATCGTCTCGGCCCGCACCGACTGACGTACGTCGGCCAGTTCTGCGCTCAGCGCCGACCGGTCCGAGCCAGACGCCTGCGCCAACCGCGCCTCGATGTCGCGGACACGCGGGTCGGTGGCGACTCGCTTGTTGACATCGCCCGCGAACACCACGGCCGCGGCGGGGGCCCCGCCGAGCACAGAGGCGAACGAGCCGTCGATCGCCAATACGGTCATGTTCGGGTTGAGCGCCTTGGAGAACACCACGAACGCTCCACCGTGATACCGCGAGATGACGCAGAAGACGATCGGGCCGCGGAAGTTGACGATCGCGCGTCCGATCTCAGCGCCGTACTCGAGCTGCAGTTTGCGCATCGACTCCGGCGAACCGTCGAATCCGGACAGGTTGGCGAGCACCACGAGCGGGCGGTTGCCGCTCGCCGAATTGATTGCTCGCGCAGCCTTTTTCGACGACTGCGGAAACAGTGTTCCGGCAGTGTAGGTGTCGGGTCCGTCGGTGGGGGTGTAGCCACGGCGCGACACCTCGCGCGATTCGATCCCGAGTAGGCACACCGGTATTCCGCCGAGATGGACGTCGGAGACGACGGCGGTTTCGGCGTCGGCCATTCCGGCCCAACGTTCGAGAACCTGATGATCCTGGTCGGCGACCGCGCGGATGACCGTCCGGATGTCGAACGGCTTCTTACGGTCGGGATTCATCTCCTTGGAGAAGATCTGTCCAACGGTGGTGAAGTCACTGCCTGCGAGGACGTGCGGGTAGTCGGAGATGTCGCGGTCGACCGGGTCGCTGGTGATGAGGCGACGCGGTGTCTGCTCACCGGGCATCACGTACGTGTGGTCGTAATGCGCCATCAGCACGTCGCGGGCAGCACCGAGATTCGGTGCCCAGTACTGCGCCTGACCGTTGGGGCCCATCACCCGGTCGTAGCCGCCGATGCCGAAGTTGTCTTCCGCGGACACACCACCGGAGAAGTCGAGCGACTGCTTGCCGGTCAGCACCATGGCCGACTCCGGGGTCATCACGAGGATGCCCTTCGTGTGCATCAGCATGGTTGCCTCGGCGTTCCAGTACGGCTGGGCTCCGACGTTGATGCCCGCGACGACGATGTTGATCTCGCCGCCTTCCTGCGTGAACTCGACGACTCGCTTCAGTGCACGTGCCACCCAATCCATGTTCTCGGTACCCGAATCCATCGAGATGCGCGCTCCGGATGAGAGGGCGTACCACTCGAGGGGGACCTTCATCTCCTCGGCGAGATCGAGCGCCGCGATCACCCGCGCACACTCGGGTTCCGACAATGCGCCAAGCGATTTCGTCGGATCACCAAGCAAGACGACGCGTGAGATGCCCTGCGGATACTTCTCGGTCGGCGTCGTCACGACGCCCGCGACGATCGCCGCGGTGTTCTGCCCCTTGGGGCGCGCTACCGGTACGAGTCGCTGCTCGGCGTCGAGGTCGTACTCGCGGAAGTCGCCGAGCAGGCCGGTCAACTCGTACGGGTAGACCGTGTTGCGTCGAGCGGCGCTGAGAACCTTCTGGCGGTATTCGTCGACGGGCTCTATCGGGTCGGTGGTCGGTTCGCCCACCGAGACGTCGAATCCGCCGGTTGCGTTGACGGAGAAGCGAATCGAGACCTTGCGCAGTTCACCGGTCTCACGGTCGCGGCGTCGGGCGATGAGTTGGACCTCTTCGAGTCCGACGTCGGCCGTCGTGCCACGGATGTGATCGGCGATGGTGGCCAGATCATCCGCAGAAGCGTCGATCGGCGGCCACACGTACATGACGATGCGGTTGGTGTTGACCGCTCGCTTCTGACCGCGTTTGGCGCGACGAATGGAGTCGGCGCAGGAGGCAAGCACGGTCTCGGCCGTGGGTAGCGACAGCAGCCGACCGTCGTTCTCGCGGAGCGAACTCAGGTCGCGTACCTGCGCGAAAGCGACCAGCCTGTCGTCGGCCGGGTTTTCTTTCGCGACGGCGCGGAACAGGTAGATCTCCTCGTCGTCTGCCGAAGGCAGCCGCGTGAGGTCGAACTTTCGGAGCCGTTCCATGCGCATCCGCTGCGCGATGTAGGGGTGCAGCCCACGGATCAGTCGTTCCTCGACCATTCCGGTGGCCGACGGTCGGAACGTGAAGTGGTGATGCATCACGGCGGTGCCACGTCCGGCGACGGTGAACGTGACGCGCTGCACCTGGCCGGGCATCGGCGATGCCGCGACGATCTCGTGCAGTGCCGACGCCATCGTGTCGAAGTCGTCGGGCTGGTCTTCCCAACTGACATAAATGTCGGCGGCGATGGCCGCGCTGTTGCGTGCGAGCTCGATGAGTCCGCTTGCCGCAGAGGCCAGTTCGTTGAATGGCACCGCTGCCGACACCACGCTGGCGCCGTCGCGTGCAGCCACGACGAACGTTGTGCCCTGCGCTGTCTGCGTCGAGACGATGTCGACGCCCTTGTTGCCGTAGTAACGGCGGGTGAGCACCTCGAGCATGACGGCGTTGTCGGTGCCATCGCGCTGAATACGTTGTCCCAGAAGGCGAACCAGAGGTTCAGTGCTTCGCACCATGTCGGCGATGCGCTCACTGCGGTCGGCGGCATCGGGATTCTCGTCGAGGTACTTGAGGTGCTTGCGCACGTTCGTGTAGACGCGTGCACGGTCGCGCAGGAGCATTGCCTGGCCGTACCAGGCGTAGATCACACCGCGCGCGAGATCGGCGATCGCGGGGAAGCGCACCTGTGTCGCGGCGACGATCCGATCCAGCGCAAAGCCGATGTCCTCGCGCAACTCGTCGCGCGGCGTCGGCTCATTGAGCCACTCCCGCAACAGTGTGGTGATGACGGTGACCGATGCACCAGGATTCTGCAGCGTCAGGAAGATGCGGAAGACCGCTGCCTCGAGCTCCGGTGAGCGGTCGAGTTCGGTGACACCGTAGTGGCGCAACGCCAACCGCAGCTGGTCGTGGAACGCCTCGGGGAGACCGTCACGCTCCACGTCGAGGCTCTGCAGATAGGTGTGGAAGTTCTCGCGCGAGCTGTGCACGTGCTCGAACCCCGGATTCAAGCCCAACGGCGGACGCTTCTGACTCAGTTCGGCGAGATCGGCGAATACCGTGAGCAGCTCGAGTTCGTCGCCGATGGGGCGTCGACCCGACGCACGGACTTCGCGCCGCACGGTGAGGTAGTCGTCGAGGAGTCGCGATCGGTCGTGCGGATCGACGTCGTATCCGAGGAGCTGACTGCGCAGATCCTCCTGTGTGCGGGTGGTCCGGACATCCGGGTCGACGTTGTCCGGAGCCGCGGGCAGTTCGAGTTCGACGCTCTCGACGGGCGCCTGGGCTGCCTCGTCGTCGTCCTCGGCGTCGGCGATCGGTTCGAGACGCATCAGTGTCGCACCGGTCTCGACCTGGGAGCCGACCGACACCGAGCACTCCTTGAGGCGGGAGCGCACGGGTGCGCGCAGCACGGTCTCCATCTTCATGCTCTCGAGAACCAGCACGGGTGCGCCGGCCTCGACCTCGTCGCCGACGGCCAACGGAGTGGCCACGACGAGTGCGGGTGCGGGAGAGCGGACAACGCCGCCCTCGTCGCGGCTGACGCGGTGTGCGACGCCGTCGACGTCGATGAGGTGGGTTGGTCCGTGCGTGTCGGTGACGAGGCGATAGCGGACCCCGTTGAGCACCATCTGCGCTGCGTGCTCGTCGAAGCGCTCGATGTCGACGTCCGCGGTGTAGGTGTCGGTTCCCGATTCGATGGACACGCGGAAGCGGCTCGCGCCGATCCGGGCGACGCGAACCCGGTAGGCAGCACCGCGCAGTTTCAGGTCGAGCGGGCGACCGCTCTCGTGCTGCACCTGCGGGCGTCCGCCCGACGCCGTCGACAGCAGGCGCTGACGCTCGACGGCTTCTTCTTCCTCGTAGCTGTCGATCGCGGCGGCGATCAGCGCAATCGCAGAGTGGCGGTTGACGATGAGTCCGTTCTCGGCTCGGACGCGGTCGATCCACCCGGTGTCGGCGCTTCCGTCGATCACGGCGGGCTGTCCGAGGAGTTCGAGGACGAAGCTCTTGTTGGTGGCACCACCCTCGATGACGACCCGAGTCTCGCTCATGGCGCGACGCAGACGGCCGAGGGCCTCGTTGCGGTTGGCGCCATAGGCGATGATCTTGGCGATCATCGAGTCGAAATCAGCGGGGATCGTGTCGCCCTCACTGACTCCGGTGTCGACGCGGATGCCGGGACCGGCGGGGAGTTCGAGTCGTGAGATGCGGCCGGGGGCCGGGGCGAAGTCGCGGTCAGGATCCTCGGCATTGAGGCGCGCCTCGATCGCGTGGCCGCGCTCGGCCGGGGGCTCGCCTTCGAGGCGGCCGCCCGACGCGACGTGTAGCTGCGCACGAACCAGGTCGATTCCCGTCGTGCATTCGGTGATCGGGTGTTCGACCTGCAAGCGGGTATTGACTTCGAGGAACGCGAAGAGGTGTTCGCCGGGGTGGTAGAGGAACTCGACGGTTGCGGCGCCTCGGTACCCGACTGCGACTGCGAGACGCTCTGCGGATGTCTTGAGGTCTGTGACCTGCTCGGGTGCGAGAACCGGCGATGCCGACTCCTCGATGATCTTCTGATTTCGACGCTGCACCGAGCAGTCGCGGACGCCGAGCGCCCATGCGGTGCCCTGGCCGTCGGCGATGACCTGAACCTCGACGTGGCGGGCGCCGGTGACGAGTCGTTCGAGGAAGACGACGCCGCTGCCGAAGGCGCGGGCGGCTTCATCGCGGGTGCGGTCGAAGGCGTCGCGGAGTTCGTCGTCGCTGGTGATGACGCGGATACCGCGACCTCCACCGCCTGCGGTTGCCTTCAGCATCAGCGGATAGCCGATCGACGCCGCGGCTTCGAGCGCGTCGTCGATGGTGTCGACGGACCCACGGCTCCACGGCGCGACCGGAACACCGACCTCTTCGGCGATCAGCTTGGCGCCGATCTTGTCGCCGAGTTTGCGCATCGCCTCGGCGGACGGGCCGATGAAGGTGACGCCGATGCGGTCGCATAGTTCGGCGAAGAGCGGATCTTCTGCGACGAATCCCCAGCCGACCCATGCGGCGTCGGCTCCGGTCTCGAGCAATGCGTGCTCGAGCACCTTGAGATTCAGGTAGGGGCGGTCGGCTGCCGCTCCCAGGTTGTACGCGATGTCGGCTTCGCGGACGAATGTGGCGTTGCGGTCGACGTCGGTGTGCAGGGCTACGACTTCGATGGGCTGACCGGTCTCGGCAGACAATCCGCGGACGGCGTGGATGAGCCGCATCGCGGCCTCACCTCGGTTCACGATGGCAATGCGCGTGAACATCACCGACTCCCTTCTCTTCTGGAACTGCTGTCGGCAGCGCCCCCGCTCGCCGTGCGAAGCACGAAACTCCGCTGGGTGCGAAGCACGAAACTCCGCTGGGTGCGAAGCACGAAACTCCGCTGGGTGCGAAGCACGAAACTCCGCTGGGTGCGAAGCACGAAACTCCGCTGGGTGCGAAGCACGAAACTCCGCGGTTGAGGGCCGCGTGTGAGTCACGCCCATGCGGACGCACGCGTGACTGTAAAACTTGCGGCCCCGGACGATTGTGTCGAATCGTTGCGCTACGCGCGAGTACGGGGGAGTTACTCGACGTGTCGGGCAATGGCGTAAGACTACGTGGTCTGCCACACACACCGATGCACCCCGCGGATTATGTCCGCGGGGTGCATCGGTGGTGATGAGTCGACTCAGTGCAGGTCGTAGCGGTCGAGTTCCATGACCTTGGCCCACGCGGCGACGAAGTCGTCGACGAACTTCTGCTTCGAGTCGTCCTCGGCGTAGACCTCGGCGAGTGCACGCAGATCGGAGTTCGAGCCGAAGGCGAGATCGACCCTAGAACCCGTCCACTTCTGCTCGCCCGACTCCCGGTCGACGGCGACATAGGTGCCGTCGTCGGCGGGGGACGGCGACCATTCGACGTCCATGTCGGTGATGTTGACAAAGAAGTCATTCGTCAGCGTGCCCGGCTTGGTCGTCAGCACGCCGAGCGACGAGCCCTTGTAGTTCGCGCCGAGTACGCGCAGACCACCGACCAGCCCGGTCATCTCCGGCGCCGACAGCGTCAACAGGTTGGCCTTGTCGACAAGGTTGTACTCCGCGGGAAGCTCGTTGCCCTTGCCCTCGTAGTTGCGGAACCCGTCGTACTTCGGTTCGAGATAGGCGAACGACTCCTGGTCGGTCTGTTCCTGGGTTGCGTCGGTACGACCCGGGGTGAACGGGACGGTCACCGAGAAGCCCGCGTCCTCGGCGGCCTTCTCGATTGCGGCAGCTCCGCCGAGAACAACCAGATCCGCGAACGACACCTTGGTGCCGGGCTCGGCGTTAAACTGCTCGGCGACCAGCTCCAGTTTGCTGATGACCTGAGCGAGCTCGTCGGGCTCACTGGACTCCCAACCCAGCTGCGGCTGCAAGCGCAGCCGTCCGCCGTTCGCGCCGCCGCGGTAGTCGCTACCGCGGAACGTCGACGCCGCCTTCCATGCCGTGGACACGAGCTGCGGCACGGTGAGGCCGGTCTCGAGGATCGCGGATTTCAGGCTGTCGGCGTCGGCATCGGAGAGCAGCGGACCCTCGGCGGCGGGGACGTTGTCCTGCCAGATGTAGGTTTCCGACGGCACGAGCGGACCGCGGTAGCGGATGGCAGGCCCCATGTCGCGATGGAGGAGCTTGAACCACGCCTTCGCGAACTCGTCGGCGAGTTCTTCGGGATGGTCGAGCCAACGGCGGGTGATTTCCCCGTAGATCGGGTCGAAACGCATCGTCAGGTCGGTGGTGAGCATCGACGGGTGGGTCTTCCCGTTGCCCTGGGCCATTGGCACCGAATTGGCCCAGCCGCCGTCCTTCGGCCGCCACTGATTGGCGCCCGCGGGACTCTTGAAGAGTTCCCACTCATTGCCGTACAGGATCTCGAGGAAGCTGTTGTCCCACTTGGTCGGTGTGTGAGTCCACGTCACTTCGAGGCCACTGGTGACCGTGTCGTTGCCAACGCCGGTGCCCTGGGGATTCTTCCAACCAAGACCCATCTGTTCGAGCGGTGAGGCCTCGGGCTCGGGGCCGAGAAGCTCGGCGTCGCCGTTGCCGTGCGTCTTGCCGAAGGTGTGACCGCCGACGATCAGCGCTGCGGTCTCCACGTCGTTCATGGCCATCCGGCCGAACGTCTCGCGAATATCGGCTGCGGCCGCGAGGTAGTCCGGGACACCTTCCGGGCCTTCGGGATTCACGTAGATGAGACCCATGGTGGTTGCACCCAGTGGCTCCTCGAGCTCGCGCTTACCGTCCTGGTAGCGCAGGTTGGTGCCCAGCCACACCGACTCGGCACCCCAGTAGACCTCGTCGGCCTCCCACTCGTCAGGACGCCCGAAGGCGAAGCCCTTGGTCGGCAGGCCCATGTCCTCGAGCGCGACGTTTCCCGCGAGGACCAGGAGATCGGCCCACGACAGAGCCTTGCCGTACTTCTTCTTCACGGGCCACAGCAGTCGTCGTGCCTTGTCCAGGCTCACGTTGTCGGGCCAGCTGTTCAGCGGGGCGAAACGCTGCATTCCGGTTCCGGCTCCGCCGCGGCCGTCCTCGACGCGGTAGGTGCCCGCTGCGTGCCAAGACATCCGGATGAAGAAGGGGCCGTAGTGACCGAAGTCGGCGGGCCACCACGACTTCGAGTCCTTCATGACGTCTTTGAGGTCACCGACGAGTGCGTCGACATCGAGGTCGGCGAGCGCGGCGTCGTAGTCGAAGTCGGGTTCGCGGGGACGAATGACCTGCGGATTGTGGGCGAGCACACGCAGATTCAGCTTGTCCGGCCACCATTGCTGATTGCCGCCGCCTTCGACCGGTGGGCGGATGTGCATCGGACAACCTGATTCGGCAGGCTCTGTCTGAGCCTCACCGATGGGGGGAGCTTCGGGGGCTGACTTCTCTTCAGACACTGTCTTCCTTCCGGTAAGTGGTGATTCGGGCTGTGATCACGAATGTGACCCCGGTATGGACGTTGGGTTGCAGTCGGGGCATATGCCCCAATAGATGACCTCGGCCTCGTCGAGCACAAAGCCGTTGTCGTCGGATGCCGTGAGGCACGGCGTTGTTCCCGCAGCGCAATCGACATCGCCGATCGCGCCACATGAACGGCACACGGTGTGGTGATGGTTGTCGCCGACCCGCGCCTCGTAGCGGGCGACGAGACCGGACGGCTGGATGCGTCGGACGAGTCCGGCGTCGGTCAGCGCACCGAGTACGTCGTACACCGCCTGCCGTGAGACGTCGGGCAACATCGTGCGTGTGGCGAGAAAAATGGTCTCCGTGTCGGCGTGCGCGTGGGTGTTCACGGCCTGCAGCACCGCGACCCGCGGACGGGTCACTCGAAGTTCGGCTGCACGCAGTTGGTCTGCGTACTCCGGCGTGGGGGACACCTCGACAGTATGCAACGCATTCTGGAATGATTCAGGATTTCTCTCAAACTGAGACGGCGTGATCGGCGCGTCTCCGCTGTGGCACGCTGGTCTGGTGATGTGGACACCGGAGCGCGTACGCGCTGAGTCGATACGGTGGACATCGTCCTGGCATCCGGTCGGCTCGCGTCATCTCGAGATCGACGGTTACGAGTTCTATGTGATCGACGGAATCGCCACCCTCCTGAACTATCACGGGGCACAACGCGATCCGATCGTTGTGCTCGATGAGGCTGCTGCCCACGCGAGCCGACTCGACGCTCGACGAGTGCGCTTCACACGCGCGCCGGGACTGTTCGGGGGTATCGACGATGCCGAACTCGAGCGACGCGATGCCACTACGATCGCCGTCCGCGACATCGTCGCGCTCAAGACGGCGGTCGAGATCGTCGACCGGATACCGATGCCCGACGACGTGGTTGCGCGCCGCGTCGACGATGATGCCGGAATCGCCGAGTTCGCCCGAATCTCCCTCGACGCCTGGGGTTTTCCGCCACCCATCCTCGACGACGCTGCCACGCGGAACGACACGCCGCCCGGCCTTTTCGTGGCTGGCGTCTCATCGCGCGACGGTCTCGACGCGGCCGGCGCCGGTGGCTACACGATCGAGGGTGAGGTCGCTCGCATGTGGGGTGGTGCCGTCCTGCCCGCTCATCGGGGTCGCGGCATCTACCGCGCGTTGATCGTCGCTCGACTACACGACGCGCGACGTCGGGGAGCCTCGCTCGGGCTCGTGCACGCCGAGACCGCCACATCGTCGCCGCTGTTGCAGCGCATGGGCTTTCGAAAGTTCGGCGAGCGAGCGATCATCGAGTTCGGCATCTGAGGGTTCGCGCGTGGACCTCGACGACGCTCTCGACGAGTTGTATGGTTGCGCACCAAGTGAATTCGTCTCACGTAGGCGCGAACTGACACGTTCGGCACGCGCGGCCGATGCTCCCGGGCTCGCCCTCGACATCGCGCGTGCGCGCAAGCCGACGCAGGTCGCCTGGTTGCTCAACCAGTGGATTCGACGTTCGCCGACGGATCTCGACCCCCTGCTCAGCGTTGCCGACGAACTCCGCGAGGCGCAGCGTCGCTCGTCGGCCGAACTCCTGCGGAAGCTGTCAACACGACGACGCGATGTGGTGCAGACTGCGCTCGAGCACCTACGGTCGTTCGCCACCGAGATCGGCGCGGGTATGAGCACGACGGTCGAACGAGAGGCTGTTCAGACACTGCGTGCGGCGATCGGCGACGAACAGGTGGCCGACTTGCTGCGTCGCGGTCGGCTGGTCACCGCGATGGAGTACAGCGGCTTCGGCCCGGCCGGGCTGGTGGCGCTCGCCGATTCGCCGGGACCCGCCGACGAGGCGACCGCAGAGATGCCCGAACCCTCGTCCACCGCTGAAGAGGGTTCGACGGCCGACCGCGCGGCGGAGATAGACGCCGCCAGAGCACTTCTCGATCGACACACCGCCGACGTCGACTCGGCGACCGTCGAACTCGATAGCGCTCAGCGCAGCGTCGACGATGCCGAGCGCGCCGCTACCGATCTCGCGGGCCGAGTCGCGCGGATGCGCGCGGAACTGGATCGTGCCGAACAGGAGCAGCGCTTCGCCCAGCGAGCGGCGGAGACAGCGCGGTCACAGCGGGACGAAGCCGCGACCGCTCTGGAGTCGGCATCCGACGCGCGATCGCGCGCACAGCAGCGTCTCGACGATCTGTCGGACGACGCCGATCGGAACTGAGAAGTACCGCTCAGCGTCGGTTTTCGCGGAATCGGCAGAAAATCTGTTGTGCGTCGTGGACCGACCGCTTAGAGTCGCTACTCGCACTGCTTGACGACGACAACCCAAGTGGTGCAGTACGTTTGACAACTACATCGACATACGAATGCGGCATGGCGCATAAGCCGGAGTGATCCGGTGAAAGGCGGGTGACATCCGTCGCCGGGAGAAGTTCCGGTACCCCATGCACTCCGAGCCGGAACCTTCACCCCAGGGTGGAGGCAACGTCGAAGCGATCTGATGGTGAGAGCCGGGAGAGCCGATCGGTGACCCGACACCTGCCAGGTGTGGTCAGTGGTGACGAATGTTGCGGTGAGGGAGGGAATTTGAGTCCGAGATGGTTCAGTCGAGGGCGTGTTCCATGACTGTGGAGGCGGGGCGTGGCGGCTTCGCCGAGGCAGGAGAGATCGAGTAGGACCGACATCCGAAAGGTCGAGGGTGTGCGGCATTCTGGGTTCAAAAGGCCCGGAACCGCGCGGAAGAGCACATCCTCAGTCGACGCGACACTAGCTCAATTGGCAGAGCGGTCATTTGCAGAATGGCAGGTTGCTGGTTCAAGTCCAGCGTGGCTCCCACCACACAAGCGAAAGCCTCTTCCCGACGACATCGCGACAGTGTCCTAATCCCTGACGCCGCAAGGCGAATCAGGGCGCCTTCGAGCCCGCAAGGCCCGAGTGACGTTCACGCGCCAGTAACGGTAGCGGAGAGACCGGCCAGTCTTTCTTCGACGTGACAGCGGTGGAGAAGCGGTCGTCGTAACGTATGGTGCCACGTCACGGCACTGGACATGGTGACTACCGTCGAGAGGCGGTGGACACGCCGCAAACCCGGCAGGGAATACAGCGCGCAAAAGGTCACCGGCAGTGGGGAAGTAGTCTCATTCCCCGCACACACAACTTTGTTCACGGAAGGTCGAGGAGTTCCTCGTAGAAGCCACCGAATTGACGGTCGGGCTCGACGAGGTGCACCTCGAGAATCCAATGGCACACGCGCCCAGACGGATCCAGGCGACGCATGGGACCTGATGAACCTGGCGCGACGTAACTCTCGATTTCGTCGCCGGAGATCTTCTCGTGCGGGAACTCGCCGACGAGGTGTCCGGCGATCTCGCCACCGAAATGCCATCCGGCTTCCTCGCTGAGTTCGACTACGTGGTCGAACAATTCGGCCCCGGTGATCTCGGGATGCGCACGAAAGTAGGCGCGGCCGGCTTCCCAGACTCGGGGCAGGTCGTCGGCGAGACGTCGCTTGAGTGCGTCGTCGCCCAGGACGAACGTGCGGCCGAAGTCGGCTTCCCATTCTTCGAAGATCGGCCCGAAGTCGAGGAACAGTATGTCGTCGTCGGCGATGATCCGGTCCGGTGGGTTGGCGCGGAAGGTCTCCAGCGTGTTCTCTCCGGCGCGGACGATTCGTTTGTGCCAGTGACGCGTGACGCCGAACATCTCGGCGGCGAGGTCACGGATCTCGTCGGAGAGTGCGCGTTCGCCGATTCCCGCGCGGATCATGCCGCGCCGCTCCACCTCGTCGAAGAGTCGTTCAGCCTTGGTCTGCGCGTCGAGGAGGCTCTCGACGCGTGCTCGATCGTCGATCTCAGGCGATGACATCGTGAGTCCTCCAGTGGACGCTGGTACTGCTTGCAATTGTGAAGCCTTCGAGTGCTCTTGCCTCGAACATCGTCACACAATCGCGAGCATGACGCCGACGGCGACGAAGAGAACGCCGAAAACACGGTTGAGACGACGTTGGCCCTGCTCGGTCCGCGTGACGCGCGCGAATCCCCGTGCTATCAGGGCAAAGAAGAACCACATCACGATCACGTCGACGACCACCATCGTCACTCCGATGACCAAGTACTGGATCAGCTGGGGATCGTTTGGGCGAACGAATCCCGGTATGAACGCGAGCAGAAACACGATCGCCTTCGGGTTCAGTAGGTTGACCCAGAGTCCTCGTACGAACATCGACGCGGCCGATTCGTTGTACACGGCCGCGTTTGCCTCGTCGGACATGTCGGGCCGTCGGAAGAACTGTCGGATTCCGAGGTAGATGAGGTACGCCGCGCCGGTGTAGCGGATGACCTGGAACGCGGTGTGCGATCGGGAGATGATCACGCCGAGGCCTGCGGCGACGATGAGGAGTTGGATGAGCAGCGCGACCTGTTGACCGAGCACACCCCAGACTGCGCGTCGGAATCCGACATTCATGGCGTTGCTCATCGTGTTGATCGCGCCGGCGCCCGGGGTGAAGCTGATCAGTACGCACGCAGTCAGCAGCGCCGCCCAGGTCGAGAAAGTCACGGGCAGAGGGTAGTGGTGAGTCGACGATGCACGGGAATGCCCCCGGCTCGGTGACGGTTGCCACAACCATGACTGACGAGCAGTACGACCCCCGTGACCTGATCGCCGACACGTCGATCGCCATCCTCGCCACCATCAAGGCGAACGGACTTCCTCAACTCTCACCGGTCACCTCGGTGTACGACCGTGAGTCCGACACGATTTACGTATCCATGACCGACGGACGTGCGAAGACCGCCAACCTCCGCCGGGATCCACGCGCCGCCATTGAATACACCAGCGCCGACGGCTTCACCTGGGCCACGGCAGAGGGAACCGCCGAACTGATCGGCCCGTCGAGCGATCCTGACGGTCCCGAGATCGATGCATTGGTCGACTACTACCGCCTGGGCGCGGGCGAGCATCCGGATTGGGCCGAATACCGCGAAGTGATGGTCAGCGATAGGCGCGTGCTGCTCAAGCTGACCGTTACGCGGGTGTACGGCGCCAAACTTCGCTGAGCGGTGGCCGGTCGGGTGTGGGCGTCATCTGTGCGCACGAATGCCGGCAGCGACGAGCGAGGCGCATCCGTCGAATTGATGTCCACCTACTTCGTGGAGGCGAACGTCTGCTGATGGCAGGAGCCGCTGGTTGAGCGCCACGTGGCTGACGGGCACGACGTCGTCGTCCTCGCAGTGATGCAGCGAGAGGGCCGTCGTCGGTTCCGGGCCGATGAAGTCGTAGTCGGCGACTGCCCAGCCCTGATCGCCCCAGTTCGGCATCGCCAGTAGAAACGCGCGCGGCGGAGGCGTCGCCATTGCGCTCAACAGTGCGAGCAACATCGACGCACCGAACGAATGGGCCACAAGCACGTCGGAGTCAGTCAGCTCGTCGACATACGGGCGGATCGCCGACGTCCATGCCGAGACCGACATGTCCTCGTCGGGCAACTCCGGCATCGAAACATGCGCATCGAGTTCGCTTCCCAGCGCAGCGGCCAGCGGCTGATCGTCGTGAAATCCGCCCGCTCCGTGCAGGAACAGCATCTCAGTGGCCATCTTGTGTCCCTCTGTGTCGACGCCGGGTTCTCGAAGATTGTGACTCAGCGCCGCATCGGAACTCATCGGTGCTGGGTGCGTCGGCCGTGAATTGGTTGGCAACCACGTGTTAACGGCGGCGACGGGGGCCTGCTGGTGCAGGCCCCCGTCGTCCGACAGCGAAATCAGGTGAGACGTTACGCGACCACGGGTTCGAGGTCAGTTGCGTCGGACGTCGTGGCCGAGGTGCGCAATGCCTGGGCGATCAGGGCGCCCACCACGATGAACCCGATCATGACGATCAGTGAGGCGTGGTAGGCGCGCTCGAGCCCTGACGATTCTCCGACCGACGTATACACGGTCCCGACGACCGCGGCGCCGAACGACACCGCGAGTGCCTGGGCGGTGTTGAAGACGCCCGACGCCGCACCTGCGAGGCGCACCGGAACGTCGTTGAGTACCAGCAGCCCAGCCGAGCCGACGATCCCGCCGAAGCCAAGCCCCGCGACGGTCAGAGCTGCGGCAAACCACAATGCGGGATGCGCCGATTGTTCGGCGAAGGCCATCAGCAGCATGCCGACGATGAACACCGCACCTCCGACCTGCAGGACCCGCTTACCGAATCGTGCGACGAGCACCGTCGCGGCGAGACCAGCCGAGATCGGCACTGCGAGCGAGAACGGAATCCACATGAGGCCCGTGTGAAGTACCGACCAGCCGAGCGCTAGCTGGACGTGCAACGACTGGACCAGGAAGTATCCGCCGGTGGGGACCATCAGCGCCGTGAATGCCGCGAGCCCGACCGAAAATGAGCGAGTGGCGAACAAGGCCGGCGGGACCATGGGTTCGACGCCGCGTCGAGCCGAACGCACCTGTCGGACGCCAAACAACCCGAGCCCAGCGATACCAACGACCATCACGATGAATCCCCAAGCCGGCCAATCATTCTCAGGTCCGAGTGTGATCGGAAGCATGATCGCCGCCAGCGATCCGCCGAGGAGCAGTGCCGCACCAGCCGTGATGGGTGTCTTGATCGCCGAGCGCGACTCGGGAATGAAGGCGATCGCGGCCGCGATGGCGAGCACGGCCAGCGGCACATTGATCAGGAAGACCGGTCGCCACGACAAGCCGAACCAATCGCCGTCGGTGATCACGGCACCCAGGATGGGGCCGGTGACGGCCGCCAGACCGATCACGGACGTGAACATTCCCATCGCCTTCCCGCGCTCGGCCGGTGGATACAGCACCTGAATGTTGCTGAGCACCTGCGGCACCATCAGCGCTGCTGCCACTCCTTGGATGAGGCGGAAGACGACGAGTTCGGTGGGACCGGTCGCGAGTCCGCATGCCAGAGAAGCGAGTCCGAACGCGGCAAGACCGGCGACGAAGAGTTTCCGTCGGCCGAAGTTGTCGCCGAGCCGTGCGCCGAGGATCAGGCCAACGGCGTAGGTGAGTGGATAGCCCGCGACGATCCACTGCAGACTCACTGCGGACGCGCCGAGGTCGACCTGCATCGTGCGTAGCGCGACGTTGACGACGGTTGCGTCCATGAGCTCCATGAACGACGCCGCGAGCAAGCAGATCAGCGCGATTGTTCGTGCCTTGCCCGCAATACCTGGCGTGGAACCGGAAGGCGTTGCGTCAGGCGATGATTCAGGCGAACGTCGGGTGGTGACAAGGGAGAGGTCGACGACATTGTCGTCGGCGGACTCAAGCGGTGCTGTCGTCATCAGGTGCTCCTGGGTGGCGGGTTGATCTGACAACGGCGACGTTATGAGGGATAGCGGACACATCCGGTCCTCGATGAATCGGGTTCCGTCTTCTTTCTCATCGGCGTCGATCCGGCCCGACTACGCAGGCTTGATCGGCTGACCGGAACGCAAACGCGTACCGTGCTACCCGTGTGGGCGCATAGGTAGTGCCTTAGCGTCGACACCATGACCAAGAATCTCGTGGTGTGCTGCGACGGGACGTGGAAGAACTCCGACGATCGCTACGTCTCGAACGTCGAGAAGATCGCGCGTTCGATTGCACCCCGCGGCTTCGACGGCGAGACCCAGATCGTGCATTACGCGCGCGGCGTCGGGTCAACAGGCAGTTGGATAGAACGTATCGTTGCCGGCGCATTCGGCGTGGGCCTCGACGACGCGATCGTCGACTGCTATCGATTCCTCGCGCTGAACTACGAACCTGGCGACCGCATCTTTGTGTTCGGATTCAGCCGCGGCGCATACACGGCCAGGAGTCTGTGCGGCATGATTGCGCATGTCGGACTGCTCACCCCGATGGGGGTCGCGGAGGGACAGCTTCCCACAGCGATGGACCTCTACCGCAACAGACCGCGCGCGAAAAGCTCCACAGGGACTCCTCCCGCCGATCCCGCGCACGAGCGCGCGCTTGCGGCCATCGATAGGCACGCCCACCGGCGTGGCGAGGTACGCATCGAATTCCTCGGGGTGTTCGACACTGTTGGCGCCCTGGGTGTTCCGGGAATCGCGCGCGCGAAGTACAAGTTCCACGACGTGACGCTCTCGCCGATGGTGAAGACCGCCAGGCAAGCGCTGGCGATCGCCGAGCGTCGACGAGTCTTCGCGCCGTGCCTCTGGGGAGGTCGGCACTCCGACATCAGCCAGGTCTGGTTCGACGGCGTGCACAGCGACGTCGGGGGAGGGTACGAGAATTGCTACTACTCCGACAAATCGTTGCTGTGGATGGCATCTGAGGCAACGGCTCGCGACGAACGACGCTCCGGTGTGGCCATTGACTGGAAACGGTTGGGTACCACTCTATGTAGCGACGACGAGAGCGTGACCGAGCACAATTCCCTGTCATTCGCATACCGGATCAGCAACGTGTTCAGCGCGGTACAGGAGGCGATACGTCGCAAGGTCGCGCCGTACGTTCCGCTTTTCGTCGGCGGGTGGCGCAACTTCGCACCTACGGTCGCTGTACCGGGACTCGGCTACGCGCCCGCATGTGATGTGAGTGTTGAACGGTCTGCCATTAGACGCGCCGCGAATCCGAACTTGATGCCGTGGTTCGACGCACTGGGTGCGTCGCCGGCCGACCGCGAGCGATTCGTCGTTGCCGCAGTGACTTTCGCATCGGCGAGCAGACAGCACGAGGCGGGCGCGGTTCAGGCGCGATCGTGAAGGGTGATGTGATAGCCGTCGGGGTCGGCGAATGCGAATGTCCGTCCGAATGGGCCGTCGATGGGCTCTGACACGATCGTGTACCCGTCTGCGACGAGAGCATCGTGGATCTCCTGCACGCCGGTGGCGTGCAGCCAGATTGCTGCGCCGATGCCGGGTTGAGTGACGGTGTCGAGGTCGGTGCCGGGAATCAGATCTCGCAGGGCGAAGGCGATCGGCTTGGTGTCGAACACGACCGCGTGCGGTGGCCCGGCCGGGGAGCGGACCAAGCCAAGGTACTTCTCGTAGAACGCCTGGGAGGCTTCGAGGTTGCGTGTTTGTAGGGAGATGAAGTCGGGGCCGCTGACGGGCATGTTTTCCTCCGGAATCGAGTGTCAATAAACTGACATAGGAGAATGTATGTCAGTATGTTGACATGAGTCAAGACGGAAGCGGCGTCGAACCAGAGACCGTCGAACTAGAGACCTCCGTGGGGTATGCCCTCAAGGAGGTGGCTAGTGCGCTCCGCGCGGCGATGGAGGACGTTCTCCGGCCGCTCGGTATGAGCGTTACCCAATACTCGTGTCTTGAGTTGCTTGCGCAGCGCCCTGGCTTGTCGAACTCCGAACTGGCTCGCGGTACCTTCGTGACACGCCAAGCGATGAACGTCTTGCTGCAAGCGCTGGAACGAGATGGCTTCGTCAGCCGACCCGACGCCGCGCCCGTGGGCAGAGTGCTCCCTGCACGGCTCACGCCCCGTGGGCGTCGTAAGCTCGAGAAGGCTTCTGCGGCAGTGCGTTCGGTGGAGGAGCGGATGCTCTCAGGCCTCAGCGACGTCGAACAGGCGTCGCTGTTGCGGGCCCTCCAGCAGATGAGCCGGTCGCTTCGCTGACGCATCGATTGTGTTACTTCGCCGACGATTTCGCGGAACTACCGTACCAGCAGCCAAACGAAACGCATCAGGACAACTGCGAACCCGAGAATGGCGGTGGCGATGAGCCAGCGTCGAGCAAGATGATCGCGAGCGATGTTGTCGCGCTTCGGGTTTTCGCGAAGGTAGACGTAGGCGGCGGCGAGTGCGCAGGCGGATGCGGCCACGCCGAGTGTGATGCTGATGATCAGCATCACGGTGCTTGCTGCGTCGAGGTGTGGCATGTGGGGTCAACTGTAGTAGCCCTGAGATGTGTGAGCTGATCGACGTCGGTGTGCTGATCGACGCGCTAATCGCGCAGAAGACGCACGCCGTCACCGGACAACTCGTCGACGACACCACGTCGTCCGGTGATAGCGAGCATCAGCGTATCCGCCGTCCCGCGCACGGTCGGTCCGTCGCCGTGACTCCAGTCGATATCAGTGGCTTCCCATCGCACCGCAGCAGCGGAATGTGCGAACGCATCGCGCCCGCGGAGACCGGTGACGTAATCGAGAACGACGACGCGACGATCGTCGGGCGAACTGCGTGCAATTTTCAAGGGGCGACAGATATCGAGCGCATGCACGACGACGTCGGTCAGGGGAGCAGCGGGACCCCGGCCAGGCGGCGTGAAACGCTTGTCGGCGCGGGCACGGAGGAGTGAGACCAGCTCAGTGCCGTGCTGGCGTACCACCATGTCGGTCATCATTTTGTTGGCCTCGTCGAAATTGCCGCGGGCGCGAAGCATGAGAACACCGAATCGCCAGATCGGAATCACCAGTGGTGCCACGAGATGTGCTGCGACATCGCGGACGGTCCACTCGCCACATAGCGTCGCGTGATCCCACTGAGCCGGTGTCAGTGTTTCCAATGTGTTTGCGAGCGAGCGTCGTTCATCGGCAATGGCCTCGAAGGTCTCGTCGTCTGACATCATCGCGGTACCTCCGGACTCACGACTGGCTGTGGGGGTGTCCCAGCGCCGTGGAGGGAGGGTACCGCCGGAAGCGGGGTGTGAGCAGGGCAGTCAGGACGAAAGGAGCCGTCGATCGATCTGATGATGCACGAGGTGGGTTACCGGTAACCCTGCATATTCGGTTGTTGCATCTTGTCTGGACCCTGTCGATGAGAGACTCGAGCTGAGGTCAGCTCTCAGCTCAGGGGCGACTCACGGGTATGACGCGAACAATGCCGTCCAAGCCTTCGAAGTCGTTGGGGTTGGTGGTGTAGAGGGGAAGCCCGGCTGCGGTCGAAACAGATGCGATCATGAGGTCCGCCAGTCGTCTCCGCGGCGTTCTTCCGCGAGCGTGGACCGCGGCGCTGACGCGGCCGAATGCGCGAGCAGCATCAGTGCCGAACGGTAAGGGGTCGAACTCGTTCTCGACGCGCTGGAGAACATCCGCGCGGCGTGCGCGTTCGTCGGAGGCCTGTGGGTCGTCGCCAGTTACCAGGTGTACGCCTGCGGAGAGCTCAGCCAGGGTGATCGCACTAATTGCCATCTCGTCCGGCAGTTCCGCAGGCTCGATTGCGTGGCGAAGAATCAAGATGTTGGTGTCGAGTAGCCCCCGCCGTACTTCGTCAGGCATACGGGTCGCTCAACGTTTCGTCATATACGCGGTCCTGATCAGACCGGAACTTCTCCACATCAATCAATGGAGCCGACACCGAGCCGCGGGCGAACTCTGTGCGGGAAACAAAGCTGCGTCGTCGACGTAGGGGGACGAGTTCTCCTATCCCACGGCCGTCGCGGGTCACCGTAAAGGAATCACCGGACTCCACCGCGTCCATGATCTCTTTGGAACGCATGCGGAGGTCGCGTTGGCTTACCTCGCGCGGCACACTCATGTGCTACACGATAGCACGGAATGGCACGAAGTAGAGGCCGTAGCGAACGTCGTCGAGGGCGGGATGCTCGGTGGCGGCTCGTGGAACTCGAACGGTAGCTTGGCGATGAGTTTCGGCAGTGGTTGTGGTCAACAATCACGCAAAGCCGTTCCACCCCGGAGCGGCGGTTAGCCGTTTCATCACCAGTCCAGGAGAGTCATGCGCACACTTATCGTCTCGGCCTTCGTTTCACTCGATGGAGTCATGGAGGCCCCTGGTGGGGAGCCCGGGTACCGCAACTCGGGTTGGACGTTCAAGGATGTCGCTTTCGATCCGGCGGCGTATGAACTCAAGGGCCGCGAGCAGCACGAAACAGCTGCCTTGCTGTTAGGGCGCCGATCGTATGAGGCGTTCGCGCCGGTCTGGCCCACAATGGACGAATTCGCGGGGTACAACTCGATGCCCCGCTACGTGGTGTCAACGACTCTCGACGGTGACGACAAGCGGTGGCCGGCGACGGTGCTGCGCTCAATCGACGAGGTGCGCCGACTCAAGGAGGGTGACGGTGGCCCGATTGCGGTCCACGGCAGCGCCACGTTGGGTGCCGCGCTGGCCGACGCCGGTCTAGTCGACCGATACCACCTACTGGTGTTTCCGCTCCTTCTCGGCGCCGGAAAACAGCTGTTCAGCCGGACCGATAAAGACGCAACCAAGCTCGTCCTAGTCGAACATGAGGTCTACAACAACGGAATTCAAAAACAAGTTCTCGACGTCCAACGTTAACGCCTGCGATGTCGGGGTGGACCGACGATCCGGCGCTGCTCTCGAACCGCGCGTTTCGGTGCTACTGGTAATCCTGCGTATTCGATCGCTGCATATTCGCACCCAGGTGCACAGCCTGGCCGCGCGGCAGCGTTGTATTCAATAGCGAGGCGCGGCAGCGAGGGACAGGGTTCGGCGAGTACCGACACCGGATGCGTGAGGGCGATTTGGGACCGTTGCAAGTCTGGGTTTCTGACGTGCGTACGCAAGCGTTCGCCTCGCAAGCCCACGCCCAGTCAGGTTCTCGACGCTCAGTCCGACGCCGACGGGGACGAGCAGGATTTCGTCGAAACTGTTGCGGCATTCTGGGACGAGGAAGAAGTCCAGATCGATGTGAAGCACTCCTTGAGACAGACGGTTCGGAAGCTTGGGTCTTCCAGGAGGTGCGGCCGTCATGGCTCGATCCTCTCGATAGACTTTCCAACCACAACGTATCGCCGTTTCACTCATCCGACAGGGCGCGGGCGGTGGTCTAGCTGTGATTCATCTGCTGCAATATGCAGCGGTTTACTTTACATAATGTTTCTTATCGGCACTATACCGAGAAGCGCGTGCTGGCCTCGGGCGCGTCGTCGTCGTTGATGATTACCGAGATTGGCGAATTGTCATCCATTTGGCGAGCCGTCGGTCTGTTCCGTCGTAGTTTCGACAACACTCCATCGCTTGAGTCGTCGGGTTGCGCAGAGGCTATCGTTCGGTGCGGCGACGCGTGCTCATTGTGACCGGCTGTGCTGCTCAAGGAAGATCCAGCCTCTATCGCCACCAAGATGGCCTGCTCGGGCATGACGCGGACGGATTCGCCGTCTGCCCCATTTCGTCACTGTGACGTAATCGGGTTCCAGTGCCACACCCGTCAGCTATTTCGAACACGGCCAAGGCCACCCTTTCGTGGTCCTGCACGGAGGCGCAGGTTCAAACTCGGTCCGCGAATTCGTCAAACTGCTGGCCACCACCCGCCACGCTCGCGTAATTGCTCCAATCCATCCCGGGTTCGACGGCACCCCTCGGCCTTCCGCGTTGACGACCATCAAAGATCTCGCCGCGGTCCACCTTGCGCTGATTGAGAAACTGGACCTCCACGACGTGACCGTGGTGGGCAATTCTGTAGGCGGGTGGACCGCAGCGGAAATGGCCCTCGCCCTCAACTCTCGTATAAGCAGTGTCGTACTCGTCAATGCTGTGGGCCTCATCATCGAAGACGACCCCACCAAAGACTTCTTCAGCCTCACCATGGACGAGGTGACCGACATCAGCTACTACAACCCCGACCATTACCGACTCGACACGTCTGCACTGCCGGCGGCCGTGCAGCAAAATATGGTTTCGAACAAGGCCACCCTGCGTGCCCTCTCAGGAGTGCAGATGGGCGACCGCACGCTACTCGGGCGGCTCGCAAAGATCACCGCACCGGTGCTGGTGGTATGGGGTGCGGCAGATGCAATGGTGCCGATCAGCCACGGGCGGAGGTACGCCACGGCCATCCCCGGTGCCCGTCTCGACGTCATTGCCAACGCAGGTCACCTACCCCAGGTCGAGACCCCGGACCGCCTGGTGCACGACGTATGGGAGTTCGCAGACGCTCATGCCACCATGCGTCCGCAGCGCTGACCCCCGATCACGACCGCAGCGTGGCAGAATCAGCCACTGTCACACACTCTCCTACTCGCGCGGAGGCGGGCGACGACCTGTGGCGGGTGGCCGGTACCGCGTAGCTCTGGCCGGCGGATGGGCTCCCCCGACGTCGACGGTGTCACTTGAGCATGTCGCACGGGCGCGCCCGCGTTGGCCTGCCTCGTTTGCGGCTACCGCTGCAACCCTGTGCCAAGATCCGGGGTCAACGCTAACTTCATCGTATTGAGAAGCGAAGTGGCGCGATTAGCGGTGATTACTTAGCCATGCGCGAATGGCGCTGATGTGCTCGTCTGGCCGCTCGAGCGGGAGCCAGTGTCCGGCGTTGATGTCGACGATGGTGAGGTCTGAGCAGGCCTCTCGCATCGGGTCTCCTTGATGGTTGCCCGTGATGGTGCAGATGAGGTCCCACTCGCCGTTGACGAAGAGAACCGGTTGACACAAGCGCCCGTCGTGGGGGGCTCGCCGGGCAAAGTCGGTGTTGGCGTCGTCGTTGGTGTACCACGCACACGACGGAGCGAAGCCGTGCGACTCAAACCCGGCTACCAGGAGGTTGAAGTCGCTCGCTGGCCACAGGGCTGGGTCAGGCTCCGCAGCAGGAGGCCGGTGTGACGGGCCGAAACGGCCTCCGTTGCGTGTCACAGAGGCACTCGGGGATACCGTCCCAACCGCGGCCGGGTCCCCCGGTCTGTAGATGGAGGCCAACGCGGCGGCGGTGTCGGCGTCGAGGTCGGCGACAGCTTCGTCGAAATGTGTTGTGTAGTAATGGAAGTAGTCCCACTGTCCGTAGGGGTACTCGTCTGCCGGGTAAATATCGCGGTCCACGACCGCGACGAGATTTGCCAGGCTGTTGGCTCGAGGGAAGTAGGCCCACGACGTCAAGACCGCGGCCCGGCACCGCTGTGGGTGGTGCGCTGCAAGCGCTCCGACGACCGCGCTTCCCCAGTCGTGTCCCACCCAAATTGCTGCGGTACCGCCGAGATGGTCGTGGAGTTCTGCAAGGTCGTTCACCGCGTTCTCGACGGTGTACGAGCTGGCACCCGACGGGGCTGACGATTGGCCGTAACCGCGCAGGTCTGGAGCGATGCAGCGCCATCCGTCTGCGGCGAACGCCGCCATGTGGGCTCGCCACATCGCCGAGATTCCCGGCCAGCCGTGCACGAAGAACATCAATGGCCCGTCGACCGGACCGCACGTCACAAAGTACGTCGAGTGACGCTCCGTGTTGACGATGCCCGACCGGAATTCCATGTCCATGTTGTGAGACTCCTTGTGTCTAGAACCTGGAGCGCAACGGGTGGCGCTGGAACACACTCGGTGGCGATGACGCTACGACGAAGCGTCGCAATTGCCGAAGGAACCCGGTTGCGCAGTCCGACAACCGCGGTCGTGATCACGAGGTCGACTTATCTGACTGGTGCGGCGGCACAGTGTACGGAGCCGGGTGAGGACGCCAGTGCACAGGTGAACGTTGGGCTGCCATTGCAGGCCACAGCAGTTCTAGTGCGCAATCGATGACATCGTCAACGCGTTCGGCCGGCAGACGACCTGACACAGCCAATGCGCCGATACCCTCCACCATCGCGGTCACTGCATAGACCAATGGCCCGGGAGGACCGGACGCGCTGTCGCCGAGGAGTCCTCGGCCTTGGGTGAAAAACTCGTCGGCGGCAGCCGATGCTCGTGGTCCGCGAGCGCTAGTCGAGAACATGAGCTCCATCAGCGCGGCGTTGGTTGTCGCGAAGCGGACGTGCTCGGCTATGTAGTGCCGTAGACCGTGGTCGATGTCGTCGGTGACGTCGGCTGCGCGCAGTATCGCCGTCAGTTCGGCGAAGCCCTCGGCGGCCACTTCATCAAGGAGCGCATCGCGGTCGGGGAAATGCCTCCCCGGCGCACCGTGACTAACCCCCACCCGCTTGGCCAAACCCCGCATCGTCACGGCGTCAACGCCGTCGACGGCTATCACCTCTCGCGCCTCGGCAAGCAGCGCAGAACGTAGAGACCCATGGTGGTACGGCGTCATTAGGCCACCCTACATGTATGTAGGCATTGCCTACAATGTAGGCGAGCGCTACATTGTGGCTATGAACCCCTCCTCGAGATATGCCGCCCTGACCGGACAGACCGTGCTGATCACCGGCGCGAGTAGTGGAATAGGCCGGGCCACCGCGGTCGCCGCCGCCGATGCCGGGGCGAGAGTCCTGCTCGCGGTGCGCGACCGTAATCGCGGGGCCGCGGTCGCGCAGACGTTGCGTGGCGGCCTCAGCGAGCATGCGGTGGTCGAGGTGGACTTGGCCGACCTCGACTCGATCTGCCGCGGTGCGGCCTCTGTCACCGAGCCTGTCGACATCCTCGTCAATAACGCGGGTGTGTCGTCGCCGACTCTGCAACACACCGCCGATGGGTTCGAGATGCAGTTCGGCACCAACCACCTGGGTCACTTTGCCTGGACGGCTTTGCTGCTTCCGCGGGTGCGATCGCGCATCGTGACCGTGGCGTCGCAAGCCGAGCGTGCCAGCCGACTGGATCTCGATGACGTCAACTGGGCCAGGCGCGCCTACAACCCGGCCCGCGCCTATGCCGATTCGAAGATGGCGAATCTTCTGTTCACCTTTGAACTCGCACGCCGGCTGGCCACGGCGAACTCGCCGGTGACCGCGTTCGCCGCGCATCCGGGCCTGGTGACCACCGCGATTTACGACCGCGACCCCGGCACACGACCAGGTGTGTGGGACAGGCTGGTCCCGGTGCTGGGGCAGTCGCCCCAGGCGGGTGCCTTGCCGGTCATGCTCGCCGCTACCGGTGAGCTGCCAGCGGGATCGTTCACCGGTCCTCGGCACCTTTTCCACATGCGTGGCGGCGCACAAGTGATTCGCGCATCGAA
Source organism: Gordonia sp. w5E2 (assembly GCF_036540975.1). Classification (NCBI taxonomy): domain Bacteria; kingdom Bacillati; phylum Actinomycetota; class Actinomycetes; order Mycobacteriales; family Gordoniaceae; genus Gordonia; species Gordonia sp. w5E2. Next base: position 2,612,524 of record NZ_CP144213.1, on the reverse strand, counting down.
GCGCGCCAGAGCCGCCGGTGTTGCGCAACGCCTCTGGGATCTGTCGGAAGACATGACCTCGATCGAGATCGTGGTATGAGCGCGCAGATTGCGCCGACGAGCTGGCGGCAGACGGCGCACGTGTCCACCGGCGACATCAAGGGCTGGTACCGGCCGCTGCTGTGGCTGTCCGCTGCAATGGCGGTGTGGGCAATCGTCAGCGCCATCGGTATTGTCGTCGATCCTCGCACCCTCAGCGGAGACCCCATCTGGGCCAAACCGTTTAAGTTCAGCGTCTCGCTGTGCGTGTATGCCATCACCTTGGCCTGGATGCTCGGCCAAGTCCAGGGCCCGCGCCTTGCCCGGACGGGCCGCGTCGCTGCGCTGACCGGGGCCACCGCATCTCTCATCGAAATCGCCATTATCTCGATTCAGGTGATCCGCGGGACGAGCAGCCACTTCAATGTGTCGACACCCCTGAACTCAGCGCTCTACATTGTGATGGGAGTAGGCGCGATCTTGCTGTTCACCACCACCGCCATCATCGGTGGTGCGCTTGCGTTCTTCACCACCATGGCCGACCGCAGTATCCAGTGGGCGTTACGTCTCAGTGTCGTCATCGCTCTCGCTGGAATCTCCGTCGGATTCATCATGCTCATCCCCACCACACATCAACTCACCGAGCTACCGCCCACCACAGCCGGATCCCACTCCGTCGGAGGCGACGACTCATCCGGTGGAATCTTTCTGCTGGGCTGGAACTCTCGCCACGGCGACCTGCGCATCGCCCACTTCGTCGGAATGCACGCACTGCAAATCATTCCGCTTGTCGCTGTCTATCTCGCCGTCACACGGGGACATCGACTCAGTGTCGGAACCCGCACCCGCATCGTCGTATTCCTCTCCGCCGCATGGGCTGCCGTGACCGCTGGAGTGCTCTGGCAAGCACTGCGAGGCCAAGCCCTCCTCGAGCCCGACTCGATCACCTGGACAGCAATAGCCGTTCTGGGTCTCGCCGCGATTACCGCAGCTGCCGGCATCGTCCGCTACGCCCACACACACCCTCCCGCACCGACGTCATCGGCACCACGACACGAGGCAACCATGACTGACAACACAGCTCCCGCTACACAGCCCACTGATCCCTCCCGGCACAAACTGAATCAACGAGCTGCTGCCGCCGTCTACTTCGCCCTCGCTATCGCCGGGCTCATCGGGACCTGGTACTTCAACATTCAATGGACCAGCGCTGAAGGCGGTTTCAGTCTGGGCAACTACCTCACCGGATGGTTCGCCAACAGCGCCTCATCCTCCGCGGGAACAGACCTACTCGTCATCACCGCCGCAGCGTGCCTTTACTTCTGGCGCCACCGACGCAGCCTCGGAGCGCACCCCTGGCCACTGCTGCTCATCCCCCTCTCATTTTTGGTTGCCGTGTCATTCACATTCCCGTTGTTCCTCGGACTCCGCGAATTGCGCAGATAACCCCGTCATCGGGTGTGACGCCGCGGGGTCAGCGGCGGCTCGGACCACCGGCTCGCTTTGGGCGATGTACAGGTGTAAGGGGTATTGCCAGAACCCCACAGTCGTGTATCGACAACAAACCATGCGCATACGTGCAAATCACCTGCGTCACCTCTCGCGACTCTGAAACGAGCGATGCTCGACGTCCCCAACGCCGCCGCCACAGAATGACGCGACAATCAGCTCGGTAGAGTGCGGAGTGCGCCCGATTCGGTGGCGGTGGCCGCCCACCTGGCGAGGACTTTCAATCCATCGGACGCGGGCGTCCCGGCGGCGGCCTCGGTGTAGACCAGCAGGGTCAGGTTGGGGTGCGCGGGGAATTCCATTGCCTCGTAGTCGAGTTCGAGTACATCCACCACCGGATGTCGGAGAATCTTGCGTCCGGTCCGATGGAAGCGCACGTTGTGCGCGGCCCATCGTTGCCGGAATTCCTCGCTCTGCGTGGAGAGTTCACCGATCAATGCGATGAGGTTCTTGTCGTGCGGGCTACGGCCGGCCTCGATGCGGAGCATGGCTGCGATGTCGTCAGCGGCCAGCATGTCGTGACGTGCGTTGCGGACCCGCGCCGGGGCGTCGGAGATGGCGTCGAGCACCTGCCGGATCCCCCGGGTGCTGATCCAGCCCGCCGAACGCCAGACCCAGCTGCTCCAGTGCGTCAACTAGGACGAAGAGGCTATCTGCTTGTGCGGCACGTGCTCTCGCGTTCAGCAGGTGCTCGGGGCTGGCTTGTCGGCGAATCGGTCGGCGATCCAATCGACGGCACCGGGATAGCCGGTTGCCAACATAGAGACGTGATCGCCGGGTTGGGTTACTGATTGCACCACAACACCTTTGGCACAGTATCGAGCAGCGAGCTTGTCGACATCAGCCGGGATCACGAGCTCGTCGGCACTGGCGTTGTAGAAATAGCCGGGAGCCTTGGGTGTACCGAAAGCGCCGGGCTTGTTCTCGGCGAGTGCGGTCCGGACCGCGGGCACAGTGAGCGGGTCGATACCGCCGACGGTGTATGACTGCACACGCTTGAACGCATAGGCGGCGGTGTACTCGAATACGCACATACCGGAGAGCGTGCGTCGTAGCTCTTTGCCCTTTTCAGTGAGGATCGAGTCCATCTTCATCGATGGATAGGCGCGGTCAAGGCCGAATAGGCCGGCGAATACGACCCCAGAGAAGAGGCCTCCGTTGGCGTTGCGACTGATTCTCTCCATGTCGACACCGAGTCCCCCAGCCGCGGCGCCGACGATGTTGAGCTCGGGCGCGTAGGCCGGGGCGAGTTCGTAGGCGATTTCGGTGCCGCGCACCGCCGGAGTAACCGGTCAGCGCCACCGGTGTTTTCCGAGCCTCGAGTTTGGCCGGGGCGAAGTTCTCGGCTGCGCGGATTCCGTCCAACGTGCTCTGACCCTCGACGTGCCCGACGCCCCACTGGTGGTCGGGGCCGAGGAAGTCCGGCACCACAACAGTCCACCCTTGGTTGAGTAGGCCTGCGATTTGCGGGACTTCGAGACTGGTGCCGCTCCGCAGCTGATACGACGGATCGCACCTTGACGACAGGCTGTCGATCGCAGGTTGGTAGGACACCAGTTTTGGTGATCCGCTCGCGGTCAGTGGCTTGAGAAGCGTCGCGATAGCGGCTTGGCGGACACCCGAGGTGTCGGTGCTGACGTACTGAATCTGGTACGCGGTGAAAGGTAGTGGGACTCCGGCCAAGCCGACCTCGATCGGTCGACTCTTGAGGATCTGCCCAGGTGTGTGCCCGGCGAACGACGTCGGCTGGCGGTAGAAGGGATCATTCCTGGGGTCCGGTGCAGGACTCGCGCCCGCGGTGCCCGCGGTTAGCAGAAGAATCGCGGGCAGAATGCCGGCGATCAGCGCGCCGGTCAAGAATTGACGCCACTTCATTGTGTCCCCTGCGTTGTAGTCGGATATCGCGGATAGGGGCCGACCTCTAATATGGCCATTGTCACACTTTGCACGCGCAAAAGCGACTGTTAGTGCAGGTCATTAGGGGTGCGGAACAGCATCGGCTCCAAAATCAAACGAGCCCCCAGGGGGCACGACGACGCGCGGTGCCCGACAACCAGGAAGGTCCAGCGTTCGCCGAGTACCGCGCGGTCGGAGGCGTGAAGTGCAGACCGCGGCGGGTAACTGCGTGCCAGAAGTAGCTGCGTCTCGACGGTATCGTTGTAGGTACTGGTTTCTAAACCATACTGTCGTTCCGGTAACAGCGGATTACGAAGGGACACAGCGTGTTTTCGAGAACCAGAGTGTTGATCGCGACCGGTTTCGCGATCGTGACTCTCGGCGGTGGCGTGGGCGCCGACGCTCATGCCACCGACGGAAAAGAGACCGGTCAGCCAGCAGCAGTCGCTCAACACGAGACAGCGCGAGGCGACGGTCTGATTCAGCCGCAGCATGTGACGATCGACGCTGGCCTATCGCCGCAGCGGGCGCGCCTGGTGCTGTTGCGGGTGCGCGAGTTGTACACCTTTTGGGACACCGGTGATGTCACGTACCTCCATCGCGCCGACAGTCCTTCGTTTATTGATCACACGCTCCCGCAGGGGCGCCAGCAGGGGCTGCGAGGGATCGAACAAGCATCACGGCAGTTCCGGGCCGCGGTGCCCGATTTGCACTGCAGCGTTGCCGATGTCCTGGTCAGCGGTGACCGGGTATCGGTCAGGCAGGTCTACACCGGTCACTTCACAGGCACTTACGACGGAGTGCGTGGGCACGGCCAGCCAGTCCGATTCAACGCTTTCGACATTCAGCAGGTCGGACGATCGCAAATCGTCGCCGACTGGCACCTCGAGGACAACCTGACGTTCCTCACCCAGATAGGTGCTCGGTAAAGGACGCCGGAGTCGGGCACGGACTCACTGTGCGACCGTTCGCAATTCACGACGCAGCAGCTTGCCGGTGGCAGTCTTGGGGATGTCACCCATGACCACGACCTCACGCGGATACTTGTATGCCGCCATGCGTGTCTTGCAGTGATCGATCAGTTCCTCCGGCGTCGCCTTGGTTCCCGGACGCAGACTCACGAAGGCTTTCACGGTCTCGCCACGGTAAGAGTCCGGTACGCCGACGACGGCCGCCTCGCGAACCGAAGGATGTTCGTAGAGAACGTCTTCGACCTCGCGTGGCCACACCTTGAAGCCGCTGGTATTGATCTGATCCTTCTTGCGGTCGACGATGTAGAACCAGCCATCGGCATCCATGTAGCCGACGTCGCCGGTGTGGAGTACGCCGTTGGGGATGCCCTTCGCGGTCGCCTCCGGTTTGTTCCAGTAGCCGGCGACTACTTGCGGACCGGCCGTGACCAACTCGCCGATCTCGCCCGCAGGCAGGTCGTTGCCCTGCTCGTCGACTATTCGGACGACGGTGTCGTAGACGGGAATGCCCACCGACGTGGCACCCGTCTCTTCATCTGCCGGGGCAGTCACGCCGAACGGCACCGCATGCGACGGCGAGGTTGTCTCGGTCAGGCCGTACACATTGTGAATGTAGTGCCCGAACCGCTCCTGGAACTCAGCGATTGTGCTGGGCGGGATAGGTGCCCCGCCGGAATAGATCTTCGACAGGCTGGCGAGCGCCACCGGGTCGACGTCCGGCACGTTCATCAAGGCAATGAACACCGTTATCGATCCGACGGTGAAGGTCGCCTTCTCGCGGGCGATGATCGCGATGGTGTCCGCCGGATCCATCCGATACATCAGGACCAGCGGCGCTCCCGTCAACTCGGCCAGTGCGATGTGCGCGATGAGGCCGGTGATGTGGAACAGCGGTGCCACACCGAGGATTACGTCATCGGCATCAATGCCGACCCAGTCGCGGTAGGTCTGCGCATTGAAGACCACGTTGCGATGAGTCGTCATCGCGCCCTTGGGTGGTCCGGTGGTCCCTGACGTATAGGTCAGGAACGCGACGCTGTCGGCCGACAGATCCGCCTTCGGCGGATGTTGGCCGCGGTATTTCGCGAGCATCGTTGCAAGGTCGACAGTGTCGGGACAGTCGATCTGCTCGACGCCGGCGAGGGTTCCGGTGTTCGCGGACTGGTACTCCAGCTCCGAGGTTGTGATTACAGTCCGAACCGCAGTCTCGTTGTCGCGCAGGGCTTCCTGTGCGACGTCGCGGAACAGGGACTGCATCGCGACCAGTAGCGTCGCGCCGGAATCGACCAGTATCTCGGCTAATTCACGGCTGCGGTACATCGGATTGGCGGACACGGCGATGCCGCCGGCCTTCCAGATTCCCAGCTGCGCGATGACGAACTGCGGAATGTTCTGGGCGTAGATCACCGGACGGTCGCCCGGGGTGAAGCCCAGATCCAGGATCCCGACGGCGAACGCGTCGGTCAACTCGTCGAGCTCACCGGCCGTGATAGACCCGTCGAAGTAACGGATCAGGTCGGCGTCCGGGGTGCGTGCGGCCGTGGCAGCGAACATGTCGAGCGCAGTGTCGAATTCGATGTTCCGCGGCGCGAGATCCTGTTTCCGGTAGTGGCTGCGCCACACCTTGTCGTCGTAGACACTCATGTCTGACGTTCCTCTTTCGGCGAATGGCTCACGGATGAGTCAGCGGATGACGACGGGGTTCACGGGCGCGCCAGTGCCGCTGACGACCTTGAGCGGAGCCGCGACGTAGAGGAAGCTCCAGCGGTTGTCGGCCGCGCATGCCTCCGCGAGTTCCTCGAGCCAGACGATCTCGGTGAACACCACACCTAGGTTGCGCATCAGCGCGTTATGAAGCGGCAGTGCCACACCGGATTCCGGGTCGGTCGTGACCTCGTTGGCGATGGTGTCGGTGACCAGGTTCGGAATCTCCCTGTCCTGGAACCACTGCACGAGTTCCCGAGAGTAGGTCAGGCCGGGCTCGCAGAACCCGTCGTAGAACTCCTCCGGGTTGTTTAGCTCGTACCAGTAGGTGAGCCATCCGGTGCGGATGACCAGGATGTCGTGCGGTTCGATGGTGACACCCTGTGCGGCAGCGGCCGCTTCGAGGTCGGTGTGGTCGAAGGTCTCCCCTTTGTCCAGGTACTTCTTACCGCGATGGCGGGCCATGTCGATGAGCACACCGCGGCCGACGACACCCTTCTCGGCGATCGGCAGGACTGACGCCTTATCGAGCGCGTCGACGGTGCTGCGCGCGTCGTAGCCGTTGTAGAGCTTGCCGTCATACCAGACGTGACCGAGAGCGTCGTACTGCGTTGAGCCCTGCAGGAAGATGTTCGCGGTGTCGTCGGCGTAGTGCAGTCCACCGGGGAACTGCGGTGCGTCTTCGCCGTCCCAGGACGACTCGTCGAGGATATTGGTCCTGTTGATGCCTTCGCGCCCCGGCCACAGCGGGTCACCGGGGCTCTCCTTGCGGCCCATCTCGATCTGCAGGGTGAAGGTCTCGCCGGACTTGATGTGGCCGACGCCGCGGAGCACCTCGGCCGCGTCCAGGTAGTTCAGAGCGCCGACCTCGTCGTCGGATCCCCACTTACCCCAGTTCGACGGTGTGTCGGCCCCCAGCAGACTACCCATGGACGGCGCAGCGATCTCGGTCATTGGATCTCCTTTGATTCGTACCCGAGCGGAACTGAAACGGTTCCGGAAACATCCTGAAGTTGCAGACTGAACATTGCGAGCGATCGCTCGGAAAGTTCATTGTGACGAGCATCGCATTCGACTGCGCCGGGCGTCAAGGAGTGAAAACAGTTATGGCTCAGTATTTGTCAGCGGCTGGCGTGAATGTCCAGCACAGGAGTCGAGTTCAGAAATACTGAACAGTCTCGCTTCGAGATATCTGACCGAGCGACGGGGCGTACCGCCTAGTGGTCGGTGCGCAGCCCCACCATGCCAAGCGCGAGATTCGCGTACTCACGAGCGATTCCTTGTCCCTGCGCTGCGTCTGCATCGTCGGTCCACGTCGGGACGGCCATGCACATCGTGACGATGGCCTTGATCGCGACCGATAGGTCCTCTGACCGGAACGACCCGCCCTCGGAAGCGCGTCGGGCCACCTCTCGCAGGCGTCCCTCGATCTGCGCCATCGACGACTGCAGGTGTGTGCGGTTGGGTTCCTCGAGGCGTCGTAGCTCGGTTGCCAGCACGATCGCCAGCGCACGTCGCTCGACGTGGAACAGCGTGAGCGCTTCCACCATGTTTGCGAAGGCCGTTACCGCCTCGACGCCCTCTCCGGCTGCGTCGAGGCGTTGTGCCAGTTCGGAATAGGCAATGTTGACCAGCGCAACGAGCAGGTGCTGTTTACTCGGATAGTGGTGATAAATCCCGGCGACGCTGATGTCGGCGCCGGAGGCGATGAGTCGCATCGTTGCGCCGTGATAGCCGAGTTCCTCGAATACGTCGATCGCTGACTCCAGCACCGGGTCGAGGGTCAGTGGCGTGAACACCCGCCAGTCCGCGGGGTCGTCTTCGGCTGCTGTTCTCGCCGTTTCGGGAGGCTCGAGGAAACGTGCGATGGGCACGTCGACGAACTGCGCGATCTCTTGCAGGCGGCCGACGGTGAGCCCAACCTTGCCGTTTTCGATCGCGCTCATGGTTCCCACGCTCACCCCGATGCCAGTTGCGAGACCGCGCAACGTCACGCCCGCTTGCTTACGCAACTCGCGCACGACTGCGCCGCTGTCGGTCATCGGTTGTTCGGCCACACTGAACAGCTTATGGGGAGGCGCGCATTTTCGTAGACTCATGCTCGTGATTTGCAACCTGTCGCATCGCGCGCGTTACGCAGAACGCTTGTCGGCATGAGTGTCTATGAGAGCCGTCCCTGGCTGGCTCACTACCCGACCGGGCTGTCCGGCCATCTCGATGTCGAATACGGGTCTCCGCTGGACATGTTCGACGAAGCTCTCGCGTCGGCCCCCGACTCCCCCGCGATTCACTATTTCGGTACGACGCTCAGCTGGGCTGATGTCGATGCCGCATCCGACGCCGTCGCCCACGTACTGCAGGAACACGACTTCGCGGTCGGCGACCGACTGGGGATCGCCGTCCAGAACGGACCGGCCATCGTGTTCGGTCTCCTTGCGGCCTGGAAGGTTGGTGGCGTCGCCGCGCTGATCAGCCCGATGTATAAGCGTTCCGAATTCCGTAAAGCGTTGGACGATTTCACGCCGACCGCTCTCCTCGTGCTCGACGAGGTGCACGCTGAGGTGGCCGATACCGTCGCCGACACCGGGTCCATTCGACTCGTCGTCACCGCATCTCCGCTCGACTTCGCCGGCAACGATGACCTGCAGCGCGTGTTCGAGGTGTCGCGGGTCCCGGCCAACGGGACTGTCGAACTCCTCGAATTGATCGGTAGGCGGTCTCCTGAGATGGTCCGACACGTGCCGGCACCGGACGACGTCGCAGTGCTGGCTCCGACCTCGGGAACCACCGGCCCGCCCAAAGGCGCCATGTTGACGCACCGCAATCTCACTTTCAGTGCGCAGGCCTACCGAGATTGGACCGGGCTGAAAAGCGGCGAGCCGATTCTGTGCATGTCGCCGATCTTCCACGTGACCGGCTTGGTCGGCTCGGTCATGCTGGCATTGTCGATGCGGTCGCCGCTCGTCCTCACACATCGATTCGACGCCGGTCTGGTGGTCGACGCGGTCCGCACATGGCGCCCGGCCTTTTCAGTCGCCGCGATCACCGCGTACATCGCCCTCGCCGACCACCCCGACGTCTCGCCCGAGGCGTTCACGTCACTCCGACTCCGCTACTCGGGCGGCGCGCCGGTCATGCCTGAGGTCGCCGAGCGCATCGAGGAACGCTTGGGAGGGATGATCCATAACGTGTACGGACAGACCGAGTCCACCTCGCCGACGCACATGGTCCCGCCCGGCGTTCTCGCGCCGGTCGACCCCGAAACGGGGGCCCTTTCAGTTGGTCTGCCAATCTTCGACACAACCACGCGAGTGGTGGACGACAACGGAGAACCGCTGCCGCCAGGGAGAATTGGTGAGATCGTCACGGCAGGGCCGCAAATCGCTGCGGGTTACTGGAACCGGAACGACGAGGACTCCGTTCTGAAGAACGGCGAGATGCGTACAGGTGACGTAGGTTTCATGGATGCCGACGGCTGGTTTTTTGTCATCGATCGCAGCCACAACCTGATCAATGCGTCGGGGTACAAGATCTGGCCATTCGAGATCGAGCAGGTGCTGCAGTCACATCCGGCCGTGCTCGAGACGGCGGTGGTCGGGATTCCGGACGAGTACCGCGGAGAATCGCCGCGGGCATACGTCGCCCTACTGCCCGACGCGACGACGACAGTGACCGAACTTATCGAGTTTTGCCGCGAACGAATGGCCGCCTACAAGTATCCCCGGGAGATCGAGATCGTCGGCTCCCTGCCGCGAACGGCCACCGGCAAGGTGCTGCGCCGCCGACTGCGGTAGTCGGTTGTCAACTCTCGAGTGCGCTCCCCCGGCCCATCCGGCTGCGAGCGTCGGTGCGTCGGCCAGGTACCCTCGGGACTTCGACAGACAGGAGACCCTCTCCGTGACGGGAAACCATAAATATCCTGCGGAGTGGTCGCCGATGGCTCGGGAGATCGCCACGGCAACCGACCGAGGTATCAGAGCGGCGCGCAGCCAGGTCTCGCAGGATTTCGACGACGCTGTCGCGCAACTCGAGAAGAACGGTGACGCAGCCCGCCTAATGCACTCGCACATGGTTCGTGAGCTGCTCGAGACGTCCTACCAGGACGGGTTGAGCGGCGACGACGTGTCCGATGTTCTCACCCGCGCCGTCGCCTCTGCGTCGCGTTGGGATGCGCCGGTCGATCCTGACGCCGTCGCAGCGGTACTCCTTGGCGCACTGGGCGTCGGCGAACAGTCCGGCGTCAATGGTGCTGTTGCGCAATCGATTCCGCTCGTCAAGATCATCAGTGCTGCCATTCTGGTGACCGCCGACTTGGTGGCAGATGCAGAGGTTGATCATGAGCCGTACATAACGCGCGCCGTCGGCGAGATTCGCCGCGATCAGACCATCGAGATCCCTTGACTCAGAACGATTCTCGCAGCAGCGCGCAACCTGCGGCAGGAAAGCGGGCCTGATGCTGGTGCTCGTTATCGCTGCACTGGCCCTGGGCTTGGTCCACTTCCTGCTGCACCGGCGGTTCGTCAGGGCTACCGCGGTGAGTCGAGGATGGGGTCGTTGCATCGACACCGTTCTGGTACTCGGGTGGGTGCTGGCGGTGGTCGCGGCAGGCGTTGGCAGCATCTTTCCCACGTGGCTGCGACCCGTCGGCTTCCTCGGACTGACCTGGCTCGCGACGGTGTTCTACCTTCTGCTGGGTCTGGCGATCATCGGTGTGGCGCTGCTGGGCATACGGGTTGTCGGTCGGCTGCGCCACCAATCGACGAACCGGACACGACTCCTCACCACCCGGGTCGCCAGCGGCTGCTTGGCGATCGTTGCCGCCGTTACCGTCGTCTACGGCGTCACCGAAGCAGCATCCCCGAGCGTGACGCGCGAGAGCCTCACGCTGGAGCGTCTGCCCGAGGAGTTCGACGGTATGCGCGTCGCTGTGGTGAGCGATCTGCACCTAGGCCCTGCTCGAGGCGAGTCGTTCACACGCAAGGTCGTCAACATGGTCAACGAGCAGAAGCCAGATTTGATCGTGGTCCTCGGAGACCTCGACGACGGAACCGTCGCGCGTGTCGGCACTGATCTGCAACCGATGGCAGACCTGTCCGCGCCAATGGGTGTCTACGGCGTGGCCGGCAATCACGAGGAGATCTCGGACGACACCGGCGCTTGGATGGCGCACTGGAAGACTCTCGGAATCAACCCAATCAACAACGAACGCACCGAGATTCGACGCGGCGCGGCGTCCATCGACATTGCCGGCGTTTACGACTACTCCACCGGCGCGCCGTACGCGCCTGACCTCTCCGCTGCCCTGCGCGGACGCGACGACCAGCGGTTTGTGCTGCTCCTTGCGCACCAACCGAATCAAGCCGTTGAAGCGTCCGAGGCCGGCGTCGACCTCCAGCTCTCCGGACACACACATGGCGGCCAAATGTGGCCGCTGCGGTACATAGTCGATCTCGCCACCACCACCAACGTCACCGGCGTCGATCATCTCGGACCGACCACGGTGTTCACGACATACGGGTCTGGCGCGTGGGGACCTCCGGTCCGCGTCGGTGCGCCGCCGGAGATCGCGATACTCGAACTCAACGCGCCGACATAGCATCCGCCCCGAATGCGTGCCGTCGAGAATCGCGGTTTGCCACGATCCTTGGCGTCAGGTACTCGTTACCCCGGACAGTCGGTGTCGGTGCACGTACACCACGGCCTGAATGCGGTCGCGCACACCCAGTTTGGCCAGAATGTGGGATACGTGAGTCTTGACCGTCTGCTCCCCCACATACAATTCCGCAGCAATCTCAGCGTTGCTGTGTGCCTCGGCCATCAGGAGCAGAACCTCGAATTCGCGTGCCGTCAGCGTCGCCACCTCCGGTGGTACCGGCACCTCGGTCAGAGTGTCGGCAACGCGGGCCGCCAAACGGCGCGTCATGGCGGGATCGATGACCGAATCGCCGCGAGCCACAATGCGTATCGCCCCGACGATTTCTTCCGGCGGCGACGACTTGAGCAGAAAGCCTGAGGCCCCGGCACGCAGCGCGGTGGCGAGCACCTTCTCACTGTCGTAGGTCGTGAGCATCAGGATCTTGGCGTCGGTGGCGGCGATGATCGGCTCGATGGCGGCGACACCGTCGAGCCTGGGCATTCGCACATCGAGTACCACTACGGCTGGTTGGACCCGCTGAGCCGCCTCGATCGCGGCGCGGCCGTCGTCTGCTTCGGCAACGCACGAGGTGTCAGGGCCGGCGTCGATGACGGCCTTGAGTCCCGCGCGAAACACGGCGTGGTCGTCGGCGACGAGAACGGTGATGGGTTCGGTCATCGTGTACTCACAGGGATCTCGACAAGGGTGCGCCACCGCCCGGATTCGTCGGCGCCGCATTCGACGCGGCCATCGAACAACTCGGCACGACGCCGCATACCGTCGAGTCCGCGGTGCAGCGAGTCGCCTGTGTAGACCTCGGCAGCAATGGGATTCGACTCGTCGATGACGATTCGGGATCGATCTCGGCGAACCTTGAGGCAAGCCGATCCGTCGCCGTGACGCAATGCGTTGGTCAGCAGTTCCTGGACGATTCGATACACGATGACGTCGAGCGATTTCGGCAAGGTGACCAGCCCGCGCGGTAGGTTTATATCCACGGAGAGTCCGGCCCGACCGACAGATTCGACCAGCTCGGGGATGTTGGCGAGGCCGGGTTGCACCTCGCCGGCGTCGTCACGGCCGTGCAGGATGTCGAGTTGCAGACGAAGGTCCTTCATGGCCGCCTGGCTGGATGTCTCGACCGCCCGCAGTGATCGCTCCGACGCCTCGATGTTCGATCCGAGGGTCATTCGAGCCGCGCCTGCATGGATGCCTATCGCACTGACGTGGTGGGAGATGACATCGTGCAGATCACGGGCGATGGCCTCGCGCTCGTCGGCGAGTGCCTTGGCCAGCGCTGCGTGGTCACTCTTCCGCTGCATCTCCAGTTTGGTGACGTAGGCGCCGCCGGCGGCGGTATACCGGCCAACGAGCCACGGGATCAACGCATTTGAGACCGCGATGGCAGGAACCATCCACCACACGTCGGCTGAGCCGTTGAGATATGCCGCCGTCGCGACTCCCGCCATCAGCACTGGCAACACGGTCGCCGAAGCCCGGGCGGGCAGCCACGCGCCGGCGCGATAGCCGGCGACCAGCACGCCGACGTTGCCGATCCCGGCCGCGAGTTCGTAGTGACTCAGGAGTAGGCACGCGAGGATACGTGTGATCACCTGAATGTAGGCAACCGCGGCTGTGGTGCTGGGGCGCAAGGCCAGACAGAGGTCGGCGGCGACCAGCGTGATCGTCATCGTGAGCGCAGCCGTCGGGGCGGCAGAGAAGATCCCGGAGGAAATGAAGAGCATGGCGTCGATCACGGCGGCGAACAGTGCCACCAGGAGTGACTGGCGTTCGAGCGACTTTCGAACGGCGACGAGTCCTGGCTCCGGCATGTGTGAAGGCTAGTCGACTCCCCCGTGAGAGGGAGGGAAAATCAGTTCTTCGCGGGATGTTTGCGCAGGTCACCGTCAATAGTGTTCTGCACATGAACGCAACAAGTACCTTGCTCCTCGCAGCTGTACCTGCATTTATCTTGCTCTCTATCGTCGAATACGTTGACCACAGACGAGACCGCGACGCCACCCACACGTTCTCCAAACGATCTGTGCGCGACTACGTCGGAAACTGGGCCACGTACCTGATCAACACGGCCGCCAAGGCGCTCACTCAGTACATCCTGCCGTTCTCGACGATCGTCGTGGCCTCAGCGCTGACGCCGCTGCACTTGTCGGCCAAGCACTGGTGGGTGTGGGTGGCATGCCTGGTCGTCACCGACTTCTGCTACTACTGGGCGCACCGCGGCGACCACCGCATCAGACTCCTCTGGGCCGCCCACAGCGTGCACCACTCCAGCAACTACTTCAATCTGTCGACGAACCTGCGGTTGCCCTGGTTTCACCCCGTGTCCTATACGCTGCGCAGCCTCGCCTGGCTCCCCGCGGCCCTACTGGGATTCCCGGTGTGGATGATTCTCCTACTCAACACCGCCGGTCTCCTCTTCCAGATCCCGTTCCATACCCAACGTATCGACAAGCTTTGCGCGCCTTGGGAGTTCATTTTCAACAGCCCGTCCCACCACCGCGTTCACCATGGATCGAACCAGCCCTACATCGACAAGAACTATGGCGGTGTGTTCATCATCTGGGATCGCATTTTCGGTTCGTATGCCGAGGAGACCGAGCCGGTGCGGTACGGACTGCTCCACGACGTCGAGACCCAGAATCCCATCAAGTACAACTACGTCGAGACAGTGAACATGCTTCGCGACACAGCGCGCGCTCACACGTGGCGCGGCCGCCTCGGCTACCTCTTCGGACCTCCCGGATACGCCGAGAAGAACAAGTCCGACGACGAGCTCATCGCAGTCTGAAGTTCACGACGCCACGCCGCCTCCCCCACACGGGGAGGCGGCTATCGTGGCGGGCGGGAAAAGGCGGCGGACCTCAGGGGCATAAGTGCCGCCGGAGTCCGGCTAGCGCTCTTCAAGACTGTGGGTGCGGATGTATTCGATAAGGAAATCGGTAGTGCGCTGAATGTGGCGCTCCAATGCGTCAGCGGCAGAAGATGTCTTGCGAGCCACTGTGAGATCGGCGAGCTCGCGGTGCTCGCAGGCGACGTCGCGATTGGGGCCATCGCCGAGATAGCGCGACCAGTATTGGTACAGCTCGGAGCGGTCTCGCAGCGAGGATGCGAAACCCTCGAGGTGACTGTTGCCGCTCCCGGCGAGCGGTGCGACGTGAAATGCCCGGTGAACATTCGCGAAGTCATCGTTGATTGTGTTGTCGTCGTTGTACATCGGAGTGGCCGCCAGCCTGTGATGAGCTGCGACGACCGAACCCTCCCACGACAGGTCGCCGACGGCGATGGACTCGCGCAGTGTCGAGGACTCAATGACGATCCGAGCGCGAGTGAGTTCGACCAAGTCATCGACAGACAGCGGCAGCGTGCTGAAACCACGTTTGGGGGTTGGCCTGCAGCAGGCCCTGCTCGGCGAGTGCCCCAGAAATCTGGGGCTATCCGGCTTCACTGCGCCGTCATAGCGTCACCACCATCGTTGATCAAGCAACGCGCGACATCGACTGGACGAAGGTGAGGCGACACGCCATGAATGGTGGCCGGGCAATGCGATCGATGAAGCGGACTCGTGTGATTGCCGCGTCTGCGGGAATCATCGGGGCCATCACATGGGGAGGATTCGGGGTCGTCGGTGTGGCGTCGGCCGATGATCTCGTTCCGCCGTCGTCGGCCACATCGGAGTCTGTCGACGAGAGTCCCAGCCCCGCGACATCCCAACCCGCAGTCGACCCCGACACGGATCACCCCGTCACGAAGGATTCAGAAGCCGAGGGCGGAACAGCGGCGGTGGGTGACATCGACGCGAAAGGCAGCACATCCGATGATGCACCTGCCGTCGGCGCGCCGGTGGGCTCCGAGGATTCCGTCACCGAACCTGCAGCGGGTAACACGACGCCGTCGGCCAAGGCCGATGAGGGCACTGCGAATGAAGATGCTGCCGTCCCGGCCGCTGTCGATGAATCGGCTTCGGAGAACGCATCACAGCGATCCGTCGTGGAACACTCGGCTGACGATCTCCACGCACCTTCGGCCCGGTCGCCTGAGCCCGTCGAGCCGACCCGGTCACCGACGGCATCGCCACGAACCTCGCAGGTGACGTCGGCTGATCCGATGAAACCCGCGATGTCAGTTGAGGTGTCGGCGACATCAGTTGACGCTGCCGCCGCCGGGTCGGTCGGTTCAATCAGTGCAATGCAGGTCCCGACCCCGGCATCGACCGCGGGCACCGTCGCGTCCAGGGTTGTCTCGGCACTGTTCAGGATCCTCGGGTTCGATCCCAACCACGCGGGTGCCGCGGCGGCCCAACCGGCCCTGGCCGTCCTCTGGGCGTCCTGGCAGCAGATCACCCGCCGCTATCTGAACTCCTATCCGAGCGTGTCCCCCGGTCCGACGACGTCGACGGACGACGGCGTGGTGACCGGTTCATTGGGCGCCCAGGACGCGGACGGTGACCTCGTGACGTACACCGTCATCGACGGGCCGGATCACGGGACGCTCGTCGTCCAGGCGAACGGCAGCTACACCTACACACCTGATCCCGAGTACGCGCATGCCATTGCAGTGCAACCGGAGTCAGCCGCAGTCGACACCTTCACCGTGTTGGTCAGTGACGATGATCGAAGTAACGGGCGGCATCTGCACCTGTTCTCCCGAACCCCGCGGCCGGCTCCGGCGACGGTCACCGTGCCGATCGCATCCACCAACACACCACCCGCCGCCCAGTCGGGCGACTTCACAACGGCTGGCGGTTCCGCGACCGGACAGGTCACCGGTCACGACGACGACGGGGACTCGCTCACCTATGCGATTACCGGGCAACCCGTCTACGGCACGGTGATGATCGACGGGAAAACCGGGTCGTGGACCTATACCTCGACAACCGACGACCTCGTCCTCGATGCTTTCACCGTCGAGGTCTCTGACGGACACGGTGCCGCCACGCCGGTGCAGGTCGCGGTGTATCCGCCGGCGGTGGCCACACCGACCGAGGTCGTTGTCACCGAGGACGGAAGCAGCACGCTGGTGCTCGGCGACTCAGAAGCGCCGGTTACCGTGCTGACCGAGCCCGAGTACGGGAGTGTGGCGCGCAATCCCGACGGCACGTGGACATACACTCCGGATCCGGTTGTCGCACATGCCCTTGCCGTATCGGGTGCGACCGAGCCGCTGCAGGACACCGTTGTCTTCGGCGTGACTCAGTCGACTGCCGGCCGCCCGATCGTCGTCAGTGTCACCGCACCCGTGGTTGTCGTCCCGGTGAACCACGCTCCCACCGGCACCTACGAACTCGGCTCCCGGACGACGTCCACCCGCACGGTAACCCGCAGCAAGCAAGGAGTCAATGCGGTGGCGGTCAGCCCCGATGGCTCGACACTGTATTTCACGAACTACGGGCAGATCACCCAGATGACGCCGGCCGGGAGTGTCCGAGACTCCTTCACCACGCCGGACGCCGTCGAACCCTACAAGGGTCTCGTGATCAGTCCCGATGGCGAGAAGCTCTATGTCCTCGAGGACTCCCCTGTCATATGGGTGTTAGGCACGGATAGTCAATCGCCGGCGAACTATCTGCTGGTCGGACTCGACGACATGGAGGACATCGATGTCAGCCCGGATGGTTCGACGTTGTACGTCGTGACGTCTGGTAAGTGGAAGGCGGTGGCTGCCGTCAACGCCGCTACCGGCGAAGTCCTCGGCGCGGCAGGTGATTTCGTCGATCCCCGAGGCGTGGCCGTCGACCCGGACGGCACAAGCTTCTTCGTCGCCGATGCCGGCGCGGACAAGGTGGTGCAGGTCGATGCGGCGACCCTGAACCGGATCGGCTCCGTGCCGGCGGCCGATCCGATCGCCGTCGACGTCAGTCCCGATGGACGGTACCTGTACATCCTCGGGTCGAAGACGGTCACCGTGACCGATGTGACCACGGGCCGGACGGTGGCCACGATCCCGACGGGTAATAGCCCCGCGAACGATATCGCACTGAGCCCGGATGGGCGGGAACTCTATGTGTCGAACATGTCGGGAGACATCATCGTCGTCGGGCCGGTGACCGAGACCGGTCGCGTCGTCGGCAGCGACGCTGACGGCGACACCCTCACCTACGAGGCGAACTACCTTCCCGCACAGGGAACCATGACGATCAACTCCGCGACAGGCGAATTCACCTACACGGGATCGCACGCCGGAGTGCGTGACGTCGACGTCGCGGGTGTCACCATCACCGACGGACACGGTGGGTCGAAGACGATTCCGGTGACCGTCGGCAACACGTCACCAACCGTGAGCCTGAGGGGAGATCCGGGCGGGACGGGGCGGACGTCGGACTGGACACTGGTGACCAACGATGTCGACGCCGACGCGTTGACCGTCACGGTCACCGACCCGCCCGACCACGGCTGGGTGCTGGTGACACCGTCGACGACTCAGCCTGGCACCTACATCCTCACCTATCACCGTTCGGCTCTCTATGGACATCAGCTTGCACTTTCGGGTGTCACCGAATCCCAACCCGATCCCTTCACTGTGGTGACCTCCGACGGACGCGGCGGGAGTGTGTCGACCGTCGTCACGGCCTGGAATGATCCGGTCAATACGGCGCCGGACGTCGTCGATGTCTCACAGGGCGACAGCGAGATCCCGCGATCTAGCTCTATGGTGGAAGGCGCGCCGTCGGACATCGCGGTGACGCAGCCCTTCAGTCGGAATGGAGAGGTTCGCGGTTTGATCCTGGTCGCCGACCCGGTGGACGGAACGCTGCGCGCGGTCTCTGCGACGGATGCCACCACGCTGTCGGCGTCGCAATCACCGTTTCCGGCCGACACCACGCCAGATGTCGTCGCGATCGGCCCCTCTGTGTCGAGGGTGTACACAGCCTCTACCTCGGCAGGAACCCTCACCGTGTACGACTCGGCCGCCAATCCCACGACGTTCGATGTCGGCGGGCACCCCGACGGAATGGCATTGTCGTCCGACGGACGCAGTCTGTACCTGACGGACTCCGAGGCGGCGACGCTGACCGTCGTCGACACCGAGACCATGCTGGTGGTGCGCACCCTCGACCTCGGCGTCCGGCCGGTGGACCCGGTTCTGAGTTCAGACGGGAAAACTCTGTACGTCACCGATAACCTTGCCGACCGGTTGTTGATGGTCGACACCGAGTCAGGTGCGATCACTTCTGTCGGCGTCGGACGTTCACCCACTTCACCGGTTATCAGCCCTGACGGCACGACCGCGTACACCCTGACCGCCCGCGACGGCGACGGCTGGGTGTGGGTCACCGATCTCGAGAACGGCAGCGACGACCACATCCCCGTCGGTGGCGCGCCGAGCGCGCAGGCACTCAGCGCAGACGGCAAGTACCTTTATGTCGCGGTCCGTGATCGGATTCTGATCATCGATACTACCTCCCCCGATGTGGTCGGTTCCGTCTCCGTCTCGGATGCTCCCCAGGAGATGGTCGTCGACCCGCAGACAGGCAGCCTGGTTTACACGGACGCGGTCAATCAGCGGATCGGGTTCATCAACCGGGGCCAGGTCACCGGTGACGTCGTGGCTCGCGACGCCGAAAGCGACACCCTGTCCTACGCGGTCGCCGCGGCACCTGAGCACGGCACAGTCGTGATCGACCGCGCGACCGGTAAATGGATCTATATTAGCGATGCGGCAGGGCTGATCCAGGACGACTCATTTACGATCACCGTGACCGACGGCGTGGGTGCCGCGACGACTGCGACGGTCGTCATCGAGGGAACGATTGTCGAGCCCGCACCCGTCGCTGTGTGAACGGCTCTGTGACACAGTACTACTCGTCGTTGAGGGTGAGTCCGCTCGATGACGGAGTCACCTATTACCGGACGGAGATCCGGGGCAAGCCGATCGTCGCAGTGATGACAGGGGTCGGCATCGTCAATGCCACCCACGCCGCCAACGCATCGTTTGCAGACCTCACCTGCTCGCGGCACGGCCTTCGGATCGCCCGGATCGTGTTCTCCGGCACGGCAGGTGGTTCACCGCCGGCGGGCATCGGCGATGTCGCGGTTCCGGCAACGTGGTACCTCACTCGCACAGGACGGGCACTTCCCGCGGATCCCTCACTGCTGGCTGCCGCGCGGGCCGCACACCCCCACCTGAACCCGTCACCGACGGCATGAATCCGCTGGCTCCATGCGGACGCAAGCTGCCCTGGGTGCCGCCGATCGATCTGCACCGAGAACCGCGGGTGGTAGTCGGCGGTAAGGGGCTCAGCAGTGACCCATATCAAGGATTCACGTTTCCGTGTGTACCCGGTAGTGGCTCCGTGACCGGTTGCAGGCCATGCTCGTTCGCAGACCGTGAGGACACTCGTCGCGACGTCGACACGCTTGCCCGTACCGATCCCCGTGTACTCGCAACCCTGTTCGCCGACGTCGATTCGGGTTCGGGCTATCTCACCTCCGACATGGAGACGGCTGCCGTGTCCGGGGTTGCGGCGGCGCACGCCATACCTTTCGTCGGCCTACGCGGGGTCTCCGATGGTCCTGGCGACCCGAATCACCTTCCCGGCTTTCCAGTGAGTTTCCTTGTCTACCAACAGCTGGCCGCGACGAACGCTGCCGCGACAGCGGCGGACGTCATCGCCTCAGCCGCCATCTGATCGACGCCGCAAGCAGAGTGGTGGCGCGGCCGGCGGAGCGTGACGGGTGCTCGGCTCGTGCGTGTTCACCCGATCATGTCGCACGGGCACACGGACTGTGCCGGAGTTACCGTTGACCGATCAACGGTGTCAGGGCAAGCACAGTCGTGGACCCGCGTCGCTGGTGAAAGACATGAGAGCGTCGGGCGCCACGGTGAACTTCCACGGATACCCCACCACTCATGACAGCACAATGCAGGCCTCACTCGTTGATTCGACGCCGTTCCTGGCTGGGCGTTTTGCCGCCGTGCCGTAAGCCGCGGCGGCGCCGGGCCACCGCCGTACGCCAACCCTGGTGCGCGATGAGCGAATCCGCACCTCATCTGTCGCTCGGCACCTTCGGCAGTGCAGAAGGTAAACCGTCACAGATGAGGTGCGGTCTCGAGGGCCGCCCGCGCGTGACTCACGACGACGCGTCACCACTTTCGAAGCGGCACAGATCTTCTCGCCACCCTCATCGACGCTCGCGGCGGTAGTGCGACGGGCTCGTCCCGTGCATCGTCTTGAACGCGTTGCTGAACGAGAACGCTGACCCGTAGCCGATCCGCCGGGCAATCGTCTCGAGGCCGTCGTCGGATCCGACGAGTGCGTCGGCAGCCAGGGTCATCCGCCAGCGCGTGAGGTATCTCGCGGGCGTCTCCCCCACGCTGTCACGAAACTTGGCCGCCAAGCCGGATCTGGAAACGTGTAGCGCAGCGGCGAGTGCTGTTACGGTCCAAGGCTTCTCGGGCGACTCATGGATGAGATCGAGTGCGCCGGCAACCGTCGGATCGAGTGTGCCGGACAACCACCCCGGTCCAGCCAAGGGTCCCGCAGCGCGAATGGCGGAGGCCACCACAACGTCGAGCAGGCGGTCGATGACGAAGCTGTGTCCCGGTTTCGCGTCGGCGAGTTCCTGACGCAACAGAGCGCGTGTCGTTTCGTCGACGCTGCCCGGCGGTAGCACCGTGAAGTCGGGCAACTGCTCGGTGAGGTGTCGTCCGACCTGGGATGCCGACGCATAGGTTCCGACGAGGAGTTGGTCGGCTCCGTCGCTGTGATTGCCCCACGTCAGCAGACCTCGGTGTACCGCAGACTGCATTGACTCGTGGAGCGCAATGCACTTGCCGCCCTCCACAATTCGAACGGTCGGGGCGCGGTCGGGTTCGTCGGCGACCACGTAGCGCGGCCCGTGCGCAACCAACGCGACCTGCCCCGCGGTCAGAAGCGCTTCCTCTTCCGGTCGGACGAGCCACGCCGACCCGCGGTCGACAGCGATCACGGTGAGTGGAGCGCCGTCGTCGATGTCGACCGACCACGGTGCGCTCATGGACAGCCGCAGTGAGAACAGGCCCTGTGCCCGAAGCCCCGACAACATCCTGAACAGAGGGTCCACGACCTCAGATTAGACGTTCGCGTATGAATATCAGCCATTTCGGCATGGATAACGCCAAAGAGTCGACCGATGCTTGTAACCATGACAATGAAATTGCTGATCGGGTCGGCCGTGCTCTGCAGCGCGGTACTCGCGGGTTTCTACTTCGCCTACGCCACGGTGATTGCGGCCCTGAGCGGAGTCGACGGCGCTGACGCGATGCGCAGGATGAACTCCGCTGTCGAGCGTCCACCATTCCTCGCGGTCTTCTTCCTCGCGCCGGTGCTGGCGGTGGCCGTCGTGGTCGGGATCGTTGCATTCGGTCCTCGTGACGTTCGCGGACTTGCCGGGGTGATCGGTGCGGTGCTCATCGTCGTAGCGTTCGTGACGACGGTGGCGATCAACGTGCCCCTCAACCAACGGCTTGCCGCTGGAACGGTGGACTGGTCCACGTTCGCCAAGACCTGGGGGACGTGGAACGCCGTGCGCACCTGGCTCTCAGTGCTCGGCGCAATCGGGATGGGCGTCGCCGCGTTTCGCTGAGAATCGGTCGAGTCGGTTCAGGTGACCACCGAGTCTGAATACGCGACGAACGGCCGCCACGGGAACATCTGTGCCGCGTTGGCCCACTCGATCGCGTCGCACTGCGCGGCGTCGAGGTCTGGGTAGTCCTCGAGGTTCGCGGCGAAGTAGGCGCCAGCGACAGCGGGTGCGAATGGCCAGTCTGAGCCGTAGGTGATGTGTCCGTGCTGCGCGAACGCCAGCAGACGAGACAGGAGACCTCGCAGTGGCTCGAAACCAGAGATTCCCCGCTCAATGGTCGCCGATGGCCCACGAGATCGCCACAGCGAGCGACCAGGGTATCAGCGCAGTGCGCAGCCACGACCGGGAGCATTTCGACGACGCTGTCGCGCAACTCGAGAAGCACGGTGATGCGGCCCGCGCCGTGCACGCCTATGTAATCCGTGAGCTACTCGAGACGTCCTTCCAGGACGGTGTGAGCGGCGACGACGTGTCCGATGTCCTCACCCGTACCGTCGACACTGCAGCACAGTGGGATGTATCGGTCCCACCAGACTCCGTGGTAGCGGTGCTCATCGGCGCCTTGGGTGTTTCCGAACGTCGTGGTGACGACGCTGCCGCAGCAGCCATTCCGCTCGCCGCCATCATCGGTGCGGCCATGCTGGTCGCCGCGGAGATGGCGACGGATGCCGCGGTTGATCACGTGCCGTACCTGGTGCGGGCCGTCGACGAGATCCACCGCGCTCAAACCATCGAGATCCCTTGACACAAACCGACTCTCGCAGAAGTGCGCGATCGGCCGACGCGAGGTCACGGGTGGTGAATCCTGTGCGAGTCGTCATTGCCGGACTGCGATGATGTCGGCCAGGTGCTCCTCACCCCAGTCGCCCAGGGGTGCGAGTGCCTTGTCAAGCGCCACACCCTTGCGCGTCAGGCTGTAGATCACGCGCGGCGGAACCTCTTTGTAGACCTCACGATGGACGATGCCGTCGCGTTCGAGTTCGCGGAGTTGTTGGGTGAGAACCTTTTCCGACACACCGTCGAGCTCACGGCGCAGTTCGCCGGTGCGTCGCGGCTGCACGCTCAGCGCCCACAGGATCAACGGTTTCCACTTGCCGCCTACCACCGCGACGGCGGCGTCGAGTCCGCAGAGAAAGCCCGCCATGGGATGCACCTTTCGTCGGGCAGGTGCACTCCACACCCACCTCCAGGTAAGTACGCCACAAAATAGTGGGTACTTGTCGCCGTCAACTGTTCTGTCGACGATAGACCTATGACACAGAACGAAGCAGCACACCGCAGCGCCGGGGTGACGATGATCGGTCTCGGACCGATGGGATCTGCACTCGCACAAGCATTTCTCACCGCTGATGTGCCGACAACGGTGTGGAATCGCACCCGGTCGGCGTCGGAGCGAATGGCTGAAGCCGGTGCAACCGTGGCCGACGATCTGGCGTCGGCCGTGAGCAGCGCCCGCCTCGTCATCACATGCTTGCGAGACCATGAAGCGACCCGCGAGGTGCTCGGCTCACTGCCCGGCGAGGTGTTCGGCGGGAGAGTCGTCGTGGTCCTCGCCTCGTCGACACCGCATGAGGCGCGCACGACCCAACGATGGGCAGATGAGCGCGGCATCGACGTCCTGATCGGCGCGATCCTGGTGCCCACCCCAGTGATCGGGACGCCGGAAGCCCTCATCCTCTACAGCGGACGCCGCGACCTCCTCGAACGGTATCGGAGCGAACTGGAGGTAGTCGCACCGCGATCGACGTTCGTCGGGGACGACCCCGCAACGGCGTCCATACTCGACACCGGCATGCTGGAGATCTTCTTCAGCGGGATGACCGCGTTCCTGCACGCGGCTGCGCTGGTCACCTCCGCCGGGCATACCGCGTCGAGCTTCGTCCCGATGGCCATCGAAATGCTGGACATCCTGCCCGCTACCTTCCTGGGACTTGCGGCCGACGTCGACGCCGGAGAGTATCCAGGAACCGAGGAAAACATCGCCATGGAGGCGGCGGCCCTGAGGCATATCGTCGACTCCAGCGTCGAGGCGGGACTCGATGCCCGGCTGCCACGTCTGATGCATGACCTCGCCACGCGGGCGGTCGAGGAGGGATACGGCGCCGATGGATGGTCCCGGGTGGTCGAACTGCTTCGCACCGACCCAGCTGCACCTGCATGATGGCCGACTCCACCGCCGGCGCAGTGCTGGCGCGCGTGAGCCCGCTGTGACGTGACGAGGCGTCGCACGTTCTCGCGGTCAGTTGTCGGGGATGCCCATCCCGGAGAGCGCCAAGACGGTGTCCTCCTCGTGGCGCAGCGAGAGCGCGCCGCGGCGGAACTGGTCGAGTTTGTCGATGATCGTGTGGCCTTCTGGTGTGTGCCCCCAGATGCTGATCCCCTTGTGGGTCGTCGGTTCCCACGTCTTTTCGTCGACGGTGATCGGGTTCCAGCCGACCTCCCATTCGAAGCCGGACGGGGTCTGTGCGTAGAACGAGAGCTCTTTGTCGTTGGTGTGCTGGCCGACGGAGAGCGCCATGTCGAAGCCGAGTTGCTTGACCCGCTGATAGGCCTGGGTCATGTCGTCGAGTGATGCGACCTCGATGTTGAGGTGTTGAACTCGAGTCCGGATCGGATTGATCGGCAGGGCACGGACATTGGCGATGGCGATCGAGTGATGACGCTCGTTCACCCGGAGGAATCGGATCTTGAGTTTGGCGCCGCTGATCGTCTCGTCGATGTAGTCGGTGAGCCGGGCGTCGAAGACGGTGTTGTAGTAGCCGCGCATCTGCTGCGGTTTGGTAGACGTGATCGCCACGTGCCCCATTCCTGATGTGCCGGTGACGAATCCGTGTTGGTTGGTCATCGCCAGTGGTGCGTCGGTCACTCGCGCACGGGTGAAGACTTCCTGGGCCAGACCGTTGGGACCGGGAAACCGGATCAGCCGTTCCACTCCGCGAATGGCGGCATCTTCGTCGGTGCCGACCACGGTCGGCACACCACGGCCGGCGACACGACCAACGATCTGGTCGAATGCCTCGTGATTGTCGAGTTCCCATCCGAGGGCGACGACGTCTTCGGCGGGTCCGCGCACGACGATGAACCGTGCTTGGTGATCGTCGAGCCGGAACCGAATCACGTCTGGCGACAACTCATCGAGGTGCATTCCGATGGCGTCTTTGCCGAATCGTCGCCACTCACTGAACTTTTGGCTTTCGATGACGATGTAGCCGAGGTGTACGTTCCCGAACACCGACGGTGCGATGGTCGTCGAGGCGCTCAACATCGGGCCGCTCATGCGTAGGTGCCGTCGAGGAAGTCGGCCACAACCCGGTTGAACAGGTCGGCTCGTTCCCACTGAACCCAGTGGCCGGTTCGCGCCGGCATCAGCAGGTCGGCGTTGGGCATGGCGTCGACCAGCATCTGTCCCCCGGCCGGCCGGTTGACCTTGTCGTTCTGGCCCCAGATGACCAACGTGCGGTTCGGGAGTGTTTCGAGGCGCGAGTCGCGGGTGAAGTCCATGCGCCACAGGGTTTTGAGCGCACCGAGACCCGAGGGACGTCGCAGCGGTGGATGTGCGACGACGTCGGGGTCGATCGAGGCCTGATAACGCTCCTCGATTGCGCTATCCGGTACTGCCTCGGCGTCGTAGACGAGGTAGGTGCGGACGAAGGTTTCGAGCTTGTCGCGGCTGGGCCCGGTGCCGGTGTAGTAGCCGAGAAGTGCGTTGAGTCCCTTGGTGGGCGCCCCGCGCGTGGTGCCGATCCCGCCCGGTCCCATGAGCACCAGCCGGTCGACGCGGTGTGGGGTGTCCAGGGCAAGCCGCAGGGCGCAGGCGCCCCCGTACGAGTTGCCCACCAGGTGGGCGGTGTCGAGTCCGAGGTGATCGAGTAGGGCGCGGATCGCGTCGGCAAGCGCGCCGAACGGGTCGGTCTGCTCGAGGTTCTTGCTGCTACGACCGTAGCCGGGCAGGTCGGGCACGATGACTCGGAATCTGCTGGCCAAGGCGTCGACGTTGCGGGCGTAGTTCGACATACCGGAGGCACCTGGTCCGCCTCCGTGTAGCAGAACGACCGGGTCGCCGGTACCGATCTCGGTGTAGAAGATCTCGGTATCGCCATTGACTGTGACGGTGTGGGATGCATTGTGAGGGGCCAACATCAGGTTTCCTTCATCGTGAGGTGGCGGTCGCCGCACGCAATCCTGCGGGCGGTGTTGGGAGGGTGTGTCCGGAGTCGGCAGCGCAGTAGACGAAGCCGTCGGGGCGTAGTGCAACCGCCGAAGCGTGGTGCGTGCTGAACCACGTCAGCAGTGAGCTGTCGGCGTCGACGACGGCGTCGGGGGCGGGCCGTGCACCAGCCGGCAGTACTCTCAGCACTTCGACGCCGCGCGAGTGCCACGCCGTGTGGTCGCGTTCGTCGAGACCGAGCACTACCCAGCGACCGTCGAGCACGTCGTCGAGGCGAACTCGGGTTCCGTGCTCGTCAAGCACCCACGGCTGAGGGATCTGCCACCCTCGGGCGGGGTGGGTCTGCTCGCTGAAGAGCCCGTCGGAATAGTGGGCATTCGGGATCCACTTGTTGTCCACCATCCAGCGCGTGTAGATGGAGAACTTGGATACGAACCGAAAGACGTTGTTGCGCACGCTTGCCGCCCATGGGCGACGTTCGGTGATCACCTTGCCGGCGAATACGGCATGATCGGTTGTCTCGCGCACGTGGGGCTCACGTTCGACCTGATAGCTGTCGAGTGCTGACTCCGGAAGACTTCCGTCGACGACTGCGGCAAGTTTCCAGCACAGGTTGGCAGCGTCGCGTACGCCCGACGCCATCCCCTGCCCGATCCATGGCGGCATCGCGTGCGCGGCGTCGCCTGCCAGGAACACCCGGCCCACACGCCAACGGTCGGCCACCCGCACATGGTGGCTGTAGACGACCGCGCGGAGGATCTCGACGTTCTCCTCGGTGATGCCCTGACTGTTCAAAATGGCCCAAATAGCTTGGTGCGTAGCAAGATACTCCTCGTCTTCGCCGTCGCGGACCGGGAACTCCCACCTGTGATGCTCGAGCGGCGTCGGACAGTCAACGGTGGGACGCGCCGGGTCGCAATGAAAACGTAAGCGCGAGCTACCTTCCCAGTCGCGGAGCACCTTGGTGTCGATGACGACCCATCGCTCGGTGTAGGTCGTGCCCTGATACCCGATCCCCAGCTGTCCCCGTGTCGCCGACGACCCCCCATCGGCGGCGATCACGTACGACGCGCGAATCCGCACGAAGCTGTCGTCGGCAAGGTCGGCGGCCAGGATCTCGACGTCGTCGGCGCCGCTGAGCACCTTGAGGCTCTCGTGCCTCGTCAGCACCGTGACGTTGGCAAACCGTTCCACCCCTGCGCGCAGCGTCGTGTCGACGGCAGGTTGGTAGATGAACTGCTGCGGTGGATGACCGGCGCCTCGTGATGTCGGCTGTACCTCCGAGAACGGCTTGCCCTCGGCGTCGACGAATGCGACGACGCCGCCGGGCAGCATGTCGCGCTGCAGGGTATCGGCCAGGCCAACCTGCTGCCAGATACGCATGACCTCCTCGTCTGTCGATATTGCGCGGGCGCGACTGTAGACGTCTGGATCACGTTCGAGCACAACCACATTCAGTCCCTGTCGACCAAGGAGGTTGGCTGCGGTTACCCCGGTGGGGCCATAGCCGATGATCGCCACGTCGTAGTGCGGAATGTCGGACACGGAAGTCTCCTAGAGCCTGACCTCGCCACCAGGGCGAGATGCCACATAAACGAGCTGTAGTGATCACTACGCTAAGTCCTTGACCCCGGGCCGTCAAGGACTTACTGTAATGACCACTACGGCAATTGCGGCCACTCCCCGACCAATCGAGAAGAGTGAACCAATGGCAGAGACATCGCGGCGACGTCGAGCGAACGGCGAGACGTCGAGAGCCAAAATCCTCGACGCGGCAACAGAAATCGCCAGTGAGCGCGGATACGAGGGAACAAGTATCAACCTGGTGAGCAAGCGGTGTGGGTTGCCTGCGAGTTCGATCTATTGGCATTTCACCGACAAGGACGACCTCATCGCGGCTGTCATCGAGCGAAGCTTCGGCCAGTGGCTGTCGGCGTGGAGAATGCCCGACGACGGGACGGCCCGTGACCGAGTCGCGGAGATGACCATGCAGGTTGCCAAGGCGCTGCTGGAGTCACCCGACTTTCTGCGGCTCGGGCTGATGCTCGCGTTGGAACGCCGACCAGTGGAGCCGCGCGCCCGCGAGATGTATCTCCAGGTGCGAGCTGAGGCTCAGGTCCGAATTCGCGAAGCAGCCAAGGAGTTGTCGCCGGATCTCGACGAGGCCGCTGTCGATCAACTCGCCACCTACGCCATGGCGGGCGCCGACGGTCTGTTCATCGCCAAGGAGATCGGCGGTGACTCTGTCGATCTACCAGCGCTGTTCGAACTCCACGGACGCATGTTGATCGATGCCGCACTCCGACTCACCGAATCACCGCGAGACGAGGACTCATGATCTCTCCCCTGCCACCGGCCGACCTTGACGACTGGGCTGACAGGTTGCACACCGCACTGCTCGACAGCGCGCCGATTGCCCCGCTGAGCGAGAGCATCCCCGACTTCGACGTGGCCGGTGCCTATGCGATTCAGCAACGAAATCTCACGCGACTGCTCGACGACGGGGCTCGGCTGGTCGGCCGCAAGATCGGTCTGACGTCAGCGCCCATGCAACAGTTGCTCGGCGTCGACGAGCCCGATTACGGATTCATTCTCGACACCATGGTGTACCCCGACGGCGGCGCCATTCCGGCGTCGTCTCTCTGCGCGCCGCGCGTCGAGCCGGAGATCGCGTTCCGGCTCAACCGTCCGCTGCAAGGACCAGGTATCACCGTCGCCGATGTCCTCGATGCCACCGACGCAGTTGCTGCTGCCCTGGAAATCGTCGACAGCCGGATCGCTGACTGGCGGATCACTCTGTGCGACACCGTCGCCGACAACGCCAGCTCTGCCGCGGTGGTCCTCGGTCCGTGGGTGCCGATCAACGACGCACCCGACCTCGACGACATTTCTGCCTACCTGTACGTCAACAATGAGCAGGTCGACACCGGAATTGCCACCGCGGTTCTGGGTCACCCCGCCGAGGCGGTGGCCTGGTTGGTGAACGCCCTGGCCGCGTTCGACATCGGGCTGCAGGTCGGCGAGTTCGTCATGTCCGGATCGATCACCTCAGCCGTGTTCGTTCACGCCAGCGACACCGCAGCAGCGGATCTGTCCGGTCTCGGCCGCGTATCCATTGACTTCACCTGAGAGAGCCATCGATGACCACGACTCAGCGCTACCCGGTTGCCATCATCGGCTCGGGAAATATCGGCACCGATCTCATGATCAAGATCCTCCGAAGCGACGGCCCACTCGAGGTGGTTGCGATGGTGGGGATCGATCCGAACTCCGACGGCTTGGCGCGTGCCACACGACTGGGCGTCGCCGCCACCGCCGCGGGCGTCGACGGACTGCTTGCCATGGACGAATTCGCCGATGTGCGAATGGTTTTCGACGCGACGTCTGCCGGGGCGCACCGCGCCAACTGGTCCGCCCTCGAGCCCGCCGGGGTCCGGGTGCTCGACCTCACGCCTGCGTCGATCGGTCCGTTCTGTGTGCCCGTTGTGAACCTTGACGAGCATCTGGATGCGCCGAATCTGAACATGGTGACCTGTGGTGGTCAGGCGACCGTGCCGATCGCCGCTGCGGTCGGCGCAGTTGCTCCGGTCTCCTACGCCGAGATCATCTCGTCCATCTCGTCCAAGTCAGCGGGGCCGGGAACCCGCGCGAATATCGATGAGTTCACCGAGACGACCGCCGCGGCGTTACGTGACGTCGGGGGTGCGCAGCGCGCTAAGGCAGTGATGATCCTCAACCCGGCCGACCCGCCAATCCTGATGCGCAACACCGTGTATTGCCTTGTCGACGGCGACACCGACCACTCGGCGATCGAAGCGTCGATCACCGACATGGTCGAGCGCGTCAACGCCTATGTTCCCGGATATCGGCTCAAGCAACGTGTGCAGTTCGAGACGTTCACCGCGGAGAATCCGCTCTACATCCCCGAGACGGGCAAGTTCAGCGGCACGCGGGTGACCACAATGCTCGAGGTGACGGGCGCAGCCCATTACTTGCCCGCCTACGCAGGCAATCTCGACATCATGACGTCGGCTGCCAAAGCCACCGCCGAACGCATTGCAGTTCATGCCGCGCAGACAACAGGAGCCACACGGTGAGCAAGGTGTATGTCAGCGATGTCACGCTGCGAGACGGCATGCACGCGATCCGGCATCAGTACACAACCGAGCAGGTGGTCACCATCGCTACGGCACTCGATGCGGCCGGTGTGGATTCGATTGAGGTGGCGCACGGCGACGGCCTTGCCGGCTCCAGTTGCATCTACGGCTTTGGCGCCCACACCGACCTGGAATGGATCGAAGCCGTTGCAGGCGTGGTGAAACGAGCGACCGTGGCCACCCTGCTCCTTCCCGGGATCGGCACTGTGCAGAACCTCAAGGACGCCTACGACGCCGGTGCGCGCACCGTGAGGGTCGCGACGCACTGCACGGAGGCGGACATCTCCGCCCAGCACATCGCCGCTGCCCGTGAACTCGACATGGACACCGTCGGCTTTCTGATGATGAGCCACATGGCCAGTCCGCAGGAGTTGGCGCGGCAAGCCGTGTTGATGGAGTCCTACGGCGCCACCTGTGTCTACGTCGTCGATTCCGGGGGCGCGATGACCATGCGTGACATCGCTGAGCGCTGCGACGCGATGCGTGGAGTTCTGCACGGCGACACCGAGATCGGTATCCATGCACACCACAACCTCTCCCTGGGAGTGGCCAACTCGCTCGTGGCGCTCGAGCATGGCGCGAATCGTGTCGACGCGTCGCTGGCAGGTATGGGCGCAGGCGCGGGCAACGCTCCGTTGGAAGTGCTCGTGGCGGCCGCGTCGAGAGCCGGGATCGAACACAGCTGTGACCTCAATGCGCTCGAAGACGCCGCCGACGACATCGTCCGCCCGTTGCAGGACCGACCCGTGCGTGTCGACCGCGAAACGTTGACTCTCGGATACGCCGGCGTGTACTCGAGCTTCCTGCGTCACGCCGAGAGCATTGCCGAACGCTACGACCTCGATGCCCGCAGCCTGCTCGTGGAAGCAGGCCGACGGGGCATGGTCGGCGGGCAAGAAGACATGCTCGTCGACATCGCGCTGGACTTGCTCGACGGAAGCCGTTCTCAGACTGTCGTTCTCACCCATGACGCGTAAGCGTCCACACTCATTTTCCGAGAGGTTCACAACCGATGACTGCTGATATCAACCTGTCCTCGTCCAGCACTGGCGAGTCCTTCGGCATGAGCCGTCGGTCGCTGTTGATCGGTGCAGGCGCGGCGGCCGCAGGAATCGCTGTCGCAACGAGCGCTGTGCCGGCGACCGCTTCGGCCGCACCGTCCGGAAGGTACCGGATCGATCTCCATGCCCATTTCCTGCCACCTGAGTACCGTGCCGCACTGCTCGAACACGGCCATGTCACCATCGGCGGCTATCCCACCCCGCAGTGGTCGCCAGAATCAGCGATCGACTTCATGGACCGATGGGGCATTCAGTCCCAGGCGCTCTCGGTGTCTGACCCCGGTGTGTCGTTCCTGCGAGGCAAAGAAGCCCGCGATCTTGCCCGCTACTGCAATACCTACGCCGCCAGGCTCTTTCGCACACACCGCACTCGCTTCGGCGCATTCGCGGTACTGCCCATGCCCGACGTCGCGGCCTCGATCGCCGAACTCGAGTACGCACTCGACACTCTCCACCTCGACGGCGTCGTGTTGCTATCGGCCTACGACGGGGTCTACCTTGGCGATCCCCGTTTCGAGCCGCTCATGGAGGCACTCAACCGCCGCAAGGCGTTCGTCTTCGTCCATCCCGCCGCTATCCCCGACGACGCCAAACCCTCACTGCCACTACCGGATTTCCTCGAGGAGTTCACTTTCGATACCACTCGGGCGGCAACTCTGATGTTGGCGGGCGGAACCCTGCGCCGCTACCCCGGTATCCGGTTTCAACTCGCACACGCCGGCGGGACGCTGCCGTTCCTGTCCTGGCGCATCGGCGTCCTTGCCGAAACACCCGTTGGCAACCATTGGCCCGCTGGTGCGCCTCGTCCCTCTGCCCTCGACGTGCAACAACTGATCCGCACCTTCTACTTCGACACCGCGCTCAGCGCGTCGGAAGCTGCGATGCGATCTGTGCTGGCGGTCGCGCCGCGCTCGCATATCGTCTTCGGCTCCGACTGGCCGTTCAGCCAAGCAGTGTTCCTCGAGGGCTCGGGCGATCCCGCTCCCGGATTGAGCAAGGTATTCACCACAGATCAGCGCTACGAGGTCGAACGCATCAACCCGCTGCAGCAACTCCCCCGGCTGCGGGCCGCCGTGAGTTGACGAATTCGGCTCTGCCGCAACACCGACGGACTCATCGGTTGCACCGCACCTCATCTGTCGCGATTTACCTTCTGCACCGCCGAAGGTGAATAGACACAGATGAGGTGCGGGGCCGGACAGCCGTCACGGCACCCGCGAAATCCGGTCGGCCTCGATGGTGACGATGATGCGGGTCTGCTCCTGGCCGCCGTACCAGGCGTACGGCTTGCCGGTGTACTTGTGAGCCAACTCGTTGATCGAGTCGACGCCTCCGTCGGTGGTCATCTCAACCACTCGACCGCGAATTTGAGTAAACAGCGCCGGATTCGCGGGATCAGAGATCGCGACAGCGACTCGTGGATCCCTTTCGAAATTGCGGGCCTTCTGCATGCCCGCGACGACGTTGATCACGACGTGCTGGCCATCGGTGTCGACCCAGGTCTGTGTCAACTGCGGTGATCCGTCCGGCATCACGGTCGCGACGTAGCAGAGCGCAGGTGTACGCAGTAGTTCGACGAGGTCATCAGGTAAGTCCATGCGCAGCTCCCTCGGGTGGTTGACGCGGCTGGGCGTCGCGCACTGCCGACTGTACTGATCGCCGGCTGTCAGGCCGGCATCACGTACGCGCCGTCGAGGTCCTTCACCTGCTGCCAGACCCGGTCGAAAGAGTCGGCATCGGCGACGGGTCGCCGGACGGCGTCGAGTGCCCACGCCTGCTGCTCGGGTGTGGCCGTCGGCTTGCCGTACAGCGATACGGCGTAGCCGGAGAAGTCGCGGATCTGGAAGTCGAAGATCCGGTTGAGCAGATCGGCGTCGAGTCCGATGAGCGCGGCTTGTTCGAGGATCAGTTGTCCGTAGACGACCAGCGAGAACAGGTGGCCGATGGTGAGGACGAAGTCGAGGTCCTTCTGCTGCTCCGCGCTGGGCGCAGCGGTCTGCAAAAGCTTCTGCAGTGCCTGCGCCTGCTCGTAGAAAACCGCGACGTTCGGCACATCGGTGCGCGCCGCATACGGGGCGGTCCAATCGCCGAAGCGCACCTTTCCCGCACCGCCGACGGGACCCTGCGCGAAAAAGAAAGCGTCGTCGGTGGCGTCGAGCCGCGTCTCGATCTCTGGATACTCGACCGGTTCGAACAGGTAGTTGGGCATGAACTTCAGGATCTGCCCGACGTTGACGTGCACGGTGCCCTCGAGCCGCGGCAGCCACCCGATGAATCGGTTGGCCTGGTGGAAGTACGTGTTCTTCTCGTAGCCCTTGGCGGCGATGGCGTCGAGAAGCAGGGTCATCACGGTTTCGCCCTCGGAGGTCACCTTCGACTTCGTCACCGGGTTGAACAGCAGGTAGCGGCGGTCGTCGAGGCTCGCAGAACGGAAGTAGTCGACGGCGCGGTCGCTGAACAGTTTCATTGCCGACAGTCGCGCGAATGCGTCGACAAAATTGCCCTGGACGTGCGAGAAGTCGGTGACCGGGTTGCCGTAGAGAATCCGGTTGTTGGCGTGGTCGATCGCCTCGTACAGCGAATGCGTGCACATCCCGACCGAGCCGTGACACAGATTGAATTTTCCGACGTTGACCGTGTTCAACGCGGCGGCGAATGCTTCGGGGCCGGTGTGCAGGATGTCGTCGGCGCTCACCGGGTAGTTTTCGAGTTCGAAGGTCGACACGAACATCTGTCCGTGCACCACGTTGTCGATGAGACGGTAGTTCTCGTGCCTGCTGTCGACGGCGAAGAACACGTAGCCGTCGGGTCCCTCGATATCGGCGCGGCGGCCGAATACCGACACCATGCCCGCGACGTTGCCGTTGCCGATGTAGTACTTGGTGCCCGACGCGGTGAACCCGTCGGCGCCATCGTCGGTCAGCACCATGTCGGTGCTGTACACATCGGCACCGTGTGTTCGCTCCGACAACCCGAAGGCCATGACCTCGCCGTCGAGAAGCTGCTGTGCCGCTTTGGTTTTCGCGACCTCGTTGCTCGACATCCAGATCGGCCCGAGACCCAGAATGGTGACCTGCTCGGCGTACCAGTACGACAGACCGTAGAAGCCGAAGATCTCGCTGAGGGCGGCATTGCGCGCGGCGTCCCAGCGTCGGTTCTCGTCGCCGTCGGCATATGCGGCGGGCGTGAGGAACGTCGCGAACAGCTTTTCCTTCTTCTCGAACTCAAGGAAGTCGGTGACCCACTCAGCGTTCAGATCGGCCTGCAGCAGGCGCTCCTTGCCGTACGACTCGAAGAAGTCAATCGTCGCGCGCAACAACCTGCGGGTCTCGGCGTCGAACTGCGAGTAGTCGTTGGTGGCAGGGTTCAGCAGCAGACTCATGGGGCAAGCGTAGCCAGTCGGGCATTGCGGCCACAGATCGACCATGCACCGTCGATGGGTCTGGTCCACTCGATAACGATCGCGCGTCTGCCCCGCATCGAACGGTATAGCGGCTAACGCGGCACGACGTCGAGCCGAAAGACACCACAGGGCCGGGAAACGTCCACTCGAACCTTGGAGCCATCAATGTCTCGTCGTCGCACACGTGTACTGAGTTTCCTCGCCGCATCCGCGTTCCTGACGTCCCTCGCGGCGGCGCCCGCAGCAGCTGCCCCGCCGGGCGCCCATGCCGCCGGTACCTCCGTCGGTGGCGCCTGTCTGTCGGTTGCTTCGTCAGAAGTGCAGCGCGGACTCCGCCAGATAGGTCCGCCACTCGGTCGAAACGATCTGCACTGGGTCCTGCGGGCGAAGTCGAATGACCGTACCCCGTGGTGCCCGCCACTGATGTGGGCCGCGTTCGACACATCGGGCGGCACGGGTTCATCACCCGTAGCTGTACTGCTGTTCCGACCCGGAAAGTACCTCGGCTCCGCTTGGAAGCCCACCGGCTTCGTGTCCGTGACGGGTTCGACGCCGATCAGCGTCACGATTACCTACAAGTGGCTGAATCCGGGCGACGCGAACGCCAACCCGACGGGCGGTCCCGTCTCGTCAACCTATGTGGGACTGTGGGATTCGTTCTTCCGTTTCGGTGAGCTCCCGCCTCCCGGAAAATGAGTTCGACGCCGCGCTCGTCGAGAATCACCGCGCCTGTTGGCTATGCTGCCGACCATGCACACCGAGATCGTCGACGCGGCGCACTCAACCGGAGATCCGCAGGCGCGGCAGCAGTTTGCCCGCGAAGCTCGCCAGATCCTGCTCGGCCTGGTCCGCGACGGCGCCGCGCTCGGATGGGTTGATCCGCCATCGGAAGCGGAGGTGGCCGAGCTGATCGACGAGATCCTCAGCCATGTTGCAGTCGGCGACGCGTCACTACAGGCTGCGTACGTCGACGATGTGCTTGTGGGCCTTGGCTATTGGAGTCGCTATGCCCGCCCGACGCATCGGCCGCACGCCGACATCGAGAAGATCGCCGTCAGCCCGAGCGCCCAGGGCATGGGCATCGGTCGCGCGCTGACGGCTGCCCTGATCGACGATGCCAGGGCAGCCGGCGTCGAAGTACTCACCTTGGATGCGCGCGGCGACAACATAGCGGCGTTATCCCTCTACGAATCCCTGGGTTTCACCGAGTACGGGCGCCTACCGAGATTTGTCGCCTCCGGGGAACGTCGCTACGACAAGGTCCTCCTGATGATCGACCTGCGCACGAAATGAGGCGTTACCCCTTCGCGTCTCCGGCGGTCGCAGCGGTATCGGTGCGCACACCGGCACTCCAGGCATACGGGAGATCCGCTCCGTTGAGCAGGTAGTCACCGATCGACCGCAGCTTCTGGTTGATCGGGTTGTGCACGGCAAGGGTGCGTGCGTTGCGCCAATGCCTGTCCAGCGCAAGCTCTTCCGCGACGATCGATGCCCCGCCGACCTCGAAGAGTTCGTTCGTCGCCGCGAGTACCTGCGCTGCGATCGCCGCTTGCGCCTGTCCCGCGGCAAGCTCGACGCGGGTGATCGCCTCGGCGTCCTCGGGGTCGTTGGCGAGCAGCTCGTCGAGTAGATCCGCGACGGCCAGGACGCTCGATCGCGCCGAGAACGCAGTGGCAGAGAGGCGTCCGACGATCTCCTGAACCAGCGGGTCGTCACGCTGACGATCGGCGACCGAATGGGTGAACGTGCGCTCGCGCTTGGACACCCAATCGATCAGGTCGTCGGTGGCACGCTGCGCGATACCCGCGAGTCCGGCCAACTGGAACAGTTGAAGGTAGGCGGTGGCATACGTTGGGCCCGCTGCTCCGTATCCGGGACCGAGGATCTCATCGTCGTGGACGACAACGTCGGTGAAAACGGTTGTGCCGCTTGCGGTGAGACGTTGGCCGAACCCGCGCCAGTCGTCGATGCGCTTGACACCCTCCCGTGTTGCCGGTACGAGAACGCTGACCCGTTCACCGTCACGGTCAGCAGCGACGAGGATGTGGTCGGCGTACAACGAGCCTGTGCTGTAGAACTTTTCGCCGTTCAACCGCCACTCGTCGCCCGTTCGGGTCAACACGGTGCGGTAGCCGTCGATGGCGCCGGCACCGGGCTCGGTGATCGCGTTGCCGACAAGGATGCCGTCGGCGATAGCGGCGATCAGGCGTTCGTTACGCGCGATGAGTTGGTCTTCGACAAACGAGAAGTGCACGCGCAGCGCCTGCGTGATGTTGGAGTCTGCTGTGGCGAGGTCGATCAGTTGGGTGAATAGGTCGCGTACCGACGCGCCGGAGCCACCGAGTTCGACGGGCAGCCGTTGCGCACCGAAGCGACGCTCCCACAGCAGAGCAACCTCAGGGTGCGCCAGAGTGCGCGACCGCTCGCGCTCGACCGCACCCGAGGCAATGGTCGCGTAGACGTCGTCGAAGGAGGTGGGGTCGAAATCGGTGGGACGGTCGTCGACCTGGTTGGGACGATCCTGCGTCAATGAGGTGGTCATGGAAAGTCAAGCTGTCATGTTCGTGTGTCGCTGGCACCCGTTGTGCTCACGGGGATATTTACTCGACGCCGATGCGGGCACCCGTGAGCGACCCGGACGTATCATGTCCCAGACGTGGCATGGCCCAGACGTAGAGTGTGGCTGACATGAACTCGCACAACCAGTCCATTGAGACGCTCGTCGCCGAGCGGGACCGAACGATGGACTTGATCGAGTCACTGTCTGCGCGGCTGACTGCGGTGCTCGAGGCGACCTCCGACGAGGCGTCCGACGACGAGCACGACCCGGAGGGATCGACGCTCGCCGTCGAGCGCGGACAACTCGTCGCTCAACTCCAACGTTCCCGCGACCGGCTGGTCGAGATCGATTCCGCTGTCGAGCGGGTCGAGCACGGTTCGTACGGACGATGCGAGACGTGCGGCGAGCCGATCGATCCCGAACGTCTCGACGTTCTGCCCGCCGCACGCCAGTGCATCGACTGTGCGAGAAAGGGTTCGACGCGCAGGTGGTGAGGCGCCCTTCAAACGACCGACACCCATTTCCAAAGCCGCACCAATCTGCAAGAGTCAGCCTCAAACATGCGAGGGGACAGATCCCATGGCACGCACTACCAAGCGCTCGATCTTCTCCGACAAGGCACAACCCGCGTTGAGCGCCATCGAGGTCGACCGAGGCCGCCGAGCCGCACGGGCCGCGGCCAGCGCTGCACGAGGATCGCTGTGGCTCACCAAGAAACGGCTCTACCGGCGCTACCGCGACGACGCAGGCGATCGCTTCCTCGACTGGCCGCGCTGGAAAGCCGCGTATGTCGGTGAGTACGGATCGTCGACGCCAGGGGTAGGCAACTCGGCCACCGATTTCAGCGGCTACGTCTGACACGGCGTGGGCCAACCCGACCTCTGTCGGCAAACGTTCTGGACCTCTCCCGTTTTCAGTCAATTTCGGAGCTGCCCGACAGCAAAAGGCCAGGTCGGCTCGCCGGGACTGTTCAGAAATGACTGAAAACGGGAAGGCCGAGGCGGACTGGTGCGACCACCGAGCGGTATCGCACCTATTTGGCCAGCACCGTCGCCGTGATCTTCGGCTGCCAGTCGTTAGTGAGCAGCGCACCGAAGTTGTCTTCCCGATTATTCGACGACGTTCCCTGGTCCCGAACCGAGTAGAGGAACGCGGGGCCGCAATAGCCCGACTGTCCGGCTGCCCGCAGAACGTCGACGATCTGCGTCGCCTGCTCCTGTTGGGTCACCATGTCGGTGGCCCCGAATCCCAGTGAGCCAAGACCGAAGTCGCTGGAGCCCGATGTCCCCGCTGCCGGTCGGGTCGGAGCACCCATCTCCGTCAGCCAGATCTTCTTGCCGGCGTCACCATTCGACGTCATCACCGAGCGGACTTGCTGAGTCTCGCTCCAGCCGTTCGGCTTTGAGTTAATGCCCTTCGGAAACACGTACGCGTGCATGGCAGTCGCGTTGAAATAGTTCTTGGCACCCGCGGCGTACATCTTGGTGACGAAGTCGACCGCCCCGGCGCCAGGGCTCATGCCCGCGGCAACGACAGTCGACGACGGCTGTACCGCTTTGATCGCGGTATACGACGCCTTCAGCAACGCCGTGTACTCGGTGGGATTCGCCGGATACAAGCCCCAGAAGGCCGGCAGGTTCGGCTCGTTCCAGATCTCGTGACGCGTCACGTCGGGGTAGCGCTTGATGAAAGCCTTGAGGAATGGGGCAATGCTCGCGGGGTTTGACGGGGGTGCGTACATCCCCGCCAACGCACCCCCGCGGCGCGCCCATGCCGGAGTCGACAACACCAACGACAGCACTTTCAGTTTGTGAGCACGCGCTGCCTTGATCACCCGGTCCGTCACCGCCCAGTTGTACGTGCCCTTCGTACTCTCGATCTCCGACCAGTTGATGAGTACGCGCAACCACTCGCCGCGCGTCTTCGATACAGCGTCGAGTTCGCGATTCAGATCAGCCGCACTCATGGTCAATTGCGGGGCACCTTGAGCGAAGCCGTAGCCGGCGGCGGGTGCGATCACATCGGCACGGGCGGCCGACGACCCGACCAGAACCGACCCAACGAACAAGGCCATCGTCGCGGCGACGACCAACGCTCGCGTTGCTGCAGATTTCACTCGCATAGCCCGTACCTCGCAGGTCGTCGACGCTGATCGAATGAGTCTAGCCAGCGAGAAGCAGACTGGGCCTTGCTTACGATTCCTGGTCGCTATTTACGATTCCAGAATTGATGGATCAGCCCGGTCGACGTCGGGACGGACTCGATGTCGAAGCGTGTGTGAATCCCGCCGAGTCCTGACCACAGCGACACTCCCCCGCCGAGCACGATCGGGTTGATGGAGAGGTGCATGAAGTCGACGAGATCGTCGCGGAGGAACTGATTCACGGTCGACGGTCCTCCGCCGATGCGCACGTCGCGCCCCTCGGCGAGGTCGAGGGCGAGTTCGAGCGCTTTCGCAGGAGAGGCGTCGACAAAGTGGAAGACGGTTCCGTTGTCGAACGTGATGGGTTCGCGCTCGTGGTGGGTCAACACGATCACCGGAGTCTGAAACGGGGGCTCGTCTTCCCACCACCCGCGCCACCCGTCGTCGGGCCACTCGCCCTGTTGTGGCCCGAACTTGCCGCGGCCCATGATCTCCACGCCGACACCCTGACCCCACACGCTGGAGAAGACGCGGTCAGCACTGATCGGTGCGTCCGCATTCTGGACACCGGCGATCACGCGTCCGTCGAAGTTGCTGAACAGTTCCCCGGCGCCGCCGATCGGTTCGTCCAGCGTGATGTGATCGCCTGCGGCGTAGCCGTCGAGCGAGACGCTCATCAGGTCGACCCGTACCTGCGCCTTGCGTGCCATCGTCAGACTCCTTGTCCTCGTCGTCAGCGACTGCTGATCGCAGTCACCCTACGACTGACCATGCGCCAGCGCGGAACTCATCGGTGATGGCGCGCCTGGGTCTCAGCCGCTGACCGCCGCGGCCAAACGCCCCAGTGTGTCTTCGAGCTGTTCTTCGGTGACCAGCGGAAAGCTGACCTTCTTGAGGAGATCTTTGTCGGTGACCTTCGACCAGTCGTAGGTGT
Source organism: Gordonia sp. w5E2 (assembly GCF_036540975.1). Taxonomy (NCBI): domain Bacteria; kingdom Bacillati; phylum Actinomycetota; class Actinomycetes; order Mycobacteriales; family Gordoniaceae; genus Gordonia; species Gordonia sp. w5E2. Next base: position 2,571,782 of record NZ_CP144213.1, on the reverse strand, counting down.
GACGCACGAGCGTCTTGTCGGGGCCCTGGGCTTCCAACTCCCACACCCACTCCCACCCGGGAGGCTCGGTACCCGCGGGTGCGGTCTGCCACGCCAGAAGCTTGTCCTTGGCGTAGCCGGTGACGTTGTTGTCGGTCTTGTACTCACCACCCATGTGCGCGCCCTCCATGTTCATGGTGAATACGTCGCCGACCTCCTGAATCCGATCGGCGTGGTCGACGCTGCGGACGAATCCCGAACCGTCGAGTTCCGGGTGGCGCCGAGGATTGCTGAGCACGTCGAAGACCTGGTCGGCCGGTGCGTCGATGACTCGTTCTACCGTGACACTCGTGTGTTCGCTCATACCTCCACCGTGCCGAAGGCGTCGACTCTTGGCAACCATGCGGCCGAAACAGCAACCGCGGTGGACGGTCCGCGAGAGGCTTGACGATCAGCCGCAATCGCGCTGATGGGCGCCGCCTCAGATCACCCCGAGCGCGAGCATCGCATCGGCGACGTGGGTGAAACCTGCGATGTTTGCGCCGAGCACGTAGTCACCGGGCGCTCCGTACTCGTCGGCGGTGCTCAGGCAATTCTCGTGGATGCCGCGCATGATCTGTGCCAGTCGTAGCTCTGTGTGCTCGAAGCTCCACGAGTCGCGAGAAGCGTTCTGCTGCATCTCGAGTGCGCTCGTTGCGACACCGCCGGCGTTGGCGGCCTTGCCGGGAGCGAACAGGACGCCCGACGACGAAAGAGCTTTGATCGCCTCCGGGGTGGATGGCATGTTGGCGCCCTCGGCGACGATGGTGCAGCCGTTCGCGATGAGGCTCGCGGCGTCGTCGGAATCCAGTTCGTTCTGGGTGGCGCAGGGAATGGCGATGTCTGTCGGCACATCCCAGATCGATCCCGAGGACACGAAATATGCTGGTGCACCACGCTTCTCGGCGTAGTCGGAGACACGCCCGCGATGAACACCCTTGATCTCCTTGAGGAGTTCGAGGTTGATTCCGTCGTCGTCGTCGACGACGTAGCCACCGGAATCCGAGCAGGCGACAACTCGCCCGCCGAGCTGGTGGACCTTCTCGATCGCATAGAGCGCGACGTTGCCTGAGCCTGAGACGACGACGCGCTTGCCGTCAAGGTCTTGTCCTCTGGCGTTGAGCATCTCGCGCACGAAGAAGACGACGCCATAGCCGGTGGCCTCGGTCCGCACCTGCGAGCCGCCCCACGACAGTCCTTTGCCGGTCAGTACGCCGGACTCGTAGCGGTTGGTGATGCGCTTGTATTGGCCGAAGAGGTAGCCGATTTCGCGACCGCCGACGCCGATGTCACCCGCCGGGACGTCGGTGTGCTCACCGATATGGCGATACAGCTCGGTCATGAACGACTGGCAGAACCGCATGATCTCGCCGTCGGATCGACCCTTCGGATCGAAATCCGATCCGCCCTTGCCCCCGCCGATAGGGAGACCGGTGAGCGCGTTTTTGAAAATCTGTTCGAAGCCGAGGAACTTGATCACTCCGAGGTACACGCTCGGGTGGAACCGTAGACCACCCTTGTACGGCCCGAGCGCGGAGTTGAATTCGACGCGGAAACCTCGATTGATACGAACTGCTCCGGTGTCGTCGACCCACGGAACCCGGAAGATGATCTGGCGTTCGGGCTCGCAGAGGCGCTCGATGATCCCCGCGTCGGCGTAGTGCGGGTGTTTGACGAGAACGGCGCCGAGGCTGTCGAACACCTCGCGTACCGCCTGGTGGAACTCGACCTCGCCGGGGTTGCGGGCCACCACCTCGTCGTAGAGATCCTGCACCTTCTCGTCGAAGAACGACACCTCACACCTCCATGCGCTCGCCGAAACGGCCGGTCAGGCCGCCGGACACCATCATGGAGCCTATCGCCCGATAGAAAAATCTCTCATGTCGGGCATAGCGAACGTCTTCTCCTCGATCAGTGGAGCGCCGCGAGATTCTCGATGGAGCGGCGAACGTCGGAGGTGATGACCTTGGCGACGAGGCGGCCGATGGGGCCGCTCAGTAGGCCGCCGTCGAGAGTGGCATTGAGGTGGAATCGCGACCCGTTCGTCGTCTTCGTGACTGTCATTCGAAGACCGATCCTGACCCCGCCGATCCCGTGCCCCGAGAGTGAAATCGTCTCCGGCTCAGAGTATTCGGTCACCGTCCAGTGGATGACGTTGCGAAATCCTTTGACTTTGATCAGTGACGACACGTGGGTTCCGACGGTGATCTGGTCCGGCAGTTCACTGCGCCAACCGCCGAAGATCGTCATCCATTCGGGGAACCGCGAGAGGTCGGACGCCAAATTCCACGCCTGTTCGGGTGAGAGATTCGACTCGACACTTACGTCGACGTCGGCCATGGGTACCTTTCGGTCGAAGAGGTGGGATTCACTGGTGGGTGGGTTTCGTCGACGATCAGAAGATCTCGGGCAGATCGCTCGACACCTTGTCGGTGAACACTGCTCGACGCTTCTCCAGGAACGCGGTCACGCCCTCGGCGACGTCGGGCATCGAACCCCTGACGAAGATCGCTTTCGAGTCAGCCTCGTGCGCGTCGCGAGGACTCGGCGCACCGGCCATTCGCCAGATCAACTGACGTGTGAGAGCAACCGACACGGGGGCGCTGTCGGCGGTCATCTCGCGTGCCACGGCGATCGCGGTGTCGACAACCTGATCCTTGGGGACTACCTGCTGGACCAGGCCGGAGTCCAATGCCTCTGTGGCACTGACCATCTGGCCGCCGTACGTCCATTTGAGCGCTGTCGGGATACCGACGAGGCGTGGCAGGAACCATGACGAGCACGCCTCGGGCACCAAGCCGCGACGGGTGAACACGAAGCCGAACTTCGCGTCGTCGGAAGCGATGCGGGCGTCGGCGGGCAGCGTCATCGTCACACCGACACCCGCCGCGGGGCCGTTGATCGCCGCCACCACGGGCTTCAAAGAATCGAAGATTCGGAGCGCGGTCTGCCCGCCGGAGTCGGGCGGAACGACCCCGGGGGTGGTCTCGCCGTGGACGAACGTGTCGGCACCGGCCTCGAGGTCGGCGCCCGCGCAGAATGCCCGGCCGTTCCCGGTGATCACGACGGCGCGCACGGAATCGTCGGCGTCGGTGACGGCGAGTGCTGCCTTGATCTCCTCGCCCATCTCATGTGTGAAGGCGTTGAGCCGATCCGGCCGGTTGAGTCGCAGGATGACGATCTCGTCATCGCGATCGATCTGCACGGTTGTGGACGGACCAGCGGGATGGGACGGACCAGCAGGTTCAGACGGACCAGCGGAGTCCTTCGACGACGGCATTCCGTCAATCTACGCGGATCATGGCTGACGCAGACAAGCCGACGCCGCGACCTGGTGGGTCGCGGCGTCGGCGTGCTCGTCCTCGCGTGCCGTCAGACCAGTTTGGCGTCCTGGAGCAACTGCTCGATGTAGGTGCCTTCGATCTTCTTCAGCGCGGCCTTGCCGATCAGCTTCTCGATGAGGGGGAACTTGATCTCGCTCAACGGCTTTCGGTCGTTGAGGTAGTAGATCGACGAGAGCAACACGCGGATGTCGAACGACGAGTCGAAGACCTCGGGAACGCCACGGTCGACGTTGAGATGTGTGTACACGGCCTCCATGGCGGTGCGCACCGAGTACTCCGTGGTGAAGACCGTGTCACGCTCGGTCTCGGAGAAATTGCCGATGAACGAGAGGTTCTTGTAACCCTCGGGTACGACGAGCGGACGGTCGCCGAGTGCGCGCGGCATGAAGTACGACGTGATGTAGGGCATGTTGCACGGAACCGTCGACGCCGAATTGTGGGCCAGATCGTCGATCTGATCCTCCGGAACGCCGAGGTGGTAGAGCCACTCAGCGCAGAGTTCTGCTCCCGTGCATTCCCTGATCGTCTTCTTCACGTAATCGCCCGGCTTGTCGGAAAACAGGCCGTAGATCCAGGCCACGATCTCCTTTTGTGGGTCCTGCGCCTCGAAGTGCGGCTGACGACTCACGGTGAACCCGTAAAGCCAACTCGAGTCCGCGATGTTGCAGGGGCCGCCGGTCACGATCTTTCCGTTGCGCGGATCGCGACCGGTGATCTTCTCGATGTAGGGCCAGATCTTGTCGTCGGTGAGCGTGACGGTAGCCGAGATGGACCAGTTGGCCTCCGGGATGTTCTCGCAGAACTTCTCGGGGTGACCGAGCGAGGCATCCTGGGCGGCGAGGTTCTTCCACAGTGACCATGCGCCGCCCTTGTCGGCGACGACGGGTGCGGGTGTGTCGTTGTCGCCGTACGTCGACGACTCGGTGATCGACCCGTTGGTGACGAACACGATGTCGTTCTCGGACAGGTCGATGGACTTGGATTCGCCGTTCTCGGTGAGCAGGATTCGCTTGGCGAGCTTGCTGCTTCCGGAGCTGTCGAGCTCGATGTTGTCGACCTGCGTGTTGTACACGAAGGTGACACCGTTGCCCTCGAGGTAGGCGACCAACGGCTTGATGAGCGACTCGTACTGGTTGTAGCGGGTGAAGCGCAACGACGTGAGGTCGGCCAGCGTGGAGATGTGGTGGATGAAACGCAGGGTGTAGCGCCGCATTTCGAGTGCGCTCGCCCACGGTTCGAACGCGAACATCGTCGCCCAGTAGAGCCAGAAGTGCGATTCGAAGAACTCCTTGCCGAAGACCTCGTCGATGCGCTTGTCCTGCAAGTCTTCTTCGCGCGTGAGGACCAGCTTCATGAGTTCCTCAGCGGCACCCCGCGTCAGGGTGAGGTCTTTCATCTGGTCGATCTTCTCGCCCCGGTTGTGGATTGCGCGTGCCGGGTTGGAGCTGGGATTGTCCTTGTGCAGCCAGTACATTTCGTCGAGCACCGACGCGTTCTCGACGGCCAGTGACGGGATCGATTTGAACAGATCCCACAGGGCCTCGAAATGCGCCTCCATCTCGCGCCCACCGCGGATGATGAAGCCCTTGTGCTCGTCGAGGATTCCATCCATGCTGCCGCCGGGAAGTCCGAGCTCCTCGAAGATCGTTATCTTGTTGCCCGGCAACTGTGCATCACGAATCAGGAACGCCGCGCCGGCCAGGGACGCGAGTCCGGAACCGACAAAGTAGGCACTCTTGCCGTCGACATCTGCAGGCTTCTCCGGCCGTCCGAATGCCTCGAAATTTCCGTTACTTCGGTACACGTGCGTCTCGCCTTTCGTCGTCGGACATCATGCGCCCGCGTCAGGATCGAACTCGAACAACTTCGACGCTAGTCGGCTGGTTGCGGACAGTGTTCCGGATCGAGATGAATTGTTGTGGTTTCGGACAGTGTGACCTGTCATCCCCTCCGCACGGCGCGGACAGGTGCACCACAGCACGACGGCAGGTCACCGAAAATCGTGGGCCGGCATCCACAGCCCGACAGACAAGAAACCACCGACCGGTGCGGTCGGTGGTTTCTGGATGGACGGTGTCGGTCAATGCGCCTCTCGGCGAATAATCCGCTCGAAGCGGTGAAGGTTGGGACCCGGGGCAATGAATCCGGCACCGTCGAATCCTTCAACTATCGATAGTCCCGACATATTCCGCGGCCCTATAGCGGGGTTGCTTCGACGTGGAACTCACGATTGGGACACGATCGATGTCCGCTACGTCGGCCTTGCCGGGCTGATGTTGCAACACTGCACCAGTCGCCGATTTCTGGTCGATCCCTGCCGCCGGTGTGCTTACGGTCCTGAATGCGGTCTTGAGAACCGTGTAGTGCTCGAGAGTCTCGAACCGAAGGGGAACCAATGAAGCAGACCACTCGTCGTATCGCCGGTGTCGTTGCAGCGGCGTCGGCAGTCGCGCTCGTCGCTGCCGGTTGTAGCGACGACAACGATTCGGGTTCGGCGGCGTCGTCGTCGGTGTCGGCAAGCGAATCCGGCATGGCGGGAATGTCGGGGATGTCAGGATCGGCGGCTGCCGGTGCATCCGTTGACCTCAAAGCTGCCGACGGCAGCACGGTCACGTTGAGTGGACCGATCGCAGCGAAGTATCAGGCGGCGACCGAACAGCAAAAGACCGATCTGGGCGCACCGAGCACTGGGGTAGACGCATCGGGCACCGGCTCGAACGGCGTCGTGTTCCAGCAGTTCGCCGGCGGTGTCATCACTGCAAAGAACGGCGAAGAGGCAACCCCGGCGTACATCACCTGGGGCAAGATCCGCGACGCGTGGAACGTCAAGCGTGATGCCGAGGGCAACCCGTCCGCTGACGGTAAGGGCGGATCGCAGGGTCCGCTCGGTACGGCAACCAGCGACGAGACCACTGAAGGCGGCGTCAAGACCTCGACGTTCGAGCACGGGAAGATCACCTGGAACTCGTCGACCAACACCGTCGAGGTCACGGTGAATGGCAAGGTCGTTCCGACCCAGTAGTCGCGTCGGAGCAGCTTTAACGATCAACGACGACCCTTACCAGCACTCGGTGCGGTAAGGGTCGTCGGCTGTCTTTGTCAGGGTTTGGCGCTTGTCGCCACGGCGAGCCGCACTGACTGAATGGGACGCTTCGGAATAGGATTCAACAAGGCCAGACGGCGGAAATCGCGGCCAGTCGCATTCGCTGGTGGGCGGGTTGCGGCCAGTTCGGAACGTCGCCACTCGGAGGCGAGAGAGGCGAGCGGTTGTCACGATCTGAACGGTTGTCGATTCCCGAACGAATCGACAACTTTCAACACCGGCATCCAAGGACCGGATACCCGCTCGCTGTGCTCTACAAGTTCTTCGACGACCAGGGCGGATACCTTGCAGCACTGATCGCGTACTACGGCTTCGTCTCGTTGTTTCCGCTGCTCCTTGTTTTCACATCGATTCTGGGAATTGTTCTGCGGGACAACCCGGAACTAGAGCAACGAATCCTTGACTCCGCGTTGTCGCAAATACCTGTCATCGGGTCGCAACTGCGCGAGACGGGCACGATCAGCGGCAGCGGTGTGGCGGTCGCCATCGGCGTCATCGGCGCGATCTACGGCGGACTCGGGGTGGCCGTGGCAATTCAGAATGCGATGAACATCATCTGGAATGTCCCGAGAAATGAGCGGCCGAATCCGATACAGGCGCGTCTCAAAGGGGCTGTGCTCCTGCTGACGATCGGGGGCTCGATCATCGGTCTGACCGTCTTGAACGGCGTAATCGCCGCGGTCGACCTCGGCTCGGTGGGCAGGCCCCTCGCCATTATCGCGTCGGTGGTCCTGTACGCGACAGTCTTCACCATCGCGTTCGTCATCGGAACTGCGCGTTCGGTGAGTGTGCGCGACGTACTGCCCGGAGCGATCGCGGCAGCGCTGTGCTGGCAGGCTCTGCAAACGTTCGGCAGTGTCTACGTTCAGCGAGTGATCGTGCGATCGAGTGCGACCAACGGTGTGTTCGCTGTGGTGCTGGGGCTGCTGGCCTTCCTCTACGTCGCGGCGGTGCTCGTCATCTTCTGCGTGGAAAGCAACGCGGTCCGCGTCGACAAGCTTTATCCTCGTTCGCTTTTGACGCCATTCACGGACAACGTGGTCCTGACCCCAGGTGACGAGGCCGCGTACACCGCGCAGGCGCAGGCGCAGCGCAGCAAGGGATTCGAGGAGATCGAGGTCTCCTTCGACAATCCGGCCACTGCCGAGATCGACCCTGACGCAAGCGGCGCGAGCAGACACAACGACAACGACCCGTGACGACTCACCGGTGGCACGTCCACCGGTCGCGGACGCCACACGCGAGCCTCACGTTTGCCCCCACTTGTGCGACTGCAGGGCAAGAACAGCACGGTGCGGTGACACAAGGATTACGGAAATGACGAATGCACACACGACGAGTACGGCGAGATACGACCTGGTCACGACCTCCCTGGGTGCGGTGACCATCGTCGCGACGGATGATGCGATCACCGGGGTCTACTTCTCCGATCAGCGACGTCGCCCCGACGACGCGGAGTTCGGCCGCCACGTCGACGACGATGCGTTGCTCGACGCCGCGGCATCGCAACTTCTCGAGTACCTCGAGGGTGACCGAACTGACTTCGATCTTCCGGTGAGTACTCACGGCGATACGTTCCATCGAGCGGTATGGGATGCGTTGCGCGCCATCCCATATGGCACCACCACGACCTACGGGCGGGTGGCCGCAGAGATCGGAATGCCGCGGCAGGCTCAGCGGGTCGGACAGGCCGTCGGACGCAATCCTGTTGGCATAGTGATCCCTTGCCATCGGGTGATCGGAGCCGACGGTTCGTTGACCGGTTACGCAGGCGGGCTGGAGCGTAAGCGGCATCTTCTCGAGCTCGAGGAGCCGACAGAGATCCGAGCATCGAGGTTGTTCTGACCGTCGCGGGACCCGATCTCACGTTCTGACGTTCCGCGACGTTTACCGTGTGATGGACATGAAAGAACCTTTCGAACGTGCTGTGTCGACGCATGGCGCAACGGTGTTACGGGTCTGCCGGGCCAGCCTCGGTGTCGGACCCGACGCCGACGACGCCTGGTCAGAGACGTTTCTGGCGGCACTGCGCGCATGGCCGGACCTCGCCGACGACACCAATGTCGAGGCGTGGTTGGTGCGAGTCGCCCAACGCAAGGCCATCGACATCATCCGAGGTCGACAGCGTCGTGCGTTCCCCACCGATGCCATCCCGGAGACGCCGGACCCGCATGCTGTGCCCTCCGATCGTGCGGGGGTGTGGGATGCGGTTGCCCGACTCCCCGACCGTCAACGATTCGCCATTGCCTACCACTACATCGGCGGGTTGCCCCACGCCGAGACCGCTGAACTGCTCGGCAGCACACCCGATGCCGTCCGGCGAGCTGCTGCCGACGGTATGAAAACGCTGCGCCGCGTGTACATCGATGCCGACGACCAACGAGGACACGAATTACTATGAACGACAACACAACTGATCTCGACATGGACGACTTTCCGGTCTCCGTCGGAGATCTCACCGCCCTACACGCACGACTGGAAATCGGTGCAGTGCAACAAGGACTCCTCGACGTCGGCTACCGGACCGTCGATACCCCCATCGGGACACTGCTGTTGGCGGCGACAGACACAGGACTCGTGCGCGTCGCGTTCGAGAACGAGGGGTTCGACGCCGTGCTCGAAGATATGGCAGACAAGGTCGGACCACGAATTCTGCGAGTGCCGGCAATGCTCGACGACGCCGCCGCCCAGCTCGACGAGTACTTCGACGGGCGCCGACAGGAGTTCGGACTGGTTCTCGATCATCGCTTGTCGTCGGGTTTCCGGGAGCAAGTGCAGCGCTACCTGCCGCGGATCGGGTACGGACAGACCACGACGTACAAGCAACTCGCTCAGCGGGTGGGCAATCCTGCCGCGATCCGCGCCGTCGGAACGGCCTGCGCCACCAATCCGTTGCCCGTTGTCGTTCCCTGTCACCGGGTGTTGCGTACCGACGGGACGCTCGGCGGCTACCTCGGTGGGCTGGAGGTCAAATCGGCTCTGCTGGCGCTCGAAAGTGCCGCGTGACCTCGCCGAAGATGACCGTTCGAGCACATACGGGCTAGAGTTGGGTAACCACGCCTTCAGCCAATGGGCATCACGATAGTCCGAACCATCCTGGGGGCCATGTGCGTGCTTCTACTCTCCCTGTCTCGATCGTCGTCAACCGGATTGCAGTAGTCGTGCCGGCACACAATGAGGAAGATCTCGTCGCCGACTGTGTGACGAGTGTCCTCGTCGCGGCACGCCACACGCCGCATGAAGTGGCAGTGACGGTAGTCCTCGACAACTGCACGGACGCGACCGCGCGTCGCATACCCCTTGGCGTGCAAGTGATCTCGTGTTCGTTCGGCTCCGTGGGCGCAGCACGACGAGAAGGCTTCGCGCGACACGGCGCCGTCGACGACTCTGCGACGTGGTTTGCCAGCACCGACGCCGACAGCCGAGTCCCGCCACACTGGTTCCAACAGCAACTCCACTTCGCCGACCAGGGCGCCGACTGCTTCCTCGGCACCGTGACGCCCGACGGATGGACGGGATGGACGCGAGACGTCGAGCGTCGATACACCGAGTCGTATCGAAACGAAGAGGGCCACAGTCACATCCACGGCGCGAACCTCGGAATGCGTGCCGCGACTTATCACGCGGTGGGCGGGTTCTCGCCGCTACCGCACGGAGAGGACGTCGAATTGGTTCATCGTGTCCGCGCTTTCGGTGCGCGGGTCGTGGCGTCGCATCACGCGCCGGTGATCACGTCGACCCGCGCTCGTGGTCGAGCAGAGCACGGATTCGCCGCTCACCTTCGCTCGCTCGATTCCGCATCGCGCCCCGCCGCACCTTTCCCCGACCCGTCTCTGCCCGACCCGTCTCGGCCCGCCGCTTCTCCGACGGGCGGCTTCGCATGATCGACGACGCCTCAGCGCGAGCACGCCATCTCCTCGACGATGGCCTGTGCGTCCCGCTTCCCGGCGCGGGCGACACCGGGAGGCGATGGGAAGCGCTACGGGAGCTCTGTCATATCGACATCGCCGTCGGACGGCTGGTGGAAGCACACCTCGACGCCGATGCCATCCTCTGGGAGCTGACCGGCCGTGGCACCGAGCCGGGTGAGTTCTGGGGTGTGTGGGCCGCGGAGCCTCCCGCACCGCGCGTGACCGCTGAGCTTCGTCGCGGAGGTGGGTGGATTCTCACGGGAGCGAAGCCGTGGTGTTCGGGGGTTTTGTCGTGTGATCACGCACTGATCACCGCCGACGTCGTCGACGGCGGATGTGCGTCCGGCGAGCGTCGACTGTTCGCCGTCGAACTCGACGCGGCGGGTGTCCGCAGAGAGTCGGCCGACTGGACCAACGCGGGCATGGACCGCACGGAGACCGGAACCGTTGTCCTCGACGGCGTCGTCGGACGACCGGTCGGCGAGCCAGGCGCCTACCTCGATCGCGCCGGATTCTGGCACGGAGGAATCGGTGTCGCGGCGTGCTGGGTCGGCGGGACGCAGAAGGTTGCCGACGCGCTGTACGCCAAGGCGGTGTCGGCGCACAGTGGACTGTCCGACATCCTGCTGATGCACCTCGGCGCCGTGGAGGCCGAGATCGCGACGGTTGTCGCACTGCTCGACGCCGCTGCACGGGAGGTCGATGCCTGCCCGTCGGACATCGACTCGGCCAGAAGGCGCGCTTTCAGGGTTCGCTGGTCGGCCGAACAGCGGGCGAGCTCCGTGATCGATCGGGTTGGGCGCGCGCTGGGACCCGGTCCGCTGGTCCACGACGCCGAGCACGCGCAGGCCGTCGCCGACCTCCAGATCTACGTGAGGCAATCCCACGCCGACGCCGATCTCGTGAGCCTCGGTGCGCTGGTTGTCGAAAGAGCGCGTGCGGCTCGGTAACCCGTCGCCTCCCGGGTTGTAAGCACATGTCCGGATATGTTGGGGTCTTACTACGCGCCCGGCAGACCGCTGGCGTGCCAGAACGTGGGAAGACACGAACAGCCGATGGATGTCGACGGACGCGAGATCACCGTATCCGGTGATCTGCTGCAACCGCTGACGCGGCGCACGTCGGACATCCTTCGTCTCATCACCGCGGCCATCGTGCTGATCGTCGTCATCGTCAGTTCGCTGATCACCCGCGGTGACTGGGTGGCATTGGAGAAGTCGATCTCCGACATCGTCGGAGTGTTGACCCCCACCCAGGCCGGGCTGGTCTATCTGGCTTACGGCCTCGCGATTCTGGCACTGCCGTTCATGGTCCTCGTCGGCTTGCTTGCCGCCCGACAATGGCGCCTGCTCTGGGCGTACGCGACGGCGGCCGCGATCAGTTTCCTCGCATTGTCGGTCAGCGAGAACGGCATCGCCGCGCCGACGTGGCATTTCGATCGCAACGAGCGACTCGATTCGCTCCTGTCGCAGTTCCTCGACGATCCGCGGTGGATCGCGATGCTCGCCGCGGTGCTGACTGTGTCGGGACCGTGGCTACCCGCGCGCTGGCGACGCTGGTGGTGGATCCTGCTCCTTGCCTTCGTCCCCATCCACCTCGTGGTCAGCGCCGTCGTACCAGCGCGCGCGGTCTTGGGACTCGCGACCGGATGGTTCGTCGGCTCACTCGTCGTGTGGGTTGCGGGCACGCCCGCGCTGGTCGTGCCGCTCGAAGATGCGGTACGGATGCTCGAGCAACGGGGTGTGCGCGTGACCGCGCTCCGTGTGGTCCGCCCGGCCAGTCGCGGTCCGCTCGAACTCGTCGCCCACGCGGACAAGGACATCATCGTCGACCTGTATGGACCCAATCAGCGCAGTGCAGGTCTGCTGCGAGAGTTCTGGCGCAAGATCCGGTTGCGCTCGGAGGAGACCGCGCCCCTGCAGCTTTCCGTGCATCGGATGGTCGAGCACCGCGGTCTCATGACGGTCGTCGTCAACGACCTCGATCTGGCGAATAGCTGCACGGTAGCCGTTGCGCCCCTCGATCTGGATTGGACGATGTACGCGGGCACACCGCCCCGCGGGACCCCGCTCGACAGGTGCAGCGACGACGTCGCGGTGGCCGATATCTGGTCCGCGTTGCACACACTGCATTCGGAGCGGATCTCGCACGGAGACCTTCGAGCTACGCAGATCACCGTGATTGACGGCCGCATCGTGTTCGGTGGTTTTCACTTCTCGGAGTTCGGTGCCACCGACGTCCAGCTTCAGTCCGACATTGCTCAATTGCTCGCCACTACAACCGATCTCTACGGTCCCGAGCCGGCCGTTACCGCGGCGATCAATGCATTTGGCGCCGACGCGGTCCTGATCGCATCGCGTCGGTTGAGCTCGTCGGCATTGCCGAGGCGGATACGTGATCAGTTGAGCGACGCGAAGAAGGTGCTGTCGTCGGCGCGCGACGAGATCCGGTCGCAGACAGGCGCGGACGAGATCCGTGCCGAGACGATCACGAGGTTCAGTCGCTCCCAGATCATCCAGTTGGTCCTGCTGGTGGCGCTGGTCTACGTGGCCTACCCGTTCATCAGTACGGTGCCGACCTTCTTCAGTGAGCTGCGCACCCTCGACTGGGCCTGGGCATCGGCCGGTCTGGCGGCGTCGCTGCTCACCTACGTCGGTGCGGCGGCTGCACTATGGGCGTGCGCCGACGGTCTCACCAGTATGTGGAAGCTCACAGTCATGCAGTTCGCCAACACATTCGCCGCGACGACAACTCCGGCCGGCGTCGGCGGGCTCGCGCTCAGTACGCGGTTTCTGCAGAAGGCGGGCCTCGGGGGTGTTCGGGCGACAACGGCTGTCGCGCTGCAACAGAGCGTGCAGGTGATCGTGCACGTGGTGCTGCTGTTGTTCTTCACTGCGATCGCGGGGACGTCGGCCAACCTGTCGCATTTCGTTCCATCGGCGACGGTGCTCTACCTCGTCGCGGGAATCGTGCTCGGTGCGATTGGTCTGTTCCTGTTCATCCCGACGCTTCGCCATTGGCTCGGCACCTCGCTGCGGCCGCGATTGATCGAGGTATTCGCAGATCTGCGGGCGGTGGCGCGTGAACCCAAACGGCTCGCGATCATCACACTGGGTTGCGGTGCAACGACTCTCGGCGGTGCGCTCGCGCTCTGGGCGAGCGTGCACGCGTTCGGCGGACACGTCTCGTTCATCACGGTGACCGTGGTCACGATGGTCGGTGGGACCTTGGCGTCGGCAGCACCGACCCCGGGTGGTGTCGGTGCCGTTGAGGCGGCACTGATCGGTGGCTTGGCTGCGTTCGGCGTCCCTTCGGCGGTCGCTGTCCCCGGTGTGCTCCTCTACCGCGTACTGACCTGCTGGCTTCCGGTGTTCATCGGATGGCCGGTGATGCACTGGCTCACCAGGAAGAACATGATCTGACGTCCTCGCGTCGTGGTGAGGTGCGCCGGGTTCGATGAGTGGCGGACGCTGAATCCGGGTGGCAGGGAGTGGCGCAGTAGGCTGACCTGCGACCACGTTTCACAATCTGGAGGAGCTCCATGACACAGCTCGGAGTAGTCGGCGGCGGCACGATGGGTGCCGGTATCGCCGAGATCGCGATCCGCGCGGGTGACGACGTACTCGTGCTCGAGCGCGACCAGGCTGCCGCCGACGCGGCCCGCGCACGCATCGAGAAGTCGATCAACCGTGCGGTCTCGAAGTCGAAGATCAGCGCCGACGACGCCGAACAGGCGCTCGCGCGTCTTTCGCTGACCACGTCGGTCTCCGACTTCGCCGACCGTGAGCTCGTGATCGAGGCGCTGCCCGAGATCGAAGCACTCAAAGTGGGCTTCTTCGCCGAGCTCGACAAGATCACCGCCCCCACAGCGATTCTCGCGACCAACACGTCGTCGATCCCGATCATCCGGATCGCCAAGGACGTCGCCGATCCCAGCCGCGTCGTCGGTGTGCACTTCTTCAATCCGGTGCCGGTCATGCCGCTCGTGGAGATCATCTCCAGCCTGGCGACCTCGCCGGAAGCAGTGGCGACGGTCACCGAGTACGCACGAGATCACCTCGGCAAGAAGACGATTCAGGCAGGCGACCGCGGCGGGTTCGTCGTCAACGCCCTGCTCATCCCCTACCTCGTCGACGCGATCCGGATGTACGAGAGCGGATACGCCACCAAGGAAGACATCGACACCGGCATGGTGAACGGCTGCGGCCACCCGATGGGTCCGCTGACGCTCAGCGACACCGTCGGACTCGACGTCGTGCTCGACGTCGCGGAATCGCTGTACGACGAGTTCCGTCAGCCCCATTACGCGCCGCCGCCGCTGCTGCGTCGCATGGTCGAGGCCGGTTACCTGGGCAAGAAGTCGGGCAAGGGCTTCTACGACTACGCGTCCTGACGCGACACGCGATCTGACTTACGAGAGCCTCGGCTGGCGCCTGCCAGCCGAGGCTCTCTCGTCGGTGGTCGCCCGACCACTCACACCGGCAGGCGGCTCGAACTGGTTCGGCGCAGATCCGAGAACGTCTGAATCGACGTCGAAATCGCGGTGGCGATGGGACGGCTGTTGACGTCCTCGGTCTTCGACACCATGACGACGTTGTCGATATAGGGCTGGATGGTGCTGGTGTTCTGCACCGTCGCAACGATGATCAACTGGAAGCCGAACTTGCGGAATGCCGCAAGAGCCTGCTGCGCGAACTGGGGATCCGACTTCGAGAACGCCTCGTCGAGCATCAACTGCGCGAAGATGGGACGGTTTCCCTTGCCGTGCGGACTCGCCAGGTTGAAGCTCAACGCCCCGGCGAGACAGAACGCCATCAACTTTTCCTGCTCACCACCGGAGTTGTCTCCCGCGTTGCTGTATGTGCGGATGGTCTCGCCGGTCTCGGCGTCGCGTTCCTCGCAGTAGAAGTCGAATCGGTTACGCACGTCGAGTGCATCTCGCGTCCATTGACGGTCCTCGGGCGTTGCACCGGCGAGTCGTTCACGGAGAAGCAGGATGTCGGCGTACTGCTCGAGGATCGCCTCCTCGTCGCCGAATCCGACGGCGGCGGTACGCGACGAGATCTGCCGCGCCTTGTCGGTCAGTTCGGCAACCGCTGCGAGCGTTTTGCGGCCCGGGCAGAGCCGCAGGCGGGTCCCGCGGTTGAAGGCGACCGAGCCGAGTCCGGAGTTGACTCGCTCGATCTGTTCGACGATGCGGCGCTCCTCGGCTTCGGCCGCCATGTGCAGGCTCAGGATCGCGCCCGGTGCCTGCTCGGTGATGAGTCGTCGCATCCGTTCGTAGGCGGCAGGCAACTCGCGTTCGTCGATGCGGCGACACAGCGCGACGTAGTCGTGGACACGCTCGTCGAAATCGTCGCTGTCGTTGGGGATCGCGTCGGGAAACTCCTTGTCGTAGGCGTCGAGGATTCGCCCCAACTCGTCGCGCGAGCGGCGAGTGTCTGCACGCATCCGATCACGCTCGCGCCCAACGGCTTTGAGTAGATCCTGGCGGAACGGATCCGGTGCGAGTACGTCGAGCACCGCCGCGGACTCCTCACGGAAGCGATCGAGTGTCGCCTCTGCGTGGGCCGACACGGGTTCGATCTTCAACCGGTCGACCAGATCGAGTAGCTGAGTACGACGCTTGTCGTGAGTGGCGATTTTGTCACGCACAAGTGCCGCCTGTGAGATGGCGGCGCGGACCTGCTCCCAGATGTCCTCGGCCTTGCGTTGCAGTGCCTCGGTGTCGGGATTCTCCTCCATGAGCAGCTCGTACTGTTCGGTGAGCGCGTCGACGCGATCGTCCGCGGTGTCGAGGTCGATCTCGTTCCACCCGGCGAACTGCTCACAGACTCGTCGGTACGCGTCGCGTCGCTGTTCCTTGGCGGTGCGCTCCCGATCGAGTTCGGCGCTGCGAGCTCGCGCCTGTTCGTACAGCTCGTTTTCGAGTTCGAGTTCTTCTTGCAGCGCAGTGATTTTCGCGCTCACGTTTCCGACGAAGATGTATTGGGACGGACGCAACTGCTGACGGTCGTCCTTGATGGCGAGTTTCGCCGAATCCTTGCGGAGACCCCGGTCGGTGACGGCCTTGGTGTGCTCGACGAAGTCGGCAGTTGAATCGACGCACACGTAATTGCCGAGTTTGGCGAGGATCGTGAGCGCCTCGTTGGTGCACGGGTGGTCGGGCTCGGCCGCCCGTAGCGTTGCCCCGAGCGTGCCCGGCTCCACCATCGGCGCGGGACGCGTCTCCGCGTGGTGGAGTTGAATCCGTCCGCGCATGTCGTGCTCGTTGACGAATTTGAGCGCGGCCGCAAAGTGCTTGTCCGGCACCAGGAGTCGCAGCCCGGCGTTACGTAGGACCTTCTCGACGGCCAGTCGCCACCTCTCGGCAGACGGTTCGAGCTCGACGAGTTCGGCGACATACCGCAGTTCGGACTCGTCGAGTTGGAGTGCGCTGGCGATGATTCGACGCATCTCGTGCTCGGCGCGGGGCAGCGCGGAACCGGCGTGGCGTACACGCTCGAGTTCGTCACGGGCAGCGTCGCGTTGGGATCGCGCTGCCACCTCGGTGGCGAGCGTCTCGGCGAAATGTGGCTTGCCGGCCTCGAGTTGGCCGTCGAGTCGGGTGGCCTCCTCCATCAGGTGCTCACGCAGCTCCCAGAACGCTTCGCCGTCTTCAGGAATGTCGAATCCGAGCGCGGAGATCTTGTGTTCGTACGTGGCGCGCCGGATCGATGCCTCGTTGCTTGCCTTCTGTGCCGTCGAGAGTTGTTCTTGCAGCGGCGCGAGATCGCCCGTCGACGTCGCGATCCGACCGAGTAGGTGGCTGTGATCCTGGCGGAGTTGATCGTGCTGCGAGTTGAGTGCGGCGAGGTCGGAATCGAGCCGGGCGATCTGATCGTCGAGGTCGGCGATCTCGGGTTCGGCGTTGTGCAGCCGCAGGTTGGTGACGTACGAGCGGACGACTTCTGGCTCGATGGTGTCGAGCACCGTGAACGTCGCCGACTCCGCCGCATAGCGCTCCTGCATCGCCTCGACGTTGTCGAGAATGGTGCGCTTGCGCCGGGATACGTCGAGGAGCTCACGCGCCTCGACCAGTGGATCGATCTGCTCGAGAGCGTCGGAGATGCCCGCGATACTCGTGGGTTCGTCGAGCATGAACTCCCGGACGAACTGCGCGAGTCCGCCGACGCTCTTGAGCGACTTGGCCTTTCCGAGCAACTGCTGTGCGGCATCGGAGCCGCGGATGCCGATCAACGAATACAGCGTCGACAGGTACTTGCCCTCTCCCGGACCGCCCTGCCAACCGCGATCGCGGAACCGGGCAGCGCTGTAGCCATTGGCGGCCCACTCGTTGCAGGCGTCCACGATGTCGACGTCACCGTCGTGGATGAAGTAAGCGCTGTGCGCATCGGTGAGTTTGCCCGCGCCAAGCCATTTCAGAACAAGCCCGGTGATAGCCGTGCCCGACGTCGAGGTGTAGGTGACCGCGATCGCCGCCCACGCGGGGCCGCTCCCGCGGAGATACATGATCTCGCGGTGCGCTCCCGTTGCGTCGCGACGCTCGCCCCACGCGCCGCGCACGTACTTGCCGACGGTACGTCGACCGCCGGACGAGCCGGCCGCGGTGGTATCGCCCGAGGCATTGAAGTTGCGGCGGTGATCGGGCAGGAAGGCCAGCGAGATCGCGTCCAGCAGTGACGATTTGCCACTTCCCGACGAACCCGTGATGAGCGCGCCGCCCGGGCTGAACCCGATGGAGTGATAGCCGTCGAAGACGCCCCAGTTGATGAGCTGCAACCGCGACAGGTAGTACTGCTCGTCCCCCTCGCCGCGATGGAGCGTTCCCCGCCGGTCCGGGGTGCTTCGCTGGTCGGCGGTGTCCCGCTGATCGACCTTGCCCTGCTGGGCGGCCGTGTCCTGCTGGTCGGCTGTTTCCCGCTGATCGAGCTTGTCGAGATCACTCACCACTGGTCTCCTTCGTCGTCGGAGTATTCGCCAGTGGAGTATTCGTCGGTGGAGTCCGACTGGCCGGTCGGCGCCGAGCTGCCTTCTGCGCCTACCGAATCGGCGTCGACCGCGAGATCGTCGCCCGTGTCGCCGGCGCCGATGAACTGCTCGAACTGATGCTGCAGGTCGGTGATCACCGAGGCGGTCATGACAGCGGTGATCACCGGGCTGACGGTGAACGTGTCTGGATCGTCGCGGTGTCGGCGCAAGAAGTCGAGTTCCTCGAGCTTGTCTATCGCACGTTCGATCCGCTTGTCGAACAACGCGAGATCACGGTCGATCGTATTGGTCACGCCTGCGAACATCTCGTGGATCTCCTCACGGGTGATGATCGCTGTCTCCTCACGCGACGAGCGCAAGAACTTGGCGAGGTGCAACGCGAGAATCGCGTCGTAGGTCTGGATGGTCTCGCGTTTGAGAATCTTTCTACCCCAACGTGACTCGTATCCAGCCTGCTCGACGAACGCGACCTGGAGCTCGTCGACGAGGCGCAGTCGAAGGTCGAGCTCTGACAGCCGACTACGGAGCAGATCCTGATACTCGGTGACCCACGCCCACAGTTGCGGGTTGCGGTCGCCGCTGACGTGCCTGCGCGTGAGGAGATTCTGCAATGCCCAGCATGCGCGATCGGGCATCGCCGAGACATCGCCGTCGAATCGAGGAGCGCGTGGTCCGTCGATTCTTCCGTGCGTCGCCGCGGTCGGCAGGTCGTCGTATCCGGCGAACTCGTCGGCGGGCGCGGAGGTGGCCGAGGTGTTCGTCGTTGCCCCGGGCGTGTTCGGGTCGGTGGTGTCAGTGTTCGTGGTGTCGGTGCTGGTCATCAGGCGTCGGCTTCCGTGCTGAGAATCGAATCGGTATCGCTGTGCTGGGAAGGAATAGGCTCGCTGAACAACAACGTCGGCACTTCGATCGCGCGATCCTCGCCCTCCAGCGACCGGAACCGCACGAACGACGACCCCGCCCCATGCTGGCGCGGCATTTCCCGAGGCTGGCGCAGGGCCCACGACCACAACACGATGACGTGCGCGAGGTACGGCTCGTCGAGCGCGGCGATCGCGTCGCTCAACGACAGCGGTCCCGATGTCAGCTTGTCGTTCACGACGTCGGCGAGTTCCACCGTGTCGACCTGCCCCGCGAGCGACGCGAACGATGCCAGGTTGGTTCGTCCGTCTGCGGGACGTGCCTGCTCCGGCGGTGCCGGATTGCGGATTTCGAACGCGAGCCGACCGATCGACGTCACCTGCGGCGTCGCGACAGGCAACTCGTAGCCGAGACGACGGTCGGCGAGCGAATCCTTGAGAAGCTCATTGGCTGTCGCCAGCGCGTCGTTGAGCTGTCGGGCGACGCCACGGCTCTGCTCGAGCGTCCCCGACGCGACGAACCGTCGGATTCGACGCGCACAGCGCTGCCTGATCCGCCCGACCTCGGCCATCTGCTCACTGACCAACGGGAAGAAATTCTCCATCACTGCCCGCAGACCGGTATCGATGCTCGGCAGCCTGTCGACGACGAGCTCGATGTCGGAGATGAGGCGTGCGCGCTGCATCGGATCCTGAATCATCTGCGTGAAGGCGTGATACGACGCGCTCTGCGACGACTCGAGGAGCGACTCATAGTCGTCGAACATCTGACGCTGCCGATCCCGGTAGGCGAGGTCGGAGTCGTGCGGGTCGTCGAGCAGCGCTGTGGTGATCCGATCGAGCATCGCGCCGTATTGGCCGATGTCGGTGATGATCTGTTCCATTTGATACGCGATCGCCCGAGCCTCGTCCTCGGCTCCCCGCAGGTCGAATGGTCGACGGCGGCCCTCATTGAGTTCGACGAGTTCGGCGTCGAGTTCGTCGATCTGGTTCTCGATGTCCTCGCGGATTCGTTCGGGATCGTCGGTCACCTGCGTGGCAACCCGGTGCAGACCGGCGGCCACGCCCATGATCGACCCGCCGGTCGCGACGCTGTCCTCGCGCCGCAATCGACGCATGTATGCGATCACCGAGCGCGCCTCGGTGCTCAGGAAGCACACGTTGGGTGCCGACGGCGACGCGGCGTCGGTCACACGGTGTAGCCACCCCTGCTTGGCCCACGACTTGATGAGATCGAGCCCGGCGGGCTGGTCTGACGTGCCGAGTGCGGCGATGTCGCGGTCTAGGCGAATAGCGAGCTCCGACTCGGTGTGGCGAGTTCCGAAGTCGAGATGGCGTTCCATCAGCGTGACGTACAGGGCCGAGTTCGAGGCCGCGAACAGTCGGACGGCGGCAGAGCGCTGGATCGAGCGGTTTGCCTCGAACGTGTCGGTCAGCGTCAGAGTCCCATCCACGGCAGAGTTCACCATCGTCACCTCACGGTTGCACCTCGTTCACGGACCGCGGTCGAGTCTGCCATGGCCCCGCGGCGTCGTCGCGAGCGCACCACAGTGGGCGAGGGCACCCTGCGATCACGACGCGACCCAGCTCATTTCGCGAGCACATGCGGCACGGGTTTCGCCGACCGAATAGGGTTGACGCTGGACGTGCACACCCGCGCGTGGCCAGCGGTTGAGACACACGACCCATTGTGTCGGGCGACCGCACTCGAGAGCGAAGGCAGGTTATGAGCGACAAGCAACCGACCATCATCTACACCCTGACCGACGAGGCGCCCATGCTGGCGACCTACTCCTTTCTGCCCGTCATCCGGGCGTTCGCCGATGCCGCAGACATCAACGTCGAGACGTCCGACATCTCCGTTGCGTCGCGCATCCTGTCCGAGTTCCCCGATTACCTGACCGACGAGCAGAAGGTCGGCGATCACCTGGGAGAGCTGGGGCGCCTGACCCAGGAGCCCGACACCAACATCATCAAGCTCCCCAACATCAGCGCCTCTGTGCCGCAGTTGCTCGCAGCGATCAAGGAGCTGCAGGCCAAGGGGTTCAACATCCCCGACTATCCCGGCAATCCGAAGACCGAAGAGGAGAAGGAGATTCGCGACCGCTACACCAAGTGTCTCGGTAGCGCCGTGAATCCCGTTCTGCGTGAGGGTAATTCGGATCGTCGTGCGCCCAGGGCCGTCAAGGAGTACGCACAGAAGCACCCCCATTCGATGGGTGACTGGTCGATGGCATCGCGTACCCACGTCGCACACATGCGGGAGGGCGATTTCTACCACGGCGAGAAGTCGATCACCGTGCAGGGCGACCGCAAGGTCAAGATGGAACTCGTCACCGACAGCGGCGAGACGATCGTGCTCAAGCCGGAGGTGAAGCTGCTCGACGGCGACGTCATCGACAGCATGTACATGAGCAAGAAGGCGTTGATCGAGTTCTACGAGAATGAGATGGAAGACGCCTACAAGACGGGTGTCATGTTCTCGCTGCACGTGAAGGCGACGATGATGCGGGTCAGCCACCCGATCGTGTTCGGCCACGCGGTGCGCACCTTCTACAAAGAAGCGTTCGCCAAGCACGGCGATCTGTTCGACGAGCTCGGTGTCAACGTGAACAACGGCTTGTCTGATCTCTACGCGAAGATCGAATCGCTGCCGGCGTCGAAGAAGGAAGAGATCATCGACGACCTGCACAAATGCCACGAGCATCGACCCGAACTCGCGATGGTCGACTCCGCACGCGGCATCTCGAACTTCCACTCCCCCAGCGACGTCATCGTCGACGCCTCGATGCCCGCGATGATCCGCGCAGGCGGCAAAATGTATGGCGCGGACGGCCGCCCCAAGGACACAAAGGCGGTCAACCCCGAGTCGACGTTCTCGCGGATCTACCAGGAGATGGTCAACTTCTGTAAGACCAACGGACAGTTCGATCCCACCACGATGGGCACGGTGCCCAACGTCGGACTCATGGCACAGAAGGCCGAAGAGTACGGCTCGCACGACAAGACCTTCGAGATCCCTGCAGACGGTGTCGCGAACTTCGTCGACCTCGAGACCGGTGAGATCCTGCTGTCGCAGGACGTCGAAGAGGGCGACATCTGGCGCATGTGCATCGTGCGCGACGCCCCGATCCGCGACTGGGTGAAGCTGGCCGTGACCCGTGCGCGTGAGTCGGGAATGCCGGTGGTCTTCTGGCTCGATCCCTACCGCCCGCACGAGAACGAGCTGATCAAGAAGGTCAATACCTACCTGAAGGATCACGACACCGAGGGCCTCGACATCCAGATCATGTCGCAGGTTCGTGCCATCCGCTACACGATGGAACGTCTGATCCGCGGCCTCGACACGATCTCGGCAACCGGCAACATCCTGCGTGACTATCTGACCGACCTCTTCCCGATCCTCGAACTCGGGACCAGCGCCAAGATGTTGTCGATCGTCCCGCTGATGGCCGGCGGCGGCCTGTATGAAACCGGCGCGGGAGGGTCGGCGCCCAAGCACGTCAAGCAGCTTCTCGAGGAGAATCACCTGCGGTGGGATTCGCTCGGTGAGTTCCTCGCCCTCGCGGTCAGTCTCGAGGACCTCGGTAAGAAGAACGACAACCCCAAGGCCGAGGTGCTGGCCAAGACGCTCGACGCCGCGACCGGCCGGTTGCTGGAGAACAACAAGGGGCCGTCGCGCAAAACCGGCGAGCTCGACAACCGGGGTAGCCAGTTCTATCTCGCGATGTACTGGGCTGAGGAACTGGCCAAGCAGACCGACGACGAGGAACTGGCCAAGCATTTCGCGCCGCTCGCGAAGACGCTTGCCGACAACGAGGATGCGATCGTGGCCGAGCTGAACAAGGCGCAGGGCCAGGCGGTCGACATCGGCGGTTACTACGCTCCCGACTCGGACAAGCTGGCTGCGGTCATGCGACCGAGCGCGACGTTCAACGAGGCGCTCGACTCCGTTCGCAGCTGACGCGCGGTCAGACGACACCGGCTCCCGACCTGATTCAGGTCGGGAGCCGCCCGTATTTCTGGGGTCTGCCTGTATTTCCTGGGTCTGTGTGCGTCCTGTGCGCAACCCTCGGGTGCGGACCGAAAGTCCCATTCGTCTGGCTGTCGGTTGCACTAGCGTCGAATACGGGGTTGGGGCCCACGCTGAGCAAGCTGGATTCGGCCAAAGGAGGCCAACGTGAGTGACCACGAAGTCCGCATGATCGTTCTGTCGACCGACGATCTCGACGATTCCATCAAGTTCTACAGCGAGACGTTGGGTATGGCGCTCAAGTTTCGTGACGGGGCGCATTTCGCCGCCCTCGACGGCGGATCGCTGACACTTGCGCTCGCAACTGACGTCGACCATCCCATACCGGGCAAGGTGGTGGTCGGTATCAAGACCGACGACGTCGACGGCGACGCGAAGGCCGTCGAGGAAAGCGGTGGCGCCATCATCAAAGGCCCGTACGACGACGCGCACGAGCGTCGTGCGGTCGTCTACGACAACAAGGGCAACGGACTGGTTTTCTACAGCCCGCTCAAGCGCTGAGGTGGTGCGGTCACCCGAGTCGTGGTCGGGTGGCCGCACCGGCGTCGATCCCGCGACAACTTTTGTTCACATATCGCAACGACCATGTCCGAGTTCAGTAAAACGGCGGATATGGGGAGAATGCGGATGCGACGACATCGGTACATGGCGGTCACGGCTTTGGTGTGTGCGACGACGGTGATTGCGGCGTGCGGCGGTGACGGAAGCAACGATGCGGCCGGACCGCTGTTGAATCCCGTTGCCAAGGGCAAGCTTTCGGAACATGGCGGGGCTACGAGGGCGGGCGATGACCGCAGTTCGCTCATCGCCGACTCCATCCGAAACTCCGGCGCCAAGAACGTCATCCTGCTGATCGGTGACGGCATGGGAGATTCCGAGATCACCGTTGCTCGCGACTACGCGCAGGGCGCGGGCGGCGCATTCAATGGACTCGACGCCTTGCCGCTGACGGGTCAGTACACGCACTACTCGCTCGACAAGGACGGCAAGCCGACCTTCGTCACCGATTCGGCCGCGAGCGGTTCGGCCTGGTCGACGGGCACGAAGACCTACAACGGCGCAATCTCCGTCGACATCGAGGGCCGATCTCAGCAGACGCTGCTCGAACTGGCGAAGAAGTCGGGCAAGGCGACCGGTGATGTCACCACCGCTGAGATCCAGGACGCCACACCCGCGGTACAGGTCGCGCACGTCACCAATCGCAAATGCTATGGGCCCGAGGAAACATCCGAGAAGTGTCCGACAGACGCCCTGGAAAAGGGTGGCAAGGGGTCGATCACCGAGCAGTTGCTGGGAACGCGACCCGACGTCGTGCTCGGTGGTGGCGCCAAGTCGTTCCAGCAAACCGCTACTGCGGGCGAATACCAGGGCAAGACGCTCGAGGTGCAGGCGAAGGAACGGGGCTACACCATGGTGCGCAGCGCCGACGAGCTCAACGGCGTCACAACGGCCAACCAGGACTCTCCGGTCCTCGGACTCTTCGCCGACGGCAACATGCCTGTCCGCTGGAACGGACCCGTCGCGACCAAGGGTGGTTACCTCGAACCAGCCGCAACGTGCACCGACAACCCCGAACGTGGCGCATCCACGCCGAAGCTCGCCGACATGACGAAGAAGTCCATCGACCTCCTCAAGGGCAACGACAAGGGCTTCTTCCTGCAGGTGGAAGGCGCGTCGATCGACAAGCAGGATCACGCCGCAAACCCGTGCGGTCAGATCGGCGAGACCGTCGACCTCGACGAAGCGACGAAGGTGGCGCTCGACTACGCCAAGGACAACCGCGACACGCTGGTGATCGTGACCGCCGATCACGCGCACAGCAGCCAGATCGTCGAGTCGATGACTGCCGAGGACGTACAGAAGGCCGCCGACGACGCGAAGCTGCCCCTGCAGGTGGAGAAGGACGCCATCTACCCCGGACTGACCCGCGTGTTGACCGGCAAGGACGGCCAGCCGCTCACGGTGTCATACGGAACGTCGGACAATCTGGACGCGATGGATCAGGGCCACACCGGTACGCAGGTGCGGATCGCCGCATACGGCCCCAGCGCGGCGAATGTCGTCGGCTTGACCGATCAGACGGACCTGTTCTTCACCATCTCCCGCGCACTGGGACTCCAGGGTTCGTGACGTCGGCGATGTGGTTCGATGCGGTTCACGGTCTGAGGTAAGCCGTTCGGTAGCGTGACGCCCGTGAACATCCGCCGTGTCGTACTTCCCGTAGCCGTTGCCTCGCTGACGATCGGACTCGCCGCGTGCGGCTCCGATTCCGGTTCCGACTCTGCCGCGTCGTCATCGACTTCCGCGGCGTCGCCCTCCTGCCCGTCTGCGGCACCGGCAGCGGATGCCAAGCCGGACTGGACCCTTCGTGGCACGACGGGAAGTGTCGACGTCGTCGCCTCGACCTCGACGACGGCACCGGCAGTCACGGTGACCACTCCGTTCGCGGTCGAGCAGACGCAGGTTCACACCCTGCGGGAGGGCAGCGGCGAGGTTGTCCCCGACACGGCGACCGTCAGCGTCTGTTACGTCGGCGTCGATGGCCGTGACGGTAAGACCTTCGACAGCAGCTACTCGGGGGGTACTCCCGTTCAGTTCCCGCTCGACCGGGTCGTGGTCGGTTTCAAGAAGGCCATCGCGGGTCAGAAGGTGGGTTCGTCGGTTGCGGTCGCGATGAACCCTGAGGACGGATACCCGAATGGCAATCCTGCGGCGGGCATCAACAAGGGTGACAGTCTGGTCTTCGAGCTGACGATCGTCTCCGTCGACGGGTAATCACGGGGTCGCCCCTGCGAGCACACGAAGCGCCAGAGCGGTTTTGCTCGTCAGCGGGCTGGTGTGACACCCGGCGTCGTGGAGGCTGTCGCGGAGATCGCTCGCGACCGCCGAGGCCCGCGCCGCGAGGTCGTGCGACGACTCGCCGGGGCGGACACCGATGCACGTGGAGACCCCGACGACGTCGATGTCATCGGACAGCCACCTCGCCACCCGAACCTGTCGGACGTCGCGCACCGACGTATCCCAGACCTGCGACGTGATCGGCCCACGCAGTACGAGGTGGTCGATCGGCGGCCCCGACGACGCGCACGCGACCAGAAAGCGTCGTTGCGCCGTGTCGAGGAGGTGGGTGGGGTCGGCGCCGTTCTCGATCGCCTCGGACATGCTCCCGGACGGATGACGGGTACGTGCCGACGCCCTGAGCCTTCGATCGCCACCACACCACTGATCTGAGATGCGATATTCGAACTGGTCACGGTCGAACGAGTTGGCCCAATCGCCTGTCAGCCACTCGCTTCGCTCGGGATGCATGGTGACCGTGAGGTCGTCGAAGGCACCCGTGCGCAACCTGATCGCCACTCTGTTGTCGTAGAGGGGTGTCGGGGTGTCGATCGATGCGTGGCGTGCCTCCGCGAACCAGAATCGACTGTGCCGCGCGTCGCCCACGCGGCACCCCAGCGCCGACACCGCGTCGTCGAGTTCGGTCTCGATGTTGAGCGTGATGCCGATCGGGACGATCACGAATCACCTGCCATTCTCCCGTAGTGCACGACATCGTTGATCGTGCCGATTGACCCTGCGTCGGACATGCGTGAACCGACTGGGTTTCCAGCCTTCGCGACATGGATGGCGGTCGCACGAGTACCGGGGTACTCGAATCAGCGTTTTCCCGATGAGGTAGTCCGGTACGCATGCACCCGAACGCCGCCGTCGGGGATACTGATCGCGTCACATCGGTCAGGGCGGGCGACACGGGTACGGAAGAGGAATCGGTGGTCGATCAGAGAAGTACCGTTGAGCGGGTCCTCGCAGTGACCGCGGAGCAGCTCGACCGGGTGGTCGGCTGGTCGCGACTACCGAAACCGTTGGGGCTGGCGGTGCTGGTCGGCATCCGCAGCCAGCTCCGGGCACTCAACCTCGTCGACACCGATCCCGATCCCGCCCCGCCCCTCGACCCACCGTTACCGGCGTCGGACCATCGCAAGCGCACGATCGACGGGCGCTTCGACAACCTCGCGCACCCCGACATGGGGTCCGTCGGCACTCGATTCGGTCGCAACGTGCCGCTTGACGCGACTTGGCCCGAGCTCGGGGACAGATTTCGTGAGCCGAGTCCGCGCGTCGTCAGCGAGAAGCTGCTCGCGCGCACCGAGTTTCAGCCCGCTGAGACGCTCAACCTGCTCGCCGCCGCGTGGATCCAGTTTCAGGTGCATGACTGGGTGAGTCATCTCACTCCTCCCGATCCCGAGCCGTGGCTCATCGAGCTCGACGCCGACGACCACTGGCCGCACTCCCGGCCGATGCAGGTTCCACGAACGCCGACACTCGACGGCCCGGCCGACGCCCCGCCGACGTACGCCAACCGTGACACGCACTGGTGGGACGCGTCGCAGATCTACGGCGACACCGAGGAGTACGCGGCCGCGATCCGCCACCGAGATGCCGACGGCAATCTGCTCGCCACCATCGAACTCGCTGACGACGGACTCCCCACGTTGGCAGCGGAGCAATTGCTGGACAAGAACGGACCCAAGGCGAATTCGTGGCTGGGACTCGCGCTGATGCAGTCGTTGTTCCTGCGGGAACACAACGCGATATGTCGACGACTCACGGTCGCACACCCTGAATTCACAGCTGATCAAGAGCGGCTGTATAACGTTGCGCGACTGATCAACTCGGCACTGATGGCAAAGATCCACACTGTCGACTGGACACCTGCGATCATCGCGCACCCCACAACCGTGACCGGCATGCACGCGAACTGGTTCGGATTACTGGGTGAGAAGTTCACCTCGAAGTTCGGGCGGCTTGTCGACAGCGAGATACTCTTCGGGATTCCAGGTGGCGGAACTCATCTCGACGGGGTGCCGTTCTCGTTGACCGAAGAATTCGTGGCGGTGTATCGCATGCATCCCCTGCTACCCGACCACCTCGATGTACGGAGCCTGGCCACGGGCCAGACCAGGCATACTCACCCGCTCGGAGAGCTTCTGGCCGACAACGTGCACCAGCGAATGGCGGAATGGTCGATGGACGATTTGCTGTATTCCTTCGGAAGGGCATTTCCGGGAGCTTTGACGCTCCACAATTTCCCGGAAGCTCTCCGAGATCTCCCGCGGCCGGACGCTGAGTCGATTGACCTCGCCACTATCGATGTCCTCCGAAGCCGAGAGCGTGGCGTGCCACGCTACAACGAATTCCGGCGGTATTTCCGGCTCCCGCCCGCCAAGAGCTTCGCAGATTTGACGAACAACGCCGAGTGGGCGAAGCAGCTCGAGCAGATGTACCGCGACATCGATGACGTTGATCTCATGATCGGTCTCTACGCAGAACGCAAACCCCGAGGCTTCGGATTCTCCGACACCGCGTTTCGGGTGTTCATCTTGATGGCATCACGCAGGATCGCCGCTGATCGATTCCTGACGACGGACTTCACCGCCGACGTTTACACCGAAGCGGGCATGGCGTGGATCCGCGACAACACGATGCGCACAGTGTTGCTCCGCCACTTCCCCACGCTCACCCCGGTGCTCGCACATGCCACCAACCCTTTCGCACCCTGGCCCGCACCCTGATGCGCCGAGAGGACCGTGACGATGAGTCGTGAGTACGTGTTGTGGGAGCCGGAGATGGAGGACACCCCGCCTGGTGAGGCGGAGGTGGTGGCGAAGATGGTGCAGATCCTGCACACGAACAACGAGCACGCGTACGCCAAGTACAAGCGCGGCATCCGAGACGCCCACGCCAAGAGTCACGCTGTCCTACGCGGTGAACTCGAGGTGCACGCCGACCTGCCGGAAGAACTCGCCCAGGGGCTGTTCGCGGAACCACGGACCTACCCGATCATCGCCCGCTTATCGAGCACGTCGGGAGCCATACGTACCGATCAGATGAGAGGCGTGCGCGGCCTCGGGATCAAGGTCGTCGGCGTCGATCCGACCGCAGACCGTGCCCTGCCCGACGACACCGCGGTCACCCAGGACTTCATCATGGTGACCCATCGGGAGTTCCTGTTCGCGGACGCGAAGGAGTATCTCCTCAAGGGCATGCCGACGGCGGTGCTGCTCGCCCGTGTTTCCGATCCCGTTCTCGGGTTCGGCGAACGCTTGTTGGCCGCAGTCGACGCCAGGATTCTGACAAAGATCGGGCGCCCGTTTCCGGACACCCTGAGAGTTTTCATCAGGGAGAACACGCATATTCTCGGGGACACCTTCTATACGTCAGCGCCGCTGCGCTACGGCAAATATGTCGCGAAGATGCTGTACGCGCCGTCGTCGGCCGAGGTTCGTGCGCTCGCCGGTCAACCGACACCCGACTATCGCGGAGTAAATGCGCTGCAAGACATGACCGTCGATTTCTTCGAGTCGCATCCGGCCGAATATGAACTGCGGGTGCAACTGTGCACGAATGTCGACCGGATGCCGATCGACGATGCGACAAAGGCGTGGTCGGAGGAGGAGTCACCGCACCGGACAGTTGCCACGATCAGATTCCCGACGCAGAATCCCTACACACCGGAGCGACGCGCATACGGCGACGACGTCCTGTCGTTCAATTCCTGGCGTGGCCTGAAGGTACATACCCCGCTCGGATCGATTAACCGCCTCAAGCGCGACGTGTACGATGCGTCGAGTCGATTCCGGCATCAAAAGAACAATGCCCCGATGTGTGAGCCGACGAGCGTGGACGAACTCCCCGAGTGAGTTTCCTTGCTCGAACCTTCACGACTCAATTTCTGGCAATTCGCCCTATACTGCTCAACCATGGAAGGGCGCTGGCAACTCCTCGGCCGGCCCGCCGAGCAACAGTTCATCCGCTCCGCGCTCTTGCGACCAAGCGATCGCTGTGGAGTGGTACTTGTCGGGCCCGCGGGCGTCGGCAAAACCACGCTCGCCCGGATGGTCACCGATTCGCTCGGTAGGCCTGTCCGATGGGCTGCATGTACCGAGTCGTCGCGTGCCATACCGCTCGGAGCCTTCGCGCCGTGGGTAGCTCCTACCGCGTCGCGCGATCCCATAGCGGCGTTGGTCTCCGCGCGCGAGACCCTCGTTGCCGAGCCCGGAACGGTCATCGGGATAGACGACGCCCATATGCTCGATCAGCTTTCGGCGACGCTGCTGCATCAGATCGCGATTGATCGCAGCGCACGAATCATCGCCACAGTCCGCACGGGCGAACCTGTGCCCGATGCGGTGACCTCGTTGTGGAAGGACGGCTACCTTCACCGACTCGAACTGCAGAACCTCACGAAAGAACAGTGCGCTGAACTGGTCGAACGTGTGCTCGGCGGATCGTTGGAGGGCTTGAGCGCCGACGTCATCTGGGATTCGTCCGGCGGAAATCCACTGTTCCTCCGAAATATGATCGAGGGGGCCGTCGAATCCGGTGCGTTGTCGGAGGTGTCGGGCGTCTGGCAATTGCGGGGCGCGACGGCGGTTCCGTCCGGCCTGGTGTCACTGCTCGACGACCGTCTCGACCGTGCTGGTCCGCACGTTGTCGATGCGCTCAAGGTGTTGTCGCTGTATGAGCCGATCGACATCGATCTCCTGATCGGGCTGATCGGCGAGGAACCGGTCGACGACGCCGAGACTCTGGGTTTCATCACGACAACTCGCGACGGCGACACGACCAACGTCCGATTCACCCACCCGCTCTACGGAGACGTGGTTCGGCGACGTATCAGCACCGTCGCGGCCCGACGGCTACGCGCCGAACTCGTCGACGCATTGCGCGACCACGCAACCGACACCGCCGCCGAGCGTATCCGCCTCGCACAGTTGAGCGTCGACGCGCACCGTGACGTCGACGTAGCGCTGCTCATCGCAGCGGCCAAGGATGCGATCTTCCTGGCCAATCTCCCGCTCGGTGAGCGGCTCGCCCGCGTCGCCTTCGAGCACGACGGCAGTCTGACCGCGGGAGAGCTGCTCTCCCGCGCGATCATGTGGCAGGGGCGAGTCGTCGAGGCCGACGCTGTATTCACCGAGTTCGAGCCCGAGTCGTTCAATGAGTTCGAGCTCGTGGTGTGGGCGGTATCGCGCATGAGCCTGATCTTCTGGATGCTCGGCGACGTCGATGAGAGTTATCGCATGCTCGAACTGCTCAACGAGAAGGTCGAGCATCCGTCGCTACGACTCGTCGTCGACGCGGTTGCCGCGGCGATGGCCGTTCACGAGAACCGGCTCGACGAGGGAATCGCGCTCGCCGAGCACGTTCTCGAGAGTCCGAACGCGCCGTCACAGGCCATCGATTTCGCGGCCTTCGGTGCCGGGCTGGCCATGTCGATTGCCGGGCGCGGGCGCGACTACGCCCCCTACGCAGAGCGCACCCGTGCGAAGAAAAAGGCGACGGACGGGATGATCAGCGTCATGGTGCGCTACTGCGACGTCCTGGCGCTCACGATGGTCGGCGACCTCAAGGAGGCGCGAAACCGCGCCACCGAGTACACGCAGTTCTCCTCCTCGGGTCAGTTCCTCGGATGGGCGATCGCCAAGATCGCGGCAGGTGTTGCGGCGACGTACAGCGGCTCGTTTCGTGAGGCGATCAGCGAGTTCGAACAGGCACTCGCCGCTCTCAACGCCAAGCAGCCACTCCCGTGGCGTTTGCCCGGCCGGTTGATTCTGGTACGGGCGTACGCGGCGCTCAACGACGTCGACGAAGCCGAACGGGTGCTACGAGACGCAGATGAGCACCGGGGTCCGCACCTGGCGATCCACGACTCGCAGCGGGTGCTCGCGCAAGCCTGGATCTGCGCTGCACAGGGCGCCGAACGCGCGGCAATCGATCACGCGCATCGCGCGGCCGCAATCGCTCACGACTCCGGGCAACTCGCACTCGAGGCCGAGTCCCTGCATCACGCGACTCGCTTCGGCGACAAGACCACGGCTCCGCGCCTCGCGGAGCTCGCAGGACTCATCCAAGGCGAGCTCGGCCACGTCTACGCACGCCACGCAGCGGCCTACGCAGCGGGCGATCCGGACGAATTGGCAGCGGCATCACATGATTTCGAGGATGCGGGAGTGCTGCTGTCGGCCGCCGACGCTGCGGCGCAGGCGGCACAGTTGTACGAGCGTGCCGGCCGGCGT
This sequence comes from Gordonia sp. w5E2, assembly GCF_036540975.1. Taxonomy (NCBI): domain Bacteria; kingdom Bacillati; phylum Actinomycetota; class Actinomycetes; order Mycobacteriales; family Gordoniaceae; genus Gordonia; species Gordonia sp. w5E2. The sequence goes on along the minus strand of NZ_CP144213.1, from coordinate 2,539,441 downwards.
GGAGACGCCACCGCCTGCTCTGCGAGAGTTCTCGCGCTGTCGAAGGCGTGCGATGGCGCGACGACTCCCGCCATCAGGGCGACAGCACGACCGCTGCCGATCACGGCCAGGGAGCGGGAGATCGCGGTTCTCATCGGTCGCGGCCTGACCAACCGCGAGATCGCCGAACGCCTGACCGTCTCGGTACGGACTGTCGAGGGTCACATCTATCGCGCCTGCATCAAACTCGACGTCGCCGACCGCGACTCGTTGGCCGGAGTCGTCAACGACGCCCCGGGCGGATGAGACACCGTAGCGCCGGGTGAGTCGGGCGGTTCAGTTCTTCACGTAGTCGGCGAGATGCTGTGCGGTCAGCGTCGAACGTGCTGAGACGAGATCGGCCGGGGTGCCCTCGAACACCACTCGCCCGCCGTCGTGACCGGCGCCCGGACCGAGGTCGACGATCCAATCGGCATGAGCCATCACCGCCTGGTGATGCTCGATCACGATCACCGATCTACCACCGTCGACGAGGCCGTCGAGGAGCCCCAGCAGTTGCTCGACGTCGGCAAGATGCAGACCTGACGTCGGCTCGTCGAGGACGAAGATCCCGCCCTTGTCCCCGAGGTGTGTCGCGAGTTTCAGCCGTTGCCTCTCCCCGCCGGAGAGCGTCGTGAGCGGTTGTCCTATCGTGAGATAGCCGAGTCCGACGTCGGCGAGCCGTTCCAGGATCTTCTGTGCCGCAGCCACTTTCGATTCACCTGCGGAGAAGAATTCGAGCGCCGCGTCGACCGACATGTGGAGGACCTCGGAGATGTCGCGACCGCCGAACGTGTAGTCGAGTACACCGGGCTGGAATCGCTTACCCTCGCACACCTCGCACGTGACGGCGACTCCCGCCATGATCGCGAGATCGGTGTAGATGACACCCGCTCCCTTGCAGTTCGGACACGCACCCTCCGAATTGGCGCTGAAGAGAGCGGGTTTCACTCCGTTTGCCTTCGCGAAAGCCTTCCGGATCGGCTCGAGGAGGCCCGTGTACGTCGCCGGGCTGCTGCGCCGCGAACCCTTGATGGCGGATTGGTCGACGGTGATCACGTCGTCTCGGCCCGATAGCGATCCGTCGACAAGAGAGCTCTTCCCGGAGCCGGCCACGCCGGTGACCACACACAGCACCCCGAGCGGGAAGTCGACGTCGACGTCCTTCAGGTTGTGCGAACTCGCGCCGCGAATCTCCAACGCTCCATTGGGCTCTCGCACCTGCGGTTTGAGGGTGGCGCGGTCGTCGAGGTGGCGTCCGGTCAACGTGTCGCTTGCGCGCAGGTCGTCGACGCCGCCTTCGAAGACGACGTTGCCCCCACCGGTCCCCGCGCGTGGTCCGAGGTCGACGATGTGGTCGGCGATGGCGATGACCTCGGGTTTGTGTTCGACGACCAGCACCGTATTGCCCTTGTCCCGCAGTTGCAGGAGAAGCCGATTCATACGGTCGATGTCGTGTGGATGCAGCCCGACCGTCGGCTCGTCGAAGACGTAGGTGATGTCGGTCAGCGCCGACCCGAGATGGCGAATCATCTTGGTACGCTGCGCCTCTCCACCCGACAGCGTCCCGGACGGACGGTCGAGCGAGAGGTATCCGAGACCGATGTCGACAAACGAATCGAGCGTGGCGCGCAGGGATTCGAGCAGCGGTGCAAGTGTCGGCTCGTCGAGCGAGCCGACCCAGTCGGCGAGATCGGTGATCTGCATCGCGCACGCATCGGCGATGCTGACGCCACCGATCGTCGAACTTCGTGCCTTCTCCGACAGTCGAGTCCCCTGGCAGTCCGGACAGACCGAGAAGGTGATCGCCCTGTCGACGAACGCGCGGATGTGGGGTTGCAGCGCGTCTTTGTCCTTGGCCAGGAACGACTTTCCGATCTTGGTGATGAGGCCCTCGTAGGTGACGTTGATGCCGTCGATCTTGATGCGTGTCGGTTCCTTGTACAGCAGGGCGTCGAGTTGGCGGGCAGTGAACTTGTCGATCGGTGTGTCCGGATCGAAGAAGCCGCAGCCGCGGAAGATGCGCCCGTACCACCCATCCATGCTGTAGCCGGGGATCGTGATCGCGCCTTCGTTGATGGACTTGGAGCCGTCGTAGAGCGCAGTCAGGTCGAAACACGAGATCGAGCCCCTGCCCTCACATCGAGGGCACATTCCGCCGACGACCTCGAAAGTCCGTTGCTCCTTGACTTTTCGGCCCGCTTTCTCCGTCGTGACGGAGCCCCCGCCACTGACAGACGCGACGTTGAACGAGAACGCCTGCGCCGAACCGATGTGTGGAGTCCCGAGTCGGCTGAAGAGGATGCGGAGCATCGCGTTCGCGTCCGTCGCCGTTCCGACGGTCGAGCGCGGGTCGGTACCGAGACGCTCCTGGTCGACGATGATTGCGGTCGTCAGTCCGTCGAGGACGTCGACATCCGGCCGATTCAACGAAGGCATGAATCCCTGAACGAATGCGCTGTAGGTCTCGTTGATCAATCTTTGCGACTCGGCGGCCACCGTGCCGAAGACGAGTGAACTCTTGCCGGAACCGGAGACGCCGGTGAAGACGGTGAGGCGCCGCTTGGGAAGGACGACTGTCACGTCATTGAGATTGTTGACCCGTGCGCCGACGACACGTATCTCGTCGTGACGATCGGCGGCGGCCGGCGGTGCTGACGAACTCATGTGTGGGTCATCCCTCTCGACGAAGTCATGTGGCGGTCGGTCTCGGGAGTATCGGACTCGGGAGTATTTGTCCAGGTCGTCCAGAGCGGGATCACGCATACCGAGATGATCTGGTCGATGGTGTCCTCGGACATGTTGCCGGCGATGAAGACCTCGTGCCGGGCGAGATCGAAAGGGAGAGACGCGGCGCGAGGCGGCAGCGGGTGCGGACCGAGCTCGCCCCGTCGGCGAGCGCGCTCGAGCACGGGAGCCATGACCTCGTCGACATGTGTGGTGATGAGTCCGATGACAGAACCCGTGGAACCCTCGGGCAGATCCGCGAGCAGCGAGCGGATCGTCCGGGGACCCACCTCGGCCAACCGCACCCGCATGCGGGCAAGGACCATCCGGAGGTCGTCGGCGAGCGATCCGGTGTCCGGGACGGTCAGAACCTCTCGGGCGACGTCGACCATTGCTGCCATGACCATCTCGACCTTGGTGTCCCAGCGTCGGTACAGGACGGTCTTGCTCGTTCCGGCGGCAGCCGCGACCCCCTCGTAGGTGAGGCCGGCGTATCCGCGTTCGGTGATCTCGGCACGGACGGCCTCGAAGATGTCTGCTTCGAGTTCTGTGCCACGGCGACGTCTGGTCACATAATCTCCTTCCGATACGTTGCGTATCTTATCGGATCGTCCTACTCTGCTAAGAAACGAACCGTATCTAATTTGAGGGAGGCGCCATGAGTGCCGATGAAACCACCACGACGCCCGGTGCGACGAGTGCGCCCGACATTCCCGTGACCGATACCCCTGCAAAGAAGGGGCCACCGGCGCCCGTCAGAGTGATTGCGGTCGTGCTCGGAACCGCAGTCCTGTTGTCGGTGATGGTCACGATGTTCGCGCTTCCCGCTGCGCGGTCGGCGCCTCATCACGTCCCGATCGGGGTCGTCGGGTCTGAGCAGGTGGTCAGTCAGGTCGATCGCCTCACCGGTGACTCGTTCGACGTCACGGCATACTCCGACGAGGTGGCTGCGCGCGACGCGATCGAGACGCGCGCGATTTACGGCGCGCTGGTCGTCAAGCCCGGCGCAGACCTCACTGTGCTCGTCGCCTCTGCGGCGAGTCCAACGGTGGCAACGATGATCGAAACGATGGGACAAGGTGTCGCCGACGCCACTCACGCACAAACTCAGGTCGTCGATGTGCGTAGTTTCCCGGCGAAGGACCCGCGCGGTGCCGGATTGGCGGCAGGCGCTCTTCCCCTGGCTCTCGGGGGCTGGATCAGTGCGATGGTGATCATGCTCGTGATCAGCTCGGCGGGTGGTCGGATCATCGCGGCGCTGGGTGTGTCTGTTGTCGGTGGCTTCGCGCTGATCGCGATTCTGCAGTTCCTCGTCGGGACGTTCGACGGAAACTACTGGCTGACGTCGCTGGCGGCGATGCTCGGAATCGCGGCCACGTGCTTCGCGGTGCTCGGCCTTCGGGAAGCGCTCGGGGGTCCGGGTCTGGTCGTCGCGGCCATTGCACTGATACTCCTGGGCAACCCGCTGTCCGGACTCTCGAGCGCCCCTGAACTACTGCCCACCCCGTGGGGCGCGATCGGCCAGCTCCTGCCGCCGGGCGCAACGGGATCGCTCCTGCGGGATGTCGTGTTCTTCAACGGCAACGCCATTGCGCATCCGCTCATCGTGCTCGGGTGCTGGCTTCTCGGTGGCCTGGCGCTCTACGGCCTCGGCCTGAGGCGTGAGCGCCGTAAGCACGTCTCTGATGTCGATGTCGTCGAGTTCGGCTACCGCGAGACCGTCGACGCCTGAGTTGCCTGTGTGCTCGGGTGGCGGTTGCTGCAAGGGCTCCCGCAAGTGAGTGAACAGTTGTACTCTGTGGGTTGTGACCACAGCCGACAAAGTCGCCCCGACCGAACTGGCGGCGCTGGCGCAATTGGGGTGCAGTGAGCTAGCAGGAGCTATCCGCGGTGTCGCGAAAGTGCATCGCGCGGTAACCGATCGTGTGTTCGGGGTGACCGATCGACTCGGCGGATCGTCGAGTCGATCGGCACATCTGGTCCACGACGCAGTAGCCGACACGACCTACGAGTCGTTGTCGGCAATGTTAGAAGCCATCGCTGAGGTGGGTGCCACACTCCCGGAACCGCGCCACTCGCCATCGGAGGGTTCACGGGGCGCGCTGGTGCTCGCCATTCTGGACGGGCTGATCGGCGACTCGCTCGCCGACCAGCGCTCGCCGCTCGCCCAGCCGATGTCGATCCGTGTCGACGGTATGCCGGTGGCGGTCGAGGCCGAAGCGCTCCGCGCGGCTTTTCCGGAGGCTGCCGGGCACATCGTCGTCTTTCTGCACGGCCTCATGGAGTCCGAGCACGCGTGGCGCAGAGGTAACCGCCCGACGTATGGCGAGCGGCTCGCTACCGATATCGGCGCGACCGAGGTGCGGCTGCGATTCAACACCGGACGCCACATCAGCGATAACGGGCGCGAACTCGCCGCATTACTCAATGATCTGATGCTCCAATGGCCGGTGCCTGTGTCGCGACTGACCCTGATCGGGCATTCGATGGGCGGGTTGATCATCCGAAGCGCCTGCCACAGTGCCGCCACCCAAGACGCGTACTGGTGCGGATTGGTCACGGAGACAGTGAGTTTGGGGACGCCGCATTTCGGGGCTCCGCTGGCTCGGACTGTGCACTTTGCGGCCGGAGCGCTCAGGTCGGTTTCGGTGACCGCCCCGTTCGGCAACCTGCTCGGACGACGCAGCGCAGGAGTGCGCGACCTTTTTCACGGAAGTCTTGTCGACGACGACTGGAGTGGGAGGGATCCGGATGCCTTCCGGCAGCATCCCGCCACCGCGGTACCGCTGCTGCCACAGGCGCGACATTTGTTCGTCACCGCATCGTTGACGCGCGATCCCAACCATCCCCTGGGCAGGTTCATCGGCGACGGATTGGTGCTGACGCCCAGCGGTCGCGGCGAAAGTCGCGCTCGCAGCGTCGGATTCACTACCGAGCACGGACTGCATCTGGGTGGGGCGAGCCATTTCACCCTCCTCAACGACGACGACGTCTACCGCTGGCTGCTGGAGCATCTGCGACCCCGACGCGCGCTGCCGCCCGGTCGCAGCCAAAACGCCGCGAAGTGGGGCGTCGCCTGACACCATCCCTCTTATGGGGAGACGAGCGTCGTTGGTGGTGATCACCGCCGCGTACGTCGTTGCCCTGGCGGTGGCGTTGCTGTGGTTGACATGGGGACCCAGCGTCGGGCAACTCTGGGCGGACACGCTCATTGCCGATGTACTCGCCACGCTCGTCATCTTCGTGGTGAGCCGGGCGGTCGGCAATTCGAGTTGCTACGACGCCTACTGGAGTGTCGTCCCGGTATTTCTTGCCCTGTACTGGTGGTTCGCGGGCGACGCCATACATGGTGGCTCCCAAGCGAAGTGGCGTTGTGCCCTCCTCGGCATCGTTCTCGTGATCTGGGCGGTGCGGCTGACCGCGAACTGGGTGCGGTCGTTTCCCGGGCTGGTCCACGAGGATTGGCGCTACGAGTTGCTGCGGCGACGTGCCGGAAGGTTCTCGTTCGTCGCCGATCTCTTCGCCATTCACCTCATCCCCACGTTGCAGGTGTTTCTCGCGATGATCCCGGCGTACGTCGCGCTCACCAGGGCCGACGCCGGGCTGATGTGGTTGAGCGTTGTCGCGTTCGTCGTCGGTCTCGCGGCGATCGCACTCGAGTCGATCGCCGACCGACAGTTGAGACTGTTCCGGCGGTCGAGCGAGCCCGGTCAGACCGTCGACATCGGTCTCTGGGCGTGGTCGCGGCACCCGAACTATTTTGGCGAGTTCATGTTCTGGGTGTCGATCCTGCTGTTCGGTATTGCCGCTGCGCCCGCGGACGCGTGGTGGCTGTGGGTGGGTGCGGGCGCGATGCTCGCCATGTTCCTCGGGGCGAGCATTCCGATGATGGAAGAGCGCAGTCTTGAACGACGTCCGTCCTACGCCGACGTCATCGATCGTGTGCCAAAATTTCTGCCGCTTCCCCGGCTCAGTTCCCGGACCACCGACGGTGTTGGGCGACCCGGGTGAGTGCAGCAGTGCCGCTCGTCCACAAGCGGGGGACGCGAAGCGTCGTCGTCGCAGGCATGGGCGATTCCGGTGTGCTCACCGCGATGCACCTCGCCCGCCGCAGCAGCGTCGTCGGAGTCTCGATGCGGCCCGCACTGGTGAGCGGACAGGAAGTCGGGCTGCGGATCGCCTACCCGGAGCGGTGGGCTCGCGACTATCGCGTCGAGTTCGGTCGGATGCGTCGACTCGATACGGTGGACATCCGTCATGGTGAGATCGTCGACCTCGATCACGATCGTCGAACGCTGCGCTTGCGCACGCCGTCGGGAACAGTTGAGGCAGTCACCTACGACGCGCTCGTCATCGCGACGGGCGTCGCCAACGGATTCTGGCGCCAGCCAGTCCTCGAAGACGGCGACGACGTCGACATCGGTCTACACGGCGTGCACGAGCGCCTGTCGCACGCTCGGACCATAGCGGTAGTCGGTGGGGGTGCGGCAGCATGCAGTTCGGCCGCCCAACTGCGTCGACGCTGGCCAAAGAAGGAGGTCGCTCTCTACCATCCCGGTGAGCTGCCACTCCCCCGGCACCACGACCGCACGCGCCACAAGGTGGCCAGACGACTGGAGTCCCTGGGTGTCGACAGACACGGTGGACATCGGGCGGTGCTGCCAACCGACGCCGATCTCGGGGAGATCGGCACCGGTTCGATCACCTGGCTCACCGGACAAGCGGCGGTCGAGGCGGATGCGATCGTGTGGGCCGTCGGCCGAGTGTCACCGAATACAGCCTGGCTGCCTTCGGACATGCTGACCGACCGAGGATTCGTCCGCGTCGACGCCGACCTCGGAGTGCCCGGGTACCGGGGAGTGTTCGCCGTCGGGGATGTCGCCGATACGGATCCGCTGCGTGGCTCGGCTCGCAACCGCGCCGACCGTCTGGTGGCGCGCAACGTTCTCGCTCATCTCGGCGGCCGCGAGACTCGCCGATATCACCCGGCCGAGCACCGGTGGGGATCAGTCTTCGGGCCAAGCGACAACGGATTGGACGTCTTCTCCCCCAACGGAATTCGCTTCCGATTTCCGCGCTGGACGGTCGACACGCTGTTACAGCCGCTCATCGTGAGGTGCGGCATTTACGGTGGCGTGCGGCGGAGCGGGAGCGTGCGGCGGAGCGGTGGCGCGCTGAGAAACAATGACGTGCGGCGGAGCTGACTCAGTGCGAATCGTTGTGGTCGAGGGAGACCTTGACCCGCACCGATCCGTTGCTGTCCTTTGACGCGACGGCGTGCCCCGTTCGGTGCTCGCCGTCGAGGGTCAGCGTGATCGGTGCGCCGTCGCCGGTGAAGTTGCGCCACCAGGTCTTTTTGTCGGGCATGGCGACGCCGATCGTGACCGAGTCGCCGGATCGGACGTAGTTCACCGGAAAGGTGACGTGCTTGCCCGTCTTGCGGCCCGTGTACGACACCTCGGTGAACGCACGACCGAGCACACCATTGAGTAGAGGAATCTGCAGGAGTGGGAGGACGACTGTCCTGTTGACCACGCCGGCCACCCGTTGAAACCGGTTTGGCCCGTCTGGTCGGCTCGTCTGGCTCACGACGACTCCTTAGCTGCGACTGATCGAGTGGGTTCGATGATCAAGGTGCGCGTGGCGAGAGCCGGAGACCGCACCGTCGCGACCCGCGTATTGGGTTTGCGTCCCGTGCGAACCTGCGACACGGTGAAACCCGCGCCGGTGAGTCGGGCTTGCGTTGCTTCGATATCGGTTGTCGCCCAAGCGATCCCCCACAGTGAGAGGGGCGGGGACGATCTCGGAACGCCATCGGGTGTGACGAGAACTTCGACGATCAGGTCGTCCGCGCGAAAGAACAGCTGCCGAAGGCCATCGGCGACGGGTCTGTCGAGGCGGAAGTCGAGGCCGAGGGTCGAGCCGAACAAGGCCACCGCGTGGTCGCGGCCCGCGGCCTGGAACACGATGTGGTCAATGCCCTCGATGTCGCTTGCGGTCGGTGCGGCCTCGGCTCCGGAGGCGCGGTGCTCGGTCACCCCGACCGGAAGGCCGTCGACTTGGACAGCGGTGGCGTCGTTGCGGGTGGCCAGACCGCGTCGCTCCAGCAGCGTCTGCCACGACGACACGTCTGCGACGTCGAACAGTACGCGGTGCCCGAGGTGTCTGCGGTCGAGTCGCAGCGTGGCGTTCGACGTGGCGTACTCGGCTGCGCTGTCGTTGCGAGCCAGAAGGCGCCGGTATGCGTCGGTGGTTGCGGTGAGATCGTCCACCGCCAGTTCGACGAGGGTCACGACCGTTTCCGCTTACGCCGTGTGTCCGGAATGTCCACTGCTCTGCTTGTGAGATGCCATGAGCCGCAGATGCATTCGTAGGACCGCAGCACCGGGGCCGTGCGTCCGGCCGCACGGATGCGGCTCACCGCGGCGTCGACCTCGTGGACGTCACGGTAGGCGTCCTTCTCCGGTGTCGGACAGGCGGGCGTCCTCGATGTCCGAGAAGACCGAGTGGGCGACGAACGCTTACGGCTGGGCTGCTGGGTGCCAGCCTCGATACGCCGGTAGAACTCGTCGAGTTCGTCGTCGGCGAACGGCGGCACCACAACTCCTTTCGTCGGACGTGACTCCACGAATGCGTAAGGGGGCCGTCGACCTCAGCGAGCCATCCAGATTCTGCTGCGGACGACCTCGCGCATCCGAGCGAGTTGACCCTTCGAAAGGGTAGCCGGTGGTTCGGCATTCAGCAGGTGCTGGACCTGCGTGAAGAAGTCACGGTCGGACAGCCCGAACTGCGAGCTGATCTCGCGCGACGAACCCCCACCGAGTGCGTACCAATTCTGCTCGAAGTCGAGCATCTGACGCTGCGTCGGATCCATAAAAGTACTCACTCTTGTGCTGTGACCTGTGACGATCGTTGGATGTGAAGGATGCGGAACGGCTTCGGTGAATTACCGTTGTCCCTGATCTGGAAAGCGAGCCCACCGCTGTCAACGTCCTTTCTACACTCGGCCCGCCGCGATGGACACCCATTTCGCCATCCGGCGCAAAAACGCTGGGCCACCGCAAGGTAACGAGTTGTAATCGGACGCGCCAGAGGGTCGAGACCCCCTCGGATCCGAGTGTCGTCGCCCTATGCTGAGAACCATGGCTGAGCACTCGGCAAACAAAGCTTCTGTCTCGTCGACGCCCGAACCGGGGCGCGACACAGACGTGACCGTCAGTTCGACGTCGGCGCAGACTCAGCCGACATTCTCCGACCGTCTCGCCAAGGGGGCGCGCAAGTTTCTCTTCGTCGCGATCGCCATAGCCATCGCGGTGGTCATCTACTTCATACTCGCGGCGTTCCTGCCGCGCTGGTGGGCTGAGCAGATCGGCAGCAACGTCGACGGATCGATGGGGCGCGGAATCGGCAGCGGGCTGTCGATCGGGTTCGTCTGCACGTTCATCCCGATATCGATGCTCGTGCTTGCGGTCTCGTTGCGGGGCCGGATGAAGAACCTCCTCTCGATCCTGTGCGTGGTGATCGGCGTCGTGGTCGCGATCCCCAATCTGCTGACACTGAGCATCCATCTCGGCAACAACAACGCGGCGCAAGTGGGCAAACAGATCCTCAATGTCCGGGCGCCGGGATTCCGCGCGGCCAGTGCGTGGGGTGTCGTGATCGCCGTGGTCGTGGCCATCCTGCTCACCATTTTCGTCGTGATGTACCAACGCCGAGGAAAGAAGCTGCGCGCGGCAAAGGGCGACGACGTCTCACAAGGCGGCAAGAAGAAAAAGTGATCAGCGACGTGCGGCAAGTGCACGGCGTTGGTCGCGGCGGTTCGCGACGACGCTGCTGAACAATGCGGCGCCGATGAACACGACGCCGATGAGTCCGGTCACGACGTCATTGATGTGGAACTCGATGCTCAGCAGCAGGATGACGGCCAGAGCGCCGATAGCCCAGTGGGCGCCGTGCTCGAGATAGCGATACGAGGCCAGCGTTCCGGTGCGGACCAGGTAGATCGTGATCGACCGCACGAATAGCGCGCCGATGAATCCGAGTCCCAAGGCGATGATGATCGGATCCGCGGTGATCGCGAACGCGCCGATGACACCGTCGAACGAAAACGATGCGTCGAGGACCTCGAGGTAGAGAAAGAGGAAGAATCCCGCCTTGCCCGTCGCTTTCGCCGCGCCGGACGGACCACTGTCGCGCAGGTCGGAATCGGATTGGAAGAGTGCGCTCAACCCGTCGACCATCAGGTACGTGACCATGCCGAGGATTCCGGCGATGAGGACGGTGGAGCGGATCTCGTCGGGCGCGAGGAACTCGGCGACCAGCACAAGGGTCACACTGGCGAGGACGACCGGGAGCGCGCTGAGTCGACCGATCTTCGACAGCGGACGCTCGAGCCACGTCAACCACGTCAGATCGCGATTGCTCAGGATGAAGTTGAGGAAGAGCATGAACAGGAACATTCCGCCGAACGCGGCGATCTGTGGATGTGCATCGGTGAGGATCGTCTCGTAACTCGGGCTTCCGTCGGCGAACTGCTCGGCGCCATCGGGTGGTGGGTTCATCGCGAGTCGGAACGCCTCGACAGGGTTGAGGCCCGCCGTCACCCAGACGATCAGGAGTGGGAAGAGCAGGCGCATCCCGAATACGGCGATGATCATGCCGACGGTGAGAAACATGCGCTGCCAGAACGCACTCATCCGTTCCAACACGGTCGCGTTGATGACTGCGTTGTCGAAGGACAGGGAGATCTCGAGAACACCGAGTATCGCGGCGAGCGCCACCGCCTCCCACCCGCCGTAGACGAACGCGACGACGAGCGCGAGGACCGTGACGACTATCGACAGCCCGAAGATGCGACCTATCAACGCAGTCGCTCGGCGTCCTTGGCCAGGGTCACGACTTCTTCCGCCAACTCGGCGACGGTACTCGTGTCAGCGTTCTCGTCCACCGCCGTCGCGAGGTCCTCCGCAGCGCAGCGCAGCGCGAAGAGTCGATCACCGAAGTCGCTCACCTCGGCCTGAGTCAGAATCACGGCGTCGGAGGGAATAGAAGTGCCCTCGGTGAGCGCTCTTTGTTCGTAGGCGCGTTGACGGCACGACCGCTTGCAGTACTTGCGCCGACGTCCATGCTCCGAGTCGACCATCGACTGGCCGCACCAGGCACAGGCGTACGGGCGACGCCGTGATCGGGTGGTACCGCTCGTCGTGTGCTCCACGCTCATGACCGTACCCAAGTCTGGTCGTCGAGGTTCAGGTGGCGGCACACGGCCGGGAGTCACCGGTGGTGCGGATGTGGCGCCGTCGGCGCGTAGAATAGGAGTGTTGAGCGTTCGACAGCGCTCGAGAAACGAGAGGACACCGCCAAATGGCAGATCGAGTACTTCGGGGCAGCCGCCTCGGCGCGGTGAGCTATGAGACCGATCGTGATCACGATCTCGCTCCGCGACGAATCGTCCAGTACCGGACCGACAACGGAGAGATCTTCGACGTCCCCTTCGCCGACGACGCCGAGGTGCCGTCGAAGTGGCCGTGCAAGAACGGCATGGAGGGCACGATCCTCGAGGGTGCAGAGCCCGAGGAGAAGAAGGTCAAGCCCCCGCGCACGCACTGGGACATGCTGCTCGAGCGCCGCAGCGAAGAGGAGCTCGAAGTGCTGCTCAATGAGCGGCTCGATCTTCTCAAGCAGCGTCGTCGCGGAGTCACCAACTGACGTTCGCGTCCTGAACCAGACATCAGCCGGGTGGAGTCACATGACTCCACCCGGCTGATGTGTTTCGTGCTTCAGTTGTCGCTGTGCACCGTTGGGGCCATCAGCCTCGCTTGTGCAGCCCGATCTTGTGCAGGCGGTTCTCGATCCCCCAGCGCGCGACGCTGGTGAATGCCTCGGCCATCACACCACCGCTCATCTTCGACGAACCGACTTCGCGCTCGGTGAAGGTGATCGGAACCTCACGAACGTCGTATCCGGCCTGGATCGTGCGCCACGCCAGGTCGATCTGGAAGCAGTAGCCCGCCGACTCGACCGTATCGAGGTCGATGGTCTCGAGCACTTTGCGGCGGTACGCGCGATAGCCGGCGGTGATGTCGTGCACGTTGGCGCCGAGCGCCAGGCGCGCATACGTGTTGGCACCTCGTGAGAGCACTTCGCGATACTTGGGCCAGTTCACGAGTTTGCCGCCGGGTACGTAGCGCGACCCGATCGCGAGGTCGGCGCCCTCGTTCACCGCGTCGAACAAGCGATATAGCTGCTCGGGTGCGTGGCTGCCGTCGGCATCCATCTCGACGATGACCGCGTAATCGCGGTGCAGGCCCCATGCGAAACCTGCGAGATAAGCCTTGCCGAGGCCGTCCTTCTCCACGCGGTGCATCACATGGATACGGCCGCTGTCGTCGCCGGCGGCGAGTTCGTCTGCGACATCGCCGGTGCCGTCGGGACTGGAATCATCGACGACCAGCACGTGGACGCCAGGCATGGCTGCCTGGACCCTCGACACGATTCGGGGAAGGTTCTCGCGCTCGTTGTACGTGGGGATGACGACCAGTGCGCGTGAGCCGTCGGATGCGACGATTCCGCCCTCGTCTTGGCTGGTCGCACCTTCGCTACCCGTTGTCACCACGCTCCTCCGACTCCCTTACATCACCCTGTGCTGCCGGTGTGCCACCGACGCCGACCTTGCGAGGCCCGAGAGTGAACCTATAACGACGCGACAGCACGACCAAAAGCCCACCCACCGTCACCACGACGATGATCCACTGTGGCCACGCCCCGAGAACGGTCGCGACGGTCTTGGCCGAGTGCAACGGTAAGCGATCTGAGAGCACCGCCGGGGTGAACACGCCCGACTCGTGAGAGATGGATCCGTCGGGTTCGATGATCGCGCTCACTCCGCTGGTCGCTGCGACGACGACCGCCCTGCCGTGTTCGACGGCGCGGAACTGCGACATCGCGAGTTGCTGGTAGGTCATGTCCGTCCTGCCGAAGGTGGCGTTGTTGGTCGGGACGTAGAGAATGCGCGCGCCGTCGTCGACGGCGGCCCGAGCCGACCTGTCGAATGCGATCTCCCAGCAGGTGGAGACACCGACCTCTACGTTCCCGGAGCGCCCGGGCACGGTGATCGCCGACGGGCCGGTGCCCGGACGGAAGTTGCCCGCCATGGACGCGTACGACGAGAACATGCTGAAGAACGATCGCCAGGGCAGATACTCACCGAACGGCTGAACGATGTGCTTGTCGTAGCGCGCGACGGGACCCTTTGCGCCGTCCCACACCAGGACGGAGTTCGTGGGCCGACCGTCGGAGTTCATGACGAGAGTCCCGACGAGAATCGGCGCACCAACGGAGATGGATGCGTCGGTGATCTCCTGTGCCGCGTCGGCGTTGGTGAGTGGCGAGATGTCAGACGCATTCTCGGGCCACGCGACGAAATCGGGCTGTTCGGCGGTTCCGGCGCGCACCGCGTCGGCAAGCCGCATTGTCTCCCGAACGTGATTGTCGAGGACAGCTCTGCGCTGAGCGTTGAAGTCGAGGCCGAGTCGGGGCACGTTCCCCTGCACCGCCGCAACCTGAACCGACGACGACGCGACGTTGCGGTCGAGGGTGTCGGGTGTCAGGGCAATCGCGGCGATCGGTCCGACAAGGGCAAGCACCACCGCCAACGCCGCGGCTCGTGCGACCGATCCGCCGCCGTTGACGACTCGGGTGACGAGAACGACGACAAGCCAGGCGATCGACGCGCCGAGCAACGCGACGGCGGCCGACACTCCCGGCGCCCCGAGGATCGACGCGAGCGGGAGCAGCGGACCGTCGACCTGACTGAACGCCGCTCTCCCCCAAGGAAATCCGCCAAACGGAACAGACGAACGCAGAGCTTCGACGCTGACCCACGACAGCGCAAACCACAACGGTGGGCACGGGAGTCTCATGGTCCACACAGCGCACACACCGAAGAGTGCCGAGAACACCGCAAGCACGACGGACAAGGCGATCCACGGAAGTGGGCCGACGTACACCCCGATCCACGGCAGCAGCGGGATGTAGAACGCCAGCCCATAGATGAATCCGACGAGTGCACCGACGCGGGCGCGGATGGGTCCGGAAAGCGCGAGGAACAGCAGGCCCATCGAGATGACGGCCATGAACCACCAGTTGCGCGGCGGGAACGCCGACCACATTGCCACGCCCGCCACGATGGCCAGGGCCGCACGCACGAGAAATGGGGTCCAGCGGCCACCGGCCAGCCTCGACCATGGTCGATTCGAGTGCTCGGGCGCGTCTGCCCGGGTGTCGGATGAATCCATGGGAGTCGCCGAGTCGTGGAGGCGCCTCGCCGTGTCGTCCACTGGGTTGTCGGCCACTGGGTTGTCGGCTACTGGGTTGTCGGCCACTGGGTCGCTCACTGGTCAGTGACCCTCGGCGCGGTAGATGTCACGACCACGGTGCACAGTCCGCACACACCGCGGCAGCGGGCTGCCCGGCGAGACGTCGGGAAGTGCGGGCACACGGGACCGAGGGTCCAGCGACCAGCGCTGAACGCTCTCGTGCGATCCGGCAACGACGAGTTCGTCGACCTCCCAGACCGCGTAGCTCGCCGGTGCGCCGACCGCCAATGTGCCGGTGAGTCCGTCATTGGTTCCTCCCGCGCGCCAGCCTCCTCGCGTCGAGGCTGCGAACGCACCGCGAGCCGAGATCGCGTTCCGTTGCTGATTGTGGTGGACGGCCGCACGTATCGTCGCCCACGGATCCATCGCGGTGACGGGTGAATCCGACGAAAATGCCAGTGCCACGCCAGCTTTGGCGAGCGTGGCGAAATCGTTCATGCGGGAGGCACGTTCGTTGCCGAGGCGCTGCGCGTAGAGGCCGCCCGGTGCGCCCCACCCTGCGTCGAACTGCGGTTGCATGCTCGCGACGACACCACACGCGGCCAAGGTCTGAGCCTGGGCGGCGTCGACCATCTCCGCATGCTCGACGCGGTGAGCGCGCGACGCGAGCGCGGGCGTGCCGAACTCGGCCGCTAGTGCGTCGAGCGCGTCAACCACTGTCGCCGTCGCCGCGTCGCCGATCACGTGAAAGCCGGCTTGCAGCCCGGCCTCGGTGCATGCGCGTAGGTGGTCGAGAACCGTGTCCGGCGAGAGGTAGTCGATACCGGTGACGTCGGGGGCGTCGTGATAGGGCTCGAGGAGCCATGCGGTCCGTGAGCCGATCGCACCGTCGATGAAGAGATCGCCGCCGAGCGCGTCGGCGCCGGCGATCGCGACGAGTTCGCGCGCGTGGTCGGCGTTCTCGGCCGCCTGCCCCCAATAGCGTCGGACCTCGACGGGATGATCGAGTCCGCCGATGGCGAGAAAGTCGTCGAGACCGCTGATCTCCGGCCCGCCGTTCTCGTGGATGGCCACGATCCCCATCGATGCGACCGCGTCGAGTGCGCGCAGTTGTGCGCGGGTGCGCGACGCGGGGCTCACCAACGATCGTGCGGCTCCTCGCACGAGGTGGTGCGCCTCGGCGATCAGCGGCTCGTCGGGGTGATAGCCCTGTGCGTCCTCCAAGCCGACGACCAGGCGGCGCAGCGCCGTCGAGGCCACGGCGGAGTGTTCGTCGACTCGAGCCAGATAGACCGGGCGGTTGCCGACGATCGCGTCGATGTCGGCAGTTGTCGGGAACCGGCCGTCGAAGGCCTCGGCGCCCGACCATGTCGAGCTGTCCCAGCCCCGGCCCCAGATCAGGTCGCCCTCGCCGACGGTCGATACCGCGTCCGCGATCATGCGAAGGCAATCGGTGCGCGACACGGCATCGTTGAGAGTGAGCCCGGTGAGCGCGAGTCCGGTCGACGTCAGATGCACATGTGAGTCGACGAATGCGGGTGCGACGAAAAGCCCTTCCAGATCGGTCACGGAAGCATCGGGGTGCAGGGCCTTCCCCACGTCGTCGGTACCCACCCAGGTCACTACGCCGTCGGTGACCGCAAGGGCAGTCGCGTCAGGAATAGCGGAGGAATAGACGGTCCCACCAAGGAGCAGTTCGGTTGCCACGATTGTTCAGTGTGCCCCTGTGGGGACCCTGGTGTGTCAGTGGCCCCGCGGGAGCTGCGGCTGCTCGGCCGAGGTCGAGGAGTTCGGTGTTGAGTAGGTCGGATCGTCGACGACGGTGCCGTCGATGACCGTTCCTCGCCTGACCCCGGCTTGGCCGTAGGCGCCTGCCCGGTCCATTGCCGACATCATCGTGCGCGCGCCGACTGCAGCCAGCACCGGACGCAGGGCACGTCGCGTCGGCGGAAGGAGTGCGATGGTTCCGACAACCGTGGAGACCAGGCCAGGCGCGATCAGCAGGATCGACGAGGCGCCGACCACGGCGGTGTCGGCGAGCGGGGCTCGTGCGTCGACTTCGTTTCGTGAGGCGCGGCGGAGTTCACCGAACACCTTGCGGCCCTGCCAACGGAGGATGACGAATCCGACGAAGGAAGCCAGCAGTGTGATCAAAACCGCCCAGGCGAAGCCGAGTGTCATGACCATGGCCACGAACACGGCGATCTCGATCACCAGGTAGACGAGGAAGTACGGGAAGCGCATGGGTGTGCCTTTCTGGTCCGATGCAGGTGGGTTTCGACACCCGACGCCGCCCCGGATATATGCCATTCACTCCGTCCAACGAACGAGCACCCGATTTTGCTCCCGCGCCGGGGCCACGTAACCGCTTGCGTTCAGGGCCCAACCCGGACCGGCTACGTAGTGCCCTGCTCGTCGTCCGTGCTCCGGTCAGACGCACTGCGCATTGCTTCGAGGAACCGTCCGATGACGTCGAGTTCGTGGGTGTCGAACTCGGCGAGTGCTGTCAGCGCGTCGTCGATGAGTGTCCCGAAGAACTCTCGACCCGTGTCACGTGCGCGCTCGGTAACGGACAGCAGAACTCTGCGCCTATCCCCCGGGTCGCCGGTGCGCTCGACGAGGCCGGCACGTTCGAGTCGGTCGAGCAACGACGTGATGGTTGCCGAGTTCACTCCCCCGAGCTTCCTTCCCAGCCAGCCCGGGGTCGCAGGCACTCCGTCGCGTTCAGCGTCGAGGAGCGCGATAAGCGCGCGCAGATCGGTTGGATGAAGATCCACCGTTCTCGCGAACCGCGCTCCTCGAATGTCCAGCTCGGTCATGAGTGTGCGCAACTGGCGGATCAGCAGATAGCGCGGTCCGCTCTCATCCGCGCGCTCACGGGAAGTCACGGTTCTCGACCTTAGCGCCGGCTTGATATAGCTTGATGAGCAAGTAACTAGATTATCGAGGTAAATATGAGCGAGACCGCTACCTTCCTGGCCTCTCCCATAGGCCGACGATTCTCCGAGGCCTACGACGCGCTGGTGAATCGTTGGCCGCCGGGCACCCGGCGGTTCGATCTCGCGTCGCCTTACGGCAACACGCACGTCGTCGCCTCGGGACCCGACTCAGGTCGACCACTCGTCCTGCTTTCGGGTTCAGGGGCAACGCTGACGGAGTGGTACTCGGTGATCGGACAACTCAGTCGGCGACACCGTGTCTACGCAGTCGACATTCCAGGCCAGGTCGGTGCATCAATACCTTCGAGCACGCCGATCTCGTCGGTCCCCGACCTCCTGGATTGGCTTGCCGTCACGGTGGCGACACTCGGTGTCGACGAACCGACGTTGATCGGCCACTCGTATGGGGCGATGATCGCTCTCGCATTCGCCGGTGGTGGGTTCCCGACGGACGGGCTGATCCTGGTTGAACCCAACTCGGTCTTCGGTGGCATGCGCCCCGAGTACCTCGCCCATGCATTGCCTATTCTCTTGTCTCCCAACGAGAACCGTGAACGCAGGTTTCTCGAATGGGAAACCGGATGTAGACCGCTCGACGAGCAGTGGTCAGATGTCGCCGCACTCGGCGCGACGATGCCGACGACGAAGCTCGTCATACCTCGGCGTCTGCGGTCCGTGCGACCGGAGGTCAGGCGCCGCACTGTGATCCTCGCGAAGCAGAGTCGGGTGCACGATGTCGCTCGAATCGCTGAGAACGTCCACTCCACGTGGCCGGGTACGCAGGTCGAGATCGTTGCCGATGCAACACACCACAGCCTGCCGATGTACCCGGACGTCTTCGGCGACGTGCTCGAGGCGGCGCTCGACGAATCCGGGTGCTAGCACCGGTCCCGGCCGGCGGCTATTCCGACCGGCCCTCGATCTCGCCCTCGGCCTGCAGGTACACCGCCCGCAACTGGTCGAGCATGTCGGCGGGCGGCGCCTCCCACATGTCGCGGTCGACGGCTTCGAGGAGACGCTCAGCGATGCCGTGCAGTGCCCACGGATTCGACTGATTCATGAACTCCTGATTGCGTTCGTCGAGTACGTAGGACTCGGTGAGCTTCTCGTACATCCAGTCGGCGACGACGCCGGTCGTGGCGTCGTACCCGAAGAGATAGTCGACGGTGGCCGCCATCTCGAAGGCGCCCTTGTACCCGTGTCGCTGCATGGCGGAGATCCACCGGGGATTGACGACCCGTGCACGGAAAACCCGACTGGTCTCCTCGGAGAGCGTGCGCGTTCGGACGGCGTCGGGCCGCGTCGAGTCGCCGATGTATGCCTCCGGGGACTTGCCGGTCAGCGCTCGGACCGTTGCCACCATTCCACCGTGGTACTGGAAGTAGTCGTCAGAGTCGGCGATGTCGTGCTCGCGGGTGTCGGTGTTCTTCGCGGCCACCTTGATCCTGCGATACGCCGAGCGCATGTCGTCGACTGCGGCGATGCCGTCGAGTTCGCGTCCGTAGGCGTAGCCGCCCCATTCGGTGTAGACCCGTGCGAGGTCCTCGTCGCTGCGCCAGTCGCGAGAATCGATGAGTTGCAACAGCCCCGCACCGTAGGTTCCGGGTTTGGAGCCGAAGATCCTGGTCGTCGCCCGACGTTGGTCGCCGTGCTCGGCCAGCGCCGCACGGGCGTGTGCGGCGACGAAGTTCTGGTCGTCGGGTTCGTCGGCCGACGCCGCGAGTGCGACGGCGTCGTCGAGCATGGTCACGACGTGTGGGAACGCGTCCCGGAAGAATCCGGAGATCCTGACGGTGACGTCGATGCGTGGGCGACCGAGTTCGTCGAGGTCGATCAGTTCGAGATCGCGGACCCGCCGCGACGCCTCGTCCCAGATCGGCATGACGCCGAGCAGTGCCAGGATCTCGGCGACGTCGTCACCCGAGGTACGCATGGCGCTGGTGCCCCACGCCGAAAGTCCCACGGAGGCAGGGTATTCACCGTGATCGGTCAGGTACCGTTCCAGCAGGCTGTCGGCCATCGCTCGTCCGGTCTCCCACGCGAGCCGAGAAGGAACTGCCTTGGGGTCGACGGAGTAGAAGTTGCGGCCCGTCGGCAACACGTTGATCAGTCCGCGTAGCGGCGAACCGCTCGGGCCCGCGGGAATGAAGCCACCGTCGAGTGCGTGCAGAATTCGCGGGATCTCTCCAGCGGTCTGCCGCAACCGCGGGACCACTTCTGTTGCGGCAAAGCGCAATACGTCGCCGACAGCGGCGGGGTGGCCTGCCGCCGCGTCCTCGACTGCCGACGCCGACCACTCCCCTTTGGCGCACCTTGCCACGAGATCGCGGGCGGTGGCTTCGACGGTGTCGACGTCGGTACGCACGGAGTCTGCGCCTTCGTCGAGTCCGAGGGCTTCGCGCAAACCGGGCAAAGCCTCTGTGCCGCCCCATAGTTGGCGTGCCCGCAGCATCGCGAGAACGAGATCGACCTCGGCGTCGTCTACGGGTGGTTCACCGAGGACGTGGAGGCCGTCGCGGATCTGAACATCCTTGATCTCGCACAGCCAGCCGTCGACGTGCAGGAGCATGTCGTCGAAGACCTCTTCGTCGGGCCGTTCGGTGAGGCCGAGATCGTGGTCCATCTTCGCGGCGGTCAGCAGCGTCCAGATCTGTTGGCGAATCGCGGGGAGTTTCGCGGGATCGAGAGTCGAGATGTTCGCGTGCTCGTCGAGGAGCTGTTCGAGTCGCGCGATGTCGCCGTAGGATTCGGCCCGCGCCATCGGGGGGATCAGGTGGTCGACGAGTACCGCGTGTGCTCGACGCTTGGCCTGGGTGCCCTCGCCCGGATCGTTGACCAGGAACGGATAGATCAGCGGGACGTCGCCGAGTGCGGCATCGGTGCCGCACTGTGCCGACATTCCCAGTGTCTTGCCCGGCAGCCACTCGAGGTTGCCGTGTTTGCCGATGTGCACGATCGCATCGGCACCGAAGCCCGGGATGTCCTGTGCGGCACCGGCCCTACCCGCGAGCCAGCGATAGGAGGCGAGGTAGTGATGCGATGGCGGAAGGTCGGGGTCGTGATAGATCGCGACAGGATTCTCGCCGAACCCTCGCGGCGGCTGCACCATGATGGCCACATTGCCGAATGTCAGTGCTGCGACGACGATTTCGCCTTCGGAGCTCTGCGATCGATCGACGAAGAGGTCGCCTGGCGCAGGCCCCCAGTGCTGTTCGACGTCGTGCCGCAGTTCATCCGGCAGCGTCGCGAACCACCGCTCGTAGTCGGCGGCGCTGACGCGAATCGGGTTGGCAGCCAAGGCCTCCTCGGTCAGCCAGTCGGAGTCCTGGCCGCCCCGGTCGATGACCGCGTGAATCAGTGCGTCCGAGTCATTCTCGGCCAGACCGGGAATCGCGTCCGGACCCGATTCCGGGCCGATGTCGTAGCCCACGGCGCGCAGGGCGTGCAGCAGGCGTACGAGGCTGCGTGGTGTGTCGAGGCCGACGGCGTTACCGATACGTGCGTGCTTGGTCGGGTACGCCGACAACATCAGTGCAATCCGACGATCCGCGGGCGAGATATGCCGTAAACGGGCGTGTGACACCGCGATTCCGGCGACCCGAGCGCATCGCTCACTGTCTGGCTGGTACCAGGGCAGCCCGTTTTCGTCGAACTCTTTGAAGGAGAACGGCACGGTGATGATGCGGCCGTCGAACTCCGGAACGGCCACCTGCGTGGCGACATCGAGCGGCGAGAGTCCGTCGTCGTTGGCCTCCCAGTCGGCTCGTGGCCCGGTGAGGCACAGCCCCTGCAGGATCGGGATGTCGAGTGCGGCGAGGCGCTCGATGTTCCACGCCTCGTCGTCTCCGCCGGCCGACGCCGTGGCGGGTGTCGCACCACCGGCAGCGAGGACGGTGACCACCAGTGCGTCTGCGGTGGCGAGCAACTCGATGAGGTCGTCGGGTGCGGTACGCAATGAAGCGCAGAAGATCGGAATCGGCCGCGCGCCCTGTTCCTCGATTGCTGCGCACAGTGCTTCGACGTACCGCGTGTTCCCCGCCAGATGCTGCGCTCGGTAGTAGAGGACGCCTATCGCCGGCGCGGTGTCGGGAACGGCACTGGTCGGCTGCCGCTCGAGAACTCCCCAGCCGGGAGTCTGTTCGGGGGGTTCGAACCCGTTCCCGGACAGCAACACCGTGTCGGACAGAAAGTTGTGGAGGTTGGTGATGTTGGGCACGCCGCCGAAGGCGAGATAGTTGTGGGCGTCTGCGGCCACACCGGCGGGCACCGTCGACAGCGCCATCAGGTCGGGATCGGGTTGCTGTTCTCCGGAGAGGACGACCACCGGCTTCCCGACCGCGAGGACGGCATCGAGTCCCTCCTCCCAGGCGCGACGCCCACCGAGTATGCGTACGACGGTGAGGTCGGCGTCGGCGACCATGCCGGGAACGTCGTCGAGCAGGATCCGCGACGGATTCGCGACGCGATACTCCGCGTCGCTGGCGTCAGCGGTGATGAGGTCGGTGTCCGACGTGGACAGCAGCAGGATCATCGCAACTCCTCGGACTCCGACTCGCGCGGAGACAGGTGGGACAGGGCCGAGACAGGTCCGAGGTCGCAGGTCTGGCTTCGCGGCAGCCCGTTGGCTCTCGCGTCACAGTGGCGCGACCGCGCCGGAATCGCACCGGCTTCCGCGCACCTCGTGCGGCTCAGCCTAGTGCAGTGCGTTCCGACACAGCCGCACACGTCCCGCGTGCGGCCGCTGTGTACCGCCGACGCCTACGCTGGATACCGTGCGTGACCCCGACTCTTCTTCTGCAGACGGCCAGTCCCGTGAGCTCACTGGTGAGTTGCCGTCGGGGCGACCAGCGTCTGATCGATGCCCTGGAGTCTTCACCCCGCATCCGGCGGCCGACGGCGCACTGGCGCGTGTTCGCCTGCTCGGAGGTTCGATCACGCCGGAGCAACTAGCTGTACTCGCCGGTGTGGCCTCGCAGTACGGCGACGGTTTCCTCGATCTGACGGGGCGTGCCAATGTGCAGATACGCGGCATCACAGAGGTCGACGCTGTCGCCGACGCCCTTGTCGACGCCGACCTGGTACCGAGCACCAGTCACGAAAAGGTACGCAACATCGAGGTCAGTCCCTTCACCGGGCGACTTGGTGGCCTCACTGATCTACGCCCTCTGGCGCACGAGCTCGACGACGCGCTCCGCTCGGATCGGCGCCTCACGGCACTATCTGGACGGTTCCTCTTCGGCCTCGACGACGGGCACACCGACATCGTGGGTGGCGGCACCGACGTGTGTGCCATCGCGCGCATCCGCATCGACGAAACGACCGGTTTCGACATCGTCGTCGACGGCGAGATCGCAGGCTCGGTCGCCCAGGAATCTGCCGTTGCGCAGGTGATGCTGAGCGTCGCGCAGGATTTCCTCGAAGCGGCGGACGGTGCGTGGCGCATAGCCGATCTCCCTGCGTCCGCGCGCCTCGATCTGATCGCAGCGACTCGGAGCCGACTCGACCCGCCGCTCGACCGCTCCCCCGTCGCCATGACAGCCGACGAGCCTCGGGTGGGTTGGTTCGATCAGGACGACGGTCGCGTGCTGCTCGGAGCGGTGGTCGAACTCGGGCGCCTGCCTGCTCGACTCGCCGAGTTCGTCGCAGCCGTCGAAGCGCCGGTGGTGTTCACCCCCGACCGCGAAATCCTCGTCTGCGACCTCGGTGAGGGCGTCGCCGAGACCGTGGTGCGGGTTCTCGCTCCGATGGGACTGATCTTCGACGCCGCGTCGCCGTGGACACGGGTCAGCAGCTGTGCCGGCGCACCCGGCTGCTCGAGTGGCCTGGCCGAGGTACGCACCGACGTGAGCGAACGCGTCGAATCGGGGCTTCCGGTCGTCGAGCGTGAACACTGGGTGGGGTGCGAGCGCGGATGCGGATCACCGCGCGAACCTCACCTGCGGGTCGAGGCCACCGGCGCCGGATACCGACGCACACACGAGTGAGGATCAGGTCCGGTCGAACACGTAGTCATCGAGTGGGAACGAGTCCTGGGCAGTTACCGCCTCGTTCACCGACGTGGGACGGAACAGCGGCGTCTCGCCCTTGCTGTTGAACCAATATGACCTCGACGTCGCGCAGTTTCCGAGCGCGAACACCGAATCGGCGATTCTGGTGGTCATGTCGTCGAAGAACCTGGTGTTGGCTGCCTCGGTGACCTCGAAAGTGGTTGCGTCTCGACGTTGTAGCTCGCCGAAGAGTCGTGCGATGTGTCGCATCTGGCACTCGACAGTGGTGAACCACGACAACCCCACCCACGAGTACGGTCCCGCCGAGTTGAGGAAGTTGGGGAAGTACGGGATCGAGACACCTTCGTAAGCCTGAAAAGCTGTGTCGCGCCACCACTTTCCGAGGTTCCGCCCATCTCGACCGATCACCTCGATGGCTGGGAGATTCCCCTCCCACACGTCGTAGCCGGTTGCGAGCAGTAGTACGTCGATTGTCGTCTTGCGTCCGTCGCGCGTCACGATTCCGTCAGGCTCGATGTGGTCGATTCCCGCCGTCTCGAGATGCACGTTGTCTTGGCCGAACGCCCGGTAATACTGATTCGACACGGTTGGCCGCTTACAGCCGTAGTCGTATGTCGGCGTCAATGCCTGGCGCACCCCGCGGTCGCGGACCTGAAGAAAGCGGAAAAGTGCTGCGAGCTTCTTCGCATTCTCGTTGAGCGATCGAAACCTGCGGTACTTCCACATCGCGATGAGCATCAGCATCTCTTGGGTCACGTCGGTCACCCAGCGCACCGCGCGCTGTGTCGCCGGGACCTTGGCGAACAGTCCACGGACAGGAGCCGGAATCGGAAGATCGAGTTTGGGCATGACCCACATCGGCGTCCGTTGGTACACCGTCAAATCGCCGACTTCCTTGGCGAGTTCCGGAATCACCTGCACGGCAGTCGAACCGGTCCCGATCATCGCTGCGCGCTTACTCGCGAAATCGTAGTCGTCGTCCCAGCGCGAGGTGTAGACGATATGTCCGGCGAATGAGTCGAGGCCGGGAATATCAGGTTTTGCCGGTTGTGACAGAAATCCTGTTGCACAGATGAGGAAACGCGTCGTGAGCGTTTCGCCGCCGTCGACCGCAACCTGCCAGGTCGACGAGTCCTCGTCCCACCTCGCACCGTTTACCGTTGTGTTGAACCGCATGTGGCGTCGAACATCGTATTTGTCTGCGACATCGACCGCGTATCGCTTGAGTTCCGGTCCTGGTGCGTAGAGCTTGGACCAGTTCGGGTTTGGCTCGAACCAGAACGAGAATGTCGGCGACGGGACGTCGACCGCCAGTCCTGGATAGCGGTTGACATGCCAGGTTCCGCCCAGGTCATCTTCACGGTCGAGAATGACGATGTTCTCGAACCCCAACCGTTTGAGTGCGATAGCGCTACCGATTCCGCCGAAACCGGCGCCGACGATGATGACGTCGTACTGCGCTTCGTTCATGGAGGCACGGTACCCCGACGGCGTTGTCGACGTCGTGGGACCTTGGTCTGATTCCGGTGGTCTCGTCATAGTCAAGCTCTATTCTCGTGAGTATGGATATCTCCGGGGCGAACGTTCTCATCACAGGAGCCAGTGGCGGCATCGGCGAGGCGCTCGCCAACGCGATGGCCGCAAAAGGAGGCCGCTTGATCCTCACCGGACGCAGGCACGCTGTGATCTCCGAGCTCGCAAAGCGATTGGGCGGCAATGCGATTGCGGTCGACCTGGCAACTCCCGGCGGACCCGCCGAACTGGTGCGCGAGGCGGGGCACATCGACATTCTGATCGCCAACGCAGGGGTGCCGGCGTCGGGAGAGATCACCGAATACACGAACGACGAGATCGACAGGGCCATCGACGTCAACTTGCGCGCCCCGGTCATTCTCGCGAAATTGATTGCCGAACAGATGATTCCACGACGACGAGGACACCTGGTCTTCATGTCGTCGTTGTCGGGCAAATCGGCGTCGGCAGGCACAGCGCTCTACAACGGAACCAAATTCGGTGTTCGGGGATTCGCGCTCGGCTTGCGTGACGATCTGCGCCCTCACGGCGTCGGTGTCTCGTCGATCTTCCCCGGTCCGGTCAGGGACGCGGGCATGATCGCCGATTCGGCAGTGTCGTTGCCCCGCTTGGGTACTCGCACCACGGCGCAAGTTGCTCGCGCCACGGTGCGAGCAATCGAACGAAACCGTGCGGAGACCACCGTGGCACCGGTCAGTCTGCGCGCGGCAACCCTTGTGGGGGCGTTCGCCCCGGACACCGCGGCCCGTCTGGCACGCTTGTCGGGAAGCGACAAGATCGTGACCGCGATCAGTGAGGGTCAGCGTTCCAAACGGTGACACTGCAAGCGGGGACATTCCGAACCGGGACATGGCGAAAGCCGTTACGCCGCCGCGCCGGTAGAACCGCCGGCCGAACTCGTCGACGCGCCGCTATCGGATGACGTTCCCGTTGTGGCGCGATGCTTGCCGGTGTACCCGGAACCGTCATCGGCACGATGCTTGCCTACGCTCGGCGCGGAGGACGTCTGCCCCGCGTCCGGCGACGATTCTGTCGGCTCCGATTCTGATGGTGTCGAGTGCTCCGGTGTGGAATGCGCTGGTGCCGAAGTCGTCTCGTCGGGAGTGGTGCTCGGCAGTGGTGTTGGAGACGGTGTCGGTGACGGGGAGACAGTGGTCGGCGACTGGGTTGACGGCGAACCAGGCTCCGGCGCAGCGGCAGATGGCTCCGCGCCGGGACCCGACGTCGGTATGTCCTGATCCGCCGACTTGCTGTCGGATGCGAGCGGTTTGCTTCCGCGAAGAGCCTCGTCGGCGGTCAGGGTCACAGCTGTCTTCGCCGCGGTCGTCGGCACCACGCTGCGTAGCGTGCTCGACGTACGGCCGTTGTCGCCTGTGGTCGCTGACGGCAGCGCGTTGACGAACGACTCCTTGATCATCTCCGCCAGTTCTTCGGCGGAACCGAACGTCGCTCCACCCGCGGTGGCGAGGCCGTCGATGTTGGCCACTATGTTGTGAGCCAACAACTTCGAGAACTCATCGAGCTGGTCGCCGAACGTCGCGAGATTCTGCGGGATGATCGTCGGCAACTGTGGGATCAGCGCGAGTGAATCGCGGGTCGATGTCACGCCATCGGTGAAGATCTGATCCCAGGCGGCCTTGGTCCAGATGTTGGTGACAGGCACGTAGTCTTCGCGGGTGGGGTCGGTTGGGTCGTAGTCGGACGGTGGGTTGAGGCTCCAGTCCTGTTCGGTCAGCTTCTGTCCGAGGTTGAACGCCGTGTAGTACTTCCCGAACAACGCGAACTTGGGTAGCGATCCGGGAGCGCCGGCGGTGCCGAACAATTGGCAGGGCAGACAATAGGTTCCGTCGACAAACGGGTTCAGGCCGTTGAAGACTGCAGTACCGAACTCGCGGTATGCCTGCGCCCACTGCTGCGCCGTCGGACCCTGTTCGATCTTCCCCGATGGATCGTCGGTGAGAGTCTCCCAGACCGCCTTTGCGGGCCCGAGGAAGTCGAGGTGGACAGTCTGACCCGACCACCACGGCTGGATGGCTACCTGCTGACCATCGGCCGCGGTGTAGTACTCGCTGTCCGGATCGATCGTGTTGCGGATCTCTGGGAACGTGTAGCCCTCAGGACTCAGCAACTGCCACATCGGGACCTGGCCGTACTGCAGAAAATACAGGGGATCGCTGCACGGCCCCGGCACTCCGGTGCAATTAGGTGTCATCGGTGCGAACGTCGCCAATGTCATCCACAACTGATCCGATTGAGCCGCAGCCACTTTCGGGATCGGCATGAGAAGGAGGCTGATCGCAGCCACCTTCTCGTAGTCCTGCTGATCGAATCCGACGACATTCGTCGGGATATAGAGCCACCAGTTGCCGGAGTCGTTGAACGCCTTCGTCGTCTGCTGCAGTGCTTGGTATTGCACTGCGGGCATGTTCGCCAGCGTCTCGTACACGTTGGCTGGAATATTGGCTACTGAACCAGCCGCATGCGCCTGCGCCCCGGGACCCGCGAGCTGCGCGCCCAAAGTCACCGCAAGACCTGCGCCCGCGACGGCGGCAACGACGGCGCCGCGGCGGCCGGCTCTCGAAGTGGTGGACGTGGTGGTGGACATCGTGGGTGTCGTTCCTCTGCTCATGGGTCGGCTCTCTGTCGCGACGGCGTCACTTGGCACGTCTGCCGAGAAGGGTTCAGTACCTTATCGATATCGACGCTGTCGCCGTTACGCTTGTGGGACAGAAACATTCGTGATCTTGCTACTTGTCTCCGGGTCTTCCGTCGACGTGTCTGCTGTCGGCCGCCGGGTCGACTCGTCGGGTTCGGTTGTGGCGTCGAGCGGCTGAAGCCAGGTGCGCACGCCGTAACCGTCAAGGTGCGTGACCTCTCCCACCGGGCGGCGCGTCGACGGCCCGTAGCGGCCGCGAGGCCACCCGATAGGGACGACGCATACCGGGGTGACGTTGGCGGGCAACTGCAGGATCCGACGTGCCGACGTCAGGTTCCACAGGGGCATCGTGGTGAGCGACGCTCCGAGACCCATCGCTCGGGCGGCGAGCAGCAGATTCTGCACACTGGGATAGATCGATCCCCAATAGCCCGACTCTGCAGGGTGCGGCATCCGGAGTCCGGTGACCCGTCCCTCTCTCACGCCAAGCCGTAGGCACGCGATCACCAGTACCGGTATCTCCTCGAAATGGTCGACCTGCCACTGCACGGCCTTGACCGTGCGTGCGGTCGCCGGGTCCTGTCGTACCAGGTAGCGAAGCGCGAAGCGGGTGTACAGATTCCATGCCTGTCGATAGCGCTTCGCCAATCGTCGCTTGATCTCACGATCCTTGACGACGACGAACTCCCATTGCTGCCCGTTGTTTCCGGTCGGCGCCTGGAGCGCGAGCTCGATACATCGGAGGACGACGGCGTCGTCGACCGGATCGGGCAACACCCGTCGAATCGCTCGTTGCGTCATCATTGCCGCGTCGAGTGGCATGGCCAGTCGGTCGAGTGCCTCGTCGGTGCTCGGAATCGGTTCCGGCGTCCTGGCCGACGGTCGTTTCGCGTCAGTCATGGGTCCGTACCCACTCGGTCGTGAACTCTTGAATGACCGGTATGTGGAGTGTGAACTCCTGTGCGACATGGCTTTCGATCTTTCCGCCAAGGAGCGGAACGGGCACTGCGACCACACCGGAGAATGTCATGCGAGAGCCGTCGCCGTCGGGGGCGATCTCGGCCGTACCTCCGCCGGACCCAGGTGCGCCGGTGACCTCGACCACGAGTTCCCCACGGACGACGTCCTTCTCGACGGTCACCCAGGTCTCGGTCGTACGGATCGTCAGGCCGCGACGGTACACCTTGGTCAACAGCGATGGCAGCGCATCGTGGCCCAGGTCTTGCACCGTGACGACCTCGGTTCGGCCGCCGTCCACGGTGAGATCGTCGAGAACCGTGTGGTTGTCGAACTCCGCGAATCTGTCGTGCCAGTACTCGGTGCGCCCGAAGGCTGCGAGAATCTGCTCCGGCGTTGCCGACGACGAGACCTCGACCTCGAATTCACGCGCCATCAGACCTTCTCCCCCATCAGCCGATCTGCCAGTCCCGCTGCGAAAACGCGAACCTCGTCAAGGTGCTCGGGCTGCACGTTGGTCGGTGGCAGCCGGACGCCGCGGTACGACTCGCGATACTCCCCCGAGCCGAGAAAGCTGGTGAGAGACAACATCGAACGGACCTGATCGCCGGGATACTCGACGTGCATTCCTCCGATGTAGTGGCCGCCCTGCCATTGGCCGAGCTTGCGCACCTCGTCGAGATTGCCCTTCCAACTGTCGCGGCAGACGACAAACGTCGCGAAGGGTGTGCCCGCGAGGAGGTTTCGTGCTTCGTCAGTTTTCAGAAATGAGCGTATCGGCATGGACGCTTTGCTCCACCACGTCGGAGAACCGATGCACACCAGGTCATAAGGGGTTTCGCTCACTTCTCGGGGAATCGAGATATCACCGGTCTTTCCGGCTACTTGTGCCGGCAGGACGCTGAGCATGTCCGGCCAGACGTTACGCATGGGAAATCGAGCGAATCGACGGGCATATCGAGCGTCTGTGAATCCGATCTGGGCGTTCGTCACGTCGTACCCGCGCGTCGCGAATTCTGCTGCGGCGGTGTCGAGTAGCCGACGAGTTTGTCCCGAGTAGCTGTAATAGAGCATCAGCACGCGGGGGCTTTTGCGCCCTTCGGTGGTTGGCGTATCGATCACCGGAAACCCTTTCGTATGCGTGCAGGAAATCGGAGTGGACTATTCGAGGAACTATGCATTCGCTTCGCACGGCCAGTTGATGTGATCCGCCGTGATGGCGCCGAGAGCATTCTCCCGTTAGTGTGTTGCGAATGACCGACAAGGCCGCAGTAGACCTCACCGGTGCCGCGAAGACCATGCTCACCACCCTGTACCTGAAATCCCTCGATGCACAGTTCGACGAGCCAGTTCTCGGCGATACGTTCGCACGGGACGCGGTCGGCAGACTCGACTTCGATTGGAGTGACCTGAAAGTCACGGCGAAGTGGGCACCGATCGTCACAGTACGGACCGCCCTGTACGACATGTGGGCACGCGAATTCCTCGCCGCACACCCCGAGGCGACGGTCATCCACATCGGGTGTGGTCTCGACGCGCGGGTGTTCCGACTCGATCCGGGCCCCGAGGTGCGATGGTTCGACTGCGATTTTCCCGACGTGATCGCCCTCCGTGAACAGATCTACCCGACGCGCCCCGACTACGAGCTCATCAAGACGTCTGCCACCGACCCGTCGTGGTTGGAGAAGATCCCGACAGACAAGCCGGTGCTGTTTCTCGCGGAGGGCATCAGCATGTACCTCACCCAGGACGAGGGCACCGCGTTGCTGCGACGCGTGGTCGACCGATTCGATTCCGGCGAGATCCAGATCGACTTCTACAACTGGTTGGCCATCAAGACACAGAAGATGCACATGCTCAACAGGCGTTCCGGTTCGACGCTGCACTGGGCGGTCAACGATCCCGCAGACGTGCTCGACGAGGTCCCTGGCCTGCGCAGTGTCGACGACACCACGCTGTTCGACGCACCCACCTTCGATCGGGTGCGCGGTTCGTTTCGCACCGCCGGAGCTGTGACGCGGGCGATGCCTGCTGCTCGAAAGTCGTTGCAATACCATCGATTCGCTTTCTGATCCTCAGCCGACGCTGCTTGCGACGGCGGCGTCGGCGAGTTCGATGAGCAACTGCTCGACTGCCGCGATGGAACGCTCCGGTTCTGGTCCGTGGGTGTGGTATTCCACCATGAGCTGACCGGCGAAGATCTTGCTCGTGTACATCTCGATACCGCCGGCCACCTGGAAGTGCAGTTCGCCGTGCACCGCGACCAACTCGATGTCGCTCGGCGTACGCATGGGTGGAATGATGCCGTTGTCCGTCATCATCACCACATCGGGAAGTCCGGGTGGATTGCCGTCGTACTGCGGTGTGAAGTGCAGTAGTGACTGCGCGATGACCCCCTCATCGAGGTCGGTGCGATAAGCGTCGGCGATTGCCTGAGCCAGTTTCAGAACGTCTGTGCTGCGGTCGATCTCGGCGAGGAAGGTGCCGACGCCCACGGGATTGGTCGCAGCAGTCGCGGTTACCGGTGGACTGAGGATGTAGCGAAGGTCGACCGGGTAGATGTAGGGCACGGGGATCGCGCGCTCGCCTCGTAATCGCCACTCTGCCATCAGGATGGCCGCCGACAGCACCCCGTTGAGGCTGATCTTGTGATTGCGCGCGTACGCGGTAATGGCGGCCGTGTGCTCAGCCGAGAGCTGACACCACGCCATCGGTACGCGGATCGGTGCGGGCGGGCGTTCTGCGGACGCCGAACGCCGTGACGGAGGCAGGTCGTACGCAAACAATGCGGGCATGAAGCGTTCGAGTCCGGAGCGGGCGAGTTTCGTGATGCCGCGTTCGGACAACACCGTCTCCAACGACGCAGGCGCGGGCTCGATCTTGCCGGGACGGATGTCACCGGTTGTCACGAGATCGGTGTAGTACGAGAAGAGTTCTTCGATGAGACTGAACTGATGGTGGCCATCGGCGAGGGCGTGGTGGACATAGAGGGTCGCCTGCACCGTGTCGTCTCCGACGATCACCCGCAGATGGACCAGCGTTTCGGTCTGATCGAAGTGGATGGGCGTGATCTCGGTATCTGAATTGTCGACGACGATGATGCCCGGATGCATCAGGTCGTCGACCACGATCTCCCAGCGACCGTCCTCGGTCTGCTCGAGATGTCCACCGAGGACGGGATGAACGTCGAGCAGGGTGTCGAAAGCATCGGCCAGCGCGTCGACGTCCAGCGGGCCTGACAGGTGCGCACCGAGACCGACGAAGTTGTGTGTCGCGGCGAACATTTCTTCGCTCTTGGCCAGTTTTCTGATCGTCGAAGCTGAACTCATTCGGTCTTTCCTGCCATCTCGGTGGTGGGGCGCAAGGTCACGTCTCGTTGTCTGTGGGCCCAATATCTCTGGGCGCAGGTCTGGTGCTCGCGGCGTCCGGCTAGTCGCGCATGCTCGCCTTGCGGTAGCCGATTGCCGCGGGAATCAGGCACACGGCGATGATGGCGCCCGACCAGATCAGCAGCCCCGTCAGCGGTGTCAGCACCGGACCGCCCAGCGAGAGTCCGCGCATCACGTCGATGGTGTAGCTGAGCGGTTGGTGTTGCACGGCCGGTTGAATCCATTCCGGGTAGGCGTCGAGTGGCACGAACCCGGTGGAGAAGAACATGAACAGGCCGGAGATGAGGGCCGTGGCCTCGACGACGATCGCTTTGGCCGAGTACAGCGCAACCGTCGCCACCATCATGAAGAACGCGAGCCCGAATATGCAGGGCACGAACAACCAGCAGATCGCGGCGAGTACGCCCTCGTGAAAACGCATACCCAGAATCAGGCCGGTGATCATCAGAGCAAGTGTTGCCAAGACGATTCGCGCGGCCTCCGCGGCGAATCGCGAGATGAATCCGGCTGCCCGATGGATCGGCAGCACCCACAAACGGGCGAGTAGACCGTCGTCGCGCTCGCGCATGATTCCCAGGCCGCCCACCGTCGAACCCTGAGTGGCCGCGACCATTGCGACGAGCGGCACGCTGCCGTAGAGCGCGCTGTGTCCACTGAATCGTTGGATGCCGTCGCCGAGCACGATATTGAGCGTCACCAGAAAGGCGACGGGCACCAGCACCGTCTCCGCAGTGGTCGCCGGGTCGCGTGTCCACCGGCGCAGCAGTCTCGCGGTGAGTGTTGCGGTGTCGCGGACGAGGGATCGCAGCGACGTCTCTGCCGTGTCATCGCCGCGGGCGGGCAGCGTGGTGACGGAATCCAATTCGATGGTCGAGGTCATTTCTTCACCTTCTCCGACGAGGTGAACGCGTACGCCATCATCAACACCGCCAGCAGACCCACGATCCAGGCGATCGCAGGTCCGATTGTGGCCCAGCCGGTCTCACCGGCATAGGGGGTCGAGTCACCCGCGAGTGCTCGCAGCGCATAGACGAACTGAGAGATCGGCTGGTTTCGTACGAAGCCCTGAATCCACGACGGGAAGGCTTCTGCCGATTGCACACCGACCGAGAGCAATCCGAAGATCAACTGCGGCAACATCATCATGTGTGTCGTCGCGTCCGGGTTGCGGGCAACGGTACCGACCACCTCCCCCAACAGCGAGAGAACCAGTCCGATCGCGAGTGCGAGCAGGCAGAATCCGACAGTGCCGCCCACTCCGTTGTAGAAGCGGAAGCCGATGACGTAACCGCAGATGAGCGAGATCACGAGAGCGACCGTGCAGCGGTACATACTCGCCGTCAATCGGGATGCCAACGGAACGAACCGCGAGATGGGCATCGCCCGAAAACGTCTGTTGATGCCCGCGACGGCATCCGACGCGGAACGGAACGCGCCCGAGATCGCCGCGAAACTGACTGCCTGCAGTGCGATGAGCGGCATCAGGTATTGGGCATAGCTGCTCATATCCGTCGCGTACATCCCGATCTTCTTGAGGGGGATGTAGAAGCCGACGGTGAACATGATCGACGCCGCGATCTGGGTGACGAGTTCGCCATTGCGCAGTGTCGGCAGAATCGAGCGCGACGTCAGCACCCACCACTGTTGCAGGCGTGATGGTTCCACGTCGCGGGTGGTCGACGCGTCCCGCGCATAGGCGCCGTTACGCACCGTTCCCGTCACCTCGTCAGCCGTTCGTCGGGGCGACGGCCGCCGGTGTTCTGTCCGTTGGTGGGTTGCTGGTGTGCTGTCTCGGTGTTGCCGGTGAGGGCGAAGAACACCTCGTCGAGTGAGGGGCGTCGGAGGCCGATGTCTGCCAGTTGGATTCCCGTTGGTGAGAGCCGATGAACGACCTCGACGAGCGTCTGCGGGCCGCGTGGCGCAGGCATCGAGACCCGGTCGGTCTCCGCGGACAGCATGTTCTGCTTCTGGCGGGGCATCATCATCGGGCCGAGTGCGTGCAGGATGTGCGGAATGTCAGAGGGATAGCGCGGAACGATTTCGCAGAACGTCGCACCGGTCCTCGCCTTGAGTTCGTCGGCGGTGCCCTGGGCGATGACGGTGCCCCGGTTGATGACGACGATCTTGTCCGACAGCGTGTCTGCTTCTTCCAGATACTGGGTGGTCAACACGGTTGCGATGCCCTCGCCCTTGAATTTGGCCACCAGATCCCACACGGACTGCCTGCTACGGGGATCGAGGCCGGTCGTCGGCTCGTCGAGGAAGACGACTTCTGGGCGCACCACGAGTCCGCACGCGATGTCGATACGTCTGCGCATGCCGCCGGAGTATGTGCCGAGTTGACGATCCGACGCGTACTGCAGATCGAATTGGTCCAGCAACTCGTCGGCCCGTCTCTTGGCTGCGTGCTTGCGCAAGCCCTGGAGTCGTCCGAACATGACGAGATTCTCACGGCCCGTGAGCATCTCGTCGAGCGCGACCTGCTGACCGGTCAGCATGATCGACCGTCGGACCGCCGCAGGATCGGTGGCGACATCGTGCCCGGCGACGCGAACGATGCCGGAGTCGGGTGTGCTCAGCGTCGACAGGATGTCGACTGTCGTGGTCTTTCCCGCTCCGTTGGGGCCGAGCAGGCCGAGGACCTCACCACGACCAACCGAGAAGCTCACTCCACGCAACGCCTCGAAGTCGCCGAAGCGCTTGCGCAGCCCTTCGACCACCACCGCGTAGTCGGACTCGTCCCGGCGCCGGTGACGGCCCGAGCGACGTCTGATCCGCGCGTTAGTGTCGTGCACTGGCTTCTCCCAGGTCGAAGTCGGACGACAAATCGATGAGTTCGAGTTCGTCACTCGCCGAGTCGGTTTCGTCTTCGATGATCGACTCTCGGGCGAGATCGGTGAGCGTGTGCCCGAACACGTCGGCCAACAGCGCAGCGCGTTCGGTGTCGACACGACGGTGGTCGTACCACCAGTCGATGTGCAGCGAACCGCCCGCACGGTACACGCGGACCTCGATCGCATGCCCAGCTCCCGGTACGGTCTCGCGAATCGCCAGCGCTGCATCGGAATCCAGCGAGATGGGCGCGTTTGCCGCGTCCGCGGGTAGGTCGGGTATTGCTCCGGCAAAGGTGACGAGCAGATCCGCCTCCGGTGCAGCCTCGAGTCGGCGGGCGGTTGGTGCGTACAGGTAACGCAGCACGCCATATCCGACACCCTGGTGTGGGACGTCGGTCACGGTCTTACGGATCGTCTCGAGGCGTTCGCGGGCCGTGTATCCGCTGACTGCGTTGCACTGCAGCGTGATCGGATGAATCGCGGCGAAGGTGCCGACCGTGCGTCGCGGATCGAGTTCGGGCCGCAGAACAGCCCGTCCGTTGCCGGCCAGATCCACCAGCAACGTCCCGTCGCCGGTCACCTGCGCGACCGTGCGGCCGAGTGCGGTGAGCAGGAAGTGCTCGAGCGGGAACGTCAACCTGCGACGCGCGTCGTCGAGTTCGGTCGTCTGCTTGTCGTCGAGCGCGGTCGCGATTCGGGTCAGGTGTGAGCGACTCGGACGTGCGAATGAACCGTCCCGCACCAGTTGGATGTTCGCGGAATCGGTTGCACCGAGCCAGTAGTCGCGGGTCGCGAGGACGGCCGGATGTGCTGCGAGCTCGACCGATAGCTGCGACCAGTCGCGCCAGGGTGTGGCAACCGGAGCCAGGGTGATTTCCTCGCCTGCGAGGACCTGGCCGAATGCCGTGAACAGATCCGTGAGCAGAATCTCGCGGGACTCGTTGTCGGCGACGAGTCCGTGCACACTGAGGGCCAGATATCGGGGGCCGTCCGGTGTGGCGACGTAAGCGGCGACCAGCGGGACGAGGGCGTCTGCCGTGCGTCCCACCGCGTCGTCGAGAAGTTCACGCACTTGGCGACGTTGGGTCTCCTCCCCCGCCTCGATACCCGCGTCGATCTCGGCGACCACGACGTCGAGGGCTTCCACGGGTTCGCTGATCCGCTGCTCGACCAATCCGTTGTCGTCGACGAGTCGAAGCCGCAGCGCGTCATGGTGATTGACGATCTTGGTCAGGACTGTGCCGACCACCTCTGCTGACACATCTGAACGGAGTCGAAGGATCAGCGGAACCCGCCACGAGTTCTGCTCGGCCAGGCCACGTTCGAGGAATCGCGTGACGGTCGGCGGCACCGGCAGATGTTCCGGATCGGCGTCGACCTTTCGGCCGAGGCCGCCGGACTCGTAGCGGGCGGTGAGCTTCTTCGCGAGTGAGGCGACCGTCTGGTTCTCGTACAGATCTTGTGGCGTGATCTCGAGGCCCTCGTTGGCTGCGCTCATCGCGATGCTGATCGCGATCAGCGAGTCGCCGCCGATCTCGAAGAAGTTGGCGGTCCGTTCGACACTGCCGACGCCGAGGCACTGTGCCCAGATCCGCGCGAGTGTCGCTTCCATCGGTGTCTGTCCGGTGGCGGAGGGGGCCTTGGAATCCGCAGCGGTGTTCTCCGCGTCGATTCCGTGCGTGCCTGCGAACCGCGCTGCGGCGTTGTGCTCGACCCAGTGTCGTTCGCGTGCAAACGGATAACCCGGCAGCGTCAGTCGCTGACGTGGTGTGGCTGTGTCGGAGAGTTCGACGTCGACGCCTGCGGCCCACAGTTGGCCGAGTCCGAGCAGGAATGCCGCCTCGTCGTCGCGATTCTGCGCGGGGTGACGCATGAGGCGCACCGCGCGATGTCCGTCGGACCAGCTCGGGTGCCGCGTCGCCGCGCTTGTGAGGGTGCCGCCGGGCCCGACCTCTACCAGTACCCGGGCGGGGTCGGCCAGCAGTGCGTCGACCTCGTCGGCGAACCTGACCGTCGCGCGGATCTGCCTTGCCCACGTGGCCGGATTGGTGGCCTCGCTTGCCGACATCCACGTGCCGGTGACGTTGGACATCAGCGGGATCTGTGGCGCGTTGAGTGTCAACTGCGAGAGGAAGCTCGTGAACTCGGCGACCACGCCGTCCATCAACCGCGAGTGGAATGCGTGTGAGGTGCGGACTCTGCGAGCTGCGATGCCCTGTTCGGACAGCCGCGCAGAGAAGGCGGCGATCGCGCTGTCAGAGCCCGCGACCACGCAACTGCCCGGGTCGTTCACGGTGGCGATGTCGACTTCGCCATCGAGGAGTGCCGCGATCTCGGCCGGCCCGCGTGGGACCGCGACCATCACGCCGCGCGGTGCCGCGTTCATCAGCCGTGCGCGCATCGCGACGGCCTTGACCGCCGTCGGTAGGTCGAAGACTCCGGCGATGGTCGCGGCGGCGTACTCACCGATGCTGTGTCCGGCGAGCGCCGACGGCTCGACTCCCCGTGACTGGGCGAGCTTGGCCAGTGCGTACTCGACGGCGAACAATGCCGGCTGGGTCCGGTCGGTGCGTTCGAGTGTTCGCGGAGAACCGTCGATGATGTCCGCGCGGAGGTCGATGCCGAGCTCGGCGTCGAAAAGAGTTGCGGCAGCGGTGAAGTGCTCGGCGAAGACGGGCTCGGATTCGATGAGACCACGCGCCATCCCGACGTGTTGCGAGCCCTGTCCTGGAAACAGGAATGCGATGCGCTCACCGTTGCCTTCAACAGCCGGTGCCGCGGAAATGAACGCATTGTCGTGCTCGTCGGCTCGCAGGATGCCAACCGCATCGGCCGTATCGTTGACCACTGCCGCCAGGCGGAACCGTTCTGTACGACGGCCGGCAAGGGTGTGGGCGACATCGGCGATGTCGAGGTCGGGTCGCCGTTCGAGGTCGTCGGCGAGTGCGCGCCGGCCCAGCGCCAACGAGTCCGCGGTTCGCGCCGACAGCGTGACGACGTGAGGACCGCTGCTCGCCGGGACGGGCGCCGATGCCGGCGCTTCCTCGAGCACGACGTGCACATTGGTTCCGCCGACACCGAAGGCGCTCACACCCGCGCGCCGCGGGCGGCTCGATTCCCACTTGGTGTGCTGGCCGCGAACCTCGAAGGGGCCCCGCTCGAGGTGTAGCTCGGGATTGGGTGCTGTGTAGTGCAGCGTGCCCGGCAGTGCCTTGTTCTCCAGACACAGCACGGCTTTGATGAGGCTGGCAATGCCTGCCGCGGTTTCGAGATGGCCGATATTGGACTTCACCGACCCGAGGACACACGGTTCGGTGCGATCTTCCTCGGCGAGTTCGAAAGCCTGACGCAACCCCTCGACTTCGACCGGATCGCCCAGTGGCGTTGCGGTGCCGTGTGTTTCGACGTAACCGATCGTCGCGGCGTCGACCTCGGCGAGCGCGTGGGCCTCGGCGATGACCTCGGCCTGCCCTGCCGCGTTCGGTGCGGCGTAGTTCATCTTCGTCGCGCCGTCGTTGTTGACCGCGGAACCGCGGAGCACAGCGTGGATGCGGTCGCCGTCGGCCACTGCGTCCTCGAGTGGTTTGAGTAGCACCGCGCCGACACCGCTACCGAAGATCGTCCCGTCCGCCCGGACGTCGAATGGGCGGCAGTATCCGCTGGGCGATGCCATCGATCCCGGCTCGTAGAAATACCCGACCCGATTGGGTACGCGAATCGACGAACCGCCGGCAAGAGCCATCTCGCACTCGCCGTTGAGAATCGACTGGCATGCGAGATGGACCGCGAGCAACGACGACGAGCACGCGGTCTGCACGGCGAACGCGGGGCCGCGCAGATTGAACTGGTGCGCGACACGGGTCGCCAGGTGGTCCTTGTCGTTCTGCAGCGAGAGATTGATCATCTCGAAGCTGGCGCCTTCGCCGATGACCTTGGCGGGGTCGAGATGCGACATCAGGTTGTGAAGCAGGTAACCGCTCGCCGAGCTGGTGCCGAACACACCGACGTTCACATCGATGTCGGCGGGGTTGTAGCCGGCGTCCTCGAGTGCGTGCCAAGTGGTCTGCAAGAACAGCCGATGCTGAGGGTCGAGGGTGCGCGCCGCGTGCGGGGTGAAGCCGAAGAACTCGGCATCGAACTCGTCGATCCCGTCCATCGCGGGAGCCCTGCGCACATAGTTGCTGTTCTTCAGCGTGGAGTCGCTGACGCCTGCTGCGCGAAGATCACCTTCATCGAGCGAGACGATGCCTTCCTGATCGGCGCTGAGGGCCCGCCAGAATTCGGTGACCGAATCGGCGCCGGGAAACCGGCCTGCCATGCCGATGATCGCAATCGCGCCCGACGGGTAGTTCGTTGTGTCGACGCCGACACTTCCCGGCTGCGCCCCGAAGGTGCCTGTCCCCGTACTCGATGCGGCTGTCGTCATACTCGCTGCCCCGTCCTGCGTCGCTGCGCCCGCTGACGGGCCGCCGCGCGTTGTTGGGCGCGTTCCCGCAGCCCACCGGTCGTGTCTGTCTTCTCCGCCTGAGCGAGTCCGAGTTGTCGGATGAGGTCGGCGGCCAGGTCTCGCGGCGTCGCGCCCTGCAGGAGCAACGCAACCGGCGGTTCGACGCCGAAGTCACCGCGGACCGTGTTTCTGATGCGCACCGCCATGAGCGAATCCATACCCAACTCGGTGAGTGGGCTCGTCGGATCGATCGCCGAGTTGTCGGCGTACCCCATGATCGTCGCCACGCGTGTACGCAGGCGCTCGGTGACGGCGTCGAGCACCGCGTCGCCGTCGAGATCACGCAGCGCTTCGACTCCCGCCCAACCGTCGTCGGAGTTGTCGACGTCGAGTTCGGAGACGAGTGGCGCGAAGTAGCCGATCTTATTCAACTCGGGGAAGGCCGCCGAGGCGCGGTCGAGGCGCAGTCGCACCACGCCCGCCTGTGCGACATCGTGACGGAGAATGACTTCGAGTGCCTCGATGCCCTCGTCGGGCGTGATGGGGTCGATCGCGGTCATGTTCAGCGTCTGCGCGACACCGACCTGCGCCCACTGGCCCCAATTGATCGACGTGGCAGGCAATCCCGAAGCGCGCCGCCACGCGACGAGCGCGTCGGTCCACGCGTTCGCAGCGGCGTATGCCCCCTGTCCGGGCGAGCCGAGCAGCGACGCGACGGACGAGAACACCACCCACCAATCGAGTTCGCGATGCGCACATGCGTCGTTGAGCGCGAGGGCGCCGAGCACCTTGGGACCCCACACGCGGTCGAGACTCTCCGGAGCGAGTGCGCCCAGGAGCGCATCGTCGATCACAGCGGCACAGTGCATGACACCACGCAGTGGTTTTCCGGTCGCCTCCGCGGCGTCGACGAGGACCGTTGCGACGCCGGGATCGGTGATATCGCCCTGCACGTAGACGATCTCGCTGTTCGCCTGGAGTTCGACGAGTGCGGTCTGCTGCGCGTCGTCGGCGGCGCTGCGGCCGTTGAGTATCACCCTGCCTGCCCCGTTGGCGACCAGCCACTGGGCCATGACCAGACCGAGTCCGCCGAGCCCGCCGGTGAGGATGTACGCGCCGTCAGAGGTGACCGTCGTCGACGTGGAGTCGACGCCCAGCGCCGTACGCGTGAGCCGCGCGGCGTACCGAATGCCGTCGCGCCACGCGACGATATCGTCGATGCCGGCCGTCTCGGCTCCTCCTGCAGCGATCTCGCGTACCAGGTCGTTCATGCTGTCGCCCGCATCGTCGAGATCGACGAGCGTGGTGTGCAGATCGGGATGTTCGTACGCGAGCACGCGGACGAGTCCCTTCAAGCCGCCGACCGCCGGGTCGCCGGGCTCACGGGGGTCCACACCGAGTCCGTCCCGCGACACCAGCCACAGCCGTGGCGCGTTGCCGTGCCACCCGTTGACCACCGTGCGCACCGCACACGTCACGGACCACACGAGATCGCGCGCCCTCGTCGCTGACGCCGCGCTGGCGTCGAACCCCTGCTTGTCGACCATCACGATCACGCCTGCGGGCGGATGAGTGGGATCCCCGGTCGCCTCGCCGAATGCAGCAGCCACGGCGGCGTCGTCGAACATGTCGGCCGCGATGACCCGGCGGTGGTCGACGTCGCCGAGCGTCTGCGCGAAATCAGCGGCGAGCACGTCTGCGGTCTGTCCGGCCGAGAACGAGCTGAGCACCAGCCAACTACCGGCGGGAATCGCAGACGACGCGTCGGCAGGCAGCGGCGCCGGTTGCCACTGGGTGTCGAACAGCTTCTGCTCCAACGGAAGTGGAACGGTGTGGCTCTGCACCCGCCGTAGGTAGACCTGCGATCCGGCGAGGAACGGGCGTCCGTTGTCGTCGCTCAGGACGAAATCACCGATCTTGTCGACGCCGTTCTCGGCATCGACGACCCGCGCCGAACACGTCGCGGTTCGCCCGACGGGGCCGAGGACGCGCAGACTCCCTATCGCGACGGGCAAGTATGTCGCTTCGGCAGATTCTGACAGCGCGGTTGCGGGCATCGCCGCGGCGACGCCCTGGAGCGCGGCGTCGAGGAGTACCGGGTGGA
This sequence comes from Gordonia sp. w5E2, assembly GCF_036540975.1. Taxonomy (NCBI): domain Bacteria; kingdom Bacillati; phylum Actinomycetota; class Actinomycetes; order Mycobacteriales; family Gordoniaceae; genus Gordonia; species Gordonia sp. w5E2. The sequence goes on along the minus strand of NZ_CP144213.1, from coordinate 2,497,512 downwards.
CACGGAAGCCACGGTGGGCGCTCGCCTCGTCCGGGAGCACGATCTGGGATTCCGACGCGCCCCCTTCTGCACGAACGATTCGTGTGAGTGCGGCAAAACCCTGTCCGTGGTGAGCGCCCGTGCGGCGCAGCGCGGTGTAGAAGTCGGCGGCAGGAATCACCGATCCGGTCACCGGCACGACAGTGGGTGCTGCGGCATCGTCGGCAGGCGAGACACGACCGACGGCGTGGCGTCGCCAGGTGCCTTCTGCGTCGCGCGAATGCACCTCGACCCGCACCGCTCCCCCGTCGACTGGCGTCAATTGAGTGGTGACCCTGATGGTTTCGTCGACCGGGAGCATCTGCTCCACCTCGACCTGAGCGAGTTGAAGTTGTTGTGCGGGCACTCCGAGTGCTTCGGAACCAGCGGCGAGAACCATCTCGGTGAATCCCGCAGCAGGCATGATGGCCTGCCCGTGCACACGGTGGTCGGCCAGCCACACTGTGCTCTCGACGCCGATCTCGCTCTGCCACAGATGGCCTGCGGCAGCGGGGAGTTCGACGTGGGTACCGAGGAACGGGTGTGCGCCCGCACTCGACGTCGACGGTGCGGTCGCCATCCAGTAGCGGGTGTGATGCCAGCGGTTGGGCGGAAGGTCGACCAGTGAACCGTCAACTCGCTGTGTCGTCTCCGACCCCGCCTGCACCGCTGCCAGATTCGCGTGGAAGACCAGGGTCTCGTCCTCGTTGCGGACGATGCTGCCGAACACCGCGACATCGCCACGCGGCCGCGCGACCGAGAGTGCGTCGCCTATCGCGTGGGTGAGCAGCGGGTGCGGGCTCATCTCGATGAACGTCGAGTACGACTCTGCGGCCCGGGTCACCGCCTGTGAGAAGCGCACGGGATTGCGCAGGTTACGTGCCCAGTAGTCGGCGTCGAGCACGGTCGACTCGCCCTCGCGGGCCACCGTGGTCAGCAGCGGGATGCGCGGCGTCGTCGGTGTGAGATCGGTCAGCGCCGACCGCAGATCGACGAGAATCGGGTCGACGGTTCGGTGGTGCGAGGCGACATCGACCTCGACGCGTCGCGCCAAGAGGTTGCGGCCCTGCACCTCGGCGATGACCTTCTCGATCTGCTCGGGCGGGCCTGCGACGACGCTTTGCCGTGGTGAAGCGTAGACCGCGAGCGACACGTCGTCGTAGTTGCGTAGAAGGGCCTCGGTGGTGGTGGCGTCGGCTTCGAGCAATGCCATCGCGCCCTGGCCGGAGAGGTGCACTGCCATCAGCTTCGAGCGGGTCGCGATGACCTTGAGACCATCGGCGCGGCTGAGTCCCCCGGAGACGATCGCGGCGGCGACCTCGCCCATGGAGTGGCCGATCACCGCATCCGGCTCGACACCGCGTGAGCGCCACAGTGCTGTGAGTGCCAACTGCACGCCGACGAGAACCGGCTGGATTCGGTCGATTCCGACGACAGCGTCGCCGGAGGTGAGCGTGTCGCGCAGCGAAAAGCCCACCTGTGCAACGAAATCCGGCTCGATCTCGTCGATCGCCGCGGCGAAAGCAGGCTCTTCTGCGAGGAGGCGTCGGCCCATGCCTGCCCACTGCGCACCCTGTCCCGAGTAGCAGAAGACGGTGCCGGTGCCACGTGCCCGCTTGATCGGTGCGACGACTCCCGCTGCCGGTGACCGCTCGGCCAGCGCGCGGAGACCCGCGACGGCTTCGGTTCTGGTGCGCGCAGAGACACTGCCGACGAGGTCGGTGCGGCCGCGCTGGCGGTCGAGCGTGTGGGCGACGTCGACCAACGACACGGCCGGATCGCTCTCGAGCCAGTCGGCGAGGATCTGCGCCCACGTCTCCGCCCGGTCGGCCGTCTTGCCGGTGACGAACAACGTCACAGCCTCCGGGGTGGCCGTCGATTCCGAACTCGTCGACCGTACGGGCTCGGGGCCCTGCTCGATCACGATGTGCGCGTTGGTACCACCGAGACCAAACGACGAGACCCCCGCACGACGCGGAGCGTCGGCGACCGGCCACGGCGATGCCTCGGTGGGCACGACGAATCGTGTGCCCTTCGTGTCGATGGCCGGATTCCATTGTGTGAAGTGCAGATTCGGCGGGATCTGAGCGTGGTGGACCGACAGCACCGCTTTGATGAAGCCCGCGATACCCGCGGCGGCCTCGAGATGTCCGAAGTTGGACTTCACGGCGCCGAGAGCCAGCGGCGCGCTGCCCTTGCCGTAGACGGCGGCGAGGGCATCGAACTCGATCGGGTCGCCGAGTGCTGTTCCGGTGCCGTGGGTTTCGATGAAATTGACCGACGACGCCTGCACATCGCCGGATGCCAAGGCGCGTGCGATGACCTCCTTCTGCGCGGGCGCATTCGGTGCGGTGAGCCCGTTGGACCGGCCGTCCTGGTTGGTCGCGGAGCCACGGATCACCGCGAAGACACGGTCGCCGTCACGCACGGCGTCGGTGAGACGCTTGAGCACCACGACGCCCGCGCCCTCGCCACGGACGAAGCCGTCGGCCGCGACATCGAATGCATTGCACCGGCCGCGTGGCGAAAGCATTCCCCACTTGCCAAGTGCCAACTGGGTTTCGGGCTGTTGGATGAGATTGACGCCGCCTGCGAGTCCGAGGTCGGTCTCGCGCGAGCGCAGGCTCTGGCAGGCCAGGTGCAGCGAGACCAACGACGACGAGCACGCAGTGTCGACGGCGACGGCGGGGCCACGCAGACCCAGGAGGTAGGCGACTCGACCGACAGTCACGCTGTGCGCGTTTCCGGTCGCGGAGTAGGCGTCGATCGCGTCCTGATTACCGGCGGACTTGGCCTGATACTCGTTGTAATAGACGCCCATCATCACATTGGCGCGCACACCGTTGACCGTTTCCGGCGAGTACCCCGCGTTCTGCAGAGCTTCCCACGCGACCTCGAGGAGCACACGCTGCTGCGGGTCCATCGCCTCGGCCTCGCGCGGGGTGATGCCGAAGTAGTCAGCGTCGAATCCGCCTATGTCGGAGAGGAACCCGCCCCACTTCGAAGGCATTCGGCCGGGCACACTCGGGTCGGGGTCGTAGTACTCGTCGGCATCCCAGCGGTCGGCGGGCACCTCGACGATCGCGTCGCGACCCTCGGTCAGCAGCTTCCAGAAATCGTCAGGACCGTGGACGTCGCCGGGAAGGCGGCAGCCGATTCCGACGACAGCGATGGGCTCGGCGCCAGAGATGCGGGCCGCCTTGTCGAACTGCTCCACCAGCGCGCCGCGCTGGGTGGGGTTCATGGCCGCGACACGGTTGTAGGTCGTCTTCATGCGTCACCACTCTCGCTGGATGCCGACACGGATTCCGCGCCGGCAAGGGGATCGTCGGACAGCGATTCCACGCTGTCGAACAGGCTGTCGAGCACGCTGTCGACGTCTGAGTCGTCCGGCTCGGGTTCGGTTGCTGCGGAGCGTCGTGCGGGCTCGAGCAGGTCGGTGAGGAGGTCGCTCATTGCCTCGACCGTTGGGTGGTTCCAGAGCATCGTCGCCGATAGATCCATGCCGACGAGCTGTCGTGCGTCGCGAAGCACGGTCATCGCCATCATCGAGTCCAGGCCGAGTTCGGGGAACGGTTGATCGATGCGCAGTGCGTCCGTCGGCATGCCGATTTCGCGAGCGAGTATGGCGCGCAGGCGATCTCGCAGTTGCGCTCGGGTCTCGTCCTCGGTGAGCTCCGCCCAGACCGGTGCGTCGACAGCGGGCACCAGGGCCTCGGCGGTGTCGGGTGCAGGCGCGGCTGCCCCGGCGAACCTCAGTCCGCGCAGTGCAACGGTGACGGTGCCGTCGGGTGCGCTGACGACGACGTCGGTGCTGAAACCATCGGCGTCACCGGCACGGTGGCGCAGCTCGACGTGCCCAGCCGACGCAGCGGACTCGACGTCGAGTGCGACCGAGTCGACCGACGACGGGAACATCAAGCCGTCGTGTGAACTGTCGAGGAGTCGCGCGAGATGTATTGCCGCATCGACGAAAGCGATCGCAGATTGCCCCGCGGAGTCGAGGGACGTGGTCCCGACCTCGGCGGTCAGGGTGCCCGGGGTTGCCGAGTGGTCACCGACCGACCAGGGGTACGGACGCCCGTCGATTCCCCAGCGTTCCTGAAGTCCTTCGGCCTGCGCCGCGTCGAACCCTGACGGTGCCGGATCGGTGAGTGCGCCGGGCGTCAGGTCGACCGGGGTGTCGATTGTGGTGGCGGTGACGTGGGTGACCCACCTGTCGGCCGCGGCATTCGGAGACGTCGTCGATGCCACCGTCACGGTGCCGTCGGTGCCGATTCGCACCCGAACGACCCGCGGGCGGTCGGCGACGACCGGGTACTGGAACCGCACATCACCGACTCCTGCCGCGCCACTCTCGCGTGCCGCTGCGGCGACGGTCGCGATGAGGACCGACGCCGGGACGACCTGCACACCTTGAACGAGATGCGAACCCGGGTAGGGCAGATCGTCGGGATCCAGGCGTGCCTGGAAGATGGCAGCGGCCCCGTTGGTATCCCCGTCGATGGACTCCCCCAACACGGTGCCCGGACGCGCGGAAGGCAGCGCCGCGAGGTCGGCGGCCTCGTCGGCCCCCAGCAACTCGTCGACGACCTTGAAAGAAGTACGCATCCGATACGACTCGGCGAGCCGCTCCCAGTCGGCGGCGAGGACGATCGGGCGCACACCGGCGGAGGGGTCGAGGAGGCGACCGAGTGTGCCGATGGCGACGTCGTTGGGCATCGGTGTGAGACCTGCGGACGCCGTCTCGGGCTGTGCGTCGGCCCACGACTTCCACAGGCCCCAGTCGATGACCGTGGCCGCCAGACCCATCGCGTGTCGTGCGTACGCCAGTGCGTCGGCATAGGCGTTCGCCGCGGTGTAGTGCCCCAGCCAGCGTGAACCGAACAGGCCCGTGATCGAGGAGAAGAGTACGAAGCGATTGACCGGCGTGCTCACCGTCAGACGGTGCAGCACGTCCACTGCATCGATCTTGGGCCGGAACATGGCGGCCGCGTCGTCGTCGGACATGTCGATCAACTCGCCTGCCCCGCCGGCGAGGGCCGCGACGTACACGCCGTCGAGCGGCGGTAGATCGGTGCCGAAGCGCGCGAACAATTCGGCCATCGCAACGGGATCGGCGGCATCCGCGGCGTGCGAGACGAGCGTCGTCCCACGTTCAGCGAGTTCGTCGGTCAGCTCGGACAGCGCAGAGCCTCCCCGGCGCGACACTGCGACAACGGTTGTGGCGCCGAGTGCGGCGAGTTGCCGCACCAGATCGGGGCCGACGTTGCCGGTGGCGCCGACGACCAGCTGTGTGCGGTCTGCAGGCAGTTGCGTGATACCGGTGGGAACGTCGGTGCGTGCGAGCCGCGGCACCAGTCGCTGCCCCGCGCGGTAGACGACCTGATCCTCGCCGTCGTTCGCGGCGGCATTCGTCGCCACATGACGGGCGACGAGTTCTGCGGGCACCGTCGCATCGATATCCAGCAGTCCGCCGAAGAGTTCAGGCCGTTCGAGCGCCAGCGTGCGACCGAATCCCCACAGCACGGCCTGCGCCGGATCTGCGGCCTCACCTTCGGCGACCGGAGCCGCATTGCGGGTGAGGATGTACATACGTAGCGGGGTGTTGGCGGCAGCGAGCGCGGCGGCGGTACGTCGTGCCTCGCCGAAGATGCGACGTGCGGCGCGAGCTGAATCCGCGACGACTGGTCGCGGTGCGAAGAGCACGTGCGTCGCGGGCGAGAGCGCCGCCGGGGTCAACGCATCGGGTGCCACGACCGTGCCTGCGTCGAGGAGAGCGGCGAGGTCAGCTGCCGACGAATCGTCGGAGACGACAACCCAGTTCTGATCGGTGTCGGCGAGGGTGTCCAGCGCACGTTCACGCCACGCGAGTGTCATGAACCAGTCGTCGAAAACCTCACCGGCACCGACGTTTTCGGTTTCACCGCCACTATTCCGCCCGGCAGGACCCGACGGTGCCTCGGTACTCGACAATGCGGCGCGAGCGACAGCTCCGTCCGTCTCGGGCACCTGAACCCAGTAGCGCGAGTGATGCCACGGAGTGTGCGGCAGCCGAACGAACGGCCCGGCCGCGGGCACAGACGGCGGTGTGGTGGTGCGAACCGCTGCGAGACTCGTGGCGAACGTGACCAGATCGTCGGTGTCGCGGTAGAGCGTGCCGAGGACGTTGTTCTTGCCCGCGCGGAGGATGTCGTCGAGCGCGTACGTCAGCACGGGATGAGGGCTGACTTCCACAAAGGTCCCGTACTGTGCACCGGCTGCGGCGACCACGGGATCGAAGCGCACCGGATTGCGCAGGTTGGCACACCAGTAGTCGGCGTCCATCCGTGGCGATACCGCGCCGGAGGGATCCGCCGTCGAGAGCAGCGGAATCGTCGGCGTGCGAGGCGAGATGTCGGCGAGTGCCACGCGCAGGTCAGGAAGGATCGGATCGATGATCGGGTGATGCGACGCGACGTCGACCTCGACTCGGCGCGCGAGTCGGTCGGTGGCTGCGACACGGGCGATCGCGGCGTCGACCTGTTCGGGTGGGCCGGCGATGACGGTCTGCCCCGGCGCCGCATACACCGCTACGGTCAGGTCGTCGAAGTCGGCGATGAGGTCTTCGGCAGCCCGGGCGTCGAGTCCGAGCAGCGCCATCGCACCCTGACCCGACAGCGCCGACATCAGCCGGGAGCGTGTCGAGATCACCTTGAGTCCGTCACCGACGCTCAACGCTCCCGACACGACTGCCGCGGTGACCTCGCCCATCGAGTGGCCGATCACCGCGGCGGGCTCGACGCCTTTGGCGCGCCAGAGCGCGGTGAGTGCCAAATGGATACCGACGAGTGCCGGCTGGATGCGGTCGATACCCGTGACCGACTCACCCGCCGCGATCGTCTCGCGGAGTGAGAAGCCGGCGTGTGCAACGAAATCCGGCTCCAGCTCGTCGACTGCGGCGGCGAAGGCCGGCTCGTGTTCGAGAAGGCGCTTGCCCATACCCGCCCACTGGGAACCCTGTCCGGAGTAGACGAACACGGTGCCGGGCGTGCGCACGGCGTCGCGGACGCCGACAACACCCGGTGACTTGTACCCGCCCGCGACCGCGCGCAGGCCCGCGACGGCGTTGGTGTGGTCGGCCGCGGTGACCGTCGCGAAGACCGGGAAGGTTGCTCGGTGGTTGGCCAGGGTGTCAGCCACCGCTGACAGCGGGGTGTCAGCCCCGGCGCCGGCAAGCCACTCGGCAAGTACGGCAGCGGTCGACGCGACGCGCTCCGCGGTCTTGCCTGCAACCACGAGCGTGCTGACCAGTGGTTCGGGGGTGAGTGCCGTTTCGCCTGCGACCTGCGGTGCCTGCTCGACGACGATGTGCGCGTTCGTCCCGCTGACCCCGAAGGACGACACACCCGCGCGGCGCGGGTGATCCGTCTCGGGCCAATCGACGGGCTCGGCCGCGACGGTGAAGGTCGACGCGCCGGCACACGCATGGGGGTTCAGGCTCGAGAAGTGAAGTTGTCGTGGGATGTGCGCTTTGCCGACGGCCAACACGGTCTTGATGAAACCTGCGACACCCGAGGCGGATTCGAGGTGTCCGAGGTTGGTCTTCACCGATCCGATGATCAGCGGCGACGAGTCCTTACGGTCTCCGAAGACGTTGTAGAGCGCGTCGAGTTCGATCGGGTCGCCGAGCGGTGTGCCGGTTCCGTGCGCCTCGACGTAGTCGATGTCGGCGGGCTCGAGTCGCGATGCGGCGAGCACTCGTCGCATCAGAGCTTGCTGCGCCGGACCGTTGGGAACGGTCTGCCCGCTGCTCGCGCCATCCTGGTTGACGCCCGTACCACGAATGACGGCGAGCACCCTGTCGCCGTCGCGGGTCGCGTCCTCGAGTCGCTTGAGCACGACCACACCGCAGCCCTCGCTACGCACGTATCCGTTGGCATCGGCGTCGAAGGTCTTGCATGTGCCGTCTGGTGCGAGCATGCCCCAGCGCGAGCAGGCGATGCTGTTCTCCGGGGAGAGGTTGAGATTGACGCCCGCGGCGAGCGCGGCGTCGGCCTCGCGCCGCCGCAAGCTCTGGCACGCGAGGTGGATGGCGACCAACGACGACGAGCAGGCCGTGTCGGTGACGACAGCGGGTCCGTTCAGTCCCAAGAAGTACGACAGGCGTCCGGCCGCGAAGTTGGCGGCGTTGCCGAACGGGATGTAGGGATCGAGATCTGCCGGTGCCAGCTTGCCCGCGAATGACAGTGTGTAGTCGTTGGTCGTCATGCCGACGAAGACACCGGTTTGTGTGCCGCGCAATGCTTTCGGCGTCAGGCCGGCGTCTTCGATTGCTTCCCACGCAACTTCCATGAGGAGTCGTTGTTGCGGGTCCATGCCGACGGCTTCGCGGGGCGTCAGTCCGAAGAACTCGGCGTCGAACTGGTCCGGATCCCAGTGCGTGAGGAAGCCGCCCTGGTTGGTGACGATCGTGCCGGGCACGGTGTGATCGTCGGTAGCGAATTGGTCTGCGTCCCAACGGTTGGCGGGAACACGGACCACGCCGCTGCGGCCTTCGGTGAGCAAGTCCCAGTAGTCGTCCGGGTTGTTCACTTCACCGGGAAGTCGACAGCCCATGCCGACGACGGCAATGGGTTCGGTCTCGCTCTTTTCTGCGATGGCGAGTTTCTTGGTCAGATCGTCGATCCTGCGGAGCGCATCGGTGATGATCGCCCGTCGATCGGTGGCCTCGGGAGTCATCGGTGCTCAGCCCAGCCTTTCGGAAAGTGCTTTCAACAGTTCGTCTTCGGAGAGTTCGTCGAAGGAGTCGTCGGGTGCTTCGTCGGTCGCGTCGACCATCTCGGGCAGCGTCGACGCGAGGTACCCGGTCAGTGCTTCGACTGTCGGATAGTCGAACACCACAGACGTGGGCAATTGCTCGCCGAGCGATTCACTCAGCGCGCGCTGGAGTGTTACCGTCATCAACGAGTCCATCCCGAACTGGAAGAACCCGGTGGTGGCGTCGAGTTCTTGAGGCGACGACAACCCCATCACCTTGGCGACCAGTGCTGCGACGTGGTCGCTGAGCAGTTCCCTTCGCTGCGACGGTTCGGCACCCGCGAGCGCCTCGCGCAACTCGGTCGGCCCGTCGGAACTCGGCAGCTCTGGCTCGTCGACGAGATCGTCGACGATGCGCAGTACCGCACGGGTGCGGTAGGCCGCGGCAAGGGTCGGCCAGTCGGCCGCGACCACCGTCGAGCGCACCGGCGCGCCGGGAGCGGTCGCAGACACCAGCGCACGAATCGCGGTCGGATCGTCCATCGGGAGCAGACCGGAGCCGCGCGTCACCTGACGTTCGATCTCGTCCTGGACCTCGTCGAGCGACTGCCACAGCCCCCAATTGATGGTCGTCGCAGCAAGACCGGCCGCACGACGGGCGTGCGCAAAGGCGTCGAGGAAGGTGGTGGTCGCGGCGTAATGCGACAACCACCGCGATCCGGTGAGGCCCGAGATGGACGAGAAGACGACGAAACGATCCACACCGGTGCTCACCGTCATGTTATGCAGCACCGCGAGCGCGTCGAGCTTGGGCCGGAACATGGCGGAGACGTCGTCGTCGGACATGTCGGTCAGCGTCACCGGGCCACCGCCGAATGCGGCGAGGTACACCCCGTCGAGCCGCGGAAGCTCTGCGCCGAAGCGTGCGAACAGCGCTGCCATGTCGTCGCGATCGGTGGCGTCGGCCGCTATCGGAATCACGGTGGTGCCCTGCGCCGCGAGTTCGGTGATCACTCCGTCGAGGCGGTCGCCCGGATTGCGCGACACCGCCACGACAGTGCCCGCACCCATCGATGCCAACTGTCGGATCAGGTGTGGTCCGATATTGCCGGTGGCACCGACAACGAGGTGAGCGCCCTCGGACGCCAGGCGGTCGTCATCCGGGAGCGGCAACGCTGCGGCGCGCGTGAGTCGCGGCACGCGGCGGATTCCGGCGCGATACACCACCTGATCCTCGCGGTCGTCGACCGCGGCCTCGGTGGTCTCGGCGATGAGGTAGCCCGCTGCGAGCGTGGGCGGTACCGATTCGTCGATGTCGACGACCGATCCCCAGAACTCGGGATGCTCGAGTGCCAGCGACCGTCCGAGACCCCACAGCACAGCCTGAGCGGCGGCGGCGCGATCGCCTTCGGAGATCGGCTGCGCGTTGCGCGTCAGGAAGTGAAGTCGCGGCGGTGAGTCGAGTCCGTGCAGTGCCGAGACGAGCGACCGGGAGACGCCGAAGATGCGGTAACCCGCTGCGGCGCCGAAGATTTCGTCTGTCGTCAGCGGTGCGGGTGCGTAGAGCACGCGGTCGACGTCGGCCAGGTCGTCGGCAGCGGTCAGCGTCGCGACCTCGTTCTCGTCGACGATGCGCACCGAGTCGGCGCCGAGACGCGCCGCGAGGGCAGCACCGACGTCGCGCCCGACCACGACCCAGCGCTCAGTAGAGGCGTCGGAAGATGAGGCGTCTGGGGTTTGCCGGGTCAGGGGTCGCTCCGGCCACGTGAGTTCGTGCCACCACTGTGCCGGGATCGCGGTGTCGACCGGTCCTGTCGGGGCCGAGGTTGCCACCTGCTCGGCGTGCCGCTGCGGGGTCGGCATCCAGTACTCGACGTGCTGCCACGGCGTTGCGGGCAACACCGGATGTGGCTCCGGCGGATGCGGGGTACTTGGCGGCCTCGTGGTGGCCGCGGCGCTCACCGCGGTGTGGAACGACACGGTGTCGTCACCATCGCGGATCAGCGTGCCGATCACGTTGTGTAGGGCGTCGGTATTCTCCAGTGTCTCGGCGACCGCCTGGGTCAGCATCGGATGCGGGCTGATCTCGACGAATGTCGCGTTCTCGAGAGCCGCAGCGCCGACCGCTTCAGCAAGGGATACCGGCTGTCGGACGTTGGCCACCCAGTAGTCGGCGTCTGCGGTGGGAGTGGTTCCGGGTGTCACGGTCGAGAAGAAGTCGATGCGGGGCTGTCGGGGTGTGAGTCCTTCGAGCGCGCAACGCAGTTCGTCGAGTATCGGATCCATGAGGGCCGTGTGTGACGCGACCTCCATATTTACCCGTCGCGCGAAGCGACCGGTCTCCGAGACCTGCGCGACGACGGCGTCCACCGCGTCGACCGGGCCGGCGACGACGGTCTGACGCGGCGCGAGGCGTCCGGAGATCTCGACACCGGTGTGGGTGGTCAATAGCTCTTCGACTTCGTCGGCGCCCACGCGCAGCAGCGCGACAGCGCCCTGGCCGCCGAGTCGTGCCATCAATGTCGAGCGAACGGCAATGACGCGTAGCCCTTCGGCTTGCGTCAGCGCACCGGCGACGACTGCGGCGGTGACCTCGCCCATCGACTGACCGATGACTGCGTCGGGATGAACCCCGTAGCTGCCCCACAGTTTCGTCAGCGCCAGTTGGATGCCCAGCAGGACTGGCTGCACCTCGGCGTCGCCGTGCAGATCCTTCTGCTCGCTGATGACATCGCGCAGGGAGAATCCCACATCCGCGACGAAATCATCGTCGAGTTCGTCGATTGCCGCGGCGAACGCCGGTTCGTCGGTGAGCAGAGCAGCGGCCATCGAGACCCACTGCGATCCCTGACCGGAGTAAACGAAGACGGTGCCCGGTCCTGGTGAAGCGTTTGCGGGCAATCGGACGCCTTCTGCGCTCTCCCCTGCCGCGAGAGCGACCAGGCCTGCGATGGCCCCGGCACGATCGCGGGCGGTGACCGACCCGAAGACCGGTAGTGCTGCCCGGTGGTGATTGAGCGTGTGGGCGATATCGGGGAGCGGAACGCCCGCGCCGTCGGAATCCATCCATTCGGCGATCGCAGCGGCCTGGGCCGAGACCCGCGCGGGGCTCTTACCCGAGATGACAAGTGTCGCAACGGCTTGTACAGGATCGTCGTCGGCTGCAGCTGCTCGACGTACCGACGGTGCCTGTTCGAGGACGACATGAGCGTTGGTGCCGCCGAAACCGAACGACGACACTCCCGCCCGGCGCGGACCCTCAGTGGTCGGCCAGGCGGTCGCCGAATCGACCACCCGCAGTCGTAGTTGCTCGAACGGGATGTGCGGGTTGGGGTTTCGATAGTGGAGGTTGGCCGGGATCGTCCCGCGTTGCACCGCGAGCACGGTTTTGATGAATCCTGCGACACCTGCGGCGGCCTCGAGGTGCCCGAGGTTCGACTTCACCGCTCCGAGAAGGAGTGGTTTGTCTGCCTGCCTGCCGCGCCCGAGAACGGTACCGAGAGCACGCGCTTCGATCGGATCGCCGAGAAGTGTTCCGGTGCCGTGTGTCTCGACGAAGTCGACGTCGTGGGCCGCGATACCGGCGTTCGCGTACGCAGCGCGTAGCACCTCCATCTGGGCGGCGGGATTGGGCGCGAACAGGCCGTTGGAATGTCCGTCCTGGTTGACCGCGGAGCCGCGCACGACCGCGAGTACCCGATCACCGTCGCGGAGCGCGTCGCCGAGGCGCTTGAGTACCACCACGCCCGCGCCCTCGCCGCGGACGAAACCGTCGGCGTCCGCGTCGAACGAGTGGCAGGCACCCGAGGTCGACAGTGCGGCAGATTGATCGAAGCCGTGGAAGACCGCAGGCGACAGAAGCAGATTGACCCCCGCGGCCAGCGCGACGTTGCAATCCTGCAGACGCAGGCTCTGACATGCGAGGTGGATCGCCACCAGCGACGACGAGCAGGCCGTGTCGATGGTCATCGACGGCCCGCGCAGGTCGAGGAAGTAGGACAGGCGATTGGCGATGATGCTCAGCGCTCCGCCGAGGTTGTTCCACGCGTCGACGCCTGGAAGATCGGTGGAGGCCAGGAAACCGTACTCACTGACGCACGCACCGACGAAGACGCCCGTCGGCGACCGCTTCAGCGTCCCCGGAGCGATTCCGGCATTCTCCAATGCCTCCCAGGCGGTTTCGAGAAGCAGGCGTTGCTGAGGGTCCATCTTTGCGGCTTCGCGCGCGGTGATCTCGAAGAAGTCGGCGTCGAATCCGGCGATGTCGTCGAGGAAGGCGCCGTGCCGCGTCGTCGACTCCAAAGCCCCGCGCACTTCGGGGGTGCCGTCGTCGAAGCGTTCCCAGCGTTCGGCGGGAACCGTACCGACAGCATCGCCGCCCGTTGAGAGAAAGTCCCAGAACTGCGCAGTGCCGTGCACGCCACCGGGTAAGCGACAGCTCATGCCGACCACCGCGATCGGGTCGTCGAGCGTGTCTGCGCTCACCGTGTGGTCGCTGACGTCGATGGGCTCGTCGTGCAACAGGTAGTGGACGAGCGAGTTGATCGTCGGGTGCTCCCAGAACTCGACCGGCGAGACGTGACGCCGCAGGAGTTCGGAGAGTTCGCCCGAGAGAACAACCGAATCACGCGATCCCACACCGAGATCGGCCATCGATGCCTCGGGGTCGACCTCGTGGCGCGCACAACCGGTCATGGCCACGAGGTGATCGACCATCCACTCCCGAAGGCTGTTGTCGTCGAAGTCGTGTGCCGCCATCAGAGCCCCGGCTCCGCTCCGAGCGGTGAGGACTCGACGTCGTCGAACAGGCTGTCGAGCAGCCCGTCGGACTCGGTGTCGAACTCGTCGTCGACATCGTCGGACTCCTGCGGAGCGATCTTGTCGGCGAGGTGGGCGGCGAGCGCCGCAACGGTCGGATGGTTCCACAGCATCGTGGCCGAGAGTTCGATCCCGGCGAGCTTCTCCGCGTCGCGGCGGATCGACATCGCCATCACCGAGTTGAGACCCAACTCGGCGAACGGAACATCGGATTCGAGGTCGGCCTCGGGAAGTCGTAGCTCGTGGGCGAGAATCGCGCGCAATCCGTTCTCCAGGGTGCTCAACATCTCGGCGCGGTCCATCCGATCCCATGCGTGCGTGTCGATCTCGTCGGCGGTGTACGACACCGACGCGTCAGCGCGCGGAAGGACGACGGCTTGCGCGACGTCGAATCGGTCGATGTACTCCCACGCCGCGAGTGCCTCGCCGACCCGGACGGGACGCGACCCGACGCGTTCGAGCTCGGCGACGACGAGGTCGGCATCGGCGGCGAAGCCGAGGCCCTCCCACGCCACCCAGTCGATGCTGAGGGTGCGCCCATGTGATGGGTTGGCGAAGCGTGCGAAGGCGTCGAGATAGGCATTCGCCGCGGCATAGCCGCCTTGTCCCGGAATACCGAACAGGGCGCCCGCACTTCCGGTGAGATGGCAGAAGTCCAGTTCGGAAGCCTCGAAGACCTCCGACAGAGCTTGTGCGCCCGCGATTTTGGGCCGCATGACGGTGTGGAGCGTTTCGGCGTCGGTATCTGTGAGGAGTCGGTTCACCGTGACACCCGCAGCGTGGATCACGCCGCGTACCTGCGGAGCACCCGCGTCGTCGCGGCGCTCGAGGAAGGCACGCAGCGCCGAGGCGTCGGCGACGTCCAGTGCCACGGGCTCCACTGCGACGCCCCGTGCCTCCAGTGCACGAACACCGTCGATGCGTGTGCGCGTGGACGAGTCGACGTTCTCGTCGTCCCACGTCCGCCGGGGTGGTAGTCCGTTACGACCGGCGAGGATGATCCGCCGTGCCCCACGCCCGGCGAGCCAGTCGGCGATCACCAGACCAAGTGCACCCAGGCCCCCGGTGATGAGGTACGAGGCGTCAGCACGACACCGCAGCGCTTCCCGGACGGGCCCAGACTCGAGCAGAACCGACTCGAGCAGAACCGTTGTGGGAACGGACAATTGCTCGTCGATGAGCGATCTGATCGCCTTGAACGGTGTGACCATCGCCGCGGCGAGCGACGACGCGTTGGCGGTGAGGTCTGCGTCCGCCGGTAGGTCGATCAGCCCGCCCCAGATATCGGGTTGCTCCTCGGCGATCACTGTCGCGAGTCCCCAGAGCGCGCTCTGGGCGAGATCCCCTGCCGCGGTTGGTGTGCGAACACCGCGGGTCACGAGCCACAGTGTCGTGGCGCTATCACGTTGAGTGAGACGTCGCACCCAGTCGGTGACCTCCGAACCCATACGCACCGCGTCCGCGGCGTGATCACCCGTCGATGCTCCGCCGACGTAGACGACATGGCGTGCTGTCGACGCATCGTCGACGACGTCGACGCCCGCGGTGCGCAGGGCTGCTGCGACCGCGTTGCCCTCTCCGACGACCGCGACCGAGCCGCTCGGTGTCGCAGCGCGATCGGCGTCGAACTCCATCGGTTGCCACTCGAGTACGTGTGTCATCGATTCTGGCGGCAGATCGGGAGTCGGCGCGTCGGTTCCGTCGACGGCCGCGAACCGCAGTCCGCGAATGTCGAGAAGCGGGCCGTCTGGGCCGGTCGCGGTGACGTCGACGACCAGCCCGTCCTCCACGGTGCGGTTTCGTCGGATGTCGATCGTCGCGCTCGGATCGGTGACATCGTCTGCCAGCCAGACGAACTCGGTCGCGGACGGCACCATGAGGTCACGATTCGAGTCGTCGACGAGGCGCGCGAGGTGCGCGGCCGCGTCGAGTACGGCGGCCACGGAAGGCTCGGGTAGGTCGACTTCGGCCGACAACCGCTCCGCCGATCCGTGCAGACCCGAGAAGGTCCACTCGAAGGGTTGGCCTGTCACACCCCACTCGCGCAGGAACTCCGCCGTAGAACGACCCTGCGCGGCGGTGATCGGCGCGAGGCCATTGAGTTCGGATGTCTGTGTCGCGGGTGGTTCGACGACCGCGCGGGCCGTCGCGTGTCGCACCCACGTCGACGTGTCGGACGCCGAGCGCGACGAGATCGACACGACGTCGCCGGCGGCCACGACCTGGACGAGTCGGGGGCGGTCGAGAGCGATCGGATAGTGGAATCGAACCTCGCCGATGTGCTCGATGCCGACGCTGCGAGCGGCGTCGACCAGGGTGGCGAGCAGTACCGAGACCGGCACCACCTCGAGACCGTTGAGTTCGTGTGAACCCGGATACGGCTTGGTGTGCGCGGTGAGATCTGCCCGCCAGAGATGCGTGCCCGCGGTGTCGGCGACGTCGATACGCTCGCCGAGCAGTGTGCCGTTCGTCGGCACCACCGCAGCCGCCGTTGTACGTTCGGGCAGTTCGATCCAGTGCGACGTGTGCTGCCAGACAGTGGCAGGCAGCTGCACATGCGGCTCGGCGCCGTGCGAACTCGTCGGAGGCGTCGTGGTCTGCGCCGCGTTCAGGTTGGTGTGGAAGGTCAGGGCATCGTCCTGGTTGCGCAGCAACGTCGCGACGGAGTGGTGATGAACGTCGGCGAGTGTGTCGTCGATCGCGTAGGTGAGTATCGGGTGCGGGCTGACCTCGATGAACACGCCGTGCGTGTCGCCTGCGTCGCTGATCGCCTGCGAAAACCGCACCGGATTGCGGAGATTCGAGCACCAGTAGTCTGCGTCGAACCGCGGTTCGCCCTCGGCAAGGGTTGTGGTGATCAGCGGAATGGTTGGTCGACGCGGGGCGAGATCGGCCAACTCGGTGCGGAGATCCGGCAGAACCGGGTCGATGATCGGATGGTGGGAGGCGACGTCGACCTCGATGCGGCGGGCGAGCTTGTCGCTTGCGGCAACCTTGGCTACCGCGGCGTTGACCTGGTCGGGTGGGCCGGCGATCACCGTCTGTCGCGGCGACGCGTGCACCGCGACGGTCACGTCCGGATATGTGTTCACCAGTGCTGTCGCGGCGTCGGCGTCGAGTTCTACGAGGGCCATCGCGCCCTGGCCCGACAGCGCGGACATCAGTCGCGAACGGGTTGCGATCACCTTGAGACCATCGGCTACGGACAGCGCACCGGACACGACGGCCGCCGCGACCTCCCCCATCGAATGTCCGATGACGGCGTCGGGGATGACGCCGTACGAGCGCCACAGTCGGGTGAGTGCCAACTGCAGACCGGTGAGGACAGGCTGGATGCGGCTGATACCGACAACCGGTTCACCTGCGCGGACGACGTCGACCAGCGAGAAGCCGACCTGTGCGACGAAGTCCGGTTCGATGTCGGCGAGGGCCGCCGCGAACTCGGGTTCCGAATCGAGCAGTGTGCGCGCCATACCCGCCCACTGCGATCCCTGCCCCGAGTACACGAAGACCGTGCCGGGTCTGCAGCGTCCACCGTGAACATCGACGAGCCCCGGTGCTGTGTCGCCCGCCGCGAGAGCGCGCAGACCCACGACAGCCTGCTGGTTGTCGCGCGCGGCCACCGTGGCGAACGCGGAGTGTCGCGTGCGGTGGTGATCGAGGGTGTGGGCGACGTCGGCCAGTGAGACGTCGGCACCGGCACCGTCGAGCCAGTCGGCCAGCGCGCCAGCCTGTGCGCGCACTCGATCGGCGGTCTTCGCCGTCACGGTGAGTGTCGTCACCGCAGCGGTGCTTGCCCCAGAGTTCGTAGCCCCAGAGTTCATATCGGCAGTCGCATGCGCGGGCGGGGCCTGTTCGAGCACGACGTGTGCGTTGGTGCCGCCGAAGCCGAACGAGGACACCCCGGCGCGTCGAGGCCGATCGCGTTCGGGCCACACGGTGTGCTCGGCAACGACCCGTAGGCGCAGGTTGTCCATGTTGATGTGCGGGTTCGGTTGGGAGAAACCGAGATTCGCCGGGATGTTGCCACGGTCGACGGCCAGGACAGCCTTGATGAAGCCGGCAACACCGGCCGCGGCCTCGAGGTGACCGATGTTCGACTTGACCGCACCGATGAGGAGCGGATCGTCGGAGCTGCGGCCGCGTCCGAGAACGGTACCCAGTGCCCGTGCTTCGATGGGATCGCCTAGAAGTGTTCCGGTGCCGTGGGTTTCGACATAGTCGACGTCGCGGGTGGTGAGGCCCGCGGCTGCGTACGCACCGCGCAACACGGCCATCTGCGCCGATGGGTTGGGCGCCATCAGACCGTTGGAATGGCCGTCCTGATTGACTGCAGAACCGCGCACGACGGCGATCACGTTGTCGCCGTCGCGAATCGCGTCGGACAGCCCTTTCAGCACCACGACGCCCGCACCCTCACCGCGCACATAACCGTCGGCGGCTGCGTCGAACGAGTGGCACTGTCCGCTCTGCGACATCGCCTCCGCGGTATCGAAGCTGCGGGTGATCGCGGGCGACAGCATCACATTGACGCCAGCGGCCAGCGCGAGTGTCGATTCGCCCGAACGCAGACTCTGGCATGCGAGATGGATGGCCACGAGCGACGACGAGCATGCGGTGTCGATGGTGACCGACGGACCGCGGAGGTCGTAGTGGTACGACAGGCGGTTGGAGATGATCGACGACGCTCCACCGGTCCCCGACCACGCGTCGACCTGACTCAGGTCGCTCGTCGCCAACGCACCGTATTCACCGGCACACGAACCCGCGAAAACACCGGTCTGCGAGTGACGCAACGCGCCGGCAGGGATGCCGGCGTGGTCGAGCGCCTCCTGGGTGACCTCGAGCAGCAGACGCTGCTGCGGGTCCATCTTGTCGGCCTCGCTGGGTGAGATGTCGAAGTACTCGGCGTCGAAGGCGTCGACCTCGGACAGGTAGCCGCCCCACCGCGTGGTGCGCCGCAGAGCGTTGGCCGTCTCGTTGCGACCGTCGTCGAACTGTGTCCATCGTCCCTCGGGGACGGTGCTGACACCGTTGCCGTGGTCGAACAGGAAATCCCAGTATTTCTCCGGACCGAAGACATCGCCGGGAAACCGACAGCCGATGCCGATGACGGCGATGGCGTCGTCGGTGGGCTGTGAGTGTGGCAGGTCGACGGTGTTCGCTTGTGCTGCTTCGGGATTGGCGACGAAAGCTGCCAGCGTGGCGATTGTCGGATGCTCCCAGAAATCGACGGGCGAGATCTGTCGACCCGCGAGTTCGGACAGTTCGCCCGACATGACGACCGCATCGCGCGATCCCACGCCGAGGTCGTTGAATGCAGTGTCGACGTCGATGTCGTCGGCTTCACAACCCATACGCACGAGCTGGTCGACCAGCCATGCCCTCAGATCCGCCTCGTCTCGAGGCATAGTCACTGCGCGGAGTCCAATCCGACGAACACGCCGTCCCGGTAATGGTCGCCGACCGACGACCGACGCGTCTTGCCGCTCGTGGTGATCGGAATGGAGCCGGGTGCAACGAAGACGACGTCCGCGGCCCGGACGCCATGCCGATTCGACACAGCCGAAGTCACCTCGTTGCGCAACTGCGCGTAATCGACCTGCGCGCCGCGATCTTTGACCTCGGCGACCACCACGAGTTGCTCCGCCGATCCACGGTCGACCGACACCGCCGCGACCCTTCCGCGGGTGAGTTCGGTGACCGTACCTTCGATGTCATCGGGGTAGTGGTTGCGGCCGTCGATGATCAGAAGATCCTTGATGCGGCCTGTGATGAACAGGTCGCCCTCCGACAGGACTCCGAGATCACCGGTGCGCAGCCATGGTCCGGCCGGTGTGGTGGGCGCGGGATCTTCTATCCATCCCCCGAACACCTTCTCGGTGAGCTCGGGATTGCGCCAGTAACCTGCGGGAACGTTGTCGCCATGCACCCATATCTCCCCGACCTTGTCGGCGGGATTCTCCTGGCGGGACTCAGGATCGACGATCCGGAAGGTCACCGAACGCTCGGGTCCGTGGCTCATCAGTTCCGAGCCGTCTTGGCCCTCACCGCTTCGGCGTGCCCAGCCTGAGGCGAGCTTCTCGAAGTCGAAGTTGATGCCCTCTGACGTGCGTCCCGGCGTCAGAGCCGCCACGTACAGCGTCGCCTCGGCCAAACCGTATGCCGGACGAACAATGTTGCTGGGCAGCGCATTTCGCTCGAATCTGTCGACGAACCGACGCACGGTACTGGCGTGTACGCGCTCGGCACCACACATGAACGCGGTCACGCCGGACAGATCACGTCCCGCGAGATCGTCGTCGGTGGTCCTGCGCGCCGCGAGCTCGTACGCGAAGTTGGGTGCGGAGGTGAACGTCTTACCGTAGGAGGCCATCGTGGTGATCCAGCGAGATGGCTTCTGCAAGAACGCCATCGGGCTCATGTCGACGGTGCGTCGGCCAGACAGAATGCCTCCGCAGATGCCCAATAGCAGGCCCATGTCGTGGTAGAAGGGCAACCACGACACCAGCACGGTATCGGGATCGGGCCAGCCGCCGTGATGAGCGAACATGTCGCTGATCAGTTGGTCGAGGTTCGTGACGACATTCCGGTGCGACACCATCACTCCGCGTGGAGCGCTGGTCGAGCCCGAAGTATATTGCAGCACTGCGGTTTTGCTTTGTCGCACGTTATCCGGGTAATCGTCGACGGGCGCGTCGGCATCGAGCGCATCGATCTCGATGACCGTCGGTGTGGCTCCCGCCATCTCCTGTGCGTACGGGAGTACGTCGTCGATGACGGTGGTTGTGGCGAAGATGACCGACGGGGTGCAGTCGGATAGCGCAGAACTGATCCGTTCGTCGTGGTGCGCACCGAACATCGGCACGGACAACGGTACGACGATGAACCCTGCTTCCATCGCGCCAAGAAAAGCGACGATGTAGTCGAGGCTCTGTGGAGCGAGGATCGCTGCGCGATCACCTGGACTGCCATGCCTGAGCAATTCCGCGGCAACGACACGAACGCGCTGATAAAGCTCACGAAACGTCAGTGATTCTTCATATCCAGCCTGGTCGATGTCGTAATCGATAAAACTGAAAGCGACGTCGTCAGGTTGCGCAGCGGCCCTACCCCGAAGAATGGACGGGATCGTTTGCTGCGACAAATTTGGCTTTGCCGGCCCGGTGAAATCAACCGAACTTGTTACATCCACGATGCATTCGCTTTCCCCCCGACAGAGAATGTGCGATGACACTCAGGCGACGGCTTCCCCTCGTCGTCGATGAGTCTTCCCCAAAAAACCAGAGCGTCCAGAACGATAATACTTCGATTCACGAACGTGGAACGAAGGCTAGCAGCCGCAGTGTCTGTACGCCACCGGGGAGTGCGTGAATTGAGTTTCCAAATGCAACCAAATTTTGCGAACGATCAGCAGCGCCTTGATGCTTCGGACAGCTCAGTTCTTTGAGTCGCGCGTGACCTGTGCGAACAGAACTGGGTCATTTGTTCCAATCAAACTGGGTCATTTGTTCCAGTCGGCGACCTGTGAGTTACCTATCAAGATTCTCAGGTGACAGGCAGCTTCTGCTCGATGTCGGCCACCACCTCGGAGAGGTTGTCCGTGAGGTAGAAGTGATGGCCCGCAAACTCCCGCATCGTGAACTCTGCGGTTGTCCTTTCCTGCCAGGGGCTGACCTTTTCGGTAGTTGCGACCTCGTCGTCGTCGGCGTAATAGACGTGTATTGGGCACGACAGCGTGGCATCCGGGGGGCATTGATATGCCGTGATGGCTTTGAAACCGCGCAGTGTCGGCAGAATTCGGGCCTGAAATTCCTCACTCTCGAGGAGTGCCGGGTCGACGCCTGTCATTTCCGACACCGCGTCAAGCAAGCCGCGATCGGATTCGGGAATGTAGTCGTATCCGCTGCGGCCGGGCGCGGCGCAAGCCGACACGAAGAGCGCCTCGACTCTGCGGCCGGCGGCCTCGAGGATGCGCGCGGTCTCGAATGCCACCAAGGCGCCCATGCTGTGTCCGAACAGGGCTATGCGCGCGTCGGGGTCAGCAGGAAGCTTGCTGACGACCGTGTTGGCGAGTTCAGGTATCCCTCTGAACGACGCGAGGTCGTGAGTTCCGTTCTTGCCGGGGTATTGCACGGCGATTCGTTTCACACCGGACGTGAAGGTCCGCGCGAATGGTACGTAGAAGCTGGCCGATCCGCCGGCATGCGGGAATATGTACAGTGTTGGCGCACTCACGCCGGTCACCCTATCCTGTCGAGCCAGGGGGCAACCGATCTGTTGGTCGTGACGACGGCCCCGATAGGGTTGAGCCATTATGCCCGACTACCTACGCGACGCCGCCGAGATCTACCGGCAGTCCTTTGCCACCATCCGAGCCGAAGCCGATCTGGCCGGATTCGCCCCGGACGTCTCCGGGGTTGTCGTACGCATGATTCACGCGTGTGGCGAAACAGATTTGACCAAGGACGTGATCGCGACGTCCGGCGTCGTCTCCGCGGCACGATCTGCTCTCGAGGCGGGTGCACCCATTCTGTGTGACTCGACGATGGTCGCCAGCGGAGTGACCCGCAAGCGATTGCCCGCGGACAACGAGGTGCTGTGCTATCTCGGAGAACCGGGCCTGCCGGCACTCGCCGAGCAACTGTCGACCACGCGGACCGCTGCGGCCGTCGAGTATTGGCGGGACCGACTCGACGGAGCGGTCGTCGCGATCGGTAACGCACCGACCGCGTTGTTCGCGCTTCTCGACGTCATCGACGCGGGCGCGCCCCGCCCGGCGGCGATCGTCGGCGCACCCGTCGGTTTCATCGGAGCTGCGGAATCCTGTGCGGCACTGGCGAACCGCGATGATCTCGACTTCATCACCGTCGCCGGACGTCGAGGCGGTTCGGCGATCGTTGCCGCCGCGATCAACGCACTGGCGAGTGCACAGGAATGACGCTGTGACGACACCACGCAACGAGGAAAGTGCGGCGAAAGAGGCGCGCTACGGAAAGCTCTGGGGCGTAGGACTCGGCCCGGGCGACAGCGAGTTGGTCACCGTCAAAGCCGCGCGGATCATTGCCGCTGCCGACGTCATCGCCTATCACAGCGCTCGCCATGGAAACAGTATTGCCCGGGGCGTCGCCGAGCCTTACCTGCGCGGCGATCAGATCGAAGAGCGTCTGATGTACCCGATCACGGTCGAGGCAACCGATCATCCCGGCGGCTACCGCGGCGCCCTCAACGACTTCTATGCCGAGAGCGCCGAAACACTCGCGACGCATCTGCGGGCCGGGCGGGATGTCTGTCTGTTGGCCGAGGGTGACCCGCTGTTCTTCAGCTCGTACATGCATATGCACAAACGCCTTGCCGACGACTTCGATGCAGAGATCATTCCCGGGGTGACGTCTGTGAGTGGGGCGTCGTCTGCACTGGGGATCCCGCTCGTCGAAGGCGAAGAAATACTGACCGTTGTACCGGGAACACTCCCGGTCGACGAGTTGACCGCGGTGTTCGCCGGCGCCGATGCCATCGCGGTGCTCAAACTGGGCCGCACGTTCTCGACTGTGTGCACGGCCCTCGAACGAGTCGGACGGCTCGACGAAGCCTGGTATGTGGAAAGGGCCTCGACGCCGGCGCAGCGCGTGCTGCCGCTCACCGACGTCGACCCGTCGGAAGTCCCGTACTTCTCGATGGTCGTCGTTCCCGGCCGACGGAACAATCCGCGCTTCGAGGCGTCCGTTCCCGAGCCCGGGACCGGTGAGGTCGTCGTGGTCGGGCTCGGACCGGGAGCGCCGACACAGACCACGCCGCAGGTGCGCGCCGAACTGGCGTCGGCCACCGACTTCGTCGGCTATCGAACGTATCTCGCGCGGGTGACGCCCCGGCCGGGACAGCGGATGCATGCCAGCGACAACCGCGTGGAGGCCGAACGCGCGGAGTTCGCGCTCGACCTCGCTTCGCGGGGTGCTCGCGTGGCCGTCGTGTCGTCCGGTGACCCGGGCGTGTTTGCCATGGCGGCGGCGGTGGCCGAGGTAGCGGCTCAGCCGCGTTGGGCCGACGTGCCCGTCCGCGTTGTGCCGGGGGTGACCGCGGCAACGGCGGTCGCTGCGGTCACCGGCGCCCCACTCGGGCACGACTTCGCGGTGATCTCGCTCTCGGACAGGCTCAAACCGTGGGAGCTGATCGAAGCCAGGATTAGGCACGCAGTTCAGGCCGATCTGGTGATCGCCGTCTACAACCCCGGATCGCAGAGCAGGACATGGCAGGTGCCACGCCTTCACGACCTGCTGCGCGAGATGGTTCCCGACGACCGCGTCCTGATCGTCGGGCGCGATGTCGGCGGACCCGAGCAGACGCTGTCGGTGACGACCGTTGGCGCGTTCGATCCGTCGATCGTCGACATGCGCACGATGCTGATCATCGGATCATCTGCGACGACGGTTGCCGAGCGCAGTGGTGGTCGCCTGGTGTTCACGCCCCGTCATCACACGCCAGATGGTCACGGCGTCTGATCATCACGGCATCTGATTATCGCAGTGTCTGATCATCCCAGCGTCTGGCCGGTGAGCAGGTCACGGACGAGTTCGACGGCGCCTGCTGCGTCCTCGACGGTGGGCATCGCGGGTTCGCTCGGACGGTCGACCATCACGACCTCGATGCCGAGAGTCCTTGCGGCATCGAGCTTTGCGCGCGTCATGTCACCGCCGCTGTTCTTCGTGACGAGCACGTCGATACGGTGCTCACGCATCAGGTCGATCTCGTCGGCGAGATGGTAGGGACCGCGCGACCGGATCACGGTGTGGTGTCTGGGCATGGCGGTCTGCGGAGGGTCGACGACCCGGATGAGGAACCATGCCGAGGAGTTCTCGGCGAATGCGTCGACGTCCTGCCTGCCGGTGGTCAGGAATACGCGTGCTCGTCGCCCGTCGAGATGCCTTGCAGCACCTGCTATATCCGGAACCTGAACCCAGGTATCCCCGACATCCGGTGACCACGGTGCGCGACATAGCCGGACGAGAGGGAGAGCGAGGTCGCCGGCCGCGGCTGCGGCGTTGGCGCTGATGCCACTCGCGAAGGGATGGGTCGCATCCACGACGACGCGAATAGCGTTGTCGTGCAGCCATGTCCGCAAGCCGGGCACTCCCCCGAAGCCGCCTACGCGTACGGCACCGACGGGCAGTCGGGGCTCGCCGACCCGACCCGCGAGTGAAGAGATCACGGGAATGCGCTCGGCGACGAGTCGGGCAGCCAGCTCGCGGGCTTCGCCTGTGCCCCCGAGCACCAGCACGGCCGGTGCGTCGCTCATGTGGTCGACGGTCTGTCGTCGTGACCGCCACTGCGGAGTTTGGTCATCCGCGCGTGCGAGTAGAGGTAGCTGTCTGTGGGGGTCGAGGTTGCCGGATCGAGTACCTTGCCGACGAAAATGACCGCGGTGCGGCGGATTCCGTGGTCGTCGAGCCGTTGCGGCAGGTCCGACAACGCGCATCTGATCACCACCTGATCGTCGCGGGATGCGAATGCGACTGTAGCCGTGGGGCATTGCGGCCCGTAGTGGTCGGCGAGCGCCTCGACGATCTGCGGCGCGCGGTGCGCGGCGAGGTGCAGTGCGAGGGTGACACCCGACTGCGCCAGGTGCGCGAGTTCCTCACCCGGCGGCATGTCCGTCGACAGCGTCGACACGCGGGTGATGAGAAGACTCTGACCGACCCCGGGCACGGTGAGTTCGGTGTCGAGGGCAGCTGCGGCCGCGGCGAACGCGGGTACGCCGGGCACGATCTCGACGCCGATCCCCAGGCGTCGGAGCTCGCGGTGTTGCTCGGTGAACGCCGAATACAGCGAAATATCGCCGGAATGCAGACGTGCGACGTCGGCACCGGACGCGTCTGCCTCGACGATGTGCCCGATGATCTCGTCGAGCGGCATCCGGGCCGTGTCGATCAGGGTGGCGCCGGCCGGACAGAGTTCGAGGAGTTCCTGCGGGACAAGTGATCCGGCGTAGAGACAGGTGGTGCACTCGCCCAGGACGCGTGCCCCACGCAGGGTGATGAGATCGGCTGCGCCGGGGCCTGCGCCGATGAAGAAAACGGTCACGACTCGTCGTCCGTTCGTGTGACAACCCACTGCACGATCGGCAGTGCGGGACGCCATGTCGTCATGGATCCGAGCGGCTCGACGGTCTCGATGGAGAATCGTCGCAGAAGTCCACCGAGTCGGCTGTGCCATTCGACGAGCAGTGACTGGCTCTGGACCGCGACAGCGTTGGCGACCAACCGCCCACCGGGAAGCAACGCCCGCCACGCAGCGGTCAGGACCTTGTCGTCGAGTCCTCCCCCGATGAAGATTGCATCCGGATCCGGTGCGTCACGCAGTGATTCGGGCGCGGCGCCCCGCACAGTGAGCGCGCCCGCCACACCGTGACGGGCGGCGTTGCGTGCGAGGCGTGCGGCACGGGCGTCGTCGTGCTCGAAGGCGATGGCGGACCCGTCGGAGTCTGCGCGCAACCACTCGATGGCCACGCTCCCCGACCCGGATCCGACATCCCAGAGGAGCCCTCGCCCACCTGGCGCGAGGGCCGCGACGGTCAGCGCTCGTACCGCCGACTTGGTGAGTTGTCCGTCATGCTCGTACGCGTCGTCGGGTAGCCCCGGTAGGCGCGTCGTCCGAGGTCCGACACAGTCGATGGCGACGATGTTGAGCGCGTCGTGGGGTTGAGGTCGGTACGAGCGCGCAACCGACTCGATGATCCGTTGGGATGGGCCACCGAGTTGTTCGAGAACCGTCATCGTCGACCAGCCGAACCCGGTGCGCACCAGCACCTCGGCGATCGCGGCGGGTGTCTGAGCTCCCCTGCTGAGCACGACGATCCGACGGCCGTCGGTCAACGCGGGCACCACGACGTCGGCGTCGTCGCGCAGCGTGCTGATCACCTGTGTGCGGGACAGGTCCCACCCGAGTTCGGCACAGGCGAGGCTCGCCGACGACACGGTGGGGAGCACCCGAACCCGGTCGCGCCCCACGGCATTGACGATCGTCGACCCGACACCGTGGAACATCGGGTCGCCACTCGCCAGTACGTGCACGGTCGTGTCAGAAACCGGGGAGTCAGAAGTCTCGGACAGCACCTGCTGTAGGTGCTCGGACATCGGCGAACGCCATGCCACCGTTGTCGCGTCGAGCTCGGGCAGGAGTTCGAGTTGGCGTGTTGATCCGTATACGACTGTGGCGCTGCGTAATTCGTCGCGCACGCGATCGGTCAGTCCGGCCCAGCCGTCGGCGCCGATCCCGACGACGACGAATTCTGGGGTATCCGTCGTCGCGACCGTCATCGGGGCAACCTGCGCCAGATCGCGCGCGGTACGAACTGCATCGCGAATCCGACGAAGCGCAGTGGTCCGGGAATCCACACCTCCCAACGACCGCGGTGGTACGCCCGTGCCACGGCGTCGGCCACCTGCTCGGCGTCGACCGACATCGGCGCTGGCTTGGTGCCGGAGGCCATGAGTTCTGCTGTCATGTTGCCGACCACGAAACCCGGGCGGGCGAGCAACAATCGGACGCCCGATCCATGGAGTGCGTCCGACAACCCACTGGCGAAGCCGTCGAGTCCCGCCTTTGTCGACCCGTACACGTAGTTGCCGCGTCGTACCCGCACTCCGGCGATCGACGAGAAGACGATCATGGTGCCCGATGCCTGACGCCGCAGTGCGTTGGCCAGCGGAGTCAGCACACTGATCTGGCCGACGTAGTCGGTCTGGGCTATCTGCAGCGCGTGCGCGACGTCGGTTTCGGCGCGGTGCTGATCGCCGAGAATGCCGAACGCGACGATCGCCGCGCCGATGGGCCCGTGATCGGCTGTGATCGCCTCGATGAGCGACGAGTGCGTGTCGGTCGCGTCGGCGTCGAATTCGACGGCGCTGACGTCGCTGGCGCCCGCCGCGCGCATAGCGGCGATTTCGTCGTCGAGGTCGGCGGCGCGGCGCGCGGCGAGAACAACACTCTTGCCTGCCACCAGTCGTTTCGCGAGGGCGATCCCGATCTCGCTGCGTCCACCGAAGAGGACGACCGTCCCCGGATCGTCGTGTGAATTGCTCCGCGCCATGACACGCAGTATTCCACCGGCGTGCGGGCAGCCGACAGCGGTGCCGTCGCGGTGACTATCGTTGGCGACATGCCGCGCACTCCGGAGAACATCGGTTCCGCTGCGCTCGACTTCCTCGGCGAGCGACACCTTGCGTCACTCGCGACGCTTCGACCCGACGGCACCCCGCACGTCGTTGCTGTCGGGTTCACGTACGACCCCGACAGTGGACTTGCTCGGGTGATCACTCGTGAGGGCAGCCAGAAGGTGCGCAATGCCGAGCGCGGTGGCTATGCCGCCGTGACCAACGTCGACGGTCCGCGGTGGCTGACGCTGGAAGGCCCCGCGACTGTTCACCGCGATCGCGACCGCGTTGCGGAGGCCGAACGGCGCTACGCCCAGCGATATCGGGAGCCGAAGCCCAATCCCGAGCGCGTCGTCATCGAGATCGACGTGCAGCGTGTACTCGGTTCGCACTCGCTTCTCGATTGATCGTCACCCTTCCCTCGGGGCCCGGGTCTACAGCACCCGCAATTCGTGCGGGCGGACATTGACCGGTTCGCAGCCGTCGTCGGTCACGATGACGATGTCCTCGATCCGCGCGCCCCACTGCCCTGGGAAGTAGACGCCAGGTTCGATCGAGAACGCCATCCCGGCCTCGAGGACGAGGTCGTTGCCGCTGACGATGTAGGGCTCCTCGTGAACGGAGAGCCCGATGCCGTGGCCGGTGCGGTGAATGAAGTTCTCCCCGAACCCCGCGTCGACGAGTACTTCACGCGCCGCCGCGTCGACCTTCTCGGCGCTCACTCCTGGCCGCACCGCTGCGACCGCGGTCCGCTGGGCGAGCTCGAGCGCCGCGTACGCACGTGCCCTCTCGTCGGTCGGCTGGGCGAAACAGTATGTGCGGGTGGAATCGGAGTTGTAGCCCGGTTCGACCGGTCCGCCGATGTCGATCACGACGATGTCATCGGGTTGGATCACCCGGTCGGACTGCTCATGGTGCGGATCGGCGCCGTTGGGACCCGACCCGACAATGATGAATTCGGGTTCCGTGTGTCCCTCCGCGACGATCGCCTCGGCGATATCGGCGGCGACGTCGGCTTCCGTTCGTCCCGGACGCAGCCACTCGCCCATGCGTGCGTGCACCCGGTCGATCGCGGCGCCTGCGCGTCGGAGAGCGTCGACTTCGTTGCCGTCCTTGATCATTCGCATCTGACGGAGCACCGGCGTCGCAAGGGTCGGGGTGGCTCCCAGACGATCTGCGATCGGCACGAGATGGAGCGCCGGCATCGACTCGGAGACCGCGACGGCAGCGGGAGTCGGCAACCCGGCGACGGCAAGCGCGTGTGCGTCATCGCCGTCGACCCAGTCGACGACGTCGATGTCGAGTTCGCTGACCGCGGAGTCGCGCACGGAGGCGAGCTCGAGTCGAGCGATCACCAGTCGAGGGGTTCCAGATGCCGGGATCACCAGCGCCGTCAGACGCTCGAAGGTGTCGGCGCGAGAACCGGTGAGATAGCGCAGGTCGGGTCCTGGAGAAACGATGAGGGCGTCGAGTCCGGCTTTGCCGGTCAGCACAGCGGCCCGTGCGAGGCGACGGCGGTACACCTCGGCGTCGAAACGCTCTTCTGCAGTGGCGGTCACGAGTCGAAGCCTACGCGGATGGCAGAGTTGAGACATGCCAGGATCAGTGATGTTGCTCGACGGCGCAAGCCTGTGGTTCCGCTCGTTTCACGCACTGCCCGAGAAGCTCACCGCCGCCGACGGACGGCCCGTGAACGCGGTCCGTGGATTCGTCGACACAATCGCTTCTCTGGTGTCCCAACACCATCCGACCCGCCTCGTCGTCTGCCTCGACCTCGATTGGCGTCCGGCGTTTCGTACTGACTTGCTGCCGTCGTACAAGGCCCATCGGGTGGCGCAGGAGGCGCCGCATTCCGGTGACGGAAGTCGAGACGAACCCGACATCGAAGAGGTTCCCGACACCCTCACGCCACAGGTCGACATGATCCTCGACGTGCTGGCCGCCGCGGGACTGACGACATCGGGAGCACCGGGGTGCGAAGCCGACGACGTGATCGGCACACTCGCCGCGATCGAAGCCGACGACGACGTGATCGTGGTCAGCGGCGACCGGGATCTGCTTCAGGTGGTGGCCGATGACCCGGTTCCGGTGCGCGTGCTCTACGTCGGACGCGGACTGGCGAAAGCCGAGCTGATGGGACCTGAGGAGGTTTCCGAGCGATACGGCGTGCCCGTCGACCGCGCCGGCACGGCCTACGCGGAGATGTCGATGCTGCGCGGTGACCCGTCGGATGGGCTGCCCGGCGTGGCAGGGATAGGCGACAAGACAGCCGCGAAGCTGATAACCGCCTACGGCGATCTCGACGCGCTCGAGGCCGCAGCCGACGACCCGTCGTCGACGCTCACTCCGCGCGTGCGGTCGGCACTGCGTGATTCGACGGACTACCTCCGTGCCGCACGGACAGTGGTGACGGTGCGCACCGATGCGCCCACGGTGGAGAGCATCGATGACGATCACCTGCCGTCGTCGCCCGCCGACCCCGAGCGACTCGCCGACCTGATCGACGAGCTGCGTATCGGTGCGTCGGTGGGCAGGCTCGCCGACGCGCTCGGGTGGGAGCTTGCGGCGCGCTGATCAGCTCGTCGGACGCGACACCTCGTACTTGCCGTCATCGTCGAGGATCGTCACCTTCACCTGTTGTTTCTGGCCTCCGACGGTGACCGAGCAGCTGAAAGAATTGCCCTTCTTCACGCTCTGACCCGACGGGCACGAGACGTTCGAGACGTCGCTCGCCTGGTAGTCCTTGGTCAGGACCTGCTTCACGCCGTCCTGAACCGCGTTCTGGTCGAGCGTCTTCGGTGCCCAGCCCGGCCATGCGAAGGCGGTGATGAGCAGGATCGCGGCGATCACGACCGCAGCGCCGACGCCGCCGAAAATAACTGTGCGCTTACGGTTTGACGATCCCGACGTTGTTGACGCCGCCATGGACGAGAACGGATCGGCCTGCTGGCCGGGCTGCTGCGGCTGACCCTGACCGTAGTCCGGCTGACCCTGCTGCGGCTGTGCGTACTGTCCCGGCTGGCCGTACTGGGCTGGCTGGCCATACTGGCCCTGCTGCGGCGGCTGACCGTACTGGGGTTGGGCGTACTGGGGCTGACCCGGCTGCGGCTGCCCGTACTGCGCCGGTTGCCCGTATTGGGGCTGGCCGGGCTGCCCGTACTGGGGCTGCTGGCCGTACGGCACTGGTTGCCCGTACTGGGGCTGGCCATACTGCCCTGGTTGTCCGTATTGGGGCTGGCCGGGCTGCCCGTACTGGGGCTGCTGGCCGTACGGCGCCGGTTGTCCATATTGGGGCTGGCCCGGCTGCCCGTACTGCGGTGGCTGACCATACTGAGGAGGTTGCGCCGAGCCTTGCCCCTGCTGATCGGCCTCGTGCGACTGGCCCCCGGGGGACGACTGGTCACCGGCGTTGTTGGGATCGTACGGATGACTCATGCGTCTCTCTCTCGATCGTCCCGGCGATGGTGCACCGGTGTGCAGTGTCGAACGGTCACGGTATCGCGGCGCGACGCGCGTCTCCCCCGCCGTCGTCGCCGACCGATATGCGAAGTGAAGGTTACCCCAGCGAATCGGACTCGTCGGTCAGGCGGTCGACGACTCCCGATCACGTCGAACCGCCCACGCACTCCTGCTACGTCAACCGAGTTCGGCAGCGACAACGCCGCGTCTGATCGCTCCGACCGCTGCGCGTGCCGAACGGGCGAGCGGAGCGTCGTCGCCTACACCGAGGCGGATCTGTTCCAGCAAATCAACGACCTGCCGGTTCCATCGAACGAAGTCGCCGGGTGAGAGCAGCGTGCCGCGTTCGCCCGCGGCGGCCAACGACTCCGTCAGCGACCGACCCGACGCCCACAACGACACGGCGACGGAGAACCCCGTGTCGGGTTCGCGTGTCGGCGACACCCCGTGACGCCGTTCGACGTCGGTGACCTGGCCCCAGATGTCGAGGGTCTCGGCTATCGCAGTCCGCAGGTCGACGTTTCCCGGCATCGCGTCGGCACCTGCGTGACTGTCGCGGCGCGATTCGAACACCATCGCTGCGACGACCGCAGCGAGTTGCGGCGGTCCGAGTCTGTCCCAGATCCCGGCGCGAATGCACTCGGTCACGAGGAGATCGCTCTCGCTGTAGATCCGGCTCAAGAGCTGACCGGTGGGCGTGACCACCACCTCACCGCGATCACTCTCGACGTAACCGAGTTCGGTGAGCACGCCGACGATCCTGTCGAAGGTCACTCCGAGTGTTGATGTTCGCTCGCTGATCGAGCGCTCCGCCGACACGATGTCCCGAACAAGCCGGTTGCGTTGCTCGGCGAGCCGGAACAGGTCGTCGCCGTTGTCGAGCTGATGGGCGGGATGAGCCCGCAGTTGGTGGCGCATTCGGGCCAACTCGGTGTCGTCTGCCGCCAACGCCCGCTTCTTCTGGCGTCCCCGTGGCATCTCGATCCCTGTCGACCGCAGTGCCGATGCCAGATCGCGCCGACCGCGTCCGGTCCTGCGGTCGGGATTCTTGGGCAGCCGCATATGGCCGAGCACCTCCGGCGGATTCACGAAATCACGTGTACCCACGCGGCCGCACCAGGCGTCCTCGCTCAGTACCAGCGGCTTGGGATCTGCCGGTTGGCTCGCGGCCTCGAGCACGACGGCGAGTCCGCGGTGGCGCCCCGATGACACACCGATGACATGTCCGCGTTTGAGGCCGGCGAGGTCGGCGACCGTCGACTCCTGCGTTGCCACACGGCTGCGGAATTTGAGATCCCGCTCCCGTCTGCGGATCTCCTCACGCAGCGTGACGTAGCCGAGAAAGCCTCGGTACGAGTCCGACCCATCATCCGCGCCGTCGGACGGGTCGTCGTCGAGTGCGGTGATCGTCCCGGGCTCGATGCCGCGTTTGTCGGCGGCTCCGGCGAGCTCGACGTCGAGTTTGCGTAGTCGGCGGTACATGTCGTCGACCTTGCGGGATTGCCCGACGACGGAACGGTCGGCCTGGAACTGCGCAAACGACCTGTTGAGTAACTCACGTGACCCCGCGAGTCCTCGACGACCGATCAGGTTGACCGCCATGTTGTATTCGGGCGCGAATGAGCTGCGCAGCGGGAACGTGCGGGCCCCCGCGAGGCCTGCGACCTGTTCGGGAACGAGCTCGGGCGTCCACACGACAACGGCGTGACCCTCGACGTCTATGCCCCTGCGCCCGGCGCGTCCGGTGAGCTGGGTGAACTCACCAGGAGTCAGATCGACGTGTGACTCTCCGTTGAACTTGACCAGGCGCTCGAGAACCACTGAGCGGGCGGGCATGTTGATACCCAGCGCGAGGGTTTCGGTGGCGAACACCATGCGCACGAGTCCTCGCACAAAGAGTTCTTCCACCGTGTGACGAAACGTCGGGAGGAGGCCCGCGTGATGGGCGGCGAACCCACGCCGCAAACCTGCCCGCCACTCGTCGACTCCGAGCACGTCGGCATCACCGGGCGCGATTTCGGTGAGGTGCCGGTCGATGACTTCGTCGACGGCACTCGACTCCTCGGGTGTCAGCAACGACAGTCCCGACCGAAGGCATTGGGCCAAGGCGGCGTCGCACCCCACGCGCGAGAAGATGAATCCGATTGCGGGGAGCAAGCCTTCGCGATCGAGGCGAGCGACGAGCTGCGGACGTGAGAGGGCGCCGGGTCCTCTACCGCGGGTCTGGCGTGGTCGCCCGCGACCGGAACGTCGATCGTGTCCGCGACCGCTGTCGCGGTCGTCTGCCAGGAGCATTCGGTGTCGGATATAGCGTTTGAGTTCGGGGTTGACCTGGGGCTTGCCACCGTCGCGGTGGGGGTCGAACAGGTCGAACATGCGCGAGCCGACGAGCATGTGCTGCTGGAGAGGCACCGGTCGATGTTCGTCGACGATGACGGTGACCTCGCCTCGGACAGTCTGAATCCAGTCGCCGAATTCTTCGGCGTTGCTGACCGTCGCCGACAAGCTCACCACCCGCACCGACGGATCGAGCCCGAGGATGACCTCCTCCCAGACCGCACCACGAAAACGGTCGGCAAGGAAGTGCACCTCGTCCATCACCACATGCGAGAGTCCCTGTAGAGCAGGTGAATTCGCATAGATCATGTTGCGGACGACCTCGGTGGTCATCACCACGACCGGAGCGTCGGAGTTGATCGAGCTGTCGCCGGTGAGGAGCCCGACGTTCTGTCTGCCGTGAACAGCGACGAGATCGGCGTACTTCTGATTACTCAGCGCCTTGATCGGAGTCGTGTAGAAACACTTCGTTCCGTCGGCTAGTGCGAGATGCACCGCGAACTCGCCGACGATCGTCTTGCCGGCTCCGGTCGGTGCACACACCAGCACGCCTTGACCGTCTTCGAGCGCGTGGCACGCCAGCCGTTGGAAGTCGTCGAGCTCGAACGAGAGGCTCGCCGCGAAGCGGTCGAACTCCGTGTGGTCAGCAGACATCGGGCTCAGAACACATCGGGGTCAGAGGACATCGTCGAAGGTCGCGGCGTCGCGCACGGAGGTGCGTCCCTGCTCTGAGACCGGCGAGGGTGCTCCGACGGTCGACGGTTGCGGTCGCGGCGAGACGTCGGGCAGTGGGCTCGCCTGGTCGTCGGGAATCGACGCCCAGTCCGGTGTGTTCCGGTCGCGCCGTCGGTCGTTGAATCGCGAGAACTGAATCGCTACCTCGAGCAGGACAGTCAAAGCGAGGGCCAGGGCCAGCATGGTGAACGGATCCTGGCCCGGGGTCACGATGGCTGCGAACACGAAGAGGGCAAAGATCAATCCGCGACGCCACGCCTTGAGGCGCTCGTACCGCAGCACGCCAACCGTGTTCAGTGCGACGATCAGCAACGGCAGCTCGAAACTCACGCCGAAGATGATGAGCAGATGGATCATGAATCCGAAGTACTGATCGCCCGCCAGCGCGGTCACCTGCACGTTGTTGCCGACGGTCAGCAGGAAGTGGAATGCCTTCGCAACGACGAGATACGCCAGCACAGCGCCTGCGATGAAGAGCACCGCGGCCGCCGACACGAACGAGATCGCGTACTTGCGTTCCTTC
This sequence comes from Gordonia sp. w5E2, assembly GCF_036540975.1. NCBI lineage: Bacteria > Bacillati > Actinomycetota > Actinomycetes > Mycobacteriales > Gordoniaceae > Gordonia > Gordonia sp. w5E2. The sequence goes on along the minus strand of NZ_CP144213.1, from coordinate 2,462,733 downwards.
TCGAGCAGTCCGGGAGTGACGAACTGCCAGATCTGGTACAGCCACACCGGGCAGGCCAGCACTATGCCCGTGGTCAATGCGACCTTGAGGCGGAGCATGAACTGGTCGAAAGGCCCCGTCGCGAGCAGGCGGCAGGAATCGTCTGCGGTCAGCGTCGCTCGTGACGATGCAGGCAGCGAGCAGTACGGCTCACGGAGCAGGTCACCGAGCGTCGGGAGACCGAAGATTCCGTAGGAGTACCAGACGAAGCCGATGATCGTCGTGACGACGATCGCGGCCATCGAGATGAGCAGTCGGGTACGCAGCTCGAACAGATGCTCCACCAGCGGCATGGTGCCGTCGGGGTTGAGTTTGCGCTTGCGGTACCTCGGGTCGAATGGAATCCGCACTCAGGTGTCCCGGTGAGCGGCTACGCCGACTTCTTGGTGTGATCCGGGGTGGATGGCGCAGTGGTGCTCGCGTCCGACGACGGGAGCTCGCGCTGCGGTGTCGCTTCGTCGGGAGACGCGGTGGTCTTGGGAGGAGTCGAATCACCCTCGCGCTGCATCTCCTGTACCTCGCTCTTGAAGATCCGCAGCGACTGGCCGAGACCGCGCGCCGCGTCGGGAAGCTTCTTGGAGCCGAACAGCAGTAGCACTACCACCAGCACGATCAGCCAGTGCCACCACGACATTGCACCCATCAGGATTTACCTTCCGCTTGTCTTCATCGTCATCGTACCGCGCCATTCAGCGATAGCGCGCCCGAGCTTGCTGTGCGGCGCTGGTCACAGCGCCGTCGATATCCCGATCATCGACGACGCGCACCGTCCCGCCGAACCCCAACAGAAAACGCGTCAGCCAATCCGGTGAGCCGTACGCGAGTCGGCCCCTGATCGGTTCGTGGGTGTCGCGGTCTGCGACGACGTCGTCGAGCGGATCGATGCGGTAGTAGTCGAGAACCCAAGCCTGCTCCGGATCTATCTCGATGTCGACCGACCTGTGGTCAGGGTCATCGCCGAGAATCACCGACTGCTGCGTGCCCGCCACGGATGCCGGCGGCGTCGAAGGCTCGTCGCGCAGCTGCGCGGCCTCGATCCGATCGAAGCGGAACAGGCGCACGCCCTCGCTGCCGCGACACCAGGCCTCGAGGTAGGTGTTGGAGTTCAGCCCCTGCAGGCGTATCGGGTCGACGACCCGCTGACTGACCGAATCGCGCGTCGCCGAGTAGTAGGTGAGGTCGAGTGCGCGGCCTTCGGTCACGGCACGCCGCACCGTCGCGTAGGTCGGGTTCTTCTCGTCATCGTCGTCGTCGGTGACCGTCGCGACGGCGGGAAGAGACTTGCCGACGGCTTGTTCGATCTTGGCGATCGCACGCCGCGCGGCCTGCTGGTCGAGGACTCCCGCCATGTCGACGAGCGCCTGCAGGGCAACCAACAGCACGCTCGCCTCGGCGCCGGTCAGTCGAAGGGGACGGTCCATTCCCGCCGTGAACCCGACATCGACGTACCCCTCGGAGAACTCGAGCTCGATGAGGTCGTCCGGGTAGTAACCCGGCAGTCCGCAGACGAAGAGCTGTTCGAGATCTTTGCGTAGTTGAGTGGGCGTGACCCCCAGATCGCGCGCGGCCTTCTCCATGGAGATACCGCCACGCGTCGAAAAATATGGGACAAGTGCAAGCAGTCGACTCAAGCGCTGCGATTGTGCTGTCGACATCAGGCGTTCACCCCGGCGATCCGATCGAGTCCCGTGATCACGAGGTCGCGCAGTTCGGCCGGTTCTCGGACGACGGCGTCGGGGCCGACGGCCAGAATCATCCGGGCCAGCGTGCTCAGCGACATGATCTCGATGACCAGGTCGTCGCCCTCCTCGCCGTCGAACGAGGCAGGGGTGCTCGACGTCGCGAGGCGTCGAAGCCCTGCCGCACGGTCGGTAGCCACCCAGACACGAGCCGCGCGACCATCCGAACCGGTGGCTGCATCGACGGCGTCGGCGACGATCTGCTGCAGATCGGTGTGCTCCGGACGGTGTACCACCCCGGCCGGGCCGATGGCAGTGACGTCAGAAAGCCTGCTCAGTCGGAAGGTTCGTGTTGCCTCGCGACCGCGGTCGTGGCCGACGACATACCAGCGACCCCGGTGCGTCACCACTCCCCATGGTTCGAGCGTGCGGCGCTCCCCCGACGACGTCGCGCCCGCGCGGTAGGTGAACGTGATGGCCTGGCCCGCGTCGATCGCTGCCAGTGTCGGTGTGAGCGACTGCTCACCCCCGAGGGACCTCTGTGACACCGCTGCGACACCGATCTCGTCGTCGGCACGCACATCGATTCCCGCCGCCTGGAGCTTGAGGACGGCGGTCTGCGAGATAGTCGAGACGTCGGAGTTGTCCCAGAGCGCCGCGGCCATCGCGATCGCCGCGGCCTCCTGCTCGTCGAGCGTGATGTCGGGCAGCGAGTACGAGTCCGGGTCGATCCGGTACCCCTCGATCCCGCTCTCCGGAGAAGGGCCGGTGACCAGAGGCACGCCGAGGTCGCGCAGATCGTTCTTGTCACGCTCGAACATCCGATTGAACGCCTCGGCGGAACGCTCCTGGTCGTGGTAACCGGAGACGTTGCGGCGGATGTACTCGGCGGTGACGTATTGCTTGGTCGAGAGCAGACAGATCACCAGGTTGATCTGACGCTCGACTTTCGACGTAACCACGCCATGCAGCTTACGGCTACATGGATGCGATCAAGCGATCGACGCGCTCGTCGACGCTGCGGAACGGGTCCTTGCACAGCACCGTGCGCTGAGCTTGATCGTTGAGCTTGAGATGAACCCAGTCGACGGTGAAGTCGCGTCCCGCCTTCTGCGCGGCGGAGATGAAATCACCGCGCAACTTGGCTCTCGTCGTTTGCGGCGGCTCGTTGACAGCGGTCTTGATCGCCTCGTCCGTCGTCGCGCGCGTGACCAAACCCTTGCGGGAGAGGAGGTCGAAGACTCCTCGTCCGCGCTTGATGTCGTGGTAGGCGAGGTCGAGTTGCGCGATCTTCGGATCCGACAGCTCCATCGAGTACTTGTCCTGATAGCGCTGGAACAGTTTGCGCTTGATGACCCAGTCGATCTCGGTGTCGACCTTGGAGAAGTCGTCGGCCTCGACGGCGTCGAGCATGCGACCCCACAGGTCGACAACCATGTCCATCTCGGGGTCCGGTGCGCGATTGACCAGATGCTCAACCGCACGTGCGTGGTACTCGCGCTGGATCTCCAGTGCGGTGGCCTGCCGCCCGCCCGCGAGGCGGACCGGGCGCGTGCCGGTTGTGTCGTGGCTGACCTCACGAATCGCCCTGATCGGGTTGTCGAGAGCGAAGTCGCGGAAGGCGACCCCTGCCTCGATCATCTCGAGCACGAGTGCCGCGGAGCCGACCTTGAGCAGGGTGGTCATCTCCGACATGTTGGAGTCGCCGACGATGACGTGGAGCCGCCGGTACTTCTCGGCGTCGGCGTGGGGCTCGTCGCGCGTGTTGATGATCGGACGCGACCGTGTCGTCGCCGACGACACGCCCTCCCAGATGTGCTCGGCACGCTGCGAGAGGCAGAAGGTTGCCGCCTTGGGCGTTGCGAGCACCTTGCCCGCACCGCAGATCAGCTGACGGGTCACGAGGAACGGCAGCAGCACATCGGAGATGCGCGAGAACTCCCCTGCTCGAACGACGAGATAGTTCTCGTGGCAGCCGTACGAGTTGCCCGCCGAGTCGGTGTTGTTCTTGAACAGGTAGATGTCGCCGCCGATACCTTCGTCGGCGAGCCGCTGTTCGGCGTCGACGAGGAGATCCTCGAGAACCAATTCACCGGCTCGATCGTGGTTGATGAGCTGGATGAGGCTGTCGCACTCCGCCGTTGCGTACTCGGGATGAGAACCCACATCGAGGTAGAGCCGTGCGCCATTCTGGAGGAACACATTCGAGGAGCGCCCCCACGACACGACCCGTCGGAACAGGTACCGCGCGACCTCGTCGGGACTCAGTCGGCGATGGCCGTGGAAGGTGCAGGTGACACCGAATTCCGTCTCGATGCCCATGATTCGACGTTGCACTCTTCAACCCTACCCGCGGAATCCTGCGTCGACCGGTTGCACGATCAGGACGCGCCCGAATCAGTTGAGGCATCGCCGCTCGGGTCGCCGCTGCCGTCCGACGCTGTCGATTCGGTCGGCTCCGCTGCCGCTGCGGGCAACAGGTCGGCCACCGCGGCAGCGGTCAACCGTCGGAACGCACGCCTCGGACGATTGCGGTCGAGGATCGCTACCTCGAGATCACCGGGGCTCAATTCGCGTGCCGCAGTTGGCGTTCCGTTCGACGCCTCGGTCGGAGTCGAGAGCGCATCCACCGCGATCTTCAGGGCGTCTGCGAGTTGAAGATCCGACTCGTAGCTGTCCTTGAGTGCCGCCGAGATGGCGTCGGTGGCGCCACCCATGACGATGAATCTGGTCTCGTCGGCGATCGAGCCGTCGTAGCTGATACGGAACAACTGCGAGGGCTTCGGCTTTCCGAAGCGCGCCACCTCGGCGACGCACAACTCGACCTCGTACGGCTTGGGCTGTTCGGTGAAGACCGAACCCAACGCGTTCGCGTACGTATTGGCCAACGAGAGTGCCGACACGTCGGCGCGGTCGTAGGAGTACCCACGCATGTCGGCGAGCTGGATACCCGCCTTGCGCAGACTCTCGAACTCGTTGTACTTGCCGACCGCGGCGAAGCCGATTCGATCGTAGATCTCACTCGTCTTACGCAGGGTGTTCGACGGATTCTCCGCGACGAAGAGCACGCCGTCGGCGTAGGTCAGGATGACCACGCTGCGCCCGCGGGCGATTCCCTTGCGCGCGAGATCCGAGCGATCGCGCATGATCTGCTCGGCACTTGCGTAATACGGGAAGGTCATCGCGGCGCCTCCTCATGCTCTGCGGCTCGACGCTCGATGATCGCCCGAGCCGCCGCCTCGATGTCGGCGGGTGGAACCTCTTGTGCGCCTTCGGCACTCACGACGACGGCGGTCGGGAAGATCTTGCGGACGATGTCGGGGCCGCCGGTCGCCGAATCGTCGTCGGCCGCGTCGTAGAGCGATTCGACGGCGATCGCGAGCGCCGAGTCGGCGTCGAGATCGGAACGGTAGAGCTTCTTCAACGACGATTTCGCGAATACCGAACCGGAGCCGATCGCTTGATACCCGCCGAACTCCTCATGCCGGTCGCCCGCGACGTCGAAGGAGAAGATGCGGCCTCGTTCGGTTGGGCTGTCGTGGTCGATGTCGTAGCCGACGAGCAGCGGGATGGCTGCCAGGCCCTGCATCGCCGCACCGAGGTTGCCGCGCACCATAGAGGCGAGTCTGCTGACCTTGCCGTCGAGAGTGAGTGGGACACCCTCGATCTTCTCGTAGTGCTCGAGTTCGACAGTGAAGAGCCGGACCATCTCGATTGCGATACCCGCCGTGCCCGCGATGCCGGCAGCCGAGTACTCATCTGTGACGTACACCTTCTGCACATCGCGAGTCGCGATGAGGTTGCCCATCGTCGCGCGTCGGTCGCCCGCGAGCACCACACCGCCGGGAAAGCTCACGGCCACGATCGTGGTGCCGTGCGGGATCTCCGAGGTGTCGGTGGCCGAGGTGAAGGTGCCCATGCGTTCAGCCCTCGCCTGTGGCAACTGGTCGGGTGCGTTGACCCGCAGAAAGTCGGTGAACGACGAGATGTCGGCACCGAACGTGGGGTGGGAACTTCTGGTGGGACCGGACGGGGACAGTGAACCGAATCTCTCGCTCACTGGCCGCCCTTCTGCACGTACGCGCGCACGAAGTCTTCGGCATTCTCTTCGAGCACGTCATCGATCTCGTCGAGGAGGTCGTCGGTGTCCTCGGCGAGCTTCTCGCGTCGTTCCTGGCCGGCACTGCCGTCGGAGCCGAGTTCGCCGTCGTCTCCACCGCCGCCGCGAGTGGTCTGTTCCTGCGCCATGTGCACTCCCTCGTTTCTGCCGAGGCTCCGCCTCGACGATGCCTGCACCCGTGGTCACCGCTCTTCGCCGTCGGCGACGAGGAGTACTTCACCCGCTCGTCGCTTCCTGCTGCATCGCGGTGCGGCGCAGACACTTCCAGCTCGTGAATCCACACTACCTGTGACGTGTGCGAAAGGGCGGTTGAAACCGAGACGCGTCGAGAACCGATCAGGTGGTGAGTTGATCGACCAGCTCGGATGCCGAGTGCACGGAGTCGAGGAGTTTGCCGACGTGTGCCCTGCTTCCGCGCAGGGGTTCCAGTGTCGGAATCCGTACCAACGAATCGCCTCCGAGGTCGAAGATCACCGAGTCCCAGCTTGCTGCGGCGACGTCGGCGCCGAAGCGGCGCAGGCATTCGCCACGGAAGTACGCCCGGGTGTTCTCCGGGGGTTCGGTGATCGCGCGCGTCACATCGGCCTCGTCGACGAGTCGCTTCATCGAGCCGCGCGCCACCAGACGGTTGTAGAGGCCCTTGTCGAGTCGGACGTCGGAGTACTGCAGGTCGATCAATTGCAGTCGCGGCGCCGACCAACCGAGCCCCTCACGCTGGCGGAACCCTTCCAGGATGCGGAGCTTCGCGGGCCAGTCGAGGATGTCTGCGCATTCCATCGGGTCGCGCTCGAGGCGATCGAGAACGTCGGCCCAGGTGCGCAACACGTCCATCGCCCGCGCGTCGTCGGAATTCTCACGTTCGTGGAACTTCGTGCATCGCTCGAGATACTCGCGCTGGAGTGCGAGTGCGGTGAGCTCGCGGCCGTCGGTCAACGCCACCGTCGCCTGCAGCGTCGGATCATGGCTGATCGCGTGCACCGCCGACACCGGGCGCGCGAGTTCGATATCGGAGAAGTCGACACCGGCCTCGATCAGGTCGAGCACCAACGACGTCGTGCCGACCTTGAGATACGTCGCGGTTTCGGCGAGGTTGGCGTCGCCGATGATCACGTGGAGTCTGCGGTAGCGCTCGGGATCGGCGTGCGGCTCGTCGCGGGTGTTGATTATCCCGCGCTTGAGCGTCGTCTCGAGTCCGACCTCGACCTCGATGTAGTCCGACCGCTGCGAGAGCTGGTAGCCGGCTTCGTCGCCGGATTGCCCGATGCCGACACGACCCGCGCCGGTGATGACCTGTCGCGACGCGAAGAAGGTCGTGAGACCGCCGATGACTGCGGTGAACGGCGTGTCGCGGTTCATCAGGTAGTTCTCGTGGGTGCCGTACGACGCACCCTTTCCGTCGATGTTGTTCTTGTACAACTGCAGGCGAGGTGCGCCGGGCACACTCGCGACGTGGCGCGCCGCAGCTTCCATCACACGCTCGCCCGCCTTGTCCCAGATCACGGCATCGAGCGGGTCGGTGACCTCGGGTGCCGAATACTCGGGATGGGCATGGTCGACGTAGAGACGCGCCCCGTTGGTGAGGATCATGTTCGCGGCGCCGATCTCGTCGGCGTCGATGATGGGGGCTGGTCCGGTGCCGCGCCCGAGATCGAAACCGCGCGCATCGCGCAGCGGCGATTCGACCTCGTAGTCCCAGCGGGTCCGCTTGGCGCGCGGCACCCCTGCTGCTGCGGCGTACGCGAGCACTGCCTGTGTCGACGTCATGATCGGATTCGCGGTCGGGTCGCCTGGCGCGGAGATCCCGTATTCAACCTCGGTGCCGATGATTCGCTGCATGGTATTGAGACTAGATGTCGGTCGGATGAAAGGTCGGACCCACCACCGCGCATCGGTCGCACCGGCGACGCTCGTATGGGACCTTCTACACGTGAAAGCATTCCGCCGGTTCACCGTTCGGGTTCCGTTGCCCACTCCCCTGTCCGATCTCGCCGTTCTCGCCCACAATCTCCGATGGGTCTGGCACGCACCGACCCAGGACCTGTTCGCCACCGTCGACCCCGAGCGGTGGGAAGCGACGGGCGATCCACTGCGGTTGCTCGCGGAGGTATCGCCGGAGCGACTCGCAGAGTTGTCGACCGACTCCGACTTTCTCGCCCGACTCACCGCGCTACGTGCTGACCTCGACGAATACTGCACGTCGCCCCAGTGGTACGGCGACCGGGCGGACTCGGGAGACCCCATGCCCGAGGGCATCGCCTACTTCTCCATGGAGTTCGGCATCTCCGAGGTGCTGCCGATCTACTCCGGCGGTCTCGGCATCCTCGCAGGCGACCACCTCAAGGCGGCGTCGGATCTCGGTCTGCCCTTGATCGGCGTCGGACTCTTCTATCGGTGCGGCTACTTCCGGCAGAGTCTGTCCCACGACGGCTGGCAGATCGAGCGGTATCCGGTCAACGATCCGGGCGCGTTACCGCTGACGCTGCTGACCGATGCCGCGGAGAAGCCGGTGATCATCGAGATCTCCATGCCCGGCGGGCGCACGCTGCATGCACAGGTGTGGGTTGCCACCGTCGGTCGAATCCCATTGCTGCTCCTCGATTCCGACATCGCTGCCAACGACGACGAGCTGCGCGGCATCACCGACCGTCTCTACGGCGGCGATCAGGATCACCGCATCAAGCAGGAGATCCTGCTCGGCATCGGAGGGGTGCGAGCCCTGCGTGAGTACGTCCGTCTCGCAGAACGCGCACAGCCCACCGTCTTTCACATGAACGAGGGCCATGCCGGGTTCCTCGGCGTCGAGCGGGTCCGCGAGCTCGTCGACTCCGCTGGGCTCGACTTCGATTCCGCGGAGTCCGTGGTCCGAGCGTCGACGATCTTCACGACGCACACACCCGTCCCCGCCGGAATCGACCGCTTCCCCGACGATCTCGTGCGCTTCTACCTCGATCCGGGCCCCGACGGAACGTCGCATCTGTTGCCGGGGCTGTCGGCGAACACGGTTCTCGAACTCGGCGACGAGTCGAATCCGGGTGTATTCAACATGGCGCACATGGGTTTTCGCCTCGGGCAGCGATCCAATGGGGTGTCGCAACTGCACGGCGCGGTCAGCCGCGAGATGTTCTCCGACCTGTGGCCCGGATTCGACGCCGACGAGGTGCCGATCGGTGCGGTCACCAATGGCGTGCACGGACCGACGTGGGTTGCGCGCAAATGGCAGGACGTCAGTGGGGGCAACGAGGACGCGGCGCCCGCGGTCTACGAGGCGTTGCCCGCCGCAGACCTCTGGGCGATCCGCTCGGAGTTGCGAGCGGGCCTCGTCGACGAGGTGCGTCGTCGCGCCTATGCGAGTGGCCGCGACCGCGACTTCACCGACGCCGAACTCGGTTGGACCGCAGACCTTTTCGACCCCAACTCGTTGACCATCGGCTTCGCGCGACGGGCGGCCACCTACAAGCGGCTGACGCTGATGCTGCGTGACCCCGACCGGATGCGCCGGATCCTCACCGATCCGGAACGGCCGGTGCAGCTCGTCGTCGCGGGTAAGGCGCATCCGGCCGACGACGGCGGCAAGGCGCTCATCCAGCAGATCGTGAAGTTCACCGAGGATCCCGAACTGCGCGACCGCATCGTCTTCCTCCCCGATTACGACATCTCGATGGCGCGACACATCTACGCGGGCTGCGACGTGTGGCTCAACAATCCGGTACGTCCCATGGAGGCGTGCGGAACGTCGGGGATGAAGTCGGCGCTCAACGGCGGGCTCAACCTGTCGATCCTCGACGGGTGGTGGGACGAGATGGCCGACGGCGAGAACGGTTGGGCGATTCCGTCGGCCGAAGGCGTGAACGACGAGAATCGCCGCGACGACCTCGAGGCCGAGGCTCTGTACTCGCTGCTCGAGGAGACCGTCGTCCCGCTGTACTACTCGCGCGAGGACGGCGTGCCGACGCGGTGGGTGGAGATGGTCCGCCACACTCTCGCCGTGCTCGGTCCCAAGGTGCTCGCATCGCGCATGGTCCGCGACTACACCCTCGAACTCTATGTGCCGGCGGGGATTTCGTACCAGCAGGCGTGCGCGGACGGGTACGCGTTGGCCACCTCGCTGGCTTCGTACCGTTCGACGCTGGCGTCGTCGTGGAAGTCGGTGGCGATCGCCGGTATCGACGAGTCGACGACTCCGGACGACGAGCTCGACCTCACTGCGCACGTCTCGCTCGGAGAACTGGCGCCGGACGAGGTGACCGTGCAGGCCGTGCTCGGTCGGGTGACCGACGACGGCGACATCTACGACGCGGTGCACTCGCCGATGGAACCGGTGCCCGGGACCGACGCATCCGGCCGGACTCGCTACCAAGCGGCCGTCGCACCGTATCGATCGGGGGTGCTCGGCTACACCGCGCGTGTGCTGCCGCGGCATCCGCTGCTCACCGACGACGCCGAACTGGGCTTGGTGCGCTACCCGGCGTCGGCAGGCGAGCCGCCCGCGATGCCCTCGTAACCCGAATACACCTGGGCCAGACAGATCGCGCCATACACAACTGCGGCCGACCCGTAACGGGTCGGCCGCAGTTGCCTGTATTGAAGACCTGCAGGAACCGAAGATCTACAGGTACTGACCGGTGTTGGTCTCGGTGTCGATGGCACGGCTTGCGCCGGAACTCTTGCCGGTGACCAACGTGCGGATGTAGACGATCCGCTCGCCCTTCTTGCCCGAGATACGCGCCCAGTCATCCGGATTGGTGGTGTTGGGCAGATCCTCGTTCTCGGCGAACTCGTCGAGGATCGAATCGAAGAGGTGCTGCACCCGCAGACCGGGGGCGCCGGTCTCCAACTGCGACTTGATCGCGTACTTCTTCGCACGGTCGACGACGTTTTGGATCATCGCGCCGGAGTTGAAGTCCTTGAAGTACATGATCTCCTTGTCGCCGTTGGCGTAGGTGACCTCCAAGAACCGGTTCTCGTCGCTCTCGGCGTACATCCGCTCGACGACCTTTTCGATCATCGCGTTGACGCATGCGGTGCGGTCGCCGCCGAACTCGTTGAGATCGTCTGCGTGCACCGGAAGCTGCTCGACGAGGTACTTCGAGAAGATGTCGATCGCCGACTCGGCGTCCGGACGCTCGATCTTGATCTTCACGTCGAGACGTCCCGGGCGCAGGATCGCCGGGTCGATCATGTCTTCACGGTTGGACGCGCCGATCACGATGACGTTCTCGAGGCCCTCGACACCATCGATCTCGCTGAGCAACTGCGGCACGACGGTGGTCTCGACGTCGGACGAGACACCTGATCCGCGGGTGCGGAAGATCGAGTCCATCTCGTCGAAGAAGACGATGACGGGAGTGCCCTCCGATGCCTTCTCACGTGCGCGCTGGAAGATCAGGCGGATGTGTCGCTCGGTCTCGCCGACGAACTTGTTGAGGAGCTCCGGACCCTTGATGTTCAGGAAGTACGACTTGGCTTCCTTGGCGTCGTCGCCACGCGCGGTCGCGATCTTCTTGGCAAGAGAGTTGGCGACTGCCTTCGCGATGAGCGTCTTACCGCAGCCGGGAGGGCCGTAGAGCAGCACACCCTTCGGCGGACGCAGTGAGTAGTCGCGGAAGAGGTCCTTGTGCAGGAACGGGAGTTCGACGGCGTCGCGGATCTGCTCGATCTGCCGACCGAGACCACCGATGTCCTCGTAACCGACGTCCGGCACCTCTTCGAGGACGAGATCCTCGACCTCGGCCTTGGGCACCCGCTCGAACGCGAAGCCGGCCTTGGTGTCGATCAGCAGCGAATCGCCGGGGCGTAGCTTGCGACGCTTGCCGTCCTCACCGTCGACATCGCCGAGCAGCGGTTCGGCGAGCCACACGACTCGTTCCTCATCGGCATGGCCGACGACCAGTGCGCGTTGGCCGTCGCCGAGAACCTCGCGCAGCGTGCTGATCTCGCCGACCGAGTCGAATTCGCACGCCTCGACGATGGTCAGTGCCTCGTTGAGGCGCAGGGTTTGCCCCTTGCTCAGCGAGTCGAGGTCGATGTTGGGCGAGCACGTCAGACGCATCTTGCGGCCCGACGTGAAGACGTCGACGGTCTGATCGGGGTAGATCTCGAGGAGCACGCCGTACCCACTCGGTGGTTGCCCGAGACGGTCGACCTCTTCGCGGAGGGCAACGAGTTGCTGTCGCGCTTCCTTGAGGGTTTCCAGGAGCTTGGCGTTGCGTGTCGTCAGATTGTCGACGCGCTCCTGGAGGTCCGAGGCATCCGCTGGACGCCCGAAGGAAGGGCGGCCGGCTTCTGCGTGCAGCGGGGGCGTGTAAGCAGGAGTGAATTGGTCCCCGGACGAATTGAGATCATGGCTTGCGGTCTCGTCTGCCACATTCTCACCGGAGGCTTCATGGCGATCAGATTCGGTCATTGCTGACTCCTCTCCCCGGCGACTACCCCAGTGGGTTGCGCCGTAACACCACGCTACCGGGAGGCGGCAAATATCGCCGCGCACCGCGCGATACGTGGTGTTGACGGCGTGTTAAATGTGAGTCTTCGCAACGTATTCGCGGTGTTTCTCCGGCGAAGCCGCGCTTTGTTCATACCCTCTGAGCTGAACTCATCCCTTTGTCGGTCGACGCTGGGGACGCAGGGTTGTGACTCCGTCCGCCAGGCGTCGTGCGGTGATGAGAAAGGCCGTGTGTCCTTGCATTTTGTGTTCGGGTCGCACGGCGAGGCCAACGGCACTCCAGTCACGGACGAGCGATTCCCACGCGTGCGGTTCGGTCCAGCATTCCTGTTCGCGGAGCGCTTCGACGACCCGCGACAGCTGGGTGACCGTTGCCACATACACAGTCAAAACCCCGCCTGGTTTCAATACCGTTCGTACGACGTCGAGGGTTTCCCACGGCGCAAGCATGTCGAGGATGATGCGGTCGAATCGCTCATTGGTGTCGACCTCGACGAGGTCGGCGACAGTCAACGACCAATTGTCGGGCGCCCCGCCGAAGAACGTCTCGACATTGCGGCGTGCGTACTCGGCATGATCCTCACGAATCTCGTACGACACGACTTCGCCTTCTGACCCGACGGCCCGCAGCAACGAACATGTCAGGGCGCCGGATCCGGCGCCGGCCTCGAGAACTCGAGCACCCGGGAAGATGTCGCCTTCGCTGACGATCTGCGCGGAATCCTTGGGGTAGATGACCTGAGCTCCGCGCGGCATCGACAGGACGAAATCGACGAGCAGCGGCCGCAGAGCGAGGTACTCGGTGCCGCTGGTGGCCTTGACGATGCTGCCTTCGGGCGATCCGATCAGATCGTCGTGCGAGATGGCGCCACGGTGGGTGTGGAACTGTTTACCGGACTCGAGATTGACCGTGAACTTCCGGCCCTTGGCGTCGGTGAGCTGGACTCTATCGCCCACGACGAACACGCCACTCGACGCCATGTGTGTTTCCTCTCGAGACTGCTGTGACGCATGTGACCGATGGGAAAGATCCGAGGTCAGGGTGCGCATGTCGGGCGGCAGCAATGTCACTGCCGCGACCTACCCTGCCAAATGTGAGCATGACTGCGTACTCTGGGTCCTCCACCGACCCCATCGTCCGGAACGACGGGACGGCCGACGATTCTGCGACGTCTCCGGCCAAGGCACCCGAGACATCCTCATCTCCGAGTCCGGATACGAGTGGCCGGGGACATGGGCGGGGACTCGTCGGGCGGCCGCTTGCCCTGTCGCCGTCGAGGGCCGCCGATTTCAAGCAATGCCCATTGCTCTACCGCTATCGGGCAATCGACAGGTTCCCGGAGACGCCGACGCAGGCGCAGACGCGTGGCACGGTCGTCCATGCGGCGCTGGAGAATCTGTTCGATCTGCCCGCCGAGCTCCGAACCCGCGAATCTGCCGAGTTCCTCGTCGAGGGCGCGTGGGCGGCGATGTGCGAAGCCGACCCCTCATTGGGCGCCATACTCGACGGCGACGACGACAAATTCGTCGAAAAAGCCATCAAGCTGATCGGCAACTACTACCGCCTCGAGAATCCCACCGCGTTCACACCCGAGTCCGTCGAAGAACACGTGGAGATCGAAAGCGACGACGTCCTGATGCGTGGCTTCATAGACAGAATCGACGTCGCGCCTACCGGCGAGATCCGCATCGTCGACTACAAAACGGGCCGCGCACCAGGTGAAGGGTATGAAGCCAAAGCACTGTTCCAGATGAAGTTCTATGCGCTGGCGATCCTGCGTATCAGGGGTGTGGTTCCCCACCGCCTCCAACTGATGTATCTCTCCGACGGCCAGGTGCTCAGCTACACACCCGACCACGACGAGCTCGAACGGTTCGGTCGTACGCTCTCGGCCATCTGGCAGGCGATCCGCGAAGCGGTCGCCTCCGGAGACTTCCGGCCTCGACGATCAGCCCTGTGCCGGATGTGCGAACACAAGTCTCGGTGTCCCGAGTTCGGTGGCGAGATCCCCGAGTACCCCGGTCCCCCGCCCGGATTCGTCGCCTGATCGCGCGACTGTCAGTCCTTCTCGTCCGAATCCTGTTGCCTAAGCGGCATTCTCGGTGTTCTCGGCTGCATGCCGACCCTGCCCGGTCACCGCGTGCCTGCCGCCTTCCGACGCCGCACCGTCCTTGAACGCCCCGGCTTTCGCCGCGTCCGGCTGTGTCTGCGCCGCGTGCCGAGGTCCATCTGACTGCGTCGGCGTAGCCGCCGGTGACTGCGGTCCTGCTGGTGATTGGGGTCCTGCTGGTGCTTGGGGTCCTGCTGGTGATTGCGACGTCGGGTCGGTGATCTGCGGGGAACCCACTGTCGGGGCCGCAGGGGACGTGGTCGGAAGCTTTGGAGGGGTTTTTGCCTGCTCGGGCGCGCGGTGGCGGCCGCGTGTCGACGGCTGGACCGCGTCGAGCTGTTGCTCGCCGACGGACTCCTCGGTATCCGAAGACAGCGTCGCGGGTACCGGCGTCTCGGTGTTCTCGACGGCGGCGCGCGACGCCGAACTCGGCACGTCTGTCGGTGCCGTGCGAGCAGCAGCGGTCGGGTCGACGACGTCGACGGCCGCGTTCTGCACGCCCGGAGCCTGGAGCGGATAAAAGGCGTTGTTGACGCTATCCCAGCGGGCAACCTCATCGTCGTCGACGGCGATGCCGAGCCGACTATTGACCAGCACAGCGAGCGCCGTCAGCGGATGGTGTTTCGGTGTGTAGACGAGGTAGGTGGTGTTGCCGTCGGCGCTGCGCAGGACCGACGGCTCCTGGCTGTAATCGATGAGATTGCCGTAGTTCTGTTCGCCTAGCCCGGTGTGGATCGTGATGAATCCCGCTGCGTTGACCAGGAGCGAGCTCACAGGCCGAGACGAGGCCCATTGGAAGTTGGCGACGGGATCACCCACCACGATCACCGATGTCACGGGCAGGTCGCCGGTTGCCTCCGGGTCACGCGCCCCGTTGGACTCGGCACCGAACATCTCCATCAGCCCGGCCACTGCCGCGTGGTCGGCGGCCCAGGCCTTCAGCCCCCACGGGCTGCGCGGATCCGAGATGAGAACGATGTGGGACCGCTCGACATCGATCGACGGCCCGTCTTCATTGGCGGCGACGGCCTGCTCGGCAGCGTTGCCGAGGGCTTCGGCACCTTGGGAGTAGCCCGTGTAGACGACAAAGGGATTCGCACCCTGCTGCGTCGCGAAAGCTCGCATGGTCGCGAGGTTCTTCGTGATCGCCACATCGCGTGATTGGTCGTAGGTCGGGGCGAAGATCGGCAGCGCGGCGTCGGAGCGTCCGCCGATGATCGGCCCGATCGACTCGGGGTAGTCGATGATGTACGTCGGTTTGTCCCCGGTTCGGAAGCCCTTGAGGCGCGGGTAAAGGGTGCCGTCATCGGTACCAGGGGTCATGACGATCAGGACATCGCCGTTGTGCGCTCCGATCGCCGTACTCAACCAGTCCGGACCGGTGCCGTCGTCGGGCTCGGACGGACGGAAGACTCCGGAGGCGGCGAGGCCGTCGACGGTGTGTTGAGTTGCTTCCGCGGACGGTACGCCGGCGTGTGCCGTTGTCGACGAGAGGGCCAGGGGAACAACAGTTCCCACACATAGCGCACAACCGACGGCAGCACTGCCGACCGATTTCCGGAGTCGGTACACGGGCAACCTCATGTGTCAGTGCCGCTGCAGATGAGGCGGCAGGGATGTTCGTGACCGAATATTGCGATCTCAATGGTCAAAATAACTGTCGCGAACATGCCCGAGTGTGGTCGTTTGACCACACTGACGACGTGGACTTGTAGCGATTTGGTCTAAACGTAGGAATGAAAGCGTCCGATCGGATGACACCGACCTGATCGGGGGCTTGAGGTTCACGTGATCTAGGGTCGGGCCGTGGAGAGTTGCTACTACGAACGCGTCGACGACATCCCGAACACCGACGACGACGCTGACGACTTCGAGTACTTCTCACCCACGTCCGCAACCCTGAGTGTGTGGGCCTCCGACATCCAGCACGGAGGACCTCCCGCGGGTCTGTTGATGCGCAGTCTCCTACGGTGCGCGCCGAATCCCACGCAAGAGTTCACCCGGGTGACGACCGAGATCCTCGGGCCGATAGGTTTGGGACTCAATCGGGTCCGCGCGAGGGCGGTTCGCCCCGGACGACAGATTGCGCTGATCGAAGCCGACCTGGAGGTCAGGCAGCCCGACGGTACATATCGCCTGGCGGCACAGAGTATCGGGTGGCGCATGCGCACAACGGATTCGGCAGCGATCACCCACGCGCCGCGCGAACCGCTGCCGTCGCCGGAGACACTGCCCGTGGTTCGTGGTGTCACCGCAAACAGCGACCTCGGCGTCGACTGGGGCACCGTCGGCTTCATCGGGACGACGGAGACCGCGGCGACGCCGGGATTGCACGGCCAGACACCCGCGGTGTGGATCAAGCCCTCGATCGACCTGGTGGAAGGCGAGACCATGTCGAATATGGAGTCGGTCTTCACTGTTATCGACGTGGCGAACGGACTCGGAACGACGCTGCGACCCGACGAGTGGACCTGGATGAACACCGACACCACGGTGCACCTCGTCGGCCAACCGTCGACGCCGTGGCTTGGCATCGATGCCGACATGGCCGCGGGCAGCCACGGCTACGGCGCCACATTCGCCGATCTCTACGACGTCAGGGGCTTCTTGGGCCGCTCGGCCCAGACGGTGCTACTCGTTCCGCGCTGAGCGTTTCTCGGGTTTCCGCCAGACGTCAGAAGCGGCAGGACCGGATGTCCGACGCGAGGATCGCGCGCGCACCCAGCTCCGAGAGCTCGTCCATCAGGTTCTGGTGATCGCGACGCGGCACCATTGCGCGTACGGCCGCCCACTCCGGATCGGCCATCGGAGCGACGGTCGGCGACTCGAGGCCGGGAGTGATGGCGGTCGCCTGCTCCAACAGCGATCGAGGGCAGTCGTAATCGATCATCACGTACTGCTGTCCGAACACCACGCCCTGCACTCGCTTGATGAACTGCGTGGCGCGCTTGTCGGGGTCGACGCCGGCACGGCTGATCAGGACACCTTCGGAGTCGCAGAGCGATTCGCCGAACGCCTCGAGGCCGTGCTGTCGCAGAGTCCGTCCGGATCCGACGACGTCGGCGATCGCGTCGGCGACCCCGAGCTGGATGGAGATCTCGACCGCACCGTCGAGGCGGATGATCTCGGCCGTCATCCCCCGCGACGCGAGGTCGTCGCGCACCAGGTTCGGATACGACGTCGCGATACGCTTGCCTGCCAGATCGTCGACGCTCCACTTCTGGCCTGCGGGAGCCGCATAGCGGAAGGTCGAGGACCCGAAGCCCATCGCGAGCTCTTCGTCGACCTGGGCACCCGAGTCACGAGCGAGATCACGCCCGGTGATGCCGAGATCAAGTGTGCCCGCGCCGACGTAGATGGCGACGTCTTTGGGTCGGAGAAAGAAGAACTCGACGTCGTTGTTGATGTCGAGGACGGTGAGATCCTTCGAGTCGGATCGCTTTCGGTAGCCGGCCTCGGCCAGCACGGCGGCCGCGGACTCGGAAAGGGCACCTTTGTTGGGGACTGCAACGCGCAGCATGGTCACTCCAGGGGATGTCGATGAATCGTCTGTGGTCTGTAGGTCGGGCGGGCCGGGACCGAATCGGTCACGGCCTACAGATGGCGGTAGACATCCTCGAGTGAGAGGCCCCGTTTGATCATCATCACCTGCAACCAGTAGAGAAGCTGCGAGATCTCCTCGCCGAGCGACTCGTCGGATTCGTATTCGGCGGCCAACCACACCTCGCCGGCCTCTTCGATGATCTTCTTGCCCAGTGTGTGCACGCCGGAGTCGAGTGCGGCGACGGTGCCACTGCCCGCGGGACGCGTGGTCGCCTTGTCGGTCAGCTCCGCGAACAACTCATCGAAGGTCTTCACGGGTGTCGATTGTCCCATGCGCGCACATGGGATCGACTCACGGGATCGCCGAACGACTAGTCGTGCCGTGCGAGATCGAGGATCGTCAGACCGTCGAGGCTGCGTCGAAAGCGGCGTCGAGGACCCTGCGGGACGTCGGCGGCCGACGGCACGACGATCGTCGTGCACCCGGCGGCGACCGCCGACTGCGTTCCGGTCGGCGAATCTTCTACGGCGACACACTGGCTGGCTTCGACGCCGAGTAGTGCCGCCGCCCGCAGATAGGGATCCGGCGCCGGCTTGCCGTGCTCCACTTCATCGCCGCACACGGTGACCGTGAAGAAGTGCGGACCGATCGTGTCGAGCGCCTGATCGGTCAGCTCGCGCACGGTGTTGGTGACCAGCGCCATGGGGATACCGGCGGCGGCGATGGTCGTCAGCGCCTCGAACGCGCCCGGTCGCCACGGCAGATCGACTGCGAACAGTTGCGCCACCCGATCGAGCAGCCATCGCTCGTCGGCTGCATGGTCACGCTCGTCGACGGGCACGCCGGAAGCGTCGAAGACCTTGGTCAGCGCGTCGGTCATGGAGTTGCCGAGCGTCGACTCCCGTAGCTCCGGCGTCATCGCGTAGCCGTGACGTTCGGAGAGTTCGGCGACGGCGATGTCCCACAGCTTCTCGGAGTCGAGCAGCGTGCCGTCCATGTCCCAGAGGACCGCGGCCGGACGGGCTGGTTCTGTCGAGGTCGTCACCCGAGAATCATCGCCGATGCGGACAACGCGCAGCTAATCCGGTGATTCGGCTCACGTGGCGGCGTCGTCGTGCACGGGGCGAGGGGCCGGGCGTCTGACGGTGTCGACGACGCTGATCACCAGTCCCAGCACAGCCGCGGCCATCAGGGAGGCGTAGACCGTCAGCGCGGTATCACCCCGGCCCGATGTGTAGCCACCGCTTCCGCCATGTCCATCCGGTCGACCTGGCCCGCTTTGTTCGCCGCGTCCACCCGGTCGGCCCGGTCGGCCCGGTCCGCCCGGACCGGCTTGTTGGCCGGTAGGTGACTGCCCGGCGGGTTGTCCGGACGGCTGTCCCCCAGGTTGTCCGGAGGGCTGTCCGGCACCACCGCTGTTGCCGTGGAACTGCCTGGTCATGCCGTGGCCCTGATCGCCGGACAGTGACGAGTGGTAGACGCCGATCGCCGACGCCTGGATCAGGAACGGCACCGCGATGAACCAGAGCGGCAGGTAGAACGCGGCGATCACGCTGAGAATCTCGACGGTGTAGAAGTATCGGTCGTGCATCGCGGGCAAGAGGAACGGCACGATGGCAGCACTCGCCGTTGCCATCACGAGGATCGAGGCAGGTGTGACGGCCGGCTTCTTCCACAACGACCAGGCCAGGAACACCACGATCACCAGCGCGGCCAGCCCGATACCGAGATGTGCCAGCCAGGTGGCGTCTCCCGAGATCGGAATGAGCTGATACAGGTTCGCGGCGCCGAGCGTGAGCTGCTTGTACGAGTCGGTCTGGTTCAGGTACACCGAGAGCGCTGTCGACCACGACGCGCCCGCCACCACCGCGGGAATGTCGAGCAGCACGTAGACGGCCGGTATCGCCAGCAGGGCATACCAGGGGATGCGACGGCGAACGAGCAACCACAACACCACCGGCAACACGAAGATCGCCTGCAGTTTGAAGCTGATCGCCAGGCCGAAGAACACACACGCGACCACGGAGTTCGACACGTACGGATTCCACGCACGCACATCCCACGCAGGCCGATTCCCGACGTGCGCCTGTCGCTCAGAATCGACTCCGGAAGTATCGCCCCGACGAGTATCGCTGCCTTGAGCGCGCAGCAGGAAGTAGATCCCCGCCACCACGCACGCGGTGTAGATGGCGTCGGCCTGCCCCCACCAGGCGCTGTTCATGATCACCGACGGCAGGAGGAACACGACACCAAACGCCAACGCGGGCAACCAGAATCGATCCGTCCGCAGGGCGACGATCCGGTACGCCAAGCTCGCCAGCGCGACGTCGAAGATGATCGACAGCGCCTTGATGCCGATCAGTGACGGCACGTGCAGCACGGTGAGGAGCCAGATCAGATAGAGGTAGGGATAGTTGTAGTCGGCGAACTGCTCACGGAACGCGCTGAACCCCTGCTCGTCGAGAGTGTCGTACCAGCGGCTCAAGAAGTTCTGGTAGTCCATCGTCTGGCGGTCGAGGAAGTACCACCGCACACCAAGACCCACCGCCAGCACAGCCCACAGCACACCCCATCGCACCCACCGTGGCACCGCGTCGCGCGGGGTCGGGTCGGGCTGTGCGACGGTTCCGCCGGAGACAGGTGTCTGTGGACGTGCGGGAGGGCTTGCGGAAGTGAGAGTCGACGACATGGTCCCCACTGTGACCGGCGAAGCTGGGAGGTCGGTGGAAAGAGACTGTCTGGTTCACGCCAGTGGATTCACCCCGGATGAGCTCGCTCGGGACGGAGTGACCGTAATGTCGGCAGAGAGCACCGACATCACCGAGCAGCCCCGGAGGAGTCATGTCGAAGGTCTTCGTCTTCGGACACCGCAACCCCGACACCGATGCCATCGCGTCGGCGATCGCGATGGCGCATCTCGAGCGCTCGCTCGATCCGACACTCGACGTCGAGGCGGTGGCTCTCGGTTCGCCGGGGCCCGAAACCCGCTATGCGCTGGATCATTTCGGGGTTGAGGCGCCGCGAGCGATCGAGCGTGCACGACCCGAGGCAGACGGTGTGATGCTCGTCGACCACAACGAACGTCAGCAGAGTGTCGCCGATCTCGCCGACGTGACCATCCACAAGGTCGTCGATCATCACCGGATCGCCAACTTCGAGACCGCTGCTCCGCTCTGGTTTCGCGCCGAGCCCGTCGGCTGCACGTGCACGATCCTGCACCGGATGTTCGGCGAGAACGACCTCACACCGCCACGAGACGTCGCCGGACTGATGGTGTCGGCGATCATCTCCGACACACTTCTGCTGCACTCGCCGACGACCACCGACCTCGATCGAGCTGCGGCAACCGAACTCGCCGAGCGCGCCGGAATCGACCTCGACGACTATGGCACCGAGCTACTCCGCGCGGGCTCCGACGTCGGCGACGCGTCGGCGGCCGAACTCATCGACCGCGACGCCAAGAGCTACACCATGGGGTCGACGACAGTCCGCGTCGCACAGATCAACACCGTCGACGTCGACAGTCTGCTCGCACGCCGCGACGAGTTCCTCGCCGCGATGGATGCCGAAGCGCGACAACAGGGATACGACCTGTTCCTCCTGTTGCTCACCGACGTGCTGAAGGTCGACTCCGACCTACTCGTCGTGGGCTCGCCTGTCGAGGCTGTCGAGAAGGCGCTTGGCGTCACCGTCCGCGACGGCCACGCCAAAGCGCCCGGGATCGTCTCCAGGAAGAAGCAGATCGTCCCGCAGCTGACCGAGGTACTGCGCGCCACGTGACGCGCATGCTCAGACGTTGAAGTACTTGGCCTCCGGGTGGTGCAGAACAAAGGCGTCCGTCGACTGCTCGGGATGAAGCTGCAACTCCTCCGACAGTTCGACGCCGATGCGTTCCGGTTCGAGCAACTTCATCATCGTGATGCGGTCTTCGAGGTTCGGGCACGCGCCATAGCCGAACGAGAAGCGCGCACCGCGATACTCAAGGTCGAAGAAGCCCTGGGCCGCGTCGGGATCCTCGGACCCGAATGACTTGTCCCCCACCGTCAGTTCGCTGCGCACCCGCTGGTGCCAGTACTCGGCCAACGCCTCCGTCAACTGCACTCCGATGCCGTGGACCTCGAGGTAGTCGCGGTACGCGTCGTCGGCGAAGAGCTTGTTGGCGAAGTCGGCGATCGGCTGGCCCATCGTGACGAGTTGGAACGGCAGCACGTCGACTTGTCCGGTGGCGATGGCGTCGTCGCGCGAGCGGATGAAGTCGGCGATGCACAGGAACTTCGGCCGCTGCTGGCGTGGGAACGAGAAGCTGTACCGCACAGGGGCATCCGGGCGGGGCTCGGTGAGCACATGCACGGTGTCGCCCTCGCTGACCGCCGGGAAATACCCGTACACCACGGCCGCGTGCTGCAGGATGCCCTCGGTCGACAACCGATCGATCCAGTAGCGAAGCCGCGGACGACCTTCTGTTTCGACAAGCTCTTCGTACGACGGCCCGTCGCCGCCGCGCGCTCCGCGCAGACCCCATTGGCCGAGGAAAAGAGCGCGCTCGTCGAGCAGTTGGCGGTACTCGGCGACAGGTACGCCCTTGATGATCCGAGTCCCCCAGAACGGTGGCGTCGGAACGTCGTTGTCGGCGGCCACATCCGAGCGTGCGGGCACCTCGATCGGAGTCTCCGCGGCCTTGCGCTTGGCAGCGATGCGCTTCGATCGTTCGTGCCGTGCCTTGCGCTCGGCGGCCTTCTGGGCTGCGGCGATCGAGTCGGCGCTCTCGGGCACCGATCCCCCACCACGTTTGAGCGCCATGATGTCGTCCATCAGGCGCAGACCCTCGAAGGCATCACGCGCGTAGTGCACGTCGCCCTCGTAGGCTTCCGACAGATCGTTCTCGACGTACGACCGTGTCAGCGCCGCTCCGCCGAGGAGGACGGGATAGTTGTCCGCCAGCCCTCGAGCGTTGATCTCCTCGAGGTTCTCCTTCATGACGACGGTCGACTTCACCAGCAGCCCCGACATGCCGATCACGTCGGCACGCTTGTCCTCGGCCACCTCGAGGATCGTCGAAATCGGTTGCTTGATACCGATGTTCACGACCTCGTAGCCGTTGTTGCTCAGGATGATGTCGACGAGGTTCTTGCCGATGTCGTGGACGTCGCCCTTCACGGTGGCGAGCACGATGCGTCCCTTGCCGTCCTCGCCGGTGGCCTCCATGTGCGGCTCGAGATGTGCCACAGCGGTTTTCATGACCTCGGCAGACTGCAACACGAATGGCAGCTGCATCTGGCCGGATCCGAACAGCTCGCCGACGGTCTTCATGCCGGATAGGAGCGTCTCGTTGATGATCTCCAGCGGCGGCTTCTGCGTCATCGCCTCGTCGAGGTCTGCCTCGAGTCCGTTGCGCTCCCCGTCGACGATGCGACGCTCGAGTCGCTCGAACAGCGGAAGCCGGTTCAGTTCTGCCGCACGGGTTTCGCGGGCCGACGCCGCCGAGACGCCCTCGAAGAGCTCCATGAGCTTTTGCAGCGGATCGTATCCGTCGCGTCGACGGTCGTAGATCAGGTCGAGCGCCACGTCGCGCTGCTCGTCGGGGATGCGAGCCATCGGCAGGATCTTCGACGCGTGCACGATCGCGGTGTCGAGACCCGCCTGCACGCATTCGTGCAGGAAGACCGAGTTGAGCACCTGGCGCGCAGCGGGATTCAGCCCGAAGGAGATGTTGGAGATGCCCAGGGTGAAGTGCACGTCCGGATGTGCCTCGTGCAGCCGACGGATGGCCTCGATGGTCTCGATGCCGTCCTTGCGGACCTCCTCCTGACCCGTCGAGATCGGGAACGTCAGCGTGTCGAGGATGATGTCCTCTTCGGCGAGGCCCCAGTTGTCGGTGATATCGGCGATGAGCCGCTCTGCGACACGGACTTTCCAGTCCGCGGTACGCGCCTGACCTTCTTCGTCGATCGTCAGTGCCACCACAGCGGCACCATGTTCGACGGCGAGCCGCATGATGCGTGCGAATCGCGAATCGGGTCCGTCGCCGTCCTCGTAGTTGACGGAGTTGACCGCACACCGACCGCCAAGCGTCTCGAGTCCTGCGCGGATCACCTCCGGCTCGGTGGAGTCGAGCATGATCGGCAGCGTCGACGACGTCGCGAAACGGCTGGCGAGCGCTGTCATGTCCGCTGCGCCGTCGCGGCCGACGTAGTCGACGTTGAGGTCGAGCATGTGCGCGCCGTCGCGGGTCTGATCCTTGGCGATGTCGAGACACTTTTGATAGTCCTCGGCGAGCATCGCCTCGCGGAAAGCCTTGGAACCGTTGGAGTTGGTGCGCTCGCCGATCACCAGGAAGCTGGCGTCCTGGTCGAAGGGCACCGCGGTGTACAGCGACGACGTCTCCGACTCGTGCTGCGGGGTCCGCTTCGCTTTGGTCACGCCGCCGACCGCGGCCGCGACCTCACGGATGTGATCGGGCGTGGTGCCGCAGCAACCGCCGACGAAGGAGAGCCCGAATTCACCGACGAACGTCGCCAATGATTCCGCGAGCGCGTCGGGCTGCAACGGGTAGACGGCGCCGTTGGGGCCGAGTTCGGGGAGTCCTGCGTTGGGCATGACGGAGACCGGGATGGTGGCGTGCCGCGACAGGTACCGCAGATGCTCACTCATCTCGGCCGGCCCGGTGGCGCAGTTGAGTCCGATCATGTCGACGCCCAGCGGCTCGATGGCGGTGAGCGCCGCGCCGATCTCGGAACCGAGCAGCATGGTGCCCGTGGTCTCGACCGTGACGTGGGAGATGATCGGAATGCGACGCCCAAGCTGGGCCATCGCCCGCTTGGCGGCCAGCACGGCAGCCTTCACCTGCAGCAGATCCTGCGAGGTCTCCACGAGGATTGCGTCGGCGCCGCCGTCGAGCATGCCTGCGACACATTCGAAGTAGGCGTCGCGGATGGCCTCGAACGTGGTGTGGCCGAGGCTCGGCAGCTTGGTGCCGGGGCCGATCGATCCGAGAACATAACGTCCGGTGCCGTCACTCGACGGCCCCATCTCGTCGGCGACGCCACGGGCGATGGAGGTGCCCTTGAAAGAGAGTTCGCGGATGCGGTCGGCGATGTCGTAGTCGCCGAGATTCGAGAGGTTGCAGCCGAACGTGTTGGTCTCGACAGCGTCGGCGCCCGCCTCGAAGTAGGCGCGGTGGATATCTGCGAGAACGTCGGGGCGGGTGTCGTTGAGGATTTCGTTGCAACCCTCGAGGTTGTTGAAATCGTCGAGCGTCAAATCCGCGGCCTGCAACATGGTGCCCATCGCCCCATCGCCGATCAATACTCGACGCGACATGTCCGTGAGGAACGTCGTGTCGAAGTCGGTGGCGGTACGGGAGGGGTTGGACATGGTTCTCAGCGTAGTTCGCTCTCTCTTGTGATCAGGTCGTAGGCTGGTTCAGTGAACGCAGAGCAGTTGTCGAACCTTCCCCGGTTGCGCCGGCCGATCCTGCTGGCTGCCTTCGAGGGCTGGAACGACGCCGGAGACGCGGCCAGCAGTGCCGTCGAGCATCTCGCGCTGACCTGGGACGCGCGCCCCCTCGTCGACATCGATGCCGACGACTATTACGACTTCCAGGTCAATCGGCCCACGGTGAAGCAAATCGACGGAGTCACCCGCCGAATCGACTGGCCGACGACATCCATCTCCTACTGCAGCCCCGAGGGAGCCGACCGTGACATCGTACTGGTGCGCGGAATCGAACCCAACATGCGCTGGCGCGCGTTCTGCGCCGAGATCGTCGACCTCGCGCACGAGCTGGGTGTGGAGACGACAGTGATGCTCGGTGCGTTGCTCGCCGACACTCCCCATACCCGTCCGGTCCCGGTGACCGGAAGCGCCTACAGCAGCGAAGCGGCCGAGCGCTATAACCTCGCCGAGAACCGCTACGAGGGCCCGACGGGGATCACCGGGGTGCTGCAGGATCTGTTCGTGCAAGCGGGGCTGCCCGCGGTGTCGTTCTGGGCTGCGGTCCCGCACTATGTGTCGACGCCCCCGAACCCCAAGGCGACCGTCGCGCTGCTCAACAGGGTCGAAGAGGTCCTCGACATCGAGGTACCGCTCGGCACGCTGCCCGAGCAGGCCGAAGAGTGGGAGCAGGCGGTCACCGAGATGACCGAGGACGACGAGGAGATCGCCGACTACGTCCGAGGCCTCGAGGAGCGCGGTGACGCGGAACTCGATACCGACGAGGCGATGGCCAAGATCGACGGTGACGCGTTGGCCGCCGAATTCGAGCGGTACCTCAAGCGGCGTCGACCCGGTCCTTTCGGAGGCTGAGTTTCAGCGACTGGGTCGCTGTCCGACGGGCTGCTCGCTCGCCGGTCAGTCGATGCGTTCGATGGAGACGACCGGCGTCGTGATACGCCAGGTGCGTACGTCCGGGTCGTCGGCGGCGCGAACCCAGAACTGTGCGGATTCGCCCACTCGGCATGACTTCACACCGAGGAGCGGGATGTCTTCGGAGTCGCGACGCAGCCTGCTGACCGCCCACTCCTCGCTGTCGGTGCCTCCCACTCCCGGAGCCCGCAGCAGAGTCATGTCGTTGAAGTCGAGCAGATACGTCGAGGTCCGTGTGATCACGGTGTACACGCCGGATTCGGTGTTGGGTCGGATCTCCTGAACGCGGGCCACCCGGAGAACTCTACTAAGCTACGCCGCCGGCGTACGAATCGCGTCGGATCATCGTGTCGCGTGGCCTAATTCGACGCCGAGCAGTGCTTGGACGGCGGTGGCGACATCGCCGGGAGCGGTCGTCGACTGTCCGATTCCCTGCTCGACATCTCGGCACCACCCGTCGATGGCGGCAAGGGCCTTCGGTGTATCGAGGTCGTCGGCGAGATGCTCCCGAACGCGGGCGATGACGGGTGCGGCGTCCGGGCCGGTCGGTGCCGACGTGGCAGTTTGCCACCGGTGAAGACGTGCGCGGCCCTCGTCGAGAACGGCATCGCTCCACATGCGGTCGGCGCGGTAGTGCTCGGCGAGCAGCGCCAGCCGAATCGCCGCGGGATCCTCACCCGCACGGCGCAGCACCGACACGAACACGAGGTTTCCACGGCTCTTCGACATCTTCTCGCCGTCGAGTCCGACCATGCCGGTGTGCACGTAGTGGCGCGCAAAGCGCCTAGCGCCCGTATACGCCTCGCCATGCGCTGCGGAGAACTCGTGATGAGGGAAGATCAGGTCGTTTCCGCCACCCTGAATGTCGAATTCGACGCCGAGCCGGTTCAGCGCGATCGCCGAACACTCGACGTGCCAGCCGGGACGTCCCGGTCCGAACGGCGAATCCCACGACGGCTCGTCGGGGCGACGCGCCCGCCACAGGATGGGATCGAGGCGGTCACGTTTGCCCTGACGGTCGGGGTCGCCGCCCCGTTCGGCGAAGAACCGCTCCATCGTCGCCCGGTCGTACCCGGATTCGTAGCCGAACTGCTCGGTGGCATCCGCGCGGTAGTACACGTCGGGGAACTCGGGATCGTCGACGACGTACGCCGCGCCGGAGGCGAGGAGCTTGCCCACCATCTCGATGACCTCGTCGACGGATTCCATCGCACCGATGTAGTCGCGCGGCGGTAGGACGCTCAGCGCGGTCATGTCGTCGCGGAAGAGCTGAATCTGCTCGGAGCCCAGCGCACGCCAGTCGACGCCGTCGCGGGCCGCACGCTCGAACAGCGGGTCGTCGACGTCGGTGATGTTCTGCACGTAGTGCACCTCATGCCCCTGATCGCGCAGCACCCGGTTGACGATGTCGAAAGTGAGGTAGGTGGCCGCGTGACCGAGATGCGTTGCGTCGTAGGGCGTGATGCCACAGACGTACATGGTCGCGGTCGCGCCGGGCGAGACGGGTCGGACGGTGCGGCTCGAGGTGTCGTACAGGCGGAGCGCGGGTCCGGATCCGCCGACGGTGGGCACAGCCGGTTGGGGCCACGATTGCATATGTCCCACTGTATTGGCCGCTCTCAGACGGGTCCGAACAGGGCTGTCAGAACGGGCTGTCTGAATAGGTCGTCAGAACGGTGGCCAGGGAATGGGCCGGTGAGGCGGCGGCATGGGAAGCCTGCCGGATTCGGCGAGGATGATGGCGCGCAGGGCGAGTGCGTCGATCTCGTCGTCGGTGATGTGTGGGGCCAGTGCCGCGCGCAGCTGCGAGTCGTCGGACTCCAGGGCCTCGGCGAGCGTCGCGATATCGGCGATCAGGTGGCCGGGGATCTGATCACCCGCCCAGCCCCACAGCACCGTGCGCAGTTTGTCGTCGGTGTGCAGGCAGATGCCGTGGTCGACGCCGTAGACGTTGCCGTCGAGACCTTCGAGTACGTGTCCGCCCTTGCGGTCGGCGTTGTTGAGGATGACGTCGAGCACCGCCATCCGCAGCAGGCGCGGATCGTCGGCGTGGACGAGAACGACCTGCTCACCAAGTGGATCGAGCGCCCGCAGGATCGGCCGATAGTTGTCCGGGACGGTGTCGGGCGGGCACAGGTCCACGAGGTCGACGCGAGCCGCCGGGAGGTCGCCGGAGTCGGGATCGGGGGTGTCGATCCAGCGCTGGACCATTCCGGGGCCGAGCGGACCGTCGCGCATCACCGTCGTCGGGATCGTGTGCCAGCCGAGTGCCTCGGAGATCAGGTACGACGCCACCTCGCGCCCGGCCAGTGTGCCGTCGGGAAAGTCCCACAGCGGCACTTCGCCACGAATCGGTTTGTAGACACACCGAACGCTGCCGCCGGTGGACGGTGTTGCGTCGCAGACGAGGGTCGCGTTGCTCGCCGTCGGGATTCGGCCGACGATGACCAGTTCTCCCTCGCGGAGCGCATCATCTGAGGTGATGCCGCCCGTACCGGGCTCGCCTGCGGCCTCCCCCGGTTGCATCGGTGTCAATCCCGCCCCGGGCTGTCGGCGTCGGGTCCTTCTCCTGACTCGTCACCTTCGTCGTCTGTGTCGTAGAGACCCGAGTCATCGCCGAGCGACAGATCGCGGAACACCTCCGGGTCGACGAATTCGATCGATTTGCTCAGCTCTGCGTCGCGTTTGAAGCCGTTTGTGCGGACACAGAGGTGACCGGCGGGATCGAGAGGCTCGGCGCACAGCGGGCACGGCGGCCGCCCGGCGGAGATGACCCGCGACGATCGCGCGGCGAACTCGCGCGCGGCCTGCGTGGTGAGGAACACGCGGACGGCATCGGGACCCTCGTCGGTGTCGTCGAGGACGACGCTCTCGTCGAATTCACCCTCGGTGATGGCGAGCAGCTCCACGACGACGGCCTCGGACTCGGCATCCCAGCCGAGGCCCATGGTTCCGACCCGGAACTCGGCGTCGACCGGCATCACCAGGGGGCTGAGATCTCCGACGCGGTCGGACGGCGGTGGAATCGGGGTGCCGAACCTGCGATGGATCTCGTCGAGCAGAGCGCCGATCCGATCGGCGAGGATCTGCACCTGTTGCTTTTCGAGCATCACGCTGATGATGCGCGCCTCGTGGACAGCCTGGAGGTAGAACGTCCGGTCGCCCGGTTGTCCGACGGTACCGGCGACAAACCGGTCCGGGCTGCGGAAGACATGGATCGCTCGAGACATCACACCTCCTTTTCTCGTGTGTTCATTATCCGCGTCCGGCGGGAGCCTGTGCAGAAGTTGCCGGTCGCAGGGGGTTGTCGTCGACGCCGGTCTCGCCTCCGATGGTCGCGTCGTCCTCGGCTCCGGCGTCGTGGGAGGGGGCGTCGTGGCTCTTCTTCGGCGGGGGCGACGGTATCGAGATCACTGCGGTGTTGTTGACCGTCTGCACGTACGGGCGTGTCGCGCCGTAGCGGACGATGCTGATCGACGCCGGTTCGATGACGATCCGTTGGAAGGTGTCGAGGTGGGCACCCATCGCGTCGGAGATCACCGATTTGATCACGTCGCCGTGTGAGCACGCGACCCAGACTCCGGAGCCGTCCGGCCCCCCGAGTTCGCGGTCGAGCCTGCGTATCGCGGCAACGGCACGGGCCTGAACCTGAGACAGGCCCTCACCCTCAGGGAAGACGGCAGCCGACGGGTGCTGCTGCACCACCTTCCAGAGGGGCTCGGCGAGGAGGTCTTTGATCGGTCGGTTGGTCCAACTGCCGTAGTCGACCTCTGCGAGATCGTCGACGACCACCTCGGGAACCTGACGACCGGTCTGCTCGGTGATGGCTGCGAGCAACGGTGCAACGGTCTCACCACACCGTTGCAATGGTGAGCGAGCCACCGCGGTGATCTGCTCGACGCACGAGCCGAGTCGATTCACCAGTTCCGCCGCCTGCGAGCGTCCCTTGTCGTCGAGGGCGACGCCCGGCGTGCGGCCGGCCAGTACGCCCGAGGTATTGGCAACCGACCGGCCATGGCGAACCAGGATCACGGTCATCCCTCAACCATAGGCACTCGCGCCCGCTGCGGCACAGACGGCCGACACGGCGCAGGTCAGGTCGCGCTGATGACCCCGGCGGAAAGCAGACCGATCACGACGAGGCCGAGGGCCACGCGGTACACGCCGAACCAGTTGAGCGAGTGTCCGCTGACGAAGCGCAACAGCCAGGCGATGGAGATGTAGCCGACGACGAAGGAGATCAGTGTGGCCACCGCGAGTTGTGCGCCCGTGGCCTCCATACCGTCGCCCGAGGGGTGGAAGGCGTCGGGGAGACTGAACAGCCCGGAAGCGAGTACCGCGGGGATCGCGAGCAGAAACGAGAAGCGGAAGGCGGCCTCGCGCTCGAGCCCGAGGAACAGACCTGCGCTTGCCGTCGCACCCGAGCGTGACACGCCGGGCACCAGGGCGAGGCACTGCGCGAGACCCATGACGAGGCCGTCGCGCAGGGTGAGCTGCTCGATCGACCGCGACTGTGTTGCGACGCGTTCGGCGAGCCAGAACACTCCCGAGAACACGATCAGGACGATCGCGGTGATCCACAGGTTGCGCGCAGCGGTGCGGATCTCGTCCTTCAGCAAGAAGCCGATGATGCCGATCGGAATGGTCGCGAAGATCACGTACCAACCGATCCGGTAGTCGAGGTTGCGCTCGTGTTTGTTGAACAGTCCGCGGAACCAGGCGGTGATGATGCGGCCGATGTCGCGGGCGAAGAACACGAGAACCGCAGCCTCGGTTCCGAGTTGGATCACAGCGGTGAACGACGCTCCGGCGTCGCCACCGAACATCAGTTCCGAGGCGATGCGCAGGTGGGCCGACGATGAGATCGGAAGAAACTCGGTGAGGCCCTGGATGATTCCCAGCACGATCGCCTGGGCCCAGGTCATGGTCTCGGTCACGGGCGACGATGCTACCGGTCGTATGCGACGCGCGAGCGGCACACCGGATGTGATCCGGCGAACGGTCACGCTGACCTGTCGGCGGGCGACCGATGTGCGTCGCGCAAGATGGTTGCATGCGCTCACCCCGGCTTGTCGATACCGCTCACTCTGCTCGCCGACGTTCGGCGCCGGTCTGGGGTATCGCAACGATCGTGGTCGCGACGATGGTGCTGGCGGGCTGCGGATCGTCGGACGATGGCGGCGGCAAGAAGGAAACGGTGGCGCCCGCGACCGCAAGTGCCGCCCCCGCCGGACCTGCCGCCACGCCTGCGGGCACGGTTGTGCCGACGCCGCCGGGAAGCACGCAGCTGGCTCATTCGGGCAACTCGCTGGGTGTTCTGAGCAAAGACGGGACTTCAGTGCTCCGATTGTCGACGGAGGCGATCACCACTCCGCCGAGCACCGTCGCGGTACCCCGGCTCACACGATTGATCGGGGTCGGCGACGGCGCATTCGTCGGTGCGGGGCCGGAAACCCTGGTGCGCATCGCTCCCGACGGAGCCGTGACGTCAGCGCGAACCTCGGTGTCGGAGCCCACCGCGCTGGCTCGCACGACGGCCGGACAGATCCTGGTGGGCACGGCCAACGGTCACCTCGTGGTCTTCGACGCCGCATTCAAGCAGAGCCGCGATATCGGCGGATTCGTCGGTGTGGATCAGATCACCGTCTCCCCCGTCGGCGCCGACCTCCCTGACGAGCAGGTCGTCGTGCTCGACAAAGCGCAGTCGTCTGTCACCCCGGTCAACATCTCCACCGGCGAGTTCGGTGCGGCGCTACGCGCGGGCAACGGCGCCACCGAGGCGACCGTCGACCACTACGGGCGAATCCTGGTGGCAAACACACGCGACGACGAGATCGTCGGATTCTATGGAGCACCGCTGGTGATGCGATTCCGCTATCCCGTGCCGAACGGACCGTACGCCGTAGACTACGACGACACCCGCAATCTCCTTTGGGTGTCGACGACGGCGAACAACGAGGTGGTGGCGTATGACCTTGCCGGTGGTGAACCCGTCGAGAAGCATCGCTTCGCCGCGGTCGCCCAGCCCGACGCCCTCACCGTCGACGATGCGTCCGGCACCGTTTACGTGCTGTCGGCCCGCGACGGCGGCGTGCAGGTCGTCAGTCCGCCGTATACCCAAGGGGCACCTGTGAGCAGCCCCACTGCCGCGCCGGGCGAGGCGGGACGCTGATGTCGACGCCCGGTCATCACCGGCTCCCCCAGCATCACCGCACCAGCGCACGTATCGGTGCGCGCTATCCCCGCGGATGGGAAGTGACGTCCGAGGACTACGAGACGATGTTGATCAAGCTTCCACCGGACATCACCAGGGTGACGGCGTCGATGCGTCTGTCACTCGAAGCCGAGTTCGGGGGCTGGGAACTGTCGCGAGTTCGGCTGTATACCGATGGCACCCGAAAAGTGTTGCTACGACGCAAAAAACCGCCACGGGGCCGAAGTGGCGAGCAGTTCGGCGGAAGTGCCGAGGCATGCTGACCCGCGTCAACCGGGTCCTGTACCCGGTCGCGCTCAAGGCGATGTTCCTTCTCGCCCCCGAGCGCATCCACTCGATCATCATGGCGTCGATACGCACCACCAGCAGGCTGGGCATCGCGCGGACCCTCCTCGCGCGACTATTCACCGTTCCCGACCCGGTGCTGCGCCAAGAGGTCTTCGGTGTCACCTTCCCGGCGCCCCTGGGACTGGCAGCAGGTTTCGACAAGTCGGCCGCAGCGGCCGACGCGTGGGGGCTTCTCGGCTTCGGGTACGCCGAGGTCGGCACCGTCACCGGCCAGGCCCAGCCGGGCAATCCGCCACCGCGGCTGTTCCGGCTCCCCGCCGACCGTGCGCTGATCAACCGCATGGGATTCAACAATCCCGGCGCGGTGGCAGCGGCTGACAATCTCCTGGCGGCCAAGGGGCGGGGTATCCCCGGTCCGATCGGTGCCAACATCGGCAAGACCAAGGTGGTGCCGCTCGACGGCGCCGTGGACAACTACCGGGTCTCGGCTCGACTACTGGGCCCACACGCCGATTTCGTGGTGGTCAACGTGAGTTCGCCGAACACCCCGGGGCTTCGCGACCTCCAGGCCGTCGACTCACTGCGGCCGATCCTCGCCGCGGTACTCGACGAGGTGTCGGTACCGGTACTCGTCAAGATCGCCCCCGACCTCGCCGACGCCGACATCGACGCGGTTGCCGATCTGGCCGTCGAACTCGGACTGGCGGGCATCGTCGCGACGAATACGACGATCTCGCGTGACGGACTCACCACTCCGGCAGACGAGGTCGAGGCGATGGGTGCGGGCGGACTTTCCGGCGCACCGCTCGCCGATCGGTCGCTGGAGGTGTTGCGCCGCTTGTACTCTCGCGTCGGCGGCAAGCTCGCCCTGATCAGCGTCGGCGGTATCGAGACGCCCGATCAGGCATGGGAGCGCATCTGCGCGGGCGCCGATCTGTTGCAGACCTACACCGGCTTCATCTACGGGGGGCCGGTGCGACTACGCGAGATCCATGAGGGACTCGCAGCCCGCGTGCGCGCCGCCGGATGGAACAACATCTCCGAGGCGGTCGGCAGCGCGGCACGCGGCTGATCGTCGAGTCAGACGTTCTCGGCGGGCTGTTCGTACGTCCCGATGATGCGCGCGCGTCCGATCGCGTGCGAGAACAGGTTGAATCCGAGGTACGCCGGCGTCGCGTTCTCGGGCAATTCGAGCGACTCGACGTCGACGGCGTGCACGACGATCATGTACCGGTGCGGGCCGTGTCCGGGCGGCGGCGCAGCTCCGACGAACCGCTTGAGCGAGGCGTCGTTGGCCAGGGTGACCGCTCCCGCGGGAAGACCACTCCCGTTCTCATCGCCTGCATCCTCGGCGAGACTCGTCACCGATGCAGGGATGTCGGCGACGGCCCAGTGCCAAAAACCTGCGGCAGTCGGAGCGTCGGGGTCGTAGACCGTCACAGCGAAACTCTTTGTCTCCGAGGGAAATCCAGACCACGAGAGCTGTGGTGAGGCGTCGGCGCCGCCCGCGCCCATGATTCCGCTGACCTGCGGAGTTGCCAGCGGTGCGCCGTCGGCCACGCTCTCCGACGTCAGCGTGAACGTCGGCAGGTTCGGCAGGTCTGCGTAGGGGTCGTACGAGGTCATCGAACACCTTTCTCTCGCGAGTACGGCCGGTATGGCCGAGCGTGCTTGGAC
The DNA here is from genome assembly GCF_036540975.1 of Gordonia sp. w5E2. Taxonomy (NCBI): domain Bacteria; kingdom Bacillati; phylum Actinomycetota; class Actinomycetes; order Mycobacteriales; family Gordoniaceae; genus Gordonia; species Gordonia sp. w5E2. The sequence continues at coordinate 2,428,255 of NZ_CP144213.1, read as the reverse complement.
TCGTTCGCGAGTCTAATCCGCAGCGCTCGGAGCCCGAGATGCACTTTCACGTCCCGCCGTCGGAAGTTGTGTAGTAACTTTCAGTTGACCACTTGGTCAACTTTGGGAGCCGGGCACTCCGATCTCCCCACAACACCTCTGGGAGCAGCACATATGGGCCGTCTCGAGGCCGCGACAACCCACTCGGGCGCAGTCGCGTCGTCACAGCCGTGGTCGACCGACCCCGACGGGTATTACGCGGGAATCGACGCGGCGGTGCGTGATGCGGGACTCGACGCGCCGACCCTCGCACTGGATCTCGCCGCGCTCGAACACAACATCGCCGACCTGACCGCCCGAGCGGCTGGTGTGCCGATTCGGTTGGCCAGCAAGTCGCTTCGAGTCCGATCGATCATCGACGACGTCGTCGCGCGCGATGGGTTTGCGGGACTCCTTGCCTACGATGTCGCCGAGGCGCAGTGGTTGGCCACCGAGTCGAACATCGACGACGTGCTCCTCGGGTATCCGTCGGTTCGACGTGCCGCTCTCGCCGACCTCCTCGCCGACGACGTCGCACTGACGCGCGTCACGCTTCTCGTCGACGACGTCGCGCAACTCGACGTCATCGACTCCGTCGTCTCGCCAGCACACCGTTCGGCGGTTCGCGTGGCCATCGACCTCGACGCCTCGTTGCGACTGTTCGGCGGTCGCGTCCACCTCGGTGTCCGACGCTCCCCTGTGCACGATGCAGACGCCGCCCTGACGCTGGCCCGTGCGATCGTCGCACGTCCGGGGTTCGCGCTCGTCGGCGTGATGTCGTACGAGGCTCAGGTTGCGGGAGTCGCCGACGACGTCGACGGCAAACCGTTGATGAACAGGGCGACCCGGGCGATGCAGCGCGTGTCGATGCTCGAATTGCGACGACGACGGGGCGCGATCATCTCCTCGCTGCGCGAGCTCGCCGACATCGAGATCGTCAACGCGGGCGGAACCGGCTCGCTCGAAGAGACCGCGCGCGACGGGTCAGTCACCGACATCGCCGCGGGCAGTGGACTTTTCGGCGGTCATCTGTTCGACGGATACCGACGCTTTCAGCCCGCTCCCGCGTTGATGTTCGGTCTCGACGTGACGCGCAGACCCGCGCCGAAGATCATCACGTGCGCGGGTGGCGGATGGATCGCCTCCGGCCCACCCGCGCCCGACAGGCTCCCGCGTCCGGTGTGGCCCGCGGGTTTGTCCTACGTCGGTACCGAGGCCGCAGGCGAGGTGCAGACGCCGCTGACCGGCGACGCCGCGTCGACGCTGGTGCCGGGTGATCGAGTGTGGTTCCGCCACACCAAGTCCGGCGAGGTGTGCGAGCGCGCCAGGACAGTTGCTCTGATCGGACGTGACCAGAACGGACAGGCACGCGTCGACGATCTCGTTCCGACCTACCGAGGGGAAGAAAAGTGCTACCTGTGACAACACAGACGCGCACGCAGTGGCGCAATTGGAGTGGAAACCAGTCGGCCACAACGGCAGTCGCGACACCCGACAGCGTCGACGCCGTCGCGCAGCTCGTCGCGACAGCAGCGGCCGACGGGACACGCATCAAGCCGATCGGCTCCGGGCACAGCTTCACCGCCATCGGCGTGCCAGAGGGCATTCAGCTCGACATGTCCGCGCTGCGCGGGGTGGTCGGCGTCGACGGGAAACGGGTGACGTTGCGTGCGGGCACCCGGCTGCACGAGATCCCTGCTCTGCTCGCCCCTTACGGGCTCGGAATGCGCAATCTCGGCGACATCGATCGCCAGACGATCACCGGGGCAACGTCGACGGGTACACACGGAACCGGTCTGCACTTCGGCGGGATCTCGACGCAGATCGTCGGCGCGAAGATCGTCACCGGTACCGGCGACGTCGTCACTCTCACCGCCGACGATGACGAATTGCGCGCTGTCGCTTTGGGATTGGGTGCGCTTGGGGTCATCGTCGAGCTGACCATCGAATGCGTCGACGCATTCAGTCTCCGCGCTCACGACGAGCCTCTCGACCTCGACGATGCGGTCGGCGGCTTTCTCGACCGCGTCGAATCCTTCGACCACCACGAGTTCTACTGGTTCCCGCACACTCGTCGCGCGCTGGCCAAGACCAATACAAGGCTTCCCGCAGATGCGACGCCAAGTGGGCCGGGCTCGGTGCGTAGATACATCGACGACGACCTGATCAGCAACAAGGTCTACGGGGTTGTCTGCGAACTCGGACGGCGGGTTCCCGCAGTTGTTCCGACGCTCAATCGGGTTGCGAGTCATGCGCTTTCGGAGCGCACGTACGTCGCACCGTCGGCAGAGGTCTTCGCGTCGATCCGCGATGTGCGCTTCCGCGAGATGGAGTACGCGGTCGAACTGCCCGCTGTGGCGGAGGTACTCAACGACATCGAGAAGCTCATCCCACGCAAGGGATACCGCGTCAGCTTCCCGGTGGAGGTGCGCGCGGCCGCCGCCGACGATCTGATGCTCTCGACAGCGTCGGGACGTACCACCGGCTACATAGCGGTCCACCGCTACCACCGTGACGATCCCGCAGACATCTCGGCGTTCTTCGCCGACGTCGAGGAGATCATGGTTGCCCACCACGGCAGGCCACACTGGGGCAAGCTACACACTCGCGACGCGGAGTACTTCCGCGCTGTGTACCCGCAATTCGACGATTTCCTCGCGGTTCGGGACAAGTACGACCCCTCGCGCGTCTTCGGCAACGACTACCTGCGGCGAGTGCTCGGCGACTGATCGCGCTGACGCGTCGCAGCTGAACCGTAGGTCGGGGGACCGCTCAGCTGTGATGCAGGAAGTGCTCGAACACCTGCGTGCCGAACAGGACCGAATCCACCGGGACACGCTCGTCGACGCCGTGGAAGAGCGCGGCGAAGTCGAGCTCGGGTGGCAGGCGCAGCGGCGCGAAGCCGAAGCACCTGATTCCGAGCTTGGCGAACGCCTTGGCGTCGGTGCCGCCCGACATCATGTAAGGGACGGTCCGACCGTCCTCGTCGTAGGCGAGGATCGCGTCATTCATCGCGTCGACGAGGTTACCGTCGAATGTCGTCTCGTAGGAGTCAAGGTGGGTGATCCATTCCCGTCGGACGTTGGGGCCGATCAACTCGTCGATCTCAGCCTCGAATGCCTTCTGGCGCCCGGGAAGAACGCGGCAATCGACGACGGCCTCGGCCTTCTGCGGGATGACGTTGGCCTTGTAGCCGGCCTTGAGCATGGTCGGATTGGCGGTGTCGCGCAGTGTGGCACCGAGGATCCGGGCGAGGCTGCCCAGTTTGAACAGGGCGGTCTCGAGGTCGGGTGTGTCGGGACCGAGATCCCAACCGGTCTCCTCGGACACCGCCTGCAGGAACTCGGCCACCGAATCGCTGATCACGAGAGGGAATTCGTGGTTTCCGATTCGCGCGACCGCGGAGGCGATCTCGGTGACAGCATTGTCGGAGTGCAGGAACGAGCCGTGGCCCGCAGTGGCTTCGGCGGTGAGCCGCATCCACGAGAGCCCCTTCTCGGCCGTCTCCACCAAATAGAGACGACGCTGCGTGCCGTCCGGGCGGTCGACGGTCAGTGAGTAGCCGCCGACCTCGCCGACTGCCTCGGTGATGCCCTCGAACAGGTCCGGCCGATGCTCCACCAGCCAGTGAGAACCCCACGTCCCGCCGGCTTCTTCGTCGGCAAGAAAGGCGAAGACCAGTTCACGCGGCGGCACGGTGCCGTCGCGTTTGAACTGGCGGGCCAGTGCCAGCGCCATCCCCGCCATGTCCTTCATGTCGACGGCGCCGCGGCCCCAGATGTAGCCGTCGGACACCGACCCCGAAAACGGGTGGACACTCCAGTCGGCAGGCTCTGCGGGCACGACGTCGAGATGCGCGTGCACCAGGAGCGCACCACGGTCGGAATCAGGCGGACCGGCGAGCCGCGCGAACACGTTTCCGCGTCCCGGTCGCCCCGACTCGACGTACTGAGTGGTGTACCCCACCTCTTCGAGCATCCCCGCTACCCACTTGGCGCAGTCCTCCTCGCCCTTCGTCGTCTCGGGCTCTCCCGTATTGGAGGTGTCGAAGCGGATCAGTTTGCTGACGATATCGACCACTTCGTCGACGGCTTTGATGGTCCCGGCGGTGTTCTCAGGCTCCGAAGTCACCCCTCACTCCTACGGGATTTGGGATACGGGGGCAACCTCGGTTAGTGTTATCCGGCCCGGTGCGGAACGGAGAAATCCGCGAGACACCGAAGCACCGAGTCCGAGTGGCGGAATGGCAGACGCGCTAGCTTGAGGTGCTAGTGCCCTATTAACGGGCGTGGGGGTTCAAGTCCCCCCTCGGACACCGCGAGAATCCCGGAGAGCATTGCTCTCCGGGATTTTTTTCGTTGGGCGGCCGGGCTGGGGCAATCGAGCCGTGCTGGGTCGTGTCGGGAGATCGCGAGTACAGATGCTCAAGCCAGTCTCCAGCGTGGAGGACCGGCGACAAGATCTGCACGGTCGGTCCAAGTGCCTGCGACTGAATGTTTTCCGTGTCGGCGCCGTCGCGCATTGCTGTGGCGCAGACAAGAGACTCGCGCCCGCTTCCCGCCGCACCGCCGGTCATTACTCAACCGGCGGGGGTCGACACCGCCGACGTCAGTAGCCGGAGTCCGGTGACCGGTTCGCGCTCGCGTTCACCCGGTCCCGCACCGTGAGGTAGTACTCCCGTTGCGCCGGGTAGTAGTCATCGAAGTCGATGTCGGCCGGGTCCGTTCCGGTCACTACCGCTGAGAGACGATCCAGGTAGTACTCCCACCCCGGTCCGGTGCTTTCGATGATCTCCGGGTCGTGGACGATCTGACTGAGCCTCAGCGTCGTGATGCCACTGTTCTCGTCCAGCTCAAGGATCAGATCCCACGTACCGGCATCGTCGGTCGTGTGCACCTGAAGGACATGTGGCGGCTCGCAGCGTCGAATGTCGTAGCGCACCGGGGTCATGTTCTCCTCCCCCTCGGCGTTCATCGTGAAGGCGACGTGACCCTCGTCGGGGTCGCCGTCGAAGAAACCGATCCAGCGGGCGAGTCGATCGGACTCGGTCACGGCGGCCCACACGTCGTCGACGGCGGCGCGGTAGGTACGGGTGAACTCGACCACGTCGCCATCTCGGCGGACGCGGTGCCGGCCGCTGGGTATGGGTGCATTCGTCATCCTGACTCCTGTATCTGGTGGGATGTGACGTCGGGTTCGGCAGTGTGTCGGCTGGACCTGTCTGGGCTTGCGGCCCTGCGTCTTTCGCGTCGGGTTCGGTACACCTCGGTGTTCAGGGCGTCGAGTGCCGACTCCGCGATCGGCACGCGGGAGGCGTCCGCGGCGTCCCCGGATCCGAGGTCGGACAACAACTTCCTCACCTCGAGCAGTGGTGTCGGGTCGAGTCGGTAGTGACGTTCCCGGCCCGTCGTGGCGGCCTCGACCAGGCCGGCCTCGGCGAGCACCCGTAAGTGTCGACTCACCGCGGGCCGCGAGATCGGGTGACGGGCGGCGAGCAACCGTTGGATGTCGACGACTCGTTGCGGGCCGTCGACGAGGATCCGCAGGATCCCGCGACGCACCGGGTCGGCGATTGCGACGAAGACGGACACTCATAAATGGTAACTGACTAGTTACCAAATGTCGGGTGTCTTTGTGGAAGGGGCAGCGAGCGGCGACTGCCATGGGGTGGCGATGTGCAGGCCGATGCGGTGAGTGAGGCGTCCGAGCAGTATCGCCGAGAGCTGACCGGGTACTGCTATCGCATGTTGGCGTCTCCGTTTGATGCTGAGAACGCGGCGCAGGAGACGATGATGCGGGCGTGGCAGCACGCCGATCGATTCGACCCCGCCAAAGGCTCTAACCAGTCATGGTTGTACAAGATCGCCACCAACGTGTGTTTGGACGCTCTGCGCGGCTTTCGTCGACGGACCCGCTCGATGGACCTGAGCGGGCCGCGTGAGCCGGGTCCCGACATCGGCTCGGCACTGCCTGAGGACCATTGGGTGCTGCCGATCGCCGATCGCCATGTGCTGCATGATGACAACGACCCACTGTCGGTCCATCTGCAGCGCGAAATCGCTGCGACTGGCGTTCGTGGCCGCTCTGCAACGGTTGACGCCGATGCAGCGAGCGACGGTGATCTTGCGCGACGTCTTGGGCTGGACTGCCAAGGAGGTCTCGGTCCTGCTCGAGTGCTCGAGCGGGGCGGTAACCAGTCTCCGACGAGCACGCGCCCGGCTGGCGGAGGGCCCCGTGGGCGCCGACACGGTCGATCTCGCCGAGGTCGACCGGGCCGGCTTGCTGTAACGATCACGTCCCGCCGCCGACGACGAACTACCACGCTGTGGCGCTAAATGTTTGGCAACTATCGCCACGGAGAACCGTGCCGCCGTCGCGTTATCGGCGATCACGAGCATCCTTGGCACCTCGAGTTGTTCAACGCCGCAACGCTGGACCGAAAAATGGGTGGTCGGGACTCGGCGAGACGCGTGTCCACAAGGTCGAAAAATTGTTCGAGAATTCCTCGACGCTGTCGGTATTGTCGGGTAATGTAGAACACATATTCGACGCGACGTGGGGCGGGGGTGGCGGCACGTGAACAGCAACAGCAATGGCGTTGGGGCCGGTGGTGCGCCTTCGGCTTTGGCTACCGCTGCGGTGGGGTCGGCGGATGCGGTGGTGGCGGAGAAGCTGTCACGTCTTGCCGCGGTGCTGGATGAGTTGGCTGCCGTCGATGTGTCGTTGGTGTCGGACGCGGCGCTGGTGGAAGCCACCGTGGAGGCCGAACGCCTGGCGTTGCGGACTGCGGGCGCTGTCACCGATCGGTTGATTGTGGAGGCCTCCGACCGGGACCTGCCCCGCGCGTTGGGTTTCCGCGATGTTCGCAATTTCATGGGGCATGGTCTGCATATTGGTGATCCGGCTGCGCGGCATCGGGTGATCGCTGCGACCGGGTCGTTCACCACGATCTGCGGCGACCGACTGCCACCGTCGTGTCCCACCCTGGCCGGCTATGTCGTAGAGGGTCGGGTCGCGGGCGCGCACGTGCGTGCGGTGTTGGAGGTGTTGGAGGCGATCCCTAGTGAGGTGTCGGCCGAGACGAAAGCTGCCGCCGAAGCACAGATGGCCGGCTACGCGGTCCAGTTCACGCCCGCCGAAATCACCAATTTGGGTTCACGATTGTTGGCGCATCTCGATCCTGATGGCACGCTGACCACCGCGAAGGACCGCAAACGTCGACGTCGCCTGTGGGTGAACCGACAGAACGCGCAACTCATGTCACGGTTGACTGCCGACCTCGATCCGATCGCCCGCGCCCGACTCGATACGGTGCTCGACTCGTGGGCCAAACCCGGCATGAACAACCCGGATGATCCGGAGTCGCCTGTCGGTCCGATCACCACCGCTAACGCCGAGCAGGTCGCGGCAGCTGCCCTGCGTGATGAACGCTCACCCGCGCAACGCAACCACGACGCCTTCTCCGCACTCCTGCAGCAAGTACTCGAATCAGGGATGTTGGGCAACACTCACCGCGGGTTACCGATCCAGGTGATCGTCACCACCAGCCTGCACGAACTCGAAGCACAGGCAGGGATCGCACAAACCACGTCTGGAACACTGCTGCCCATCCAAGACGTGATCGAGATGGCCGCCTCTGCCGGTGCCAGCCAGTATTTGGCGGTGTTCGGTGAGCACACCAGCGTGCCGCTCTACCTGGGGCGGTCGAAGCGAATCGCGTCGCTGGGACAACGACTCGCCTCCTTTGCTTCACCCGGCGGGAAAATGTGTTCCGCCCCCGGCTGCAACCAGCCCGCTTCACGGGTGCAGATGCATCACGCAGCCAAAGACTGGGCCGACGGCGGACTCACCGACATCGACCAGTTGGTTCCCGCCTGCGATGTACACAACCGGCGGGTCGGCTCGAAACCCGGCCAATTCACCACCCGCATGATCACCGAAGGCCCCGACACCGGACGCGTTTCGTGGCGACTCAACGCCAAGCCCGGTATGCCGGAGAATCCCGAACGCATCAACCGCATCGCCGACGTCAAAGCCGACTTCCACGACTACCTCACCGCCGAACACTCCAGCAATCAAGCCGCAACCGCGGCACGCGCAACCGGGACGGGCACCGACGCGACAGTTACCGAGATCGGCGCGCGGGGCCCGGGTACAGCGGACGCCGAGATCGTCGCGGACGCAGTGGGCGCCTGGATGGAGTCGCCGCCGTCGATGCCAGGTGCGCCGAGCGTGAATGAGCAGACGTTGACCGGCATCGAGCGCGCGCTGGTCGGCAGGATGCCTGTCGGCGATACCCCGCCCCTCAGCAGGCGGGTCGACATCCGATGGAACCTCCCCAGGCCACTCGAACTCGACCCCGAGCCGCCCACAGACCCCAACCCGCCCACAGACCCGGACGCGCCAACCGGTCCGGCTCCACCAGGCGACCCCAACCGGCTCGGCGGCGCCGACCCACCGCTGGCCGACGCAGCCTGACCAACGGTCACCTGACCGACGCGCCAACCCCTAGCCTGGGCGAACCGTCGAATCCGGTTGTGCCGCAACCCGTCCACACCCCGCCACCACACGCCGGTGGCGGGGCAGGCGTGGTTGCTCGGTCGGTCGCCCAGCCTCGCACGCCACGCCCCTGCTGCCGCTAGTTCGGCGACGCGGCGAGGAGTTGGCCCCGCGGATACGGCAGTTCGATGCCATGTTCGTCGTAGGCACGGAGGATCTCGCGGCGCAGTGTCCGCTGAACCTTCCACTGCGAGTTGGGCTTTGTGGTGACAGTCATCCTCAGGATCAGTTGATCGGCAGAGAGTTCCTGCACGCCGAGCATGTCGGGTTCGCCGGTCACGTGCTCGGAAAGCGCATCCGACTCCACGGCCGCGTGCGCAGCGGCGAGTGCCACTTCCTGCGCCCTGTCGACATCCGCCGTGAGCGCGACGGGCAATTCGACGCGGGCTACCGCGTACTCCTGGCTCATGTTGCCGACGCGCGCGATCTCGCCGTTGCGGACGTACCAGAGCGTGCCGTCGACGTCGCGCACCGTGGTGATCCGAAGACCGACCGATTCGACCTCCCCGACTGCCTCGCCGAGATCGACGATGTCGCCGACCCCGTACTGGTCCTCGAGCAGCATGAAGATTCCCGTCACGAAGTCGCGCACGAGATTCTGAGCACCGAATCCGATTGCCAGACCGATCACACCGGCTGAGGCGATGAACGGCGCGATATTGACACCGAGTACGGACAGGATCGCCAGCACCACCCAGGTGAGCAGCACGATCGACACAACGGACTTCAGCACCGATCCGATGGTGCGGGCACGTTGCGAGCGCCTCTGGTTGATCACTGCCCTGCTGGCGCCAGACGGTGCGCGGTCACGCAGGTGGCGTAGGAGCAGCGGCATCGAACCCTCTCCGGGTCGACGTCGTGTGACGCGGTCGATGAGCCGGCTGCACACGAACCGGGCCACCAGCGCGACGATCACATACCCGACGATCCTGATCGGGTTCTCGATCAGCCATTCCCGATTTGTCTCCGTCCATTCGAAAGCCGTTGTGTACGTTGCCATGAACCCGACCGTACGTATTCGTTGCGAATCCATCAGAATTGTGTCGTGACCCAGCGACTGTTCTTCGACTGCGACACCGGTATCGACGATTCGGTCGCACTGCTGTACCTGCTTGCCCGCACCGACGTCGACATCGTGGGGATCGCGAGTACCGCAGGGAACGTGCCGGTCGACGTCGTCGCCGCCAACAACCTCGCCTGGCTGTCGCTGTGCGAGCGAGGCGAGATTCCGGTACATCGCGGACCCGACGGTCCGCTCGTCGCACCACTGATGACCACCGAGGACACACACGGACCGCTGGGCGTCGGATACGCGGAGTTGCCCACATCTGATCTCGTCGTCGCCGACACCGACGCACCAGACGCCTGGCTCGACGCCGCGCAGGCGCACGACGGGGAATTGGTCGGGCTGGTCACCGGGCCACTCACGTCGCTTGCCACCGCGATACGACGCGACCCGAGCCTGCCACGACGACTTCGGCGGTTGGTCATCATGGGTGGCGCCTTCCATGTCCACGGCAACACCACGCCCGTCGCCGAGTGGAATATCGCCGTCGACCCGGAGGCCGCAGCCGAGGTCTTCGCCGCGTTCGGCGTCGACGGCGCACCTGCCCCGATCGTCTGCCCGCTCGATCTCACGGAGACCGTCGCACTTCTCCCCGACCACCTGGTTCGACTCGCGGCCGCGGCGGGCAGCACTCCTGTCGAGTATCCCGATCCGACAGACGAAGCCGGCATCCGATCGGTTGCCGACAATCCGATCGTGCGTCACCTCGTCGACGCAATGCGTTTCTACCTGGAGTTTCACGACGCTCACGACGAGGGCTACCTGGCTCATCTGCATGATCCGTTCGCCGCGATGGTCGCACTCGACCCCGCGATCGCCGACACCCTGCCCGCCCAGGTCGGTGTCGAGCTCACCGGAGCCCTGACCCGTGGGATGACCGTCGCCGACGAGCGTGGCATGTGGGGCGGAACCCCGAATGCCCGTATCGCAACAGCAACCGACGTCGACGCCGTGTTCGATCACCTCATCGAGACGATCGCCTCGCTCGCCCGCCAGATCGGCGGTTCGGCGTAGCGTCGACGAGGTGACGACACTCGGCTACCAGATCCCGAACTTCACCTACCCCGACACAGCACCCGACCAGCTCTTCCCCACCATCGCCGCGCAGGCCGTCGAAGCGGAGAACTCCGGGTTCGACACCGTTCTGGTGATGGACCACTTCTACCAACTGCCCATCCTCGGCGCCCCGGACGAGCCGATGATCGAGTGCTACACACTGCTCTCCGCACTCGCCCAGCACACCTCGCGGGTGCGTCTGTCCTCTCTGGTCACCGGCAATACCTATCGGAACCCGACGCTGCTGGCGAAAAGCGTCACCGCGCTCGACGTCGTGTCGGGTGGTCGTGCTCAACTCGGGATCGGGGCCGGGTGGTTCGAGTTCGAGCATCAGTCGCTGGGCTTCGAATTCGGTACCTTCACCGATCGATTCGAGAAGCTCGAAGAAGCACTGCAGATCATCCTGCCGATGTTGCGCGGCGAGCGGCCATCACTCGACGGCAAGTGGTACCACGTCGAAGAGGCAATCAATTCTCCTGCGCCACTTTGCCGCATCCCGGTGATGATCGGCGGTGGTGGCGAGAAGAAGACGTTACGGATGGTCGCGCAGTACGCCGACGAGTCCAACCTCATCGCCGCACCCGAGGATCTGCCGCGGAAACTCGACGTCCTTGCCGCCCACTGCGATCGGCTCGGCCGCGATCGGTCGGAGATCACGGTGACCGCGCAGACCTCGGCCTGCATTGCGCCCACCGAGGAGCAAGCCACGGCCGAATTCGAGGCGTACCTCGCACGGAATCCGGCCGCAGAGGTTCGTCGAGCGTCGACCATCGTCGGTAGTCCCGAACAGGTCGCCGCGCGCTTCTCCGCTCTGCTGGAGAGCGGAATCGACGGCGTGACGGTCAACTCTCCGGCCAATGGGCATGTCCCCGGTCGCGTGACACTCCTCGGCGAGACCCTGGCGCCCCTCATCGGTTGAGCGGAGGGGCCGGGACGAATCCCGCCGACAGCATCGGCGTCTATTCCGGCGGCCCTCTTATTCCGACGTTTCGTCGTCCTCGACGTGGTGGTCGAGGTTGACGGTTCCGGTGCGCCAGTACCCGTCGACCTTGACGCAGTCCTTCGGCCGACCGAGCTCGCGTCGCAGATGGCGTCGAATCGGCTTGAGCGACAACGCTTCTCCGGCGAACCAGCTGTAGAAGTTGCCTTCGGGGAGGTCTAACTCCTCCACCGCGCGCAGGAGGTTCGTGCCCCTGCCCGACTGATCGGCGCCCCGGTGGACGAAGTGCACCCGGGCGTTCGGGCGCTGAGGAAGGTCGATCTCCGTCTCGGGTCCGGTGACCTCGGCGAAGGCGATGACCTGCTTGTCGTCGGGTAGCTCTTCCAGCCAGCGCGCGAGAGCGGGTAGCGCGGTGTCGTCGGCACCGAGCAGGTACCAGTCGTAGCCGGTCGGATAGATGTGGGAGCCGCGCGGACCGAGCATTCCGAGTCGATCGCCCGCAACCGCGCCTCCCGCCCATTTTCCGGCGACGCCGTGATCGTGCAGCACGAAATCGATGTCGAGGACGCCGCTCTCACGGTCGAAGGCCCGAATGGTGTAGTCGCGATAGATCGGGAACTTGCCCTCGGTCGGCAGCCGCATACCTTCGGCGCCGACGCCGGGCATGACTATCTCGCCACTTTCGGGATCCGGGAAGAACAGCTTGATGTGGTCGTCGGGTGCCATGTGCACCACGATGAAGCTCTCCGGTGCGCTGATGGAGAACCGCACTCGACGCATGTCCGGACTCAAGTCGATGGTCTCGACAACCTCGACCGTGCGCGGCAGCAGGTCGTACATGGTCAACTTGATCTCGGTCGCGTGAGGCCTAATATCCTGCCCCTGCACGGCATCGATGCCGGTCACGTTGCTCACCTCTCGAAAACTCAAGCGCCAGAAGCGCTATGGCCAACGGGTACGGCCGCCGGCATCGGTTGATTCGATCCGCGACCCACGACGGCGTCGAGGATCTCCCCCGATCGGATGGCCACGTTCGACAGTAGCGTCGACGTGAGTCCGTGTGTGTGTTCTGAGTTGCCCTGTACAAAGATCTGCCCCGTGATCTCCGGGGAGGTCTGCAGTCGGTACGCACGGTCGAGTACGGGTCGGCCGTGTTGATCGGCCGCACAGTGGGCAGCGAGATCGCCGAGCATGTCCGCGACAGGGGTCGGCTCGAATCCGGTTGCGAATACGACGGCGTCGCAGTCGAGATCGATTACCTCGCCCGTTGTGCGATGCGCGATGCGCAGGCGTGCGACGTCGTCGGCCTCGTCGAGGTCGGTGACCTCGGTGGCGCCGTGTACGAAGAGGCGGCGATTGCCCGATACGCGCTCGGTGTACTCGCGTCCGTAGAGGTCCTGGATCAGTACCGGATCGACAGCCGAGTAATTCGTGCTGCGGTGGTACTGGAGCAGACGGTCGCGCCACGCCGGTTCGGCCGAGAAGTACTCGTCGACGGCCTCGGCGTCGAAGATGCGGTTGGCATAGGGGCTGTCGTCGGCCGGCGTGTAGCCGAACTTGGAGAAAACGGCGTGCACCTCGGCGCCAGTCGTCTCATGCAGGAAAGCCGCAACCTCTGCAGCGCTCTGACCGGCGCCGATCACGGCGAACCGGTGATGCGTCAGTGGCGGTAGCTTGGCCAGGTTGGGCAGCACGTGATGGTTGTGGAAGACGCGTCGGCCGGCGACAACACCCGCCGGAAGCTTCGCCCGCAGCCCTCCGCCGAGCACGAGATTGCGCGACCGCACGCTCTCGCCAGACGCCGAGGTGATGTCGAATGCGCCGTCGGTGAACGTGACCGAGCTGATCTCGGAGCCGTAGTCGACCGGCACCGACACGCGTTCGGCCGCCCACCGGAGATAGTCGTGGAATTCGACACGCAGCGGGAAGAAGTCCTGACGGTTGATGAAGTGGCCCAACCGGTCATGCTCGGCGAGGTAGCTCAAGAACGAGTACGAACTCGACGTATTACGTTGCGTCACCAGATCTTTGAGGAACGACACCTGCATCGTCGCCCCGGGAAGGAGCATGCCGGGGTGCCACCCGAACTGGGACTTCTTCTCGAAGAACCGTGCCTGGATCTCACCATCGCGTGCCGTGCTGTTGTCGTTGTGCTCCTCGACCGCGATGGCCAAAGCCAAGTTCGACGGTCCGAATCCGATGCCAGCGATATCGAGTTCGGAGTTCCGCTTACTACACACGCGCCACTCCCTAGATCGTCGTGATTTCCGTGGGCCACCGCCGCACGCAAGACTAGGTAAGTCTAACCTAATCCTTAGGTCGGGTTCAGGTACCCCCCGCGAGGCCGGACCCGCACCCATCAGCACACGTCAGCGCACGCCGAATCCGCATCGAACGAGGAGGACGACCGGCATCATGACTCTTTCGACCTCGACAGGGCGCGTGGATGATCCCGACGCTCAGCCCGCCCGCGTCGACGGATCAACCACGCCTGCCGATCATTTCGAGCTTTACGGACTCGACTACCGCTGTTCTGCGAGTGGTGCTGTCGCCTCGTTCAATGATCCCGCACGCGCAGCCGAGTCACTCGCGAGCGGCGAGCACTCAGCGATTGTCGGCGCTTTGGCATTCGACACCGAGGCACCGAGCGCGCTGACCGCGCCCGCACACATCCGCTTCGACGTGCCGACGAGCTCTCGGGCCGCAGCCGTCGCGAACATTCCCGTGCCGAACATCCCCGTCCCGAACGCAGTTGGCTCGACCAACGCACCAGGCCCGGTCGCCGAGGCCCGTGTGGTCGCCGCAGAACCGCTCCGCGAGGAACACCGTGACAGGGTCGCTGCAGCGGTGGCAGTGCTCGCGGACTCGACCAATCCGCTGGCCAAGGTGGTGCTGGCACGAAAGCTGTTGTTGGACACCAGCCCGAGGCTGACACCGGAGTCGTTCATGGCCGCCCTCGCCGCACTGAACCCGCACTCGGGAATCTTCCGCACGGAGCTCACTCCCGCGGGTGATGCCCACCACGGGCGGCATCTCGTCGGCGCGAGCCCCGAGGTACTCATACGACGGCGCGGTCGTCAGGTGAGCGCTCATCCGCTCGCCGGATCCACTCCACGCCATCACGACCCGATCGTCGACGCCGAGCGCGCAGCAACGCTGAACTCGTCGGCCAAAGACCTTGGTGAGCACCGTTTCGTCGTCGATGCTCTGCGGAGCGCCCTCGCGCCGCTGTGCACGCGACTCGACGTACCCGACGCGCCCAGCATCGTGGGCACGTCGTCGATGTGGCACCTGGGAACGCCGATCGTCGGCGAGCTCGCCGATCCGTCGACGACGGCGCTCGATCTCGCAATCGCCGTGCATCCGACACCTGCGGTGTGCGGAACCCCGACCGCCGCGGCCAGGGAGTACATCCTCGCGACTGAAGGCGACCGTGGTTTCTACGGCGGTGCAGTCGGCTGGTGCGTCGGAAATCTCTCTACTGACGAGCGCTCGGGAGCGCTGCGCGGGGCCGACGGGATCACGCCAGGAGACGGCGAGTGGCTCGTCGCTATCCGGTGTGCGGAAATCGACTCGCGCACAGGAACTCTGGCGACCTGGGCGGGTGGCGGTATCGTCGCCGACTCCGATCCCGACGCGGAAGTCGCGGAGACCACGGCCAAGCTACGTACCGTGCTGCGCGCTCTCGGCGCCGACGAGATCTGACTGACCGGCCTCCTGCCGGCATCGTCGCGCGGCGGCCGCGACCATCGGCCCCGCCATCACCGACGTGACCACCGCCATGACGACGACAATCATGTAGGTCTCCTCGCTGAACACTCCGAGACTCAAACCTGTTGTCGCAATGATGATCTCGACGACCCCGCGAGCGTTGAGCCCGCTTCCGACCGCCATCGACTCCCATCTCGACAGACGCGCGAGGCGAGCCCCGAGGTATCCGCCAAGCAGTTTGGCGACGACGGCGACGGTGATCACACCGACTGCCACTCCCGCCACGCCCGGAGAGGCGAGAACTCGCAGATCGACGTGTAGACCTGCCGACGCAAGAAACACCGGCGCCAGCACCGCGGTGGTGACCAACCGCAGCGGCGCCACGACGCGCTCGGGACGTCGACCACAGGCAATCCCGGCGAGCAGCGCCCCGAGGACGGCTTCGAGGTGCAGAGCTTCGGTCGCCGCAGCACCGGCGACCATGGCGATCACCATCACGGCTGCCGACTGTGCGTCGTGGCCACCGGATTCCAACCGACTCAGCACACGCCCGATCACGGGCCGCGCGACGAGCGCAACGGCCACCGAACCGATCATTGCCAGCAGAGTCAACGGAAGGTGCCAGCCGCGCAGCCCCACGGTGACCAGGGCTGAGACAGCAGCCAGCGCCAGCCACGCGGCGAGGTCGGTGAGAGTGCCCGCCGAAAGGATGAGCCGACCGAGTCTCGTCTGCAATAGGTGGAGGTCGCCGAGGATCCGAGCGATCACGGGTATCGCGCTGACCGACATCGCGACGCCGAGCAGAACCGCGAATTCTGTTGTGCTCGTGGCGTCACCTGTGTTCGAACCGTCACCGAGGTACTCGGCAGGCAGCACGAGTCCGATTCCGATGCCGGCGACGAGCGGGATCACGAAAGAGACTCCGCTGACGACGCCGATGGTGCGGGCGTTCCCGCGCAGGAACGGCCCGTCGAGTTCGGTTGCCGCAAGTCCGACGAGTAAGACCACGGCGAGCGTGCCGA
This sequence comes from Gordonia sp. w5E2, assembly GCF_036540975.1. Lineage (NCBI taxonomy): Bacteria > Bacillati > Actinomycetota > Actinomycetes > Mycobacteriales > Gordoniaceae > Gordonia > Gordonia sp. w5E2. Next base: position 2,411,883 of record NZ_CP144213.1, on the reverse strand, counting down.
CCGCGGATATCGCCGTGGTCGGCGCGCCGTCTGCATCGACGACCACTCCCGTGACCTGGGGTGCCACCATGCCGAGAACCGACGGGCCGAGCAGCACACCGGCGACCAATTCGCCTGCCATCGAGGGGAATCCGAGTCGACGCGCGATCGCTCCGCAGACGAGTGCCGCCCCGAGGATCAGCGCCAACGCTGTCAGCATGGCAGGTGCGTGCCGATCAGACGGTCGCGGGAGCCGGTTCGGCCCAGCTCAGTCCATCGGCCGACGGAACGAGTCCGCCGTCGAGCAGTGGCGGTTCGCTTCCGTCGGTACCAACCGCCCCGCGTGCCTGGAACGCGTTCATCTCCTCCATGACGTCACGCACGACCTGCGTACCGAAGAGATGTCCCATCCGCTGGCCCGAGTCGGTGTCCATGCCACCGGTTCGCTCCGCGGCCTCGGTGAGGGCGGCCGTCGACGCCGAGAAGCGCTCGATGATCTGTTCCGGGTCGGTGAGGGCCTGTTCGCCGGAGTAGGCACCCGCGACCAGCGACACGAATGCGGTCATGTCGTTGCGGTCGAAATTGGTGACCTTGCGTGCCTTCCAGAAGTACGAGTCCTCTGACTGCTCCATGTCGTAGAAGGCCGACAAGAACTCGTAGAAGACTGCGTATTCGCGACGGTACCGACCCTCGAACTCGGTGAACGCGCGCTCTTCGGTCATCGCACCCGCCAACACACTGTTGATCGATCGCGCCGCCAGCACACCCGAATACGTTGCGAGATGAACCCCGGTGGAGAACACCGGATCGATGAAGCACGCGGCGTCGCCGACGAGAACCATGCCGTTTCCCCAGAACTGGGTATTGGCATACGAATAGTCCTTGCGGATTCGGATCTCGCCGTAGGTGCCCTCGGTGACGCGGGTGGCGTCGGACAGCATGTCCTTCACGATCTCGCAGCGATCGACGTAGTGCAGCAGCGTCTCTTCCTGTGCGTTGAGAACGTGCTCTGCCTTGTCGCGCGAGATCACGGCACCGACACTGGTCAGCGTGTCCGATAGCGGGATGTACCACATCCACCCCTCGTCGAACGCCGCGCACAGGATGTTGCCGCTGTCCGGCGCTGGGAAACGCTTGCCGTTCTCGAAGTATCCGAACACCGCGACGTTCTGGAAGAAGTCGGAGTAAATCCGTTCTCCGCCCGCATATTTCGACAACCGCGTGGTGTTTCCCGACGCATCGACGACGAACTTGGCGTCGATCTGGTGCTCAACCCGGTCGGCGTCGACGTAACGGATGCCGGTGACCCGGCCGGTCTCGTCGGTGATTGTCCCGTTGACCCTGCTGCGCTGCCGCACGTCGACTCCCTGCTCCGCAGCGTTCTCGAGCAGGATCTGGTCGAACTTCATGCGCTCGACCTGGTACGCGTATGACCCCTCACCCGCAAACTCCGGCGAGATGGCGAACAAGAAGTTCCACGGCACCGGATTCTTGCCCCAGCGGAAACTGCCACCGCGTTTGTGCATGAATCCCGCGTTCTTGATCTTCTCGTCGACGCCGAGGAGTCGGCATACGCCGTGAATCGTTGACGGAAGCAGTGATTCGCCGATCTGATACCGGGGAAACGACTCCTTCTCCAACTGCACCACGCGGTGGCCGCTGCGCGCCAAGAGTGTCGCGACCGTCGAACCTCCCGGCCCGCCGCCGACGACAACGACGTCGGCGGTCTCGCTCACCGGTTGCCCGCTACGAGTGGCGTCGCTCACCGGAGCCCTCCCTCGTTGGCACCGGAAACACTGTCCGCGGTGAGTTCACGAATCCAGGAGCCGACGACCGGGTCAGCGGCCATACTCACCAGATCTGCCTTGTGAGCACCTGCGGCGCGCCAGCGCTCGATCAGTGACATCAGCCGAACCGAGTCGAGACCGACGTCGAGAACGTTTGTGTCATCGGTGATTTCACTCTCGTCAACACCGAGGATGCCAGCAATGTCGGCGATGATCCGTTCTCGGGTGAGTACCGTATTCGTTGTGGCCATGCCGTCCTCTCTCGTGACATGCGGTGAATTGCGAGCATCGCAGCTCGAACTCTGGTAAGCATTGGCTTACCAACATCGACAGCGCAGCCCCGCCCCCGCTTACCGTTTAGGCTAGGGTAGGCTAACTTTTCATGGTTGGCTGCTGTCGTCGATTGCCCGAGATCGCCGCATTACGCACTCCCGGAGTGGGGCGTTGATGCGCGCCACGTCGGCGCAGCAGGGCTTGTGGTTCGCGCAGCGAGTCGCCCCTAACCCCGATGTGTTCACGATCGGTCAACTCGTCGACTTCGAACCTCGACCCGATGCCAGTCGCCTCTCAGCCGCTGTTCGCCAGACCGTCGCCGAAGCCGACGGTCTGCGATCTGTGTTCTCCGAGCAGGACGGCGATGTGGCAGTCGAGCTCGGCGTACCGATCGAGGTCACCGACCGCGATCTCGGCGCCGATGCCGACGCGATCGATGTGTATGCGCAGGCCGCGGTCCAGATCGCGATAGATCCCGCATCCGGCCCGTGCGCAGTCGTCGAGATCCTCCACGCGGGTGGGCGCACCTCGATGCTCGTCGTCGCGCACCACATCGTGATCGACGCCTACGGCCTCGGTCTGCTCGTTCGACGCATCGGTCGCCTCTACGCGGATCCGGGTGATACCCGACGCCTCGGGAGCGTCGTCGACCTTCCGCCGGAACCCGATGCCGGTGCGAGTGCAGAATTCTGGACCCGCGAGCTCGCGGGCGTCACTGGTCCCCTGACCTTGGGCGACACGCCTCGTGGCCACCGCATCGCAGCCGCTACGCACACGACTCGTGCCCTGGTCCGCGGCGCAGGCGGGGCCGCGATGTCGCCTGATCGCCTCGTAGCCGCCGTCGCGGCATTCTGTGCACGCGCCACGGGTGCCGCCGACGTCGTGATCGGGTTCCCGATGATGAACCGATTCGGTTCTCCCACAGCCAATGTCGTGTGCACAACGGTCAACGTCACCCCACTGCGTATCGCTGTCGCCCCCGCAGCGACCGCCGGCGAACTCGCAGCCGACGCCGCAGCAGGCATCCGCCGGATCGCGCCGCATGCGCGTTACCGAGGCGAGGACATCGTCCGCGACGCACGACGCCGCGACGTCGACGGTGTCGTGGGACCGACAGTGAACGTCAAACCGTTCGGCTCAACAGTCACTTTCGATTCCGGGACCGCGGGTTCGGCAGACGCCGACTCAGCCGACTCAATTACCGCAACGGTCCGCTCGCTGCGTCGTGGTCCGGTCGTCGATCTCTCGATCACCGCACTCGACCTCGGCTCGACGGAGTCCGACCGCTCCGACCTGGAACTCACACTCGACGCCGACGCCGCCATCTACAGCCGAGCACACGCCGCGCGGATCGCCGACTCACTCGCGGCGTTCGTCGGCGAATTCCTGCGTGAGCCAACACGTCCCGTCGGCGCCATGCGGATCGTCGAGCACGTATCCGATGTGCCAGAATCCGGTGCGCCGGCCACCGGGCGGGCACGCGTCGACGTTCTCCCGTCCGGCGCGACGGCACCGATCGACCCGACCCCGCTCGGTGCCCGCATCGCGGCCGCCGAACCCGATGCGATCGCGGTGCGATACGGCGACGACGCGATCGATTTCGGCGAACTCAATCGTCGCGCAGACGAACTCGTGGCACGGCTGGGGCCAGTCGCACCCGAGTCGGTCATCGCTGTCGCACTCCCCCGCGGCATCGACCTCATCGTCGCGTTGGTCGCCGTGATGCGCAGTGGCGCAGCCTTTCTCCCACTCGATCCGGGATTTCCCGCCGACCGCAGAGCTGCCAGCATCGCCGACGCCGCGCCTGTCGCCATCATCGAACCCGCCGTCGTCGAATCCCGCATCACCGAACCCCCCATCACCGAACCCACCGTCGTGGCATCCGGAGACCGCGATGTTCAGATCCGGCGCCTTTCCGATCCGCACGGGCGGCCGATCAAGACCATGTCGGACGACCCGGTCGACAACTCTGCCGCCTACCTCATCTACACGTCGGGGTCGACCGGCAAGCCGAAGGGCGTGGTGATCCCGCACCGTGCCCTGCAGAACTTCACCGACCACATGGTCGGCGGACTCGGCCTCGGACCCGGCAGGTCACTGCTGGCGGTGACGACGATCTCCTTCGACATCGCACTCCTGGAGACACTCGTACCGCTCTCGGCGGGAGCATGTGTGGTCTTGGCCGACAACGACGACATTCACGATCCGGCGCGGCTCGCGGCACTCATCTCCCGGCATCGACCGGACGTCATCCAGGCCACACCGTCGTTGTGGTCGGCTTTCCTCGGTGCGGGGCACGGACCCGCGCTGGCAGGTGTCGACGTACTGGTCGGCGGCGAGCAGTTGCCCTCCGACGTCGCTCGCGACCTCGTCGCTTCCGCGCGGTCGGTGCGCAATATGTACGGACCGACCGAAACGACGATCTGGTCGACGACGGCTGAGATCGACGATGCAGCCGACGTCACCATCGGCACCCCGATCGCGAACACGGGTGTCCGCGTGCTGGATTCGACGCTGCACCCGGTTCCTGCCGGGCGCGTCGGCGAGCTCTATCTCAGCGGAGACGGACTCGCTCGCGGCTACCGCGGCCTGCCCGGCATGACCGCGGCCCGATTCGTCGCCGACCCGTTCACCGACGGCGCGCGCATGTATCGCACCGGAGACCTGGCGCGCATCCGGCCGGATGGCCGACTCGACTGCCTCGGCCGCACCGACCATCAGGTCAAGGTGCGCGGGTTCCGAGTCGAGCTCGGCGACATCGAGGCTGCGCTCACTTCCCTCCCGGCCGTCGCAGGCGCGGTGGTCACCTCCGTCGACGGGCGACTGGTCGGCTACGTGACCACGCACTCGGCCGCAGACAACCACACCGAGCACGACGCGCTGGCCCACTCGTGGCGGAGCGACATCGCCGACATCCTGCCCGACTACATGGTGCCGTCGGCACTCGTCGTGCTCGACGAGTTTCCCCTCACGCCCAACGGCAAGATCGACCGACGAGCACTGCCCGCGCCCGACTACGCGGCGCAGGCCGCTCGGTCGCGGCCGCCGTCGGGTCCCGTCGAGACCGCGCTCGCCGAGGTGTTCGCGACGGTGCTCAGGCTTCCCGCAGTCGGCGCGGACGACAACTTCTTCACACTCGGGGGCGACAGCATCGTCGCCGTGCGAGTGGTCAGCGCCGCGGCGTCGGCCGGCTGGGAAATCACACCGCTGGAGATCTTCGACCATCCCACGGTCGCGGGACTGGCGTCAGTGGCACGCAGCCACGCAACCGCTACGCATGCTGAGAACTCGTACCCGACAGGCCAGCCGCTCCCGACAAGCTCTGCGGCCGCAACCACCGCAGGGGTCGACGACGACGAACTCAACGAACTGATGGAGGGTGACCTGCTGTGAGCGCAGCGCTCGAAGACGTCCTACCCCTCACCGGCCTCCAGGAAGCGATCGTCTACCGATCGACAGCCCCTCGTGGCTCCGATGACGTCGACCCGTATCTGATCCTCGCCGACCTTGATCTCACGACGGTCCTCACGCATGAAATCGACGTCGACCGCCTGCGCGAGGCGATCACCACCGTCACCTCTCGACACGCAACATTGCGGACCTCGTACACACGTCGACGGACCGGCGAACCCGTAGCCCGCGTCCACACCACAGTCGAGACACAGCTCCCCGTCGTCGACATCGCCACGCTCGACGACGGACTCGACACCCTGCGCGCGGACGCCCGCACGACCGGCATCGCACTGACTTCGCCTCCGCCGCTGCGCTTTACACTCGTGACCGAGTCCGGACGCCCTCGCTGGCTGTTCGTCGTCGCACACCATGTTGCTTTGGACGGGTGGTCGCTGCACCTGATGTTCAGCGAGATCGTGCGCGCGTACCGGGGCGACACCCTCGCACCCGTACGGCCGATCAGCGACTACGCACGCTGGATTGCCTCACGGGGCCGCGACGTCGGCCCGTGGGTCGGGGCACTCGCAGATGTCGAGGCGTCGACGCTCATCGAGATCGTCGAGCCGACGACGCCCGCCGTGCCACTACGCGCGCACCTCAGCGCCGAGGTATCGGCGGCGCTGCGTGACGTCGCGACGCAGTCCTCGGCGACACTGAATACCGTCATCCAGCTCGCCTGGGCACTCGTGCTCGCCGACCGAAACGACTGCGACGACGTCGTATTCGCGACGGTCGTCTCCGGTAGGGATCCGTCGGTGCCCGGGGTCGACGAGATGATCGGCATGCTCATCAACACGATCCCGGTTCGGGTGCGCATCGATCCATCGGACACCGTCGGCGACACGCTGACACGACTGCAGCGCGAGCAACTCGCCCTCCTCGGTAGCCACCACGTGCCGCTCGCCGACATCATGTCGGCAGTAGATCTCGGCAGCCCGATCTCGTCACTCGTCGTGTTCGAGAGCTTCCCTCGGGGAGATGTGCGGCCCCACATCGAGGACGACAACGACTTCACCGCAACACTTCTCGTCGAAGACGACCCCTCCATCGGGCTGGTGCTCGAACGCCGCGGAGCAGACCCGCACCTACTCGATGAGGTCGTCGCGTGGCTGACCCTGCTCGCGCACTCGCGTGAGAAGCTCCTGGGTGGCCTCACGGTGACCCCTCCGGCCACGACGCCGCCATCAGGATCGCTCCCGTCAGCATCGCTGCCGTCAGCTCCCCTGCCGTATGTTCCGGTGGCCCAGCAGATCTCGGATACCGCGCAACGCTGTGCACGACGAACAGCCCTCGTCTCGGGTGATCGACGCGTCGGGTACCGCGAGCTGGATGTGCTCGCAGGACGAACCTCTCACGTGCTCAGAGATCGCGGAATCGGACCCGAATCCGTTGTCGCAGTGGCATTGCCGCGTGGCATCGACATGGTGGTCGCGATCCTGGCCGTTGCCCGGCTCGGCGCGGTCGTCGCGCCGATCGACCCGACCTACCCTTCCGGTCGCATCCGATTCATGCTCGACGACGCCGCACCCGCGCTCGTGCTCGACGAGCACAGCTTCGCCGAGATTCGCGCCGACGCGGTCACTTCGCCCGAACTCGCCCCGTACACGGCACATCCAGAGTCGGCCGCCTACCTGATCTATACGTCGGGTTCGACCGGAACACCGAAGGGTGTTGTGGGTACCGCTGCTGCGCTGGCGAATCGCATCGCGTGGGCCGCGCAGCGGTGGGACGGATCGGTCGTACTGGCCAAGAGCGCCATCGCGTTCATCGACGGCACCACCGAGATCCTGGGCGCACTCGCCGCGGGCGCCACCGTCGCCATCGCAGACGACGCGTCCGCGCGCGACGCGATGGCACTCGCCGAGCTGATCGACCGTCACGCGGTCGACCAGATCACGGCCGTGCCGTCACTGGCGAGGGCAATCGCCGACCTGCTCCCCGACAGCTCAGCGCGTCCCGCGCCGGTCGCGTCGATACGCCGGTGGATTGTCTCCGGTGAGCCGCTTCCCGGCAGCACTGCTGCTCAACTCGCGGGCGCCGCAGAAGAAGTCGTGAACTCGTACGGGTCGTCGGAGGTCGCGGGGGACGTCACCACCGCGACGATCCGCACCGCCGCGGTCGGCACGATCACCGTCGGCACGCAGGTTCCGGGCGCTGGTGTCGTCGTGCTCGACCGTCACCTGAACCCGGTGTCGGCCGGCCGTTCCGGCGAGGTCTACGTGACCGGCGTCCAACTGGCGCGGGGCTACCACGGGCACTCCGACTGGACCGCAACGCGATTCGTCGCGAACCCGGCAGGTTGCGGTGACCGGATGTATCGCACCGGCGATCGTGGTCTGATCACTGCCGACGGCAGACTGCAACTCCTCGGTCGTGCCGACTCGCAGGTCAAGATCCGTGGCACCCGCGTCGAACTCGGTGAGGTCGAACAAGCTGTCCTCGCACTCGGCGGAGTCGACGATGCCGTGGCGGTAACCGGTGAGGATCACGACGGACACGCACGTCTGGACGTCTACGTTGCCGGAGCTCAGGCACCCGACGCCGTCCCGGCCGAACTCGCCGATACGTTGCCCGCAGCCATGATCCCTGCCACGTGGACCCGACTCGACTCTCTTCCCCGCACACCGGGCGGCAAGACAGACCGTCGAGCCCTTCCCGCCCCGACCTCGCCGCGCGCGGTCTCCCGACGCGAGCCGCGCACCGAACTCGAGCGCCTCGTCGTCGACACCGTCGCCGACGTGCTCGGCTTCGACGCCGCGGGCGCGGCACGGCCGAGCGTCGACGACAACTTCTTCGACCTCGGTGGCCACTCCCTGTCGGCGACGCGTGTGCTGACGAGGCTGCGGGTGGCGACCGGACGTGTCGTCGGTGTCGCCGAGGTCTTTGCCCACCCGCGGCTCGTCGACCTCGCGGCGCTGTTCGCGGCCGACAGCGCTGAAATCACGACTACCGGCGTCACCGACAACTCGGCAGGCGTGCCCGCGCAACGCCCCGAACGGATTCCGCTGTCGCCCGCACAGCGCAGACTCGCCTTCCAGAGCGGGATCGGCGATGCCGCGTACACGATTCCGTTCGCCGTTCAGCTCGACGGGCCAGTCGACGCTGCGCGCCTGCAACGCGCACTCGACGGCATCGTCGAACGCCACGAGACGCTCCGCACAAGGATCGTCGACGACGCACAGGTCATCGATGGGGTCGACGGCGCGAGGGTGCTGATCGACGAACACCACATCGAACCCGCGAACCTCGACGCGACGATCGACTCACTCGTCGGGCGCCCATTCGAGTTGTCAGCGGACCTGCCCCTGCGCGCCGACCTCCTACGCACCTCCGAAGCGTCGGCGGTGCTGCTCCTCACGGTGCATCACATCGCCGCGGACGAATGGTCGGCAGCAACGCTTTTCAACGAGCTCGCCGCCGGATACAACGGCACGCAGGTTGCCGCACCACAGCTCCAGTACGCCGATCACACGCTTGTCGAGATCGAGCGGCTGGGCACCGTCGCCGATTCCCGGTCACTGGTGCGCCGACAACTCGACTATTGGCGAGACCAACTCGCCGACGCACCGGCCGAACTCGACCTCCCCTACGACCGTCCCCGACCCATCGAGCCGGATCCCGTTGGTGGCCAAGTCGAGATGGTCGTCGACGCCGACGTTCTCGTCGGGCTCCGCTCTGCCGCACGGGCACTCGACGCGACCGTGTTCATGGCAGCGCACGCCGCTGTGGCGCTCGCGCTCAACGCGTCCGGAGCAGGCAACGACATCGTGGTCGGCACCCCGGTGGCCGGCCGGTCATCGGCGTCCGCCGAGTCGCTGATCGGAATGTTCGTCAACACCCTGCCGCTGCGCACCGACCTCTCCGGTGATCCGACACTCCTCGAGGTGTTGCGCCGCGTCAGGGAGACCGACGTCGCGGCCTTGGCCGCACAGGATGTGCCGTTCGACGAGATCGTCACCGCACTCGCACCCGAACGAGCACTGAGCCGACATCCGGTGTTCCAGACGATGGTTCAGTACCGCGACCCGATCATCGCCCCCGAATTCACCGGGTTGCGTGCAGAACCCGTTTTCCCACGAGCGCGAACCGCCAAGTTCGACCTGACCTTCGAGTTCGTCGAACTCGCCGACTCCGCGGGCATCCGCTTGCGCGTGGAGTACGCCGCGGCACTCTTCGACGAACCGACCGTCACTGATCTCGCAGAGCGCGTGAGATCCATACTCCTCACGCTCGTCGACGCCCCGACCAGTCACGTCGCGCAGCTGCGCCTCGGCCGGTCCGCCGAGCTTCCCGTACTGCCCGCACCCGACGTCGTTCGTCCTCGGCGATCCCTTGTCGACATCTTCGCCGCCACCGCACGCACCTTCGCCGACCGTCCCGCCGTGTCCGGCGGAACGCACACTCTCACCTATCGCGAACTCGACGCACTCAGCGCGTCGATCGCTACACGCCTGCGCCGCGACGGCGTGCGACGCGGCCACTCGGTTGCCCTGATCCTGGAACGCTCGACGGACCTCGTCGCCGCGATCATCGCAGTACTGCGCTGCGGCGCCGCCTACGTTCCGATCGATCCCGCGTACCCGAGTGAACGCATCTCGTCGACCCTCGCCGACGCCGCGCCGACGGTCATCGTCGACGCCGACTACCTCCAGCGCGAAGATGACTCCCTCTCTGACACAGCGGTTTTCGATCCCGAACTCACCCCGGCTGACCCGGCCTATGTGATCTTCACGTCCGGGTCGACCGGAAAGCCCAAGGGTGTCACCGTCACGCACGGCAACGTCGCCGCATTGATCGATGCCACGGCCGAACTGTTCGACGTCGACGAGAACGACGTGTGGACGATGTTCCACTCCTACGCATTCGATTTCTCGGTGTGGGAGCTGTGGGGTCCGCTCTCGACCGGAGCGCACCTCGTCCTGCCCGATCACGCCACCACGCGCTCGCCCGCCGACTTCGCCGCCCTCATCGGCGAGCGGGGTGTGACCGTGCTCAGCCAGACGCCGTCGGCCTTCTTCGCCCTCGACGCCGCAGATCTCGCAGACACCGAGCACCAGGAGATCCCCGAGCACCAGGAGACCCCCGAAACAATTGGCTCCGGGTCGGCATTAGATTCACTGCGTTACGTGATCTTCGGTGGCGAGGCGCTCGACCTGCCGCGCCTACGATCGTTCGGCCGGCGGTATCCGCGGACCACGTTGGTGAACATGTACGGCATCACCGAAATCACCGTCCATGCAACGTATCTGGTGCTCGATCAGGAGACCATCGATACCGCCACGGGCAGCGACGTCGGGGCGTTGCTGCCAGGTTTCACCGGCCATCTGCTCGACGGATATCTGCGCCGGGTACCCGTTGGTGCCGTGGGTGAGCTGTACCTCGCCGGCCCCCAGGTCGCCGCCGGTTACCTGCAGCGCCCGGCGCTGCATGCAACCCGTTTCGTCGCCGACCCCTCGGGCACCGGTCAGGTGCTGTATCGCACCGGGGACCTGTTCCGACAGACCCGACAGGGTGCGCTCATCTATCTCGGGCGCGCGGACACACAGGTCAAGATCCGTGGTTTCCGTATCGAACTCGGGGAAATCCGGGCAGCCCTCGCGGGTCTGCCCGGCGTGCGCGACGCCGCAGTCCTAACCCGGCCCGGACCGAGCGGTGCCGACCGAATCCTGGCCTACGCCGTCGCGGACAATATCGCTTCCGATTCGCTGCACGCCGACTCACTCCACGAGGCACTGCGCAACGCTCTCCCTGAGCACGAGGTCCCGTCGGCCGTGCTGATCGTCGACTCGATCCCGCTGACGGTCAACGGAAAGACCGATGCCGCAGCACTTCCCGAGCCCGAGGTCGGCGTCGCGGAGGGTCGTGCACCGACGACAGCGGTCGAGACCGCGCTCGCCGACATCTTCGCCGACACTCTCGGACTCGACGACCCGCCGAGCGTCGACGACGACTTCTTCGCGCTCGGCGGCGACAGCATCGTCTCGACGACCTTGGTCAATCGCGCACGGCGACGTGGCATCCGATTCACGCCGAGGGACGTCTTCACGCACCGCACGGTCGCCGGACTGGGCTCGGTCGCCGAGTGGATCGACGACACGTCGTCTGCCGCGCCGACGAGCACGGACGACCCGGCGGCCACCGCGCCGACGCCCATTCCGCTGCTGCCGATCGTCCATCGACTCCGTGAGATCGGTGGCACGATCGACCGGTTCAACCAGTCGCTCGTCGTCGACACCCCGGCGGAACTCGACGCCGACACGCTTCGCGCAATGTTCCGTGCACTGCTCGATTCCCATGAGGCGCTTCGGAGTTCGTTGCAGATCGTCGCCGGTGTGCTCTGGAACATGCAGAGCGCGCCACCGGGATCGGTCGACGTCGACGACGTCCTGCGAATCGTCACGCTCGACAGATCCGTCTTCGACGATCCGGACGCGCTCGCCGCAGCTGTGTCGGCCGAATCCAGCGCCGCGGCAGGCAGATTGTCGCCCGGCGCAGGACGCATGGTTGGCGCGACCTGGTTGACGACCGGCTCACCCGACGATCCGATCGCGGGGCGACTGATCCTGGTCATTCACCATCTCGCCGTCGACGGCGTCTCCCGGCGCATCCTGCTCGAGGATCTCCACACCCTCTGGGAGACGGCAGCCACCGGTGTTGCGCCGCAACCGATTCCGACCCCGACACCCCTGCACGCATTCGCCGCCGCCGTGACCGAACGCGCCGCCGACCCGGCACTGCTCGACGAGGCGGCCCATTGGGCGCAGGTGCTGGCACCGGGCGGCGAACTGGTGCCCGGTCGGCTCGCCACGTCGGGCACCGTCGCCGACCAGCGGCGCCACGTCGTCACGTTGTCTCCGGAGACCTCGGCATCGCTCGTCTCCGATCTACCCACCCGCCGCGGTGTGGGGATCACGTCGCTGCTCCTCGGGGCGTTGCGTGTCGCCGCAACACGAGCTCTCGACACCGCGGACCTCATCGTCGACACCGAACGTCATGGTCGCGATGCACATGAGTTCGGGGTCGACGCGGATCTGTCGCATACGGTCGGTTGGTTCACCACCGTCGCGCCGATCCGGCTATCGGCCACCGGCGACATCGCCGACGCAATCGCCGACGCTGAGACAGCATGGACCGCAATGCCCGCTGCCGGTGCAGGATTCGGCATGCTGCGCTACCTCAACCCGCAGTTGTCGGCCGCACTCGCCACCATGTCGCGACCGTCCGTGCTGCTCAACTACCTCGGACGCTTCACCGTCGGCGGGGGCTCGCCCTGGCAGCCCTCGGTGGAATCGACGGCACTCGCCGCAGATCCCGACCCGGCCCTCGGTGTCGCCTACCCGCTCGAGATCGACATCGTCTGTCGTGACGAGTCGTCGGGTCCCGTTGTCGCCGCGACTTTCAGCTATCTACCCGACCACCTCGACGACGCCGCTGTGCGCGACCTCGCCGCTGCACTGTGCACGGCGCTCGATTCGCTTGCGGCGCCAGCAGAATCCGGAGTCAACCAGTGACCTCGCAGCATGTCAGCCCCCAACATCCGACTTCGCAGCATGCGAGTTCGCAGGATCAGACACTGCCCGTTCTCGCCGGTCAGCGTGACATCTATCTGTCGATGCAGGCCTCGGGCGACCCAGCCCTGTACGTGACCGGACTTTACGTCGAGGTCGACGCACGAACCGATGTCGAACGTCTGCGGGCGTCTATCCTCGCGGTCCTCGAGAAGGCCGAAGCGATGCGCGCCGTGTTTGTCGAAGAGGGCGGTGACGTACGGCAGCGGGTCCTGCCCATTACCGACTTCGATGTCGACATCCTCGACATACCTCTCCCCGAAGCGCGCGACTGGATGGCCGCACAACTCGCGCAGCCGATGGACATCACGCACGGCCCACTCACCGAGTGCACGATCCTGCGCACCGCCCGGACCGACACCGACTCCGGAATCGACCAGCCCGACCCGACATTGGCGCTTGTGAAGGTTCACCACCTCGTCTGCGACGGCATGGGGCTCGGCTTCTTCACCCAGGCGGTGCAGGAGCATTACGACGTATCCGGCGTTTCCGGGGCATCTGGCGCTTCCGGGACATCCGAGACTTCTGGCAACAGCACTGCGTCGCGAGCCAGGGACTGGCGGCTGCTCCCGGTGCTCGACGCCGAGCACGACTATCGCGACGGTCCCGACTTCACCGCCGATGCCGACTACTGGTTGGCGCGGATGGGCGACCGGCCGCAGCCGGTGCGACTCCTCGACGACGATGTGGTGCCCGGTCGCGGGATCATCGCGTCACGCTTCGACATTCCCCTCGAGGTTCTCGACCCGTTGCGCACGCTGGCGCGCGATGCAGGGGTACGACCGACCGTCCTGCTGATCGCCGCGGTTGCGGCGTTTGCCCATGTGCGCACCCGCCGCACCGACCTGGTTCTCGCGCTACCCGTGACCGGGCGCCTTGACCGTAGGGCACGCACAACACCGTCGATGGTGACCAGTGTGCTGCCGCTGCGCGTAGACGCGCACCCGCGCGACAACCTCGCCGACCTCGCCGCCCGCACCGAACGCGCGGTGTTCGCGCTCGTCGCCCACAGTCGTTTTCGCGGTGAGGATCTCGGCCGTGCTCTCGCAGCGCAGGCCAGGGACGCGGGTTCATCGGCACCATCTGACGGCCCGTACCGCATGTTCGGTCTCGGCGTGAACGTCATGGCGAACACCTCGCGGCAGACGATGGGCGGCCATCCACTCTCGCTGCATGCCCTCGCATCCGGTCCTGTCTCCGATGTCGAGATCCAGATCCAGGTCAGGCGTCGGGACAGGCCCGCCGAAGTCGTCGTTCGCACCGTCGCCGAGGAAGCCGAAAAGGCGCATCGTCTCGGCGAGGATTTCGCCGCTTTCCTGCGCGCGCTCGCCACCGCTCCCTCCGAACGCCTACGCGCATTCACTCCCGACGGACAGCTCAACGATGCGCTGCGCTCGGTTCACACGCAAACGCACGGAGCTGCGGGCGCAGTATCGCTGACACCTGCGTTGGCGCGACTTCGCGAAGGCCACATCGATCCGGATACATTGCCGCCCCGCATCATTCGCGCCTGGGCTCCCTCAACAGTGACCGCTGACGCGGTCGGTGACATCGCCTCTGCGCTGGTCGCGGCGCATCCCGCGTTGCGCACCACGGTCAGTCGGCCCGCACCGATCCTGTGGACCTTGACGACAGCGTCCACGCATGACAGCACCTTTCCGGTCTCGATCACCGACAGCGAGCCGACCGAAGCACCCGCGCACGGGTTGACCTTCGTGCCCGCGACCGGTGAGGTCATCGGCGCGTTCGACGCCGCGCTTGTCGATCCGACGTCCGCGGAGATCCTCCGCACCGACCTCCAGACCGCGCTCGACGACGCCGCCGCGGGTAGGCACATCGAGGTCGATGCACCGGACGCCGAACTCAGCACTCTGGCAACGGGATTGGCAGGACGAGCCGCCGATGTCGGCGCGTTGGCGCACTATCTTGAAGCCCTCGCGCCGGGAGCGTCGCTACCGCGCATCGACGGCGCATCCGGCGCATCCGGCGCATCCGGGACCGACCACTCGACACACCGCTCTCGCGTCGACGTGGACGACCCGAACGTCGAACATCCCACCCAGCACGCTCTCGTTGCGGCACTGGCAGGTGCGATCGCAGACGTCTTCGGCGCCGATGCGCCGCGGGAACTCCTGATCGACCTTGCCGTTGACCTGCGACCCGTCGGCACTCGCACGGTCGGCCCGTTGCAGGCACTCGAGCCGGTACGCATCGACCTGGCGAATCCCTCGCTACCTTCCGGCCTGAACCCGACTCTCGGCAACCGACCGGGTCTCGATGTGCTGCGCTATCTCTCGCCGCAGGTCGGCGCGGCGTTGGCCGGCGCCACTGCTGCGGGGCAGATCGTCGAACCCGACGTGCTCGTCGGCGACCACGGACTGCCGACCGCACACCCCGTCTCGATCAGGCTGTTGCGCAACGACTCTCCCGATCACGCAGGCTGGTCGGTCATCGTCGACGTCGATTCGGAAGTCATCCCACACGCCGACACCCTGGCGCAGGCGATCACCGACCGGGTGATCGCAGACGCCGATCGACGTCTGGTGGCACTCGACGAAGCGACCGTCGAGCGACTCACTCGCGAACACGGAACCATCGACGACATCTGGCCGCTGACACCGCTACAGGAGGGATTGTTCTTCCAGTCGCAGGTCGACGCATCCGACGACATCTACACCGCGCAGTTCTGGCTCGACCTCGGCCACCGAATCGACGCCGAGGCGCTGCGGCGCGCCGCACGTGCGCTGCTCGACGAGAATCCCGAGTTGCGGGCGGCATTCGTCGAGGTCGACGGCTCCCCTGTGCAGATCATCCGCAGCGCGGTCGATCCCGTCATCGCGGAGGTCGACCTCACGGAGGTGTCGCCCGACGTCGTCGACTTCGAACTCGACGCGGTCCTCGACGCCGACCGCGGTCGCGAGATCCCGATCGGCACCGCACCCCTCTGGCGGATCACGCTGATCCACCTGCCCGGCGAGCACGACCGCATCGTCGTCAACCGTCGATTCCTACTGTGGGACGGCTGGTCTGGCGGACTCGTGGTGTCGCGGCTGCTCGCCCACCTCGAAGGCGCACAGGCGACGACACCGGAAGCGTCACTGCGCGACTACCTCGCCTGGATCGCTGACACGTCCGACGCCGACGCGCTCGCGGCATGGCACGCACATCTCGACGGCTACACCGAGCCAGCACTCGTCGCGCCGCGGGCGGTGGGGTCTACTCCTCGTGCGCCGCGTCGGATCGAGGTCGACCTCGGTGTCGCCGCGTCGGAGTCACTCCGCGCTGACGCGAGGTCTGCGGGCGTCACACTCAACACCGTCATCTCGGGGGCCCTGACCCTCACGTTGTCGCGCGTCCTCGGAGTCACCGACGTCGCGTTCGGTTCCACCGTCGCCGGCCGTCCGACAGAGGTTGCCGGCCTCGACACCGTGATCGGGCTGTTCCTCAACACCGTCCCCGTGCGAACGGTGCTGCATCCGCAGGAGTCGGTGCGAGACTTCCTGCGCCGCAGTCAGGATGCCCGCGTAGAGCTGATGGCCTACGACCACATCGGATTGGCCCGCCTTCAGCAGGAGACCGAGCATCCGGTGCTGTTCGACGTCCTCTACGTCCTGCAGAACTTCCGAACCGAAGAAGAGGAGCGCGAGCAGTCGGCGCTGCACGACGTCATCGGCGAGGGCAGTCTGGACCACACCCATTACCCGTTGGCGCTCGTGGTGACACCTGGTGCATCGATTCGGTTCCGACTCGAGTATCGAGACGACCTGATCGACCATCGCTACGCCGACGGATTCGTGACACGATTCCGCCACGCACTGGAGTTGATCGGTCGCGACCTCGACACCACGGTTGCCTCCCTCGATCTCTCGCTCGAGTCGGACGTTGCGCTCGTCGGTCCACTCCATCGGCTCCCCGACACCACGGTGTCGGGATTGCTCGCCGAGCGCGCCGCAACGATCCCCGACGCCGATGCACTCATCTACGGCGATTCGCGTCTCACCTACGCACAGCTCGACGGCGAGGTCGACCGTGTCGCGCATGTGCTCGCAGACCACGGTGTCGGAGCGGAAACAGTTGTCGCACTGGCGATCCCCCGTTCCATTGAGACCGTCGTCGCACTGTTTGCGATCCTGCGGGCCGGCGGAGCGTATCTGCCCCTCGAACTCGATCACCCCGACGGCAGACTCCACGGCATCATCGACGACGCAGCGCCGCTGCTGATCCTCACCCACAGCTCGGTGGCGCACCGATTCGACACCGTCGGCCTGCCGACACTTGCGGTCGACGACCTGCCCGAGCCCACATCACCGGCGTGGACGGCTCCCCACGTCGACCCGGATCAACCGGCGTACGTGATCTACACGTCGGGTTCGACGGGCAAACCCAAGGGCGTCATCACGCCCTACCGCGGCCTGACCAACATGCAGCTCAACCACCGCGAGAAGGTCTTCGAACCCGCGATCGCGCTCGCCCGTGAGGCCGGTGTCAGCGGGCGACTCCGCATCGCGCATACGGTCTCTTTCGCGTTCGACATGTCCTGGGAAGAGCTGCTGTGGCTCGTCGAGGGCCACGAGGTCCACGTCGCCGACGAGCAACTCCGTGCCGATTCGACAGCGCTCGTCGCCTACTGCGCGACCCACCGCATCGACGTCATCAACGTGACGCCCACGTACGCCGCGCAGTTGTTCGCCGACGGCCTCCTCGCAGGCGACCACGTGCCCGCGCTTGTCCTGCTCGGTGGTGAGGCAGTCTCCGAACCGGTGTGGACCGCGCTTCGTCAACACCCGCACACCCTCGGCTACAACCTCTACGGCCCCACCGAGTACACGATCAACACCCTCGGGGTCGGCACCGACGAGACACCGACATCGTCGGTCGGTACCCCGATCTGGAACACCACCGCACACCTGCTCGACCCGTGGCTGCGACCGGTGCCCGCGGGGGTGCCGGGCGAGTTGTACATCAGCGGCGCGGGCCTTGCGCGCGGATATCTCGGACGGCCCGATCTGACCGCAGAGCGGTTCGTCGCGGACCCGTTCTCCGACGGAGGCCGCCTGTACCGCACCGGCGACGCGATGAAGATCCGTCCCGACGGCAATCTCGACTTCCTCGGACGCACAGACGATCAGGTCAAGGTCCGCGGCTATCGGGTCGAACTCGCCGAGATCGACGCCGCGGTGACCGCGCTGCCGCAGATCGCGTCGTCGGCAGTCGTGGCGACCGCCGATCCGGCGACACCCGACGTCAAACGTCTTGTGGCATACGTGATTCCCGCCGACGCAGACGCGGAACTCGACTATGCGCACTTGCGACGCGAGTTGAGCGCGAAGCTCCCCGACTACATGGTCCCGACCCTGTTCGCCACGGTCACCGAGTTCCCGATGACCGTCAACGGCAAGCTCGACGTGAAGGCGCTGCCCGCCCCCGAGGTCGGTGGAACACGACGCGCACCCCGCACCGAGCTCGAACGGCGGCTGTGCGAGGTCTTCGCCGAGGTCCTCGGACTCCCGGACACCGATGAGGGATGTGCCGTCGGAATCGACGACGACTTCTTCGCACTGGGCGGTCACTCCATGGCCGCGATGCGACTCGTCTCCACCCTGCGCGCCGAACTCGGCGCCGAACTGGCGATCCGCGACCTCTTCGAGGCCAGGACTCCCGCCGACATCGCGCTGCGCACCGAACTGACCGGATCGACCACCGACATCACGACCGGTGTTCGGCCGGACCGTATCCCGCTCTCGCCCGCACAGGAACGACTCTGGGTGCTCTACGAGATGGATCCCGACGACATCTCGTATCACTACGGCCACGTCGTGCGCGTGCACGAATCCATCGACACCGACGCGCTGTCGGCCGCCATGAGAGATGTACTGGCACGCCACGAGAGTTTGCGCACCGTCTTCGAGACCACGGCGGACGGCGAGGTGTACCAACGTGTTCTCGACTCCGCTGAGATCCCCGATGTGGTCGAGGTGCGCACCGCCGGTGCCGAGGTCACAGAGGTGACACGCGAGTTCCTCACGCGCGCTTTCGATCTGCGTTCGGCGCCACCGATCAGGGTGCAGGTGGCGCATGTCGCTGCACCCGACGAGTCGACCGTTGCCGTCCTGACCATCGCGATGCACCACATCGCCACCGACGAATGGTCGGACCGACCGCTGCTCACCGATCTCACTGCTGCCTACGCCGCGCGGGCCGCAGGTGCAGTACCGGAGTTCTCGGCGCTGCCCGTCCAGTACGCCGATTACGCACTGTGGCAACGTGATCGGATCAGCGAGCGCGGCCAGAAGCAGCTCGACTTCTGGACCGACACACTCGCCGACCTCCCCGAGGAGCTCGCACTTCCCCGCGACCGTCCACGGCGTCCCGGTGCGCCGGGGCCCGCGGCAACGGAGTCGACCGTCGTCGACGCCGACACCCGTGCGACTCTCGCGCGTATCGCCGCCGATCGTGGAGCCAGCATGTTCATGGTCGCCCAGGCGGCGGTAGCCACACTGCTGTACCGGGTGGGCGCCGGAACCGACATCCCGCTCGGTTCGCCGGTGTCCGGCCGCAACGATCCCGCGCTCGACGACCTCGTCGGCTTCTTCGTCGACACCCAGGTGTTGCGCACCGACGTCGGCGGCCACCCGCGTTTCGACGAACTCATCGACCGTGTCCGCGCAGTTGATCTCGCTGCATTCGACAACCAGGACATCCCCTTCCAGCAGATCGTCGAACACCTTGCACCGCAGCGCGTTCCCGGACGCAATCCATTGTTCTGCGTTAGCGTCGGATACCTGCCGTTCGGCGCGATGCCCGATCGCTTCCTCGGTGTCCCGGCGACGTTCGAGCACCTGACGTCCGTATCGGCCAAGTTCGATCTCGCCTTCACCGTCGTCGACAACACCGAGACGGGTGAACTGACGCTCGCCCTCGAGTACGCGACGACGATGTTCGACGCCGCAACCGCTCAAGACCTGCTCGCACGCCTTGCCCGCATCCTGCGCGTCGTCAGTGCGACGCCCGAGGTCGTCGTCGATCAGATCGAGCTTCTCGGTCCCGATGACGAGGCATCCATCCGCGACGCCGAACGCGGCGCGCAGGCGCTCGCCGATCACGCCGATACGGTGGCAGATCTCATCGACGACGCCACCCGCAGGCATTCGTCGCGAATAGCGTTGTCCGACACCAATGGTGGATCGGTCGACTACGCCCAGCTCGCAGCGGCGACCGAACGCCTGGCTGGCCGTCTCATCGACCTCGGCGTACGCCCCGGCGACGTGGTTGCCGTTCTCGTGCCACGAAGCATGGCGCAACTGACGGCCCTGCAGGGTGTGCTGCGGGCCGGTGCGGCCTATTTGCCGATCGACACCGACACACCGGCCGACCGAGTCGCAACGATCCTCGACGACGCGCGCCCCGCTGCCGTCATCGTCGGAAGCGGCAACTCGGCACCGACCGCCGTCAGTGTCCCCACGGTCAGCGTCCCCACCGTCAGCGTCGACGACGGTCTCTTCGATGAGGCCTCTGCGGACTCGGTGACGTCACCCACGAACGCTGCGTTGCCTCACGTGCGTGCCGACGACGCCGCATATGTGATCTACACGTCGGGTTCGACGGGCAGGCCGAAGGGCGTGGTGGTCACCCATCGCAGCGTGGTGAACGTGCTGCGCTGGCGCGCGCAGACCATGCCGGGCGGCGGTATCGGACCAGCCGACACCGTTCTCGCCAAGACGCCGGTCGGTTTCGACGGTGCCGTGTGGGAGTTGTTGCTGCCGTTCACTGTCGGCGCGCGCGTTCTCGTCGCAGAACCGGGCGCACAGCGCGACCCCCGCCGACTCGCCGACCTCATCGGCGCCCACGGCGTGACGACGACGGTCTTCGTGCCGTCGCTGCTCGAGCTGTTCGTCCCCCACCTTCCTGGCCTCGACTCACTGCGTCACATGATCGTCGGCGGCGAGGCGTTACGCACCGAGCTCGTCGACGACGTACTCGCCGCGGCACCGTCGCTGGCAGTGATCAATGCCTACGGTCCCACCGAGACCACGGTCGTCGTCACCGATCACACCGCGGTTCCACACGCGTCCACCCGCACGGCACCCATCGGACGTCCGATCGCCGGTACCGACCTCCTCGTCCTCGACACGTCGTTGCGGCGTGTACCCGACGGCGCGGTAGGCGAACTGTACGTGCGCGGAACACCGCTCGCCCGTGGATATCTCGGGCGCCCAGCTCGCACCGCGGGCTCCTTCGTCGCCGATCCAACCGGTGACCAGCCGGGCGCGCGGGTCTACCGGACAGGCGATCTGGTCCGACGTCGAGCAGGCGTCCTCGAATACCTCGGCCGTATCGACAGCCAGGTGAAGGTGCGCGGAAACCGCGTCGAGCTCGGCGAGATCGACGCGGCACTGCGTTCGCTGCCCCAGGTCGCCGACGCCGCGGTCGCCGTCGACTCCGATCGGGTCGTCGGCTGGATCGTCGCAGCAAGCGATTCGGAAGACGCCGGCTCGCAGGACGAGTCGTCCGTCGTCGAGTCCGTGACACGTCAACTCTCGACGTTGCTGCCGGACTACATGATTCCGTCACCGCTGGTCGTGCTCGATGCGTTTCCGCTGAATCAGACCGGCAAGCTCGACCGCCGTGCGTTGCCGACGCCGACCGTCGACGGTTCGCAGGGCACCAGCCCGCGGACGTCGCTGGAATCCGACCTCGCCGAGATCTTCTCGGCGGTGCTCGGGACCGACGTCACCGATATCCACGCGAGCTTCTTCACCCTCGGCGGCCACTCGCTCGCCGCCATCAAGTTGGTCAACCTGATTCGCGGTTCACTCGGGTACGACGTCGGGGTCCGGACCGTTTTCGACGAGCCGAGCATCGCTCGACTAGCCGAGTGGCTCGTCGCCAACGGGGAAGCCACGCCGCCGGAATCACATTCGGACACAACGAGTTTGCGTCGTCGCGCCGACGCCGAACCGGTGCTCTCCTTCGGTCAGGCCCAGATGCTGACGCTCGCGGGAGTGTCGGGACCCACCAGCACCTACAACGTGCCGCTGCTCTGGCGTCCGGACGGCCCCCAGGGGACGACACCCATCGACGCGGAAGTGTTGCGCGCAGCAGTCCGCGACGTCGTCGACCGCCACGAGATACTCCGAACGCGGTACCCGGACGACCGCCCCGACGTCGTCGTCGCACCACAGATTCCGGTCCGCGTGGTCTCCGACGTCACTGAGTTGCACGCGGACGCGGCACATGCCTTCGACCTTGCCGCCGAGATACCGATTCGGGTGGCGACAACGTCCGAGTTCGCGGTGGTCACGATCCATCACATCGCCACCGACGAGTGGTCGGCAGCGCCGCTGCGTGCCGACCTCGATACGGCGTATCGTGCACGCGGACAACAGATTGCACCCGAGTGGGACGATCTCGCACTGCAGTACTCCGACTTCGCCGCATGGCAGCGGGATCTGCTTGCCGACGACCGCGGTCGACGCGAGCTGGACTTCTGGCGCCGCGCTCTCGACGGTTCGCCGGAGGAGCTGTCCCTTCCCTACGACCGGGCCCGACCTCCGCGACCGTCAGGTCGTGGCGACGGAGTCCTCGTCGGCGTTCGCCCCGAGACGGTCGTGGCACTCAAGGAGCTTGCCGCATCGACGGGAACGTCGATGTTCATGGTGTTCCAGGCGTCCGTGGCGGTTCTGCTGTCACGACTGGGTGCAGGCACCGACATCCCGCTCGGATCGCCGGTCACCGTGCGCGACGACGCACGGCTCGACCAACTCGTCGGCTTCTTCCTGAACACCCTCGTGCTGCGCACCGATGTGTCGGGTGACCCGACGGTGGCCGAGCTACTCGCCAGGGTCCGCGCGGCCGACCTGTCGGCGTTCGAGAACAAGGACGTCCCGTTCGAGCAGGTCGTCGAAGCGGTGGCGCAGTCACGCTCGTCGGCGCTCAACCCGCTGTTCCAGACGATGGTGGTCTACGTCGACGGGCGACTCCCCGAGTCACCAACCGACGGAAACACGGGAACACACGAGGGTGAAGGCATCGCGCCGCCACTGCCGACGACGGCGAAGTTCGATCTGTCGTTCGACTTCACCGAGGACGCCACCGGCGTGACGCCGCGGGTGGGCGGAGTGATCGAGTACAGCACCGATCTGTTCGATCGGGCGACGGTCGAATCGATGGCCCAACGGCTCGTCATGATCCTGGACTTCATGGCGGCACAACGGGATCGGCCGCTACGCGAGCTCGACATCCGTATCGCGACGGAACTGCGCGACCTGCATCGTCCGCCCGCTCCTGCGACGACCTTCCCCGAGTTGTTCGACGCCGCGGTGGCCCGCGATCGATCTGCACCTGCGCTCCGGGGCCACGACGGTACTCGCACGTTCGGCGAGCTCGACCTGCGCGTGAAGACAATCGCGGCCAGGCTCGTGGCCGAGGGCATCGGTCCCGAGGACGTCGTGGTCGTGTCGCTGCCTCGTGGTGTGGTCGCGCTCGAAGCGATCTTCGGCGTACTCGTCGCGGGTGCCGCATACCTACCGATCGAGCCGGGTACACCGCGCGAGCGAGTTGCCGCGATGACCGGCGTCGCGGCGCCGCGACGCGTGATCGACACCCTCGACGACCCGATTCTCGCTCCAACACAGGCCGATTCGGCGCCTGCGCTGAGGCGGACAGCGACCGTGCTGCCCGATCACCCCGCCTACGTCATCTTCACCTCCGGGTCGACGGGCACACCGAAGGGGGTCGTGGTGCCCCATCGCGGTCTTGCGAACCTCTTCGCAAGTCACCGTCGCATGCTCCACGAGCCCGCACGTCGCCGCGCCGGGCGTGATCGCCTGCGCGTCGGCCACGCATGGTCGCTGGCGTTCGACGCCTCGTGGCAGCCACAGCTGTGGCTCCTCGACGGCCACGAGGTGAGCATCGTCGACGCCGATACCCAGCACGACGCGCAGGCGCTCGCCGCGCAGTTGCGTGCCGAAAGCTGGGATTTCCTCGAGCTGACGCCGTCACACCTGCGTCAACTCGACGGTGCCGAAGAATCCCTGTGCGCCATCGGTTTCGGTGGCGAAGCGGTTCCCGACGCCCAGTGGCAGCGCTATCGCGAACTCACCGGCACCGACGCCTACAACCTGTACGGACCCACCGAGGCGACGGTCGACGCTCTCGTCGCACGCGCGGCCGACGCCGAGCATCCGGTGGTCGGCCGACCCGTCGACGGAGCGCGCGCGTACGTCCTCGACCCGGCACTCATGCCGGTTCCCGACGGCGTCGACGGTGAGTTGTACCTCGCCGGAGCGGGATTGGCGCGCGGCTACCTCGGTCGCGGCGACCTCACCGCCGAACGATTTGTCGCCGACCCGTTCGCGGCAGACGGGTCGCGGATGTATCGCACGGGCGACACGGTTCGTTGGACGCGAGACGGCCAGCTCGACTTCCGCGGCCGTGCCGACGACCAGGTGAAGATCCGCGGCTTCCGTGTCGAGCTCGGTGACGTCGAGTCGGCGCTGACGTCGGTACCGGGTGTGACGACGGCGCTCGTCGTCGCGCGTGCCGGCAGGCTCGTCGGCTATGTCGTAGCCGATCGTTATCCAGAACAGAACTGGACAGGTGAGAAGCAGGCTCCGGTGGAGCCCGCCACCCTGCGTGCTGCCGTGCGCGCGATGCTGCCCGACTACATGGTGCCCGCGACCGTCGTCGTGCTCGACGCGCTGCCCACCCTGCCGAACGGCAAGATCGATCGCCGCGCGCTACCGGAACCGACCTTCGACCACACTGTGCGTCCGCCGGAAACGGACGTGCAGCGGCGAGTGTGTCACGCCGTGGCCGACGTGCTGGAATTGCCGGCCGACCAGGTGGGACTCGACGACGACTTCGCAGAGCTCGGTGGCGACAGCATCGTGGCGATGCAGCTCGTCGCCCGGTTGCGCGCCGAGGGCTTCACACTCAGTCCGCGTGACGTGATGGTCAACCGCACCATCGTCGGACTCGCAGACACGGTCGAACGTGCCGGGGCCACACCGGAACTCGCCCGGGTGACCGCGGGCGTCGTGCCTGCCACACCGATCGTCGGCTGGCTCGACGAACTCACGAGCGGCAACCCCGAGCACATCGGTGGCTTCCACCAATCAGCGCTGCTCACGGTTCCCGCGGGTCTCGACGTCGACGCGCTCACACAGGCGCTCAGCATTCTCGTGTCGCGCCACCACATGCTGCGTGCACGACTCGTCGCCACCACGTCGCCGTGGCACTTCGAGATCCCCGAGATCCGCGAGGACACAACCGAATCCGGCGTCGTGCCCGAGGTGCTCGTCGTCGACGGCAGTGAGGGAGATCTGATCGAGCTCGCACGCACTGTGCGCGCTCGCCTGGATCCCGTGGCAGGACGCATGGTCGCGGCCGCGTGGAGCGATCGGGGCGATGAACCGGGCCGCCTGCTGGTGGCCATCCATCACCTCGTCGTCGACGGCGTGTCGTGGCGCGTGCTCGTCCCGGAACTGATTGCCGCGTACACGCAGCTGACCGCAGGTGTTGCACCGGAAGACATCTCGCTCGCGCAGGTATCGACCGACTTCGGTGCGTGGGCGCGCGAGTTGGCGGAGTTGGACCGCAGTGGTGAGACGGACCTCTGGCGTCAGATCGCCGCCGATGTCGATCCGCTGGCCGTCTTCTCGCGTGCCCTCGATCCCACTCGTGATCGCCAGGGCACCGTGCTCCGACATCGCGTCGATGTCGATACCGATGTCGCGCGGGAAATCCTGGGTCCGGTCGGCGCACGGCTGGGTGTCGGCGTCGACGAGGTGCTGTTGGGCGCGTTCGGTGCGGCGATCAGCACTCCGACGCTCGTCGACTCCGAGGGGCACGGCCGCGTCGAACATCTCGTTCCGGGCGCCGATCTCACCGGCACCGTCGGGTGGTTCACGGCCGTCCACCCGATCCGGGTCGGCGGTACCGACGACGCCGCGACACAGGCGAGAGATCTCGCGGCGCAACGGGCGACGATCCCGGACGGTGGCGTCGGGTACGGTCTGCTGCGGTACGGTTCCGCGAGCGGCGACGAAAGCAGCGGCCGGGAGATCATCGACCTGCCCAGCGCGGCCATCGAGTTCAATTACGTTGGTCGATACCGTGATTTCGCGTTCGATGGGTGGTCGATGGCGCCCGAGTCGGTCGACATCGGACCCGACGACGAGATGCCCGCCGGTTACGGACTCATCGTCGACGTCGCGACGGTCGACGGTCCTGACGGGCCGCGACTGTCGGCAACGTGGAACTACCAGCCCGGAATGATCGACGCACATGCCATTGCGCGTCTGGCAGAACGATGGCTGGCCGCCCTCGCCGAATTGGCGAGCGTGAACTGCGGCGAGACGGAAGGTGGTCGATGAGCGGCAAGGTACGTGGGGTCCTGATCGATATCAGTCCCCTGCGCGAGAGCGCGGCCTTCCGCCGCATCTTCTGCGCCCGACTCATCTCGATCATCGGCATCGGGCTCCTCATGGTGTCGGTGCCGATCCAGATGTACGACCTCACCGGATCGTCGGCGCAGGTCGGCGCGGCGACTGCCGTCACGGGCGTCACGACGTTCGTTGGCATGCTGGTCGGTGGTGTTCTAGCCGACCGGTTCGATCGCAAGAAGCTGATTCTTCTGGGACGCACGGGCGCGGCACTGAGCTTCGCAGGCCTCGCGCTGAACGCTTTCGGTGTATTCGGCACGACGTCGGTGGTGGCTCTGTACGTTCTTGCGGGCGTCGACGGGCTGATCGGCTCGCTCTCGACGTCGGCGTTGATGGCGGCGGTGCCGACGCTGATCCCGCGAGACAAGCTCGTTGCAGTCGGCGCACTCAGTTCGCTGACAGTCCGGGTCGGGACCGCGATCTCGCCTGCCATCGCCGGATTGATCATCGCGGCTGCCGGTGTCGAGTGGGCCTACACCATCGCCGCGATCCTGGCGACCCTGACGGTGCTGATCCTGCTGGGTCTCCCGTCGATGCCTCCCACTGCGGCAACCCTTGGCGCAGAGTCGGAGTCGTCGTCCGGAGGAGCTCAGGTCAACGCCGCCGACGCGGCACACAGCGACTCGCCGCAATCACTCGTCGAGTTCCTCACCTCGCAACGAGTCGTGCTCGGCGTGATGATCGTCGGTGTCCTGGCGATGCTGGGCGCGGGACTCGTGGCACTCCTTCCCGCGCTCGTGGCGGAGCGGTTCGGCGGCGACGCCAGAGCAACCGGCCTGCTGTACGCGGCCGTCGCCTGTGGCGCGATGCTCGGCGCACTCACCAGTGGATGGTTGGCAGGGGTACGGCGTCCGGGTGTCGTGTTGCTCGGCGCACTCGCGGGCGCGGCGCTCGTCCAGGTGCTCTTCGGGTTCGCACCGGTCGCGTGGCTGGCGATCGTCCTGCTGTGCATCGTCGGATATCTCGAGGCGACGCAGGAAGTGCTCCGGTATTCCCTCATCCAGCACCACACCCCCGGGCCGCTGCTCGGACGGGTGAACGGCATCTGGATGGCCCAGGAGGTCGGCGGCGTGACGATCGGTG
This sequence comes from Gordonia sp. w5E2, assembly GCF_036540975.1. Classification (NCBI taxonomy): domain Bacteria; kingdom Bacillati; phylum Actinomycetota; class Actinomycetes; order Mycobacteriales; family Gordoniaceae; genus Gordonia; species Gordonia sp. w5E2. The sequence continues at coordinate 2,384,295 of NZ_CP144213.1, read as the reverse complement.
CGCTCGTCGCAGGCGTCTTCGGCACGATCTGGACCGCATCGGATGCCATCGTCTACTACGGACTCGCGCTGCTCGTCCTGTCGGTCATCGCGGCCTTCGCGCTCCGGGCGGTCGTCGCAGTACTTAACGACCGCCCGGTGGAGAGCACGCTGTCCTGAGCGGCCTGAGCGGCCTGATCGGTCAGAAGGGTCAGCCCGCGAGGATCTCGCGAAGCTTCTTGCGGCTCACCTTGCCGACGCCGGTCTCGGGGAATTCGTCGATGATCTTGACGATGTCGGGGAGCTTCCACTCCGCAAGGCCGTTCTCGCGGACGAAGCGTCGGATACCCGCGAGGTTAGGCGGATTGTCGGCGTCGTCGGCGATCAGGTAGGCGCAGGTGCGCTCACCGAGATAGGGGTCGGCTACCGCCACCACGATGGCGTCGCGCACCGCAGGGTGTGTCAGCAACTGTTCTTCGAGTTGCTCGGCGGACACCTTCTCGCCGCCGCGATTGACACGATCGCCGCCACGACCGCGCACCACGATGTTGCCCTCTGCGGTCAGCTCGACGACATCCCCTGTGCGATACCACCCGTCGGTCGCGAACGACGACGGGCTCGCGTCCAGCCAATACGAACGAATCGTGTACGGCCCCTGCGTCTCCAGGAAGCCAGGTCCGGCGCCGACGTCGACGCCGTCCTCGTCGACGAGCCTGACCTGGTCGTCTGCCGACATCGGACGGCCCTGCGTCGTCGTGATCACGTCGATCGGGTCGTCGAGCCGCGTGTAACAGACCAGGCCCTCGGCCATACCGAAAACCTGCTGCAAGCGCACCCCGAGTGCCGGGCCGATGCGGCGTGCGAGTTCGTCCGGGCAGCGCGCACCTCCGACCTGGATGACGTCGAGAGACGAGAGGTCGAAAGATGTTCCGGCCTCGGCGGTTTCGGTCCACAGCCGCGCAAGGGGCGGCACGAGGCCGGTCATCGTCACGCCCTCGCGCGCCACCATCTCCCATGCGACGGACGGCGCGGGCGACGCGGTGAGGGCGATCGTCCCGCCGGCACACATCGCGCCGAGAATGCCTGGCGAACTCATCGGGAAGTTGTGTGCGACGGGCAGCGTCGCGAGATAGACCGTGTCGGCGGTGACGCCGCAGAGTTCATTACTGCGACGCACGCTGTACAGATAGTCGTCGTGTGTGCGCGGAATGAGCTTGGGGATGCCCGTACTTCCACCCGACAACTGCAGGAAGGCGAGCTCGGCGGGGTTCGCGCGGTCGTGCTCGAGCGGTTGCGCCAACAACGCGTCGAGGTCGTCGGCGTCGATCCACCGGGTCACCGAATCAACTTGCGCCGCAATCGTGTCGGCGAGTCCGCGATAGTCGAATCCCGCGTCCTCGCGTGGCGAGATGATCGCGGTGGCACCGGCAGCGCGCGCGATACCGACGAGTTCGCCTGCACGATGAGCGGGAAGCGTGAACACCGGGATCGCGCGGAGTCGGAACAGCGCGAAGACGGCTTCGACGTAGCAGACCCGGTTCGGGATCTGCACCAGCACACGGTCATCTGGCGCAATCCCGAGTTCGACGAAGCCCGCCGCGATCCGGCTGACGCGATCGTTCAACTCCACGTAGGTGAGCCTGCGGTGGATGTCGACGACAGCGGTATGGTCGGCGGACGCCGGGTCGTCGGCCCGAGAGCGCAGGACGTCGTCGAACGTCTCCCCCACCCACAGTCCGTCGGCTCGATATTTCGCTTCCAGTTCCGGGGGCCATGGAGACACGAGCATAAAGGTGAGGCTACCCTAATGGCGTGGCTATCCCGACGATCACCCCGTACCAGATTCCCGACGGACCGTTCCCGCAGCGCGTCGACTGGAAGTTGGAACCCTCGCGCGCCGCGCTGCTGATCCACGATATGCAGAACTACTTCATCGACGCCTACGATACGCAGGCCGAACCGATGGCGACCGCGCTCCCGAACATGGTCGCCATTCGTGCGGCAGCCACCGCCGCGGGCATACCCGTCGTCTACACGGCGCAGCCCGGCGATCAACACCCCTCGCGTCGAGGAATCCTGGCCGATTTCTGGGGCCGTGGACTCGATTCCGGCCGTGACGAGCACATCATTCCCGCACTGGCTCCTCGCCAGGGCGACATCACCGTCACCAAGTGGCGGTACTCGGGATTTCAGCGCACCGATCTGAGACACCTGTTGGCACGGCACGGGCGTGATCAGCTCATCGTGATCGGGGTGTACGCCCACATGGGGTGCATGATCAGCGCAACCGAGGCGTTCATGATGGACGTCGAACCGTTCTTCGTTGCCGACGCCGTCGCCGACTTCACGCGCGACGAGCACACGATGGCGTGCGAATACGTCGGAAAGCGTGCGGGACGGGTCCTCACCACCGACGACGTTGTCGACGCGCTGCAGAAAGGCGCAACGTCGGAATCGGACACCCCCGCGCGCGGGGCGCGCAGCCATGCCTGATTCTGCGCTGCCTGATCCTGTGTTGCTTCAACCCGGTTCGCTCGCGGGAACACGCGCGGTGGTCACCGGCGCCGCGGGGGGTATCGGGGCAGCCGTCACCGCGTTGCTGCGCGCGCACGGGGCCTCGGTGGACGCGTGGGATCTGGTGCACGACAACGGTATTCGTAGTGTCGACGTCACCGATCGGCAGGCTGTCGGCGATGCGTGGAAGGCGGCGACGCAGGCGGGCCCCGTCGATATCGTCGTCTCGGCCGCCGGAGTGATGTCCGACGACTGGGATACCTGCATGGCCGTGAACGCGGGCGGGGTGCGCAATCTGCTCGACGTCTCACTCGACGACCTCACCGCGCGACGGAGCGGATCCGTCGTGGTCGTCTCGAGCAACGCGGGAGCCACCCCGCGATCGGGGCTGGCCGCGTACGCCGCATCCAAGGCCGCCGCGACGTCGTACGCGCGCAGTCTCGGACTTCGGGTCGCGCCGTACGGTGTCCGCGTCAACATTGTCTCCCCCGGTTCCACCGACACGCCGATGCTGCGGGGAATGTGGACCGACGACGCTGACCGCGACCGGGTACTCGCCGGGGAACCGGACGCCTATCGACTCGGAATACCGTTGGGACGCATAGCAAGTCCCGAAGATGTTGCATCGACGGTGGTATTCCTCGCGTCGAACGCCGCACGCCACATCACCATGCACGACCTTCGCGTCGACGGAGGTGCGACGTTGGACATGTGATGTGCGATGTACCGTCCGAAACTGACATACCCGACACAGACGATTGGATTGAAGTGAAGAAAACGCGCGCGACGCGGGCACTCGCGGTTCTGCTGACAGCAGGACTCATCGGTTTCCTGGCCGCATGCTCGTCCTCAGAGGACGACGCATCGTCGTCGTCATCGGAATCGTTCGCCCCCGTGACGATCGACCACGAGTTCGGCAGCACCACGATCGACAAGAAGCCGACCAAGGTGGTCAGCCTTATCACCGACTGGACCGATACCCTTGCGGCGCTGGATATCCCGATCACCGCTGAGTTCGTTCCGCAGGGCACCCCGAGCTTCGAGTGGACGCCCAAGCACGACTCCGAGGTGATCCAGGTTGCAGACATCTCGCAGGTCAGCGTCGGCGAGATCGCCAAGTACCAACCGGATCTGATCCTGGCAGGCTATGTCGGCGACAAGAGCCGCTACGACAAGCTGGCTGAGATCGCACCGACGATCCCCGTCCTGACCAAGGGCGCGACGGTCGATACGTGGGAGAAGATCGCCACCACCACCGGGCAGATCTTCGGCAAGCAGCAGCAGGCAACCGAACTCGTCGACTCGACGAACAAGAAGATCTCCGACTTCAAGGCGAAGTACCCCGCGGCCGTTGGCAAGACGTTCACCTTCGCACAGGTCGGTCCGACCGGCCAGGTCGGTGCGATCAACACCACCGACGATGCCGCCGCAGGTCTGATCGCCCAGCTCGGATTCACCCTGAACCCGAAGGTCGCCGCCGAGCACAAGGAGGGTTCGACGCGCTCCCTCATCTCTGCCGAGCGAATCGACCTGCTCGACTCGGATCTGCTCGTTGTCTACACCCCGGGCGGCGATCCCGCTGTCGCAGAGCGTGTTCCGGGTTGGTCATCGCTGCCCGCGGTCCAGAAGGGCACCGTGGTGTTCCTCGACGACAAGACGCAGCCTGCCTTCAGCGTGCCCAGCGCACCGTCGGTCGGATTCGTGATCAACACCCTCGATCCCGTGGCCGCCAAGTTCTGAGGTTTGCCCCGGGGAGAGAAACCCACCACAACGACTGCGTCCCGCTCACCGATTCCTCGGTGAGCGGGACGCAGTCTTTGTAGGTCTTTGTAGGTCTTTGTAGGTCGTTGTAGGTCGTTGTAGCGCTGACGCGCCGCGATCAGGCCGTCGGCCAGCGGAGCCCTTCGGACCATGCCAGCGCGTTCGTTTCCGCGTAGACACCGACGCCGTGGCCGGCCTGGTAGGTCCGCAGATCGACATTGACGCCGTTCGCCTTCGCGCGATCGACCCACCGCTGTGTCAGCGGCGCGAATGCCACCGGATCGAGTGCGCCCTGCTGGAGCAGAATCGGTGCTGGATAACCCTTTTCGGGGACGTACGTCACCGAGCGCAAAGCCGGGATCAGCGGACCCTCGTTGAACGGCTTCGCAACGAGTTGCCCGACGGTCATCCCCTTTGTCGCGCGACCCTGATTCGGGTAGCACAGTGTCTGCGCATCTTTCACGACCTTGCGCCCCTGCGGGGTCAGATAGGAATCGACGTCCACATCGGGTCGCGCGACCTTGAGTCCCGCGAGCACGTACGAGAAGTAGGTGACGTAGTCGGGCACCTCGACCGGCGGGACGCCCGGTCGGATCGCCGAGAAGTAGTCGGCGATGTCGACGGGCGGTGAGGTCGCGGCGACACCGACATTGGTCAACTCGGGAGCGTAAGTCGGCGTGAGATGACCCGCCCACAACGCGGCGTGTCCACCCTGCGAACCACCCGTGGACACAAAGCCCTTCGAGGTCTGCGCTCCGGTGAACTGTGGGGTCACGACGCGCGCCGCGCGAACGGAATCGAGGATGTTCTTGCCTGCGATGTCGCCGTCGAGGTAGGCGTGCACACCGGGGCCGCCGATACCCGCGTACTCGGTCGCCGCGATGACGTAGCCCTTCTTGAGCCACGGACCAAGCCAGGAGTCGTAGCGCCCCTGATGCCCCATGCGGTCGGTGACGGTGCAGTCGTCGCCGAGGCCCGCGGTGCCGTGACCGTAGGCCAGGACGCGATAGCCATCCTTCGGTGCGGCAACAGCGGGAATCATGATCGTGGCACGCACGGGCACGAGCGTGCCGTCACTCTGCGGCGAAAGGTAGGTCACGGCAACAACTTTGCCCGCACCTGCAACCTTCGCGTCCGGCCTGTCGGTGATGTCCTCGGCGCTTAGCACCGTGCCCGCGGTGGCAGGCGCTGCCGCAGCTGGGGTCGCGGTGAGCGTGGGCACCAACCCGATCACCACCGCGACGAGTATGGATACCACCGACCCAAGCATCGCGGCGAAACGACGCCGCGGGATCCTGGCCAGAGAACGCATGAGACCGCCTTCCTTACAGACACGGTGCCCGACATTAGGCGACCCTAAGCAACGTAGCAGGTCATCTGGGTCTCGCCGTCGATGGCCCTTCGGTCACCGACGATCGAAGGAGGCGAGGATTTCCTGCGCAGCCAGGGCGGGCGTCAGGTCTCCGGATCCGACACGCGCTTCGACGTCACTGCGGATCCCGGCGACCTCCGGGCTGGCCGCCAGGCGATTGAGCAACTCGTCGCGCACCATTGTCCACGTCCAGTCGATCTGCTGGCGGCTGCGCCTCGCGTCGAACTCGCCCGCGTCGACCAGCACGGAATGATGGCGCTCGACGGCCTGCCAGAAGTCGTCGACGCCGGTGTTCTCGAGTGCGCTCATCGTCAGGACGGGTGGCACCCACAGCGCGTCGTGCGGATAGATCAGCTTGAGCGCGTTCTTCAGTTCGCGCGCAGCCCCTTTGGCCTCGGTCAGATGCGAGCCGTCGGCCTTGTTCACCACGATGACGTCGGCGAGTTCGAGCACGCCCTTCTTGATGCCCTGCAGCGAATCGCCTGTCCGCGCGAGGGTGAGGAACGTGAAGGTATCGACCATGTTGGCGACGGTCACCTCCGACTGACCGACGCCGACCGTCTCGACGAGCACGACGTCGAATCCGGCGGCCTCGACGAGCACGATGCTCTCGCGGGTCGCCTTCGCGACGCCACCGAGTGTGCCCGACGTCGGAGACGGGCGGATGTAGGCGTCGGGGTGCACGGCCAGCGTGCCCATGCGTGTCTTGTCGCCGAGTATCGAACCACCCGTACGCGTCGACGACGGGTCGACTGCCAGCACCGCGACGCGGTGACCCTGCTCGATGAGGTGCATCCCGAGCGCTTCGATCGTCGTCGACTTGCCGACCCCCGGCACACCGGTGATCCCCACGCGAAACGACTTCCCGGCATGCGGGGTGAGCGCCAACAGCAACTCCTGTGCCGCCGCACGGTGATCCGGTCGCGTTGACTCGACCAAGGTGATCGCCCTCGCGAGATCGGCGCGACGATCACCGAGCACACCGTCGGTCAGCGCCTGAACATCAACCCGACGTTGCACTCCCATTAACCGGCAGCCACCTCTGGCAACTCGATGTCGAGGCTGTCTGCGAGCTTGGAGATCAACTCGACGGCGGAATCGGCGATCACGCTGCCGGGCGGGAAGATGGCGGCCGCACCTGCCTCATAGAGCTCGTCGAAATCGCCCGGCGGGATGACGCCGCCGACGACGATCATGATGTCCTCGCGACCGACGTCGGTCAACGCCTGACGCAGCGCAGGTACCAGGGTGAGATGACCCGCCGCCAACGATGACACCCCGACGACGTGGACGTCGTTGTCGGCAGCCTGTGCGGCGACCTCTTCCGGCGTGGCGAACAGGGGGCCGACGTCGACGTCGAAGCCGAGGTCGGCGAAGGCGGTCGCGATCACCTTCTGTCCGCGATCATGGCCGTCCTGACCCATTTTCGCGACGAGCACGCGGGGTCGTCGACCCTCCGCCTCCGCGAAACGTCGAACGATGTCGGTCGCCGCGTCGATGTTGCTCACGTCGCCTGCCTCATGCCGGTACACCCCGCTGATGGTCTTGATCTGCGCCTGATGGCGACCATAGACCTTTTCCAGGGCGGCCGAGATCTCGCCGACGGTCGCCTGATGACGTGCCGCCTCGATCGCGAGCGCCATCAGGTTGTTGTCCAGTCCGCCCGAGGTGTCGGTCGACGCGGCGGCGCGGGTGAGATCGGCAAGTGCAGCATCGACCGCGGCCTGATGGCGTTGTGTCCGAAGCCTTTTCAGCTTCTCGAGTTGCTCGGCCCGCACCTTTGAGTTCTCGACCTTGAGGACCTCGATCTCCTCGTCGTCATCGACTCGGTACTTGTTCACGCCGATCAGTGGTTGCTGCCCGGAGTCGATGCGCGCCTGTGTGCGGGCGGCGGCCTCCTCGATGCGGAGTTTCGGCAGACCCTCGTTGATGGCCTGCGTCATGCCGCCGGTCTCCTCCACCTCCGCGATATGGCGACGAGCCTTGTCGGCGAGTTGCGCGGTGAGCCACTCGACGTAATTCGACCCCGCCCACGGATCGATGGGACGCGTCGTGCCCGACTCCTGTTGGAGCAGTAGCTGCGTGTTGCGGGCGATCCTGGCCGAGAAGTCGGTCGGCAGAGCGATGGCCTCGTCGAGCGCGTTGGTGTGCAACGACTGCGTGTGGCCCTGCGTCGCAGCCATTGCCTCGACGCAGGTGCGTGCCACGTTGTTGAAGACGTCCTGCGCCGTCAGCGACCATCCGGAGGTCTGCGAATGTGTGCGCAGCGACAGCGATTTCGGGTTCTTCGGAGTGAACTGCGCCACCAGCTCACTCCATAGCAGCCGTGCGGCACGGAGCTTGGCGACCTCCATGAAGAAGTTCATGCCGATGCCCCAGAAGAACGAGAGTCGTGGCGCGAACTTGTCGATGTCGAGGCCGGCCTCGATCCCTGCGCGGATGTACTCGACGCCGTCGGCAAGCGTGTAGGCGAGTTCGAGATCGGCTGTCGCTCCGGCCTCTTGGATGTGATAGCCGGAGATCGATATGGAGTTGAACTTCGGCATCTTCGCGCTGGTGTAGGCAAAGATGTCGGAGATGATCCGCATGGAGGGCTTGGGCGGATAGATGTAGGTGTTGCGGACCATGAACTCTTTGAGAATGTCGTTCTGGATGGTCCCGGCCAACTTCTCCGGCGGCACACCCTGCTCTTCGGCGGCAACGACATACAACGCCAGGATGGGCAGCACGGCGCCGTTCATCGTCATCGACACCGAGACTGCGCCCAGGTCGATGCCGTCGAAGAGCTGACGCATGTCGAGGATCGAGTCGATCGCGACGCCCGCCATACCCACGTCACCTGCGACGCGCGGGTGGTCGGAGTCGTAGCCGCGGTGGGTTGCGAGGTCGAAGGCGACCGACAAACCCTTCTGCCCGGCCGCCAGATTGCGGCGGTAGAAGGCGTTCGACTCCGCGGCCGTCGAGAAGCCCGCGTACTGACGAATCGTCCACGGCTGGTTCACGTACATCGTGGGGTATGGCCCCCGGATGAAGGGTGCGGCGCCGGGGATGGAGTCGAGCGGATAGGGGTGCTCGGCGTCGCGGGTGACGGCGTCGCGGTCGGCCCGGGTGTAGATGGGCTTGACGTCGATCTGTTCGGGTGTGCTCCAGACGACCTGCTCCGTCGTATAGCCATTTGCCGCTGCGAGCGTGTCGATCGCGTCGGCGACATCCGACGACCCCGCGGTGGCCGCGAAATCGCCTGCGCCGTCGAGATCGACGTCGGCGAAGCTACCGATGGTTCCCGCCTGCTGTGTGCCCGTCTGCTGCGTACCCGTCTGCTGTGTTTCGGTCATGCCGAGGCTCCCGAGGTGTTCGACCCGGCCGGGGTCGATGTGGTCAGCGTGTCAAAGAGATCGTTCAGGGTGGCGACGGCGTCGATACCGACACGGAGCGACCCGTCGGGCTTCGCCTGCCCGTCGGATTCGGTTGCAGGCCACTCCTTTTCAGGGCCGGCGAGAAGCACATTGCCGATCCCGGCCGCACGTGCCGCCGCAAGTGCGGCCGGCCCGTCGTCGGCATAGCGCTGCTTGGTTCCACAGATGACCGCGATCGGGGTGTTCGCCGCTGTTGCCAGGTCGGCGATGTCGTCGGCGGTCACCGGCCCGGGGTTGATGACCGCGATACCGCCTGCGGCAAGGAGATTTGCCACGAAAGTGGTACGACCGTTGTGTTCGGCGACGCTTCCGAGCGGCAGCAGCAGCACCGTCGGACGACGTCCGGTGTCGGCGAGCACGGCGTCGGATCGGTCGCGCAATTCCTCGAATGCACGTCCCACCCGTGCGAGCCGCGGACCGCCGGTCGCGAGGGTGGTTGTGTCCGCGGTGTCGGGGCCGAGCGGCTTCTCGTCGAGGTTGGGGAACTCGCTCACGCCGGTGACCGGCTTACGCCGGTGCGCAACCTCGACGTCACGTCGTGCCAGGGACTCGCCGATACGGTCGGCGACCCAGTCCGACGAGAGTGCGGCGCGGTAGCCACCGGCCGCTTCGATGTCGGTGAAGACCGCCCACGCGTTGGATGCGAGGTCGTCGGTGAGGCTTTCGACAAACCACGAGCCGCCCGCCGGGTCGAGGACGCGGCCGACGTTCGATTCCTCGAGAAGCAACAGTTGGGTGTTGCGGGCGATACGTCGGGTGAACGTCGACCCCGACGTACGCTTCGACGCAGGCAGCGCGGCATCGTAGGGCAGGACGCTCACCTGGTCGGCACCACCGACACCCGCGCCGAAAGCCGCAACCGTGCTGCGCAGCATGTTCACCCAGGGATCCCGCTGGGAGTACATCGAGAGTGCTGTCACCGCGTGGGTGAGCGCACCACCGACCTCCGGCGCGCCGACGACACCGGCGACGCGCGCCCAGATCTTACGCAGCGCACGCAGTTTCGCGATGGATGCGAACTGGTCGTCATCTACCGACACACCGAACGACACCTGGGTCAACGCCTGCGCCGGAGACAATCCGGCGTCGGTGAGGTCACGCAGATGTGTGAGGGCCGCTCCGACGACGAGCGCGATCTCGAGGCCGTTGTCGGCGCCCGCGGTGGCAAAGTCGGCACCGTCGACGCGGAACGCACGCAGGGCGGGGTCGGGATTCGAGACTGCCAGCGCCGTGGCCTGCGCCGCGTCCACGGTCGGTCGGCCGCTGTACGCCGCAGTCAACGGCGAGAGTCCCAGCGAATGCGTGGTGCCGACCGTGGGTGCGGTGGTCACCGGCGGCTCCGGCGCGCCCGCACGGATCGCAGCGAATGCCTCGGCCGCCGCGATTCCGTCGGCCCCGGCGTCGAGCGTCACCGGCGCGAGATCGAGATAGACGCCGTCGAGCACCGTGGCGAGGTCATCGGCAGCCACAGCCCCGCCGACCGCGATCCACAGGCCGCTGGTGCCGTTGTTCATCGCCTCGAGGATCTCGGTGTTGACCGCCGCTGCGTCGACCGCCGGGTCGTCGCCGAATCGTTCGGTGACTCGCCAACCGGCCGTCACATCGCGCGCGGGATCTGCACCTCGAACGAAGGGAAACGCCCCGGGCAGTCCGGGCTCGGGGGTTTCGTCCTTGCGGGTGTAGAGCGGCCGCACCGTGAGGCCGTCGGCTGTCGAGGTCGACAGCAGGGCTTCCGGAGTATCGGGAAGGTCGGCGACGTCGACACGTCGCGACTTGGCGAGCACCGCAGCCGCCGACTCCGACCAGTGTTGGTAGGCCTCGTCGAGTGCCGGGTCTGACTGCACAGGCTGATCATTCATGTGGTCTGGCTAACCTCCGTGATGCTCCTGTTGGGCGCGTAACCGAACCTTAGCCGATCGTTCGCTCGGTCGGGTAAGCGCTCCATGGAAGCAGTTCGCCACAAGGGACGACGAGTAGAGTTACCCGGTGCCCTCAGAGACCGTGACCCCGACGCCTACACAGGATGTCGGAGACCGTGTGGCACGCAGACGTCTGGTCCGCAACGCCGTCATCGCGTTCATAGCGGTGTGCGCTGTGCTGGTCACGTCATACCTGGTCCCAGTGCCGACGGTTGCGAGCGTCCGTAGTTGGGGCGAGGACCTCGGACCGGGGTTCGTCTGGGTCTTCTTCCTCGCGTACGCGCTCGTCACCGTGTTTCCCATCCCCCGCACCGTGTTCACGGTCTCCGCGGGCGTGCTGTTCGGGCCGGTGGTCGGACTCATCGGCGCACTGATCTCGACAGCTGTTGCCGCGACGCTCGGATTTCTGCTTGCGCGGTGGGCAGGGCGCGATCGGGTCACGCCTTTCCTGAGCCGTCCGGTTGTCATGACGATCGACGCGAGGCTTGCCGCACGCGGGTGGCTGGCGATCGGATCGCTGCGATTGATCCCGATCTGTCCGTTCTGGTTGTTGAACTGGTGCGCCGGGCTCTCGTCCGTGCGGCTTCTCCCCTACCTGATCGCGTCGGTCATCGCGTCTGCGCCGGGCACCGTCGCGGTGGTCCTGCTCGGCAACGCTCTGACCGGCGAGCGCAATCCTCTGCTCATGCTCTTGAGCGCGACCTTCTTCGCCGTCGGGGTCATCGGACTGATCGTCGACGTCCGACTACCGGTACGCGACCAGTCGACCACTGCGTAAGCGGCCTCACTCGGTTCGCAGCGCCTCATCGTCGGCCGTCGTCGCGGGAGACGCGGTGTCGGCCAACTCGTTCGCAGCAGGTTGGGGCTCGGCGTACGGCAGCGACGACCGCACGGGACGCGCAGTCACCTCGGGGGCGACGGGCTTGCGCGCAACGGCCTCGGCCTCTGCTACCGCCTGCGCCACCTTGGGATCTGATGCGAGAGAGAACCAGTCCTCGGTCTCGGCGTCGTCGACCTCCGGGGCCGATTCGTCGTGGTTGGGCTCGTAGCGGAACACGCCGTCATCACCCTGCTGAGCGAACGACCTCGCGAATCCCTGCAGCGCCGAGCCGAAATCGGTGGGGAGCACCCAGACCTTGTTCGCCTCACCCTTGGCCATCTCCGGAATCTGCTGCAGGTACTGGTAGGCGAGAACCTCGGGCGTCGGCTTGCTCGACTTCACCGCAGCAAAGGTCTTCTCGATGGCCTTGGCCTCGCCTTGCGCCTGCAGGTAGACCGCCGCGCGATCGCCCTGGGCGCGCAGAATGCGTGACTGCCGGTCGGCCTCCGCGCCGAGAATCGCAGCCTGCTTGGCGCCCTCCGCCGCGAGGATCTGGCTCTGCTTGTTACCTTCGGCCGTCTTGATCGCCGACTCACGCTGGCCCTCGGCGGCGAGGATCGTCGCGCGCTTCTCCCGGTCGGCCTTCATCTGCTTCTCCATCGACTCCTGGATCGACGGAGGCGGCATGATCGACTTCAGTTCGACGCGAGCCACTCGCAAGCCCCACCTGCCGGTCGCCTCGTCGAGGACACCACGCAGCTGCCCGTTGATCGAGTCACGAGAGGTCAGCGTCTCCTCGAGCGTCATGCCACCGACGACGTTGCGCAACGTGGTGATGGTGAGCTGCTCGACACCCGCGATGTAGTCGTCGATCTCGTAGACCGCCGACCGCGGGTTGGTCACCTGGAAGTACACGACCGTGTCGATCGACAGGGTCAGGTTGTCCTCGGTGATCACCGGCTGCGGCGGAAACGACACGACACGTTCACGGATGTCGACCCGTGCGCGAATGCGATCGATGAACGGCAGCAGGAGCGTCAACTGACCGGAGACGGTTCGCGTGTAGCGACCGAGCCGTTCGATCACCGCGGCCTCGGCCTGCGGAATCAGTGCTACCGATTTCGCCAGGACCACCACAACGAGGAGCACCAGCAGGATCACCACGGCCAAGCCGATGTATTCCATTGCCATTCATCCCTTCCAGACGACAGCGGTCGCGCCGTCGATCTGCACGATCGTCACATGTTCACCCGGCTCGATGGTCTCGGCCGGGTCCATCGACCGCGCCGACCAGATCTCGCCGCCGATCTTCACCCGACCGTCATTGCCGTCGATCTGCTCGGTCACGATTCCCTGCTTGCCCTCCAACGCCTCGGTGTTGGTGAGCACGCGCGGTCGACTCAACATGTGGCGCTTGGCAACCGGCCGCACGACGGCGACCAGCAGGATGGACACCACGGCGAAGACGACTCCGTCGACCCATATCGGTGGATCGAACGCGACGTCGACACCCGCAGTGGCGAACGCACCACCTGCGAGCATGAGAAGGACGAGATCGCCACTGAAGATCTCTCCGATCAGCAGCACGATCGCGGCGGCAAGCCAGATCAGTGCGCTCATATATTCATTGTGCCAGAACGAATCCGACAAACCCGACGACGAGCAGAAACTGTGCCGTCTGGTCAGTCGTCGCCGGGCGTGAGCGTCACGAAGTCGATCAGTTCTTCGACCGACCGCAACAGCGGAACCTCGAGATCACGAAAGTTGTTGACTCCGGCTAGAACTCGACGCCAGCCGTCCTGCGGTGTGCCCCATCGAAGTCGTGCACAGATGCCTGTCTTCCAGTCTTCGCCGCGCGGAACATCAGGCCACTTCGTGATCCGCACCGATGACGGCTTCACCGCCTGCCAGACGTCGATATAGGGATGCCCGCACACCAGAACGTTCTCGCCAACGTCCGCGGTCAGTCGTTCCTCCTTGGATCCCGCGACGAGATGATCGACCAGAACGCCGACGCGGCGATGCGGTGCCGGACCGAACTCCGCCAACGCGGATTCGAGATTGTCGAGTCCGTCGAGACTCTCCACGACGACGCCTTCCGCGCGGAGGTCCGCGCCCCACACACGCTCGATGAGGGTGGCGTCGTGCACACCCTCGACAAACAGTCGACTCGCTCTGGCTTGCCGTGCACGTTGTTGCGGTAGCGCCCGCGATCCGGATGCGGTGCGCGACGCGGCCTGCGGACCGCGGGTCCGCGGACGTACGAGCGTCACCGGCTTGCCGTCGATGAGAAACGCCCCCGGCAGCATCAGGAACACGCGCGATCGTCCGTGACGATCCTCGAGTCGCACCAGGTCGCCGGAGTAGCTCTTCTCCAAGCCGATGACGGCACCACAGAAGCCGGTCGCGGCGTCCTCGACAACCAGGTCACGTTCGGCCGCCACCTCTGGAGGCCTCGGCTTGGCCCGGCGCGGCGTCGCCAGCACGTCTCGTCCATATCGATCGTCGCTCACTCCGGACACGCTAAGGGCAGACCCGACGCGCTGCGTGTCGCCACGCCGGGCACCTCCATGACGTGTCGGTGTCGATGTCGGTGTCGATGCGCGCGGCGCGCGTGAGCCGCCATCGGTATCGTGATTCCTCGTGACCAGTACCGACCACACCGTGACGCGAGCGTGGCCAGCATGCGCGCTCGGCGGCTGGGCCGCGGCGTGGCTGGCGGGCCGATGCTCACCCGACGACGTGGCCGACACACTCGCGATCTTCGCCGATCACCACACGGTCGACGACCACACCGACCACCCGCGCATCGGCAACGACGGCGTTCTCGGACTCCTCTCACTCCTACGCGGTGCCACGGCGATGTCGGTGCGCCTGCCGTCAGCGGGCGACCCCCACGGTCTGCCCCCCGGACCTGCCACGTCTGCGTGCTTCGCAGCCGGCGAAGTCCTGCTTGTCGACGACGAGATCGGAAAGCGCGCAGGCCCCCTCGCGCTCGTCCCCAACCTCGACGCCGACGTATGCCGGTGGTCTGTGTACCGCTACGCCGCCCCGCTGCCCGCAGACCCGTCGGCACCCGTCGGTGAAGTGGAATATCAACTGCGGCAATCGGTCTCGGAGGCAGCAGCCCTGGCCACCAGGGTCGGCTCGCGCGCAGGCAACCCTCCTGCCGATCTCCGTGGCTCCGTCCGCGCGCTCACGCTGCGCAATCAGGTCGACCTCCCGCCCCACGACGACACCCGTGCGAGGAGAGTGATCGATAGCGCCGCTCAGATCGAGGCCATCGTCACCGTCGCCGGTCGAGGTGACGTCACCTTCGGCGCGACGTCGAACGAATTGCATTCCGGCGACGGCGAATTACGACGCCTGGTCTCGCTTGCCCGCGCCGCACGCGGCGCCGCGGTCAATCGGGTCATCTCCGAGTACGTACCGACGATCCCGTAAAGCCGTCGTCAGCGTCGACGTGCCTCGATGAGGTGACGTGTGGAGTGGGCGACGAACGGCCCCTCCCGCTGGATCTGCTCGTGTAGTTCGCGAAGCCGGCCCCGATATCCGTCCACCGTGAATCCGGGGACCCACCACACAACCTTTCTCAGGAGATAGATCACCGCGGCGACGTCGAAGATCTCGATGCGGAGTCTGGCCGTGCGAAGATCGACGACCTCGAATCCCGCCGATTCAGCTGACCGCACCTCGTCCTCGGGACGCCGGTGTCTGCGTCCCGAGGGCTGAGGTCCCAGGAAGAACTCGATCAATTCGAAAGCACTCGCAGGACCTACATGCTGTGCGAGGTAGGTGCCACCGGGTGCGAGTACGCGAGCGATCTCATCCCACCAGATCGTTGCGGGATGCCTGCTTGTCACAAGGTCGAAAGCGTTGTCGGCGAACGGAAATGGTGGCTCATCGGCACAGTTGACCACCACTACCCCACGCGGGTGCAACAGCTTGGTCGCGTGCGCGACATTGGGTGGCCACGACTCCGTCGCTACCGCCGTCGGCGGGATACGTCCCGCCTCCGCCAGCACTTCGCCACCGCCGGTTTGAAGATCCAAGGATGCCGACGCGGTGCCGAGACGATCCGCCATCGCACGCGCGTAACCCCACGGTGGGCGTTCCTCGGTTGCGCGTCCGTCCAACCACGAGAAATCCCAACCCGACACGTCGGCGGCCGCGCCGTCGGCCACGAGGTCGGTGAACGACGTCGCGACCGCATCGTCGTCTACCTCCGACCCCGACCCCACTGCTAGGCCCGCTGAGGTCGGCGCACCGGGACGCAGCAGTTCGGGCGGCACGTCGCACCGTTGTCGGCGCACCCGAGTGCCCGCAGGTCACCCTCGCCGTCGGCGTAGCGTTCGATGAGGTCGGCGATCATCGTGATGAAACGCGGATCGGTTCCCACGCTGTCGGCACGCGCGTACTCCATCCCGAGTTTCTCGGCGACGTCCGCGGCCTCGTTGTCGAGGTCCCACACCACCTCGAGGTGATCGGAGATGAATCCGACGGGACTCACCACCACTCTGGAAACGCCTGCCGCGGAGAGTGATTCGAGGTGGTCGCAAATGTCGGGCTCGAGCCACGGGATCTGTGGCGGGCCAGACCTCGACTGCCAGACCTGGTCGACATCGGAGTGTGCAGCACCTTCGAGCGCCTCGGCGACGGCGTTCGACGCCGCGCGCACCTGCCGTGAGTAGAGCCGACCGCCACCGGCTGTGATGCCCTCACCATTCGTGGTGTCGCCGGTGCGCTCGGCGGTGTCGTCGACGGGCCCGGACGCCGCGTCAGCCGACATCGGTACGGAGTGCGCGGTGAAGACGAGATGAGTGGGCGTGTCCGAAGCGGGCAGCGAAGCCACCGCGCGACGCACCGCGTCGGCGCCGGCGTCGACGAAAGACGGCTCGGCCCAGTACTGCGGGAGCTTGCGAAGCAACAACGGGTCGTCAGCCGAATCGGGGACGCGGGCGGCGAGTGCGTCGAGGGCACGGGCGATGTCCTCGTGATACTGACGGCATCCCGAGTAGCCGCCCCAGGCGGAGGTCGGGAACACGAGCACCCGCCGATGACCGTCGGCGTACATCTGCTCGACGGTGTCCTCGACCATCGGCTCCCAGTTGCGGTTGCCGAAGTAGACCGGAAGGTCGCGTCCCCGTCGCGCGAGTTCGGCACGCAACGACTCGATCATGTCCAGGTTCAGTCGATTGATCGGCGACACCCCACCGAAGTGGTAGTAGTGCTCGGCGACGGCTTCCAGTCGCTCGCGCGGGATGCCTCGACCGCGCGTGACGTTCTCGAGGAATGGCATCACCTCGTCGGGCCCGTTGGGTCCGCCGAACGAGAGGAACAGCACGGCGTCGAATGCCGTGCTGTTCTGTGCGCTCGAGCTCTGCGAAGTCACTCGCTGAGGAAGTTCTCCGGGAACCAGGTGTTGTGGCTGGCTCCGCCGTCGACGTACACGATCGAGCCCGTTGTGCCGGGCAGCCAATCGCTGAGCAGGGTGCACACACTCTTACCGACCACTACCGGGTCGTTGACGTCCCAACCGATGGGCGACGCGCCGTCCCAGTAGGTGTTGAGCATGGTGAGTTTCTTGGCATCGTCGGTAGCCGTACCCGAAATCGCCTTGGCTGCAAGCGTTTTGATCGGACCGGCGGCGACGAGGTTGGAACGGATCTTCTTCGCGTAGCCGACCTCGCGCGCCACGTAGCGGTTGACCGACTCGAGTGCGGCCTTCGCAACGCCCATCCAGTTGTAGTCCGGCAGCGCGGTCCGCGGGTCGAAGTCCATGCCGACGATCGAACCGCCCTCGTTCATCACGGGCAGCGCCGCGCGAGCCAGCGAGGCGTAGCTCCACGCCGAGATCTCGAACGACTTCGCGACATCGGGACCAGGACCGTCGAGGAAGGGCACGGCGTCGGGCCCCATCAGCGTCTTCGGTGCGAACGCGATCGAGTGCACGAGACCGTCGACCCCCTCGGGCGCGAGTTCGCGCACCTTGTCGGCGAGCTCGCCGAGGCTCTGCTCGTCGGTGACATCGAGCGGAATCGCTGGCGGAACCTCCTGCGGGAGCCGTTTGGCGATGCGGTCGATCAGTCGCAGTCGTTCGGGGATGCCGGTGATGATCACCTTCGCGCCCTGCTCCTGCGCGACCTTGGCCGTGCTGAACGCGATTGACGCGTCGGTGATGATGCCGGTGATGAGGACGGTCTTTCCGTCCAGGATTCCGCTCACAGTGCTGGGCTCCTCTGCGGGTAGGCGTGTCTGTGGATGGTGTCTGTGCGTGTGAGGCTGGGGGGTGTGCGGCCGAGGGGGTCTAGTGGCCCATGCCGAGGCCGCCGTCGACGTTGATCACGTTGCCGGTGACGTAGGCCGAGTCGTCGGACGCGAGGAAGCTGACCACTGCGGCCACTTCTTCCGGCTGCCCCATGCGCTTGGCGGGGATCGCCTGGTCGACGGCCGTCTTGGTGTACCCCTCGGGCAGCGACCGGGTCATGTCGGTGTCGATCAGGCCGGGTGCGACGACATTCGCGGTGATGTTGCGTCCGCCGAGCTCGCGGGTGACCGAGCGGGCGAGGCCAACCAATCCGGCCTTCGACGCCGCGTAGTTGGCCTGCCCCGGGGTGCCCATCAGCGCGACGACCGAACCGAGGTAGATGAACCGACCCCACCGCTTGCGCAGCATGTCGCGTGTCGCGGCCTTGGTGACGCGGAATGCGCCCGTCAGGTTGGCGTCGACGACGTCTTCGAAGCTCTCGACGCTCATCCGCATCAGAAGGGTGTCTGCGGTGATACCCGCGTTCGACACGACCACCTCGACCGGCCCCTGGTGCTCGGCGACCTCTTTGAACGCGGCGTCGACGGATGCGGTGTCGGTGACATCGCACGTCACGCCGAACAGGCCCTCGGGGGCGCCGGAGCCGCGGTGGGTGACGGCGACCTTGTGACCGTCCGCGGAGAGCCGGCGAGCGACCGCGAGACCGATGCCGCGGTTGCCTCCGGTCACGAGAACCGAACGCGAGACACGGCTGGGAGATTCATTGCTCTGCGACATGGGTTACAAACCTATCGGTTGCGAGTGCGTGTGACGTCGGCAGGGTCGATGCGGTGATGATCGACGACGATCAGGGTAATCGCTGGTTGATGAGCATCGCACCGCCCGCGGCGAGGATGACGAAAATGGTGCCGGCGAGCAGCCACGGCCACGAATCGTCGCCCTTGCGGTACTCGTAGCCGATCTCCTCCTGCAAGGTGCTGTAGACCTTGTTCAGCTCATCGAGACTCGACGCCGTGAAGAACCGGCCGCCGCTGAGGTTGGCGATCTTGCGCAGCGACTCGTCGTCGACCGGAACCGGAACCTGATCGCCCTCGAGATCGACGGTTCCCGTCGAGGTACCGAACGAGATCGTGGAAACGGGGATCTTCTCCTCTTTCGCCTTGCGAGCGGCGGTGAAGGCTCCGCGCGGGTCGTCCGGGTCGTCCGGCACGGTCTCTTTACCGTCGGAGAGCAGCACGATGCGCGCGGGTGGTGCGCCCTCGTCTCCGCCGAGCACCGCGTTGAGAGTCTGGATCTGCTGCAGAGCGGCGAAGATTCCCTCACCGGTCGCCGTCTTGTCGGCGAGCTGCAACTTGTCGACCGCCTGCTTGGTGGCGTCGTGATTCGGCGTCGGGGTGACCAACGTCGACGCCGTGCCGGCGAACGAGATCAGTCCCAGGTTGATGCCGTCGGTGAGGTTGTCGGCGAACTGTTTCGCCGCCGACTGTGCCGCCTTGATTCTCGACGGTGCGACATCGGTGGCGTTCATCGAGCGCGACACGTCCATCACCAGGATCACCGTCGCCTTGTTCCGCGGGATCTTGCGGTTGGCCTGCGGTCCGGCGACTGCGACCACGAGCAGCACCAACGCCAAGAGCAGCGCGACCATCGGTGCGTGGCGCAGCCAACGCTTCCACCGCGGCTCTGCGGGCACGATGCGGTCGAGCATCTCGGTGTTGGCGAACTGCAACGCCCGCTGGCGCCGCATCCGGAGCATGTACCAATAGCCTGCGCCGAGAGCGGCGACGAGGACAAGCGCGAGCAACCACCATGGGTGCGAGAACACTGCCGTCCTCACCCAACCCCGGCGGCGAGTCCGCGGCGACGACGCCCCACGAACTTCACCATGTCGTTGATCCAGTCCCGGTCGGTACGCAGCGACAACACGGGGCCGCCACAGCCACGGATGGTCCGATGCACCTTCTGCTGGTGAGCTCGGGCAGCGTCGGCGAAGTCGCGACGCAGCGACTCGGTGATCGTGACCTGCCTGATCTCACCCGACTCGGCGTCGGCGAGGGTGACGTCGCCGATGGGTGGCAATTCCAGATCGCGTGGGTCGAGAACCTCGATCGCCAGCAGCTCGTGATGGGCGCCGATGGCGCGCAGCGAGCGCTCCCAGTCGATCGGACCCAGGAAGTCGCTGATCACGACCGCCAGTCCGCGACGCCGCTGCGGTCGGCGCAGCGCTTCGAGTCCTGCTTTCAGGTCGCCCCGCACGCCGGGTTCCGCGCGACGGGTGGTGGCGATCGTCTTCAGCAGACTCAGGTCGTGGGCACGCCCGGCGTGGGCGGGTACGCGGACGATCTTGTCGCCGGTACACACCACCGCGCCGTGGCGATTGCCACCACCGGAGGTGAGATGCACGATGGCCGACGACGCGGCCACCGCGAGCTCACGTTTGGTGTGGGCGACGGTGCCGAAGTCGAGGCTCGCTGACGCGTCGACGACGAGCCACGTCTCGAGCTCGCGGTCGGCGATCATCTGACGGACATGGGGCTGGGTCGTACGGGCAGTGACCGACCACTCCATCCGGCGGATATCGTCGCCGGGCTGGTACGGCCGTGCCTCTCCCGGTTCGGAACCCGGTCCCGGAATCAGTCCCTGGTGTTCGCCCTGCAGCACGCCGTCGAGCTTGCGGCGCACCGTCAGTTCGAGCGACTTCAGCGCTGCCGAGAGCTGCGGTTCGTCGAGCAGGCCTGATTCGAGCGACGGCAGTGTGCTGTTAGCCGCCATACCGCGCTGACGTCTGGTTGGCCGGCCCCGCCGGGTAGCGGCCCTGTGCACCGTTGACCGGCTGTACCTGTTGCGGGTTCTGACCGGGTGCGCCGTTCACGCCCGGGGCCTGTGGTCCGACGCCGGGCTGACCCGGCATCGCCTGCATCGGCGGCGACTGTTGCTGCACGGGCTGTGTACCCACCTGCGGCAACCCGATGGTCTGCAGGATGCGGTTGATGATCTGGTCGGCTGTGACCTCGTCGGCGAGAGCGTCGTAGCTCAGCACCAGACGATGGCGCAGGACGTCGGGGATGAGCTCGACGATGTCGGCGGGGATCACGTAATCGCGACCACGCACGAGTGCCAGCGCGCGGGCAGCCGCAACGATGCCGAGCGTCGCACGCGGTGAGGCGCCGTAGGACAACCAGGAATCGACGTCGTGCAGACCGAGCTCGGCGGGACGTCGGGTCGCGTTGATGACACGGACGACATAGTCGACCAAAGCATGGTGGACGAACACGTTGGCCGCGGTCTCCTGCAGCCGGATCGTCGTCTCCGGATCGAGGATCTGCGCCGCGCTCGGTGGCACATTGCCCATCCGGTAGACGATCTCGCGCTCTTCCTCGACCGACGGGTAGTCGACGAGGATCTTGAACAGGAAGCGGTCGCGCTGCGCCTCGGGCAGCGGGTAGACACCCTCGTTCTCGATGGGGTTCTGCGTCGCCATGACGAGGAATGGGCTCGGCATCGGATAGGTGGTTCCGCCGATCGAGACGTGCCGCTCGGCCATCACCTCGAGGAGCGCCGACTGCACCTTTGCCGGTGCACGGTTGATTTCGTCGGCGAGGAGGAAGTTCGCGACAACCGGGCCGAGCTCGGTGTCGAACTCCTCACGGCCCTGGCGGTAGATGCGCGTTCCGAGCAGATCGGTTGGCACGAGGTCTGGCGTGAACTGAACGCGGGAGAAGCTGCCGCCGATGACCTTCGCGAACGTCTCGACCGCGAGCGTCTTGGCCACACCGGGGACACCCTCGAGGAGGATGTGCCCGCGAGCGAGCAGTCCGACGAGGATGCGCTCGACGAGCTGATCCTGGCCGACGATCACACGCTTGACCTCATAGATCGCACGTTCCACGAGCTTCACGTCGTCGTCGCTGAGCGTCACCGCTCCCCCGCCCGAGTTCGACGCGGCGTGCGCCTGCTCAGTGTTCGGATGCGAAGAGGTCAACCCCTACTCCTAAGGTTCGTCCGGATCCCGGCGCAGCCGCGTTGTGCCTTCGCAGAATCGGTTGCCGACATGATTGCAAGCCAGCCTAGCCGTGCGTCCTGAAAACGCGCCAAGAAGGTCGTTCGGATGGCGCGGTATCACGGCATCCGGCTCGGTGCGGAATCAGAGCAGGCGCACCACGTTGGGCATCGCGCCCGCCGTCCGCAGCGGCGACACCTTGACGACGTCGCCCGACTGCGGCGCCTCGACCATCTTGTTGTCGCCGAGGTAGAGCGCGACATGCTCACTCGCATTGGGACCGTAGAAGATCATGTCGCCACGCTGCATCTGCGCCAGCGGCACCTGGGGACCCGATGTGTACTGGTAACCCGTGTAGTGCGGGAGCTGGATACCGACACCTCCGAACGCGTACATCATGAGGCCCGAGCAGTCGAAGCCCACCTTGTTGTAGTCGCCGTAGCTGTCGGCAACACCACCGTCGCGGATACCGAGGGTGGGACCGTTGGCGTCACCACCACCCCACGCGTAGGGCACGTTGAGCTGCGAGAGCGCGCGGTTCACCACGATCTCGACGGCCTGAGGGCCACGCAGACCAGGACGCACCGGGCCACCGCCGCCCGAGGAGCTGCCGAACAGCGTGCCGAGACTGCCGGAACCGAGCCTGCTGGCGATGCTGTCGGCACCGGAGGATCCCAGCGACGCACCCCCGAGGCCGAGTTCGTCGAGGAGTTCCGAGTGCGGGATCTGCGCCTGGCCGACCATTGCCGCGAGTGCCTTCTGGCCAAGGTCTCCCGCGAGACGAGCGGCGGCCTCCGCGGCCACCTGAAGCGCTTGGTTGTCACTCGTCCCTTCGACCTGAGTCGCGCCGGGCGCGCTCGGACGAGGTCCCGGGAGTCCCGGGATTCCGGGGAAGAGTCCCGACAACAGGTCGGTCGGCGCGGGAGCGTCGACCTTCTTGGGTGTTGTGACCGTGCCACGCAGCTTGTCGAGTTTCTGCTGGACCGAATCACGTTGAGTCACGAGCGAATTGCGACGCTGCTGTTCGTTGAGCATCGCCGACCGGGCTTCGCGTACGGCGGCAAGTGCGTCGTTCTTGCGCTGCTCCGCGCCCGAGGTGGCAAGCGCCGCCTGCCGTTTGAGAGCTTCGAGCGCCGACACCCTGTTGGCTTGTTGGTTGCGGGCCACCTGCAGGCGACGGATCGTGTCCTGCTGGTTCCGGGCGAGCCGGTCGAGCGTCGACATCCGCTCGAGCACCCTGTCGGGATTGTCGGAGGACACGTACTTGGTCATCGAACTCGACGTGGTGCCATTCCGATAGACATCGCGGATCAGTGCATCGAACGATTTCTGGGCGTCTTTGGCAGCACGGTTGGCTTTGGTGAGAGAGTTCTCGGCGCCGGATGCCGCCTGGGTGGCCAGCTGCTGCGCCGCGATCGAGTTCTGATAATCGGCAAGCGACCTGTTGGCGTTCTCCTGGCGAACGGCGACCGCTCCGTCGAGATCCTTAATGTTCTGATTTGCCGTCGCGATCTGATTGATCAACGTCGACACCGCACTCGTCGGCTTTTTCGGCGCCGTCGCGCCAGGAGCGGCCAATGCCTGGCCCGCACCCATTCCGCTGAGTATCGCGACCGCAAGTACGGCCCCTAGACGTGCGAATCGCGGCCTACCCCGCCCCGGGGTACCACGAGCCACACCGGTGGTCACTCGCCTCACGTGAAACTCCTCGCCCTCGCCGGCGATGTCATGCCTCGAGTCGCACCGTCTCGAGTCGCACGCATCTCCATGTCCGAACACAGGGTGCACGTCTTCCCCAACCAACCAACGTGCATCACCTACCACATGTGGTGCATTGGATACCAACAGCAACACAAGCGACATGAGAACCGTACGTCACATCGGACACACGAGAAAACCGCTGCAACGAATTACATAGGGGTGATTACCTGGGAAAATGCCGTGAACAGCCCAAAGGGTGACATGACTTGCCAGGTATCGAATTGGCAACAGAGCGTCGAACGACGACGAGACCCGGTTGTGCCGTACGACCCGGGTCCGAGCTTCGCGAGGTTGGTTGGTGCAGCCTGCCTCAGCGGGCGGACGACTCGGTCGCCGACACCACGTCGTCACCCGAGGTCGACTCGGCTGCTCGCGGCGGTTGTGCAGCCGGTTGCGCGACCTCACCGCGGCGCCGACGCGCACGTACGGTCCGCACACGCGCGAGCACGGCACCGATGATCGTCACGACCACCAGGAGGAGCGTCACGAGCGTCCAGTCGATCTGCGGCGACGTCAGTTCGTCGTACATCTGTGTGGCGGCGACGGACGGATTCTGCAGCGTCAGGTCGTCCATGGCCTGCTCCTGCACCACGCGACTGAAGTCGGCCGACGAGCTACCGACCGAGTTCGGGCCGATGACCAGCACGGTCCCACCGACCTCGGACTGCAACTGGGTGGCGATGTCGCGGTAGTAGGTGAAGTTCGGCTGCGGCACGGTCAGAACGACCACGTTGAGGTCATGCCCGTCGGACTCGGCCCGGGCCACGAGGGCGCGAAGCGCTGGTTCCTGATCGGCGGGTGCGGCGACGTGGTCGGCAAGCAGTTCTTGCCGCAGGGCCGTCATGTCGACATTCGCAGGAATGATCGCGGGGTAGCCCTGTGGACCTGGACTCATCGGCTGTACCCAACTTTCTGTTCTGCTCGAAACTGCGTGCACCTACCGCATGCTCCGAACCGCATGCGCGCTGCCACGACAATCCTGCCCAATGGGTCGTCACGGCCGGGGACCCACCCCCGCGTGTCACCGGAGAAGGTTTCGCAGCCATTAAATGTCGCCGACGCGCACACGACCGCGTGACCCTCGCCTCGTGCCATGCGACAGAATGGAGGATGCTGTAGGTAGGCGGTAAACGGGCGTGTCGCGTGTTGTAAACAGTACAGCCGTACTGTTAGGATGACACGGTGACCACGGCGGCCCCGTGGCCGCCCCGCGAGGGCAGGGAGGCATCGGTACCACCCACCGGCGCCACCGACAGCACTCGAACACCCGGCGCAGCCCGTCGGGTCACGGTCGGAGTCGACGAGCGGCGTTCGTCGACGAGCCGGCCAAGCAGTCCACGTGCGCACACGTGAGACGTCGAACGACGCCGACGCAGCCCGTCGGCACGAGGAGAGTGGATTAAGTCGTGAGTATCAATTCCTTTGGCGCCCAAGGCACCCTCGAGGTGGGCGACAAGTCGTATGAGATCTACCGGCTGAGCGCTGTCAAGGGAACCGAGAAGCTCCCTTACGCACTCAAGGTCCTCGCCGAGAACCTGCTTCGCACCGAAGACGGCGCGAACGTCACCAAGGACCACATCGAAGCGATCGCCAACTGGGATCCCTCGGCCGAGCCGAGCATCGAGATCCAGTTCACCCCGGCTCGCGTCATCATGCAGGACTTCACCGGCGTTCCCTGTGTGGTCGACCTGACCACCATGCGCGACGCGGTCAAGGAACTCGGCGGCGATCCCGACAAGGTCAACCCGCTAGCACCCGCCGAGATGGTCATCGACCACTCCGTCATCATCGAGGCCTTCGGCAACGCGCAGGCATTCGAGCGCAACGTCGAGATCGAGTACCAGCGCAACGAAGAGCGCTACAAGTTCCTCCGCTGGGGCCAGGGCGCATTCGACGACTTCCGCGTCGTGCCGCCGGGCACCGGCATCGTGCACCAGGTCAACATCGAGCACCTCGCCCGCTCGGTCATGGTTCGCCCCAACTCCGAGGGCACCGAGGTCGCCTACCCCGACACCTGCATCGGCACCGACTCGCACACCACGATGCAGAACGGTCTCGGCGTGCTCGGCTGGGGCGTCGGCGGTATCGAGGCCGAGGCCGCCATGCTCGGCCAGCCGGTTTCGATGCTCATCCCGCGCGTCGTCGGCTTCAAGCTGACCGGTGCGGCCAAGCCGGGCGTCACCGCGACCGACGTCGTGCTGACCATCACGGAGATGCTGCGCAAGCACGGCGTCGTCGGCAAGTTCGTCGAGTTCTACGGCAATGGTGTCGCCGAGGTCCCGCTGGCCAACCGCGCCACCATCGGCAACATGAGCCCCGAGTTCGGCTCCACCTGCGCGATCTTCCCGATCGACGGCGAGACCATCAACTACCTGAAGCTCACCGGCCGCAGCGCGGAGACGCTGGCCCTCGTCGAGGCATACGCCAAGGAACAGGGCATGTGGCTGGAGAAGGACGCCACCGAGCCGCAGTACTCCGAGTACATCGAGCTCGACCTGTCGACGGTCGTCCCGTCGATCGCAGGTCCGAAGCGCCCGCAGGACCGCATCGAGTTGTGGGACGCCAAGAACGCATTCCGCAAGGACATCCACAACTACGTCGAGGAGGGCAACACGCCCGCCTACAACGGTGTCGACGAGTCGAACGCGGAGAGCTTCCCCGCCTCGGACTCCCCCGCCATCGACCCCAGTGGTGCAAAGCTCTCGTTCGCCGATGACGGCTACGAGCCCGCCCACAACGCCAGCAAGGGTGCTGCGGGTCGGCCGTCGAAGCCCGTCAAGGTGTCGTCGACCGAGCGTGGCGACATGATCCTCGACCACGGCATCGTGACGATCGCGTCGATCACGAGCTGCACCAATACGTCGAACCCGTCGGTCATGCTCGGCGCCGGCCTGCTCGCCAAGAAGGCCGTCGACAAGGGCCTGACCTCCAAGCCGTGGGTCAAGACCTCGATGGCCCCCGGATCGCAGGTCGTGACCGGCTACTACGACAAGGCGGGCCTGTGGCCGTACCTGGAGAAGCTCGGCTTCTACCTCGTCGGCTACGGCTGCACCACCTGTATCGGTAACTCGGGCCCGCTGCCCGAGGAAATCTCGAAGGCGATCAACGACAACGACCTGGCCGCGACCGCGGTGCTGTCGGGTAACCGTAACTTCGAGGGTCGTATCAACCCCGACGTGAAGATGAACTACCTCGCGTCGCCGCCGTTGGTCATCGCCTACGCGCTCGCGGGCACGATGGACTTCGACTTCGAGTCCGATCCTCTCGGCCAGGACCAGGACGGCAACGACGTCTTCCTCAAGGACATCTGGCCGACCAACGAGGAGATCGCGCAGACCATCTCGAGCTCGATTAGCCCCGAGCAGTACGCCGAGGACTACGCCGATGTCTTCAAGGGCGACGAGCGCTGGCAGAGCCTGCCGACCCCCGAGGGCAAGACCTTCGACTGGGACGACGAGTCGACCTACGTGCGGAAGCCTCCGTACTTCGACGGCATGAAGCTCGAAGCCGATCCGGTCTCCGACATCAAGGGCGCCCGCGTCCTCGCGAAGCTCGGCGACTCGGTGACCACCGACCACATCTCCCCCGCCTCGACGATCAAGCCCGGCACTCCCGCCGCGCAGTACCTCGACGCGCACGGTGTGGCTCGCAAGGACTACAACTCGCTGGGAGCCCGCCGCGGTAACCACGAGGTGATGATCCGGTCGACCTTCGGCAATATCCGCCTGGCGAACCAGCTCGTCGACGTCACCGGTGGTTACACCCGTGACTTCACGCAGGAGGGCGCTCCGCAGTCGTTCATCTACGACGCCGCGCAGAACTACGCGAAGGAGGGCACCCCGCTGGTCGTGCTCGGCGGCAAGGAGTACGGCACCGGTAGCTCGCGTGACTGGGCAGCCAAGGGCACCAGCCTGCTGGGCGTCAAGGCCGTCATCACCGAGAGCTTCGAGCGCATCCACCGCTCGAACCTCATCGGCATGGGCGTGATCCCGCTGCAGTTCCCCGAGGGCGAGTCGCACAAGTCGCTGGGCCTCGACGGCACGGAGACCTTCGACATCACCGGTATCGAGGAGCTGAACAACGGCACCACGCCGAAGACGGTGCATGTCACCGCCTCCAAGGAAGACGGCTCGAAGGTCGAGTTCGACGCCAAGGTGCGCATCGACACACCCGGTGAAGCCGACTACTACCGCAACGGTGGCATCCTGCAGTACGTGCTCCGCAACATGATCAAGAGCTGACAGGGCGATAGCAGTGCCCAAGGTCAGTGATGACCGCCTTGCCGCGCGTCGTCGGGAGATTCTCGACGGCGCGCGGCATTGCTTCGCGGAGTACGGCTACGACGGAGCGACGGTCAAACGCATCGAGGAGTCGACAGGACTCTCTCGCGGTGCGATCTTTCATCATTTCCGCGACAAGGAGGCACTCTTCCTCGCGCTCGCACGGGAAGACGCCGAACGCATGGCCGACGTCGCGGCAGAGCAGGGCCTTGTTCAGGTCATGCGCGACATGCTCGCGCGCCCACAGGATTTCGATTGGTTGGGCACGCGGCTGGAAATCGCGCGGAAGCTCCGCACCGATCCGACGTTCCGGTCGGCATGGCTGGAACGCTCGGCTGAGCTCGAGAAGGCCACTCTCGATCGACTCGAACGCGGCCGTGAGACCGGCCGACTGCGTGACGACGTCCCCACCGACGTTCTGCTCGACTACCTCGACCTCGTCCTCGACGGGCTGATCACCCGATTGGCTTCGGGACGTCCTACCGACGACCTGTCGGCAGTTCTCGACCTCGTGGAGGCTTCGGTGCGCTCGCGCGCCACTGCGGAGTCATGAGTTAGGCGCCCGCCATTGCGGCAATGACGGCCCCGCCGAACTATCGCTCGGTATACGATCTCGCATGATGCCGATCACACTCGGCATCGTCCGTATCCCGAGTCATCGAGGAGATCGTCGTGTTCCCAGGAACCATCGCCGCCACCACACCTGACAAAGCCGCCGTCGTCGACGCTGCAACCGGAACCGCACTCACCTATCGCGAACTCGACGACAACTCCGCGCGGTTGGCGAACCACCTCGACGAACTCGGGCTACGTCCTGGCGACACGATCGCGATGGTGTCGCGCAATAACCTTCACATGTTCGAGGTGTACTGGGCAGCGATCCGCAGTGGCCTCTACGTCACCGCGATCAATCATCACCTGACCGCGGACGAAACCGCCTACATCCTCACCGACAGCGCGGCGAAGGTGCTGTTTGCCGATGCCGCTGTGGCAGAAGCGGTCTCGACGAGCGGCGATATCGCAGCGCTTGCCGAAGCGGGTCATCGCATCGCGTGGGGTGGGGTCATCGATGGCTTCGAACCCTACGACGACGTGTTGGCGGCAGCACCGGACACGCTGCGTACCGACGAACCCCGCGGCACCGACATGCTCTACTCGTCGGGAACCACGGGACGCCCCAAGGGGATTCGCACACCGCTACCGGATGGCTTGGTCGCAGAAGTCCCCGATGCGTACACCGCGATCTTCAGCCCGCTGTACGGATTCGACGCCGAGAGCGTCTACCTATCCCCAGCGCCGTTGTATCACGCTGCGCCACTGCGCTTTTGCGGCGTCACCAATTCTGTCGGCGGCACCGTGGTGTTCATGGACCACTTCGAGCCGGAGGAAGCGCTGAGTCTCGTCGAGGAGTATCGCGCCACGCACAGCCAATGGGTGCCGACGATGTTCATCAGGATGCTCAAGTTGCCCGCGGATATCCGCGACAAATACGACGTGTCGAGCCTGAAGGTGGCGATCCACGCCGCGGCCCCGTGCCCCGCCGAAGTCAAGCGCGCGATGATCGAATGGTGGGGTCCGGTGATCCACGAATACTACGCATCGACCGAGGCCGCGGGCGCGACGTTCATCGGCCCCGAGGACGCGTTGACGCATCCCGGTTCCGTCGGACGAGCGGGCATGGGCGTCATCAGGATCTGCGACGACGCCGGCGACGAGGTGCCCATCGGCGACGTCGGCCTCGTGTATTTCGAGCGTGAGACACCCGCTTTCGAGTACCACAACGACCCGGGCAAGACGGCGTCGGCGTATCACCCGAAACACCCGACCTGGGCCACAACAGGCGACATGGGCTACGTCGACGATGAGGGTTTCCTCTATCTCACCGACCGCAAGGCGTTCATGATCATCACCGGCGGCGTCAACATCTATCCCCAAGAAGCCGAGAACGTTCTCATCAACCACCCGGCCGTCTACGACGTCGCCGTGATCGGTGTGCCCGATGACGACCTCGGCGAGGTCGCCAAAGCGCTCGTGCAACTCGATCCGGCGTACGAGGCCTCGCCGACGCTTGCCGACGAGCTCCTCGACTTCGCGGGCGATTCGCTTGCGCGGTACAAGGTTCCACGCTCGGTCGATTTCGTTGCAGATCTGCCTCGCACACCCACCGGCAAGCTGGTCAAGGGCGAGCTCACGAAGCGGTATGCGGCGTCGAGATGAGCAGTGGTCGCCGTCGAACGCGTGAATGACACCAGATAACGCGTGGATAACGGTTCTTCGCGCGTGTTAACGATCGCCCTCCCGATTCGGACTCATCAGACATCGGGGGTCACACAGTGATCCGATTCGGGTCGGGGAGATCGCGAGTCCGCTCATGCGTACCGTCACACATTTCCGTTCTTTCTCGAGCACACTCATCGTCGTCGTGGCGTGTCTGTCTCTCGGGGTGGGTGGTGCCCACGCCGACGTCGACACGACCGCGCCGTCGGTGACCACTCCATCCACCACGGCGCCGACAACCACGACGCCGCCGACGACAACACCGCCAACAACAACCACGCCGCCGACGACCAACCCGCCCTCGTCATCGACCCCACCGAGCACACCCGCGAGCACCGAAACGTCCACGCCCACAAGCCCTGTCGCGTATGGGTCCGTGATGATCAATGCCGTGCTCGACGGCGCGCACGACGGGGTCAACGGCGTGTTGGTTCGCCTGGTCGCGGTCAACCCTTACGTCACGACCTTGCCCGCTACCGTGCAGTCCCCGACCGGGACGGTGAGTGTCCTTGTGCTCGAAGTACCCGCGGGACTGACGCTCGTGGGGCCGTCGTCGTTCAACATTCCACTCGAGCGTGGCCGGGACATCATCTACACGATCCACTTCGCCGCAAAGGGCACGTCAGGTCCGGGAACAACGAATCCCGGACCCTCGGCTCCCGGCCGTGATCCGGGCGCACGCACTCCGCTGAGCTCGATTCCCTCGGGGCCCGTCTACCGGCCGTGAATGCACCGCCACGTACAGGCCGTACGACGCGTGAATGATTTCCGCCCGCCGACGGCCGCAGGCGATAACGAATCGATTGGCCCACCCGACTTCACGGGTGTCGGGGCCGTCCACCCCACCGAAAGGCTCACTCCAATGTCGAAACGATCACCCAAGCACCCCAGCAGATTCCGCACTCCGCGGACAAGCACCGCAGCCTTTGCGGCGGGAATCCTGCTCAGCCTTGCGATGGCTCCCGCAGTCGGTTCGGCGGAAACCCCGTCGACCTCGTCGACCTCGTCGACCTCGTCGACCACCGTGGCACCCGCCACGACGGTTGACCAGCCGACGACGCAGGCACCTTCAACCACGACACCGGAGAGTACGGCCACCAATCCGGCGCCCCCGAGTTCGTCGGCACCGAGTACCTCCGCCCCCGGTCCGTCGACGACCGTCGAAGCGCCGACGTCGACAACCCCGAGTTCTCCGACGGCCCCTCCGGAGTCCGGGACCGCACACCTCTATGTCACATCATTCATCCCCTACCCCAACGGCATCACGCCGGTGCAGGGTGCTCGGGTACGTCTCACCAACAACGAGACCGGCGCGGTAACGATGGTCACCGCCCCCGCCGAACTGACCCTGAACGTGGGAACCTACAGTTTCGAGACGATCAGTTGGCCCGACGGATTGAGGCTGATTTCGGGAAGCGGCACAGTCGAACTCGGACTGCTCGGCAACCATATCCAGATTTCCTTCGCACGTACCGACGGCGGCGGAGATGGTTCCGGAACCCTGCAGGTGGTCAAGGCAGACAGAGTCACCGGCGCCAAGCTGCCGGGAGCGAGCTTCATCGTGTCCACCTGCTCCGGGGATGTGTTGGGGTGGGAAACCACCGGCGAGGGCGGTGTGGTCAACCGTGAGGTGGCACCGGGCTGCTACCGCGTCAAGGAGACGGCGGCACCGAAAGGCTATGTGCCCGAGGGTCGCTCGTACACCGTCGACGTGTCCACCGACAAGGTGTCGACGGTGACGGTCTACAACACCCCCGTCGACCACGTGACCGACCGCAATCCGTCGGGCAGGACATCGCTGTCGTCGATTCCTTCGGGACCGGTGGATCGACCATGAAAACCACGCCGATACTCACACTGTTCTGCCTGCTGGCTCTGAGTCTGACGCTTCTCGTCGGCTGCTCGACACGCACGAGCGAATCGTCCGTGGCCACACCGTCTGCTCAGACCCAGCTACCCGCACCCGTTGCCGCACGCACCGACGAGCCGGCAGCACCGAAAAGTATTGAGGTCGGCGGTGATTCCGCTGTCACCGATGCGGTTGCGACGGATACGACCGGTGCCCTCCTGCCGCCACAGGACGTCCATCGTCTCGGCTGGTGGGTCGATTCGGCGTTACCCGGATCGGGCAAGGGCACAATCGTCGTGACCGGCCACGTCGACGAGGCCTCGCAGGGGCGTGGCTTCGCCGCCCGGTTCAGTTCTCTCGCACCGGGAACCGAAGTCGCGGTCACCACAGCGAAGGGTGAGACCGTCCACTACCGGGTGCGTAACGTCCAGAAGGCCGACAAGGAGAAGGGCTTTCCGGCAGCGGAACTCA
The DNA here is from genome assembly GCF_036540975.1 of Gordonia sp. w5E2. NCBI lineage: Bacteria > Bacillati > Actinomycetota > Actinomycetes > Mycobacteriales > Gordoniaceae > Gordonia > Gordonia sp. w5E2. Next base: position 2,351,609 of record NZ_CP144213.1, on the reverse strand, counting down.
ACCGTCTCGACGGGCCGGAGACCCTCGCCCTCGTCACGTGCGGTGGGGCGTTTGTCGGTCCCCCGCTCGGCTACGCCGACAACATCATCGCGTGGGCGACGCGAGCATGAACGGCCGATTCGTCCGTGTGACAACGACTCTCACGGTTGTCGGCGCAATGACACTCGCCGGAATCGTCGGAGCGTCGGCGTCCGCCTCGGCCACACCCGGTTCGGGAACATTCACCGTGACGACGCGAGACCAGCAACCGAGTCGATCCATCGGAACCGGCGTCGACCGCAAGGGCGGATTCGACGACGGGTCGGGCCAACTGCGGATCGCAGTCCGCGACCGCATCCACGGCCACCCACTGCCGGGTGCGCGGTTCGCGATCACGACGTGCGCCGGGCAATCCCGTGGCTCAGGTGTCACCGATGCACAGGGACTGCTGATTCGTTCGCTGCCGACGGGCTGCTACCGCGCTCGCGAGGTAGCAGCTCCCAGCGGATACATCGCGAACGAGGCGTCGGGAACGATGCACGTCGAGTCCGATGCCACCGATCATCACGAGATTCTGGCCACTCCCGTCGGTCACGTCAGCACGCGGGACGTCGGCAAGCGCGTGCAGTTGTCGGGCATCGTGACTGGACCGACGGAGGGGCCGTGATGCTCACGCGAGCTCGATGAGCTCCTGGTATTCGTCGCTCCAGTGGTCTTCGGTGCCGTCGGGCAGAAGAATCACGCGTTGCGGATCGAGCGCCGCCGCGGCACCGGGATCGTGGGTAACGAGGACCACGGCACCGGTGTAGCTGCGCAGGGCGTCGAGCACCTGCTCGCGCGAGATCGGGTCGAGGTTGTTGGTCGGCTCGTCGAGTAGCAGCACGTTGGCCGCCGACGACACTAGGCCTGCCAGCGACAGTCGCGTCTTCTCGCCACCGGATAGCGTGCCCGCGGGTTGGTCGAGCTGAGGTCCGGTGAACATGAAGGCACCGAGCAGGCTACGAAGATCCTGTTCGCCTGCGTCGGGCGCGGCGTGCCGAATGTTCTCCCACACCGTCGCCATGTCGTCGAGGGTGTCGTGCTCCTGCGCGAAGTAGCCGATCTTGAGTCCGTAGCCGGGCTCCAGCGAACCCGTATCCGACGCCTCGACACCGGCGAGCACCTTGAGCAGGGTGGTCTTACCCGCACCGTTGAGTCCGAGCACGACCACACGGCTGCCCTTGTCGATCGCGAGGTCGACGCCGGTGAAGATCTCGAGCGAGCCGTAGGACTTGCTCAGTCCCGACGCCATCAGCGGAGTCTTGCCACACGCCGCGGGCTCCGGGAAGCGAATCCGGGCGGTGCGGTCGGCCACCTGCTCCTCGTCGAGGGAATCGATCATCCGATCGGCACGCTTGAGCATCTGTTGTGCCGCAGTGGCTTTCGTGGCCTTGGCGCCGAGCTTTGCAGCCTGTGCGCGCAGTGCGGACGCCTTCTTCTCCGCATTGGCGCGCTCACGCTTACGACGCTGCTCGTCGGTTGCGCGTGCGTCGAGGTAGCGCTTCCAGCCCATGTTGTAGACGTCGGCCTCGCCGCGGACGGCGTCGAGGAACCACACCTTGTTGACCACGTCGGCCAGCAGGTCGACGTCGTGGCTGATCACCACGAGTCCACCCTCGTGGTTCTGCAGGAAGCTGCGCAACCAGGTGATCGAGTCGGCGTCGAGGTGGTTGGTCGGCTCGTCGAGGAGCAGCGTCGTCGCAGATTTGCCCGAGCCGTCGGAGGCTGCGAACAGGATGCGGGCGAGCTCGATGCGACGGCGCTGTCCGCCCGAGAGCGTGCGCAGAGGCTGGCCGAGTACGCGATCGGGCAATCCGAGGCTGTTGCAGATGCGCGCGGCCTCGGACTCGGCGACGTAGCCGCCGAGGTCGGAGAAGCGCTCCTCGAGACGGCCGTATCGTGCGACAGCCTTGTCGCGCACCTTGTCGTCGGCAGCCTCGGCCATCAGGGCCTGCTGCTTTTCCATCTGATGCATGATGTCGTCGAGCCCACGCGCAGACAGCACGCGATCGCGTGCGACGACGTCGAGGTCGCCTTCTTTGGGGTCCTGCGGCAGATAGCCGAGATCGCCGGTCCTGGTCACCGTTCCGGCGTAGGGCTCGGTCTCGCCCGCGAGAATGCGCAGCGAGGTCGTCTTACCTGCGCCATTGCGGCCGACGAGGCCGATCCGGTCGCCGGGTTGAATACGCAATGCTGAGCCGGGCGCCGACAGCAGGGTCCGAGCGCCCGCTCGAACTTCCAGGTCGGTCGCGGTGATCACGACGGTCCAGTCTACTGTGCGTCGGCCCGTGGTTTTTCCACCCCGGGCGGCCGCGACTTCCTCACGTCGCTCGATACGGTGGCAGGGTGACCGAACGCACAGCTGAACCCACCGGAATGTTGCCGACACCCGATCTCACCGGGCGATCCGCACTCGTCACCGGCGCGAGCCGCGGCATTGGATTGGCCATCGCCACCGAACTCGCCCGTCGAGGCGCCACGGTGGTCATCACCGGCCGTAAACCCGAACCGCTGCAGCAGGCAGCCGAGTCGATCCGGACTGCGGTTGACGGGGCGAAGGTCGACATCTGTCCCGGCAATACCGGCGACGCCGCTCATCGAGCCGACGCCGTTGCGAACGCGGTGCGGCTCGGTGGCGGAATCGACATACTGGTCAACAACACGGGAATCAACCCGACGTATGGGCCGCTCGTCGACGCCGATCTCGACGCGGTGCGCAAGATCTTCGACACGAACGTGGTCGCCGCCCTCGGGTTCGTGCAAGAGGCATATCGGGCGGGCATGGCCGAATCAGGAGGAGCTGTGCTCAACATCGCCTCGGTCGCCGGAATCCGCTCCACCGGAGTCATCGCCGCCTACGGGGCGTCGAAAGCCGCGTTGATCCGCCTGACCGCGGAGCTCGCGTGGGAACTCGGGCCCAAGCAGATCCGCGTCAACGCGATCGCGCCCGCCATCGTCAAGACGAAGTTCGCCGACGCACTCATCGCTGGCGACAACGAAGAACGCGCGATTGCCGGCTACCCGCTGCGCCGACTCGGCAACCCGGAAGACATCGCGCAGGCTGCCGCCTTCCTCGTCAGCGACAACGCGTCGTGGATCACCGGTCAGACCTTGCAGGTCGACGGCGGACTGTTGGCCACCGGATCGATGTGACCGTGTCCCGTTCGGCGGCGGTGGTCGGCGGCGGTCCGGCGGGCAGGGGCCTGGCCCACCGCCTACGCCACCACGGGGTGGATACCACTCTCATCGATCCGCACCCCGACAGGGCGTGGCACGCCACCTATGCGGCATGGACCGACGAACTGCCGAACTGGTTGAGCGACAACGCCATAGCAGCGCAGACCGACGCCGTGCAGGTGTCTGCGCGAACCCGTCACGAGATCGCCCGCGGATACACGGTTCTCGACAATGTCGCTCTCGCAACCGAATTGAACCTCGACGGGGTGGCGCTGGTGGCGTCGGCCGCGACGTCGGTGTCGGCTGATCGGGTGGTGTGCGCTGACGGTTCGGTCGTCCGGGCCGATCAGATCGTCGACTGTCGAGGTGCGCTGCCGCACGACGCCCCGTACCAGACCGCGTTCGGGATCATCGTCGACGCGAAGGACGCGGAGGCGGTACTCGGCGGCGCGGGCGCGCTGCTCATGGACTGGGCGAGTCCTCGCCAGCTCGGTGCCGCAGGCTCACCACTACCGTCGTTTCTCTACGCCGTGCCGCTCGGTGATGGGACTGTGCTGCTCGAAGAGACCTGTCTCGCAGGGCATCCCGCGCTGTCGATCCCAGACCTCGAACACCGCCTGCGCTTTCGATTGGGCGACCATGAACCGACCGTGCTCCGCACCGAGGTGGTGAACTTTCCGCTCGTCGGCGCGTCGACGACGCCGTGGAAGGACCCGGTCTTCCGGTTCGGCGCTGCGGGCGGGATGAAGAATCCGACGACGGGCTACAGCGTCGCCACCTCACTCGCCTGTGCCGACACCGTCGCGGTCGCGATCGCGGACGGCGACGACCCGAAGGCCGCGCTGTGGCCGGCATCGGCACGTTCGGTACACGAACTCCGAATCCGCGGTCTGTCGGCACTGCTGGACCTCTCGGCCGAGCAGACCCTCGACTTCTTCGACGCCTTCTTCACCATGCCGATCAGCGCCCAACGCAGCTACCTCAGCGAGCGCGACAACCTCGCGGGCACACTCGAGGCGATGGGCCGCGTGGTCAAGGGCGTCGGAATGCGAACCAAGATGACGATCGCGCGCGGTGCGGCGACCGGTCACGGCTGGTCGGACGTGTGACCGGTCAGGCGAGCGGTGCCGTCAGGGTCACCGACGCCCCTGCCTGAGCGCCTGCCACTGCTCGACGATCTCGTCGACGTCGACGACGTGGGCAGTGACGACCGACGGGAGTCCGGCCCGCGTGGTCAGATGTGCTTCGCGTACACGGCGATTGAAGTCGGCGAGGATATCGCGCACCGCTGATTCGTCGGCGATGTCGGCCAGGGAGTCGGGAAACCCTTGCGCCTCTTTGCGGAGTTGCAGCGAGGCGGGCAGCAGGGCCGTCGAATCAAGTCCTTCGTCGCGGATCTTGCGCTTGACCCACCAGTCGGGGTCGTCGGTATCGGAGAGGTCGAGCGGCTTGCCCATGCCCGGCAGGTTGTCGAACTCGCCCCGCTCGGTGGCCTCGCGGATCATTTTCTCCACGCGCGTCTCGTACGTGGGCGGCTTCCAGCGGCGGACACGACGAAACCGTCCTTCGGGTTCGTCCATGTGTTCAGGCACCGGGGCGTCCTGTCACCGTGTCCTCGCGCCTCCGTGTCTCCGACGGCTCAGACGGTGAAGCCCAGCGCGCGTAGCTGCTCGCGGCCGTCGTCGGTGATCTTGTCGGGGCCCCACGGCGGCAGCCACACCCAGTTGATCTCCAACTCGGTGCACAGACCGCTGCCGATGAGCGCTGCGCGTGACTGGTCCTCGATGACGTCGGTCAGCGGACACGCCGCCGACGTCAGGGTCATGTCGATCTTGGCGACCGCGTCGTCGGTGACCTCGATGCCGTAAACGAGTCCGAGATCGACGACGTTGATTCCGAGCTCGGGGTCGACGACGTCGCGCATCGCTTCCTCGACGTCCTCGAGCTGGGGCAACGAGGTGCTCGGCGCGCTCACGGGCGCGTCAGCCGCGGGCGTCTCGACAGGGGGTGTCTCGACTGCGGCAGTATCTGCCAAAGGCTGTTCGGTCATGGAGCTTCCACCTGTTCTGATTCACGTTCTTCCACCGACTGGGCCAGGGCGTCCTTGAACGCCATCCAGCCCAGCAGTGCACATTTGACGCGTGCCGGATACTTGCTCACTCCGGCAAACGCGATGCCGTCGCCGATGATGTCTTCGTCGCCCTCGTCGGAGCCGCGCGAAGTCATCATCGCGTTGAACGACGCGACCGTGGCCAGCGCGTCGTCGACGCTGGCACCCTCGAGCTGGTCGAACAGCACCGATGTCGACGCCTGCGAGATCGAGCAGCCCTGCCCGTCGTAGGAGATGTCGGTGACAGTGTTGCCGTCGTCGGACAGCGCCACGCGCAGGGTCACCTCGTCACCACATGTCGGGTTGACGTGATGGACCTCTGCGCCGAACGGCTCGCGCAGCCCGCGGCCGTGCGGGTGCTTGTAGTGATCGAGGATCACGTCTTGATACATCTGCTCCATACGCATGTCAGACGACCCCGAAGAACTTCTGCGCCTTGACGATTGCTGCGGCGAGAGCGTCGACCTCATCGTGCGTGTTGTACACCGCGAACGACGCACGAGCCGTCGCGGCAACTCCGAAACGTCGGTGCAGCGGCCACGCGCAATGATGTCCGACGCGGATCGCGACACCCTCGTCGTCGAGGATCTGCCCGAGGTCGTGTGCGTGAATGCCGTCGACGACGAACGAGACTGCACCGCCACGGTTTTCGGTCGTGTTCGGTCCGATGATGCGCAGTCCATCGATCTCACCGAGCGAGCGCAATGCATGCTCGACGAGCGAATGCTCATGCGCGGCAACAGCATCCATCCCGATCGCCGACAGGTAGTCGACCGCTGCACCCAGTCCGACGACCTGCGAGGTCATCGGCACGCCTGCCTCGAATCGCTGAGGCGGATCGGCGTAGGTGGTTGCCTCCATCGTGACGGTCTCGATCATCGATCCACCGGTGATGAACGGCGGCAGCGCGGCCAGAAGCTCTGCTTTGCCGTAGAGCACGCCGACGCCCGACGGTCCGAGCATCTTGTGTCCGGAGAACGCCGCGAAGTCGACGTCTAGGGCACGGAAATCGACGGGCATGTGCGGAACCGACTGGCAGGCGTCGAGCACGACGAGCGCACCGACAGCACGTGCGCGGCGAACCAACTCGTCGACGTCGGCCACGGCACCGGTCACGTTGGACTGGTGCGTGAACGCGACGACCTTCACGGTGTCGTCGAGCTCGAGTGATTCGAGGTCGATGCGACCGTCGTCGGTGACGCCGTACCAGCGCAGGGTGGCGCCGGTGCGTCGGCACAGCTCTTGCCACGGAACGAGATTCGCGTGGTGTTCGAGCTCGGTGATGACGACCGTGTCGCCCTCGCCGAGTTGTCGGCCTCCGAACAGCGGTGCGCTGCGGTCGTCGCCGAGCGTGTAGGTGACCAGGTTCAGCGACTCGGTGGCGTTCTTCGTGAACACCGTCTCGGCTGCGGTGACACCCACGAAGGCGGCGATCTTCTCGCGGGCGCCCTCGTAGTCGTCGGTGGCCTCCTCGGCGAGCTGATGCGCACCACGATGCACGGCGGCGTTGTGGGTCGTCAGGAACTCACGCTCGGCGTCGAGCACCTGGACCGCACGCTGCGAGGTGGCACCGGAATCGAGGTAGACCAACGGCTTTCCGTCGCGCACGGTGCGAGACAGAATCGGGAAATCGGCACGGATGGCGTCGACGTCGAGCGTCGAAGCCTGTTCGGCCACGGTCTCCGTCGACATGGCTCAGCCCGCCGCAGCAGCCGTCGTGAAGCGGACGTAACCGTTCTCTTCGAGCTCGTCGGCCAGTTCGGGGCCACCGGATTCGACGACGCGACCGTTGACGAACACGTGCACGAAGTCCGGCTTGATGTAGCGCAGGATTCGCGTGTAGTGCGTGATCAGCAGAATGCCGCCGTTCTCCTCCGCCTTGTACGTGTTCACGCCCTCGCTGACAACGCGCAGGGCGTCGACGTCGAGGCCGGAGTCGGTCTCGTCGAGAATCGCGAACTTCGGCTTGAGCAGGTCGAGCTGCAGGATTTCGTGGCGCTTCTTCTCGCCACCGGAGAAGCCCTCGTTGACCGAGCGCTCGGCGAACGACGGATCGATGTCGAGCGCGGTCATCGCTTCCTTGGTCTCCTTGACCCAGTGGCGCAGCTTGGGAGCCTCGCCACGGACGGCGGTCGCCGCGGTGCGCAGGAAGTTCGACATCGAGACGCCGGGAACCTCGACGGGGTACTGCATCGCGAGGAACAGGCCCGCGCGGGCGCGCTCGTCGACACTCATCTCCAGCACATCCTCACCGTCGAGGGTGATGGACCCGCTGGTGACCGTGTACTTCGGGTGGCCGGCGATGGCGTAGGAGAGCGTCGACTTGCCGGAGCCGTTGGGGCCCATCAATGCGTGGGTCTCCCCCGACTTCACGGTGAGGTCGACGCCTTTGAGGATGTGGATCGGCTCGGCGTCGGTGTCGGACTGCGCGACGTCGACGTGCAGGTCACGGATTTCGAGTGTGCTCATGTGGCTTTCTTTCTGGGGCTGGGTGATCTCGACAAGCTCGATCAGCGGGTTCAGTCTCGATCAGCGGGTTCGGTCTCGATCAGCGCGATCAGGCGCCGGAGATCTCGAGTTCGTGTTCGATTGCGGCGGAGAGACGTTCGCGCAGTTCGGGCACCGTGATCTTGGCGATGACCTCGCCGAAGAATCCACGGATGACGAGGCGTCGGGCCTGGTCTTCCGGAATGCCGCGGGCCTGCAGGTAGAACAGCTGCTCGTCGTCGAATCGGCCGGTGGCGCTGGCGTGGCCCGCACCGACGATCTCGCCAGTCTCGATCTCGAGGTTCGGCACCGAGTCGGCACGCGCGTTGTCGGTGAGCAGCAGGTTGCGGTTGAGCTCGAAGGTGTCGGTGCCCTCGGCTTCCGGACGGATCAGCACGTCGCCGATCCAGACCGTATGCGCCTCACGACTGCGGTCGCCGGACGGATCTCCTTGCAGCGCACCCTTGTACACCACGTTGGAGCGGCAGTTCGGCTGGTTGTGGTCGATGAGGAGTCGCTGTTCGAGATGCTGTCCGGCATCGGCGAAGTACAGACCCCAGAGTTCGACGTCGCCGCCCGGCGCCGCGTAGCGGACCAGCGGTGAGAGGCGGACGAGGTCGCCGCCGAGGCTGATCGCGAAGTGACGCAGCACGGAATCGCGACCCACCTTGATGTGGTGCGTTGCGACGTGCACGGCGTCGTCGGCCCAGTCGTGGACATTGACGACCGTCAGCGCGGCTTGGTCGTCGACGATGAATTCGACGTTCTCCGCGTAGGTTCCGCTGCCCTTCTGATCGAGAACGACGACGGCGCGCGCGAATGCCTCGAGGCGGATCTGCACGTGACCGAACGCCGTCTTGTCGACGCCGGGACCCTCGAGCGTGACCACGATCGGGTCGGCGACCTCGACCTCGCGGGCGACGGTGACGACCGTGGCCTCGTCGAAGCACGAATATGCCTGCGCCGCAATGCGATCGAACGGGACTCCGCCCTGTCCGAGTCGCTTGTCGTCGCGCCCGACGGTCTCGACGGTGACGCCGTCACCGGCGCCGGTGACCGAGACAGTTGCCTGTCCGTCGGCCGTCGCGCTGCCGTCGTGCAGGCCGCGCAAGCGTCGGAACGGGGTGAATCGCCACGCCTCTTCACGCGAGCTGGGAACCTCGAACGCCTCGACGTCGAATGAGGTGAACAGTTCGCCCTTGTTGACGGGCGCGACTGTGCTGCCCGGAACCGAGACCGGGATTGTCGGATCAGCCATCAGCCGACGGCTCCTTCCATCTGAAGTTCGATGAGGCGGTTGAGTTCGAGTGCGTACTCCATCGGGAGTTCCTTCGCGATGGGCTCGACGAATCCACGCACGACCATGGCCATCGCCTCGTCCTCGGTCAGTCCGCGACTCATCAGGTAGAAGAGCTGATCGTCGCTGACCTTGGAGACGGTGGCCTCGTGGCCCATCGTGACGTCGTCCTCGCGGATGTCGACGTACGGGTAGGTGTCGCTACGGCTGATGGTGTCGACGAGCAGTGCGTCGCACTTCACCGTCGAACGGCTGCCGTGCGCACCGTTGTTGACCTTGATCAAGCCGCGATAGGAGGCTCGTCCACCGCCACGCGCGACCGACTTGGAGACGATGTTGCTCGAGGTGTGCGGCGCGAGGTGGACCATCTTGGAACCCGTGTCCTGATGCTGACCCTCGCCGGCGAATGCGACGGAGAGCACCTCGCCCTTGGCATACTCGCCCGTCAGCCAGACGGCCGGGTACTTCATCGTGACCTTCGAGCCGATGTTGCCGTCGATCCACTCCATCGTGGCGCCCGCCTCAGCCTTGGCACGCTTGGTGACCAGGTTGTAGACGTTGTTCGACCAGTTCTGGATGGTGGTGTAGCGGCAGCGTCCGCCCTTCTTCACGATGATCTCGACCACGGCCGAGTGCAGCGAGTCGGTCTTGTAGATCGGCGCGGTACAACCCTCGACGTAGTGCACGTAGGCACCCTCGTCGACGATGATCAGCGTCCGCTCGAACTGGCCCATGTTCTCGGTGTTGATCCGGAAGTAGGCCTGCAGCGGGATGTCGACGTGCACGCCCGGGGGCACGTAGATGAACGATCCGCCCGACCACACCGCGGTGTTCAGCGCGGAGAACTTGTTGTCGCCCGCCGGGATGACCGATCCGAAGTACTCGCGGAAGAGCTCGGGATGCTCCTTGAGACCGGTGTCGGTGTCGAGGAAGATCACGCCCTGCTGCTCGAGGTCCTCACGGATCTGGTGGTAGACCACCTCGGACTCGTACTGAGCGGCGACACCAGCGACGAGGCGCTGCTTCTCGGCCTCGGGGATGCCGAGCCTGTCGTAGGTGTTCTTGATGTCCTCGGGCAGGTCTTCCCAGGAAGCGGCCTGCTTCTCGGTCGAGCGCACGAAGTACTTGATGTTGTCGAAGTCGATGCCGTCGAGCTCGGCGCCCCAGTGCGGCATGGGCTTGCGGTCGAAGATGCGCAGCGCCTTGAGGCGGTTCTCGAGCATCCACTCCGGTTCGCTCTTCTTCGACGAGATGTCGGCGACCACGGCGTCGGAGAGTCCACGCTGCGCGCTCGCTCCTGCGACGTCGGAATCGGCCCACCCGTATCCGTACGTGCCGAGTGAGGCGATGGTCTCCTCTTGGGTCAATGGAGCCTGTCCATCTGTAACTGTCATCGCTGGGCCTTTCGACTCGTCTGCTTCGGGTCGGCGACGGCGTCATTGCCGGGCTGGTTGTCGCCGATCATCAGGGGGACATGCGTTGTACACGCGCAATCGCCGTTGGCGATCGTCGCGAGACGTTGTACGTGCGTACCGAGAAGCTCGGTGAACGCCGCGGTTTCTGCCTCACAGAGCTCGGGGAACTCCGCCGCGACATGTGCCACGGGGCAGTGATGCTGGCAAATCTGGACGCCGGAGCCGACCAACCTGGTGTTGGCGGCGTAACCCGCGCTGGTGAGGGCGTCGGCGATCTCTTCGACGGTGTCGGCCACAGAGCCGGACTCCGCGACGGGACGTACCCCGTCGACGATGCCCTCGATGCGGTCGCGCGCGAACTCACCGATCGCTTCCTCGCCGGCGATGTCGCGGAGTTTGCGCATCGCAGCTCCGGCGAGATCGTCGTATGCGTGTTGAAGCTTTCCGCGGCCGGTCGCCGTCAGTTGGAACCACTTCGCAGGCCTGCCCCGACCGCGCTCGCCGCCCCGGCCGAAACCGGGCGAGGCGTGTTCGGCATCACCGGCATCGACGAGCGCGTCGAGATGACGACGCACGCCCGCTGGACTGATACCCAACCGCTCGGCGATCTCTCCCGCGGTCAGCGGCCCGTCTTCGACGAGCAGCGACACCACGGCAGCACGCGTCTGCCCGTCGGCATGCATGGCTCCTGGATCGGCGACCACACCGGGACGGGCGCTGTCGGCAGACAGCACTGCATCACTCCGCATGGTTTTCACAACGCCAGTGTGACGTAATTGCTTCCCGGCTTCCAGCAAGGGTCACCTAAGGGGTTGGCCCGCACGATGCTCAGGTGCGGCGTCGGAGGACCGCGAGGCGGCAACCATTACAGTCGTCTCGTGCCTGAAACCAGTGTCCTGCGTCGTGCCGCGACGTACCTCGGGCTGAAGTCTGCCCGACCAGCCGACACGGATTCCGATACGCCCGGCGGCTACGGCCGGTCGGTGGCGACACTGCACGAGACCGAGCAGGAAGTCGGCCCACTCAACGCGGAAGAGAATCGACGCCTCTTCCGGATCAAGATCTTCGGAGCCACCGGTTCGGTGCTACTGCTGATCGGTTCGCTGGGTACCGGACAGATCCCCGTGCTGCAGAATCCAGTCGCCGGGATGCGCCTCCTGTCGCTGCCGTCCCGAATGTGGAGCACGGCGCTGACGATGTCGATCGGCGGAACGCTGATGCTCGTCGTCGCGTGGCTGATGATCGGACGCTTCGCGGTCGGCAGGTTCAGCGTGGAGGTGCTCGAAGGTCGAAGCCCGCAGCGGCGCATGACCCGCCGCCAGGCCGACAGCACGCTGCTGCTCTGGATCGCCCCGATCCTCGTCGCTCCCCCGCTGCTCAGCAAGGACATCTACTCGTACCTGGCACAGAGCGCCATCGCCGAACGCGGCATGGATCCGTACTCGGTGAGCCCCGTCCGCGGACTCGGCGTCGACGACGTCCTGACGCGATCGGTGCCCAATCTCTGGCGAGACACCCCCGCGCCCTATGGCCCGTTCTTCATCTGGATCGGTGAGGGCATCACCAAGATCACCGGCGACAACATCACCGCGGCGATCTTCCTGCATCGACTCGTTGCGCTGCTCGGGGTGGGCTTGATCGTCTGGGCGCTACCCCGCCTCGCACGGCGCTGCGGGGTGTCGGGAGTTGCCGCGCTCTGGCTCGGCGCGATGAATCCGCTCGTGATCCTGCACCTCGTCGGAGGCATCCACAACGAGGCACTCATGCTCGGCCTGATGCTCGTCGGATTGGAGCTGTGTTTCGCGGGGATCTACAGCAGCGGGAGGCTGCGGGGATCCGGATTCTGGCCGACCCAAGCCGGGTGGATGCTCATCGCCGGCACGGCGGTGATCGCGGCGTCGTCCATGGTGAAGGTCACATCGATGCTCGCCCTCGGATTCGTCGGCATCGCCCTCGCGGGACGGTGGGGCGCCACTCTGCCCGCGCTTCGTCATGCTCCGGTGAGTACCTGGTGGTCGCGGTCGCGCGATTCCGTGCGCGCACTCGCGGCGTCGGCAGGCTTTCTCTTCGTGATTCTCGCCATAGTCGTCGTGGGCATTTGTCTGGGCACAGGGCTCGGTTTCGGCTGGACCACGACGCTGTCGACGGGCGAGATCGTCAGATCCTGGATGTCGATGCCTACCTTGATGTCGGTGAGCACGGGCAGGGTCGGCGTGTGGCTCGGCCTCGGCGATCAGACGCAGGCCATCCTCGACGTCGCACGACCGATCGGGCAGCTCATCGCCGCGATCTTCGTCGTCCGATGGATGCTGGCGACGCTCGCCGGACGGCTACACCCGCTCGGCGGTCTCGGCATCGCGATGGCGACCGTCGTCTTGTTCTTCCCGTTCGTGCAGGCCTGGTACCTGCTGTGGGCCGTCATCCCACTCGCCGCGTGGGCAACCGGGCCGTGGTTCCGCGTACTGAGCATCGCGGCGTCGGCGATCATCGCAATCGTCGTCATGCCGACCAGCTCCAACACGAGCGGCGTTGTGCTCGCGCAAGGACTGCTCGCCGGTGTGATCATGGTCGCGGTCCTGACGGCACTGTTCTTCGAAGATCTGCCGTTCACCCGGCACAGACGCCGACGATCGTCGTCGAACGCCGACACGTGACGACGTCGACCACGGGGGTGTCCGAGGAAACACCGTTTTCTCTCCAGCACCCCTCAACGCATAGTCTTGGCGTGTGCGCAGCACGGCTTCACCTTCACCATCTCCGGCAGACGATCCGATGACCGATCGTCGCCCTCGCGGATCCGTATCGACGGACGCGACGGCAGAACCCGACGCCGCACTCCGCGTACGCGGACTGGTGAAGCGATACGACGACCGTGCCGCCGTCGACGGCCTCGACCTCGATCTGGAGACCGGAACCGTCCTCGCACTCCTCGGCCCCAACGGCGCAGGCAAGACCACGACGGTGGAGATCTGCGAGGGATTCCTCCACGCCGACGAGGGCAGTGTGTCGGTGCTCGGCCTCGATCCCTGGCGTGACAACGACCGACTCCGTACGCGGATCGGCGTCATGCTGCAGGGCGGCGGCGCATATCCCGGCGCTCGGGCCGAGGAAATGCTGCGCCTTTGCGCCGCGTACTCGGCCGACCCCATCGATCCCGATTGGCTGCTCGGCGCCCTCGGTCTGGAATCGGCCGCGCGTACCCCGTTCCGACGCCTCTCCGGCGGTCAGCAGCAACGGCTGTCGCTCGCGTGCGCCATCGTCGGCCGACCGGAACTGGTCTTCCTCGACGAACCCACCGCGGGACTCGACGCCCAGGCACGCCTGGTGGTCTGGGAGATCATCGACCGCCTGCGCGGCGACGGCGTCTCGGTGTTGCTCACCACACACCTCATGGACGAAGCAGAAGAACTCGCCGACCAGGTCGTGATCATCGACCACGGAAAGGTCGTCGCGAACGGCACGCCGGCGGAGTTGACCAGCCGCGGAGCCGAGAACGAACTGCGGTTCACCGCCCCGCGCGGACTCGACCTCACGATGCTCGAACTCGCTTTGCCCGAGGACTATCGCTGCACCGAACCGCTGCCCGGCAATTACCTGGTCAGCGGCGACGTGACACCACAGGTGTTGGCGACGGTGACCGCGTGGTGCGCCAAGATCAACGTTCTCGCCACCGACCTGCGCGTTGAGACCCGCAGCCTCGAAGACGTCTTCCTCGACCTCACCGGACGGGAGTTGCGTCGATGACCGCCGCACGCACTCGGTCGACGTCGCAGTTCCCGCCGGGAACCTTCGCGCCGAACCCGCAACCCGCGTCGCTTCCCGCCATGCTCGCCGCACAGACGCGGCTCGAGTTGACCCTGCTGCTCCGCAACGGTGAGCAGCTGCTGCTGACCATGTTCATCCCAATCACACTGTTGATCGGATTGTGCCTCCTACCCCTCGACACCGACCTCGGCACGACCAATGCCGAGCGCGCAGCGACGTTCGTGCCCGCCATCCTGACCGTCGCGGTCATGTCGACCGCCTTCACCGGACAGGCCATCGCCGTCGGGTTCGACCGACGGTACGGCGCACTGAAAAGACTTGGGGCGACGCCGATTCCGCGGTGGGGCATCATCGCGGGCAAAGCGATGGCCGTCGTCATCGTCGTCATCGCACAGGCAATCCTGCTCGGAGCGATCGGCTTTGCGTTCGGATGGCGTCCCGAACCCGTCGGCCTACTGATCGGCGCCTTCGTCATCGCGCTGGGCACCGCTGCGTTCTCGGCCCTCGGGTTGCTCCTCGGCGGAACACTCAAGGCAGAGGTCGTCCTGGCGCTGGCGAATCTCCTGTGGTTCGCGATGCTGGGCATCGGCAGCCTCGTCGTGATGTCGTCGCGCGTACCCGACTCCGTGTGGTGGGTGGCGCGCGTCGTGCCGTCCGGCGCGTTGACCGAAGCGCTACAACAAGCTGCCGACGGACGTGTCGACGTCTTCGGCGTAGTGGTTTTGCTGGCCTGGGCCGTCGTCGGCTCGGCGCTGGCAGTGAGGTGGTTCCGATTCCAATGACGACGTCAGAGACCCGTACCGAGCGGTCCCCCGAGTCCAACGATGCCGAATCGCGGGACACCACGACTCGGCGTGGTGGCCTGCTGGGCCGCGTCCCCGGATTCGCAGACCCGACGGCGCGTTTCGTCTACGGCTGGGCAATCGCACAGTTGGTGGTCAACGTCGGCATCGTCGTCACCGGAGGCGCGGTGCGTCTCACCGGTTCGGGTCTCGGCTGCCCGACATGGCCTCAGTGCACCGACGGTTCCTTCGTTCCGCATCAGGCGCTCGGGATGCACGGAGCCATCGAGTTCGGAAACCGGATGCTCACCTGGGTCCTCGCCGTCGTGGCCATCGGCACATGGCTCGCCGTGTTCCGCCGACGCGGCTCGACGCGCGGCGACCGCTGGCTGGCAACACTCATCGCGCTCGGCATCCCGTTCCAGGCTGTCATCGGCGGCATCTCCGTGCTCACCGACCTGAATCCGTGGGTCGTCTCGCTGCACTTCGTCTTGTCGATGGCGTTGGTATCGGCGGCAACCGTTTTGGTGTTCCGTACCTCCCCGTACGAGCGGGAGAAGTCGACCAACGTCGTGGCGGCTCGCCTCGGCAGCGCCCTCTCGTGGCTGATCTATGTCCTCACCTGGGCGACCATCTACGTCGGGACCATCGTCACCGGATCGGGGCCGCATGCCGGTGACGCCGATGCGCCGCGCAATGGACTCGACCCGAGCGCGATGACGCAACTGCACGCCGACTTCGTGTTCGTGCTCGTGGGTCTTGCACTGGCAGGTGCCGTCACGGCACGGGTGCTCCGCATGCCCCAGACCCGCGCCGCGCTCATCTACGTCGGGCTACTGGCACTCCAAGGCGTGATCGGTGGCATTCAGTACGCCACGGACCTACCGATGGTGTTGGTCATCGCGCACATGCTCGGAAGCGCGCTGTTGATGATCGGCGCCACCTGGCTGGTGCTGTGGTTCGGCAGCGACCAGCGGGCAGGTGGCGATCAGCAGGACGCCAAGCGACGCGAAGTCAGCGACGCACCCGTCAACTGAACGGGCACGCCTGCTGGACCGTCAGATGATCGCGCTGTTGCGCGCCTTGGGGAAGTGCTCGGAATGGGCGACCCAGCCGGCCATCTTGCGATAGTGCTCGGGCGACACGGTTGCCTTCGACGTCAGCTCCCGATCCCACTCCCCGATCTCGAGGCCCGGCACGGCGTCGACGACGGCATGTGCGGTCGCGATGTCGTCGACGACCCGGTCGCCGAGGTATCCGTCGGACTCGCCGACGAGCGTGATGCGTACCCCGGCGGTGCCGATGGGCTGCAGGACCGCTTTGGCTGCGCCGCCCTCGCCCGCGACGAACTTCTTGATCGAGGCGACGACCTCGGCGGGCGCCTTGACCGGCGGTGTCGAGCTCTCGGCCTTTTCGGTGGTCTGCTCATCGCTCATGGTCTGTAGAGCATACCGACCGACGGCCGGTGGCCCATCCGAGGTGTGCGGCAGCCGCAGACTTGGCAGAGTTGTGTTCATGAACTCGCCCGCGCAGGAGCGCGAAATCCTCACCTGGGAACTCAACGGCGTCGCCTGCCGCGAGCTGGCCCAGATGGTCGCAGACGACGGGTACGTCCCCGACATCATCATCGGGATAGCTCGCGGCGGCCTCATCCCCGCCGGAGCAATGGCCTATGCGCTCGACTGCAAGCTGATGCTGTCGCTCAACGTCGAGTTCTACACCGGCATCGGTGAGACTCTGTCGGAGCCCGTGATGCTCCCCTCACTACTCGAGAGCAGCGGCCTGCACGATCAGCGGGTGCTTGTCGTCGACGACGTCGCAGACTCCGGGAAGACCCTCAAACTGGTCGACGATTTCTGCGAACAGCAGGGCCGTGTCGCCGAGGTCCGCAATGCGGTGATCTTCCAGAAGCCGCACACCATCACGACTCCCGACTACTGCTGGCGCACCACGGACAAGTGGATCAACTTCCCGTGGTCGGTGGATCCGCCGGTCGTCGGCACGAGGAACTCCAGCAGCGAGTCGGACCTCTAGCGTGGCGTTCGGGACCGGCGGCGGCCACACTTCGGCGCCGTGTAGAAACGACTCATGCGCGCAATTCAGGTGACACATCACGGCGGTCCCGAGGTGCTCAACTACGGGACCGTCGACGACCCCATCCCGGCTCGTGACGAGGTGATCGCGCGGACCACCGCCATCGGGGTCAACTTCATCGACACCTATCTACGGCGTGGCATGTACCCGTCGACCCCGCCGTATGTTCCGGGCACCGAGGGCGCAGGCGAGATCGTCGCGGTCGGCAGCGACGTCACCGACCTCGAGCCCGGCCAACGAATCGCCTGGGTCGACGCACCGGGTTCGTACGGCGAACTCGTTGCGGTGCGCTCCGCCCGTGCCATCCCGGTCCCCGACGGTGTTCCCGACGTCGTAGCGGGCTCGACGATGCTGCGCGGCCTCACCGCCCACTATCTGCTCGACGGTAGTGCACACCCAGCGGCCGGTGACACGATCCTGCTGCACGCCGGCGCCGGGGGCGTCGGCCTGATCCTGACGCAACTCGCAAAGCGTCGTGGCATCACGGTGATCACCACCGTGTCGACAGACGAGAAGGCGGCGTTGTCGGCGCAGGCGGGTGCCGACCACGTCCTGCGATACGGCGACGACCTCGTCGGTCAGGTCCGTGACCTCACCGACGGCAAGGGGGTCCCGGTGGTGTACGACGGCGTCGGAGCCGACACCTTCGAACAGTCACTCGCCTCGACCGCGGTCCGCGGGATCGTCGTCGTGTTCGGCGCGGCCAGCGGACCTGTCCCACCGTTCGATATCCAGCGACTCAACCCGGCGGGCTCGCTGTCGGTGACGCGTCCGACGCTCGGCCATTTCATCGCCGACACCGACGAATTGCGGTGGCGTTCGGGTGAGTACTTCGACGCTGTTCTCGACGGCCTCGATGCGCGCGTCGGTCAGGAGTATCGCCTCGCCGACGCCGCGCAGGCTCAAACGGACCTGGAGAACCGGATCACAACGGGAGCCACCGCACTCATTCCGTGAGGCGGTGACGCCGACCTGCGGCCACTCGTCAGAAGTAGCTGGCGATGGTCGGCAGGTTGACCACGGCGTCGATGGCGAGTCCGCAGAACAGGGCCGCGAGATACTCGTTCGACTGCAGGAACACCTTCAACGGTGCCACCTCGACGCCGCGTCGAGTGTCGCGATAGAGCTTGTGCACCCGGTTGAGGAACCACACGCCCGCCACCACGGCGACGCCGGCGTAGATCCAGCTCGCCGCTCCGATGAGCAGGAACGAGCAGATCACCGTGAGCCACGTGTAGATGAGGATCTGGCGGGTGACGTGCTCTTCGGTGGCGATCACCGGCAGCATCGGCACGCCCGCGGCCTTGTAGTCCTCGCGGTAGCGCATTGCCAGTGCCCAGGTATGCGGCGGCGTCCAGAAGAAGATCACACCGAACAGCACGATCGGCTGCCAACTGAGCGAACCAGTGACCGCAGCCCAGCCGACCAACGTCGGCATACATCCGGCCGCGCCGCCCCACACCACGTTCTGCCAGGTACGACGCTTGAGAATCAGCGTGTACACACCGACGTAGAAAATGATCGTGGCGGACACGAGCAGCGCGCTCAGGAGGTTCGCCGACCACCACAGGACAGCGAACGAGGCCACCCAGAGCAGCAATCCGAAGATCAACGCGTTGGTTCTCGTCACCGCGTGACGAGCCAGCGGACGCTTCGCGGTGCGTCGCATCTTCTTGTCGATGTCGGCGTCGACGACCATGTTGAGCGTGTTCGCGCTCGCCGCGCCCAACCAGCCACCGAGCAGCGTGAACGCGATGATTCTGAGGTCGACGTGTCCACGATCTGCCTGCAGCATGACCGGGATCGTCGCCACCAGCAGCAATTCGATGACACGAGGCTTGGTGAGCGCGATATAGGCCATCACCGTGCCGCGAACGCGAGCGACGAGACTCGTGCCGACGGTCGTGTTCGATTCGCTGACGGGGCGGTCAGAATCCACCTCGGACGTGCCGCGAGAAGTGGCGGAACCATCTCCGCTCACACGCTCACCGATCCTCACGTCAACTCCCCTGCCCCGCCGACGATTCGGCTCGCGGGCATTTCCGACTACTACTCAGCATGGTAGACGCTGGGGTGTTCGATCAAAGAATTGAGGCTCCGCGCCGCCGGCGACCTGCGACGACCGGCTGACATGACGATCGTTACCGGCCACCCCCCACACCGACGGCACTAGCCGATTACTCTGGTCATCGTGGGTCGAAAGGCCCTGCATCAGCACTCGGACGTAACGCCCGCGAGTTGGCGTTCGCCCGACACACCAGCACCACACGCATCACGCAGGCACACCAACACGTACAGGAGACGGCACACGTGGCTGATACCGACGAGATCCGCGAACGCACCGAGGCGGCCTACCCCGAGGACTGGTCCGACGTGGACACGCGTGCGGTCAATACGGCTCGCATTCTTGCCGCCGACGCCGTCCAGAAGGTCGGCAACGGCCACCCCGGCACCGCGATGAGTCTTGCTCCGCTCGCTTACACGCTGTACCAGCGCGTCATGCGTCACGACCCGGTCGACACCACCTGGGTCGGTCGTGACCGTTTCGTCCTGTCGTGTGGACACTCGAGCCTCACGCAGTACATCCAGCTCTACCTCGGCGGATTCGGCCTTGAACTCGCCGACCTCGAAGCACTCCGCACCTGGGAGTCGCTGACGCCGGGACACCCCGAGTTCCGTCACACCAAGGGCGTCGAGATCACGACGGGTCCGCTGGGTCAGGGACTCGCGTCGGCCGTGGGCATGAGCATGGCGTCGCGTTACGAACGTGGCCTCTTCGACCCCGACGCCGCGCCGGGTGCCAGCCCGTTCGACCACTTCATCTACGTCATCGCCTCCGACGGCGACATCGAAGAGGGCGTGACGTCCGAGGCGTCCTCGCTCGCGGGCACCCAGGAACTGGGCAACCTGATCGTGTTCTACGACCAGAACCAGATCTCCATCGAAGACGACACCACCATCGCGCTCGGCGAGAACACCCCGCTGCGCTACGAGGCGTACGGCTGGCACGTGCAGACGGTCGAGAGCGGCGAGGACGTCGTGGCGATCGAAGCGGCAATCGAGGCGGCCAAGAAGGTCACCGACAAGCCGTCGCTCATCTGCGTGCGCACCATCATCGGCTACCCCGCTCCCGACAAGATGAACACCGGCGCCATCCACGGTTCGGCTCTCGGCGCCGACGAGGTCGCCAAGACCAAGGAAGCCCTCGGATTCGATCCCGACAAGAACTTCGACGTCTCCGAAGAGGTCATCAGCCACACCCGCAAGCTCGTCGAGCGCGGGATCGAGGCCAAGGAATCGTGGACGCCGGCGTTCGACGCCTGGGCGAGCGCCAATCCCGAGAACAAGAAGCTGTTCGACCGTCTGCACGCACACGAGCTACCCGAGGGATGGCGCGACGTGATCCCGACGTGGGCTCCCGGCGACAAAGATCTCGCGACCCGCGCGGCGTCGGGCAAGGTGCTCTCGGCGCTCGGTGGCATCCTGCCGGAACTGTGGGGCGGTTCGGCCGACCTCGCGGGCTCGAACAACACCACCATGGACGGGGCGGCGTCGTTCGGCCCGACCGCGATCTCCACCAAGAAGTGGTCGGCCAATCCCTACGGCCGCACGCTGCACTTCGGTATCCGCGAGCATGCGATGGGCGCGGTGCTCTCCGGAATCGTGCTGCACGGACCGACGCGCGCCTACGGCGGCACGTTCCTGCAGTTCGCCGACTACATGCGTCCATCGGTCCGACTGGCTTCTCTCATGGAGATCGATCCGATCTACGTGTGGACGCACGATTCCATCGGACTCGGCGAAGACGGCCCGACCCATCAGCCCGTCGAGCATCTCGCCGCACTGCGTGCCATCCCCCACCTCGACGTCGTACGTCCGGCTGATGCCAACGAGACGGCGGCGGCGTGGGCGCACCTGCTGACGCGTCGCAACCATCCCGTCGGCCTGGTGCTCACCCGACAGAACGTTCCGGTTCTCGAGGGAACGTCGGTCGAGGGAGTTGCCGCAGGCGCGTACGTACTCAGCGACTCGGACGACGACGCGCAGGTCGTCATCATCGGCACCGGCTCCGAGGTGCAGTTGGCGCTCGAGGCGCAGAAGACTCTGGCCGAGAAGGGAATCGCGGCCCGTGTGGTGTCCATGCCGAGCATGGAGTGGTTCGACGAACAGCCACAGGGCTACCGCGACTCGGTGCTGCCCCCCGCAGTGCCGCGGGTTTCGGTCGAGGCCGGTATCGCGATGCCGTGGTACCGCTGGGTGGGCAATGGCGACCAGATCGTGTCGCTCGAGCACTACGGCGCATCGGCCGACTACAAGGTGCTCTACGAGAAGTTCGGCATCACCGCCGAAGCCGTCGTCGCGGCGTCGCTACGCGCAGTCGCGGGCTGATCGCCGGACGAGATCCATAACTGAACATCGAAATCCCAACCGAGGCACACCCACTAGAGGCGCCCCCACAAGGGGCGCACTGCCGGAGGAGAGAACCGTGACACAGAACGAGAAGCTCGCAGAATTGTCCGCAGCCGGGGTTTCGGTGTGGCTGGACGACCTGTCCCGAGACCTGATCAGCTCGGGACAGCTCCAGGAACTGATTGACACCAAGTCGGTGGTCGGCGTGACGACCAACCCGTCGATCTTCCAGGCCGCATTGTCGAAGGGCACCGCGTACGACGACCAGATCAATGAGTTGGCCGCACGCGACACCGATGTCGACAGCACGGTCCGGACGCTGACCACCGACGACGTCCGCAACGCCTGCGACGTCCTCAAGCCCGTCTTTGACAGCACCAACGGACTCGACGGTCGGGTGTCGATCGAGGTCGATCCCCGCCTTGCACACGACACCGACAACACGGCCGCGCAGGCCGTGGAGTTGTGGAAGATCGTCGACCGTCCCAACGCGCTGATCAAGATCCCGGCGACCAAGGAGGGCCTGCCCGCGATCTCCCGCACCCTCGCGGAGGGCATCAGCGTGAACGTCACCCTGATCTTCTCGGTCGAGCGCTACCAGGAGGTCATCGACGCCTACCTGAACGGACTCGACGCCGCACTCGCTGCGGGGCATGACATCTCGAAGATCCACTCGGTTGCGTCGTTCTTCGTCTCCCGCGTCGACACCGAGGTAGACAAGCGTCTCGACGCGATCGGCACGCCACAGGCCGTGCAGCTCAAGGGTTCTGCCGCACTCGCGAACGCGCGTCTGGCCTACCACGCCTACCAGCAGGCGTTCGAGATCGACTCACGATTCGCCGCACTCCGGGAACAGGGAGCGCTGCCGCAGCGTGCGCTGTGGGCATCGACGGGAACCAAGAATCCCGACTACGCCGACACGCTCTACGTCAGCGAACTCGTCGCACCGAACACCGTCAACACCATGCCGGGCAAGACCATGGACGCGTTCGCCGACCACGGTTGGGTCGACACGTTGTCGATCGTGGGCCGCGCGCAGGAATCGCGTGAGGTCTTCGACGCGATCGCCGCTGTCGGCGTCGACTTCTCGGACGTGTTCAAGGTCCTCGAGGACGAGGGCGTGTCGAAGTTCGTCGACGCATGGACCGATCTCCTCGGTGCCACCGAGGAGCAGCTCTCCGCCGCGAAGAAGAGCTGACGTAGGTGGCAGGCACCGAGGGATGGAAGAACCCGCTCCGCGACCCACGTGACAAGCGCCTCCCCCGCATCGCAGGCCCGTGCAGTCTCGTGATCTTCGGTGTCACCGGAGATCTCGCACGCAAGAAGCTGATGCCCGCGGTGTACGACCTCGCCAATCGCGGCCTCCTGCCGCCCTCGTTCGCGCTGGTCGGGTTCGCCCGACGCGACTGGGACGACGAGGATTTCGCGAAGGTCGTGCACGACGCCGTACGCGAGCATGCCCGCACCGGGTTCCGGGAGGAGGTGTGGGAGCGGCTGTCCGAGGGGTTCCGCTTCGTTCAGGGCTCCTTCGACGACGACGCCGCGTTCGATCGTCTGCAGCAAACGCTGTTGCGCCTCGACAAGGAGCGCGGCACCGACGGCAATCACGCGTTCTACCTGTCGATTCCGCCCAACGCCTTCCCGACTGTATGCGAGCAACTCGAGCGCAGTGGGTTGGCCTCCGAGGAGGGCGACAACTGGCGCCGCGTGGTGATCGAGAAGCCGTTCGGCCACGATCTGCAGTCGGCGAAAGAACTCAACGCCATCGTCAATGCCGTGTTCCCGGAGTCGTCGGTGTTCCGCATCGACCACTACCTCGGCAAGGAGACGGTGCAGAACATTCTCGCGCTGCGCTTCGCGAACCAACTGTTCGATCCCCTGTGGAGTTCGCACTACGTCGACCACGTCCAGATCACCATGGCCGAAGACATCGGCCTCGGCGGACGTGCCGGCTATTACGACGGCATCGGTGCCGCGCGCGATGTGATCCAGAACCATCTACTCCAACTCATGGCGCTGGTCGCGATGGAGGAGCCGATCTCGTTCGAGCCCAAGCAATTACAGGCCGAGAAGATCAAGGTGCTCTCGGCGACGAGCAACATCCTGCCTCTCGACGAGAACACTGCGCGCGGCCAGTACGGGCCGGGCTGGCAGGGCAGCCAGAAGGTCCCGGGACTCCTGGAGGAGGAAGGGTTCAGCGCCGACTCCATCACCGAGACCTACGCGGCGATCGCGCTCGAGGTGGATTCACGACGCTGGGCGGGCGTGCCCTTCTACCTTCGCACGGGAAAACGCTTGGGCCGCAGGGTGACCGAGATTGCACTGGTCTTCAAGCGTGCACCACACCTTCCGTTCGACAAGACGATGACCGAGGAGCTGTCGCAGAACGCACTCGTGATCAGAGTGCAGCCGGACGAGGGCATCACACTGCGGTTCGGGTCGAAGGTGCCCGCGTCGAGCATGGAGGTCCGCGACGTCAACATGGACTTCAGTTACGGCACGGCGTTCACCGAAGCATCTCCCGAGGCCTACGAACGGCTGATCCTCGACGTGCTGCTCGGTGAGCCGTCGCTGTTCCCGGTCAACGACGAGGTCGAATTGTCGTGGAAGATCCTCGATCCCGTCCTCGAGCACTGGGCGCAGTCCGGTCGACCCGACACCTACGAGTCGGGTACCTGGGGACCCGATTCCGCCGACGAGATGATGGAACGTACCGGCCGAACATGGCGTCGACCCTGACGCCGACTCGGCCGATGCCGACCGACCGGTTTTCGCCGCATCCCCCGCCCGCGCCGAGGAGGCACTGATGATCGTCACCCTGCCCGATACGACGACCAACGAGGTCGCCAAAAAGATCGTCATGGTCCGCGAGGCCGGAGGCGCCATCAGCCTCGGGCGCGTGCTGACCCTGGTGGTCGTCGCCGAACACGGCGAACCGACCGAGGCAGCCATCGAGGCGGCCATCGGTGCCAGTAGCGAACACCCGAGCCGGGTGATCGTGATCTCCTGCGATCCGCGCGACGAACAATCGCGGCTCGACGCGGAGATCCGTGTCGGTGGTGATGCGGGTGCGTCGGAGGTCGTGCTGCTGACGCTGCATGGCGAGCTGGCGAATCATCCGCGCAGCGTCGTGACTCCGTTCCTGCTACCAGACACCCCCATCGTGACGTGGTGGCCCGGTGCGGCGCCCGAGGATCCCGCCAAGGACACGATGGGCAAGATCGGGCGTCGGCGGATTCTCGACGCGACGAAGTCGGCGAACCCGGAGACGGTCCTCGAACGCAGGTTGGCCACGTACGCTCCCGGCGACACCGACCTCGCGTGGACGCAGATCACCGGGTGGCGAGCGCTGCTCGCGTCGGCTGTCGAGCGGCCTCCGCATACCCCGATCACTGCTGCGGAGGTGACCGGACCCGCGACGTCCCCGAGCGTCGATCTGCTTGCGGGATGGCTTCTTTCGACGCTCGGCGTTCCGACACGGCGGAACATCGGCAGCTTCGAGGTACGCCTTCACCGTGACGAGGGCACCACGGTCATGTCGATCGACCAGAACGGCAACGCCGTACTGAGCGCCCCGGGCAAACCCGACGGCCGCGTGGCGATGATGCACCGCGACCTGCCGATCTGCCTGGCAGAGGAATTGCGCCGACTCGACACCGACGACATGTACGAACTCGCCCTGCGCGGCGCGGTGGAGCTACAGGCACAGGGAGCGCCGGTATGACGACGGAAACCCTCGTGTTCGACGACCGCGACATGCTGACCACCACGGCGGCAGCACGATTCGTCGACATAGTGTCACGTGCGCAGAAGGAGCGTGGGGTCGCGTCGGTGGTGCTGACCGGAGGAAGCAACGGGATCGGCATTCTGCGCGCTCTGGCACCGGGAGGCGAGGTCGACACGAGCCCGCTGGACTGGTCGCGGATCGACTTCTACTGGGGTGACGAACGTTTCGTTCCGAACGACGACCCCGAACGCAACGTCGGACAGGCGACCGAAGCCCTTCTCGCGCACGTGCCGGTCGACCCGGCCCGAGTGCATCCGGTGGCGGCGTCCGACGGACCGTTCGGCGACGACATCGAGGCTGCCGCACAGGATTACGCGACCGTCCTCGCGGCCAACGCGGATAACGGAATCTCCCCCGCGTTCGATCTGCACCTGCTCGGGATGGGCGGCGAAGGTCACATCAATTCGCTCTTCCCCCACACCGATGCCACGGCGGAGAACGTGCGGACAGTCGTGTCCGTCGAGAACTCGCCGAAGCCACCGCCGCGTCGGATCACGCTGACCTTCCCCGCGCTCAACCGGTCGTCAGCGGTGTGGTTCCTGGTGTCGGGCGCCGACAAGGCCGAGGCCGTGGCCGCCGCGCATTCGGGGGCGTCGCGCGACGACTGGCCGTGTGCCGGAGCGCACGGGACGTCGGAGACCGTGTGGTTCCTCGACGACGCCGCCGCCGGGAAACTCGCGGTGTAGTTCCCCGGTCGGCGGTCTGGCTAGCCGCTGTTCCGCAGTGCCGTCGCCAGCCCGTTCATCGTGAGCTGGATGCCACGCCGTACCCGCGGGCTGTCGTCGCCTGCGCGGAACCGTCGCAAGAGCTCCACCTGGAGCAGGTTCAACGGCTCGAGATACGGGAATCGGTTGTACACCGAACGCTTCAGCGCCGCGTTGTCGGCCAGCAGGTCGTCGGTGCCGGTGATCTTCGCGTACATCGCGAGGGTGCGCTCATGCTCGTCGACGATCATTCCGAATACCTTGTCCCGCAACGCTTCATCCGGAACGAGCTGCGCGTACCGGTGCGCTAGACCCATGTCCGACTTGGCGAGCACCTGCGCCATGTTCGACATCACCGTGCGGAAGAACGGCCACTTCTCGTAGTACCGATGGAGGGTCTCGAGTCGCTGCGGGTCGTCGCCGACCCACTGCTCGAATGCCGTGCCGGTGCCATACCACCCCGGCAGCATCACACGGGACTGCGTCCACGACAGCACCCACGGAATGGCGCGCAGGTCCGAGATCTTCTCGGTCTGCTTGCGCGACGCGGGCCTGCTGCCGATGTTGAGTGCGCCGATTTCCGACAGCGGTGTCGACGTGGTGAAGTACTCGACGAACCCGGGCGTCTCGTGCACGAGCTTCGAGTACGCGGCACGGGCAAGGGCCGCTACCTCGTCCATGTTCTGGTACGCCTGTTCCGATTCGTCACCGAGACCCTCGACGTCGAGCAACGACGACTCGATGGTTGCCGCGAGAAGCGTCTCCAGATTGCGTTCGGCGACAACGGGTTCCGCGTACTTGGCGGCGATGATCTCGCCCTGCTCGGTGATACGCAGCGAACCCTGCACCGCACCCGGCGGCTGGGCGAGGATCGCGTCGTAGCTCGGGCCGCCACCACGACCGACCGTGCCACCGCGGCCGTGGAACAGACGCAGGCGGATACCCGCCTTCTTGGCCGCCTCGACGAGGTCGAGCTCACCGCGATAGAGCGCCCAGTTGGCGGCCATGTACCCGCCGTCCTTGTTCGAATCCGAGTACCCGAGCATGACCTCCTGCATCCCGGCCTGCGAATCGACGAGGTCACGGTAGAACGGCAGATCGAGCGCAGCGAGCAGCGTTTCGGCGCCCTGCTGGAGATCTTCGATCGTCTCGAACAGCGGGACGATCCGCACCGTCGAGACCAGCTTGCCGTCGTCGTCGATGTCGATCAGGCCTGCCTCTTTGAGCAGGATCATCGGCTCCAACATGTCGCTGACCGAGGTACACATCGAGATGACGTAGTTCGGTACCGACTGCGGGCCGAATGCCGCGACGGCGACAGCGGCAGCGCGCACGATGTCGAGTTCCTTGCGCGCGAGCTCCGACAGGTCCGAGTCGCGCCTGGTGAGCGGACGGCGTGCCTGGAGCTCCGCCGACAGCACCGCCACCCTGTCCTCCTCGGACAACGACAGGTAGTCGGGTGTGACGCCTGCCCATGCCAGCAGCTCGGCGACGACCTCTTCGTGCATGTCGGAGTTCTGCCGCATGTCGAGACCGGACAGATTGAATCCGAACGTCCTGACGCCCTCACGCAGGCGCAGGAGACGGTCGTCGGCGATGGCGTCGTCGTGGTTCTCGCGGAGCGCTTCGTCGACGACGTCGAGCTCGGCGAGAAGTTCGGCGGAGTCGGCATAGGGCGGCTTGCCGTCGATGAGGTCGAGATCCTCCTTCTGCAGCACGTCCGGGCCGAACAGCGACTCCGCCGTCGCGACGAGTCGCGCACGAATGTGCTTGAGTGCCAACCGGAATGGCTCGTCGGTTGCCGGATCGTCTGCGTCGACACCCGCGAGTTGGACGAGCCGCCCGCTGGTCTCGATCAACCGCGCCGACATGCTCAGCTCCTGACGGAGCAGACGGAGTTCGGACAGGTGGTGTCCGATCGCGGTGCGCGCCGCGAGGGACGTCGCCAACGCGACCACATCGCCGGTCACATACGGGTTGCCGTCACGGTCGCCGCCGATCCACGAGCCCATCCGCAGGATCGGCTCGTCGGACAGGCCCGCGTCGGGGTACGCCGCCTGCAGTGTCGACCGCACCGACGTATTGATCTTCGGCACGACGTCGAAGAACGAGGCGTCGTAGTAGCGCAGGCCGGAGCGGATCTCGTCCTGGATGGTGAGACGTTCGAGACGGATGAGTGCCGTCTGCCACAGCGTCAGGATCTGGCGCTCGATCGCCTCAATGACCTCGGCGTCCTCGTCGGAGGTGAGGTTGGTGCGTCCGCGAAAGCGCATGAGCTCGGTGATGCGGTTCTGTGCGTCGAAGACGGTGCGACGTCGGGTCTCGGTCGGATGGGCGGTGATCACCGGGACAACCGTCGCGTCGGCGAGCGCCGCTCCCACCTGCGCGTCGGACAGGTCTGCGGCCGCGAGCTTCGCGTAGGTGGCCGCAAGGCTGCTCTCCTGTGGCGGATCGCCCGCACGCACGTGAATGGCACGCCGACGCTCACGGTGGATGTCCTCGGCGAGATTCGCCAGAAGCGCGAAGTTACCGAATGCACGGATGACCGGCATCGCGGTGTCGATGTCGAGATCGATGAACATGTCGGCGAGATCATCTCGGTCGATCTCGGCGCGTCGGATTTTGAAAGCCGCGACGCGCGCAGCTTCGACCAGATCGAAAACCTCGGCGCCCGCGTGCTCTCTGATCGCGTCACCGAGAAGACCGCCAAGCAACCGGATGTCTTCACGCAGCGGTTCGGTGAGGGCACGCCCCTCGTCGTCAACGGAGATCAGATCATCGATGGACGTCGATGGACGCCAGGCCGGGGCACCGTGGGACGGATCGGTTGAGGTCATGTCCTCAAGTATTCAGGTATTCAGCGAACGGGGCATCTCGACGCAACCCGAGAAGGACAGAGCGGACACAGCACAAGGGCCGCGCAATGTGCGCGGCCCTTGTGCTGAATGTGTCAGAAGTACGTGATCTGGGTCAGGAGTACTTGATGTCGAGTTCGACGCCGATGATGAGGATGAACCACACCAGGCCAACGAAGATGGTCAGCCGGTCGAGATTGCGCTCGACAACGCTCGAACCCGAAAGACTCGACTGCACGCCGCCGCCGAACAGCGAGGACAGGCCACCGCCCTTACCGCGGTGCAGCAGCACGAGAACGACCAGCATAACGCTGGTCACGATCAGACCGATTTCGAGCGCGAGCTTCATCCGGTGAGCATTCCTGTTTCGTCGTGTACGGCAGAGGGCAGGTTGGCCTCGTTGCGGGCGCAAGCGCGCATGACGAAACCAACCTGCCATAGTCTACGCGTCGCGAGCTATGACCCCGCGAGCGACCCACGGCCGGTGGGCACCACCCGTCAGGGCAGCGGACCACCTGCCGCGATGGCCGAGAGCGTTGCGAAGTCGTCGGCCTTCAGCGATGCACCGCCGACAAGGGCGCCGTCGACGTCGGGCTGTGCCCCGAGGTCGCCGACGTTCTTGGCATTGACCGAGCCGCCGTAGAGCACGCGTACCGTCGCCGCGGTGGCCTCGTCGGCCAACTCGGCAAGCGCACCGCGCACGGCGCCACAGACCTCTTGGGCATCCTCCGCACTGGCCACGCGGCCGGTGCCGATGGCCCAGACGGGTTCGTAGGCGACGACGACCTTGCCGATCTCTTCTGCCGAGAGCCCTGCCAGCGAACCCTTGAGCTGCTCGACGTTGTGTGAGACCTGGTTTCCGGCCTCACGAACGTCGAGGTGCTCGCCGATACATACGATGGGGGTCAGTCCGTGACGCAGCGCCGCCTTGGTCTTGGCCAGCACCACCTCGTCGGTCTCACCGTGCATGGTCCGACGCTCCGAGTGCCCGACGATGACGAAGGTGCAGCCGAGCTTCGCGAGGAAGGCTCCGCTGATCTCGCCGGTGTAGGCGCCCGAGTCGTGCTCGGACAGATCCTGCGCCCCGTAAGTGAGCAGCAGCTTGTCGCCGTCGACGACGGTCTGCACACTGCGGATGTCGGTGAACGGCGGGATCACCGTCACGTCGACCTTCTCGAAGTACTTCGCCGGCAGTGCGAACGCGATCTTCTGCACCAGGGCGATGGCCTCGAGATGGTTGAGATTCATCTTCCAGTTGCCTGCGATGAGCGGTTTACGAGCAGCCATCAGTCCTCCAGCACCTTCAGACCCGGAAGCTCCTTGCCTTCGAGGAACTCCAACGACGCACCGCCACCGGTCGAGATGTGCGAGAAGCCCTCTTCCGGCAGCCCGAGCGTGCGCACGGCCGCTGCGGAGTCG
The DNA here is from genome assembly GCF_036540975.1 of Gordonia sp. w5E2. NCBI lineage: Bacteria > Bacillati > Actinomycetota > Actinomycetes > Mycobacteriales > Gordoniaceae > Gordonia > Gordonia sp. w5E2. The sequence goes on along the minus strand of NZ_CP144213.1, from coordinate 2,321,289 downwards.
CCACCGCCGACGACGCTGAACGCGCCGTTGTTGGTTGCGGTGATGATCGCCTCGGCCACACCCTTGGTGCCCGCGGCGAACTTCGGAAACTCGAACACGCCCATCGGACCGTTCCAGAAGATGGTCTTGGCCCCGGTCAGGACCGCGGCGAAGCGGTTGACCGACTCCGGCCCGATGTCGAGGCCCATCCACTCGTCGGGGATGTCCTCGACCGAGACGGTGTCGGACTCGGCATCGGCGGCGAACTTGTCGCCGACGACGACGTCGACCGGAAGATGGATGACGTCGGCGAACCGGTCGAGAAGGTCTTTGCAGACGTCGATCTGATCTTCCTGCAGCAACGACTTTCCGACGGAATGTCCTTGTGCGGCAAGGAAAGTGAACGCCATACCGCCGCCGATGACCAGGGTGTCGACCTTGGGGGCCAGCGATTCGATCACGCCGAGCTTGTCCGACACCTTCGAGCCACCGAGCACGACGGCATAGGGCCGCGCCGGATCGGTAGTCAGTTTGGTCAACACGTCGACCTCACGCTCGACGAGCTGACCCGCGTAGTGCGGCAGCAGCTTGGCGACGTCGTACACCGACGCCTGCTTGCGGTGCACCACACCGAAACCGTCGGAGACGAACGCGCCGTCGTCGCCCACGAGCTCGGCGAGCTGGGCAGCCATCGACTCGCGCTCGGCATCGACCTTCGACGTCTCGCGGGCGTCGAATCGAACGTTCTCGAGCAGGAGCACGTCGCCGTCGGTCAGACCCTCGGCGCGTGCGAGCGCATCGGGACCGACGACGTCGGCGGCGAGTTGCACGTTGCGGCCGAGTTCTTCACCGAGGCGCGCGGCGACCGGTGCCAACGAGTACTTCGGGTCGGGTTCGCCCTTGGGACGACCGAGGTGGGCGGCGATGACAACCTTGGCGCCCGCGTCGATCAACGCGTTGAGCGTCGGCAGCGACGCGATGATGCGGCCCGGGTCGGTGATCTTCGTTCCGTCGAGCGGAACGTTGAAATCCGACCGGACCAGCACCGCGCGCCCTGAAACGCCTTCGGCCAGAAGGTCTTTCAGAGTCTTTACACTCATTACAGCGACTTACCCACCAGATCGGAGAGGTCGACGAGGCGGTTGGAGTAACCCCACTCGTTGTCGTACCAGGAGCTGACCTTGGCGAGATTGCCCTCGATGACCTTGGTCAGGCCCGCGTCGAAGATCGACGAGTGCGGGTCGCCGACGATGTCCGAGGAGACGATCGGTGCGTCGTAGTACCGCAGGATGCCCTTGAGCGGTCCGTCGGCGGCAGCCTTCATCGCGGCGTTGATCTCGTCGACCGACGCGCCCTTCTCGAGTTCGACGGTGAGGTCGGTGATCGAGCCGGTCGGGATCGGCACACGCAGCGCGAAGCCGTCGAGCTTGCCCTTCAGCTCGGGCAGCACGAGGCCGATGGCCTTGGCGGCACCGGTCGAGGTCGGGACGATGTTGATCGCCGCTGCACGTGCGCGACGCAGGTCCTTGTGCGGACCGTCCTGCAGGTTCTGGTCGGCGGTGTAGGCGTGGACCGTGGTCATCAGGCCCTTGATGATGCCGAACTCGTCGTTGATCACCTTCGCGAACGGGCCGAGGCAGTTGGTGGTGCACGACGCGTTGGAGATGATGTTCTGGCTGCCGTCGTACTTGTCGTCGTTGACGCCCATGACGATGGTGATGTCCTCACCGGTCGCGGGTGCCGAGATGACGACCTTCTTCGCGCCGGCCTCGAGGTGGCCCTTCGCCTTCTCGGCGTTGGTGAAGATACCCGTCGATTCGACGACGACGTCGACGCCGAGGTCGCCCCAGGGAAGCGCTGCCGGACCCTCGCGGACCTCGAGCGCCTTGATCTTCTGGTTGCCGACGACGATGGTGTCCTCACCCTCGAGCGACACGTCCTCGTCGAGGATGCCGCCGACGGAGTCGAACTTCAGCAGGTGTGCGAGGGACTTGTTGTCGGCCAGGTCGTTGACCGCGACGATCTCGATGTCGGTCTGGCCCAGCTTCTTTTGTGCCTCAACGGCACGGAAGAAATTGCGGCCGATTCGGCCGAATCCGTTGACGCCTACCCGAACAGTCACTGTGTGCTCCTTAAGCGGTTTCATCGGTCTCGGGCCTCACGGCCCGGGTCATGGGCGCAGCCAAAGTGCCTCCGCGAACCCAGTCACCGTCCAGCCTAGTGGTCCCGAACTGCTCCGGCACCCATTAGGGTCGCTAGCGTCAGGCGTCGTCGAGAAGATCCGACGTGACCGCCGACTCGGTATCGGGAATCCCCTCGGTGCGCGCCTTCTTGTCGGCCATCGACAACAGGCGCCGGATCCGTCCCGCGACGGCGTCTTTGGTCATCGGCGGATCGGCGAGTTGACCGAGCTCCTCCAGCGACGCCTGCCTGTGCGTGACACGCAGTTGCCCCGCGGCGATGAGGTGGTCGGGGACTTCGTCGCCGAGGATCTCCAACGCCCGTTCGACCCGCGCGGCCGCGGCGACGGCGGCACGCGCGGACCGTCGTAGATTCGCGTCGTCGAAGTTCGCGAGGCGGTTCGCGGTTGCGCGCACCTCGCGTCGCATCCGTCGTTCCTCCCACACCAGACGAGTGTCATGTGCGCCCATGCGGGTAAGCAGGGCACCGATGGCCTCGCCGTCGCGGATCACCACGCGATCGGCTCCGCGCACCTCGCGTGCCTTGGCAGACACACCGAGCCGACGAGCGGCGCCGACGAGTGCGAGCGCCGCCTCGGGCCCGGGACAACTGACCTCAAGGGCCGACGAACGCCCGGGTTCGGTGAGTGATCCGTGCGCGAGAAATGCTCCGCGCCAAGCAGCTTCGGCGTCGGCGACGCTACCGCCGACAACCTGTGCAGGCAGTCCACGGACCGGTCGGCCACGCAGGTCGAGAAGTCCCGTCTGACGCGCGAGTCCCTCGCCGTCTTTGGTGACACGCACGATGTAGCGCGCGCTTTTACGGATGCCGCCGCTGCGGAGAACGTGGACATCGGAGGCATAGCCGTAGAGGTCGTGGATGTCGCGCCGTAGGCGGCGCGCAACGTTGCCCATGTCGACCTCGGCCTCGACCACCACGCGACCGGCGACGATGTGCAGGCCGCCCGCGAACCGCAACAGTGCAGACACCTCGGCTTTGCGGCAACTCACCTGTGTCACCGTGAGCCGGCTCAACTCGTCCTTCACGGCCGCGGTCATTGCCACCGGTCCCTTGCCTCCTGTCACCTGGTTCCCAAACCCCTCGATCGGGCGATTGTGCAGACACCCGAGTCACGCAACGCCCGCGCTGCAGACAATAGACCCAGCCTAGTCGGTGCCTTCACCTTCGCACAGTTCCTTCACCAGCGATGCAACCTTGACGGGGTCGTGTACGTGCTGACCGGGGACGGCCAGATCACCGACACGCAGTTGTGCGCCGAAGTTTTTCGCCGCCCGCACCAGGTGATCACGCTCGGCACCCGACGGTACAGACGCCGAGTCGACGACGACGTCGTCGATCGACAACGTGTCGTCGTGCGCGTGCAGGACGTGAAGGTGACGCTCGACCGAGAAGCCGGGCGTCTCCCCTGGTTCGGGTGCCAGGTTGACGAACAACATCTTGCGGGCTGCGCTCTGCCGCAACGCCTTTCGCTGGGCAGGCACAAGCACGTGCGGGATGACGCTCGAGAACCACGAGCCGGGACCGAGCACCACGAGGTCGGCGGCAGCGATGGCGTCGAGAGCGTCGTCACAGGCGGGCGGGTCGGGCGGCATCAGACGCACGCGACGCACCTTGCCCGGCGTCGTCGCGACCGCGACCTGTCCCCGGATGACCCGACTGATCCGTGGATCGGATTCGAGGCCGGAGACATCCGCCTCGATCTCCAATGGGCCGGTCGACATGGGAAGTACCCGGCCGTCGATGTCGAAAAGTCTGCCCAATTCATCGAGGGCCGCGACCGGGTCGCCGAGAACCTCGGACAGGCCCGCGAGGAGCAGATTGCCGACGGGATGCCCTGCGAGTGCGCCGTATCCACCGAAACGATGCTGCAGAGTGCGTGCCCACAGCTCGTGACGGGAGCGCTCCATCGCGCCCGGTTCGGGATCGTCGTCGCGATCGTCGAGCGCGGCGGGCGCGCTCATCAGCGCGACCATCGCCATTCGCAGATCACCCGGAGGGATGATGTCGAGCTCACTCCGGAGCCTGCCGGACGAGCCGCCGTCGTCGGCAACCGTCACCACCGCCGTGACGTTCTGGCTGAGATACCTCATCGCCGTCAACGTCGCGTAGAGGCCGTGGCCTCCACCGAGCGCGACGATGCGTTCCGGGCTGCTCATTCGCGCCCCAGATCGCGGTGCATCACGCGTACGTCGTACCGGGTCGAACCGGCGTCGTCTCCCGCAGCTTTCAACCGCGAAGCGAGTTCTTCGGCGATCGCGACGCTGCGATGCTTGCCGCCGGTGCACCCGACGCTGATCGTCATGTATCGCTTACCCTCGCGCAGGTAGCCCTTGCCGACGACACCGACGAGGTCGGTGTAGAGATCGAGAAAATGCCCTGCCTCGTCGTGACCGAGCACGTAGTCGCGAACCGATTCGTCGCGACCGTTCTTCTCACGCAACTCCGACACCCAATAGGGGTTCGGCAGGAATCGGACATCGGCCACCATGTCGGAGTCGATCGGCAATCCGTACTTGAACCCGAACGACTGCACCGCGACGGACAGTCGTGGCTCGCCGTCGTGCGGATAGACCTCCTCGACGAGCTCACGCAGCTTCGATACCGTCAACGACGACGTCTCGACGACGAGGTCGGCCGAGTTCTTGATCGGGGCGAGGATGACACGTTCGCGAGCGATGCCTTCGACGAGAGTTTCGCTGCCCTGCAACGGATGTCGACGACGAACCTGCTCGAATCTACGGACGAGCACCGGATCGGTCGCATCGAGGAACAGGACCTTCGTAGCGATCCCCGCGAGTTCGAGTTGGGTGCGCAGAGACTCCAACTGCGCGCCGATCGTCGGATCGGATGCCCGCAGCACCACCGCCAGTCGGGTGACCGGCGGGTCGGACTCGCGCACGGTCTCGACGAGCGTCGAGAGCAGCGGAGCGGGGACGTTGTCGGCCACGTACCAGCCGTCGTCCTCCAAGATGTTGGCGACAGTCGATCGGCCTGCACCCGACATACCTGCCACAAACAGGACGACGAGTTGATCGTCGTCGGCGATCTCAGCCACTCTCTGCTCCCGTCTGGGTTGGAACACTTGGGACACCGTTCTGATCTGAAACACCACTCTGGGCCGGAGCGCCCGCGTTGACGGGCTCCAGCGCGTCGTGGACCGCGCGCGCCGTCGCCTCACCGATGCCGGGGACCTGTGCGATCTCGTCGATCGACGCCTCGCGCAGTCGGGCAACCGAACCGAAGTGGGTGACCAGCGCGGTGCGGCGTGCACGCCCGAGGCCGGCGACGCCGTCGAGCACCGATTCGGTCATCCGCTTACTGCGCTTGCTGCGATGGAAGGTGATCGCGAACCGGTGGGCCTCGTCGCGCACGCGTTGCAGGAGGAACAACGCCTCGCTGTTGCGTGGCAGGATCACCGGATCGTCGTCGCCGGGCACCCACACTTCTTCGAGACGCTTGGCGAGGCCGATGACGGAGACGTCGTTGACGCCGAGTTCGTCGAGAACGGCTGCCGCAGCGTGGACCTGGGGCGCGCCGCCGTCGACGACGTACAGGTTGGGCGGATACGCGAACTTCTTCGGCGGAGGCGGCGCGGAATCGACCGCACGCGCGGAGATCTCGCCCGATGTCACGTGCACCGCGGCCGACGCGGCGGCCTCCTGGTCGGCGCGGTGACGCAGGAATCGCCTGCGGGTCACCTCCGCGATGGATGCCACGTCGTCGGAGTGCCCGTCACCGGCAGCCTGCCGAATCGAGTAGTGACGGTAGTCGGACTTGCGTGGCAGCCCGTCCTCGAACACGACGAGGGATGCGACGACGTCGGTTCCCTGGACGTGCGAGATGTCGACGCATTCGATCCGCAGGGGTGCCTGGTCGAGTCCGAGCGCTTCCTGCAATTCGGTCAGCGCGGCCGACCGCGTGGTGAGATCGCCTGCGCGCCTGAGCTTGTGCTGGGCGAGCGCCTCACCCGCATTACGCTCGACGGTCTCGAAGAGTGCGCGCTTGTCGCCGCGCTGCGGCACGCGCAGCCGGACCTTCGACCCGCGCAGGCCCGAGAGCCACTCCGCGAGTTGCTCCTCGTCCGGTGGCAATTCCGGGACCAGGACTTCTCGCGGGATCGCCTCGCTGCCGTCGAGGTCGTCCTGCCGACCGTAGAACTGGGTGAGGAACTGCGAGACCTGCTCGGCCGGCGACTCGTCGTCCGGCTTCTCGACGACCCACCCTCGCTGCCCGCGTACACGCCCGTCGCGGACGTGGAAGATCTGCACCGAGACCTCGAGATCGTCGCCGACCATCGCGACGACGTCGGCGTCGGTTCCGTCGCCGAGCACAACGGCCTGCTTCTCCATCGCGCGCCGCATCGCGCCGACGTCGTCGCGCAGCCGCGCCGCGCGTTCGAAGTCGAGTTGCTCTGCCGCCGTGTTCATCTCGCGTTCGAGGCGTCGAATCATCTGATCGGTGCGTCCGGCGAGGAAGTCGCAGAAGTCGTTGACGATTGCTCGGTGCTCGTCGGCACTCACGCGTCCGATGCACGGCGCAGCGCACTTGTCGATGTAGCCGAGCAGGCACGGACGATCGATCTGGCGATGACGTTTGAACACACCGGCGGAGCAGGTTCTGGCCGGAAAGACGCGAGTGAGGAGGTCGACCGTCTCGCGGATCGCCCACGCATGTGAGTAGGGACCGAAATACCGGACGCCCTTCTTACGCGGACCGCGGTAGACGAACAACCGCGGGTACTCCTCGTTCATGGTGACCGCGAGCATCGGGTAGGTCTTGTCGTCGCGGTAGCGGACGTTGAACCGCGGATCGAATTCCTTGATCCAGTTGTACTCGAGCTGAAGCGCCTCGACCTCGGTGCCGACGACCGTCCACTCGACCGACGCCGCGGTCGTGACCATCCGACGCGTGCGTGGATGCAGCGACGCCACATCGGCGAAGTACGACGTGAGACGCGAGCGGAGGTTCTTCGCTTTGCCCACGTAGATGACGCGGCCGTGTGCATCGCGGAAACGGTAGACCCCGGGGTCGGTCGGAATCGTCCCCGGTGCGGGACGGTAGGTAGTCGGGTCTGCCACGGATTCCAGGCTAGTACGCGGTACCGACCACAGCGGCGCACCCGCCGGTCAGGTCGATGACGAACCGCTCTGGTACCGCGCTGCGAGGACGCGATAGCGATCCATCGCCTCTACAGCCCTGTCTCCGTCGCCCGCTTGGACCGCCAACACCGGGATGTGCTCGTCGGCCGGCAGCAGCAACTGTGCACCGAACCCACGGTCCGGGTAGGTCAATCCGCGCACCCGATCCCACCCGAACAGTCGGTCTCCCCACAGGTTGCGCACCGATACACCCTGCTCTCCCACGCGCAGCCGCGGCCGGGTGAAGAGCAGGATGGCGGCCGCGATGATCAGTCCGATGATGATGATCGCCGCCTGATCCGAGGCCCCGATGTTCTCCGGGCCGGTGTCGGAGATCGTCAGCAACACGCCGAAGACGATGTGGATGGCCAGCACGACGATGGCGACGACGACGGCGATCCGCGCGAGTCGGCGTGGTCGGTAGATCATGTCCCACTCGGCATCACCGTTGCGGGGTGAATCGGTCGACGCCATCTGCGGGCTGCTCTCGGTCACGCGGGCGACCCGGCGGTGCTCAACGCGCGCAGTGTGAGCGCCGACGCCAACGCCGCGGCGGTCGCCTGGGCACCCTTGTCCTCCTTGGAGTCGGGAAGCCCGGCGCGGTCGAGGGCCTGCTGCTCATTGAGCGTGGTCAGGACGCCGTTGCCGACAGGGGTCGACTCGTCGAGCGACACACGGGTCAGACCAGCGGTCACCGCGTCGCAGACGTATTCGAAATGAGGCGTCTCGCCCTTGATCACGACCCCGAGTGCCACGACCGCGTCGTGGGTCCGGGCGAGCGCCTGCACGATGACCGGCAGTTCGATGGCGCCCGCGACCTGGACGATGGTCGGGTTGTCGACGCCGTACTTGGCTGCCTCCCGCACCGCCCCGTCGAGGAGCGCGGTACAGATCGTTGCGTGCCACTGCGACGACACGATGGCGAGCGAGATGTCGCCCGCATCGCCGAGGTCGAGTTCGGGTTCGCCCGCGCCGCTCATGCCTGTCCCGCCTCACCTGCGACCGCTGCGCCGTCGGCGAGCGGTTCGTCGAGTCCGATGATGTCGTGGCCCATACGGTCGCGCTTGGTGCGCAGATACCGCAGGTTCTCCTTGTTCGCGCGCACCGGCATCGGCACACGTTCGACGATCTGCAGACCGTAGCCGTCGAGTCCGACGCGCTTCGCGGGATTGTTGGTCAGCAACCGCATCGAGGTGACGCCGAGGTCGGCGAGGATCTGCGCGCCGAGTCCGTAGTCACGCGAGTCTGCGGGCAGCCCGAGCTGAAGATTGGCGTCGACCGTGTCAGAGCCCGCGTCCTGCAGCTGATAGGCCTGCAGCTTGTGCATGAGCCCAATGCCGCGGCCCTCGTGACCGCGCATGTAGAGCACCACGCCGCGACCCTCGGTGGCGACCATCTCCATCGCGGCGTCGAGTTGCGGCCCGCAATCACAGCGAAGCGATCCGAACACGTCACCGGTCAGACATTCGGAGTGCACACGCACCAGCACGTCGCTGCCGGTTCCGTCCTCGCCCGCGATGTCGCCCATCACCAACGCGACGTGCTCGACGTCGTCGTGAATGCTCGTGTAGCCGACCGCGCGGAACTCACCGTGCCTGGTCGGGATCCGTGCGTCGGCGACGCGGACGACGTGCTTCTCGTGTCGACGCCGCCACGCGATGAGGTCGGCGATCGAGATGAGCGCAAGGTCGTGTTCGTCGGCGAAGACCCGCAGTTCGGGAGTCTGCGCCATCGAGCCCTCGTCCTTCTGCGAGACGATCTCGCAGATCACGCCCGCGGGGGTGAAGCCCGCGAGGCGCGCGAGGTCGACGGCGGCCTCGGTGTGTCCGGGGCGTCGAAGAACTCCCCCGTCCTTGGCGCGGAGCGGCACCACGTGGCCGGGTCGGGTGAAGTCGTTCGCTGTGCTCTCCGGGTCGGAGAGCTTGCGCATGGTCGTCGCGCGGTCGGACGCGCTGATGCCGGTGCCGATGCCCTCACGCGCGTCGACCGTCACGGTGTAGGCGGTGCCGTGCTTGTCCTGGTTCACCGAGTACATCGGGGGCAGGCCGAGCCGGTCGCAGGTGTCGCCGTCGAGGGGCACACACAGGTAGCCCGAGGTGTAGCGCACCATGAACGCAACCAGTTCCGGGGTCGCCTTCTCGGCGGCGAAGATCAGATCGCCCTCGTTCTCGCGGTCCTCGTCGTCGACGACGACCACAGCCTTACCGGCGGCGATGTCGGCGATGGCGCGCTCGACGGTGTCGAGCTCGACCGTCGTGTGCGTACCGGTGTCGTCGGTGACTGGGCTCTCGGTGAGGGCGCTGTTGTCGGTGCTCATCTGTGTCACTTCACTCCTGCTGCGTCCGCGGGTGTCGCGGTGGTATTCGCCGACGCGAGACGTTCGACGTACTTGGCGATGACGTCGACTTCGAGGTTGACCACGGCACCCACCTGCGCCGTACCCAAGTTCGTCTCGTTCAACGTGGTGGGGATCAGGGAAATTTCGAACCAGCTCTGCCCGTTCCCGCCGGGTTCGGTACCGATGGCCGAAACCGTGAGGGACACCCCGTCGACGGTGATCGATCCCTTCTCCACGAGGTAGCGCGACAGCGTGTCGGGAACCGCGATGCGCACGACGGTCCAGTGCTCGGAGGGGGTCACGGAGGTCACCGTTCCGGTTCCGTCGACGTGGCCCTGCACGATGTGGCCCCCGAATCGTCCGTCTGCGGCCATCGCGCGTTCGAGATTGACGCGGCTGCCGGTCGCGAGGACATCGAGCGAGCTGCGATTGAGGGATTCGGCCATCACGTCGACGGTAAACGCGCCGTCGGACGAAAGCTCCACGACAGTCAAGCACACGCCGTTGACCGCGATCGAGTCACCGTGTGAGGCGTCAGAGGTGACGAGCGGTCCGGAAATGGTGAATCGGGCCGAATCCGAAAGGTCGTCGCGCGCGACGATCGTGCCGAGTTCTTCGACGATGCCGGTGAACAATATGCGCTCCTGTCCTGCCCTCGTTGTGGGCGACCCGCTGCGTTCTGGGCTACCCGGCGTGTTCTGGCGAACACTGTCGGCAACCCGCTGGGGCGGACAGGGCGGCACACGTGTGCCGTCTTGTTCTCTCGCATCCGGACTGTGACCGTCGGCTCCGGAATCACACCGGATCTGCTGACCCCGACCTTGTGGCCGGGCGCTCGCGGGCTTGTCGTCGCGACCTGATCGCGACCACTCACCGCCGGTGGGGACTTTCACCCCGCCCCGAGAACGTCACTTTCGACGCTAGCACGCAGGTGAAGGGGTTCGACACTCACCCGAAACCCGCAATCCGCCACCGGTGCCCCTCACCGGGTGATAATTCCGATCAGCGGGCGTACATCGCCCACGCCGCAGTGCTCAACCGCAGCACTCAACCGCAATGTTCAACCTCATGGAAAGGCGGTGTCGCCGTGACCGCGAACACCGAGCGCAGTTCAACAGGACAGACGACGTCGTCGAAGCTCCTCGGACTCGCCGCACGCAACTGGATTCCACTCCTGCTCATCGTTCTGGGCGTCATCTTCATCGCGCAGAACACCCAACACGTGCGCATCAATTTCTTGTTCATCCACGTCGGAGCGTCGCTGTGGCTCGTGCTGACGATCATCGCGCTCGCGGGCGTCATCGCGGGATGGTTCATCGGCCGGAACCGCCTGAAGCGCAAGTAGGTTCAGCCGCGCGCCATGCGAATGAGAACGTCGTCGCCGAGTCGCTCGACCTCGGTGGTGGCGAATCTCTGCGCTTGCGCGAGCGTCGTGAGTGTCGGCCGATCGACAGAAGCAGCGCCTGCGCCGAGCACTGTCGGCGCAACGTAGGCCTCGATCTCATCGACGAGACCCGCGTCGACGAACGCACCGATGATCGCCGGTCCACCCTCGACGAGCACCCAGGTGGCGTCGGGTAGCGCCGCGAGGACGTCTGCCGGGTCGTGGCTGCGGACATGCAGAAACGGTGCGGCGTCGTCGCGGATGCGCGCCGACGCGTCGACGTCGCGCAACCCCATCGCCACCCTGGTCGGCTGGTGTGGCGCGAGAGTGTCGTCGGGCAGGCGCGCGGTGAGCGAGGGATCGTCGGCGAGCACGGTTCCGGTGCCGACGACGATGGCGTCGATCTGCCCACGCTGCCGGTGTGCGCGCGCCCGCGACTGAGGGCCGGTGATCCACCGACTCGTGCCGTCGGGTGCTGCGACCCGGCCGTCAACGGTCGATGCGATCTTCGCGGTGACGAACGGTCTGCCGTGCTCCTGCGTGAACAGCCAGTGGCGCAGCGGGCCGGTGCGCGCCTCGACGTCGAGGCGACCGGACTCGACGTCGACGCCCGCGTCGCGCAACCGTCCGGCTCCCCCGCTGGCGGTGGGATTGGGGTCGGCCACCGCGAACACCACGCGCGCGATCCCCGCGTCGATCAGAGCCTGCGAACAGGGGCCCGTGCGGCCTGTGTGATTGCAGGGTTCGAGTGTCACCACCGCGGTTGCGCCGCGCGCCGCGTCCCCCGCAGCACGCAGCGCCATGATCTCGGCATGCGGCCCACCAGGTGGCTGCGTGTGGCCGCGCGCGATGATCTGGCCGTCGGGCGACACGATCACCGCGCCGACGGGCGGGTTGGGAGAGCTGAGCCCCAGCGCGCCGACCGATTCCTCGATGGCTGACCGCATCGAAGAATCGAGCAGGGGGTCGTCAGTCGACACGAGCCCTGGCCGTGGCGGCCTGCTCGCGCAACGCTGCGACGGCCTTACCGGGATCGTCGGCGCCGTAGACAGCAGAGCCCGCGACGAAGCAGTCGACGCCCGCCTCCGCGGCCTGCTCGATGGTGTCGGCGTTGATTCCGCCGTCGATCTCGACGAGCAGTCGCAGATCCGACGAGTCGACGATCGTGCGCACGATCTTGACCTTCTCCAGCACCTCTGCGATGAACTTCTGTCCGCCGAAGCCCGGCTCGACACTCATCACGAGCAGCGTGTCGATGTCGCGCAGGATCTCCAGATATGGCTCGAGCGGCGTGTTCGGCTTGATCGCCAGGCCGGCCTTCGCCCCTGCGGCGCGGATGTCGCGCGCAACGTCGACAGGATCCGACGTCGCCTCGGCGTGGAACGTGACGTTGTAGGCACCGGCCTCGGCGTAGGGCGGAGCCCAGCGCTTGGGATCGTCGATCATCAGGTGGCAGTCGAGCGGGATGTCGGTTGCCTTGAGCAGGCTCTCGACTACCGGGAGTCCAAGGGTGAGGTTCGGGACGAAATGTGCGTCCATCACGTCGACATGCAACCAGTCGGCGCGAGTGCTGCCCGGATGCGCGACCGCGGCGGATTCGGCTGCGAGATTGGCGAAATCGGCGGAGAGAATCGACGGCGCGATCATCGGAGCGTTGGCGTCAGTCATGGCAGCCAATCTAACTGTCCACCGGCCCCGACGATGTGGCAGGTTCCGCGGAGGCAGTCGGCGGCACCTGCTCTTCACGCTCGGCGATCGGTGACCGCACCGCACGGAACGTCCACAGCTTGTTGACGGCGAAGTTGATGGGCATCGTGATCACGATCGTGATGATCTGGGCCCAGTATTCGCGCGAGTGCAGGCCTGCTCCCTCGTGGAAGAACGACGACGAGAGGTAGATCGGCGACGTCGGATTGGTGAAGCCGACCTTCAGGAACATCCCGACGATCGCGGCGACGCTGCCAACCGCCAGAAATGGCCAGAACTCCGACCACCAGCTGGCATGTTTGGAGCTTTTGAAGGTCCATGTGCGGTTGAGCTGGAAATTCACGCAATTCGCCACGAGAAATCCGACGATCCAGACGATAACGGTGAACCGCAGGTTGAAGTCGGTTCCGCTGACGTGCCACACCACGTCGTTCGCCTTCGAGGTACCGCCGTGGGCTTTGTTGAGCAGGATCGCGACGACCATGTTGACGACGACTCCGCACGCCCCGACAATGCCGAAACGGACAAATTGGCCCATGCTACGTATGTGTTCGGCGTACCGGGCTGCGCGAAGATCGTTCACGTAAGGGCAATATACGTGGTCACCGCTCAAACTCCCGCACCGAGAATCCGCGCGCCGTGGAAAGTGATCACAATTGAGTGTTCTGAATGCGCTGCATTTCGCCCATCTGCCATAGCTGATGTCGACTCGTCGTCGTCGACGACGAGGTCGGCGGGACCCTCGTCATCGTCAGCTACGCAACCGACGTCACGCTGCGTTGATCAGCGCCGCCAGTTCGGTCTCGAGCGCACTCTCCCCCGCCGGCCGGAAGCCGACAGCGGGCGGTGACGTGCTCCGGTGCTCGCTCCCCGAGGGTGTGATGACGTCGATCACGGTGATGTCGCCGAACTCGGTGCGCCGACGATATTTCCAACCGGGTAGTTCCTTGACCAGATTGTGGAGACGGCACAGCCCCTCGCCGTTCTCCGCGGTCGTTGGCCCACCACTGCGGTGGGCGAGGATGTGGTCGATGTGTTCGACGTGCCCGTTGCAGTAGGCAACCCTGCATCGCCTGTCACGCCGGGCGACGAAGAGCACCAGTGCCGCGGGAAAGCAGCGCGACTTTGCGTCCATCGAGACCAGCGTGCCGTCGGACGGCCTTGCGTACAGGCGTCTCAACGTCGACGCGGTCTCACTATCGGGGTCGAAGCCCTCGGAGACGAGCTGACGTGCAATAGACGCCGGAATCGGCCCGTATCCCGGAACCTCCGCCACCTTCTCGCCCCCGAGCATCGTGTCGGCCGACATGACGACGTTGACCGCGACGGGCACGGCGTCGGCCGATTTCTGTCCGGTGACCCGCTCGACGAGCGTGTCGGCCATGATCTGCGCGTGGCTACGGTCGTCTGCACCGACGACCGAGTCGGCGTACCGCTTGAGTGCCGCGTAGACCGAGATTCCCTGCTTCATCGGCAGCAGCGCGGACAACCGAGTCATCAGATCGGGCGCCGGACGTACCGACACTCGACGATCCTTCTCGGCCTTCGCTTTTCGATCCACCACGGCCTGAGGTTCCAACTCGTAGGCGTGCTGCTTGGCGAGCGCCTCGAGTTGGCGGTCGCCGACACCGTCGAGCGTCGTCGGATCCGCACAGACCCGTCGGTCGATCTCCTCGCGTGTTTCGCGGGTGAGGTAGGCCGTCTCGCGAACCAGAATGGTGGCACGCCATTCCGTCAGCCGACCCGACGCCAGCGCGTCTCGCGTGTGGGGCATCTCGTGCTGGATCGCCCGCGCGAACCCGAGATACTGAGAACCCTTCTGCGGAGAGGCTTTTCGAGCGATTCCGATTTCGGCCGAGAGTCCCCTGCCCTGCCTCGCCTTCGGTACGCCACGCAGTTCCTCATCGGCGCGACGGAGCTCATCCAGCCGCGCCGCCTCACGCGCTTGCGCTGCGGCACAGGCGGATTTGATCTCTTCCAGAACGGTCAGCCGGGCGGCGGCGTCGGCTTCGGACTCAGCGGCAGGCATCTCACCGAGCGCAAAAACCAGCGATTCCAGGTCACTGGTTTCTGCGAACATGAGACCCCCGACGCCGTCGAATCTTTGTTCTAGTATACCTCGAATAAGGCGGTGCCGCAAGCATTTTCGATCAAGACCGCACTGGATCGAACACGCCGAGGAGTAGTGGTCATTCCTTCGTCAGCGCGGCCAGGAACATGGCGTCGGTGCCCTGCCGATGGGGCCAGAGTTGTACGTGTGGGCCGTCGCCGATCTCCTCGGTGCCGACCAGTGGCCGGGCGTCGAGCTGGCGAGCCTCCGGGACGTCGTCGAGAACAGAGGCGACGAGTTCGGTCGTCTCCGCGGGATGCGGCGAGCACGTCGAATAGACGACGACGCCGCCGGGGCGCACCATTCGCAATGCCTCCGTGAGCAATTCACGCTGCAGGCCTACGAGTTCGGTCACGTCGTCGGGAGTGCGCCGCCAGCGGGCCTCCGGTCGACGACGAAGCGAGCCGAGTCCCGAGCACGGGGCGTCCAGCAGAATCCTGTCGTAGCCCGGGGCCAGGCCCGTCTCGGGCGTGAGGTTGCGCGCGTCGCCGACGTGTACGTCGACGGGCATGTCGCGGGTGACACCCCGGATCAGGTCGGCGCGGTGTTCACTCACCTCGACGGCGTCGAGATGCGCACCGTCGATGTCGGCGATCGCGCCGATCAGCGCGGCCTTACCGCCGGGGCCCGCGCACATGTCCAACCATCGGCCGCCGTCCTCGCCGACGTCGGCGGCGGTGACAGCCCGTGCGACGAGCTGACTCCCCTCGTCCTGAACTCCCGCATAACCCTGACGCACAGCCTCGATGTCGCCGGGGTCTCCGCCCGGCAGGTACACCGCGTACGGCGAGTAGCGACCGACCTCGCCACCGCTCGTGAGGGCCAATTCCTCTGCGGTGATGAGTCCCGGGCGTGCGACGAGGTGCACGGGTGGTCGGTCGTCGTCGGCGGCGAGCGCGGCCTGCAGTTCGCCTGCGGAACCACCGAGCGCGTCGGAGAAGACCTCCGCGATCCAGCGCGGGTGCGCATATCGGAACGCCAGGTTTCCTACGAGGTCGTCCCAGATCGGCGGAGCCAGTTCGTCAACCCACAGGTCCTCGTCGCGTTGAGAGATCTTGCGCAGCACGGCATTCACGAAACCCGAAGGGCCCATGCCCTTTTCGCTACGAATGAGGTCGACGGACGTCGAGACCGCCGCGTGCGCCCCGATGCGGGTCCGCAGCAACTGGTAGGCACCGAGACGCAGTACATCGAGGACGTCGCCATCGATCTCGGACACCGGACGATTCGCGGCCGCGGCGATGATCGCGTCGAGAGTGCCGAACGCACGCGCGGTGCCGTAGGTCAGCTCCGTGGCCAGCGCGGCGTCACGTCCGGTGATCTTGCGTTCCCGCAATAGCTTCGGAAGTACGAGGTTGGCGTAGGCGTCGCGCTCGCGGACGGCGCGCAGGACGTCTCGGGCGACCTCGCGTACCGGATCGGCGGCCTTCTTCCGCAGCTTCGGATCACTCATGACAGCACCGTCTCCTCGTCGAGGCGCGCCCCACGCGCCCAATCTGTGGCCGGCATCTGCTTCTTACCCGGCGGCTGCACCCACCCGAGCCGCACGGGATCGGTGGCCGTACCCACGAACACCACCTTCTTGGTCACGACGACGCGCCCAGGCGCCAGATCCTTTGGCGCGGAAGGGTCGTCGGAGCCGACGAGACCGACCGGGCCGACCTTCACACGCGCGTCGCCGAGCGTCGTCCATGCGCCCGGTGCGGGAGTGTGCGCACGAATACGTCGATCGAGCAGGTGCGCAGGCAGATCCCACCGCACCCGCGCGTCGTCGACCTCGACCTTGGGTGCGTGGCTGACCCCGTCCGCGGGCTGCAGCACCGGCGACAGCGCACCCGCGGCGATCCCGTCCAGGGTGGACAGAAGCAGCGTCGACCCGGCGACGGCCAATCTGTCCAGCAGTTCTCCGCTGGTGTCGGTCGGGCGGATCGTCTCGGTCAGCACGCCGTACACGGGGCCGGTGTCGAGTCCCTTCTCCAGCAGGAAGGTGCTGGCGCCCGTGGTCTCGTCACCCGCGGCGATCGCGGCCTGCACCGGTGCGGCGCCACGCCATGCGGGCAACACCGAGAAGTGCAGGTTGATCCAGCCATGCGGTGGGATTTCGAGAACGTCCGGCGGAATCAGCCCGCCATAAGCGACGACGGCCCCGACGGCGGGTTGCCACCGAGCGAGAGCCTCGGCGACGTCGGCGTCGGACATCCGACGCGGAGTGATGACCTCGATGCCGTTCGCATCGGCCAGCTCGGCGATCGGTGACCGCGACACCTTACGACCACGCCCCGCGACCGCATCGGGTCGTGAGATCACACCGACGACCTCATGGTCGGGTGACTCGAGGAGCCGCTGCAGCGAGGGCACCGCGACCTCGGGTGTTCCGGCGAACACGATCCGCACGTCAGACTCCTTCGGCATCGTTGGGCGCAGACATTGCGCTCATCCGATGGTAGGTGGATCGACCTGCACACGGATCGGCCCGGTCTCATGATGTGTGTTGCGCCGCACCTGCGCCTCGGTCAGCGCCGCCGTCAGTTCGCGCCCGTGCCGACGATCGGTGCGCACCAGAATGCGTTCGATCTCAGCGCCGTCGGGAACACCTGCGGGAGGACGCACACCCGGCGGCAGTGGCACGGGCCCGAGAACGTCTGCGCCGGCGGGCAATTCGATCAGATCGGTGAACGCGTTGATCGACGCGGTGTCGCCGTCGATCGACGCCATCGTGACCGCGGGCGGAAAACCCAGCTCGACCCGATTGGCGAGTTCGTGCGCGGCGAAGCCCACCGGGTCCCACCGGATGACCGCTTGTACCGGGCTCAGTGAGGCGTCGGCGACGATCACCATCGCGCCGCCGTCGTGGCGCGCGCGGATCAGCGCACCGATCGCCATCCATCGGCGGACCGCGTTCTCGTCGACGCGTAGGTCGAATCTGTCGAGCTGGGCCCACGTGTCGAGGACGACCGCGGCTCCGTAACCGCCGTCGGCAACCGGCTCGGCGCCCGGCGTCGACACGACGACGCGCGCACCGCCGTCGACCCGGTCGTGGATCGACGAGCCACCGCTGGTGAGTACCGGGACCCCCGCGAACGCCCGTCCTAATTCCTCTGCGGTGCGACGAGCGCCCGTCGTCAGCGCCCTGACCTGCGTACCGCCGCACTCGACACAGCGAAAGCGCAACTCCACACGGCCACACCATCGGCAGGTGAGCTGCTGGTCGGCGCCCATCTGTACCGGCCCGTGACACGACCGGCAGCGCACGTGGGTACGACACCGCGCACACGCGAGCGATGGGATGTAGCCGCGCCGCGGCACGCTGAACAGGACCGGGGTGTCGGCGGCGATGGCCTTGCGCGCGGCGTCGAACGCCACCTCGGGTATACGTGCACTGTGCGCCAGCGGATCACGTGCCACGCGCGAATCCTCGTCGCTGATCGCGTCGATCCTGGGGCTGCGGTCGCGGACCGTCGCGCGCGCGGCCACGAGGTCGTGTGCCCAGCCCGCCTCGGCGAGCACCTGCGCCTCGGCGGTTCGTGCGAAACCACCGATCACGAGTCCGGCGCGCTCGATGTGCGCCCGCAACACCGCGACCTCGCGCGGATGCGGATACGGCGCTCGCGGCTCATCCAGGCTGTCGTCGCCGTCGTCCCAGATGACCATCAGTCCCAGATCGTGCACGGGCGCGAACACCGCGCTACGGGTCCCGAGCACGACGTCGGCAGCACCACGCCGCACCGCCAACCACCGCCGATACCTGGCGGTCGGGCCGAGTCCGGCGGCGAGGGTGACGCACCGGTCGCCGAGCAGCGGCTCACATGCTGCCGACAATCGGTCGAGGTCACGTTGATCGGGCACCACGACGACCACCCCGCGTCCCGCTGCGGCGACGTGGGCAGCGAGTTCGGCGAGTCGGGCAGGCCAGTCCTCCCCCGGCGTCGCCTGCCACAGCGCGCGCGGAGCGCCGTCGGCGAGTGAGTCTACGAAGGAGTCTGCGTTGAGATACGCACGCCACCCATCACGTTCGGGAACGACGACGTCCGACGTCGGCGCAGGCGTCTCCCCCTTCTCGGTGCGCGCATGTCGAGGCGGCACGGCAAGTCGGATCACGTCGGACATCGTGCCTGCGTAGCGCTCGGCCACGGCACGGCACACGAGCATCATCTCGGGTGAGAGCACCGGCTCGGGTGAGACGATCCGTTCGAGCCACCCCAGCTTGCCGGGATGCTCGGATTCTTCGACGCGGTCGAGAAGGAAGCCGTCGACGAGTCGGCCGGAGAACCGAACCCGCACACGGACACCCGGGACGGCATCGGCATCTTGCTCGGCGTCGATCAGATAATCGAAAGGCCGGTCGAGATGGGCCAGCCCGAGCATGGGCAGGACCTTCGCGACCGGCTTCGACGCTGCACGTTCTTTCTGCAGAACTGCGGCTTATGTCTTAGAGACCCGCTGCCGAGCGCAGCTTGTCGGCCCGGTCGGTGTTCTCCCAGGGCAGGTCCAGATCGGTGCGTCCGAAGTGGCCGTAGGCCGCCGTCGGGCCGTAGATCGGGCGCAGCAGGTCGAGATCGCGGATGATCGCGAGCGGCCGCAGATCGAAGGTCTCGGAGATCGCCTTGCGGATGACCTCGGGATCGGTCTTCTCCGTGCCGAAGGTCTCGACGAAGAGTCCGACGGGAGCTGCCTTGCCGATGGCGTAGGCGACCTGCACCTCGATGCGGCTGGCGAGACCGGCAGCGACAGCGTTCTTGGCGACCCAGCGCATGGCGTACGCCGCGCTGCGGTCGACCTTCGACGGATCCTTACCCGAGAAGGCACCACCACCGTGGCGGGCCATGCCGCCGTAGGTGTCGACGATGATCTTGCGTCCGGTCAAGCCGGCGTCGCCCATGGGGCCGCCGAGCACGAACTTGCCCGTGGGGTTGACCAGCAGTCGGTAGCCCTCGGTGGTGAAGCCGGGCAGATCCAGCTCGGCGAGGACGGGATCGATCACCTGCGACTTGATGTCGGGGGTGAGCATCTTCTCGAGGTCGATATCGGCTGCGTGCTGCGTCGAGACGACGACGGTGTCGAGTCGGACCGGCTTGTCGCCGTCGTATTCGATGGTGACCTGGGTCTTGCCGTCGGGTCGCAGGTACGGCAGCGTGCCGTTCTTGCGAACCTCGGTGAGCCGACGCGACAGTCGATGGGCGAGCGCGATCGGCACCGGCATCAGCTCGGGTGTCTCGTCGGTGGCGTACCCGAACATGAGTCCCTGGTCGCCCGCGCCCTGAGCGTCGATCTCGTCCTCGGAGATGCCGCTGCGGCTCTCGTGCGAGTTGAACACACCGCCCGCGATATCGGGCGACTGAGCGCCGATTGCCACGTTCACACCGCACGACGCGCCGTCGAAGCCCTTGGTGGACGAGTCGTAGCCGATTTCGAGGATCTTGCTGCGGACGATGCCGGGGATATCGACGTAGGCGGTCGTCGTGACCTCTCCTGCCACGTGAACCTGCCCGGTGGTGACGAGGGTCTCGACGGCAACGCGGGCCTTCGGGTCGTCGGTGAGGATCGCGTCGAGGACCGAATCGCTGATGGCGTCGCAGATCTTGTCCGGATGGCCCTCCGTGACCGACTCACTGGTGAACAGGCGTGACGCAGAGCTGGTCATCTGATCCTCTCAAACATGTGTCCCCCCACTGGGAGCACACGGCAATTCGAATGATCGCCGTTGGTGGTCTCGTGGATTACAAACCTACACACTCGTCCCGACATCCGATTGACGAGGTGGAGCGCGAACCTAATCAGGCAGCAAAGCGTGAACTTCGTCAAGTATTCGGCTCGCCATGAGTGTTTTCGAACCGTACGGAAGCGACGTTTCGTTGCCGTTCGCTGCGAGTAACCAGCCGGTATTGTCCTCGGTTCCGAAGGCCTTGCCGTCGCCGACCGCGTTCACGACGAGTAGATCGCAGCCCTTTCGGCGCAGCTTCTCGCGGCCATGGTCGAGCACGCCGCCGTGTTCGTCTCCGGTCTCGGCCGCGAAGCCGACGATCACGACCTCGGACGGGATGGCTCCGGACTCGCGGGACTGCACGAGACCCCGCAAGATATCCGGATTGGTCGTCAGCTCGATCGGCGCGGGGCCGTCGTCGTTCTTCTTGATCTTGGTGTCGTTGACGGTGATCGGCCGGAAGTCGGCGACGGCCGCCGCCATGATCACCGCGTCGGCGTCTGCGGCACGCTTGGTCATCTCGTCGGCGAGTTCTCGCGCATCCTCGATGTGGACGACGTCGACGCCTGCCGGTTCGCCCGCCTCGTTGGTCGAACCCGCGACGACGGTCACGTGGGCTCCGCGCTGCGCTGCGGCGCGTGCGAGAGCGAATCCCTGCTTGCCCGAACTGCGGTTGCCGAGGTAGCGCACGGGGTCGAGCGGTTCGCGGGTGCCTCCGGCGCTGATCACGATGCGCGCTCCGGCCAGGTCGTATGGCAGCGCGTCGGAGCGGTCGAGCAGCAGTTCGCCGAGAAGCGCGATCTCCTGCGGCTCGGGTAGGCGTCCGGCACCGGTGTCGCGACCGGTCAGCCTTCCGGAGGCCGGTGTCACGACGGTGGCGCCGCGCTCACGCAACGTGGCGACGTTGGCCTGCGTTGCGGGGTGCTCCCACATCTCCGTGTGCATGGCGGGCACGAACATCACCGGACACGTGACCGTCAGCAGCGACGCGGTCAGCAGGTCGTCGGCGCGCCCCGTCGCGGCCCGCGCCATGAGGTCGGCTGTGGCAGGCGCGACGATCACCAGGTCGGCGCCCTGCCCCAATCGGACGTGCGGCACCTCGTCGACGTGCTCGAAGACCTCGGTGGACACCGGATGACCCGACAGTGCCTCCAGGGTCGCCGCGCCGACGAATTCGAGGGCCGCACGAGTCGGGATGACCCGCACCTCGTGTCCGGCCTCGGTGAAGTGTCGGATGACCGAGCACACCTTGTACGCGGCGATACCGCCGCCGACGCCGACCAGAATGCGCCGCTTGGCGCCCGGAGTGGTCATCTCCTGTGGGTACTACTCGCCCTCGGTGTGCTGCAGCAGATCCGAGTGGATCTCACGCATGGCGATCGACAGCGGCTTCTCCTGCATACCCGGCTCGACGAGCGGGCCAACGTACTCGAGGATGCCGTCGCCGAGCTGGTTGTAGTAGTCGTTGATCTGACGTGCGCGCTTTGCCGCGTAGATCACCAGGGCGTACTTCGACGATGCGCGCTCGAGCAGATCGTCGATCGGAGGATTGGTGATTCCGAGCGGTGTGTCGTACGACGGTGCGTCGACGATCTCGGGGGTGTCGAAATTGGTCTGCGTGCTCACGCGAACTCCTGCTTTGTATTGTCGGATCCAACCAGCAAGGATACCAACTGGCGGGCGGCTGAGTCGACTTCGTTGTTGACCACCACGTGGTCGAACTCGCCCTGCGCGTCCATTTCGGTTCTGGCGGTTTCGAGACGACGCTGTGCCGCCTCGGGTGTTTCGGTGCCGCGACCTGCGAGTCGTTCGACGAGATCGTCCCAACTCGGCGGCGCGAGGAAGACGGTGATGGCCTCGGGAAGTCGGCGTACCGCGTTGCGTGCGCCGGCCAGGTCGACCTCCAACAGTACCGGCTGTCCCTTGGCGAGCGCGTTTTCGACAGGCTTCGCCGGCGTGCCCGATCGCTGGAGTCCGCCGTGGATCTCTGCCCACTCGAGGAACTCGTCGTCGGCGATCATGCGATCGAACTCGGCGTCGGAAACGAAGTAATAGTCGCGGCCGTCGACCTCGCCGGGGCGCGGCGCGCGCGTCGTGGCGGAGACGCTGAAGAACAGGGTTGGCACGAGCTCGCGGACTCGTCTCACGACGGTCGACTTACCCACGGCCGAGGGGCCGACCAGAATAACCAGTCGGCCCCTCGTGTGTGTGTTCTGCCCGCTCAGGACGGGAACTTCTCGAGCAGCGCCTTGCGCTGACGATCGCCGAGGCCGCGCAGGCGGCGCGTCGGGGCGATCTCGAGTTCGGTCATGATTTCCTGCGCCTTGACCTTGCCAACCTTCGGCAACGCCTCGAGCAGAGCCGAGACCTTCATCTTGCCGAGGATCTCATCGGTCTCGGCATCCTTGAGCACCTGCGAGAGATCGGTGCCGCCGCGCTTGAGACGCTCCTTGAGCTCGGCGCGTACTCGGCGAGCGGCAGCTGCCTTCTCCAACGCAGCGGCGCGCTGCTCGTCTGTCAACTGGGGAAGCGCCACGGGTTCCTCCGTCTTTCGTTCTCGAACTGACTACACCGGCGCCCGGGGCAGGCTCCGGCGGCGTGTGGCCGCGGGTCCCGACGTGTACTCGCCCCGATCTGGGGCGACATCACCTCGAATGACTGCAGCGAAAGCGACCGTACCCATCTGAACAGGCATTTGCGAGAGGCACCCCCGCGTTTTCGGTCGGCCTCGGTGATGTAGAGGGTTCGGAAACTCCCTGCTCACCGACGACCCGGCAGAGCCTACGCGTTCGCTGTGACAGACCACGAATCCGAATAAACCCGCAGGTCACAGACCCGGCTCCGTGACACGATCGTTTCCGACGCCCCGAAGTCGTCGATGCTCGTCGAATCCTGCCTGGTACTGCTGTGACAGCAGTTGCGACCGACAAACTCAGCGAATTGATGCACTCGTTGAGCGTGTCGCGCGCCTGCGTCCTCGACGTTCTGCTGTGCCGACGCCCACATCCACCGATCGGGGGATGCGCTGATCATCCTGCTGATCAGCCCGTAGGCGGAGGTTGCGAAGGGCTTCTGAGCGGCAAAGTCATTGGTGTCAGAAACAGCGACCACGCCCCCAAAGGACGCGGCCCCGTCGCAAGGAGAAACACCATGAACGCCAACAACACCACCCCTGAGACCAACACCGCCGCCGCAAGCACCGAGACCGGCAACACCGCAAGCACCGGGCAGACCACGCCGCGTCACCGCAAGACCTTCGCAATCCGCACCGCGGCCGTCGTCGCAGGACTCGGAATCGCCGGCACACTGGCAGCCGCCGGAGTCGGCGCGGCACACGCGGGCACCTTGCCCGTGAACCATCCGGGAGAGCCGACCGTCGCCATGACGATCACCAACCACACCGATCACACCGAGTTCTACGCGGGCGGCACACCGGGCTCCGGTCAGTGGATCAACGCGCCTCAGTTCGCTCTGGCCCCGGGTGCCAGTGAGGTCGTCACCGCCAGTGCACCGAACGCGGCGTCGGAGACGGTGTTCGTCAACTATCAGGTCGGCGCCTTCGGCCCGCGTGCGATCTACGAGCTGGAGAACGTGCGCGGCGATGTGAACACCAACATGACCGGCACCACCGGTGGTCACTACTTCGTCAATGCCTCGGTCGCGAGCGGATTCCCCAACGCGAACGCCGTCTATGACCTGTGGTGATAGGAACGAGCAGGCGCCCGTCCGGCACGGATGTGTCGGGCGGGCGTCTCGTCGTCGAGAATCCGACGATCAGCCCAGGGCGGCCTCTACCTCGTCACGAGCAACCGCGAACGCCGCCCGCAGCGCCGCAACGTCGGGGCCGGCGCGCAGCACGCCGCGGGAACTCGCGGGCAGCACCCACGCAGGGTCGGCGCCGTCGAAGACCTCGGGCAGGTCGGCGGCCGTCGCACCCTGCGCTCCGAGACCGGGAGCCAGGATGGGGCCGTTCAGTGCGCTCAGATCGAGCCCGTGCGCACGAGTTGCTCCGACGACAAGCCCGACCGTCGCCGATCCGTCAGCGTTCTGTTCAGCGGCGTCGTCGACGATCGTCTGTCCGACGGTCCGGTCGCCCGTCGTGGCGAGCTGCAGGCCGGCACCCTCGGGGTTGGACGTGCGCGCGAGCACGAAGACACCGCGCCCACCGCTGCGCGCGGCGTCGATCGCGGGCGACAGTGAGCCGAATCCCAGATACGGCGAGACGGTGACGGCGTCGGCGCACAGCGGTGACCGTTCGTCGAGCCACGCGTGCGCGTACGCCTGCATCGTGGAGCCGATGTCGCCGCGCTTGGCGTCGGCGAGTACGACGGCACCCGCCGCCCGGCACCCCGCGATGACCGACTCCAACACCGCGAATCCCGCGGCGCCGAACGCCTCGAAGAAGGCCACCTGCGGTTTGATCACGGCTGCGACCGGGCCGAGCGCGTCGACGCAGATGTCGGCGAATTGCCGCAGTCCGCTGGTGTCGACGGGCAACCCCCACTGCTCGAGCAGCTCGACGTGGGGGTCGATCCCGGCGCACAGCCTGCCACGTTCGGCAACAGCAGATCGGTAATGAACCGCGAAACCTGTTGTGTCCGAACGTGTCACACTCATCACCCCTCGTTGATCAACGTTGCGTGCCGACGCTGCAGCGATTCGACGCCGATCTCTTCTCGCAACGCGGCCTCGATGCCCTGGACCGCTGCGCTGGCTCCCTGCACGGTGGTGATGCACGGAATTCCCGCGGTGACTGCAGCGCTGCGGATCTCGTAACCGTCGACGCGCGGACCCGACTGGCCGTAGGGCGTGTTGATCACCATCGCGACCTCACCGGCAAGAATCGCATCGACAATCGTGCGCTCCCCCGGCTTGGCCTCGAAGTGCTTGGGCACTGTCGTCGCGACGATTCCGTTGCGCCGCAACACCTCTGCGGTGCCCTCGGTGGCCAGGATGGTGAACCCGAGGTCGGCGAGGTGCTTGACCGGGAAGAGCAGAGCGCGCTTGTCCTTGTTGGCCACCGACACGAAGACGGCGCCCTGGGTGGGCAGTGAGCCGTATGCCGCGGTCTGCGACTTGGCAAACGCCCGCCCGAAATCGGCGTCGATTCCCATGACCTCGCCCGTCGACTTCATCTCCGGGCTCAGCAGCGCGTCGACTCCGGTGCCGTCGAAGCGGCGGAAGCGGTTGAACGGCAATACCGCTTCTTTGACCGCGATGGGAGCGTCGATCGGCGCGGTGCCGCCGTCTCCGGTGGCAGGCAGCAGTTGCTGCTCACGCAGTTCGGCGATGGTCTCGCCGAGCATGACGCGTGCGCACGCCTTTGCGAGCGGGACAGACGTCGCCTTCGACACGAACGGCACGGTGCGGCTGGCACGCGGATTCGCCTCCAGGACATACAGGATGTCGTCCTTGAGCGCGTACTGGACGTTCATCAGTCCGCGCACGCCGATACCCTTGGCCAATGCCTCGGTCGAGCGTCGGACCATCTCGAGATCCGATCGGCCCAGCGTGATCGGCGGCAGCGCGCACGCCGAATCGCCGGAGTGGATACCGGCCTCCTCGATGTGCTCCATGACGCCACCGATGTACACCTCGGTGCCATCGCACAGCGCGTCGACGTCGATCTCGACCGCGTCTTCGAGGAAGCGGTCGACGAGCACCGGGTGGTCGGGCGTCAATTCTGTTGCGCGCGAGATGTAGTCGGCGAGCGATGCCTCGTCGTACACGATCTCCATGCCGCGACCGCCGAGCACGTAGGACGGGCGCACCAGTACCGGGTAGCCGATCCGGGCGGCGGTGTCGCGTGCCTCCTCGAACGAGGTGGCCGTACCGAACGCGGGCGCGGGCAGTCCGGCGTCGGTCAGTACCTTGCCGAACTCGCCACGGTCCTCCGCGAGATCGATTGCCGCAGGGCTGGTTCCGACGATCGGCACCCCGGCGGCCTCGAGACGGTCGGCGAGTCCGAGCGGTGTCTGTCCGCCGAGTTGGACGATCACTCCCGCGACCGTGCCCGACTCCGACTCCGCGTGGTATACCTCGAGCACATCCTCGAAGGTCAGCGGCTCGAAGTAGAGGCGGTCGGCGGTGTCGTAGTCGGTCGAGACCGTCTCCGGGTTGCAGTTGACCATGACCGTCTCGTAGCCGGCCTCCGACAGGGTCAGCGCCGCATGCACGCACGAGTAGTCGAACTCGATGCCCTGGCCGATGCGGTTGGGACCCGAGCCGAGGATCAGCACCTTGGGCCGCTCGGTCTGCGGAGCGATCTCGCTGGTTGCCGCGGGATCGAGCTCGTAGGTCGAGTAGTGGTACGGCGTCTTTGCCTCGAATTCCGCGGCACAGGTGTCGACGGTCTTGTAGACCGGTCGGACGCCGAGCCCGTGACGGTGGGCGCGAACGGCATTCTCGTCGGCGAAATCGTCACGCAGAGCCGCGATCTGACGATCGGAGAAGCCGTTCGACTTCGCGTCGCGGAGCAGATCCTCGGTGAGTTCGTCGGCGTCACGGATCTGCGCGCCGAGCGCCCCGATCCCCGCGATCTCGGCGAGGAACCACGGGTCGATGGCGGTGGCGTCGTAGACCTGCTCGATGGTGGCTCCGGCGTCGAACGCGAGCATCACCTTGTAGATGCGACCGTCCTTGGGCGTCGCGATCTCCTCCAGCAGGGCCTCGAGGTCGACGGTCGCCGGATCGGGTCGGTTCGGCTCGGTCCAGAATCCGGCCGCCTTGGTCTCGAGCGAGCGCATCACCTTGCCGAACGCCTCGGCGAAGCTACGTCCGAGACTCATCGCCTCGCCCACCGACTTCATCGTGGTGGTCAGCGTGTCGTCGGCGCCGGGGAACTTCTCGAACGCGAAACGCGGCGCCTTGACCACGACGTAGTCGAGCGTCGGCTCGAAGCAGGCAGGGGTCTCTTTCGTGATGTCGTTGGTGATCTCGTCGAGGCTGTAGCCGATCGCGAGCTTCGCGGCGATCTTGGCGATCGGGAAACCCGTTGCCTTGGAAGCCAATGCCGACGAACGGGACACTCGCGGATTCATCTCGATCACGATGAGTCGTCCGTCGCGCGGGTCCTGCGCGAACTGGATGTTGCAGCCGCCGGTGTCGACGCCGACCTCGCGCAGAATGTCGATCGAGAGATCGCGCATCTTCTGGTATTCGCGGTCGGTCAGGGTCATTGCCGGTGCGACGGTGATCGAATCGCCGGTGTGCACTCCGACCGGGTCGACGTTCTCGATCGAACAGACGACGACCACGTTGTCGCGGTTGTCGCGCATCAGCTCGAGCTCGTATTCCTTCCACCCGAGGATCGACTCCTCGATGAGCACGTTGGCGGTCGGCGACGCCGCGAGGCCGCCACCCGCGATGCGGTCGAGGTCGTCGGTGTTGTAGGCCATACCCGAACCGAGGCCACCCATCGTGAACGACGGGCGCACGACCACGGGATACCCGAGGTCGGCGACGGTCTCACGCACTTCTTCCATGGTGTGACAGACGCGCGACCGTGCGCTCTCTCCCCCGACCTTGGCGACGATGTCCTTGAACATCTGCCTGTCCTCGCCGCGCTGGATGGCGTCGAAGTCGGCACCGATCAGTTCGATGTCGTACTTCTCGAGAGAACCCCGATCATGCAGGGCCACAGCGGTGTTCAGCGCAGTCTGCCCACCGAGGGTGGCGAGTACCGCGTCGATCGGATGACCGGCGTCGCGCTCGGCCTCGATGACCTTCTCGACGTACTCGGCCGTGATCGGCTCGATGTAGGTGGCGTCGGCGAACTCCGGATCGGTCATGATGGTCGCCGGGTTGGAGTTGACCAGGCTCACGCGCAGGCCCTCGGCCTTGAGGACGCGGCACGCCTGGGTGCCCGAGTAGTCGAACTCGCAGGCCTGTCCGATGACGATCGGGCCGGAGCCGATCACCAGGACGTGATTGATGTCGTCGCGGCGCGGCATTAGGACCTCGTTCCGTTGGCGCGATCAGCCTCCAGCAGGGAGACGAATCTGTCGAACAGATAGGCGGCGTCGTGTGGACCGGCCGCCGCTTCTGGGTGGTATTGGACCGAAAACGCTCGGCCGGAGAGCAATTCGACGCCTTCGACGGTTCCGTCGTTGGCGCAGACGTGGCTGACGCGGGCACGTCCGAAGTCGGTGTCGAACTCTTCGCCCGCTTCGCCCTCGAGCGCGAAGCCGTGATTCTGTGCGGTGATCGACACCTTGCCGGTCGCAGCGTCGATCACCGGGATGTTGATGCCGCGGTGGCCGAACTTCATCTTGTAGGTGTTCCGGCCGAATGCGCGGCCGAGGATCTGGTTACCGAAGCAGATGCCGAACAGTGGCAGATCGGCTCCGAGGACCTGACGGGTCAGCTCGACGGCATCGTCGGCGGTCGCCGGGTCGCCCGGGCCGTTCGACAGGAACACGCCGTCGGGCTTCAGCTCGGCGATCGCGTCGAATCCGGCGTCCGCGGGCAGCACGTGTACCGCGACTCCGCGTTCGGCGAACATGCGTGGGGTGTTGGTCTTGATACCGAGATCGATTGCGGCAACGGTGAATTGCGGATCGGAGCCCGGTTCTACGAGGTAGCCGGTGTCGGTGCTGACCTCGCCGGCGAGGTTCGCGCCCTTCATCGACGGCTGGCTACGCACCCGGGAGATGAGCTCGTCGTCGTCTGCGAGCGCAGCACCGGAGAAGACCCCGGCCCGCATCGATCCGTGGTCGCGCAGCACACGCACTACGGTCCGGGTGTCGATACCCGAGATACCGACGATGCCCTGACGCTCGAGCTCCGCCTCCAGTGACGTGGTCGCGCGCCAATTCGACACGCGCCGTGTGGGATTGCGCACCGCGTACCCGGCAACCCAGATCTTGCCCGAGTCGCCGACCTCGCCCTCACTGCCCGCACTGCCCGTCGATTCGCCGTCCTCGTTGTTCCAGCCGGTGTTACCGATCTGCGGGGCGGTCGCGACGACGATCTGACGGTGGTAGCTGGGGTCGGTCAGTGTCTCCTGATAGCCGGTCATCGCAGTGCAGAACACCGCTTCGCCGAGCGTCTCGCCGACGGCGCCGTATTCCCGGCCGCGGAACACCTGGCCGTTTTCGAGCACCAGAACCGCTGCGGTCATTGGTCTTTCCTCTGTTCTGTATCGGGCTGTGTGTCGAATGCGGCCACCCATCCCGGGTAGACGGTCTTGTCGTCGGCACGTATTCCTGAATCGATTTCGGTTCCCGTCGGCAGCACCCAGCGGATCACCAGCAGTCCGTCGGCCGTCATGACCTTGCCCGCGAGTCCGCGCTCGGTGCGGACGGCGGTGATCGACGAACGCGGAATCCAGATATCGCTGGCACCACGCCGTTCGAGCAGCACACCGTCGGGGTAGGCCGAGATGGTTGCGGTGGCACGATCGCCGACGTCGCCGACGGCCACCCGGTTCTGCCAACTCGGCGCGAGCGTCGAACCGACGTACAAACCGGAGTCGGGGCCGAGCTGCGGCTCGCCGAGTTCGGTTGGAGCCACGGGCATCTCGCCGATCAACTCTGCCTGGCCACGGCCTCGGTTGCGCCATCCGCGCAGCACCAGTGAGATCAGTCCCAGCCACACCAGCACGACGACGATCACGATGAGGATCTCCGACGCACTCACCGTGTCACCTCGCCGTCGCGCGCCGTGACCACGCCGCGCAGCAGTGTTGCCACGACGGTGGCGGGCATCGACATCGACTCGTAGGGGGTGTTGTCGGAAAGGCTAGCGAGCTCGCGCCCGTGCACCACCCACGACGTCTCCGGGTCGACCAGCGTCAGATTCGCGGGTTCGCCGACGGCGACCGGGCGGCCCTGATCGGTGAGCCCGACGATCTGTGCCGGACGTTCACTCATAACGCGGGCAACGCCTCGCCAGTCGAGCAGGCCCGGGTTGACCATGGTCTCGACGATGATGGGCAGCGCGGTCTGTAAGCCGAGCATTCCCGGCTTGGCCTGCGCGAACTCGCAGCACTTCTCCTGCGCGGCATGCGGCGCATGATCTGTCGCGACGCAGTCGACGATCCCGTCGGCCAACGCCTGACGCAGCGCGACCTTGTCGCGCTCCTCACGCAGCGGCGGATTGACCTTGTTGATGGCGTCGTACGTCTGCAGCCGCGAGTCGTCGAGCAGCAGGTGATGCGGTGTGACCTCGGCGGTCACGTCGATCCCCTGCTCCTTGGCCCAGCGCAGCAGTGCGACGGTGCCCTCGGTCGACGCGTGACAGATGTGCACCCGCGCCCCGGCGTCGCGTGCCAGCAGGGCGTCGCGGACGACGATCGACTCCTCGGCCGCGCGCGGCCAGCCCGCGAGTCCGAGCCGTGCCGCCGTCGGGCCCTCGTGCGCGACGGCGCCGACTGTGAGGCGTGGCTCTTCTGCGTGTTGGGCGATGAGCACGCCGAGTCCCTTGGCGTATTCGAGCGCACGCCGCATGAGCAGCGGGTCGGAGACGCACTTTCCGTCGTCACTGAACATGCGGACGCCTGCGGCTCCCGACGCCATCATGCCCATCTCGGCGAGTTGCTTGCCCTCGAGTCCGACGGTGACGGCCCCGACCGGGTAGACGTCGACGAGTCCGACTTCGCGTCCGGAACGCCAGACGTTGTCGGTCACCGTCGAGTTGTCGGCGACGGGCGCGGTGTTGGCCATCGCGAACACGGCCGTATATCCACCGAGAGCCGCTGCGGCAGAACCACTTCGGATCGTCTCGGTGTCTTCGCGGCCGGGTTCACGCAGATGCGTGTGCATGTCGACGAAGCCCGGCAGCACGATGGCGCCGTTACCGTCGACGACCTCGATGTCGTCCGGGGCGTCGATCGACGTTCCGATCTCCGCGATCTCGCCGTCGGTGACAAGCACGTCGACCGGGTCGCCCTCGCCGTACGGGCGGACCGAGCGGATCAGCACTGATCCGGTGGCAACCGATCCTGCTGCCGAGCTGGGGCCGGTCACAGCGCACCTCCTGATTCTGTGCCCGCGAGCAGCCGGAAGAGCACCGCCATGCGGACATGCACGCCGTTGCGCACCTGTTCGAGAATGGTCGCGCGCGGCGAGTCGGCGACCGAGTAGCCGATCTCCATGCCGCGCAGCATCGGACCCGGATGCAGCACGACGGCGTCGTCGGACAGCAACCCCATCCGACGCTCGTTGAGGCCGTAGCGCACCGAGTATTCGCGCGCGGACGGGAAGAAGCCACCGTTCATGCGCTCCGCCTGCACCCGCAGCATCATCACGGCGTCGGCGCCCGGTAGTTCGGCGTCGAGGTTGCCCGACGTCTCGACCGGCCACTCGTCGACTCCCACCGGGAGCAACGTCGGCGGCGCGACCAGCACGACGTCGGCGCCGAGTGTGGAGAGCAGGTGCGCATTCGACCGCGCGACGCGCGAGTGCAGCACATCGCCGACGAGGGCGATCCGACGTCCCTCGATGCTGCCGAGTCGCTGGCGGAGCGTGAGCGCGTCGAGAAGCGCCTGCGTCGGGTGCTCATGGGTGCCGTCGCCCGCGTTGATCACCGCAGGTCCGGTACCTTCCGCATCCGGGCCGTCGGGGCCGAATCCGCCGGATGTCCACGCCGCGATCTGATGTGCCGCGCCCGACGCGGGATGCCGCACGATGAGCGCATCGGCTCCCGCCGCCCGCAACGTCTTTGCGGTGTCGCGCAGCGATTCGCCCTTGTTGACCGACGAGCTCGACGCGCTCACATTGATGACGTCGGCGCTCATCCATTTGCCCGCGACTTCGAAGGAAACCCTTGTGCGAGTGGAGTTCTCGTAGAACACCGTCATGACGGTGCGTCCGCGCAGCGTCGGGAGTTTGCGGATCTCGCGACCGGTCAGCGCTTGTTCGAAGCGCTCGGCCTCGTCGAGAAGATCGGTGGCGTCGTCGCGGGTCAGGTCGGCAGTCGAGAGTAGGTGGCGCATCACTGAGCCGCCTGCTCGTCGCCCGACCCCTTCGAGCCGAGCACAACCTCGTCGACGCCGTCGTGCTCGGTCAGGTGGACCGACACGGTCTCGTCACGCGAGGTGGGGATGTTCTTGCCGACGTAGTCGGCGCGTAGCGGTAGTTCGCGGTGGCCGCGGTCGACGAGGACTGCGAGTTGGACCGCGGCGGGACGGCCGAGGTCGCGCAGCGCGTCGAGTGCGGCGCGAACGGTTCGGCCCGAGTAGAGCACGTCGTCGACGAGTACGACGACCGCGTTGTCGACGCCACCGGCAGGCACCATCGTGCGTTCGAGCGGGCGGTGCGGTTTGGCGCGGAGATCGTCGCGGTAGAGCGTGATGTCGAGGTATCCGACGGGAACGTCGACGCCGGAGAACTCTTTGATCCTCGCGGCCAGCCGATTGGCGAGAGTCGTTCCGCGCGTCGGGATTCCGATGATCACCACGCGGGGTGCATCAGGTGAGTCCAGAGCCGTCTTCTCGATGACCTGGTGCGCGACGCGCGCGATGGTGCGGGACACATCCGCGGCGTCGAGCAGAACACGTTCGCCCATGTATGGACCTCCTTCTCCGCCTCACTGGACGGATCGTTAAAGGATGTCTGTCGCCGAATACTCTACACGCCGGTAGGCATCGGGCTGTTCAGCCCTGCCCGTCGGACCCGGCCGCCTGCGCTGCCCGCACCTGCGGGGCGAGCTCGGCGATCTTTGCCAACACACCGTTGACGAACGCGGGTGAGTCGTCGGTGGACAGTTCCTTGGCCAATTCGACGGCCTCGTCGACGATCACGATCGGATCGACGTCGGTCGAGTTGAAGAGCTCCCACGTCGCGAGACGGAGAATCGCACGGTCGACGGCGGGAAGCCGCTCCAGGGTCCAGCCCTTCAGATGCGACGCAACGACGGAGTCGATCTGCGTCTGATCGTCGGCCAGTCCCTCGATCACCGTCGCGGTGTAGTCGTGGATCTCGCCGACGCTCTCGTCGTCGCGTACGAACTCGCGCCGTTCCGCGACGAGCTGCGCGGGGCTGACCTGCTTGGCCTCAGCCTCGAACAACAGGTCCACTGCGCGCCGGCGAGCCTTGTGCCGGGTTCCGGGTTGCTTCACTGATCTACCTTCGTTGACCGAGATTGGTGATCAGCTGTTGACGCGGCCGAGGTAGTTGCCGTCGCGCGAGTCGATCTTCAGCTTGTCGCCGGTGTTGATGAACAGCGGCACCTGGATCTCGGTGCCGGTCTCGACCGTGGCCGGCTTGGTGCCGCCGGTCGACCGGTCGCCCTGCAGGCCCGGGTCGGTGTGCGTGACGGTGAGCTCGACGGTGACCGGGAGCTCGACGAAGAGCGGCTGACCCTCGTTCAGGGAAACCTGGACGGTCATGTTCTCGAGCAGGAAGCGCGCACCGTCGCCGACGGTCTCCGGCGCGATCGGGTACTGCTCGTAGTCCTGGGCGTCCATGAAGACGTAGTCGGTGCCGTCGTTGTACAGGAACTGCATGTCGCGACGGTCGACGGTCGCGGTCTCGACCTTGACGCCCGCGTTGAACGTCTTGTCGACGGTCTTACCGCTGAGCACGTTCTTGATCTTCGTACGCACGAACGCAGGCCCCTTGCCGGGCTTGACGTGCTGGAACTCCAGGATCTGCCAAAGCTGGTTGTCCATGCGGAGTACGAGACCGTTCTTGAAATCGGCGGTGGTCGCCATGAATCAGTTCCTCAATCTTCTACGTCGGTATGTGTGCATCTCCTGCGCATCGGGGTGCGCGGGCCGTCAGATGACGGTAAAGGTCTTGTCGGTGGTGGTCAGCAGGTCGGGCTCGCCATCTGTGACGATGAGCGTGTCCTCGATCCGGACGCCACCTCTTCCGGGGAGGTAGACACCGGGCTCCACAGTCACCGCTGCGCCGGAAGGTAGTGTACCCGTCGCCAGTTTTCCGATGCCGGGCGCTTCGTGGATCTCGAGTCCGACGCCGTGGCCGAGTCCGTGGACGTACTGGTCCCCGTAACCCGCGTCGTCGATGACCGACCTCGCAGCGGCGTCGATCGACCTCAGGTCGGCACCCGCTTTCAGCGCCTCACGGCCCGCGGTCTGTGCCGTCAAGACCAGGTCGTAGATCTCTCGCTGCCAGTCCGCAGCGCGCGCGAGCACATAGGTGCGGGTCATGTCCGAGTGGTAGCCGCCTGCGACCGCCCCGAAGTCGATCTTCACGAAGTCACCGTCGGCGAGCACCGCCGACGTCGGGCGATGATGCGGGATCGCCGAGTTGGCACCGGCCGCGACGATGGTCTCGAAGGAGATCTCGTCGGCGCCGTGCCGGAACATCGCGTTCTCGAGCGCGCGTGCCACCTCGCGTTCGGTCGCGCCGGCGCGGATCACGCCGTCGGAGATGATCTCGGCGAGCGCTACGTCGCCGATGGCACACGCACGCCGCAGCAGTTCGACCTCTGCGTCGTCTTTGACCTCACGCAACTCGGCGACGAGGCCGGTCCGTCCGACGAGTTCGCTCCCCTGCGCGAGACCACCTGTCAGATTCGCGTGGGTCGCAACGGTGAGGATGTCCGACTCGAAGCCGACCCGCGACGCCCCCGATACGAGCGCGGCTCCGACGAGCTCTTCGGTGCAGTTGCGCGCGATGACAGCGACGAGGTCGCCCGATTGCTCGGCGACCTGTGTGATGTAGCGCCCATCCGTGCAGATGCGGTCGCCGTCGCTGCCCGCGGCGGAGATCGACAGCGCGGCGTTCGAGCCCGTGAACCCGCTCAGGTAGCGGATGTTGGTGAGATCGGAGACCACGAAGACGTCGACGGGTTCGGGGCCGGTCGAGATCAGTGCACGAAAACGCTCGCGACGACGCGCGAATTCATCGGGCAACGGAGCTGTGAGCATGCCACTCACGCTACTCGGAGGGCCGCGGCGTCACTGCTGCGCGGCGAGCCCCGGCGTCAGTGCTGTGCGGCGAGCCGCACGGGTGCGTTGTCGATGCCGTATCCGTCGTAGGCGTCGAACCGTTGGACGAATT
Source organism: Gordonia sp. w5E2 (assembly GCF_036540975.1). Lineage (NCBI taxonomy): Bacteria > Bacillati > Actinomycetota > Actinomycetes > Mycobacteriales > Gordoniaceae > Gordonia > Gordonia sp. w5E2. The sequence continues at coordinate 2,285,761 of NZ_CP144213.1, read as the reverse complement.
CGAAGAAGACCCGGCCCACCGTGCGGGTATAGAAGTGCAGCAGGTAGCCGCCGGCCGGATCGGAGCTGCGGTCGTAAAGCACGCCGAGTTCGCGCAGGCGCGCCAGCAGATCCTCGGCGACACCGAAGCGCCCGCGAACGTAGTCGTAGTAGTTGTCCGGGACACGCAGGAACTGCAGGCCGGCGTCGTGTGCGCGACGCGCGAGTCCGAGCACGTCATCGCAGGCGAACGCGACATGCTGCGCGATCGCCTCGGAGTCGAGGACGTGCGGTGCGACGTTGAGCGGAACCCGGACGGCACCGTCCGCAGAGCGCAGCACCTGGCTGCGGATCAACCCGCGCGGTCCTGGCACTTCGACCGGGTCGTCGGCGTCGAGACCGAACACGCTCATCAAGAAGAGCCGTGCGTCGTCGGCGGTCTCCCACTGCTGGGTGAGGTTGACGTGGTCGATCGCGCGAATCGTCGTGCTTGTCGTCGGCAGTCCGTCGTCGAACTCGTCGACCCAGCGGGGCGAGTCGGCGGTCGCGCCCGTCCAGAAGACCTCGGTGCCGCCGGGCACGACCGTCGTGCCGAACGCGTGCTCCGACGCGTGTGTGCGCCGATTGACCGCAGGCGCACCGAGGATCGAGGCGCGTCTGCTCACCGCGTCCGGGTCGGATACCTGGAGTCCGATGGCCGCGATGTGCGGCGACTCGTCGCGCGCCTGTTGCTCGTTGAGAACCACTCGCGCGTGACCCGCCGTCCACAACGTGACCGGCTTGCTGCGATGTCGGCCGCGGCCGACGAAGCCAAGCTGGTGCAACATGGCCTCGACCTCGCGGGTGTCCTCGGATTTGATCTCGACGAAGTCGAATCCTGTCGGGGGCTTGGGATCCGGGATGTCGATCAGGTCGAGCCGATCCTGCAACCACAGCAGCGACCGATGCGCGTGCGCCGCCGTCGGTACGGGGTCGGTCTGTCGGAACGTGTCATTGAAGACCTCCAACGACAGCGGGCCGGTGTATCCGGCAGCCAGGACATGACCGACGAAGTCCTCGAGATCGAACGCGCCTTCGCCGGGGAACAGGCGATGGTGCCGACTCCACGACAACACGTCCATGGACAGTGCCGGGGCGTCGGCGAGTTGGAGAAAGAAGATCTTCTCCCCCGGGATCGCTCGGATCGCCGACGGATCGTGCCCGCGCGAGAGCACGTGAAAACTGTCGAGGCACAGGCCGACTGCCGGATGGTCGGCGAGCTCGACGATGCGCCATGAACGCCGGTAGTCGTCGACGAACCGTCCCCAGGCGAGGGCTTCGAAGGCGATGCGAAGGCCGTGTCCGGCCGCGAGATCGCCGACGCGTCGGAGCTGATCGGCGGACACCGCGTCATCGTCGATCGTTGCGGTGGCGACATTGCTGCACACGAGGACCGTGTCGATACCCAGTCGCGCAGCGGTGGCGAATGTCGCGTCCGCGCGTCGCAGATTGTCGGCGAATCTCGCCTCGCTGACACCTTCGATGTCGCGTAGCGGCTGATACAGGTACAGCGCCAGCCCGAGCCTGTGTGCGAGAGCTCGAATCTCCTCCGGGGACTGGTCTGCGGCGATCAGATCGGGCTCGAAGATCTCCACGCCGTCGAACCCCGCGTCGGCGCACGCGTGCAGTTTCTCGACGAGTGAGCCAGACACCGAGACGGTCGCAATCGAGGTCTTCATCACATCAATGTACCAATTGGTACATTGCGGTGGCAATGGTTCGTCATGGACAGACACCTCGCAAGTAAGCTCCCACCGTGGCCGCCAAGCCGAAATCCGAACTCCAGCGCGATCCCGAGCGCACGCGTGCAGAACTGCTCGACATTGCCACCGAGGTCTTCGCCGAGTCGGGATACTCGGGCGCCCGTGTGGACGAGATCGCCGAACGCACGCGCACCACCAAACGGATGATCTACTACTACTTCGGCGGCAAAGAGGGCCTCTACCTGGCGGTTCTGGACCGGGCGTACCGAGGAATCCGTCAGGCGGAACAGAAGTTGCGCGTCGACCACGCCGATCCGATCGAGGCGATCCGACGACTCGCCGAAGTCACCTTCGACCATCACATCGACAACGACGACTTCATCCGCCTGGTCTCGATCGAGAACATCCATCGTGGTGACTTCATCCGGAGACTCACCGACCTCCCGCAGTTGAGCGCGCCCGCGACGTCGCTCCTCGACGAAATACTCGCCGACGGTCGTGCAGCCGGCCTGTTCCGGACCGACGTCAGTGCACTCGATGTCCACCTGGTGATCAGCTCGTACTGCGTGTTCCAGGTGGCCAATCGCTACACGTTCGGCTACCTCTTCGACGTCGATCTGACCGAGACGTCGCACCGCGCTCACCTGCGCAGAATGATCGGCGACGTCGTCGTCGGATGGCTCACGACCACCGCCTGAACCACTTCCCTGAGTAAGGCCCCGTCGGGACCCTCTGCGTCTTCTTGTGCGATTCCAATCACACGAAACTGTTGACGAGACGCAGCGCACAGTGCTCTACTCGATTGCGAACGTACTAGTTCGTACATTATGGAGCAGCTCATGGAACCTTCCGAGACCAGCTATCTGGTCGGACTCATCGGCACCGGCGTCGGACCGTCGTTGACCCCGGCGATGCACATGGCCGAGGGCCGCGCGTTCGGCCTCGACTACAGCTACCGGCCGATCGACCTCGCCGCGGCGGGCATCTCCCCCGATCGCATCGGCGAGGTGCTGTCCTGGGCCCGCGCGCTCGGATTCGACGCGGTCAACGTCACCCATCCGTGCAAGCAGTTGGTCATGGCGCATCTCGACCATGTCGATCCCGTCGCGGCGACACTCGGCGCGGTGAACACCGTCCTGTTCACCGACGACGGCGACGTCGGATACAACACCGACACAACGGGATTCGCGCACGGCTTCACCGAGGGTCTGCCCGACGCCGACCTCGCCGACGTCGTACTTGTCGGCGCGGGCGGTGCGGGAACGGCGGTCGCGGACGCGCTACTGCGGCTCGGTGCCGCCCATCTCACCGTCGTCGACCTCGACGTCGACCGTGCCGGAGCCCTCGCACACGACCTCGCCACCCGCCACCCACTGCCGAGTGTCGACGCCGCGGCGTTCGACAAGCTGCCCGCACTGCTTCCGGAGAGTTCCGGCGTCGTCCACGCGACGCCGACTGGAATGGCCGAGCATCCCGGCATCGCGTTCGACGCCGGGCTGCTGCGGCCCGACCTCTGGGTCGCCGACATCGTCTACCGCCCCCTCGACACCGCGCTGCTTCAGGCCGCGCGTGCGGTGGGCGCACCAACCCTCGACGGAGGCCACATGGCCGTCTACCAGGCCGTCGACGCATTCGCGCTGATCACCGGGCTGCACCCGGATGCCGATCGAATGACCCGTCACTTCCGCCAACTCGTCGCAAACGCGTCCTGACCGCCCTGCCACCAGGCACAATCGCACCAGAGGAGTACCCAACATGACCACCACCGAATCCGACGGCACCGGAGCCGTCGGGAAACGCACACCACGACACGCCGCACTCGCGGGTTTCATGGGCAGTGCGGTCGAGTATTACGACTTCTTCCTCTTCGGCTCCGCCGCAGCGCTGATCTTCCCGCATGTGTTCTTCCCGTCGGACGACAACGCGGCGCTGGTGATGTCGTTCGCCACGTTCGGTGTCGCCTACATCGCGCGCCCGATCGGAGCGCTGATCCTCGGCCATTTCGGTGATCGCATCGGTCGCCAGCGCGTACTGATGTTCACACTCTTGCTGATGGGCGTGTCGACGTTCGTCATCGGGTGTCTGCCGACCTTCGATCAGATCGGCTGGCTCGCGCCAACCCTGCTCGTGATCTGTCGTCTGCTCCAGGGGTTCTCCGCAGCAGGTGAACAGGCAGGCGCCAGCTCGTTGGCACTCGAGCACGCGCCCGACCACCGTCGTGCGTTTTTCACGTCGTGGACGCTGACCGGAACCCAGGGCGGACTCATCCTGGCCTCGCTCGTGCTGATCCCCTTCATGGCACTTCCCGACGACGCGAAGTATTCGTGGGGCTGGCGTGTTCCGTTCTGGCTGTCGGCCGTCGTGGTTCTCGTCGCCTTCTTCATCCGACGTCGACTGCACGAGACACCGCAATTCACCGAGGCCCGCGAATCCGGCGACATCGCACGCATGCCACTGGTACCCCTGATGCGCGACCACTGGCGTGATGTAGCGCGAGTCGTGTTGTGCGCCTTCATCGCAGCGGTCTCGACAGTCTTCGCCAATCTCGCTCTCGCCTACGGCAAGCACGTCGGACTCGACGCCGGGCTCACCCTGTGGCTCGTGGTCGTCGCCAATATCGGCGCGTTGATCACGCAGCCGCTCTTCGGAGCCCTCGCCGACCGCATCGGACGCAAGCCCGTCTTTATCTACGGCGCGCTCTCGTCGGCCATCCTGATGCCCTTCTACATGCTCTCGATGAGTCAGGGCAATCATCTGCTGACCTTCGTGCTCGCCGTGCTCACCTTCTCGTTCGGGTATGCGGCTGCCAACGCCGTGTGGCCCGCCTTCTACGGCGAGATGTTCTCCACCCGGGTCCGTTTCTCCGGCCTCGCCATCGGCACGCAGCTCGGATTCCTCATGGCGGGCTTCGCCCCGTCGATCGTGACCGCACTGGGAGGCGTCGGAGACGGCGGCTGGGTGGTGATCAGCATCTTCACCGCGGCCATCTGCCTGATCGCGGCTGCGGCCGCGCTCACCGCCCGCGAGACCAAGGATGTCGCGACCGACGACCTCGGAGCCGCGCCGGTGGCGGCGACACCCCGCAGCGCCACGGCGCTCGCGGCCTGACATCGCAACGATTTCCCGCGCGGGAGTGGGGTGGCGAACCACGCCACTCCACTCCCGCGTGTTCGAGATCACGCTACCCATGAGTATGCTGTCGGCCATGGTGTCCTGGTTGCTGCGCGGTGTCGTCATGACCGCGGTCCACGTCGTCGCTCGTATTCTCCTCGGTATCGCAGTCGTTCAATCACCACTTCACTCGACGGCATGGAAGACCATCGCGGTCGCTGCGGTTGTCTTCATTGCGCTGGTCTGGGGCGGTTTCGACGGTATCCGCGACGCCCGGGCACACCCCGACCCCGACGACTACGACGACCTCACGATCCGTTGGCTCAAGGCAGGCGTCTTCGCGGGCCTGTTGTCGTGCCTGATCTGCTGGATTCTCGGCACCATCGGTGTTCAGGGAATCAGCGAGTCGAGCTTCTTCATCGAGATCATCGCCGGCGGCTCGTTCATCGCGCTTCTCATCTTCTTCCCGGCGTTCTTCGGCGCGTCCATCGGCCGCTGGCTCACCCGGCGTGACCAGCGCAAAGAGCAACGACGTCTCGACGACGAATCCAACCGCGAGACTTCCGACCGCGACGACGACACCGCCGTTATCGAGCGCACCGACGACCGCAGAGTCGCGAACTCGGGCGCCGATCCGGCCTGATCGGTATCCGCGAGATCAGAGCAGTGTGGTACCCGCGGTCGGACGCTCCGACGCGATAGCCGAGTAGGCCGCGACCAGCAGGCTCGGATCGGGACCCTCGAGCCTGCCCGGCTTGGCCAGCCCGTCGAGTACGACGAACCGCAGGACACCCGACCGGTTCTTCTTGTCGCCCGACATCCCGTCCAGCAGATCGGGAAACGCGTCGGCGTCGTAGGTGGTCGGCAATCCGACGAGTTCGAGGATGCTCCGATGGCGATCGGCCGTCTCGTCGTCGAGTCGTCCTGCGAGCCGCGCCAGTTCGGCGACATAGACCAATCCGACGGCCACGGCGGCGCCGTGACGCCACCGGTAGCGTTCGCGACGCTCGATCGCGTGCCCCATCGTGTGTCCGTAGTTCAAGATCTCGCGCAGTGACGACTCTTTGAGGTCGGCCGAGACGACGTCGGCCTTCACCTGGACCGAACGTCGGATCAGCTCCGGTAGCACCGGACCGGTCGGGTCGGTGGCAGCCGCGGGATCGGCCTCGATGATGTCGAGGATGGTGGGATCAGCGATGAATCCGGTCTTGATGACCTCGGCGAGGCCCGCGATGATCTCGTTGCGCGGCACCGTCTCCAACGTGGCGATGTCGATGAGCACGGCGTCGGGTTCGTGGAACGAGCCGACGAGGTTCTTGCCCGCGTCGGTGTTGATGCCGGTTTTGCCACCGACCGCGGCGTCGACCATGGCGAGCAGCGTCGTCGGAATGTGGATCACACCGATTCCGCGCATCCAGGTGGCGGCAACGAAACCGGCGAGATCGGTTGCCGCTCCCCCGCCGAGCGCGATGACCTTGTCGTTGCGCTTGAGGCCGATTCGCCCGAAGACGTCCCAGCAGAATGCGGCGACCGACAGGTCCTTACCTGCCTCGGCATCGGGGATCTCTACGCGATGCGCATCGAAACCCTTGTCCGCCAAGAACTCTCGTACCTGCTCTGCCGTCTGCGCGAGTGTCGGCTGATACAGCACGGCGATCCGGTCGGCGCCTGCGGCGGCCTGCGCGACCTCGTCGAGCAGTCCGCGCCCGATGACGACGTCGTAGGGCGACGCCCCGTCGACTCTGATCGAGATCGGCTCGGTCATGAGGTTCTCCCTGCTGTCAGTTCGTCGGCCAACGCCAGAATGATCAGATCGGCGACGGCGTCGGGGTCGCCGTGCGCATCGACCTCGACGCCCGCCACCGCCGAGTACGTGTCCTCGCGTTCTGCGAGCAGAGAGCGGTAGCGCTCTGCCGGATCGTCTGAGGCCAGGAGCGGGCGATCCGACTCGCGGACCCTGGCGAATCCCGACTCCGCGCTGACGCGCAGGTAGAAGACACGATGCGTATCGAGGGCCGCACGCACGTCCGCGGTGGTGACCGCACCTCCGCCGAGGGCGACGATGCCGCCGTGCGTCGCGAGTACATCGGCGACGACGTCGGCTTCGAGTTCCCTGAACTTCTCGGGGCCATCGGCGACGAAGATGTCCGGGATGGAGCGGCCGGTTCGTCGCACGATCTCGTGGTCGGTGTCGATGAAGTCGACGCCGAGCCTGTCGGCGAGCAACCGGCCGACGGTCGACTTACCCGCACCCATGAACCCGACGAGTACGGCCGCGGGCTTGTTCGTCGATGTCACGCCCGCTGCCGCAGGAGTGTTCACGACCGCGCTCCGCGCTGCGCGACGCGCTTGAGGTATCCGGCCAGGTTGTCGGAGGTCTCGGTCGCCGAATCGCCACCGAACTTCTCGAGAGCAGCCTGCGCGACAACGAGCGCGACCATCGACTCGGCGACGACACCCGCCGCGGGCACAGCGACGACGTCGGAACGCTGGTGGATGGCCTGCGCCTGCTCACCGGTCGCCATGTCGATGGTCGAGAGTGCGCGCGGCACCGTCGAAATGGGCTTCATGGCGACGCGAACGCGGATATCCTCGCCGTTCGTCATGCCGCCCTCGAGGCCGCCCGCGCGGTTGGTCGAGCGGAGTACGCCGTCGGGCCCGGGCACCATCTCGTCGTGCGCGGCGCTACCACGACGACGTGCGGTCTCGAAGCCGTCGCCGACCTCGACACCCTTGATGGCCTGGATACCCATCAGCGCGCCCGCCAGCCGCGAATCGAGACGGGTCTCGCCGCTGACATGGGAACCGAGCCCCACAGGGACACCGGTCGCGACGATCTCGACGACGCCGCCGAGTGTGTCGCCCTCTTTCTTCGCGGTCTCGATCTCCGCGATCATCGATTCCTCGGCGGCCTTGTCGAAGGCACGCACCGGGCTCTCGTCGATCGCCGTGAGGTCCGAAATCGTCGGCGGCGGACCGACATACGGGGTGCTGCCACCGATCGAGATCACGTGCGAGATCACCTCGATCCCGAAAACCTGACGCAGGAAGTTGCGCGCGACCGTACCTGCCGCGACGCGCGCGGCGGTCTCGCGGGCGCTCGCGCGCTCGAGCACCGGCCGAGCGTCGTCGAATCCGTACTTGAGCATGCCGGAGTAGTCGGCATGACCCGGCCGGGGTCGGGTCAGCGCGGCGTTGCGCGCGCTGCCCTCGAGCTCTGCGGGGTCGACGGGATCGGCGGCCATCACGGTCTCCCACTTGGGCCACTCGCTATTGGCGATCTCGATCGCCACCGGCCCTCCGAGCGTCAGCCCGTGCCGCACACCCCCGAGCACACTCACCTTGTCGGCCTCGAACTTCATGCGCGCACCACGCCCGTAGCCGAGCCTGCGGCGTGCGAGTTGTTCGGCGATGTCGGTCGAGGTGATCTCCACCCCGGCGACCATGCCTTCGACAATGGCAACAAGGGCCGGGCCATGAGACTCTCCGGCGGTTATCCAGCGCAACACAAGGATCAATTGTTCCATGTGACGGCGGCGACACCCCAACCACGTCTTCTCATCCCGAGCCGGCCACGAACAGCGTCGCACCCGAGGCGATCATCGGCGGCCCGTGCGGCCAGCGCTGCCGCCCTCGTCGCGTCAGCAGCCCGAGTACCTGAGCCGCGAGCACCATCAGCAACGCCGACGCCGGGTCGGCGAGCATGCCGCCGAGCACGAGCGCCAACTTCACGTCGCCACCACCGCAGAGACCGGCCAGCCACCCCACGAGGTAGGGACCTGCGGCAGCGACCGCTGCGAGCGCGATGGACGGCCGCACGCAGCACGAGACCCCGACTGCGACGAGACCTGGCCACAGCAGCACGGTCGGCAGCCGCGAGGTGCGACGGTCGATGTCGGCGAGCGCGACGAGCCACAGCGCAACCACGCAGCCGACGAGTTCCATGCACGACAGTCTCGGCGACGCGGCGCGATCCGACGTCCCGCGGCCGACATGTGCGGCGAACCTGTGGACAGGGCTGTGTCTGGGGAGGGAACAGGGCTGGGGAGGGATCAGTCGAGCGCCGCGGCCATCGCCGCACGCGGTGCGACACGTCCCGTGAACTGCTCCACCTGGCTGTAGGCCTGATTCAGCAACATCACCAGACCCCCGACAACGCGCCCCCCGCTCGCCGACACGGCGTCGGCCAGCGGCGTCGGCCACGGGTTGTAGATCACGTCGACGAGCGCGCGCGTGTGCGTGAGCGAGTCGATGATCGGCTCGACCGCCGCGGCGGGGACCGTCGATACGACGACGCCCGCGTCTGCGCTCGCGTCGAGGAGTTCTGGGGACGGGCGAAACGGGAGGAAGCGCACGTCGAGATCGAGTCGCTGCGCGAGGTCGACCACGTCGGACGCGCGTGACTCGTCGCGCGCGACCACCGTCAGTGCACCGAATCCGGCCTCTGCGAGGGCGGCAACGCTCGGTAGCGCGGTTCCACCTGCCCCGACGAGAACCGCGTGCGGGTGCTGCGACGCCGCGACGTCGACCTCCCGCAGGGCACCGATCATGCCGTCGATGTCGGTGCAGTCGGCGCGCCAACCGGTCTCGGTGCGCACCAGGGTGTTCGCCGAACCCACGAGGACTGCCCGCTCGGTGCGTTCGTCCGCGACCTCGAGTGCGACACGCTTGCCGGGCATGGTGACCGACAGACCCACCCATTCAGGTGAGAGCTCGCCCACCAGGTCGGGAAGCCGACGCTCGCCGCATTCGATCCGCTCGTAGGTCCAGTCGTCGAGGCCCAGCGAGCGGTAGGCCGCGAGATGCAGGTCGGGTGAGCGCGAATGCGAGACGGGCGAGCCGAGGACCGCGGCGCGGCGTCCAACCGCGCCACCGACGGGAGCGCGCCGCGGTGGAGGTGTCAGATCCATCGACTCAACTACACCCGGTGGTCAGGAGCTTGTTGTCGCACGCCTGCTCACGGTTGCGTTTGTGCTGGTCGAAGGTGTCGGCGAACAGCGTCGTACCCTCGCGGTCGACGGTGACGAAGTAGAGCCAGTTGCCGTCCTCCGGATGCTCGGTCGCCTCGAGCGCGCGCTCGCCGACCGCTCCGATCGGCGTCGCCGGGAGCCCCTTCATCTGATAGGTGTTCCACGCGTTGTCTGACTTGTACGCCTCACCGTCGAGGTCGATGTTGGTCACCGTCGCGGTGTAGTTGGCGGTCGAGTCCATCTCGAGACGCTGGTCTTTGTCGAGGCGATTGAGGATCACCCGCGCGACCTTGGCGTAGTCGTCTGGCTTGGCGACCTCGCGCTCGACAACAGACGCCGACACCAAGGTCTGGTACGGCGTCAGACCCGAGTCGTTGGAGCCCTGATCGCTCAGGCCCCACTGCGCGAAACGCTGCGCACTCTGCGAGATCAACTGCTGCAGGATCTGTGTTGCCGACATGTGCGGGTCGATCGTCTCCCACGTTCCGGGAGCGATCAGCCCCTCGATCCGCCGGTGATCACCATTGAGTTTCTCGACGTCGGCCACCGCCCAATCGGGAACACCGAGTTCCTGCGCGGAGGTGCCTGCTGCCGCCTTCTGCAGGTCGTCGACCGATACCCCGACCTTCTGTCCGTTGACGGTGACGGATGTGGCGTCGGAGATCATCTGGAAGATGCCGGGCGTCGTCTTGCCGTCGGCACCCTTCTTCGTGTCGAGCTGCAGACCCTCCGGAACCACGACCCGACCGACCCGGTGCGTCGTCCCATCGGTCAGCATCTGCACTGCTGTCGACGCGGGGATCTCGGTGCGCAGCTTGTAGTAGCCGCCCGAAATCGCCTGTCCATCAGCAGCATTGATGAATGCGCGCTGACTGCCGACGACGTTGTCGTCTGCGAGGATTCGCCCGAAATCCTTCAGCGTGGAGTTCTGCGGAATGTCGACGATCACGTCGCCGGTACCCGCGGCGTTGGTGTAGTCCTTGCGCGAGTCGAGCATGCCCGCCGCCCGCAATCCGTAGTAGCCGACCCCGACAACAGCGACCAGCATGATGGCGATGACCGCTGCGAGCACGGTTCGTCGCTTACGTCGCCTGCGTCGCGATTCGGGAGTGTGGGCGCGAACCCTCCCCCTGCGCGTCGGCGAGATCGGCTGGTCGTGGTCTATCGAGTCGTACGACTCGTCGGTCTCGATCGACTCGAGTGCGACGCCTGCGCTCTGGTAGTCGCGCGTTTCGTACGAGTCCGGTGAGACCGGCGTCCTCGACGCCACCGGGGCTTCGACCGGAGTCGGCTCGACCGGTGCGGTGTCGAGTTGCTTGTCGACGGGAGGCGTCGGCGCGATCCGTTGTGGACGGGCGCGACGCGGTGCGGCCATGTGGAAGGTGTCCACCGGCTCGACGTCGGAGGCCGGTTCCGGACGGCGCACGGGCCGATCAGCCGGCCGCGGCGTCGTGGCGGGGGCCTGTGGCGCACGCGGCACCGGACGCGGAGCACGACCCTCTGCGACGTTCCGCGTCGGCTGCGGCGCCTGCGCGCCGTCGGGTCGCGGTCGTTCGGATCTCGGGGTGTCGGTTCGGACTACCGGTATCTGTCCCGTGGTGCCGGTGCGCCGACGCCGATGTCGGTTGTGCGGCTTACCATCGGCCGGCTGGGTGAAGTACCGGAGTCGCTCGAGATCGAGACCTTCGGTAGGGTGATCAGAGGCTTCACGATGACGATTCCGATGCCGTTCGTCGGTCACCGAACGTCCCCTCCCTCACATCGAACGGCTCGCACGGCGAGATGGTCCGTGGACAGCGTTGAACCACTCATCGTCGCGAATCCAGCCACCCCTGAAGAATAGCGACCGCCGCCGCCTGATCAATCACCCCACGCGACGCCTTGACGCTGCGTCCACTGGCGTGCAGCGCCTGCTGCGCAGCTACGGTGGTGAGTCGTTCGTCAGAAAACACGACTGAAATCCCCTCAAGTTCTTCGGCGAGTCGGGCCCCGAAGGCGCGCGCCTTCTCGGCTGCCGGACCGTCCGTGTTGCGCAGCGTCTTGGGTAACCCGACGATCACCTCGACGGCTTCGTACTCCTCGACCAGCGCGCGCAGTCGCGCCACAGCGGCGTCGACATCGGCTCCGGCGACCGTCTCGACGGGTGTCGCGAGGATGCCGTCGGGATCGCTCACGGCGACCCCGATCCGCACGCTCCCCACGTCGACGCCGAGACGACGCCCCCGAGTCAGACTCATCGGCCGACGATCTCCCGAATGCGGGTCCGCGCCGCGTCGATCCCCGCGGCGTCGGTCCCCGATCCCTGCGCGAGGTCGGGTTTGCCGCCGCCGCGTCCGCCCACGAGTGGCGCGATCTCCTTGACCAGATCGCCCGCTTTGATGCCTGCGCCTCGTGCGGCATCGGTGGTGGCGATGACGAACGGAACCTTGGTCTCGTCACCCTCACCCGTCGTCGAGAACAACGCGATCACGGCCTGCCGATCACCGACACGGCCTCGCAGATCGGTCGCGATGCCGCGTAGGTCGTTCGCCCCGACTCCCGGGACCACCCCACCGACCACGAGTGTCGAGCCGACGGTGTCGGCGGAATCGAGCAGACCTCCGGCCGCCGAGCGAGCGGCATCGGCGCGAACCTTCTCGAGCTGCTTCTCCGCGTCGCGCAGGCGGGTGACGAGTTGCTCGACGCGACCGGGGACCTCAGCGGACGGGACCTTGAGCGACGAGGCCAGTCCCGCGAGCAACGCACGCTCCTTGGACAGGTAGCGGAACGAGTCCATTCCGACGTATGCCTCGACGCGCCGCACACCCGATCCGACGGAGGATTCGCCGATCAGCGTGACCGGCCCGATCTGCGCCGACGACGCCACATGCGTTCCGCCGCAGAGCTCCATCGAGAAGGGACCGCCGATCTCGACGACGCGGACGACGTCGCCGTAGTTCTCGCCGAAGAGCGCCATCGCGCCCATCGCCTTCGCCTCACTCAGGCCGGTCTCGAAGGTGTGCACCGGGTAATTGGATTCGACGGCGGCGTTCGAGATCTCCTCGATCTGCTGTCGCTGATCCTCGCTCAGCGCCGAGCCGGAGTGGAAGTCGAATCGGAGGTAGCCGGGCCGGTTGAGCGATCCGGCCTGTGTCGCACTGGGGCCGAGCACCTCGCGCAGCGCGGCATGCACCATGTGCGTACCCGAATGCCCTTGTGTCGCACCGTGTCTCCACGACTGATCGACGGAAGCGATGACCTCGTCGCCGTCGTGGATCTCACCGGCGTCGACAGTGGCCTTGTGTAGCCACACCGACTTGCCGACCTTCTGCACGTCACTGACGGTGAGGCGGGTGCCGTCGCTGGTGGTGATGGTGCCGACGTCGGCCATCTGGCCGCCCGACTCCGCGTACAACGGGGTGCGGTCGAGAACTACCGTGGTCTGCTCCCCCGGCCCCGCCGACCGCACACGCGTGCCGTCGGTGATCAGACCGAGCACTCGCGCCTCGGACACCAATTCGTCGAAGCCGGTGAACTCCGTGGGACCGCGGTCGAGGAACTCTCGGTAGACAGCGGCGTCGGTGTGCCCGGTCTTGCGGGCGACCGCGTCGTCCTTGGCGCGCTGCTTCTGCTCCGCCATCAGTTCGGTGAATCCCTGCTGGTCGACGTCGAGGCCCGCTTCCGCGGCCATCTCGAGCGTCAGATCGATCGGGAATCCGTAGGTGTCGTGCAGGGTGAAGGCGTCGTTGCCGCTGATCGTCTTCTTGTGTGCGGCCTTGGTGGCCTGCGCGGCGTCGGCGAACAGCTTGGAGCCTGCCTCGAGTGTCTTGGCGAAGGACGTCTCCTCCCCGACGGCGACCGAGACGATGTGGGCGCGCTGCTCGGCGAGTTCGGGATAGGACGGCGACATGACGTCGATCACCGTGTTCACGATGATCTCCATCGTCGGCTTGGCATCACCGAGCAACCGCATGGAGCGCACCACACGGCGCAACAGGCGCCGCAGCACGTAGCCGCGTCCGTCGTTGCCGGGGAGCACGCCGTCGCCGATGAGCATCACCGCGGTGCGGGCGTGGTCGGCGATGACGCGGAACCTCACGTCGTCGTCGTGATTGCCCGCCCCGTAGCCCCGACCGGTCAGCTCCGACGCAAGGTCGATCAGCGGCTTGAGCAGGTCGGTCTCGTAGACGTTGTCGACGCCCTGCAGCAGGCAGGCCACGCGCTCGACACCCATGCCGGTGTCGATGTTCTTCTTCGGCAGCGGGCCGAGGATCTCGTAATTCTCCTTGGCTCCGCCGGGGCCTCGCTCGTTCTGCATGAACACGAGATTCCAGATCTCGATGTAGCGATCCTCGTCGGCTTCGGGTCCGCCTTCGACGCCGTAGTCGGGGCCACGGTCGTAGAAGATCTCCGAGCACGGACCGCACGGGCCGGGCACGCCCATCGACCAGTAGTTGTCCTTCATCCCGCGCCGCTGGATGCGCTCTGCGGGAACACCGATCTCGTCACGCCAGATCGCGAATGCCTCGTCGTCGTCGAGGTAGACCGTCGGCCACAGCTTCTGTGGGTCGATGCCGTATCCGCCGTCGTCCACCGACGAGGTGAGCAGATCCCACGCGAAGCGGATGGCCTCGCGCTTGAAGTAGTCGCCGAACGAGAAGTTGCCGGCCATCTGGAAGAAGGTGTTGTGGCGGGTGGTGATGCCGACCTCTTCGATGTCGAGCGTGCGGACACACTTCTGCACGCTGGTGGCGCGGTCGAACGGCGGGGTCTGCTCACCGAGGAAGTAGGGCTTGAACGGCACCATGCCGGCGTTGACGAACAGCAGGTTGGGATCGTCGAGGATCAGTGAGGCACTGGGCACCTCGGTGTGTCCGGCCTTGATGAAGTGATCCAGGAATCGCTGCCGGATCTCATGCGTCTGCACTGGGTTCTCGTCCTCGGTCGTCGTGGTGCGTCTGGAAGGTCTGCGTCGGACTGACTCGGGGCGTGCGCGAATCCGACGATCTGCGACATACCAGCCTACCGCCGCGCGACGAGGACACCTGAATTGCGTCGTCAGCAGCACGAGAAGGCCGTGCTGGACAGCGGTGTTGTGGCCGTCCGGTCGACTGTCACCGACAGGGACAGGCACGCCGCGGCCGATCGCGCGACCATGGATCGGTGACCAACGGATCCACCGCCGCCGAGCAACTCGCCGACTTCCTGCGCAGCCGCCGCGCCGCGCTCGTACCCGCCGACCTCGGCGTCGTCACCACGGGTCTTCGGCGGGTACCGGGGCTACGTCGAGAAGAACTCGCAGAACTCGCAGGTGTCTCGCTCACCTATTACACCCGCCTCGAACAGGGCGCGGCGTCGAATCCATCGACGCAGGTGATCGACGCGTTGGCACGCGCACTGCGCCTCGACGAGGTCGAGCGCGCACATCTCTATCACCTCGCGGGCTCGGCGACGCCCCGGCCCGTCCGGCCGCGGATGCGTCCCGGTCTTGCGACGTTGCTCGACGCGATGCCCGACGTCGCGGCGATCGCACTGTCGCCCGTGCAGGACATCGTCGGCTGGAATCGCCTTGGCCACGCGGTGCTGGCAAGTCACCTCGACCCTGCGGCCCCGACGTCCGACACACCACCGAACAAGGTGTCGATGCTGTTCACCGACCCGGCCACGCGTGCGCTGCACCGTGACTGGGAGTTCGAGGCACGACTGGCAGTTGCCTCGCTGAGATACGTCACGGGGCCGCTGGTCACCGGACACGTGAACACCAACGGTGCCAACGACGACATCGCCGATCTCGTCTCGGACCTCGCCTCCAGCAGCGTCGATTTCGCGCGCATCTGGGCGCAGCACCCCGTCGAATCCTGTTCGAGCGGCACCAAACGCTTCCTGCATCCCATCGTCGGCGAGCTCGACCTCACCTACGACATGCTGCATCTCCCCCAGGAGGACGGGCATCGATTGATGCTCATGCACGCCACGCCCGGTTCGTCGCACGACGACGCGCTACGTCTGCTCGCGAGCACGACTCTGTCGGGCTGAGCCCGCGCCACCCCGTTCCCCCTTTTTCCACGCCGGTCACCCGACCGCGCGTCATTTCGTCGTGAAGGAAACACCATGAGCGAGACGACAACGCCCGCAACAGATCCCACGGTGAGCGGGGTGACTGCCAGGACACACGCCCGAGCGGCTCTGACCGCACTGGCTGTCGGCGGATTCGGCATCGGCCTGACCGAGTTCATCATCTCCGGACTGCTGTCCGACGTCGCCGAGTCGCTGCGCGTATCGGTGCCCACCGCGGGCGCGTTGATCTGGGGATATGCGCTCGCCGTCGCCGTCGGAGCCTTCACCGTCACCGCATTCCTCAGCAGGCGACCACCCAAACGCGCGCTGGTGGTGCTGCTGTGCCTGTTCATCGTCGGCAACGTGCTCACCGCCCTCGCGCCGACGTTCGACGTGGCGTTGCTCGGCCGCGTGGTCACAGCGATGTGCCACGGCGGCTACTTCGGTATCGGCGCCGTGCTGGCGGCCGACCTCGTGGCGCCGCACCGCAGAGCCAGCGCCATAGCGGTCATGTTCACCGGCCTGACTGCGGCGAATGTGATCGGGGTTCCCTTCGGAACCGTTGTGGGCCAACACTTCGGCTGGCGGGCGGCGTTCTGGATGGTGAGCGTCGTCGGGGTTGTCGCACTGCTCGGGATCGTGGCACTCGTCCCGTCACGACCGGCGCCGACGTCGAGCAGCGGATCGGCCTATCGCGTCCTACTCCGACCGCAGGTGCTGATCTCGATCGTCCTGACAATGGTGCTCTTCGGCGGAGTCTTCGGCGCGTTCATCTACGTCGAGCCCCTCGTCACGCATGTGACGGGCTATCCGGAGTCCGCGGTGGCCTGGCTGCTGATCATCTTCGGACTCGGACTCTGTGTCGGCAACGTCGTGGGCGGCTGGGCCGCCGATCGCAACCTCTCACTCACGCTGCGGACCCTGCCCGTGCTGCTGACCCTCACCCTCGTCGCCTACGCATTGCTCGCACACGTGCCGGTCGCCGTCGCGATCCTGCTCTTCGTCATGGGTCTCGTGGGCTTCGCGACGAGCCCGCCACTGCAACTGCGTGTCATGCACTTCGCGGGCGATGCTCCGACCATGGCGTCGGCAGCGAACATCGCCGCGTTCAACGTGGGCAATGCGATCGGCACGTTTCTCGGTGGACTGACGATCGGTGCAGGGCTCGGTTGGGTGTCGCCGGTGTGGGTCGGTGTCGGAATGGCCGTGGCAGCAACGGCTCTCGCATTCGCAACACGCCACCGCTGAGTCGCGTCACGCCTTCTTGGACCGGCGCGTCGCCCGTCGCACGATCGACCGCAGCTTGGCCACCCGCGGCCCGATCTCGCGCTCGAAACCGTGATCGGTCGGCACGTAGTAGTCGACGCCGACGAGCTCGTCGGGTGGATACTGTTGCGGCACAACACCGTCGGGATCGTTGTGCGGGTATTGATATCCGACGCCGCTACCCAGCTTCTTGGCGCCGCTGTAGTGGGCATCGCGCAATCCCGGCGGCACCGCTCCGGCTTTGCCCGCTTCGACGTCGGCGAGTGCAGCGCCGATGGCGCTGACGACGCCCGCGGACTTCGGGGCGGTAGCGAGGTGGATTGTCGCCTGCGTGAGCGCCAGCTTGGCCTCCGGCATCCCCACGAGAGCCACCACCTGCGCCGCGGCGACCGCGGTCTGCAACGCCGTCGGATCGGCCATCCCGATGTCTTCGCTCGCGTGGATCATCAGACGTCGTGCGATGAATCGGGGATCTTCGCCCGCGGCGATCATCCGGGCGAGGTAGTGCACCGCGGCGTCGACGTCGGATCCGCGGATCGACTTGATGAACGCGCTGGTCACGTCGTAGTGCTGGTCGCCGTCGCGGTCGTACCGCACAGCCGCACGGTCGATGGCCGCCTCGACGTCGGACACACCGATCTCGGGGATCTCGCCTACCCCCTCCTCACCGATCTCCTCGGCACCGGGTGTTGGTTCGCGCAGCGCTGCGTCGGCGCTGGCTTCGAGTGCGGTCAGTGCTCTGCGTGCGTCGCCGCCCGCGACGGCCACGAGGTGGGCGTATGCGTCGTCGGTGACGGTGACGGCGCCGCCGAGTCCGCGTTCGTCGGCGACGGCACGGCGGAGCACCGTGCGAATGTCGTCGTCGGTGAGCGAACGCAGCTGCAGCACAAGCGATCTGGACAACAGCGGCGACACGACAGAGAACGACGGATTCTCGGTGGTCGCGGCGACGAGGAGGACGATGCGGTTCTCGACGGCGTCGAGCAGTGCATCCTGCTGGGTCTTGGAGAACCTGTGCACCTCGTCGATGAACAAGACGGTCTGCTCACCCGCCGCCAGTCGGCGCCGCGCGACCTCGATGACCGCGCGCACCTCCTTCACGCCCGCGGACAACGCGGAGAGCGCTTCGAAGCGACCTCCCGCGGCACTCGAGATGAGCGACGCCATCGTCGTCTTTCCGGTTCCCGGCGGGCCGTAGAGCATCACCGACGCCGCGCCCGATCCGTTGATCAGACGCCGCAATGGCGACCCGGCGCCGAGGAGATGTTGCTGGCCGACGATGTCGTCGAGACTCTGCGGACGCATCCGAACCGCCAGCGGTGCGCTCGGTGACGGCGGTGATGTCAGCGATGTGGCGCCGCTCGTCGAACTCTGAGGCGGCGGGTCGAACAATCCCCCCACTGCGGTCAGTCCAGCCACGCACGCTGCAGCGCGAGGCCCACTTCGGTTGCGAACTCAGAGATCTCGGCGTTGCTCGTCGCCGCGGCGGCGAGATCGGACCAGCGCGCCACGAGGACGCGGGGATCGTTGGTGTGCAGCGCCCAGTCGTGGGCGTAGTGCGTCATCGGAACGGTGTCGGTCGACGAATCGGGCAGCATCCACACCGTCGACAACCACACCCACAGCAGCCGTGCCGTGAGCAACTGCCGTGCCATGTAGCGATCGCGCTCGAGCGCGGGCCAGATCGGCACCACTTCTGAGCGCCAGGCGTCGACCATCGACACCTCGAGGTCGAGGCGGTGGGCGACGCCCGCCGGCCCGAGTTGCGGGGCAAAGGTGACCAACCCGTAGGCGATGTCGAGTGTGGCGTCGCGGAATCCGCCCCACTCGTAATCCATGAACTGCACGCCGTCGTCGTTGAGGAGGATGTTCTCGGGGCCGACGTCGGAGGGACTGAACGCGCGGTGATCACCCTCGTCGAAGAGTGCGCAGGCCGACGTCAGCGCCTCCGCGACGGCGTCGGGAAGCGTCAGCCCGAGATCGGCAACCCGCGCCGATGCTGCGGACACCGCACGGATCGCTTCGTCGCGGAGGATGTCCCTGCCCGCGGTGCCTGCCGCACCGTGGCGCACGAGGGCGTCGAAGTCGCCTTCTCCGCCGACCGTTGCCGCATGCATCCGGCCGAGCGCCTGGCCCCACGCGCTCACCGCGCGGCTCATCTCGACCACATCGGCGTCGGCGAGCAGCACCGTCAACGGGTGCCCGCGGCCGAGGTCGGAGAGCACCATCAACCGGTTGTCGGGATCGGAGGCAATCAGTTGCGGACCGGGCCGTGACTCCGTCGGCAGTGCCGTCGCGTATTTGTACGATGCGATCTCGCGGTGAAACGCCTGCGGGTCCTCGTGACTCGGGAGCGCCTTGATGACGAGGGTGCGGTCCATCGACAGTGGGTTCTGTGCCACACGTACTCGGACGACTGTGGTTCGGCCGCTCCCTCCGAGATCCTCGGGATCGGCGAGAACCACCGGCGACCCCGCTCGGCGGGACAACATTGTTTCTGCGGCACGCACCACGCTGGTGACGCGGCTTTCTGTGATGACCGTCATGGCACCAACCAACCTACTCGTCGGCGCCGACACGCGTCACCGGGTTATGCGAGTGACTTGAAGAGCGAACTGCACGGCACGGCTTCGACCTGCAGTTATCGTTCGAGAGATCCTTTTGCGTCGCAAAAGACAACAATTCGTTGCGACGACGGCTTTTCGACCGACCCGGCCCCGCTCGGCTGCCTCGCGCAGCACTCACGTGATCACCTCTGACAAGGGACTGACATCGACCGAGACCTCGATCTCACTCTTGGACGCGTCGGTGTAGATCACGCCACGCAGCGGCGGGACGTCGTCGTAGTCACGACCCCATGCGACGGTGACATGACGTTCGTCGACGAGTTTGTTGTTCGTCGGATCGAAGGCCAGCCACCGATCACCGGGCAACCAGACCGCGGCCCACGCATGGCTGGCATCGGCGCCGAAGATGCGCTCGGTACCCGGGGGCGGGTCGGTCGCGAGGTAACCGGACTCGTAGCGCGCCGCGAGTCCCACCGACCGTAGGCAGGCGATGGCCACGCGGGCGAAGTCCTGGCAGACGCCCATCCTGCGTTCGAGCACCGTGTCGACGCGCGTGCTGATCGCCGTCGATCCGGAGCGGTAGGTGAAGTCGGAGAAGATGCGCGACGTCAGATCGATGATCGCGTCGACGAGCGGACGACCCGGCGTGAAGACCGCTGCGGCGTAGTCGCGCACGGCGGGCGTGATCTCCGGTGGGTCGAGATCGAGCACGAACTCGTCGACGAGAACAGCGCCCGTGACGGCAGGTCGAGCGTCCTCCCACGGCGCCCGTGCGGCGACGCTGTGCACGAGTCCCTGGTCGATGGGGTCGACCTCGACGATCGACGTCGTGGTCACCTCCAGCGCCCGGTGCGCGGTGCGGACATGGAAGTACGCGTCGATGTTGCCGTAGACGTCCACACCGACAGACCGGTCAGCGGGCTCGGGCGAGATCACCGTCTCGGTTTCACGGACACGCTGATACGGGAGGTCGCGCGGGGTCAGATAGCACCGGCCGTACGACGACGACACCTCGTCGTCGTAGGTGTAGCAGGTGCGGTGGAAGACGCGGTACTTGCGCGTTGCGGGCGTCTCGGCGGGTGTCGTCACAGCTGACCTCCCCAGATCGGTTGCGCGGTACGAGGCGGAGCGAACCGCGTGCGGTTGAGCAGGTCGGACAGCGCCCGTGCGCGGTCGCGCAGAGTGCTTGTCAGTTCGACGAGGTCGGCGCGCTTGCCGTATCCGTCGACGCTACTCAGATCGGCCGGGTCGCAGCGACGCAATTCTGCTGTCATCTCCTCGACCGCGCGCTCGGCAGCGGCCGAACGCAACTCCTCGGGCAGCGACGTCAGATCGTCGTGCATCTTGGCGAGCTGGTAGATCATCGCGCGCGGGTTGGTCTCGTCGAACATCAGCAGCTCGGCGACGGCCTCGGCCCGGTAGAGACCGCGGTTGCGTCGGCGGTAGATGACCGACGACTCGGTGGCGCTCAGGTACGACTCCAACAGGGTCTGTTCCATGTCCAGCGGGTGCTCGTACTCGAACAGCGCGCGGGTGAGGTCGGCGAGCGTGATCACCCGCTCGATACGCCTACCGAGATCCATGAGCAGCCAGGCGGCGTCGTGCACCATCGATTCGGCCTGCAGACCGGACAGAGCGAGAGCGCCGTGCAGGATGTGCTCGTGCGTGCGGGCCAGATCGGGTCCGAGGTCGAGTGCGGCGTCGCCGAACACCCCGGTGCCCGCCCCGACGTCGTCGCGGGCGCGCTCGATCTGGCGTGTCATCGCCTCCAGCGCGCGCTCCATCGGGGTCAACACCATCCACGTACTCGTCGACATCTGGTCGCGGACGGCCCTGGCGGTGGCGACGAGGCGTTCGGTCGAGTGCGCGATGGTGCCCTGCGTGTACCGGTTGACGGTCAGTTCGGCGATCTTCACGATCGCGGTATTGACCTGCTCGATCGACGAGAGTGACGAATCGTCGTCGAGCAACGTCTCCCCCGTGCCGAGGAGGCCGGTGGTTCCGGTCACCTCGGCGACCGCGTGCAAGAACAGCGGCACCGCAGCGGTGCCCGACATCCACGGCCGGTACTGGAAGTCCTGGTAGCGCTCACGCGCGACCTTGGCCAGCCGCGTGACCGACTCGGTGCGCTCGCCGTACCGGCCGAACCAGAACATGTCGGCGAGGACGCGCGGGCTCGCAGCGGCCGCGATGTCGGAGTAGCCGGTCGACGCCGGGCGCGCGATGATGGCGACCTCGTCGTCGGGTTCGCCGCGGAGCTCCGTACGCCGCGAAACATGTCCTCCCACATCGGGATTGGTCACCCAGATGTCCTTGGCGGCGACCGATGCCAGCGACGCGCCGACAACTCCGTCGGCCAGGACCGAACCGAGGCCGCCCGGCATCACCGCGTAGGTGGGACCCTGCGCGACCGAGAACGCGCGCACGGAGACGGGTGCGGCACGCAGAGTGCCGCGCCCCTGCGCGGGCAACGCCGCCTCGGTCAGGCTCGGCGCAACCGAGTACGCCTCGACCTCGCGGCCGACCCACTGCCAGGCCTCGGCGTCGATTCGTGAGCGCAGCACGTCTCGGGTCGCGGAATTCGTTGCGGGACCGACGAACTCCTCGCCGGTACGGAAGTTCGTGAGGACGAGCGAGTCGAGCGACGACACGATCTTCGACCGTGCCGAATCGTCGCCGGCCCAATAGGTCCGCACCGATCCGAGTGCGAGTTCCTCGTCGATGAGCATCGGCGCGACCTTGTGGAGGACGGCGTTCAGTGCCGGGTTCTCCAGCACGCCACTGCCGAGGGTGTTGACGACGGTGATGTTTCCACGCGAGATGGCCTCGACGAGTCCCGCGACGCCCAGGCGGGAGTTGGTCCGCAGGTCGAGCGGGTCACAGAAGGAGGCGTCGACGCGGCGCAGCAGCACGTCGACGCGCTTGTACTTGCCGAGGGAACGCATGTAGACCGCGCCGTCGCGCACCGTCAGGTCGGCACCCTCGACCAGCGGGAAGCCCAGCACGGACGCCAGATACGCCTGGTCGAAGAAGGTCTCCGACATGCTGCCGGGGCTGAACACCGCGACGGTCGGGTCGTCGACTCCCGGCGGGGCGTAGTCGGTCAACGCCAGTCGGAGGGTGCCCGCGAACGTCGCCATCGGGCGTGGTGCGCAGCGCTGGAACAGTTGCGGGAACGTCCGGGAGATCAGTCGCCGGTCGGCGATGGCGAAGCCGACACCCGACGGCGCCTGCGTCCGGTCGGCGTAGACGGCGAAGGTACCGTCGTTCAGGCGTCCGAGGTCGAGTGCGTGTAGGAACAGCGCGTGCGGTCCCGCGACCTCGAGCCGAGCGGCTTTGCGCACGTAGCCGGGATGTCCGAAGACCATCTCCGGCGGTATCAGACCCGCATTGATGGTCTTCTGGTCGCGGTAGATGTCGCGCAGGATGAGATCGAGCAGCATCGACCGCTGGGTGATCGCCTTCTCCAGCTCGGCCCATTCGACGCCGTCGACGATCAGCGGGACAGCGTCGAGCAGCCAGGGCCGCGGGATTGTCGTGTTGCCGTCGACCTGGTTGTAGACGACACCTTCGTCCGAGACCGCCGACGCCAGGCGCGCGGCCGACGCCTGCAGTCGGTCGTCGCCGCGCAGCGCGTAGCCTGCGACGAGCTCGTCCCAGGCAGGACGAACAGCGCCCGCGGAATCGAGCACTTCGTCGTAATGGTTGCGTGCGGCAGCAGGTGCGGCACCGCCCGAATTGAGCTGCCCGAGATCGAACAGCGTGTAACCGTCGGATCGGTACCTGTCGAACACCGCGGGCACACCGCCGCCCGCTGAAACAGTCACCGAAGAACTGTACGTGCCCGACGCAGATCGAGGATCGCCGGGACCCCACTGTCGGTGGCCATGCGGGCGACGCGCTCCCGGAGCAGTCCGACGTCGACGGAACCACTGGTGTGCCCTGCCGCCTCGAACCGACCGTTTCGGCGCGACTCCGCCTCGACCGCGTTGACCGGTGGGCGATCGTAGGCACGGCCGCCCGGATGCACGATGTGGTAGGTCGCGCCGCCGACGGATCGGCCCGCGAGCGTGTCGACGAGGTCGAAGGTCAGCGGTGTGTCGATGCTGATGGTCGGGTGCAGCGCGCTCGGCGGCTGCCACGCCCTGAACCGGATGCCTGCCACGCGCTCACCGGGCCTGCCGGTGCCCGTCAGCGGGATCGGATAGCCGTTGCAGGTCAACACGAATCGGTCGTCGTCGGCACCCTGCACACGCACCTGCACCCGCTCGATCGACGAGTCGACGTAGCGCGCGGTTCCCGTCCCCGTCGACTCCTCGCCGAGGGTGTTCCACGGTTCGATAGCCCCGCGCAGTTCGACCTCGTACTCGCGGATCGCGACGGTTCCCAGCCGCGGGAAGCGGAACTCGGTGAACGGGTCGAGCCATGCGGTGTCGAACGGATACCCCGCCTCGCGCAGTTCCTCTGCGACCTGCGCGATATCGGCGATGACGTAGTACGGCAGAAGGTGTTTGCCGTGGAGGTCGGTGCCGTGGTGGATGAGCCTGCTGCGGTAGGGCTTTTCCCAGAACCACGACACCAGCGAGCGGACGAGCAACGACTGCACCATCGCCATCCGGTGATGCGGCGGCATCTCGAAGCCGCGCAGTTCGAGCAGTCCGAGCCTGCCGCGCGCGGAGTCGGGGCTGTAGAGCTTGTCGATGCAGAACTCGGCTCGGTGGGTATTGCCGGTGATGTCGGTGAGTAGGTGCCGCAGCGCCCGGTCGGTGACCCACGGATTCGGTGGGGCGTCGGCACCGCGCGCCGGTTCGCCCTTCACCGCGAGCCTGTCGATCTCGGCGAACGCGATCTCCATCTCGTAGAGCGCGGAGTCGCGACCCTCGTCGGCGCGGGGTGCCTGCGATGTCGTTCCGATGAACTTGCCGCTGAACAGGTACGACAACGACGGATGGCGCTGCCAGTAGGTCAGCATCGACACCAGCAGATCCGGTCGACGCAACAGCGGTGAATCCGCGGGCGTCGATCCGCCGAGGGTGATGTGGTTGCCGCCGCCGGTGCCTCCGTGGCTGCCGTCGAGATCGAACGTCTCAGTGCCCAGCCTGGCGTGGCGTGCGTGCTCGTAAAGCGAGTCGAGCAGCTCGGTCTGTTCGGCGAAGCTGCTCGTCGGCTGAACGTTGACCTCGATGACGCCCGGGTCGGGTGTGACGGTCAACGTGACGAGGCGGGCGTCCGCGGGGGCTCCGTAGCCCTCGATGACCACCGGTGTATCGATCTCCGCTGCGGCGTTCTCGATCATCTCGACGATCGCCAGATACTCCTCGAGTTCTGCCGTCGGCGGTAGGAACACGTACAGGGTGTCGCCACGCTTCTCCGCGACCAGTGCGGTGCGTGGCACGAAGGCGGTCGGGTCGACGTCGGTCACGGTGCGGCCCAACGAGTCCGCGACGTCGTCGGGCAACGGGTCGGCGCGGACAGACGGGTCGGCCTCGTACAGGACCGGCGCGGGTCCCCACGAGAGCGAGTTCAGCGGAAGACGCAGTCCCGCGGGAGACGTGCCGGGCGTCAGCACCAGACGCCCACGTCGCGTCGTCCACCGCGCGCTCTGCCACGCCGTCTTGTCTTCGGAGCGGCTCAGGGGCAGGACGAACGCCGTCGGATCGGTGATCGATGCGTCGAGCGATTCGAGCAGTTCACGCCTCGCCTTCGTCGAATCGTCGGCGGGCTCGATGTCGGCGTCGGCGTCGACGACTTCGGCGGCAGCAGCTGCCCATGCCGCGGCTCGCGCGGCAGGCAGCGTCGGGTCGGATCCCGGATCGCCGGGCGGGAGCGCCGACAACTCGCGCATCCGCACCAGCGGGTCCTCGAAGGCGGGCATCACCTGTGAGCCGGGCAGACCCAACGCGGATGCGAACGCGGACAACAACTTTTCGGCAGCGGGATCGCCGCCCGAGCCCGGTTTCGGTCCCGACGCCTCGAGTGCCATCGCCCCGGCGGCTTGTGCGCGCGTCGCCCAGGGGTCGGCCAAGAGGTCTCGCCGACGCCAGATCGGTTGGCCGTCTGCCCGCCACATGACGGCAATCTGCCAGCGCGGCAGCGGCTCTCCCGGGTACCACTTCCCCTGGCTGCGCTGCACGAGGCCGGTCGGCGCGTAGTCGTCGGCGAGGCGAGCGGCGAGCTTCGACGCCAACTCCCGCTTGTGCGGGCCGTCGGCGTCGGTCGTCCATTCCGGGTCGGTCTGGTTGTCCAGGGAGACGAACGTCGGCTCACCGCCCATCGTGAGTCGGACGTCGTTGTCTGCCATCTTCTTGTCGACCGCCGCACCGAGTTCGACGACCCGCTCCCACTGCGACTCCGTGTACGGCAGGGTGACCCGAGGATCCTCGTGGAAGCGGGTGACCGTGTTGGAGAAGTCGAGCGTCGCGTGGCACGGACCGGTTGCGCCGGTGATCGGGGCAGCACCGCCGGGGGTCGGCGTCGCGGCCAGCGGGATGTGGCCCTCTCCGGCGAACAGGCCCGACGTCGGGTCCATGCCCACCCAGCCCGCTCCCGGCAGGTAGACCTCTGTCCATGCGTGCAGGTCGGTGAAATCGGCGGTGGGCCCGGACGGACCGTCGAGCGACTTGATATCCGAGGTGAGCTGCACCAGGTAGCCGGAGACGAAGCGCGCCGCCAATCCCAGCTCGCGCAGGAGCGCCACCAGCAGCCACGCGGAGTCGCGGCATGAACCGATGGCACTGGCGAGTGTGTACTCCGGCGTCTGCACGCCCTGTTCGAGCCGGACGGTGTACCCGACGGCGTCGCGGACGGCCTGATTGAGCGCGACGAGGAAGTCGATGATGCGTGTCGGCGATGTCGGCTTGTGTTCGGCCGCGAACTCGGCGATGGCGGGATGTACCGGCGCCCCGGCGAACTCCCCCTCGGTGACCCCGACCGGTCGGAGGTAGATCTCGAGGTCTTCGCGCAGTTCGTCGGGGTAGTCGAAGCCGTAGTCCTCGGCCCAGTCCTCGATGAAGAAATCGAAGGGATTGATGGCCGTGAGGTCGGCGACGAGACTCACCGTGATCGACAGAGTCGTCGAGGGTTCCGGAAACACAAGGCGCGCTTGGTAATTGCTGAACGCGTCCTGCTGCCAGTTCAAGAAGTGTCCCGCGGGTTCCACCGCGAGCGAATACGCCTCGATGGGGGTGCGTGAGTGCGGTGCAGGGCGCAGCCGCACCACGTGCGGATAGATCTTGACAGGCCGATCGAACGCATACGCAGTGCGGTGTTCGAGCGCCACCTTGATTGTCACCGGTCATCCTCCCGGAGGTCGTCGAGCAGATACGTCCCCATGGGTAGAAATCTCAGCACAGATAGCGCCCGTGCGCCCGACGTGCGGTCCCCCACGCACCCGTGTGCGACATGTGTCACGCGGACAATCGCCGGCCGTTCAGCTCGCAGGTTTCGCAGCACCCTGGTCGGACTCGCCGCCCTTGGGCTTCGGCTTGGCGTCGATGCCCGACTCCTTGCGCTGCGCAGCGGTGATCGGTGCGGGCGCGTCGGTGAGCGGATCCACGCCACCACCCGATTTCGGGAAGGCGATGACCTCACGGATCGAACTCTCACCCGCGAGCAGTGCGGTGATGCGATCCCATCCGAATGCGATCCCGCCGTGCGGCGGCGCACCGTAGGCGAAGGCGTCGAGCAGGAAGCCGAACTTCTCCTGCGCCTCGTCGTGGTCGATACCCATGATCGCGAACACGCGTTCCTGGATGTCGCGACGGTGGATACGGATCGACCCGCCGCCGATCTCGTTGCCGTTGCACACGATGTCGTAGGCATAGGCCAGTGCGTTGCCGGGATCGGATTCGAGGCCGTCGAGCGACTCCGGTTTGGGCGAGGTGAACGCGTGGTGCACCGCGGTCCACGCGCCGGAGCCGACGGCGACATCGCCCGACGCCGTCGCGTCGTCTGCCGGCTCGAACAGTGGAGCGTCGACGATCCAGGTGAACGCCCAGGCGGCGGTCGACGGGTCGACGGGTTCGCCGGGTGCCGGGATCAGTCCGAGGCGGACGGCGATCTCGCTGCGAGCGGCACCGAGCAGTGCGCGCTGTGCCTTGGCCGGGCCCGCCGCGAAGAAGACACAGTCGCCGGGCTTGGCGCCGACATGTGCGGCGAGACCGTCCCGCTCGGCGTCGGAGAGGTTCTTGGCGACCGGACCACCGAGGGTGCCGTCCTCGCCGACGAGCACATATGCCAGGCCCTTGGCGCCGCGCTGCTTGGCCCACTCCTGCCAGGCGTCGAGGGTGCGACGCGGCTGCGACGCCCCGCCCTCCATGACGACCGCGCCGACGTAGGGCGCCTGGAACACGCGGAAGGGCGTGTTGGCGAAGTACTCCGTGCACTCGACGAGCTCGATCCCGAAACGCAGATCCGGCTTGTCCGAACCGAATCGACGCATCGCATCGGCGTACGTCATCCGCGGGATCGGTGTGGTGACCTCGACGCCGATGAGCCGCCACAGCGCCACGAGGATCTCCTCGGCGAGCGCGATGACATCGTCCTCGTCGACAAAGCTCATCTCGATGTCGAGCTGGGTGAACTCCGGCTGGCGATCGGCACGGAAATCCTCATCCCGGTACGCACGAGCGATCTGGTAGTAGCGCTCCATACCGGCGACCATGAGGAGCTGCTTGAACAGCTGCGGGCTCTGCGGCAGGGCGTAGAACGTTCCCGGCTGCAGACGCGCGGGCACGAGGAAGTCGCGTGCACCCTCTGGCGTCGAGCGAGTCAGCGTCGGCGTCTCGATCTCGACGAAGTCGTGAGCGGCGAGCACGCCGCGAGCCGCAGCATTCGCCTTCGAGCGCAGGCGGATTGCCGCAGCGGGTCCTTCGCGACGCAGATCGATGTAGCGGTAGCGCAGCCGCGCTTCCTCGCCGGGGCTCTCGTCGAGCTGGAACGGGAGCGGCGCCGACTCGTTGAGTACCTCGAGTTCGGTCGCGTTGATCTCGATCTCGCCCGACGGCAGGTTCGGGTTCTCGCTTCCGGCGGGACGTTCCTCGACGAGACCGGTGACCTTCACGACGTACTCCGCGCGCAACCGGTGTGCCTTCTCGGCGACAGCCTCTTCACGGAAGACGACCTGCACCAGCCCGGAGCTGTCACGCAGATCGATGAACACGACGCCGCCGTGGTCGCGGCGACGCGCAACCCACCCGGCGACGGTGACGGTCTGCGACGCGTCGGCGCGGCGCAGCGAACCGGCGAAATGCGTGCGAAGCACTGGAGTCCTTCCTGGTGGACGTACGAGCTCGGAAATCTCGCGCTCAATCCTACGGAGGGCGCGCCCGCCGTCGCCGAGTGGTATCCCGCCCGCGCCGAACCCGCCGCCCTCGCACCATTCCGAGACGTGATTGTTGGGCGTGGTTCACCCGTATCGGGACGTCCTCGCCGGTAGCCTGACCTGCATGACGTTCCAAGGCAGCGGGGGGCTGGACAACAGCAACGTGTCCGGTGGCGGGGGTGGCGGTGGTTTCGGCGGCGGAGGCGGTGGCCGTATCGCGCTCGGCGGCGGTGCCGGACTGATCGTCACGCTCATCGCACTCTTCCTCGGCATCAATCCCGGCCAGATCCTCGGCAGCTCGCCGACAACCGGAGGTTCGTCGAGCACCTCGGCGAGCGAGATCGACGAACACCTCGCCCAGTGCACCATCGAGAAGGCCAACACCGACGACATCTGCCGCATCAAGGCCACGACCATCAGCATCAACAGGGTGTGGTCGGACCTCATGAAGGGCTACACCCCACCGAAGACCGTCATCTTCAGCAATTCCGTCGATACCGGTTGCGGCGCCGCAACGTCGGCGACCGGACCGTTCTACTGCCCCGTCGACAAGACCGCCTACTTCGACCCGACGTTCTTCAACCAGCTCAAACAAATGGGTGGCAGCGATGGTCCGCTGGCCCAGGAGTACGTCGTCGCACACGAGTACGGCCACCACGTGCAGAACCTGACCGGGGCACTGCAGAAGGGGCAGCAACTCGGTTCCAGCGGACCCAAGTCGGGTTCGGTCCGCGTCGAATTGCAGGCAGACTGCTACGCGGGTGTGTGGGCGTATCACGCAGACAAGGGCAGCGACGCGATGCTGGAACCGCTCACCTCCGATCAGATCAACTCGGTCATCCAGACCGCGAAGGCCATCGGCGACGACACCATCCAGGGCGCGAATTCCAATCCCGAGGGCTGGACGCACGGCTCGGCCGATCAGCGGGTCCGTTGGTTCTCCATCGGATACAAGAACGGCGACCCACGTCAGTGCGACACGTTCTCCACCAATGACCTCTGAGACCGTCAGGCGCACACCGACACCCGTCGACGCGATCGCCGACGACCATCTGGCGCGTAGTGCCGCACTCGACCCGATCCTCGCCACCGAGTACGGCCTCGCGGGCCACGACCGGCTGCTGACCGACTTCTCCCCGGACGCCGTCGACGAACGGGCCGCTCTGGTGCGTTCGACGCTCGCACAGCTCGACGCCGCGTCGCCCACCGACCACGTCGACAGGGTCACCATCGCCACCATGCGCGCGGGGCTCAATCGCGAACTCGCACTCGCCGACGCAGGCGAACTGACCGGCGAGTGCAACGTGATTGCCTCACCGCTGCAGGCGATTCGCGACATCTTCGACCTCATGCCCACCGACACCGCCGAACAGCGCGCCGACATGGTTGCGCGGATCGACGCGATTCCGGCGGCGATCGACAGCGTCATCGTCGGACTCGAACACCGCCGCGACGTCGGACCCGCGCTCGCACGACGACAGGTCGAACTGGTTGCGGCACAAGCCGACGGGGCGCGCGCAGCGATCGCACAGAACACCACGCCGATCGCCTCCGACGACGCGCTCGCCGTCGACCTGGCCGGCGCCCTCGACGGTGCGGGTGCCGCGTTCGACGCCCTGGCCGCACTCCTGAGGTCGACGGTCCTCGACTCCGCCGCCCCCGACGACGCCATCGGGCGCGACAGGTATCTGCTCCGATTGCCGTATTACCTCGGCACCGATGCCGATCCCGACGAGGCCTACGACTGGGCGCTCGGTCACCTCGACGCCATCACCGCAGAACAGCAGGCCATCGCCGCGGACCTCGTGCCCGGCGCGAGCGTCGCCGAGGCACTCGAATTCCTCGACGCCGCACCGCAGTACCAGATCCACGACCGCGCGTCGTTTCTCGCGTGGATGCAGCAGACCTCAGACGCGGCGGTCGACGGTCTCGCCGGCACGCACTTCGACATTCCGGACCGTCTCACCCGACTCGAATGTCGGCTGGCGCCGTCGTCGACCGGCATCATCTACTACACGCAGCCGAGTGCCGACCTCTCCCGACCCGGACGGATGTGGTGGGCGGTACCGCCGGAACAGACCGTCTTCCACACCTGGCAGGAGAAGACGACCGTCTACCACGAGGGCGTGCCGGGGCATCACCTGCAGCTCGGCGCCGCGATCGTCGATCCGGACCTCAACACCTGGCGCAAGCTCGCGTCGTTCACCTCGGGCCACGGCGAAGGCTGGGCGCTCTATGCCGAGCGGTTGATGAGCGAGCTCGGTTGGCTCGACGACCCCGGCGACCGGATGGGCATGCTCGACTCGCAGCGCCTACGTGCGGCGCGGGTCGTCGTCGACATCGGAGTCCACTGCCGCAAGGCCGCACCCGCATCCGTCGGCGGCGGCACGTGGGATGCAGAGAAGGCATGGCAATTTCTCACGGCGTCGGTGGCGATGGATCGGGCGGTGCTGCGCTTCGAGCTCGACCGCTACCTCGGATGGGCCGGGCAGGCACCGAGTTATGCTCTGGGACAACGCGTCTGGGAACAGTGCCGGACACAGGCACTGACCCGTCATCCCGAGTGGACGCTCAAGGACTTCCACACCAACGCCCTCGCGCTCGGCGGGGTCAGCCTCGACGTCCTGCGCGAGGAGATGACACTCAGGCCAGCAGCTGGCTGACCTCGGCGACGACGCCCTCCAGCGACGTCTTGTGCTGCTCGCCGTTGGTCAGGTTCTTGACCTCGATGGTGCCCTCGGCGAGTTCGCGGTCGCCGAGTACCAGCGCCAGCTTCGCGCCGGACCGATCCGCGGCCTTCATCGCGCCCTTGAGTCCGCGGTCGCCGTAGGCGAGGTCGACGCTGACACCCGCAGCACGCAGTTGTCCTGCAATACTGACCAATTCGGCTTTGGCGTCGGTGCCGAGAGGCACCCCGAACACCTGACACCGCGCCGCGTCGACGTGGGCGATGCCCTCGGCCTCGAGAGCCAGCATCGTCCGGTCGACGCCGAGTCCGTAGCCGATTCCCGAGAGATCCTGCTTGCTGCCGAGCTGACGCATCAGGCCGTCGTACCGACCGCCGCCACCGATGCCCGACTGCGCGCCGAGACCGTCGTGGACGAATTCGAACGTCGTCTTGGTGTAGTAGTCCAGGCCGCGGACCAGGCGCGGGTTGATCACATACGGGACGCCGAGCTGGCGCAGATGCGACAGCACGCTCTCGAAGTGGCCGCGCGCGTCGTCGGACAGGTAGTCGAGCATGAGCGGTGCGTCGGCGGTGGCCTCGCGGATATCGGGGCGCTTGTCGTCGAGCACGCGTAGCGGATTGATCTGTGCGCGTTGGCGTGTCGCCTCGTCGAGGTCGAGTCCGCTCAGGAACTCCTGCAGCGCCTCGCGGTATGCGGGGCGGCAGGAGTCGTCGCCGAGGGAGGTGATCTCCAGACGGAACCCCGACAGCCCGAGCCGTCGATATCCCTCGTCGGCGATCGCGATGACCTCGGCGTCGAGCGCGGGGTCGTCGACGCCGATCGCCTCCACCCCGACCTGCTGCAGTTGGCGGTAGCGGCCCGCCTGTGGGCGTTCGTAGCGGAAGAACGGACCCGCGTAGCAGAGCTTGACGGGGAGTTGTCCGCGGTCGAGACCGTGTTCGATGACCGCGCGAACAACTCCGGCGGTGCCCTCGGGACGCAGCGTGACCGACCGACCGCCGCGGTCTTCGAAGGTGTACATCTCCTTGCTGACCACGTCGGTCGACTCGCCGACGCCTCTGGCGAACAGGCCGGTGTCCTCGAAGATCGGCAGTTCGATGTGTCCGTATCCGGCCCGCCGAGCGGCGTCGGTGAACGTGTCGCGGACGCGTCGGAAATCGGCCGACGCCGGCGGGTAGTAGTCGGGGATGCCCTTCGGTGCGACGAAGTCGGCGCTCACAGTCTCCTGCTTCCCTTCTGTCGGCTCGACTCCCCCAGCTCCGTCAGGAACGGGTTCGTCGCGCGTTCCTGCCCGATCGAGGTCTGTGGCCCGTGGCCGGGCAACACCTGGGTCTGGTCGGGCAACACGAGGAGCTTCGACTCGATCGATTCGAGCAGTTGCCGGTGGTTGCCGCCGGGCAGATCGGTGCGTCCGATGGACCCCGCAAAGAGTACGTCACCGGAGAAGCACACTTTGATGCTGGTCTCCTGACCTGCATCGTCGACGACCGGTACGTCGGTGGTGAGTAGGACCGATCCCTGGGTGTGGCCGGGTGCGAGATCGACGTCGAATCTGATGCCCGCCACCTCGATCGGCTCACCGTCGACGAACTCGATGACCT
Organism: Gordonia sp. w5E2; assembly: GCF_036540975.1. NCBI lineage: Bacteria > Bacillati > Actinomycetota > Actinomycetes > Mycobacteriales > Gordoniaceae > Gordonia > Gordonia sp. w5E2. The sequence goes on along the minus strand of NZ_CP144213.1, from coordinate 2,252,478 downwards.
TCTCCGGCTCACGGAAGGTCAACGGCCCGATCATCGCGCCGAGTGCACTGCCGAGGCCGACCGCCGGGTCGGCGAGCATCGGACGGTCCGCCGGGTGGATGTAGGCGGGAATCCCATGTGCGTCGCAGACATCCGCGGCGTTCCAGGTGTGATCGAGGTGTCCGTGGGTCAGCAACACCGCAACCGGGGTCAGGTCATGCTCGGCGAGAATCTCGGCGACCTTGTCGGCCGCTTCCTGGCCCGGGTCGATGACGACCGCCTCGCCACCCGGCTCGGGTGCCACGATGTAGCAGTTGGTCTGGAACATCCCGGCGGGGAATCCGGTGATCAGCATATGCTCTCCTCGGCTTCGACATGACGCGGGCGCCGATGACGCGTCGCTCCTGACACTCCATTCTGGCGCACGCGAGAACAGCACTCGACAACACTCCGGTACACCTGCCTGGGGAACTCTCAGGGTGTCCTGGCACACTTGCGTGTCGATACAGCCGTGTTTCGAGCGCACCGTGTTTCGAACGCGCCGTGTTCATCCGCACCGACAGACGTCTCAGGAGGGTTCACCAGCGTGACCACCAACGAGGAACGCCGCGAAGCCGCCAAGCGGAAGCTTGAGGACAGACTCGAACGCGAGCGTCAGGATCGCAAGCGTCGGCGCATCCTCATCGCATCGATCTCGACGGTGGTGGTGGTTGCGGTCGTGGCCACCGCGACCACGCTCATCGTGAAGAAGGTCCTCGACGACCGCGAGGCCGCCCGGTGGACGTCGTGTGAGTACCAGGATCAGCCCGACCGCCTCAAGCCGATCCCCACCGACCCGCCACAGGGCGTGCCAGCGGAGCAGCACGAGGAATACCGCAAGTACGCGGCTGAGATGAACAAGATGATCAACGAGGGCATCCCCAAGAAGCGGACTGCCCCCAAACCCGGTGACCGGCAACTGAAGTCCGGCGACGTCTCGGCGGTGTTCGACACGTCCCAGGGCGCGATTCCGATCACGCTGACCCGAGCCTCGGCACCGTGCAACACGGGCGCGATCGTTTCGCTCATCGGCGACAAGTACTACGACGACACCCCGTGCCACCGCATGACCACGAGCGAGGCGCTCAAGGTGCTGCAGTGCGGTGATCCCACCGGAACGGGTGCCGGCGGTCCGGGTTGGAGCAGTCCCGACGAGCCGCCGACCAACCTCAAGCCGGCGGGACAGGCCAACCAGATGACCGGCCAGCAGTCGGTGGTCTACCCCCGCGGCACCATCGCGATCGCCAACAGCAACCAGGGCGGCCAGAGCAGCAACACCGGCTCGAGCCAGTTCTTCCTCGTCATCTCCGACAGTCAGCTCCCGGCCGACTACTCGGTGGTCGGCAAGGTCGACCCCGAGGGCCTCAAGGTGCTCGACAAGGTCGCCGCAGGCGGCGTGACCCCCGGACCGTCGGGAGAGACCAACGACGGCAAGCCCAAGCTCCCGGTGGAGATCACCACGGCCAAGATCACCGGCGGAGACCTGGACTAAACGCACACTCGACGCGAGGAAGCGCCCAGTCGACGGGACAACCCGTCGACTGGGCGCTTCTTTGCGTCGACTGGGCGCTCCATACGCCCGACTGTGCGCCCCAGACCGCCGAGTGGGCGCCCCAGACCGCCGAGTGGGCGCTTTAGAACGCCGACTGTGCGCGGCTACGCCGCGGAGGTCACGCGGTAGACGTCGTACACGCCCTCGACGTTGCGCACGACGTTCAGTACGTGACCGAGATGCTTGGGGTCGCCCATCTCGAACGTGAACTTGCTGACCGCGACGCGGTCGCGGCTGGTGGTCACCGACGCCGACAGGATGTTCACCTTCTCGTCGGCGAGCACCTTGGTCACGTCCGACAGCAGCCGATGTCGGTCGAGGGCCTCCACCTGGATGGCGACAAGGAACACCGACTCGGGCGACGGCGCCCAGGTCACGGGGATGATTCGTTCGTCCTGGCGGCGCAGTTCACCCGCGTTGGTGCAGTCGGTGCGGTGCACGCTGACACCCCCGCCGCGCGTGATGAAGCCGAGGATGTCGTCTCCGGGAACCGGTGTGCAACACTTCGCGAGCTTGATGAGGACGTTGTCGACGCCCTCGATGACGACACCGGCATCGCCGCCGGCCCTGGTCCGCGACGGCATCGTCGACAGTGTCGATCGCTCGGCGATCTCCTCCGCGGCGTCGTCGATGCCACCGAGGGACGAGACGAGCCGATTCACGACGTGCCGTGCGGACACATGGTTCTCGCCGACAGCCGTGTACAGCGCGCTGACGTCGGCGTAGCGCAGTTCCTTGGCGATCGCGGCCATCGACTCGGCGCTCATCAGGCGCTGCAACGGCAGCCCGCCTCGTCGAACCTCCTTGGCGATGGCGTCCTTGCCGGTTTCCAGCGCCTCTTCACGACGCTCTTTGGCGAACCACTGACGGATCTTGGCCTTCGCGCGCGGCGAGACGACGAAGTTCTGCCAGTCCTTGCTCGGTCCGGCGTTGGGAGCCTTGGAGGTGAACACCTCGACGACTTCGCCGTTCTCGAGTTCGCGTTCGAGCGCGACGAGTCGGCCGTTGACCCGAGCACCGATACATCGGTGCCCAACCTCGGTGTGCACCGCGTAGGCGAAGTCGACGGGCGTCGAGCCCGCGGGCAGAGTGATGACGTCGCCCTTGGGCGTGAAGACGAAGATCTCCTTGACCGCGAGGTCGTAACGCAGCGACTCGAGGAACTCGCCGGGGTCGGCGGCTTCTCGTTGCCAATCGAGAAGCTGGCGCATCCACGCCATGTCGTCGATCTCGGTCGTATCGGACTTGCGCCCCTTGCGATCCCGGTAGCCGCCCTCCTTGTATCGCCAATGCGCGGCGATACCGAATTCGGCGGTGCGGTGCATGTCGTTGGTGCGGATCTGGATTTCGAGGGGCTTGCCCTCCGGCCCGATGACCGTGGTGTGCAGCGACTGGTACACGCCGAACCTCGGCTGAGCGATGTAGTCCTTGAAACGCCCGGCCATCGGCTGCCACAGCGAATGCACGACGCCGACTGCGGCGTAGCAGTCGCGCACGTCGTCGCACAGGATGCGCATGCCGACGAGGTCGTGGATGTCGTCGAAGTCGCGACCCTTGACGATCATCTTCTGATAGATCGACCAGTAGTGCTTGGGCCTGCCCTCGACCGTCGCGGTGATCTTGGCCGACGACAGCGCGTTGTTGATGTCGGCGCGTACACGGGCGAGATAGGTGTCACGCGAGGGCGCGCGGTCGGCTACAAGCCGCACGATCTCTTCGTAGCGCTTGGGGTGCAGAATCGCGAACGAGAGGTCTTCGAGCTCCCACTTCACCGTCGCCATGCCGAGCCGATGAGCAAGTGGCGCAATGACTTCCAGCGTCTCGCGAGCCTTGCGCGCCTGCTTCTCCGGCGGCAGGAAACGCATCGTGCGCATGTTGTGGAGGCGGTCGGCGACCTTGATCACGAGCACCCGCGGATCGCGGGCCATCGCGATGATCATCTTGCGGATCGTCTCGGCTTCAGCGGCACTACCGAGCGCGACCTTGTCGAGCTTGGTCACGCCGTCGACGAGATGGGCGACCTCGGCGCCGAACTCACTCTCGAGCGCCTCAAGGGTGTAACCGGTGTCCTCGACGGTGTCGTGCAACAAGGCGGCGACGAGCGTGGTGGTGTCCATCCCGAGATCGGCGAGAATCGTCGCGACCGCGAGGGGATGGGTGATGTACGGATCGCCCGACTTCCGGTTCTGACCACGATGACGCTCGTCGGCGACATCGTAGGCACGCTGCAGAAGCGCGATGTCGGCCTTGGGGTAAATCTCCCGATGCAGGGTGACCAGTGGTTCGAGCACCGGGCGGACCGAACTGCGGGTCGCGGTCATCCGCCGTGCAAGGCGGGCGCGAACCCGCCGCGAGGCTGAGGCGTGGGTGGTGTCGGCGGGCGACGCGGGCTCGGCGGCCCGATTGCCATCGGGCGCACTCACCGGGGCGGGAGCAGCGGCACGGGCGTCTTCTGCGGTACGGACCTCTTCCGCTGCGGGGGCGGTCGGCGTGACCCGCTCACGTGCGACGGCCGCCTCGGTCTCATTCGCCATGCTGCCTCCTTCTCCCGGTGCGTCTTCTCCCGGTGTGTCCGTTCGACGAGCCACGCCGTGCCGACACGCTGATATTCACCGATGTGAACAAAATTCCGAAGAATTCAACACCGTATGCGACGAGTCTAATCCGGCCCCGACGCCCGGCGCGGCGCGCGCTGCGAGACCGATGCAGCTCAGCGGTCGTCGGTGATCGCGTGCAGGCTCACATCAGGCCCGAGTTCGGCAGCGATCCGCGCACGCCCGCCGAGATCGGCGAGCTCCATGATCACCGCGACCCCGACAACCGAGGCACCCGCCAGACCCATGAGTTTCGACGCCGCGACAGCGGTCCCGCCCGTCGCGAGGACGTCGTCGACGATCAGCACGCGTCGCCCGGTGATGTCGATGCCGCTCGCCGGGATCTCCAGCCGACCCGTGCCGTATTCGAGGTCGTAGTCGACGCCGTAGACCGGTGGGGGCAGCTTGCCGCCCTTACGGACAGCCAGGATGCCGACCTCCAACTCTTGTGCGACGGCACCACCGACGAGGAAACCGCGGGCGTCGATGCCTGCGACGAGGTCGACGCCGGAACAGCCATGCGTCAGCGCGGTCACGATCGACGAGAAACCCTCCGTGTCGGCAAGGACCGGGGTCAGGTCGCGAAAGAGGATGCCCGGCTTGGGAAAGTCGGGAACCGTGCGTTCGTGCTCGGCGATCGCAGCTCGTGCCCGTAGGACCGCCTCACGCGTGACCTCGTCGGAACCACTGCTCGTGTGCCCGCTGCTCACGCGCTCACTCACCACTTACCCACCGATCCATGTTCCATCCCGTTCCATTGCGGCCGAGTCCGGCCACCACGTTGTCGACTCGATCATTCCATCGCCGAACCCGCGGAGCAGCGAACAACGGAATCGACGGCACATCCGCCCACGCCGCGCCCTCGATCGTCCGGACAAGGCCCAGGTGTTCGCTTCCGAGTGCCCCGACGCTGCGGGCGGCGATGGCTTCGGAGACCGCCTGATCATCGAAGTCGTTGATGTCCAACGGATCTCCGTCGAACAACTGGTACGCATCTCGACTCGGATCGGCCGCGCCTGCCGCGGAGAACGACGTTCCATTGACCACCAACACCGCGTCAGCAGTCTTTCCGAGATCGCTGATATCGAACTGCGGCGACGACACGTCGGTGACCGCGATTCCTGCCGCGCGGCAGGAGTCGGCAATCGCTGCGACCATCTGTCGTTGGCGATCGCCCGGCGCGAGGTAGCCGATGCGCACCCGGACGCCGGACTCCTGACCCGCTCCGGCGAGAAGTTCGCGCGCCTTGGCGGTGTTCGCGCGTAGGTATCCCTGACCGAACTCGCCGTTGATCGCTGCCGCTAGGCGGTCCGCAGGCGCGAGCGTCCGGAGGTTCCAGAGCTGCGCGCCCTGCCCGAATGTGCGCGTCAGCGCATCCCGGGGCACGCAACTGGCGAACGCCCGTCGAACACCCACGTCGGAGAAGACGCCGCGCCGCGAGAGCACCACTTCCTCGACGCCCAGTGCGCGTCCGGGCGCATCCGGGGCTTGCACCTGCCCTGTGGCGTTCTGGTCGCTGCGTTTGGCGTCGCCGTCGGTCAGGCCTGCGGTGACGTCGGCGACGCTGTACGAGTTGCCCGTGATGAGGCGGGCCGAGTCTGACCTGCCGTGCACGAGGATCCTGGACACCTTCGGAGCGTCTCCCCACCACTTCGGGTTGGGGACGAGCAGGACGCCCGCCTCGGTGATCTCGGAGATCTCGTAGGGACCCGACGACGGTACGTTGTCGGCACCGCCGCCCGCTCGCAGCTCGAACGCCGATGTCCACGCCCTCGCGAGCTTCCTGATCGCGGCCCGGTCGGCCGATCTGATCGACGTCAGCGCATCGGCGACGCCCGCGACGCGGCCAACCACCTGCGCGGGCATGAGCGTGCCCGCGCCGAACAGCGAGAGCCAGTCACGGTAATCGCGACCGCGCTTGAAGGTCACCGTCGCCGCCTTGGCACCCGCCTCACAGTCGACCGCCTCGATGTCGCGGTAGCCGGCGGTGGTCGCGGCCCCGAACTCTGGATACCGTCCGCTCATCGCTGTCCATGCCAGGACCAGATCGTCGCAGTCGAGGGGTGTGCCGTCGGAGAACGCGGCGTCGGGGGTGAACTGGTAGGTCAACGTCTGTACCGGCCCGGCCTGCACACTGACCGTGCCGATGTCACGGTCGGGCGTCACCTGACCCGACGCCCCGAGGTAACTGAAACCAGGGAGCACTCGGCCGGTCAGCATCAGCGCGCCGTCGGCGTTGCCCGCAGCGGTGTTCGCGTTGGCGGTGCTCAACCGCGCGTCGGTGAGGTAGTCGAGCGTCGGCGGTGGGTCGTCGCCGCACGCGGCGACGACCCCGACCATGACGAGGCCCGCCAACACCATGGCGAGCACTTTCGTGCTGCGCGCTGAGGTCACGGGGCGCCTATCGGGAACGTCGACGCTTGCCGGTCGGAGCCTGTGGCTCCTCCCCCGCATCCATTGCAGCGCGAGCACTCCGTGTGCTCGACGCCGCACTCGAACGTCCGCGAACCGGACGGTCTGCTGCGCTGACGTCTTCACCCGCCTCGACGGCGCCGCGCCGCGCCAGCACACGCGCGGTGTGCTTCTTGATGTCGGAACGACGTTCCTTGAGCGTGACCAGTAGCGGGGCCGCGAGGAAGATCGACGAGTAGGTACCGACGACCACGCCGACCAACTGGATCAGTCCGAGGTCCTTGAGCGTGCCGACTCCGAGCAACCACACGGCGATCACCATCAGCGCGATGATCGGCAGCACGGAGATGACCGTCGTGTTGATCGACCGCATGAGGGTCTGGTTGATCGCAAGGTTGGCCTGCTCGGCGTACGTCCGACGTGTCGTCTGCAAGACCGACCGGGTGTTCTCACCGACCTTGTCGAACACGACGACGGTGTCGTAGAGCGAGAAGCCGAGAATGGTGAGCAGACCGATCACCGTTGCCGGAGTGACCTCGAACCCGACGAGTGAGTAGATACCCGCCGTCACGACGATGTCGAACAGCAGCGAGGCGAGTGCCGCCACCGACATCTCCCTGTCGAAGCGGATGGCGATGTAGACGAAGACGATCACGAGGAACACCGCGAGCGCGATGAGCATCTTCTCCGTGATCTCTTTACCCCAGGTCGAACTCACCTCGGAGATGCTCACATCACCGTTGGTGAGTTCGGGACCGAAGCGGTCCGTGAGCGCTTGGGTCAGCGTCGACGCCTGCTGCACCGTCAGCGTGTCGGTGCGCACCTGCACGGTCTGGGCCGCGCCAGAACCCGCGGTTTGGACCGAATCGGGCGCGCTGCCGAGAGCCTTGGTGGTGACGTCTTCGACAGACTGGCTCGTCACACCCTGCGTGACGGGGATGGAGACCTGCGTTCCACCTTCGAAGTCGATACCGAAGGAGAAACCCCGGATCGCGATGGATGCGACGCAGATGACCACGATCGCCAGGCTCACCAGGTACCACATGCGCCTGCGTCCGACGATCTCGAATGCACCGGTACCGGTGTAGAGCCGAGACAGGAACGACCTGTTGGTGTCGGCGACGAAATCGGCGTCACTTCCGGCAGACGGAGCCGACGTCGAGCCGTCGCGCGTGTCGTTGGTGGTTGTCATTTCGACGTTCCTTCTGCGACGGTCTGCTCGTTGTCGGTGCGCTCTGCGGCTGCCCGATCTGCTTTGCTCGTGCCCTGACGACGTTGCCGCGCCACCTCGCTCACCGCGCCGAGTCCGTTGATATTCGGCCGCGAGAGGAAGTCGTTTCTGCTGGCGAGCACGACGAGCGGATGGGTGACGAGGAAGACCACGACGACGTCGAGGATGGTCGTGAGACCCAACGTGAACGCGAATCCTCGGACCTCACCGATCGCGAGCGTGTAGATCACGGCAGCGGCGATGAAGCTGACCGCGTTGCCCGACCAGATGGTCCGGCGGGCGCTGGCCCAGCCACGCGGCACAGCCGACCGGAAACTTCGTCCCTCACGCATCTCGTCCTTGATGCGTTCGAAGTAGACGACGAACGAGTCGGCGGTCATACCGATACCGATGATCAGACCCGCGATGCCCGCGAGGTCGAGCGTGAACCCGATCCATCGGCCGAGCAGCACGATGATTCCGTAGACCGCGGCGCCGGCCAGGATCAGCGACAAGATGGTCAGGAAGCCGAGCGCGCGGTAGTACGCGAGGGCGTAGATGAAGACCGCGATCAGACCGATCAGGCCTGCGATCAGACCCGCACGCAACGACTGCAGACCCAGCGTTGCCGAGACCGTCTCGGCGTCGGACGTCTTGAACGAGAGTGGCAGCGAGCCGTACTTCAGCACGTTGGCGAGGTCGCTGGCCTCGGCTTCGCTGAACGATCCGGTGATCTCGGTCTTGCCGCCGGAGATCTGCGAGTTGATCGTCGCGGCCGACACGACACGGCTGTCGAGCACGAACGCCGTGGTGTTGCCGATGTTCTTGGCGGTGAACTCGCTCCAGGTCTGCGCCGCATCGGGCTTGAAGTCGAGGTAGACCGTCCACGCACCGGTCTGCTGATTGGATCCCGAACTCGCAGAACTGATGTCTCGACCGTCGATGATCTGGGGTGCGAGCAGGTAGACCTGCTTGCCGTCCTCCGCACACGCCACGAGGTACTGATCGGAGAGGTCGTTACCGAGAAGTGGATCGTTGGCGCCGGTCGAGCAGTCCATCTTGGACATGTAGGCCTTGAGCCCGTCGGTGTTCGCACCAGCGGGAACCTGACGCAGCTTGCGCTGCTCCTCGATCGCCTTGGCGGCCTGGTCGGCGGGCTGCTGGTCGGTCGGCTGCGCCGCCTGGTCCTTCTTCGGCTGCGGCGTGGCCGCCTGCACCTCGACCACGGGACGCACGAACAGACGCGCGGTCTGGCCGAGAGTCTTGGCCTGTGCACCATCCTGACCGGGAACCGTGATGATCAGGTTGTTGCCGTTGACGACGACCTCGGATCCCGAGACACCGAGGCCATTGACGCGCTGCTCGATGATCTGCTTGGCCTGGTCGAGTTGTTCACGCGTTGGCGGGGTACCCGACTCGGTGCGCGCCGTCAGGGTCACACGGGTGCCGCCCTGGAGATCGATACCAAGCTTCGGCTCCGGTGAGCCGCCGCCGGTGAAGAAGATGAGCGCGTAGATCACCGCAAGCAGCGCGAAGAAGACCGTCAGCGGACGCCACGGCGGGATCTCGCGCGCTGGCGACCGCCGCTTCTTCGCTGGCTTTGTGGTCGACGACCCTCGTGTCTTGGTCGACGATCCTCGTGTGTTGGTCGACGCCTCTGTCGCCCGGCGAGGGGTGGTCACGTTGTACTCGATCTCCTTCAGCGCGCGTCAGATGGCCGCAGGCCACTGTACTGATGGGCCATACGGCCGCACGCCACTCTACTGATCAGCCCTGACGCGTTCACACGACCCCACCGGGCCGTGTGACGCGCCAGCAGTGCTGCTCAGACCAGATGCGTTACTTGTCCGAGTCGGGGCTGCTTCCGCCCTGATCCTTACGCAGGTCGACGTCTACGTCGTCGGCGTCACGGACATCATCGTGGCTGGAGATGCCGTCGTAGTTCACACTGCCGTCGATGGTCGAGAACTCGTCACCATCCGCGGTGAGCGGTGCGCTCGGCGGGACGTAACCGGCGTAGGTTGCCGCGGCATCCTCGGTGGGTACGACCTTCATGATCGCCAGGCGGTTCCAGCGTGTGACAACTCCGGTAGCGATCTCGACATCGACATAGTCCGACGACGAGGCGTCGATGATGGTGCCGAACAGGCCCGAGGTGAGCTGGATGCGCGTGCCGGTCTGAATCGAGTTCTGCATGTCCTGCTGCTCGGCAGCGCGCTTCTTCTGCTTACGCATGGAGAAGAACATGAAGCCGGCGAGGAGCACGAGCAGAAGCGGGAAAAGCAGAGATTCCATGAGAGAGCGATCAGTCCTTCGTTGAATGTGGAGGTTGCACGCCGTAGCTGTGCACTCCCTCTAGTGTGCCATGCCGCTAATTCGGACATTTTTGGCTCACTACCTGGGTGTCAGAGGTCGTCGAACAGCGATTCGCCGTCGACGTCGCGCGGACGCACACCGAACGTGGCGTTCAGCGCACCCGCCGGCGGCGTCAAGCCGAGGTGGTGCCACGCCGCAGCCGTTGCCACGCGACCGCGCGGAGTCCGCGCGATCATCCCCGCACGCACGAGGAAGGGTTCGCAGACCTCCTCGACGGTTGCGGGCTCCTCGCCAACGGCAACGGCCAGGGTCGACACACCGACAGGCCCGCCACCGAATGCCCTGATCAGCGCATTGAGCACCGCACGGTCGAGCCGGTCGAAACCGAGTTCGTCGACGTCGTAGACGGCCAGCGCAGCGCGCGCGGTGTCGACGGTGACTGTTCCGTCGCCGCGTACCTCCGCGTAGTCGCGCACACGACGTAGGAGCCGGTTGGCGATACGCGGTGTCCCGCGCGACCGACTCGCGATCTCCGACGCCGCGTCGCCGCCGAGATCAATGCCGAGAATGCCCGCAGAACGGCGGAGCACTCGCACCAACTCGTCGGTCTCGTAGAACTCCATGTGGGCGGTGAACCCGAATCTGTCGCGCAGCGGGCCGGTCAGCGACCCCGACCTCGTGGTCGCGCCGACCAGCGTGAACGGCGCGACGTCCAGCGGGATCGACGTCGCGCCCGGCCCCTTGCCCACGACGACGTCGACTCGGAAGTCCTCCATCGCGAGGTAGAGCATCTCTTCGGCGGGGCGGGCGATGCGGTGAATCTCGTCGATGAAGAGCACATCTCCCTCGACCAGATTCGACAGCATCGCCGCGAGATCGCCTGCCCGCTCGAGCGCCGGACCCGACGTCACCCTGATCGCGGCACCCATCTCGGCCGCGATGATCATCGCCAACGAGGTCTTGCCCAGCCCTGGAGGTCCGGACAGCAGGATGTGGTCGGGCGTCCCTCCCCGACCACGAGCTCCGTGCAGAACGAGTTCGAGCTGTTCGCACACGCGCGGTTGCCCGATGAAGTCGGCCAGTGATCGCGGGCGCAGACCAGCGTCGAGGTCGCCGTCGGACCGCACCGGCGTCGCGTTCACCTCGCGCTCGAGTTGCTCGTCTGAACTCATTACGACTTCCCAAGCAGCGCAAGGGATTTCCGCAGGGCAGCCGATGCGTCGGCATCGGGAGTCTCCGCGAGAATCGCGACGACCGCCTTCTCCGCGGGCGCCGCGGTGAAGCCGAGCCCGACGAGCGCCTCGATGACCTGATCACGTACTCCGCCGCTCACGACGCTCACACCAGACGGTCCGTCTGCCGCGGGACGGTCGACCTTGTCGCGAAGCTCGACGACGAGTCGCTCGGCAACACGCTTGCCGATCCCGGGTACCGAGGTGAGCGCCTTGACGTCGGAGTCGGCCAGTGCCCTGCGCAGCGCCTCGGGTTCGAGAACCGCCAACGTCGCCATCGCGAGGCGCGGCCCGACACCGGTCACGGTCTGCAGCAGCGCGAACAGTGCTCTGGCGTCGGGCTCGGTGAACCCGTAAAGGGTCATCGAGTCCTCGCGCACGATCATCGAGGTCAGCAGGGTCGACTCTTCACCCCGATGCATCCGCGACAACGTCGACGGCGTGGCGAGAACCCGGTATCCGACACCGGCGCAATCGATCACCACATGGTCGAGCGCGACGTCGACGACCGGCCCACGAACAGATGCGATCATGCTCCGCTCCTCCCCTGCGCTGCGCCGGCGGCGCGCTCACGCGCAGTGTCGGCGGCGCGCTCGCGCGCAGCGGCGATCTTCTCACGGTGCCGGGCGGCCGCGGCCTCGGCCTGCTTCTGCGCGGCCATCATCCGCTCGGCCATCGGACCTCGCCAACAGTGGCAGATCGCGAGAGCCAGAGCGTCGGCGGCGTCGGCTGGGCGCGGCTTGGTCTGCATGCCGAGAATGCGGGTGACCATTGCGGTGACCTGCGCTTTGTCGGCGCGGCCGCTGCCGGTCACCGCGGCTTTGACCTCGGATGGGGTGTGGAAGCGTACGGGAATCTCGCGCTGACCGGCGGCGAGCGCGATGACACCACCGGCCTGCGCTGTGCCCATCGCCGTGGAAACCTGGTTCTGGGCGAATACCCGCTCGATCGCGACGACGTCGGGATGGTGCGTGTCGAGCCAGTGCGAGGCCGCGGTGTACACGGCGAGCAGTCGTCGTTCGAGGTCCATGTCGGTCGGTGTGCGGACAACGTCGACGTCGAGCGCGGTCACCTGCCTACCGGCACCCGACTCGACGAGGGCAATACCGCATCGCGTCAGCCCCGGGTCGACGCCCATCACTCGCACACGTACTCCTCGGATTGCAGCGAACAGTTGTTCGAGATATTACCGAGGGGGCCCGACAATACGGGTGATCGACACGGCGTAAGAGTGGACTCGATGACGCGATTCGAACCGATCACTCCGCAGGGCCTGGTGCAGTTGTGCACCGAACGCTGCGCCGCCCTTGACGGCATCGCGGTCGTCGGGGTCGACGGCGCGCCCGCAGCCGGCCCGGAGGTACTTGCCTCGGAAATCGTCGACGGCCTGCGGGCACGCGGGCGGGCGGCCGCCGTGGTCCGCACGTCGGACTATCTGCGTCCGGCATCACTACGCCTGGAGTACGGCAGATCCGATCCCCAGTCGTACCGGGAGAGCTGGTTCGACTTCGCCGCTATCGGCCGGGAGGTGATCGACGCCGTCCGGACGCACCGACGGTGGCTGCCTCGATTATGGGACCCGGTGCGCGACAGATCATTTCGCGACGAACACCGGCACGCCACCGACTCTCAGATCATCGTTCTCGCCGGCCCGATGCTGCGCACGCAGGCACTAGACCTCGACTTGGTGATCCATCTGGCGATGTCGGAGGGCGCGCTGCGACGGCGGACACCCGACGCCGAGCAGTGGACCATCGAACCGCTGCTCGACGACGACGCGCACGCTCCGACCGCCGATCTCGAGGTACGTTACGACCACCCGGAGCGACCGGCGCTCGCGCGAACGAACTGAAACTCAGGCGTCGAGTTCCGCGAGTACCTCGTCGCTGACGTCGACGTTGCTGTACACGTCCTGGACGTCGTCGCAGTCTTCGAGCGCGTCGATCAGCTTGAAGACCTTTCGTGCGCCTTCGGCGTCGACCGGCACCTCGACAGAGGCGCGAAAATCGGCCTCGGCCGAGTCGTAGTCGATGCCTGCGTCGACCAGTGCGGTGCGGACAGCGACCAGATCCGTCGGCTCGCTGACGACCTCGAACGAGTCGCCGAGATCGTTGACTTCCTCAGCACCGGCATCGAGAACCGCCATCAGGATGTCGTCCTCGGACTGTCCGTTCTTCTCCAGCGTCACCACACCACGTCGGGTGAACAGGTAGGCCACCGACCCCGGGTCGGCCATGTTGCCGCCGTTGCGGGTCATCGCGGTGCGAACCTCGCCCGCAGCCCGGTTGCGGTTGTCGGTGAGGCACTCGATGAGGATCGCGACGCCGTTCGGGCCGTAACCCTCGTAGGTGATGGTCTGCCAGTCGGCGCCACCGGCTTCTTCACCACCGCCGCGCTTGCGTGCGCGCTCGATGTTGTCGTTGGGTACCGAGCTCTTCTTGGCCTTCTGGATCGCGTCGTACAGCGTCGGGTTACCGGCGGGGTCGCTACCCCCGGTACGTGCCGCGACCTCGATGTTCTTGATCAACTTGGCGAACATCTTGCCGCGCTTGGCATCGATGACCGCCTTCTTGTGCTTGGTGGTCGCCCATTTGGAATGGCCGCTCATACGCTGTTCCGATCCTTTCGCGTGCCCGCGGCGTCGTTGCCGCGCACGGTGTCGTTCGTCATTCGATCTTAGCTGCGACCATCCCGACGAAGTATTCGTGCACTCGTCGATCGCCGGTCACCTCCGGGTGAAACGACGTCGCGAGGACGTCACCCTGACGCACCGCGACGATCCGACCCTCCGCGGGCCCCTCGGTGACCCGGGCCAGAACCTCAACAGTGTCGCCCGCCCGCTCGACCCAGGGTGCGCGGATGAAGACCGCACGCATCGGGTGTCCGTCGGTGATGCCGTCGACCTCCAGATCGGTCTCGAACGATTCCACCTGCCGTCCGAACGCGTTGCGTCGCACCGTGATGTCGAGCGCATCGAGATGCCGGGCATCGGGCCGCGTATCGAGGATCTCCGAGGCGAGCATGATCATTCCCGCACACGAGCCGTAGGCGGGCATGCCGTCGCGGAGTCGCGCACGCAACGGATCGTAGAGATCGAACACCCCGAGGAGTCTGCTCATCGTCGTCGACTCCCCACCCGGGATGATCAGTCCGTCGACGGCGTCGAGTTCTTCGCGGCGACGCACACTGATCGGCGTGGCACCCGCAGCAGCGACGGCGGCGAGATGTTCGCGCACGTCACCCTGCAGTGCTAGGACTCCGACCTGTGGCGATCCGCTGTCCGCGGTCACCTGTCGTGCCGTGCGTGCTGGTCGGCGGGCATCTGGCGACCGGTGCGGCTCAGGCCCTCCTGCGTGACCGCGGCGACGAGCCGACCGTCGCGATCGAAGATGCGGCCCTGAGTCAGCGCGCGGCCACCCCCTGCCGACGGCGAATTCTGGTCATACAGAAGCCATTCGTCGGCACGGAACGGTCGCATGAACCACATGGCATGGTCGAGCGAGGCCGCTTGCGGTTCGATGCCGGGGTGCGGCACCTTCGACGACCCGAGCAACGTCATGTCGCTCATGTAGGCCAGCGTGCACACGTGGATTGTCTGATCGTCGGGCAGTCGATGTCGGTACCGAAACCAGACCCGTTGCTGCGCAGCGAGATAGGGATTCGTCACCATCTCGTCGCGAGGCACCACGCGAAGGTCGAAGTTCTGCCATTCCTTGAGCACCGACGAGTCGTCGTCGGACTCACTGTCGGCCCTGTCCGGCAACGACTCGGGGTCGGGCGCAGGAGGCATGCGGTCCTGGTGCTCGATCCCCTCGTCACCGCCCACGTGGAACGACGCCGACATCGTGAAGATCGCCTCGCCGTTCTGGATTCCGGTCACTCTCCGGGTGCAGAACGACCGTCCGTCGCGGATACGGTCGACGAGGAAGACCGCCGGGATATCGGGATTGCCGGGACGCAGGAAGTATCCGTGCAGCGAATGCACCGTGTAACTGTCGTCGACCGTGCGGGTGGCGGAGACCAGCGCCTGACCCGCGACCTGGCCGCCGAACGTGCGCTGCAGAAAGCTCTCGAACGCGCCACCGCGGTAGATGTCCTTCTCGATCCGCTCGACCTGGAGGATCTCTTCGATGTCTGCCACCCGGACAGTATCCCGCATGGTGACACCGCGGCAGACACACGGCCTTCTCAGAGCTCGTCGAGCTCGACGATCCCGTCCTGGACCGCGCGCGCTACGAGTCCCGCCTTGGTTGGGGCCGGACGGCCGATCTCGGCGTACTTGGCCCGAATACGTGTGAGGTGTGTGTTCACCGTGCCGAGCGAAATGTACAGCGCCGCAGCGGTTGCGGGCTTCGTGTCGACCATCAGCCACGTCCGCAGCACCTCGATCTCCCGCGGCGTCAACTGCGGCTTCGGCAGTGCTTGTCGGCTGCGTGGGCGCTCGTCGGTCGTCGCCGCCTCCCCCACGTTCGAATCGAGCTGCGGCAACAGGTGCATGTGTCGTTCGCCCCGGCCACCGGCAACAGTCGCGCCCTGCCGAGGTCCTTCGCCGACGGCGACGGCCGCTGAGGGCCCGGGCAACGGCATCCGACGCGCCGCGAGGCGGGCCAATGCCTCCTGCCGACGCGCCACCGACTCGGCACGACGTCGTGCGGCGTAGGCGTCGAGTTGCACAGCGGGAATACGGGGTGCGGTAGGTGCGGTCATGTCAGCATCTCCTCGGTCATCGCTTGTGCCGCATCGGTCTACGCCGTGTCGGCTCGGTCATTCGCGGTACTACGCACCGCGTGCAGATGACGTTATGAGTGCTCGGGCCGCCCGTCGATGGGGAGAACTCCCCTACGCATGGGGAGAACTCCCCATGCCGCATCGTCGCAGTTCAGAGCGGGTGAATCGGGCTCAGCCGGCAGCGTTGCGCGCGGCCTCTTCGTCGATGAGGGGTAGGTCGCCGCGCGTCACGATGCGTGAGGCCACCGCGTACTCGACGAGCTTTGCCCGGCGATTGCTCGCGAGTTTTCCACCGCCCGCTCGCATTCCACTGACCCCGAGCTGATCGAGCTTGTCGCAGACGTTGTCGAGCTTGCGGTTGAACTTCGTAAGCGACCAGCCGAGCCGCCCCGCTGCCTGCGCCGACGAGGGGATCGCGCTGGCACCCGTGCCGTCACGACGCAGAATCTCCTCCGCCAGGACCACGATCAGCAGCTTCTGACTCTCGGTCAGCATCGGCACACCCTGCGTGATCATCCCGCCGACGACCTCGGGCGCGGTCACGGCGTCGACCTGCGGGCTCACGGTGTGGACGTCGACCTCGTAGGTGGTCGGCCCTGCCGTGAACACGATCGTGGTGTGTCCGAAGACCAGCGGCATCCGCGCGCCCGGTCCGAGTACCGCCGAGAATCCGACGTCGCCCGCAGAGACACTCGCCGACAGGTGCGCACCTCGGTTGCTCAACCACCACAACCCATTCACGTTGTGCAGCAACAAGAATCGACGATGCAGATACGGATTGTCGTCGACGGACAGATCCGCCTCACGCCCGATCCAGAACCGACGGCCCGCCAGGATTCCGAACCGCTCGCCGCAATAGTCGACGAATGCGCGCTCGGACTGCGTCTGCGGACCCTGTCCGGACGTCATCGGCGAGCGCACCTCGACGCGGTCATGTGGGCGTCTCGCCCGATGTCTCGGTGTTCTCCCCGTCGGCCTCGTCCGACTCCTCGTCGCTGCGGACCGCCACGACGACGACGGTGACGTTGTCGTGCGCGCCGACGAACAGCGCGGCGTCGACGAGGCTTGCCGCGGCGTCTTCCACGGAGTCGGAGCCCGCGAGGATCTCGGCGATCTCGGCGTCGGGAAGCTCTCCGGTCAGACCATCGGAGCAGATGAGCAGTACGTCCCCGGGCAGGGCCGGCGTGGAGAAGTAATCGGCGTCGGGCTCGGCCATGCCGGCTCCGAGCGCCCTGGTGATCACGTTGCGGCGCGGGTCGATTCGTGCCTGCTCGGCGGTGATCACACCGGCGTCGACGAACTCCTGGACCTGCGAGTGGTCGCGTGTGAGCAGTTGGAGCGTGCCGTTCTGGAACCGGTACGTCCGCGAATCGCCGATGTTGAGTATCAGCCAGTGGAGGACGTCATCGTCGGTCACGAGCACCGCACCGGTGACCGTGGTCCCCGCTCGTCGGTCGGAGAATCCGTCGATGCCACCGATACGTTGCTGCGCGTCGACGAGGAGTTGGTCGAGTGCGTCTCGGGTGCCTGCGAGTTCAGCGCCCGGCTCGACCTCGGCCAGCGTCAGAAGTGCTGCTTCGCTGGCCAACTCGCCGCTTTCGTGCCCACCCATGCCATCGGCCAGCAGATAGCGTCCGGGCAGCACGAGAGCGGCGTCTTCGTTGGCGTCGCGGACACGTCCGACGTCGCTGTACACCGACCAGTCGAGTCGCAGATCTCCGACGATGTCGCTGCCGGTCAGCGACGAATCACGGACGATGCTCACCGAGTCCATGGTCAGCAGATCCTACCGGCGGGCTCGACCTGCGCGGGTGACGAACTCACCGTCGGAGCGAACGTGTCCATGTCGTCGATGTCGACTACCAGCCACGCTCGGCAAGACGATGCGGTGCCGGGATGTCGTCGACGTTGATGCCGACCATCGCCTCGCCGAGTCCGCGCGATACCTTCGCGAGCACGTCCGGGTCGTCGTAGAACGTCGTGGCCTGCACGATCGCCGCCGCCCGCTGCGCGGGGTTACCCGACTTGAAGATGCCCGAGCCGACGAACACGCCCTCGGCACCGAGTTGCATCATCATCGCGGCATCGGCGGGAGTGGCGATTCCACCCGCGGTGAACAGGGTCACCGGCAGTTTGCCCGCGTTGGCGACCTCGACGACGAGATCGTATGGCGCCTGCAATTCCTTTGCCGCGACGTACAATTCGTCCTTCGGCAGCGAGGTGAGACGTCGGATCTCGTCACGGATCTTGCGCATGTGGGTCGTCGCGTTCGAGACGTCGCCGGTGCCTGCCTCGCCCTTGGAGCGGATCATCGCAGCACCTTCGGTGATGCGTCGGAGCGCTTCGCCGAGGTTGGTGGCACCGCACACGAACGGCACGGTGAACGCGAACTTGTCGATGTGGTTGGCGTAATCGGCGGGCGTGAGCACCTCGGACTCGTCGATGTAGTCGACGCCGAGACTCTGCAGGATCTGCGCCTCGACGAAGTGTCCGATACGCGCCTTGGCCATCACCGGGATGCTGACCGTGTTGATGATCCCGTCGATCATGTCGGGGTCGCTCATACGCGACACGCCACCCTGTGCGCGGATGTCGGCGGGTACCCGCTCGAGCGCCATGACCGCGACAGCACCCGCGTCCTCGGCGATTTTCGCCTGCTCGGGCGTGACGACGTCCATGATCACGCCGCCCTTGAGCATCTCGGCCATTCCGCGCTTGACGCGGGCGGTGCCGTGTCCTGCCTGCGAGTCAGCAGCGGCGTGTCCGTTGACCGACAGGGTTGCGTCCGTCGCGGGCTGCTCCCCTGATTGGAATTGACTCACTGATGTCTCCTGGTTTCGCGTTCACGGCCCATCGGCGATCCACTGGGCTCCTGGCCTTACAGGATAGGCGACCCCGAATTGTGTCCTAGCCGCAGGTTCGCCGCCTGTCAGGACGATTCGTCCGGTGCCACCCGCTCGGAGATCTCGAAGTACGCAGGTGGCGCTGCCGTGCCTCCGAGCTTGAGCCAGCGGACGGGTCTGCGGGTGGCAAGCGCCCGCGTGTCGCGAACGGCGTCGTTGTAGAAGCGTCGTGCCATCATCACGCGGGTCTCGGCGTCGGCGAGTTCGATCGACAACGACGCCGGGCGGGCGCCGTTGTCGGTACGGGAAAGCGCTGCGGAGACGTCGTTCTCCGCGTCCTCGCGCTGCTCGGGCGTCGCGCGTTCGGCGCGGTCGGCGACCGCGGTCAGCTTGGCCGCGGCCGTTCTGTCACGGTCGTCGGTCGATGTCTCCATCCACGCCGCGATGGCACGTGCGACGACGCTGCGTCGCTCGAGCGCGGATTCTAGCGACCGACGTGCCAGGTCGACGCGAACGTTCAGCCGGTCGAGGCGGTTGGCGGTCTTATAGGCCCACGCCGCCGCCACGAGGACCAGAACCACCACGACGAACACGATCGACGCCACGGTTCCCGAGATCGTGATCCCGGAGAACCGCACGGCGTCGGCAAGGCTCGATGCCACCTGTGGCCCAGCAACATTCATGTCGGGCCCACTCAGTCCGACACCACGACGGGTCCGGCGTCGACGGTGACCGTCTCGTACACGCGCAGGATCTGATCGGCCACCCGCGACCAGTCGTACTTCGCGGCCCTCGCCCGACCGGCCTCGACAAGGTCGGCGCGGGCGTCGTCGTCGGACAGGAGCTCGATCACGGACTCGGCGAGTTCATCCGCAGACCCGACGGCAACCAGCTTTCCCGCACGGCCGTCGTCGAGGACCCGTCGGAAGGCGTCGAGTTTGCTCGCGACCACCGCCGCGCCCGCCGCCATGGCTTCCACCAGCACGATGCCGAAGCTCTCGCCACCGAGATTGGGCGCCACGTACACGTCTGCCGATGCCAGCGCTCGCGCCTTGGTCTCGTCGTCGGCCTGACCGAGCAGGACCAGATGGTCCGCGAGATCTCCTGCCCGACGCCTCAACGCACGCTCATTGCCTCCGCCGACCACCAGGATTCGGACCTCGGGAAAACTCTCGACGATCGTCGGCAATGCACGCATCAGAATGTCGATGCCCTTGCGTGGTTCGTCGAAGCGACCGAGGAACAGCACCGATCGGCCGGGATGCGGGTACCCGGGCAGGGGCGGAGAGTCGGCGAAACCTGCGCAGTTGATTCCGTTCGGGATCTCGACCGCGTCGGAACCCAGCGACTCCATCTGCCAGCGTCGAGCGAGCTCCGACACGGCGATCTTGCCCGCGATCCGCTCGTGATACGGGCGCAAGATTCCCTGAAATGTCTTCAACCACAACGACTTCGACGTCGAGGTGTGAAACGTCGTGACTATCGGCCCCAGCGCGACCATCAACGCCAGCATCGACAGACTCGGCGAATTGGGTTCGTGGACGTGCAAGACGTCGAACTCGTTCTCGGCGATCCAGCGTCGAAGCGTCAGATAGCCGTGCGGGCTGAAGCAGACGCGGGACACCGACCCGTTGTAGGGCAGCGCCACCGCGGGACCCGCCGACACGACGTAGTCGGGCAGCACCGTGTCGTCGGCGGCAGGCGCGAGGACGCTCACGGTATGGCCACGGTCGATGAACACCTCGGCGAGCTCGACCACATGTGCCTGCACGCCGCCCGGAACGTCGAACGAGTACGGACAGACCATTCCGATCTTCATCCGGTGCTCTCGATTCGCGCACGACGCTCCGCCGACCAGTCGGATTCCCAGAGCGGCTGCAACATGTGCCAATCCGCGGGATGCGCCGCGATGTTCGTGGCGAACGCGTCGGCCATGGCCTGGGTGGCTTTCTCGACGCCGCCCGAGACGTCGACCGACTCTCCGACCAGGATTTGCGACCTTCCGTCCGGGAGGAAGAAGTGGTGTACCGGCATGAGCGCGGCGCCGGTCTCGATCGCCAGGCGCGCGGGTCCGGCGGGCATGCGGGTCGGCTCACCGAAAAACTGAACCGGCACGCCGTGGCGGGTCAGGTCGCGTTCTGCGAGCAGACACACCACCGACCCGTCACGAAGTCGGTCGGCCAGACGCGCGAACGGGGGCTGTTCCCCGCCGGTAAGCGGAAAGATCTCGAACCCGAGGCTCTCGCGATAGGCGACGAACTGGTCGAACAAAGACTCCGGTTCGAGTCGTTCGGCCACTGTCGAGAATCGATGACCTCGGTTGATCAGCCACACCCCGGCCATGTCCCAGTTGCCGCTGTGCGGCAACGCGAAGATGAGGCCCTTGCCCTTCGCGATCTCCGCTTCGAAGCGGGCGACATCGTCGTCGGCGATGTGCACCGATGCCGCGGCGTTCGCCAATCCCATGGCAGGGAGCCGGAACGCTTCGTACCAGTACCTCGCATACGAGCGCATCGCGTCGGCTACGAGCTCGTCCGGCACGTCCTGCGGCCGTTCGGCTCCGATCACGCGAGCGAGATTGCGTCGCAACTGCTGCGGGCCGCCGTTACGGCGACCGACCATCGCGCCCGCGCCCTCGAAAGCAGTTCTGCCCCATCGGTCCGGCAGCAGACGCACACCCGCCCATCCGGCCCGGTAGCCCAGGTCGGAGAGGTACCCGCCGAGACGGCTCACCGGGTTCCGGTGCCTGCGTCGGGCCCGGCCTGGGTCTCGGTGTCGGTATCGGCGCCAGCGTCGGTCTCGGCATCGGTGTCGACGTCACGGGCGCTCGGTGCAAGCGGGATCAGGTCGCGAGCACCAGGCGATCGGGAAATCGACCACATGCGCTGTCCGACGGTGATCACGCTCCCGATCGCGAGGAGCCACATGGCGACGTGAATCGCCCACCACAGTCCGAGACCGGTGAACCCCGCTCCGACCAGCACGATGATCAGCCGGTCCGGGCGCTCGATGAGACCGCCGTCGCCGTACAGACCCGATGCCTCGGCGCGTGCCTTGGCATACGAGATGACCTGTGAGGTCACCAGACAGATCATCGTGGCGACGAAGAGCCACTGGTGCGGCACCGTCCACGCGCACCACCACGCGAGGCCCGCGAAGATCGCGCCGTCGGCGATGCGGTCGCAGGTGGCGTCGAGAACCGCACCGAATCGGGTTCCGCCACCGCGTGCTCGCGCCATCGCGCCGTCGAGCATGTCGAACATCACGAACAGCCAAATGACCATCGTGCCCCAGAAGAGGTGGCCCATCGGGAACAACGTGACCGCCGCCGCGACTGTCGCCACGGTGCCGATCACGGTCATGGCGTCAGGAGTCAGCCCGGTGCGCAGCAACGCGCGTCCGAGCGGCAACGTCACCTTCGACACCGACGCCCGGCCTCGAATGCTCAGCACCGCACCGCTCCTTCCCGACCGTTCAGTTCTGTACCTGCACTGCTCATGCGGTGCGGTCGCGCGCTCATGGGGTGTCGAGCTGCTTCCACGCGTCCGAGAGCAGCGCACGGGTGTCGCGCAGCAACTGTGGCATGACTTTTGTCTCGCCGACAACCGTGATGAAGTTCGCGTCGCCCACCCACCGCGGCACGATGTGCTGGTGGATGTGCTCCGATAGCGAGCCGCCTGCCGCGTAACCGAGATTCAGACCCACGTTGAACGCGTTCGGATTCGACACCGCCTTGATCGTGCGGATCATGCGCTGCGTGAAGCCCATCAACTCGTCGGCCTCGCCTGCGGTGAGCGCCTCGAGGTCGGCGACCTGCCGGTACGGCACGATCATCGTGTGGCCGGGGTTGTACGGGTACAGATTGAGCACGGCGTAGACGTGCTCTCCGCGCGCCACGATCAACCCGTCCTCGTCGGTCATCGTCGGGATGTCGAGGAAGGGGTGCCCGGTGAGGTCCGAACCGTCGGCCGCCTTCTTCACGACCGGCGGGTCGGCCGTGATGTAGGTCATCCGGTGCGGACTCCACAGCCGCTGTAGCCGATCGGGATCGCCGGTACCGCAATCGCGGATCTCACCGGTCGATGCGTCGTCGGCCTCAGGCATCTCCGGCACCCTCGATCAGCTCCTTGGTCGGAGACTCGTTGCGACGCGCGGAGATCCACTCGTCGATGATTCTGACCGCGTCGGCAACGGGTACGCCGTTGACCTGGGTGCCGTCTCGGAACCGGAAGCTCACCGCACCGGCCTCGACGTCTCGCTCGCCCGCGAGAAGCATGAACGGCACCTTGCCGGTGGTGTGCGTGCGGATCTTCTTCTGCATGCGGTCGTCGGAATAGTCGACCTCGGCGCGAATTGCCTTGGCCTTCAACTGATCCACGACGCCCTGCAGGTGGTCGACGAACGCCTCGGCAACAGGGATGCCGACGACCTGCACCGGCGAGAGCCATGCCGGGAAGGCACCCGCGTAGTGCTCGGTGAGCACGCCGAAGAACCGCTCGATGGAGCCGAACAGCGCGCGGTGGATCATGACGGGTCGGTGCTTGGCGCCGTCCGGGCCGGTGTACTCGAGGTTGAAGCGCTCGGGGAGGTTGAAGTCGAGCTGGATGGTCGACATCTGCCAGGTGCGGCCCAGCGCGTCCTTGACCTGGACGGAGATCTTGGGCCCGTAGAACGCAGCACCCCCGGGATCGGGCACGAGGTCGAGTCCGGACTCTCCCGCAACCTCTGCGAGGGTGTTGGTCGCGATCTCCCAGGTCTCGTCGTCGCCGACGGACTTCTTGGGATCCCGCGTCGACAACTCCAGGTAGAAGTCGTCGAGACCGTAATCGCGGAGCAGATCGAGCACGAAGGTCAGCAGCGAGCGCAGTTCGTCGCGCATCTGCTCACGAGTGCAGTAGATGTGTGCGTCGTCCTGAGTGAACCCTCGGGCGCGGGTCAGTCCGTGGATCACGCCCGACTTCTCGTAGCGGTAGACAGTGCCGAACTCGAAGAGGCGCAACGGGAGTTCGCGATACGAGCGTCCGCGCGCATCGAAGATCAGGTTGTGCATCGGACAGTTCATCGGCTTCAGGTAGTAGTCCTGAGCCGGCTTGCGCACCGAGCCGTCGTCGTTGAACTCGGCGTCGAGCTGCATGGGCGGGTACATGCCGTCGGCGTACCAATCGAGGTGTCCCGACACCTCGAACAGGTTGCTCTTGGTGATGTGCGGCGTGTTGACGAATTGATACCCGGCAGCGATATGGCGCTTGCGCGAGTAGTCCTCCATCTCGGTGCGGATGATGCCGCCCTTCGGATGGAACACCGGTAGCCCCGAGCCGATCTCGTCGGGGAAGCTGAACAGGTCGAGTTCTGCACCCAGGCGTCGATGGTCGCGCTTCTCGGCCTCCGCGAGCATCTCCAGGTAGGTGTCCTGGGCTTCCGCCGACTCCCAGGCGGTGCCGTAGATGCGTTGTAGGTCGGCGTTGTCCTGGTCGCCGCGCCAATAGGCAGCCGAACTCCTGGTGAGCTTGAACGCCGAGATGTACTTGGTGGTCGGCACATGCGGGCCACGGCACAGATCGCACCAGATCACTTCGCCGGTGCGGGGATTCAGGTTGTCGTATGCGGTGAGTTCAGCCCCGCCGACCTCCATGACCTCGCTGTCGTCGGCCGCGCCCTTGTCGTCGATCAACTCGAGCTTGTACGGCTCCTTTGCGAGCTGCACCCGGGCCTCGTCCTTCGACGCGTAGACCCGTCGGGAGAACTTCTGACCCGACTTGATGATCTGCTTCATCTTCTTCTCGAGCGCGGTGAGATCTTCGGGAGTGAAGGGCTCTGCGACGTCGAAGTCGTAGTAGAAGCCGTCCTTGATCGGCGGGCCGATCCCGAGCTTGGCCTCGGGAAAGAGATCCTGCACAGCCTGTGCGAGCACGTGCGCGGTCGAATGCCTGATCACGCTGCGACCCGCGTCGGTGTTGGCAGAGACCGGTTCGACGTCGGTGTCGAGATCGGGAGCCCAGGAGAGATCCCGCAGTTGACCCGCGGCGTCACGGACGACGACGACCGCCTCAGGTCCCTTGTTCGGCAGCTCGTGCTCGCGCAGCGCCGTGCCCGCGGTGGTCCCGGCCGGCACACGGATCGTGGCTGGGCTGGTCACCAATGCGTTGTCGGGCACTTCGCTGCTCCTTGATGAGAGGCGGGGGGGTTACCCGCCGAGAGGTTTCGGTGTTCGTGCACGTCGATCGTATCTGCGGGCGCCCCGTCGGCCACCACCGCGGCCGGGATGTCTCACAGGATCGGGCTCGTCAGCCACGCCGCGTCGAGGTTCACCCAGTTCGCGGCCGTTCCCAGGACACCCAGGACCCACAGCGAGGCCAGCACGACGACGAAGGTGACAACACCAAAAGCACCCTGCACCGACCAGTGGCGCTGCTTCATCCACTCGAGCCAGGCGTCGTACTTGCTGCGCGCGAAGCGCAGTAACCGTTGGGCCCACGAGAATTCAGACGCGAGGATTCCGAGTCCGAGGAACACGATCAGCCAGCCCGGGCCGGGGTATGGGATCGCGACGATTCCGCCGGCGAGCACCAGCGCACCGACGACGCCGACAACGATCCGATAGGTGAGGTTCAGACGCGCGTCACGCCGGATGACGTACCTGCGTTGACGACTCCAGATGCGTATTCGTTGCCACCTCGGCACGCAGTACTCCACTCTCCGCATGTGCTGTGTCCGGCGCCGAGGGGTCCGCGGCGCCGGACGATTCGATATCTCCAGAGTACGTATCCGGCTGCGTCACCTCCTCGGACGCCTCGACGCGCCGCTGCCGGAACTCGGCTACCAACGTGACGATGATCGTGAGCAACAGGATCAGTGGATAGCACCCGGCGTACAAGATGACGGCGATGCGATCCAACACCCCCGGGTCGGGATATCGCGGCATCATGAACAGTCCGATCGCGATGATGTGATCGGCTCCGTAGCGACTGCCACTGCCCCAGTAGTTCCACCAGTACGAGAACGAGAGCGCACACACGGTCAGCGGGGCCAACCACCGCCACCAGTACCTTCGCCCGCCGATGCTGCCCCGGTACGCGAAGTCGAATGCGACGACCAGCAGTGGCACCACCCACACCCAGTGATGACCCCACGAGAACGGCGACACCGTCGCTGCCGTCATGCCGGCGGTGGTGACCGACAGCAGTCTCCGTCCACGCCGATACGACACGACCGCCGCCCAGAGACCCAGGATCGCCGCGACGAGCGCAACGGGCATCCACAACCAATCGGGGGCCGAAAACAGTGGCCCGACCGGCGCGGGTTGCGAGAACCGCCGGACGTCGAAATACGCCAGCATCTGAGAGATGAAGCCGTTGATCGACTGGTTCGCGGGTGAATCCACGCGCCCGATCCGTGACTCGCCGGTGACATAGGTCGTCCAGTACTGCCGCGCATCGGACCCTATGACCAGAAAACCGATCGCGACCGTGATGGCGAACCCCACGAGTGCCATGACCGCAGCCCGCCACCGGCGCAGCACGAGCAGATACACGACGAAGAACGCGGGCGTCAGCTTCAGTCCCGCCGCGATGCCGACGCCGAGACCACGCAGTCTTGATCGGGGATGGAGCAGATCGAGAAAGACCAGGTCGAGCAGGATGATGAACATCAGGAAGACGTTGATCTGACCGAGCCAGATCGTCGTGCGGACGGGTTCGAGCACCGTGACACAGATCCCTCCGCTCACGGCGAAGACGGCAAGATTTCTGTCGGCCTTGTAGCCGAGTGTGCGCATTCCGAGGAATACCGTCGCGACGAGCGCGAAAAATATCGCGGCCCACCACACGATCTTCGCCACCACCGCGCTCATCAGCGCGAAGACGGTGAATACCACCGCGGAGAACGGCGGGTAGGTGAAGCTCAGACGACCCCAGACCGGATATTCGTAGAGTGGTCGGCCGTCGAGCACGGCTCGTCCGCCTGCCCGGTAGACGTAGAGATCGGTGGCGTTGTCGAACAGCCCGTTGAACTGCGCGCCGATCGGGATCACGAAGATGTGCCAGATCACCGCGAGGATGGCGAGTACCGCGACCGCGAGCACCGGCTTGAACCCGATTACCAGCGGTGACGGTCGCTGATCGACGGAGGTGCTCGCAGACATGCACACACCGTAGCCAAGACTTATCGCAGGTCAGAAACCGAATCGCCGAAAGTGTCGATTGTCTGATTCCGAACCTGTCGACGACCAGCCGGGATCGCCCGTCGTCGCGAAGTCGACCCACGCTCGATGCATCTCGTCGGCGATCTGCTGGTCGGGTTCGGGACCGACGAGGGCGTGCGCCTGGTCGAGGTGATCGAACACGAACGGAATCTCTACGGCGTGACCAGCCCTGATACCTGCTCTCGGGCTGCGATACCCGAACTCGTAGAGGTGCGTCGAGCCCGATGGACGCGACGCGGCGAGCGCAGTCGTCGGACCGGAGAACGCGCGCGCGGTGAGTGCCTGCGCGAGCGCGTCACCTGGACTGTCTCCGGCGTCGAGTCGGGCGCGGAGGTGCTCGATGCCATTCGGCTGGCGACCGAGCACCGCTGCGGCGGCCTGCTCGGTGACCGCGTCGGCCCCACCCGACGCGACGAGGAAGAAGCGGAACTCGTCGGCATTCCATCCGGCCAGCAGGGGTATGTCGGCGCCGGCACCCGACGCGATCGCCTCATGCGGCACGGAAGTGAGGACGTCACCGTCGACGATCGGGAACTGGCTCATGATGCCCATCCCCTGGGCCACCGTCGACTCACCCCACACTGCGGGGTCCGGGTTCACCATGCACTCGAGTGCCAACTGCGACTGAGCCGCGAGCAACGCGGCGGGATCGACGTCGGCAAGTGACTGCGCGTCGGCTTCGACACCGAGGATTTCGGACAGCCGCGCGGTGACCAGACGGGCATCGTCGATCTGCGCGGCCACCGACCCGTTGCCGCTCTGCATGATCGCTCGCCGGAACAGGCCGCGCGCCAGCGGTGACGCCAGTAGTGACGCCACGCTCATGGCTCCCGCCGATTCGCCGAAGATCGTCACGTTGCCGGGATCGCCGCCGAAGCTCGCGATGTTCGCCTGCACCCACTCGAGAGCCGCGATCTGATCGCGCAATCCCCTGTTCTCGACGCCGCCGCTCACCGACGCGAAACCCGCTGTGCCGAGCCGATAATTGATGCCGACGCAGACCACGCCGTCGCGGGCGAAGGTGTCGCCCGCATACATGGCCAACCGGTTGGAACCGCGGGTGAACGCACCGCCGTGAATCCACACCATCACCGGTAAGCCACCCGCGCCGTGATCCGGGGTCCACACGTTGACCGTGAGGTAGTCGTCGCCGAGAGCGATCACGTTGTCGAGCAGTGCGGCAATCGGCGCCGGGTATGGGACCTGCGGTGCGGTCGGCCCGTACTCGGTGGCTGTGCGCACCCCGTCCCAGGCGTCGACCGGCCGTGGCGAGTCGAACGCCGCGAGCCCGACAGGAGGCGCCGCGTAGGGGATGCCGAGGAAGGCCGTCACGTCGTCGGTTCTGCGACCCGAGACCCGCCCAGAGGTGGTCGCGACGACGGGGGTCTCGAGGTGTGTTCGCGTCATGCTCGCGGACAGTACGCCGCGACGACGCCGGGTGGACCCGATCCGGAAGATATCTCGAATAGTCGTCTCGTAATCTGATCTTGTGTCTCATAAGTCCCGTACTGGCGCGCCTTCCGTGACTCCGATACGTTTCTCGTGAATGCCTTCAGCTCGAGCCAGTCTCGCGCGCTGGTTGGCCAGTCTCGAAACGCCGTCGCCTAATCTCATTTTGCGTCGAGTTTTGCGATAGGTTGTTGGACATGACAGAGCCCCCTCCGTCGTCCGCGCAGCACATGCTGCTCGGATACGCGCGTGCGAGTGCTGCGGCGCCGGCCCTCGACGAACAGGTCGACACCCTTGTCTCGCACGGCGTCGCTCAGCGTCGGATCTACACGGACGACACCGACGCGGGAGTCCTTGCGGCACAACGACCTGGCTTCGACGCCCTTGTCGACTACGCCCGCCCGGGCGACGTGTTGATCGTTGTGAGCATGGACCTGTTGGGACGCTCCGCCGACGAAGTCCTGGCGACCATCCGCACGCTCACCGAACACGACGTGGGGATACAAGCCCTCCGCGAGGGTCTGAGCACGCACGACGACGCCGGTTCGACGCTGGTCGGCGTTCTCGCGTCGCTCGCAGTCGCCAACGACGAGATGAGCGCCGTCGGGCGTCGAGCGCGCGGCCCCGGCGATCGTCATCGAACCGGGCACCTCGGGCGGCCACGAGCGCTGACCGACGAGCAGGTCGAACTCGCACGACGCCTTCGCGACAACGGCGATTCCGTCCCGACAATTGCCGCCGTACTCGGCGTCAGTCGCGCCACCCTGTACCGCACACTCGCAGAAAAGAGAGCCACCAGATGACCAGCGGCCGAATCGTGGCGTTTCCGTCGTCGACGCCCCCGACGACGCATCAGTCGTCGCTCGCCGACGACACAGTCGACGAGGACGCGTTCCAACGCGGATTCGACGATGCGACAACGTATCTCGCCACCATGCCGGACACCTGGGCACGTCACCACGCGTCGTCGGCGCTCGCTTCAGGCGACATTCCCGACATCACGCAGAGCTACGAACGCGGGTACCGCGCCGCGCTGTACGGCTTCGTGAGGCGGGTCCGCCGCTGACTGTCGGGTGCACGTCCTGACTACCATCGATGGCGCAGACACCGCTTGCACATCCAACAGAGATAGAGACTCTTATGACCAGACTCATGATCATTCTCGGAAGTGTCCGCGAAGGCCGGATCGGCGGCCCCATCGCCGAATGGGTCAAGGCAGCAGCCGATGCCGACGACCGTTACGACGTCGACTTCGTCGACCTCGCAGAGCTCAATCTTCCGTTCATGGACGAGCCGAACCATCCGCGACTCAAGAACTACGTGAAGGACCACACCAAGGCGTGGAGCGCTCGCGTCGAGGCAGCGGACGGGTTCATCTTCGTCTTCCCCGAGTACAACTACAGCTACTCCCCCGCCATCAAGAACGCGCTCGACTACCTCCACAGCGAGTGGGATCGCAAACCAGTCGGCTTCGTCAACTGGGGCGGCAACTCGGCCGGAACACGCGCCCAGGTCGCGCTGCGGGTCGTCGTGTCAGCACTCGGGCTCGTCATGACCAAGGGCAACGTCGAGATCAACTTCCCGCAGAAGCAACTGACCGACGACGGCATCTTCGAGCCGAACGAGCAGCAAAGCGCCGTGGTCAAGGCTCAGCTCGACGAGATCGTGAAGCTGTCAGAAGCCTTGGCACCGCTTCGCGGATGACGAGCGTTGGCACCGCTTCGGAGCTGACAGTCACTATTTCATTGCGGACCGAAACCGACCGCAATCGCTGAGAGGCTCTGATCAGAAGTCACACCACCTCTGATCGGAGCATCTCGATGTATTCACCGCAGCGCGACAACGAAGCGACCGGTATCGCCAACTACGTGGATCAGCAGCTCGACGCGATCCGCGCCGCGGCATTCGGCCTCACGGAGGCGCAGCTGCGCGAAACCCCTTGTCGGAGCGAGCTTTCCATCGGCGGCCTGATCAAGCACACTCTCGACGGCATGCGTGGGGCAGTCGAGCGACTCTCCGGTGAAGACGTCACGCCGACGGTCGACGCCGATGGCTTCGCCGACTACCTCGCCGGTTTCGTTGTGGGCGAGGACGAGTCGGTCGACGACCTGCTCAGCGACTTCGACACCACGCGTGCGCAACTGCGTCGACTGATCCTGGCAAGCGACCCGGACGCCGACGCGATTGCGCCGCCCGCGCCGTGGTACGGCCGGCTCGAGCCGCAACCCATCCGGTTGCGTTACTTCCTCATTCACCTCATCGAGGAGTACGCGCGCCATGCTGGACACGCCGACATCATCCGAGAGCAGATCGACGGCATGGCCGTGCCCGCTCTGGTGATGACCCTCGAGGGCGTGCCCGCGAATCAGTTCTTCACGCCCTACGAGCCTGCCGCGGGGACCATCGGAGCATGAAAGGGGTTGTCACGCAGGCGAGGTGCTCGGCAACACCGAGAACCGTGCTGGTGTAAATCTCATCTCACGTTTCAGCCCGCTGTCGCGACTACCCGGTGAGGGCGCAGGACGCGCTTGTTAGTCGACCTGGGAGGACACGTGACCACAGCCGCGGAGAGGCAAGGAAATCGTGGGGCTGACGCCGGCGCACACAGCAGCGTCAGCTCCACGAGGGCGACAGCCGGGGAGGCGTACTCGGAGCGTGTCGAGTCGGCCGACTGGCGAAGCGTCACCGCCGAGGTGAACGAGTACGGCGGTGCGCTTCTCCCCCGGCTACTGACCGCACCCGAAGTCGACGAGCTCCGAGCGCTGTACGACGCCGACGACGTCTTCCGCGCTACGGTCGACATGGGTCGTCACCGCTTCGGGGAGGGCCAGTACAAATACCTGGACACTCCCTACCCGGAGCCGGTCGAGCGTCTGAAACAGGCGCTCTATCCGCGACTGCTGACCATTGCTCGGGATTGGTGGACCAAGCTCGGCCGCGACCCGATCTGGCCGGACACCCTCGACGAATGGCTGGCGATGTGCCACGCAGCGGGCCAGACGAAGTCGACGGCGATCCTGTTGAAGTACGGTGAGCGGGACTGGAACGCGTTGCATCGGGACCTCTACGGCGACCTCGTGTTTCCGTTGCAGGTGGTCATCAATCTCAGCAACCCCGGAGTCGACCACACCGGCGGGGAGTTCCTGCTGCTCGAACAACGCCCACGTGCACAGTCACGGGGAACCGCGTTCCTGCTGCCGCAGGGTCATGGCTACGTGTTCACCACCCGAGACCGTCCCGTCGAGTCGAAGCGCGGGTGGTCGGCAGCTCCGATCCGACACGGAGTCTCGGCCGTCCGCTCCGGCGAACGCATCACCCTCGCCTTGGTCTTTCACGACGCCGCGTAGCTGTGGAGGTGGAGGAGAAGACGTACGTGCTCCTCGGTGCGGATCGGAAGCCACACAGGAGCTCGACACCGGGAAGCCTTGGCGGACACCGACGTAGCCGCATCTACGGCGAGTTGGATTGCACCTCTGCGCTGCGGACGATAGCCCGGGGCGGATACGTGAACAATCGCGTCTTCTTCGCCGACGAAGCGACCGCGATCGCAGCAGGGTTCCGTCCGTGCGCGGTGTGCCTGCCGGAAAAATACCGGGCTTGGAGGCAGGCGCAGTGATCACGGCGCAGGTACTGCCGGTCAGGGAACCCTGTCGGGCACAGTGCTCGGCGTTGAGACAACCCACCGAGCAGCGACATTCTTGTGGTCCCGGCTGGGATCGAACCAGCGACCTTCCCGGTGTGAACGGGACGCTCTTCCACTGAGCCACGGGACCGCGCGCGACGCGCAAAGGCGTCGGTGCACGAGGGCAAAGACTACACGGATCGACGCCGGGAACCCAAATCGCGGCCCAAGGGTGCGTCTTGGTGCCATCGCGACACTCTCCGCCTGCACACTTCCCACTTTCCGAGGCTCTGACCAGGCGATTTGTTAGAAGCGTGTCGGTCGGATAATGTTCTGCATCGCATCGCGAGCAACAAATGGTCCACAAGATCTGCTCGCGAAGCATGCGGATGTAGCGCAGCTGGTAGCGCATCACCTTGCCAAGGTGAGGGTCGCGGGTTCGAATCCCGTCATCCGCTCGGCGCGAGTCGACTCGCATCTGGTGGTGTGGCCGAGTGGTGAGGCAACGGCCTGCAAAGCCGTGTACACGGGTTCGATTCCCGTCGCCACCTCCAAACCACCAATTTCATACCCGCGCGATTAGCTCAGCGGGAGAGCGCTTCCCTGACACGGAAGAGGTCACTGGTTCAATCCCAGTATCGCGCACCATCAGATCCCGCTGTTCGCAGCGGGATCTTTTTGTTCCCCGGCCCCTCGGCGCAGTTGTGTGGGATCCACGGGTACAAAAATGCCCCCGAGGATCCCACGCAACTTTAAGCGGTGCTTGCGTTCGCCACCCGAGTGCGGTCTGATTGCCAGACTGACACGGGGTGCCGACACAAGGTCGGCTGAGATCAGACCCGCAGAACCTGCTCCAGTTAGCACTGGCGAAGGGATGGTCCGAAAATGCCTGCAGCGCTGCCTCTTTCCGAGCACGTCGTACTGATCACCGGCGCGGGCCGCGGACTGGGCGCAACCCTCGCACGCGCCGCGGCGCGTGAGGGTGCGCGCGTGGTCGTCAACTATCGACGCAGCGCCGACGCGGCAGTTGCGCTGGCAGCAGAGTTCGGCGACCGAGCACTCGCCGTCGAAGCCGACGTGACCGACCCCGACGCGGTTCAGACGATGATCGATGCTGCGACAACCCATTTCGGCGCGCCTATCACGGCAGTGGTGAACAACGCCCTTCCCGACTATTCGTTCAACGGCGACGCCCGCTCAACCGCCGACACCATCACCACCGCAGAACTCGACGCGCAGTTTCGCGGAATCGTCGGCGGCGCACTGACAGTCGTACAGGCGGCACTTCCGGGTATGCGGGAAGCCGGTACGGGGCGCATCGTCAACATCGGCACCAACCTCGTGCAGAATCCCGTCGTCCCTTACCACGACTACACAGCCGCCAAGGCCGCACTCCTGGCGCTGACTCGCACGCTGGCCGCCGACCTCGGCCCAGACAACATCACCGTCAACATGGTCTCCGGCGGACTCCTACGCACCACCGACGCGAGCGCAGCGACACCCCCTGAGATCTTCGACGCCATCGCCGCGTCCACTCCCCTGCGGTCGGTCACCACACCAGAGGAATTCGCCGACGCCACACTGTTTTTCCTCTCACCGTGGTCGCGGGCGGTCACCGGACAGAACCTCGTCGTCGACGGCGGCCTCGTCAAGGACTGAACACCGGCAGGCATACTGCGAGCATGAACATCGACTACCGCCCGGGCAGCTTCACCGTCGTCGACTCATCAGGTCGCGAGGCCGCATTCGACGGGGACCAGTACAAGTGGGAGATCACCGACGGCATGCTCATCGTCAACGCCATCACCACCGAGGGTCAGGGCGCGATGCCATACGAAGTGACCGAACTCCGCGAGATCTACGCGGGCTCGTGGCGACTCTCACTGGGGTGAATCCGGAGCTTCGTCGTGCATCTGAGCCCGCCGATCGCCTTCCGACGCTCTCGGCGCGGTCGTAGAATCGTATGCATGACTGCTGATATGACACCCGGCTGCGACAACCCCGACTGCACCTGCGGGCCCGACTGCTCGTGCGGCGCCAACTGCACCTGCGGAAAGAAGTAGCGCAGCCTGTGCCACCACATCCGACCAGCCAGATGGCCGGCGATGCCGCACCCGAACAGCATTCCCACGGTGCCGTGGCCGTCGACGTCGTGGTCGACCCCTCACTCGCAGGCGTCGTCGCCGAGGTAGCTGCCGCAACCTTCCCCCTGGCCTGTCCGCCGCACTCGTCGCCCGACGACATCGCCGGGTTCATCACGACCAACCTGGCCGAAGCGAACTTTGCTGCCTACATCGCCAGCCACGAGAGTGACGTGTTGATCGCACGCACATCCGACGGCACGACGGTGGGCTATTCGCTCGTGCACCACCGGCCACCGACCGACCCCGACGTCGCAGCGGTGGTCGTGGAGACACCGTCGTCCGAGCTGTCGAAGATGTACGTACTCCCCGACCATCACTCACGCGGCCGCACCGACCCGCCTGCACAGTTGCTGATGCGCGCCGCGATCGAGACCGCCCGTGATCGCGGCAGCGTGCTCGTCTGGCTCGGCGTCAACCAGGAAAACGTTCGCGCGCAACGCTTTTACACGAAGATGGGATTCGAGCGTGCCGGGGTCAAGACGTTCGACCTCAACGGCAGCATCGAGCACGACTTCATCCTGACCCGACGCCTTTAGACTGAGCGCTCCGGAACCGAGTCAGCGCGCCGGATCGATTCAGCGCACGGGAACGTCGAGCGCCTTCGCGATGGTCGGCCATGCGCGGTGCAGATCCTGGTTCCAGTAGCCCCAGGAGTGCAGACCCTGCCGGAAGTTGTAGGTGATCTTC
This sequence comes from Gordonia sp. w5E2, assembly GCF_036540975.1. NCBI lineage: Bacteria > Bacillati > Actinomycetota > Actinomycetes > Mycobacteriales > Gordoniaceae > Gordonia > Gordonia sp. w5E2. The sequence continues at coordinate 2,217,471 of NZ_CP144213.1, read as the reverse complement.
ACGCCCGCCTGATCGGCCTTCTGCTTGAATGCCGTCGTGCACTCGAGCGCGGCACGCTCGAGTGCGCCACCGACCGGCGAGGCGATCCCAGCGAGGCCCAGCGAGAGGTCAGGAAGTCCGTCGCCCACAGCGACATAGATCGGCTTTCCGCGCAGTGCTGCGATGTGTTCTGCGGGGTCGTGTTCGGTCCACAGCGGGTCGGTGATCGGTCCCCACATGTTGTCCGGGTTGCCGCCGCGCGTCTGTACGGTCGCCGCTGTCGCGCGACGGAAATCCGGCGTCCCCTGATCGAGGCATCCGCTGAATGCCGCGACGCCCGAATACATCTCGGGGTTGCGAACCGCGATCGACATCGCGCCGAGTGCGCCCATCGACAGCCCACCGATCGCGTTCACACCGTTGGTGTCGAAGCGCTTCGCGATCAGCGGCGGGAGTTCCTTGGTCAGGAATGTCTCCCACCGGTTGTTCTTGAGGATGGGGTCGTTCGACCGCCAATCGGTGTAGTACGAGCCCGTGCCTCCGATCGGGAGCACCACATTGACCTGCTTGTCGGCCATGAACTTCTCGATGTCTGTCTGATAGGTCCAGCCACTCTCGGTGTAGTTGGTGTAGACACCGCCGTCGATCCCGTCGAGAAGATACAGAGTCGGACGTGGCGTCGAGCGATCCCGAGGCAACAGCACGCTGACAGTGATCCGCCTCTTCATCGCTGCGGAGTACGTCGTCACCTGAGCGCGCGTGGCGCTCGCCATGCTCACCGCTTCAATGCGCGACGCGTCGGTGGAGCCCAGGGGTTCGGCAGAGGCCGGAGCCGAAATCGCCACTCCCACAAAGAGTGCCGCGACCAACGCAGCAGCCGCCGTCATCACAATCCGCACAATTACCCCCAGGGTCGAGTCATACGAGACGCCGACGCACCCCGCTCATGAGCGCAGATTCCCGTCCCCCGACACCGACTACACTACTGAGGAGTAAGTAAAGCACGACCGACTTCAGTGAACACTCGAACACTGGAAATCGGCTGACAGTCGGTGCTAGCCGATCGCCGTTTCCGACGACCGCGACAGCGCGAGAAGTCGCGACGTCGCACGGAGATACTTCTTGCGGTACCCGCCGGCAAGCATCTCGTCGGTGAAGATCTCGTCGAGCTTCCCACCCGACACCGTCACGGGGATGTCGGCGTCGTAGAGCCGGTCGGCGAGAACGACCAGGCGCAGCGCCACCGATTGATCCTTGGCCGGATGCACGTCACGGATACCGACAAGGGACACACCGTCGACCAGCGCTTTGTACTTCGACGGATGCAACGTACTCAGGTGCTCGCAGAGGGCGTCGAAATCGTCGAGGGTCGCGCCGGGCGTCGACTCTACGAGAGCGACGAGGTCGGCGTCGCTGCGCGGGTCGGGCGCAGGCGGTAGGTCGCGATGGCGATAGTCGGGTCCGTCGACGCGGATGGTGTCGAAGACGGATGCGAGCTTGCGGATCTCCCGCAGGAAGTCCTGTGCCGCGAAGCGCCCCTCACCGAGTTGCCCGGGCAGCGTGTTCGACGTCGCGGCGATCGACACACCCTGCGCGGTGAGTTCGGCGAGCAGTCGCGAGATCAGCATGGTGTCGCCGGGGTCGTCGAGTTCGAACTCGTCGATGCACAGCACCGAGTGGTCGGACAACCGCTCGACGGCCTGCATGAATCCGAGCGCGCCGACGAGGTGCGTCACCTCGACGAACGTCGCGAACGACTTGGGTTCTGGCATCGCGTGGTAGATCGACGCCAACAGGTGCGTCTTGCCGACGCCGAACCCGCCGTCGAGGTAGAGCCCGACGCCCTGCTGTTGCTTGTTGCGGGAGAACAGTCCCTTCTTACCGCCCCTGACCTTGCGTGCGCGCGTCACGAAGTCGCGAGCGGCGTCGACGGCCTGCGACTGCGTAGGCTCGTTCGGGTCGGGGATGTAGGTGTCGAAGCTGACCTCGTCAAAGGTCGGTGGCGGCACCATCTCATCGATAAGAGCGTCGGGAGACACGACCGGATTGCGGTCGACAAGACTGGCCACCATACCGGGAGCCTAGCGATAACCATCGGAGGGACGAGATGCTCTACCTGCAGAAAGCGACCCAGGTCACATTATCTCCCGACGACGACGTCGACGGGATCGCCGATCTGTACGCCTATCCCACCGACCTCGACGGCCCGTGGCTCAGAGCCAACATGATCTCCACGCTGGACGGCGCGGCGTCGTTCCAGGACAAGTCCGGGGGGCTCGGTGGCGCGGGCGACAAAGCCGTCTTCCGGGTCCTTCGTGGATTGTGCGACGTCGTTCTCGTCGGCGCCAGAACAGCGATCGACGAGGGCTACGGCCAACCACAACCCGACGCTTCGTTCGCCGCGCGCCGATCAGCCGCAGGCCAGACCCCCGCTCCTCGGCTCGCCCTGGTCACTCGGTCGCTGACGGTCGACCCCGACTTCGCGCCGCTGAGCGACCCCGCCACCGTCGTCATCACCACATCCCAGGCCGACGCCACCCGTCGCGCTCGCCTGGCCGACGCGGGTGCGACTGTCGTCGATTGCGGTGACGACGCCCTCGATCTCCACCAGGTGACCGACTACCTCACGGCGACCGGCAGCCCACGCATTCTGTGCGAGGGCGGCCCCAGCTTGCTCGGTTCGTTCGTCGACGCCGATCTCGTCGACGAGCTGTGTCTCACTGTCAGCCCCAACCTGGCATCCGGCGACGCCCCACGTATCTCACACAGCGATCGCGACGGCGCGACGCTGCACCATCTGCGGCTCGTGCACCTCCTCACCGACAACGACGGCTACGTCTTCAGCCGGTGGAGCCGTTGACTACGCTCGCCCACATGCGATCTGCGCGAGGCCGACACGGACACCCCCGGCGACCCCGTCACTCCTGGAAAGTGGTGATCGGTGTCGTCTCCGCACTCGTAACGGTGCTCGTCGTGTCGTCATGCGCAGTCGGCCCCGACACCGGACCGGGGTTGGTGCCCGCGGGCGATGGCGGGGGCAACCAGTCTCCGGCGTCGTCGAGTGCCGCGCCACAGATCCCCGCACTGCAGAAGCCGCGCAACGAATTCGATTGGCGCGAGTGCGGCAGCCGGGTCGCGCGGGACTACTCGACGTCTGCGCCGAGTGGCGTGACCATCGAGTGCGCCACTCTGCCCTCGCCGTTAGATCCCGACCGGCCCGGCGACACCATCGAAGTCGCGTTGACGCGCGCCCGGGCAGCCGATACGCCCGCCGACGCTGCGCCTCTGGTGTTGACGTCGGGCTCCGACCTCCCGTCGTCGCGCACACTGCTGCTCCTCGCGGGCGGCGCGGGCAAGAAACTCCTCGCCAGCAATCCGGTGGTCGCAGTCGACAGGCGCGGGATCGAACGCAGCGGGGCACTCGACTGCCTGACGCGCGACGAACGCACGACGATCCGGAACAACGGCCTCGACGGTGGGTCGTCGGATACGTCTGCGCGGCTGACGCGACTCTCCGCCGCAGCGTCGTCCGCGGCCGATGGCTGCACCGAGACGCTGACCCCCAACCAACTACACTTCGGCATCTCCTACGCCGCCTCCGATCTGGAGTCGCTGCGCGAGCGATGGGGAGTCGACAGGCTCGGGCTGATCGGCGTGGGCGAAGGGTCCGATGTGGTCATCGCGTACACCGCCCAATACGGCGGCCGGACCGGGCGCATCATCCTCGACACGCCGACACCCTTCGGTGCGAATGCTCGTGACACCGCTGCCAGCGGGGCGACCGGAGTCCAGGCCGCGTTGCGAACCTTCGCCCAGCGCTGCTCCTCGTTGCCCTCCTGCGCCTTCGGAGCCAACGGAACCCAGACGATGCAGAGCGTGCTCGACAAGGGACGCAACGGTCAGCTGGGCGGCATATCCGACACCGATGCGCTCGCCGCGATCACCACGGCACTCGCACTCGCACCCAACAACCCCGACGGAATCAACTCGGTGGCATCGGCCATCGCCTCCGCCGACCGCGGCGACACCCGCGCACTAGCCGGATTCGCCGACGACGCCGCCTCGTTGCGCGAGTCCGACGGGCAACTCGTCGCAGCCTGCAACGACGTCTCCGGACCGATCGGCCAGAACGAGATCCCCGGCCTCGCAACGACCTGGAGCAAACAGAATCCGCTCACCGGTAACAACTCGGCACTGTCGCTCGGTAGGTGCCTCGGCTGGGCGTCGACGCCCGTGGTCAATCCGCCGAACTCGTACCCGGTCCCGCCGCTGCTGCTCAACGGCACCGGAGACCCGGTCAATGGCGGCAGCGGCATCGCGACGGTCAACACGTTGCTGACCAAGGCGGGCGCAGACTCGGTCAGCGTGACGTGGGAGGGCCTCGGCTACTCGGTGCTCGCCCGCAGCGACTGCGCAGCCGACGCCGTCTCCGATTACGTCAAGCAGGCACCGCTGAGCGGACCGTCAGAACGCGGCTGCCCGACCTGACCGAGTCCTGCCGAACCCATCACAGGATTCCGCCGCAGGCACGGCGGGGCCGACGCGGTGTCGGGCACCACTCGTAGTACGGTTCGCGGGTGGCCTCTCTCGACAGGATTCTCTACCCGCAGATGACGGTGCAGCGGATCATCCCGCTGGTGCTGTGGCCGCTCACGATCATGACGGCGATTCATCGGTCGGTGATTCTCGCCATCAACGGCGACCGGACCGACGACTTCACGCCCGTCTACCAGGCCGCGTTGCGGTTCATGAACAACCAGCCGGTGTACAACGAGAACCTCAACACCGTCGACCCGCACTATCTGTATCCGCCGTCCGGGACGTTGTTGATGGCACCGATCTCGGTGCTCGACCCGCAGACCGCGCGCTGGACCTTCATCGGGGTCAGTGTGCTCGCACTGGTGATCTCGGCACTTCTTCTCACCAAGCTCTTCGGCTACTCACTCAAGTCGTGGGTCTTGCCGACCATCCTGTTCTTCTTCTTCATGACGGAGTCGACGGCCCACACTCTGATCTTCACCAACTTCAATGCTTTTGTGCTGCTCGGCATGTCGGCGTTCATGCTCCTGATGATGAAGCGCCAGGACTGGTGGGCCGGTGTACCGATCGGGCTGACCATCGCCGTCAAACCGGTACTCGCCCCCCTCCTGCTGCTCCCGCTGCTCAACCGCCAGTGGCGCATCCTGGTCACCGGAATCGGCGTCCCGCTGGTCCTGACGATCATCGCGTGGCCGCTGTCCGCGGATCCGGGAGCCTTCATCGACCGAACCCTCCCCTACCTCGGCGAGGCGCGCGACTACTACAACAGCTCGATCGCGGGCAACGGAGCCTACTTCGGTGTGGCGCCGTGGCTGGTCCTCGTTCTTCGCATCGCGTTCGTCCTGATGGCCGTGTTCTCGCTGTGGTTCCTGTACCGCTACTACCGCACGACCAACGAACTGCTGTGGCTGACCACATCGTCGGGCGTGCTGCTGACCACCACGTTCCTCGTGGGCGCGCTCGGTCAGGGCTACTATTCGATGCTGCTGTTCCCGTTGATCATGACCGTCCTGATCCCGGGCTCGACCGTCCGCAACTGGCCGGCGTGGCTCGGGATATACGGCTGCATGACCTTCGACTCGTTCTACTCGCGCGAATGGACGGCCTTCGGCTGGATGCTCGAGTACAACAAGGTCACCTACGGCTGGTCTCTGCTGATGATCGCCGTGTTCTGCTCACTGCTGTTCCGCTATCTCGACGTGCGAGGGCAGGGCGAGGGCTCGCTCCAGCGGCAACCGGAGGTTCCGGCCGCGCAGTCGCCGGCGTCGACGGATTCCGCAGCCGACCGCACCGTCAGCCAACCTCGCTGAGGGGTTGGTGGCACGGCCACAGCGACACTCGTACCGTTGAGTCATGACATCTGAGACCTCTGGAAAGTCGGCATCTGAGAGCCCCGAGCAACTGGCGAACCTCACCGACGACCAATGGCGTGAGCGCCTGACCCCGCAGGAGTTCCACGTGTTGCGGCAGGCGGGCACCGAAGCGCCGTTCGTCGGCGAGTACACCGACACCAAGACCACCGGCGTCTACCGCTGCCGGGCGTGCGGTGCCGAATTGTTCCGCAGCGACCAGAAGTTCGATTCACACTGCGGCTGGCCGTCGTTCTTCTCACCGCTGGCGGGCGACGCGATCATCGAGCGATCCGACGACTCGCTCGGGATGCGACGCACCGAGGTGCTGTGTGCCAACTGCGGCTCGCACCTCGGCCATGTCTTCGCCGGCGAGGGCTACGACACCCCGACCGACCTGCGGTACTGCATCAACTCGATCAGCATGACGTTGGAGCCGGACGAGGGCTAACCGGTCGGGCCGATCAGCAACCGAGTTGATCGGCCAGGTCGTCGAATCCGGTGGCACGGAAGTCGTCGAGCGGATTCGGGGTTTCGTCCTTGTGTACCGGACCCCACTCCCGGGGACGTTCGATATAGGCGGTGCGCAGTCCGCACGCGCGAGCCGCGTCGAGATCCCACGCGTGCGTCGCGACCATCAGGACGTCCGACGGCTCCACCTGCATGAGGCGCGCGATCCCGAGGTAGACCTCCGGCGACGGTTTGTAGTGCCGCCACAGATCGGCGCCGCCCAGGAAGTCCCAGTCGAATCCGTTGTGCTTGGCCATCTCGGCGAGTAGCGCCACGTTGCCGTTGCTCAACGCGGAAACGACGTACTTCGACGTCAGGCGGCGAATCCCGTCCGCGGCGTCGGGCCAGCCCGGAATGACGTGCCAGGCATGGACGGCCGTGTCCAACTGCGTCGAAGTCGCCGTGATGTCGTACGAGTCCCGCAGCAATGCGTCCAATGACTCGCGGTGCAGATCGTCCAGCAGCGTCCACTGCCTGGCACCCGATTCGATCTGCTCCAGCGCCGGCGCGTAGGTGTCTCGCCAGTCGCGCGCGAGCTGCGAGCTGTCAACAGTCGGAAACTGTTCGGCCAGAACGGCACTCACACCCGAATGCCAATCGGTGACGGTGCCGAAAGTGTCGACTGCCAGGACCTTGACCACGTGCCCTCCTTGTTCGGGAATTAAGGCAGCGCGTCGACGAGGTCGACGACCTCGACGCGTGGTCCCGTGAAGAACGGAATCTCCTCGCGCACGTGACGGCGGGCCTCGGTGGCGCGCAGATCGCGCATCAGGTCGACGATCCGGTGCAACTCCGGCGCCTCGAAGGCGAGCAACCACTCGTAGTCTCCGAGCGCGAACGACGCGACCGTGTTGGCCCTGACGTCCTTGTAACCACGAGCAGCCTTGCCGTGTTCCGCGAGGATCGCCCGACGCTCCTCGTCGGGTAGCAGATACCAGTCGTAAGAGCGCACGAACGGGTAGACGCAGATGTACTTTCCGGCTTCTTCACCGGCGAGAAAGGCAGGCACGTGACTCTTGTTGAACTCCGCCGGCCGGTGCAGCGCCGCTGCGCTCCACACCGGATCGCACGCCTGGCCGAGCAGCGTCTCGCGACGGAATCGGCTGTAGGCGGCCTGCAACTGCTCGATGTGCTCGGCGTGCCACCAGATCATGAAGTCGGCATCTGCACGCAGTCCCGACACGTCGTACACGCCGCGCACGACCACGCCCTCGTCCTCCAGCGACTTGAAGAAGTCGGTGGCGTCCGACTTGGCCTGGTCACGGTCGTCGCCGAGCTCGCCAGGGCGCACAGCGAATACCGAGAACATCAGGTAGCGGATCGTCGAGTTCAGGGCGGTGTAGTCGAGGCGGCTCATGAGATCAATGGTGCCACCGGCGCGCGTCCGCGAACCGGGCAGGGTGGTCTCGACTCGGGTGCTCGCTGGCGCTCACGCCCGCTCGACCAGCGGAGTTGGGCAGGGTGGTCTCGACTCGGGTGCTCGCTGGCGCTCGCGCCCGCTCGACCAGCGGGGTTGGGCGCGCTCCGGCTCACGCCGCTCGACCAGCGGAGATGGGCGCGCTACGGCTCGCGCTCGCTCGACCAGCGAAGTTGGGCGCACGTCCGCTCGACCAGCGGGGTTAGGCCTCCAGGTCGCCGAGCAGGCGTTCGACGGCCCTGCCTGCCTGACCGATGCACGCGGGTACCCCGACGCCCCGCACAGCGTTGCCCGCCAGGGCCAGCCCGGACGGCAGCGATCCTTCGACCCTCGCCATCGTCGCGAGATGCCCTGGCGCGTAACGCGGTAGCTCCCACCGCTGCACGAAGGTGTCGACGACGCGTCCCGTCAACGGCTCGATGCCTGCCGCCGCACACACACGATCGAGATCGGCCAGTGCCCAGTCGCGCAGGCGATCGTCGATCCCTGGCTCGACGTCCTCGCCGGGAATCGGCTGCCCGTATCGGCCGAAGGACGCACGCACCGACAACGCCCCGCCGGGCTCGCCGAGATGCGCCCACTTGCGTGAGCTGAGTGTGAAAGCCTTGGCGCGCAGGTCTTCTCCCGTGGCGACGAGCACCCCGGAGTTGTCGGGAAGTGCGGTGTCGGGCGCCAGCGTGATGGACACGACCACCGACCCCGCCCGCTCGACCGCCAGCAACGTCGACGCGGCGTCGGGCACCTCACGGCGGAGCATGTGTCCCGTCATCCACGCCGGCGTCGACAGGACGACGCCGTCGTAGCTCGCGTCGGCACCGGCCGGGCGATCGCCCGTGAACAGTGCCCATCGCGAACCGTCGCGTCGGATATCGGTCACCGCCGTGCAGGGGTGGAAGTCGGGTCGCGCGGCGTCGAGCAGCGCTTCGACAAGGACTCGATACCCGCCGACCAACGTTCCGAAGACCGGCCCGGTCGCGGTCGGGTTGGCCAGCAGGGCGCCGACCGCGGCCGTCAGACTCGGCGCACCCGCGTCCAGCTGTGCCGCCAGAGCCGGAAGCGCTTCGCGCACACCGATATCCGCGGCCAGGCTCGAATACACCCCGCCGAGCATCGGGTCGACGCTGCGCGACACCACCGACGGACCGAACCGGTCGGCGACAAGATCTCCCACCGAGACGTCGGTACCGGGAGCCCATTCCAACCGACGGTCGGGATCGGTACGCATCCGCTCGAGATCTGCCCGATCGACCAGGTCGGCCACCGCGTCGGGCGTTGCGGGAATCCCCATCAGCGCGGGGCGGGGCATGTGGTGCAATCGGCCGGACGCCCACAATGCGGGTCGACGCCCGGTCGGTGACACCACCCGATCAGCCAGGCCGAGCTCGGTGACCAAACCGAGCGCCTCTGGCCGTCGCACGATGAACGCCTCAGCGCCCACATCAACGAGCACCGACCCCCGACCGTCAGCACCGACGTCGACCGTCTTGAGAATTCCGCCCGTCCGCTCCCCCGCTTCGTACAGGTCGATACGTGCGTCGGGACCGAGCTGCTGCCGGAGCCGGAACGCCGCGGTGAGACCCGAGATGCCCGCTCCGACAACGGCGACGTCGATGGTCATGTCCTCACCTCGTGAGCGTTCAGATCGAATGGACCAGTTCGACGGTCCGCGTGATCACATCCGGATCGGTTCCCGGCAGCACACCGTGCCCCAGGTTGAAGATGTGCCCGGCCGCGCCGTGCACGACTGCACGCTCACCCTCGGCGACGATGCGTCGAACATGTTGGTCGACCGCCGTGTCGCCGGCGAAAAGCACTGTGGGATCGAGGTTTCCCTGCACTGCGACTCGTCCGCCGACCCGGCGCGCGGCATCGTCGAGGGGTACGCGCCAGTCGACGCCGATCACGTCGGCTCCGACCTTGGTCATGGACTCGAGCAACTCCCCTGTCCCCACACCGAAGTGGATGCGGGGCACGCCGAAATCGGAGACCTCGGCCAGCACGCGCGCACTGTGTGGCGCGACGAAGGTCCGGTAGTCGGCATCCGAGAGCGCACCGGCCCACGAGTCGAAGAGCTGGATCGCGTCGACTCCTGCGTCGAGCTGGGTGCGCAGAAAGGTGATGGTGATGTCGGCGAGACGCCCCATCAACGCATGCCAGAGCTCCGGATCGGAGTACATCATCGACTTGGTGATGGTGTAGTTGCGGCTCGGTCCGCCCTCGATCAGATACGAGGCAAGGGTGAACGGCGCACCCGCGAATCCGATGAGTGCGGTCTCGTCGTCGAGTTCGTCGAGGATCAACCCGATGGCCCGTGCGATCGCACCCACCGATTGGGGATCGAGGGCTGGGAGGTGTGCCACGTCGTCGGCGGTCCGCACCGGATGCGCGATGACCGGGCCGGTACCGGCCACGATGTCGAGGTCGACTCCGGCGGCCTTGAGCGGCACGACGATGTCGGAGAACAGGATTGCGGCATCGACGTCGTGGCGCCGCACCGGTTGCATGGTGATCTCACAGACCATCGACGAATCGAAGCACGACTCGAGCATCCCGTGATCGGCGCGAATGGCACGGTATTCAGGCAGGGATCGGCCGGCCTGCCGCATGAACCACACGGGGCGACGTGTGGGCGTGCCGCCGGTCGCGGCAGCGATGAGCGGCATCTGGGAATGATTTCGGCGCGTGCGGGCAGGGTGTGACATCACCAATCACTCTGCCATGTGCGACAACGGCGCAGGCCGACCAGGTCGGCGTTACTCTGAGAGGTCCCCGACTACCCGACACGCCGCCGACCCGACACACCGCCGACCAAGGCCCCCCTTGCCCGGCGCGCCTCCCGTCGGCCACGCCTACCTCACTCTACCGTCGAGATGTGACCTCCTCTGGAGCTCCGACGGAGCCTGCTGACTTCCGCACCGCGGTCGAGTCGCTGCACACCGCCCAGATTCGACGCGATATCGAGGTCGGGCCGATCCGTCCCCCGCAGCGACTTGCCCCGTACAGCTACGCCGTAGGCGCCGAGGTGCGCGTACCCGATATCGACGACGACGTGCCGGTCGACTCGTCGGGAAGCGCATTCGGCCGCTTGGTTCTGCTCTACGACCCGGCGGGCCAGGACGCCTGGAACGGCACCATGCGCCTCGTCGCCTACATCCAGGCCGAGGTCGAGGCCGCTCTTGCCATGGATCCACTTCTGCCCGAGGTGGCGTGGAGTTGGCTGTCCGATGCGCTGGGCGCCGAAGTGGGTTCGACGTCGAGCGACGGCACCCAGATGTCGCGGACCGGCGAACCGATCGTCGTCACAGCGCTCGGCGGGACGGTCACGTCGACGACGTCGGTGCGCTACGGCGACATCGCGGGACCGCCCAGGGCACATCAGCTCGAACTGCGAGCCTCGTGGACCGCTCCCACTGCCGACGGACTCGGCGGCCATCTCGAGGCGTTCTGCGAGGTGCTCTCGTCGGCCGCGGGTCTGCCGCCGGTCGGCATCACCGAACTCGGCTCGGTGTGAGTACAGCGAGATGAGTACGTCCGACGATCGGCCCGCCGACTCCGGCATCGAGGTCGACGCAGAGCCGGCCGTCGAACCATTGCTCGCACCCGCCGACGGTGTTCCACCCGTGCTGTCGCGTGCGGCGGAGTTCGCCTATGCCGCCGAATGCCTTGCCGCCGGAACCGGCCCGATCGCCGTCGATACCGAACGCGCCTCGGGGTATCGATACTCGCAGCGGGCGTACCTCGTTCAGTTGCGTCGCACGGGTTCCGGCTCCTTCCTGCTCGACCCGATCAGCGAGCCGGAGGCACTGGCCCCGGTGATCGAGGCCCTCGACGGCCCGGAATGGGTGTTGCACGCCGCCGATCAAGATCTGCCCTGCCTGCGCGAACTCGGTTTCCGCTGCGAGACGGTCTTCGACACCGAACTGGCCGGGCGCCTTCTCGGCGAGCCCAAGGTCAATCTCGCAGCGATGGTCGCCACCTATCTCGGACTCGGCCTCCAAAAGGGCCACGGCGCCGCGGACTGGTCGCGCCGACCGCTCCCCGACGATTGGCTCAACTACGCCGCGCTCGATGTGGAAGTGCTCGTCGAATTACGCGACGCCGTGCAACAGGCGCTGGTGGAGCAGGGGAAGGACGAGTGGGCACGCCAGGAGTTCCGCTACGTTCTCGACCGGCCGGCCCCTGCCCCACGCGTCGACAAATGGCGCAGGACCGCCAACGTGCACACCGTGAAGAGCAGCCGATCGTTGGCTGCGGTCCGCGAGTTGTGGACTGCCCGTGAACAACTCGCTCAGCGTCGTGATGTCGCGCCGGGCCGAATCCTGCCCGATTCGGCCATCGTCACCGCAGCCAACGCCATGCCTACCTCGGAGGCGGAGCTGACCCGACTGCCCGTGTTCGGCGGCCCCAGGCAACGCCGTCAGGCCGGGATCTGGCTCGGCGCGATCGATCGCGCGCGTAGCCTCCCCGAATCCCAACTGCCGTCGAAACGCGGTCCGACAGTAGGACTCCCACCTATCAGCAGGTGGGAACAGCGCAACCCCGACGCCGCCGCGCGCATCGCGCAGGTCCGTCCGATCGTCAAAGAGATCGCCGAGAGCAACAACCTGCCCGTCGAGAATCTCCTCGCACCCGACCTGGTGCGCCAACTCGCCTGGGACGGAGTGGCTTTGCCCGCGACACCGGACGCCGTCGACGCGTACCTTGCGGCGGGCGGGGCCCGACCCTGGCAGCGCGACCTGACCGATGTCGCTCTTGCCGATGCACTCAACGCCGCTGCGGAAACGCCTGTCGCTGAGTCGGATTCGACGAGCTGACCGCGAGGTCTGCTCCTACCGTCAGCCTCGGTCGACCTCGGGCGTGTCGACACCGGCGGCATCACGCGCCACGTCGACCGCCTCGTCGGCGTGCTCGAGTTCTGGCACCGTTTCCATCCCCGACACCGTGGCCGTGATCGATCGCGCGAGGTCCTGAGCCGTCAGGCCGAGCTCGGCCAGGATCTCGCCACGCGACGCGTGTTCGATGAAGCGCTGCGGAATTCCTCGAAGTTGCACGGGCACAGGCACTTCCGCATCGGAGAGAGCGGCGCTGACTGCGGCTCCCACTCCCCCGCTCACACCACTGTCTTCGAGTGTCACCACCAGTCGATGCCTGCGCGCGAGGTCGACGATCGACTCCGCGACGGGCAGCACCCACCGCGGGTCGACGACCGTCGCGTCGATGCCCTGCTTGGCCAGCCGGTCTGCGGTGTCGACAGCGAGACCGCAGAACGCGCCGACGGCGACGATGAGCACGTCGCCCGCGGCTTCCCCGACGCCGGGTGACGACCGACGCAGAACGTCGACGCCGTCGTCGAGACGCTCTACCGCGCGAATGTCTTCTGGCACAGCACCTTTCGAGAAGCGCAGTGCGGTCGGGCCGTCGTCGACGGCAAGCGCTTCGTCGAATTCTTCACGGAGACGGACGGCGTCGCGCGGTGCGGCGACGCGCAGACCGGGAACCATCGCCATCAGCGACAGATCCCACATGCCGTGGTGGCTGGGGCCGTCGGGTCCGGTGATCCCGGCACGGTCGAGGACCAAGGTGACGGGCTGCCGCAGCAACGCGACGTCCATGAGGAGTTGATCGAATGCGCGGTTGAGGAACGTCGAGTAGATCGCGACGACGGGGTGCATCCCGCCCAGTGCGAGGCCCGCCGCCGAGGTGAGCGCGTGCTGTTCGGCGATGCCGACGTCGAACATTCGGTCGGGGTACTTCTCGCCGAAGGGTGCGAGCCCCGTCGGACCGGGCATCGCGGCGGTGATCGCGACAACGTCGGGACGCGTCGCACCGGCTTCGAGGAGTGCCGCGGAGAACACCGACGTCCAGTCCTGCGCCGACACCGACTTGGCGCGGCCGGTCTTGGGATCGATCACACCGGTCGAGTGCATTTGATCGGCCACGTGGTTCTCGGCGTGAATATAGCCGTTGCCCTTGCGGGTGACGGCGTGCACGATGACCGGACCGCCGAATGATCGTGCCCGCGTGAACGCCGCTTCGAGCGCTTCGACATCGTGGCCGTCGACGGGTCCGACGTACTTGAGCCCGAGGTCGGTGAACATCTGCTGGGGCGCGAGGAGGTCTTTGATTCCGCTTTTCATGCCGTGCAGCACCGCGTACGCGGGTCCGCCCACAACGGGCAACATCTGCATCACACGACGGCTCTCGTCGAGGAAGCGTTCGTATCCGGGCTGGAGTCGCAGACCCGACAGGTGCGCCGCGACGCCGCCGATGGTCGGTGCATAGGAGCGCCCGTTGTCGTTGACGACGATGACGACCGAGCGGTCGGAATCGGCGATGTTGTTGATCGCCTCCCAACACATTCCGCCGGTGAGCGCGCCGTCGCCGACGATCGCGACGACCGTGCGGTCCTGACCGGTCAGAGCGAACGACTTCGCCAGTCCGTCGGCGTAACTGAGTGCTGCTGATGCGTGCGAGGACTCGACCCAGTCGTGTTCACTCTCGGCGCGATCCTGGTACCCGGTGAGTCCGTCGCGTTGACGCAACTCGTCGAAGCCCGCGGCACGTCCGGTGACGATCTTGTGCACGTACGACTGGTGGCCGGTGTCGAAGATCACGGGGTCGACAGGCGAATCGAAGACACGGTGGAGTGCAAGCGTCAGCTCGACGACCCCCAGGTTCGGGCCGAGGTGGCCACCGGTGGCCGACACCTTCTCGATGAGGAATTCACGGATCTCACCGGCAAGTACCACGACCTCGTCCGGCGACAACGCCTTGAGATCGGCCGGGGAAGAGATCCGCTCGAGCACACTCATCGAGTCCTCCTACTACGCACACCGGCCGCGCGGGCTTGTCGCGGTCGTGTCGAACAGTCTACGGACCTCGCGGCAGTGCACTAACTCACCACAACCGCGAGCTGGTCACACACCGACGGCTGCGTTCGGCACGAGCAGCGCGATCGCTTCGACGTGGTGCGTCAGCGGGAAAGCGTCGAATGCCCGCATCCGGGTGACGGCGTACCCGCGCTCGGTGAACAACGCGAGGTCACGCGCGAATCGCGCGGCGTCGCACCCGACGTGCACCACCACCTGGGGCGAGGCGGCGACGATCCTGTCGATCACTCGGGTGCCTGCGCCGGTTCGCGGCGGGTCGAGGACGACGACCTCCGGGGCAGGCAACGACTCGATCACGTCGGCGACTTCGCCGCGGTGGGTGGCGACCGACGAGTCCTCCTCGGCGAACACCGCGTCGGCAGCGGCCAGTGCGGCGGCGTCTGAGTCGACGATATGGACTTCACCGGTGTCCAGCGTGTCGACCAGAGCGCCCGCGAAGACGCCTGCACCGCCGTAGAGGTCCCAACAGGTCGCGGGCCGCGAGACGTCGGTCGAAGCGACGAACTCGGCGACGGTCTGCGCGTAGCGGGTCGGCGCCATTCGATGTGCCTGCCAGAAGCCCGTCACCGGAATCGACCACTCTCGCTCCCCCACGCGGTGGCGTGCGGCGGCGTCGCCTTCGAGTACCGTTGTTGCCCTGCGTGATTCGACGCTACGTCGACGACGCTGCGCGGCACTTCTGCCTCGATCGCGACGGGAGTGCCGTCGGAGCGGCGTCGCCGGCGCGAGTTCGGTGATGTGCCTGCGGCCGGCGGCGTCGGCGACGATCGCCAACTCTGCACCGGGCGTGAAGCGGCGGTCGTCGAGTCCGTCGAGCAGACCTGTGACCGGCTGCACACAGTCGACCCCCACGACGAGGTCGCCGCTGTGGAATCGGTGCTGTCCGCTTCGACCGGCATCGTCCACCGCGAGACGCGTCCGCACGCGCCAGCCCGTGGCGTCGTCGGACAGCGAACGGATGCCGATCGCGGGTGGCGCATCGGGATTCGCGTCGTCGGCGCACCAGTCGTGGACACGATCGGCGGCGAAACGGCCGACCCGCACGAGGACGTCCTCGAGCGCCTGCGCCTTCAACGTCCGCGCATGGCCGGGTTCGATGAAGGCGAGGTCGCAGCAGCCTGCGCCGTGGGCGGCCGCCGGGCAGATCATGTCGACGCGATGCGGCGACGGGTCGAGGATGTCGATCGCCTCCGCGCGCCAGAACGACTCCGCTCGGGTGTCGACGACCTGCGCCGCGACCGTCTCCCCGGGAATGGCGCCACGCACGAACACCACTCGTCCGTCGTCGAGGCGGCCCACGGCGTCTCCCCCGTTGGCCGGGCGATCAACCCGCACGGTCACGACGGGCGCGGTCACGGGTGGTTGCGGAGTCGAACTCACTGGCCACCCAACGCTCGCCGAGTGTCACCGGGAGCGTTGTACTCGAGGTCGTCGCGGCGTCGGTCCGACGACGTGAGCTGCCACGGCACCGAGGTGACCATCACACCGGGCTCGAACAACAGACGCGTCTTGAGTCGCAGCGCCGACTGGTTGTGCAGAATCTGCTCCCACCAGTGCCCGACAACGTATTCGGGGATGAAGACGGTGATCACGTCTCGCGGGTGCTCGCGCCGCACCCGACGCACATACTCGATCACCGGTCTGGTGATCTCACGGTACGGCGACGCAATCACCTTGAGCGGCACCTTGATGTCGCTTTCCTCCCACTGCGACACCAGTATTCGCGTGTCGCGGTCGTCGACGTTGACCGTGATGGCCTCGAGGACGTCCGGTCGCGTGGCGCGGGCGTAGAGCAGCGCACGCTTGGTCGCCAGGTGCAGCGTGGAAATCAGCACGATCGAGTGCGTGCGGCTCGGAAGAACCTGGTCTTCTTCTGCTTCGACCCGCTCGAGTTCTCGCTGCACCGACGCGTAATGGTGGTGGATCAGCTTCATCAGTACGTACAGGATGACCATGGCGAGGATGGCGATCCATGCCCCGGCAGTGAATTTGGTGATGAGCACGACGACCAGGACGGTAGCCGTCATCACCAGGCCAACGGAGTTGATGATCCGCGACTGCTTCATCCGACGCCGCGCGCGCGGGTCGGTCTCGTGTCGCAACAGGCGCGTCCAGTGCCGAACCATGCCCGCCTGGCTCAGCGTGAACGAGACGAACACACCGACGATGTAGAGCTGGATGAGCGCGGTGACCTCGCCGCCGAATGCCACGACGAAGGCGATCGCCGCGACGGCGAGGAAGATGATGCCGTTACTGAACGCGAGGCGGTCGCCACGCGTGTGCAACTGTCGGGGCAGGAAGCGATCCTGCGCCAGGACGGAACCGAGCACGGGGAATCCGTTGAACGCGGTGTTGGCCGCGAGCATCAGGATGAGCGCCGTGGCGACGGCCACGAAGTAGAACCCCACGGGGAAATTGTCGAAGACGGCCTGCGCCAACTGTGCGATAAGCGCTTCCTGCTGATAGCCGGGTGGCGCGCCGATCAGGTCGCGAGCCGGGTCGGACACGTACTTGGCACCGACCCGCTCGGCGAGCCAGACGATCCCGAGCAGCAGCACGATCGCGATTGTTCCCAGCATGAGCAGCGTCGTGGCGGCGTTGCGCGACTTCGGTTTCTGGAAGGCGGGCACGCCGTTGCTGATGGCCTCGACACCGGTTAAGGCCGCCGAACCCGACGAGAATGCGCGCGCGATGAGGAAGATGAACGCCACACCGGCGAGATGCGTGTTCTCCGCCCGGATATCGAAGTCGGCGGTCTCGGCGCGGACGTCGCGACCGAGGATGAAGATCTCGATCGCACCCCACACGAGCATGGCGATGACGCCGAAGATGAACGCGTAGGTCGGAACGGCCAGCACCGAACCGGATTCCTTGATGCCGCGCAGGTTGACGGCGGCGAGCACCACGATCGCGGCCACACAGAACCACACCCGGTGCTCGTGCACGAACGGGATGGCGGAACCGATGTTCTCCGCGGCCGACGAGATGGAGACCGCGACGGTCAGCACGTAGTCGACGAGCAGGGCGCTGCCGACGACCAGACCCGCCGACGACCCCAGATTGACGGTTGCCACCTCGTAGTCGCCACCACCGGACGGATAGGCGTGGACGTTCTGTCGGTAGCTGGCGACAACCACCGCCATCACGACCGCGACGGCGATCGCGATCCAGGGGGCAAGGGTCATGGCGCTGAGGCCGGCAACCGAGAGCACCAGGAAGATCTCCTGCGGCGCGTAGGCGACCGACGACATCGCGTCTGAGGCGAACACGGGCAGTGCGATCCGCTTGGGCAGCAGCGTGTGGCCCAATTTGTCGCTACGGAACGGCCTGCCGAGGAGCAGTCGTTTCGTCGCAACAGACGCCTTTGACACGGTGGACACCACGCAACACTAAGACCTTGCGCTCGTTTAGGGCCACTACGGCCCCGGGGTGGTCGATCAGGTGGCCATGATCGCTGCGTGCGCGACCAGTTCGCGTGGCCCGATGTCGCCGGGCTGATGGTGCGGGTAGGTTCAAGTCGCGCGGACAATCGGCGGCAGTCGCCTGCGTCGACGCTCCACCGCGCCCGACGAGTAGTGAACCCACGAGAGGATCGATGTGCGGGTAGTCATCATGGGGTGCGGACGAGTGGGATCGTCCCTGGCGATGGCCATGCAGAAGCGCGGACATCAGGTGTCCATCATCGACCGCGATCCGGCAGCGTTCACACGACTGTCCGACGACTTCACCGGAGAGCGGATCGTCGGGGTCGGATTCGATCGCGAGGTACTCACCCGTGCCGGAATAGAACAGGCCGACTCGTTCGCTGCGGTGTCGTCGGGCGACAACTCCAACATCATCGCCGCGCGCGTCGCCCGCGAGACCTTCGACGTCCCGCGCGTCGTCGCCAGAATCTACGACGCCAAGCGCGCCCAGGTATACGAGCGACTGGGCATCCCGACCGTAGCGACGGTGCCGTGGACGACCGAGCGTTTCGTCTCGGCACTCGGCGAGACGTCGACCACGACGGAGTGGCGCGATCCGTCGGGAACCATCGCGATCGCCCAGCTCGACATCCACGAGTCGTGGATCGGCATCACGTCGGTGAAGTTTCAAGAGCTTTCCGGCGCTCGCTTGTCGTTTCTGAACCGACACGGCAAACCGATCCTGCCCGAAGCCAAAACCGTTCTGCAACAAGACGACATCGTGTTCGCGTCGGTCCGCCTCGACGATCTTGCCGGAGTACGTGCGCTGGTCGCAGCACCCCTGGCTCACGCCGATTAGAGGAGAGAGATGAAAGTCGCCATCGCCGGTGCAGGCGCAGTGGGTCGCTCGATCGCCCGTGAACTCATCGCGGCTGGACACGAGGTGACCCTGTTCGAACGCCTCGCAAGCCACATCGACGTCGACGCGGTCCAGGGAGCGACCTGGCTACTCGCGGACGCCTGCGAACTCGCCAACCTCGAACGAGCCGGTTTGCAGTCCTACGACGTGATGATCGCGGCGACCGGAGACGACAAGGCCAATCTCGTGGTCAGCTTGCTCGCGAAGACCGAGTTCGCGGTGAGCAGGGTGGTCGCCCGCGTGAACGATCCGCGCAACGAGTGGCTGTTCGGGGAGGACTGGGGCGTCGACGTCGCGGTCTCGACACCTCGACTCCTCGCCTCGCTGGTCGAAGAAGCGGTATCGGTCGGAGATCTGGTGCGCCTCATGACATTTCGTCAGGGCCAGGCCAACCTCGTCGAACTCACACTGCCGCCGGACACCCCATTGGCGGGAAAGCCGGTACGCAAGATCGACCTGCCGCGCGATGCCGCGCTGGTGGCCATCATCCGTGGCGGCCGCGTCATCGTGCCCGAGCGCGACGATCCGCTCGAAGGCGGAGACGAACTCGTCTTCGTCGCGGCAGTCGACGTCGAACCCGCTCTCCACGCGGCGATGCACGTCAACTGATCTGGGTCGGCTGATTTCGGTCGGTTGATGTAAGTGAGGCGCGCGAGGCGCGTCGGACGAGCAAGACGGTCACCACTACGGCGAGCGCGGTGAGAGGCCAGCCCATTCCGATCCGGGCCACTGCCAGCCAACCAGTGTCGCCGCTGTCATAGAGCGACGACTGTGCGAGGTAGCGTCCCGCGAACACCAGCGCCCAGAACGCCGTGGCGATGTCGTAGGCGATCAACGTTCTGCGGTTGCTGCGCCACTGCGTTCCGGCGCCGTTGACGTAGTTCCAGGCAACGCCGATCAGCGGCCACCGAACCAGGATCGAAGCGAGCAGGACACCCGCGTACACCAGCGACGTCCAGATGCCGAGTAGAAAGTAGCCTTTCGCGTCACCGACGCGATGAGCGATGAACGCACAGATCGCTACGCCGAGAAAGCCGGAGACCGCCGGTGCGAGTCCATCGCGCCGGAGCAGGCGGACAACGGCAACCAGTGCTGCCGTACACAATGCCGCGACGATGGCCGCCGTCACGCCGAATGCGGCGTTGACGACCACGAACACGATGACCGGGATCGTCGACGAAATCAGACCGGATACTCCGCCGAGCTGGTCGAGAACGGTCGCGGTTGACCGTTCGGCTGCGTCGACTTCCGACGCGGCGTCGGGACTGTCAGTCTTCTCCGTCGCCATGCAACTCGTAATCGGGGTTGTAGATCACCTTGGTGCCGTTGTGTTCGCCGAGACGCCCGCTCACGGTAATCTTCCGACCCGGCTCGATACCGGGGATGCGGTTGCGTCCCATCCACTTCAGAAAGACGACGTCGCTTCCGTCGAAGAACTCGGCCTTGACCCCACTCTTCGCGGTGCGGGAACAGGTCTCGACAGCGCGCAACTCACCATGCATCGTGACCTCGTCGCCGCGCGAACACTCCACCGCGCGCTGTGCGCCGGTGGCTGCCGACTCCGCCGCGATCTTCTCCGCGTCGGCTTCTCCGAGATCTTCGGTGAGCCGCCTGGTCAGTCGCTTGAGATAACCGGCTGTGGGCATCACAACCTCCAAGTAGGCGTCGTGCTTGTGACACGATCGGTGTTTCGGGCTCGATCGGTGTTTCGGACTCGGCGTATCGGGCTGAACCAACCGAGCCGCTCTCGGTCAGCCTAGACCTCTGCGCTCACCACTTACAACGCACGGCATCATCGGTTCATGCCCTTGGCTGACACCGTGCCCCCACCAGCACCGACCGCGCTGATCGCCATGCCCGGAACGGGGTCGGACGACGACTACATTCGACGGGCGTTCGGACCGGCTTCCCGACTTCTCGACGTCGAACTCATCGCAGTGAAGCCGACTGCCGACCTCATCCCCGGATTCATCCGCGCACTCGACTCCGCGGCGCGCGAGCACGAGTCCGTCCTGGTCGGCGGCGTGTCCATCGGTGCGGTGACTGCGCTGCGCTGGGCGCTGGACGGGCAGGCCGCACATGCAGGGACCGCAACCTGTGCCGGGGTCTTGGCTGCTCTGCCGCCCTGGAGCGGCCAACCGTCCGGATCGCTCGCCGCGGCAAGCGCCCGCCTCACCGCCGACGCCATCGAGCGCGACGGTCTCGACGCAACGATCGCGACGATGGTGTCGACGAGTCCCGAGTGGCTCGGCGTCGAGCTGAGCCGGTCGTGGCGTGCGCAGGCTCGCGACCTCGTCGCACAACTGCGCGCAGCGTCGCAGTGCGTGGCGCCGACGCCGGACGAGATCTCCACACTGACTGTGCCGCTTGCGATCACCGCTGCGGTCGACGATCCGCTCCATCCCCGCGACATCGCCGAGGAGTGGTCGGCGGCCGCGCCGTGCGCGGAGGTCGTCGACGTCGGACTGACTCAGTGGGGCACCGATCCCTCGGTGCTCGGGACAGCGTGCGCACGGGCATGGCTGCGCCTGCTGGTCACTCCAGCACCAGCCCCCGGTGCTCGACGCCCTTAGTGGCGCGCAGTTGTCAGCGAGGTCAGCGGCGTCGACGGAAACGCTGCATGGCCGAGCCGGCAGAACGGGGCTGATCGTCGGCAGAGTCGACGTCGTCACCGGTGGCGAACCCGGCGTCGTCGGCCGCGCCGCTCGGTTCCGTGACGGCTGCCTGCTGCGCGGGCTGCACGTCGTCGCCCGCGCCTGTCACCGCGCCGTCGGGGACCACGACGCCGGGCGGGACCTCGCCCCCCTCTGCGGCGAACATCTGCTGCTGTGCTGCAGCGACCTGCTCGGCGAGCACCGGCGGGAGCACGAGCGGCAGCATCTCGCGTGGCGGCGCGGGCTCGGTGCCTCGACGTACCACCGACTCGGCGAGCACGGCACGGGAAAGTTGTGAAAGTTCGGAAGCGGTCTCGGTCGGTCCGCTGGCCACCAACCGAACCATCCAGCGCGGGCCGTCGACGCCGATGAAGCGGTGGCTGCCGCCGGGGACCTCTGCGACGATCTCGCGACCCCAGTGGCCGTCTTCGATGCTCGTTGCCGCGCCGTCGTTCTTCAGTGAGTCGACGAGTTCACCGACCACCTCGCGCCATAGTCCCGGCGACTTGGGTGCCGCGAAGGCCGCGACGGTGAGCCGTCCATACGGAGTGACCAGGTAAACGGCCTCCGGCTGATGATCGGCAGTCATCTCGACGGTGACCTGCCCGCCTTCGACGACTGGCACGAGCACGGCACCGAGGTCGAGGTGCGATTTCTCCAGATCCTCGGCAGGGGTGTCGAGTTCGGTGATGTCGTAGGGTCCGCGCGCCTGTCCGATGAGCAGTGGCTGGTCGGATGCGTTCGACGTCGACTCGGGGTCTCGTGCCATCACGTGGGGTTCTCCTCGTTCGCGTTGTCGCCTGCGGTATCCGATCCGCTGTTCGTGTGGACTGTGGCCGGATCGACAGGGCCCCCGCTCGTCAGTATGGCGTGTCCACCGCTCGATCCGTAGCCACCCTCGCCGCGTGCCGTCTCGTCGAGTTCATCGACCTCGGTGAAGTCGGCTAGTTCGATCCGCTGGATCAGCAACTGCGCGATGCGATCCCCGCGGACGATGCTGATCGTCTCCGACGGGTCGAGGTTGATGAGACAGACCTTGATCTCCCCGCGGTACCCGGCGTCGATGGTTCCCGGGGCGTTGACGATCGACAAGCCCGCGCGGGCCGCGAGTCCCGACCGCGGATGAATCAGCCCGACCGTTCCGAATGGCAGTGCCACGGCGATACCCGTGCCGACGAGTTGCCTGCGTCCCGGTGGTAGTTCGACATCGATGGTGGAGCACAGGTCGACTCCCGCGTCGCCGGGATGAGCGCGAGTCGGCAACGGAATACCCGGATCGAGTCGCTTCACCGGGATCGGACCGATCGCCGCAGCGCCGGGGGTGGATTCTACGGTCACGAACGCAGACTACGCTGAGCATGTGAGCTCATCCGAACCACCCGAGGAGACCGGGTCCCGGTCGTCAGGACCTGCCGATCCGGCAGCAGACCGCTACAGCGAACGCCTGCGTGTGCCCCTGTGGTGGTGGCCGGCGGCAGCCGTGGTGACAGCCGTCGCCGGATACGAGATCCAACTCTCGGCGCATCGCTCGTCGTGGAGCTTCGTCGGGTACATCGCGGTCGGTCTGCTCTGCGCATTTCTGCTGTGGTCGATGGGCCGTACCCAGATCAGGGTCGACGCCGACGGTGTCCTGCACGCGGGCAAGGCGCAGCTGCCCAATTCGGTGATCGCGCGCGGCGCGAGCATTCCGGCGTCGGCCAAGAGTGCGGCACTCGGCCGTCAGCTCGATCCGGCCGCGTTCCTCATGCATCATGCGTGGATCAAGACAATGGTGTTGTTGGTGTTGGACGATCCCGATGACCCGACGCCGTACTGGCTGGTGTCAACGAGACATCCCGAGAAGGTGCTCGCCGCACTGGACATTCCCGATGCCAGCGCGACGAGTGTGGTGAGTCCCGAGCACTCGGACCGCGAACAGAGTTAACGCGAACAGAGTTAACGCCGCGAGGCGAGTCGATGCCCGCGCCCAGTCGCGACTCACCGACGGTCGTGAGCGGCGCAGCAGTGCCGGAGACCGGCACGCTGCGCAGCGCTCAGGCGCAGTCGACGCAGATGAGCGAG
Source organism: Gordonia sp. w5E2 (assembly GCF_036540975.1). Taxonomy (NCBI): domain Bacteria; kingdom Bacillati; phylum Actinomycetota; class Actinomycetes; order Mycobacteriales; family Gordoniaceae; genus Gordonia; species Gordonia sp. w5E2. Next base: position 2,193,749 of record NZ_CP144213.1, on the reverse strand, counting down.
CTGCCGTTCTCCCGAGCCAAACGGCTGCGGTGGTAGACGAGGAAGCAGCTGCTGCAGGTGAATTCGTCAGCCTGCTTGGGGATCACACGAACGGAGAGCTCTTCTCCGGAGAGATCAGCGCCGGGCAGTTCGAACGACTCGGCTGTGTCGGTCTCGTCGACGTCGACCGCAGACGACTGGGCTTCGCTGCGACGAGCCTTCAACTCTTCGAGCGAATCCTCATTCAGGTCTTCGGTCTCCGTACGCCGTGGCGCGTCGTAATCAGTAGCCATTGTGTGCCTTACTTGGTTGGAGTTGGAGCCGAGGAAGACTGGCTTGTGGCCGGTCGACCAATGAGCACGATGCCTGTCGGGGGTTTGGATTTCACCGACGTCACAACAACTCGTGGCGCCTGCAATTCGTTACCCCCAACCAAACAGATTTATGTGATGTGCATCACATAATCCGTAGGCTGGTCCATCCATGTCTAGGACGGGGCGCCCGAACTGTAGTGCATCGCTTGTCCGCGGTCAACATCACGGCTACGCCGATTCATTCCCGAGTGATTCATCACCCGGGTACCGGTGAGCTCCGACTCGCACACACAGCGCTTGACACATCGGCGCCCGCGAACCCTCTACAGTGAACTCGTCCTGCTCGCTGGGCTCCCGGCGCCGGCAGGCGCAGGTATGCGTGGATACGAGAAGGAGCAGGGTCAACGGTGGTCTCGAGGATTACGGTCGGCTACCCGACCGACGACAAGGGACGCCCCTACCGACGTCGGCACGCGCGGCCGGCCATCATCGTCGCGGTCATCCTGCTCGTCGTAGGTGTGATCGCATGGGCGGTCGCGCTGTCGAATTCGACCGCGGACGCGACGCCGACCAGCTGCAACGCGCCCACCCCGGCAAGTTCATCGGTCGTGGCGCCCCCTGCCGCCAACGCCCCCGCAGCGGCGTCTGCGAAAACACCGAAGCTCACCGTCGTCAGTCGTGACGACATGCTGAACGTCGCACCCGCCGCGCTGTCCACATTCCAGGTGCGCGTGCTCAACGCATCGACTCAGCGCGGTGAGGCTCAGACCGTCTCCGACGACCTGACCGCCCAGGGTTTCAATCCCGTTCCTGACGGCGCCTATGCCGACGACGCGCTGTACCCCAACCACGACCTCGACTGCGTGGCACAGATCCGATTCGGGCCCGCGGGCAAGGCTGCCGCGGCGTCGGTCTGGGTCGCGATCCCCTGCGCTGAACTCGTCGACGATGGGCGCACAGGCACTTCGGTCGACGTCGCACTCGGCGAGTACTACAAAGCACGTGAGCAGTCACAGGACACGCAGGCAGCCCTCGAAGCTCTCCGGTCGGCCGATCCGCACAACCCGAAGACCGGAGCCGATCCCGGAGTGGTACGAGCGGTTCACGCCCAACCCTGTTGACAGACAGGACAATTGGTCGCTCAGACGATGGGCTTGAGCGCACCGATCTCATCGAGCAGCGCAAAGAACTCCTCGCCGATGCCCGGCGCGACGGCAACCGTGGCGTCGCCGTCGGCTGAGCGCGAATCCGGCGGCGGGGTCCGCACGATCGCGCCCGCCTCTGCCGCCACAAGCGCACCGGCGGCCCAGTCCCAGGGACTCAATCCGTGCTCGATGTGCGCATCAACCGCACCCGAGGCCACCATGCACAGGTCGAGCGCCGCTGCGCCTATTCGACGTAGATCCCGAACCCGCGGAAGCAGCCGAGACATCAGTTCGCCCTGTGCGCGACGACGCTCGACGTCGTAACCAAATCCGGTCGCGACCAGCGCGAGGTCGACTCGCGAGATCGGATTGGCACGCAGCCTCGTGCGCACGCCGTCGCGAACCTCGTACGCGCCACCGGACAGCGTCGCCGTGTACACGACATCACGCGCGACGTCGACGACAGCACCGGCGACCGACCTGCCGTCGACTTGGGCTGCCACGGACACCGCGTATGCGGGAATGCCGTAGAGGAAGTTGACCGTCCCGTCGATGGGATCGATCACCCAGCGCACACCGGACGGGACCTCGACGGAGCCGCCCTCCTCCTCGCCGAGAACAGCGTCGTCCGGGCGCAGCCGCTTCAGCAGCGCGCGGATGAGTTCCTCGGATTCGGTATCGGCAAGCGTCACCGGATCGGTCGGCGTGGATTTCGTCGACACCGCCGACGGGACAACGTCATTGCCCGTTCCCGGCGCCGTTCCGGTTCGCCCGAACAACTCCGGACGTCGCCTCCGGACATGGCGAGCCGCATCGGTGGCCACCTCGAATGCCACCTCACCGAGCTTCTCCACGTCGACGCCTGCAATGGTCTGGGCCGTATCGGCGTTCTCGCGTGGGATGTTCACCAGACCATCATGTCAGTTGACCTTCGCGCGACCATGTCGGTGACGTTTGCTCGACCCTGCGGGCAACCGCGCCCGACCCGGTGCAGGCATACCGTCACTCGCCGGTCACGTGATCGTCACCGTGCGACACGATTTCCGACAACGTCCGCCCGTTGCACGTCACCCCTCGATAGCCTGAATATCGCACGGTCGCGGACACCGCGATCCCCCGAGAGAGGAAGCCGCCATGACCGACTCATCCACCTCTGCGAAAGATTCCGCCGGACCCCGCGCGTTCGGCGTCGATGTCGGGGGGTCGGGGATCAAGGGCGGAATCGTGGACCTCACGACCGGCAAGCTCGTCGGCGAACGCTACAAGGTGCTCACCCCCAAACCCGCGACACCCGAAGCGGTCTCGAAGGGTGTCGCCGAGGTCGTCGGCCACTTCAACTGGGATGGGCCCGTTGGCATCACGCTTCCCGGGGTCATCACCGACGGAACCATGCGCACCGCGGCGAACATCGACAAGGGGTGGATCGGCACGAATACCTACGAGCTCTTCGCCAAGGACCTCGGGGGGCGTGCTCTCTCGGTCGTCAACGACGCGGACGCGGCCGGAATGGCGGAGGACGCACACGGAGCCGGAAGCGGAGTCGACGGCGTTGTCATGCTGCTGACGTTCGGCACCGGCATCGGATCGGCGATCCTGGTCAATGGCACGCTCGTACCGAACACCGAGCTCGGTCACCTCATCGTCGGAAAGAAGGAAGCCGAGCATCAGGCGTCCTCGCGCGTGAAGGAAGAAAAGGGCTGGTCGTACAAGAAGTGGTCCAAGAAGGTCAGCACGGTCCTCGAGGAGTACGAGGCGCTCTTCTGGCCGTCGTTGTTCATCGCCGGCGGCGGCATCAGCCGTAAGGCCGACAAGTGGATTCCGTACCTGACGAACGACACCAAGGTGGTTCCGGCCGCCCTACAGAACACCGCGGGAATCGTGGGCGCCGCGATGGCCGTCGATCGGGGTCTCAAGCCCTGATCAGGCCGAGGTCTGCGCGGTCTCCCAGCGCGAGCCGTCGGCGATCGGTGGGGGCTGGCGAAGTCGACGTAACCGATCCTGCGACAACCTGTCTGACCTGGCATTTGTCACATTCGGAGTGATGTTGTCGTTACAATGGTTTCCACCGGTGACGATGCACCGAGAAACCAGCCCGATCCGCAGCGGTTTTCCGCTGTGAATCAGCGTGTCAGATTGTGTTCGGAAAGGTTGTACGTGGCAGCCACCCAGACCCGCCAGAGCGACGCCGAAGCCGAGGATTCGACGACGACGTCGGCCCCGGCTGCAGAAAAGGCGACGGCCAAGAAGACCGCCAAGAAGGCGGCCAAGAAGGCCACCGCTCGCAAGGCCCCCGCCAAGAAGGCGGCCAAGAAAGCCGCTCCGAAGAAGGCGGCCAAGAAGGCCGCGAGTCCTGCCGACGGGGCAGAAGAAGCCAACGCCGAGGAAGAACTCGACGGCGGCTCGATCGACGACATCGACGGTCCCGACGCGGAACTCGAAGAGGACGTCGAGATCGACGACGAGGATATCGACGTCGAGGATGAGGCCGAGGATTCGGCCGAGGATTCGGCCGACGATGACGACGCCGAGGAGCCGGAGACTCCGGCCAAGACGACCGCCGGAGCCACTCCCCCGGTTGCGCCGCCCGCCGACAAGTCGTCGAAGGACGCCGACGCGAAGACCGCGGGAGACTTCGTCTGGGACGAGGAAGAGTCAGAGGCTCTTCGTCAGGCCCGTAAAGACGCAGAGCTCACCGCGTCCGCCGACTCGGTTCGTGCCTACCTCAAGCAGATCGGCAAGGTCGCTCTCCTCAACGCAGAAGAGGAAGTCGAACTCGCCAAGCGCATCGAAGCGGGCCTGTACGCCACCGAGCGTCTACGCCGGATCATGGAGTCCGGCGAGAAGATCTCGACCGCACAGAAGCGCGACCTGAACTGGATCTCCCGCGACGGCAACCGCGCCAAGAATCACCTCCTCGAGGCAAACCTCCGCCTCGTCGTCTCCCTCGCCAAGCGCTACACCGGCCGCGGCATGGCTTTCCTGGACCTGATCCAGGAGGGCAACCTCGGTCTGATCCGCGCTGTCGAGAAGTTCGACTACACCAAGGGTTACAAGTTCTCGACGTATGCCACCTGGTGGATCCGTCAGGCGATCACCCGCGCGATGGCCGATCAGGCCCGCACTATCCGTATCCCGGTGCACATGGTCGAGGTCATCAACAAGCTCGGTCGCATCCAGCGTGAACTGCTCCAGGACCTCGGCCGTGAGCCGACTCCTGAAGAGCTCGCGAAGGAAATGGACATCACGCCCGAGAAGGTGCTGGAGATCCAGCAGTACGCGCGTGAGCCGATTTCGCTCGACCAGACGATCGGCGACGAGGGCGATTCACAGCTCGGCGACTTCATCGAGGACTCCGAAGCCGTGGTCGCGGTCGACGCGGTCAGCTTCACGCTGCTCCAGGACCAGCTGCAGTCGGTTCTCGAGACGCTGTCCGAGCGCGAGGCAGGCGTTGTCCGGCTCCGCTTCGGACTCACCGACGGTCAGCCGCGCACACTCGACGAGATCGGCCAGGTCTACGGCGTGACGCGTGAGCGCATCCGTCAGATCGAGTCGAAGACCATGTCGAAGCTTCGCCACCCGAGCCGCTCTCAGGTGCTTCGCGACTACCTCGACTGACCGTCGTCACGGGGTTCAGGCACTTCGCCCGTCAAACGGCGCGAATGTGCCGTCTTCGCTACGCGGATAGGGCGTGACGTCGACCACCGCACTGAGCGGTAGTGGGCCGTAGAGGTGCGGGAACAGCATCGATTCAGGATCGTCGTCGACGCCGGGCTCCCAGCGGATCTCGGCGTCGAGGCGTGCCGACTCGACGTGGAGTGCGAGCAGATCCTCCTCACCGGAGTAGAACCTGTTTGCCGGCAGGTGCACCTGTTGCGGGGTCGAGAGGTGAATGAACCCGACGTCGGCCAGCGACGGCGGCCGTAGTTCCGATTCGTGTCGGGCTGCGTCCCAGTCCGCACTCGACATCAGATGGATGAGGCGTTCGACGGCCGGCTCGTCGGTTGGTGACGTCACTGCAGCACCATAGCCACCAGAGGTCTCACCACTATCGAAATGTGAGCCAGATCGCCTCGCGCGTAACGGGGTCGTGTAGTTGTGTTGCACCTCGGGGAACCGATGTAAACGGTGAGTGACGACACACCCGGGAAACCGACGGAACAATACGGGGCCCCCAAACGTCTGACACAGTGAGGTTGACGCATCGTCCGGATGCGTTGGCTCTGAAGGGAAGGCGACCACACCGGCGCCGGACCGGGACGGAGGAAAATGTCTGACATCGCCACCACAACCCCGATCTCCATACCGCTCACCGCTGCCGATCGCTGTGATCGCTGCGGCGCAGCCGCAAAGGTTCGTGCCGTCCTGCCCAAGGGCGGCGAGCTTCTCTTCTGCCGCCACCACTTCAACGAGCACGAAGCCCGACTCGTCGAGCTCAGTGCCACCGTCGAAGAGTCTGCGGGAGAGCTGGTCTAGAGACCGATACACGTAGCGAACACCCCGACCACTCGGATGTGGCCGGGGTGTTCTGCTATTCAGGTTTCGCTGCCCACGTCACCGCCACGCGCGGAGCGCCTTAATGCGTTCGCGGAGCTGGTCGGCCGTCGCCATGGCCGTCGGCGGGCCGCCGAGTTTGCTGCGTAGTTCGTTGTGCACCATGCCGTGCGGCTTACCGGTGCGATGGTGGTGCATCGCGACCAGCCCGTTGAGTTCCTTGCGCAGCGCGTGGAGGTTCTCCCCCGTCGCGGGCTGCGTCGGCACCTTATCTGCCGCAGGCACGATCTGCGTGACCGTCGAGCGCTGTGCCACCTGGTCGGCCTGCTTCTTCCGGAGCAGAGCGCGCACCTGGTCGGCGTCGAGCAGCCCGGGAAGGCCCAGGTAGTCCGATTCCTCGTCGCTGCCTGCGAACGTCGCCGTTCCGAACGACGAGCCGTCGAAGATCACCTGGTCGAGCTCGGCGTCGGCATGCAGCGATTGGAAGCTCTTCTCGTCCTCGCCCGGCTCGTCCTTCTGCTTGTTGGCATCGATCAGCAGGGCGTCGTCGAGACCGTCGCTGTCGCGATGCGGTTTGCCGAGCACGTGGTCGCGCTCGGCTTCCATCTGGCTCGCCAGATTCAACAGCACGGGCACGGAGGGCAGGAACACGCTCGCGGTCTCGCCCGGGCGTCTCGAACGCACGAAGCGCCCGATCGCCTGCGCAAAAAACAGCGGGGTCGACGCACTCGTCGCATACACACCGACCGCGAGACGCGGCACGTCGACGCCCTCGGACACCATGCGGACCGCGACCATCCACTCATCGTCGGATTCGGCGAACTGCGAAATGCGCGACGTCGACTTGGGGTCGTCGGAGAGGACGAGGACTGGTTTGCGGCCGGTGATCGACTCGAGCAGTTCGGCGTAGTCGCGGGCGACGGTCTGATCGGTGGCGATGACGAGTCCTCCGGCGTCCGGAACGCCCGCCGCACGCAATTGGCCCAACCTCGTGTGGGCGGCCTGGAGGACTGACGGAATCCAGTCACCGTGCGCGTCGAGTGCGGTTCGCCAGGCTCGTGCGGTCTGCTCGGCGGACAGCGGCTCACCGAGTCGGGCGGTGTACTCCTCGCCCGCCGACGTGCGCCAACTCGCCTGCCCGGAGTACGCAAGGAACACGACCGGGCGCACGACGCCGTCGGCGAGTGCGTCCGCGTAGCCGTAGGTGTGGTCGGCACGCGATCGGAGCACTCCTGCCCCTTCCGGCTCGTACGTGACGAACGGGATGGGTGAGTCGTCGGAGCGGAACGGTGTTCCTGTCAGCGACAACCTCCGCACGGCGTCGGAGAACGCCTCACGGATCGCGTCGCCCCACGACTTCGCGTCGCCACCGTGATGGATCTCGTCGAGGATCACGAGTGTTCGACGATTCTCGGTGCGCACCCGGTGGCGCGACGGGTGCGCGGCCACCTGCGCATACGTCAGGGCGACGCCGTTGTAGTCCGAGCTGGTCTGACCGTCGGAGTTGCGGAAGCGGGAGTCGAGGGCGATGCCGACGCGCGCGGCAGCCTGCGCCCACTGATGCTTGAGGTGTTCGGTCGGGGTGACGACGGTGACCTGTTCGATCGTGCGATCGTCGAGCAGTTCCCGCGCGACCCGAAGTCCGAACGTCGTCTTTCCCGCACCTGGCGTCGCCACCGCGAGGAAGTCGGTCGGCCGGGTCGCGAGGTACTTCGTGAGCGCTCGACGCTGCCAGGCGCGTAGCGGCGGACCGGCGGGCGTTGCGGGCGATTGGGCAGAAGTCACGTAAACAAAGCTCCCGACGGCGCGAAGGCAAGAAACAACCCCTCGGCCAGATGGACCGTGCCGGAACACATTCACTCATCCGAGGGGACCTTCCGATCTTAGCGGCTCGCGCCGACGCGCCTTTCGCCAGACACGGCTGTCGAGGTGAGCCGGGTGATGGGCTTTGTGACACGCGGCAAGGGGTGTGTCGCACGTAACCTGCGCCGATCAGGGATGCTGGACCCATAGCCACGACACGCCGCAACCCTGTTCCGATGACCGACGACGCCGCCCCGTCGCCGGCTCTCGGAGAACGCGTGCGCAGAACACCTCGTCGGCCTGCGCCGGTGTCGATGGATCTTCCGCTGGGAGACGAACGCCAGCCGCTCGATTCTCCCGACGCCCCGAGGCGCGCTGCGCCGACACGTGAGACCGACGACACCGGATCGACGAAAGACGGCACCGCATCGACGGGAACCGACGATCCGCAGGAGCACCAGACGTCGTCGCCCGGGCCTCCTGTGCTGCCCAATCTGCATCGGGTTGTCTGGCGCACGATCAAGAAGGCCTGGGACGACGGGATCGTCGGCTGGGCCGCGCAGGCAGCATTCTGGCAAGCGTTGTCGCTACCTCCGCTGCTCCTCGGGCTCCTCGGCAGCGTCGGCTACATCGCCGGGTGGTTCGGTCCCGACACCGTCGAGGTGATCTCGTCGCGGATCATCAGCTTCGCTGAGCGCACCTTCTCGACGAACGTCGTGAACGATCTCATCACCCCCACCGTCGACAACGTCCTCGGCCGCGGGCGGGTCGGCGTCATCTCGGTGGGCTTCATCCTGTCGCTGTGGGCCGGTTCGTCGGCGGTGTCGTGTTTCGTCGCGTCGATCGTTCGGGCGCACGACCAGCACGAGGTGCGCAACCCGGTTTGGCAGCGGATCTTCGCGCTCCTGCTGTACGTGTGCTTCCTCGTCGTGTCGGTCTTCCTGCTACCGCTGGTCGCACTCGGCCCGAACTACTTGCACGAGATCGTTCCCGACTCCTGGGACCGAGGAGTGAGCGCGCTGATCGACTTCGGATACTTCCCGTTCGTCGCGCTGCTGCTACTCGGGGTCCTCACGACGCTCTACCACCTGGCTCTGCCCAATCCGTTGCCCTGGCACAGGCTCGTCGGAGGCGCGGTGGTCGCCGGGGTCTTCTTCTGGATCGCCAGCTATGTTCTGCGCATCTACCTCGCCGCGATCACACGCGCCGGATACACCTACGGCGCACTGGCGACGCCGATCGCCTTCTTGCTCTTCACGTTCTTCCTCGGCTTCGCGATCGTGATCGGCGCCGAGTTCAACGCAGCGGTCCAATCACTCTGGCCCGCCAAACCGCCCGCCACCGCGCACGTCCGACACTGGGTACACGAACAGACCTCCGACTTCACCGGCCACATCAAGGCGCTTCCCGAGCGGCTGGCCACCGGACCGATCCGCAAGGGTCCTCAGCAGCCCCCAGACCGCGAATCGGGACCTCAACGGCAACCGCCGCCCGGCGAGAGTCGCTAGCGGGCGGCGGTGGCTGAGGCGGGGAGAGTCACTCCTTGCGCATCCGACTGTAGATCTTCTTGCACTTGGGGCAGACGGGCGAACCCGGCTTGGCCGAGCGCGTCACCGGGAATGTCTCGCCGCACAAGGCAACCACGTGATTGCCCATGACAGCGCTCTCGGCGATCTTGTCCTTTTTAACGTAATGGAAGAACTTGGGTCTGTCGTCGTCTCCCCGATCGGTCGCATCGGCGTCGGGCCGCTCATCGGTCTTGGTGTCCGACCATTCGTCGAGGTCGGGCCGCTCGATAGTTTCGGTAGCCATGCACTCTATTGTGCTCCTCACGGGCCGATTCCGACACGGTGACCCGCCACGCGCGACGACCCGGGCCACCATCGCGGCCCTGACACGCCCGAGCGCGTCACACCACGGTTGCCCCATCGGTGCAATCAGGAACTGAAAGTGGAACAGTGGAGACATGGGATTCGACGGAACGAAGCGCAGTCATGGTTGGCGCTGAGGGGCCACGCCGCGATCACGTGTCGCCCGAGGCCTTCCTCATCACCGACGCGCAGGAGTCCCTCGACGAGCAGCACCGGACACGCGTACGGAAATATCTGACGCTCATGTCGTTTCGTGTTCCCGCGCTGATCATCGCGGGCATCGTCTACAGCATGACGGGATCGGGCTGGTGGGCGCTCGGCATCGTCGCACTGTCGATCCCACTCCCCTGGGTCGCCGTACTGATCGCCAACGATCGGCCGCCTCGCAAGCGCGGAGAGGTTGCCCAGTACAAATACGGTCCCGACCACCACGTCGTCGGTCCGCAGGCCCTCGGCGGCGAGTCGAATGTCATCGACTCCACGGTCGCCGACGACCGACATCCCCATTGACGCTTCCGGATCGATCTACCGCGTCCGTAACAGACCGACCGCGCGTAGATCTCAGCCGATTCTCAGTCGGTTCGACATCCCTTAATGAGTGTTTATGCAGGTCAGGAGCCAGTAGCCCGAATCAGCCTCCGGGGAACTTTCGAGGAGTGCATGTCGTTGCACCCTATGAACGCACTCGATTAGGAGGCCAGATGTCACGCTCCACCGTCACACGCTCCACATCCACCGTCGCTTCTGGCGACACCACCCCCTCGCGTCCGGCGATGACGGAACAGGATCTCGACGCACAGTCACCTGCGGCGGATCTGGTCCGTGTCTACCTCAACGGCATCGGCCGCACAGCCCTGCTCAACGCAGAGCAGGAGGTCGAGCTCGCCAAGCAGATCGAAGCAGGTCTCTACGCCAAGCACGTTCTGGCGACCCGCAAGCGGCTGTCCGCGGCAAAGAAGCGTGATCTCACGATCGTCATTCGCGAAGGCGAGGCAGCACGCTCCCACCTCCTCGAGGCCAACCTGCGCCTCGTCGTCTCGCTGGCAAAGCGCTACACGGGCCGCGGAATGCCGCTTCTCGACCTCATCCAGGAGGGCAACCTCGGTCTGATCCGCGCGATGGAGAAGTTCGACTACGCGAAGGGCTTCAAGTTCTCGACTTACGCGACCTGGTGGATTCGCCAGGCCATCACCCGAGGCATGGCTGACCAGAGCCGCACCATTCGTCTGCCTGTCCACTTGGTCGAGCAGGTCAACAAGTTGGCGCGCATCAAGCGTGAGCTGCATCAGCAGCTCGGACGCGAGGCCACCGACGACGAGCTCGCCAACGAATCGGGCATCCCGGCGGAGAAGATCGCAGATCTGCTCGACCACAGCCGCGATCCGGTGAGCCTCGACATGCCGGTCGGCAGCGACGAAGAGGCACCACTGGGCGACTTCATCGAAGACGCCGAGGCGACCTCCGCGGAGAGCGCCGTCATCGCCGGACTCATGCACACCGACGTCCGCGCGGTGCTCGCAACGCTCGACGAGCGTGAGCAGCAGGTGATCCGTATGCGTTACGGCCTCGACGACGGACAGCCACGCACACTCGACCAGATCGGCCGCATGTTCGGGCTCTCGCGCGAACGCGTCCGTCAGATCGAGCGTGAGGTGATGGGCAAGCTCCGTCAGGGCGAGCGCGCCGAGCGCCTGCGCGCCTACGCGAGCTGACCCGCTCCCGCCAACTCAATCAGCTCAATCGTCTCGGTCCGGTGTCCGCCTTGGTGGGCACCGGGCCGATTCGTATGCGGGCGTTGAGGATTGCGGCGCCCTCCGGCGAACACAGCACGGGATCGACGACGATCTCGCGGATCTCCGGGATGTCGTCTGCCATCGTCGAGATGCGGATCAGTAGGTCGACCAACGCTCCTCTGTTGACCGGGGCCTCTCCCCGATACCCGTAGAGCAGTGGGGCCGATCGTGGCTCGTCGATGAGTTCGTCGGCATCGAGCGCATTGATCGGGATCGCGCGGTACCCGTCGTCGCCGAGTAGCTCGAACGTCCTGCCCGACAATCCGAAGGAAATCAACGGCCCGAACGACGGGTCGTCGCGCATGCGCACCATGGTGCCGACACCCTTGGGTGCCATCTTCTGCACGTGGAGCACGTCGTCGCCGGTCAGCTCCGAGATCTCGGCGAAGGCGGTCACCACGGCGGTGGCGTCAGGCAGATCCAGACGTGCGCCCTCACGGTCGAGTCGGCCGCGCCATGCCGGTGATGTTGCTTTCACTGCGACAGGGAATCCCAGGTCACGCGCTGCGGCCGACGCCTCGTGCATCGTCGAGACCTCGCGGAAGGGCACCACCTCGACTCCGTACCACTCGAGCAGGCGGGCGGAGTCGACGTCGTCGAGCACCGTCACCGGATCGGCGCCGCCGACCGTGGAGCCGTCCGAATCGACACCAGAATCGACACCAGAATCGACGCCCGGATCGTCGTCGGGAAGTCCCCACATGGCTTCGCGCACCCATGTCCTCGCAGCCTCGGGGTCGATCCCGTCGGGTCTCTCGACGGGGACCTCCGGTCGTGCACACCACCGCGCGTACTGCCATGCCCGTGCCAGCGCGGCCGCGGCACGTTCGGGGGACGAATACGACGGAATCGAGCCGCGCGCCGGCAGCCCCGACGGTCCGGGCCTCATCAGGCCGGGCGGGATGCCCTCGACGGCGAGGAAGGTGGTCACGATCGGTTTGTCGGCGTCGGCGTCCGGTGTGTTCGCGCCCGCGATCAGGGCGCGTGCGTGCCAGTCGAGGTCGACGGCGACCGGTGGCACGAAGACGACGATCACGCTGTCGACACCCGGATCGGCCATGGCCTGCGCGACGGAGGCCTCGAACTCGTCCTCCGAGGCTCCTGCGCCGAGGTCGATGGTCGACTCGACTTCGAGACCGCCTGACCGCGCGGTGTCGGCGGCAAGACTGCCGAGCACCGAGGAGTTGCCGATGATGCGGGTCCGCGGACCGCGAGGCAGCGGTTGATACGCGAAAAGTGATGCGCAGTCGAACAATTCGGGAATGGTGTCGACCTGGATGACGCCCGCTTGCTCGAGCATCATCTGGGCGATGCGATCGTCGAGGCTCGCCGCAGCCGTCCGTGCGGCACGCACCGGGCTCATCGCACCCTTGCCCGATTTGACCGCGACGATCGGCTTGGACCGCGACACTCTGCGAGCGATGCGCGAGAACTTGCGCGGATTACCGAAACTCTCGAGATACAGCAGCACGACGTCGGTAGCGGCGTCGGAATCCCAGTACTGCAGCAGGTCGTTGCCTGAGACGTCGGCACGGTTGCCCGCCGAGACAAAGGTCGACAACCCGATCTGGCGATGTGCGGCCGTGTCGAGGATCGCGATGCCGAGCGCACCGGACTGACAGAAGAATCCGACACGTCCCAGTGGCGGGATACGCGGCGCGAGAGTGGCATTCAGCGCAATCGACGGGTCGTTGTTCGCGACGCCGAGAGCATTCGGCCCGACCAGGCGCATGCCGTGCTCACGGACCTGCTGGACGAGGCGATGTTCGCTCTCCAGGCCCGCCTCACCGCTTTCGCCGAATCCCGACGACACGATCACGAGCGCGCGCACGCCCTTGACCATGCAGTCGTCGAGCACCTCGTCGACGCTCGCCGCGGGCACCGCGACCACCGCGAGATCGACCGGATCGGGAATGTCGCGCACCGTCGGGTACGCGCGGATTCCCCTGACCGACGGCGGCCGCACGCGGGGCGCCCGCGCCGGGCCGCGATGGCGTCGCTGTGGTTGGCGCGTCGCCCCGGCACGCGCCGCGTCGTGAGCCGATCCGCCCTGCTCATCGTCGGGTTCACCGTCACGGTCGGGACCATTGACCGGGAACACAGGGCCGGTGAATCCGGCCGCAATGATGTTGGCCAGCAGCGCGTTTCCCACCTTCTTGGGATCGGTCGACGCCCCGATCACGGCAACAGACGCCGGTCGCAACAGGTTGGCGACGCTGCGCGCCTCGGAGGCGCGCTCACGGTCGTTGCGCACCGAGAGCATCGCCTCGGTGGGATCGATCGTGAACTCGACGTGCACCGTCGAGCCGTCGAATGCGCGCGAGATCTGGTAGCCGGCGTCGCGGAAGACGGCGACCATGTTGGGATTCTCGCTGAGCACCTCGGCCTCGAAGCGGGTGAATCCGTTCTCGGCAGCGGCACCGGCGAGATGTTCGAGCAGAATCGGCCCGAGGCCGCGGCCCTGGTGTTCGTCGGCGACGACGAAGGCGACCTCGGCAGATTCGGGCTTGCCGTCGGCGGCGAGTCCCTCGTAGATGCCGATCGCGATGATCTCCCCACCGAGCACTGCGACGATCGCAACCCGGTTGCGGTGGTCGACCGTTGTCATGCGTGCGACCTCGCGCGGCGGAAGCGTCGGCGTCGGACCGAAGTAGCGCATGTACCTGGTGCGTTCGGACAAACCCGAGTGGAATCGGACGACGCGGTCGGCGTCGTCGGGAACGATCGGACGCAGATGCACCACGCCACCGTCGGACGCGAGGACATCGGCGATCCAGTGTCGGGGGTAATCCCACGGACCGCGCGGGCGCTCACCCTCTCCGTGATCGTCCCGGGGAGCGGTCTGCACGGCTGAATCCGTCGCTGGGGTACCAGCGGCTGGGGAATCAGTGGCCGGGGTACCAGCGGCTGAGGTGTCAGTCGCGGGGGAATCAGTCACGGGGGTCCTCCGGGTCGAGTCCGTGTAGCGGATACACGGCACGGCGAGTGGCCATGATGGCGCGATCGGTTTGTCGTTGGGCGCTCTCGTCGATGCCGGGCGGTGGTTCCTGCCCCGTGTCGCCATCCCATTCGACGAAGTCGACGTCGCCATCGTCGCCCATCACATGCACGGGCGCCTGCGAGTACTCCGAATGCACCTGCGTTGCGATCTGTTCGGCTGTGGCGCACCACGATTCGTTGATCGGGGTCGTGACGTCAACGTCACGATCAAGGACGACCCCGAGCAGGTGCGACCAACTACGCGGGACGACGTTCACCACGCCGTAGCCGCCTCCGCCGACCGCGATCCACCTACCGTCGCAATGCTTCTCGGCCAGGTCGCGCATCGCGATCATCGCGGCGCGCTGCCCGTCGACGGTCAGCGACAGGTCGGTCAACGGATCGGCGCGATGGCTGTCGGCGCCGCACTGGCTGATGATGATCTGCGGCTTGAACTCGGCGATCAGCGACGGAACGACGGCATGGAAGGCGCGCAGCCACAACCGGTCCTGCGTGTCGGGCATCAGGGCGATGTTGACCGCGGAACCCTCCGCGCCGTCGTCGCCGACCTCGGTCGGCCAGCCCGTTCCCGGCCACAACGTCGCCGGATGCTGGTGCAGCGACACTGTCATCACGCGCGGGTCGGACGCGAACGCCACCTGCACGCCGTCACCGTGGTGCGCGTCGATGTCGATGTAGGCGATGCGGTCGAAGCCGTTCTCGAGTAGCCAGTGAATGGCCACCGCGCAGTCGTTGTAGATGCAGAATCCGGCAGCCCGCGACCGCATCGCGTGGTGCATCCCGCCACCGATATTGACTGCTCGACGCACCGCCCCGGAACCGACCGCCTGCGCCGCCGCCAGCGTTCCGCCGACCAACAGCCGTGCCGCCTCGTGCATTCCGTCGAACACGGGATTGTCGGAGTCGCCGAGACCGAACAGACGCTCGAGAAGCGGGCCCGACAACGACGCCGTCCCCGATCCGACAGCACGCACCGCGTCGATGTAGTCCTGACTGTGGACGACGGTCAGCGCATCATCGCCGATCGCAAGTGGTTCGGCGACGTCGACATCGTCGAGCACTCCGAGGCTCTGCGCGAGCGTCATCGTCAGCGCCAAGCGCACGGGATTCATCGGGTGGGTGTGTGCCCAGCGATACGAGAGGAACTCCTCGCTCCAGATCACTGCCGCGCTCATTGATGTCTCCACGCACTACGCACACGACCAAGGCTAGTGCCTCGCCGCGCGGGCCGGACGCGTTCGGCATGTGACGAGGCAGTCTCGAACGCAGGTCAAGGTACTCTTGTAAAGACGGAAGGGACTGGCTCAAGTGAACGATCTGGTTGATACCACCGAGATGTACCTCCGGACGATCTACGACCTCGAAGAAGAGGGAATCGTCCCACTGCGCGCACGCATCGCCGAACGACTCGAGCAGAGCGGACCGACTGTGTCTCAGACAGTCGCGCGTATGGAACGCGACGGACTGTTGCGCGTCGCAGGCGACCGGCACCTCGAGCTGACCGACAAGGGTCGCGCCCTCGCGGTCGCCGTGATGCGCAAGCATCGTCTCGCCGAGCGGCTGCTCGTAGACGTGATCGGCATGCCCTGGGACGAGGTCCACGAGGAAGCGTGCCGCTGGGAGCATGTCATGAGCGAGAACGTCGAGCGCCGTCTCCTCGCCGTGCTCGACAACCCGACGACCTCGCCATATGGCAACCCGATTCCCGGCCTGGAAGAGCTCGGCGTCGAGACGACGACGTCCACTGGTGAGGCCGCGCGCCTGTCCGACCTCCCGCAGGGTGAGGCGGTTGCGGTGATCGTGCGTCGACTCTCCGAGCACGCGCAGTCGGATACAGAGCTGATCGCGGCGCTGCGCGAGGCGGGCGTGGTCCCGAACGCACGCGTGACAGTGACCTGCACGCCGCAGAAGGTGGAGATCAGCACGCCAGGGCACGCCGGACTGACACTGTCTCCGGAGATGGCCCACTCACTGTTCGTCGAAAAGGTCTGAGCGACAACACAATTCGGAGCAACACGTCAACCCGCATCGCGCAGGGTTGCGTGCGGCAAGACAAGGCCGAGCTCCGCTGCCGCGTCGTACGAATCACCGATGAGGTGCCACAGGTTGTCCGGACGTAATCCGTTGCGCAGCGAGTGGTCGAGGAGTTGTGCGAGCTTCCAGTTGCGGTCGGCGTCGCGCGCGACGTCGAGCGCCACACCTGCGAAACTCCCCTCACCTGCGATGTAGTGCAGATGCGCGAGGAGTGTTGCAGCGCTGGCTCGTCCGGTACCGGTCAACCGTCGGGTCAGTTCACGCCACAACATCTCGGCACCTGAGCGAAGATCTGTGACCGCGAATGCCAGGGCCGCATCGCGAACCCGAACGTCGCAGATCGCGCGTTCGAGTTCGGCAACCCGCTCGCACGAGTAGTAGTCGGACTCCATCACGACCGCCTCGTAGATCGCTACCAGGAGTTCCTGTGGTGGTTCGTCATCGAAGCGGCCGTCGTCGGCGATGGTGCTGCAGGAGCCGTCGTCGCAATGAGGCGTCGGAGCGAGCATCGCTGCGATCTCCGCGCGGTTCGCCATGAGGAAGCGCCCTGAATGCACGGCACCGGACACCGCGGTCGGCGAGATCCGAGGGTCGGTGAGCACCCCGCAGTGCCTCAACGACTGCGCCGACAGCGCAGCGCCGTGCTCCCAGATCTGCGTCCACGGCTCCCCCTCGGCGAAGCGACTGCACACGTAGCCGCGACCAATGCCTCCGCACAGTCGCATCCGCCGATCGACTTTCGACAGAATCTGCTCATACGTGCGGGTATCAAGTTCGAAGCGGTCATCACCGATGACCGCGATGAGGTCGGCGCTGCCGTAGCCCTGAAATATTCGCGCCAGATTGTCGATCTCGTTGAGCATCGGTCGCGCCGGTGAGCCGTCGGGGGCAAGGTCGAGATCGAGCCGTACGGACGCCTGGACCGTGCGTCCGTCCGGCGCGAGTGCCAGGAGCACGAGCGAGCGCTCGGGAATGAACCCGAAGAAGCCAGGGATAGCGGTGAGCAGCGCGGAGACGGTCCGGATCGGCCCGTTCGACGAATCGTTTCGAAGTGACATGTCGAACATCTTGGGTTCACCCGGAGACGCCCGAACCCGCGAGAAGCTCCGATGACCGACGTTGTGCACACCCTCGGACGGGTGCACAAACTCACGAACCGAAAGCCGCCCGCAACACCTTCTCGAACAGAGCTCCGAGCTGACCCTTCGCCTCGGAACTGATGTCACCCGCTGATGGCCACCGGTATTGGCAGTACACGCGCACCGTGCCCTGCTGTCCGATGTAGGTCATCGTGCGCGTCAAGAGCGGCGCCTGGTCGCCACCGGTCTCGACAGTCCGCAGGACGGCAGCGGTATCGACCCCGGCAGGATGTTCGGGGGCGTCGGACACCCTTGTCTGCACCTTGCTCGTCGCCGTCGTCGCGTTGCCGGTGGTCGCTCGAGGACACGCACGCGCCTGATCGACCACCGTGCTCAACGCGTCATCGACTCCGACGACGGCGGAGGTGAAGGACGCACGGTCGGCTTCGACGATTCCCAGATAGACGACGGCTCCGTCGGAGCCGACCGCCGCGGGCTGACACGCGGGTGGATCGTAGGGCGAGTTGGCTGGTCGGCCGATGAGGTCGCCGATCGCGTATGCGACGGAGTTCTGCGGAACGCGGGTAGCACCCGAAACCGGAAAATCGGCTGCGGTCACCGATCGCGAAGAGAGATCGGCAGTGTTCTGCGTCGCATCACCATCGACCGAACACGACGCCACGAGAAAAGCCGCGGCCAACCCCATCACCACACCGACACTGCGTACACCCACGACCTTCGACTGTGCCACCGCAAGGCCGAGGCACCGCTCACGACACTCCGACGGTCTCCAGATCATCACGGGGAATCGAGAGGTGGGCGCGGTTGTTGAACACACAAAGATCCGCTAACACACAAGGATCCGCTGCAAGAACAACACAGATGCGTCACGCGGACGCTCGACGAGCGACACCGATTGGTCACGAGTGGTGTGGATGCGGGACAATTCGACGAACAGGTAGGACAGGCACGTGCCGATCTTCAAGAGGAGGGACGACATGGATTCCAATCCGGACGAGGGCCGTCAGCTCTTCGAGCTCGCCTTCCCCGCTCCCCAGGTCTCCGACGCTGCGGGAACCGGCCCCGTACTGATCCACGCGCTCGACGGCTTCGCCGACGCGGGACACGCCGTGGCACTCGCCGCGCAGAATCTTCGCGACTCGCTCGACTCCGAGGTGGTCGCGACCTTCGACAACGACGAGCTGATGGACTATCGCTCTCGCCGTCCGACGATCACCTTCAGCGGCGAGACCTTCACCGACGTGCAGATGCCAACGCTCACGCTGCACGCGATCCGCGACAACGCCGGCAAGCCGTTCCTGCTGCTGTCCGGCTCGGAGCCAGACCTGCGGTGGGAACAGTTCACCGAGGCCATTCGACGCCTCGCCGACCATTTCCGGGTCACCGACGTGATCGGTCTCAACGCCATCCCGATGGCCGTTCCGCACACCCGCCCGTCGTCGTTGACCGCGCACGGCAACGAGCCCGAATCGTTGGGCGACCTACCGACGTGGGGTTCGCAGATGAAGCTCCCCGCGAGTGCGTCGATGCTCTTGGAGCTGCGCCTTGGTCAGGGCGGACGACGCACCTCTGGACTGTCGGTGCACGTGCCGCACTACCTCTCCCAGACCGACTACCCGGCTGCGTCAGCACGTCTGCTGGAGGCGGTGTCGGGACTGACAGGTCTCGAATTGCCCACCAGTGCACTCGAATCCGCAGCAGCGGCAGTGCGTGAGCAGGTCGACGCCGAGGTGTCGGGCAACGGTGAGATCGAATCCGTCGTCGCGGCGCTCGAGGCGCAGTACGACAGCTTCACCGAGGCACAGACTCAGCGCGCATCTCTGCTCGCCGCCGACGAACCGCTGCCCAGCGGGGATGAGCTCGGCGCTGAACTCGAGCGGTTCCTGGCGGAGCAATCGCGTGGCGACGTCGATCCGGACGGCACCGGAGATCTCCACGACGAGGACGGCAACGGCGGTTCGTCATCGCCGAACTGATCGACGAGTCCGTTTCGGGGTCGGCGACGACGCTGACCCCTGTCGCCGACGATGACGACGCCGCATTTGACACGTTCACCGGATGGTGGGCCGACCGCGGCATCGACCTGTATCCCCATCAGGAGGAGTCGCTGCTCGAGTTGATCTCGGGTAACAACGTCATCCTGGCCACACCGACTGGTTCGGGCAAGTCGCTCGTTGCCTCCGGCGCCATCTACTTCGCCCGATGTCGGGGCCAACGAGCTTTCTATACCGCGCCGATCAAGGCGCTGGTCAGCGAGAAGTTCTTCGATCTCTGCGCTCAGTTCGGGGCCGACCAGGTCGGCCTGATGACCGGCGACGCCTCGGTCAACGCCAACGCTCCGATCATCTGCGCGACCGCCGAGATCGTCGCGAACCTCGCACTTCGCGACGGTCCGAACAGCGATATCGGGGTTCTCGTCGCCGACGAGTTCCACTTCTACGGCGAGTCCGACCGCGGATGGGCGTGGGAAGTCCCGCTGATCGAGCTTCCGCACACGCAATTCCTTCTGATGTCGGCGACGCTCGGCGACATCAGCTTCTTCGTCGACGACCTGTCGCGACGCACCGACCGCACGACCACCGCGGTCACCGGAACCCATCGACCGGTCCCCCTCGAATACACGTATGCGATGACGCCTATCCACGAGACGATCGAGGGACTCATCGACGCGGGTCGCGCCCCGATCTACGTCGTGCATTTCACCCAGGCAGCAGCGGTCGAGCGCGCGCAGGCACTCCTGTCGGCACGAATCACCACCAAGGAGGAGAAGGCTCAGATCGCCGAGGCGATCGGCGACTTCCGCTTCTCCACCGGATTCGGCTCCACCCTGTCGAAGCTGCTCCGCGCCGGCATCGGGGTCCACCACGCAGGCATGTTGCCGCGCTACCGACGTCTCGTCGAACGCCTTGCCCAACAGGGACTTCTCAAGGTCATCGCCGGTACCGACACCCTCGGAGTCGGCATCAACGTGCCCATCCGTACCGTCCTGTTCGCCGGTCTGAGCAAATACGACGGCACGCGCGTACGTCGTCTGCGCGCCCGCGAATTCCACCAGATCGCCGGCCGCGCCGGGCGAGCAGGCTTCGACACCATCGGCTACGTCGTCGCGCAGGCACCCGAGCACGACGTCGAGAACGCCCGCGCGGTCGCCAAGGCGGGCGACGACCCGAAGAAACTGCGAAAGCTGGTGCGCAAGAAGCCACCCGAGGGTTTCGTCTCCTGGGGCGAGAAGACGTTCCTGCAACTCGTCGACGCACCCGATGAGCCGTTGCGCTCGCACTTCCGCATGACAACGGCGATGTTGCTCGAAGTCCTCGGCCGGCCCGGAGATTGCTTCGCGGCCACGCGACATCTGTTGGAAGACAACCATCTTCCCCGCAATCGACAACTGGGACAGATCCGCCACACCATTCGCCTCTACCGTGACCTGCGCGACGCGGGCATCGTCGTACAACTACCCGAACCCGACGACGAGGGCCGATACGTCGCGCTCAGCGTCGACATGCCCGAGAACTTCGCACTCACCAACCCGCTGTCGGCCTTCGCGCTCGCCGCCTTCGAGCTACTCGATCCGGATTCGTCGACCTATGCGCTCGACGTCGTCTCGATCCTCGAATCCACTCTCGACGATCCCCGCCCGGTGCTGATGGCACAGCGCAAGGAAGCGCGCGACGCTGCGATCGCCGAGATGAAAGCCGACGGCGTCGAGTACGAGGAGCGCATGGCGCGGCTCGAGGAGATCACCTGGCCGCAACCGCTCGCCGAGGAGATCGACTACGCCTTCGGTGTCTACCGCCGGACCCACCCGTGGATAGCGGGGTTTCCGCCGTCGCCGAAGTCGGTCCTCCGGCTGATGCTCGAGCGAGCGATGACGTTCACCGAACTGATCTCTGCCTACGGTCTGGCCCGCAGCGAAGGAGTGGTACTGCGGTACCTATCCGACTGCTATCGCGTGTTGCGCCAGGGTGTTCCGACCACGGTGTTGACCGACGAGATCGTCGAACTCACCGAACGCGTCGGCGACATGGTCCGCGATGTCGACTCAAGTCTCCTCGACGAGTGGGAAGAGTTGGCCCGCACCGCCGCCGCCGACGCCCTCGCCGAGGAACACTGAGACGCCGACCGAATCACTCTCACACGGCAGCCGCTTTCTCCACGCGCACCGCGCCGGTCTGTTCGACAAGACCGGCGATGATGGACGCCAGTCGCCGATACGACTCGCCTCTGCCCGACGACTCGCGGTAGACCAGCCCGATTCGACGCCCCGGCCGCGGCGTCGTGAATGTCGCGGTCGCGAGGTCGCCGCCCGCTGTTTCGGCGGCAACGGCGGTCCCTGGGATCAGCGTGACGCCCAGACCACCTTCGACGCACTGCACCGCGGTCGCCAACGACGCCGCTCGGGTGTGCCCGATGTCGGCGCGCACGCCCGCGAGTCGGCACACCTCGAGCGCCTGGTCGCGTAGGCAGTGCCCCTCGTCGAGCAGCAGGAGCGGAAGGTCGGCGAGCGAACTCGGGTCGACGCGCTTGCGTCCGGCCAACGGATGATCGGACGGCAGCGCCAGCACGAAATCCTCGGCGTACATCGGTATCTCGGCAAGGCCGGGCACGTCGGCGGGTAGCGCGAGACACGCGGCGTCGAGTGAGCCCTCACGTAACTGCGCCACCAGTCGCGCCGTCTGGTCCTCGACGACCCGCAAAGCGAGAGAGGGCAATTCGGCGGCGAGCCCGCGCAGTACGGTCGGCAGAACGTATGGCGCGACCGTCGGGATCAGGCCGAGTCGCAGAGTGCCGGCAAGTGGATCGTCGGAACCCGCGGAGGCAGAGAGGAATTCGTCGACGGCGTCGGTCACCGCGATCGCTTTGGGTAGAAGCATCTCGCCCTCCGGCGTCACGAAGACACGCCGCGTTGTACGTTCGATGAGTTGCTTGCCCAACCCGGCCTCGAGGCCGGCGAGTGCTTGCGACAGAGACGGCTGGCTGACACCGAGTTCTGTTGCCGCAGAACCGAAATGACGTTTGCGAGCGAGTGCGACGAACGCCCGCAGACCGGCCACGGACGGCTGATAACTTTTATCACTCATGCCTATCAGTCTAGTGCTAATCATCACGTTTCGCTTTTGGTGGCTTTTCGGCAGAATTGAGAGGCAACTGCAGAACGTGAGTTCGCGCGCCACCCACGAACGCAATCGACACGAAGGAGCGAAAACACACATGGCTCTTCTGACCATCGGAGACCAGTTCCCCGCCTACAACCTGACGGCGGTCATCGGAGGCGACCTGAGCAAGGTGGACGCCCAGCAGCCCGACGACTACTTCACCCAGGTGTCGAGCGACGATCACCCCGGCAAGTGGCGCATCGTCTTCTTCTGGCCCAAGGACTTCACGTTCGTGTGCCCGACCGAGATCGCCGCTTTCGGAAAGCTGAACGACGAGTTCGCCGATCGCGACGCCCAGGTCCTCGGCGCGTCCGTCGACAACGAGTTCGTCCACTTCCAGTGGCGTGCACAGCACGAGGACCTCAAGACCCTCCCCTTCCCGATGCTGAGCGACCTCAAGCGTGAGCTCGCCACCGCCGCAGGCGTTCTCAACGCCGATGGCGTCGCCGATCGCGCGACCTTCATCATCGACCCCAACAACGAGATCCAGTTCGTCTCGGTGACGGCCGGTTCCGTCGGCCGCAACGTCGACGAGGTGCTGCGTGTTCTCGACGCACTGCAGTCCGACGAGCTGTGCGCCTGCAACTGGAAGAAGGGCGATCCGACCATCGACGCCGGCGAGCTCCTCACCGCAAGCGTCTGAGAGGAATCGGCATGAGCATCGACAATCTCAAGGAAGCCCTCCCCGAGTACGCCAAGGACCTCAAGCTCAATCTGAGTTCGCTGGCGCGTTCGACCGAGCTCTCCGAGCAGCAGCTCTGGGGCACCTTCCTCGCGTCGGCTGCGGCATCTCGCAACGCGAAGGTGCTGGCCGAGGTCTCCGAGGAAGCCGCGGACACCCTCTCGGCCGAGGCCTACAACGCGGCGCTGGGCGCGGCGTCGATCATGGGCATGAACAATGTCGCGTACCGCGCCAAGAGTTTTCTCGGCGACGACTACACCCAGGTGCGCATGGGTCTGCGGATGAACATCATCGGCAACCCCGGCGTCGACAAGACCGACTTCGAGCTGTGGAGCCTCGCCGTGTCGACCATCAACGGTTGCCACGACTGCACGGCAGCGCACGCGAAGGTCGTCCGTGATGGCGGCCTGACCAAGGAACAGGTCTGGGAGGCCGTCAAGGTCGCCGCGACGATTACCGGTGTAGCACAGGCCATCACCACCACCGAGGTGCTGGCGAACGCCTGATCTATCACCCCACTGCACTGCCCCGGTCTCACGAGACCGGGGCAGTGTGCTGTTCGGGTCAGCTGCCGACCACACCGACCCTGGCGGCGGCGTCGAGTCGTGCGAGCTTCTCGGCGCTGCCGGTGCCCTCGACAGGCTGGTAGACGACGACCCTCTGCCCCCGCGCACCGGCGACTTCGAGAGTGTCCCAACGTAATTCGACGACGCCGACGTCGGCGAGCACTATCCGCTTGGCGCCGCTGGACTTCACCTGAACCTCGTTGCGCGCCCAGATCTCGGCGAACAACGGGCTGTGCAGCGAGAGTTCGCCCACGAGGTCGCGCAGACGCGGATGATCAATGTCTGCTCCGGTGAGCGATCGCAGGTTGGCGACGGTCTCGGCCGCCAGCAACTCGTAATCGGGATAGATCGACGGAGCGTGCGAATCAAGAAAGAGCTTGCGCAACATGTTGTCTCCGGGCACGGTCCCGATCGCCTGATGAAGTGCTGCTCCTGCGTCGTTGATCGCGAGGAGGTCCATGAACCGATTCATCACGATCGCAGGCTGCTGCCATTGAGCCATCAAGACTCGTATCGGTTCGACCACCTCATGATCGGCGAAGTCGACGTCGATGCGCACATCGGCGAGTGCGGCGAGATGCTCACGCTCGGCATCATCGAGTCCGAGTACATCGGCCAGCGAGGCCACGACCGCAGCCGACGGATTGCGGTCGCGTCCACGTTCGAGCCGCACAAGGTATTCGACGCTGATGCCGGCGAGACTGGCAACCTCCTCACGACGCAGACCGGGCGTACGCCGCGGGCCGACCGTCCGCAGACCGAGCGTCGCAGGGTCGACACGCTCGCGGCGGGCGCGCAGGAACTCTCCGAGTGCGGTCATAGCGAAAGTCTAGGCTCGCAGCGATCGACAGCCAGGTAGTGCGAGGACCCCTCACGACGCGGTCTGTTCGTGCCGTCCGAGCCGCTCGATCCTTGTAGCTATGACACAAGAAGCCAGGACGAAACAAGCACTGCCACATGAAGCACTGACACAACACGAGAACACCGCAACTCTCGACGGCCGCATCGCGGTGGTGACCGGCGCAGGTACGGGTATCGGCGCCGCGACGGCAAGGACGCTGGCGGCGCGCGGAGCACGCGTCGCGCTGCTCGGTCGTCGAATCGACAAGCTCACCGACGTCGCTGACGAATTCGACGGCCTCGCCATCGCGACGGACGTCAGTGACCCCCGTGCCGTCGCCGCAGCGTTCGAGGAAGTGACGGAGCGCATCGGCGCACCCGATCTCGTCGTCGCCAACGCCGGTGCGATGCTCGCGGCGCCGTTCGACGACGCCGACCGCGACGAGTGGCGTCGAATGCTCGATGTGAACGTGATGGGCGTACTCGACACCGCTCGCGCCGCCATCCCGGGCTTGCGCGCGGCCGCGGCGGACGGACGATCCGCCGACCTCGTGCTGATCAGTTCAATCGGCGCGCACATCGTGCTACCGACGTACGCGGTCTACACGGCGACGAAGGCCGCCGTGTCGCACCTCACACGAACGCTCCGAGCAGAGCTGGGCCCCAACGGTATCCGTGTGCGGGTCATCGAACCGGGAATGACGGAGTCAGACCTCGGCCACGACATGACCTACCCGGGTTCGAAGGAGTTCCTGGCGGGTTTCGCCGTACAGAACCCGCCGATCCCCGCCGCCGCGATCGCGGAGGCGGTCGCCTGGTCGGTATCGCTTCCGGCTGCGGTCAACGCCGCGTCGATCGAGGTCTTGCCGACGGCACAGGGCTGAGCGACCGGCCCAGCGCTTGACCGACCGGCCAAGCTTTGACCGGCTCAGCCCAGCGCTGCGCCGATACGGTCGGCCAGCTCGCCGACCTCGGCGGTCGTCATCACGAACGACGGCGACACCTGCAGCGCGCCCTGCCCTGCGGCGCGGGTGCTCACGCCGTGCTTACGCAGAGCACCGACCGCTGCGGGCGCCTGCGCCGGGTCGGCGAGTTGGACGGCCGTGACCACACCGAGTCCGGTGCGCACCTCCGACACCGCGTCGAGGTCGGCGAGCGGGGCGAGCTTGTCTGCCAGATCGCCCTCGAGCCTCGCCGCCTCGGCAAGGAGTCCCTCCCGCTCGATGATGTCGAGGTTGGCCATCGCGGCTGCCGCAGCTCCCGCGTGGCCGCCATAGGTGTAACCGTGACGCCACCAGACACCACCGGCGTAGAAGGGTTCGGCGACGCGCGGCGCGATGAAGACCGCACCCATCGGGACGTACCCCGACGTCAAGCCCTTCGCTGTGGTCATCATGTCGGGTTGGAGATCAAAGCGCGCCGAAGCGAACCAGCTCTCGCCTCCGATACGGCCGAAGCCGGTCACCACCTCGTCGGCGACGAACAGCACATCGTTGTCGCGGCAGATCTGTCGGACCTCGGCCAGATAGCCCTCGGGCGGAAGGTAGATGCCGCCCGCGCCGATGATCGGCTCGCAGAAGAACGCGGCAACCTTGTCGGCACCGACGCGTTCGATCAGTCCGAGCAGGCTCTTGGCGTCGTCCCACTCGACGGTCTGGGCGTCGGGCATCAGGGTGCCGTAGCCGTCGTGGTTACCCGGGATGCCCGCGAGTGAGGTGCCCGCGACATGCATGCCGTGGTAGGCCTTGGTACGGCCGACGATCATCGTCTTCTCCGGCTTGCCGACCTCCACCCAGTAACGCCGCGCGAGTTTCGCCGCAGTGTCGATCGAGTCGCTTCCGCCGGAAGTGAAGAAGATCTTGCTGCCGGGAACCGGCGCGATTGTCGCGAGCCGATCGGCAAGTGCGTCGGTGACGTCGGCGGTGAGATCGCCGAATCCCGAGTAATGCGCGAGCGTCGAGAGCTGATCGGCCACCGCCTGCGCGACCTCGGTGCGCCCGTGACCGATATTGGTGAACCAGAGACCAGCGGTGGCGTCGAGATACTCGTTGCCATCGCGGTCCCACACGCGGGTGCCCTCACCCCGCGTGACCACAAACGGGCCGCTTGCGCTGACCGACCCCATATCGGCGAATCCGTGCCACAGTGAACCTGACATGCGCTCAATGATGCCCGGCGGCATCGCGGTCAGGGCACTCAGGGTCAGGTCAGCGCACCCAGGGTCACACTCTGGGTCATCGGTCGGAGGTCAGACTGCGTTGACCCATGCGTCGACACATATCCTTGAGTGATCATGTCCGTCTCCCCCGAATCACAGCCCAGCGAGTCCACCGCCGAGGCGACGCAACCTACTCCGACGGACCAACGCTCACTTCGACGCCGGCTCGCCGACCTGACGATCGTCGACCAACACCGCCTTCGACGCCGCGTCGACAAGCTCGGTGCATCGTCGAACGCGGATGCGGTGGCGGCACTCTCGCGCGACATCGACGCCGCATCACGCCGCGTCGAGCGTCGTCGAGCATCAGTTCCGGTGCTCGAGTTCCCACCGGAGCTACCGGTGTCGGTGGCCCGCGACGAGATCGCCGCCGCGATCGCCACTCACCAGGTCGTCGTGATCGCGGGCGAAACCGGGTCGGGCAAGACCACGCAGCTGCCCAAGATCTGCCTGGAGCTCGGCCGAGGCGTGCGCGGCGCCATCGGTCACACCCAGCCGAGGCGTATCGCCGCCAGTTCCGTGGCGCGACGTATCGCCGACGAGACCAACACCGAGATCGGCGACGCCGTGGGGTATTCGGTGAGGTTCTCCGACCGCTCCGGCGCCGACACGCTCGTGAAGGTGATGACCGACGGCATCCTGCTCCGCGAGATCGCCACCGATCCGATGCTGCGCGCCTACGACACGCTGATCATCGACGAGGCGCACGAACGAAGCCTCAACATCGATTTCATCCTCGGCTACCTGCACCGACTGCTCCCCCGTCGCCCCGACCTCAAGCTCATCATCACCTCGGCCACGATCGAACCCGACAGGTTCGCGCGGCATTTCACCACACCCGACGCCGAGGTCCCCGTGCTCGAGGTGTCGGGGCGGGCGTATCCCGTCGACGTCCGCTACCGCCCGCTCATCTCCTCCGACGGCCCCGACACCGGTGACGAACGCGGTGGCGGCGAGCACGCCGACCTCGACCAGATCCAGGGCATCGACGCCGCCATCGACGAGTTGTGGGGACGCAGTAACGCCGGGGGTGACATCCTGGTGTTCCTGCCAACCGAACGTGACATCCGCGAGGCGGCGGACTCACTGTCCCGACGCGTCGCGGCAGGCGCCGAGGTGGTTCCGCTGTACGCGCGATTGTCGATCGCCGAACAACAGAAGGTGTTCACACAGTCGCGCGGCAACCGAATCGTGTTGTCCACCAACGTCGCCGAGACGTCGCTGACCGTCCCGGGTATCCGCTACGTGATCGACACGGGCACCGCACGTATCTCGCGATACTCGGCGCGCACCAAGATCCATCGACTTCCGGTCGAACCGATCTCACAGGCGAGCGCCCGCCAGCGCGCCGGGCGGTGCGGGCGAGTCGCCCCCGGCATCTGCATCCGCTTGTACAGCGAGGCCGATTTCGACGCCCGTCCCGCCTTCACCGACCCCGAGATTCTCCGCACCGATCTCGCGTCGGTCATCTTGCAGATGGCCTCGCTGCGGCTCGGCGACATCGCCGACTTCCCCTTCGTCCAACCTCCCGACGCACGCGGTATCCGCGACGGAATCGGGGTTCTCACCGAACTCGGCGCGATCACGACGACCGACAAGACCGACACCACACCGCGGTTGACACCTGTCGGACGCACGATGTCGCGCATCCCGGTCGAGCCTCGGGTCGCGCGCATGCTGATCGCGGCACACGAATCCGGTTGTCTCGCCGACGTTCTGGTCATCGCTGCCGCACTGTCGATCCCCGACGTCCGCGAGCGACCCGGCGATCATCGCGAAGCCGCCGACGCAGCCCACAAGCGGTTCGTCGTGCCCGGCTCCGACTTCATGGGCTACCTCGCACTGTGGCGCTACCTCCAGGAGAAGCGACAAGAACTGTCCGGCAACCAGTTCCGCCGCACCTG
This sequence comes from Gordonia sp. w5E2, assembly GCF_036540975.1. NCBI lineage: Bacteria > Bacillati > Actinomycetota > Actinomycetes > Mycobacteriales > Gordoniaceae > Gordonia > Gordonia sp. w5E2. The sequence continues at coordinate 2,164,853 of NZ_CP144213.1, read as the reverse complement.
CGAACGCGAGTTCCTCCACTACCTCCGCATCCGCGAGTGGCAGGATCTGCACCGACAGCTTCGGCGCATCGTCGACGATCTCGGCTGGTCGTCGAAGGAGTCTGGCGAGGCCGAGGCGTCGCACCACACCGATGCGATCCACCAGGCGATACTGTCCGGGCTCCTGAGCAACATCGCCGCCCGCAACGCCGAAGGTCGGGAGTACACGGGCGCACGCAACACGACCCTGATGATCTTCCCCGGCTCGTCACTCTCCAAGAAGCCGCCCGCGTTCCTGATGGCCGCCGAGATCCTGGAAACGTCCCGGCTTTTCGCGCACACCGTCGCGGGAATCGACCCTCTGTGGGCCGAACGACTCGCAGGCGACCTGGTCAAACGCACATACAGCGAGCCGCACTGGTCGTCGAAGCGCGGTGCCACGATGGCATACGAACGCGCGACGCTCTACGGCGTCCCGCTGGTGGCCCGACGCCGCGTCGACTACGGACCCATCGACCCTGCCGCCGCGCGTGACATGTTCATCCGGCACGCCCTCGTCGAAGGTGATTGGAAGACGAATCATCCGTTCTTCGACCGCAATCGAGCACTGCTGTCCGACGCCGCCGAGGTCGAACACCGCGCTCGACGCCGCGACGTGGTGATCACCGAGGACCAACTGTTCGACTTCTACGACCATCGCATCGGCGCGGAGGTCACCTCGGCACGCCATTTCGACACCTGGTGGAAGAAGGCGCGCCGCGCCGACCAGTCGCTGCTCGACCTCACCCCGGAGGACGTCGCCGCCGACGTCCACGTCGCCGATGCCGACTATCCCGGCGAGTGGCAACAGGGCGATACCCGCTACCGCCTGCGATACCGATTCGAGCCCGGCGCACCCGATGACGGTGTGTCCGTGCTCATTCCACGCCCGCTGTTGCGACACGTGCGCCCGGCGGGCTTTGACTGGCTGGTCCCGGGAATGCGGAGCGAACTCGCCACCGAGTTGATCAAGACGCTGCCCAAGACGATCCGCAAGACGATGGCACCGGCCGGGCGATTCGCCGATCTCGCCCTGTCTCGTCTCACCCCACGCCGCGAGCCGCTCATCAACGGCCTCGCGCGTGAGCTGTCGACGATCACCGGGCAGACGATTGCGGCCGACGACTTCACTCCGGAGCGACTCCCCGCCTACCTTCGCATGAACTTCGTCGTGATCGATGACCGAGAGGAGTCGGTCGCTACCGGCAAGTCCCTCGCCGAGCTCCGCCGACGCATCGAGGGTGAGGCGCCCGCGCCGACGCCGCGTCGGGTGTACACGACGTGGACGGCCGACGGAATCGGAACACTCGCCGAGTCGAGCGTCGATAGCGTTGCCGGACAACAGATCACGCGATATCCGTCACTCGAGGTCGTCGACGGAGAGCGTAACCGTGGGGTGGCGCGGACGCTCGCGACGTCGGACGCCCAGCGACGTGCGCAATTGCACGGTGCCGTCATCGAACTGCTCGACCACGCGATCCCGCCGCTCTCACGCAAGATCAGCGCCGGGCTCGACCCGGCCGGTCGGCTGGCACTGAGCCAGAGTCCCTATGCGTCACCCGACGCGCTGTATGCAGACTGCACCCGTCGGGCGATTCGCGACATCGCTCCCGCAGCAGTCGATTTGGGCTCGATCCGCACACCCTCGGCCTTCGATGAGCTGGTCTCGACACTGCGACCGCGTGTATCGGCTGCGGCGCCGGAGTATTTCGCTCTTGCTGTCGATGTGTTGCGTGAGGTTGCTCCCCTGCGTGCCGAGATCGACCGCCACTCGGGTCAAACAGCAGCCGACGACGTCGCCGAACAGTTCAACAACCTGGTCTTCGACGGATTCGTTCTCGCAACGGCTAGCGAACACCTGCAGCACGTTCCGCGATACCTGACCGCCGCACGACAGCGCCTCGAGCAGCTTCCTGCCGCCGCGAACCGCGACCGCGAGGGAATGGCCGCCATCGACAGGGTCACCGAACGATGGAACCAGCGCCTGACACAGCTTCCCGAATCGCGCCGAGACATCGTCAGCGAGGAAGCTCAGTGGATCGTCGAGGAGCTGAGGGTGAGCCTCTTTGCCCAGAAACTCGGTACCGCCTATCCCATTTCGGAGAAACGGGCGCTACGAGCTCTTGACCGACTCGGTTGAGACCGGACCCGCCGGACTCGACGCAGCATCGACAGTGTCGTCGCGGGTGGCGGGCGTGTCGAGGTCGTCGGAGCCTTCGTGCGAACCGGTGAGGTTGCCCTGGAGGTCGTCGATCTCGCGTTGGAAGTCTTCGAGCGAATCGAACGACCGGTAGACCGAGGCGAAACGTAGGTACGCCACCTCGTCGAGGTCGCGGAGCGGGCCGAGGATGGCCAGACCGACCTCGTTGCTGGGGATCTCGGCCGAACCGGACGACCTCACCGCGTCTTCGACCTGCTGAGCCAACTGTGCGAGATCGTCTTCGTTCACGTGACGTCCCTGGCATGCGCGTCGTACCCCGCGCATCACCTTTTCTCTGCTGAACGGCTCGGTCACACCGTTTCGCTTCACGACTGCCAGAACAGCACTTTCGACTGTGGAGAACCGCCGCCCGCACTCGCTGCACGCGCGACGACGCCGGATCGCCTGCCCCTCATCGGCGACACGCGAATCGACGACCTTGGTGTCTTCGTTCTTACAAAACGGGCAGCGCATGTAGTCCTCGTGCAGATCTCGGGACGCAGCGGCTCCGTCGGTCTGGCTCGGTCCGATCGTCTGACGACCGGCGGAAGCGAGACCGCAGCGGTGACCGTGTCGGTTTCCGACTGGACCCTGTGACATCGAGAATACCGCCAGCGCTCAGCGGTACGCGGGTGTGACAAGCGGTTGGCCAACGCGCAGCCCACTCGACGGCAGATCGTTGAGGTCGATGATCTCGTCGATGACTGTCTGACGCGGCACATCGGGCGCGACGCGTGCCGCGATCGAGCTCAGCGATTCGCCGGAACGCACGTGGACCACCTGCGTCGAGGTCGAGGACGGCACGCTCGCCCGCTGGTAGTCGGCGCCGACGGTCCCGACCACCCACACGGTCAGTGCCAACCCGACTCCCGCGAGCACCGCCAAGACCGCTGCCCGGCGCCGACGGGCCGCCACCAGCTCTCCGACGCCACCGGCGCATCGCGTGCCCGCAGGCCGCGTTGAGGTGCCGTGATCGAACGCGATCCGACGCCGAGGCCGCGGCGCGACGTCTGCGACGGCGGTCCGTCGGGACTCAGTCGTTCGAACGCGCCCCGCCACACTTAGCTCGTCGCTACGCGCGGGATTCGACGGTGCACGTCCACTGACCACCGTGGCGCGGTGAACTCGGGGACGCGTCGTCGATGCAGGTCGCGGCGTTGCAGATCGGGTGGTCGGCGGTGTTGCCGCGGATGCACTCGACGTGCTGGGAATCGTGCGGGTCACCGGGTTGGTCATCAAGCTGGTCATCGCTACCTCCAATGGTCGATCAAGCGTTCGATGAACTGATGTTCGAGTTCTACCAGAGGGGTCCGACAAAGTCCTGCGACACGTCGAACAAATGTTTGATGTTGTCAGTGGCCTCCGCTACTGTCGGCGCCAGACGATGGAAGAAAGACGCACCCCACCCCGCTTCACAGCAGCACCCGGTTCACAACAGCACCCGCTTCACACATCAGGAAGGACGGAACCGATGACAGAGAAGTCACGACGCGGCCCGTCGTCGCCCAAGGGCAACGGTCGCAGCGTCGAAGGCAAGAAGAGTGGAGGCGGCGAGGAGGCACCGATCCATCCGGCCGTCGCCGAGGCAACACTCACCGATCGCCAGCGTGGCGTCCTCGATGTGATCCGAAAGTCGGTGCGCGAGCGTGGATATCCGCCGAGCATCCGAGAGATCGGCGACGCCGTCGGCCTCACGTCCACGTCATCGGTCGCACACCAGTTGCGCACCCTCGAGCGCAAGGGCCTGTTGAAGCGCGACGCCAACCGTCCGCGGGCGGTCAACGTCTCCGAGGCTCCCGATGCACATCACTCCGATGCCATCAACGGAGATCTCCCGACCCCCACGTTCGTTCCGGTACTCGGCCGTATCGCGGCGGGCGGTCCGATTCTCGCTGAGGAGGCGGTCGAAGACGTCTTCCCGCTTCCGCGTGAGCTCGTCGGTGAGGGCTCGTTGTTCCTGCTCCGCGTCGTCGGCGAATCGATGATCGACGCCGCGATCTGCGACGGCGACTGGGTTGTCGTGCGTCAGCAGAATGTCGCCGACAACGGCGACATCGTCGCAGCGATGATCGACGGCGAGGCGACGGTGAAGACCTTCAAGCGCAAAGACGGCCACGTCTGGCTGATGCCGCACAATCCGCTCTTCGATCCGATCCCCGGAGACGACGCCGCCATCCTCGGCAAAGTCGTCACGGTGATGCGACGGGTCTGATGCGCCGAACGGGCCCCGCAGGTCGTTGACCAGCGGGGTCTGTGTCAGCCGTCGAGTTGCTCGGCGGCTGCGCGTCGGGCGAGTGCCGGACTCGAGGTGGCAAGTGCGGCAGCGGCGGCAGCCCGGCACTGCTCCATCGTCACCGTCGACAGCTTTGCTCCGACTGCGGGCGTCGCCGCCGGAGCCGCCGACAGCGAGGTGACTCCGAGCCCGACGAGCACACATGCGAGCGACGGGTCGGCCGCGGCCTCGCCACAGACTCCGACGGGTTTGCCCTGCTGGGCGCCGGCGGTCGCAACCTGCGAGATGAGTGCGAGCACCGCCGGTTGCCACGGGTCGGTGAGTTCGGCGAGTTCTGCCGACATCCGGTCGGCGGCCATCGTGTACTGGGTGAGGTCGTTGGTTCCGATCGACACGAAGTCGACCTCGGCCAGAATCGCCGGCGCCAGGATCGCCGCTGCCGGGATCTCGATCATCACGCCTGCCGTCAGACCACGCTGACGGACGAGTTCGGCGAACTGTGCGGCCTCCGCGGCCGTGGCGATCATCGGTGCCATGACCCACGGCGTCGTGCCGGACTCCTCTGCCGCGCGCGCAATCGCGTCGAGCTGAGTTCGCACGATGTCGGGGTGGTCGTCGCCGATGCGGTTGCCGCGTACGCCGAGTGCGGGATTCGCCTCGTCCGGGTGCTCGATGAAGGCCAGCGGCTTGTCCGAACCGGCGTCGAGCGTTCTGATGACGACTTTTTGGCCCGCGAACGCCTCGAACACGTCGCGGTACAGCCGCGTCTGCTCGTCCACATCGGGCTCATCCGCCCTGTCGAGAAACGCCAACTCGGTGCGGAACAGCCCGATGCCCTCGACTGGCGCATCGGCAGCGCTGCGCGCGGAGACGCCGTCGGCAACATTCGCGAGGATGGCGACGGCGGTGCCGTCGGCAGTCCGGCCGGGGCCACGCCACGCAGCAACAAGCGCGGCCTCCGCAACGCTGCGCTCGACGAGTTCACGCGCCTCGGCCCCCTCTGGTTCGACGGTGATCGACCCCGCGCCTCCGTCGAGCAAAACCATTGTGCCGCTGGTGATCTCACTAAGTCGCGCCACAGCGACCACGCACGGGATGCCCAACTGCCGCGCGATGATGGCGGTATGACTGGTCGGTCCGCCGAGACGCGTGGCCAGCCCGACGATCACCGCGGGATCGAGCCCGGCGGTATCCGCGGGAGCGAGGTCGTCAGCGAAGAGAATCGACGGGTGACTCGGCGTCGGAATCCCCGGTTCCGGCTGGCCGAGCAACTCGGCGACCACTCGGTCACGAACGTCGTTGAGGTCGGTGATCCGCTCTGCCATCAACCCGCCGAGTTTGGCGAACATCTCGGAGAACTGCGCCGTGGCCGCGACCGCGGCGGCGGGCGCCGACGCGCCCTTCGCGACACGAGATTTCGCCGCACCGATCCATCCCCGATCCTCGGCCAACCCGGCGGTCGCAGCAAGGACCTCGGCCGCAGCTCCCGACGCGTGTGACGCGCGATGACGTAGCCTGCCCGCGACGACTGCCGCGGCGGCGACGAGGCGTTCCGCCTCCGCGTCCCGCTCGTCCTCGGCCAGAACGCGATCGGTGCCGAGTGACGTCTCGTCGTACGTGACGCGCCCACCCGGCCACAACACCGGCCCGTAGGCGAACCCTGCGACGACGGGTGTTCCCGACAACTCTCCTTGACCGTTCATGGTGACCCGATTCTCCGATACCAGGTGCTTCTCCATTGCGTCTGCTGCCTTCCGGGTCGATCGGCCGGGTGCGGTGATCTGTGAGGGATACCCGGCGTCGTGAATTTCTGTGATCAAAGTTACTCGAAACACTTGACTTGTCAACACACACGGGCGTAAACACAGATATATCAACATCGAATGCCACACAGAACCAAACTCACGATGATCCGCAGAAGCCAGATCCACAGCAGCCGGATCCACAGAACACAGACCCACAGATGGTTCGCCGAAGCGCGAGCCACACCACAGATCGGAGTCGACAGGTGTACGCCGAAGAGCGACAGCGAGCAATAGCCGATCAGGTGCGCGCGCACGGCCGCGCATCCGTAACCGCCCTCGCCGACAGGTTCGACGTGACGAGCGAGACGGTGCGCCGCGACCTCGCGGTCCTCGAGCGCGCAGGTAGCGTGCAACGCGTCCACGGTGGAGCAGTCAAGGCCGGGACGGTCGAGGTAGTCAACGAGCTGGGACTCGACCAGCGCGAGTCCTCCCACACCGCAGAGAAGGCCGCGATCGCACGCGCTGCGATACGGTTTCTGCCCTCGGACGGTGGATCGGTGATCTTCGACGCCGGAACCACCACCTACCAGGCCGCCAAGCTGCTGCCTTCGGATCGCAGGCTCACGGTGATCTCCACGAGCCTCCAGCTCGGGCAGGCACTCACCGCGCACGAGCGGGCCACCCTACTCATGGTCGGCGGTCGAGTCCGCGGACTCACCCAGGCCGCAGTCGGAGCCGAGACCGTCGCAGCGCTGCGAAAGATGCGTGCTTCGGTTGCCTTCGTCGGCACCAACGGGATCAGCGAAGGCCACGGCCTGTCCACCCCCGACGCGGAAGAAGCCTCGGTCAAGTCGGCCATCGTCGCCGCCGCGCAGCGCGTCGTAGTGCTGGCCGACTCGTCGAAGATGGAACGCGAGGACTTCAGCTCGTTCGCTCCGCTCGACGAGGTGGATGTCCTGATCACCGACGACGGGATCGACCCCGAGTTCTCCGCGGCGCTCTCGGCACACGGCATCGAGGTCGTGATCGCATGATCCTCACAGTCACAGCCAACCCGAGTCTCGACCGCACCCTGGAGATCGCAGGACCGTTGATGCGGGGCGAGGTGCAACGCAGTACCTCCACCCGGGTCGAGCCGGGCGGCAAGGGAGTCAACGTGTCCCGCGTCGTCGCGGAAGCCGGCATCCCCACCGTCGCGGTACTACCCGCGCACGCCGACGACCCGCTGCTCACCGCCCTCGACGCGGTCGCACTGCCCTATCGCACGGTCGATATCGACGGCCAGATCCGCACGAACATCACGGTCGCCGAAAACGACGGAACGACCACGAAGATCAATGCGCCCGGCCACACCCTCACACCTGCCGAACTCGACGATCTGACAGCGCTCGTACTCGGCAGCGCCGAGGACGCGTCGTGGGTGGCACTGTGTGGCTCGCTTCCGCCGGGAGTTCCCGACGACTGGTATCGACGCATCTCCGATCGCCTCGTCACGAGCGGACGCCGCGTGGCGATCGACACGTCGGGCGCACCCCTGAGCGCGGCGATGTCGGGGCCCATCGACCTGGTCAAACCCAACGACGAAGAACTCGCCGAGGTCAGTGGTATCGCCCCAGCCGAACTGGCCGCTGCCATCGCCTCGGGCGACTACCTGCCCGTCGTGGCGGCGTCGCGCACGCTGATCGCCACCACGCAGGGAGCGGTACTCGCGACCCTCGGTGCGGCGGGTGCGGTACTCACGACCGCTGAAGGCAGTTGGCTGGCCACTCCCCCGCCGATCGTGCCGCGCAGCACCGTCGGGGCAGGCGACGCGTCGCTGGCCGGATACCTCATCGCGTACACGGCAGGCGCCTCCGAACCCGACCGTCTCCGCACGGCAGTCGCCTACGGCTCGGCGGCCGCCGGACTTGCGGGGACGCAACCGCCGCTTCCAGCACAGGTCGACGTCGACTCGGTCGATGTCGTCGAACTCTCGGGAGCCGCCCCGATCACGTGACCCCACAGCCTCCAGACCCTGTACGCGAACCGCCACGAAGCTCACCGACCAGAACCGGAACACCCCCTCCGGCCGCACAGAAGTAGAAGGAAAACCCATGTCCGACAACATCATCACCGCAGCGACGGTGCATCTCGATGTCGACGCCGGCAGTGATCCCGCCGCCGTCATCACCTATCTCGCCGAGAATCTCGGCGAGGCCGGGCGCACGACCGATCCATCCGAACTGAGCCGCGCCGCGCTGGCCCGTGAGGCAAAGTCGGCAACCGGGCTGCCCGGTGGGATCGCGATTCCTCACGCACGGGCCGCATCGGTCACCACTGCCAGCCTTGCGTTCGCCCGACTGTCCAACAAGGTCGACTTCGGTGCCCCCGACGGTCCGGCCGACCTCGTATTCCTCATCGCAGCACCCGAAGGCGCTGCGTCCGACCACATGAAGCTGCTGAGCTCGCTCGCACGAGCGCTCGTGCGTCCCGACTTCGTCGCCGCCCTCCGCGAGGCGCCGAGCGACGAGCGCGTCGTCGAACTCGTGGATGAGGCCATCAACCCTGCCCCGGCAGGCTCTCCGTCGACATCCGCCACGCCTGCGGCGAGCTCGGCCGCCGCTGCTGCGACCGCGTCGCCAGCAGGCGCGAAGACCGCGAAGACACTGAGTCCCGATTCGCAGAAGCGCCCCTCGATCGTCGCGATCACCGCGTGCCCGACCGGAATCGCACACACCTACATGGCCGCGGACGCACTCAAGTACGCCGCGGAACGCGCGGGCGTCGACTTCCACGTCGAGCCGCAGGGATCGTCGGGCACGACGCCGTTCACCCCTGACGTCATCGCCGGTGCCGACGCCGTCATCTTCGCCACCGACGTCGGCGTGAAGGGCAAGAGCCGCTTCAGCGGAAAGCCGGTCATCGAGTCCGGGGTCAAGCGCGCCATCAACGAACCCGACAAGATGATTGCCGAGGCCGTCGAGGCGTCGCGCAATCCGCACGCCTCGCGCGTCGACGGGTCGGCAGACGACGGTGCCGGCGCAGCGGAGGGATCGGCGTCGAGCCTGTCGTTCGGCAAGAAGATCCAGCAGGCACTCATGACCGGTGTCAGCTACATGATCCCGTTCGTCGCGGCAGGCGGACTGTTGATCGCGTTGGGCTTCCTGCTTGCCGGATACGAGATCGCCAACAAGACACTCGATTCATCCAAAACCCTGTCCGACGGCGCCTACATCGCACTGAACAACAGCCTCTGGGATCTACCCGCGGGCGGTCTCGGCCAGTACCTCGGCGGTGTCAGTTTCGCGATCGGCGCGCTCGCCATGAGCATGCTGGTACCTGTCCTCGCGGGTTACATCTCGTTCGCGATAGCCGACCGTCCCGGTATCGCACCCGGTTTCGTCGCAGGCCTGGTCTCGGTTGCCGTCGGCGCGAGTTTCATCGGAGGTTTGATCGGTGGACTCATCGCAGGCGCCGTGTGCCTCGCAATTTCCCGACTTCCGTTGCCGCAGTGGGCACGTGGACTCCAGCCGGTCATCATCATCCCGCTGTTCGGCAGCCTGATCGTCGGCGGTCTGATGTTCATGTTGCTCGGCAAGCCGCTCGCCTGGGTCACCACCCAGCTCACCGACGGTCTCAACAGCATGAGCGGCAGCTCCAAGATCGTCCTCGGCGTGGTCCTCGGACTCATGATGTGCTTCGATCTCGGTGGACCGGTCAACAAGGCCGCGTACCTCTTCGCCACCACCGGTCTCGCGATCGGCGACACACCCCAGCTCGAGATCATGGCAGCGGTCATGTGTGCGGGCATGGTTCCGCCGCTCGCGATGGCACTCGCCACCGTCATCCGCCCCGGACTGTTCACCGAGCCCGAGCGCGAAAACGGTAAGGCCGCTTGGTTCCTCGGCGCTGCATTCATCTCCGAGGGTGCGATCCCGTTCGCAGCGAAGGACCCGATCCGCGTGATTCCGTCGATGATGGCGGGTGGCGCACTCGCAGGCGCTCTGATCATGGCCTTCGGAGTCACTCAGCGTGCGCCGCACGGCGGCATCTTCGTCTTCTTCACGATGAACCACTGGCTGCTCTTCCTCGCCGCGCTTGCGGCGGGTACGGTCCTCGGCACGGTATGCGTCGTCGCGGCCAAGCAATTCGGGCGATCGGCCAGCCGCCAGACAGCGGCACCCGAGCTCGAGACCATTCCCGCCTGAGATCACCAGTCCCGACATAACCCCATCTGCAAAGGAGCAAATAATGCCAAGCACCACCGTCGAGGTCGGATCAGCCGTCGGATTGCACGCACGACCAGCAACGATCATCGCCGAGGCAGTCGCCGACGCGGGTACACCCGTGACGATCTCGGTCGTCGGAGGCGAACCTGTCGACGCGGGATCGGCACTGCTGATCATGACGCTCGGTGCCGAGAAGGGAACCGCGGTCGTCGTCGAATCCGACGATCAGGCAACGCTCGACGCCATCGCGAAGCTCGTCGCCGCCGACCTCGACGCGGAGTAGACCCCTACTGCTTCAACGAGGCCAGTTCTCCCGCCAGCGCCGAGGGCACACGGACACGCATCCGGGTGCCCTCGGTGCTGTGGTCTGTGGTGAGAACCTCGCCCTCGCGGTGAATTCGTGACACCAGATCGCCTCGCGTGAACGGGATGTCGACGGTGAGTTCCACGTCGTCGCGACCCACGAACTCTCGGACCGCCTCGAACAGTTCGGGCAGTCCCTCACCGGTGCGCGCCGAGACGTACACGACGCCCGCTGAGTTGGGGCCGTGCGTACTACCGCCCGCGCCGAGCATGCCGCGCAGTTCGGTGAGCCGGGACGCATCGATGGCATCGATCTTGTTGATCACCAACAACTCCGGGGGTGGCGCGACTCCCTCTTCGGCCACGACGTCGTTGATGACCCGTCGGACCGCCGTGATCTGTTCCGCGGGGAACGGGTCGCTGCCGTCGACGACGTGCAGTACGAGATCGGCATCGACGACCTCCTCCAGCGTCGACCGGAATGCCTCGACGAGTTGCGTCGGGAGATGGCGGACGAAGCCGACGGTGTCGGTGAAGACCAGTTCGCGGCCGTCCTCGAGAGTCGCGCGGCGCGTCGTCGGATCGAGGGTCGCGAACAGCGCATCCTGCACGAGCACACCCGAACCCGTCATGGCGTTGACCAGACTCGACTTACCCGCGTTGGTGTATCCCGCGACGGCGATGCGCGGCACAGCGCCCCGCAGCCGCGCAGAGCGCTTCGTGGTTCGGGCGGTGCGCATTTCGCGAATCTCGCGGCGCAGCTTGGCCATTCGCTCACGGATGCGCCGACGGTCGGTCTCGATCTTCGTCTCACCCGGTCCGCGCAGACCGACGCCGCCGTTGCTGCCGGCCCGGCCACCGGCCTGACGGGACATCGACTCACCCCAACCACGCAGACGCGGGAGCATGTACTCCATCTGCGCTAGAGCCACCTGCGCCTTGCCCTCACGCGAACTCGCATGCTGGGCGAAGATGTCGAGGATGAGGGCCGTGCGGTCGATCACCTTGACCTTGACTACCTTCTCCAGCGCGGTCAGCTGCGCAGGGGTCAGCTCGCCGTCGCAGATGACGGTGTCGGCGCCGGTGTCGGCGACGACGTCGCGCAGCTCCTGCGCCTTGCCCGAGCCGATGAAGGTCGCGGGATCGGGTGAGGATCGTCGCTGGATCACTGCTTCGAGGACCACGGAACCCGCGGTCTCGGCGAGCGCTGCGAGCTCCTCCATGTTCGCCTTCGCGGCGGCCGCGGATCCCTCGGTCCAGACGCCGACGAGCACCACGCGCTCGAGGCGCAGTTGTCGATACTCGACCTCGGTGACGTCGGTGAGCTCTGTCGAGAGCCCGGCGACGCGCTGCAGCGAGGCGCGATCGGAGAGTGCGAGCTCGCCGGTCGTCGGGGTGTGGGCACGGTCGCGGGAATCGTCGTGGTCGCCGAAGTCTGCGGGGTCGACGAGATCGTCGGGATCGATCAGATCGCGGGAGAGGTCGATCGCGGGTGCGTTCGCGTCGACGGGACGGGTGTCGTGCAGGTCATGTACCTGTGGTGATGTTTCGGTCATACACCATCCATGGTGACACGCCGACGCCCCGTCGAGCACGTGGATATCCGCCGAGCCGCCGTACAGCGGGCCTGCGGCACGTCAGTCGACGCGATACCAGCCCGCCCGGAATCGGCCGTCGGCCACCAGTGCGGACGGTCCACGCAGCGTCGCATGACCGTCGGCAACGGTGACCGTCACCCTTCCGCCGGGCACGTCGATGACCATCTCGCCTGCGTCGCGGCCGAGGGTCTGCAGACCCGCTGCCGCCGCCGCGACCAGCCCCGTTCCGCAACTTCTGGTCTCGCCGACACCGCGCTCGAAGACACGCATCGTGGCGTGCAGACCACCGTGCGGGCCGTCTTCGGGAGACGTCAGCAGTTCGACGTTGGCGCCGTGCGGAAAGACGCCGTCCGGCAGGACGACGCCGGTAGAGAAATCGATCGCGGCGAGGTCAGACGTCGACATGTCGGGCACCACGGACGCCAGGTGCGGGTTGCCGACATCGACCGCGACACCCGGATAGAGGTCGTCGCCGATCCGCACGGTCGCGTCGTCTCCGAGTGTCACCCGACCCATCCGCACACTGACGTCGGCGAACAGATCATCGAAAGAATGCACCACCACGGGACGTCCGCCCGCGCGCGAACCCACCGTGAACTCGTCGGAATCCGTCAGCCCGGTGGCCCGCAGGTAGTGGGCGAAGACGCGGACGCCGTTGCCGCACATCTCGGCGATGGAGCCGTCAGCGTTTCGATAGTCCATGAACCAGTCGTCGGGGTCGACGCCGTCGGGCAGTTCGTCGAGGACGCCGGCGCGCACGAGGGCCACCGCCCGCGCGACGCGCAGCATGCCGTCGGCCCCGATACCGCGTTGGCGATCGCAGACCGCCGCCACGAAGTCGGTCGTGAGGTCGAGTTCGACCGCCGGGTCGGTGAGCACGACGAAGTCGTTCTGGGTGCCGTGCCCCTTCACGTAGGTCACTGCCTCGCTGATCGTCGTCACCCGTCCAGAATACGTGCGGGAGGTTCTCAGACTTCCGCCGCCGCAAGCGCGGCGTCGAGGAGTGCGGGTGTCGCGGCGTCGAGCCAATGGATGCGGTGATCGCGGCGAAACCACGACCGCTGCCTGCGCACGTATCTACGGGTGCCGATGAAGGTCAGTTCTTCCGCAGTCGCAAGGTCGTACTCGCCGTCCAGTGCGGCCAGTGTCTGCGCATATCCGATTGCTCGACGAGCGGTGACGCCCTCGCGCAGACCGGCCTCGACGAGCGCGTCCACCTCGTCGACGAGACCGTTCGCGAACATCAGCCGCGTCCGGAGCGCAATCCTCTCGTCCAGTTCGGCAGTGTCGCGGTCCAGCGCGAGAATCCTTGTCCCCCACCGTGGCTCACCGATCTTCGGCGCCGACGCCGCGAACGGCTCCCCGGTCAGTTCGACGACCTCGAGCGCGCGCACGATCCGTCGTGCATCGGTAGCGAGGATCGACGACGCCGCCGCAGGGTCGACAGTCGCGAGATGCTGATGCAATGCCGCGACTCCGATCTCGTCGAGCATCGCCTCGTAACGGGCCCGCACCGCGGGGTCGGTTGCCGGGAAGCGCCAGTCGTCGAGTAGCCCCTGGATGTACATCATCGACCCGCCCACGATCACCGGCGTGCGGCCGGCGGCGAGCAGGGAGTCGATGTCGGCGGACGCGGCCTCCTGATAGCGCGCGACGGTGGCCGTCTCGGTGACGTCGAGGACGTCGAGTTGATGGTGCGGGATGCCCCGACGCTCCTGTGGTGGCAGCTTGGCCGTGCCGATGTCCATGCCGCGGTACTGCTGCATGGCGTCGATGTTGACGATGTCGCCGTCGAGTCGTTCCGCGAGGTCGAGCGCGAGGTCGGATTTCCCGGTCGCGGTCGGGCCGACGACGGCAATGGGGGTCACCCCGGATGACCGAGCACTCACCGCGCGTCCTCGGGTGTCCACGACGCGACGACGTAGCCGACACCGAACGGTGCGTCGGCGTAGGACACCTCGGCCGCCATCAGGGTGTCGCCGACGATCGCCGCGGCGACCTGCCACGCCGCCCTGCCGTCGACTCCGTCGGCATCGCACGCGGCAACGTCGAGTCCGCGAAGCGCGTCGACGTCAGCCGCCCCGAGCGCCTCGACTATGCGCTGCTGGAGTTCGACGGCGCTGTCGCGTCGGCCCCCGCCGGGAGCCTTCGGCGCAAGCGCGGTTGCACCGTCGGCGACGATGAGTACCCCGATTGGCTCGGGGTCGGCGGAGATCTCGGCCGCCAGTGCACGACCGCGCTCGCAGGCGACTTCGGGCCGTACGTCGGGGTCGACGACGATCGGACGCACCGACGCGGCGTCGACCTGTCCGCGTAACCACCCGGCGATCAACATCGACAGCGGCAGACGTCCCGATGATCGCTCCTCACCCGCTCGTTCCAGGGAGACCGGTACGTCGACGCCGAACCTGCCGAAACCGCCCGTCGTCGGTATCGAGCGCGAGGCCTGCGCCTCGCCTGCACCGGACCTCGCGGAGGCGATGCGGTCGTCGGCCCCCACCGCCACCCAGCGTGACGCATGTCGGGCGAGCAGCGCGCCCGCATCGCGAACAGCCGAGCGCACCTCGAGGGTGTCCACCGCGTCCGGTCCCGCCAACTCGGGAACGACCAGTGGTGCGCTCGGGACGAAAACCACACACGCCAGCACACCGTCGACGCTAGCCGACGGTGTGCCCGATGCCGCGACTAGCTCCGACACACCCCCCGCGACGTCGGCGATGTTCCGCAGGCCGCACATCGAGAACCCTGACCTGCTTGAATAGGTGGAGTCCTGGGGCCAGTTGCGCAGGACGTAGTGACAGGCAGCCGTGACGCGCGGCACCACTGACGCTGTGAGGGGACCACACCATGACGAGCGACGACACCAGCGGACCGGCCACACCCGCATCCGAGCCGACTCCCGGCCCCCGGCCCGGCCCGCCGAAGCCAGGTCCCAAGCCCGGCCCTCGGCCCGGTCCCGGACCCAAACCTGCCGCGCAGGCACCGACCCCTGTTCCTGCAGTTGCCGTCGGTAAGCATGAGTCGTTCGATCCCCGCAAGTTCGGGCGGATCGATGAACAGGGCGTCGTCTGGCTCATCACCGCGGACGGTGAGCGTGAGATCGGGTCGTGGCAGGCGGGAACCATCGACGAGGGTCTCGCCCATTTCGCGCGTCGATACTCCGACCTCGAGACAGAGGTGGAGATTCTCGAAGAGCGCCTCGCCGCACGCACCGGCGATCCTCGCAAGTCGCAGGCCGCAGCCAAACATCTGCTCGACACCCTCCCCGAGGCCAGCGTGATCGGCGACGTCTCTGCCATCGAGCAGCGATTGACCGTCATCGTCGGAAGTGCCGACGACGTCGCCGACTCGCTGAAGGCCGAGCGCGAACAGGCTCGCGCCACAGCCATCGCGCGCAAAGAAGAACTCGCCACCGAGGCGGAAGCCATCGGAGCAGAATCCACCCAGTGGAAGACCGCGGGCGATCGGCTGCGCGCGATCCTCGACGAGTGGAAGACCATCAAGGGCATCGACCGTAAGACCGACGACGCGCTGTGGAAGCGGTACTCGAAGGCGCGCGACGCGTTCAATCGTCGACGCGGCGCCCACTTCGCCGATCTCGATCGGGAACGCGCTGGCGCCAAGGCACGCAAAGAGGAGCTCATCGCACGGGCAGAGGCGTTGTCGTCGTCGACCGACTGGGGTCCGACCGCGGGCGCCTTCCGCGAACTCCTCGCCGACTGGAAGGCATCCGGGCGGGCACCGCGCGACGCCGACGAGGCGCTGTGGCAACGGTTCAAAGCCGCCCAGGACGTCTTCTTCGCTGCTAGAAACGCGGCATCGTCCGAGCGCGACGCCGAGTTCAGTGCCAACGCGACGGCGAAGGTAGCCCTGCTCGACGAGGCGGAGAAGTCCATCGATCCCGCATCCGATCTCGACGGTGCGCGCCGCGAGTTCCGGACGTTCCGGGAGAAGTGGGACGAGATCGGCAAGGTGCCGCGCGAACAGATGCACAGCCTCGAAGGCCGTGCGCGTGCGTTGGAGAAGCGGATTCGCGACGCCGAGGACGCGCAGTGGCAGCGCACCGACCCCGAGGCGCTCGCGCGTGCCGCGCAATTCGCCGACCGCGCAGCACAACTCGAGGACCAGGCAGCAAAGGCGGCCGAGCGCGGCAAGAAGCGCGACGCGGAGAAGCTGCGCGAGCAGGCGGCCCAGTGGCGCGAATGGGCGCAGGCCGCGCAGAGCGCCATCGCCGACCGCTAGCCGGCCCGGGGCTGAGCTCGACCAGGTACTGATACTCGATCAGGTACTGGTACTCAGCGCTCGCGCGGGCGCTGCTGCAGTTTGCGGGCGGCCTCTTCGCGTGCCACCGCTTCCCGACGACGCTCCTCTTCGAGCGCCAAGTGGTAGGTGCTGCGCGCCCACACGACGCGTGACCAGTGGAAGGTGAGCACGAGCAGGGCCAACCAGCCGAGGACGAGCCCCGCGCCGACACCCGACGGCGGTGCCACTCCCCCGACACCAGGAGTGTTCCGCGACCACCACGCGAGCATGCCTGCGACGCAGCCGATCGCGCACCCGCACAACGCGATCCACGCGATCACCCATCGGCGGGTGACCAGCGCGAGCATCGACCCAAAGATTCCGAACACCACCAGGAACCAGACGAATACCTTCGACACCACTGCGACTCGTTCGGTCGCGGCGGCCGCGGACGAGGTCAGCACGTCGAATCCGTTCGCAGAACCCGTGTGCGGCAGGAGCAGCGAGCCCATCGCGACGAGCACAGCGACGGCGACCACCACGGCGCGAGCTCCCGGATCGATCTCGCCCGCGACCTTACGTTCGGCCTTGCGGAGATCGTCTGCGTACTGCGCGAACTCGGCGTCGTCACTTCCGGTCCCGCCGTCGGCAGTGCTATCACCGGTGCTACCACCGCTGGCTCGTTGAGCCGTCGGCAGTCGGTCGTCGGTGTTGTCCTCGCGCGGTTCGTCGCTCATCTCGCGCCTCTCATCTCTCGTCGCTGGGTGCTGGCAGTTCAAAAGGCCCGGCAGATCACGGTGCCCGGCAGGTCATGCCGTCATGGTTCACGAACCACAGGCGCCCGAAGAACATCCGGTCGAGGCCACGGCGGGCATCGGCGCCGGACCCAGTCCCGGCATACCCAGTCCGACGCCGACCGGCGCCGTCGTCGGGGTGGCGTTGATTTCGTGCGCGTCGCCTGCGCGGGTTCTGCGATGCGACGCAATGGACCCGTCGGCGATGAGGTGATGCGGCGCGGCGTCGGTGACGGTCGTGACCACGACGTCGCCGGGTCGGATCGCCTCGGCGGCGTCGCCCGCGCGGAAGTGCACGAGTCGCCCATCGCGGGCGCGGCCGGTCAGCCGCCCGGTGTCGGCGGATTTGCGCCCGGAGTCCGCGGCTACGAGCAGCTCGACGTCGGACCCGATGAGGTTGCGGTTCTCGGTGAGACAGATGCGCTCCTGCAGCGCGATCAGTCGTTGGTAGCGCTCGCTGACGACCTCTGGCGGCACCTGATCGGGCATCGTTGCCGCGGGCGTACCCGGTCGAGGCGAGTACTGGAAGGTGAACGCACTCGAGAACCGCGCACGCTCGACGACGTCGAGCGTCGCGGCGAAGTCCTCTTCGGTCTCACCGGGGAATCCGACGATGATGTCGGTGGTGATGGCGGCGTGCGGCATCGCGTCGCGCACCTTGTCGAGGATGCCGAGGAATTTGGTGGTGCGATAGCTGCGTCGCATGGCCCGCAGGATGCGATCCGAACCCGACTGCAGCGGCATGTGAAGCTGCGGGCACACGTTGGGTGTCTGCGCCATGGCGTCGATGACGTCGTCGGTGAACTCTGCCGGGTGCGGCGAGGTGAATCGGACTCGTTCGAGACCGTCGATGTCGCCGCAGGCGCGCAGGAGGTCGGCGAACGCGCCGCGGTTGCGGGGCAGTTCGGGGTCGGCGAACGACATGCCGTAGGCGTTGACGTTCTGCCCGAGCAGCGTCACCTCGAGCACGCCCTGGTCGACGAGCGCCTTGACTTCGGCGAGCACGTCGCCGGGGCGTCGATCAACCTCTTTGCCACGCAAGGACGGAACGATGCAGAAAGTGCAGGTGTTGTTGCACCCGACCGATACCGACACCCACCCGGAGTAGGCCGAGTCGCGCTTGGCGGGCAGCGTCGACGGGAAGGCTTCGAGTGAGTCGAGGATCTCGACCTGCGCCTCCTCGTTGTGCCGGGCGCGATCGAGGAGTGCAGGCAGCGAACCGATGTTGTGCGTACCGAACACGACGTCGACCCACGGCGCCTTGCGCAAGACCGTGTCCTTGTCCTTCTGCGCGAGACATCCGCCGACCGCAATCTGCATCCCCGGTCGTTGCGTCTTCACCGGCGCGAGGTGCGAGAGGTTGCCGTAGAGCTTGTTGTCGGCGTTCTCGCGGATCGCGCAGGTGTTGAACACGACGAGATCGGCATCGCCGTCGTCGTCGGCGCGCACATATCCGGCATCTTCGAGAAGACCCGCGATGCGCTCGGAATCATGCACGTTCATCTGGCAGCCATAGGTACGCACCTGATAGCTGCGCCCCGATCGCGGCAGCTCATGCCGCTCCGACAACTCCGTACTCACTGGATCCAGGGTACGGTGCCGGTGCAAATCGCCTTCACGGTCACCACACGCGCAACGCCGAGGTTCTCATTCAGCGCGCCTGTAAGGGTTGTCGGCATTAGTGTCGACGGTTATGACCGATTCACCGACAGGGGGTTCGGCGGTCGGACCCGCGACCCCGGCTCCCGCCACCGGAACCAACATGATCGTGCTCAAGAACGTGCAGAAGCACTTCGGCGAGCTGCACGTCCTCAAGGACATCGACCTCGAGGTCCCCGCCGGACAGGTCGTCGTCGTCCTCGGCCCGTCCGGCTCGGGCAAGTCGACGTTGTGCCGCACGATCAACCGGCTCGAACCCATCGATTCCGGCGAGATCCTCGTCGAGGGACGGTTACTTCCCGAGGAGGGCCGCGACCTCGCCACTCTGCGCGCCGACGTCGGAATGGTCTTCCAGTCGTTCAACCTGTTCGCGCACAAGACAATTCTCCAAAACGTCACGCTCGCGCCGACCAAAGTCCGTAAGAAGAACAAGGCCGACGCCGAGAAGCGCGCGCTCGAGCTCCTCGAACGCGTCGGCATCGCCAGCCAGAAGGACAAGTACCCCGCGCAGCTTTCCGGTGGTCAGCAACAGCGCGTCGCCATCGCACGCGCACTCGCCATGGAACCGAAGGTGATGCTGTTCGACGAGCCGACCTCGGCCCTCGACCCGGAGATGGTCAACGAGGTGCTCGACGTCATGGTCTCGTTGGCCAAGGAGGGCATGACGATGCTCGTGGTGACCCACGAGATGGGCTTCGCCCGCAAGGCGGCCGACCGCGTGATCTTCATGGCCGACGGCGCGATCGTCGAGGACACCGATCCGGACAGCTTCTTCGACAGTCCACAGTCCGAACGCGCCAGGGACTTCCTCGGCAAGATCTTGGGCCACTGACATGGCCGACACGTCGCCGACGACGCGTCGGCGTGCCTCCGGGCACCTAGCTGTCGACACCCCTGCTGCGAGGAAACGGTCGCGCCGACGAACCATGGCGCTCACGGTATTTCTCCCCGTCTGTGCGCTGTTCGTCTCGCTCCTCGCGGGCTGCGGAAGTACCGAGCCGAAGAACCTGCTCGACTCGATCCGCAGCGGCGAGGTGGTACTCGGCACCAAGTTCGACCAGCCGGGGCTGGGCATCTACAACCCGGACAAGTCCATGAGCGGGTTCGACCCCGCCGTCTCCGAGTACGTCGTCAATCACATCGCCGACTCGCTCGGAGTGCCCCACCCGAAGATCTCGTGGCGCGAGACACCGTCGGCTCGACGCGAGGCCATGATCGAGCACGGCGAGGTCGACATGATCGCCGCCACCTATTCGATCAACGAGAACCGCGCCAAGAAGGTCGACTTCGGCGGCCCGTACCTGATCACCTATCAGGGACTCATGGTGCGCAAGTCCGACGAGTCGATCCAGAATCTCCCCGACCTCGGCAAGGGCAAGAAACTGTGCTCGGTCACCGGGTCGACGTCAGCCCAGAATGTCAAGGCACAACTGCCGAATATCGAACTGCAGGAATACGATTCGTACTCCGCATGCGTCGAGGCGCTACGTCGGGGCAAGGTCGACGCACTGACCACAGACGAATCGATCCTCGCGGGCTACTCCAACTTCTGGAAGGGCGAATTCCGTCTTGTGGAGATGACCTATCTCAAGGACGCGTGCGTCAAGAAAGCTCTGAAGGCGGCGGGAACGCCGTTCTCCACCGAGCGCTACGGGATCGGTTTGGCCAAGGGCGACTCGGAGTCGGTCAACAAGGTGAACGAAGCCCTCGACTCCATGCTGAAGCCAAGCGCCGACAACGGTCCGTCACCGTGGATCAGCGCACTGCGCGAAAGCCTCGGCGACGACTACGTCAACCAGATCGAGCAGCGCGCCGAGAAGCCGGGATCGAAGTTTGCGTTCACACCGAAGCCCGGCGACCTCGCATTCCTCGAATCGAAGTCCACACCGTGCCCCGCGGGCCTGAAGTGAGGAGGTGACCAGTCGTGAGTGAACTCTGGGAAGACATGGGGCCGCAGTTGTGGCCCGCGTTCTGGGTGACGATCCAATTGACGTTCTGGTCGGCGATCGGCTCCCTCATCTGGGGGACCATCCTGGCCGGAATGCGGGTCTCCCCCGTGCCTGTGATGCGCGGCTTCGGAACCACATACGTCAACATCGTGCGCAACACGCCGCTGACCCTGATCGTGCTGTTCGCCGCGATCGGGCTGTATCAGAATCTCGGGCTGACGTTCTCGTCGACCATCAAGACCAACAACTTCTGGCTCGCCGTCCTCGCATTCATCGTCTATACGTCGACGTTCGTCTGCGAGACGCTGCGCTCCGGTTTCAACACCGTCCCACTCGGGCAGGCCGAGGCCGCACGGTCGCTCGGGCTCTCCTTCACCCAGGTGTTCGGCATCATCGTGCTCCCGCAGGCGATCCGAGCGACGATCGGCCCGATGGGCAGCGTGCTCATCGCACTCACCAAGAACACCACCATCGCCTCCGTGATCGGCGTCGCCGAAGCCGCGGCACTGATGAAAACGGAGATCGAGTCCTTTGCCGACCAACTACTGGTCATCTTCGCGGTGATCGCCGTCGGATTCATGATCATCACACTCAGTGAGGGCGCCGTCTTCGGTTGGCTCGCAAAGCGATGGGCGGTCAAGCGATGAGCGACAAGGCAACCGTCCTCTACGACGCTCCCGGACCCCGTGCGCGCGTACGCAACGCGATCGTGGCCGTCGTGTTCATCGCGATTCTCGTCGCGATCTTCGCGTACGTGATCGCGATATTCGCAGGCAACGACCAGTTCACCGCCGAGAAGTGGAAGCCGTTCGTCACGTGGAGCACCTGGACCGGCTACATCCTTCCCGGTCTGTGGCGCACCCTTGTCGCGGCAGCGCTCTCGATCGTGCTCGCACTGATCCTCGGTTCCATTCTCGGCATCGGACGTCTGTCGGATCACGCCTGGGTACGCGGGGTGTGCACCGTGCTGGTCGAGGTGTTCCGCGCGATTCCCGTGCTGATCCTGATGCTGTTCCTCTGGTTCTTCTTCGCCCAGTACGGAGTGGTGCCGTCGTCACAGCTGGCTTTTGCGGCAGTGGTCTGCGGCCTGACGCTCTACAACGGCTCGGTGATGGCGGAAATCCTGCGCTCGGGCATCAAGTCGCTGCCCACGGGGCAGACCGAGGCGGCCAAGGCGCTCGGTATGCGCAAGACACAGATGATGCTGTCGGTTCTGCTCCCGCAGGCCGTCACAGCGATGATGCCTGCGATCATCTCGCAGATGGTCGTGGCCCTCAAGGACACCGCGCTCGGTTATGTCATCGGCTACTCCGAGATCATTCACATGGCGCAGCTGTCCGCGGCCCGGTACGGCAACTACATTCCGGTTCTCATCGTGATCGCCATCATCCTGATCATCATCAACTTCGCGCTGTCGTCGTTGGCGACATACATCGAGCGAAGGCTGCGGCAAGGTCGCGGCGGTAACACCGACGACGTGCCGCCCGCCGATCAGGTCGACCAGGCGGCCATGGAGAACATGCCGGTGCCCTCGCCCAAGCCACGGGCCTGACGTCAGTCGGCGGAGGTGATCTCGTCGATCGCCCCGCCGACGACGTCGATCGCCATGGATTGCGGGTAGCCGCGTCGGACGAGCATGCCGACGAGGCGTCGAAAGTGCTTGTCGCGCACTGATCTGTCGTTGGTTTCCGCGGCGTGGACAAGCTGCTCGGTCACAGTCGGTGTGAGCTTGCGGTCGACCAGGTTGCGGGCCGCGGCGCGTTCGTCGTCGGGATCGATCTCGTCGAGCGCTCGCTGCACGATCGCGACGTCGACTCCCTTGGCGGCGAGTTCGTGCCGCAGCGCGACGCGCCCTCGCCCCGAGTAGGTGTGGCGTGACTGCACCCACTCGGCGGCGAACTCCTCGTCATCGAGCAGATTGTGGGCGTCGAGGCGAGTCATCACCTCGTCGACGGTGTCGGCATCGAATCCTCTGCGCGCCAGACGCTGAGCCATCTCAGAACGGCTGCGAGCACGAACCCCGAGGAGCCGGAGTGCTACATCCCACGCGGACGGGCCGTTCCTCTCCGTCGTGGACTCACTCGGCTCCCCGGGGTCATGGGGTGAACTCATCGGCGATGCGCGCAGATCAGAATTCCACCGGCGCGGGCGCGATGTCGTCGGCGTCGACGACCGCACCGATACCCAGCTTCTCCTTGATCTTCTTCTCGACCTCGTCGCGGATGTCGGTGTTCTCCAACAAGAACTTTCGAGCGTTCTCCTTGCCCTGTCCGAGCTGATCACCCTCGTAGGTGAACCACGAGCCGGACTTGCGGATGAATCCCTCGGCCACACCCATGTCGATGAGTGAGCCCTCCTTGGAGATGCCCTGGCCGTAGAGGATGTCGAACTCGGCCTGCTTGAACGGCGGTGCGACCTTGTTCTTGACCACCTTGACGCGGGTGCGGTTACCCACGGCGTCGGTGCCGTCCTTGAGGGTCTCGATACGACGTACGTCGAGTCGGACCGACGAGTAGAACTTCAGTGCCTTGCCGCCCGTGGTGGTCTCGGGTGACCCGAACATCACACCGATCTTCTCGCGGAGCTGGTTGATGAAGATCGCGGTGGTCTTGGAACTGCTCAACGCCGACGTCATCTTGCGCAGCGCCTGGCTCATCAGGCGAGCCTGCAGACCGACGTGGCTGTCGCCCATTTCGCCCTCGATCTCGGCGCGGGGCACCAGCGCGGCCACCGAGTCGATGACCAGGATGTCGAGAGCGCCGGAACGGATCAGCATGTCGGCGATCTCCAGAGCCTGCTCACCGGTGTCGGGCTGAGAGACCAGCAGTGCATCGGTATCGACACCGAGCCTGGCCGCATAGTCGGGATCGAGGGCATGCTCGGCGTCGATGAATGCGGCGATGCCGCCCGCAGCCTGCGCGTTGGCCACCGCGTGGAGAGCGACCGTCGTCTTACCCGACGACTCAGGGCCGTAGATCTCCACGACGCGGCCACGAGGCAGACCGCCGATACCGAGCGCGACGTCGAGTGCGATGGACCCGGTCGGGATCACCTCGATCGGCTGCCTGCTCTCCTCACCGAGGCGCATCACAGAACCCTTGCCGAAGTTCTTGTCGATCTGGGCCAGCGCGAGGTCGAGAGCCTTCTCGCGGTCCTGGGGAGCTGCTGCCATGGGATCTCTCCTTGTTCGGGATGGTTGAGGTTTGTCTGTGCCGTCCTGCGTGCTGCGCGCTGAACGTGTTGTCTTCGAGGCCGTTGTTCGTTTCATGTTGCGTTGGACGCTAGTCGGTGGGTCTGACAAAACCGGGTCTGACAAAACGGTTCTGACAGAATCTCTGACGCATCCGGGGTCGCTGTGGTTCCACTGAATACAGCATGGCGCGAACAAGTGTTCGACGGCAAGCGCGACACGCGGGCAGAGGTCGATTCGCACCACCGAACAGGCCACGCCGCGACAACAGCGAAAATCGGCCGGAATGTGGATCGCCGGCTACGCGAATGCCAATGGCCTGCGCTACACCCGCGACTGGACCGTGTGACTCCTCGGCCCCGGACTCACTTCGTGGCCCATCACCACAGCGAGCGCGGAACGTCGAAGTCACGACAGATCGCCACCCAGATGTCACGGGGATCGACGCCGTCCTCTATGGCTTGCGCCCCGGTCCGGCCACCGAACTCGATGAGCACGTGATCGGCCAGGATCGCATCAGCCGACGACACCCCGAACTGTGTTGTCATCAGTTCCGTGAACTCCGTGAGACGCACTCGGCCAGCCTACGTTCCCGCCGATGCGAGCACGTCGCGCAGCACGTCGGTCGGGTCGGTCACCGCGTTCGCCGACTCTCGAGCTCGGGCAGCAGCAGCGGCGTGGCTCGGATCGCACAGCACCGCCTCGATCGCCTCCGCAATCGCCGTCGCGTCAGCGGGCCGAACAAGCACACCACTGCCCTGCCTGCTGACCCGATTTGCCAGTTCCCACTGATCGCCACCGCCGGGGACGACAACGACCGGGACACCGGCCAACAACGACTTCGCGAGCATCCCATGTCCACCACCGCAGACCACGAGATCCGCATCGGCCAGCAACTCGTCCTGGCGACCGAGTCCGAAGCTCACCGTCGCGGCCCCTGCGCGCGCGAGTGTGTCCGACGGAGGTGGGTCGAGGGAGGAGATCACCGCCCGTACCGGCGTACGTGACGAGATCGCGCCGAGTGCACCGAGCGTCTCGTCGAGTAGACCCTCGCAACCGGTGACCGCGGTCGACGGCGCCACGACGATGAGCGGCCCGTCGCCCGACGGCCGCTCGAAGATGCGGTCGGTCGGCTCCCAGAGCAGCGGACCGACCAGATGTGTATCGCGTGGCCAGTCCGGGCGCCAGACTTCCAACGCGGGAAGAGTCGCGATCAGTCGGGCGGCAGGCGCCGGTCCGTGATCGCCGAGCCCGATGCCGCGGCGAGCTGCAGCGCGCTGACGTACGCCGAGTGCGACGGAACGATTGCTCGCGGCGCGCATCGCAGTATCGCGTAACCGACCACGGAACCCGCGGCCGGGCGTCAGACCTGCGCCGACCGGCGGCAGACCCTTCGACGGCGCATACAGCGGGTGCGGCGACAGTTCGACGAACGGTAGCCCGGTCAGCTCCGCGGCCCACGACCCGGCGACCGTGATGACATCTGAGACCACAAGGTCGATCCGTCGGCTCGCCAACACAGGTGCGAGACGAACGGCCATCCGCGCTGCCCGTCCGCTCAGCTTCTCCCCCGCGTCGAGGTCGTCGTCGGAGTCGTCTGGTCGCAGTTCCGGGAGCTCCGCGATGTCGATATCCCGCCTGCCGGCCGCGGCGTACCACTGCGTGCCGGTGAACACCGTGGCTTCCCAGCCGATGTCGCGGCAGCGCTCAGCGAGAGCGAACGCAGGAAAGGCGTGACCGGCATCTGGTCCGGCAACGATCCCGACTCGGGGCGGTGAACCCGTCAGTTGCTGGTGGGGGGCTCGGTCGCGGGCTGCGTCGGTTGCTGGGCAGGAGCCGCGTTCTGGGCGGGCTGGGCCGCGGTACCGCCGGACGGCAGCGCTCCGCCGTTCATGCTGGCCCTGATCTGCTCGAGGCGAGAATGGCCTGCCATTTGAACGCTGGCCTGCTGCACTTCCTGCATGCGCCCCTGAACGCTGTTCTTTGCCAGCTCGGCTGAGCCCAGGGCGTTGGCGTAGCGGCGTTCGATCTTGTCGCGCACCTGATCGAGGTTCGGGGTGTTTCCGGGGACCGACAGTTCGCTCATCTGATTGAGCGACGCCGACACCTGCTCCTGCATCTTGGCCTGCTCGAGCTGGCTGAGGAGCTTCGACCGCTCGGCGAGCTTCTGCTGCAGGATCATCGCGTTGCGTTCGACTGCGTGCTTTGCCTGCTCCGCGGCCTGCAGCGACTGATCGTGGAGGGCCTTGAGGTCTTCGACGCTCTGCTCCGCAGTGACGAGCTGCGCGGCGAATGCCTCAGCAGCGTTCGTGTACTCCTGGGCCTTCTGCGTATCGCCCGCCGCGGTCGCCTGATCGGAAAGAGTCAGCGCCTGGCGGGTATTCGCCTGGAGCTTCTCGATCTCCTCGAGCTGCCGGTTGAGCTTCATCTCGAGCTGACGCTGGTTGCCGATGACCGCTGCCGCCTGCTGCGACAGCGCCTGGTGCTGACGCTGAGCGTCTTCGATCGCCTGCTGGATCTGGATCTTCGGATCCGCGTTTTCGTCGATCTTCGCGTTGCCTGCTGCCATCAGGTAGCGCCACAGCTTCACGAACGGATTCGCCATGCTCTTCGTCAACTCCATTCAGCGGTCGTCGAACCTCGGTCCGACAGGTCTTATCGATTCGCCGGCTTTACCGATTCGCCAGGTTACCGATTCGACGGGTCTTGTCGATTCGGGTGGTTTTGCCGATTCGAGGGGTCTGTCGTTGGTGCTGAATCCAATCTAGCGCCTACCGACCGACAAACAGGCACTTGTCAGGCAGCGGCAAGCGCAGTGGTCCGGTGGGCGTCGGGCGATGGGATGACGACCTTCGGGGAACCGAGACCCGATTCGCCCGCCAGTGCCATCCCATCGGCGTCGGCTGCCTCGGGTCGCATGGCCGTGCCGACGTCGAGAAGCAGATCGGCGATCTCGACGTCGAGAGCATCACAGATCGAGGCGAGCAGTTCGCTCGACGCCTCTTTCTGGCCGCGTTCCACCTCGGACAGATATCCCAGACTGACCCGTGCATTGGTGGATACTTCGCGCAGCGTTCGGCCTTGCTGGGTACGCACCCGGCGCAAGCTGTCGCCAAGCGCCTCGCGCAAGAGCATCGCCATCGAGTCTCCTCTCGGTGTCTGTGTCGTGTTCTGTCTCTCGTGTCCGTTCGGCTTCAACGCCGGAGACAGCCGATACGTTCCCGAACCTTCGAATCCCGAACTTCGCACACCGTCCCCCGTGTGTCTGCACGACACTAGTCCAAAGTTCCGACAGTCGCCGTACGCCGTTCGTCCGCGCGTCGCGGCGCCAACCCTTGGCCCGCGCCAGATCACACGGTGTCGGAATGGCGGCGCGGCGAAGGACGAATGACGTCAGGAGCCTTGCGTGCGTCAGAGGTCTTGCGATCGTCAGAGGTCTTGCGGGAATCAGGAGCCTTGCGGGAATCAGGAGCCTTGCGTAGCGAACCGGTCGTCGAATCCGACCGAGCGGCCCGGACGCGCACACGCAGCGCCTGCCAGGTGTAGTCGACGCCCGTCACGACGGTCACCACGACAGCGGCCCACATGATCACCATCGCGATCGTGTGCCATACACCGTTCAACGGAAGCACCAGGAGCCCGATACCGACCGACTGCAGCAACGTTTTCAACTTGCCGCCCCGACTGGCCGGAATCACCGCATACCGGATCACCCAGAAGCGTAGAAGCGTCACCCACAACTCACGGACCAGAATGATGCCGGTTACCCACCAGCTCAGATCGCCCAGGATGGACAGGCCGATGAGTGCGGCACCGATCAGCGCCTTGTCGGCGATCGGATCTGCCATCTTCCCGAAGTCCGTCACGAGTCCGCGTTCGCGGGCGAGCCTGCCGTCGACCCTGTCGGTGAACGCGGCACCCGCGAAGATGACCGCGGCGACGATCCGCCACACGGTGTCGTGCCCGCCATCGATGAAGAGCACCGCGACGAACACGGGAACCAGCAGAATGCGGAACACCGTCAGCGCATTGGCGATGTTGACCACCGGCACCGGATCGACCGGGTCGGTGATGTGATCGGGAGTCCGCACCCCTTTAGCGTATCTGTCGCGACTAGGCTCAGATGCCGTGCCCACTGCCGAACAGGAAACGGTGCCCCTCATTCGACGCGCCCGCACGTCCGACGTGCCCCGCATCAAGGAGCTCATCGACCTCTACGCGGGCAGAATCCTGCTCGAAAAGAACCTCGTCACGCTGTACGAGGCGGTCCAGGAGTTCTGGGTGGCCGAGGTCGACGGCGTCGTGGTGGGTTGCGGCGCGCTGCACGTCCTCTGGGCCGATCTGGGCGAGGTACGTACCGTCGCGGTCGACACCCGCTTCTCCGGTCGCGGGATCGGGCACCTCCTGGTGGGACAGCTCATGTCGGTTGCCCGGGAACTCCAACTCTCCCGGGTGTTCGTGCTGACCTTTGAGACCGCGTTCTTCGGTAGGCATGGCTTTCGCGAAATCGAGGGCACCCCCGTCACCCGCGAGGTCTACGAAGAAATGTGCCGCTCGTACGACACCGGCGTCGCCGAGTTCCTCGACCTGAGCTACGTCAAGCCGAACACCCTCGGCAACACACGCATGCTCGCCCACCTCGACAAGAATTCGACCGAGCAGACGCCGTAACCGACCGAGCACCGGTCACCGACTACACATTCACCCACTCGACACCAACCAGACACAAGGAGCGACATCGTGGCGATCTTCGCAGTCCACTACACCTACGGTCCCGCCAAGGCGGCCGTGCGAGACCAGCACCGGCCGCTGCACCGTGAGTGGTTGGCCGAAGAGTTCAAGGCCGGCAACGTGCTGATGACCGGCCCCTACCCCGACGGCTCGGGAGCGCTGATCCTCATCCGCGGCACCGACCTCGACGAGGCAGAGGCGTTCATCGCCAACGATCCGTTCAACGCGCACCAGGCCATCGACGGCGTGCGGGTCGTCGAATGGACCCAGGTGTACGGCCCCTTCGCCGAATAGCTCGGGACGCCGCACACCTGGGCGACACCTCGGCGCTATTCGTCGTGTCGGACCGCCGGTTCGCTCGTCGACGCGCCCTTGCGCTTGGACCAGAGCAGGCTCGCCACCGTGGTGATCACGAGTGTCGCGAGGATGACCGACAGCGACACCACCGTCGAGATCTCCGGTACCGCGACGTGCTCGCCGCCGTTGATGAACGGCAGCGTGTTCTCGTGGAGTGCGTGCAGCACGAGCTTCACGCCGATGAAGCCGAGGATGAACGAGAGACCGTAGGACAGGAACACCAGGCGGTCGAGTAGCCCGCCGAGCAGGAAGTACAGCTGGCGAAGGCCCATCAACGCGAACGCATTCGCGGTGAACACCAGGTACGGCTCCTGCGTGAGGCCGTAGATCGCGGGAATCGAGTCGAGCGCGAACAAGACGTCGGTGAAACCGATGACGATCAGGACGAGCAGCATGGGCGTCGCCCACCGCTTGCCGTTGATTTTGGTGAAGAGCTTGTCGCCGTCGTACTCGTCGCTGGTGCGCAAGCGCTTCTTGAGGAAACGCTCGAGCCTCGTCTCGCGCTCCTCCTCATGCTCGACGGGGTCGTCGCTCTCGCGGAGCAGCTTGATCGCCGTGAAGATGAGGAACGCGCCGAAGAGGTAGAACACCCAGCTGTATGCGTTGATCGCGGCGGCACCGACAGCGATGAAGGCGCCACGCATCACCAGCGCCATCACAATGCCGAGAAGAAGTACCTTTTGCTGGTACTCCCGTGGCACCGCGAACTTGCTCATGATGATCACGAACACGAAGAGATTGTCGACGGACAGCGCCTTCTCGGTGACGTAGCCCGCGAAGTACTCACCGCCGTAGGTTCCGCCCCACTGCCACCAGACGAACAGACCGAAGATGACGGCGATCGAGATGTAGATCGCCGACCACATTCCGGACTCGCGGAGCGAGGGGGCGTGTGGAACACGGACGTGTGCAAAGAAGTCGAAGACGAAGAGGCCGAGGATCACCACACAGGTGATCGCCCAGACGGTGGGCGAAACATTCATAGAAAGATCTAACCTCCAGCGCGCAGCACAGAATTGTTGCGATGCCAGAGGTCTCTCCCGCCCGGCGCCGCCTCATCACGGGCAGCGACATTTCCGGACCAGCTACCCGGGCCGGGGGTGTCGAGCGATGATCCGCATCGTCGACCTCCCGACCGTATTGACGGACAGTCTGCGAGGTTGGGGATACTCCCCTCTTCGATCTGCCGACCACTTTAACAGTCAAATGAAACCGAGGGCGATCCGGTTCATCCGTTATGCCCGAATCGGCTATTCGGGGCTACTGTCCGTGTCGCCACCGCCGGTGATCGATGCGATGACCCCTGCCAGATCGTCCGGCTTCACCAGCACCTCACGCGCCTTCGACCCTTCGCTCGGGCCCACAACGCCGCGCGTCTCCATCAGGTCCATCAGTCGTCCTGCCTTGGCGAACCCGACACGCAACTTGCGCTGCAGCATCGACGTCGAGCCGAACTGGCTCGACACCACGAGCTCGATGGCCTGCAACAGATCGTCGAGATCATTGCCGATATCGCCGTCGATGTCCTTCTTGTCTCCGGCCTTGGCTGTTGTCACGCCCTCGGTGTACTCGGGATCGGCCTGCTCACGCGTGTAGTCGACGACGGCGGCGATCTCCTCGTCGGTGATGAACGCTCCCTGCATACGGACAGGCTTGTTCGCGCCCATCGGAAGGAACAGTCCGTCGCCCATGCCGATGAGCTTCTCTGCGCCGGGCTGGTCGAGGATGACGCGGGAGTCGGTCAGCGACGACGTCGCGAACGCCAATCGCGACGGCACGTTGGTCTTGATCAGACCGGTGACGACGTCGACGGACGGCCGCTGCGTCGCCAACACTAGGTGGATACCGGCCGCACGTGCCTTCTGCGTGATGCGGACGATCGCGTCCTCGACGTCGCGGGGGGCGGTCATCATCAGGTCGGCGAGCTCGTCGACGATGGCGAGAATGTAGGGGTACGGCTTGTAGACGCGCTCGGAGCCCAGTGGCGTGGTGATTTCTCCCGAGGCCACCTTGCTGTTGAAGTCGTCGATGTGGCGCACCCGCGACGCCTTCATGTCCTGGTAGCGCTGCTCCATCTCCTCGACGAGCCAGGCGAGGGCGGCCGCCGCCTTCTTGGGCTGCGTGATGATCGGCGTGATCAGGTGCGGGATGCCCTCGTACGGCGTGAGTTCCACCATCTTCGGGTCGATGAGGATCATTCGCACCTGCTCGGGAGTGGCGCGCGTAAGCAGCGACACGAGCATCGAGTTCACGAAGCTCGACTTACCGGAACCCGTCGAACCCGCTACCAGCAGGTGCGGCATCTTCGCGAGGTTGGCGCTGACGAAATCGCCCTCGATGTCTTTGCCGAGACCGATCACCAGCGGATGCGAGTCCTTGCGGGTCGACGGCGACTTGAGGACGTCTGCCAGACGCACCATCTCCCGATCGGAGTTGGGCACCTCGATACCCACGGCGGATTTACCCGGGATGGGCGCGAGCAGCCGAACGTTGTCGGTGGCCACCGCGTACGCGATGTTGCGCTGCAGTGCGGTGATCTTCTCGACCTTCACACCGGGACCGAGCTCGACCTCGTATCGCGTGACGGTCGGTCCGCGGGTGTACCCCGTGACCGCCGCGTCGATCTTGAACTGCTCGAGCACCCCGGTGATGCGATCGATCATGTCGTCGTTGGTCTGGCTACCGCGCTTGGGCGGATCACCATCGACGAGCAATGTGGCCGGAGGCAGGCGGTAATCGCCTTCGACCTCGGCGACGACGAGCGCGTCCGAGTCGGCGTCGGGGTCGACGACCGGCTCCGGTGCTGCCGGCTTCGTGGACGCAGTCGTCTCGCGACTTCGCGCCTTGGCAATGTCGCCCGCACGTTTGCGGGTTCTGGCGGCGGGCCGCGCGATCTGCTCGGTGACCTCGTCGACGACGGGTTCGGTCAGCATGTCGTCGAAGTTGTCGGTCGGCAGGTCGGCAACGTCGACGGTCGGTGTCGGCACAGCGATGGGTGCGCTGCGTCGATCCGAGCGCGTGCTGCGTCGACGAGGGCGCGCCGTCGAGTCGTCGTCGGGCGGGTAGTTCTCGTACGGGTCGTCGGAGCGGCCACCTGCAGCCGACCGAGACCATCCACTGGTGGCGTAGGAGCCGCTCCGGTTCTCGTCCTCGAAGTCGTCGTCGGCGTCGACCAAGTCGTCGTCATAGGCTTCATCGTCGACGTCGTCGTCCCACGGGAGTTCGTCGTCGACGACGTGCCCGCCGCCCAAGCCGAGCCAGCCCGCGGCAGCGTCGACCACCTCGCGGATCGTGCGACCGGAGAGGATCAGGACGCCGAAAGCGATGCACAACACCAGGATCGGCACCGACACCCACGCCGTCACACCCGCGGTGAGCGGCGTCCCGACGACGTAGCCGACGAACCCGCCCGCATGTGAGCGGCCGGGAAGGTCTTCGGGTGCCCCGGCCACCAGGTGCATCAGACCGAGCAGCGGCAACACGATCAGCAACGCGCCACCTATGTATCTTGCGCGCTTCTCGGGGTTCGGGCCCCGTCGCATCAGCACTACCGCACCTGCGGCGAGCGCGACGGGCACCAACAGCGCAGCGGTTCCGACAATGGCCCGCACCAGAGCGTCGATGAACGCGCCGACCGGACCGGCCGCCCCGAGCCAGACACCAACAGAGACGAGGAGAGCCAGGGCAAGCAGCGCCAGCCCGATCCCGTCGCGCCGATGCGAATGGCCCTGCGCGCCGATGGCGTGCCGATCGGCCCGACCCTCGAAACCGTCGGCGTCATCGGCGGTCAAGTAGTCGTCGTCGACGTCGCGGAGGTCCTCGTCGACCACCGACGCCGACGTCGAGTGCCCACCGCCCGCACGTGCGACAGAACCGACCCCCCGCGCGAGCAGCGACCACGCACCCCCGAGACCGCGGCCCACTCCCCGACCGACGACGGCTCCCGCGGAGCGTCGACTGATATCGGCGGATTGTTGCTTACGGACCGGTTGCTGACGGCCTGAACTCTGCTTTCGCCCCGAACCCTGCGAGCTGGTCGACGACGTCGACGCTGTGCGTGTGCGTCCGGTACCGCTGGTGCGCGACCCTGCGGCACGACTCCCCGACCCTGCCGCGGGTCGCCGTCCGCCCGTGCTCTGCTGACGGCTCGACGCCCGTCCCCCCGTTGCACCCCGTCCCGCCGCTGCGCGCTGTCCACCGCTTGCGCGTGACGCGGCCGCGGCCGAACTCGTGCCTGCCTTCGAAGCCATACGGACAGACTAGTGGTCACCCATCACCTGAGTCACATACACAACACAGGCAACACAACTGTGTGTCGAATTCGTAACCCGTGCCCGACTCGAGCGTTGCTGGAACTTTCGCGAACCCGCAGTTCAACGCCCGAATCAGCTGATTCGTACGGGGAGATTCACACTGGGAAATTCACACGGAGCGGGTGGTTGCCAACACCGCCGCGATCGCATCGGGGTCGCCGGACCATGTGATCGCCACAGGTGCGCGGCCGTAGGCGAACAGAAGCAACTCGCCGACGGTCCCCGTGGCCGTTACCGGTTCACCCGACCCCGCGACCAGCACGTTCTCGCCGTCCGGTGTCGCGAGCGTGAGCTGAGCAGGCATCGACCGCAGCGTGAGCTTCCCCATACCCTTCAGCGGGGTACGCAGTGCCTGCGTCATCTCAGCGCTCAGTTCGCGTGGAGTCCACGGTCCGTCCGGATCCGCGCCACCGCGCAGTACGTCCTCGTGGTGGATGAACATCTCGGCGAGATTGGCCCACCTGTCGACAAGGCGGAACATCGAATACCACGGCGGGCCGTCGGCAACCTCCTCGACGAGGTCGGGCCACGGGTGGGCAGCGGTCTGCGCCTGCACCTTCTCGGTGTGCCCGGCCAAGGGACTCACGACGATTCCGAGCGCTGCGTCGGGTCGACGCTCACGGATCACCAGGTGCGCCGCGAGGTCGCGGGCATCCCAGTCGCCACACATCGTGGGCGCATCGGGTCCGACGGTCCGTAGCGTCGCGGCCAACTCCGCGCGTTCCGACTGTGCAAGGCTCACGACCCCACCCTAGCCAGCCCGCGCGGAACGCTGTTCAGATCGACGGCAGCAGCAACGCCTTCTTGAGTCCTGCGATGTCCGAGTCGGAGAGCCGAAGTCCCTTGTGGACGTAGTTCTCGAAGCTGCCGTACGTCTTGTCTGCCGCTGCGAATGCGGCGTTGAGCAATCCGATGTTCACACCGTTGAGCGGATCGGTGGGCGATGCGTGGCGGAACGAGTTGCTGGCGAGGAAGTCGGCGTCGACGACCTGGCGATCGACGCCGAGAACGGTGAGCAGGACCGCCGAGAGCCACCCCGTGCGGTCCTTGCCTGCGCTGCAATGGAACAGCACCGATCCGCCTGCACCGACGGTGTTCTTGATGTCGAGCAGCGACGCGCGGAACGCCTCGCGTGCGTGCGCGTCGGTGACAAAGGCGCGGTAGGCGCTGGGCAGGTCGACGAGGTACGACGCCGGGACCGCACCGAGGACGTCGAAACTGCGTCGCGTGGCACCGGGAACCACTCTGTCGGGCTGCACCGTCGACTCGAGCTGAGTGCGCAGATCGATGATCGAGCGCAGGCCGTGTCGCTGGAGGACACCGACCCCGGCGGGAGTGAGCCCACTGAGATTGGCGCTGCGAATCACCTTGTCGGAGATGCGCATTCCGCTGTGCGTCGTGTAGTTCGCGAAGGTGCGGGCGTTCTGGACACCGGGCACCGAGATGGCCAGCGGCGCCGGGGCGGCGTGCGCGGTGATCGCAGCGGGAGCGGCGTGCGCCTGCGCTGCCGTCGCGACGCCGATCGGGATCAGCGTGGTGCTCAGCACCGTTGCGGCGATCGTGATCTTCCTGGCTGCGGCTGTGGCACGCGACCGGGCGTCGCTACGCGTATTCGAAGTCACTTCGGGGCTGGCCTTTCGGGGCGTCATCTCAGCTCACAACGAGACACCACGCCCCGTCGCTTACCCGCGAAATCGCGGGCCGGAGTGAGCATAACGACTGGCACCTCTCGGCTGGACGTGAGACCGCCCACAGGAGCTACGAACCGACCGCGAGCACCGTCGGCACGATCATCGGGCGTCGACGATAGGTGTCGGCAACCCACCGTCCGACAACTCGTCGAATCGTCTGGGCGATCCGATGCGCGTCGGTAACCCCTTCTGCGGCAAGCGAATCGAGCGCCTGGTCGACCAGGCTCGCCGCTTCCTTGAGCGCTTCCGGGTCGTCGGAGAACCCGCGTCCGGAGACCTCAGGAGGGCTGACGGCACGACCGGTGGCGGCGTCGATGGCGACCGTGATCGCGATGAATCCGCCCTCCCCGAGGACGAGGCGTTCGGACAGCGTCGACTCCCCCACGTCGCCGACAGACAGGCCGTCGACGTAGACGTGGCCGACGGGCACCCGTCCGACGATCTCGGCTTGGCCGTCGACGAGGTCGACGACGACGCCGTCCTCGGCGAGCATCACGCGGTCAGGGTGCACACCTGTCGCCACCGCGAGAGCCGCGTTGGCACGTAGATGCCGCCATTCCCCGTGCACCGGCATGGCATTGGTCGGCCGCACGGCGTTGTAGAGGTAGAGCAACTCGCCCGCCGAAGCATGCCCGGAGACGTGGACCTTCGCGTTCTGCTGCGTGATCACCGTCGCGCCTCGCTTGGCGAGTCCGTTGACCACCGCGAACACCGAGTTCTCGTTACCCGGGATCAACGACGACGCCAGCACGACCAGGTCGTCGGCGCGGATGTTGATCTGACGGTGTTCGCCACGAGCCATCCGGGACAACGCCGAGAGCGGCTCGCCCTGCGAACCTGTCGAGATCAACACGAGCCGGTGATCCGGGAGCGTCGCCGCGGTATCCATGTCGACGACGACGCCGTCGGGCACGTGCAGGTATCCCAGGTCCTGGGCGATCTGCATGTTGCGCACCATGGACCGTCCGACGAAGGTCACGCGCCTGTTGTGGGCGTGCGCGACGTCGATGATCTGTTGGATGCGGTGTACGTGGCTCGCGAACGATGCGACGATGACGCGCTGTTTGGCCTTGCCGATGACCTGGTCGAGGACCGAGCCGATCTGGCGTTCCGGCGTCACGAATCCGGGGACCTCGGCGTTCGTGGAGTCGACGAGGAACAGGTCGACGCCCTCGTCGCCGAGACGGCTGAATCCTGCGAGGTCGGTGAGGCGGTTGTCGAGTGGAAGCTGGTCGAGCTTGATGTCGCCGGTGTGCAACACCAGCCCCGCGGGGGTGCGGATGGCAACCGCGAGCGCGTCCGGGATCGAATGGTTGACCGCGAAGAACTCAAGGTCGAACGGTCCGTAATCGAGCCGATCGCCCTCACGTACCTCGACGAGCTTGGGCCGCAGGCGGTGTTCCTTGCACTTGGCGTCGACGAGCGCGAGAGTGAACTTCGCACCGACGACCGGGATGTCGCTGCGCAACCGCAGCAGGAACGGCACGGCGCCGATGTGATCCTCGTGGCCGTGGGTGAGTACGACCGCCTCGACGTCGTCGATGCGATCCTCGATATAGCGGAAGTCGGGCAGGATGAGGTCGACGCCGGGCTGCGCGTCCTCCGGGAACAAGACTCCCGCGTCGACGATCAGCAGCCGACCGTTGTACTCGAAAACCGTCATGTTGCGGCCGATTTCGCCGATTCCGCCCAGCGCGACCACGCGTAGTCCGCCGCGCGGCAGCTTGCGCGGGGTTCCGAGCCGGTCGACCGCCGGGTCAACGGGGATCGACTCTCGACGGCCGGCCTGTCCTTGCGCCCCCGATTGCTTGCCGTTGCCGGAGGCCTGCGCATCGTCGCGACGCTCATGCTTGCCGCGACGCCGACCGCGTCCCGGGTTCTGTTCGCCCGATGGTTTGGAACCCTGCTGAGCTGGTGCCTGCTTCTGCGCCGGCGCCTGCTGTGCCGATGCTTCTTGGGCCGGTGCTTGCTGGGCGGGAGCTTCCTGGGCTGGTGCCTGCTTCTGCGCGGGCGTCGGCTCGGGACGTTCGGCGGCCGGCGTGGGAGGACCCGCTTGGCGTGAGGCGCTGCGTCGACGTTGGGTGGCCATCAGGCGAGCACCCCCGCCGCACGTAGGTCGGTGATGAGCGCTTCGATCTGCGGGCCCGTCGCGGGCACCTGCGGCAGACGCGGATCTCCGACGTCGAATCCCAGAACACGCAACGACGCCTTGACCATCGTCACCCCGCCGAGGCGACCCATCGCATTGACCAGCGGCAGGATCGACGTGTTGATCGCACGTGCCGCAACGAGATCGCCCTTCTCGACGGCGATCTGCATGTCTCGCAGACGGTCGGGCACAAGATGTCCGATCACGCTGACAAATCCGGTCGCCCCCACCGAGAGCCACGGCAGGTTCAGTGCGTCCTCGCCGGAGAGGTATTCGAGTCCGGTCGTCGCGATGATGCCCGCCGCCGAATGCAGATCTCCCTTGGCGTCCTTGACGCCCTTGATTCGCGGGTGCTCGGCGAGGGCGATGAGTGTCTCGTTGGCGATCGGAACGACAGAGCGCGGCGGAATGTCATAGAGCAGAACCGGGAGCGACGTCGAATCGGCGACGGCCCGGAAGTGCGCGAGCAGCCCGGCCTGCGGCGGCTTGGAGTAGTACGGGGTGACGACGAGAAGCGCATGCGCACCGGCCTGCTCGGAGGCCTGCGCGAAGCGGATGCTCTCTGCGGTGTCGTAGCTTCCCGCGCCCTGCGTGATGCGGGCGCGGTCGCCGACTGCTGCGAGCACGACGCGCAGCAGGTCGAGCTTCTCCTGTGGCGTGGTTGTGGGAGACTCGCCGGTCGTCCCGGAGACGACGAGTCCGTCGCATCCCTTGGACACCAAGTGATCTGCCAGTTCGGCGGCCTTGTCGAGATCGAGCGAGCCGTCGGCGCGGAAGGGGGTCACCATTGCCACCACGTTGGTCCCGAAGGGGTGCGTGTGCAGCTGCTGCGCTCCTGCGTTCATGGTGGTCAAGGCTACCGTGGCGCCGGGAGCGTGAGCGAGCGGGCCACATCAGCGCCGTGGCGCCTGGAGCGCGAGCGAGCGGGCCACGCGGGTCTTACTACCTGGCCCGCTGCTCAGCCTTCGAGCACGAACGGCGATGTGGCGACCTCGGTGCCGTCGGCGAGCGTGCCGATCTCGAAGTCGCCGAACACGGTCGGCGCGACATCCATGAGTTGACGCAGGCATTCGACGGCGAGCTGGCGGATCTCGACGTCGGCGTGTTCGGTGGCGCGCATGCCGACGAAGTGTCGCCACGCACGGTAGTTGCCGGTGACGACGATCTTGGTTTCGGTCGCGTTGGGCAGCACCGACCTCGCGGCCTGCCGTGCCTGCTTGCGGCGCAGGATCGCGTTGGGCACGTCGGCGAATTTCGCCTCCAGGGCGTCGAGCAGTTCGCCGTACGCCTTGC
Source organism: Gordonia sp. w5E2 (assembly GCF_036540975.1). NCBI lineage: Bacteria > Bacillati > Actinomycetota > Actinomycetes > Mycobacteriales > Gordoniaceae > Gordonia > Gordonia sp. w5E2. Next base: position 2,126,180 of record NZ_CP144213.1, on the reverse strand, counting down.
GGCTCGCGTCGGTGGCTTCGGTGAACAACGCCTCGAGGTGCGCGTCGCCCTCGATTGCCGGTGGTGCGACCACGTTCGAGTCGTGTTCGGGGACGAACCGCTGCGAGAGCTGCGAATACGAGAAGTGACGATGCCGAATCAGTTCGTGCGTGCACGACCGCGAGATCCCGGTGATGTAGAAGGTCACGTTCGCGTGCTCGAGTAGCGACAGGTGACCGACCTCGAGGATGTGCCGCAGGTAACCGGCGTTCGTCGCGGTTCGGGGATTGGGCTTGTCCCAGCTCTGATAGCAAGCGCGGCCTGCGAACTCGACGAGCGCCTCGCCGCCGTCGGCGTCGGTGCTCCACGGGACGTCCTCGGGCGGGTTGAACGTGGTCGCGGCGACCATCTGCACCTTCAACGGGACCATGTCCGACATGCCGCCTCCTCTCACCTAGTGGGCATCCATGATTGTCCATCAGCGCGACCTTCACGACCCGAGCACCCCGTCGTCCGAGGGAGCTCTCGGCAACACCTGCGGAGTTTCAGCACCCGCCCCGGTGCCCGACGGGGGACGATGGGTGGCATGCCCGATCTGCACTTCAGTTCTGTTCACAGCCAGCGCTCCTGGGTCGTCGACGGCCAGGTCACCTCTCGCGAACTCGTCGAGCACAGCTTGGCCGAGATCGCTCGCCTCGGCCCCACGCTCAACGCGTTCTCCACCGTTCTGCACGACGAGGCGCGAGCCGAAGCCGATCGACTCGACGCCGCGTTGCGCGACGGCATCCCTGCCGGCCCGCTGCACGGGGTACCGATCGCGATCAAGGACGAGAACGACGTCCGCGGTGTGCCCACGGCATACGGCGGAGCGTCGGTCACGACGCCGGCACAGGCCGACTCGGAGGTGGTGAAGCGTCTGCGCGACGCGGGCGCTGTGATCATCGGCAAGACCCGGATGCCCGAGTTCGGCATCTGGCCCTTCACCGAAACCGCTGCGAACGGCTGGACTCGTAATCCGTGGGACACCGACCGGTCCCCCGCCGGCTCGAGCGGAGGCACCGCGGCAGCGGTCGCGTCGGGGATGGTGGCCGCAGGTATTGGCGGCGACGGAGGTGGGTCGATCCGCCTCCCGTCGAGCTGGTGCGGCCTGTTCGGGCTCAAACCGCAGCGAGGTCGGGTCAGTACCGCACCCAACCCCGACCTGTGGCGAGCGCTGGGCACCCTGGGACCGTTGACCCGCACCGTCGCAGACAGCGCACTCATCTACGACGTGATCTCCGGTGCGACGTCGACAGACAGATTTCATGCCACTGAGCTGGCCGGTTCATTCGTCGACGCTGCGGGCACACCGCCCGGCCGTCTGCGGATCCGGCTTTCGTTTCGCAATCCGATGCGGGCGGGCATGGTCGACGACGAGTCGGCCGCGGCGATACGCGCGCTGGCCGACCGACTGCGGGACGCGGGACACGACGTCGTCGAATCAGACCCCGACTACCCGCTCCTGTCGGGGGTGTTCTCCGTGCAAACCGCGTCGGGTGTCTCCGAAGAGGCTGCGCGCGTGGAACATCCGGACCGGCTCGAGCGCAATACTCGACGCATCGCCCGAGTCGGACGTGTCCTCCACGCCCGTGCCGGATGGGCCGAGCGACGCGCGGAGCAGTTCGCAGACGAACTCCTCGCAACGATCTTCGACGACTACGACATCCTGCTGACCCCGACCACGCTCACCACCGCCGTCGAGGCGGGGCAGCTCGATCGGCACGGGTTCGTCGGCCTTCTACGTGCGGCAGCCGAGACCGCGTCGTACACGGCGGCGTGGAACGTACTGGGCAACCCCGCGGCAGCCGTACCCATCGGAGTGGATCGGTCGGGCCTGCCGCAGAGCGCTCAGCTCGTCGGACCGGCGAACAGCGAGTTGTTGCTCGTGTCGCTGGCCGCTCAGATCGAGCAGATGATTGGGTTCACCGAGCATCGGCCACACGTCACCGGACGGTGAGCACGCCGGCCGGGCTCACTCGTCGAGAAGCGCGGTGAGCTTGGCGAGCGTGTCGGTCCAATCGGACACGCTGATCGACGTGATGCCCAGTTCCATCACGGGACGGTCGTTTCCGCCCTCGTCGAGACGGTCGCCGTAGAAGAGGATGTCGTCGACGGTGAGGTCGAGGATCTCCATCAGTCGGCGCGCGCCGTAGGACTTGTCGATGCCCTTGCGGGTCACGTCGACCGACGTCGATCCGCCGCTGCGCACCTCGAGGTCGGGAAGTCGTTCGGCCGCGTACGCGCGCAGCGACTCCTTCTTGCGACCGTCGGGATCCCATGCCTTCTTGGCGTCGACGGGAGCGGCCTGCCCCAATGCGCTGAACGTGATCTGGCTGCCCCGATCCTCGAGCACCGGCCCCCACGTCTCGGTCTCCCACAGCCCGAGTTCTTTCGCGCCGGTCTCGAGCGTGGTCAGGGTGCGCTGCTTCTCGTCGTCGGTGAGGTACTCGGCGTACACGGTCTTCCACTCGGAGCCGTCCCACCGCACGTACTGCGTGCCGTTCGTGGGCATCAGATGCAGGTTCGCGCGATTCACGCCGTCGCCGAGTCGGTCGAGCACCTGCACCTGGAACTGATCGAAGTTGCCGCCCGAGATGATGCACGCCATGCTGCGGTCGAGTAGTCGGCCGAAGACCTCGACCATGGAATCGTCCATGGGGCTCTTCGACGGTGCCAGGGTGTCGTCGAGGTCGAACATGACCAGTTGGTAGGTGCGCCCGTCGTGCGTGACCGTCATCGGTACCTCTCGTGAACTCTTCGATGTGGTGAATGCCTGCTGGATTGTCTCAAAGCCGGGAACAGCATGTCATGCCGAAGCCCCGACGGTGGCATGAGCCAAGGTGGCAGCCAGATCGCCTCGGGAACCGACCTCGACGCCGTCGAGTCCGAGCCACTGCGCCGTCGTTGCGAGGTCGGTTGCGAGGCGCTCGGCGACCATGCCTGCGTCACTCCCCTCCTCGAGGTGGGCCGCAGGCACCCGGAGCACACCCGCGGCGCGGTCGGCCTTGAGATCGACGCGTGCGACGATCTCGTCGCCGAGCAGGTAGGGATGCACGTAGTAGCCGTGTACGCGTTTGTGTTCGGGTACGTAGATCTCGATGCGATAGCGGAAACCGAAGAGCCGTTCGGCACGCGGACGAAAGAAGACCAGCGGATCAAACGGTGACAGCAGCGCCGACCGTTCGTCCGCATGGGCGATGCGACGCGGAATCACGGTGTCGGCGTGCACGAACGCGGGGTCTTTCCAGTGACGCACCGAGACCTGTTGCAGCACTGCGTCTTCCACCAACTCGGCGACGACACCGCGAACCTCGGCGGGCTTGAGTCGGTAGTAGTCGGCGAGATCGGCGACCGTCGCGACGCCAAGTGCCGCAGCGGCATTCGTCACCAACTGTCTGTGCGCATCGACCCTGCCGATGCGGCGCTGCGCGACCTCGCCGACGACGCGCTCGGTGAGGTCGTAATGGCGTCCGAAGTTGGCGTCTCGCACAGCCGACAACTCACCGGAGGCGAACATCGCTTCGCACAGATGCTTCACGTCGCCGCGATTCCACCAGCCGCCGGGCGCACTGGGTTCACGCTCGATTCCGAGATGACTCTCGATCAGGCGCGGCGTCGACGGTCCAATCTCGGCGATGAGCGCCCGAATGTCTGCCGCGAGAGCCCGATTGTCGCGCATGAGTTCTCGTGTGTGGAGATACCGTCCGTCTCGGTACTCTTCCATCCGCCACCCGAACAGCGGCCAGTCGTCGACCGGAATCAGCGCGGCCTCGTGCGCCCAGTATTCGACGAGCATCCGAGTGGCCCGTCCGGGATGCCACGCGGCGCGGTCGAGCTGGGTTCGGTCGTAGGTGCCGAGTCGCGAGAACAACGGCAGGTAGTGCGCTCGCACCGCGATGTTCACCGAGTCCATTTGGATCAATCGCGTGCGTTCGACGATCCGCGACACCTGCTTGCGTGTCACGGTTCCCGCGAAGGGTCGAGGACCGAATCCCTGTGCGGTGAGGGCGATTCGGGCCGCCTGCGCGGCCGTGAGCTCGGGAGACGCCATCGCGGAGGCTATCAAGCTCCCCGACGCACATCCGACGTCGCGCCGTGACGCGAGTAGTCGACGAATCGATAGCGAAGTCCGCCCGACGACGTCTCCCACGACGTCGTCTCCGCGACCTCCCACCCGTACGGGTCGATCTCGGGTGCGAACGCGTCGGCGCCCTCGACGAGGAGGTCGATCTCGGTCACGTGCAATCGCGTGGCGTGTTCCATCGCGGCCTCGTAGATGGCCCCGCCACCCATCACCGTGACGGCGCCGACGATCCGATCGAGCGCTTCACGCAGCGAACCCGCAATCTCGGCTCCTGGCGCGACGTAGTCGCTGTTGCGGGTGATCACGACATTGCGGCGCTCCGGCAACGGCCGAAATCGCTCGGGCAGCGACTCCCACGTCTTTCGTCCCATCACGACCGGGTCGGTGCCCGTCAGTTCGCGGAACCGGCGCATGTCCTCGGGAACGCGCCACGGAATCGCATTCTGACGCCCGATGGCGCCGACGCGGTCTTGGGCCCAGACGAGTGTGATGACGGTGGCCATGGACAGAGACTACCGCCGCGCTCCGACAGGCTCTCCGAGCGTCGACGCGCCCCGATCTACCTGTGACGAATCATGCGGTACCGCAGCACCTTCGGTCGCCTGAGTACCGCCTGCCGGCGCTGTTGCCGGGTCGGTGGTACTCGGCACGTCATCGACAGGGCGGCTATCGCTCTCGGGTCCGCCACCCGCATTCGGAGGATCTGCCGACTCGCCCTCCGAAGGCACCTGCGGTTGATTGCCAGGCCGCGGCGGTGCCGCCGAACGACCGGAGGGCGGCGTGTCCGGCTTGATGGATTCGGCCCCCGCCGCCGAGTTGTCCGAAGCCTCGCCCGATTCGGCGGCGCGCGGCACCGACGTCTCCGGGTCGCGCTGACCGGGAAGTGCCACGGTCGAATCGTTCACCTGCGCGGATCGTGCCTGAGCGGCGACAGGAGCCGCCGACAACTCGACAGTCGAACTGCGCGAGGATTCAGCTGAACTGTCGGGATGCGCGGCGTCGAACCAGTCTCGGAAGCTGAACTCCGGCACCCCGAATGGTCCGTTGATTGCCGTTGTGCCGAGTGGCCGGTTGGACGGATCGCCGGACTTCTGCGCGACAGCGTCGTCGATACCTGTCGCGATCGCGATCGCAACGGTGATGGCGTCACGCACCGGCGAGAACCGGAACCACTGCGCCGGAAGCGGTTCCCCCGGACTGATGTCGCGGCTGTATCCCATTTCGACGATGGTGCGTAACGGCATATCCAGCGCGGTGATCCACGTCGCGGGTAGCACGCCCACCAGTGGAACGAGGATCGGCAGAACCTCTGCCGGAATCAGGTAATAGTGCGTGTCCCCGTACTCGCCCTGATCGACGGTGCCCGGTGCGCCCAGCGGTGATTCAAATGGATAGAGGCCGTGCTGATAGGCGATGCCGAGAACCGCGTTCAGGTCAGCGATCACGTTGAGCGGGTGTGACGGGAAGTCCGAGAAGCCGTCGTACTGGAAGCTGATATCGGTTGTGCGGAAATGACATTGCTCGTCGACGCAACTGTTCGTCGGCGCCGCGCCGTCCATGCTGATACCGAGGAACGGAATCGACAATCCTGCGAACCTCGCGAGGATTCCCCCGTTGGGCCTGTTCACGTCCGCGGCCAGAACGAAAGACACGTCGGGAGCCGACGCCCAGCCGACGCTCGAGTAGTAGTCGATCAGCGACCGTTTGGTGATCGCCGCGATCCTGGTGCTCTGCGAGTATCCGAACACGACGAGCTGATCGCCCGCGGCGGGCGTGCCGAACGAGAGATTGCGCGGACACGCATTCGCACCCGATACACAGGCACTCAGATTCGCCACTCCGAGCGCGACAGAACGATCGAAACTCAGGTCGCCCGCGGTGAATGGCGCGAACTCCTCCGGCGTGTACACGGCGACCTTGTTGAGGTCGGCCGCGTTCACACCACTGGCCTGCGCGAGGTAGTTCGACGCGATGAGGTTGAGATAGGTGTCGACGAACTCGTCGGTTTGCGCTTGAGGACCGAAGTCCACCAACGGATTCCAGGTACCACCCATGATGAGCGCCGTGACGGTCGCCGCGTTCGCCACCGTCATGACGGCAGCCGCCCAGACAGCTCCGATGACGCCACCGATCGCCGACGCCATCGCGGCGCAGACGCGCAGAATCGATCCCATATGTAGTTACCAACCGATCGGGCCGACCGCTCCCGACCCGACTTCGAAAGTCAGCCCGTTGGTCGCGAGGGCACTCCCGACCGACGAGACCGGCAGAGTGCGGTGAGGCCCATCAGATCTCCGCGCGGTGAATCATGATGTAACACACATCACACTTCGATACCGTCGGCACTGAAAAGTAGGCCACGATAAACACTCCGTTCGAAGGACAACGGATGCTGCTCGTGATCAGACCGCGACAGGCGCCTTGATTCCCGGGTGTGACCGATAGTCGACGATCTCGATGTCGTCGAACTCGTAGTCGAAGATCGACTCGCGCGGATTCAGTCGGAGCGTCGGATACGGATACGGCTCACGCGAGAGCTGCAGGTTGACCTGGTCGACGTGGTTGTCGTAGATGTGGCAGTCCCCGCCGGTCCAGACGAATTCCCCGACGTCGAGGCCGGCCTGCTGCGCCATCATGTGCGTGAGCAACGCGTACGACGCGATGTTGAACGGCACTCCGAGGAACAGATCCGCACTGCGCTGATAGAGCTGACACGACAACTTGCCGTCGGCAACATAGAACTGGAAGAACGCGTGGCACGGCGGCAACGCCATCTGCGGGATCTCCCCCACGTTCCACGCAGACACGATGTTGCGTCGCGAGTCGGGGTTGGTCTTGAGCATCTCGAGCGCCGCGGAGATCTGGTCGATGTGCTCACCCGACGGAGTCGGCCAACTCCGCCACTGCACGCCGTAGACGGGGCCGAGTTCGCCGTTCTCGTCGGCCCACTCGTCCCAGATCGTCACGCCTCTGTCCTGGAGCCATCGCACGTTGGAATCGCCGCGCAGAAACCACAGCAATTCGTAGATGATCGACTTCAGATGCACCTTCTTGGTGGTGACCAGCGGGAAACCCTGAGCGAGGTCGTAGCGAAGCTGGTGCCCGAACAGACTGCGTGTTCCGGTCCCGGTGCGATCGGCCTTGGGCGTGCCGGTGTCCATCACCAGACGCAGCAGGTCTTCATATGGCGTCGGGATCGTCTCTGTCGAGCTGAGGTCGCGGATGGCCGTACTCACGCCTGCCAGTCTAGGGCCGTCGCACCTGCCCCCGGTCTTCGCGACACCCCCGTGGGTTGCGTGTGGCTCGTGTGATGTGTGGTGACAAGAGACTAGGCTCGCTATGTGCCGCCCCGCCCGCGTACCCGCGCCAACCGCTACGCACGACGTCGCAGGTCACGAGTCGCGGCGAAATCGCACGACCTGACTCCCCTCCAGTGGGCAGCACTCAAAGAAGCGTGGGGCGGCTGCGCATACTGTCGCGCCGATGGTGTTGCGCTGCAACGTGATTGCATGTTGGCGATTTCCCGTGGTGGTCGCTACACGCTGGGGAATGTGGTGCCGTGCTGCCGATCATGCAACGCCAGCAAGTGCAATACCGAGGTCACCACGTGGATGCGTCGCAAGAAGCTCGACGAACGCTTGTTCCTGGTCCGGCAGGCCCAGATCATCGCTGAACTGACCGACGCCTTCGAAGAGGCGCAACCGACGGAATGACCGGCCTCACGAGAACACTGCGAGTCCCTTGCCGACGAAGTACACACCGACGACGAGACACGTGATGATGGTGATCGGCGAGATATTTGCCTCGAGCCACTCCCTGAAGTTGTTCAGCGCCGGATCGAGCCGGTGACCTCCCACTATCGCAATGAGCAGTGGGAGCAGGATGCCGAGACTGGCGATGAGGACATAGATCACCAGCACTATCCACGCCTCTGACCGGTTCCCGGTGTCCTCGGCAATTCGCGCCCCCGCGCCGAGACTGAGTGGCACGTTCTTCACGATCGCCACCGCTTCGACAAGCCCGAGCCCCAACACCGACAGCCCCGACATCGCCGTCACCCTGGCGAGGAGTTTCGCTTCGCTTGCCGGCTCACCGGGCGCGGGTCGCCTTCGCCAGGAAATCACTGCTAGTCCAAGGAAGATCAGCCCGAGTATCAGGGTGAAGATCTTGACTCCGTCATCCGTGGCGGCGGGTGAATCCTCTTCTGCCACGTCCGTCACCGCGACCGCGATGCCCGTCACGACAAGCAGACTGACGATCCACCCGACAGCAAAGAGCACCGCTTTGGCGCGGCCGTGTTCGGACAACAGGAGCACGACACCCGAGATGATCGCGACCGGACTGATCGCGACCGTCACCGCGATCGGCAACACATCTCCCACCGCGGTGGCGATCACGCCGCTGCTCCTGTCACGATTGACGCCTTCCGCACTCGCCGACGATTGTTTGCGCAAGTTTTCCAGCAGTCGTGCATTTTCGTCGTAGATGGCCGCAAAGTCGGCACAAAATGCGCGGTGGCGTCGGCCCGTGTCCTCACGTTCCAGACGCGGCTCGAACTGGCAGACGCGGCTGGTGCACCAGCCGCGTTCACCGACTCGAGCCGCGTTTGCGATCCCTGCCGGCCCGCCTAGGTCGATAGCCCAGCGGCCACGGTCGCGCCCAGCTCCCAGCACGCCTCCAGCACAGCCTTGTCCGGCTTGTTCGACGCGATCACGTACTCCGCGGCCTTCTCCCAGCCGAGCCCCGCGGTGATCCGGTCGACCGCGTTCACCGCGCCCTCCGTCCCCTCGTTGCCGAACGGGCGGCGCGGGTCGGTGGCCGTCGTGAATGACCGGCAGCGGCGCGGCCACCTGGCACGCTAACGCGGTGCGCCGGTCCTCAACAGCACGCGCGCAAGGCCGTCAGGGCGCACTTGGAGGACGCCGACCCCGACCACAACGCCGCGTAGGCAGTGCGGTGGAATCGCCATAATCCCCCGGACCCGCGGGCGATAGCGTAGCCCGCATGATCGGTGACAGCAGTGACAAGTCGGAGAGCCCAAGTTCGTTCGATGAGTTTGAACGCCAGATCGAGGCGAGTGAGCGCGTCGCCGACGAGTGGTTCAGCGAACCGTCGACCGAAATCTGTCGGCTCCTCTGGCAGGTGTGCGGCGCATGGGAGACCGTGATCGAGGAGGTCCGGTTCTTGCGCTACAACATCGCGGAGAACCCGCCAACGGAGCCGCCGTTCTTCTACCCGGACGGTGAGCACATAGCACGCGATCTGCGCCGTGTCGCCCGAAAGCTGAATCTGCGACTACCGAGCAAGACTGAGTGGACCGACGAGTGTAAGCGCGCCAAGTCGATGCGTGACGACCTCGGTCACTTGCTGCATTTCACCTCGGTCACGGGTCAGAGTCCCAACCAGTCGGTGACGGTTCTCCGTGTGCCCTACTGGGAGCCTAACGAGATGACCGTGACCATGGGAGGCATCGGACTGTGGGACGAGGAAAGCCAGACCAGCGTGACCACGCACGAAGCAAGGTGGGCGATCCATAACCGCAAAACTGTCACGATCACTGAGGCCGAGGCTCGCGAGGTCCTGGCCGGACTGAAGTACGTGAAGGCTTGCATCTTCGCGCTACGCAAGTTCGGGATGCAGTTCGCGGTGTGGGGCGACACCAAGGATGTCGGCTACGTGCTGGGAATCCTTCCGTGGTGGCTCGACGATTGGGGACCTCGCCCCGGCGAAAATGGCTGGACCGTACCGACGATGCGTCAGCTCCGAACAATCCCGCAGCACGACTACATCGAGTCCCTTCCCGAGTCGCAGCGACCACTGATCTGAGTTCCGCACCCCAGCGGTACATGATCGTCACATCGACCACCGCGCCTTCGACGCCTTCCGCGAATCGGGCGACAACAGAGGTGCGATGCCGCGGCTGGTGGCGAACTGTTGGGGCTCGATCGCCGGACTCGCCCACCAGCTTTACACCGATGGCGAGGTACCCCAGTCCGACGTCGACAAGGCGCTGTTCCTGCCCCTCGACGACCCCGACGCCCGCTCGTTCGCACTCGCCAACATCAGGAGCGGTGCGACGCCGGGCACCTTCGGGGTCACCCCGGCAGGCGTGCGAGGCTGATCCATCGCGTCCCGCCGAGGAACCGCCTACTACCCAAAGTCCGCCCATCCCAGCATCTCCCGATACAGAACCTCATTCCCGGTCGCATCTGGCATCGGGCGTGGATCGTCCGCCCAACACCCCAGCACTGGGTGCTGCACAGTCGTGATCGTCGCAAGAGTCTTATTGCGGATGAGGAAATGTGAGAACTCCTCGACATATCGGAGCGTCTCTTTAAACAACGTGGTCGCTAGTGTCGCTAGATCAGCGGCATATGAACGTGGTTCAAAGGGATTTGAGGACTGCGCGTTCCAAACTCCTAAGCGGTCTAGTTGGTCCTGGTTCAGTGGTGTGCTACCCGGATCAAACTCAGCGAGGCCGTCCAGAGTTACAGCCACCGTTGTCGACGAACCATAGCCCCGAGATAGCTGGTGCTGCGCATCGAGCGGCAACGCATGAATACGGTTTCGTAGCTGACCGATGACCCGCGCATACGCGCCGAGCGCTTCGAGTTTCGATGTGTCGGTCGGTTCGAACTGCTCGATCACCGAACGCAGTTCAACCGCCGATGTGAGCGAACCACGCTGCTTGTCCGGATTCAGACTTGTGTCGAGTAGCGTTCGGGTTACGCGAGCGTATCTGTCCATCGCCGCACAAAGATAGAGCAAGATTCGGTCGAATGCCTCGGCGGTGATCTCGGCGGTATCCGACCGCTGCATCTCAGATGAGCTGCCGTTACTGAGTACAGCGAGGAGATTGTCGACGGCTCGCGCTGCACGGCCTAGGCGCAGCGCTATCGCGGCCATAGACTCGACGAGATCAGAGTCACGGCCCATCGTGGCCATCAGGCGTATCGCGGTGAGATGCGGTACCGAAGCGTCGATCCCGGCGAGGTAAAGGTCGACAACGGATGTGGCGTTGTACTTTCGGACATACGTACTTCCCCCCTGCAATTTGCCCTTCGCCGATTCCAGCACGTGGTTTCCTGTGCTGCGAAGGTAATGACCAAACAGGGGTAGCAGCTGATTGGGGGTGACACTGATGACCGAGTCATTGTCGGCCACGTCGTCTCGCAGTGCGGTCGGAGCCGTCGTGACGATGACGTCTACGCCAACAGCACCGGCCGCCGCTGCCAGTGCAGACGCTCTGTGCCGATCGGCAAGGGTCAGGCCATCGTCGTCCGAATATGCCTTGCGAGCCGCTTCATCGAGCTGCGCGTAGATGCTGAAGAAGTTCCCCGACGTCCACAGCCATTGCTCGCCGTCTCGATAGCCGGAAATACCAACAGTCGATGCGTCGGCGAACATCGGGGCGTCCTCCACGGTGGTGAATGTGAACTCGTACCACTCGCTAGAGCCGAGGGCACGAAGCCACGCTGTCGGTTCGCCAGCATCGTTTTGGACCATCAAAATCGGCTCAACCTCGTCGTCCCGACCGACCACCCTTAGCAGTTCCGCCGTCGGTTCTGGCAAGGTCTGGATGTCAATGCCAACTCGCATTGTGCGAGTACTTGGCTGGATCGGGAACAGGGGCTGCGCGTCGCGCTGGGTCCCGGTCGTATTTGCCGGAGGCCGAACGTATCGCATGTAGCGGAAGCGCGGGATGTCTTCGGGCACTGTCAAAGTCATGGCATACAGATACACGGTGCCCCCGACACGCTGGAGCATTGCGAATAGTCTGAACCAATTAGCGGGTAGGCGTCGAGCCCGCACCCGCCCCCAGTGGTAGATCAGTCACTTGCGGCGAGGAAGGTGACGATGGATGGCCTCGACACCCACCCGCATGGATACGGCGCGTGGGTGTCCGCCCCTCCGCCTAAAGTTGTCGAATGGCCAAGAAGCCCACCCCGCAGGCGATTGTTGAAGGTTTCATTCTCCGTGCGCGCCGAATCATGGAGCACTCGCTGATCCGTGATCAGGCAGCGCTGATGGAGAAGCTGCACACAGGCGAAGTCAATGTGGCGGTAACGGTGAATGCGAAGACTGGTGAAGAAACCTATCGGCTACGGGCTGAGTATCCCGACGAAGAGATTCTAGAGTCGCTGGCCAGCAGAGTCCGTCCGCTGATTCTGAGCAGCGAACCGATCTACTACGACAAGGTCCTCGATGCACTCGCCGAGGTTGTAGGTGCCGAAACGCTCAGCGAGCAAATAGATTTGGATTGGTGGCGAGAGTTCTGGAGAGAAATCATCGACGCTAACCGCGACGCACAGGCATATCTCGTGACGACTCCGAATGGCTCTATCACCGACCGGAAGCTGATGTACGCCTGGCTCTACGGAGACGTCGTTCATGCGGCATCGCCTCGATCCCCGATCGTTCGCGAGTTGAGCATCGACGATCGTTTTCAGGCCGCCGCCCACGGAGTGGCGCGGATCTGCGATCGAGTCATCTACACAGCAATGATGTTAAAGACCCTGATCGAAGATGGGCTGTTGGAGGTCAGTTCTGATGTCTTGACTGACGATGTGGTGGTTACCACCACCACACTGGACGAGGAAGTCCGCGCGCTGACCGCGCCGGTCGATGCCCCTTTCCCAAAGGACCTTTCGGATCTCGACCCGACCGTGTGGCAAACCCTTCATCAGTCCATCGAGCACAATCGCCAGGCTGAATTCGAGGAGATCACGGGCAATGGGTCAACTGATACGCCTACCCCATGAGCTGGGACGAGATCGTCGCACCCAGCTCCCAGCACGCCTCGAGCACAGCCTTGTCCGGCTTGTTCGACGCGATGACGTACTCCGCGGCCTTCTCCCAGCCGAGCCCCGCGGTGATCCGGTCGACCGCGTTCTCCGCGCCCTCCGTCCCCTCGTTGCCGTGAAGGTAGAGGCCGAACGGGCGGCCCCGCGTCGAGTCGAGGATCTGGTAGTACGAGCAATCGAAGGCGTGTTTGAGGGCCCCTGAGATCGAACCGAGGTTGGCGGGACTGCCGAGGACATACCCGTCGGCGTCGAGGAAGTCGCTGGTCGACACCGACAGTGCGGCACGACGCACGACGTCGACGCCCTCGATCTCGGGGTCCGTTGCACCGCTGACCACCGCCTCGAACATCGCCTGGCAATGCGGCGACGGCGTGTGGTGGACGATCAGCAGGCGACTCATGCGCTTGGCCGCTGCTCACGTCCATGGAACTGCGCCACGGCGCGTTTCATCATCTCTCTGGCTCGAGAGCGATCGCCCGCGTAGTCATAGGCGCGCGCGATCCGATACGTGTTGTGCCAATCGGACGGGTTTGCTTCCCACTCCTGCTTGACCTGGGCGAACAGTTCGTCAGCAGCCTCACGTTCGATGCGACCCGACGCTCGACGCGGCAGGTCGGAGACGTTGAGTTCACGTCCCTCCTGCGCCATGATCCGCGCCAGTTTCTGATGCTCGATGCCCGCACGCAACGTCGACCAGATCAGCCACGCACCAAGGAACGGCAGGATCAACACTCCGATACCGAGCCCCACCGCCACGACGCCGCCGTGCGCAATGAGTTGCACACCGGTCCTGCCGAGCAGCACGAAGTAGACGATCATCGCGACGACGAGAAACGCGATCATCCACACGATCGGGCGGGCGTCGCGCTGCGTCGGATCCTTCTTTTGCTTCTTGCTCGGCTCGGCAGACATCGGCAGTTACAGGTCCATCAGTTCGTCGAGCCCGACGGTCAGGCCCGGCCGGGTGCCGATCTGGCGAACGCCGAGCAGCACACCCGGCGCGAACGAACTGCGATCGATCGAGTCGTGGCGGATGGTCAGCGTCTCACCCTGCGTGCCGAGGAGGACCTCCTGGTGTGCGACGAGACCGGCGAGTCGGACAGAGTGCACACGCACGCCGTCGACAACGGCCCCCCGCGCACCGGGGAGTTCCTCGGTCGTGGCATCTGGGCTCGGCCCGACGCCCGCCTGCGCACGCGACTCGGCGATCAGCGCCGCCGTGCGATATGCGGTGCCCGACGGCGCGTCGGCCTTATGCGGATGGTGTAGCTCGATGACCTCGACGGAGTCGAAGAAGCGTGCGGCCTGCTGCGCGAAACGCATTGACAGGACGGCTCCGATCGCAAAGTTGGGTGCAATCAGCACCCCGACGCCAGGCGCGTCGGACAACCACTCGCGCACCTGCGCAAGACGTTCCGCCGTGAAACCTGTCGTACCGACGACCGCGTGAATTCCGTTCTCTATCAAGAACTTCAGGTTATCCATGACCACACTGGGATGCGTGAAGTCGATGACGACGGAGGTGTCTGTGTCGACGAAGGCAACGGGATCGTCGCCCTTGTCGACGCCGGTGGTGAACACGAGATCCTCGGCGGCCTCGACAGCGTCGACCATGGCCTGCCCGACCTTGCCCCCGCTGCCGAATACGCCAACTCTGATCTCGTCGCTCATCGGTGCTCCCTCTTCGTGCGTGCTCGGTCGAACATTCTTGTCCGAGTCTAGTGGGCGGCACTTTCGTGCCCACCCTCAGTAGATCGGCGCATCGCCACGCTGGTGGTCGAATACCAGCGACGTCGTGGTCCCTGCGACCTCGCGTCTGGCATTGAGCATCTCGACGAACGTGCGCAATGCCTCCGTGTCGGCGGTCGCGACGTGCAGCAGGTAGTCGTCGGCACCTGCGAGAAAGAAGACGTCGATCACCTCGTCTCGCTGTGCGATCTCGCCGACGAACTGGCGGATCTGCCCGCGAGCATCCGACTGCAAGCTCACGGCGACCATCGCTCGCAACGGCCGTCCGACCGCAGCCGGATCGACGTCGGCGAAGAATCCGCGGATCACACCGGCGTCGACGAGCCGTCGGAGGCGCCCGTGCGCTGTCGACGCCGCGATCCCCACTCGTGCCGCGAGCTCACTGTTGGGGATGCGCGCATCGAGTTGCAGGACACGCAGCAGTTCTCGATCGGTCGCGTCGAGCTCGACTGCCCGAACATCCTTCGGCGTGGCGGCCATCACAACTCCTCGATATGACGATTCTTCATCCAGATACACAATCTACAGAACTTTCCTCATCAATGTTGTGCGCTTGTCGACGTTCCTTCACGCTTGAAGGTGTTCAGCGCAGAGCAGCGCCTCCGCAGCGCCACCACGTGACCACCACCCCAAAACTTTCTTAGGAGTTCCCGATGCGTATCGGCATCCCCACAGAGATCAAGAACAACGAATACCGCGTCGCCATCACGCCCGCCGGTGTCGCCGAGCTGACCAAGCGCGGCCACGACGTGATCATCGAAGCAGGTGCAGGCCTCGGGTCCGCCATCGACGACGCCGACTTCAAGGCCGCGGGCGCACAGATCCTCGACACCGCGGCCGCGGTCTGGGAGCAGGCCGACCTGCTCCTCAAGGTCAAAGAGCCGATCGAGGCCGAGTACGGACTCATGCGCGAGGGCCAGACGATCTTCACCTACCTGCACCTCGCGGCCAGCCGCCCGTGCACCGATGCGCTGCTGGCTTCCAAGACGACGTCGATCGCCTACGAGACCGTCCGCGCCGCCGACGGCTCGCTGCCCCTGCTCGCCCCGATGAGCGAGGTCGCCGGCCGACTCGCTCCCCAGGTGGGCGCCTACCACCTCATGCGTTCCGAAGGCGGCCGCGGCGTGCTAATGGGCGGCGTCCCCGGCACCGAACCCGCCGACGTCGTCGTCATCGGTGCTGGTGTCAGCGGCGTCAACGCCGCGACCATCGCGATGGGAATGGGCGCACAGGTCACCGTCTTCGACCTCGACATCGCCAAACTTCGCGCCGTCGACGCCCGCTTCGGCGGACGCGTCCACACCCGCTACTCGACGTCGCTCGCACTCGCCGAGGCCGTCAAGCAGGCCGACCTCGTGATCGGTGCGGTGCTCGTCCCCGGCGCGAAGGCACCCGTGCTCGTCCCCAACAGCCTTGTCGCGCAGATGAAGTCGGGCGCGGTGCTCGTCGACATCGCTATCGATCAGGGCGGCTGCTTCGAAGACTCGCGGCCCACCACCCACGACGACCCGACGTTCACCGTGCACGACACCGTGTTCTACTGCGTCGCCAACATGCCCGGCACCGTCGCCCGCACATCGACGCAGGCGCTCACCGGTGCCACGCTCCCCTACGTGCTGCAGCTCGCCGACAAGGGCTGGGAAAAGGCTTTGGCTGACAACGCCGCACTCGCAGGCGGCCTGAGCACCCACGCCGGCGCGTTGTTCAACGCCGAGGTCGGCGCAGCGCTCGATATCCCGGCCGAGCAGAACCCGTTCGCCACCAACTGACCACGACCTCCATCGCGAGACCGCCGGACCCGAGATCGCCTCGGGCCCGGCGGTTGTCGTATAAGCCGCGCCCGCAACTCAGGACGCGAGCAGGGCATCGATCCCGTTGGTCGTCACGACGGCGCCCAGAATGATCAGCACGGCACCGACGATCACTGAGTTGTATCGCGTGATCACCTCGTCGACCCGCGCCAGCGTCGGTCCTGCGCGGTCTCCCGCCAACTGCGTTGCCACGGTGGGTGCGGCCACTCCGATGCTGCCGACGAGGACGAACACGACGATTCCGACGACCTGAGCTCCGATGTTGTCGGTCGCCTCGGCGACGGCGACACCGGCCGCGACAGCGAGGAAGAGGTTTTTGGGGTTCAGCGCCGCCATTCCGATGCCGAAGGCGAAGACCGTTGAACCGCGCATACGCTCGATCGACTCGTACCACGACGCCACGTCGCCCTTGTTCGGGTTCCGCCACGCGCCGTACCACTTCCAGACGCCGAGGCCGAGGAGGATGACGCCCACGACGACGCCGACCACGCCGCCGACGGTCCCCGTGTCACCGGCGATGGACACCAGGTCGGCAACAGCGACCACCACCCCGCAGACGATTGCGAGCCCGAGAATCCAGCCGAGCAGAAAGCTCCAACCAGCCCCCACCGACCGTCTGATCACCAGCGCCATGCTGACCATCACCAGTGGCGCCGACGCCATCAGTAGGCCGAGTGCAATGGGTAGGACGTCGACTGCCGCGCGAATCACCTGAGCAACATAACCGGACTGCGGCTGCAATGCCGACACTCGGGGGTGCAGCGCGATGGACCGCGTCGCTGACAGACACCAGTCACCGGGGCAATCACCAGGACAGCACTGTGGTCGCGGCGGCCTTTCCCTCGTGGAAACGACGCTCGGTCAGGTCGCCACGGCCGTCGCGTCCCATCCGCAGCACCGACGAGGCGCGGGTGCCGTAGCCATCCATGTCGACGAACATCGCTGAGAGCTCGTGTTCACGCTCGGGGTCGATGCCCGTGTCCGGCAGTCGCGCAGGGTCGGCCAGGCGCCGATCGTCGAGCATCGCAAGGTAGTCGTCCGGCAGCGCGCCCGGCTCGGCCGCGACGTGCTGGAACCGTCGAACACCATCGGTCACCTTGGGCCAGTCGCTGTCGAGCACGCCATTCGACAATCCGTGCCAGCCGGGCGCCACGGCCCTCGCCTCGGGCACGGGCGCATTCGTCGCCCACCAGACGTCGACGCCGTCGGCCACCAGCAGGTTGACCGGCGCGTATTCGTCGGCGTGTCGCACAAGATGCTCCGCCGCTTCCCGCGGGGTGGCCTCACCGACGAGGAAGTCGACGGGCAGGTCGCCGCGTGATCGTTTGTCCGGCAGCACTTTCGGCTCGCCGATGCGCACATTCGTCACCGCCGCCATGCGTCGTGGCGACGTCGTCGACACACCCATCCAGGTGCCGCCCGCCGTTAGATCACGACCGCCGATGATCGGGGCATCGGCCCACCGGTGAATCCCCTCGGTCGGTCGCGAGTAGATCTCGTCACGATTGGCGGCCAGGAGAAACTCGTATCTCGGGTCGGCGTCGACGGCGAACAGAATCAGACACACCGCGCGCGACCCCTTGTCACAGAATTCATTACGTCGAACCTACCGGCAGATAGTGCGCGCGGTTGGCGGCCCGACGCTGCACCCCGGCGATCTCGCGTACGGCCTGCGCGACCATGCTTCGATCGAGCGGCGACAATCGCTTCATGTCCAGCACGTCGCTCACGTCCTCACCCCGATCGAACTGTGCGACTTGGTAATTGAGCCGTATCCGTTGCAAGATCTCGAAGACCTCGATCAGGGTGTCGGCCTGGTCGTCGGACAATAATTCGGTTCCCGACGCGGCGCGTAACCGACCTCGGGTGTCGAGTTGCGTCGACCCCACCGACAACGCCGCCCAGCGGGCGAAGTTCACCAGGGGACCGATCGCATGTTCCTTGATGTCGAAGTCGTCGCCTCGACGAGTCAGCACATCGCGCATCGACCGCATCTTCGCTCTGGTGGCAAGAGCTTCCGACAGCAGGAGGTTCAGCGTTCCGCGATGGCGTCGAAGGTCGGCGAACACCTCGCCGACCGCGGGGAGTCCTTCATCGCCCCAGATGGGACGGGCGTCGATCAACAACGACGTGAGGATCATGCCCTTGTTCTCCAACGGCTCGGCGAGCCACCGTTCCGCTGCCGCGCGCCATTTCGCGTGAGTGCGCGAGAACAACGGCATCGAGGCAATCGCGCCGTTGTCGTCGACGGCCATACCCGCTCCGCGGAGCACGGTGTCGACCTCGCCGAAAGCCACTCGATAGGCCTGCACCTGCTCGTCGCTGACGTCGTCGGAGAACGAGGCGGCCGAGTCGATGTCGGAACTCAACACTGTCTCCCGACGAGCGTTGCTGCCCAACGACATCCACGTCAGCTTGGTCGGGTCCAGCTCCGGATGTGAGGCGAGGACGAGTTCGAGCGCACGACGGACCACAGCATCGACGACAAGAGAAGCCATAGTGGTGACCGAGTGTGCGGGTTGCTCGCGGCGGACCAGATCAGCGATCAGGTACGGCACCCGCGACGCACGCTCCTGCAATTCGACGACGTCGCGCGCGCGTGAGATCTGCTCGCGCAGAGCAACACTCGGCCCTCCGGGTGCTGCCACGAAGTCCGACGGTGCGACGACTCCGCGCACCACTCCCCCCGCGTCGACGACGGGCAGTGCCGTCAGGTCGTTTTCGAGAATGGTGGTGAGCGCATCGGTGGCTGCGACGTGCGGCGCGACCACGGTTGCGCGTCGCTGCGTCAGCTCTGTCACCGGGGTATCGAGCGACGCGCCCGCCGCGACCACTCGCTCACGGATGATCGCGTCCGTGAGCACTCCGAAACCGCCGTCGCGCAACGGGATCAGCACGTGGTCGCGATTGCGCTCGGTCATCAGTTGGGCCGCCTCCCGCACCGACATGTCGGCCGTGCCGACAACCGGGGCGGAGCGGATGAGGCTCTCGACGGTGTGGTCGACCGATCCGGCAGGCTCACGCCGGTGCGCGACGGTGAGTTTGTCTGCGAAGGCGCCGACCCCGCCGGCCTCACCACCACGCTCATCCTCCGCCATCGTCACTCCCCCTCACCGAATTCCTCGCGAACATACGAACGTGTCCACACCGACGACGGCGGCCCGCCGTCCACTCCATTGTGGACGACGGGCCGTCGAGTTCTCGCGGCGAGCGCCGCGGCGTCAGCAGATCAGGCGTCTGCCGAAGCCTTGTCGTCGGACTTCTCCGCATCGCTGCCGGACTTGTCGCTGTCGTCGACGGGGACGAGGCTGATCTTGCCGCGCTCGTCGATGTCGGCGATCTCGACCTGAAGCTTGTCGCCGACCTTGACGACATCCTCAACCTTGTTGATGCGCTTGCCCTTACCGAGCTTGCTGATGTGCACCAGACCGTCGCGGCCCGGCAGCAGCGACACGAACGCGCCGAAGGCGGTGGTCTTCACCACGGTGCCCAGGAAGCGCTCGCCCACCTTGGGCAGCTGCGGGTTGGCGATGGCGTTGACCTTGTCGATCGCGGCCTGCGCCGAGACGCCGTCGGCAGCACCGATGAACACGGTGCCGTCGTCCTCGATCGAGATGTTGGCACCGGTGTCCTCGGTGATGCCGTTGATCGTCTTGCCCTTGGGGCCGATCAGCTCGCCGATCTTGTCCATCGGGATCTTGATGGTGGTGATCCGCGGGGCGTACGGGCTCATCTCGTCGGGCTCGTCGATGGCCTCGGCCATGACGTCCAGGATGGTCAGACGCGCGTCCTTGGCCTGGCTCAATGCGCCGGCCAGCACCTTCGACGGAATGCCGTCGAGCTTGGTGTCGAGCTGCAGCGCCGTGACGAAGTCCTTGGTGCCCGCGACCTTGAAGTCCATGTCGCCGAAGGCATCTTCGGCACCGAGGATGTCGGTGAGCGCGACGTAGCGGGTCTCGCCGTCAACGGTGTCGGACACGAGGCCCATCGCGATGCCCGCGACCGGAGCGCGCAGCGGCACACCGGCATTGAGCAGCGACATGGTCGACGCACAGACCGAACCCATCGAGGTGGAACCGTTGGAGCTCAACGCTTCCGAGACCTGACGGATCGCGTACGGGAAGTCCTCGACGCTCGGGATCACCGGCACGAGGGCACGCTCGGCGAGCGCGCCGTGGCCGATCTCGCGACGCTTGGGCGATCCGACGCGACCGGTCTCACCGGTCGAGTACGGCGGGAAGTTGTAGTGGTGCATGTAGCGCTTCGACGTCTCGGGTCCGAGCGAGTCGATCTGCTGCGCCATCTTGACCATGTCAAGCGTGGTGACACCGAGGATCTGGGTCTCGCCGCGCTCGAACAGTGCCGAACCGTGGGCGCGCGGGATCACGGCGACCTCGGCCGAGAGCGACCGGATATCGGTGATGCCGCGACCGTCGATACGGAAGTGGTCGGTCAGGATGCGCTGACGCACGAGCTTCTTGGTGACCGAGCGGTATGCCGCGCCGATCTCCTTTTCACGACCCTCGAACTGCTCGCCGAGCGAGGCGAGGATGTCGGCCTTGAGCTCGTCGGTCTTCTCGTCGCGCTCCTGCTTGCCCGGGATGGTGAGGATCTGCGAGAGACGCTCGGTGGCAGCAGCCGAGACGGCGTCGTAGACGTCGGACTCGTAGGCCGGGAAGAGCGGGAACTCAGCGGTCTCCTTGGCAGCAGCCGCGGCGAGCGACTTCTGTGCCTCGCAGAGACGAGCGATGAACGGCTTGGCAGCCTCGAGGCCCTCGGCGACGATGGCCTCGGTCGGTGCCTGCGCGCCGCCTGCGACGATGTCGATGACGTTGTCGGTTGCCTCGGCCTCGACCATCATGATCGCGACGTCGGCGTCATCGCCTTCTCCGACGATGCGGCCGGCGACGACCATGTCGAAGACTGCACCTTCGAGCTGCTCGACGGTCGGGAACGCCACCCACTGGCCGGCCTTGTTCTCCTCGGTCGGGATGAGCGCGACAC
The DNA here is from genome assembly GCF_036540975.1 of Gordonia sp. w5E2. Lineage (NCBI taxonomy): Bacteria > Bacillati > Actinomycetota > Actinomycetes > Mycobacteriales > Gordoniaceae > Gordonia > Gordonia sp. w5E2. The sequence continues at coordinate 2,104,710 of NZ_CP144213.1, read as the reverse complement.
GCACGCCACCGACGGGGCCGGAGAACGGCAGGCCCGCGAGCTGGGTCGACGCCGATGCCGCGTTGATCGCGACGACGTCGTAGAGATCCTTGGGGTCGAGGCTCAGGACGGTGACGACAACCTGGATCTCGTTGCGCAGGCCGTCGACGAACGACGGACGAAGCGGACGGTCGATCAGACGGCAGGTCAAGATCGCGTCGGTCGACGGACGGCCCTCACGGCGGAAGAACGACCCGGGAATGCGTCCCGCGGCGTACATACGCTCTTCGACGTCGACGGTGAGGGGGAAGAAGTCGAAGTGCTCCTTGGGGTGCTTCGACGCCGCTGTCGTCGACAGCAGCATGGTCTCGTCGTCGAGGTAGGCGGTTACCGAACCGGCTGCCTGCAGGGCGAGACGTCCGGTCTCGAACCGGATGGTGCGGGTGCCGAAGCTGCCGTTGTCGATGACGGCCGTTGCCTCGGTGATCGCGTCGTCGAACTCCTCGACGACCTCAGTGGTGGTGACATCTGTCATGTGGGCTATGAATCCCTTCGTGCCGGTCGCATTCGACGCGACCGTGGTGGTGGCCGCTCATAGCGACCCGAATATGCGGATTGGGACCAGGAGCGACAGACTGACGTGCGCTCCCGATGAACTGCGCGAATGAACTCGCGCACCGGGGCGCGCGTAGCGCCACTACCGGCCCAGAACATCGCGCGAAATGGCCACTGCATGCCAGGGCCGCCCTAGTGCGACCCGTGGGTGCTCAGACGGCCTTCGATCGAAGCGGTCGGAATCATCTGGCGATTCCGGCGGCCACTACCGAGGACCGATCTGACTCTGCGACATGTGTGTGAGCACACAAATCTGCAACGTTCCGCTTGTCAGCCTATCATCGCGGCCCCTGAGACCAGGAAACGACGACACCGAAAAACAACGAACCGGCCACCTCCACGTGGGAGATGACCGGTTCGTGAGTTCGCGTGTCGCTCAGCGACGGAAACCAGGGTCGCTCAGCGACGAAACGTCGAGGTCGCTCAGCGACGCAGGCCGAGGCGCTCGATCAGCGAGCGGTAGCGTGCGATGTCGACCTTGGCGACGTACTTGAGCAGGCGACGGCGACGGCCGACGAGAAGCAGCAGACCACGACGGCTGTGGTGATCGTGCTTGTGCTCCTTGAGGTGCTCGGTGAGGTCGGTGATGCGCTTGGTCAGCAGCGCGACCTGGGCCTCGGGCGAGCCGGTGTCGGTCTCGTGCAGGCCGTACTCGGTGAGGATTTCTTTCTTCTGCTCGGCAGTCAATGCCATGGAGATACTCCTGTTGTTTCAGTCCCGCGTCATCTGTGACCAGCGGCAATCCCACCCGGGATCGTCAACGCTGATTCGGTGCGCCACCGCGGACTGCAGCGGCACCGACATGTCAGGTTACCAACCGCGCAGGTCCCAGCCCAAATCGCGCCAAAGCGTCCGTGGTCCTACGAACCGCTCTGGGTCGCGGCGAGGATGCCTCGGGTCTTGTCGACGTCCCCGCTCATCGCGGTCAGCAGATCGTCGATGCTGTCGAAATTCTCCATGCCGCGGATTCTGTCGACGAAGTCGACGGCGACGTGCTGACCGTAGAGGTCGGCCGTGGTGTCGAGGACGAATGCCTCGACAGTCCGCGTACGCCCGGAGAACGTCGGGTTGGTACCCACCGACACAGCCGCCTGGTAGCTCTCCCCCGGAATCACCTGGCCCACGACCGGTCCGGGCCCGAGGACCGTGAACCACGCGGCGTACACCCCGTCAGCCGGAATGGCAGCGTACATCGGGGGTGCGACATTGGCTGTGGGATAACCCAATTCGCGCCCACGTCCGTCACCGCGAACCACCACACCCTCGACGCGGTGGGGTCGTCCGAGTGCTTCAGCCGCGCGCTCGACGTCGCCCGCAGCAACGCACGAGCGGATGTAGGTCGACGAGTAGGTCACCGCGTGCTCGCCGAACAGCGAGATGGCCTGCACCTCGAACCCGAAACGCTGACCGAGCTCTGTGAGCTTCTCGACGTTGCCCGCGGCCTTCTTCCCGAAGGTGAAATTGGCACCGACCACCACCTCGGCGGCATGCAGGCTCTCGACGAGAACGTTGTGCGCGAAGTCCTTCGGAGAACGCGACGCCAACTCGGGGGTGAACGGCATCACGCAGAACACGTCGATCCCCAGCTCCTCGGCCAACTCGGCTCGACGAGTCAGCGTCGTCAACTGTGGTGGGTGCGTTCCGGGGCGAACCACCTCGGCGGGGTGCGGGTCGAACGTCATCAACACCGACGGAATGCCGCGCTCGGCCGCCGCAGAGGTCGCGGCGTGAATCAACTGGGCATGTCCTCGATGCACGCCGTCGAACACACCGATGGTGACCACACACCTGCCCCAATCCGCGGGCACCTCGTCCAGACCTCGCCATCGCAACACGCCGACAAGCCTACGGCGACCGACGCCGGTGAACCAGCACCCGCGCCCGCCCGATGCCGATCCGAAGGCGCATCGTGAATCACGCACGTCCACACAGTGAATCGCGGCATGCCACCACACCAATGACAGTTGTCCATGCCGCGATGGCGCCGGGTTCGGTCGGCCATGGGGCTTCGGCGTCGGTAGGCGGGGCTAAGCTCGTTTCATGCCTCAAACCCGAGCTGCCGGTCCCGATACGTCCGTGGCCGAGTTGTCGACGGTCACCCAGGACTACCTCAAGGTCATCTGGACCAGCCAGGAGTGGGCCGAGGTCAAGGTGACCACCAAGATGCTCGCCGACAAGATGGGCGTATCGGCGTCGACGGCGTCGGAGGCCATCCGCAAACTCGCCGATCAGGGCCTAGTCTCACACGAGCGGTACGGCGCAGTCACCCTCACCGACGAGGGTCGGGCGGCCGCGGTGCTGATGGTGCGACGCCACCGTTTGATCGAGACATTCCTCGTCCGCGAACTCGGCTACGGGTGGGATGAGGTGCACGACGAGGCCGAGGTCCTCGAGCACGCGATGTCCGACCGCTTCATGGCGCGCCTCGACACCAAACTCGGTCATCCAGACCGTGATCCGCACGGCGACCCCATCCCGCGTGTCGACGGCTCGATACCCGCACCGGAGGCGTTCTCACTCGCCGATCTCGACACGGGTGAGGGCGGCAGGATCGCACGAATCTCCGATACCGATCCCGAGGTGCTCCGCTACTTCGACCAACTCGGAGTCGCTCTGGACTGCGTGGTCCACGTCTCCGAGAAACGTCCGTTCGCCGGCACGATCTCGATCTCGATCGACGGCGCCGAGCCGATCGTGCTCGGCGACATCGCCGCTCGCGCGATCTTCCTCGTCGCCGAGCACTGAACACGACGCACTGTCAGGAGCGCGTCAAGCCACGCGTCGCTATCGCAGCGTTGCCGGCCGCACGACCATCACAGAACTCGCCCGACGCCCCTTTTCCTGCACCAGCGCGATGGCCTGCCCGGCCGGGTCGACAACCACGTAGATGCCCTTGCGCCCGATCGGCGTCAACCACCGTCCCTGACTGATCGATTCGGCCTCGTCGTCGTCGATATCGCGGTGCGGGAAGGAGATCAGGGCAGCCTCGTCGATCGTGAGACTGAGCTCGGGACGCTCAGCCAACTGCTCGAGGGTCCGTGCGTGTTCCAATGTGAACGGCCCCACCGCGGTTCGACGCAGCGCGGTCAGGTGTCCCCCGACTCCGATTGCCGCGCCGAGATCGCGTGCGAGAGAGCGGATGTAGGTTCCTGCGGAACAGTCGACGACGACGTCGAGGTCGACGAACTCCCCCTCGTCGCGTCGAGCCAACACGTCGAATCGCGAGACGGTGACCGGCCTCGCGGCGAGCTCGAACTCCTCGCCGGTCCGTGCCAGCGCGTGCGCGCGCCTGCCGTCGACCTTGATCGCGCTGACCTTGGCAGGCACCTGCTCGATGTCGCCGGTGAGTGTCGCGACCGTTGAAGCGATCTGCTCGTCGGTGATCGACGACGCGTCGGCGCTCGAGATGACCTCGCCCATACGGTCGTCGCTGTCGGTTGCGGCGCCCAGGCGGATGGTCGCGGTGTACGACTTGGTGGTCAGTGCGAGCAATCCGAGCAGTTTTGTCGCCCGCTCGACGCCGACCACGAGCACTCCGGTCGCCATCGGGTCGAGTGTGCCCGCATGGCCAACTCGCCTGGTGTTGAACAGTTTTCGGCAGCGAGAGACCACATCGTGACTCGTGATGCCCTCGTTCTTGTCGACGATGACCAATCCGGCGTTCTCGATCGATGAGTCGGCCATGTCAGCTCATCACGATCGTCGTGGTGATGTAACCGTCGTCGACCAGCCAGCGTCCGGAGAACTCGGTGATCGGTGTTCCCCCGTCGATGACCGAGCCGTCGATCAGGATTCGGGAGCGGAAGGTACCCATATTTTCCGCGGTCTGCTCGAACGTGATGTGCGCATCCTCGAAGCCGAGCCATCGTTGGGTCAGCGGGAACCACGCCTTGTAGGTTGTCTCCTTGGCGCAGAACAGAAGTCGATCCCAGTGCAGTCCCGACGGCCGCTGCGCGATGACGTCGCGTTCGGCAAGAATGCTGGTGTGCTCGAGCACGCCGTCGGGCAGCACCTCGTGCGGCTCGGCGTCGATCCCCAGCGTCCTGACGCCCATCGCGTACGCGACGATGGCGGCACGATATCCGTCGCAGTGTGTCAGGCTGCCCACGATCTGGTTCGGCCACAACGGCATTCCCTTGTCGCCGCGCATGATCGGCGTCGGCTCGATCCCGAGCTGGCCGAGCGCCTGACGGGCGCAGTGACGCGCCGTGATGAACTCACGACGACGCTTCTCGACGGCGCGCGAGATCAGCGATTCCTCGGCGGGCATCGGCTCGAGACCCGGTGGGTCGCCGAAGGATTCGGCGGAGGCGACGCCGGGTGGGAGGAGTCGTTCGATCACTGGTCGCCCTCCTGACCTGAGCTCGTCTGACCCGAGCTTCGCTGTGCTCGACGCTGCGCCACGCGTTCGGCGAACTCGCGGGCACGCTCGGCATAATCCGGTGGCAGCGTGAAGCGCGCGCCGTGATCGGGTAGATCCTGTTCGCGCACACCGGGATCGGGTGCGATCTGACGTAGCAGCGGTTCGGGTAGGCCGCGTCGCTTCCACTCGCGCGGGTATCCGACCGACACCTCCTCGAACCGCACGTCGTCGTACCAGGTGGTGCGCGGGATGTGTAGATGTCCGTAGACGCTGCATGCGGCGTTGAACCGCGTGTGCCAGTCGGCGGTGAGTTCACTTCCGCACCACAGTGCGAATTCGGGGTAGAACAGCGCGTCGGTCGGTTCGCGCCGCAGCGGCCAGTGATTGATCAGGATGGTCTTCTCTGCCGGGTCGAGTGCCTCGAGACGCTTGCGTGTCGACTCGATGCGGGCCCGCCCCCACGCGTCACGGGTCGGGTACGGCTCGGCGGACAGCAAGAACTCATCTGTCGCCACCACGTTGCGTTCCCGTGCGACAGCGAGCGCCTGCAGCGCCGTCGAGGTGCCCTCCGGGCGGAACGTGTAGTCGTAGAGCAGAAACATCGGCACGACGCGGACGGGTTCGCTGCCATCGCCCGCGTCGAACAGCGGGTAGATGTCTTCCGGCGTGACAACCCCGATGTCGCGGCACGCCTGGACGAGGTAGTCGTAGCGCGCGACACCGAAGATCTGCAGCGGGTCCTTGGCGGTGGTGTAGAGCTCATGATTGCCCGGCACCCAGATCACCGTGTCGAATCGAGCCTTGAGTCGACGCAGGGTGTCGATGATGTCGTCGGTGCGTTCGGACACGTCGCCGGCGACGATCAGCCAATCGTCGGGAGCCGACGGTCGAATCTGGTCGACGATGCTCTCGTTGCCGCGGTGCGCGACGTGAAGATCGCTGATCGCCCAGAGTGTAGCCACGAGGATCCATCGTGCCAGATGGCCGCGGCGCCACTGTTTTCAACCGAATGAATCACCGGTGACCCACTCGATGTGGCGTTCCACCTTGTGTCAGGATGCGCACGTGTATCCGAGCCAACCCCAGCCGCCTGTTGCACAGCCGCCTGCTCCCCCGAACATGCCCGCGTACCCGGCGTATCGCCCGCGACCTCGATCCCGCACGCCTATCGGCAACCGCGGGCCCTGGTGGGCACAAGCCCTGGTCAGCGCGGCGATCGGGGGATTCTTCTATGTTGTGATCTGCACGCTCCTAGTCATTGTGGCCGAGTTCGGGTCGCGCGATTGGTGGAGAGTCGGCGTCTGGACGTTAATGGCCCTGTTTTTCGTGGGCGTTCTCGCGGTGTGGGCCCGATCCACTCCGCAACGAATCCTTGGTCCCGGCGCCGCCCTGGTGTTCCTGGGATTGCAACGTGTACTCGACGTATTGTGGGCCGTCGGCGGCCCGCGCCTGTACAGGGACTTTAGCCACGACACTATTGCCCTGTGGTCGAACACCGCCAACGGACTAGCCATCTTTGGCGTCGTGGTCGGGTGGTCGGTCGCACGCCGAAGAACCGCATTCGCACTGATCGGCGTTATCCCGGCGCTCGCGCTGAGCGCCGCAGGCGTATGGGTCGAGGGTGCAGTCAACTATCCGGAGTCACTTATCACGACCTGGCTTCTCAACGGCACCGTATACGTCGGTTTTTGTGTGCTCGGCATCCTCAGTGTGTGGGCCTGCGACGGAATCGGCCTCGCCATCCGACGCGGACGCACTCAGAGCAGACCGCGACCTGCGTACCCACAGCCCGGCTTTTGAGTGGTCGCCGCGCGACCCGTCGACATTGGTGCCGTCGGCTATCCGCGCTCGTGTCCGACCCGCTGCCACCGGCCCGATCGAATCCGCCGCACGACGGTCAGCATGCGGATCACCATGAACACCACGAGGCCGGTCCAGATGCCGGCCAGCCCCCAGTCGAAGGCCAGCGACAGCCAGATCAGCGGTAGGAATCCGACGAGCGCTGCCACCAACGTCGCAGTACGTAGGTAAGCGGCGTCGCCGCTGCCCAGGAGCACGCCGTCGAGCGCGAACACGACACCCGCGATCGGCAGCATGGCGACAAAGAACCACCAGGGCGTGCCGATGGCGTCAAGCACACGGGCGTCGCTGGTGAACAGCCTCGGCAGCACGCCGGCGCCGAGGGCGAAGACCGCTGCCATTGTCGACGCAGCCACCACCGAGACGATGGTGACCCTGCGGGCGACGTTCTGCGCCGCTGTGACCGCACCCGCCCCGAGCGCGGCACCGACCAAGGCCTGAGCCGCGATGGCCACCGAGTCGAGGAACAGCGACATGAACTCCCACAGTTGAAGTGTCAGCTGATGAGCGGCGACGGCGGCCACCCCGAAGCGGGCGGCAACGGCAGCCGCCGAGAGAAAGCACACCTGGAACGAGAGGCTGCGCGCGACAAGGTCGCGCGCCATCACGAGTTGGGCCCTGATCACGGCCCATCGAGGACGTAGCGCGCGACGCCCGCCGTCGGGAAGTACCTCACGGAGGAGTCGCACCGCGAACAGCAGACCGGTGATCGACTGTCCGACGACGTTGGCAACTGCGCTGCCCTGCAAGCCGAGCCGCGGGAAGAACCACAGCCCGTGCACCAGCCCAACCAGCAGAACCGCCCCGATCGACAATCCGATCACGACGTACACGACCGGTCGACGGGTCTCCTGGACGCCACGCATCCAGCCGTTGCCCGCCATCGACACAAGAATGAGCGGCACGCCGAAGCATGCGATTCGCAACCACGACGTCGCTTCCGCCGCAACGTGACTCGCATCCGGACCCGACGTGCCGACCATGAGTCGCATCACCCACGGCGCGAGCGGATAGATCACGGCGACGATCACCGCACCGACGCCGAGCGCGAGCCACGTCGCCTGCACGCCCTCTCCCACCGCACCCGCGCGATCGCCCGCGCCGAACCGTCGAGAAGATCGCGCGGTTGTCCCGTACGAGAGAAAGGTGAGCTGGGTGCTGATCACGGAGAGCACCAGAGCGCCGACGCCGAGCGCGGCCAGTTCGTCGCCGCCGAGGCGTCCCACGACGGCGAGGTCGAGGAGTAGATACAGCGGCGGCGCGGTCAGCACCGCAAGCGCCGACACCGACAACACGGCGATTCGGCGTATCCCCGTGTCCGGGGCGCTCGCCTCGGCGTCGGCCGGTCGGGCGGGCTCGGTCAGAGCAACCCCACCAGCCGGTCGACGACCTCAGACGCGCTCCCGGTATCGCTGTACCCGGAGGCGTGTCGATGTCCGCCACCGCCGAGTGCGCGTGCGATCGGAACCAGATCGACCGAGGCCTTCGACCGCAACGAGACCGTCCAACTCTCCGGTTCGATCTCCTTGAACACCGCCGCGATCTCGGCGCCTGCCGTGGTTCGCACGATATCGATGATGCTCTCGGATTCTTCCCAGCTCATGCCGACCATCGCGTCGTGATCGACGACGGCGTAGACGAGTCCCGCACCGTCGGCTGCTTCCGGGACGAACGTCGCCGAAGCCAACACCCCGGCCACCATGGACAGCCACGAGAAGGGGTGGGTGTCGAACAGCGCCCGACTCCACCGTCGACCGTCGACTCCGCTGTCGAGCAATCGCGCCGCGACCCGAAACGAATCGGGGCGCGCCCATTTGAACGACCCCGTATCTGTCGCGAGACCCGCGTACAGGCACGTCGCGATGTCGGCGTTCAGCGGAACGTCGAGTTCGTCGATGAGTCGCAGGACAAGCACCGCGGTGCAGTCGGCGTCGGGGTCGACGAAGTCGAGGTCGCCGAAACCCCCGTTGGACATGTGATGATCGACGACGACCGATGTGACCGCACGCTCGAAGACCGCGGCCAGTTCGCCGAGCCGATCAGGTCCGGCCGCGTCGACCGACACCGTCACGTCGTGACCCTTGAGCGCATCGGGTTCGACGAGCAGATCCCGCGCCCCCGGCAGGTCGCGCAGGGCAACGGGCAGGCTCTCGGGACCGGGATAGGACACCTCGACGTCGAGGCCGCGTGTCTTCAACGCAAGCCCCAGCGCGAGTCCACTACCGATGGTGTCTGCGTCGGGTCGCACATGGCAGAGAATCGTCACCGCCGATGCCCCTCCGAGGGCATCTGCGATCGCCGCAGTGGAGGCAGTGGTCACCCGCGTGAACCGTCCTCGCTGTCTTCGTCCTTGCTTCGATACGGGTCCGCGTCACCGGCGGGTTGCGCTTCCTTCGCCTGACGCGCGACGAGTTCGTCGTTGGCACGTGCGCGTGCCACGAGTTCTTCCATGTGCCGCGCGGCGTCGGGAACGGTGTCGAGGACAAAACTCAATGTCGGGGTGAAGCGCACGCCTGTTCCGGCGCCGACCTTCGAGCGGAGAATCCCGGTCGCCTTGGCGAGTCCCGCGGCAGCGGCCTCGTAGTCGGGTTCGGCGTCGATCGATTCGCCCATGACGGTGTAGAAGACCGTCGCGTCGTGCAGGTCGTTGGTCACCTTGGTATCGGTGATCGTGACGTGGGCCAGCCGCGGGTCCTTGATGTCGTGGGCGATCGACGACGCCACGATCGACGAGATCCGCTTGGCCATTCGCTGTGCCCGTGCCGGGTCAGCCATGGGATGTCCTTCCTCCAGAATCGAACCAGCGAGAATCGAACCACTGAGAATCGAACCACGCACTGTGAATGAGGAACGTACTCCCCTTCCGGGGCCGTCGAGCACCAAGTGCCCTCGGGCTCCGGAAGGGGAGCGTGTTCGACGATCCGCGCGTCAGTCGCGCGGCTTCTCCTGCAACTCGTAGCTCTCGATGACGTCGTCGACCTTGATGTCGCTGTACGTCAGCGTGAGACCACATTCGTAGCCTTCGCGAACCTCGGTGACGTCGTCCTTCTCGCGTCGCAGCGACGAGATCGTGAGATTCTCGGCGACCACCACGTTGTCGCGAAGCAGACGCGCCTTGGCGTTGCGGCGGATGAGACCGGACTGCACCAGGCAACCGGCGATGTTGCCGACCTTCGAGCTCTTGAAGATGGCGCGGATCTCGGCGCGGCCGAGTTCCACCTCTTCGTAGATCGGCTTGAGCATGCCCTTGAGCGCGCTCTCGATCTCGTCGATGGCCTGGTAGATCACCGAGTAGTACCGGATGTCGACGCCCTCGCGGTTGGCGAGCTCTGTGGCCTTGCCCTCCGCACGGACGTTGAAGCCGATGATGATCGCATCCGACGCCGCAGCCAGGTTGACGTTGGTCTCCGTCACGCCACCGACACCACGGTCGATGACGCGCAGCGACACCTCGTCACCCATGTCGATACCGAGCAGCGCCTCTTCGAGCGCCTCGACGGTACCTGCGTTGTCGCCCTTGAGGATCAGGTTCAGCTGGCTGGTTTCCTTCAGCGCCGAATCGAGGTCCTCGAGGCTGATCCGCTTGCGGCTACGTGCGGCCAGCGCGTTGCGCTTGCGCGCGTTGCGCCGGTCGGCGATCTGCCGGGCGGTGCGATCTTCTTCGACGACGAGCAGGTTGTCACCTGCACCCGGCACCGACGTGAAGCCGATGACCTGGACGGGTCGCGAAGGCAGAGCCTCGTTGACGTCGTCGCCGTGCTCGTCGACCATGCGTCGCACACGACCGTAGGCATCGCCTGCCACCACGGAGTCGCCGACACGCAGCGTTCCGCGCTGGACCAGCACCGTAGCCACTGGTCCGCGACCGCGGTCGAGGTGCGCCTCGATGGCGACACCCTGGGCGTCCATGTCGGGGTTGGCACGCAGATCGAGCGACGCGTCGGCGGTCAGCAGCACCGCTTCGAGCAGCTGCTCGATGTTGGTGCCCTGCTTGGCCGAGATGTCGACGAACATCGTGTCGCCGCCGTACTCCTCGGGGATCAGCCCATATTCGGTGAGCTGGCCGCGGATCTTCGACGGATCGGCGCCTTCCTTGTCGATCTTGTTGACCGCGACCACGATCGGCACATCTGCTGCCTGCGCGTGGTTCACGGCCTCCACCGTCTGCGGCATGACGCCGTCGTCGGCGGCGACCACGAGGATCGCGATGTCGGTCGACTTTGCACCACGGGCACGCATGGCGGTGAACGCCTCGTGACCCGGGGTGTCGATGAACGTGATCAGACGATCGTCGCCGTTGAGGTGCGTATTCACCTGGTAGGCACCGATGTGCTGGGTGATGCCACCGGCCTCGCCCTCACGCACATTCTCCTTACGGATGGTGTCGAGCAGGCGGGTCTTGCCGTGGTCGACGTGACCCATGACGGTGACCACCGGCGGACGCTGTTCGAGATCCTCTTCGCCGCCCTCGTCCTCGCCGTAGGAGAGATCGAAGCTCTCGAGGAGTTCGCGATCTTCGTCCTCCGGGCTGACGACCTGGACGTTGTAGTTCATCTCCGAGCCGAGCAGCTCCAGCGTCTCGTCGTTGACCGACTCGGTCGCCGTGACCATCTCGCCGAGGTTGAACAGCGCCTGGACCAGCGATGCCGGGTTGGCGTCGATCTTGTCGGCGAAGTCGGACAGCGAAGCGCCACGGGCGAGACGAATCGTCTCACCGTTGCCGCGCGGCAGCCTGACGCCACCGACGGCCGGAGCCTGCATCGAGTCGTACTCTTGCCGCTTCTGACGCTTGGACTTGCGACCCTTGCGGGGTGCACCACCCGGACGTCCGAACGCACCGGCTGCGCCGCCACGACCGCGACCGCCGCCACCGGGGCGTCCGCGGAAGCCTCCGGGAGGACCTCCCGGTGCGCCGCCGGGCGCGCCTCCGCCGCCACCGCGATAGCCTCCGCCACCGCCGCCACCGCGACCGCCCGGTCCGCCGCCGCGGCCTGGTCGGCCTGCGTCGGGACGTGCCGCACGACTGGGCATGGCACCCGGGTTCGGGCGAGGGGGCATGTTGCCCGGATTCGGGCGAGGTCCGCCCTGACCCGGTGCGGGACGTGCTCCGGCGCCGCCGGGACCGGGGCGTCCTGCACCCTGACCTGGTCGGCCCTGTGTCGGACGTCCGCCACCCGGGCGGGGTCCGCCCTGGCCGGGTCCGGGACGTGGTGCCGCCGGGCGCGGAGCTGGTGCGGGAGCAGACGAATACGGATTGTTTCCGACGCGAGGCGCACGCGGACCGGGCTTGGGCCCGGGACGTGGACTCGTCGGCGCCGGCGCGGAAGCCTGAGCTGCCGCGGGCGTCGGCTTCTGTGCCGGCGCCGGGGTGGGCGCGGCGGCAGGTGCCGGGGTGGCTGCAGGCGCGGGCGCTGGTGCCGACTGTGCGGCGGCAGGCGTCGGTGCTGGTGCAGGTTTCGGAGCCGCCGGCTTGGGGCCGGGGCGAGCTGCGCCGGGCTTGGGCGCAGCAGAGTTGTCACGAGCCGCGGCACCCGGCTTGGGTGCTGCCGACTTCGTGGAGTCGTTCTTGGTTGCTCCCCCGTTAGCTGCGGGGAAGGATTCGCGGAGTCGGCGGGCCACGGGGGCCTCGACGGTCGACGACGCGGATTTGACGAACTCGCCCTGTTCTTTGAGACGTTCGAGCACTTGCTTGCTCGTCACGCCAAGTTCCTTAGCCAGTTCATGCACGCGGGCTTTGCCTGCCACTGCTCTCCTCACTTGGAGGCCGAGCGGCTTGCCCGCCACGGCCTCGGATTACGTCCGATACGTGCTCATCGTGGTGACTTCACGGTGTGCTCATGTCTTCTGCTACCTGTTCTGGCCCGTTAGGGCCGCTCTCGTCCGTGCTGTCTCCCGAGCGGGTGTACAGCACTTCTTTGAGGTCGGACTGGTCTACGACCAGTCCCGGACTCCTCAGCGCCCGGGCAAACGCGTGGCGTCGAACCGCGGCGGACACGCAGTCCGCCATCGGATGCAGCCAAGCACCTCGCCCAGGCATGGTCTTCGCGGTGTCGACCGCGATCCTCGGGCCGCTCGCGCCGGTGACGACGACGACACGGACCAGATCTGGGATGCCGGCTCGTTGCCGACATCCCAGACACATACGGATCGGACCTTGCGGAGAATGACTCTCGGGAGAATCGTTCCGCGGACCGGACCGGTCACCACCATCGGAAGCGTGTCCACAGGGGGCGGCCGGCCGCATTCGCGTGACCATCGATCAGTCTAGCGCGCCGAGCACCGAACTGGACAACCGGACCTCATGACGCGCGTCCGGTGCCCGGCCCGCCCGCCTGTCCGGCGGGTGCACCGGGAGCGTCGTCGGCGTCGGAGCGGATGTCGATTCGCCAACCCGTCAGTCGAGCGGCCAGGCGAGCGTTCTGACCTTCCTTACCGATCGCGAGCGAGAGCTGATAGTCGGGCACCACGACACGCGCGGCTTTCTGTGCGCCGTCGACGACCTCCACCGATACGACCTTCGCAGGCGACAGTGCGTTCCCGACGAACACGGCGGGATCGGTGTCGTAGTCGATGATGTCGATCTTCTCGCCGGACAACTCGCTCATCACGTTGCGCACGCGCTGCCCCATGGGACCGATGCACGCGCCCTTGGCGTTGAGTCCGCTGACACCGGTGTGCACGGCGATCTTGGAGCGGTGACCCGCCTCGCGCGCCACGGCGACGATCTCGACCGATCCGTCCTCGATCTCGGGGACCTCGAGGGCGAACAGTTTGCGGACCAGGTTCGGATGGGTGCGCGACAGCGTGATCTGCGGCCCGCGCGGGCCACGCGAGACCCCGACGACGTAGCACTTGATGCGCTCGCCGTGTTTGTAGCTCTCTCCGGGCACCTGCTCAGCGGGCGGGATGACTCCCTCCGCACTGTTGGCGTCGCTACCGATCTGCACGACGATCATGCCGCGTGCGTTGGCGCGGGCGTCCTGCTGGACGACGCCGCCGACGATCTCGCCCTCGTGGGTGACGAAATCGCCGAAGTTCTTCTCGTTCTCCGCGTCCCGCAGACGCTGCAGGATGACCTGACGGGCGGTGGTGGCCGCGATCCGACCGAATCCCTCGGGGGTGTCGTCGTACTCGTGGACGACGGTGCCGTCCTCGTCGACCTCCTGGGCCATCACCCGGACCGCCCCGCTCTTGCGATTCACGTCGATGCGCGCGTGCGGCGCGAACCCGTCGGTGTGGCGGTATGCGGTGAGCAATGCGGTCTCGATGGCGGTGATGACGGTGTCGATCGAGATTCCCTTGTCGGCCTCGATCATGCGCAGTGCATTGATGTCGATGTTCATTGGGCGCTCCTATTCACTTGTCGGCTGCTATGGAATTTTTCGGCTGTGTCGTTCGGTTCTGAAGTCAGTTTTTGTCGCCCCGGTTTGTCTCGTCGGCTGCGTTGTCGAGTCGCTACGAGGTGACGGTGTCGCGACGTTGCGCGATCTGTTCGTCGTCGAGGCCGCACAATCGCAGTTCGGCGACTCCCGGCCGCGAGAAGTCGACGTCGACCACGGCGCGTGTGACCGCGTCGAGCTCGACGGCGCGCACCCGGAAACGCCCGCGGTCGTTGCTCACGATGTCGACCCGGCCGTCGTGCAACGGTCCGACCCTGCCGGCGACACGGGCGGGCCCGTCGTCGCCCGTGAGATCGATGAGCACCTTGCGTCCGGCAGCGCGACGCCACTGGCGTTCGGTCGTGAGCGGCCTGTCGACGCCGGGTGAGGTGACCTCGAGCGTGTCGATGTCGGAGTAGGCGGGATCGGCGTCGAGCGCGTCCGACAGTTCGCGACTGAGGTCGGCGAGCTCGTCGAGAGAACCTCCCCCGTCCCGATCGACGATCACGACGACAGCGTCGCCGTCCGCACCCTGGGTGACCGCGACGTCTTCGACGTCGAATCCACGGTCGGCGACAAAGGTGTCGACGAGTGTGCGGAGTTGTCGTGTATCGATGCTCATTGCTCCCCTCACTCCTCGTCTTCGCTTGCCGCGCAGCGTGTTCAGTTGCGTTCGTAGCCATCGGTCGGCTTTCGCGACGATTGCTCTGCCGCATCCGACGGCACCCCATTCTAGTCGATCTTCGACCCTCTCCCGACCACCTTGCGACCGGCCTCGGACTCGGCAGGCTACTTCAAGCCGCCGGGCCTCTCGCGGCCCGTGCGGCGCCCGTGTGTCGGGCTGGCATCATGTGTCGGGTGAAGCCAGCAGCCACCGATGTACTCGACGCCGTGGATCGTCGCACCGTCTTGCGAGGCGGCCTCGCGCTCGGTGCCGGAGCACTCGTGATCGGCGCGTCGAGCGCATGCGACAGCGGCCCGACGCCCAATGAGATCACCGCAACCGCCCTGCTCCCCTTGGCCAAGGCTGCCCGCTCCGACGCTGCGGCAGCACGTTCCCTCGCCCCTCGCCTTCCGACCTACAGCGCGGCGCTCGGAGTGATCGCCGAGCAGCGTGACGCCCACGCGACCGCCCTCTCGCAGGAGGTCCAGCGCCTCGACTCCGACACGGCCAACCAGTTGTCTGCCGTACCGTCGGCATCCGCGACCCCCGGCTCGACCGGTGCGGGGGCGTCGTCGACGTCCACACCGGAGTCGTCGTCGACAGCGGGAACGCTCGACGAGCTGCGCTCGGCGCTGCGTGCGTCGACCCGCGCAGCACACGACGCCGCGATCTCACTGAAGGGCTACTCGGCAGGATTGGCCGGGTCGGTCAGCGCTTCGGTCGCAACACTCGTTGAGGTGCAGCTCGCATGACCGCCACGACCGACGCTCTGGCCGCGGCGACGCAGGCCGAGAATGCCGCGATCTTCACATACGGGGTCACGACGGCCTTCGTGTCCGCGACTCGACGCACCACCGTTGCCGACTACACCGCCGCCCACCGCGCCGCGCGAGACGCCCTGAACGCCGCCATCTTGGCAGGGGGTGCGACGCCACCCGACATGGCCTCCGGGTACACCTTGCCGGTGCAGGTCACCGACCCCACCAGTGCCGCCCGCGCCGCGCTGGCTGCCGAAAATGATTGCGCCACGGCATATCGCTCCACACTCGAGCGAGCCGACTCCGAATCAGCGCGCCGCCTGGCCGTCGACCAACTCACCGACTGCGCACAGCGAGCAGCAACCTGGCGTGCCGCGCTCGGCGAACGGCCGGTGACCGTCGCGTTCCCGGGCCAGCCGCAGTAGTCCGAGTGGCCGTAATAGACCCCCAGCCGCAATAGGTCCGAGGGGCCCGCCGCGGGAAGCTACCCGCGCACCGCAGCGACGATCGCCGACACTGCGTTGTCGACCGGCACCTCTGCGCTCTCGCCGGTGAAGCGGTCGCGGACCTCGACGACGCCGTTGGCGTAGCCGCGGCCCACCACGACGACGATGGGCATGCCGAGCAGTTCGGCGTCCTTGAACTTCACGCCGGGCGACGACTTCCGGTCGTCGAGCAGAACGTCGAGACCCTCGGCGTCGAGTTCCTCGGCCAGCGACGTCGCGCCGCCGATCGCGGCCTCGTCCTTGTTGGCGATCACCAGGTGCACGTCGTAGGGCGCCACCTCTGCCGGCCAGCGCAAACCCTTGTCGTCGTGCTGCTGCTCGGCAATCACCGCGACAAGACGCGACACGCCGACGCCGTAGGACCCCATGGTCAGGCGGACCGGCTTTCCGCTTTCGCCGAGAACATCCACCTCGAAGGCGTTGGTGTACTTCTGGCCCAACTGGAAGATATGACCGATCTCGATGCCCTTCGCGGCCACCAGCGGCCCCTTGCCGTCCGGCGAGAGATCGCCGTCGAGAATCTCGGCGGCCTCGATCGTCCCGTCCGGCGTGAAGTCGCGCCCGGCGACGAGTCCGACGACGTGCCGGTTGGGCTGGTCGGCGCCCGTGATCCACGCCGTGCCGTCGACGACGCGCGGATCGACGAGATAGCGAACGCCGTTCTCCTGCAGCGCTTTTGGTCCGATGTAGCCCTTCACCAGGAACGCGTTGGCCGTGAAGTCGGCCTCGGTGAGCAGCTCGACCTCGGCAGGCTCCAACGACGCCTCGAGCCGCTTGAAGTCGACCTCGCGATTGCCCGGAACGCCGATGCCGAGCAACTCCCACTCGCCTCCGGGTTCGCGGACCTTGACCATCACGTTCTTGAGTGTGTCCGCGGCGTCGAACGTCCCGTCGAGGGTCTCATTGGCCCAGGCCACGAGCGTCTCGATCGTTGTGGTGTCGGGGGTCTCGTGAACCTGCGCGGCTGCGAGCCCGTCGAACGGAATCGATTCGGGCGCAGGCGTGACGACGGCTTCGACATTGGCCGCGTAGCCCGACTCCACGCATCGCACGAACGTGTCCTCGCCGACCTCGCTCTCGGCGAGGAACTCCTCCGAGGCACTGCCGCCCATCGCACCGGACGTCGCGGCGACGATGACGTATCGCACCGCGAGCCGCGCGAAGATGCGCTGGTAGGCGTCACGGTGCGCGATGTAGGAGGCCTTCAGACCGTCGTCGTCGAGGTCGAACGAGTACGAGTCCTTCATGACGAATTCGCGTCCACGCAGAATGCCTGCGCGCGGACGTTCCTCGTCGCGGTACTTGGTCTGGATCTGGTAGAGGATGACCGGCAGATCCTTGTACGACGAGTACTCACTCTTGACCAGTTGCGCGAAGATCTCCTCGTGCGTCGGACCGAGGAGCATGTCGGTGCCCTTGCGGTCCTTCACACGAAACAGGTTGTCGCCGTACTCGGTCCAGCGGGCAGTCGTCTCGTACGGTTCACGCGGTAGCAGCGCGGGCAGCAGGATCTCCTGCGCGCCAATCGAGTTCATCTCCTCGCGCACGATGTTCTCGACCGCCCTGAGCACACGCAGTCCCAGGGGGAGCCAGCTGTACACGCCCGGCGCGACGCGCCGAACATATCCAGCGCGAACAAGCAGCTTGTGGCTGGGAACCTCGGCGTCTGCCGGGTCATCGCGCAGCGTACGCAGGAACAGCGTCGACATCCGTGTGATCACGGTCGATCAGTCTAGTCGGCCACCGCATACGCTTTTCGGTCCCGTCCGCATGGCCGGATACAGTGTTCGACGTGCTCGTCATCCTCCCGCCCTCGGAAACCAAGTCCGACGGGGGTTCCGGCGCCCCACTCGACCTCGACGCACTCTCGTTCACCGAACTCAATCCGGTCCGCAAACAGATCGCCGACGCCGTCGTCGACCTCGCTGGTGATCTCGACGCGAGCGTCAAGGCACTCGGACTCGGCAAGACACAACTCGCCGAGGTCGACCGCAACGCCGACCTCTGGCTCTCCCCCACCCGCCCTGCCATCGAGCGCTACACCGGCGTGCTCTACGACGCCCTCGACCACCGATCACTGACCCGCGCGGGCAAGACGAAAGCGGCAGACCGCCTCGCGATCGGGTCGGCGCTGTTCGGGGTCATCCGGGCGGGCGACCGGATACCCGCGTACCGCCTCTCGGGCGGATCCACACTGCCCGGCTTCGGCACACTCACCTCGGCGTGGAAACCAGCTCTCTCGAACGCGCTCGACGCCGTGAACGATTTCGTCGTCGACCTGCGCTCCGGGATCTACCAGCAGTTGGGCCCCGTCTCTGGCGCGGTGACCGCCACGGTGATGACAGAGGCGCCCGACGGCACCCGAAAAGTGGTGAGCCACTTCAACAAGCACTACAAGGGGCTGATGGCCCGCGAACTGGTACGAACGCGCCGAAACGTCCGCGACATCAACGCCCTCGCCGCCGTGCTGTCCGACGCCGGGCAGCGCGTCGAGATCCCCCGACCCGACGAGATCGTCGTCCTGACCGACTGACACCGATCCCCATAGCCTCTGCTGTCCCCGCGCACGAAATTCCCGACGTCGTCTTGTCGCATTCCGGCGACGATCCGATCACGCCGGTCTGGCTCAATGATGTCGGTGGCATCACCTATCGGCTCGGCGAAGGCCCGTCCGCCCGGTACCTGAAATGGCAGCCACCGACAGACGAGGTCTCCCTGAGCGCCGAAGCACACCGACTCTTGTGGGCGGCGCGGTTCGTCGCGTGTCCCACCGTCCTCGACGCTGGATACGACGAGAGCGCGGAGTGGATGCTCACGGCCGCAGCGCCCGGGGATTCGGCGGTGTTCACACCGTGGCTCGAGCACCCCGAGATCGCCGTCCCAGCGCTCGGTCGGGGTCTTCGCCGTCTGCACGACACGTTGCCCACCGACGCGTGTCCGTGGACGTGGTCGCCCGCCGAACGCATTTCCGACGCACGGTCGCGCGGCATCGACGTCCAACTCGAGGGCACAGATGCCCCCACGATCGACCGCGCGGTCGTGTGTCACGGCGACGCGTGCTGTCCCAACTTCCTGCTGTCAGACCCCGGACAGGTGACGGCGTACGTCGATCTGGGCGGCCTCGGCGTCGCAGATCGCTGGGCCGACATCGCCGTCGCAGCCATGAGTACGGAGTGGGACTACGGGCCAGGGTGGGAACGACCGCTCGTCGAGGCGTACGGCGTCGACTTCGACGAGGAGCGAATGAGCTTCTACCAGCGTCTCTGGGACTCCACCTGAGACACTGATCATTGGTCGCGGGTGTTCTGCGCGATGTCCGCGTCGAGTCCGGCGTCCGCGGCTTCTTGCGCGGCCTGCCCCTCGGCCACCTGCTCGGGGGTGAACCGCATGAACAACACGACGACCGCGGCAATCACCGCGATGCCCGCGCAGCACGCGAAGGCCAATCCGTAGCCGTTGGCCTGCGCTGCGAGTTGCGTCGCGTTCATCGTTTCCACGGGTGCAGTGGTGCCGCCGAGCGACAACGCGCGGGACGTCACGAGCGCCCCGACCGCGACCAACCCGATCGCACCGCCGAGGTTCTGGGCGACCTGCGCGAGCGCCGTGAGCGGCCCGATCTCATTCGGTCCGACGCCCGCGACAACCGAAAGCGTCAGCGGGATGACAGCGAAACCGACACCCACGCCGATCACCACGACAGGGATGAGGATGCTCGGGAAATAGGCGGGAGCCTTCGACGCGATCGACGCCGCGTACAGGCAACCGGCCAGAATGATTGCGCCGCCGCAGAGCACCAGCCACCGCGGCTGAACATGCAGCGCGAGCTTCGACGCGATCGCAGCGGCGATCCCGAGGCCGAACGCGAACGGCACGACCGCGAGACCACTCTGAACGGGGCTGTACTTCAGGATTCCCTGGAGGTACAGCGAGATGAAGACCGCCATACACATCATGATCATGCTGGCGAAGAAGATGGCGACCAGCGCGGCCACGCGACTCGTGTTGTCGAAGAGAACGAACGGCAAGATCGGGTTGCTGGCACGTCGCTCGACTATGACGAACGCAACAAGAGCAAGACCGCCGAGAATGAACGAGCCGATGACGATCGGACGGCCCCAACCGCTCGGGCCCTCGTTCACCGCGAGCACCAGCAGCGAGCATCCCAGCGTCGCGAGCACGGCTCCCGGTAGGTCGAGGGACAATCGCACACCCTGGGATTCGCGCAGGACGAAGTAGGCGCCGACAGCGACGAGCAGGCCGATCGGAACGTTGATCAGGAACACAAGACGCCAGGAGACCTGGGTCAGCACACCACCGAGGATCAGACCCGCGACTGAACCGATACCGGTCATCGCCGCGTAGATCGCGAACGCCTGACTACGTGGTTTACCCGGTGCGAACGTCGTGGCGACCAGGGCCATCGCGGTCGGCGCTGCGACGGCCGCCGAGGCACCCTGCAGGGCACGTCCGACGATCAGGCTCGTCTCGTCCCAGGCCAGGCCACACAGCAGTGAGGTCACGGTGAAGGCCGCGACGCCGATCACGAACATGCGCTTGCGCCCGAAGGTGTCGCCGAGTCGACCACCGAGGAGCATCAACCCGCCGAACGCCAGGACGTAGCTGCTGATGATCCAGTTCGCGCCGGACTCTGAGAGTTGCAGCGACTCGCGGATCTTCGGAAGCGCCAGCGCAGCGACGGTACCGTCGAGCACCATCAGCAGCTGCATTCCGGACAGCACAAGAATCGCGAGTCCGAACACCGGCCGGTACTGATTGGTGTCCGACGCCCCGGCCGCGAAATCCAGCCGGTGTGCTTGCCCAGGTGACGACGACATAGGCTTCGACGCTACCGCGCCCCTGCGCGTATGTGCCAATTCTCGTTGGCGGATAGGTTGTATGCCCACTCGGCTCGACGCAGCGCCCATTCGGCTGGATACAGCGCCCAGTCGACGAGATGCAGCGCCCAGTCGGCTGGATACAGCGCCCAGTCGACGGCCTGGCACCCTACCGTCGCGCTGATCGAGACTCGTCCCCCGCTGATCGAGCTCTGTCGAGATCACCGAACGCCGCGACGGCATCGGCATCGTCGAATCCCGCGACGGCGCCGATCACGACGATCGCGGGTGGCTTGAGTCCTTCACGCGCGGCGGTCTCGCCGGCGTGGGCGAGGTCGGTGCGGATGAGACGTTGGGTCGGCAGTGATCCGTTCTCGATCATCGCGACCGGGGTGTCGCCGGGCTTGCCGCCTGCCAGGAGCGCGTCGGCGAAGACGTCGACACGTTCGACGGCCATCATCAGCACCAGCGTTCCGCGTAGCTGTGCGAGCACCGACCAGTCGATGAGCGAATCGGGGTGTCCGGGCCGGACGTGCCCCGAGGCGATCACGACCTCATGGGTGACGCCTCGATGCGTGACCGGGATGCCGGCAGAACTCGGCACGGAGATGGGGCTGGTGATACCGGGGACCACGGTCACCGGAACCCCTGCGGCCACGCATGCCTGCAACTCCTCGAAGCCGCGACCGTAGACATACGGATCGCCACCCTTGAACCGCACGACGAACTTGCCCTCTTTCGCTTTCGAGGTGAGGACGTCGTTGATGGCCTCCTGCTTCATCGCCCGCCCGTAGGGCACCTTCGCGGCATCGATGATCTCCACCTGCGGACCGAGCGAGGCCAACAGCTCCGGCGGCGCCAACCGATCCGCGACGACGACGTCGGCCGCCATCAGCAGTTTGAGTCCGCGCACGGTGATGAGGTCGGGGTCGCCGGGGCCTCCACCCACGAGCGCGACGCCCGGCGGGTGCGGCTGCTCGTCGACGTCGAGTGAACCGTCGGCCAGTGCCCGCGAGATCGCGGCGCGCAAGGCCGCCGACAACCTGTGATCGCCGCTCGCCAGCACCCCGAACTGCACGTCGCGGTGTCGCCCCGACGCCGGGGTGACAGCACTGCCCCACCGCGCTTCGTCGGCCCGCACACAGAACGTGTGCCGACGCTCCGCCTCGGCGACGACCGCTGCATTCACGTCGGGATCGTCGGTACACGCCATCGCATACCACGCCCCGTCGAGATCGCCGTCGACATACGCACGCTTGTGCACGACGACCCCGGGAAACGACTCGACGGCGGGCGTCGGATCAATCGCGACGACCTCTACCCGCGCGCCGGCGGCCACAAGATTCGGAAGTCGACGCTGCGCAACCGACCCACCACCGACGACAACCACCTTTCGTCCGTGCAGATCGAGCCCGGCGAGATAGTGGACGTTGTCGCCACTCTTGTCGTTATTGCCACTGTCTTTATCGCCACCGGGTACCGCGGACGCATCGTCTGACATGGGTGCTGATCCTACCGACGAGACGCGCGTGCGTCCGGATCGCGACGGGTCGGCCCGCAAGAGGCGGACCGCCCCCTCGCGATCGTCGAGGATCACCGATTCACGGGTTCACCAACTCAGAGCGGCAGCTCACCGACGCGTCGAACGTAGGACCACACGTCGGCGGCGGGCACCCCGAGCCGGTGCGCCGCGGACTGCAACAACGCGCCGAGGAGGATCGACGAGCAGTACTCCCCTGCAGCGGAATCCGTTGCGTGGGTGCGGATCTCATTCCACCGGGTCGGGTTGTGCAACGTGGCCGCCTCGGCCATCATGATCGCCTCGTCGAAGCCTTCGGGGACGTCGCGCTGGTCGGTGGTCTCACGCTCGCACGCGCCGCAACACCCGTCACAATCCCGTGCCCCGGCGTCGTCCGCGGGCGAAATCGCCAGTGCCAGCCTGTTGTCGATCACGGTCACGCTCCTGCCCTCGCCTTCTTCGCCTCGCGTTCGAGTGCGCGTTCGCGGGCGCGCTCGAACTTCTCGACCTTGACGTTCATCTCTTCGAGGTAGTCGGCCAGCTTCTCCCGGTACATCTCACCGAGCGGCCCGAAGTCGTCGCGCTCGAAGATCCGCCACTTGCGCAGGACCGGCATGACGACCTCCGAAAGATGTTGCGGCAGATCGTAGATGCCGCCCTTGGCGATCAGCACCGCATTGCGTCGGAAGTTGGGCATCGTCGCGCCCGGCATCTGGAAGTTCGACACGATGCTGTAGATGGCGCACATCGCCTGATCGGGAACCAGGTCGAGGGCGCCCGCAACGACGTTGCGGTAGAAGAGCATGTGCAGGTTCTCGTCGGCGGCGACCCGCTGCAGCATGCGGTCGGCGATCGGGTCGCCGCATGCCTTGCCGGTGTTGCGGTGGCTCACGCGTGTCGCGAGTTCCTGGAAGCTGACGTAGCTGACCGCGAAGAGCATGTCGAAGCTGTGGTCACGCTGACCGTCGTCCTCAGGCAGCGGATTGAAACCCGACGTCATGTGCGCCATGCGGGTCTCTTCGAGTTCCACCGGGTCGACGCCGCGGGTCACGACGAGGTAGTCGCGCATCACCGTCGAGTGACGCATCTCCTCGGCGGTCCAGCGCCCCACCCAGAAGCCCCAGGCGTCGTCGAGGGAGAAGTTCTCCGCGATCACCCGGTGATACGACGGCAGGTTGTCCTCGGTGAGCAGATTGGTGATCATCGCGGCCTTCGCGACGTCGGAGAGCTGCGACTGCTCCGGATCCCAGTCGATGCCACCGAGAGCAGCGAAGTTGCGCCCCTCGTCCCAGGGCACGTAGTCGTGTGGATGCCAGTCCTTGGTCATCTTCATGTGCCGCTCGACCTCGGTCTCGCACACGGGAAGCAACTCCCGCAGCAGATCCGAACCGGTCATTCCGGTGTCGCTGATTCCTGGCCCGATGAGGCTCGTCACTGTCTCTCCTCGCTCTCGTCGTCGACGCCGCGCGTAGCGCTGCGTCGTCCGGTTCCGCTCGGCCCGACCACCGACCTCCACCGACAGATATTCACTCTCGCGTGTGACGCAGGGGGCGTGAGTGAGACCAAAGTCCCGAGTGGATGGGGACCGACGTCGCGAACTCAACTTCGACCTGCGGTAATTTCGGTACATGCATTCCGAAGGTCAGCCGGCCCCCGCGGCGTCAGATCCCACGGCGTCGGACACCGCGCCGGACGAGTCGAGGGTGCGCGTCTTCCTCGTCGACGACCACGAGTTGGTGCGTCGAGGTCTCCGTGACCTGCTCAGCACGGCCGACGACATCGAGGTGGTCGGCGAGGCCGCGTCGGTCGGCGAGGGCCGCGTGGGCATCCTCGCCGCCAAGCCCGACGTCGCGGTCCTCGACGTCCGGCTCCCCGACGGCAACGGCGTCGAATTGTGCCGCGACGTGCGTGCCGCCGAACCCGAGATCCGATGCCTCATGCTCACCAGTTACGCCGACGACGACGCACTCCTCGCCGCGGTACTCGCGGGGGCGTCCGGCTTCGTGCTCAAGCAGATCCTCGGCCATAACCTCATCGCGGCCGTACGCACCGTCGGACGGGGCGGCTCGCTGCTCGACGACCGTTCGACCGCCGCACTGCTCGCCAAGCTGCGCGACGGCAAGAACAAGCCGTCCGACCCTCTCGCAGAGCTCACCCATCAGGAACGCGAGGTGTTCAACCTCATCGGCGACGGGCTGACGAACCGCCAGATCGCTCAGCGAATGTTCTTGGCGGAGAAGACGATCAAGAATTACGTCTCACGTATCCTCGCCAAGCTCGACATGCAGCGACGCACCCAGGTCGCGGTGATGGCCACCAAGATCCGCGACGGCAAGGCCTGAGCCGCTAGGTGAGCGGCACCGACCAGGTCAGCGTCGTCCCCGACGAACGGCCGGGCGCCACACGAGGATTGGTGACGACGGTGAACGTGCCGTCGCATTCCTCTGCGCGGCGCGTGAGGTTCTCCAGACCGCGGTAGGTGACGTCGGTACTGATACCCACCCCGTCGTCGGTGATCTCGACCGACAGCACGTCGTCGGCGCTCACCGACACCGAGATGTGCTCGGCGTGTGCGTGGCGCAGCGCATTCGACAGTCCCTCGCGCAGCACGGCGTCGATGTGTGGCCCCAGCGCGTCGGGGACAACGGTGTCGACCGGGCCGTCGAATTGCACACTCGGCGCGATCGGCGCGTGGACCGAGAGTTCGGACACGATGTCGAGGACGCGGCGCCGCAACGTCGCGGTGTCGTGATGCCCGGGGACGGTCTGCAGGTCGAAGATCGAGGTGCGGATCTGCGCGATCGTGCGGTCGAGGTCGGTCATCACCTGTTCGAGCCGCTCGGCGCGCGCGGCGTCGTCGAATCGCACCGACGCACCGCTCCCGCCGGCCGCGAGCATCGTCTGGATCGACATGCCGATCGCGAACAGTCGCTGGATCACGTGGTCGTGCAGGTCGCGGGCAATTCTGTGGCGGTCGGAGAGCACCTCGAGGTCGCGGGCGACCTGTTGCTGCTCCGCATAGACCATCGCCAACGACGCCACTTCGGAGACGCCGGCCAGGCCCGAGGCCTCCTCGGCCTCCCACACCGGTTCGTCGACATGTGTGATGACGATCCACCCGAAAGCCCCCGAGGCGCGCGCAAGCGGTTGCACCGTCGCCCAGCGAGCACCGCGCCGACCGAGTGCGGGCGAGAGATCGGCGATCGGCACGATCGACATCCCCGTCCCCGTCGGCGCCGAGAACTCCGCGGGATCGAACTCGATCGGCCCGCCGGTGTGGCCGCTGAGCACGATGTCGTCTCCGCTGTCGCTCTCGTCGCTCAAGATGAGGACGTCGGAGGCGCCGACCAGGTCGGCGACGTCGGTACACATCCGAGACAGCGTGTCCTCCAACGCGATTCCCGAGAGTGGCTCGGAGCCGCGACGCACCAGCACCTGCATCCACCGCTGCCTCGTGCGTGAGCTCTCGAACAACTGGGCATTGTCGACGGCGATCCCGGCGGCCACCGCGAGCACCGCGATCAGCGCTTCGTCGAGCGGCGAGAACTGGTCAGCCCCACGCTTCTCGGTCAGGTAGATGCGGCCGAAGTTCGAGCCACGGATGATGATCGGAGCACCGAGGAATGTCGTCATCGGCGGATGGTTCGCCGGAAAGCCCACCGACGCAGGGTGTTTCGCCAGATCCGGAATACGCAGGATGTGGGGGTCGTTGATCAGGACCCCCAGCACCCCCTTGCCGACCGGCAGCGACCCCATCGCAGACCGCTCGTCCGGAGTGATCCCCGTGTATACGAACTCCGACAGCCCACCATCGGGACCGCGCACACCCAGCGCGCCGTAGCGAGCATCGACGACTCCGACAGCGACTTCGACGATCCGCTGGAGGGCTTCGTCCAGGTCGAGTCCCTGCCCGACCACAAGTACCGCCTCGAGCAGATCACGCAGGATCGCCGGATCGTCGACGCCGTGCTCACGCAGGATGTCGAGCACCTGCGCAACCTTGCTCTCCGCCATCACGTCTCCTTCGACTCGCACGCGCGCACGAACCGCGCGATCGATGTCGGCACCGCCGCCGGGTGCACGTGCAGATACGACGCGTGGACATTCGACGTCGCCACGCCGTGCACTCCTGATGCGCCATGATGATCACGCCACGCCCACGCGGGCGCCCCGGCATCGAGTTCGACGACACTGCGGTGGAACTCGTGCCCGGTGACCCGTTCACCCGGCCGATAGAGCACCGAATCTGTGACCGCCACGGCGTCGCGATATCCGAGGGTGAGCGAGGGACCGAACCGACCGACCGCGTCGATCACCCCGGTCATGTGATGCCCGTCGAGCTCTCGTGTGAGGTACAGCAGGCCTGCACACTCCCCGTGGATGGGACCACCTGCGCGGTTCAGCGTCGCGATGTCTTCTCGCAGTTCATGATTGGCCGCCAGCTTGTCTGCGTGTTCCTCGGGGAATCCCCCTCCGACGACGAGTCCTGCTGCGCGCTCGGGCAGGCGGTCGACCAACGGATCGAACTCGACGACCTCCGCACCGGCCGCGCGCAACAGTTCCGCGTGCTCCGCGTACCCGAAGGTGAACGCAGCACCCGCAGCGATCGCGACGACTGGGCGTCCAGAGTGGGGACGAGCAGAGTGCGGACGTTCGGATCGCACGCCCTCCTCCGCGTCTGCGATGGCGTCGGCGGCCGACCACGGCGCCGACAGCGTGACGCCGCCCGATTCCGCGAGCGCGACGATTGCGTCGAGATCGAGTGCTGCGCCGACCATTTCCGACATCGCGTCGACGGCCTCGACAGCCTCGACCGACCTCTCCGCGGCGGGGATCAGCCCCAGGTGACGAGAGGGCACCTGAAGGCGCGAGTCGCGACGCAGCACCCCGAGCACGGGCATTCCGACACGCGCACAGGCTTGTCGCAGCACGGCTTCGTGTCGCGGGGAGCCAACCCGATTGAGCACGACACCCGCGATCCGCACCGACGGTTCGTAGCCGACGAAGCCGTGCAGCAGCGCCGCGAGCGACTGACTGTGACCCGCGGCGTCGACGACAAGAACGACCGGCGCGTTCAGCAGTGCTGCGACGTGCGCGGTGGAGCCCGTGCCGATCGGGTCCGCGTCGGCGACGTCGTCAGCGGTGATCCTGCCGTCGAAGAGCCCCATGACGCCTTCGACCACCGCTATGTCGGCGTCGAGACTTCCGGCCGCGAACAGCGGCCCGATCAGGTCGGCTCCGACCAGGTTGGGGTCGAGGTTGCGACCGACACGTCCCGCGGCGACCGCGTGATAGCCGGGATCGATGTAGTCGGGGCCGACTTTGAACGGCGCAACGCGGTGCCCGGCGCGGCGTAGCGCACCGATCAGCCCGGTGCTCACGGTGGTCTTGCCGCTACCCGACGACGGCGCGGCCACGACGACTGTGGGGATCGACGTCATGTCGCCCTCGCCCCGCGGCTCACCACTCGATTCCCTTCTGGCCCTTACGTCCCGCGTCCATCGGGTGCGCGACCTTGCGCATCTCGGTCACCAGATCGGCGGCGTCGATAAGCGCCTCGGGAGCACGACGTCCGGTGATGACCACGTGTTGGCGGCCGGGTCGGTCGACGAGTGTCCGCACCACCTCGTCGGTGTCGATCCATCCCCAGTCGAGGGGGTAGGTGAACTCGTCGAGCACGTAGAAGTCGTGCTGCTCGTCGGCGAGACGACGGGCGATCTCAGCCCACCCCGCACGCGCCGCCGCGGCATGGTCGTCGGCGACGTCGGCATTGGCGCGCAGCCACGACCATCCCTGGCCCATCTTGTGCCACTCGACGGGCCCGCCGATGCCCTGTTCGGCGTGGATCTCGCCGAGCGCGGCCATCGCCGACTCTTCTCCCACACGCCATTTCGCGCTCTTGACGAACTGGAAGACCGCCACGCGCAAACCCGCATTCCATGCGCGCATCGCCATCCCGAACGCGGCTGTCGACTTTCCTTTGCCGTCACCGGTGTGCACGGCCAGTACCGGCTGCTGTCGACGCTGCCGGGTGGTCAACCCGTCGTCGGGTACCGTCTGCGGAACACCCTGCGGCACAGTAACTCTCCCTATTCTCGCGCGGACTCGGATCAGGCGGCCGACGTGCGCGACTGACGCCGGTCGGCGGCGGGGGCCGACAACGCCGCCACCGACAGCTCGTCCGTCCGCATCGTCTGCGCCCCGAGGCGCACGGCAAGATCCGCGGCCAGTCCGAGTCGAACCACGCCCTGCTCGCAGTCGACGACGACACTGTCGATTCCATTGCGCCGAATACGCTGCGCCGCAACCGATGCGCGTCCGGCGGCGTCAGGTCCCGCGGTGGCCCGACCGTCGGTCAGCACCACGAGCAGCGGTCTGCGTCGCGGGTCGGCGCGTCGGGCACGCTCGATGACCCGTTGCGCCTCGATCAGTCCCTCCGCCAACGGGGTTCGGCCACCGGTCCTGATGTCGGCGAGCCGCCGCACAGCGATATCGACCGATTTCGTCGGTGGCACAGCGAGTTCTGCACGCGATCCGCGCGCCACGATCACCGCGACCCGATCGCGCCGGGTGTACGAATCGCGCAGCAGGTCAACGCACAACCGGCTCACGGCACTCAGTCGCCTGCGTGCCGTCATCGACCCGCTGAGGTCGACGACGAACACCACCAGGTTGCCTTCCTGCCCGATGCGTTGTGCCCCACGCAGATCGACCGGTGCAACCGATAGCCGCTCGGGCGTCGTCGATATCTCAGTGGCGGCGACCGAACGCCCTGCGGCGCGCAGCACAGTCCCGAAGAGGTGGACCGGACCTCCCGGCGCGAAGTCGGTGTCGGACACGGTGTGCCCGCGCCGGCTTCGTGCGCGAGACCGCTTACCCGGATCGCCGTCACCGACCCCGTCGGCCCGCAGGCGCCGCATGCGTACACCGGAACTCGACGCCGCGGCACCGAACATCTGGCCGCGCGGCGGTTGCTGCGACTGTCCGGAGACGTCCTGCTCGACAGGCTCGTCGCTGGAATCCTGTTGCGGGCCTGTGGGATCGGAGTCAGCAGGATTGAAGTCAGCGGAAGACTCGTCGCGTTGCTCGGGCGCAGGAGCACCGTCGGGTCCGTCCGGGTCGGGCTCTGGTTCTTCCGGAGGGCCCGCGGCGTCGTCGCCTGCCGACAGCGCGTCGTCGAGTTGCTGCTCGGACATGCCCGACTCGTCGAAGGGGTCGCGTCGACGACGGTGTGGCAGAGCGAGTTCGACGCCGACGCGCACATCCTCCTCGGTCACCGACGCTGCGCCGCGCAGCGCCGCATGTGCGGCCGCGGTGCGTGCGACGACGATGTCGCCGCGCAGTCCGTCGACGTCGAGGTGCGCGCAGATGCCTGCGATGCGTCGCAATTCTCGCGCACTGATCTCGACACTTCCCACGGTTGCGCGAGCGGCGGCGATCCGGTCGGAGAGTGCTCGTTCGTCGTCGGCATACAGTTCGACGAAGCGATCGGGATCGGCGTCGAAGTCCATCCGGCGTCGAATGACCTCGACGCGGTCGTCGACCTCGCGCGCCGCGGTGACGTCGACGGCCAGCCCGAAACGGTCGAGCAGCTGCGGACGTAGTTCTCCCTCTTCGGGATTCATCGTTCCGACGAGCACGAAGTCGGCGGCCTGGGTATGTGAGACGCCGTCGCGCTCGATGGTCACCCGCCCGCTGGCCGCGGCGTCGAGCAGCACGTCGACGAGGTGGTCGGCGAGGAGATTGACCTCGTCGATGTAGAGCACTCCCCCGTCGGCACGGGCAAGCAGCCCGGGCGTGAACACCGCCTCGCCGTCGCGCAGTACGGCCGTCAGATCCAGCGACCCGACGACGCGGTCCTCGGTGGCGCCGATCGGGAGTTCGACGACTCTGCCCGCGGACGGCTCGTCGCCGCCGTCTGCCGTGTTCTCGTGAGCGATCAGTGGTCCGAGTCCGCGGACGATGGTCGATTTGGCCGTGCCCTTCTCGCCGCGGATCAGCACACCGCCGAT
Source organism: Gordonia sp. w5E2 (assembly GCF_036540975.1). Taxonomy (NCBI): domain Bacteria; kingdom Bacillati; phylum Actinomycetota; class Actinomycetes; order Mycobacteriales; family Gordoniaceae; genus Gordonia; species Gordonia sp. w5E2. Next base: position 2,074,220 of record NZ_CP144213.1, on the reverse strand, counting down.
GCCCGGCGACACCGCGCACAGGATCAACGCCAACTTCAGCCGCTCCTGCCCCACCACGGCGCTGAACGGATACCGCGCAGGAGTGGCGCTCACCGGAGCCGCGACAGCGTGCCTACCGCTCATGAGCGCGTGCTTCTGGCAGGTCGGATCATCGAGACGTGCGGGATGCCGTCCTCGAGGTACTCCTCGCTGTCGACGACGAAACCGAACTTCGCATACATGTCGATGAGATAGCTCTGCGCCTCGATGCGGCACGGATGCTCGCCGACCTCGGCGAGCGCTGTCTCGATGAGACGCGCGGTCATACCCTCGCCTCTGCGGGACCGGTCGGTGCACACTCGCCCGATCCGATACATCTCGCCGTCACCAGGTGCCCCGGAATCCTCGAGGAGCCGCAACGTCGCGACCACGCGCCCCTCGTCGTCGGACACCCAGAGCTGGCGGGTAGCCGGCTCGAGATCCCGACCGTCGAGTTCCGGGTACGGGCAGGACTGTTCGACGACGAACACATCCACCCGCAATCGCAGGATGTTGTACAGCGTCTCGACGTCGAGGTCGGCTGTGAAGCTGCGATGAAGCTGCCCAGAGGTCATGGTGTCGTGACTATCACACCGACAGCACGCACGTCACAACTCAGCCTGCCGGTGCGGGCTCGACGTCGGCGTCGGCCGGAGCGTCGACGGTGTTGCGACGCAGTTCGAGACTGTTGCTGGTCCAATCCCAGACCTGGTGGAACAGGTCGGCGTTGTCGGAGAGCTTCTTGCCGAACGACGGAATCATCTCGGTCAGCTTCGGCGTCCAGCGCTCGAAGTCGGCCGGGAAGCACTGTTCGAGAACCGAGAGCATCGCCGGAACTGCCGTCGACGCACCGGGTGACGCTCCGAGGAGGCCTGCGAGTGTGCCGTCTCCGGCGGCGACGACCGCCGTGCCGAACTCGAGCTTTCCGCCGACACCGTCTTTGTTCTTACGGATGACCTGCACGCGCTGACCCGCGGTGATCAGCTCCCAGTCCTCGCCCAAGGCGCGGGGAACGAACTCGCGCAGGGTGTCGACGCGGTCGGCGGGACTCGCGGCGAGTTCGCCGATGAGGTACTTGAGCAGACCGAACTCCTGCGGTGCGATGGAGAGCATGGGCAGCACGTTTCCGGGCTTGACCGTGCTCAGCAGGTCCGTCATCTTTCCGCTCTTGAGGAACTTCGGCGACCATCCGGCGTACGGACCGAACAGCAGGCCCTGTCGATGATTGATGACACGGGTGTCGAGGTGTGGCACCGACATCGGCGGCGCGCCGACGGCAGCCTGGCCGTACACCTTGGCGTGGTGCTCCTCGATGAGCTCGGGGTTGTTGCAGCGGAAGAACTCGCCCGAGACCGGGAATCCGCCGAAGCCCTTGGCTTCCTTGATGCCGGACTTCTGCAGCAGGTGCAGCGCACCGCCGCCCGCGCCGACGAACACGAACTTGGCGTGGACGGTCCACTTCTCGCCGGTACGGACGTTGCGCACCTTGACGATCCAGCTTCCGTCGGACTGCTTGTCCAGGTTGGTCACGGAGTGACCGAAGTAGATGTCGCCACCCTTGCCCACGAAATTGAGGAGCTTCTGGGTGAGCGAACCGAAGTCGACGTCAGTGCCCTCGGTGAACCAGTTCAACGCGACCGGGTCGGAGAAGTCACGCCCCTGCGACATCAGCGGGAGACGCGCACTGAATTCGCTCGGATCGGTGATGTACTCCATGCCCTCGAAGAGAACTTCTTTCGAGAGCGCGTCGTAGCGCTTGCGGAGGTAGTCGACGCCCGCGTCACCGTGACTGAAGCTGACGTGCGGAATCGGATTGATGAACTCCGAGGGGCGGGAGATGATGTCGTTGTCGACCGCGTATGCCCAGAACTGTCGAGAGACCTGGAACTGCTCATTGATGGCGATCGCCTTGGTGGTGTCGACGCCACCATCCGCAGTCTTCGGTGTGTAGTTGAGCTCGCACAACGCCGAATGGCCGGTGCCCGCGTTGTTCCACGGGTCACTGCTCTCCGCGGCCGCGGCATCGAGCCGTTCGAAGAGGCTGATGGTCCAATCAGGCTGCACCTGCCGCAGCAGCGCACCAAGGGTGGCACTCATGATGCCTGCACCCACGAGCGCAACGTCCGTCTTGATCACCGATTCAGACAACTCGGACCCCACTTCAGACTCCACTCGACAACACTGTCTTGTGTTGCGGAGGACGAATCTTCGTCCACGTCGACCATTGTTCCCCATGAGTGTGTAGCCGCCCGAATCGCCTCCGCGAAGTGTGGGCCGGATGACACTTGCGTGCCTACCTCGGATGCGCCTTTACAGTGGAAATCGTGACTGTGTCCCCAGAGTCGACTAGTCAGCAGTCGACCTCCTCGGTGCAAGATGATCCCACCGACCGCGATTCCGGTTGGCAACCCGACGGCTTCCTCGACCACTACGAGGTGCGGACCTTCGACCTCGGCCCCGACCCGGATGGCGAGGACCCGATCACCGCAACCCTGGTTCGCAAACCCACCGCACCAGCGGCCGCAATTAATGGCGCGGTGCTCTACGTCCACGGATTCACCGACTACTTCTTTCACGAGCCCCTCGCCGATCACTTCCACGACCGCGGGTACGCGTTCTACGCACTGGATCTACGCAAATGTGGACGTTCGCTGCTCGACGGGCAGACGCCCCATTTCGTCCGCGACCTCGCTGCCTACGATCTCGAGCTCGGGCTCGCACTCGATGCCATCGCCGACGACTTCACCGCCGACACACCGGTACTGATCGCCGCCCACTCGACGGGTGGATTGATCACCCCGCTGTGGCTCGATCGTCTACGCACCGCATCGCCGGAGCGCCACGCGCGCGTGTCGGGGCTTCTGCTCAACAGCCCGTGGCTCGACCTGCAGGGCAAGCCCGTGCTGCGCTCGTATCCGGTGACGATGGTCGTCAAAGGCCTTGCGGCCGTGCGCCCCTTCGAGACGCTCACCCGCGAACTCTCCGCGGCCTACGGCGAGAGCCTGCACGTCGACTCCCACGGAGAGTGGGCCTACGACCTCACGAAGAAGCCACTCGGCGGCTTTCCGGTCACGTTCGGATTCCTCAACGCGGTCCGCTCGGGCCAGCGCCACCTTCATCACGGCATCGATGTGGGGGTACCGACACTCGTGTTGCGCTCGGACGCAACGAAGTTCGCCAAGAGTTACTCGCCTGCGGTCGACGCGGCCGATGTCGTACTCGACGTCACGCAGATCGCGCGGTGGAGCGGCAGCCTTGGCGGTCACGTCACGATCGCGCCCATCGCCGGCGCACGCCACGACGTTTTCCTGTCCGTCGAGTCGGCGCGCACACAGGCATACTCCGAGGTCGATCGGTGGCTCGACACCGTCGTCGACCCGTCGCCAGCAAGGAGCGCATCATGACCGCAACTTCCGAGACCCGATCCGCTACGCAGACAGTCGATCTCGCGATCATCGGAAGCGGCAGCGGCAACTCGATTCCCGACGACCGCTTCGCCGACAAGCAGATCGCCATCTTCGAAGAGGGCATCTACGGCGGGACCTGCCTGAATGTCGGCTGCATCCCGACGAAGATGTTCGTCTATCCGGCCGAGGTCGCCGACATCGCCTCCGACGGTGACCGTTTCGGCGTTCATTCCCGGGTCGACGGCGTCGACTGGCCCGCGATTCGCGACAGGGTGTTCGGCCGGATCGATCCCATCTCGACCGGCGGCCTGCAGTACCGCGAACTCGAATGCGACAACATCACCGTCTACGCCTCTCACGTCGAATTCGACGGACGCGACGACGACGGGCTCTACCGGCTCGTCACCGCCGACGCCCTTGTGCTCGCCCGCGAGGTGGTGATCGCAGCGGGTTCGCGCCCGGTGATACCGGAAGGCATCACCGAATCGGGCGTGACCTATCACACCAACAACGACGTGATGCGACTCCCCGACCTTCCGCGCCGCATGATCATCCTCGGAAGTGGTTACATCGCAGCCGAATTCGCACACGTCTTCGGCTCACTCGGCACACAGGTCACGATTCTGGCGCGCGGTCCGCGGCTGCTCCGCAAGCTCGACACCGAATTGTCCACGCGGTTCACCGACATCGCGAGCGGCAAGTGGGACGTGCGGCTCGAGCGCGACCTGGTCTCCGCCGAGAATCTTGCAGACGGCGGGATCCGACTCACCCTGGGCGACGACGAGATCGTCGAAGCCGACGTCCTTCTCGTGGCGACCGGGCGCGTATCTAACGGAGACCGCCTCGGCATCGACACGATCGGCCTCGACCTGACCGACGACGGCCGGGTCGAGGTGGATTCCCACGGCCGCACCGGTGCGCGTGGAGTGTGGGCACTCGGCGACGTGAGTTCGCCGTTCCAGCTCAAGCACGTGGCCAATCACGAGGAGCGCGTGGTGGCCGCCAATCTGCTCAAGGGTTGGGACGCAACAGATCTCGGCACCTTCCAGCACGACGTCGTGCCCGCTGCGGTGTTCACCCACCCGCAGGTCGCTGCGGTGGGCTTGACCGAGTTCGAAGCGCGCGACGGCGGCCACAACATCGCGGTCAAGGTGCAGGAGTTCGGCGACGTCGCTTACGGCTGGGCGATGGAGGACACGACCGGCGCATGCAAGGTCATCGCCGACCGGGAGACCCACCGACTACTCGGAGTCCACATCATCGGCCCGCAGGCACCGACGTTGATTCAGCCTGCAATCCAGGCGATGAGCTTCGGCCTCGGCGTCGAAGAGATGGCGCGCGGTCAGTACTGGATTCACCCGGCCATGCCGGAGGTTCTGGAGAACGCTCTGCTCGGGTTGGAATTCTGACGCGAGAAGTCCCGCTCAGAACACCGCCGAGCGCAGCGAGGTTTGTCAGAACACCGCCGAGCGCAGCGAGGTTTGTCAGAACACCGCTGAGCGCAGCGAGATCTCGCTGGCCAACTCCTTCGCGGCCTTCTGCGGAATCCAGTGGTCGATGCCGGGCAGTTCACAGAACCGGTAGTCGCCGTAGACGTAGCGGCCACTCCCCTCGGCCTGCGCCCGACCGAGCGCGGTGTCGCCGTCGCTCCACACCAGGGTGGTGGGGATTTCGATCGGTGGGCAGGAGAGGGTTGCGGCGACGTCGCCGGTGAAGTTGGCGCGGTACCAGTTGAGTCCTGCCGTCAGCGCCCCCGGTTCGCGCAGCGGAGCCAATTCCTCGGCGGTCACACCTGCGCGACGCAGCAGCACCCCGTCGCGCGCCAGGAGCATCTCCTCGGCACCCTCGGCGATGAAATCCTTGATGTACGCCGACTTCTCGCGCTGATCGTCGACGGCGTCCGGGTCTTTGATCGCATCACGCATCGCCGACGGATGGCCCGTGCTCGCCACGACCAGGCCGGTGAACCGGTCGGGGTGCTTACCTGCGAGGTGCCAGGCGACGATTCCACCCCAGTCGTGACCGACGAGAATCGCGTACGGAACGTCGAGCGCATCGAGTACGCCGAGTGCGTCGTCGACGAGTGCCTCGAGCCGGTAGGCCTCGACCCCCTCGGGACGCGCTCCCGGGCTGTAGCCGCGCTGGTCGACCTGGATGGTGCGCAGACCGGACTCGTGCAGGCGGTCGGCGACGTCGTCGTAGCAGGAGCTGTTCACCGGGAACCCGTGCAACAGCAGCACCCAGGGGCCGCGGTCAGGACCGCCGACGCGAACGTCGAAGGTCAGGTCGCCGACTGTGATCTCGCGCCGCTCAGTTTCCACTCCACCAACCCTAGCGGCGGGATCGCCGCTGAATCAGCGGGTTGAGCCGGGTCACAGGTTGCAAATCTCACTACTCACCGATGCGTCGGCAACCACTTACCGGTTCTCGCCCAGGTAGTGGGCTATTGTCGGCGCCCGTCGCGGTGCGCCGCTGCCGATGATGTCGCAGATCGCGGCCATGTCGAGGTGTGCTGTCACCAGGTCTGCCATCAGATCGAGTTGCCTGCCCCGGACCGCGGCGACGTCGGTGTCACCTGCCGGTTCAAAGTGTTTACCCGCGACGGCAGCGACCTCACGCAGGAAAAGGCGCCTGAACTCGTTCGACGCCAGCAGTCCGTGCCAGTGCGTGCCCCTTATCGCGTCCCGGCGGGCACCCTCCGGACCCTGCTCGTCGTCGTCGATCCACGACGCTTCCGACGAGTCGACGACCCTGCCGTGGTGGATCTCGTACCCGGTGACCTCGACGCCGTCGACGACGCCGGTCGTCGTGCGCAGCACCTTCTCCGGCTCGAATCGCACGTCGACGTCGAGCAGACCGAGGCCGTCGACAACGGCCCCACCCGAGGATTCGACCGAGTCGACGATCCGTCTGCCCAACATCTGGAAGCCACCGCAGATACCGAGGATCGCGCCGTGCCGTGCCGCGCGTTCGGTCAACGCGACGTCGAGGCCGCGTTCACGGAGCCACGCGAGATCGGCCACGGTTGCGCGCGTTCCCGGCACGACGACCAGGTCTGCGGTGCGTACCGACGTCGGATCGGCGACCCAGGTGACATCGACACCCGGCTCGCACGCGAGTGCCTCGACGTCGGTCGAGTTCGAGATACGTGGCAACCGGATGGCTGCCACCGACAGCCGCTCGGACGCGCCCGGCCCTGTTCTGAACGCACCGGCGGCTTCCGGCGGGCCGACCCTGCGCCCCACCGGCGCGGCCAGCGAATCCTCGGCGTCGATCCATAGATCGTCGACATACGGGAGCACGCCGAGGGTCGGGCGACCGGTCAGCGCGCCGAGGGTGTGCAGGCCGGGGTCGAGGATCGTCTGGTCGCCGCGGAACTTGTTGATGACGTACCCGGCGACCAACGCCTGGTCGGCGGGTTCGAGGATCGCCGTGGTGCCGAACAGGTGCGCGAGCGATCCGCCGCGGTCGATATCGGAGACGAGAATCACCGGAAGGTCTGCCGATCGCGCAAGACCCATGTTGGCGATGTCGGAGGCGCGGAGGTTGATCTCGGCGACCGATCCTGCGCCTTCGCAGATGACGACGTCGAATTCTGCACGCAGAGAGGCGAGTTCGTCGGCAACCACCTCGCGCAGCTCCGCACGGCGGGTGAGGTAGTCCCGCGCACCCACATCGCCGGCAGGTCGGCCGCGGACCACGACGTGCGAACGTCGATCACTGCCCGGTTTCAGCAGCACCGGGTTGAATCGTGTCGACGGTGCGAGTCCGCATGCTGTGGCCTGTAACGCCTGCGCACGACCGATCTCACCGCCATCGAGCGTGACGACCGAATTGTTGGACATGTTCTGCGCCTTGAACGGCGCGACCCGCACACCTTCGCGCACGAGTGCCCGACACAACCCGACGACGACGAGGCTCTTACCCGCGTCAGAACTCGTACCCCCGACGAGGAGCGCTCCGCGTAACTCCGTCACCGGCTCACCCTATCGGGGTGCTCCATCGGCACGCGTCGGAGCGAGATCGCCGTCGTCGAAGCGTCGATGCGCGTCCTCGACGTCGGGTACGTGATCCTCCGCCCACGCCCGCACCGCGGCCAGCGGCACCAACAATGACCGACCGAGATCGGTGAGTTGGTACTCCACGTGCGGCGGCTGGCCACCGAGGTCGAGGCGGTCGACGAGTCCGTCGTAGTGCAGGGCCCGCAGCGTCTCCGTCAACACCTTCGGGGTGATGCCCTCGATATGCGCCTTGAGCGCGCTGAAGCGCATCGGGCCGTCGGAGAGCGCGGTGATGACGAACACCGTCCACCGCGCCCCGATTCGGTGCAGCACAACCCGACTCGGACACGTCGCCGCCATCACGTCGTACGCCTTGGCCATCTCTTTCCTCTCACCGCAGTTCGCGCTCCCGGCACCGCTAGACGCCTCGATCTGCGCTGGTCGTCGACGATTTCGTTGAAGATACCGGTATCAAATCCATACCGTTGTCGGTGTTCAGCTTACCGATCTGAAGGGACCACGCCATGAGCGCACACCTGTCCGGAACCACCGTCCTCGTCGTCGGCGGTGCCAAGAATCTCGGACTGGCGATCGCACGCCGAGCCGACGCCGCCGGAGCGTCGGTGATCATCGGTGCGCGCGACATCGACTCTGCGGAGAAGGCGGCTGCCGGTCTCCGTGACGGGCGCGGCGTCGCGATAGACGTCACCGACGAACAGTCGATCGCCGCGGCCGCTGCCGAACTCGGGGCCGTCGACCACATCGTGAGTACCGCTGCGGCACATCACAATGTGCCCGTGGCCGAGCTCGACCACGATGCGACCGTCAAGGCGTTCGACGCCAAAGTGATCGGGCCCATGCTGCTGGCCAAGCACTTCGCACCGAAGCTTCCACCGAGCGGATCGATCACGCTGTTCTCGGGCGTCGCCGCGTGGAAGCCTGCGCCGGGCTACTCGGTCATGGGCATCACGAACGGGGCGGTCTCGTTCGCGGTCAGCCATCTGGCCAATGAACTGAAACCCATTCGCGTGAACGCGATCTCGCCCGGAATCATCGACTCCGGAACCTGGGACGCGATGCCCGAGGCCGACCGAAGCGCGTTCTTCGACGGTGTCGCGGGCGGCAACCTCGCCGGGCGAGTCGGCGCCGTCGACGACATCGTCGACGCTGCCGAATGGCTGCTCACCGCGGGATTCGTGTCCGGGGAGACCATCCACGTCGAAGGCGGGGCACGCAGCGCGTAATCGCTACGCGTCGGGAATCGTCAGAACCTCGGCGCCGTCGTCGGTGACGACGAGTGTGTGCTCGAACTGCGCGGTCCACTTCTTGTCTGCCGTGACGACGGTCCAGCCGTCGTCCCACATCTCCCAGGGCAGCCCGCCGAGGTTGATCATCGGTTCAATCGTGAACACCATGCCGGGTTCGATCACGGTCTCGACGTTGGGCTGGTCGTAGTGCAGCACGACGAGCCCATTGTGGAAGGTCTCGCCGATCCCATGCCCGGTGAAATCGCGAACGACGGTGTAGCCGAACCTGTTCGCGTACGCCTCGATCACCCGTCCGATGACGTTGAGCTCGCGACCTGGCTTGACCGCCTTGATCGCTCGTTCGGTGGCGATCCTGGTGCGCTCCACCAGATCCCGCACCTCCTGCGAGACATCGCCCGCGAGGAACGTCGCATTGGTGTCGCCGTGCGCGCCGTCGATGTAAGCGGTCACGTCGATGTTCACGATGTCACCGTCTTCGATGACCGTCGAATCGGGGATTCCGTGACAGATGACTTCGTTGAGCGACGTGCAGCATGACTTGGGAAAGTCTTTGTAGCCCAACGTCGATGGGTATGCACCGTGGTCGATCATGTACTCGTGTGCAATACGGTCGAGCTCGTCGGTGGTCACACCGGGAGCCACGGCCTTACCGGCCTCGGCGAGCGCGTTGGCGGCGATCTTCGACGCCACACGCACCTTCTCGATGACCTCGGGGCTTTGCACCCACGGCTCGTGGCCCTCGTTGACGGTCGGCTTCCACACATATTCAGGGCGCTCGATGGAGTCGGGCACCTGACGGATGGGTGTCGGCTTTCCTGGTCGAAGAGCAGTGCGCACGGTCATACCTCCAGACTAGGCTCCGTGATCTCGATCAGTTCGTGGGGCGCCCACGACGGCCACTGCGCCGTGCCCGCGTGGTCGCCGTCGACGAAGCGTGCGACGATCCGCGTAACGTCGGGAGCCGAGTTGTCGTACACGGTCGCGTGATCGACCATGCCGATCGCGGCAGACACCAGAGCCCACAGACGCGCATACCTGCCGCGGATCTTGTCCTCCGGCACGAAATGCCCGCCTTCGACGACCCGTTCGGCGACACGCGCCACGGAGAGTTCGACGGGTACGAGCACGACGTGGAGGACCACGACGTAGCCCGATCGTCGCGCGCGGGTGATCAGGTGCAGCTTCGACGGGTGGGAGAACACGGTCTCGGCGACGAAGGACTCGCCCTGCTCGATCAGCGTCTCGCGGATCGTCGAAGCGATGCGGGCCGCCTCGTAGGAGTGCGCCTCGGGAGCCTCGGGCCAGCGATCGCGGGCGATCACGTCGGCGTTGACGAACACGCTGCCCGGCAGCAGCGGCGCGAGGCGCTGCTCGACGAACGTCGTCTTACCAGAACCGTTGGGCCCGACGACGAGGTCGAGCCGCTTCACAGAACGATCTGCGTACCGTCAGGCAGATGCTTCACGACGCGTCCCTGGTCGTCTAGCGCGACCGTCGCGAGACCACGAGCCGCACGATCGGCGACGTGATTGCCGGTGGCGAGCGACTCTTCGAGGGATGCGGCGATCTCTGCGTTGAACACCGCCCCCTCCTCGATCGACAGCTCACCGAGCGGGAGCCGTCCGGCAAGCGCGGCTTCGACACGACGTCGGGCGACCTGCCGCTGGTCGGACACCTCACGACCGACCCGCACCCAGTGCTCGAGTTGCTGTCGCGCAGAGCGCTGTTCGCGTCGGCCCTCCGACGCCGCGGCGTCGACAAGCTCCGACGAGAAACGAGTTACCTTGTCGGCAACGTTCGTCATGACTCCTCCTGACCACGAACCTCAACCCAGTGTAGCAATCTGCTACGGCCAGAGCCGGACGAGAGCCAGATCCCTCGGACGTCGCAGCCGATGCGACGACTAAGGTGAGACTAAGCCGACGCGTTGCCCCAGGTGGCACAGATGGCATGTCGGGGAAAGCGGGAGGTCGCGGGCGATTGAGGTCTTCACGGGTGCTCGCGGTGTTGCTGGGAGCGCTGGTCGCGCTCGTCGCGGGCTGTAGCACCGCACCCATCCAACAGTCGACGAGCAGTTCGGTTTCCGCGACCGCACACCTACGCAACGGACCGTCGACGGCGACACTCCCCGACTCCGACGTCGTGCCGGTCACCGCGACACCGACCATCACGCTGCCCACGACGGTCGACTCCGTCGGACACGGCACGGTGACGGTCACCGATACCAGTCGCATCATCGCGATCGATCGAAACGGAACGCTTTCCAACACCGTGTTCTCGCTTGGACTGGGATCGCGGGTGGTCGGCCGCGACAGGTCGACGACCTTCCCGTCAGCGTCGAAGCTCCCCCTCGTCACGACCAACGGACACACGCTCAGCGCCGAGGCGGTACTCGCGCTGAACCCCACGGTGGTGCTCGTCGACGAGGACACGACACCGCCCGGCGCCGTCGATCAGATTCGTAACTCCGGTATCCCGGTGGTGGCGTTCACCTCGACCAGAACGATTGCCACCACTCCCGCCCTCATCCGCGACGTTGCCGCGGCGCTCGGGGTTCGGCAGGCCGGCGAGCAACTCGTGACGCGGACCGAGAAGGAGATCGCCGACGCCCGAGCAGCGGTGCCCAATCCGTCGGGCAATCCGCGCATGGCGTTTCTCTACATCCGCGGCCCACGACTGGTGCTCATGTCCGGACCGCAATCGGGGGCCGATGATCTGATCGCAGCGCTCGGCGGCACCGACGCCGGAACAGCGTCGGGGCTCAAGCCCGGGTTCACCCAGGTCACCACGGAAGCACTGCTCAGCGCGAACCCCGATGTGATCCTCGTGATGACCCAGGGCGCCGACTCGGTCGGCGGGCTCGACGGCGTCCTCGCGCTCCCCGGTGTCTCGCAGACCAGTGCGGGCAAAGCGCGTCGTGTGGTCCAGATGGACGAGACCGAGATGCTCTCGTTCGGACCCGACACCGGGAAGGTGCTCGGCGCGCTCGCCCGGGCCATCTACGTATGACCCTGCAGACCTCACCGTCGCGATCGCGACACCTCACCACCCACGGCGGCCGCGTGTCCGGCGTCGTCGTGATCGTGGCACTCCTGGTGTTGACCGTTCTGGTGGTGATCACCTCGGCGGCCGTCGGGCAGGTCAGTGTGTCGCCTGTCGAAGTCCTCGGCAGCCTCGCACACCACCTCCACCTGTCGATCGGACCGCTTCCGGCCGACATCGGCGAGTACACGCTGTGGAACGTTCGCTTCCCCCGAATTGTCATGGGCCTCATCGTCGGCGCCGCGCTCGGTGCCGGCGGGTGTCTCATGCAGGGCGTCCTGGCCAATCCCCTCGCTGAACCCGGCGTCGTCGGAGTGTCGTCGGGTGCCGCCGTCGGCGCTGCGCTGATGATCGTCGTCGGCGGCGTCGGAGTTAACGGGTGGGCACTGGCCGCTGTCGCGTTCGTCTTCGCGCTCGCCACCTCCGCAGCGGTGTACGTGCTCTCGCTGCGCGACGGCTCGTCGTCGCCGATCATGTTGGTGCTCACCGGGATCGCCGTCAACGCCTTCGCTCTCGGCATCATCGCCTACCTCACGTTCATCGCGTCGACGACGGCCCGCGAGCAGATCGTGTTCTGGCAACTCGGTTCACTCGAAGGCATCGGCTGGGGACCGGTGTGGGTGGCGCTGCCGCTCGTCGTGGCGGCCGTCGCGGCGTCGTTTCTGCTGGTGCACAAGCTCGATCTGCTCGCTCTCGGCGAGGTGCAGGCCGCGTCGCTGGGCGTGAACGTCGAGGTGGTGCGTCGGCAGGTCATCGTCCTGGTGGCCATCCTCACCGCGGCAGCCGTCGCGTTCACCGGCATCGTGATGTTCGTCGGACTGATCGTGCCGCACCTCATGCGGCTCATCGTCGGACCCCGACATTCGATCCTGTTGCCGACCAGCGTCATCGGCGGCGCACTGGTGCTCGCCGCCGCCGATCTCGCAGCGCGGACCGTCATGCCTCCCGCGAGCCTGCCGCTCGGCCTGTTCACCTCGATCGTCGGCGGACCGGTCTTCTTCCTGCTCCTACGCCGCAGTCGAAACGCCGGAGCCGGCTGGTGAGCGCTGACACCCCGACAACGGCCGGGCTACTCGGAGAGCACATCGAGGTCGAACTCGGCGGGCGAACCGTGGTCCGCGACGTCACGCTGGAGGTCGCACCCGGCGAACTCGTCGTGCTGGTCGGCCCCAACGGATGCGGCAAATCGACGCTGCTCTCGGTGATGGCGGGTCTCCGAACTCCGCAGGCAGGCCGTGTGACGGTCGGCGGCGTCGACATTTCCGGAATGCACGCACGGGATCTGGCGCGGGCACGCTCGCTGGTGACCCAGCAGAATCGTCCGGATACGCCGTTCACAGTCGCCGAGGTCGTCGAAATGGGGCGGTATCCGTGGCTGCGCACTCCGCAGGCCGCCGAGTCACCGCAGATCATCGCCGAGTCGATGCGGCTGTGCCATCTCGACGACATCGCCGAGCGCCCCTTCGGACAACTCTCCGGAGGCCAGCAGGCACGCGTCTCGCTGGGTCGTGCACTCGCACAGTCGACCCCGATCATGCTTCTCGACGAACCGACCGCCGCCCTCGACATCCACCACCAAGAGGGCGTCCTCGACATCTTGCGCAACCACCGCGACAACGGCGCAGCCATTTTGCTTGTGGTCCACGACCTTTCGCTCGCCGCCGCCTACGCCGACCGCGTCGCCCTGATGAAAGAAGGCCACCTACTGGCCGTCGGCTCGGTGCGCGAGGTGATGACCGCGGACCGCCTGTCGGAGACCTACGACCACCCCGTCGAGATCTGGGACCACCCCGAGACCGGCCAGCCGGTGATCATCCCGCGACGACGCTGAGCACGAACTACCCACTCGACGCTCAGAAGCGCCCACTCGACGGCCGCGCAGCGTCGACTGGGCGCTCCAGCCTGCCGACTGGGCGCTCGAGCGTGCCGAGTGGGCGTTCGAGCGTGCCGACTGGGCGCTCCAGCGTGCCGACTGGGCGCCCCAGCGTGCCGAGTGGGCGTCCGAGCGTGTCGAGTGGGCGCTCGAGCGTGCCGAGTGGGTAGCGCGGCTAGGGGCGGGTGGCCGTCGCGTAGCCCGGCGGCAGGAAGTTGAAGAAGTCACGGGTCACCGCGACGGCGTTGTTCGAGTCGGCGCCGCGGACGACGAGCGTCGCGAAGGCGAGGTCACCGCGGTAGCCCGCGAACCAGGCGTGCGATCCGCCGTCGAATTCGGCCTCACCGGTCTTGCCGTAGATCTCGCCCTGCTCGGCGATCGTCGTGCCGGTTCCCTCGGTGACCACCGCGCGCATCATGGGACGGAGCTTGTCCACGACGCCGGGTTCCAGCGCAGGCGTCGGTCCGGTCACGGTGGTGGGCTTGCCGAGGATGAGTTGCGGGACAGGACGTTTGCCGTCGTTGGCGACGGTCGCGGCCACCAGGCTCAACCCGAGAGGGCTGACCAGCACCTTGCCCTGACCGAACCCGTCCTCGCTGCGGGCCACGAGTTCGTTGGCGATCGGAACAGACCCCGACACCGCGTCGAGGCCAGGGATCTCGTACTGCTCCCCCACGCCCATCGCCGCTGCAGTGTTGGCAAGATCCGACGGCCCCATCATGCTGGCGAGATGAGCGAACGTCGTGTTACACGACGACGCGAAGGCTTTCAGCATCGACACGGTGCCGAGCGAGAACCTGTCGTAGTTCGGGATGGTTCGCGGCCCGATCTCGATTTCACCGGGACACGGCACGAGCGAATCCGGTTGCGCCAGATCACGTCTGATCGCCGTGGCCGCGGTGACCATCTTGAACGTCGAACCGGGCGGGTACAGGCCGGTGGTGGCGATCGGTCCGCTCGCATCCGCCGACTGGTTCTGCGCCACTCCCAGGATGCGCCCGGTCGACGGTTGGACCACGACCATCGCAATCTGAAAACGGTTGGTGGCGTTGACTGCTCGCTGTGCAGCCTCTTGGACGGCTCGCGACAGACTCAACGAGATCGACGGCGCAGGCGTTGCCGCATGGTCGGTGAGGACGTCCGCGTCGAGTCCGTTGGGGTTGACTGTCACGACGCGCCACCCGACGTGTCCGTCGACCTCACTGTCGACGACCTTCTTGACCTGAGACAGCAGCGCGGGTGCGAAATCCGGATCCTTGGCGACAAGCTCGGCCTGCTCGTTGGTGACGACGCCGGGAATCGCCAATTGATCACGCAGACGGTCGAACTGGGCTTGGCTGAGACGCGTGATCGGATACTCGCCGTCCGTGGCGGTGGAATCCTCGGCAATCTTCTGCGCGTCGAGCGACATACCGGTCGCGTTGAGCGCCGCAGCAAGTCGGGTCACCGAATCGGCGACCGACCCCTCCTCCGCCGCCTTCTTCGCGTCGAAGTTGACCCCGACGACCGTTCCGTTGACCATCACCTGCGAGCCGTCGGCCTCGTTGACCGTCGCCCGCGGCGCCTCGACGATTCGCATAGACAAGCGTTGATTCGCACCGAGATCCGGGTGCACATCGGTCGACGTCCAGCGCACCGCCCAGCCGGAATCGCTCCGCCCCATCTTGACCGTCGCCGGATAGCTCCATTCGCGGCCGCGGGGCAACTTCCAGCGATAGGTGACGTCGATATCGGCCGTGTCGCCGTTGATGTCGGCACGACCAGCCTCTGCGGTCATCGACGTGGCACCCAACCCCGACCACGCGCCCTCGAGTCCCTGCGAAGCCTGATTGGGATTGTCGGTCAGCGCCGCGGCGGCGTCGACGTCTCGTTTGCCGAACTCCGCGAGAAAGTGCTGTGCGGCCTGACGCGGACCGTCGTCAGCCGAGGTGCACGCAGTGGCCCCGACGATGAGCGCAGCACTGATCGCCACGGGAATCAGGGAAGTGACGTGACGTCTCAGAAGCACCATCGGTAGCCGATGATAAGCCCGCGAAGACGACCCGCCGGGGAGGCTCGCCCTAGTCGACGAGGACGGTCGCGAAGGTGCCCACCTCGGTGAATCCGATCCGCTGATAGACCGACCGTGCGGGAAGGTTGAAGCTGTTCACGTACAGACTCGGAATCCGGCCCTGCGCCTGCACCGCCGCGGCGACCGCGGCAGTGCCACCCGCACCGAATCCCTGTCCGCGCCGCGTCGGATCGACCCAGACTCCCTGGATTTGGCCGACTCGGCGTGAGAGAGAACCGATCTCGGCTTTGAACACCACCGCTGCGCCGTCGAATCGTGCGAACACTCGCTGCGCCGAGATCAACGCGGCCAGACGTCGACGATACGAGCGGCCACCATCGCCCGCACAGGGGTCGACCCCGACCTCGCCGATGAACATCTCGATGGCAGCGGGCAGGTAGACGTCGAGATCGTCGAGAGTCACCAGTCGCACGCCCGGATCGGGTGCGACAAGCGGCGGTCCCGACAGCGCGAGCAGCGGCTGCGCCGGGCGGACCTCACGAGCAGGACCCCATGCGGGGCACAGCCGATCCCACATGGCGAGGACGTGATCAGAGTCGCCGACGATCGACGAACAGACTCGCGAACTCGACAGTGCGCGCTCGGCAAAGTAATTCATGTCGGCGCTCGTACCGATCAGCGGGATGAGATTGGCGCCGGAGAAGCACAGTGACGTGGCGGGATCGTCGGCGGTCCACAGTTCGCCGCCCAGCAGCCGCGGGTCGATACCGTGCGTCTCGAAACGGGCTGCGACCATGCAACAGGCGACCGGGTCGGCATTGAGGACGCGCGCCACCACGGGGGCGTCGCGTGCGCCGAGCGGTTTGTCGCCCAACAGCCTCAGCACGTCATTCCTCCATCGACCCTGGTACCTCTTCCGACGACTTACCGACACCACGTGTCAACGAAACCGGGGTGCGGACTGCCGTCAGGAAACAGTCACGGTGGGTGATCCCACCGCTCCATCACCAGTTTCTCCCGATTCCTCCGCAATCCGCAGCGCTTCTTCGATCAGCGTCTCCACGATCTCGGCTTCGGGCACGGTTTTGATGACCTCGCCCTTGACGAAGATCTGGCCCTTGCCGTTGCCCGAGGCGACGCCGAGGTCGGCTTCGCGAGCCTCTCCCGGACCGTTCACGACGCAGCCCATCA
Source organism: Gordonia sp. w5E2 (assembly GCF_036540975.1). Lineage (NCBI taxonomy): Bacteria > Bacillati > Actinomycetota > Actinomycetes > Mycobacteriales > Gordoniaceae > Gordonia > Gordonia sp. w5E2. Next base: position 2,057,409 of record NZ_CP144213.1, on the reverse strand, counting down.
CGGCAACACGCAGCGGAACCTCCATGCCCTCGAGTCCAGCGGTCACGGCGTCGGCCAACTTGTAGACGTCGACCTGCGCGCGCCCGCACGACGGGCACGAGACGATTTCGAGCTTGCGTGGGCGCAAATTGAGCGACTGCAGGATCGCGTCGCCCACCTTGATCTCCTCGGCGGGCGGTGCCGACAACGACACCCGGATGGTGTCGCCGATGCCCTGACTGAGCAGCGAACCGAAAGCCACCGACGACTTGATCGTCCCCTGGAATGCCGGACCCGCCTCGGTCACACCGAGATGCAGCGGATAGTCACACTGCGCGGCCAGCTGCCGGTATGCCTCGACCATGATGACCGGGTCGTTGTGCTTGACCGAGATCTTGATGTCGCCGAAGCCGTGCTCCTCGAACAGCCCCGCCTCCCACAGCGCCGACTCGACCAACGCCTCGGGCGTCGCCTTGCCGTACTTCTGCATGATGCGCTTGTCCAACGACCCCGCGTTCACGCCGATCCGGATCGGGATACCCGCGTCGCCCGCCGCCTTCGCGACCTCCTTGACGCGGCCGTCGAACTCCTTGATGTTGCCGGGGTTCACACGGACCGCCGCGCAACCGGCGTCGATCGCAGCGAAGATGTACTTCGGCTGGAAGTGGATGTCGGCGATCACCGGGATCTTGGACTTCTTCGCGATGATCGGCAGCGCCTCGGCATCCTCCTGCCGGGGACACGCCACCCGGACGATGTCGCATCCCGACGCCGTCAGTTCGGCGATCTGCTGCAACGTCGCGTTGATGTCGTGCGTCTTCGTGGTGGTCATCGACTGCACCGACACCGGGTAGTCGCTGCCGACGCCCACCGACCCGACGTGGATCTGACGGGTTTTGCGACGCGGCGCCAGTACCGGCGGAGGACCCGCGGGCATACCGAGGCCGATGGCGGTGGCCCCACTCGTGGCAGGTGCGTTCATCTCGTACTCCTCGAAGCGGATTCGGTTGTCTGCGCGGCCGTCGAATCCGGGCCGCTCGCGGCCGTCGTATCTGGGCTGACGGGGCCGCGCATCAGAAGATCTTGATCGGGTTGACGATGTCGGCGGTCAAGGTCAGGACCATGAACCCCGCCATCACGATGACCACCGCGTAGGTGATCGGGATCAGTTTGTAGTAGTCGACGACGCCCCCTGGCGCCTTGCCGAACCACCGGCGCACGGTGTCGCGGCCCTTCTCGTAGCCGACGATCGCCATGTGCCCACCATCCAAGGGTAGTAGCGGGACCAAATTGAACAGCCCGAGGAACAGGTTGACGCTGATGAGCAGCAGCAGGAAGACGCTCCACTGCCCGCGCTCGACCGTCTGCCCGCCCATCACCGACGCGCCGTAAACGCTCACCGGCGAATCGGTTGCGCGTTCGCCACCGGTCACCGCGGCCCACAGCCCGCTGACCTTCGACGGCAGCGAGACCAACGCCTTGAACGTCTCGACGAGTAGCTGCCCGGTGAACGAGAACGTTCCCGGTACCGCCGTCGCGACGTTGTAGTGATTGATCGGCTCCGGAGGCGTATTGAGCTGCACACCGATGGCCCCGACCGTGATCGGCTTGAGCGACCCGTCGTCGGCCCTCTGCATCCGCTGCACCTGGGTGACGGGCACGTCGAGCGTCAGGGTCTTGCCATCGCGCAAGACCTCGAGCTGGGCGGTGCCGGAGGTCTTCCACGTGGTCATGATCAGGTCGGCGTTGTTGTCGACACGATGCCCGTTGATCGCGACGACCTGATCGCCCGAGCGCAGCCCTGCCTCCGCGGCGGGGCTGGGTCCCGAACAGGCCACAGGCTCGCCCTTGGCGTCTGTACTCGGGGCCACGCACGTCGCTTTGTCGACGTAGACAGGTGCGTTGTTGGCATCGGGACCGATCTTGGGCAGGCCGAACGCGATGGCCACGATGAACACGAGCACCAGGCCGAGCAGGATGTTCTGCGCAGGACCCGCGAGCAGCACCACGAACCGCTTCCACGGTTTCTGGCGGTACATGGCACGGTCACGCTCGTCGTCGGCGAGTTCGTCGTAGGGGGTCATGCCCGCGATGTCGCAGAAACCGCCAGCGGGAATCAACTTGATGCCGTATTCGGTTTCACCACGCTTGGTCGACCACAGCGTCGGGCCGAATCCGACGAAGTAACGTCGGACCTTCATGCCCGTGGCCTGCGCGGCCCACATGTGACCGCATTCGTGCCAGGCGACCGACAACACCAGCGCAACCGCAAACAGCACGACGCCGATCGCGAAACTCACGTACTCAACTCCAATTCGACGTCCCCGCAGCAAGCTCTACGGGCTGGTCTCCCTATCACGCAGAAGCGTGTGCGACGAACTGCGCAGCGCGCTCTCGTGCCCATGCGTCGGCGGCAAGGATCTCCTCCACAGTACCTGGCTGCGCACGCCATTCATCTGCGACGGCGAGCACATCGGCGATGATCTCGACGATGCGCGGAAAGCCGATGCGTCCAGCGAAGAACCCGTCGGCGGCCGCCTCGTTTGCGGCGTTGTACACCGCGGTGAGGCTTCCGCCCGCGCGACCGGCCTCCCGGGCGAGCTCGATCGCGGGGAACACGGCGTTGTCGACCGGTTCGAACGTCCACGACGACGCCGTCGAGAAGTCACAGGGAATCGACGAGCCCGGAACGCGGTCGGGCCAGCCGAGAGCCAGCGCGATCGGCAGTTTCATCGACGGCGGGGATGCCTTGGCGATCGTCGCGCCGTCGACGAAGGTCACCATCGAGTGCACGATCGACTGCGGGTGCACCGTCACGTCGATCCGGTCGTAGTCGACGTCGAACAGCAGGTGGGCCTCGATCACCTCGAGGGCCTTGTTGACCAGCGTCGCGGAGTTCAGCGTGATCAGGGGTCCCATCGACCAGGTCGGATGTTTACCCGCCTGCTCGGGTGTGACGTCGACGAGTTGCTCGCGTGTCCACCCGCGGAAGGGTCCACCGGATGCGGTCAGCACCAGCCGCGACACCTCCTCGGCCGTACCCGCCCGCAGGCACTGCGCGATGGCCGAGTGCTCCGAGTCGACGGGGACGATCTGCCCCGGCGACGCGGCGTCGAGTACCAGTGACCCGCCCGCGACCAGCGACTCCTTGTTCGCGAGCGCCAGCCGAGCGCCGGATTCCAACGTGGCGAGGCTCGGACGCAGCCCAATCGATCCGACGATCGCGTTGAGCACCACATCGGCGTCGACGCTCTCGACGAGCCTGCACATCGCCTCCGCCCCGCCGAGGACTCCGTCGCCCAGTTCGGCCGCGAGTTTTTCCGCCGCGCCCGAGTCGGCGACGGCGACGCGATCCGCTGTCAGGCCGGTCGACCGCGCCTGCTGCGCCAGCAGGTCGAGGTTGCCGCCGCCCGCGCCGAGTCCGACCACCTCGAATCGCTCGGGATGCTCGGCGATCACCTCGAGGGCCTGAACCCCGATCGAGCCGGTCGAGCCGAGAATCAGTACACGTGTGCTCACCCGACCATTGTCGCTCACCGGGCAACTCAGGCAGGCGGGTGGACCTTGCGCCAGTGTTCGGCGATCTCGATGCGTCGAGGTATCCAGACGCCGTCGTGCGACTGCACGTGGTCGAGGAATCGCTCGAGCGCCGCCAACCGTGACGGACGTCCGACGACCCGACAGTGCAGCCCGACCGACAGCATCTTCGGTGAACCCTCAAGTCCCTCGCGATAGAGCACGTCGAATGCGTCACGCAGCTGTGCGTAGAACTGTTCACCCGAGGGAAAGCCGCCGGGCGACGCGAACCGCATGTCGTTGGTGTCCATCGTGTAGGGCACGACGAGATGGTCGACGTCCTCGATCGCCCCGTCGGTGCGCCTCGGCACCTTGACCCAGTACGGCAGATCGTCGGCGTAACTGTCGGAGTCGTAGGCGAATCCCCCGTACTCGACGACCAGATCGCGAGTCTTCGGCGAGTCTCTGCCGGTGTACCAACCGAGCGGTCGCGACCCGGTGATCTCGGTCAGCAGCTCGATCGCCGCACGCATGTGCTCGCGCTCGACGTGCTCGTCGACCATCTGATAGTTCAGCCAGCGATATCCGTGACACGCGATTTCGTCGCCGCGCTCGACGAATGCCGCCGCAACCTCGGGATTGCGCGCCATCGCCTGCGCGACGGCGAAGATCGTCAACGGCAACTCGCGTCGAGAGAACGTACGCAGGATGCGCCACACCCCCGCACGGGAGCCGTACTCGTAGAGCGACTCCATGCTCATGTGCCGATTCGGAAATGACTGCGCGCCAACCATCTCGGACAGAAAGGTCTCGCTGCCGCGGTCGTTCTCGAGGACGTTGTTCTCGCTGCCCTCTTCGTAGTTGAGGACGAACTGCACCGCGATTTTCGCGTCACCCGGCCACTGCGGATCGGGGGTGGTGCGTCCGTATCCGATCATGTCGCGGGGGTATGCCTCTGTGCGGTAATCGTTCAGCGAACGTGTCGTCGGGAGCATGGCGGCATTCTCTCCTACATCGCGCGTGGCCGTGCGACGGGGCGACGACGCGGCCGCTATGCTCATCGTGAACTACTACTGATCGTCGTCGGACATCGTAGTTGGGCAGAAGTGTCAGTCGTTTCGCAGTGAGGAGCCACCGTGGCAAGCACCGAGGTCGAGCACGAGCAGCACAAGCAGATCGACACCGGCTGGAGGCACGAGCCCGAGGATGCGCCTTCGGCACGATTCGGCTGGCACGGCACCGCGACGAAGTCGATGTATGCCGCCGGCTGGTTCTGCGTCGCAGCGCTGCTGTTCATGCTGATCGGCAACCAGGTCGGCCACGTCGAGGACATCTACCTGATCGTCATCGCCGTCGCGCTCGCGTGCATCCTGCTCTACAAGATGTTCAAGAAGAAGAAGTGGAGCTGAGCGGCTAACCGCTCGTCTCCTCGGCAGCGAGCTGGCCGCACGCCGCGGCGATCTCCTGCCCGCGCGTGTCGCGGACGGTGCACGACACCCCCTGCGCGCGCACGCGACGAACGAACTCACGCTCGACGTCCTTGGGGCTCGCATCCCACTGCGAGCCGGGCGTCGGGTTGAGCGGAATCAGGTTCACGTGCACCAAGGACCCGAGTGCCTTGTGTAGCTTGCTGCCCAACATGTCGGCTCGCCACGGCTGATCGTTCACGTCACGGATCAACGCATACTCGATCGAGACCCGACGCCCCGTGGTGTCGGCGTAATACCTGGCGGCGTCGAGAACTTCCTGCACCGACCAGCGGTTGTTGACGGGCACCAGCGTGTCACGCAGTTCGTCATCGGGAGTGTGCAAAGACACAGCCAGTGTCACCGAGAGACCCTCGTCGGCGAGGCGTCGGATCGCAGGCGCCAGACCGACGGTCGACACGGTCACCGAGCGCGCCGAGATTCCGAGCCCCTCCGGACTCGGCGACGTGATCTGTTTGACCGCGGAGACGACGCGCTTGTAGTTGGCCAGCGGCTCCCCCATGCCCATGAAGACCACGTTCGAGAGCCTGCCGGCATCGCCGAACTCGCCGTCGCGCAACGCTCGCGCTGCGACACGCACCTGATCGACGATCTCACCGGTCGACAGGTTGCGGTCGAGTCCGCCCTGCCCGGTCGCACAGAACGGGCAGGCCATTCCGCATCCCGCCTGACTGGAGATGCACAGCGTGTTGCGATCGCTGTAGCGCATCAAAACGCTCTCGAGCAGGGTGCCGTCGTGCAGGCGCCAGAGGGTTTTGCGTGTGCTGCCGTCGTCGCAGGCGATATGGCGGACGGGTGTGAGCAGCTGCGGGAACAGTGCCTCCGCGACCGCGGGACGTGCCGACGCCGGGAGGTCTGTCATCTCCTCGACGTCGCCGTTGAGACGTGAGTAGTACTGCCGAGCCAACTGGTCTGCGCGGAATTTCGGCAGGCCGAGATCGGTGATGACCGCGCGCCGACCGTCGACATCGAGATCAGCGAAGTGCGTCGGCGGCAGTCCCTTCTTGGGCGCGGTGAACACGAGCGGCAATGACGTCATGAATCCATTGTCGCATGTCATCATGGGTGTATGAACCACGGCGACAAGCGCAGGGCCAACCACGACGTGACCGAACCCGACGTGACGCCCACCGTCGACCCGACCGAACATCAGGCACTACTCGCCGAACGGCAGGAGTTGCGGACCAAGATCGAGAAGGTCGAGCACACTCGCGCTCGCGCAGCGTTCACGGGCCTGGTCGTCGGGGCGATCATCACGATCCTGCTGCTGGTATTCATCCTCCAGAACCTCGACTCGCAGCGGATCGACGTTCTGTTCTGGGAGGTCAACCTGCCCGTCGGGGTCAGCTTGCTGATCGCCGCGATCGCGGGAGCGTTGATTGTCGCGATGGCGGGAGGCGCACGCGTGTTCCAGCTCAATCGGGCACTGAAGAAGGCCAAGAGTGCGACGGAGCCGCCACCGGAGTAGTGCCCCTCACGCACCCACCGATCGCGGTGTGACGCCGCCGTCGAGGTGCCTGACGATCCGATGAATCGACGCGTCGCGTGTGAGCTTCTCGTCGAGCAGCGGATTGATGAGTCCTCGAAGCGCCGAGTACACCGACCATTGCCGGGGCGCGATAACCTGTCCCCTCCTGGACCGGATTGCGTCGACCAGGACTCTGGCGGCGTCGTCTGCGGTGATCCGACGGTTCAGCGGCCACGGCAGTTGCCCGCCGATCTCGCGCCCGATCGGGTCGTCGTCGAGCGTCGCCCGCGTCATGTCCGTCTCCACGATGCCGAAGTACGCGATGCCCGCAGAGGCGCCGTACGCCGACAGTTCTATGCGCAACGCTCGCCCGAGTTGTTCCACCCCCGATTTGGTGATCATGTACGCCGAACCTCCCATCCCGGGAGCGAAGGCAGCACATGAGGCAACCAACTGCATGTGCCCACGCGCGGCGATCACCGGCTCCATGCACGCGCGCACGGTGTTGAACACCCCGCGCAGGTTGACGTCGATGACCCGGTCGAAGGCCGCCGGGTCGACGCCACGCAGCGTTGCCGTCGGTGGCGTGATGCCCGCGTTGGCGACAACGTGATCGAGATGGCCGAACCTGCCGATCGCCTTGTCGACGGCGGCGGCCATCGAATCCAGTTCGCGCACATCAGCTTCTACCGTGAGGATGGCGTCGTCGGCGAAATCGGCACTGGCGGATTCCAGTGCGGCAGCGTCGACGTCGGTCAGCACCACGTGTGCACCCGAGTCGACGAGGAGGCGCGCGGTGCGCAGCCCGATCCCCTGTGCCGCCCCGGTGACGAGAACCACCGACCCGCGAATGTCCGTCCTGCTCATCCGACCACTACCTCCTGCGTCGTCGTCGACGCCGCGGGTCGAGTCGGAATGCCCGTTCGGACGTCGAAGTCATCCCAGTTCACGTGTCTCATCGCGCGCCTGAAGGTGAACACGTAACCCGGCCAGAAGGTGAAGTTTCGTCCAGACGGACTGAGGTAATAGCTCGAGCAGCCACCGGTGTTCCACACGGAGTCCTCCAGGCCTTTATCGACCTCGTCCACGAACCGATCCTGCGCCGACTGCGTGACATCAAAACTGCGGATTCGCCTACGGCGCATGGCCTTCAGCGCATCGACCAGGTAGTCGACCTGCGCCTCGATGGTGACCACCTGCGAGGTATAGACCACCGAGTTGGGTCCGAGGATCATGAAGAAGTTCGGGAACCCCGCGACGCTCGTTCCCATGTAGGCCTTCATCTCGCCGTTGCCCCACACTTGCGACAGGCTGCGGCCGTCTGCACCGTGGATGCGCGAGAAGCCCTCCCCCGCCGCGAGTTTGAAGCCGGTACCGAGGAGGATGGTGTCGACCTCGTGGACGCGACCGTCGGCCGTCTCGATGCCCTCGGCCCGCACCCCGACTATCGCGTCGGAGACCACCGAGGCATTCGGTGCGGCCAGCGCCGGGTAGTACCCGTTGGAGAAGGTCGGCCGCTTGCACCCGAAGGAATACCTCGGCGTCAGGGCTGCCCGGAGCTTGTCGTCTGCCACCTGCCGGCGGAGATGCCACCTGCCCAGTGCCGCAGCAGGTTTCAGCAGCGCAGGATGGCTCACCAATCCGGGCACCATCATTTCCTGCACCATTGAACAGACTCCGCGCAGTGCGCGCTGGGTGACGGGCACCCGAGCAAACATCGACCGCACACGCTGCGGGATCGGCCGGTCCGGGTGCGGCAGAATCCAGGTGGGCGTGCGCTGGAACAGAGTCAGATGGGCCACCCGCGGCTGCAGCTGGGGAACGAATTGCACTGCGGACGCGCCTGTTCCGATGATGGCAACCCGCTTACCCTCGGGCGACCACGCGTGATCCCACTGCGCCGAGTGGAAGACATCGCCGTCGAAGTCGTCGAGTCCGGGAATGTCGGGTCGGGACGGCTCGCTGAACGGCCCCGTCGCGCCGACGAGAACATCGGCGGTGAATACCGATCCGTTGACAGTCAGACGCCAGACCTGAGCGAGGTCATCCCACGACGCATCGCTGACGTCATGGCCGCACCGGACGTGAGGGGTAACCCCGAAATCGTCAGCGCACCGGGCGATGTACGCCTGGATCTCACGCTGCAGTGGGTACAGGCGTGTCCAGTCCGGATTCGGGGCGAACGAGAACGAGTACAGCGCCGACGGGATGTCGCACTGCGCACCGGGGTACGTGTTGACCTCCCACGTTCCCCCGACATCTGCGGCGCGCTCGAACACGACCAGGTCGTCGAATCCGTTCTGCAAGCATCGAATCGCGGCGCCGATGCCACCGAACCCCGCGCCGATGATCGCCACGTGAAAGTGCCGTCGGGCCGGGTCGTGGAGGGTTGGGTCGTGCTGTTGGGCTGGGTCTTGTGGGGCTGAAGAGTGCACTACGGTTCCTCCTAGAGGTCGACGACAACTTGGTCGCCTGCTGCGCGCGAGACGCAGATCATCATCGAATCGTCACGTTCGTCACCGATCAGCACGCGGTCGTGGTGCTCGACGGCTCCGGCGAGCACGCGCACCCGACACGCCCCGCAGAAGCCCTGCTGGCACGAGTAGCGCACGTCGGGTCGCACACGGCGGATCGCCGCGAGGGCGCTCTCGTCTGAAGCGACGTCGACCGAACCCCCCGACGCGAAATCGATCCGGAACGGCTCACCGTCGACAACCGGTGGTGGACTGAATCTTTCGCTGTGCAATTCGCGGCGGGGAGCTCGCTCCATGACGAGGCGTCGTGCCGCGGCGAGCATGCTCGACGGTCCGCACAGGTAGATCGGCCCGGCCTCCCTGTCGCTGCCGATACCGATACCGAGGATGTCGGCGATGTCGGGAGTGCCGTCGACGTCGTCGGTATGGACGCGTACCCGGTCGCCGTCGAGTGCGAGCACCTCGTCGAGAAACGGCATCGTCGCCCGTGATCGGCCGGTGTAGACGAGTCGCCAGTCGAGACCGCGCGCATGTGCCTCGCGCACCATCGGCAGGATCGGGGTGATGCCGATCCCGCCCGCCACGAAGAGACAGTGTGTCGTGGCAGCGAAGTTGAAGGCGTTGCGCGGCCCCCGAATCCGCAGCTGATCACCAGCTCGCAGCACGTGCATCTCCGCTGAGCCGAGCCCGTCGGGTATGCGCCGCACCGCGATTCGATAGGTGGTGGTGTCGGCGGGATCGCCGGTCAGCGAGTAATGGCGTTGACGGTCGGTCGAGGTGAACACGTCGATGTGAGCGCCGGGACTCCAGGCGGGCAAAGCCGAGCGGTCAGGTCGGGCGAGGGTGATCAGGCGCACCCCGTCGACGGCCTCGACACTCTCGACCACGTCGAGTCGCATGTCGAATCCGACGCGACGCACCGGGTTCGGCCGCGAAAGGCGTTCGGCGAACCGCGCCTGCGCGAAGACGCGCGAATAGCCCCGCGCCAACCGGTGGATCTCACGCAGGACCGGCGTCGGATTGTCGACGTCGGTCGTGGGCGACGGAAGGTAGTTCATTGCTCTGCCGCTCGCGCCGCGGGCGAGATCGCAAGATAGCGAACGGCTTTGTCGATGTCTCCCATGGTCGACGGGTGGAATCCCGGGCGGAGGTACAGGTAGATCTGCTCGAACAGGAACGAGACTCCGGGAATCATGTGCCTGCGTGCCGCTCGTGCGAACGCCACGGGCCACGGGCGGCGTCGAGCGATGGTTGCGTCATTGCGGTAGAGGTACGCGGCTGTCGAAAACCACAGTGCGGCAAGTCCTGTCGACGCGATGAGTGCAGTCCGAGCACGACGGAAGTAGCCCCCGTCGACGTACTGGAATGCATCGAATGCGACGTTTCGATGTTCGAGTTCTTCAGCACCGTGCCATCGGAGCAGGTCAAGCATCGTCGGGTCGACGCCGATGTCGTCGAAAGCCGTGTTGTCGAGCAGCCACTCACCCACCACCGCTGTGAAATGCTCTGCAGCCGCGTAGATTCCGAGGCGCTCCGACAACCACGCCCTGCTGGCACGGCCGTCGGTGATGCCGTGGTCGCCGAAGATCTTCTCGACGGCGAACTCGATGCGCGCCATCACCGGACCGATCTCGACCCCGTTGGCGATCAGGTACTTTCGGAATCCCTCGTGCGACGACGCGTGCGTGGCCTCCTGGCCGACGAATCCGACGACCTCCTCCCGCAATCGTGGGTCGTCGATGAATGCGAGCGCCTGCGCGAAGACATCAGCCATGGCTCGTTCACCCTCGGGCAAGACGAGGTGCATGACATTCCAGAAGTGCGTCGCGTACGGCTCGCCGGGGATGTACTCCAGCGGCACGCCGCTCCAGTCGAATCGAACCGGACGAGCATTGATCGCCAACGCTTCCTGCTCGTACTCGCGTGTGCGCGCCCGGTGTGCCTGTGGCTGTGCTTGCGTCACGGACCCTCCTCCTCGTGCCAACTCGGGGCGACGCCTGCGTGAGTCGCGTCACCTTCCTGACGCGAACAGTGAAACATAGATTGACTCAGTGTTTCAATAGCTCGGTCGTTTAGGCTGACACCATGTCCGTGCCCGGTTTGTTCACCACGGGGGCGGGCGTCGACACCGCATCCGACCCGATTCTCGACGCCGCCCTCGACGTCTTCGCCGACATCGGAATCCGTCGTGCGACGGTCGACGACATCGCGAAGCGAGCGGGCGTCGGACGTGTCACCGTGTACCGCCGCATCGGCGGGCGCAACGAGGTCTTGACCGCGGTTCTCATCCGCGAGGCATCGCGACTGTTCGCCGACGTACGCGCGGCGGCCGACGCCGCGGAGACCTATGCCGACAGGGTGGTGACCGCATTCGCCACGACGGTGACGACGGTGCGCGGCAACCCGGTGTGGAACCGACTCATCGAACTCGAGCCCGCGTCGGTGCTGGAGCAGTTGACGCTCAACGGATCGTTCATCCTGGCCGCCGCCGTCGAGGCAACCGCCGACATCTTGCGCACCCCCGATGTCGCACTCGACGACGACGAATTGGCATCGCGCGCCGAAATTCTGGTGCGCATCACGCACTCCATCCTGCTGACGCCCGAGGTGCGTGTACCGCTGACGAACTACGCCGACGTCGAGAAGTTCGCACGCGACCACCTACTCGCGATCGCCGGCCCGGGCTGAAAGGCCCCCAGGGACCACCGAAACGACGTTGCGGCAGAGGCGGTCAGAGCAGTGCGGTGAGTACGCACCACACGATGAATGCCGACGGAAGCAGCGAGTCGAGACGATCCATGATCCCGCCGTGTCCCGGCAACAGCGTGCCCATGTCCTTGATGCCCAGGTCCCGTTTGATCTGGGACTCGACGAGGTCGCCGAGTGTCGCGCAGACGACAAGAACAGGTCCGAGGATCATTCCGATCCACCACTGGCTGTCGAGTAGCAAGACCACGCAGCCGATCGCGCCCGCCGTGCCGACCACGAGCGAGCCGGCGAGGCCCTCCCACGATTTCTTCGGGCTGATTGCCGGTGCCATCGGGTGCTTGCCGAAGAGCACTCCGGCCGCGTAACCGCCGACGTCGGAACAGACGACGACAACCATCAGGGTGGCGACGCGGGCGGCGCCGTGGTCTTGGACGACCATCATCGCGCCGAACGAGGCCAGCAGCGGCAACCAGGCGAGCACGAGCACGCTCGCCGACAGATTCTTCAGATAGTTCACCGGCGCGTGAGTGATGCCCTGCGCCAACAACATCCACACCATCATCACCAGGAGCGTGCCCACAAACGCGACCAGGACGCCGGTCGTCCCCCATGGCCAGCTCGACCAGATGATCGCCTGCCCGCCGACGAGTAGCGGCGGCAACGCAACGTCGTACCCGCCGTCGCGTAGGCGCTTGCTCACCTCCCACGTCGCGATCGCGAATGCCACCGCCACGACGACGTACCAGAGTTTCGGCGCGAACAGCAGGATCAGGATGATCCCGATACCCAACGAGAAGCCGACCCCCAGGGCTGCCGGGAGATCACGCCCCGCACGCGACTTCTTCGGCTCCGCCTCTGCAGAACTCGTCGGCTCCGCTGCGCTGGTACTGCCGTCGTCGCGATTCGTCGCTGAATCGTCGGACATGGGATGCGTCGGCTCCTCGGTCACACCTCGAGCAATTCGGATTCCTTGTGCTTGACCAGCTCGTCAACCTGGTGCACATAGCCTGCGGTCGTCTTGTCGAGCTCCTTCTCGGCGCGCGACACCTCGTCCTCGCCCGCCTCGCCGTCCTTCTGGATGCGCTTGAGCTCGTCGACGGTCTTGCGGCGGATGTTGCGGATCGCGACCTTGGCGTCCTCACCCTTGCCCTTCGCCTGCTTCACGAGTTCCTTGCGGCGATCCTCGGTCAGCTGCGGGATGGCGACGCGAATCAGGTTTCCGTCGTTGGTCGGGTTCACGCCGAGGTCGGAATTGCGGATCGCGGTCTCGATGTCGCGCAGACTCGACGGCTCGTAGGGCTTGATGACGACCAGTCGGGCTTCGGGAGTCGTGATCGATGCGACCTGGGTGACGGGGGTCAGAGCGCCGTAGTACTCGATGTGGATCTTGTTGAACATCGAGGGATTCGCGCGACCGGTCCGGATGGACCCCATGTCCTCGCGCGCCACGCCGACCGCCTTCTCCATCTTCTCCTCGGCGTCGAACAATGCGTCGTCAATCATGTCGGTTCCTGGTCCTCGTCGTTGTTGCCGGTTCTCGTCAGTGCCTGGCTGGCCGCGTCGGGGGTCTCCCCGTGGGTCGGCTTACGTGCTGACCAGTGTGCCAATACGCTCGCCGGCAACCGCCCGCGCGATGTTGCCCTTCTCCAAGAGATTGAACACGAGCATCGGCATCTTGTTGTCCATACAGAGACTGAAAGCAGTCGCGTCGGCGACCTTGAGCTCCTTGTCGAGCACCTCGCGGTGGGTGACCTCGCGATACAGCGTCGCATCCGGGTTGGTGCGCGGGTCGTCGCTGTAGACGCCGTCGACGGCCTTCGCCATGAGGACGACCTCCGCTTTGATCTCCAGCGCCCGCTGAGCCGCGGTCGTGTCAGTCGAGAAATACGGCATGCCCATGCCTGCCCCGAAGATCACGACCCGACCCTTCTCGAGGTGTCGTTGCGCACGCAGCGGGAGGTAGGGTTCGGCGACCTGGCCCATCGTGATGGCCGTCTGCACGCGGGTGCTGATCCCCCGCTTTTCCAGGAAGTCCTGCAGGGCGAGGCAGTTCATCACCGTGCCCAACATGCCCATGTAGTCGGATCGGGCGCGGTCGAGGCCGCGCTGCTGGAGTTCGGCACCTCGGAAGAAATTGCCGCCACCAATGACCACTGCGACCTGAACGCCCGAATTGACCACCTCGGCGATCTGATCTGCGACTGTGCTCAGAACGTCAGGATCGAGACCGACCTGACCACCCCCGAACATCTCGCCGCCGAGCTTCAGCAGTACGCGGTGGTAGCCGGGGCGTGCAGATTCCGGGGACTCAGGGGTTTCGCTCATCAACATCCTCAACTCGTCGGTTCGCCTCGTTCATCTTATGGGGACGTCGCCGTCCTCGTGATCGCGGTCGCCGATCGAGACCCGTTCGTGCGCGGCTCGAGCCCGCCAGACGCGGGCAGAGCCGGGTATCAGGCGGTGACGTGAAGGTGAACGAGCAGCTCAGCGACGATGAACAGCGGCGAACAGGCTCCGCAGCGCGGGTCTGTCGTCGAGAACCGGATACGAACGACGCGGACTGTGTACGCCGTCGCCCTCCATCACGAACGCGACGAGCGGACTCCCGGAATCTCCGATTCCCACTCGCGACAGGAAGGTGGCGACGATCTGGCGCGACATCGGCCCCAGTTCGTGGAGAGGACGATTGCGATGTATCCGCAGCCCGAGGTTGACCTGACCGATGGCATCGATGCCGTGACGGGCGAGGGTGTCGAGCACGATTCCGATCTCGACGCCGTAACCGGGAGCGAACGGAATGGACGTCAGCAGCTCTCGAGTTGCTGCGTACTCGCCCGCGAGGGGCTGTATCAACCCGCACAGCGGCGGACACAGTGCCGCGATCAGCGGTCGCACGGTGAGTTCGGTCACCCGTCCTCCGCCCGACGGATCGACCCCGTCGACACCCATGAGCGGTCGCCGGTAGTAGCCCTTCACCAGGTGAAGGTCGGGCGTGGTGAGGAGCGGGCCGACCAGCCTGGGCACGTACGTCGGATCCGGGTCGACCAGGTCGCTGTCGACGAACACGACGATGTCGCCGGTCGTCGTCGCCAGCGATCGCCACAGCACCTCACCCTTGCCGTCGACGACCGGGATGCCCTCGAGTGCGGACTCCCGCGTTTCCACCCTGGCTCCCGCCGCCCGCGCGACCTCGATCGTCGCGTCGGTGGACCCGGAGTCGACCACGACGAGCTCGTCGACCAACGTGCCTACCAGCGGCAGGATGGCATCGACGACGCTGCCGACAGTCCGCTCTTCGTTGAGTGCGGGCAGCACGACGGAGATCGTCCTCCCTGCTTTCGCATCGACGAGCTCATCGACCGAGAAATCCGGGCGCTCCCACGTGTTGGACTCCAGCCAGGTGGCCGCACCTTCCGACGTCGAGATCGTCATCGACGGCTGGGAGTCGGAGCCCGACGCCCCGTTGATCGACCGCTGCCCGCTCATCGCTTCAGCGCCGCCCTGAACTGCGGCCATGCCCGGTGCAGTTCGTCCTGCCAGTACGGCCAGGCGTGCGTGCCGCCCTCATAAAAGTGGAACGTCGCGGGCACCCCGACCTCGCGCATCCGACGCGCCAGGTTGCGCGAGCACTGATCGGTTGCCGTCTCGATGACCGCGCCGACCGCGAGTTGCTCGGCGAGCTTCTGCCCATTGCCATCGATACCGGGACCGTTGATCGTGTCGTAGCGACCGGGAACTCCGGAGCCGTTGGAGACGTAGACAGACTTGCCTCGGAACTGCTCGACGTGCAGGTAGGGATCGTTATCGCGCCACGCCGGAGCCGACGGCGGCCCCCACATGTTCACGGTGTTGCCGCCACCGCGGCCTTCGACGACCAACCGCACCGCCGCCTGGCCAGCCGGATCGCTGGTCTGGGCGCAGCCGCTGAACGACCCGAGAGCGCGGTACAACGTCGGCGCGTGCAAGGACAACTGGAACACCGACGTTCCCGCCATGGAGATTCCGGCGATTGCGTTACGACCGTTGCCGTCGAATCGCTTGTCGACGACCGAGGGAAGCTCCGCGGTGAGGAAGGTGGCCCACTTCTGCACACCGAGCTTGGGGTCGGTGCGCTGCCAATCGGTGAAGTAGCTCGCTGCTCCACCCATCGGCACGACCACATTCACGTCCTCGTTCGCAAAGAATGTTCGGATGTCGGTCTGGTCGAACCAACTGCTCCCGTCGTCGCCTCCCGCGGCGCCGTTGAGGAGATAGAGCGTGGGAGCCGACGAACCGCTGCGAGCGGGAATCACTTTCACCGGCACCGAACGACGCATCGCCGGTGAAGCCACCTCGATGTCGATCTCGGTGGGCGCGACGACATTCTCCGACACGATGCGCGCACCGCCCGGTTCGGCGATCGCCACCGGAGATCCGACGACGCCACCACCGAGCGCACATGCCGCGGCTGCGATCACGACGACGCACGTGCGCAACGATCGCGCGCCGAGTGCCCTGTCACGACATGCTCCCGCGTCGGACTTCGAACCTGCTGACTTCACTCGCTTCTCCCCACATCCACCGTCTGGCCAGATTCGATGTCCGTCGGTGGCCGACGCCACGCTCCACGTCTGACTTTCACGTCGCCTGGCGCGTGACAACCCCGCCTTCGCCGTCCGGACATCTGTGATCACGAAAAAGCAGCGAAGGAGCCCCGATTCGGCAGTGTGCCGTACGCGATATCCGGTTGTCCACCTGTTGAAGAAAGACACAAGAAGCTGGTCTATCGACCCAATACCCGCGGTCGCGAAACAGCCGCATTGGTCGTTTGACCCAGTTCAGTTCTCTTGGCGACCAACGGTTTTCACACTTCAATCGCGAGTCCCAACAATTGCGGCAATTCACTTGTTACGGTACCGTCGGTTCGATATTGCGTGACGTGACAATTTCCGTCGTGAGATGAAGGGAAGTCGGGGCCCCTACTCATCCATCACCAAAGTGAATTGAGGTTTTATCGATGGTCAAGTTCGGCCTGATCGACGAATGGCAGCCACGCGCAGGCGCGGTGACGAGTTGGACACTCTCCCCCGAGGCGGTCGCCGCGGGATCCAAGGCGCCGGTACATCCGGTACCCGCGTCACACCAGCAAGAGGAATACCTCAACGCCGCGCTGCGCAACGAGTCGGCCGGATTCCGATTCTCCCGACTTTGCTTGGAAGCCTTCGATTTTCAGACACCGCTCGATCGCGGCGCACTCGAGCGCGCGGTCACCACGTTCCTGCGCAGGCACGACACCTACCTCTCCTGGTTCTCGGCGGAGGAAGACGGATCGATCGCCCGGCACGTCGTCGAGCCCGAGATCGTCGAACTGTCGGCCACCGACCACGGCACCATCGGGACGGCAGAAGAGATCCGGACCCTCATTTCGGACATCACACCCGGACCATTTCACTGGAACTGTTTCACATTTGGAACAATCGAATGGGATGGCGGTTTCACCCTGTATGCAGCCGTCGACCATCTCAATACCGACGGTATTTCGCAGGCGCTCACGTGCGTCGAGCTGATCACGCTGTATTCCAACGAGGCATTCGGACTCAAGAACCCACTTCCTGAAATAGGAAGCTACCTGCGTTATTGCGAGCATGAGCGCAGCGTGTCCCGGGACCTGACCACCGACTCACCCGAGGTGCGACGGTGGGTCGAGTTGATCCAAAACAATGGTGGCGAGCTACCGCATTTCCCGCTGCCTCTCGGTACCGAGTCCGAAGGCTACACACGCAGCGGGCACGTGACGGAGAACGTGTTCGATGAGTCCGCCGCACAGCGATTCGAGAAGATCTGCAAGGAGAACGGCGCCAACATGACCGCGGGACTCCTCGCGGTGGCCGCCATCGCCTACTGCGAATTCACCGGTGCCGCAGAGTATCTCGCGATGACACCGAAGAGCACTCGCGCAGTCGGCGCCGAGCTGAACTCCGTCGGTTGGTTCACCAGCCTAATTCCCGTGCCGATCGCGGTCACACCCGGTGCGAACTTCACCGACGTCGCCGCCCTGGCAGGACAGAGCTATACGGCGGGCAAGGATCTGACCGACGTGTCGCTGCATCGAGTGGCACAGTTGGTCTCCGACGACGACGCCGTCGACATCCCCGTGGGATGGACGGTGCCGATGTTCTCCTACATCGACGTCCGCAAACTACCCGGAGTCGACCTATTCGATGCCATCAACGGCTGTCTCTACGGCAATCGCGGCAGCAGCGAAGAGGTGTTCATGTGGGTCAACAGGTTCAACGACCAGACGTCGATGACCTTCTTGTTCCCCGACACCGCGGAGGGCCGTGACTCGCTCGCGCTCTACACCGAGAAGGTCAAGAAGATCATGCGGGCAGTGGCCGACCAGGGCGACTACCAGCCCGAGCTGCCCACCGCGAACTGACCGGTCGTAGCCGGATGGCTGCCAACACCACCCCGGTGGTGTCGTCGAGTACGGCACCCGACACCCCGACACGTGCCGCATGGCTGGCGCTGGCGGGGTGTCTGCTCGGCGTGTTCATGCAGATGTTGGACACGACGATCGTCAACATCGCACTTCCCGACCTCACAGTCGACCTCGGCGCGTCGACGTCGGAGCAGTTGTTCGTCCTGAGCGTCTACACGCTGGCCTTCGCCTGCACACTGCTGACTGCCGCGACACTCGGTGGCCGGCTCGGGCGACGTCGGATGTTCATCTTCGCGATGGTCGCGTTCACGGTCACCTCGGTGCTGTGCGGGTTGGCTCGTAGCCCACTCGAGCTGATCATCTGTCGCGGTGCCCAGGGTATGAGTGCGGCGCTGATGTCGGCGCAGACCCTGGCGTTGATCGCGGCGCTGTTTCCCAAATCGCGCCACGGTGCCGTGTTCGGCATCTACGGCGCGGTCGCTGGGCTGGCCGCCATGTTGGGCCCCGTGCTCGGCGGACTCCTGGTGACCGGCGACCTGTTCGGCTGGGGCTGGCGAGCGATCTTCTTCGTCAACGTCCCGATCGGACTCGTCGCATGCATCCTCGCGGGCCGTCGACTTCCGCAGATGCGCGACGACAACCCGCCGCGGCTCGATCTCGTGGGTGTGGCGCTGTCGACCGCGGGCCTCTTCCTGCTGCTTTACCCGTTGGCGGTGGGCCGCGAACAGAACTGGCCACCGCGCCTGTGGGCGATGATGGGGGCGGCCGTCGTCCTGCTGGGGTTGTTCGTCGTCGTCGAACGACGCCTGCTGCGCAGTGGCGGTGCTCCCCTGCTTCGACTCGACCTCTTCGCGTCTCGACGTTTCTCGGTCGGGCTGCTTCTGTCGCTGCTCTTCTTCAGCGTCTTCGCGGGATTCTTCTTCACGGTGTCGGTCGCGACTCAGTTCGGGCTCGGCTACTCGGCGCTGCGCACGGGCCTGCTCGCGCTGCCGTTCGCCATTGGGGCGGCCGCGGGTTCTATCGCTTCGCCGCTCTTGGTTCGTCGACTCGGTCCAGCACGCACACTGTGTATCGGTGTCCTGATCCTGTCGGCCGGACTTGCCTGGCTCGCAGCAGAATTGGAACCACAGTCCGCGTCGTTGTCGGTGGCTGCGGTCATCGCACCGCTCGTCGTCGGCGGTATCGGCACGGGATTCTTCATCGCACCACTGCAAACGGCGATTCTTTCCGACACGAACGAACAGAACATCGGTTCCGCGTCTGGCTGCGTACCGACGGTGCAACAGATCGGCGCGTCGATCGGACTGGCCGTGGTCACCATCTTCTTCTTCGGTCAGGTGTCCGCCCAGTCGGTCGAGGCGGTTCCCGCCGCGCGCGCTGAACTGTCGTCGGCACTCGAGAGCACTGACGTCGACCCGATGTTCCGCAGTGCGGTGGCCGACCGTTTCGCCGACTGCGCGTCGGCTCAACTGAGTTCGGCGCATCCCGAACGTCCCGCACCGGGTTGCTCGACGTCGGGATCTGCCCAGCAGGGCGTAGCGGCCACTGTCGCACGGCAGGCGGCACCCGAACTCAAGATCGCGGGCAGGCACGTCGCGGCACAGAGTTTCATGGGCGCATTCCGAGCAACTCTCTGGGTCCTCGCGATCCTCGGCTGTGTCATCGCCGTGCTGTCGCTCGCGCTCGGGCGTCGCAGGGCCGACTGACCGCCCAGGGTCGATCAACAGACCGGACCAAGGTCCCCCAATCACCAACGCCCGCATCCGAATTCGGATGCGGGCGTTGGTATTTGTGCCTGCGCCGGTAGTTGGCGCTAGTGCTTTAGGACTGGCCGACCTCGAACCGCGTGAACGCCTTGACGGTGGCGCCCGACTCGTCGAGAACGTTCTTGACGGTCTTCTTGGAGTCCTTCACGAAGGGCTGGTCGATGAGGACCGAGTCCTTGAAGTATCCGGTCAGACGGCCTTCGACGATCTTCGGGAGAGCCTTCTCCGGCTTGCCTTCTGCCTTGGCGGTCTCCTCGGCGATGCGACGCTCGTTCTCGACGACGTCCGCGGGGACCTCGTCGCGAGTGGCGTAACGCGCCTTGAGAGCAGCAACCTGCTGCGCGGCATTGCGCGCAGCCTCGGCGGCGGCGTCGCCGTCACCGTCGTAGGACACGAGAACGCCGACAGCGGGAGGCAGATCGGACGCACGCTTGTGCAGGTACACGGCGACGGGTCCGTCGTAGTAGACGACGCGGCGCAGTTCGAGCTTCTCGCCGATCTTGGCCGAGAGCGCCTGCACGGCATCGGCAACGGTGCCGTCACCGAGCTTGGCTGCCTTGAGCTCCTCGATGTCGCTGGTCTTTGCGACCAGTGCGGAATCGAGAACCTGGTCGGCGAGCGCCTGGAACTCGGCGTTCTTCGCGACGAAGTCGGTCTCGGAGTTGAGCTCGATCATCGCGCCGCCCTTGGCGGCGACGAGGCCTTCGGCGGTGGAGCGCTCCGCGCGCTTGCCCACGTCCTTGGCACCCTTGATACGGAGCTCCTCGACAGCCTTGTCGAAGTCGCCGTCGTTGTTCTCGAGGGCCTTCTTGCAGTCCAACATGCCTGAACCGGTGAGCTCACGGAGACGCTTCACATCGGCTGCGGTGTAGTTCGCCATCGTTGGCGAGCCTCCTTCAAGTGGGTTAAACGGTGCAGGTGCCCGCAGAATCCGGAGGGATCCTGCGAGCACCCGCCGGTGACTATCGGCTACGCGCGTCAGGCGGTAGCGGGCGGCTCCGTCGCGGCGGGAGCCTCGGCAGCAACCTCGGCTGCCGGTGCGGCAGCCTGGGTCAGCAGCTCCTGCTCCCACTCGGCGAGGGGCTCGCCTGCGGCGGCGTCGGGCTTGGCGTCCGAGGAAGCCTGGCCCGCACGAGCCTGAACACCCTCGGCGACGGCCGAAGCCACGACGCGGGTGAGCAGAGCAGCACTGCGGATCGCGTCGTCGTTACCCGGGATCGGGTAGTCGACGAGGTCGGGATCGCAGTTGGTATCGAGGATCGCGATGACCGGGATGTTGAGCTTGCGTGCCTCACCGACAGCAATGTGCTCCTTGTTGGTGTCCACCACCCAAATGGCAGAAGGCACCTTGGCCATATCCCGGATACCGCCGAGTGTCCGCTCGAGCTTGTTCTTCTCGCGGGTCAGCATCAGGATTTCTTTCTTGGTGCGACCCTCGAAACCGCCGGTCTGCTCCATGGTCTCGAGTTCCTTGAGACGCTGCAGACGCTTGTGAACGGTCTGGAAGTTGGTGAGCATGCCGCCGAGCCAGCGCTGGTTCACGTAGGGCATGCCGACGCGGGTGGCCTCAGCAGCGATCGACTCCTGAGCCTGCTTCTTGGTGCCGACGAACAGGATGGTGCCGCCGTGGGCGACGGTCTCCTTGACGAACTCGTAGGCCTTGTCGATGTAGGTCAGCGTCTGCTGCAAATCGATGATGTAGATGCCGTTGCGGTCGGTGAAGATGAAACGCTTCATCTTCGGGTTCCAACGGCGGGTCTGATGCCCGAAGTGTGCGCCGCTGTCAAGCAGCTGCTTCATGGTTACGACAGCCATGAGTCTTCTATCCTTTGTGTGCAGTTGACATCGCCATCGGGTGATGACGATCCTGGCGCCTGCGTCGCGCGGACCCGGGTGTCCGGGACCGCCCACGCGAGTTTGTCGGCTCTCACACGCGACCGTGGTCGCCGTGGTGCATTGCCTGATGCAGGCGCGCGAAGTCACCTCATCCGCAGATGAGATGCCCCTTCAGCTTACGCCGCCGCAGTTCAGAACCCAAAACGCCCCCTGCACAGCCCACCGCGGGAGAAATTCTCGCGCCGATGGACCTTTCCGCCTCGCGCGTGCGTCAGAGTCAGCATGGACACGCGCAGAGTCGACATGACCACCGACGTCACGCCGACCCAGTACAACTCAGACGACCCACCCGGGCGTCTCCCGATTGTCCGACGACTGCTCGTCGTCCTCACCGACATCGCCCTGACCAGCGCACTCCTGATCGGCGTTCCGTCGTTGGCCTCCGCCCGTCCGCCCACCTACACCGCCCCGCTCGTTCCCAAGCCAAGCGTGGTCACCGGATTCGACGAGCCGGATCAGCGATGGCATGCAGGCCACCGCGGCGTCGACCTCGCCGTCGTCGACGGCGCGCAGGTTCTGGCGGCAGGCGACGGCGTGGTCCGGTTCGCGGGTGAGGTCGGCGGCAAGTCGACGGTGTCGATCCAGCATCCCGACGGCCTGATCACCACGTACGAGCCGGTCCGTCCCACGGTTCGGCGCGGAGATCGCGTGAGTCGCGGGACAGCCATCGGCACGGCTCTGGCCGGACATCCCGGATGTCCGGCGACCGCCTGCCTGCACTGGGGCGCACGACGCGGCGCGGGGCGGACCGCCGACTACGTCGACCCGCTCGGACTACTCGGCGCCGTGAGGGTGCGCCTCAAACCGCTCGACGACTGATGGGCCCCGGCTTTGCGGGACCCTCGCGGATCACGCCCGAGGGTGCGCCTGACGGTGGGCCGCACGCAGACGTTCGACGCTGACGTGCGTATAGAGCTGCGTGGTCGCCAACGACGCGTGGCCGAGAAGTTCTTGGACCACACGAAGATCGGCGCCGCCTTCGAGGAGGTGGGTCGCGGCGGAATGTCGGAGACCGTGTGGTCCCATCGACGGTCCGCCCGCGGCCTCGACGGCTCGGTGCACGACGCTGCGAGCCATGCGCTGATCGAGGCGTCCACCGCGCGCGCCGAGGAGCAGCGCTTCTCCTGACCGTGGCCCCACCAACGACGGTCGACCGTCGCGAAGCCAGCGGGCAACGGCTTTTGCCGCGGGCGCGCCGTAGGGCACCGTTCGCTCTTTGTTGCCCTTCCCGATCACGCGCACCACTCGACGGTGAGCGTCGATGTCCTCGATGTTCAGACCGCACAACTCGCCGACGCGAATCCCCGTGGCGTACAACAACTCCAGAATCGCGACGTCCCGCAGAGCGATGGGGTCGTCGCTGTCACGAAGCGACACGGGCTCGTCACCCGCGTCGGTATCGCTCTCCGACACAGGGCTAGGGCGCCCTGCAGCGGCGATCGCGGCGACGGCCTCGTCGGGCGCGAGAATCGGCGGCAGTGTGCGATGAGCCTTGGGCGCCTGTAGCCGGGTGGACGGATCGTCGCCGAGGATCTGTTCCCTGAAGGCCCACGCGCAGAAGGTCTTTGCCGACGAGACCTGACGCGCGACGGTGGTGCGGGCCGCGCCGCGTCGAGTGTGTTCTGCCAGCCAGGACCGCAGCAGTGCCAGATCGATGTCGCCGACCCGAACTCCCCTGGCACCCGCGAACGCGATCAGGCCCCGCACATCCGACAGGTACGCGCGGATGGTGTGCTCACTGCGGCCGCGCTCGTGTCGCAGATGGTCGGCGAAGTCGTCGAGCACGGACATGGTCATCGGTCGATGACAACGAACGACGCGCGTGTACGCAACCGCACACGCGCGTCGTTGTCAGATCGTCACTGGGTCAGATCGTCACCAGGTCAGGTTCTTCGACCCCGGACGTCAGCCGCCGGCACGCAGTCGAGAGAGCCTCCCGGCCACCCGACCGGCCGTCGCTCTTCAACCGGCGACGCCCGCGCCCTCCTCCTCGGCACGCAGATCGGACTTCCATTGCCGGAAGCCCTCTTCTGTGCGACCACGTCGCCAGTAGCCGGAGATCGACGCGCGTGCTGCGCTCACGCCGCGCTCCTTGCGCACATAGCCGCGCAGGTTGTGCATGACGGCCTGCGCCTCGCCGTGGATGAAAACGTGCGGTTCACCGTCGAGCCACTCGGTCTCGCGCACCGCGGCAATCAGCGGGGCGTTGTCGCCTGCGCGGTCATCGGGCACCTCGCCCGCGGGTCCGCCACGATGGACCCAGGTGATCTCCACGCCGGACGGCACGTCGAGCGCGACCTCGTCCTCGGGTCCGGCGACCTCGATGAACGCTTTCGCAATCGCACCTTCGGGCAACGACTCGATGGCCGCGGCCAGCGCGGGAAGTCCGGCTTCGTCCGCGGCCAGCAGATGCCATGCGGCGTCGTTGTCCGGCCGGTACCCGCTGCCCGGACCGAGGAAGTGCACGGCGGAACCGGGAGCAACCGTCGCGGCCCAGGGTCCGGCGATGCCCTCGTCACCGTGCACGACGAAGTCGATCGCGATCTCGCGCGCGTCCTCATCGACGGTGCGGACGGTGTAGGTGCGCAACACAGGCTGCTGTTCGGGCGGTAGCGACCGGGACGCCCTCGGATCGAAGTCGGCCGGGAAGTCGACACCGTCGGGCATGAAGATCAACTTCACGTACATGTCGGTGTCGCGTTCGTCCCGCGGCGGCAGTGCCGCGGCGAAATCGCCGAAGCCGTCACCGCCCAGATAGAGCCTCACCATGTGGGGTGTGATCTGCTCTCGCCGGAGCACCGTCATCGAATTCACGCGCTTTGCCATGAAACCTCCTAATGCGTTCCAGCCTACGCCACTCGAATTAGGGTTACCTAAATCGCGAGTCTCCATCCGGCGCCGTCGCCGGCGATTAGACCCGCGATCTCCAGCCCCGCGAGCGCAGCTCGCACGATACCGACGTCGAGGCCCGCGGCGAACGAGATCTCGGTGATCGTGGCACTCCCCTGGCCCGGAATCGCGTCGTGGACCCGCTTTTCGTCGTCGGTCAGCGTGTCGGTGGGGCGTTCGCGACCACGACCGGGGTCGCCGCCTCCGTCGGGTACTGCCAGTGTGATGACCGACGCCGCGTCGGTCACGAGTACGCCGAGCCCATCGGCGATCAGGCGATGGCAGCCCACCGACGTCGCCGAGGTGACGGGCCCCGGAACCGCGCCGACCGGGCGGTCTATCGCGCGTGCCCATGCCGCCGTGTTCGCAGCCCCCGACCTCTTGCCAGCCTCGACGACAACAGTCGCCGACGACAGCGCTGCGACCAACCGATTCCTCGTCAAGAACCGATGCCGTGCGGCCGTGGTGCCAGGCGCGTACTCCGAGACGACAGCTCCGCTGCTCGCGACCTCGGCAAGCAGCCGAGCGTGGCCCGCCGGATAGTCACGGTCGATCCCGCACGCGAGCACCGCCACGGTGATCCCTGCCGACGCGAGTGCCGCACGATGCGCGGCGCCGTCGACGCCATAGGCACCACCCGAGACCACGGCCCACCCCTGCGCGCACAGCTCGCTCGAGAGCTTCCCCGTGACGTGCTCCCCGTACGACGACGCTGCGCGCGATCCGACCAATGAGATCGAGGCGGCCGCGACGTCGTCGAGGCGCGCGGGGCCTCGCACCCACAGTGCGATCGGCTCGTCACCGTGCGCATTCGGATCGAGTCGCGTCAACGGGAGCAACGACCAGGCGGGCCATTCGGCGTCGTCGGATGTGATCAGGCGAGCATCGACCGCGTGCGCGGTGTCGAGATCCACGGCGGGAGTGCAACTCTCGGCCCGAGCGCTCGTCGGACCGAGTACCGCCTCGTGGCCGCTCGGCACCCGCC
This sequence comes from Gordonia sp. w5E2, assembly GCF_036540975.1. NCBI lineage: Bacteria > Bacillati > Actinomycetota > Actinomycetes > Mycobacteriales > Gordoniaceae > Gordonia > Gordonia sp. w5E2. The sequence continues at coordinate 2,031,819 of NZ_CP144213.1, read as the reverse complement.
GACTACGGATAGCGTCGGCCGCGGCCACTGCTCCGAGGTCGTCGACGAGGCGTCGAATAGAAGAACACGGAGGTTCGGCCACAGCACTCAGATAAGCCCACGCGCGCAGTACTTCGTCGTCGTGGCGTGTGTCGGCGTACATGGTCATCGGAATCCCCCTCGGTCTCGGTACAGCAGTGCTTGCGCCACATCGGTTTCGGTCGGGACGTCGCCACCTCGCAGGTCGTTGAGTGTCCACGCGACTCGCAGAGCTCGATCGACGCCGCGCGTGGTCACGCGCCCCTCCCGAACGCACACGTCGACAGGCCGAAGCGCTTTGGGTGATAGCCGAAACTGTTGTCGCAGTGCCGAACCGGGCACCTCGGAGTTGGTACGCCAGCCGTGCTCCCGCCATCGTTCGATCGCGGCGGAACGCGCAGCGGTCACCCTCGCCCGAATGTCGGAGCTCGACTCCTCCGCCGCCATCATCAGTGCGGCGTTTCCTGGCGGCTCCATCTGCACCCGCAGGTCGACACGGTCCATCAGCGGTCCCGACAGTTTTCCCAGGTAGCGCCGGCGGACGACCGCACTGCAGACACAATCGACGTCGTGCACCGGCGCGCACGCGCACGGATTGGCGGCGAGGAGCAGTTGGAAGCGCGCCGGGTAGGTGGCCACCCCGTCGCGACGACTGATCCGCACCTCCCCTTCTTCGAGTGGTTGTCGCAGGGAGTCAAGCACTTTGGGCCCCATCTCAGCGCACTCGTCGAGGAACAGAATTCCCCGATGTGCCAGCGACACCGCGCCGGGCCGCGCGATACCGGTGCCGCCACCGATCAGCGCTGTCGTCGAGGTGCTGTGGTGCGGCGCGACGAACGGTGGTGAGGTGATCAACGGCTGGCCCGGACGCAATCGGCCCGCGATCGAGTGAAGTGCGGTGACCTCGAGCGATTCTTCCTCCTCGAGCGGCGGGAGGATGCCGGGCAGCCGTCTCGCCAGCATCGTCTTCCCGATACCCGGTGGGCCGGTCATCATGACGTGATGCGCACCGGCAGCGGCGATTTCGAGTACGTGGCGCGCCTCGCTCTGACCGATCACATCGGCCATATCGGCGACCGGATCGGCGGGGACCGCCCTGATCTCACACACCGTGTCCAGCACGCACTCGCCGCGCAGCCACGAGGACACCTCCGACAGCGAATGCGCACCGCCGACCTCGATATCGCGCACCAGCGTCGCCTCACCAACCGACTCGATCGGCACCACCGCACGAGCGAAACCCGCGTTGCGCGCCTCGATCACGGCCGGAAGCACGCCGCGCACCGGTCGGAGACGTCCATCGAGTGCGAGTTCGCCCAGGAAGATCGTCCCATCCAACTTCGCTGTGGGAACAGCGTCCGTCGCGGCGAGTATCGAAACAGCAAGCGCGAGATCGTGTCCCGACCCGCTCTTGGGCATCTGAGCAGGCGCCAGGTTGACCGTCACCTTCTTCTCGGGGAACTTCACCCCCGAATTCGAGATGGCGGCCCGCACCCGGTCGCGCGCCTCACGCAACGAGGAATCGACATTGCCCGACAACGAAAACCCCGGCAACCCCTGGCTCAGAGATGCCTGCACCTCGATCACGCCTGCCTCAAAAGCGTTCAGGCAAACCGAATGACAACGCCCCAACGACATCGCGCGTCCCTACTCGAACACGCCGGTGTGGTGGCGCACCGCAGCGAACTCGGTGCGATCGGGATAGTGCGTATCGAGTTGCACCGAGATGACGTCGAATCGGATATTCGGCCAGAACATCTCCTGCTCGGTGAGCCAGATCCGTGTCAATCGGCGCAGACGCGACAACTTGTCGGCGGTCACCGCCTGCGCGGGATCACCGAACACCCGACTGGCCCTGGTCTTCACCTCGACGACGACCAACGTCGGGTCAAGGACAACGTTGTCGTTGGCGATCAGATCGATCTCGCCGTACCGACAACGCCAATTCCGTTCCAGGACAGACCAACCCAGACCGACGACGTAACTGGCTGCCAGATCTTCACCCAGCTGCCCGATGAATGCCCGCCGATTCGGACGCCCTTCCGACGACTCGCTTCTCATGCCACAACAGTGGCCGACAGCGACGACGAAACAGCGAGAGAACTCAGATCAGTGCGCGAGTTGTGGAAAGACCGCCGCCTGTGGACAGACGACGGTCATGACACTCACGGCTCGTCGGGTAGCCGTAGTTCAGGCTTCTCGAGCTCTTCGATGTTGACGTCCTTGAACGTGATGACCCGGACCTGCTTGACAAAGCGAGCAGGACGGTACATGTCCCAGACCCAGGCGTCGCTCATGCGGAGTTCGAAGTACACCTCGCCGTCGGTGTTTCGCGGGACCATCTCCACGGCATTGGCGAGATAGAAGCGCCGCTCGGTCTCCACCACGTAGGTGAACTGGCCGACGATGTCCTTGTACTCCCGATACAGGGACAACTCCATCTCGGTTTCGTACTTCTCGAGATCCTCAGCGCTCATCGGTCAAGCCTATCGCGATCGGGTTCTGGCGGGAGGTCTGGTCGGGGTCGGCGACGTCGTGCGGCGACGTTCCGATACGACATCCGGTGCTGGTCGGAGGGCCCATGCGCGTCGAGGCACGCCATGTGGTGCGCAGTGCTGTAGCCCTTGTGAATGGCGAAGTCGTAGCCGGGAACCTCGTCGTCCATGGCGACCATGATGCGGTCGCGTGTGACCTTCGCGAGGATGCTGGCGGCAGCGATACACGCCGCAGCGCCGTCGCCGCCGATCACCGGGAGTGACGGGGCGGTCAGCCCCGGCACCGCGAAGCCGTCGGACAGGACATATCCCGGCGTCACGTCGAGCTGGGCGACCGCGCGTCGCATTCCCTCGATATTGGCGACGTGGATACCGATCCGGTCGATCTCGTCGGCCTCGATGACAACGACCGACCAGCTCGCGGCGTACCGCGTGACCGCACGGTAGAGGGTTTCGCGCGTGGCCTCCGAGAGGCGTTTGGAGTCGTCGAGATCAGCCAGAGACGCCAGCTGGGTTGGTTTGAGGACGCATGCCGCAACCACCAGCGGGCCGGCACACGCACCCCGACCTGCCTCGTCGACGCCTGCGACCGGACCAAGACCACCGCGGTGCAGCGCGAACTCGAACGTGCGCAGTCCCGAGGCCCGGCGAACCGGCGACCTCGGCGGCCACGAACCCACGATGCTGCGACTGGTCACTGCTGCGGGTTGATCGAGCCGACACCACCGATCCGTGACACGGGGTAGATGATGAAGCGCACCTTGCCGCGGACGTCGGACACCGGAACGGTGCCCTGCAGCTCGTCGGTGACGTGATAACGCGAATCCGCCGAGTACTCGCGGTTGTCGCCCATGACCCAGAGGTTGCCGTCGGGCACCTTGATGGGGCCGAAGTCGGGACCGTAGCAACTGGTCACCTGGTTGTCGGGCTCACCGGACTGACCCGACGCCACGTCGCGCGACTGAAGGCTCTTGTCGATGTAGGGCTCATTCAACGGCTTGCCGTTGACCTTCACGCCCACCCCTTCGGAGTTGCGACATTCGACGGTCTGGCCGCCGGTGGCGATCACGCGCTTGACCAGATCGTTCTCGTCGGGCGGCGCGAAACCGAACCACGACAGTCCGTTCTGCAGACCGTGAATGACCGCATTACTCGACCGCGGCGACTCCCAGTCGCCATCCCACGACGAGGTCGGGGCACGAAAAACGACCACATCGCCGGGCTGGGGATCGCCGAAGCGATACGCCAGCTTATCGATGACGATGCGGTCGTTGGTGCAGCCCTGACATCCGATGAGCGTCGACTCCATCGACTCCGACGGGATCACGTACTGACGACCGATGAAGGTCTGCAGAATCCACGTCACCAGGAGAACGCACGCGACGATGATGATCGTCTCACGTAGCCATGAACCACGTTTGGATCGCGGTTCGGCGTCGTCATCCTTGGTGCGCCAGGGGCGCTCCTCGGAATCCTCGGACCCGCCGTCGGCAGTGTCTGCCGGACGTGAATGGGCGTCGTCTGCGTCGGAGTGATTTGCCGCGCTGTGTTCGGATGCCACGTCGTCAGGGTAGACGCGTCAGCGCTTTTCCTTGATCTTGGCTGCCTTGCCGCGCAGATCGCGCAGGTAGTACAGCTTCGCGCGACGCACGTCGCCGCGAGTCAGAACGTCGATCTTCGCGATGTTGGGGCTGTGCACCGGGAAGGTACGCTCCACGCCGACACCGAACGAGACCTTGCGAACGGTGAAGGTCTCGCGGACACCGCCACCCTGGCGACGGATGACGACACCCTTGAAGACCTGGACGCGCTCCTTGGAGCCTTCGATGACCTTGACGTGAACGTCGAGGGTGTCACCGGGGCCGAACGCGGGGATGTCGTCGCGCAGCGACTGCTTGTCGAGGAAGTCGAGGGTGTTCATGATGTCGTTGTTCCTTAATGTGGCTACTGGTGAACAGAGGAACCTGGCGGCCCACGCCATTGGCGTCGGTGTTCCGACGGTGTGGCGTCAGGGATCGAACCGGTTCGTGCTCCGAGTCATGCCCGAGGGCCGATCGACGGCCTCAGGCAACCCGTCCATTGTGCCAGAGCACCAGGCAGGAAGTGAAATCGCGCATCCGAGGCTCGAGTCGGCGCTCGTATCCGCGTCTCACGTTCGCGGCGATGGCGGCGACGCCACCTCGACACCCTCTGCCACCAGCACCGATGCGATTCCCTGCGGCATCGTCATAGCCGACGCCACGATCACCGGTGTCAGCCCTGCGCGTGCCATCTCGGCGACGATCGCGTATTCAGGAGGGCCTCCGTCGCCCGCGAGCAACTCACTGTGGGCGATCGCGAAGCCCGGACGCTGATACGGCTGCGGGTCGCTGGTTGCGACGACCCTGACCTGGCCACCGTCGGCGTCGGTTCCGACACCGATCGCGACGCGCATCCATTCGGAGAAGGGCGATGGCAGCGATGACTGCAATAGCGCTGCGCGCTCGATCAGCCATGCCGGGTCGATGTCGGGTCCACTGGACCGGCCTCCGACAGCACTCACGCCCTGCAGCGCGCCACCCGCCGCCACGCCCATCGCGCCGAGGCCGGCGAAGCCACCCGCTGTCATCATGCCGCTGGTCGCAGCGGGCGGAGTCGAGTCGGTTCGCTGTTCTGACTCGTCACTGAGCACTGCATTGTCCGAGTGCCCTGCCTTGTCCGACTGCACTGTATTGTCCCAGGGCACCGCCGAGTGACCGGCATCCCCGGCGCGCTCGGTGTACTCGTCGCCGGCGGCGGAGAGCGCGTAGCGACCCGCACTCGCCGCCGACACCCGAGCGGAGTCGTCGCCGAGTGCCTCGGCAACCGAACCCGCCAGGCGGTCGCGGTCGGCGATGGACGCGAGCACGGTCATCTCCGATCGCGCGTCGACTGTCGCCAGCGCGAAGGTGTCGAGCGATGCGGCGAACACGGCGAATCGGTCGGAGACGCTGCGCATGCCGTCGACATCCGACGTCACCTGCGTGAGCGCGTGGATCAGCCCGTCGTGAAAGCGTCCCGACCCGTCGTGATCTCGCCGGAGCGCGTCGACGACGTCGGCGAGATCGCGCAGTTCGTCGCCGATTCCGCGGAGTCGACGGCCACATTCGACGAGCGCGGTGTCGTCGGCGGTCGGCCAGCACCCCGGCACGAGCGACTCGGCAAGCCGTCGAAGCTCCTCTGTCGCACCGACTGTCGGGTGCGCGACGTTGTTCACGGCGTGCACCCGTCTGCTCCGGCGCTCTGACCGGAGGTGCGGAATTGGGCGTCGAGTTCACGGTCGGCGTCGACTACCTGCCTCACCCCGGCCGCGGCGTTGGCGGCGATGACGGCCAGCGCCTTGGACACCGATTCGACCCCGCGCAGGCACCCCTGTTCCGCACGCCCTGCTCCGGGACGGAAAGCCTCGGCGGGTGCACCCTGCCCGGTCGACGCGTCGACGACGAGCCCGACGGCGATCAACTCGTCGCGCATCGTATCGACGCGTCGGGCGATCTCGGACAGCCGACGACTCAGCTCGGCGTTGTCCAGGCCGTCGACACGCATGAACGACGCGTCGTCGGGGCGTGAGCGCGACGGCTCGCTCATCGGGGCGCCCGACCTCGGCCCGCAGGCACCTCGACACCGTTACGGCGTACGTCGGAGTAGTCGGGCCTGAGTTCGGACACGGTGCGCAACAGGCGCTCTCGCTGATCGCGAAGCTCTGAGTCTGCGCGCACGACGAGCTCGACAATGGTCGCGGAGAGTTGATCAGCACGGTAATGGCGCAATGCGGCAGGTCGAATGTCGACGTCGCGCACGAGTCCCCGCGACCCGACGGTGACGCTCACCAACCGATCGGGAGTCGACGCCTGCGCGGTCAGCCGATCGAGTTCGCCTGCGACTCTTGCCAATTCGACGCGCTGATGGTCGACGTCGTCGAGCATGCGTGTCCATCGATCCCGCACAGCACTCCCCTCCCCACCCGGCCAACCGCTTCGCTGTCGCCGCCCGGTTTGCGGAGATCATAACCGGCCATTCGCCGGCGCACGCCGCCTCGCCGCACACCTGTGGATATCGCGGCCGCCAGGGAGCTCCGGAGGGTCAGTCGTCGAGCAGGTCGGGTCTGCGCTCGCGGGTTCGTTCCAGCGACTGTTCGTGACGCCATGCGGCGACTTTGGCGTGGTCGCCACTGAGTAAGACGGGGGGAACGTCGAGTCCGCGCCACTGCACGGGTCGCGTGTAGCTCGGACCTTCGAGCAGCCCGTCGGAGAACGAATCCTCCTCGTGCGAGCGCGGATTGCCGAGGACACCGTCGATGAGCCGCACGGTCGCCTCGATCATTGCCATCGCGGCCACTTCGCCACCGATCAGCACGAAGTCGCCGAGGGAAACCTCTTCGACGCGCACGCGCCGCGCCGCGTCATCGAAGACGCGCTGGTCGATTCCCTCGTACCTACCGCATGCGAACACGAGATGCTTTTCACGGCTGTAGCGCTGGGCGGTTTCTTGCCGGAACGGAACTCCCGCGGGCGTCGGGACCACGAGGAGGGCGCCATCGGGACACACCTCGTCGAGACACGGTCCCCAGACGTCGGGTTTCATCACCATGCCCGGTCCGCCACCGTACGGCGAATCGTCGACGGCGCGGTGCACGTCGTGGGTCCAGTCGCGCAGATCGTGAACGCCTACCTCGATCGCACCCTTGTCGATTGCCTTGCCCAGCAACGCCATTCGCAGAGGATCGAGATACTCGGGAAAAATCGAGACGACATCGATGCGCATGGGATCGGCATGAACCGAATCCGTACGCGGTGAGTCGCTCATGACTCGCCGACGTCGAGCAGCCCGTCCGGCGGGTCGATCACGATGCCGTCGAGTCCGACAGTCGGCACGATCTCGCGCACGAACGGCACCAGAACCTCGCGCCCATCAACCGTCTTCACGGCCAGGAGATCGTTGGCGGGCAGATGCAGTACCGAGCCGACGACGCCGACTCGTTCACCGTCGACGGTCGTGACTTCCACGCCCTCGAGTTCGTGGTCGTAGAACTCGTCCGGATCGTCGCCCGAGTCGACGTCGGCGCTGTCGATGAGGAAGAGGGTGCCGCGCAAGGCGTCGGCCTCGGTGCGGTCGGACACCTCGGCCAACGACAGCAACAGCCGCCCGGCATGCTGCCGGGCGGCTGTCACTGTGTAGTTCTTCTCGTCTCCCCCACGACCGGGGCGGCCGCGGACGACCGAGCCGACCACGAAGCGTTCCTCCGGAACATCGGTACGCACGTCGACGACGACTTCACCACGGATACCGTGTGATTTCGCGACACGTCCGACGACGAGATCCATCGTGGAGCGTCTACTCAGCGGTCAGTGTCGACGATGTCGACGCGCACACCACGGCCACCGATTCCGGAGACCAGGGTGCGCAGCGCGGTTGCCGTACGACCGTTGCGACCGATGACTTTGCCGAGATCCTCGGGGTTCACGTGCACCTCGACGAGGCGGCCACGACGACCGGTGATCAGCTCGACGCGCACATCGTCGGGGTTGGCCACGATTCCGCGGACGAGATGTTCGACCGCGTCGGCGACGACAGCGCTCACGCCTCGTCCTTGGCGTCACCAGCAGCAGCCTCGGCCGGAGCCTCGTCTGCGGCAGGCGCATCGTCGACCTTCTTGGCGGCCTTCTTCTTCGGGGTGGTGGCCTCGGCGACAGGCTCGCTGTCGGCGGCTGCGAGTGCCGCGTTGAACAGGTCGAGCTTGGAGGTCTTGGGCTCGGCGACCTTCAGCGTGCCCTCGGCACCGGGAAGACCCTTGTACTTCTGCCAGTCACCGGTGATCTTGAGGATCGCGGCGACAGGCTCGGTCGGCTGTGCGCCGACAGTCAGCCAGTACTGCGCGCGCTCGGAATCGACCTCGATGAGGCTCGGCTCTTCCTTCGGGTGGTACTTGCCGATGGTCTCGATCACCCGGCCGTTGCGGCGGGTCCGAGAATCGGCGACGACGATGCGGTACTGCGGGTTGCGGATCTTGCCGAGCCGCGTGAGCTTGATCTTGACAGCCATGTGTTGCTTCTCCAGTGGTCACTGCGCAATTCAGCAGCCCGCCGGAACTGGCGGACCCGGTTTTGCGATCTATTCGGGTGTGACCGTCGGGCGGTGCGTAACCGGTCCGACGAACCGAGGATCCATTGTGCCAGACGCCACCGAGGAGGCGAAATCGCCGCAAATGCGGGGCCGACCACGCGTATGGAGCATGCGGATGCCCACCCCGCGACAAGGCACACGCATGCTCCATACGACACCTGACGGACCCACGGACCTCACGACCACGCCCGGCCCCCCAACACGAGCGTTGCGCGGGGCCATAACCGAGATCAGGACCGCCGACGCGCCTTAATGCAACGTGGGTGCCACGCTACTAGGCGGTAACAACGGAGACCATGGCATAAAAAGTGGTGTACCTCACACCGGATGCCTCTCAGCCGACGTGCTCGCCCGCGCACACCACAGCGCGTGGGCGTCGAAGCGTCGAGAGATCCACCCGTGGATCGTCGTCGAGGACGAGGAAGTCGGCGCGATCGCCGTGCTCGAGCGTTCCCGCGCCGAGCCAGCGCCGCGGTTCGGTGGTCGCCGATGCCGGGGCGCCCGCGGCGCCGAGTCCGATACCTGCGAGCCGCTCGACCTCGTCGACGATTCGCCCGTGCTCGATGAATCCACCGGCGTCGGTGCCCGCGTAGATCGCGACGCCCGCCTCCCGCGCCGCGGCGAAGGTGTCGGGCGCATCCGCGTGCAGTTTGCGCATATGTGCGGCGTAGGTCGGGTACTTGTCTGCGCCCGCGGCGATCTCGGGAAAGTTGTCGACCTGAATCATCGTGGGCACCAAGGCAATCGACTTCTCGACGAGCGCATCGATCTGATCAGCGTGCAAGCCGGTTCCGTGCTCGATGCAGTCGACGCCTGCCGCGATGAGGTCGTCGAGCCCGTCACTGCCGAACACGTGCGCGGTGATACGAGCACCCGCGTCATGCGCCGCCGCGACCGCCCCGTCGAGTTGGGCTCGGGTCCACAGCGGGGCGAGGTCGCCCACCTCACGGTCGATCCAGTCACCGACGAGCTTGACCCAGCCGTCGCCCGCGGCGGCCTGCCGCGCTACCTCCTCGGCTAGGTCGTCGGGGTCGTCGAGCTCGATGCCGTACCCGCGCAGGTACCGCTTCGTGCGCGCGATGTGTTTGCCGGACCGGACGAACAGTGGTCCGGCGTCGGCGTCGAGCGGGTGGGTGTCGAGCGGTGACCCGACCTCGCGGATGAGCAGCGCCCCGGCTTCGGCGTCGGCGCGGGCGAACGCGCGAGCCTGCTCGATGGTCACACCGAGTCCGGGCGCGATTCCCACATGATTGTGCGCATCGACGAGTCCCGGAACGATCCAGCCGTCGGTGGCGACGGTCGTGGCGTCGGACACCGGCTCGCGCGAGATGGTGTCACCGACCACCCACAACTCGACGAGCTCATCGGTCAACGGATCGTGACCGCGATAGTGACGTGCCGTCGACGACCCGCGACCGCTCACGGCTGCTACTTCTTCTTGGGCTGCTGGAACTGCGAGATATCGATGCCTTCGAGGCCCGGGGGCAGTTCGTCGAGTCCAGCGGGCATGCCCGAGAGATCGGGGAAACCGCCGGGCATGCCGGGGAAACCGCCGCGCACCTTCGGTGGCGTCGGGCCGCGTCCCTTGGCCTTGCCCTTCTTGCCCTTGCCCTTTTTCCGGTTGGTCTTGCGAGAACCGCCGCCCAAGCCCATGCGACCGGACATCTGGGCCATCATCTTGCGCGCCTCGAAGAACCGGTCGACGAGCTGATTGACCTCGCTGACCGTGACGCCCGAGCCGTTCGCGATGCGAAGTCGGCGTGAGGCGTTGATGATCTTCGGGTTGTCACGCTCGGCGGGCGTCATGCCCCGGATGATGGCTTGCACGCGGTCGAGTTGCTTGTCGTCGACCTGCGAGAGAGCGTCTTTCATCTGGTTGGCGCCCGGCAGCATGCCGAGGATGTTGCCGATCGGCCCCATGCGACGCAGCATCTGCATCTGCTCGAGGAAGTCCTCGAGTGTCAGCTCGCCCTGGCTGATCTTCTGTGCGGCGGCCTCCGCCTGCTGGGCATCCCAGTGCTGTTCTGCCTGTTCGATGAGGCTGAGCACGTCGCCCATACCGAGGATGCGGCTCGCCATGCGGTCGGGGTGGAAGACGTCGAAGTCCTCGAGCTTCTCACCGGACGACGCGAACATGATCGGCTGGCCGGTCACCTCACGCACCGACAGCGCCGCACCGCCGCGAGCGTCGCCGTCGAGTTTGGTGAGTACGACACCGGTGAATCCGACGCCGCTCTGGAAGGCTTCCGCGGTGGCCACCGCGTCCTGACCGATCATCGCGTCGACGACGAAGAGCACTTCGTCGGGTTGCGTTGCCTCGCGGATGTCGGAGGCCTGGCCCATCAACTCCTCGTCGATGCCCAGGCGACCGGCGGTGTCGATGACCACGACGTCGTAGTGATGGTCGCGGGCCTCCGCGACACCGGCGCGCGCGACGGCGACGGGATCGCCGTGGCTGACCGTGCCGAGGTCGCCCGTCTGGCCGATGCTCGTCCCGGGGTCGGGAGCGAACACCGGAACGCCCGCGCGCTCGCCGACGATCTGAAGCTGCGAGACCGCACCGGGCCGCTGAAGGTCGCAGGCGACGAGCAGCGGAGTGTGGCCCTGCTGCTTGAGCCAGTGGCCGAGCTTGCCCGCGAGAGTGGTCTTACCCGCACCCTGCAGGCCCGCGAGCATGATGACGGTCGGTGGGTTCTTGGCGAACTGCACGCGCCGCGTCTCGCCGCCGAGGATGCCGACGAGCTCCTCGTTGACGATCTTGACGACCTGCTGGGCGGGGTTGAGTGCCTGCGAGACCTCGGCGCCCTTGGCGCGCTCCTTGATCCGGGCGATGAACGCGCGCACCACGGGAAGAGAGACGTCGGCCTCGAGTAGGGCCAGACGAATCTCACGTGCGGTGCGGTCGATGTCGGCGTCGGACAGGCGTCCCTTGCCGCGCAGATCCTTCAGCGCACCAGTCAAGCGATCGGAGAGGGAGTCGAACATTGTTCCAGTGTCCCATGAGCCCGCGTGTGCTCGCCGCAGCGGTGCGTCTCGCCGTCACCCCGACCGCCGGCGAGGCGAACGCGGTCGTCAGCTGATCGGCACTCCCGAACGCCCGGAGCCTGTCGCACCCGCCGCGCCGTCGCCCTTGTCGTCGTCGGATCGCGGCTGCGGCGGTGGACATGCCGCGATCACGGCATCTGCCAACGCGGTACGCGCCTGTGGGGTGTCGTCGGCCAGACGCAGACAGAAGTTGTCGACGACGGTCGGCCCGAGTGTCGTCACCTTCGCCCACCGGACGTCGGCTCCCTGTTGCTCGATGACCTTGCTGACGCGACTGAGCAGACCCAGGCGGTCGTCGGTGCGCAACTCCATCAGCACCTCGTCGTCCGACGGCGCCGGAGCCCAGAGGACCCGTGGCGGCGCGATGGCAAACAGTGCCGGTACCGCGTTCTTGGGATGCCCGGCACCATCGACGGCGGGATCGGTGCTTCCCGCTGCTGCACCGGCGCCGATCCCCGGGGTGGCGTTGACCGAGCCGATCGTCGGGATCGGTGAACTGCTTTCGCGTGCATCGAGTCGCTCGATGACGTTGATCTTGCCCTCGACGGCCGCAATCAACTGCTGGCGGAGCAGACCGGCCTCCGGCGGGGAGCCGAATGTCGGGACCACGACGAACGTGTTGACCGCGCGGCGTTGTCCGTCCGACGTCTCGATTCCCTGAACCGTCGCGGAGTGCGACCGCAGCCCGTTCAAGGCGACGACTCCCGCCATCTTCGACAGCAGGCCCGGGGCGTCGGGTGCAACCATCACCACGGTGAACGTGTGCGGTCCCTCGCCCGGAGTGAGGCTGACCGCGTACTCACCGGATTCTGCGAGCGCACGCGTCTGCGGACTGAGCGGTTCGGGCTCTTCGGGCGTCTCGCCGTCGATCAACCGCATGGTGCGTCGGACGAGATCGTTGATCAGCGACGCCTTCCACTCACCCCACACACCGGGACCCGTAGCACGTGAATCCGCCTCGGCAAGTGCCGCAAGGAGTTCCAACAACACCCTGTCGTATCCGAGGGTCTCTGCGACCTCGGTCGCGGTCGCGGGGTCGTCGAGGTCGCGTCTCGTCGCGATCGTCGGAAGCAGGAGGTGATGGCGCACCAAGTCGGAAAGCACGTCGACATCCTGCGGCCAGAGTCCGAACCTGTTACCCACCTGCACGGCGAGTTCGGCCCCGACGACGCTGTGGTCGGCACCGCGCCCTTTGCCGAGGTCATGGATCAACGCTCCGAGTACCAGCAGGTCGGGTCGCGAGACGCGGGTGGTCATCGAACTCGCGTAGGCGGCTGTCTCGACAAGGTGCCGGTCGACGGTCCAGGTATGCACCGCGTCCCGGGGCGGTAGGTCACGCACCGCACCCCACTCCGGCAAGAGCCTGCCCCACAGCCCGGTGCGGTCGAGTGCCTCGATGGGATCGATCATGTGATGTCCGGAGCCGAGCAACACCAGCAGGTCGCTCAGCGCCTCCGCTGGCCACGGTTCGCGCAGTTCCGGTGCGTAATCGGCGAGCCGGGAGAGCGTCGACGCACTGATCGGCAGCCCGGTACGCGCCGACGCCGACGCGACCCGAAGGATGAGCCCTGGATCTTTGCTCGGAATCGCGTTGCGCGCCAACACGATCTCACCGTTGTGCTCGACGACGCCCTCGTCGAGCGGACGTCGGATGGGCGATCGCCGCAGCTTGGAAAGACCGCGGCGCGGTAGCGCATTACCCGCGGTTCGCAAGCCGACGTCGATGGAGTAGCTGATCGTGCGAGCGGAGTCGCTGATGACGCGCGCGAGGTCGAAGCGGTCGCCGATCCGCAGTGACGCACCCATCTCGTCGGCGTCCTGTGCGCGGACCTGCTCCCGCGGGCGCCCGGCGATGCGGTGCAGTTCGGTACGGATGTCCAACAACCGGTGATAGGCCATCTGCGGCCCCGCATTCGGCGAATCGGGGCGCAGGCCTCCCATGCCGTCGGTGAGTTGCGCGATGGCGAGCGCGCCGAGGAGTTGCACGTCGCGCAGGCCGCCGCGACCGTTCTTCAAGTCAGGTTCAGCACGGTGCGCGATGTCGCCGGCGCGACGCCAGCGATCCTGTGCGTGCTCGACCACTTCGGGGAAGCGGTGTCTGATCTCGGTGCGCCACTGCTGGCGCACTCCCCCGATCAGCAGCGACGACAGATCCTCGTCGCCGACGATGTGGCGCGCCTCGAGCAGTCCGAGCGCGGCCGTGGTGTCCTCGGCGGCGACCTGCAGAGCCTGAGGGACGGTGCGCACACTGTGATCGAGCGGAATGTTGGCGTCCCACAACGGATACCAGAGCCCGTCCGCAACCTCCGAGAGCCGTTCGACGGCGAGGTCGTCGTGCAGCAGGATCAGGTCGAGATCGGAATGCGGAAGCATCTCCCCGCGTCCGAGTCCACCGACGGCCACGATCGCGAGTCCGCTGTGCGGCTTGATCCCGAGCTCGGCGGCCTTACTCGTCAGCCAGAATTCGTGCAGGTCGACCAACACCTGCCGCAGCCCGGCGGCGTCGAGTCTCCCAGCACCTGTCGCCTCGGTGAGTTGCCTACGGGTACGTGCCAGGTCGGTCGCTGCGAGGGGGCCACCGCCCGGTCCCATGCCGGGCCGTGGCCCCGCACCCGACGAATCGTCGGACGCAGGGCCACGGTCGGAGTTGACGAAAGGCAACGGGCCTACAGCGCGTCTGCGCCGCGCTCGCCGGTTCGGACGCGAACGACCGATTCGACCGGGGAGACCCACACCTTTCCGTCACCGATCTTGCCGGTTCGCGCGGCTTCCACGATGACATCGACAACTTTGTCAACGGCCGCGTCGTCCACGACGACCTCGACTCGTACCTTGGGAACGAAGTCGACCGAGTATTCGGCACCTCGGTACACCTCGGTATGGCCCTTCTGGCGACCGTAACCCTGCACCTCACTGACGGTCATTCCCAGAATTCCAGCCTGCTCCAGGCCGGCTTTGACATCCTCAAGCGTGAACGGTTTCACGATTGCGGTGATGAGCTTCATTGGTTATCCCTCTCCACAGGAATCAGCGTAGTAGTCAACGACCGGGGATTCATGCCAGTTCGTACGCGGTCTCGGCATGTTCGGCCTCATCGATGCCACTCTTCTCCTCATCAGGCTTGACGCGCCAGCCCAGCGGCTTGAGCACCAGAGCGATGATCGTGGTGAGAACACCGGTGAACGCGAGCGCGAATGCGGCGATCACGATCTGCACGACGAGTTGCTTGTAGTCGCCGCCCCAGAACAGGCCGGTGTCCTTGGCCAGGAACCCGATACCGATGGTGCCCCAGAGTCCTGCGACGAGGTGCACACCCACGACGTCGAGCGAGTCGTCGTAGCCGAACTTGTTCTTCAGCCCGATGGCGAGCGCTGCGAGAGCGCCGGCGATCACGCCGAGGATCAACGAACCGACTGGCGTCAAAGCGCCACAGGCGGGGGTGATGGCCACGAGTCCCGCAACGATGCCCGACGCCGCGCCGACGCTGGTGGCGTGCTTGTCGCGCACCCACTCGACTCCGAGCCAGCCGATCATCGCTGCCGCGGTTGCGGCGGTCGTGTTGACCCAGACCTTGCCTGCCGTCATGTCCGCGGCGAGTTCGGAACCTGCGTTGAAGCCGAACCAACCGAACCACAGCAGTGCGGCACCGAGCATCACGAACGGAATGTTGTGCGGACGGTAAGCGGTCCTGCCGAAGCCGACGCGCGCACCGACGATGATGGCCAGCACCAGACCGGCCATACCGGCGTTGATGTGGACGACCGTGCCACCGGCGAAGTCAATCGGCGCGACGTTGGCGGTTCCATCCGAGTTCGTGCCGAACATCCATGAGGCGAAGCCCCTTTCGGCGTTCGACATCAGGCCGCCGCCCCACACCATGTGGGAAAGCGGGAAGTAGACGATGGTGGACCACAGCACGGAGAACACCAGCCAGGTGGAGAACTTCACGCGCTCTGCGACCGCACCCGAAATGAGGGCGACGGTGATGACGGCGAAGGTGAGCTGGAAAGCCATGAAGACGATCGCGGGCACATGGGTTTCGACGCCGGTCCACAGCACATATGTCGGCTTGTCTTCGGTGCCCGCGGTGTTCATCAGCTGATCGGATCCGAAGAGCGAGAACGGATTCGCGAAGATGCCCCAGATATCGGACTCGCCGGTGACTGTATTTCCGAACGACTGCGAGAACCCCCACAGAACGTAGACGATGCTGACCGTCGCGACCGAGCCGAACGACATCATCATCATGTTCAGAACTGCTTTACCCCGAGACAACCCCCCGTAGAAGAAGGCCAGCGCTGGAGTCATCAGAAGAACCATCGACGCACTGGCCAGCATCCATGCTGTATTGCCGGCGTCAGGCTCTCCGAAAACACTATCCGGTAGTGCAGAGACCACTGTAGAAAACCTCCTCAGAGCGCGCCGACGGCTCGGCGCCTGCAAAGACTCTGTCCGGAAGTGGTTTCAGCTGTGGTGCTCCCGTGTTTCGAGCGTGTGAACCAAAGCCCGATTCACATTTCGCGAAGGTAAATCGCCAGGTGAATCGGACATGGCTTCAAAGGTTTTTCGCAGCTTACAGAAGCGCGTCGATAAACGCTTCCGGGTCGAACGGCGCGAGGTCGTCGGCTCCCTCGCCGAGCCCGACGAGCTTCACCGGGACGCCGAGAACCTCTTGGACGTTGAACACGATGCCGCCCTTGGCGGTTCCGTCGAGCTTGGTCAGTGCGACGCCGGTGATGTCGACGACGTCGGCGAAGACCTTCGCCTGAGTCAGTCCGTTCTGGCCGACCGTGGCGTCGAGGACGAGGATGACCTCGTCGACCGGAGCCTTCTTCTCGACGACGCGCTTGACCTTTCCGAGCTCGTCCATCAGACCGGTCTTGGTGTGCAGACGTCCCGCGGTGTCGATGAGCACCACGTCGACGCCCTCGTCGATCCCCTTCGCGACGGCGTCGAATGCGACTGCTGCCGGGTCGGCTTGTTCCTTGCCACGAACGATGTCTGCGCCGACCCGCTCACCCCACGTCTGCAGCTGATCTGCCGCTGCGGCGCGGAAGGTGTCTGCTGCGCCGAGCAATACGCGCCTGCCGTCGGCGACTAGGACGCGCGCGAGCTTGCCCGTCGTCGTCGTCTTGCCGGTGCCGTTGACCCCGACGACGAGCACGACCGCCGGTGTGTCGGCATGGGGAAGCGCGCGGATCGAACGGTCGAATTCGGGGTGCAGTTGCTCGACGAGCACCCTGCGCAGCAGTGCGCGAGCGTCGTCGGCGTTGCGCACCGGATTGGTGGCCAACTCGGTCCGGAGCCGTTCGATAACCGCTTCGGTGGTGGCGGAGCCGAGGTCTGCCATGACGAGGGTGTCCTCGATCTCCTCCCAGCTCTCCTCGTCGAGATCGCCGGCACCGAGAAGGCCGAGCATGCTCTTGCCGATCGCGCCCTGCGACCGCGACAGACGCCCACGGAGGCGACCGAGTCGGCCCGCCGTCGGCTCGATCTCGTCACGCGGCGGCGCTGTGGCAGCGGCCTCCTCGTCTTCGATCTCGTCGATCTCTTCGATGATCTCGTCGGGGCTCTCACCGACCGACTCGACTATCTCCTCGAACAACGGCGTGGTGACCGACGAATCGATGTCCTCGTCGAGCGGCACCGACTCGCTGGTCAGCGCCGACTCTGCGGTGGTCGCAGCGGTATCGGTGGTGCCTGCGGTAGCGGTGGTGCCTGCGGTAGCGGTGGTGTCTGCGGTCTCTGTGGCGTCCGCGGTCGGCGCAGCGGTGGCAGTCGCAGAGCTATCGGTCGTCCCGGTGTCGGCCGTGGGAACGTCGGTCGTAGCGGTGTCTGCCGTCTCGACGTCGGCAGTGTCGGGCAGCGTGACGTTGGTGATGCCGCGGCGTTCCGAGTCACGCGGCACCGATGCGTCGTCGCCGACGCCCGGCTGACCGTCGACCTCGGTCCGCTCAGTGGGCGCGACGGTCGGCTCGGGTGGTTCCGCGACAGCGGTTCCCGACGCCGCGCCACCCTGGCTGAAGCTGAAGCCCGACGACGCCTTGTACCCGCCTGAGCGGTCGACCTGCGGTTTCGAGCCGTCGACCACTTGCGTCTGCTCGTCGTCGTGCAGAGAGATGCGTCGACGACGCGCGAGGACGAGACCCGCGACGATCAACGCGAGGATGACGACGACCGCGATGACGATTCCGATGATGATTCCGGTGTTCACTGCTTCTCCAGTTCTTCCCGCATATCTCGGGCTGCGTTGTCCATCGTGCTCCTCCGCCGACTAGCGGAAGGGGCGTTCTCTATGTTGTCGCCCTGTTTGTCATGTTGGCGCACTGTTGGTCGTCGCACTGTTGGTCGTCGCTGTGTTCGCGTCTGAAACGTCGGATTCCTGCCCGCCGACGTCGCCTCCCCCATCGGTGTCACCCGCTACCTGCGGCGCGGTTGCCGTGACCGCGACGTTCTGGCCGCGCAGCCGCTGCGAGATCACGGTCGTGATGCCGTCGCCGCGCATGCTGACGCCGTAGAGCGCATCCGCGACCTCCATCGTCGGCTTCTGGTGGGTGATCACGATGAGCTGCGACCGCTCACGCAACTGCTCGAAGAGGGTGATCAGGCGCCGCAGGTTGGTGTCGTCGAGCGCAGCTTCGACCTCGTCCATCACGTAGAACGGTGAGGGTCGCGCACGGAAGATCGCCACGAGCATCGCCACTGCGGTCAGCGACTTCTCGCCACCCGAGAGCAGTGACAGCCGCTTGACCTTCTTACCGGGTGGCCGCGCCTCGACCTCGACTCCCGTGGTGAGCATGTCTCCGGGTTCGGTGAGGATGAGTCGACCCTCGCCGCCGGGGAACAGCGTCGAAAAGACTTGGGAGAACTCACGTTCGACGTCGGCGTAGGCCTCGGTGAACACCTGCAGGATGCGCGCGTCGACGTCCTCGACCACGTCGAGAAGGTCTTTCCGCGCGGCCTTGACGTCCTCGAGTTGCGCAGACAAGAAGCTGTAGCGCTCCTCGAGGGCGGCGAACTCCTCCAGCGCAAGGGGATTCACCTTGCCGAGAGTGTTGAGGTCTTTCTGCGCCTTTTTCGCGCGTGCCTCCTGCGTCGCGCGGTCGTACGGCAGCGGCGCGGGTGCCACGACGCTCTCGCCGCGCTCCTTGGCCTGCTCGTACTCGGAGATCTCCAACGCGGACGGCGGCATCGGAACATCCGGACCGTACTCGGCGATCAGATCATCGGGCGACATCGCGAAGTTCTCGAGAACCTGCTCCTCGAGCTGCTGGATGCGCAACGCGGACTGCGCTCGGGCGACCTCGTCGCGGTGCACGGAGTCGCGCAGCGCGTTGAGCTGATCGGTGAGTGCCGCCGCTCGGGTCTTCAGCGCTTCGAGGGTTTCGGTACGCGCGGCCTTGACCTGCTCGAGCTCGTCACGACCCGCTTGCGCCGTTGCGACCGCGCTGATGAGACGTTCGGAGACCGCGGTGGCCGCCTGGGCGACCTCGGCCGCGACCTGCGCAGCGACCCGACGAGCCTCGTCTTGGCGTCGGGCACGCTCGCGGGAGTCACGTTCACGTTGGGCCGCACGACGAAGCGAGTCGGCACGGCCACGCACCGACGCGAGACGTTCCTCCGCGGTACGCAGTGCCAGACGCGCTTCCATCTCACTCGAACGCGCACCGGCGACTGCCGCGGCAGCCGCCGAGCGCTCGCCCCCGTCTCCCCCGACCTCGTCGGGTTCGGACGTCGACTCGTCACGCGCCAGGCGTAGGCGTTCCCGCAGTTCGGCGAGGGTGGTGAGCATGTCACCGCGACCGTCTTCTGCGCGGTCGCGCTGCCGCGTGAGCCGATCAGCCTCCGACTGCGCCGCGCGGACCTCCTGACCCAGTCGGGCGAGTTGCTCGTAGGCTCCGCCGACGGCCGCATCCGACTCGTGCAGCGCGGCCAACGCCTCTTCGGCGGCCTCGCGACGGGCACGCTGTTCGGTCAGTGCACCTTCGAGGGCCGCCTGCGTCTCCTCGGTGGTCCGATGCGCTGCGGCGAGATCTGCGGTTGCGGTGTCGATCGCCGAGGTGACCTCCAACGTCGACGGTCGACGCGACGATCCGCCTTCCACCGACGCGGGGCCGATGCGGTCACCTTCTCGCGTGACGCACCGGAGTCCGTGGCGTACCGCCAGGTCGACGCCTTGCTCGGCGTCGTCGACCACGACGACGTCGGCCAGTAGATGATCGACGGCACCCTTGATCTGCGACGGCGCGCTGACCACCGAGGTCGCCCACACCGCACCGTCGGGTAGCGCGACAGTACGATTCGGCGCGGCGTCGTCGAGTCCGCCCAGGAGCAGCGACGCCCGGCCGCCGTCTCCGGTCTTCAACGCCTGCAGAGCGCGGACGGCGGCCAGCGCGTCGACGGTCGCAATCGCGTCGGCGGCGGGCCCCAGCGCTCCGGCGATGGCCGTCTCGAAACCCGAGTCGACAGCCAGCAGGTCGGAGACGGAGCCTGCCAATCCCTCGGGCGCGTTCTCGAGCAGCCACGCACCGCCGTCGTTGCGTTCCAGGCCCACCGAGAGCGCCTCGATCCGCGCGGCAAGCGACGCGATCCGCTGCTCGGCCTCACGTTCGGCGGCCTGCAGCGACGCAACCCGCTCATTCGACAGGTTCAGTGCCGCGACGCACCGTTCGTGGTGTTCGTCGAGGCCCTGCTCAGAGGCCTCCATTTGACTCAGTGATTCGGCTGCCGAATCCTGTTGCTGCGCAGCAGTTTCGGCGCGTTCGACAGCTGCTGCGATCGCAGCGGTGAGGCGCGACGCCTCGGCGTCGACGCCGTCGGCCTTGGTCTGCAGGCTCTCGACCTGTCCCTCGAGCCGCGCGAGTCCTTCGCGTCGATCGGCCACCGCACGCACTGCGGCCATGTGAGCCTGCTCCGCCTGCGCGGCGACGCGCTCGTACTCCTCGAGTTCGAGCTTGGACACCTCAAGCGACTCGGCGGCGAGCGAGACAGCCTCGGCCATTTCGGCCTCGGTGAGCGCGGCCTCCTCGGCCTGGCGTTCGAGTTGTTCCGGATCGGGACCGCCAGAGCTGACCGTCGGCTCCGCGAGGTAGCGGCTGCGTTCGGTTGCGACCCGATTGGTCGCGTCGACACGCTCGGCGAGCGCCGACAACCGGAACCACGCCTGGCCTGCCGCCGCCGCAGCGGGAGTGACCTGGGCGAGATGGTCAGTGTGCTCGGCGACCTCGGCGTTGACGGCGTCGAGCTCTGCGGTGACCTCGTCGGAGCGTCGTCGAATCTCTTCCTCGACAGCGGTGTGCTCGGCCATCTCCGTGCGCCGGGTGACCAGATCGTCTGCGGCCAACCGCAGTCGTGCGTCGCGAAGATCGGCCTGCACCGTCTGCGCTCGACGGGCAACCTCGGCCTGCCGTCCGAGCGGTTTGAGCTGGCGCCGCAGTTCGGCGGTGAGGTCGCTCAGCCGCGCGAGATTGGCCTGCATCGAGTCGAGCTTGCGGACGGCCTTCTCTTTGCGCTTGCGGTGCTTGAGGACTCCCGCCGCCTCTTCGATGAAGGCACGACGGTCCTCCGGCCGCGATTCCAGAATTGCCGCGAGACGGCCCTGCCCGACGATGACGTGCATCTCGCGCCCGATACCCGAGTCGGACAGCAACTCCTGCACGTCCATCAACCGGCACGAACTCCCGTTGATCTCGTACTCGCCCGCACCGTCGCGGAACATCCGTCGCGTTATGGATACCTCGGAGTATTCGATCGGCAGAGCGCCGTCGGAGTTGTCGATCGTCAGCGTCACCTCGGCCCGACCGAGAGGCGGCCGACCCGACGTCCCGGCGAAGATGACGTCTTCCATCTTGCCGCCACGCAGCGCTTTCGCACCCTGCTCGCCCATCACCCACGTCAGAGCGTCGACCACGTTCGACTTACCCGAGCCGTTGGGACCCACCACGCAGGTGATGCCGGGCTCGAATCGCAGAGTCGTGGCCGACGCGAAGGACTTGAAGCCCTTCAGGGTCAGGCTTTTCAGGTGCACGACCGTTAAGCCTACCCATCACCCGATGCAGGCAGGCGCAACCGGGCAGGCGGTTGATCGGCGGATTAGCGCTCGACGAATCCTTGCAGGTCACCCCGCGGCGCATCGAAACGTTCGACGACGAGGTCGACGCGACCGGGAGTGTCGCCCGAACGCAGCAGGTCGAGTAGCGCATGTACCTGTGGTTCGGCCCCCTCCGCGACGACGAGCACCCGCCCGTCAGCGAGGTTCGTCGCGGAGCCGACCAGGCCGAGCTCCAGGGCGCGCGAGCGCGTCCACCATCGGAACCCGACTCCCTGGACCTGTCCGTGAACGTGTGCGGTCATGCGAACGACCTGGTCGGAACCACTCATCGGGGTGTCAGTCGCTCTCGATGACGAGTTCGACCTCGGTGCCGGCCTTGAGCGTGCGACCGACCGTGCACACCGAGTCGATCGCGCGCTCGACGACCACCAGCAACCGCTCCGCAGCGGCGGGGTCGAGTTCGGACAGGTCGACGTCGAGCACCTCGCGCAGGTGCGGGTACACCTCGTTCTCGCGGTCGGCGTCGCCGGAGACGCGAATCGTCGCGTCGTAGTCGTCACCGAGGCGACGTGCCAGCGGGCGGTCCGACGACATGCCGGTGCACGCGGCGAGCGCGATCTTCAGCAGCTCACCCGGCGTGAACACACCGTCGACATCCTGCGAGCCGATCAAAACCTCCGCGCCACGCGAACTCTTGCCGGTGTAGCGACGCGTCCCGGTCCGCTGCACCCACAACTCGGTGTGCGCCGAGCCGGCATCCGACACCTGCGGCGCCGCTGTGGTCGCGGACGAATTCTCGCTGGTCATCTGCGCGATGACTCCCTTCGCAATCGACGACGGCGCACCCGAGGCGCCGCTCGCAATAGTAGAACTGCTTCCGATGTCGTCTTATGCCGCGACATCTCATACTGCGCGCAATGAACCGTTACTGCCGAGGCCTGGGCTGGCACTTCGGACAGAAGAACGAGCCCCGGTTCATGAACTCCTCACGCCGCATCAGCGTCCCGCATCTCCGGCACGGCTGGCCCGCCCGGCCGTAGGCGTTCAACGAACGCTCGAAGTAGCCCGACTGTCCGTTGACGTTCACGTACAGCGCGTCGAACGACGTGCCGCCCACCGCCAACGCGTCGCTCATCACCGCCGTCGCGGCGTCGAGTAACTCGGCGAGCTTGCGTCGCGAAATTCCATCGGTGACGCGCGCGCCGTTCAGCCGCGCTCGCCACAGGGCCTCGTCGGCGTAGATGTTTCCGACGCCGGAGATCAGCGACTGGTCGAGCAGTGCGCGCTTGACCTCTGTGTGCTTTCCACGCATTCGACGCACCACCTCGTCCCTGTCGAACCCGGAGTCGAACGGGTCGGGCGCGATATGGGCAATCGAGCGCGGCAGCGACGCCGGGTCGCCGGGCAGTTCGGTGTCGACGTCGGCAGACTCGGCGTCGACATAGTCGTCGAGGTGCCACCCGCCGAAGGTCCGTTGGTCGACGAACCTCAACTCGTTGCCGTCGTCGAGAGTTGCGCGCACCCGCAGATGCGTGTGGTCGGGTGCGCCGACACGGGCGACCAGCATCTGCCCGCTCATGCCTAGGTGGACGACGAGCGCGAACCGGTCGACGCCGCGGGGCGCCTCAACGTCGAGCCACAGGTACTTTCCACGTCGACGCGCAGCGAGAATCGTTGCGCCCCTGAGCCTTCCGATCAGATCGGGTGCATCGCCGACGTGTCTGCGGACGGCTCGCGGGTGGAGGACCTCCACGTCGGTGATCGTGCGCCCGACGACATGCTTCTCGAGACCGGCACGTACGGTCTCGACTTCGGGAAGTTCAGGCATCGCTCACGGCGTCACGCTCGGTGAGCGCCTGCCATGCCAGAGATGCGGCCTTCTGCTCGGCTTCCTTCTTGGTGCGTCCCACACCTTCACCGAGTTCTTCGCCTGCGATCACCGCACGCGCGGTGAACTCCTTGCTGTGATCGGGACCCGTCGAGCTGATCTGGTACTGCGGGGGTCCGTAGCCACGCTCGGCGGCCAGCTCCTGCAGCGAGGTCTTCCAGTCGAGTCCCGCGCCGAGTTGGCCTGCGCGGTCGAGGATCTCGTCGAAGAGGTCGAGGATGATGCGCTGCGAGGTCTCCAGGCCGTGGTCGAGATACATTGCGCCGAAAAGCGATTCGAGGCCATCTGCCAGAATCGAATCCTTGTCGCGGCCGCCGGTCATCTCTTCGCCGCGCCCGAGGAAGAGGTGACGACCGAGGCCGCCCTCGCCGAGGCCGCGCGCGACGTCGGCCAGCGCGTGCATGTTGACGACGCTCGCCCGGATCTTGGCCAGCTCACCCTCGGGACGATCGGGGTACCGCAGGTAGAGCCGCTCGGTGATCACCACACCGAGCACCGAATCGCCGAGGAATTCCAGCCGCTCATTGGTCGGCAGCCCCCCGTTCTCGTACGCATACGAGCGGTGGGTCAGCGCGAGTGTGAGCAGTTCATCCGCGATCGGCGTGCCGAGCGCTTCCAGCAACGATGCGACACCCGCGGAGTCGGCACCCAGAGAAGCGACGGCATCGTTGCTGCCTCCGTGAGGTGCAGGCGACGCCGCGTCGTCGACACCGGTCACGCCGAGCCCCGTTCGCCGCTGTCGGAGTCCTGCGACTCCTTCTGCTCCAGCGAGCCGAGCTTGTCAGCGAGCTTGGCCCAGCGGGGATCGATGATCTCGTGAGAGTGTCCGGGCTCCGCGACGGCGAGCCGGACACCGCATTCACTGCAGAGGCCTGCGCAGTCCTCACTGCACAGCGGTGACATCGGGAGTTCGAGCGCAACGGCGTCGATGACGGCCTGCTCGAGGTCGATCCTGTCGTCGACGATCCGATGGATGTCCTCGGAGTCGGTCGTCTGCTCGGTCTCACTGTCGGGGTAGGCGTACAGCTCGGTCAGGAACACGGTCACCGTGCCGTCGACCGGTTCCAGACAACGCACACATTGGCCCTCGGTCTCGCCGGAGACGGTGCCGGTGACCAACACGCCCTCCGACACCGATTCCAGCCGTAAGTCGAGGTCGACGTCGGAATCCGCGGGTATCGCGATCATCTCCACGCCGATCCGATTGGGAGCGACGACCGTGCGATGGATCTCCTCCATCGTCCCCGGACGCCTGCCCAACGATCGGATGTCGAGGACGAAGGGATCGCGCTGCGCTTGCGCACCTTGAGTCACTGCATTCTCGGCCACATGTGCACCATACGCCCGACCAGGTCATTCATCGAACGACCCGGCGCGCCGCTCAGACCGCGAGCGGCGAGCTGTGGTCGTGCAGGTCCGCCGAACCCGATCGCGCCTGCTCAGCACTCGTCCGACGAGCACCTGCGTCGTCGACGCTGCGCGGGTATTCGACGTAGTCGTGCATGCCCGCGCCGGTACGCAACTGGTGGCGTCCGCGGTTGACCGAGCGCAGGGTCCCGGTGAGGATCTCCTCGAACTCGGCGAGCTTCTCATCGACGTACACATCGCAGTCGCCACGCAGTCGATCGGCCTCGGCGTGTGCGGCGTCGATGATCCGCTCGGCCTCCGACTTCGCCGCCGCGACGACCTCGGTCTCCGAGACCAGGCGCTGCTGCTCGGCGATGCCGTCGGCGACGGACTTGTCGTAGGTGTTGTTGGCCGAGTCGATGGTCCGCTGTGCCTCGGCACGTGCACGTCCGGTCACGGCGTCGAACTCGCGTGCCGCGCTGGTCGACAGCCGGTGGGCTTCCGCGCTGGCCTCGTCGACCAGGTTCTTGCCGTGCGCGCTGGCCTCGTCGACCATCCGGTCGGCCTGCGCCTTCGCGTCGGCCAGGAGGCGGTCGGCTTCGGCACGGGCGTGCGCGAGCATGGCGTCGGACTCCGACTCCGCGGTGGTCACGACCTTGTCGGCGTGATCGGCGGCATCGCCGAGCATGTTTTCGCGCTGATCGAGCACGTCCTGAGCGTCGTCGAGCTCGCCCGGAATCGAGTCCTTGATGTCGTCGAGCAGCTCGAGGACATCACCACGCGGCACGACACAGCCGGCCGTCATGGGAACACTTCGTGCCTCTTCGACGATGGCCACGAGTTCGTCGAGAGCTTCAAATACCCGGTACACAGCTACCCCAATCCGGCTCATGCCATTACTTGTCAGTGAGACCTGTGTCGTGGTGACGCGGGTCCGCCTGAGACTGATGTGACTATTGTGCCGAATGTGATCGCTGGGATTATGGAGCCGGATGATATGGGCGTGTCGCCTGTGACGATTGTGACGCTGCGTCAGTAGCGAACGTCAGACGGTCCGCTCCCCCGCCAGGACCGCCTCGAGGCGACGGTGGATGTGCGGTGCGAGGTACGGCGACGCGTCGCCACCGAGCTTCGCCACCTCTTTGACCAGCGAACTCGAGACGTGGGCGAAGCGCGGATCGGTGATCATGAAGACCGTCTCGACGTCGGCGAGCTCGCGATTCATCTGTGCCATCGGCAGTTCGTAGTCGAAGTCGACGCCCGAGCGCAGCCCCTTCACCAGGACTCCGATGTTCTTCTCGGTCAGATAGTCGACGAGCAGACCGGTCCATCGGTCGACACGGACGTTGGGCAGATCGGCACAGTCCTCTTCGATCAACGCGATGCGCTCGTCGATGCTGAACAGTCCGTGTTTGTTGGGATTGACCACCACGAGAACCACGATCTCGTCGAAGGCCGACGCCGCGCGTTCGACGATGTACCGATGTCCCCTGGTGAACGGGTCGAAGGAACCTGGAATCACTGCGCTGCTCATGGCGTAAACCTACCGATCTCCACGCGCGTCTCTCCGTAGACCTTCTCCACGATGAGGTCGAACTCCTCGGGCCACGTCGGCGGCGACGATCGCGCATCGCGTTCGACGACGACGAGCGCGTCGTCCGCGAGCCATCCGTCGGAGCTCAGGCGCCCGAGATCGGCCTCGACGTCTGCCGTGTCCAGCGCGTACGGAGGGTCGGAGAACACCAGGTCGAACGGCTTGCCTGCTCTCGATGCGGCAAGATACGACCCGACCGAGGAGGTCACCACGTCCGAGCGACCGGACAGATCGAGCGAGCGCAGGTTCGCGGCGATGACCGAGGTGGCCCGCTTTCGACTGTCCACCAGGACGGCCGACGCCGCACCGCGCGAGAGGGCCTCGATCGCGAGCGCCCCCGAGCCCGCATAGAGGTCGAGGACACGGGCGTCGTCGAAGTCGATGCGCGCGGCGAGCGCACTGAACAGCGCCTCGCGCACCCTGTCGGAGGTCGGGCGGGTGCCGTCGTCGGGCACGGTCAGCCGTCGCCCACCGAGAGCGCCTGCGATGATCCTCGTCATCGTTCGTATTCTGCTCGCGATACCCGCCCGAGGAGAACGCCGGGTCTCGGCCGTCCGACACCGACAAATCACACAAACGTGACCCCTATCACAATCAGGTGTTGAACAGCGCCGACGCCGGGGTTTCGGTGTCCGATTCCGACAGCAGCATGACTTCGCCGACACACATTGTTAACGTCAGGAACGTTATGAGCCCCTCCTCAACGAGAACGGCCCCATCAACTGTCCTGACGATCGACTATCGGACGCCGACGGTGTCCGACGGAACCAGACTCTGGGAAATTGCCTCGGATTCACAGGTTCTCGACGTCAACTCGAGCTACGCCTATGTGCTGTGGTGCCACGACTACGCCGACACCTCGATTGTCGCCGAAGTCGGCGGCCGCGCAGTAGGTTTCGTCACCGGCTATCGACGCCCGGCTGATCCGTCGACCCTGATGGTCTGGCAGGTCGCCGTCGACGACGATTTCCGCGGCCACGGAATCGCAGCAAAGATGCTGCACCAGTTGTTCGATCGTGTCCGGCGCAGTTCGGTGGTGGCCATGCACACCACCATCAGTCCCGACAACGTTGCGTCCCAACGTCTTTTCGCGTCGGTCGCACGAGATCGCGGCTTGGACTTCGTTCGCCGTGACCTGTTCGCCGTCGACGATTTCCCGGATGCGCACCAGCCGGAGGATCTCTACATGCTCGAGCCGAAGGTCGGCGAGCCCTAGTACTTCTTGCGCGGGGTTCTTTCACCGGTGGGAGTGTTTCCCGCCGGCGCGTTCTCGCTGGTAGCGGCTAACGCCGGCTTCCGACGAACGGTCGTCGGCGAGACCATCCGCGACGGAGAGCCGTTGCGCCCGAACACAACCCGCACGCGTCGAACAGTGGCGCGCCGCGAACGTGAACGCGTACATGTGCGTCCCCACAGCACTTCTCGAGAGCTTCGCTCCGAAGTGACTGTGGCACAGAGTTTTCCCACATTGGAGGAAGCACGATGCAACTTCTCGACACCACCATCGACGACTCGGTCTTCGCCCAGAACGAGTCCGAGGTCCGCAGCTACTGCCGCAACTGGCCGACCGTGTTCGGTCGCGCACGTGGCTCGTGGATCACCGACACCGAAGGCCGCGAATACCTCGACTTCTTCGCGGGCGCAGGCGCCTTGAACTACGGTCACAACCATCCGGTCCTGAAAGAGGCTCTCCTCGAGTACATCTCGGCGGACGGCATCACCCACGGGCTCGACATGGCGACCGTCGCCAAGGGGCAGTTCCTGGAGACGTTCCACGACAAGATCCTGGCGCCCCGTGACCTCGACTACAAGGTCCAGTTCCCCGGACCGACCGGCACCAACGCCGTCGAGTCGGCACTGAAGCTGGCTCGCAAGGTCACCGGCCGCGAGTCGATCGTCAGCTTCACCAATGCTTTTCACGGCATGACGCTGGGATCGCTCTCAGTGACCGGCAACTCGATGAAGCGCGCAGGCGCGGGCATCCCGCTGGTGCACGCCACGCCGATGCCCTTCGACAACTACCTCGACGGCACCGTCGAGGACTTCAGTTGGTTCGAGCGTGTGCTCGAGGACTCCGGCAGTGGGTTGAACACCCCGGCCGCCGTCATCGTCGAGACGGTCCAGGGTGAGGGCGGCGTCAACGTCGCGCGCGCCGAGTGGCTGCGTGGGCTCGCCGAGTTGTGCAAGCGCCGCGACATCCTGCTCATCGTCGACGACGTCCAGATGGGCTGCGGGCGTACGGGTGAGTTCTTCTCGTTCGAGGAGGCAGGTATCAAGCCCGACATCGTCACCATGTCGAAGTCGATCAGCGGTTACGGACTGCCGATGGCGCTCGTGCTGATCCGTCGGGACCTCGACGTCTGGGCGCCCGGCGAGCACAACGGCACGTTCCGCGGCAACAACCCCGCGTTCATCACGGCCACCAAGGCCATCAACGAGTTCTGGTCCGACGACCAGCTCACTCGCGACGTCCACCGCAAGGGACGCCAGATCGACGAAGTTTTCTCGACGCTGTCGGAACGCCACGAAGGTTTGTCGACGCGAGGACGCGGCATGGTGCGCGGCCTCGTCTTCGACGAGCCGACGCTCGCGGCCAAGGCATGTGCGCGGGCCTTCGGGTCCGGACTGCTCGCCGAGACGTCGGGACCGTCGGACGAGGTTGTGAAACTTCTTCCGCCACTTACCATTTCCACCGAAGAACTTGACCGCGGACTCGGCATTCTCGTCGATTCCGTGGAGGAGGTGATCGCATGATCGTACGTACCACCAACGAAATCACCGGCACCGAGCGCGAGGTCGCCGACCCCAAGGGCAACTGGGTGTCCAAGCGCATCGTCCTCGGCGGCGACGGCGTCGGGTTCTCGTTCCACGAGACCACCATCAACGCCGGCAGCGTCAACGAGTTCCACTACGCCAACCACATCGAAGCGGTGTGGCTGGTGGAGGGCGAGGGAACCCTGCTCGATCGTGAGACCGGGCAGACCTATCCCCTGGCCGCCGGGTCGATGTACCTGCTCAACGGACACGAGCGCCACACCGTGACGGCCGAGACGCAGATGCGCATGCTCTGCGTGTTCAACCCTCCCGTGGTCGGCACCGAGGTGCATGACGAGAACGGCATCTACCCGCTCGTCACCGTCCCGGAGCAACCGAACGGCAAGCACGCGAACGCCTGATCGCACGAGCAACATTTCGCCTGCGGGCCCCGCACTCCCCCACCAGGAGGCCGGGGCCCGCAGGCGTCTGTGCCGTCCGGCCTGTGCCTTCCGGAGCCTCGTCTGGCACCGCCGGTCGGCGAAACGGCGCTAGCCTGGATGTATGCGCACTCGGTTACAGATCGGCTGGACGCCGGCCGAACCGACACCTCTCGACGACGACCTCGACGCCCGCGTCGACCACATGCGCCGACTGCTCGACGGCCGACGCGTCGTCGCGCTGACCGGCGCGGGTATCTCCACGGACTCGGGCATCCCCGATTACCGCAGCCCGGGCGCGCCGGTCCGGACGCCGATGACCTTGGAGATGTTCCTGTCGTCACCGGACTTCCGACGCCACTATTGGGCGCGCAACCATCTGGGCTGGCGCCATATGGACGCCGCGCGGCCCAACGCGTCGCATCGTGCGCTCACCGACCTCCAACGCCGCGGTACACTGACGACGGTCATCACGCAGAACGTCGACATGCTGCACACCAAGGCGGGTACACGCGGGGTGATCGAACTGCACGGCTGCTATGGACGTGTGCGCTGCCTCGACTGCGGAGAGACGATTTCTCGCCGACGCCTCGCCGACACGCTTGAATCGCTCAATCCGGGATTCGTGGATCGCGTCTCCGGTCGCGGCGCGATCGAGGTGGCACCGGACGCCGACGTGACACTCGACGACACGAGCGACTTCGTCGTCGCCGACTGCTCGACGTGCGGTGGAACCCTCAAGCCCGACATCGTCTACTTCGGCGAGAATGCGTCGAAAACCACCGTGCAACAAGCGTTCTCGGCAGTCGACGACGCCGACGCGATGATCGTCATCGGCTCGTCGCTCACCGTGATGTCAGGGTTACGATTCGCCCGGCACGCACACCGCACCGGTAAGCCTCTCGTGGTGATCAACCGCGGCATCACGCGCGCCGACGACATCGCCGACCTCAAGATCGATCACTACTGCGCCGAGGTGCTGGCCGAACTCACCCCGCTGGCGGCCTGATGGCCGGATAGACCCGACTGCCTGATCGACTCAGACGGCAACCAGGTCGTCGGCGTGAATCACGGGGCGGTGCAACTCATTCGGTAGTTCCGACGTCGACCGGCCGACCATCCGGGCGACGTCGTCGGAGTCATAGCTACTGACGCCGCGTGCGCGCAGAGTGCCTGCGGTGTCGACCAATTCGACGACATCGCCGTCGTAGAAGCGCCCGCGCACCCCGACGACCCCCGCACCGAGCAGCGAACGTCGCTTGCGTGCGACAGCCGCGACGGCGCCGTCGTCGAGCACGATCTGTCCGCGCGCGTCCGCGGCGTGCCTGACCCAGAAACGCCTGGCGGACAAGCGTTCCGGCCTCGCCGCGAACACTGTGCCGACCGATCCGTCGCCGAGCGCGCGGTCGGCGTCAGCGGCGGCGGCCAGCAGGACCGGAACGCCCGCGTCGGCCGACAGTCGCGCCGCGGCCAGCTTCGACGCCATGCCGCCGGTGCCCAGCGTGCCACCGGAGCCCGCGATCACACCGTCGAGATCCTCGGGCCCGTTGACCTCGTCGATGAAGCGCGCACGCTCACCGTCGGGTCCGACCTTGCGCGGATCGCCGTCGTAGAGCCCGTCGACGTCGGAGAGCAACATGAGGGCATCGGCGCCCGCGAGGTGCGCTACGAGCGCGGCCAGACGGTCGTTGTCTCCGAAGCGAATCTCGTTGGTGGCCACCGTGTCGTTCTCATTGACGACGGCCACGGCGTGCAGCGTGCGCAGGCGGTTGAGCGTCCGTTGCGCATTCGCGTGATGGGCGCGGTTGGAGATGTCGTCGGCAGTCAGCAGCACCTGACCGACGGTCCGGCCATACCGGTGAAACGACGTGCCCCACGCGTGCGCCAACGCCAACTGGCCGACGCTTGCCGCGGCCTGTTTGGTGGCGAGGTCGGTCGGTCGCTTCTTCAGGCCGAGCGGCGCAATGCCCGCGCCGATGGCGCCCGACGACACCACGATGACGTCCGAGCCCGCTCGCATGCGCGCTTCGAGCGCATCGGTGAGTTTGTCGAGCCGGTCACGGTCGAGACCGCTGTCGAGGTCGGTGATCGCTGACGATCCGATCTTCACGACGATGCTGCGAGCCGCAGCGATCGATTCGCGGACGTCACTCACCGTCGGTCTCATCTTGCAGCCCACGACGCAGACGTCGCGCTTCCTTACGCTCGGCAGCGCCGACACGCTCCGACCGATCAAGCCGAATGTCGGTGCCGCGCCCCGTGATCGGCACATCGTCGCCCATCGGGGTCGTCGGCTCCCAATCGAAGCTGACGTCGCCGATGGTGACCGGCGCGCCCGGCTCCGCACCGAGACGGACGAGTTCGTCCTCGACGCCGAGACGGTTGAGACGGTCGGCGAGGTAGCCGACGGCCTCGTCGTTGTCGAACTGTGTCTGCGCGATCCACCGCTCCGGCCGCGTACCCCGCACGATGAAACCACCGGGCGTCGCGGGATCGGCGACGACCGTGAAGCCACTGTCGTCGACGGCCTTCGGACGGATCACGGCGCGGCGTGCAACAGGCTTCGGATGCGCCTCGCGGTACTCGTCGACCATCGCGGCGAGCGCGTCGGTCAGTTCCTTGAGCCCCTGATGCGCGACCGCGGAGATCCGGAAGACGGGCCAACCGCGTTCTGCGAGTTCGGGTTCGACGAGATCGGCCAGTTCGTTGGCCTCGGGCACGTCGGTCTTGTTCAGGATCACCACACGCGGGCGCTCGGCGAGGTCGCCGAGGCCGTGATCGGTGTGCAGAGCGGGTTCGTACGCCGCGAGCTCGGCTTCGAGCGCGTCGATATCGGAGATCGGATCACGGCCCGGTTCCAGCGTGGCGAGGTCGACGACGTGCGCGAGCACCGCGCAGCGTTCGAGATGCCGTAGGAATTCCAGCCCGAGCCCTCGGCCACTCGATGCGCCGGGAATCAGCCCCGGGACGTCGGCGATGGTGAACACACCACCGGCGGTCTGCACGACGCCGAGATTGGGTTGCAGTGTGGTGAACGGGTAGTCGGCGATCTTCGGCTTGGCCGCCGAGAGCACCGACACCAGCGACGACTTGCCCGCCGACGGGAAGCCCACGAGTCCGACGTCGGCGACGGACTTCAGTTCGAGAACGAGATCACGGTGCTGCCCCTCCTCACCGAGGAGCGCGAAGCCCGGCGCCTTGCGCGCCTTGGATGCCAGCGCCGCGTTGCCGAGTCCGCCTCGTCCGCCCGAAGCGGCGTCGAACGTCGTCCCTTCCCCGACCAGGTCGGCAAGGATCGTCCCGTTCTCATCGAGCACGACGGTGCCATCCGGCACGTGGAGGATCAGATCATCGCCATTGGCACCGCTACGGTGATCGCCCATGCCGGGCGTCCCGTTACCCGCCTTGGCGTGCGGCCGGAAATGGAAATCGAGCAGCGTGTGCACCTGCGGGTCGACGACGAGCGTCACGGAACCACCGTTGCCCCCGTTGCCACCGTCTGGGCCGCCGAGCGGCTTGAACTTCTCCCGATGCACCGACGAACAGCCGTGGCCACCATTGCCCGCAGCGACGTGAATCGTCACCCGGTCGACAAACCGCGACATGACGTCCTTTCTCGTTCGTGGGCCGAAAGCGCGGGTCGCGCTGTCGGGCCGTCGAACCTGATCTTCTCGTTGTAGAAATACAACCCCGTTGTAGAAATACAACAGGGCGGGCCGGGTGCATATGCCCCTGGCCCGCCCTGTCGTTGAGAGCTGTGCTCGAAAACCGCTAGGTCAGGCCTGTGCGGTCTCCGGAACGATGTTCACGGTCTTGCGGCCGCGCTTGGTGCCGAACTGCACCGCGCCCGACTCGAGAGCGAACAGGGTGTCGTCGCCACCGCGACCGACGTTGACGCCCGGGTGGAACTTGGTGCCGCGCTGGCGGATCAGGATCTCGCCGGCGCTGACCTGCTGGCCACCGAAGCGCTTCACGCCGAGGCGCTGCGCGTTGGAATCGCGACCGTTGCGCGAACTGGACGCGCCCTTCTTGTGTG
This sequence comes from Gordonia sp. w5E2, assembly GCF_036540975.1. Lineage (NCBI taxonomy): Bacteria > Bacillati > Actinomycetota > Actinomycetes > Mycobacteriales > Gordoniaceae > Gordonia > Gordonia sp. w5E2. The sequence continues at coordinate 1,998,010 of NZ_CP144213.1, read as the reverse complement.
CCATTTTCTCGTCCTCCTGGCTACCTGAGTGTGTTGCAGTTTAGGGATCAGGGGCTGGGCCCCGGAAATTACTTGATACCGGTGACCTTGAGGACCGTCAGCTTCTGACGGTGGCCCTGGCGCTTGTGGTAGCCGGTCTTGTTCTTGAACTTGTGGATGCGGATCTTGGGGCCCTTGACGTGCTCGACCACCTCGCCGGTGACCGAGATCTTCGCGAGCTTGTCCGCGTCGGTGGTCAGGGTCGAGCCGTCGACGACAAGCGCCACGGGCAGGCTCACGCTGCTGCCGGGCTCGCTGTCGATCTTCTCGACCTTCACAATGTCGCCCTCAGCGACCTTGTACTGCTTACCGCCGGTCTTGACGATCGCGTACGTTGCCATCGAAGCTGTCCTCTTACTCATCATCGGGCTCGGTGCGCGTCCGTCGCGCACGAGCGTTGTGGGTGTGTGCGTCCCGGTGCGGGCCGCACGGCATCAGGCATTGCTGCCCAGGATGCTCACGGATCACACCAGAGGGCCTGTCCGCGGGTCTCGTCAGCAGTGCTTATCGCATGACCGGCACAGCTCGAACCCTCCGCGGAAGGCGACCAATCAAGATTACGGGACCGGTCACCGCTGGGTCAAACTCGCCATACCATGCCGGACCTGCCGACGTGGTGGTCAGTCCTCCACAGGCGGTCCAGCCGGACGTCCGGCCGTGCGCCTACGTGGTCGACGCCGCACCGCGACGGTCGTCGGCGCCGACGAGACCGGGCCGAACGTGGTCAACGGCGCACTCGTGGGCGCGTCGTCTGCGAGAACCACCGGCTCGGCCGCTCCGGTCGGCGACGCCGCCCGACGAACCGCACGGCGACGACGCTTCGGCGCCTCGACTCCGTTCGTCGACTGGGCGCTCTCTCCCGCCGACTGGGCGCTCTCTCCCGCCGACTGGGCGTCCTGTCCCGCCGACTGGGCGTCCTGTCCCGCCGACTGGGCGCTCTCTCCCGCCGACTGGGCGCTCTCTCCCGCCGACTGGGCGTCCTGTCCCGCCGACTGGGCGCTCTCTCCCGCCGACTGGGCGTCCTGTCCCGTCGACTGGGCGTCCTGTCCCGTCGACTGGGCGCTCTCTCCCGCCGACTGCGCGTCTGCCGAGGTATCCGACGACGCCTCGTCCTCCACGACGACTGCCTCGACGTCGATGACCTCGCCGTCCTCGTCGTGCGTGTGGGCCGCCATCGCGCGGAACATCGGATGCTCGGCCGGGTTGTGAGCAGGCTTCTGCTCGACCGGCTCCGCCTTCTTCTTGCTGCGCCGCGAGCGCTTCGAGCCGGTGTTCTCCGACTTTCCGCCGTCGTCGGACGTCACCTCGACAGGACTCGAATGCACGATGATCCCGCGGCCGCCGCACGTCGTGCAGGTTGTGGAGAACGCTTCGAGAAGTCCAGTACCGAGTCGCTTACGCGTCATCTGCACGAGGCCCAGCGACGTCACCTCGGACACCTGGTGGCGCGTGCGATCGCGCGACAAGGCCTCCGTGAGTCGACGCAGCACCAGGTCGCGGTTGGATTCGAGCACCATGTCGATGAAGTCGACGATGATCATGCCGCCGATATCGCGCAGACGCATCTGCCGCACGATCTCTTCCGCTGCCTCGAGGTTGTTGCGGGTCACCGTCTCCTCGAGGTTGCCCCCGGAGCCGGTGAACTTGCCCGTATTGACGTCGACGACGGTCATCGCCTCGGTGTGCTCGATGATCAGCGTGCCGCCCGACGGCAGCCACACCTTGCGGTCGAGTGCCTTGGCGAGTTGCTCGTCGATGCGGTGCACGACGAAGGAGTCGGGTGCGTCGGCGCGCGGACGCTCGAAGCGCTCCACCCGATCCATGAGGTCGGGCGCGACCGAACTGACGTATCCCTCGACGAGGTTCCACGCCTTGTCGCCTTCGACGACGAGCTTCTTGAAGTCCTCGTTGAACAGGTCGCGGACCACGCGGACCAGCAGGTCCGGCTCCTCGTAGAGCGCGCGCGGCGACACCGATCCCTTGTTGGCCTTGCCGAACGCCTCGTCGATCGACTTCCACTGCTTCTCGAGTCGCTCGATGTCGGCAGCGAGGTCGTCGGCGCTGACACCCTCCGACGCGGTGCGGATGATGACGCCGGCATCGTCGGGGACGAGCTTGGCGAGGATCTGCTTGAGCCGCTTGCGCTCGACGTCGGGAAGCTTGCGGCTGATGCCGGTCGACGTTCCACCCGGCACGTAGACCAGGTAGCGACCAGCCAGCGAGATCTGCGTGGTCAAGCGAGCACCCTTGTGACCGACAGGGTCCTTGCTGACCTGCACGAGCACCGGATCACCCGGTTTGAGGGCCTGTTCGATCTTGCGCGACCCGCCGTCGAGTCCGGCAGCGTCCCAGTTGACCTCACCCGCGTAGAGAACGCCGTTGCGACCGCGACCGATGTCGACGAACGCGGCCTCCATGCCGGGCAGCACGTTCTGCACGCGCCCGATGTAGATGTTGCCGACCATCGACGACGACGTCTCCGTGGTGACGAAGTGCTCGACGAGCACACCATCTTCGAGCACGGCGACCTGCGTGTAGTCCTCGACGGGAGTGACGTGATCATGCTCGTCGGACTGCGAGAGTCGAACGTTGGCGCTGCGCTCACGCACGACCATCACCCGGTCGACGGCCTCGCGGCGCGCGAGGAACTCCGACTCACTCAGAATCGGTGGTCGACGACGCCCCGCGTCCCGACCGTCGCGACGTCGCTGGCGCTTGGCCTCGAGGCGCGTCGACCCCGAAATCCCCTGCACCTCGTCGCGGGCACGCTTGCTGCGCGGCTCCCGCTCGTGGACGACGGTGTTCGGCGGATCGTCGGGCGACGATGAGTCGTCGGATTCTGCTCCACCCTTACGGCGACGACGGCGCCTGCGGCGCTTGGTCGACGATCCGTCTCCGGATTCGGCATCATCCGAGTCGTCGGCGTTGCCGTCGGCCTGATTGTCGCCCTTGTCGGCGGAATCGTCCGCGGCGTTGGAATCGTCTGCCGAACCCGGGCCCTGCCCGCGCCCGTCATCCTGACTCTCGCCCTGACCGCTGTTGCCCGCTGAGTTCTTGCCCTCTGCTGGCTTGCCCTTGCCGGACTTCTTCCGCTTCTTGCCCGCGGGTCGATCGTTGTCCGACTGAGAATCCGAATGATCGGAGTCGGAAAGATCGGAATCGGACCGATCAGAATCAGACTGGTCGGAATCGTCCGACGAGTCGGTGTCCTCGTTCTGGTCACGCTCGTTCTGATCGCCGCGACCGCGGCCACGACCACGCCTGCCACGACGACGTCGACGATTACGGCCACTGTCGTCGCCGGAGCTCCCGTTGTCGGAGCCTTCGCTGTCATCGGAGCCGGCGTTGTTGCCGGAGTCCGAGGAGTCCTCGGCACTCTCGTCGGTCGCGTTCGGCGCGGAACGCTCAGACGTCGGCCGACCACTCTTGGCGCCACGCTGCGAACCATCCGACGCAGAGTCGTCACTGCTCTTACGGTGGCGGCCGCTGGGTGCGTCAGACGCGGCGGCGGGCTGCGGGGGAAGGAAGAGCGGGCTGGCGGCGATCTCCTCGGCAGGCGCCGCGACCTGCGGCTTCTCGGTCTCGATCGCCGAGAAGAGCGAGAGAGTGTGCGGAGCATGCGCCTGTGCGCTCGGCTCGACGTCGGCCGCCTCGGCCGCTGCGTCGGCGGGTGCAGACACCTCGGACACCGTGACGTCTGCTGCGTCGCTGTCCGGTGCGGCGTCGACGGGCGCCTCGTCTACGGCCGCAGCGTTACCTGCGGCGTCGGCACTTTCCGCGCCGCCGGCCTCCGGCGTGCTCGCAGGTTCGCCCTGGTCAGAAGCTTCGGCGGGCCCTGTTGGTTCTGCCGTCGAGGGTGCCTGCTCCGATGCGGAATCGGCCGCCTCGGCGGGTACCGCGGCGTCGTCGACCTCGACGTCGTTGCGTACACGGTCGGCGACGGCTTGCGCCATGCTGCGTTCGACGCTCGACTGAGCACTCCGGCTGGGCCAGCCCAGCTCGGTGAGGTGCGCAAGCACCTGCCTACTCGTGAGGCCGAGCGTGCGCGCCAGCGCGTGCACCCGAAGCTTGCTGGGAAAATCCTCCGCCGAGCCTGACGCAGCGTTCGCGTCGATCGGCGACCCGTTGTCGGTCACTGATGTCTCCTTGAACCCCCGGGCGCGACATTGTCGGCGGCCACGCGGGGGTCTCTCGTGTGTCCCGGTCCTGTGCGGACCGGTGTTATATGGTCTCCGCGCTCCTGGTGTTCCGTTGTCCGGACTCCGCAGGTTGCGCTCTTGCTGGGTGATGAGATCCGTCATGCCTTCCACGCCATGCGTGACGGCCTGGGCCGCCCGTCGAGTCTGTTCTCGACGTCGATGGGGAAAGCGATCTGCCGAACGGGCGCTGTGCGGATTGCCGCCATGGGCAACAATCTCCACTGCTGTGTCCGACGCCGAACGCCATCGTCGTCATCACGAGCAGAGTGTGTTCGCGATAACCAAGCAAGTATCCCACACGGTGCGACATATCCCGCAAACTATGCGATAAAGCGCGCGTCAGCGGCTTGACAACCGCCGACGCGCGCTGGGCTACGCGGGTTCTTGCTCAGTCGTTCAGTGCGGGAAACCAGAGCGCGATCTCACGCTCCGCCGATTCCGGCGAGTCCGATCCGTGGACGAGGTTGTACTGGGTGCTGAGCGCGTAATCGCCGCGGATCGTGCCCGGTACGGCCTTCTCCACGGGGTCGGTTCCGCCCGCGATCTGACGGAACGCGGCAACAGCACGCGGCCCCTCGAGCACGGCCGCGACCAGCGGACCCGACGTGATGAACTCGACCAGCGACGGATAGAAGGGCTTGCCCTCGTGCTCCGCGTAGTGCTTGGCCGCGAGGTCGTCGCTGACGTTTTTGAGCTCGAGTGCCGCGAAGGTCAGGCCTTTGCGCTCGATGCGGGCGAGGATGTCGCCGACGAGCGAACGCGAAACGCCGTCGGGCTTGATGAGTACCAGAGTCCGTTCAGTCACGAGCACACTGTAGCGACCCGACGCCCGCACGCCACCCCGACCTCGTGATTCGCAGCCGGGCGGGTACTACTAATCGGTCAGGGGCAGTACTTGTCCGTCAGGGGCAGTATTTGGGCTCGATCGGGAAGAATCCGTAGTCGAAGAGATTGCCCGCTGCGGTGTGCGAGTTGATGATCACCTGGACGCATCCGCCCGGCGAGGCGAGTGCCGCGGTCACCGCCCTGTCGAACTGGCCTGCGAAGGCCAGGTTCGCTGGCCGATAGGAATCCGGCACCGGCAGTGCTGCGACGGCCTGCGGCAGGTTCATCGAGTCCATGCGCTTGGTGAGGTCGTGCGTCGCGAGGTAGCCGAACGCCTCACCCGGAACAGGCATCGGCGGTCCGGGCGTCGGAAGCGGAATGTCGGAGTCCGACGCACCGCCCCGCGCGGAGGGCGCCACCGATTGAGGTGTCGCCGACTGTGGATTGGCGGACTGGGGAGCGACGGACTGGGGCGTCGGCTTTTCGGGAGCGGCCACTGCCTCCGGCGCGCTGATCACACCCAGTGGTACCAGCGCCATCGAGGCTGCTGTCGCCGCGGCGAGACGAAGGTTTCGCGATGTCTTCGCTGCGGTGTGGTTGATACGGGTGGTCGGTGCGCTAAAGGTCACGCGACTCCTCTCGGTGTGATGACGTGTTCGACGTCGTATGGGACACCTCGTTGCCGGCGGCTACCAGGCGTCATCGGTTCTTCGTGGGGCTTGAGGATCGTCGACCACGCCCCCTGAGCGGGCGCCTTGCCATTGTCCCCAGGCGCTTGCGCCCCGTCATTGTCACAGAGCACACACAGAATGCAAAGATGCATACATCACATTTCTGGCCTACAGCGGTGCCAAAGGAACGTCGACGCCGCTCAGGCGAAGTGCACGATGCTGATCGCGCCCGCCGCGAGGCAATAGACCACGAACGGATACAGCGTTCTCGTGTGGAAGTACTTTGCCAGAAATGCGACAGCCGCGAACGCCGCGACAAACGCGCACACCGACCCGACGAGTACCTGGCCCCCGATGCCCTGACCGTCCGGCCCGAAGAGTTCGGGGATCTTGAGCACCCCAGCGGCAAGGATGACGGGCGTGGCGAGCAGGAATGCGAAGTGGGCGGCGTCCTCGTGATCGAGGCCTCGCAGGAGGCCCGCTGAAATCGTCGATCCCGAGCGCGAGATCCCCGGGAACAGCGCGAGTATCTGAGCCGACCCGATCGCCGTACCTTCTTTCATCGACAGCGACGTGACCGACCGGGCCGGCGCCTGCCGGGCCACGGAGTGTCGCCCGATTCGACCACGGCGCCTGCGCAAAAGCTCGGTGGTAAGCAGCACCAGTCCGTTGAGGAAGAGCAGGATCGCCGCCGCCAGCGGGGTCGCGAACAGCACGCGTAGCGGCTTCTCTGCGATCAATCCCACGACACCGACCGGAATCGTGCCCGCGATGAGCAGCCACGCCAGGCGGGCGTCGCTGTCGTCGTCGACGCTTCGGTGACGAAGCGATCGGATGAAGCCCGCGACGATGCGCACCCAGTCGCGCCAGTAGAACAGGATCAGGGCCAGTGCGGTCGCGACGTGCAGTGCGACGACGAAGGCCAGAAACGGGGTGTGCCCCGAACTCTTGGACTCCGTGACCAGTTTCGCCCAATCGCCACCGAGCCAGGCGGGCACGAGGATCGAATGCCCGAGACTCGACACCGGAAACAGTTCGGTGACGCCCTGCAGAAGGCCGAGTATCGCCGCTTGCGGATAGGTCAGGTCAGTCACGGCAGCGCCCCCTCAGCGTCGACAAGTTCTTGTCTTCCGGGACGCCACAGTAGCGAAATCCGTTGTGCCGCGCGCTAATCGGACAATTGCGGCGGGGCGCTTCAGCTCTCGATCGGCTCCTGGCCATAGAGCAAACCGCGGTCGATTCGACGCTGCACGTCGCCCTTGATGTAGCGGATATAGAGCCAGACGCAACCGAAGATCACGCCGATCACCGCGATCGACCAGTGAAAGACACCGCCGATGATGACGAGGACCTGCAGCGCCAGGTTCATGTTGAGCGCTTGTGGTCGCTTCTGCATTCCGGCAGCGAGCACCATCAGAAGGGTCACCACACCCAGATACGTCCCCGACACCCAGGTCAGGCCGTTGCCCACCCGCGCAACGATCGGGAACGTCAGGATCATGACGATGACCTCGAGCACCATGGTGCCCGCCATCACGCCACGCAGACCCTTCCACGGGTCGTTCGTCGGTGGCGTGAACTTGGGCGTGGCCGCGGATTCCGGTGTGTTGCCGGATGATTCGCTCATGCGGGCTCCTTCCCGAACAGCGTTCGTCCGGCGCCTGCCGTCACTACCGAACCGGTGATGACCACCCCGGCACCCGAGACCGGTTCGCCGTCGGATTCCTCCGCGAGTCCGATCGCTGCTTCGACGGCGTCGGGCAGGAAGGGTTCGACGTGCACCCGCTCCTCTCCGAAGACCTCGCGCGCGGTCTCGGCGAGCGTCTCGGCGTCGACCGCTCTCGGCGAGCCGTTATTGGTGATGACCACCGCGTCGAGTACCGGTTCGAGTTCGGTGAGAAAGCCCGCGGCATCCTTGTCGCCGAGCATGCCGATCACTCCGACGAGCCGTCGGAAGTCGAACTCCTCGGTGAGTGCGTGCGCGAGTGCGTGTGCCCCGTGGGGATTGTGCGCGGCGTCGACGAAGACGGTCGGCGCACTGCGGACACGTTCGAGCCTGCCGGGACTGCTGACCGCAGCGAACCCCGCACGCACGGCGTCGATGTCGAGTTGGCGGCCCGGTCCCGCACCGAAGAACGCCTCGACAGCGGCGAGCGCAATCGACGCGTTGGCTGCCTGATGCTCGCCGTGCAGCGGCAGGAACACCTCGTCGTAGACGCCGCCGAGACCTTGCAGGCGCAGCAGTTGCCCACCGACCGCCGTGACGGACTCGAGGACTGCGAACTCGGAATTCTGCCGCGCGACGACGGTGTCTTGTGCGACGGCCTCGCGCAACAGCACGTCCATCACCTCCGGCTGCTGCGGCGAGATCACGGTCACCGGATCGGTCACGACCAGATCGTCCTTGGCGGGCTTGATGATCCCGGCCTTCTCCCCCGCGATCGCCGCGAGCGAATCGCCGAGGTAGTCGGCGTGATCCATCGCGATCGGGGTGATGACAGCGACCGTCGCGTCGACGACGTTGGTCGCGTCCCAGCGCCCGCCCATCCCGGTCTCGACGACGGCGACGTCGACCGGCGCCTCGGCAAAGTATGCGAACGCGATGGCCGTGAGCACCTCGAACTTGCTCATGCGCGGACCGTCGGCCGCGGTCGACGAATCGTCGACCATCGTGACGTACGGCTCGATGTCGCGGTAGGTGTCGATGAAGTCGCGCGCCGGAATCGGGCGGCCGTCGACAGCGATTCGTTCTGTGACGCGCTGTAGGTGCGGGCTGGTGTACCGACCGGATCGACGATGCAGCGCGACCATCAGCGAGTCGATCATCCGAGTGACCGACGTCTTCCCGTTGGTGCCGGCGACGTGGATCGCCGGATAGGCGTGCTGAGGTGAACCAAGCAGATCCATCAACGCCGCGATACGGGTCAGCGACGGCTCGATCCGCGTTTCCGGCCACCGCGTGTCGAGTTCGTTCTCCAACTCGGCGAGCTCGGCAAGATCGGACGGACTGTCGACGACGATGATCGGTGTGTCGTCGAGGTCGTCGCCGAGGAGCGAACCGAGATTCATCGGATCGGGCTCGACGTCGCCGTCCTCGTAACCGGCGAAATCTGCCGACGTGAAGATCGGCTCCCCGTCATCTTCCACGTAGTCCCCGTCTGAGGAGTCCAAGTCCGACGGGTCGGGCGAGTAATCGTCTCCCCGACCTGACCGACCGTCGCGCGAACTCATGATCCGCCCAGCGATGCCAGTTTCGCCCCGAGCCGCTCGACTTCTTCGGTCGCGACCTGCTGTCGTTCCCGGATCTTGGCGACGACGTTGTCGGGAGCCTTCGCGAGGAACTGCTCGTTTCCGAGCTTGGCCGTCGTCTGTGCGAGTTCCTTCTCAGCGGCGGCCAGGTCTTTGGCCGCACGTTTGCGTTCGGCTTCGATGTCGACGGTCCCGGACGTGTCGATCCGGACGGTGACGGTCGCCGCCGACAGCCGGACGTCGACCGTGGCGGTCGCGGAGAAGTCGTCGCCGGCACCGTCGAGACGGGCGAGCGAGTCGAGATAGGGCCGCACGTCGGAGAGCCCGGCGGCGTCGAGGCCGTCGATCTCGGCCGCGACCCGTTGCCCGGGACGGAGTCCCTGGTCGCTGCGGAAGCGTCGAACCTCGGTGATCAGTCGCTGGAGGTCGTCGACTTCGGTTGCCGCGGCGGCGTCGACCGGACGCCCCGAACGCGTCGGCCACGACGCGATCACCACGGACTCGCCACCGGTCAGCGTCTTCCACAACACCTCGGTGACGAACGGCATGACCGGCGACAACGCGCGCAGCAGCGGGTCGAGGACAGCGCCGAGCACCAGCGCTGTCGACCGCGAGCGTTGCGGATCATCTTGTGCGAACTGCACTTTCGCGAGCTCGAGGTACCAGTCGCAGACCTCGTCCCACGCGAAGTGATACAGCGCCTCGCATGCCTTGGAGAACTCGTACGAGTCGAATCCGGCGTCGACCTCGGCGAGAACCTCGTCGAGGCGCCCGAGAATCCAGCGGTCGGCGACGGTCAGGTCGGCGGCATCGGGCAACTCGCCGTCCGCAGGCACCTGCGCACCGTTCATCAGGGCGAACTTGGTGGCGTTGTACAGCTTGGTCGCGAAGTTGCGCGATGACTGGGCGTGATCCTCGCCGACAGAGATGTCCGATCCGGGATTCGCGCCACGGGCAAGTGTGAACCGCAGCGCGTCGGCGCCGAAACGGTCGACCCAGTCGAGGGGATCGATGCCGTTGCCGCGTGACTTCGACATCTTGCGGCCGTGCTCGTCGCGCACGAGTCCGTGCAGGAACAGGTTGTGGAACGGCACCTTCTTGTCGGCGTCGAAATCCTTGCCGACGTAGGTACCGAACATCATCATCCGGGCGACCCAGAAGAACAGGATGTCGTAGCCCGTGACGAGCACCGAGTTGGGATAGAACTTCTCGAAGTCGGGGGTATCGTCCGGCCAGCCGAGCGTCGAGAACGGCCACAATCCCGACGAGAACCACGTGTCGAGCACGTCGGTCTCCTGGACGTAGCCCTCGGGGGCCTGCTCGTCGGGGCCGACGCAGACCACCTCGCCGTCGGGTCCGTACCAGATCGGGATGCGGTGACCCCACCAGAGCTGACGCGAGATGCACCAGTCGTGCATGTCGTCGACCCACGCGAACCAGCGCGGCTCCATCGACTTCGGATGGATGACCGTCGATCCGTCACGCACGGCGTCGCCTGCGGCCTTTGCCAGCGACTCGACGGCGACCCACCACTGCATCGACAGCCGCGGCTCGATCGGCTCACCGGTCCGTTCGGAGTGTCCGACGCTGTGCAGGTACGGCCGAACCTCTTTCACGATGCGGCCCTGCGCAGCCAGGGCCTCGCGGATCTTGACCCGCGCCTCGAAGCGGTCCATGCCGTCGAATTGCGTTCCGGTGTCGGCGATGCGGGCTTCTTCGTCCATGATCGTCGGCATCGGCAGATCATGTCGGGCGCCGACCGCGAAGTCGTTCGGGTCGTGCGCGGGGGTGATCTTGACGGCTCCGGTGCCGAATTCGGGGTCGACATAGTCGTCGGCGATGACCGGGATCTTGCGGTCGAGGAAGGGATGCTCGAGTTCGGTCCCGACGAGCGCGGCATACCGTTCGTCGTCGGGATGCACAGCGATCGCGGTATCGCCGAGCATCGTCTCCATTCGAGTCGTCGCGACGACGATGTGCGGCTCGGCATCGTCGAGCGATCCGTAGCGGAAGCTGACGAGCTCGCCCTCGACGTCGGCGTAGCTGACCTCGATGTCGCTGACCGCGGTCTTGAGCACCGGCGACCAGTTGACGAGACGCTCTGCCTGATAGATCAGGCCGTCGTCGTACATCTTCTTGAATACGGTCTGGACCGCCCGGGACAGGCCCTCGTCCATGGTGAAGCGTTCGCGGGTCCAGTCGACGCCATCGCCGAGTCGGCGCATCTGCTCACCGATGTTGCCGCTGATCTCGGCCTTTTCCTGCCAGACGCGTTCGATGAAGGCATCGCGACCGAGATCGTCGCGGGTGAGTCCCTCGGCAGCGAGTTTGCGCTCGACCATGGTCTGCATCGCAATGGCGGCGTGGTCCATACCGGGCAGCCACAGCGTCTCGAAACCCTGCATGCGTGCGCGGCGGGTCAAGGCGTCCATCAGGACGTGCTCGTAGGCGTGCCCCATGTGCAGCGACCCGTTGACGTTGGGCGGCGGGATGACGATGGAGTACGCGGGCTTGTCACTGGAAGCATCCGGCGTGAAATACCCGGCATCAACCCAGCCCTGGTAGAGCTTCGACTCGTGGTCGGCGGGGTCCCAGGATTTCGGCAGTGCAGGCGTCGAGTCGGTCACCCTTCAATCTTAGGGAACGCCGTCAGCGCTATTCACACCGTCTCCACACGGGCCGCTTCTACCGTCTCGAGCGGCTGCTCAGCCGATCGCTTCGGCACGCGCGGCGTCGGCCGAAACCCGCACGCGGTGGACATCCTCCGGAGAGTTCACGTTGGTCAGCCACAGCGGGTCCGAGACGGTGACCCGATAGGTGGCAAGGGCGTCGAGAGCCGCTGTCATTCGACGTTCCCCCGTCGCGACGAGCTGGCCGATCACGTCGGCAGCATCGGTGCGGTAGATCGCCGCCATGGGATGGTCGCGCTCGGCGTCGTGCGCGACGACAACGCCCGCGGTGTCGGTCACCGCCCGACTCAGTTCGTCGATGAGGCCCGGCTCGATGAGCGGCATGTCGGTCGCGGACACGAACGCGTACGAGCGACCGGCGTCGCGCGCTGCCGCAAGCCCGACGGCGAGGCCTGCCAACGGACCGGCACCGGGCTGCTCGTCGGTCACCCACACCGCTTCCGGACCGCCGGTCCCGTGCAGAAGCCGGTAGGCCGCCGAGTCCTCAGGGGCCACCACGAACACCGGTTCGCACCGTTGCGAGATCACCCGCACGACACCTGCGAGCATGGGTTCGCCGTTCCAGTCGAGGGCCGCCTTGTCGCTGCCCATGCGGCGTGAACGGCCACCCGCCAATACGATTCCCGCGATCTGGTCTTCGGTGAGTGTCATCTGACCAGTCTGTACCACCCCCGGCGTCACCGTCCCCAAGACGACAAAACGCGGGCCCCGTCTTGTGAGACGGAGCCCGCGTGTCAGAGAGTTCGGTGCGGTGTCAGGCGCTCTTGTCGCGACGCTCGGCCGACGTGTCGGACCGCGGCACGATCGTCGGCAGGACGTTGTCGTTGACCGTCTCAGCGGTCACGACAACCTTCTCGACGTCGTCGCGACTCGGGATGTCGTACATGACCGGAAGCAGGACTTCTTCCATGATGGCGCGGAGCCCGCGGGCACCGGTGCCGCGGTGGATTGCCTGGTCGGCGACGGCCTCCAACGCATCCTGCGTGAACTCCAGCTCGACGTCGTCCATGTCGAAAAGTTTGGTGTACTGCTTCACCAGCGCGTTCTTCGGCTCCGACAGGATCGAGACGAGAGATTCCTTGTCGAGGTTGGTCACCGACGCGATCATCGGCAGACGTCCGATGAACTCCGGGATCAGACCGAACTTGATCAGGTCCTCCGGCATGACCTCGGCGAAATGATCGCTCGTGTCGACCTCGGCCCTGCTCGCAACCTCGTTGCCAAAACCGATGCCGCGCTTGCCGATTCGCTCGGAAATGATCTTCTCGAGTCCGGCGAACGCACCCGCGACGATGAACAACACGTTGGTCGTGTCGATCTGGATGAACTCTTGGTGTGGGTGCTTGCGTCCACCCTGCGGCGGCACCGATGCCTGCGTGCCCTCGAGAATCTTGAGAAGCGCCTGCTGCACACCTTCGCCGGAGACGTCACGGGTGATCGACGGGTTCTCGCTCTTACGGGCGATCTTGTCGACCTCGTCGATGTAGATGATGCCGGTCTCGGCGCGCTTGACGTCGTAGTCGGCGGCCTGGATCAGCTTGAGAAGAATGTTCTCGACGTCTTCACCGACGTAACCGGCCTCGGTGAGCGCGGTGGCATCGGCGATGGCGAACGGCACGTTGAGCATCTTGGCGAGCGTCTGGGCGAGGTAGGTCTTGCCGCACCCGGTTGGCCCGAGCATCAGGATGTTGGACTTCGCGAGTTCGACGACCTCGCCGGTCCGCGAGTCCTTCTTCTCCCCGGCCTGAATGCGCTTGTAGTGGTTGTACACAGCCACCGCGAGCGTGCGCTTGGCAGTGTCCTGGCCGATGACGTAGTTCTCGAGGAAGTCGCGGATCTCTGCGGGCTTGGGCAGCTCGTCGAGCTTCACGTCGCCGTTCTCGGCGAGCTCTTCCTCGATGATCTCGTTGCACAGGTCGATGCACTCGTCGCAGATGTACACGCCGGGGCCGGCAATGAGCTTCTTGACCTGCTTCTGGCTCTTCCCACAGAACGAGCACTTCAGCAGATCGCCACCGTCTCCGATTCGTGCCATCTCGCGCCGTACCTACTTCCCTTGCTTGCCGTGCTGCCGTGTCGTCGTATGAATCGTGTCGGCCTGATCGTTGTGGTCTGGATCGCTGTCGTCTGGATCGTTGCGGGGTGGAACTTTGACTGTCGTCGCAGACCTCGTACTCGGGGCAGTCGGATGCGGACCATCGCTAGTCAGGATCGCCCGATATCACGACGGTACCCGCGTGTCGACATAACTTCGACCGATAAGAGCAAATGTCGCGATCGAAATCCGCCGACTCGTCGCCCCCAACGGTGCGGCACTCAAGCATGCACCCTGTGCCGCACCGTTATCGGGGAACCCCGAGGGGTGTGTCGCTACTTCTTCATCGACTTCTTGCGGTACTCGAACACCTCGTCCACGATGCCGTATTCCTTCGCCTGGTCGGCGGTGAGGATGTTGTCGCGGTCGGTGTCCTTGCGGATCTTCTCCTTGGACTGACCGGTGTGGCCGGCGAGAATCTCGTCGAGACGGTTGCGGATGCGCTCGATCTCGGCGGCCTGGATCTCGAGGTCTGACACCTGGCCCTGGAATGCTCCACCCGTACGAGGCTGGTGGATCAGGATCGTCGCGTTCGGCAACGCCGCACGCTTGCCTGGGCTACCGCCCGCGAGCAGAATCGCCGCAGCCGACGCAGCCTCTCCGAGGCAGACGGTCACGATGTCGCAGTGGACGTACTGCATCGTGTCGTAGATCGCGAGCATGTCCGGCACGCTGCCGCCCGGCGAGTTGATGTACATGGTGATGTCGCGGTCGGGGTCCTGCGATTCGAGAACCAGCAACTGCGCCATGACGTCGTTCGCGACGGTCTGATCGATCGGCGTTCCGACGAACACGATGCGCTCTTCGAACAGCTTCGCGTACGGGTCGTACTGGCGCTGCCCGTTGGGGGTGTGCTCGATGAACTGCGGGAGGATGTAGCGCATTTCGATGTTCTTCAGCGCGAGGGCCGAAGCGGGAATCCCTGCGGCGACGTCGGCCGGCAGCGAGTCGTACATGTTGGTCATGGTCTGCTCCGTGAAGTGTGAGGTGACGGGTGAACTCGACTGTGGTTGATCGCTTGAGATCTACGACGCCTGGCTGGCGCGCGAAATCACGTGGTCGACGAGGCCGTAGTCCTTGGCCGCCCCTGCGGTGAACCACTTGTCGCGATCGGCGTCTGCCTCGATCTGCTCCACCGTCTGACCGGTGTGCTCGGCGTTCAGCTCGTTCATCTGCTTCTTGGTCGTGGCGAACTGCTCGGCCTGAATCGCGATGTCGGCCGCCGTACCACCGATACCTGCCGACGGCTGGTGCATCATGATGCGGGCGTGCGGAAGGGCGTAGCGCTTTCCCTTGGCGCCGGCGGTGAGCAGGAACTGACCCATCGAGGCCGCGAGGCCCATCGCGTAGGTGGCGATGTCGCACTCGGCGAGTTCCATCGTGTCGAAGATCGCCATGCCCGCGGTCACCGAGCCACCGGGCGAGTTGATGTACATGTGGATGTCTCGCGTGGGGTCCTCGGCGGCGAGCAGCAGAATCTGCGCGCACAGCCTGTTGGCGATGTCATCGTCGACCTGAGTACCCAGGAAGATGATTCGCTCACGCAGCAGCCGCTCGAACACCGAGTCGCTCAGGTTCAGCCCGGCGACCCCTGAACTCATCGAGGGTGTGTAAATGGTCGGCTTGCTCACGGTTCCCACCTTGTCTGTCGTTTGTGGTCTGTCTCGATCCGCGCCCCGGCTGACCCGGGGCCCGTGTGCTTGTTGATCTCGAGTGCATTGATGACGGGGCGCGGCCTGTCGATGGCATGCCCTGTCGATCTCGCTTATTCGGGATCGTCCTCACCGACAGTAGTCAATCGACGGTGCCCGACACCGCCCATGACGCCCCTATTCGCTGAGAGCAGAACAGCCGGACACGGGCATGGCCCAGTATCCGGCTGTCACGTCCTGCTGTGGAAAAGTCAGGCGTCGGAATCCTTCTTGTCCGTATCCGACTCGTCAGCGGCCGATTCGTCAGCAGCGTCGTCGGCATCGGTGCCGCCGCCGAAGAACTCTGCGGTGTCGACGGTGTTGCCGTCGGAGTCGGTCACGGTGACCTCGTCGACGATGCCGGCGAGCGCCTTGCCGCGGCGAACGTCGGCGTAGACGGCGCCGACCTGGTTTGCCTGGGTGAGCTGCTGGATGAACTCCTGCGGAGCCATCCCGTAACGCTGCGCCTGGAACAGGATCTGCTGGGTCAGCTCGTCCTGGCTGACCTCGGTCTCCTGCTGCTCGGCGATGGCGTCGAGGAGGAGCTGCGTGCGGACCGACTTCTCGGCCGACTCGCGAGCGTTCTTCTCGAACTCCTCACGCGTGGTGCCCTGCGCCTCGAGCAACTGCTCGAAGATCGCGTCATCATGGCCGATGCTGTGCAGCACCTGCTCGAGCTGTCCGTCGACCTCGGCCTGCACGACGTTCTCCGGCAGCGGGATCTCGACGGTCTCGAGGAGCTTGTCGAGCACGGCGTCACGAACAGCGTTGGCCTGGTCGAACCGCTTCGACTGCTCAACGCGCTCGACGATCGACTCGCGCAGCTCGTCGACGGTGTCGAACTCGGACGCCATCTGGGCGAACTCGTCGTCGAGTTCGGGCAGTTCGCGCTCCTTGACCGAGTTCACCGTGACGGTGACCTCGGCGTCGGCGCCTGCATGATCTCCCGCGACGAGCTTGGTGGTGAAGGTCTTCGACTCGCCGGACTTCAGACCGACGAGCGCCTCGTCGAGTCCGTCGATCAACTGACCCGAACCGACCTCGTGTGAGAGCCCCTCGGTCGACGCGTCTTCGACGTTCTCGCCGTCGACGGTCGCCGACAGGTCGATGGAGACGTGGTCGCCATTCTCGACGGCGCGGTCGACTCCCTTGAGCGTGCCGAACCGGCCGCGCAGCCCTTCGAGCTGCTCGTTGACCGCGTCCTCGTCGTCGGCGACGGCGTCGACCTCGACGGACAGCGTCGAGTAGTCGGGAAGCTCGATCTCCGGGCGAACGTCGACCTCAGCGGTGAAGCTGATGCTCTCGCCGTACTTCAGCTCGGACAGATCGATCTCGGGCTGGCCGATGGCCTTGGTCTCGGTCTCCGCCACGGCCTCCGAGTACTTGCCCGGCAGCGCGTCGTTGACGACCTGAGCGAGGATCGAGTCGCGACCGACTCGAGCTTCGATCAGCTTGGCCGGCGCCTTTCCCGGACGGAAGCCCGGGATACGGATCTGCTGTGCCAGCGAGCGGTATGCCCGGTCGAAGTCGCCCGAGAGTTCCTCGAACGGTACTTCGACATTGAGCTTCACTCGGGTCGGGCTCAGTTGCTCGACGGTGCTCTTCACGCCTCAATGCTCCTTATGTGTACGTGCGTACGTCCTGATCTGTCGGGATGACAGGATTCGAACCTGCGACCCTCCGCTCCCAAAGCGGATGCGCTACCAAGCTGCGCCACATCCCGGTGGCCTCGATACACCTCACCGCGGCCCCGATGGCCCCTCCGCGGACCCATCGATTCCCTGACGAGCAGGGCCAACAGAAGATAGTACGTGGCCCCAGTTGAGTAACCGAATCCGGTCCTCGACGACGTGCGTGTGACGAGCCGCGGACTTGTGAACACGGAGCCACTCGGCCCCCGGCAACTCCCGCGTGACACGTGGACGTCCAGGCGATTTCGAATCCGACGCACTCATTGGGTACAGTCACATGCGCTGCCGCTCGGCGACAGCACGCGGGTGTAGCTCAATGGTAGAGCCCTAGTCTTCCAAACTAGCTACGCGGGTTCGATTCCCGTCACCCGCTCAGACGAGGTCAGAGGGTTTTCCCTCTGGCCTCTTTCTTTTGGGCATCGGCCTCGACTTTCGTCACCTTCTTCGAGTAGCACCTGCGACACACCACCACGATGACGAGTGTGATCCACGCCACATTCGGGTGTAACCTTGCAGCATGTCCTCCAGTTACTCCAAGACCCCGCGCAAGTGCTCTACCTGCGGCGCACCGCTGTTCTTCCGCCGCGACGTGACGACGTCCGAGAGTGGCACGCCACGCGTCGACGCCATGCTCGTCTGCCGCAACGAGGGATGCTCAGAACCCGCGCTGCATCTCAAGACCGAGCACCCGGATACCCAGAGCCAGCCGGCGTAATGCGCGGCGCCGCAGCCTTTTCGAGACCTGCGAGTTGACGATTCGGAAAAATGTGATGGGTGTCACACAGTGCGGCAGCCTATCCACCGACCTCCCCTTTTACGTTCGCGAAGCACCAATCCGACACCTCAATGGGGCGTCCCACGCGTTTGCCTTTGAAGGAAAGACAACGGTTGTGTAACGATGGTCGCGGCGCCTCGGGGGGGTGCGCCCGTACTGTCCCGAGAGCGAAGGTTTGCGAACTCCCGTGTTGAACACAACGTCGTCCCATCGTCGCCGGAAGAGCGTCGTCCGTGGACTCCTTGCAGCGGTCATCGGCGTCATCGCCGTTGCACTGGCCGCACCGGGCCTCGCCCAGGCCACGCCAGTCACCGTCGTGCCGGGCCTTCCGCCTGTCGAGATCCCCGACAACATTCCGGGACTGCCGACTCCGCCCAAGCCGTCGACTCCTGCGCCGGCTCCCAAGACCACCACGCCTCCTCCTACGACCACGCAGGAGACCCCGAACGTCCCCGCGATCCCCAACGTGAAGACCTCGACCGGTTGGATCGCGCTGGCAACCGATGGTGACCACACCATCTACTGGTGGAAGGACGGCAAGTTCGTCAAGAAGATGCCGATCTCCATGGGATCCAACGCGCATCCGACCCCGAACGGCGTCTACCACACCCGTGAGAAGTACCAGCACATCGTGATGGACTCCTCGACCTACGGCGTTCCGGTCGACTCACCCGAGGGCTACCGCACCGACGTCAACTGGGCGACCCGCATGTCGGGCGACGGCATCTTCATCCACGCCGCACCCTGGTCGGTCGCACAGCAGGGCAACAGCAACGTCAGCCACGGTTGCATCAACATCAGCACCGAGAACGGCAAGTGGGTCTACGACACCATCCCGCAGGGCACCCCGATCGTGGTCCGCGGAACCGTCGGCGGCCAGTACGACGGCAACTGATCTGCCTATCTGAATCATTCAAGACACGAAAGAGGCTCCCGGTCGACGACCGGGAGCCTCTTTCGTGTTGCTTCGAACTCAGACGAGGGTTCCCGCGTCGACCGTCCCGACGTCGAGGTCCATCCGATTACCCTCGGCCCGCACCTGCGCAATCGCGCGCATCTTGTTCGACGCATCGAGCGCGGCAACCTTGTAGCCCTCGGCCAGGGTCGGGTAATTGAAGACGGCATCGACGAGGTAGTCGATCTTGCCGCCCAGACCCATCACCGTCTGGCCGATATGGACGAGTTCGGCGGCGTTGCTACCGAATGCGTGTACCCCGAGAAGCGTTCGCTCCTCGGCGTGCACGAGCAACTTGAGCAGGCCGTAGGAGTCGCCCATGATGGCCCCTCGTGCGAGTTCGCGATATCGCGCGACACCCACTTCGAACGGCACATTCGCTGCCGTCAGCTGGTCTTCGGTCTGACCGACAAAGCTGATCTCCGGGATGGCGTAGATCCCGATCGGCTGCAGGTTGTCGTCCGTGGCACCGACCGGCTCGTCGAACGCGTGATACGTCGCGCGTCTGCCCTGCTCCATCGACGTCGCTGCCAACGCGGGGAACCCGATGATGTCGCCAACCGCGTAGATGTGGTCGACCGCGGTCCGAAAGTCGGAGTCGACGGTGAG
The DNA here is from genome assembly GCF_036540975.1 of Gordonia sp. w5E2. NCBI lineage: Bacteria > Bacillati > Actinomycetota > Actinomycetes > Mycobacteriales > Gordoniaceae > Gordonia > Gordonia sp. w5E2. The sequence goes on along the minus strand of NZ_CP144213.1, from coordinate 1,978,521 downwards.
CCTGCCGCGCTTGTCTGCCGTCAGGCCCGCTGCCTCCACCCTCAATTCGTCGGAAACACCCTGACGGCCCGCGGAGTAGAGCACGGTGTCCGCGGGGATCTTCTTGCCCGACGCCAGGATCGTCAGCGTTCCGGATGGATGTGTCTCGACGGTTTGTACCTGCTCACCGAACCGGAAGGTCACGCCTCGCTCGCGCAGTTGGTACTGCAGCGCTTCGACGATCTCACGGTCGCAGAAGTCGAGCATGGTGGGCCGTTGCTCGATCACGGTGACCTTGGTGCCCAGGGCCGCGAACATCGACGCGTACTCGATGCCGATGACACCCGCTCCGACGACGACCATCGATCGCGGAACCCGATCGAGTGCCAGGATCTGGTCGGAGTCGACGACGGTGGTGCCGTCGAAGTCCACCGAGGGAGGGCGCGCGGGCCGCGTACCGACGGCGATGACGAACTTGTCGGCGCTCACGTGTTTGAGATCGCCGGTGGCGTCCTCGACCGCTATTTCGTGAGGACTCGTGAAGTACGCACTGCCGAGCAGCATGGTCACACCATTGCGAGCGAGCTGGCTCTGAATGACATCGATTTCTTTCCCGACGACGTGCATGGTGCGGGCCGAAAGATCCGTGACCGTTATATCCGATTTCAACCGATATGATTCGCCGTACATTTCACGTTGGTTGAGGCCGGTCAAATACAACACCGCCTCGCGCAACGTCTTGGATGGAATCGTGCCGGTGTTGATGCACACACCGCCAACCATGTTGCGCCGCTCCACAATTGCTGCCCGCTTGCCGAGCTTTGCGGCGGCTATGGCCGCCTTCTGACCGGCCGGTCCAGAACCGATGACAACGATGTCGAAATGATCCACGGGTTCGTCTTTCGCTCGTCTGACACCTGACGACCCGTCGCGGGGTCTGTGATCAGTGTGGCTCAGCGATCGGGTTCGCACGACTCGAGGCGCCGACCGGGCCAAAGGTTGCACCCACCTGTAACCACCGGGCCAACTCCTGGCAGCCCGTCGTGTCCGGGTCCGTGACGAGTCGTCGGTACGGCTCACGGCTGTACGCGGTGTGCCTGCCACCGTCACGGTTGGTGATCACCAGGCTGTGCCACACGATGAGAGCCGGAAGGTACCGCCGCACCGCGCGCCACGCGGAGCGGACGCGGCGTACGTCGCGACTCCACTGGGTAGGTCGAAGTGAGGTGCGTGCGGCGTTCTGAAAAGCGTTGTCCCGCAAGATCGCAAGCATGTCGAGAATCCATCGGAACGGCCGCCGTAGTTCAAGGGTCGAAGTCAGATCGGCGATGTCGCGGATCAACGAATCCGGTTCGGCGTTACAGATCATGTCGGTGGGCGCCCCGACCCACCACGCGGGAATCTGATCGGGCAGCTGCGGGCCCTCCCCCGCGACTCCCCATCCGGAACACCCGGTGACGGCGCCGGGCGGTTGGTGCGGATCGGCGACGAATCCGAGACCCAGAACACGATTCATCACCGGATCACCGTCGCGGTGCAGTTCATGCATACAGCGTCGGACGACGACGGCGCCCTGCGAGTAGCCGACGATCATCACCGGTCCGCCGGTCTGCGCGAGCTGTCGCCGCAGCGACCGGACGCCCTGCGCCACACTGTCCGCGTAGCTCATGCCGTCCCTGCCGTTCGCCGGCCCGTAGCTTGCCGGATATCCCACCCACCGCGACACGAAACGAGCGTCGAGATCGTCGACGACCGCAGCCAGCAACCCGGTGACCGCTGTTCGCGAATCCCCCTGGTACGACTCACCCGTTCCCCCGACCGCGAGCACCGTGATGCGATCCGCCGTCGACGCCCGAGCCCTGAGGTCACCGCCGGCTACCTGATGCGCGTCTGCCGGCCGCAAGGAATCTGTGCACTCCATGTAGCCCATGGTCGGCGCAGCCGATGAGAGTAGTGCCCAACGACACTGAACTTTCTCTGTGAGGCTTTCGCTGTGAGCCCGCGCGTTTCGGTGAGACCGCAGGTCAGAGTCGCGCAAATCACGTCGGATCAGGTTGATTTACACAGAATTAACGCGAACACTGGATGGTGCGGTTCGTCAGGCGACCATCTCGGTGGTCGAACGAGCGCACTGCACCACCGAACAAGACGCCCGATACCAAAGAAAGCAGCGTTTCCAATGTCTTTCGCACGATTCCGTGCACAGCTCCACAATTCGTCCGACCGTCGCAGGCTCTACGACCGGATCAACCGGGTCGCCGCCGATTCTCAGCGCGACGAACTGCTGATCATGGCGCAGCGCGCCGAGCAGCGCTCCCACTGAGCCACAAATTCTGCGCCCGTAGTCACTGACTGCGGGCGCTTTCGTGTTGATACCCGCTCTTCTTGCGGGCCGCGGATGAGTCCTGCTCCACACTGCCGAGCCGAGTTGTCCGGAAGCCGATCACGACTGACAGACCGGGCACCAGAACAGGTTTCGACCTTCCAATTCGCTGTGTGCGATCGGCGTCCCGCAGATCCTGCACTCTTCTCCCGCGCGCCGGTACACGTAGGTGCGCGGGCGATTCTTTGCATATGCCGGGGCACCGTGATCGTCCTCAGCGCGCACCACGTGAATACGGCCACGACGAACGCCGACCTTCATCAACCCGACGAGATCGGTCCATACGGCATCGAACTCGTCCGCGGTGATCGACGTCCCCGGCCTCATCGGGTCGATTCCGTTGCGGAACAACACTTCTGCGCGGTACACGTTGCCCACTCCCGCGATGACCTTCTGGTCCATCAGGAGCGCGCCGATCGGTCGACGCGATCGGGCGATGGCCGCGTACGCCCGGGACGGATCGGCGTCGGAACGTAATGGGTCTGGGCCGAGCCGTGCGACGAGCGCGTCGAGGTCGGCCGGCGTGTACAGCTCGCACGCGGTGGGGCCCCGGAGGTCGACGCCGGTCGACTGCCCGACGATCCGCATCCGCACCTGTCCGACGGGCTCACCCATCGGGACCGGCAACTCGGTGAACGCGCCGTAGAGCCCGAGGTGTACGTGCAGCAGTTGCTCACGTCGACCGTCGCGATAGCGCTGCACGAGGTGTTTGCCCCACGCCTGAGCGTCGTCGAAAACCATGCCGTCGACGACGGTGGCACCTTCGGCGAACCGCCCCTGTGGCGAACTGACCGCAACGCGCTGGCCGTCGAACAGCTTTCGTTGGCGCCGCGCGATGCGGTGCAGGGTATGGCCCTCAGGCACGGCGCCCTCGTGGACAGATAGTCCTTCGCCGACCGGTCATCCCCCGTCGACCGGCCATCCCCCGTCGACCGGTCATCGCTGCCAGCGAGGAGTCCCGACGATCAGGACTCGGGCAGAGCCGGTGCGATGCCGGTCTCCTCGTACTCGCTGAGGATGTCGATTCGACGCTGATGACGCGGCTCCTCGGAGAACGGGGTGTCGACGAAGGCGTCGACAATCGCGAGCGCCTCCTCGGTGGTGTGCATACGGCCACCGATACCGATGAGCTGTGCGTTGTTGTGCTGACGGGCAAGTTGGGCGATCTCGACATTCCAGGCGAGTGCGCACCGCGCACCCTTGACCTTGTTCGCCGCGATCTGCTCACCGTTGCCGCTACCGCCGAGCACGATGCCGAGGCTGCCCGGATCGTCGACGGTCTTCTGTGCGGTGGCGATGCAGAATGCGGGGTAGTCGTCCTGCGCGTCGTACTCGTGCGCGCCGGAATCGATCACTTCGTGCCCGTTCGCCTTGAGGTGTTCGGAGATCTTGGCTTTGAGTTCGAATCCGGCATGGTCGCCACCGACGTATACGCGCATAGCGACCACTATAGATTGAAGGCCGTGGACGACTCATCGCCTATTCCCAATGTGCCAGGACTTGCCGATCCTGCGCCGACGACGGCCCACTACGACCCCAACCGACGGTGGCTGACGCCTGCCAAGTACGCGGCGCAGCCGCGACTGCATCCTTGGGAGATCCCGACGCTTGTCGTGCTGATCCTGCTGTCGGTGGTCGGCTACGCGATCACCGTGGTGTTGGTGATGTTCGGTGTGTTCAATCAGCTCGCGCTGCTGGCACTCGCGCTGCCGTTGCTGTTGTTCCTCATCCGAGGCATCACCTACGCCACTCCCCGCGCCAACGGCGTTCAGATGACGCCGACGCAATTCGTCGAGGGATACCGGATGGTCGTCGAGGCGGCCGCCCGCTACGGACTCGAGTACGTCCCCGACGCCTACGTCGTGCTGGGCAACGGGCAGATCAACGCGTTCGCGTCGGGCCACGGTTTCCGGCGCTATGTGGTCGTCTACTCCGACCTCTTCGAGATCGGCGGCAGAGCCCGTGATCCGGAGGCGCTGCGATTCATCATCGGCCACGAGGTCGGTCACATCGCCGCAGGGCACACGTCCTACTGGCGACAACTCGCGACGAGCATCGGCATGCAGATCCCCATACTCGGCTCGCTGCTGTCTCGGGCCCAGGAGTACTCGGCCGACAACTTCGGCTACTACACGCAACCCGACGGCGCGCCGCGGGCAATGGGCGTGCTCTCGGCGGGCAAGTACATGCTGCGCGCCGTCGACTTCGACCAACTGGCCGACAGGGCAACACACGAGAAGGGCTTTTTCATCTTCCTCGTGAATCTGCTCGCGTCACACCCTGTTCTGACGTGGCGCGCAGCCGCACTGCGCGATCGGACACGCCCGGGCGCCATTCTGTTCCGCCCGAGGACCATCGTTCGCGGCGTCGGCAGCGGCAACGCAGTACCAGTCACGCCGCCGCCGCACCCCGCCGCCGTGGCCGAGGGGTCGCTGCCCAACGGACTCGAGGCCCCACCCAAGTTCTAGCGACAAGCCCGAGCTCTAGCGACAGGCCACGAGAGCCAGCTCAGTCGAACTGCGGATCCTCATTGCGGCTGCGCTTGAGCTCGAAGAAGTGCGGGTACGACGCGAGGGCGACAGCGCCGTCCCAGACGGTTCCCGCCGTCTCACCGCGCGGTATCCGGGACAGGACAGGACCGAAGAACGCGACCCCGTTGACGTGGATGGTCGGCGTCCCGACATCGTCGCCCACCTTGTCCATGCCCTCGTGATGGCTGGTGCGAATCCACTCGTCGTACTCGGTGGAGTCCGCGGCCTTCGCGAGCTCGGGATCGAGGCCCAGTTCATCGAGCGTCTCGGCGATCACGACGTCGAAATCCTTGTTGCCCTGGTTGTGGATTCGGGTGCCCATGGCCGTGTAGATCGGCGCAAGGATGTCGTCGCCCTTCGCCGCAACTGCCGCGGCTATCACGCGGACCGGCCGCCAGGCGTTCTTGAGCGCTTCGCGGTAGTCGTCGGGGATGTCGCGGCCCTCGTTGAGGACGGCGAGGCTCATCAGGTGGAAGTTCACGTCGACGTCGCGCACCTTCTCCACCTCGAGAATCCACCGCGAGGTGATCCAGCACCACGGGCACAGTGGGTCGAACCAGAAATCAATACGATCCTTTTGCGACATCTGCAAACATTCCCTTCGACATGGCCGACGCGTATCGGTCGTTCACACCCGACAGGTCATTGAATAACCATCAGGTCTTTGAACCAGCAGCACTTTCAACCAACGACCATCCGCAACGATTCCACGCCGACGTTACGCGGCTAAGCTGGCGATTGTGACTGCCCCGAATCTGACCCGAGACCAGGCGCGAGAACGCGCCACCACCATCGACGTATCCCACTACGACGTAGAACTCGACCTCACCGACGGCAGCGGCAAGCCCGGAGAGAAGACGTTCCGCTCGACGAGCACCGTCACCTTCACCGCAACACCCGGCTCACAGACCTTCATCGATCTGGTTGCACCGACGCTCATCTCGGCGACGCTCAACGGAAAAGAACTCGACGTCAGCGGATTCGACGAATCGGTGGGACTGACACTCCCCGATCTCGCCGCCGACAATGAGCTCGTCGTCGTCGCCGACTGCGCCTACTCGCACACCGGTGAGGGACTGCACCGTTTCGTCGATCCCACCGACGATTCCGTCTACCTCTACTCGCAGTTCGAGACCGCAGACGCCAAGCGGATGTTCGCCTGCTTCGATCAACCCGATCTCAAGGCGACCTACACGATCACCGTGACCGCTCCCGAGGACTGGAAAGTCATCTCGAACGCGCTGACCGAGTCGATCGACGGCGGAGTGCACCGATTCGCGCAAACCCCTGTGATGAGCACCTACCTGGTCGCGTTGATCGCAGGGCCGTACGCGGAGTGGACAGACACTTACACCGACGACCACGGTTCGATCCCACTGGGAATCTACTGCAGGGCGTCCCTCGCCGAGTTCATGGACGAGGAGCGACTGTTCACCGAGACCAAGCAGGGATTCTCCTTCTACCACAAGAACTTTGGCATCCCCTACGCCTTCGGCAAGTACGACCAGCTCTTCGTGCCCGAGTTCAACGCGGGCGCAATGGAGAACGCGGGTGCCGTCACCTTCCTCGAGGATTACGTCTTCCGGTCGCGCGTGACGAACTACAACTACGAGCGGCGAGCCGAGACCGTCCTGCACGAGATGGCACATATGTGGTTCGGCGACCTGGTCACCATGAAGTGGTGGGACGACCTGTGGCTCAACGAATCCTTCGCCACATTCGCATCGGTGCTGTGCCAGTCGGAGGCAACCGAGTACACCAGCGCATGGACGACGTTCGCCAACGTCGAGAAGTCGTGGGCCTATCGCCAGGATCAGTTGCCCTCGACGCATCCGGTTGCCGCCGACATCCCCGACATCGCCGCCGTCGAGGTCAACTTCGACGGCATCACCTATGCCAAGGGCGCATCCGTGCTCAAGCAGTTGGTCGCCTATGTCGGAGTCGACGACTTCCTCGCGGGTCTACGCGACTACTTCACCTCACATAAGTTCGGCAATGCGACGTTCTCGGATCTGCTTGCCGCGCTGGAGAAGTCGTCGGGTCGCGATCTGTCCGACTGGGGTAGCCAGTGGCTCAAGACCACCGGCATCAACGTCATCCGCCCCGACTTCGAGGTCGACGACTCGGGCGCGTTCACCCGCTTCGCCATCGTCCAGGACGGCGCTGCTCCCGGCGCAGGCGAGACACGCGTGCACCGCATGCGCGTCGGCATCTACGACGACAACGCATCCGGAGCTCTCGAGCGCGTCCAGAGTGTCGAACTCGACGTCGAGGGCTCGGTCACCGAGGTCGCCGACCTCGTCGGCGTCCCGCGCGGAAAACTGATCCTGCTCAACGACGACGACCTCACCTACGCATCGGTGCGCCTCGACCCCGAATCGCTCGAGACCGCCACCGCACGCATCGGCGACATCACCGACTCGATGCCGCGCACGCTGGTGTGGTCGGCCGCGTGGGAGATGACCCGCCAGGCGGAGATGAAGGCGCGCGACTTTGTCGCGCTCGTCGAGCACGGCATCGCCGCCGAGACCGAAATCGGTGTGGTGCAGCGTGTTCTGCTGCAGGCGACAACCGCGATCGAGTCGTACGCCGACCCGGAGTGGGCCACAACCGTCGGCTGGCCGCGTTTCAGCTCCCGACTCCTCGAACTCGCCCGCGCGGCCGAGTCGGGCTCCGACCATCAGCTCGCGTTCGTCAACACCCTGCTCTCCGGAAAGCTGTTCGACGAACAGATCGCGGTGGTCCGAGCGCTCCTCGACGGCGACGATCCCGCCGACCACGGTCTCGCCGGCCTGACCATCGACACCGATCTGCGCTGGAAGCTGGTGCTCGCGCTGGCTACTGCGGGCGCCATCGACAGCGACCCGTCGAATACACCTGTCATCGACGCGGAGGCCAAGCGCGACAACACCTCTGCGGGTACGCGTCAGGCTGCCACCGCGCGAGCCGCACGTCCGCTTGCGGAGGCGAAGGCCGACGCGTGGTCGCAGGCGATCGACGACGACACGCTCTCCAACATCTACACGCGAGCCGTCGTGGCAGGTTTCGACCGTCCGGGCCAGGCGGAGTTGTTGTCGCCGTACGTCGACAAGTACTTCGCCGCGGTTCCGGAGATCTGGAGCCGTCGATCGAGCGAGGTGGCGCAGACCGTCGTCAACGGTCTGTATCCGTCGTGGGAGATCACTCCCGAGGCGCTGGCGAAGGCCGACGAGTTCCTCTCCAACGATCACCCGACAGCACTCAAGCGGTTGATCATCGAGGGTCGCGCCGGTGTCGAGCGCTCGCTTCGCGCGCGAGGTTTCGACGCCGAGTGACAGTTCACAACCGAGTGACAGGTCACCTCGTCCAGGTGTAGCGAATCTGGGGTCGGCCCGCCCCGCCGTACTCGGTGACCCTGCGCACCGTGCCGGCGTCGGCGAGCCGCTCCAGGTATCGCCACGCGGTGACTCGCGAACTGCCCACCTGCGCAGCGACTTCCGATGCGGTCAGCCCGTCGGGCGCATCGCGGACCGCCCTTCCGACGGCGTCGGTGGTGTCCGGTGCCATGCCCTTGGGCGCGCCGCGTCGGGGGTCGGCGGTGCGCAGCGCGGCAAGCGCACGGTCGACGTCTCGCTGGCTGACGGCGTCGCCGTCGCCCGCGACGGTTTCGCGGTAGCGCAGGTAGTGCTCGATCTTTTCGGCGAAAGCCGCGTACGAGAACGGTTTGAGCAGATAAAGCAGCGCGCCGTGCGCCACCGCTCGGCGAACTGTCGGCAGATCGCGTGCAGCCGTGATGGCGATGATGTCGGGATCGGGCCGAAGTCCCGACAGCGCGGACGCGAGGTCGATACCGCTCGCGTCCGGCAGGCCCAGATCGAGCAGCACGAGTTCGACAGGTGCCCCCGCCGCCACGGCCGCGTTCGCCGCGCGGTGCGCATCCTGCGCGGTGCCCGCCGTCGCCACCACCTCGAACCCGCCGATGCGGGCGAGGTAGTCGCGGTGCGCTTGCACGAGTAGCGGCTCGTCGTCGACGATCATCACGCGTATCACGATGGCTATTCTCCGCTCGGGATCTCGACAGTGACGACCGAGCCGTATGTGTGCTCGGATCGCAGGGTGCCGCCGTGTCGGTTGACCACGTGACTCACCAGGGCAAGGCCGAGTCCCCTGCCCTGCGCATCGCCACCGGACTTCGTCGAATATCCTCTGCTGCACGCTCTTTCAAATTCATCATCGGTCATACCCGGACCACTGTCGGCGACGACGATCCGCAGGAATCCGTCCGCCGATGCCACTGTGACCTCCACCCACGGGTCATCCGGATCGCAGGCGTCCAACGCGTTGTCGATCAGGTTTCCGACGATGGTGATCATCTCGTCGGTGGTCAACGGAGAGGTCTCGACCGAGTCCAGAGCGGACTCCTCCGTCAACGTCATCGAGATCCCGCGTTCTGCTGCCTGGGCCGACTTGCCGAGCAACAACGCGCTGAGGGTGGGATCGCTGATCGTGTCCGAGACGCGATCGACCAGTCGCTGCGAGAGGGCGAGATCGGCGGTGGCGAGATCGGCGGCGCGCTCCGAGTGGCCGGTCTCGATCAGCGCGACCATCGTGTGCAACCGGTTGGCCGACTCGTGCGCCTGCGACCGGAGCGCTTCGGCGAAGCGCGAGAGTGAATCCAATTCGCCTATGGCAGCCGACAATTCGGTCCTGTCCCGGATCGTGACGACGGTCGAACCAGGTCGCGTCGACACGGGGGCCCGATTGACCACGAGCACCCGGCCCTGATCGACGTACAGCACGTCGGTGAGAGGCTCTGTGCCGAGCAGGAATTCGGGCATCTCGTCGAGTTCAGCGACATCACCGCCACGATCGCCTGCGAGCAACCGACGCGCCTCGTCGTTGCACAAAGCGATCGTGCCGTCGTCGATCACCACGAGCCCCTCCTTGACCGAATGGAGCACCGCGTCGTGATGGTCGTACATGACGCGTAGTTCTCCCGGCGCCAGACCACCTGTGAGCCGCAACAGCCGCCGTCGGATGAGCCAGAGCCCGCCGAGGGCGGCGACGATCGCCACCAGACCGATCGACGCGATCAACGGCAGTTGGTCCAGCCACTCGTCGGTGAGCGTGGCCTGCGTGATCCCGACAGCAACCATCCCGACGATCACGCCCTCGTCGTTGCGTACCGGTGCGATCGAACGGATCGATGGGCCTAGCGTCCCGGTATAGGTCTCGGTGTAGACCTCCCCACGAAGCGCCTGGCTGGTGGAACCCAGGTAGCGCTGCCCGATGAGCGCGGGCCTGGTGTGCGTATAGCGCACACCCTCTGTGTTCATGATCGTGATGAACGACAGCCCGGTGACCGAGCGGATCTCCTCCGTCACCGGCTGCAGGCTCGCGGTCGGGTCGGGAGACGCCAGCGCGCGGGCCGTCGACGGTGCGTCGGCAATGCTCACCGCCACAGAAGTGACCTGTTCACGCGCGGCGCGCACCCCGTCGAGCCGGGCATCGAGCAGGGCGAGGGCCGCCGCCGCCACCACGATCACGACGACGACAGCCAACTGCAGCGCCACAGCCTGACCGGCGAGTGTCCGGGGACGCCACTGCAGCATGTCCGCACCATCCTTCCGCGACCGCCCATACGGCAATCGCCATCGAGTTCACCACGGTGATCGCCTGAACGAAATGAACTCAATGGTGACCCACATCACGGTGTTGCCCAACAATCTTCCACAGCGGGTGCGCTTCGAAGACGTCGACCTGCATCACAGGAAGGACAGCACGATGAATCTGAGACGACGACACCCAGACGGCGCGGTGGCGACCGACGAGATGCCGGCAACGCCCCCCAAGAAGCGCGACAAGACGCATTGGCTGTACGTGGCGGTCATCGTCGCTGTCGTCGGAGGCGTGGCGGTAGGCATCATCGCTCCCGGTGTCGGCAAAGACCTCGGGGTACTCGGCACCATGTTCGTCAGCCTCATCAAGATGATGATCGCGCCGGTCATCTTCTGCACCATCGTGCTCGGCATCGGCTCGGTCAGAAAGGCCGCGACGGTCGGCAAGGTCGGCGGACTCGCCTTCGTCTACTTCCTGGTGATGTCGACCATCGCACTCGCGATCGGGCTCGTCGTCGGAAACCTGATCAAGCCCGGCGACGGCCTCAACATCACGGCGACCGCGGACAAGGGTTCGGCATTGGCCGACAAGGCCCACGAATCCGGCGGACTCATGGCATTCATCCAGGGGATCATCCCGGAGTCACTCCTGTCGGCGCTCACCTCGGGCAACGTCTTGCAGGCACTGTTCGTCGCGCTTCTCGTCGGCTTCGCACTGCAGGCCATGGGGCCCAGCGGTGAACCGATCCTCGCGGCTGTCGCCTACATCCAGAAGCTCGTGTTCAAGATCCTCAGCATGATCCTGTGGCTCGCCCCGATCGGTGCATTCGGCGCGATCGCCAACGTTGTGGGCCAGACCGGCTGGGCCGCGGTCGGACAGCTGATGATCCTGATGATCGCGTTCTACGTGACATGCGTCGTGTTCGTCTTCGGCGTCCTCGGAGTGATCCTGCGGTCGGTCGCAGGCGTCTCGATCTTCCGACTCGTCCGCTACCTTGCCCGCGAGTATCTGTTGATCTTTGCCACCTCGTCCTCCGAATCGGCGCTGCCTCGACTGATCGCCAAGATGGAGCACCTCGGTGTCGACAAGTCCACCGTCGGTGTCGTGGTTCCGACCGGCTACTCCTTCAATCTCGACGGAACAGCCATCTACCTGACGATGGCGTCGATCTTCATCGCAGATGCCATGGGTGCACCGCTCTCGATCGGAGCACAGATCAGCCTGCTGGTCTTCATGATCATCGCCTCGAAGGGTGCCGCAGGCGTCAGCGGTGCCGGACTGGCAACTCTCGCCGGCGGCCTGCAGGCCCACCAACCGGCCATGCTGGACGGAGTCGGACTGATCGTGGGCATCGACCGCTTCATGTCCGAGGCTCGCGCGGTCACCAACTTCTCGGGCAACGCGGTCGCGACAATTCTCGTCGGATCGTGGACAGGGACCATCGACAAGAATCGGGTCGACGACGTGCTGTCCGGCCGCGATCCGTTCGACGAGAACGACATGGTCGACGACCATCTGGGAAGCTCCCCCACGCGACCCGATGCGACGAATGAGGACGCGACCACCGCCGTACCGGCTGAGAAGGTCTCCACGGAGAAGGCACCGGCCACCAGAGATCTGGTCGCACAGTAGGAACCGCAGCAACAACATACGAGAATGGCCCGGGATTGCTCCCGGGCCATTCTCGTTGGTTATTCGGTGCGGCTGAAGTTCTTCGGGCCGCTGAAGTTCTTCGGTGCTGCAGCTCAGATGGGTGCTGCTGCGGTCGCCATCACGTGCAGCGCGGAGATGAGTCCGTCGATGAGCTCGTTCTGCCGGAAGCTGCCGATCGCGGCGGTCACGCCCAGGTCGGCGACGCGATCGTTGACGCGGTCGGCGACCTCACTGCCCGACACCACCACGACGTCGTGCGTGTTGGGCGAGACCGCGAGCAGCGCGCCGTACGCGGGCTCGGGGGCTGCCTTGAGCAGCACGTTGCGCGCATCGGCCACCGGGTCGGTTCCGAGCTCTCCGATGTACACGGAGAAGCGCACAAGCGCCTTCTCGGTTGCGGCGTGGATCGCGTCGTCGAGTGCGATCAGTTCGTCGCGCGAGAACGGAGGGGTCGTCGCGGTCTGACCGGGAAAGCGGGTGGACGAAACGCGCCCGCTGTTGGTGATGACCGTGCCGACGGGCAGCGCGGGGGCCGCGATGACCTCTGACGTTCCTTCGGAGCTTGTCGTCTGCGAAATCTCACCACTTGGCACTGGCCGAGCCTCCATCCACATCGTTCGGTTCCGCGTGACGCGGCAACGCAATAGATTCGATCTCCGTTGCGGAGAAGAGCAGCGGTCCGCGGTCCCACTTCTGGTCGAGCGTGTATTCCTGCTGCTCGGGATACTTGACGCCACTCGAGAATGCCATCGAGACCACGCACGCCAGGGCGAAGATAACCACCAGGACCGTGACCGGCACTCCGATGTAGGCGATCCAGTTGTCCATGAGACCCTTCCGATCGATAAACCCTCTTGCGCACGGCCGGTGAGCGCGCGATGCACGCTCACGCCGCACAGGTCGTGTGATCAATTTAGCCCACACCACAGCCGTTCGGGCACCGACCCCTACGGTCTGTCGTAGACGCGTGCAGAGTGCTGTCGTAGCCGCCTTCTCACAGCAATGTTGAGACCACAGCGCACGGTGGGGACAATGGGTCGGGTGAGCGGCAACATCCCTGCCGGCGGCCAGCCGGCGAACACCCAGGTTCATCGTTCGTTCTACGACGAGGTCGGTGGCCATGAGACCTTCGAGAAGCTGACCAGCGTCTTCTATCGAGAGGTCGCCGCCGACGAGATCCTTCGGCCGATGTACCCCGAGGAAGACCTCGGGCCGGCCGAGCGTCGACTCCGCATGTTCCTCGAGCAGTACTGGGGAGGCCCGCGAACCTACTCCGAAGAACGGGGCCACCCCCGCCTGCGCATGCGCCATCAGCCGTTCACCATCGGTCCGATCGAGCGCGACGCCTGGCTGCGCTGCATGCACACCGCGATCGCGTCGATCGACGACGACACCCTCGACCCACCACACCGCCAGGCGCTCGTCGACTACATGGAGATGGCCGCCCAGTCGATGGTCAATTCACCCTTCTGATCTGCCCGGCACCAATCCGACAGATCGGACACGACGCGCCGATGCCACCTGGTCTTCTACCGGAAAACACAGGTAGGGCAGAATTGTCGCGGTGAGCGACGAGACACCGGACGACCTCAACGACGACGCGTCGGGCGTCGACGACCAGCACGCCACCGAGGCGGACGGCGTCCATGAGGCAGACGGGGTCATCGAAGCAGACGGCGTTATCGAAGCAGAAGGGGTCGACGAAGCAGACGGGTTCGCCGCAGTTGCAACCCAGCTCGACCCAGCCGACGACACCTGGTGGCGTTCGGCGATCTTCTATCAGATCTATCCCCGGTCGTTCTCCGACCTCGACGGCGACGGCATCGGCGACCTCGCAGGCGTCATCGACAAGCTCGGCTACCTCGAACTCCTCGGCGTCGACGCGTTGTGGTTGAGCCCGATCATGCGCTCCCCCATGGCAGATCACGGGTACGACGTCTCGGATCCACGCGACATCGATCCGCTCTTCGGTGATCTCGCGACCTTCGACGAGCTGATCGCCGAGGCGCACGACCGCGAGATCCGAGTGACGATGGATCTCGTCCCCAACCACACCAGCGACCAGCACCAATGGTTCATCGACGCGCTGGCGGCCGGCCCGGGCAGTCCCGAACGTGCGCGGTACATCTTCCGTGACGGGCGAGGAGAGAACGGCGACGAACCGCCGAACAACTGGGTCAGCATCTTCGGCGGCCCCGCGTGGGACCGCGTCACCGAAGCCGACGGCACACCCGGCCAGTGGTACCTGCACATCTTCGCGCGCGAACAACCGGATCTGAACTGGGAGAACCCCGAGGTGTTCGACGACCTCGAGCAGACGTTGCGCTTCTGGCTCGACCGCGGCGTCGACGGCTTCCGCATCGACGTCGCACACGGTATGGCCAAACCCGCCGACCTTCCCGACATGGACGTCGAGGCCGCAGGACTCCTGGTCAACCGCGACGACGACCCCAGGTTCAACAACTACGCGGTGCACGACATCCACCGAAAGATCCGCGCTGTCATCGACGACTACCCCGGCGCCGCGAACGTCGGTGAGATCTGGGTCGACGACAACGAGCGATTCGCGGAGTACCTGCGCCCGGACGAACTGCATCTGGGTTTCAACTTCAGACTCGCCAAAGCGCCGTTCGACGCCGACTCCATCCGCGACGCCATCGAGAACTCGCTCGACGCGGTGCAGAGCGTTGGCGGAACACCCACCTGGACGTTGTCGAATCACGACGTCGACCGCGAAGTGACGCGCTACGGTTCCGCCGTCGTGACGTCCGACAGCGAGACTCCCGACACCGACACCGTCGACAGCGACACCCCCGATAGCGAGACTCCCGACACCGAGGCTCAAGACACCGAGACTTCGGCCGGCGAGACACTCGACGACGAGACTCCCGACGCCGAGACTTCGGCCGGCGAGACACTCGACGCCGAGACTCCGGACACCGAGACTCAAGACAGCGGGACAGAAGACGTCGAGACAGAACGAGCCGAGCAGACGCCCCACGTCGACGTCGAGCTGGGGACTGCACGGGCGCGGGCGATGGCGCTCGTCGAGTTCGCGCTCCCCGGTTCGATATTCATCTACAACGGCGCAGAACTCGGCGTCCCCAATGCCGACCTTCCCGACGACGCTCTGCAGGATCCGGTGTGGGAACGCTCCGGGCACACCGAACGCGGGCGGGACGCATCCCGGGTACCCCTGCCGTGGGAAGGCTCCGAGCCGCCGTTCGGTTTCTCGACGAACCCGCAAACGTGGCTTCCGATTCCGGAATCGTGGGCGGAGTACACCGTCGAGGCCGAGCTCGAAGACATGAACTCGACGCTGTCGCTGTACCGCACGGCCATCGAATTGCGTTATGAGCGTGACGAATTCGCAGGCGATGGCATCGAATGGTACGGCGCACCCACGGGATGCCTGGCATTCCGACGCTCCGAGGGACACCTGGTGTGCGCGCTGAACACGACGAGCGAACCGGTCGGGCTACCCCCGGGAGACCTGATCCTGACGAGCGCACCACTCGTCGACGGCATGTTGGCACCCAACGCCGCCGCATGGCTCGTCTGAGGGCCGCTAGATAACCGTGACGTCGAGGTCGCGGTGCCTGCGCTGGTACACCGAACCGTAGCGCGCGTCGATCCGAATCCACGCTGCCGAAATACGCACGCGTACAGGCTCGGTGGCGCCTATGGCGTCGATCGGCGACGTCTCGGTCACCTCGTGGCCGTCGGCATCGCGCACGAAACCCATTGCGGTGAGCGCGAACAACGATCGCAGTGAGACCGTGGCGTTCAGTGCCCCGTCGGCGGACGAGACGTCGAGTACGCCTTGGTCGAGGAGGCCGGTAGCGGGCCCGAAGTTGCTGCCCTCCTCGCGGGCAAGGCGCGCTCCCTCGCGCGTCAACTCGACGACCGTCCGCGCGGGGACATCGTCGAGGTGCCGGTAGCCGCTGCGCAGCGGCAGCGCACCACGCCACGCGGAGTCGAGTGACATTCCCGGCTCGACCGGCACACCCGCCGTACCGTCGCTCAGCCGACTGCGGAGTGTGTCGGCGTCGACGACGATGTCCGACGGTGCCACGCTGCCGAAGATCGACCTCGTGACCAGTACGTCGAAACCGGTATGGGCCCACAGCGCGAGTAGCCCATCGGACCGTTGCACCACTCTGATCACCGCGGCCTCGTCGAGGCGTATGGCGCGCGACAGGAAGGCCAATGCGTCCCCGCGGTCGTCGGGACTTCCCGCGACGACGAACCGCTCGGGCAGCTCCGTCACGCGCCGGTGCCCGACGTGCGGCGAAAACTCTCCAGGTACTCGCGCTCGTCCGGGGTGAGTCGTCGCAGCCGCTGAGCGTCGACGTCGAAGGCGACGAGTTGGGTGGTCGCGGTGACAGCGGGTTTGTCGGTGGGCGACGCGGCGTCTGGACGCACCTCGTATCCGACGACGAAGTCGACGGCACGTACCTTCTCCACGAACATGGTCACGACGATCGGCCCCTCGTCGTGCCGAACCTGTTGGCGGTATTTGACGTGCAGGTCCGCGACGACACAACCCCGACGCAGGTCTGCGGTGGGTCGCCCGTCGTAGAAGAGCCAGGGAATCCGAGCCTCTTCGATGAGTGTCACCATGCGCGCGTGGTTGATGTGCGCGAACACATCCATGTCCGACCAGCGGACGGGAACCTTGACCACGTAACCGGCGTCGGTCCTGACTCCCTCGTCCTCGTAGAGCACGACTGTCCTTTCGTTCGCGACACCTCCCCGTGAAGAGGGCCGATGGTCGTCAACTGAAGAGGTTCGTCACCTGATGAGGCTGCGCAACTGCCGCGCGGCAACCGACAGCGTCGCGAGGTCGAGTTCGGGACCCTGCTCGATGTCGGCGAGCATCGTGCGGACCCGCGACAGCCGCGACGAATGCGACGACTCCCACTCGGAGATCTTCTCCGCCGCGCTCTCGTCGGGTTCGCTGCTCTGCAGGATCGTCAGCGTGAGGGCGCGCAGCGCGCCGTGCATGTCGTCGCGAAGAGCCAAGCGCGCCAACGCATGCCAGCGGTCACCGTATTCGAGGGTGGAGACCGCGGTGAGCAGTTCCTCGAGTCCGAAGTGCTCCATGATCGCGAAGTACAGTTCGCCGACCTCGACGGGATCGCGGTCGGCGATCTCCGCGGCGTCGACGATGTCGAGCAGGCAGAACCGGTGGAGGCTGATCGCGACGTCGTGGGCGAGGTCGGTCTCCACACCGAGCGCGCGGTAGTGCTCGACGCGCCGCTCGACGTCGGCGGCCGACTGCGCACCGAACCAACTGTCGATCAGTGCGGTGAGCTCAGCCACCTGCTCGGTGTAACGGGTGATCTCCGCCGCCATGGCGAGCGGCTGCGGACGAAACGCCAGCAGCCATCTCGACGCCCGGAACAGCAGCCGCCGCTCGTAGAGCATCATCTCGTCGATGGCCTCCACCGGAGCGTCGGCATGCAGGATGCGCGCGAAGAGGTCCGACAGACCGAAGACCCTGTCGGCCACCACGTAGGCCCGCACGGCCTCCTCGGTTGTCGAGCCCGTCGATTCTCCTAGCCGGAACAGGTGCGTGATGCCCGCCCGGTCGACGACCTCGTTGACGAGGACGGTGGTGACGATCTCGCGATGCAGTCGGTGCGCGCGTATCCCGTCCGCGAATCGTTCGCGCAGCGGAAGCGGGAAGTACTCGGCGAGCAGACCCTCGAACACATCGTTCTCGGGCAGGTCACCTCCCAGGAGGTCGTCCTTGGCGATCAGCTTCACGTGCGACATCAGCGTCGCGAGTTCCGGCGAGGTGAGCCCGCGGTGTACGTCCGAATGCAGGCGTTTGATCAACTGCTGCGGTGTCGGCAATGCCTCCAGAGTCAAATCGACTCCGTGCGAGGCGATCTCGTGGAGCAGGCGTGCGTGCACATCGACGCGATCGAGCGAGTAGGCGCGACAGAAACCGAGCTCGGAGTTCTGTGACACGTTGTCGGCCAGCACCAGATCGCCGACCTCGTCGGTCATCGACTCGAGCAGTGGATCACGGTCGGCAGCCACGAGTTGCCCGGTCGAGACCGCAGAGTCGAGCAGGATCTTGATGTTGACCTCGTGGTCGGAACAATCGACGCCCGCCGAGTTGTCCATCGCGTCGGTGTTGATGCGTCCACCTGCGAGGTCGAACTCGATCCGACCGCGTTCGGTCACGCCGAGGTTGCCGCCTTCGCCGACGACCTTGGCGCGCAACTGATCTCCGTCGACGCGGATCGCGTCGTTTGCCTTGTCCCCCACCTGCGCGTCGGATTCGGAGGACGACTTGATGTACGTGCCGATGCCGCCGTTCCACAGCAGGTCGACCGGTGCGAGCAGGATCGCGTGTATCAGTTCCGGTGGCGACAACGCATCGACGCCCACCTCGAGTCCGAGTGCCGTGCGCATCTGTTCGCTGATCGGGATCGACTTGGTCTCCCTCGACCAGACGCCGCCACCCTCACTGATCAGCGCGGTGTCGTAGTCGGCCCAAGACGAGCGCGGCAACGAGAAGAGCCGTGCGCGTTCGGTATACGACGACGCGGCGTCCGGATTCGGATCGACGAACACGTGCCGGTGATCGAACGCCGCGACGAGACGAATGTGCTGCGACAACAGCATGCCGTTGCCGAACACGTCGCCGCTCATGTCGCCGATACCCGCGACGGTGAAGTCCTGCGACTGTGTGTCGACGCCCATCTCCCGGAAATGACGCTTGACCGATTCCCACGCGCCTCGCGCGGTGATGCCCATCGCCTTGTGGTCGTAGCCGGCCGAGCCACCCGAGGCGAACGCATCCCCGAGCCAGAAATCGTACTGGGCTGCAACATCATTGGCGATATCGGAGAAGGTGGCCGTGCCCTTGTCGGCAGCGACGACGAGGTAGGTGTCGTCGCCGTCTCTGCGGACCACCGACTTCGCGGGGATGACAGCACCGGTGTGTCGGTCGAGATTGTCTGTGACGTCGAGCAGGCCGGAGATGAAGTCGCGGTACCGCGCAATGCCTTCCGCGCGCGTGGCATCTCGGTCTGCTGCGGTGTCGCCTGTCGGCGCCGGCGGCCGCTTCACCACGAAACCGCCCTTGGCGCCGACGGGAACGATCACCGCGTTCTTGACGGCCTGAGCCTTGACCAGACCCAGGATCTCGGTGCGGAAGTCCTCGCGTCGATCCGACCACCGCAGCCCGCCGCGGGCAACGGCACCGAAACGCAGGTGGACCCCTTCGACACGCGGCGAGTACACGAAGATCTCGTGCAGTGGCCGCGGTTCGGGAGTTTGCGGAATCTCTCTGGGTCGCAACTTGAACGACATCACCGGTCGGTCGCCGTCGTCGTCGCGGACGTAGAAATTCGTGCGCGACGTCGCTCCGATGACGGCCGAGAACGCCGAAACGATGCGGTCGGCTTCGAGTCCGAGAACCTTGCCGATGTCGTCGCTGAGCGCGGCTGCCGCGCGGTCACGGCGCTGTTCGTCGGCGTGATCGGGGTCGAACGACGCCTCGAACAACGCCACCAGTCCCCGCGTGACATCGCGATACTCGCCGAGCGTGTGCGCAACCAGAGTGTTGCTGTAGGAGAAGCCACACTGGCGTAGGTACCGGCCATACGCGCGGAGCATCGCCGCGGAGCGCCACTCGAGACCACACCTGATGATGAGTTCGTTGTAGGCGTCGACCTCCGCACGCTGCCGCCAGATCTGGACGAACGCGTCGGTGAACCGGTCGTCGAGGTCGTCGGCCGAGTCGAGATCCAACGACATCCCATCGGCCAACGCGACACTGAATTCGTAGACGTGGCAGACCTGCCCGTCCGGCCGCACCAGACGGTACGGATGCTCGTCGACGACATCGAGGCCGAGGCTGTGAAGCACCGGCAGCACGTCGGTCAATGTGGCTGCGACGCCGCACAGATACAACGTGAACTTCCACGGTGCCCCGGGCTCGGTGGCGGTCTGCCCCAGCGTGACGGCGATTCCCCCGACGTCGAGATCGGCGACTCGGATGAGGTCGGCGACGGCGTCCGACGGTTCGCGCTGGTCCTTGTAGTCGTCGGGCAGCGCAGGAAGTAGTCGCAGCACGGCGTCCACGCCGCCGATGGGAAGTCGGGCCGACGACGCGTCGAGTCCGCCTGCCGCCTCCCGAAACCGCTCGTCCCACGTCCGAATGGCCCGTGCGAGTTCGTGCTGGATGGCGCTCTGTTCGGGAGTTCCGATGTCGAAGGACCCGCGTCGTGCAGCATCCGATTCGTCGACGCGGACCATCACCTGTAGTTGCGCGAGGGGCATCTCGCTGACCCGAGCCGAGTACTCGAGCGCCGTGCCTTGCAGTTGCTCTGAGACGACGTTCTGCAGCGCCAACCGGTTCTGCGTGTTGTATCTGTCGCGAGGTAGATAGATGAGCGCGGTCGCGGTACTGCCCTGCGGATTCACGCGGACGAACGCGCGCAGGGTTCGCGTGGCGACGGCGTCGAGCATCTCGGCGATCCGTCGGCTCAACTCGGCATCCGACGACGCGAACATCTCCACGAGCGGATAGTTCTGCAGCAGTTCGATCATCGACTGACCGGCGAACGAATCCTCGTCGACGCCTGCCCGGCGGATCACCTCGTGCACTTTGCCACGCAGTACGGGCACGTCGAGGATCGTCTGGTGCAGGCCCGAGGACGTGAAGGTGCCGAGGAAGCGATGTTCGCCCACATGCGTTCCGGCGGCGTCGAATTCGGGAATCTGGATCAGGATCGGATAGTTCGAACGCTGCACGCCCGTTTCGAGATAAACCCGCGAGACCCGCGGCAGCAGCGGCCGCTGCGTGAGCACTCCGAAGTCGCGCGCCCCGGTGAGGTCGAGGAGTGAGTCGCCTCGCCACAGACCCCGCCCGTCGGAGACCGCGCCGTCGACGCCCACCCTGCGGTAACCGAGTGGCACGAAGTGGTTACCCGCGAACCAGTCGAGTAGGCGCGAATACTCGTAGCGGTCGACCGCGGCGATACCCGACTCCGCGGTGGTCGGGGCGACGGCGCAATCGGCACCGCATGTCGACAGGCGGCCGCGCATATCCACCGCGTCGCGGTCGACGTCGGCCACACGGGCGATGACGTCGACGAGTTCGGTACGCAAGGCCTCGGTGTCGACTTCACCCTTCGCCGACATCGCGACCACGTAGATCCACGACTCGGTTGTGCGGTCTGGTCCGGCGCCGATGTCGCTGAGCGTGCCTGCCTCGTCGCGCGCCACCGCCATCACCGGGTGGTCGATGCGGCTCACGGTCAGTCCGTGCGCCTCGACAACCGTCAGCACCGCTTCGACCAGCAGTGGCATGTCGTCGTTGACGACGACGATCTCGGTTCCCGACGGTCCCGAGCTCACGTCGACCAGGCACTGCCCGGCTGATCGCGTCGACGCCAACCCGACGTGTCGACGAACGCGGTTCAGATCGGCGTCGTCGATCGCGTCGAGGTCGGTCGCGTCGGTGAGACCACCTCCCGAACCCGTCGTCGGGTGGTGCGCGTCGCCCGGAGGGTTGCTCGCGTTGAGATAGCAGCTGACCGCCGCAGGCAACAGAGCACTCTCTTGAGACAACGCACTCACCTTCACTTCAAGGAGATTGGGAGATGATCTCCGATTCGAGCCCTACCGCGATGGTAGTGACGCGATTCAGTCGCGAGTGAGTTTCCGGTGAGTAACCCGGTGCGGACGCGCGGCGTCGGGTCCGAGCCGGTCGACCTTGTTCGCCTCATACGCCTCGAAGTTGCCTTCGAACCAGAACCATTGTCCCTCTTCGACATTGCCCTCCCACGCCAGAATGTGGGTACAGGTCCGGTCGAGGAACCACCGGTCGTGGCTGATCACCACGGCACAGCCGGGGAACGACTCCAGAGCGTTCTCGAGCGAGCCGAGGGTTTCGACGTCGAGGTCGTTGGTCGGCTCGTCGAGCAGGATCAGGTTGCCGCCCTCTTTGAGGGTCAGCGCCAGGTTGAGACGGTTACGCTCACCACCGGAGAGCACCTCGGCCCGCTTCTGCTGGTCGGGACCCTTGAACCCGAATGCGCTGACGTAGGCACGCGAGGGCATCTCGTTCTGGCCGACCTCGATGTAGTCGTTGCCGTCGGAGACGACCTCCCACACGTTCTTCTTGGGGTCGATGTTGGTGCGATTCTGGTCGACGTAGCTGAGCTTGACCGTGTCGCCGACCTTGACCGAACCCGAGTCGGGCTCCTCGAGTCCGACGATGGTCTTGAACAGCGTCGTCTTACCGACACCGTTGGGTCCGATGACACCGACGATTCCGTTGCGCGGCAACGTGAATGACAGATCCTTGATCAGCACGCGACCGTCGAAGCCCTTGTCGAGGTTGGCGACCTCGACCACCACATCACCCAGACGCGGTGGCGTCGGGATCTGGATCTCCTCGAAATCGAGCTTGCGCGTCTTCTCGGCCTCCGCCGCCATCTCCTCGTACCGCGAGAGGCGTGCCTTGTTCTTCGTCTGACGGGCCTTGGCACCCGAACGGACCCAGGCGAGCTCTTCCTTGAGGCGCTTCTGCAGCTTCTGGTCCTTCTTGCCCTGGACCTCGAGGCGCTCGGCCTTCTTCTCCAGGTAAGTGGAGTAGTTGCCCTCGTACGGGTGCAGCTTGCCGCGGTCGACCTCGCAGATCCATTCGGCCACGTGGTCGAGGAAGTAGCGGTCGTGTGTCACCGCGAGGACTGCGCCGGGGTACGACGCCAGGAACTGCTCGAGCCACAGCACGCTCTCGGCGTCGAGGTGGTTGGTCGGCTCGTCGAGCAGCAGCAGGTCGGGCTTGGACAGCAGCAGCTTGCACAACGCGACGCGGCGGCGCTCACCACCGGACAGGTGGGTGACCGGTGAATCGCCGGGAGGGCAGCGCAGTGCGTCCATGGCCTGGTCGATCTGCGAGTCGAGATCCCAGGCGTCGGCGTTGTCGAGGTCCTCTTGGAGCTTGCCCATCTCCTCCATGAGTTCGTCGGAGTAGTCGGTGGCGAGCAGCTCGGCGATCTCGTTGAAGCGGTCGAGCTTCTGCTTGATCTCGCCCATCCCCTCCTCGACGTTCTGCTTGACCGTCTTCTCCTCGTTGAGGGGCGGCTCCTGCAGCAGAATGCCGACGGTGGCCTCCGGGTCGAGGAAAGCCTCGCCGTTGGACGGCTGGTCGATCCCCGCCATGATCTTGAGGATCGACGACTTACCGGCACCGTTGGGTCCGACGACGCCGATCTTGGCGCCCGGGTAGAAGGACATGGTGACGTCGTCGAGAATGACCTTGTCACCGTGCGCCTTGCGCACCTTCTTCATCGTGTAAATAAACTCGCCAGCCACGTAATGTCCTCACCTGCGGTTTTGTGGTCACCTGCGCTCGAGCTCCGATACCGGAGAGTGCATGCGGGGTGTCGCACTCCGGCGACACGGCAGGCTCTCGGCGCAACGTCGCGTACCACTCTATCGACGTGGCGCGACACTCTCCCACATGGCCGCGATCGAGTCGGCGCCGCCCGCCCGCAGACCTGGCGCCGCGGTCCTTGCAGACGTGCGAACGCGATCACTGGCACCATCGAGAGTGTGACCGCCTCCGCGCCGCTGACCGAGCTCGTCGAGCTCACCGGCGGCGTCTTCTGTATGGGTTCGGATCGCTTCTACCCCGAGGAACGTCCCGCACATCAGCGACGCATCCGCGCTTTCGCGATCGAACGGCATCCGGTGACCAATGCGCAGTTCGCGGCGTTCGTCAGCGCCACCGGGTATGTGACCGTTGCCGAACGCGAGATCGACCCTGCCGATTTCCCCGGCGCCGACCCGACGATGCTCGTTCCGGGTGCCCTCGTCTTCACCCCGACAGCGGGTCCGGTCGACCTCACCGACTGGCGAGCGTGGTGGCGATGGCAGCCGGGAGCGTCGTGGCGTCACCCGCTCGGGCCGGCGACCGACCTCGTCGGGCACGGCGACCACCCCGTCACCCAGATCGCCTACGCCGACGCTGTGGCCTACGCCGCGTGGGCCGGACGTCGGCTCCCCACCGAGGCCGAGTGGGAGTACGCCGCGCGTGGCGGACTCGACGGACACGAGTACGCGTGGGGCGACGAGTTGCATCCCGAGGGTGAGATTCTCGCCAACACGTGGATCGGCGACTTCCCCTACGCGAGCGACGGCTGGAGCGGAACGTCGAGGATCGGGAGTTATCCGCCCAACGGTTTCGGACTTCTCGACATGATCGGCAACGTGTGGGAACGCACGTCGGACGTCTTCGCTCCGCGCCACGTCCCGCCCGATCTTGCGACCGTCTCCCCCGACGGTCGGCCGGACCTCTTGGCGCCCACCACATCTCCACAGGTCACGCGTGTCACGAAGGGCGGTTCGCACCTGTGCTCACCGCAGTACTGCCGACGCTACCGACCCGCCGCCCGCTCTCCGCAATCCGACGACTCGGCCACGTCGCACCTCGGATTCCGTTGCGCCGCAGACGTTATCGCCGCATGACGGGTCCCGCCACGGTGAACGCACCCCTCCGGCGTTCACCGTGGCGGGAGGTCGGTCACGCCGCAGCGCCTGTGGCGTCGCCTGTGGAGTCGACGCCTGCCGCTTGTGCATCCGCGGGCCGGGGCGCCGGGGAATCGGCACGACCGCGATACTCGACGACGCAGCGTGCGAGATCGAGGCCGACGGAGTCGGCGATCATCTCCAACTCCGTGCGGGATTCGCCGTCGCTCGTCGTGTAGGTGTTCGTGTGTATCGCCCCGTGCACGATCACGGGCCGACCCTTCTCGATCGCAGACGCGACGCCCGCCACCAGCCGCCGCCAGCATGAGACGGTCAGGAACAGACTGTTCCCGTCGACCCACTCCCCCGTTGCGCGATCCCGTCGACGCGTGTTGCTGGCCATGCGGAACGAGATCACCTCATCGCCGTTTGCCATGCGGTTGCGCCGGGGGTCGGAGATCACTCGCCCCACGATCGTCGAATAGGTTTCGTACATTGCTCCGCTCCTGCCGTGAGGTGCCATCGGAGTGCAGACACCGAGTTCGCAACTCGGGCTGAGATGGCTGCCCGTGAGCATTCCGCAGAACACGCCCCCGACAGCGGGCGCGAGACCAAGCTGTGGACAGGACTCCGCCTGTGGATACGGGCGCCGTCAAGACACCCGGCCCCCTGCCGTACACTCTCCGTGTCGGTTTCGCCTCCGTAGCTCAGGTGGATAGAGCAAGGGCCTTCTAATCCCTTGAGTATCCGGCCTGAACTGCGAAGACACACAAATGTGTTGCATTTTGTGTAGCACCACCCTCCGTAGCTCAGATGGATAGAGCAAGGAACTTCTAATTCCGAGGTCGCAGGTTCGAGTCCTGCCGGGGGGACCAAAGACCGTTCACGACAACAGTTTTCGTGAACAGGAGTCTTCCGTTGCCCCGCTATTACGCCGCTGTGATTGTCTGTGCAGCCCTCGTCTACCTCGTCCCGCTCACCGCAATGCGCATCTGCCTCGCCATCGGCTGGTACGCCTCGTGAAACACAGCACCGAACACGGCTACCTCAACCGCCACATCTCCGACACCCTCGAAACCGTCTACGACGGATGGGATGCCAACGACTATGTAGGCACCCGCCGACACGCCGACACCCCCGGAACTGACGGGTGCGAGCAATGACCACAGCACGCGCCGACCTATGGCTTCGCGGCTACACAAAAGCCTCCAACGACCTCGCCAGCCTCCCCGGTCCCATGCTGTCAATCCTCGTGCCAAGGATGCTCAGATCGACCCCAGATCCCGATGACGATCCCGCTTACGACGGCGGCTACCGGACAGCACTTGCCGATGCTCTCGCACACATGAGGCGCAGCGCATGACCCTCACCCCGCTACACGTGCACGAACCTGAACGCGACGGCTACCAGATCCACGAGTGGTCCGAGCACATCGCCAACGGCCCCGACTACGACCTCACCGTGACCGTGTCAACCGCTGTCCACCCGGTCACCGATCATGTCGACGGCCCCGTCGTCATCATCAGCAACCCGTCGAACATTGACGAGATTCGGGACCGCTCACAGTTGGATGCCCTGATCGTCGCGTTGATCAACGCACGAGACGTGTGGACCGATCTAGAGCCGACACCCACAGTCACCCGGTAGCGCGCAATTCCACTGCGCCTGCATCGTTCTCAGCCCCGAACAGGGCAGCCCTGACGGTCTTGATAGCGGTTCGACTCCGCTAAGGGCACGAGCACATCGACCATTCACCGAGTGTGCCCGTCGTCATCGACCAGCCCGACGTAAACCAGCGGTCAGCACGTAGCCCTGTCCCTAGCCGTGCTCTAGGGCCACCTCCCACGACGTCGCGAATCGCGAGCAGGTGCAATAGCGGTCCCGCCTACCCTCAGGGTCAGGTGGCGATTCGGCGTTGCGCAGATGCGATATGCGGCTATGGATTCGTGGGTCGACGGTGTGAGGGATCGACACCGGCACCAGTCCGCCCGCAGGGTGGCCCGCGCAGTAAACAAGACGGTTGTGTCAGTCACGTGCGGCATCATCTGCACACATGAAGGCAAAGCGCCCACCAGTCACACCCCAGCAAGAATCGCGAGCGGGAATCACCGACGTATCGAGGCGAATCGACTCCCGCGCTAAACGCGGACTCCAACTCCAGCCGTGGGGCCTAGCGCAGTCACGCGCAGCAGTCGGCAGCAGCCTGCACGCCGATGACGACGGATTCGCACCTGAACTCAACATGAAGAACCTTGTCAGCAGCACCGCGCTCTATCCGGCAATGGCGGCAACCGATGCGCTCTCAGTCGCTAGCGAGACCACCCTTAACCGACGCGACTCGCACAACCTCCACACCGTTGCAACCTTGACTTTGTGCCGTTCTGCCCTTGAATCCGCTGCGCAGACAATCTGGATGCTGTCACCCACCGAACGAGACGAACGGCGCGCACGATGCCTCGCACTCTCAAAGTACGAACTCCTCCAGCAAAGCTACTTTGTTGGGCTTCTCGACACGACCATCCACACAGGCAGCAATCGGCTCAGCAACGCCGACTACAGCGGCTTTATAAGCCACAAGGAAGAGTTCGAGGAACGGCGGAAATATCTGAACGGGGTTGCGGGGCTAAAAGGAATCCAATATCGAGTCATCGTTGCCGACGCAGCCGATTGGATTAGAGCCAACGTGCCACCACACGACAACGGTGAGATCCGCGAACGCGACCTCACGCACGGCATGAAGGTCGCCTACAACCTCGGATCAAGCGCAGGACACGGCATGAAGTGGATTCGCGACTATCTGGGCGACGAACGCAACATCATGTCAATGACTGCGGACTGCCTCGCAGCAGCGGTCAACATGACCGAGTGCGCAATCGCACTGTATGAGGCACAGGCGAATATCCCGCGCAGCCACATTCGAAATGCCAAATGCCCGAACCGGCTACACCAGACGGTCGCCAAGTGGGCACGCATGTACCCACCACCAGAGCGCGATGAGACGCAGCAGGCATAATCCCGCCATGCGTCACAGACCAACCACCAGCACACAAGCCGTCGCAGTGAGCCTTAGCGCGGCTGTGCTCCTGGTCGTCGTAGTGCTCCTCACAAGCGCCGCCACCCGCCGCTTCCACACCCGCATCGACATGGGCAGCGCACCAGCATGGCTAAGCGCACTCTTCAGCCTTATCGCAGTAGGAGGCGTTGCCGTTGCTGTCCTCACCTATCGGCGGGCTGTCCGAAACAGAGAAGACGACGAGATTGCGCCCGCGCGTCTACTGGTTGTGACACGACGCGGAGGCAGCGCATACGCGCATGGGCCTGGCGACAACTACGCCACAACTCGAATTGTCCTCCGGAACGCAAGCACTAGCGATGCTTTCAGTGACATTCAAATCCTCGGCGTCGCACACGGCCCCTACGGATGCCAGCAAACGATCCGAGACTATTTCAAAGACGCCGCAGAAGCACGATTCGAGCTTCTCGGACCTGGGGATTTTGTCACTTTGAACCGCCCCGGGTCTGTCGGAGGCTCTCGAACCTGTGAAGGATGGAGAGCATGGCAGCACCACGCAAGTACAGTGAGGAACTCAAGGACCGGGCCACCCGGATGGCATGTGAAGCGCGACGAGATCCCGATTCGTCGAGAGGTGCGATCAAGCGGATCGCCGATCAGCTCGGAGTCCATCCCGAGGCGTTGCGCAATTGGGTTCGTCAGGCCGAGATCGACGGCGGGGTCCGCCCGGGCACCACGAGTGAGGACGCTGACCGCATCGCGGCGTTGGAGCGGGAGAACCGTGAACTGCGGCGAGCGAACACGATCTTGAAGCAGGCTTCGGCTTTCTTTGCGGCGGAGATCGACCGCCCACAGCGTTGATCGTGGAGTTCGTCGCGGCTCACCGCGATGAACACGGAGTCGATCCGATCTGTGCGGCATTGCGCGATACGTCCGCCCAGATCGCTCCGTCCACGGTACGAGCCCACCTGAGCCCCCAGAAGACCGAGGCGCCTCGTGTGGTGCGTGACCGGGATCTCCTTACCCAGGTCCGCGCGGTGCATGCCGACAACCTCGGCGTCTACGGTGCCCGCAAGGTGCATGCCCAATTGCGCAGACAGGGCCATAGTGTTGCCCGCTGCACCGTCGAGCGATTGATGAAAGCCGATGGGCTGCAAGGGATAGCGAGACTCAAGACACGCAAGACCACGCGCAGCGAGGGAGCTGAAACACCCCGGCCGGCTGACCGGGTCAACCGTCAGTTCACCGCGGCGGCACCGAACGCGTTGTGGGTGGCGGACCTGACCTACATCCGCACCCACTCGGGCTGGGTGTACGCGGCGTTCGTCCTGGACGTGTTCTCGCGGATGGTCGTCGGCTGGCAGGTCTCGACCACGATGCACACCGACCTCGCATTGGACGCCTTAGACATGGGATTGTGGGCACGGTCGCGTGCCGGCCACGACGTGGCCGGGCTGATCCACCACTCCGACCGCGGAGTGCAATACCGAGCCATCCGCTACACCGAACGACTGGCCGAAGCCGAAGCGGTGACATCTGTTGGCTCCAAGGGGGATTCATACGACAACGCGATGGCTGAGGCGTTCAACTCGCTGTTCAAAGCCGAATGCATCCGTAACCCCGTGATGCGCCCGCGAGGCGGCTGGGCAGGTGTGGGCGAGGTCGAGATCGCCGTCGCTGAGTACGTCGAATGGTTCAACCACCGCCGCCTGCACGGCGAGATCGGACACGTCCCACCCGTCGAGTACGAGAGCGCCTACTGGTCGACCCACACCGTCACCAGCTACCGTGAGAACCCGGTCCCCGCAAACGCTGGAACCAACTAACCGAGCCTCCAGCAAACCCGGGGCGATTCACTTCAGGATGGGTAGTGCCGGTGCCGAACCTAGGCCTTGATTCACTTCCCCCGGTCTCTGTGCTCTACGAGTATTCAGACCGCCACGGACGGCGCTGGCGTCGATTCAACAACTACGAACCCGAGCAAATCTCGACACCGCCGCTCAACGCTGCATCGCTTCAGCAGTTCCATGCCGCATTGGCATCTCGACCGGGCCAGCGCGACACCGTCTCAATCTCCATCGATAACAATGTCAAATCAGCCTTCCCTGAAGACGTAGCGCAGTTCTCCCAGCACAACGACGGAAGTGACTGACACTGCGCACTTCAACTGTGCCGACCCATGCTCATACGACGAAAGCGCCCCCTCAGCCCGAAGACCAAGGGGGCAGCTAACACGCCACACACCTACCGCACCACCTCAACAGACAAACCACGCACATCAGCAACAAACTCGCCACCCGCAACCTGACTGTCACCAAACTGCCCACCAATCCACGCCAACAAACGATCTGACGGAACCACGACCGACCACACCCGACCATCATCGGCACGCTCAGCAAACCATTCAGCAAACTCAAGCGAATCGGTCCACGACAACCCGTAACAATCCTCATCACGAGCACCCCGAAACAAAGTTAACGCTTCGCGAGGACGTTGCTTCTCATCCACAACCCCATTGTGCGAATAGCCGACTGCCTCAAACACGCGAACCCAAGCATCCACATCGACAGCAGAAACCCCGACACCCACACGGTTAAGCCACGGATTAATCAGGTACTCCTGCACAAGCGCATCAGCATACGCACCACCAGCAGCCTTACGTGCCCGCCGAATACGCTTCACCATCCCCATACTCGGAACACTCACGGCTGGCCCGGTTAATCCGACATGCGTCACAGCACCTAACACACTCAACCCCTCTAGTTAACGTTCACCTAAGCGGACACCCCCCGAACACCTGCACCCGACCGCTTAACCGACTTAGCCTTAGCCCTTGTCATTCGTTTAGACGACCCAAATCCGTCACCTCACACTTCTAAGCCCAAGCCCGCCGACCCGAACCACCACTTCGCCCAACAAACATGCAGGTCACAAGCCTAAAACGTTGCTAAGGGTGGGGGGTACCCCCTGTTCGAACAGATGGTCGACACCTGCCGCCCCAGCGCGATTTCTCTCTCTAAGCCCCCTTAAGGGCTTAAGGAGCGCCTAACCCCCCCCCCCCCAGTTTCGTAAACTTTTTCGCGCAAAGTTTCTCGTCGTGTCACGGAAACTCTGAACGTCCACCAAACTCGAACGCATGTGCTGCGTTAAAGGGGTGTAGTTGGCTCGGGTGAGCCATGCTTAAGCACCCGTAGATAGTGTTTGCGGCAGAATCCGCGCGCCTTGTGCCGATCTTGGCAGCCTTCCACGTCGCACAGTCCGCCTCTTTGCGGCCTGTAGGGTCGACAATGTGGGTGCTGCTGCTCATATGCGGCGCGGAGGCGTGCCCGGTCACAGGTCCGGCACTGAGCTTTGAGGTTGTCGCGGCGCCTTTGGTCCTGTGAAAACTCGGTGACTGGCTTGGTGACACGGCAGTTAACACACCTTTTGCTGTCAGCGTTCGCGACCGTTAAAGCCATCGCCTGCTCGCAGGTCTGCCTGTCGCTGTGCGTTTCCACCACTCGTTTAGCGGCATATCGCCTCGTTCGCGGTTGCAGCGACGGTGCGCAGGCGCAAGGTTCGTGATCGATTCCGCGCGTACTGGGTCGACCGACACGGGTACCAGGTGGTCCCATTCCAATGATTCGTCCCTGTCTGTTAGAGCGACGTTGACGGGTCGCCCGCACAGGTGGCAGATGATGTGGCCTTGTTCCCGCAGTCGGCGTTCCAGGATTGCGTGCAGTTTCGCGAGCTGGTGGGTGCGTCCACGTGGGCGCTGTTTGCTCGCGGTCATGTCCACGCGCCGTCGCGATAGTGGCCTTCCCAGCGTTGTGCCGTGCCACCACTGAGCACCCGGTCGACAATCTCCGTAGCCGCTTGCGCATCTCGTTCGGCTTGGGTGGCGCCAAACCCAAACATTTCAGGCTTCCCACCGCCGTACGCGTGTACTTCGTTGTCGATGAACGCGCCGGTACGGGTGGCGTCGGTATCGACTGCCTCGATGACTGCGGTTAGCGAATCGTCATTGCGCAGGTAACTCACGCGTGCTCCCAGGCGTCGGCGGTGGCTTGTGCCTCTGCCGTGGTTGCCGGGACGTAGGGTTGGCGGGCCAATTCGGCGGCAAGGTTGCCGACCCGCGTTCCGTCAGCCAACGCCACAGTCTCGTCGGTGTCGGGGATTCGGAATCGCCACCACGGCCCCGAATCGGAGGGTGACGGCTCAGGCAGCAAGCCCCGAATCTGCGCGGAATCGGTGACCGAACGCAACCACCTGTAGCGTTCGTCCAGTTCAATAGCGCGACGCCACTCTCCAACCTTGTTCGCGTTGATCGCCTCGTCGGCGGTGTGAACTCCACCTAGCTTGGGTGACAGTTTCGCGAAGTCCGCCACGATCTGCTCTAGTTCTCGGTTCAGCGTCGCCGCGAGATCCGCTTTGTGAGCGAATGCCACAGCCGCAGCCTCATCGAGCGCCTTAACCCAGACGTGCGCGACGATGCGGTCAACAGCGGTCTGGTCAGGTACTCGTAGCGCAGCGTCCCGGATGTGTTCGGCGGTCAGATTGTCGGGGAGTTCGGCGGCGATCTGTTGAGCGACGCGTCGGGCGTCGTGATCGAGTTCGCGGGAGGTCTTCTCCGCGAGGTGAGTTGCCGCAAGCCGTTCCTTCACCTGCGCTTGTTCGTCGTCGCTGAGGAGTCCGAGTGCCGCTAGGTGTGGTGTCATCTCTTCGATAGCTCGTCGTTCAGCAAGATAGTAGGTCGTGTCAAAAGCCATGAGGGTTTCCTTTAGGTTGGTTTGAGCAAGCCATGCTCGTTTATGGGCGTTAATTGCCGCTTGTGTAGCGGGCTTAGCCGTATGTTAAAGGGTCTGTGAACTCTAGGCCCACATAGAACGGGTCGCCGCCCTCGTGATCAATCCCGTCTGACACGTAAGCGTTCAGATCGAATCGCGGGTTACGCTTGTCGTCGTCGCGGTAAGTGTTAACGATTGCCACATTAAGCCGTGCATGTTTCTTTAGCTCGACTATTTCTCCGCTTAGGAATATGCTTCCGGTCGCGAAGTCCGACGACGACAATGCGGCCTGATAGGTGCCTGCCTGATTCATGAGGTAACGGTCCGGGTTGCGGTAGATACGCAATGCTGCACTGAGCACCACGTCAACTACTGCGTCCGGGACTTTCGTTACATCAGACCAAGCATCATCAGGTGATTCACGTTCCGCAATGGACCGGGCACGGGCAGAAGCCGACCACAAAGCCTCTTCTGCCCGTGCATAATCCGTTGTTCCAGGATTAAGTGACACCCCAAGTCGGGCGGAAAGTCGTTCCACGGTAGCCAACGTGGGAGTAGTGGTGGTCACCGGGCAAGCTCGCTGCTTTGACTGTCGATCTGGTCAAAGATCCGGTCGACGGCTTCGATGACAGTCCGCTGTTCATAGTTGGCAGCAATCACCATAAGTTGCTCGGCTACCTCTATGGCCTCCAAAGGTTCAAATCCAAACGTTAACGATTTGCGATAGTCGATGATCTCCGCGACGTATCGCTTATTAAGCCTGTTGTGCCTAACTTGAATTTTTGCGTTAGCTTGCAATTTAGCCACGATCAACGGCCCTAACGATTGCATCGACCAGCCGTTTGGCATCTTCTACCGGCAGGCTTACGAGCGAGGATGCTTGGCTTAGGGTGAGGCGTGTTTCGTTGCCGAATTGGTGAACGCTAACGTGTACGGGTGGGGTTTGTGATCTGCTGGCGCTTACCGCAAAGTCTATGCTTAATGCTATTGCGGGCATAGGTGTGTTCCTTAACAGTTTAGGCATGTGGTCTGGTAGGGTCTGCGCGTCGTTCCAACAGTTCGGCAACCATAACGAGTGTGTCGGCCACCTTATAGATGGAATCTAAGGGCACTCCAATTACGGAGTCGCCTTGCTGAATCGCTAAGCGTTCTTCTTGGAGGTGAGGTATGTAACCGATGTGTAGGCTTGCAATGGGATTCCCTTTAATGTCGTTCATTTGCATTGTGCGCTCCAAATAGGGCGTTAGGGTCTAGCTACATAGGGTTAGGTGCGAAACTCGCTTAGCGGGGCAATCAGACAGTTAGAGAGCTAAGGCTCGTTGCCGATACTCGTCAGCGACGGCCTTAAGGCAATCTGCCAGTCGAATAGCAGGCTCAACCTCAGAGAAGTACAGACGCCTTTCCTTGGCATACCCGATAGCAAACTCTTCAACCTTCGCGTCTTGGATCGCCTTTAGCTCGTCATAAAGCTGCGTAGCCTCAACGATGAAGCGGTTAGGCATCTTGGGCGGGAGGTCGTTAGATTTCAGACGGCGTCGGTAATGCGGTTGGCAGAGGTAGCGCCTCGTGGCTTGCCGTTCACAACCTGATTCGCTGCAAACCCTCATAAGCCTCCTACCGAAGTGTAAAACCCCAGAGGAGCGCAGCCCTGCGGTGTGGTTAGGCGCGCTCAACCCTGGGGTTTCCTCCCGATTCCGCTTATACTCCCATTTGCAGATCCGGGAAGACTAAGAATGTTTCGTTGACCTGTTAACGTGCCAATGCGTTTAGCGAGGATCGACGGATTCGATACACGCGTGGGCCGATCCTTTCGCCTACGAGGTCGCCGCGTTTGATCCAACGCAGCACCGTGTTGTAGGCGACATTGAGTTCGGTGGCGACTTGGCGGGCGGTCATCCATTCGTCGTTCTCGGGCATGATATTGGCTCCAAACATTTTTTCGGATCAGCTAAGACTTTCTAAGTCTTTCGTTAGGGTGTCATTTATCATCTTAGTA
Source organism: Gordonia sp. w5E2 (assembly GCF_036540975.1). Classification (NCBI taxonomy): domain Bacteria; kingdom Bacillati; phylum Actinomycetota; class Actinomycetes; order Mycobacteriales; family Gordoniaceae; genus Gordonia; species Gordonia sp. w5E2. The sequence continues at coordinate 1,944,098 of NZ_CP144213.1, read as the reverse complement.
ACCGTCTGTTGACGACCTCGATTAGCAGAGGGCGACCCCACAAATCTTAAGGATTAGCAACTGTTCCCAAGTCTATTGATGCGGGCCGTGTCAGAGTTGACGTCGATTGGTCGGTTAGTGACGGCTGGCGAGTGGGAGCGGGCCGCAATAATTTGGGCGTTTACCTATGACACTGGCGGTGGACGGCCAAGCAAAAGTGCTCAGAAGTCAACACTTTTGACGGTAAGCGAGTTCGCGGAGATGGGCCTAGTGGGTCTCCGATCCCGGAACAGCATCATTCGCTATCGCACGATCTGGCGTGAAGCTATGGAGTCGGGCCTAACAATCGACGTTAAGCCCGACTCGTTTACGTCGTCGGCATCCCACGCGCTAGCGATTAATGACGCTCAGATCGACGCTAAGCAACCTTTAGCTTCCAAAGGCAGGGAAACTAGAATTCACAGATCCGCGACGTTAGCGCCTCAATTGGGCACCCGGATCATCCATGTTCATCAAAAGGGCTCAGACACAAGCGCAGCAGCCCCGGCCCGTGACAGCGTGACCACCACGAGGTACCTAAAGCCCGTTGCCAGCCGCTCCCGACAGATGCAACAGTTCAAAGCATGGGCAACGATGACCAACAGCCACCCGCACTGCCGACAACCCTCACCGTTGACGGCGAAACATTCACCATCACTGCTCGCCCTGACGGCGGCTACCACTACGTCTGGCTCACAGGACGAAACGAGGGCTACGGGTTCAGCAGCAGCCGAACACACACTGTCGGCAACCCCGACGCGCCAACCCTTGTTCTGACGCTCCAACAGCACGAGGACTCGATACGAGACTTCCTCGCCATGATCGACCCCGACACCGGCTACATCGAATAGCCAGCCCTCTGCCCCGACGAGTCGTCTGATTCCTCCGGCACATCGCCCAACGCCACCGCCGTAGCCGTCTGCAACTCTCGGAGTCGACGCCCATGTTTCGGAATCAAGCCCATATCCAATTGGACGGCCCGTAAACGGCTCAACCCCTCCGCCCGATCCGACTCCCCACGATCACCGTCAGATGCCCAGACACGCGACGCGAACAGGGTGAACCACGCCCTCTCAGACAGCACCTCTCCCGAGTACAGCAGTTCAGCACGCATTGCTCGTTGATAGTCCCAATACTCAGTAGCGTCACCGGCTACAAGGTCACGGGCGTCTAGAAACTCAGCGATGACGCCGATACGCCAACCCTTGTAGAACTCGTCCAACGTCAGCAGCGTGTCGTCATCGGCACTGCGCAGAACGTCGGTCATGTCCGGGACGGTGGTTGGCAACTCAGCCTGCACTGCGTCGTCAGATCCGATGGAAGTTGTAAGGAACTGTGCCACGACACGCGACCAGTCCACGACCGTCCGATATTCCCCATCACCAAACTCTGTTTGAGCCTTTCCACACAAGACGCCCGCATTGACCCCTAGATCGGTCGCTGCCGCGATAAACACATCATCTGCGGCTCCCAGTAAGGCCCAGGCATCAAAGCTCACACGGGACAATTCAGCGGGCTTATTCGACAAACCCTTCCCTTCCTTGTCACTGCCGCTGTCTTTTAAACAAGACAACTTCGGCGCGACCACAGTGGATTCGAAAGCAACCTCGTCGCGCTTAGACAATGCATCATCCTCAAAACTCGAATTTGACCCCGAAGAAGTTTCTTCAGATTCGCCCAAGCCACTCGTGTTCTCCAATAGGTAATCTCGGATAGAATCTGTTTGGACCGGAGCCTGCGAAGGTTCTTTTGCCACACAATGATCATCGCTCATATATTTAGTTAGAGTATTTTGTTTAGTAGGATTTGTTATATAGGATATGTTTGCCCCCGCATCTCCGGGGTTTGAGTGAGTAGACTCCGGGGTTTGAGTCACCCCATCTCCGGGGTTTGAACTAGTCGAGTCGTCAACCAACGGAGCCGCAAGCACCACGTCGCTAAGATCACCTAGCCGATACACAGACGCGAACGTTGAACCATCCCAGCTGCGCCCACCTTTACGGGTTTGCGATGCCATCCCAGTTGCCCGCAGCGTCTTCAAGGCGTCTTCAACCGTGCTACGACTAAGATTCGTGTCGGCGGCGACTCGCTCAATCGGTGCGATAGCGCCAGCCCCATCGCTGTCGGTGTGGTCAAAGATCCACGACAGCACTACGAGGTCGGATAGTGCGAGTCCTGGTCGTGCCTTACCGGGCACCTGAACCCGTTTAACGACGGCAGTCATCTGTTTGTGCCACGCGAATTTGCTCATTCCACCAGCAGCCCTTCCACGGTGATGCGGGAACAATCTAGCTCCATCCGCCATGCGGCGGCTTCGTCCTCCGCAACCGCCTGACTATCGAAACCGCTATCAATGACGACGCGAGCTACAACGTCGTGAAGTCCATCGGCGCGTTGTTCGGCCACCACGCTTAAGTTTCCTAGATCGGTAAGGATCACGCCGACGCTCTAGCCAAGGGGCCGGTAAAGATCGAATCCAGATCGGCGGTCACGGACACGTAGTCGTGACTCATAGTTTTTTTCTTAGTTTTCATTTGTCAAAGAACTTCCTTCCCCGCATAACGGGGAGACTTGTCTACAGTGATCCGATGCGGCACCTGAATCCTGTGCCTGGTTGTGCTCGTTTATCCGGGGTCCGGTCTGTCTCTCGCGGAATCCTGCGGTCGAACGGGTCAAAACGTATCACACGAATTTTTGACAAAAGCACAAGAATCGTGCAGCGCACGCTACGTTGGCCGTCATTTCAAGGTGCCAATGGGCATCAAAGGGAACGTTTGGGAATCTCTGGGAACACCGCCGCACGAGGTTATTGTGACTGACATCACAACTTTGGCGCGCGGGTGTATCGATCCCCTTATGACGCCTCACAGACCAACAACCGACTGAGACTCAGCCCAGCACATTGCGCACAGCCTCATCCCAAGACCTGCCCAACTTTGCGTAACGCTCCGTCGTCGCAATCGACTTATGGCCTAGCAACTCCTGTACCTGCTGAATCGGCACACCCGCCTGCACAAGCCAAGATGCAAAGCTGTGCCTCAAATCGTGAACACGAACATGCCCGACCTTGCGCTCCTGGCGCCCGACCTTCACCGACGCAACCCGCGCCGCAGCATCGAGACGCTTTGCGAACAAGGCCGAGTCGTACGGCAGCCCCGCAGCATTCGCCACCACAAGGCCACTACGCGGCGTCGGCACGTTCACGCACGGAAGACTCGGCGGCTCTCCAAACCCCACCGCCGCCAACCTGCCAGCAAGCAACTTCCCCAGCGTTGCACCAATAGGTACAGACCTAGCCGCGTGCCCCTTGGTCGCCTTCAACGACTTATCAGCACGGTCGTACGCCAAGACCACATCAACAGTGTTGCGCTCCAAGTCGACCCGCTCCCATGTAAGACCGACCGCCTCCGACCACCGCATTCCCGTCCCGATCAGCAAGTCGAAGATGAACTGGTCGAAACCGATGAGCACCGCGCGAACAGCGTCGGCCTCCGCACGAGTCAGGAAGCGTTCAGGCGACGGGTCCGGCTTCGGAACGTCGACACCTCTGCACGGATTGACGGGAGCCTCACCCCGTGCGCCAGCCGGAATCATGCCCTTGTCCAGTGCCAACCGCATCACCGACGACAGGAGATTGACGTGCTTTTGAATCGTGGAAGCGGCGAGCTTGTCGCTCCGCATATCAGCCACCCACTGCTGCACGTCGGGCCTAGAAATGTCCTTCAAAGCAACATCACCCCAACGGGGCGTCACACGGTTGTCGAGCTTGCTCTCGTCCTGCTTGCGTGTCGTCGGCTGCACGATCCGCTGCGCCCACCACGTCGGCAAAAACTCTGAGAACGTGACGGTGCCAAGGCTGTCAGGGTCGTTACGAACCCGCTTCTCCGCAAGGTCCGCCGCCAATAACGCGTCCGTCTTCCGACCAAACGTTCCCGCCGACCGTTGCTTCCCGTCGCTGTCCCGGTACATGCCGCGCCACTTCTTGGACGGGAGTTGCGTTGCCCATGCCATCCGCCAAGGATACGTGCGCGTGCAACACGGTGACAGTGCGTGGTGTGTTCGTGTTGCAACCCACGTTCCAAGGCGTGCCGATCCATGCTTATCCGTACGCACCCGCACCGATCCGACACGCCGTTCTAACAGGGATTTTATGGGTCAATTCCCGCATCTCCCGACCGTGCTGTATGTTGTCGCTTGAACGGTCTTCTAATCCCTAGGTCGCAGGTTCGAGTCCTGCCGGGGGCACCAAAGACCGTTCAGAAAGCAGTCTTGGTGAACGGATGTCTATCGTTGACCCGCATCCACGCGGCTCCGATCGTCTGCGCGGGCCCTGGTCAACCTTGCCCCGCTTCCCAAACAATGCGCATCCGCCTCACCTTCGGATGGTGTGCCGCATGAAGCACGACACCGTACACGGTTACCTCAACACCACGTCTCAGACGCCCTCGAACATCCGCGACAGGTGGGACGCAACCGATTACAAAGGCACTCGGCGACACGCCGCCACGTCCGACACTGACGGAGGTGAGCAATGAGCGCCGCCGCGCGCCAAACTTTGAATTTGGATTCAGGGCTACAGATTCGAATTTTCGTCAGAGGCAACATATACGGTCGCCAGCATGCAACCACCCTCTGACCCCTTTGCAAAGCTTGCGATCCTCGCAACCTACGGACGAATAGTGACACGAGCTAAGCAAGCTTCAGACCTCAAACCATGGGGGTTGACTCGTCGTGTGAACCTCCCCAGTTTGAGTGGACACCTGAGATAGCGGGGCGAAGGGTCCTGCTGGGAGGATGTCTACATGTCCAGGACGCGTCGGTCGTTTACGCCTGAGTTCAAGGCGGAGGCTGCTCGTCGGGTGATCGACGGGGGACGGCCGGTCACCGAGGTCGCACGTGAACTCAACGTGCACGAGAACTTGTTGGGCAAATGGGTTCGCGCTGAACGGATGCGCGATGGTGTCGCCGACGAGATGCGCAATGCCCCACCGGACCGGGATCTGTCGGCTGGTGAGCACGCGGAGTTGACCCGGTTACGCGCGGAGCTCGCCGAGAAGGATCGCGATCTAGCGTTCCTGAAAAAAGTATCGGCGTACTTTGCGGCGCAGCAACATCGGTGAGCAAGTTCGAGCTCATCGCCGCGGAGTGCGCCGACCACGACATCACGAAACTCACTGAACTGCTCGGTGTTTCACGATCCGGATTCTACGCGTGGGTGGATCGGCAACGCCGCACTGAACTGACAGCGCGACAGCAGTGGCGTCGCGATTTGGAGGTGAAGATCCTCGCCCACTGGCAGGCATCCACGCGCACCTATGGTTCACCGCGGATCACCGCCGACCTGCACGCCGAGGGTGTCGCGGTCTCGGAGAACACCGTCGCCAAGATTATGGCCGAGATGGGTATCGAGGGCATCAGCCCACGCACCTTCAAGGTCAAGACCACCCAGGTCGATCCGACCGCGACGTTCCCACCGGACCGGGTCGGGCGGGTGTTCGACCAGGGTGGCATCGACCTGGTCTGGACCTCCGACATCACGTATCTGACCTGCGGTGAAGGGGATGCGTATCTGTGTGCGATTCGTGATGAGCACTCGCGGCGGGTGCTGGGCTGGTCACTGGCCGATCACATGCGCACCGAGCTGGTCGAGACGGCCGTGGACGCCGCGGTGTTCACCCGCGGGGGGTCAGTGGCCGGCACCATCCTGCACAGCGACCGCGGCAGCCAGTACACCAGCCACGACATGGCCGCAGCATGCGGCAAGTACGACCTCAAGCGCTCGATGGGCGCGACGGGGATCTGCTGGGACAACGCCGGCGCCGAGTCGCTGTGGTCAACGGTCAAGCACGAGTACTACAAGCGGCACGCGTTCACCAGCTACACGAATCTTACTGCAGGACTTGACAATTACGTACGCTTCTACAATCATGACAGGAGGCACAGCTCGCTGGGAATGATCTCGCCCATCGCCTTCGAGATCAAGTCACTGACCAGTCAGCAATCAAGCTAACCGTGTCCACTTTTTCGGGGGAGCCTCAGTGTACCCGACCGGGGAAGCATTCTCGCCGAGGATGATCTACGCGCCTTTGAGCTGATTCCAGAACTCGAAGACAAGTTCCTTGTATCCAGCACAGCAGTCTTCCCCGCAATGGCCGCGACCGACAACATATCTGCTATTGCCCCGCTACTCCCTCACATCAGCAATTCAACCAGCCTGCACTCCAACGCTGTGATGAATCTCTGCCGCACCGCGATGGAGTCTGCCGCCCGCACGATCTGGCTGCTGAGTCCCAAAGACCGTGAGACACGTCGACAACGCACTACCTCACTTGCTGGGAAGGAATGGCATGAGCAGACCATCTACTTCGCCCACGCAGCGAACCTACACAAGGGAAGAATCAGCCCTGAGGCCGAGACACAACGCGCCGAACACGCTGCGCAGTCGATGCAGTACCGCGATATCGCCGAAGCTTCAACAACCATCGGCTTCGACCGACCAACTAAAGCGATCGAACTTGCTGGCGGGTGGATCGACGATAATCCCCCGGCGCACGCCCGCCAGGAAGTAGCAAAGTTCGGCGTTCAGCAGCTTGCGCAGGCCACCTACTGCATCACGTCGAGCACCGTACATGGGTACAAATGGGTACACGAACACGTTGGCGACGATGGACGGGGACTGTTTAACAGCTTGGCGGACTCACTAGCAGTCGCTCTCGTGATGACTGAAAGCGCCATCGCGCTGTTCGAGGCGCAATCAGCAGGAGAAGTCCCTAGCAACTACCCTCGTCCCATCTATCCGGATCGCTTGGAACGGACGATCCGCGAGTGGTCAAGGGCTTACCTAGATGAATAGTGTGCTGCCACTTGCCGCGCCGATTGTTTAGGAGACCTGGTCTCCAGGCGTACTTTCGCCTTTATTGCCGCGGGCCGCGACTGCGCGGACCACAACTACCCGACGCAGCACAGCGGACGGGATGGTGCAGCTCTGAGGCGCCTAATTCCGGTCCCTTCGAGGCGGTATTTTTCACATAAGTGCGCTAACAGCGCGCAGTGATCCATTCGATCTGAATCGGAGGCAGAGTGCCTGCACCATTTGTCGTACTCATCCGACGAGCTTGCCATGGCACCGATGTCGGTATCGACAACGCTGCCGACCGGGATGAAATTCGATTGCACCGCGACGCAACGCTGATAGCGTCATCGACTGATGTCTGAGCAGATCCCCGCCGCACAGTGGCACACCCGTACCGAAACTCCGGCCGACGTGCCGACTGTCCGCGAGATCACCCTCGCCGCGTTTCCCACCGCGGAGGAAGCCGAGATCCTCGACGGCCTACGGCGTGACCCCGCGTGGATCGACGGACTGTCGATCGTCGTCACCGACGAGTCGGGACGCGTCGTGGGCCACGGCGTCGCGACCCGCGGCTTCGTCGACGACTCTCCGGTCCTGGGATTGGGGCCGGTGTCGGTGCTTCCGCAGTTCCAGAACCGCGGCGCGGGCAGCGCAGTCAACCGTGCACTCCTCGAGGCCGCACGGCAGATAGGCGAACCACACGTCGTCGTGCTCGGACACGCCGACTATTATCCGCGGTTCGGGTTCGAACGCGCATCGACGCACGGGATCACCGTCCCGTTCGACGCCCCCGACGACGCCGTCATGGCGATGACACTCGACGAGGGCAAGCCACTTCCGCCCGGAGTCATGCACTACGCCGCGCCGTTCGGCGTGTGAATCATCTGGACGGACAACACCTTTCGACTAGGCGCCGCGCGCTCCCGCAGTTCCTCGCCACCCGCCGATGAGGTGAATGGTGTGATAGATGAGCAGCGCACACACCGCGCCGATCGCGATGCCGCCGAAGCTCACGTCGCCGATGGTCCAACTGAAGTCTGCGATCGCGATGATCAGCGGAATCGCGGCGGTGAACTGGTTGATCGGTCGGGAGAAGTCGACGCGGTTGGTCACCCAGATGTGCACACCGATGATGGCGACAAGGCCATAGAGCGCAGTGGTGATGCCTCCGAGGACCCCGGAGGGAACCGACGCGATCACGGCACCGATCTTCGGACACAGTCCCAAGATGATCGCCGCGGCAGCGGCGACCCAGTACGCCGCAGTCGAATACACCTTGGTCGCAGCCATGACACCGATGTTCTCGGCGTAAGTCGTGGTCGCCGACCCTCCGCCCGAGCCTGCGATCATCGTCGACAGTCCGTCGGCGAACAACGCCCTGCCCATCCGGTCGTCGAAGTTCGCTCCGGTCATCATCGCGACGGACTTCACGTGCCCGATGTTCTCGACCACCAGCACGAGGACCACCGGTAAGAACGTCGGGATCACCGAGAGGTGGAACGTCGGGGTGTGAAACTCGGGCAGGCCGATCCAACTCGCGGTATGTATGGCGCTGGTGTCCACCTCGTCGCGAATCAACGCCACCACATAGCCGATCACCACGCTCAACACGATGGCGAGTCGTCCGAGCAGTCCACGCAACAACGCGATCGACAAGACCAGCAGCACCAGGACGATCGTCGCGGTCACGGGCTGCTTCTCGAAGTTCGCCTTTGTCGACGGCGCAAGGTTGAGGCCGATCAACGCCACGATCGTTCCGGTGACGATCGGCGGCATCACGAGGTCGATCCACCGAACGCCCGCAAAGTGCACAATGACGCCGATCAAGGCGAGCAACGCACCCACCACGACGATCCCGCCGAGCGCCGACGATTGCCCATTCGACGCCGTGGCCGCGAGTACCGGCGCGATGATCGCGAAGCTCGAGCCGAGATAGCTCGGCAACCGATTACCCGTGATGATCAGGAACAGTGCGGTACCGATCCCCGAGAACAACAGTGTTGTGGCGGGCGGGAATCCGGTGAGCACCGGGACGAGGAACGTCGAACCGAACATCGCGACGACATGCTGCAGGCCGATACTCACCGTCTTCGGCCACGACAGCCGCTCCCCCGGTGAGACCACGTCGTCGACGTCGACGCGCGTCCATCCCATGTTGTCTGCCAGTCGTCGCGACGTCGTGGTGGCGCCGGAGCTCCCGCGCTCGCTCCCTCCACCGTTGTCGCCGTCGCCCCTTCCGCTATCGCCACCGCCATCACGAGTTTCGTCGTTACGCACGAGAATCAGTCTGCGCGATCACGGAGCGCGACGCCGGGTTTACCGGCATACCGGGACCGGCGACCGCACCTAGCCGGGCACCGATCAGACCGGTAACCCACTGTCGGACAGCACCTTTGCGTTGACAGCCGCCTCCCAGCGTCGCCGCAGGGCGCGGTCAGCGAAGCTCCATAGTGTTCTCCTCGTCGGCAACGCCGCCGGCAGGAAGTCACGAAGGAGAACCCATGCCTATCAATAACGGGCCGCAGCAGAACAACAACGGCCCGCGACAGGCCCCTGCCCCGCAGCCGCCGCGTCGCCGTCGTCGGCAGCGCTTCTGGAATCCGCGCGCACACCGCTGGGACTGGCGCTGGGTCTACTGACCTTCCGGCCCTACGGGAGCCGACACGGACGTCCGACGCCGCCAGGCGTGCCACCGACGCCCGCGTCGGCTCCTGTTCTCATGCCCGCTGACTCCCGTGCCCGCCGATTCCCATGCCTACCGATACAGAAGGACGTTCGATGAACGCGCGACAAGCTTTTCGACGCTTCTCTCCCGCAGTACGTGGCGAGGCCAGACGATTCGCACTCGCGGGAACTCTGCTCGGCATCGCCGCGGCATGCGAGGTGGTTGCCGTCTTCGTGCTCGCAGACGTCATCGACGGCGCGCTCGACTCCAACAGCGTCACGACGTTCGCGCGCCTTGCGCTCATCTGGCTCCTCATCACTGCAATCTCCTGCGGCGGAGACTATTTCGGCCAGGTCGTGTCCGTCGGCATCTCCGAGCGGGTGGTGCTGCGGCTGCGTGACCAGCTCTTCGACCATGTGCAACGCCTTCATCCTGTGCAGCACCGACGGCTGGGTCTTGGCAACCTCGTCACCCGACACACCGGCGATCTCGAAGCAGTCGAGTACCTGATCGGGACGGGCGTGATGCAGTTCGTGATCGCGCTGGCCCACACCATCGGGCTGGTCGTCGCGGCGCTCATCATGAGCTGGCAGGTCGCGCTCGTCGCTCTGGCTGCGGTCCCGGCGCTATGGGGTCTCTCGGCGTTCTTCGCGCGTCGGCAGGAACGCGTCACCCGCGACGAACGCGGCGCCAACAGCGACATCGCCGACTCCGTCGAAACCGCACTCCTCGGCCACGAGACGGCCGTCGCCTACAACCAGCAGGGACGTGAACACGCTCGACTCCACCGGCACGGAGTCACCTGGATGAGCGCCCGCCTGGCGCAGACGCGCGTCGAGGCCGGACTCGGCGGCATCTTGAGCTTCGGGCAGGTCGTGGTCACGCTGGCCATCGCGATCGTGGGCGTCTGGCAGGTCCGTCAGGGCCAGCTCAGCGTCGGCGGCCTACTCGCCCTCACCGGCTACCTCGGGATGCTCTATCCCAAGATGCAGGAGCTCGCCGACATCCGGATCGCCATCGCATCGGCGGTGATCAGCGCCGAGCGAGTTGCCGAAGTCCTCGACATCGCACCCGTCGAACGCGTCGAAACCCCCACGGCCCGCACGTCGGTCCGAACTCCACTACGTCCGACGACTCCGGTCGGTATCGCACTGCGCGACGTCACACTCGCGCGCGAACACCAGACGGTCCTCGATGCCGTGGACCTCGACCTCGCGCCGGGCACCATCACCGCACTGATCGGACCGAGCGGCGTCGGAAAGTCGACGCTGGCGTCGCTGCTGTGCCGATTCGAACATCCCGACTCCGGGAACCTGAGCATCGGCGACGTCGACTACGACGACCTGACAGGCGCTTGGATTCGCGATCACATCACGCTGCTTCCGCAGCAGCCGATCATCAAGGGCGCCAACATCTCCGACAACATCGCCTACGGGCGGCCGGACGCGACGCGAGAAGAGATCATCGCCGCCGCGGTCGCCGCCGACGCCGACGAGTTCATCCGCAGGCTTCCCGACGGCTACGACGCCCGGCTCGACGACGGCGGCCTCACGCTCTCCGGTGGTCAACGGCAACGTATCGCGATCGCCCGTGCGATGCTCCGCAATACCCCCGCGCTCATCCTCGACGAACCGACGTCAGGTCTCGACGCCGCGACCACGAGCCGGATCCTCGACCCCCTCCGGCGGCTCGCCGACGGCCGCACCACGCTGCTCATCACGCACGACACTCGGGTCACCGCGATCGCCGACCGCATCGTCGAACTCCGCGACGGGCATCTCTACGACCTGACGCGGTGGATGGAACCCGAGAACACACCCGCGTGACGCGATAGTGCACGTACGGGGAAACCGCCTGCTCGATATGCAACAGGCACCCTATGCACACTATTGCATAGTGCGTAGGTGCATTGGTACGGTCGAGTCGTGGCACTCGAACACGCGATCATGGTGTCGCTCTCCGAACGCCCGGGCACCGGCTACGAGATCGGCAGGCAATTCGACCGGTCGATCGGCTACTTCTGGTCGGCGACGCACCAGCAGATCTATCGCACACTGGGCAAGCTCCACGCCGAGGGCATGGTGAGCTTCGAACCCGTCGCCCAGGAGGGCAGACCGGACAAGAAGGTCTACACACTCTCCGACGCGGGCCGTCAGGCACTGCGCGAGTGGGTTTCGTCGCCGACACCCATGCAACAACTCCGCGACGACCTCGGACTCAAGATCCGAGCAGCAGAGCACGCCGACCTCACCGACGTCATCGACGAACTCCGCAGGCACCGCGCCGAACACCTTGCGCGACTGCACCTTTACCAGTCGTTCGAGAAGGACGACTACCCCGATCCGCAGGCACTGACCGGCCGTCGCCTCCATCAGTACCTGGTACTCCGCGGCGGCGTACGCATCGAAGAAGGCTTTGTCGGTTGGTGCGACGAAGTCATCACCGCGCTCGACACCGAGCAGCGTCGAACAGCCACCGCGTCGACGCCATCCGTCGGCAACGAGTCCTGACCACCAACCCACCCCATCCCCGACGACCCAGGAGAACGCAGATGTCAGCCCCATCCGCGAATACCAGCTCGAGCCAACCGAATCCGTACTATCCGCGTCTGTTCGAGCCCCTCACCGTCGGTGGGATGACGTTGCGCAATCGCATCGTCATGGGGTCGATGCACACCGGCCTCGAAGACCGCGTGTGGGACACCGACAAGCTGGGCGCGTACTACGCCGAGCGCGCCCGCGGCGGTGCGGGCCTGATCATCACGGGCGGCTTCGCGGTCAGTCGCACCGGCCAGCTCCTGCCTTTCGCGGGCAAGATGACCAACGTGCTCGACGCCAAACGGCACCAGCGCGTCACCCGCGCGGTCCACGATGCGGGCGGCAAGATTGCCATGCAACTCCTCCAGGCAGGCCGCTACGGCTACACGCCGCTGAAAGTTGCTCCGGGAAGCGAGAATTCGCCCATCCACCCGTTCAAGAACCTGCCGATGCCCGAGACCGTCATCCGGCACGTGATCCGCTCGTACGGTCAGGCCGCGAAGCTGGCGCGTCAGGCCGGGTACGACGCCGTCGAGATCATGGGCGGCGAGGGCTACCTGGTCAACCAGTTCCTGTGCCCGCACACCAACGACCGCACCGACAAGTGGGGCGGCTCCACCGAGAACCGGCAACGGTTTCTCGTGGAGGTGATCACCGAGATCCGACGCCGCGTCCCCCGCGACTTCCCGGTCATCCTTCGGCAGTCGATCGCCGACTTCGTCAAGGGTGGACAGACCTGGGACGAGATCGCCCTCATGGCGCGCAAAGCCGAGGCGCTCGGCGTCGACGCCATCAACACCGACATCGGATGGCACGAAGCCGGAGTGCCGACCATCGTCACCTCGGTGCCGCGCGCGGCGTTCGTCAAGTTCACCGAACGACTCCGCGACGAGGTCTCGATCCCGCTCATCGCGAGCAACCGCATCAACACCCCGGAGGTGGCGGAGGAGATACTCGCCCGCGGCCGCGTCGACGCGGTGTCGATGGCTCGCCCGCTCCTGTCAGACCCCGAGTTCCCGGTGAAGGCCATGACCGGTCGCGCCGACGAGATCAACACCTGCATCGGCTGCAACCAGGCGTGCCTCGATCACGCGTTCGTCGGGAAGAAGGTGTCGTGCCTGCTCAATCCGCGTGCCGGACGTGAGACCACGCTGACCCTCGGCGCGACACGTCGGGCACGCAAGGTCGCGGTCATCGGCGCCGGACCGGCCGGACTGTCGGCCGCGGTGACCGCCGCACAACGCGGACACCGGGTCGAGCTCTTCGAGGCCGGCCCGACGATCGGCGGCCAATTCTCCATCGCCGCAAGGATTCCCGGTAAAGAGGAGTTCGCCGAGACGCTGCGCTACTACACCCGGCAGCTCGAGCTCAACAACGTCCGCGTCCATCTCGAACAGCGCGTCGACGCCGAGCACATCATCGCCGAGGGCTTCGACGAGGTGATCGTCGCCACCGGCGTCACCCCACGCATCCCCGACATCCCCGGTGTCGATCACCCGATGGTCATGTCGTACGCCGAGGCAGTCCTCGGCCACCGCGAGATCGGCAAGCGTGTCGCGGTGATCGGCGCGGGCGGCATCGGTTTCGACATCACCGAATTCCTCACCGTCGACGACTCACCCTCCCTCAACCTCAAGGAGTGGGAACAGGAATGGGGAGTCAGCGAAGACCTCGACGTTCCCGGCTTCCTCACCACGCCCCGACCGCTTCCCGCGACCCGCGAGGTCTTCCTGGTGCAGCGCAAGCGCGGCAAGCAGGGCAAGACACTCGGCAAGACCACCGGGTGGGTGCACCGGGCGAGTGTGAAAATGAAAGGCGTCGAACAGATCTCGGGTGCAACCTACGACAAGATCGACGACGCCGGACTCCACCTGAGTTTTCACGACGACGACGGCTCGGTCCGTGAGACGCGCCTCCTCGAGGTCGACAACGTGGTCATCTGCGCGGGACAGGAGTCCGTCCGCGACCTCGTCGACCCGCTGACCGTGGCGGGCATCCGAACGCATGTCATCGGTGGCGCCGACCTGGCCGCCGAGCTCGACGCCAAGCGCGCGATCCGTCAGGGCACGGAGGTCGCAGCGGGTATCGAGTAAACCGCTACCAATCGATCGACACCCAGACCGATTCGACGTACGCGCGGCCGCAAAACTGACAAGCTGTGTGGGTCGCACGTCCGTCGATCGAAGGAGTGGCATGGCGTCTCCGTTTGCCGAGCGTCGCTGGGGCTCGACGTCTAGTCCGCTGCGCGGCCCCATGACCGCTCTCGCGAAGACGAGCGTCGGCTCGTGGGTGGTGCGTCGATCGGCCGGTGTCGACCGGCGTGTCCTGCATGCCTCGAAGGGTCGGTTCACGGTGCTGGGACCGATCGGGGCTCCGACGCTGCTGTTGACGACCACCGGCGCAAAGTCTGGACTGTCGCGAACATCGCCGCTGCTCTACGCCCGCGACGGCGACGACATCTTCGTCGTCGGGTCCAATTTCGGCCAGGAACGCCATCCCGCCTGGACGGCCAATCTCCTCGCCAACCCCGCCTGCACGGTCAACACGGCAGGCGTCGAGGTCGACGCCGTCGCGACGCTTCTCGACGGCCCCGAGCGCGAACGGATCTACCGCCTCTTCGAGAGCGACGTCACCGACGTGTACTCGGTCTACCGCGATCGCACCGATCGCGAGATCAGGGTGTTCCGGCTCTCGGCGAGCTGACCGGCGCACAGCCACGCGACCAGTTCGCGATCGAGCCACTCCGGCGGCGCTACCATGACCGCCATGCCCATTGCGTCTCCTGTCGTGTCCGCGCGTGCCGTCGTCACCGGCGCGTCCTCCGGAATCGGAATGGAACTCGCCCGCGAACTCGCCCGTCGTGGACACTCGTTGATCGTCGTGGCGCGTCGCGGAGACATCCTCGAAGAGCTCGCAGTCGAGCTGCGCACGCAACACGACGTGCAGGTCGAGGTGCGACCGAGCGACCTGTCGGATCCGACTGCCGTCGAGATCCTCTCCGCAGAACTCGCCCAGCGTGAGGTCTCGGTACTCTGCAACAACGCGGGCATCGCCACCTTCGGTCCGGTCGCCGAGCTCGACGCCGACTACGAGCGCGCCCAGGTCCGGCTCAACGTCAACGCCGTGCATGACCTGACCCTCGCGGTGCTCCCCCAGATGGTTGCTCGCGGCTCGGGCGGCATCCTCATGGTCGGCTCGGCAGCTGGCAACATGCCGATCCCCAACAACGCCACCTACGCGGCGTCGAAAGCCTTCGTGAACACCTTCAGCGAGTCGCTGCGTGGCGAGGTCGGCGGTTCGGGTGTCCACGTCACCCTGCTCGCGCCAGGACCTGTCCGTACTCAGACACCGGACCCCGAGGACGCGTCGATCGTCGACAAGATGGTGCCGGGCTTTCTGTGGCACGACAGCGCGGAGGTCGCCAAGATGAGCCTGGATGCCCTGGAGCACAACAAGATGCGCGTTGTGCCCGGAACGCTGTCGAAGGCAATGTCGGTCGCGGGCGGATACAGTCCGCGAGCGCTCGTCGCTCCCATCGTCGGCACGTTCTACAAGCGACTCGGGCCAGAGTCCTAGGAACCCCGATGCCACTCGAAGAATTGCTCCGCATCGGTACGACGCGCCCGATCGTGCGGTGGGGCGACCCTGTCCTGCATACGCCTGCCCGTCCGGTGACAGACTTCGACGACGAGCTGCAGCATCTGATCGCCGACATGTTCGCCACCAATACCGCGGCACCGGGTGCGGGTCTTGCCGCGGCCCAGATCAGCGTCGACCTCGCGGTATTCGTGTACGACTGCGGCGACGAGACAGGCAGGCGACGTACGGGCGTGATCTGCAATCCCGAGCTCGAACTCCCTGAGGGCCGCGACAGGGAACTCGCGACGCTGGGCGAGGGATGTCTCTCGCTGCCGGGTGCCCATGAGGATCTCGCCCGTCCGAAGGTCGCGACGTGTCGAGGCGTCGACCAATTCGGCCAACCGGTCACCGTGACAGCGGGCGGGATACTCGGCCGCTGTCTACAGCACGAGACCGACCACACGCGCGGCATGGTGTTCGGCGATCGCCTGACCGCCAAGGCTCGCAAACGACTCTTCCGCGATGCCGGTGAGGTTACCGATCGGTATCCCGACGACTGGCCCGTGTCGCCGATGGTGTCCGGCTCGCGATGACCGGCTCTGCCTTCAGCGGGACAATTCAGGATTCTGATAGTTAGCCAAATCACACAGTGCTAGTTTCTGAGAACTTACTCACAGGTAGGTGCTGGCTCGTTCTCAGGAGGTCTCATGCGTCGCTTCACCCGTCTACGTCGGACAGTCATCACGGCCGCAACGCTATCCGCAACTGCCGCAGCCGTTTTCGCCACTTCCGTACACGCGGAGGCGGCCCCTTCGCTCTACATCAACCACAAGCACACCACGGTGACCACTCACCTCAAGAATCTCGGCGTCGACGTGGTCTTCACAACCACAGAGCGGACGAAAGCCGAGTCGATGCCACCGTTCGCGCTGGAATCCAAGATCGAGCCGGCACAGACACGTGCCGCATGGAGACTGGCCGACCTACGCATCGCGACGCTGCAGATCAAGATGATCCCCGACGGACCAGCGACCGGAAACGCCACGCCGACGGGCCAGGGACCGATGGACGTCAAGGTCACTCAGAAGCTCGACATTCAGATCCAGCGGATCGAACCTCTCGGCATCAAGGAGTTCAATCTCGTCGGGGCTCCGTGTACGACGAGCACCCCTGCTGAACTGGAGTTGACCGGCCAGATCCCCTTCTCCGAGGACGAGGGCACCGACTTCTTCGCGCCCCTCACCCTCAAGGGCGATCTGACCATCCCACCGCTGGCAGGCTGCGGCGCGCTCACGCCGCTGCTCAATCCCATCGCGTCCGGCCCGGGCAATGCGGTGACGGTCGAACTGAAGGAGTGACGCTCAGGCGGTGCCGGGCGTCCTCAGCGTCGACGACGCCCGGTACCGAAGATGGCTCGGCTGAACTCGCGGCCGGCCTGGCTGGCAGCGTTACGTAAGAAGCTCTGCATCGGCTGGCTCGTCAGGATTTCGGTGATCATGCCTGGCTCTTCGGGCGCGGGAGCAGGCACAGGTGCCGGCGTCGGCGCTGGTGCCTGTGCGGGCGGAGTCGGTGCCGGGGCGTCGGGTGACTCGCCCGGCGAGAGCATCTTCGCGGCGAGCTTCTCGTATGCCGACTCGTTGTCGACCGCCGTGCCGTAGGTCTGATAGAGCGGGCTCGCCTTCGCCGCTGCCGTGATCTCTTCTGCCGCAACAGCTTCCATCGACGACCGGGGCGCACGAATGACCGTCCAGGCGACCGGCGTCGGCGCACCCTTCTCCGACAGCACGGTCACGATCGCCTCGCCGGTCCCCAGAGACGTCAGTGCCTGATCGAGCTTGTAGACGTCCGATACCGGATAGGTCTTGACCGTCTTGCTGAGTGCCTTCTGATCGTCGGGGGTGAATGCGCGCAGCGCGTGCTGGACTCGCGCGCCCAATTGGGACAGCACGTCGTTGGGAATGTCGGTCGGCAACTGCGAACAGAAGAACACACCGACACCCTTGGACCGGATCAACTTGACCGTCTGCACCACCTGGCCGATAAAGGCTTTCGACGCGCCGTTGAACAGCAGATGCGACTCGTCGAAGATGAAGACGAGCTTGGGCTTGTCGACGTCGCCCACCTCGGGCAGGAACTCGAACAGGTCGGCCAGGATCCACATGAGGAACGTGGAGAACAGCACCGGGTTGGCGGCTTGGTCTCCCAGCTCGAACAGTGTGATGATGCCGCGGCCATCCGGCGCGAGCCGCAGCAGGTCCTTCGGATTGAGCTCGGGCTCACCGAAGAACGTATCGCCGCCTGCCGCTTCGAGATTCGTCAGTGCACGCAGAATGACTCCTGCGGTCTGCGTGGAGACGCCGCCGATCGCCTTGAGTTCTGGCTTACCCTCGTCGCTGGTCAGGTAGGCGATCACCGACCGGATGTCTTTGAGGTCGAGCAGGGCCAGCCCGTTCTTGTCGGCCCAGTGGAAGATCAGGCCCAGCGTCGATTCCTGAGTTTCGTTGAGTCCCAACACCTTGCTGAGCAGAATCGGCCCGAAGGCAGTGATGGTCGCGCGTATCGGCACCCCGATCCCCTGCGATCCGAGTGACACGAACTCGACCGGGTACGCCGTCGGCGACCAGTCGTCGCCGGTCTGTGACGCCCGTGAGGTGATCCTGTCGTTGGACACCCCCGGTCGGCTCAGCCCCGACAGGTCGCCCTTGATGTCGGCCATCACAACCGGAACGCCGTTGGCCGACAACTGTTCTGCGATGAGCTGCAAGGTTTTTGTCTTACCCGTGCCCGTCGCCCCGGCCACCAACCCGTGACGGTTCATCATCGCCAGCGGGATACGAACCTTGGCTGTCGGATCGACCTGGCCGTCGACCGATACCGTGCCGAGTTCAAGCGCAGTCGAATCGAACTGGTAGCCCTGCGCGATCGTCTGGGCGGCCTGGGTGGGATCGGTCACGAACATGTCCTTCCGGCGGTTGATTGACTGAGCACGACACCGGTCCAAGCACTGGCAGTCGGTGCACTACAGCAAACAATAGCCGTGGAACGCCGCCCGCTAAGGTTGATGCGTGCAGGACAAACTGGTGTGGATCGATTGCGAAATGACCGGCCTCGATCTCGAGAAGGACAAACTGATCGAGATCGCCGCCCTCGTCACCGATAGTGAGCTCAATATTCTGGGCGACGGCGTCGACGTGGTCATCCACGCCGACGACGCCGACCTCGAGTCAATGCCCGACGTCGTGACCAAAATGCACGCCGACTCGGGGCTGACCGAAGAAGTCCGACGCTCGACCATCACAGTCCCGGAGGCCGAGGCGATGGTCCTCGACTACATCCGCGCGCACGTGACGACCGCGGGCGCAGTCCCCCTCGCAGGCAACTCCATCGCGACCGATCGGGGCTTCATCGCTCGGGACATGCCGGAACTCGACGCCTACCTGCACTACCGCATGGTCGACGTCAGCTCGATCAAAGAACTCACTCGACGCTGGTACCCGCGCATCTACTTCAATCAGCCCGAGAAGGGCCTCGCGCACCGTGCCCTCGCCGACATCCGCGAGTCCATCCGCGAACTCCGGTATTACCGCGCTGCGGCCTTCGTCCCCGACCCAGGCCCCGACGTCGATACCCTCGCGACGATCGTCAAAGACCTCGGACCGGCCTGAACGCACAGGTCAGTCAACCGATTGGAGTTCGGAGCGTCCGAACCGCTAGAGTATGACCTTGGCTCTGGGACCCAGTGTTCTTCCTGGGTTTCCGATGCCGATGGTGAGCGTAGTTCAGTTGGTAGAGCACCAGGTTGTGATCCTGGCTGTCGCGGGTTCGAGTCCCGTCGCTCACCCCAAAAGAACGAGGTTCAGACCTGCGACAGGGAAATCCCTGTCCGGGTTTGGACCTCGTTTTTCGTTTCTGCGACTTCGGCGGATCTCGGCGCCAGCCGTGCCAGAGACCAAATCAAGCACCCGTGTACGAGTATCCGGCTATGCTAACCCGTATCTCCCCGTACGAGATAGGAGTTGGTCTACATGAGCGCGACGGACCACACCGGTGCTGCGACGAGCAGGGAAGGCCGTCCCAGCAACCAACGCGCCGATGCCCAACGCAACCGCGGCGCGATCTTAATGGCCACTCCCATCGCTCTCCGTAAGAATCCCGACGCTTCCATCGCAGACATCGCAGCCGAAGCCGGTGTCGGCCGGATGACCCTCTATGGGCACTTCAAGACCCGCGCGGAGCTCATCGAGGCGGCCGTGGTCGAGAGTCTGAAGCGAGGCGACGACGTTCTCTCCGAAGTGCCGCTCGACGACGATCCCGCCGAGGCCCTCGGCCGCCTCGTCGAATCCAGTTGGACACTCGTCGATCAGGCCCGTGGTCTCCTCGCCGCCGCCCAGAAGGAACTGCCTGCTGCTCGAATCCGCGAGCTGCACGAGACGGTTGAAGCACGCATGCGCAACCTGCTGGAAAGAGGGCAGCGAGAAGGCAGGTTCCGGGATGACCTGCCGGTGAGCTGGCTGCTGACCACCACCCACGTCGTCATCAACGCCGCCGCCGATGAGATCACCGCCGGCAGGCTTGATCCCTCGGACGCGGCTCGTTTCATCAATGCCATCCTTCAACCCGCATTTGCCCCACCAGCGGACTGACGATCATGTCCCGACTCGTCGACGTCCTGCCGCCGTGGCGAAGTCCGCGCTGGATCGTCCTCGGCTTCTTGATGACCAGTTTCGGGTGGGCCCCGATGATGGCGATGTCGTCCACCGCGCCCCCGACGGCACCGCTCGCCGTGGCATACGGCGCTGGACTCATCCTGTACGGGTTCGCTCTGTTGACCGTTCTGCGCAACGCGGTCGAACCCGCACCCGTGCTCGCCGCAGGTATTCAGAAGACGACGCTGCTGATCATCGTCTGCTCAGCGCTGTGGACGCCGACTCACCTGTGGACGGAGTCGGGTGAAACGCCCTGGGTATGGCTCGCCGGCTTCGCCATCGCCGCCTGTGCGCTGCTCACCTGGCACTGTGGCGTGATCGCGGCGGTGATACTCGGCGGCGCCGCAGCACTCGGCGGCGAAATCTTCGACGGGTCGCCGATCCCGAGCCTTCTCACAACTCTCGGCTGCGCCCTGGCCGCGTGGGCGACATGTCATGTCCTGGTCTGGATTCACCGCCTGTGGCTGGCAGCTCAAGATGGTCGGGAGGCCCACACCGAACTCGCAGCCGCACAGGAGCGGTTACGCGTGGGCCGCGAGTTGCACGACGTGCTCGGGCGGCGTCTGACAGTCATCGCGCTCAAGGCCGAGCTCGCAGCCGATCTCGCCCGGCAAGATCCCGACCGAGCAGCTGCGGAAAGCGAGAGCATCCGTGAACTCGCGAACGGAACGCTTCACGAAGCACGACGCGCGATCCATGGAGAATCCGCCATCGATCTCCCGACTCAACTTCGGTCCGCACGGCTCGTGCTCGACTCAGCCGGAATCGACACGACGATCGACGTCGAGAAGCCAGACCTCATACCGCCACCCGTCACCAACCTTCTGGCGATGGTCGTTCGCGAGGCCGTCACAAATCTGTTGCGCCACAGCGACGCTCGTACCGCGTCGATTCTGATTTCCGCGACGACCTCCATGGTGACCATGCGGATAGTCAACGATGGGGCCGGAGGAAAGACTTCACAGACGAGCACGGGCGGCGGAACCGGCCTCGCGGCGCTGTCGGCGCGATGCGCAGTCATGGGCGCGAGTCTGGTCGCAGGTCCCATCGGAGAGAACCGCTTCGAGCTGAGCCTGGTATCGCCCCGCGACAGCGGGAATGCGCCGTGAACGAGTCAATCCGAGTCCTCCTCGCCGAGGACGATGAGCTGATCCGGGAGGCGTTGGTTGGTCTACTCGAGCGGGAGACCGACCTGCGCGTGGTCGCCACCGCACGCGATGGCAGGGAGGCGGTCGAACGTGCTGTGCTCCATACGCCCGAAGTCGCCGTTGTCGATCTACAGATGCCGAAACTGGATGGCCTCGAGGTCATCGGAGAACTGCAGCGGGTACTCCCGCAGTGCGCCGGGGTGATACTCACCGGCCACGGGCACCCCAATGCTCTGCGTACCGCCCTTGCCTCCGGCGCACGAGGCTTCCTCGCCAAGGGAGCGCCCGCCACCGCCCTCGCGGATGTCGTCAGGCGAGTCCACTCGGGGCAACGCTACGTCGACCCGGTACTCGCCGCAGACGCGTTGACCATGCGACCGTCACCGCTGACGGCACGTGAGACCCAGGTCCTCGCGGCCGCGCAAGAAGACCGCGCCGTCCGCGATGTCGCCCGAGAACTTTTTCTCTCCACCGGCACCGTGCGGAACCATCTCGCGACCATCAATCGAAAACTCGGCGTCGACAATCGATCCGGCGCCTACCGAATAGCCCGCGAGAACGGGTGGGTGGATTTTGCGCCGTGAGCGCGAACACGATTCGGCTGTGCCGCCCCGGGAATTCCGCGGAAAATTCGTGACCGATTCACGGGTTGGCCGGGCACGAGCCGGGCCGAGACTTTCGAGTATGAACACACAAACTCATCTCGAGAATCACAGCCACCACAACGCAGGCCAGAACGGGAGCATAGGGCGCCATGTCCTGGGGCGCTGGCCCTCACTCCTCGGTCTGGCCGCTCTGCTTTTCAACGTCACTAACGGAGCAGACTCCCATGTGACCGCGATGATCATCGTCATCGCCTCCATGTGCTACCTGGCCGCGAGTGCCATCGGCCGTCAACACAGCGGCTGGGTCGTGGTCGCGGTGGCAAGCATCGCCGTCGTCCTCGCACGCCTCACCGGACTCGACCCCACCGCGACCCTGCTCGTCATGGGCGCCGGTTTCGCCGCCTTCGGCTTCCTCCGCGGCCGCAACATCGACCGCCGTGAACTCACGGCACAAACCCTGGCGTTCGGAGGATTCAGCGCAATCGCGCTCACCGCCATGGTGGTGAATCCCGTCGCCGCCCTGTATTTGGCCGCACTCGGCGCCATCGGGCACGCGGGCTGGGACGTGATCTACTTCGTCCGAAACAAGGTTGTGCCGCGTTCTCTTGCCGAGGCCTGCTTCATGCTCGACCTCGGCCTCGGCGTCGCGCTGCTTCTGATCGCCTGGCTCGGCCCCTTCTGACCGGCCCCACCGGGATGCCCACACCTGACTGCCCTATGCGTGGAACCTTCGCCGCTATCGAACCCCTCGCCAACTGGTTGTGTTTCGCGACCAGTTGCCATAGCCTTTAACTGATCGCGAAACACGAGCAGTTTAGAGAAAGGTGTCAACGATGAGCAGTCAACCCACCGTGATCTTGGTGCCAGGCGCATGGACGGGAGCCTGGGTGTGGGAGCCAACAGCAAACGAGTTGTGCCGCAGAGGAATTGAAGCCGAGGCGGTGACCCTTCGCGGTCTCGAGACCAACCTGCCCCGAGCAGCCATCGCCGCTGTCCATCTCGAAGACCACGTCGATCAGGTCGTCGCGCTTGTCACTCGTCGCACGAATCCCGTTGTGCTCGTCGGCCATTCATATTCGTCAATGGTCACCGCTCAGGTTGCCGACCGTGTGGGCGCCCAGGTCGTCGGACTCGTTCACTTCGGAGGCTTCATGCCCGAGGATGGACGTTCCCTGCTCGACGGCTGGGGACACTCTCCGTCGGCACGCGAGGACGAGCGCCGGGCAATCGTCGATGCGGGAGATGTATGGTTGCCACCCGAGCCACACATGCTCGAACACGAACGGGACCTCACGAATGCCGACCGGACGTTACTTGCCGAGCGATTCACGCTGCACCCAGGTCACACCGTCACCGACCCCGCGCGGCTGCATACCGCCAGTTCGGATCAGCCCACGACATACTTCACCCTGTCGCCTGAGGACATCTCGACCGCAAGCCGCGCGACGGACCCGGGTGTCCCGAAGGCATGGCGGGTCGAGCATCTCGTGAGCGGACACTGGCCCATGCTGTCGAGGCCCGACGACGTCGTCGACCTCATCGCCCGTGAAGTGGTCCGCTACGGAGAAGGACAGGAGTGAAGCATGGCCACGACAGATCGTTCCCGTTGCCCGATCAACCTCGCTGTCGAGATTCTGGGAGACCGCTGGACCTTACTTGTGCTGCGCGACATCATCTTTGCCGACCGTAGGCACTTCCGAGAACTTCTCCGCGGCTCAGAAGAGCACATCACCAGCAGCATCCTGGCCGACCGGCTCGACCGACTCACGACGGCTGGAATTCTCACCCGCGAGGACGATCCCACGCACCGACAGAAGGCCCGGTACACGCTGACGGACAAGGGCATCGACCTCGTCCCGGTCGTCGCCACCGTGGCGCAGTGGGGTGCGGCTCACTGCCCGGCCGATCCGGACAAGGTCGACGTGGTCGCTGAACTCGCATACGAGCCTCCGACGGCGTGGACGCATCTCATGGACGCCCTGCGCTCCGAGCACTCACCCAGCGCCCCCATGGACTCGATGTAATCTCCGCGCTCTGGTGGCGCGTTGCGCTTTGGCGTTCTAAAGTCTCGATCCAGGAAGATCGGCCCACCTCGTCGGCCGTTTCCGCTCAGCGATGCGGCATCGGGCGCGTCGCACAACGAATCGAGAGCGCGCATGCGACATCGGCTGGCGGCAACGGCAATTCTGAGCGCGACGATAGCGGCTGTCGCGACAGCGCCGAACGGTTCTGCCGCGACTGTTCTGACCGTCGCAGGCAATCAGCTGGTGGTCAGTACCCCGATGAGCCAGGAACTACGCGGAGACCTCTGCCGATCTCCGAACGTGTGTAAGGCCGTCGAATACCCGTCCGCGTCGATCGGTTCGGTGGCGCTCCAGCAGGGAGCCGTCAACCTGCAGAAGGCGATCGCCTCGACGTCGGGCAAGAAGATCGTGATGGCCTACTCGCAGGCCGGATACATCGTCACGATGTGGGTGGCCGCGCACGCGCACGACGCGGATGCTCCCAGTCGCGACGATCTCACGTTCATAGTGTTCGGAAATCCGCAACGTGCGATCGGCGGATTTTCACGGGCGACCGGTGGCGCCTCGACTCCCAGTAAGACCGGGTATCGGGTCATCGATGTGAGTCGCGAGTACGACCTGGAGTCCGACTTCCCCACCAATCCGTTCAACGCACTGGCCGTCGCAAACGCATTCGCGGGCTATCTGCTGGTCCACACCGACTACACCGGCGTCGACATCAACGATCCCCGCAACCTGGTGAAGACGGTCGACGACACAACCTACGTGCTCGTGCCGACCGACAATCTCCCCCTCCTCCAACCCCTGCGCATGCTGGGCTTGAACGCTCTGGCAGACCAGCTCAATCCCGCGCTCAAGAAGATCGTCGACGCCGGGTACGACCGGAGCGGATTCACTCCGCAGACCACACCGGTGTTTCCACTACCCGAGGGATCGCCCACCTCGTCGTCGAGGAGCAGCAACTCTGTCACCGTCTCGAGCAAGCTCGCGACGTCGCAGCGCCCGACGGCGCTTCTGACGGCGCCGGCCCCACTCGCCGCGACCGCCCCGACCACCTACTCCCTCGCAACGACGCCGACGACGCAACCCGCGACGACCAGCACCTCGAAATCCGTTTCCGACGCGCCTTCGCAGACAACGCAAGTCACGCAATCTGAGTCCGCGAGCGCGGTCGGCAACAACGAAGCGGCCCCTGCGGCGACGCCTCACACGACCTCGGTGCCCGACGCAACCGCAGAGCCCGATGCCTCAGCCAAGGACACCTCGCACACGGCAGCTGAGACCGCGGGAGCGGTGGGCGCAGCGTCGTAGCGCGGTGTTTACTTTCATGCTCTACGATCTGCACCCGTGCTGGAAGATCTGAACAAGGCCGCGAAGAAGTCGGGGCTCCACGTTGCGCCGGGCAAGAAAAAGGACACGTACTCAGTGCGAAAGTCCAAGAGCGGCAAGCTCATAGCCAAGAACATCGACGCCGACGAGGTAAAGAAGATCATCAAAGATCGCAAGTGACCTCGACCAACCCGGGTGCGGCCCTCATCAACCGAGGTGGGCCAGCATCGTCACAAGTTGGTCGTGCTCACCCGACACCTCGGAGAACCGCAGCGGCTTGACCCGCTCGACCAGTATCTCGCGCTCCGAGGTGGGCAGCAGTTTCATCACCTCGGTGAGGAACTCGTCGAGCGGCATGGCCCACTCGGCGTCGGCCTGTCCGGGCATGAGGTCTGTCTGCACGGCCGGCGGGACCAGTTCGAGGACAGCGATACCCTTGTCCGCCAATTGAATCCGAAGGCTCTCCGATAGCGAGTGGATGGCCGCCTTCGTGGCGCTGTACGTGGGGGTGCCGACCATCGGCGTGAACGCCAGACCCGACGACACCGTGATGAAGGTCGCCCCGTCCTTACCGGCCAGCGAATCGGTGAAGGCCGCGACCAGACGTAGCGGTCCCAGAATGTTTGTGTCGACCTCCAGAGCCGCGGTCTCCAGAAAGTCGGGAGTCGTGAGGTCCTCGGCCCGCATGATCCCCGACATCGCGACGACCACGTTCAGTTCCGGGAAACGTCGAGTCACCTCAGCGGCCGCGCGAGTGACGTCGTCGGTGTCGGTGGTGTCGATGCGGACCGCCTCGATCCCGGGGTGCTCGGCGACGATCTGGTCGAGAAGTTCCTTACGACGCCCGCCGATGAGGACCGTGTTGCCCGCCTCCTTCAGCCTCAGCGCGAGACCGAGTCCAATGCCCGACGTCGCGCCCGCGATGAAAATGGTGTTGCCGCTTGTCTTCATGTCGTCTCCTCGTTGCCGTGTGGTCCGGCCGTGCGCCGTTCCTCGGTTCTGACTCCGAGTTCACTCCTCTCGTACGACGCCGACAAGGCACCCGATATCCGGGGACCGACAATCCCTGGTTCACCTCCGTCCGATCGGTCACCCTGGAGAGATGACTGACAAGCCGATGCCCTCGAAGCGAGCAAGGTGAGCACCGTCGATCGAGCGGGCCTCGCCGAGTTCCTCCGTCGGCGCCGGGAGTCGTTGCAACCCGCCGACGTCGGCCTCGGCGTCGGACAACGCCGCAGGACACAGGGGCTCAGGCGCGAGGAGGTCGCGGCGCTCGCAGGAATGTCGGTCGATTACTACACGCGACTCGAACAGCAACGTGGGCCGCAGCCGTCGGACCAGATGGTCACGGCCATTGCGCGGGCACTGCACCTGTCACTCGCCGAACGCGACCACCTGTTCCGGTTGGCAGGACACAACGCGCCCGACCACCTCAGCCGGGATGATCACATCTCCCCCGGGATGCTGCGCATCATCGACCGCCTCACCGACACTCCGGCCATGGTCGTCAACAGTGCCGGTGAGACTCTCGTACAGACCCCGCTGGCTGCCGCGCTCGTCGGTGACGACAGTGTCTTCACCGGGTTGAGCCGATCGATTGCCTATCGATGGTTCACCGACGCTGACACCCGTGCGCGTTTTCTCCCCGAGGATCACGCCCTGCATGCGCGGGCGCACACGGCCAGACTGCGGGAGGCGGTCACGCGGCTCGGACCACACTCGCGTGCAGCAGAAGTCGCCGACGCACTACTCGCCGAGAGCACCGAGTTCGCAGAGCTGTGGCACCGGCACGATGTCGGCGTCACGCTGACCGACACCGACAAGCGAATCGTGCACGGTTCACTCGGCGTCATCGAGGTGCAGTGCCAGATGCTGTTCGATCCGAGCACCGCTCAAGCACTATTGGTTTACACCGCGGTGCCGGGCTCGTCCGATTACGAGAAACTGGCGATGCTCGCGGCGTTCGCCGACTGAACCGCCAACCTCTCGGCCTCAGAGGCTGCGCGAGATGATCTCCTTCATGATCTCGTTGGTGCCCGCGTAGATCTTCTGCACCCGCTGATCGGCCCACATGCGCGCGATCGGGTATTCGTTCATGTACCCGTAGCCACCGAAGAGTTGCAGACATTCGTCGGCCACCGCCATCGCCCGCTCACTGGTCCACCACTTGGCCATCGCGACAGTAGGGATGTCGAGCTTGCCGTCGAGGTGCTTGATGATGCAATCGTCGGTGAACACGCGGGCGATGCGCGCCTCGGTGGCGACCTCTGCGAGCTTGAACTTGGTGTTCTGGAAACCGAAGATGGGTCGGCCGAATGCGGTGCGGTCCTTGGTGTAGGCCAGCGTGTGCTCGAGCGCGACCTCCATCCCGGCGGTCGACGCGACGGCGATGATCAGACGCTCCTGCGGGAGCTGATGCATGAGCTGAATGAAGCCCTGACCCTCTTCGGTGCCGAGCAGGTTCGACGTCGGCACGCGAACACCGTCGAAAAAGAGCTCCGAGGTGTCCTGTCCGCGCTGCCCGACCTTGTCGAGCACACGACCACGCCTGAACCCGGGACGATCGGCCTCGACGAGGACGAGCGAGATTCCCTTGGCACCCTCACTCACGTCGGTCTTGGCGACGACGATGATGAGGTCAGCCTGGCCGCCATTGGTGATGAAGGTCTTCGAGCCGTCGATGACGTACTCGTCACCCTCGCGGATCGCCTTGGTCTTCACGGCCTGCAGGTCCGATCCGGTACCCGGCTCGGTCATCGCGATGGCCCCGACGACCTCGCCCGACGCCATCTTCGGGAGCCAGGTGCGCTTCTGCTCCTCCGACCCGTAGGCGAGGAGGTAGTGGGCGATGATCCCGTTGTGAAGGCTCGCGCCCCACGACGAGTCCGCGATGCGCGCCTGCTCCTCGATCAGCACCGCCTCGTGGGCGAACGTTCCGCCGCCTCCGCCGTACTCCTCGGGAATCGACATGCACAGCAGGCCGAGGTCACCCGCCTTGTTCCACAGCTCACGGTCGACGTGATGCTGCTCGATGAACTTCTCGATATTCGGCTTGATCTCCTTCTCGCAGAAACTGCGAGCAAGATCGCGCACCGCTGTCAGGTCGTCGGTTTCCCACGGGGAGCGCTCGGCCATGCTGTACACCTCGATCGTCGGCAAACAATGTCACCGCCGATCGTAACAGTGGCCGGTGTCACAGTACTTGCTAGGCGTTGCCCTTTGACCAAACGGCCCACGGAACGTTCCAGTCGCCGAGCCCGTCGGTACCCGAGAGCGTCCCGCCTGCGGTGTTCTTGACCACCACCGGGTCGCCGCGCAGCGTGTTCTGCATGACCCAGAGCGCGTCGTCGGGACTGAGGTTGAGGCACCCGTGGCTCGTGTTGGTATTGCCCTGCGCCCACACCGACCACGGCGCGGAGTGGAAGAAGATGCCGCTGTAAGACATCCGTGTCGCGTAGTCGACCGGAGTGCGGTAGCCGTCTGCGGAACCGACGGGGACGCCGTAGGTCGAGGAGTCCATGATGATGTGGTCGTGCTTGTCTGACACGAGGTACACACCGTTATCCGTTTCGGTACCCGGCTTGCCCATCGATGTCGGCATGCTGCGGATGTCCTTGCCGTCGCGATTGAAGACAACCTGCTTGGTGCGGTCGTCGGCGGTCACGACCATCGAACGCCCGACGGTGAAGTTCGACTTGAGGTTCTCCTGACCGAAGAGGCCATCACCCAGGTCGATGCCGTAGGTGTTCACCGCGACCGAGACCTTCGTTCCCGGCTTCCAATACTCTTTCGGCCGCCAGCGGACCTCGGTATCGCTGATCCAGTAGAAGGCACCCTCGACCTGAGGGTTGGTGGTGATTGTGATCGCGCGCTGGGCGGCCTTGCGATCAGGGATGGGTTCGTCGAACTTCACGGCGACCGGTTGGCCGACACCGACGGTCTCACCGTTCGACGGGGTCAGGTACGCCTGTGTCAGATTGGCAGGCGCTCGTGTGGTGAACGAGACACGCTTGGTGCTCGTGCCGCCGATGCCCTTGGCGTCGGCCTGCACGGTGTAGTTGCGCGCGTAGCCGAGGGGCTCGGCACTCGTCCATCGCGTCGCGTCCTCACTGAGGCTTCCGCGCAACGGCGTGCCGTCGGCCTTGTCGATGCGCACGTTGGTCAGGGCGCCCTCGCTGGCCTGAACGGTGATCGGCGCGCCGGGCTGAATGCCGACCGCCTGATCGATCAGAGGCCGGTCGGCCCACTCGGTGATCTCGACGCCGGGCATGAGGAGATCGCCGAAAAGTGCTGAACTCTGCACGTTCTCGGAGTATTTCGCCGTCTGCGAGCAGGAGCTCAGCAGCGCAGCCACGGCAACCACCATTCCAACGATCAACAACCCGCGTCGCTGGATACGACCGCTCCCCATGTGACTCCTGCCCGATGTTCAAACGATCTGCGGTCCCGTTGTGTGGAACCGCAGACATGGATCAAATGACTGTGCGCGACGGCGCGCCACCAGTGTACGAGATCTACCGAATGCCCGAGTCGCCCGACATGGCTCAGTCGTCTTCAGGATCGATTGCCGGTAGCAGCCGCGGGCCCGAACCGTCGACGCCGAGTTCGTCGTCGGGGTTGAGTACCCGGCAACTCCGCAAGGACACACACCCGCATCCGATGCACTCCACGAGTTCTTCTTCCATGCGCTCGATCTCTTTGCGTCGAGCTTCGAGCCGGCCGCGCCACCGCTCCCCGATGCGTCGCCAATCGGTTTTCGACGGCATGCGATCCTGCGGCAGCTCGGAGAAGACCTCGGCCACCTCGGCGAGCGGGATACCCATGCGCTTGGCCACCTGGATCACAGACACACGCCGGATCACGTGCCGAGCGAATCGTCGTTGGCCTCCGGAGGTGCGTGTCGAGGAGATCAACCCCTCGCGCTCGTAGAAGTGCAGAGCCGATACCGCGACTCCCGTGCGCCGGGCAACGTCGCCGACGGTGAGCAGATCGGTCGGGGTTGGTTTGATCTCGTTCACGCTTGACCTCAACTTTAGTTCAGGTTCTAGCGTAGCCGACATGACGACCGAAGATACTAGAACGCCTGGGGATTCCAGAGACAACGCATCCGCAGGCACACGATCCGGAAGCTGGCGCGAACTGTTCGGCGCCGAACACATCACCGCCTCGCTCGTCCTGGCCGGTGGTATCGCGGTGTACGCGATGAACACCTTCGTGACCGCCGCACTCCTCCCGTCGACGGTCGACGACATCGGCGGAGATCGTTACTTCGCATGGGTGACAACAACATTCATGGTGGCATCGGTACTGGCGTCGATGCTGGTCGCTCGTTCGCTCGCATCATGGGGCGCAGCACGCGCCTACCTGATCGCGTTCCTGCTGTTCGCAGCAGGCTCGGTCGGCGCCGCGCTCACACCGAACATGGAACTCCTCCTCGCCTCACGGGTGCTGCAAGGGCTCGGAGGCGGACTCCTCGCCGGGCTCGGCTACGCCGTGATCCGCGATGCACTCCCCGAACATCTCTGGACACGCGCCACGGGATTGGTCTCGGCGATGTGGGGGCTCGGCACACTCCTCGGACCGACCATCGGCGGCGTCTTCGCCCAAATCAACTTCTGGCGGGGAGCATTCTGGCTGCTCGCCGTCGTTGCGATCATCCTGGGTGTGCTCTCGGTACGCGGATTGCCCAGGCGCAGTGCGGAATCCGACGACTTCGGCCGGGTTCCGGTGCCATCGCTGACGGTGCTCGTTCTGGCTGCGACAGCATTCAGTATCGCTGCGGTCGTGCCTGTCGGCGGACCAACCGTCGTCGCACTCGTCTCCGGTGTGGCACTCCTGGGGGCCTTTGTCATGGTGGATCGCCGCGCGTCGTCTCCGGTGTTGCCGCACATCACCTATCAGCGCGGTAATCCGTTGAAGTGGTTCTACATCGTTCTCGGCATCCTCAGTGCCGCGGCCATGGCGGAGATCTTTCTCCCCAAGTTCGGGCAGGAACTCGCGGGGATGTCGCCCCTCGTCGCCGGAATCTTCGGTGCCACCGTGTCGATTGGTTGGAGTGTCGTGCAGTTGTTCAGCGCGAGTGTTGACAGCGAACGGACCCGAAGGCGACTCATGGTCCTCGGCCCGGTGTTCATGACCATCGGCCTGACACTGTTCGCCGCGACTCTGCACGCGAACGCGGGATGGATCGCCGTCATCTGGGTAGTGGGGCTCCTGCTTGCCGGAGCGGGTGTCGGACTCGCCTTCCCGCACCTGAGCGTCGCGGCGATGCGCAGCACCGATGATCCGGTCGAGGGGTCGAAGGCCGCCGCCGGGGTCGGCACCGCAGAACTCATCGCCAATGCGATCTCGTCCGCACTGGTCGGGGTGTTGGTTGTCGTCGGTGGCCCGGGCGCCGCAGGGGCGATGACCATGGGCGCGGGACTCGCAGCGCTCGGCGCCCTCGGCGTCGTGGCGATCACCGTCGCCATCCGGCGCTAGCGTCGTCGGGTTAGGCAATCGGTGATCGGCTATCGACGGTGATGGGCCGACAAAGAAAACCGCCCCTCACCGTTGAAACGGTGAGGGGCGTTCGCTGTGCGCCATCAGGGACTCGAACCCCGAACCCGCTGATTAAGAGTCAGCTGCTCTGCCAATTGAGCTAATGGCGCTTGGCCGTGCGAGAAAGAACCTTACAGGGTCACTGCCTCAGAAGTGAAATCGCCTGTTCACAAGCCCTTTTTGGCCTCTCCCGCACGGGAACTCATGCGTTGCCCTTCTTCCACACATCCCACGGAACGTTCCAGTCACCGAGGCCGTCGTCGCCGGGCAACGGCTCGCCGACGGTGTTCTTCGCGATGACGATGTCGCCGCGGAGTGCGTTGTTCAAGAACCACTCCGCGTTGTCGGGGCTCACGTTGAGGCATCCGTTGCTCACGTCGTCGACGCCCTGGTCGCCAAGCGACCACGGCGCGGAGTGAACGTAGATGCCGCTGAACGAGATTCGAGTCGCGTCATACACGGTCTCTCGATAGCCACCGGGCGAGCTCACCGGCACCCCGTACGTCGAGGAGTCCATGATCACGCTCGGCTCACGCTCGGCGACCATGTAGATGCCGTTGTTGGTCGGCGTCGAATCCTTGCCCAGCGAGGTCGGCATCGTCTTGACGACCTTGCCGTCGATCGAGACGGTGATGTTCTTGGTCTTGTCGTCGGCGACCGCGACAAAACTGCGCCCCACCTTGAAGTTGGTCTCGAGGTTGTTGCTGCCGTATACCCCGCCACCGAGGTCGATGCCCTTGAGGTTGGCCGCGACGTGCACCTTGGTGCCCGGCTTCCAGAAATGCTCGGGGCGCCAACGCACCATGCTGTCGTTGAGCCAGTAGAAGGCACCCTCGACCGGAGGGTCGGCGGTCACCGTGATCGCGCGCTGCGCGTTGAGTTTGTTGGCGACAGGGGTGTCGAAGTTGATTGCAACCGTCTGGCCGACACCGACGGTCTCGTTGTCCTCGACCACCGACGACGCCGATGCCAGCGAGTCCGCGGAAGCCGTCGTGAAGCTGATCTTGCGGGCACCATCGCCCTCGACGCCCTTCGCCGCAGCGGTCAGCGTGTAATCGCCACCGAAGTCGAGCGGCTGACTCGACACCCAGGTACCGCCGTCGGGCGACACCTTGCCTGCGACCGGACCATCAGGCCCCGACACGACGACGGACGTGAGACTGCCGTTCTGCGCCGCGACCTTCACAGGGGCGCCAGGCATGACACCGACCGCGTGGTCGGACATCGGACGGTCACGCCATCCGGTCACCGAGATCGTCGGCTGCGCAAACGATTGCAGCGCAGGCGCATTGGTGACCGTGTCGGAATACTCCGGCGACTGAGAGCACGCCGCCGCACTGACAACAACCAAACCGGCCGCCGCGAGCGCACCCACACGGCGTACGCGCGAACGGGACGACTTCTGCCCACTCAGACCAATGAAAGAAGTTTCTGAAGTACTCAAAGAAGTTGAAGCCTTGAAGCGACGAGCACGCGTCACGCGATCACCTTGCGGACGACGCCAACCAAGACGACTGCCCCGGCAACCGCGAGCGAGATCTTGACCGCCGGCTTGTTGACGAAGGCGATCACCTTGGTCTTCGCGGAGTCGGCAAGCCTTTCGGGACTCACCCGAACCGCGAGTTCGTCAAGTGTGTTGGCCAGGTCTTCGCGCGCCTGCACGATGTCCTGTTCGATACGGTCGGTGTCGCCGGCCACAGTTGTCCTCCCAGACTTTTTCACTACACATGCGGACTCACCGATCCGCGTCTTTCCGCCAGAACGCCGTCGACGCAGCGGCCACGGCAGGCGCGCGCGCGTCGACAGAGCAAACGACATGTCGAGAATACGTCATCGCGACGTGGCGAGCCTCGTCCTGCACGAGCGAGTCGAGGAGGTGCCCGGTTTGCCCGGCTGAGGGTCGATCACCCGGTCGACCTGCCCTATCGGTAGCCTGACGACCATGTCTGGCACATCCCGTCTTGCCGTCGGCGACACCGCGCCCGGCTTCACACTCACCGACGCCCACGGCGAAACGGTATCGCTCTCCGACTACGCCGATACCAAGGTCATCGTCTACTTCTACCCCGCGGCGTCGACGCCCGGCTGCACCAAGCAGGCGTGCGACTTTCGCGACAACCTCGCTGAACTGGACGGACAAGGTATCGCCGTCGTCGGTATCTCCCCCGACAAGCCGGAGAAGCTCGCCAAGTTCGCCGACGCCGAGGGTCTGACGTTTCCCCTGCTGTCAGATCCGGACAAGTCGGTTATGACC
Source organism: Gordonia sp. w5E2 (assembly GCF_036540975.1). NCBI lineage: Bacteria > Bacillati > Actinomycetota > Actinomycetes > Mycobacteriales > Gordoniaceae > Gordonia > Gordonia sp. w5E2. The sequence goes on along the minus strand of NZ_CP144213.1, from coordinate 1,909,840 downwards.
GAATGGGGAGCGTTCGGCGAGAAGAAGCTGTACGGCAAAACCGTGACGGGCGTGATCAGGTCGACGTTCCTCGTCGACCACGGGACCATCGAGCTCGCGCAGTACAACGTGCGTGCCACCGGGCACGTTGCCAAGCTCAGGCGCGACCTGTCGGTGTGACCCACAGGCGCTGATCGAACCGAGTTGATCGAACCGATGAGTACCGAACCCCTGGTGCCGCGCAAACGCCCTACGCAGGAGCGCAGCAAACGAAAGTTCTCCGCGATGCTCGCGACGGCGCGCGATCTGCTGACCGAGGTGGGTTTCGAATCGCTCACCTGTGAGGAAATCGCCGTTCGCGCGGGCGTTCCCATCGGAACCCTCTATCAGTACTTCGCCAACAAGTACGTCATCGTCTGCGAACTCGACCGACAGGACACAGTCGGCGTCCGTGAGGAGCTCGCCGCCTTCGCGTCGGAGGTGCCCTCGCTCGAATGGCCGAACCTTCTCGAGAAGTTCCTCGACCATCTCGCGACGCTCTGGCGCGACGATCCATCGCGCCGCGCGGTCTGGCTCGCTGTCCAGTCGACCCCTGCGACCCGCGCGACGGCGACACTCAACGAGCGCGTACTCGCCGAGCAGGTGGCTCGCCTTCTTGCGCCGCTGATCCCCTCGCAGGGACGCCGCCGGGAGATGATGGCTCAGGTTCTCGTCCACACCGCGTACTCGCTGTTGAGTTTCTCGGTGCAGGACGGCCACGATCACGACGCAACGGTCGACGAACTCAAGCGCATGCTCGCGGGCTACCTCCTACTCGAGGAGTCGACCGGTAGCTGAATCCGTTGCACCGCACACGGATTGCGCACCGGCCGGTCAGCTCCCCTCCAGGATCGCCACCGCGGCAGCGGTGTTCCCGTCGTGCGTGAGCGAAATGTGCACTGTCGTCTCACGGAGGTGTTCGGCGATCTCCCCCGACAACCTGATCGCCGGACGGCCCCACGTGTCGGTGACGACCTCGATATCGCTGTGCCGGATCAAGGGCAGCAACGGCGAGCGCGAGAATCTGCTCACCGACCACGCCTTGACCACCGCCTCCTTCGCCGCCCACCGTGCCGCGAGGTGACGGGCGTCCTCACCCGTACCCGTTGCCGCGTCACGTCTCTCGCCCACCGTGAATCTCTCGACGAAGTTCGTGCCGACCTGTTCGAGTTGGTCTCCGAACTCCGGGATCGACACGACGTCGATCCCCACCCCGAGTACGGCCATCGCGTCAGCGCCCATCGGCCGCGACGCCGTACGCGCCATCGGTCGTGAGGCGTGCACCCGGATCGAGCAGCAGCCCGGCTTCGGCATCGTGCTCGTCGAGCGTGCTGTCGAGACGTCGACCCGACGGACGACGGTACGCAGGCTCGCCGCCGCACATCGCGACCAGCCGCCGCTGTGCACCGTCACGTTCGCGGCGTGCGGCCCGATCGCGATAGCTCTGCGCCTGATCCGAATCCAGTGTTGCGACAAAGGCTTCCGGATGGACGATGGCGATCAGACCCGAGACGTGACCGAAGCCGAGGCTGGTGAGCAGACCCGCCTTGAGCGGGAACCGATCACCGAGCGCGAGCGGCTCACGCGCCCACACCAGGTGGGGGTAGTCGCGCATCTGCTCATCGACACAGTCGAGGCTGCGGTTGGGTGGGATCACCCCGTCACGCAGCACCTGGCAGAGCCCGATGAGCTGGAATGCCGCCGCGCCACCCTTTGCGTGGCCGGTGAGCGACTTCTGCGACACGACGAACAGCGGCGCGCCGGGCGTCCTGCCGATCGCGTCGGCGAGTCGCTCGTGCAGCTCTGACTCGTTGGGATCGTTTGCACGCGTCGAGGTGTCGTGCTTGGACACCACCGCGACGTCGTCGGCGCTCACGCCGAGTGCACCCAGCGCGTTGGCCAACGGCGAGGCGAGCGCCCCACGTGCGGCTCCCAGCGCTCCGAGTCCCGGTGCGGGAATCGAGGTGTGCACTCCGTCGCCGAAGCTCTGCGCCCAGGCGACGACACCGAGGACCGGCAGTCCGAGCTGTGCCGCGACGTCGCCGCGAGCGAGCAGAATGGTTCCGCCACCGGCAGATTCGACGAATCCTCCGCGTCGCCTGTCGTTGGCACGCGAGTACCGGCGCTCGTCGATTCCGCGTGCGGCCATCTTCGCCGACTCCGCGGTCGCCGACATGTCACCGAATCCGACGATGCCTTCGATACCGAGATCGTCGAATCCGCCCGCCACCGCGAACATTGCCTTGCCGAGACGGATCTTGTCGACGCCCTCCTCGACCGACACCGCGGCCGTCGCACAGGCAGCGACCGGGTGGATCATCGCACCGTAGCTTCCCACGTACGACTGAACGACGTGTGCGGCAACGATGTTCGGCAACGCCTCCTGGAGGATGTCGTTGGCTTTCGCCTCGCCGAGCAGGGTGTTGACGTACAGCTCACGCATCGACGTCATGCCACCCATACCGGTTCCCTGGGTATTCGCGACGAGTCCCGGATGCACCCACCGCATCAGTTCCGACGGGGTGAATCCCGATGACAGGAAGGCGTCGACGGTCGCGACGAGATTCCACAGCGCAACACGATCGATCGATTCCACCATGTCGGGCGTGACACCCCAGCGGGTCGGGTCGAACCCGGTCGGGATCTGGCCTCCGACGGTCCGGCTCAGCTCGAACTTGCGGGGCACGCGAATCTCGGTGCCGGCCAAGCGAGTAACCCGCCAGTCTCCGGTGTCGGAGATCGGGGCGATCCTGGTCTTGTCCGGATCGGCGGCCGCAAATGCCCTTGCCTGCTCCTCGGAGCTGACGGTGAAGCTCAGGTCCTCGTCGAGGAAGATCGACGTGAGCAGCGGCGAGGTGTTGTCGACCATGGCGCCTTCATCACCGTAGCGCCGAATGCCGCAGCGCTCGACGACCGCGTCGTGGTAGCGCTCTGCGATGTCGGCCTCGTCGACCGGATCGCCGGTCCCGGTGTCGTACCAGCCCGGCTTGGGTGCGTCGTCCCAGACGATCAGACCGGTGTTCCAGGCAAGCTCCAACACGCCTGCCGCGCTGAGCTTCTCGTCGACCTCCATCTCGAACCGGGTGCGCGACGAACCGTAGGGTCCGAGCTCTCCGGCGCCGACGATCACCACGAGATCCTCGGGGCGCGCATCGATCGACGGCCATGCTGGCGCCATCGACTTCGCGGCGCGGGCCGGCGCGGGTAGCGCAGCGACCGTGGCGTCGTCGAGTTCGTCGGCCTCCGCCTCGACCTCTCCGGCGTCGTCCTGGTCCGTGGCGAGCGCTTTGAGATCGATCGACGGGTCGAGGCCGCCGGTGAAGTCGGCGAGAATCGCCTCGTCCCGGGCAGCGGCTCGCTGCTGCGGCGTGCACAGTCCGAGGAGCTGTGCTGCCATTTCGTCGGTGCTCCACGTCCGCACGCCCGCGGCCTCCACAGCCGCGACCATGCCGTCGTTGTGGCCCATCAGCCCGGTGCCGCGCACCCACCCGATGAGTGCGTGCGCGAGAGTCGTTCGCGCACCCCACGATTCCTCGGCTCCCCAGCGGGTGACCAGTGCATCGAGTGCGGCCTTGGACTCGCCGTAAGCACCGTCGCCACCGAACATCCCGCGGTTGGGCGATCCGGGAAGCACGACGTGCAGTCGGGCCGCGATGTCATGATCGGCGCCGATCTCACACAGCCCCGCGATGAGCCGCTCCACCGACCAGAGGAGGACCTTCATCTCGAGCTCTGCGCGCGCCCCGGCGTCGGTGAGGTCGCCGGCGACACGGGGTGCCGCGAACGGGAAGAGCAGCGTCGGCTTCATCGCAGGCTTGATGACAGCCGTTGTGCCGCCGACGTTCTCGGTCTGTTCGCTGCCGACCCATTCGACGAGATCGTCGACATCGGTGTACGACGCCATGTTGGTCGGTGCGACCCATAGCGCCGCGTCGTGACGCGCGTTCTCCCGATAGAGCTTCTTGTAGAAGGCGAGCTTGCCGGAGTCGAGCTTCGACGTCGTGGCGATGACCGTCGCTCCGCCCGCAAGCAGTCGACCGATCACGCCTGCGGCGATCGATCCCTTACCCGCGCCGGTCACCACGGCGATCTCGTCGGACCATTCACCCGCGTCGGGCGCCTGTGCCGCGGCGGCGATGGCGCCGAAGATCTGCGCGCGGGTCGCCTCGCCTGCGGCGAGAGCCTTGCCCTGCCACCACGTGGCATGTTGCGCGACAGTCTGTCCCGCACCCGCGAAGGACTCGACGATCGTGTCGTGGCGGTCGGCGAGGTCGGCGTCGGCTGTCAGCCAGATGCGGACCAGATCCTCGCGACTGGTGGCCCACCGGTCGTCGACGAGGACGATCTTCTCCGCGTCGAACGCCGGCGCGACGGTGCGCGCCCAGTCGGAGCCGAGTTCGGCACTGACCCGCTCGGCCAGGTGCGCGTCGACGTTCTCCGCGATCTCGGGCGCGGCGTCGTCCTCGGTGAGTCCGAGTTTGGCCAGCACCGTGTACGCGGCAGAGGCCAGCGCGCCACTGCGTCCGGTGAGCTGCTCGGTGAACTCACCGAGTGCTGCCGCGTCGACCGTCGCGCCACCGCCGGTGTCGGCCGCGGGCTTGGCGACAGCGATACCGCGCGACGCACCCACCGCGGTCACGGCGCGGTCGACGAGAGCATCGAGCGCGTCGGTGTTGGCGAGTGGTCCGTCGAGCAGATCGCCGAGGTCGCCTCCGCGCACGCTGGCTCCGTCGCGGGTACCGAGGGCGAGTGCCACGGTGGTGTGCAGTCCCCAGCCGGGACCGAGCTGCCACACGCCGGTCACCCGATCGGCGATGTAGGCCTGCCGCTTTCCGACGGGGCCGAGTACCTTGCGGATCTGATCGGACACCGCGTCGGTGAGCACCGCCCCCAGCGGGCGGTAACCACGCGCGAGGCTGTCCACCGTCGCGGCGAGCGCGACCATGTCGGCTTCTGCGGCTCCGTCGATCGCGCCGAGTCCGAGCTCGCCACCGATGTCGAGCAGGAGCTGGTTACGCCGCGACGAGACGCCATCGCACAACGCTTCGATGGTGTCGGCCGAACCGATCTGCTCGGGGCGGATCTTGGTCCACAGCGCCACGACTGCACGAACCGCGTCCGACGGCCCGAAGGAGACGTCGTCGGGCCGCGGAGCGCCTGCGGGCGCACTCGGAGCAGCAGGCGCTGCTGCCGCGGGAGCGGGCGTGCTTGACGCAGCGTCGTGCGAGGCACCGGTGTCTTGCGCAGGCGCGTCTTCGACGGGTTCATCGTCGAGCTCGGGGCCGGCATCCTTGGCGAGGATGACGTCGGAATCGCGCTCGACGTTCACCACTTCGGTTGTCGCCGAGCCGTAGTCGTCGAGCTTGAGAGTGTTGGTCGCCAGGCCGGCCAGCGTGGGCGCACCCTTGAGGCCGATCTCGACGAAACGTTGGATGCCCAGCCCGCCGCGCTCGGTTGCACCGAAGAGGAGGTCCTGGGTTTCGATCCAGCGCACAGGACTGGCGAACTGCCAGGCGAGTAGCTCGATGAGAACGATGCGCGCCAAGCCCGCCGGGTCGGCCGCGTGGGTGTCCCAGTCGGCGAGGACGGCGTCGAGCGGATCGGACGGCACCAGTGCCGCAATCTCTTCGACGAATGCACGGTCGAGCGTGAACAACCGCGGTACGAGATTCGGGATGTAGCGCCCGACGAGGATGTCGGGATCGATCTGTGCGGGCAGCAGTTCGTCGAGCTTGCCGCGGAACTCGGGTACACCGGCGCGCAGCACTGTCGAATGGAATGGCACATCGATGCCGGGAACGAGGATGAACGATCGCTTGCCGCCGAATTCGGTTCGACGACGCTCGATCTCGTCTTCGAGATGTTCGAGACCGCGAACCGTGCCCGCGATCGCGTACTGCGAGCCGAGAAGGTTCAGGTTGACCACCTCGAGGAACTCGCCGATCGACTCCCCGACCTCTGCGACGAACGACTCGACGTCGGCGTCGGCGAGGCCGAACTGGCTCGGGCGAATGGCCGCCATGCGATAGTCGCTGCGCCCCAGGTCATCTCGCGGGACCAGATGGTGCATGGCCTCGCCGCGCTGGAACACCACCTCGAGGACGGCTTCGAGTGGGAGCACTCCCGCGCATGCCGCGAGGGCGTTGTACTCGCCGACCGAGTGTCCACAGGTGATGGCGCCGTCGACGAATCCGCCTGCTTCCTTGAGCTCAGCGATCTGCGCGACGCCGAGGGTCGCCATGGCGACCTGGGTGAACTGTGTCAGGTACAGCACGCCGTCGGGGTGGTTGTAGGTGGTGCCGTTGGCGATGAGCGTGGTGGGGTTGTCGCGTACAACTGCGAGGATCGAGAACCCGAGAGCCGCGCGCGTGTGCTTGTCCGCGCGATCCCAGATCGCCCGGGCCGCCTTCGAGCGTGACCTGGCGTCGAGTCCCATGCCCTTGCTCTGGATGCCCTGCCCCGGGAAGGCGTAGACGGTTCGCGGAGTCGCGAGAAGTCCCGTGGCACTCATCACCAGGGTGTCGCCGACCTTGCAGGTCACCTCGACGACCTCGCGGCCGCGATCGAGACCGACGCGGTCGACGCGGACCGACACCGCATCGCCGGTACGAACCATCCCGAGGTAGCGAGCCGTCCACCCGACGATCGGGCGCGGCGACGGGATGCGGTTGCGCGAGTCGGCCGCAGTGACGACGTGCTGAGCTGCCGCCGACAACCACATGCCGTGCACGATGGGCTCACCGAGTCCCGCGAGCTTTGCCGCGCTTGTATCGGTGTGGATCGGATTGCGGTCGCCCGAGACGACAGCGAACGCACTCATGCGTGTCGGTGCGGTGATAGTCGCGGTACGCAGCGGCTTCCGGGTGGCCGCGGCCTCGTCGGTGATCGCTCCCCCGGCGCGCTGCGGGTCGTCGAGCTCGGCATCACCGATGCGACCACGGATGGCGAAACGCTCTGTCATACGGGCGATCTCACCGTCAGGCCCCGACACCTCGACGGCGACGTCGATGACGCGTCCCACCGTCGTGTCCCGGACCTCGCCCGCGCGGGCGACGATGGTGAGTTCGGTGTCGTGGTCGGGGATGGAACCGACGGTCTCGATGGTGTGGTCGAGGTGGACGAGGTCGAGCAGGCCCTCGACGACGGGGATGCCGTCGTCGGTCGTGGCAGCACCGATCGTCGCGAAAACGCTTGGCCAGCAGGCTCCGACGAGCGTGTCGGGCACCGCGAAGCCGAAGGGCTGCGCCGGTGTGACGGCGTGGAGGTGAGCAGGCAGCGTGTTGGCGGTGACGACGGCGTGGTCGGCGACCCCGTCTGCCGACCACCCGATGGTGGTGACCGCGACGCCGTCGACGACGTCGGTGAGGCGTCCGCCGGCTGCGACGGTGAGGATCTCGCGCATGGCACCTGCTGCGTCGTCTCGCTCGATGCGAGGGCTGCCGCCGTCGGCGATGCTCCGATCAACACGGAGCGGAATGCGCACAGACGATCCCGAGATCGGCACGATCAGCTCGAAGCTGTCCTCTCCCACGTGTTCGAGCACTGCGCCTGTTGCCGCATGCTCGGCTCGGCGCTCAGAGGAGACCTCCCACGACTCCCGATCGCCGAGCAGCGCAACCGGACTCGGCACGATGCGGCCGGCCCACGAAACGTCGTCGGCCCAGAGCACGGCACCGAGGATGCCCGCGTCTCGCACCGGAGCCTGCTTGCGGGCGGTGATCAGGTCGGGGTCGGCGCCCGCGGTGGCGAGATCGTCGACGACCTTGGCCTCGAATCGATCGAGCAGCTCGCCCACCGGCTCATCGACACGGGTGATACCCGAGACCGCGACCGGTCCGGGGATGATGCAGACGGCGTCCGCGCCGTAGCGTGCATCGTGGGCCTGCCACAGCGAGTCGCTGCGCCACCACCGTCGAACGTCTTTGTCGACGACGGGCACGAAGTTGACCGGCTTGCCCGGGGTCCGGCACAGGCCGAGGAAGAAGGCGACGTCCGCGGGATGCAGGATGTCGGTCTCGATCTCGGGGTAGACACCGCCGAGCGCGTCGATCGCCGCGTGCGGATCGTCGGTGGTCGAGATGTCGGCGAACATCGTGGGGACCGGGCCCGAATCCTTCGGGTGCATGCGCGCCTCGGCACGCTGCAGCATCTCCACAAATCGCTGCTGCCAGGTGATGTCGGCCCACGGGTACTGATCGGTGCGGCCATCCCCGACGGCCAGCGTCGCATAGCGATCGAGCCATTCGCGGTAGGTCATGGTGTCGAGGTCGCCGAAGTAGGGTTTCGCTGTCAGCGCCATCGCGGCCACGATCTCGTCGCGACGCTCGGCCACCGCGTTGGCGTCGCCCGCCACCTCGTCGAGCAGTCGACCGCAGCGCGACGCGGCGTTGTCGACCTCATGGATGTCGGCGCCGAGTTGGCTTCGGCCCGAGGCCATTCCGTTCGCGGCCCGGCCTGCGCCGATCCACTCGTCGACCCCCTCGGTGTCGACGAGTAGCTGCTTGACCTCCGGCGCGGTGGTCGCCTCGGCGGTCGCCATGGCCGCGGTACCGATCAGGATGCCGTCGAGCGGCATGGTGGGATACCCGTGCCTGGTTGCCCATTCGCCGGTCAGGTACTCGCTGGCGCGCTCGGGGGTGCCGATGCCGCCACCGACGCAGATGACGACGTTGTCGCGCACGCGCAGCTCGGCGTATGTGGAGAGCAGAAGGTCGTCGAGGTCTTCCCACGAATGGTGGCCACCGGCGCGCCCGCCTTCGATCTGCACGATGACCGGGTGATGCGGCACCTCGGCCGCAATGCGGATCACCGAACGGATCTGCTCGACGGTGCCTGGCTTGAATGCCACGAAACGCAGTCCTGCGTCGACGAATTCGTCGACGAGTGCCACTGCGTCCTCGAGCTCTGGGATACCCGCCGACACGATCACGCCGTCGATCGGAGCGCCCTGCGCCCGTGCCTTCTGCACGAGACGCTTGCCGCCGAGCTGCAGCTTCCACAGATACGGATCGAGGAACAGCGCATTGAACTGCGCTTCGCGGCCCGGCTCGAGAAGGTCGGTGAGCGCCGCGATGTTGCGGGCGAAGATCTCCTCGGTGACCTGACCGCCGCCGGCGAGCTCTGCCCAGTGACCCGCGTTGGCCGCGGCAGCGACGATCGCGGGGTCGACGGTGGTCGGGGTCATGCCCGCCAGCAGCATCGGAGAGCGCCCGGTCAGCCGGGTGAACGCCGTCTGCACGACACGACGACCGTCGGCGAGTTCGGCCAGTGTCGGGGCGAAGTCGGACCAACGGCGCGCAACCTCGGGAATCCCGCCGGGGCTGAACAGATTTCGCTGGCCTCCGCGAAGCGCTGTCGCCACCAGACCGACGCCCTGTCCGCGAACGAGCGGGGCGGTGAGCCGTGTTGCGAGATCGCTGGGACCGAAATCGAGAATCCACGCGGCGCCGTCTGCGATCACGGCGTCGATCTGTGCGACCCAGTCGACGGGCGCGACAAGGATCGATTCGGCGTGGCCGGCAGCGAGGTCGGCGTCGATCCCGCACGTCTGCGCCCACTCACGTACCAGGTCGACCGCCGGTGCCATGCCGGGGTGGTGGAATGCGACGCTGACGGGGAGCTCGTCGAAGACGGGGGCGAACGGCGCGCCGCCGGTGCTCTTGCGCTTGCGGTCATCGGCCTCCGCGGCGACGATGCGCTCGCATTCGGCCGCGAACGCCGCGAGATGTCGGGGCGCACCGGACAGCACGACCGAACGTCGGCTGTTGCGGATGGCGATCACGGGTGCCGTGACGAGTTCGGCCTCGGGCAGTCCAGCTCGGTAGGTCGTCAGGATCTCGTCGATGCGCGCGGGAGCAACATTGGTGATCGACAGCATCGGTGAGCCGTCCGGACTGCTCGCCAGGCCGCGACGTCGAGCAACGAGAGTGCCCGCGGCCGCCACGAGATGCGCGATCGCCAGCAATTGTCCACAGCCGCTCTCCCCGTGCCGGATAGCGTCGACGGCGAGTGACCCCTGTGAGTGTCCGACGACGGCGACGGGTGCGATCACGTCGGGATCGAGGCCCTGCTTCTTGAGTGATTCGACGGCGGCGACCTGGCTGAGGAGCACGCCGGGACCGCTCAGCGCGAAGTCGGCGAGCTCGGCGTCGGACGGCACCGGCTCACCCGCGTCGGTCGCACGCACCCATGCGAGGGGGTGGAAGCCGTCGGGGCGGGCTATCTCGATCGAGTCGGCGACGGGGGCGAGCATGCGCTCTGCGGCAGCGACGGCACCCGCCAGCTTCTGTTCGAGATCCGCGTCGACGACCAATTCGGCCAGCGTCGACAACCACGGACCACCCTGCCCACCGAAGCTGATTGCGTACTGCTCACCTGCTGAGAGCCGATCGATCAGGGATTCTGCAGGGCTTCCGGTGTTGCGGCTTCCGTGGTGCCCTTGGCGGAATTGGTCGACGGTCACGGGCTCTCCTAGAGGATCGGGGCTCGGCTGATGTGCGGTGCAGGAGTTGTCTGGTTCTCGTGCGAGAGCACCACGTGGCACGACCCGGCGGCGGGGGGATATCGCCGGGTCGCGCACGTGTCTCTCACGAACATGCTTGCCCAGCAACACCTTTGACGCTGTGGCGGGCGACTGACAGTTCAGCGTGGAACGTCGTCGACATGAACGTGGCACTCATGATGGCACATAAACGTGAGGACTTCCTCATGTTGTTTCCGACCCCCAGGTATACCCGCGAGTAGCCCCGCCGGTAACAAAATGCGGGCCCGTGCGCCCATTGATCGACGTGCACATCCGACCAGTTCGGGGCGCATTTCTCCGGTCGCCCGAGCCGTAGCGAAGACATCCGGTCGTCGTTATATAATCGTTATGTGACCTGTCGCACTGCGTGTCGTCCGCTGCGACATGGCACGCCCTCAGCGATGTCGAGCCAAGACGTCGAAGTCGTTAGGGTGCAGGGATGACCGACTGCGTGTTCTGCAAGATCATCGACGGTTCCGCACCGGCCCGAAAGGTGTACGAGGACGACTCCGTGGTGGGTTTCCTCGACATCAGACCGATGTCGCGCGGACACACCCTGCTCGTTCCCCGCATCCATTCGAGCGGACTGGGAGATCTGGTTCCCGACGACGGCGCCGCCCTGATGCGAGCGGGCCAGGTCGTCGCGGCAGCACTCCGGACGGCGCCACTGACACGCGACGACGAGCCCGCCGACGGGGTGAACCTCGTCGTCAACGACGGAAAGGCAGCGTTCCAGACCGTCTTTCACACCCACCTCCATGTGATCCCGCGACACCGCGGAGACAAGCTCCGCATGGCGAGGTCGCTGCTCGTACGCCGCGACAAGAATCCCGACGCCACCGCGGCCACCGTGCGTGCGGCGGTCCTCGAACAGATCGGACCCGCATGACCTCCGACGACGCTCTCACCACACCTGGCGCGCAGATCCCCCAGGCCGCGATCGACATCCTCGCCGGGGCCGAGTGGATCACCGTGTTCACCGGTGCCGGGATGTCGGCGGAGAGCGGCGTACCCACCTTCCGCGACGCGCAGACGGGACTGTGGGAGAACTTCGACGCCGAGCAACTGGCAACCCCGCAGGCGTGGGACGCCGATCCAGCACTCGTCTGGGGCTGGTACCAGTGGCGCGCACACCTCGTCAGCCGAGCTGCCCCGAACGCCGGACACCTCGCATTGAGCGCACTGGCAGAACGTGCCGATGAGGCCGACGACGCGCCGTCGGTCATGGTGGTGACGCAGAACGTGGACGACCTGCACGAGCGCGCGGGTAACACTGTGGTCAGCCATGTACACGGCTCGCTCTTCGCACCACGCTGCTCACGCTGCGGACATCCCTACGAGGGCAGAGACGCCAATCCGGCGACGGCCACCGACGAACATCCCATGGAACCGCCGTCGTGCCCGATATGCCTGTCGCTGGTGCGCCCCGGCGTCGTGTGGTTCGGCGAGCCGATCCCCCCGGAGCCCTGGGCGCGCGCCGAGCAGGTGTTCGACGTCGCCGACGCGGTCCTCGTGGTCGGGACCAGCGGGATCGTCTACCCCGCTGCGGCGCTCCCCGAGCGCGCACCGGCAAGGGGTATTCCGGTCATCGAACTCAACCCGCAACCGTCGGGACTGAGTTCCGTTGCCACACATAGCATTCGGACCACCGCCGCACAGGGTCTACCCGAGATCGCCGAACGCGTTCGTGCCGCGCGGCGCAGCCGATAACGGCTGCTACTCCGCTCCGGTCAAGTCGATCGGCTCCCACGCGGCGACCTCACGCGAGGCCGTCGCCGATACCGAACCCGGCTTGACGCCGCGACGATCGAGAAGCCGGATCACCGCGGCGAGCGCAGTGTCGGCGTCGAGCTCGAACTCCGATTCGCGCACACGCGCGAATTCCCAACCGCACCGACGCAACTCACGCTCACGCTCCATGTCGGAACGCGCCTGTGCGCCGGTAGAGGTGAACTCGTCTCCGTCGCATTCCACGGCCATCCGGCCCTCCGAACCCGTGACCACGAGATCGATGACCCGATTGTTGACAAGGACTTTCGGCGTCACGTGATACCCGAGTGCCGCGAGGCGATTGAACACCCGCTGCTCGAAGAGACTGTCGAAAGGTTCGACGCGCTCGTGGTCGGGGACGTCGGACGGCATCGGCGCGATGGTCGGTCCCTGATTTGCCTGCATGTAGCCGAGCAGTGAGTAGCGCAGGTCGTTGGGACGCAGATCGTCGAGTCCGACCGAGTGGAACAGCCACATCTGATCCATCGCGCGCGATGCGGCGACGTTGATTCGACGCTGCGATTCGGCGCGGGTGAGAGCACTCAGTGACGCGGGGTCGGAGACCACCATGGACAGGAACATCACGTGTCGTTCGTCGCCCTGGAAGTCGGGCGGGGTCCCGACCCGGATACGGCGTGCACGCCAGGTCTCCTCGTCAACAGCCTCGCGTAGGAGACGTGTGATCTCGTCGACCTGCTTGGTTCCCTGCAGAGCGATGATGCCGAAATCGAGCTCGGCGTAGGCGGGATCGGCGAGGCAATCGAGGAGCGTCGCAACGATCGCGGCGGCCTCCCCTTCGTTCACCAACGACTGTCCCTGACCGGTTGCCGCACCGTCGACACGCACCGTCCGCAGGGGATCGAGCCGATCGGCACCGAACTGTCGGACCGGGACGAGTGGCGACCCGCCGTAGAACTGTCGCGACGAGTACTCGATGATCTCCGGCATCGAACGGAAATGCTCGCGCAGCCGGATGAGGTGACCGAATCGACTGCGCAGCAACGAGAACAGGCTCGAGCGCGGAGTCAGACCATCCCGGAGGTAGTGCGGCAGATCGGGAAGCTCGGCGTCGAGTCGTGCGAAGGCGTCGTCGAGCGAGGTCCCGGCGAGTCCGCGTGGGGCACACTGCTTGTCGTCGCCGACGACGATGACACGGGGCGCGAGCCACAGCAGGAAGGAACTGGTGATGTCGGCCTGACTCGCCTCGTCGACGATCACGACGTCGAACGAATTCGGTTCGGGCGGAAGCATGTCGGCGACCTGGCTGGTCGACATGATCCACGCGGGAACCGCCGACTGTGCCTGCTCCATCGCCTCGCGCGCAGCAGTCCGGAAGCGGTTGGCGTGCTTGCCCGATCCCTTGCCCAGATTGATCATGTGGTCGCGGTAGGACTGCAACGCCTGCACCTGGGCGACGGTGGTGCGCGCGAGACATGCCCGCCACGCGCGTGCGGCGGCGAGCTTGGTGGTCAGCTGTGCGATGTCGGCATCGGCGTCGTCGAGCGCAGAAGCCAGGCGCGCCTCGGCGTCGGGGTCGCTGCGTTCGGCGACCCAGGTCCGTGCCCGACGCCACTCCCAGGCGCCGACCACGTCACGCAGACGTGCGTCCCACGCGGGATCGTCGGGAGTTGCGGCCAGCGCCGCGTAGAACTCCGGTGCCTTACCGCGCAACCGCAGAGCGAGCAGGTCGAGCGCGGCTTGGTCGTTCAATTCGTCACGCGCCGTCGTGAAGGCGCGTCGCGCCGACCTGATCGCCTCCGCGTCGGCGTTGGCCAGTGCGGCGACAAGCGCATCACCTTCGGGCGACGGTCCCCTCTCGACTTCCGTCGACAACCGATAGGCGTGGTCGGCCAGTTCCTGCTCGGCGAGGTTCGCGTCGTTGGCGGCAGCGATGAACGCACCCTGGTGGGCAACCTCCGACACCTCCGCGACGCTGCGCGGGCGAGGACCGCCGGGGCTGATGTACTCGAGCTCGCGAATCAGCTGGTCGCGTGCAGACAGCAGATCCGATACCCAGGCGAGTTGCGTGTCGAGGCGCACGAGTTGGCTGAGCTGCTTTGATCGCGAACCGGCGGTGTCGACGGGGACGTGCAGATCGGCGAGCACGCGATGTACCTGACTCACGGCGTCGAGGACCGCGAGGTGATCAGCGACGAGCTCCAAGCTGTCGGCATCGGTGGCCGGACGACCGTCGACACTGGCTATGACGCCCGAATCCTCCACTGCCCGTTGCTGTTCCGACCGCAGCAGGCGGCCACGCCAGCGTCCACCCTCACGTAGATAGGTGGCAGCGGCCGCGAACCGTTCGCCGTCACCGGGCCTCGCATTCTCGACAACGACGACGTGCGCGCCGATCGCCCGGTCACGCTGCGCGGCGTCGGCGATGACCGACGAGAGAGCCGTGACGCGCGACCACAGGTGCGCTTCCTGCCCGGCGAGGAGCCTGTCGGCCATGTCGACGATCAGCGGCGGGAACGTCGCGACCTCTCCGGAGGCCACCGCGAGGTGATCGCAGATCCCCTTGATACGCAGCAACCGTTCGCTTGCCACGTCCGACAGGATCGACATCAACGATCCGCTGCCGACCATCGGCTCCGCGGGCCGCTGTCCGATCCGTTCGCAGATCGCGTCCATCGTCATCGTGTCGGGCAGGTAGTCGTCGAGGTCTGGCAGGCGCTGCGCGAGACGCCCGGAGTCGGCGCCGACACGACGAAGCAGTTCGAGTAGGCGGGTGAATTCGCCGCTGTCCAGTGGCGGCAACGCCCCTTCGAGTGGCCCGGGAAGCCAGTCGAACCGTTCGGCGTCGGCGTTGCATGCGCGAACGATCGACGCCGCGGTGCCGCGATAGTCGCCCGCAACCCACTCGTGCACCTCGGTCTCCGACGAACGCAGATCCCACAGACCGCGCAGTGCCCGCTCGCGCCGGTCGATCGCCTGCGCGCGGCGGTAGGCGAGGTCGTCGATCTCGGCGTCGGCGACACCGGTGGAGAAACTCGACTTGCGGTCGGCGATCGCCTCGACGCCCGAGACCACGGCGTCGTAGCTGTCGGTGCTGACGTCGGCGAGCGAGACGGTCAACTCGCGCAGCTCCGGCGGAAGGATGTCGCGCAGCACCTGCAGCGCGTTGACCTTCTCGCTGGTCACCAGAACGCGCTGGCCCTTCGCGAGAAGTGCCGAGAGGACGTTCGCGATGGTCTGGGTCTTGCCGGTACCGGGTGGCCCCTCGACGACAACCCCACTGTCGACTCCGAGTTGAGCCAGCACGTCACGTTGTTCGACATTGGACGCGAGCGGGAACATCGCGTCGGCGACGAGTTCGGTGGCGGGTGTCGCTCCCTGCCCGCTGAGCGCCGCCAGCCGATCCGCTGCCTCGATGGGCGCGACCAATTGCGACAGACCGATCGGCACCTCGGTGCCCGGCTCGCGCAGCGCCGCCAGCATCGCGTCGTAAAAGCGCAACGCCGACCCCGTTCCGCGGTTGCGTAGAACGATGGCCGGCGCGAGGTCGATGGTCAACGACACGTGCTCGTCGTCGACGACCACTTTGTCGCGCCACGCGGAAATCAGTTGTCCCGCAGCAGAATTCGCGACATTGGTAAGGCCTGCTACACGGCCCCGCTGCTTGACCGCGTCCGACAGGTCTATGCCGTCGATCGAGGCGAGCAGGTGCGTGTCGTGGATCATCGGCACGCCCGCGGAACCGAGCGAGATCCGGATGGTCCCGGAATCGGCGTCGCGTTCTGCGACGACGTCCTGCGTCAGCAGGTGTTCACGAACAAGCGGCTCACCGTCGTTCTCCTGGTCGACGACGGTGACAAGCCCGTTGGCGAGGACGATCTCGAGCGATTCGGGATCGGCGATGAGGTCGTCGAGAATCGTCGACAGTTGTGGATACGCTTCGTCGTCCGGAGATACTTCGACGACGGTCTGTCCCGGCGCGGCTCCGGTGCGGACGGGCACGGGCGTCGATCTGCCGACCCACACGACAGCGGGGTGGGAATCGACTGTGCTGACCGAGACCGATCGTGACCGAACCAGGCCACGGAGAAAGCCGATCAGCCTCGACACCTGATCCCGACGCTCATCAGGAGTGTCGTTGATCATGCGCTTGCTGCCTTCCCGCCGCGATACCAGAGTTCATCAACGCTACCAAGGCCGCGGAGGGCCAGTCGTGTCGACGAGCACTGTGGCGGTGCAGCTCAGCGGCCCGAGGTGCCTCGAATGGCAGGGAAACCGCCATCGACGTAGTGCACGTTGGTGTATCCGAGGTCGGCGATCTGCTCTGCGATGCGCGGTGCCTGCGAACGCACCGACACGACGGCGATCTCGGTGTCGCGGTTGCTGACCAGCGGGAACGAACCGGTCGGCGTGGGCGCGAGTCGGGTTGTGACCTCATTCGGGTCGACGACGACTGCGCCGGGGACACTGCCTTGATGACGGACGACCTGCGGACGGGCGTCGACAACGACTGCGTCGCCGTGCTCGACGTGATCGATGGCTTCTGCTGCGGTAATCGCACTCACCACTGACACTGGTGACTCACTCCTGAACTCGAACTTCTACTTGCCTGTCGGGAGTCGGTGTACCGCTCTCCCCCCAAAAGGTTACGGAAAGATATCGATCTGTCCACCTTCGCACCAACAGCCTGGTCACAGGATCAAAGCTGTCGCGAGGACGGGCGAACCAGCTACCCGATTCCGTCAGCCCCGACCACGACCGGCGACGCGCGGATTGCCGCGCTTGCCCCAACTGTCACCGCGTTTACCGTGACGGTCGCGGTTGAAGCTGCCACCGCCCTGACCATTACGTTTGCCGCCACGTGTGCGAGGCGGGCCCTGGTCGCGTCGGATGTCGATCGGGTTCTTGCCGATCCGCGTGTGCCGCAGGCGCTCCAATGTCTCCCTGTCGAGATCTTCAGGAAGCTCGACGATCGAGAAGTCGTCGCGGATGCTGATGTTGCCGAAATCACCCCGGGTCAGTCCGCCCTCGTTGGCGATCGCGCCCACAATCGCGCCCGGAGACACCTTGTGTTTGCGTCCGACAGCGATCCGATAGGCGGCGAAGTTGCCGCCACCCGACCGCGGCGCACGTTCCCGACGCTCGGGACGCTCGCCCTTCGGCGGGTCGGGCGCCATCAGGAATCCACCGTCGCGGGTCTCGAGCGCCAGCGCCGCCGCGATGTCGGCCATCGCCACGTCGTTGTCGCGGGCGTAGTTCTCGATCAGCTGTCGGAACATGTCGAGATTCTCCGACGCCAGATTCTCGGTGATGGAATCGGCGAAACGCGCGACGCGCTGAGCGTTGACGTCGTCGACAGATGGCAGATCGATCTCGGTCAGCGGCTGACGTGTTGCACGCTCGATTGCGCGCAGCAGATGGCGCTCCCGCGGCGAGACGAACAACAGAGCGTTACCCGACCGTCCGGCACGCCCGGTGCGTCCGATGCGGTGCACGTACGACTCGGTGTCGTGCGGGATGTCGTAGTTGACCACATGCGAGATCCGGTCGACGTCGAGTCCGCGGGCAGCCACGTCGGTGGCGACGAGAATGTCGATGCCACCGGCTTTGAGCTGATTGATCGTCCGCTCGCGCTGGGCCTGCACCATGTCGCCGTTGATCGCGACCGCGGAGAACCCCCGCGAGCGAAGCTTCTCGGCCAGCTCTTCGGTTGCCGACTTCGTGCGGACGAAGACGATCATCGCGTCGAACGTCTCGACCTCGAGGAAGCGCGTCAGGGCGTCGAGTTTGCGCTGGTGAGAAACCTGCAGGTAGCGCTGAGTGATGTTCTGAGCGGTCGCGGTCTTGGCCTTGACCGTGATCTCCTGCGCATCGTGCAGGTACCGCTGCGCGAGGCGTCTGATCGCGCTCGGCATTGTCGCCGAGAACAACGCCACCTGCTTGTCGTCGGGAGTCTCGGCGAGAATGCGTTCGACGTCCTCGGCGAACCCCATCGTCAGCATCTCGTCGGCTTCGTCGAGCACGAGGAAGTCGAGTTGGGAGATGTCGAGCGTGCCCTTGTCGAGGTGGTCGATGACGCGTCCCGGTGTACCCACGATCACCTGCGCGCCGCGTTTGAGACCGGCGAGCTGGACGCCGTAGCTCTGTCCGCCGTAGATCGGCAGGACGCGCACGTCGGGCATGTGTGCCGAGTACTTGCCGAACGCTTCGGCCACCTGGAGTGCGAGCTCACGGGTCGGCGCGAGGATCAGCGCCTGCGGGCGTCGAACCTGCGGGTCGATCCGCGAGAGGATCGGAATCGCGAACGCGGCGGTCTTGCCGGTACCGGTCTGGGCGAGCCCGACGACGTCGCGGCCCTCCATGAGCGGTGGAATCGTGGCCGCCTGGATGGGCGACGGGGTCTCGTAACCGACATCGGCGATGGCGTTGCGTACGCGCTCGTCGATGTCGAGGTCGTCGAATGTGATCGACGGTGTATCTGCGGTCGGGCTGTCGGTCATGGTCTGCGTGTCCCGTTCATCGACTCAACTGTAATCCGCAGGCGGGCCAAAAGCGGCATTCACGTGCGGCATGGTCAAGACCGGAGTCGATCACACCCCAATGTGATGGACGCCACTTTCCCTGCTACCCTCTGTGGCAACATATGCGAGCGGCATCCCGCCCTACCTCGACTATGTCCGTAATGTCTATGTCCGAAATGCCGGATAACACGTCCCAGGGGGCCACCTACATGCAGCAGTACGCCACTCCGTCGGATCTGACCGTCGAAGACAAGGCCACGCTGGTCGACACTCTGCTCCGTTATCGCGACGAACGCCCGACACTCCCACTCTTCCGGCGACAGTCGTCCGGCCAGTGGATCACGGTGACCGCGAAGCAATTCGCCGACGAGGTCGACGCCGTCGCGAAAGGTCTCATCGCGTCCGGGATCGCACCGGGCGACCGCGTCGCGATCTGTTCGTCCACTCGGTACGAGTGGTCGCTCCTGGACTACGCCATCTGGCGTGCGGGCGGGACAACGGTCGCGATCTACGAGACCTCTGCACCCGATCAGGTCCAGTACCTCCTCGAGGACTCCGGAACCGTCGCGCTTGTCGTCGAGGACGCCAACCACCGCGACAAGTTCCGCGAGGTGACCGACGGACTGCCCGCGCTTCGCGAAACCCTCGTCATCGACGACGGCGCGGTGAACGAGCTCACCAACCGCGGCAAAGATGTGCCCGACGCCGAACTCGATGCGCGACACGCCAATACGGTGTCGTCCGACGCAGCGACGCTGATCTACACCTCGGGCACCACCGGGCGCCCGAAGGGTGTGGTCCTCACCCACGCGAACTTCCTCGCCGAGTGCGCCGCAACCCGCTCGGCCGTCGGATCGGGTCTCGAAGAGGGCAATTCGACGCTGCTCTTCCTCCCACTGGCACACGTCTTCGCTCGCGTCATCGCCGTCGCGAGCCTGGAGAGTGGCGTCATCGTGGGGCACACGAGCGATATCCCGCACCTCGTCGAACATCTCGCCACCTTCAAGCCGAACTACGTGCTGTCGGTCCCGCGCGTGTTCGAGAAGGTCTACAACTCGGCCAAGCAGAAGGCATACGACGGCGGCAAGGGATCGATCTTCGACAAGGCCGCCGACACCGCCATCGAGTACAGCGAGGCGCTGGAAAAGGGCGGGCCCGGCATCGCGCTGAAGCTCAAGCACGCGGTGTTCGACGCTCTGGTCTACAAGAAGCTGCGTGCCGCACTGGGCGGCAACTGCGACGGCGCGATCTCCGGCGGAGCCCCTCTCGGGGCGCGCCTCGGGCACTTCTTCCGTGGCGCAGGCGTGCCGGTCTACGAGGGCTATGGGCTGTCGGAAACCACAGCGGCGATCACCGCGAACAGCGAAGAACACCAGCGCGTGGGTTCTGTCGGACGGCCGATCCCCGGGGTGACCATCGCGATTGCCGACGAGGATGGCGAAGTTCTCGTCAAGGGTCCGGTGGTCTTCACCGAGTACTGGCACAACCCCGACGCGACCGCTGATGCGATTCGCGACGGATGGTTCCACACGGGCGACGTCGGACACCTCGAGGATGGCTTCCTCTTCATCACCGGCCGCAAGAAGGAACTGATCGTCACCGCGGGCGGCAAGAACGTCTCCCCCGCCCAGCTCGAGGACTCGATCCGCGCGCATCCGATGATCAGTCAGTGCCTCGTCGTCGGCGACAACAAGCCGTTCATCGCCGCATTGATCACGATCGATGTCGAGGCCGTTCCCGGTTGGCTCGAGCGCAACCGGCTCGCTGCCGATACCCCGTTGACCGAGCTCGCCTCCAACGACAAGTTGCGGGCGGAGATCGCCGAGGCCGTCGACGCCGCGAATGCGAAGGTCTCCAAGGCTGAGGCGATCAAGAAGTTCAGCATCCTCGACACCGATTTCACGATCGATTCGGGCGAGCTCACGCCGACGATGAAGCTCAAGCGCAACATCATCCACTCCGCCCACCAGAAGGCGATCGCCGACCTCTACACGTGATCGTTCGCTAGCAAAGTTCTCACCGCACCCCGCGTGGCCCTGCACGGCTACGCGGGGTGCGGTCTTCTACGCTCGAGTAACCATGACTCGTGATCTCGCCATCGACGCCACACGCGGCGTCGCCATCTGGTCGATGATCACGGCGCACTTCGCGCTGGGCATGCGCATCGCCGAACCCACGCACTCGTTTCCCTATGTCGACGGAATGTCTGCGTTCGTCCTGCTATCGGGATTCGTCCTCGGACTGGTGTATCAGCGCTGGATAGAACGCCACGGCCTGTGGTTCGGCTACCAGCGGCTCACCAAACGGATCGTCGTCCTCTATCTGTGTCAGTTGACGATTGCGCTCGTCGCCGTAGCCGCGGCAATGGCCGGGCATCGCTGGCTCACTCTCCTGCTCCCGATCGACGGGTGGGGCGAAGGTCTACGACTCGCGCTGAGCATGAATTACCTGCCCAGCGGGGGCAACATCTTGTTGCTGTACATGGTGTTGATGGCGTCGGCGTACGTCGTGTTCCCCCTGTTGATGCGCGGATGGTGGGTCGCGGTGCTGAGCGGATCGATTGCGCTGTACGTGCTCTCGCAGATCCACTCCCCGCACTGGTTCTTCCTGACCCAGTCGATGGCGTCTCCGCGGACGGAGAACTGGGCGGCGTGGCAGATCATGTTCGTGCCTGCACTGGTGATCGGCTGGAACTGGCGACGTTGGCAGGGCGCCCGTTTCATCGACAGATACCTACCCGCGTTTGTTCTCGTGGCCGTCGGCGTGTGGTTGGTCTTCCACTACGTGATCGACGCCGGGCCGTTGGCCGATCTCGAACCCCTCGTCGCCGACAAGGTCAGCTTTGCGCCGGCACGGGCGTTGGGCGCCTGGGTCGTCGTACCCGCGGTGTACGGGGTGTTCCGCGCGCTGCTGCGCGTGTGGCACCACGACTGGTTGCGACCCCTCGTGATGACCGGGGCACGCAGCCTCGATTCGTATGTCATCCAGGCAATCGCGCTCATCATCGTTCCGATCCACATCGCTCACCGGCCCTGGGACGAGACCACGTCGATTGCCGTCACGCTGCTCGTCTTCGGCGCGTGCTGGGCGTGGGCGGAGCTTCGACGCGCCGCCGAGATCGACAAACTCCATCGCCTCCCCGCGATCGCCTACGACGCGACGCGCAGCCGCGCCACCCCGGGCGACGGGACTATTGAAGCCCCGGAACGCGAGCCCGTCGCCGGCGGTGTACCCGGTTGAGTTCCCGAAGCCGTTGACTGTCGGGGCAGCGCCGCGCAGAAAGTGACGTCCCTGGGGTCACTCGCACGTACCGGTACATGCGAGTGACCCCAGGGATGTGGTTTTCTGCGCTGCGATCAGACCGGTTCGAGTCGTGCAGCCCGCCTCAGCGAGCCGCCCATGCACGCGCGATGTCGAGTCGTTGCCAACCGCCGTGCGCTCCGGTCTTGTCGAGCGGATACCCGCCGGGCAACGCCGTGCGCGCCAACAAGTCCCGCAGTTGCTGCGTCGACCATCCCGGGTGAGCAGCCCGGATCAGGTTCTCTGCACCGGCCGGAACCTGAAGCGGCGCAGCGGGTCCGGTCGGCAGGAACGAGAAGGTCGAGCGCTGCCGGTAGCTGGTCAGCGCGGCGTCGGTCGACACGTAGGGCTGCTGGCAGCCGACGATGCGGCTGATCGGTGCACCGACTCGCGCGGCGAGTACCGACCGCAGTTCGGTGCGCGCCTGCGCCAGCAGCCTTCCGAAACTCGGGTCGGCGATGACCTCGGCGGTGATGTTCTCGGCAAGCATGCGTCCGCCGATGACGTCGAGTGGGTAGTGCACCCCGAGCACGACGCG
The DNA here is from genome assembly GCF_036540975.1 of Gordonia sp. w5E2. NCBI lineage: Bacteria > Bacillati > Actinomycetota > Actinomycetes > Mycobacteriales > Gordoniaceae > Gordonia > Gordonia sp. w5E2. The sequence goes on along the minus strand of NZ_CP144213.1, from coordinate 1,887,213 downwards.
GTGATAGCCGTACTCGGCGCCGCGGGCGAGGACCTGCGGCCCGACCTCGGGCAGCATCGTCGCGATCAGAAACGCCTGCGTGTAGCCCCAGGTGGTATGTCCCGACGGGTACGACCCGCTGCCGCGCACCGATTCGTAGAGGTCTGGGCGACCATCGCTGTAGTGGCGGATGAGAGTGGGCGCGACCTCGAACGGCCGCTTGTAGTCGAAGTACTTCTTCTCCTTCGACGTGCCGACGCGCTCGCCGACCAAGGCCTTCTCGCCGAGTAGCAACTCACTCGTCTTCGGAAGCTGTCCCGCCTTGAGCGCGTCGAAGAACGCGGGCGAGAGCTTCGAGCCGAGAGCGTTGAAGATCGCGGGTCCCTCGATCGCGTAGTTGTCGTCGACCGCATACGCCGAAGCCTTGGGACTCGCGGAGTTGTTCACCGCGATGGCCTCGAGAAGATTCTGCTGCTTGATCACCGGGGACAGCGACGAGAACGCGTCAAGGGTCGCGATGTGATCCGCGGGCTTCGCAGTCGCGAACGGCGCCGACTTCTCGCCCGCGGTGAAGCCACTCGACGCCGAGACGGCAGTCGGGGCGAAGGCACATGCTGTGGGAGCCGCTGTGGCGGTCGTGGGTACCAGCAGGCCGACGGCAGCAATGACGGGAACGACTGCGGCCGTGAGTAATCTGCGACTTCCGAACCGACGCATAGGTGTTTCCTCCCCGAGGCAGTTTCGCCCCATGGACGTCGGGGCCGGTCGCGAACTCACTCAGATGACCAGCTCATGTCAACGCCACGGCGACGATGCGGTGAACGTCTGGTGTCCAGACCGGTCCCATCAGATCGGGGTCGGACAATCCGGTCGGGCTGGGAAGCGCTGTGGGGGTGCTTGCTCAGCGAACCTCGTAGAGGATGCCCCGACCGATTGCCTCGCGCACCACGGGCAGTGCTGCTTGTGCGAGCGCGTCGGCGTCGACGTCGTGGAAGTCGGCGAGAAGTTCGATCAGAGCGCCGAGTGGCACCTGGCCTCGGCAACCCGCCAGCAGTGCCCGTGAGACGTCCTCGACGCCGAGCACGGCGCCGGGCCCGCCGGGACGGCGTACGGATGCACCGATCTCCTGCCACCCCTCGTCGCTCGGAAGTGACTGCGCGTCGAGAAATACGGGAGCAGTCTTCAGCCGAGCGGCCAGCAGGGCGTCGTCGGAGGTTGCCCGCAGATAGTCACGACGGTCCAAGAACGCCTTCGCTTCAGGGCCGGTCACTTCCTCACCAGCGCCGGTGATCTCCTCGATCACGACGTCGGGCGGGCCGTCGGGTCCGCCGCGACGATCCCGAAGTGTGATGACTCCCATGCCGATTCCCGCAATGCGCCCGCGCTCGAACCAGTCGAGCCAGGCTGATCCCCGCGCGGCGATCTGCTCGGGTTCTTCGCCTGCGTCGGACAACCACAGCGAGATGTAGTCGACGGGATCGGCCAGTTCGCGCTGCACGACCCACCCGTCGAGGCCCGTCTCCGCGATCCACGAACCCACTCGATCGCGCCAGTCGGCGTCCTCGTAGACGATCCAGTTGGCGAGCAGCTGCGCCGTGCCTCCGGGATTCAGGTGCGCGGGCAACTCGCGGATCAGGCGCGCACACAGAGCGTCGCCCTCCATCCCGGAGTCGCGATACTCGTAGTCCTGCGACCCTGCTCCGACGACGAACGGCGGATTGGAGACGATCAGGTCGAAGCGCTCGTCGCCGACGGGCTCGAACAAGCTGCCCTCGCGCAGATCCCAGGACATTCCGTTGAGGCGCGCGGTCGCGGCTGCCAGAGCAAGCGCTCGGGGGTTGGTGTCGGTCGCAACGATCCGGTCGACGTGCGTTCCGAGGTGCAGCGCCTGAATTCCGCACCCGGTACCGAGGTCCAATGCCGACTCGACCGGATCACGAATGATCGCCCGTGCCAACGAGATCGACGCCCCTCCGATACCAAGTACGTGATCGTGCCCGACAGGACCCGAGCGCATCGCGGCGTCTTGGTCGGAGACGACGAGGTAATCGCGGACGTCGTCGGCGTGCGGTCGGATGTCGAGGACAGCCCGCACCCGCTCGTCATCGACGAACTCGACGACGCCGTTCGCTGCGAGCGCATCCAGCGGCGTCGACGCAAACGCCTGCTCAGCGGCCTCACGCGGCTCGTCAGAGCCGAGGAGGAAGAGTCGGATCAGCGTCGCGAGAGGTCGGTGTTCGGTGGGCGCTGACGAGGTAGCTCGCAGCGCAGGCCACCACACTCCCCCGCCGAGAGCTGCGTTGGCCTCGTCACCGAGAAGCGCGGCAACTCCGTCGGAGTTGTACTGCGCCGCACGCAGATCCGCTCCGATCGAGTCGACGACCGACGCGTCGTGGAGAGGAAGGCGCCCAGGCGTGGGGTCAGACATGCGTCACCGACCTTTCAATGCTTCGTGGGGCAATGTCCAGCAGACCACACGACCCGCACCGTGGCAGACGACACTCACATCAATTCGCCGAGAAGTCTGTACGCAGTCCGTAAAGTGCCCTAGCCTTCCGAGTGTCAGCCGAGACCTGATAGTGACCTTAGAGATTCATTAAGGTTATGCTAACCTCACGAACTGAGCCGATGTGCTGGTGCCATCGGCGGGATGAGTGAGCAGGCGGCGGACACCATTTCGGTGACACATGAGAAGAGAGTGCTTCATGGTGCGTGGCGGGGGTCGGGACCACCCAGCGGCAGTAGGACGATCGAGAACCGGGACGAAATGGCTCGTCCGCGTCACCGCAGTCACGACGTTGTGTTCGGTGTTTGCCGCCGGCGCTACCGGTAATGGCACAGCCGCCGTGGTGGCCACGCAGGCCGCGCATCAGCAGCAGGCCGCAACGCAAGCGGCACAGATCAAGACGAAGCCGACAACGCGTCCCGCCGAGACCTACGACGAGCGACTCGACCGGATCGGCAAGTCGAAGCGATCACTGCTGGCAACGCCCAAGGAGAACCTGGGCAAGGAAACCAGTTGTGTCAGTGCTGAATTCACCTCCCTTGCAGTGGTCTACGACTCGCTCTTCGAGTCGATCCTCCCGTCACTTCCGCCTCAGCTGAAGCAGAACGCCTACGCCGCACGTGCACAGGCACATCGCGACATGGACCAGATGAACGTCTCGACGCTGGCGATCTCCGACAACCCGCTGGCCCTCGGCGCCGATTCCGACGACCCGGCCACCAAGTACCGCACCCCGATCTCCCAGTGGATCGTGGTGCAGCTCTTGAAGGTTCGCGACGGCAAGCAGAACGATGCGATCCCGGTCAGCCGCATCACGTTGATGCAGGCCGTGGAGACGGCATGGCTGTATTTGTTCACGACCGTCGTGGCACCTGCGCGGGTGCTGTCGCAGATCGCGCCGATCCAGGGCAGTCCGTTTGAGGGAACCCAGCTGTCGGCACTCTCGGACTTCATCACCTGGAGGAGCATCCTGCAGATCGGCGTCTCCGCCAGCGCGCTCGGTGCCCAGTACACCTACCAGGCGATCGCCAGCTCGATGATCAACCAATGCGTCGCGCGGGTCACCAAGGAGCAGAAGGACGACGCCGGTCGGCCCAGCGAGACCGTGCGCTACAACATCCCGATCCCGGCCATCGTGCAGGACATCGCCGATCAACTCGCACTCGCCGACAACAAGACCTGCGCTCCGGTCGGTTCACTTCCGCTGTCGCGCATCGTGACTCGCACCTCCGACTACGCGCAGACGATGGTCACCACCGAGGCGCAGAAGCGCAACATTCGTAACGAGACCAAGCGCATTCTTACGACGATGCGCTCGACCCCGATTCCGCACAACCTGATCCCCGCCGATCCCGCGGACTTCAACACGGCGGAATCGATCGCGTCCTACATCGGCACGATCATTCCTTACGTCGGCGGCGCACCCCTCGACATCGCGTTGGGCCTCGGACACAACATCGGCCAAGGCGACAACCTCGCGGCGACGGTACCGCTCGCAGACCTCACCGTGACCAAGGGAATGACCGCCGCGTATTACTCGCTCTACCTGTCGCTGTACTTGTTCAGCACGGCAGGCGGACTGGTGGAATCTGCGGGCCTTGGGGCTGCAGGTATCACGGGTCTTCCGATCACCCCGGTCCGCCTGCTCAACGCGGCCGGTTCGGCAGCCATCACGTACGGACTCGTCAACTACCACAACGTGATCCGGTCGATGTGCTTGCGCGAGGACGACACCACGGGAGCCGGTCTCGGAGCCGAGCAGAACAAGAAGTTGCGCGACGCCAAGGACGGCGTGCGCACCGAGAAGGCGGCCGACGAGAAGGCGCTCGCGCCCGCCGCACCGACCACGTCAGCGCGCGTGCCCGCCGGTGAGGATCGACGCCGCACCGCGACACCGTCGACCACATCGAAGAAGCCCGCCATCACACCGGTGCCCGGCCTGCCCTTCACGATTCCGGCTGCTGGCTGATAGCCGAACGCAATTCGCGGCGGTTGCTGTCGGTCTCGGGTTTGGTGACTCACAGCAACCGCAGGTGGTAGTGCACGTAGGGTAACGCTTGTGCGGTTCGGTGCGCGCAGGCAGAATCCGACCACCTCGCTACGGCGCGGCCCTGGTCCGTCGCATCCTGTCAACGCACGGCCGCTGGTCGGTCTGACGTCGCTGCAACCGTGGGTCTACGACCTCACTGTGCGCCCCGAGTCCGAGGGGGTTGCCGGGCTCGACGGCTGCGATCTCGTCGGGCGCGTCGTCGGAGAAGACGACGAGCTGACCTACGCCATCCATGCCTTCTTCGACCCTGACGAGCACGACGTGCGGGACTCGTACGCCGCAACGGCCGTATCCCTCGATCTCCACTTCGACGACGGGCACTCGCTTTCCGAGCGAGCGGTGTCCGACCAGCACGGCGTCGAACTCCATCCGCGCAGTCAGTACCTTTCTCGGACTATCGCGGTGGATCAATGGACTCTGAAACGAGTGCGACTCACCGGATGCGCGGGGCTGAGGATCGTCGGGGTGGCGCTCCGGTTGGCTCCACCCCCGCGAATCACAAAGAGTCACAAGCAACGTCGGCTCAGGGGATTTGTCGACGAGGTGTGCCTGCGTCCGCGCAGTGTCCCTCCCCCGGAGCGTATTCATCGCGTACGCACCACACGCGGAACGCACTCCAGCGACCGCTTCTCACGCGGCAACTGCGCACCGCTCGTCGCTCCCCCGCACGGGGCGGTGTTCGGTCTGCCGATGACCGACGCGGGCAATCGAGGGTGGCCGTACTCGTACCACGAGGCCAACGACGCCGAGAATCGTTCGCACCTCAACGCTTTCGCGACCTCGCACATCCCGAGTCCCTGGATGGGTGATCGTGGTGTGCTCCAGTTCTTTCCCAGTGCACTTTCCCAGCCCTCGCTCGATCGCGGCGACCGTGCGCTCGAGTTCTCGCACCACGACGAGTCTGATCGTCCGGATCGCTACGCCGTGCCACTCGGCGGCGGCTCTGCCGCCGGTGGTGTCGACGCCGAAATCACCGCGGGCACCTGGTCGGTGTGGCTGCGGGTTGGCTTTCCCTCCGACGTCGGGTCACTGATCTTCGATCAGCTCGACGGGCGCGGATCGCTGGTGTTGTCCGACGCCTCACAGGGTGTGATCACCGGATTCGTCGATGGCCCAGGCGGTTTGGTCGATGTGCCACGCATGTACTTCGCCGCACGCGTCGATGTTCCCGTCACGGCAACACGCCACGCACCCGGTCGCCACGAACGCAGCGCGGTGCTCGGAGCGGTCACGCTCGACGTCGCGCAGCGTCGAAGCGCGGTGCTCGCCATCGGGACGTCGTTCATCGGTGTCGATCAGGCAGCCCGCAACCTCGACTACGACATCTGTCTTGCGGGAGGCGGTTTCGATGCGATCTGGTCACGAAGCCGAGCGGCCTGGGACGCTGTCCTCGGTCGGCTCGACATCCGTGGCGCGAGCGATGACCAACTCGTCACCGCGTACTCCAGTCTCCATCGAGTTCACCTCTACCCCACCATCGCCCATGAGAACGTCGGGACCCCCGAGCGTCCGCGGTGGGCATACGCAGACCCGTTCGTTCCGCCCGTCGACGACGCACCGACGCGGACGGCGCGTCCCGTTGTCGACGGCAAGCTCAGCGTGACCGACGGCTTCTGGGACTCCTATCGTGCGAGCTGGCCCCTACGTACCCTCGTGTGGCCAACGGAGACAGGCGAATTGGTTGACGGCTTCGTCGAACATTACCGGCGGAGTGGTTGGACGAGCAGATGGTCGGCGCCGGGGCCCGCCGACATCATGACCGGCACGAGCAGCGACGCGGTATTCGCCGACGCCGCGCTCGCCGACCTGCCGGGACTCGATCTCGAGAATGCCTACGACGCCTGCCTACGCAACGCGACCACCCCGTCGTCGAATCCCCGCGTGGGCCGAAAGGGTATGTCGCGGTCTCTGTTCCAGGGATTCACCGACACCGACACGGCCGAGGGAATGAGCTGGACGGTCGACGCCGCGATCAACGACGCAGCCCTAGCAACCTTCTCACGCTTACTCGCACAACGCTTCCCAGCTCATCCTCGGAGTGAGGAGTTCCGCACCAACGCGCTGTGGTTTGACGCACGAGCCGCGTCGTACGCCGCCGTCTTCGACGCCGAGAGCGGCTTCTTCCGCGGGCGAGATCGCAAAGGGGACTTGCGCCCGCTCCGCGACTTCGACCCGCGTAGATGGGGCATCGACTACACCGAAACCAACGCCTGGGGAACAGCATTCACCGCACCCCACGACGGCGAGGGACTTGCGACGCTACACGGAGGACGAACCGCACTCGAGAAGAAGCTCGGCGAGTTCTGCGCGACTCCCGAGACCGGCAGCGCCGACATGCGCGGGTCGTATCCCGTTGTGATCCACGAGATGCGAGAGGCGCGCGACACCCGCATGGGCATGCTCGCCCTCTCCAACCAACCCGCACACCACATTCCGTTCATGTACGCCCACGCGTCCACGCCGGGTAGCGTCGCCCACGCGAAGACGCAGTCGTTGGTTCGCGATGCCACACAGCGACTGTTTCTCGGATCAGAGATCGGGCAGGGATATCCGGGCGACGAGGACAACGGCGAGATGTCGGCGTGGTACCTCTGGGCGGTCACGGGGCTCTATCCGCTGTCGATCGGCTCGGGCGAATACGTGATCACCGCGCCGACGTTCCCCTGGATCAGGTGGACGTTGGACAACGGCGCCACACTCACCGTCGACGCTCCCGCGGCGTCGCCGACGAATCGCTACATCGAGTCCGTGACCATCGACGGGCAGCCGTGGAGTCACATCACCGTGTCTCGGGAACGACTGATGCGGGGTGCACGCATCACCATCGCGCTCGGCCCGGCGCCCACGACGTGGGCCGCGGGCACGGTGCCGGCATCGACTACTCCGCAGGGCGCAGTACCCCAACCACCCCGCGACCTGACGAGTCCGCGGGCAGCTCCGACGTGCGCCCGCGGCCCAACAGACGCAACCGCCGTCTTCGACGACGATTCGTCGACAGCGCCACTACTCCTGCCATCTGGCCACGCGGTCGGCTGGGCATTCGACGCCCCGACCCTCGTCGACCACTACACCGTCACCCCGCACTCGGCGGGCGAGCTGGGGTGGCTGATCGAGGTTCTCGACGACGCCGGCACGTGGATCTCCGTCGACGAACGGAGAGCTTCGTTCCGGTGGGATCGACAGACCCGCATCTTCGCGCTGCCGACGGCGAGCACAACGTCGGAGATCCGACTGCGGACACTCGACGACGCCGAGCTGGCTCAGTTGGAGTTCTTGCGACTGAACAGCACCGTGCACCCACCGGAAGAAAGCCAGCACTGCCCGCGACGTCTCGCGACGCCGCGGGCAAGCGATAGTGGCGAGTCAGTGTCCGGCGACCACGTCGGCCTCGTCGACGGTCACCGGCGTTCGGGCTTTGGGTAGGAACCAGTAGGCGAAGCACACGATTCCGAAGAAGAGATAGCCGAGCGCCACCTGCGGGTTGGCCGCCCACGTCACCTCGGGTGCATGGATGAGCCCGATGAACGACAGCACCGCACCGACCAGGCAGGCGATCGCCGCATAGTGGAACTTCTTGTCCAGGATGAACGTCACGATCGCCCCCAACACCAGACCCACCAGCACCGCACCTTCGCCGAAGGTCTTGAGGCCGGAGTAGACGAGCCCGGCGTTGGCCAACGCGTCGCCTCCTACCTTGTCGGCCGTCGTTCCTGCCGCGGACAGTGCGTTGTCGATGAGGCCGGTTCCCCACTGCGCGAGGTTCGGCAGGATCGCCGCGACCACCGCTACCGCGTGCAGTCGGGGTACAGCCTGGAACGCCTGGGCCCCGATGAGCAGGCCGATGTAGAGCAGGATCGGCACGATCGCGGGCACCGGCAGCAGCGCCTCGAGTACCCCGACCAACCCGAGGAAGCACAGCAGGCCGACCACCACCCCACTGGCCAGCGAGTACGTCGACCGACCACCGGCGTCCTTCCACCCCGGGTGCCCGATGTAGACCGCAGGCGGGAACGGCGAGCCGAACGCCGCACCGATACATGCGCCCGCACCGTCGGCCAGCAGCACGCTCCGTAGGTCGTAGTTGTCGCCCGCGGCGGCGGCGCTCTCGACGTTGCTCATCGCCTCGGTGAAGTTGTAGACGCCCAACGGGATTGCTGTGCCCAGCAGCGGGGCGAGATCCCCCAAGCCCGAGAAGAGCATGTCGAACCGCTGATCCGGGACTCCGATGGCGATGTTGTCGACAGCGCTCTGCAGGTCGGGCAACGACATGAACCCGCCGATCCAACCGATGGCGGTGCCGACAAGTAGCGCTGCCAGCCCGACCGGGATGTTGCCCGGCAGCTTCACGTCGGTGAAGAACCCGATCAAGATGATCGCCAGCACCGGCAACCCAATCCATGCCGCATCCCATATCTGTCCGGCCGGCCGCATCGAGATGAAGGTGATCGAGATACCGGCGAGGGTGCCGAGCATCGCCGCGCGCGGGGTGAGCTTGCGGACGTACGGTCCCACGAACGCTCCGATCATCACGATCACACCGATCATGAACGCCCACGCCAAGCCGGCCTGCCAAGCCTGCATCGCGTCGTTGCTCTTGAGGTAGACCGGCAGCATGACCACGAATACGACGATGAACATGTGTGGAACGCTCGGCCCGTACGGCAGAGCCGTGACGTCACTCCTGTTCTCACGCTTGGCAAGTCGTCGGGCCAGGTAGGTGTAGTACAGATTGCCCAGCACGAGTGCGACGCCGAGGGCGGGCAGCACGGTACCGAGGACATCGTCGGCCGGAACCTTGACGACGCCGATCATCAGGCCGGTAAGGGTCAACACGTTGACGAGAATGTTGAATCCGAGCCCGAAGAAGGCGTTGGTATCCCCTCGGGTCCACCACGGTAACTTCGCAGTGGCGTCAGGTGTCGACGGCTCGGTGGGTGGCGCGGGTTCGACGGTGGTGCCCATGATGTTCCTTCGAGTGTGTAGATGTTTCAGCAATGTCGATTCCACAACGCCGTGGAAGGTGGTGGTGAATAGTGTTGTGCTAGTTCAGGAAACGACGTCAGACGAGGCCTCTGCACGACGCCCGAGCATCGCCGGGAGCAGGTCGGCACTCGCAGCGACCCAGCCGAAGATGCCGCCCTGCGCGGCGATCATCTCCAGCCCGACACGCTGAAACTCAGGGAAGTAGGACCCGACGCAATCAGAAACCACGACGCACTCATAACCCCGGTCGTTGGCTTCACGAGTTGTGGTGTGCACGCACACCTCGGTGGTCACGCCGGTCACCAATAGCTGCGTGATGCCATTGGACTCCAACACTTTTCCGAAGTCCGTCGCGTAGAAGGCACCCTTGCCGGGTTTGTCGATCACGACTTCGTCGGCCAGCGGCGCAAGCTCGTCGACGATGTCATGGCCGTACTCGCCCCGGATCAGGATGCGTCCGAATGCCCCGAGGTCGCCGATCCGTTTCGACGGAGCACCTCGAGACAGTTTGGCGGGCGGGCAATCCGACAGATCAGGGAGGTGTCCTTCTCGCGTGTGTACGACGAGCATGCCCGCTGATCGGGCGGCGGCGAGCAGCGCCTGCAACGGTTCGACGACCTTCTGCAACTGCCCGACGTCGTTGCCAAGAGTCTCACCGAAACCACCGGGCAGCAGGAAATCTCGCTGCATGTCGATGATCACCAGTGCGGTGCGGTCGAGTTCGAGATCGATTGGTTCGGGTAACGCCATGACGGTGACCGATTCGCTCACAACACGGCCTTTCTGTTGTGCTGCAGGGGTTTCGCTTGCACGCTGTTCAGCTCTGGGCGTCCCACGACGGAGGCGTGCGCCCGCGGCTCGTCGAGCAACTCGGCCGCAAGATGCAACACCGTGTCGTCGGAGAGGGCATCGCCGAGCAGCATCGCAGCATGGGGACGTCCGTCGGCGGTGGTTCCCTGCGGTACCGAGATCCCTAGAAGGTCAAGCAGATTCCCGAAGTGCGTGTAATGACCGAGCATCGTGTTCGCCGCGATGGGTTGTGCAAGCACCTCATCGACGGTGAACGTGCGGCCGATCGTCGGCACCACCAGAACATCCATGGCGCGCCAGATCCGGCCGACCTCGGCACGCAGTTCGGCGAGTCGCTGCAGCGCGGCGAAGGCATCGACCGCCGTGTACTTCAGTCCGCTGCGCAAGATATCGCGCACCACTGGGACGATCTCTTCCGGATGCTCGTCGAGGAATTCATCGAACACCACCAGGCGCTCGGCGACCCACGGCCCCGAATACAGGAGTTCGCCGGCGGCAAGGAAGGGCGCCAGAGATACCTCGACGACCTCAGTCGGGACGGAGAAACTGTTGTTCTGGAGCTTGTTTCGGAAAGCAAGATGAGCATCGCGCATCGCCTCATCGCCGAAGAACTCCAACTCCTCCACCGGCGGCAGGCCGATAGTGATGCGGTCACCGTCGAATCCCGGCCCCGACGCTCGTGACCACGGATCATCGTCGTCGACGCCTGCCATCACCGCCATGACCCGATCGACGTCGTCGATGCAGCCGGCCATCATCGTGATGCAGTCCAACGACTTACACGCCGGCACAAGCCCCACAGTGCTGATCAAGCCTCGGGACGGCTTGTAACCGACGACACCGTTGAGGGCCGCAGGGACCCGGCCGGACCCGGCAGTGTCGGTGGCCACCGCGAACGGGACCTCACCCAGCGCGACCGCCAGCGCCGATCCCGAACTCGAGCCACCGGAGATCATGTCGCCCCCGTAAACGCTGCGGGGCACGGTGAACGGGGTGCGCGTGCCGTTGAGACCGGTAGCGAACTGGTCGAGGTTGGTCTTCCCGACGTAGAGCGCACCCGCGTCGAGTAGGCGCTGCACGACCGGCGCGGTGGTCTCGGCGACATATGCGTAGCCCGGGCACGACAGCGTTGTGGGCACCCCGGCGACGTCGATACTGTCCTTGACGCCGAAAGGCACTCCGTACAGCGGAAGACCGCGCGCGCCCGGCCTGGCTTCGAGTTCGGCCGCCGCCGCCATCAGTTGGTCTCTCGGCACCGTCGACAACCAGGTGCCATCGTCTCCACGCGCCTCGATCGCATCGCAGACCATTCGTGCGGTTCTGCTCGGCGACCCGCTACCGCTCACATGTGATTCGACGATCTCGGCGACCGTCGGCCCCAGGGTTGGACCCTCTCCGGAAATGTTCATACCGTCGATTGTCGACAGAATCGTGCCAACCGAAGAACGACTGTGTGTCGTTTGTGTTAGCTCATCCGGGCTTCGTCGGCTCGCCCGTCCTCCCCCATCGTCGCCTCGACAAGGTTGAGGTAGTTGAGGTGTCCGTGATCACGTAGTGCGGCGACCACGGCTTCGATGTCGTTGGCTTCTAGCGCGTGCAAGATGTCGTGATGACGATGGAGTCCATCATCGTGCCCGTGGTGGTCGCGCGCCTCCGCACGCAGGTTGACCGCCATGGGCAACTGTAGTTTCAGCAGGATCGGCTCCAAGGCGATGTCGAGTTGCCGATTGTCGGCGAGTCCGACCACCGCTGCATGAAACCGCCGATGAGCATCGTCGATATCAATGTCGGCCGAAGCATTCTCCATGGCCTCGATGGCCGCGCGCACTGGCGCAAGTTGAACGTCGGGATCGGCCAGCGGCAGTGCCGACTCGACCGCATATCGCTCGAGGAGTTGGCGAAGTTCGAAGAGCTGCAAGATGTCTCGCGGTGCCCACTCTGCCACCCGGGTTCCGCGGCGAGGCTGGTGTTCTACGAGGCCCTGCTGGGCTAGCAACCGGAGTGCCTCTCGGACCGGAGCCCGACTGATGCCGAGATCGGTGCAGAGTGTCTCTTCGACAATCTTCTGTCCGGGTGTCAATGCCCCGGACAGGATCGCGTCCCGAATACGACGGCCTGCCACGTCGACGAGGCTCTCCGGGAGATCGGGGGTGACACCGGACCCATCGATCTCCGTCATCGTGCGTTCGTACCCTTCGTAGTGATGAATTCGTGGGTGACGGTTGGTCGTACCCGTGGCCGAGTCTAGTCAGCATCGCGTCATCCGCTGGACATCTCTGGCCACCGTGACGTCGGATGCGAATTCACGGGCGCACTGATTCGAGTAAGGGTTCTGTGGTGCGCGAGGGGGGACTTGAACCCCCACGTCCGTAGACACTGGAACCTAAATCCAGCGCGTCTGCCAATTCCGCCACTCGCGCGTGCGCGGTCAACAGTACCGGTCGCGCGGCGATACACCCAGGCCAGGTACCGTCAAAGGTATGTCTACTACGCGTCGTGGTGCCCGCAGGCACCGCCCGGCACTGTTGGTGCTGGTGGCGCTCGCCGCTGTCGTATGCCTCGGCATGGCGTGGTGGCAGTGGGATCGTTATGAGTCGTCGGGCGGTACCGGCCAGAACCTGGGCTACGCGCTCCAGTGGCCGGCGTTCGCCATTGCGTTCGTCTGGGCGTACCGCCGGTTCGTGGTGCTCGAGGCCGACCCTGAGGAGGTCGAGAAGCTCAGGCCCAAGGGCGTGACCGAGATCCCCGACGGCATACTTCCCGAGCGGGCCACCACCCCGAGCGCGTCGTCGTTCGCCGCGACTCCCGTGCGCGACGATTCGACACTCACCGACTACAACCGGTACCTCGCCGAGCTCGCCGCCACAGACCACGAGCGCACCGAGGCGCAGCCGGTCACCACGCCCGCGACGACCCGCGAGTCCACACAGACGGAGGAACACCCCAGGTGAGCAGCGAGACCCCACAGAGCACCGAAACCGCCCAGTCCGCGCAGACCACCACGCCCGTCGCGAAGGTGAAGAGCGCACTGACTCGCTATCGCGTGCTCGCGTGGATCACCGGCATCTGGCTGCTGCTGTTGGTCGCCGAGTTGATCCTGCGCTATGGCTTCGGCAATCACGTCTTGGACTTCGTCCCGCCGGTACACGGCTGGATCTACTTCATCTACCTGATCTGCGCGATCGACCTCGGTATCAAGGTGCGTTGGTCGGTCGGCAAGATCATCGTGACCGCCATCGCGGGCACCATCCCCTTCCTCTCGTTCTATGTCGAGCACATCCGGTCGAAGGAAGTAAAGGCGCAGTTCAACCTGCCCTAAGGCACGCGCAGCGCTGCGTTCACGCAAGCGCGGCTGACTGGCGAGGTGCGCATCGTCCAGTTGGCCAACTTCTACGGTGAGCGCTCCGGAGGACTGCGCACAGCCGTCGACCGCTGGGGTGCCGGCTACGTCGCCGCAGGACACGACGTGACGCTCGTCGTACCGGGAAGCGAATCACGCGAAGATCTGATGCCGTCCGGCGTAGTGAAGATTTCGGTGCGCGCCCCGGGTATCCCGTTCTCCGGCGGGTATCGCCTGGCATCCGCTCGACGCGTCGCCGACGTTCTGGCTTCGATCCGCCCCGACGCACTCGAGGTGTCGGACCGGCTGACGCTGCGCGGCTTCGGTGGCTGGGCCCGACGCCGCGACATCCCGTCGGCAATGGTGTCGCACGAGCGGCTCGACAGGCTGCTGGCCATGGCCATGCCCGTGCGGACCGCCCGGGCACTGGCCGATCGGGCGAACGCCGCAACCGCCAACTCGTACGACTCCGTGGTGTGCACCACCGGGTTCGCCGCCGCCGAATTCGAGCGGATCGGGGCCCGCAACGTGGTCCGCGCACCGCTCGGCGTCGACCTGGAGCAGTTCGCACCACACCACCTCGACCCCGCGCTGAGTGCTCGGTGGACCGACGGTTCGACGACTCTCCTGGGCCACTGCGGCCGACTGTCTATGGAAAAGCGCGCGGATCGCTCCATCGCGGCCGCTGCGAAACTTCATCGCGCGGGACTACCCGTGCATCTGGTCATCGCGGGAGACGGTCCCATGCGCGGCGCCCTGCAGCACGCCGCCAGGGGCCTACCTGTCACGTTTCTCGGCCATCTGCGTGACCGGCGCGAGGTCGCGGCACTGTTGGCCAGCACCGACGTCTCGTTCGCTCCCGGCCCGCACGAGACGTTCTGCCTGTCGGCGTTGGAGTCGCTCGCGTCCGGGACGCCGGTCGTCGGATCGCGGTCGTCCGCCGTGGCAGGAATGGTCGACGAGTCGTGCGGCGCACTCGCCGACAATTCTGGGACAGGGTTCGCACGCGCCGTCGAGCATGTTCTGTCGATACCACGTACCGAACGCGAAGGTGCCGCTCGTGCGCGTGCTGCGCAGTTCACGTGGCCCGATTCGGTCTCACGAATGCTCGCGGTCCACAGCGGCGGCGCAGGCTGACGGTGGCCGTTTGCCGCGACGCCTGGTCCGTTGCGCGCCGTCGACCCTCAGGCCAGGGCGCGCAGTGCGGGAACCAACTGCGCCAAGGCTTTTCCGCGATGGCTCAGTGCGTCCTTCTCGGCCGGTGCCAACTCGGCGGCGGAGCGTCCGGCAGCTTCTGCGTCACTGGGAAGGAAGAGCGGGTCGTAGCCGAAGCCGTTGGAGCCCTGCGGCTCTCGCGCGAACGTGCCGCGCCACTCACCGCGCACGACGGTCTCGTCGCCCGCCGGCGACACCAACGCACACGCCGACACGAATGCCGCGCCCCGTCGTTCGTCGGGCGTATCCGAGAGTTGCGCCAACACCAGCGCGTTATTGGCGGCGTCGTCGCCGTGTAGGCCGCTCCATCGAGCGGAAAGCACCCCGGGCATCCCGTTGAGTGCGTCGATCTCAATTCCCGAATCGTCTGCGAGACAAGGTAATCCAGTTGCCTTAGCGCCTGCCCTGGCCTTGATCAACGCGTTGTCCTCGAAGGTCGCACCCGTCTCGGGTTCTTCGGGGTACTCGGGCACGGCGTCGAGTCCGATCACCTCGAGGCCGGTGAGGCCTGCGGCGTCGACGACACGCTGAAGCTCGGCGAGCTTCTTGCGGTTACGACTGGCGAGGAGTACCTGCGACATAGGGTCAGGCCGGCTCGGGCAGGGTGCCGGGATACGGAAGCGCGAGCGCCTCACGCTGCGCCACGAACAGCTTGTCCGTACCGATCTCAGCCATGTCGAGCAACTTGTCGAGGGTGGCGCGCGGGAAGGTCGCACCCTCTCCCGTGCCCTGCACCTCGACGAGGGTTCCGGCATCGGTGGCGACGACGTTCATGTCGACCTCGGCGCGCGAATCCTCCTCGTACGGGAGGTCCAGTCGCACTCGGCCGTCGACAACGCCGACACTCACGGCGGAGATCATGCACGAGAGCGGCTGCGGATCCGACAGTCGCCCAGCAGCTTTGAGCCACGTCACGGCGTCGGCGAGTGCGACGTAGGCGCCGGTGATCGACGCGGTGCGCGTGCCGCCGTCGGCCTGCAGGACGTCGCAGTCGAGGGCGACGGTGTTCTCACCGAGCGCGCCCAGGTCGATGCACGCGCGCAGCGAGCGCCCGATCAGTCGACTGATCTCGTGGGTGCGTCCGCCGATCTTGCCCTTGACCGACTCGCGGCGTGAACGCTCGTGGGTTGCGGCGGGAAGCATCGAGTACTCGGCGGTCAGCCAGCCGAGCCCCGAACCGCGGCGCCAGGGCGGAACGCCCTCGGTGACACTCGCGGTGCACATCACCCGTGTCTGACCGAACTCGATCAACACAGACCCTGCGGGATTCGACGTGAATCCGCGGGTGATGGTGATGGGACGGAGTTCGTCGTCGGTCCTGCCGTCAGCTCGTGTGGTCACGAACTCAACTGTAGGAGATCACCCGGGTAGGTCGAACACCTGGCCCTGGCGCACGAGTCCGACCGGACCCGAGAAGGTACTTCGCGCTTCGGCGAGAATCGCCTCGGCGTCCGACCACGGTGCAACGTGGGTGATCGCGAGAGATTTCGCGTCGGCCTTGGTCGCCATCTCCCCGGCCTCGATGCCCGACATGTGCAGGTGCGGAGGGCGATCCGATGGAGCATGCGTCCACGACGCCTCACACAAGAAGATGTCGGCGTCTGCCGCCAGATCGATCACCGCATCGCACGGACCCGAATCGCCGCTGTACGCGATGACCTGCCCCTCCGGCCCGGTGAACCGAAGACCGAATGTCGCGGGCGGATGGTCGACCCGGAAGGGGTCGATCGTGATGCCGCCCAACGTGATCTCGATATTGTCCGACCACTCGTGGACGTCGAATGTATCGGTGATGTCGTCGATCTGACCACCGAACTCGCTCGACGCCGCCCCGATCCGCAGCGCGGTACCGGTCGGCCCATAGAGCGACGCCAGTTCGGTCGCGGGTGTCGGTGCATAGCGGCGCCACACCAACAACGCGGGAAGGTCAACACAGTGATCGGCATGCAAATGGCTCAGTACGACGTCGACCTCGTTCGGATCAACAATCCGCTGCAACTCCCCCATTACCCCGGGACCACAGTCGACGAGCACGGGTCGATGACCAGGAACGGTCAGCAGGTAACCCGAGCAGGCCGCGCCGGGGCCACCGACACTGCCCGAACAGCCCAGGACAGTCAGACGCATACGACCTACCTTGCCACGCGCACATGGCGGGCAGACCACTTATCGGTCACAAGACACGCCGACCGGGATGTGTGACCGGCCCGGCGTGGGCGACACGCCGCACGTCAGACCGGATCCACCGATCGGACAACGGGTCCGAGGAATCGACTCGACAGCTTTGCGAACATCTCCGGGTCGCCGGTCGCTTGGAAGTGGCGCACAGCCTCGCGCCCGGTGTGCGGGTGAAGGAGGTCGGATTCGGTGAGCACACGGAACAGATCTTTGGCGGTCTCCTCGGCGCTGGACACGAGTGTTACCTCGTCGCCCATCGCCAACTGAATCACGCCCGACAGCAACGGGTAGTGAGTGCAGCCGAGGACAACCGTGTCGACGTCCGCCTCCTGCAGCGGTTCGAGATATCCCTGCGCAAGACCCAGGATCTGCCTGCCGCTGGTGATTCCGCGTTCGACGAAATCGACGAATCGCGGACAGGCGACGGCGGTGATCTGAGCATCGCGGGCGGCGGCGAACGAGTCCTGATAAGCGCGCGACGAGATCGTCGCCTCCGTTCCGATCACACCGATGCGCCCGGTCTTCGTCGCGACAACGGCTCGACGGACCGCGGGCAGGACCACCTCGATCACCGGGATCGGCGCGTAGCGCTCACGGGCATCGCGCAGGCACGCCGCAGACGCGGTGTTGCAGGCGATCACGATTGCCTTGACCCCGCGCTCGGCGAGGTCGTCGCCGATCGCCAATGCGTGGCGTCGAATCTCCGGAATGGTCAGCGGACCGTACGGGCCGTTCGCGGTGTCGCCGATGTAGACGATGTCCTCGTCGGGCAGTTGGTCGATGATCGCGCGGGCAACGGTCAGCCCACCGACGCCGGAATCGAAGATGCCGATAGGCGCGTCGGCGCGTGTGTTCGTGACTATGACCGCACCCCCGGTGTTGTCGGGCCATACGGTGATACAGGACCCGACGAGGCGCTCCGTGGGCGTCGGCGACGATCCCGGTCGGCGAGGAACCACGCGGCAAGCACGCCGCCGATCGCGCCGAACAGATGGCCCTGCCACGAGACTCCGAAGGTGCCGGGGAACACGCCCCACAGCACCGATCCGTACACGAGAAAGAGGATGACTCCGATCGCGATCTGTGTGAGGTCGCGGTTGAAGATCCCGCGCACGAGCAGGTAGGTCAGCCAACCGAAGATGATGCCCGACGCTCCGACTGTGACGCTGTACGACGGCGCGAACAACCAGACTCCGAGGCCAGACACGATCCAGACGATCGCGGTGACGATGAGGAAGCGCTTGCTCAGCAGCAGAATGAATCCCAGCACGACGAGTGGGATCAGATTGGCGAACAGGTGCTGCCAATCGGCGTGGAGAAATGGTGCCCACAGGATGCCGTCGAGTCCGTCGATCTGGCGTGGTTCGATGCCGGCGCGATCGAGGTCGTAGCGCGTCGCGGCGTCGATCGCCTCGACGATCACGAGCACCGCGACGATGAACGCCATCACGATCGCCGACCGCGCCCACAGGGGTCGCGCGCCGCGCGTCGCGGGCGTGGTGCTCGGTGTCATCGTCTTTCCTTCGTCGGGTGGTCTCGACAAGCTCGACCAGCGGGTTCAGCTCGACCGGCGGTGGTCTCGACAAGCTCGACCAGCGGTGATCTCGACAAGCTCGACCAGCGAGGCTCGCTCGACCGGCTGGGGTGGCCCTCCCGCTGGTTGAGCGGGCGCGAGCGCAGCGAGCACCCGAGTCGAAACCACTGCGGCTAGGCCCAGAGCTGCCCCTCGAGTGCCTGCTCGGCATCCTCAAGGCTACCGTCGTACGCCCCGGTGGACAGATACTTCCATCCCGCGTCGGGCACTACCAATCCGATGTCGGCGCGTCGACCTTCTTTGAGCGCCTTGCGGCCGATGCCGCGGGCGGCCTGCAGGATCGCGCCCGTGGACACGCCCGCGAAGATGCCCTCGCGGTCGATGAGTTCACGCACTCGCGCGACGGCGTCGACGCCCTGAACCGAGTAGCGGCGGGTCAGCACCGATTCGTCATACAGCTCGGGCACGAAGCCCTCGTCGATGTTGCGCAGGCCGTACACCTCGTCGCCGTATCGCGGTTCGGCAGCGACGATCTCGATGTCGGGGTCTCGTTCGCGCAGATACCGTCCGACGCCCATCAACGTTCCGGTGGTGCCCAGTCCTGCGACGAAGTGCGTGATCTCGGGAAGGTCGGCGAACAGTTCCGGGCCCGTGCCCTCGTAGTGCGCGCGCCAGTTGGCCTCGTTGCCGTACTGGTAGAGCATCACCCAGTCGGGGTGCTCCGCGGCGAGTTCCTTCGCTATACGGACGGCGGTATTCGAGCCGCCCGCCGCTGGTGACGAAATCACCTCGGCGCCGTACATGCGCAGCAGTGATCGACGTTCCTCCGAGGTGTTCTCGGGCATCACGCAGATCAGGTGGTAGCCCTTGAGCTTCGCGGCCATGGCAAGCGAGATGCCGGTGTTGCCGCTCGTGGGTTCGAGGATCGTCGACCCCGGCTGTAGCAGGCCGTCGGCTTCGGCTTGCTCGATCATGCGCAATGCCGGCCGGTCTTTGGTCGAGCCGGTGGGGTTGCGATCTTCGAGCTTGGCCCAGAGCCGCACGTGCGGACCGTCGGCGGAGTCGTCCCACCGCGGTGAGAGACGTTGCAGTCCGATCAGGGGCGTGTTCCCGACCGATGAGATCAGCGACGTGTAGCGCGCCACGAAATCCCTATCGTCCCAGCTGTGGCAGTGCGCCACCGGCGACCGCAGGCAAGATGGTGACCTCGTCGCCGTCGTCGATCGTGGTCGCGAGACCACCGGAGAAACGCACGTCCTCGTCGTTGACGTAGATGTTGACGAAGCGATGCAGCTTGCCCGCGCCCGCACCGTCTGCGGCGACGAGACGTTCCTTGAGGCCCGGGTTGGCGGTCTCGAGATTGTCGATGAGCTCCGACAGCGTCGAGCCGGAACCCTCGACCCGCTTCTCGCCGCCGGTGTGCGTACGCAGGATGGTCGGGATGGACACGGTGACCGTCATGGTTGATTCAGCTCCTGATCTCGATGGGTTCTTCGGTGACTTCACCGTCGATGATGCGGTAACTCCGAATCTCGGTGTCGTCGGCGTCGCGCGTGGACACGAGGACGTAGTGCGCTTGGGGTTCGCTGGCGTAGGAGACGTCGGTGCGGCTCGGGTACGCCTCGGTCGCAGTGTGGGAGTGATAGATGACGATCGGCTCCTCGTCGTTGCGGTCCATCTCCCGCCACACCTTCAGTTGCTCCGTCGAATCGAAGCGGTAGAAGGTCGGCGACCGCTCGGCGTTGACCATCGGGATGAAGCGGACGGGACGGTCGGAACCCTCCGCGCCTGCGATCACCCCGCACGCCTCGTCGGGATGGTCCGCGCGCGCATGCGCGACCATCTGGTCGACCAACTCCTGGCTGATCTGCAGCACTCGCTCTCCTCGAGGTGAACGGATAAACGTCGTGACGAACAACGTGCCCCTCGGCGCCGCTATTCCGAAACCAGGCCGCTACGCGATGCCGGAGGTGGTGATCGCCGACGGCGCGAGGTCGGCGTAGGAGGGCACGCCCGCCACCGAATCGGCCGCCAGCACGGCGTTGACGATCGCGCGCTGAGTGACCGTCACGGCGACGCGGCAGATGTCGGCGAGGACAGCGACGTCGGGGTTCATCCCCGCCGGCACGAACGCCGAGGGCTCGGTCGGATGTGCCCCCGTGGCAACCGCGAAGATCGTGTCTCCGTCGAGCGGCGAGTGCACGGGGTGGATGGCGCGGGCGAGACCGTCGTGCGCCGACATCGCGATTCGACGTACCGACGCCGCGTCGAGTTCGGCGTCGGTCGCCACCACGCCGATCGTGGTGTTGAGCACGGTCTGCTTGGCAGCGACGTCGGCCAGTCGCGCAGTATCCGAGCTGTCCGGGCGGCGAGTTCGTAATACGCGAGGTCGTGATCTGTTGCACCCCAAGGCAATCCGGTATCGGGGTCGATCACCGAACCCACCGGGTTGGCGACGATCAGCGCGCCGACAGTGATCCCCGACGCCGCGCCGGTCTCGATGCGCGACGACGCCGTACCCACTCCGCCCTTCAGTCCACCCGCCCGGGCTCCTGCCCCTGCGCCGACGCTGCCCTGAGCAACCTCGACACCCGCAGCCTGCAGCGCCGCGTGTCCGAAGCTCGCGTCCGGACGGTTGGTCCACCCGCCCATCGGGAGGTCGAAGATCACGGCCCCCGGAACGATCGGGACCACGCCGCCCCGGGCGTTCATCGGTAAGCCGCGACCCGACTCCTCGAGCCCGGCCATCACCCCGTCCGCGGCGGCGAGTCCATAGGCGCTGCCGCCGGTGAGCACTATCGCGTGCACCGTCGTGACGGTGTTCGACGGGTCGAGAAGGTCTGTCTCGCGAGTCCCCGGACCGCCGCCCCGCACATCGACGGCCGCCGTCGGGGCACCCGTCGCCCCCTCGGGTGCGCTGACCACCACGACCGTCGTACCGGTAGCCCATCCCGTTCCCGGCGCATCGTCGGGTCCGCCGAGGCCGAGCGTGGCGTCCGCGTCGACGAGGTGATGATGACCGACGGCGATGCCCGCAACATCGGTGATCCGATCGCCGACGGGGGCCCAGCCGGTAATCACATCGTCGCCTCGACGAGCAGCTCCTGAATGACGGTCAGCCAGTGATAGACGTCCAGGTGAGCAGCGTGCGGATGGTCGGCCGGGAGCTGATCGGGGGTGTCCTCGGAGATCCCGAGCATCGCGCCCAACGCGAGGCGGACATCGTTGAGCGCTGTCAGCCAGCACATCGCCTCCTCCTCCGTGAGCGCGACATCGCCGCCGCCGTCGGGAAGGGTCGCGAGCATCGTCGTCGACGCCGCGAGCTTGGCGTCGATGATCTTGGGTTCGTTGACACTGCGTAATGCCGCATTGAGCCGCCCGTTGACGGCGTCTGCGGTGAGTTCGGTGTCCTGGTCGGGGCGGTGGAAGTCGGGCAACAAGCGTCCCAGGGTCGCGTCCGTCGGGGCGCTCGAATGTCCGGTCCGGATCCCGGTCAGCTCGGCGAGGTCGTCGCGCGGCGCGCTCTCCTCACGTTCGGTGAGCAATTCCGACATCGACGCCACCATCGACGCGAGGAGCTCGGATTCGTGCGACTCCAACGACGTCGTGTACCGCACCGAGCGTCCTCGGCCCTTGCGTTTGAAAACGCGCACTCGTATATCCCGCCCGCTGCTAGCTGTCGCGCTGCATGGTCGCCCACAGACCCGCGGCATGCAGTTTCGTCACGTCGGATTCCATCTTGTCGCGGTCGCCCGACGACACCACGGCCTTACCCTCGGTGTGCACCTGCATCATGAGCTGATTCGCCTTGGATTCGGAGTATCCGAAGACCTTCTGGAACACGAACGTCACGTAGCGCATCAGATTGACCGGATCGTCCCAGACGATGGTCACCCAGGGACGGTCGAACGCCGAGGCGGAGTCGGCAACTGCCGGGTCGGCCACGGCCGTGCCACCGCTACCACCGCCACTTCCGGGGGTAGCCTCATGCGCACGAATATCGTCAGGCGCCATACAAACTAGGGTAAGGGATCGTGACCATCCGCAACACCGCCCTGCTCACCGACCAGTACGAGCTCACCATGGTCTCCGCCGCGCTGCGGCAGCCGATCGCACACCGGCAGTGTGTGTTCGAGGTGTTCGCACGCAGGCTCCCCGACGGCCGCAGGTACGGGGTCGTCGCAGGCACCGCTCGCATCCTCGACGCGCTGACACAGTTCCGGTTCGGCGAAGACGAGATCGCCGTCGTCGAACGTTTCCTCGACGACGAGACCGTCGAGTGGCTCCGTAACTACGAGTTCACCGGCGATATCGACGGCTATCGCGAAGGTGAGCTGTACTTCCCCAACTCGCCGATCCTCACGGTGCGCGGAACCTTCGCCGAGGCAGTGGTGCTCGAAACGCTGATCCTCTCGATCCTCAACCACGACAGCGCCATAGCGTCCGCCGCCGCCCGCATGGTCAGCGCGGCAAGCAGGCGCCCGATCATCGAGATGGGATCGCGTCGCACGCACGAGTGGGCCGCCGTGGCGAGCGCTCGGGCCGCCTATCTCGCGGGTGTCGCCGCCACCTCCAATCTCGAGGCCGCGCGCACCTACGGCGTCCCGAGCGCGGGAACCGCGGCACACTCGTTCACCCTCGCGTTCACCGATCCCGAGGGCCCCAACGAGAAGGCCGCGTTCGCCGCACAGATCGAGACGCTCGGCGTCGGCACCACGCTGCTCGTCGACACCTTCGACATCACCCAGGGCGTGCGCAACGCCGTCGAGGTGGCCGGTCCCGAGCTCGGCGCCGTCCGCATCGATTCCGGCGACCTAGGTGTGCTGGCACGGCAGGTCCGCGAGCAACTCGACGAACTGGGTGCCCCGAACACCAAGATCGTCGTCTCCGGTGACCTCGACGAATATGCGATCGCGTCGCTGCGCGCCGAGCCCGTCGACACCTACGGCGTCGGAACCTCGTTGGTCACCGGCAGCGGCGCCCCGACTGCGGGCATGGTCTACAAACTGGTCGAGGTCGACGGCATCCCCGTCGCCAAACGCGCCAGCCACAAGGAATCGAAGGGCGGCGCGAAGAACGCCGTGCGGGTCGCGCGTCCCACCGGCACCATCGTCGAGGAGATCCTCTACCGCGACGGAACACCGACACCCGACGTTCCGGGACACGTCGTCCGACCTCTGCAGATCCCGCTGGTTCGCGGTGGCCGTCGCGTCGACGACCTTCCGACGCTCGACGACGCGCGCGCGTTCCTCGCCGAAGGTCTGGTCAGCCTGCCGTGGGAGGGGCTGGGACTCTCGCACGGAGATCCCGCCGTACCGACACGTTTCCAACTCGGCTGACAACCGCGGGAACCGATCCCCACCCGCCCACGTCCAATCATCGAACCGGTAGCGAGCAACCCGGGTACTTCAAGCAAACACAGGTACGTCAAGCAAACACAACCGATCACACAAGCAGCCAAGCCACGACCCGAGGAGATCGGAATGTCCAGCCCACACTTCGACGACGACGTCACCCCAGCCCAAGCGCTCATCGTCGTCGACGTCCAGAACGACTTCTGTGAGGGTGGCGCACTCGGCGTGAACGGCGGCACCTCGGTCGCGCGGTCGCTCAACTCGTTGACCGACGACTACGGCATCGTCGTGGCGACGCGTGATTACCACATCGATCCGGGCGCACACTTCTCCGACGACCCCGACTTCGTCGACACCTGGCCGCCGCACTGCAGGGTCGGGACCGACGGCGTTGCGTTCTCGCCCGAGTTCGATACCTCCGATGTGCAGGAGGTGTTCTCCAAGGGCGCCTACAGCGCGGCGTACTCCGGATTCGAGGGCGCATCTGACGACGGCACCACACTCGCGGACTGGCTGCGCGCCCATGACGTGCGCAGCGTCGACGTGGTCGGTATCGCCACCGATCACTGCGTACGCGCCACGGCAGTCGACGCCGCGAACGAGGGTTTCGACACCCGCGTCCTGTTGAACTTCACGGCGGCAGTCTCCGAACCGACCGCCAACGCCGCGCTGACGAGCATGCGCGACGCAGGCGTCACGCTCGTGGGCGACCTGGTCTATGGCGGACAGGCCGCTTCCTAGTGACCGACCTCTCTGTAGCGAATGCGGCTGCGCCGGACGCCTCCGGGCCAACCGGCTCACGGGCGACCGGGCTGCCGCCGGTGACCGCCCTCCTCGACACCGCCGTGACCGCACTGTCGGGCAAACGCCGAGACGGGCAGGTCCGCATGGCCTCCGCCGTCGCCAACGCGATCGACACCGGCCAGCACCTCGCAGTGCAGGCAGGTACCGGCACGGGTAAGTCGTTGGCCTATCTCGTGCCGGCCATCCGGCACGCCGTCGAATCCGGCGACACCGT
Source organism: Gordonia sp. w5E2 (assembly GCF_036540975.1). Lineage (NCBI taxonomy): Bacteria > Bacillati > Actinomycetota > Actinomycetes > Mycobacteriales > Gordoniaceae > Gordonia > Gordonia sp. w5E2. Next base: position 1,862,246 of record NZ_CP144213.1, on the reverse strand, counting down.
GGTGGTCTCCACAGCGACCATCGCACTGCAGCGGCAGTTGGTCGAGCGCGACCTTCCCCGCCTCTCCAAAGCCCTGAAGGGCGCGCTCGGCCGGGAGCCGACGTTCGCAATTCTCAAGGGTCGCGGAAATTACCTCTGCCTGAACAAGATTCACGCGGGAACCGTCGAAGAGCCGGATACCGAACTGTTCGACGCGTTCGAACTCTCGCGCACCGGCCGAGAGGTCACGCGCCTGCGCGAGTGGGTGTCCGACACCGACACCGGCGACCGCGACGACCTCTCCCCCGGAGTCGCCGACCGATCCTGGCGGCAGGTCAGCGTCACCTCGCGCGAATGCCTCGGGGCGTCGAACTGCTCGTATGCCGAGGATTGCTTCGCCGAGCGGGCACGACGCAAGTCGGGGCAGGTCGACGTCGTGGTCACCAATCACGCGCTGTTGGCGATCGACGCGATGAGTCCGGCCAACGTGCTGCCCGACCACCATGTGGTGATCGTCGACGAGGCGCACGATCTCGTCGACCGCATCACCTCGGTGTCGACATCCGACGTCTCTGCCGCGTCGATCTCGGTGGCCGCCCGACGGTGCGGCAAGCTCATCGACGAGGAGACCGTCGACGCACTCATCGGAGCGGGCGAGCAACTCGGCGACATGCTCGACGACGCCCCCAAGCGCGAATGGACCGCCATGCCCGCGGATGCCGCGCTGGTGCTGGCGACGCTGCGAGATCGGTTGTGGCAGGCGCGATCGGCGATCGGTCCCGCGCGCGGGCCGGGAGGTGCCGACGACGGCAAGGGTGCGGCACGGTCGGCGGCACTGACCTCGTTGGAAGAACTCCACGACACCGCGGTCCGCGTGCTCGGCGCCTTCGACGAACCCGACCCGGCGAAACGACGCGACGTCGTGTGGGTGGCCGAAGAACGCGCGGGCAGATCCGAATCGTCGACGCGCACCGTGCTGCACATCGCACCGCTGTCGGTTGGCGGACTGTTGCGTGCGACGCTGTTCAGCGAGTCGACCGTCATTCTCACCTCCGCGACACTGACCATCGGGGGTTCCTTCGACGCCCTGGCCGCCACGTGGGGGCTGCCCGCCGCGGGTCGCGGCACCGACACCCCCGCCGCCGACGACATCGCGCTCGGCGACGCACGCAACGACGCACCCGCACGCGATGTCACCGCAACGGGCAGTGCTGCACCCTCCGACGGTTCGCCGATGCGGTGGACGGGACTCGACGCCGGTTCGCCCTTCGACTATCCACGCTCGGCAATCCTCTACGTCGCACGTCATCTCCCCCGACCGGGCCGAGACTCGATCGCGCCCGCAACACTCGACGAACTCGCCGCGCTCACCGAGGCCGCGGGTGGTCGCACGCTCGGGCTGTTCTCGTCGATGCGCGCCGCCCGCGAGGCCAGCGAGGCGCTTCGCGCACGCAGCGACCTACCCATCCTGTGCCAGGGCGACGACACCACCGCAGCGCTCGTCGCACGCTTCGCCGAAGACCCCAGGACCTGCCTGTTCGGCACGCTGTCGCTCTGGCAGGGTGTCGACGTTCCCGGACCGTCGTTGTCGCTGGTGATCATCGACCGCATCCCCTTCCCGCGCCCCGACGATCCCCTGCTCGGCGCCCGCCAGCGCGCCGTCACCTCGCGGGGAGGAAACGGATTCCTGTCGGTAGCGGCCAATCACGCCGCATTGCTGCTGGCGCAGGGGGCCGGACGGCTCCTGCGTTCGGTCGACGACCGCGGCGTCGTCGCCGTCCTCGATTCGCGACTGGCGACGGCCGGATACGGCGGCTACCTCCTCGCATCCATGCCACCGTTCTGGCGCACCACCGACCCCGACGTGGTCCGCGCGGCACTCGGCAGACTCGCCGCCGTACCGCTACGGTGAGTCTGACGCCTGGATCTGGCATCACGACCCGGCGACGTCACTAGAGTGAACGCAACACCTTGGGATCGATGAGGACTCCCGGCCCTGCGCGTGGCCGCTGACGAGAGGGGGCCGAAGTGATCGGCCGGATGGGCATCGACGACATCCAACCATTGGTCTCCGCAGGGCAATACCCTGCCAAATGTGTTGTCGGAGAATTGATCCCGATCAGCGCGACGGCGTGGCGGGAGGGGCACGACGCCCTCGGGGTCACCCTGCACGTCGAAACGCCCTACCGCACCTCGTTCGACGTCCGCATGTCACCCGCGAGCGAACCGGATGTTTTCAACGCAGCCATCGTGCCCGACGCCGTCGGCTACTGGACCTTCCGGATCGAGGCGTGGAGCGATCCGTATGCGACGTGGCGGTCGGCGGTCACCAAGAAGATCGACGCCGGCCAGGGCGCGGAAGACCTCGCCAACGACCTCGAGATCGGCGCACGGGTTCTCAGCGAAGCGGCGCAACAGGTCGACGGCACCGACCGCCAACTGTTGCTCGACGCCGTCGACTCACTTCGCTCGAGGCGCAGGCGAGTCGAGAACCGAGTGGGCATCGCATTGTCCGACGAGGTCGTCGATCTTCTCGACGAGCATCCCGTGCGCGAGCTCGTGACCAAGAGTCGCAATCTGCGGATCTGGACCGACCGACGTCGCGCACTCTACGGATCGTGGTACGAGATGTTCCCGCGATCGACGGGAGGCTGGGACAACGACGGCCGTCCCGTGCACGGCACGTTCCTGACTGCGGCCCAAGACCTCTCGCGCATCGCCGACATGGGATTCGACGTGGTCTACCTGCCACCGGTCCATCCGATCGGTGAGGTCAATCGCAAGGGCCCCAACAACACATTGGTCGCGGCACCAGACGACGTCGGGTCGCCGTGGGCGATCGGGTCGGCGCAGGGCGGTCACGACGCGATTCACCCACAGCTCGGCTCGCAGGAGGATTTCGAGTATTTCCTGTCTCGCGCAAGCGAACTCGGCATGGAGGTCGCTCTCGATCTGGCGTTGCAGACCGCCCCCGACCACCCGTGGGCCACCGAGCATCCCGACTGGTTCACCACCCTGCCCGACGGCACGATCGCCTATGCCGAGAATCCACCGAAGAAGTATCAGGACATCTATCCGCTGAACTTCGACAACGATCGCAATGGCATCTACCGCGCGGTACTCGAGGTGGTACTTGCGTGGAACAAGTTGGGCGTCAAGATCTTTCGGGTCGACAATCCGCACACCAAGCCGCCGAACTTCTGGGAGTGGCTGATCATGGAGGTCAAGAAGCGCGACAGCGACGTGCTGTTCCTCGCCGAGGCGTTCACCAGACCCGCCCGGCTCTATGGCCTTGCGCGCCTTGGTTTCACCCAGTCCTACACCTACTTCACCTGGAAGACCGCGAAGTGGGAAATCGAGGAATTCGGTCGCGAGATCGCCGCGCACGCCGACGAGTCACGGCCCAACCTCTTCGTCAATACCCCCGACATCTTGCACGAGAGCCTGCAACACGGTGGACCCGGCATGTTCGCGCTTCGCGCCGCATTGGCCGCCACGCTGTCACCGACCTGGGGTGTCTACAGCGGCTATGAGCTTTACGAGCACCTGCCCGTACGCGAGGGCAGCGAGGAGTATCTCAACTCCGAGAAGTACGAACTCCGTCCGCGTGACTACAAGGGGGCCGCGAGCCGCGGCGAGTCGCTCGAACCGTGGATCACGTCGCTCAACGCGATCCGTCGACGGCATCCGGCCCTGCAACAGTTGCGCGACATCACATTTCACCACCTCGACAACCCCGCACTGATCGCCTATTCCAAGCTCGACCCGGTGTCGGGCGACCGTGTCGTCGTGGTGATCAACATCAATCCGTTCGGTGCGGAGGAGTCGACGCTGTGGCTCGATATGCCCGCGCTCGGATTCGACTGGCAGGAACGCTTCGTCGGCAAGGACGAGGTCTCCGGTGAGGAATTCGGTTGGGGCCAGGCGAATTACGTACGACTCGAACCGTGGCGCGCCGTCGCACACATCGTCGCCCTTCCACCCCTGAGTCCCGACGCCGCCCGCCGACTCTCCTACCGAATCCAGTGAGCACACCGTGACCAGCACGCAGCCCGACCCCTTCGCTTCCGACCACGACCTTCGACGTCTGATGTCGACGACGCATCCCGACCCGCACTCGTTCCTCGGTGCCCACGACGCCCCGGGCGACTACACGATCCTGCGGACGCTGCGTCCGAACGCCATCTCGGTGTCGGCGGTGATCGGCGGCGTCGACTATCCGATGCACCATCAGACCGACGACCTGTTCGTCGTCACCGTGCCGATCACCGATCTCATCGACTACCGCTATCGTGTCGTCTACCCCGACGGGCACGGCGGCACAAGAGAATTCGTCGTCGCAGACGGTTATCGGTTCCTGCCGAGCATCGGTGAGCTCGATCTGCATCTGTTCTCCGAGGGCAGGCACGAGGAACTCTGGAAGGTTCTCGGCGCGCACACCGTCACCTACACCACACCGGACGGCGACGTGCCCGGCACGACGTTCTCGGTGTGGGCACCCAACGCGCACGGCGTCGTCGTGATCGGTGATTTCGACGGCTGGAGCGGACGGTCGACGCCCATGCGGTCGATGGGGCCGTCGGGTGTCTGGGAGTTGTTCATCCCCGACGTCGGCGAGGGCACGCTGTACAAGTTTCGCGTCCACGGCGCGGACGGCACCATCCACGACAAGGCCGATCCGATGGCCAGGCGCACGGAGGTTCCGCCCGCCACCGCGTCGGTGGTCACCCACTCGGACTTCGTCTGGTCCGACGACGACTGGATCGACCGTCGGGTCGCGAGCGAGCCGACACGCGAACCGATGAGCGTCTACGAGGTGCACCTGGGTTCGTGGCGCAAGGGCCTCGACTATCGCGAACTCGCAGAACAACTCGGCGCCTACGTGATCGAGAAGGGATTCACCCACGTCGAGTTCCTGCCCGTCGCGGAGCACCCGTTCGGTGGCTCGTGGGGATACCAGGTCACGTCGTACTACGCGCCGACGGCCCGCTTCGGCAAGCCCGACGACTTCCGGTTCCTCGTCGATCATCTGCATTCGTTGGGAATCTCGGTGCTCATCGACTGGGTCCCCGCCCATTTTCCCAAGGACGAATGGGCGCTCGCACGCTTCGACGGAACGCCCCTCTACGAGAATGCCGATCCGATGCGCGGCGAGCAGCTCGACTGGGGCACATACGTTTTCGACTTCGGTCGACGCGAAGTGCGCAACTTCCTGGTCGCCAACGCACTCTATTGGATCGACGAATTCCACGTCGACGGACTGCGCGTAGACGCCGTCGCATCGATGCTCTACCTCGACTACTCGCGGCCGGCAGGCGGCTGGCGCCCGAACATCTACGGCGGCAGAGAGAATCTCGAAGCCGTGCAGTTCCTGCAGGAGACCAACGCAACCGTCCACAAGCTCTTCCCCGGCGCGGTGACCGTCGCCGAGGAGTCGACGGCCTGGCCCGGCGTGACACGCATGACCGACCTCGGCGGACTGGGTTTCAGCCTCAAATGGAATATGGGCTGGATGCACGACACGCTGGGTTACCTGGGTCGCGACCAGATCCACCGCAGCTTCCATCACCACGAGATCACGTTCTCACTGATGTACGCGTGGAGTGAGAACTTCGTGCTCCCGCTCTCACACGACGAGGTGGTGCACGGCAAGGGCACGCTGTGGAGCCGGATGCCCGGCGACTCGTGGACGAAAGCCGCCGGAGTGCGGGTGTTTCTCGCATACCAATGGTCGCATCCCGGCAAGCAACTGCTGTTCATGGGCCAGGAGTTCGGACAGACAGCCGAGTGGGCCGACAACCGCAGCCTGGATTGGTACCAGCTTCAGGGTTGGGAAGGTGAACTGCACCAAGGGATCTCGGCGCTCACCACCGATCTCAATCGGGTGTACCGCGAGCGCCCCGCTCTGTTCACGCAGGACACCGATCCGCAGGGCTACGAATGGATCGACGCGAACGACACCGCGAACAACGTGATCAGCTTTTTGCGATGGGGTTCCGACGGCTCGGTGGTGGCGTGCCTGTTCAATTTCTCCGGGGCCGACCGCAGCGACTACCGCGTGGGACTTCCCCACGCCGGAACCTGGACCGAGATCCTCAACACCGACGCCGCCGCCTACAGCGGGGCGGGCAAGGGCAATCTCGGCTCGGTGCAGGCCGACGGCGAGGGCTGGCACGGCAGGCCGGTCTCGGCGTCGGTCACGATTCCTGCCAACTCGGCGATCTGGCTCGCACCGGCCTAGTCCGCGGCCCCCGCGATCGTCGGAACCAGGCGCGACGGCCCGTCGTCGTGGTAGCCGTGGTCAGTAGCGCGTCGGAGTAGCGCCTCGACAGAGCCAGGGAAGCCCGCGTCGATGCGGCGATCCGTGCTGGCGTGGAGGATATGGGTCAGCGTGCTGCGGGCAGACGCGATGGTGGATACATCACCGGGATAGCTGCCGAGCTCGGCATCCTGCGAGATCCCGGCTCCGATCTCCGCGGCCAGGTGCACTATCGCGGTCAGCCGCTCGGTGAGGTCGTTTGCGTTGAGCCCTTCGGCTCGTCCGAGGGCGACGGCGTGGCTCCACGCTGCCACTGTGCCCCAAAATGCGTCGAGCAGGGCGAGGTCGAGCGCGGCGACAGCTCCGGGATCGTCGCCGTGGCGTGCGACCTCCGGCGCGATCACCTCGAGCACCGGGAGGGCTTGCTCGTAGATGCTCTCGACGCCACCCAGCACCGCGGTCGAGCCGGGCTGCCCCACCAAGACGGAGGGGGTGAGCATCGTCCCGCTCAGATACCTGACCCCCTGGCTGGTCACCCAGCCTGCGAGTTCGCGCGCCGAGCTCGGGGTGTCAGACGTGAGGTTCACGACGAGCACGTCCAGGCCGGACAGTTCGGCTTGTTCGAGTATGTCGCGCGCAGCGTCGTTGCCCCGTACGGAGATGAGCGCAATGTCGCTGCGACGCAGGGCCTCTCGTGGAGTGGCGGCGACACGCGCACCGAGTTCGGCAAGCGGTGCGGTCTTCTCGAGGGTTCGGTTCCAGACGGTCACCTCGTGGCCTGCTGAGAGTAGAGCGCGGGTGATGGCCTGCCCGATCGGGCCTGCCCCGATGACGGTCACGGTAGAAGTCATGCCTCAACACTCCTGTGCCGCTGCACTTCTCACAAGTACGCACTTTCGCGTTAGGTAGCCACCGAATGGTTAGTATTGGCTGATGGCTGATGCTTCGAGCAAGGGTCCGTTCTCCTGCGGACTCGACGCGGCGGTTGCGGTGGTCGGCGGAAAGTGGAAGCCGTTGATCCTGTGGGCGCTGCACGAGCGCCCCTGCCGCTTCGGCGAACTGCGGCGCAACGTTTCAGGCGTCAGCGAGAAGATGCTCACCCAGCAATTGCGCGAGTTGGAAAGCGACGGCATCGTCCACCGCGAGGTCTACCGGGAAGTGCCACCACGAGTGGAGTACTCGCTCACCCCGCTGGGACAGTCACTCAACGACGCACTGCTCCCCCTCGGAGACTGGGGCGAAGCGAACCTCGTGACCATCGTCGCCACGCGGCAAACTCCGAGAACTTCTTCGTAAGCTCCTCGCCGATGGCCGGCTCAGAACAGCGCGGCAGCCAGCTTTCGACGAGCGGCCACCACGAAGGGCTCGGCAGGATCGAACAGCTCGAACAACTCGAGCAGTCGGGTTCGTGCACGCGTGCGGTCGTCGCCTGAGGTCGCCTTCACGACGTCGATGATGCGCGCGAACGCTCCCTCCGGATCCTGACCGAGCAGCAGTACGTCCGCGGCCGCGAGCTGAGCGTCGACGTCGGTCGCGGCGGCGTTCTCGACGATCGCCGGGTCGTGCGCCTGGGCACGGAGCATGAAGTCGAGGTTGCGCACCAACGATGCGGCCTCGACGTTGTCGGGCTCGGCCTCGGCGATGGCGCGGTAGTCGGCGAGCGCGCCGTCGAAATCGCCCGCGTTCATCTTGTCCTCGGCGGCGATCATGCGCGGATCGTCGGCGATCTCCTGCTCTGCTTGCGGAGCAGGAGCCCCGGCGAGCGCACCGCCGACCTGGGCGAGGATCTGATCGATCCAGTCGACGATCTCGGCCTCGGGACGGGCACCGTTGAACGCGGCGACGGGCTGTCCGGCGGCGAGTGCGACAACCGTCGGGATCGACTGCACACCGAAGGCCTGCGCGATCTGCGGGTTCGCGTCGACGTCGATCTTGGCGAGCACCCAGGCGCCGCCCGACGCGTTGGCGAGCTTCTCCAACACCGGCGACAACTGCTTACACGGACCGCACCACTCAGCCCAGAGGTCGACCAGGACAAGCTGTCTCGTCGACCGCGCGAGGACCTCGGTCTCGAAGGTCGCATCCGTCACGTCGATCACGTTGCTGCCGGTCGGCGCCGATCCGGCGCTCGGCTGCTGCGCCGCCGCTGCGGGCTGACGTGCCTGTGCTCGTTGCGCCTCGGCCTTCTCCTTCAGTGCGGAGAGGTCGACTGCACCCGACATGGCAACTGTCGCGGCGGCTTGCTGACGTGCTGCGGCGCCGGCCTGAGTGCGTGCAGCATTTCCCTGAGGCCTGGGGGTCGGTCGTGTCACCCCTCTAGTGTGTCATGTGCATCGCGGCCGCTCACCGGTCGTGCAGCGGGACGCACGACCGGTGCGGCCACCAACGCGAACACCAGCGCGCCGATGACGGGTGTCAGACCGACCGACACCCCCGAGCGGCCGGCGATGAATCCGACGATCGCGGGTCCCGACAGCATCCCGATGTAACCGCAGCCGACGACGGTAGAGATGGCACGTCCGCTCGACGACGCCGTCAGATTGCCTGCAGCCGTGAAGATCTGCGGTATCAGCCCTGCGAGACCGACACCGAAAATGGTCCAGCCGACGATCGCGATGATCGGTTCGGGAGCGAGAATCGCCAAGCTGATTCCGCAGATTCCGAGCGCCGACCCCGCCCGCACCACCCAGACGGGGCCGAGTCGCGCGGCGATCGGATCGATACCGAAGCGCGCGATGGTCATCGCCGCACTGAACGCCCCGAACGCCACAGCGCCGACCGCGTCACGCGTACCGAAATCTTCGACGATCTGCAGCGCACTCCAGTCGTATGCGGTCCCCTCGGCCAGCATGAGTGCGAACGCCACGGCAGCGAGGATCGCCAGTCGACGCAGGTCCAGTCCGTGCCACCAGCGCGCCTTCGCCGTCGACTCATCGCCGACGTCCGACCCGACCGTGTCCGACTGCGTCGTCTCGACCAGTCCCCCGCCGTCCGGCGCGACGAGCGAACGTGCGCATACCGCGACCAGTATCAGCCCGAGCAGCGACGACACCCCGACGGTCGCGGCCACACCGACCTGCGCCCACAACGTCGCGGCGACGACGAGCGACCCCGCGAGACCGCCGAGCGAGAAAAACCCGTGAAACGACGACATGATCGGTCGGCGATACGCCCGTTCAACCGCGACGGCCTGGGCGTTCATGGAGACGTCGAGGCTGCCGTTCACAAACCCGAAGAGCGCGAGCGCGACAGCGAGCGCAACGGTGTTCGACGCCACCGCCGGCCCGATCATGACCGGACACAGCAGCGTCGCCGCGACCAACGTGGTGGTACGCGAACCGAATCGGTCGAGTGCGTGCCCGCTGACCTGCATGCCGACGAACGCCGAGCCGCCGAGCAACAGCAGAAGCCCGCCGAGTTGCTCGTGCGAGGTATCCGTGCGAGCGGTGATGACGGGGATATGGGCAACCCACAGCGCAGCGAGGAAGCCGTTCAGGAAGAAGATCGCCGAGACCGCACCGCGCGCACGTGCCAACGTGGATCGTCGAGCAAGCGCGCGGGCCGAGTCAGGACAGATGTCGCATCACCCGGTCGACCTTGCCGGTCAATTCGTCGGTGTGGCCGGGGCGAATATCGGCTTTGATGACGAGCCCGACCCGCGGCGCGAGCTCGCCGACAGCGTCGGTGGCGCGCTTGATCACGTCCATCACCGCGTCCCAGTCACCCTCGACATAGGTGAACATGGCGGTCGTCTGGTGCGGCAGACCGGATTCGCGAACCACCCGCACCGCAGCCGCGACGGCCTCGCTCATCCCGCCGTCATCGTCGACGGCACCGCCACCCGACGGAGTGAGACTGAAAGCGGCGATCATGATCGGCTCCTCTGCGAGCTGTGCGGGATCGGAGGCAACGCAGGCCAGCCCCTATACGCGGGCGTCAGGCTGCGTACTGGGGCTTGCCCTCGGCGTCGAACTGCGCCGACAACTCGGCCAGATGCCCGTTGCGGCGCGCCCACCATTCGAACACGAGGGTGCCGAACGGCGGGATGCTCGAGATCAGCGCGAGCAACGTGACCCCGAGGCTCCACCTCAACGAGACCGCCGTGACGATCGAGATCAGAACGAACGCGACGAACACGATGCCGTGCACCATGCCGGGAACCGCGACGGCCTCGGTGTACCCGAGCACCCACTTGAAGAACATCGCCACCAGCAGCGCAGCCCAGGTGATCGCTTCCAGCACGGCGACGAACCGGAATCGCTTGGCGGGGGTGGACAGGTCGAAGAATTGCTTCATATAGGACATTGTGCCTGATACGGATGCCTACTACGACACGGCGTAGTAGGCATCCGTGATCACGAACGTGTTGGAGTGACCTCAGGCCTTGGGGACTCGGATGATGAGCGCGTCACCCTGACCACCGGCACCGCAGAGCGCGGCAACGCCGACGCCCCCACCCCGACGCTGCAGTTCCAGCGCGAGGTGCAGCGTGATGCGGGCGCCCGACGTCCCGATGGGATGGCCGATCGCGATGGCCCCACCATTGACGTTGACGATGTCGGGGTTGATGCCGAGCGCCTTGGTCGACGCCAGGCCGACCGCGGCGAACGCCTCGTTGATCTCGACGAGGTCGAGATCGGCCGGCGCGATACCTGCTCGCGCACAAGCCTTTTCGATGGCGTTGGCCGGCTGGAGCTGTAGCGAGGAGTCGGGGCCCGCAACCACACCGTGCGGACCGATCTCGGCGAGCGGGGTCAGGCCGAGTTCTGCTGCCTTCGCCTTGCTCATCACGACGACGGCGGCGCCGCCGTCGGAGATCTGCGACGAGTTGCCCGCCGTGATGGTGCCGTCCTTGCGGAATGCCGGCCGCAGTCCAGCGAGAGTGTCGGCGGTGGTGTCGGCGCGAATACCCTCGTCCTCGGCGAATTCGATCGGGTCGCCCTTGCGCTGCGGGATGCTCACCGGAACGACCTCGTCGGCAAACAGCCCGTTCTTCCACGCGGTTGCGGCGAGCTGGTGGCTACGCGCGGCGAACTCGTCCTGCTCGGCGCGGGTGAAGCCGTCGGCGTCATTGCCCTGCTCGGTCAGCGCACCCATCGGCTGATCGGTGAAGGCGTCGTAGAGGCCGTCGAATGCGGTGTGGTCCACGAGCTCGGTGTTGCCGTACTTGAATCCGCTGCGGCTTCCCGGCAGCAGGTGCGGTGCCTGGGTCATCGACTCCTGGCCACCGGCGACGACGCACTCGAACTCACCGGCGCGGATGAGCTGATCGGCGAGTGCGATCGAGTCGATGCCCGACAAGCACATCTTGTTGATGGTCAGCGCGGGGACATCCCAGCCGATTCCGGCTTTCACCGACGTCTGACGCGCAGGCATCTGACCTGCGCCGGCGGTGAGCACCTGGCCCATGATCACGTAGTCGACTGCCGACGCCGGGACACCGCCGCGTTCGAGCGCAGCCTTGATGGCGATCGCACCGAGATCGACACCGCTGAAACCCTTCAGCGAGCCGAGGAGCCGACCGAACGGCGTGCGCGCGCCGGCGACGATCACCGACGTCGCCTGATCTGTTGCCGGGGACATGAGGACCTCCAAGTACTGGGCAGCGACCAACCGAGCGGTCGCTCTGTTCGAATGACGCCTTAAACGTTACCTTTATCGCATGACGACCTCATCATCCGTGCCCCCCGCCAAATCAGCGGTTGCAGTCGATTCAGAAGCCGCAGGTGCGGTCGACTCCCCTGGTGCGACGGCACTCATCTCCGACCTCGTGGTGGCCATCGACCACGTCGGCATCGCGGTGCCCGATCTCGACGCCGCGAAGCAGTGGTATGCCGACCACCTCGGATTCGTCACCCTGCACCAGGAGAAGAACGAGGAGCAGGGTGTCGAGGAAGCAATGGTCGGACCCGCGGACGCAGGCGCCGGCGCGGTGATCCAGCTGCTTGCCCCGGCTTCCGAGTCGTCGACGATCGCCAAATTCCTCGATCGCAACGGACCAGGCCTGCAGCAGCTCGCCGTACGGGTCACCGACGTCGACGAGGTGATGTCACGCCTGACATCCGCAGGTGTCCGCGTGCTGTATCCGGAGGCGCGACGCGGCACGGCCGACTCGCGAATCAACTTCGTGCATCCGAAGGATGCGGGCGGTGTGCTCCTCGAACTCGTCGAGCCCGCGGCCGACCAGGGCGCTTCGACGCACTGAGCCGCACACTTCCGCGTCGACGGAAACTCCTTGCCGAGACGCACACGCACTCGGGCCAGACACAGCACCGCCACAGCACAGCCGACTAGACTGTCGAACCATGTCGAGCCAGGCTCCGAGGCAGCAACTCCCGTTCGCCGTCGTCATGCGCGGATACGATCGCGAGCAGGTCGCCGAACGTTTTCGACGCATCGACGCCGACCTGCGAGTCCTCGCAGCCGACCGTGACGCCGCGACCGCCAACGCGCAAGAACTCGCCGCACATCTGCACGAGGCCCGCGCGACGATCGACGAACTCCGGCGCGAGGTCGACACGCTGTCGGTACCGCCCACCACGGCGCAGGGCATGAGCGAACGGTTGAGTCGCATGCTGCAGCTCGCGTCCGACGAGGCGTCGGAGATGCGCGCGGAAGCCAGCGCAGAGGCCGCCGAGACGGTGTCGGTGGCGCGTCAGGAAGCAGCGGAACTCGCCAAGAACTCGCGTGAAGACGCCGACCGCATCGTGTCGGAGGCACGGAGTAGGGCCGAGTCGATCGTGTCGAATGCGGAGAACAAGGCGTCGGGCATCGTCGCCGACGCCGAACAGCACGCAACCGATCTACGCACCGATGCGGAATCGATCCATGCCAAGGCCAAGGCCGACGCCGCCGAGTCGGATCGCCTGTGCACCGAGCGCGCAGCCGCAATGGAAGCCGAGCACACCACGACGATGAACGCGGCACGTACCCAGGCGTCCCAACTGGTCGCCAAGGCTCATGCCGACGCCGACGAACTGGCCCGCCAGAGCAAGCAGACACGCACCGAGGAGCGCCGCCGGCACGACTCGACGCTCGCCGAGGAGCGTCGACAAGCACTGGCCGAGGCCAATCAGATCCGCGACACCGCGCGCGATATCGCGATCGAGCGACTGGCGGGCTCCCGCAACCTCTCGGCGAAGGCCGACGATGCTCGCACGCAGGTGCTCGAGGAGTTCGAGGAGATCCGCACGAAGCTCGTCGAGATCCAGCGTGAGTTCGGCACCTTCCCCGACACGTTGCGACCGGCCGAAGACATCGACTACACGTCGTTGTCGGATGCCGACGACTCCGAACTTCTCAACCGGATACTGTCCGAACGCGCTCGCTTCAGCACGGGCGACTGACGCCCTCGCGCGTCAGAACAGCCGGAACTCGGTACTCTCCGCACCCCGCAGTGCGTCGTAATCCAAGACGACGCAACGGATTCCGCGGTCGGTTGCCAGCGTGCGCGCCTGCGGTTTGATCTGCTGGGCCGCGAAGACACCACTCACCGGGGCAAGCAACGGATCGCGGTTGAGGAGTTCGAGGTAGCGGGTCAGTTGTTCGACGCCGTCGATTTCGCCGCGACGTTTGATCTCGACAGCGACGGTCGCTCCCTGCGCATCCCTGCACAGAATGTCGACGGGTCCGATTGCCGTCATGTACTCGCGCCTGATCAGCGTGTGGCCGGGTCCGAGAGTCTCGACGTGCTCGGCGAGCAACTCCTGCAGGTGCGCTTCGACGCCGTCCTTGACCAAACCGGGATCGATGCCGAGTTCATGCGACGAGTCGTGTTCGATCGAGGCGAGCGTGATCCGCAGTTCCTCGCCGGCCTTGTTGGTCACCACCCAGTACGCCTCGACCGAATCGTGCATTGCCGCGATCTCCTCGGGCACCTGCGCCTCGGTCAACCAGCAGGGCGGACTCATCCAGTTCAGCGGCTTGTAGGCGCGGTCGTCGGCATGCACACTCACCGATCCGTCGGACTTGATGAGCAGCAGCCGTTTGGCCATGGGCAGATGAGCCGTCAGTCGGCCGACGTAGTCCACTTGGCATTCCGCGATCACCAGACGCACACCGGGCAGCTTATCGGCCGCACGCGCTGACCAACACGACCCCCGACCCCCAGCGAGCCACGCCGAGCCACCGCCGCGACGAGTCAGGCGTTGCGGTAGTGCTTCAGCAGGAATTGTTCGGCGTCGTCGACGGCATCGGCCATGGACGAGTGCACGTGCGGGAGCGTGGGGTCGAGGCCCTGCAACTGGGCCGGCACGGCGAGATTGTGGACGAAGGAGTCCGACCGGTGTCGCTCGACACTCGCGCGGACCTCGCCGTCGGGGTCGACGAGAATGATGCGTTTGCCGTTGTCGTCGGCCGAGTTCTTGACGGCGAGCATCATCGTGCGGGCCACCGGGTCGATCACCCCGACGCGCGAGATCTCGATGATCACGACATCGACGCGCTCGATGTCCTCCTCGACCCGACGCAGTGCGCTCTCCGCGCTGCCGAACGTGAGGTCGCCCTGCAACTCGTACACCCGGACACGGTCGCGGCAGGTGCGCAGGAAGCTGCGCTCCTCCTCCGTCCAGTCGTCGCCGATGGAGAAGTCGGCGATGTCGTAGGTCGCTCTGATCGTGACCCGGTTCTCGCGGGTCACGTTGAACATGTGGAGTCCGAGGTCGGCCGACAGGTGCTCGCAGGTGTCGACGCCGCGCACGCTGTTGCCGTGCTCGTCGAGTCGAGGCGAGTAGACACCGATGCCGAGCTGACCGGGCAGCACCGCCAGGATGCCGCCTCCCACACCACTTTTCGCGGGCATGCCGACCGCTGTCACCCAGTCGCCCGCGGCGTCGTACATGCCGCACGTGGTCATCACGCTCAGCAGCCGCTGTGCGACCTCCTGGCTGAACACTCGCCGTCCGGTGCGCGGGTTGGCCCCACCGCAGGCGATCGTCGTACCCATTACGGCGAGGTCGTTGGTGGTGACCTCGATCGCGCACTGCCGGAAGTAGAGCGCGATCGCAGCGTCTGGATGGGTGTCGAGTCCGCCGAAGCTGTCGAGCATGTAGGCGATCGCACGATTCCGCGACCCCGTGGCCGCCTCCGACTCGAAGACGTCCTGGTTGAGCGTCAGCTGTCGGCCGGCGCACGCCGAGTAGAAGGCGAGAATCTCCTCGAAAGTCTTCTCCACGACCTCGGGATCGACCTCGCGGATCGGAGGAAGGAGCAACGACGACGCGACGATGGCTCCGGCGTTGATCATCGCGTTCTTGGGTCGACGTTGTGAGTCGACGCTGATCTGGTTGAACGCCTCACCCGACGGCTCGACACCGATCTTCGCGTCGACCTCCGTCGGGCCCAATCGGCTCAGCGCCATCGCGTAGGTCAGTGGCTTGGACACCGACTGGATGGTGAACGCGGTCCCCGAGTCACCGAGTGAGTACAGGTAGCCGTCGTGCATGGCGACCGAGAGTCCGTAGCCGTCGGGATCGACCGCCGCGAGTTCGGGGATGTAGTCGGCCACCTCCCCCGCCCGGTCGTCGGCGCAGTCGGACATGATCTTGCGCAGGTAGCCATCCACATGCGAAATCGTCACGCACTGACCGTAACCCGCCGAAGTTCATCGGTCGAGGATTCACCGGTCGAGTGACCGCGCCGGGTCGTCGACAGTCGTGATCTCGACGCCCGCGGCGAACCGGTACGGATTCGCGCTGAGCACGCCGCCGAGACTCTTTCGCAGACGCGACATCTCGGCGCGCACCGTGACGGTGCGGTCGTCGGTGCCGAAGAGTTGCTCCGACATCGCTGCCGCACTCAACCCGTCGGGGTGCGCGGCGAGCAGCGCCAGGATCTCCGTGTGCCGCCGCGACGGACGGTGGGTCCACGAGCCCGTCGCGCCCGATACCCGCACAGTCGGTGGACGGTTGCCAGCGAGGTCGAGTTCGACGAGCGTCGTCGTCGGGTCGCGGTCGTCGGCCACGCGCACGAGCCATCCGCCCGGCAACGGTTCGAACTCGCATGCACCCAGAGCATGTAACCAGGTACGCCCGGGCTGCGGAGTCCCGGGTAGAAGCAGCCGCGAGCACGGCGCAACCGAGTCGACCGCCGCCACCCAGCCGTCTGCGTCGACGGCGAGCGCCGGCCCGGATGACCGCGCGAGGATCGGAGCCGCGATCGCCCTCAGCTCGTCGAGGCGGCGTCGATGATGTTCGCGCAGTTGAGATTCGGCGAGTTTCGCAACGGCACTCACCAGTGCCAGCGTCGTCGGGTGGATGGTTGCGGCGGGGCCACTGACGTCGACGACGCCGAGCACCGCATCCGTTCTCGGGTCGCGGATCGGCGCACCCGTGCACGTCCAGGTGTGGTGTGTTCGAACGAAGTGCTCGGCGGAGAAGACCTGGACGGGACCTCCGGACATCAGCGCGGTTCCGATGGCGTTGGTGCCGACGGACTGCTCTCCCCAGTCCGCGCCCTCGACGAATCCGAGACGATCGGCCCGGTGCAGCACGCGGGTCTGACCTCCACGCCAGAGAACGTGTCCCGCGGCGTCGGCGATCACCAGGATGTTGTCCCCGTCGGCGATCACGGCGTCGAGTCCACCGGTCAGATCGTCGAGAACGAGTGCCAACGGCGACTGAGCCCGACGCGCCTCGAGGTCCGCGGCACCGATGAGGCTCTCACCGCTGCCGCGCTCGGGGTCGACACCCGCGCGCAGGACTCGACGCCACGACTCGCCGATCACATCGCGCGGACGCGCGGGTGGGCGGCCGCCCGACATCGCGGCGTCGTACACGGCTGCGAGCACGGCGGCATACTGCCGCGGGTCATCGCCCGCGCCGACCGCGGGCTCGCCCTCTCTGGATGGTGATGTAGCGGTCATCACCAGCGATTGTGCTCTCGATCACAGAAGAACCGCAAAGAACCCCGCGAATGCAACCTGTTGCAACCCTTGCCCACCCCACCCGCTCCCGAGTGTGCTGTGCATCACACCCGCCGGGCGCAACGGCCCGGCAGAGATGAGGAGTAGCAATGACCCAGACGCTTGAACCCCAGACGTCTACACCGACCACCGGACGAGACGAGCCGACCGAACGGACACCGGCAGAGCGCGTAGACCGGTGGCTCGCCGACTTCGAGTCGGCGCTTCGGGCGCGCGATATCGCCGCGGTGACCTCGATGTTCGCGACCGACTGCTACTGGCGTGACCTCGTGGCCTTCACCTGGAACCTCAAAACAGTCGAGGGCCGCGAACAACTCGCAGACATGCTCACGGCGCGCCTCGACGACACCGCCCCGGAGTCGTTCGCCGCAACCGAGACTCCGACCGACGACGACGGCGTCGTGACCGCGTTTCTCGAGTTCGAGACCGCAACGGGTCGCGGCGAAGGCATGCTGCGGCTCCGACAGGCGGCCGACGGCGACGACGACGGCCGCGACGAGGCGTGGACGCTGCTCACCACCCTCCAGGAACTGAAGGGGCACGAGGAGCGCCGCGGCGCGAGCAGGGTGCTGGGCGCAGTGCACGGGTCCGAGCCCGACGCGCGATCCTGGGCCGAACGCCGCGAGGCCGAAGAGGCGGAGCTCGGCCGGTCGAGCCAGCCATACGTGCTCGTCGTCGGCGGCGGTCAGGGCGGCATCGCGCTCGGTGCGCGCCTGCGGCAACTCGGCGTTCCGTCGATCGTCGTCGACAGTCACGACCGACCGGGCGACCAGTGGCGCGGACGGTACAAGACGCTGTGCCTGCACGATCCGGTCTGGTACGACCACCTGCCCTACCTCCCCTTCCCCGACAACTGGCCCGTCTTCGCGCCCAAGGACAAGATCGGCGACTGGCTCGAGTTCTATACGCGCGTCATGGAGGTCCCGTACTGGTCGAAGACCACGTGCACGTCGGCGAGCTACGACGAGCAAGCCGGGCGATGGACCGTCGAGGTCGAGCGCGACGGCGAACACCTCACGCTCACCCCGACCCAACTCGTCCTCGCGACCGGGATGTCGGGCAAGCCCAACGTCCCGTCGTTCCCCGGCCAGGACGTGTTCGCCGGCGAGCAACACCACTCGAGTCAGCACCCGGGACCCGACGGCTTCGCAGGCAAACGCGTCGTCGTGGTCGGTGCCAACAACTCGGCACATGACATATGTAAAGCGTTGGTGGAGAACGGGATCGACACGACGATGATCCAGCGATCGTCGACACACATCGTGAAGTCGGACTCGCTCATGGAGATCGGCCTCGGCGCGCTCTACAGCGAGCAGGCCGTGGCGTCGGGCATGACGACGAAGAAGGCCGATCTCACCTTCGCCTCGCTGCCCTACCGGATCATGCACGAGTTCCAGATTCCGCTCTACGACCAGATCCGGGAGCGCGACAAGGACTTCTACGGGCGGCTGCAGGCGGCAGGCTTCGACCTCGACTTCGGCGACGACGACTCGGGACTGTTCATGAAGTACCTGCGCCGCGGATCGGGCTACTACATCGATGTCGGCGCGTGCGAGCTGGTTGCCGACGGCACCATCAAGCTCGCTCACGGCCAGGTCGACCACCTCACCGAGAACTCCGTCGTGCTCGCCGACGGCACAGAGCTTCCGGCGGACGTGGTGGTCTACGCGACCGGGTACGGCTCGATGAACGGGTGGGCCGCCGACCTGATCGGCCAGGATGTCGCCGATAGAGTGGGCAAAGTGTGGGGTCTCGGCTCCGACACCACCAAGGATCCCGGACCGTGGGAAGGCGAGCAACGCAACATGTGGAAGCCGACCCAGCAACCGGGTCTGTGGTTCCACGGGGGCAATCTGCACCAGTCCCGCCATTACTCGCTCTACCTCGCACTACAACTCAAGGCACGGTTCGAAGGCATCGACACCCCGGTCTACGGGCTACAGGAGGTCCACCACCTGAGCTGACCGGTCGTCCACTGCCGTTCTCGACCCACTGGCCAGAATGTCCTGCGTGCCTCTTGGACGCAGGACATTCTGGCCAGTGCGTCCGGAAGTGGCCCAGCGCACAGTGAATCGGATGCCGTGAACATCGAACCGCTCGGGCGCTGCTGGCGCCACCTCCCCGAGCCGACCGAACGGAGCGCACCACCATGACCAACCCCAGGCCCAACCTGCTGGTCGCCTACCTCGCAACCCCCGGCGGCGAGGATGCACTGGCACTGGGCGCGCAGTTGGCCCAATCCTTCGACGCCGACCTGAAGATCTGTCTGGTGGTGCCGCCTTCCACACCAGCCGAACAGGCCGTGGCACCGGGCGACTTCCAGGAGATCCTGGACAGGCAGGCCGCGACTTGGCTCGACGACGCACTGCGCACGCTGCCCGACGGTGTCGACGGCGAAGGTTATGTCGCCGAGTACGAGAACGCCGCGGAGGGCTTGTCGATCGAGGCGGAGCGGCTGGACTCGTCGATGATCGTCGTCGGCGGGTCCGGGGGCGGCATACTCGGCCGTCACACGCTCGGTTCCGTCGTGACCAATCTGGTACACACCTCGGCGACCCCGGTCGCGGTGACACCGCGCGGCATTCGCGAGATCGTCTCGCCGGTCACCCGCGTCACGTGCGCGGTGGGTCGACGGCCCGGCGTCGAGGCGCTGTTGCAGGCGGCGACGAGGGCGTGCACAGCCGCCGACGTCCCGCTCCGATTGTTGTCACTACTGCCCGTCGACGACGGCCTCTCGAGCGACCCGACGAAGGACTCCGAGGCCCGCCGCGTTGTGCACGAGCACCTCGAGCGCACCGTTGCCGCGGTGCGCGACGACCTGCCGGACGGGCATTCGGTCACCACCGCGATCGCGACCGGCAAGACCGTCGAAGACGCTGCGGCGTCGCTGGATTGGGAGCCGGGCGACCTCCTCTACGTCGGTTCGAGCCGACTGGCACAGCCATTCCACCTGTTTCTCGGATCAACCGCGGCCAAGATGTTGCGGGTGCTCGCCGTTCCCATGATCGTCGTCCCCCGCGGCGCCTGACACCGGAGATCTGCAGAGATGAGTACGTCCCCATCGTCGCCAACCGAATCGCCTGACCCTGCGCCGTCGACGCCCACCGTCACCATCGATGCGAACAGCAAGGGGCTCGCGTCGGGGAAGGTCGGAGTGTTCTCCGGTGCTGTCCTCGGGATTTCGACGGTGGCCCCCGGTTACACGCTCACCGCGAGTATCGGACTGATCGTCGCGGCGGTCGGGCTCAAGATGCCCGCGATCTTCATCGCCGGTTTCATTCCGATGTTCCTGACCGCGTACGCCTACCGGGAACTCAACAAGGACACCCCCGACTGCGGAGCGTCGTTCACCTGGTCTACCAAGGCATTTGGGCCGTACGTGGGCTGGATGTGCGGTTGGGGCATGGTCGTGGCGACCATCATCGTGCTGTCGAATCTCGCGGCGATCGGCGTGCAGTTCTTCTACCTGATCATCGCCCAGATCTTCGACAAGCCGTCGATCGCAGATCTCGGCACCAACAAGCTCGTGAACATCCTGACGACGCTGGTACTGCTCGCGATAGCCACGTGGGTGTCGATGCGCGGGATCACCACGAGCGAACGACTTCAGTACGTGCTGGTCGGTTTTCAGCTCATCGTGTTGTTCGCATTTGCCATCATCGCGTTCGTCAAGGTCGCCGACGGATCCGCGCCCGCGGGACTGCATTTCGACATCGACTGGTTCAATCCCTTTACCGGGCTGACCATCTCCGCGTTCGCAATCGGGCTCACCGGATCGATTTTCGCGTTCTGGGGTTGGGACACGTGCCTCACGCTCGGCGAGGAATCCAAAGACCCCAAGCGCACCCCCGGACGTGCCGGGTTGCTGTGCGTGATGTCGATCCTGCTCACCTATCTGCTCGTGGCGGTCGCCGTGATGATGTATGCGGGCGTGGGCACCGACGGGGTCGGGCTGGGCAACGAGAACAACGCCGAGAATGTCTTTGGCGCACTGGCCGATCCGATCCTGGGACGATGGGGCGGCGTCCTGCTGTTCGCCGCGATCCTGGTCTCGTCGATCGCCAGCCTGCAGACGACCTTCCTGCCGGTCGCACGCACCATGCTCGCCATGGGGAGCTACGGAGCGTTTCCGAAGAAGGTCGCCGAGATCAGCCCGCGCTTCCTGTCACCGTCCTTCGCGGCGCTCGTCGCCGGCATCGTCACAGCCGTCTTCTACACGGCGGTGACGCTTCTGTCCGAGCGCACGCTGATCGACACCATCGCCGCGCTCGGCATCATGATCTGCTGGTACTACGGCATCACGGCGTTCGCGTGTGTCTGGTACTTCCGGCGCGAACTCTTCTCGTCTGTGCACAACTTCTTCTTCAAGTTCTTGTTCCCACTCCTGGGCGGTGCCGCACTGATCGTGGTGTTCGTCATCTCGGTCGGCGAGAGCATGAATCCCGACAACGGTAGTGGCGCTTCGATATTCGGCGTCGGACTTGTGTTCTACATCGGTTTCGGATTGCTGGTGCTCGGCCTCTTCGTGATGCTCTACCTACGCATGCGACAGCCGGCGTTCTTCCGGGGCGAAACGCTTCCCCGCTCGCTGCCCGTCTCGTCGGACGCAGACAGCGGCTAGGTGTCGAGAGCGGTCACATGGTGACGGCGCTGTGCACGGCGATGTCGCTCTCGACGAGCAACTCTGTGGTGTGCGCGATGTGATCGCGCAGCGCGGTCACCGCGCCCTCGGCGTCGCGCGCGAGCGCCAACTCCATCATTCGACGATGCTCGCCGTCGAGATCGCGATTCTTCTCGCGCCCCAACGGTTGCGACCAGCGTCGGTAGAGCTCGGCCTCGTCGCGTAGACCGTTGGCCAACTGCAGGAGCTTCTTGTTCGCGCAACCGTCGAGCAGTGCGCGGTGGAACGCCGCATGGGCCAGTGCCCATTCATCGGTCACGCGCACGGGATCGTCGTCGGTGAGATAGGGCGTACCGACCATCCGGTGATGAGCGGCGACGACCGACGACTCCCACGCGAGGTCGCCGTCACCGATCGCACGGCCGAAGACCAGGCCCTCGAGTTCGAGACGCGCGTCGGTCAGTTCACGCAACCGGGGAACGGAGATTTCGGTGACCGCGTACCCGACGTTGGGTTCGTTGGTGACGAGCCCCTCGAGCGACAACCGCGTAAGTGCCTCGCGGATCACACTCATGCTCGCGTCACATTCTTCGGCAAGAGTTCCGAACTTCAGGCGGTCACCCGGCAGATACCGACCCCCGAAGATCTCGCCGCGCAACTGCGCGTAGACGAGGTCGCCTCGCGTCTGCTTCGCCTTCGCTGTTGCCATGGTCACAACCATAACCCACTCTTGTCCGCATTAGCGTCTGATCGACCGATTTTCGAAAATAACTTGCACTGACGAATATGAGGGAGTAGACCAGAGGTCAGTGACTGTGACACCGATCACCCTCTGGCATCGATGCGCAGCGATACGAGGAAGTGAGCAATCATGCGCCTGGGAGTTCTCGAGAAGCGCGCAGTGTTGGTCGATGACGGACACCGGCTGGCCATCGACGTCGCCGAGGCCAGCGACGGACGGTTCGGGCCGTCGATCACTGCGATCTACAACGTCTGGGACGATTTCGCCGCCTGGGCCCACGACATCGACCCCGCCAACGGCAGCGTCTTCGACGCCACGCTGGAGAATCCGATTCCCGAGCCCGCGCAGGTCTTCGCCATCGGCCTCAACTACGCAGAGCACGCGGCGGAGTCGAAGTACGACATCCCCGACTTCCCGCCGGTGTTCACCAAGTACCGCACGTCGCTGGCCGGCCCGGTCGGCGTCGTCGAGCTGACGGGTCCCAAGATCGACTGGGAGGTCGAGCTGGTCGCTGTGATCAGCCGTGCGGCTCATCGTGTCAGCGAAGCGGACGGTTGGGACTATGTGGCCGGACTGACGATCGGGCAGGACATCTCCGATCGCGAAACCCAATTCAACGCGCACCCACCGCAGTTCAGCCTCGGCAAGTCGTACCCGGGGTATGCCCCGATGGGACCGGTCGTCGTCACGCCGGACGAATTCGCCGACCGCGACGACCTCGAGCTCAGTTGCGCCGTCAACGGAGAGCAGATGCAGAAGGGCCGGACGTCGGAGATGATCTTCTCTGTCCCGCAATTGGTCTCGCGTCTTTCGCACATCACTCCGCTTCTCCCGGGTGACATCATCTTCACCGGCACGCCGTCCGGTGTCGGCATGGGCAGAACGCCGCAGCGATTCCTCACCGACGGTGACGTTCTCACTTCACGAATCGCCGGCATCGGCGAGATCGAGCAGCGCTTCGTCGCAACGGCAGAGACGCGGTGATCGACGATGGCACTGCACAGACTCGCGTCGGTCACCATGGGCGTACCGAACGTCGACGAAACTCTGGCCTACTACACGGAATTCGGGCTGACGCCGACATCGGACGGCTGGTTGTCGACCACCGAGGGTGGCGAACAGTTGCGGATCGTCGCCGCGCCGACGCGTCGACTCCTCGAACTCTCGGTCGGCGCTGACGATCTCGACGACATCGACCGCATCCACCACGAACTGATCTCGAAAGGCTTTCTCGCGCAACGGCACGGCGACGAGGTGACCGCCCACGAGCCGGTCGCCGATCTTCGCGCCACCGTTCGAGTCCTGCCGCGACTGAACCAGCAGCGTGTCGAACCGACTCCGTATAACGGTCCGGGCCGTATCGAACGGTACGGCCGCGCACCCGGCGTGATGCGCGACTACCCGATCAAGCCGCACAAGCTCGGACACGCGGTCCTCGGTTCCACCGACTACGTGGCGACCTGCCGATTCTTCGTCGACGGACTCGGCTTCAAGATCAGCGACCACATCAAGGGGCACGGATCGTTCCTGCGCTGCTCGCAAGACCACCACAACGTGCTCGTCATGAACTCGCCGGTGACCTACCTGCACCACACCTCATGGCAGGTCGACGATATCGACGATGTGGGACGAGGCGCGGCCGCGATGCTCGAGGGCAATCCCGAACGCCATGTCTGGGGTCTCGGCCGACACCACGCCGGGTCGAACTTCTTCTGGTACCTGAAGGACCCGGCAGGGAACTTCTCCGAGTATTACTCCGACATGGATTGCATCCCCGACGATGCGCTGTGGACGCCGGAAGATCTCGAAGGCGCACGTGGACTGTTCAATTGGGGACCGCCACCTCCCCCGAGTTTCCTCGCTCCCGAGGATCTGGCCGCGATGATGACCGGCGCCCACTCGACCAACTGACGCCCAACACTCCCGCTCGAACAACTCCCCAACCCCTTATCCACCCCTCCGGCACGACTGCCGGCACTTCGACCATGGAGGTCGACTCCGATGGAAACCGTCACCACAGATGTCCTCATCGTCGGCGCAGGACCGGCAGGCCTGACCGCAGCAGCACTGCTCGCCAAGTACGGCGTCAGGGCACTGACCGTCAGCCGATACTCGGGAACCGCGAACTCACCACGCGCCCACATCACCAATCAGGGTGCGATGGAGGTGTTCCGCGACCTCGGCATCGACGACCGCGTGCGTGCCGCAGCCGTGCCGAACGAGTACATGGGCAACAACGTCTGGGCGACAAGCTTCGCGGGGACCGAGATCGCCCGGCTGAAGTCATGGGGTTCGGGGACGCTACGGCACGCCGACTACGAGGTATCGAGCCCGACGGAGATGTGCAACATTCCGCAGCACATCCTCGAACCGATACTCCTGCAGGCAGCGCGTGAGTTCGGCGCGGAGATCCGGTTCAGCACGGAGGCCGTCTCACTGACCGACACCGGCGATCACGTCGACGCCATCGTGCGCGAACGCACGACAGGCGCCGAGTATCGGGTACGCGCCGAGTATGTGATCGGCGCCGACGGCGGACGTTCGACAGTCGCACAGCAGATGGAGTTCCCCCTGCGCGGGGAGATGGGCCTCGGCGCCGCCATGAATATCTGGCTCGAAGCAGACCTCTCCCAGTACACCGCCCACCGTCCCGGAACGCTCTACTGGATGGCACAGCCGGGCAACGACTATTGGGTCGGTAGCGGAACGTGGATCTGCGTGAAGCCATGGACGGAGTGGGTGTTGCTGTGCATGTACAACCCCGAGGACGGCGAACCCGACACGTCCGAGGAGGCGGTCATCGAGCGGGCCCGCACCACCATCGGCGACGACTCGATCGACATCCGTATCAAGGCTGTCAGCAAATGGCAGATCAACCACGTCATCGCCGACACGTTCAGTAAGGGTCGGGTGTTCCTCGCAGGCGACGCGGCGCACCGCCACCCACCTGCGAACGGTCTGGGCACCAACACCTCGGTGCAGGACTCCTTCAACCTCGCGTGGAAACTCGCCATGGTGCTGCGCGGCGACGCCGAACCGGCACTCCTCGACACCTACACGCAGGAGCGCCAACCCGTCGGTGAGCAGGTCGTCGATCGCGCGATGGAAAGTGTGCGCAACATGCTGCCGATCTCGCAGGCACTCGGCTTCGAGCCCGGACAGTCCGCGGAGGACGGTTGGAAGATGCTCGACGAGTTGTTCTCCGGAACCGAGCGCGGCGCCGCCCGACGCCGCGAACTCGACAGTGCCGTCGCGCTACAGAACTATCAGTTCAACGCGCACGGAGTCGAACTGGGACAACGCTATTCGTCGACATGCATCGTCGACGACGGCACCGACTACCCCGAGAGCGTCCGCGATGACGAGCTCTACTACCAACCGACGACGCATCCGGGAGCGCGCCTTCCCCACGCGTGGGTGGAACAGGGTCGACGCCGCGTCTCGACCATCGACATCACGGGCCACGGAGCGCTCACACTGATCATCGGCGAGAACGGCGAACGCTGGCGTGCCGCGGCAGCACAGGTTGCAGACGAGTTCGGAGTCGAGCTCGACGTCCGAGCTGTCGGCGTCGGCTGTGAATACCACGATGTCCTCCGTGAGTGGACGCACCAGCGGGAGGTCGGCGACGACGGCGCGCTTCTCGTCCGCCCCGACCATC
This sequence comes from Gordonia sp. w5E2, assembly GCF_036540975.1. Lineage (NCBI taxonomy): Bacteria > Bacillati > Actinomycetota > Actinomycetes > Mycobacteriales > Gordoniaceae > Gordonia > Gordonia sp. w5E2. Next base: position 1,836,063 of record NZ_CP144213.1, on the reverse strand, counting down.
ACGTCGCGTGGCGGAGCATGGAGATGGTCGACGATCCGGCCTCCGCCCTCCGCACCGCGATCAGCACGGTGCTCGGCAGGCAGGTGCCCGCGGACGCAGCGCCGACCGCACCCCGCGGATCGGTGGAGACGGTCGTTTCCCACGACCAGCCTGTCGGAGTTGTTACGGTCGGGACCGGAGCACCGCTCGTTACCGGTTCGAACTGAACCGACACGGGCACGTCGCTCAACCGACCGACGACCAAGCTCCCGCTACAGCGACGCTCGATCGATAAGGGAGGAACGGCATAGATGCCAAAAACCGAACCAGAACCGATACGCGAACCGCGCGGTGATCACCTGCTCACCCCAGAAAACTGTGTGGTCACGTTCATCGACTACCAACCCGAGCAGTACTCGACGATTACGTCGACCAGCACCGAAGCCATCAACCTCGGGGTGGTCGCTCTTGCGAAACTCGCCACCGCCTACGAGGTCCCGGTCGTCCTCAGCACCGTCGGCGTCGACCTCGGTGTGAACACCGGAACCACCGAAGCGCTGCGATCGGCACTTCCCGATGTCGAGGAGATCGACCGCACGGGCGTCAACGCGTGGGAGGACGCCGACTTCCGTGACGCCATCCGTGCGACGGGCCGCCGAAAAGTCGTCATCGCCGGCTTGTGGACCGAGGTCTGCCTCACGTTCCCGACGCTCGACATGCTCGCCGAGGGGTACGACGTCTACCCGGTCATCGACGCTGTCGGCGGAATCAGCCCGGTGTCTCATGAGCAAGCGATCGCGCGGATGGTCAAGGCGGGCGCACAGCCGGTGACCGCCATCTCGTTCGGCGCCGAGCTCATGCGCAACTGGGCGCGCCCCGACTCGGACAACCTCCGCACCGTCATGCGGTGGTACTTCCCGGAACGAGCGCGCCTCGGCCTCGAATAGGCCTTAAACGCAGTAATGCCCCGCACCACGGGGGTGCGGGGCATTACTGGGATGTTGTGCTCGGCGGTGTCCTACTCTCCCACACCGATTAGAGTGCAGTACCATTGGCGCTGGTGGGCTTAGCTTCCGGGTTCGGAATGGGACCGGGCGTTTCCCCACCGCTATAGCCGCCGAAACAATATGAAACAGCATCCACGCAGGATGCGCTCTTTATATGAGCGTTGCGCGTGTTGTTTCAGAAGTGTCATAGTGGATGCGAACACACCTTTATTACAAGTTGATGTGTTGGGTGTTGTTGGTAAGTCCTCGGCCGATTAGTACCAGTCACCTAAACCTATTACTAGGCGTACAGTTCTGGCCTATCTACCCCATGGTCTGTAGGGGGCCTTAACCCTTCAAGAGGGTGAGAAACCTCATCTTGGAACAGGCTTCCCGCTTAGATGCTTTCAGCGGTTATCCCTTCCGAACGTAGCTAACCAGCAGTGCTCCTGGCGGAACAACTGGCACACCAGAGGTTCGTCCGTCCCGGTCCTCTCGTACTAGGGACAGGTTTCCTCAAGTTTCTAACGCGCGCGGCGGATAGAGACCGAACTGTCTCACGACGTTCTAAACCCAGCTCGCGTGCCGCTTTAATGGGCGAACAGCCCAACCCTTGGGACCTACTCCAGCCCCAGGATGCGACGAGCCGACATCGAGGTGCCAAACCATCCCGTCGATATGGACTCTTGGGGAAGATCAGCCTGTTATCCCCGGGGTACCTTTTATCCGTTGAGCGACACCACTTCCACACGTTGGTGCCGGATCACTAGTCCCGACTTTCGTCCCTGCTCGACATGTACGTCTCACAGTCAAGCTCCCTTGTGCACTTACACTCAACACCTGATTGCCAACCAGGCTGAGGGAACCTTTGGGCGCCTCCGTTACATTTTAGGAGGCAACCGCCCCAGTTAAACTACCCACCAGGCACTGTCCCTGAACCCGATCAGGGTCCGAGGTTAGAAGTCCAATACGATCAGAGTGGTATTTCAACAATGACTCCATGAACACTGGCGTGCCCACTTCACAGTCTCCCACCTATCCTACACAAACCGAACCGAACACCAATACCAAGCTATAGTGAAGGTCCCGGGGTCTTTTCGTCCTGCCGCGCGTAACGAGCATCTTTACTCGTACTGCAATTTCGCCGAGTCTGTGGTTGAGACAGCAGAGAAGTCGTTACGCCATTCGTGCAGGTCGGAACTTACCCGACAAGGAATTTCGCTACCTTAGGATGGTTATAGTTACCACCGCCGTTTACTGGGGCTTAAATTCTCAGCTTCGCCCCCCGAAGGGAACTAACCGGTCCTCTTAACCTTCCAGCACCGGGCAGGCGTCAGTCCGTATACATCGTCTTACGACTTCGCACGGACCTGTGTTTTTAGTAAACAGTCGCTTCTCTCTGGTCTCTGCGACCCACACCAGCTCAAACAGTAAATGTCGTCACCAGAATGGGTCCCCCTTCTCCCGAAGTTACGGGGGCATTTTGCCGAGTTCCTTAACCACAGTTCTCTCGATCGCCTTAGTATTCTCTACCTGACCACCTGTGTTGGTTTGGGGTACGGGCCGTGTACCAACTCACTAGAGGCTTTTCTCGGCAGCATAGGATCATGGACTTCACCACAACGGTTACGCATCACCTCTCAGACTTCATGAAACACGGATTTACCTATGTTTCGTCCTACAGGCTTACACCAGGACAACCATCGCCTGGCACCACTACCTTCCTGCGTCACCCCATCGCTTGCCTACTACCAGCCAAGGTCCTGTGCATCACCCCACTCGAGACCCGAAGGTCTTCTCGGAGGATCTGGACAGTTAGTACAACTGATTCAGCATGGGCGCGGATACACGGGTACGGGAATATCAACCCGTTGTCCATCGACTACGCCTGTCGGCCTCGCCTTAGGTCCCGACTCACCCTGGGCGGATTAGCCTGGCCCAGGAACCCTTGGTCATTCGGCGGCAGAGTTTCTCACTCTGCTTTCGCTACTCATGCCTGCATTCTCACTCCCACACCCTCCACACCTCGTTCACACGGGCGCTTCCACGGATGCAGGACGCTCCCCTACCCACCCACACACCTAGCCCACAACCCGTAGATCATGGGCGGGCTTATGTGAGTGCCGCGGCTTCGGCGGTGTACTTGAGCCCCGCTACATTGTCGGCGCAGGATCACTTGACCAGTGAGCTATTACGCACTCTTTCAAGGGTGGCTGCTTCTAAGCCAACCTCCTGGTTGTCTTCGCGACCCCACATCCTTTTCCACTTAGTACACGCTTAGGGGCCTTAGCCGGCGATCTGGGCTGTTTCCCTCTCGACTACGAACCTTATCGCCCGCAGTCTCACTGCCCTGCTCTCACTTACCGGCATTCGGAGTTTGGCTGACGTCAGTAACCTAGTAGGGCCCATCGGCCATCCAGTAGCTCTACCTCCGGTAAGAAACACAGAACGCTGCACCTAAATGCATTTCGGGGAGAACCAGCTATCACGGAGTTTGATTGGCCTTTCACCCCTACCCACAACTCATCCCCTCCATTTTCAACTGAAGTGGGTTCGGGCCTCCACGACGTCTTACCGACGCTTCACCCTGGCCATGGGTAGATCACTCCGCTTCGGGTCTAGACCCGGCGACTCCACGCCCTATTCAGACTCGCTTTCGCTACGGCTACCCCACACGGGTTAACCTTGCCACCGAGCACTAACTCGCAGGCTCATTCTTCAAAAGGCACGCCATCACCCACAACCAACCAAATGATTCGCAGGCTTTGACGGATTGTAAGCGTCCGGTTTCAGGTACTATTTCACTCCCCTCCCGGGGTACTTTTCACCTTTCCCTCACGGTACTTGTCCGCTATCGGTCACCAGGAAGTATTCAGGCTTACCGGGTGGTCCCGGCAGATTCACAGCAGATTCCACGAGCCCGCTGCTACTTGGGCACCCATCACGCAAGACCACACGTTTTCAGCTACCGGACTCTCACCGTCTACGGCAGACCATTCCAGGCCACTTCACCTAACATGCAGCATTTATCACTCACGCCCCGACAGGTAGATCGGAGAAGATGAACCCCACAACACCACACACACAACCCCTACCCGGTATCACATGCGCATGGTTTAGCCTCCTCCGCTTTCGCTCGCCACTACTCACGGAATCACAATTGTTTTCTCTTCCTATGGGTACTGAGATGTTTCACTTCCCCACGTTCCCCCCACACAGCCTATACATTCAGCTGGTGGTAACACGACATCACTCGTGCTGGGTTTCCCCATTCGGACACCCTCGGATCACAGCTCGTTTGACAACTCCCCGAGGACTATCGCGGCCTACCACGTCCTTCATCGGCTCCTGGTACCAAGGCATCCACCGAACGCCCTAAAACACTTACAACAACACCTACAAACACACCCCACACAAACAACCCCAAAAAGAGGCCATCCACACGAGACACGAATGTAGACACAAAAACTCGACAAAACACACAACCAAAAAACTTGTATGCATTGCAAAAATAAAGATGCTCGCATCCACTATGCACTTCTCAAACAACACACATCGAACGTCCGCATACTCCTCCGCGTCTCATCACAAGACGCCTCAGCAGAGCTGCGCGATATTCGACATCCGGAGAAAACTTGCGTTCTCTCAGAACCCCGATAGTGTGCGATAAACGCGCTGGCCTCGCGGCCGGCGACAACCCAGCTACAACCGAATGAGTCGGTACAGCTTTGAGTTCGTTTGATGTTTCACCCGTGAACACACTCGTGCCGCACCACGATCGGGTGCAGAAACACGGTTGTTTGTATGCTCCTTAGAAAGGAGGTGATCCAGCCGCACCTTCCGGTACGGCTACCTTGTTACGACTTCGTCCCAATCGCCGATCCCACCTTCGACAGCTCCCTCCACAAGGGTTAGGCCACCGGCTTCGGGTGTTACCGACTTTCATGACGTGACGGGCGGTGTGTACAAGGCCCGGGAACGTATTCACCGCAGCGTTGCTGATCTGCGATTACTAGCGACTCCGACTTCATGGGGTCGAGTTGCAGACCCCAATCCGAACTGAGACTGGCTTTAAGGGATTCGCTCCACCTCACGGTCTCGCAGCCCTCTGTACCAGCCATTGTAGCATGTGTGAAGCCCTGGACATAAGGGGCATGATGACTTGACGTCATCCCCACCTTCCTCCGAGTTGACCCCGGCAGTCTCCTGCAAGTCCCCGGCATAACCCGCTGGCAATACAGGACAAGGGTTGCGCTCGTTGCGGGACTTAACCCAACATCTCACGACACGAGCTGACGACAGCCATGCACCACCTGTACACCAACCACAAGGGAACAGCCATCTCTGACTGCGTCTGGTGTATGTCAAACCCAGGTAAGGTTCTTCGCGTTGCATCGAATTAATCCACATGCTCCGCCGCTTGTGCGGGCCCCCGTCAATTCCTTTGAGTTTTAGCCTTGCGGCCGTACTCCCCAGGCGGGGTACTTAATGCGTTAGCTACGGCACGGATTCCGTGAAATGAAACCCACACCTAGTACCCACCGTTTACGGCGTGGACTACCAGGGTATCTAATCCTGTTCGCTACCCACGCTTTCGCTCCTCAGCGTCAGTTACTACCCAGAGACCCGCCTTCGCCACCGGTGTTCCTCCTGATATCTGCGCATTTCACCGCTACACCAGGAATTCCAGTCTCCCCTGTAGTACTCAAGTCTGCCCGTATCGCCTGCACGCCTGCAGTTAAGCTGCAGAATTTCACAGACGACGCGACAAACCGCCTACGAGCTCTTTACGCCCAGTAATTCCGGACAACGCTTGCACCCTACGTATTACCGCGGCTGCTGGCACGTAGTTGGCCGGTGCTTCTTCTGCTCCTACCGTCACTTGCGCTTCGTCGGAGCTGAAAGAGGTTTACAACCCGAAGGCCGTCATCCCTCACGCGGCGTCGCTGCATCAGGCTTGCGCCCATTGTGCAATATTCCCCACTGCTGCCTCCCGTAGGAGTCTGGGCCGTGTCTCAGTCCCAGTGTGGCCGATCACCCTCTCAGGTCGGCTACCCGTCGTCGCCTTGGTAGGCCATTACCCCACCAACAAGCTGATAGGCCGCGGGCCCATCCCCAACCGCAAAAGCTTTCCACAAATCCCCATGCGAGGAAAAATGAATATCCGGTATTAGACCCAGTTTCCCAGGCTTATCCCAAAGTCAGGGGCAGATCACCCACGTGTTACTCACCCGTTCGCCACTCGAGTACCCAGCAAGCTGGGCCTTTCCGTTCGACTTGCATGTGTTAAGCACGCCGCCAGCGTTCGTCCTGAGCCAGGATCAAACTCTCCATGAAAACCTATCAAAAACCCGCCAACCATACAGTCGACAGAATTTTCAACACAATCTCAGCCAGAGAGACAAAAACCTGACCAAACAAAAACTAGCAACACCCAGACCCAAAGACCTGAGCGTCACAAAAATAAATCATCACATAATCCAAAAACTTGGACACACGATGCCAAAATATGGCATCAAACAATTCATCACACACTATCGAGTTCTCAAAGAACGCACACCCACTGGCGCTACCCCTGAAAAGGGCTTGACCAGCAAGCTTGTTCCGTTTGGAGGATGTTGACCCCGTCTCCGGAGCAACTCTTCCAGCCTACCAGATGATCTCTGCGATCCGCAACTCCGTGTTGTTTCTCGTTTGGGAGTCATCTGGTTCCCTCGATCTCGCTCCGGGCGCCGAGGCACCCGGTGTGATTTCTCGGGGGTTGGTCTGCGCTGAACCCGGTTTCCCTTCCCCGTTGCTCTCCCTCTCAGGAGGCCGTCCGGGGCGGCGCCGTGGCGCGCTGACTCGAAGAAAGTTACGCAATGCGTCGGCGAGGGTCAAATCGCCTGGTCAGCAAGTGCGCCTAGCGACGTTTCCGCAGGTGACGGGCGGTCAGGCAGTGCCCCGCAGCGTCGAAATCTCGCCTGAACCCCCGAAATCCACGAATGTGATCTGCGTCATTCTGCGCTGGCGGGCTGTCTCCTGGCGTCCCAGTGGACCTTGCGCGAGGCGCCTACCAGGGAGTTCAGCGCCCAGCGGCCGAGACGGAAACCCATACTTTCGGTCAGTGACCTCGTCTGACAGGTCAGTTACGCGTGCGGGGGTCGGCTCCTACCGTTCGAGGTATGACCATCGCCCCAGAGATCAGGAGCGCAGCCACCAGGAGCGCGGGCACCCCGACGACCAGCACCATTACGGTGCGTCGGGCCGATCCGGCTACCGGGGAACTCACTGCCGAGGGCTTCCGACGATGCGGCTCGCTGTCGTGGCGTCGGACCACTACGCAGGACGGATCCACGACGGTCGACATCCGCCATCCGTTCACCAGCGACCTGATCTCCGACGATGTCATGGTCTCGGCCCTGGTCTGTCTCGTCGAAGACGGAGCGCTCGCGGGTCAGTGGGAGTTCGAGGAGGCCGCGGTCGGACTGATTCGCTCGTCCGCCTCCTCCGCGGACCTCGCGTGGTCGTCGTTCTATGACAACTCGCTGCGAGATCTCGTCACGGGTATCGCCTCGTTCAGTCCCGTTCATCGTCGAGCTCGCACCCTGGTGCAGGGCACCGAGGTGTTGGAGGTCGGCTGTTGCTTCGGGCTTTTCGCGCTGCAATGCGCCGAAACTGGGCTCAGTGTCAGCGCGTGCGACATCTCGGCCGGCGCGATCAACCTTCTGCGGGCGGCAGCCGCGCGACGTCGGACTTCTGTCGACGCGATCGTCGCGAACGCGACCGATCTCCCCTGCGCCGACGACTCGGTCGATACCGTCACCCTCATTCACCTACTCGAACATTTGTCACGTGACGAAAGAGATCGTGCGCTTGCAGAAGCCCTACGGGTCGCTCGGAGGCGCGTGATCGTCGCCGTCCCCTACGAGGAGGAGCCGAGTCCACACTTCGGGCACCTGAGCTGTCTGCGTGAGCGCGACCTGATCGACTGGGCGCAACACGTCGACCATGCGGGCGCGGAGATACTCGACGACCACGGCGGCTGGTTGATCCTGACACCTCGGGCCGACTAGCGCCGACGACACCAATTCACGAGCGGCCATTCAGAAGCGACCTCAACTCACGAGCGCCGCGATTCAGATGAGGCCTCGTTTGCTGGCGATGTAGACCGCGTCGGTGCGTTTGGTGACCCCGAGTTTGCGAATGATGTTGCGAATGTGGAACTTCACCGTCGACTCCGAGATGAACAGGGTCTCGCCGATCCGCTTGTTGCTCAGTCCGTCGGCCAGCAGTCGGAGTACCTCACGCTCACGCTCGGTCAGTGCCTCCGGACTCTCGCCACCGCCCGACACCGTCCGCAGCACGATTGCCGCGCTTCGCGGATCGAACGCGCTGCCGCCACCCGACACCGCTTGGATAGCCCGCACGAGTTCGGTCGTGTCGACGTCTTTGACCACGTATCCGCGTGCTCCGGCTTTCACCGCGCGCACGACGAGATCATCGTCGAGGAAGGTGGTGAGCACCAGACTGGCCACATCGCTGTGCCGCTGCGCGATCTCGGTGATGAGTCGCAGCCCCTCGTACTCGGTGCCTGCCGTCAGCTTGAGATCGACGACGACCACGTCCGGGCGGCACCGGGCAACCTCTGCGAGCGCGTGATCGAACGAACCAGCTTCTCCGACAACGGATATCGTGTCCTCGCGTTCAAGCAGTGATCGTATGCCCGCCCGTAGTAGCGCATGGTCGTCGACCAGCATGGTCCGTATCGAGCCGGCACTGACCTCTGTGGAATTCACCGCACAACCTCCTCGTGTCGAGGCCCTGACTCGCTCCTCGAGTAACTCGTCGACGCCGATCCGACGTCGGGCAATGTGGCCGCAATGCGTATCCCACCGAGTCGCGAACGACGTACCCGGACCTCGCCACCCAACTGATCCGCGCGCGCGGCCATGTTGGCCAGTCCCCGGTGCCTGCCTGCGAGGTCGCCGAGCATCGCCGCACGCATCACCCGCCGAAGATGCCCGGGATCGCCCCCGCCGTCATCGTCGACGGCCAGGCCGACGTGGTCGTCGGCATATGTGAGGACCACGCGCGCAGTCTGTGCCCCGGCATGCACCGCGGTGTTGAACAGCGCCTCGCCCGCGATCCGCAGTACCGCGTGTTGCACGTCGTCGGGGACGTCACGCGGGCGTCCGACGATGCGGACGTCGGTGTCGAGATCGGCGGGCATGTGCATCGAACACAGTTCGTCGAGCACCTCGCCGAGACTCAGCCCCTCGACCGACGGCGACTGGTTGAGCGCGTAGATGACCGACCGCAATTGTTCGACGGCGTCACGGGTCAGCTTCCCCGCGACTTCGAGGCGCGCGGCCGTCGCGGCGTCGGACTCCATCCGACACACCTCGATCTGGACGCCGGCCGACAGCACCGACTGCGTGACGGAGTCGTGGAGTTCGCGGGCGATGCGTTCGCGTTCCTCTGTGACCAGTCGCTGGCGCATCACGGCCGACAATTCTCGTTGTGTCCGTTGAAGTTCCGCGTTTCTGACGGCAAGGTCTGTCGCCTGCTCGCGCGCCTTGGCGTAGGCATCCTCGGCACGCGCGAGCTGATGTCGACTCTCCTCGAGCAGCGACGCGTTCAGGAGGGCGACCATCGCCTGTCTGGCAAGAATGCGCATCACGACGAGATCGGCGGAGTCGACGACGTGATGATCCGGGGTCCATGCCGAGAGTCCGCCGACAACGCGGCCGTCGAGGTGCACCGGCACGTGAAGGTGATGCTCAGCGACCACTGGTCGGCTCAGCTCGCCCATCTGATTGCGGAGGACGTCGTTGAGCCGGTTGAGCACCTCGTCGGGAAGGTGACTCGGTGTGCGCGCGGCCTGCACGCCCTCGAAGGCGTAGATGGTTCCGTCGCCGCTCATCATTAGGTGCCTTGGCCCCGTGCGCTCGAGTTCGCCGTCGCTGAGGGCAAAGACCACCCAGTCGGCGTCGAGGTGTTCCCGCACGGCACGCACCACCGAGAGGACCAGGTTCTCGGGGCCCTCGGCGGTTTGCACGAGCGCGCGCGAGATGCGATCGAGCGCCCCCACCACGCGCGTGAGCCGCTGCTCGACGCCCCGATACTGCGCATAGTGCGAGCCCTTGACCGAATGCAGCCCGACCAGCGAGTCCAACTCGGGCCCGTACTGCCCAGACCCGTGCAAACCAGATCCGCTCACCCCCGGTACGTCGGTCCCCGGCCCGTATCCCTCGGGCTGGGCGCCCCCGGTCACAGCGCCTCGCGATAGATGCGCGCGACGTCGTCTGCGGTCGGTTTTCGCGGGTTGGTCGTCATGCAGGCATCGAGCAGCGCGTTCGCGGTCAGGACCGCGACGTGCTCGTCGCGCACGCCGAGCGATCTGAGGTCGGCTGGCAATCCGACGCGGCGCGACAACGACGCGACCTCGTCGGCGAGTTGCTCGGCAACAGCATGGGGCGAGCCGCCCCGGACACCCACTGCGTCGGCGAGTTCGACATAGGGCGTCGGGTCGATCTTCGCGTTGAACCGGATGACATGCGGCAGGAGGACAGCGTTGATCGCACCGTGCGCGGCGTCGCACAGTCCGCCGACCGGGTGGCTCATGGCGTGGGTGGCCCCGAGGATCGCGTTGGTGAACGCCATGCCCGCCTCGAGCGCGGCGTACGCCATGTCGGTTCCGCTGTCGGGATCCGACGGATCGTCGACAAACCTCTCGATGCTGCGCCACGCGGTGCCGATCGAGCTCAGCGCCGCACGATCGCTGAGCCGATTGTGCGCGAGCGATGCGTACGCCTCGAGGCAATGGGTGATCGCGTCCATGCCCGACTGCGCGGCCACGTCGGCGGGAAGCGAGGCAAACGTACGCGGGTCGACCACCGAGACGTCCGGCACCAACCCGCGACCGATGATGGTCACCTTGGTCATGCGGTCGACGTCGTTGACGATGCAGAACTGCGAGACGTCCGAACCACTTCCGGCCGTGGTCGGTGCCGCGATCAACGGGGGCAGCGGCCGTCGGGCGCGATCGATCCCCTCGTACTCCAGGATGTGTCCACCGTTGGCGGCCAGAATCGCGATCCCCTTTGCCGCGTCGATCACCGAGCCACCGCCGAGGGCGACGATGCCATCGGCACCGCTCTCCTCGTACCGCGCGAAGCCCGCAACGATCTCGGGAGCCCGCGGATTGACCGATATGTCGGTGAAAGACGACACCGACAGTCGATCGGAGTGAAGTGCTTGTGCCAGTTGGGGATACCACGGAGTCGCCACCAGTCCGCGATCGGAGACGATCAGCAGGCGACGCATGCCGAGACCCGCGGCCGCGCGCGGCACCTCGGCGAGCGACCCCGGCCCGATGATGATCTCCGGTGTGTGGAACTTGGCGATGTGCACGCCTCCGCCGCGCGCAGCCCGCGTATCCCGAACGGTGCTCGGCGCGCGGGTGTCGACGACGTCAGTCCCCACGCCTGTCACCTACCCATCGCAGCGTTGTCTTCCGGCCCGAATCCTACGCGCGATGCCACCACTCACGCGCCCGAAGCCGCAACCGAGACCTGCTCCAATTCGGCAAGATCGTGCACGACGTTCACACGGTCGCAGTAGGTGGCGTATGCGGGGAGATCGCACGAACCGAGGCCCCAGGAGTAGGCCGGCTCGGGTGTCAGCCAGATGGTTTCGCGCGCACGTCGACTGATCTCCTCGAACGCACCGAGGTTCGGATCCTTCCCGTTGTTGCGGCCGTCGCCGAGCACGATGACCGTCGTCCTTCTGGTGATGGCGCCGCCGTACTCGTCGAGGAACGTCTGCAGCGCGTTGCCGTAGTCCGAATCGGCGTCGACGTCGAGCACGCCGCCCGCCGGCAGGCCCGACACGACCAGCGACAGCGCCTCCTCGGCAGGGTGCTCGGCGAAGAGGTCGGTGATCTCGACGAGGTCGGACACGAAGGCGAACGATCGGACGTGCGCGACCATGCTCTGCAACCCATGGACGAGTTGCAGGGTGAACCGCGTCGTCGTACGCACCGACAGCGAGACGTCGGCGAGGATCAACAGGCTCGGCCTGTCCTCGACCTTGGCGACGGTGATCGGCCGGAACGGAACGCCGTCGAATCGGAGGTTGGCGCGCATCGTGCGCGCGGCGTCGACCGTGCCCCTCGCGGCCACCTTCCGACGCGATCGTGGCGCGCCGTGCAGGCTGCGGATGAGTCGTCGCACGGACTCCTCGAGGCTTGCGCGCTCCTGCTCGCCGATCGCGTCACGAACGCTCGCCTTGATCTCGCGGTCCTCGAGCTCGTGGTCGGTGGCCATCAGTTGCTCGAGGTGATCGCGAAGTTTCTCGGGCAGGCCGTCGAGAAGGCCCGCGAGCGCGCTGCGCAGTGCTGCGAGTTCCTCCGGGTCGGGCTGCGCTCCTTCTGCCTCGGTGTCGTCGAGCCAGTCGAGCAGCGCCATCTCCTGGGCAACCGACAGTTCGGCGTCGAGTTGTGTTGCGTTGCCGCTCACCAACTCTCCGGGCCGACCCGGATTGTGCAGGCGGGACACGGTGAGCTGGACACGCGCCGCCTGCTCCGAGTTCGGAACCGAGTCGGCCGACAGGACGATCTCGTCGGTCAACGACGCCATGTCGAGTTTGTTGGCCTCCTGATGGAGGTTGTACTGCTCGGCGAGGTCCTCAGGATCGAAGTACTGCCGGATATTCGACGGCGGTCCGTGACTGTGTCCCTGCGCGGGAGTCTTGCTGACCTCGTCCGACAGCGTGTACTCCTCGAGCTCACCCTCGTCGGAGAGATCGTCGTGCGTGTGCGAATGACCTTGTCCGCCATTGTCTTCGACGACCGGCCGCAGTGCGAAGAACCTGTCGAAGACCCGCGCGAACGTGTCCTCGTCCCGACGGTCCTTGATCAGACAGGCCTGCAGCGCAGAGCGGAGCAGCTCGCGATCGGCGAGGATCTCCGCCGTCGCAACGGCGGCCATGGCGTCCATCGCCTCCGAGACCCCGATTCGCACGCCGTGCAGGCGGAGCAGACGGATGAAGCGGTGTACGGCACCTTCCATCAGCGCACTCCCCCGCTAGACCGGCCGCTTGCGCGCACCGCGAGCGTTGAACGACCTGCTGCCCTGCGATGCGCTGACGGTGCGCGTTCCGGCATCGCTCTTCGCTCCGGGCGACCCGTAGTATTCGTCGCCGTGGCGGCCGGGCTCGTCCTTCGCCGCGCGGCGTGCCTTTCCGGATCGGTCGGCGGACGCGTGGTCATGATCGTGGTCGTGATCATGATCGTCATGACTGTGCGAATGCCCGGGCCCGTGAGAGTGGCCGTGCGAATGTCCGTGGGAGTGAAGGTGATCGGGCACCTGGGCGTTCGGGTCGACGAGTCGCGGTAGCGCGTCGAGTGCGCGGGTCAGGTCTCTGTCGTACTTCACGACGACATTGGCCGTGGCCGACAGCAGGTCCGCACTGAGTTCGTCGGCGCCGAGCACGGCAAGGGTGCGCGCCCAGTCGATCGTCTCGGAGATGCTCGGCGCCTTGCGCAGATCGAGATCTCGTAGACCGCGGACGATCTCGACGAGTTTGGCCGCGAGGACGTCGGCGAGTCCCGTGTCCTTGGACTTGATGATGTCGAGTTCGCGTGCGGCGTCGGGGTAATCGAGCGACAGGTGCAGGCAGCGTCGTTTGAGTGCTGCGGACAGATCGCGAGTGTTGTTGGAGGTCAACACAATCATCGGCTGGTGAGTGGCCACGAAGGTACCGATCTCGGGAACCGACACCTGGTACTCGGCGAGGAGTTCGAGGAGCACAGCTTCGAGCGCCTCGTCGGCACGGTCGACCTCGTCGATCAGCAGCACGACGGGCTTTTCGGATCGCACCGCTTCCAGCAGCGGGCGGGGTGCGAGGAATCGCTCGGAGAAGAAGACGCTCTCCTCGGCACCGATCCGATCGACTGCCTCCGACAACGACGCGGCGTCGGCGACCACCTGACTGATCTTCTCGCGCAACACCTGCGTGTAGAGGAGCTGCTTGCCGTAGTCCCACTCGTAGAGCGCCGTGGTCTCGTCTTGACCCTCGTAACACTGCAGCCGCAACAGTTCTCGCCCCGTGACGTCCGCGAGAGTCTTGGCGAGCTGTGTCTTGCCCACTCCCGCGGGTCCCTCGAGCAGCACGGGCTTGCCGAGTCTGCTCTGCAGAAAGACCGTCGTCGCCAGGCGTTGGTCGGCGAGGTAGCCGGCGTCGGCGAATCGGGTCACAACGTCGTCGACGTCGGCGAAGTGTGAATGGTCAGCGGGGTCGGCCCCCGCGGCGGATGTGCTGTCGTCGGTTGCGGCGAAGTGCACGGACATCGGCGTCTCCTGTGCTCGGAAGGGAGGTGGTGCGGTGACGGGCTTGCGTAGGGGGTGGAGCCGGATGACGGATTCCGCTTTGGGGCAGCGGAATCCGTCATCCGGGGCCGTGCCCGCACGGTCGCGCCGTGCGGAGTTCTTCCCGACCTACGGCAGAAGCTCGTCGAGGTCGCCGTTGACGCAGTGCTCGACGACCGGCCGGACCGTCTCGAACGTGCACTCCTTGGGGTTGCCGGGCGTGCACGCATCACCGAGGACGTGGTTGGTCAGCGCGTCGATGGTCGCGGCATCGGTGGTGATGTCGGGACGACCCTCGTAGAACTTCGTCGGGCCCTGGCCGAGACGGTTCTTCGGGTACGAATCCTGCTTGACGTCGGCGAAACGCTCGACGATGCCCACGTCGCGGAGCAGTCGGATCGCAGCGCCGAGCGCGGCGTCTGCTGCCTGCACCTTGGTCATGCCGTGCGTGTCGACGCCCATGGCCTGCGCCATGTCTGCGAAACGCTCGTACATGGTGGGCATGTTGAACGCCCACACGCGCGGCAACGCGATGGCGTTGTTCAGGCCGTGGTGGGTGTCGAAGAATGCCGAGACCGCGTGACTGATCGAGTGGATGATGCCGAGACCGCCGGAGTTGAAGGCCTGCGCCGCAATGTATTGCGCGTACATCATGCCCTCGCGACCCTTGAGGTCCGTCGGGTTCCAGGTGGCCTCACGCAGGTTCTCCGCGGTCATCTTCACCGCGTAGAGCGCGTTACCCATCGACGGCGGGAAGTTGAGCCGCGAGACGTAGGGCTCGGATGCGTGCGCGAGGACGTCGAAGCCGCACTGCGCGGTGTAGGCCACCGGGCAGTCGTAGTACAGCACCGGATCGTCGATCGCCAGCGTCGTGACGGCGGCGTCGTCGAACGCGACGTACTTGTGCGGCTTGTCGGGGTCGGTCGTCGTGTCGGTGATGACGTAGGCCCACGACGTCTCCGAACCTGTTCCGGCAGTGGTGGATACGGCGATGTGCGGCGGATTCTTGGGATTCTCGCTCTTGTTGAATCCCTCGAACTCGTTGACGCTTCGACCGTCGTGCGCGACCGAGATGCGTGCACCCTTGCAGGCGTCGTGCGCGGAGCCGCCGCCGATCGAGATGAACGAGTCGCACTGCTCGGAGTTGTAGAGCGAGACCGCGTCCATGACGTTGTAGTCCTTGGGGTTGGACTCGACCTTGTCGTAGAGCACAACCTCGAGTCCGTGGTACTTGCACGACTCGACGATCTTGTGGACCGTGTCGCTGCCACGCAGGCCGGTCGTCATGATGAGCGTCTTCTTGAAGCCCAGCTTGAGAGCCTCCGGCCCGATCATCTCGTGCGCACCGGGACCCATCATGGCGCGCGGGAACGGGTGAAACTCCTTGATGGGGAACGGCTTGAGTAGTTCGTCTACCTGCATTTCTGACCTGACCTTCTCGTGCTGCCGACACACGTGGCGTCGGGAGTGGGTGAGCGATCGAGACGTTACGCGCGTCACACCCGGCCTCAGAAGTGCTTTGCGACCGAACCGTCCGATACTGCCGCCAGTACTGACCCGCGGTCGGGTGAGCACCTGACCTTCCGGACAGGTACCCACCGCGGCGGTTTCAGCGTTGGCACACCCTCGCACGCCGCAGGGTCTCGGCGTCGAAACCCCACGGCAGCTCGAGCCGATGCGCGGCGAGCAGTGCGGTGTCGGCAAGGATCGCGTCGACGGAATCGTCGGCGACGACCCGCCCGTCATCGACGATCACCGCGCGGTCGCACAACTGGGCCGCATAGGGCAGGTCGTGGGTGACGACGAGCATCGTCGTGTCGAGGGTGAGCAGGGTGTCGGCGAGTTCGCGCCGCGCCACCGGGTCGAGGTTGGCCGACGGCTCGTCGAGCACGAGTATGTCTGGGCGACAAGCCAATACAGTCGCGAGGGCACCTCGTCTGCGCTGTCCCCCGGACAGATGGTGTGGACTGGCACCCGCGTGCTGCGTCATCGACACCGCCTCGAGCGCCTCCGCGACCCGCTGCGCGAGTTCGGGGCCGTCGACACCGAAGTTCGCGGGACCGAAGGCGACGTCCTCGGCGAGCGTCGGCATGAACAACTGGTCGTCGGGATCCTGGAACACCAGGCCGACGCGTCGTCGTACCTCGCGCAGCGTCGACTTCCCCACCGGTGAGCCGTAGATCGACACCGACCCCGAGGTCGGCAGAAGCACACCGTTGAGCGCGAGCATCAGGGTCGTCTTGCCCGCCCCGTTGGGACCGAGCACTGCCACCCGCTCACCCTCGGCGACCGACAGGTCGATGCCGTCGAGCGCGACATGGCCGTCGGGATAGGCGAATCGGAGTTCTCGGATGTCTATCGCGTTCATGACAGGCTCCACGCTGCGGCCGCAACGGCGACGGCAGCGGCCGCGGGAAGCAACACCAGCGTCCACTGTGCAGACGTCGCACGTGGCGACGTCGCCACGCCGGGCATGTCGGGGATCGTTCCGGTGAACCCCCGCGACATCATCGCGAGGTGCACCCGTTCGCCACGTTCGTAGGAGCGCAGGAACACCGATCCGACGCTCACGGCAACAGCTTTCGCCTGATGCAGTGCGCGCGGAGAATCACCGCGTGCGGTACGCGCGATCTGCATGCGCTTGACCTCCGCGGACAGCAGATCGACGTACCGCAGCATCATCACGAAGATCGGGGTGATGGTCCGGGGAACCCCGAGCCTGCTCAGTGCGACGGGCAACTCGCGGGCCGGGGTGGTTGCCGCGAAGGTCAACGACGCCGCGACACCCAATGTGCCCTTGACGACGATTCCCCATGCAGCGTAAAGCCCTGCCACGGAGAGGGATACGCCGACGACGTCGACGCGACGCCCACCTTCGGCGAACGGCAACAACACGGCGAGGACGACGAACGGAACCTCGATCAGCATCCGTGGAACGATCCACCGAAGCGGAACGCGGGCGAGCTGCCACACGACGAGCACGATGACCGCGAAACCCAGGTAGGGCCAGAACATCTCGCGCGGCGTGGCGACCACGGCGAAGACGAACAGCACGAGACAGACGAGTTTGACCTCGGTCGGCGCGCGGTGCACACGCGAGGTGACGTCGCGGTAGAGCGGATGTGCGTGCCCGGCGCCCATCGTCAGTCGTCTGCCTGAACTGCGGCGCCGCTCGTTCGACGTGCGCGGGCGATCAACCAGAACGCGCCGACCGCCACCGCGAGAGTGACGAGCACGCCGATGATCCCAGCGATGCCGTTCGTGTACTGGGCACCCTTCACCGCGTACTCGGCGAGCGGCGACGACGACATCGCGTGATCGGTGGCGTGCTGTGCGATGCAGGTGCCCTTCAGCTCCTCGACACCGTTCACCGTGACGGTCTGACAACCCTGCAGAGTGGCCGAATCGAGACCGTCTGGCGAACTACTCGCGAAGTAGGACAGCAGTCCCGCGATCAGTAGCGCGACCACGGCGAACCCGATGAGGAAGTGACGACGCCGGACTCGTGGCGGGCGCGACTCGGATGCGGCGATACTCATGCCGCCACCTCGATTCGCTCGGAGACAACGCGTTCGCGCCGCAGCAGGTAGACGAGGTCGGGACGCGCTTTGGCAACGGCGACGACAGTCACCGCGGTGATCAGCCCTTCACCGATCCCGATCAGGATGTGTGTGCCCCACATGTAGCCCGCGACCGTCGTCAGGGATGTCGTCGCGGCACCGCCGATCGCGTACTCGATGACGAAACCCGTTGCAGCGGAGACGGTTCCACACAACGCCGCAATGAACGAGATCGCGCCGAGCCGCGACACCCCGCGGCGTCGGGAGCGCAGGAGTCGCGACAACCCGACCGCGACGCCGTACCCGACGAATGTCGAGATCAGGGCCATGTTGGTGATGTTGGCACCGAGGGCGGTGACGCCACCGTCGGCGAACAGCAGACACTGCACGACGAGGACGATCGCGATGCACAGCGCACCGGTGTACGGCCCGACCAGGATGGCGGCGAGTGCACCACCGAGCAGGTGTCCGCTGACGCCGGGCAGTATCGGGAAGTTGATCATCTGGACGGCGAAGATGAACGCGGCAACGAGGCCGGCCATCGGTACGGCCTTCTCGTCCAGATCGGTCCGAGCGCGCCACGCACAGAATGCGAGTCCCACTGCGGCGACGACACCGAACAGGATCGACGTCTGCGCGTTGATGATTCCGTCGCTCATATGCATGGCGACGACGGTTGTGGACATTGAGCGGTGTCCCTTCAACGGGTGAGCACGTGCGTGCCGTCAGACCCCGGGATGCGCGGTCCGCACGAACACGATGCGACAGACGTTAGGTCCAGCGCCGACATCTGTCCACTTATTCAGATGTTGAAGCGGGCAGACTATCCGAAGGGTCAGGTGTGACACTGACCACACGATGCTCCGAGGTGGCCGGCCAGTCTGTTGCCTAGGAGGGCGGGTTGTGTCCTGCACCGATCCAGTGCAGAAGATCGTGAACCGTCTCGTCGTCGAGCCGGTAGCTCACCGATCGTCCGACCCGCGTCGACGTGACCCATCCCTGATGACGCAGCACACGTAGCGCCTGCGAGACCGCGGTCTCGGTGCGTCCGACCTCTGCGGCGATATCGCCGACGATGATGCCCGGATGGCGGTGCAGCACCAGCAGGATCTCCAGGCGGTGCGGGTCCGACAGCAGGTCGAACCGGGTGGACCATTCGGCGATGTCGACGCCACGAGCGTGCTCGATGTCGGCCATGCGCTTACCCGGTGCGGCGTTCGATCTCGCCGCCGAGACTCCGAAGATTCTCGACGAAGTGCGGATATCCCCGGTCGATGTGCTCGACGTCGTGCACCTCGGTCACACCGTCGGCGACGAGCCCCGCGAGTACGAGACCCGCGCCCGCGCGAATATCCGAGCACCACACGGGTGCGCTGGAGAGCTTCTCGATGCCACGGATGACCGCATGATGGCCGTCGGTACGTGCGTCGGCTCCGAGGCGGACCATCTCCTCGACGAAGCGGAATCGCGCCTCGAAGACGTTCTCGGTGATCACCGACATCCCCTCGGCAATCGACGCCCAGCCGATCGCCATCGGCTGCAGGTCCGTCGGGAATCCGGGGAACGGCAGCGTCGAGACGTTGACGGCGGTTGGTCTGCGGTCATGACTGACGCGGAATCCGTTCGGATGCGTCTCCACGCGGGCTCCGGTGTCGACGAGCTTGTTCAACACCAGCTGCAGATGATGAGGATTGACACCGTTGACCGTGACGTCGCCGCGGGTCATCACCGCGGCGATACCCCACGTCGCACCGACGATCCTGTCGCCGACGACCCGGTGGGTGGTCGGATGCAGCCGTTCGACGCCGGTGACCGTCAACGTCGACGTACCCGCGCCCTCGATCCGCGCGCCCATCTGTTGAAGCATCACGCACAGGTCGACGATCTCGGGCTCACGGGCAGCGTTGTCGATGACCGTCTCTCCCTCGGCGAGAACCGCGGCCATCAGGATGTTCTCGGTGGCGCCGACGGAGGGAAACTCGAGTGCGATCGGGGCGCCGACGAGCGCGTCGGCCTCGGCGACCACACAGCCATGCTCGATCGAACTATGAGCGCCGAGCGCCCGCAGCCCCGCCTGGTGCATGTCGAGGGGTCGGGAACCGATCGCATCGCCACCGGGGAGCGCGACCACAGCGCGTCGGCACCGCGCCATCAGCGGTCCCAGCACGCACACCGACGCGCGGAACTGCTTCACCGCGTCGAAATCGGCGTGGTACTTGGGTTCCGCGGGCGCTTCGATCGTGACCGTCTCACCGTTGATCTCGACGACAGCACCCAGACCGCGCAGGACGTCGGCCATGAGCGGAACGTCGGCGATCTCGGGCGAATTGGTCAACGTGGTCGTGCCCTCGGCGAGCAACGACGCAGCCATCAGTTTGAGGACGCTGTTCTTGGCCCCACCGACCGACACCTCGCCGTGCAGGCGTGCTCCCCCGGACACCAGAAACCGATCACTCACGTCAGATACCTTATCCGCCTCGCGGCAGTGCTCAACGCACAGCACTGGACCTGCGGTTACATTTGGGTCCATGGCCGTGCATCTGACTCGTATCTACACCCGCACCGGCGACGACGGCACCACTGGGCTCAGCGACTTCTCACGCGTAGCCAAGACAGATGCGCGCGTTGTCGCCTATGCCGACTGCGACGAGGCCAACACCTTCATCGGCACGGCCCTCGCGCTCGGTGGCGAGATCCCAGACGCGATCACAACCGTGCTCACGACGGTCCAGAACGACCTCTTCGACGCCGGAGCGGACCTCTCGACGCCGGTCGTCGACGACCCCAAATATCCGCCGCTGCGCATCGAACAGAGCTACATCGACGCCCTCGAGTCATGGTGCGACGCCTTCGGTGCCGATCTCCCCGCTCTGAACTCCTTCGTCCTGCCCGGTGGCACACCGTTCGCCGCACTTCTGCACCAAGCACGCGCAGTCACTCGTCGAGCGGAACGTTCGGCATGGGCCGCGGTCGACGCCGACCCCGACCACACGTCCGTCCTGCCCGCCCGGTACCTGAATCGGCTGTCGGATCTGCTGTTCATTCTGTCCCGAGTAGCCAATCGAGGGCCGGGCGGAGATGGCGACGTGACCTGGGTTCCCGGAGGGGATCGTCACCGCCCCTGAGTGCCGGCCTCAGGCGTGAACAGCTCCGGAGCGACGGGCTCCCGGGACGGAAGGATTTCAGGCGCTTCGACGCCGCTGTGACCGCTGCGGAGCGCCCGCCTCCAGCCACGCTTGGAAGGCCGTGACGCCGTCGGGTGTCAGGGCGAGCTCGTACTCGCTGGGCTCGTCGTCGTGGTACTCGCGGACGTGCAGGATGGTCATCCCGTCGAGAATGACGCCCTCGCTGCCTGCCGCGCATCGACGACCGACGATCTCGATGCTGTGGCGGGGGAAGCGACGTGACGGACCTGGCCGAAGCGAGCTGAGCCGGAAGTACCGCAGCGATTCATCGCCGTAGTGGACGGTGCCGTGGCGCCAGCCCTCGTCGACCTTCGCAGGCAGGTCGCGCAGTAGCGCGGGGGTCCCCGCGCTGCGTAGCTGTTGTAGTCGATATGCCAGCAGGCCGCAGACAACCAGCGCCACCACAAGCAGAATCAGCAGGACGACCACAACGGTCACGCGGCAAACCTCCCTCGCGCGGGTTGCATCACCGAGATGTCGGCGGGCTGTCGACGGGCTGATTCGGCGATGACGTACCCCCAGCATGCCAGTAGACCGTATGAAGCAGCCAGCCACCCGCGATACGCGGGTGGCTGGCTGACGACTACCGAGTCATCGTGACGACTCGTATTCAGTTGTGACGCAACGGTTTTCGTCCAGATCAGGACTCCACCGCACGCATCGGCTCGTTCTCGATCAGGCGATCTGCTCCGCGGCGCGCAACCGTGCATGAGCGCGGTTGTACTCCGGCGTATCGGGCTCTGCGGACTCGAGAGCGGACTTCTCGGCGTTGATGTCAACGCCATCTGCCCACTCCGCGGCCTCGGCGAGAATCGTCACCGACTCACCGGTCACCGAGATGAAACCGCCTTCGACGGCGGCCGCCTTGCGGGTACCGCTTTCCTCGACGATCACCACGAACCCGCCGGGCACGAGCTGTCCGAGCAGCGGTTCGTGGTTGGCCAGCACACCCATCTCGCCGACCGTGGTCTGCGCGATGACGAACGTGGCCTCGCCCGAGTACAGCTCGGCGTCGGCGGACACGACCTCGACGTGGAAGGACTTCTCAGCCATGGCGTACCGCTACTTTCCGGCGAGCTTGGCGGCGGCTGCCTCCACGTCGTCGAGGCCACCGCAGCTGTTGAACGCCTGCTCCGGGTAAGCGTCGAACTCACCCTTGCAGATGCGGTCGAATGCCTCGATGGTGTCGGCGAGCGGCACGACCGATCCGGGCTGGCCGGTGAACTTCTCGGCGACGAGGAAGTTCTGACCAAGGAACTTCTGGATACGACGGGCACGCTGGACGGTCACCTTGTCCTCTTCGGACAGCTCGTCCATACCGAGGATCGCGATGATGTCCTGGAGCTCCTTGTACTTCTGCAGGATGCTCTTGACCTCGTTGGCGACGCGGAAGTGCTCGTCACCGACGATCGACGCCTCGAGGATGCGCGAGGTCGACGTTAGCGGATCCACAGCCGGGTAGATACCGAGCTGCGAGATCGGGCGCGAGAGCTCGGTCGTCGCGTCGAGGTGCGCGAATGTCGTCGCGGGTGCCGGGTCGGTGTAGTCGTCGGCAGGCACGTAGATCGCCTGCAGCGACGTGATCGAACGGCCCTTCGTCGAGGTGATGCGCTCCTGGAGCTCACCCATCTCGTCGGCAAGCGTCGGCTGGTAACCCACGGCGGAAGGCATACGGCCGAGCAGCGTCGACACCTCCGAACCCGCCTGGGTGAATCGGAAGATGTTGTCGATGAACAGCAGCACGTCCTGGTGCTTCACGTCACGGAAGTACTCGGCCATGGTCAGGGCCGAGAGAGCGACGCGCATACGCGTGCCCGGCGGCTCGTCCATCTGGCCGAAGACAAGGGCGGTGTCCTGGAGGACGCCCATCTCTTCCATTTCCATGATCAGGTCGGTGCCCTCACGGGTGCGCTCACCGACGCCCGCGAACACGGAGGTTCCGGAGAACTCACGCGCGATACGGGTGATCATCTCCTGGATCAGAACGGTCTTGCCGACGCCGGCGCCGCCGAACAGGCCGATCTTGCCGCCCTTGACGTACGGGGTCAGCAGGTCGATGACCTTGATGCCGGTCTCGAGGATCTCGGTCTTACCCTCGAGCTCGTCGAAGGCCGGGGGCTTGCGGTGGATGCCCCACTGCTCGCCATCGCGGCCGAGGCCGGGGCTGTCGAGGCAGTCGCCGAGTGCGTTGAACACGTGGCCCTTGACCTGGTCGCCGACCGGAACGCGGATCGGGTAGCCCGAGTCGGTCACGACCGCGCCACGGACGAGGCCGTCGGTGGGCTGCATCGAAATGGTGCGGACCAGGTTGTCGCCGAGGTGCTGCGCGACCTCGAGGGTCAGCGTCTTGGCAACGGCCTCGAGCGTCACGTCGGTGTGCAGGGCGTTGAACAGGTCTGGGATCGAGCCGCGGGGGAATTCGACGTCGACGACGGGGCCGATGATGCGGACCACGCGGCCCTCAGTGGTCCCCGCCGACTGCGACGAGGGTGTCTCTACAGTTGCGGTCATGATGCTTGGGTCACTTCCTTTTGATCGAAGTTTGGGGCGGGATCGGCGTCATCAGGCCAGCGCGCTCGATCCGCCGACGATCTCGCTGATTTCCTGGGTGATCTGAGCCTGGCGAAGCTGGTTGGCTTCACGCGACAACGACTTGGACAATTCCTCGGCGTTGTCGGTTGCCGCCTTCATGGCGGTGCGACGAGCGGCCGACTCAGATGCCGCAGAGTCCAACAGCGCCGCGTAGACGCGCGTGGCGACGTACTTCGGCAGCAGTGCCTCGAGAAGCGTCTCCGCACTGGGCTCGAAGCTGTAGTTGCGCGACTCGTCGTCGACCTCGACCTCGCCGTGATCCGGGTTGTCGTTCTCGGTGACCACCAGCGGCGCCATCCGGCGAACCTCGGGGGTCTGGGTCAGCATGGAGACGAACCGGGTGTAGACGATGTGCAGCTCGTCGACGCCCTCGATGGTTCCCTCGCCGTCGGGGAGGTCGATGTTCTCGCCCGACCCGGCCACGAACAGGTCGACCAGGAAGTTGCTCGCCTGCGCCGCATCTGCGTATTCCGGGGCCTGCGAGAACCCGGTCCACGACGCCGCGACGTCCATGCCACGGAACGTGAAGTAGTTCACGCCCTTGGTGCCCATGACGAAGACCACCGGTTCTTTGCCCTCGTCGCGGATGAGCGAGATGAGCTCGCGCGACGACCGGAGCACGTTGGAGTTGTATCCACCCGCCATGCCGCGGTCACTGGTGATCACCAGGATCGCCGCACGCTTGGGATCCTCGCGCTCCTTGAGCAGCGGGTGGTCAAGCGACCCCGCACTGCTGGCCAGCTCCGAGAGCACCTTGGTCATCTCTTCCGAGTACGGCTTGGCTGCCGCAACCCTGGCCTGAGCCTTGGTGATACGCGAGGTCGCGATCAGCTCCTGTGCCTTGGTGATCTTCTTCGTCGACTGGACCGACCGGATGCGTGAGCGCAGCTCACGAATGCTGGCCATGAGCCCTCACCCCTTCTTCCTTCGCACGGATACGCCCGATGCGGGCACAGACAGTCACAAGGTCACTTCCGGATCTTGATCTGTTCTTGCTCGACGTCGTCGGCGTCCATTGCGGCTGCCTCGGCCTCGTTCACGACGCGCTTGCCGTCGTGGGTGAGGTAGCTGTTCTTGAACTTGTTGGTCTCGGCGACGAGCGCCTCGGCCTCATCGTCGCCGAGAACCTTGCCACCGGCGATGGAGTCGTAGACCCCGGTCGCGTTGTGGTGCAGGTGGCTGAGCAGCTGCGTCTCGAAGTTCCGGATGTCATTGACCGGCACGGAGTCGTAGTGGCCCTCACCGCAGAGGTAGATCGAGACGATCTCGTCCTCGACCGAGTAGGGGCTGTACTGGTCCTGCTTGAGCATCTCGACCCAGCGGGCGCCGCGCTCGAGCTGAGCCTTCGACGCCGCGTCGAGGTCGGAGGCGAAGGCGGCGAACGCTTCGAGCTCACGGAACTGTGCGAGCTCGAGACGCAGCGAGCCGGAGACCTTCTTGAGGCCCTTGGTCTGTGCTGCACCACCGACGCGCGACACCGAGGTACCGACGTTGATGGCCGGACGAACACCCTTGTTGAACAGGTCGGACTCGAGGAAGACCTGTCCGTCGGTGATCGAGATGACGTTGGTCGGGATGAAGGCCGAGACGTCGTTGGCCTTGGTCTCGATGATCGGCAGTGCCGTCATCGAACCGCCACCGAGTTCGTCGGAGAGCTTGGCAGCACGCTCGAGCAGGCGGGAGTGCAAGTAGAAGACGTCGCCGGGGTATGCCTCGCGGCCCGGCGGGCGACGCAGCAGCAGCGAGATCGCGCGGTAGGCCTCGGCCTGCTTGGTCAGGTCGTCGAAGACCACCAGAACGTGCTTGCCCTGGTACATCCAGTGCTGGCCGAGGGCCGAGCCGGTGTAGGGGGCGAGCCACTTGAAGCCGGCCGAGTCGGACGCGGGAGCCGCGACGATGGTGGTGTACTCCATCGCGCCGGCCTCTTCGAGAGCCGTCTTCACGCCGGCGATCGTCGAGCCCTTCTGGCCGATCGCGACGTAGATGCAGCGAACCTGCTTGCTGGGGTCACCGGTTGCCCAGTTGTCCTTCTGGTTCAGGATCGCGTCGACGCAGACCGCGGTCTTACCGGTCTTGCGGTCGCCGATGATCAGCTGACGCTGTCCGCGACCGATCGCCGTCATGGCGTCGATGGCCTTGATGCCGGTGGCCAGCGACTCCTCGACGGGCTGACGCTCGAGCACGGTGGCTGCCTGCAGCTCGAGGACGCGGTTGTCCTCGGCCTCGATGTCGCCGAGTCCGTCGATCGGTGCGCCGAGCGGGTCGACCACGCGTCCGAGGAACTTGTCGCCGACGGGCACCGAGAGCACCTCGCCGGTACGGCTGACCTGAGCGCCCTCTTCGAGGTCCTCGTAGTCACCGAGGATGACGGCGCCGATCTCGTCCTCGTCGAGGTTCAGTGCAACACCCTGGACGCCGCCCGGGAACTGCAACAGCTCGTTGGCCATCGCGCCCGGAAGACCGCTGACGTGGGCGATACCGTCAGCCGTGTCGGTGATCGTGCCGACCTCGTCGCGCGAGGCTTCGGCTTCGAACGACGAGACGTACTGCTCGATCGCTCCCTTAATCTCGTCTGCTGAGATCGTCAACTCCGCCATGGGTTCTCGTCTTTCTTGATGTCGGTCGGTGTAAGTGAGTCGTGGTGATGAGGCACGGTCGCCGTTGTGGTGGTGGCCAGTACGGCGAGGCGCTTACCTCGGCAGTGTCTCGGCGGCTTTCGCCAGGCGTGTCGCGATGTCGGCCTCGATGACCTCGTCGCCGACACCGATACGCAGTCCGCCGATGATCGACGGGTCGACCTCGGTCTGCACCGAGATCGAACGGTGGTAGATCTCGGCGAGCACTCCACCGAGACGTTCCTTCTGAGCATCGCTCAATTCGGCCGCCGACACCACGTGGGCAACGGTTTCGCCGCGCAGCGCTGCTGCCAGCGCAGCTAGTTGGTCGACGGCAGACTCCGCGGGCTGTCCGTGGAGCAGGCTGATCGTCTGGGTGAGCAGATGCGAGGTGTAGTCGCCGATCTGATCCCCCACCAGCCCGGTGAGCAGGCCGTTACGCCTGTCGGCCGGCTTGGTGAAGTCGGTCAGCAACGACGCCAGGGTCGGATTCGCGTCGAGCAGGCGGCTCACCCGGAACAGTTCGTCCTCGACCTGTTCGATCTGACCGTCACGCTCGGCGGCGGTCAGCACGACAAGCGCGTTCTGCCTGCGCAGCGCGACGAGAATGTCGTTGGGCGCTGACCAGTGCTGTGCGACGGCTGATGCGACGATCTCGACCGCGATCGGCGATGCCTTGCCGTCGAAGAGGGTGTGCACCAGGTTCTTCTTGAGAGCCGGGAAATCCTCGTCCTCGGTGAACTTCTTGCGCAACACCGGATTCTGCTGGAGGAAGTCGATGATCTGAGTCAGATCCTCGCTTGCCGCAAGCAGGTCCTGAGGCGACTTGCCTTCAGTGTTGGTGGCGAACTCGCGAGCGACCGCACGCGCGGCCTCTCGGCTCGCGGCATGCATCGAATGCAGACCGATCAGTTCGCTCGAACTCGGCACACCGGTCGACGGCTGTCCGCCGCGCGACATGGCCGAGAGCTCGTCGATGACACGATCGACGGTCTCCGACTGATTGGCCGGGTCGGCGAGGTGATCGCGCACGATCTTGCCCGCGCCGTCGACCGCGGTGAGTCCGAGCTCGCTGCGCAACTGGCGAACCATGGACGTTCTGGTCAGTTCGCCCTGCGTCTTGCCGTGCTCGGAGATGCGCTTGACCTCGGCGTCTGCCTGCTTGTGCAGGTCATCCGCGATGCCCTCGGCATCTTCGACCGCACCTTCGTGCAGTTGCTTTGCCTCGACCTTTGCCTGCTCGATCGAGCGCTCGTGCGCGACCTTGGCGTCCTCGAGGCGGGCCTTGGCCGCGTCACTCTCGGCCACCTGCTGATCGACGACGTCCTGCGCGTTCTTCACGACCTTGCGCAAGAACGGGACGACGAACTTCCACAACAGGAAGATGACGATCAGAAAGCCGATGAGCTGTCCGATAAAAATATCCACTGCTACTTCACCGTCTCAGTCTCTGCCGAGGCGGTCGACGCCCCTGCACTTTGCACGCCGGCACCCTGCTTGCCGAGAACTCGTTCGGCAAGCGTTCGCGACAACGAGTCGACGTCGCGCTTGGCCTCTGTCACGGCGCTGTCGGCCTCCACCTTGAGATCGGCGGAGATCTTCGCGAGAGCGGCGTCGGCTTCATCCGTCGCACGCCGCTTCGCATCCGACAGCTCCTCGTTACCCTTGGCCCGCGCTTCGTCCCGGATACCGGTCGCGTCAGCGCGGGCGTCCTTCATTCGAGCCTGGTACTCCCGATCGGCGTCCTCGTAGCTCGCCGCAGCGGCGTTGTTGTCCTCAGCGGTCTTCGCGACGCGCGCCTGCCGTTCGTCGAGCACCTTCACAATCGGTGGCACGACCCACGCGCGGATGACGACCAGCACGATGACGAAGATCAGCAGACACGCGAAGAACGTGCCATTGGGGATCAAGAAGTTCTCTGCGGCGAGATTCATGGTTCAGATGTCCCTTGTTGTTCGAGGAACCCGACTAAGACCGGGAAGATCAGGACTGGCCGGAGATCGGGGTGGCGAACACGAACAGCGCCATGAACGCGAGGTTGATGAAGTACGCAGCCTCGACCAGACCAACGGTGATGAAGAACGGAGTGAACAGACGGCCCTGAGCCTCCGGCTGACGTGCGATGCCGGAGATCAACGCGGAAC
The DNA here is from genome assembly GCF_036540975.1 of Gordonia sp. w5E2. NCBI lineage: Bacteria > Bacillati > Actinomycetota > Actinomycetes > Mycobacteriales > Gordoniaceae > Gordonia > Gordonia sp. w5E2. Next base: position 1,807,650 of record NZ_CP144213.1, on the reverse strand, counting down.
CGGCGATACCGTCACCGACACCGGCACCGATTGCGCCGCCACCCATGATGAGGCCGCCACCGATCAACGCGCCCAGACCAATCAGATTCGGATCCATTGAGAACTTTCCTTTCGGGTGATACTGGCAATCGGATTGCCAGGTCTAAGGTCCGACCGGCGCGGTGCCGGTCGGGGTCGGACTTGCTAGTGGTCTTCGTCCATCTCCATGGCCTGGCTGAAGTACAGCACGGTCAGCAGGGAGAAGATGAATGCCTGGATGAGGCCGACGAAGAGGTCGAAGGACTTCCAGATCGCGTTCGGCGCCCACATGATGTACGCCGGGAACAGCGAGATCAGCGCGACCATGATGCTGCCTGCGAACAGGTTGCCGAAAAGACGGAGCGAGAGCGAGACCGGCTTGGCGATCTCCTCGATGATGTTGATCGGCGCGAGGAATGCGACGTGGCCCTTGACGAGGCGGGTGAAGTGCCCGACCGGCCCGCGGCGCTTGATGCCCGCTGCGGTGTACCAGATGAACACGAACGCGGCGAGCGCGTAGCAGAAGTTGACGTCGCTGGCCGCAGGCGCGAAGACCTCGGCGCTCTTGCCCTCGGCATCGCCGTACTGCAGCGGCAGAACCGCCAGCCAGTTCGCGACGAGGATGAACGTGAACAGCGTTACCGCGAGCGGCAGAACGAATCCACCGACCTTCATGCCCATCGAGTTCTCGATCTGGCTGCGCATCTGCGTGGTCACTGCTTCGAAGAACAGCTGCACCGAATTGGGGCGCTTGGAAGTCATCCTCGACCGGACGAAGAATGCCAATGCGATCACGATCAAGCCCGCGATCGAAGTGGCCACAATCGTGTCGATGTTCCACGTCAGGCCCAGCCACTCCACCTGCTTGTGGTGGCCGACCTCGATTTGGGCTTCGGCCAGCACGAGGCTCTCGGCGCCGTAAGTCGATGCGATCATAGCTGCTTACGAAGTCCTTTCATTACCGGAATCACCGTGTTCAGCACCAGGACAACCTGGCCCAGAGCGAGTCCGAACATCACGCCCAGCCCTTCGGGCCGGAACAGGAACGCCGCCGCCAGCGCGAGCACAGTGATGGCTCCGAGGCGTGCGGCAGAGTTGACGGCGAGCAGTTTCTTGCGTGGATTCTCTTCTGCCGCAACACGTTCGACGGACATGATGACCATCTTGGTGTTGATGAAGACGGCGACCACACCGATTGCGAAGAACAGCGGGAACAACCAGCTCCCGAGGAACACCGCGATGATCGCGACGATGACCGTCAGTACGGCGGCGATGATCGCCGGTCGTCGGAGGCCGGTCGGCGCGGGCGGGTAATACACGGGAGCCGAGTCAGGGGCGGACGTCGCCATTGCCTCTCCTCACGTGAACACCTCATGCCATAGGCATCAGGCGATGAGCGTGCGTCCTCGCGGCAGGTGCCGCCGAGCGTACGCTCTGCATTTGCAGTGACCTTATCAACACGGTGTGCCGCGGTCACCGGGGGGTGTCTTCGCAGTTTGTGTTGACTTACCGAGGTGGGGCACGTCGCGCCAGCGGCGCATCATATGCGTCCCCCTCAAGTACTACAGCAGATAGTACACGATTTTACTGTCCGGTTACCTAACCGGTAGGTCAACCGTCACCCACCCCGCCGAATCGGCCCCTACCTGGTCTTTCGAGCACAGCACTTGCCTCAGCGAGGGTGTCGGTCAGCGCAGCGCTCGCGCGGTCCGCAGCTCCGCGATGCGCCGCTGAAGCCTGGGCGCCATCGTCGCAAGCATCGCGACCACGAGACCGGCCGCGAACGCCGGCACGACCACCGACATCGGGAAGATCGTGCTCGCGGCCACCGAGAACGCGAGGATTCCGACCCAGAGGTAGATGATCAGCGCGACACGTCGCTGTGAATGCCCCAGTTCGAGCAGCCGATGATGCAGGTGCAGCTTGTCCGGTGTGTAGAACCCGACGCCTGCCCTGGTGCGTCGTACCACCGCCATCAGCATGTCGAGCATCGGAATGAAGACAACGGCCGCAACCAGGATCAGGGGTGAGAGCAGCGTGAACACGTCGGCCGGACCGTACGCGTTCACCGCTATACGTCCCGACGCGCTCGTCGACGCCGCTGCCAGCATCAAGCCGATGAGCATCGCACCCGAGTCGCCCATGAAGATCCTCGCGGGCGAGAAGTTGTGCGGAAGGAACCCGAGGCAAGCACCCGCGAGTGCGACCGAGATCAGTGCGGGTGGGTAATAGCTGACGTCGCCACCCTGGTCTCGGAGCAGGCCGAGCGAGAACATGCAGATGGCCGACGCCGAGATGAGTCCGAGCCCTGCGGCGAGACCGTCGAGTCCGTCGATGAAGTTGACGGCGTTGATGGTGGCGACGGTGATCACGACTGTCAGCAACCCCGACTGGAACGGGTCGAGAACGATGGTCCCGATGTTTCCGAACGGAACCGGCACCTGCAGCCAGCTCACGCCCATCACCACCATGACTCCCGCCGCCGTGAGTTGTCCGACGAACTTCGTCAACGCGTCGAGGCCCCACCGGTCGTCGATGATCCCGACGATGACGATGACCGCTCCGGCCGTCACCACCGCACCCATGTCGTTGGTGTAGGCGAATCCGCGGTTGAGCGCGGGGAGGTTGGCAGCCAACACGATCGCGGCGACGACTCCCGCGAACATGCCGACGCCGCCGAGCCTCGGTGTGGGAATGGTGTGTACGTCTCGCACACGGGGTACGGCCACAGCACCCACTCGGATCGCGATCACCCGAACCAGCGATGTCAGCAGGTACGTGATGGCAGCGGCGGTCAGGCCGACCAACAGCAATTCGCGCAGCGGGACACCGGCACCGCCCGAGCTCGAATCGGCCGACAGCATGTCGGCGACGACCATGCTGGTACCGGTGACGGGCTCGAGCATCAGTTGACCAGGCTGGCCGGATCGACGTCGAGCACCTCTGCCACCTCGGCCGTCGTCACAGCACCCTCGCGCAGGACACGCGGACTCGGACCCGTGACGTCGACAATTGTCGACGGCTCCCCCTTGGGTGCTCTACCGCCGTCGAGGTAGACCGACACCGAGTCGCCCAGTTGTTCGCGGGCCTCGTCGCATGTGATCGCAGGAGGCCTGCCGGAGACGTTGGCGCTCGAGACCGCCATCGGTCCGACCTCACGCAACACCTCGATGGCCACCGGGTGCAGCGGCATCCGCAACATCACGGTGCCCGACGTGTCGCCGAGATCCCACGCGAGCGACGGAGCCTGCTCGACGACGAGACTCACACTGCCCGGCCAGAACGCCTCGACGAGGCTGCGCGCCGATGCCGACACCGACAAGACCAGACCGTCGATGGAATGCCAGGAACCGACCAGGACGGGTACGGGCATGTCGCGACCCCGGTGCTTTGCAGCCAGGAGGTCGGTGACGGCCTCGGCGTCGAACGCGTTGCACCCGATGCCGTAGACCGTGTCCGTGGGCGTGACGATCAGGCGCCCGGCCTTGGCGGCCCCCACGGCCGCCTGGATGCCCGCAGAACGGGTGTCCTCGTCAGTGCAATCGAAAACGGTGCTCACCCATCCATCCTTTCACGCGACACGTCTGCGCCGGATCAAGGTCGACGGCGCGCGGTCACGACCCGCGGTCGACCTGCGAGGTCGCGGCGCGCCACGACGTCGTCGAACCGTCCCGTCGCCTCGAAGGCCCCGATTACCTGCGACGACGTCGAATCGTCATGCTCGACGCCGATGCGCCCGGCGGGTGCCAGTAGTCGCGCGGCGACGTCGGCGAGCGGCGTGATCACGCTCATCCCGTCGTGGCCGGCGAACACCGCCTCGGCCGGATCCGCCTCGACTTCGGGCGAGACGTCGGTGTCGGTCGGCACATACGGCGGGTTCGCCACAATGAGGTCGAGCGAGCCGTCCGGGATGTGATCGGACAGTTGTGCGTAATCGGTGACATCGGCGCCGAGAACTGCCACGCGATCGCCGACACCGAGGTTCTCGACATTCCGGCGCAGCCACAACAGTGCCGACGGCGATTTCTCGACCGCCACCACACGGGCCGACGGCACCGACACGGCGATCGCGATGGCCAGTGCCCCACTGCCGCTACACAGATCGGCGACGAGCGGATGCGAAATGCCCCGCAGATTCTCGACGGCCCATTCGAGGATGAGCTCCGTCTCGGGCCGCGGCACGAAAACCCCTGGCCCGACGGCCAGATCGATGGGGCCGAAAGCGGCGCGACCAATGATGTGCTGCAACGGAATTCGACGTGCACGCTGCGCGACGAGTTCGCGAAACCGCCTGCGCTCACCCGCGTCTGGTCCGTCGACGAAAGCCAACGAACCCCGATCGACGTCGAGGACATGCGCCATCAACCACTCGGCATCGCTGCGCGCCGAGTCGATTCCGGCTTCCGCGAGCAGCGATGCTGCCGAATGCAGCTCCGACACCGCCGACGTCATCTGGTCACTTGTCACGCAGGTCGACCTCACTCGGCCTCGAGCCGCGCCTGACGGTCTGCGGCGACGAGCGCGTCGAGCAGGGCGTCCATGTCGCCACTCAGCACGGCATCGAGATTGTTTGCCTTGTAACCGATCCGGTGATCGGTGATCCGGTTCTCCGGGAAGTTGTAGGTGCGGATGCGTTCGGAACGATCAACCGTCCGGATCTGCGCAGCCCTGCCCTCCGCTGCGGCGGCGTCGGCCTCCTCCTCGGCAGCAGACTGCAACCGCGCAGCCAGCACCTGCATGGCACGGGCCTTGTTCTGGAGCTGCGATCGCTCGTTCTGGCAGGTCACGACGATCCCGGTGGGCAGGTGGGTGAGACGGACCGCCGAGTCGGTGGTGTTCACGCCCTGACCGCCCTTGCCGGACGAGCGGTAGACGTCGATCCGTAGATCGGACTCGTCGATCTCGATCTCCTCGACCTCCTCGGGTTCCGGGTAGATCAGCACGCCTGCCGCCGACGTGTGGATACGGCCCTGAGACTCGGTCACCGGGACACGCTGCACGCGGTGAACGCCGCCCTCGAACTTCAGCCGCGACCACACACCGTCGCGCGACGGCTCGCGGCCCTTGATCGAGAGCGTGGCCTCCTTGTAGCCCCCGAGATCGGACTCGGTGACACCGAGGACCTGGGCCTTCCAGCCGTGCCGCTCGCAGTACCTGAGGTACATGCGGGCCAGATCGGAGGCGAACAGCGCCGATTCCTCGCCACCGGCCCCCGATTTGATCTCCAACACGACGTCGTCGGAATCGTGCGGGTCGCGTGGTGCGAGCAGATCGGTCAGCGTCGCATCCAGAGATTCGACCGCAGCTTCGAGAGCGGGAATCTCCTCGGAGAACGCCGCATCGTCTGCAGCGAGTTCCCTGGCCGCGGCGAGATCATCGCGCGAGGTCTGCAGCTTCGAATACGTCGCCATGATCGGCGCGAGCTCGGCAAATCGTTTGCCCACCCGCCGCGCATGCGACGGATCGTCGTGCAATGAGGGATCAGAGAGCTGCTGCTCGAGCCCAGCGTGCTCGGCAAGAATGTCGTCGATGGCACCGCCATTGGCACCGCCTCCGGCGTCGCGCGTGTGTGCGCTCTTATTCACCGCTCGTCCTCCTCATACTTGCTCGCCCAGATACTTGCTCGCCCAACGAAAACGACGCCCGACCCGGTCGGTGTGACCGGGCGGGCGTCGTCGGGATAGCTACTTGGCGTCTGCGTTCTTGGTGCGCTTGCCGTAGCGCTTCTCGAAGCGCGCGACGCGGCCGCCGGTGTCGAGGATCTTCTGCTTGCCCGTGTAGAACGGGTGGCACTGCGAGCAGACTTCGACGTTGATCCGACCGTTCTCGGCGGTGCTGCGGGTCTCGAAGGTGTTGCCACAGCCGCAAACGACCTCTGTGACGTGGTAATCGGGGTGAATTCCCTGCTTCATTCTGGTGTCCCTTTCTGTGGTCGCCGGGTCACCGCCGCGATTCGGCGGTGTGAACCGGTACCGGACTCGACCGATCAGTATGCCATCGCCCCAGGCCCAGACGGAAATCGCAACCTAGTGGCTGGCGACGACCGCGGGCGCCGGATTCGACTCGACTGCCTGTCACCCGCCTCAACACGGCCCCGTCCATATTCATTCCGACGCAGTTCCGTCTCCGCGAAATGGGCTGCACGCTGCGTAAATGTGTCGAACCGCTCCGGCGACGACGTGAGTCGGTAGTTCCACCGAAGGTAAGCCTTAGTTTACTGTGCCTTACCTAAGTTATAGTCGTGCGAGCCGCTTCATCGTCGCAGCGGCTGGGCCGCTCCAGTGTTGCAGCGGCGAACCGCTCCAACGTCGCAGCGGGCTGCATTCGCATCTTGAACCCCATCCCTACGAGAGGACCTGCGTGCACGCGATCCGGAGTCCACACCTGGTGTGGGATCACAGCGACGAAAAGAGCAGCTGCGGCGTCGGCTTCATCACGCGCAAAGACGGCAGGGCAACGCATGACGTCATCGATATGGCGCGCGAGGCGCTGTGTTCGGTACCCCACCGCGGTGGCATCTCGGCGCTCGGCATCGGCGACGGCGGCGGCGTGTCCATGGATCTGTCCCGACGCTTCTTTCGTTCGGTGACCGGCCGACCCGATCTCGAGCTCGGCCGATTCTGCGTCGGCAACTTCTTTCTCCCGGAGTCCCCCGCAGCGGCAGCGAGGGCCACGCGACTCATCGAGCGCACGATGCACGACCGCGGATTCACCGAACTGTGCGTGCGCGACGTTCCTGTCGACCCCTCGGTGTTGCGGCCGGCCTCCGCGGCAGCGCAGCTCCCGATCCGGCAATGGGTGTTCGCGGCACCCGACCCGTGCCCGGATCCGGCCGATCTCGACCATCTCGTTCAGCAGGCACTGCTGCACATTGAGTCCATCGCCTACACGTCCGATGAGTTCGCGGGGCTCTATCCGCTGTCGCTGTCCGCACGCACGCAGGTCCTCAAGGGCAGACTCTCGTCGAACGAGGTCGTCGACTACTTCACCGACCTCGCCGATCCGGACCATCGCGTGCACACGCTGTATTTCCACACGCGCTTCTCCACCAACACCGACCCGCATCCCACGATGGCTCAGCCATTTCGGCTCCTCGCGCACAACGGCGAGCTCAACACCGACAAGAAGAATCGCATCGCGCAGGTCACCGCAGCGGCCGCCTCCGGCAGGACCATCTCGCGACCGCCGGGTCAATCCGACTCGAGCAGGCTTGACCAGACGGTCGCCGCGCGTGTCGTGTCCGAACGCGTCGACCTCGTCACCGCGATCGTGTCGATGATGCCGCCCGCCTGGGAGAACGACACGACACTCGCCCCCGAGGTTCGGGCGATGTTCGAGTACTTCTCTCTCTACGAGGAGAAGAACGACGGCCCGGCGGCCGTGGTGTTCGGCGACGGCACGGTCATCGGTGCACGCCTCGATCGCCTAGGACTACGCCCCCTGCGCACCGTCGAGACCGCCGACTATCTGTGCGCCTTCTCCGAGGCGGGACAGATCTCGCTACCGCCGGAGCGTGTGATCGCGCGTGGGCGCGTGTCCGCTGGCGGGATGATCTACTACGACCATCGCGAGCACCGGAGTTACACCACCGAGCAGGCGTACGCGAAGCTCGCCGCGGCGCGCGACTATCCCTCACTGCTGAACGCCGCACGGGTCGAACTGAGCGCGCTTGCGCCACAACAGTCTTCACACACTTCCGAAAGTGACGATTCGCCCACCCTTCCTTGCGACGATCCGACGCTGACGGACCATCAACGCTTCCGCGCGTATCACCTCGACCAGGAAAGCCTGAGGTACTTTGTCGACCCGATGATCGACGAGGGCGTCGAACGCGTCTCCGCCATGGGTTTCGGCAACGCGATCAATGCGCTCACCAATCGGGAGCCCAGCGTCGCCCGGTACTTCTCGCAGCGATTCGCGCAGGTCACCAACCCACCGTTGGACAGTATCCGTGAAGCAGACGGGATGTCGCTGCGCGTTGCGCTCGGTGCACGGCCTCGAATCAGTGAGATCGACACGGCCACAACACATCCGCATCGCCAGATCGTCATCCCGTCGCCGATACTCGACGCCGCCGCGCTCGACGTCTTGCTCGCGCAGGACGAATCCCCCGTCCGCGTATTCGATGCCACGTTCGCGCTGCCGGAGGTATCCGACGGCTCCGATACGGCAAGCGCCGATAACACCGCGGCACAAGACGACGCCACGGCACTCGTCAGCGCAGTGGAGCGAGTGTGCACCCAAGTTGTCGAGTTCGCCTCCGCCACCGGCGGAATCGCGGTCCTCAGCGACCGTGCGATCCGGGCCGATCGTGCCGCTTTGCCGATGATCTTCCTCGTCTCTGCAGTCAACCAACGACTGATCGCTTCTGGCGCACGGCTGAGCGTGTCCCTGGTGGTGGACTCGGGCCAGATCGAGTCGTCGCATGACCTCGCCGCGATCCTCGGCTTCGGAGCCGCTGCGGCACATCCTCATTCGGTCGCGCGGCGCGCAACGCGCTCCGGTGACCAACAGACGGCGACAGCAGGATTCGCTCGCTGGGCCGCTGCGGCCACGAAGTCGCTCATGAAGACGATGGGCCGGGTGGGGTTGTGCACGGTCGAGAGCTACATCGGTGGCGAGTTCTTCGAGCCGAACTTCCTCGACACCTCCGACCCTGTACTCGCAGCATGGTTTCCGACGATGCGCTCGCCAGCGGGCGGAGCTGCACTTGCCGATGTCGTCGACGCCATTGCCGGTGCTCACCGAGCTGCGATGGCCGCGCCTGCCGCGTCGTCGGACAAAGATCTTCCACTACTCGGACTGTTCAAGGAACGTGCCGACGGCGCAGGCCACTCCTTTGGCGTCGCTGCCGTCCGCGGCTACGGCGAGATGGTCTCGGAGAGATTGCAGTTCGCCACGGCGACAGTCAACTCCGTACGTGCCGACGAGGCGGGGGCAGCGGATCTTCTGAGACTGCTCACGCTCGGCGACCTCGACGGCGCATTCGGCGAGACCGCGCAACTGTACTCATCGAGCAGCTATGACCGGCTCACCGATGCCGAGATCGACGCATTCACCGTCACCGACGCCTACCGCGCATTCGTCGACGACATTGCGCGGACCCGGGCGGAACGTCCGAGTACCGTCCGCGACGTCCTCAACCTTCGTCGTGCCGACACGTCACGCAGGTTGACCGATGTGCAACCCGCCCACGAGATCACCGCAACGTTCGCGTCCGGGGCCATGAGCCACGGCGCTCTCGTCGCACAGGCACACGAAGCCATTGCCCACGGCACCAACATGGTCGGCGCGTTGTCGAACAGCGGTGAAGGCGGCGAGCACTATTCGAGGTACGGCACGCTACGCGCGTCGAGGATCAAGCAGTTCGCCTCGGGCAGATTCGGGATCTGGGCGGGATACCTCGCCGACCCCATGCTCACCGAACTCGAGATCAAGATCGGCCAGGGCGCCAAACCCGGTGAGGGAGGCCAACTTCCGGCGCCGAAGGTCACCGTCGAGATCGCCGCGGCCCGCGGTGGCACTCCGGGAGTCGAACTCGTCTCTCCCCCACCGCACCACGACACGTACTCGATCGAAGACCTCGCTCAGCTCATCCACGACTGCAAAGCAGCGCGGGTGCGCGTGATCGTGAAGCTGGTGTCGTCCGAGGGCATCGGAACCATCGCCGTCGGAGTCGCCAAGGCAGGCGCCGACGTGATCAACGTCGCCGGAAACACCGGCGGCACCGGCGCGGCGTCGGTCAGCAGCCTGCGCTATGCCGGGCGTGCCGCCGAGATCGGTCTGGCCGAGGTACACCAGGCACTCGGTGCGCACGGTCTCCGCGAGAAGGTCGTCCTCCGTGCGTCGGGAGCTCATCAGACAGGTCGCGACGTGGTGGTTTCGGCGCTGCTGGGTGCCGACAGCTTCGAGTTCGGTACCGCCGCCCTGATGATGATGGGCTGCGTGATGGCCAAGAACTGCAACATCAAATGTCCGGCGGGCCTCACGACGAATCCCGAACTGTTCGACGGGGATCCGCGTGCCATGGCGCAGTACCTGCTGAACGTCGCGCACGATGTGCGGGAGATACTCGCCGACCTCGCGCTACCCGATCTGAGCGCGGCACGCGGTCGCACAGACCTACTCGTCGGAATCGACCACCCTGCGATCGTCGGCCGCCTCGACACCGCACCGCTTCTCGCGCGCGTCGACAGGGAGGCGATCACCGATCCGGTCTACCTCGAGGCCGACTTCTCCGTCGACGACTCGCTGCTGGCCCAGGTGCGCGACGCGCTGTTCGATGAGAGGGCCGAGAGTGTCGTCACCATCCCGACGGTGCTCGGCAACCGCAACAAGAGTGTCGGTGCGCAACTGGCCGTCGACATCGAGCGCATGCTCAACTACACCGCACCCGACCACCCCGCTTCAGAACACGCCGCTTCCGAGAATATCGACCTGCTACCGGCCGTCTATGTCGACGAGCGCGGGCGTCGTTATCTCGCACCCGATTCCGTCACGATCCCCACCTCTGGCTCCGCGGGCTTGTCCTACGGCGCCTTCTGCAACGACGGTCTGCGCCTCGAGCACACCGGTACGTGCAACGACGGCGTCGGAAAGTCGATGTCGGGTGGAACGGTCGTGGTGCGCTCTCCCGGGGGGGGGTTCGCCCGCAGAGGGCGGCAACGTCCTGATCGGAAACTTCGCGCTGTTCGGAGCCACCGGTGGGCGCCTCTTCGTCGAGGGAGAAGCCGGAGACCGCTTCGCCGTACGCAATTCGGGTAGCACCGCAGTGGTCGAAGGCATCGGCGAGTTCGGTTGTGAATACATGACCAACGGAGCGGTGCTCAATATCGGCGGGTTCGGTCGAGGACTCGGCAACGGGATGAGCGGCGGCTTCCTCTATCAGTACGATCCGGCCTGTGTACTCGCCGACCGGATCAGTTCCGACTCGGTGCTCGTCGGAGCGATCACGGGAGTCGACGACCCACTCGCACCGATCCACCACCACGCGGTCCACCTACTCCTCGAGATGCACGCCGAGGCAACCGGTTCCGCGCTCGCGAACCGGCTCCTCGAGAACTGGGAGACCGAGCGGCACTACATCAGCTACGCCATGCCGCGCGCGCTCGTCAGCCACCAGGACGCCCCGACGTTGCTGGCCACGCTCGGTCACCGCGCGCTCGTCGACGAACTGTCCACGTCGATCGCCACCGACCAGGTCAGGGCTCTCAAACGGCATGTCAGAAACCGGACGCCGATCCTCGACGGCCTCGTGCCCGCGTACGGTCACACCGACGACGCCACGATGTACCGACTCCTCAACGCGTTCACGGTGTTCCATCTCGCCCGAGAGGTCGCCCAGACCCGCATGCGTCGCTCGAGATCGACGGTCGTGGGCGCGGATTCGCGGTCGGAACAGCTCATCGCGCGAGCCGCACGCAATCTCGTCCTGACAGAAGACTTCGACCTCGTCACACGCGTGGGTACGTTCGTCCGCGACATCCTCGCCGACTACGACGAACAACAGATTGCCGCGCTCATCTCCGCCAAACGAATCGACGACTACAAGCGGGCGCTCGCGGCCCGCAATGTCCGCTCCGTCGACGCACCCGCGACGTACGGATGGATCATGCACCAGGACAACCACATCCGTGACGTGTTGGGTTCACTCCCCGACTTCGACGCCCTGTTCGCCTCGCGCACAGTGCCGACCGTCGTCGAGGCGCTCGCAGCAGCGACACCGCACAGATCCGACGCTGCCGACGACATCACACCTCTCTCACACCCGAAGGCGGGATGACATGCAATTGCCCTACATTCCCACCGATGTTCCCTTCACGGGCGACCAGAAGGCATGGCTCGCAGGATTCCTCGCAGGCCTGAATACGAGAATGACGATGCCGCAGCCTGAGTCCGCGCCCGGCGTCGGACACACGTCGGCCGAATCGAGTACGGCCGACGTGTCGCAACCCTTGCTCATCGCCTACGGCACCCAGACCGGAAACGCGGAGATGCTCGCCGAGAAGGCGAAGGCGAAGGCCGCAGAGATCGGCATCGACGCACGGGTCTGCGACCTCGCCGACCTCGATCTCGCCGCACTCGGCACGACGACGCGGCTGCTCGTCGTCACGTCGACCTACGGTGAGGGCGACATGCCGGACGACGCCGAGGACTTCTGGCAGGCACTCGCGGCACCGGAGGTCGGTCGACTCGACGGACTGACATTCGGCGTCCTCGCGCTCGGGGATTCGATCTATGACGGCTTCTGTCAGGCGGGTAAGAACGTCGACGCACGGCTCGCGGAACTGGGGGCGACACGGGTCGTCGAACGTGTCGACTGCGATGTCGACTATCAGCAGACGGCCGACGAGTGGCTCGCACGGGCTCTACCTCTGTTTGCCGCGGCCACACCGCAGCAGACGGGCTCCGAGCTTGCGGACGAGGCGCCCGCTCCCGCGGCGACAGTCGAGGCCTCCGAGACCCGCAAGGGCGTCACCGAGAAGGCCGGTAAGCCTGCGCGACAACGCAAGTCGACGTGGGGTCGCAAGAATCCGTACCCGGCGACGGTGATCGCCAACACCGTTCTCTCCGGCCCCGGTTCGGCCAAAGAAGTTCGGCACCTGGTGATCTCGTTGGGCGACAGCGGCATCACCTACGAGCCCGGCGACGGGCTGAGCGTCGTGCCGCGCAACGACCCCGCGCTCGTCGACCGCATCATCGACAGGCTCGGCGTCTCGCCGCAGACACCGGTCGTCGATCGCAAGGAGCAACGTCCGCTGCGCGAGGCACTGCTGCACCGCTATGAGATCGCGACTGCCTCAAAGTATCTGGTCGACTACATCGCGGCCCGCAGCGGCGATGCCGAACTCACACACCTCGCCTCCACCGGCGACCGCGAAGCGCTCGACGCGTGGCTGTGGGGCAAGGACGTGCTCGACCTCCTCAACGTCGACGAATCGCTGACCATCACCCCCGACGAACTCCTCGCGGAGTTGCAGCCGCTCGCCCACCGCGTCTATTCGATCTCGTCGAGTCCTCGCGCACACGCAGGAACCGTCCACCTGACGATGGCGACGGTCCGCTACCGTTCCGGCGAGCGCGACCGCGGAGGGGTGTGCTCGACGCACCTCGCAGACAGGATCGCCGACGACGAGACGATCGGTGTGTTCGTGACACCCAACAAGTCGTTCCGGCTGCCATCCGACGACGCGAAGGTCGTGATGGTCGGACCCGGTACCGGCATCGCTCCGTTTCGTGCATTCCTCCACGAGCGAGCCGAACGCGGTGCGACGGGAGACAACTGGCTGTTCTTCGGCGACCAACACGAAACGTGCGATCACATCTACCGCGACGAGATCGATCAGTTCGTGTCCGACGGGCTGCTCAACCGTCTCGACCTCGCGTTCTCACGCGATCAGGAACACAAGGTCTATGTGCAGGACAGGATGCGCGCTCGCGGAGCCGAACTCTTCCGCTGGCTCGACGACGGCGCGTACCTGTATGTGTGCGGCGATGCGACTCGAATGGCGCGCGACGTCGACGATGCGTTGCACGAGATCATCGCCGAGCACGGCGGGCACAGTGCCTCCGCAGCGCAGGATGCGGTGTCACAGCTCAAAAAGGACAAGCGGTACATGCGTGACGTCTACTGACCTCACCCCGATCAGCAGTTGAAAGGATGGCAACGATGCCAGCCAACCCGCCGGATCCCGAGCAACCGACAACGCGACGCTGCGCACGCGAGGGCGCGTGTCGCTGCAGCAGGGCAACGCACACCAGCGACCTCGACGCGTTGCTCGCAGATCCGCAGTTCTCCGGACATCTGCTGCGCGGCAACGCCTCTGCACTCGGAGGACATCTACCACTGCTCGATCAGATCGTCGGCGTGACCGTTGCCGGACCTGTCATCCTCAACGACGTCGGTGTCCACGAGACCCCGACGATCATGGGCGGGCCGATTCGCTGTCGCCCCGGCCGGGTGTCGCTGCGTCTGCACCCCGATCGTCTCGGCTCCGCACTCGTCAGCGAACCCGCAGCGCAGGCGCCGCCCATGCTCCGACTGTTCGACGCCGACGGAAACACCGCTCACGCAACCTATCTGACGGAGGCGTCGGACAGATTGGCATTCGAGGCCATCGGATTGTCTGCCGACACGTTCTCGTCCGACGGCCCGCCCGACGCCGATATCGCGAACGAGGCGCCGGAGGTCATCGTCTGTTGCGACGACGCGCTCGACGATCAGGTCGCGCAGCTCGACAGCATCCTCGTCGACGGCGGAGTCTCACGTCTCGCCTCGATGCCGGCGCGAGAAGGCTTCGCACGCATCGACTCTCGTCAGGCCATCGCTGCGCTCGAGCATGCGGCGCTGCACGGTGTGGAACTGACCATGGCCGCGACGGCACCCGGTTGTGTCCAGCTACACCACGATCAGCTCGACGGCGCACGCGAACACGAGGGACAGATGCTGCTGGCATCCGGGCGCGGACGGGCGATGATCAACTTCAATCTCGTCACCGAGTGCTGGGTGACCTGGTCACAGGGTGTGTGGGGTCCGACCGGGTCCATCGAGATCTACGACCGCCACGCGCGATGCGGGATGGTGATCACGCAGACCGGCGCGGTACCCGCCGCGATGTTCGACGCGTGGGATCACCTGATGACCGAACTGGCCGCCTGAGATCAGGTCCGACGACGTGTTCGGCTGCCGATTGCGTTGCCGTGAGGTCATGTTCGACGACGCGAAGAGCTCCGCACGAACACCGTTGGTAGACAACCACACCCGTCGAGGTGAGGTGGCGTGACTGAGCGGTCCAGTGGTGTGCGTGGTCGAGATGCGTGAGTGACATGCTTCCACTGTGATGTAATGGCATTATGCATTTCAACCATTACGGGCGGGATGCCGTCGGGCTGGCCGTCGACTTGGCCAATAGCCCTCCGAGGGATGCAGACGAACTCGTCACCCGATGCCGTGCAGCCGGTTTCGTATTCGACGCCGACGACATCGGTCCCGACGACCTGCGCAAGACCCTCGAATACCTCGAACTCTGGCGGGATGTCGCGCGCGCGACCGACGAGCAGACGCGCGCTGACCTGTTGAACGACCTGCTGTTGCAGCACGCCGCGTCTCCCCGACTCACCAACCATGCGAAGACCGGGTGGCATCTACACTTCCGCGACGACAACGTCGCGGGCTGGCAGCAGATCTGTGTGTTGATCTCTGCGGCAACGGCACTGCACCTCACCGGACGCGGGATCGATCGCATGGGTGCATGCGAACTCGCCGAATGCACCCATGTCTTCGCCGACACCTCACGCAACGGGCGGCAGCGCTACTGCTCACCGGCCTGCGCCAACCGCGCAGCCGTGCGACGCCACCGCGCCGCACAGGCCGCTGCAAGCTAGCGTCAGTCGTCCTGTGTCAGTCGTCCTGCTGCGTCAGTCGTCTGCTGTGTCAGTCGTCCTTCATGGCGCCGGGGGCGTTCGACTGCACCTGCAGCAAGAACTCGTAATTGTTCTTGGTCTTCTTGAGCTGGCTGATCAGCAGGTCGATGGCCTGCTGCGAATCGAGTCCGCTCAGCACGCGACGAAGCTTGTGCATGATGGCGAACTCCTCGGGCGACATCAGCAGCTCGTCCTTACGGGTACTCGACTGGTTGACGTCGACAGCCGGGAACACACGACGATCGGCGATCTTGCGGTCGAGCTTGAGCTCGGCGTTACTGGTGCCCTTGAACTCCTCGAAGATCACCGTGTCGCCGGTCGAACCGGTCTCGACCAGTGCGGATGCGATGATCGTCAGCGATCCGCCGTTCTCGATGTTGCGAGCAGCGCCGAGGAATCGCTTCGGCGGGTAGAGCGCCGTCGAGTCGACACCACCGGACAGGATGCGTCCCGATGCGGGCGACGCATTGTTGTACGCGCGGCCGAGGCGGGTGATGGAGTCGAGTAGCACCACGACGTCTTTGCCCTGCTCGACGAGGCGCTTGGCGCGCTCGATCGCGAGCTCCGAGACCGACGTGTGGTCTGACGGCGGACGATCGAACGTCGAGGCGATGACCTCGCCCTTGACCGACCGCTGCATGTCGGTGACCTCTTCGGGTCGCTCGTCGACGAGGACCACCATGAGGTGACATTCGGGGTTGTTGATGGCGATCGCGTTGGCGATGTCCTGCAGTATCGTCGTCTTGCCTGCCTTCGGAGGCGACACGATGAGTGCGCGCTGCCCCTTACCGATCGGCATGATGAGGTCGATGACGCGGGTGTCGAGTTGCTCTTTGGCCGTCTCGAGACGCAGTCGCTGGTTCGGGTACAGCGGTGTCAGCTTGTTGAAATCCGGTCGCTTACGGGCGGATTCGACGTCTGACCCGTTGACCGAGTCGAGGCGCACCAACGGATTGAACTTCTGTCGCTGGTTCTGCTGCTCGCCATCACGCGGCACCTTCACGGCACCGGTGATCGCGTCGCCACGACGCAAACCGTTCTTGCGAACGAGATTCATCGAGACGTACACGTCGTTGGGACCGGCGAGGTAGCCCGAGGTCCGCACGAATGCGTAGTTGTCGAGAACGTCGAGAATGCCTGCGACAGGCTGCAACACGTCGTCTTCGGAGATCTGCGGCTCGCCGCCACCCGATCCGTCACGGTCACGTCCACGGCGACGTTCACGGAAGCGACGACCGCGGCGTCCGCGACCACCTTCGCCATCGTCGTCGCGATTGTTGTTGTCGCGATTGTTGTTGGGGCCCTGGTTCTTGCCGCTGTTCTGGCCGCCCTCGCTGCTTTGGTTGCTTCCGCCCTGCTGAGCCGAGTTCGAGCCGTTCGAGTTCGAACCGCCCTGCCCACCGTTACGGTTGCGGGTGCGGTTGCGATTGTTGCCGCCGCCCTGGTTCGACGCGTGGTCGGACTCGCCGCGCCCGTTGCCACCACGGTCGTTGTCACCGCGGTCGCTGTCGCCCCGCCCGTTGCCACCACGGTCGTTGTCACCGCGGTGATTGTTCGACTGGTCGATGTCGGTCCGAGTGCTCTGCGCGCTCGACTCCACCGACGCGCCGTTCGCCGAGTCGGTAGCAGCACCGTCGGCATAGCCACTGCTGGCAGGAGTACTGTCGGCAGACTTCTCCGACTGCGGGCTCGCAGTGGTCTCGGAGGTGATCGTCATCTGCTCCGGCGCAGCCTCGGCAGATGTCGCGGTCTTCGTGCGGCGGGTCGCGCTGCGGACCGCCTTGGGAGCCTCACCGGCAACAGCCTCGGCCTTGGGTGCGGTTGCCTTCTGGGTGTCGGCGGCAGGTGATCCTGCGCCCTGGCGCTCCTTGATGGCGGCGATCAGATCGCCCTTGCGCATTCCGGACGTGCCCTTGATGCCCAGCTCACCTGCGAGTGAACGGAGTTCGGTCAGCACCATGCCGGAGAGGCCTGCGCGCGGCTTGGTCTTGGGTGCGCCTTGGTCGTCGGCGACGCTTGGCGCGGTGATCAGGTCCGTATCAGTCACGGATGTCCTTTCGTTCCTCCGCAGTCAGATGCTGCATGAGGTCGTGATGTCGCCTACTGAGGTGTCCGACGCCGCTCGATCGGCTCGACGCGTCGTCAACCTTCAGAGGAAATGACCGCCGTCCGTGGTGGACGGGCGGACAAGATTGTGGTCCGGCTGCGGTATGTCACTCCTGAACTGCTGTGCTCTCGACAAGAATCTGCTCTCGACAAGAAGTGCCGACTCGCGGATTGCGCGATGCCCCAGATCGGTGACTGCTCATGTGCACACCCGGGAGCCGACCGGATGTTGATCAGAGATCGGTGAGAAGCACGGCGGAACGAGCCTGCGCGGCTAGACCAGTTTATGATAACCCCCCAGGCATGGTACCGGCAACACGCCGAATCCGCATGAGGAGATTCAGCCGATCTGGACGCCGCCGGCAATCTCGAGTTGCTGCACGCGAAAGCCCTGTTCGCCTGCCAGTTCGCGGGTCGTCGAATCGACCGATCGCGTGTCGAGGACCAGCACGCTCGGGCCTGCCCCGGAGACTGTCGCCGCGTATCCCCGCGCGCGGAGGGCCGCGACGAGTCGCGCCGTCTCGGGCATGGCGGCCGCGCGATAGGGCTGATGCAACCGGTCGTCGGTTGCTGCAAACAGACAACTCGGATCGGACGTCAGGGCTACGACGGCGAGCGCTGCGCGACTGACATTGAAGATCGCGTCGGTACGCGGGACGTCGTCTGGCAGCAGCCCACGGGTGAACGACGTCGACGACTCGGTCGACGGAACGAAGGCTGTCGCTCGGATCGCGGGGTGGACATCGAGCCGCCGCGCGCCATAGTGGGCATGCTCACCGGGTTCGATCCAGGTCACAACCGCGGACCCCAGCACGCTTGCCGCGGCGTTGTCGGGGTGACCCTCGAAGGCACTGGCCAGTTGCACGAGGTCGGCGTCGGAGATGGGGTCGCCGAGGCCTGCGGCGACGACGAGTCCCGACGCTGCGGCGAGTCCTGAGACCGCGGCCGAGGCCGACGATCCGAGGCCGCGCGAATGCGGGATGGCATTGACCGTCTTCAGGTGCAGCCCAGCGGCCGAAACCCCCGCGTGCGCGAGCCCTGCGAGGAGCGCGCGGACGACGAGATGGTTGGCATCACGCGGAACGTCGTCGGCTGCCTCACCCACGACGTCGACGTCGATGCCCGCGGGTGTCGTCGACGCGACGACCTCGTCGTAGAGGCCGAGCGCGATGCCGAGCGAGTCGAACCCCGGTCCGAGGTTCGCACTCGACGCAGGCACGCGCACCTTGGTCGAAAGACCTTCCGGCAGTTGCCTATACACCGTATCCGGGCTGACCATTCGTCGCGTCCCAGCTTCAGGCGACGCCGAGTGCATCGGCAACTGCCACGGGATCGACGGGAATCGCCTCGACTTCCGGCATGCCGAGGAGCGCGGTGTCGGGGTCCTTGAGTCCGTTTCCGGTCACGGTGCACACAACCGTCTGGCCCGGAGTGATCCAGCCGTCGGCGTGGGCCGCGAGCAGGCCCGCCACGCTGGCAGCGGACGCGGGCTCGACGAAGACGCCTTCTTTGCCCGCCACGAGGCGATACGCCTCGAGCAGCTTCTCGTCGGTGGCTGCGCGGAATTGGCCGCCCGACTCCTCCTTGGCCGCGACGGCCTGATTCCAGCTTGCGGGCGACCCGATGCGGATCGCGGTGGCGATGGTCTCGGGATCTTTCACCGGCGCGCCGTTGACCAGCGGAGCAGCACCGGCAGCCTGCACGCCGAGCATGCGCGGAAGATCGCTGATGCCGTCGGCGTGGTACTCGCGATAGCCCTTCCAGTACGCGGTGATGTTGCCCGCGTTGCCCACCGGGAGCACGTGCACGTCGGGCGCGCGACCGAGGACGTCGACGATCTCGAATGCCGCGGTCTTCTGCCCCTCGATACGCGCCGGATTGACCGAGTTGACCAGCTCGATCTCGGTGAACTCCGCGGTGGCCTTGCGAGCGAGTTCGAGACAGTCGTCGAAGTTGCCCTGCACCTGGATGATCTTGGCCCCGCTCATGACCGCCTGGGCGAGCTTGCCCATCGCGATCTTTCCTTCGGGAATCAGCACGGCGCAGGTGATACCGGCGCGGGTGGCGTAGGCAGCCGCCGACGCCGACGTATTGCCCGTCGACGCGCACAGAACCGCGGTCTTACCGTTGTTGACCGCGTTGCTCACGGCCATGGTCATGCCGCGGTCCTTGAACGAGCCCGTCGGGTTGAGGCCCTCGACCTTGAGGTACACCTCGCAGCCGGTCAGCTCCGACAGGTATGGCGCCGGTACCAGCGGCGTCGCACCCTCGAGGAGGGTCACGACCTTCCAGTCGTCGCCGACGGGCAGTCGTGAACGATAGGCCTCGATCAGCCCCGGCCAGCCTGCGTGCACAGGCGCGTGCGCGGGTGCGTTGGTCGCGTCAGTCATCGGTTCCTTCCAATCGCAGAACGCTGGAAACCGTGGTCACGGAGTCCATGTCCTCAAGTGCTGCAACGCATTCCGACTGAGCTCGATCGGGTGCGCGGTGTGTGACGACGATCAGCCGGGCGTCGTCGCCCGCGCCTTCCTGACGGACTGCGGCGATACTCACCGATCGCTTCGAGAATTCGTTGGCGACCTGCGAGAGTACACCGGGCTTGTCGGCGACTCGCATGGAGACGTAGTAGCGGGTGGGCACTTCATCGATCGACGCAATCGGCAACGACGCGTAGGTCGATTCGAGTGGTCCGCGACCACCGTGCACCTTGTTTCGCGCGGCCATCACCATGTCGCCGAGCACCGCCGATGCCGTCGGCGAACCGCCGGCACCCTGCCCGTAGAACATGAGCCTTCCCGCGTTCTCTGCCTCGACCACGACCGCGTTGAACGCCCCGTTGACCGTTGCGAGCGGGTGCGACAACGGGATCAGCGCCGGGTAGACACGCGCCGACACACGCTGCGCACCATCGTCACCCCGCACACGCTCACAGATCGAGAGAAGTTTGACCGTGCAGTCGAACTTCTTCGCCGCAACCAGGTCGTCGGGCGTCACGTTGGTGATGCCCTCGCGGTAGACATCGGCCGCCGTCACACGAGTGTGGAACGCGATCGACGCGAGGATCGCGGCCTTGGCTGCCGCGTCGTAACCCTCGACGTCGGCCGTCGGATCGGCCTCGGCGTAACCCAGACGTCCTGCCTCTGCGAGGGTTTTGGCGTAGTCGGCACCGGTCTCGGCCATTTCCGAGAGGATGAAGTTGGTGGTGCCGTTGACGATTCCGGCGACTCGCTCGACGGTGTCGCCCGCGAGAGACTGCATCAGCGGACGCACCACCGGAATCGCCCCGGCGACGGCCGCCTCGAAGTACAGATCCACTTTCGCGTCGGCGGCCGCGGTGGCGAGTTCGCCCGTGTACTCGGCGAGCAGCGCCTTGTTGGCCGTCACCACAGACTTGCCCGATTGCAGTGCGGTGCGGATCAATTCGCGTGCGGGGTCGATTCCGCCCATGAGTTCGACGACGATGTCGACATCGTCGCGTGCCACGAGTGCCGCGGGGTCGTCGGTGATCAGTTCCTGGGCGATCTTGCGCGGCCGGGTCAGATCACGCACCGCGACGCCGCGCAATTCGACGGGCGCACCGACCCGAGCGCGAAGATCGGCGGCGTTGTCCTCGATGATCCGCACGACCTCGGAACCCACGTTGCCCATACCGAGGACCGCGACGCCGATCGTCTTGTCCTGCGCTGTCATGTCTCGTCCCGCCGATTGGTCTTGCCCTACCGAGTTGTCTCGTCCTGCTGATTCTTCTTGTCCTGCACCGTTGCTCATTCAGCTCACCTCCAGCCGCAGATAGTCGTCGAGTGTCTCGCGGCGAAGAATCACCCTCGCCGTACCGTCGGCCACCGCGACCACGGCCGGCCGCATCGCCATGTTGTATCGGCTCGACATCGAATAGCAGTACGCACCGGTCGCCGCGACGGCGATCAGATCGCCGGGTTCGAGGTCGCCGGGTAGCCAGCAGTCCTTGATGACGATGTCGCCACTCTCACAATGCTTTCCGACGACGCGGCTGACCACCGCGTCGGCGGCGGACACTCGCGAGACCAGCCGCACGTCGTACTCGGCCTGATACAGCACAGTTCGGATGTTGTCGCTCATGCCGCCGTCGACCGACACGTAGCGACGCACCGACCCGCCGCCGAGTTCGACGTCTTTGATGGTCCCGACGCGGTAGAGCGTGATGGTGCCCGGCCCCGCGATCGCGCGACCGGGTTCGACGGCGATGGTCGGCATCGGCAGGCCAACCGCTTCCGATTCGCGGCGGACGATGGCGGCGAGTGTCTCGGCGACGTCGGCGATGGGCAGCGGACGTTCGTCGGGAAGGTACGAAATACCCAGTCCCCCACCGAGATCAACGATCGACATCTGCGATGTCTTGTCGACACCGAACTCGTCGACGACGTCGTGCAGCAATCCGAGCACCCGATGTGCCGCGAGCTCGAAACCGTCCATGTCGAAGATCTGGGAGCCGATGTGGCTGTGCAGCCCCACCAGTCGCAGGTTGTCGGTGGCGAAGACGCGTCGAACCGCTTCCATCGCGACGCCGCCCGACAGCGCGAATCCGAACTTCTGATCCTCGTGCGCCGTGGCGATGAACTCGTGCGTGTGCGCCTCCACGCCGACGGTCACGCGAATCAGTACGTCGGCGACGACACCGCGCTCGCCCGCCAAGCGGTCGAGGCGCTCGATCTCCATCATCGAGTCCAACACGATGTGACCGACACCGGCCTCGAGTGCCGCGTCGAGTTCGTCGAGGCTCTTGTTGTTGCCGTGCAAGGCGATTCGCTCGGCCGGGAAGCCCGCGTGAAGGGCGATCGCGAGCTCACCACCGGAACAGACGTCGAGTGACAGACCTTCCTGGTCAACCCAGCGCGCAACCTCGCTGCACAGGAACGCCTTCGACGCGTAGTGCACACGTCCGTAGGGCCCGAACGCGGTCATCATGTCGCGGCAGCGGGAGCGAAAATCATCCTCGTCGAGCACGAACAGCGGGGTGCCGAATGTCTCGGCCAGCTCGCCTACACCGACGCCCGCGATGGTCAGCTCACCGGACTCGGCACGAACAGCATTGCGGGGGAACACATTTGCCGGTATCTGCGCCACCGCGGCCGGGTCGTTCGGCTGCTGGGCCAACTGCGGTGCCGCTTGCGTCTCGGCGTGGCGCGGTCCCGCCGGATGCGCGTTCACATCCGCTCCGGAGCGCTGACGCCGATGAGATCGAGCCCGTTGCGCAGCACCTGACGGGTCGCCGCACACAGCGCAAGCCGCGCGCCGTGGATGTCACCGGGTTCCTCATCGCCCTGTGGCAGCACCCGATTGTGGGCGTAGAACCGGTGGTAGGCACCCGCGAGCGACTCCAGGTAGCGCGAAATGCGGTGCGGCTCACGCAGTTGCGCCGCCGTGGCCACCACCTCGTCGAAGTCGCCGATCGTGCGGATCAGATCGCCCTCGGTGTCGGAGTCGAGCAGGTCGAGGTGTTCGAGCCGGGGCTTGAGGCCCAGTTCGTCGGCGTTGCGAGCGATCGCCGACAACCGCGCGTGTGCGTACTGCACGTAGTACACAGGGTTGTCATTGGACTGCTTGGCCAGCAGGTCGAGGTCGATGTCGATGTTGACGTCGATCGACGAGCGGATGAGTGCGTAGCGCGCGGCGTCGACTCCGACCGCGTCGACGAGATCGTCGAGCGTGATCACGGTGCCGGCACGCTTGCTCATCCGCACGGGCTTGCCGTCGCGGACGAGGTTGACCATCTGGCCGATGAGTACCTCGACGGTGTCGGGGTCGTCACCGAGTGAGGCGGCCGCAGCCTTGAGTCGCTTGATGTAGCCGTGGTGGTCGGCGCCGAGCATGTACATGCACAGGTTGAAACCGCGGTTGCGCTTGTCGCGGTAGTAGGCGATGTCGCCCGCGATGTAGGCGGCCTCGCCGTCACTCTTGATGACGACGCGATCCTTGTCGTCGCCGAAGTTCGTTGTGCGCAGCCACCACGCGCCGTCGGATTCGTAGAGGTTTCCGTTTGCGCGCAGCTCGGCAATGCACTCCTCCACGAGGCCCGAGGTGAACATCGAGTTCTCGTGGGTGAACACGTCGAAGTCGGTTCCGAACTCGTGCAGGCTCGACTTGATGTGGTCGAACATCAGCTCGACGCCCACCGAGCGGAAGGTCTCGCGACGCTGCTCCTGCGGCTGCTCGAGTACGCCCGGTACCGCCTCGACGACCTGATTCGCGATCTCGACGATGTACTCGCCCGCGTAACCGTCCTCGGGCGTCGGCTCACCGAGTGCCGACGCTTCGAGCGAGCGTGCGAACTTGTCGATCTGCGAGCCGTGGTCGTTGAAGTAGTACTCGCGGGTGACCTTCGCACCGCGTGCGGCCAGCACTCGTCCGAGCGCGTCGCCCACGGCGGCCCAGCGGGTGCCACCGAGGTGGATGGGGCCGGTCGGGTTGGCGGAGACGAACTCGAGGTTGATGGTCTTGTCGGAGAACTCGTCGCCCCTGCCGTAGTCGACGGTGTCGGTGAGGACGGTCTCGATCACGCTGTTCTGTGCTGCCGCTGCGAGCCAGATGTTGACGAATCCCGGGCCCGCGACCTCGGCTTTGTCGATTCCGTCAGCCGCGGAGAAGGCGTCGGCGAGCCAGCCGGCGAGCTCACGCGGGTTGACGCCGAGCTTCTTGCCGAGCTGGAGTGCGACGTTGGTCGAGTAGTCGCCGTGATCAGCGAGGCGCGGGCGCTCGACGACCACGGAGTCGGGCACCAGAGAAGCGTCGAGTCCGTGGTCGGACACGACGGTCCGGGTCACGGCACTCAGCAATGCAGCGAGGTCGGCGGGAGTCACAGGTCACCATCCTATTGGCCTGCATTCTTCGGGCGACAACGCCCCTGGTAGGTGACGTCGGTGTACGGGTAGCCGAAAGCACCTAGGAGGCGTGCTCGTGAGGGAGCACGGTCGGTGTGAAGGGTTCGATCGTGGGTTCAACCCCCGAACGAACGGTCACGATCGACCACTCCGGAATCTCGACCCACTTGGTATCGCGGTACTCGAGTTCCAATGGTTCGGACACCACGATGCGCCCGTCAGCGGGGAGTTCGATGTCTCCCCCGCGGTCGCCGGCGGTCAATCGCATCGTGCCCACCGAGTGATAGAGCGAATTCGACGCCCGATTGCTCGAATAGCGCACCGCGTAGATCTCCTCGCCGTTGGCGGCGCAGATCGTGGCACTGAACGGGGCGTCGACGCCGTTGTCGGTGCGCGCCTGCTCCACACGCCCGACCAGGCGCGCCAACGCACCCTTGGGATCGGTGTCGAGTCCGTAGGTCAACGCGAGGTAGAAGCACAGTTCGGTGTCGGCGTTGCCCTCGATGAACGGATACAGCTCGGGCGCCACGTCGAGGGTCAGGTCGCGCTTGAGCCGGAAGAAGTCGCCGATTTCGCCGTTGTACTGAAACAGCCACCGCCCGTACTGGAATGGGTGACAGTTTGCTCGATCGATCGTGCCTCCCAGCGCAGCCCGGACGTGGGCGAGGAACATCGGCGAGGAGACCTGTTCGGCCAGCCGATGCAGATTTGCGTCACTCCATGCGGGCCGTACATCGCGGTATTGACCCGGGAAGCTGCGATCACCCCACCATCCGACACCGAATCCGTCGCCGTTGGTCGGCCACGCGTGGTTGCGGAACATCGACGTCATCGGCGCCCCGGGAAGGTACAGCTGCCGCGCCTCGAAGCTCTGATCGACCAGCGAATGAGATGGCCTGGTGAGAAGGTCTTCGATACGAATGGGAGAACCAGCGTAGGCAAGCCAGCGGCACATGGTTTCGACGCTAACAGGGTGCGCCGTTGCGCGCGGGAATCACGGCGACGAGCTCGTAGAGTTCATGGCATGATCTCGGCGATTCGACTCTTCAACGACGACGACGGCCGCTCCCACGTCGAGTACGGCACGATCTCTCTCGACGCCGGCACATTGCGGTCGTCCGAGACGGCGACGACCACGGCGGCTTTTCAGGAGACAGCGGAGGGCGGGTCGCTCGCCTGGCACACCGCCCCGCGGCGGCAGTACGTGATCACACTTGCTGGAGTCCTCGACTTCATCACCCGCGACGGCGAGCGCTTTCGGCTCGAACCCGGCGTCGTACTTGTTGCCGAGGACACCGACGGCAGCGGTCACCAGTGGGAGCTGATCGGCGACGATCCGTGGCGGCGCCTGTACGTCGGCCTCGCCGACGACGCGGCGTCGGGCTTCGTGGCGAAGGCTGAGGGCTAGGCCTGTCCGGGGAGCGATGCCCACGACGGGAGGCCTGAAGAATATAACTGTGCCCCCGGCAGGATTCGAACCTGCGGCCTTCTGCTCCGGAGGCAGACGCTCTATCCCCTGAGCTACGGGGGCTCATCGGGCGCAGCAAGCCTAACCCACGGCGACAACAGATCCCAACCCGGTCGGTACGCGTGTCAGAACCGTGGCGGACCGTCGGTGCTGGGATGGCCGGCTGACGTGGGGGCGGAGCGCTCCAGATGTGTGTCGTATCGAAGGATGTGGGTGCTGCAGCGCCCACATCCTTCGATACGACACACATTTACGGGGCGGCCAGTGTCCGGACGGTGACCCTGGAGCCGGATTCGCCGCGCAGCACGTGCAACTGCGACGGAATACGGGCACGCAGTTCGTCGACGTGGCTGACCACGCCAACAACTCTGCCGCCCGAACGCAATTCGTCGAGCACGCCCATCACCAGGTCGAGGGACTCCGGGTCGAGGGTGCCGAACCCCTCGTCGATGAACATCGTGTCGAGCACACGGCCGCCCGCTTCGCTCGACACGACGTCGGCGAGTCCGAGTGCCAGCGCCAGGGACGCGAAGAACGTCTCGCCACCCGAGAGGGTTGTCGCCGCACGCGTGACACCCGTGTACTCGTCGCGCACCTCGATACCGAGACCGCCACGACGCCCCCGCGGCCCTCCGGCATCGGAGTGTGCGAATTCGTAACGGCCAGAGGACATCTGCCGAAGTCGATCCGACGCCGCGACCAAGACTTCTTCGAGGCGTGCCGCGAGGACGTACGAGCGCAGTGTCATTCGCTTCGCGTTCTGCCCTCGTCCACTCACCAATTCGGCGAGATCGTGAATCTCCTTCTGCCGCAGACGAATCGGCTCGAAATCGGTCAGCGCCTCCCAGTAGAGGGTGACGTGATCGGCCAGGCTGGTCGCTCGCCGCGCGGAGACGGCCGCAGCGCCGGACGCGGCGTCGCAGCGGGCACGCACCGCCTCGAGCGTGGTCTCGAGGTGGGCCAGATCGACGGGCTCGGCCGCCAGCGCCGAACGCACGTCGTCGTCGTCGAGCGTGCCCTGCGCCTCGACTCTCAGGCCGTGCGCCTTGCGCAGCGACGACTCCCAGACTCCCATCTGCTCGTCCGTCGCCATCGCCGCTCGCACCGCGCTCTCGTCGGCGAACTGCGCTTCGTCGCACGCGGACGCGGCGCGCCTCGCCGCCTGTGTCACCCACTCTCCGGCACGGCGCACCTCCGCACGCGCATCCCGCAAAGCCGTCGCGCAGCGACACAGTTCGGCCAGTTCGGCCCGGCGGCCGCTGACATCGCCCCGGCCTCCGGTTGCCGTCGAGACCTCCGCGTCGAGCGACTCGAGTTCGCCACGCAGGGAGTCCAGACGCACGGACGCCGCAGCCCGCCGCGCCTGAATCTGCGATCGTTCGGCCTGCCATGCTCTGGTCCGCCCGTCCAATTCGTCGACGACGCGCTGCAGCTTGTCGACCGACGCCGCAGCGTGTTCGGCCTGCGTGAGGCGCTTGACCGTATCGTCGCGATCGGAGCGTACGGATTCGCGCTCCGCATCACCGATCAGCTTGTCCAGATTGGCTTTTCGCTCGCGATAGGTGTCCAGCGACGAGCGCGCACTCGTCAGCTCGGCGGAGGCGCGGTGTTCGATGTCAGCAGCCGCCGCCTCGTCGGCGTCGCCCACATGATCGCCCGGATCGGTCGTCGTGGGTGCGGGGTGCTCGCGCGAGCCGCAGACGGTGCACGGCTCGCCGTCGACGAGTTGGGACGCGAGTTCGGCCG
This sequence comes from Gordonia sp. w5E2, assembly GCF_036540975.1. Classification (NCBI taxonomy): domain Bacteria; kingdom Bacillati; phylum Actinomycetota; class Actinomycetes; order Mycobacteriales; family Gordoniaceae; genus Gordonia; species Gordonia sp. w5E2. The sequence continues at coordinate 1,780,032 of NZ_CP144213.1, read as the reverse complement.
CCATCCCGGCAAGGCGACGTTCGCGAAGGTCGAGCAGTCTGGTCCGTGCGTCATTGTGCGCCGAGTGTGCGTCGGCGACAGCGCGCTCGGCACGACTGAGGACAACCTCGAGGTTGTCGCGCTCATCGATGGCCCCGAGAATCGACGTCTGCTGTGCCTGCTGATTGCGCAGCGTCTCGACCCGGGCACGCTGCTCATGAGCATCGTGCAGGGCAGCGATAGCTGCGGTCCGTTGCTCCGGCAGCGCCGCGAGCGCGTCGTCGAGTTCGACGGTGCGGGTGGCGGCAGCCGAGACCTCGGCCTCAGCTGCGCCGATCGCAGCGATCAGCGTGGGACGTTCGAGTGCCCTGCGCACCAGCGGTTCGAGCCGACCCGACTCCGCCGCCCAGGTGTCGATCGCGCGGGTCAACTCGGTGTCGTCGCACTCGCGCGCCCACGCCGCCTCCACCTCTTCGGACACCGCATGCTCGGACACGGCCGATTCCGCTGCCGCACGGAGTGCATCGGCAGCACGGGCGTTGGCGATCGCCTGCTCGTGATCGGCGAGCACGGGGACCACGGGCGCCGCGCGACGCGCAGCGGCGAGTGCCTTCTCTGCGACATCGAGTTCGGGCTCGGCGGCGTCGAGTTGTTCGATGCGTGACCGCGCGGCGAGTCCACGCTGCCTGTCGTGCATCATCTTTCTGCCGCGGTCGTATGACTGCTGCGCGGCGTCGAGTACGTCGCGCGCCTCCGCCAACGCCGTGGCGTCGCGGCGTTCTGCCTCGCGGGCGTCGTCGAGGCATTTCTGCGCCCAGGCCATGTCGGGCTCAATGGGTGCCTCGACGTCGGCCAGGGCCCCGATCTGTGCGGCGACGCGGTCGATCGACGCCGCCTTTGCGTCGAGCGCCGCTGCACTCTCTCGCGCGCGCTCGCGCAGCCACTCCTCGACGTCGCCGAATCGCTCGGTGTCGAAAAGTCTCTCCAACAACGCTTCTCGCTCTTCGTTGGGTGCGCGCAAAAACCGCGAGAAGTCGCCCTGCGGGAGAAGCACGACCTGGAAGAACTGCTCGGCACTCATGCCGAGGAGTTCGCTCACGGTCTCGCCGATCTCGGGCAATCGGGTGAGTGCCACCCCCGACCCGTCGACCCACTCGAGCGTCGCCTTCGCCTGGACCTTTGTTGTCCCCGTCCCCCGCTTCTTGGGGCGCTGATACTCGGGCGAACGGACGATGCGGAAACGGCGGCCGTTGATCGTCGCTTCGACCTCGACCTGCGGAACCTGTTCTGCCGGAGCATGATCGGAATGCAGACGTTTGGCCTCGTTCCGGGCGCCGGGCACCCGGCCGAAGAGCGCGAACGCGACGGCGTCGAGCACCGTCGTCTTGCCCGCACCCGTCTGTCCGTGCAGCAGGAACAGGCCGTCGGCTCCGAGCGCGTCGAAGTCGATGGCCGTATCGTCGGCGAACGGCCCGAACGCGCTCATGCGCAACCGATGAAGTCTCATGCCGACTCTGCCACCCGGTGGCCGTCTGCCGGCGCGTCGATCTCGAAGAGCGCCAACGGCTCGCAGGATGCTACCTGCTCCGGCTCGCCGACGACAGCGCGTAGCGCGCTTTCCACAAGCGCCCGCTCACGGGTGGTCGGCTTGTCGCGTACATCGGTGACGAAGGATGTGATGATCTCCGCATCGCTGCGACCGCGCACCCGAGAGCGGTAGTCGACGCTGTTCTCGGCGTCGGGACGCTGCCACTGCACGTGCACGGCATGCGGAAACCGTTGTCGCAGAGCACGCATCGCGTCGACCGGGCGGACCGCATCGGTGAGCGTCGCTTCGACGTAGTGGTCTTCGGCAATCGATAGCGACTCGTCGGTCAGCAACTCGTCGAGCGTGCCCCGCAGCGAAGTGAGACCGCGCACGATCGGCAGATCGTGGCGACGGACGTCGGATACACCGTCGGCGTCGAGGTCGACGAGCCACACGGCTTTGTGGTGTGTGTTCTCACCGAACGAGTACGGGATGGGCGACCCGCTGTAGCGGACTGTCGGCGTGAGTTCCTGCGGCGAGTGCAGGTGGCCGAGTGCGACGTAGTCGACCCCCGAGAACACCTCGGCTGCAACGGTTTCTACTCCCCCAACACTGATCGAACGTTCGGATCCGGTAGCGAGGCCACCGACGACGAACGCGTGCGCGATGACCACCGAACGCGCATCGCGTGGGGCGAGATCGGCACGGATGCGTTCCATGGCCGCAGTGAGCACGTCGGAGTGTCCGCGCGCGTCGTCGACGCCGAGTTCGGTTCGCGTGACCTCGGGTTCGAGGTATGGGATTCCGTAGATCGCCACGTCTCCGTGTTCGTCGGAGAAGACGATGGGGTCGGCGATCGACGCCACCGAGGTGCGCAGATGCAGACCACCGGCCGCGGCGAAGCTCGATCCGACACCCAGTCGCGTCGGCGAATCATGATTGCCGGAGGTCACGACGATCGCGGCACCGGCTGCAGCGATCGCGGCAAGGCCGTCGTCGTAGACACGGACGGCGTCGGCCGAGGGCACCGACCTGTCGAACACGTCACCCGCGACCACGACGACGTCGACCGATTCCGCGGCGACGACGTCTGCGAGGTGACGCAGCGACGCGCGCTGGTCATCGAGCAGGTCGGCGCCGTGGAAGGTTCGGCCGATATGCCAGTCGGAGGTGTGCAGGATTCGCATGGGAAACACCGTACGATCTGCCACCGACAGATCCGGGGAGGCGCGTCAGCCCGCCCCGGATGCCGTCACGCTGCCCCGGCCTCTTCCACCGCACCTTCGGCGGCCGCTGCGGCCTTGGCTTCTGCCGCAGGCGGATACGAACGCTGCGTCGCCGGCCGCTTGAGGAACAGCGTTGCGACGACGCCGATCAGCAATGCCGCCGCGGGCAGATAGAGCGTTTGTCCCATCGCGAGTGCGAACGGCTCACGGACAGGGTGACCGAAGACCTCGATCGGCAACTGCTTGGCGCTGTCGTTGTTCGACGCGGTGTCCATGCCGGGCAGATTCGCGGCCAGTCTCGTCTGCATCAGTGCGCCGACAGCGGCCGCGCCGATCACCGAGCCGATCATTCGCGTGGTGTTGTAGACGCCGGCTCCCGCACCAGCCTGGTACCAGGGAAGGTCGCGAGTTGCTGTCGCCGCGAGCGGCGCCCAGATACCCGCAGACGCGATGCCCATCAGCGCCAGCGGCAGGATCAGTTGCCACACAGGGGTCGCCGACCGCGCGATGCTTCCCATCCAGAACAGCGAGATCGATGCCAGGAACAGACCCGTGGAGATGATGAGGCTGGGATGCACGCGGTCGAGAACTCGCCCGACGATCGGTGCGAGGATTCCGGTAAAGATCGCCATCGGCACCATGACCAACGCCGATTGCGTCGGCGTCATGCCACCGACGAGCTGCAGGAAGAACATGGCCGGAATCATCTGACCGGAGATCGCGAAGCCCATCGAGGCGATACCGATGTTGGACAACGAGAAATTGCGCTGACGGAACAACGAGAGCGGAACGAGCGGTTCGGTCTTGACCCGCGACTCCCAGAAGATGAAGAGCGCGAACACGACGACGCCCACGATGATGAGTGCCCAGATCCACGGCGCCCAGTCGTACTTCTCACCGTCTTGGATACCGAACACCAAGGCGGACAGACCGATTGCCGACAGTACGACTCCGACCCAGTCGAAGGAGTGGTCGTGCTTCTCGACCTCGGGGACGAGCACGGCCGCGAGGATCAGACCGACGATGCCGACGGGGAGGTTGACGAAGAAGATCCACTCCCAGCCGAGGTTGTCGGTCAGCACGCCGCCGAGCAGCGGGCCGACCAGCGTTGCCACACCGGCGACGGTGCCCCAGACACCCATTGCGGCACCACGCTTTTCGGGCGGGAAGATGCGCGTGATCATGGCCATCGTCTGCGGCGTGATCAACGCAGCTCCGACGCCCTGCAGTCCGCGCGCTGCGATCAGTTCGCCGATCGAGCCGGAGAACCCGCACCAGACGCTCGCGGCGGTGAACACCACAAGGCCCACCTGGTAGACGGTCTTGGGTCCGTACTTGTCGCCCAGCCTGCCCGTGATCAGCAGCGGCACAGCGTACGTCAACAGATACGCGCTGGTCACCCAGACGATGCCGTTGACGTCGGTATCGAGCGCCGCACGGATCTGCGGCTGTGCGACGGCGACGATCGTCATGTCGACGAGGATCATGAAGAAGCCGACGCACAGGGACATGAGCGAAAGCCACGGTCGGTTGGTCACCGACTTGAATGCCGGAGCGGTCATGAGTTCTGCACTTTCTGAGGTGTGGACGAATCCTGTGCTGGGGACGAGTTCTGTGCTGGGGAGGATTGAGGCGGTGCCGGCGTGGTGGTGTGCTTCGTGCGCCACGTCGAGCCGGGGTCGTCGATCCACTCGATGTCGTTGTGACGCAGACGCCCGACGAGATCGACAAGCCAATCGATCTGCGTTTGCAGAGTTGCCAGGCGGCACCCGACGTCGAGATAGAACATCTCGACCGCTCCGCGTGCATGCGCTGCTTCTGCCGCCACCTCGACCCGTTCACGATCGGCGCGCATCGCATCGATACGTCGTTCGAGCAGTTCGACGACCCGCTGTCGCGGCAACGAATGCGCTTCGGACAGAGCGAGGTAGAGCTCGGGATATTCGACGGGGTGACGTTCGAGAATCGCCTCGAGGCTCGCAGCGAGCGCGGCCCTACCCGCTTCGGTGATCGCGTAAACGGTCCGCTGCGGTCGGTTGCCCTCCTGACGGACCTCGACGACCTCGATGAGTCCGTCGGCGGCCAGGCGGTCGACCGTGTGATAGAGCGTGCCGGGACGAATCTTGGTGAGGCGGTCTTCTTCGCGCTCGATCGTGGTCTGGAACATCTCGTACGGGTGCATCGGCCGTTCGGCAACCAGGCCGAGCACCAGGATCGCCTGCGGAGCCAACGGTCGCGTAACAGTCACGGCGTGGCCCCCTTTCTCGCTGCCAAATATTCCGGGTGGAATATACCGCGCCGAATAACGGGTGCCAACCGTCGGTGGCGATCACTACTGTGGAGTCATGAGTCCCGCCCAGTCAGGCACACAAGCCGAGTCAGGCACACAAGCCCAGTCAGGCACACAAGCCCCGTCAGGCAAACAAGCCCAGTCAGGCACGCAGGCGTCCTATGTCACCAGCGGACAGGAGTTCGTCCGCGATACGCAGTACATCGAGACCCGCATCACGCGCGATGGTCGCGACGGCTATCCGGTCGAGGCAGGTCGGTATCGACTTGTTGCGGCGCGCGCGTGCCCGTGGGCCAACCGCACGCTGATCGTTCGGCGACTCCTCGGTCTCGAGGATGCGATCTCGTTGGGACTGTGCGGTCCCACCCATGACAAGGACTCGTGGACGTTCGACCTCGACCCCGGCGGCGTCGACCCCGTCCTGAAGATTCCACGTCTCAAAGACGCGTACGAGAAGCGGTTCCCCGGTTATCCGAAGGGCATCACCGTACCGGCGATCGTCGACGTCCCCAGCGGTGAGGTCGTGACCAACGACTTCAAGCAGATCACCGTCGACTTCGAGGTCGAGTGGTCCGACTATCACCGCGAGGGGGCACCCGACCTCTACCCCGAGCACCTACGCGACGAGATCGAATCCGTCAGCAAGGGTGTCTACACCGAGGTCAACAACGGCGTGTACCGCTGCGGATTCGCCGGCAGTCAGGACGCGTACGACAAGGCATACGACAGGCTCTTCACCAAACTCGACGAACTGACCGAACGCCTGGCATCGCAGCGCTACCTGGTGGGCGACACCATCACCGAGGCAGACGTCCGGTTGTTCACGACGCTTGCGCGATTCGATCCGGTCTATCACGGGCATTTCAAGTGCAATCGGAGCAAACTGTCGGAGATGCCGGTGCTGTGGGCGTACGCGCGCGACCTCTTCCAGACTCCGGGTTTCGGCGACACCGTCGACTTCACACAGATCAAGCAGCACTACTACCTGGTCCACCGCGACATCAATCCCACCGGGATCGTGCCCGACGGCCCGGACCTGAGGAATTGGCTCACTCCTCACCATCGCGACGAGCTCGGGGGCAGCCCCTTCGGAGATGGAACGCCACCACCCCCGCCGCGGCCGAATGAGGTCGTGCCAGCACAGGATTGGGTACCACTGCCATGACCGAAGCCAAACGAACCGAACAGAAACCTCCCGCGAAGGCGGTCGAGGTGACCGGGGGCCTGCTGGACAAGGCCCAGCGCCTCCAGGCTCCGGCGGTCAAGAAGTACGTGGACGCGCTGCGTAAGGCGCATCCAGACGAGTCGCCGGAGCAGATCATCCGGAGGCTGGAGAAGCAGTTCCTGCGGACCGTCATGGGAACGGGTAGCGCGGTCGGCGCGACCGCGGCGATCCCCGGGGTCGGCACCATGACGGCGCTGACCGCGATGACGGGCGAGACCGCCCTGTTCCTCGAAGCCTCGGCGTTGTTTGCACTCGCCGTCGCCGAGGTACACGGCATCGGCGTCGAGCAGTCCGAACGACGAAAGACGCTCGTCCTGGCGGTGGCTCTCGGTGAGGAGGGCGTCGCAGCGCTCGGCCGCCTCATCGGCACCCGAGGTGGCGCACTGCGTCGACTCGGAACCGCAGCCATCCCCGGTGGTGGCCTCGGGAAACTGAACACCACTTTGATGAACAAGATCGTCAAGAAGTATGCGATCAAGCGCGCGCCGCTCATCTTCGGGAAGCTGATGCCTGCAGGTATCGGAGCCGTTGTCGGCGGTGCCGGAAACCGCGCACTCGGACGTCGCGTCGTCCTCAACGCACGCGAGGCGTTCGGTCCGGCGCCGAAGTCGTGGCATGGCGATGTCGTCGACGGGAGCGTCGTCACCGAACCCGGCCTGCCCGCCGGGGATCGGTGACCGGCTCCCTCACGGACAGCCCGGCCCCGATCCGAGATGCCCCACCCACCAACAATCCGACTCCCGCGCAGCACACCGGCTGGATTCGTCGACTCTCCACTGAATGCTGGCGACATCGCAGATTGGTGGTCGTCACTCTTGCGGTGACCCTGGTTGCCGTTGCCGTCGACCTCGTCGCGCCCCTGCTGGCCAAGGCTGCGATTGATCACGCGACCGGAGCGCAACGCGGCGGCGCGACAATCTCGGTGATCGTCGCGGCGCTGCTCGTGTTGGCGGTCGTGCGTTACGCCTGTCAGTTCGGGCGCAGGCTCACCGCGGGACAACTGTCGATCAGCGTGCAGAATGCGTTGCGGCTGCGCCTGATGCACACGCTGCTGCATCTCGACGGCGCCGCTCAGTCACGCATCAGCACGGGACAGGTTGTCTCGCGGTCGATTTCGGACCTGCAGATCGTGCAGGGACTGCTGGCCGTGGTCCCGTTGTCGGCGGGTGCCGCGGTCCAGGTGGTGATCGCGATCGGGATCATGGCCTATCTGTCGCCGCTGCTGACGGTCGTCGCGTTGAGCATCATCCCCGTCGTCGGCATCGTCGTCTTCACTACGCGCAGAAAGCTTTTCGCCGCCACCTGGTCGGCGCAGCAATCTGCGGCCAACGTCGCACAGCACGTCGAGGAGACCGTGACCGGCGTGCGGGTGGTCAAGGGATTCGGTCAGGAGTCGCGAGCCGTCGACGAACTCGTCGGCCTCGCGCGCGACCTCTATTCAAAACGCCTGCGCGCGGCCAAGATCAACGCGCGGTTTGCCCCGACGATGGCGGCAATACCCCAGTTGGGCATGGTCGCGGTCATCGCTCTCGGCGGGTGGCTGACGTTGCGCGGCACCATCACCGCGGGCACCTTCCTCGCATTCGCGACCTACGTCGCCACGATGACGTCACTGGCACGCCTGCTGACCAACGTCGTGGTCAGTGGCCAGTTGGCCCGCGCGGCCGTCGACCGTGTCTACGACGTCATCGACGAACCCACCGACCCCGGCGACCGACAGACCGGCACACTGCCCGACGGCGCTCTCGGACTTCGCTTCGACGACGTCGAATTCGCGTTCGGCGACAAAGCCGTCCTGCACGAGATCGACCTCGACATCGCTCCCGGCGAGTGCGTCGCGATCGTCGGACCACCCGGCTCCGGGAAGTCGACCATCGCGGAACTGACCAGCCGCTACCTCTCCCCGACCGCCGGCACGGTGTCACTGGTCTCGACCGATGGCTCCCACGATGTCGCCACGCTCTCCCCCGACAGTCTGCATTCCGCGGTCGCCGTCGTCTTCGACGAACCGTTCCTCTACTCCGACACCATCGCCGCCAACATCGCACTCGGCGTTCCCGCGGATGCACGCACACTGCCGGACGGCTCGCCACATCCACGCCTGGTCGACGCCGCGGCCCGCGCCGACGCGCTCGAGTTCATCTCGGCACTGCCCGACGGATTCGACACCATCGTCGGCGAGCGGGGCCTGACCCTCTCGGGCGGCCAACGACAACGCATCGCGCTCGCCCGCGCACTGTATGCCGACCCGCGTGTGCTCGTTCTCGACGACGCGACATCTGCCGTCGACGCCGCAACCGAATCGCGCATCCTGCGTGACCTGCGCAGCGGCGGCGATACACGGCCGACGATGCTCGTCCTCGCGCATCGACGGTCGACGCTGATGCTGGCCGACCGTGTGGCCGTGCTCGACGACGGGCGGATCACCGACATCGGTACCGTCGCCGAACTCGATGCCCGCAGTCCGCGCTTCCGAGCTCTGATGACCGGCGTGGTCCCCGAGGCGCCCACTGCGCGGGCCGCGCTGCACGACACTGCTCCTCGGGTGGCGGCACCTGCGGTGGTGGATGACTCACTCATGACCCGGCTGTGGCCGCCCGTCGATCCGGGAGCGCCGCCCGCAGACGACAGCGCGGCGTCGACGATGTCGCGCATCGCCGCGCCACCCGGTCGCGGACCGAGTGGTCGCGGGGGCGGCGTGGCGAGCGCACTCGGTTCGATGCAGGCGACGCCCGCGTTGCTCCGGGCCGTCGACGCCCTGCCACCCGCCGATGAGGATCCCCGGGTCGACACCGCGTCGGTGCGTCGCGAGAACCGAGAGTTCAGCCTCTGGGGCATCCTCTCGCCGGTGCGCCTCCTGCTGATCACCGCGATTGTCTGCATCTCGCTGGACACGCTCATCGGACTCGCCTTTCCGTCGTTGGCCCGCGCGGTCCTCGACGCTGCGGGCCGCGCAGACGAAGCGCGCTTATGGGAGGTCGCGGCCTTCGGTGTGGGACTGGTCGCGCTCGGCTGGATCGTCGGCGCCGCGATGACGTTGACATCGACACGCGCAGGCGAGCGCGTCCTGTTCGGCCTCCGGGTGCGCAGCTACGCGCACCTGCAGCGACTGGGTCTCGACTACTACGAGCGCGAACTGTCCGGCCGCATCATGACGCGGATGACCACCGACGTCGACGCGTTGTCGACGTTCCTGCAGACGGGCCTGACCTCGGCGATCGTCGCCGTGCTGACACTCGTCGGAGTCACCGTCGCACTACTGCTCACCGATATCGAACTCGGACTGATCATCCTGCCCGTCTTTCCGATCATGATCGCCGCGACCATCGCGTTCCGACGGGTTGCCGCGGAGGCGTACACGCGCTCGCGGGAACTGGTGAGCGTGGTCAACGCCGACTTCCAAGAGAACATCGCGGGGATCAGAACCACACAGACCTACCGCAACAGCGACATCGCCATGACCCGCTTCACCGATCGCACCGTCGAATGGGTGCGCGCACGAATGCGTTCACAACGGGCCATCTCCGTGTACTTCCCGTTCATCACGCTGATGTCCGACGTCGCGGCGGCCGTGGCGATCGCCGTCGGCGCACATCGCATCTCGGCCGGAACGATGCAGGCGGGCACACTCGTCGCCTTCATTCTCTATCTCGCATTGCTCTTCGGTCCGGTGCAGCAGCTCTCGCAGGTCTTCGACGGCTATCAGCAGGCAGTCGTGGGGCTTCGACGCATCGCGGACCTCCTCCGCACACGCAGCTCCCTCGAATCACGCGAGGATCGAATACCGGTTCCCGCCAACGGTTTCGACGGCGACATCGAACTCGACGACGTCGGGTTCCGGTACACCGGCGCTCATGCCGACGCCCTGCGCGACGTCGAACTGACCATCCCGGCAGGCTCATCGCTGGCGCTCGTGGGACGCACGGGGGCGGGCAAATCGACGGTCGTCAAACTGCTCGCCCGCTTCTACGACCCCACCAGCGGCGAGGTCCGCATCGATGGGACCGACATCCGCGACTTCGGACTGCTCGACTACCGACATCGGATCGGCCTCGTACCCCAGGAACCACACCTGTTCACCGGGAGCGTCGCCGAGAACATCGCCTACGGCCGACCCGACGCCGACCGGACACAGATCACGGCCGCTGCACTCGCCGTCGGCGCCACCGATGTCATCGCCGGACTCGACGGCGGGATGCGCCACCAGGTCGGCGAACGCGGCGGCGGATTGTCGTCGGGCCAACGTCAGCTCATCGCGCTCGCGCGGGCCGAACTGGTCGACCCCGACCTCCTGCTTCTCGACGAAGCGACCGCGACCCTCGACCAAGCGACCGAAGCGCTGGTCCTCGCGGCGGGCGAAACCGTCACACGTCGACGCACCTCGGTGATCGTCGCCCACCGTCTCGCGACCGCGGCGCGCGCCGATCGGATCGCCGTCGTCGACAACGGGCGGGTCGTCGAGTTGGGAACACACGACGAGTTGCTGTCGTTGGGTGGAAGGTACCGCGCGTTCTGGGATGCAGGTGTCGATCCGGACGTCGACGGTATCGAGCCTGCTCACGGCGACGATCGCGTCTGACGATCGACGTTGCTCACCAGGGTTGCGGGTCGGGGCCGCAACGGGGTGTGACGTCGGCGCGGTCGGTACACGGGGCGCAACGTCGCGCGCGTAGCATGAGCAGGTGGTGCGTCGTAGTCTTCACAAGGGACTCGGTCTCCACAAGGGACTCCACGACGCGAGCGAGCGACCCGACACCAGAGGGAATTGAGGCGAGATACCGCTGTGAGCAGTTCGATATCAGATTTCGGACAAAACACGTGGCTGGTCGACGAAATGTACCAGCAATTCAAAAAAGACCCGAACTCGGTCGACCCGAGTTGGCACGATCTGCTGAAGGACTACAAGCCCGGCGACGACGGCTCGTCCAACGGCACCTCAGCTTCATCTGCGGGGGCATCGTCTGCGGCCAAGTCCACAACCGCGGCGACCACCAAGACCGCATCGACCACGACAGCGCCCGCGAAGAACACGGCGTCGGGCAACGGGTCGGGTACCGCACACAGCAACGGTGCGTCGAACACTGCAGCCCCGAAGAAGCCCGCACCGGCGAGCAGCAATGGCAGCGCCTCGTCCAACGGCAAGCCCGCACCTCGACAGGTCACTCTCGACCAGGAGCCGACCCCGCGTCCGGCCACCACCAACTCCCACGCCCGTGAATCGACCGCCACCAAGGCCGCGTCGGGTCACAGCGTCGCGAGCCGCGACGGATCGTCGCGATCGCAGAAGGTGCCCGCGTCGGCCAAGGCCGCGTCGGCAACCGCCGACGCAGCACCCGCCGAGGACACCGAGAAGGTGCTTCGCGGCGCGTCGGCCGCAGTCGCCAAGAACATGACGGCGTCGCTGCAGATCCCGACCGCGACCTCGGTTCGTGCGATCCCGGCCAAGCTGATGATCGACAACCGCATCGTCGTCAACAATCATCTGGCCCGCACCCGCGGCGGCAAGATCAGCTTCACCCACATCCTCGGCTACGCGATCGTCCAGGCGATCAAGGCGTTCCCGAACATGAACCGCCACTTCGCCGAGATCGACGGCAAGCCGAATGTGGTCACCCCTGCGCACACCAACCTCGGACTGGCGATCGACCTCGTCGGCAAGGACGGCAACCGCTCGCTCGTCGTCGCCGCCATCAAGAACTGCGAGACCATGGGTTTCGCCGAGTTCTACGCCGCGTACCAGGACATCGTGCGCCGTGCCCGTGACGGCAAGCTCACCGCGGAAGACTTTGCGGGCGTGACCATCTCGCTGACCAACCCGGGCACCATCGGCACCGTGCACTCCGTGCCGCGCTTGATGAAGAACCAGGGTGCGATCGTCGGCGCCGGAGCGATGGAGTACCCGGCAGAGTTCCAGGGTGCGAGCGACGAGCAGATCGCCGAGCTCGGCGTCGGCAAGCTGATGACGCTGACCTCCACCTACGATCACCGGATCATCCAGGGCGCCGAATCGGGCGACTTCCTGCGCAAGATCCATGAACTGCTGCTCGACGACGCGTTCTACGACGAGTTGTTCACGGCGTTCCACATCCCCTACGAGCCGATCCGCTGGCGTCGCGACATCCCTGCGGGAGTCGTCGACAAGAACGCCCGGGTGCTCGAGCTGATCGCGGCCTACCGCAACCGTGGCCATCTGATGGCCGACACCGATCCGCTCATGATGGACAGCTATGCGCGGACGTCGCATCCGGATCTCGACATCCTGACCTACGGCCTGACGCTGTGGGACCTCGACCGCACCTTCAAGGTCGGTGGCTTCCACGGCCAGGACACGATGAAGCTGCGCGACGTCCTGTCGATTCTGCGCGATGCGTACTGCCGCCACGTCGGCGTCGAGTACACCCACATCCTCGAGCCCGAGCAGCAGCGCTGGGTTCAGGAACGCGTGGAGATCAAGCACGTCAAGCCGCCGGTCGCCGAGCAGAAGTACATCCTCTCCAAGCTCAACGCCGCCGAGGCATTCGAGACCTTCCTGCAGACGAAATACGTTGGGCAGAAGCGTTTCTCGCTCGAGGGTGCGGAATCTGTCATCCCGATGATGGATGCCGTGATCGACCAGAGCGCCGAGTACTCGCTCGACGAGGTCGTCATCGGAATGCCGCACCGCGGCCGCCTCAACGTGTTGGCCAACATCGTCGGCAAGCCCTACTCGAAGATCTTCACCGAGTTCGAGGGCAATCTGAATCCGTCACAGGCCCACGGTTCCGGCGACGTGAAGTACCACCTCGGCGCCGAGGGCAAGTACTACCAGATGTTCGGCGAGAACGAGATCAACGTCTCGCTCACCGCCAACCCGAGCCACCTCGAGGCCGTCGACCCGGTGTTGGAGGGCCTCGTCCGCGCGAAGCAGGATCTTCTACCTGAGGAACGCGAGTTCTCCATCCTGCCGCTCATGCTGCACGGCGACGCCGCATTCGCAGGCCAGGGAGTCGTCCCCGAGACGCTGAACCTCGCGATGCTTCCGGGTTACCGCACCGGCGGCACCGTGCACATCGTGGTCAACAACCAGGTCGGCTTCACCACGGCGCCGGAGCACTCGCGGTCGAGCGAGTACTGCACCGACGTCGCGAAGATGATCGGTGCCCCGATCTTCCACGTCAACGGCGACGACCCCGAGGCGTGCGTGTGGGTGGCCAAGCTGGCCGTCGACTACCGCGAGATCTTCCACAAGGATGTCGTCATCGACCTCGTCTGCTTCCGCCGTCGCGGACACAACGAGGGCGACGACCCGTCGATGACCCAGCCCGCGATGTACGACGTCATCGACACCAAGCGTGGTGTGCGTAAGTCCTACACCGAGGCTCTGATCGGTCGTGGCGACATCTCGACCAAGGAGGCCGAGGACGCCCTTCGCGACTACCAGGGTCAGCTCGAACGTGTCTTCAACGAGGTCAAGGAACTCGAGAAGTTCACTCCCGAGCCCAGTGAGTCCGTCGAGGACGATCAGCCTCTGCCGCAGAAACTCGTCACCGCCGTCGACAAGACGGTTCTCGAGCGCATCGGCGATGCGTTCTACGACACACCGGACGGCTTCACGCCGCACCCGCGTGTCAAGCCGGTGCTCAAGCGTCGTCACGAGATGAGCCGCGACGGCCACGTCGACTGGGCGTTCGCCGAGTTGCTGGCTTTCGGTTCGCTCGTGCTCGAGGGACGTACCGTCCGCCTGTCCGGCCAGGATTCGCGACGCGGCACGTTCAGCCAGCGTCACTCGGTCCTCATCGACCGGGAGAACGGCTCCGAGTACACGCCGCTGAACCACCTCGCACCGCTCGACGGCGACGCCGATTCCGAAGGCCGCTTCATGGTCTACGACTCGCCGCTCTCGGAGTTCGCGGTTGTCGGTTTCGAGTACGGCTACTCGGTGGGCAACCCCGATGCACTGGTGCTGTGGGAGGCGCAGTTCGGCGACTTCGTCAACGGCGCACAGTCGGTGATCGACGAGTTCATCAGCTCCGGCGAGGCCAAGTGGGGTCAGCGCTCCGACGTCGTGCTGCTGCTGCCGCACGGCCACGAGGGGCAGGGTCCCGACCACACCTCGGGACGTATCGAGCGGTTCCTGCAGTTGTGCGCCGAGGGTTCGATGACGGTCGCTCAGCCGTCGACGCCCGCGAGCTACTTCCACCTGCTGCGTAGGCACGTGCTCGACGGGATCAGCCGCCCGCTGATCGTGTTCACGCCGAAGTCGATGCTCCGCAACAAGGCTGCGGTCAGCCCCGTGGAGGACTTCACCGACGACAAGTTCCGCTCGGTGATCGATGATCCGAAGTTCCTGAAGGACAGCGGTGATCGCAGCAAGGTCAAGCGCGTTCTGCTGGTGAGCGGCAAGATCTACTACGAGATCGCCGCCCGTCGGGACAAGGAAAGCCGCGACGACATCGCCGTGGTCCGCGTCGAGCAGCTCTACCCCGTGCCGCATCGTCGTCTGCAGGAGACGCTCGAGAAGTACCCGAACGCCGACGATTTCGTGTGGGTGCAAGACGAACCCGCCAATCAGGGGCCGTGGCCGTTCCTCGGACTGTGGCTGCCCGAGATGCTGCCGAACCTCCTCAAGGGTCTGCGCCGCATCTCGCGTCGCCCGATGTCGGCACCGAGCTCCGGCTCGTCGAAGGTGCACGCCGTCGAGCAGCAGGAGATCCTCGACGAGGCGTTTGCCTGAGGCGTCGAATAGCAACGAGTGAGGGCCGCACCTGTTTCGGGTGCGGCCCTCACTCGTTTGTCGATCAACGTCGGAAACTCACATGAGTCCCAGCGGAAGGACTGAGCGGTCAGCTCTCCGAGAGCGGACGCGGATCGAATGTCACGCGAATCCGCGTGATCAGGCCGTTCTCGACGTGACTCCAGTTCGCCGTCGGTAGTGATGCGTTGTCGGTGACCAGGTCAAACCACGTGATCGCATCGGCACCGTCCACAACACGCGCGTGCAAGACGAGATCGCGCATCAGGTGCTCCGACATCCCGCGCAGACCGGCAATGCACTCGTCGATTCCGCGAGCCGTCCCCATCACACCGACGAAGTCGACGTCGGGGGCGAGAACCGAACGCAACCGGTCGAAATCGCCTGCGCGCCATGCGTCGAAGTAGGTTGTCGCCGCATCCCTGGTGACCGCCGTATCGGCCTGCGCAGTTGTCCACAGTCATCTCTTCTCCCTTTCGAAGCATCGGTCAGTGGGTGTTCGTACTCCAGACTGCTCGGCGGCAATTAATCTGTCCAACATCGACTTCTTATAGCATTTATCATTGCGAGTCATGGAACTGCATCAGCTCCGCTACCTCCTCGCGGTCGTCGACACCGGATCGTTCACCGCTGCGGCGTCGACTCTGCACATCAGCCAGTCGGGTGTGAGCACTCAGATTCGCAAGCTCGAGAACGAACTGGGGATCGCACTGCTGCAGCGCACCACACGACGCGTGACGTTGACGAGCGAAGGAGAGCGAGTACTGCCCGCCATACGCGGGGCGGTCGAGGGAGTCGACGCGGTCGTCGCTCTGGCCGACGATCTGCGCGGCCTCACCACAGGGACACTGCGGGTAGGCACCGTGAGCGGACTCACCTGGCAGCCCATCTTCGACGCCATCGCGAGCATGCACCACGATCACCCCGGGGTCGACATCTCGGTCCGCGAAGCCATCTCGACGACGCTCATCGACGGGGTGCACTCGGGCGAGCTCGACGTCGCGATAGCTGCGTGGTCGGGCGAGCCGCCCCAGCACGTGCACACCACAGTCATCGTCGACGACGCGCTGCACGCCGTCGTCGCGCGAGATCATCCGTGGGCGACGCGTGCCGATGTGGGACCCGAGGAGATCGCCGGTGCCGACCTCATCTCGCTCACCCGCGGCACCGGCGCCCGCACAGCACTCGACGCCCTGCTGGCACGTGAGCGAGGCGCTCGGGTTCCGCGCTGGGAGGTCGCAACGCCGTCACTTGCGCACATGCTGACCACGCGCGGGCTCGGCGTCGCCGTACTCAGCGAGAGCACCGCAGCCACGTGGCGAGACACCGTCAGCCTGCCGATCACCGACCCTGCCGCGCGATCCACGCTCGGCATAATCTGGCGCGAACCCCCGTCACCGGCGACCGCTGCCCTGCTCCGCGAGATGCGGCGTCGAACCGGCTGATCCCCGAGGATTCCCGTACGACGAACGCACGACGCAGGCCTTCCACCTGCACCGACGTCGGCGGATCATCAGTAGTCATGGCCGGTCTGATAGTCGTAGCAGTGCTCGTCGTCGTCTTGACGCCCTTGGCTCTGATGTACCGGCGGGCGTGCAGGCAGGCTCGGGAGTTTCGTGAATTCCGACGCGCACAGGGGCTCTCGGATCCGAGTCAACGGCCACCGTTCCCAGGAGACCCGACCGGCGGCAACTGGGGTTTCTGGGGTCCCTGATACGCCTGGTTCAGTGCGCCGGAAGATCGGTGAGGGTCGTGACAAGGGCGGGCAGGGACGAGGAGATCACGGCAAGCAGCTGGTCGCGGGTGATCTCCCCATCGGTGAGCCAGCCGATCGTGACCTCCTCGACAAAGGCGATCCACCCGAATGTCGCGAGTCGGACCGCCGGGGTGACCTCGACGCCGAGCGCAGGTGCGTGATCGAGGATGCGCTCGGCCATCACCGCTCTGGTGCCGTCGATCACGGCCCGCATCGCCGGGTCGGTGCTCGACGCGCCGCGCAGGAATGCGGTGTAGGCGCTGCGATGCTCGCTGACGTAGTCGACGAACGCTGACAACGAGCTCCACAGGATGGCGAGCGGATCGTCGAGGGTCTCGTCGGGTGCTGTCAGCCGCAACATCTCCTCGCCCTGCGCCTTCGCGATGGCGACGTGAAACTCCTGCTTCGATGCGAAGTAGTGAAACAGCAGTGCGCGGGACACACCGGCGACCTCGGCGATCGCGTCGATGGACACCTCATCGAGAGGCCGCTCCGACACCATCTGCAGCCCGAGCGCGATGAGCTGGTCGCGTCGGGCCTCCGGGCTCATCCTCGTGCGCTTCGTCTGGGTCACAGACACAGTCTAGGCGACTTATTGACCGGTGTTCAATAGCCTATTGACTAATGTTCAATAGGCTCCTAGTGTCATGAGCATGACAACGCACAATGTTGAGGTTGCCATCGTCGGCGCCGGATTCTCCGGCCTCGGCGCGGCGATCAAAATGAGCCAGAACGGCTTCACCGACTACGTCATCCTCGATCGCGGAGCCGATTTCGGCGGCACCTGGCGCGACAACACCTACCCGGGCGCCGCGTGCGACGTCGCGTCGAACCTGTACTCGTACTCGTTCGCCCCCAATCCCGGATGGTCGCGCTCGTACTCCCACCAGCCGGAGATCCACCGCTACATCAACGACGTTGCGGATCGTTTCGGCGTGCGCGACAAGGCCAGGTTCGGTGTCGAGGTCACCCGCGCCGCGTGGAGCGAGTCGCAACAGCGCTGGCTGATCGACACTGTGCCCGCCGGAACCGATCCGGCCACCGCTGCCGTGACGACGTACTGGGCACAGCACCTCATCGGCGCGGTCGGGCCGCTCTGCGAACCCAACCTTCCCGACATCGACGGAATCGAATCGTTCGGCGGCACGGTCATGCACTCCGCGCGCTGGGACGACGACGTCGAGCTCTCGGGCAAGCGCGTGGCCGTGATCGGCACCGGCGCGTCGGCCATCCAGATCGTCCCCGAGGTGGCCAAGCGCGTCGCGCATCTCGACGTGTACCAGCGCACGGCGCCGTGGATCGTCCCCCGCACCGAGCGGCCGTACACTCCTGTCGAGCACTGGCTGTTCAAGAACGCACCCATCGTGCAGAGCGCCAGCCGCGCAGGGGTGTACGCATTCAACGAGTTCATCGCCTTCGGCCTGACCCACTCGCGCAAGGCACTCAAGCCCGTCGAGATCGTCGCCCGCGCCAACATCGCACGCGGAATCCGCGACCGAAAGCTGCGCGACAAGGTCACTCCCCGCTTCCAGGTCGGCTGCAAGCGAATCCTGCGATCGAACGCCTGGTACCCGGCACTCGATCGACCCAACGTCGACCTCGTCACCGACCCCATCGCACGCGTGACACCGTCGGGCATCGTGACCGCCGACGGCACCGAACGCGAGATCGACGTATTGATCGTCGCGACGGGCTTCCACGTCACCGATTCGCCCGTGTTCGACTGCATCGTCGGCGCCGAGGGACACTCACTCGCACAGGCGTGGGAGACGAACGGAATGCAGGGCTACAAGGGGTCATTCGTCCACGGTTTCCCGAACATGATGCTGATGGTCGGGCCGGCGACCGGCCTCGGTCACACCTCGATGGTGTACATGATCGAGTCGCAACTCAACTACCTCGTCGACTATCTCAAAACCGTTCGGACACAAGGGATCACGCGTGTCGACGTCGACGAGAAGTCGCAGCGCGGGTACAACACCGGTATTCAGCACGCGCTGCGTCACAGCGTCTGGGTCAATGGCGGCTGCGCCTCCTGGTACGCCGACGACAACGGCAACATCACCACGCTGTGGCCGGGCTTCACATTCAACTTCCGCAAGCAAACCCGACGGTTCGACGTCGCTGCATACGACGTAGCTCGCGATTCGTCGGCGGCCGACACACCGGCCGTGCTCGCGAGCACCCGCGCCTGATCTCGACTTCATCCGCGTGCACGCCGGATCTCGCACGCATCAACACACACAGGAGAACACCATGAAGAATTTTCGCGACAAGGTCGTCGTCGTCACCGGTGCGGGCTCGGGCATGGGCCGCGAACTGGCGGTGAAGCTGGGCCAACAGGGCGCCAAGCTGGCGATCTCCGACGTCAACCCCGACGGTCTCGCGACGACGGAAAAGCTCGTCGCCGAGACCGGCGCACCGGTGCACGCCCAACTGCTCAACGTCGCAGAGCGTGAGGCGGTTCTCGATTACGCCGACACGGTCATGGCCAACTACGGCAAGGTCAACGTCGTCTTCAACAACGCGGGCATCGCGCACCACGGCGAGATCGAGCGCACAGAGTTCAAAGACATCGAGCGAGTCATGGATGTCGACTTCTGGGGCGTCGTGAACGGAACGAAGGCCTTCCTGCCACACATCATCGCGTCGGGCGACGGCCACATCGTCAACACGTCGTCGCTGTTCGGCCTGCTGTCCGAGCCGGGCCAGGCGGCCTACAACTCGGCGAAATTCGCGGTCCGCGGATTCACCGAATCGCTCAACCAGGAGATGCTGATCGCCAAGCACCCCGTACGCGTCACGTGCGTGCATCCCGGTGGCATCAAGACCGCGATCGCGCGCAACGCCACGGTCGCCGACGTTTACGACCAGGCGAACTTCGCCCAGTTCTTCGACAAGTACCTCGCGCGCACCTCGGCATCGTCGGCTGCCGACACCATCATCAAGGGCGTGAAGAAGAACAAGGCGCGCGTCCTCATCGGCGCCGACGCCATCGTGCTCGACGTCTGGGTGCGTCTCGTCGCCTCGAAGTACCAGGGCGTCGTGGCGGGCGTGACCAAGCGCGTCACCACCTCGTTCCGCTGACCGCTGTCGTCGTTGCTCAGTTCGTGCGATAGACGACGTAGTCGACCGCACGAACTGAGCGACGCCCTCCTCGCCTATTGGGCGGTATCCACAGGGTCGAAAAATTGTTCGAGAATTCCTCGACGCTGTCGGTATTGCCGGGTAATGTAGAACACATATTCGACATGACGGGGGCGGGGGTGGCGGCACGTGAACAGCAAAGATCTTGGGACCGGCGGCGCGCCTTGGGCTCTGGCGTCGGCAGCGGCGGGTTCCGCGGACGCTGTCGTGGCGGAGAAGCTGTCACGGCTTGCCGCAGTGTTGGATGAGTTGGCTGCCGTCGATGTGTCGTTGGTGTCGGACGCGGCGCTGGTTGAAGCCACTGTGGAGGCCGAACGCCTGGCGTTGCGGACTGCGGGTGCGGTGACGGATCGCCTGATTGTGGAAGCCTCCGACCGGGATCTGCCCCGCGCGTTGGGTTTCCGCGATGTTCGCAACTTCATGGGGCAGGGTCTGCACATTGGTGATCCGGCGGCGCGGCATCGGGTGATCGCCGCGACCGGCTCGTTCACCACGATCTGCGGTGACCGACTACCACCTGCATGCCCCACGTTGGCCGGCTACGTGGCCGAGGGTCGCGTCGCCGGCACACACGTCCGTGCGGTGCTCGAGGTGCTCGAAGCGATCCCCGGTGAAGTGTCGGCCGAGACAAAAGCCGCCGCCGAAGCACAGATGGCCGGCTACGCGGTCCAATTCACCCCCGCCGAGATCACCAACCTCGGGTCACGGCTACTCGCCCATCTGGATCCTGACGGGACACTCACCAACCCGAAGGACCGCAAACGCCGACGCCGCCTGTGGGTGAACCGGCAGAACGCACAGTTGATGTCGCGGTTGACCGCCGATCTCGATCCGATCGCCCGCGCACGGCTCGACACGGTGTTGGATGCGTGGGCCAAACCCGGCATGAACAACCCGGACGACCCGGAGTCGCCTGTCGGTCCGATCACCACCGCGAACGCCGAACAGGTCGCGGCGGCTGCGCTGCGTGATGAACGCTCACCCGCGCAACGCAACCACGACGCCTTCTCCGCCCTACTCGGCCAGGTGTTGGAATCCGGCATGCTCGGCAACACCCATCGTGGATTGCCGATCCAGGTCATCGTCACCACCAGCCTGCGAGAACTCGAAGAGCAGGCAGGGATCGCACAGACCACGTCCGGAACACTCCTGCCGATCGGTGATGTGATCGAGATGGCCGCCTCGACCGGAGCGAGCCAGTATTTGGCGGTGTTCGGTGACCACACCAGCATCCCGCTCTACCTGGGGCGGTCGAAGCGGATCGCGTCACTCGGACAACGACTCGCCTCATTCGCCTCACCCGGCGGGAAAATGTGTTCCGCCCCCGGCTGCAACCAACCTGCGAGCAGGGTGCAGATGCATCACGCCGCGAAAGACTGGGCAGACGGCGGCTTGACTGATATCGACCAGTTGGTGCCCGCCTGTGATGTGCACAACCGGCGGGTCGGCACGAAGCCCGGCCAGTTCACCACCCGGATGATCACCGAAGGCCCCGATACCGGGCGGGTCGCGTGGCGATTGAACGCCAAGCCAGGTATGCCGGAGAATCCCGAACGCATCAACCGGATCGCCGACGTCAAAGCCGACTTCCGCGACTACCTCGCCGCAGAACACACCAACAACGAGGCCGCCGCCGCGGCACGCACGACCGGTACCGGAATCGCCACAGACACAGCCGTCACCGCGATTGTGCCTCCGCCCTTAGTGTCCAACCCGCCCGCCGGGCGGGTCGAGCTCACTCTGGTGGGTGCGATGCCCTCCGGCGATACTCTGCGCCTCAGCTCGCGGGTCGACATCGGGTGGAACCTACCGCCACTCGAACTTGACCCCGAGCCACCCAACGACCCAGACGCGCCAACAGGTCCCGCCCCACCAGGCGGCCCCAACCGCATCGGCGGCGTCGACCCACCCGGAGGCGTCGACCCACCGTTGTCCGACGCCGCCTGACCAACGGTCACCTGACCGACGCGCCAACCCCTAGCCTTGGTGAACCGTCGAATCAGGTTGTGCTGCAACCCGTCTACACCCCGGTGGCGGGGCAGACGTGGTTGGGCAACGTGGTTGGGGCGACGTGGTTGGGGCGACGAAGCCTCCTGCCCCGCTCCAACTAGAGGCCGTGCTCGCCGAGCCACCCGATCGCGAGGTCGCGTGGTTCGGCGCCCGCGTCTGCGCGTCGTGCCAGTTCGGCCAGGTCGGCGGTGGTGATCTCCCCCGCGACACGATTGATCTGCTTGACCTCGCTGCGGGTCAGCGCGGCGGTCCGGTACACCGGAACGAGATTCTGCGCGCGCGGACCGCTCTGCGGAGACGGGGACTGAGACTGAGACTGAGGTGAAGTCGCCGGGTTGGAGGGGGTCGACGGCTGTCCCGCGTCGTCCTGCGTCGGCGCGGGGACTCTGAGCGCCTGGATCTGTGGCGCCGCGGGGTCGAGAGCGACCGCGGCGTCGAGTGCCGTCACCACGCCGACAGCCTGCGCCGTCCCCACTCGTGCGATCACCTCGCGGGCCGATCCGACCGACTCCACCGCACCGAAGCGGCAACCCTGCGCTGCGAACGCAGCCATATCCGCGGGTTCCGGACGTCCGACGACAACGACGGGTAGCCCCTCGGGCAGTCGCCCACACTCCGATAGATCGGTGACATTGCTCGACTGCGCCAGCGACGTCGCGACAAAGACCTGCGGCGTCGCACTCACGGGTGTCGCATCACCCACCGAAACACCTTGGGGCAGAGAGCGATTGAGCTCGTCGTAGACGTCGTCCGACGACGTGACGGTCGCCTTCGGCGCCAGCGAGGTGAGTAGTTCGCCACTGAACGCGGGAAACAGGTCGACCCGCGCGCGATCCATCTCGTCGAGCAATGCGGTGTCGTCGCCGCGGATCAAGTCATCTGCAACAGGTGCGCCGACGTCGCGCAATGCTCCCGCGTAGATCTCGGCCATCACCCGCAGCGCGGGGTCGTCGGCCGAGCCGAGATGCAACAGCCGACTCGACGACGCGGAGTCACGCGACGAATCCGAACATCCCGCGAGCACCCCGGTGACAACCATCGCGACCGCAATGACGACAGCGGTGGCCCACACACGATTCCGCACGGCTCTCACGGTATAACGATGCCCCTGCACGAGTAGCATCCACCTCGTGCCAATGCCCAACCTCCGCCCAGGTGCACGGAACGCGCGTGGGGCGCGTCCGCTCCCCCGGATTCCGGTCCCCGTCGCACGGGCGGTCGTCGACTGCGCGGTCTATGTCGACGGAATCAGACAGCCGGGGCGCATCACCTACGCTGACGCATTCGCGCAGGTACGCGAGACCGGCAAGGGGTTCGTGTGGCTCGGACTCGCCGCGCCCGACGACGAACAGATGACCGGCGTCGGCGAGGTGTTCGGCCTGCACGAGCTGGTCGTCGAGGACGCGGTGCACGCCCACCAACGTCCCAAGCTCGAGGTCTACGACGACACGCAGTTCCTCGTGCTCCGCACGGTCAAGTACGTCGAGCACGAGTCGATGGAGAAGGCCAGCGAGGTCGTCGAAACCGGCGAGATCATGGTCTTCGCCGGCCGCGACTTCGTCATCACCGTTCGCCACGGCGACCACACCCATCTACACAATCTGCGTCGACGACTCGAAGCCCGACCAGAACGCCTCGTGCTCGGACCGACCGCCGTGCTGCACGCCATCGCCGACAAGGTCGTCGACTCCTACCTCGCCGTCTCCGAGCGGATGGAAGACGACGTGGTGTCGATCGAGAGCACGGTCTTCTCCCGACAGCAGCGCTGGCTCAACATCGAACCGGTATATCTGCTCCGTCGCGAGGTTCTCGAACTGCGCCGAGCGGTCACACCGCTGGCAGGCCCGCTGTCACGGCTGGCGTCGGACAACACGTTGGTGCCCAAAGAGATTCGACGCCAGTTCCGCGATGTGTCCGACCACCTCAGCACCGTGATCGAGCATGTCGTCGAATACGACGAGGTCCTCAGTTCGCTACTCGACGCCGCCGCGACGAAGGTGAGCATCCAGCAGAACAGCGACATGCGCAAGATCTCGGCATGGGTGGCGATCGCCGCGGTACCGACGATGGTCGCTGGACTGTACGGAATGAACTTCGACATCCTGCCCGGCATGCACGACCGGCAGGGCTTCGGCATTCTCTGCCTGACGATGTTCCTCATCTGCGGCGCCCTGTGGGCGACGTTCCGGCGAAGTCACTGGCTGTAAGCGCCGCCCCCGGCTGCCTAGACGGAAGGGCCGCCTCGATTCACCGGGTCACATGCTGGCAGGCGAACGCCTCGCGTCGGCGATGTCGATGCTCGCCTCTGCCCACGCCTCGCGAAGGGCGTCGGCTCCCTTGAGGCGCACCCACGCGGCTTCGTTCGCCGTGATCGGGATAGCGCGCAGGAACCGCACCGGTTCCATCGGGTCGGGAAGCACCACCTCGCCGAGTTCGTCGGCAGCGGTCAATAGTGCGGTGAACGGCGCACCATCCCAGAGGGGCTCGCCGAGATCGACGAGTGCGTCCGGTGCGAGGATGAGCCCCTCGACCGCCGGCGCTGCGGCGACGGTTGCCAATCGTCGGTGCAGCCCCGGCATCGCAACCCCCGTGTGCATCCGCACCACGAGCTCGACGCGCGGACCGCGCAGCGGGTCGGCATGAATGTCACTGGGGTCGGTCATCGGATGACGAGCGCACCCGACGGTCACGAACACCACGTCGTCGTCGAGTGCGAATCGTTCGACGTCGATGGGCTCGACACCCAGGAAGGTCACAGACGCCCGCTGCGGCTCGACGCCGAGTTCGGAGACGACGTATTCGTGCACGGTGTCGGTGACGGAAGGACTCACGACACTCAACGGTAGCCGGGCGGTTCAGGGACGCGGTAGCCGCCGGTGCAGCGGGTTGGTGGTCACCGGCGTCGACCGTCGAGGCGAACCGGGCACCGATGACACCACCGTCGGCGCGTCGGCGGTCGCGCGCGTCGCGTCGTGTGCCCGCATGGCAGCACTGTCGCCGACGCCGAGCCTCGCTGCGGTGACGATTCGTCGAGCGCGCTCCGAACAGACCGGACACTCCACGTCGTCGGGGACAGTGAGCATCGAGTGCACCTGTTCGACGTCATCGCATGCCTGCCGGCACCGGAAGACGTAGGTTGGCATGTGCAGACCATAGCGCGACCTGTGCGTCGCGGAATCTCGAAAGGCACTGCACCGTCGCGCCACCAGGAGGCTGTCATGCCGGAGTTGCTCTTCTCGTTGGACTCATCGAAGCCGTTCACCGCGCAGCAGATCGTCGGCCACAACCGGTGGCATCCCGACATTCCGCCTGCGGTGACGGTGAAACCGGGCGACACCTTTCGGGCGCACTGCCGCGAGTGGTTCGACGGCGCGATCCACAACGACGATTCGGCCAACGACATCCTCAACGCGCCGCTGAACAACGTGCACACACTCTCCGGACCGTTCGCGATTGAGGGCGCACAACCCGGCGACCTGCTGATCGTCGACATTCTCGACGTCGGTCCCATCCCCCAGGAGGATTCGGGTCCGCTCGCAGGCCAGGGCTGGGGCTACACCGGCATCTTCGCCAAGCTCAACGGCGGAGGGTTTCTCACCGAGCAGTTCCCCGACGCATACAAAGCGATCTGGGATTTCGCCGGGCAGAGTGCGACGAGTCGCCATGTGCCGCATGTGAAGTACACCGGAATCGTGCACCCGGGATTGATGGGCACGGCCCCGAGCCCGCAGTTGTTGGCAACCTGGAACGCGCGAGAGGGCGCGCTGATCGCCACCGACCCCGAACGTGTTCCGCCACTGGCACTTCCACCCGAACCAAGCGGCGCCATCCTCGGATCACTGAGCGGCGCGGAGTTCGATCGAGTCGCCGCAGAGGCTGCACGGACGGCACCGCCCCGCGAGAACGGCGGCAATCAGGACATCAAGAATCTCACCAAGGGCAGTCGCGTCTTCTATCCCGTCTTCGTGCCGGGCGCCAACCTGTCGTTCGGCGATCTCCACTTCTCGCAGGGCGACGGCGAGATCACCTTCTGCGGGGCCATCGAAATGGGCGGCTTCATCGATCTGCACGTCGACCTGATCAAGGGCGGCATGGAGACCTACGGCGTCACCGAGAACGCAATCTTCATGCCCGGCAACACCGATCCGCAGTACTCGGAGTGGATCGCCTTCTCGGGTACGTCGGTGACGCTCGACGGCGAGCAGCGCTACCTCGACTCCGACCTCGCCTACCAACGGGCATGTCTGCACGCGATCGAGTACCTGACGAAGTTCGGATACAGCCCCGAGCAGGCGTATCTACTTCTCGGTTCCGCGCCGATCGAGGGGCGACTGTCCGGGGTCGTCGACATTCCCAATTCCTGTGCGACCGTGTACATTCCGACTGCGATTTTCGACTTTCCGGTCGCGCCTTCCAAAGACGGGCCGGTCCGGATCGACCCGGGGATCGGCGCCCCGCACGCCAGCTTCTAGGAGCTCGGCACCGTGCGCCGCGCTCCGGGCTTACGCTGACTCACATGGTGAGTGTTCTTGCTGTCGCCGACGAAGTGGTCGACTCTCTCGTTCTCGGCATCGGCGTTCAGGGTCGTCCCGACCTGATCGTCGCAGCGGGCGACCTCCCGTTCGAGTATGTCGACGGACTCATGGCGACCTATGACGTTCCCGCCGTATATGTGCCGGGAAATCACGACCCGGACCTGCGCGGCTATCGGCAATCGCGCACCGGATGGCTGCGCGCCGGACTGCCCGCAGCAGACCCCGGACCGCTCGGCGCCCTCAACGCCGACGGACGGACCGTCGAGGCTGCCGGGCTGCGCATCAGCGGCCTCGGCGGCTCAATTCGCTACAACGACGGCCCCAACCAGTACACCGAGCCTCAACAGCGGTGGCGCAGCTGGAGAGTTCGCGTCGGTGCACACCTGACGCGGCGTCGGCCCGACATCTTCTTGACGCATAGCCCGGCGCAGGGCGTCGGCGACGGAGACGATCCGGCGCACAGGGGTTTCGCCTGCTTTCACCCGCTCGTCGACGATCTCGAGCCGACGCTACTGGTTCACGGACACGTACATCCCTACGGCGGACACCCGACAGACAAGGCGATCGGCACGCACACCACATCGGTCAACGTCGTCGGATACTGCCAGTTCGACATCGATCCCGGGCACCGCGACTTCACGATCGTGAGGCGACGATATGGCGCGTGACACCGGATTTCCCGACGCCGACGCCGAGAACGACTTCGCGCGCATGCGGCGCCAGGCCGAACTAGCCCGTCTCACGCACTGGTTCACCCGCCAACCCGCCGACGTCAACACGATCCTGCCGTTCGACGAAGTGGTGCGCGCACTGGGCAGAACCGGCGAGACCAACCTGGGCCTGCAGCAGGTCAACGTGCGCGACATCGTCGGAAGTGTCGACCGCACAAAGGATTTCGACAAGTACTTTCGCCCGACGTCATCACGCATCCGGCAACGTTGGCAACGTCTTGCCGCCGCGCAACGTCGGGGCGAGTCGGTGCCACCGGTCTTGCTGTACAAGATCGGATCGATGTACTTCGTGATCGACGGCCATCATCGTGTCTCGATCGCGATCGCCCGCCATCTCGAGACGATCGACGCCTACGTCACCGAGATCCACACGCGCATCACACCAGACGGAATCAACGCGCCGTCCGACCTCGTGCTCAAAGACCACCGTCGACTCTTTCTCGCACGCGTTCCCCTCGCGGGCGCGCAGGCGGATGCCGTGCGCCTGTCCGACCCGTTCTCTTACGCAGAACTGGCAGAAGCCGTCGAGGCGTGGGGTTTTCGGCTCAGCCAGGAAGTCGGAGAGTTCCTGAGCAGGCCCGAGGTCGCGCGCCGGTGGTTCGGCGAAGAGTTTCTACCGGTGGTCCGCATGGCACGCCGCGCCGAGGTTCGGCCCGACATCACCGACGACGCCGAGCTCTACATGTGGGTCGCGGGCGAACGCTATCGCCTTGTGCGCAGGCACATCTGGGACGACGAGATCATCGAGGAGCTCCGCGAGCAGTCGCAGCGCCGCCGGCGGTAGTGGTCTCGACAGGCTCGACCAGCGGGGGCGATCACCTGCGGCGCAGGCTCACTCCCGACTGCTGGTCGAACACGGCGATCTTGTCGGTGTCGAACACCAACTCGGCGCGCGAGTTCTTGGTCACCGCAGACTCCGGCGAGAGCCTGGCGACCATCTCACCGGTGCCGAGGTCTGAGCCCGAATCCGCTGCCAGTTCGGCCAGGGCGTCGTTGGCCGCGCGGCCGGAATCGATGGTGAAGTAGGCGTACTTGTCCGAACCCATCGATTCGAGAACATCGATGTCGGCGGTGAACGTCGTGCCACGCGCCTTCACGGCCGGGTCGATGAGCGAAGCGTCTTCGATCTGCTCGGGCCGGATACCGATCAGCACCTCGCCGTTGCTGCCTTCCTTCTTCGCCTCGGCCGCAATCGCATCGTGGTCGTCGAGAACCAATCGTCCCAGCGGAGTATCGATCGCGTCGGCACTCAGGGTGCCCGGCAAGAAGTTCATCGACGGCGACCCGATGAATCCTGCGACGAACACGTTGACCGGGTTGTTGTAGAGCTCGTTGGGGGCTCCGACCTGCTGGACGTATCCGTTGCGCATCACCACCACGCGATCACCGAGGGTCATCGCCTCGGTCTGATCGTGCGTGACGTAGACGGTCGTCGTACTCAGCCGCGTCTGCAGGCGTGAGATCTCGGTGCGCATCTGAACGCGAAGTTTGGCGTCGAGATTCGACAGCGGCTCGTCCATGAGAAATGCCTTGGGCGACCGCACGATCGCGCGCCCCATGGCGACGCGTTGGCGCTGGCCGCCGGACAGATTCGACGGCTTGCGGTCGAGGTACTGAGTCAGATCGAGGATCTTGGCGGCCTCGTCGACCTTCTTGTTGACCTCGTCCTTGGGCAGCTTCGCCAGGGTGAGCGGGAATGCGATGTTCTGTCGGACCGTCATGTGCGGGTAGAGCGCGTAGCTCTGAAAGACCATGGCGATGTCGCGGTCCTTGGGCGACTTGTCGTTGACCCGCTCTCCACCGATGTACAGGTCGCCGCTGCTGATGTCCTCGAGACCCGCGATCATGTTGAGGGTCGTCGACTTTCCGCAGCCCGACGGCCCCACGAGGATGATGAACTCGCCGTCGGCGATCGTGAGAGTGAAGTCGTGAACGGCGACAGTGCCGTCCGCGTATTTCTTGCTGACGTTGTCGAGCACGATCTCTGCCATGGGGACTATCCCTTCACCGCGCCGGAGGTCAAGCCGGCGACGATTCGACGTTGGAAGAAGAGCACAAAGATGATGATGGGGATGGTGATGACGACCGCCGCAGCTGCGATGGAGCCGGTCGGCTCCTCGAATTGCGAACTGCCCGTGAAGTTCGCGATCGCGACGGGAGCGGTGATCGCCCGCTCGGTCGAGGTCAACGACAGTGCGAGGAGCAGGTCGTTCCAGGCGAAGATGAACACCAGGATCGCCGCGGTCACAACACCGGGCGCAGCGAGCGGCGCGATGACCTTACGGAACGCCTGAAATGGCGTGGCGCCGTCCATCTTTGCCGCTTTCTCCAACTCCCACGGGATCTCCCGGAAGAAGGCCGACAGCGTGTAGATGGCCAGCGGCAGAGCAAACGTGATGTACGGAAGGATCAGGCCGAGCCAGGTGTCGAAGAGTCCGATGCTGCGCTCGATGTTGAACAGCGGTGTGACCAGCGAGATCTGGGGGAACATCGCAATCAACAGCGCAGCGCCGACGAGTAGCTTCTTGCCGGGAAAGTCCAGGCGCGCAACCGCATAGGCGGCCATCGTGCCGATCGCGACGGCGATCAGAGTGGTGATGAGACCGATACCGAGCGAGTTACGCAGCGCAGAGGTGAACGCACTCGTCTGGAAGATCCCCGAGTAGTTCTCCAGGGTCCACTGCGTCGGGATGAATTTGCCGTCGGTCACGCTGCTCGCCGGCTTGAACGACAGGCTGATGATCCACAGCAGCGGAATGATCGCGTAGAGCACGACCAGGATGTCGGCGATCAGCCAGCCGACCCGAGATTTGGCGGTGCGATTCATGGCGTCCTACCTCCCCTCGTTGTCGGAACCGGGCGCGGCTGTGCCGAAACCCTTGATGAAGATGAAGGCGATGATCGCGACACAGATGAAGATGAGTATCGAAATCGCTGATCCCACACCCAGATTGAACGCCTTGAACAGGTTGTCGTAGCCGAGCATCGAGACCGAGTACGTGTTGTTGTTGCCTGCCGTCAACACATAGATGTTGTCGAAGATGCGGAACGCATCGAGCGTACGGAACAGCAGCGCGACCAGGATCGCGGGCTTCATCATCGGAATGATGATGCGCCGCAGGCGGGTCCATGCGCCCGCGCCGTCGACCTCAGCGGCCTTGAGTAGTTCGTCGGGCACCAACGCGAGACCGGCGAGCAGCAGCAGCGCCATGAACGGAGTGGTCTTCCAGACCTCGGCGAGCACGATGATTGCCAGTGACGGCCACTGCTGCGTCAGCGGCGCACTACCGTCTGGCAGGAGGTTGGCGAGGTAACCGGTTCCGGGTGTCCACGCGTAGTACCACGAGAACGCGGCCGCAACCGTCACGATGCCGTACGGGATCAGCACGACGGTTCGGATCACACCGCGCCCGAAGATGGTGCGGTGCATCACGATCGCGATCGCCATGCCGAGCACCAACTCGATGACGACCGAGACCACCGTGATGCCGAGCGTGACGAAGAAGGCCGTCCACCAGTAGTTGGAACTGAGCACCGTGCCGTAGTTGCTGAACCACGTGAACTCGCGCTCGCCCGGCGCAGACAGGCTGGACTTGTTGAGCGACAACCAGAATGCGTAGACGATCGGATACGCCGTGACCACCAGCATGAGGATCACGGCCGGAGCGATCAACCAATACGCCAGCCGACGTTCCTGCTTCTTGCCCTCGCTCACCTCGCCGGATCGCTTCGTGCGCTTCGACGACGTCGCCGGCCGCTCCAGAGTCGCCGTTGACGTCCCGCCTCCCGACCGTGTGGCATCCGAGCGCGCGGCCGCCCCGACCACGGTCGCTTGCGCGGCGGTGGGCGTCAGCGGCGCCGACTTCTCCAAGGACGGGGTCTCGGAAGACGGAGTCTCGGAGGACGGGGTGCTCGACGTCGGCGCGGCGTGCTCGGGTGCGCTTCCGGTGGGTTGACCGAGACGTTCCGGCGGCGTCCACGCGTCCGAATGCACTGTGCGACCGTACGATCCGGGCCCGTGCCCCGATCCGGACCCCTGCGCCGCCGACGATCCCCCGGTGTCGTCGCCGTCGCCGGGCATCGCGTGCCTGCCCCTGCGCTCCTCGGCCGGGTCGTTGCCCGTGCCGTCGTTACCGGATGTCATGGGATGAGTCCCTCCCCGTCGATCGCCTTTTGTACCTGCTCGGCAAGCTGGTCGACCAGAGTCTCGGGGTCCCACGAGCCAACCGGAGAGAGCTTGGCCTGCAGCAGCGTCGAGATCGCTTGGTAGTCAGGTGATTTCGGACGTAGTGCCGCATGCTCGGGTTCGAGCTGGAGTTTGATGTCGTCAGCCATCGGATACGCCGCACGGAAATCGGGATCGCTGTAGAGCGACGAGATGACCGGCGGGGTGCCCGCGTCGATCGAATAGAACTTCTGCGCCCGCGCGTTCGTCAGACACATCGCCGCCTCGAACGCCAGGTCCTTCTGCTGCGAGGTGTTCGCCACCGCGATATTCAACCCGCCGACCGTGCTCTTGGCCGGAATTCCCTCCGTCACACCGGGATAGGGAGCGAAATCGAACTTCTGCCGTACCGCGCGAGTCACCGGCGCCAGTTGTTCGTCTGTCGGGGTGTTGTCCTTGTCGGCGAACAGACCGGCATACTGCTGCATGTCGGTCAGGAACGGCACGCTGCCCGAGGCGGCGTTCTCTCGCATCGAGGAGAGCACGAACGGCCAGTTGACCTGGTAGATCGCCTTTCCCGTCTCCATGCCCAGACGCGAACTGGTCTCGTCGCCGTTGGTCAACGAGGGATCGTGTCCCGGCGCGGTCGCGACGGCCTTGAGCACGCTGAGCGCCTTCACCGTGGCGGCGCGGTGTTCCGGGGTGTCGTTGAGCGTCACCTTGTTCGGATCGTTGGGGTCGACCACCTCGCCGCCTGCGCTCGCGAGGACCGAGTTGAACCACACCATCAGGCCCTCGTACTGCTTGCCCTGCACCATGATGTAGCTCGGCCCGCCCTTGGCGAGGCTGCGGGTCGCGTCGGCCACCATGCCGTCCCACGTCTTGGCAGGCTGCCCCTTGTCGAGGGTGTCGCGCAGAACATCCTTGCGGTACCAGAGCAATTGGGTGTTGGTCCAGATCGGGATCGCGTAAAGCCGTTCCGCGTCATCGCTCTTCGTCTTCCACTTGGCGGTCTCGAGCGGACCACCCAGTGTTCGACCCTCCACCTCACCCGCGATGCTCTCGGGCACCGGTGTGAGCCATCCGGCGTCGGCGAACTCCGCGGTCCACACGACGTCCATACCCATCAGGTCGAGACTCTTGTCGTTGCCCGAAAGTCGTCGCGCCAACTGCAGACGCTGGTCGTCGGCCGCCTTGGGCAAGGCCGTCGTCACGATCCGGTATTTGCCACCGGATTCCTGAGAACACTTGTCGCCCATGGATTTGATCGAACCGGCGCCGTCGGCGGGCGGATACAGATTCAGGACTCCCGGCTCATGCCCGGAACCGCATGCCGACACGATCGGGAGCACCGTGATCAGTGCCGCCGCTGCGACGGCCGCCTTCACCGACATTCGTCGTGATCGACCCCGCCCCGATGCCCTGCCGGCCACGTCTGCGGCCCTGCGACGCCGGACTACAACGCCTGTATCCCTGTTGCTCGAATCCGTAGTGCTCGAATCCGTAGTGCTCGAATCCGTGTTGCCCGAATCGGTGTTGCCCGAATCCCTGTCGCGATCGCCGCTACCGGCTTGGTCACCGTCGCTCCGCACGCAGCCTCCTCGATGTCGCACGCAGCACAACGCGCGTCACCGCGCGCCATGGCGTTGGTGGCTACGCTAGTCCGGCGCGGTAGTGACAAGCAACACATTCGGCGCGACCGTGCCAATGTTCTTCGCGCGCGCCGGTTCTACGCACGCGCCAATGGCATCGGTGTACGGCTCAGGGATTGAGGCGGGCGAGCATGTCGCGGGCCTTCTCGGCGCTCTTGGGGTCGCAGAGCACGTCGTAGCGTCCCGCGACGAGTTGCATCGTCGACGCGAAGTCACGCTGACCGCGAGTGGCCGCGTACGGGATCGTCGTCGAGATGACGCCGAAGACAATGCCGCCGACGAGACCGAACAGAATGGGCACCAATGCGTTGCCGCTGACGACGAGCGAGACCAGCAGTCCGAAGAAGAGTCCGAGCCACGCTCCCGAGACCACACCGCCGCCGATCACCTTGCCCCAGGTGAGTCGGCCGATGACACGCTCGACCTGCATGAGGTCGACGCCGACGATCGTCACGTCCTGAACGGTGAAGTTCTCGTCGGAGAGATAGTCGACAGCACGTTGTGCCTCAGCGTAAGTCGAGTACGAGCCGATCGGCCATCCTTTGGGCGGCGTCGGGAGACCCGGCGTCTGCCGACCGGAACTCATCGGGTTGGTCATGTCATGTCCTCCACTCGGCCACTACCCTTACCCACATGGCGTCGGTGAGCAAGGTCTTCGTGGCCAGATTAGTCGGATTGGCGGTCCTTGGTCCCGACGGTGAATCGATCGGCCGTGTCCGCGACGCCGTGATCGCCGTTCGACTCCCAGGACAGCAGCCTCGCGTGCTCGGCCTCGCCGTCGAATTGGCCACGCGCCGACGGATCTTCGTTCCCATGCTGCGGGTCACGTCCATCGATCCCACCGCGGTGACCCTCAACACCGGAACCGTGAGCCTGCGACGACTGCACCTGCGTCCGGGCGAAGCCCTCGCGATCGGACAGATCCTGGACTCACGGGTGCGGATCGACGATCCCGATCACGAGGACCTCAAGGGCATCGACATGATCGTCGTCGACCTCGGGATCGAGCGGACACGTACTCGCGACTGGGTGGTCTCCCGTGTCGCGGCACGTCCGGCACGGCGCGGACTTCGGCGCGGCGAAACCATTGTCGTGGAGTGGAATCGGGTCCAGGGGCTCACCGCAAGCGCACTAGAACTACCCGGACAGGGTGTGGCACAGGCACTTTCCCAGTTCGAGGGGATGCGAGCCGCCGACGTCGCGAATGCTCTGCGCGAGCTGCCGCCGAAACGTCGAGACGAGATCGCCGAGGCCCTCGACGACGAGCGGCTCGCCGACGTGCTGCAGGAACTACCGCCGGACGATCAAACCGAAGTGCTCACACACCTCGGCGTCGAACGTGCCGCCGATGTGCTCGAGGCCATGGACCCCGACGACGCGGCCGACCTCCTCGGCGAACTGTCGGACACCGAGGCGGAGTCACTGCTCGAACGAATGGACCCCGAGGAATCGGCGCCTGTGCGACGACTGCTGACCCACTCCCCGGACACCGCGGGCGGTCTCATGACCTCGGAGCCGCTGATCGTCACCGCCTCGACGACTATCGCCGAGGCGCTCGCACGCGTGCGCGACCCCGATGTCACCCCAGCAGCCGCCAGCATGATCTTCGTCGTGCGTCCGCCGACTGCGACGCCAACCGGACGCTATCTCGGATGTGTCCACCTGCAGGCGCTGCTGCGCGAGCCACCTGCGAACATCGTCGGTGGCATCCTCGACACGGATCTGCAATCGTTGCATCCCGACGATTCACTCGAGACGGTCACGCGCTACTTCGCGACCTACAACCTCGTGTGTGGCCCGGTGGTCGACGACGAGAACCACCTCCTCGGTGCGGTCAGCGTCGACGACCTCCTCGACGAGATGCTCCCGCGTGACTGGCGTGAGAATGAACCCGAGGACAACGAACCAGAGTCGGAGACGGCAGGTGCCGCAAGCGGCAACGGCACAGCAGGAGCGAGTGAATGACGAGCGAGCAGAGCACGCGCCGCCTCGACACCCCGCGCGTGAACCGACGGCCGTCGTTCCACGTCGACAGCGACCTGATCGGCATATACGCCGAGCGGATCGCGCGGTTCCTCGGTACCGGCCGCTACCTGGCGATTCAGACGGTGATCGTCATCGTGTGGATCATCATCAATCTGAGCTGGGTCGCGCTGCGCTTCGACCCGTACCCGTTCATCCTGCTCAACCTGGCGTTCTCGACGCAGGCCGCCTACGCCGCTCCCCTGATCCTCCTGGCCCAGAACCGGCAGGAGAACCGCGACCGCGTCGCGCTCGATGAGGATCGTGCCCGTGCCGCGCAGACCAAGGCCGACACGGAGTTCCTCGCGCGAGAGCTCGCCGCGGTCCGCCTCGCCGTCGGCGATACCGTCACCCGCGACTACCTGCGAAAAGAACTCGACGACATGCTCGACGACCTCACCGACCGACTCGTCGCCCGGCTCGAGGGACTCGACGGTTCGGCAGACACCGAGAAGTCGCGGCGCCACCACCCCGAGCGTTAGCACCGCGACGCACGTGACTTCGGCGCACACAACTTCGGCGCACATAACGTCAACGCACGTAACTTCACGGACAGATCACGCGATGACTTTCACATGGTGAACTTTTGTGAAGGTTCCGCACTCGGACACTCGACCCATATGTATGGTGGGTCACAGCCGGAGTGCCGTCGGACATCAACCGATGGTGACGCCCGGCGTTTGTTTCCGGGGTGGACCCTCCTGCATGTGCACCGGCACGGTGAGACGGGCGCCAACGGACTGTGTGGAGGCAATGGAGTGTCGATGACGGGTCAGACTCGACTGTTGGGTGTGAGCGATCTCGGGAAGGTCCGAGATTGAGAGCGCCACACCCTTTTCGACGTCGTCGCGGGCCCAAGCGCACCCGACTCCCGGGGAGAGCTCTCGCCGTCGGCGCGGGCGGTGTCCTCGTCGGTGTGATGGTGCTCGGAGCCGCCACGTCGAGTGCCCAGGGCGGGGTTCGGGTCGCGGTGCGCGCCGAGCCCGCGAAGCCGACGGTCCTCGCGGCGGTCGCACCCGCCGAACCGGTTGCGCTGCTGGGATTCGCACCCCCGCCGACCGTCTCGGCCAGCGCAGCAGCCGCTGCGGCGACCGCAACCGCCCCGCAGTATCGTCTCGCCGCTGATCTGCCATCGGGCCCGCTGGGAATTCCCGGCGTCGTCCTGCAGGCGTACAAACTGGCCGCGAACCGCATCGGTACCGAGGAACCACAGTGCAAGCTCCCGTGGTTCCTGCTTGCCGGCATCGGCAGGATCGAGTCGAATCACGCGAGCAACGGGTCCGTCGACCAGTACGGAAACACCATCAATCCCATCGAGGGGCCTGTGCTCGACGGCTCCCTCGCCGGTAACGAGGTGATTCGCCACCAGGGCGGTTATGCACGCGCGATGGGACCAATGCAGTTCATTCCCGGCACGTGGGCCGCGTGGGGAGCCGACGGTAACGGCGACGGCAAGGCCGACCCGAACAACATCTTCGACTCCACCTACTCTGCCGGCCGCTACCTGTGCTCGGGATTCACCGACATCATGACCGACAAGAACAAGGTCGCAGCGGTGTACCGGTACAACCACTCGATGGATTACGTGACCAACGTCCTCGCCTGGGCCGGGGCGTATGCGACCGGCGTGATGCCGACCAACCCCATTCCCGAACCGAAGCGGCCGTCTTCGTCGTCTTCGTCGTCGAGTTCCAAGCCGTCGAAGCCACCCAAGCCCGGCGCGCCGAGTGCGCCCGGCTCATCGTCGGATTCGTCGACGCCATCGACACCGACGACCCCCACGCAGCAGTGCCTGGGTGCGATCTGCCTGCCCCCGGGCATCACGATCCCCGGCCAGCCCGCACCCAAGCCCGCACCGAAGCAGAACGCGCCGCGCAATCCCGGACCAGCGACGACGAGCACGCCGGCGCTCAAGGTCGTGCCGCAATAGGCTCGCGGTCGCAGTCGCGTCGTCGGAGAGACCGTGTGATCGTCATGCCGTGGGGCACCCCACCCGTTCTCTACCTGCGCTGATCGCGGCGCTAAGCTAGCGGAGATGACTACCGGAGTCCAGCCAACCGAATCCGCGATCCGCTCCGCGCTGAGCAAGGTCAACGATCCCGAGATCGGCAAGCCGATCACCGACCTGGGAATGCTCAAGTCGGTGCAGATCAACGACGACTCGAGCGTCGATGTCACCATCTACCTCACGACGTCGGGTTGTCCGATGCGCACCGAGATCTCGGGCCGGGTGGAGAAGGCCGTAGCCGACGTCCCCGGCGTCGGCACGATCCGCGTCGATCTCGACGTGATGGACGACGAACAGCGCACCGAGCTACGCAAGAAGCTCCGCGGCGACAAGGCAGAGCCGGTCATTCCGTTCGCGCAACCCGGTTCGCTGACCAGGGTGTATGCCGTCGCGTCCGGCAAGGGCGGCGTCGGAAAGTCGTCGGTGACGGTGAATCTGGCGACGGCCCTCGCGCAACGCGGACTGTCCGTTGGCGTACTCGACGCAGACATCTACGGCCATTCTGTGCCGCGCATGCTCGGCAGCGACGCCAAGCCGACGCAGGTCGAGAAGATGATCATGCCGCCGATCAGCCACGACGTGAGGTTCATCTCGATCGGGCAATTCACCGACGGCAATACCCCGGTCACCTGGCGCGGACCGATGCTGCACCGCGCGCTTCAGCAGTTCCTCGCCGACGTCTACTGGGGAGATCTCGACGTGCTCCTCCTCGACCTGCCACCGGGGACCGGCGACGTCGCCATCTCGATCGCACAGCTCATCCCGGGCGCGGAGATCCTCGTGGTGACCACCCCGCAGCAGGCCGCTGCCGAGGTCGCCGAACGCGCGGGTGCGATCGCGCTGCAGACAAGGCAGAAGATCCTCGGCGTCGTCGAGAACATGTCGTGGCTCGAACTGCCCGACGGTACGCGCATGGAGCCGTTCGGCTCCGGAGGCGGCGAGAAGGTCGCCGAGCGGTTGACCCGGGCCGTCGGGTCGAGCGTCGACTTGCTCGGCCAGGTGCCGCTGGAGACCGCGCTGCGCGAGGGCGGCGATTCCGGTGAGCCCGTTGTGCTCTCGGCTCCCGACTCAGCATCTGGGCGTGCGCTACGCGCGATCGCCGACAAGCTCGCGGTTCGTCGACGTGGCCTCGCGGGCATGAGCCTCGGCATCGACACAACGCGTCACGGCTGACACGTCTGTCCTCCAGGCCCGACGGTCAGCCGGGGTGGACAGTCAGGTGGCGTCCCAGTCGGCCACATCGTGCCGACGCGAACTCTGCTCTGATGTCCTCTGCTCTGATGTCCTCTGCTCTGATGTCGACGCACTCGTATTCGAACTCGCGCGCTGACCCTCCTTGGTCATCGGCACGGGCGCGGAGACCGGCTTGATCGGCGGGGTCTGTGAGTCACGCTCGACGGTGTTCGACGACGGTCCGCTGGTGAAGATCGACGAGTCGCCGTCGAAGAGATGCTTGGTGATCATCGACTGTGGGGTGAGTCCGCGTAGCTCGTTCAGTTGCGAGAGCGGCTTACGCAGCTCGTCGAATTCGGGGCCGAAGTCGTTTTTCAACTGATCGGTGGCACCCGTCGCGTACTCGCGCGCCTTGCGCAGCGACTGCATGCTCCACGACACGGCCCCGGGGAGCCGCTCCGGGCCGAGAATGACCAGCGCAGCGACGAGCAGCACGAGGATCTCACCCCAACCGATGCTGCTGAACATGACACTTCCCTACTCTGAAACCGATCTACGACGCTAATCGCTGGCCAACCGATCTACGCCAGTCGCTGGGTGGCCGAACCCGCGCTAGTCGCTGGCTGTGGTGATCGAACCGTTGAATGTTCGACCGTCCCGCCAGTAGGTGAACGGCACCCGCTCACCGATCTTCGTCGTGCGCACCGCAACCGTCAATTCGTCGGCGCTTTCGATGCTGCGGCCGTTGAAGGAGGTGATGACGTCGTTCTCCCTGACGCCCGCCTGTGCCGCCGGCCCGTCGGCGACGACGTTGCGCACGCCCGCGCCGAGTACTCGGTCATTGCGGACAGAGCTTGCGCTCACGCCGATCTGCGGATGGTTGACTTTGCCGTCGCGGATCAGTGACTGGGCGATGGGGATGGCCTGGCTGATGGGAATGGCGAAGCCGAGACCTATCGAGCCGCCGGCACCGGAGGCGATTGCCGTGTTGATCCCGACCACCGCCGCCGACTCGTCGACGAGCGGACCACCCGAGTTGCCGGGGTTGATCGCCGCATCGGTCTGGATCGCGTCGATCACGGCATCGGTGTCCGACTCGGCGTCGGGTGGCAGCGGGACCGCGCGGTGCGTCGCGCTGACGATCCCGCTGGTGACAGTGCGGTCGAGGCCCAGCGGCGAACCGAATGCGATGACCTCTTCACCGATCTGCAGATCGTCGGAGTTGCCGATCTTCGCAACCGTCAGGTTCGCCACGTTGTCGACCTTGAGCACAGCGAGGTCGGTGTGGATGTCGCGGCCGACGATGCGGGCGGGCACTCGGTTGCGATCGGAGAAGACGACCTCGAGCTTGGCGCTGCGGTCGTTCGCCGCCATCGAGATCACGTGGTTGTTGGTGAGGATGTAACCGTCTGCGTCGATCACGAAACCCGAACCGGTGCCGTAGGCGCTCGCTGTCCGCACATCGACCGACACCACCGATTTCTCGACGGCCTTGGCGACGCGCGCGACGGCCGATTTCGGTTCTCCCCCGCCATCTCCGCCGTCGCCCGTCGAGAGTTTCACCGTGTTGCTGTTCAGCGGTGACGCGACCTCTGCGGTGTAGCGGCCGATCAATCCGCCGACCAACCCGATCAGCAATGCCAGGACGGCGAGGGTGGCCAGGGCATACCACGTCACCCTCTTACCGAAGAGCAGATCCTTGACGCCCAGCTTCGGACCGGCGACCGTCGGGTCTATCGCAGACTCGTCGACGAGCGCAGGCGCGTCGAGGGAGGCGATGCTCTCCGGGTCGCGCCACGGGTCCGGGGGCGCGGGCTCGTCGGTCGGGACGCCGTACGCGGCGAGTGGATCGCGCTGGAGTGTCTCGTCGGAACCCTCCGGCCTGCCGAATGCCTCGGCGAGCACCGCGTCGGGTGGCGCGATCTGCGGAGCGGGCCTCGACGACGACGGAGTGCTCGCGAACGAACCACGCACGCCTGCGGGGCGGCCGAACACCTGAGCGGTAGCCGGCGACACCGGGACGTGTCGCTGCTGGCCGCGGGAAGCGCCGTCGCCGGGTGGCGTCTCGGCAGGAGGTGTCGCACCTCCCGTTGCAGCGGCGTTCTCACGGCTGAAGGGTGAATCGTCCGGCTGCGAACGGCACTGACCGCCGTCAGATCCGCCGGCGTCGGTCTCGTCGATGTCGTCTGCTCCCACGCGTTCGTTTCCGGTGCTCAGCGTCCGCGCCAGCGGTTGCGGCGCCCACGGTCGGGCTCACCGCGGACCGCGTCGGTTGGCGCAGTGGCGGGACGCGATGCCTCGTGCCCGAAGTCGGTGTGCCCGTAGTCGGTCTGTGTGTTCACCGGCGGCAAGCCCGACGCAGCGAGCGGTCCGGGCGTGGCAAAAGGTCCGTGGAACCGTCCGTCCGGAAACGGACTGGAGTGAAAGGCGTCGCGACGAGAGGGATTCGGACCAACCGGGCCGTCAGAACGACCCTGTTCGCGACGGTCGCGCACACCGGTCATGTCGATCTCGCGCGTGGGAATCTGGCTCAACTGACCGAGCAGGTCAGCGGGCATCGCCACCGTCCCGGAGTCGCGCAGCCGCGTGCGGGCGTCGAGTTGAGCGTCGACGGCATCCATACATTCACGGCACAGCGCGAGGTGGTGCGTGGCCCGCACATGTGCGGTCATGCCGAGCTCACCGTCGACGAATGCTGCGACGGCCTCGGACGCGAGATGCTCGGTCGAAGCGAATCGACGCGGGCGGGGACGTCGGAAAGCGGGGTTGGGCGCGAACGAGGACGTCGCGGGTGACCACGTGGCGGGGTTCCACGGAGAACGCCTACGGCCCCGTAGATCGGGCGATGCAGCCACACCATCGGCGTGCCCTGCGGTGTCGACATGCGATGCTCCCTCAGCGGGCGGACCGTCGGCGAGCGCGCCACTACCGGGCGGGCTGTTGTCGACGTGAGCTCGTTTGTCGGCGTCCGCTGCGGAATCTCGTCGATCCCGTCGGCCGTCCATCATGTGTGGTTCACCCCTCTTCACAGGTCGGTCTCCGCGAGCGAACCGGTCGGGTCCGTGACGCGGAGGGCGCTGCGTGCCCGTGCCGGCAACACAGCCTATCCGAATCCCAAACGGCACGACGGTGCCCGGGGTTCCCGAATCGGGTGAAAACGTCAGTTTCCGACGGCTACCGAACGCCGATTGTCGTGGCCGCGAGCTGCGAGGTAATCCCGGATCGTCTGCCGTCCGCGGTGGATACGACTACGCACCGTGCCGAGCTTGACGCCCAGCGTCGCGGCGATCTCCTCGTAGGAAAGTCCCTCGATGTCGCAGAGGACGACTGCGGCGCGGAAATCGGGGGTCAGCGAGTCGAGCGCAGCCTGGAGGTCGGGGTCGAGATTGGCGTCGGCGTAGATCTGCTGAGGATCGGGAGTGTCGCCGGGAACACGGTCGTACTCCTCTGGCAGGGCCTCCATGCGGATCTTGTTGCGACGACGGACCATGTCGAGGAACAGATTGGTGGTGATGCGGTGCAGCCACCCCTCGAACGTTCCCGGCCGATAATTCGACAGCGAGCGGAACACCCTGATGAAGGTCTCCTGCGTCAGATCCTCGGCGTCGTGCTGATTGCCGGAGAGACGGTAGGCGAGCCGGTAGACGCGGTCAGCGTGCTCACGGACCAGCTCGTCCCACGTCGGCATCAAGAACTCATCGCCGGTTGCGTCGAAGCCCGCCGTCCCCGAGGGGATGACGTCGATCGTCTCGACCGCCGTGTTCAACTCTGCGGTGGTGGATGCCTGGGGATCAGTCATCGCGGGTGGCCGGTTCCCTTCTTTTGCTGTCGAGCGGCTCGAGTCCGATTCGACACGAATTCGCTATCTTGAACACCTGCGCATCGACGGCTATTCCGACCACCGCGCCCGTGCTGTTGTCTCACCCTCTCCCATCGCGGTGTGGTCGCAGTGTGAGGCGGCTGAGGTTTCACTGAGTAAGTCTTCGCTGAGGACGCTTTGCCGAGCATGTCTGCACTGCAGAGCACGTCTTCACTGAAGTACGTCGGAGCCCGCGACGATTCGGATGGGTCGGG
Organism: Gordonia sp. w5E2; assembly: GCF_036540975.1. Classification (NCBI taxonomy): domain Bacteria; kingdom Bacillati; phylum Actinomycetota; class Actinomycetes; order Mycobacteriales; family Gordoniaceae; genus Gordonia; species Gordonia sp. w5E2. Next base: position 1,737,780 of record NZ_CP144213.1, on the reverse strand, counting down.
TTTACGACTCGTCGACCTCCGTCAACACCCGAATCGGGCGTGCCACTGACATGGCGGGCCGTGTCCGGCCTAATCTCATGGAATGACCGATGCACCCACCGGTACCGATGCCGCGGCCGCGGCCCTGATCGACTACGCCGAATCGGCGATCGTCGAAGACGATGCGCTGGCCGCCGCGAGGGCACGCGCAGACGAATTGGGGACCGAACCAGTCAGCCCGGCAGTGGGTGCACTGCTGGCGTTGCTCGCCCGCTCGTGCGACGCACACGCCATTGCCGAGATCGGCACCGGCACCGGGGTGAGTGGCCTCTGGCTTCTCAACGGAATGTCGGGCGACGGGGTCCTCACCACCATCGACCCCGAACCCGAACACCACCGCGCCGCACGCGCGTCGTTCGCAGGCGCCGACATCCCGCCCGGCAGGACCCGGCTGATCAACGGCACGCCGCGAGAGGTATTGCCGCGACTGTCCGACGGCTCCTACGACCTCGTGTTCATCGACGGTCCGCTGATAGACCTCCCGACGTTCGTCGACGAGGCCGTCCGGATGCTGCGCCCGGGCGGCGTGGTCGTGGTGCACAACGCCACAGCGTCGGGGGCGGTCGGCGACCCGACACGCACGGACCCGGTGACGAGCGCGGCACGGTCCGCCGCGCTGCGCATCGCCGACGACGATCAGTTGCTGCCCGTGGTGGTTCCCCTCGGGGGTGGAGTACTCGCAGCGGCGAAAGCCCGCTGAGCGCGCTCAGACGTCGGTGGAGAAGCGCACGCCGCCGTCGGGTAGTTGAACACCCGGCCATACGCGCGCGCCGCGCAGCAGTTCACACCGTGCGCCGACCTCTGCGCCGTCGCCGATGACGGTGTCGCGGATGAGCGCACGCGGGCCGATACGCGCACCCTTTCCGACGATGCTGCGCTCCACGACGGCACCCGCTTCGACGACCGAGCCGTCGAACAACACCGCGCCGTCGAGTCGAGCACGTGGGCCGACCTCACAGCCGCGACCCACGACGGTTCCGCCGACGAGGACGGCACCGGGAGCAACGCCCGCACCCTCGTGGACCAGCGATTCGCCGTGACGGTCACCGAGGGCAGGCGAGGGCGCGATACCGCGCACGAGGTCGGCCGAGCCACGCACGAAATCCTCCGGCGTGCCCATGTCACGCCAGTAGGTGTTGTCGACGTAGGCCTGGACGCGCTTGCCGTCGGCGAGCAGGCTCGGGAACACCTCGCGCTCCACCGACACCTCACGGCCCGCCGGGATCTGCTCGATGACCCCGCGACGGAACACGTAGGTGCCCGCGTTGATCTGATCGGTTGGCGGGTCCTGGGTCTTCTCCAGGAACGCCGTGACCCTGCCGTTGTCATCGGTGGGCACGGAGCCGTACGCACGCGGATCACCGACGCGCACGAGATGCAGCGTGACGTCGGCCTCGGTGCGCTGATGTGTCGCGACGACCTGGCTGATGTCGGTTCCGCTGAGCACATCGCCGTTGAACACCACGATGTCCTCGGCGGTGAGCAGATCGAGCACGTTGCGGATACCGCCGCCGGTGCCCAGCGGCTCGTCCTCGGTCACGTAGCGAAGGTTCAGATCGAGCTTCGAGCCATCGCCGTAGTACTCCGAGAACACACTCGCCTTGAAGGACGTGCTGAGCACGACGTCGGTGATCCCTGCTGCGCGGATTCGCGACAACATATGTGTGAGGAAGGGCAACCCGGCAACGGGCAGCATCGGCTTGGGCGCCGACAACGTCAGCGGGCGCAACCGTGTGCCCTTACCACCGACGAGGATCACCGCCTGGGTCTTCGACATGTCGACGTCAGCGCTGGGCGCCGACGTCGAGGTGGCCGTGCTCGGAACGGTAAATCCGGTCACTGGTCGTGTCCTCTCGAGTGGGTCGAACCATCATCATCAACGATCATGTCGCGCCCCGCAGCGCGGACCGCCAGGCGCGAACGAAGCGCGAGGCCGAGCCTCAGCGCGAGGCGCAGCGGTGCGCGCAGCAGTCCCGGATTGCGGTCAGCCTGGAACATGTACGCGCTGCGGTGGTGCGCCGGCAGCATCGCGCCGGGGTCACGACCTGCGCTGTGGCCCTTCGTGTGAGTGACCTCGGCGCCCGGCACGTAGAGGTTGAGCCATCCGGCTTTGCCGAGTCGGTCTCCGAGGTCGACGTCCTCCATGTACATGAAGTACCGCTCGTCGAAGCCGCCGATCGCCTCGAAGGCCTCGCGGCGCACCAGCAGGCATGATCCCGACAGCCAGCCGACGGGTCGCTCGCTGGGGGCGACGTCGTCGGCGCGGTAGGCCGCAGTCCACGGGTTCGACTTCCACACGGTCCCCAGCAGTGCGTGCCCCGTTCCCGACACCAGGCTCGGGACACTGCGTGCCGACGGGTAGACCGAACCGTCCGGTTCGTAGATCAGGGGCCCCAAAGCCCCTGCCCGCGGCCAGCGCGCGGCGGCCGCGACCAATTCGTCGATCGCACCGGGCGACCACTCGACGTCCGGGTTGGCGATCACGATGAAATCGACGTCGGTGCCGAGCTCGGCGACCGCCCTGTTGATGCCTCCGCCGTAGCCGATGTTGCCGCCGGTGTGCACCAGCGTGACGTTGTCGTGGTCGCGTGCCGCGGCCTCGGGTGCGCCGTCGCCGGAGCCGTTGTCGGCAATGATGACGCGCGGTACAGCTGAGGTCGCGTGGTCGAGACTCTTCAAGAAGGTCTCCACGTGGCCGCCGGACCAATAGGTCACCGTCACGACACCGATGGCAGAAGTCACCCGGTCAGGGTAACCAACCACCGACCGGATCCCCGACGTCCCTCCCGCGTATGTCACGCGTCCGTGGGGATCGGCGATACCTCATTCGTTCCGAACGTCGGGTTCCGCGATCGCCGCACCCAGCGCATCCCGCCAGCCCCGCAGCGGGGTCAGCCCTGCGTCGGCCCACGCCGACGCGTCGAGGACCGAATAGGCGGGCCGCGGCGCGGGTCGGGGGAACTCGTCCGTCGTCACGGGCGATACCCGGGACGGATCGGCACCCACCCCCTCGAAGACGGCCTGCGCGACGTCGAACCACGTCGCTGCGCCCGAGTTGGTGGCGTGCAGGACGGCCCCGGTCACGGCGTCGTCGCCGACACGTGATGCCAACTCCCACACTCCGTCGGCCAGGTCTCGCGCATAGGTCGGTGAGCCGGTCTGGTCGTCGACGACGGTGATCGTGTCGCGGGACGCCTCGAGGCGGCGCATCGTGCCGACGAAGTCGGGGCTTTCGCGACCTCCCGTGTACACCCAGGCGGTTCGGACGATGGTGGCGGTCGGATCGGCGGCCCGCGCGGCACGCTCGCCCTCGAGTTTCGTTGCGCCGTAGACGGTTTCGGGAGCGAGGTCGTCCTCGACCATCGTCGCTTCATATGGCGTGGTCCGCGGCGCGGGCCGGGCCTCACCTTCGCGTGGGCTGCCCGCGGCAGCTCCGCCGAAGACGTAGTCGGTGGAGATGTGGATCAACCACGCGCCGCCTCGGGCTGTCTGCGTCGCCAGATTCGCCGGCCCGCTCGCATTGACCGCCGCGGCCCGCTCGCGATCGGACTCCGCGGCGTCGACGTTGGTGTAGGCCGCGCAGTTGACCACGACGTCTCCCGCTGCGAGGTCGGCGAATGCCCGGGCGACCGACTCGGCGTCGGAGATGTCGACGTCGCGCGAAGTCAGGGCGCGAACGTGGCTGGGCTTGTGCTCGGAATCGAGCAGCGCTGTGCCGAGCTGGCCGCCTGCCCCCACGATCCACACCGTGCATTCCTTCGCTGCGATATCGCTGTTCGATGGTTCCGTATCGACGTCGTCGCCCCTGTGCATGGCCTCATCGTGCCGCACGAATCGTGGTCACGCGCACGTGACCCGACACACGAGGTGTTGATCGTCACGTCGGCAGGGTGACGGGCGACGAGATCGCGTCGGCGTTGCAACCGCGATATTGCGCGCCACTTCAGTAGCCTGACGTCAGTACAACAACTTCAGCAACGTCAACCTCTTGAATAACGGCATTCACATGCGTCCCGCGGGGAACGGGACGCGATCCCCCGAGGAGCCGAACGCCGGATTCGACGATCGCAAAGGACCTGACCACTCGTGGAGTCACGACCCGAAGGCGCGCGTCGGCGGCCAAGCGGCCCTCGACGCCCAACCTCGGACGCGCACGACGAGTCCCGGGCGGCCCATCCCCGACGCCCAGCCCAGGACGCGCACGACGAGCAACGCGCCCCCCGGCCCACACGGCCCCGCCCCGAAGGGGCGACACCGGACCGGCGAGAGGGCACCGGAAATCCGCGACGACGACACCCAGGCAAGCAGGGACGCACCGGCCAGCAAGAACGTCAGCGAACAGAGCGGCGGGTGAACCCCGACGCGCCTCGCCGCCCGGGTCCCGACGGTCAACGCCCACGCACACCGCAACCGCCTCGACGAAATCGGCCCGACGCCCGCCAACGCCCGGCCTCCCAGTCGCCCGACGACACCGGCGCGCCCGCGAAGCCCGGCGTCACTCGTCGTCCGCGCCAGCGTCGCTCCGGAGAGATCCACACCAAGGGTGCTGCGGCCACCACGAGCGCGAGCACACGGGAGCAGAAGCCGCAGGGCCACGACGACCAGGGCCAGAATCCACCCCCGCCTGCCCGCGGCGCGCTCGCGGCGGTCGGCGGATTCGGACGCAAAGCCTGGGGCCGCGGACTGATCGCGCTGGTCTCGGTCGCTGTGCTCGTCTGCACCGGATACGCGTGGAGCAGCGTCAACGGACTGACGTCGAAGATCACTCAGCTCGGCGGCCTCGACCTCGGCGGGGGCGACGACGGCGCCACCGACATCCTGCTGGTCGGCACTGATTCGCGCACCGACGCCAAGGGCAACCCGCTCTCGTCCGAGGAGCTCAAGTGGCTTCGCGCAGGTGACGACATCTCCACCAACACCGACACCATCCTGCTCATTCGCATTCCCAACGACGGATCGTCGGCCACGGCTATCTCGATTCCACGCGACTCGTACGTGTCGGTTCCCGGTATCGGGTTGTCGAAGATCAACGCCGCGTACGGCACCACCCGCGAAGGCGCGCGCAAGCGCGCGGTCGAAGCGGGCAAGCCGGAAGAGGATGCCGAGCGCGAGGGCACACTCGCCGGCCGCAAGGCACTCATCGACACGGTTGCCGACCTCACCGGCGTCAAGGTCGACCACTACGCCGAGGTCGGCCTGCTCGGGTTCGCCCTGTTGACCAAGGCGGTCGGCGGCGTCGAGGTATGCCTCAAAGACGCTGTGAACGAACCACTTTCGGGAGCACGATTCAAAGCCGGACGCCAAACCCTCAACGGCCCACAGGCATTGAGCTTCGTCCGGCAACGCCACGAGCTGCCCCGCGGCGATCTCGACCGCATCACGCGCCAGCAGGTCTACATGGCGTCGCTGACGCAGAAGATCCTGTCGGCGCACACCCTCACCGATCCGTCGAAGCTGAACGAACTCGAGGACGCCGTATCGCGTTCGGTAGTGATCGACGACGACTGGAACGTCGTGCAATTCGCCGAGCAACTCAAGGATCTCAGCGGCGGGCGCGTCAAGTTCGCGACGATTCCCGTGCTCGACGAACAGGGGTGGAGCGAAGACGGACAGCAGAGCGTCGTGACGGTCGACCCCAACGCCGTGCACACCTTCACCAGTAATCTGCTCAACGACGGCGCGTCCAAGTCGCAGTCACGACGCGGCGACTACACCGTCGACGTCGACAACGCGGGCACCATCGACGGACTGGCGAGCAATGTCTCGAACATCCTGACCAACAAGGGATTCCAGGCAGGCAAGACCAGCAGCACCCCAGCCGACATCAAGGACTCGGTGATCTACGCACACAGCGCCGACAACCCGGGGGCGCAGTTGCTCGCGAAGGATTTGCGTGCGGTACGTGTCGAGGCGCAGCCGGACCTCGACGAGCATCACCTGAAGTTGGTGCTCACCAACACCTTTGCCGGTCCGGGATCGATCAACGACGTCGGAGCACAGACCGACAACACGCCTGCCAGCCAACGGGTGGGCAACAATGCCCCACCGATCACGGCGGGCACCGACGGACCGGTGTGTGTGAACTGATGGCCGACGACACGCTGACCACCTCCCTGCTCGCACGCATCGACGACTGGGCTCGACCTCTGCTCACCTACTACGACGATCACACCGGCGAACGCACCGAGCTGTCGGGGGCGACGCTGGGCAACTGGGCGGCGAAGACTGCCAACTATCTCGTCGTCGAACTCGGTCTCGCACCCGGCGACGACGTCGTCGTCGACCTGCCCGAACACTGGCAGAGCGCCGCGATCCTGTTGGGCGCGTGGTGGGCCGGGGCGCATGTGCATGTCACCACCGAGGTCGACGCCCCGCGGGTCGCGTTCACCAGCGCTGGAGGAATCGACGAGCACCCCGACGCCGAAGAACTCGTCGTCGCCTCGCTCGATCCGTTCGCACTCGGCGTCGCCGACCTTCCACCGGGGGTCACCGACTATGCGTCGGCGGTCCGCGTGCACGGCGATCAGTACTCGCCGCCTCGATATTCGGGTCCTGCGCTCGACGGCACCCCCGCGAGCGACGTCCTCGACACCGCATCGACTCAAGCGTCCGCCGAGGGGGTCTCCGCACCCAGCCGGGTGCTGTCGACACGTGAATGGCGCACGGGTGCAGGCATTCTGAGTAGTCTCATCGCGCCGTTGAGCGTCGGCGCCAGTCTCGTGTGGGTCTCCCCGACCCCCGATACCGACCTCGCGGCGCGTGCGGCGTCCGAGCGCGCCGACGTCGTTCTCGACTGACGACGCCACCCGTCGAGGTGAACACTTGTTCCGGAGTGGTTCACGGCGGGCGCCTCATACGGCAGAGTGGGCCGTATGCAGTTACCCGCCTGGTTGGCCCGCGCCAACAAGAAGATCACCAATCCGCTGCAACGACGCTGGGCGCCCTATCTGGCGCCGTGGGCGATGGTCCATCACGTCGGACGCAAGAGTGGGCGGATCTACTCGATCCCGGTGCTCGCGTGGGTCAACGAGACGGGTGACGAGAAGAAGATCTACATCATCCTGACCTACGGGCGCGACACCGACTGGGTACGCAACACACTCGCCGCGGGCTCGGCCGGAATCACTCGAAAAGGCAAGCAGTACAAGCTGATCCGGCCCACCATCATTCCCGCCGACTCACCCGACCTTCCGCTCGTCGCCGGTCTCGCAGGCCGCGCGTTCGAGTGGGCACTCCAGGGCACCCTCGTCGCTCCTGATGGCCGCGAGGCGAAACCGTCAGGCACGTCGCGGTGACCCGACACGCCGCCGACGACCCGCTCTCCGACTTCGACGTACGGATCGCAACCCACCACGGCACCCCTCGCCGCGTCTACAGCATCGGCGAGGGGCCCGCCGTGATCGTCATCGCCGAGATGCCAGGCATCAGTCCCGCCGTCGCCGACTTCGCCAGACGCGTCGCGGCTATCGGAGCAACCGCGGTCATGCCGTCGATCTACGGCGTCGACGGCCAGGACCCGTCGCCGTCGAGTCTCGGGGTTGTCGGGGCCGCGACGAACATGCTCGGCACGATGGGGCGCGCCTGTATCAGCAGGGATTTCACGATTTTGGCGACGGGCAGGACCTCACCTGCCGTCGAATGGATGCGGGCACTGGCCGCCGAGGAACACCAGCGCTGCGGCGGTCCGGGTGTCGGCGCGATCGGCATGTGCTTCACCGGTGGCTTCGCCCTGGCGATGGCCACCGACGATCGCATCCTCGCACCGGTCCTGGCTCAACCGTCGCTGCCGTTCGCGGTCAGCCCTCGTCGTGCACGATCCCTCGACATCTCCGACGACGACCTCGCAACGGTCGTCGGGCGGTGCGCGCGCGGACTCGACGTCATGGGCGTGCGATTCGAGGGTGATCGGATGTCGCCACCGTCGCGCTTCCAGTTCTTGCGCGAAGTCCTCGGCGACGCGTTCCTCGCGATCGAGCTGCCCGATTCGGCGGCCAATCCCGAATCACCGTTGCCGACACCGCATTCCGCGCTCACCAACGATCTCATCGTCGTGCCGGGCGAACCGACACACGACGCCCTGGTAGCCGTGCTCGACTTCTTCGCCCAGCGACTCGGGATCACCAAGCCGGTCACGGGCGATCAGTAGCGGACGATCAGTGGCCGCTGATCAGTAGTTCGTCAGCCCAGCTGCTCAGTCGCCGCCGAGCAACCGCTGACGCAGGGCTGCGTCCTTGTCGAGCACGAGTTGTTCGAGTCCGCGCTGGAAGGACTCCATCCGGGCCCGCAACACCGGGTCGGATGAACCGAGGATGCGTACGGCGAGCAGCCCTGCGTTGCGCGCGCCACCCACCGACACGGTTGCCACCGGCACTCCGGCGGGCATCTGCACGATGGACAGCAGGGAGTCCATGCCGTCGAGGTAGCGCAGCGGTACCGGCACACCGATAACCGGCAGCGGGGTGGCGGCGGCGACCATGCCCGGGAGATGTGCCGCGCCTCCCGCGCCCGCGATGATGACCTCGATGCCCTCGCCCGCAGCCGACTTCGCGTAGTCGAGCATGCGCTGCGGGGTGCGATGCGCCGACACGACACCGACCTCGAACGGGACGTCGAACTCCGCGAGCGCTTCGGCCGCGGCCTCCATCGTCGGCCAGTCGGAGTCGCTGCCCATGATCAGTCCGACGCGGGCCCGGCTACGGATCGGCGGCGACGCCACCTCGGGTTCAAAAGCGGTGCCGGCTTCACTACCGGTGCCGGCTTCAAAAGCGGTGCCGGCTTCAAAAGCGGTGCCCGCCTCGGTAGTCCCGACCTCCGTCGTATCGGTCTCGGTTGTCCCGGGCTCGGTTGTCCCGGCCTCGGTTGTTGCAGCCTCGGTCGTGTCTGTCTCGTCGTCCACCAGGTCGCCTGTCGTCTCGTCGTTCATGAATGCGGGTCCCAACCGTCCGTCCACTCGGCGTCGGACATCCAGTGCGCCGCGCGTTCTGCACGCTCGCGGACGGCTGCGACGTCTTCTCCCGGCTTCCCCACGATGTTGACATGCCCGATCTTCCGATCGGGGCGTTCTCCCTTTCCGTACAGATGAATTCGCGCGTCGGGCATGCGCGCCATCAAATGGTGCGTGCGCTCGTCCATCGACATCTCCGGCGCCTGCGCAGCACCGAGGATGTTGGCCATCACGGTCACCTCGGCGCGCGGGGCGGTGTCGCCGAGCGGGTAGTCGAGAACAGCCCGGAGGTGCTGTTCGAACTGCGAGGTCACCGCACCGTCCATCGTCCAGTGACCGCTGTTGTGCGGTCTCATCGCGAGCTCGTTGACCAGTAGCTCGCCGTCGGTGGTCTCGAACAGTTCCATCGCCATCACGCCGACGACGCCGAGCTCCGACGCCAGCCGCAGAGACATCTCCTGTGCACGTTCGGCGGTCTCGGCACTCAGTTCCGGTGCGGGCGCGATGACCACAGCGCACTGTCCCCGACGCTGCACGGTCTCGACCACCGGCCACGCGCCCCCCTGGCCGAACGGCGAACGAGCGATCATCGCCGACAGTTCGCGGCGCATCTGCACCTTTTCCTCGGCGATGAGGTCGACGCCGGCATTGAACTGCTCATCGAACACCGCGAGAGCGTCGGGTCCGTTGTCGACGATCCACACGCCACGTCCGTCGTACCCGCCGCGAACCGCCTTCAACACGATGTTCCATCCGTGCCGTTCACCGAATTCGACGAGCCGACCGCGAGCCAGCCCGAGGTCGCCCGCGAGATCGGCGAAATCCGGTACCGGCAGGCCGAGTTCGCTCAGCTTCACCCGCATTGCTCGCTTGTCCTGCGCGAACACCAGCGCGGCCGACGGTGGCCGCACGGCGACGCCCTCGGCCTCCAGTGCACGCAGGTGCTCGAGGGGCACACCCTCGTGATCGAACGTGAGCGCCACCGCACCGGCGGCGGCGCGTCGTAGGTCGTCGAGGTCATCGTGCGAACCGATCACGACGTCGGCGCTGACCTGGGCAGCGGGATCAGTCGCACTCGCGGCGAGCACGCGTAGACACTCGCCGAGGGCGATCGAGGCCTGGTGGGTCATCCTGGCGAGCTGACCACCACCGATCATCGTCACGGTCGGCAAGACGTCGCGTTCGGGAATCGCGCGGGCGGCCGCGTCAGGCGGCGCCGCGGCGTTTGCGCCGGTATCTGAATCTCGGGCAGTCACGCGATACATCGTGGCACGGTCGGCGTTGCCGCCGCTTAGTGGCATGGTCGTCGATGCGTGGTCAGCGAAACCTGCCCACGTCACCGATGAGGAACACGGTCACGTCGCGATCCCACCCGCGTCGCCGCATTCGCGTCCTTCGGAGCGTCGTCGTCACGGTCGGTCGCCGCGGGCACGACAATCGCGAACACCGGCGGCCTCCGCGACGTGAGTTCGAGGCGTCCGCCGTCGGCCTCGACGAGTGCACGGGCGAGGGAGAGCCCGACACCGTTGCCCGCGCCACCAGAGAATCCCCGACGGAAGATGTCGGTGGCCACGTCGTCGGCGACGCCGGTTCCCTCGTCGGCCACGGTGATACGCAGCATGTCGCCCTTGAGGTCGCTGACGGAGATCCGACACTCGCCGCTGCCGTGCTGCAGCGCGTTGTCGACGAGCACGCTGACCGCCTCACGCAGCCGACCCGGACCGGCGCTACGCGCGACAGCGTCACCGGAGAACGACACACTCAAGGTGCGCCCTTCAGCGGTGAAGGCCGAGTCGAAGTCACTGACAAGCGTCATGATCAGCGACGACACGTCGACACTGCCCGGCTGCGCGGGCTCGTCCCGTGATGCCGCTACGAGTTCGTCGAGTTCCGCGGCGAGCCGATCGACCTGTCCGAGTGCGGCTTCGGCCTCACTCACGACCGCCGGATCGTCGTGGAGCGAGAGTTCGTCGAGTCGCAGTTGGATGGCGGTGAGGCGCGATCGAATCTGATGCGAGACGTCGCCGACGATCTCGCCCTCACGCTCGAGCCGCAACGCGATCTCGGCGTTCGCGTCGCCCAGCGCACGCGAGACGCGGTCGAGTTCGTCGATGCCATAGGTCTTCCATCGCGACCGGAAGTCGCCGCGAGCCATCGCCTCCGAACGGTCGGCGAGATCGATGAGAGGGTCGGCGATGCGCCCGGCCGTCACCGCGGCTGTGACGGTGCCCGCAGCCATCGATCCCGCGACCACGAGGCAGACGATGCCGACGGCGGCGAGTTGGTCGTTACGGACGGTGTCCATCGGGATCTCGAGGATCAACGTGCCCGCGGCACCAAGGCCGATCGAATCAGACATCGTCGCATCGGTGATGTCGGCACCGATCGACGTGGAGGCCGGTTTGCCGTTGACGTCCTGATAGCGCAGGGTGAGCCTGCCGTCCTCGGGAAGCATGAGTCGGATCGACTCGGAATCGATGACCGCATTGTTGAGATGCTCGCCCATCTCCGCCTGACGGATGATCTGATCGGAGATCGTCTTCAGCCGCGAATCCATCAACTGGTGCGCACTGTCGGCGACCCACCACCATGCGATGACGCTGAGTGGGATTCCCAATAGTCCGCCGACCGCCATGAGCATGGCGATCATCGTGTAGAGAATTCGACGGCGCACTGGAAAGTCTCTCCCTAGGCGTCGAACCGAAAGCCGACGCCGCGCACCGTGACGATGTGCCGCGGTCGATCGTGGCGGTCGTCGCCGATCTTTCGACGCAACCACGAGATGTGCATGTCGAGTGTCTTCGACGAGCGCAGGTCCGCAGACCCCCACACCTCGGTCAGGATCTCGTCGCGCGACACCACCTCGCCGGCCCGCTCCATGAGGAAGCGCAGCAGGTCGAACTCGCGGTTCGCCAGCACGAGATCGTCGCCGTTGACGAGGACCCGCCGCCCCCGCGCGTCGAGTTGGATGTCGCCGCCGGTGAGGACGACGTCGACCGTCTGCCGTCGCCTCAGTAGTGCGCGCACCCGCGCGAGCAGTTCGGCCAACCGGAAGGGTTTGCCCACGTAGTCGTCGGCGCCGGCGTCGAGTCCGACGACGAAGTCGACCTCGTCGGTGCGCGCGGTCAGCATCAGCACCGCGAGTTCCGGACGTTCGACGCGCACGCGCCGACACACCTCCAGTCCGTCGATCTCGGGAAGCCCGAGGTCGAGGATGAGCAACTCGTAGCGTTGATCGCGAGCCTGCTCGAGTGCTGCCGATCCCGTCCCGACGACGTCGCATCCGTAGCCCTCACGGGCGAGCGCACGCGCCAGGGGTTCGGCAATCGCCGCGTCGTCTTCTGCCAGCAATACGTCTGTCATCGCCTGTCGACCTCCACGCGGCGAGAGTACGCGGAGTCGCCGTCGTGTCCCCGGCCCTCGTCTCGGTCGGCCGAGTCATAGCGGTCGTCGAAGCCGTCGTCGCGTTCGTCGAGCACCTCGTGGTAGAGCAGCGAATGCACCCGCTCGACCTGCGGCACGTCGTCGAACAGCAGCGGTTCGTCGGACGCGGACTCGATGATCAGGGTGCCGGTACGCATCATGCGGTCGAGGAGGCCGTGGCGGAATTCGACGGTGTTGATTCGTCGGATCGGAATGTCGATGCCCGAACGGGTGAGCACTCCCCTGCGGAAGATCACGCGACGGTCGGTGAGCACGAAGTGAGTCGATTTCCATGCGATGAGCGGACGGACGAAGAACCAGGCGGCCGCAGCGCCCCAGCCCACGGCGACAACGATGTTGAGAATCAGCGCGAGCGTCGAATTGATGGTCGACGCCGCGATCGCGCCCGCCGCGAGGCCTGCGAGCCCGGTGCACACGACGAAGACCGAAAACGGGCCGATCAGGCACTTCCAATGCGGGTGGTGATGCACCACGACGCGCTCACCACTCGCGAGGTTGTCCCTGGGAAACGACATGAATCTCAGCATATCCGCAGATGAACGGGCGGTCGGTCAACCCGACCCGGCGCCTGTCCCCCGCTCGGTAGACTGCGTGCACACGACGCGCAACAGGTCAGGAGAATCATGAGCTACCGCGACCCCCGCGACCCCAGGGATCAAGACCCGAGGGACCAGGGAACGGCGCGCTACGAGGCCGGCTACTCGCCGCAGTCGCGTGCCTACAGCCAGCCGACCGATCGATACCAGCAGCAGTACGGCGACGGACAGTACGGGGACCAGCAGTATCGGGACCCCCGCGACAACCCCGCCCAGTACAACGCAGCCCAGTCCGACCCGAGATACGCCGGCTCGGCGTCGTACGGCAAGCAGCGCAAGCAGCGTCAACGGCCGAGCATCAACGCGGGTCTCTACGCAGGCGGCGTCGTGATGACGGGCGTCGTGACGGGTCTCGCCGCCTGGCTGGTGGCGTGGATCATCCGGGCCATCGCCCAACGCGTCAACGAGGCAGGCAACCTGGGCGTCTGGAATCCACTCGCCCAGGACGAATACTGGTTCGCGATCACCGGATTCTTGTGCGCACTCGCGGGTGGCGCCCTCTGGTACGTCCTCTACCTGACGACACCTTCGCCCAACCAGTTCTACCGCTGGATCGTCGGCCTGCTGATTGCCGCCGCGGTGATCATCCCGCTTGTGCTGTCAGCGCAGATATCCACCGGGATCGGTACGGCGGTGGTCCATCTCGTCATCGGCCTGCCGGTTCTGTCGCTGATCCCCGCCATGGGCGAGAAGAGCATTCAACGCTGAACCCCGGACAGGCGCCAAGCGCGTCGAGGTCAGTCCTGCGCGGGACGCAGGTGCAGCACGTCTCCCGCCGCGGCGGTGAAACTCTGGCCGTCGTCCGTGCGCACCACGATCCGGCCCTGCTCGTCGACATCGTCGGCGACCCCTTCGACGGTGCGCTCCCCCGGCAACGAGAGCCGGACGCGACGCCCGAGTGTGTCGCAGCGATCCCGATAGCGTCGCGCCACCTCGGCGACGTCGTCGGGCCACGGCGCGTCGGCCAGTGCCCGCAAGTACTCCGCGACCAGTGCGGCGACGTCGACCGGGGCTCCGCTTTCCACCTGCAAGCTGGTGGCCGTCGGCACCGGAAGCTCGTCGGCGGTCATACCGGTGTTGATGCCGATCCCGACGATCACCACGCCGCCCGTCGGCGCGGGGATGTACTCGGCGAGGATGCCCGCCACCTTCTTTCCGTCGACGAGGACGTCGTTCGGCCATTTGAGTGTGGGACGTACGCCGGTCGCCGCCTCGATGGCCGACGCCGCGGCCACCCCGGTCGCCAACGACAACCAGCCCAGTTGCTCGGTCTGATCGCCCGCGTCGAGCGCCACCGAGATGGCCACCTGTCCTCCCGCGGGAGCCGACCACACCCGTGCGTGCCTGCCGCGTCCCGATGTCTGGTCGGTGGTGATGCGCACCGTTCCGACGATCCCCGGCTCTACCGCACGCGCAGCGAGGTCTGCGTTGGTCGACCCGGTCGACTCGACGACCTCGATCGTCGATCCCACACCGCTGCCGGGCGAACCGAAGCGCTCGACGATGGCCGCTCGCAGCGCGTCGGCGTCGAGAGGTGATCGGGGATTCGGTGATGTCTGCTCGTCGCTCACGACTACCGACATTAGTCACCCGGCCTGCGTCGTCGTGGCTCACTCGGCCACCTCGACGTGTCACCGATCACGAGAAAGGTGAGGCGTTCTCATATTGGGGTGGTTGACGCGGGCTACCGAGCGCTCGATAGCATCGGCTGTTATGACCTCTGCGCCGCAGCAGCCCGACGCTGCTCCAGACATCCACACCACCGCGGGCAAACTCGCCGACCTGCGCGAGCGCCTCGACGAAACGTTGCATCCCGTCGGCGAGGCCGCGATCGAGAAGATCCACGCCAAGGGCAGACTCACGGCTCGCGAGCGCATCACCCACCTCCTCGACGAGGGGTCGTTCGTCGAACTCGACGCACTCGCACGTCACCGCAGCACCAATTTCGGCCTCGCAGAGCGTCGACCTGTCGGCGACGGTGTCGTGACCGGCTACGGCACGGTCGACGGCCGCGAGGTCTGTGTGTTCAGCCAGGACGTGACCGTCTTCGGCGGCAGCCTCGGCGAGGTCTACGGCGAGAAGATCGTCAAGGTCATGGACCTCGCGATCAAGACCGGCCGCCCACTCATCGGCATCAACGAGGGCGCGGGCGCCCGAATCCAGGAGGGCGTGGTCTCCCTCGGTCTCTACGCCGACATCTTCTACCGCAATGTGCGCGCTTCCGGCGTGATCCCCCAGATCTCGCTGATCATGGGCCCTGCCGCGGGTGGCCATGTCTACTCCCCGGCCCTCACCGACTTCGTCGTGATGGTCGACCAGCAGAGCCAGATGTTCATCACCGGTCCCGACGTCATCAAGACCGTCACCGGCGAGGACGTGACGATGGAGGCGCTCGGCGGCGCCAACACCCACATGACCAAGTCGGGTGTCGCCCACTACGTGGGCTCCGACGAGGAGGACGCACTCGACTACGTCCGCGACCTGCTCGCGTACCTGCCGAGCAATAACCGTGCCGATCCGCCGCGGCTGCCCGTCGACGAGCCCGCCGCCGGTTCGATCGAGGACACCCTCACCGACGAGGACCTCGAGCTCGACACGCTCATCCCCGACTCACCGAACCAGCCCTACGACATGCACGAGGTCATCCGACGCATCCTCGACGACGACGAGTTCCTCGAGGTTCAGGCCGATTACGCGACCAACATCCTCGTCGGATTCGGCCGGGTCGACGGACGCAGCGTCGGCATCGTCGCCAACCAGCCGACCCAGTTCGCCGGCTGCCTCGACATCAACGCATCGGAGAAGGCAGCGCGTTTCGTGCGCACCTGCGACGCGTTCAACGTCCCGATCGTGACCCTCGTCGACGTTCCGGGATTCCTGCCCGGCACCGACCAGGAATACAACGGCATCATCCGCCGCGGGGCCAAGCTGCTGTACGCCTACGGCGAGGCGACCGTCGGCAAGATCACCGTCATCACCCGCAAGGCCTATGGCGGCGCGTATGACGTCATGGGTTCCAAGCACATGGGCGCCGACGTCAACCTCGCGTGGCCGACCGCCCAGATCGCCGTGATGGGCGCGTCCGGAGCCGTCGGATTCGTTTATCGCGCGCGACTCAAGGAGGCCGCGGCCAACGGCGAGGATGTCGACGCACTGCGCCTCCAACTGCAGGAAGAGTACGAGGACACGCTGGTCAACCCCTACGTCGCCGCAGAGCGCGGCTACGTCGACGCGGTCATCCCGCCGAGCCACACGCGCGGCCAGATCGCGACCGCGCTCAAGCTCCTCGAGCGCAAGGTCGTCAACGTACCGCCCAAGAAGCATGGGAACATTCCGCTGTGAGCTCACCTGACGACAACACGCCCGCCGACGCGGACGCCGGACAGCAGTCGGCCCGCCCCGTGTTGCGTGTGGTGAAGGGCAATCCGACCGACGAGGACGTCGCGGTTCTGGTGGCATTGCTCGCCACCGGTGGCGGTGGCGCTCCGGAACCGGAAAGCACGGAGCCGCGCAACGACTGGGGCCGCCCGATCGACCGCCTCCGTCCCGTGTGGGGTTCGGCGTCGTCGTTCCTGCGTTTCTGACGGGTAGGCCGACGTGTCCAGCGGGGAGTCCGACGTGACAGGGGCCGATCGACGCTACGAGGTGATCCTCGGCTCGGCGTCGCCCGCGCGCCTGACGGTGCTGCGTAATGCGGGTCTCGACCCGAGAGTCGTCGTAGCCGACGTCGACGAGGACCACCTCCTCGGAACCATGGCGGCCGAGAATCCGGGCGACGCCGTGACGCGCCTCGCGCAGGCGAAGGCCGACTCGGTGATCGCAACCCTGTTGAACGAACGCGTCGACCACGCCGCATCCTCCGACGCGCAGACCCTCCCCGACCTCGTCGTGCTCACCTGCGATTCGATGCTCCTGTATCGAGGCACGCTGACGGGTAAACCACACTCGGCGCAGGTGGCGATCGAGCAGTGGAAGCGAGTGCGCGGCGACGAAGCCCAGCTCCTGACGGGCCACTGCGTGGCACACATCCGCGGACTCGACGTGGTGGGGCGTTCGGCGGAGTCCGCGTCGACGGTGGTCCGGTTCGCCTCCGTCGACGACGACGAGATCGAGGCTTATGTGTCGACGGGCGAACCGCTCGAGGTCGCTGGTGCGTTCACGCTCGACGGTCGTGGTGGGTGGTTCATCGCGGGCATCGAGGGCGATCCGTCGTCGGTGATCGGCATCGGACTCCCGACCGTTCGACACCTCTTGCGCCGCTTGGACATCCCCGTCACGTCCCTGTGGTCCCCCACCTCGACTGCGTAAGACCCGCGGCAAAGGTAATACCCGACACGACCACCCCGACGTGTCTAGGTGGTCACAGAACAACCGGTGAACCGCGCCCGCCCAACCGTGCGGGCGCATCGATGTCGACTAGGCTGAATTTCGCCGTCCTGCGCCGCCTGCGCCGTGGCCCGATCCGAGCTGGAGAATCTCACCGTGACTGTGGAAACCGATCCGAACCCGGCATTCGCCGGTTACGCGCACCCAGAGCGTCTGGTCACCACGCAGTGGCTATCCGCGCACCTGGGGGCCAAGGGTCTCAAGATCATCGAGTCCGACGAAGACGTCCTGCTCTACGACATCGGTCACATCCCGACCGCACAGAAGGTCGACTGGCACCTGCACCTGAACGATCACGTGGTGCGCGACTACATCGACGGCGAGCAGTTCGCAGAGTTGATGCGCAGCAAGGGAATCGAGCGCGACGACACCATCGTCATCTACGGCGACAAGAGCAACTGGTGGGCCGCATACGCACTGTGGGTCTTCACGTTGTTCGGGCACGAGGACGTTCGCCTGCTCGACGGCGGCCGCGACGCATGGATGTCGGAGGATCGCGACACCTCCTTCGACGTACCCGAGTACCCGCGCTCCGACTACCCCGTCGTCGAGCGCGACGATTCGTTGATCCGCGCCTTCGAGTCGGACGTACGCGCCTCGCTCGGTACCGAGCCGCTGGTCGACGTGCGTTCGCCGCAGGAGTACACCGGTGAGCGCACCCACATGCCCGACTACCCCGAAGAGGGCGCGCTGCGCGGTGGCCACATCCCGACGGCGATCTCGATCCCGTGGGCAAAGGCGGCACGCGCCGACAGTCGCTTCCGCTCACGCGCCGAACTCGACGAGATCTATGGCGACCTCGACCCCGAAACCCCGACCATCGCGTACTGCCGCATCGGCGAACGGTCGAGCCACACCTGGTTCGTGCTGACCCATCTACTCGGGTTCACACACGTGCGCAACTATGACGGGTCGTGGACCGAGTGGGGCAACGCTGTGCGCGTCCCCATCGCGGTCGGCGAAGAGCCCGGCGACGCACCCGCATAGGACACCCCGATGGGCACACTCCCCGCATCCCTCGCCGAGATCGTCGACGACTTTGCCGCGCTTGGCGATTCGGACAAGGTGACACTCCTCCTCGAGTTCGCGGGCGAACTCCCCGCGCTCCCCGACGACCTCGCGACCGAGGCGATGGAACCGGTACCGGAGTGCCAATCTCCGGTGTTCCTGTCGGTCGACGCGGCCGACGCCGACGCCGTGAGGCTCTATTTCAGCGCCCCACCCGAGGCCCCGACGACGCGCGGTTTCGCGTCGATCCTCGCCCAGGGCCTCGACGGCGAATCCGCCGACGCGATCCTCGCAGTGCCTGCCGACTTCTACCACGACCTCGGACTCGACGCCGCGGTCAGTCCGCTGCGCCTTCGCGGTATGGCCGGGATGCTCGGCCGGGTGAAGAACCAGGTGCGCAGTCAGACCGGTCGTCAGTGAAGTTCATCCAGATCCTCGAGGAGCCGATCGAACCGGGTGGCCTCGTCGAGTGGGTTCCGTCGGTTCCCGGCGGCCTCGGGGGTTGGCTCGACGACACACGGCTGACCTCCCACAACCACGAGCAGCATCTGCGCGACGCATTCGACTATCGCGTGCGCACCCGCAAGGAGGGCGGTCGCGAGTCGTGGCTCGGCCTGTCGATCAACTTCGACGAGCCGCTGTCGATTCCGGCAATCCGTGCAGCGTTGTCGCAGTGGATCGATCGCCACGAGGTGCTGCGCAGCCACGTCATCATCAAGGCCGACGGTCTACACCGGTTGAGCACGCCGGAGGGAACCGTTCAGCTGAAGATGGGCCGGATCGGCTGGTACACCGAGTCCGGTCCGCTACTCGAACAGATCGCGGGCGCCTTCGACCGCGCGACCGCACCGATGCAGTGGCCCGCCTACATGTTCGCGACGGTTGGCCGCGAATCGTCGTTCACGCTGCTGTTCGCCGCCGACCACTCGTTGGTCGACGGCTACTCGCTGATCATGGCCCAGCACGAGCTGATCACCCTCTACCGAGCCGCGCGCGACCGCACCGACGCGGCGCTGCCGGAGGTCGGCAGCTACGTCGACTTCAGCGCTCAGGAGCGACGACTCGCCGACCAGGCCGGAGCCGATCACCCCAGCGTGTCCACCTGGACGTCGTTTCTGAAGGCGGGCGCGGGCGACATGCCGCCGTTCCAGGTCCCGGGAGCGAACACCGCCGTCGCCGAGCCGCCCGATCCCGCTGTCGATGTCCCGCAGGAGTCGCTGTCGGGTGTCATCGTCGACGACGAGGCCGCCAACCGCTTCACCGCGGTGTGTTCCGAGGCGGGCGGCACTCTCACCGCAGGGATCCTCGCCGCGTTCGCGATCGTCCATCACCGCCGCACCGACGATCGAGAGTTCCGCTGCGTCCTGCCGCGGCACACACGAAACGAGCAGCGATGGCTCACCGCACTCGGGTGGTTCGTCGCCGTCGCCCCGTTCTGCCTCGACATGTCGGATTCGCCCACCTTCGACCAAGCGGTGGCCCGCGCAACCGACGAACTCAAACGCGCACGTCAGGGAGCATCGCTACCCTTCCTGCGCGTCGCCGACCTCATCGGCTACCGAGGTGAACCGCAGTTCGTCATCTCGTTCATCGACACTCGCTACGCTCCGGGGGCCGCCGAGGCGGACAGCGGTCGCGCCACGGTGATCAGAAGCCACAGTTACGCCCGCAACGAGGTCTTCATCTGGATCAACCGCACACCGTCGGGCATGCGTTTCTCGGCACGATTTCCCCAGGAGAGCCCTGCCGGCGACGTCGTCGGCCCCACTCTGGTCGCCGACCCAGAAGCACGCGCCGGAACGCCACCCGGTGAGATCATCCCCAACGAGGGACCGGTGCACGCCTACCTGCACGATTTCGCCGCATTCGTCCGGTCCGTCGGTGACGCAAGCACATTCAGTCCCACAGTGTGACCCCGAGCGCAACCGAACGATTGCTCGGTGGGCTAGGGTAAACCGCGGAACCCACCCGATAGACTCGAGTGGTTGACGTCGCCCAGGTGACACCCTCCAGGTGAGTGCACAGTCCACGTGACAACACCGCACAGGCGTGACACCGGTACGACGAAGCCGCACGAACAACAAACGAGTGGCGAGACGAGGGGGACGTCGCATACCGGCGGCAGTACCCCGTGAAGACAGCTCAGCACAGAGCCAGGCCCAGGAGATCAAGCAAGTGCCCAGTGAACAAGCGCCCAACTCCACGATCAGCTCCAGCTCGACGATCAACAAGGTCCTGATCGCCAATCGAGGAGAGATCGCGGTCCGCGTCATCCGCGCCGCGCGCGACGCCGGAATCCCCAGCGTCGCGGTCTACGCGGAACCTGATGCCAACGCCAAGTTCGTGAAGCTCGCCGACGAGGCCTTCGCCCTCGGCGGCCAGACCTCCGCAGAGTCGTACCTGGTCTTCGACAAGATCCTCGACGCCGCGGCGAAGTCGGGCGCCAACGCCATCCACCCCGGCTACGGATTCCTGTCCGAGAACGCCGACTTCGCCCAGGCAGTTCTCGACGCCGGCCTCATCTGGATCGGACCGTCGCCGCAGTCGATCCGCGACCTCGGCGACAAGGTCACCGCACGCCACATCGCGCTGAAGGCCGACGCCCCGATGGCTCCGGGCACCAAGGACCCGGTCAAGAACGCCGACGAGGTCGTCGAGTTCGCCAAGGAGTACGGCGTACCGGTCGCGATCAAGGCGGCGTTCGGCGGTGGCGGCCGCGGCATGAAGGTGGCCTACACCATCGAGGAGATCCCCGAGCTGTTCGAGTCGGCCACCCGTGAGGCCATCTCCGCATTCGGCCGCGGTGAGTGCTTCGTCGAGCGCTACCTCGACAAGGCGCGCCACGTCGAGGCGCAGGTCATCGCCGATCAGCACGGCAACGTGATCGTCGCCGGCACCCGCGACTGCTCGCTGCAGCGTCGCTTCCAGAAGCTTGTCGAGGAAGCACCCGCGCCGTTCCTCACCGACGAACAGCGCAATCGCATCCACTCGTCGGCGAAGGCCATCTGCCGCGAGGCGGGTTACTACGGTGCGGGCACCGTCGAGTTCCTCGTCGGCAACGACGGCCTGGTCTCGTTCCTCGAGGTCAACACCCGCCTACAGGTCGAGCACCCGGTCACCGAGGAGACGTCGGGTATCGACCTCGTCCGCCAGCAGTTCCGCATCGCCAACGGCGAGAAGCTCGAGTTCTCCGAAGATCCCGCACCGCGCGGACACTCCATCGAGTTCCGGATCAACGGCGAGGATCCGGGGCGCAACTTCCTCCCCGCTCCCGGACCGATCACCGTCTACAAGGAGCCGTCCGGCCCGGGTGTGCGCGTCGACTCGGGCGTCGAGCAGGGCGACGTCATCGGCGGACAGTTCGATTCGATGCTCGCCAAGCTCATCGTCACCGGCGAGAACCGCGAGCAGGCACTCGAGCGCGCCCGCCGCGCCCTCGACGAGTTCGAGGTCGAGGGACTCGCAACGGTCCTCCCCTTCGACCGTCACATCGTCACCAACCCCGCGTTCGTCGGCCATACCGATGAGAACGGCGTCGAGACATTCGACGTCTACACCAAGTGGATCGAGACCGACTGGGACAACCCGATCGAGCCCTACACCGGTGGCGCAGCCATCGAAGAGGACGATTCGGCGCCGCGTCAGAACGTGGTCGTCGAGGTCGGTGGCCGTCGCGTCGAGGTCTCGCTGCCCGGCGATCTCGCGCTCGGCGGAGGGTCGTCGAGCAACGGCGTCGTCCGCAAGAAGCCCAAGCCGCGCACACGCACCAAGGGTGCCGGTGCAGCCGCTTCGGGCGACTCGGTTGCCGCGCCCATGCAGGGCACCGTCGTCAAGATCGCCGTCGAGGAAGGCCAGGAGGTCTCCGCAGGTGACCTCGTCGTGGTGCTCGAGGCGATGAAGATGGAGAACCCGGTGACCGCGCACAAGGACGGTGTCGTGACCGGCCTCGCCATCGAGGCGGGCGCGGCCGTCACCCAGGGCACCGTGCTGCTCGAGATCAAGTAGCCGCCCACACCTACCCGATCGGGCCCGACTCATTTTCCGAGGAATTCCGATGGAACCGATCGAGATCAACGCGGGCGCCTGGTACCTACGCGGAGTCCGCGACGACGAGCGGATCTCCGACGCGGCAGCTTTACGCGACCTGGGCGTCGACGATCCCGAAGCCTATGTGCGGCAAGTAGATTCGGAGTGGTCCGACGAGTCGTCGTTCACCTGGGCGGTCTGCGAGCCGACGACGGGCGAGCTCGTGGCGACCGTGTCGGTCATTCTCGACGACGATCGCGCGAGGCTCGTCGGAGATACCCGCGACGGCTACGACGACGCGCTCGCTTCCGCGTATCCGGTCGTGGCCCGCTTCGCCACGGGAGCACTCGGCGTCAAGGTGTCCGACCCGCAGACGTGACGAGCATCAACTCCTCGTCGATGCACGCGCGAGTACGTTGAGTTGTAGGGAAGTAACGACCTACAGGAGATGGTTCACGATGGCAGAGTTCTCCACAGTTGCAGTGCTCGGTGCGGGCGTCCTCGGTTCCCAGATCGCATTCCAGACCGCGTACAAGGGATTCGACGTCACGTCCTACGACATCAATCAGCAGGCGCTCGACGCCGCGTCGAAGCGATACGACGAACTCGTCGAGACCTACAAGCGTGAGGTTCCCGGCGCCGCCGACGGCGCGGCGGAGGAAGCGCGCAAGCGCATCACCCTTACCGACGACCTCGCGAAAGCCGCTCAGGCCCAACTGATCATCGAAGCGGTGCCCGAAGTCCTCGAGCTCAAGCAGGACACCTACCGCAAGCTCAACGAACTGGCGCCGAAGGACACGATCTTCGCGACCAACTCGTCGTCGCTGCTACCGAGCGATCTCGAGTCGTCGACGGGTCGGCCCGACAAGTTCCTCGCGCTGCACTTCGCCAACCGGGTCTGGCAGTTCAACACCGCCGAGATCATGGGCACCAAGGACACCGACCCGGCGGTCTACGCCAAGGTGGTGAAGTTCGCCGACGAGATCGGCATGGTGCCCATTCAGATCCACAAGGAGAAGGCCGGGTACGTTCTCAATTCGCTGCTGATCCCGTTCCTCAACGCGGCACTCGAACTCGCCGCGGGCGGCTACGCCGATCCCAAGGATGTCGACAACACCTGGCGCATCGCCACCGGATCGCCGCTGGGACCGTTCCAGATCTACGACGTCGTCGGACTGATGACGCCGTACAACATCTTGATGAATGGCGATCAGGGCAACCGACACCTCGGCGCGTGGCTCAAACAGAACTACATCGACAAGGGCAAGCTCGGGATGGCCAGCGGCGAGGGGTTCTACACCTATCCCAAGCAGGAGCAACCCGCCTGAGATCGATGACGGCCCGGCGCTACGGCTCGTCGATGTCACGACCCGACGCCAGGTCCGCACAATCGACGGTTTCGACGTGCGCGCGCAGATATGCCGCGGCGCCGACATCGCCGTTCATCGAATCCATGACGGCCACAAGGTGGTCGGCTCCGAGATAGACCGGATGCCCCGGGGCGCCCCGATACGTCGCGCGCACCACGGCATCGCGTCGACGCCCCGACTGCCCGATGACGCGCGCAACCACCTCGCCGCCGACATCCGGCGTGTCAACAACATGTAAAACCACGCCGGCGACATTGTTCTTCTCAGTCGCCCACGTGAGTGCTGCGCGCACACTCGCCGACAGCCCATCGGCCCAGTCGCCGACGCGGATCGTCGCGGCACCGTCGGGGGCCTCCACGACCGCTGCGCCCATCGTCACGGCCACGTCGTCGCACCCGCCAACGGTCAGCGCCGATACCGCGTTCGCCAGCCACTCCCCTTGCGCTGCAAGTATTTTCGGTTTGCCGTAACGACGCCCCGCGCCCGCGGCGAGCACAACACCGACCACCGGATCGCCGCCGAAAAACTCGGGACGGTCCGCCGCGTCGGGACGTGCGATGTTCACGGGAGCCGATCGTAGTCGCGTGTCGGAGATCTCCGTTTTAACGTCGCGGAAACGTGCGCTTTCCGATGCGCGAGAAGTCGCGCGCGGGTCCACTATCTATCTGCTGACGCGCATCCCTTCGCCGTCGGCGCCACATTCGTGTGCGCGGAACACCACCATCCGTTGGAGGCGATCATGACAACCGAGGCGACGCCCGCGTCCCCGCCGGCGAAGAAGCGCAAGCGCGTGCACCCCGTCGATCAGGTGCCGCCACCCGGCAAACTCGTCGCGCTCGGTGCACAGCATGTCGTCGCGTTCTATGCGGGCGCGGTGCTCGTGCCGCTGCTGATCGCCCGCGCGATCAAACTCGACTCCGACGCACTGACGATGCTCATCACGGCCGACCTCTTCACCTGCGGAATCGCATCGCTGCTGCAGTCA
Organism: Gordonia sp. w5E2; assembly: GCF_036540975.1. NCBI lineage: Bacteria > Bacillati > Actinomycetota > Actinomycetes > Mycobacteriales > Gordoniaceae > Gordonia > Gordonia sp. w5E2. The sequence continues at coordinate 1,712,982 of NZ_CP144213.1, read as the reverse complement.
GTCGGTATCTGGAAGATCGGCGTGCGTCTGCCGCTACTTCAGGGCATCACGTTCGCAACCCTCGCCCCGGTCATCCAGATCGCCAATCAACACGGCGGCGGTCGTGTCGGACTACAGACCGTCTACGGCGCGGTGATCGCCGCCGGTGTGTTCACCTTCCTCATCGCACCGTTCTTCGCGAAACTGATCCGCTTCCTGCCACCGGTGGTGACCGGCACACTGATCACGATCATCGGCGTGTGCCTGATCCCGGTCGGTGCGGGTGACGCCGTGACCAACCCGGCGGAGCATCTGCACGACAACGCCAACTGGAAGTGGGTCTGCTACACGCTCGGCACCATTCTGCTGATCGTGCTGATGCAGCGCTTCTTCCGCGGTTTCATGGCCACGATCGCTGTGCTCCTCGGTTTGGTCGTCGGCACCTTCGTCGCCTGGCTGTGCGGCGACGCCACGTTCAGTTCGGTCGGCGAGGCAGCATGGCTCGGCTTCACACCGCCGTTCGCCTTCGGCGCACCGAGGTGGGATCTCGTCGCCATCGTGTCGATGATCGTCGTCCTGCTGGTGGTCGCCGTGGAATCGACCGGATCGATCTTCGCCACGGGCGAGATCGTCGGCAAGCGCATCAAGAAGGAGGACGTCGCGGCGGGCGTGCGCGCCGACGGCGTCGCCACCATCTTCGGCGGCATCTTCAACTCGTTCCCGTACACGGCATTCTCCGAGAATGTCGGTCTGGTGCGCCTGACCGGAGTCAAGAGCCGCTGGGTTGTCGCATGTGCAGGCGTCATCATGATCATCCTGGGCTGCCTACCCAAGCTCGCGAAGATCGTCGAGTCGATTCCCGCCCCGGTGCTCGGTGGCGCCGCGCTCATCATGTTCGCGACGGTGGCCATCGTGGGTATTCAGACGCTCACCTCGGTCGACTTCACCGATCACCGCAACCTCATCATCGCGGCGACCTCGTTGGCAGTTGCGCTCTACGTGCAGTTCTCGCAGTCGTCGAGCCCGACCACCGTGATCGAGAAGGGCGGCGCTCACGTCGATGTACCCGCCCTCCCCGGCGTCGACCAATCGATGCCCAACATGATCCTGCAGATACCGTTCTCGACGGGTATCACCATGGGCGCTATCACCGCAATCCTGTTGAACCTCTTGTTCTTCCACATCGGACGACGCGGCCCGGCGGTCGCAGGCCGCGGTGCGATCACGCTCGACGCGGTCAACAAGATGAGCTTCGTCGAGTTCAACGAGACGTTCGGCGGCCTCGTGCAGAACGTCGACTGGGTGGTCGAACGCGCTTACGAGCAGCGTCCGTTCGAGGACGTGCACGATCTGCGCAGCGCCTTCCAAGAAGCCATGTTGACCGGTAGCGACGAGGAACAACTCCAGCTCATTCAGGCCTTCCCCGACCTCGGAGCCGAAGACGAAACCGGAGAGTTGACCGCGGTCGATCACAAGGGGTTGTCACACCTGGAGGAGACCGAGCACGAGAACGTCGTCGACCTCGCGAAAGCCTACAAGGAACACTTCGGGTTCCCGCTCGTCATCGACGCGCAGGAGGCCGAGCGTTACGACCGCGTGCTGCGCAACGGCTGGGCACGCATGGACAACTCCGAGACGTCGGAGAAGTCGTTCGCGCTCATCGAGATCGCGAAGATCGCCAACCACCGCTTCGACGATCTGGTGGCCGACGCCAACCCGCTGACGTCGGCTCGGTTCAGCCGTCAACCGGAACTCTCGTAGGCTGACCGCGTGCGACGAGTCGATTGGCGTGGCCTCCCGAGCTTCAACGAGCTGTCCGAACTGCGTGCGATCAGCACACTGTACGAATGCTGTAGCTCGTCGATCTGGGCGTTACGTGTGGCCAAGGCGCGGCCCTTCGTCGACGACGAAGCGCTCCTCGAGTACGCCGATCTGATTCTCGCCGAACTGACCGAGTCCGACCTCGACGAGGCGCTGTCCGGGCATCCCCGCATCGGAGACCGCCCCGACAACGCCTCGTCGAGCAGAGAGCAGTCCGGGGTCACCGGCGCCGACCCCGAGGTACTCGCAGAGCTCAAACAGCTCAACAAGGAGTACGACGAGAAGTTCGGACACGTCTACCTCGTGTTCGCCAACGGACGTCCCGCAGAAGAACTGCTCGCGATCCTCAAGGAGCGCATCCGCAACGACGCGCCGACCGAACGACGTGTCATGCGCATGGAGCTCGCGAAGATCAATCGCAGTCGGCTGCAACGGATGTTGACTCCCGCCATCGAGTTCGTCGACGACTAGGCTGACCCCTATGACCGGTCTGTCCACCCACGTACTCGACGCCACCAGTGGTGCGCCCGCCGTCGGAATGTCGATCACACTGCGAGATGTCGACGGCGAGCGCCTCGCGTCGGGAACCACCGACAGCGACGGCCGCATCTCACAGGTCAACGTCGACCCGCTCGCCCCGGGCACCTACCACCTCGTGTTCGCGACGGCGGATTGGTTCGGCGCCAACGGAATTGTCGGCTTCTACCCGCAGATCGACATCTGCTTCACCGTCGACGACCCCAACCGGCACTATCACGTACCGGTGCTGCTGAGTCCCTACTCGTATTCGACGTACCGCGGGAGCTGACGCTCACGCGTCCCGGGTGACCGGAGTGTAGGGCGAGATGTCGTATGCGGTCTGAACCAGCTCGGCACGCTTGCCGTCGTTGAGCGTCCGGTCCCACTGCGCCGAGACCTGTGACTTGATGTCGTCAACGGTGTGGGCGGGCAGCACGTGTCGGTAGTCGGTGTCGGCACCGGTGAGCACGTCGAGGGTGACCTCGATGACTTCCTCCGGGTCGAACTGCTCATGCGGGAACGAGAGCTTCTCGTAATCGAAGAGCCGGGTTGACGGATCGTCTTCCCACGACTTCCACGCCTCGAACATCGTGTCGTTGAAGCCGGTCAGGAATGGGCCGGGGTTGATCGTCGCCACCGTGATCCCGTACTCGCTGAGCTCTTGATCGAGCGCGTCGGCAAACGCTTCGACCGCGTGCTTCGACCCGGCGTAGGCACCGGTGAACGGGTCGACGGTGAGGCCGGCCACCGACGACATGAACACGATCTTGCCCCCGCCCTTGGCGACCATGGCCTTCGCGATCGGCTGGGTCAGCAGAATCGGTCCGAAGACGTTGACCTCGAACTGCCTCCGGATATTCGCGGCGGGAATGTCCACCGACGACCCGCCCTCGGAGATTCCCGCGTTGTTCAGCAGTACGTCGACGTCCCACTGGGCCGCTTTGTCGCGATCTCCTTCGTCGGTGACATCGAGCTTCTCCACGCGCAGGTCGACGCCGCGTTCCTTCGCCTCGGCGCGCAGGACATTGACCTGCGCGATGATCTCGACGCCTGCGATGACGTCGTGGCCCTGCTCCGCGAGGCGCAGTGCGACCTCCTTGCCGAAGCCGCTGCCTGCACCGGTGATGAGATACGTGGTGTTCGTTTGATCAGTCACCTATCTGGTTCGGAACCGTTGGGTTCGCGGATTCATGGCGATGGTCGTCTACTAGGTCACAACGGTGAGGCTGACGACAAAAAGGCTGCGCTATGCTGCAACGGCAGCTGGTTCGCCCGCCGGGAATTGTGATGGAGCCCCTCCGTCCCGCGCGCGGCGTCGAATCCGGCCACCGTAATCGGCGGTCGGGTGAGAGGGAATCCGGTGAGAATCCGGAACTGTCCCGCAGCGGTATGTCGGAACGACCGCCGTCACCAAGCACTGGGCACGAGCCCGGGAAGCGACGGCCACTAGGAATCTCACCTCGTGTGAGCCCGCCGACGAGTCCGAAGACCTGCCTCCTGTACCGGTCGCGCCGCGACCGGTGGCTCGCCGCCTCGTGGACCGGGCGCAGGTCGATCAGCGTGTCGTGGTGTCTTCTGCACACCACCCGGGGCTTGTCGACTCTCCCTGCATGGCGGTGAACCGTCCACGTCGAATGCAGGAGTTCACGAACTCATGTCCATCAATTCAGCAGACACCACTGTCTCCACGACGGCGTCCGATCAGGTTGGCAGGCCGTTCACCGCCACCGTGCCCGGCACTCCGCGGATCGGCCCGCGCCGCGAACTCAAGCGGGCCATCGAAGGCTACTGGGCGGGCCGCGTCAGCGCCGCCGAGCTCGAGCAGACCGCAGCCGGACTGCGCCGCGACACCGTAGAACAGTTGGCCGCAGCCGGTTTCGACTCGATCCCGGTCAACACCTTCTCGTACTACGACCAGGTACTCGACACCGCGGTCCTCCTCGGTGCACTCCCCCGCCGGTTCGACGGCATCGCCGATCCACTCGACCGATACTTCGCCGCGGCACGTGGCACCGCGGACATCGCTCCACTGGAGATGACCAAGTGGTTCGACACCAACTACCACTATCTGGTCCCCGAAATCGGCGGCGACACCACGTTCGGACTGCACCCCGACAAGGTTCTCGGCGAGATCGCCGAAGCCCGGGCGCGCGGCGTCGACGCCCGACCCGTCATCATCGGGCCGATCACCTTCCTGGCACTCGCCAAGGCCGTCGACGGCGCGCCCGCGCCACTGACGAGGATTGACGATCTGCTCGGTGTGTATGAGCAGCTATTCGCACAGCTCGCGCAGGCCGGAGTCGCGTGGGTCCAGATCGACGAGCCGGTTCTCGTCACCGACTATGCCGAAGACCTTCCCGCACTGGCCAATTCGGTGTACTTGAGGCTCGGTGCCGTCACCGAGCGTCCTGCGCTCTTCGTCAACACCTACTTCGGTGACCCCGGTGCGTCTCTCGCCGCCCTGGCGCGTACACCGGTCGAAGCCATCGGCGTCGACCTTGTCGAGGGCTCGGTCGACTCGGTCGTCGTGGTCCCAGAACTCGCCGACAAGCTGCTGGTCGCAGGCGTCGTCGACGGTCGCAACATCTGGCGCACCGACCTCGACAAGGCGCTCGCCACCCTCGGCACCTTGTTGGGATCGGCACGCGCGCTTGCTGTTTCGACGTCATGCTCGACGCTGCACGTGCCCTACACGCTCGACGCCGAGGACGAACTCGACGACAACCTGCGAGGCTGGCTGGCATTCGCCGCGCAGAAGTATGACGAGGTCGGGGTTCTCGCCCGCGCACTGCGCAACGGTCGGGAGTCGGAGCGGGAGGCCTTCGAGGCGTCCGCCGCGGCGCTGGCCACCCGCACAAGCGATCCGCGGCCGCATGTCCCGGCGGTGCGTGCTCGCCTGGCGGCCGTCACAGACACCGACATCACGCGGATGCCTGCTGCAGAGCGCATCGCGGCACAGAATTCACAGCTCGGACTTCCTCCGCTGCCGACCACCACGATCGGCTCCTACCCGCAGACCTCGGCGATCCGACTTGCTCGTGCCGCGCTGCGTTCGGGCGAGATCGACGAGTCGGAGTACGAGCGACGGATGCGCGCCGAGATCGCCGATGTGGTTGCGCTGCAGGAGAAACTCGGACTCGACGTACTGGTTCACGGCGAGCCCGAGCGCAACGACATGGTCCAGTACTTCGCCGAACAACTCGACGGCTTCTTCGCCACCGCCAACGGGTGGGTCCAGTCGTACGGAACCCGGTGCGTCCGGCCGCCGATCCTCTACGGCGACGTCGTCCGCACGCAGCCGATGACCGTCGACTGGATCACCTTCGCGCAGTCGCTGACCAACAAGCCGGTCAAGGGAATGCTGACCGGTCCGGTCACGATCCTCGCCTGGTCGTTCGTCCGTGACGACCAGCCGCTCTCGGAGTCGGCCGATCAGATCGCGTTGGCTATCCGCGACGAGACCGTCGACCTCGAGAAGGCCGGAATCACCATCATCCAGGTCGACGAGCCCGCACTGCGTGAGCTCCTTCCGTTGCGAGATGCGGACAAGCAGCGCTACCTCGACTGGGCGGTGCGCGCGTTCCGCTTATCCACCTCGGGTGTCGCCGACTCGTCGCAGATCCACACCCACCTCTGCTACTCGGAGTTCGGTGAGGTCATCGGCGCGATCGCCGACCTCGACGCCGACGTCACGTCGATCGAGGCGGCCCGCTCTGCGATGGAGATCCTCGACGATCTCAACGCCGTCGGATTCTCGAACGGCGTCGGCCCCGGCGTCTACGACATCCACTCGCCACGGGTACCGGGCACGGCGGAGATCGAACGGTCACTGCGCGCAGCGTTGAAGGCGGTTGGCCCGCAACGACTCTGGGTCAACCCCGACTGCGGACTCAAGACCCGCACACCCGGCGAGGTGATCGCGTCGCTGACCAACCTGGTCACCGCCGCGACGACTGTGCGGGCTGACGTCGAGGTCTGATACTGGCCGGGAGTCGACGGGATGAGTCCATCTCGTCGATTCCCTGTCGATCGTCTCGTATCGTTTCAGTCATGATCATCGACGCGCTGGTCGGAGAGATCATCGACCTCGCGAACACCCGCTCCCGCGTGGTCGTCGGATTCACCGGCCCACCGGGAGCGGGTAAGACGACGGTCGCGCGTCGGGCGACACTCGAACTCGCCGACCGCCTCGGCGACGCTCACATCGGGTACCTCCCCATGGATGGCTTCCATCTCGCGACGCCGATGTTGCACCTACTCCACCGAACCGAACGGCGCGGGGCCCAGGACACCTTCGACGTCGACGGATTCGTTTCGACACTCCGCAGGGCCGCCACGCCGGACACCGAGGTCTACGCACCAGATTTCGACCACAACCTCGGCGAACCGATCGCAGCAGCCGCCCTGATCCCCGCACCGGCGAGAATCGTTGTGGTCGAGGGCAACTACCTCGGATTCGACGGCGCGTGGGCCCCTGTCCGTCGACTCATCGACCGCATGTGGTTCGTCGACCTACCCGACGCCATCCGACATGAACGCCTCCTGGCCCGGCACGTGGCCACCGGGCGGACCGTCGACGATGCTCTCGAGTGGATCAGGCGCGTCGACGACCCGAACGCCGCGCAGATCAGGGCGACCCGGGCACACTCCGACGCCGAGCTCGACGCCACCACGATCGACTGACCGCCGGGGCTCGAGCTGCACGGCCGCGTGGGGCGCTGCCGAACCCGCGCGGCCTCAGCCGATTTCGATCAGCAGGTCGCCGGGCGCGACTTGCTGCACGGACGTCACCGCGACCCGGGCGACCTTGCCGCCGACCGGCGCGGTGATGGTCGCCTCCATCTTCATGGCCTCGATCGTGCCGATCGCCGCGCCCGCTGCGATCTCGTCGCCGACGTTCACCGACAGCGACACGACGCCCGCGAACGGTGCGCCCACGTGGTTCGGGTTCGCCCGATCGGCACGCTCGGCGGCGGCGACCTTGGAGTCGACGGACCTATCTCGCACTGCTACCGGCCGCAACTGTCCGTTGAGCACACACATCACCGTGCGCATGCCCTTCTCGTCGGGTTCGCTGATCGCCTCGAGGCCGATCAGCAATTCGACGCCCGGCTCGAGTTCCACTCGGTGCTCGTCGCCGTAGCGCAGTCCGTAGAAGAACTGATTGGCCGACAGCCTCGACGTATCCCCGTAGGTTTCCTGATGCTCCTCGAATTCCCTTGTCGGACCGGGGAACAACAGCCTGTTGAGGGTTTCCTGCCGCGGTCTGCCCGCTGTGTCGAGTGCGGTGTCGTCGGCCGCACTGAGTTCTTCGACGGGGCGCGGCGCCGTACGACCGGCGAGTGCACGGGTACGCAACGGTTCCGGCCACCCACCCGCGGGCTCGCCCAGTTCGCCACGGAGAAAACCTATGACGGAGTCGGGGATGTCGTAGGAACCGGGGTTGGCGGCAAAGTCAGCGGGCGCGATGCCCTGCCCGACGAGGGCGAGAGCAAGGTCGCCGACGACCTTCGACGACGGCGTCACCTTGATCAGACGCCCCAGCATCGCATCGGCGGCAGCGTAGGCCTCTTCGACGGCCTCGAAGCGGTTACCGAGCCCCAACGCGATGGCCTGCTGACGCAGATTCGACAACTGGCCGCCCGGGATCTCGTGCGAGTAGACGCGCCCGGTCGGTGCGGGAACACCGGACTCGAAGGGGGCGTAGACCTTTCGCACCGCTTCCCAGTACGGTTCCAGGTCGCAGACCGCCTTGAGGTCCAGCCCGGTGTCGCGTTCGGTGTGCGCAAACGCCGCGACGATCGCCGACAGTGGCGGCTGACTCGTCGTGCCGGCCAAGGGTGCCGACGCGCCGTCGACTGCGTCTGCCCCCGCGTTGACGGCCGCGAGGTACGTCGCCAACTGCCCACCAGGGGTGTCGTGGGTGTGGACGTGGATCGGCAGATCGAACTCGCTTCGCAACGCACGGACCAGCTTGTCGGCCGCAGGTGCACGCAGCAGACCCGCCATGTCCTTGATGGCCAGCACATGCGCGCCTGCGTCGACGATCTCCTCCGCCAGGCGCAGGTAGTAGTCGAGCGTGTAGAGCTTCTCGTCGGGGTTCGCGAGGTCGCCCGTGTAGCTCATCGCGACCTCGGCGACCGCGCGATCGGTCTCCAGTACCGCGTCGATGGCAGGTCGCATCTGTTCGATGTTGTTGAGCGCGTCGAAGATTCGGAAGATGTCGATGCCCACGTCCGTCGCCTCGGCGACGAATGCCGTCGTCACCTTCTGCGGGTACGGCGTGTAGCCGACGGTGTTGGCACCGCGAAGCAGCATCTGCAGGCAGATGTTGGGTATCTCTTCACGCAACTGCGCCAACCGATCCCACGGATCTTCCTTCAGGAACCGCAGCGCGACGTCGTAGGTGGCACCGCCCCAACACTCGACGGACAGCAACTGCGGGGTCGTCGCCGCGACATACGGTGCGACGGCGAGCATTCCGCTCGTCCGTACGCGCGTCGCGAGCAGCGACTGATGGGCGTCGCGGAACGTCGTGTCGGTGACACCGACCGCCGCGCGCTCACGAAGGTCACGCGCAAAACCGCTGGGCCCCAAGGTCAACAGTCGCTGCCGCGAGCCGTCGGGTGGTGCGAGTAGTTGCGCACGGTCGAGGGCAGGAAGCTTGTCGCGCGGGTACACCGTGCTCGGACGTTCCCCATGCGGCTTGTTGACCGTCACGTCCGCGAGATACGAGAGGATGCGCGTGCCGCGGTCTGCCGATCCACGCGAATTCAACAACCACGGGCGGTCTTCGATGAACGACGTCGTCACGTGTCCCGCAGCGAAGTCGGCGTCGTCGAGCACCGCCTGCAGGAACGGAATATTGGTGGCCACACCGCGAATGCGGAACTCCGCCAAGGCACGTCGTGCGCGCCGCACCGCGGTGTCGAAGTCGCGACCCCGGCAGGTCAGCTTGACCAGCATCGAGTCGAAATGGCCGCTGATCTCTCCGCCGAGGACCGCACCGCCGTCGAGTCGGATGCCGGCACCCCCCGGCGTGCGGTAGGCGGTGATACGCCCGACGTCCGGACGGAAACCATCCGACGGATCCTCGGTGGTGATACGGCACTGTAGTGCTGCTCCACGGATGGCGATCGAGTCCTGACTCAACCCCAGGTCGTCGAGCGACTGCCCCGACGCCACCCGCAACTGCGCACCGACAAGGTCGACGTCGGTGATCTCCTCGGTCACCGTGTGCTCCACCTGAATGCGCGGATTCATTTCGATGAAGACGTGCCGTCCCTGTTCGTCGACCAGGAATTCAACGGTCCCGGCGCACGAGTAGCCGATCTGCTTGGCGAACGCGACGGCGTCGGCGCAAATCCGCTCACGCAGTTGCGGATCGAGATTCGGCGCCGGTGCCAATTCGACGACCTTCTGGTGCCGACGCTGCACGCTGCAGTCACGCTCGAAGAGGTGAATGACGTTGCCCTGCGTGTCGGCCAGGATCTGCACCTCGATGTGGCGCGGATTGATCACGGCCTGCTCGAGAAACACCGTCGGGTCGCCGAACGCGGTATCGGCCTCGCGCGACGCCGCCGAAATGGCTTCGGCGAGATCCTCGCGCTTTGCGACGCGACGCATACCGCGGCCACCGCCACCGGCGACCGCCTTGACGAACAATGGGAACTGCATGTCGGCGGATGCCGCGACCAACTCGTCGACGTCGGCCGACGGCTCCGAGGACGCCAGGACCGGCAGACCGGCAGCCTTCGCCGCAGCGACAGCCTCAGCCTTGTTGCCGGTCAACTCGAGTACGTGCGCGGGCGGTCCGACGAACGTGATGCCGTGCTCGGCACACGCCGCCGCCAAGCCCGCGTTCTCCGACAGGAAGCCGTAGCCGGGATACACCGCATCTGCACCCGAATGCAGTGCGGCGCCAATGATCTCGTCGACGGACAGATACGCACGGACCGGATGTCCCGGTACGCCGATCTGGTACGACTCGTCGGCCTTCAGTCGGTGCAGCGAATTGCGGTCCTCGTACGGGAACACCGCGACGGTTCCTGCCCCGAGCTCGTATGCCGCACGAAAGGCACGGATCGCGATCTCTCCACGATTTGCGACCAGGACTTTCTCAAACATCTCGGGACACAACTTTCGTTCGTCGAATACACGTTGCCCGGGCAGGCACCCACAGGACAGGCACCGCCGTCGTCGTCGACCTTATCTGCAAGTGAGGGTGATACCTCACTTTTGTCTCAAAGTGTGAGAGAGCGCTGCGAGGGCCCCGTGTAGCTGCTCAACGGACGGATCAGCGAGTTCGACGCTGCCTGTTCCATGATGTGCGCAGTCCACCCCGTGATGCGGCTCATCACGAAAATCGGCGTGAACGATCCGATGTCGAAGCCCATCAGGTGATACGCGGGTCCGGTCGGGAAGTCGAGATTCGGTTTGATGCCCGTGCGCTCGTCCATCAGCCGCTCGAGTTCGGTGTAGATGCGCAGCCACCGGTCCTCGCCGAGCTGCTCGGAGACCTCGACGAGAGCCGCACGCATCGTCGGCACCCGCGAATCACCGTTCTTGTAGACGCGATGGCCGAACCCCATCACCTTGTCCTTGTTCTCGAGCTTGTGCTCGAGCCAGGCGACCGCCCGTTCTGGGCGGTCGATTTCGATCATGTCGTACATGACCGCCTCGTTGGCGCCGCCGTGCAGCGATCCCTTCAGCGCTCCGATCGCCGCCGTCACCGCGCTGTAGATGTCCGACTGAGTCGACGTCACCACCCGGGCCGCGAAGGTCGATGCGTTGAAACTGTGCTCGGCGTAGAGCACCATCGACTTCTCGAACGCCGAGACGACCACCGGATCGGGAACCTCGCCGAAACACATGGCCAGAAAGTTCTCCGCGTAGCCGAGTCCATGGTGCGGGGCGATCGGGTCGAGTCCGCGTCGTCGACGCATGTCCGCCGCGACGATGGTCGGCAGGATCGAGAACATCCGCAGCGCCTTGTCGTAGTTCGCGGTGGGCGCCGCATTGTCCTCGTCCGGGTCCTCGGTGCCGAGGTAGCTGATGACCGTGCGAACGACATCCATCGGGTGGCAGTTCTCCGGAATACGGGCGAGGACGGCCTGCGTCGACCGGTCGAGTCGACGACTCGCCCGCTCCCGCTGCGTAAACGCGGCGAGTTGGGCGTCGGTGGGCAACTCGCCGTGCCACAGCAGGTACGCGACCTGTTCGAAGCTGCAGCGCGCGGCGAGATCCTGTACGGGATAGCCCCGGTAGGTCAACGAATTCGTCTCGGGCACAACCTTCGAGATCGCAGTGGTGTCGACGACGACCCCTGCAAGACCCTTGTGAATAGCAGGTTGGCCAACTGGCGGCGCGCTCATGGATGTACCTCCGGCGTGGAATTCAGGGTGAAGTTGAACAGTTCGGAATCGAAGTCGTTGTAGTCCGCGTAGCGCAGCAACTCGTAGAGCCTGCTCCGGTGCTGCATGCCGTCGAGGAGCCCCGATTGTGTTCCGGTAGAGGCGATCTCCCGAAGTCCGGACTCGACGGCACCCATCGCGATGCGTAGCGTCGTCACCGGATAGATGACCGCGTTGTAGCCGACGTCCCCCAGCTGTTTCGCAGTGAGCAGGTCGGATTTGCCGAACTCCGTCATATTGGCCAGGAGCGGAACGTCAACGGCCGCACGGAATCTCTCGAACTCCGAGGCGTCACGCAATGCCTCCGTGAAGATGAGGTCGGCGCCGGCATCGGCATACGCCTTGGCGCGGTCGATCGCGGCGTCGAGACCCTCGACGGCACGCGCGTCCGTCCGCGCGCAGATCACGAAGTTGTCGTCGCGTCGTGCCGTGACCGCTGCCGCAAGCCTTGCGAGCATCTCACCGACGGGAACGACGTCCTTGCCGTCGAGATGACCGCACCGCTTGGGATTGACCTGATCCTCGAAATGACAGCCGGACAACCCCGCGTCTTCGAGGGTGGCAACGGTCCGCGCCGCACTCATGGGTTCACCGAATCCGGTGTCGGCGTCGACAAGTGACGGCAGGTTGGTTGCGTGGGCGATCTGCCCGCCGCGAGCGGCGACCTCACTCAGCGTCGTGAGCCCGATGTCGGGGAGCCCGATATCGGCCGAGAGCACAGCGCCGGATACGTACACGCCCTCGAACCCGACGTCGGCTATGAGCTTGGCCACCAGCGGCGAGAATGCGCCGGGCCAACGCTGCAGACTTCCCGACGCCAGGCCCGCCCGCAGCGCGATCCGCTTGTCGGCGGCAGGTACGGATGACGAGAACAGCCCCGCCACAGCGCTTTCCGATGAGGTCATCAGAAGATCCCCGTCCCGATGGTCGGCGCCTTGTCGAGCACGACGGACAGCACCGTCGGATTGAGAGCACCGAGGCTTCCCTCCTCGAGCGACGCGAGACCGGCTGCCGCATCAAGGAATCGACGCTGTTCGGCCGCATCGATCACGCCGTCTGCCATGGTGGAGAACTTGGCCTCGTATTGCTCCCGAGCGAATGGGCGGGCACCGAGCGGATGTGCGTCCGCAACAGCCAGTTCGTCTGTGATGACCTCACCGTTGCGCAGCGTCACAACCGCTTTCGCGCCGAACGCCTTCTCCCCCGGATCGGTGGAGTGGTAGCGGCGGGTCCACTCGGGATCCTCGACCGTCGAGATCTTGCGCCACAGCTCGACGGTGTCGGGACGATTCGCACGTTCGGGCGCATACGACGCCTCGTGGTGCCAGAAACCGTCCTGCAGTGCGACGGCGAAGATGTAGGGCACCGAGTGGTCGAGCGTCTCGCGACTGGCCGACGGATCGAACTTCTGGGGATCACCGGAGCCCGTGCCGATCACGACGTGGGTGTGGTGGCTGGTGTGCAGCACGATCGATTCGATCTCGGCGAGATCGGTGATCCGCTCACGCATCCGACGCGCGAGGTCGATCGGCGCCTGACTCTGATACTCGGCCGAGTGCTCCTTGGTGTAGCTGTCGAGGATCGCCCGCTTGGCCTCGCCCGGACCGGGAAGCGGTATCTCGTAGACCTTCTCGGGGCCTCCGAGTAGCCACGCGATCACGCCGTCCTCGCCCTCCCAGATCGGAGCGGGCGCCCCCTCACCTCGCATCGCACGGTCGACCGCTTCGATCGCGATCTTGCCCGCGTGAGCCGGCGCGTATGCCTTCCAACTGGAGATGAGCCCCTTCCGCGACTGCCGCGTCGCGGTTGTCAGGTGCAGGGCTTGGCCGACGGCCTGGTAGATCGTCTCGACGTCGAGGCGCAACATGGTTCCCAGCCCCGCGGCGACGGAGGGACCGAGGTGCGCAACGTGGTCGATCTTGTGCTCGTGCAAACACATTCCGCGCGTCAGATCGATCTGGATCTCGTAGGCGGTGGCGATGCCTCGGATCAGATCTGCACCCCCGGCGCCGACGTGCTGCGCCACCGCGACCAGTGGCGGGATGTTGTCTCCCGGGTGCGAGTACTCGGCAGCGAGGAAGGTGTCGTGGAAGTCGAGTTCACGCACGGCAACCCCGTTGGCCCACGCCGCCCACTCCGGGGAGTACGCGCCGGCGACACCGAACACCGCTGCGCCGCGACCGCCCTGCCCGCGCGGGTGCGCGAGCGCCTGTGATCGCGCAGTCGTCACCGGCCGACGAATCACCGATGCGGCGCTGACCGCCGCGTTGTCGATGATCCGATTGATCACCATCTCGGCTGTCTCGATCGGCACCTCGACAGGGTCGACGGCGACCTCGGCGATCTTCTGAGCGAGATGCTCCGACTGCTCGAAGTCGGAGGCACTGCGGTGGGTCCGCACGTTGTGAATGATCATGTTCGCACCGTACGCATCTCGTTCCGCTCCACATAAGTCCTGGCGAATGCGTATTTTTGTGGATGACTACCCGCAAATTTGCGAATGTTGTGAACACATGACGAGCTAGGCTCTGCACATGGCACACCCCTCTGCCGCGACGCCCGGGAGACTTCTCGTTGGAGCTCGCCTACGCAGGCTCCGCGACGAGCAGGGACTCTCCCAGGCCGCACTCGCACGTCGAATCGACAAATCGACCAGCTACGTCAATCAGCTCGAGAACGACCAGCGCCCGATCACCGTCGGCGTACTTCTCGCACTCACCCGCGAGTTCGACCTCAACGCCGACTACTTCGCGGCCGACACCGACGCGCGCCTGGTCGCCGACCTGGCCGACGCACTTGCCACCGCACCCGACGGCGGCGATGTCACGCGCGCGCAGATCACCGAGCTCGTCTCCCGAATGCCCGACGTCGGCCGCACGATCGCCGCTCTCCACAGGCGTCTCGTAGCCGCCGAATCCGAGCTCGACACATACCGGGGCCAGGCAGCCAACGGCGGAGCGTCGTCGACTCCGATGCCGTTCGAGGAGGTCCGCGACTTCTTCTACGACCGCAAGAACTACATCGACGTCCTCGACCGGGCAGCCGAGGACATGTTCGATCAGCATGGCCTGCGCGTCGGAGGACTCGACCTGCAATTGGCGACGCTGCTGTCACGCGAACACGGCGTCTCCGTGTCGATCAGCCGTGACACCGACCCCGTCGCCGCCGCGCGCCGCCCCAAACGCGTCTTCGATCCCACTCGGCGCGTCGTCCAGCTCGCGGGTCGACTCACCTCCGGGCAGCGCGCGTTCCAACTGGCCACCCAGTTGGCGTTGATCACGCAGAGCGATGTGATCGACGCGGTGATCGCCGACGCCGTCGAACTGAGCGATGAGTCCAGGTCTGTAGCCCGAATCGGACTCGCGAACTACTTCGCGGGAGCATTGTTGTTGCCGTACAAACACTTTCGCGATGCTGCGGAGGAAGCACGCTACGACATCGAACTGCTCTGCGTCGGCTTCGACGTCGGCTTCGAGACCGTGTGTCATCGGCTGTCGACGCTCCAGCGCCCCGGACATCGCGGTGTCCCGTTCATCTTCGTCCGGACCGATCGCGCGGGAAACATCTCCAAGCGACAATCCGCCACCGCATTTCACTTTTCGCGGGCGGGAGGGAGTTGCCCGCTCTGGGTCGTACACGACGCATTCGCCTCGCCGGGGCGAGTTGTCACCCAAGTCTCGCAGATGCCCGACGGCCGGTCGTATTTCTGGCTCGCTCGGAGCACCGACGAGGGGTTGGGCTACCTCACACAGCACAAATCCTTCGCCATCGGATTGGGTTGCGATCTCGCACACGCCGACCGTCTCGTCTACTCCACCGGCATCGACCTCGCCGACGACCGTCGTACCGTACCGATCGGCGCCGGATGCAAGGTGTGCCCGCGACCTGCCTGCCCGCAGCGGGCGTTCCCGCAGGTCGGCAGGCCCATCGACGTCGACGTCACTGTCAGTGACTCCGTCCCGTATCGCCCGGCCCGCACAGGGTAGGTGAGCTCGTGAGCGACAGGGCGTCGTCGTTCTGTCCGTCACGCATGCGTCGGCGCGTATCCGGTCTGCGGTAACGTCGGGCGAAATGATATCGGTTACCAAGAAGCGCAGCCGTGCTCTCACGGCTCGGTCACTCGTACTCGGGTACGCGTGGCCGGCTCTTGCTGCCCTCGCCGTCTTGGCTGTCACCATAGCGGTGGTCGTAGGTCTCACACTGCAGTCGTCCCCGGCCGCCGACTCCGCGGCCGCGACGACTGCCGCACGTCCGGTCGCTGCCCCGATCATCCCCAAGCCCTCCTGCCCCGAGAAGTCCGAAGGAAAGGCCATCGTCGTCGGACTCGCGTCGCAACACATGGTCCTATGCCTTGACGGGCAACCGGTTTCCGACATCGCGGTGACCACCGGCAGCGTCGACCGCGGTGTAGGCACACCGCTGGGAACCTGGCGTATCGAAAGCCATGACGTCGATCGCACGCTGAGCGGTCCCGGGTACACGGTGTTCGTGCACTACTGGTTGCACCTGTTCGGCGACATCGGATTCCACGACTCACCCTGGCAGAAGTTTCCCTACGGCGACACGACGGCCTACAAGACCCGGGGCTCCGAAGGCTGTATTCACGTGCCCGGCAACGAGATCAAGCACCTCTACGACTGGGCGGGCGACGGCACGCCTGTCACGATCACCGCCTGAGTCTCATACCGACTCAGGCAGTGATCGTGACCCGGCCGCTCAGGCGACGTCGTCGCTGTTGACCTTCTCTGCGCCGTCGTGACGCCGCATCGTGAACAGCAGATTCAACGCGATGGCCACGAAGATGCCCACCGCAGCGCCACTGGAAAGCAGTTGTTTGGCCGCCGTCGGGAATTGACTGTAGAAGCCGTTGATCGTGATCGGCAGCAGGGCCACGCCGATCGCCGCAGCCGTGATGATCACGTTGGAGTTCTGGCTGTAGTCGACACGCCCGAGGATGCGGATACCGACCACCGCGATGGTTCCGAACATCACCACTGCTGCGGCCCCGAGGACGGGCCGCGGGATCGCCGCCACGACCTCACCGACGACGGGAAAGAACGCGAGGCACATCAGCATCGCGCCGGTCAGCGCTGTCACGTAGCGGCTGAACATCCTCGTGATGGTCAGAATGCCGACATTCTGCGCGAAGGTGACGTACATGAACGACTGGAACACGCCACCGCCCAGCGCGGTGACCACGCCGTCGGCACGCACGGCCGCTGCCAGGCGATCGCGCGAGACCTTCTGTCCCACCACTTCCCCGACGGCATTGACCTGTCCGGCAAGTTCGACGATGAGCACGATCTGAATCAGGGCCAGCGAGCAGATCGCCAGCAGGTCGAAACGCGGCACACCGAAATGCAAGAGGTCGGGGAACGAGAACGCGGCACCCTCACCGATGCCCGAACCGTCGAACATCCCCGTGAGCGCGGCGACAACGACGCCGACGATCATGCCGATCAACACCGAGATCGGTCGAAGCGCGCGCGGCAACAGGCAGTAGCAGAGCACGATGGCCAGCGCTGTTGCAGCGGCCACGCCGATCTTGGCCGGAGAAGCGAACCCGGGTTCGTCGGGATCGGAACCGACGATCATCTTTCCGCCCGCTGGTATCAACTGGATACCGATAAGCAGGATGGTCGTCCCGATGACGACCGGCGGAAAGAACCGCATGAGCTTGCTGACCAGCGGCGCAATGGCGATCGTCGCAAGGCCGACGACGAGCACCGAACCGTACATCGTCTGCAGTCCCTCACCCTGGCCGATGATCAGCATCGGCGCGATGCCGGTATACGACGCACCGATCACCATCGGCAGCTTCACGCCGACCTTCCAGATGCCCAGCGACTGCAGTAGCGTGCCGAAACCGCACAACAGCAGGTCTGCGGTGACGAGGTAGACGAGATCTGCCCGCGAGAGATCGAGCGCTGCCGACACCACGACGGGCACCGTCACCGTGCTCGCATACATCACGAGCAGATGCTAGAGCGCGAACACGACGAGCGGACCAGGTGAGGGAACCTTGTTCACCGGGTCGGTAGCGTTGTCCGACGCAGCGTCGGGGTGGGTCGAGTCGTGCGGCTCGACACGCTGTGCGGACTGGTCGACGATGATCTGATCGGTCGTCGCGGTGGGGTCGAAGTTCTTGCGGACGATCCTCTCGCGGACGCGGGAGACTGCGGTGGGGTTGCTCATGGCCTGTTCCTGTTTCAACCGGCGCCGAGTGTTCGGCTCTTACACGGCTCCGGTCGCGACCGATTCATCGGAGGAACTGCGCTGTACCCGATCGATCACGGTGGAAATCCGTGAGATCGCACGCGCTTTTCGAAAGCGAAGGAACCGGACTCCGGTTCCCGCGACGCAGTACAGGTCGGGACCCCTACTACGTGCAATCCATCTTGCGAGTACAAGTAAAACGGGATCGTGTTACGGCCGATTCACGTCGCGTAACAACAGCGTTAACGTGCCGGGTGGGCGGGTATACCCGCAACGATTGCGCACACCCCGACATGCCGCACCGGCTTGATCGTCGTAGCGTGTCGCTGTGCCCTCAGCAACCCTCATCGAGAATGCCTCCGTGGTGACAGTCGACCCGGATCGTCGGGAATTGACGCGCGCATCGGTACTCATCGAGGGCACCACGATCACAGCGATCATCGAGACGGACGCCCCGGCGGTGCCGTTGCCTGACGACGTTCTCCGCATCGACGGCACCGGCTGCGTGCTCACGCCCGGGCTCGTGAACACCCATCACCACCTCTATCAGTGGATCACCCGTGGCCTCGCCGCCGATCACACGCTCTTCCAATGGCTGACGACGCTGTACCCGATCTGGGCGGGTATCGACGAGCAGGCGGTGCACACGGCGGCGCTCGGCGGCCTGTCGACACTCGCGTTGTCCGGCTGCACGACGACGACCGACCACCACTACGTCTTCCCGCGTGAGGGCGGCGACCTGCTCGGCGCCGAAATCGGTGCAGCCCAGGCCGTCGGCGTGCGCTTCCACCCGACGCGCGGTTCGATGGACCTGTCCGAGAAGGACGGCGGCCTGCCGCCGGACACCGTGGTGCAGAGCATCGACGAAATCCTCACCGCCAGCTCCGATGCCGTTGCGCGCTGGCATGATCCGGCACCCGCCTCGATGCTGCGCATCGCGCTCGCACCGTGCTCACCGTTCTCGGTGACCACCGACCTGCTCCGCGAATCCGCCGTGCTGGCACGAGAACTCGGCGTCCGACTGCATACCCACCTCGCCGAATCGGTCGACGAGAACACCTACTGCGACGAGCATTTCGGTTGCACACCACTGGAATACATGGAATCCGTCGGTTGGACCGGCGACGACGTGTGGTTCGCCCACGGCATCGAGTTCGCCGACGACGAGATCGCCCGGCTCGCGGCGACGTCGACCGGCGTCGCCCACTGCCCCACCTCCAACGCCCGCCTCGGCAACCACATCTGCCGCACTCGCGACCTCGTCGACGCCGGGGTTCCCGTGGGATTGGGCGTCGACGGCGCGGCGTCGAACGAATCGGCGCGCCTCCTTGAAGAGGCACACCAGGCCGTGCTGATGGCCCGCACACGGGGAGGCCCCACCGCACTCACCACACGGACGGCGATCGAGCTCGCGACCATCGGTGGTGCTCAAGTATTGGGCCGTGCCAACGAGATCGGCTCCATCGAGGTCGGGAAGCTCGCCGATCTCGTCCTCTGGGACCTCACCACGCTCGCGCACGCCGACATCGACGACCCGGTGGCAGCACTGGTTCTCGGTGCCATCCCGCCGATCAAGGCATCGTGGGTCAACGGCACACAGATCGTCGCCGACGCCGAGCTGCTCACCGTCGACACGACGACCGTCGCGGCCGACTGCGCACACGAGCATCGCCGACTGCTGGACAAAGCACGCGGGGCCCTCACATGACACCCGCTATGGCACGCAGGGGACTGTGATGGATCTGCACACGATCTCGACCTACCGCTACGCCTACAGCCGCGACGACCTCACCCTGGCGGAAGGCGAACGCATCGTCGCGGGCGGCACGTGGTTCTTCTCCGAACCGCAGGTGACCTCGAGCGGGGTGGTCGACATCAGCCGCATCGACTGGGAGCCCTTCGAGGAACTACCCGACGGTGGCCTGCGGATCGCGGCGACAGCCACCATCGCGCAACTCGCCGAACTGCCCGCCAAGCCGGGTTGGCGGGCACACCCGCTGCTCTTCCAGTGCGCGACAGCACTTCTGGCCTCCTTCAAGATCTGGAACGTCGCCACCGTCGGCGGCAACATCTGCCGTTCGTTCGCGGCCGCATCGATGGTGTCACTGGCAGCGGGACTCGACGGTCGCGTATTGATCTGGCGCCCCGATGGCACCGATTACAGCGTCGACGTCGCCGATTTCGTCACCGGCAACGGAACCAACACCCTGGGCGAGGGAGAAGTGTTGCGCGCCATCGACATCCCCGGATACGCACTGCGCGGCCGAACCGGTTTCAGAAAGATCGCCCTGGCAGAGCTCGGGCGCTCCGGGGTGGTGGTGACCGGACGCCGCGACGAGGACGACACCGTCGTCGTCGGGATCACCGCGGCGACGCTGTGGCCTACCGTGCTGCGCTACAACGGATTACCCGACGCCGAGCGTCTGCGCGCCGATATCTGGTCGGCAGACGGCTACTACACCGACCCGCTCGGTGCCGCCGATTGGCGGCGCGGAGTCAGCGCGGTCCTGGCCGAACAGATCCGTGGCGAACTAGAACGGGACGCCGAAGGAGTTGGTGCACCGTGAAGTTCGAGATCAACGGCGAATCGGTCGACGCGACTCCCGCCGCCGGCCAGTGCCTGCGCACGTTCCTGCGCGACCAAGCCCACTTCGAAGTCAAGAAGGGCTGCGATGCGGGCGACTGCGGCGCGTGCTCGGTGTTGGTCGACGACACGCCGGTGCACTCGTGCATCTTTCCGGCCCAGCGCATCGAAGGGCGTTCGGTCACAACGGTCTCGGGCCTCGGTACCCCCGACGACCTCCACCCCATGCAGCAGGCCTTCGTCGACAACTTCGGCTTCCAGTGCGGTTTCTGCACCGCCGGAATGATCGTCACGGCGTCAACGCTCGACGCCGACACCGTCCACGACACCGACGAGCTACAGCGCAAGATGAAGGGAAACCTCTGCCGCTGCACGGGATATCGCGCGATCCGCCAGGCGATCCGTCGAGGCGTCGACACCGCGTCGCCGGCCGAGCAACCCGCTGGACGAGCAGACTCCTCCGCCGGTCGAGCAGACGCGAGAACCGCGTCCCCCGCTGGTCGAGCAGACGCGAGAACCGCGTCCCCCGCTGGTCGAGCAGACGCGAGGAACGAGCGTCGTGTCGAGACCACCTCCCCCGCGATCGGCACGTCGCTCACGCCGCCCGCCGGCCGCCGGGTTGTCACCGGAACCGAGCCGTACACCTTCGACGTCACAGTGCCCGGGACCCGCTATCTCCGGGTCCTCACTTCGCCACACCCGCACGCCCGGATCGTCTCGATCGACACGTCCGCGGCGCAGTCACTGCCCGGCGTCGCGCTCGTCCTCACCCACGAGAACGTCAGTACGCGAAGGTTTTCCACCGCGAGGCACGAGTCGCGCGCCGACGATCCCGACGACACGCTCGTCCTCGACTCCGTGGTGCGGTTCGTCGGGCAGCGGGTGGCGGCGGTGGTCGCCGACACCGCCGGAATCGCCGAGGAAGCGTGCCGACTGATCGTTGTCGAATACGAGCCCCTCCCGGGCGTCTTCGATCCCGAGGAAGCACGACGCCCCGGAGCTCCGCTGGTTCATCCCGAACGCACTCCCGAGGACCGCGTGTTCGAGGCCGAGCGCAACGTCATCTCCTCGTTCCACGAGGGATTCGGTGGCGACGTCGACGCGACGCTCGCAGCGTCGACCATCACCGTCGGCGGAACCTGGCATACCGCACGAATTTCCCACGCGCAGTTGGAGACCCACGGCTCCATCGGCTGGCTCGACGACGACGGTCGACTGGTGATCCGCACCAGCACGCAGGTGCCCTTCCTGGTCCGTGACGAGCTCGCTCTGTTGCTCGACCTCCCCGCAGATCGCATCCGCGTGTTCAGCGCCCGCGTCGGCGGTGGATTCGGCGGCAAGCAGGAACTGCTCACCGAGGATCTGGTGGCAATCGCGGTGTTACGCACCGGAATGCCCGTTGCCTACGAGATGTCGCGGACCGACGAGATGACCCGCACCACCTATCGCCATCCCTTCCGTGTCGCAGTCGATCTCGGCGCCGACGCCGACGGTCGCCTGCGTGCGATGAAGGTCGACGTCCTCTCCGACACCGGCGCATACGGCAATCACTCCATGGGCGTCATGTTCCACGCGTGCGCCGAATCGGTCTCGGTGTACAACTGCCCGGTCAAACGGATCGACGCCGAGGTGGTCTACACCAACAACCCGCCGTCGGGTGCATTCCGTGGCTACGGTTTGGGGCAGGTGATCCTGGCCGTCGAATCCGCCATGGATGAACTCGCGATTGCGCTCGACATCGATCCGTTCGAGCTACGTCGACTCAACGCGGTCCGCGACGGCGATCCGCTTCTCATCGCACACCCCGAACCCGAGGACGACCTGATCTACGGGAGCTACGGGCTCGACCAGTGCCTCGACCTCGCCCAGACGGCGCTACGCCGCGGCAACGATGTCGCTGCGCCAGAAGGTGATTCGTGGCGCGTCGGCGAAGGCATGGCCATTGCCGCCATCGCCACAATGGCGCCCCGTGGCCACTTCTCTACCGTGACCGTCGGTGTCGACACCGACGGTCGCTACCACGTCGGTGTGGGCACGGCAGAGTTCGGCAACGGCACGACGACGGTGCTCACCCAGATCGTCACCGAGGCGATGGGCACCGTTCCGTCACGAATCGTGTTGGCGCACGGCGACACCGACGCAGCGGTCTACGACACCGGCGCCTTCGCGTCGGCAGGCATCACGGTCGCGGGAAAGGCGACCTACGGCGCAGCACTCGCGCTGCGTACGGTGCTGCTCGACGCGGCGTCGTCGATCACCGCAACGGCACCCGATGCCATCCGGTTGGTCCCCGACGGCGCACTCGTCGGTGAACGACTGGTGAGCTTCGCCGAGCTCATCGACACCGTCGACCCTGCGCACCGCGTGGGCGACCGCGTGGTCGCCACCGGTTCCGAGAGTGGCGCGCTGCGCTCGATTGCGTTCAACGTGCACGCTTTTCGTGTCGCCGTCGACACCGTGACCGGCAGCGTGCGCATCCTGCAGTCCGTCCAGTCGGCCGACGCCGGCACGGTGATGAACCCGCAGCAGTGTCGCGGTCAGGTGGAAGGCGGTGTGGCGCAGGCGATCGGATCGTCGCTGTACGAGGAGATCATGCTCGACGGGAAGGGGGTAGCGCTGACCCCCGTGTTCCGTACCTACCGGGTGCCCCAGATGGCGGATGTCCCCGAGACCGAGGTCTACTTCGCCGACACCGCCGACGAACTCGGCCCGTATGGCGCGAAGTCTATGAGCGAGTCGCCCTACAACCCGGTGGCCCCCGCTCTTGCCAACGCCATCAGGCGGGCGATCGGCCAGCGGCCCTACGAGCTGCCGATGTCGCGTGATCGGGTCTGGCGCCTCCTCCAGGGGTGATCGGCATCCCAGACGCGGCCCGAGCGTGTGGACGCGGCTGGTGCACCAGCCGCGTCTGCCGATTCGAGCCGCGTCTGGGACAACTCGGGCGACGCACGGTTTCGGTGACCCGAACTTTTTGATTCGCCCAGGTTGAACTCGACGTCGAGCTGTGCGAGATTGGTCAGGTGAGCACGGTCGAAGAGCGCGAGCAGCCGGACCCGACCGCGGTCCGCCGTCGCATACGTCGGCCACGTGCACTACTGCGGAACGTCGCACTGCTCGGCCCCGCGTTCGTCGCGGCCATCGCCTACGTCGACCCCGGCAACGTCGCAGCCAACATCACCGCGGGCTCCCGGTACGGGTTCCTGCTGGTCTGGGTGCTGGTGCTGGCCAACGTCATCGCCATGCTGATCCAGTACCAGTCGGCGAAGCTCGGAATCGTCACCGGCAAGGGACTGCCCGCTTTGATCGGCGCGCGGATGGGTCGTCGTTCTCGGCTCGCGTTCTGGGTTCAGGCCGAAGCTGTCGCAGTGGCCACCGACCTCGCGGAGGTGCTCGGCGGTGCCATCGCGCTGAACCTGCTGTTCGGACTGCCACTCGTTCTTGGCGGCGTGATCGTCGGCGTGGTGTCACTCCTGATGCTGCTGCTGCAGAATCCGCGCCAACAACACGTTTTCGAACGGGTCATCTTCGGCATGCTCGCGATCATCGTCGTGGGATTCCTCGCCGGCCTCGTCGTCGAACCACCGCCCGCGGGAGAGGTCCTCGGCGGGCTCGTGCCCCGACTACAGGGTCCCGAGACGGTGCTGCTCGCCGCGTCCATGCTCGGCGCGACCGTGATGCCGCACGCGATCTACGTCCACTCCTCGCTGGTCGTCGACCGACACGGCATCAGCTCGACGCGGTCGCGGAAGCGACGCCTGATCAGGGTGACGCGCTGGGACGTCGTGATCGCTCTGATCGTGGCCGGTGCGGTGAACATCGCACTGCTGTTGCTCGCGGCCACCAATCTCCGCGGCAAGGAGGGCACCGACACCATCGAGGGAGCGTACGACGCCGTCCGCGACTCGCTCGGCCCCTCGGTGGCGACCATCTTCGCGATCGGTCTGCTGGCCAGCGGTCTGGCAGCGACCTCGGTCGGTTCGTCGGCGGGTTCGGCGATCATGGATGGACTACTGCACGTTCGGGTGCCTCTCGTCCTGCGCAGACTCATCACACTGATTCCCGCGCTCATCGTGCTCGCTGTCGGCGTGGACCCGACCTGGGCTCTGGTGATCAGTCAGGTGGTACTCAGCTTCGGAATCCCCTTCGCGATCATCCCGCTCGGCCGACTCACCGCCGACCGCGGACTCATGGGCGAGTATGCCGACGGGTGGCCGCTGCGCATCGGAGCCGCGGTGTCGTCGGTGCTCATCGTCGTGCTGAATCTTGCCCTCATCGTGCTGCTGATCATCGGCGCGTGAGCATCAGCAGCTTCGCGTGTTGTCATCTGCGCCACTTGGGACTTCTCTATTCCGACATCTCGGCCCCACATGCCTTCCTTCACTTTGACATCACCGGCCAGCACGGCTATCACTGATATGGCGCTCGACCGACCGGGCGCGAATGCGCTTGCAGGGAGGTGAGATCCGAATGCCATCTGGTGACAGTTCTTCTGACAGACCATCGTTCGAATCGTGTCCTCCCCTCGCCCGTCACAGGTGAGCCGACGCCGCGCGTATCACGTGCGGCACCGCGGCCGCGTGCGGGTTGGGGAACCCTGACCCCAAGGCGGTCCCCATGTCCATCACCGCACTCGACATCTTTGCCCGCATCTCCGTAGCACTCCTGTGCGGAGCCGCGATCGGCTTCGAACGCCAGTGGCGCTCTCGCACAGCGGGTCTGCGAACGAACGCACTCGTCGCACTCGGCGCGGCCCTGTTCGTCGTGATGGGAGCGTTCAGCTTCCACGGCCCAGACGCCGACCCGACTCGTGTTGCCGCCCAGATCGTTTCCGGTATCGGCTTTCTCGGTGCGGGCGTGATCATGAAGCAGGGCGCGTCGATCTCCGGTCTCAACACCGCGGCGACACTGTGGGCCTCGGCTGCTGTCGGCGCTCTCGCCGGCGGCGGACTGCTCCTCGTCGCGATCGCGGGAACCGCAACCGTGATGCTCGCGAATACGCTGCTCCGACCGCTCGGCAGGCTCATCGACCGCCACCCCGGCGACACCGGCCGTGAATCACCCTCCGCGAATTACATTTTCGAGGTCACCTGTCCACAGTC
Organism: Gordonia sp. w5E2; assembly: GCF_036540975.1. Classification (NCBI taxonomy): domain Bacteria; kingdom Bacillati; phylum Actinomycetota; class Actinomycetes; order Mycobacteriales; family Gordoniaceae; genus Gordonia; species Gordonia sp. w5E2. The sequence continues at coordinate 1,687,351 of NZ_CP144213.1, read as the reverse complement.
AGCCGAAACCACCGTGCGCGCAATGGTGTTCGACGCCGTCCACCGCCCGGAGCTGACCGTACGCTCCATCGCCGCGACCGACGACGAAAACGGCATCGTGACGATCACCGCACATGTGTTCAGCGCCGAGCGCAATGACCGCGACATCGAAGACGCCCTCGCAACAGTCGTGCGCGCCGAACCGGTGACCTCGGTGCGGTGGTCGGCGACCGCCGAGCCGAGCGCCGACTGACGAGGACGCCTGGACTCCCTGTCCGATTGGCCAGGATCGTCTCTGCCCTTCTGGTCTGATCACCTTTTCATCTGAGCAGGTGGACTTGTTTGGACGTGATGTGGCGCACAGAGTGGATCGTGAATCACCGGTTACGTCACAAGGAGATCGCCACATGGCCATCGAGCTCAATCAGATCTGGGACTTCCCGATCAAGGACTTCCACCCGTTCCCCAACGGCAAACTCGGCGTCGGCGCCCATGACATGCTCGGGGTCGAGGCCAAGAACCTGGGGATGACGCGTGTACTGCTCATGACCACGGGTTTGCGCGGTTCGGGCATCATCGAAGAACTCGTCGGCAAGATCGAATACCAGGGTGTCGACGTAGTGCTGTACGACAAGGTCGAGTCCAATCCCAAGGACTACAACTGCATGGACGCGGCCGCCCTCTACCAGTCGGAGAAATGCGACGGCATCATCTCCGTCGGCGGCGGATCGAGCCACGACGCCGCGAAGGGCGCCCGCATGGTGATCGCGCATGATGGCCGCAACATCAACGAGTTCGAGGGCTTCTCCAAGGCCACCAACAAGGAGAACCCGAAGCACATCGCGGTGTCGACCACGGCGGGCACCGGGTCGGAGACCTCGTGGGCGTACGTCATCACCGACACCTCGGATATGAACAAACCGCACAAGTGGGTCGCTTTCGACGACAGCTGTCTCGTCGACCTCGCGATGGACGATCCGCTGCTGTACTACAGCTGCCCCGAACACTTCACGGCGTTCTGCGGCTTCGACGTTCTTGCCCACGCTTCGGAGCCCTACGTCTCTCGGCTCGACTTCGCACCGTCACTGGGCAATGCGAAGTACTCCATCGAACTCATCCGCGATCACCTGCGCACCGCCGTGTACGAGCCTCGCAATCTCGAGGCCCGCACCGGAATGATGCACGCGCAATACATTGCCGCACAGGCATTCAACTCTGGCGGGCTCGGTCTCATCCACTCGCTCTCACACGCCGTCAGCGCGTTCTACGACAGCCACCACGGCCTCAACAACGCGATCGCACTGCCTCGCGTGTGGGAGTACAACCTGCCCAGCCGCTACGAGCGCTACGCCGACATCGCGGCGCTCCTGGGTGTCGACACCTCCAAGATGACGACCGTTCAGGCCGCCGACGCCGCGGTCGAGGAAGCGATTCGACTGTCCAAGGACCTCGGCATTCCCGACAACTTCGGCCAGATCAGTGTGGACAGCTACGAGAAGAATCGAATGAACACCGGCAAGTACGAGGGTCGCGGCGAGACGATGGACACCTCGGACAAGCAGGTCCGCGCCATTGCCGAGCACATGATGGACGACTGGTGCACGCCTGCCAACCCGCGTGAATGCAGCGTCGATTCCCTCATCCCGATGGTCACACATGCGATGACCGGAAGCTACTGATCGGCGTAGCGCCAATCGAGACCCTCGGGAGACTGAGCACCTCCCGAGTCACGGATCGACCCGGGTGAGGTCACGACCTGACCCTTCACCCGGGCCGATCCGTTCCCGCTTCCCACTCATCACGACGATTGCCGCGAGGAGCCATGTCGCAAGCCTCTGACCTGACCGCAGCCCAGTTATCCACAGAATCAACGAGTTTCGACACCGTCGACGATCTGATCGAAGGCCTCGACGGCCAAGGCTATTTGGTCGACGACGACCTTGCGGTGGTCGTACACCTCGCGACGCTGCTCGACCGGCCTCTGCTCTTGGAGGGACCGGCAGGTGTCGGAAAGACAGAGCTGGCCAAGTCGCTCGCCGCGGCGGCAGGTCGCGAACTCATTCGCCTGCAATGCTATGAGGGGCTCGACGAATCCAGGGCGCTTTATGAGTGGGACTATGCCAGGCAATTGCTGCACGTCCAGATGCTCAGGGACAGAATCGGATCCGAACTCGCCGAAGCGCCGACGCTGGCGGAGGCATCCGCGGCGCTGGCCCGCGCGGACGTTGGCGTCTACACCGAGAGCTTTCTCGTGGCGCGTCCACTCCTCGCGGCGATCACAACGTCTACCCCGGCTGTACTGCTCGTCGACGAGATCGATCGCGCCGACGAGGCCATGGAGGCGGTCATGCTCGAGGTGTTGGCCGAACGTCAGGTGACCGTGCCAGAACTCGGCACATTCACTGCGCGTTCGGCGCCCTGGGTGATCTTGACGTCCAATGACACTCGGGAACTATCCCCCGCACTCAAACGTCGCTGCCTGCACTTCCAGGTCGACTACCCCGACACCGATCGAGAGCGTCGAATCGTTTCCGTTCGAGCGCCTGAGGTCGAGTCCGGCGTCATCGCCGATGTCGTCGATCTCGCACGCCGACTGCGCGAGCTGCCGCTGCGCAAGAGTCCGTCGATCGCCGAAGTCATCGACGCGGCAAGGGCCGCCTCGTATCTGGGCGCGAGCCAACGTGTATCCGCTCGCGACCACGACAGCCCCGCCGTGGACCACACGTTGCTGTCGCTGCTGGTGAAGTTCGGCACCGACCTCGATACCGCGCGAACAATGCTGAACTCCGACAGACGATCTGAGGACTCCGACAGATCCGGTAGCGGCACACCGATATCCGCCGACGGCTCGAGTCCGCGCGGATCGGTCACGGCGACAGCGTTCGGCTCGGGTCGTGCCCGCACCGCGGCCCGGCGCTGAATTCGCCACGACCATGGATCCCACCTACCTCGATCCCACCGGCCACACACGCGACCGCATACTTGACGCCGTCTCCGTACTGTTCGCACATGTGTTGCGGCGCAACGGTGTCGCCGTATCACCGGCCGAGACCATCGAGATTCGACGTGTCATCGCGCTCGTGGGAGCACACGATCTCGACCGACTGCGTTCTGCGCTACGGGCGGTCAGCGCGAAATACGCGTACGAAGCCGCCGGGTTCGACGCCGGCTTCGACATGGTCTTCTGCGGCGGGGCGCCACAGGACGACTCCGCCAACCTCCCACGGCCTCGTGGGACTGCCGCGCAACTGCCGGACGACGTGGCAGCAGACGACGACTTCGAAGGTGCAGCTCGCCGAATCGGCGCCGACGAACACACCGACGAAATCGGCGACCTCACGGCCGACGATCCCGGAGCACGCGAACGACACGGCGAGAGCGCACACCGCGAAGAGAACGACTTCTCGGTGTCGTCGGGGACGGAGCAACTCACCGTCGACTCCGAAAGCAACTCCGTCGCAGGCGGAATCACCTACACAGTCGAGCTCGACGCAGCCGCGGCCGCCGACGTCGGCGAGTTGATCGGGTCGACGACTCGCGTCCACGGCACGTCGTTGACGCTCGCCGACGCCTCCGCGATCCTGCGTGCGCTCGACTCCGTTGACGCCCGGCACACCTACGGCGAGGATGGCGCTGACGACCTCACAAGCCACCAGCGTTCCGAACTCGAACGCGCCCTCCTGACATTCATCACCGCGCTGTCGGAACGCTTGGCGAGTGACCCCGCAGACGTCGACACCGCCCCCTGTCGAATCGGCAGCGATCAACCTCAGATCGACCAAGCGTGCCACAGACTCATTGCGCGCATACGTGGCGCTCCCCGAGCCGTGACCAGCCGGGCCGACCGCGGCGTCCTGGACATGCGGCGCACCATGCGTTCGGCAACGAGTACCGACGGTGTCCCCCTCGCACTCTGGCGCAGGAATCACCGATCAGCCCCGGTGCGGCTACTCGTGGTGGTCGACGTCTCGTTGTCGGTACGACCGGTCGTCGGATTCATTCTGCGCCTTGCCCAGACGCTGCATCGGTTCGGCGACCGCTGTGACGTGGTCGCATTCGTCGACCGACCGGTAGTGGTCACCACCGCGCTACGTACCGCTGTCGCCGACGGGGCACTCGCATCCGTCCTGGCGACCGATGGACTCGATCTCTCGGCAACCAGCGACTACGGCAGGATGTTCGCCGAACTACTCGACGGCCATGGCGATCTCGTTACCCGACGCACGTCGATCCTTATGGTTGGGGATGCGCGCAGCAACGGCTTCGACCCCCGCACCGATCTCGTCGCCGAACTGTCCCGTCGCGCGCATCGCCTCGCCTGGGTGACGCCGGAGCCGTCCCGCTACTGGCACCAAACAGGTTGTGCGCTCGATGATTACGCGGACCATTGCTCCGGTGTCGTGAGTGCGCGCGACGGAGCGGAGCTCATCGACAAGGTCGACGAACTCGGCTCCGCCCTGGCCTAGCAAGTCCGCCCTGGCCTTGCAAGTCGCCCTGGCCTAGCAAGCGGCTACTGCGCCAATAGGCCCTTGGCCACGTGGGTCACCTGGATCTCGTTGCTGCCGGCGTAGATCATCAACGACTTCGCGTCGCGCGCAAGCTGTTCCACGCGATACTCGGTCATGTAGCCGTTGCCGCCGAACAATTGCACTGCTTCCATCGCGACCTCGGTCGCGGCGCGTGACGAGTAGAGCTTCATCGCCGACGCCTCGGCCAGCGAGAGCGGCTTACCCGCCTTCGCACGTTCGAGCGCGTTGAACAGCATGTTCTGCACGTTGATTCGTGCGATCTCCATTTCGGCGAGCTTGAGCTGGATGAGCTGGAACTTCCCGATCTCCTGCCCCCAGAGCGTGCGCGACTTCGCATACTCGATCGACAGGCGTTGCGCCTCATTGATGATGCCCATCGACAGTGCTGCGATGCCGATCCTCTCAGCGGTGAAGCCCGCCTTGACTCCGTCGTCACCTCGACTACCCGACCCCGCGTCCTCGGTCTCTCCGAGCAACCTGTCGCGACCGAGGTGAACGTTGTCGAAGAACAGCTCACCTGTTGGCGAACTCATGATGCCCATCTTCTTGAACGGCTTGCCCTGGGTCAGGCCCTCCATGCCCTTGTCGAGCACGAAGGTCAGCACCTTGCGTTCGCGGATCGGGGTGCCGTCGCCCTCGTCGAGCTTCGCGAACACGACGATCGTGTCGGCGTACGGGCCGTTGGTGATGAAGGTCTTCTGCCCGTTGAGGATGTAGCCGTCGCCGTCACGGCGGACCGTCGTCTTCATCCCGCCGAGAGCATCCGAGCCAGAGTCCGGTTCGGTGATCGCCCACGCGCCGACCTTCTCGAGCGTGACCAGTTCGGGCAGCCACCGCTTCTTCTGTGCGAGTGTGCCTTTCGACCGGATCGTCGACACCGTCAACCCGACGCTGACGCCCATCGACACCACCATGCCGAGGCTCGCGGCCGCGAGTTCCATGTTGAGGATCAGCGCCATCGAGTTCATCATGCCGCCGCCGGAACCCTTGGGCTTCGACTCGCCCGCGGCCTCGGCGTCGAGCTCCTTCTCCAGGCCCTCGCGTGCCATCGCGTCGACGCCGAACGATGTCATCAGCTTCCGCAGGATGTCGTACGGCGGCATCTGACCGCTTTCGAGTTCGTCGGAATGCGGGCGGATCTCCTTGTCGACGAATGACCGCACCGCGTCGCGAACCATGAGGTCTTCCTCGGACCACTCGAACATTGCCACCCACCGTTCAACGCCGGAACTAGAACACGTTCCACTACTGTGTCAGCCGCGATCCCGGCTTGTCCAGCCGCGGCCGTCGTGGGCTCGCTGGACGCGCGAGCGGTCGATGAGATAGGCAGAGAGCGTGAACGATCACGTGTTCGCCGAGTTCGGGCCATTCTTTGCGAGCGAGACCCATGCGGCCGGTGCACCAGTCGACGGCCCATGGTCGACTCTGGATGCGGCACTGGCGAATCCACAACGAATCAAGGGCCGAGTCGAACGGGTCCAGACGGCACTGGGCGCAGGCGCGGCGTCGAACGTCTCCTTGCGCGTCGCGGCGTCGGTGACCCATCTGGGTCTCGTCGCCAGGCTGCTGGCGCCGGCGCTTGCCGCAGCGGTGACCAACACCCACCTGTCCCCCGACCCCGCTGACATCTGGTGGCAGGACCACCTCGGCGGGCCCTTCCCGCTGTCCGTCGCGACGGTGGAGCCCGAGCCCGCCGACGACGGCGAACTCCCAAGTGCTGTCGACGCACTCACCGCACTCTTCGACACGTCGTACTCGGTCGGGCCGCGCGTCCTCGGCGGCAACGTCGCGTCGGCGATCAACTCCGCGGCACGGATGATCGGTACCGCCCGGCCAGAACTCGCCGACTCGGCCCGACGCCACGCCGACCTCTTCCTCGCCCACCCCTACGTCGAGGGTGGACACCTGCGGGCGGGACCGAATTTTCGACGACGCAGCTGCTGCCTGATCTACCAGGTCTCCGGCGACCGGACAGCCGTGTGTGGCGACTGCGTACTGACCTCCGGATAAGCCAAACGCGGCCCGAACTGGTGAACGCGGCTGGTGTGCCAGCCGCGTCTGCCAACTCGAGCCGCGTGTGGAACGTCGGGGGTGGGGTCAGGCGACGGTCTGCGTCGCGGAGTCGTCGACCTGCTTCGACGACCGCGAGCGCGACATCCATCCCAGGACGAGCGCGAACACCGTGGTGAGCACGGTCCACAGGATGACCTGGTTGGCGATCGAGTAGACGCGGAAGTCCCCGATGACGTCGCCCGGGAAGCCCGGGAACACGATCTGGCCTCCATCGTTGGTGACCGGCGTCGGCACCTCGTCGAAGCTCGGCAGCATCGCGATGGCGATGGTGACCACAACCAGGTAGCCGACGCCGCCTGCGATCGCACCGAGCAGGCCGCCGATGCGCGGACGCAGCCACAGCGCGAAGACGACGGCAGCGATGACCGCGATCACCGACACCACGGTGATGGTGAGGTAGGCACTCGACCTGTCGGCGATGGTCTCGTCGTTGCCGACTGCCGGCGGGTTGGCGGGATACGCGAAGTACGGGACGCCGAAGAACGCCACGAATCCGAGCGCACCGAGTGCGGCAGCCGCCCAGCGCGGATCGGTGGCGGGGTATCGCCGTCCGAGGTAGGTCCACAAGACAGTGAACCCGACCGCGAAGAAGGCACCCATCGCGAGTGCGAAGACGATCGTGCCGACCCCGGCACCGATGTTTTCCTGCACCGACCTGGTGAACACCTCGTGCTCGTGGCCGTGCTCGCCGGTCAGCATCTCCTCGGCGTGGCTACGGCCGTCTTCGTAATCGATGGCCTTCGCGACCACCGGCTCGATGAAGATGCGAGCGAACACATACGCAAAAATTCCGGCAATCAGGCCTGATAGCAGGCCCGCGCCGATGAACTTCTTCTCCATTGTTCTGTTGTCTCCCGGGTCAGATCAGTGGCAGGGGAAGCCGAGGAAGTGGCGGGAGTCGTGCACGAACTCGTGGATGTGGGTGTCGCTGCCGAACACCGACCAGGCGCCCTGGTCGTAGCCGATGAAGTAGTAGGCCAGCGCGGCGATGAGCACGGTGGCGGTGAGCCAGAGCGCAGCCGAGGCGACCGAGAGGTTCGGCACGGCGAGCGCGGCGGGCCGACGTTCGGCCTGTGATGAGGTGGCAACCATTGAGGTGGGTTCCTTCCGGGATGACGCGTCCCTGACGTGGAGCAATGTGGCCTGGTTGCCACGTCCTGACTCGTCGCGACAGGTCGCTTCCCGTCGGACTTACAGTGGCGCGACCGTCCCGGATTCTCACCGGGTTCCTGGCAACCAGCGTGGATCGACTCTATACCAGGTTCTCGCCGCCCGACCAGCACGTTGTGCCGTCCTGTCAGACCCGTGCGGAACAATGGATGTGTGCCCGGCCCGTCCTCCATCCTGAACCGCTTCACCGACCCCACGCGTCGGTGGTTCAGCGGCGCTTTTCCCGCGCCGACCCCCGCTCAGCAGGGCGCGTGGAAGGCCATCGCCGACGGCGAGAACACGCTGGTCATCGCGCCCACCGGCTCGGGCAAGACCCTCTCGGCGTTCCTCTGGGCACTCGATTCGCTCGCCGCCCGCCCCGAGCGGTCCAAGGGCACGCGCGTCCTCTACATCTCGCCACTCAAAGCGCTGGCGGTCGACGTCGAGCGCAACCTGCGCGCGCCGCTGGCGGGCATCACGCGCGCCTCGCAGGAACTCGGGGTCACCGAACCGTCGATCACCGTCGGCGTGCGTTCGGGCGACACCCCCGCCGCCCAGCGTCGACTCCTCGCCAAGACCCCACCCGACATCCTCATCACGACGCCCGAATCGCTCTACCTGATGCTGACCTCGTCGGCACGGGAAGCGCTCACCACGGTCGAGACCGTGATCGTCGACGAGGTACACGCCGTCGCCGGCACCAAACGTGGCACTCACCTGGCGCTGTCGCTCGAGCGCCTCGACGAACTCCTCGACTCCCCGGCGCAGCGCATCGGACTCTCGGCGACGGTGCGCCCGCCCGAGCTGGTCGCCGAGTTCCTTTCCGGCGCCCGCCCGTGCACCGTCGTGCGCCCGAAGGCGTCGAAGACCTTCGACCTCCGCGTCGACGTCCCGGTACCCGACATGGCGAACATCCCACCGCCACCCGACGCACCGGACTCGGACGAGCTCGACGACGCGTTCTCCCCGACGGCGGGTTCGCTCTGGCCCTACGTCGAGGCGTCGATCGTCGACCTCATCGAGACCAACCGCACGACCATCGTGTTCGCCAATTCCCGACGTCTCGCCGAGCGCCTCACCGCACGGCTCAACGAGATCCACGAGCAACGCACCGAGCCCGGCCGCGAACCGCCACGCAACGACCGCGTCGGCGGCGGCGCGCCGGCAATGGTCATGGCGTCGGGAGCCACCACCGGCGCCGCGACCGTCCTGGCCCGCGCGCACCACGGCTCTGTTTCCAAGGAGCAGCGCGCCGAGATCGAAGACGACCTCAAGAGCGGCCGCCTACGCTGTGTGGTCGCGACGAGTTCACTCGAGCTCGGCATCGACATGGGTGCCGTCGATCTGGTGATCCAGGTCGAGACACCGCCGTCGGTGGCCAGCGGTCTGCAGCGGATCGGTCGCGCGGGCCACCAGGTCGGCGAGATCAGTCAGGGTGTTCTGTATCCCAAGCATCGCACCGATCTGATCGGCTGCACGGTCGCCGTCTCGCGGATGCGTGCGGGCGCGATCGAAGAGCTGCAGGTGCCGCGGAATCCACTGGATGTGCTTGCGCAACAGACGATCGCCGCGGCCGCTCTCGATGTGCTCGACGTCGACGAGTGGTACGGCGTCGTCCGCCGCGCAGCGCCGTACCGTGAGTTGAGCCGGTCGATCTACGAGGCGACGCTCGACCTCATCTCGGGTCGCTTCCCCTCCGACGAGTTCGCCGAGCTGCGTCCTCGTGTCACGTGGGACCGTGACGCGGGCACGCTGACCGGCCGCCGTGGTGCGCAACGACTGGCGGTCACCTCCGGCGGCACCATCCCCGACCGTGGACTCTTCGGCGTGTTCATGGTCGGCGAAAAGTCCAGTCGCGTGGGCGAACTCGACGAGGAGATGGTCTACGAGTCGCGCGTCGGCGACGTCTTCGCGCTCGGCGCGACGAGTTGGCGGATCGAGGACATCACCCACGACCGCGTGCTGGTCTCACCCGCGTTCGGTCAGCCCGGGCGCCTCCCATTCTGGATCGGCGACGCACAGGGCCGCCCGGCCGAACTGGGCGCGGCCATCGGGAAATTCGTCGGCTCCGTCGCCGACGAGTCCGAACTCGACCGCCAGGCAACCGAACTCGGACTCAGTGAATACGCACGCGACAACCTAGCGTCGATCATCTCCGAGCAGCGCGACGCGACAGGACAACTACCGACCGACCGCACCCTGATCATCGAACGGTTCCGCGACGAGCTCGGCGACTGGCGCCTGATCCTGCACTCCCCCTATGGTTTACGCGTCCACGCGCCGTGGGCATCTGCGATCTCCGCCCGCCTACAGGCCACCCTCGGACTCGACGGCGCCGTCACCGCATCCGACGACGGCATCATCGTGCGCCTCCCCGACACCGACGACGAACCGCCGGGCTCCGCGGTCTTCGTCATCGATCCCGACGAGATCGAACAGATGGTCACCGACGCACTCGCCGACTCGGCGATGTTCGCCTCCCGCTTCCGGGAGTGCGCGGCCAGAGCACTGCTGCTCCCCCGCCGCGACCCCGGCCGGCGGGCCCCGCTGTGGCAGCAGCGTCAGCGCAGCGCCCAATTGCTTTCCGTCGCATCGCAATTCCCCGACTTCCCGATCATCCTCGAGACGGTTCGCGAGTGCCTGCAGGACGTGTACGACCTTCCGTCGCTCACCGACCTCCTCACCCGCATCCGCTCGCGACGTATCCGGCTGATCGAGGTCGAGACGCCCGAACCGTCGCCGTTCGCGGCATCGCTGCTGTTCGGCTATGTCGGAGCGTTCATGTACAACGACGACGCCCCGCTTGCCGAGCGTCGTGCCGCGGCACTCTCCCTCGACACCGCGCTCCTCGCGCAACTACTCGGGCGCGTCGATCTGCGCGAACTGCTCGATCCCGCGGTCATCGCCGCCGTGGTCGCACGGCTGCAACGCCTCGATGAGCACCGCAAGGCACGCGACGCCGAGGATATCGCCGACCTACTGCGGTGGCTCGGTCCTCTGACCACCGAAGAGGTGGCCTTGCGGTATCGACGCGACGACGACAGCCCCGCGGCGCTCGACGTGCTGACCGAGTTGCATCGACGCGGCGCGATCGTCTCGGTGAGCATCCGCGGCGTGCCGTTGTGGGCGGCGGTCGAAGACACCGCACGCCTGCGCGACGCTTTGGGAGTTCCTGCGCCACTGGGCGTTCCGGCAGCGTTCACCGAATCGGTCCCCGATCCCGTCGGCGATCTCGTCCATCGGTACGCACGAACCCATGGCCCATTCACCGTCGACGAGGCCGCCGAGTCGATCGGAATGGCACCGGCGGTGGTGCGCGACACGCTGATTCGGCTGGCAGCCGAACGCAAGGTCGTCGAAGGCGACTTCCTACCCGCCACCGACGACAATCCCGACGGCAGCCCCGCATGGACCACGCAATGGTGTCATAGCGACGTCCTCGGGCAGATCCGACGTGGCTCGCTCGCGGCAAGCCGCGCCGAGGTCGCGCCTGTCGACGGACCGACCTTCGCCCGATTCCTCGGAGCCTGGCAGCACGTCGCCGACGACGAAAGACTCACCGGCGTCGACGGACTCGCGGCAGTTCTCGACCAACTGGCGGGCCATCAGCTTCCGGCGTCGGCGTGGGAGTCGCTGATCTTGCCGAGCAGGATCAGCGACTACCGGCCCGCCATGCTCGATGAGCTCCTCTCCAGCGGCGACTTCATGTGGGCGGGGCACGGCCGGATCGGCTCGACCGACGGCTGGATCAGCTTCTTCCCCGCCGACCTCGCGCCGCTGTTCGTACCGACCGAGGTCGAGATCGACACCACCGAGATCCACGCCCGCCTCCTCGAGACCTTCGGCACCGGCGGCGGATTGCGTTTTGCCCAGCTACTCGACGACGCGTCGACTCAGAGCGCATCATCGCCGGGCGCCACCACGACGCGCCAGCAGGTCGAGGACGCCCTGTGGGACCTCGTCTGGGCCGGCCACGTCAGCAACGACACGTTTGCACCGGTCCGTGCGTTGCAGACTCCTCGTCGTACCTCGTCGTCGAGTCGGGCAATGCCGTCACACCGATCGCGCGGCCAGGCCCCGCGCCTGCGGCCCGGACGGCTGAGCACGCGGCATCTCCTCTCCCAGACAGGCGGCGCCGCGACGCCCTCAACGGCAACCGGCCGCTGGTTCGCAACGCCGGGTGCGCTGCTCGAGACAACAGTCGCGACGCAAGCCCTGTGCGACCAGCTTCTCGCCCGCTACGGGGTTGTCACCAAGGGCAGCGTGACGGCGGAGGACGTCGTCGGAGGTTTCGCACGAATCTACAAGGCACTCAACATCTTCGAAGACAGCGGCCAGGTGCGACGGGGCTACTATGTCGACGGCCTCGGCGGCGCACAGTTCGCGGGCACCTCCACCGTCGACCAATTACGCCGCCACGCACTGACCGACAGCGCACCGGGCAGTCATCGAGCTCCGAACACCGCGACGGTCCTCGCCGCCACCGACCCGGCCAATCCCTATGGGGCAGCACTCCCCTGGCCCGAGACGGCGCCAGGCGCAGGCGGGCACCGACCGGGACGCAAACCGGGCGCCCTCGTATGTCTGGTGGAGGGCGAACTCGTGGCGTTCGTCGAGCGCGGCGGGAAGACCGTGTTGACCTTCAGCGACGACGTCCCCGCGCTGGAGACCATGGCGACGGCGCTCGCCGACGTCGTGAGGGCCGGTCGCGTGGCACGCCTGACCATCGACTCGATCGACGGCGTCACCGCGCTGCGCTCCGAACTGCAGCAGGTCTTCGTCGGCGCAGGTTTCGCGACCACGCCCCGTGGCCTCCGAATGCGATACGGACAACATGCCTGAGGGCGATACCGTCTACCAGGCAGCCGACCGTCTCCGTCGTGCATTCGACCAGACCACGTTGGAGCGCACCGACTTTCGCATCCCGTCGCTGGCCACCACCGACCTGCGGGGCGGACACGTCGCCGCGGTGCGCTCCCGAGGCAAACACCTTCTCATCGACGTGGTGCCGGCACTGGGGACCGCGACGTCGGCGCCCGATGGCGTCAGCATCCACAGCCATCTGAAGATGGAGGGCGTGTGGCACGTCCATCGCGTCGGCACCAGATGGCGCAAACCTGCCTTCCAGGCGCGAATCGTATTGCAGGCCAACGGCTACGAGGCCGTCGGATTCGAACTCGGGATTCTCGAGCTGCTCCCCCGTGCGGCCGCCGACCTCGACTACCTCGGACCCGACCTTCTCTCCGACGACTTCGACGCCGCGCGCGCCGTCGCCAACATCGGGGCACATCCGGACGCGAAGATCGGCGAGGCGCTCCTCGACCAACGACTCATGGCAGGCGTCGGCAACGTGTACCGGTGTGAGGCATGCTTTCTTCGGGGCATCCGACCCGACCGACTCGTCGCCGACGTCGACGTGCCGCCGCTCGTCGACCTGTGTCGAAGAATGTTGTGGGCCAACAGGCTTCGCACGGCGCGCACCACAACCGGCCGCACCGGACACAATGCGCGCACCTGGGTGTACGGACGAATCGGCCAACCGTGCCGACGATGCGGAACGCTCATCGCCCGCGAGTTCTGGCGTGATCGGCCGGACTCGACCAGGGAGGATCGGGTCGTGTACTACTGCCCTCGCTGCCAGACCTGAGCGTCGGACAGGCGACTACGACGTCCGAGCCGATGTGGCGACGACGCTCAGACCGGATACCGCTCCGGCTCCGGGCCGAACTCGAAGCGGCGGGCGCTGACCTCGTCCGGGACGATCTCGATGTAGTTGTACTTCAGCGTCGGGATCAATGGCCGCAGCGGGGCCTCGTCGGCCTTGGCGATCTCGGCGAGGGTGGTCAGGATCCGCGCCGACCCCTTGACCACGACGCTCCACCCACCGTCGTCGTTGTAGGCATCGGCCTCGAAGGCCACCTTGCCGTTGACGGCGAGTTCGGCGAGCTTGGTGCCCTCCGCTGTTCGCATCAACACGCGGCCGTCTCCGGCGAAGTAGTTGATGGGAAAGATGTCGGGCTGTCCCCCGACGCTCAACGCGATCCTTCCGACGTCGGAGCTGGCGAGCAGCGCCCATGCCTCGTCGACGGGAAGCTCGTGAATGGGATTGTGCACCATGGCGTCTCCTCTGCTCATATTTTCATTGTCACGCCGCCGAGGTTACCGAGCGAAGGGCATTTGGTCCTGAAAGGAAAATGCGCGGTCAGTCCGGAACCGGCACGGGTTCGAGGATGTCCACCCGCGACTCCGGTGCGGCGGCGCGTAGTGCGTCGGCCGACTCGTCGTCGGGTTGCTGTTGTGAGGCGATCTCCGCGGCGACCCGCGCCTGGTAGGTCTCGACCTCGAAAGCGACCTTCTCGGGACTCCAGCCGAGAACCGGCGCGACGAGCTCGGCGACCTCCTGGGCGCAGTCCACACCGCGATGTGCGTACTCGATGGAGATCCTGGTTCTGCGCGCCAGGATGTCCTCGAGGTGCAACGCCGCCTCGTCGACGGCCGCGTACACGATCTCGACGCGCAGATACTGCGGCGCGGCCTCGAGTGGACGCAACAGCGACGGATCATCCGCCGCGTAGAACAGCACGTCGTCGATCAGCGATCCGTACCGGTTGAGCAGTCGGCGGACGCGGTAGGGATGCAGCCCGTACTTCTCGCCGAGCGACTCGCACTGGTTGATCAGCGCGAAGTAGCCGTCCGCACCGATGAGCGGGACACGCTCGGTGATCGACGGCGCAACGCGTGTCGGGATGAAGTCGACGCAGGCATCGACGGCGTCGGCGGCCATCACGCGATACGTCGTGTACTTGCCCCCGGCGATCGAGATGAGTCCCGGTGCGACCTCGGCCACCGCGTGCTCGCGGGAGAGCTTCGACGTCGCCTCGTCCTCGCCCGCGAGAAGTGGACGCAGGCCGGCGTAGACGCCTTCGATGTCGTCGTGACGCAGTGGCGTCACCAGCACCTCGTTGACGCGTTCGAGCAGGTAGTCGATATCGGCGCGGGTCGCAGCGGGGTGTGCGAGGTCGAGGTGCCAGTCGGTGTCGGTCGTCCCGATGATCCAGTGCGTCTCCCACGGGATCACAAACAGCACCGACGACGCGGTGCGCAGGATGATCGCCGTCTCGCTCACGATCCGATCGCGCGGCACCACGATGTGTACGCCCTTGGACGCCCGCACCTTGAACCGCCCACGTTGCTTGGACAGTGCGCGCACCTCGTCGGTCCACACGCCTGCCGCGTTGATCACGCAGTGCGCTTTGACCTCTGCTGTCTCACCGTTCTCGGTATCGCGGACGCGCACGCCCATGATGCGGTCGGCGTCGCGCAGAAATCCGACCACCTGAGTCGAGGTGCGGATCACCGCACCGTAGTTGGCGGCCGTGCGCGCGACGGTGAGACTGTGCCGGGCGTCGTCGACGACGGTGTCGTAGTAGCGAATGCCGCCGATCAACGAATCGCGCTTCAACGCGGGAGCCACGCGGAGCGCGCCCGACCGGGTGACGTGCTTTTGGCCCGGTACCGATTTGGCACCGCCCATCGTGTCGTAGAGGAAGATTCCCGCGGCGACGTACGGGCGTTCCCAGACGCGATGCGTGAGCGGGTAGAGGAACGGCAACGGCTTGACCAGGTGTGGGGCCAAGAGGCTGAGTGAGAGTTCACGCTCGTGGAGCGCCTCGCGCACCAATCCGAACTCGAGTTGTTCGAGATAGCGCAGTCCGCCGTGAAACATCTTCGACGACCGACTCGACGTACCCGAGGCAATGTCACGCGCCTCGACGAGCGCGACCCGCAGGCCCCGCGTCGCGGCGTCGAGAGCGGCTCCGACTCCGACGACACCACCGCCGATGACGACGATGTCGAACTGTTCGGTACCCAACCGACGCCACGCCTGCTCGCGGTAGAGCGGCCCGAGGTCGGCAGGTCGGTCCGGATTGAACTCCGTCTCCATGAGCCGAGACTAATCGACACCCCGAGGGTTCACCCGTCATTGATCCGGCGCGTGGGCACCCGATCAGGTGAACTCGACCAGCACGCCGACGACACCCGCGCTGCCGCCCAGTGCCACCGACGCCTCGTACACCGCTTCACGTATTCGACGTCGAGCGGCAATGTCCGGGTCGAAAACTATTGCCAGACAGGTCAATCCGCGGGCGGCACGAAAATGAACACGTTGCGTGAACACGTCACCGACACGGTGTGCGGCGAGACCGTCGATATCGCGCTGCATCAACGCGGCGTCGAGTCGCTTGCGGGTGTCCATCGACACCCGACGAGTGGCCTGCCACTGGGTCATCGCGTCGAGTACCGATTCGACCCCACCGATGTCGGTGACATCGACAACGACGACAGCCAGCCGGGCAAGGGCATCGTCGACGACGTCGTCGGCAATGCGGTCGGCGAGACCTCGGACGTCCGCCGACAGCCTGTCGATCCGACCGGGCGCGGAGTTCGGGGTCATCGGCCCCCGCCCCGCTCACGAGAGGACTCGGCGCCCGAGCGCGCGTCGGATCGCTGTGCATCGACCTTCGGTTCGGCAGCAGTGGTATCGGCAGCGGGATCGAGCGGCGGCATCGACTGTGGCGTCCAGTCGCCGATCACCGCAGGACCGACGAGCGGGAGGTCTCCGACGATCTCCTCGCCGTGCTCACGCGTGTTGAGGTAGCGGGCCGACTGGTGTTTGTTGTCGCCGCGGTCACGCGCACCGCCGGCCGACCCCGGCGGCATCGCGGAGGTGGGACCGGTCCGCATCGCGGGTCCCGCGCTCGGAGTCGCCGAAGTTGCGGGCGTCGACGGCGCGGCGCCCAACCCCGGCGGTCGCGACGCGCCGAGGGAGGGTGCAAGCGCACTTCCCGAACCGGCGCCAATGCCCTGACCCGCGCCGAGACCCGACGATCCGCCACGACCTGCGCCGAGGGAGTCCGATCGTCCGGAGTCTGCCGCACCGCGTGCGCCGACCCCGTTCGCCGGTGAGGACGCCGTGGTGTTCGCCGAGGAGTCGGCGTTGCCGAGGCCGCCCCGAGTCAGCCGGTCGGCATCGGCGTCGCCCGCGCCTGCGGCCGACGTGCCCGCGGCGCTCGAGGGTCCGCCGGCGCCGGCACGACCAGCACCGGGTGACGCAGTCGACGGTGTCGGTGACGAGGTCGTCGCGCCGCCACCCGCCCCCGGTCCGGCAGAGCCATTCAGGTCGGAATCAGCGATGTTGCCCGACTGCCCGCGCCCCGAATCCACGCCCGTACCCGCGGCCACACCCTGACCCGAGTCGCTGCCGGTGATCTGATCCGACGATGCGGCGGGAAGTTCCGGGAGCCACGTCTGGACGCTGATCATCGGGTTTGTGTACACGCTCTCCATCAGCGATACGACCTGCGCGCGCAACGTCGACGCGTCCTCGGGATGCGCGCGGATCTGCGCGGCCGCATGCCTGACGGCACCGGCCTGCTGCGAGGTGTTGGCGAGAACGCTGCGGGCTTGCGCGAGCGCGTCGATCGCCGGCCGCACGGACTCGGCTGCCGTGGTGATGACGTTGCCGACGCCCGCACCCGCCGCGCTACTGCCCTCGGCGGCACGCCCGAGCATCGTGTCGTCTCCGAAGGCGCTCGTCAGACTCTCCACAACCTTGCTCACGGCGTCGAGCGCGGCTTGAATCGCTTTCGCATCACCACTGGCTGAGCTGTCGGTGATGCTCTCGATCTTCGCGAGGATCTCGGAAACACTCATCGACGCCCACGGGGTACGCCCGTCGCTCGTCGCGTGAGAACCCCCGGGCGTGAGCAGGTACGCGTTCCGAGAGCCGGTGGCACTGACCTCCGCCGACGCATCAGGGGAATGCGAGAAAGACTGACCCGGCACGCGGACCTCCCCCGTCAGTAGTCGCTCGATCTCGCCGAAGTCGAAGAGTACCGCGACATCGACGCGTCCGACCGGGGATCCTCGCGCCTGTGCACTAACTCCGGACCGCGGCGAGCGACTCAGTCGAGGTCGTCGTGCCGCACGAGCTGCCGAGCGGCCTCGGTGATCGAACCCGACAGCGAGGGATAGACCGACAGGGTCTGGGCGAGATCGCCGACGGTCAGCTTGTTCTGCACGGCCAACGCGATGGGAAGGATCAACTCCGACGCCGTCGGTGCGACCACCACACCGCCGATCACGACACCGGTCGCGGGGCGGCAGAAGATCTTGACGAAACCTCTCCGCAGACCACTCATCTTGGCGCGCGGGTTGGTGGAGAGCGGCAGCATCACGGTGCGCGCGGGGTACTCGCCGACGTCGATCGCCTGCTGCGAGACGCCGACGGTGGCGATCTCCGGACGCGTGAAGATCGCGGAGGCAACGGTTTTCAGCTTGATCGGGCTCACGCCCTCGCCGAGCGAGTGGTACATCGCGATGCGCCCCTGCATGGCGGCGACGGAGGCGAGCGGGAACAATCCGGTGCAGTCGCCCGCCGCGTAGATACCCGGCACAGAGGTGCGCGACACCCGGTCGACGGTGATGTAGCCGCCCTTGTCGGTCGCGACTCCCGCCCGATCGAGGCCGATGTCCTTCGTGTTGGGGACCGAACCGACGGTCATCAGCACGTGCGAGCCGGTCACCGTGCGGCCGTCGGCGAGGTACACGGTCACGGAATCGCCGGTGCGTTCCACCTTGTCGGCACGCGCATGTTTGACCAATTCGACGCCGCGCTCGGCCAGCGCATCCTCGAGGACCAGCGCTGCGTCTTCGTCCTCGCCCGGCAGCACGCGATCGCGGCTGGAGACGAGCGTCACCTTCACGCCGAGTTCGGTGTAGGCGTGCACGAACTCGGCACCGGTCACACCCGAGCCGACGACGACGAGATGCTCCGGCAGCTTCTCGAGGTCGTAGAGCTGGCGCCACGTCAGGATGCGGTCGCCATCCGGTTTGGCGTCGGGAAGTACCCGCGGCGACGCGCCCGTCGCGATCAGCACGACGTCACCGTCGTAGTGCTCCGTGGTGCCATCCTGCAGCGTCGCGACGACACGATGCGACGCGATCCCCGGGTGCGTCTCCTCCAGTGAGGCGTAGCCGGACACGAGCGTCACGCCCTCGCTGAGCAGCCGGTCGCGGATATCGGCTGACTGCGCGAACGCGAGGTCGCGGACGCGCTGGTGAATCTGCGGCAAGGTGACCAGCGCGTCGTCGGTACGCAGGTTGATGCCCAGGTCGATGGCCCGTCGAACCTCGGTTCGGATGCCGGTCGAGGCAATGAAGGTCTTCGACGGCACGCAGTCCCACAGCACACACGCGCCGCCGATGCCGTCGGAGTCGATCACGGTCACGTCGGCGCCGTACGCTGCCGCGACCAGCGCGGCCTCGTATCCGGCGGGGCCACCGCCGATGATCACGATCCTGGTCACAGAGCACACTCCTGTTCGGCGAGAGGGGCCATCGGGCACGGCACATACAGGCGCCGCTCAACACCTCCAACCTAGTCCCACCCGGGCGTCCACGCCGTCACGGGGCGAGTCGCGTCGCTCACCGTCCGCTTTCGTGACGGGCCGCGACCATCTAGAGTTTCCCGACGTGCCGATATATGCCGCGTACGGGTCCAACATGAGTCCGGACCAGATGACCGAGCGCGCACCGCACTCCCCGATGTCGGGGACCGGCTGGCTGCGCGGTTGGCGACTCACCTTTGCCGGCGCCGACATCGGCTGGGAGGGTTCGCTCGCGACAGTCACCGAGGACCGCGACGACCCCGAGGCCCAGGTCTTCGTCGTCCTCTACGACGTCCCCGACGAGGACGAGGCAACCCTCGACCGTTGGGAGGGCTCAGAACTCGGCATCCACCGCAAGATCCGCGCCCGTGTCGACACCGCCGACGGACCCGTGCTCGCGTGGCTCTACGTGATGGACGCCTTCGAAGGCGGACTCCCGTCGGCACGCTACCTCGGCGTGATGGCCGACGCGGCCGAAAGCGCAGGGGCCCCAGCCGATTACGTACAGGACATCAGGTTGCGCGAGGCGCGCAACGTCGGACCGGGACCCGGCCCGATCGATTCCTGAGAGGCCCCGGCGGGGCATCACTTCGGTAGGCGTCGACTCAGGCGATGTCGAGCACGACGCCCGCGAGGGTGCGCACGCCGACCTCGAGCGCGCGCTCGTCGAGGTCGAAGTTGGGTTGGTGCAGGTCCATCTGCGGCCCCATCCCATCCCACACGCCGAGCCTGCCCATCGCGCCCGGCACGTGCTCGAGATACCACGAAAAGTCTTCTCCGCCAGGCGATTGCGGGGTATCCGCGATGGCCTGGGGCCCGAGTGCCGATACCGAGGTCGCCAACATCGCGATCGCGGTCTCGTCGTTGACAACCGGCGGCACTCCGCGAAAGTAGGACAGGTCGTACGACACTCCGAGCGGGCCGAGTAGTTGCCCGACGACGCTGCGCACCAACGGTTCCAACTCACCCCACGTGCCGTGGTCTCCGGTGCGGACGGTGCCTCGAAGCATGCCCTCCTGCGGAATCGCGTTGGGCGCGTTGCCCGCATGCGCCGCACCCCACGCCATCACCGTGCCCGAGCGTGGGTCGACCCTGCGCGACAGCACACCGGGAAGTCCGGTGATCACCGTGCCCATCGCGTACACGATGTCGCCGGTGAGGTGCGGGCGCGACGTGTGCCCACCGGGCGAATGTATCTGCAGCTCAATGTGATCCGCTGCAGATGTCAGTGCGCCTGCACGGAGGCCGACGGAGCCGACGGGAAGTCGGGGATCGCAGTGCAGCGCGAAGATCCGACTCACGCCCTCGGTCACTCCGGCGGCGACGGCGTCGAGCGCACCGCCGGGCATGACCTCCTCGGCGGGCTGGAAGATCAGTCGCACACCGACCGGTAGCGACGGGACGGCCGCGAGCAGCCGGGCCACCCCGATCAGGATCGCGGTGTGCGCATCGTGGCCGCACGAGTGCGAGACACCCTCAACTGTGGAGGAGAACGGCAATCCGGTGTGCTCGGTGATGGGCAGCGCGTCCATGTCGGCACGGAGCGCGATGCGCTGACCCGTCGTGGGGCCGAGATCGCAGACCACCCCGGTTCCCAGCGGAAGACGCGTGGGGTTCAGGCCCACTTCTCCGAGAAGGGCCATGACCATCTCGGTGGTCTTGACCTCTTGCCGCGACAACTCGGGCTGCTGGTGGATGGCACGCCGCCAACCGACGACGTCGGCGCGGTGAGCCGCCCACCAGTCGTCGATGATCGACGCGCCGTCGCTCATAGCAGCGCGGCAGGCGTCGGGGCGACGAGATCGGCGAGAAGGTGCTGCCGCAGTGCTCGCTTGACGTTGGCAAGATTGGGCCCGGCGACCGCCGTGCGCTCAGCGGCCACCTCACCTGCCCGCGTCAGCAGGTCGTCCGCCGACACGGCGTCGTCGACGATGCCCGCTGCCACGGCGTCGGCCGCACCGTAGCGGCGGCTGGTCAGCATGGCCTCTGTGGCAGTGCGATCGGGCAGTCGTGTGGTGAGCAGGCCGGCCATCCCGCGCGGGAACGGCATGTTCAGTGCGGCCTCGGGGAGCGACCAGAAGCCACGTTCGGTCCGCATGACCGCGTAGTCGGCGCATAGCGCGAGCATCGCGCCGGCGCCGAAGGCGTGACCGTTGATCGCTGCGACCGTCGACTGCGGAAGCGTCAGAACCTTCGCGTAGAGCGCATGCACCCGGTCGAGGTAGGCGGGCAGCTCCGACGCGTTGGCGAAGACGAAGTCGGTGTCGAGTCCGTTGGTGAAGAACTTGCCTGTTGACGTGATCACCAGTGCCTTGGCCGGACCCGCCGCGATCTCGTCGAGCAGACCTTCGATCGCGTCGAGCCACGCAGGGCTGAACCGGTTCTCGGGATTGTTCTCGTCGAGTTCGACACCCGGCGACCCGAGGTACAGGTAGGCGATATCGGGATTCTCGGACTGCGCTGCGTCAGACAGATACGGCATGGGTTGACCTTATCGCCTGGTCACACGCGGCACGCAGGATGCCCCTAGTGTGATGCCCATGGATCCCACCGTCGACGCCGACGCCGCGGCCATCTCCGCGGCCGCGACCATCGCAGCCGAAACCGATGCCTCAACGCACGACGTCGCGGTCGTCCTCGGCTCCGGCTGGGCTCCGGCGGCGGAGGCATTCGGCGCACCGATCGCGTCGGTGCCGATGGCGCACATTCCCGGCTTCCTGCCGCCGACGGCAGCGGGACACGGCGGCGTCATTCATTCGGTGCGGATCGGGAACTGTCGAGTCTTGTTGATGCTGGGCAGGATTCACGCCTACGAGGGTCACGACCTCGCCCGCGTCGTACACCCGGTGCGCACCGCAGCGGCGGCCGGTGCGCGCACGATCGTGCTGACCAACGCGGCGGGCGGCCTGCGCGACGACATGTCCGTCGGCCAACCGGTCCTCATCAGCGACCACCTCAACCTCACCGCGCGCTCGCCGCTTGTCGGTGCGCAGTTCGTCGATCTGGTCGACGCCTACTCGCCGCGGCTGCGCGGCGTCGCCCGCGGTATCGAGCCGTCGCTTGCCGAGGGCGTGTACGCCGGTCTACCCGGGCCCCACTACGAGACCCCGGCGGAGATCCGCATGCTTCGCACCATCGGCGCCGACCTGGTCGGTATGTCGACGGTCCACGAGACGATCGCCGCACGGGCCGCGGCGATGGAGGTTCTCGGGATCTCGCTGGTCACCAATCTCGCGGCCGGGATCACCGGAGAACCGCTCAGCCACACCGAGGTACTCGAGGTGGGGCGGGCGTCTGCGGCACGAATGGGCACGCTGCTCGCCGCGATCATCGAAGAACTCGGCACAACGTGAGTGGCGGACCCGAGGAAGTGAGCGACGGCGTCGCGGACGAGCGGGTCGCCGCATGGATCGCCGCCGATCCGGATCCCGCAACCCGGGCCGAACTGACCGCCGTCGCCGGCACCGATCTCGCCGAGCGTTTCGCCGCACCCTTGCGGTTCGGTACCGCGGGACTGCGCGGCCCGGTGCGCGCGGGCCCCAACGGCATGAACGTCGCGGTCGTCACCCGAGCGACGGCGGGCCTTGCCGCGTGGCTGATCGAGCACGGGCACAGTGGCGGTTCAGTCGTGGTCGGTCGTGACGCCCGCCATGGTTCCGAGCCGTTCGCCGCGGCGTCGGCACAGGTCCTCGCGGCGGCAGGCTTCCGCGTCGTCGTCGTTCCGGCGCCGGGCCCGACGCCGCTGGTGGCGTTCGCGTGCCGCCATCTCGACGCCGTCGCGGGGGTCCAGATCACGGCATCCCACAATCCACCCGGCGACAACGGCTACAAGGTCTACCTCGCCGGGGGCGCACAAATCGTTCCGCCCGCCGACGGTGAGATCGAGGAGCTCATCGCGGCATCACCCGACGCCGTCGACATTCCCCGCCAACCCGTCGTGCACGACCCGCGTGCCGACGAGATCGTCGGCCGCTACCTCGAGCGCATCGGCAAACGTTTCCCGACCGTCGCCGACACCTCGTTGCGGATCGCACTGACTCCGATGCACGGCGTCGGCGGTGCGATCGCCGTCGACGCCCTCGCGCGTGCAGGATTCACCGACGTCCACGTCGTCGACGAACAGTTCCAACCCGACCCCGACTTCCCCACCGTCGACTTCCCCAACCCCGAGGAGGCAGGCGCGAGTGACCTGCTGCTCGCGCTCGCCGAAGAGGTCGACGCCGACATTGCGATCGCGCTCGATCCCGACGCCGACCGGTGCGCCGTGGGCACGCGCGTCGAGGGCACCTGGCGGATGCTCACCGGCGACGAGACCGGCGCGCTGCTCGGCTCGTTCATCCTCTCCGACGGTGCGGCAGGCCACGACGGAGAACCCCCGGTCGTTGCGAGCACGCTGGTGTCGAGCAGTCTGCTGGAGAAGATCGCCACGCGGGCGGGCGCCCACCATGTGACGACGCTGACCGGCTTCAAATGGCTTGTGCGCGCCGGAGAACCACTGCGATACGCCTATGAGGAGGCGATAGGGCACTGTGTCGACCCCGACGCGGTGCGCGACAAAGACGGCATCAGCGCGGCGGTGGCATTGGCCGTATTGGCCGACCGCTGTCGCCGCGACGGCCGCGGTGTGGCGCACCTGCTCCTCGAGCTGTACGAGACACACGGCGTGCATGTGACGCGCCAACACTCGGTGCGCGTCGACGACACCACGGTGATCGCTTCACTGATGGAGCGGCTACGCACCGCGCCGCCGAGCACACTGGCCGACATCGCGGTGACGGCGGAAGACTACGCCCGACGCAGCGACAGTCTGCGCACGAATCTGATCGCGTTGCGCGGCGTTGCGGGCGACGGAATGTCGGTACGGGTGATGGCACGCCCGTCCGGCACCGAGCCGAAACTCAAGTACTACATCGAAATGACGACACCTCCCGATTTCGTGGTGTCGGCAACACAATCGGCGGCGCCGACGACATACGGTGCAGATACCCGCGCACTTGTTCATCTGCTCGACGACCTGACGCTGCGTGTCGCGGCCGAACTCGCCGAGTACGGCCGCACCTGATCGACACCAGAGGTCCGTGACGGGTCACCGACGGAAGGAATGCTCCGCATGACCTACCCCCAGCAGCCCCCGCAGCGGTCGCCGTGGTCGTCTCCGGCGGTGATCATCGCGATCGCGACGGGAATCCTTCTCGTCGTCGGAGTTGTTCTGGCCGCGTTGATCCTGCTCCCCCGTCTCGAAGGCGACGACTCGAACTCGGCGGCGGCGTCGAGTTCACCTGCACCGACGTCCGGGGCACCGGGCAACGTCGGACCCGCGACCACCACGGCAGGCTCAGGTGGCGCCCAGAACGGCACTCGCCCTCCCGAAATCCAGAACAAGAATCCCCAGAACAACGGCACTCAGGACACAGACAGCCCTACGACCCCGCATGCCACCCCCGACATCTCTGGAACCGACTGGCAGGGATTCACCGCGGGTCCACGGTGCAACGCGGCCGACGACCCGGCGATGGTGATCGCTGCGACCAATCGCTCGCAGATCGTGATCTGCCAGGTGGGTTCGCAGGCCGGACGCTGGTACTACAAGGGATACGCCGAGGGGAACTCCGTCGAAGTCGGCTACCCGACTCGCAGCGGCGACACCTACCGAGCCACCAACGGCAACGTGACCTACGTCGTGGGGCCGAGCCAACTCGATATCGAGAAGAACGGCGAGACCATCGCCACCGAGCCGATGAATGCGTACTGGACCGCATCCTGAACTGCGCTCTCGCCCGTACCCCGTGACGGGGCGTCGGCGTCGCTGGATTACAACTGACGGGTGAGCTCATCCACCGACGCGCCAGTCCTGAACGCCTCATCGGTCGACGTCGTCCGCGGCGGACGAAAGCTACTGCATGACGTGAGCCTGTCGGTCTCGCCGGGCGAGCACTGGGCGCTGTTGGGCCCGAACGGGGCGGGCAAGTCGACGCTGATGGCAATCCTGGGCGCGCGCAGCCACCCCACCACCGGAACTGTCGATGTGCTCGGTCGTCGCCTCGGCCGGGTCGACATGCGCGAACTGCGAACTCACATCGGTCACGTCGATCCGCGCTGGCGCATCGACGTGCCGATCACCGCGCACGACGTCGTGCTGACCGGTCTGACCAACACCCCGGAACTCGACCGCCGCCACGCCTACACCGACGACGAGCATCGCCACGCCGACGATCTGCTCGACATGCTCGGCATGAGTGCCCGACGCGACTCCGAATGGCCGGTGATGAGCCAGGGCGAGCGCGGTCGCACGCTCATCGCGCGTGCCCTCATGCCGCGTCCCGCCCTGTTGCTGCTCGACGAGCCCGCAACCGGCCTCGACCTCGCCGCCCGCGAGCGTCTGTTGTCGGCGATCGACCGCCTGCGCTCAGACGTCGACCGCCTTGCGAGCGTGCTGGTCACCCATCACCTCGAGGATCTGCCGAGTTCGACGACGCACGCGATGCTGCTCCGCGACGGCGAGGTGACGGCGTCGGGACCGGTTGCCCAGACACTGACCTCGGAGCAGATCAGCGCCTGCTTCGACCATCCGGTCTCGGTCCGACGCCACGACGGCCGCTGGTCGGCGACCGCCGCGTAGCGCGGCTTGGCGTGAACTCGGCTTCGAATCTCCCGACTCCGAACCCTGCCCTCAGCGCGGCCCGAACTGGCGGTCACCCGCATCGCCGAGACCGGGCACGATGTAGGCGGCCTCGTTGAGTCCGTCGTCGACCGATGCAACCACAAGACGCACCGGATGTCCTGAATCAGCCAGTGCAGCAACACCTTCCGGTGCCGCGACGACGCAGACCGCGGTGATGTCGGTCGCGTTGCGTGCGACGAGGAGTTCGATCGTGTGCAGCATTGATCCGCCGGTGGCCAGCATGGGATCGAGGACGAACACCGGGAATCCGGACAGATCGTCGGGCAGCGATTCGAGGTACGGCACCGGCTGAGCGGTCTCCTCGTCGCGAGCGATGCCCACGAATCCGACGTGCGCCTCGGGCACCATCGCGAGGGCCTGATCGACCATGCCGACTCCCGCACGCAGGACGGGTACGAGCAGCGGCGCACATTCCAGCCTCGAACCGGTGTAGGGCTGCAACGGCGTCTCTATCTCGACGACCGCAGATTTCGCAGAGCTCAACGCCTCGTATACCAGCATCTGCGTCAGACTCGACAGTGCCGCACGGAATCCCGCGTTACCGGTCGTCTTGTCGCGCAACGTGGTGAGCCGGGCCGCGGCGAGCGGATGTTCGACGATCTGTACCTGCATGCGGATCACTCTAGGGCGCGTCCACCGTCGGTGCGCACTTGTCCGGCAGCCACGAGAACGCAAATTCGATGGAACCGATCGTGGCTTCTCGCCGTCTCAATTCGCATGACGGACCTCACCTCCTATCGCACCTCCCTCGACACCGCAGCACTCGAGACCGCCGCACTCGATGCCTACGCGGGCACCCAGCGCACCGCGGGGAACCGTGTCGCCGCACACGCGACCGCCGGCCGGGCCGACCTCACGGCGCTGACACCGACGTTCGGGGTGATCGGAGCCGACTTCCTCGCGGCACTATCAGCGACGATGCGGGCCCGCGCCGAGCGACTCGACGCCATCGCCGTCGCCCACGATCGGATCGGCACCAACACGACGACCGCCGCCGTCGCCTACTCCGACGCCGACACCGCGAGCGCCTCCGACATGGGGCTGCGCCTGCCATGATCACCGTCGACATCCTCATCGCACCCCTGCGAATCCTGGTCACCGCACTCGGCACCGGTGTGCTGCCCGCCGAGAATCCCGCCACGATGATCCGATCGGCGAGCACCGACCTCGACGAGGTGCGTCGAACATCGGCGGCGGCAACGTCTGCCGTGCAGAACGAGTGGCGCGGAATCGGGTCAGGTGGCGCGGCAGCGGCAGCCGACCGAACTGCACGCACCTCGACCACCGTCGACGACGACGGACAACAGATCGCCACACTGGTGGAAACCGCAAGTGCTCGAATCGAACTCGCCGCCCGACAACTCCGCGAGCTGGTCGATTCGTTCGAGCGCGCGGCCACCGCGATGGGTCCCGCGCTGTCGACGCCGGCGGGCCTGGCGGCCATCGTGCCGGTCGCCGTCGACCATGTGCAGCGCGGGCTGTCGATCGTGTCGCGTGCGCAGACCGACCTCGCCGACGACACCAGGACGATGTCCGAACTCGGCCGTCACGAAGCACCGGCGGAGGCCGGCTCGCAACCCGTGGCGAACACAGCGTCGTCGCCAACGGGCAAGGGCGTCGCGGTCACGCTCCCCGACGGCTCGGTCGCGTACGCACCGAACGAACGCGCGGCCGCCGCGGTCCGTGCAGCGCTGAGCCAGCAGGGTGTGCCGTACGTCTGGGGTGGCACCACACCCGACGGCTTCGATTGCAGCGGATTCACCCAGTGGGCATACCGACAGGCGGGCGTCGAACTTCCTCGACTGGCGCAGGAGCAAGACACCGCAGGTATGGCGGTCACGCAGGATCAGTTGATGCCCGGCGACCTCGCCGTGTGGGACGGGCATGTCGCGATGTACATCGGCAACGACCAGCTCGTGGAGGCCGGCGATCCGGTGGGCGTTTCCCCGTTGCGGACCACCAACGCGGGGCAGGGATTCCAGGGCTTCTTCCGGCCGAAGTGATCGAGGCGGACGGGGCAGGTATCGAGTTCACAGTGATCATCGCTACGCTGTTGCCTCATGGCCGGAGACATCGTTCCCATCGAACTCGGACTCACCAACGGAAACGGTTTCACCCTGTGGGCGCCACGCTGGCGTGAGGGCGACGACGAGTGGGAGGCATTCCTCGGACTCGACGATGACCTGTACGTATTCCCCGGCGTCGCCGAACTCGTCGGCTTCGTCCGCACCGACACGGACAACGATCTCATCGAGCACCCGGCGTGGGACACCGTCAAGCAGCTCTCGGCCGACGAACTGATCCCCGACGACCGCCACACCTATGATCTCGTCGGTGTGCCGGAGCTCGCGGCAGAAGACCCGACACCCGAGGTGATCGCCGAACTCGAGGACGCACTCGAGATCGTGCGCATCCTCGGCGAGGTCTGCGAACTGATCACCGTCACCAAGTTCTTCAACGGCAACCCGATCCTCGGAGCGGTGACGACCGGTACCCGCAACTTCGAGGGCCGCGACGGCGTCGACCTGTGGGTCCGCATCGGACGTCTCATCGCCAAGCACTGGGACGACGTCCTCGACGCCATCGATGACGTCATCAAGACCCCCGACGTCGACGCCGCGGCCGTCACGGTCGCCGCCGATGAACTCGAAGCCGCGGCGTCGGCCGAGGACGAGGACGAGCCCGACGACGACATCGACCTGCTCGACGACGACTCCGAAGACGCCGAGGCTGCTGCGGTTGTCACGGCCGCGACGGGCGCCGACGATTCCGCGGACGACGACGAAGACGACCTCGATGACATCGACGACGACGATTTCTGGGCGGGCGTCGGCATCGACCCGATCAAGATCGTCACCGGGACCGGCGAATACCTCTCGCTGCGCTGCTACCTCGGAGACGACCCCGTGTTCCTCGGTGCACGGGGAAGAATCTTCGTGTTCACCTCGCCGCGCACGTTGTCGAAATTCCTCGCCGAGAACAACGACCACGATCTCACCGACGTCTCCACGTTCACCGACGTCCGCACCGAGGCAACCGATGGGGCGCTCGAGTTCGACGTCATCGACGACAACGTCTACGTGCTGCCCGGCCTCGCAGAGGACATCCTCGACGGACCGCGCCGCATCGACCGCAACCAGCTCGACCTCGCCGTCGAATTGTTCTCCGACGCAGCCGATTACGCCGACGACGACGCAGTCTCGGAGGCATTGGCGAGCACGACCCCACTCGGCTGGTTCGTCGACTACGCGATCAATCCGGACCCGAAGCGGTTGGCACCCTCGGCACCGTTCGACAACGAGGCCGAGGCGTGGCGCGCACTCGAGCACGATTTCGAGGACCGCCTGGAGATCAAGCGCTGACGAGTCCATCCCGGATGCGGCCCGACGTCTGAGTCAAGCTCGACGTCGTGCCGCACGAGTGAGCCGAGTCAGCCAATCAGGACCGCATAGCCGGGCTTGATCACCTCGTCGATGAACGCGAGGCGTTCGTCGAAGTGGATGAACGCCGACTTCATCGCATTCACGGTGAAACGTTCGAAATCGGCCCAGCCGTAACCGAATTGCTGCGCGAGCCGGTAGAACTCCTTGCTCATCGTGGTGTCGCTCATCAGCCGGTTGTCGGTGTTGACGGTGACCCGGAATCGCAGCCGCGCGAGCGCATTGAACGGGTGATCGGCCATCGAGGCGACCGCGCCGGTCTGCACGTTCGAGCTCGGGCAGAGTTCGAGCGGAATCCGCTTGTCACGCACCACATTAGCGATCTCTCCGAGTTCTGCACCGGCGAACGACGACGCTGCGAGGTCGACGCCGTCGGGCAGGGTGATGTCGTCGATCACCCGCACCCCGTGGCCCAGTCTGTCCGTGCCGCAGAACGCGATCGCCTCGTGGATGGACGGCAGTCCGAATGCCTCGCCGGCGTGGATGGTGAAGGGTGCACTGTTGGCGCGCATGTACTCGAAGGCGTCGAGATGGCGAGTCGGCGGATTGCCCGCCTCCGCACCTGCGATGTCGAATCCGACGACGCCCTCGTCGCGATAGCGCACCGCGAGTTCGGCGATCTCGCGTGCACGCGCGGCGTGACGCATCGCGGTCACCAGGCAGCGAACCGTGATCGGTCGTCCGCCCGCAGCGGCGACCGCCTCACCCTCGGCGAAGCCGCGCAACACCGCCTCGACGACCTCGTCGAGCGTCAGCCCTCGCTCGAGGTGCTGCTCGGGGGCATAACGGATCTCGGCATATACGACACCGTCGGCCGCAAGGTCTTCGACGCATTCCCGGGCCACGCGCTCGAGCGCAGATGCCGTCTGCATCACGGCAACGGTGTGCGCGAAGGTCTCCAGGTATCGCTCCAGTGACCCGCTGTCCGCGGCCTCCCGGAACCAGTGCGCAAGCGAGTCGGCGTCGGTGGAGGGGAGGTCGTCGTAGCCGACCTCGGTGGCGAGTTCGAGCACGGTCGACGGCCGGAGCCCACCGTCGAGATGATCATGGAGCAAGACTTTCGGCGCGAGCGCGAGGGTGCTCAGGTCGAGCGGCTGCCCACCGGCGGCAGTCAGACCCGTTTCCGATGTCGCGCCGTCCGCTGCTGTCGTCACACTGTCGGTCACTGCACTGTCGGTCACTGCACTCTCCGTCGCTGGCGTCATCAGTCGAACCTAACGCGATCGAGCACGATTGGTCGGGGATGCGGCGGTGGATCCGGTGAGATCACGGTCGCGTCGGTGAGCCTCGCCCGCGCGGCGTCGAATCGTTCGGGCGTCTCCGTGTGGAGCGTGAACAGCGGTGAGCCTGCGCTGATGCGGTCGCCTGGCTTCGCGCGCAACACGACTCCGGCGCTCGCCTGGACGGCTTCGCCGGGTCGCGACCGTCCGGCGCCGAGCAGCCACGCGGCGTCGCCGACCGCCCGCGCGTCGATCCGGTGGACGTATCCGGACACCGGTGCGGGCACGTCGTCGGTGTGCGGCGCACGCGGTAGTGGGGCATCCGGATCGCCGCCCTGCGCGGCGATCATGGCGCGCCAAGTGTCCATCGCGCTGCCGTCGGCCAGTGCGGCTGCCGGGTCGGCGTCGGAAACGCCTGCGGCGTCGAGCATTTCACGCGCGAGCGCAATCGTCAGTTCGACGACGTCCGACGGTCCTCCCCCGGCGAGCACCTCGAGCGACTCGGCGACCTCGACCGCATTGCCCGCGGTCAACCCGAGCGGGGCGTCCATGTCGGTGAGTAACGCCGTGGTCCGCACGCCGGCGTCGACGCCGAGCGACACCATCGTCTCGGCGAGTTGCCGCGCGAGGGCCTCGTCGGGCAGAAATGCCCCCGACCCCACCTTCACGTCGAGGACGAGTGCTCCGGTGCCCTCGGCAATCTTCTTGCTCATGATCGAGCTGGCGATCAATGGGACGGATTCGACAGTCCCCGTCACATCGCGCAGCGCGTAGAGCTTGCGGTCGGCGGGCGCGAGGTCGGCGCCCGCGGCGCAGATGACCGCTCCGACGCTTTCGAGCTGCGCGTGCATCTCGGCGGTCGTGAGGTCGGCCCGCCAGCCCGGGATCGATTCGAGCTTGTCGAGCGTGCCTCCGGTGTGGCCGAGGCCGCGCCCCGACAGTTGGGGCACCGCGACACCGAAGGAGGCGACCACCGGAGCCAACGGCAGGGTGATCTTGTCGCCGACGCCGCCGGTCGAGTGCTTGTCGACGGTCGGCAGCACCGCGCCGCCACGACGGAGTCCGGAGAAGTCCATTCGGGTGCCGCTGTCGATCATGGCGCCGGTCCAGTCGTCGATCTCGCGACGCGTCATACCCCGCAGCACGATCGCCATGAGCAGCGACGACATCTGCTCAGGCGCGACGTCGCCGCGCGTGTAGGCGTCGACCACCCAGTCGATCTGCGGCGTGGTGAGCTCTGCGCCGTCGCGTTTGGTTGCGATGACCGACGTCGCGTGAATGTGGTCGCTCATCTCACCGCACCGCGTCAAGGTCGTCGGGTCCGAATGCGTCGGGCAACAGTCGCGCCAGCGTCGTCGGTCCATCGCGATGATCGACGAGCAGATCGCCGCCACCGTGTTCGTAGAGGACCTGTCGGCAACGCCCACACGGCATCAGAATCGACCCGGTGGCGTCGCACACACTGACCGAAACGAGTCGCCCGCCGCCCGACGCGATCAACGATGCGACGAGTCCGACCTCGGCGCAGATACCGAGCCCGTATGAGACATTCTCCACATTGCAACCAACCACGATTCGGCCGTCGTCTGTGAGTCCCGACGCCCCGACCGGAAACGAGGAATACGGGGCATAAGCACGCTCGATCATGCCAGTTGCGTTGTCCCGCAATAGATTCCAATCAATATCGGGAGTCAAGACAGCCTCCTGCCAGTCGGTCGGTATCGGAGTCGATGCGATGGGAGATACCCAATCAAGCTTGGTAAGGCAAACCTAATTCGTAATGCCTTGTCCCGCAGATCGGTTCGGGCAATTTAACGACTCACTCAGCATAGGTTTAAAGTCTCTTGCATGGGTCCAAGGTGACACCCAGCCGGTGCCACCGCGTCCATCGACGATGTTGGAGGCCAATTCCCCGATGAGTTCCGAGACAGAGGTCGCACCGGAGCCGGTGCGCAAACGTTCGCTGTACCGCGGCGATCCAGGCATGTGGTCCTGGGTGCTACACCGCATCACAGGCGTGACGATCTTCTTCTTCCTGTTCGTGCATGTGCTCGATACGGCGGTGATCCGTATCGACCCGAACAAGTACTCGGAGATCATCAACACCTATAAGTCCCCGATCATCGGTCTCATGGAGATCGCGCTCGTGGCGTGCGTGCTCTATCACGCGCTCAACGGCCTGCGCATCATCCTGATCGACTTCTGGTCGAAGGGCCCCAAGTACCAGCGTCAGATGCTGTGGGTGATTCTCGGACTGTTCGTGGTGGTCTTCGGCGCCGCGGCTATCCGACTCCTGCAGATCCTCATCGAGCACGCGTTCTAAGGAGATACGACAATGACCACATCTCCTACCTCACAGAACGTCGCCAAGTCGCTGGGCACCCAGTACGACCGGCCCGCCAGCCTCGACAATCCGCGCTCGCCGCGTAAGCCCCGAGGCGGCAACTTCGAGAAGTGGGCATGGCTGTTCATGCGCTTCTCCGGTCTGGCGCTGATCATCCTGACCATCGGCCACATGTTCATCATGCTGGCGTGGGACAACGGCGTGCACCGCATCGACGCATCGTTCGTCGCGGCCCGCTGGCGTGAGCCCTTCTGGCAGATCTGGGACCTCACCATGCTGTGGCTGGCCCAGTTGCACGGCGGCAACGGTGTGCGCACGGTGATCGCCGACTACTCGCGCAAGGACTCGACCCGCTTCTGGCTGAACGTGCTGCTCGGGGTCTCGATGATCCTCGTGCTGGTGTTGGGCACCTACGCGCTGCTCACCTTCGACGTGAACAGCGCAAACTAAGGAGACCACTGAAGATGCAGGAACACCGTTACGACGTCATCATCGTCGGTGCAGGCGGCGCCGGTATGCGCGCAGCGATCGAAGCAGCGCCCCGCGCCCGCACCGCAGTGTTGACCAAGCTCTACCCCACGCGTAGCCACACCGGCGCGGCGCAGGGCGGCATGTGCGCCGCACTGGCCAACGTCGAAGAGGACAACTGGGAGTGGCACACCTTCGACACGGTCAAGGGCGGCGACTACCTCGCCGACCAGGACGCGGTGGAGATCATGGCCAAGGAGGCCATCGACGCCGTGCTCGACCTCGAGAAGATGGGCCTGCCGTTCAACCGCACGCCCGAGGGCAAGATCGACCAGCGTCGTTTCGGTGGTCACACGCGTGACCACGGCAAGTCGCCGGTGCGTCGTGCCTGCTACGCGGCCGACCGTACGGGCCACATGATCCTGCAGACGCTGTACCAGAACTGCGTCAAGCACGACGTCGAGTTCTTCAACGAGTTCTACGCGCTCGACCTGTGCCTGAGCGAGAACGAGAAGGGCGAGCCTGTCGCAACCGGCATCGTGGCCTACGAGCTCGCGACCGGCGAACTGCACGTCTTCCACGCGAAGTCGATCATCTTCGCGACCGGTGGTTCGGGCCGCATGTACAAGACGACGTCGAATGCGCACACGCTGACCGGCGACGGCGTCGGCATCGTGTTCCGCAAGGGCCTGCCCGTCGAGGACATGGAGTTCCACCAGTTCCATCCGACAGGCCTCGCGGGTCTCGGCATCCTGATCTCCGAAGCCGTTCGCGGTGAGGGCGGCATCCTGCGCAACGCCGACGGCGAGCGCTTCATGGAGCGCTACGCCCCCACCATCAAAGACCTCGCACCCCGCGACATCGTCGCGCGCTCGATGGTGCTCGAGGTTCTCGAGGGACGCGGCGCCGGACCGAACAAGGACTACGTCTACATCGACGTGACCCACCTCGGCGAGGACGTCCTGAACGAGAAGCTCCCCGACATCACCGAGTTCGCCCGCACCTACCTCGGCGTCGACCCGGTGAAGGAGTGGGTGCCGGTCTACCCGACCTGCCACTACCTGATGGGCGGCATCCCGACCAACATCGAGGGTCAGGTGCTGCGCAGCAACAACAACGACGACGTCGTCCACGGCCTGTACGCCGCAGGCGAGTGCGCGTGCGTGTCGGTGCACGGTGCAAACCGTCTCGGAACCAACTCGCTGCTCGACATCAACGTCTTCGGTCGTCGCGCCGGCATCGCAGCCGCCGACTACGCCAACAGCCACGGGTTCACCGACCTTCCGGAGAAGCCGACCGACATGGTCACCGGCTGGCTCGAGACCATCCTGTCCGAGCACGGACACGAGCGCGTCGCCGACATCCGCACCGCGCTGCAGCAGACGATGGACGACAACGCGTCGGTGTTCCGCACCGAGGAGACGCTCAAGCAGGCGTTGACCGACGTCCACGCTCTCAAGGAGCGCTACGACCACATCCGCGTGCACGACAAGGGCAAGCGCTTCAACTCCGATCTGCTCGAGGCAATCGAGCTGGGCTTCTTGCTCGAACTCGCCGAGGTCACCGTTGTCGGCGCGCTCAACCGCAAGGAATCGCGCGGCGGGCACGCCCGCGAGGATTACCCGAATCGCGATGACGTGAACTTCATGCGCCACACGATCGCCTACAAGAAGGGTGACAAGCTCCTTTCCGACATCGAGCTCGACTGGAAGCCTGTCATCCAGACCCGTTACGAGCCGATGGAGCGTAAGTACTGATGACCGCCACCATTGAGGCGCCGCACACCGACGAGCCGCCGTTGCCAGAAGTTCCGGACGAAGCGACCATGGTCACGCTGAAGATCATGCGTTTCAATCCGGAGGAGCCCGACGCCCAGGGCTGGGAGAGCTTCCGTGTTCCCGCGCTGCCGACCGACCGTCTGCTCAACCTCCTGCTCTATGTGAAGGGCTACCTCGACGGCACGCTGACGTTCCGACGCAGCTGCGCCCACGGCGTGTGCGGCTCCGACGCGATGCGCGTCAACGGCGTCAACCGCCTGGCCTGCAAGATGCTGATGAAGGACTTCCTGCCCAAGGACAAGTCCAAGGACATCACCATCACCATCGAGCCCATCAAGGGTCTTCCGGTGGAGAAGGACCTCGTGGTCAACATGGAGCCCTTCTTCGACGCGTACCGCGCGATCAAGCCGTTCCTCATCACCACCGGCAACGAGCCGACCCGTGAGCGCATCCAGAGCCAGAAGGATCGCGCACGTTTCGACGACACCACCAAGTGCATCCTCTGTGCGTGCTGCACCACGAGCTGCCCGGTGTTCTGGAACGAGGGCAGCTACTTCGGCCCCGCCGCGATCGTCAACGCGCACCGCTTCATCTTCGACAGCCGCGACGAGGGCGCCGTCGAGCGCATGGACATCCTCAACGATTCCGACGGTGTGTGGCGCTGCCGCACCACGTTCAACTGCACCGACGCATGCCCGCGTGGCATCCAGGTGACCCAGGCGATCCAGGAGGTCAAGCGCGCGCTCATGTTCTCGCGCTGATCTCGGAATCACCGACGCAGACCCTCTCTGCAGCCCCGGCGAACCCACCATCCTCCACGGATGGTGGGTTCGCTGTTTTTCTCGGTTCGTTGTTTTTTCGCGCCCGATGAAACCGATCGGTGCTCGCGTGCGTCCAAGTCTTTCGAGGCCACAGCCGTGGACTCGACACGACGAACGGAGCTACCCGTGAACACCCGATCAATCCTCGCCAGCCTGCTGATCCTCGTGTGCGGTGCACTACTGAGCACCACAACGCCCGCCGCGGCGTCGACCCGATTCCCGAGCAGCGGCGACGTGGTGACCATCTCGGTCAGCTCGGACCGCGAGTGGAACGAGCAGATCGTGTGGTTCGACGCCCACAACACACTCCGCCGCCAATCCGACGTGCGGCTTCCGACGCACGACGACGCCAGCGGCCTCTGGTCGGGGTCGCTCACGATTGTCAGCCGGTCCCGCAATCAGAACGTCGACGTCTCGTTCGGCTCGACGGGCCGCTTCGCGCGCTGCGAGATCTGGGTCGGCAAGGTCAAGGTGCGCGACCACACCGCCCGCGGCGCCCACGCCCTCGCGACCTGCGACCGCCCGACGCCGCGTCGAAGGGGCTGAGGCGCCGCGCGGTTGTCGGCCGGGGCGGGGTCGGGGGTCGGGCTCTGGCTCCCGACCGGGGCAGAAAGTAGGGGAAGGGTTCTTTCCCCGGGGTGTCGACGTTTCCCCGCGAAGCTACCCACGGAACGGCTCAAAACCCGAGGAAGGATCGTTTCCCCTAGTTTCTGCGCAGGTAGCGCGCCGATCAGTCCGCCGGCGGCCGTGGGACCGTCCCAACAACGGCCGCGGCCGACCTTCCCCTAGTTCCCGACGCCCCCCGCGCACCCCGCCCCGACGTCCCGACACCGCTGCGCACCCTTCCCCCGACTCCCCGACGCCCCCGCACGCCCTTCCCCTAGTTCCCGACGCCGCGCGACGCCGGTTCACGCGCGCGCCGCGGACAGCTCCCAAAACACACGGAAAAATGTCGCGGAAAGAACTCTTCCCCCACTCCTCGACGTTTCCCCGCGAAGCTACTCACGAAAGCGCACACAACCCGAGGAAAGAACCCTCCCCCACTTTCTGCGCCGGCCGAAACCGGTCCGGACGCGCGCGCCCGAGCCGCCCAGCGCACACCCCAACCCCTGAGCGCGCCTAAACTCTTTAGCCTCGTCAAATCGGACACAAATAGCGCATTCCGAATCAATTCCGCCGATTCGACGTCGATTTGCTCAGTCACCGCGCGCACACTCTGCGGGAACCATAGTCTTGACGAACTACTGAGCGACGTCATAGGGGGTGATCGCGGCATGGCGGAGAAGCTTCACGCCGAGATCCAATCGGGCGACAAAGGGCTGCGGGCCGGGTCGATCGGACTGCTGGGCAACGTGATCATCGGTCTCTCGGCCGTGGCACCCGCCTACAGTCTCGCCGCGACGCTCGGCTACGTGGTCGCTGCGGTGCACAGCAAAGCGCCGGCGATGTTCGTGATCGCGTTCATTCCGATGCTGCTGGTGGCATTCGCCTACCGAGAACTCTCGCGCGACACCCCCGACTGCGGCACCACCTTCACCTGGGGCACCAAGGCGTTCGGGCCGTGGATCGGGTGGATCGGTGGATGGGGTCTCGCGGTGTCGGCGATCATCGTGCTCGCCAACGTCGCCGAGATCGCGGCCGTGTACCTGCTTCGCTTTCTGCACCTCGATTCACTCGCCGACAGCCTGTGGGCCAAGGTCGCACTCGGGTGCTTCTTCATCATCGTGATGACGTGGATCAGCATCCGCGGCATCGTCATCAGTGAACGCATCCAGTCGGTGCTCATGTTCATCCAGTTCGGCATCCTGATCCTGGCGAGCGTCATCGCGCTCGTGAAGGTCGCGACCGACCACGCCGGTCCCCAGGCCGTCACACCCCAGTGGAGTTGGTTGTCGCCGACGGGTCTCGACCAGTCGTCGATCGCTGCGGCGGTCATCTTGTGCATCTTCATCTACTGGGGATGGGATGCGTGTCTGGCCGTCGGTGAGGAAACCAAGGATCCCGAGAAGACACCCGGCCGGGCGGCGGTGATCTGCTGCCTGATCCTCGTTGCCACCTACGTCCTGGTCGCCTACGCCGTCGAGTCGTTCGCAGGTTTCGGCACCACCGGCATCGGCTTGAACAACCCCGACAACACCGACGACGTGCTCACCATCCTCGGCGAACCGGTCGCGGGCGCGGTGATGGCGTCGGCGTTGCTGCTCGTCGTCAGCATCTCGGCACTGTCGTCGACGCAGTCGACCATCCTGCCGACGGCACGCGGCACGCTGTCGATGGCCGTGTACAAGGCTCTCCCCCAACGGTTCGCCTACATCCACCCGCGCTACATGACGCCTGCGTTCGGCACGGCCGTGATGGGCGCGTCGGCGTTGGTCTTCTACCTCGTTCTGTCGTTCGCGAGTCAGAACACGCTTGCCGACTCGATCGCGTCACTCGGTCTCGCCGTCGCGTTCTACTACGGCATCACCGCGTTCTCGTGTGTCTGGTACTTCCGTCGGACGCTGTTCGACTCCGCTCGCAATTTCTTCATGCGCGGACTCTTCCCGCTTCTCGGCGGCATCGCGATGGCCTGGGCATTCATCAAGAGCGCCATCGACATGATCAACCCCGACTACGGTTCGACGTCGGTCGGCGGAATCGGTGGCGTGTTCATCCTCGGCGTCGGCATGCTGGTCCTCGGCGTGCCGTTGATGCTCGCGTGCTGCGCCGCCGACAGCGACTTCTTCAAGGGCAAGACCCTCAACGCGAATACCGAAGTGAAGGTCCCCGATGTCTACTGACAACACCTCCGCTGCGAACCCGAAACGTGTCGCAGTCGGCTACCTCGCCACACAGTCGGGTGACGACGGCGTGGCCCTCGGCGCGGCCATCGCCACCAAGACGGGCGCTGCCATCGACCTGATCTGCGTGGTCCATCCTGTGCCCTACGACGGTCAACCGGGCATCGACCAGTACATGGAACGCCTCGAGAACCAGGCGGCGGAATGGCTTGCCGACGGCGCATCACGCATCCCGGAGGGCATCGAGGTGCGCACCGTCGTCACGGTGCACGAGTCGTTCACCGAGGGCCTCATCGACGTCGCCGAGCAATCCGGAGCGGCGATGATCGTCGTCGGAGGCACGGGCGACGGCATCATCTCGCGCCACGCCCTCGGCACGGTGAGTACCGAGTTGCTGCATTCCTCACCGCTGCCCGTTGCGCTGGCGCCGCGTGGATATGCGCGTCGCTCCGACGTCGTGATCGACATGATCACCATCGCCGTGCCGGTCAAGAAGTCGGCCAGCGATCCCCTCTCGTTCGGCATCCGCTTTGCCGAAGCCGCGTCGATCGACGTGCGTCTGCTCTCGCTGGTGTCGCTGGAGAATCCGGCGGCCGACGACACCAGCCTCGCGGTACGCAAACAACAGGTCGACGTGGCGCGAGAGCTTCTCGAGCACACCCGTGACCAACTCGACGTCGACCTCGAGGTCGACGTTCTCGTCGCCGACGGCGACACCCTCGACGAAGCGCTCGACAATCTGCCGTGGGACGCGAATGACATCGTCGCTGTCGGCTCGGGGCATCTCGGCGCCGACAACCGCGTCTTCCTCGGCTCGACCGCCGCGCGCATTCTGCGTTGGACCACTGCCCCGGTGATCGTCGTACCCAAGGAATCAACACCTGACACGGAAACGACAGACACGGAATCGACGACAACCAAGGCACAGGGCGAGTGACGACGCTGCGACTGCTCGAGATCAGGCACGCCGAGTGCGAATCACTCGGCACGTACGCGGGCGGTCTTCCACACGACGCCGAGGTCACCACGTTGCGAGCCGAGCGCGACACGTTTCCCGACGACCCTGCGTCGTTCGACGCCATCGCGGTGATGGGCGGCGGAATGGGAGCCAACGACGGCCCGACCTATCCGTGGATCGACGACGAGATCGACTTCCTGCGACGAGCGCTGTCCAAGGACGTACCGATCTGGGGCGTCTGCCTCGGATCGCAGTTGCTGGCGAGCGCGGCCGATGCGAAGGTCAGCACGGGACCTGCCCCCGAGATCGGGATCTCGAAGGTCACCTGGACCTCGGACGGCGTCGTCGACCCTGTGTGGAAAGGTCTGTCGGACAAGACATTCGACAGCATGCAGTGGCATTACGACACGTTCGATCTACCCGCCGGTGCGACGCTGCTGGCGTCGTCGGAGTCGTACGCCAACCAGGCGTTCCGTCTCGGCGCGAGTTACGGCCTGCAGTTTCATCTCGAAGTCGACTCCCCGCTGTTCGCTACCTGGCTCGACGACCCCGCTTACCGCACCGAACTCGTCGAAGCGCTGGGTCCGGGCGGTCCCGACCAGGTCAGCGCCGACCTCACCGACGTAGAGTCGACGACCCGCGCGATGGCCGCGGCAGCGATGTCGCGGTGGCTCGACATCGTCGTCGCGCGGCAAGAACGCTAGCCCGTTCACACCTCACACACCTGCGCCACGCGGGCTACGTGTAGTTCCACGGCGTCGCCGAGCAGGCTGTCGCTGGTGGCGGCGTCGATGTGCCCACGTTGTTCGAGCGCGAGAACGCCGTTGATGGCCGCCCACGCGAGCAGTACCGACGATCGTGCGGCGGGGTCGGCGGAGTCGATCGCATCGATCACGTCGTCGGCTACGCCCGCGAGTACCCGCCCGATCTCCGACCGCGCCTGGTCGACGACGTCCCCGTGCACCTCGGACACGTCGGCGAGACCCAGCATCCGGAACGCGAGCGGTTCGTCCCGATGAAAGCGCACGTACTCCTCGAACGCCGCTCGAGCCGTCGGTGCACCGCCACCGGTTCGCTCGACGCTGCGTCCCATCCGTTCGGCGTGCTCGCGCGCCAGTCGACATGCGACCACTGCGTAGACCTCCGCCTTGCCGTCGGGGAAATTCCCATACAGCGACGTCAGCGCGACGTCGGCGTGCGAGGCGATCGCATCGACCGACGTGGCGCGAAATCCGTTGCGTGAGAACAACTCAGCAGCGGCATCGAGGACTGCGGCACGCGTACGCCGCCGTCGTCGATCGCGGGGCTCGTCAAGCAGTGAGGACATGTGCTAATTGTAGTCTGACTACGTTTTCATAGTCCAACTACAGAAGGATCGACATGTCTCCCACTGTGACCACCTCCGACCTGCCAACACCCGCCGACGGCTCCGAGGCGATCTCACTGCTCATCCCCCGCTCGCCCTTCGTGGCAGAACTCGGGCTTCGACTCACCGATATCTCCGACGGCCACGCCGAACTGGTCATGCCCTACCGGCCAGAGCTGACGACCGTCGGCGAAATGGTCCACGGCGGCGCGATCAGCGCATGCGCAGACATCGGAATCATGGCGGCCGCCTGGGCAGGCCGACCGATCCCTGATCGGCTCCGCGGGGTCACCACCTCGATGTCGGTGAGCTTCATCAACCCACTGATCGCCGACGATCTACGCATCGTCGCTGATCGTCTCCACAACGGAAAACGACTGTGCCACTGCACCGTTGACCTGACCTCAGCAAGCGCCGGCCAACTTGTCGCCCGCGCGACGGGCACCTATCAAATCGGCTGACCGATGGCCGCGCTCCCGCCGGGCACCAGCCCTTGTTGACACTGCTTACATTGGCGCCTAGCGTCGAACCATGCAGACGATCCTGGGCGCGAACGGGCAGATAGGCACAGAGCTCGCTCGTGATCTCCACCGCAACCACACCCGCGACATCCGACTCGTCAGCAGACAACCCCGGCGGGTCAACGAGACCGACGAACTCGTCGCCGCCGACCTCATGGATGCCGCACAAACCGACGCGGCTGTAGCGGGAAGCGACATCGCATACCTGACCGTCGGACTGCCCGCCGATTCTCAGATGTGGGCGCAGCGTTTTCCGGTGATGATGCGCAACGCGATCGACGCATGCGCTCACCACGGCACGAAGCTCGTGTTCTTCGACAACACCTACATGTATCCGATGACGAGTGAGCCACAAACCGAGGACACCCCGTTCCGCCCCGCAGGCAGCAAGGGCCGCACACGCGCACAGACCGCAACCATGTTGCTCGACGCGATGACCGCGGGAACGGTCGACGCCGTGATCTGTCGTGCCCCAGAGTTCTACGGTCCGAACCAGACCCAAAGCTTCACCAACGCAATGGTTTTCGACCGAATCGCGCAACACAAAAGAGCGTTCGTCCCGATCCGTGACGACACCCTGCGCTCACTGATCTGGACTCCCGACGCCAGCCGCGCGATGGCGCTGATCGGCAACACCGAGTCGGCGTACGGCCAGACCTGGCACCTGCCGATCGACAGCAACCGACGCACCTATGCACAGCTGATGGAGCTGACCTCCCAGGCGAGTGGGCACCAGAACAAGTACACGGTGCTCGGCACACCCGTCTTCGCCCTCGGACGTCTGTTCAGCAAGAACGTCCGCGAACTGTGGGAGTTGTTGCCCCGCTACGGCGTCGACACCGTCTTCGTCTCCGACAAGTTCACCCGAGCCTTCCCCGACTTCGCCGTCACCACCTACGACGCCGGCGTCGCCCAGCTCGTCACCCACTAGTCGACGCGCGCGGCCGCATCAGCTGTCGAAGCCCAGCCCCACCTTGTCCATCACGGTCAACCACAGGCCGCGCTTGCCCTGGCGGCGCTCGCTGCGAGCCAGTTCGCGTCGGGTCATGTTGATGCCGAACGCACGCAAGGGTTCTGGCGGAAACGGAATCGGCTTGGAGCGCACCATGTTCAGACGCGTGCGCTCGGTGTCGGCACCGTCGACGAGGTCGAGTGCGGTTGCGGCAGCAAAATGCGACGCACCGACACCGAGACCGGTGAATCCCACCGCGGTGACGACGCGTCCACCATACGAGCGGTCCCAGAACGCGCAGAACCGCGAGCACGTGTCGATGGCCCCACCCCACGCATGACTGGCGCGGATGCCCTCGAGTTGCGGGAACATCTGGAGCAGGTGCTCGCCCAGTAGTGCGAACTCACGCGGCTCCTGCTGGTGGCGCGGCGAATCGTCGGATCGGTAGTGGTACAACGCATCCCAGCCGCCGAATAGAATCCGGTTGTCGGCCGTCAGACGAAAGTAGTGGAACCGTGGCCCCGCGTCGGCAAGTCCCTCCCTGCCCTTCCAGCCGATCGACGCGAGCTGCG
This sequence comes from Gordonia sp. w5E2, assembly GCF_036540975.1. NCBI lineage: Bacteria > Bacillati > Actinomycetota > Actinomycetes > Mycobacteriales > Gordoniaceae > Gordonia > Gordonia sp. w5E2. The sequence continues at coordinate 1,644,269 of NZ_CP144213.1, read as the reverse complement.
CCTCCGACAGCGGTTCGGTCATGATCGCGTAATCCCACACCGGCACCGTGTACAGCCGCAGTCGACGCACCAGCGACGGGCTCGCCGACGTCGCGAGCACGGCGCGGTCGGCGACGATCTCGCCGAAGCCGGTACTGAGCCGCAGCCCGTCACCCTCGCTGCTGATACCCGTCACTTCCGACTGCTCGAAGATCCGCACGCCGAGGCGCTCCGCGGCGTCGGCAAGACCCCACGCCAATCGCGCGGGGTCGAGCATGATGACGTCGGGATCGAACACCGCTCCCGCCACCATCGGTGAGTCGACCCGTTCGCGCGCCTGCTCCTCCGACAGCAGCGGAAGGTCTTCGCCGAGTTCCTTCGCCGACTCCGCGTACTCGGCCAATTCGTCTGCCTGCCAATCGAAATTGGCAAAGTCGAGTTCGCCGGTGCGCTCGGCGTCGGCGGCGATGCCGTGGCGGCGGATCGCCTCATCGATGGCGTCGAGCGTCTCGTGACCGAGGCGCAGGAGTGTCGGCAGCTCGTCGGCGAAGCGGTCCATGCCGTTGCCGAGGCCATGGGTGAGGCTCGCCGAGCAGAAGCCGCCGTTGCGTCCGCTGGCGTGCTCGGCGATCCGATCGCGCTCGACGAGCACGATCCGACGTCCCGGATCGCGTTCTGCCGCTTGTACCGCGGTCCATAGTCCGGTGAATCCCCCACCGACGATGACGAGATCGGCGGTCACTTCACCGAGCACGCGCGGACGCGGCGCAGGCCGATCCGCGCGATCGAGCCAATACGACGACGCGTGCGCGGTGGAGACCAGTGCCGCCCCGCGTGCTGTGGGCTCTGTTGCCCATGCCTCGCTCATCAGCGGACCTCTCCCGGATTCGTGAACACCGTTCGATGCCAAGGCTTTCGGGCAACACCGGTGATGTCGCTCATCACGTGTTTGACGGTCAGGTACTCGTCGAGCGAGTAGGCCGACATGTCCTTGCCGAAGCCCGACGCGCCGACACCGCCGTGCGGCATCTCGCTGATGATCGGGATGTGATCGTTGATCCAGACGCAGCCGGCCTTGATCTCGCGGCTCGCCCGCTGCGCGCGGTAGACGTCGCGCGTCCACGCCGATGCGGCGAGTCCGTAGACGGTGTCGTTCGCGCGGCGCAGCGCGTCGTCGTCGTCGGTGAAGGTCGAGACCGTCAGCACCGGGCCGAATACCTCGTCGCGGTAGATTTCGGAGTCCTCCGCGACGTCGGCGATCAACGTGGGCGGGTAGAAGCTGCCGGGACCGTCGGGCAGCACCCCGCCGGTCACCACACGCGCGCCGGCGGCACGGGCACGTTCGACCATTGCCGCAACCTTGTCGCGGTGTGCGTGGGAGATGAGTGAGCCCATGTCGGTGTCGGGGTCGCGCGGATCGCCGACCCGCACCGACGACATGACATCGGCGACACCGGCCACGAAGTCGTCGTAGAGCGACGGCGCGACAATCGCTCGTGTCGCGGCAGTGCAGTCCTGTCCGGCGTTGATGAGCGCTCCGGCGACGGCACCCTGGATCGCGGCGTCGAGGTCGGCGTCGTCGAAGACGACGAACGGCGCCTTGCCACCGAGTTCGAGTTGTACGCGCGTGCCATTCGCCGCGGCCTGCGACATCACCATGCGCCCGACCGCCGTCGAACCCGTGAAGGTCACGATGTCGATGTCGGGATGTCCCGCGATGGCGGCGCCGACATCTGCGCCGGTGCCGACCAGGACGTTGAAGACGCCGTCTGGCAGACCCGCTTCCGTCGCAAGACGAGCGAGTGTCAGCGTCGTCAACGGAGTGATCTCCGCGGGTTTGAGTACCACGGAGCACCCGGCGGCCAACGCGGGCAACACTTTCCACACGGCCATCTGCAGGGGGTAGTTCCACGGAGTGATCGACCCGACGACCCCGACGGGTTCACGTCGGATCGACGACGTGTGCTCGCCCGAGTACTCCGCGCTCGCCTTGCCGTCGAGATTGCGTGCGACGCCGGCGAAGAAGTCGACGTTGTCGATGCTGCCCGGCACGTCGAATTCCGTTGCGAGACGGATCGCCTTGCCGGTGTGGGAGACCTCCTCGCTCGCCAACAGATCGGCGTTGGCGTCGAGCAGACGCGCGAAGGCATGCAGTACCGCCGACCGCTCAGCGGGGGTGGCTCCACCCCAATCGTGTTGTGCGCGCGCGGCATGTGCGACCGCGGAGGTAACGTCGGAGCCGGAGGCGAGTACGAGGTTCGCTACCGGGGCATCGGTGGCGGGATCGATCACAGTGTGGTCGAGGCCCGATCCGCTGCTGGGAGCACCGTCGACCCAACCACTGGGAACTGTCGTGATGGTTGACACGACAGATCACGATACCGGCAAAACAACGGATTCACGACTTGGAGCAACAATTCCCAACCGAAACCGTGGTTTCGGTTGCCAATATCTGCTGAATCCGCCACCATCGACGTGTGGGCGAACCAATGTCGACACACCTCGACGCCATCGCGAAGAAGATCATCGAAGAACTCCAGGCCGACGGCCGGAGTTCATACGCGGCGATCGGCAAATCCGTTGGCCTGTCCGAAGCTGCTGTGCGCAACCGCGTCCAGAAGCTCAGCGAGAGCGGCCTGCTGCAGATCGTCGCGGTGACCGATCCACTCAAGCTCGGCTTCTCTCGCCAGGCGATGGTCGGTATCCGCTGCACCGGCGACACGGAGCGATTGGCCCGGCAACTGGCCGAGCATCCCGAAATCGACTACGTGGTACTGACTGCGGGTACCTACGACATCATGATCGAGGTTGTCTGCGAGGACGACGATCATCTCCTCGACATCATCAATCGCAGGGTTCGAACACACCCCGAGGTGAACTCGACCGAGACCCTCGTTTATCTGAAACTAGTGAAACAGCAATACAATTGGGGTACACGATGACCGCATCCGTAACCGAATCCCTCGGGCAGCGAAGCGCTGCGCACTTGTGGGGACACTTCTCCCGTCACGGCGACGAGATCACGCCACCGGTGATCACGCGAGGCGAGGGGGCACGCATCTTCGATGATCGCGGACGCAGCTACCTCGACGGACTCGCGGGGCTCTTCGTCGTCCAGGTCGGGCACGGACGTGACGAGCTCGCCGAGGCAGCGGCAAAGCAGGCCAAGGAACTGGCGTTCTTTCCGCTGTGGTCCTACGCCACTCCGCCCGCCATCGAGCTCGCCGAGCGACTCGCGGCCAACGCGCCCGGCGACCTCAACCGCGTCTTCTTCACCAGCGGTGGCGGCGAGGCCGTCGAAAGCGCGTGGAAGCTGGCCAAGCAGTACTTCAAGCTGACCGGAAAACCGATGAAGCACAAGGTTATCTCGCGTTCGATCGCCTACCACGGCACCCCGCAGGGCGCGCTGGCCATCACCGGTATCCCCGACCTCAAGAAGATGTTCGAGCCGTTGACTCCCGGAGGGTTCCGCGCGCCGAACACCAACATCTACCGCGCTCCCGACGAGGAACTGGCTGCCGACCCCAAGAAGTTCGGCCGCTGGGCCGCCGATCGCATTGCCGAGGCCATCGAGTTCGAGGGTCCCGACACCGTCGCAGCCGTGTTCCTCGAACCGGTCCAGAACGCGGGCGGCTGTTTCCCGCCGCCGCCCGGATACTTCGAGCGGGTCCGCGAGATCTGCGACGAGTACGACGTCCTGCTGGTGTCCGATGAGGTGATCTGCGCCTTCGGCCGCATCGGTTCGATGTTCGCCTGCGAGGACTTCGGCTATCAGCCCGACATCATCACCTGTGCCAAGGGCATGACCTCGGGCTACTCCCCGATCGGCGCGATGATCGCCAGTGAGCGACTCTTCGAGCCGTTCAACGACAACACGACGACCTTCGCGCACGGCTACACCTTCGGCGGTCACCCTGTGTCGGCGGCGGTCGCGTTGGCCAACCTCGACATTTTTGAGCGCGAGGGGCTCAACGATCATGTGAAGACCACCGCGCCCGCGTTCCGATCGACACTCGAGAAGCTCCACGACGTCCCGATTGTCGGCGACGTGCGCGGCGAAGGATTCTTCTACGGCATCGAGCTGGTCAAGGACAAAGCCACCAAGGAGACGTTCACCGAGGCCGAATCCGAGCGCATACTGCGTGGATTCCTGTCGACCGCACTGTTCGACGCCGGTCTCTATTGTCGCGCCGACGATCGCGGCGATCCGGTCATCCAGCTCGCGCCGCCGCTCATCTGCGGCCAGGCGGAGTTCGACGAGATCGAGCAGATCCTGCGTGGCGTTCTGGCCGAGGCGTACACGCTCCTCTGAGGTTCACCAGAGCAACGACGGTTATCCGGGACTGACGGTTTTCCAGGTCGGCGACGCGTCGGCGGACGAGCAGTTCCGCCGGCGCGCTACCGATGTGACGTGAGGCGCTGTAGCCTCCTGTGCGATATGCGTCCTCCTCGTGCCGTTGCACCCGCCACAGACTTCGTCACCCGCTGCGTGGTCGTGCTGATCGTCGCTGTGGCCGGGATCGTCGCTGTTGTCGGGATCGGCCCGACCGCATTCCCGGCGTGGGCGGCCCCCACACAGGCACAGCCGCACGACGCATCACCTGACACCGACCACTGCCCGCATCGGGTCTCGCCGCCTCCCGCTGTCGACGAGTCGGAAGTCGTGGCTCCCGGCTCGACAACACCATCCCCACTGCCGGTGCATTCCCCACCGGTCGGTGGCGAAGCGTTGGGCGGGTGCGGCGTCGTCGCAGACTCGTCGGCGGGTCGTGTGCCGGAGCGGCTGACGTCGGCGGCCTGGCTGGTCGCCGATCTCGACAGCGGCGCCGTGATCGCGGCCAAAGACCCGCACGGTCGGTACCGCCCGGCGTCGACCATCAAGGTCCTGCTCGCTCTCACCGCGCTGCGTTCGGGAATCGCGCTCGACAAACCGGTCACGGCGACGGCCGACGATTGGAGTGCCGAGGGCGACTCCTGCGGGATGGGACCGGGCGGCAAATACACCATGCGCGACATGATGATCGGGCTCCTCATGGTGTCCGGGAACGATTGCGCCCACGTCATCGCGCGAGACCTCGGCGGCGTCGACGCCACGCTGACCAAGATGAACGAACTGGCCCGCTCACTGCAGGCGTATGACACCAGGGCGTCGACTCCGTCTGGTCTCGACGCCGCCGGAATGTCGACGTCCCCCTACGACCTCGCGGTGATCTTCCGCGCCGCCATGCAGAACTCGACGTTCCGCGACATCATCGCCATGCCGAACCACCCGTTCCCCGGGTACCCGAAACGACCCGACGTTCCCGGCGACGTCGACCATCCCGGCTACCTGATGCAGACGTCGAATCATCTTCTGCTCGAAGGCGATCCGGGCGTCCTCGGCGGTAAGACCGGATACACCGACGACGCGCAGAAGACATTCGTCGGGGCGGTCAAGCAGGACGGTCGTACCGTTCTGGTGGTTCAGATGTACGGCCTGTCGACCGCCGACGACAACTACTGGGACCAGGCCCGCTCGCTCGTCGCCTACGGCGCGCACGCCCCACGTGAGGCGAAAGTGGGCGAACTCGCATCGACCTCAGACGAACGCGCGACCACCTCAGACGGCGAACGCGCGAGTACCTCCGACGGCGCCCGCGCCGGGGTCGCAACGACCGAAGCGCGGACGAGCCAGGGAGTGGCCTACCAGGATTCGACGTCTGGCTGGTCGGTGCGCATCCTCGTCGGACTCGTGGGGCTGCTTGTGGCGCTGCTCCTACTGCTGCTTGCGCTTCGCTTGATCCGACGCCGCTGACCGGCTCGCGGGTCACGCGGGCGCACCTCCAAGGTCGAGAAGACGGAGTCCCGCTCACCCATTTCCTTCCGGCTTATTGAATTCAATAAGCCGGAAGGAAACGGGTGAGCGTGTAGCCACGCAATAGGGCCCACTCGTCGGGTCAGTCGCCGCGCTTGTGCCGCGTCACGAGAGCCACCGCGGCGCCGATCGCCGCCGCCGCGGCCAACGGCCCGGCCTTCGGCACGGGATCCGCCTCATAGACCGGGCGCACGACGACGGAGGGCGGTTCGGGCTGTTCGGTGGGGTCGACGACCTGGTAGGGCTCATTGGCACGATCCGTGGCACACCACGCCGTGGCGTACAGGACGATTCGCGAGGCCAGGTAGCCGAAGACCATGACGCCGAGCAGTGGTCCGAAGGCGGCGCCCGCCGGACTGCCGAGAACCGATTTCAAGTAGATACCCGCGACGGACTTGAGGATCTCGAAGATGGTCGCGGTGAGGAGCGCCGCCTTGAGCACGTTGCGAAACGGCAACGGATTCAAGGGAAGTCGGGCAAAGACGAAGACGAAGAGCAGCCAGGTCGCCACCAGCGACACCACGATGGCCAGAACCCGCACCACGACAGTCGAGCCACTGAAGCCGTCGACATGCGCCCACTCGAGGATCTTGTTGATCAACCCGCTGTTGCCCAGGGCGGTGAGGCCGAGCGTGAACAGGAAGGCGAGACCCAGCAACACGAAGATCACGAGGTCGCTGATCTTCGACTTGACCGCATTGCGGTTGACCCTGCCGCCGAACATCTCGGTCATTCCGACGCGCACACCGGAGATCCACCCGATACCGGTCAGTCCCGCACCGATCAGACCGATGATGCCGACGGTCGCGCGTGAGTCGATGGCCGAGTCGATTGCGCTCTCGAGCGTCGTGCCGAGCTCGCCGGGCATGGCTTTGACGATCTCGTCCTTGATGGTGTCGAGCCACTCCGGGTGGGCCGCGAGGACAAAACCGCCGATCGAGAAGGCGACCATGATGATCGGCACGATCGAGAGGATTCCGGTGAAGGTGATGCTCGCGGCGTAGAGGTTGCCGCGACGATCGTTGTACCGCTGCACCGTGCGCATGATGTGGTCGAGCCAGCCCCACCGCTCGCGGGCCGACTCGAACTCGTCCTTGCCGCGCACGACAAGCGCTTTGCCCGAATCGATCACCGAAGCCATAGACCCTCGTTTCCCCATCGGTCGGTGCTGTCTCTCCTCACCGTGTCTACCGGAAACGAGTGCTGCGGGTCAGGATTTGTTTGCTGACACGCTCGGCGCCAGGAAACCCACCTTGTCGTAGACATCGCGCAGCGTCGCAGACGCCACCGAGCGCGCCCGCGCTGCACCGTCGGCGAGGATGCCATCGAGGTAGGCCGGATCGGCGAGATATTCGTCGACGCGTCCACGCAGTGGGGTCACGAAGTCGCTGAGGACGTCGGCGGTCTCGACCTTCAGGTCGCCGTATCCCTTGCCCTCGTACTTGGCGACGAGATCTGCGACCTCCACGCCAGACAACGCCGACTGGATGGTGAGCAGATTCGAGACCCCCGGCTTGTTCTCGGGATCGAACGCCACCTCACTACCCGTATCAGTCACCGCCGACCGGATCTTCTTGGCAGACCGTTTCGGGTCGTCGAGAAGATTGATCAACCCCTTGTCGGTCTCGGCCGACTTGCTCATCTTGGCCGTCGGGTTCTGGAGGTCGTAGATCTTCGCGAACTCCTTGACGATGTACGCCTGCGGCACGGTGAACGCCTTGCCGAAACGCTTGTTGAATCGCTGCGCCAGATCTCGGGTGAGCTCGAGGTGCTGCCGTTGGTCTTCGCCGACGGGTACCTGGTCGACCTGGAACGCGAGGATGTCGGCGGCCATCAGGATCGGATAGGTGAACAACCCGACGCTCGACGACTCGACGCCCTGCTTGGCGGCCTTGTCTTTGAACTGCGTCATCCGGCTTGCCTCGCCGAATCCGGTGATGCAGTTGAGAACCCAGGTGAGCTGCGCGATCTCGGGAACGTGCGACTGGACGTACACGGTCGAGCGGGCGGGATCGACGCCGACGGCGAGCAACTGTGCCACCGACATGCGTGTGCGGTCGGCGAGCACCGACGGATCGAACTGCACTGTCAGCGCGTGCATGTCCGGGATGAAGTAGAAGGCGTCGAACTCGTCCTGCAGCTCGACCCACTGACGCACCGCACCCAGATAGTTTCCGAGGTGGAAGGAATCGCTGGTCGGTTGGATACCCGACAACACCCGCCGCCGCGTACCCGACGCAGGTGATTTCTCGACGTCGCTCATGGTTTCCAGTCTCTCAGACGGCAGCCCCTCATTATTCGGAGGTGCTACCCGCAGGGCGCTACTCGGCGGTCACTCGAAGACGACGGTGACCGGCGCGTGATCAGACCACCGGCGGTCGTAGGCGTCGGCGCGGTCGACGAAGGCTTTCACCGTGCGCTCCGCCATGGCCTTGTTGGCGAGGTGATAGTCGATCCGCCAGCCCGAGTCGTTGTCGAACGCCTTTCCGCGCCACGACCACCATGAGTACGGCCCGTCTGTGCCGGGGTGGAGTTCACGCATCACGTCAGACCAGCCGGACTCCAACAATCCGCCGACCCACTCCCGCTCGTGCGGGAGGAACCCCGGGCTGCGCAGGTTGCCCTTCCAGTTCTTGATGTCGTGCTCGGAGTGCGCGATGTTCCAATCACCGCCGACCACCACCGGACGTCGTTTACGTGCCAACGAGCCCAGGTGCGCGCCGAACGCGTCGAGGAATCGCTTCTTCTCGGCGAACTTCTCCACGTCCTTGTCCGACGAGGTGGCCGTCGGGGCCGCAGCGCCTTTGGGTAGGTAGAGGCTTGCGACGGTGACGGCTCCACCCTCGGTGTCGAGGTCTACCTCGAGATACCTTCCCGTGGAATCGAATTCGTCGCTGGAGAAACCGACGCGCACCGCCGTCGGCTCGGTTGTGCTGAGCACCCCGACGCCCGCATGTCCCTTGACGACCGACTCAGTCATCGACAGGTGCCATCCGTCGTCGAGAAGAGGTGTGAGAACCTCCCTGGCCTGATCTTCGCTGGCACGGATCTCCTGCAGGAGCACGACGTCGGTTCCGGATGAGCGCAGCCACGGAACGAATCCCGGGTTGTTCTCCGACCGCACCTTGGTGGCCGCTCGGACGCCGTTCACATTCACGGTGGTGATCGCAGTTGGCACGGTTCGCCACACTACGGCGAGCCACCGACATCGACGCCGCGCACCCCGTCGCAGCCCAATCCGGACCGAGTCCAAAAGGTAAGGCAAACCTTGCGATCATCCAGCTTTTATGTAAACCTTGCCTAACAGAATGCGAGGTGCGAGATGTTCGTGTGTATTTGCCGGGCCGTCACAGTGGACGAGGTCCACGAGCATTGCGACGCCGGAGCCAGAACTCCCGACGCCGTCAGCGAGCGCTGCGGCGCAGGCGAAGGCTGCGGAACCTGCATCGAACGACTCACCCAGATCGTCGCCTCTCGCACCGCAGGAAGGGTCGCCACAACTAGCGCAGCCTAGCCTGACCTGCAGAAACACCCCGTGTGGATATTCCCCACGGGGCCTTTTGGCGTGCTAGGTTCACTGACACAATCAGTCCGAACCGGAGGTATGCCATGCGTGGAGACGATGAGGTCATCGCTCTACTCAACGAGCAGTTGACCAGTGAACTCACCGCTATCAACCAGTACTTCCTGCACTCCAAGATGCAGGACAACTGGGGCTTGACCGAGCTCGCCTCGAAGACGAGGGCCGAATCGATCGAGGAGATGACCCACGCGGAGATCCTCACCGATCGCATCCTCTTCCTGGAAGGTCTGCCGAACTATCAGAAGCTGCTGCCGCTCCGCATCGGCCAGACTCTGCGCGAGCAGTTCGAGTCCGACCTCGCGATCGAGATCGAGGTGGTCAACCGCCTCAAGCCGGGCATCGTGCTGTGCCGCGAAAAGCAGGACATCACGACAGCCAAGATCTTCGAGGAGATCCTCAAGGACGAGGAGCACCACATCGACTATCTGGAGACGCAGCTCGAGCTGATCGAGAAGCTCGGTGAGCCGCTCTACCTGTCGAAGACGATCGCTACGCCCCCCGACGTGGGCTGAACCAGCCACTCACTCCGACTCGGCCCCGGCACCAGCAGGTGTCGGGGTCGCTGTTGTCGCTGTTGTTGATGTGGCTGTGTGCCGGGCAGCCGTGCGTCGGGCAACAGCCAACGCCAGACCCAGTACGACGATGCCGGCAACCGCGAGTCCTGCCCCGAGGACCGACGGCGCTCGGTACCCGAACCCCGCGGCGATCACCACGCCACCGAGCCACGCACCGAGTGCGTTCGCAATGTTGAGCGCTGAATGGTTGAGCGCCGCGGCCAGCGTCTGAGCGTTTTCGGCCACGTCCATGAGACGCGTTTGCAGTGCGGGCACCATCGCCGTCGCACTGACACCGACGAGGAAGGTCAGCGGAACGGCCGCCCACGGCGACGCGACGAATGCGGCGAACAATCCGAGCACCACCGCTGTCGCGACGAGTCCCACGAAAATCGCGCGTGGCACGCTCGAATCGGCGGCGGCACCGCCGACCAGGTTGCCGACCACCATGCCGACGCCGAAGACCATCAACACCACCGGAACCCATCCGACCGAGATACCCGTGAGGCTTGTCAGCGCCGTGTTGAGATACGTGTAGAACGCGAACATGCCGCCGAACCCGACGACGCCGATCGCCAGCGTCAACCACACCTGAGGCCTGGTGAGGGCGCCGAGTTCGGTCATCGGATTGGTGACGGCCATGTCGTCGAGTGCGGGCAACGTGACGAACAGCGCACCGATCGTCACGATGCCGATGATCACCACGACCACGAAAGCTGCTCTCCAGCCAAGGCTTTCGCCGAGCCAGGTCGCCAACGGCACACCGAGGACATTGGCAACAGACAACCCGAGGAGAACGAGACCGACCGCCTTGGCACGGTTGCGAGGTCCGGCCAGGTGCGCAGCGACGAGAGCCGCGACACCGAAGTACGCGCCATGCGGGAGTCCCGCCACGAATCTCGCGACCATGAGCGTTCCGAAGTTCGGCGCCAGCACGGTCGCGGCATTGCCGACCGTGAATGCCACCATCAGTGCGATCAACAGCGTGCGACGAGACATCCGCGCGGTCAGCGCTGCGATGAGCGGCGCCCCGACAACCACCCCGAGTGCGTAGGCCGAGACAACATAGCCCGCCGTCGGCTCGGAGACATGCACCGACGACGCGATGTTCGGCAACAGGCCCATCGCGACGAACTCCGTGGTGCCGATCCCGAAACCGCCCAGCGCCATCGCCAGCATGGCGAACCGACGAGTGGCATTGGAGTGGACGACATTCCTGTTCGTCCCGGGCCCAGTCGTCCCGGGCCAGTTCGTCTCAGTCGTGGTGGTTGAGGACATTCCCGCTGCAACGAGCACCCCGGTCGGCGTGATTCCGTCGTCGACGGTGAATTCGTTCACACCCGACCCCTCGCGGGGCCGGAGTCAGGCAGCTGGTGCGCCCTCCGCCGCTGGTTTCGGTGTCGCACTCTCCGGCGACGTTGCATGCGGCGTCGAGGCACCGGGTGTCGACTCGTCAGATGTCGACGTGTCGGCTGTTGGCTTGTCGGGTGTTGACGTGTCGGGTGTTGGCTGGGGCGCCGACGACTCTGGTGCAGGCGCCTGCGCGCCGCCGGGATTCTCGCTCGGCTGTGACGACTCCCCGCCCGGGTGCGGTTGGGGTTGCGGCGAGTCGCTGACAGTCGGAGGCGTCGACCCGGCTCCGGTGCCCGTCCCGTCAGCTGCGCCGTCGCCACCAACGCTGGCCGAATCGTCGACGACTTTTCCGCCAGAGGGACCCTCAGTGCCGGTGGCGCCCTCATCCCCGGTGCTGACCCCAGCTCCGGTGGTGCCGAGCCCTTCGTGGTCACCGACGTTCTTCTCCGTGACCACGGTCCCCGAGGCTTCGGCGATCTTCTCCGATGCCGACAGCGCCACCAGCGACTCGGTGTGGCTGGTCGTCGTCGACGGAGAGCGCAGCGACGCGAGCCACTCTTCGAACGCGACAAGCGAAGGTCGGTACGCGGGTCCGGGAATGCCCGTGACATCGCGGCCGGTCAGTGTGTAGGCCCAGAACTTTCCGAAGTTCAGCGGCATCGCCGCGATGCTCCTGACGCTGGTCCTCAACGCGTCGACGCCCTGCCCCCAGAGCACCGGATCCCATGTGAACAATCCTCGTGCCATGTCCTGGAACGTGTAGACGTCGGTGAGTACACCGCCGTAGCCGAGTTGGGGCAACTGCGGGAACCAACCCATGGCCCACCGGATCGGCGGCTGGAAGTCGGCCAGTGTGATGCCGAGGATGTCCGGGAACCTCCACCGTTTGCTCACGAGGTCGGGCACGGTCCAACCGAGACCGAGTTTGTCGACGAACTGCTGGGTGAGGACCCACGCCGACGACGGCACGACGAGCTGACACGTACTGACCTGGCCAGTGGTGTTGTCGCAGTGCAACGGCTTGACTCCCCATGCGTCCCACAGGGCCCCGTTGGTCGCTGCCAAATACATGTAGAGCGGGTACAGACCATGCTTGACCCAGTAACCCGCGAAGCCATCGAGGGCACCGAGCGGATCGTGGAGCGGATCGGGCAGGTCGCAGATCGGATCGCCCGTGAAGCACACGGAGGTCACCGGAATTCCGCCGAAGTCGTCGACGCCGCGTCCGCCCGCCATGGTCAGTCCGGGGATCACGCCGATCAGAACGCGTTCGATGCCCTGTCCGTAGAGAGTTCCTGCCTGCCGAGGATCGGAGTAGAGCAGTCCGGAAACTTTGCTCGGTGAGATCTCGTGGCCAGAAGTATTGCCGGTGCCGATGCCGGTGAGCACGTCGCCGGCGATTCCCGCGCCCTGCGAGTACCCGACGATCACGACCGGATAACCCTGACACTGCGCCTGATAGCTCGCCACTGTCGACATCGTTGCCGCGACGCCCTGCGACTGACTGTCGTCGAAGCCGAAGGCACCCAACGGCCAAATCGACGCCGGATACTCGACGCGCTCGACGGTGTAGCCGGCGTACTGCGGCTGACGCGTGACGCCGTCGAGCAAATGTGCCTGGGGATCCCACGTACCGCCGACGAAGACGAGTGCGCCGTTGCCGCAATCGGCGCTGGCCTCGGCTCGCGCGACACCCGCGCCGGAAGTCTGGCCTATCGCGAGGAGAACCGCTGCGACTGCGGCGAGTCCGAGTGTGCTCGCCGCCCTGATCGATCGCCTGAAACCGAAGTGACCACCCATGCGTTCTCCACCAATCCGGCCGGTTCTGCCGTGTCATCGCGACATGGTCGGCGTCCGGGTTTGCCGACCCCTCGCGAATGATCGGATCGTAGAAGTCTGTGACCCACGCCACGGCAGAAACCGACGATCGCGCGGCGAACCGTCGATAAAGAACGTCAAATTCGACTGTTCGGACTACACGAGAAGGCATTCTTCGGGGCCATTCGCCGCCGAGGAGCACCGCGGCCGCAACGACGCCTTGTCCAGCCCAAGAACCAGCCTGCGTCGGAGGGTTCTCACTTCATTTCGACCGTGTTATATCCTTGACGCCAGGTCATGAGTATCAGCGCAAAGCCCCGGCTCGCTGATCGGCAACCCTCCAACCGCGGTGGGGTGCTCCGGGTGATGACCGGGTTGTGGGACCCCGCTCCTCGATGATCTCCATCGAAGATGGTTTCGGGTCCCCGGCAAGCGCGGGTCCGAAGGTCGGACCCCAACAGGGTCGTCGTGCCCTGCCGACCGTAGAAAGTGACGCATATTCAATGTCTGACGTCGACGTCGACCAGAACCCAGCCGACAACTGGAGTTTCGAGACCAAGCAGATCCACGCGGGCCAGTCAGCCGACGCGGCAACCAACGCCCGCGCGCTACCGATTTACCAGACCACGTCGTACACCTTCAACGACACCACCCATGCCGCGAACCTGTTCGGCCTTGCCGAGCCGGGCAACATCTACACGCGGCTGATGAATCCGACGCAGGATGTCGTCGAACAGCGTCTTGCCGCTCTCGAGGGCGGCGTCGCCGCGCTGCTCGTCGCATCGGGTCAGGCCGCGGAGACGTACTCGATCCTCAACATCGTCGAGAACGGCGGGCACGTCGTGTCGAGTCCGCGACTCTACGGCGGAACGTACAACCTCTTCCACTACACGCTGCCCAAGCTCGGCATCGAGGTCACCTTCGTCGAGGATCCCGAGGATCTCGACTCCTGGCAGGCTGCCGTGCGCGACAACACCCGCGCGTTCTACGGCGAGTCGATCTCCAACCCGAACAACGAGATCCTCGACATCAAGGGCATCTCGGAGGTTGCACACCGCAACGGCGTGCCGCTCATCGTCGACAACACCGTCGCCACCCCGTACCTGCTCAATCCGCTCGCGCATGGCGCCGACATCGTCGTGCACTCGGCCACCAAGTACATCGGCGGGCACGGAACCGCGATCGGCGGCGTGATCATCGACGGCGGCACCTTCGACTGGCGTGTCCAGCGCGACGGGAAAGACCTCTTCCCCGGTTTCACCACGCCCGATCCGAGCTACCACGGTGCGGTCTTCGCCGATCTCGGCGCTCCCGCGTACGCGCTCAAGGCCCGCGTGCAGTTGCTCCGCGACACCGGTGCAGCCATCTCGCCGTTCAACGCATTCCTGCTCGCCCAGGGCCTCGAGACCCTGAGCCTGCGGGTCGAGCGCCACGTCGCCAACGCGCAGCGCGTCGCCGAGTACCTCAACGACAACCCGCAGGTCGAAGAGGTCTACTACGCCGGCCTTTCGTCGTCGCCCTGGTACAAGCGTGGCCAGGAGCTCGCGCCGAAGGGCCAAGGTGCGGTCATCGGCTTCGAGATCGCAGGCGGCGTCGACGCGGGCAAGCGGTTCGTCGAGGCGCTCACGCTGCACAGCCACGTCGCCAACATCGGTGACGTGCGCTCGCTGGTGATCCACCCCGCATCGACCACCCACAGCCAGCTGACCCCCGAGGAGCAACTCGCCGCGGGTGTCACCCCCGGCCTCGTCCGCCTCGCGGTGGGCATCGAGGGAATCGACGACATTCTCGCCGACCTCGACCGGGGTTTCGAAGCAGCCAAGTAAACAACGCAGAGCAAGGAGCGAGGACACCTGTGTCGGTGAGCATCGACCCGCAGACGGATACAGAGCAACGGCCAGACTGGGAGAACGCCCCGGACGGCCAGATGCTCAGCGCCCGTCTCGGGTCGATCTCACTCGACAACGGTGAGCAGATCGACGACGTGACCCTCGCTTTTCAGCGGTGGGGAAAATTGTCACCTACCCGCGACAACGTCATCCTCACGCTGCACGCCCTGACCGGCGACTCACACGTCACCGGACCCGCAGATGCCGCTCACCCCTCCCCGGGCTGGTGGGACGGTCTGATCGGTCCCGGCGCGGCAGTCGACACCGACGAATGGTGCGTCATCTCGGCAAACGTGCTCGGCGGATGCCGCGGGTCGACCGGGCCTGCATCGCTGGACTCCACGGGCCGACCGTGGGGTTCGAGCTTCCCGCAACTCACCGTGCTCGATCAGGTCCGCGCCGAAGTCGCGCTGATGGATCATCTGGGCATCGAGAGTATCGGTGCGGTCGTGGGCGGCTCGATGGGCGGCGCACGGGCACTCGAGTGGATCATCGAGTATCCCGAACGGGTTCGAAGCGCACTCGTGCTCGCCGTCGGCGCTCGTGCGACAGCCGACCAGATCGGCACGCAGACAACGCAAATCGCAGCCATCACGTCCGATCCGGCGTGGCACGGCGGCGACTATCACGGCACCGGCGAGTCGCCGACGACCGGAATGGGAATCGCTCGCCGGATCGCACACCTGACCTACCGCAGCGAACCGGAACTCGACGAGCGCTTCGCGAACGACGCTCAGGGACAAGAGAATCCGCTCACCGGCGGACGTTACGCCGTGCAGAGCTACCTCGAGCACCAGGCGGGCAAACTCGTCGAGCGATTCGATCCGGGCAGCTACGTCATTCTCAGCGAAGTACTCAACCACCACGACGTCGGGCGCGATCGCGGTGGCGTGACGGCAGCACTCAACGCCTGCGACGTTCCGGTGATCGTCGGCGGTATCGACTCGGATCGCCTGTACCCCTTGCGGTTACAGGTCGAGCTCGCCGAAGAACTCGGCAATTGCGTCGGAGGCCTACAGGTGGTGCAGTCCGACAACGGACACGACGGATTCCTCACCGAATTCGACGCCATCGGCGATCTACTCAAGCGCACAGTCGATCTCGCGCGTCGCTGAACGTTCGGGTACCTCAGGGCGTTCAGGTACCTCAGGGCGTTCAGGTACCTCAGGGCGGGGGCAGCAGTCCGCCGGGAACCGGTGTCGTCGTGGTCGTGGTGGCAGGCGCCTGCCTGCCCGTGCCGGTACCGCGCTGGTTATTCGACTGGGACGCATTGCCATTCGGACCAGCTTCCCCGGAGGGTTGCTGATTGTCTGGAGTGGGTGTCTGCTCGCCGGGAGCGGGCTCCCTCGACGGCGGGGCAAACTCCGGCGGCAGCAGATTCGGCGGAATCGTGATCCCCGGCGGCAGCGGCAAGGTGGGACGACTGGTCTCGGCGCTGGGTGGCCGCGTAGTCGTCGACGGCGTACTCGGACGCGCGGAGAGTGTGAGCGTCGACGGCGACGGCGTGGTCGGCGGCAGTTGCGTTGTCGCCCACCCGGGTCCGTCGTCCTCCCGGGCTGTGCGCGGAGCTTCGGCCGGCGTCGACGTGAGTTGCGTCGGTTCCTGTCTCGTCTCCGAGGGGACGACGTCGGCTTCGTCGGATGCGGTCGACATCGACGCCACTCGAGCACTCGAAGGCGATGGGATGTCGGTGGTATTCCCGGTGAGGGTCGACCCCACCGCGTACACCGTGAACATCGCTGCCGCGATGACCACGGCGGCGACAGCAATCGGCAGCGGCGAAAGCACTCCCCTGCGCCTCCCGCCTCCCATAAAGGTCAGGCGACTCGGTGCCGCCGCCTGCTCGGACGAGAGCATCGCGGCACCCACAGCGGCGGTCTGTTCCGGGTTCGTCGGGACGATGACCTCGATGAGGCCGCCATCGGCATCCTCTTCGGGCACCATGTCGGCGATGGTCGGCAGGTTCGCCAGGCCACCGACAAGGACAATGGCGCACGCCGAATGCGTTGCGAGGTAACGGCTCAGCTCTTCGCGAGCGTCGAGCAGGAACGGACGAACCGCTGCGGCGAGCGTTGCATCGCCGATCCGGAACCGGCCTGCGGCGTCGGCTGTGCCGTGCTCGCCCGACTCCTCCTTGGCAGTTCGGACGGCGCTACGCAACGCGTTGCGACTGAGTTTGCTCGAGAACGAACCACTCACGGCGCCCGCGTCGATCACTTCGCGGACGATCGCGTCGTCGAGGGCGCGACCCGACAGCGCGCGCGAGTGTGTGATGTCGCCGATCGCTCCGGTCGAGGGATCGACGGTGTAGAGGGTCATGCCGGTGTCGCCGCAGTCGACGACGACCACTGATCGATACCGCCCGATCTGACCCGTTTCGGTCAGGCAGGCCGTAACGGCCTCCTCGACGGAGACAAGGTGGATCTGTCGGCGCGGACCCGATCCTGTCGAACCGACGAGTTCACGCCCGAGGTCGCCGCCTGCCGCGACGCCGATCGGTCCGACACGCCGGTCGGCACCTCGCGCGGCGTCGAGCATGAGGTCGATGCCTGCGTTGACCCTGCCCGCGGTGTCGTGGCCATCGCTGGGATCGACGTCGATCACTCGCGACTCCACGAGTTCGCGTCCCGATCCGTCACGGGTCAGCAGGACAAAGTGGATCATGCCCTGACCCAACGAAACACCCATCGACGTCGTCTCGTCGTGGGTGGAGCGATCCTGTGGTCTATCCAGCGTCGAAGAGATTGGTTGCCTGCCCGTTTGTCGCCGTTCGTCGGTCGTTGCGACGTGCTCACGCACCTTCGCAGCGCGCCACTACTCGGTCAGTGCGCGCGTCCGGAACCTGAGGATCCGAAGGGTCGCAGAGACTGATCAGACAGGTGCCGGATCAGCTCACGTCACGGGACACTTTACCGAAGCGTGCGCCATATTGTAATCAATCCGTGCCCAAAGGATCTATTGACGCAGCTAGCCATAACATGAGGCTTCCGACACTGGCAAGGGATATAACGTCGAAGAATCTTCCTCTGACCTGCAGCAATCCAACTCGTGACGTTGGCAACACCGCACGCATGAGCGCGCCCAATAGCAAAGCCGTTCCGAAGACGAACGAACCGCGTCGCCACCGGTCGAACAACACCAGCGCCGCTCCGGCGATCACGCCCAGCATCACCAGGAGATAGGGAATCTGCGCGATGTAGGCGCGGACCCGACGGGCGTGGCGAAGCTGCCGCACCCGCGCATCCGTCGCGGAGTTCACCGGCCGGAACCCCCGGCGACGCTCACTCCGGCCGCGAGATCTGCCTCCGCGCGCTCAACCACGTTGACGAGCAGGAACGCGCGCGTCAGTGGTCCGACGCCGCCCGGATTCGGCGACACATATCCCGCGACGTCCCACACGTCAGGGGCGACGTCGCCGACCAGCCCGTCCTCGGTGCGGCTGACGCCGACATCGATGACAGCGGCGCCCGCCTTGACCATGTCTCCGGTGACCAGATGTGGCACACCTGCCGCTGCGATGACAATGTCGGCACGCTTGATCTCTGCGGCGAGGTCGCGGGTTCCGGTGTGACACAGCGTCACCGTCGCGTTCTCGCTGCGCCGAGTGAGCAGCAGGCCGATCGGGCGACCGATCGTCACGCCACGGCCGACAACGGTGACGCGCGCGCCGTTGATCGGGATGTCGTACCGACGCAGCAGGTGGATCACTCCGCGCGGCGTGCACGGGAGCGTCGACTCCTTGCCGAGGACGAGTCGTCCGAGGTTGATCGGGTGCAAACCGTCGGCGTCCTTGGCGGGATCGATCCGCTCGAGCGCGGCGTTCTCGTCGAGGTGTCGCGGCAGCGGGAGTTGCACGATGTAGCCGGTGCAGCCGGGGTCGGCGTTGAGTTCGTCGATGGCTGCGTTGAGGTCTTCTGTGGTGGCGTCCGCGGGGAGATCCTTGCGGATCGACGCGATACCGATCTTGGCGCAGTCGGAATGCTTGCCCTTGACGTAGGACTGCGAACCCGGGTCGTCGCCGACGAGGATCGTGCCGAGACCCGGCATCACGCCGGCCATCCGCAGCTTGTCGACGCGTTCACGGAGATCGGCGAAGATCTCGTCGCGGGTCAGCTTGCCGTCGAGTCGTATCGCGCTCACCCGTCCATTGTTCCATCCTGCGCGACGTGCGGTGTCAGGTGTCGGGTGTCAATAGTTTGGGAAGTCGGGGTCGAGGATGCGCTGCGACGCCCGAGTACCGTGCTGCCATGTCCACGAATGCTGCCCGCCCGGTCACCGTCGCCGACGTCAGAAGGGCGCGGGGCCGCATCGCCGCGCACGTTCGACGCACTCCGGTGCTGCGCGCCGAACTCGACACGGTCAACGGGCGCGTGCCGGTGGCTTTCAAGCTCGAGTACCTGCAACTCGGCGGTTCGTTCAAAGCCCGCGGGAGCGTGAATGCCGTAATGGCCGCACGCGAGGCGGGAAACCTCTCGGAGAGCGGCGTCGTCGTGGCGTCCGGCGGAAACGCCGCGATCGGCGCAGCGCACGCGGCACGCATCGTCGGCACACGGTGCACCGTCGTCGTACCCGAGAACGCCCCACCGGTGAAAGTGACGGCGCTACGGGATCTGGGAGCCGAGGTTCGGCTGCACGGCTCGAAATATCATGACGCCGCCGAGTTCGCGGATGCTCTCGCCACGGAGACCGGTGCGCTGCTGCTGCACGCATACGACCTCCCCGACGTCGTCGCGGGCGCCGGAACCATCGCCCTCGAGTTGGCCGCCGAGGTCCCCGGACCACAGACCGTCGTCGCGTGCGTGGGAGGCGGCGGACTGCTCGGGGGTCTCGCAGCGGCCCAGCGTCCCGGCGATCGTCTCGTCGGCGCGGAGCCCACCGGAGCGTCGAGTCTGCATCAGGCGATAGAGGCGGGCGGGCCGGTATCCGTCGAGCTCGACAGCATCGCCGCGGACTCCTTGGGCGCCACCAGGATCGGCGACATCTGCTGGTCGACCATCGCCGACAAGACAGTCGAGAGCGTCGTCGTCTCCGACGACGAGATCATCGCCGCGCGTCGAATGCTGTGGGAGCAGTTCCGGATTGTCGTCGAGCACGGCACCGCCACCGCAGTCGCGGCGGTCGTCGCGGGGCTGGTGACGCCGGCCCCCGACTCGACGCTGTGCGTGCTGCTGTGCGGAGCCAACACCCGACTCGACGACCTCTGAGCCGACTGGGCGCTCCCTCGCGTCGACTGGGCGTCCCCTCGCGCCGACTGGGCGCTCCCTCGCGTCGACTGGGCGTCCCCTCATGTCGACTGGGCGCTCCCTCGCGTCGACTGTGCGTCGACCGCCCCCGGCGGGGCGTCGGATCACGCTCTGCACAATGGACCCCATGTTCCGCATCATGTTCTATCAGCCGTGCATCCCGCCCAACACGGGTAACGCGATCCGGCTGGCTGCCAACACCGGCTGCGAACTCCATCTGATCGAGCCGCTCGGTTTCTCGATGTCCGACGCTCAGGTGAAACGAGCTGGCCTCGACTACCACGAGATGGCGAACGTGACCGTCCACCCGAACCTCGTCACAGCGTTCACCGAGCTGAAACCGCAACGCGTCTTCGCATTTACCGCGCATGCATCGCGCTATCACACCGACGTCGACTATCGCCCCGGCGACGTACTGCTGTTCGGTCCGGAACCCACCGGACTCCCCGACGACGTGCTCGCCGAACCCGAGATCACCGACCGGCTTCGTATCCCGATGCTCGCCGGGCGCCGCTCACACAACCTGGCGAATGCCGCGAGCATCGTCGTCTACGAGGCGTGGCGACAGAACGGATTCGACGGCGCGGTGTGACGAAATTTCCTGCGCACTAACGGGACTGGCGCACAGTCGGCGCCACGGAGCGCACAGTCGGCCTTACGTGACGCACAGTCGGCGCTATGCGGGACCCACTCGATGGAATCGCGTCCGCTCGGCAGACGGATGGACCGCCCGCCTAGCCGACGCGGAAACGCTTGGTGCGCGCTGTCGCTCCCCCGATGAGCGCCACCTTGGACTTCGGCACGCCAAGGTGCTTGGCGAGCAGTTCGGCGACCGCCTTGTTCGCCTTACCCTCTGTGGCGGGCTCGCGCACGTAGATGGTGATGGAACCGTCCGGCCCGGTCTCGACGAGCGGCCCCTTGCGACTACTCGGTTTTGCCGTGACGATCACCTGTTTCGCCATCTGTTCCTCTCCCCGCTGTCGTTGTGCGCGAATGCTTCCGCGCAGTTGTCAGTGCAAATCTCACATCAGTGCAAATCTCACATCAGTGCACATGTCAGATCAGTGCACATGTCACGTCAGTGCCAATCCCGTGAGCGGGTACCCACTCGAAGATCCATCCGCTGCAACCGATCTGCAACCACCGTCACCGCGCCCTCTGCATTCTGCACTCTGCCGCGTACCAGCAGCGCCGATGCCGAGTGTGCCAGCTCGCGATACCGCGACCACAGCCCGACCGAACACACCACGTTGACCATTCCGGTCTCGTCTTCGAGGTTGATGAACGTCACGCCGGATGCTGTCGCCGGACGCTGCCGGTGGGTGACAGCCCCTCCGACGATGACACGTGACCCATCCGGCACAGACAATAGCGCCTCTGCGGGCAGGACACCTATCGCAGTCAACCGTGGACGCAGGAACTGTGTCGGATAGTTCGACGGCGTGATCCCCGTCGCCCAGGCATCGGTGGCGGCCAGCTCGACATCCGACAATCCCGGCAGCGTCGGTACCTGCGCAGATGACTCCAACTCGAGATGTTCGACGCTCGCGGTGGCCGCGGCGCCCGCCTCCCACAACGCTTGTCGTCGACTCATGCCGAAACACTCGAACGCCCCCGCGCCCGCCAGCCCCTCCAGGTGCGCGAGGTTGAGATCGGCTCGCCGCGACAGGTCGGTGATGCTCGCATACGGACCGTCGACTCCCCTGGATTCGACGATGCGCGCCGCGACGTCGTCTCCGACCCCGCGTATCGACGCCAATCCGAGCCGCACGTCGAGTCCGTCATTCTCCAACGTCGCCTCGGCCAGCGACGCGTTGATATGCGGTCGGTGCACGTCGACGCCGTGTCGGCGGGCGTCGGCGACCAACGACTGCGGCGAGTAGAAGCCCATGGGTTGTGCACGCAGCAACGCGGCGCAGAAGGCGGCCGGATGGTGCAGCTTGAACCACGACGAGTAGAAGACCAACGATGCGAAACTCTGCGAATGACTTTCGGGGAAGCCGAAATTGGCGAAGGCTGCCATCTTCTCGTAGATCCGGTCGGCGATGTCGCCGGTGATGCCATGCGAGCGCTGCATGCCCTCGTAGAAGCGTCGACGGAGCTGGTGCATACGCTCCGGTGATCGCTTCGACCCCATGGCCCGACGGAGCTGATCCGCCTCGGCGGCGTCGAATCCGGCAACGTCGACGGCCAACTGCATGAGCTGCTCCTGGAACAGCGGTACACCGAGTGTGCGCTTGAGCGCGGGCCACATCGACGGATGCTCGACGGTCGGCTCCTCCTGGCCGTTGCGTCGCCGGATGAACGGGTGAACCGATCCGCCCTGGATCGGTCCCGGACGGATCAGTGCGACCTCGACGACCAGATCGTAGAAGCAGCGCGGCTTCAATCGCGGGAGGGTCGCCATCTGCGCTCGCGATTCCACCTGGAAAACCCCGACAGAGTCTGCGCGACAGAGCATCTCGTACACGGCCTGCTCGGTGAGGTCGAGTTTGGCGAGGTCGACATGGATGTTCTTGTGTTCGGCGACCAGATCGATCGCGTAGTGCAACGCCGAGAGCATCCCGAGGCCGAGTAGGTCGAACTTGACCAAACCGATTGCGGCACAGTCGTCTTTGTCCCACTGCAACACACTACGGTTCTCCATCCGCGCCCACTCCGTCGGACAGACATCGGCGATGGGACGATCACAGATCACCATTCCGCCGGAGTGGATGCCGAGATGCCTTGGCATGTTGGCGATTTCGCCAGCGAGGTCGAGTACGTCGTCGGGCGCGGTGTCGGGCATCTTGCTCCAGGCGTCTTGCTGACCGCTGGCATAGCCGAGTGCCCGCGCCATGTCGCGCACCGACGATCGACCCCGATAGGTGATCACGTTGGCGACCTGTGCGCTGTACTCGCGGCCATACCGTCGGTACACGTACTGGATCGCCTCCTCACGACGGTCCGATTCGATGTCGACGTCGATGTCCGGTGGCCCGTCACGCTCGGGCGAGAGGAACCTCTCGAACAGCAACTCGTTGGCCACCGGGTCGACGTTGGTGATACCCAACGCGTAACACACCGCGGAGTTGGCAGCACTCCCCCGACCTTGGCACAGGATGTCGTTGCGTTTACAGAAGTCGACGATGTCGGCGACGACGAGAAAATAGCCGGGAAAGGTGAGCGTCTCGACGATCGCCAGCTCGTGCTCGATCTGCCGGTACGCCGCCGGATGTTCGGCCGGTGTCCCATAGCGGCGTCGTGCGCGGGTCATGGTGAGATGCCGTAGCCAACTGGACTCCGTGTGCCCGGCAGGCACGTCGAACGGCGGCAACTGCGGCGCGATCAATCCGAGCGAGAAGGCGCAGTCGTCGGCGAGGTCTGCCGCGGTGGCGATGGCGTCGGGGTGCGCGGGCAGCAGGCGCATCATCTCGTCGCCACTGCGCAGATGCGCACCGCCGACCCCCGGCATCCAGCCTGCGATGGTCTCGATGTCGGTGCGAGCACGGACCGCCGCCATCGCCAGTGCGAGGCGTCGACGACGTGGCCCCGCGAAGTGCGCCCCCGACGTCGCGACGGTCGGCAGGCCGAATCGCCGCGCGAGGTCGGCGAGCACCGCATTGCGCTCGTCGTCGTCGGGCAGACCCTGCGCGGTGAGTTCAACGACGACGTCGTCGCGTCCGAACCGCTCGACCATTCCACCGAGAGCGGCCTCGGCAGCACCGATACCCGCACGATCCAACGCTCGCCGAACCGCGCCCTTGCGACAGCCCGTCAGGATCATCCAGTGCCCGGCGTCGCGGGTCAGCCGGTCGACGTCGTAGCGCAGCAACCCCTTCTCACCGCCGGACATGTGGGCGTCGGCAATAGCCCGTGACAACCTCCGATACCCCTCACTGTCACGCGCGAGGACCAGCAGATGCTCGCCGGCCGGATCGGTCACCCCGGTGCGGGTCACGTCCGGCTCCAGGGAGAGTTCGGCACCGAACACCGTCGGCATCGCGAATTCCTTTGCGGCCTCGGCAAATCGGACCACACCGTAGAAGCCGTCGTGGTCGGTGATCGACAGACCGGTCAGGTCGAGTCGGGCCGCCTCCTCCACCATCTCCTCGGGCATCGACGCCCCGTCGAGAAAACTGTAGGAACTGTGCGCGTGCAGTTCCGCGTAGCGCACAGACGATCGCTCACGAGACACCTCCGGCGCCGTGTAGGCGCCTCGCTTGCGCGACCACGCGGGGCTGTCGTTGCCGTCGCCCGCCAGCTCGGGACCGAAGAACTCCCCGGGACGACCGCCATCGGGCGAGCGCCCCGACAGCACCCGCTCCATCTCCCGCCACGTCGGCGGGCCCTGGTTCCAGCCCACTCAGCCAGTATAGAACACGTGTTCGACACCGGTCGACGCTAGATGTGGGTCGAACTGAAGGATGTGGGCGCTGCAGCACCCACATCCTTCGATTGGACCCACATCCTCGCGCGACTCGACGACGTACGGCACCCGCGATCGTTCCGGCGCCGCAGCACCGTCAGTCGACTGACACCGCCCGCGGGATTCGACGATCCGCCACGGTCATGGCGATCAACGCCGCTCCGATCACCACGACGGCCCAGCCCGCGATGTGGAGTCCACCATCGGTTGCGCGGGCCCCGAAGGCGATCCCGATGAGGCTCGACGAGAAGATCGCCCCGAAGTACATGAACGTCCGGTACAGCCCGGATGCCACACCGATCGACTCCGGCGGACTCTGCGTGTAGAGCGTCGCCTGATTCGCATAACCGCTCAGTCCGTTGGCAACGCCGAACAAGAACGTCATCGCGAGCAGGACCCACAGCCCGGACGAGTGATGGATCGCCACCGCGGTCACTCCGGCACCGACGAAGCAGAAACCCGTGAGAATCAACGGGATTCGCACCCACCCGTGCGTCGAGTTCACCCGTGCGCACACCACGCTCAGCGCGGAGTACGGGATGAGGATGAGCCCGACCTGCGCCGCGGAGTATCCCGCGGACTGCTCCATCCACTGGCTGATCCCGTACATCGCCGTGTACGAGCCGAGACCTGCCAGCATCTGACGCAGGTAGGTGCGCACCAACGGGGAGTTGGCCGCGAGCATCCGCACATCAATGAGAGGTTGTGCCGCGCGCAGTTCCCAGAACACCAGGAGGAACCCCGCTGCGACGATCACCGCCAGCAGCCACCACTTCGGTGCACCGAGCCCGGCGAGGAACTCGAGCGTCGCGATCACGGTAACCGCGAAGAGTGCCACCCCGACGACGTCGACCACGCGGACGAGGCCACCGAAGCCGCCCACATGCATCGGACCGTCACGAGGGATGCTGCGCAGCGCCCACACGAGGGTGATCAGCGCGATCGGAATATTGACGAAAAACACTGCCCGCCAGCCGAACACGCCGGTCAGCACACCACCGAGCGGCAGTCCGATCACCGCGATCACCTGGGCGGCGATCGAGAACCCACCGAGCACGCGACTCGGCACTCCCATCCCGAATGAGTCGGCACGAGACCGCACGAGCGCCATCGCCGTCGGATACGCCGCAGAGGTGCCGATGCCGATCAGGGCACGCGAGAGCATCAGGCACCAGAACGCCGGCGCGGCGGCACCGATGACACCGGCGATCAGCAGGACGACCAGCCCGGAGGCGAAGACGCGACGAGGACCGAAGACCGTCGCGAGTTTGCCCATTGTCGTTGTGCCACTGCGCTGCACAGGTAGAGCACTGAAATCAGGATCGTCGTCTGTGCCGGACCTCGATGGAAGTCGACGCCGATCCCGACGAGCGCGGTGGCGATCATGGAACTGTTGATCGGGTTGAGTGTCGACCCCATCAACAGTGGCCCGGTGAACCGCCAGCCGAACGGATTGCGCTGTGCCACACCGGCGTCGCCGGTGGCCACGGCGCTCACTGAGCTGTGGCGTCGAGGAGTTCGAGAAGCTCTGCGGTCGAACCTGTCTCGGCGATCTGGGGGAACACCTCGCGCACGCTGTGCGCGTGACGCTCCCCGTCGGAATCGGTCATCGCGTCGGTCGGCAACGTCACGTTGAACCCCGCTTCGTGTGCGTCGCGGGCCGTCGATTCGACGCCTGCGCCGCTGGCGATCCCGACGACGGCGACCTGGGTGACGCCCCTGGAACGCAACTCCTCGAGGAGTGCGGTACCCGCGAATGCGCTACGCGAATGTTTGGTCACCACCAGATCGTCAGGCTCGGGGGCGAATTCGTCGATGAGCTCGGTCCACTCCGTCGGCAGTTGCGGCCTCGCCGATCCAGAGTTGCGGTCCGTCCGTCCGGGAGGCACGGCGTCGACGTTGACCATCACCACGAGCTGCCCGTACTTGCGGAACCTGTCGACCAATTGTCCCGCGCGGTCGACGATTTCCGACGCCGGATACGGTGCGAGATTGTCGCGCAACGCGATTCCACGTTGCATGTCGATGACGATCAACGCGACCCGCGGGTCGAGCGCTGTCATGGCCATGGATTCCTCCTTGATCGAAGCGACTGTCAGGACTCCGCCACACGGCGGAGAAGCTCTGTTGCGGTGGCGATCTGCGCCCGTTCCTCGTCGGTGAGAACCTGCCCGAGCCGGTCGGCGAGCCAGTCCTCGCGAGCCAATCGTCCACGCGCGTAGGTCTCACGAGCCTTGTCCGAGAGATCGAGGAGTGTCTTTCGACGATCTTTCGGATGAGGCGTCCGGACAATGAGCCCCTGCTCGAGCAGCGCCGCAACTGTCGTCGACATCGACTGTGGGCGAACACCTTCGGCTCGGGCGAGGTCGTTTGCCGTCGCCGGTCCCCCACGTTCGAGCCTGCCGAGCACGTTGGTCTGCGACCGCGTGAGATCCCCGATCGGGCCCTGCGCCCGAAGTCGACGATTGAGCGCCGCAAGCACGGGGCGCAGGGTCGCGGCGATCTCGGCGGCACTTTCGGACATATTGTGAGTCTAGCAAATAATCAGCTAACTGATAAGTTGACTGATTGAAAAGACATTGCCGACAACTTCTCCCGACACTCCATTGGCGCCCCCACCCCCGCGCCCCCAGCATCCTGGTGCCCGAAAGCCCTCAGCGTCCCAACAACCTTCCGTCGACCTCCCTCGGTACCGTGGATCGGTGACCGACACCCCGTATCTCGCCGTAGACCTCGCCCGCCTCGATCGCAACCTGCAGGCGGTCGCCGAGCTCGCGCGGAACGCTCACGTCGATCTGCGGCCACACGCCAAGACGCACAAGACCGTAGAGCTCGCTCGACGCCAGATCGACAGCGGCGCTGTGGGACTCACGGTGGCGACGATCGGTGAAGCAGAGGCGTTCGCCGATGCGGGCGTCTCCGACCTGTTCCTCGCGTATCCGCTGTGGGTGAGCGCGCACAAGGGTTCTCGACTGCGCGCGCTCGCCGATCGGGTTGCACTCCGTCTGGCCGTCGACGCCGTCGAAGGGGCCACGCGCCTTGCCGCCGAACTACCCGGCGCCGAAGTTCTCGTCGAGGTCGACTCCGGACAACACCGGACAGGCGTGGCACCTGAGTCCGCCGGCGAGGTCGCAGTAGCCGCGCAGTCGGCTGGGCTCGACGTGGTCGGGGTCTTCACGTTTCCCGGCCACGGATACGGCCCAGGACATGCACGCAGTGACGCAGCTGCACAGGAGATAACTGCACTCGCAACGGCGGCAGAGCGGTTGCGCGACAAAGGAATCGAGCCACGTGTGCGGAGTGGCGGCTCGACGCCGACGATCGAGTTCGCGGATTCGGGCGTGCTGACCGAGATCCGACCGGGCGTCTACCCGTTCTACGACGCCCAGCAGGTGGAGCTCGGCGTCTGCGGATTCGACGATGTGTCACTGACCGCCGTCAGCACCGTCGTTCATCGCGACGGACGTCGTGTGGTTCTCGACGCGGGCAGCAAGATCATCGGGGCCGACCGGCCCGCGTGGGCCAGCGGGCACGGTCGGATACTCGACGAGCCAGACGCACGCATCGTCGCACTCTCCGAACACCACGCGGTTGTCGAGTACCCGGACGAGAACACCCCCGAGCTCGGCTCGACGGTGCGCGTCGTGCCCAACCACGTCTGCACCGCGGTGAACCTCGTCGACGAGCTGGTCGTCGGTGGTGGTGACGATGGTGGCGCGGTTCCGACGTGGCGCGTGATCGCCCGCGGCGCGAACAGCTGACCGCAGACTCCGCGCGCGTGCGCGGCCGGGCCGCCTCAACCGCCTGGTCGGCGCAGAACCACCCCGGCCCCGCGCAGGAACTAGGGGAAAGATTCTTTCCGTGGGTTTCGCACCCTTTCTCGAGAAACAACACGAGGAAACGTACAGAACCCGGGAAAGAACCCTTCCCCTACTTTCCGCACCGGCGCGCACACCGGAACGCCGCTACTCGTACACGCCCTCGACCATCCAGTCGCCCGCCCGGTAGTAGAGCAGCAGCGCGCGTGAATCCTCTAGGAGCACTTGGGCTCTGGCGACGATGCCGGTGTCGTCCATGCCCGCAGGCCACGGTCCGGCCCACCAGCTCAACGCCCAGGTGTCGCGGGCGGCGTCGCGGCCGGGACGTGCCATGCGTACGACGGCGGGCTCGTCGGAGAACGCTCCCCGACCGGTGACGGTCACCGGTTGCCCCGACGCGTCGGTCAACGACACCGGGGCGCGGGACATGACCGCGGGTGCGGGCTGGGGCACGCGACCCGGCCACGGCGCCTGCGGGTCGCGCTCGGGGATCTTCTCGTCGCCGAGTGGGATCATCGTGATCTGCTCCGACGGCCCGCGACCACCGCTGCGCACCGGCACCTGCACGGCGTCGCCGCCGAGTAGACCCTGCACACGCTCCAATGACCGGCGTGCGCGCTCGGAGACCTCCGACTCGCCCGGCAGTCCCGCACCGGTCAGTGCGTAGCGCAACTCGCCGGCGTCGACAGTCTCCACCGGCTCGAGTCGAAGCATCGCGATCGGCGAGTCGGGCCGGGTGTCGCCGCGACTCCTCCCCCTGCCCGCGCCGGTCAGCCAGCCCTCCAACTGCCACCGGATGCGGTCGGCTGTCGCGTCCGGTGTGAGCGGTTGTGCACACCGCCAGATCCGTGAATGTCGTTGTCCGCGTTCGGTAACAGCCTCGACCTTGAGCTTGGTACATGCCGCGGGTACGTCGGCGAGTCGACGATGCAGCATGTCGGCGAGGCGTCGGCCCGCGAACGCTGCGGCGTCGATCCGGTCGATCGATGGCTCGCAAACGTACTCGATCACCAACTCCGGTGCGACCGCACTGCCCGACGGTCGACGATCGGCCAGTGCGTTGGCCAACCGGTGGGCGACGGCGGCGTCGGCTGAGAACCTGGTTGCGACGTCGCGCGCAGACATCGCGGCGAAATCGCCGATGGTGACGAGCCCGAGTCGACGCAACAGATCGACCAGCTCTGCCCGTTCGGGCACAGACAAACTCTGCTCGACGTTCAGTTCCGCCACAGGGAGATCGGCCAGATAGGCACGGCTTGCTCCCGGTTCGACGTGATGTCCCCGACGTGCGGCGATCACCGCGGTGAACAACTCATCAGCAACCCCGACCTGCGATTCGACGCCGCACACCGAAATCTGGTCGACGAGTTGTTCGGCCAGCGACTCCTCTCCGCCGTGATGTCGAGCGGCGCCGTCGGCAGGCATCACCACCAGTCCCGGCCGCAGCACCTCGACCACGGCGACCACCTCGGCCACCGCCGCCACCACCGGCTCGAAGAAACGTGCGTCACGATCGACGTCGGCGGTGAACACCCGCATCTCCGGACACACCGCCTGCGCCTGTCTTTTTCTCATGCCCCGTCGGACCCCAGCCGCTCGGGCGGTCGCCGACGTCGCGGTCACCCGATTGGCCGACAACACCGCAATCGGTTGTGCCGGAGGCAGATCCTCGTCGGCTGCTGCCGCCATCGCGGGCCAGTCCGGGCACCACACGGCCATGACCCGACCCATCAGTTCGCCACCGCGGTGAGCATCTGGTCGTCTGCGCTGAGCTGATCATCCGATCTGCCCACTACCGGATCTTCGGGGCGTGTCAGCCCCACGAGCCCGGCTTGACCGTGCGCACTCAACGAGCTCAGATCGACGTCGGCGCTGCGTCGTCTACGGTCACGCCCGGTTGCGGTGACCTGCAGCCGCAGTCCCCCGATCCGACCGTGCCCACGTCGTGCTGCAGAGAGATCTGTTCCCGACGTTCCCGGGACGTGCCGGTAGGTGAGCACGCTCGCCTCCATACGCACCTGCGCGCCCGGCCAATGACCGTCGACGACCAACAGCGCCGACGACTGCTGCCGCACCCGGCCGCTGACCACCCGGCACCGCGCGGGCGCGACGTCGACTCCACGGAGGCCGAGCACCACCAGATCCATGCCGTCGAGCAGCACCGAGGCGATCTCGATCGGATCGACTCCCGGATCCGGCACGATGGCGATACGGGCGAGATCGGCACCCATCTCCGCGACCGACAACAAGCTCAGCCACGGCAAGCCGACGATTCCCACCTGACCACCACTGCGACTCACCGCGGCGATCATCGCGACCACCAACGACCGCGCCCCGGAACAGTCGATCACACTCCCTCGGGCGATCCCCCCGCGACGAGCATCATGGTGTTGAGAGTTGCTGTGTGGCAACAGATCTGCGAGAACGTCCGGCAGCGGTAGCCGGTCGCCGATCTCGTCAACACGGTCGACGGACAACCTGTCTGGCATGCCGGACAGCACCGCCATCCGCTTGCGGAGTTGCGCCAGCGTGTCGGCCCGCGCCCCATCCGGCACATCACCCACATCGGGCAGATCACCACCGTCCGGCAGGCCACCGTCGAGAGCATGCGCATCCGACTGCGATGCGTTCGGATGAGCCAACGGCAAAACACTCATGAAGACCTCCTGGCCAGCGTTGTGATGCATGGCGAGCCGGGAAGTTGCTGCGCCGTCGGTCGCTCGGATCACCGAGTTTGATCGAACGTTTTTTCGATATTCAGATCGTACGACGCCCCTCTGACACTCCGCAACAGCCCAGGTGACGAACGGCCGAGCCGCCGCCCACGAACGACGATCACGACGCGAAAATGCAGGCTGACCTGCTCTTTCCGGCCGCACAAAACCTTCGACAAGCCATCGACATCGCAGACGCGGCTGCTCAGAACAACGTCAACGCCTCGGCCATCTCCGGCGGCGCGACCAGGTCGCGCTCGTCCGAATCCGCCGATTCTGCCCTGCCGTGATCGCGGCCGGCCAATCCGTGCCGGGCCACCAACGGCTGCAATCGATCTCGCAGCCACGACGAATACTCCGCGGTGACATACGCACCCCGGCCGTACAACCCGTTGTACTTGCGCACCAGCGCGGGATGATTCGCGGCAAGCCAATTCATGAACCACGGTTTGGTGGAACTGCGTAGATGCATCGGGAACGCGGTGACCCCGGCCGCCCCTGCGTCGGCGAGCGCGCCGAGCAGGGCGTCGAGGTGCGCGGTGGAATCGCTCAGATACGGGATGACCGGCGCGACCATGACGTGTGGCACAAACCCTGCCTCGGCGATCGCGCGAATCAGCTCCAACCGCGCCCGCGGCGACGGCGTTCCCGGTTCGATCTGCTTCTGCAGGTCGTCGTCGAAGATGGCCAGCGACACTCCGATACTCACCGGAATCCGGGCCGACGCCTGACGCAACAGCGGTAGATCTCGACGTAGCAGTGTGCCCTTGGTGAGGATCGACAACGGCGTCCCCGATTCGGCGAGCGCGGTGATCACACCGGGCATCAACCGGTACCGACCCTCAGCACGCTGATACGGATCGGTGTTGGTGCCCAACGCAACGGTCTCCCGCTGCCACGAGCGTCGTCGGAGTTCTTTACGCAGCACCGCGGCGACGTTGAGCTTGACCACTACCTGCGAGTCGAAGTCGCGCCCGGCGTCGAGGTCGAGGTACTCGTGTGTCGGCCGCGCGAAACAGTAGCGGCACGCATGCGAACATCCACGAAATGTGTTGACCGTGAACCGGAACGGCAACCCCGACCCCTCCGGCATGGCGTTGAGTGCACTCTTGGCGAGCACCTCGTGAAAGGTGATGCCCTCGAACTCCGGAGTCTGCACCGACCGCACGAGTCCGGCACGCGCGAAGCCGGGCAGCGCGCCGTCGTCGACTTCGACCACCTGTTCGGACCACCTCATGGTGATGAGTCGAACATACGTACTAGGCACTGTCAACCCACCAGCCCACGAGCACCATCCACCGACCACAGAACCGCAACGAGCTCTCCACGGCCACGTCCCCGGGCGGCCCACGCGGCTATCATTTCCGTATGTCACTCGCCGAGAGCTACCGCACACCGGGTCCCCAGTACCTGGTCGCCGGCCGTTATCGGCTGAAATCCCGAATCGGTGGCGGCGGCATGGGCACCGTCTGGCTGGCCCGCGACCAACTTCTTGATCGTGATGTCGCGGTCAAACAGGTCCTCTCCACCGAGGGCCTCTCCGACGATTCCGCCGACAATGCCCGTAAGCGCGCGATGCGTGAGGGCAGAATTGCCGCGAAACTCGCCCACCGCAACGCGATTGCGATGCACGACGTTGCACTCGACCGCGGTGAACCGTGGCTGGTGATGGAGTACCTTCCGTCACGGAGCATCGCCCAGATCCTTTACTCGGCAGGCACACTCGACGTCACCGAATCGGCCAAGATCGGTGCGCAGGTCGCCGACGCCATGACCGAGGCCCACGCAGCGGGCATCGTGCATCGCGACATCAAGCCGGGCAACATCCTCATCTCCGAATCCGGACGCAACGTGGGACTGGTCAAACTCACCGACTTCGGCATCTCGCGAGCCAAGGACGACATCACGTTGACGCAGACCGGCGTGATCACCGGCACCCCAGCGTATTTCGCTCCCGAAGTCGCTCGCGGTGCTGAACCGTCCGAGGCATCCGATGTGTACTCACTCGGTGCGACGGTCTACACGATGGTCGAGGGCGAGCCACCATTCGGAGTCGACGATAACTCACTTGTCATGTTGCACAAGGTGGCTCGTGCGCAGATCAATCCGATGAAGCGGGCGGGCGCCCTCGAACCAGTGCTTCTGCACATGCTCGAACCCAGTCCGACGAAGCGGATCACGATGGCACAGGCCCGTGACGAACTCATCGCAGTCGCGTCCGGCGGCCGCGCCTCCGCCGATCAGATACTCACGAGCCTGATTCCCCGCGCATCAGGCGTGACGACCCTTCCCCCGCAGACGCCGCATGGCGCGGGACCCGGCCAGTCGTCGCAACCGGATTCGGCCCGCCCCGGCGGTTTTCCCTCGGCCCGCCCCGCGTCGGATCGACGAACCCCGGGCACGTCGGTTGCCGCCGGATGGCAGACCCCGGCGTCGCCGCATCGACACCACACTCTGGTCTCGTCGACACCACCGTTCCAGAGCGGGCAATACCCCAGTGGTCAATACCCGAGTGGTCAGTATCAGGGCGAGCATTATCCGATCGACCCCTATGCGAGTCTTCCACCCTCCCAACGGGCTTCGGGCACATCTCCGACGACGCTCGCGCTCGCCGTACTCGGCTTCTTCGTGGTGCTGGCCGTCGTGATCGTCCTCGCGATCGTCTTGATGCGCTGAGTCACACGGGAGCTGTACTGGGCCACAACGAGAACTGCGCCCGACCTCAACCGATGTGGCGGGTGGCGGCCCACCGGGTCAACGCATTTCGGTTGGACTGCTGGGTCTTCCGCAACACGTTCGACGCGTGGGTCTCGACGGTTTTGATCGAGATGAACAGTTCTTCGGCGATCTCGCGGTAGGTGTATCCGCGCGCCAACAGACGCAACACCTCGAGCTCTCGTCGTGTGAGAGAGTCGAGTTCGGGATCGAGGGCGGGCTCGGGCACC
Organism: Gordonia sp. w5E2; assembly: GCF_036540975.1. Lineage (NCBI taxonomy): Bacteria > Bacillati > Actinomycetota > Actinomycetes > Mycobacteriales > Gordoniaceae > Gordonia > Gordonia sp. w5E2. The sequence goes on along the minus strand of NZ_CP144213.1, from coordinate 1,610,111 downwards.
GACGATTTCCCCGTGAACGAATCGAGCACGAATCCAGCGAGGCGCGGACTGAATACCGCGTCACCGTCTGCCACGCGTCGAACCGCGTCGGCCAGTTCGCGACCGTCGATCGTCTTGGTCACGTATCCGCGGGCTCCCGCCCTGATCGTGGCGATCACATCCTCGGCGGCGTCGGACACGCTGAGTGCGAGGAAAACCGGCGCATCGTCGCCCAAAGTCTCTGTGACACCACGCAATACGGAAACGCCGCCACCGGCGGGCATGTGGACGTCGAGGAGCACGACGTCTGGCCGGAGTCGCGTGATGGCAGTGATCGAATCGGCGACGGTGCCCGCCTCGCCAACCACGTGCAGTCCCGGTTCGTTGGCGAGTTCGGCGCGTACCCCGGAGCGGAACACCGCGTGGTCGTCGACGAGAAACACACGGCACAACGCGCTCTGTGCATCCGGCCCGGCGGTCGCGTTCTCGTTCATCGTGCCTTCCCGTGGTCGATCGCCTCGTCGGTGTGTGTGGCTTCGTCCGTGACATCGTGCGGGTCGTCGTGGCCATCGGTATCCGCGTCGGAGTGCGTCGTGGGGCGCGGCATGATCAGTCGGATGTTCGTTCCGCGTCCCGGCGTCGAATCGATACGAGCCTGTCCCCCAGCACGTTCCACCCGAGACTTGATGGAGCGGGCAAGCCCCTGCCTGTCCGGGTCGACACCATCACGATCGAATCCGACGCCCCGGTCGCGCACGAACACCTCGACCTCCTCGTCGCCCACCTCCATGTAGACATCGACGCTACGCTCGCCGGAGTGCTTGGCCGCGTTGACGAGCGCCTCGCGCGTCGCTCCGATCAGGGCGGGCCACCGTCGTATCTCGCTCCCTGGTCCGTGGCGGGCTCCCTCGTCGGGACGCAGGTCGCCGACGGTGATCACCTCGACCTCGATCCCGTACGTGTCCTCCACCTCTGCGCCGACCTCACGGATCGACGCACTCAACGAGGTACCGCGCTGAGCGACGTCGCCGAAGAGCCAGCCGCGCAACTCGCGCTCCTGGCTGCGGGCCAACCGGGCGACCTCCTCGGGTTTACCCGCCTGCTTCTGGATGAGCGCAAGTGTCTGGAGCACCGAGTCGTGGAGGTGGGATGCGATCTCCTCGCGCTCGGCGTTTCGGATTCGGGCCGCTCGCTCCTCGTTCAGCGCGCGCCACAGTCGCATCCACAGCGGCACGGTCAGCAGCACGACACCGATCAAGGTGGCTGCGACGGCAAGCAACGTGGTGCTCAGGCCGCCGTAATTGCGCCGGCCCGCCACGACGATCACCGCAAGGCCACCGACGACGAGGACAGCGCCGCCCGCCAACCGCGTCCAGGTGAGCGCGGTGCTGTGGGGCGCGGTTTTCGACGTGTCGAACTCGCGCCACACCAGGCCCGCACCGACCATCACGAACACGAACGGCACGAGATAGGCGGCGGGCGTTCCCGACGCCGCGAACCCGACGACGGTCATCGCGACCAGCGCGAGCACCGCGAGACCCAACGCTTGTCGACGCTCCCCCGGCGCGGGCGATTCGGTGTCGTTGCCCTGCGGGCAGAAGAACCACAGCAGTCCGTAGGCCAGCACACCTGCACCGGCCAACGCTGCCAACACCACGAACACCACGCGGACGCGGAACGCGTCGACGCCGAGATGATCGGCGACGCCGCCCGCGACGCCACCGATGACCCGGCCGGCGTCACGTCGCACCAGCCGAGGGATCGGTGGCACATCGGGGGCAGCGGGGGTACTCACACTTCGATACTGCCCCACACACCCCGGTCGCCACATCAGGGTCGTTCCCCGATTTCCGGGGGAACGTCAGGGTATGTCCCCGATGCCCACGCCAAGCAGGGCCGCGAGGATAGGACTCATGGATGCCACACAAGTCCGCGCACAGCTCGAGCATCTCTGGCACACGCGTCCCGTTCGTCCGGCGAGTCCGCGCACGGTCGCAGGTGTCTGCAGCGGCATCGCGTTCCGCTACCGCGTCGATCCGACGCTGGTGAAGGTCGCTTTCGTCGTCTCGACGCTGTTCGGTGGCGGCGGCCTGCTCCTCTACGTCATCGGATGGATCGCCTTCCCCTCGAGCAGACTCTCGGCCGCCGACCCCGCCAACGATCGCAGTGGGCACGGCCACGGCCGCCACCACAACCCGAAGTTCGTGATCGTCGCGGCCGTCGCGGTCGTCCTGGTGATGTCGTTCGGTCCGCACGGCACGTGGAGTTCGAGTGCCGGTCTCGGCACCGTACTCATGTTGCTCGGCTGGTGGCTTCTGTTCCGTCGAACACCGACACCGCTGCCCGGAACGAGCGCCGACACGCTCACCGCGGCGCCCTCGGCCACTGCGGATCAGTTCCAGCGCTGGACTCCGCGCGCGCTGCGCACCGGGGCAGCGCCGAGCTTCGAGGGCGCGACGGGAGTGCCGGTCACCGTCCCGAGCCCCCCAGCTTTCGACGTTCCGACCACGCCTCGCGGCGACAGCTCCGACGCCGCGACGTCGGTGTTCACCCTCGCCGACCGCCAGCCACCGTCGTGGGACCCGCTCGGTGCCGCACGATTCGCCTGGGATCTACCTGAACCCGCGACCCCGACGCCGCCCGCGGTACCGGAGAACCGACACTCCTCCACCCGAGCATCGCTCATCGTCGTCGGAGCGGCCCTTCTCGTGGCGATGAGCGGGGTGGCCGCACACCAGGCGGGTGTCGAGTGGTTCACCCCGACGCGCATTCTCTCCATGGCCCTCGCGGTCGTCGGCGTTGGTCTGCTCACGCTCGCAGCGTTGAAGCGATCCGCTGGGCGACGGCAGGTCGGACTCGTCCCGCTGGCGGTCGCGTTGGGCGCGGCGGTCATCGTCACCGGCGCAACGACGACATGGGTCGGACAGTCCGACGAGAGCGTCGTACCGTCCGGAGGTGTGGGTCAGCGCATGTATAAGCCACTGTCCGAGAACGACATTCGCGACAGGTACTCGGTCACCATGGGCTCGCTCGAACTCGACGTCCGCGACCTCACGCTCACTTCCGACCGCACCGTCGACCTTCGTGCCGGCCTCGGCGAAGTGACCGTGCGGGTCCCGAAGGACATGAATGTGCGGGCGAACTGCACGTTGAATGTCGGTGATCCGCAGTGCCCTGAAGGGCTATCCGTCGGCACTGCCGGCGCCGACAAGCCAGTGTTGACGATCAATGCGCACGCCAACGTGGGCAGCGTGGAGGTGACCCGATGAACGACTGGCGTCCAGAAACGGCCAACGGAACCGCAGAGGGCAACGAGTCAGGCAGCAGCGAGCAGGTGGGCAATGCCGTGGGGCACCGCGCCCCAGGGCTCGCGCTCCTCGGTATCGCCGCGATCGCGGTGGCGATCTGGGGCCTGGCCGACACCCCCGATCTCCCGTCGGCGTCGGTCCTCGGCTGGGGCGTCGTCGGGATAGGGCTGATCGTCGGCCTGGTGCTTCTGGTCAGCGGCGCGCGACGCAGTTAGCGCTCGCCACCTACTCCCGCTCGGCTGCTACTCCCACTCGATGGTGCCCGGCGGCTTGCTCGTGACGTCGAGGACGACGCGGTTCACGTCGGGCACCTCGTTGGTGATGCGTGTGGAGATCGTCTCGAGTACCTCGTACGGCACGCGCGTCCAGTCGGCCGTCATAGCGTCCTCGCTCGACACCGGCCGCAGGACGATCGGATGCCCGTAGGTGCGGCCGTCGCCCTGCACGCCGACGCTGCGCACGTCGGCGAGCAACACCACCGGGCACTGCCAGATCTGGTGATCGAGACCCGCGGCCGTCAGCTCCTCTCGGGCGATGAGGTCGGCCTTGCGCAGCATCGAGAGACGGTCGGCGGTCACGTCGCCGACGATGCGGATGGCGAGACCGGGTCCGGGGAACGGCTGACGACCGACAATCTCCTCGGGCAGACCGAGTTCACGTCCGACCGCCCGCACCTCGTCCTTGAACAACAACCGCAGAGGCTCGACGAGGCTGAACTCGAGATCGTCTGGCAACCCGCCGACGTTGTGGTGGCTCTTGATGTTCGCGGTGCCGCTACCCCCGCCGGATTCGACCACGTCGGGGTACAGCGTGCCCTGGACCAGGAAGTCGACCTTGTCTCCGTCGGCCGCTCGGTCGCCCAGCACGTCGCTGACAGCGCCCTCGAACGACCGAATGAACTCGCGTCCGATGATCTTGCGCTTGGTCTCGGGGTCGCTGACACCGGACAGTTCGGCGAGGAACTTGTCGGCGGCGTCGACCGTCACCAGTCGCGCACCGGTGGCGGCGACGAAGTCGTGCTCGACCTGCTCACGCTCACCGGCACGTAGCAGTCCGTGGTCGACGAAGACACACGTCAGCCGATCGCCGATGGCCCGCTGAACCAGCGCTGCCGCAACCGCCGAATCGACGCCGCCCGACAGACCGCAGATCGCGAGGCCGTCGCCGATCTGGTCGGAGACCTGGTCGATCAGTGCGTCGGCGATGTTCGCGGGCGTCCAGTCGGCCTCGAGGCCCGCGATCTCGTAGAGGAACCGGGTGAGCACCTGCTGGCCGTGCGGCGTATGCAGCACCTCGGGGTGGTACTGCACGCCTGCCATCTTCGCCTCGACGGACTCGAACGCCGCGACGGGCGCACCGGGCGTCGACCCTGTGACGACGAAGCCCTCGGGCGCCACCTGCACGGCGTCGTTGTGGCTCATCCACACGGGCTGGTTGCGGTCGAGACCGCGATGTAGCACGCCGTCGTCGGTGGCGGTGAACGTCGTGCGTCCGAACTCGCGCCCACCTGTGTTGGCCACCTCGCCGCCGAGCGCGGCAGCCATTGTCTGGAAGCCGTAGCAGATCCCGAACACCGGGATGCCCAGCTCAAGAATGGCCGGATCGAGGCTCGGCGCGTCGTCGGCGTACACCGACGCCGGCCCGCCGGACAGGATGATCGCGGCAGGATCCTTGGCCTTGAACTCATCGATCGTGGCGTCGTGGGCGATGACCTCGGAGTAGATACGCGCCTCACGGACACGTCGAGCGATCAATTGCGCGTACTGCGCACCGAAGTCGACGACGAGGACCGGTCGCGGGCCCTCGACGAGCGCGCTCTCGGCGGAGGATCGGTCGGCAGACGAGGTGTCGGCGGAAGAGTCTGTCACCACCCCATTCTATGCGTGCGTACCGACGCGACCGCCGCGCAGGCGGCACCCGCCACCGCCGTGCAGGCGGCGACGATGGAGCTCAGGCAGCACCGTGGGATACTCCATGTCGATATGAGCACCTCAGACGAGCGAGAAAAGGCCAGGTCATCTGTCGAGAAGCCGGGTCGGCGATGGCTGTCCCTGTCGATCTCCGACATCACCCAGGCTGCTGTGTTCGCCGCACTGATCGCGGCACTCGGCTTGCCGGGACAGATCAGCGTCGGCAGCGCGGGCGTACCGATCACCTTCCAAACCCTCGGCGTGATGCTGACCGGCGCCATCCTCGGCCCCAAGAAGGGCACGTTGGCGGTGGTCATCTTCATGGCCCTCGCGATCGCGGGACTGCCGATCCTCTCGGGTGGTCGCAACGGTCTGACCGCACTGTCGTCGCCGACGGCCGGATTCTTCGTCGGCTTCCTGCCCGGCGTGTTCGTGATCGGGTTGCTGACCGCCTTCATGATGCCGCGGTACCGAATCCTGCTGGGCATCGTGGCGAATCTGATCGGCGGAGTGCTGGTGATCTACATCTGCGGCACCATCGGCCTGATGATCCGCGCCGACCTCACCCTGTGGGCGGCGATCGCGGCCAACGGCTGGTTCATCGCGGGCGACGCAGTCAAGGCGGTGATCGCGGCGCTGGTCGCGAGCCAGGTGCACCGAGGGTGGCCAGGCCTCATCACCCCACTGCGCATACGACGTGGACGCGTCGTCGCACTCACCGCATGACACCTCACCGCATGGACCCCGCGTGATCGAATTCCGCGATGTCTCACACTCATTCGACGGTCGTCGAGTGTTGAGTGATGTCTCGGTCGACCTTCCCGAACGACGCATCGGCATCGTGGGCGCCAACGGCAGCGGAAAGTCGACGCTGGCGCGGATGATCAACGCGCTCGTCGTCCCCGACACCGGGACCGTCGTCGTCGATGGTCTCGACGCCGCGAAGGAGAAGCGTCGTGTTCGACGCCGCGTCGGATTCATCTTCTCCGACCCCGACCGACAGATCATCATGCCGACGGTGCGTGAGGACATCGAACTGTCGCTGACCAGAACAGATCTGAACAAGGCCGAACGTCGGGACCGCGCGATGAGCGTGCTCGAGCGTTTCGGCCTCGCCGACCACGCCGACCAACCCGCGAGCAGACTGTCCGGCGGGCAGAAACAACTCCTCGCTCTCGCAGCGGTATTCGTCACCGAACCGGCGATCATCGTCGCCGACGAACCGACGACGCTCCTCGACCTGCGCAACAGCCGTATGCTGCGTCGCGTGTTCGCCGACCTCGACGTCCAACTCGTCGTGGTCACCCACGACCTCGACCTTGTCGACGACTTCGAGCGCGTACTCGTCATCGACGACGGGGTCATCACCGTCGACGATGTGCCCGGCGTCGCACTGCCCGCCTATCGCGAGGCGATGGCATGAATCCGCTCGGCACCTACCTGCCCGGACACTCGCTGCTGCACAGGGCCTCCCCCGGCGTGAAGTTGCTCGGCCTCGCTGCAGGCATTCTCGTCATCACCCTGTGTGTGAGAACCCTTCCGGCCCTCGGCATTGCCGCCGCCGCGGTCGTCGCGGTCTACGCACTTGCCGGCATCGGTCCGGCCACGGCGTGGCGCCAGTTCCGGCCGACGCTGTGGATTCTGTTGTTCGTCTTCGTGTTTCAGCTCGTCTTCACCGACTGGCGTCGAGCGGTTCTGTTGTGCGGCATCCTCGCGCTCTCGGTGCTTCTGGCCGCCGTCGTCAGCCTGACCACCCGCACCACCGACATGCTGGACTCCCTGACGCGCGCCATGTCGCCGCTGAGCAAGCTCGGCGTGCGCACCGACCTCATCGCGATCTCGCTCGCCCTGACCATCCGGACGATTCCGCTGATCGTCGAGATCGCTGGCCAGGTCGACGAGGCGCGCCGCGCACGCGGACTACGGCCAGGCGCACGAATCCTGGTTGCGCCCATCGTGATCGCCGCGCTGCGGACCGCCGACGGGTTCGCCGAGAGCCTCAGCGCCCGCGGGCTGGACTGATCACACAGCAGTGCTCGGGTCCCGAGCCGCGCAGAAAGCTACGCCTCGTGGGTCGCTCGCATGTACCGGTACAGGCGGAGGACCCGAGGGGTGTGGTTTTCTGCGCGCGCCACCCCTGCTGCCGGGCGTGCGGTCAGGGAACCACAGCCGTCGAGAACACCGGCGTGATCGGCAGCCGCAGCGCACCAGGAGCGTCGGCGGGCACCACAGGGTGTGCGGGTGCGATCGGCGCGAGCCGCCTGTAACTGCTGCCCTGCTCGGGGCGCTGGTCATCTTCACCCTTGTTGGGCCACAACGAGATCGCGCGCTCGGCCTGCGCCGAGATGGTCAACGACGGGTTGACGCCGAGATTCGCCGAGACCGCGGCACCATCGGTGACATGCAGCGTCGGATAACCCCACACACGGTGGTATGCGTCGACGACGCCGTTCGCAGGATCGTCGGAGATGGCACACCCGCCGAGGTAGTGGGCGGTGAGCGGCATGTTCATCACGTCGCCCCAGGTGCCGCCCGCGAGCCCTCCCGGCAGGATGTCGGCGATGCGTCGAGTTGCCTCGTTACCCTTGGGAATCCACGTCGGATTCGGCTCACCGTGCCCCTGCTTGCTCGTGACGTAACGGAACGGTCCGCGCTTACGCACGAACGTGGTCAGTGAGTTGTCACTGCTCTGCATGACCAGAGCGATCACGGTGCGCTGACTCCACTTGCGCACGAAGAGAAGTCGCACGAGCAGGAAGGGGTTCCGCGCGATCTCCTTCAAGAACTGACCGAACCGGTTGCGCCTACTGCCACCGTCGGTGAGCACCGTCTGCAGATACGCAATCGCGTTGCTGCCCTTGCCATATCGAACTGGCTCGATATGCGTGTTGGGCTCCGGATGGAACGACGACGTGATCGCCACCCCGTGCGAATAGTCGTGTTGCGGATCGTATTTCGCAGCCATCGCGCCGAGGATCGACTCGGAGTTGGTACGCGTCAACGCGCCCATCGCGTCGGAGATCTTCGGAAGCGACGTCCCCTTGGCACGGTGAAGCAGCTTCTGCGTGTTGAACGTCCCGGCCGCGACGATCACCTGATCTGCGGTGAAGGTGCGCTTACCCGCGCCGAACGGACCCCACGACGACGAGCCCCTGGTGTCGACCTCCCACGTCCCGTCGGCACGCTGCGCGAGTCCGTCGACGGTGGTGCGGTCGATGATCGTTGCTCCGTTGCGCTCGGCGAGACCGAGGTAGTTCTTCATCAGGGTGTTCTTCGCGCCCACCCGGCAGCCGGTCATGCACGCCCCGCACTCGGTGCAGGCGGTCCGCTCGGGTCCGGCTCCACCGAAATACGGGTCCGGCACGGTCTCGCCCGGCACTCCCGCCAGGCCGGTCTTGGCACCGAAGAACACTCCGACCGGCGTCGAGGTGAAGGTGTTGGCCGCGCCCATCTGTTCGGCGACGGTACGCATCACCCGATCCGATTCTGTGACAGTGGGATTGGTGACGACGCCCAGCATCCGTCGCGCCTGCTCGTAATGCGGTGTGAGCTCGGCCTCCCAGTCGGTGATGTGGTTCCACTGGGGATCGGTGAAGAACGGAGTCGGAGGCTTGTACAGGGTGTTGGCGTAGTTGAGCGAGCCACCGCCGACGCCCGCTCCCGCCATGATCATCACGTCCTTGAGGGCGTGGATCCGCTGAATCCCGTACAGCCCGAGCTTCGGCGCCCACAGCCACTTGTGCAGACGCCAGCTCGTCTTCGCGAACTCGTGGTCTTCGAACCGACGTCCGGCTTCGATCACCCCGACGCGGTACCCCTTCTCGACGAGGCGCAACGCACTGACGCTGCCGCCGAAACCGGAACCGACGATGAGCACGTCGAAGTCAGGCTCATTCTCGCGCTGGTTGAGCGCGTTGTTGCGCTGGTTGAGCGCGTTCTTGCGCTGGTTGAGCTTGTTCTTGCGCTGGTTGAGCTTGTCGAAACCATGGTGGGCTGCCATAGCCAACCATTCTAACGCCCGTTGTCACATGACGTGACGGCGGTCTCACCTGGTGGGCAGAAAACGCGGTTAGGCGCGAACAGACAACCCGACCTTCTGGAACTCCTTGAGATCGGAATAGCCGGCCTTCGCCATCGAACGACGCAGTGCGCCAACCAGATTCAGTTCTCCGAACGGGTCGTCGGACGGTCCGTTGAGTACCGTCTCGAGGCTCGGGCGTCCCACGTCGGTCGCGACGCGCAGCAGCGCGCCGCGCGGAGTGTCAGGATGCGCTGCGGCCGACGGCCAATACCATCCTTGACCTGGGGCTTCGGCTGCTGCGGCCAGCGGCGTACCGAGCACCGCGGCATCGGCACCACAGGCGATCGCCTTGGCGAGGTCGCCAGAGGTGTGGATGTCGCCGTCGGCGATGACGTGCACATAGCGGCCGCCGGTCTCGTCGAGGTACTCCCGACGCGCAGCTGCGGCGTCGGCGATGGCGGTGGCCATCGGAACGCCGATACCGAGCACCTCCGATGTCGTCGTCGCTCCTTCGGCCGAGCCGTATCCGACGATCACGCCGGCAGCGCCGGTCCGCATCAGGTGGAGGGCGGTCCGGTGGTCGTGTACGCCGCCCGCGATCACCGGGATGTCGAGTTCGGCGATGAACGTCTTGAGGTTGAGTGGTTCTTCTTCACCGCGGACAACATGCTCGGCGGAGATGATCGTGCCGTGCACGACCAGGATCTCGACGCCGGCGGCGAGGAGTGCGGGCGTCAGTTCCGGTGCGTGTTGCGGACTCACCCGAACGGCGGTCGTCACACCCGCGTCACGCACAAAGCTCACGGCTTCGCCGAGAAGATCGGTGTCGATCGGGGCGCGATGCAGTTCCTGCAGGAAGCGCACGGGCGCGGATGGGTCCGGATCGTTGAGCGCGATGTCGACGAGTTGCGCGATCTTGCCCTCGACGTCGCGGTGGCGCGCCCAGAGTCCCTCACCGTTGATTGCGCCGAGCGAACCGAGCCTTCCCAGCGCCACCGCCATCTGCGGCGAGACGAGGGCGTCGGTGGGATGGCTCAGTATCGGCGAGTTGAACCGGTAGGCGTCGATCTGCCAGGCCGTCGACACTTCCTTCGATGAGCGCGTCCGTCGTGACGGGACGATGCTGATGTCGTCGAGTTCATATGTTCGACGGGCGGTTCTGCCCATGCCGATGTCGGTCAGGTCACGCACCGTTGCGCCTCTCTAGGGGGTTGATGGACTGCTATTCGACTGTGCGGCGTCGTGATCGCAACGATCACGACGACGTTCAGCGGGAATAGTAGTTCGGCGCCTCGGCGGTCAGTGTGATGTCGTGCGGATGCGACTCCTTGAGGCCCGCCGCGGTGATCTGCACGAAGCGTGCACCCTGCAGGTGATCGATGGTCGACGACCCGGTGTAACCCATCGACGCACGAAGTCCGCCGACGAGCTGGTGCACCACCTGGCCGAGGGGCCCGCGGTAGGGCACCCGTCCTTCGATGCCCTCGGGCACCAGCTTCTCCTCGGCGAGCACGTCGTCTTGGAAGTAGCGGTCCTTGGAGTACGACTTGGCCTGTCCGCGGCCCTGCATGGCACCGAGCGATCCCATGCCTCGGTAGCTCTTGAACTGCTTGCCGTTGACCAGGATCAGGTCGCCGGGAGCCTCTGCGGTGCCCGCGAGGAGCGAACCGAGCATAACGGTCGACGCGCCTGCCGCGAGTGCCTTGGCGATGTCGCCGGAGTACTGCACGCCACCGTCGGCGATGACCGGAACGCCTGCCTTGTTGCACACGGCGACGGCTTCGAGGATCGCGGTGATCTGCGGGGCACCGACACCTGCGACGACGCGGGTCGTGCAGATCGAGCCGGGGCCGACACCGACCTTCACGGCGTCGGCGCCCGCGTCGACGAGCGCCTGCGCGGCCTCACGGGTTGCGACGTTGCCGCCGACGATCTGCACACGATCGCCGATTTCGGCCTTGAGCTTGGCGACCATCTCGAGCACCAGTCGGTTGTGCGCATGGGCGGTGTCGACGATGATCACGTCGGCGCCCGCGTCGGAGAGCGCCATCGCACGTTCCCACTGCGGATCGCCGGTTCCCACGGCCGCGCCGACGAGCAATCGGCCGTCGGAATCCTTGGTGGCAAGCGGGTGCTGCTCGGTCTTGACGAAGTCCTTGACCGTGATGAGGCCGGTGAGCTTGCCGTTGCCGTCGACGATCGGCAGCTTCTCGACCTTGTTGCGACGCAGGAGTCCGAGCGCGGCCTCAGCGGACACGCCTTCCTGTGCGGTGATGAGCGGCGCCTTGGTCATCACCTCGGAGACCGGGCGGTCCTGGTCGACCTCGAAGCGCATGTCGCGGTTGGTGATGATGCCGACGAGTTCGCCGCGATCGTCGACGACCGGCAGGCCGGAGATGCGGTACCGGGCACACATGGCGTCGACCTCGGCGAGCGTGTTGCTCGGCGAGCAGGTCACGGGATCGGTCACCATGCCCGCCTCGGAGCGCTTGACCGTCTCCACCTGGCCGGCCTGGGCCTCGATCGACAAGTTGCGGTGGAGGACACCCATGCCGCCGGCACGCGCCATGGCGATGGCCATGCGCGACTCGGTGACGGTGTCCATCGCCGAACTTACGAGAGGCACGCGAAGCGTGATCTCCTTGGTCACCCGCGTGGATGTGTCGACCTCACTGGGAATCACATCCGACGCCGACGGCAACAACAGGACGTCGTCAAACGTCAGTCCGAGCATTGCGACCTTGCCGGGGTCGTCTCCTCCGGTGCGAACCTGCGTCATTAGTCCATTCTATCTGGTAAAGGGTGGCTGCTGATTTCGCCCGCAGCGAAGGGCGCCCGGCGTCGGCGCAGACAGCAGACAAACTGTGGAGCGTTGCGGCAGCCGTGCGCTGCAATCGGTTACGGTGGAGTCGTGCGTGATCATCTCCCACCGGGCCTTCCACCAGACCCGTTCGCCGACGACCCCAGCGATCCGGCTTCCATGCTGGATTCGATGGAGCCTGGCATCCCCTTGGACGAGAGTGAGCGGCTCGCGGTCGAAGAGGATCTGGCCGACCTCGCCGTCTATGAGGCATTGCTGGCACATCGTGGGATTCGTGGGCTCGTCGTCGTCTGCGACGACTGCCAGGAAGACCATTACCACGACTGGGACATGCTGCGCGCCAACCTACTTCAACTATTGATCGACGGAACCGTGCGGCCGCATGAGCCCGCTGTCGATCCGCGTCCCGACGCCTACGTCACCTGGGACTACTGCCGCGGCTATGCCGACGCGCACCATCACATCGACGACGACCGCTGAGATACCGAGCACAGCGTCTCGGGCGTCGCACACAGCTGACATCACGAAACAAGCCACGAGCGCCGCAATCGCGGAGCTCGTGGCTTGTTCGATTGTCTCGCCCGATTGACCTGTCCTACACCGAAGGTCTTAATCCGTCTGACTGACGCAGATCAGCTCGACGGTGGCCAGCTGCTCGACGGACCGTCGTTTGCCGCCGTAGTGGTGGTCGTGGTCGTCGTCGGCGGCTTGGTTGTGGTCGTCGGGGTCTGGCTGGTCTCAGGCGGAGTCGTCTGAGGCGACGTCGTCTCGGGCTTTGTCTGACTCGTGAGCGGGTCGGTCGGCTGTTGCGGCTCCGACGTTCGCGCCTGGGAGGTATCGACGTTTCCGCCGTTCGGCGACGTTGCCGAGGTACCGCTGCGCACGGTTGTCCCGGTGTCGGCTCGCAGGCGTCCGATCCACTCGTCCATGTGTGAGCGGGTGTCTGAGTCGCGAACCGGCCCCATCGAATTCTCTGCCTGCGAGATCAACGATTCGGCGGCAGGCGTGTTGCCTGCGGCGAGTTCGGCTTCGGCCTTCTCGAGGTTCGAACGCACGTCGTATGCGGCTTGCGTTTCCGATGCAGCCTGCGCGAACACGACCTTCTTGACGTTCCACAGCGGGTCGCCCGGTTCGGAACCCTGCGACATCACGGTGAGCCCTGCTGCCGCGACGATGGCAACTGCTGCGGCCCCGGCGACGATACGCAGGGTGCGCACCACGGTACGGGTCCGAGCCCTCGGACGTTCCGCAGCGATCGCGTTCTCGACGTCGGCGACAGTCGGGCCGAGCGGCAGCGGATCGGCTAGCGACTCGTGGCGCCACGCGGAGAGCAGACCCGCGAGCTCGTACTCGGCGTCATCGCGCGTCGGCGTCGGAACGTCGTGCGACAGTGCGTCGATGAACGCGTCGTCGAATTGGACCGCGGAGATGTCCACGGGCGTGTCGTCGGGAGTCGACCACTCCCCTGTGGGATTTCTGTACGCACCAGTTCCGGTGTCATGCATGCCCCCCGACTGCCGCCGACCCGGCACGGAGCGACCACGATGCGACTCATGCTCGTCGTTCATCATGTCCTCCCGCCTTTCTCAGCTGTTCCTTCAACTTGGCCAAAGCTCGGTGTTGCGCGACGCGAACCGCACCGGGGGTGCTTCCCACGGCTTCCGCGGTCTCCTCAGCGGACAGTCCGACGACCAGACGCAGGATGAGCACTTCGCGTTGCTTCTCCGGAATCAACGCGAGAAGTGCTTTCATCTCACGGCTGGCGTCGGCGTCGAGTGCGCTCTGCTCTGGTCCTCCAGTGACCTGGACGACCTCGGGGAGCTGCTCGACGGGGTCAGCCTTCACACGACCGGCGACGCGCATGGCGTCAGCTACCTTGTGCGAGGCAATGCCGTACACAAAGGCCATGAACGGTCGCCCCTGGTCTTGATACCGGGGCAGCGCGGTCATGACAGCCATAAGGGCCTCCTGCGCCACGTCGTCAGCGGAGAACAAATGGCGTTCTCCGACACCGATTCGCCCTCGGCAGTAGCGCACGATCGGTTCCTGCACACTTTCGAGGACTGACGTGAGTGCGACCCGGTCGCCCGACGCGGCTGCGCGGACGGCTTCGTCTAACTCAACACCTGTCAGTTTCATCGTCAGTTGAGATTCCCGTGTTACACGTTTGTGTTGCCTGATCAATCGGGTCGTGATGGATCTACGAGCGGCCGGCGAACGGCATCCCCCGATCCACAAGCATGTCATGCGACGCGTTGATGCTTGCAATCGTTGTATCCGACGTGTCGCCGAGGCCTTGCAGCAAAGACAACGACGCCCAGGTCAGAGGTAAAAATCCACCTGCCTGCGCGCGCCGAAGACATGCCCTCGCGACGGTGAGCGCGTCGGATGTATCGATCGCGGACGCCGCGGCGATGAGATCTGTCTTGATGTGATGACGCTCATGATTCGCCGAGACCGAGGCCATCATTTTTTGGGCCTCACCGATAAGTCGACGCGCCCGGTCTGCGTCGCCGGTGTAGATGGCCAGCTCAGCACCGACCCATCGCTCCCGCACGCGCGGGCGGACCTCGGTGACGAAAGTCGTCCACGCGTCGGAGCCCGCTTCCTCGACGTCGCGGCCATCGTGCAGCTCTCGCGCCCGGATGAGCAGCCGAGCCGAGGCCGAGAATCGGAACAGACCCAGATTGTCGGCCGCGAGGCCTACGACGGCGTCGTGCGCGGCAACGCGAACCCACGGATCTGTGGAGCCGAAGGGATCATCGAGTTCAGCCAGCGCCGCGGCGTCGAACCCGACGGCGAGGTCGTGTCGACCCGACTGTCGGTGTAGTGAGGCCGTGGTACTGAACGCCAAGGAGATCACCTCTCTGGCGTCGACCGCTCTGGCGTGCGCACGAAGCCGGTCGAGCATGGTCAGCGCTGCGGCCCCGTCGCCAAGCCCTCCTCGTACGACGGCCGCCCACCATTGCTGTCGCAGCGAATTCAACACAATCTCGTGGTCCACATCACTTCCATCGTCTCCGTTTTCCTGAATTTAACCTGTTGTCACAATTCTTTAATTCGACGCCAACGTCACGTACGCATGATGAGAACATTTCCTTCGTGTTACTCGGCGTTCTCGGCCCCGCACGCGCCTACGATCGCACTTTCGCTCGAAGAGAGCGAAATCAATCCGCATCCATGCAGGTCACGGCATGTCATCGGACCCTGACGAGGGTCTCCGCAGGTGGCAGGGTCGGCCTGTGCTAGCCCAGGCCAACCACACAACATTTCGTTAACAACGATGGAATTTTTTGAACGATCTTGTCCTCAAGAGGCACTATTGACGCTGTTTCCGTCGTCCGCCTAGTGTTTGCGATGCACAGCCGATAGCGGCGATGCGCCAGTGTGGTTCCGCCGGTCTCGCGGCCGACGGAGCAGTGCAGCGGTACCTCGAGAATCAAAGGAGTTCGTGCCATGCCTCAGCCAAATCACCTCCCCGGACCTAATGCCGATATCTGGGATTGGCAAATGCAAGGCCTATGTCGCGGCGTCGACTCCTCTATGTTCTTTCATCCCGATGGCGAGCGCGGCCGGGCACGAGCTCAGAGAGAGCGTCGCGCAAAAGAAATGTGCCACCAGTGCCCGGTGATCGCGCATTGCCGTGAGCACGCTCTCGCAGTCGCTGAGCCGTACGGGATCTGGGGCGGACTCTCGGAGTCCGAACGCAGCATGCTGATGAAGCGCGGCGTCGGACGTCGCATCGCGAGCTGACCGAGCACTCACACACAGCAGACGACAAGACCACAAAGAAGCCCGGGCCGACCATCTGGTCGGCCCGGGCTCCTTTTTGCCTCTTGCAGTTGTGTCACATGCGGTCAGAGATCAGACCGCGAGCACCGCTCGGTCAGTGTGCGTGCCCGTGACCGTGATCTGCGGCCGCACCGGCGGGCTCGTCGGCAACCGCGGCCTCGGTGGTCAGCACCATCCGCGATGCCGACGCCGCGTTCACGACGGCCGACCTCGTCACCTTGACCGGGTCGATGATGCCGTCTGCCAGCAGGTCACCGTACGAGAGTGTCGCGGCGTTGAAGCCGTGACCGGTCTCCTGGCGTGCGACCTTGTCGACAACCACGGCACCGTCGACGCCCGCGTTGCTGGCGATCCAGTACAGCGGCGAACGCACGGCGTCGCGAACGACCCGGACGCCGAGCGCCTCGTCCTGGCCGAGTCCCTCGGCGAGAGAATCAAGCACCTTCGACGCCTGCACGAGCGCAGACCCACCACCGGGGATGATGCCCTCCTCGACAGCAGCCTTGGCTGCGGCGACCGCATCCTCGACGCGGTGCTTGCGCTCCTTGAGTGCTGTCTCGGTCGGCGCGCCGACGCGAATCACCGCGATGCCGCCGGAGAGCTTCGCCAACCGCTCGGCGAGCTTCTCGCGGTCCCAGTCGGAGTCGCTGTTGTCGATCTCGCGTCGGATCTGGTCGGCACGTGCGGCGACGGCCTCCTTCGAACCGCCACCCTCGACGAGGGTGGTGGTGTCCTTGGTGACGACAGCGCGACGCACCGTGCCGAGCTGATCGAGCTCGGTCGTCGACAGCGAGAGTCCGATGTCGGTCGAGATCACGGTGCCACCGGTGACGACAGCGAGGTCGTCGAGGAACGCCTTGCGACGATCACCGAAGAACGGCGCCTTGACCGCGACGGCCTTGATGGTCTTGCGGATCGAGTTGACCACCAGCGTCGAGAGCGGCTCGCCCTCGACGTCTTCGGCAATGATCAGCAGCGATTTGCCAGACTGCGCGACCTTCTCCAGCAACGGGAGGAAATCGGGCAGCGAGCTGATCTTCTCGCGGTAGAGGAGCACGTAGGCGTCCTCGAGGACCGCTTCCTGGCTGTCGGGATCGGTCATGAAGTAGGGCGAGAGGTAGCCCTTGTCGAACTGCACGCCCTCGGTGACGACCAGTTCGGTGTGCAGTCCCGATCCCTCTTCGACGGTGACGACGCCGTCGGTGCCGACCGTCGCCATCGCCTTGCCGACCATCTCGCCGACCTCGGGGTCACGCGAGCTGACGGTGGCGACCTGGGCGATCGCCTTCTCGCCCTCGACGGGCGTTGCGACGCGGACCAGTTCGTCGTTGATCGCGTCGGCGGCCTTCGAGATACCCGCACCGAGCGAGACGGGGCTCGCGCCCGCTGCGACGTTGCGCAGACCTTCGCTGACGATCGCCTGCGCGAGAACGGTTGCGGTGGTCGTGCCGTCGCCTGCGACGTCGTTCGTCTTCGTGGCGACCGACTTCACCAACTGAGCGCCCATGTTCTCGAACGGGTCCTCGAGTTCGATGTCGCGTGCGATCGTCACGCCGTCATTGGTGACCGACGGTCCGCCGAACGCCTTGGACAGCACCACATGTCGCCCACGTGGGCCGAGTGTCACCTTGACCGTGTCAGCGAGCTGATCGATACCGCGCTCGAGTGAGCGACGGGCCTTCTCGTCGAATTCGATCTGTTTGGCCATGACTTCCTTCTTGAGTGCCTTCT
Source organism: Gordonia sp. w5E2 (assembly GCF_036540975.1). Classification (NCBI taxonomy): domain Bacteria; kingdom Bacillati; phylum Actinomycetota; class Actinomycetes; order Mycobacteriales; family Gordoniaceae; genus Gordonia; species Gordonia sp. w5E2. The sequence goes on along the minus strand of NZ_CP144213.1, from coordinate 1,592,549 downwards.
ACTGGGGAAATGAATGGGGGCACAACGTAGTCCGCCCCGGGGTCTGCGTACAGACCCCGGGGCGGAACGACCACACGTTGGTCCGTGGGGTCTTACTTGCCGATCACCGCGAGCACGTCGCGGGACGAGAGGATCAGGTACTCCTCGCCGGCATACTTGATTTCGGTGCCGCCGTACTTGCTGTAGATGACGGTGTCGCCTTCTTTGACGTCGACAGGGACGCGGTTGCCCTGCTCGGTGACACGCCCTTCGCCGACGGCGATGACGGTGCCCTCCTGGGGCTTCTCCTTGGCGGTATCCGGGATGACCAGACCGGATGCGGTGGTCGTCTCGGCCTCCACAGCCTGCACCAGGATCTTGTCCTCAAGCGGCTTGATGTTCACGCTCGCCACGATGTGAGTCCTCAACTTTCTCATCCGAGAAACGATGTATGTGTTTGCGGGCCCTGCACGAAACCTCGTCGTCGCGGGTGGCCGAGGTTCACTTTCAGTGCCTACTGGCACTCTATACGTGAGAGTGCCAGCACTCAAGGGGCACGGGTGCAAACGTCTCCCCTACGCGGCTCAGGCACCGACCGGGAGGCGTCGCGACCACCACGATGCCACGAGTGCTCCGAACAATCCGACCACCGCGAGCGCACTGACCACCCAGATCGCCATCGACATACCGCCCAACAACTGACCGGGCTGCTGCGTGACGCCCGAACTGGCCAGAATGGCGGTGATGATCGCCAGCATCACTGCGCCGCCAACCTGGACGCTGGTGTTGACCAGACCGGACGCCAAACCCTGCTCGTGGTCGGCGACGCCAGCGGTGCCCTGTGAGTTGATCGACGGGAACGTCAGCGCAAACCCGACGCCCAACAGAATGATGGTCGGCAGCAGGAACTCGGCGTACGACATGCCCGGCTGGACACGGGAGAACCACAGGTAACCGCCGAGGAATGACGCGAAGCCGGCCACGAGCAGAAGCGGCGTCGGAACCCTGTCGAGGACACGATCCATCCGTGTCGCACTCGCGACAACGATCACGCCTGCCGGCAGAAAGGCGAGCGCCATTCCCAGCGGCGACCAACCCAACGAGTCCTGCAGATACAGCGTCACGACGAACTGGAACGCGACGTAGCCGCCGAACATCAGCGCACCGGAGAGGTTCGCGTGGACCAGCAACGCCGACCTCAGAATTCCCGGACGCACCAGCGGGTGTCGGTGACGAAGTTCAACAGCGACGAACGCGACGCCCAGGATTGCCGACGCGGCGAAACTCGCGATCGTGACGGGTGCGGTCCACCCGACCTCGGGAGCGCGCACGACCGCGAAGACGAGCAGCAGCAGTGCACCGGTGCTGGTCAGAGCGCCCAACGCGTCGAACTGTCGCCAGTGCATGGGTGTGCGCGGCGCGGTCGGGATCACGCGCAGCCCCGCGAAGAGCAACGCAAGCGCGACGGGACCCGGGAACAGAAGCGTTGCGCGCCAGGAGAGTTCGGTCAGCAGACCACCGAAGACCAGGCCGAGCGAGAAGCCACTCGCTCCGCACACGGTGTAGATACTGAATGCCTTGTTGCGGGCGGGCCCCTCGGCGAACGTCGTCGTGATGATCGACAAGCCTGCGGGCACGGTGAACGCCGCGGCGATCCCCTTGATGAAACGCAGAGCGATGATGACCGCATTGATGTCGACGACGGCGCTTGCGACAGACGCGACGCCGAACACGCCCAGTGCCACCAGGAACACCCTGCGGCGACCGAACAAGTCGCTTGCACGCCCGCCCAGCAACAGCAGGCCGCCGTAGCCCAGGACATATCCGCTCACGATCCACTGCAATTGCGACTGACCCATGTGGAGGTCCTCGCCGATCGACGGCAGTGCGACGCCGACCATCGAGATGTCCAGGCCGTCGAGGAAGAGCGCTCCCGCCAGAACCACCAGCAGCAGCCACACCTTCCCGGTCCACCCTGTCGCGGAGGTGATGTGGGGGGAGGTGATGTGAAGGTCCGATGACGGTTCGGGAGCCGCCTGATTGATGTCGTGTGCCCGATCGTCGACGCTCGACGACTCGGACCGATGCGCGATGACCACGTCTCGTGTGTTGTGTGCCATGCGAGGAACTATATGCATGTGCATTCAATGCGTCTACATTAATTGTTATCACATCTTTTGCTGAAGCATATATTGCAGTTGCAGGGTAGGATGCGGTGCATGACTAAGGCGGTGACTTCTGAGGACCAGTTGGCTGCCGCGTGGCGAGATCTGTCGATCCGCTACAACAAGGTCCTGTGCAGTCTCGACCGTGAGCTGCAGGCCAAGCACGGACTCTCATCGAGCGAGTTCGAGGTACTCGAGCTGCTCGCGGAGGCCGACGACCATCAAGCCCGGATGAGCGAGCTGGCAAGCCGAGTGCATCTGAGCCAGAGCGCACTCTCCCGAGTTGTCGGCCGACTGGAGAAGGACGGGCTGGTTGTCCGCACGATGTGTTCCTCGGACCGACGCTCGGTTTTCGCCACCCTGACCGCCTCGGGCGAGCAGCGGTATGCGCAGGCACGCCCGACGCAGCGCGAGACCCTCGCGTCGCTCACGGATGGGTGCCCGCAACTGTTGCGCGAGGGCTGATCAGCGTTCTTGCGACACCTGCACACTCAGCCCCGGGTCGGTGGCCACGGTCAGCGGTGACGGTTGCGCGCCGCCCGCAATGACGTGCGCGCCCAGCGTGGCGATCATGACGCCGTTGTCGGTACACAGGCGCGGCTTCGGCACGCGCAGCGTGATTCCGGCTGCGGCACAACGTTCTTGCGCCAGCGACCGAATCCGGGAGTTGGCCGTCGCACCGCCGCCGAGCACCAGGGTGTCGACGCCGAGGTCCGTGCACGCGCGAACCGCCTTTAGTGTCAACACATCTGCCACGGCTTCCTGAAACGACGCCGCGATATCGGCGACCGGGACGTCGACGCCATCGCGGCGGCACTTCTCGACGTAGCGTGCCACCGCCGTCTTCACCCCCGAGAACGAGAAGTCGTAGCGGGCGTCACGCGGCCCCGTCATGCCTCTCGGGAACTCGATCGCGTGCGGGTCACCCTGTGCCGCAGCCTTATCCAGTTCGGGACCGCCCGGGAAGCCGAGGTCGAGCAGGCGCGCCACCTTGTCGAAGGCTTCCCCGGCGGCATCGTCGACCGTGGTGCCGAGTTCGACGATGGGGTCGGCGAGATCGGTGACGTGCAGGAGATGGGTGTGGCCACCCGAGACGAGGAGCGCGACGCATTCGGGCATCGGCCCGTGTTCGAGTGTGTCGACGGCGACGTGCCCGCCGAGATGATTCATCGCGTACAGCGGTACATCCCACGCCAGCGAATACGCCTTGGCGGCAGCAACTCCGACGAGCAGCGCGCCTGCGAGGCCAGGCCCGATGGTGACGGCGATGGCATCCGGCTTGTCGATCCCCGCAGCTTCGCGCGCCCGCTGCATGGCAGGCACGATCGCTTCGAGGTGCGCACGCGAGGCGATTTCGGGCACCACTCCCCCGAAGCGTGCGTGCTCGTCGACACTCGATGCCACCTCGTCGGCCAGCAGCGTGACCTCGCCGGGCCCGTCACCTTCACCCGGCGTCCACTCGACGATCCCGACTCCGGTTTCGTCGCACGAACTCTCCACGCCCATCACGATCATGTGGGATCACCTCCACGCCCCGACACCGAGGGCCGCGCCATCGTGTAGGCGTCGGCGCCGGAGGGCTGATAGTAGTTGCGGCGCACACCACGTCGGACGAAGCCGTTGCGTTCGTACAGCGCGATCGCGGTGTCGTTGTCGGTCCTGACCTCTAGGTAGACCGGGGCGTCCGCGGCATCGGCGACGTCGAGCATCACGTCGAGCAGTGCGCGTCCGTAGCCGAGACCACGATGACTCGGTGCGACGGCGATGGTATGGATCTCGCACTCGAAGTTGCCCTCGCCGCCCAGTGTCGAAATGCCCGCGTATCCGACGACTTCGCCACCGGGCGTCTCGCGCGCCGCGAAGTACCGGTTGTACGGCGCGTTGAGCTCGGCACGGAATGCGGTTGCGGGCCATGGCGAATCGCCGACGAACATCTCGCGCTCGAGCATTGCGCACCGAGGGATGTCCGAATAATCGAGCCGGTCGATCAGCAATTCGTGGGTGGTCATTTCGGAGTCACCGCCTTGGCGCGCTGGTCTTTTCGTTCGACGGCATCCGGGCGTCGGAGATAGAGCGGGACGAGCGGTCCCGGCGCCGCGCCTGTCACGACGTCGTCCGCGCTTGCCAGGAGCAGGCCGCGCACCGTCGGCGTTGTCACCAGCGACGGCTCTCCCTGCCACCCGCACAGTTCGAGATGACTCGGCGAGCCTGCCGCGACGTCGACCGGCTGCGCCGCAAGCGATTCGGCTACCACCGCGGGTGCCGACACGTCGGGACCACTGAACCGCGCTCCATCGCGGTAACGCGCCCAGTACACCTCGCGGCGTCGCGCGTCGGTGACCACAGCCATCGACGATCCGGCCGGAAAGTGTTGCGCGGCGTCGGCGGCGATCGCGTCGAGCGAGCAGACCCCGTACACCGGAAGACCGAGCGCGTCGCCGAATCCGGCGCCGGTCGCCATACCGACCCGTAGACCAGTGAAAGGTCCTGGGCCACAACCGACCACGACAGCGTCGAGCCCGTCTCGGCGCACACCGGCCTCGTCGAGTGTCTCGGACATCAGCGTCGTCAGCACTTCCGCGTGACGCCGGTGGTCGGCCGTCGCACGGTCGGCCAACACACGCACACCACTACCGTCGACCGTCCCGACGCCGGTCACCACGACATCGGTCGCGGTGTCGATGACGAGCACCGTCATCTCATCCATCTATCCAACTCCATTGTGCGTGGCGGACATCGGTATCGGGATCGCGCTGCAAGCGCACCAGCAGGTGCCGGTCTGCGAGACGCTCCGCGACGCCTTCGCCCCATTCGACGACGACGACCGCGTCCGCGAGATCGGTGTCGAGGTCGAGCGCGTCGAGTTCGTCGAGTCCACCGAGGCGGTACGCGTCGACGTGCACCATCCCGGGACGGTCGGGTGAACCGGGTTTGTGTTCACGAGCGATGATGAAGGTCGGCGACGACACCCGGCCAACCACATCGAGACCGGCGGCGATACCGCGTGCCAGTGCCGTCTTACCCGCCCCGAGCAGCCCGTCGAGGATGACGACGTCGCCGGCCGAGAGGCCTTGTGCGAGTTCGGCTCCCAATGCCTCGGTATCGGCGACATCGGGCAGCTCACGAGTCTGGACATCATCGGTGCCGCTCATCGTCGCCTGCCCAACAACGGGATTCGACGACGCCGCGGCTGCGGGCGCGCTGCCCGCGACCGTTCGACGAGGTCGGCGATGGCGTCGGTCACCCGGTCGGGCTGCTCCATCAAGACCATGTGGCCTGCGCCGTCGACGATGTCGAGTCGGGAGTCGTCGCCGAGGTCGCCGAACATGTGCAGCGAGTTGGGCAGCGGTGTCATCTGGTCGGCGGTTCCACACACGACGGCTGTCGGGACGGCGGCGATGACCGGCAGGCCCATCGATTCGTCGTGGTGTTCCAACGCATTCAGGAAACTCACGACAGTGGAGATCGGCGTGTTCTGAATCATCTTCTCCACGGCCCGACCGAGTGCGGGGCTGTGAAAGTCGGGCCCGAAGCTTGCCGACACGAGGACCGGCTCGAGGACCAGCCTGGTGAGGTCGCGCCCGGCTTGGATCACGCGCGGGCTGTGTCGAACAGTCGCGCGGAACGCGTCGACGAGGGGGTTGCGCAGCCCGCGCGCGAGACCTGCCTCGGTCAGTCCACGTGCGGCGGTGGCGACGAGCGCGACGCCTGCCACGGGCCCGTCAGGACCGAAGAGCTCCGGGTGGCGTCGCGCGAGCGCCATGATCGACATGCCACCCATCGAATGTCCGCACAGCACAACAGGTCCCGACGGTGCGACGGTCCGCATCACGGCGGCGACGTCGTCGGAGAGTTGTGCGATCGTGCAGGTGTCGGGGGGCGCCGCGTCGGACTTCCCATGTCCGCGATGGTCGAAGAACACCAGTCGGATTCGCCGTTGCGCCCAGTGTTCGGCGAGGTCGAATCGTTGAAAGTGCCACGACGCCATACGAAGACTGAAGCCGTGCACGAACAGCACTGTCAGCTCCGGCTTCTCGCCAGGCGCGATGCCCCCGAGGTCGACGGTGCGCACTGCGAGCGCCAGCCCGTCGTCGGTGGTGACAGTCGACGGCTCGTCGGAGTAGATGGCGGTGAAATCGATTCCCGCATAGGGATCGTCGAGTGCGTCGACACGACGCCGAGCCAGCGCACGTCCGGCACCCGCGACGGCCAACCCGCCCAGCGCTCCGAGACCTCCGAGACCCGCCACGAGGCCAACCCGTTCGTACGGCTTCACTGGTGCCCCACGTTGCCGGCCACGGCTCCCCCACCGACGTACTGCCGATGCGCGCGAGCGCCGATGCCGGTGATGATCTCGTAGTCGATGGTGCCGATCTGATCGGCCCAGTCACGCGCGATGGGAGCGCCACGTGTTCCGGCGCCGAACAATTCGACGACGTCGCCCTCGGCGACCCCGCCTCCGTCTGGTCCGAGATCAATGACGAACTGGTCCATACATACTCGACCGACCTGCGGAAATCCCCGACCGTTGACCTGTACCCGCATCTGGTTGGACAGCAATCTCGGCACACCGTCGGCATAGCCTGCGGGGACGACAGCAATCACGGTGTCGCGATCCGACGTCCAGTGATGGTTGTACGAAACACCCTGCCCCGCAGCAAGATTCTTGACGAGAGCAACCTCGGCCCGCAACGTCATCGCCGGCACCAACCCGAAGTCGCCGCGCTGCGGAATCGGAGTGCATCCGTAGAGCGCGATACCTGGCCTGACCAGATCGCGAGCCAGGTCCGGACGTGTCAGTGCCGCAGGCGAATTGGCGATGTGCATCACCTCGGCGGGACTTCCGAGCCGCACGAGGTCAGCGGCAGCGGCATCGAGGCGTTCGGCCTGCTGCGAGTTCAGCGGATGCTCGGGTTCGTCGCCGCGCACGAGATGACACATGATCGCTCGGACCCGCACGGCCCCGTCGGCATTCGCTTTGGCCAGGTCGTCGGCGAAGTCGGCCCATTCGTCCACGGCGACGCCGCTGCGGTTGAGGCCCGTGTCGACCTTGGCGGTCACGGTGGCGGTTCGTCCCAGACGGCGCGCGGCGTCGGCGACCAGGGCGAGTTGGCGCCGCGACGACAGCGCGACGTCTATGTCGGCGCCGATCGCGGCGTCGAACGGTGCGTGGTTGGTGTGCAGCCACGCCGTGATGTGCGCGTCGATACCTGCCTCGCGCAGCGCGAGCGCCTCTGCGATGTGGGCGACCCCGAGTTCTGTGGCGCCCGCTGCCAGCGCGGCACGCGCAACAGGCTCGGCGCCGTGACCGTAGCCATTCGCTTTGACCACGGCGATCACGTCCGTACCGGCCGCCGCGCGGACGACACCCACGTTGTGGGCGATCGCGTCGAGGTCGATGAACGCCGTCAGCGCTGCGGGAAGGCCGGTCTCGGCAGCCACCGGCGCATCGGGCGTCGAATCATGTGAGGTCATCGCGACCATTGTCCCAGATCCGACGGAGTGGTCGGCGGCACACTCGAGCGATTCCCACCACGCAGGTGAGTAGTCTCCCGCATCCGCACGCGGCGACCGGCGAGTGAACTGGACCGTGGCGCTCACGCCAATCCCCCAACTCCCTGCTCACCGGAGGTTCCCGATGACATTCGTGCCCTACCACCCCAGTTCGTACCCGATGCCGAATGTCGGAGCCGCTCAGCCGAGCAAGGCTGCGCTCGCCTGGTCATTCGTGCTCAACGCGGTGTCGATCGGCGTCTTGCCGTTAGCCGGGCTCACGGGATTCTTCGGACTTCTCGCCGCCATCGGCGGCGCCGATGCCGGCAGCGACGCCGCGTATGTCGGAGTCACTCTGCTTGCGGTCACAGTGGGCCTCATCGTCGCTTCGGGCATCATGACGCTCGCGGCACTCGCGCTCACGTCATCTCGCAGACACGCCATCTCGGCGCGCCCTGGGTGATCGTCACGGCATGGGTGGTCACAGGCCTGAATCTGATCGGGCATGCAGTCCTTGCCTTCTACCTGAATTTCTAGCAAGGGCCGTCTTCAGCAAGCTCCCTGACCAGCCAGGGCTACGTACCCCTTCAGACAAGCAGTGTGCGCAGAGCTGGCCGGAGCCCAGCCAGCAGATTCGACGCACCGATCGGCGCTCCACCGCTGGCCAACGCCGCTGCCCGGGCGTGCACCCTCGCTGCAGCCGCACCCGCCCAGATGGGTGGCAGGCCCGCCGCCAGCAGTGCACCTGCGATGCCCGACAACACGTCTCCCGCTCCTGCTGTCGCCGCCCACGACGATTCCGCGTCGTTGCCGAACACCGTGCCGTCGGGCTCGGCGACCAGCGTGATGCGCCCCTTCAGCAGCACCGTCACACCCCAGCGCTGAGCGAGCCCGGCCACCGTCCCGAGGCGGTCAGCACCCACCTCCTCGCCGGTGAGGCGTGCGAATTCACCCGCATGCGGCGTCAGCAGTGTCGGCGCCTCGCGTCCACGTACCAGTTCTGGGTGCTGGGACAGGACGGTCAATCCATCCGCATCGACGAGAACCGGCAGCTCGGTGGCGAGGATCTTTCCCAGCAGATCGACGGCAGCGTCGTCTGTTCCTGCTCCCGGTCCGACGATCCACGCCTGCACACGACCGGCGTCGGCGAAGTCCGGTACCGCTACGACCTCCGGAAAGTGCTCGACCACCTCGGCGTGCGCCGACCCGACATACCGAGTCATCCCCGACGTCGCGGTCACCGCGGCTCCCGTGCACAGGATGCCCGCGCCCGGATACCGATGCGATCCCGCGATCACTCCGACGACACCCTGCGTGTACTTGTCGTCGTGCGGTCCGGGGACCGGCCAGGCGTCGGCGATCTCGGTATCGGTGAGTGCGTACAGCCTTGGCCGCGTCGGGGGCGTCGACACCAGCGGTGCACCCTCCGGGTCCTCGGCAAGACCGATGTCGACAAGCTCTACTCGCCCACATTGCGGTGCGGCGAGCAGATGCGCGTGTCGTCGTACGCCGAACGTGACCGTGACGTCGGCGCGGACGGCGGGCTGGTTGATCTGCCCTGTATCGGCGTCGACACCGGATGGAAGGTCGACGGCCACGATCGGTGTCAGCGGATCGACGGACGCGAAAACCGTTGCAGCGGCGGGCCGTAGCGGCCCGTGACCGCCTATCCCCACGACACCGTCGATGACGACGTCGAGCGAACTCGGGAGCGTTTCGACGACCCGACCACGTGCACGTCGAAGTGCCGCCAACCCACCGGCATGTGCCTTGTCGGGGGCGAGCAGCGTCGCGCTGACCGCGGCGCCGCGTCTGGCAAGTTCAGCGCCGGCGTAGAGGGCGTCGCCGCCATTGTCGCCTGCCCCGACCACGATCCCGACGGCCCGTCCCACCACACCGTTCGTGCGTTCGGCCAGAAGCGCGGCCACTGCCTGAGCCACGCCGTGCGAGGCGCGGCGCATCAGTGTGCCGTTGGTCAGCAGTTCCCCTGTCGCGCGTTCCTCGGCGCGGACGGCGTCGGCGGTGAGGTAGCTGACCGGCATCAGGACCTACTCGACGGTGACCGACTTGGCGAGGTTGCGCGGCTTGTCGACGTCGTAGCCGCGAGCCTGCGCGACGCTCGCCGCGAAGACCTGCAACGGGATGGTCGAGACCAGCGGCTGCAGCAGCGTCGGCGTTTTCGGGATCGGGATGAAGTGATCGGCGACGGCACGCGCGGAGTCGTCGTCGGCTTCGGCGATCACGATCGTCCGCGCGCCTCGCGCCTGGATCTCGCGGATGTTGCTGACCATCTTGGAGTGCAGCACCGCGCGACCGTCGGCCTGAGGCATCACGACGATGACCGGCAGTCCGTCTTCGATGAGTGCGATCGGGCCGTGCTTGAGCTCGCCGGCAGCGAATCCCTCCGCGTGCATGTAGGCGAGTTCCTTGAGCTTGAGCGCGCCCTCGAGCGCCACCGGATAGCCGACGTGGCGACCGATGAACAGCACAGTGCCGCGATCGGCGAGTGAACGGGCGAGATCGCGGACGGGCTCCATGGTGTCGAGCACCTCGCGAACCGCATCGACCATTGCTTCCATCGCACCGAACTCACGCGCGACCTCGTCGGCGTACTTTGTGCCCCTGGCCTGCGCCAACGCGAGTCCCACGAGATATGCCGCGGCGATCTGCGCGAGGAAGCACTTTGTCGACGCGACGCCGATCTCCGGTCCGGCGTGCGTGTAGAGCACGGCGTCGGACTCGCGCGGGATCTGCGCACCGTTGGTGTTGCAGATCGCCAAGACCCTGGCCTTTTGGTCCTTGGCGTGCCGCACCGCCTCGAGCGTGTCGGCCGTCTCGCCCGACTGGGAGATGGCGACGACGAGCGTCTGGCGGTCGAGGACCGGATCGCGGTACCGGAACTCGCTGGCCAACTCGACCTCGACGGGTAGGCGGGTCCAGTGCTCGATCGCGTACTTGGCGAGCATGCCCGCGTGATACGCGGTACCGCACGCCACGACGAAGACCTTGTCGACGTCGCGCAGGTCGCCGTCGGACAGGCGCTGCTCGTCGAGCACGATCCGGCCGTTCTCCAGATGCCCGAGCAGGGTGTCGGCGAGCGCGCGGGGCTGCTCGGCGATCTCCTTGAGCATGAAGTAGTCGTAGCCACCCTTCTCAGCGGCCGCGAGATCCCAGTCGATGTGGAACGGCTTGCCGGGGCGAGGGTTCTGGTCGAAGTCGGTGATCGTGTAGCTCTCGGCGGTGATCACGACGACCTCGTCCTGGCCGAGTTCGACGGCGTCGCGCGTGTGCTCGATGAATGCGGTGACGTCGGACGCGACGAACATCTCGTCCTTTCCGACACCGACGACCAGCGGCGTCGACCGACGCGCCGCGACGATCGTGTCGGGGTGATCGGAATGCGTGAAGACCAGCGTGAACGCACCGTCGAGTCGACGCAGGGCGGAGAACGCACTCGCGACGAAGTCGCCTGCGGTCGGGCCGGAGTTGTACTCACGCTCGACGAGATGCACCGCGGTCTCGGTGTCGGTGTCGGAGGTGAACTCGATGCCCGCGGCCTCGAGTTCGTCGCGCAGCGGAGCGTAGTTCTCGATGATCCCGTTGTGTACGACGGCGATCTTGCCGTCGGTGCTCACATGCGGGTGCGCGTTGCGATCGGTCGGCTGACCGTGCGTCGCCCACCGCGTGTGCCCCATTCCGGTCGTGCCCGTCAGGGCTTCTCGACCGACCGCGGCGATCTGTTTGTCCAGGTTCTCGAGACGGCCTGCCTTCTTCTCGACGGTCGTGTGACCGTGCCCGTCGAGAATGGCGACACCCGCCGAGTCATATCCGCGGTACTCCATTCGACGCAGCGCCTCGACAACGATGTCGAGGGCGTCTCGCCTGCCCACGTATCCGACAATTCCACACATAGATGTTCAGCGTACCGGGGTTTTTGCGAGCAATTGACGAGCCCCGCCGCCCGACTTGGCACCCAGCAATCGCGATACCGAATCGAGGCGCTCCTGCGGCGGTTCGTCGACGTCGACGACCATGGTCTTGCCAATCTGCGCCTCGGCGTCGGCGAAGCCCGCGTACTGGGGGTCGCCGGTGAGGGTGTACAGCAGAAATCCCGTGGTCATCGCACGTACGGTCGAATGAGACTTGCGGTCGACCGCAGCGAATCCGAGTAGCGACTTGACCGAGGGCCGCTCGACGATGCCCGCCCGAGTCGCCTTGGGGATGGTGCGCAATGACACATCGCCCGCATAATCACGAGCCAGCGCGAGCCCGTTGGCGTCGACGTTGTCGAGATCTCCGGCCCCGGTCAGCAGCAGACACGGAGCAGTTGCGGTCTTCGCGGCCTGCGGCAGCGCTTGCGTGGTCGGAGCCGGAAACAGTGCGACGACGCCGCGCACGTCCCGTGCTTCCTGCCCGAGTAGTTGCTGATCACCCGCGGCGATGACGGCCGCGGACGCACCGAAACCGTGCCCGACGAACCCGATGCGGTCTCGGTCGACGGTGATCTCTCCGGTGCCGAGCGAGTAATTGCTGACGATCGACGCCGCCGCGCGCATCTGTGCCGCCAGCGCGATGTCGGAGGCCATCACACGCTTCTGATCGTCGGGAGCCGCGACGACGATCCCCCACGACGCCAAGTGATAGAGCAGCGAGCGGTAGCGGTCGGCACCGGTGAGCCACCCGTGACCGAATGCGATAGCCGGATACCGACCGGCGTCAGCCGGCGTGAAGACGAGACCGGGCATTCCGACGATGCCGAGGTCGCCGCGCAACACCTTGTGCGGACCTCGTCGAGCAAGCTGCTTGGACAACTTGTCGGGAGACTTCGTGGAGACGCGCTTTTTCCGGGCCACGTTGCTCAGCCTATGTGGTCACACCGCCCGAAAGCGCCTCAGGGGGAGAATGCGGACTTGCGTCGGCCAGATCTGCGGGCAGCAGCAGCCGAGGCACCGCATCGGCCTCGTCGGCGTCGTCGACGAGTTGGTCGCGCATCCTGGCCGTCTGCGTTCCCGACCGTCGTCGATGCTCGGCCAGAGTCCTCGCCAACTCGGCCTGCGTTGCGGTGAACTCACGCGACGCGCCGACGATCGATTCGGTAGCGCCGCGAGCGATGGCGTCGATCTGATCCGCGAGGCTCATTGGTCTCCTGCCAGTGCCAGGTCTGCGCCCGAGTCGACGTCGTGGTGCGACGTCGCGGGCGGTTGGGCAGCGGGCGCCGTGTCGGTCGGGGCGGGGCTGTCGGGTTTTGCACCGTCGCTGTCGGGGTGAGCACCGTCGGGTTGCGGCAGGGTGAGCGGAACGTCGACGTTCTCGTGCTCGACGGTGCGATCGGACGGCTGGACTTCCCGCTCAGCACCACTGTCACTCCCATTGCCACTGCCACTGCCACCTTCGTCACGATCGCGTAGCACCGGCGGGTGGCCTGAGAGGTCAACCGACATCTGGTGCGGTGCAGGGTGATTCACGTCCGATCGGCCGTGTCCGCGATCGGGATACGTCTCGACATCCAGTCCCTCGGTCGCCCGGTTGAGCGTGTGGAGGATCTCGTCGAGCGTGCGGACCGTCGTGTCGGCGGTGTCGAGAAACAGGCGCACGCGCGAGGCGATGTCTGCCGCCACGAGCGAGAGCGGCACCGCCCCGGTGAGGACCGCTGCGGGCAACTCGGCGATCGGGACGCCCGCGATGATGGGACAGGAGCAACGCGCGACCGTGACGTACCAGGTCCGCAATAGTCGATCGATGCCCGACGCCGCACTGTTCGTCGACTCCGACACGGTGCGCAGCACACCGAGATCCGACTCTGCGCGACGCTGATGTGCGACGAGCAGCGCGGTCGTGGCGTCGCCCGATGCGCCCGACCACCCGTCGTCGAGCCTGATCTGCTGCTCGGGCAGCCAGTGCAGTTGATCGGCCACCGCGCGATGTGCTGCCGCGAGCCGATGCGCATCGTCGGCGAGTGCGGCGACGTCGAATTGTCCGATGCGCGCCAACGGTTCTCGCAGCTCGTCGTCGGCGGGAACGTCGACCCCGAGTGATCGGCCGACACCCATCAGCGAGATCAGGTCGTCGACGCTCGCGATCGCCTGCTCGCGTAGGACCGGCAGGCTGTCCAGCACCTCCCCCATCGCCCGCGTCACTCGCCCGCTCCAGCCCGGTTCACGGTCGCCGAATCGCCGTCAACGGTTCGGCGGATGACATGCGTGAGCTCGGCATCGGCGTCGTCGAGGCTGGTGATGCCGCGTTCGAGTGTGTCCGCGAGATCGGCCGCAGCGACGGATTGGGCCCGGAGTCGTTGTGCGAGATGGTTTCCCATCGCGATGTAGCGTTCTGCGAGGGTCGCGTACGCCTCGCCGGAACACCACGTACCGAAGGCGGCCGACTCCATGTCGGATGCGGCGGCGCCGACGACCAGCGACGCACGCCGATAGAACGAGACCACCCCGTGCACCTGATCGAGGTCGACGCGGAGACGCTCTCCCGCCGCCTGCGAACTCACTTCCGACACAGTCCCACCCCGTCTGCCGCCCGCGCTGTCGAGATAGCGCCGGGCACCTCGTCGGGCTGCCCGATATGCGGCTATCTACGTGTGGCGTTGAAGTCTAGACGGTGAGAATGCGCCGCGGGTTCCATGTTCGCCGAGATTTCTGAGCGCAGCCGAAGACTGCTCGGCAGCAGTCGCAGTCGACGAGCTCGCAGAACGCTACGACAAAGCGATTCCGTGCCGCTCCACGGCGTCGACCAGGGCTGTCGGGCGTTGCTGCGGCGGCACGTCGTGTACGAGCTCGAAGGCGCTGCCGATGCGCGTCGCCCCGCCGTCGGCTTCGGAGCTGTCCCCGATCATCAGGGCGTCGTAGCCGGCGACACCGAGCTCGTCGAGGGCGGCCTCGAAGATCCTCGGATTCGGCTTGATCGCGCCGACCTCGTAGGACAGTGCGTACGCGTCGACCAGATCGCGCAGACCCACGCGCTCGAGCACTTTGCGCACGTCGAAGGCGATGTTGCTGACGATGCCGACCGGAACACCCGCCGCCTTCAGGCCCCGCAGTACCGTCGCGGTGTCGTCGAACGGCTCCCACGACGCGGGGTCGAGCACCCGTTCATAGAGCGACTCCGCCTGGCCGGGAACCGACAGTCCCGATGCCCGCAGAATCGCCAGATATGCACGACGATGCTCGGCCGGATCGAGATCTCTTCTCTCCCAGGAGATCCGATCGTCGTCTTCGACGGCGGCGGGAAGTCCGACGGGCTGGGTCATCCGTCGGATGAGTTCCATCTGGTGGTCGAGGTGCAGCGGTTGACCGTTCTCGTCGTGGAGGTCGGCAAACCATTCGGGCTGGTCGGTGAAGCGGAACAGCGTCCCGGAGAAGTCGAAAAGGACTGCTTTGGGAGTGCCGCTCAACGTGTCACCGACGTCCCGACGCCAACCGCGCCGACGCGCCTGCTTCGGCGACGACCGACGCAATCCGCTCGGCGATGCCGTGTGCGAGCTCGGGAGTCGGTGCCTCGACCATGACGCGGACGAGTTGCTCGGTTCCCGAGGGGCGCAACAGAACTCGTCCTGTCGATCCCAACTCCTGCTCGGCCGCCTCGACGGCGTCGCGCACCGAGTCGGCGATCGCGACCGCGTGCTTGTCGGTGACTCGAACGTTGATGAGTTCCTGCGGCAGCACGGTGACGATCGACGCGAGTTCGGCCAGACGCTTGCCCGACCTGACGATCTGCCCCATCAGCAGCAACCCGGTGAGGATGCCGTCGCCGGTCGTTCCCGCCTGCGGGTAGACGATGTGACCGGACTGCTCACCACCGAGCGAATAGCCTCCGCGTCGCAGTTCCTCGAGCACGTATCGATCGCCAACAGCGGTGGTACGCACCTCGATTCCCGCTTCGCGCATGGCGATGTGCAGACCGAGGTTGCTCATGACGGTAGCGACCAGCACGTCGTCGACGAGTCGGCCGCGGGCATGCAGTGCGGTGGCCAGAATGGCCATGATCGCGTCGCCGTCGACCAGTTGTCCGGTCGAGTCGACTGCGAGGCAGCGGTCGGCGTCGCCGTCGAACGCGATGCCGAGGTCTGCGCCGTGCTCCAGCACTGCCGCCTGCAACTTCTCCATGTGCGTCGAGCCGCAGTCGGCGTTGATGTTGATGCCGTCGGGTTCGGCGTGGATGGTGGTGACGGTGGCACCAGCGCTGGCGAACACTTGCGGACCCACTTGTGCCGCAGCACCATTCGCGCAATCGACGACGACGTTGAGTCCGTCGAGTCGCGCGTCGATGGCTGCGGCGAGATGCGCTGCGTAGCGAGCACCGGCGTCGGGCGCCTCGCGCAGACGGCCAACGCCCGCACCGGTGGGATGGGGAACGTCGCCGGAGGTCATCACGGCTTCGATCCGGTCCTCGACGTCGTCGTCGAGCTTGTGCCCGCCCGCGCCGAAGAATTTGATGCCGTTGTCGGGCATCGGATTGTGCGACGCCGAGATCATCACACCGAACGTCGCGTCGTAGTCGCCGGTCAGGAAGGCGACGGCGGGCGTCGGCAGCACGCCGACGCGGATGGCGTCGGCGCCGACCGAGGCGAGTCCGGCACAGACCGCGGCTTCGAGCATCTCGCTCGACGCGCGCGGATCACGACCGACGACCACCTGGGGCCGAAAGCCCGTGGTGCTGTCGCCGGCTGATGCGGTGTCGCCGGTTGTGGAAAGGTCTCCGAGAACGACCGCGGCGGCCGAGGCCAGGCGCAACGCCAACTCTGCGGTGAGTTGGTCGTTGGCCAGGCCTCGGACGCCGTCGGTACCGAAAAGGCGTGCCAAGTCAGCGCTTGGAGTACTGCGACGCCTTGCGGGCCTTCTTCAGGCCGTACTTCTTGCGCTCGACCGCACGCGGGTCGCGAGTCAGGAAGCCGGCCTTCTTCAGTGCCGGACGATCCTCAGGGGTGACCTCGATGAGGGCACGGGCGATCGCGAGACGCAGCGCACCGGCCTGGCCCGAGGGGCCGCCGCCGACGAGCTTGGCGTAGATGTCGAACGACTCGGTGCGCTCGACGGTCACCAGCGGAGCCTTGATGAGCTGCTGGTGAACCTTGTTGGGGAAGTAGTCCTCGAGGCTGCGGCCGTTGAGGGTGAATCCACCCGAACCGGGCAGCATGCGGACGCGGACCACGGCCTCCTTGCGGCGACCGACGGTCTGGATCGGACGGTCGATGACCACGGGACCACGATCGATGGTGACCTCGGCGGCAGCGGGTGCCTCGGTGTCGTAATCGTCTGCGGCCTGCTCGAGCTCGACAGCGGCCTCGACGGCAGCTTCGACAGCGCCCTCTGCGGCAGCGGTGTTCTCACCGGCAGCGGCCTGCGCCTCGGCGGCGTTCTCGACTGCGTTTTCCACAGCCTCGTCGCTGATGTTCTCGTTGCTCACTGGGCCACCTGCTTGATTTCGAAGGGAACGGGGCGCTGGGCCGCGTGGGGATGGTTCGGGCCTGCGTACACCTTGAGCTTCGAGGCCATTGCGCGGCCGAGCTTGGTGTGGGGCAGCATTCCCTTGATCGCCTTCTCGACGACCCGCTCGGGGTGCGAGTCGAGCAGCTCTGCGGTGGTCTGCACCTTGAGGCCACCCGGATGTCCGGAGTGCCGGTAGTTCAGCTTGCGGTCAGCCTTGTTGCTGGTCAGCGCAACCTTCTCGGCGTTGATGATGATGACGAAGTCGCCGCCATCCATGTGGGGTGCGTAGGTCGGCTTGTGCTTGCCGCGGAGCAGGTTCGCGCTCTGCACGGCCAGCCGGCCGAGCACCACGTCGTTGGCGTCGATGACATGCCACGTACGCGTGATGTCACCGGCCTTCGGGGTGTAAGTAGGCACAGGTGGTCCTCAACTCTTATGTCGATGGTGCTGGTCAGGAGCGCAGACGGAGACGATTCCCGGCGACCAGTGGGGACCCGGGGCTCTGCTACCTTGCTCCGTGCAGGAGCGAAGGTGTCACGCACCAGCGATTCAGAGTACGCGACGCCGCAGGTCAGGGTCAAAACGCGGCCGGTGGCATCACGGGACGATCCGCACCGTCGACACAGCCCGTGCACAGTGGGCGTCGACCGATTCTCCCGCAGAACCGGCCTGGCACCCGATACTCACCTGAAGGTCGTCGTCGACCAGCACGTACCAGCGGATCGCCGACCCCGACGCCGGCGCCTCGCGGTAGGCGATCACCTCGCGATCTCCGAACCTCGTCGACGCCGAGAACTCACTCACCACGTCGTCTCCACGCTGACTGATCCGGTTGCGCAGACTGTTCGCCACCGAGTCGAGCGTCGACGCCGACCGGACGTCGCTCTGCACGAGGAGTATCCGGCCACCGGACCCCGGATCGGTGAAGACACTGCGGGTCTGGCCCTCGCCACGATCGGTCGGATCGCCGGGCATCGGCGGTGCACTGTGATGCCAGGCGGCGGGCACCGAGAGCGTCGTGCGCCCGACCACGGCGTCGCGGTATGCCGGGCCCTGTGGCGCGTGGTGTCCCCATCCGACGACGCCGAGCACCACCAGACCGACGACCAGCGCGGCACAGCATGCGATCGGCAGTCGGTACCGCCGCGCGAACGACTGGCGTGCACGTGTGTCCTCCGGTTGAGCACCCACCGCCTCGGGTAGCGGGGCAATAACCGTCGTCCGTGCTCCGTGCCGACGGACAAGTCCCCGATCGACCGGCACGACTCGTCCGGCGACGGTGTGCGCGCAGATCTCCTCGATCGCGGCGCGTACCTGATTCCGGTCTGCGCCGTCGACGAATACCGCCTCGATCGAGTCGTCGATGAGCTCGACGATCTTTTCCCCCGCCTGCGCATCGCCGTCGACAGTAATGACCCCGCTGCGCTCGATCGCCCATCCCGCGGAGGTGCGAACCATCCGCGCAACATCCCAGGTCGGTGGCACCGTGTCGGCCGGATAGCTCGGCCGGTGTGTCGTCTCGACGACCACGCAGTTGCCCATCACGGTGTCGCTGTGACTGCGGGCCACGAGAACAGCGCGCGGTATCAGGCTCACGGGCGGGTGCATACCTGCCGCCGCCCGGGAGAGAACTCCGCACCGCACCGACCCCCAGGTGCTGGGGTGGCCGATCAGGATGGGTCTGCCGCTCACGCTGCGAGCGATGTTCCACAACACCTCACGCCACAGCTCCGCGACATCACGCGACGCGCCGGCCACGGTCACCACGGCCGCGTCGATGTGGTCGAGCAGGAAGGTGACATCGGAGAGCTCCGGCCAGGTCATGGTGTCGACGACCGCCTCGCCGTACGCAAGATCGACGACGACCGGCGGGGCCGTCGGTGCGGCCGGTGCGAGCAGTTCCCGCGGGATCGCGACGCTCACTGATCCGCCTCGAGGGACACCTGGATCATCTCCTGCGGCCTGACCCGCGACACGAGTTCTCCGCGGCCGGGCACGAGCTGCTGCATTCTGGATCGACCGACGATGTAGCCCTCGTCGCGGTCGCCGCTCATCAGCAGCACGTCGCTCGACAGGTCCTTCAGGCGGGCGATCACCGGATCGAACATCGCCCGACCGACACCACCAGACCGACGTGCGAGCACGATGTGCAGTCCGATATCGCGGGCGTGCGACGCCATCTCGACCAGCGGTTCGATCGGATGTCGCGCGCCGGTGGCCACCATGTCGTAGTCGTCGATGATGACGTAGATGTCGGGGCCCGACCACCAGCTACGTTCCTTCAGCTGCTGCACCGTGAGGTCTTCCGGTGGCAGCCGATCACGGAAGTAGCCCGCGAGCTGGGTCATCATCGATCCCGCGTTCTCGGTCGAGCTCGCATAGCCCGCGAGATGATCGCCCTCGATGATGCCCAGCATGGTCCGACGGAAATCGACGAGGACGATCTTGACCTCGTCGGGCGTCGAATTGCGCACGAGCCCGTTCACGATCGTCCTGAGCACGTTGGTCTTGCCGTGTTCGACGTCGGAGAACACCATGAAGTGCGGCTGCACGCCGAAGTCGAGGATGACGGGAGCGAGCTCGAGTTCGCCGACGCCGATCGCTACCTGGTTGGGCGCCAACGTGATCGACGACGCCGCCAACAACTCGTCGACGCGCTCACGCGTGATCTCGGTGCCGAGTTTGCGAACCGGCATTGCTTGCCGGTCGGCCCCGTAGATGGTCTGCAGCTTCTCGGCGGCGTGAGCGACGCCTGCGCGTAGCGATTCCGACGAGGAGACCCCGTCGAGCCTCGGCAGCGCGATGAGCATGTGCAGCTCCTGTGCGGTGAGTCCGCGTCCTGGTCGATTTTGCGGCACCGATGCCGCCACGCGCCTGCCCATCGTCGAATCGCTGGGGTCGCCGAGCCGCAGTTCGATCCGACTGCCCATCAGGTCGCGCATCGCCGGCTTGACCTCTGCCCATCTCGACGCCGCGATGACGACGTGGACTCCATACGAGAGTCCCTGTGAGACAAGCGTGCTGATCTGTTCGTCGAGGAAGTCGAATTCGCCGCGGAGCACCGCGATGCCGTCGAAGACGAGGAACACATCGCCGTGCCGGTCGTCGCCGAGAGGGTCGTCGTCGGCGAGGATTCCGGTGGCGAACCACTGCGACCGACGCGCGCGGAAATCCTGCATCGACTCGATTCCCAAGCGCGCGAATAACAATTCGCGACGGCGCAGGATCGCCGACACCTCGGCGACCGTGCGACGCACCGCGTCGAGGTCGCCGCGCGAAGCCACCGACCCGACGTGCGGGACACCGGTCAGACCCGCGAGGCTGCCTCCACCGAAATCGAGGCAGTAGAACTGAACCTGCTCGGGCGTGTGCGTTGCCGCCATCGACATGACCAGAGTCCGCAGCGTCGTCGACTTGCCCGATTGCGGGCCACCGACAACCGCGACATTGCCTGCGCCGCCGGACAGGTCGAGCAGGAGCAGGTCGCGACGCTGGTCATACGGGCGGTCGACGATGCCGACGGCAGCGACGAGATTGCCTGGTGCGGTAGCCCGGTTCACGTCCCAACCGGTAAGTGCATCGACTGTCGGCGACTCGTCGAGCGGCGGCAACCAGACACCGTGCGCCGCGGGTCCGTGTCCGGCAATCCTCCCGACAAGTGTCTGCAGCAACGTCGGAACCCCGACTCCGACGACGTCGGCACCGACGTTGCCGTTGTCACCGGAATCGCCCGACGCGCTTCCGTCGACCGCGTTCATGCCTGCAGTGCTCGCGTCGACGGCCGGCGGCTCCTCGTCGAGCAGCGCCAGCGCGGCATCGAGTACCGAACCTTGCTGCGCCACTGAGTAATCTGCCCCGCCGTAACCTGCCCCGCCGTAATCTGCACCGTCGTGGTCCGCGCCGTCGAGTGGCACCGGCAACGCCGAGAACAATTTCATCGTGGCGCGCGGACGGTCGGGGTCCTCGTCGATCTCGTCGAGGTAGGCAGACGGCGAGTGATAGGCCCCTGACACGTACGAGGTGTTGAACCTGATCGGTTCGGCGCTGTCACATTTGAGGTATGCAGAGCCCGGGACGCTCGGCAGATGGTAGGCGTCGGGAACGCCGAGCACCGACCTCGACTCGTTGGCCGAGAAGGTCTTCAGCCCGATGCGATACGACAGGTGACTGTCGAGACCGCGCAGCTTGCCCTCCTCCAACCGCTGCGAGGCCAGCAGCAGATGGATGTGCAGAGAACGCCCGAGCCTCCCGATCGCTACGAACAGCTCCGCGAAATCGGGCTTCTGGGAAAGCAATTCGGAGAACTCGTCGACGATGATGAACAGCGCTGGCATCGGCTCGAGACGCACACCCGACGCGCGCGCACGCTCGTACTCGGCGACGTTGGCGAAGTTTCCCGAGGCACGAAGCACCTCCTGGCGACGAGTCATCTCACCGGAGAGCGCGTCCTTCATCCGATCGACCATCGCCAGCTCTTGTTCGAGGTTGGTGATGATCGCCGCGACGTGTGGCGCCCATTCGAGCCCCAGGAACGTCGCCCCGCCTTTGAAGTCGACGAGCACCAGGTTGAGTTCGGCGGGCGAATGGGTCGCCAACATCGACACGACAAGCGTGCGCAGAAACTCGGACTTCCCCGAACCCGTTGCGCCGATGCACAATCCGTGCGGCCCGGTTCCGCCGTGTGCGCTCTCTTTGATGTCGAGTTCGACGGGGGTTCCATTCGGTTGGAAACCGATCGGAACACGCAGACGATCCTTACCCGTCCGTCCGCGCCATTCGACAGCTGGATCGAATCGGGCAACATCGTCGATGCCGAGGAGAGCGGGCAGTCCCGGGTCTCCCGCCGTGGCTTCGGAGTCCAGGTTGGCCAGGCTCGCCGCGGTTGCCACATGATAGCGAGCCAGTCTGCGTGCAATGGCCTCCGCTTCGGCGATCGTCAACCCATCCATGTCGGCGAACTCCTCGATGCCGACAGCGCTTCGCGCACAAACCTTTCCGCCGCGAATCGTCAGCTCGAGTCCGCGTCTCGCCGCGAGGCCGTCGGGCGGGGCGGACAGATCGAGAACGGTCACCTGTTCGGTACCGGCATCGTTGATCAGCCGCTCGTCACCGGCGACGTGGCCGTCGTCGATGATCACGACGAGGTGCGCTCGACCGGCGACGGGCGGCGCGGATCTGCTGAATCGACCGCGGTCGAGTAGTTCCGCGGCAAGCGACGTCTCCAGATCAGCCAGCGACTCGAAAATCATGCGCATCGGCCCCAGTCCGTCACGGAGGCTCGGATGTCCCACGTGAGGAAGCCATTTCGTCCAGTCCCACGCCTCGCCGACGGGGTCGGAGGTGACGATCGCAATCCGCAGGTGGTCGGGCCCGTGGAACACACACAGCTCTGCGACGAGGGCGCGCACCACGTCGCGTGTCTCCCCGCGCACGCCGCCGATGTTGACTGCCGGAAACCCGCGCAGGGAGATCGACGTCGGCAATCGGTGAACGACGGAATGTGTTCGGACGAAACGGCGTAACGCCACCATCGAAACGGGCTCGAGGTCTTCGGGTGGCCCGGTCTCTGGCGGCATCAGGCGTGTCGCGAGCCCGTGCGCGCCCACACCGATCCGGACGTGTGCGAAGTCGGCATCGGATGGCCGTCGTTCCCACATCCGGCGCGTACCGATGAGCGTCGGGAGTGCGCGCGGGTCGGGATGACTCCAGGTCAGCGCTGCGCGCTGCGCGTCGACGGTGTCGCGGACCTGTTCCCGCAGTTGTCCGAGGTACCTGAAGTAGTCCTTGCGCTCCTCGTTGAGCTCCGCGGCGCGCTTACCCCCTCCCCGACCACCCGCGGCGAACATGCCGAACATCGACATGAGCATCATCAGCGGAAACATCATGAACAGCGGGTTGCTGAGAATGTTGCGACCGCCGGTCGCGAACATCAACGCCAGCATTCCGATGACCGCGACGACCATGACGACCGGAAGCAGCTTCATCAACAGGTTCCCGGGGACCACACGGGGAACGTCGGGCGGGGGCGCGATCGTCAACTCACCGCCGGGGGTACGCGGCATGGCGATCCGCGCACGCCGCACGAACCCCTCGGTCGTCGAAGCCAACTCATCTCCCCCACAGAACCCGGACACACGCTGCGCCTCATGGCTTCTAGCCCTGTTGAGACTTGGCTGGTCGTCGATGTCGTAGTTCGCTATGTTAACTCCCAACCGCGGGGAGAACGGACAAACATGACATCTGTGGACACGTCGAGGACGGGCGGGGGCAGCCCGGTCGGGGGCGGGCTGGTCGGGGGCAGCTCAGCCACCGAGCGCAGCGCCGGCCGTACGACGTCGATCGAGCCGGCACTCGTGCGAGTGTCGGTCCTCGGCGGCAACACCCAACTCGACGTCGGGCTCCCCGCTGCCGTGCCGGTGGCAGTGCTGATCGGCGAACTCGTCGCCCAGATCACCTCACGCATCCCGGTCCAGCGCGACCAGGACGACCCCGACGTCGGCCCCTCGACGCAGCCACCCGACCGCCATCACCGTTGGACGCTCGCACTCGTCGGACAGCAACCGCTCGCGCCGAACCGAACGTTGTCGGAGTCAGGTGTTCGCGACGGCGACCTCCTGATGCTGCAGTCGGTCGACACCGGCGAATCGCCTGTGCTGTTCGACGACGTCGTCGACGCCGTCGCACGACTCAACGATTCGGTGTTCGCGACGTGGTCGCCGACCGCCGCGCGCTACAGCGGATACGTCGCGACCTTGGTGGCCACACTGGGTGCAGCCACATCGCTCGGCCTCACTCGACTCGGCGGAATGGGAAGCACGACAGCAATATTCGGTGCGATCGCGGCGCTGGCATTTCTTGTCGCCGCCGCGGTTGTCGCGCGACACTACGACGACGCGCCGTCGGCAACCGTGCTGTCGGCGTCGGCCATGCCATTCGCATTCGTCACGGGCCTGTTGACGCCTCCCGGCACCTTCGGCGCCGCCCACCTGGCGCTGGGGTGCGCGCTGGTCTTGCTCGCCGCTGTCGTCTCGTATCGCGTGACCGCGGTCGGGCCGGTCACCCACAGCGCGCTGACCACTGCCGCCGCGCTGGCAGGCGGTGGAGCAGTCCTGGCGCTCGTCGCAGACGGCGTGGGTGTCGAGAAGGTGTCGGCGGTCGTGGCGGCAGTCGGCCTGTTGACCGTGTGCACCGCATCGCGCGCGACGATCCTACTCACCAAACTGCCTGTGCCACCGGTACCGACGGCGGGCGCACCGATCGACCTCGACGTGTTCGAACCGACGCCTGCGATCGAGGGGATCGGCGCTATCGGTGCGATTGCGCTACCCAAAGTCGATGCGCTCGAACGACGCTCACATCTCGCCAACGCGTATCTGACCGGGATCATCGGCGGCGCAACCACTGTCACCGCAATAGCAGCATGTGGTACAGCCGCTCCCCTCTCGGGATTCCACGTGATCGCGGTCACATACGCGATCGTCATCGGTCTGGTCCTGTGCCTGCGTGGTCGCTCGTACAGCGACCTCGCGCAGGCGGCAACACAGATCGCCGGTGGCGCGTTGACGGTGATCGCGGTCTTCGTCGGACTCGCGGTGGGCGATCCGTCGCCGTGGGCACTCGTCGGGTTCGGCGTCGCAACGGCACTGGCTGTCGTTGCCGTGATCGTCGGCAGACTCGCTGCGGCTCATGACTTCTCACCGATGCTGCGGCGCAGCGCAGAACTGTTCGAGTATGCGTTGCTGCTCGCGGTCATCCCGTTGCTGCTGTGGATACTCGACCTTTACCGCATCGTGCGGGAGTTCTGACGTTGGCGCGCGCACGCGCATGGTCTGTTGTGGCGGCGATGGTCTCGTGCGTCGCGGTGCTCGTATGCTCGAGTGAGGCTCCGGCGCTTGCGGTGACACCACCGATCATCGACGCCGCCGCGCTGGTCAGATCTGCACCCGTGGCACCGCCCGAAGCCACAGAGCAACGCACGCTGTGTGCCACACCGATTGCCGCAGAAGCGTATTCGTCTGCGACGGGTGCGCAGGCGATGATGCGGCTGCCGGACGCCTGGCGATTCAGCAGGGGCACCGGACAGCGCGTCGCGGTGATCGACACCGGCGTGAGCCCGAGTCGACGACTCCCCCGGCTGACCGCGGGTGGCGACTACGTGTCGACCGGCGACGGTTTGTCCGACTGCGACGCACACGGCACACTCGTCGCGGGCATCATCGCGGGCGCGCCGAGCAGCACCGACGCCTTTACCGGCGTGGCACCCGACGCGTCGATCATCTCGATTCGTCAGTCGAGTACAGCGTTCGGCGCCAAGCGTTCTCGCGGTTCCGACGATCCGAACGTGGGAAGTGGATACGGCTCGGTCCGCACGCTCGCCAACGCGGTGGTCCGCGCCGTCGACCTCGGCGCAACGGTCATCAACATCTCGGAGGTGGCGTGTGCCGCCGTAGGGTCCAAGCTCAACGACCGATCGCTCGGCGCCGCAGTGAGATACGCGCACACGCGCGACGTCGTTGTCGTCGTCGCCGCGGGCAATCTGACGCGTGATTCGGCATGTTCGAGTCAGAATCCGATCCCCAGCGGAGACGACCCGACGGGCTGGCGTTCGGTCTCGATGATCGCGAGCCCCGCATGGTTCTCGCCGTATGTGCTCACGGTCGGCTCCGTGGACGCGGGCACCGGCGCTCCCAGCGATTTCAGCATCAACGGACCGTGGGTGTCTGTAGCGGCACCGGGAACCGACGTCGTCAGCATCGACGGTTCGGGTCGGGTCGTGTATGCGCAGCAGGATCAGTCGGGTCCAATCCCCTTGCGCGGCACCAGCTTTTCGACCGCCTACGTGAGCGGCCTCGTCGCGCTTGTCCGTGCTCGATACCCGCGACTGACCGCCGCCGCGGTCATCGATCGTGTCACCAGAACGGCCCACGCGCCGGGTAACGGTCGCGATACCCGTATCGGATTCGGAGTCGTTGACCCCGTCGCGGCGCTCACCGCAGAACTCGACGACACCCCGCGCGCCGACGCCGTCGCACATCCGATCGCAGCGCCACCGTCACCACCGCCGCCCGATCACACCGCTCGCAACGTCGCCCTGCTCGGCACGGGAGCGGCCGCGGTGCTCATCATCGTGGTTCTCGCACTCGCGCTGCCACATCGACGCACCCGCACGCTCAGTCCGGACGAGTACTGACTCGCCGGGAGTACAACAGGCGTCGGCTACTTCGACGACGTCCGCGCGGGCCGCAACTCGCGCGGCAGTGCGAACGTCAGCGTCTCCTCGGCGGTGTTGACCTTCTCGACCGTGTTGTAGCCGCGCTCGGCGAGGTAGTCGAGCACTCCGCGCACCAAGACCTCGGGCACCGACGCACCGGAGGTGACGCCGACAGTCGAGACGCCATCGAGCCACGAGTCGTCGATCTCGCGGGCGTAGTCGACAAGGTGGCCGTCCTTGGCGCCGTTCTGCACCGCGACCTCGACAAGCCGCACCGAGTTCGACGAGTTCTTGGACCCCACCACGATCACCAGATCGCACTGCGGAGCCATCGCCTTCACCGCGACCTGGCGGTTCTGCGTGGCGTAGCAGATGTCGTCGCTCGGCGGGTCGTTCAGAAGGGGGAACTTCTCCCGCAGCCGCCGCACGGTTTCCATCGTCTCGTCGACCGACAGTGTGGTCTGCGAGAGCCAGATCACCTTGGACTCGTCGCGCACGGTCACCTTGTCGACGCTGTCGGGGCCGTCGACGATCTGGATGTGCTCAGGAGCCTCGCCGGAGGTTCCCTCGACCTCTTCGTGGCCCTCGTGACCGATCAGCAGGATGTCGTAATCGTCGCGGGCGAAGCGCTTGGCCTCCTGGTGCACCTTGGTGACCAGCGGACAGGTGGCGTCGATGGTCTTGAGACTGCGGGCCGCAGCCGTGCGATGCACCTCCGGCGACACCCCGTGCGCGGAGAAGACGACGATCGCACCCTCCGGTACCTCGTCGGTCTCGCCGACGAACACGGCGCCACGCTCGGTGAGCGTGTCCACGACGTGCCTGTTGTGAACGATCTCTTTACGCACGTAGACCGGTGCTCCGTGCTTGTCCAGGGCGCGTTCGACGGTCTCGACCGCACGGTCGACGCCCGCGCAGTAACCACGCGGCTCGGCCAGCAGGACACGCTTGGGTTCAGACATGGTCTCCAGGGTACGTGGTGTCATGCCCGCGAACCGCCGCACTTCGGGTTGGTGTGACGCAGACCAGATGGCAGAGTGTTGTCATGGTTCGCGCACCCTATCCTGCACGTATCGCCGCAGGTCTCATCGTCGTGGCAATCGAAGAGACCCGCCGACTGCCGACTCGCCTGTTCACGCTGCCCATGACAGCGGTTAGTCAGACGCTGCAAGCCGGTATGCGGGCACAGCAGCAGATCGCCGAGCTGGCCATCAAGGGCGACGAGGCGCTCGACCTTCTCTTCGACAAACCCGACGAACAGCCCGAGTGGGCACGCTTCGACGAAGACGAGCTGACCGAGATCGACCCCGGGACGCCCATCGAGAGTCCGGACACCGAACCAACCGTGACCCGGACCGCCCAGGTCACGACGCTGCACGCGGCACCGAAGATGACTGCGAAGTCGTCCACTGAGCCCGCCGCGGCGCACAAGAGTTCGGCCGACAAGAGTTCGGCGCAGAAGAAGTCGGCCCATAAGGACACAGCGACAAAAGCCCCGAAGGCCACGGCCGAGACGAGCACGGCGACCAAGAACTCGACGCCCGCGAAGGCCACCCCCAAGGCGGAACCCGCTAAGACCGCGACACCGGCGTCGTCGAAGACCACCGAGGCCGCGGCGCCCCGTGCCGACGCAGGGCGGTTCGCGCTCTACAGCTCCGCACCCGCCGACCTCATCGCAGGTGAGACAGCCCCCACGGACGACAACCTCTCCGACGTCGACAAGCCGGAGATCGTCGAGTTCATCGAGTACGACACCCTGACGCTGGCCCAACTGCGCGCCAAATTGCGGGCCGTCGACCTCGACGACCTCACCGCGTTGGTCACGTACGAGACGGCGACAAAGAACCGGGCGCCGTTCATCACGATGCTCGACAACCGGATCACCGCCCAGAACAAGCGGTCGTGACCTCGGCGAACGCAACGCCGCCCGGGAACTCCAGAGACAGCGGGAACTCCCAGGACACGGGAAACAACGCCGACAACCCGTGGCCGGTACGCACCGTCAACCGCAAGATCGCGGAGTGGATCAACCGGCTCGGGCAGATCTGGGTGGAGGGTCAGGTCACCCAGGTCTCGCGCCGACCAGGTACCCGAACCTCGTTCCTCACGCTGCGTGATCCGGCCGCCGACATCTCGATCACCGTCACCTGCAGCCCCGACCTGTTGATGCGCACCGAGGTGCCCGTGACCGAGGGCAGCCACGTCGTGATGCTCGGCCGACCCGACTTCTACGCCGGCCGCGGCACGATCTCGTTGCGCGTCACAGACATTCGGCCCATCGGCGTCGGCCAGCTACTCCTGCGCATCGAGCGCCTCAAACAACTCCTGGCGGCGGAGGGACTCTTCGATCCGCGCCTCAAGCGGTCACTGCCGTTCCTGCCCCGCACCGTCGGGCTGATCTCCGGACGCGCGAGCGCCGCGCAGCGTGACGTGATGTCGGTGGCGCAAGCACGATGGACGCAGGTGCGCTTCGCGGTCCGCGACGCTCCCGTCCAGGGACCGACAGCGGTGCCACGCATCCTGGCGCACCTCGCCGATCTCGACGCCGACCCCGAAATCGACGTCATCGTGATCGCACGCGGCGGTGGCAGCGTCGAGGATCTGCTCCCCTTCTCCGACGAGGCCCTGCTGCGGGCCGTCGCAGCATGCACCACGCCGGTCATCAGCGCGATCGGACACGAACCCGACAATCCGCTCCTCGACCTCGTCGCCGACATCCGCGCCGCCACCCCGACGGACGCGGCCAAGCGCGTCGTCCCCGACGTCACCGCCGAACTCGCGGGCATCGCCGAGATGCGCCGACGCAGCGCGCACGCACTGCGCAACTGGGTCCACCGCGAAGAACGGGTGATCGCGGGCCTGCGTGCACGGCCAGTCCTGGCCAACCCGTTCACCATGATCGACCGGCGCTCCGACGACGTCGAACGCATGCGCCGCGATATCCGGCGCGACGTCAGCAGGATGGTCGACGCCGAGCAGCGCCGCGTCGAACATCTCTCCGCCCGCCTGTCGACACTCGGTCCGGCGCAGACGCTCGCCCGCGGATACGCCGTCGTCCAACGCGTCGACGACGGCGAACCCCACGTGGTGACCTCGACCGACCAGATGCCCGCGGGCGCACGACTGCGCATCCGCGTCGGCGACGGCGCCGCGGCGGCTGAGGTCACGTCACCACAACCCGCCCCCGACGCCGAGAAGCACACAGCGAAGAGCACCGACACCCCCAGCACGAAGAGGAGCACGAAGTGACCGGCCCCGCGAAAGGCAAGTCCGCCAAGCCGATTCCGGTGGCGCAGCTCGGTTACGAGCAGGCACGCGACGAGCTCATCGAGGTCGTCACGACACTCGAACACGGTGGCCTCGACCTCGACGCATCGCTCGCACTCTGGGAACGCGGCGAAGCATTGGCGACGCGCTGCGAGGAACACCTCACCGGCGCGCGTGACCGCATCGAGGCTGCCCTCTCACCCGGCGAGGACGACGAGGATGAGGAGTTCGACGACTCAGATTCCGACGAGGACTGAGCTCGTCCGGACTGGGCTCACCCGGACCGGAATTCCGACAAAAGCGCTCGAGAGCCCTACTTCGGCAGCGGCTGCTGGGCGAGCACCGACTGCGCCATCTGCTCCATCTCGGAGTCGGGACCGCGCGACATCACGGCAATCCGCACGTCGGAGAGATCGGTGATCCAGAACTTGTTGTCGTCGTGCGTCGAATAGGTCACCCAGGTGTGCCCGCCGATGTGCTTGGTGCCCGTTCCCGACGAGACGTCGTCGCCGCCGAGCTTGTCGACGAGATCGTCCTCGGACGCATTGGTCTGCGTGAGCTGCAGATAGGCGCCGGTGCCGGTGACCCAACCGACGTTGCTCGACGTCGCGCCGCCTGCCATCTCCCCAGTGCTGCCCGAGTTCGGCTTCCAGTCCTCCGGCGTCGGGGGGCGTCGAATCGGAAACGGCATGGTCCGCGCGTCCGCGGCCAGTCCGTTGTAGACGTCGTACGCGGGGGTTTTGTCGTCGGACGCGGTGCCGGTCAGTCCCACCGAGCAGTTGCCGGATGCGATCGCCACCAGCGCGCACACCGCCAGCAACGGGATCAGCGTCCAGATCATGTCCTTGCCGCTGGTCAGGATGCGGGGTTTGCTCGCCATGGCTGACGAGTATCCCAGCCGCACGCCGCACCCCTCGTCGCGCCCCTCGACCAGCGTGCCCGCCGCCACAATCGACTGTCACCGCCACGCGGTACGGTGCCGTATGCGCGCGCTACAGCTCGTCGTGTCCCGTGTCGGGTCCGTCGTCCGACTCGGCGGCAGGGGACGCATCGCCGTCGTCGTGTTGTCCGCACTCATCGCCGCGGCGACACTCGCTGCGTGCGCCGGTTCCGAGGATCAACGCAACGGCATGGACGAGATCCGTTCGTCCGGCGTGCTGCGCGTCGGCACCGAGGGCACCTACGCGCCGTTCAGCTACCGCGATCCCACGACGGGTGAGCTCGCGGGCTACGATGTCGACGTCGCGAATGCGGTCGCCAAGAAGATGGGCGTACGAGCCGAATTCGTCACCACCCCTTGGGATTCCATTTTCGCGGGACTCGAGTCGGGCCGATTCGACGTCGTCGCAAACCAGGTGTCGATCACGCCGGAACGCAAGGCCAAATACGACCTCTCCAAGCCATACGCCGTCAGCGAGGGGGTGATCGTCACCCGCACCGACGACAACTCCATCCGCTCGCTCGACGACCTCAAGGGCAAGACCACCGCACAGTCGGCCACGAGCAACTGGGCACAGGTGGCCCGCGACGCAGGCGCGAACGTCGAATCCGTCGAGGGCTTCACCCAGGCGATCAAGCTGCTCAACCAGGGTCGCGTCCAGGCAACCGTGAACGACAGCGTCGCGGTCTACGCCTACTTCGCCGAGACCGGCGACAAGAGCGTCAAGATCGCCGCCAAGACCGGAGACACCAGCGAGCAGGCCTTCGCCGCCAGGAAGAACAGCGGAATCACCGGCGACATCAACAAGGCACTCGACGAGCTGAGCGCCGACGGAACCCTGTCGACCATCTCGCAGAAGTACCTCAAGGCAGACGCCAGCGGAAGCGCTGCCGCGCAACAGCAGCAGGCCGTACCGCGCAGCACGTGGAAGATCATCGGCGACAATCTGTGGCCGATGGCCAAGGCCACGATCACCGTCACCATTCCGCTCGCCGCGATCAGCTTCGTGATCGGGCTGGTGATCGCCCTGGTCGTCGCACTGGCACGGCTCTCACAGACACGAGTGATCAACTGGCTGGCGCGCGTCTACATCTCGATCGTCCGCGGCACCCCACTGTTGGTGCAGTTGTTCATCATCTTCTACGCGCTACCCGAACTGGGCATCAAGGTGCCACCGTTCCCCGCCGCCGTCGTCGCGTTCTCGCTGAACGTCGGCGGATACGCCGCCGAGATCATCCGCAGCGCGATCCTCTCGGTTCCGAAGGGGCAGACAGAAGCCGCCCAGACGATCGGCATGAACTACCGCACGACGATGCGTCGGATCATCCTGCCGCAGGCGGCGCGCAATGCGGTGCCGGGTCTGTCCAACACGCTGATCTCGCTGGTCAAAGACACCTCCCTCGCGTCGACGATCCTGGTGACAGAGCTGCTGCGCGTCGCCCAACTCGCCGCGGCGCCGACGTTCGAGTTCTTCGCGCTCTACACCACCGCAGCCATCTACTACTGGATCGTGTGCATGGTCCTGTCAGCCCTGCAGAACAGGCTCGAGTCCCGCTTGGGAAGGTTCGTGACGCCATGAGTGAACCCATCAGTGATCAGCCGGAGAGAGTCAATCAGCCGGAGAGTGTCGTCGACGTCGCGGGACTGCAGAAGTCCTTCGGCGACAACCACGTTCTGCGCGGGATCGACTTCACCGTCGACCGCGGCACGGTGACCGTCATCCTCGGTCCGTCCGGCTCGGGCAAGACGACCATCCTGCGATCCCTCAACGCCCTCGACATCCCCGACGCCGGCGTCATCCGCGTCGGCGAGCAGACGATCGACTTCGGCGGCACGTACTCGAAGTCCGACGTCACCAAGTACCGCGCGCAGAGCGCGATGGTGTTCCAGAACTACAACCTCTTTCCCCACAAAACCGTCCTCGAGAACGTCATCGAAGGGCCCGTCACTGTGCAGCGCCGCACCAAGGCCGACGCCATCGCCGAGGCAGATCGACTGCTCTCGAGCGTCGGGCTCGCCGAGAAGCGCGACCAGTACCCCCACCAGTTGTCGGGTGGCCAGCAGCAGCGAGTCGGGATCGTCCGCGCCGTCGCGCTACACCCGCAGGTCCTGTTGTTCGACGAACCGACGTCGGCGCTCGATCCCGAACTCGTCGGCGACGTGCTGAAAGTACTCAAGGGGCTCGCCGAGGAGAGTTGGACCATGGTCGTCGTGACCCACGAGATCCGATTCGCGCAGGAGGTCGCCGACCAGGT
Organism: Gordonia sp. w5E2; assembly: GCF_036540975.1. Classification (NCBI taxonomy): domain Bacteria; kingdom Bacillati; phylum Actinomycetota; class Actinomycetes; order Mycobacteriales; family Gordoniaceae; genus Gordonia; species Gordonia sp. w5E2. The sequence goes on along the minus strand of NZ_CP144213.1, from coordinate 1,559,805 downwards.
GCTGTTCGTCGACGGTGGTGTGATCGTCGAGCGCGGAGGTCCCGACGAGGTGATCGCACATCCCGCGCAGGAACGCACGCGTCAGTTCCTCCGTCGCATCCTCGACCCCCTCTGAGCCCTCCACGACCCGCGTGCGCTGCATCGACGCCTCAGATCACGCCCGAGGCGGGTGAGTGAACTCGCACTCGCCATGAAAGGATGATTGACGGGCGTCGTTCGCCCACTGCCGCGTACGCCACTGCGGCCGCGTCACTGCCAACGCCAAGGAGTCGATCAGACATGACAGCCGAGAACCACCAGGCACCCGACCGCAACCTTGCCATGGAGCTGGTGCGGGTCACCGAGGCCGCGGCACTCGCCGCAGGGCGCTGGGTGGGACGCGGCGAGAAGAAGAAGGGCGACGGCGCAGCCGTCGACGCGATGCGCGAGCTTCTCTCGACAGTCTCCATGCGCGGCGTCGTGGTGATCGGTGAGGGCGAAAAAGACGAGGCCCCGATGCTGTTCAACGGCGAAGAGGTCGGCAACGGATTCGGCCCTGACTGCGACGTCGCGGTCGACCCCATCGACGGCACCACACTGATGGCCGAGGGTCGCCCCAACTCGATCGCCGTCATCGCGGTCAGCGAGCGCGGCACCATGTACGACCCGTCTGCCGTCTTCTACATGGACAAGATCGCCGTCGGCCCGGAAGCCAAGGGCGCCATCAACATCGACGAGTCGGTCGAATGGAACGTCAACTCGGTCGCCAAGGCCAAGGGCATCGACGTCGGCGATCTGACCGTCGTCGTCCTCGACCGTCCGCGCCACGCCGACCTCATCGGCGAGATCCGCAGGGCAGGCGCCAAGATCCGCCTGATCTCCGACGGCGACGTCGCGGGCGCGATCGCCGCTGCCGGTGACTACTCGACGGTGGACATGCTCATGGGTGTCGGCGGTACGCCGGAGGGCATCATCACCGCAGTCGCGATGAAGTGCATGGGCGGCGAGATCCAGGGCAAGCTGTGGCCGCGCAACGACGAAGAGCGCCAGAAGGCGATCGACGCCGGACACGACCTCGACCGTGTGCTGGGCACCGACGACCTGGTCCGCGGCGAGAACTGCTTCTTCGCGGCGACCGGCGTCACCAATGGCGACATGCTTCGCGGCGTCACCTACCGCCGAGGCGGTGCGACCACTCGTTCGCTGGTCATGCGCTCGAAGTCGGGAACCATCCGCCGTATCGAGGCGGTGCACCGCACCACCAAGCTGCGCGAATACGCCCGCCTCGACATCTAGCGAAACCCTTATACGACGCGCCGCATCCCGACCCGGTCGGTGACATCACCGGTCGGTTCGGCGACGGCGAGCACCTCGTCGAACCCGGCGACTATGCACTCGGCGAACAGCTCCGGATCCGAGATCGACGCGGCGTCGCAGTTCATCCCGAGGCATGCCGTGGCATTGTGCGTGATCATCGTCGCCATCACCGCGCATCCCGGGAGCGGACCGAACGGGAACAACCGCTCGACCTTTGCTCCCGCGACGAACGTCTCCCACGGGATACCCGGTACGTTGCTGGCCTGCAGATCGTTCATGCTCGTCGCGCCACTGAACTGACCGAGCAGCTCACCGGGCATCCACGCCAGCACCGATCCGAGTGTGTTGAAGATGTCGACGGCGGGCTCAGTGCGTGCGGCACGCACCTGTTCGCGGATCGTCAACACCCGCTCGAACGGGTCGTCGATGCCCATCGGGCCGGCGAGCCTGCCGACCGCGATACGGTTACCGCCCTCGGGATCCTCTGGTCGACGCACCGAGATCGGGATCGCGACGGGAATCGCGTCGACCTGCTCGCCCATCTTCTCGTGATAAATGCGGAAGCCACCGATCAGCCCGCCGAGGTAAACGTCGTTGATCGACGCCTTCATCGACTTCGCCACGGCTTTCAACTCGACGAACGGCACCTCGAACGCGAGAAAGCGCCACGAGAGACTGCGCTCCGCGAGCAGTGGCGAACCGGGCGGACTGACGAGGCCGGCAACGCGCGGCACCGAGCGCCCGTATCGCAGCACCTTGCTCAACGCATGCTTGGGATCGGTCAGCGCCAACGCCCCGCGCAACACCACACCCGCCCGGTACGGGGTACGTCGAATCTCCTCCCCCACCTGTCGAGCGAGTACCTCGAGCGCCGACAGTTCGGTCGGCGGCGGCGCGGGCGGTTGAGGCTTGTTCGGGATCGGCTCGCGCGACGGCGAATGCAGTTGAGCGAGAGCGAGAATCGCGCCGAGCCCATCGGTCAGCGCGTGATGTGCCTTGAGGAAGTAGGCGGTCTTGCCGTCGGCGAGACCGGTGATCAGGTAGCCCTCCCACGGCGGTCGCGCCGGGTCGAGCGCGGTCATCGCCAGTTGCTCACACGTCGACAGCAGTTCGCCCATCGAGCCGTCGCCGGGCAGCCTGATGCGTCGAACGTGATAGTGCAGATCGAACTCCGGGTCGACGGCCCAACTCGGGGTGCCGGTGTGCAGCGGCGAATCCACCACGCGCGAACGGAATCTGGGCGCCATGCGGCTACCCCAGTCGTGTGCCGCGATCAGTCTGTCCCAGTCGGGTTCGCAATCGTAGATCTCGATCATCGAGATCGTCCCGCGCAGTCGACGGTCGGTGTCGCCGCGCCACATCAGCGCGTCGACCGGACTCATGTGCTGCTCGGTGCCCCACTCGAGGGGTTGATCCTCACTCATTCGACAGCCTCCCCTGCGTCGTCACTGCGGCTCTCGTCCTGTTGCGAATCATCGTGTTCTGCAGTTCCGTTCGGCTCCGGCCACTCCGCCAGCGCGGTGATGAACATCTGGCGCACCTCCTCGGTGTGGTCGTCGATCGTCTCCGCCTGCCACTCCGATGTGTCGACGGGCGGCAACACGCGCACCTCGATCGTGCCCGGTGCCACGAGTTGCGAACCGCGCCACATCAATTCGCCGACGTTGCGCAGCACGACCGGAACGACGGGCACCCCTGCCTGCATGGCGATGTGGAAGGGCCCCTTCTTGAACCGTCCGATCCGAGGCGTCGGCGACCGCGTGCCTTCCGGCGCCACGACCAACGACGCACCCTCGTCGCGCAGTTTGCGGACCGCAGGCTCGAGCTGATTGATGGCCTTCCCGGCGTCGGCCCGATCGATGAACACCAGCCCGGCCGCGTCGAGAATCTGACCGAACACCGGAAGCCGCTGGATCTCCTTCTTCGCCACACCCGTCGCGTCGCGCTGTATCAGGTGGATCATGACGGGGAGATCGAGTTTGGACTGATGGTTGAACGCGAACACGCACGGGCGGTCCGACGTCAGGTACTCGTTGCCGTCGAGCACGTCGACATGCACACCGGCCAACGCCAGCCCGACGTCGTTTCCGGTGGCGATGCCCGTCTGGACGGCGCTCTCGAATCGACTGCGCGCCACGACACCGCCTGCGATTCCGGCGGCGGCACCGGCGAGAAACGACCCGTACATCGCACCGGTACGCAGAGCCATCCCGAAGCGATTGTGTGATGGATTGCGTAGTTCGAGGATCAGCCACCCTCTGGACTCCGCCTCGGCCCGCAGCGTCCTCCGAGGCGAGACCGCCGCGGGATGTCCGACGCTTTCGAGATACGGGATGTCCTCGTTGCCGTCGCTGTAGGCGAACGACGCGTCGAGATCCATGTCGTGTTCGCGCGCCAGTGAGCGCACCGCCGCCGCTTTGCCCGGCCCCCAGAGCGGACGGCCGAGCACCTCCCCGGTGACGATGCCGTCGACCACCTCGACGTCGGTGGCCAAGGCGTGATCGGCCTCGATCTCGCGTGCGATGGGCTCGATCTGGAATCGCGTTGCCGACGACGCGATCACGATACGGTGCCCCATCTCGCGGTGCGCGTTGAGGATCTGCCACATCTGAGGACGTAGTTTGGCGGCCGTCTCCTGCCGAAAAAGCCTGTCCCCCAGGTCCAACAGTTCCGCGTACGTCTTCCCGGCGAACGTCGGTTTGGTCGCCTGGAGCACCTCGGCGTAGTCCTGTTCGGATTCCACTCCGCGCAGGCCGATGAGTGCGAAGTCGGCGACCTCTCCGATTCCGAACTCCATACTTCGAATCCGGGCTCCGAAAAGCGCTGTCGCAGAGAATCCTTCGATCAGAGTCCCGTCGTAGTCGAAGAACGCACCGATGTGCTTGCCGCGAGGTGCAGAGCGGATCTCGGCCAGGCGGTCGCCCAGTGCGCTCATACCGCCGTCACTCCCGTCTGCTTCGCCTCGATCTCGGCAATTCTGGCTAGACGATCCCGCATGTCTTTGACCTCATCGAGCCACTCCTGCCGTGCCGCAACCAGATCGCGTCCGTCGTGGGGATCGATCAATCCACGATTGTCGGCCAGCTTGTACGCGGCGGTGTAGAGCTCGGTCGACACCGAATCCCTGCTCTTCACGACGCCCTGCAGCGCAAGCTGCTTACCCAACCCGAGGCAATCGGCGATGATCTCCTGCTTCTCGCGGGACTCCTCGCCGAGTTCCACCAGCCGCCGGGACATGACCAACTGTGCGTCGAAGAACGGCTGAAGGGTTCTGCGGGCAAACAACTCGCCCGACATCGCGACGAAGGTGTCGTGCAACCATGCGGGCGTCGGCCTGACGGTCCGCCACTCGGGCGCGATGAGATCCATCTCGGCGCCGAGACGGTGCAGAAACTCCTGCTTGGTCGGGAAGAAGAACTCGAATTTCAGCAGATCCCGAATCCGCAGCGCCTCGGCTTGTGCTGCTGCCAGACGTGTTTCGCGATCGTCGTCGATGGTGCGACGGTCCGCAGCGAACAACGCGACCTCGACGATCGCGCGGTCGACGAAATGATGGATCGCTCCATTGCGGTAGTACGCAGCCACCGCGTGGTTCTCCCCGGCGATCGACCACACATCGTCGACGCCGCCCGCGAAATGGGTCAGCACGCCCGCGTCGGTCAGTTCCTTCAACGTCGATTTCAGACCGAGTCCCCGGCACATCGCCGGATCAGGCCCCGGTAGCTCGCGCCGCTCGATATAGGCGAGCAGCGGTCGCAGGATGTCCTCGATCTCCTTGGCGGTATACGCCCGGTCGCCCGCCCCGAGCAGTGCGAAGCCTGCGAGCGACGTCGCCGAGATCGGTGTCGCCGCGTTGATCTCGTCCATCACCTTGAATGCGATCTTCTCCAGGCGTGCGGGATCGTCCTCGCTCAACTCCAGGATCGACTCCCGCAGCGAGAACGGTTCGCCGAACCGCACTCGCGCCTCACCGAGGTAGGACCGCTGAGCCTTGGCGTACTTCAGCAGCCACGTCACATCTTCGGGTTTCTTTGCGCCACCGGCGGATTCGCGCGCGATAGCCGCGATCTCGTGAAGCTGGTCGTAGACGATGGACGTGGGCACGACCATCATGTCCGCGGTGTCGAGTTGCTCGACGGCGTCGACGACGTAGGCGAGCAGCCCCATCATCGGCGGGCGTAGCTTGCCCGTGCGACTGCGGCCACCCTCGATGTACCACTCGAGGTTGAAACGCTTCTCGACGATGAACGACAGGTACGCGCGCATCGCGAACTTGTAGATCGGATCGTCGCCGAACTTGCGGCGAATGAAGATCACTCCGGCGCGTCGGGCGATCGCCGCGAGCGGCCAGAGCGCGAGGTTGTTGCCGCCGAGTACCAGATTGGGCGGAAAGTCGTGGCGCCGTAGCGCATCCGAGAGAACCAATGTGTCGACGTACGACCGGTGCGACGGCAAGAACACCAAGCCGTGCGTCTTGTTGAGACTGCGCAGTTCACTCAACGTGTCGAGGTCGACAGAGACCGTCCAGGTACGTTCGTACAGCTTGCCGAAGGTCGTCGAGAACACGTCGTCCATCAGCGGGCTCTGTGTGGCCACGAACGTCGACATCTTGTCGATCGCATCCTGAATGATCGCCGCTGCCGGACGTCCGAGATCGGCGGCGAGCTTGGCGGCATTTGCCTGAAAGCGAGCCGACGAACCGATCTGCTGCGCGACGAGTTTCGGCACCTTGTAGCGGTCACCGATCAGTTGCCGTTCGGCGCGCTCCGCCGACAGGGCCGCCGCCACTTCGACGAACTGGCCGAAATCCTCTCCCTCGGCTGACGACTGCTCATGCCTGCGACGCAATTCCTCCACGGTCGCCGGTTCCCCGGCGACCACACGAACGCGATCGGGCGCACGCTTCTTGATCGCCCCCTGCCGAAACGCAGGGGGTCGACGCGGGTTGGACAACACCAGAACGTCGGCCATCGACACGCGGCGCTCGCCCTTGCGCATCGGCGGAAGCCAGACGACGCGGGCGGGAATCAGCGTCGTGGCCGGGTCGAGGGCTTCGGGATCGACTTCGTCGAGTGTGCGCACCGGGGCGTCGGGATGCTTGCTCGCCGCCCATTCGGCGACTGCCTCGCGTTCACAGTTCGTCCGAACCTCGGCGAGCACGATTGCAGCCAATGGGTTCCCCTCCCGTGTTGACATCAGTGAATCGGACACAGTTCAGTGAACTGTGATCCACCACACAGTAATACCCCTTCCGTTCGTCACGCACATCGGACTAGTAGCGTGACGAATCCCCGTGGCGTGGCCCACATCAGGTACCGGGACACCGGAGGGTCACTGACCGGCCGCGATAGGATTCTCGCGTGAGCAAACCAGCCCTTGCTCCGGAGTTTCGCTATGCCGAATTGCTACCCTCCGGCGCCGATGACACGCCCTATCGCCTGATCACCACAGAGGGGGTCTCGACGGTCGAAGTCGACGGCCAGACCTTCCTCAAGGTCGCGCCGGAAGCTCTCGAGCGCCTGACGTCAGAGGCGATGCACGACATCAGCCACTACCTGCGCCCCGCACACCTGCGGCAGTTGCGCAAGATCATCGACGACCCCGAGGCGTCGGGCAACGACCGTTTCGTCGCGCTCGACCTGCTCAAGAACGTCAACATCTCCGCAGGCGGTGTACTGCCGATGTGTCAGGACACCGGCACCGCGATCGTCATGGGCAAGAAGTCCGAGGGGGTGCTGACCGGCGTCGACGACGGCGAGTGGATCTCGCGCGGTGTCTTCGACGCGTACACCAAACTCAACCTGCGCTACTCACAGCTCGCACCGTTGACGACGTACGACGAGAAGAACACGGGCACCAATCTGCCTGCGCAGGTGGAGATCTACTCCACGCAGCAGGGGCCGAAGGGACCTGAGTACAAGTTCCTCTTCATGGCCAAGGGCGGCGGCAGCGCCAACAAGTCCTTCCTGTTCCAGGAGACCAAGGCGATTCTCAACCCCGACCGCCTGCTGACCTTCCTCGACGAGAAGATCCGGTCATTGGGTACCGCCGCCTGTCCGCCGTACCACCTCGCCGTCGTCATCGGCGGGACGTCGGCCGAATTCGCTTTGAAGACAGCGAAATACGCGTCGGCGCACTATCTCGACACGCTGCCGACAGAGGGCTCGATGTCGGCGCACGGCTTCCGAGACGTCGAGTTGGAGGAAGAGGTCTTCAAGCTGACACAGTCCTTCGGAATCGGCGCTCAGTTCGGCGGTAAGTACTTCTGCCACGACGTCCGCGTCGTGCGTCTGCCTCGCCACGGGGCATCGTGCCCGGTGGCGATCGCCGTCTCGTGCTCGGCCGACCGCCAGGCGCTGGGCAAGATCACCTCCGAGGGCGTCTTCCTCGAGCAACTCGAAACCGATCCGGCGCAGTACATGCCGGACGCCGGCGTCGCCGAGGACATCGAGGGCGGCCAGGTCGTCGACATCGATCTCAACCGGCCGATGCCCGAGATCCTCGCCGAACTGTCGAAGTACCCGGTCAAGACCCGACTGTCGCTGACCGGACCCCTCGTCGTGGCTCGCGATATCGCACACGCCAAGATCAAGGAACGCCTCGACGCCGGCGAGCCGATGCCGCAGTATCTGCGCGATCATCCCGTCTACTACGCGGGTCCGGCCAAGACTCCCGCGGGCATGGCGTCGGGCTCGTTCGGGCCGACGACGGCGGGTCGCATGGACTCCTACGTCGAGCAGTTCCAGGCCGCGGGCGGATCAATGGTCATGTTGGCCAAGGGAAATCGCTCGAAGCAGGTCACCCAGGCGTGCGACGCCCACGGCGGCTTCTACCTCGGTTCGATCGGTGGCCCCGCCGCACGCCTCGCCCTCGATTGCATCAAGAGCCAGGAGGTCATCGAGTACCCGGAGCTCGGCATGGAGGCGGTCTGGAAGATCGAGGTCGAGAACTTCCCTGCGTTCATCGTCGTCGACGACAAGGGCAACGACTTCTTCACCGATCCGTCGGGCACGGTGACGGTCCCGCTGGGGGTGCGTGTCAGGTCCTGACCGGGCCGAGAATTGGCGGCAGGTCGCGGCGAGTAGCGTGGATTGAGGTAGTCCTAACCCACCGCAGACACTCGGAGGACGCATCAGATGAGCGAGCAGCAGTACCGCATCGAGCACGACACCATGGGCGAGGTCAAGGTCCCCGTCGACGCACTCTGGCGCGCACAGACGCAACGCGCCGTCGAGAACTTCCCGATCAGCCACCGCCCGCTCGAGCGCACGCAGATCCGTGCGATGGGACTACTCAAGGCCGCATGTGCGCAGGTCAACAAAGACCTCGGGCTGCTCGACGCGACCAAGGCCGACGCCATCATCGCCGCGGCCAAGGAGATCGCCGACGGCAAGCACGACGACCAGTTCCCCATCGACGTGTTCCAGACCGGGTCGGGCACCAGCTCGAACATGAACGCCAACGAGGTCATCGCGTCGATCGCGAAGGCGAACGGCGTCGAGGTTCACCCGAATGACGACGTGAACATGTCGCAGTCGTCGAACGACACCTTCCCCACCGCGACACACGTCGCAGCAACCGAAGCCGTCGTCACCGACCTGATCCCCGCGCTCGATCACCTGCGGTTGGCACTGCTCGCCAAGGCAGAGGAATGGCGTGAGGTGGTCAAGAGCGGTCGTACCCACCTGATGGACGCGGTACCGGTCACGCTCGGCCAGGAGTTCAGCGGCTACACCAGGGCTGTGGAAGCAGGCATCGAGCGTCTTGTCGCGACGCTGCCGCGGGTCGGCGAGGTACCCATCGGCGGGACCGCCGTCGGAACGGGTCTCAATGCGCCCGACCACTTCGGCACCAAGGTTGTCGAAGAACTGGTCAGGCTCACCGACGTCGACTCGATCACGTTGGCCAAGAACAACTTCGAGGCTCAGGCGGCCCGCGACGGACTCGTCGAGCTCTCCGGTCAGCTCAAGACCATCGCGGTCTCGTTGACCAAGATCGCCAACGACGTCCGGTGGATGGGTTCCGGTCCGCTCACCGGGCTGGCCGAGATCCACCTCCCCGACCTCCAGCCGGGCAGTTCGATCATGCCGGGCAAGGTCAATCCTGTTCTCCCCGAGGCAGTTACGCAGGTGGCGGCGCAGGTCATCGGCAACGACGCCGCGGTGACCTGGGGCGGCGGCAACGGCGCGTTCGAGCTGAACGTCTACATCCCGATGATGGCGCGCAACGTCCTCGAATCACTGAAGCTCCTCGCCAACGTCTCGCGATTGTTCGCCGATCGCTGTATCTCCGGCCTGAAGGCCGACGAAGACCGTCTGCGGACTCTCGCCGAGAGCTCACCGTCGATCGTCACGCCGCTCAACTCGGCCATCGGTTATGAGGAGGCCGCGGCCGTCGCGAAGCAGGCTCTCAAGGAGAAGAAGACGATTCGGCAGACCGTTCTCGATCGTGGTCTCGTCCCCGACAAGCTCAGCGAAGAAGAGCTCGACAAGCGCCTCGACGTGTTGAAGATGGCCAACCTCGATCACAAGCGCTGAGTCGTGGCCGATCTCGCGCCCTTCCCCACCGACTGGCAGACGGCGCTGGTGCTCGTGGCGCACCCGGATGATCCGGAGTACGGCATGGCGGCAGCGGTCGCGAAGTGGACGGGCGAGGGCAAACACGTCGTGTACGCCCTGGCGTCGAGCGGCGAGGTCGGCATCGAGGGCATGGCGGCGGCCGAAGCAGGTCCTCTCCGCGAGGGCGAACAACGCGCGTCTGCCGCCATCGTCGGTGTTGACGACGTGGAGTTCTGGGGCTTTCCGGACAGCAACATCCGCAACACTCCCGAGCTACGCGCGGTGATCGCCGAGACGATCCGACGCGTCGGCCCGCAGGTGGTGCTGTCGCTGTTTGGTGGGGCCGAGTGGGCGCCCGGAACTCCCAACCAGTCCGACCACATGGAGTTCTCCGCGGCGGTTCTCGACGCATACGATTCACTCGGCGACGACGCTCCGCAGTGGCTGTTCGAAAACGGCCCACACGCCACGCATGCCGTCGACGTCACCGAGCAGGTCGACGTCGCAGTGAGTTCCCTTGCGGCACACGAGGTGTACCTCGGCGTGCTCGATCCCGGTACACCGGTCATCGAGCAGGCCCGAGCTCAGATCGAAGCCGTGACAACGCCGCGCGACGACTTCGGTGGTCGTCGCGCGGCGTGCTTCGAACTCAAGCGGCCACGCGCTACTTCGGCGTGACGGACGAGCTGGTCTCGGGTTCGTCGGCCGGAAATTCATCGGCCTGCCGTTCGTCGGACTTGAAATCGTCCGCCTGCAGTTCTTCGGCGATGTCGGCGTCGGCAAGTCGCTCCTGCTCCTCTGCGGACAGAGTCTGAATGGTGCCGATGCGCGCCGCGATCTCCGGTCGCGTCACCCGGAGGTAGACGTACCACGCCACGCCCGCCGCGAGTATCGCGAGATATACGAACGGCAGGATGTTGAACGGGAACTCCGGAACCGGGTACAGGTTGTTGACGATCACGTAACCGAGAGCCACCACCGCGAGGCCCGACACGATCGCACGGAACGGCGTGAGCGCCTTGATCTTGTACAGCCAGATCGGTGTCGCGATCACCACGAGCAGATAGCTCACCAAGAAGCCCCAGTTGGTGACGTACGCGCCGTACACGTCGAAGACGGTGCGGCCGGCCGAACTGAAGGTGGCCACAATCGAAAAGACAAGTGCCGCAGCACCGACGAACGCGACGCCGACCCACGGTGTGTGGTACTTGGAGTGGACCTTGGCGAACACGCGCGGCAGTGCGCCCTCATGCGCGAACGTGAACAGCGACCGCGCAGCCGAACTCGTGACCGCAGTGACGAAGACGATGAAGGCGACAGCGACGGCAGCGCTCGTCACCGGCTTCACCCATCCCACACCGGACGAGTCGGCGAGCTGCGGCAGAATCGCCTTGTCTCCGTTGATCCCGTCGAAGTGCAACACCTGCGGATACGTCGCGATGATGTACAGCACACCGATGATCAACACGACGCGCAGCAGCGCTTTCGAGATCGACCGGTGCGCGTCCCGCGCTTCGGCACCAAGCGAGGCAACGCTTTCGAAGCCCGCGTAGGCACCGACCGCCGTCACTGCCGCCACGAATGTCGAGCTGTGGCCGAGGTTCGAGAGGCTCCACTGCTCGGTGTCGAAGTGCCACCCGTAGGAGACGTAGGCGGCCACGATGATCACTGCGATGGAGATCAGCGCGATGACCTCGAACACCAACTCGTACTTCGCGGCGAGCGACGCACCGCGAATGGGTAGGTACACCGCGAGCCCGACGACCAGGAAGACCAGCAAGAGTCGGAACCACGAAGCCTCCGAACCGATTCCGAGTTCGAGAAGGAAGGAGTCGACGTAGAGCACACCACCGAGTGTCCCGGTCACCGAGAATCCGACGTAGCCGATCAGCAGGCTGAAGCCTCCGACGAACGCGAACGCGGGTCCGAGCCCGTTACCGGTGTAGGTTCCCAACGAGCCGGACGACACCGTCCGCCGCGCCTGGAAGCTGATGGTGGTTGCCAGCAGCACGGCGATCACCAACCCGATGATCGCCGCCCACGCGGCACCCTTGCCCGCCGCGGTGTACAGCGCGAACGGAACGGACGCGACAGCGACGCTCGGTGCCGCAGCGGCAAGGCCCTGCGCGAAGACCTCCCAGGAGCCCAGCGTGTTCGAGCGCAGACCACCCGGTTGCTCTGTGACCGTCGATCCGGCGGCTGCGCCTTCTGGCACGTGCGGTGGCGCTGGTGGTGTGTGCGCCGCCTCGGGCGGGCGCGTCGACGTCGAGTCGGTGGTCATCTCGATTCCTCTCGGACACCCATCGCCGAAGACGGTTACTACCCGGCCGTCGGATCTGGGTATCTTATGTATTGCGCTGTGCGCGAATGGGATTGATCGAGAGAAGTATGCTGGCCGACGACGCTGTTGCCAGCCCTTATTCTCTGCGCGGTTCTATCCCTGTCATCCGAGCGGTGCCGACGACGCCGCGGCACGCAGATGTCCACGCAGAGTGTCGGTCTCGTAGTCGTGGCGGTAGAGCCCCCGTCGACGCAGCAGGGGTACCACCTCGTCGGCGATCACAGCGAGACCGTCGATCAGCGCATCCGGCTGCAGATTGAAGCCATCGATCGCACCCGCGGAGAACCAGTCGTCGATTCGATCGACCAATTGCTCCGGGGTGCCCACGAATCCGGCGTGGCCCGAACCCGTGTAGCGGGTCTGCCGCAGGTACTCGCGGACCGTGGGATTGGTGCGTCGGATCTGCGCGACGATCGACTCGCGGAAACCGATGCTGCCACTGAAGGTCTGGAGGTCGGCAGGTCCTGCGAGCACCTCCTCGGGGAACGGAGCGTCGAGGTCGAGTTTCGTCGCGTCGACGCCGATCGCGTGCGACAGCCAGCCGACCGAGTACCACGCCGGACTTCGGTCGTGGAGTTCGTCGTTCCGCCTTCTGGCTTCCTCCTCCGTGCTGCCGAGGGAGACGAGCAGACCGGGAAGGATCTTGACGTTGTCGGGTGATCGACCGTATGCCAACGCTTTTCGCTTCACCAGACGATAGTGTTCGACCGCTTTGTCGCGTGTCAGTTCCGCGGCGAAGACGCCCTCGGCGACCCGCCCCGCCAGGTCGCGGCCCGCAGCCGACCCACCCGCCTGGAACAACACCGGATGCTCGCCACTCGACGGCGTGCGCAGGCGCCCCTCGACGGAGAAGTGGGCTCCCCTGTGCCGAACCTCGCGTCCCGTGTCCGCGGATCCCCACAGTGCACGGACCACATCGACGAACTCGCCTGCGCGCTCGTAGCGATCGTCGCGTGGCGGGACGTCGGGTTGCCCGAAGTTTCGCGCCGCCGCGGGTCCCCGGGTGGTCACGATGTTCCAGGCCGCCCGACCCTGTGACAGGTAGTCGAGCGTCAGCAATCGCTCGGCGAGCTCGACCGGATCGTTGAACGTCGTCGACGCCGTGGACACCAACCCGACCCGCTCCGTCGCCGCCGCGACATGTGCCCAGTTGACCGTCGGCTCCAGATGCGCCGGATTGGCGTCGTATGCAGGGTCACCGAGTGCGGGGGCGTCGGCGAGAAAGACTGCGTCGAGTGTCCCTCTCTCGGCGATCCGACCGATCTCTTCCCAATAGTCGGGCGAGACAAACGATTCCGCGCTCAGGCCTGGTGTCTGCCATGAGGCGGGCACGTAGCCGAGGACGAGTGCGTTGATGCCGAGTATGACGTGGCCGTCGCGTCGGGTCATGGGAGTTCCTCTCGGAGTGGAGGTCAGGGTGCGTCGAGCGGTTCCGGCCGTGCGAATGCCACCCGACGCAGATCCCGCGGTGCGACAGGTAGTCCGAGCGCAGTCCGCAGCGACAGGCCCGGCGCGATCGGTCGGGAGATCGCCAGCAGCTTCTCCGCCGCATCGGCCAGCGCTGCGGGCGACAACTCGTCGTCGCGCAACAGAATTCCCTCGACGTCGGTCGGCAACTCTGCCGTCGACGAAACCTCACGGACAGCGCTGGTCGGCCCGACGACGAGGTCGACATCGCTGCGGGTGCCGGCCTCACGCACGCCGGAGTGGTACGTCGCGATCACCGACGGACCGGTCGCGGGCTCCGGCACCGTCAACGGACCAGAGATCCGGTAGGGGTCCTCGAGGTCGGCGAACTGAATCTGGTCCGACTCTACGAAGATCCCCGACGCACGGTCGGCGACGACCGACGCGAACGGCCAGGTCTGTTCCAGGACGCGTACCGCGTGCGCGATGTCGTCGACGGACACGGCGTCGTGGGTCCACGGGTCACCCGCAGGCACGTACGGGTCCCTCACGCCGAGGAGCACGCCGGTCCTCCCCCGCGAGAGATGCCCGGCGGATGCGACTCGTCGAGCGAGGTTGTAGGGATGATCGCGACGCGACGACGCCGCGAACAGGAACCGGGACCGTGGAGCCTGCCTTGCGAGAAATGTTGTCGCAACGGAGGATTCCAGCGTCGTGCGACCATCCGGCCCGGCGGCCCCGCCAACGTCGTCGGCACCATTGACCCGATCGATGCCGACGACGGTGAACGCCAACGGCAGCGAATCCCAGCGCGCGGCGAGCGCACGATCCGCCAACAGCGCGCCCACCTGCTCACCGGTCAATCCGACCGCGACGTACGGTGCACTCATCTGCCCTCTCCCCTCAGTTGCCTTGTCCCTTCAGTTGCCCGTCTCCTCAGTTGCCCTGTCCGCCACGGCCGAATGCCGAGAAGTCGGGTACGGGGTCGACACCGTTGACCAGCCAGTTGCCCACGATGCGCGCCTTGTAGACCCGCGGATTGTGCGATGCGAGGGTGCGCGCGTTGCGCCAGTGGCGGTCGAGTGCCTTGTCGGTGGAGACTCCGGATGCGCCGAGCGCGTCGAAGATCTCGGTGGTTGCCGCGAGTGCGGCGTCGATAATGGTGAGTTGCGCCTGGTCTGTGGCGAGTTGGGCATCCGTGACGCGAGCCCTGCGGAGGTCGAGGTCTCCAGATGCGTGCGCCTCGGCGATACGATCGAGCGCCCGACCCACCTCACGCAGCGCGGCGTCTGCGGCGTAGGCGCGCGCTGACACTCCGCCGATCACTGCCAGTAGCTGAGGGTCGTTGGCGGGCACCGGATCCAGCCCCTGCGGATAGTTGCGCTTGCGCGCTCGGAGCGCCTCGATCCCGTCTCGCAGGGATGCGTGAATGATTCCGGTGAGTACCGCGAGGATCGCCACCTGGTAGAAGTGACCCTGGTAGACAAAGCGTTCGGTGATGTCGAAGACGTTGTCGGGCTCGGCGGGCACGTCGACGTAGCGCGCACTCCCGCTGGCGGTTGTCTGTTGCCCGAATCCCGTCCAGTCGTCGACGAGTTCGACACCGGGATCGTCACGGCGCACGAGCGCGGTGAGCAGGCCGCCGTCGTCGGATTTGCCGATCACGTCGAGCCAATCGGCGAAAAGGCTTCCGGTGGCGTAGAACTTGGCTCCGCTGACGAGGTAGCGCTCGTCGTCACGTCGCACTGTTGTCGCGATTGTTGCGTACGTACCGTTGTTGGCCTCGGTCCAACCCCCACCGACGAAATCGCCCGCGAGGAAACGCTCGATCCACCGATCGTTGCCCGCCGACTGCGGCGCGTTGAGTCGATCTTCGACGAACGCCAGATGGTTGCGGAACACGTGCGCGATGTTCGCGTCCGCGGCGGCCAGTCGCGACAGCAGCAGAAATGTCTGTTCCAGTGATGCGCCCAGACCGTCGAACTCCACGGGAATCCTGATGCGCCCCAGTCCTTCTCGGACCAGTTCGGCAACCTCGTCGTAGCCGAACGAGCGGTCGTGTTCGCGCGCGACGTTGGAGGCCGCGATGCGCTCGAATGCCGGCGCGAAACGCTCGACGAGCTGATCGTAGTCGGCGGTCGGCTCGCGCAGATAGGTGGTCCAACCCTCGACCTCGTGCGCGGAAGCCGGGTGTGTGGTGGTCTCGGTCATCGGGAGATCCTTCCTGTCGGCGAGGGCCGACACATGACATACGGGTTGCGTGCGGCGAGGCCGAAAACAGTCTCGTCAGAAAACAGTGCCCGCGAAGGGCAGCGCACCCGCGGCGAACAGACCGTCGAGTCGGTCGACAGCCGACGCGGCAGACACGTCGACGCGTCCGACTTCTGCCAGCGACCTCCACCGCGTGCCGCCGAGATAAGCGGCGGCGAGCGTCGCCACATCGGTCGTTGCGTCGGACTTGCCCGTCACGCGTTCGGTCCCCTTGGGCCCGATCTCGAATACCGCGTTGTTGCGATCGATGAGCGGGTCGACGACCTCGAGCCGGACCGGGTCGTCGATCCGGTACGTCCTTGCGCGAAGCGCCGATTCGACGTCGACGAACCGCAGCCATGTTTCGTCGTGCGCCGCGCCCTGCCGGACCGCTCGCGGGTCGGTGACGGCCAGCGGCAGCGAATCATCCAGTGCGACAGCGGGCCACTCGATCAGGTCGACAAGGTCGAGTGTCAGTAGGTGGCGCCACAACGCTGCCCGCGCGGTCGGCCCCGACGCCACGAAGTCGACGACGGTGATCGTCTTGGCGTCACTGCTGAACCAATGGTCGGGGTCCTCCGGCTTGTAGACGACGTAGCCGTCGTCGACTCCATCGGAGCTGTGCACGGCGACGTAATGCTGCACGGGTGCGGCGTCGCGTCGTAGTTGCTGCAGTCGCCACCAGCCTGCCGGACGGTCGATTGCACCGACCCAGGTTGCGGCACGTCTGTAGATGTCTTCCAGGAGTTCGGTCGTGACCGCGTCATCGACGAGCCGCACGTCGTTCGTATCACCGTCGGGCACGGTGTCGCGCAGCCTCGCTCGGCGCGCGTCGATGGTCACGGCCCGACTCGAACTCGCGATCCCGTAGCCGAAGCGTTCGTAGATCACGGCCTCGGAGGCACGCAGCGTCGCCACCACCTCTCCCCGGTCGGCGATGTCATGCAGTTGACGCTCGATGAGTCCGGTGACGATTCCCCGGCGACGGTGGGTCGGCAGCACGCCGACGTGTGTGACGGCCGCGTGGGGAACGCGTGCACCGCCCGGAACGACAAGCTGGCTCGAGTACGAGTCCGCGCCCCCGACGATGACCTCGCAGTCGAATGCGCCCAGATACCGGCCTTCCTCGGTGATGGTCGCGGCGTCGAGTTGTCCGAACCGCAGCCCGACCATCGACCGGAGGAACACCCGGAAGGCGGCATTGACCTCGGCGGGGCCGGACAGCGGTCGGATCGCGACGCTCATCGATGCCACGTCCGGTCATGATCACGGTGGGTATCCAGATATGCGCCCGGCCCGAAGTGGTGGTCGTAGAAGTCGGTGTCGATGTGTTGTGCCTGAAGGTAATTGAGGATGTGCACCGTCGGCACGGTACCCGGGATCTTCCCGAAGGTGTCGTCGACGTACGCGATCTGCTCGGTGAGCAGTCGAACGAAGTCGTCGTCGTAGCGCGCCGCCGAACCGCGAACGCGCGGGTTGTCACTCCACGGTCCAGGGGTGTCCGGATGAAATGGCCCACCGGGACCGAACTTTCGCTCCGTAAATCGTGCTACCGCCTCGGCAGCGTCTGCGACGTGCGGACGCGACAGCGTTTCGAACACGCCGGGCAGTCCTGTCGGATTCGGTAGGGCCCAACGGTCGTCGGTTTGCACCTCCAAGCCGAGTCCTGGTACCCCGGGATCGCCCGACGCCCCGAGGATCGAGAGCCGGTCGATCCCGTCGAAGGTCCACCCGCCGAGTCCCAGCGCGCCCAGAATGAGGTGGCCGTTGTAGGCGGCGGTGATCAGTTCCGCGCTCGCCTCGGCGAGTGTGTACTGCTCGACGAACGACAGCGGGAACGGGTCACCGGCGTGGCGCAGCGAAGAGTCTGTGCCACCGGGGATCTCACGTCCGTTGATGTCGTCGTACAGGCCATAGCCGTTCTGGAGGAAGAATGCCACGTTGGCGATGAAGTGCTGCGCCAGGTCGGCGATCGGTATGACGAGCAGCGAACCCGGATGGTTGGCGATCCAGGTGTTGTGGCCCTCGAGGTAGGGCTCTTCGCGCGGGAGGTAGATGCGGTCGTCGGAGATCTTGCGGTACCGACCAACCGTCTCCGCGAGCCAGGCCTCGATGTCCGTGTCGGACGCCGACCCGTCGTCTGGCAGTTCACTTTGAGGTTGTGCGTCGCGGCTCGACAAGAAGTAGGTACCCGAGTCGTCGGTGAAGAAGAACTCTGTGGTGTGAAACCCGGCCGCGGACGGGAAGGTTCGGCCCGTTGCGGTGCCCGAGTAGTTCGGCAGCGCGGGCGCGTATCCGGGGTGGTGGCTGATCCCGAAGTTCCAGCCGGTCACTCCGGTGACAGCGGCGAGCACGATTGCACGCTCGGTGTCGCTGAGCGGCTGAACCGGTTTGTTGCTGGCGAAAGCCAGTTCTCCCGAGGGGATTTCACCGCCAACCGGAAAGCGGCGTGATCGGCGGCCGGTGATAGCCCCGAGCAGTGGGAAGCTCGTGAGGTCGGCAAGCGCGCGCCGTTCGTGCTCGTCGAGCACGAAAGTGGCTGCGGCAGTTGAGGTCATGCGTTCGCTCCGGTCAGGGCGTGATCGACGACGTGGCGGCCGACGTGGTCGGCCACCGCGCGGTGGGCCGTCTCGTTGAGCACGTCGTGCGCGGCGTCGTCGATGATCTCGACGCGAAGTCCGGGCAGTCGGTCCTGCCAGGCGAGCACGCCGGTCACCGGTGCGATCTGGTCGTCCGAACCGTGCACTGCCAGAACGGGTGTCGACAACGTCGGCAGTTCCTCGTCGAGCCGCGCCCACGCCGGTTCGAAGAGTGCCTTCAAGACCTCGACGACATCGGCTCCGGTGAACGCCAACGGATCGTTGGCCAACTCGTCGCGATAGAACGGGTCGGCCGACAGCGCGTCGAGGTCGAGTTCGAAACTGCCGCCAGCCTCGGTCACCGAACTCAGCCACGGTAGCGGCGACAGCGGGGCACCCGAGATCACGACACTGGAGTACCTCGACGGCTGATCGAGCGCCGCGAACAGCGCACCGAGACTGCCGAGCGAATGTCCACTGATCGCGAGTGGCAGCTCCGGCGAGCGTGCTGCGGCAAGGTCGGTCAGGGCTCGCGCGTTGTGCACCACGGCGTCGTACGATCCGACGTCGCCGCGCTCACCGTCGGACAATCCGTGGCCCTGCTGGTCGAGTGCCCAGAGTTCGACGCCGTGCGCTGCCAACTCCGCTGCGTAGCGGTGGTAGAGCCCCGAGTGCTCACCGAATCCGTGCAGAAGTATCAGCGCGGCTGTCGGCGTGGTGTTGGTTGGCCAGTGCCGGTAGAAGATCCGACCCTGCGCGCCGTCGAAGAAGGGCATGGTTCACTCCTGTTGTGGGCTGTGATGCGCCCGAGAAGCATCGCGCACCACCACATTTCACGACAGCCTTTGAACCATTCGGATTCTGAGCCGACACCCGCGCCGCTACATGTGTGCCATATCGAAGGACGTGGGTGCTGCAGCACCCACGTCCTTCGATTCGACCCACAGTCAGCGCGTTGCTACTGGCCCCGGGGTGCTATTTGGTCCCGAGCAGAGTCGGGATGAGGTTGACCAGTTGCGTCAACAGATCGCTCAACCCCTTGTCGCCCAGGATGTCTGACACTCCCGGCACGCTCGGCGTTGTGGGAGTCTTCGGCGTCGTTCCCGACGGCGCGGTGGTTGACGGCCCGTCGCCCGTGGGGGCGGCGGCGTTGACGCCGATGGTGATCTTGGGGTGCTTGGCGGGGTCGAGCCACGCGAGGATCTTGCGCATCACGTCGCGATCGATTGCGACGCAGCCCATGGTCGGCTCGCCGTTGGTGACGTGGAGGAACATCGCCGACGCCTTGCCGGGGGTGCGCTGCGGGTTGTGCGCGATGTTGACCGCGTAGTCGTACACCGGACCCGCGTCGTAGAGGTTCTCGCTGTCGCCGCCGGGGCTGTTCGCCTGGCGCACATGGGTGTTGTACGTCGGGGACTTCATGTTGGAGTCCCACCAGTCCTGACGCGTCGCCTGGAAGTACGGCATCTTGGTGCCGGGATTGGCCTGCCTACCGAATGCCTGGTCCAGCGCGAAGGTGCCTTCCGGCGTGCGATACACGTTGTCCTTCGGCTCCCCCATTCCCAGCGAGCCCAGGAACGCCTTGGTCGGCCCGAACACGGGCTTCCACGACTTGTCTGCGCCCTTCTCGAATGCGGTGAGCGTCGCGGTCGGGTCGGACGCCTTCGGTGCCGTGACCACGATCATCTGGCCCGTATCCGACGCTTGCGGCCCCGGCTTCGACGATCCGTTACCCGCGAGGGTGTCCAAGATTCCATCGACCTGCGGGATACCGAGAGAAGGCGACGTCGGTGTCGGAGTGTGGGGTGTCGTGGGTGATGTCGGGGCGGGTGATGTGGGAGTCGTCGAGGTTCCCGGCGCGGCCAATGCCTGGCCGGCACCGGCAACGATTGCAGCCATCACCGCAATCACTACAAGTCCCAACAGTCTCATTCGCCTCATCAGTAACTTCTGCACCACATAAGTGTGGCAAATGGCAAGACGGCGTGAGTCTCAGGGGCATCACAGTGCTGCACTGATCGGGTGACAGAGCGGCAGAACTGCTACTTGAACATGAACTCAGCCTCATCTATTGTCTCTTGGTGACGTAGCACACACTGGCCGAAGTCAGCGACTACTCACACACGTCGAAGGGACAACAGATGAGCACTGTCAACACCGTCACAGGCCCCGTGGACTCGGGCGACCTGGGTTCAACACTCATCCACGAGCACATCTTCGTCCTCGGCGAGGAGTACCGAGAGAACTATCAGGACGACTGGGACGAGGATCGCAAGATCGCCGACGCGGTGCGCGATCTGCGCGAGCTCAAGGGTCTCGGTATCGACACCATCTTCGACCCGACGGTGCTCGGTCTCGGCCGCTACATCCCCCGCATCAAGAAGATCGCCGACCAGGTCGACCTGAACATCGTGGTGGCAACCGGCCTCTACACCTACAACGACATTCCCTTCCAGTTCCACTACACCGGCCCCGGGTTGCTCTTCGACGTCGACGAGCCGCTGGTGAACTTCTTTGTCCGTGACCTCACCAAGGGAATCGCCGACACCGACGTGCAGGCCTCGTTCCTCAAGTGCGCCATCGAGGAGCAGGGACTGACGCCCGGCGTCGAACGCGTGATGCGGGCCGTCGGCCAGGCACACGTTCAGACCGGCGCTCCGATCACCGTGCACACCAACCCGCACACCGGCTCTGGCCTCGTCGCGCAGCGCGTGCTGCGCGAGGAGGGCGTCGATCTGACCAAGGTCGTCATCGGACATTCCGGGGACTCGACCGACCTCGACTACCTCATGAAGGTCGCCGACGAGGGATCGATCCTTGGCATGGACCGCTTCGGGCTCGACGTCCTGCTGCCCTTCGACGACCGCATCAACACCATCGTCGAACTCGCCAAACGTGGCTACGCCGATCGGATGGGACTTGCCCACGACGCGTCGTGCTTCATCGACTGGTTCGATCCAGAAGCCAAGAAGCAGGCGGTCCCGAATTGGAACTACCGCCACATCAGCGAGGACGTGCTCCCCGCTCTGCGCGAACGGGGTGTGAGCGACGCCGATATCACCACCATGCTCGTCGACGTCCCGCGCCGCTACTTCGAGTGACCGCCATGCACCCGGGGCGAGTACCCGCCCCGGGTGCACACAGCTCCACACCCCTTCTGTCATAAGGAATCTCATGGCCAATCCCGTAGCCGCCCTGTGGAAGGGTGCCGACACCTATCCCGATCGCATCGCGGTACGCAGCGGCGAGCGCATCCTGCGTTACGGCGACCTGCGTGCTCGAATCGCCCGCAGCGCAGCGCGTTTCGCGGCCTTGGGAGTCTCTCCCGGTGACCGCGTACTGCTTGTTGCGCCGTCGATTCCCGAGTTCGCCATCGCCCACTACGGTCTCCATACGATCGGCGCCACCATCATCACGGTCAACACGATGTCGACCACCCACGAGATCGACTACGTTGTCGACGATTCCGGGACCTCGTTGATCGTCGCGTGGCACGAGTCGGCAGCGGCGGCCGATCTGGTCGCGACGAACCGTGGCCTTCCGTTCGTGGAACTGAAGCCGTTCGAGGATGATCCGGTTACGGACACGCCGTCGGTCGATGCCTATGTCGAGCGCGACGAGCACGACACCGCGGTCATCCTGTACACCTCCGGGACGACCGGAAAGCCCAAGGGTGCTCAGTTGAGCATCGCCAACGTCAACGCGGCTCCGATCGCGTTCCGCCCGGCGCTACGAATCGGCGATGAAGAGCGTTGGGCCACAGCACTTCCCCTGTTCCATTGCTTCGGGCAGGTCGTCGTGATGCACAGCGCGCTGACCTGGGGCGGCAGCCTGTCGCTGCTATCCCCCTTCGCGCCCGTGGAGTTCATGAACCGAATCCGCGACGAGCATGTCACCATCGCGTGCGGCGTTCCGACGATGTGGAATGCGATGTTGCAGAACGCATCCGGATACTCATCCGATGATTTCGTCGACCTGCGACTGGCGTGCTCGGGCGGAGCGTCGATGCCGGGTGAGGTCATTCGTGCGTTCGCCGACAAGTTCGGCTGCGTGATCCTCGAAGGTTACGGCCTCACCGAGACCGCGGGCACCGCGACCTTCCGCGACCTCGACGGCGAACCGAAGGTCGGAACCGTCGGACCGGCGTTGCCAGGCTTCACCATCGAGGTTCGCGATCCCGACGGCACACCTCTCGGCGCCGACGAGGTCGGTGAGATCTTCCTCAAGGGGCCGACGGTGATGACCGGCTACTGGAACCGCCCCGAGGCCACCGCGTCCGAACTCGTCGACGGATGGCTGCGCACGGGCGACATCGGCGCGATGGACGCCGACGGCGACCTCCGGATCATCGACCGCGCAAAGGATCTCATCATCCGCGGCGGCTACAACGTGTACCCGAGAGAAGTCGAAGAGGTGCTCTACACCCACCCCGACATCGTCGAGGTCGCCGTCATCGGCGTGCCTGACGACCACTATGGCGAGGAGATCGCCGCGGTCATCGCGTTACGGCCGGACGCCGTGCTCAACACCGATGCCCTGCGCGGCTGGGCGAAGGAACGACTCAGCGCCTACAAGGTCCCGCGGATCGTCCACGTCGTCGATGCACTACCGAAGGGCGCGACCGGAAAGATCCTCAAGCGCGCGATCGACCGTGATTCGCTCCGCGAACTCAGCTCGACGGGCTCTGGTACACAGCAACCTCGATGAGGTTCACGTCGAGACCCTCATTGCCCGATGTTGCGGACCCGCGAGAACGTGCCCCTCGGGGCACTCAGTCGCGCGGGGCCGCACCGGGACGTCGAAGGCCGATCGCGTTGACCCACAGGTGGGTGGCGGTGTCGACCATCGCGTCGATGTCCGACGGCTCGCCGCCGACGATGAACGCCTGGTAGGCCATCCGCGACACCATGCCCGACAACGCCGCGGCCGCGGCCGTCGGGTCGAGTTCTGGATCGGCGATGCCTCGCTCCTGCAACTCCCGAATATGACGAGCATTGCGTTCGACGAACACGAGGCTGCGCTGGCGCCGCCTCTCACGGAACTCCGCCATCGTCGACGACACCTGTTCGAGCACCAGACGCAGGCCGGCATTGCGCCGATACGCCTCGAAATAGGCTCGGTTGGCCGCGGCGAGGATCTCGGTCGGGTCGTCGTCGGAACCCGGCTCGACGTGCGGGTAGCCGGGATGCAGCATGTCCTGGTGCGCTTCGGCGAGCACAGCGTCGAGGATCTCTTCCTTGCTGTCGAAGTAGGTGTAGAACGACCCGATCGAGCACTGCGCCTCGGTGGTGATGTCGGTGAGCCGTGAATCGGCGAATCCGTCGCGCTCGAAGACCGTGCGCGCCGCAGACACCAGAGCCGCCCGCGTTCTCTCTCCGCGAGCGGTCAGGGGTTTGCGCACAGCGCTCGGAGCACCCGAAACCGACGGCACCTCGAGCGCGGTGTCGTGCGCGGCGGTGTCGTCGGTTTCGGTGCTCATCTGAGTCTCCTCGGCGATCTCGGGCCTCACTTCACGACCGGACAGTCTGATCGATCAACGGTATCGGGTCACGCCAATCCTGCCTCGTCGGCCATCTCACTCGCCTTGTCCACGAAGCGGTCGACCAACTCTGGGGTTGGGGCGCCGACGACGGCGCGGTTGGTCGGGTCGTCCTGGACTCGACGCACCACGCCCTCGACGATGATGGCGACCTTCCACAACCCCAGCGTCCGCCAGTACTTGAGCGCCTCCGGATCACGTCCTGTGATTCGCAGGTAGTCGGCTGCCACGTCGGCCGGGGTCGGGAAACCCTCCATGGTCTCGGCGCTGAATCGTCCGGGGATCTCCTCCCCCACCTCAGGCCAGTACGCCAGAGTGCTGCCGATGTCGGCGAGCGGATCGCCGAGCGTCGACAGTTCCCAGTCGAGAGCCGCCTGCACGTCACCGGTCTGCGGGTCGACCATCACGTTGCGGATGTGGAAGTCTCCGTGCACCAGCGACGTCTCGTGCTGCTCCGGCACGTTCTCGGCGAGCCTGCGAGTCAACGAGTCCAACTCGGGGATCTCCCGCGTCTTCGAGTGCTCCCACTGCGCGGCCCACCGCTTGAGTTGGCGTTGCGCATACGGCTTGTGGCTGGCGAGATCGGTCAGTCCGGTCGCGTCGAGGTCAACCGCGTGAATATGCGCAAGCGTCTCCATCATCGACGTCCCGACATTGCGGCGTGCGGGCAGCGGAAGAAGCTCCGCGTTCTCCCTCTTCTCCAGCGAGATGCCGTCGACGAAGTCCATGACGACGAGCGGCACCGGAGCCACCGCTTCGTCGCTGCACACGCCGTACACCTTGGGTACGGGCACGTCCGTCGGTGCGAGCGCCGACAGAATCCGCGCCTCACGGGCAACGTCGTGGGCCGACGCGAGCAGGTGCCCGACAGGAGGTCGGCGCAGCACGTAGCGCCGACCCGACCCGTCAGCGAGCAGATATGTCAGATTCGACTGTCCGCCACCGATTCTCGTCGCCGTGACCTGGTCGTCGAGGCTGATGCCGTTGTCCGACAACCACGCCCGCAGGGCATCGGAGCCGACGTCGGGGATGCCGAGGTCTGTCACCGATGCACTCACCACCGCGCGGCCAGAGCCTGATCCGTCACGCCGGCAACGGTTTCCGGAACCGGACCGGTGCGGTACGGGCGCAGTTCACGACGCGCGATCGACCGCTTGTGCACCTCGTCGGGACCGTCGGCGAGTCGCAGAGTCCGGATGTGTGCGTAGGCCATGGCGAGGGGGAAGTCGTCGGTGACGCCCGCGCCGCCGTACACCTGGATCGCACGGTCGATGATCTTGAGCGCGACGTTGGGCGCGGCAACCTTGATCGCCGCGATCTCGGTGGCGGCAGCCTTGTTGCCGACGGTGTCCATCATGTCGGCGGCCTTCAGGGTGAGCAGACGCACCATCTCGATGTCGATACGCGACTCCGCGATCCAGTCCTGGATGTTCGCGCGATCGGCCAGCGGCTCACCGTAGGTCACACGCGCAACGGCACGCTCACACATCAATTCCAGTGCGCGCTCTGCCATTCCGATGGTCCGCATGCAGTGGTGGATGCGTCCGGGTCCGAGGCGTGCCTGCGCGATGGCGAAGCCCTCGCCCTCACCCTTGAGAACGTCGGCTGTGGGCACGCGGACGTTGTCGAAGACCAGTTCGCCGTGGCTTTCACGATCGACGTATCCGAAGACGGGGAGGTTGCGCACGATGGTGAGGCCCGGCGCGTCGGTGGGCACGACCATCATCGACTGCTGCTTGTGTGTCGGCGCTGTCGGATCGGTCTTGCCCATCACGATGAGCACCTTGCAGTCGGGACGAACCGCGTTGGACGCGAACCACTTACGCCCGTTGAGCACGTACTCGTCGCCGTCGCGGACCATCGAGAGCTCGATATTGGTGGCGTCCGAACTCGCGACCGCGGGCTCCGTCATGGCGAAGGCCGACGAGATCTCACCGTTGAGCAGCGGCTTGAGGTAGCGCTCCTTGTGCTCGTCGGTGCCGAAGAGCGTGAGCACCTCCATGTTGCCCGTGTCGGGTGCGTTGCAGTTGAACACCTCCGACGCCCAGACCACGCGACCCATGATCTCGGCGAGCGGCGCGTACTCGAGGTTGCTCAGCCCCGGGCCCCACTCCTTGTGCGGATGGAAGAGGTTCCACAGCCCCTCTGCCCTGGCCTTCTCCTTGAGCTGGTCGAGGATCTGCGGGTTGGCGTGCGGATTGTCGAGCTCACGCATCTGCTGCTCGTACACGGCCTCGTTGGGATAGATGTACTGGTCCATGAAGTCGAGCAGGCGCTGGCGGTATTCCGCTGCGCGCGGCGACATCTCGTACAGACTCATGAAATTCTCCTTGTGGTGTAAGGCTTTCGGAGGAACAGGGTTGTCACGCGTTGGTGAGTTGCTCGCGGAGCGTGTTCTGGTACCGACGCATCCCGCGCAACCAGCGGTCGTAGTCGGCGCCCTTGTTGCGGTACATGTCGAGTACTTCGGGGTGCGGCAGAATCAGGAAGTGCTCGTCGGCGATGGCGGCGAGCACGACCTCGGCCACCTCGGACGGCGTGAGCACCCGGCCGGCGGTCTCGACTGCGGCCTGCATCAGCATCTCGTCACCGTTGTCCGGCGACGTGGGCGGACGGAGCAGTGCGGTGTCGACACCCATCGGGCACAGACAGCTCACCTTGACGCCGTCATCGCCGTAGGTGACGTTGAGCCATTCGGAGAAGGCGACGGCGGCGTGTTTCGTGGTGGAGTAGATCGGCGACCCGAGCTGAGTCAGCAGACCTGCCGCCGACGCTGTCGAGATGAAGTAACCGTTGCCGCGTTCAACCCATTCGGGAACGAGGCGACGAGCAGCACGAACGTGCGCGAGCAGGTTGACGTTGAGCGCCAGATCCCAGTCGGCGTCCGACGCCGCCAGTCCCGGTCGGCCTCCGATCCCCGCGTTCGCGACGTAGATGTCCACGGCACCGAACCGGCTCTCCGCGAGCGCGACGGTTGCATCGATGTGTGTCGACGAGCCCGCATCCCCTGCCAGCGTCGCCACGTTCTCGCCACTCGGATCAATCTCGGTGGCGGCACGCTCGAGCGCCTCGTCGTCGAGGTCGGTGGCAACGACCCGTGCCCCACCCGCGACGAGCGCACGCGCGATCGCGGACCCGATTCCGCCCGCCGCGCCTGTGACGATGGCAACATTTCCGTCGATGTTCATAGACGAAACCGTACTTGAACCCAATTTCAGGTTCAAGTACGGTTTCGATCTTTTTCCGATCTGGTCGACCGGGTCAGCCCAGCATCTTCGCCATCGAACTCGAGTCCTCACCGCTACGGCGAAGGATCAGGGCGGAGATGGCAAGTACCGCCAGCGTGAGTGCCAACATCAGCGTCGACATCGCAGCGACCTCCGGCCGTAGCGCGACACGCACGTTGGAGAACACGTACACCGGCCACGGCGTGTACCCCGGCTGCTGCACGAAGGTGGAGATCACCACGTCGTCGAGGCTGAAGGTGAACGCCAAGAGCATGCCCGCGATGATGCCCGGCATGGCGGCGGGCAGGATCACGTGACGCAGTCGAGCCAGCGGCGACGCATACAGATCCGCGGCGGCCTCCTCGAGCGCGGGATCCAGCGACGCGACTCGTGCTCGGACTATGAAAGTCACCACGACCATCGACACCACGGCATGTGAGATCACGAGCCGGAACAGGCCGTTGTTGAACGGGCTCAGACCACCGTCGACGCCGAGGGTGACGTACCACGGAAGGAAGGCGACGGCGTCGGCGATGTCGGGGGTGACGAGCGTGACGGTAAGCAATCCCAACAGGCCGATCGACCACCATCGCGGTCGACGGGAGATGCCGATTCCGATACCGGCGAATCCGCCGAGCACCGTTGCCAGCAGCGCGGAGAGCACACCGACCTCCAGCGACACCTGCACCGAACGCACGATGGTGTCGTTGGTGAGGGCGTCGGAGTACGCGGTGAAGCCGAATGAGTCGAACTGTTGCAGCAGCCGACCGGTGTTGAACGAATACACCACGATCACCGTGATCGGCAGGAACAAGAACAGGAAGACGATGACCGCCCACGCCTTGATCGCGAAGGTGTACCAATCGCGTTGTGTTCGAAGCGGCTTCATCGTCAACGGGGCCAGCGGACCCGACTTCTCTCCCGTCGCATCCACAGCTGGAACGTTGAAGACGCGCCTGTCGAGCACGGTGATGACGGCTCGCACGACAAGGCCCGCGAGTACGACGCAGATGAGCACCACGAGCATCAGTGAGACCGTCATGGCCGAACCCAGGGCCCAGTTCTGCGCGGTCTCGAACTGTGCGGCGATCATCTGGCCTGCCATGGTTCCCTTGGCGCCACCGAGCACCGACGGCGTCACGTAGTCGCCCATCAGCGGGATGAACACCAGGAGCACGCCCGAGGCGATGCCGGGTGCCGCGAGCGGCAGCGTGATCCGGAAGAACGTGGTCCACCGGTTGGCTCCGAGATCGCGACTGGCCTCCCGCAGCGAGAGTCCTGCCCGGTCCATCGCGACGTAGAGCGGGAAGATCATCAGCGGCAGGTAGTTGTAGACGACGCCGATCTGGACCGCGGCACGTGTGTAGAGGATGCCGAGCTCGCCCAATCCCGCGCTCTGCATCGCGCTGGACAACCATCCCGTCGGTGCAAGGGTGATCTGCCAGCCGATCGTGCGAACGAGGAAGTTGGTGAAGAACGGAACGATGATCAACGCGAGATACAACGGTCGACGTCGCGGATTGCTCTTCACCGCAAGCCAATACGCGAACGGGACGCCGATCAGCAGAGTGAGCAACACGCCGACGATGGCGATCTGCAACGTATTGGTGAAGGTCGAGCGATAGTCCGCACCGAACGCCTCGCCGTAGTTGTCGAGCGACAACCGGTCGGTCGCGTACGTGGTGAACTGGTCGGGCTTGTAACCGAAGCTGTACCAGATGACGAGCGCGAGAGGAATGACGAAGAAGAAGACGAGGTACGCCCACGCGGGGAAGGTCAGCCCGCCGGCCCCGAAGAGTCGTTGTCGCAGTGGCGGTTTGGGGGTGTCGGCAGCGGGTTCGGGTTGTTCGTGCCCGGTCTGTGAAGGCGTCAGGATGTCTGTGGTCATCGGGCGCTCCTCGCCTGCATCTGATTGAGGATCTCGGTGCGTTCCTGGGTGGCGGAGTCGACGGTCGCGACGACCAGCCGGTTGACGATCTCGTCCGAGGGGAACAGCAGTTCCGGGAAGGGCAGGTCTGCGGCCTTACCCTTCTCCGACATGCCCTTCACGCCTGTCTGATAACCGATGTACTGGAGTTCGCGGAACGACACCTCCGGGTCGAGCATGTGGTTGATGAACGCGTACGCGGCGCCCGGATGCTGGGTGCCCCGCACGATCGCGAAGTTGTCGGTGAACAGATTCGCGGTCGGCAGCGGATAGACGAATCCCCATTTGTCCGGGTCGCTTTCGTTCATCAGGGTCAGCCGGGCGTCACCATTCCATGCCTGCAGCAGACTGTACGAACCGCCGGAGACGATGGAGGTGATCGACGAGTTGTAGCCCTGGATGGTCGGGGCGAGTTGGTTGACCAAGATGTTGCGCGCGGCCGACAGGCTCTTGGCATCGGTGGTGTTCGGGTCGATATTCATCGCGCCCATCGCGATCGAGACGACTTCCCACGGATCTTCGACCACGCTGACCTTGCCCTTGGCAGGCCCCCGAGCGAGACTGATGAAGTCGGCCCACGACGTCGGTGTCTTGTCGGTCAGCGACTTCTGATACATGAATCCCGTTGTGCCCCAGTTCTTACACGCGGCGTGCCGCGACTGTGGGTTCCACGGCGGGTTGAAGAACCGCTCTTCGAGGTTCGCGAGATTGGGGATGCGCGAGTGGTCGAGTTCGTCGAGAAGTCCGTGCGCAACCATCTGCGGGATGTAGACCCCGGTCGGCACGATGACGTCGTAACCCGAGGTTCCGCGTGCCGCAGCGAGTTTCGCGATCATCTCTTCGTTGGAGCCGAAGGCGTCGACCTGCAGGCGCACCCCGAACTTGTCGCGGTAGGCGTCGAGATCGGCCGGGTCCTCGTAGTCGCCCCAACTGTAGTAATTGAGCTGACCCTCGATGTCATTCGAGAGAGGTTTCGACGGCGCGATGGTCTTGTCGCCACCACACGCCGTCACCGCGAGACCTGCTACCGTGACGCCGATTCCGGCGAGAAAGCTGCGACGGGTGATGCGCGAGACCGCGGCCCTGGGAACGAGCGCGCGCACCGTCGTCGACTCGGTGTCCATGTCGTGCTGTGGTCTCATTTCGTGAACACCCGCGTATCCGCCTGCGAGAACGTGCATGTCACGCGCTGGCCCTCGTGGAGATCGGGGAAGTTGCGTGTTGCGCCACGCACCAGCACCTCGGTATCCGCGTCGGTGGTGACGACAACCTGGGTGAGGTCGCCGAGGAACGAGACGCCTGCCGCCGTCCCCGAGACGACGTTGTCGGCGGCGTCGATGTCGGCCTGTCCCTCGGCGAACCAGATCGCCTCCGGACGGATCGCGACGACGAGATCGCCGCTGAGACCGTCGATATCGTCCGCGACGGCGAAGGGGCCGTCGGTGGTGGGCAGTCGTCCGTCTTTCAGCGTGCCGGTGACGTCGAAGAACGTCTGCTTGCCGACGAAATCGGCGACGAATCGGTTGACCGGCTTGGCGTAGATGTCTTTGCCGTCACCGACCTGGGCAACGCGTCCCTCGCTCATGACGACGATGCGATCGCTCATCGACAGCGCCTCCTCCTGGTCGTGCGTCACGAACACGAAGGTGGTGCCCAGATCCTTTTGCAGCAGTTTCAGTTCGATCTGCATTTCCTCACGAAGCTTGCGGTCGAGGGCACTCATCGGCTCGTCGAGCAGCAGGACGTCCGGCCGGTTGGCCAGCGCCCGCGCGAGCGCGACACGCTGTTGCTGTCCACCCGACAACATGGCGGGCTTGCGGTCGGCGAACCGCGTCATCTGCACCAGCTCAAGGGCTTCGGCCACGCGCTGCCCGATCTCCTTCTTCGGTACTTTGCGTTGCCGCAGACCGAATCCGACGTTCTGCGCGACGGACATGTGCGGGAACAACGCGTAGGACTGGAACACCGTATTCACGGGTCGACGCTCCGGCGGAACGTCGATGATCGACGCGCCGTCGAGCGTGATCTCGCCCTTCGTCGGCCTCTCGAAGCCTGCGAGCATGCGCAGCAACGTGGTCTTGCCGCAGCCGGAGGGGCCGAGCAGCGAGACGAATTCGCCTGCGGCTACGTCGAGATCGATGTCGGTCACCGCGACGTGACCGTTGTCGTACACCTTCGTCACGCCGTGCATCGAGATGGCGCCGCGCTGCGCGGTGCTCACCTCCGTCGGCTTGGTGGCTTCGACTGCGGTCATGGTTTGGTCCTCTCGTAAACGATCTCACCGTCGGCGACGGTCAGGTCGGATCTGGTATTCCAAAGCGAATCTGGTTGCTCTGCAAAGGGATTACGGTCGGCGATGACCAGGTCTGCGCGTGCTCCCGGCCGGATGACCCCGACCTGGCCACGCCTGTTCAGGTGCGCCGACCCGCTGGTGTACGCGGCAAGGGCTGTTGTGAGGTCGAGCGACTGTGCGGGAAGAAGCGGTTCGACGCTCTCGCCGGGTGGAATGCGGTTGACCGCAACCGACATCGCAGCCCAGGGGTCGGGAGTGCTCACGGCCCAGTCACTGCCCATGGCCAGCGATGCCCCCGACCGCGCGAGCGACCCGAACGGGTAGTGCCACTGGTAACGCTCGTCGCCGATCGCCGAGCGTACGAGCGTCACCATGGAGTGTCGTTGCACGCCCAGAGCGCCTGCATGTTGACGGTCACGCCGAGTTGGACGAAGCGGCCGAGGTCTGCGGGGCGAACCAGCTGCAGATGGGCGATGTGGTGTCGACCCGCCGTGAGGCCGTTCGCGACTCGCGCGGCCTCGACCGCGTCGAGCGCCGCGGTGACGGCGGCGTCGCCGATCGCATGAAAGTGGATGTCGAGTCCCGCGGCGTCGCATGCGATGACCGCCTCGGTCAGCACCTTCTGGTCGAAGTAGGCCAGCCCGGTGTCCGCGGGTGCGCACGCGCAGTCGCGACAGTACGGTTCCGACATCGCTGCGGTGCGGTTCTCCACGACGCCGTCGACCATGATCTTCACCGAGTGCATGCTCCAGCGGCGACCGGCCGTGCTCGCCAGACGTGCGGCGAAGCCCGCGACGACGTCGTCGATCGCCCAGCGGTCGAGGTCTCGCGGTAGCCACGACGCACCGACGACGTCCGCGGTGAGGTCACCGGAGTCCTCCGCAGCGGTGTAGACCGTGTCGAGGTCGGCCATGCCGGGGTACTCGCCGACGATGGCCTCCTGCCACCCCGTGACGCCGAGCGAATGGAGGTATTTCTGGGCGGTGAGCAGGCCGGCGTACTGCTCGTCGACGTCGGGCTGCGGCACGAACCGGGAGACGAGGTCCATTGCTCCCTCGTGCAACGTCCCGGTGGGTGATCCGTCCGCCGCGCGCTCGATGCGGCCGTCCGACGGGTCGGGCGTCGTGGCATCGATTCCTGCCAGTTCGAGGGCTCGCGAGTTGACCCAGGCGTCGTGGTGATCGCGGTTGAGGAGGAACGCCGGACGGTCGTCGACGACGGCGTCGAGGGCGCTCGCCGTGGGGCAGCCTCGATCGAAGTGACTCATCGTCCAGCCCGAGCCGACGATCCACTCCCGGTCGGTGGCGCGCGCATTCACGGCGATCGCGTCGAGCGTCTGCGCGGCATCGTCGGCGTCGGTCAGGTCGCACGCGTTGCGATCCACGCCCGCTGACAACGCATGGATGTGCGCATCGGTGAATCCCGGGTGCAGGAGCCGTCCGGCCAGGTCGACGCGCTCGGCCGACGGAATCTGCGCCACGACGCGATCGACGGCGCCGACCGCGACCACTCGCCCGGACCGTACGCCGACCGCCATGTCGTCGTGAAGGCGATGCCCGTCGAAGACCGGACCCGAGTGGAAAACGGTGTCCGGAAGCGGTACTGCCACGAGCGTTGCGATCCTTCCGTGCCGACAGCCTGGGTCGACGGCCTCGCGACCGCCGACTGCGGCAAGCTCCCCCAAGCGGTTGCTAGACTGCCGAAATCCGATGTACTTGCCGAGAATCGTCACTGATTCCGCAGGTTTTCTCCATCTGAACGGACGCTTCTTAATCTGCTCGCAACATTCGGTGGCTTACGGTCTGTGGCATGCGCAATGGAGAAGTCTCGTTCTGGTATTCGACAATCGATCCCGTCCGGCGTCGTTCGCCCCTGGGTGGAGACCTCGACGTCGACATCGCCATCGTCGGCGGCGGGCTCACCGGTCTGTGGTCGGCGTACTACCTCCGTGAGGCGCTTCCGGACGCTCGCATCGTGGTGCTCGAGAAGGAGTTCTGCGGCTTCGGCGCATCCGGGCGCAATGGCGGCTGGTTGTCGGCAGAGGTGCCGGGTAACCGGTCGCACTATGCCGACATCGCCACGTCACGCGGCCGTGACGGCCTCGAAGCGAATCGTCGACTCACCGCCACCATGCGCTCAGGTGTCGACGAGGTACTCGCTCGCGTCGCCGCCGAACACATCGACTGCGACGCGGTGAAGTCGGGCGTGCTCCACATCGCGCGCTGTCCGGCGCAGGAGTCGCGACTGCGTGACGAGCTCGACGCCGAACATCATTTCGGCGCGAGCGACTGGGAGTACCTCGACGCCGACGCCGTCGCGGATCGACTCTCGATCCGCGGCGCGCAAGCGGCGATGTTCTCGCCGCAGTGCGCACGGGTGAATCCGATGAAACTCACCCGTGGCGTGGCCGACGCCGTCGAGCGCCGCGGGGTGGCGATTCACGAGGACACCGCCGTCGTCGAGATCAGCCCGCGATCGGTCCGCACCGACCGCGGGACCGTTCGTGCCGAGACCATCCTGGTCTGCCTCGAAGGCTTCACCGCGACCATGCCCGGGCGACACCGCGCACTACTCCCCCTCAACTCGTCGATGATCGTGACCGAGGTGCTCCCGGAGGCGATGTGGGACGAGATCGGTTGGGAGGGAGCAGAACTGCTCGGCGAGACGGCACACGCCTACACCTATTCGCAACGCACCGCCGACGGTCGAATCGCGCTCGGCGGACGCGGCGTGCCCTACCGATACGGCTCCGGTATCGACCATGACGGCGAAACCCAGGAGCGCACCGCGCAGTCACTGGTCGACGCCCTGCACGAGCTCTTCCCCGCGACCGTCGACGTCGAGATCGCGCACGCGTGGTGCGGCGTGCTCGGGGTGAGCCGCGACTGGTCGGCGTCGATCGACTTCGACCCGACAACGGGGATCGGCTCGGCATCCGGCTACGTCGGGTCCGGACTCACGACGACCAACGTCGCCGCCCGCACGCTACGCGACCTGGTCGTCGGAGAGCGGACAGAACTCACCGACCTGCCGTGGGTCGCGCACCACGCGAAGAAGTGGGAGCCCGAACCCCTGCGCTGGCTGGGCGTCGCGTCGATGTACGGCGCCTACCGCGCCGCGGACCGCCGAGAGCTGGCCTCGACGTCGCCGAAGTCGAATGTCATTGCCCGCGTGGCTGATCGGATCTCCGGGCGGGCGTAGGTGGTCGAGCCTTCCCCGCTGGTGAGTCGTCACCACTGGTCGAGCCCTAACCGCTGGTCGAGCTTTCCCCGCTGGTCGAGCTTGTCGAGACCACCCCACCGCTAGTTGTACTGACCCGACAGGTTGGGTACGCGGTCGGCGGGTGAGTTGCCTCGGAGTGCGGTGTGGCCGCGTTCGTGATTGTAGATGCGAAGGAACTCGGGGAAGGCCGCGACGCGTTCGGTTTCACTGAGGTAGGGACGGGCGTAGGCCCATTCCTCCTGCAGGGTCCGGTTGAATCGTTCGACCTTGCCGTTGGTTTGCGGCCGGTACGGTCTGGTCCACTTGTGCTTGATCTTGTTGTCGTGCAACAAGTCCCGAAATATGCGGGACCGGTAACACGACCCGTTGTCGGTCATCACTCGCGCGGTGGTGACACCGATCGAGGCGAAGTGCGCCAACGCCCGAGTCATGAACGCGGTCGCGGTTTCCTTCTTCTCATCAGCGAGGATCTCGGAGTAGGCGTAGCGGGAGTGGTCGTCGACGGCGTGATGCAGATACGCGTACCCCAGGTTGGGGCGGCCAGCAACTTTGCGGGTTCGTCCAGGCTCGCGGTGGGCACTGGAGTTGCGGGTGCCCTGGGCGCGGCCGTGTACGCGATGTCCACCGCCGTCGGGGATTCTGCCGAGCTTTTTGATGTCGACGTGGATCAAGTCTCCGGGCGCTTGGTGTTCGTACCGGCGAATCTCGCGTCTGCGGGCACGTACCGGCGCCCCGGTTGCCGGGTCGATCCACGACAGTCGTAGGCAGCCGTAGCGGGTGAGGATGCGGTGCACCGTGGAGACGTTCAACCCCAGGTGGTATCCGATCCGGGCTGGCCCCCAGCGGCGGGAGACGCGTAACCCGACGACCCGGCGTTCCCGGCGCCGGCTGGTGCGATGCGGACACGATCGGGGCCGGCTGGACCGATCACCCATTCCGGCCGGCCCGTGGTCGCGGTAGCGATCCGCCCATCGCTTGGCCGTGGTGACTGACACGTTGAACCGGTCAGCTGCGCGGCGCAGTGGCCACCGGTCGTCCACAACACACCGAGCCAGACGCAACCGGCCAGTCGGGGACAGCGGTGAATTACGGTGGGACATGAAGACCTCCGGGTTGAGGAGCGGTTCTTAGACAGCTCCACACCTCACTCGGAGGTCTTCCCTATGTCACGTCGACTCGCCGAACTCTGTACCTAACGTTCCGGGTCAGTACAGCTAGTCGAGCCCTAACCGCTGGTCGAGCTTTTCCCGCTGGTCGAGCTTGTCGAGACCACCTCGCTGCTAATCGGGCTTTCCCCGCTGGGCGAGCTTTCCCCGCTGGTCGAGCCCTAACCGCTGGTCGAGCTTGTCGAGACCACCTCACACCGCTCGAATCCCGGGCGCGCGCAAGTGGTCTCGACACGCCGCTCGTCCCTCGCGGCTGCTCGACCAGCGGAAGGCGCGCGGCCGTTCGCAGAGCGGAAGGCGGGCGGCCGTTCGACCAGCGGATGATGCGCGGAGGTGGTCTCTCCACGCCGCTCGTTCCTCGCGGCTGCTCGACCAGCGGATACCGCTGGTCGAGCTTGTCGAGACCACCTCCCGCGATCAGTACGTGGCGCCCGGGGCGAACTCCTCGAGCATGTCGGTGACGAGAGCGGCGATCGGCGAGCGCTCGCTGCGCGTCAGGGTCACGTGCGCGAACAGCGGATGCCCCTTCAGCTTCTCGATGACCGCGGCCACACCGTCGTGCCGTCCGACGCGCAGGTTGTCGCGCTGCGCGACGTCGTGGGTGAGCACCACCCGCGAGCCTGTGCCGAGTCGGGACAGCACCGTCAGCAGTACGTTGCGCTCCAAGGACTGCGCCTCGTCGACGATCACGAACGAGTCGTGCAGTGACCGACCGCGAATGTGCGTGAGCGGCAACACTTCCAGCATTCCGCGGCTCAGCACCTCTTCGATGACCTCCGGCGAAGCGAGGCCTTCGAGCGTGTCGAAGACCGCCTGCGCCCACGGCCCCATCTTCTCGGCCTCGCCGCCGGGCAGATAGCCGAGCTGCTGGCCGCCGACCGCGTACAGCGGACGGAACACGACGACCTTGCGCTGCGTCCGACGTTCGAGCACGGCTTCGAGGCCCGCGCACAGCGCGAGCGCCGACTTTCCGGTACCCGCCTTGCCGCCGAGGGACACGATGCCGACGCTGTCGTCGAGGAGCAGGTCGAGGGCAACCCGCTGCTCAGCCGAACGCCCGTGCAGCCCGAATGCCTCACGGTCGCCCCGGACCAGCTGGACCTGCTTGGCCTCGTTGACCCGGCCCAGTGCACTCGACGAGCCGTGGCCCAACAGCCGAACTCCCGTGTGGCACGGCAGTTCTCGTGCAGCGTCGAGGTCGACGACTCCGTCGGAGAACAGCGTGTCGATGACGAGCTGGTCGACGTTGAGCTCCGCCATGCCCGACCATCCGGAGACCACGACGTCCTGTGCGTGGTACTCGTCGGCGTCGAGTCCGACGGCGCCCGCCTTGACGCGCAGCGGCGTGTCCTTGGACACCAGCGTGACGTCTTTGCCCTCGGCGCGCAGGTTGAGCGCGCACGCGAGGATGCGGGAGTCGTTGCTGTCGGTGCGGAATCCGGCGGGCAACACCGCGGGATCGGTGTGGTTGAGCTCGACCTGCAGGGTGCCGCCCTCGTCGCCGATCGGCAGCGGGACGTCGAGTCGACCGTGCTCGAGTCGCAGGTCGTCGAGCAATCTCAATGCCTCACGTGCAAACCATCCAAGCTCGTGGTGGTGACGTTTGCCCTCGAGTTCGCTGATGACGACCAACGGCAAGATGACGTGGTGTTCAGCGAATCGTGTGACTGCCCAGGGATCTGAGAGCAGCACGGAGGTGTCGAGGACGTAGGTGCGTGTGGTCACGTGGGCTCCTACGTTTGTGCGGCACCCGCACAAACCAGTTCTTCGATGACCGGCTGGTTCTTGTCCTTTTCTCGGCGTCAGCCGAGATGGACGAGGACCGGGGCCGGCCCCCTCGTGCTGCTGGTGCAACCCACGATGTGAACCTCCCGGACGAACCGCTTCCCCGCGGCCCGTCACTGGTCAACGTACGCGGATGGCGCCGTTCCGGCGCGCCGTAACCGGGTGTGTCTACGTGAAATATGCGTAAACGGACGTATCGTCGAACCACGACGCGCAGAAGCGATGCCGTGGTGACGATACGCCCGTCAGCAGGGAAAATGCGTCGGTCAGCGACCGGCGCGAGCGAGGATTCTGGCCTTGGCCGCTGCGGCCTCGTCGTTCAGACCGTCGACACTTTCGAGCTTCAACTGATCGACGATCGACGCCGCGATCGCGTCGATCGTGCTCTCGTCCTGGTAGTCGGCGATCAAGGCGCGCTGCTCGTCGAAGTCGACGACGTCGAATCCGATCGGTTCGTCGAGTCCGCGTGCGAGCGCCTTGTCGAGCGCGATCACGGCCGTGTCCTGGTCGGCGACGAGTCCCGCGCCGAGGAGGTTGACGAAGGTGCGCGACGACACCTCGTCGTCACCTGCGACCTTGTGCAGGATCTGCCCGAGGATGTCGTCGGTGACCGACGCCTGCATCTTGCCGATGAACTTCACGCTCTGCGCCTCGTGCACCGCCATGAGTGCCAGGACGTCGAGTGGCTTGAGTTCGTCGACCTGCGCCTCGTTCTGGCGGTAACCGGCGGTGACGTGGACTCGACGACGCTCCTCGGCGTCGACCGGGTCGATCGCTCGCCGGACCACCAGGTAGTCGCGCAGGACCACCGCGTGGCGGTTGTCCTCGGCCGTCCACACGCCGACGAGCTGACGCCAGTCGGAGAACGCCGGGAAGTACTTGGCGAGGATGCGGTGGTACGACGGCAGGTTGTCCTTGGTGAGGAGCAACGCCAGCAGCGCGGCCGCGGTCTCGTCGGACAGCGTCTGCTGCGACGGGTCCCAGTCGTCTCCGCCCATGAAGGCGAAATTGCGACCGTCATCCCACGGCACGTACTCGTGCGGATTCCACGCAGCAGAAGCGAGCTGGTGATCCTCGGCCACCTCGGGGAGGGCCTTCTCCAGCGCGATGATCAGTTCGTCTTCGCTCAGTACGTTCACCGCGCCAAGGATACGGATGCGTAGGTGGCGATTTCAAACCGCCCCGACCATCTCGATGCTGGCCAGATGTCCAGGTCAGACCCGGCTCATCAGTCCCCACTGCTCGAGGCCGTCGTACAGCGGGAAGTCGAGTGCGAGGCGCGAGACCCGGCCACGCAGCGCAGACACATCAGCATCAGGCCCTGCTGCGAGCGCGGTGGCGATGATGTCGGCGACCTCGCTGAACTGCTCGTCGCCGAAGCCGCGGGTCGCGAGTGCGGGGGTACCGATCCGCAGGCCGGAGGTGACCATCGGCGGGCGAGGATCGAACGGCACCGCATTGCGGTTGACCGTGATGCCCACCTCGTGGAGGAGGTCTTCTGCCTGCTGACCGTCGAGCGTGCTGTTGCGCAGGTCGACCAGGACCAGGTGGACGTCGGTGCCGCCGGTGAGCACCGAGACACCCGACTTCTCGACGTCGGAGCCGGTCAGCCGCTCGGCGAGGATCTTGGCGCCCGAGAGCGTCCGACGCTGCCGATCGGCGAACTCTTCGGTGCCGGCGATCTTGAGTGCGACGGCCTTGCCCGCGATGGCGTGCATGAGCGGTCCGCCCTGCTGCCCGGGGAACACCGCCGAGTTGAGCTTCTTGGCCCACTCCTGCTTGGCCAGGATGATGCCCGAGCGCGGTCCGCCGAGGGTCTTGTGCACCGTCGACGAGACGACGTCCGACGCAGGCACCGGGTTGGGGTGCAGGCCGGCCGCGACGAGTCCGGCGAAGTGAGCCATGTCGGTCCACAGATACGCGCCGACCTCGTCAGCGATCGACCGGAAGGCGTCGAAGTCCAGGGTTCGCGGGTATGCCGACCATCCGGCCACGATCACCTTGGGCTGCACGTCGAGGGCGATCTTGCGCACCTCGTCCATGTCGATGCGGAAATCTTCTTTGCTGACGCCGTAGAAGTGGTTCTCATAGAGCTTGCCCGAGAAGTTCAGACGCATGCCGTGGGTGAGGTGGCCGCCGTGCGCGAGGTCGAGGCCCAGTAGCCGCTCCCCCGGGTTCATCAGCGCCATGAGGACCGCGGCGTTGGCCTGCGCACCCGAATGCGGCTGAACGTTGGCGAAGTCGGCTCCGAAGAGCTCCTTCGCGCGGTTGCGTGCGATGTCCTCGACGACGTCGACGTATTCGCAGCCACCGTAGTAGCGGCGGCCCGGATATCCCTCGGCGTACTTGTTGGTCAGGACGCTGCCCTGTGCCTGCAGCACGGCACGCGGAACGAAGTTTTCCGAGGCGATCATCTCGAGTGTGTCGCGCTGGCGGCTCAGTTCGCCGTTCATCGCGGCCGCCACGTCGGGATCGACCTCTGCCAGGGACATCGAGTTCAGGCTCGCGGTGTTCGCGGAGATGGGATTCTCGCTCATGGCGACCAGTCTATTGGCCCAGTTCGGCACGCAGCAGAGCTGGGGTCAGGGGTTCGTCGAGAAGGCGTCCGAATCGCGCGAGACGCGCATCCTGCGGCACCTGCTCGAGCCACTCCCCCAGGAGCCGATACCCCTCGACATAGGTGGAGATGTACGCGCGCCACAGCGGCGACGTCAGGAATCGCAGCATCTGTCGCGCCCGCTCCGACGGCGCGAGCAGCCACCGTTGCAGAAAGCCCGCGACGACGTCGGCGTCGAGGTGCGCATCGTGCAGCATGAGCGCGGCGTCCTGGCGCACGGTCAGCAGACCCGACGACGCCGCGCCCACCCGCTGTGCGCGCTCGCCGTCGAATCGCAGTCCGAGGTCGGCGTAGATCTCCTGCGCCCACAGTCCCCAGTTGTCGCCGATGGCCGCGTGCAGCGCGTGGTCGGCAAGCCCCTCGGCCATCAGGCACTGCGGCGTGTTGACCAGGAAGATGGTCTGCTCGGTCTGCCCACCGCCGACGAGGATCTGCTCCTTTCTGCAGTGCTCGGTGTGGTGACCGGGGTACGCCTCGTGTGCGATGAGATGCGGCAGCGACGACATGTACTGCGTGAGGTCGGCATTGATGGCCACCCGCGACCGATAGTTGCCGAGGTAGTAGTTGAAGCCCGACCAGGGCTTGTCGGTCACCACCTCGAATTCGACGATCTCGTTGTCCGCCAACGGGAAAACGTCGCGAACCCTTTCCCGCAGTGCACCGCTGAAGGCACGCACGCATTCGTCGACGCGCTCGGGTGGAATCTCGTCGGCGCGACGATACGTCGCATAGGCGTCGCTGAGCGCGGGCCCGGTAGCGTCGGGCACTCCGAGCGCAGAAGCCAACTCGCCGTGCGCCTTTCGATAGTCGTCGGTGTCGGCGGGCGCGATGTCGACGTCGAAGTAGGCACGCACCTCGTCGACGAATCCGATGGACTCGCCGGCGAATTTGCGTGCAGAACATTCCAGTGCGCGCAGGTGCGCGTCGACGAACGCTGCCCGATCGGGGGTGAGACCGGCGGGGAGTTCGGATCGCAGACCGCGCGCACGGTCGGCCAGCGCGGCGGGTTCGGGGGCCGGACCGCCCGCGACCTCTGCGCGCAGTGCGGGGTCGCCGGTGTAGGCGTCGACGAAGCCCTCTTCGAGACGGTCGAAGGCGAGGCCGAGCCGTAAATAGTCGGTGACCAGATCCGTATCGGGGGTTGCCGAACCGCTGTACGCCGTTGCCATGGTGGAAGGCTACCGACAGCGGCGTCGACGCGTCCTTCTAAGCTGTAGGCCATGACGACGAGGTGCGACCCGCGATCGCCGATGGGACGAGCCCTCTGATGGCGCGCGACACCACCGGCCGCGATCCCAGTCTTTATCTGGAACTCGATCGCAAGCAATGGCGTGACCTGCGTGAA
The DNA here is from genome assembly GCF_036540975.1 of Gordonia sp. w5E2. Classification (NCBI taxonomy): domain Bacteria; kingdom Bacillati; phylum Actinomycetota; class Actinomycetes; order Mycobacteriales; family Gordoniaceae; genus Gordonia; species Gordonia sp. w5E2. The sequence goes on along the minus strand of NZ_CP144213.1, from coordinate 1,518,253 downwards.
TCCATGCCGATGGTGCTCAATGAGAACGAGCTCGACCAGCTCGTCGGTATGGGCGAGAACGTCGACCTCCAAGAAGTCGCCGAGGTGTATCTCCCGCTGTCGCGACTCATCCACCTACAGGTCGCCGCGAGGCAGCGTCTGTTCGCAGCGACGTCGACCTTCCTCGGCGATCGGCAGACCACCAAGCAGGTGCCGTTCGTCATCGGGATCGCGGGCAGCGTCGCCGTCGGAAAGTCGACGACCGCCCGCATCATGGCAGCGCTCCTGGCCCGCTGGGAGTCGCACCCGAAGGTCGACCTCGTCACCACCGACGGTTTCCTGCTACCCACGCGTGAGCTCGAACGTCGAGGCATCATGCACCGCAAGGGATTTCCCGAATCCTACGATCGCAGGGGACTGCTCCGCTTCGTCACCGAGGTCAAGTCGGGGGCCCGCGAGGTGACAGCCCCGGTCTATTCGCACCTCACCTACGACATCGTCCCCGACGTCATGCACTACGTGCACCAGCCCGACATCCTCATTCTCGAAGGCCTCAACGTGCTGCAGACAGGTCCGACGCTGATGGTGTCGGACCTGTTCGACTTCTCCATCTACGTCGACGCCAAGACCGCCGACATCGAGAACTGGTACATCTCACGATTCCTGCAGATGCGGTCGACGTCGTTCGCCGACCCCAACTCGCACTTCCACCACTACTCGTCACTGACCGACGACCAGGCGCGCGCCGCCGCCCGCGACATCTGGACGTCGATCAATCTGCCCAATCTGCGGGAGAACATCCTCCCCACCCGCCCGCGCGCAACTCTGGTGCTGCGCAAGGACTCCGACCACTCGATCAACCGGGTCCGGCTGCGCAAGTTGTGAGTTCGCGGTTGCGCGAGTTGTAAGTGCCTGCGCGAGGATGTGTGTCGAATCGAAAGAAGTGGGTGCTGCAGCACCCACTTCTTTAAGTTCGACACACATTCAGCCTCGGGTCGGCGGCGCTATTTACGCTCGTCGGCCTCGTACGGGTATTTCGACGTGATGGCGACGCGGTTCCACGCGTTGATCATCACGATCGACGCGACGACCTGGCCGAGCTCCACCTCGTCGAACACCGCCCGTGCACGCTCGAACGCGTCGTCGGGAACTCCCTCTTCGCCGATTCTGGTCACGTATTCGGTCAGTTCGAGGGCTGATCGCTGCCGCTCGTCGAAATGGTTGAAGGCCTCGTGCCAGACCGGGATCAGACCGATGACCATGGGGTCGATTCCCATCGCGAGCGCATCGGCGATATGCATGCGCAGGCAGTAGGCACACCCGTTGAGCTGTGATGCGCGGATCTTGATGAGCTCGATCAGCTCGGGCTCGAGACCCTCCGACGACGCAAGCTGCAATGCGATGAGCGCCTTGTAGACGTTCGGATTCTGCTCGAGCATCGAGAGCCTGCGCGTGGTGGCGGTTTCTTGTGCTGTGGTGGTCATCGATTGACCCTTTCTGTAGTGGGTGGAGTTGTTTCGAGCCACTCGTCGAATGTGGTCGAGGTCTTGTCGAATGCCCCGCGCGGCATGAGTCCGCCGTCGCGAAACGCTTTCCCGCCGAACGGGACTGCCACAACCCATCGTGGTGATCCGTCGCGCCGAGCAACCGCGCGTGCAAGATCGACGAGATCGTGCTGCCCGGGTCCTGCGATCTGCCGGTCCGATGGGTCGTCGGACAGAACAGCGTCTGCGATCAGTCCTGCGGCGTCGACGGCGGCCAGTGGGCGGCACACCATGCGCGGAGCCATGGCGATCGGACCGAGTCGTGCGCGGGTGAGCATCTGACCGGCTAGTTCGTACCACTGGGCCGATCGGATGATCTGCAGATGCCCGGCGTCGACGTTGTCGGCGTAGGTCTGCTCCTGCGCAGCCTTCCCTTGGTAATAGCCGAATTTCGCATTCACCGCCGGATCTGCGGCATTGATGATCGACACGCACACGACTCGTTGCACACCCGCCGCTGCGGCGGCTTCGGCGATGGTGCGCGCAACCGTCGAGAAGAAGTCGACGGCTTTCGAACCGCGCGTCGTCATCACGTTGGTGCAGTCGATCACCGTGTCGGCACCCGCGCACGCCTCCCGCACGCCGGTTCCCGCATACGCGTCTACTCCCGACGACCGTTGCGCGCGAACCACTTTCTCGCCTCGCCGTTCGAGATCGTCGGCGAGAAGCGCACCGATCTCACCGCTCGCTCCGAACACCACCGTCGTCATCGGCTCCACTTCCTCTCGGATCGTCTGCCTTCTCGGAACGCAACACCGTCAACGCTAGTGGCAGATTGATCCAGAAATGAGGTTCAATCGAGACATATTCTTGTGCGTCAATCCAGGAGGCGTGATGACAGGTGATCGATGGTCTGCGCTCGCCGAGCGACTCGGGACCGACCTCTATCTCGATCTGCAGCCCGATCCGAACGCACCCACTCGAGGCCGTAGCGCGCAACTACGCTCGCGGCTCGCCGACGAATTGCGCAGCGCAATCGCAGATGGTCGCCTCACACCCGGCATGCGCCTGCCTCCCTACCGATCGCTCGCGGCCGACCTCGGCCTCGCTCGCGGGACAGTCTCCTCGGTGTATTCCGAACTGATCGCAGAAGGTTGGCTGACCGCGCGGCAGGGCGCGCGCACCACGGTCGCACCGGCACCACCGTCGCAACGGGTTTCGGGTCGCCGGGTTCTGCCGGCCTCCCACCCGCAACCGTCGTGTCCGCACCGCGCGTCGCACATGACTTCTCCCTCGGCCAGCCCAACACGTCGCAGTTCCCGCGTACCGCATGGACCAGGTCGATGCGGCGGGCGATCTCGACAGCCGACGACTCCGCGTTCGGTCCGACGCCGCCCAACGGCAGTGAACGCCTACGCCTCGCGCTCGCCGGCTACCTCGCCCGCGCACGTGGCGTTCGTGCTCATCCCGACCAGATCGTACTGACCACGTCGGTTCTGTCGGCGTTGAATCTTCTGGCACGCACTCTCTTTCGTGAATCCGTCGCGGCGGAGGCGTACGGCCTACCCTTCTTTCGAGACCCGTTCACCCGGCGCGGTGCACTCGTGTCACCGATTCCGGTCGATCACGACGGCGCTGACGTGACAGCGCTGGCCGACCTTGCCGTCACACCCCAGGCCGTCCTGCTCACCCCAAGCCACCAGTCCCCGATCGGGGTGCCACTTGCTCCACAGCGTCGAGCGGCGGCCATCGAATGGGCAAGGGCGACAGACGCATTCCTGATCGAAGACGACTACGACGGCGAACTGCGCTACGACCGCGAGCCCGTAGGCGCGATGCAGGCACTCGCTCCCGATCACATCATCTACACGGGATCGGTCAGCAAGAGTTTGTCCCCATCGATACGCATCGGTTGGCTGGTCCTGCCACCGGAGTTGGTCTCAACTGTGATGTGGGCCAAGGGAATGCGGGAAACAGATGCGAGCATCGTCGATCAGCTCGCATTGGCCGACATGATCGAAACCGGCTCGTACGACAAGCACATCCGAAGCAGTCGGCAGTTCTATCGACACCGCAGGCAGGCGCTGATCGAGCGACTGCACGCGCACAGGATCGCGACCATGGGTATCTCCGCCGGCCTGCACGCGGTGTTACCCGTTCCCGTCGACGTCGAGGCGTCTGTGCTCGCGGCAACCCACGAGCGGGGTTTCTCGCTCGGCGGGCTCGACGCCCTACGGCATCCGGACGCCCCGCGGCTTCACGACGCGCGTGGTGAGCCCACAGGAGGAATCCTCGTCGGCTTCGGCACGCCGCCGGTCTCGACATTCGACGCCGACGTCACGGCGCTCATCGATCTACTCGAAGATCATTTGCCGAATCGTCGACTGCGCGCGGAGTAGTCGCGCAGCGCACGCAGGAAGTCGACGCGACGGAATTCTGGCCAGTAGGCGTCGGTGAACCAGATCTCCGAATAGGCGCTCTGCCACAGCAGGAACCCGGACAACCGCTGCTCCCCCGACGTCCTGATGACCAGATCGGGGTCGGGCTGTCCCTTGGTGTACAGGTTGCGGTCGATCGCTTCGACGGTGACGGCGTCGACGAGTTCGTCGACGGTCGCGCCGGCGTCGGCCTTCTCCACGAGCACCGCACGCACGGCGTCGGCGATCTCCTGTCGGCCCCCGTACCCGACGGCCACGTTGACGTTCATGCCCGACCTGTCGAGGGTCCGTTCGGCGGCGGCGCGCAGACGCTGCGCCGCGGCCTCGGGGAGCTGATCGAGGGTTCCGACGATGCGCACCCGCCAGTGCCCGTCCGGGGTGGCGATCTCGTCGACGATGTCGGGCACGATCTCCATCAGCGCGTCGAGTTCGTCAGAGGCGCGCTGCAGATTCTCGGTGGAGAGCAGATAGATGGTGACCGTCTCGATGCCCAGCTCGGCGCACCACTCGAGCATCTCGGCGATGCGCTGTGCGCCCACCCGATGCCCGTGACTGACGTCTTCGAAGCCCGCCTCGCGAGCCCATCGTCGATTGCCGTCGCAGATGATCGCCACGTGCTGGGGCAATCGGTTCTCGTCCGTCAACTGGATCAGCCGCCGCTCGTACACGGAGAGCATCGGCCGACGCAGACGATCGGGTAGGAGTTTCATCGCGAACCAGATTAGACCTCACCTGTAAGGGCACACTGAATCAGGCCACGACATCCTCGGCGAGTTCTTCGGTCTCCTCGTCGGTGAGCTGGTCACGCTCGTGACGCCCGCCAGCGGCAGGACTCGCCTCTGCCGCACCTTGAGCGAGGTTCCGATGGTCCCGCAGGGCAACGATCCCGACCAGCGCAGCGCCGACGACCAGCCAGCCGATGATCTTGCCGATGTCACCCGCACTGGACACCTCGGGGAAGTAGGCAAGATTGCGCGACGCCTCGTTCAGGCCTGCGCCGATCCAGAAGTCGTGCAGGACGGCGAAGAACTTCGGTTGCAGAGCAGGCGCGAACACGCCGCCGCTGGTCGTGAAGTTCAACCCGACGAAGATCGTGACCATCGCCAGCGTCGTGAATCGACCGATGAACGGGTGCAGTCCGATCGCGAACAGCATGGTCGCCAGCGCGTAGAGGATCGACAGCCCGAAGATCTGCCACTGCGCACCCGGCAGGGCGTCGAATACCCACACGGCAATCGCCGTGGTCACCGCGGCAGAGATCACCGAGCACACCGCAGCAAACCCGAGGCGCACGCGAATCCTGCGCCCGCCCGCGGCGACGGCGATCGCGATTCCGCATCCGTACGAGCCGACGGTGAGCGCCACAAGGAAGAAGAAGATGCTCTGCCCGGACGGATCGCGCTGCGGATCGGCCTGCACGACGTCGACGATCTTCAATGGTTGGTCCTTGGCGATCGTGATGCCGTTGAAGATCCGTTCGACCGTCACCGCTGTGGGATCCGACGCCGCCGTCGACACATAGAGGACAGGCGTGTCGGCCTTCGGTTCGAAGGCCGCCGCGATCTCTCGGTGCTCGATGGCCTCGCGCGCCTCATCGGCAGTGGCGACGGTCCGGATCGAAACGTGGTCGCCGAGTTGTTGCTGCAGAGTCTGTGCGGCCACCTGAGTCGAGGTACTGGCACCGACCACATCGATACGCAGATCGTGCGGATCGGGCTTGTGGAATCCCCCGAGATAGGCGAGTGCCATGACGGCACCGATCACGAGCGGAACGGCGACATGCGACGCGATGGTCTTGATCGACAACGCATGGGTGGGAGCAGCGGACATCGATTACCTTCTGGGCTAGTCGAGAACATAGATCGTTCACCAGGAACGGTTGCAGAATGCAACTTGGATAGGTTGTAATATACAACTATGGCTTCACCCGAGCAACCCGATGCCGCCGAAGTCGTCGGGCAGGAATTGGTCACGCTGTCGCGGCGCCTGCGCAACGGTGCCCGCGACATCTACGCCGAGGGCGGCCTGACCTTTGTCGAGTTCTCCCTCCTCGCATTGATCTCGGACAACCCGGGCATCAACGCGGCGTCGCTGGCTCGGGCGGCCAACATCGACAAGTCGACGGCCAGCCGCCAGCTCGGCGAACTCCGTCGCCGCGGTCTGCTGCGCCGCACGCAGGACGCGACGTCGTCGAGGTCGCAATCGTTGGAGGTGACCCAGGAGGCTCTCGACACCCTGGGCGAGATCCGACGACGCAGTGGCGACGCCATCGCGCGCAGGCTCGACGCGTGGACGCAGGACGATCTCGAACTGTTCGCGACGCTGTTGCGCCGCTACAACGACGCCGACGCGACATGACCCCGATAGCCGTGACGACCGCCCTGTTCGAGCCGACGGGCGCAGCGCAGCGTGCCACCGACCTCGCCCGCGCGGGCGCAGCGGGGGTGTTCACCTTCGAGGGTCCGCACGATGTGTTCACGCCGCTCGTCGTTGCGGCGTCGGTGCCGGAATTGACCCTGCTGACCAACGTCGCAATTGCCTTCCCGCGCAACCCGATTCACCTCGCACACGCGGCCAACGATCTTCAGTTGCTCTCCGGCGGCAGATTTCGACTCGGCCTGGGAACGCAGATACGCCCGCAGATCGAGAAGCGGTTCGGCGCTGACTTCGACGACCCGGTTGGCCGCATGGCCGACAAGGTCGGCGCCATCAACGCCATCTTCGATGCGTGGGAGACCGGAGCCCCGCTGCGCTACGAGGGGGCCTATCACCGTCACACCTTGATGACGCCCACCTTCAATCCCGGCCCCAACCCGTTCGGTCGGCCGCCGGTGTTCGTCGGCGCACTCGGGCCGTTGATGACCCGCGCCGCGGCAAAGCACGCCGACGGATTGTTGGTGATGCCGTTTTCCACCGCCGACTTTCTGGCGTCGACAACCGTCCCGAACATTCGACGCGGTCTCGCCGCACGCGATCACGGCCGCGGCTTCACCGTGATCCCCGAGGTGATCGTGTCGGTGGGCACCGACCACACCGCCGCTCGACGACTCCTCGCCTTCTACGGCTCGACGCCCGCCTACCGGCCCGTCCTCGCCGCGCACGGTGCCGAGCATCTGCAGCCCGAACTCAATGCGTTGTCGAAGCAGGGGCGGTGGGCTGAGATGGCCGACCTCGTCGACGACGAGCTGCTGCACACGATTGCCGCTGTCGGTAGTCCCGCAGACGTCGCCCAGCAGATCCGCGCCCGTGTCGGCGCGTTCGACGCGTTGCGCGATCTGGACGTCCGCGTCGACGAAGTGTGTATCTATCAGCCGACACCTATCGACGTCGACCAGCTCGCGGCGGTCATCGCCGCCCTCGGCTAACAGCATTCTCACACGAAGTTACGGTACCGTAGCTTACGTGAACTCAGCCCTGGTGACCGCTGTCGCCGACCGTCCTCGCCTCCGCGGCGTCATTCATCAGTGGTCGGCCTACGTCGCAGTGGTCGCGGGCATCGCGCTGGTCATCGGCGCAGGCTCGCTGCGTGGACCGGGAGCGGCGGTCGCCTGTGCCGTCTACGCGGCAACCGTCGTGGGTCTGTTCGCCACCTCGGCGTCGTATCACCGGATCGCGTGGAAATCGCTGCGCGCACAGATACACATGAAACGTGCCGACCACTCGATGATCTTCGTGTTCATCGCGGGTACGTACACCCCGTTCTGCGTGATGGGTCTGCCGAGTCCGATGCGCTGGTGGGTGCTCGGCATCGTCTGGGTCGGCGCGGTCGCCGGAGTCGCACTGAAGATCGCGTGGCCCGGCGCACCCCGCTGGCTCGGGGTCACGCTCTACATACTGCTCGGGTGGGTCATCATCGCCGTCGCCCCGACTCTGGTCTCACACGTCGGTTGGCTCGTACTGATCCTGCTCGCAGTGGGCGGCGTCTTCTACAGCGTCGGTGGAGTGCTCTACGCAGTGCGCTGGCCCAATCCCTGGCCGACGACGTTCGGCCACCACGAGGTGTTCCACGTCTGCACAGCCATCGCGGCGCTACTGCACTACATCGCGGTCTGGCTGGTCGTCGCAGCCTGAGCGCACCTCACCTCCGAGTCGCCGCCTGCCGAAGGCCGACTCAGAGCCCCTGCGATCGCAGGTACTCGGCAAGCGCCGTGATGGTCTGCGGATTGCGCGGACCCTCGACGAGCGCCGCATACGGGAACGAGATGTAGCGGCGCTCTCGCACTGCGGTCGTCTGCGCCATCAACGGTTGCGACTCGAGTTGCTTGATCTTGGCCTCGACTGTGTTCTGCGGCCCTGCACCGTAATCGACGATGACGATGACCTGCGGATCGCGCTGCGCCGCTGCCTCCCACGATGCCGACGTCCAGGAGTCATCGATATCGCCGAAGATGTTGCGTCCGCCGGCTTCGGCGATGATCTGATCCGGTGCGGCGTTCCGACCCGAGGTGAACGGCGTCGGATCGGCGCTGTCGAAGAGGAAGACCCGCGCCGCTGCGGAGGCGGCAGGCGCCCCGGCACGCGCTGCCTCGACCTGCGCGCGATACTCGGCGGTCAGCGTCTCGGCCCGACCACTCACGCCGAAGATCTGCCCGAGATTCGACAGATCCGCGTACAACGCGTCGAGGGGTCGCACGACGCCGCGCTTGGTGGTCCCGGCCTGGCGACAGGCTTCGGTCAGCTGGTACGGCACGGCACCGGTCGAACGCACCCAGTCGGGGGTGACTCCGGTCGATTCCTTGAACCCGTAGTTCCAACCGGCAAAGACGAAGTCGGGCCGCGCGGCGGCGATGATCTCCCGCGAGAACGCCGTGCCCAATGATGGTGTCTTCTCGAAATCCGCTCGCCACGGCGATGATTCGATATCGCGCTCTTTGCCCTCGTACGTGGTGTAGCCGGCCATCCGGTCGCCCAACCCGAGCGCGAACATCAGCTCGGTGATCCCGGTGTCGTTGCTCACCGCACGATCGGGCACACCGCTCACCGACAGCGGCGCACCACAATTGGTGACCGTGACCTGTTCCCCTGCTGACTTGGGAGTCGACGACTCGACGTCGGCGCCGCAACCGGAGACCACTGTCATCGCGGCAAGCGCAGACACGACGAGTGCGCGCGGTCTGCGAAGTGCTGTCCTGGTCATAGGTGCTGTCATGAGTGCTCTTCCTCGGAGATGGCTTGTGGGACTTGGTCGTCGAAGATTATCTGCGGAACGCCTGTGCGGGGGTGGGTGACGACGTACGCACCAACGCCGTACCACTCGGCGATGTTCGCCGCGGTGAGTAGTTCGTCGGGTGGCCCGATGCACGCGATCGTCCCGTCGAGCACAACGGCGAGGGTGGTGCAGTACTGTGCGGCCATGTTGAGGTCGTGCAGCGCCGCGACGACGGTGACCCCGCGTCCGCGCGCCGCACCGAGGATGTCGAACTGATGGCGAATGTCGAGGTGATTGGTCGGCTCGTCGAGGATCAGCACGTTGGGCTCCTGCGCGAATGCGCGCGCAATGAGTACGCGTTGCGCCTCTCCGCCGGAGAGCGTGGTGAACACACGGTCGGCGAACATCTCGACGCCTGCTGTCGCCATGGCCGCCGCGCACACCTCACGATCGCGGGCACGGGCCGCCGCACCCAGTTCGCGGTGCGGTAGCCGTCCCGTCGCGACAACCTCTGCCGCGGTGAAATCGAAGTCGAGCGAGGCTGATTGGGTGAGCGCGGCGACTCGTCGGGCATTCTCCCGCATACTCACCGCACGCACGTCGTGGCCGTCGATTCGTACGCCGCCGCTCGACGGTGCCAGCGCGCGGTACACGCATCGAAGCAGGGTCGACTTCCCGCTGCCGTTGGGGCCGATCACCCCGAGGAACTCTCCGGAGTCGACCATCAACGATGCGTCGCGGATGATGCTGGTGCCATCGATCTCGACCGTGACTCCGTCGTACTCGACAGCACTCATGAGTCGATCCGGGTACGTCGACGTTGCATCAGCCCGAGGAACACCGGCACACCCACGGCCGCCGTGATCGCACCGAGCGGAATCTCCTGCGGCGGAACGACAATGCGCGCCATCAGATCGGCGACGACAAGGAACAGCGCCCCGAGCACCGGCGCGACGAGAATGATCTTACGGTGATCCGCACCGACCACCATGCGGGTCACGTGCGGCACGATGAGACCGACGAATCCGATTGCGCCGCAGACAGAGACGATGAACCCGGTCATCAGCGCGGCGATGACGAAAAGCTCGAGCCGAAACCGCGACGCGCGTATGCCGAGCGACGCGGCGACCTCGTCGCCCATCGCCAGCGCATTGAGTTGTCGTGCTCTCGCCGCGACAACACCAATCCCGATGACCACTACCACCGCGACCAACACGACCGAATGCCATGTTGCCGCGGCAAGACTCCCGAGCAGCCAAAACATGACACTCCGCGCAGCATCACCCACCGGGCGCAAGAAGATGAGCACGGTGGTCAGAGCCGAAAATCCATATCCGAGAGCGGTTCCCGTCAACACGAGCCGCAGCGGTGTGAGACCTCCCCCACGCTGGGCGATTCCGAAGACGAGCAACGTCGCCAGCAGTGCGCCGAGGAATGCCGCGGTCGGCAACGCATAGAGACCGAGTCCCGAGAAAACACCGAACAGCACTACCGCGGTGGCTCCGACCGACGCACCCGACGAGATCCCCAGCACGTAGGGATCCGCCAGCGGATTGCGCACCATCGCCTGCACGATCACGCCGACGACCGCCAAGCCTGCCCCCACGAGCGCCCCCGTCAATACCCGTGGCACACGCGAGTCGACGACGATCCAGTACGACGCGGCGTCGACCAACGAGACCGATCCCCCGGTGATCGCCGCCCACACCATCCGCAGCGACACAGACCAGCCGATCCCCACGGTTCCGTATGCGACGCCGCACGCTGCTGCCACGACGAGCGCCACACCGCAGCCGATGGCCACGGACACGGGTCGCGTCCAGGTTGCCCGCGGGTTCGCACTGCGCGTCGACATGGCCCGCCCTCCTGATCAGCCCGGAGCGGGTACAGCAGATGTCGCCACGCGCGGTCGACGACGACCGCTGCGAGTTCAACACCGACCATGTCCCGCGAAGTCGATGGGACCGCCTGAGCCAGGCGGTCACGTCGGCAGGTCTTCGGACTTCGGACACGGCACGTGATGTGCCACCTATCGACGATCGCTTCCCGGGCCGCTGGCCCAGTGCTGTTGAACGCCTTCGTTTCCGTTACCGCTGCGGGGCAGCTCTGGATTCCCACCAGATTCCCTCTTGGCTCCCACCGACAATCTCGGCTGGAGAACCGACGCCGCTGAAGTCTAGCAACGGTCTCAAATCGGGCATATGGCGCATGCGGTTTCACGAACTTCACCATCCCATCACCGCGAGGCCGACGGCGGGTTGGACGACGTCCATCCTCTCTTGGTCGGGTGGCGGCATGCCGAACATCTCACCTCGACCGTCACTGGCCGACCTCCGGATCGATCGGGACAAGACCCTGCACGCCGGCACCACCCGCCGACGCTTTCTCACCTGGGCGGGCGTCGCGGCCGGTATCGCAACCGTCCCCGCACTTTTCACCACCGACGCGGCGTCGGCTCCCCCGCCACGCCGTGGCAGTGACCTGTTCACGCTCGGTGTGGCATCAGGCGATCCGCTTCCCGACGGCATAGTCCTGTGGACACGGCTGGCCGCCGATCCGCTCGCCCGCGGCGGAGCGATGGGTCTGCTTCCGGTGCCGGTCGAATGGGAGATCGCCAGCGACGCCAGCATGAGGAACGTCGTCGCGCGCGGCGTCGAACTGGCGACGCCGGAGAACGGACACAGCGTGCACGCCGACGTGCGCGGTCTACGACCCGCCGCAGACTACTTCTACCGATTCCGCGCGAGCGGCTCCGTCTCGGCAATCGGGCGCACTCGTACCGCTCCATCGTACGGAAGTCGTCTGAGCGCGTTGACTTTTGCATTCGCCTCGTGCCAATCGTGGGCCGACGGCCACTATCCCGCATACGCCGACATGGCGGCACACGCACCGGATGTCGTCTTCCATCTCGGCGACTACATCTACGAAAAGCCCATCCCCGTCGATGGCGGCCGACGCAGGACCGCGGCAACACCTGCGTCGGCACACCGGGAATGCGCGACGCTCGACGACTACCGCGATCGGTATGCGCTCTACAAACTCGACCCCAACCTGCAGGCCGCGCACCGAGTGAGCCCGTTCATCACGATCTTCGACGACCACGAGGTCGACAACAACTGGGCCGCAGGGGTTCCCGAGGACGATCAACCCATCCCCGAATTCCTTTCCCGGCGAGCGCAGGCGATGCGCGCGTGGTGGGAGAACACACCGGTGCGTGTCGCGCAGCGACCCCACCCCACACCGACGGCCGATCTCTACGATCTGCGTGCCTACCGCAGGTTCAGTTATGGCGATCTCGTCGAGTTCAACGTTCTCGACACCAGGACCTTCCGCAGCGATCAGGCCAACGGCGACAACGACACCGCGCAGAATGCCGCGACCGCCGACCCCCGACGCACTATCACCGGTGCCGCACAGGAGAAGTGGCTGCTCGACGGGCTGGCCGCGAGCCGTGCCCGCTGGAACGTCCTCGCGCATCAGACCACCATCGCCGACCTCGCCCGCCGGAAGAACGGTGAGCGCGCGGTCAGCATGGACGGGTGGAGCGGCTACGAGGCTTCGCGCGCAAGGGTTCTCGACGGCGCCCGTGATCGCGGTGTGCGCAACCTGGTCTCGATCGTCGGCGATATCCACCGCAATGTGGTCTCCGAGTTGCGCTCCACGTATTCGCGACCGTCCCCGACCGTCGGCGTCGAACTCGCGGGCACCTCCATTGCATCTGGCGCAGACGGCGAGGACAGCGATGCCAGCGACAAACAACTCAAGGCCGCCTCACCCCACATCCGCTTCGGCAACGCTCAGCGGGGCTACGTCCTCAACAGATTGTCGTCCGACCGCTGGGAAGCGGACTATCGGGTGAGCGATTCGATTGCCGCGCCGAACGATTCGCTGCACCGTCGGGCACAGATCACGATTCCGTCAGGCCGGCCGGACATCGACGTGGTCTGACCCGACTGCTCTGCTCTGTGCGGAATCGTGCCGCTCTGAGCGGAACCGACGTGACCGATGTCGGTCCACCACCGACGATCGGTGCATGACCGATGAACAACGACCACTGCCACTACGCAAGCGCACCGCGGAAAGCCTCTTCGGGCAACGCATCCTGACACTCGACTCCGCGCTCGACGACGAGATCGGCACGCAACTGTGCTCGCAACTCGTCATGCTCTCCGACGACGATCCTGTCGCCGACATCGCTCTCTGGATCAACTCGCCCGGCGGGTCGGTGCCCGCGATGCTCGCGATCACCGACATCATGCGTCTGATTCCCAACGATGTGATCACCGTCAACCTCGGAATGGCCTACAGTGCAGGACAATTCCTGCTGTGCAACGGCACCCGGGGCAAGCGGTTCATCACGCCGCATGCCAAAGTCCTGCTGCACCAAGGATCTGCGGGCATCGGCGGCTACGCACCCGACATCGAACTGCAGGCCGACGACCTGCGCCACGTCCGCGATACCGTGCTGACGATCATCGCCGAGCAGACCGGACAGACCCGCGAGACGATCTTCGACGATTCGCTGCGCGATCACGTTTTCACCGCCTCCGAATCGGTCGACTACGGATTCGTCGACCACATCGTCACCGACATCGCACAGATCCGGCCGTTATCACCTGCCGCAACAGGTTTCGAGGTGAGCCGCGCATGAGCACGTACACCATTCCCAACGTCATCACCCGCACTCCGCAGGGCGAACGGGTCATGGATGTCTACAGTCGGCTGCTCGACGACCGCATCCTCTACCTCGGAACCGAGCTCGACGACGGCGTCGCCAATGCGCTCATCGCGCAGATCCTGCACCTCGACTCCGAGAATCCCGACATCCCGATCGAGCTGTACATCAACTCTCCGGGCGCGTCGGTGACCGCTACCTTCGCGCTCTACGACACCATGCAGTACTGCCACGCGCCGATCGCCACGACCTGTGTCGGACAGGCACTCTCGTCGACGGCACTACTGCTGGCCGCCGGCACACCTGGCCAGAGGTCGGTACTCCCCCATGCCAGGGTCCTGCTCCACCAGCCGTCGGGTCAGGGCCGTGGCACGATCCCAGATCTGATCCTCGCCGCCGAGGAGATCCTGCGGATCCGTGAGGAAATAGAACAGGCACTGAGTCGGCACACCGGGCGCGACATCGAGACGCTGCGTCACGACACCGACCGAGACCGTGTGCTGCGGGCCGAGGAGATCGTCGAGTACGGGCTCGCCGATCAGGTCATCGATGCCAGGGCCAGAACGGTTCGGTGATCGTCGGGCGCACTCTCGACGCGAGGGGGTGCACTCTCGACGCGAGGGGGTGCACTCTCGACGCGACGGAGCGCCCAGTCGACGGAATTTAGCGCCCAGTCGGCTGAACGGAGCGCCCAGTCGACCGGATACCGCGCCCGGTCGACGGTATTAACGCCCGGTCGGCCGACGCCGGTCACGCGGCCAGCGCGACCGGGCCACGCATGCGCGAGAGCGGCACGATCGGTTGCGCTGCGGCGGGGATCGAACGCAGCGTGACGGGGCGGGCCGCTGCGCCTGCCCCGCGTGCCGCGCCGACGACACTCTCGGCGCGGGAGAGTTCGGCGGCGACCTCGCGGGCGAGATCGAGCAGGCTGAGGTCGACAGCCCCGGCTACTGCCGCAAGCAACTCCGAGGAGGCGTCCTTGCGGCCACGCTCGATCTCGGACAGATACTGGCTCGAGACGCCCGCTCGGCGCGCGGTCTCGACGAGTCGCTCGCCGCGCTCGTGGCGGTGTCGACGCAGCACGCGCCCGGTGACCTCACGCCAGAGCGGTTCCGGTGACGGCTGGGTGTGCGAGTCGTACCTCGATGCCATGCAGTCGAGCGTAGGTCACCTCTGCTGCGGGCAGCCGTCCCTTCTGCTCTGGGCAGAACGGCAGCAACAGCAGAACGCGAACCGCCCTCAGCTACGCGCGAGGTCGGCGAGCACGCGCGCGCTCGACTCCCAGTCCATGCACTTGTCGGTGACCGACTTGCCGTACACGAGCGGCTGGGCGTCGGGCGACTGCGCACCGGCTTCGAGGAAGCTCTCCAGCATCACGCCGCTGATCAACGGAGCGTGTCCCGCGGCACGGCGTGTCCGGATCGACGCCGCGATCTCGGCGGCGACCTGCGCCTGACGGATGTGGTCCTTGCCGGAGTTGGCGTGGCTGCAGTCGATCATGACCCGTGCGGGCAGGCCTGCCTTGTCGAGTGCGGCGACCGCGGATGCCACGGACTCGTCGTCGAAGTTGGGGCCGGTGGTCCCTCCACGCAGGATGATGTGGCAGTCCTCGTTGCCCGCCGACTCGACAAGCGCGCCGTGACCGAAGTCGTCGACACCGAAGAACACGTGTTGCGCGGCGGCGGCATTCACTCCGTCGATGGCGACCTGGACGTTGCCGTCGGTGCCGTTCTTGAATCCGATCGGCATCGACAGACCGGATGCGAGCTGGCGGTGCACCTGCGATTCGGTTGTCCGTGCTCCGATGGCACCCCACGCGACGGCGTCGGCGATGTACTGCGGGCTCGTCGGCTCGAGGAACTCACATCCGACCGGGAGGCCGAGGTCGATGATGTCGAGCAGCAGCGACCGTGCCGTACGCAGACCGCGCTCGACGTCGAAGGTGCCGTCCATGCCGGGATCGTTGATGAGTCCCTTCCAGCCGACCGTGGTGCGCGGCTTCTCGAAGTAGACGCGCATGACGATCTTCAGGCGGTCGGAGTAGTCGTCGGCAAGTGGTGCGAGGCGTCGCGCGTAGTCGAGCGCGGCGATCGGGTCGTGCACCGAGCATGGCCCGACGACCACGAGCAGACGGTCGTCCTGGCCGGCAAGGATCGCGGCGATCTCGTCGCGGTCGGCCTGGACCCGAAGCGCTCGACGGGAGGTCAGCGGCAATTCGGCGCGGATGGTGTCCGGCGACGGGATGGACCGGAAGGATCTGACGCGCCGATCGGAGGTGGAGGTCGATTCGGCCTCGTGAGCGGCCGTGGTGGCGAGATCCGGGAGGGTGGTCACTTCTGTGTTGCCTTTCGCGGGTGGTGGCCTGTCTTCTGCGACTGGGACACCCGCTTGCTTTGTCATCGGAGGCCCCTGACATGAGAAAAGCAGCGACCTTTTCGGTCACTGCTCGGGCTCCGGGTTTGTTGACGTGCGACGCAGATTCAGCGCTTCATCGCAGGCTCACCCGGAGCCTCGATAAAGAATCGCCAATAGGCGCGTACGTTGCTGGTCACGTTCGTGAGGTTAGCACGGCTACTCAGGATGGTCGAAGAGTCCCTGCTCAAGAACCCTCCCCGACTCACGGATGCCCCCTGTCGATCAGTTGGCTCAACACGATGATCGACTCGCTCCGGTCGACCGGACCCGCCTGCCGGATGCGCTCGAGTGCGTGCTCGAGATGGTGCACGTCGCGGGCCATGACACGCAGGATCGCATCGGCCTGACCGGTGATCGTCGCGGCGCTGACCACCTCGTGTATCGGCTCCCACGCGGCGGCCAGCTCCTCCGGCGAGATGTTGCCACGGCAGAAGACCTGGACGTAAGCCTCGGTGGTCCACTGCATCGCCGTCGAATCGATCACGGTGGTGAAACCTTTGATCACGCCCTCGTCGACAAGCCGATCGACCCGCCGCTTGACCGCGGGTGCCGACAGACCTACCTCGTCGCCGATCTGTGCGTACGTCGCCCGCGCATCGCGAGCCAGACATTCGAGCACCTTCTCGTCGAGTTCGTCGATCTGACGCAACTTTTCCACCCTCTGCCACCCGTGAATCGAGATTAATTAATCAAATGCGCAATTCTCGTCGATTGTTTGCGCTGCACGCTGACGATACCGTCGAATTATGACGCTGACGAGTCCACGGTTGACTGCGCCCACCGAACGCACCCCACGCACCCGCACCTATGCGATGACCCCTCCTTCCCACTACACGGTCACCTACTCGATCAACCCGTGGATGGACCCGTCCGTCCCCGTCGACGCAGAACTAGCCATGGCGCAATGGGAGTCGCTGCGTGACATCTACCGATCCCTCGGCCACTCCGTCGCACTCGTCGACGCCCAACCAGGTCTGCCCGACATGGTCTATGCCGCCAACGGCGGACTCGTCGTCGACGGAAAGGCCGTGGCAGCACGGTTCCTGCACCCCGAGCGCGCGCCGGAAGGCGAGCACTACACGGCATGGTTACACACCTGCGGCGCCGACGCTGTGCATGAGACCGTCGGCGTGCAGGAGGGCGAAGGCGACTTCCTCCTCGTCGGTCGACGCATCCTGGCGGGAACCGGGTTTCGCACACACCCCGACACTCACGCCGAAGTCGCTTCGATCACGGGACTTCCGGTTGTCGGTCTCGAACTGATCGATCCGCGCTTCTACCACCTCGACACAGCACTCGGCGTGCTCGACGACGACACAATCGCCTACTTCCCCGACGCCTTCTCACCCGCGTCGCGCGCCGTACTCGCCGACCTCTATCCCGACGCGATCATCGCCACCGAATCCGACGCCGTCGTCCTCGGTCTGAACCTCGTTTCCGACGGTCGCCACGTGGTGATGACCGATGCCGCACCGGGATTGGAGTCACGCCTACGCGACGCAGGCTACCTACCGATCACCGTCGACCTCTCCGAACTCCTCAAAGGCGGCGGCGGCGTCAAATGCTGCACGCTAGAATTGCGGCTACCAGCGACGTCGGACGAGAACACCATGCACACGCTTGTCGAACCCCATGTGGCACACAACTATTCACCGCTGCCGGTCACTGCGGCGACCGCTGAGGGAGCGTGGATCACCGACGTCGACGGCAGGCGTTACCTCGACGCGCTCGGCGGCTACTCCGCGGTCAACTTCGGCCACCGCAACCCCGAGATCGTCGCGGCCGCAAAGGCACAACTCGATCGCGTCACGCTCACCAGTCGCGCGTTCGGCTCCGACGCACTCGAACCGTTCTGCGCGGCGCTCGCCGAACTGTGCGGCAAGGAGATGGTGCTTCCGATGAACACCGGCGCCGAGGCCGTCGAATCTGCACTCAAGGTGGCCCGCAAGTGGGGATACGACGTGAAAGGCGTTGCACCGGGACATGCGACGGTCATCGTGGCGGGCGGCAACTTCCACGGCCGCACGATCAGCATCGTGAGTTTCAGCGACGACGAGGACGCGCGCGGCGGATTCGGGCCATTCACACCGGGTTTCACGCGTGTGCCGTTCGGTGACGCCGCCGCGCTTGCAGACGCCATCGACGACACCACGGTCGCCGTGCTGATCGAACCCATCCAGGGCGAGGCCGGCATCATCGTCCCGCCCGACGACTACCTGCCCGAGGTCCGTCGACTCTGCACCGAGAACAACGTGCTGATGATTGCCGACGAAATCCAGTCGGGTCTCGGTCGGACCGGCACGACGTTCGCATGTGAGCACTGGGGCGTGGTGCCCGACGTCTACACGCTCGGCAAGGCACTCGGCGGAGGTGTACTACCGGTGTCGGCCGTGGTTGCCGACCGCGATGTACTCGGAGTGTTCCACCCCGGACAGCACGGTTCGACGTTCGGTGGAAACCCTCTCGCGGCCGCCGTTGGGCACACCGTTGTCCGCATGCTCGCCGAGGGCACCTGGCAGGCACGCGCAGCCGAACTCGGCGAACACCTCCACGCCCGCCTGCGCGAATTCGTCGGACACGGCGTCATCGCCGTCCGCGGCAAAGGACTGTGGGCAGGCATCGACATCGACCCCGAGCTCGGCACAGGCAAAGAACTCTGCCTGCGTCTCGCCGCACGCGGCGTACTCGCCAAGGACACCCACGGTTCGACGATCCGCCTCGCACCACCGATCGTCGTCACGCACGACGAGATCGACTGGCTCGTCGAGCGATTCGCGGAGGCGCTGAGCAGCTGAGCACTGCGTGTCACGCACCGATCGCAGCGACATGCACACAGAATTACTGCGGCCACTTCGCGGACGCCACTAGCATCGGAAACATGACCGACCCTCGGCACGACGCCACCCACCACGTGCTCCTCATCCGCCACGGACAGACCGAATGGTCGCTGACAGACCGGCACACCGGCCGCACCGACATCGATCTGACCCCGAAGGGCGAGGAGGACGCGCGAGCGCTGAAAGGGATCGAGAACCGCTCGGGACTCACCGATCCGTGGGTCATGGCGTCGCCCCGGAAGCGCGCCCAGCGCACCGCACAGCTCGCCGGACTGCACGTCGACGAGACCAGCGAGCTGTTCGCCGAGTGGGACTACGGCGACTACGAGGGCCTGACCCGCGCTCAGATCCACGAGCGCTACGACCCCGACTGGACGATCTGGACCGGCGGCGGCCGCAACGGCGAGTCCGTCTCCGACATGACAACGCGTGTCGACGCCGCCGTCGACCACGTCGAGGAGCGTTTCGAGAAGTCCGACGTCATCGTGGTCTCGCACGGACACTTCTCGCGGTCGTTCATCTGCCGATTTCTCGGATGGCCGATCAGCCAGGGCGCCAACATCGACCTGCGCCCGGCGGGCAGCGCTCTGTTGAGCGATCACGCGGGTGATCGACGGCTCGTCGAGTTGCGCGGCCCCGAAGGCGCTCGCCCGCGCACCGGCTCCCTGTGACCCCATCGACGGCGCTGGTACTCGGTGGTGGTGGCCTGCTCGGCATCGGTTGGATGACAGGTGTTCTAACCGCGCTCGAGGAATGCGGCGCTCTGGTCGCGGCCGACGCCGACGTCGTCATCGGGACGTCCGCGGGTTCGGCGACTGGGGCTGCCGTGCTCCAATCCGGCTCGGCATCCACTCTTTTCGAGTCCATGACGCGTAAGTCGCGCCGCAACGCGGAGCTGACGCCGACGGGCGATCTCGCCGCACCGATGCAGGCCTTCGCGTCTATCGCCGCATCAACCGCGCCCGATCCCGAACGCGCGCAACGTTTTGTCGCGTTGTCGGATGCGCTGTCGACGGCCGATCCGCACGCACGCCGTGACGCCGTCGAGTCGAGATTGTCCGGAAGGACGTGGCCAATCGCCTTGCGGGTCACGGCACTACGATCCGACGGCAGACTCGTGGTCTTCGGGTCGGACTCGGGCGTCGGTCTCGTCGATGCGGTGACCCCGAGCTGCGCGGTACCCGGTATCTGGCCGACGGTCACCATCGACGGGGCGACCTACGTCGACGGTGGCTCGCTGAGTCCCACCAACGCACACCTCGCCGAGGACGCCGAGCGCGTCGTCGTTCTCGCGCCGATGGTCGACGATCCGGCGACGGCTCGGCCCGATATCGCAGCGGTTCTGGACAGGGCGACAGTCATTTCGCCGTCGCCCACCACGCTGAGCCGCTCCGGCGACAACCCCTTCGATCCCGACATCCGCGGCCTGGCAGCGGTTCTCGGCTACGACGACGGGCTCGAGGCACTCTCACTGCTGCGCTGAATGTGCCCGTTCGCTCGGACAGTCGCCGCGCACACGCGTCGTCAGGTCGCCGCTGATCTCGCCAGCGAAGCGGCCAGATCGTGCGCGTCGACCACCGGGAGGTCGCACACCGTGCCGCGACAGACGTAAGCGGCGTCGTGTCCCTTGACCGGCCCGCGGCCGTCGAGCAGCGGCTGCGAGTCGCGCGCACCCGATACGACGATCGCTCCACCGGGCGCGAGTCGTCGTGCCGCCGTCGCCAATTCGCCTGCGCTGCGGGAGTCCTCGGCGATCGCGACCTGGATCGGCCCATCCTGGCGCGCCTCGGCAACGGCCAGCCAATGCCCCGCTGAACGCGGCACTTTGGCCAAGAGCACGCTGCCACGCGTCAACGTCTCGTCGACGATGCTCGCGTAGCGGGTCGCGGGACCCATCCGTGCGAGGGCCGACGCGATGAGCGCGGCCTCGGCCACGAGCGAGGCACCCGACGGTGTCGCACCGTCTGCCGGATCCCGGGGCCGCGCGATGAGTGTTCCCTGCGCGGCGTCGAACCAGGCTCCCGCCTCGTCGGGGTCGGCGAACGTCTCGATCGTCGAGTCGAGCAACGCCAAACCCTTGTCGCACCAACTCTTTTCGCCCGTGACCTGGCAGACGGTCAGCATCGCGGTGACCAGTGCAGCGTGGTCGTCGAGTGCAGCCACCGGCACACCGACAATTCCGCCGAGAGATGAGCGCCGCAGTTGTCCGTCGACGAGATGAGTGTCGACGAGCTCGGTCAGCACCTCGACGGCCAGTTCCACCCAGTCGGGATGATCCAGAGCCGCGCCGGCCTCGGCGAGTGCGGTGACCGCCATGGCATTCCACCCCGTCACCACCTTGTCGTCGCGCGGGGGTTGCGGGCGCGACGCCCGCGCAGTGAGGAGTCGACGCCTGAGGTCCGCGTACCTGTCGGCGTCTTCGGGGTCGGTGCGCAGCTGCAGCGTCGACGCACCGTGCTCGAAGGTTCCCGCCTCGGTGACGCCGAAAAGCGCTGCGGCCCACTCGCCGTCCTCGTCACCGAGAACCTCGCGCAACTCGGCGGGAGTCCACACGTAGGTCGAGCCCTCGACGCCTGCGGCATCGGCGTCGAGCGACGAGGCGAACCCACCGACGACACGCAGATCCCGACGCAGAAAGTCGACGATCTCCTCGGCGATCCGGCCGGGCAGCGGGTCGTCGACGATTCTCGCGAGATGTCCGTACACGCGGAGCAACTGGGCGTTGTCGTAGAGCATCTTCTCGAAATGCGGTACCACCCAGTCGTTGTCGACCGCATATCGCGAGAAGCCACCGCCGAGTTGGTCGTAGATTCCACCACGGGCCATCGCATCGGTTGTGCGCATCACGGCTTGCAGAGGCGCGGCGTCGGCTGACCGCTCGTAGTGCCGCAGCAGACCTTCGAGCAACGCGGACGGTGGAAACTTCGGCGCCCCACCGAATCCACCCGAGACCCGGTCCTCGTCGCCGAGCACGGTGGTGACCGCGTAGTCGAGGAGCCGTTCATCGACGTCGACACCACCCGCCGGAAGTGCGGACGCGGCGTCGGACAAGGCTTCTCGGACACGTGAACCCATCGACTCGATCTCGCTGCGCCGCGTCGTCCACGCCTGCGTCACCGCTGAGAGGATCTGGCGGAACGACGGCATTCCGCCGCGAGGGGTGTCGGGAAAGTACGTGCCGCAATAGAAGGGCTCACCAGAAGGGGTGAGAAAGCACGTCATCGGCCAGCCGCCCTGGCGAGTCATCGCGACCGTCGCGTTCATGTAGATCGCGTCGATGTCCGGGCGTTCCTCGCGGTCGACCTTGATGCAGACGAAGTCTCGGTTCATCTGCGCGGCGGTGGCTGCGTCCTCGAAGGACTCGTGCGCCATCACGTGACACCAGTGGCATGCCGCATAGCCCACCGAGAGCAATACCGGGACGTCGCGCCGAACCGACTCCTCGAGCGCGGCGTCGGACCACTCGCGCCAGTCGACGGGATTGTCAGCGTGCTGCCGGAGGTAGGGGCTCGACGATTCGCTCAGTTGATTCGGCATATCCGATCCGCTCCGTCGCGAGAGTCGTTGGGGTCCCTGCTACCGGCCGAACTACCCGGTCGACTACAAGGTCAGGTGCCGCCGGAGTCCCGTCGCACCGCGGGGTCGGCGGTGGTGTCGGCGCTGACCGAGACCCCGTTTCCGGTTCCCGTCGCCGTGGCGCGACCTTCTGCCTGTGCGGCTCGCTCGGAGTCGCTATCCGCAACACCAGCACCGGCCGCGTCGGTGCCCTCGTCGAAGGCCTGGTCGGCTTCGGGATGGTTGGCGTCGAACGACTTCGGCAGCTTGCGGAGTTGCTTGTTCATCGAGCGGATCAGCAAGGCGGTGCCAATGAGCAGGACCACGATCACCAGCAGACCGATCGGCGAGGCCTTGCCGAACTCGGGTCCCTGAGGTTGCTGTGCGGCCAACACCGCGATTGTCGAGAACGTCATGACGTCGCCTGCTCCCCAACCCCGACGGCTTCGTCGTCGAGCGATACACCTGTGAACAGGTCTGTTTCCGGAATCGCGGTGGTCACCCGCGTCTGTGCCAACTCGTACTCCTCGGTGGGCCAGAGTCGCTGCTGCCACTCGAGCGGGACCGCGAAGAACATGCCGTTGGGATCGATCTGTGTCGCGTGCGCACGCAGTGCGTCGTCGCGCTGCGGGAAATACTCCGCGCATTCGACCTGGGTGGTCACGCGTCCCATGAGATCGCCGCGACTGGGGTCCCACTTGGAGAGCCACTCGGCAAATGGACTCTCCTGACCGCTCTTCTCGAACTCCTCGGAGAACAGCACCATGCGGTCCCGGATGAATCCGTGCGTGTAATACAGCTTCGACACCGTCCACGGCTCGCCCGCGGCGGGAAATGCCGCCGGGTCGCCCGCGGCCTCGAACGCCGCCACCGACACCTTGTGGCACATGATGTGGTCGGGATGGGGATATCCACCGTGCTCGTCGTAGGTGATCATCACGTGCGGGCGGAACTCGCGGACCAGCTCAACCAGCTTCTCCGTCGGCACCTCGACCGGCAACGTCGCAAATGAGCCCTCCGGCAGCGGAGGCAACGGGTCGCCTTCCGGCAGGCCTGAGTCGACATAGCCGAGCCACGTCTGCTCGACGCCGAGCGCAGCGGCAGCCTTCGCCATCTCCTCTTTGCGGACCTCGGTCATCCGCTCCTTGATCCCGGGACGATCCATCGCCGGGTTCAAGATGTCGCCGCGTTCGCCACCGGTGAGGGTCACGATGAGGACCTCGTTGCCCTCCGCGGCGTATTTGGCCGATGTGGCCGCGCCCTTGCTCGACTCGTCGTCGGGATGGGCATGCACTGCCATCAGACGGTAGCCGCCCTGCGTGCGCGATTCGGTCACGGTTCCTCGCCTTCGGATACGTACTCCTCTCATGGTAGGTATTGACCCGTGAACAGTTCAGACGGGGGCACGCCGCAGGAACCCGACCTGCACAAACAACCGCATAGCGGACCGCGTGCCACCTATCCCGTCGCACAGTCGGCCCGGAGTCGGCGCCTGTGGTTCATCGCATCGGCAGTCACGGTTGTGGTCCTCGGTGTGATCCTGGCCGCAATCGGCTACAACAAGTTCGCCGATCCCGATGTCAGCGGACAGGCGACCGGCTACGAGATCCTCGACGACTCATCGGTCGCCGTGCTGTACACGGTGACCCGCAAGGACCCGACCCAGCCGGTGGCATGCGTTGTCCGCGCCAGGGTCAAGGACGGCTCGGAGGCGGGGCGTCGTGAGGTTCTCGTACCGCCGGGCACCCAGCAGCAGGGACTGCGCACCGTCATCAAGACGTCCGGGCCGCCGGTCATCGGTGAGGTCTTCGGCTGCAGCACCGACGTCCCCGCTTACCTGACCTCCTCCGCGTCGTGACAGAAGAGCGTCCCGTGCCGACGTCGGCCACTCCAGACGGTGACCGCGGCGTACGCGACGCGCCGGGTAAACACGACAAAAGGGGAAGACCGGACAAGGCGGTCTTCGCCCACCTGAGCAGCCCGTACTTCCCCGCGTTGGTGGCGCTGTTCATCGGTGTCATGCTCATCAGCAACATCACCGGCACCAAGGGTGTCGTGTTGTTCGACAGTTGGCTCCACCTCGACGTCGGCCCAATCCACATGAACGGCCTGGTCACCGACGGCGCGTTTTACCTCTTTCCGCTGGCATACGTCCTGGGCGACGTGATCAGCGAGGTCTACGGATTCAAGGCGATGCGCCGGACGATCCTCGCAGGCTTCGCCGTCCTCCTCTTGGCGTCACTGTGTTTCTGGGCGACCATCCACCTGCCCGCTGCCGACTTCTACGACGGCCAAGAAGCGTTCACACGCGTAGCCGGAGTGGTGCCCCAGTTCTTACTCGCCGGGTTGGCCGGCTACCTCGCAGGCGAGTTCCTCAACTCGTTCGTGCTCGTCAAGATGAAGCAACGCGCGGGCGAAAAGCGACTGTGGGCACGGCTACTCGGCTCAACCGTCGTCGGAGAATTCGCCGACACACTCGTGTTCTGTTCGATTGCCGCATCCGCCCTGGGAATTTCGACGTGGGGCGACTTCATCAATTACACCGCCGTCGGATTCATTTGGAAAACGCTCGTCGAAATCCTCGTCATGCCGATCACCTACGGCGTCGTCGCATGGCTGAAACGATCTGAACCCAGCTACCAGCAGGCCCTCGCCGAGGTCAACACGACCGACGTGTGATGTGCCACATCCGTCTGGATTTGGTATCCTGACTGAATACACGGCTCCGAGAGGGGTCGTGTTGCTGCATTTAGAGCAGGCCCACACGTGCTACCGCGTGTGACATAACCAAGCACGTGCGCGCATGAAGCATGTGGGCAAACCAAGCATTTACAGCAGTCCATGTGTCCCGATTCGGGACAGTGCCCCGGTTCAGACATTGCCGGGGAGCGGACAACACAAAGGAGTGACCGATGACCGACACCCAGGTGACCTGGCTGACCCAGGAGTCGCACGACCGCCTCAAGAGCGAGCTCGACTCTCTGATCGCCAACCGTCCGGTCATTGCTGCCGAGATCAACGAGCGTCGCGAAGAGGGCGACCTCAAGGAGAACGGCGGCTACCACGCCGCCCGCGAGGAGCAGGGCCAGCAGGAAGCCCGTATCCGCCAGCTCCAGGAGTTGCTCAACAACGCGAAGGTCGGCGAGGCCCCGACACAGTCCGGCGTCGCACTGCCCGGTTCCGTCGTCACCGTGTACTACGACGGCGACAAGAGCGACGAAGAGACCTTCCTCATCGCCACCCGCGAAGAGGCACAGGCCGGCAAGCTCGAGACCTACTCGCCGAGCTCGCCGCTCGGCTCCGCACTGATCGACGCCAAGGTCGGCGACACCCGCGAATACACCGTGCCCAACGGCTCGGTGGTGAAGGTGACGCTCGTCAAGGCCGAGCCGTACCACAGCTGA
This sequence comes from Gordonia sp. w5E2, assembly GCF_036540975.1. NCBI lineage: Bacteria > Bacillati > Actinomycetota > Actinomycetes > Mycobacteriales > Gordoniaceae > Gordonia > Gordonia sp. w5E2. The sequence goes on along the minus strand of NZ_CP144213.1, from coordinate 1,492,317 downwards.
CCCCCTACGGGACTACAGCAGGCTGAAAGGTTGCTGCGGGTTGCGGATTCCGCAGCCCACAGCAACCTTTCGTCGTATCTCACCGCGAGATGATCAGTTCAGACGCACCTTCACGCCACCCGAGAACATCGAGTCGTGCAGCTCGATGGTCGCCGGAGTCGCATCCTTCGGCATGTCGAAGACGACCTTGGCATCGACGGTGTTGCCCGGATTGATGTTGTCCCACACCGGAATGTCGGAGCCGCCGAGGGCGATCTGCGCGGAGGTGCTCGGTTCAAAACTGCGACCCTGGTCGTCGACGAGCTTCTGATCCGACGGCGAGAAGCTCTGCGGCTCCTTGCTCGTGTTCTGCACCGTCATCGAGACAACCACGAACTGCCCCTGCGCCTGCTCGGTCAGATAGGGATTGTCGCCGACACTCGACAGCCCCTTCTCCACTCCCGTGACGACAAACTCGAACTTGCCGTCGCGCACAGGAGTATTGAGTCCCGCTGCGCCGCTGTCCTTTTCCGCACCAGCGTTCTTCTGTTCGGCACCCTGCTGCGACGACCCCGCCGACGTCGAGTTCGACGACGAATCCGAGTCCGACCCGCCTCCCGACACCGCAACGATGATCACGATCAACACCACCAGCGCACCGAGAATCCACGGCCACTTGCGCCGCTTCTTGGGCGGCTGATTGACCGGCTGGCCGCCGGGACCCTGAGGCGGAAAGCCGTACTGCGGCACCGTGTTCGGCGCTCCGGCAAACTGCCCGGCACCGGTCTGCGGGTACGCGTACTGGGGCACACCGGACTGGGGCACACCGGACTGGGGCGCGCCCGACTGGGGGACACCGGGCTGGGGCGCGCCCGACTGGGGCGCATTCGGAGGGTTCGTCATTGGTCTTCCTTCGTTCGCGACGCCGTACGTTCGGCGACGAAGGGGACTCTATGGATCGACTCCGACAAAAACGGCCGCGTAGTGCGTCGTCTGAACGGGTGAATCCGAGTGCTCCGCGGAGCAGCCGCAAACTCGTACCCTGCCTGAGACGTGTTTGACCAAAACGTCTCGCGCGGGTGTTTCGCGATGCTAAGACTCAGGAATGAAAACGCGCATCACTCTGCGCCGAGTCGGGGTCGTCGCCGCTGCCGTGGCCGTCGGACTGCTGACCTCGGTTTCGACACCCACACTCGCCGACGCCGCCCCCGCGCCGCTCGCGTACGTCAACCTCGGAGACAGCTACTCCGCGGGTTCCGGGGTATCCCCCACCGCGCCAGACAAACCCGGCAGTTGCACGCAGTCGAGCAACAACTTCTCGCACGTGATCGCACGCCGCAATGGCTTCTCACTCAAGGACGTCAGTTGCGGTGGCGCACAGACCAAAGACTTCTTCACTCGCCAATACCCTGACGTCGCACCACAATTGCGCGCCCTACGGCCCACCACACAACTGGTCACCCTGATGATCGGAGGCAACGACGGCAACGTCTTCGCCGGCACCGTCGCGAAGTGTGTCGCAGCAGGAGTCGCCGCAGGTTTCCGCGGCACGCCGTGCAAAGACCAGTACGGCTCGTCGGTGACACGCGAGATCCAGAGCGCGACCTACCCGAAGATCGTGAACGCGCTCAAGGCAATTCGCGCGAAGTCGCCCAGGGCTCGCGTCGCAATCGTCAGCTACCCGCTCATCATGCCCGCGACCGCACAGGCGTGCCCCAATCTGCCTGTCGCCGCCGGCGATCTGCCGTATGCGCACGGAATCCAGACCGCACTCAACGACGCCGTGAAGCGCGCGGCCACGACAACCGGGGTGACCTTCGTCGACGCCACCACACCGTCGATCGGCCACGATGGTTGCAAGCCGGTGGGCGTGCGCTGGGTTGAACCGATCTTCGGCACCGTCCAGCCGATCCCCGTGCATCCCAACGCGCTTGGCGAGCGCGAGATGGCGGGCATCGTCAGCCGGACGCTCGGTCTGGCGCGGTAACCAGCCGGGCATCCACCACGAACATGTGTGTCGTATCGAAGGAGTTGGGTGCTGCCGCACCCAACTCCTTCGATTAGGTCCACATCTAGGTCCGACTCCACACCGCAGCTGACTCACGCCGCGTCGTCGCGGCGGATGGTGAGCGCTCCCGACTCGTCACTCACGTGAATGTCACTGCGCCCCAACATAACTCCCAAGCGGTCGAACATCTGGAAGAGCGGTGTGCCCGACGGCGCGTCCGACATGTCGTCGCACGGTTCGACGCTGTAGTTGGCCACCTCGGTCAGCAGCGACAGTCGCCATGCCTCGCCGCGCAGCGGCTGCAGGTCGCGGCTGCGGGTCAGCGGCTGCACCTCGAACGACCCGCATGTCGTCGTATCCTCCTTCGTGCACGCTCCACCGAGCCCGATGTCGGCGAACTCGGCGTGCGACCACCACAGCACGCCATCGACGTCGACGGTCGGCGTGATGACACCGTTGGGTAGCGGTCCCTCCGTCATACGTGTCAGAGGCTTCTCGAAGACGAGGAGCCCCGCGCTGCCCAGTTCGGGCAGTACGCGAATGCTCGCACCGCCGTCCGCAGACCTCGCCTCGCTGGTGACCGACTCGGGCACCCAGATCGGCGAGACCCTCGAAAGAACCTCGGCGGACGTATCGGCGCGGCCGAGGAGTCCGCGCAGCAGCTTATAGAGGTCGACGCTCTCGATGTAGTCCTCGGCAAGATCGGCGCATTCGTCCTCGGTGAGTGCGAGATGTCCGTCTCGGTACTGATCGAATCGCTTCATCGCGTGGAGCATCCGCACGCCGACCGGACGTATGTATGCGGCCCACTCCTCGGCGAGTCCGCGGAAGGCGTCGACGAGCGCGGCCTGAACGTCGGGCATGCCCGTCGCCGCCCACGGAATCTGATTGAGCCGTCGCCCGGTGGCGGCGTGATACTGCCGATCGCTGCCGGTGGTGCCGTTGCGCGTGCGACCGACAGTTGGCTTGCGTGACTTGTGATTTCGTCTCCCCATGCGCTGCACGCTAGGCGCGATCACGACCGGAGTCACCGCGCCCGTCCACAGGAAATCCACACATGGCTTCGGACCACAGGTTATCCACAGCTTGGCCCCAGACCATCGCTAACCTGCGGGTTCATCGTGTAGTCAGAGCATTCAACCATCCAAAGGAGGACGGACCATGAAGATGCACAAGCAGCCAACCCCCGACGTTCCGCTCGTCGTCCTCGACGACGACGCACTCGTTGCCCACTACGCCAAGACCCTGTTCGACGAGGGCACGCCGGTTGCCGTCGTCAGCAGCAACTACTACGACGTCGTGCCGTTCATGTTGCGCAACAACGGACACACCGTCGCGCTGGTCGCCGACGTCGACGACACCACGCAACTGGCAGAGGCGATCTTGATCGTCGAGCAGCGTCTCGGGCACGTCGCAGCGGTGATCCGCTACGAGACCGATCTCGCGACCGCACCTCACCGCAACTCGGTGCACTCCGCATCGGCGGCGTGACCTCGCCCGCCCCACCACAGATCTCACGGCGCCCTGACACCGCGGACGCTTCGACGCCGCTGCATGACAGTTGACGTAAGGCCCACGACAGTCGCGTAGTGCAGGCTGACGCCATGACTACGACAACCACCACCACTGCGACGACGAGCGCGTCGAACCCACTGGGTTCCGAACTTGCCATCGATGCACGCGGACTGGTCAAGCAATTCGGCTCGAACCGCGCCGTCGACGGCGTCGACTTGGCAGTTCCAACCGGCTCTGTGTACGGCGTCCTCGGCCCCAACGGAGCAGGCAAGACCACCACCGTCAGCATGCTGGCCACACTCCTGCGACCAGACGCGGGCTCAGCCACAATCTTCGGCTACGACGTCGTGCGCGACTCGACGGCCGTCCGGTCGCTGGTCGGCGTCACCGGCCAGTACGCCTCGGTCGACGAAGACCTGACGGCGAGACAGAACCTCGTCGTCTTCGCCCTTCTGCTCGGCTTCTCGCGGAAAGCAGCCAAGGTCCGAGCCGACGAACTGCTCGACGAGTTCTCACTCACAGAAGCAGCAGACCGCCCACTCAAGGACTTCTCCGGTGGAATGCGTCGACGCCTCGACCTCGCGGCCAGCCTCATCGACACCCCACCACTGCTGTTCCTCGACGAGCCGACCACCGGACTCGACCCCCGCACCCGCGCCCAGATGTGGGACACCATCCGCCGACTCGTCGCCGACGGCGCCACCGTGCTGCTGACAACCCAGTACCTCGACGAGGCGGACCAACTCGCCGATCGCATCGCGGTGATCGACCACGGTCGTGTCATCGCCGACGACACCGCCGACGCCCTGAAGAACTCGGTGGGCGCGGCGACATTGCAACTCGCCCCACTCGAACGGTCCGACGCCCCGCGCGTCGCCGAGATCGTCGAACGCGTCCTGGGCGAGCCCGCAACCCTATCGGCAGAAGCAAGCAGAATTTCCGCTCCACTGCACCGCCCTGACCTCGTGCCCGACGTCCTGATCGCCATGCGCTCCGACGGCATCACCGTCGACGAGATCAACGTCCAGAAACCGAGCCTCGACGAGGTGTTCCTCACCCTCACCGGCAAACCCGCCGATTCCCACGACGCCCCCGCAGACGAAGACGCCACGCAAGAGGAGAACCTCTGATGACCACAACACTTCCCCGAGCCGTCACACCCAATGCCATCACCACCGGCGCCATCCGAGCACGAGCGAAACAGTCCGTCTCTCTCGCGGAGACCGCACGCCAGTCGCTGACCATGGCCTACCGCGGTGTGCTCAAACTCCGGCACAACCCCGAGCAACTATTCGACGTGACCATCATGCCGATCATCTTCACGGTGATGTTCACCTACATCTTCGGCGGTGCCATCAGTGGCAACGTCTCGTCCTATCTTCCCGTCATCATCCCGGGAATCCTCGTGCAGACCGTGGTGATGAGCTCCATCGTGACCGGAACACAGTTGCGTGAAGACATGGACAAAGGTGTCTTCGACAGATTCCGCTCGCTGCCGATCGCACGCATCAGTCCGCTTGCGGGAGCCCTTCTCGCCGACGTGATCCGCTACCTCATCGCGAGCATCATCACCGTCGTGATGGGCCTGATCATGGGCTGGCGCCCCGACGCCCTCGGTGTCATCGCGTCGGTTGTCCTGGTCATGGTGTGCAGCTTCGCCGTCTCCTGGATCTTCGCACTCATGGGTTGCATAATGAGCAAAGCCTCTGCCGTACAGGGAATCTCGATGCTCGTCGTGTTCCCGCTGACCTTCATGTCGAATGCGTTCGTTCCCGTCGACACAATGCCGGGCTGGTTGCAGGCATTCGTGAACGTGAATCCGGTGAGCCACCTCGTCACCGCGGTGCGTGAGCTCACCGCGACCGGACACGCGGGTATCCACGTGGTGTGGGCGCTGGCAGGCGCAGCGGTCATCACCGCTGTGTTCGCTCCGCTCGCCGTGCGCGCCTACATGCGCAACGCCTGACCAACACGCACAGCGACGGGCCTGCCACGCGGCAGGCCCGTCGCTCTGTGTGATCTCAGGCGAGGCGGGGCGTCTTCGACGCAAGCAGTTCGACGAGTTCTTCGGTCGCGCGCCGCCGGGACATGCCCGGGATGTCGGCGGTGACGTCGTCCCACTCCTCCTGCGTCAGCTTCGACGCACCGACCAGGTCGGTCAACACTGCGTAATAGCCCGGATAATCGACGCGCGCCTTCAATCGTTTTCCGAGCATCAGGAGCCGAGCACCGTCGCGTCTGGTCTCACTCCTATCGCACAACACGTATCCCGTTGCGACCGCCAAATTCGCGGACTGCGGGATATCGTTCCACCCACTCGGCGACAGCGTCTCGACGACGCCCGACGCCAGTACCGGCAGCAACGCGCGTGCACGATCAAGCTGCCCGGTGCGCACCAGACCGATGGCGGCAACACCGATCAGCATCGCGGCCCCTGGGTCCCGTGCAGCCATCGGATGCTCACGCAACAGCAGGTCTCCCGCTCGGGCGAACAGCTCAGCGGCGTCGGCCAGATCGCCACGCGCGTAACGGAGTTCGCCGAAGGCCAACATCATTCCGGCAAACACTTCCGGGAACCCGCGCGGGTCGGGGTCATCGGGCGTCCAGCCGTCGGCAACGTGCACCAGTTGTTCTTCTGCGGCGTCGAGTTGGTCGAGGTTGATCAGCGTCACCGCAAGGTAACAGCGGGTCTGCATCTCGTCCTCGAAGGAACCGAGTCGCACAAGGTCGGCGATTCCGCCCCGATAAAAGTCAACGGCGGTAGACCAATTCGCCTGCTGACTGTGGATTCCGCCGAGACTCACCTGAGCCATCGCCGACATCCAGTGGTCACTCCCGAGCCGCGACCGCTTGCGCAGCGTCTCACCGTCGCGTTCCGCCTTATCCAGACGGCCGAGGTTCTCGGCGAGGTTCATCCGTCCGCCCAGCGCTGTCGTCGCCACCCGTTCGTCGGGGCTCGTGGTGCCACGCACGACGTAGCGAATGGCCTCGGTCGTACTCCGGCTCAGCACACACGCCGTCATCAGTTCGGTCGGCTCGAGATAGATCCGATCGGGATTGTGCAGTCGTCGCAGGTAATACCGCGCACGTGCGAGCTCTCGAAGGTCTTGGCGCAGCATCTGATGCGTCATCGACGCGAGAACCGTTGCCTGCCAATCACGTCGACGCTCGTCTGAAAGATCGCGCGGTGGCGTCGGCAACACGTCGATCAGCCGCGACCCCCAGTTCATGATCTCCGCGTGCAGGCCCCGCGCCATCCAGAACCCGGCGAGGATGGGAAAGATCCGCACCGCGCAGTCGACGGCGTCGGCCACCTCTGAGTCGTCCTTCTCGCCGTGCGCGATCAGCTCCGTGCAGTGGCGGAGCACCCAGACGAGGTTGTCGACGTCGGCGGCAACACGGGTCATCAACCCTGCGTCCACGCCCGACTCATACCCGGTAACCATCTCCGACGCAACGGATCTGGCCCACTTGCGCATTGCGGAGTTGACCTCCGACGACAGCCCCGGCTCCGCGGCGAGCTTCTCCTCGCCGAACTCGCGCACCATCTCCAGCATCCGGTAGCGCACCCGACCGTCGGCCTCGATCACGGTCAGCAACGACTGATTGACCAGCGAGGCGAGAGTGTCGTCGAGCCGAAAACCGCGATAGCCCAGCACGATTCCCGCCGCGTCGGCCGTGAACCCGGCCGGGAATCTACACAGCCGACGCAACGCCTCACGCGCATCGTCGTCGAGAAGGTCCCAACTCCAATCGATCACGGCCCGCAACGTGCGGTGCCGGTCCGGAGCGCTGCGGTCCGTCCCGCGAAGCAGTGCGAATCGCTCCGCCAACCGATCGGTGATCTCCTCGACCGTCATGGTGCGAATTCGGGCTGCCGCCAACTCGATTGCCAACGGTAGGCCGTCGAGATGTCGGCACAGTCGCGCGACGGATTCGTGTGGCAGATCGGCGTCGGGCCGCACCGCGCGGGCTCGGGTGACGAACAGTTCGACGGCGGCACCGTCGTCGGTGACATCGAGTGTCGGCAATCCGAAGATCTGCTCGGCGGGCAGCATCAGCGGGGATCGACTGGTGACCAGGATCTTCAACGACGAGTCGGCAGCGAGCAGATCGGCCACCAGGCGCGCGCACCGCTCGATCACCTGCTCGCAGTTGTCCAGGATCAACAGCGCGCCCCGCCCGCGCAGCGCGTCGATCAATCGGTCCTGCAGATCACCTGTCGGCGCGATGCGCGGTCGCGCGTTGGTACCGAGGTCCGACTCACCGACGCCGAGCGTCGCAGCGATGGCAGGCACCACGTCGTCGTCGTTGCGGATCGGTGCGAGCGGAACGTAGTAGACAGATGATCCCTCGTCGACGAGCCGGTGCCCGACGCGGTTGGCCACCCGCGTCTTACCCACTCCGCCCGGCCCCTGAATGGTGACGACGCGATTCGCCTTCAGTTGCTCGAGAATCGACGCGACGTCGCCCTCACGCCCGATGAGGTCGCTCGTCTCCACCAGCAGACCCGTCTGCATACTCGAGCGTCGGGCGCTCGGAGCGGGGCGTCGAACATCGAGGTCTCCCTCGGCGAGCAGCGCGTTGTGGAACTCGGTGATCGTCGGACCGGGATCGACGCCCAACTCCGTCGATAGTCGACGGCGCAGTGCGGCGTACACGGCGAGCGCATCGGCGACGCGTCCCTCACCGGCGAGCGCGCGCATCAGATCCAGCGCAGCCGTCTCATCCAATGGGTCACGAGCACAACGTCGTTCAGCGATCTCGCGCGCCGTGGAGTAGTCGCCGGAATTCATCGCGGCCGCGCTGCGAGCACGGTTGAACGCGTCCTCCGCGTGTCCCGCCCGTGCGCGGATCTCGCCGATCAGCGATGCCGCCTCGACGCCGAGGTCATCTCCTGGCTCGCCACGCCACCACGACGCGGCGTCGTCGAGCGCGGTCACGGTTCCCTGCGCGATGAGTTCTTCGACGATCTCGATGTCGGTGCGTCCGCCGATCAAGCGATACCCGCTGCCCGACGCCTCGAGGCGCCCGGCCCCGAGGACGGTCCGCAGCCGGGAGATCTGGGTGTGCAGTGCCGCCCCGGGTGACCGTGGCGGATCGTCGCCCCACACATCGTCGATGAGCCGCTCTGCCGAGCGAGTGCGCCCTCCGGCCAGCGCCAGCGACGCCAACAGCCGCTTTGCGCGGATGCCCGGAACCGTCACCAGATCATCCGGCGTCACCGGCGAATCCGGCGCCGCGGACACGCCGGTGGCGACGGGACCGAGCAGACCGATCACGGTGGTTGCGGGGACGGACACTGTGCCAGATTAGCCCCGCGGTGCATATCGAGAGCGTCCGCGCTGGACGTATCGCCGAAAGACGGTGCGGCGCCGTGCTTGAATGGCACGATGGCTCGCAGCTACGCACTCGACTCGTTCGACCTCGACTTCTTCGACACGGCACCGGTGAGCTATCGCATCGACGTCAACCTGCCGGTCACACCCGAACGCGCGTGGGCAGAGCTGACGCGCCAACACACCCTCGACTGGTGCCGGGCGATCAGGGGTATCGAGTTCACCTCGCCGCCGCCATACGGTGTCGGCACGACCCGTCAGGCCAAACTCGGCCCAGGCGTGGCACTCTCCGAGTACTTCTTCGACTGGGTCGAGGAGCCGGCAGAACACCACTACCGCAACGCATTTCGCGGAGAATCGGTGACCGTACCCGGCCTGTCGCGGTTCGGAGAACTGACCGAGGTCAGCAGCGCCGACGTCGGCTGCCGCCTCGTGTGGCGCTTTGCTCTCGAACTCGCGACCGGAGCCAAGCCGGTCAGGCTGTTCAGCGGGCCGACAGCGGCGTCGGTGTTCAAGACGGTCGAAACCGACACCCTGCGCCACTTCTCGACACTGCGTCCGCAGACCTGATCCGACGCCGGTCGCCGAAAACCCCGTCAGCGCAGGAAGCCTGCATCGGCGAGAGCGGCACGCACAGCCTCCTGGTGCTCTGCGCCCCTGGTCTCGGCGCTGACCGTCACCTGCACCTCGCCGAGCTGTAGGTCGTCGGCAACACGCGAATGCACGACGTCGACGACGCTCGCCCCCTGCTCACGCAATAGTTCGAGCAGCGAGATGAGGCCACCCGGGCGGTCGGGAATCGTGGCGGTGACCGTCAGGAAACGACCGGACGCGGTCAGTCCCGCGGTGGTCACGTGGCTGAGCACGAGGGGGTCGATGTTCCCGCCGGAGGTGACGACGCAAATCGGTCCCGGCAGATCGAGGTCGAGACTCATCAGCGCGGCTACTCCCGCGGCGCCCGCGGGTTCGACGAGCAGCTTCGCGCGCTCGAGCAGCAGGAGCAGCGCGGTGGCCAACTGCCCCTCGTCGACCGTGACCACGTCGTCGACCAACTCACGGACATGGGCGAACGGAACGTCGCCGGGCAGCGCGACGGCGATCCCGTCGGCCATCGTCGACATGTGGGTCGCCGCAACGGGCATGTCCTCCTGCAGCGAGGTCGGCCATGCCGCTGCCTGCGCTGCTTGGACACCGATGATCCGGACGTCGGGTCGCCGTGCCTTCACCGCGGCAGCGATCCCGGCGAGCAGCCCACCTCCGCCGAGCGGGACGACGATCGAACCGACGTCGGGCATCTGCTCACAGATCTCGACGCCGACGGTCGCCTGCCCCGCCACGATGTCGCGATGATCGAACGGGTGGATCAGCGTCGCACCGGTCTCTTCGGCGAAAGCTCGTGCGGCGACCAGTGATTCGTCGATCGTCTCACCGACGAGCACGACCTCTGCCCCATATGCCTTGGTGGCGGCCAACTTCGGTAAGGCGGCGCCCACCGGCATATAGACGCGCGAGGTGATGCCGAGGTGGGCCGCCGACCATGCCACTCCCTGTGCATGATTGCCGGCACTGGCCGCAACGACGCCCGCGGCACGCTCCTCGGGCGTGAGCCGCGAGATCCGGTAGAACGCGCCGCGAGGCTTGAACGATCCTGTGCGCTGCAGGTTCTCGCACTTGAGCCAGACGTCGGAGCCGCTGCGCTCGGACAACACCCGCGACGCCACCATCGGAGTGCGGCGCATCACGGGCGCCAACACCATCGCGGCGTCGTCGATCTCGGCTTGTGTGATCAGCATAATGAGCGTCAACGTACGCGGTTGCAATGCCTCACGCAGCGCAACCTGCGGCGGTCCCGAATACCAGCGGTCCGACCTACTGCAGCGCCTGCTCCAGGTCGGCGAGGATGTCGTCGATGTCCTCGATGCCGACGGACAGGCGCACCAGGTTCTCGGGCACCTCGAGCAACGACCCGGCGGTCGAGGCGTGGGTCATCGCACCGGGATGCTCGATCAGCGATTCGATGCCGCCCAACGATTCGGCGAGCGTGAACACCTCGGTGCGGGCGCAGAATTTCTTGGCGTCCTCGATGCCGCCGGACACCAACACCGAGACCATCCCGCCGAAGCGCTTCATCTGCTTGGCGGCGACCTCGTAACCGGGATGCGAGGGATCGCCCGGGTACAGCACGCGCTCGATCTTGTCGTGGCGGTTGAGGTACTCGGCGACCTTCTCGGCATTGTCGCAGTGCCGCTCCATCCGGACCGCGAGCGTCTTGATGCCACGCATCGTCAGGTAGGCATCGAACGGACCCGGCACAGCGCCCGCACCGTTCTGCAGGAACGCGATGTCGGAGTCGAGTTGCTCGTCGTCGGTGACCAGGGCGCCACCGACGACATCGGAGTGGCCGCCGAGGTACTTGGTCGTGGAGTGCAGTACGACGTCGGCACCGAGTTCCAGCGGACGCTGCAGGTACGGCGTCGCAAAGGTGTTGTCCACCACCAGTTTTGCCTTCGCCTCGTGCGCGATCTCACCGAGACGGGCGATGTCGCCGACGTTCAGCAGCGGATTGGTCGGTGTCTCGACCCACACGAGCTTGGTCTTCGGGGTGATCGCCGCTCGTACCGCGTCGATGTCGCTGACCGGTGCCACCGAGTAGTCGATGCCCCACTGGGTGAAGACCTTGTCGATCAGGCGGAAGGTGCCGCCGTAGGCGTCGTTCGGGATGACGAGGTGGTCGCCGGGACGCAACGACGCGCGCAGCATCGCGTCGGTGGCTGCCATGCCGGAGGAGAATCCGCGCCCGTACGTTCCGCCCTCGATCGCGGCGATGTTCGCCTCGAGCGCTCGACGCGTCGGATTTCCGGTACGCGCGTACTCGAATCCGTCACGCAGACCGCCGACGCCGTCCTGGGCGAACGTCGAACTCGCGTAGATCGGGACGTTCACCGCGCCGGTCTGCGGGTCGGGGTCGTAGCCTGCGTGGATGGCTTCGGTGGAAAAGCCGCGTGGACGCTGGTACTTCTTCACGTGAGAACTCCTCGCTGAGTGGGTATCTGGACGCTAACCGGCGGTGATCGTCGGATGAGTGCTGACGAACGCCAGCAGATCGTGTCGGGTGATGACACCGATCGGCTTTCCGTCCTCGACGACCATGAGTGCGTCGGACTCGCCGAGCGCCTTGGTCGCCGCGGACACGGGCTCACCGGAACCGATGAGCGGGAACGGATCTCCCATGTGCGCAGACACGGGATCGGCGAGGTTCGCACGACCCTCGAACACCGCGGAGAGCAGATCACGTTCGGTGACCGCGCCTGCGACCTCGCCCGCCATCACCGGCGGCTCGGCGCCGACGACCGGCATCTGCGACACCCCGTACTCACGGAGGATCTCGATCGCGTCGCGCAGGGTCTCCTGCGGGTGGGTGTGCACGAGGTCGGGCAGCGTACCGGTCTTGCCGCGCAACACATCTCCCACGAGAGGCTCCGGCTTGCCCCCGTCGAGCGGGGTACGAAGGAATCCGTAGCTGCTCATCCACTCGTCGTTGAAGATCTTGGCCATGTAGCCGCGCCCGCCGTCGGGAAGCAGAACCACGACGACGGAGTCGGGTCCCTCCCGTTGCGCCACCTGCAGTGCCGCGACGACCGCCATGCCGCAGGAACCGCCGACGAGCAGACCCTCCTCACGGGCGAGGCGTCGGGTCATGTCGAACGAGTCGGCGTCGGAGACCGCGATGATCTCGTCGGGGATGCTCGGGTCGTACGCGGTGGGCCAGAAATCCTCACCGACGCCCTCGACGAGGTATGGCCGCCCGGTGCCGCCGGAGTACACCGATCCCTCGGGGTCGACGCCGACGACCTTGACCTTGCCGCCGGATACCTCCTTGAGATACCGGCCGGTGCCGGTGATGGTGCCACCGGTGCCGACGCCCGCGACGAAGTGGGTGATCGTGCCGTCGGTGTCGCGCCAGATCTCCGGGCCCGTGGTCTCGTAGTGACTCTGCGGACCCGCGGGGTTGGAGTACTGGTTGGGCTTCCACGCACCGTCGACCTCACGCACCAGACGATCGGAGACGCTGTAGTAGCTGTCGGGGTGCTCGGGCGGGACGGCTGTCGGGCACACGACGACCTCGGCGCCGTAGGCACGCAGGACGTTGCGCTTGTCCTCGCCGACCTTGTCGGGGCACACGAAGATGCACTTGTATCCGCGCTGCTGCGCGACGAGCGCCAGCCCGACACCGGTGTTGCCCGACGTCGGCTCGACGATCGTGCCGCCGGGCTTCAACTCCCCCGACTTCTCCGCGGCGTCGACCATCCGCACGGCGATACGGTCTTTGCTGCTGCCGCCCGGGTTGAGGTATTCAACCTTGGCCGCGACCAGCCCCGATCCGGGCGAGGTCACCGAGTTGAGCTTGACCAGTGGTGTGTTGCCCACCAGGTCGACGACGTGATTGGCGATGCGCATACCTCTATGGTCCCAGAGCGTCGCAAGCCGTCCACATTCGACTTGCCGCTAAGCTGGGACGCGTGTCCGATTCGCGTCACGTCCTCCGCGATGTCGGTGCCGCAGCGACCGCGACGGCCGCGGGGGCCGGCGCCACCTGGGCGGCATACAACGTGCTGGTCTGGCAGGCACAACAAGCCAGGACCACCATCCCCCACCGCACCGACAACGCCCCCAACGGCGACGGCATCTACCTGCCGGACGGCGGCGGCCCACTGCGCGTCACCCGCGACTCCACCGCCGACCTGCACCTGACCGTGTTCGGCGATTCGACGGCCGCCGGACTCGGCGTCGAGTCGGCAGACGACACCCCCGGCGTGCGTGTCGCCCGTCGCGTCGCAGCGGATACCGGTCGGGCGATCCGCTACAGCAACAAGGCCATCGTCGGGGCGACGTCGAAGGGCCTGGCCGCGCAGATCGACGCGATGCTGATCGCGGGACTTCGACCCGACGTCGCGGTCGTCCTGGTCGGCGCCAACGACGTGACCGCGACCAACGGCATCCGGGCCTCGGCGAATCGCTTGGGCGCCGCGGTTCGGCGACTGCGCGAGACCGGTGCCGTGGTCGTTGTCGGCACCTGCCCGGACTTCGGCGTGATCACCGCGATCCCGCAGCCGCTGCGGTCGGTGTTGCGTGTCTGGGGCTTGCGGCTCGCCGCCCGCCAGGCGGCAGCGGTACGTAGTGCAGGAGGCGTCGCCGTTCCGCTGGCCGACCTGCTCTCCGAGGAGTTCAAGGCCAAGCCCGACCACATGTTCTCTCCCGACCAGTTCCACCCGTCCGCCGCCGGATACGAACTCGCCGCGGCAATCCTCACTCCCCCGGTCCTCGAAGAGATCGGCGAGTGGGGGCCTGCACCGCTACCCGAGCCGCCCGAGTTGTCCGAGACCGTGCCCGCCAGCAAATTCATGTCCCGCCTGCTGCGGCGCGCACGGACCGTCGAATGACGCGCATCGATCTCAACAGCGACGTCGGCGAGTCGTTCGGCCGCTGGGAACTCGGCGACGACGACGCCGTACTCGAGGTCGTCAGCAGCGCCAACGTCGCCTGCGGTTTCCATGCGGGCGATCCGAGCACGCTGGCACGAACATGTCGAAGCGCGCTCGCGAACGGTGTCCGCATCGGCGCACAGGTCAGCTATCGAGACCTCGCGGGCTTCGGGCGGCGGTTCGTCGACGCCACGCTCACGGAGTTGACCGACGACGTCGTCTATCAGATCGGCGGGCTACAGGCCATTGCTCGCGCCGCCGGAGCCACGGTCAGCTACGTCAAACCGCATGGGGCGCTGTACAACACGGCCGTCCATCACGAAGTGCACGCGCGCGCCGTCGTCGACGCCATCGCCGCGGTCGATCCAGCTCTTCCCGTACTCGGCTTGCCGGGGTCGCTGCTGCTCGAGATCGCCTCGGATCGCGGAATCGGCGTTGTCCGAGAAGCTTTCGCGGATCGCGCCTACCACTCCGACGGCACCTTGGTCTCCCGGCGCGAACCGGGCGCAGTGCTCGACGATCCGACGGTGGTCGCCGGGCGGGTGCTGCGCATGGTCTCCGACGGCGTCGTCGACTCCGTCGAAGGCGACACGATACGGATCGACGTCGACTCGGTGTGTCTGCACGGCGACAGTCCCGCCGCTGTCGCGATGGCGGTGGCAACCCGCGAACTGCTGACCGCCGAGGGCATCGAGATCACGCCGTTCTCGTGAGCGTAGGCCGCGACGGCAGCATGAGCGCGAGCACCGCGCCCACCAGTGCGAACACCACCGACCACCAGAAGGCTTCCGAGAAGCCCGCTGCCACCGAGGCCGCCGACATGACCACGACGGCGAGGATCGCGGTTCCGAAGGAGCCGCCGAGTTGCTGGGTGATCCGGGTGAGCATGCTGGTGTCCTGACGCGCGGAGTCGGGGACGCCGATGAAGCCTGCAGCCATGATCGGCGACAACAACAAACCGAGTCCGAGTCCGCGGAACAGCAGGGCGATCATCAACCAGATCACCGAGGTTCCCGCATCGGCGAACGCGAACGGCACGGTGGCGGCCGCGACGATCACGAACCCGCACGCCGCCACCCAACGCCCGCCGAACCGGTCGGTCAACTTTCCCGCGACTCCGCGGGTCACGAACGCTCCGACGCCCTGCGGGATCAGATAGAGCGCTGCCCGGAGCACCGAATCGCCGAACACCTGCTGAAAGAACAAGGGCAGCAAGAACATTGCTCCAAACGATGCGATGCCGAACGCGAACAGTCCGGCCGACGACGCGGCAACTGCGCGATGAGCAAGAATCCGGATGTCGACGATCCCCTGGCGCGCAGACACCAGGCTGCGCACCACGAAGACTCCCAGCGTGATCACGCCGACGATCAGCGGAATCATCACGCTCCGACTGACGAAGCCTGCATGGGCGTTGGAGAGTCCGAGCAGGATCAGCGCCAAACCCGGTGCGAGAAGCAGCAATCCGACGACATCGAGGTGAGCGTGGTGGTCGTCGGCGCCGCGGGTGCGGTCGTCGTCGGGGATACGCCGCGCGAGATAGAGCGCGACGGCCACGATCGGGACGTTGATCAGAAAGAGCCAACGCCAGTTGAGCCAGTTCAGGATCACGCCGCCGAGCACGGGACCCAGGATCGGGCCCAGCGCGGTCGGCATCGACACCAGAGCGATGACCTGCCCGAGCGCCACTCCGCGACTCGCCGACACCAGGATCGACATCATCAGCGGCATGATCAGGCCGGCGCCGAGGCCCTGCAGAACGCGAAATGCGATGAGCGACGGCGCATCCCATGCCATCGCGCACAGGACCGAGCCGAGCAGGAAGATCAGCAGCCCCGCGATCCAGGCGACGCGTGACCCGAATCGCGTTGCCGCCCAACCCGCCAACGGCACCGCGACGGCGAGCGCCAGGAGGTATCCGGTACTGACCCACTGGATCGTCGACACCGGAACGTCGAGGTCTCGGCCGAGCGTCTCGAGCGCGATGGTGGTGATCGTGGTGTCGAGGATCGGTGCGATCAGACCGATGATCACGGCCCACGCGACACGGCGCGTCGCGGGATCGATGGTCTGCGCCGGGGACGCTGTTGCCGTCATGGGAACCCCCTTAAGAATCAGTTGTGTATCTTATTGCGACGATAGGCCGACGCGATAAGATACGCAAGTGGATCTTGACCACCGGGACACCAACCCCACGCGACGCCGCGGCGCCGAACTCGAGGCCGCCATCCTCGACGCCGCGTGGGAGCAGTTGCTCGACCGCGGCTACTCGGGGCTGACCTTCGAGGCTGTCGCCGAACGAGCGGGGACCAGCAGGCCCGTGCTCTACCGTCGGTGGGCGACGCGCGGTGACCTGCTGCGCGCTGCGATCTCCCATCGCGGGCGACAGGTCGAGGTAGTCGTACCCGACACCGGGAACCTGCGCGACGACGTCCTCGAAGCGCTGCGCGACATGAACAACAGTCGCGCAGATTTCGTGGTGATGATGGCGTCGAGTCTGGGCGAGTACTTCGCCGAGGGCGGCACCAATCCCCGCGAGGTTCGCGCGCTGTTCGTCGGCGATCGTGCGTCGACCATGGCCACCATCGTCGAACGCGCGATCGCTCGTGGCGAGGTGGACCCCGCGCATGTGACCGAGCGAGCCATGACACTGCCGGCCGACCTCTATCGATACGAGGTACTCATGTCCCTGAAACCCGTACCGGACGACGTCCTACGCGCCATCGTCGACGACGTCTTCTTGCCGCTCGTCCAACCGGATACCGCATCGAAGGCTCCGCGCTCCGACGAGTGACAAATCCGGCTCATCTGACACCCGGGCTGTCCAGTAACGTGTTTCACATGCCTGAAGCTGTCATCGTTGCCCATGCCCGCTCCCCGATCGGCCGTGCCGGAAAGGGATCCCTCAAAGACGTTCGTCCCGACGAACTCTCTCGCCAGATCGTCACCGCACTTCTCGCCAAGGTCCCCGAGCTCGACCCCAAGGAGATCGAAGACATCCACTGGGGAATCGGCCAGCCCGGCGGCCAGGGCGGCTACAACATCGCCCGCGTGCTCGGCGTCGAACTCGGCTTCGACCACATTCCCGGCGTCACCGTGAACCGCTACTGCTCGTCGTCGTTGCAGACCACCCGTATGGCCCTGCACGCCATCAAGGCCGGCGAGGGTGACGTGTTCATCTCCGGTGGCGTCGAGAGCGTGTCGAGCTTCGGCATCTCCGGCGGTGCCGACGGTGCGCCCGATTCCAAGAACCCGCTGTTCGACGAGGCGCTGGCCCGCACCGAGCGCAGCGCGGAGGGCGGCGCTCCCGCGTGGCACGATCCGCGCGAGGACGGCCTGATCCCCGATGTCTACATCGCCATGGGTCAGACCGCCGAGAACGTCGCGAGCTTTACCGGCATCTCGCGTGAAGACCAGGATCACTGGGGCGTGCGCAGCCAGAACCGCGCAGAAGAGGCCATCAAGGCCGGATTCTTCGAGCGCGAGATCGACCCGATCACGCTGGCCGACGGCACCGTCGTCAGCACCGACGATGGCCCCCGGCCGGGCACGACCTACGAGAAGATCTCGCAGCTCAAGCCCGTCTTCCGCCCCGACGGCACCATCACGGCCGGCAACGCCTGCCCGCTGAACGACGGCGCGGCCGCGTTGGTCATCATGAGCGACACCAAGGCCAAGGAACTCGGCCTGACCCCGCTCGCACGCGTCGTCGCCACGGCCGCGACCGGACTCTCGCCGGAGATCATGGGCCTCGGCCCCATCGAGGCCGTGCGCAAGGTGCTTCGCGTCGCAGGCAAGTCGATCTCCGACATCGACCTGTTCGAGATCAATGAGGCATTCGCCGTCCAGGTCATCGGTTCGGCAAACGAGCTGGGCATCGACCACGACAAGCTGAACGTGTCCGGCGGTGCCATCGCGCTCGGCCACCCGTTCGGAATGACCGGTGCACGTATCACCACCACGCTGCTCAACAACCTGCAGACCTACGACAAGACGTTCGGCATCGAGACGATGTGCGTCGGCGGCGGCCAGGGCATGGCGATGGTGCTCGAGCGCCTGAGCTGACCAGACCCCCAACACAGCACCGAGGCCCTGCACTCACGGAGAGTGCAGGGCCTCGGTGTATGAGGGGGCCGAAACTAGTTGTTGGAGTTGAAGTAGCTCAGCAGACGCAGGATCTCGACGTAGAGCCAGACAAGGGTGACCGTCAGGCCCAGCGCGACGCCCCAGCCCGCACGGGCAGGTGCGCCGGCACGGATCAGGCGATCCGCGGCGTCGAAGTCGAGGAGGAAGCTGAACGCCGCCAACGCGATGCAGACCAACGAGAAGATGATCGCGATCGGACCGCCGTCGCGCAGCACTCCGGCACTGCCGGTGAACAGACCGATGATCAGGTTGCCGATCATCAGCACCATCACACCGATGAGTCCGGCGAACAGCATGCGCGTGAAGCGCGGAGTCACTCGGATGGCGCCGATCTTGTAGACCAGCAGCATTCCGAAGAACACGCCGAACGTGCCGAGAACCGCCTGGCCGATCAGCGCGCCCGCACTGGTGTCTCCACTGACCATCCAGTTCGCGAACACGAACGAGATCGAACCGACGAACAGTCCCTCGAAGGCCGCGTAGGCGAGGACGATCGCAGGATTGTCCTGCTTACGACCGAACGAGGCGACCAAGACGAGCACGAGGCCCACGATCGCGCCGATACCCATGAGGGGCCCGGCCAACGCGTTGTTGTAGCTGCTGAGGACGTAGCTGAGGATTGCCGTGACCGTCAGCACGCCGAGCGTGATCGCCGTCTTGGTCACGACGTCGTCGATGGTCAGTTGGCGTCCGGCGGCCTGCGGGGGCGCGTACTGCGGCGGGACCTGCTGACCGTACTGGTTGTACATCGCGGCTTGCCCGGCCCCGGCCATGTTCGACCCGAAGCCGGCGTAGCCGCCGGGATTCTGGTTATCGCGGACGACGCCGCGCATCACCGGGTTACTGCTGTCTCGCACAGGTGCTCCTTATTATGGACGTGTACGTCTCATCAACGGGGATCGACCCGTTCGAGTTCCGACTTTACCTTCTCTTGACCAATTGAGGGATTCGACGGCGTACTCAGTGAGTCGAGGAACACTCGAACCTCGTCGGGTGACTCGTACTCACGGATGGACAGCACCGCTCGCCCCAGACAGATCGAGCGAAGGGTCTGCGCGGCAACGGCGAAGTCATCGCCCCAGCCCAGGCCAGGCTTTGCGATCATCAGCGACGCCACGCCATGCGCAGCGGTCCATAGTTCGAGGACGACGTCGCCGACCTCGTCGGGGGCGAAAATGCCCGCTTCTGCGAGTTCGCTGACAGTTCCGGTGAATCGCACGAACGCCGACGCCGCGAGCACCTCGTCGACCTTGCTGCGCTCGGCAACGGGCGAGACGTGATGGAAGGCCTCCCGGTAGAGGACCGGCGTGTCGACCGCGAACCGCACGTAGGCGATGCCCATCTGCAGGGCTCGTTCCAGCGGATCGTCGACTCCCTCCGACGCCGCGGCCAGTTCCTTGTCGAGACTCTCGAAGTATCGGGCGCAGACGGCTTCGAGGAGTGCGTCCTTGTCGTCGAAGTGCAGATAGATCGACGGCGGGGTGACTCCAACCCGGTCGGCGACCGCCCGGATCGATACCGCCGATGCGGCTTCGGAGTCGAGCAGAAGTGACGTGGCGGCGTCGATGATCTCGTCGGCCAGCAGTTCACCCGACCCGCGGGGCGAGCGGCTCCTGCGGCTGGTCCGTGTCACTGTTCTCCTGCGTAGTCGTCTCGTTCTTGTTGGTCTCTCGCGTGCCCGGCGGCTCGTCGTCGATCTCCTCGGACAGTCCGAAGCGGTCATGCAGGCGACGTAGCGGTGCGGGTGCCCACCAGTTCACCCGCCCGGCGAGGCGCATGAACGACGGAACGAGCAGCATCCGGATGAGGGTGGCATCCATCAGCACCGCAAGCGTGAGTCCGACACCGAACATACGCATGAACGACACCTCCGACGCTGCGATTCCCGCGAACACGATGCTCATCAGTAGCGCTGCGGCAGTGATGACGCGACCGGTCCTGGCAATGCCGAGCGCGACTGCCCGGTCGTTGGCCGCGCGCGACCTGTCCGACGCGAGCCACGATTCGCGAATCCGGCCGAGCAGGAACACCTCGTAGTCCATGGACAACCCGAACGCGATGCAGAACATCAGCACCGGCATCGTCGCCGCGAGATACCCGGTTGACGTGGTGCCCAATCCGCCGAGGTGACCCTCCTGGAAGAACCACACCATCGCGCCGAACGTCGCCGACAGCGACAACACATTCAGCACCAACGCCTTCAGCGGGAGAACAACGCTTCCGGTGAAGAGGAACAGCAGCACGAACGTCGCGATCGCGATCACCCCGAGCACCCACGGCAAGTGCGCATAAATGGAGTCGACGGTGTCGACGTTGGTCGCCGCGGAACCGGTGAACTTCACTGTCAGGCCCGCGGGCACCGGCACGTCTCGGAGCTGAGCCAGTTGATGCTCGCCCGCGGGCCGCATCGGTTCAAGGTTGGTGGCGACCGTGATCACTCCGACGTCGCCGCGTTGGTCCGCGGGATTCGCCGGGGCAACAGCTCTTCCGTCGACGAAGGTTCCGCCTGCCCCCGACACCGAGTTGACGTCGGCAACCCGCGACAACTCCTGCGAATACGCCGCCCTCGTCTGTGCGGAGACGTCTCCGGTCGCGACAACGGTGACCGACGACGAGAGGTTCTGGTCGAAGTCGTCGCGGATCTCCTGCTGGATCTGATGCGCGCTGGCGCTGGTGGGCAGCACGCGATCGTCGGGGAAGCCGAACTTGATGGACAGGAACGGAGCACCGAGAACCAGCAGGAAGACGACGACCGTCGCGCCGACCGGCGCGGCCCGTTTCAGCACCCACGACGCCGCGCGGTACCACCAACCCTCTTCGACCGGGCGTGGAGTCGGCTCAGGACGGCCCAGCAGCTTGCGCACACCGCGGCGCACGTCGAGGGAGTCGATCCGGTCGCCGAGGAGCATCAGCACCGCGGGCGTGATCACCAGCGACGTCACGGCGGCGATCACCACGACGCCGACTCCTGCGTACGCGAAGGAACGCAGGAAATACATCGGGAAGATCGCCAGTGCGGCAAGCGCGAGAGCAACGGTCACCGCCGAGAACGCGACGGTGCGTCCCGCCGTCTGCATCGTGCGCAGGATCGCCGACGCTCTGTCACGGCCGCCGGCGACTTCTTCGCGATACCGCGTCACCAGCAACAGCGTGTAGTCGATCGCGAGCGCCAAACCCATTGCGGTGGTGAGGTTCAACGCGAAGATCGACACGTCGGTGGCGGTGCCTATCAGACGCAGTAACGCGAACGTCAGCACGATCGCGATGATGCCGACGCCGATCGGCAGCATCGCCGCGATGACGCCCCCGAATACGACGATGAGCACGAGGAAGCTGATGGGGATCGCTATCGCCTCGGCGACGGCGAGGTCGCGCGTCGTCTGCTCGTTGACCTGCTGGAAGACCATGCCCTGGCCACCGACGCGGACCGTGATGCCGTCGCGGGTGCCCTCGAATCGGGAGGCGACCTCCTTGGCATGCGCAGGCGCCTCGGCTTCCCCGCCGTCGAGCGTGGCGATGATCAGCGCCGAACTACGATCCTTGCTGACCAAGCCGGACGCGAGCATCGGGTCCTGCCACACCGACAGAATCGGTTGCTGCACATAGGGAAGGGCGTCGAGTTCGGAGACGATCGACTTGCCGACCGCGGCGGCCCGCTGGTCCTTCTCCATGTCGGTGCCGGCGGGCGCGTCGAGTTTGATGACGACCTGCAGGCCCCCGCGCTTGAACGTGTCGTCGATTTGCTGCGACGCCTGCGCCGACTCGCTGTTCGGATCGGAATACCCGCCTGCCAGCAGGTGCTGGGATGCCGACGCTCCGTAGATTCCGCAGAGCACGAGGAACAGGAACGCCAGTGCGAGAACACGTTTGGGCGCAGATATGGCCACACGGGTAAGTCTTGCCAACATGCGAGTCCCCTAGCGCGTCGCGGTCACTTACCCGCGTTAAGTTATCGGCAGTAAGTCAGCGAGTCAAGAGTGTGTCGGCTGATTGGGGGAGCCGCTGATCCAGCTCTCATCGGCCACGGTGAGAAGGCAGCCTGTTCGGCTACCATGAGGTGTGGTTTACCTCTCACTTGCTCTCGCCGCCGTCGCGGTCGGAGCGTGGGTGCTGTCGTACCACCGATCGTCACAGGCGCGCCGCAGCCCCGACCTGTTCATCGCACTCTCCGAGCTCAACGACTCGAGGTCGGACCATCAACGGCACGCGGCAGAAGTCATCGACGAAAAGCATCACCTCGAGGCGCGCGCGGGCTGGCCGTCGGCCGTGATCGGACTGCTGTCAGTGATGGCTGTGGTGTTCATGGTCCAAGACCCGTCGAGCACCGTCAACGGAAACAGACTTGTGTGGATGACCAGCGAACTGCTGGTGATCGCACTGATCTCAGCAGTGTGGACGGTGTGGTGCGTTCAGCGCGCGGCGCGGCTGACGGTGCGCCAGGCCGGCCTCCACCGATAGTCGCGACACCTCGATCCACGGCCCCCCTTCCCGCACGGGTTTGGTTCGATCGGGCAGAGGCCGCATGGCATGCTTGTCGACGCGCCCCTATAGCCCAATTGGCAGAGGCAGCGGACTTAAAATCCGCACAGTGTCGGTTCGAGTCCGACTGGGGGCACCCGTCGAAAGTTGCGTGGGATCCTCGGGGGCATTTTTGCACCCCTAGATCCCACGCAACAGATCCCACGCAACTCGACGTCAGCTGGTCGTCAGCGGCCGCGTCGGGTCGGATGTCCACGCGTTCATCGAGCCGTCGTAGACCGCAGCGTCGTCGCGTCCGACTGCGGTGAGCGCGAAAGCTGCTGCGGTGGCAGCGATTCCACCTCCGCAGTAGGTGACGGGTCGCACCGAATCGTCGAGGGCGCCCACGGCGTCGAAGATCGCCCGCAGCGCGGGCACGTCTTTCAGCTTGCCCCGCTCGTCGACCAGCTCGCCGAAGGGCACATTGACGCTTCCGGGAATGTGGCCTGCCGCGAAGGTGTCGCGGTCGAGGGCGTTGATCAGTAGCACGGTCGAGTCGTCGACGTCGGTGACCACCTCGTCGGTGGTCTCGATGCGCTCCTCGCGCCGCTGCGCTGTGAATTCAGCTGGCGGATAAGTTGATTCGCCACGGTCGACGGAGAAGCCCGCGTCAACCCACGCCTGCAGGCCGCCGTCGAGCACGGCCACGTTGTCGAAGCCCTCGAAACCGAACTGCCACCACAGTCTGGTCGCCCAGATCCCGTTCTCCGAGTCGTAGACCACGACGCGCGAGTCGTCGCCGACACCGGCCGCACCCACGGCCGCCGCGAACTGTTCCGACGACGCGACGGCGAACGGCGCATCCCCGTCGGGATCGGTGAGCGCGGTGAGTTGATCGACGAACACCGCGCCGGGAATGTGCCCGGCCAGATATGAAGCCTGCCCAGACTCGATCTGCGGTGCTCCGTCGCCGAACCGGAGATGAACGGTCGCGTCGACGACGCGCAGCTTGGGATCATCGCCCAGATCGCGCAGGTCAGAAGCAGTGATGAGATGTGGCGTGCCCATACCCCGACACTACCGGCGGCCGCGCACATCTCCGCCGATCAACTCTGCTTTCCGCGCAGGTTCTCGAGGAGCCTGAGCCAGATCTCGCTGATCGTGGGATACGACGGGACCGCGTGCCACAGCCTTTCCACGGGCACCTCGCCGACGACGGCAACGGTGGCCGAATGTACGAGCTCCGCGATGTCGGGTCCGACAAACGTGGCTCCCACCAACACATTTCGCGCGCGGTCGATGACGAGGACCGCATGGCCCCTGTAGTTCTCACGGGCGAGGGCCGACCCCGCGACCTCGATATCGAGTTCGGAGGTGACGACATCGATGCCAGCGTCGCGGGCGCCACGCTCGGTCAGTCCGACCGACCCTACCTGCGGCTCGGTGAACACCACCTGGGGCACAGCGGCATGGTCGGCGGTGGCCAGATATCGCTCACCGTCGAGCGAACGCCCTTCTGCGCGCGCGGCGATCACGTCACCCGCGACCCTCGCCTGGTACTTACCCATGTGCGTCAGTGGCGCGCGACCGTTGACGTCGCCGACCGCGTACAGCCAATCGTGCCCGGCGACATTGAGGTGATCGTCGACGTCGAGCTCGGCCTTGGGGTCGATGCCGAGCGCGTCCAGTCCGACGCCGACGGTGCGCGGGCGTCGACCTGCCGCGACGAGAATCTCGTCGACCTCGAGTCGGTCGGTGACATTGCCGGCGTGGTCAGCGAGTTCGACGACAGCGGGCCCACCGTGCACTCGCCCGTAACCCGTGTCGTCAACCTCCGGCCGCGCCACCGATCCGAACGTCGTGCCGAAGCGGATGTCGACTCCCCGCTCACGCAGACCCGATGACACTCGTTCCCCGACAAAGGGTTCCATCGATGGAAGCAGCGAATGGCCGCGCACGACCATCGTGACCACACTCCCGAGCTCGGCGAGCCAGGTCGCCGCCTCGCAGGCAACAACTCCCCCACCGAGCACCGCGATGCGCGCAGGAATCTCGACGAGATTCGTCGCATCACGCGACGTCCACGGCGCAGCGTCGACAAGCCCGGGGATCGGTGGAATCGAGGCATCGCTTCCCGTCGCCAAGACCACCGCCTCGGTGGCGTGCAGGCGTCGACCATCGACCTCGACCTCCCGCTCACCCACCAGCTTGCCGACGCCGCGCACCACGTCGATGCCCGCGCCACGCGCCCAGTCGACCTGCGACGAGTCGTCGCGCTTATGGGTGATCGAGTCGCGCCACGCCAGCAGACGGCCGGGTTCGGGCTGATCGTCGACGACCCGAGTCCGCGAACCGGGCAGCCCCGTCGCGGCCTCGAGCGCTGCGCCGGCCCCCAACAACGCCTTGCTCGGCATGCACGCCCAGTACGAGCATTCGCCGCCGACGAGCTGACCCTCGATGAGCACCGCACGTCGAGCGCTTCCACGGATTGCGTAGTCGGCGGCGTTCTCACCCGCAGGCCCAGCGCCGATCACGATGACGTCGTAGGTGTCGGTATCTGCCATGAAATCCACGGTAGCCCCGGGCGGATGTAACAGTCGCTGCCCGCAGAACGACCACTAACACATCGGGGTCCGTACACCGCAGGAGACTCATGCCCATTTCACCCGAATCCGCTGCCGGCGATCCTCGCGATCAGTGGATCAGCTACGACGCCTCACTTGCCGACGAGCCGACGCCTCCGGGGCACCAAACCCCTGGTCCACGCCGAATCCGACGCAGGCTCGTCGGCCTCGCCACGGTGCTCACGCTGACGGCAGCCCTCCTGGGTCTGAGTGCGGTGATCGGCAAGGACGACCGCGCGTCGGCGCTCGTCGGACACCCCGAGGTCCTGCGTGACGGCTGCAAGTGGGACTCGTCGGGAAACTACGTCCAGAACTGCAAAGTTTGGTCGAAGTCACAAAACAAGTGGATCGTCGTGCAGATCCGAGCGTCGAACGGCAGCAACAAGGGCGTGTACCTGCTCGACGGCATGCGTGCCCGCGACGACCGCTCCGCGTGGACCACCGATGTCCAGGCCGCCAAGGTGTACGACGGTAAGAGCGACACGACGTTGGTCATGCCCGCCGGCGGGGCGTCATCGTTCTACACCGACTGGGACGCCGGAGCAGGCGACAAGAACGTCACCATCAAGCAGGAGACCTTCCTCACCGACGAACTGCCCGCATACCTCGCCACCAACTTCGGCGTGAGCCGGTCGAACAACGCGATTGTCGGGCTGTCGATGTCCGCTGGGCCCGCAGTCACGCTCGCCGAGCGGCATCCCGAGCAGTTCAAGGTCGTGCAGGCGATGTCGGGCTACTACCAAACCGACAATCCGATCGGCGCGCTCGGAGTGCTGGCGACGCAGACACTCGTCTCCAACTACACCAACGGGATCGTCAACATGTGGGGCGCGCCGGGAAGCGCACGGTGGACCGCGAACGATCCGTCGAAGAACATCGACAAGCTCAAGCAAAACGGTCAGACCCTGATCATCTCGTCCGGGAGCGGCTTTCCGAGTCCCGCCGACATGGCGAAGCTCTCGCAGTCGGATCTGATCAACGCCATCGCGTTGGAAATCCTGTCGGCCGTGTCGACGGTGCTCATGCAGTTGCAGCTCGCACAGGCCGGAGTGTCGGTGATCTCGCTTCCGAACTACGGAGTCCACAACTGGGCCAACTGGGATCGCGGTCTCGGAGCGGGCAAGAACGACGTCTTGACCGCACTCAACAAGACACCTGCGGTGACCGCGAAGACTCAGCTCGTCAGTGCTGCCGGATCGCCGGAACCCGACGGCGTGGCTAAGGCAACCGCAGCCGCGCGTGTCGCGGCGGCGAAGCCGGTACAAACCCCGGCTGTGCTCGCGGCGCTGGCGGCAAGTGAGTCGTCGAGTGCAAGCAGCTCTCCGTCTACCTCGACGCCGGCCTCGGCATCGGAGTCCGCCGAATCTTCTGCGTCCACAACCGAATCGACGACGGGCACTCCCTCCGAGGAGACCACGACGACCACTACCCCGGCCCCGTCAGGGTCCACCGAATCGAGCCCGAACACCTCCACGCCGGCACAGTCGACGACTCCCGAGTCGGCAACGACGACAACAACTACGACGGTGACCACACCGTCGGGGTAACGCTGCCGGCCCCTCCGACGACATAACATCTCGAACGTCCCACGCGCGATCTGACATTTCCAGGGGGGAAATCGCTATGCGCTCGAAGTTTGTCGTGTTCTTTTGCGCTCTATGCGTCGTGGTGCCGGGCATCTGGTTCGGCACCGCCACAGCGAAAGCTGACACGGGGGTCACGGTTCTCACCGTCGGACCGAATCCGAATGTGGTGTCGGCGCCGATGTCCACCGAGCTGCAGGGGGTCATGTGCAAGGCGCCCAACACGTGCAAATCGGTGTCGTATCAGACGTCGGGATGGTTGAGTTCGGTCATCAACAGCGGGGTCTCGGCGTTGTCTGCCGCGATCGCCGCGACACCGGGCAAGAAGGCCGTGATGGGATTCTCGCAGGGCGCTCTCGTCGCGTCAGAATGGCTCAAACGCTATGCGGGAAGCGCGACTTCGCCGGCGGCGTCGGACATGTACTTCGTGTTGCTCGGCAATCCGCAGCACCCACTCAATGGGCGTAACACGCTGCAGAAGACCGGGACCCCGACGCCGTACACGAAGTACACGACCGTCGACATCAGCCGTGAGTACGACGGCATGTCCGACTACCCGAACGACGTCGGCAACACACTCGCCGTGGCGACCTCGCAAGACGGCTACACGTCGATTCACCCGTACTACACCGGCGTCGACCCGAACGCGTCGTCGAATCTCGTGAAGCGGACGGGCAACTACACGTTTGTTCTCGTGCCGACCAGCTACCTCCCGCGCTACGAACGGATGCGCAACAGAGGTCTCAGCAAGCTCGCCGAGCAGGGCAACGCCACGTGGAAACCGGTCGTCGATCGCGGGTACAACCGGGCGGGCTTCACACAACTCGGGAACACCACCGTGGTGCCTGTCCGCTGA
The DNA here is from genome assembly GCF_036540975.1 of Gordonia sp. w5E2. NCBI lineage: Bacteria > Bacillati > Actinomycetota > Actinomycetes > Mycobacteriales > Gordoniaceae > Gordonia > Gordonia sp. w5E2. The sequence goes on along the minus strand of NZ_CP144213.1, from coordinate 1,464,326 downwards.
GGGATTCCACTCGAATGATGTACTCGAAGGCATGACGCCTTCGCCGAGTGCCCTGATCCTGGCAGCAGATCAGAGCGAGGTGGCAGTGCTCACGCTCGCCATCGCGCTTTACTCGGCGGCCATTCTCATCGGGATCGGCGTGGGCATCAATGCGGTCAACCGCAAGCGTCGACGCCTCGCCATCGCGATGGCGATATTCGTCGGGGTCCTGGTGGTGGCCGGCGTCGTCGTCGCGGTCATGAGCAGCATCCACTGACGGCCAACCCACTGTCCACCTGGTCGACGCCCTGCGTATGCACGAACACTCAACGGTTGTCACCGAGCGGGTTTAGACTTCGGCGGTTACGCTCTGCCGCCGGGGGACGCAGCCCGTTGACCCGACGGTGGAATCGACCTGGTCAGGGGTGTGTATGTCAGAGACGCCGTTCGGTGGTTTGAGTCGTCGCGAGTTCTTGTCGAGAGTTGCCGCGGTCGGCGGCGGCGCACTGCTCACGTCATGGGCAGCACCGATCATCGACAAGGCCTACGCCCAGGCCGACCCTGCGGGCACCGGGTCGCTCGACGACATCGAGCACATCGTGCTGTTCATGCAGGAGAACCGGAGTTTCGATCACTACTTCGGCACCTACTCGGGTGTTCGTGGATTCGGCGAGTCGACGCCGCTGTGGCGTCAACGCGGCTGGGCACCCGGCGTCGGACCGACCAAGTCGGGATACACGATGCCGTTCCGCCTCGACACCGAGAACGACGCCAACCTCGACGGCGAGTGCATCAACGACCCCGATCATTCATGGGCGGGGCTCCACCACGCCTGGAACGGCGGCCGCAACGACGGTTGGCTCCCGATGTCGATCGATTCGGTCGGCCCGGCCAACGCGCCTGCCCTCATGGGCTACTACGAGCGTGAGGACATCCCCGTCCACCGCACGCTCGCCGAGGCGTTCACCATCTGCGATGCCTACCACTGTTCGGTACTCGGACCCACCGACCCCAATCGACTGTACTGGATGAGCGCAACGCTCGACCCCGAGGGCACGCACGGTGGCCCACTTCTCGAAACACCAACGCTCATACCCAAATTCGCCTATAGCTGGCGCACCATGCCGGAGAACCTCAGAGACGCGGGCGTGAGCTGGAAGATCTACAACAACAAAGACCTCGGACCGGTCTCGTCGGTTGTCCTCGACGGCATGATGGGCTGTTTCAAGCAGGCGCAGAATCCCAACTCGGAGCTGGCTCGACGCGGTATCGACCCGACCTACCCGAACGACTTCCGCGCCGACGTCGCAGCCAACCGGCTACCCAAGGTGTCGTGGGTCGTCCCGCCGGCGATGGAATGCGAACATCCCGCGCTACCCGCGGCTTTGGGCGCTGTGGGCATTGTGCAACTGCTCGACATCCTGACGTCGAATCCCGCTGTCTGGGAGAAGACCGCGCTGATCATCAGCTACGACGAGAACGGCGGCTTCTTCGACCACGTCGTCCCGCCGACAGCTCCCCCCGGCACCAAAGGCGAGTACGTCAGCGTGCCCAACATCGGCAAAGTCTCGTCGTCGAAAGGCATCCGCGGGCCGATCGGACTCGGCTACCGCGTGCCGTGCTTCGTGATCTCCCCCTACAGTCGTGGTGGACTCGTCGCGCGCGAAACCTTCGACCACACTTCGCAATTGCGACTCATCGAGAAGCGCTTCGGCGTCGACGTCCCGAACCTGACCGCGTGGCGCAGGCAAACCGTCGGCGACATGACGACGGCGTTCGATTTCGCCCATCGACCGAACTCCGCGCGACCCCGCCTCGGCGACCCGAATCCCAAGGCGCAGAACGCCCTGCTGAAATGCGGCCCCAACATCGCTGCGGGTACGGCCGGGTACGGCAAGCCATACCCGGTGCCGCCCAACAGCATGCCGCGTCAGCAGCCCGGCACTCGTAGGTCGCCGAGCGGCATCGTCTGACACGCTCACGCTGCTGCCGGTAGACGTCCGTCGAGAACCGCCGCGACGGTCCGCGTGAACACGGTCGTCCATGCGGTGACGAGAACGCCGAGAAGCAACGCCGCGGCAATGCGAAACATGGTGGAGTCCAACGCTGTTCCCAGTGCTGCCAGGCCGGTCACGCAGGTGCCGATCGGAAAGGTGAAGCTCCACCACGTCAACGCGAACGGCATCGAACGACGAATGTTGTGCACGGTGACAGCAGTGGCGAGCGCGAACATCACCACGCCCAAGCCCGTCGCCGCGACCCCGTAACCGATACCGAAGACCCGCAGACCCGTTGCGATGGTGTGGGAATCGGACGAATGCCAGGCGAGTGCGGAGTCGGCATGAGCGGCAAGTGAATTCGCGGCCGTGACGGATTGACCTATGACGCCGAGCGTGATCCAGATCGTCGGCGTCGCACACCCGGTGGGCACGGTCCCGTGAACCAGGCGACCATAGATCATCGAGAGCGTGATCAGCCCCAGAAACAAGCTGAGTCCGAACAGCAAGTAGCACAACAGCAGAAAGCCCACTCGCCACTGCCCGGCCGGAACGTGGTCGACCAGCAGCGCGCCCGTCGTCGCCGACACCATCGGCGGGACGACCGGCATCAGCCATGCGGGTAGCGCGACGAGATCGGAGCGTCGTCGATGGCGCGTCATCATGAGAAACGGCACGGCGATCGCCGTCCCGAGCCCCAGGAGAGTCCCGACCGACCACAGCGCCGCGTCGACGACGACCGCCGCGTCAGTCCCGAGGATCGACGACCCGACAGTGATGGTGCCCGCTCCGACGGTCAGCAGCGCCATCGGGATCGCGCCGTAGAACTGAACCATCACGGGGTCGGCGGCGTAGCGTCGTGCCTGCTTCGGATGCCTTGCCCAATGCACACCGAAAGCCGCGGTGATCACCACAAGCAGCACCGCCGCGAGCAACCAGATCGCCGTCGCGAAGCCGCGGACCGCCGAGAGATCTCCGGCAACGCTGATCGCCGACGTCGCCACGATCCCCGTACCCATCACCGCCGCGAACCAGTTGGGCGTGATGTGAGCAAACGCTTCTGCGCGACGCTTCGCCGACGACCGGCTCAACGGAACGTCGGGGGCCAGCGGACGGTCGAGGATCTCGGTCATGATTCCCAGCATCGGCGTGCGGCCGACGTGCCGGAAGACGGCTCAGCATTGTGGGGTCACAAGCAGTGCTTGTGGCCCTGCACGCACACTCGACGCGACGGGCGCCCGCTCGACGAAATACAGCGCCCACTCGACGCCACGGGGCGCCCACTCGACCGCACTTCCCCGCCGAGTGGGCGCCTCGTTCAGCCGAGTGGGCGCTGCGTTCAGCCGACTGGGCAGGTCAGTCGACGGCCATCTCGCCGAGTTCCGACCAGCCGTCGGCGTCGACGGTGGTGTTGATGATTGCCGGGGTCGCGACGAGGAACTGCGGGAGGTCGGCGGTCGCCTTCTTGAAGTGATCGCTCGAGACGTGAGCGACGGCGGCGTCGTCGTCAAAGGCCTCGATCAGGACGTACTCGTTGGGGTCGTCGAGGCTGCGTGACCACGTGAACCATTTGTTGCCGGGCTCCGATCGTGTTGCCTCGGTGAACTCGGCAACCAGGTCGGGCCACTGATCTGCGTACTCGGGCTTGATCTGCCATTTGGCGACGATGTGGATCATGCATCCAGCCTAGGTCGGCCTCGCAACACCGTGGAACGGTTGCTATGTCTCATTGTGAGAACAGCGATCGCGGGAGACCGACGGAGAGACGCCTTGCGTCACTCAACGACGGCGAGCGTAACTTGGGTCACACAGCACCACAGGAGGAGAAGCGATGCGCGAGATCACCAAGTTCTACGTCGACGGTCAGTGGGTGGAGCCCACCGAGTTGAACCTCATCGACGTGATCAACCCGGCGACCGAGAAAGCCGCGGGCCACGTGGCTCTGGGCACGGCCGCAGACGTCGACGCCGCCGTGAGCGCAGCGCGACGCGCCTTCGCTACGTGGGGGCGCAGCTCCGTCGACGACAGGCTCGCCGTACTCAACGCCATCATCGCCGAGTATCAGAAGCGCGCAGACGACCTCGCCGACGCCGTCACCGAGGAGATGGGTGCTCCCGCGGGATTGGCGCAGGCCGCACAGGTACCGATCGGTCTCGGACACCTCATGACCGCCGCGGCGGCGCTGCCCGAGTACCGCTTCGCGGAGGATCGTCGAACCTCTCGAATCGTCAAAGAGCCCATCGGTGTCTGCGGATTCATCACGCCGTGGAACTGGCCGCTCAATCAGGTCATGTGCAAGGTGGCACCCGCGTTGGCCACCGGCTGCACGATGGTGCTGAAGCCTTCCGAGGTCGCGCCCTTCTCGGCCGCGATCGTCGCCGAGATCTTCGACGCCGCAGGCGTTCCCGCGGGCGTCTTCAATCTGGTCAACGGTGACGGACCCGGCGTCGGGTCGGCGTTGGCGGCCCACCCCGGCATCGACATGATCTCCTTCACCGGCAGCACCCGTGCGGGTATCGAGGTCGCGCGCACCGCGGCGCCGACCGTCAAACGCGTCGCGCAGGAACTGGGCGGCAAGAGCCCCAACATCATCCTCGACGACGACGACCTCGCACAGAACGTCGCAGGCGGCGTCGCGTCGGTCATGCTCAACTCCGGACAGTCCTGCAACGCACCCACCCGCATGCTGGTCCCCAACTCACGCCTCGACGACGTCGTCGAGGCCGTGAAGTCGGTCGAACCCTCACTGACAGTGGGAGATCCGACGAGCAAGGTGCGTCTCGGCCCGGTCGTCTCGGAGCCGCAGTTCGAGAAGATCCAGGGGCTCATCGAGCGCGCAATCGACGACGGCGCGACCCCGGTCATCGGTGGTGCCGGTAGGCCGGACGATCTGCCGACCGGCTACTACGTGCGTCCGACCGTCTTCTCCGGCGTGACCAACGACATGGAGATCGCGCAGACCGAGGTGTTCGGGCCCGTGCTGGTCGTCATCGGCTACGACGACATCGACGAGGCCCTCGAGATCGCCAACGACACCGAGTACGGCCTCGCGGGATACGTCTCGGGCAAGGATCTCGACGAGGTACGTCGGATCGGCGAACGTATCCGCGCCGGATCGATCTCCCTCAACGGAGCGCAACTCGATCCGTCGGCACCGTTCGGCGGCTACAAGCAGAGCGGCAACGGCCGCGAGTGGAGCGACTACGCATTCGACGAGTTCCTCGAGGTGAAGTCGCTCTTGGGCTACGACGCCTGAGCCTGCGTATCCGGATGGGTCACACATGCCCATCCGGATACGCTGTGGGTAACGAAGACTCGGTGACAGTCGCACATTAGGTCGACCCCGCGAGGAGCCCAGATGACCGTTGCCCGTGACATCGCCGACGTGATCGAACACCACATCGGCGGTGAGATCCCAGTACATCTCACCGCGTGGGACGGCAGCGTCGTCGGCCCGGACAACGCTCCCCACGTTGCCATCTACAGTGCCGATGCGCTCCGTCGAATCATCTGGCATCCAGGCGAACTCGGTGCAGCCCAGGCGTACGTCACCGGCGAACTCGACGTTGTCGACGATCTCGACGACGCCCTCACCCACGTGTGGGAGGTCGCCGCTGCTCGCGGACTCTCCGGTATCCGACCCTCGCCGCGTGTCCTTTTCGACGTCGCGCGACTGGCTCTCCGCTACCGACTTCTCGGCCTCCCCAAAGCTCCACCCGCCAGCCAGGCACGGGTGCGGGGCCGTCTGCACTCCCGCGCTCGCGACCGCGCCGCGATCAGCCACCACTACGACCTGTCGAACGACTTCTACGAGCTGATCCTCGACGAGCACATGGCGTACTCGAGCGCCTACTGGACGTCGGACAATCCCGAGTACACGCTCGCCGACGCACAGGCGGACAAACTCGATCGCGTCTGCCGCAAGGTGGGCCTGGATTCGGCTGCCGGACAGCGATTCCTGGACATCGGGTGCGGGTGGGGCTCGCTATCGCTCTATGCGGCAGAGCATTTCGACGCACGAGTGGTCGGCGTGACCATCTCGCGCGAACAGAAGGCATTCATCGACGAGCGCATCGCGCAGCGCGGTCTGGCCGACCGCGTCGAGATCCGCGTGCAGGACTATCGCGAGATCCCCGACCCTCCTTTCGACGCCGTGGCGTCGCTGGAGATGGGCGAGCACGTCGGCGAGCAGAACTATGCAACATACGCACAGGTGTTGCGCGACAAGGTCATTCCCGGTGGACGTGTGTGCATCCAGCAGATGTCACGCCCCGAGGGTAAGCATCCCGGCGGCGGCCCGTTCATCGAGTCGTTCATCGCACCCGACATGTACATGCGCCCCGTCGACCGAACCGTGCAGTACCTGACCGATGCCGGACTCCGCGTCGACGACGTCGAGGAGATGGCCGAGCAATACGTTCGGACCGTCGACGTCTGGTACGACACCTTCGAGAAGAACTGGGCACGCGCCGTCGACCTGGTCGGCGACGAAATGGCCCGTGTGTGGCGGCTCTACCTCGTCGGCGGACGCATGGCCTTCCGCGACGGTCGCATGGGCGTCGAGCAGATCACGGCGACGAGGCCGCGTTAGCCCTGTGCTTGCGTGACGTGCCCCTCGAGCCACCCGAGCGTCGTTGAGAGCACCTTGTCCTGCTCCGGCTCGTTGAAGATCTCGTGGTAGAGATCATCGAAGATGACGAGTGTCTTGTCGTCGGAGCCTGCGAGGCGTTCAACCATCTCGCTGCCTGCCGGGTTGGTCAGCCGGTCGGCCGAACCGTGCATCACGAGGAGTGGGATCGTCAGCGATCCCACGCGGTCGGGGAAGCTCTGCATCGTCGACAGCATCTCCGCGCCCAACCGCGCCGGAATACGTGCGCGCGTCACCAGCGGGTCGGCTTGGTACGCGGCGACGACGTCGGGATCGCGAGAGACGGCCGTCGAATCCAACGCGATGGTCGGCAGCCAGGGCGCGACCTTGCCGAGAACCTGCGAGACGGCGATGACCGGGCCCGGCATGTCGTCGCCGGGCATCACGGCGGCACCCGAAAGGATCAGTCCGTCGAGTTTGTCCTGATGGTCGAGTGCGTAGTCGAGCGCGATGCAGCCGCCCATGCTGTGTCCGAGCAGATAGGTGGGCAGTCCGTCGATCGCGGTCTGCGTGACGACGGTGTCGAGATCATCACTGAATTGCTTGAATGACTTGATACGCAACCGTTTTCCACCGGACCGGCCGTGCCCGAGGTGATCAGGTATGGCGACGGAGAAACCGGCGTCGGTGAACACCTTCGCGACATGCGCATAGCGTCCGCCGTGCTCGCCGAGGCCGTGTGCGACGACGACGAGTCCGCGCGGACTCGCGGGCGTGAGGGTTGTGTAGAAGATCTGCTCACCGTGCTTGCCGGAGAAGGTGCGCTCTTCGCTCGTGACGCCAGGTGTGCCGTCTGCGCTGTCAGCCATTCGGCCATTATTGCTTACCGCGCGGCCCGATCAGCAAGTTCGGGCCAAGCACTACCCGTGCACATCAGCCACCGATCGGCGTCAGACGCCGACCCCGACGAACTTCTCCGATGCCGTCCAGAGCCCGTCGATGAGGTCGCGGCGGCTTGCCTGCTTGTTTTCCCGACCATTGGGCTTGAGACGGTCGAAGTAGACGCCGTTGATCTCGGGGTCGGCACCACGACGCGCCAGTGCGATGAGCGGCTGCGCACCCTGCTCGGGGGTGATCGTTCCGAACCGCTTCAAGGGTGTGCGGTAGAACAGTCCGACGAAGGCAGAGTCCCGACCGAAGCTGCTGGCGACCACACCGGGGTGTACGGCAGCCGAGACGATCCCGTCGTCGCGCCATCGATCGGCGATACCCCTGGTGAACATGATGTTCTCCAATTTGCTTGTCCCGTAGCACCGTAACTCGATGGTGCGTCGTCGCTCGAAGTCCAGGTCGGTGAGATCCACGCTGCCGGCCAGGTTGCCGAAGCTCGAGGTGTTGACCACCAGCGCGCCGCCGTCGGCAGCCAACTGCTCCCTGAGGAGGTTCGTCAGGAGAAACCCGCTGAGGTGATTGATCTGGAAGTTCGGCTCGTGGCCGTCCGCGGTCTTCTGTGCCGGCGAGAACGTGCCGCCCGCGTTGTTGAGCAGCACATCGATGGAATCGACCCGTGCGGCGATGTCGCCGGCAAGAGCGCGCACCTCGTCGAGGCGCGCATAGTCGGCGGTGAACGCCGTCGCACCCACCTCTGCCGCCACAGCCTTCGTCTTCTCCTCCGACCGTCCGACAATGATCAGGTCGACGTCGGGTCCGGCGAGCTCGCGTGCGGCGACAGCTCCTATGCCGTCGCTGGCGCCGGTGATCACGATCGTCCGTGTGTCTGCCACTGAGGTTCCCCCGCTTGTGTCGTCGGGCCTCGTGCCCGAGTGCTTTCCATCAGGTCTACACGGTGTCCCGTCGGGCGTGTGGCATGAGCACATGCCTCACGCGCGCCGGAACCCCGCTCCTTCCAAGAACTCGACGACCCCTCGCCAAGGCGACGCCATTGATCGCGGGAGGCGCGGTCTCCGCGTTTGATAATTTCCAGACATGACCGCAAGCGAAAACCCGTCATCCGAGGTCGACGCCGAAGATTTCGAGCAGATCCGCCAACTAGTCCACGACTTCATCCGCACCAAGGTCGTGCCTCGCGAAACCGAGATCATGCAGACCAACGAGGTACCGGCCGATCTGCGTGCACAGGCCGCGGAGATGGGATTATTCGGATACGCCATCCCGCAGGAATGGGGCGGACTCGGACTGGACCTGACGCAAGACGTCGAGCTGGCAATGGAGTTCGGGTACACAAGCTTGGCGTTGCGGTCGATGTTCGGCACCAACAACGGCATCGCCGGTCAGGTTCTCGTCAACTTCGGCACCGACGAGCAGAAGAAGCAGTGGCTCGAACGCATCGCGTCGGGCGAGATGGTCGCGTCGTTCGCTCTCACCGAGCCGGGAGCGGGCTCGAATCCGGCGGGGTTGCGCACCAGGGCAACCCGCGACGGGCAGGACTGGGTGATCGACGGCCAGAAGCGCTTCATCACCAATGCGCCGATCGCCGACCTCTTCGTCGTCTTCGCGCGCACCCGTCCCGCCGATGAGTCGGGCACAGGGATAGCGGTATTCCTCGTTCCCGCAGACACTCCCGGCGTCGAGGTGGGTAGTAAAGACGCCAAGATGGGCCAGGAGGGCGCGTGGACAGCCGACGTCACCTTCGACGGGGTGCGCGTGCCCTCGTCCGCGCTCGTCGGTGGCGATGCGGAGAAGGGCTACAAGGCTGCGATGACCTCGCTGGCCCGCGGGCGCGTACACATCGCCGCCCTGTCGGTGGGGCAGGCGCAGCGTGCGCTCGACGAGTCGGTGGCCTATGCCGCCAACGCCACGCAGGGCGGAAAGGCCATCGGCTCTTTCCAATTGGTGCAGGCGATGCTCGCAGACCAGCAGACCGGAGTGATGGCCGGCCGCGCGCTGGTTCGCGAGGCCGCCGCCAAGTACGTCTCCGGCGAGGACCGACGCATCGGACCGTCGGCGGCAAAGCTGTTCTGCACCGAGATGGTGGGCAAGGTCGCCGATCTCGCCGTGCAGATCCACGGCGGAACCGGCTACATGCGCGAGGTGCCGGTCGAACGTATCTACCGCGACGTGCGCCTGCTCCGGCTGTACGAGGGCACCAGCGAGATTCAACGTCTCATCATCGGCGGCAACCTGGTCCGCGCCGCGGCGAAGTAGACCCGACAGCGAAGTAGACCCGACAGCGAAGTAGACCCGACAGCACTGTCGGAATAACGCCGCGCCCCGGCAGGTTGACTGAACCAGTTGCTCAGATTTGAGCAAATAGCCGACCAGGAGGTTCCGATGCCCGCCATCACCGCCGACACCACAACTCTGCCCCGCCTCACCGCGGCGACGCTCGAGGCCTCCGAACGGCCCGTAAAGTCACTGACCCGTGGTCCCCGCGGATACGAGGGCGAGGGATTCCCCGTGGTCAGGGCCTTCGCGGGCGTTCCAGCCGCAGTCCTCGACCCGTTCATCCACATGGATCAGATGGGCGAGGTCGACTACGAACCAGGCGAACCGAAGGGCACCGACTGGCACCCGCACCGGGGCTTCGAGACTGTCACCTACATCATCGACGGTCGCTTCCAGCACCAGGACTCCACCGGTGGTGGCGGCTTGATCGAAAACGGCGCCACCCAGTGGATGACCGCCGGTGCCGGCATTCTGCACATCGAGACACCACCAGCTGAGCTGGTCGAATCCGGCGGTTTGTTCCACGGCATCCAGCTATGGGTCAACCTGCCCGCCAAGGACAAGTTCCTCACTCCGCGCTACCAGAACCTCGAAGCCGGGAATGTCGCGCTCGTCGCCTCCCCCGACGGCGGCGCACTCGTCCGCATCATCGCGGGCGAGCTCGACGGTCATGCAGGCCCGGGTTCCACGCATACCCCGATCACGGTGGCGCACGCGACCGTCGCGCCCGGTGCGTCGGTGTCCGTGCCGTGGCGTGAGGACTTCAACGCACTCGCCTACGTCCTCTCCGGGCGTGGCACCGTCGGCCCGGACGCGCGTCCGATCGAGCAGGGCCAGCTCGCGGTCTTCGGCAAGGGTGACCGTCTGACGGTCGCCGCCGACGCCGGGCAGGACGGCAACCGTCCCGCCCTCGAGGTTCTCCTGCTCGGCGGAGCACCCATTCGCGAACCCGTCGCGCACTACGGTCCGTTCGTGATGAACACCCGCGAGCAACTGATCGAGGCCATCGAAGACTTCCAGGCCGGTCGTCTCGGCGTCATTCCGCCGGATGCGATCATGCCGCACACCAGCATTCGATGACCGTCAACCACTCGATCCAGAAGGTCGCCGCGTCCAAAGCACAGGCGTGGCGACTCTTCATCGAGACGAGCGCCCGTCTCCAGACCACACTCGACGACGAGCTGCGTGCACACTGCCGAATGTCGTTGGCGGACTACCACGTTCTGTTGATCCTCCACGAATCCCCCGGCGGCCGCGCACGGATGCGCGACCTCTCCCACCGCATGGTGTTCTCGACGTCGCGCCTCTCCTACCAGGTCGACGCGATGGTCCGGCGCGGGTGGCTTCGTCGCGAGGCCGCGCCCGAGGACAAGCGCGGTAGCTACGCGGTGCTGACAGACGACGGACGCTCGGCGTTCGCTGCCGCCGCACGCGATCACGGCGCGGCCGTCGACAGGCTGTTCACGTCCGGACTCTCCGACGTGCAGGCAAGCGAACTCGCCGACCTCATGGCGACGCTCACCGAACATCTCGACACCGAAACGTCCACCATCGCAAGTACACCCGCTGACCGAGCGAAATGACGAGATCATGACCGACACGCAGACACAGATCACCGACGCCACGAGCTGGCGCCTCATCCGCGCGGCCGACCGCCATATGTGGAACGACGAGGCCATCGACTCACGGCAATCGTTTCCTGCCACCGGCAGTTTCGACCTGGCAGCCAACGCGCACGGAATGCTGCTGGTCCACAACGACGACATCGTCGACGCGGGCGCGGGTTTCGACACCCACCAGCATCGCGACGCAGAGATCGTGACGTGGGTCGTCGAAGGCGCTCTGCACCACAGGGACTCGCAAGGAAGCGAAGGTGTTCTCACACCCGGCGTCGTGCAGCGGATGTCGGCGGGATCGGGAATCAGGCATTCCGAGCGCAACGCGTCGACGCGTGCCGAGAACCAGCGGTTGCGCGTCGTGCAGATGTGGATCGCACCCGAGTATTCGGGCGGCACACCGAGTTACGCGGAAGCAGACGTCAACGAAGCGCTGGCCGACGGCGAGCTGGTCACCATCGTGTCGGGACTCGACCGCGACGCGAGTGGGCAGGCGCTGGAGATCGGCAACGGTTACGTCGCACTGCACGCCGCGCGCCTACTCCCCGACCGCCAGGTCACCCTGCCGCCCGCACCGTTCGGGCACCTGTTCGTGGTCTCCGGCACCGTCACGGTGTCCGGCCTACCCGACCACGAGACACCCGACGATCACCTCACCCTCGACGAGGGCGACGCGCTACGCACCACAGGCACCGCCGCACTGACCGTCACCGCAGACGCGCCGGCCGAGATCCTCTTCTGGGAGATGCACACGTCGTTCGACGCCGCGCACGCCTGACCGCTCAACCAGCGGTCACAGCACGCGATCAGAGTTGCGGCGCAACCGCCGAGGAGACCAGCTCGAGATGATCGAGATCGTCGAGGTCGAGCATTTGCAGGTACAACCTGGTGACCCCGATGGCCCGGTACGACTCGATCTTCTCGACCACCTGATCGGGCGTACCCGCGAGACCGTTTTCCCGGAGTTCGCCGACCTCGCGCCCGATTGCGTCGGCCCGTCGTGTGACGTCTGCATCGCTTGTGCCCACGCAGATCGTCAACGCCGCCGAATACGTGAGTTCGTCGGGTCCGCGACCCGCCGCCGTGCACGCATCGCGCACGACGTCGAATTGCGCTGCGACGACGTCGGTCTTCGCGAACGGCACGTTGAACTCGTCGGCAAACTGCGCGGCCAACGCGGGGGTGCGCTTCCTGCCCATGCCGCCGATGATGATCGGGGGTCGCGGTGACTGCGACGGCTTGGGCAGCGCGGGCGAGTTGCTGATCTGAAAGTGCTTGCCGCGGTAGTCGAAAAGATCGCCGACCGGCGTCGACCACAGTCCGGTGATGATCTCGAGGTTCTCTGTCAGCTTCTCGAAGCGTTCCCCGAGCGGCGGGAACGGGATCGCGTACGCCTCGTGCTCCTCGGCGAACCATCCCGCACCGAGTCCGAATTCGATTCGGCCGCCGCTCATTTCGTCCGCCTGCGCAACCTGGATCGCGAGCTGACCGGGGTGGCGGAACGTCGCCGACGTCACCAGCGTGCCGAGGCGGATCGTCGAGGTCTCCCGACCGAGCGCAGCCAGCGTGAGCCACGCATCAGTCGGCCCCGGGAGTCCCTCGGTGTTCATCGCCAGGTAGTGGTCGGATCGGAAGAATGCGTCGTAGCCGAGGTCTTCGCTCGCCCGCGCGACGCGCAGCAGCGTCTCGTAAGTGGCGCCCTGCTGAGGTTCGGTGAAGATTCGCAAGTCCATGGAACTCAACCTACGCGTCGCAAACTCGGGTCCGTCCGGCGTGCCGTCCGCTCTGGGGAGGCATCACGCCGACGGCGTGATCTGGCCCGCGGGCACCAGCGACGGCTCGTCGATGGTCGACAACGTGAGGACGGCCTCGACGATGGCCTCCTGTGTCTCGATCTGCGCTTCGAGCCTGCGCAGCCGGAAGGCGACGTCGTGCTCGGCGAGGTCTCCGGTGATATCGACGGCGGCGACCATGTAGAACTCCATCGGACCGACGTACTCCGCGTGGAGATAGGTGACCCGATCGATATCGGGCATGGCGAGCAAACGCAGGAGGATGGCGTCGCGAATCGGCGCCATGGCCTCCTGGCCGAGCAGGAACTCGCTGTTGCGTCGGATGAGGAAGATGGCGATGAAGCCCAACAGCAGACCGACGAGGATCGATCCGAGCGCGTCCCAGACGGCGTTGCCGGTGATCTGATGCAACGCCATGCCCGCAGCAGCGATCGCGAGTCCGACGAGTGCCGCGAAGTCTTCGGCGAACACAGCTCGCAGCGTGGTGTTCGACGTCCGGCTGACGAAGCGCAGCGGGTGCATCGACATCCGACGCCCGCCCGCCTTGGCCTGGCGCACCGACTGTATGAACGAAATACCTTCCAGCACTGCGGAGATCGCGAGCACGATGTAGCCGACGAGATAGTTGGTGTCTTCTTCCGGGTGGACGAGCGCTGTGATGCCGTTGACCACCGACACGGCAGCGCCGACAGCAAACAATCCGAACGCCGCGAACATCGACCAGATGTAGGTTTCCCTGCCGTGCCCGAACGGGTGACTTCTTGTCCTGCCACGGTTTCCACGACGCTCGGCGATGAGCAGAAAGATCTCATTCCCCGAGTCCGCCCAGGAGTGCATGGCCTCTGCCGTCATCGACGCCGATCCCGTGACGATCGCGGCAATCGTCTTGGCAATGGCGACTGCGACATTCGCGACGAACGCGATGACGACGGTGGTCATCGAATCCTGATCGTCGATGGGGGTGACGAGTTGCTCATCGGTCAGCGGCGCATCCGTGTCAGCCATACCCTGATCGTCTCACGGCATGCGAGCACCGACATTCGATCCGGTTACGACCGCGCCGACAGAAAGGACCGCGCGGCGCACCCAGCCGAAGGTGCACCGCGCGGTCGTCGAATCCAGACTCGGGTGAGAGGTTATCCGAGGCTGAAGGGCTTTCCGTAGAACGTCACGATCTGTTCTGCGTTGGGTGTGTTGACGTACACGTCGGCAAACGAACGAGCCTGCGCGTAACCCGCGCAGCCGTTGATCCCGATCTGCTCGTTGGTATAGCTGAGCTTCGCATGGTTGGTGGCCTTGTACCCGACCTTGTTGCTCAGCTTCTGGTTGCCGAAGTCGTCGGCGGACTCGACAGTGTTCACGTAATAGGCGACAGCCTGGCCCGGACCGACCGACAGCGAAGTTCCGGCGCCCGTCGTTGCCGAACTGATTGCGGGCGGGCTGTCGATATTCGGACCCGGCTTGCCGGATGCAGCACCGTTGCCGCTACCGCTGACACCGGAGATGTTGACCTGGCAGCCAACGATGTAACCCGCCCTGATCTTGATGTTCTTGGCGTCCTTGCTGGTCTTGACTGCGTAGGTAGCCGACACCCATGCGTTGCGGTGCAGCGGCGTTCCGCCGAGCGACGGGTTGATGTTGGCCGTCTCGTTGGTACGGGTCACCGACACAACGGTGCCGTCGCCGAGGGTCTGCTGGTCGGTCTGTGACGGAAGTGCGACGTGGACGTCGGCGTGTGCGATGGCCGGTGCCATCAGGGCGGCGACGGTGGTGAATGCCGCGGGCGCGCCGATGGTGACGAGCCGCTTCAAACTGATGTTCATTTTTTCCCTCAAATGGTTGTGGTCGTGATGAGAGCGGTCAGCCGATCGAGAAGGGCTTGCCGTAGAGGTTGACCTTCTGGTGATCGCTGCCGGTGGTCTCCACGACCGCGTACGAGCGGGCCTGCGCGTAACCGGCGCAATTGTTGATGTTCAACTGCGTGCGGTCCCAATTGAAGTAGTACGTGCCCTTCTTCTCGATGTCCTTGTAATCGAGCTGGGCAAACACCACCTGACCGGGCGTCAGCGGAATGCTGAGGCTGCCCGAACCTGATACCGCGCCGGCGCTCAGCAGGTTCAGTGTCCCGGTGGCGCCGACCGTCATCGATCCGACGTTCACCTGGCAACCGACGATGTAGCCCACCGAGAGCGTCGCCGCGGCGCCATCCGTCGACACGCCGCCCGTGCCCGGGTAGGTGGCCTCGCCGTTCGAACCGACACCGTTGTTCGGTCCCGCCTTGGCGTCTTTCAGTCCCGGCGCCTTGAGGACGACGCTTCCGCTCACCCACGCGGTGCGGCCGAGGCCATTTGCCGCGAGAGAGGGCGAAATCTGCGCAGATTCAGTGGTGCGGGTGAGCGTCAGTCCGTCTCCGGTAGCCGTTCCTCCCGGCAAACGAACGAAGGCGTCGCCGTGTGCGGGAGCCGCGGCCATGCCGACGGCGGTCGCGACGGCACCGATGGCCAGTGCGCCAACGGCACCCCGTCGCATCCGTGACTCGTTGGTGGTCATGTAGTCCCCTCAAGATGAATTCATTGCTCGGCTCGCTCGCTCGATCCGCGCGCTGCGCCGGTCGTCGCCCCAGCGGCAACTCCGCGCGAACTGTACTGAGATGACGGAGAACAAAACGTGAACGAAAAACGGCCACAGGGCGGCGTGTTGACCAATTTGTAATCTTTGAATCCGTTGTGCGACAGGATCTTTCGTTTTGTACCGTTTGCACTATCGAATATCGGACAAATGCGGCGTCACGCGATCGACACGAATCCGGACAAGCTTCGCTACACCAAATCACGGTTCGTCCGGTTAGTGTTTCCGAGTGAGTTCCGACGTTTCCGACCACCGAATGCGGCAGTGGCTGCTCTCCGATATCTCACCGGAGCCCGCCGGCCTCATGGGGCCGCACCGCATTCCGAGCGAAGAATCGCATACGCACCGGTGGTGGCAGGTCATGTGCCTGACCGGCGTCGACTATTTCTCGACGCTTGGTTATCAGCCGGGTATCGCCGCACTCGCAGCCGGAACCGTTGCCCCGGTGGCGACGCTGGTGTTGGTCGCACTGACACTGTTCGGGGCGCTCCCCGTCTACCGGTACGTCGCGGCAAAATCGCCCAAGGGCGAGGGCTCGATCGCGATGCTCGAACGGCTTCTCCCCAAGTGGGGCGGAAAGATCTTCGTTCTCGTCCTCCTCGGCTTCGCGGCAACCGACTTCCTGATCACGATGACGTTGTCGGCCGCGGACGCGACCGCCCACTTCGTCGAGAATCCCCTTGTCCCACGCGGCTTCTCCAACCACACGGTCCTGATCACACTGATCCTGCTCGCGCTGCTCGCCGCGGTGTTCCTGCGCGGCTTCACCGAGGCGATCACCATCGCGGTCGTCCTGGTCGTCGTGTATTTGAGTCTCAACGTTGTCGTGATCGCGACCGCGCTGTGGCACATCGTCGAAGCTCCACATCTCGTCATCGACTGGCAGTCGGCGATGTTCACCGAGCACGGCAATCCGTGGATGGTGGCAGCGATCGCCGTCCTCGTGTTTCCCAAGCTGGCGCTGGGATTGTCGGGCTTCGAGACGGGCGTCGCGGTCATGCCGCAGGTCGACGGCTCACCGGCCGATCCACCCGATCATCCGATCACCCGCATTCGTGGCACTCGACGCCTCCTCACCACATCGGCACTGATCATGAGTGTCTTTCTCATCTCGAGCAGTCTGGTGTGCACCATCCTGATACCCGAGAACGAGTTCCAGCCCGGCGGCAAAGCCAACGGTCGTGCGCTCGCCTACCTCGGACACGACTACCTCGGCAGCGGTTTCGGCACCGTCTACGACATCAGCACCATCCTTATCCTCTGGTTCGCCGGGGCGTCGGCCATGGCCGGTCTGCTCAACCTGGTGCCGCGCTACCTGCCGCGCTACGGCATGGCTCCGGACTGGGCGCGCGCCACCCGCCCGCTGGTCGTCGTCTTCGCACTCATCGCCTTCGGCGTCACCATCTATTTCGACGCCAACGTCGACAAACAGGGCGGCGCATACGCCACCGGCGTGCTGGTTCTGATGACGTCCGCGGCCATCGCCGTCACGCTCTCAGTGCGCAAACGCAGGATCCGACGACTGACGCTGATGTTCACCACGATTTCGGTGATCTTCATCTACACCACCGTCGCGAATATCATCGAACGCCCCGAAGGTGTGCAGGTGGCCGCATTCTTCATCGCGGCGATCCTGATCGTGTCGTTTGCTTCCCGAATCAACCGATCGTTTGAATTGCGAAGTGGCATCATCACTTTCGACGAGACAGCACAACGCATCATCGACGAGGCTGCGGCTTCCGGGGAGATACAAATCGTCACCCACGACCCCGACGAACGGTCGCTGCACGAATACCACGACAAAGAACTGCAGCAACGCGCCGAAAGCCACATTCCCGACGCCGATCAGATCGTGTTTCTCGAAGTGAACGTGACCGACTCGTCGGAGTTCGCCACCGACCTCCTGATTCACGGACGCTACCGCGAAGGTGGATACCGGATCCTCTGGGTTGATTCGGCTGCGGTGCCCAATACGATCGCGGCCACGTTATTGGCCATCCGCGAACAGACCGGAATCGTTCCCAACGTGTACTTCGAGTGGAGCGAGACCAACCCGCTGCTCAACCTCCTCCGGTTCTTGTTCATCGGCGAAGGCGAAGTCGCGGCGGTCACGCGAGAAGTCGTCCGCCGAGCCGAGCCGGAGATCAGCCGACGGCCGATCGTGCACGTCGGCTGACTCCTGACCCGGGCATCCGGACCCGACCCATGACGCTTGTCATGGGCGAAACATGACATCTGCTCTGTGTGTGGGCGCGCCCGCGGCGCGAGTCTTGATGTCATGAACAACACCGATTCCACCGCGATTCGCGCAGCCAGCTCGCCGCAGACCGCGCCGGCACTCGTCATCGACGGCGTCACGAAGACCTTTCGCAGCGGCAACGGTTCGCGGCTCACCGCCGTCGACGACCTCAGCCTGACGATCCGCCCCGGCGAGGTCGTGGCCTTTCTCGGGCCGAACGGAGCAGGTAAGACCACGACACTCGACATGGTTCTCGGTCTGACACAACCGGATTCGGGCACCGTCGAGGTGTATGGCCTGTCGGCCAGGAAGGCCGCGCGGACCGGCCGCGTCGCCGCGGTTCTGCAGAGCGGCGGTCTGCTCCCCGACTTCACAGTCGAAGAGACCATGCGAATCATCGCGGATCTGCACGGGCGCACGCGCGACGTCGAATCGGCGATGGCACGTGCAGGCATCGCGGAGATCGCCGGGCGCAAGGTTTCCCGATGCTCGGGTGGCGAGCAGCAACGTCTCAAGTTCGCGTTGGCGACGCTGCCCGATCCCGACCTCATCGTGCTCGACGAGCCGACGGCCGGAATGGACGTGGAGTCACGACGTGCCTTCTGGTCGGCGATTCGTGCCGATGCCGGCGCAGGCCGCACCGTCGTCTTCGCCACCCACTATCTCGAAGAGGCCGACGACTTCGCTGACCGCATCGTGATGGTCTCGCACGGACGCGTCGTCGCCGACGGTTCGACGGCCGAGATCCGCAACGTCGCAAGTCGACGTGTGGTGTCGGCGATCATCGACGACACCGCCATTGCCGCCGTCGGTGCGGCGATTCCCGATCTCGAGGTGGTCGAGCGCCGGGGTGGACGAACGTATCTGTCCGCCAACGATTCCGATGCCCTCGCGCGGTGTCTTCTGACCACGACCGACGCACGCGAGCTCGAGGTGGCGACCCACAACCTCGAAGACGCCTTCATCGCGCTCACCACCGACTGACCAGCACACCCCCGCACACCGAAAGGCTCGACCACCATGAACGTGAATACCGCCGACGCACCGACCACGACGGCGTCGGACTCCCTTCGGGGGTTCTTCGCCTCACCCACCTATCTCCGCCTCGACATCCGTCGTGTCATGCGCAATCGTCGCGCGATGATCTTCACAGTCGTGATGCCCGCCCTGCTCTACCTCGTCTTCGGAGCAACCCAGACGACAAGCGATGCAGTGGGATCCGGCAACGTCGCCTTCTACGTTCTCATCGGTATGGCCGTCTACGGGGCGATCCTCGCTGCAGCCACGAATGCCGCGTCGGTGGCGATCGAGCAACAAGCAGGGTGGACGCGAACGCTCATGATGACGCCGCTGCAACCCGCGGGTTACGTGGCAACGAAAATCGGTGTGGCCCTCGCGATGGGGGCACTGCCGATCGCGGTGCTCTGCATCGCCGGAATCGCCACCGGTGCGCACGCACCCTTCGGCATCTGGATCGCATGCCTCCTGCTCGGATGGATCGGGGCGTCGGTGTTCGCGGCGTTCGGCCTCGCAGTGGGCAGCCTCATGCGGTCCGACGGGGCGATGCAGGTGATGGGTGGCGTACTGGCGCTCCTCGCCTTCGCAGGCAACGTCTTCGTTCCGCTCAAGGGAACCATGCTGACCATCTCCCAGTTCACCCCGATGTTCGGAGTGGTGACCCTGGCGCGCTACCCCCTCGACCACGGCGTGACGGTGTACGGGACGCATATCGGACTCTGGGTCGCGGTCGCCAATCTGGTCATCTGGGCCGCAGTGTTCTCGGTCGCTGCCGCGGTCTTCTACAGTCGCAGTACACAGCGCCAGTGAGTGCGCGAGACCAACGACGGACCAGCAGGAGAACACCGCCCATGACGATCGGGAGTGCGTGATGGCACGGTGGTTCGGCTCGGCCGGCGCGGTGACACCCTGGCGCAATCTGCGCTGGGTGTTCACCGCTGTCTGGCTCATTTTTCTCGCATACCCCATCGGCGCCGTCGCGACCTCCGACCATTCCACCGCGACGAAGGCGATCGGATTCACCCTCCTGACCCTGTTCGCGCTGTCCTACCTGTTGGCGAGCGTGTACCTGCTCACCGGCACGGCAGAGACCGATCTGCGCGGCGTCCCCTTGTTCGTACTTCTCGTGCTCCTCATGGTCGGGCTGTTCCCGATCATCGACGAGAACGCCTTCGGCGCAGCGCCATTCCTGATGGTCGTCGCCGCGTTCTGCTTTCCGACGCGATGGGCACTGATCTGCGTCGCCGCCGTCGTTGTCGCCTCGGTTGCCCTCCCCCGCCTGTTCGGGTGGCACACCGATGCCAGCATCGTGCTCGTCCTGCTTGCCGTCGGACTGACCATGCTCGGATTTCGATTCGTCGCGGTGCGCGAGGGCGAGCGCGAACGCGAGGAGGAGCGTCGACGAGAACTCAACGCACGACTGGCCGTCGTCGCGGAACGCGAGCGCGTCGCCCGCGACGTCCACGACATCCTCGGCCACTCGTTGACGGTCATCAGTGTGAAAACCGAACTCGCACAGCGGCTCATCGAGCTCGACCCAGAACGTGCGCAGCGAGAACTGGGTGAGGTCAATCAGTTGACCCGCGACGCGCTCGCGCAGGTGCGCACGACCGTCGGACGCATACGCACACCGGATCTGCCCGACACCATCGCAGGCGTCGACAGCGCGTTGCACGCGGCGGACATCGTGGCAACGTTGCCTGAGCCGACCGTCGAAACTCTCCACGCCGAACTCTTCGCCTGGGTATTGCGCGAGGCCGTCACCAACGTCGTCAGACACAGCGGAGCACAGCACTGCGAGGTGCTGATCGACGGATCGTCGATGTCGGTTCACGACGACGGACGCGGTCTCGGCGACGCCGAGCACGGTAACGGATTGCGCGGTCTTCGTGAGCGCGTCGAATCCGCAGGCGGCACAGTGCACTTCGACTCTGATTCGACGGGAACGACAGTGCGGGTGCAGATCTCATGACCGACTCGATCCGACTACTCCTCGCCGACGACCAGGCGCTCGTCCGGGGCGCGCTGGCCGCACTGCTCGACCTCGAACCCGACCTCGACGTGGTCGCCCAGGTCGGCCGAGGCGACGAGGTGGTCGAGGCCGCCCGCGCATCCGACGCGCAGGTCTGCCTACTCGACATCGAGATGCCCGGAGCCGACGGCATCGAGGCCGCTGCGGCGATACGCACACAACTTCCGCAGGTGCGTTCGCTGATCGTGACCACGTTCGGCCGTCCGGGTTACCTCCGTCGCGCGATCGACGCGGGAGCATCGGGATTCGTCGTGAAGGACACCCCCGCTGCCCAACTCGCCGATGCCGTCAGACGTGTGCACGCGGGACTGCGCGTCGTCGACCCGACGCTCGCGACGGAAAGTCTTGCCAGCGGCGAGAATCCGTTGACTGCGCGCGAAACCGATGTGCTGCGCGCAGCGATGTCGGGCGC
Organism: Gordonia sp. w5E2; assembly: GCF_036540975.1. Classification (NCBI taxonomy): domain Bacteria; kingdom Bacillati; phylum Actinomycetota; class Actinomycetes; order Mycobacteriales; family Gordoniaceae; genus Gordonia; species Gordonia sp. w5E2. The sequence continues at coordinate 1,442,839 of NZ_CP144213.1, read as the reverse complement.
GACGGTCGCAACGATCGCGGCGCAGGTTCATCTCTCCGCAGGCACCGTGCGCAACCACCTGTCGTCGGCCATCGGGAAGACCGGCGCGAGCACGCGCGGCGAGGCCGCGCACATCGCGCGCGATCGCGGCTGGATCTGACACTTCTTTCCCGCAGAAAGTTGCAGCTCCCGCGCCTCTCGCATGTACCGGTACATACGGAGGCCACAGGGGGCGCAGTTTTCTGCGCGTCGGTTCCCATCCGCGGCCCGCACCTGCTCCGAATCGCTGATGCTCGTCCACCGACATACTTCATCTACCGATACAAGGAGCTTCACATGCGGAACACAGCCCGAATCGCATTGGGTGCACTGGTCGCAACAGCAGGCGCGGGAGCAATCGCATTCGCCGCGGCACCCGACGCCGCTGCCGCACCGACGATCTGTCCGGCCCTGCCGGGACAGAGTTCGACAATGCCTGGCTGCACAGCGGATTCCGGCCCAACAGGACTGAGCTTGGCGGTCGTCGACAACGGCGGTACGGCGTCGTCGAAGGCAGACCACTATGCCGGTCCTGCGGCAATTGCGTTGGGCCCCAAGGCTTCCGTGACGATGACCGGTATCAAGCCGGGACTCGCGATCGGCATCGCCGGGCCGGGCGCCACCGTGGTGGTCGACGGTAAGAACGGACCCACCTGCACCGGTGGAACCTCGTTCGCGGGCGACTTCCAAACCCTCAAGGGCTGCTGGAAGCCCTGAGCCAGAACGTCTTTCACTCACCTATGACCGCCAGCGCCGGGCGGTGCTACAGGTGTAGCCCTCGAAGGTAGGCAGCCTGCCCGAGGTGCTTCGCGTCGTCGTCGACGATGCTGACCAGGCGCACACCGAGCGTAACGGGAGGGTCCCAGCGATCGTCCACGATACGGTCGAGGTCGGCATCGTCGAGCGTCGCGAGGTAGGCGACCGATGCGTCGTGTGTGGCGTCGTAGTAGCCGAGCAGCTGGTCGGGTTCGGCTACTACGCGTCGCGTCTCCTCGGGCGACTGCCCATAGCCGGTGGCCTCCTTGCCGAACGGCAGAGCAAAACTCTCGTACCACCCATCTCTGGTCCAGACCTGATCGAAGCCTGCGACGTCGGCGATCTGCGCGTCCTGGACTCGCGTGAGGTGCCAGATCAGCCAGGCTATGGTGTTGGCCCCCGGCGCCACCGTGAGGCCCAGCCGCTCTTCGTCGATTCCGTCGAGGACACCGTGGACCCCGTCCTTGATGCGGCTCAATCCGTCGAGGAGAACTTCCGAGGCATTCATGCCACTCATTCGTACCCCTTTGGCCCGCGGTGCGCACAAACCTGGCGTAACCCGGCGTCACGCCGGACGATCGGCCGAGTGTCTGACAGCCATCACCCTTCCGCCCCGAGTTCGCGATCGACCGCAGCGCGACCCATCCGGTTCAACGCATTCGACATGAACTGCGTCGCGCACCAATCCCCCGGCCTCTGGCGTCACCCCGCTGACCGATCGTGGGACTACAACACCCTCGACTACTGGGTCGAGCTTTCCCGACTGCTGGAAACAGGCGGATTCGACGGCCTGTTCATCGCCGACGTACTCGGCACCTACGACGTCTACGCGGGCACCGACGAAGCCGCGATCAGGCAGGGCGCGCAGATCCCCGTCAACGACCCGCTGCTGCTGGTGTCGGCCATGGCGCATGCGACGCAGCACCTCGGCTTCGGGATCACGACGGGCACCGGATTCGAGCATCCGTATCCGTTCGCGCGCCGATTGTCGACGCTGGACCATCTCACCAAGGGCAGGATCGGCTGGAACGTGGTGACCGGCTACCTGCCGTCGGCCGCGCGCAACATGGGCGACGACGATCAGCTCGCGCACAACGACCGCTACGACCACGCCGACGAGTACTTGACCGTGCTCTACAAACTCTGGGAGGGCTCGTGGGAGCGCGACGCGGTACTCCGCGACCGCAGCTCCGGTGTGTTCGCCGACCCGTCGAAAGTCCACCACGTCGGACACCGCGGTAAGCACTTCACCGTGCCGGGCATCCATTTGTCGGAGCCGTCGCCGCAGGGCTCACCCGTCATCTACCAGGCCGGAGCCTCACCTCGCGGACGACGCTTCGCTGCGCAGAATGCCGAAGCCATCTTCGTCGCGGCTCCCACCAAGCAGATCCTGCGCGAGACCGTCGCCAAGATCCGCGAGGAACTCGTTATCGCGGGTCGCGATCCCTACGACGCACGGATCTACACGCTCCTGACGATCATCACCGACGCCACGCCGGAGGCCGCACGCGCCAAGGCCACCGAATACCAGCGACTGGCCAGCGACGAGGGCTCACTGGTGTTCATGTCGGGCTGGATGGGTATCGACCTCGCGTCGTATGACCTCGACGAACCGATCGGCAACGTGGCGAGCAACGCAATCCAGTCCGCGGTGGCCGCCTTCCAGCAGGCATCCGACACCGGCGAGCAGTGGCGGGTGCGCGACATCGCGGCGTGGGGTGGCATCGGCGGTATGGGGCCCGTGCTGATCGGGTCCGGCGACGAGGTGGCTTCAGCCCTGCTCGAATGGGCCGCCGAAACCGACGTCGACGGCTTCAACCTCGCGTACGCCGTGACGCCCGGCACCTTCTCCGACGTCATCACCCATGTGGTGCCCGCGCTGGAGCGGCGAGGTGCCTACGAGCGGGAGTACGTGCCGGGGACGTTGCGCAACAAGCTGTTCGGACGAGGTGATCTGCTTCCGGACAACCACCGCGGAGCGTCGTACCGAGTCGGGGGCGCAGGGTCGACCATCGACGACTCGGTCCGCGACGCGGCAGCGCGAGTCGACACCGATGCGGCAGCACGAGTCGGTACCGATGCGGCAGCACGAGTCGGTAACGATACGGTCGGTGCCGCGACGCGCTGACTCGCCGCCTAAGGTGGCGGGGTGAGTCGCGATTCCGGACCCCACCGCACGCACGTCGGACACTCGCACAGTCATTCGCTGTCGGAGATCCCGGCGGCGTTGTCTCCGTTCGCGAAACGATTCGTCGTCGTCACCCTGACGATTGCCGGAATCGCCGTCATCGTCGGGATGGTGCTGCTGTGGCCGTCAGGTGGGAGCCATCCGATTCCGCCGCAGTTCAGAGGCGCTGACGGCGGAGCGATCACGACCGTTTCGGGCAAGGTGGTCGGACAATCACGTGGCCCCTGCCTCAACCAACTCGTCGGAACCGCGCAGGATTCGCCTGACTTCGGCACTACGCCGACTCCGAACGGCCCGTGCATCGAGAACACCGTCAAGCTCGAATCGGGAAGTGACTCAGGCAAATACACATTGCTCGAGATCCCGACGAATCGGGCGCAGGCCGGCAGCGGACCGGACAGCGTCGCACCCGACCCGTCGACCCTCGACGAACCGCAGGCGGGCCAACCGTCTCTCTCCCCCGGCGACGCCATCCGGCTGAGCACGGTACCTGGGCCCGACGGCGCTCCGCGCTACACGTTCTTCGACTTCTCGCGTGGGATACCGACGCTGATCTGGGCAGTGCTGTTCGTGGGCGCCGTGGTCCTGGTGGCGGCCTGGCGTGGCCTGCGGTCCATCATCGGTCTCGTCTTCGCCTTCGCCGTGCTCGGCGTGTTCACCCTGCCCGCGATTCTCGACGGTGAGTCGCCCGTCGCGGTGGCCGTGGTGTCATCGGCCGCGATTCTCTTCGTCGTTCTGTATCTGGCGCACGGCATCAGCCTTAGGACGAGCTCGGCGCTGCTGGGCACATTGAGTTCGCTCGTGCTCGCAGGCGTGCTGAGCTGGCTCGCGATCAGGACCATGCATCTCACCGGGTTGTCGGGCGATCAGACCACCAACCTGCAGGTCTACCAGGGCAGCATCTCGATCAGCGGCCTGCTGCTCGCCGGATTCATCATCGGCACCCTCGGCGTTCTCAACGACGTCACGATCACCCAGGCGTCGGCGGCATTCGAACTCGCGGGCGCGGGAGAACCGACCCGCCTCGCAACTTTCCGGGCAGCGATGCGCGTCGGCCGAGACCACATCGCGAGCACCGTCTACACCCTCGTCTTCGCATACGCGGGCAGCGCTCTACCGCTACTCCTGTTGTTCTCGGTTGCGCGGCAACCCTTCTCGTCTCTGCTGACCACCGACGCCGTCGCCGTCGAACTGGCGCGATCTTTCGTCGGCGGCATCGCCATCGCCCTATCCGTGCCCCTGACCACTGCGATCGCCGCCGCCCTCACCTATCCGACGCCCCGCGCCGCCGAACCGGAAGTCCACACGACGCCCCGCGCCGCCGACTCGAAAGTCCGCACGACTCCCCGTGCCGCCGAGCCGGAGGCCCACGCGACTCCCCGTGCCGCCGAACCGGAAGTCCGGACGTCGCGCCGCGCGGAAGAGCAGGAAGAGCGCCAGGCGCGCGAGCCTCAGACGCCTGTGCGCGGGAGGAGCGTCCCACCTTCGCCGCCCCGCTCGGGCCGCCACTCCATGCCGGAGTGACACTGCCGACTGGGCGCCCCACACCGCCGACTGGGCGCTTCATACGGCCGACTGGGCGCCTCATACCGTCGAGTGTGCGCAGTTCAGAGCACAGAGCACTTCCCCGCCGGAATCGACGTGAAGTTCTGGCCGAGCCAATCGCCGACCTTGGTCAGCATCTTTGTGCCGTCCTCGAATTTGCCGCTGGCCGGGCGGGCAGCCATCGCAACCGCGACCTCGCCCTGGTCGGTTGAGATGAGGCCGAGCTGGCGCACCAGGTAGCCGGGCGCCGCGTGAGTGGCAGGCCCCCATCCCCCCTTCACCGCGGTGACCGCGTGCCGCTTGGGACCGAGGTCGGCGATGCCCCACCGCTGGTTCGGTGCCACCGAGCCCATGTGGTCGAGGATGTTCTTACTGTTCGGCATGCACGGTAGATGCGCGCCGAATCGGGCCTGGTCGGCCAGCGCCCACTGTGTGTAGCCCGGATACGAACGCGGAGTGTCGATCTCGGAACTGACCCGAGTCGCCATGTCATGACCTTCGCGCAGGACAGCGGTCACCGCGTCGACCGATGCCTTGCCACCGCCGAGTGATCCCCATAGGTCGCCTGCTGCGTCATTGTCGGAGAACGTGATCGCCTTGTCCTCCTTGACGAGGATCGACGCACCGTTCTTACGCTCGGCCGCGAGTGCGACAGGGACCTTGAAGGTCGACCACGCCCGCCCCGTTTTGAGCGTCCCGAAGGACTGTGCGGCGTCGGACCCGACGGGAACCAAGGACACGCCGAGCTGGCCGGGAGTCGCTTTGCGTATCGACTTCTGCGCGACCGCCCAGCTATCCGCGAGCCGCTTGGCCGGGGGCACCGGTGGGCGCAACCACGTCGCGATCGGCTCAGGGAGCGGCGGCAGTCGAAACGGCGCCGGGGCCGCATGTGCGCTGCCGGCGCCGAGGACGACCGCAGTCACAGCAACGACGACCACCACACAAAGTCGTTTGTACAAAGTCACATCTGTCCCTCTAGTCACTTGAGTAACAGACGTTACGGCCCTGCCGCGCCCCAAGCGACCCCGAGGGCGTCACAACTCGGTATCGCCGGCGCCCAGGCGGGAGGCGCGCACAGATGGGCGTCCTCAGCCCGGCTGCCCGACGTTCCTGCCCGACGCGACAACGAGCCGCACCAGTTCGGCACCCGCAACCGCCCTCTCGAGTTCTTTCGCTCGCGCCACGTCGTCGGCGGCCGAGGGGGTCTGCCACCGAGCGACTGGCGACAGGGAACCATCGAGAAACAGCTCTCGACATCGGCTGCGCTGGATCTTGCCGCTCGATGTCGTCGGGATCGACTGTGGATCGACCAGAAACACCGAATGAGGATCGACGCCGTACCGGTCGGCCACAGCCACCCGCACACTTTCGATGATCTCGGCGAGCGCATCCGCATCGCCCGCACCCTCGTGATCGACATCGACTTCCTGGATGATGACCAGTCGTTCGGCCGCACGCAATCCCGGCGTGAACGCGAATGCCGCTCCACGACCAGACAGGAGAGACGCGTGGCAACCCTGCACGGAGAACTCGATGTCGTTGGGATAGTGGTGCCCGCCGCGAATCACGACGAGATCTTTGCACCGTCCGGTGACAAACAACTCGCCGTCACGAAGAAACCCGAGGTCGCCGGTGCGCAGGAACGGCCCGACGTTGGTGTCGGCGATCGACGCACCAAAGGTGTGCTCGGTTTCCTCGGGTCGACGCCAGTACCCTGCCCCGACACTGCTACCCGCACACCAGATCTCACCGACCCGTCCTTCTCCGCACCGCACCCGCGTCACCGGATCGACGATCGCCACCTCGCCGGCGCGCGGCTCTCCACACCCGACGACGGTCATGGCACCTGATGTCGTCGACTCCCCCGACACCGCCTCAGCAGTCGCCGCTCCCAATGTCATTGACTCGGCGGGAAACTCACACTCGACGACCCTGTCTTCTGCGAGCGCCTCACGATCGAGATGCACCACGCGAGGCGACGCCGGATCGGGCCGGCCCGTGACGAGAAGTGTCGCTTCAGCCAGGCCGTAGACCGCGGAGAACGCCTCTCGCGCGAATCCGGCTGGAGCGAATCCCTCTGCGAATCGTCGCAGTGTTGTCTCCTGTACGGGCTCGGCGCCATTCATGGCGGTGCGCAACGCCGAAAGATCAAGTGCTGCACGTTCTTCGGCAGTGCTGTGCTCAATGCACAACTCGTAGGCGAAGTTTGGCGCGACGGTGTAGGTCGCGGCCGACGTGGAGAGTAGTTCCATCCACGCCATTGGTCGTTTGATGAACGCCGTCGGCGACATGAAATGTGCTGTGCAGCCGAGATAGATCATCGACAGCACACCGCCGATCAGTCCCATGTCATGGTGAGAAGGAAGCCAGAATGCTCCGACGTCAGAGTCGGTACCGTTCCACGACGAACGGATGGCCTCCATATTCCGCATCAGGTTGTCATGTTTGAGGACAACGCCTTTCGGCGTCGTGGTCGATCCTGATGTGTACTGGATCATCGCGACCGTCGTCGCGTCGATGTCCGGCGCCACCCAGTCGTCGGCGTCCGCGGTAACCGCATCCATCAGGCCCCAGTTGAGATCGCCGCCCTCACCGAGCGTGTCGAGCATTGTCTTGATCCCCGGCTGAGTCTCCGACACTCCCAGCGCGAAACGAGCACGTGCATCGGGCACTACCGACGACAGTCGAGGGGCAAGTCGCTCATGCACGGGTACCGCGACCGCACCGGCGTAGACACATCCGAAAAAGCCTGCGATGTGGTCTAATCCGGGTCGACAGAGCACCAGCACGCGCTCGCCCGCCGCACCCTTGCTCTGCAACTCGGCGGCGATCGCACGAGCCCTGGTATCCAGATCCCGATAGGTCAACACACTCGTGTTCTCACCGTCGCCGTTGTACGAGAAGGCAAACGCGACCTTGTCGGCGTACCGATCCGCCCGCTGCCGGAGCAGTTCGAGCAGAGTGTCGTCGGTGAGTTTTGCATGCTTGGACATCGGCCACCTTCGTCGGTCGTGATCTCGGTGCCGCGTCGAGTCCGCGGCGCCGTAAACGACGACCCGTCTTTCGCGTTCTGTTCAGGTCGTCGGGCGCGAGGGACGATACCCGAGCCACGGTCGCCGGATGCCACTTTTCTCAGGTTCCACAGCTCACTACGCCACCGGAACCTACCCGTCGGTACTCAAATATCGCGAATCTTCGACTAACTATTACTAGGTTCGCCGCCGTCCTGACCTGGCTCTTTAATGATCCAACACCGCGAAAGACCCTTAGTTAATGCTTCGTGTACCAAAACAAACTTTTCGAAAAGCCCCTCTCTCAGCTCCTTCTGGCTCTACGTTCAGACCGCACTCAAGTTCTTGCACATGCCCCGAGGAGAGTCCGTGCAGCGTTCAGCTCCAATCGCCCTGCAAGGCGATATCGAAGTTCCCAAAAAATCCCCCCGTGCGTGGGTTGCCGCTGGTGTCGCCATCGCCGGTGCGAGCGTCATGGCCGTCGCGCCCGGCGTTCATTCCGAGGTACCCACCGCCTACAAGGCAACCACCGAGGCGACCGTCCGTCTCGCCGCCGACTGGAAGCCACTCGAGCCGTACATCGATGCCTTCAACGAGGCGTCGAAAAATGCTGCGACTCTTGCCCATAACTACTTCCTGGCTCCAGGGCTGCCCCTGCAGCAGATCATTTCCAATCAGTCGAAGTATCTCAACGACGTTCTGAACGATCCGTCACAGGCCGACGATGTCTTGAAGAAGATGCGGGCCAACCTCGAAGCCGTGATCACCGGTGTCACCGGTATCGGCGCGAGCGACGAGACGCTCGCGCAGACGAAAGATCACACGGTCGACGGCCTGCACGGGCTGGTGCTGCAGCTGCTACCGCAGTTTCTTCCTGAGGGCGGACCGATCGATCCGGCGACGATCACCGCGATCATGAACGTGTTGGCGTCGCCGATGAGTGGCGTGCTCATCGGTCTTGTCGGCCCCGTGATCAGCCCGGCCGTCGCCGTACTCAACAGCGGAATCGCCATCGCGGCCGCGATCCAAGCGGGCGATCCCGATGCGGTCTTTTCCGATGTGTTCTCCGCTCCGGCCAACGTCGTTGGAGCGGTTTTCAACGGTGCAACACTCGATCTCACCGCTCTGACTCCGATTATCAACGAGACCGGCCTACTCGGTAGCACGACACTGAACTCACTCGACATCGCCTTCGGCGGCCTGTTCACCCCTGGTTCGGTCGGACGCGGGTCCTACGACGGCCCCAACGGCACGTCGATCACCGCGCCAGGCGGGTCGATCCTGAACAGCATCGGCATGAATGTCACTACAGATGCGTTGGGTTTCCCCCTCACCCTCGACATTCCTGGCCAAGCTGTCGGCCCCATCGGCGCAATGGAGGGTCTGTCACAGACCGTGGGAGTGCTCCTCGGCGACGGCTGGGATGGCAAGAACGGCAAGCCGGTTCCGCCCCTTGCCGGTGTGGAGTTCCCGACGATCAGCGACAAGGCCGCAGACAATTGGGCTGCGGCCATCCAGAAGCTGGCCGACACCTTGCTGGGCAAGAAGGATTCCGAGACAACCCCCTCGCCGGTTACCGCCAAGACCGCAGCCGCCGTCGCGACAACCAGCGTCGCGCTGAACTCTGTGGAGTCTGAGTCTGCGAAGGCTGAGTCGGCGAAGACCGAAGTCGCACAGACGGAGTCGAGCTCGACGCCGGCGGGTTCGTCCACCGAAACCAGGACCTCCTCCGCGGCGGAGGAATCCACCTCGGCGAGCCCGACCGCCCAGCCCTCGAGCAGTCAACCCTCGAGTTCGGCGACCGCCCCGGCATCGTCGTCTACCGATGCGCCCTCTGACTCTTCGGATTCGACGCAGGGCTCCGCGTCGAGCGGATCGTCGACGTCGAACGCGGGCACCGACGCGGACACCACGAGCTCTGCGGACACCAAGGGCTCAGCGGGCGCCGGGACCAGTTCGTCCTCGGACACGTCGAGCAAATCGAGCGAATCGAGTGGCGCGGCATCGAGTTCGAGCGATTCGACGTCGTCTGCCAGTACCGACTGACCTGTCACTGAGCGCATACACGGCGGAGCGCCGGATCCGGTACAGGGTCCGGCGCTCCGCTCGTTGTCGTTCCGTCGGAGGCGGGTTGCGAAGGGTGTGCGCTGGGGATCAGCAGGCACCGCGGGGAAGTCGAGCGGCGTTGCGGTTGAGCCAATTTCCGATCGCGTTGAGCGCGGCGATACCGCCCGACATCGAGCCACCCGCGGCGCTCATGGCGACGGCGGTCTGTCGTCCGTCGGAGAATGTGATGAGTCCGATCTGCCTGACCAGGTATGAGCCATCGACGCCAGGACCCCAACCACCTTTCACTGCAGTCGATCTCGGCGTCGACATCACTTCGATGCCCCACTGCTGGTTGCCTGCGACCTGCCCCATCAGCGACACGACGTGCGCTGTTCCCGGCATGCATGGCAGATGGGCGGTGAACGTGGCAGCGGCAGGCAACGTCCACACGGTCTGCCCGAAGACGGTGAATCCGGCGCGCAACCTCTGCGCAGGTACGGTCGACTGAGTGTCGCCACCCTCGCGCAGCACCGCGGTCACCTTACGGGCGGCGACAGCATCGCTCCCCAGCGACGACCACAGCGCCTCGGCAGAAGCGTTGTCGGAGTTGATGATCGCGTTCGATTCAGCGGTCGACGGACCGTTCTGCCGCTCGGCCGCGACGGCAAGCGGCACCTTGATCGTCGACCACGCCACCTGAGGTGTGTTGTCGCCCAGCATGATCGGGCGGCTGTCACCGCGGCCGACCGGTGCCAGAGCAACTCCGACGGGAACCCCGACCTGTGCAGCCACCGCCCCGAATCCGCGTGCCAGCGGATTCGCGACGGGAGCGCTCGACGACGCAGGCGCAGACGCTTGCGATGTGGTCGACCCGGTCACCGTCACTGTGACAGGAGTGACCTGGCCGTCACCACGACCCGCCGTCGAACAGCCTGAAAAGCCAAGAGCGCATACGGCAACCACGCCGATGACGCCGAGAAGACCGCGGCGGTCAGTAGACATAGACCACCGCGTCGTTGCCGCCGCGGCAGGCGACGACGCCGCCCTCCGGTCCGCACGACATCACGTAGCTCAGTCCGGTGACCGGGCTGTAGGCGCTGATAACCCGCGCCTGCCCCTGCACACCCGTGCGCAGGTACCCTCGCGGACCGCTTGCGCGAACGAGCAACTGGTCACCGACGTACCCGCGGAAACCCCTGCGCCACAGGAGACCGCGCCCGGCGGCGGGGTCGCGGGCCCGACCGTCACGGTGGAGGTCTGCGGCGGATTGACCGTCTGCGTGACCGTTGGCGTCGCCTCCGTGTCGGTTGTCGAATCCGAGCTCCGATTGAGCAGGAAGTACGCGCCGACGATGAGCAGGCCGATGATCACCAGGACGGCAATGCAGATCAGCACGATCATCACTGATTTGTCGCGCCCCTGCCGACGACCAGGCGGTGGGTACGACTGCGGGTACGCGGACTGCGGGTAGCCGGGCTGGGGATATCCGGACTGGGGGTACGCGGACTGGGGATAGCCGGACTGCTGGTACGGCCCAGGGGCCGACGGATACGCGGAACCAGGCTGCGACGGTTCGGAATGGGGCGCTTCGGAACGGGGCGATTCCGGATAGGCGTAGTCGGAGTACGCCGGCGGCTCGTAGGCACCCGGCCCAGCGCCCTCGGGCGTGCCAGGGTAGATCGACGGATCCGTGTACGCGTGCGTGGAGTTCCGGTACTCACCCGGGTCACTGCCGGTGGGGTCGTTTCGTGCCTGGTCGTCGCCCGGATTGTCATCGGCGGGACCCGACCGATCGTACGGCGCCGGAGTCACAGTGAACACGCCCGATTCGCGAACATAGGAGTGAGGATATCCGGAATGCCAGATGATGCACGCCGGATTGGCGTGGGTACACCAGCACAATCCCGCCGTTCAGATGACAAGCTCGGATGACCCTACCCCGGATAGCCCCCGCTTCAGATGACCCCGTGAATCGGGGGACTCTCCCCACGCAACACCCAGCGACCGATGTGCTGGTACTTCCAGCGCACCGGGTCGTGCAGGGTGTGTGTTCTCGCGTTTCGCCAGAACCGATCGAGCGAGAGCTCGGCCGACGCGCTGCGTGTGCCCGCCACCTCGAACAACGCTGAGCTCACCGAATTGGACGCACGGTCGGCGACTGTCTTGGCGACAGCGACGGCAATAGACGCCTGGGCGGTAAGCGCTGGATCGTCGACGTCGTCGGCCGTCGCCGCGTCGGCGGCTCTACTCGCCGCGTCGAGCGTCGCTTCTGCCGCCGCGACCTCGACGCCGAGCTCGCCGAAGCGTTGCACCGTCAACAGGTCGGCGTCGGCGCGCTCGACTCCTGCCTCGAACCACGGCCGCGACTTCGTGCGCACGAAGTCGGCGGCTGCGTCGAGTGCGCCGCGCGCGATACCGACGTCGATCGCGACGTGCAGTAGCTGGGCGAATGCGCCGTAGCCGGTCGGTCGAGCGACGGCCGGTGCGCGGGCCACGAGGTCGCCCGGGTCCACGTCGACGCCACTGAACCTGACGGTCCCCGACCCGGTGGTGCGCTGACCGAGACCGTTCCAGTCGTCGACGATCTCGACCCCCGGAGCGTCGGCCGCCACGAATGCGATGTATTCGCCCGGCTCGAACTCGTCTGCGGCGTCACCGGTTTCGGGCTCTTCGGGCAAGCGCGCCAGTACGGCGAGAGTGTGGGCGAACAACGACCCTGTCGCATAGAACTTCTCACCGTCGAGCACGAACCGGTCGTCTTGCCGACGCAGCGTGGTGTTGATGTCTGCGACGGTCTTGCCACCCCGCTCCGACTGCGCATTCGCGACCCGACCACCCTGCAGGACATGACCGAAGATGCGCTGCGCCAACGCATCCGGACCGGCGAGGCGGAGCAGATTCAGATAGACGAAGTGGCTGTGCGGGATCTGCGCGACGTTGGGGTCTGCGGCTGCGAGTAGTCGGGTGACATCCGCGACGACGCTCGGCGCGAGGTCGGGACCGCCGAATCGCTGCGGGACGGTGATCGCCAGAAGCCCCGACGCCGACAGGTCGTTGATCTCCGCGTACGGGAGTCGGCGATCACGGTCGCGCAACGCGGCGTCGACCTCGATCCGCGCCGCGACCTCACGAGCCTTCGCCAACGCCTCCGCGGCGCTGGTCGGCACGACCACTGGATCAGCGGTCGGTACGGTCTCTGCCGGCCGAGCAGTGAAACCTTCTGTCGCCGTTGATGTGTGGGGGTCTGTCGACACCGTCAGACCGTCGCGCTGCGGTCGGCTAGTTCGAGTTCGCGCACCAGCGGCAGCACACGCTCGCCGAAGTACTCGATCTCCTCCTGGAAGTGCAGGAATCCACCGAGAACCAGGTCGACGCCGAGCTTCTTGTACGCGACGATCCGCTCGGCGACCTGCTCCGGGGTACCGATCAGTTGCGTACGGAAGCCGTCGTTGTACTGCACCAGATCCTCGAACGACGAGTCGGCCCACATGCCCTTCTTGTCGCCGGTCGAGCTGCCCGCCTGCTGTACCGCACTCCGAAAACCCTCCACCGCAGGCTTGTTCGCCTTCTCGACGATCTCGCGCAGGGTGTCACGCGCCTCCGCTTCGGTGTCTCGCGCGATGATGAATCCGTTGAGTCCGAAGCGCACTTCGCGGTTGTGTGCGCGGGCCACGGCACGCAGGTCGTCGAGTTGCTCGGTGACGCCGTCGAAGTCTTTGCCGTTGGAGAAGTACCAGTCGGAGTAGCGGCCACCGTTGTTGCGTGCGGCCGTGGAGTTACCACCCTGGAACAGTTCGGGATTGGGCCGTTCCGGAGTGTTGAGCGGCTTGGGCTTGAGGGTGAAGTCGTGGATGCGGTAGAAGTCTCCGCGGTAGTCGACGTTGTCCTCGGTCCAGATCTTGCGGATCACCTCGAGGAACTCGCCGCTACGTCGGTAGCGCTCGTCGTGCTCGAGCCAGGGCTCGCCGAGGTGGGTGAACTCGTCCTTGAACCAACCACTCACCACGTTGATCGCAAATCGCCCGCCCGACAAGATGTCTGCGGTCGCGCCGAACTTGGCGAGCACTGCGGGATGCCACAGTCCGGGGTGAATGGCCGCGATCAGCTTCAGACGTTCGGTCGCACCGAGGAGAGCGAGGCTGAACGACGTCGACTCGTGCTGGAACTCGGCCCCGTAACTCGCTTCGTACCGCACCTGGCTGAGCGCGTACTCGAATCCGTTGTTCTCGGCCGTCTGCGCGAGGCGCTTGTTGTACTCGAAGTCCCACCCGGTTCGCTGCTCGATGTCGCTCGTCACGAGTCCACCGGATACGTTCGGGACCCAATACGCGAACTTGATCTCGTCGGCGATCTTCTCGGTGGACATGACACTCCTGTTGCTCGGCGGACGTCCGCTCTCGGACACAATCGGAGTTCAGTGTCATCGACGCCGCCGCAGGCGCCCACAGTTGAAATCGGCATGGATTCAAGTCGACGGCGCGCGCCGACCTGTTACCTGTTCGACGACGCCGGTCAACGGTCGTCGGACGGCTCCCACTGCGCCATCCCGAGGAACACGATGACCAACTGGCGCTGAGTGCGTTCGATGATCGCCGACTCCGCGCCTCTGCCGCGGTGCTCGCCGTCGAGAATGTCGGCGACGGCGGTCAGCATGATGCTCACGATGAGTTCGGCGGCGAGTTCGAGGTCGTCGGCGCTCCAGTCGGCGAGGTCGGGTATCCGCGACAGGTCGATGGCCAGTTCTTTCGAGAACAACCGCAACTCGGTGTCGATGGCCCGCCTGATCTCCGCCAGGCCGCCATGCTGTTCGCGGATCAGGAAGCGAAACGCCGGTTCGTTGTCGTGCACGTGCTGCAGCAGGATGTCGAGTGAGTTCTTCGCGGTCGGCAGTGCCTGCCGGGCGGCGAGGTCGCGGCGCCCTTCGCGCAGCGTGCGTCGCAGCACTCGCATCGAGTCCTCGACGAGCGTGACGCCGAGGTCTTCCATCGACGCGAAGTGCCGGTAGAAGGCGGTCGGGACGATGCCGGCACCCCGCGCGACCTCCCGCAGGCTGATACTTCCGAAGCTGCGTTCGGCGACGAGATCAAGCGTCGTGCCGATCAACGCCTGCCGGGTGCGGTTCTTGCGGTCGGCGCGAGTCTCGGCGTCAGCCTCCCGACCGCCATGGGCGGAGCCGGAGCGTCGAGTCCTGGTCACCTGCCCGAGCTTATCTTGCCGCAGGTCAGGCCGACCAACCGCAGTCGCTCACGCCGACGCTCCGCCACCCGGTCGGCGACCCCTCAGCCGGCCAACTCGAACAGTCCCGCGGCGCCCATACCTCCGCCGATACACATCGTCACCACGCAATAGCGGACGCCGCGTCGTCGACCCTCGATCAACGCATGCCCGACGCAGCGCGCGCCCGTCATGCCGTAGGGATGACCCACCGAGATGCCGCCGCCGTCGACGTTGAACCTCTCCGGATCGATTCCGAGTTCGTCGCGGCAGTAGAGGGCCTGAGACGCGAAAGCCTCATTGAGCTCCCACAGACCGATGTCGTCGACGGTCAGCCCGTGCTGCTTGAGCAGTTTCGGCACCGCGAATACCGGCCCGATCCCCATCTCGTCGGGGGCGCATCCCGCAACGGCCATGCCGCGGTAGACGCCGAGCGGCTGCAATCCACGTCGCGACGCTTCGGCGGCTTCCATCAGTACCGACGCCGACGCGCCGTCGGACAACTGCGACGCATTACCGGCCGTGACGGTCGACGTCGCGGTGACGGCTCCGTCGGGAAGCACCGCGCGCAGACCGGCGAGTGACTCGCTCGTCGTCGAGGGACGGTTGCCTTCATCGCGATCGAGCATGACCTCCTGCTCCGACGTCTCACCCGTTTCCTTGTCGACGACCAGCTTGGTGGTCCGTAGCGGCACGATCTCTTCTGCGAACCGACCTGCCTCCTGCGCTGCCGCCGTCCGCTGTTGGGAGATCAGCGCAAGCTCGTCCTGCCGCTCCCGACTGACGCCGTACCGTTCGGCGACGATCTCCGCGGTCTGCAGCATCGGCATGTAGATATCACCGACGTTGGCAACGAGCCACGGGTCCTGAGCCCGGTAGTTGTTCGCGTGGTCGTTCTGCACCAACGAGATCGACTCGACGCCGCCACCGATCGCGATCTCCATGCCGTCGTCGACGATCTGCTTGGCGGCCGTCGCGATGGCCATCAGGCCGGACGCGCACTGCCGGTCGACGCTCATGCCCGACACCGAGTTGGGCAGTCCCGCACGCAGCAGCGCCTGGCGGGCGATGTTGAACCCGGTCGAGCCCTGCTGCATGGCGGCACCGAGCACGACGTCCTCGACCTCGCCTCCCTCAATACCTGCCCGCGACACCGCATGGGCGATGGCGTGCCCGGCGAGCTCTTGTGCCTGGGTGTTGTTGAACGCTCCTCGGTACGCCTTCCCGATCGGGGTCCGTGCGGTGGAGACGATGACTGCTTCGCGCATGAGTGTCTGTTCTTTCTGGTGCTGGTGTTATCGCTTTGAGGTGGACGGCGGGCTCAGGGAATGAACACGAGGCGACCGACGGTCGTGCCCTCGCCGAGACGACCGACACCGCCGGCAACGTCGGACAGCGCAAGTCGTTCGCCCACAAGAGGTTTGACAAGACCCTTGTCGGCCAACCGGGTCAGTTCGGCGTGGCACTCATCGATGACCGCCGGGTTCTTGGTCTGATAGAGACCCCAGTGCAGCCCGACGATCGAGTAGTTCTTGATCAACGCATGGTTGAGTGCCGGTTGCGGAATGGTGCCACCCGCGAAGCCGATCACCACGATGCGCCCCTCAAATGCGATGCACTTGGTCGATCCGGCGTACGCGTCGCCGCCCACCGGGTCGAAGACGATGTCGGCGCCGTGGCCTCCGGTGAACTCCTTGACCGCAGACACGAAGTCCTCGGAGCGTCGATCGACGACCAGATCTGCACCGAGTTCCTTGGCGTACAACGCCTTTTCGGGTCCACCCACGACACCGATGACCTGCGCACCCGCAGCCTTACCCAATTGCACTGCCGCACTGCCGACGCCTCCTGCGGCCGCGTGCACGAGCAGGTAGTCGCCCTCGGCGATCTGCGTCCGACGGTGCAGCGCGAACCATGCGGTCTGGTAGCCGATGCTCAACGCGGCGGCCTCGGCGTCGTCGAGGGCATCGGGAGCGTGAAAGACGTTGGCCTGATTCATCAGCGCGTACTCGGCGAAAGCCCCGCCGGGAAGAATCGGGTTTCCGACGACCCGCTCGCCGACAACGGCACGATCGACTCCCTCACCGACGGCGACAACCTCACCGCACAGTTCGACGCCCGGCGTGAAGGGCAGCGGCGGCTTGATCTGGTACTTGCCCTGGCAGAGCAGGACGTCGGGGAAGTTGGCAGGCGTGGCAAGCACTTTCACCAGGACCTCGCCGGGACCGGCCGTGGGTGTGTCGACCTCTTCGAGGGTCAGAACGTCGCGGGGGTCACCGAGTTCGTTGACGCGCCAGGCTTTCATGAATGTGTCTCCTTCTGTGGACTACGAATGTCGTTGTGGGGTAAGCGGTGCTGAAGGCTGTGCCTGCGGCAAGTAGGAGTCAGCCTGCGAGACCGATCAATTCGGCGAGGCGTCGGCGATGCCAGTAGCCGGTTCCTAACGCGAGTTGATCGGCCTTGGCCCGTTTCAGGTAGAGATGCGCCGGGTACTCCCAGGTCATCCCGATACCGCCGTGGAGCTGCACACATTCTTCGGCAGCGCGTACGGCGACGTCTCCGCAGTACGACGCCGCCATGTGCGCCGCGATGGCCGCATCGAGGTCGCCGTGCGCCGCGGTGTCCGCGGCATAGCGGGCGGCCGCCCGTGCCGAACTGACTTCGAGCCACAGGTCGGCCAGTCGGTGTTTGATTGCCTGGTACGAGCCGATCACCCTGCCGAACTGTCGACGCTCCTTCACGTACGCCAGCGTCGTGTCGAGGCACCACTGCGCCACGCCGTACTGTTCGGAGGCCAACAGTGCCACCGCGGTGGTGATGGCCGCGCTCAGCGCGGTTGCGGCGTCGGCGGTGTCGACCCGATTGGCGCAGACCCCGACCAGCTCGACGTCGGCGAGCGGACGCGTCATATCCAGCGACACAACGGGTTCGACGACGACTCCGGCAGCATCCGCAGCCACCACATGCAGCTCCAACCCGTCCGAACCGTTGACCGGGATGACGAGCAGATCCGCCTGCGACGCACCGGCGACCGTCTCGACCCTGCCGTTCAGGACCCCGTCGACGACGTCGACCGACGCAGCAATGGCACCGGGCGTCGTCGAGAACGGAATCAGCAGTGCTCCCGTCTGCTCGCCGGCGGCCAGAGCACTGACCGTGTCGACGTCGCCGGCGTGTAGGAGCGCCTCGGTGGCGAGTACCGCGCTCGTCAGGAACGGGGTGGGTGCCACGGCACGACCGATCTCCTCGAAGACCACGGCGGCCTCCCGCTCGGTCGCCCCCGCACCGCCGAGGTGTTCGGGCACAAGCAATCCCGCGACACCGATCTCGTTGGCGAGCGACTTCCAGAGCGCAGCGGTGTCGACCGTCGGCTCGTCGTAGCTCGCCGACAGCGCAGCGGGATCGATGCGGTCGTCGAAGAGCCTGCGCACTGCGGCACGCAGCGCCTCCTCGGTATCGCCATAGGCAAGGTCCGGCTGCCCGGACTGCGGTGCAGTCGTCGGCGCGGCGGCGGGTGCGGTTGCGGTCATGGGTGCGGTTGTGGTCACCGTGGTAGGTCCTTCCATGCGATTCCCTTGTCGACGCGGTGTTCCGGCGGCAGGCCGAGCACGCGTTCGGCCACGACGTTGCGCAGGATCTCCGACGTTCCGCCCTCGATCGAGTTGCCCTTTGCCCGCAGATACCGGTATCCGGGTCCGCGTCCGGTGAAGTCGACGGTCTCCGGGCGGCGCAGCGTCCAGTCGTCGTAGCGCAGTCCTTCGTCGCCGGCCAACTCGAGTTCGAGTCCCGAGATCGCTTGTGCCTGACGGGCAAAAGCCAGCTTCATCGCGGAGCCCTCGGGGCCCGGTTGGCCCGCCGCGAGTTGTTGGCGAAGGCGTTCTCCGGCGAGACGGGTGACCTCTGCGTCGATCCACAGTTGCATCACCCGATCCAACGCCGCGGGCTCACGGTCGTCCGGATTCTGGCGCCACCACTGCGCGAGCTTGCCGATCATCCCACCCTCGCGAGGAGCACCGGAGCCGATGGCAACCCGCTCGTTGTTGAGAGTCGTTGTGGCAACACGCCATCCGTTGCCGACGTCGCTGATGCGGTCGGCGTCGGACACACGGACGTCGGTGAGGAAAACCTCGTTGAACTCCGCTTCACCGGTGATCTGCCGCAGTGGCCGGATCTCGATACCCGGTGTACTCATGTCGACGATGAAGTACGTGAGCCCGGAGTGTTTGACGGCGCCGGGATCGGTGCGCGCCACCAGGATTGCGCGTTGGGCGTTGTGCGCGCCCGATGTCCACACCTTTTGACCGTTGACCACCCACGAGTCGCCGTCGCGAACCGCACGCGTTGCCACGCCTGCGAGGTCCGACCCCGCTCCCGGTTCGCTGAACAACTGGCAGTAGATGTGTTCACCGGTGTAGAGCGGACGCAGGAAACGGGCGCGTTGTTCCTCGGTGCCGAGTGCAGCGATCGTCGGTGCCGCCATTCCCAGTCCGATTCCGTTGCGACCGCGCGCGGGCCCCGGAGCACCGGCCGCGTCGAGCGCGGCGTCGACGCCCGCCTGATAGGTCTGCGCAATTCCGAGTCCACCGTGCCCGACCGGGAAGTGCACCCAGGCCAGTCCGGCATCGAAACGGGCACCGAGGAAATCGCTTTCGGACGTCTCGGTCGGCGGGTGGGTGGCGAGCAGCCGGGTCACGCGCGCGTCGAGGTCGGCGGTGATGTCGTCGGATACCGACGCTGGAGCATCCGTGAGCACTGGGCATCGATCCTTTCGGGTAGGGGTGGGATTCAGCGGAGAGGCGCGTGCCGTCAGTCCTTCGGTCCCCCGGCCACGTAGACGACCTGGCCGGAGACGAATCCCGCGCCCTCGGACACGAAGAACGAGGCAGTGTGGGCGATGTCCTCCGGCTTTCCGGTTCGTGCAACGGGAATCGCTGCGGCACTGGCCTTCTTGAGCTCGTCGAAGTCGACGCCCATCCGCGCGGCGGTCGCCGCGGTCATGTCCGTCTCGATGAACCCTGGCGCGATGGCGTTGGCCGTGACACCGAACTTGCCCAACTCGATCGCGAGTGTCTTGGTGAAGCCCTGCATGCCCGCCTTGGCCGCGGAGTAGTTGGCCTGACCACGATTACCGAGCGCCGATGTGCTCGACAGATTCACGATCCGACCCCATCCGGCGTCGACCATGTGCTTCTGCGCGGCCTTGCTGACGTTGAAGGCGCCACGCAGATGCACCGCCATGACCGTGTCCCAGTCGTCGACGCTCATCTTGAACAGGAGGTTGTCGCGCAGCACGCCCGCATTGTTGACGACGACCGTCGGAGCACCGAGCTCAGCGACAACCTTCTCGACGGCAGCGTTGACCGATGCCTCGTCGGAGACGTCGGCGCCCACGGCGATCGCTTTGCCGCCGCCCGCGGTGATTGCGGCTACGGTGTCGGCGCATGCCGCGGCGTCGAGATCGAGCACTGCGACGGCAAGTCCGTCGTCGGCAAGCCTTTTCGCGATTGCGGCGCCGATTCCGCGCGCTGCTCCGGTGACGATCGCTACCTTCTGGGCCATGGTGTTTCCTCCGTTGTTCGGTATTGGGGTATTCGACTGTGCTGGATGTGAATGTGGTTGTGAGCGTCGATGTGTGGTCGTGCCGCGGGCGGATTAGCGATACTGCGAGGCGTCGCCGAGTCGCTGACCGCCGTCGATCACCATCACCTCGCCGGTCATCCACGACGACGCGTCGGAGGCGAGAAAGACGATGGCCGACGCGATGTCCTCGGGCTCGCCGATGCGGCCGAGCGGCGTGGCAGCGGCAACCTGCGGCTCGTGCTCTCGCCACAGCGCCTCGGCGAGCTTGGTGCGGACGACGCCGGGCGCGACGCCGTTCACCCGGATGCGCGGAGACAACTCGAGCGACAGTTGCTCGGTGAGGTAGATCAGCGCCGATTTCGTGGTGTTGTACACGCCGATGTTCGCCTCGTGGACCATCCCGCCGATCGACGCGGTGTTGATGACCGATCCCCCGTGCTCACCCATCCACGCCTGTACGGCGAGCTTCGTCCACAGCAGGGGCGCCCAGAGGTTCACGTCGACGGTCTTGGCAAATCGTGCGTGGTCCTGGGCGATGAGCGGGCCCGCGGCAGGGTTGGTCCCGGCGTTGTTCACCAGGATGTCGATGCTGCCGAACCGTTCCAGCGTGAGTTCGACGCAGCGTTGCGCGGCGTCCTCGTCGACAGCGTGGGCCGCGACGCCGAGTGCGCGAGGTCCGATCTGAGCCGCCGCGGCGTCGGCCGACTCCTGCTTGCGCGAGGTGACGACCACGTTGGCGCCCGCGTCGGCCAACGCAGCCGCGGCGGCGAGGCCGATACCGCGCGAGGCACCCGACACCAGTGCCGTCCGTCCGGTGAGGTCGTGAGATGTCATGGCGCAGAGATCCTTTCGATGGTGATCAGGTCGACGCACCCGCGGGGCGTCGTCGACGGCGTCGTTGAGAATCCGCTCGCGAGGCAGAGCGCCCCCTCACAAACCGACCCATAACGTGATCGCAGTCTCGACAACCATCTATAGTTGAAGGTGATTTCAGATTCAACATCGCCCCGTGGCGATCTGATCACAGGAGGAACCTTGACCACAGCAACACAGCCCGTCCGCCCGACCACGGCCGCCGATCTCGCCGAGCTGGTCGGAACCGAACTCGGGCCGACGCCGTGGTACGCCGTCGAGCAGGACCGGGTGAATGCCTTCGCCGACGCCACCGACGACCACCAGTGGATCCATCTCGACACCGAGCGTGCTGCCGCCAGCGATCTCGGCGGGACGATCGCGCACGGCCTGCTCACCCTGTCCCTCGGGCCCCACCTGTCGAGCCAGCTGATTAGGTTCGACGGTTTCGCACACAGCCTCAACTACGGCTACAACAAGGTCCGCTTCCCCGCTCCCGTGCCGGTCGGTTCGCGCGTGCGTATGCGCGTCACCGTCGTGTCCGCCGACGAGGTCTCCGGCGGCATCCAGGTGGTGACGTCGCAGGTCATGGAGCGCGAGGGCTCCGACAAGCCGGTGATGGTCGCCGAATCGATCGCCCGGGTCGTCGCCGCGTCCTGACGTGCACAACGACGTGTCCACCCACTTTGATCTGAAAGGCAACTCCCATGGTCAATCTCATCGACCCCGTCGTGCGTCACGCGACGACACGGCCCGATGCGACCGCTCTTCTCGGTGACTCGACGTCACTGAACTACGGCGAGTTCTACGACGCGGCGTTGGCCTATGCCGGTGCGCTGCGTGATGCGGGCATCCGACGCGGAGACCGCGTGCTGCTCGCGGCACCGTCGGTCCCCGAGTTCGCGATTGCGTACATGGGCATTCAGGCACTCGGCGCCACCGTGATCACCGTCAACACGATGTCCACAAGCGCAGAGGTCGGCTACTTCCTGAGCAACTCCGAGGCGTCACTGGCCATCGGGCACGTCACGCTCGGCCCAGCAGTCGCCGACGCGGCAGCCGGGGCCGGTGTTCCCTCGTGGCAACTCGATGCCTCGGCGCTGAGTCCCGGCAACGTGACCGCGACACCGCTCGAGGCCCCCGTCGACCGTGCACCCGACGAGACCGCCGCCCTGCTCTACACCTCTGGCACCACCGGGAAGCCCAAAGGCGCCGAACTGACCGTCAAGAACCTCCTGTCGGCCGGAGAGGTGGCAGGCGAGGTCAGCCGGGGTACCGCAGACGACAGGCTGGGCACCGGACTGCCGCTGTTCCACGTCTTCGGTCAGGCGTCGGTGATGATGGCGGCCTTCACCACGGGCGCATCGATGTCGCTGCTGAGTCGTTTCACACCGCGCGGAATGATCGACATGCTCGCCCGCGATCGGCTGACAGTGCTGTGCGGCGTCCCGACCATGTGGAACGCGATGCTGCACGAGGCAACGGAAGCGGACGCCGAAGGGTTTGCACATCTGCGCGTTGCCGTCTCCGGCGGAGCGTCGCTTCCCGGGGAGATCGCACGCGCCTTCGAGGAGCGCTTCGGGTGCACCCTGCTCGAGGGTTACGGGCTGACCGAGACCACCGCGATGGCGACGTTCAACGACATCGACCGCGGCGGAAAGATAGGCAGCACCGGCGCCGTGGTTCCGCGGATGCGCGTCGAGGTACGCGACGCCGACGGGGCCGTGTGCGCACCGGGCGTCGTCGGTGAGGTGTTCATCGCGGGCGACATGGTGTTCAAGGGTTACTGGCGCAATGAGGAGGCGACCGCCGCGGCACTGTCGCACGACGGTTGGTTCCGCACAGGCGATCTCGGCGAGATCGATGTCGACGGCGATCTGCGGATCGTCGACCGCGTCAAGGATCTGATCATCCGTGGTGGTTACAACGTCTATCCCGGCGAGGTGGAGGAAATCCTCTATCAGCATCCCGATGTGGTCGAAGCCGCAGTCGTCGGCGTACCCGACAGCCACTACGGCGAAGAAGTCGCGGCGGTCGTCGTACTGACGGCGGGAGCAACGACCACTCACGACGACATCGAGTCGTGGTGCCGAGAGCGTCTGTCCGCCTACAAGATTCCCCGCATGGTCTTGTTCGTCGACGAGCTCCCCAAGGGATCGACCGGAAAGATCCTCAAACGCAACATCGATCGCACGGCCCTGAGGAGGACCACCGCATGAGTGCAGTCAACCGCCAGATCAGACTCGCAGCACGACCCACGGGTGAGATCGACGAGAACACATTCACCGTCACCGAGGAACCGATCCCACAACCGTCGGCGGGCGAGTTCGTTGTCGCCGTCGACTATGTCTCGGTCGATCCCGCCATGCGCGGTTGGCTCGACGACGTGCCGTCGTACATCCCTCCGGTGGGCATCGGCGAGGTGATGCGCGCACACGCCGTCGGCACCGTCGTGGCGTCGGAGAATGACAAGTACCCCGTGGACACCGTGGTGTCCGGACCGTTCGGTGCGCAGGAGTACGCCGTGTCCGACGGCCACGACATCATGGTGGTCGATACCGATCTCGCGCCCGCACCGACCTGGCTCGGCGCGCTCGGATTCCCCGGGATGACAGCGTATTTCGGGCTGCTCGACGTCGCACAGACGAAGCCTGGCGACACCGTGCTGATTTCGGGCGCGGCGGGCGCCGTCGGCAGCGTCGCCGGGCAGATCGCAAAGCTGATGGGCTGCAGGGTGATCGGGGTGGCCGGTGGCGAGCGCAAGTGCTCATGGCTGACCGACGAACTCGGATTCGACGCTGCCATCGACTACAAGCAGGGTTCCATCGGCAGGCCGCTGCGTGCGGCCGCTCCTGAGGGCGTCGATGTGTACTTCGACAATGTCGGCGGCGATATCCTCAATTCGGCTCTGGCACAGTTGCGTACGCACGCGCGCGTGGCGATCTGCGGAGCCATCTCGGGCTACAACGCCACGACACCACCGCCCGGACCGTCGCGCTACCTGTCGCTGTTGATCAACCGCGCATCGATGGCGGGATTCATCATCTTCGACTACCGGCGTCGCTACCCGGAGGCCCAGGCCGCATTGCAGGCCTGGATTCGGTCGGGTCAGATCACCGCGGCCGAGCAGGTCGAAAAGGGCGACATCACCGCGTTCGGCGACACGCTCGCCATGCTGTTCTCGGGCGCCAACACGGGCAAGCTGGTGTTGCAGATCCGCTAGTACCCGCTGGAACGAAACCCAGAGCGGGGGAGGAAATTTCCTCCCCCGCTCTGGGTTTTGTGGTGCTGTTGTAGTTGTGTCGCTCTTACTGGTGTCGCTGACGACCGAGCTGACGAATCCAGGCCCGTGAGTCGGCGGGGTCGATCACGTCGTCGAGTTCGAAGGTCGTGGCCGAGTGCAGCGCCTTGCCGTGTTCGTACGCCTTCGCCACCAACTCGGCGAACAACGCGTCCCGCTCGGCAGGATCGTCGATCGCCTCGAGTTCCTTTCGGAATCCCAGTCGTACCGAGCCCTCCAGTCCCATCGGACCGATCTCGCCGGTCGGCCACGCGACGGTGAACTGCGGTGCGTGGAATGAACCGCCCGCCATCGCCATCGCCCCGAGCCCGTAGCCCTTGCGTAGGATGATCGTTCCCAACGGCACCGTCAGCCGCGCACCCGCGACGAACAACCGCGAGAACCGCCGCACGGTCGCGTGCTCCTCGGACTCAGGCCCCACCATGAATCCCGGTGTGTCGCACAGGGTCACCACCGGGAGCCTGTGCGCTTCGCACATTTCCAGGAAGTCGGCAGCCTTGTCGGCGGCCTCCGCGTCGATCGCGCCACCGAGGTGCGCACTCGAGTTCGCGACCACCCCGTATGCCACGCCTTCGACTCGGATCAGCGCGGTGACGACTCCCATGCCGTAGTCAGCCCGCACCTCGAGCGTCGAGGCGGGATCCGCAATGGAGTCGATCGCCTCGCGAACGTCGTAGGCGCGCAGTCGATTCTCGGGGACCACGTGTCGGGAGAGCCTGGTGTCCGGCGCGTCCCAGTAGACGACGTCGCCCTGGAAGTACGCCAGGTATCGACGAGCCAGATCGACGGCGTCGGCTTCGTCGCGCGCCGCGATGTGTACGACGCCGTTGCGACGCTGAAGCTCGACCGGACCGATGTCCTCGGGGCGGAAGACACCAAGACCGCCGCCCTCGACCATCGCCGGACCGCCCATGCCGATGTTGGCCTCGGGTGTGGCGATGAGGACGTCGCACGCTCCGGCGAGTGCGGCGTTGCCCGCGAAGCACCGTCCCGAGACAACAGCGATCGTCGGGACCCGACCGCGCAACGAGGCCATCTCGCGGAACGTGTTGAGCTCCAAGCCCGCCGCGCCGTTGGCATCGGTATCGCCCGGCCGGCCTCCACCGCCCTCGGCGAAAAGCACCAGCGGAACGTTCTTGCGCTTGGCCAACTCGATCAGCCGATCGGTCTTGGCGTGGTTACGCAATCCCTGCGTGCCCGCAAGCACCGTGTAGTCGTACGAGATCACCACAGCTTCAGCAGCTTTGGCACCAAACCGGTCGGCGCCGATCGTCGCGACGCCGCCGACCAGTCCGTCCGCGGGAGTGTTCGCGACGAGATCTTCTTCGGTGCGGCGCGTGCGCTGGGCTGCAAGAGCCAAGGCCCCGTACTCGACAAAGCTGTCCTCGTCGACGAGGTCGGTGATGTTCTCGCGAGCGGTACGTCGACCGATTCGGTGGCGCTTGGCAACCGCGTCGGGACGCGCGGCGTCCAGCGTCACCTCGTGCCGCGCGTTGATCTCGGCGAGATCGGGCCGGATGTGGTCCGGGTCGATCTCAGCGCGAGTCTCGACATCTGCATCACCGCCGGCGGCTCCGATGACCGCCAACGGTTGACCGGTTGCGACGGCCTGACCCGGTTCGACCAGCGCCCGGATCAGTGTTGCCGCGGTGGGCATCGACACGGTGTGCTGCATCTTCATCGCTTCCAGCACGACGAGTGCCGTACCGGGCGCTGCGGCGACGCCCGCCTCCGCCACCTCGACGACCACGCCCGACATCGGGGCCACCAGCACGTCCTCGCCGTCGGCGAGTTCGACGTCGAGGACCGGTGCCGCGGCGTCGTCGGCGATCGGCGCGGCCGCGCCTGCGGTGTCGAAATCGGTTGCGCGCGCGACGAGTTCGTCGATTTGTTCGCCGAGGTATCTCGTCGTGACCGAGCCTGCGCCGAATGTCTTGTCGCCGAGTATCGCGCGTAGCAGGCCGACGTTGGTCGCGACGCCGTCGATGACGAATTCGCCCAACGCATCGGCGGTCTTGCGCGTCGCGATGGTGAAGTCACCCCGCGCGGTGTGGCCGATCACCTTGGCGAGCAACGAATCGTAGCGCGGGCTCGTCGTGAGACCCGGCCGCCCGAACGTGTCCACCCGTACCCCGGGTCCCGTTGGCGCAGAGAACGATCGCAACGTGCCCGATTGCGGCACTGTTGTGCCATCCGGGGTTGTGGTCTCCATGTTCACGCGAGCCTGGATCGCGACACCGGCCGTATCCACGGGTGTTCCGGTCACGGCTTCACCGTCGGAGGTGATGCCCGCGGGTAGCCCCAGCTCTCCGAAGCGCCGGTCTGCGGCGATGGCCAACCCGATCTCGACGAGGTCGCAACCGGTCACCTCTTCGGTGATGGTGTGCTCCACCTGAATTCGCGGATTGACCTCGAGGAAAACGAACCGATCGCCCGCGACGAGGAACTCGACCGTCGCCAGCCCGCGATATCCATTGGCGGCACACAGCCGTGCCGCGCACGCGTGCAGTCCGGCACGCATCTCGTCGGAGAGATGTTGTGCCGGTGCGATCTCGATGAGCTTCTGATGTCTGCGCTGCACACTGCAGTCGCGATCACCGAGCGCGAGTGCTGTTGTTCCTGACGCCCCAGTTCCTGAAGCTCCTGTCCCCGAGGCGGACTCCGCCGAGATGATCTGCACCTCGATGTGCCGCGCCGAACCGCAGAGTTCCTCGGCGAACAGGTCCGCGTTGCCGAATCCTGCCTGCGCCTCTGCGGCACATGCCTTCATCGCGTCGGCGATCTGGTCGGCAGAGGTGACCTCGCGCATGCCTCGACCGCCACCGCCTGCAACCGCTTTGATCATCACGCCCGACGGGTGTGCGGCAAGCAGTTGGGCGACCTGCGCCTCGTCGACACCGCTCTCGGTGGCGTCGAGTACGGGTACATCTGCGGCGATCGCTGCTCGTCTGGCCGACGCCTTGTCGCCGAACGTCTCGAGAGCCTCCGCCGACGGACCGACGAACCGTAGCCCTGCGGCAGCGCAGGCACGCGCCAAACGTGGCTCCTCGCTGAGGAATCCGTATCCGGGATGAATAAACGTGGCCCCGGTGCGCTGTGCGGCGTCGATGATCGCGTCGACGTCGAGGTACGCCTGCGCCCCGACGCCCTCGAGCGCGACGGCCTCGTCGGCGGCACTGACGTGTGGTGACTGCGCGTCGTCGGCGGCATACACCGCGACGACGCGATGCCCGGTTTCCCGCGCGGTGCGGATGATGCGGAGTGCGATCTCCCCGCGGTTCGCCACGAGGACGGTTGCTGAACTCATGCTTTGCCAACCTTCGCGAAGAGATCGCCCTTGCGGACCTTGCCCGTCGCGGTCATCGGAAGTTGTTCGATGATCTCGACCTCGGGCACCTTGTAGCCTGCCATGTTCTGTCGAGCCCATGCGACGATCTCGTCGGCCGTGAGCTTCTCTCCGCCGCGTAGTTGCACAAATGCGAAGGCGATCTGACCTCGTCGTCGATCCGGTTTGGGTACCACCGCAGCCTTGTCGACGGCCGGATGAAGCATCAGCAGCGACTCGACCTCGGAGGGGAAGACGCTCATGCCGTTGGTCTTGATCATCTCTTTGTTGCGCGCCAGGTAGTGCAGCGCTCCGCGGTCACTGAACTTGCCGAAATCGCCTGTCTGGAGCCAACCGTCGCGCAATGCGTCGGCAGTAGCCTCGGGATTGCGGTGGTAGCCGAGCATCACCGACGGACTACGCACGATGATCTGACCCTCGCTACCGAGCGGAACCGGATTGCCATCGGCGTCGACGATCAGGATGTCGGTTCCGGGAACGGGCACGCCGCAGAACACCGGGTCGCCCAACAGATCGTAGTCGTCGGCGGAATAGCCAAGCGTGATGGTGTCCGCGGTGTGCGTTTCGGTCATCCCGTAGCTGCCTTCGCGCAACGTGTTCCCGGTCGCCTCACGCCAGCGAGCCCGGACCGTCGGGTCGAGTTTGGACACAAACGACACCGCGAGCGGGTTGGTCAACGATGTGAGGTCGTGCGTCGAAAAGTCTTCGCGCTCCATCAATTCGATGTAGTTGTCGACGGTGCCGATCATCGAATCCACGCGATAGTTCTCGATGCTGTCGAGTACGACACGCGCGTCCCATCTCGTCAGCAAGACGACGGTGTCGCCGTTCACCAGCGGGACCAGGATGCCGGTGTCCTCCCCTGCGATCCAGAACACCGGCATGAAAACCAGCGACGCGCCATGCACGGCCCCGACCCGACGACCATGGGCCGCAGTCGCCGTCACGGCGGTGTAGAGCATGTGCGCCTGAGTGTGCTGACAGCCCTTGGGCATTCCGGTCGTCCCGCCCGTATAGTTCAGCGCGGCAAGACGATCGGGGTCGACCTCCGGGAAGTCGGCAGGCGCAGGCGTTGCGACGATCCGAGCCCAGTCCGTCTCCTGCCCGGTGCGCTCGAACGGCGCGTCGGGACTGTCCGCGAGCAGCATGTCGGAGGGATCCGTCGTCGCGACGACGCGCACCTGAGTGCGATCGCGAACCGCGTCGACGAGGCCGGCGAGCGCGGGTTGGGTCAGCACCACACTCACCTCGGCGTCGGCGAGTTCATGAGCGAGTTCGTGCTCGCGCAGCATCGGATTCACGGGCACATGGACGGCACCCAGTTTGAGGATCGCGAGCATCGTGATGTGGAACTGCGGACAGTTGCCCAGGTACAGGCCAACGCTGTCGCCGACGCCAATCCCCTGAGCGCGTAGCCAGCCGGCGACGCTGTCGGATAGTGCGTCGTATTCGGCATAGGTGATCTCGCGTCCATAGAAGGCGATCGCGACCGCAGCGGGAGTCTCGCGTGCCCAGTGCCGCAGGTAACCGACGATGCCCTGCGCGTCGACCGAGGATTCCACGGTCCGCGGGACGTCGACCGGCCAGTGCGCCTGCTGGACGCGGCCGACCTCGGCCAACGCGCTCTCGAGCGGGTCGTCGACTGCTGGTGTCGGCGAGGTGGTCGTCGTTGAGGTGTTCACAGTGCATCTCCTCGGATTTCGATCATGCGTCCACGCGGTGGACATCTGCGGTGCCGACATCACGGTCCGACCTCGACACAGTTGGCTGCCTACAAAGAACTCATGCGGTTGCGGGCAGCCCGAACGTCTCGCTCAGTTGCCTCGCGGTGTCAGCGCCGTCGGTATGGAGGACCCCCGCGATCCCGAGCTTCGCTGCACCGTCGAGGTTCTGTTGGAGGTCGTCGATCATCACCGATTCGTGCGGGGCCACTCCGAGCCTTTCGCACGCGATCTCGAAGATCCGACGCGATGGCTTGCGTATCCCGACCTCTGAGGAGATGACGACGACATCCGCGAGCTCACTCAAGTCGAAACCCGCATAGGTATCTCGTCCGAATGCGTTGGACACCAGGGCAACCGGAACCGATGCAGCGCGCAGCCTGCTCAGCATCGCGACCGTCTCGTCGTCACGCTCGAGTCGATGCTGCATTCTCGCGGAGAGTCCTTCGGAGGAGACAGTCACGCCATGCGCCCCGAGCCGGGCGGCGAAACCCACATCGAAGGTCTCGGCGTCGATCCGACCTGCTTCATGATCGGCGAGCAACGTGCGCGATTGCTCGTCGTGTCCGAGCAGATGCAGCGGCAGGTCGCGGTCACCGATCTCGGTGCCGAAGCCGCGGAACGCGTCGAGCACGCTGGTGGTCACCACTCCCCCGAAGTCGACGAGTACGGCTGATCGCGTAGTTGAACTCGATCGCACAGTTGAACTTGAGGTCATATTCAATTTGTAACACACGACACGTCCCCAACAACAGAGCTGCCCACCTCACAAAGGTGGGCAGCTCTGTCGTCGTGAGTCAGTTCGTGGCCGCGAGACCAGGAACCGCGTTCGGGTCCTCCCGAACAGATGCGGGATTCGTCTCCCGCAAACGCCATGCCGATGCACAGGTGATCAGCCCCATCACCGCGACGAAGGCGGCGACCAACGTCGTGGTTCCGGTAGCCGAGATCAGCCAGGTCATGATGAACGGCGTCGATCCGCTGATCAGGATGGCGGCGAGCTGGTAGGCCAGCGAGGCGCCGGAGTACCGGACGTGCGGTTCGAACAGTTCACCCATGTACGCGGCGACAGGCCCGTAGGTCATCGACTGGAACACAGCAGCCACCGAGACCGCGATCATGAACATCGGCAACGACGCCGTGTTGACGAGCATGAAGTACGGGAACGCCCACAGCAGAATCCCGAGGCCACCGATGATGATGAGCGGTCGGCGTCCGATCCTGTCCGACAACGAACCCGCCCAGATCGTGACCGGGAGCGAGACGAGGCAACTGAGCATGGACCCGATCAGCAATTGATCGCGATCCATGCCGAGTTCGGCTGTCGCATAGCTCAATACGCCCGCAATCGAGATGTAGAAGATGGAGTTGGTAGCCGCGAGCAGCCCGCAACCCAGCAAGATCGTCCGCCAGTGCTTCTTGACGGCCTCGACCAGCGGCGCCTGCACGATCTCCTGCCTACCCTCAGCGACTTCCTGTTCCAGCTCCTTGAACTCGTCACTGTCCTCGACACGCGTCTGGATGAAGTAGACCACCGGGAACAGCACGACGCTGAGCAGGAACGGAATACGCCAACCCCATTCCAGGAACGCCGAATTCGACACCGCAGAACTCGATCCCAGGAAGATCAGATTGCCCAGCAGGACACCGCATGCCACACCCATTTGACCGAAGGTGCCCGCGAAGCCGCGCCGCTTGGGGCTTGCAGATTCCGTCAGCAACAGCACGATTCCGCCCCATTGCCCACCACATGCCAGCCCCTGCAGGAATCGCAACGAGACCAACAGGATCGGCGCCGCGACTCCGATCGTTCCAGCGGTCGGCAGGCACCCGATCAGGAATGTCGCCAAGCCCATCACGAACAGGCAGACCACCACGACGGGCTTTCGGCCGAACTTGTCGCCGTAGTGGCCCGCCACGATGCCGCCGATCGGGCGCGCGACGAAGCCAGCCCAGAAGGTGCTGAACGACAGCAATGTCCCCATCAGCGGCGACGAGTCCGGGAAGAAGATATGCGGGAACACCAGTGCAGCAGCAGTCCCGTATAGGAAGAAGTCGTACCACTCGATCGAGCTACCGACGAGCCCTGCGGCAAGCAACTTCCGATGCGCTCGTCTCCTTCCCTGCGCGACCTCGTCGCCCTGGGCAACCACTTCTGATGTCATCGATCACTCCTCATTCGGCTTCAGCAGGTTGAACTGAATATGAGTTCATATTCAGAGACAAACGTCGTGATGTCAATCACTTGAGACGAAACGAAGTGATGTGGCTCATCTCGAGACCCACGGAGAGAGCTGGCTTGCAGATCCGATTCGGGGTGCACAACCGAGAGAACTCATGCAACACTATTCAGAGCACAGTCGTTCACTGAATGGCTGTGACAGCCACACGAATCACCGCTTCCGAACGGAGCACACCATGAGTATCCGTCTTCCCGAGATGATCGGATCGGTCGTCGAAGCAGGGCTCTCGCCGCATCCGGTCGACCGGTACCTCGAACTGCTCGACCCCATGATCACCTGGCGCGATCTGCGCGCAAAGGTCATCGACGTGACACGTCCGACCTCGCGAACCGTCCGCATCACCTTGGCACCGACCAGGCAGTGGCGCGGCCACCGCGCGGGGCAGTTCATCCAGCTCAAGGTGGTTATCGACGGCGTCAGACACGTCCGCTGCTTCTCCCCTGCCAACGCACAGGGACACTCCGATGTCATCGAGTTGACCATCACCGCCCACGACGACGGGTTCGTCTCGACCTACCTTCGCGACAATGCGAGAGTCGGCGACGTCTACGGCCTCGAACAGGCCGACGGCGACTTCGTCCTACCCCGGAGTCCGGCGGGCCCGGTCGTGTTCATCAGCGGCGGCAGCGGCGTCACGCCGACCCTGTCGATGTTGAGAACACTTGTAGCCTCAGCGCACAGCGGTCCCGTCACGTTCATTCACTACGCACGGACGCCCGACGACGTCGCATACGCCACCGAGCTCAATGCGCTCGCGGCCGCGCACTCGAACGTCGACGTGCGCCTGCGGTACACCCGCGGAGCCCACGGAGACCTCGAGGCAGGACACTTCACTACGGGACATCTCGACGACATCGCTCTCGACGACGCCGACGTCTTCGTCTGCGGACCGTCGACGCTGATGGATGCTGTCATCGACCATCTCGCCGACGCCCACCCCACCGCACGAGTGCACAGTGAATCCTTCCGCCCGGCTCCGGCGGCGATCATCGATCCCGACGAACCGATCTCCGGCGACGTCGCGTTCACGACGTCCGGCAAGGTCGCAGCCAACGACGGCCGCACCATTCTCGATCAGGCGGAATCCGCAGGACTGTCTCCCAAGTCGGGCTGCCGAATGGGAATCTGCTTCTCCTGCACCGCAGTAAAGAAATCCGGCTGCACCCGCAACGTGCTGACCGGCGACATCGACAGCGAAGCCGACAAGCAGATCCAGCTCTGCATCAACGCACCTGTCGGCGACGTGGAAATCGAGGTTTAACAATGACTGTCACCACCATCACCCCGTCCGAACACACCAACATTCCGCCCGCCCTGCGCGGGTCGTCGGACCCCAACACCCTTCACCTGAGCTACGAGCAGGTCGAAGCGCTCGGTCGCGACCTCGACGAGGTGCGCGCGCGGGTCGTCGCCGACCTCGGCACGAAGGACCGCGAATACCTGTACTCGATCATCCGCGCGCAGCGTGGTTTCGAGATCGCCGGCCGCGGACTGCTGTTCTTCGGCTGGTTCCCGCCCGCGTGGATCGCAGGCGTCGGCGCGCTGAGCGTGTCCAAGATCCTCGACAACATGGAGATCGGGCACAACGTCATGCACGGCCAGTACGACTGGATGCGTGAAGACACCTACAACTCGCGCGAATTCGAGTGGGACACCGTGTGCCCCGCCGAGCAGTGGCGCCACAGCCACAACTACGTGCACCACACGTTCACCAACATCATCGGCGAGGACCGCGACATCGGCTACGGCATCCTCCGAATGGCGCGCGACCAGAAGTGGAACCCCTACTACCTGGGCAATCTCGGGTACGCGACGGCGCTGATGTTGCTGTTCGAGTGGGGCGTGATGCTCCACGACCTCGAGGCCGAGAACATCGTGGCGGGCAAGCGCAAGTGGACCGACGTCAAGGGCCTGGTCAAGGGCATGTGGCGCAAGGCGAGCCGGCAGGTTCTCAAGGACTACATCGTGTTCCCGGCGCTGTCGGGTCCGTTCTTCCTGCCGACGCTGCTGGGCAATGCCAGTGCCAACCTGGTGCGCAACCTGTGGGCGTACTCGATCATCTTCTGCGGCCACTTCCCCACCGGGGCACAGACATTCACCGCCGAAGAATGCAAGGACGAGACGCGCGGCCAGTGGTACCTGCGACAGATGCTCGGCTCGGCGAACATCACCGGGAGCAGCCTGTTCCACATCATGAGCGGCAACCTCTCGCACCAGATCGAGCACCACCTCTTCCCCGACATTCCCGCGAGCCGCTACCCCACGATCTCCGAGGATGTCCAGGCGATCTGCGAGAAGTACGGCCTGCCGTACAACACCGGGCCACTGCACCAGCAGTTGACGTCGACGTGGTCGAAGATCGCGAAGCTCTCTCTGCCCAACTTCATGACCTCCGATGACAACGATCTCACCGTCATCGTCGAGCGAGAGAAGTCGGCCGGAGTAGCCTGACGCCCATGATCGATCGCTACGAACGAAACAAGGACTTCGTCCAGGAGATCGTCGAATCCACCGCAACGCACGTCGGACGGATCGCGACGATCATCACGACGGCGGTCGCCGACGTCGCGCGCGAAGTAGGCGACATCGTCACCGACGGTTTCGAGATGCGTGATGCGGCTCGAAAGGCCAAGGCCGACGACCATCGCGAGGTGGTCGACGCGGAGTTGGTCGACGAAATCGACGATGCCGACGCCACCGAGACGGCGATCCGAGCCATCGAGACCGACCGCAAGGACGCATCCGAAGAGCATCACCGCGCCTAGTTCGTCGCACTGTCGCAGCGGGGCCTGATCCGATCAGGCCCCGCTGTTGTGTCTGCAGATCAATCCGCGCAGGTCAGCGGGGTTCCGATCACCGTGACGGCAACGTTGGCAGCTGAGATCGGGTGCACCGTAAAGTTGTGGTGTTTCGCTAGCCGCATCTGCCTGGGAGTCCCGTGTCCGCACCAGCCATCCTCACCTTCCCCAACCCGGTCAACGAGTATGCCGCGCGGTCGACGGCAGGGCTGGTCGTCATCCTGGCGATCGTCGCCATCGAGGTGAATCACCCCATCGTCTACGCGTTGCTTGCCCTCGGATTCCTGCTGCGCGTGATGGCAGGCCCCAAGCTGTCGCCGTTCGGGCAGCTCTCCGTGCGGGTCATCGCGCCCAAGGTCTGGCGCAAGAGCAAGCTCGTCCCCGGACCACCCAAGCGCTTCGCACAAGCCATCGGACTCGCCTTCTCCACCACCGCGCTGGTCCTGAGCCTGCTCGGCTACGGACTGGCCGCGCAGATCGTCATCGGGCTGCTGATCGTCGCGGCGTTGTTGGAATCGGTGTTCGGATTCTGCCTCGGCTGCGTGATCTTCGGGTTCCTGCAGCAGCGCGGCGTGATCCCCGAGGACGTGTGCGAGGCCTGCAACAACATCTGGCTACGCAACCCGGAGCAGGCACCCGCCGACACTCACTGAGTTACCCCGGCGCCGATGTAACACTGACACGGTGGAACAGCCCGGATACGACGCGCTGGCGCAGCTCTACGCCGACTCCTTTCCGACGCCGTACCAGTGTGCCGTCGAACGCCACGCCGTCGAGGCATTTGCCGACGAGGTCCGCGAGCATGATCCATCCGCGACCGTCTTCGACGTCGGCTGCGGAATCGGCCACGTCACAGCCGATCTCGTCCGGTGGGGCGTGCGAACGGTCGGTCTCGAACCCAGTAGCGGGATGCGCACCATCGCGATGCGTACACACCCTGAGTGTCACTTCATCGACGACGACGCGCTACTCACGCGAGCTGCGGCTGACATCGAGTGCGGCGCAATCCTGGCTCGCTTCAGTCTGATTCACGTGCCACCCGATGAACTGCCCGCCGTGCTTGCGGCCTGGGCCTCCCGATTGGCCAGCGGAGCACCGGTGTTGATCGGCACTCAGGCGTCGCTGAACGCCGACACCATCGCATTCGATCACCGCGTCGCGCCTGCCTGGCGCTGGCATCCGGATGCACTCGCGCGCATGCTGTTCGACGCAGGCTTCGACGAAGCGTGGCGGTTGATCGCGCAGGCCGACGACACGCATCGGTTCGCCGAACTCCACCTGATGGCGCGGCGTCGGTGAAAGATCGTGTTCTTAAAAGGCTTTTCGCGGCCCAACCAGCGAAGGCCTAATCCAGCAAGCCCAGGGCGATGCCGTCGAGGATGTCGTGCTCGCTGACGACGAGCTCGGAGATACCTGCGCGCTCGGACAGGACCCGAGCGAGTTCCAGCGTCACCAGCGCGCCACCGCCGATCACATCGACGCGGCCGGGATGCATCGGTCCCAGCGCTGCGCGAGCGTCGCGAGTCATCGCGACGAGGTCGTGGCAGACGCGGTCGAGGTCGTCGATTCCGATGCGCGACAGGTGAATTGCGTCGGAGTCGTAGACGTCCATCCCCGCGTTCACGGCCGCGATGGTGGTGAGTGTCCCGGCGACACCGACCCAGGTGTGTGCCCGCTCGACCGGCACGGCGTCGAATGCGACGGCGAGTCTGTCGTGGATGAACTGCGTGGCGCTACGAACCTCGTCGGCGGTGGGCGGGTCGGAATGCAGAGCGCGCTCGGTGGTGCGCACGCATCCGACGTCAGCGGAGTACGCGGCCGACACTCCCTCAGCATCGCCGAGCACGACCTCGGTGGAGCCGCCACCGAGATCGGTGACAACAAACGGCCCTTCGGCAGGATCGAGTTCGCCGACGGCACCGCGGAACGACAGCCGTGCCTCCTCATCGCCGGTGATCACCTCGGCCTGCGCCCCCTCGACGACGCAACCGAGCAGCTCCGCAGTCATCGCGAAGAAGACATCGCGGTTGCGCGCGTCGCGGGTGGCCGAGGTAGCAACCATACGGACGCGTTCGACGCCGAGCGCGCGCATCACGTCGACGTAGTCGGCGAGCGCGACCCTGGTTCGCTCGATCGCCTCGTCGGCGAACTGCCCCGTGGCGTCGACGCCCTGCCCGAGGCGCACGACCCGCATCTCGCGGTGCAGATCGCGCAGGCCGCCGGCGGGAGGGGTGGCCTCTTCCGCGACGAGAAGTCGGATGGAGTTGGTGCCGCAGTCGACGGCCGCGACCACGGTCACCGGTCGGACTCCGCGTCGTCTGTGGTTGCGGGGACGTCGGGCCAGTCGGAGGGAATCGCCGTGCCGCGCATGCCATTTGCGGCGGCGAGCGCCACGGCCTCGTCGCCGAGGGGATTGACGCCCGGGCCCTTCGCGAGCGAGTGCGCGATCAGGACATGGAGGCACTTGACCCGATCCGGCATGCCGCCCCCGGAGAAGTCGGTTCCGAGCGATTCGATGGCGTCACGTTCGGCGAGGAATGACTCGTGCGCACGTCGGTACGCGGCGGCGAGATCGTCGTCGACGGCCAGGCGTGCGGTCATCTCCTTCATCACACCTGCCGATTCGAGTCGACTCGCCTCGGCGGTCAAGCGGGGATCGGTGAGGTAGTAGAGCGTCGGAAACGGGGTGCCGTCGGGTAGACGCGGGGTGGTCTTGACGACGGCGGGTACGCCGTCCGGAGTGCGATAACTGACCTCGATCACGCCGCGCGGTTCACGGCCGAGTTGTGTGGCGATGGTGGCGAGGTCGTCGTCGCTCACCTGCTGGCCGGCAGATTGGTTGCCGTCGGATGTACTCACGCTTCTTTGCTACCAGTTCGGTGCGGCGAACTCAGTGCGACCCCGGCGCGTCGGCTCCGGGCGGGGTCGATACGGACTGCCACAGGTTGCCATACCAGGAGTTGGCCTCGTGTGCCGCTTCGCGCTGACGCTCGGCGCTTCGAGCAGCCTCATCGGGATAGAGCATGACGAACGGCGTCTCGCCGGGCTTGACCAGCTTGAGTCGTTCTCGTGCTTTGGCCTCGATGTAGGCGGGATCGTTCTGCTCGTTGACCTTCTGCTGGTAGTCGGCGACCTGGTCGCGCAACTGTGCATTCGACTCTTCGAGCTGAGAGAACTCGGTGTGCTGCGAAAAGTACGTACGCAGCGGCATAGCCAAGGTGAGCGCGACGACGCCGATGACCAACGACAGCACCACTGCGCGTTTTGCGTCGACGTGGTGCAGTCGCTGCGCCATTCGTTCGGTGAATCCCGCCCGTCGTCGACGTTGCGCTCGCAGCCGCTCACGTTCGCGACGCACGTCGGAGATCTCGTCACCGGAATCGCTTTCGCTGTCGGGGACGTCGTCGGTGTGTGCGTCGGAAACCTCGGCGTCGAAGTCGATGATCGAGTCGTCGTAGATCTCCTGTTCGCCGGTCTCGATGACCGAGACCGGCGAACGGCGAGAAGTAGACCGCTCGCGCCGGGGCGCCTTGCGGGCACGCTCCCGAGAGCGGGGATCGCTCGTCGACGCACGCGTGCGCCGACGCCCTGAGCCCTGTGCCATGGGCTCTAGCTAATCACGAACCGTACGTATATCGGGGGAAGGCGAGGTCTCCCGCGTAGCGTGCCGCGTCGCCGAGGCCCTCCTCGATGCGCAGCAACTGGTTGTACTTGGCGACACGCTCGCTACGAGCGGGCGCGCCGGACTTGATCTGACCGCAGCCGCATGCGACGGCGAGGTCGGCGATCGTGGTGTCCTCGGTCTCACCCGAACGGTGGCTCATCATGGTCTTGTAGCCGTTGTTGTGGGCAAGCGTGACTGCGTCGAGGGTCTCGGTGAGCGTTCCGATCTGATTGACCTTGACCAGCAACGCATTTGC
This sequence comes from Gordonia sp. w5E2, assembly GCF_036540975.1. NCBI lineage: Bacteria > Bacillati > Actinomycetota > Actinomycetes > Mycobacteriales > Gordoniaceae > Gordonia > Gordonia sp. w5E2. The sequence goes on along the minus strand of NZ_CP144213.1, from coordinate 1,404,297 downwards.
CGCACCCTTGGAGATGCCCTCTTCGAGACGCTCCGGGTTGGTGACGAACAGGTCGTCGCCGACCAGCTGCACCTTGTCGCCGAGCGCGTCGGTCAGCTTGACCCAGCCGTCCCAGTCGTCCTCGGACAGGCCGTCCTCGATCGACACGATCGGGAACTCGTCGACGAGCTTCTCGTAGTAGCTGATCATCTCGTCGCTGGAGAGCTTCTTGCCCTCGAGGTTGTAGGCGCCGTCGCTGTAGAACTCGGTCGCCGCGGCGTCGAGTGCGATCGCGATGTCGCGACCGAAGTTGTAGCCGGCGGCCTCGACGGCTTCACCGATGACCGCGATGGCCGACGCGGTGTCGGGGAGGTCGGGGGCGAAGCCACCCTCGTCGCCGAGCGCCGTGTTCAGGCCGCGCTTGTGCAGCACCGACTTGAGCGAGTGGTAGACCTCAGCACCCCAGCGCAGCGCCTCCTTGAAGGTCGGCGCGCCGATCGGAGCGATCATGAACTCCTGGAAGTCGATGCCGTTGTCGGCGTGCTCGCCGCCGTTGATGATGTTCATCATCGGGACCGGGAGGATGTGGGCGTTGGGTCCGCCGATGTAGCGGAACAGCGGCAGTCCCGCCGACTCTGCAGCACCCTTGGCCACCGCAAGCGACACACCGAGAATGGCGTTGGCGCCGAGCCTGCTCTTGTCGGGAGTGCCGTCGGCGTCGATCAGGGCCTGGTCGACGAGGCGCTGCTCCTCGGCCTCGATACCGATGACCGCGGGTGCGAGTTCGCTCAACACGCCCTCGACAGCCTTGGTGACGCCCTTTCCGCCGTAACGCTTGCCGCCGTCACGAAGTTCGACGGCTTCGTGCTCACCCGTCGACGCGCCGGATGGCACAGCGGCACGAGTGAACGTGCCGTCGTCGAGGACGACCTCGACCTCGACAGTCGGGTTGCCTCGCGAGTCCAGGATTTCGCGTGCACCAACCTGTTCGATGATTGCCACGGTGTTGCCCCTATCGGTGAACATGTCGGCGCCTCGCGCAGCCGACGGGTACGGGATCAAAGCCTAGTCGGTGAAGTCAACAGTCACGCATCGAGCGCGCAAGGCGGGAGCGTCGAGGCACATACGGCGTTCAGTAGCGGACGTTGATCGAATACGCGTTGGCGTGGTCGCGCACGTCGATGACGTAGGCCATCGAATTGTTGTAGACCTTGACCGCTTTCTCCCAGCCCTGCGGTGTTGTCATGTCGCCGCCCGCGGACACGCACAGGTAGCGGGCAGCAGACAGCGCGGCGTCGTCGATGTTGTCCGGATCGGCCCTACCGTCACCGTTGGCGTCGACGCCGTAGCGTCGCCACGTCTCCGGGATGAACTGGAACGGACCCATCGCACGGTCGTGAGTGGCGTCGCCGTCGAGTTTCCCGCCGTCGGTGTCGGGGATCTCCATGTTTCCCCGCGTCCCGTCGAGCGGCACACCCCTGATCGGCGGGCTGACGTCGCCGTTCGGCGCGATCTTCGAGCCGCGGTACTGACCGTGTTTGCTCTCGACACCGCCGATACCGGCGAGGGTCGTCCACCCGATTCCGCACTCGGGATGTTGCTGTCGTTGGATCTCAGCGGCGTTGCCGTAGGACTCCAGCGCGACGAACGGGATACCCGTGGCGTCGGAGATCGGCCGAGCCCAGTCGCGTAGCTGCTCAGCAGTGCGTCCAGGCGCGTTGATGTCGACAAACGGTACCGGCGTTCCAAGACCCGGCGGGATGCCGTCGGGAATGTCGGGACGGTTCAGGGAGGGGAGGTCGAGGCACGCCGACGTCAGAATTGCGACGCAGGTGAGAGCGGATATCGAGGCGAGTGCCCGTCGAACGGTGGTCATCGATTCACCATGGTGCCATTGGTCCCTTGGTGATCCCGCATCGTAGAGCGTAGCCTTAGCTCGCTTACGGTAGGTAAAGCTTGGCTGACCAGCCAAAACGCAGCAAATCGGACAAACCGGAGAAATACGTGTTCGCGACCCTCATCATCGGCCTTCGCGAGGGGCTCGAGGCGGCACTCATCGTGGGCATCATCGCGGCCTTCCTGCGACGCCAGGGCCGCACCGACGCCCTGCGCTGGATGTGGGTCGGGGTCGGCGTCGCCGTCGCGATCTGCGTCGCCGTCGCGATCGGTCTCGAGGTGCTGTCGCGCGACCTGCCACAGCGCCAGCAAGAGGGCCTCGAAACCGTCATCGGCGTCATCGCCGTCGCGATGGTCACGTACATGATCGTGTGGATGCGTCAGCACGCACGCGACCTCAAGGGAGATCTCGAGGCCGCGGCCACCGATGCGGTGAACGAGGGCTCGGCTATCGCGTTCGTCATGATGGCCTTCCTCGCGGTACTCCGCGAGGGGCTCGAGACGTCGGTGTTCCTGGTCGCAGCATTCAATGCCAGTAACAACGCCGTGCCCTCGGCGCTGGGCGCGATCATCGGAATCGGCATAGCGGTACTGCTGGGCTACGGCATCTATCGCGGTGGCGTCCACATCAACCTCGCGCGGTTCTTCAAGGTCACCGGTTTGCTGCTCGCCCTGGTCGCGGCGGGACTCGTGATGACCGCGTTCCGTACCGCGCACGAGGCGGGCTGGCTCAACGTCGGGCAACAGCAGGTCGTCGACCTGACCTGGCTCGTCCAACCCGGCTCCATCCAATCCTCGCTGCTGACCGGCGTTCTCGGAATCCAACCGAAGCCCGTGCTCATCGAGGTCGTCGGCTGGGCGGTCTACCTGCTCATCGTCGGCACCATCGTGCTCTGGCCGGCGGGCAAGGCGTTCCCCCGACGAGCCGCCGGGCTGGCGTGTGGCGCTCTCGCCGGAGTGCTCGCGATCGCGGCCGTCGTCGTCTTCTCCACTGCACCGGCTGAACCGGCGCCTCCGTCGGACACGATGCGCGGCAGTGTCTCCGGCACGCCGTCGACCTCCGGTGTGCTGACGGGCAAGACCATTCGGGTGCCCGATCCCGTCGCAGTACGCGTCGAGTCCGCCGATGCCTCGCAGGCAACGGGCACGCTCACGTCCGGGTCGGTGTCGACGCCGCTGCCCAAGCTCGCTGCCACAGACAACGCGCAGATCGGCTCGACGAGCTACCCGACCTATCAACAGCTCGCCTCACCGAACCTCGATATCGCCACGCTCGTTCCCGACGCCCCCACCCGCGTCACGCCTGCACAGGTCGCCGCGGGCAACAACGGGCGCCTGCCCGTCGGACTGAACACGCAAACGTTCGGAGTCGACGCACCGGTGATCTACACGATGACCGCGACGGTGACTACCAGCGTCGACCCGACGTTCCATACGCCGGTGGCCGCGGATGTCCACTACGTCGTGACTGCCACCGCCACCCCTGATTCCGGCGCGGCCGTGGTGCTCGGGAAGGTCGCGACGTTCGACGCCGAGCACACCGCCGATGCCGCAGAACTCGGTGCACTCCAAAACGCCCTCGACCAACGATCGGCGCATCACGTCCGCTCGGTCGTAGTACCGCTGTGGCTTGCCGGATGCGCCGTCGTCGCCGCGATTCTGGCCGGACTGCTACTGGTGCGACGCAGGCGTCCGACGCCGCCGCCCGAACACGAGGATTTGCAGACAGGGACCCTGACCGGCCCCGTTCACACAAAGGAGAAAACCACATGAGGGTGCGACCACTGGTGGCCGTCGGCGCGGCAGCCGTCGCCGTCGTCGGGATCGCGGGCTGTTCGGACAGCTCCGACTCGTCGAACTCGTCGTCGGATGTGAAGACCGTCAAGGTCGAGATCACCGATCAGGGCTGCAAGGCCACCTCGGACAAGGTCGACGCCGGGCCGATCACCTTCGAGATCACCAACACGAACGCGGCAGCGGTCAACGAGGTCGAGCTGATCAAGGACAACCGCATTCTCGCCGAGCGCGAGAACATCGTGCCCGGCATGGCGTCGGTCTCGTTCTCCCACAAGCTCGACGGCGGCACGTACGAGCTGTACTGCCCCGGCGCCACCAACGAAAAGACTCAGTTCACGGTCACCGGCAAGGCCACGGAGGCAACCGGAACCGTCGCGGACAAGCTGAAGACCGCGTCCGCCGACTACAAGGCCTACGTGATCACTCAGGTCAACAGCCTCGTCGAGAACACCAGGACGCTGACCGACGCCGTGAAGGCCAACAACCTCGACGCCGCACGGGACGCGTATCCCAAGGCCCGCCCGTACTACGAGCGCATCGAGCCAATCGCCGGCGCATTCTGCACCGACGGTTCGACGGACTGCTCCGACAACGCTTCTGTCAGCCTCGATTTCGCGATCGACGCCCGCCCGGATGCGGTTGGCCCCGGCGACAAGTGGGAGGGATTCCACGTCCTGGAGAAGGCGATCTACCAGGACAAGAACCTCGCGAACATGGGCCCTGTCGCAGCGGAACTGCAGAAGAACGTCGAACTGCTCCAGACCGTCGTCAACAAGCCGGAATTCACCTTCGCTCCCGCTGAAATCGTCAACGGCGCAGGCGATCTGCTCGACGAGGTCTCGACGACCAAACTCACCGGTGAGGAAGAGGCGTACTCGCACATCGACATCCTCGACATGCAGGCGAACATCGAGGGCTCCGAGCAGGCCTTCGCCATGGTCAAGCCTGCGCTGAAGGAGATCGATCCGCAGCTCACGCAGACCATCACCGACGCGTTCGCCAGGGTCGATTCTCTGATCGACACCTTCCGCGACCCCAACGAGCCCGGCGGCTTCAAGAACTTCACGCAGGTGACCGCCGAGCAGAAGCGCGAGATGGCAGCCGCCATCGTCGCCGTCAAGGATCCGCTGGCGCAGGCCGGCGGAAAGATCGCCGCAGCGAGCTGATGTGATGTCCGCCGACGACAACATTCCGACGCAGCAACCGGATGACGCCACCCCATCCGACCAGACCGCCGACACGTCCAGCAGTGGACGTGGACCGCGCTTGGGACGCAGGGGATTTCTTGGTGCCGCCGGCCTCGCGGGAGTTGTCGTCGGCGGCGCCGCGGGTGGCGCCATCGGTTACGCCGCCGCACCCAAACCGACGGATACCGCGTCGGAAATCGTCGATTTCTACGGCGAGCACCAAGCGGGAATCACTACGCCCCAACAGAATTCACTCGTGTTCGCCGCGTTCGACGTCGCCGACTCGGTGACCACGCAGCAACTCGAGGTGATGCTCGCACGCTGGGCCGCCGCGGCAAGCCTGCTCACGCAGGGCAAACCTGTCGGACCGGTGGAGACCCGTCCGGGTTCACCTCCCGCGGACACCGGCGAGGCCTTCGACCTCGGGCCGAACAAACTCACGATCACAGTGGGCTTCGGCCCAACTCTGTTCGACGATCGATTCGGCCTGCGCGACAAGATGCCCGCCGCCCTGAAACCGTTGGGGCAGTTGGCAGTTGACACGACGATCGACCCGTCGATCAGCGGCGGCGACATCTGCGTGCAAGCGTGCTCCGAAGACCCGCAGGTCGCCTTTCACGCCGTCCGCAACCTTGCCCGGATCGGCCGCACCGTTGTCACGCTGCGCTGGCTCCAAGAGGGTTTCGGTCGCGCATCCGCCACGTCGACTTCGCAGGTGACACCGCGGAACCTGTTCGGGTTCAAGGACGGAACGGCGAACATCAAGGCCGAGGACCCGAGCGTCGCCAAAGAATGGGTGTGGGTCGGCGACGAGACGGATCAGCCGTGGATGAAGGGCGGCTCGTATCTGGTGTCGCGCAAAATCCGCATGCACATCGAGGCGTGGGACTCCGACGACATCGGCAACCAGGAGTTGATCTTCGGCCGCACCAAGGACAACGGCGCTCCCCTGTCGGGTGGCAGTGAGTTCACCACGATCGACTTCCACAAACGACTCGACACCGGCAAGTACGCAGTCGACCGGTTCTCGCACGTCCGACTCGCACACCCCGACAACAACGGCGGCGCCCAGATCCTGCGTCGCGGTTACAACTACACAGACGGAATCGACACCCGCACAGGAACTCTGGCCGCAGGACTGTTCTTCATCGCGTACCAGAAGAACGCGCACGAGCAGTTCGTCCGCATCCAGAACAACCTCGCCCAGGACGGGCTCAACGAGTACATCGCACCGATTTCGAGCTCACTCTTCGCCGTCCCACCGGGCCTGTCGAAGATCGGCGACTGGTACGGCAAGACGCTCTTCGGGTACACGGACTAGCGCGGCGTCGTGGGCGCGGCGTCGTGGGCGCGCGGAAAGTAAGGGAAGGATTCTTTCCCCTAGTTCCTGAGGCTTCCCCGCGACACGTCTCGAGGAAACGCGCACAACCCGCGGAAGAACCCTTTCCCCTGGTTCCTGCGCGAAGGGGCGGCCCGGCGGCCCAGCGCAGAAAGTCGCGGAAGAATCGCTTCCCCTACTTCCTGCGCGGATGGCTCACCCGGCAGCCATGCACCGCACCGAGCCCACCCCGCTGATCGAGCCTGTCGAGATCACTCAGCCAAGACGCCCCGGCGGACCAGCTCGTCGACGACGCGGCCGGCGAGTTCGGCAATGTCGGCGCCGGTGGTGTCGAAGCGCAGGTCGGGGTTCTCGGGCTTCTCGTACGGGGCGTCGACCCCGGTGAGTCCCTTGAGTTCTCCGCGCCGCGCGCGTTCGTAGAGACCTTTCGGGTCGCGGCGTTCGCACTCCCCGACCGGCGTCGACACGTGCACCTCGATGAAGTCGAGGTCGGCGGCGTCGTGGAGTTCGCGGGCGATTTCGCGGTCGGACCGCAGCGGCGAGACCATCGACGCGATGGCGATCACCCCGGCGTCGGCGAACAGACGCGCGAGATGGCCTACCCGCCTGATGTTCTCGGCGCGATCCCCGGGCGAGAATCCGAGATCGTCAGAGATCCCGTGCCTGATGTTGTCGCCGTCGACGAGGTAGGCGACGCGGGCGCGATTGACCAGTTCGCGTTCGAGTGCGACGGCAACCGTCGACTTACCGGAAGCGGGTAGGCCGGTGAGCCACACCGTCGCTCCGCGCTGGCCAATCTTGGTCCAGCGCTCGTTGCGGCTCAACGCGCTCGGGTGCCACTTGATGTCGTTGCGGGTCGCCTTGCCCGGAATCACCTCGCGCGGTTCGAGGATCGTTCCCGCACCGACCGTGTCGTTCGACGCCTCGTCGATCAGGATGAACGCGCCCGTGTCGCGGTTGCTCGCATACGGATCGGCAACCACAACCGACGACGTCCGCAGCGTGAGTGTGCCGATGTCGTTGAGCGCCAACTCCGACGGCCCGACCTGCTCGAGCAGCGTCTCCGGGTCGAGTTTGCGCTCAAGGGCTTGAACCGTCGCGCGTACCGTCGACGCACCCTGCTTGAGCGCCACGCGATCGCCCGCGTGCAGCGGCGTCTCCGACAGCCAGCAGACCGTCGCGGACAGTTCACGTGCTGCCACGGGCAGGTGGGCGTCGTCGGCGCCGCTGACGATCACGTCGCCGCGGCCGACGTCGATGTCGTCTGCCAACTGCACCGAAACCGACAGCGGCGCAACGGCCGTCGGCCGAGTCGGGTCGAGAGTGTCGAGTGCGGTCACCGTGGTACGTGACCCCGACGGCAGCACCAGAACGGGATCGCCGACGTCGAGTGTTCCCGCGGCCACACGTCCGGTGTAACTGCGCTTGCCGTCGGGCCCCGGGCGAGACACCCACTGGATGGGCAGACGCAGTTCGCGCGCAATGGGATTGGGTGCGTGCAGCTCAATACCTTCCAGGTATTCGAGCAGCGTCGGGCCGGTGTACCAGGGCGTGTTCTCCGACTTGTTCACCACGTTGTCGCCGAGCTTCGCCGCGACCGGGATCGCGGTGATTTCCGCTGCACCGACATTCGTAGCCAGTTCGTTGAGGTCTGCGACCAGTTCTGCGAATCGATCGGCCGAGAAGTCGACGAGGTCGATCTTGTTGACCGCGGCGACGATGTGCGGGACGCCGACCAGCGTCGCGATACGCGCATGCCGACGGGTCTGGCGCAGCAAGCCTTTTCGGGCGTCGACGAGCAGCACCGCGACATGAGCGTTCGACGCTCCGGTGAACGTGTTGCGGGTGTAGCGCTCGTGCCCGGGAGTATCGGCGAGCACGTAGCTGCGCGTGGGGCTGGAGAAGAACCGGTAGGCGACGTCGATGGTGATGCCCTGCTCGCGCTCGGCACGCAGACCGTCGGAGAGCGCGGCCAGATCGACGTCGCCGTCGTCGGACGTCACTCCCTCGAGGTGATCTGTCGGCAGCGAGCCGGTGTCGTGCAGGATACGGCCGATGAGCGTCGACTTACCGTCGTCGACGCTGCCGGCGGTCGCCAGACGCAGAATCTGTCGTCGTGGTGTGGGAACGCTTGCCCCCAAGAGGGTTTCGCTTTGCTGCGAATCCTCGGAAGGATCGCGGGTCATGGTCTCGGTCATCAGAAGTAACCCTCTCGTTTGCGGTCCTCCATGGCGGCCGACGACGTGCGGTCGTCGGCGCGGGTCTCACCACGTTCGGATACCGTTGCGGCACTGATCTCTTCGATGATCTCGGGGATCGTCGTCGCACGCGAGCGCACCGCGCCGGTGATCGTCAGATCACCGACCGTGCGGTAGCGCACCCACTCGGTGCTCACATCGTCGGGCGAATCCGGCTGCGAGTAGGGCGACACGGTGAGCAGTATGCCGGCGCGGTCGAACACCTCTCGCTCCGCCGCATAGTAGATCGGCGGAAGGTCGAGGCCCTCGAGTTCGATGTAACGCCAGATGTCGGTTTCGGTCCAATTCGACAGGGGGAACACGCGAACCGATTCGCCGCGTCGGATACGTCCGTTGTAGAGCGACCACGGTTCGGGGCGTTGAGCGCGGGGATCCCACTGGCCGAACTCGTCACGGAAGCTGAACACCCGCTCTTTGGCACGCGCGCGGTCTTCGTCGCGTCGGGCACCGCCGAACGCGGCGTCGAATCGTCCTTCCTCCAACGCGTCGAGGAGCACGCGAGTCTGGAGTCGGTTGCGCGAGCCCGACGGATCGGTCGACTCCGCCACGCGTCCCGCCGCGATGGCGTCGGGAACCGATGCGACGATGAGTTTGATTCCGTCGGGGTTGTCGGCGGTCGGCGCGACGCGACGGTCGCGGAACTCGATCACCTCGTCGAAGTTGTGTCCGGTGTCGACGTGCAGGATCGGAAACGGCAGCGGATGCGGACGAAATGCCTTCTCCGCCAAACGGAGGAGCACAATCGAGTCCTTGCCGCCGGAGAACAGCAGCACCGGACGTTCGAGTTCTGCCGCCACTTCGCGAATGATGTGCACGGCCTCGGACTCGAGCACCCGCAATGCGGATACGTGGTCGAGGTCGGCTGCGGCGTCGATCTGCGTGGTCATTGCGGGTATCCGTTCCGCACCGCGTCGTCGCGGTACCGCTCGACCCACTCCTTGGAGCGGGCATTGGACTGAGGCTTCAACGGCGGTGGGGGCGCCAGCGCAGGGTCTTGACCCAACGCGGAGAGAACGCGAGCTGTGGTGCCCGATGGGTCCTTGGTGAGTTCACCGAACTCGATGTCGAGGGGCTCGATGCGCTCCGCAGCAAACCACTCGCGCCACGACTTCTCTTGCGCCAGCAGTATTTCCGCGAGATGGGCAATACCTTCGGCGTTGTAGACGGCCGCGTCTTCGGAGGCATCGCCGTCGTGTCGCCATACTCGCGTCTGCACCGCACGCCACATCGACACTGCTTGTGGCACAACGTCTTCGCGGTAGACATGCACGTACAGCGGATCGTCGCCCAACAGTGTGCGGATGGCGGTGCGCAGCGAACCCGACCCGGTCCGTGTTCGCGAGATCAGCAGGGGCGTCTGATTCCACATGAGTTTGCCACCCCACACGCCGTTCGAGGAACGGCCCGCGGCAAAGATGTCGTCGCGCCACTGTGCGTAGGTTCTGGTGTCGACGACCCCGTCGTCGAGTTCGTCGAGAACGTCGATGATCTCAGGGTCGTGGACGTCCGCGAACCATTCACGTGGTTGCGGCGCTTGTGATGTCGCGGGGAAGTATTGGAAGAACTCCTCGGGAGTCCCGGCGACCCCCGTCTCGGCGAGAGACTCGACGAGGAGGGTGCTCCCGCTGCGCTGACTGGCGCACACGAGGTAGTTGTCGACTGGCGGCACCCGCTCAGTTTAACCAGCCCGAAACCGCCCGCAACCTGGGCAATTAGGCGCTCGACGGTCCAAACTATTTACAAAACTCGACGTCTGTGTGTCAGCCCTGCGCGCCGGGTGCATCAGCAGATCGGCGAGCCTCGTCGTCGACCTCGCCCTGCTGGATCTCGCCGGTGAGATCGCGCTCACGTCCGAGCGGGCGCCGCGACGGAAGTGCCTGCTCGTCGGGTGGGGTCTCGACGGCTTGTTCGAAGTAGCGGGTCATGAACTCATCCGCGATGGCAGTCCCCGCGCTCTCGTCCGGGAGCGCGTCGTGCGTGTCGGCACGCCACTGGGCCAACCGCGCCGCGAGTTCTGCGCGGACGTGCGCGAAATCCGGATCGTCGGCGAGATTGGTGCGCTCCCACGGATCGTGCTCGAGATCGTAGAGTTCGACGGCCGGCCGCTCCGCTGTGATGACCGACGCGTCGATCGACCGCGCGGACGGACTGTCGGCGATGTCGAGCGGGAGCAGCAATGCCGGGCGATGCGCGTAGTTTTCGATATAGCTGTACTTCTTCGTCCGAATCGCCCGGATCGGGTCGTAGGCGTCGTGATACGTCTTCTCCGTGAACACCGCCCCGCGTATCGGCTCCTGCGCATTGCGCACGATCTCGGGGGCGTGCGAGACACCGTCGACGTCGGCGGGCGCGTCGAGGCCGAGAAGGTCGAGAATCGTCGGAGTGAGGTCGACACCCGAGAACAGGTCGTCGTACACGCGCGGTTCGATCGCGCGCCCCGTCGGAGGCCGCACGATCAGCGCGACGCCGGTCCCCTCCGCATAGAGCGTCGATTTTGCTCGCGGGAACGCCAGACCGTGGTCTGTGATGAAGACGATCCAGGTGTTGTGGTCGAGTCCGAGATCGGCGACGGTGTCGAGGAGGCGCCCCACCGCGTCGTCGGCCTTCGAGATGCTGCCGTGCAGGCCGGCGAGATCTTCGCGTACGTCGTCGGTGTCGGGAAGGAACCCGGGTACCTCGATGCCCGAGGTGTCGGGATGCTTGTACTCGTCGACGGGATAGGGACGATGCGTCTCGAAGAAGCCTGCGGTGAGCAGAAATGGTTGGGCCGCTTGCTCATTCGCCGTTCGCTCGACATACCTGCGCAGCCAGCGCTGCGACTCGGCGACCACGTGATCACATCGGGAGTCGGAGACGTCGACGGTGTCGAAGCCGAGTCGTTGCGGATCGGAGCTCTCGTGCTGCATGCCGAACAGCACGGTCCGATACCCGGCGTCGCCCAGCAAGGCTGGCAGTGTCTGCACGCCGTCGCGGTACTCGAACCCGTGATGCGCGAGGCCGACGAGTCCGTTGTGATGCGGGTACTGGCCGGTGAAGAGCGACCCACGAGCCGGTGAGCACAGCGGCGCGGTGGCGTGGGCGTCGGTGAACAGGATCCCCTCCGACGCCAAGGCGTCCATGTTCGGACTCTCGACACCGTCGGCCCCGTAGCACGCGAGATGACGCCCGAGGTCGTGCCAGTGCACGAAGATGACGTTCTCCTGCGTGGGGCCTGAGGCGCTGCCGGTGTTGTCGAAAGGCATTTACCCATGATGCACCCGCCGTTTCCGCACGTGGTGGCGGGTGGCACGCCCAGGCTGTCCACCTGGGCTCACCGCGCCAGCACGACGGGATGAAATCAGCGTGAGTGCAATGCTCGCGAGTGCCCGGCGGGTCGCTTGGGCGTCGTCGCCGGGCGGTTCGGCAGATCCGGGTTCAGCATGGCTGCCGCGGTGCCGGGCGGCGTCGTCACGGGTGAATGTGTGTCGTATCGAAGGATGTGGGTGCTGCAGCACACACATCCTTCAATTCGACACACATTTAGGCCGCGGGGCGGCGCAGCTCGGAACCCCCGCAGCGTCGACCTCACCGCGCGAGAAACGACTCCCACGCCTCGCGCGAGCCGAGCGTCGCGCCTGCAGTTGCAGCATTGGCCTCCGCGTCACGGACCCGTTCCATCAGCGCAAGCGTCCTGGCCCTGGCGGCGGCTTCGACGCTGTCGTCGCCGATCCCGATCGTCACGGTGAGCACCGCGGGGTCGATGGTGTCGACGGGGTAGTTCGCGGCGGTCAGGCGCTCGAGGACCTTCTGCGTCAGTGCGAGCGCAGGGGCCGTCGTCGCGATGCCGTCGAGCACCGAGCCACGCTGCTTCTCGGCGGCCTTGCGCTCCTCCCATTCACGGATCTGAGTCTCGAGGTCGCTGTGTTCGCCGGACAGAACGCCCGGGGTCCGGCCACGCACCTTGTCGACGAAGCTCCGCGCGACGTCGTCGATATCGAAGGGGGCCACCGGGTCGTCGGCGGCGATCCGCGCGTGGAACAGCACCTGCAGCAGCAGGTCGCCGAGTTCCTCGCGGAGGTTCTCCTGGTCGTCACCGTCGAGGGCATCGAGCAACTCGTAGACCTCTTCGAGCAGGTACCGCCGCAGCGACGCATGCGTCTGCGTCGACTCCCACGGTCCGTTCCGACGCAACGTGTCCATCAGCGCGACAGCGTCGAGCAGACTCGCACCCGATCGGCGTTCGACTTCGACGACGTCGTCGCCGTCGGCGATCCGCATACGCACGAGTGGATGCTGCGCGTCGGTCGTGACCAGTGTGAGCGACGAGTCGGAGTCGGCTGCCGCAGTGACGATGTGGTCGAGTTCCCACAGCACCGACGCGGGGACGTCTTCGGTCACCAGCACGGTGCCGGTCAGCACTGCGCGCGCCGCGAGCGGGATCACCCCTGGTTGCTGCGGATCGAGCAAAACGACTGTCATGAGGCGTCCTCGACTGTCCTCACTCGACGCCCGCCTGCTCGAGCGGCTTGAGGTTGCGCAGGAACGTCGCGAGGTACTCGATGACCTCGTCGTCGCGCAGGCGGGCCGATCCGACGCCCCCGGTGCGCGGAATCGGTAGCGTGACAACCGATGTGGTCGCCCGATACGACGCCGCGGGGTACAACCGTTTGAGGCGCACCTGCTCGCTGTCGGCCAGCGGGAGCGGCGCGACCTTCACACTCGTACCGGTGGTGCCGATCTCGGTGACGCCCCGCTCACGTGCTCGCAGACGGAGTTTCGCGATCGACGCCAGGCGTCGTGTTTCCTCGGGCGGTTCGCCATAGCGGTCGGTGAGTTCCGACATCACGCCGTCGACCTCGTCGTCCGACGTCGCCGACGCGAGCTTGCGGTACGCCTCGAGGCGCAACCGATCGGAGTCGACGTACTCGACCGGGATGTGTGCGTCGACGGGCAGGTCGATGCGGACTTCGCTGGGTTCCGACGACGTGACGGGCAGACCGTCTGCCGCCGCACGGTATGCCTCGACCGCCTCGCCGACGAGGCGCACGTACAGATCGAATCCGACACCCGCGACGTGCCCTGACTGCTCGGCGCCGAGAACGTTTCCGGCACCACGCAATTCGAGGTCCTTGAGCGCCACGGCCATGCCCGCGCCGAGTTCGTTGTTCTGCGCGATCGTCGCCAACCTGTCGTAAGCCGTTTCGGTGAGCGGCTTTTCGGGACTGTAGAGCAGGTAGGCGTAACCGCGCTCACGACTTCGACCGACACGACCACGCAACTGATGCAACTGCGACAGACCGAGATTCTCGGCGCGATCGACGATGAGTGTGTTCGCGTTCGAGATGTCGAGACCGGTCTCGATGATGGTGGTACACACCAGCACGTCGAACTCACGGTTCCAGAAACCGGCGACGGTGCGTTCGAGTTGATCCTCGTTCATCTGACCGTGTGCCACAGCAACTCTCGCCTCGGGGACCATCGCTGCGATATCGCGGGCAGTCTTGTCGATGGTCGACACCCGATTGTGAACGTAGAAAACCTGGCCGTCGCGCAACAGTTCTCGGCGAATCGCTGCCGCCACCTGCTTGGGTGAGTAGGCGCCGACATAGGTGAGCACCGGATGCCGTTCCTCCGGCGGGGTGAGGATGGTCGACATCTCGCGAATGCCCGCCATCGACATCTCCAGCGTTCGCGGAATCGGCGTTGCCGACATCGTCAGCACGTCGACGTGCGTGCGCAACGACTTGATGTGTTCCTTGTGTTCGACGCCGAAACGCTGCTCCTCGTCGACGATCACCAGCCCGAGGTCTTTCCACGTGACGCCGGTCTGCAGCAATCGGTGCGTACCGATCACGATGTCGACCTCGCCCTTCGCCATCTCCTTGATGATCTCGCGTGACTCCTTGGGATCGGTGAACCGCGAGAGACCTCGGATGCGCACCGGGAACCCCGACATACGCTCGGTGAATGTCTGCAGATGTTGTTGCGCGAGAATGGTTGTCGGGACCAGGACCGCGACCTGCTTACCGTCCTGCACGGCCTTGAAGGCCGCGCGCACCGCGATCTCGGTCTTGCCGTAACCGACGTCGCCGACGATCACGCGGTCCATCGGAGCCGACTTCTCCATGTCGTCCTTGACTTCGCCGATCACCGTCATCTGATCGACGGTCTCGGTGAAGTCGAACGCGTCCTCCATCTCACGTTGCCAGGGCGTGTCCGGACTGAAGGCGTAGCCTGGCGCGGCGTGCCTGGCCGCGTAGAGCTGGACCAGCTCGCCGGCGATCTCACGAACGGCCTTGCGCGCCTTGCGTTTCGTGTTCTGCCAGTCGGAGCCGCCGAGCTTCGACAACGACGGCTGCTCGCCTCCGACGTAGCGCGACAACTGATCGAGCGAATCCATCGGCACATAGAGCCGGTCGCCGGGTTGCCCACGCTTGGAGGCCGCATACTCCAGCACGAGGTACTCACGTCGCGCGCCCGACACCGTGCGTTCGATCATCTCGACGAACTTGCCGATGCCGTGCTGATCGTGCACGACGAGATCACCCGCGGTGAGCGCAAGTGGGTCGACCTGATTACGACGCTTGGCGGGCAATCGCTTTCCGTCGCGCACACTGGCGACGCGGTTGCCGGTGAGGTCGGTCTCCGTCACGACCACCAATCCCGCACTGGGACTGACGATTCCGTGACGCAGCGCGCCGTTGAACACCGACACGGTTCCCGGTTCGGGTCGCGCGCCCCCGTCGACGAGCGCGTGCGGCACCTCTGCATCGGCAAGTCGCTCACAGACACGCTGTGCGGTGCCCTTGCCCGCGACCACGATCGCAGCGGTGTTGCCCGCGCTGACGTGGGCGCGCAGTCCGGCGAACACGATCCGGATCTCCTCGTCGTCGCCATGCGGCGTCGGCCCGGGGGTGATGTCGAGTTCGTATTCTTCTCCGAAGCCCGCAGACAGCGGACTCATCGTCCACCACGACCGACCCGCCGCGAGCGTGGCCTTCTCGACGTCATCGAGCGGCCGATAAGCACTGGCCTGCAGATCAATTCCCGTCGGACCGGACATCTCGCGGGTGTCGACGGGCGCCGTGGCTCCCATCGCGGCGGCGTTCCACGACGCCTCGAGGAACTCGGCTCCGGTTTGTGCGAGATCGGCTGCGCGCGTGCGGACCTTCTCGGGATCGAGCACGAGCACGCGGGTCCCGGCAGGCAGCACCTCGGTCAGCAACTGCATCTCGCCGTCGACGAGTGCCGGTGTCAGCGCTTCCATTCCGGCGACCGGAATACCCTCGGCGAGCGAGGTGAGCATTTCGACGAGCGAGGGGTCGTCGGCGTTCTCGACAGCGAGTTCGGCCGCACGTTCGCGCACGGGCGGGGTGAGCAGCAGCTCGCGACAGGGATGGATGAGGACCACCGACGCGTCGACCTCGGGTTGACTACGCTGATCCGCCACCGAGAACGCCCGCATCTCGGAGATCTCATCGCCCCAGAACTCGACCCGCACAGGGAAATCGGCGGTGGTCGGGAAGACGTCGAGAATGCCGCCGCGTACGGCGAATTCGCCACGCCGACCGACCATGTCGACGCGCTCGTACGCCATCTCGACGAGATCGGTGAGCAAGCCGTCGAAGTCGAGTTCGATGCCCTCGCGCAACGTGATGCTGCGTATCTCCCCGAGTCCGGGCGCCATGGGCTGCACCAGTGATCGGACGGTGGTGACCACCACGCGCAGCGGAGCGTCGCCCGGGTGCGCCAGCCGATGCAACACTTCGAGACGCTGCCCGACGACTTCGGCGCTCGGCGAGAGCCGTTCGTGCGGAAGCGTCTCCCACGACGGGAACTGTGCCACCGCGGACTCATCGTCGAGAAGCTCGCGCAGTTCGGCGGTCAGATCGTCGGCTTCGCGCCCGTTCGCCGAGACGACGAGGATCGGCGCGTCAGCGACCTCGGAGAGACAACTGACCACGAACGGACGGGCGGCGTCGGGGGCAGTGATCGCGAGTTGCGGATCGTCGCGATGGTCACCTAGTGCCGCGATGCTCGTGTCCGCGCAGGCGAGGGATGCGAGTCCGTGAAGGGCGGGAGTAGACGACACTTCGGCAATTCTAGGGCACGGCAATTCTGCCAGGCAGATGCCGCAGCGCGCCGCTGGTCAGACAGGCGCAGCGGGCAGCACTGGTCAGTTGCCGCTCACAGCCACTAGTCCATCGCCGCGGCCTGCCGCGCGCGATACGCCGCGACGGCGTTGCGATTACCGCAGGCCGTCGAGCAATACCGCCGAGACCGGTTGCGAGAAAGATCGACGACGACGCCCTCGCACCCCGCGTCGGCGCAGACGGACAACCTCGACATGTCGTCGGCCCTGATCACGTCGATCATTGCCATCGCGGTCTCGACCATGACCCGGTCGGCGAGGGGGGCGTCGTCGTCGATGGCGTGCAGATGCCAGTCCGTGTCGCCGTGTCGCACCAACCGCGGCACGGCCCGGTGCCGACTCAGGATCTCGTTGACTTGATCGACGGCACGGTCGCGGTCGGCGATGAGCAGCGCTCGCAGCGCGGGCCGGATCGCCGACACCGCGTCGAGTTCTTGCTGGTCACCGTCGTGGCGGCCGGTATAGCCGTAGTGGTCCCAGAAGGCGTCGAGGTCGTCGATGGAACGCAGGGTCTCGGGCGACTCTGCCGAGTTGGCGAGCGCAACCGCTGCCTGCAGCGCCAGATCGACGTCATCACCGAAAACCATGTTGACACCTTACCAAGGCCGCCGCTAGCGTCATTACCCATGACGTCGGTGACCCATGACCGCACGGTGGCCGCTCGCAGACGCGCGGGCCTGATCCTGGCCCTGGTGTCCGCAACGAGCTTCGGGCTGTCGGGCGCGCTCGGCACGCCGCTGATGGCCGCGGGATGGAGCGCGGGCGCTGTCGTCGCGATCCGCATCGGTATCGGCGGTCTCGCGTTGCTGCCGTTCGCCATTCGCGACCTCGGCGGCGTGTCGGCGCTGCGATGGTCGACGGCGTCCACGCTGGTCCGCGACCACGGCAGGACGATCGCGCTCTACGGATTCCTCGGCATGGCCGTCGCGCAGTTCTGCTACTTCTCCGCCATCGAGCACATGGACGTCGGGCCGGCCCTACTCATCGAGTACACGGCCCCCGTCGTCGTGGTCGCGTGGATGTGGGCGATCCACCGCCAGCGGCCGTCGCGGTGGGCGCTGGCCGGTATTGCGGTGAGCGGCGTCGGATTGGTCGGAGTCCTCGACCTCGTCGGCGGCACCTCGGTGAGCCCCATCGGTGCGCTGTGGGCGTCTGGCGCAATGCTCGGCGCCGCCGGCTACTTCATCATTTCGGCCAAGGAGAACGATTCACTGCCGCCGTCCGTGCTCGCCGCGAGCGGAATGGTCTTTGCGGCAACACTTCTCGGAGTACTCGGCCTCGTGCATGCACTGCCGATGACGATCGGCGACCCGACGGTCCACTTCGCCGGATTCGACGCACCCGCGTGGACGGTGCTGGCTGCGCTCGCGCTCGTCACCGCGGCGACCGCATATCTCACCGGAATCGGTGCCGCGCGCAGACTCGGAGCGCGGCTCGCCTCGATGTTCGCACTTGTAGAGGTCTTGGCCGCGGTCGTATGGGCCGCGCTCCTGCTCGATCAGGTCCCGGCGGCGCTCCAGATCGTCGGCGGCGTCTTTATTGTCGTCGGGGTCATCGCGGCCAAGATCGGCGAACCGAGCACGTCGACGTCGCCCGTCGGCGAGCCGTTGCCGCTTGGCCACGTGCCGGAAGGCCCCGAGAACGATGCTGCCGACAGCATTGCTCCCGACAACGATGCCGCAACGTCTGCACCCGAAGCTTAACCGGACTGCGGTCCGCTTGATACGATGTTCGCATGTCAGCCCCCGAACCCACCCGCCAGCCGACGCTGTTCCTGAGTCATGGCGCCCCACCACTCGTCGACAGCGAGCGCTGGGTCTCCCAGCTCACGGAGCTGTCCACCACACTCGACCCTCCCTCGGCGATCCTGGTGGTGTCGGCGCACTGGGAGGCCGCGCCGCTGACGATCGGTTCGACCGACCCGACCACTCCCCTGACCTACGACTTCTGGGGATTTCCCGAGCGCTTCTATCGCACCACCTACTGGTCGCCCGGTGCTCCCGACCTCGCGGCGAGAGTCGCGGCGATGATGCCCGACGGCACGGCAATCGCCCGTGACCAGCACCGTCGCCTCGACCACGGCGCTTACGTGCCGTTGACGGTCATGTACCCCGACGCCGACATTCCGGTGCTCCAGATCTCGCTTCCCACACTCGACCCCGCACAATTGCTGAACCTCGGCCGTCGACTCGCACCGCTGCGCGACGAGGGAGTGCTCATCATCGGATCGGGTTTCACCACGCACGGGCTGCCGTATCTGACCGACCCCTCCCCCGACGCCGCGCCGCCGAGCTGGTCGTCGGAGTTCGACGCCTGGGCGCACGAACGTTTCGCCGCCGGCGACGTCGAGTCCCTGATCGATTTTCGACGCACCGCCCCGGGAATGCCCTACGCCCACCCCACGATTGAGCATTTCGCGCCGCTCTTCGTCGCACTGGGTGCCAGCGACGATCCCGAGCAACAGGCCGACCAGGTCATCGACGGGTTCTGGATGGGCTTGGCCAAGCGGTCGCTGGTGCTTGCCTGAGGGGGCCTCTCACCGGCGGGGTGGTCAGTTACAGCTACAGCAGTCGCCGCAATCGCAACAATCTCCGCAATCGCAGCAGTCGTCGCAGTCACAGCAATCGCCACAGTCGCACAACGCGGGTTTCCACGTGTCCGAGCAATGATTCCAGTGGTCGGTACAGCACGCCGGCCCACAACACGAGTTGCCGACAAACGGCAGTAGACGCTCGTGGAAAGGCCGATCCGGACTGAACGGTGGCGGGAACGGCCACCCTTCCGGGTATCCGGGCGGCGGCATCTGTTCGGGAAGTGAAGGCTGTTCCGGAAGTAGAGGTTCGGGAAGCGATGGCTCGGTAGCCGAAGGTCGGTGAACCGCACACGAGCTGCGGCGCGGTATGCGCTGACTCACCGCATGACGCAGCCCGTCGACCAGGACGGCACGCAGCAATCTGTCGTCGACCAGTTCGAGCTTGGCGTAGCGACGCACAATCGCCCGAACGAGGAGCCGACATTCCGCACGGGCATCGTCGATGGTGGTCCCCGATGCGTCGAGCGGATTGAATTCCCCCTGTTCGCGATCCTGTGGGAGATCGTCGATCGCATCGATCAGGTGCGCGAGCCGACCGAAATCGGCACCTATGGCCTCGAGATGCTCGCGATTCTCGGGAGCACCCGCGATGTCGGCCGTAGCCGCGAACACACGGGCCGCCGACTCCGAGGACGCGCGAAGCAGATCGTCGAGGTCCGTCGACCTCGATTCGACCTGGGCCTGCCCCGACAGCCGAGCGAGCATGGAGTCGACGTCGAGCAGGCGGGCCACATGGCCGTCGTCGACGGCGTGACGTCGCAATGCCGCGGCTACCCCTCCTGCGACCACCCGACGCATCCGCGACGGTGGCGCCAGCCCGGACCGCTGTTCTTCGACGATGTCGGCGGCCTTACCTGCGGCGAGCGTCAACGAGACCCCGGTGGCCAGTCGCAGTCCCGGATCACCGACCGCGACAACTTCGGCCGACTTCATTCCACGCAGCGGGCAACGGCCGGCACGCGTGGTCGACGGCGTCGTATTGCACTGTGCCGCAACAAGAATTGACACCGTAGCCGCATCGGTATTGGTCGTCAGCCTACTGGGATGGCCGTGTCCGTCACGCAACGACAGACATAAGCCACACAGGTGCGCCTGCCACTGTGTGAAGAGGTCGTCGGGCATCGTGTGGCGACACGGGGTGAGAAGTCCGAACACCGGCTGATTCCAGCACGCCAGACCGTCGGCGCCAACTTGCGCCACGCGCAGCGTCATTCGCACGTGATAGATCAGTTCGGCGTGTTCAGGCCTCGCCCGCAGCAGACCTCAGCCGATCAGGGTGACTCCACCGAATCAGATGGCACCGACGCGTCAGAGGACTCCAAAGCCTCGGGAGTCCCCGACCCCTCAGCCAACGCCGGGACAGATGTCGCGTCGCCAACCGTTCGCGCTTTGTGCTCGACGTAATCCGGCCCGACGAGTTCGGGGTCGGGGTCGAGGCGGGTGAGTCCGTTCCAGCAGAGATTGACCAGGTGCGCCGCGACAACCTCTTTCGACGGTTCGCGGACGTCGAGCCACCACTGCGCCGTCACCGACACCATCCCGACGAGCGCCTGCGCGTACATCGGGGCAAGCTTCGGGTCGAATCCCCGTCGTTCGAAGTCGCCGGCGAGGATGTGCTCGACCTGGCTGATGGCGTCATTCAGAAGACTTCCGTACGTCGCGTTGTCCCTCGACGACGCACTGTCGCCGCGCACGAGGATGCGGAATCCGTCGGTGCGCTCCTCCATGTAGGTCAACAGCGCCAAGGCCACCTGCTGAATGCGGTACAACGAGCGGTTCTTGGAGAGCGACGACGTGATCATCTCGAGGAGCGTCTCCATCTCACGGTCGACGACGACCGCGTAGAGACCTTCCTTACCTCCGAAGTGCTCGTACACAATCGGTTTCGACACCCCGGCACGCTGGGCGATCTCTTCGATGGATGTGCCCTCGAAGCCCCGCTCGGCAAACAGACCGCGCGCGACCTCGATCAGTTGCAGGCGTCGTTGGGCGCCGGTCATGCGGGCCCGTGGCGCGCGTTTGACCTCACCTGTGCTCGAGTTCGCCGGACGGCTGACAGCCATGAGGCCACCCTACGAGATCTCCCACGCCCAATCGACCTGACGCTCCGGCCGCCCGCCGCTGCGCGCAGCATGTGTGCGCGGGACCCGCACCCAGCTGACCGGAGGATGTGTGTCGTATCGAAGGAAGTGGGCGCTGCAGCACACACATCGTTCGATTCGACACACATTCACCTTATAAAGATGCGCAATCCACCTATTCTCGTCGGTTTCGACGTACTCACCTCTTCCGCGGTTGTAAACCCCCCATATTTCGGACTTATGCCGAGAGTGCGGATTTCTTACGGTCAGATACATCGCCCGTAGAGAGTCACGTATCCAGCGCGTGGCAACGGACGACGAGAGACGAAGGATGGACCATGAGACCTCACAGAAGCTTGCTCCAGGTACTCGGCATGTCGATCGCCGTGACCGCGATGATCCTCGGCCTGACAACGGCCACCGCCGCGAAGAGCGAGGCCACGCCTATCCCGCAGGGCGGTTCAAGTGCCGTCCTGGTGATCACCAACAACACCGGTATGCCGTTGACCCTGAAGCAATTCCCCGATACCAGCGTCGGTGCGGGTAGTTCGATGGACTTCCGATGGATCGATGCGCCACCCGCCTCGCTCGGCATGGGCAGAACGGCTGTCGTACGCGCCTGGACGTCGAATCCTCTGGCCATGGGCGTCACTGTCACCTACACCTACACCTACCGCTCCGCCGTGGTGAATTACACAGCCTCCCTGCGCCACACTCTCGGATTCACCGATATCTCCGGCAGTAAAGCCTCCCCCGGTGAATCCGTGAGGGCCACCCTGATCCGTCCCGCTCCGAGAATGCTCGCCACCTACGTGTTGTCGTGAATCGCACCCGAGTCTGATCCTCATGCGAATCAGTGTTGACACGGCGGACGGACTCGTCGACTCGCTCATCGAGTTCAACGTGTTCGACACACCAGCGGAGAAGGTCGAACTCGTCGTCGATGGTGTAGACGCCGCGGGATCGCACTGGCGGTCCCGCGGCACCCATCGGCTCGGCAAAGACGGACGGATAGACCTCACCGATCCAGACCTACCGTGGTGGGACATGCGGCTCGTCGACAACCCGAGCTCCCCGGACATTTTCGAATCCTGCGACGGCACATTGGATTTCACCGTCTCGGTATCCGACGGTACGTCCAGCGACAAGGCCACGGTCCCTCGTACGTGGGGACGCGAGCACACGGTGGAACAGCGACGAGGCGACGGATGGCAGCTACAGATCTACCGTCCGGCGTCAGCTGACTACCCTCTGCCGGGAATCATCGTGTTCCCCGGGACGATGGTCACCAGGTCGGTGACAGCGATGGCCGCGCTGCTCGCCGCTCACGGCTATGTCGCGGCCGTCCTCTTCTACACTCAGCGCCCGGGGTTGCCCGATTCGTTCAGCAGAATTGCCACGGAGAACATCGCCGCAGGCATCGAATGCTTCGCCGCTCTGCCCTACGTCGACGAGGACAGGATCGCGCTCCACGCATCGTCGGTAGGTGTGCAGACAGCACTGACGACGATCGTGACAATGGGGACCCCCGCTCGCGCAGTCGTCGCGGTGGCGCCCAGCCACGTCGTGTTCCAGGCACTCCGCCGCGACGGCCCTCCCGAGAAGGTCTCCGCCCTCACCCACGGCGGCGTCGACCTGCCGTACGTCCCCGTGCGTAGTGAGCGACTACTCGGACAACTCGCCGTGAATCTCCTGCGCCGCAAAATCTCTCACGGACGCTCGTCGATGGCGCTGTCGACCCACGCCGCGTACGCCGCGGGTCTGCGGGATCATTCGGCTGTGCGGGCGGCGACCATCGCCGTGGAGAAGATCGGGTGCCCGATGTTGGTCGCCGCGGGCACCGACGACCAGTGCTATCCCGCTACGGACATGGCACAAGAGATAGTTCGACGCCGCAGCGACGGGCACGCAACCCACGCAGCCGACGACGAACTGCTGATCTATCCCGGGGTGGGCCACTTCATCCGTCCGCCCGCGATTCCCACGACGGTCACCCGGTCGGCCTCGCTGATCGGGGGCGGCGATCCGCGCCATATCGCAGCGGCACAGCGGGACTGTTGGACCCGGACACTCGCTTTCCTGCACCAACACCTGACCTGATCACCTCGCGCTGCATTCGGATGGTGCGACACATTTCGACCCTTTTACTCACCGTGATCAAAACGTGACACTGAGGTCCGGCGATTGCCCTCGGGGACGTCGGCGCCGGTCAGCGGGCCAGCATGCTCGCTTGTCAGGTGTACACGCCGACACGGAATTGCGGGAATCACCCAAGAGTCGCGGTTGCTTTGTAGGCTGAATTCTCTCTGAACGCTCACCACGACGAGGGGATAGCTGTGGGCAGTTTGTGGAACTATATCCACGCACACGCCGCGAACCTGACGTTCCTCACCTATCAGCACGCATCTCTGGCATTTCAGACGGTTCTCGTCGGCACCGTGGTCGCGATCATCGTCGCGGTGCTCGTGTACCGACGGCCGTTGGGTTCGGCGCTCACGCTGACGTCGAGTCGCGTGGCGCTGACGATCCCCTCGCTCGCGCTTCTCGCCCTGCTGATCGTCCCGTTCGGTCTCGGCGTCGTGCCGTCGTTCATCATGCTGGCGTTCTTCGCCGCGCTCCCCGTGATCGGCAACGCGATCGTCGGGCTACGTTCGGTGCCGGCAAGCGTGATCGAGTCAGCTCAGGGAATCGGATTGTCCCGCTGGCGAATTCTGCTGAGCGTCGAGTTGCCGATCGCGTGGCCGGTGATCCTGACCGGGATTCGTGTCTCGACCCAGATGATCGTCGGAGTCGCCGCGATCGTCGCCTACGTCCTCGGACCCGGCCTCGGATCGTTGATCTTCAACGGGTTGTCTCGCCTAGGTGGCGCGAATGCACTCCAAATGGCGCTCACCGGAACCATTCTCATCGTCTTGATCGCTCTGGTCTTCGACGCCCTGCTCGTTCTCCTCGGCCGCTTCACCATCTCCAAAGGACTGTCATGACCGACGTAGCCAACACGCCGGCCCCCGGGGCCGGTAGCGCATCCGGGGCAACGGTGACCGGTGCCCCCATCCGACTCGACGGCGTCGAGAAACGATTTCGGGGGCAAGACCAGCCCGCCGTCGGACACCTCGACCTCGACATCGAGGCCGGCCATATCGTCGCCTTCGTCGGCCCATCGGGTTGCGGTAAGACGACGACCCTCAAGATGATCAACCGGCTGATCGAACCGTCCGACGGCAGGATCTTCATCGACGAGCGCGACGTCACCAAGGAGAATCCCGACAAACTCCGACAGTCCATCGGCTACGTGATCCAATCGGGCGGCCTCTTCCCACACTGGACCGTCGAGAAGAACATCGGAGCCATCCCCCGGGTACTCGGCTGGGACAAGAAGCGGATCGCCGAGCGCACCGAGTATCTCCTCGATCTCGTCGGACTCGATCCCGCGCAGTTCGCCACTCGACTCCCCAAGGACATGTCGGGCGGTCAGCAGCAGCGTGTCGGCGTGGCCCGGGCCCTCGCCGCCGATCCGCCGGTCCTCCTCATGGACGAGCCGTTCGGCGCGGTCGACCCGATCACGCGAGTCCGGTTGCAGGACAGCCTGATCGCCATCCAACACGAGCTCGGCAAGACCATCGTGATCGTGACGCACGACTTCGAGGAGGCCACCAAGCTCGGCGACAAGGTGCTGATCCTGTCGCAGGGGGCTCACGTCGAGCAGTACGCGGCGCCCGAGGAGATTCTGGCCAACCCCGCCTCACCCTTCGTCGAAGAGTTCATCGGGTCGGGGGCAACGCTTGCGCAGCTCACGCTGTCGCGCGTGCGCGACGTCGAACAAGACTCGGTGATCACCGCGCGCGTCGGCGAGGGTTCCGGAGAGGTCATCACGCGCGCACGGGCCGCGGGGCAGAGTTGGGTGGTCGTCGTCGACAAGCACGACCGCCCGCGTGCATGGCCGTCGCTGGATGAGGTTGCCTCCAAGCCGGAGGTCTCCGACTACCTCGATCCGCGGCTACCCGTCGTAGCCGAATCGTCGACGCTCAACGACGCCCTCGACACCATGCTCGCGGCCAGCCAGGGCGGCACGCTGGTGACAGATCGTCACGGCGCCGTCGTCGGCATGCTCACCATCGCCTCGGTCATGGACATCATCCGTACGCAACTTTCCGAAGCCCGCCCCGACGAGGACGACGGCTCGTACGAAAGTCACACCGAGGGAACCGCACCCACCGAGACGCCGGTGATCGCTGCCGACGACCCCGAGCAGAACGCGGGCGCATGAAACAACGATTCCGCAACCTCCCGATCGACGTGTGGTTCGAGCCACTCGTCTTCATCGTGCTGGCCGTCGGATATTTCAGTTGGTATGCGACGACGACCTTCACCGAGACCGAGCAGGCGTCACTGGGCTGGTCGACTCTGCAGTCCACCATCATCGACCACATCGAGCTCACTCTCGTCGCGGCCATCGTCGTCATCGTCATCGCAATTCCCTTGGGAATCCTGTTGACCCGGCCGTCGATGCGATGGCTCTCGCCGATCGCGGTGAACATCGCGAACATCGGTCAAGCTGCGCCCGCCGTCGGACTGCTGGTGTTGTTCACATTCTGGCTCGGCACCGGATTCCGTACTGCCGTCATCGGTTTGGTCGTGTACGCGGTCCTGCCGATCCTGCAGAACACGATCGTCGGGTTGCGCCAGGTCGACCAACGCACCATCGAGGCGTCGCGCGGTATCGGATACTCGGCGGCGCGCACGCTCGTGCAGGTCGAACTCCCGCTGGCCGTGCCCGTCATCCTCAACGGTGTCCGCACCGCCCTGGTGATCCTGGTCGGCACGGCCACCCTGAGTACCTTCATCGGCGCGACGAGCCTCGGCACGCTGATCACCACCGGCGTCACGCTCTTCTTGCCCAAGCTGTTGATCTCGGGCGCGATACTCGTCGCTCTGCTCGCGATGATCATCGACTGGCTCGGCCGGGTCTTCGAACTGGTCGCTACACCGAAGGGCGTCGCATGAGCGCCACGCGAGCACGACTCGCCACCGTCGCAACACTTCTCGTCGTCGCCGTCATCGGCCTTGCGGGATGTGGTCTGGTCAGTTCGTCGGGCACCTTCAAGCAGGCGTCGCTCCCCGACGGTTCCCGACCGCTCGACGGAGCCAAGCTCACCGTCACGTCGAAGAGCTTCACCGAGGGCGTCATCCTCGGCAAGATCACCGCAACCTATCTCGCTGCCGCGGGCGCCGACGTCACCGACCTCACCGGCGCGCCCGGCTCGGCGTCGTCTCGCCAGGCACAACTCAACGGCGACGCCGACATCCTCTGGGAGTACACCGGAACCGGATGGGTGAACTACCACAACGAGACCGAGACCATCGCCGACCCGAAGGAACTCTGGCAGAAGGTCCACGACATCGAACTCGAGGAGAACCGGCTCGTCTGGCTGCCTCCCGCCAACTTCAACGACACCTACGCGTTCGCGGCGTCGACACCCACGGCGAAACGCCTCAACGTGAAGTCTCTTTCGGATGTCGCCAAACTACCTGTCGCTGATCGCACCTTCTGCGTCGACGACGAATTCTTCTCCCGCCCAGATGGTTTCAAGCCGATGCTGGCGAAGTACGGTATGCCGCTCGACGGCCCGAATGGGGTCCCGCTCGGCAACGTGACACGCATGGACGCCGGCGTCGTCTACACATCGACGGCCAAGAGTTCGCCGTGCAACTTCGGCATGGTCTACACCACCGACGGCCGGATCAAGAACCTCGACCTCGCCGTCCTCGAGGACGACAAGAAGTTCTTCCTGCCCTACAGCGGAACCGCCGTCGTTCGCGAGGACGTCATGAAGCGCTACCCGCAACTCAACGAACTGCTCGGAACGATCTCGGAGCGTCTCACCGACAACGTCATGCAGGACCTCAACGGCCGCGTCGACATCGACGGCGAAGACCCTGCCGACGTCGCATACGACTGGCTGCTCAGCGAGAAATTGATCGTCCCCAAGGATTAGTTGCCACTGCGCACACAACGCCGCCCCTCCACTTTGCCATCCATGGATGTTACGGTTACATCATCCAATGGCATTGAGACCAGGAGGCGCGCGTGTCGGTTCAGGTCGTCGACGGGTCAGCACCGCAAGTCAGCACGCTCGACCGCGGCACCGATGAGGTGTCGGCGAGACTCGTCGATTCGTCGGCACGCTTGTCGCGCAACGCTCTGGTCGAGATCGACTGGGACGCTCCGATGGACCCGACGCTCTACGGCTGCAGCCCCGAGTGGTCGACGCTCTACGGCACCTCCTATTGGGCGGAGATGACGGAGGAGCAGCGCGTGCGGCTCACCAGACACGAGACGGCGTCGGTTATGTCGATCGGAATCTGGTTCGAGATGCTGTTGCAGCAGTTGGTACTCCGCGATCAGTACCTCGCCGACCGACATCGTCCCGAGTACTGGTTCGCCATGACCGAGATCGCCGACGAATGCAGGCACTCGCTGATGTTCGCGAAGGCGTCGCAGAAACTCGCCGGGACGTCGTATGTGCCGCACCCTCGAATCGGCAAGGGAGGCAAGTTCTTTGCGGCCACCACCGGGGGCGAGATCGCGTATGGCGGCATCCTCGCCGCCGAGGAGATCCTCGACGTGTTCCAACGCGGCTGCACCAGCGACGAACGCGTACTGCCGTTCGTCCGCACCGTCAACGAGATCCACGTGCTCGAGGAATCACGCCATATGCGCTTCGCGCGGGAGCAGATCCGGGCGTCGATGGCCGACGTCGGCCCGGTGCGTCGCCACGCCAGCGCGTACTACACGGCAGTGGCGGCGTCGTTCATCTTCACCAGCCTCGTCCGACCGCAGGCCTACGCCGACGCGGGGCTCGACAAGTACCGCGCTGTCTCGGAGATGCGACGAAATCATCACTTCCAGGCGATGGTCCGCACGAGTTGCTCGCACCTGATGAGCTTTCTCGACGAGGTCGGGCTGCTGACACCCGCGGCGGCATCGGTCTACCGCAAGGTGCACATGCTCTGACCGACGTCAGCTCGACGCACCGCCACCGCGCCGGAACGCGATCCGACACGCCTGCACCTCGTGGATCTGCTCTTCGGTCAGCGCCGGAGTCCGCAGAGGCTCCGACGGCGGGGCGGCGTGGATGGCGTCGAGCAGTAGCTGGAGGTAGCGCTTCCACGCTCCGGGGACCGTCGCCTCGGTGATATCCGCGTACGACGACACCATCGAGAAGATGGAGAAGATGTCCGTCTCGACGATGTCTTCGCGCAGCACACCGGCGGCGTGGGCCCGATCGAAGACCTCGCCCATCCGCTTCGTCATCCGCGCCTTCACCGTCGCGATCGTCGGATCCGTGTGGTCGATCTGCATGATGATCGCGGCCAGCCCACGATCCTCGGCCATTGCCGTGCAGACCGTCGACACCATCGTCACCACCGACGCCCAAGGGTCGCTGTCCGCCGCGAGGACCCCCTCGGTCTGCTCTGCCACTTCCTCCAGATGCGCCGCGAACACTCCGACGATCAGTTCGTCCCGGTTGGCGAATCGTCGATATACCGTCCCCACACCCACACCGGCTGCTGCGGCGACGTCGTCGAGCGAGACGTCGAGGCCACGCTCGGCGAACAGCTTGTGAGCAGCGGCGATGATCCGACGCCGATTGCGCTCGGCGTCGGCACGCAGGGGTCGTCCGGTCGGTGCGACCGAGCTCGATTGTGTGGTCATCGTCACATTCTCTCAACCGGAGGAATCATCTCCGGATTCGCTTCGTTGCCACCCTCGTAAACGGAGGAGTCTTCTCCACTATTCCGCCACTTGGAGGACTGATGACCACAACCTACGACACTGCCGATGGATTGTCGGCGAACGGGGAGTCTCGGGAGGAACGACACCATCGCCTTCGGTGGGTCGTGCTCGGCGTACTCGGCCTCGCACAGTTGATGGTGGTGCTCGACGCGACCATCGTGAACATCGCACTCCCGCACGCGCAGGAGTCACTCGGATTCGGCGACGCCGATCGGCAATGGATCGTCACCGCATACTCGCTGGCGTTCGGCAGCCTGCTGCTCCTCGGTGGCCGACTGTCGGATCTGCTCGGCCGGAGGACCACCTTCATCGTCGGCCTCGTCGGATTCGCCGTGATGTCCGCGATCGGTGGCGCCGCAGTCAATTTCGACATGCTCGTCGTCGCCCGCGCAGGCCAGGGCGTGTTTGGCGCACTCCTCGCGCCCGCAGCACTGTCGCTGCTCACCACCACGTTCACCGACCCGGCCGAGCGCGGTAAGGCGTTCGGCATCTTCGGTGCCATCGCCGGCGGCGGCGGTGCGCTCGGACTCCTCCTCGGCGGCATGCTGACCGAATGGGCCGACTGGCGCTGGTGCCTTTACGTGAACCTCGTGATCGCCGCGATCGCGCTCGTCGGCGCGGTACTGTTCATCGGCGCGCACAAGACCGAACACCGCCCGAAGCTCGACCTTCCCGGTGTGATCACGGTGTCGATCGCACTGTTCTCGATCGTCTACGGCTTCTCGAACGCCGAGACCAACGGTTGGGCCGACTGGGCCACCATCACCTGGCTGGTCGTCGGAGCCGTGTTGCTCGCCGGATTCGTCTGGTGGCAGTCGCGGACCCCGCATGCTCTGCTCCCCCTGCGCGTAATTCTTGATCGCACTCGTGGCGGCTCGTACCTCGCGGTGTTCATCGTCGGCATCGGAATGTTCGGCATCTTCCTGTTCCTCACCTACTACCTGCAGGTGAATCTGCACTTCAGCCCGATCCAGACCGGCTTGGCGTTCCTGCCGATGATCGGAATGCTGATCGTCACCGCGACGACGTCGACGGGTGTTCTGCTGCCTCGATTCGGACCGCGCTGGCTGATGGCGGGCGGCATGTTGATCGCCGCTGTCGGCATGGTGCTGCTAACGCAACTGACCGACACCAGCACGTATGCGGCTCATGTCCTGCCCGCGCTGTTGATCATGGGCGTCGGACTCGGCGCGTCGATGGCCCCGGCCATGCAGGGCGCGGTGTCGGGCGTGCTGCCCGAAGACGCGGGCGTGGCGTCGGCAACCGTCAACACCATGCAGCAGGTGGGCGGCTCGGTGGGCACCGCGCTGCTCAGCACGATCGCGGCGAGCGCCGCGGCGTCGTATGCGACGTCGCACGCGGGCCAGGTGGCGAATCCCGCTGCGCTGCAACAGCTTGCAGCGGTGCACTCGTACACGACCGCCTTCTGGGTCGCGGCCGCAGTGTTCGCCGCGGGCGCCGTGATCTCCGCGCTGCTCGTCCCGAACGGCAAACTCCCCGTCACCGAGGGCGACGAGGCTCCCGCGATGGCGCACTGAGTCGTCGTATTGCATGACCCACGGCCCGGCCACCGAGCAACTCGGTGGCCGGGCCGTTCCGTCAGAACAGATCAGATCAGGCGTGCGCCTCGTCGCGGTGTGGGAGCACCCAGTCCGGCCGGGGCCAGTGGCAGGTGTACCCGTTGGGGTAGCGCACCAGGTAGTCCTGATGCTCGGGCTCGGCCTCCCAGAATGGGCCAGCCGGCTCGATCGTGGTGACCGCCCGCCCCGGCCAGAGGCCCGAGGCGTCGACGTCGGCGATGGTGTCACGCGCGACGCGCTCCTGCTCGGGCGTCACGGGGAAGATCGCCGATCGGTAACTGCTACCCACGTCGTTGCCCTGGCGGTTCTTCGTCGTCGGATCGTGGATCTGGAAGAAGAACGCGAGGATGTCGCGGTAGCTCGTCTGCGTCGGATCGAAGACGATCTCCACCCCCTCGGCGTGCCCGGGATGATTTCGGTATGTCGGGTGGTCGTTGCTGCCGCCCGTGTAGCCGACGCGCGTCGCGAGCACGCCGGGCTGGCGGCGGATCAGATCCTCGACGCCCCAGAAGCAGCCTCCCGCGAGCACCGCGGTCTCGGTGCCGGGCTGCTCGGTGATGCGGCCGTCGTCGTTGCTTCCACTGGTCATGATGCGTTCTCCTGCGTGGTGTCGGGACTATCGGTGTTCTCGAAACGATGGCGGTACTCGCCATAACCCTGCTCGTCGAGCTCGGCCACGGGGATGAACCGCAGCGACGCCGAGTTCATGCAGTACCTCTTGCCGCCTTCGGCTCGCGGTCCGTCGTCGAAGAGGTGGCCGAGATGGCTGTCGGCGTACGCCGAGCGGACCTCGGTTCGCTTCATCCACAGCGATCGGTCGGTGCGCGTCGAGACCGCGTCGTCGCTGATCGGGCGGGTGAAACTCGGCCATCCGGTGCCGCTGTCGTACTTGTCGAGCGAGCTGAACAGTGGCGCTCCGGAGACCACGTCGACGTAGATGCCTGGCTCGTGGTTGTCCCAGTAGGCATTGTGGAACGCGGGCTCGGTCCCGTCTTCCTGGGTTACTCGGTACTGGTCCGCTGTGAGGGCCTCGAGGGCCTGCGGGTTCTTGCGGTAGTCGTGGGACATTGATCCTCCTTCTGATCACCGCTGGCTGCGATGTCATCTACTCCAACAGCAGCCACGTCGGATTTGGTCCCGACCGTTCTGAGAGTCGTGTGAGAGTCGAGTCGCGTGAGGGTCGAACTCGTCTCCACCCGAGCGTAGCGTCGGATTATGGCTGAGAACCTGATCGATCCCACTGTCCCGCCGTCGGGTACCGGCTGCGTCGAATGCCTCGACACCGCCGACGGCTGGTGGTTTCATCTTCGACGCTGCGCCGCCTGCGGACACGTCGGATGTTGCGACTCCTCCCCCGGCCAACACGCCTCGCATCACGCCGACGACACCGGGCACCCGTACATCCAGAGCTTCGAACCCGGCGAGGACTGGTTCTGGAGCTTCCCTGACTCGGCCATGGCCAGCGGTCCGGAGCTGGCTCCCCCGACAAGCCACCCCGACGACCAGGCCGCACCCGGTCCGGCCGACCGCGTGCCGTCGAACTGGCAGCAACTGCTGCACGGTTGACGGTCGCTCGTCTCCCGTAACTCAGGCCCTCGCAGGCGTCTCCGGCGGGATGGCGGCCAAAAGCTTCTTGGTGTAATCGCTCTCCGGGTGGTGCAGGATCTTCGACGCCGGGCCGGTCTCGACGACCCGCCCCTTCTCCATCACAGCCACCGTGTCGCTGATCTGCTCGACGACGGCGAGGTCGTGTGCGATGAACAGGTACGTCAGCCCGCGCTCGCGCTGAAGTTCGGCGAGCAGATCGAGAACCGACGCCTGCACCGTCACGTCGAGCGAGGCCGTCGACTCGTCGAGGATCAGCAGCTCGGGGTCGGACGCGAGTGCGCGGGCGAGGCAGACACGTTGCCGCTGACCGCCGGAGAGCTCGTGCGGATAACGGTCGAGGTACGAACTGTCCAGACTGACGTCGTCGAGCAATTGCGTTGCGCGACTCCGCAATGCGTCCTTACCCGATACCAGATTGTGCGCGCGTAGCGCCTCGCCGATCGATGAGACGACGGTCATCCGCGGGTCGAGTGAGGCGCCCGGGTCCTGGAACACCATGGCAACCCGTCGACGCAGCGCCTTCTGCTCAGCACCGTGCACGCCGACGGCGTCGATCTCCTTGTCCTCCACATTGATTCGTGCGCTGCCGCGAACCACCGTGCCGTGGCCGGTGGTGGTCAATCCGGTGAGGACGCCCGCGATCGTCGA
The DNA here is from genome assembly GCF_036540975.1 of Gordonia sp. w5E2. NCBI lineage: Bacteria > Bacillati > Actinomycetota > Actinomycetes > Mycobacteriales > Gordoniaceae > Gordonia > Gordonia sp. w5E2. The sequence continues at coordinate 1,371,402 of NZ_CP144213.1, read as the reverse complement.
CTTGCCCGACCCCGATTCGCCGACGATGCCCAGTGTCGTTCCGCGTGCGACGTCGAGGCTGACATCGCTGACCGCGTGCACCACATCACGACCGGTCGAGGTCCGTACCGCGAACCTCACGTCCAGGTCGGAGATGCTGACGAGAGGTGTTGTGGCGGTATCTTTTTCGGACTCGAGGTCGGTGTCGTCACGATCGTCGACCTTCGACAACAGCGGACGCGACGCCAACAGCTCGCGGGTGTACTCGTGCTGCGGATTGGCGAATATCTCTGCGACGTCGCCGGTTTCGACGACCTCGCCCTGCCGGAGAACGACGACGCGGTCGGCGATCCGTCCGATCACCCCCAGGTCGTGGCTGATCCACACCACCGCCATGCCTCGCTCGCGCTGCAGCCGCGCGACGAGATCGATGATCTGGGCCTGCGTCGTGACGTCGAGCGCGGTGGTCGCCTCGTCGGCGACGAGGACGTCGGGATCGCAGGAGAGCGCGATCGCGATCATCACGCGTTGCCGTTGACCGCCGGACAGTTGATGCGGGTAGGCACGCAGACGACTCTCGGGGTCGGGGAGGTTGACGTCCGTCAGCAACTGCACCGCACGTTCGCGGGCTTGTGCATGGCTCAATCCGAGGTGCCGACGCGGACCCTCGGTCAGTTGTTGTTCGATGGTGAGCAACGGATTCAGGCTCGACGACGGGTCCTGGAACACGAATCCCACGCGCGCCCCGTGCAGGGACTGCAGAACCGCGCGGGAGGCGCCTATCACCTGTGTGCCAGCGAGAGTCGACGATCCGTCGACGTACGAGCTCGGTGCGTGGAACAACCCCGTCGCCGACAGTACTGACAGCGATTTGCCCGAGCCGCTCTCGCCGACGATGCCCAGGGTTTCGCCCTTGGCCACGGCAAAGTCGATGCCGTGCACGATCTCCCGCGGACCGACGCCGACGACGAGCTGTGAGACGGAGAAGACCGGGTCGGTTCGCCGGTCTTCGTCGTGCGCCGCGGGGTCCGACGTTGCCTGTGCCGCTTCGGTAGTCGCCGCCTTCGTGCTGCGGGTGGCGGGGCGTCGACCCGCTTTCCCCCGATTCCGCAACAGAGTTCGTTGCCGAGGGTCGAGGACGTCGCGCACGCCGTCGCCGAGCAGGTTGAAGGCGAAGACGGTCACGAGGATCGCCAGGCCCGGGAACACACCCATCCACCAGGCCGTGGTGAGGAAGCCCTGGGCGTCGTACAGCATGCGGCCCCAGGAGGGTTCGGGTGGTTGAACTCCGAGTCCGAGGAACGACAGGGCCGCCTCCGACAAGATGGCGAAGGCCAACGAGATCGACGTCTGCACCACGACGGGACCCGAGATGTTCGGCAGCACATGGCCGAACAGGATGCGGGGCGTCGACACACCCATCGTGCGGGCGGCCTGCACGAATTGTGTTTCGCGAACGCGCAGGGTGTCGGCTCGCGCGACACGGGCGAAGATCGGGATGTAGACGATGCCTATCGCGATGGTCGCCGACGTGACGCCCGGGCCGAGGATCGCGACGATCGCCAACGCCAGCAACATCACCGGGAACGAGAAGATGACGTCGATCACCCGCATCAGCACGGTGTCGGTGATTCCGCCCGCGAACCCCGACACCATGCCGATGATCACGCCCGCGACCAACGAGATCGCCACGGCGATCACGGCGACACGCATACTCACCGCCGCCGCAAGGACCACCCGGGAGAACACGTCGCGGCCGAGGTCGTCGGTGCCGAACAGATGCGAGAAATCGGGTGCCTGCAGCGCATTCGGGACGTCGATGTCGTTGGCGCCGTACGGGGCGATGAACGAACCGAAGATCGCCAGGACGACCATCACGAGGATGACGACGATGCCGACCACCGACGCCTTGTTGCGCAGCAGCAGTCGCCACGCCGAGTCGGTGCTGCCGGTACCTGCGGAGGTCGGTTCGCCCGCGTCGTCGAGCGCGGTCTGTGCGGTGCGTCTTGGCTCGGGTAGCTCGCTCATGACAACCGAATCCTCGGATCGATGACGGCGTAGAGGATGTCCACGATCAGATTGATGATGAGGAAGATCGCTGCGATGAGCAGAATCGCCCCCTGCAGCATCGGATAGTCGCGTGCGGCAACGGAGTCGTAGACGAGTCGCCCCAGGCCAGGCCAGGCGAAGACCACTTCGACCACGATCACGCCGCCGAGCAGGCCTGCGAGCTGGATACCCGAGATGGTGAGCACGGGGACCAATGCGTTGCGGCCGATGTGCGACACCATGATTCGTCTACGGCTCAGCCCCTTGGACTCCGCGGTGGTGACGTACGGCGCGTTCGCCACCTCGAGGACGGCGGCGCGAACGTATCGGGTCATGATGGCGCCGGTGACGACGCCGACGGTGATCGCCGGCAGCACCAGGTGAGATATCCACGGCACGAATCCGTCTGCGAGCGAACGATATCCCGATGACGGCAGCCAGCCGAGGGAAGTCGAGAACAGTGCGATGAGCAGAATGCCCATCCAGAAGTCAGGCACCGAGATACCGAACTGCGAGACGACGCGAATTGTGTTGTCCGCAGCGCGACCCTCGCGCAACGCTGCCCACGTACCGAACGGAATCGCGATCACCAGCGCCACGAGGATGGCCGCCACCGCGAGGGCGATCGTCGCGGGCAGTCGGTCCATCAACATCTGAGTGACCGGTTCATTGTTGCGGAAGCTGACGCCCAGGTCTCCGGTCGCAGCATTCCCGATATAGTGGATGAGCTGGGTGAACAACGGCTGATCGAGCCCAGACGCACTACGCAGTGCCGCATAGGATTCGGGCGTGTAGCGGGTACCCAGCGCGATCTTGACCGGGTCACCGGGAACGATCTGCATCAGGAAGAACACCGCGATCGTCACACCGATCAAGACGAGGACGGTGTAGAGCAGTCGGATCAGGATGAACCTGATGAGCGGCCAACCGAAGTCACTCATGACGCACCTCCCCTGTCGAGTCGGGCGTTGCGGAATCGGACGGCCTTGTCGGCTCGCACGGTGTAGTCGCGCACCGACTTCGAGAACGCCTGTGTGGCGGACGGGTTGTAGAGATAGAGGTAGCTGACATCGTCGGCGATCCGCGACGAGACGTCGGCGTAGATCTGTTTGCGACGACCGACGTCGAGTTCGGTACGTCCGGCGTCGAGGAGCCGATCGACCTCCGGATTGGAGTACTTCTGCGAGTTCGACGTTCCAGCCGAATGATGCTGCGCGTAGTAGTAATCGTCGGGGTCGATGTTTCCGAGCCAGCCCATCAGCAACGAGTCGAATTGACCGGCGGATTGGCGATCGAGCCAGACGCCGAAGTCGAGTTGCTCGATGGTGACCTTGATACCCGCGTCGGCGAGATTCGACGCGATGACCTGTGCGGCCGTAACGGTTTCGGGATACTCGGTGGAGACCATCAGACCCATCGACAATGACGAATGACCGGCATCGCGGAGGAGTGACCGCGACTTGTCCACCGCGGCAGCCCTATCCAGACCGGCGGTGAATCGGTCATAGGGTGTGAACCACGGACTGGTCTTAGGAATCGCCAGTTGATTCGGTGTCGCCGTGCCGTATCCGACGACCTGCGCGATGGATTTGCGGTCGATCGCGTAGGCCACCGCCTGCCGCACGCGTCGGTCGTCGAACGGCTTGCGTGCGAAGTTCATTGCGACGTACCAGTAATCGTTGGCGGTCACGGTCCCGACGTTGATTTCGTCGTCGCTGTCGAGGATGCGCAGTTGCTGCGCGGGGATGGCGTCAGTCCAGTCGACCTCGCCAGACCGCAGCGACGAGACAGCGGTCGTCCCCTGGGAGATGAAGCTGAAGGCAACACCGTCGACGTGTGGTCCGCCCGACCAGTGGCCGGGGTTGGCCTTGAGCACGATCGACGTTGCGGGCGAACGTGATTCGAATGAGAACGGTCCGGTGCCGATTGGACGCGTCAGGATCTGGCCCGACTCGACGTTGCGCTTGTTGACGATGGCGAGCCCTTTGAAACCGCCAATACTGCTGAGCAGGTTGGGACTCGGCGTGCGGGTGGTGATCACGACGTGTGCATCGTCGGGTGCCGTGATGGTGGCGACGTTGTCGAACCGCCACGACGCCGAGAGCTCACCGTCGATGATCCGCCGATAGGAGTATACGACGTCGGATGCGGTCAGCGGCTCACCGGTGTGCCACCGGACGTTCGGGCGCAGCGTGAAAACATATTGCGTCTCTTCGGGATTGACCTGCCAGCTTTGTGCGAGCGCAGGGACCATCTCGAGCTTTTCGTTGGGTTCGACGAGAGTGTCGAAGACGTTCTCGAGTACCTCGAAGGAGAAGTAGGCGGAGGTCTTGTGAGGATCGAGTTGATCGGGCTCACCGGCGATCGCTGCCCGAATTGTGTTGGCAGAACCAGCTAATCCCGAACCCGACCCGGACGAGCAGGCGCTCAGCGCAGATATTCCGAACGCACCAGCGCCCGCCGCAGCACTCAAAGCGAAGAACCGACGACGATTCAGCGGAATCGACGAGACCGACGGCGATGACCTGCTCTGCTGGCGCTCGTCGGTCATCCGATCGCGATCCCTCCCGCGCCGCGGCGACGCTGTGGTCCGTGTTGGAGTCTGCCGCGCTTACCGAAAGTTCGCAAGCGTAAGGGGCGCCCCGCGTGTCAGGCGCTGCCACTCGCCGCTGGCCGAGCGCCCCTACGCTGGTCGAGCTACACACCGCTGGTCGAGCGCCGCCCCACCGATGGTCGAGCTTGTCGAGACCACCGCCGGTCGAGCGTTTCCCGCTGGTCGAGCTTGTCGAGACCACCCCATGCCGACAAGTGGTTTCGACTCGGCTGCTCGCTACGCTCGCGGCCGGCTCAACCAGCGGAAAGGGTCGAGCGTTTCCCGCTAGTCGAGCTTGTCGAGACCACCGCCAGCCGAGCAACACCCGCTGGTCGAGCCTGTCGAGACCACTCCCACGCGGACAAGTGGTTTCGACTCGGCAGCTCGCTACGCTCGCGGCCAGCTCAACCAGCGGAGGGGTCGAGCCGCCACCGCTGGCCGAGCTTGTCGAGACCACTCCCCCGCGGAAGTGGTTTCGACTCGGCAGCTCGCTACGCTCGCGGCCGGCTCAACCAGCGGAAAGGGTCGAGCGCCCCCGCTGGTCGAGCCTGTCGAGACCACCGCTCACTTCTTCTCGAGGTTCACCAGGAACTCGATGCTGCCGGTCTTCTCCACCTCGACGAAGCCCAGTGACGGTGGGGTGACGCCGAAGTCGGTCCAGGTGACGGGTATCGATCCCTGCACGATCACCGACGCTCCGGATCGCTGGATGTTGAGGGTCGTCGTGACCGACTTGGTCACTCCCTTGATGGTGATGTCGCCGGTTGCCTGCACAGCCTGCGGCTGGCCAGATTCGGGGACGGACGAAATATCAACCGGCTGAGTCAGTTTCCACGTTGCGGTCGGATACCTGTCGGTGTCCATGATCGACTCACCGCGGAACCGGTTGTCGCGCATCGATTCCGGACTGGTGATGGACGCGACGTCGACCGTGATCTCTGCGTTCTCCAACTTCGACGACGCCACGGTCGCCGTGCCGGTCACGGATGTCGTGCGGCCGTTCACCGTGACGGGTTGCCCACGCAGCGTCTCGTCCACTCGATATCCCGCCTGCGTTCGGGTCGCGTCGGCAGACGGGCCGGGCACGATCGTCCATGCGCCGTCGACGCTTTCCGATGCCGCCTGCGTCGACGTCGGGAGCTTGAGTTCCTCGTCGGCGTCGCCCGCAATCCACTTGGAGTACGCCCACGGGCCTGCCGCGACGACGACAACAATGAGAACGACAAGCGTTCCGAGCCCCCACCACAGGTAGCGTCGCTTCATCGTGCAACCTCCCCGATCGTGGAGGAGTGGTTCGGGTCGGTGATCGTCTCTGGAGGTTTCATAAGGCTTACCTCACCACCGATTTCTTACGATCGCCTGAAAATTCGTACAAAACTACATTGCAAAACGGACCGCAGTCCGGAAAGCTTCTCGCAGCTAAAGAGTTGCGGCTCCCTGTGATCGCCCGTCGAGAATAAGAAGAGCGACGTGCAGCGAGGTGACGGACTCGCCGTCGGAGAGATCGACGCCGAGTATCCGCTCGATGCGCGCAAGCTTCGCATACAACGACGGTCTACTCATGTGTAGACGGGAAGCGAGTGCCGACTTGTTGCCGACGTGCTGCACGTAACCGCGCAAGACGTCGAGCAGGTCACCGCCGGTGTTGATGTCGTCGAGCACGAGGTCGCGTAGTTCGGATTCGGCGAACCGCTGTAATCGCGGATCGTCGCGTAGCAACGAGATCAATCCTCGAATTCCGATGTCCTGCACTCCGAATACGGCACGCTCCGACGTCGGCATTCCGGCAGCGACCTCGGCAACCTGCGACGCCTGTAGCAGCGTGTGAATCGTCGACATCACCTGTCGTCCGGGCGCGCCCAGACCAAGAACGGCACCTGCATGGCCGACGGTTCGCTCCACGTCGCGCCGTGTGGCGGCGGCGAGAGTGTCCAGTGCGTGTTGACGCGACCTGCCACGTGCCGTCGTCAACGCGAGCACTACAAGGATCTCCCCGTCGCCTCGCACGGAGAAGAGCGCGCTGTGTCCCTGCGCGCCGACAACCCGCACCACGACGTCGAGCAACTGCGCGGTGCGACGTCGTGTGGAGATCGGATCGTCACTCGCCGGCCAGCCGGGCACTCGCACCGAGATCGGCACGTACTCGTTGGCTTCGCGCAGGCCGAGCGCGAACGCTCGCGCCGCCACCTCGCCTTCGTCTCGAATGCGTTCTTGCAGAACGTCGTCGACGAGCCCTGCCTGTGCTTGCCGCTCGATGTCGAGGCGGCCACGCTCGGCCATCCGATGCATCACGAGCGCCTGTGCGGCGCGCTCGAGCACCATCGCCGTTCGCTGTTGCTCGGCGTGCGATTCGGGGACGATCAGCCTGGCCCAGTGGTCGTCGCCGCGACCGACGTCGACGACTCTCCACGGTGCGTGATCGGAAACCTCAGTCGTCGCGACGTCGGATGCGTGTAGCCGCGAACGGCGTTCCCAGTCGTGAAGCAGTGAAGCCGCCGGAGCTCCGGCCGACGCCACCGCATGATGCTGCAGATTCTCCAACACCACTGGTGAATCAAGCAGCGCCGCAACACTGTTCGTGATCTCCGCTGGCGACGCACGTCGTATGGTGAGCTGCGTGAAAGTCTCGTGCGTTCGGTGCGCGAACTCCACGGCGGCATACTGTTCGGCAACCAGGCTGCGGTGAACCTGTTCGGTCACCTCGACGAACTTGATCTCCCTGCGCAACACCACTGCCGTCAAACCCAGCTCGACGGCCACCGGCCCGATCTCCGACGGTATGGCCGACGAATCGTCGAACTCGGCGATCACCCCGAGCGCACCCGCCCGAGCGAGATTCTCGAGGTAACGTCGCGGGTCACGTCGCAGAGCATCGCCCGTGGTCAGGACGAGTTCGCCGCCCTCGAGCAGGTGCCCGAGATCGCCGACGTCGCTGACGTGAACCCACCTCACCGTGCGCTCGACGCCCGCCGCGCTCAGCACGTCGGGGAGCCCATCGCGGATCACCGGCAGATCGATGACGTCGCCGACTGTCAGAGTCATCCGCAGAGCTTTACGAGGTGTAAATCCCGCTCGAATTTCACTGACAGAGTGTAGCGCGCCAAACTCTGCGTTCTGCACCAGACTGGGAGGTACTCGCGCGACGACTCTGCCCACTGTGGAGTCGCGTGCCAAATTCCGTTCTTGTGGAGGAGTTCTGATGACAGCCATCGTGCAGCACTGGTGTGACGGCAAGGCGTTCGCCGGGGATTCGTCGGCGACGGCGCCCGTGACCAACCCGGCAACCGGCGTCGTGACCGCGAATGTGGCCTTGGCGTCTGTCGAGGATGCGCGCACGGTCATCGCCGCGGCCGCCGACGCATTCCCCGAATGGCGCGACACGTCACTGGCCAAGCGCACCGCGGTGCTGTTCCGCTTCCGCGAACTTCTAAACGAGCGCAAGGAAGAGCTGGCAGCCATCATCACCGCCGAACACGGCAAGGTGCTCTCCGACGCGCTCGGTGAGATCAGCCGCGGCCAGGAAGTCGTCGAATTCGCCTGCGGCATCCCGCATCTGCTCAAGGGCGGCTACACCGAGAACGCCTCGACCAACGTCGACATCCACTCCGTACACCAGCCACTCGGACCCGTCGCCATCATCAGCCCCTTCAACTTCCCCGCCATGGTCCCCATGTGGTTCTTCCCCATCGCCATCGCCGCAGGCAACACCGTCGTCCTCAAGCCGTCGGAAAAAGACCCCAGCGCATCGATCTGGCTCGCCGAACTCTGGAAAGAGGCAGGCCTGCCCGACGGCGTGTTCAACGTCCTACAGGGCGACAAGACCGCCGTCGACGAACTGCTCACCAACAAGAGCGTCAAGGCCGTCAGCTTCGTCGGCTCCACCCCCATCGCGCAGTACGTCTACGCCACCGGAACCGCCAACGGTAAACGCGTCCAGGCCCTCGGCGGCGCCAAGAACCACGCCATCATCCTGCCCGACGCCGACCTCGACCTCGCCGCTGACGCCATGGTCAACGCAGGCTTCGGCTCCGCAGGCGAACGCTGCATGGCCATCAGCGTCGCCGTCGCCGTCGGAGACATCGCCGACGACCTCGTCGCCAAGATCACCGAACGCGCCACCACCATCGTCACCGGCGACGGCACCACCAACGCCGACATGGGACCCCTGGTCACCAAAGCCCACCGCGACAAAGTCGCCGGCTACGTCGACGCAGGCGAAAAAGCCGGAGCCACCGTCGTTCTCGACGGCCGCACCGTCAAGGCTGACGGCGGAGCCGACGGCTTCTGGCTCGGCCCAACACTTTTCGACAACGTCACCCCCGACATGAGCATCTACACCGACGAAATCTTCGGGCCCGTCCTGTCGGTCGTCCGCGTCGACACCTACGACGAAGCGCTCGACCTCATCAACAACAACCCCTACGGCAACGGCACCGCGATCTTCACCAACGACGGCGGCGCAGCCCGACGCTTCGGCAACGAAGTCGAAGTCGGCATGGTCGGCATCAACGTCCCCATTCCCGTCCCCACGGCCTACTACAGCTTTGGCGGCTGGAAGGCCTCCCTCTTCGGCGACAGCCACGCCCACGGCACCGAGGGAATACACTTCTTCACACGCACCAAAGCCATCACCACCCGCTGGCTCGACCCCAGCCACGGCGGAATCAACCTCGGATTCCCCCAGAACGCCTGAGCTTCACCGAGTACCGAAACGGATTGCCGCATATGACCATTCAGTCTGAACGCACGACGCCCGCCATCGATCTCGACGCGGCGAAGCGTGCCTACGAACTCGACCGCAAGCACGTCTTCCACTCGTGGTCGGCGCAGGCGAAGCTCAACCCGATGACGATCACCGCCACCGACGGGTGCTACGTGTGGGACGGCGAAGGTAATCGCCTTCTCGACTTCTCCTCGCAGATGGTCAACACCAACATCGGCCACCAGCACCCCAAGGTCGTCGCCGCGATCGCGGAGCAGGCCGCCAAGTTGTGCACCGTCGCGCCTGCACACGTCAACGATGCGCGCTCAGAGGCCGCACGGCTCATCGCCGAGCGCACTCCCGGTGAGTTGAATCAGGTCTTCTTCACCAACGGCGGCGCCGACGCCAACGAGCACGCGGTTCGCATGGCCCGCTTGCACACGGGTCGTCGAAAAGTATTGTCGCGCTACCGCTCTTATCACGGCGGCACCGACACCGCGGTGAACCTGACGGGCGATCCACGACGCTGGCCCAACGACTACGGCGACGCAGGCGTCGTGCACTTCTTCGGGCCGTTCCTGTACCGCTCGCGGTTTCATGCGACAACGCAGGAGCAGGAGTGTGAACGCGCTCTCGACCACCTGGAAGAGACCATCCGCATGGAAGGTCCGTCTCAGATCGCGGCGATCATCCTGGAGACCATTCCCGGCACCGCGGGCATCATGATTCCGCCGCCCGGCTACCTGCGCGGTGTGCGGGAGATCTGCGACCGGTACGGCATCGTCTTCATCGCCGACGAGGTGATGGCCGGGTTCGGACGCTCAGGCAAGTGGTTCGCAATCGAGCACGGCGACGACGAGCAGGGCCCGATCGTCCCGGACCTGCTGACCTTCGCCAAGGGCGTCAACTCCGGCTACGTCCCGCTCGGTGGCGTCGCGATAAGTCCGCACATCGCAGCAACTTTCGCCGAGACCCCGTACCCCGGCGGCCTGACCTACTCGGGTCACCCGCTCGCCACCGCGGCCGCTGTCGCGACGATCAACGCGATGGCCGACGAGGGAATGGTCGAGAATGCCGCACGAATCGGCGCCGAGGTGATCGGCCCCGAACTCGAGCGGATCGCGCAGCGGCATCCCAGCGTCGGCGAGGTCCGCGGTGCAGGCGTCTTCTGGGCCGTCGAATTGGTCAAGGACTCAGAAACTCGCGAGCCACTCGCCCCCTACGGCGCGAGCAGCGATGCCATGAACAAGGTGATCGCGGCATGCAAATCGAGTGGAATGCTGCCGTTCGCGAACTTCAACCGCATCCACGTCTGCCCGCCGTGCACCATCTCCGACGACGAGGCCCGCGAAGGACTTGCCATCCTCGACGCCGCGCTGGAGGTCGCCGACGCGGCGTTGTGACAGGCACCCTCTGCGCTCGCACGAGCGTGACACAACCCGGTTCCGGCACACGCCGTCGGCACCGGGTTGTGTCGCGTTATCGAGCCGGTGCGGGCCACAACATTAGGAGCCAGCGGTGTCGAATGACTTCACCCTGACGCAGCTGCGGTACTTCATGGCTGTCGCCGAGGCCGGCAGCATGACGGCGGCCGCGCAGTCGCTGTCCGTCACGCAATCGACGGTGTCCGCGGCGATCGCACAACTCGAACACGAAGTGGGGCAACCCCTTTTCCTCCGGCTCGCTCGTCGCGGCCTGGAGCTGACGCCTGCGGGGCGTCGACTCAGGTCTCGTGCGCTCGGATTCCTCGAAGACGCAAGCACGCTCCTGGCCGCCGTTCGAGATGAAGACGCCGAACTCGAAGGTGAGATGACGGTCGGGATATTCGCACCGCTTGCACCCTTTCGCGCACCGGTCATTCTGCAGGCGTTCGAGCGCGCCTACCCCAAAGTCCATGTGCGATTCTTCGAGGCCGACCAGGAGGGCCTGAGGCTCGCGCTGGCGCAGGGACGCTGCGAGGTAGCTCTCATGTACGACCTCGGTGTCGCAGTCGACGCCGAGTCGCAGGTGGTGGAAACCGTTGCCCCACATGTCATTGTCGCTGCCGATCATCCCGCAGCTGCCAACTCGTTCGGCGAGGTGTCACTGCGCGACCTCGAAGCCGACCCGTTTGTGCTCTACGACGTTCCCCACTCGCGCGACTACTTCCTCGCCCTCTTCCGTCAGCTCGGACTCACCCCGCGTGTGAGGCACCGGGCCAGCGGTTACGAGACCGTGCGGTCGTTTGTGTCACGGGGACACGGTTATTCGATTCTGAACCAGCGCCTGCACCACGACCTCACGTACTCCGGCGGTTCAGTGGTTCCATTGCGGATCGTCGAAGACCTGCCGCCGATCAAGGTCGTTCTGCTGTTCCCGTCACTCGGCACCCCGACACGACGTGCCCAGGCGTTTGCCGCTGTGTGCCGGCAGCTCTACGGCGTCGACCTTTGATATCGATTTTGTCGATGGCAGCAAACGAAAAGATTCGCTTGAGTTACGTGATCCGGGTCACGCACTCTATGGTGCAGCACCCTCGAGCGAACCCGATTCGCTTGGCAGATCGCCGATCGAGGCGCAGAGGAAGGCAATACCGATGACCACTGTGTTACCTGCTCGGACCTGTGCGCGAGGTCCGTCGCACATCAGAAACACACCACGTGCTCGTCTTGCAACACGAGTGCCAACGTTCGGCAATGGTGCGTCCCTAGCGTGACCGATATGAATTCCACCCAGACGCCCTCGACGAACACCGAGGCTCCGGCACAGTCATCAGCCGCGACAGCGGAGATGGACGTCAACGGCAAATCTCAACCCGCAACCCCGCTGCAGCGACGCGTTCTCGCTGGTGGTGCGATCGGTCAGTTCATCGAGTTCTACGACTTCACCCTGTACGGGTTGTCGGCAGTCGTTCTCGCCCATCACTTCTTCCCGTCGTCGAACGATCTCACCGGTCTACTCGCGACGTTCGCCACGTTCGCGGCGGCGTTTGTGATCCGGCCGCTCGGCGGTCTGTTCTTCGGCGCTCTCGGCGACCGCGTGGGGCGCAAGAACGTCCTGTTCGTCACGTTGCTCACCATCGGTGGCGCGACGGCGCTCATCGGGTTGCTGCCCACGTACGAGCAGATAGGTGTCGCCGCACCGATTCTGCTCGTGCTGTGTCGACTGCTCCAGGGGTTCTCTGCCGGTGGCGAGTCGGTCGGCGCACCGACCTTCACCTATGAGCACGCCCCGACTGCGCATCGCGGAAAGTGGCTGAATACGACGATCGCTGCAACAGCACTGCCGTCCGTCTTCGGCGGCGCGTTGATCCTCGGACTCACCGCCGCCATGGGTTCCGACGCATTCGAGTCCTGGGGATGGCGCATCCCGTTCCTGCTGGCCGCGCCGCTGGCAGTCTTCGGGTTGTGGATTCGTCTTCGCACCGAAGAGTCCGATGCGTTCAAGGAGACACTGGCGAACGTTGAGCACCGCGAGTCGTCGCCGATCCGTGAAGCATTCCGCGAGAACGGACTTCGCATGGTTCAGGTTGTGTTCGTGATGGGTCTGACCGCGATGGGCTTCTACTTCCTGTCCGGCTACTTCGTCACCTATGTGAAGACGACCGGAGGACTCTCCCAGCAGCAATCGTTGATCGCCAACGCCGCCGCGATGTCGCTCTACACACTGATGCTCCCGCTCACCGGCATGCTCGGCGACAGGTTCGGCCGTCGGCCGATGCTCATCGCGGGCACCATCTCGATCGCCATCTTGGCGGTGCCGTGTTTCGCCATGGTGACCAGCGGCTCCCTGGCGATGGCGATCGCTGGACAGATGCTGTTCGTCATCCCGCTCACGATCTACGGCGGAGGTTGCTACACCTTCTTCGTCGAGGCATTCACCACCCGCACCCGATTCACCAGCGCCGCAATCAGTTACAACACCGGCTATGCCCTCTTCGGCGGGACCGCGCCGTTCGTCGGCACGTGGCTCGTGGGGTCGACGGGATTCGACGCCGCGCCCGGCGTGTACATGGCCATCGCGGCCGCCGTCGTCCTGGCAGTGATCATCGCAACGCGCGTCCCGGAGACCCGGCACGCGGCACTGTAGAACCGCCGCGCCAGCAACGCTTTCCACGCAGTTACAGGAGTTTTGACAGATGAGTACCAATGATTCGAGTACCAACGAGTCCTTCCTCGTCGACTTTCATCACGTCGCGACCATCGGGGCCACTGACGGCGGCGGCGTCGAACGTCAAGCCGGAACTCTGGAGGACAAGCGCGTTCGCGCTTGGTTCACCGAATTCGCCGAGCAGCGCGGTTGGGACGTGCGTCGCGACGGGATCGGAAATCTCTTCGCTCTCATCGAGTTCGCGCCCGGTGCTCCGTACGTGCTCGTCGGATCGCACCTCGATTCTCAACCACTCGGTGGGCGCTTCGACGGTGCCTACGGTGTCATTGCTGCGCTGCATGCCGCCGAGCGTCTGCAGCGGGAGGTGACGGCTGGCGGCGCACAGCCCCGGTACAACGTCGCCGTGGTCGACTGGTTCAACGAGGAGGGCGGCCGGTTTGCCCCGTCGATCATGGGTAGTTCGGTCTTCGCCGGACTGATGGACCAGGAGGAGATGCTGGCGGTCACCGACCTCGCCGGAATCACCGTCCGCGAGGCGATGGGAAACATCGGGGCGCTGGGCGACGATCCCCGCCCGGAGGCCGTCGCCTATGCCGAGATCCACATCGAGCAGGGCCGCATTCTCGAACGCGAGCAGATCAGCCTCGGCGCCGTCGACTTCAGTTGGCACACTCAGAAACTCGACATTCGTGTCGTCGGAGAACAGTCGCACACCGGCGCCACTGCGATGGCTGATCGCAGGGATGCTCTGGTTGCCGCAAGTGAAGTGGTTCTGCTCGTCCACAAGGTGACGAGTGTGGCCGAGCCCGAGTCGCTCGTCTCGTCCGTCGGTCAACTCACCCTTGAGCCCAACTCGCCTATCGTCGTGCCACGACTCGTGACGTTGGTCGCCGATCTGCGTGCGGAACGCAAAGCCGACGTACTCGCCGCGCGCGACAGTCTGCTTCGTGACATCGCGGCGGTAGCTGAGCGATACGACGTTCGCATCGAGGTCAACGACGTCGATATCCGTGAGATCCAGTACTACCCCGAGGCCGGCCTCGAACTCGCCGAGAAGGTCGCTGCCGACGCCGGACTGAGCGTTCGACGCCTCCGGACCATGGCGGGACATGATTCGGTGGCCATGAACCGCATCGTTCCCACGGTGATGATGTTTGTCCCGTCGGTCGACGGCGTCTCCCACTGCGAGCGCGAATTCACCACTGACGCAGACATGTTGGCTGGTGTCGAGGCACTTACGGGCGTCGTCCGCCGCCTCACCGAAGGCGCACTCGACGGCGTTGCAGCAGGGATGCCGGGAGCGCACGCATGAGCACCGCGGTGTCGACGACGAGTCTCTGTGATCTCTCGGCAGCACAGATGCGCGTCGGTTATCTCAGCGGCGACTTCACACCGAGCGAGGTGATGGCGTCGACGCTGGCGCGCATTCGTGATGTCAACGGAGACCGCGCAACTGGCATCAACGCTTTCACCGAGGTCCCCGACGACGAGGCAACCAGTCAAGCGGCTACTGCGACGGAGCGGCTCCATGTAGCGCGTCGTCGTGGCGATCGACTGCCACCGTTGTTCGGGATTCCAGTCGCCACCAAGGAGAAGCACGCGCTGGCCGGACGCACTCTCGAGCAAGGTCTTGCAGCGCACCGCGGTCGTATCGCCGACGCCGATCACCCGATCGTCGCGCGCATTCGTGCAGCCGGTGGAATCATCCACGCGCGGACTACATCTCCCGAATTCAGTTGCGCGACCGTCACACATTCTCCGATGTGGGGCGTCACTCGTAACCCCTACAACCTTGCGGCTTCCCCCGGCGGTTCGTCGGGTGGCGCCGGTGCCGCACTTGCGGCAGGCATGGCCACTCTAGCCACAGCAAGCGATATCGCCGGATCAACCCGAATCCCAGCAGGTTTCACCGGAACCGTCGGCTATAAGGCACCGTACGGGCGCATCCCCGGGGCGCCGCCCCTGAGCGCCGACACCTATCGTGGCGACGGCCCGATGGCGCGCACCGTCGACGACACCGCCCTGCTGGCCGATGTCATGTCCGGCCACCATCACAGCGATCACTTCAGTTGGGGCGGCAGCGGGCAGCTTGCCGACACACTGGATACGCATACTTCTCTTGATGGGGTACGCGTCGGCATCAGTATCACGTTGGGCGACTTCGATGTTCATCCCGACGTCGCTTCCGCCACCCTCCGCGCAGCGGAAGCGCTGCGGCAACGAGGCGCAGAAATCATTGACGTGACGCTCCCGTGGCGTAGCGACGAGATCAGAGAGACCATCTTCGCCCACTTCGGCCACCTACTCGCTCCCGCGATGCGCGCCGAAACGGCTGGCGGACGGCCCGTCGCCGCCTACACCGAGCAGTTCATACGCGACGCCGAGGCTGCCGCGCAACGACTCTCATACCTCGACTCGGTAGCCGCCGACGCACGGCTGCAGGCGCAACTCGCCTCCGCGATGGCCGACGTCGACGCGCTGTTGTGCCCGGTTTCTGCTGTGACATCCCTTGCCGCGGATGGCAACTATCTCGACGGCATCGAGGTCGTCGGCCCCGACGCGACTCCCGTTCACCTGCAACACTATTGGCAGGCGCATCTGACAAGTCCGTTCAACGTCGCGAACCGCTGCCCGGTACTAGCGGTCCCCGCAGGTATCGCAACCGACGGCGTGCCGATCGGGGTTCAGTTGGTAGGCAAGCCACTCGACGAAGTCATGCCGTTCCGGTTGGGCAGAGCAGTCGAAGATGCCCTGGGAGTTCCGTCGTGGCGGGAGGCTCAGGTTCGCGACAGCGCACCCTCTGAGACGGAAGTCCGCCGCGTCGACGCCCAATAGGCCAGTGCCACAGCGACAATGCCCACGACGGCGGTAACCGCGATCGGCGTCGAATCCGACCACGCGTTCACAGCGATAGCCAACAGCGCCCACGCAAGGGTGATGGGGAGCGCTGGAAGCGCGCTGCCGTAGAGGTAGGTGACGGTGACAGCGACGAGTGCGGCGACGATCAGGACGACGAGTTGCCAACCGGCCGACGACTCGTCGGCCGCGCCGCTGCGTGCGATGTCTGATGCCCAGTTGACGAACACCGCGGCGGTTGCCCACCCCGCGTAGATGCCGATCGTGATGCGGACGAGAGTGGTTGTCGAAGAAGGGCTTTCGACCGTAAGTGCCGCGATGCGCGCGGCGTCGAGCAATGCGATCGCAATGACGGTGAGCAGGATCGAGGGCAGCCAGTCGATCGAGGCTGCCGACACGATCAGCCACAGCGCCGCCGCACCACAGGCAATGGCGAGATCGACGGCGAGGCGTTTGCCGTATTGCGTGCCCGAGTCGAGCCCTCGGACGAAGATGTAGCCGGTCACGGCCGACAACACGTAGATGACGGCCCAGATCGCGAAGGCATAGCCGGCGGGACTGATCAACAGGTCGACGCCGTCGTCGTTGGGCTCTCCACCGAACAGGGCGAGCGGGATGATCACGGCCATGGCCTGGGCGACCGACAGAATGAGCACGGTCCACGCCAGCGGCGCGGTCAGCTGGGACGAAGCGTCTTTGCGGGGCATATGTCCGACTCTACGGGCCGTGACTGGGCTGGGGCGGAGCTACCACGAGGGCGGGGCCCGGTGGCGCTCAACCAATCAGCCCACCGACACCTCTACTCAGAAGACGATCGTCGAATTGCCAAGTCGTGCAACCCGGTCGGCGGCGTGAAGCGCCACCGCGCGAGACAATACGAGACGTTCCACATCCGCGCCGCGGCGCGCGAGTTCGGTGGTGTCGTCGCGGTGCGACACGCGCACGACGTCCTGGTCAATGATGGGACCCTCATCCAGATCGGCGGTCACATAGTGTGCGGTTGCCCCGACAAGCTTGACTCCGCGCTCTTTGGCCCGCCGATACGGGTCAGCGCCAACAAATGCCGGCAGGAAGGAGTGATGGATGTTGATCACCGGACATCGCAACTGCTCAAGGAAGTCTGCCGAGATGATCTGCATGTACCGGGCGAGCACGACCAGATCCACTTTCTCGGCCAGGAGACTGAGTTGCGACAGTTCCGCGGCAGCTTTCCCTCCACGCGGGACCGGAATGTGTTCGAACGGCACCCCGAATTGGGCAACGGATTCTTCCAGGTCGGGGTGGTTGGAGATCACCATCGACACATCAATGTCGAGTTCCCCTCGACGCGCCCGCCACAGCAGGTCCATCAGGCAGTGGTCATACCGGGAGACCATGATCGCGGTTCGCTTACGTCGTGCCGCCTCCACCACGCGGAACGTCAGATCGAGCGGACCGGCCACTTCGTGCTCGAAGTCGGAAGCCAACTCGTCGATGCTGTCGACCAAACCAGGGAGCTCGAACTCGGTGCGTTGGAAAAAGACTCCGAACTCGCCCGCCGTCGAGTATTGATCCAGAGTCGTGATGTTGGCCCCCGCCGACCGAGGAAATCACCGACGGCTCCCACCAGTCCTGGCCGATCAGCTGCGGCACGCACCATCAACCGTCCTGCGTCCGCGGAACGACAACTGCCCGCGGTATCGAGACTGCCGGTCGACAAGGTGAGGCGGTCCTGGGGCGGCAACCCCGAGCAGCACGCGCGGGTTGATGCCGGGCTGGCTGCAGAATCGGTGTCGTGGGTCATGCACTTACTCCTCGGGAAGGCGACAGCGCCAATATGAGTTGGTGGGAGCGCAGTGGGCCGTCAGTGCCATCGGACAAGATCAGAAGGTCAGCGGGGCTCCCAGGTGATACCGAGCCAGTGCGCCGTATGTGACGTCCCATTGCGCGGCAATGTGCGTCTTGTACATCGCGACGTCCCGGTAGTACTTCTCCAGCGCCGAACCGCGTTTGGCTGCGGTGCTTCCTGCCGTGGTGAATGCCAACTCGACGGCGTCGTTGGCCAGTTGCGCAGCCTGCTGCACGACTGCGCGAAGTCGCCCGTCCTCTTCAGGGGTGAAGTCACGTCCTGTGTGCGCCCACAGCCGACCGAGTTCGGCATACTGCCGAACTCCTCCGAGGAACATCGCCTCGGCACCGTCGGTCAGCGCCAGCATCTTTCCGAACCAGCGGTGGTACTCCGGTGCCTCCGATCGCGGGATCCGGGGCGGGAAGCTGGACGCCTTTGCCTGCATGAGTTCCTCGTACTCGTCGACCGCTGCCCACGCTGCACCGATCTGAGTGGCAATGAGTTCGGCGTTGAAGTAAAGCATGGTGCGGCCGAGATACATCGGGTTGCCGTGCAACTGATAGCCGATGGTGCCGTCGGTGCCCAACTCGTGTTCGCGAAACTCGTAGTGCACCGACAGGTGCTCGGGTACGAACACATCGGTTGCCTCGATCGAGTGCGAACTCGATGCCCGCATCCCGATTGTGCGGTCACCACCCCAGTCGTCGAGAATCGTGTAGTCGGTGCGAGGCAACGCGAACATGCGCATGCCGGTCATCACGCCGTGGGCATCGGTTGCCGGGGCTACCACCAACGCGTGCGTGGACCACATCGACCCGGAGCAATAGTCCCACCGGCCGGACAGTCTGTAACCACCGTCTGCGGCTACCGCTTTACCCGACGGCACAGTCCGGCCGGGCGCGATGAAGGGCCCTGAACCGAAGAGCTCGTCTTGGCCTGCCTCAGAAAAGAACGACGCCACATGGAACGAGTGACCTGCACCAAGTATGTACGACCAGCCGACGCCGGGATCTCCGCGGGAGATCTCGATGCCGATGCGGAAGAAGTCGTCGATTTCCAGTTCGAGTCCGCCGTATCGGGAGGGCATCAAAGCGTGGTAGAAACCGTGCTCCAGCAACTCGGAATGGATTTCCTCGGAGTACCCGCCCAGCGCCTCGTGCTCTGTCTGGAGCTTACGCAGCCTTGGACGCAGGTCACGAGCACGCGCCACCAGGTCGTCGGCCCGGGCCCGATCTTTCGACTGCGGCAGGGTTGCAGAGGGAAACAGAGTGTCTGTCATGAAAATCTCCTCGGTAATTGTCATACGATCATACATTTTAGAGATCGTTCTCGCCAGGCATCAGGGACGCCCCTCAGGCGGGCTCGGTTGTCCGCCGATCGCTCACATCACCCGCGACCGGAGACACAGGTCCGCCAGTGTCGGCCCGCCGGCGGCGTACCAGCAGCAGAGCGGTGCAAATACCCGAAATGATAAGCACCACAGTGACATACAGGATCACCGAGTAGACAGACCCGGTCTCTCGGACCAGCACGGTCGCGACGATCGGACTGATCGCGCTTCCCAATACGTTGGAGAGTTGGAACCCTAGCGACATGCCGGTGTATCGGACGTCGGGCGAGAATGCTGAGGCAAACAGCGAACCCTGTGCCGCATATCCGATGCTGAAGAAACCACTCATGCAGACGAGGTAGCCGATGGTCGTCAGTACCAGATTTCCGGTAGACACCGCGTAGATCAGGAACGCCGCGGCGACAATACATCCGCTGATGCTGATCGTCATCACTCGCGCCATCCCGATCCGGTCGACCAACACACCGCCGAACGGCGTGGTTACCAATTGAGCCGCGTTCGCGATCAGCACCGCGGCCAGAATCTCCGACCTGCTGAACCCGACCGAATCGCTGGTGCCGTAGCTGACCAGGAAATTGATGGCGATAAGGGAGAGACTTCCGAAGCCGAGGAAGGCGCCGACGACGAGAAGAATGGAGGGTGTGCTGGTACGGAAGGCTCGAAGGATCGGTGCGGAGGTGGTCTGCCCCTTCTCCTTGGCCTTTTCGAAGTCGAGCGATTCGCCGATGCCGGCCCGGATCGCCAGTCCGACGATCACGAGGATACCGCTGCACAGGAACGGAATTCGCCATCCCCATGAGTAGAGCTGATCGTCCGGCAGAGTTGCGACGGCAAGAAAAGCTATGTTGCCCAACAGGATTCCAGCGGCGGGACCGGTCTGCGGCAGAGCTGCGAACAGCCCGCGGCGCGTCTCTGGTGCCGATTCGTAAGCCATCAGGATGGCGCCACCCCACTCACCGCCGAAGGCGAAACCCTGGGCAAAACGCAAGAGCACCAGCAAAACCGGAGCGAGCGCACCAATCCGGTCAGTGCTCGGCAGCAGGCCGATGAGCACAGTCGCCACGCCCATGAGGAACAGCGACAACACCAGCATGCGCTTTCGTCCGATTCGGTCGCCGTAGTGGCCGAAGAAGAGTCCACCGAGCGGTCGAGCGATAAAGCCGACGGCGAAGGTGCCCAACGCCAGGATGGTAGCCACGAACGGATCGTTGTCAGCAAAGAACACGTGTGGAAACACCAATGCGGCGGCCAAGCCGTAGATGGCGAAGTCGTAGTACTCGACAGTGGTGCCGATGAGGCTGGCCGCGCCGACGCGCACAGGGGAAATCCGACGTGGGCTGACAGAGGGTGAGGTCATGTGTAATTCCTTGTGCAAGTATGGATATCAGGACGGATCGAATACGAGTAGTCCACTGATGTCCCGCAGTTCTCGAGAGGCCTGCATGGCGTCGTTGATCTTTTCGAGTGGATAGCGATTGGTGATGATGGGGCCTGCGTCGAGGCCGCCGGATTCAAGCAGCGACACATAGCGCGGCAGATCGCGGCGCATCCGGACATTGCCGTTTTGAGTGCTGATGATGGTGCGACCCTGGACGGCGATCGTGGTCTGCGTCAACGTCACCGTGGTACCCAACTCCTTGACCCCGTTGAGCACGACGGTGCCTGCTCGCCGCGCGAGCGACACTGCCAGTTCCTGCGATGCGGCCGGACCCGCGGCTTCGATGGCATGATCGCTGCCCCGTCCACCGGTGGCACTGCGCACCTCGTCGAGAACGTCTTCTGTCGTCGGGTCGAGCACGTGAGTGGCTCCGAGCTGAGCGGCCAGTTCGCGCCGTTCGACGATCGGGTCGATCGCGAAGATCTGCGACGCGCCGGCCAGCCGGGCGGCCTGCACGGCCCACAGACCGAGGTGCCCGACACCAACGACGCTGACGCTCTCCCCCGGCGTTACCCGCGCGGCGTTGAACACCGAACCCAGGCCGGTCATGATTCCGCATCCCATGAGTGACAACACTTCTGAGGGAAGGTCCGACTCGATGACGAAGACCTGATTTGCCGAGATGTTCATCATCTCCGCATAACCACCGACGTTGCCGGAGGCACGGATATCGGTGCCCGAGGCGTCGGTGGCAACAACCGGATAGCCCCGCGGATTGTCGAATAGCTCCGAGCACTGATCCGGGCGTCCGACGGCACAGTAATAGCACGTTCCGCACTCGGGAGTACCGGGGACGAGCACCCGCTGTCCCACAGACACGCCGCGCACCTCGGAACCGATCTCCACCACCTCTCCGATCGAGGCGTGCCCAAGAATGACCGGAGGCACCTTTCCGAACTTGCCCGCCCAGTTCGTGCAGTCGGTGGAGCAGAAGGGGGTGGCGTGGGTACGAACAAGCACGCGTCCCGGTTCGGGTGGATGGTATTCGAGATCTTCGACGACGAACGGCTCTGCGATGGCAGTGAGCACTGCGGCCTTCATAAGACTCCTCGGAGTGGGAACGGGATTGGTGAACCGAAGCGGTGCGCTATGGCCTGGCTCACAGGAAAAATGTATGACAATATGATGATCGTGTAAAGGGGCATGGCCGACGAAGCTGTTGTCGACCGCCGCCCCACCCACCGATCACGTTGTCCGGGAAAGGACCACAGCCATGGGAAGTGACCTCATCGGTACGCTGCGCTCAGCCTCGCCGGGATACCATCCCGGCTGGCGTCGACTGGAGTTCACCGACTGGCGCGAAGAGCAACTGTCTTGGAAGACCACTTGTTATCTCGAAGACTGGTCGTTTCTGTGGGATGTGATCACCGAAGGGCCAGACGCGTTGCGCGTTTTCTCCGACACCTGCATCAACGGTTTCGACAGTTTTGCGATTGGGCAGGCAAAGCACATCGTGCAATGCACCAGTGACGGCAAGGTGATCGGCGACGGCATCCTGATGCGGCTCGGCCGCCAGAAGTTCATCACGCAGGGCGTCCCTGCTTTGCATACCAGCTGGGTGTTGAGCGCGGGTGACTACGACGCCACCTGGACGGCGGTCGACCGCACCAAACTTCAGGTGTCAGGTCCCACCGCATTGGCGGTGTGCCACGCGGTTACCGGCGAACCCTTGACCGATGTCAAGTTCATGCACTTCACCGATGTCACGATCGCGGGCCATCCGGTGTGGGCGCTCCGACAGGGCATGGCCGGTGAGATCGGTTTCGAGTTCCATGCCGACGCAGCGCATCGCGAGGAGATCACGGAGGCCATCCTGTCTGTTGGCGCCGAGCACGGTATCAGGCGGGTGGGTCGCCGAACCGTGATGATCAATCACCTCGAAGCAGCCTTCCCCACCGGCAACTGGCATTACCTCAAGCAGTCCGACCATCCCGAACTGGCCGGCAGCGGCGAATGGATCCGGAAACACTTCGACACATATGGACTGACCGCAACAATCAAGGGCAGTTACGATTCCGACGACATCAACGAATATCTGCGTTCGCCCATTGAATTGGGATGGGGCCGCTCGATCCGATTCGACCACGACTTCGTCGGTCGCGCAGCACTCGAGCGTGAGATCGCCGACCCGCAACGAGTACGGGTGACCCTGGAGTTCGACAGCGACGACGTGATCGCGATTTACGCCTCTTTGTTTGCCGAGGACGAGCCTTATCAGTTCCTCGACATCCCGCATGGGCAGCGGTGGATCGCGTGGTCGGACAAGGTGATCGACGAACATGACGCGGTTGTCGGTCTATCCACCAACCCCGGTTACAGCGCCTACTTCCACAAAGTGCTCGCCCTGGCCTACGTCCGCCCGGACATGGCCGAGCCGGGTACCGTGCTCACTCTCATCTGGGGCGATCCGGGCACACGACAGAAGCGCATTCGGGTGACGGTGGCACCGGCGCCTTACAAGACCGACAACCGTAGGGCGGATCTGAGCGCCATCGCGGCAGCCCCGTCCTGATCAGCTGGAGCTCACAGGTCGAGGGTGAGTTCCGAAGTCTGCGAACGTGATACGCAGATCATCATGGTCATCGACCGCTGCTTCTCGGCCTCGGTGAGCGCTGAGTCGCGGTGACACGGGGTGCCTGCGACCACCGTCGTCTCACACGTGCGACACGTTCCCTCGAGGCATGACGTGGCCACCTCGATCCCCGCCGACTGGAGCGCGTCGACAATGGTCTGCTCAGCTGCGACGTCAAGGACGATACCGCTGCGCGCCAGGTTCAGTCGGAAGTCCTTGTTCGGCAGGTCCGATACCCTTGCCGCGAATCGCTCCACATGCAGAGTGTCCGCCGGCCACTGCTGGGACAGTTCCTCCAGTTCGTCGAGAAGTGCTCCCGGCCCGCAGGCGTAGACCAGTTCCCCCGCCACTTCAGACAGGTGGTCGGCGAGTCGAACCCGCCCGAACTCCGCACTCGGCCATACCGTCACCCGATCCCCGAAGGCGGACAACCAATCCAGGAACGGCATTCCCCGACGCGCTCGGCCGAGGTACAGCAATGACCAGTCGACGCCGCGGCGGTGTGCCTCTGCGATCATCGGCACAATCGGCGTGATCCCGATGCCGCCGGCCACGAAGCGGTACCGCTGGGCTGGATACAACACAAAGTTGTTGCGGGGCGGCGATATTCGGATCCGGTCTCCGACCGCGAGCCTGGAATGCACGTAGTCGGATCCACCGCGTCCGGCCTCCTCGCGGCGCACAGCGATGCGGTAGTCCGGCTCATCGGGTGAGCCGCACAGCGAGTACTGCCGCTCGACCGAGGCGTCGTCACTCGTCGGGAACTCAACGGTCAGATGTGCGCCAGGCTGCCACGGTAGCGGCCCGGTGGCAGAATTCGGCCGCAAGGTCACCGCGCACACCCCCTCGGCGGCGATCGATTTGTCCACTACTGTCACCTCCAACGGAACGACTGCGCCCGTTGCGCGTGGTGTGCGCACGGCGTCCCAGGTGACCGGCAATGTCTCCAGTCCGCGGAATGTCCATCCCGCGAAGGCAGCTCCTTCCGAGTCCACGGGCCTCAGCCCTGAGAACCGCGCGTATAGCTGTGGCAGCGCTACCTGCCCTACCGCGCACTGAGCCGCCCACCGACCAGCGCACATGTGCGGGCCGGCACCAAAAGCGAGGTGACCCACGCTGTCCCGGTCGATGTCGAACGCGTCAGGGGCGGTGAAACGGCGGGGATCTCGGTTGGCGCTGTGCAGACACGCACCGATCTGCGCGCCCTCCGGGATGGTGACCCCCGCGATCTCCACTTCGCAGGTGGTGCGCCGCGAGATCACACCGACCGGTGGCAACCAACGGACGATCTCCTCGAATACCGCCTCGAATAGGGTCGGGTCCGCAACTGCCCGGTCGTGTTGTTCACGGTGACGCGCGAGTGCCCAAACGGCGTTGGTGAGCGCGTGCTTGGGCTCGTTGATCCCCCCTGCGATGGCGAGTTTGACATTCGCGCGCTGGGTCTCGAGCGACATTCCTGCGTCGATCATGGCCGCCAGGATGGTGCCGTCGGGCGCTCGGTTCGAGCCGGCGACAACACTGGCGATGACATCGTCGATCTCTGCGTTGGCCTCACGAACTCGCCGCCGGATACTCACATCCGCGCCCGGATCGGCGGCACCAGCCATGAAAGCCGTCGACCAGCGCAGCACGACGGTCGCCGGGACATCTTTCAATCCCACCAGCGCGGCCACATTCGACGCTGCCAGCGGCGCGGCGAAATCAGCACTGAGGTCGGCACCTGGCCCCGCGGCGATCAGCTGATCGAGGAAGACGCGAGTGTTCTCCTCGAACACCGGGCGCCACCGGTCGGCCACAACCTTGATGCGCAACGCGCGATTGGCGGCGTGCCGCTCGGGAGCGTGGTTCGGGTCGTCCTTGCGAATCATCGAACGGCCGATC
This sequence comes from Gordonia sp. w5E2, assembly GCF_036540975.1. NCBI lineage: Bacteria > Bacillati > Actinomycetota > Actinomycetes > Mycobacteriales > Gordoniaceae > Gordonia > Gordonia sp. w5E2. Next base: position 1,346,064 of record NZ_CP144213.1, on the reverse strand, counting down.
GTGCGGTCTACAGGATGCCGGTCCTCGACAGCGGTGAAGATGTCCGGCCTTGTCTCGACGAATCGGCAGTCATCGAAACCCATGACGAGGTATCGGTTCAGCGCCGGGACCCAATGCACAGGCGCCTCGTCTCGCAGCGCGGCCACAACCGGCCACGGGTCGCGGTTCAGCGCTTCAAGAGTGACTGCATCTGCCACCGGAATCCCGGGTGCCGGAGGCAGCAGCGATGCACTCATTCCCTGTCGCCAGTCGCGGCGAGAACTATGTCGAATCGAGTGCGCGACCAGGGAATGTCACCGAGGTTGCGGCCATCAGGAGTGGGAGTACCGGGCTGCTGCCGGGCAAACTCCTTGATCAGCGAATCCTGCACGCCGAACACCGAATCGCCGATCTCCAGCTGCGGATCGCCGTCGACAAAGATGTGGGTCACCAGGGTGCGGGCACCGTCTGCGGTGACCATGAAGTGTAGGTGCGCCGCGCGGACCGGCGACCGCCCGGTTGCGGCGAGTAGGCGGCCCACCGGTCCGTCGTGCGGGATCGGGTAGGGCGTAGGAGTCAGTGCCCAGAAACGAAACCGGCCCTCGGCGTCGGCGTGGACATGCGCCCGTCCGGCCACTCGACCGTCGGGGTATTGCACGTCGTAGAAGCCTTCGTCGTCGGCCTCCCAAACCTCCACTCGCGCACCGGGAATTGCGCGTCCTTCGGCATCTACGACACTCCCCTCAACCCAGCATGGCTCGCCGCTTGCACCACCGGAAATGTCGCCGCCGAGCGGGATCTGCGGCGAGTCCTCGACAAAGAAAGGCCCGAAAACCGTCGACTCGGTGACCGCCCCATCTGACGGATTGTTTACGATGATCGTCTGCATGGATGCACCGAGTACGTCTGAAGCCAGAATGAATTCTTGGCGCCGGTCGTCGGTGATATGGCCGACGTCCGTCAGGAACTGAATGCCGGCCTCCCATTCCGCGTCGGTGAGTCGGACGTCACGAATGAATGCGTGCAGGTGCGCTGTCAGCGACTGCATGATCTCCCGCAGGCGCGGATTCGGAGCGGTGGCGAAGGAATCGATCACACGGTCGGTGAGCGCCTGTTCGCGCTGCTCCTGGCGGTCGGGTTCCAAGGTTGCCTGCTGACCTGTATTGCGGTCGGTACGTGTATCTGTCATGTCTCAGTTCCGTCTTTGGTGGGTGCTGGTTGGCAGGTGGGAGTACACCGGCTATCGATGTCGATAGCGGTTACACGCCCCACGTGTCGGTCATCACGGGGCAGCTGTCGCGACCGGTGTGCTGCCCGTTCGGGCTGCGGTCAGCAACGCGGTGAGACCCTCTGCGGTCACGGGACTCGGATTGGATGCAGGGGCTGCGGCCAGAACTCTCTGGACCGCGAGTTCGATGCCGTCCTCCGGAAATCCGAGGTCGGCGAGATTCGAGGGCGCCGCGGCCGCTCGATAGAGATCGCGCATCGCGGTCACCGCGGAGGCTGCAGCATTCCCGTTGACCTCTGTTGCGCCCAAGGCCGTGGCCAGATCTGTCGCCAACTCGACGGGCAATGACGGCGCGTTGAATTCGAGCACATGTGGCAGGACAACGGCGTGGGTCTGCGCATGCGGCATGTCGAAAGTACCGCCGAGCACGTGACATATCTTGTGGTGCAACCCCGCTCCCGCCCCGGCGAGGGCCACGCCCGCGAGATATGCACCGTAGAGCGCGTTTTCGCGGTTCGCCAATCCGGAATCATCGGAGGTCATCCCGCGGATGGCACCGACCAGCACTCTGGTGGCGGCCAGTGCCAACACTTGGTTGATCGGGTCGGCGCGCGGAGCCCATAGCGAATCGACGCAGTGCGCCAACGCATTCAGAGCCGAGGCCACGGTGAGGTCCGTGGGTAGTCCGCGGGAGAGTTCGGCGTCGTAGATCACCGTCACCGGCAACACGGACTGGTCGACACCTGTGGTCTTGACACCGTTCTCTGTCATCCCCCACAGATTGGTGGCCTCTGATCCGGAATAGGTGGTCGGCACGGCGATTATGGATAAGCCCGTGCGTAGGGCGACAGCCTTGGCCAGTCCGATGATCGAGCCGCCGCCGATGCAGACCAGCCCGTCCACTTGCGCCTCGGATGCCGCGTCAACAGCGCGGTCCACGAGTGTCACCGGTACATGCTGGGCTATGTCGGTCCACCACACCCCGGGTGCCACCGCGGCGGTAGCCGTCTCGCCCACCGTCCGAGCGCGATTCGACACGATCATCATCGGCCGGGTCATCTCACGCGCCGCCAATTCCTCAGCCAAGTTCTCCGCGGCTCGACCGGTACCGAAGTGAACGCGCTGAGCGAGGGTGGTGTGACTGAACTCCATTAATCCATTGCTCTTTTCATGTGTGATCGGTGGGGCGGATTGGTTGGTGCAGAGTCTCAAACGGAGGCAGCAAGTTCCTTACGCCTCAGCCGTTGCCGTTCGGTCGCACCCGACGTGGAAGTGTGATCGGTTGCGGCAGAGAGTCCTAGATGGTCGAGGGCTCGCGCGATCATGGTGGGAGCCACCAGCGTTATCAGGTCAGGATCGGCATCCACGTAGATCGCGATCTCACGGCGCTCAGCGGCCGTCGCCGCGTCGGCAGCGATGGCCGCCATCAGCGCCACCGTGCCGGGCACCGTGCACACGTTGGCTACCACCTCGGCGCCGCGGGGTATGTCGGAGGGGGCCAGCAGGTATCCGACGAACGGCAACGCGGGAATCGTCAACTCGTGCAAGCGGACCGCACCGAGGTCCTCGAGCAGTACCTGGGAGCTGAGGGTGGCAGCCTCGGTTTGGTGCGCGGTCGCCATTCGAATGTCGTTGTGAGTCACGACAACCAGCGAGTTCTCCGAGGCGAACCGCAGCAGCTCGGCACGATCGGGCAGGCCGGTGGGGTCGGCCAGTCCCACCACGGTGCCGTAGAGACCGACTGCAGGCCGACCGGTCGTTCGAAGGAGTTCAACCACTGATTCGGGAGTTGACGCGCCCGCCGCGAATACTCCACCAGGGTCAGCGGCCACCGGTACCAAATGGCCGGGCCGGGTCAGGTCTGCCGGCTGAGTCGCAGGATCGGCCAGCACACGAGCGGTGCGGGCCCGGTCGGCGGCGGAAATCCCGGTACCGACACCGGTCGCGGCGTCGACCGCCACCCGAAAGTCGGTGACGTGCTGATCGCGGACCCCGCTGCTGCACGGGGGCAATTGCAGTTCGTCGCAGCGACGTGATTCCATAGCAGCACAGAGGTATCCGGCGCTGTGCCGGACCAAGAAGGCCACCGCTCCGACCCGCACCTCGGCGGCACGCACCACGAGGTGTCCGACCACCTCATCGCCGCGCTCTTCCACCAACAACACCGTGCGACCGGCAAGCAGTTCCTCCCGCGCGTGGTGAACGTGATGGAGGCACGAGGTCGACTTTACGAACGACTTTCTCAACCGGGTGGCGTCGTATCGACGGAAGTGTGGGCGAACCTCGACGGCGGTGCTCATGATCAATCCTCCTCGGATGGGGTCAGTTCAGGCGACTGTGATCGCCAAGCCGATGCCAGGTGCGGGCGTGATACACGAGCGGCGCGGCAGCGGGCTCGCTCTCCTCCACATGCACCTCGAGCACCTCGATGGTGACGATGGTCGCCGTACCGGCCACCATTCGCCCCGAGATCTTGCCGCGCATCCAGCGGTCCGCACTGTTCAGCACAGGCTCACCAGTCTCCAACCGTCGCCATGAAGTGGAGTCTGCGAAACGGTCGATCCCGCTGGTGGCGAAAGTCAGAGCTTGCTCGATCTGCTGGGTGGACATGAAGTGCACCACCACGGTGTCGGCTCGGGCGATCGTCGGCGCGGCGGAGGACTCATTCGACAGCGAGAACATGACTATTGCCGGGGCGGCCGAGACCGACGACACCGAGGTGGCAGTCAGTCCGGCCGGTCCGTTACCGGCATCCGCCGTGATCACGGCAACGCCCGCGGGATGGTCGCGGAACACCGTTCGATAGTGCTCGGCGTCAATCGATGACTGCTGGTGAGTGCTGTCGGTAATGGTCATGATGCTCCTCAAGCGAAAGAGGACGACACGCGCTGTGCGTCGACCGGAACACTATTGACGATATTTTGTGGTGCAGGTCACTGTCATTGAGCAAATGCGCACTTGCCTGTCGGTTCCGCGAAGTGAATTCTCGACGCTTTCCGGCTATGTCGCCCGGTTGTTTTTTGTATGACGATACTACAGTCGGCAGGCGCTGACATGGCGCGTTTGCCGTCAACGAGGCACAGGATCGTAGACTTGTACGACAGCACCGGGGACTGGCCTCGGTCGAAGCACCCACACAGACTCGTGAGCGGCAGCGCGCGGTGCGCGTTGGCAACCATCCTGAGGAGCAGCCCGTGACCACGTCTAAATCGCTCGGTGATCGCTGGACGTCGGGGCCGATCGGGCGGGTGGCCGCGCCGCTGCGTGAACAGGTCATTGATGCCCTCCGTGCCGCGATCTTGGACTTCACGCTGCCACCTGGGCAGCGTCTGGTTGAGCGCGAACTGATCGAACAACTCGGGGTATCCCGAACGACAGTGCGTGAAGCATTGCGGCAGTTGACCTCTGAGGGCTTGATAACCGTTGTGCCGCAAAAAGGTGCGATGGTGGCCTCGCCGACATTCGAGGAGGCCGAGGAACTCTACGAGGCCCGACTCCGGCTCGAGGGACTGATCGTCCGTCGCTTCGTCGAACGAGCGGCTCCCTCGCAGATCATCCGACTTGCCGCGGCCGCGGAGGGATTCGCCGAGGCGGCCGCCGGCGAGGACGCCCTCGCGATTCTCGACGCCGTTGACGCCTACTACGCCGTGCTGGTGGAGGGGGCAAAGAGCCCGGTACTCGCACAGTTGGTGGAGAATCTTCAGAGCAGGCTGCGGGTACTGCGTGCGCAGGGCATGCCCGACGATCACACGAACACCATTGCAGAACTACGTGGAGTGGTGGAAGCCGCGCGATCAGGCGACGCAGAGCAAGCCGAACAGCTTTACGACATTCATATGCGCTCCACCGCCCGGAACGCGCTGGCGAAATTACGCCGTCTCGCTGAGTGAACCCGACAGGCGCGGTTGAGTGATCCGCGACGACGTTGCCGGGCCGGTCTGACCCGGCAACGTCGTCGGTAGTAGTCGGAGATTTCAGGTAGCGCTTCGCATCGCCTCGGTAGCCGCGACATCGATCGCTATTCCCTCCGGATCGAGGTCTGGATCTCCGATCACCACTACCCCGTAGTCCCTGGCAGCACCAGCGATCGAAACGTATCCGTCGCGGACATCGATCAACACCTTCTGCGGGTCTCGCGTCAGCGGATCACCCCAGCCACCACCGGCATTTGTGAGATACCGGATCACCGAGTTTGCTCGTGAAGTGTTCTGTTCGGCGCAGAACGGATAAACGAATTCGCCTGCGGCATCGGCAGTGTTGGTCTCCGGATCGATGAGTCCGGCCCACGCCGTAGCCACCCGATATGCGGGCACCTCTGTCCCCGGGGTTCTGACCATTCCGTCCTGTGACGGCTCGAATTTCCAAATCCCGCCGCGCGCACCGTCTTTACCGCCGCGAGCACCGAATCCGGCAGCCTGCTTGTACCGCAAAGAGGTGAGCGAATGCTGCGCGTCGGCGGTCCACAGGGTGTCTCGAATCATCCCAGCACCGCCACGAAAGTACCCTGGGCCACCGGAGTCGATCTGTAACTCATGTCTCAGCACCACCGCGGGCGTGCCCTTCTCGATCCCCTCCACCGCCGGGGCCACCCCATTGGCCTGATAGGTCATACACTGCGAGTCAGCGTCGCCAAACCTGTTGGCACCGTAGGGACCTACTTCTCCACCGCACTGAAGCGCCGACACCCAAGCGGTCCCGTCGGGATGCACGCCGTAGGCGGTGTGGAGGTCGGCGCTGCCGCTGTCGCCGCCGATGGCGGCGTCGCCGACCGCATCAGCCAGAGCACGCAGCATCGCGGTCAGCACGATTTGCCCCTGCTCCCAGTACATGAACACACAACCGTCCGGCGGCAGCGCGGAGAGCATAGTGCCCTCGGGCAACACAATGTCGACGTTGCGGTACAGCCCCGAATTGAAGCGCCCACGCGGCAGGAACAGGTACTTCAACGCGATCCCCACCGACGTTTTGGTGTCCCAGGCGGTCGCGTTGACCGAACTACGGGCCTGACGCGAAGTCCCCGAGAAGTCCAATTCGATTCTCGGGCCGCGCTTCCGGATCGCCACCTCGAGCGAGTACTGCTCGGTATCGTCCACGCCGTCGCAGTCGATCTGCTCGGTCCCGGACCAGTCGCCATCGGGCATCGACTCCAAGGCCGCTGCCATCGATTCGGCACCGAGGTCGCATACGTACCGAATCGTGCCGTGCACCGCGTCCAGACCGTAGCGATCGATGGACTCGCGCAACAGCTGCTCACCCAATTCAAGACTCGAGCAGATCGTCATCATGTCCGGATACAGAATCGTGGCCATCCGGACGTTATCGAAGATGAGATTCCAAGTCTCGGTGACCATCTGCCCGCCCCGGATCAGCAGCCGCGGCGAGATCACCAGACCGTTCTCGTAGACGTTGGTCTTGGTGGCACTGAACCCGCCGGGCACCACGCCGCCCATATCCAATTGATGGGCATTGAGATTGACGAATCCGACGATCCGGCCGTCGACGAAGACGGGGCGTATGAAGTTGAGATCGTTGTTGTGGTTTCCGGTCCGGTAAGGATCGTTGGAGATCAGCACGTCACCTGGCCCCAGGTTCTCGACGCCGTACTCCTCCACTGTGTTGGCCACCCCGTCCAGTGCGGTGCCGGCCATGAGCACGATTCCGTTGCTGGCCGCGGGTACCAGATAGTCCATCTCCGGTGGACCGCTGATAGTGCAGGCCAGGTCGTAGAAGTCGCGCAGCACCGGGGAAAAGGCTCCGCTCAGCAGCCGACCACTCATGTGCTCGACGAGGTAGTCGAACCGGTTACTCAGCACGGTCGCGGTGTAGCGGTCGCATCCGTACTCGGCCGTGAAGCCCTTCTCGTCGAGATCACGGATCAGGAACGCGGTGTCCGGCTCCGGTCGGGTGATGACGGTCATTGGTTTATCCCTTCGATGATGAGTTCGCCACACCGGCCAACAGTGGCGGTCTGCGATTCGAGCACGATCGTCGTCGAGAGGTCCTCTCGGATCACTGCGGGACCGGTGATGGTCGCCCCCACATTCAAGTGCTCCCTTCGGTATTCGCCCGCCGCCAAGGGTTGGTCGGCGAGGTACTCCAGGGTGATCATCCGTTCGGGCTCCACCGTGAACGGTTGCTGGGCGTCGGCGGCAACGTACTCCACCTTCTCCGACGGCACGATGAGTTCGACGCGGTAGGTCACGCCTTCGACCGGGATCATCTCGAAGCGCTGGCCGTTGCGTTCGGCGTACGCATCATGGAATGCAGCAACCATGTCGATGACTGTCTCTGCATTGATATCGCCTGCCGGCAGCTGGATAAACGGTGTCTCCCAGCTCTGGCCGAGGAGTCGCCCATCGAAACTGCGTCGGACCTCGAGGCCGTCGGCGACCGTACCGACGTGATCGCGGAGCGTGCGCTCCATGTCGGCGAACATATCGCTGATTTGGTCGGCACTGCTCGGATTGAGAACCGTGTAGGCGCTGCGCGATTCGTAGAAGACCTGATCGGTGGAGAGAAGTCCCAACGCCGAGAAGAGGCCTGGATACGGCGGAATGATGGCGTTCTTGAGTGGCAACAGCTCCAACACCGCCGGCAACAGCATCGGACCCGCCGCACCATAGGACATCAGCGAGAAATCGCGAATATCGACACCATGACGCACCGCGACATTGAGTACCTCCTCGGCAATATTGGCCACCGCAAGTCTGTAGGCCGAGCTCACCCTCTCTCCGAAAGTGACAGGTGTGTCCAGTGCGTCGAACGCCGCTCTGGATGCCTCGCGATCCAGGGCCATCTCACCGCCGGCGAACGAGTCGCCGTCAAGAATGCCCATGAGCAGGCATGCATCAGTGACCGCTGGGATCGTCCCTCCGCGCCCGTAGCAGGCCGGGCCGGGTTCGGCACCGGCCGAGCCAGGCCCCACCTGAATGCCGCCCGAGGTGGCGACGGTGACGAGACTGCCGCCTCCGGCACCCACGCTGGAAACCTCAGTCGACAACGCGTTGATGACCAGATCGTGTTCGAGCTCAAAAGTGTTCTGGATAAACGGACGTCCGTCGACGATCAGTGAGACGTCGGTGGAGGTGCCCCCGACATCAGCGCACAGCAAGTTGTTCTCGCCGATTGCGGCGCCAAGGCGGACGCTCGAGATGGTGCCCGCGGCAGGACCGGCGAACAGGATTCGGAACGGGCGGTGCAGGGCTTCGCGCCACGGCAGCAAGGTGGCTGCGCAGTCGGCGAAGTTCAGTTCACCGCCGAATCCGAGGGCGCGCAGTTCATCGTGGATGTGACTCGAATAATCGGTGAAGATCAGTTTCATGAACACGTCGATCACCGTCGTCGACGCTCGCGTGTACTCCTTGGCCAGCGGTGATGTCTCGGCCGAAATCGAGATGGCCACATCGGGACCGAGGACTTCCCTTGCAATCTCCCGAAGACGAATCTCATGCTCGGGATTGACGTAGCTGTTGATGGTGCAGATCGCCACGCCTTCCACATCACACCGCGCGAGAACCTCCAATTGTCTACGCGCGTGTTCCTCGTCGAGGGGGATCAGCACAGCACCGTCGGCGGTGATGCGTTCGGCAACGCCGCGCCGTAGGTAGCGCGGGATCAACGGGCGATTGGCGTCACCAAAGGAACGCCGCCACTGCGGATCAGTCTGTGCGTCCAGTGGCCGGTGCACATTGCCACGGTCGAGGACATCGCGGAATCCCTCGGTGGTGAGATATGCGATCTTCGGCAGACGGCGTTCGATGACCGCGTTGAGTCCCATGGTGCTCGCGTGGTTGAACACCGTGGAGCCCGCGACCCCTAGCCGTCGCGCACCCTCGATGACGGGAGCGGGAGGATCGGACCGACTGCTCGGCACCTTGGTCACGGAGATCACGCCGTCGCGAACCGCGACGACATCGGTGAACGTACCTCCCACGTCAACTCCGAACATTGTTCTCTCCCTTCGTCTCTACGGAGTCAGCACGAGTCGCGAAGGTAGCGACGCTGACCATCGGACTGAACGAGCCAAGTCGCGGCGCTCGGGTGCGGTCGATGGTGTACAGGCAGTCGACACATTTCACGGCATCCCACCAACCCCCCTCGGTGAGGACGCGATACCGAGCCACCGCGGTGGCCGAACCACAGGCGGGACAGGTCTGGTCAACCGGCTCCCGATCGGCGTACAGCCGATCTTGGGACGGCCGTGGGAAGTTGTGCATTTGGATGTTCCTCTCATCGGTGAGGCGGATCGCAGGCGCGGGAGGATTCCGAGCGCCTTTGGATACGCCGTCCGGGTGTCCCGTCTCGTCGACGGGAGTTGAGCGCGAACGCTCACCCTTTCAGTACCAAGATTGTATGATGATCGCACATCTTAGGAGAGGCGGCCATCACCATGCGTCCATACCTGTTATCTGACTCACAGCTGAATATAGGGTCCACATCCCGTCGCGCCATGACACGGAAGCGCACGACCATATCGCGACGGTGCACTCGAAAGCAGTCCATTGTGCCGCGGCCCCCAGCGCGACGGGCGGCACGACAGTGAACGCACTGGCACCCGCTGCCCCGGTGCCGTCGGCACCTCGCACAGCGCGTGAATGGAGTGAACAGATCGCCGCCGCGATGGCACCGTTCGGTGTGGATGCCGAACCGAGCACCCCGATCGGCTGGTTGCGCACAATAGGCTCCGACGGACTGACGTTGAGTGAGATCGTCTCCAGACCGCATGTGGCCCAGCATTTCTCGTCGCCTGGTCGCCCAGGCATGGTGATGATCTCGGTTCAGCTCTCCGGGACTGCCACCATGCACGTCGGCGCAAGGACGGAGACGTTGCTGCCCGGCGACATCGGCGTGTTCTCCTCACATCAGTCGGGCGAGGTACACGCCGGCGACGGGTATCACAGCCTTTGCCTGGCGCTACCCTGCGACGCGGTGGAGATCCCGCCCGATACCTTGTCCGGCACCAGGATTGCGGCGCAGACCGGCAGCATGACGACAGTTTTCGGTGATCTCCTGCGCACCATCAGCCGTTCCGGCGACGACCTCACACCGCACCAGCTCACACGACTGCTACACGGGGCCGCAGCGATCGGCACCGCACTACTGGTCGACACGATGGACACATCCGCGATCCCCGACCCACGAACGCGGCTGCGCCGTCAGATGTACGACTACATCGAGGCGAGTCTCTCGGATCCGGCGTTGGACGTCCATCAGCTGGCGGTGGCGCATCATCTGTCGGTCCGCCACGTACACAACATCTTTCGCGAGGGTGGCGAGTCAGCCGCGGCCCGGATCCGAGGCCGCCGCATTGTCCGCGCGTGCGCCGATCTGGCGGACCCGGCCCGCGCCGGGGTGCCGGTGGCCGCGATCGCCGCACGATGGGGTTTCACCACGGCGTCGCACTTCGGGCAGGTATTCAAGGCGACGATGGGATGCACCCCGGCCGTCTATCGGGCGCAGGCTCTCAAACGTGTGGCGACTTCGGTCCACTGATCGCTCGTGGCCATGCGGCAACCTCGGCCACCGGGAGCCGGTGTGCCGCAGCCGAATCGGCGCGGCGCACCGGCTCAGAATCAGATCCGGTTCATTGGTTCTTGCGCAGCTCGTTCAGGGTCGCCTCGGCGATTCGGAAGGATTCCAGCGCCGCCGGGACACCTGCGTAGATGGCAGCCTGGATGAGCACCTCCTGAATCTCCTCGTCAGTGCAGCCGTTGGTCACCGCGCCGCGCACATGCACTGCGAGTTCGTGTCCACGGTTGAGGGTGGTGAGCATCGCCAGGTTAAGCAGGCTCCGGGTCTTGCGGTCAAGCCCCGGCCGGGTCCACACCGCACCCCAGCAGTATTCGGTCACCAATTCCTGGATCGGACGCGAGAACTCGGTGACGTTGCTCAGCGACTTCTCGACGTGCGCGGCACCGAGCACGGTTTTCCGCATCTCGATTCCATCCCGATAGGTCATTTCGTGGGTTCGGCTGGTGGTCGTCATGGCACTCCTTGGTCGATAATTGTCCGACAACACTAGCGTCTAGCATCGTTCGTCGTCCATAGTGCGTCTGCGTGAGCTCCAGGGAGCTGATGCTAATACCCAGCTCATCGGGCTTTTACTGATCAACTTCCGACTTGGATAAGCGGAACTCTTTCATGTTTCGAAGCTCATGTTGTAATGTATGACAAAATTCTGGAAGGAGCCGGTCGATGACCGAGCACTCACCGGACACCTACGACGTCATCGCCGTGCGCTACGCATCCCGGCAGACCACGCGCAGCCAGGTGTTCCTCAACCATCACCTCTACGGTGAGCCCGACGGCCCCATCGGGATGGACTACTACCTCTGGGTGATCCGCAACCACCGGCGCACCATCGTCGTCGACACCGGGTACAGCGTCGCCGGCGGCAGGCACCGCGGCCGCGGACACCTGATTCATCCGCGTGACGCCCTCGACGCGCTCGAAGTGGACCGCGACGCCGCCACCGTCGTCCTCACCCACGCCCACTACGACCACGCCGGGAACCTCGATTTGTTCCCACATTCCACCGTGCTCACACCTCGATCCGAATTCGACTTCTGGACAAGTGAACTCGCAGGCAGGCTGCAGTTCGCGCACTCTGTGGAAGACGACGAGATCGATCATCTGCGCACCGTCGCCGATCAAGGTCGACTCATCCTTTGCGCGGGTCGCACCGCCATCGCGCCGGGGATCGAGCTGATCGAACTGGGCGGACATTCGCCTGGGCAGGCGATCCTGCTCGTCAACACCGCCGACGGGGTTGTGCTCCTGGCCTCTGACGCCACCCACTACTACGAGGAACTCGACAGGGACATGCCATTCCTCGTGGTCGCCGACCTGGCGGCGATGTACGCCGGATTCGACACCATGAAGCGGCTGGCGCAGGAGTACGACGCAACCCTCGTCCCCGGACACGATCCCGAGGTGATGACGCGCTTCCAAAGCCACCCCGACGCCGACTTCGCCGTCGTTCTCGGCCGAGCCGCTGCCGAAGCCGCGCCGCTGGCGCGTACAACGAAGGGAACCGCCAATGACTGAGACCACGACGACAACAGAGGCACAGCAAACAACCGCTAAGGGTAGCGGGACAAGCACATTCCACACCGTGGGGTTCATCGGATTAGGCAACATGGGAGGACGGATGGCGCGCTGTCTCGTCGCCCGCGACCGACGGGTGATCGGATACGACGCCCGCGCCGGGAGTGCCGCCGATTGTGGCGCCGACCCGGCCGAGTCGGTGACCGCGGTGGTCGAGCAGACCGACGTCATACTGTTGTCGTTGCCGCACAGCCGGATAGTGGAAGCCGTGGTGGAGGGTCCCGACGGCATCCTCGGCAACGCGCGCCCCGGTCAGATCGTCATCGACCTGAGCACCTCCGAACCCGCCTCCACCCGCCGCCTCGCCCGACGGCTGGCAGAGCAGGGGGTGACCCTGCTCGACGCCGGGATCTCCGGTGGTGCCGCTGCAGCCGCCAAGGGTGCGTTGACACTGATGGTCGGCGGCCCGGCCGAGACCCTGGACTCCGTGACCCCGGTACTGGACGCCTTCTCCAGCAAGGTCTTCCACTGCGGCCCGGTGGGCGCGGGGCACACCGCGAAGCTGCTCAACAATTTTCTCAACGCGATCTCGCTGTCGGCCACCGCCGAGGTGATGGTCGCCGGCAAAAAGGCCGGGTTGGACCTGGCGGTGCTGCTGGAGGTTTTCAACAGCAGTTCCGGCGTCAACTTCGCGACCCTCAACCGATTCCCGTCCATCATCCGCGGCGACTACCTGGAAGGCGGGCTGACGAACGCCCTGATGATGAAAGACGTACTGGCCTACGTCGACTTGACCACGGAACTCGGTGTGGCAAGCCCCAACTCGGCCGCGCCGCTGGCGGCGTTCGGTCTCGCCAATCAGCTCGGCTACACCGAGCGCATCAGCAACACGGTGGTCGACGCGATCGGAGACATCTCCGGTCATGTCCGCCTCCACGACTCCGACGAGGACGCCCGATGAAACTCATCCATGGAATCGATCAGTCCGGTACCGCAGGCAAGACCGGCTCCCGTTTCGACGGGGTGGTGCACAACTACCTGACGATGCCGTCAACAGATGGCGTCACCATCAATACGGTCAGCTTCACCCCCGGCGCCCGCACCTTCTGGCACGAGCACGAGAACGGTCAGATCCTGCAGGTGCTCGCCGGTGAGGGACTCGTGGGCACCGAAACGCAGGTGCGTGTTCTCAAGGCTGGTGACACCGTCTGGTGTCCGCCGGGTGAAAAGCATTGGCACGGCGCGGCCAAAGGGTCATTCATGACCCACACCGCGATCTCTCTAGGCACCACCTCCTGGGGGGACCCGGTCCCCGACGACGACTACCAGAATGCGGGTCTGTTCGTCCACAACGCACAGACCGCCACCTCCTCCGACACTGCCCAGCCGGGGGTGAACCGATGAGAACGGCGGCGACCGGCACCCCTGTGGCCGTGATCGGCCTGGGCAACATGGGTGCCCCGATGGCCGCACGCCTCATCGACGCCGACTATCCGGTGTCGGGTTTCGACGTCGACGAGGCAGCCCGGGCGCGCCTGGTCAGCCGCGGCGGCCTGCCCGCGGACACCGCCGCCGAGGCGAGCCGCGCCGCACGAGTGGTGATCCTCATGCTGCCCAACTCGCGGATCGTGGAATCGGTACTCGCGGAACTACTTTCGGCCGATGCCCTGGCCAGCGGCGACATCGTCGTCGACATGAGTTCGTCGGATCCCACCTCCACCCGCGCCCTGGCCGGCCGGCTGGACGAGCGCGGGGTCCTCCTGGTCGACGCCCCGGTGTCCGGTGGGGTGCGGGGTGCCGTCGGCGGCACCCTCACCATCATGGTTGGCGGCGACGACGATGCGTTCGCTCAGGTCCGCCCCATCCTGGAAACGCTGGGCACCCCACGACTGGGTGGCGGAGTGGGTGCAGGACACGCGATCAAGGCGATCAACAATCTGTTGTCGGCCACCCATCTGCTGGCCACCGCCGAGGCGGTCACCGCGGGCGAGCGTTTCGGGCTCGACCCCGCAGTGCTGACCCAGTTGCTCAACACCTCAAGCGGGCGCAGCGGATCCACCGACAACAAGTTCCCGAACTTCATCCTGCCCGGCACCTTCGATTCGGGGTTCGCCCTCTCGCTGATGCTCAAGGACATGAGGATCGCCACTGATTTGGCGGCTCAACTGGGTGCGCCGACCAAGCTCGGCGAGTACGCGGTAGCACTGTGGGAGAAGGCGTCCATCGACCTCGATGCCGGCGCCGACCACACTGAGATCGCCCGTTGGGTGGATTCCTCGGCTTCTGCCCCAACGTCAGAAACTCCGAGGACAGTAACCGCGACCGCCGAAGCCGATGCCGCCGCCGCGGATACCGAAGGCGAATCACCAGACCGGGATCGGGTGAAGCAGGCCGTCGTCGATATGCACCAGACGTGGGACGATTCCTGGCAAGCGATCTTGGATCTGCGACCGGAATTGCTGGCGGCCTATGTCGATCTCGCCGCGGTCCCGTGGCGCAAGAACCACCTGGACCCCAAGACCAAGGAACTGATCTATCTCGCGGTGGATGCTGCGGCCACCCATCTGCACGAACCCGGTGTGCGCCAACATATCCGGGCCGCATTCGAGCATGGTGCCACCACCGCGGAGATCATCGAGACGATAGAGCTGACCACCACCCTCGGCATCCACGCGATGAACATCGGGGTGCCGCTTCTGGTGGAAGTGCTCACAGAAGAGGGGCTGCGGGACGGCCCAGCGGAATTGTCCGCCGCCCAGAGGGATCTGCAACGGCGCTTCACCGACGAACGCGGCTACTGGCATCCGTTCTGGGAGGAGATGCTGGAACTCGACCCCGAGATGTTCGAGGCGTACACAGAGTTTTCCGCGCTCCCGTGGCGTACCGGCACCCTGACGCCGAAGGTCAAGGAGCTGATCTACATCGCCTTCGACGCTGCCGCGACGCATCTCTACGTTCCCGGCTGGAAGCTGCACATCCGCAACGCCATCGGGTACGGGGCCACGACCGGGGAGATCCTGGAGGTCATGGAGATCTCCAGCGCTATGGGATTCCAGGCCGCCACTACAGCCTTCCCGATTCTTGCCGAGGAACTCCGGCGCGCCACCCCGGGCAACTCCCCCACGGCGACCGCCCCGAGTTCCGGCACCGCCACTCCTGAGATGACGAGTACCGAAAGCGAGCAGACCGCATGAGCATGAACGGATTGAGCGGCAAGGTCGCCGTGGTGACCGGCGCCGCGGGCGGGTTGGGCCGTGCCGCCGCGACCCGTCTGGCCGATGAAGGAGTCCACGTGGTGGCCGTCGATCTGGATGGCGCGGCCGCCACCGAGGTGGCGGACCGGCTGTCCACGCCCGCAGTGGGTGTGGGCGCAGATGTGTCGGCAGAGGACGGAGTAAACAAGTACATGACGGCCGCGGTGGACCGATTCGGCACCGTTGACTTCCACTTCCTCAACGCGGGCATCGCCGGATCGGTCGCACCGCTGGTGGAAGTGGAGGCCGCGGAATGGGACACCGTCATGGCGGTGAACCTGCGCGGACCGTTCCTCGGCGTACGGGCGGCGTTCCGGCAGTTCCACGCCACCGGCACCAGCGGCTCCATCGTCATCACCTCGTCGATCGCCGGGCTGCGCGGCAGCAACGATCTGCTCGCGTATACCACCTCCAAGCACGGTGTCATCGGCTTGGTCCACGGCGCTGCTGTCTACGGCGGCCCAATCGGCGTGCGCGTCAACGGTATTGCCCCGGGCATCGTGCCGACCACCATCTTCGGACCGGCCGGCCGTGACGACATGATTCGCCGTGCTGGTACCTCACCCTTGCGGCGCGCGGGCAGGCCCGAGGAGATCGCTGGTTCGGTGGCTTACTTGTTGAGCGACGACGCCACATACATCACCGGCGAGATCCTCTCCGTCGACGGCGGCGCGAACATCCAGAACACCAACCGCAATGCCGGCGGCGCTGGATTGTGGGACATCAGCGTCACCGACGGACCCCTCGTTGAGCGGCACGGGGCGGTCGTGTCGAGCTGAGGCTTTATTGCTCGCGGGTGTGGACGGTCTCGCCGCGCTGTGCGATGTCGTCGCATGTGTGGCGCGCGTGCGTTCGGGCGGCATGCCGATCACAAGTCGAGCACCAGATTCGGGGTGTGCGAGCGCGCCACACAGATCATCGTTCGATCGGTGACCGATTCCCGTTCCGCCGGAGTGAGAATCGAGTCCCGGTGACATGGCACACCGCCGAGAACCTTTGTCTCGCAAGTGCCGCAGACTCCTTCAAGGCACGATGTCGTCGGCTCCACCCCGGCGCGACTCAACACGTCGACAATGGTGTCGTCGGGACCGACGTCGAACGACTCTCCGGTGCTCGCCGTCGTGACTGTGAAACGTGATAGTCCGCGGTCAGCGATGTCGGCAGCGACGAACCGCTCGAGGCACAACCTCAGTCCTGGCCGACTACTGACCATCTCCTGCATCTCGTCCAGGAAACCCGCAGGGCCGCAGGCGTATACGACGTCACCGTCGAGCATCCCGGCAACGAGGGTTCTCAAATCTGGGCGGCCATCGTCCCCGGTCACGTGCGCGCGGATGTGTGCTCCGTGGGCTTGGATCAGCTCGGCCAGGTATGGCATACGTGTGGTCTTCCGACCCACGTAGTCGAGTGTCCACTGCGCGCCCGCTCGGTCTGCCTGTTCGACCATTGGCAGCAGCGGGGTGATCCCGATACCGCCGGCGAGAAACCGATAATGCCGGCCGCTGTCCGTCGAGATGCCCTGCATCTCGAAGTTGTTACGCACCCCGCCGAAGCCCAACACCGTGCCGGGGTGCGCATGACTGTGCAGGTGGCGTGAGCCACCACGCCCCTCGCCGTCGAGTTGTACCAGGATGCGAAACGTCTGCGCGTCGGCATCCGCACTGATGATGGAGTAGTGCCGATCCATGCCGCCGGGAAGCGTCAGCGTCACGTGGGCGCCGGGTGACCAGGCCGGCATCGGGTTCACGGCCAGTTCCAGTTCGATGATGTCCTCCGCCACTTCCCGCCGCGCGGCCACCACAGCGCGAGTCGCGCCCCGGATCTCCACGCGTTCGCTGACGCTGTCCCAAGTCACCGGCAGTTCGTCGATCCCGCGAAAGATCCAACCGCGCGGGGTGCGTTGTTCGGCACCGATCACGTGCAGATCGGGGAATCGCTCGAACAACATCGGCAGGGCAACCTCGCCGATCGCGCATTCCGCCGCCCATCGGCCGGCGCACATGTGGGGGCCACTGCCGAAGGCATAGTGGTTGTCCGTCGCCGACGTGATGTCGAAGTCGTCTGCGGCGTCGAATCGCGACTCGTCGCGGTTGGCCGAGTGGATAGAGACCAGAACCGGGGTGCCTGCCGAAATCGTCACGCCGCCGATTTCAACGTCTCGCGAGGCCATCCGGGCAATGGCGCCGATGGGCGAAACCCACCGCACCAGTTCGGCAAAAGCCCGCGGATACCACTGCTGCGGGTCCGAGGCCGCAAGCCTCGCCTGTTCCGGACGAGTGGCCAGCGCCCACACCGTCCCGGTCAGCGAGTGCTGAGGTTCGTTGACACCGCCGGCGATGCACAATTTCGTGTTACTGCGTAGGACGGCGTCTGGCAGGCCCGCGTGGATGAACGACGAAAGAATCGAGCCGTCCGGGTGTGTGCGCAGTTCCGGGATCATTTCATCGAGTGCCTCGTCGACCTCGCGGTGTACGAGTTCGTTGGCCGCCCATATGTCGGGGTCACCGGCGATGTTAGCTGTTGCAGCGATGAAATTTGCTGACCAGCGCGCAATATCGCGCCAGTCCACGTTGGTCAACCCGACCAGAGACCGCAGGTTGGTCGCTGCCAGCGGCGCAGCGAACTCGGTGTTGAGGTCTGCACCGGGTCCCGCCGCAGCCAGCCGGTCCAGCCACGCGCTGGTGTTGTCGGCAAAGACCGGCCGCCAGTGTTCGCGCACCTGTTTGGTGCGAACCGCGGAGTTCACGGCGTGCCGGGGGCCGCTGTGTTCAGGGTCGTCGCGGCGTAGCATCGACACCCCGACCGCTCGGTCCATCATCGGAAATGGTTCCACCGCAGTGAAATCGGCTCGTGCACGTTCCACCAGCCGGCAATCGTCGAACCTGCTGATCACGCAGTGCCCGGTGGCAGGCACGAAGGCGACCGGAGCCTCTGCACGTAGCCGGGCGTAGAGCGGGAACGGGTCGAGGTACAGATCCTCCCCGGTGATCCAGTCGGCGACGGGCGGTGTGGTGATGATCTGATCGGACATCGTTACCTCGTACTCGGTGTGACACACGTCATTGTGCGTGCCACGGTACGAGCCGAATGTGTGGAAAAGGCGTTGGGCGAGAATACGATTCGTTGATGCGACAGCCTGTTGCACGAACCGGACAGCCGCCGTCAACACCCGAACGGATCAGGTAGTCCGACTCCCTACCGGCGCGGAGCGGCTGCGCCCCAACAGTTCCCGAGCGGTATCGATCGCCTCATCGGTGATGATGTGTTCGTCGCCGGGCGCGATCACGTCGTCGACGTCTGCCCCGGCGAACCGCAATGCCTCGACCGTGGCCTGTACCCGGTGCGGCGGGACGAACGGATCATTTTCTATGCTACGCACGATAATCGGGACGTCTCGCAGCGAACCGGGCTCTCCGCGAACCGGATTGACGCCAACGTATCCTCCGGTGAACAGGATCAGTCCCCCGAGCCTGCGTGGCCGGGTCAGCGCGTGATGCGCGAGGAGGCAGGCCCCCTGCGAAAAGCCCCAGCAGACAATGTCTTCGACGCACGTCCCATCGGCTATCAGATCGTCGAGCCGAGCGTCGACGGTGTCGAGTGCGCAGTCGAGTGCGGGCTGATTCTCCGTCAGCGGTTCAAGGAACGGCTTCGGGTACCAGCAGTCATCGGCTGCACGGGGCGCGACGAAACGGACTCGGTCGAGCCCGAACCGCGCCGACTGCTCGACCATGAAGGTAGGGTTCTGGCCCCGGCCATGGATGGCCAACACCGTGATCGCAGCGCTACTCCCGTCGGCACCCCATTCGGTCACAGGTTGTGCAAGGTGCGGATTGGTCGACGACATCGAACCTCCTCAGAGTGCGGACCTGCCCGTTGCGGCCGGTTCTCCGGTCAGAGTAGGGCGACTAGAGGCAGGCACCTGTGTCGAATTCGTGCTCTCGGGTGTCGTAGGCGTGCACGACCGCTTGCTCACCCCGCGCCGAACCCGCACACCCATGCCCTCGGACGGCTGGTCAGGTCACAGCTCGCGGTGCGCTTGCATCCGATACGCCGCCGGCGTGATCCCGAACCGCTCCTTGAAAAGATTGCCGAAATGCGACGGATTGGCGAACCCACACCGCCCGGCAACAGCGGCCACCGGAACGTCGATCATGCCGGGGTCGACGAGTTCGCGTCGCGCCTTCTCCAGTCTCCGGGACCGAATACGTTCTGCGGCAGTCTGTTCGGTTCCGCGGAAGATGTTGTGCACATGCCGGACCGACACGTAATGCGCCGCGGCAAGCTGCGAGACATCAAGTTCGGGGTCGTGCAGATGATCTTCGATGTAGGCGTAGACCTGCTGCCGGAGCCGGGTCACCGGGTCGATCTGCACCGGAGTCTCACCGGCCTCGTGCAGCACGAGGGTGACCGCGAGATCCACCGCACTGCGCAGCGCGCGAGCCTGCTGCGCCGGGGTCAGTCGGTCGAGACAGTCATTCAGCGAGGTCAGTAGAGCGGCGAGCGCGGGCGAGAGTCCGCGGTCGGGGCCCACCGGCCGAGCCTGCACCTCCCGCAGCTGGTCAGTGGGGATGTCGATTGCGTTGGCCGGCAAGGTCAGGCACAAGCTGCGGTACCCGTCGCCGCTGGCCACAACCCCCTGCTGGTCAGCACTGTAGAACCCGATGTCACCAGGCTTGAGCAACACATGCTGATCACCGAGCTCCATGTTCGCCTCACCGCTGAGCTGCAACGACAAGAGGTGGAGCGGGCCGCCGGGCTGTCGGGAACGTGACGGATCATGGGTGGCGACGTGCCGCTCGGCCGACAGCTCGCATAGGGCCATTCCGTCGGCCATATGGACCCTCATGCGGCCGTGGAAGTCGCTACCCGTATCTGCAGACAAATCGAAACGGGTGATCGTCTCGGCAATCGCGGTGCCCCATTCATCCGCACCGAGGATCTGTGTGTGGTCGGGAATCCTGGCGGCACCACCGACGACGCGGGTGGCCGGTTGCAGAAGTCGGTCCGTGAGTTCCACGGCGAGTTCGTCGTTGTTGTTCAACACGCTGATAGTTGTTCCGTCTGGTTGCGGCGTCAGACCACTCCGGGATGGGTGTTCGCGTTCGCAACATCGCTGTGCACACATCCGCGATGGAAGTGATGCCCATCACGAATAGCTTCGAGTGTGACACGAACTCCTGGCCATTGTCACCCGGCACCTCGAGTTGCCGGTCACCATTCCACCCACCTGTGAGGAGCTTTCATGAAGGCTGCAGTTGCTTCCGGGACAGGACAATTCGGCATCCGCGACGTTACGTTACGTGAGCCCAGTGCCGACGAGGTCTTGGTCCGGCTCGACGCCGCGGCCATGTGCATCACCGACACCTTGAGCCTCGATGGCCACGGGCTCACACCGTTCCCCCTGATTCCCGGACACAGCGCTACCGGCGTCGTGGAACAGGCCGGTACCGGGGTGCGCAGAGTGCGAGAGGGCGACCAGGTCATAGTCGTCGGTTCGGCCCAGTGTGGAAATTGCTACTACTGCGTCCGCCACAGTCCTGGCGCTTGCGAGCAGATTCTCGGCGGCATGGTCCGCCCCATCGGGGTGGACGAAACGGGCGTCACTGTCCACGCCGACGGTGGAGTCGCCACACTCGCAGAACAGATGATCTACCGCGAGAGCAACGTCGTGGCGGTACAGAGTGACTCGCCGCCCGAGCATCTCGCGATGCTGGGCTGCGGCATCGTGTCCGGTCTGGGTGCCGTGATCGAGGTAGCACAGGTGCAGCCCGGCGACTCAGTCGCCGTGGTCGGATGCGGCCACCTCGGACTCTGGATGATTCAGGCGGCGCGTTTGGCCGGAGCCGGCACCGTGTTCGCGGTGGAGCCGACAGAGTCTCGGCGTCTCTTGGCTGGCCGACTCGGCGCCGACGTCACGATCGACCCAGCCGACGGCAATCCAGTTGACGCGGTGAAGGAACTGACGGATGGACGCGGTGTCGACGTCGCGCTGGAGGCCGCAGGCCAGACCGCAGCCATGGAGCAGGCATTCGCGATGACCCGCGGCGGCGGGACCGTGGTGCCCACCGGGATGGAGAGCCTCTCACGACAGGACGATCATGAAGCGATTTGCAGGCAAAGTGGCAGTCATCACCGGCGCCGCGGGCGGAATCGGACGAGCCACCGCCTCTCGACTGGCACACGAGGGCGCCACCGTCATCGCCACTGACATCAATACGACGGACGCCGACCAGATCGAGAAAGAACTCCGCACGTTCGGCGGCCGCGGCAGGTTCGCCACCCTCGACGTCACCGACGAGGACGGCTGGCACGACCTCATCGACGACATTGCGGCCACCGAAGGTGCTCTGCACGGACTCGTGAACAACGCGGGCATCGGCGATCTACGAACCATCGAAGACAGCACCAAGGCCACTTTCGATCACGTGGTGGGCGTCTTGCAGACCGGCGCCTTTCTCGGCATGAAGGCGGCTGGTCCCACACTCAAAGAACATCGCGGCGCAGTAGTCAACGTAAGTTCGATGTTCGGCATTGTCGGCACCGCGGCGGTGTCACCGGCCTATCACGCCGCCAAAGGTGCACTTCGATCGATGAGCAAGGGCACCGCGGTTGCCTGGGCGCCCGAAGGTGTTCGGGTCAACTCCGTGCACCCAGGGTTCATCGACACCCCCATGCTCGGCGGCGCCGACGACGCAGTGTTCGCACCGGTGATCCCGATGGCGCGACTCGGCTCCCCCTCTGAGGTCGCCGCCACCATCGCCTTCCTACTCAGCGACGACGCTTCCTATGTGACCGGCGCTGAGATCGCCTGCGACGGAGGCTATGTGGCGCAGTAGCCCCAGCCACTTCCGCTACTGAAACCCAAACGGTCCTGCCCAACAAAACACTTCCTCTTCTGAAAGGACGCGATTATGCCGATCCCACCCACAGACTTCGCCACCGTCGAGTCGCCCGCTCAACTCACCTTCGCTGAGGCGCTCGCTTCGGTGCGCGAGTTGCAACCGAAGATCCTCGCACAGGCCGCCGAGACCGAGGCCCGCACGTACTACTCCGAAGAGTTGCATCTGGACTTCATGCGGGCAGGGCTCTACAACATGTTGCGCCCGGCTACTTTTGGCGGCTACGAATTCGACGTCGCGGACTACCTGAAGATCGTCCGCGAGATCGCCCGATCGGATATGAGCACCGCCTGGTGCTTCTGCCTCGCGTCAGCACACGTGCTGTGGATGGCGTCGTGGTGGCCGGCCGAGGCGCAGCGCGAGTTCTTCTCGACGCCACACACCGCAGCCGGCGGAACATCTGCGCCTGGCGGCACGATGCGCAAGGCCGATGGCGGCTGGATCATCAACGGCGTCTTCCCCTATGCCTCAGGCGGGCCGTATTCCACACACTTCCTCGGTCACGTCTTCCCCATAGCCGAAGACGGCACCCAGGGTCCGCTGAGCGTGTTCATCGCCCCCCGCTCCCTGTGGGCCGTGCGCGACGACTGGGGTCGCACCCTCGGCCTGAAGGGGTCGGGTTCGCACACCGTGGAGATCGTCGAGGGCTTCGTTCCCGATTCGCACGTGCTGCTCGGCAAGACAATCATCGATATGGACGTCGACGGCGGCACCCCCGGATGGGCGCTGCACAAGAACGCGATGTACAACGGACGCGGACTTTCGACCTTCACGCTGGAACTGGCCAGCCTTGGCGTCGGCGGCGTGCTGGGCGCTTTGGACTCCTACCGCGAGGTGATCACTTCCAAGCGAACCGCTCTGCCTCCCTTCACTTTACGTTCAGAGAATCCGACCTATCAGCTGTGGTTTGCAGACTCCGTCACCCGCCTTCGGGCGGCCGAAGCCTGTCTCGACACCGCAGCCCGAGACTTTATGGAATGCGCCACCCGCTCGGCAAAGGGTGACGGTAGTTTCTCGGCAACCGACGACGCCGGGATCGGCCGATTGGCGTTTGCCGCCCAGACCGATGCCTGGCATGTGCTCGAACACATCCTGATGCGTACGTCGGGCTCCAGCACCCTCGTGAACGGCTCCCGGATGGAACGGATCTGGCGCGACTTCAGCATGCTGCACAGCCATCAGAATTCAATCGTGCAAGACATCACCGCTCCGCTCTACACGGCGGGCTTGCTCGCCGAGCCCTCCTGAATCATCGCCGACTTCGGGTCGTGAATTTCGTTCCGGCCCTTATCGTTTCACCTCGCAAGAGTTGAACACCCTCACAGTTTCACCATTGAAAGGAAATGTCATGGCCTTTGTCGAAGGTTCTCATCACGTCACCCTGTCGGTCGCCGGTGCGCAAGAGGATGTGGACTTCCACGTCAAGACGCTTGGCATGCGCTTCATCAAGCGCACCGTGCTATTCGACGGCTCGCTGCCGATCTATCACCTCTACTACTCAAACGCCAACGGCGATCCGTCGAGCGTCATCACCACGTTCCCGTGGGCGCAGCAGGGACGTTTCGGCAAACCGGGCACCAACCAGGCCCGCGAGGTTCTGCTGTCGGTGCCTGCCGGTTCGTTGGACTACTGGCAGAAGCGACTCACCGAACACGATGTCAAGGACGTCACCAACATCGAAGCCTTCGGGCAGCGTCGTCTCGCCTTCCGGCACCCCTCGGGACTGGAGTACGTGTTCGTCACCAATGAGAACGACGCCCGCGAGGGATACTCCGAAAACGGTGTGCCGCAGGAGTATGCGATCCACGGCATTCACGGCGTCGGAATCCACGTCACCACGCCGGAGCGGATGGTCGACTTCGCAGGCGACGTCTTCTACTCGCAGGGTGACATCACTGAGGACGGCGACCGTGCCGCCTTCCAGGTGGGCAACGAGAAGATCGGCAACTGGGTGGAGCTGACCGCCAATCGCGCCGACGATCAGGGCACCTGGAGCTACGGTGCCGGCACTTATCACCACTTCGCTTGGAACGCATCGACTCTGGAGAACCAGGACGAGCTGAAGTTCGAAATCGAGGGTGCCGGTTACACCGACATCTCCGAGCTCAAGGACCGCAAGTACTTCAAGTCCGTCTATGTACGGTCACCGGGCGGTGCACTGTTCGAGATCGCGGTGACCCACGCCGACGGCGGCTGGGACTGCGATGAGTCGCCTCAGGAGCTGGGGATGCGCTTCCAGCTCCCTTCGCAGTTCGAGGATCGGCGCGACGAGATCTTCAGCAAGCTGGAGCCGATCGAAGGCTGATCAGCGCGATCCATCTCGACCAAGTATCCGCCGGGTCATCGGTTCACAGCCGAGGCCCGGCGTCGGTCGTTGCGGCGAGTTCTCGCGGATGCTTGTGAAATGCGCGCGTGGACACCACGATCGTGTTGCTGCTCCCCCACCAGGACTCGAACCTGGAATGCCTGAACCAAAATCAGAAGTGTTGCCGATTACACCATGGGGGATTACTCGCCTAGAAGTGTGCCACAGGCACGGCAGACGATTGTGCCACAGGGGCGGCGAGCTGGGCGGGGTGGTCTCGACAAGCTCGACCAGCGGCGGTCGGCTCGACCAGCGGTGGTCAGCTCGACCAGCAGTGGTCAACTCGACCGACCAGACCCCGACCTAAATGTGTGTCGAAAGTAAGGATGTGGGTGCTGCAGCGCCCACATCCTCACAAACGACACATATCTACCGAGCGGGGCGGTCTCGACCAGCGGTGGTGAGCTCGACCAGCGAGTGCACGTTCGACCAGCGGGGCCGGCTCGACCAGCGAGTGCACGTTCGACCAGCGGTGGTCAGCTCGACCAGCGGCGGCGAGGTCAGTCCCGCGGGCCGCCGGCGACGTAGATGACCTGGCCGGAGACGAAGCCCGCGCCCTCGGAGGCGAAGAACGAGGCGGTGTGGGCGATGTCCTCGGGCTTGCCGGTGCGGGCGACGGGGATGGCGGAGGCGTTGAGCTTCTTGAACTCCTCGAAGTCCATGCCGACGCGGGCGGCGGTGGCGGCGGTCATGTCGGTCTCGATGAAGCCGGGGGCGATCGCGTTGGCGGTCACGCCGAACTTGCCCAGCTCGATCGCCAGCGTCTTGGTGAAGCCCTGCATGCCTGCCTTGGCTGCCGAGTAGTTGGCCTGGCCGCGGTTGCCCAGCGCGGAGGTCGACGACAGGTTCACGATGCGGCCCCAGCCGGCGTCGACCATGTACTTCTGGCAGGCGCGGCTCATCAGGAAGGCGCCGCGCAGGTGCACGCCCATGACCGCGTCCCAGTCGTCGACGCTCATCTTGAACAGCAGGTTGTCGCGCAGGATGCCCGCGTTGTTCACCAGCACGGTCGGCGCGCCGAGCTCGGCTGCGACCTTCTCGACGGCCGCGTTGACCGATGCCTCGTCGGATACGTCTGCGCCGACGGCGATCGCCTTGCCACCGGCGTCGTTGATCGCCTTGGCGGTGTCGGCGGCGGCCTCTTCGGTGATGTCGAGAACGGCGACGGCCAGGCCGTCGTCGGCGAGGCGCTTGGCCACCGCCGCGCCGATGCCCCGACCCGATCCGGTGACGATTGCTGTCTTCTGAGCACTCATTGCGAACTCCTCCGTTGCGTGTACGTCTCCTGTGACGTGCGTCCCCTCGGTTCTATCAGTCGCCGTTCGGGCGGCCGTCACCACCTGCACCCCGGCCACTACCTGCACTGACGCTTCTGTGCCGTAGACGAGTCAGTAGTATCGGTCCGTCGCCACGCCCGACGCCGTCACTCGGTGCGCGCGGCGCGCAGTCGTCGAATCCCGGAGGTGGACATGACAGAGAAGTCAGCCGCGACAGCCGTGATCGTCCTCGCCGCGGGCGCGGGCACTCGGATGAAATCCAAGACTCCCAAGATCTTGCACACCATCGGTGGACGCTCGCTCGTCGGCCATGTGCTGCATGGCGCAGCAGCGGCATCGCCCGATCAACTCGTCGCCGTCGTGGGCCACGAACGCGAGCGCGTCACTGCGGCCGTCAACGAGATCGCCGCGGAGATCGGCACCGATATCGTTGTGGCCGTTCAGGATTCGCCCGCCGGGACTGGCGACGCCGCCCGCGCGGGTCTCACCGCACTCCCCGACGACTTCACCGGAACGGTGATCATCACCGCCGCCGACATCCCACTCCTCGACGGCCAGACGATCGAGGCCCTCGTCGCCACGCACACCGCGGGAGACGGCGCCGCGGTCACGCTCACCGGCTTCATCGCCGACGAGCCGACCGGATACGGCCGGATCATCCGGACCAACGACGGCTCGGTGCAGGCCATCGTCGAAGAAAAGGACGCAAGCGACGCTCAGCGCGCGATCACCGAGGTCAACGCGGGCATCTACGCCTTCGACGCGCAGGCACTGCGCTCAGCGCTACAGCAACTCTCCACCGACAACGCACAGGGCGAGTTCTATCTGACGGACGTCATCGAGATCGCGCGGACCGCGGGCAAGACCGTCCGGGCGCATGTCGTCGACGATCCGCTGGTCGTCGCGGGCTGCAACGACCGCGCGCAACTGTCCGCGCTCGGTGCCGCGCTCAACGCCGCGACCATCCGTCGCCACCAGCTCGCGGGCGTGACGGTCGTCGATCCAGGCTCGACGTGGATCGACGTCGACGTACGCATCGAGCGCGACGTACGCATCGAGCCGGGCACCCAACTGCACGGTGCCACCCGTATCGCCGAGGATGCCGTCGTCGGTCCCGACACCACGCTCACCGACGTGACGATCGGCCGCGGGGCGTCGGTGATCCGCACGCACGGCTCCGACTCGGTGATCTCCGACGACGCCTCCGTGGGCCCGTTCGCCTTCCTGCGGCCGGGTACCGAATTGGGTGAGCGCGGCAAGATCGGCACCTTCGTCGAGACCAAAAAAGCCACCATCGGTGCAGGTAGCAAGGTTCCGCACCTCACCTACGTCGGTGACGCGACGATCGGCGAGGAGTCGAACATCGGGGCGTCGAGCGTCTTTGTCAACTACGACGGGGTGAACAAGCATCAAACGGTGATCGGGTCGCATTGCCGCACCGGATCGGACAACATGTTCGTCGCTCCGGTGCAGGTCGGTGACGGCGCGTATACCGGGGCAGGTACGGTCATTCGGGACGATGTCCCGCCCGGCGCCCTCGCGGTCTCGTCGGGTCCACAACGCAACATCGACGGTTGGGTACCCCGCAAACGCCCCGACACGGCTGCCGCACGCGCAGCGATCGAGGCAGGCGCGGCCGATACTCAGCCCGAACAGCCCGGCTCCTAGCCACGTGACCCGCTGGCAGAGCCGCCCACCGGCCGACGATCGAGTAGAAGAGTTTTCATGACCTGGACCACCGACAACCAGAAGAACCTGATGCTGTTCTCGGGGCGTGCACACCCCGACCTGGCGCAGGCTGTCGCCGACGAACTCGGCATCAAGCTGACTCCGCAGACCGCGCGGAACTTCGCCAACGGCGAGATCTTCGTTCGCTACGAGGAGTCGGTGCGCGGTTCGGATGCGTTCGTGATCCAGAGCTGCCCCGCCCCGCTCAACGAGTGGGTGATGGAGGCGCTGATCATGATCGACGCGCTCAAGCGCGGCTCGGCCAAGCGCATCAGCGTGATCCTGCCCTTCTACCCGTACGCACGCCAGGACAAGAAGGCCCGCGGTCGTGAACCGATCTCGGCACGCCTCATCGCCGACCTGATGAAGACCGCTGGCGCCGACCGCATCATCTCGGTCGACCTGCACACCGATCAGATCCAGGGCTTCTTCGACGGCCCCGTCGACCACATGCACGCCCAGGGTCAGCTCTCCGACTACGTTCGCGGCAAGTACGGCATCGAGAACCTCGTCGTCGTCTCGCCGGATTCGGGTCGTGTGCGCGTCGCGGAGAAGTGGTCGGATGCGCTCGGTGGCGCCCCCGTCGCGTTCATCCACAAGACCCGCGACCCGCTGGTCGCCAACCAGATCGTCGCGCACCGCGTGGTCGGTGAGGTCGAAGGCCGCACCTGTGTGGTCATCGACGACATGATCGACACCGGCGGCACCATCGTCGGCGCGGTCTCCAAGCTCAAGGAAGCGGGCGCGGGCGACGTCATCATCGCCACGACGCACGCCGTCTTCTCCGATCCGGCCGCCGAGCGCCTCGCCAACTCCGAGGCCGACGAGGTCATCGTGACCGACACGCTCCCGATCCCGCAGGAGAAGCGCTTCGACAAGCTGACCGTGATCTCGATCGCCCCGCTGCTGGCACAGACCATCCGCGAGGTGTTCGAACACGGTTCGGTGACAAGCCTTTTCGACGGCAACGCCTGATACTTCGATGACGACCACCGCCGCCCGACGCGATTGGGCGGCGGTGGTCTCGCTTGGGCTCGGTGTGTTCACCATCACCACCACCGAGATCATGCCCATCGGATTACTCCGTCCGATGGCCACCGACCTCGACGTCTCCGAGGGCACCATCGGCCTCACGGTCACGTTCTTCGCGTTCGTGGCCGCGGTCAGTGCACCCACCCTCTCCACGGCGACTCGACGCCTCGATCGCCGTCCGATCCTGCTCTGCGTCATGGCCGCATTCGTCGTCGGCAACACGCTCACCGCCCTCGCCGTGAACTACGCGATGCTGGTGGCGGTCCGCATGTCGATCGGCGTCGCCCTCGGGTTGATGTGGGCGATCGTCGCGGCCACCGCGGTGCGCCTGGTCCCACCGAACGCCGCCGTCCGCGCGACCACGATCGCGTTCTCAGGGGTGTCGCTGGCGTCGGTGCTCGGCATGCCCGTCGGCACCGTGATCGGGCAGGCATTCGGCTGGCGGGCCGCCTACTGGACGCTTGCCGGACTGAGTCTGGTGAGCCTCGTCGCGCTGACAGTGCTGCTCCGATCGGTCCCCGGCGACAGCGAGACCATCGGCCTGCGCGGTCTGCCCAGGTTGCTCCGCATGCGCGACCTCCGGACGACGCTGATCGTCACCGCGCTCCTCATCACCGGCGCGTACGCCGCCTACACCTACGTCACCCCGTTCATCGTCGAGATCCTCGGAATCGACGCCGACCTAATCGGTGTCGTTCTGCTGGTGATGGGCGTGGCAGGGGTCGCGGGCAACTTCACGGCCGGGGCGTTCCTGACCCGGACGCAGTCGGTGCGTTGGTCGTTGGCGGCGATCATCGCGGTCCTCGCGGGTGCACTGATACTCACGCCCGTCGCGAGTCTGTGGCTTCCCGCGGCACTCGTCGGACTCCTCGTCTGGGCCGCCGGATACGCCGCTGCCCCCATCGGCCTGCAGACGACGGTGTTCCGCGTGGCACCCGCCTACCGGGAGTCCGCGACGACGCTCTACTCCACGACGTTCAACTTCTCGATCGGCGTCGGCGCTCTGATCGGCGCACTGGCGATCGAGCACGGCGGCGCGCTGGCACCCGTCGTCGTCGGAGCCGTGTGCGCGGTCGTCGCCCTGGCCGTCGCCCTCACGCTCCCCCGGCGCATCACACCCGACGACGCCGCCGCAGAGTCTGGGTAGTTGGCGCTTGGGTAGTGTCACCCTCATGGCTGCTGCGAGCGACAAAGCGACGATCTATCACAACCCCAAATGCTCGACGTCGCGCAAAGCGCTGCAACGCCTCCGCGACGAGGGTGTCGAGCCGACGATCGTGAAGTACGTCGACGAGCCGTACACCCGCGCACAACTCGAGAAGCTCATCGCCGATGCCGGTATCACCGTTCGTCAGGCCGCGCGCAAGCGCGAAGCGCTCTACAAGGAACTGAACCTCGACGCCGCGTCGGACGAGAAACTGCTCGACGAGATGGTGGCGCACCCGATCCTCGTCGAACGTCCGTTTGTGGTGACCGACAAGGGAACTCGCCTCGGCCGCCCACTCGACAAGCTCGACGAGATTCTGTAGTCGGCCGGACTCACACGGCCACTCAGAACAGCAGCGGCCCGACGGCGTTCGCGAGTCCGCGCGCGGCGTCGGTGAGTGAGCAGATCGCCTCGAGTCTGCTCGATACCCCGCCGATCATCACCGCCCCGCGCACAGCGCCGGTGACGTCGTAGATCGGCACGGCGAGGTGGGCGTGGGCCACGACGAGTTCGCCGTCGTCGCGCGCAACGTCGGTGCGTCGGATCTCGGCGATCTGCTCCTCCAGACGCGCCGGGTCGATGATCGTGGCGGGCGTGACCGGCAGCAACGGCATCTCCAGCGCGTCGCGCCACTGCGACAACGACGCCAGCAGCAGTTTGCCCGCGGCAGATGCGTGCAGGTACCGCATGAGTTCACCCACCCCGTCGAGCGGATGGTCGGGATCGGCGTCGAGGACGCGCACCGAGGCGGGGCGAAAGTAGAGCAGATGCACGGCGAACCGCACCGATCCGCGAAACTCGTCGATCAGCTCCGCGGCACGCGCCGGGACCGGAGGCGTGACCACTCCGTCGACGAACGACGCGAGACGGGTGCCGATCGCGAAGCCGCGCAGGTCGGCTGTCCGCACCAGGAACTCGTCGGCGACGAGACTGTTGAGCAGCCGATACGTGCTCGCCGAGGGTAGGTCGAGCCGATCGGCGATGTCGCGGGCCGTCGTACCGATTCCGAGGTCGGCAACGGTCTCGATGATCTGCAGGGCGCGCACCACCGAATCCGACCGCGGCGCACGGCCTATCGCCATGTCGCCCCCTCACCGCAGCGTCCGTACGCACCCGCAAGTTGCCGAGTTGTCACCGCAGCGTCGCAGTCGTGAGGATGTCGGCACTGGTCGTCGCATCGAAGACTCCGACGCCGCCGAGCAGACGAGGTCGGCGTCGCGCCACGCCCAGCACGAACACGGTCACGACAGCCATCGACGCAACGTAGACGACGCCCAGAATGCGGCCGTGTCCGACACCGGTCCCGAAAGCGGTCAGCAGCAGCACTCCGAGAATGGTCGCCGTGAACACGCCGAGCGCCAGGATGCGCCTGCTGCTCTCGCCGATCCGCGCCAGTAGCCGCGGCGATGCGAGACAGGCGGTGAGGTAGCTACCCATGTAGCCGAGGGCGCTGAGTGTCAGGAAGTCGCGAATCCCGTTCTGCGGATCGCCACCGCACCAGAGGAACACCAGTGGCCCGAGCGTCACGACCGCCATCGCACAGACCGTGGCGAACGCGGGTGTGTGAAAGCGCGGGTGCGTGGTGCCGAACGCCCGAGGTGCCACCCGCTCGCGTCCCAGGGTGAACAGCACGCGCACGAGAGCATT
Source organism: Gordonia sp. w5E2 (assembly GCF_036540975.1). NCBI lineage: Bacteria > Bacillati > Actinomycetota > Actinomycetes > Mycobacteriales > Gordoniaceae > Gordonia > Gordonia sp. w5E2. The sequence continues at coordinate 1,314,402 of NZ_CP144213.1, read as the reverse complement.
GACCGAGGCGAGCGCGCATGCGAAGAACGACGTCGCGATCCCGATGTCGAGAATGACCGCCGTGACGCGGGTGCCGTCGGAGAGGAACAGTGCGGCGAGGGGTGTGGAGCTCGTCCGTACGCCCGCGGGGGCGTCGAACATCGCGACCGATTGAGTGGTCACGGCGAGCAGATAGATGAGCCCGGCGGCGATCGGGGTCCAGCGCAGGGTCCGCGGAACGCTGCGGAACGGTCGACGCGCCTCTGCCGACAGCGTCGTCGCACTCTCGAATCCGACGAACGCGCTGACCGCGACCACGATCATCAGACCCATCGACCCGACGTCGACCTGCGGTGCGAACACCTTCGCCCAGTCAGCCGAATGGTGCGTGATCCCGAGCCACACCATCAGGCCGACCAGGATGACAACGGCGACGACCTCGATCGCAAGCGTCGCGGTCGCAGATACCTTGATCCCGCGAACCATCAGCACGGTCATCGCGACAGCGGCCACGACGATGATCGCACAGACGATCGGCAGCCACACCGACGTCGATACGCCGATACTGACGGCAATGTGGTTGAGGTACAAGCCAACTGCGAGAAGTCCCGCCATACTCACCGAGCCGTATCCGACAATCGCCGACCACGCCGTCGGCAGCGCCACACGCGGGCCGAACCCCTGAGCCACGTACGAATAGAGACCGCCGACGACGGCGAGTCGTTGCGCCATCGGCCGCACGCACGCCGAGATCATCATGACGACGACCATCGCGACGGCAAACGAGATGACTCCCCCGGCACCACTCATCGCGGCGATCACGAACAACGGCGTCACCGCCGACGTCCCTGCCGGCGCGATGGCCGCGACGGACTGCGCGAAGACGGGTATGAAGGGAAGCTGACGACGAGTCAGGCCGCGCACCGGCGACTCGTCGGCGACCAACGGGTACGTCGCTGACGGCGATTCTGCGCTGGACGATGATTCGGCGGTGGAGGATGTCGGCATAGCGCCCTCTACCGTGACGGAGCAGTCGTTGCGACGCATCGTTTTCGTGTTTCCAGCGTGTTAACCCGCGTGAGAAATCCGGGGTTCTCATTTCTCAGCCGCTCTTACGTCGACGCCATTGTGATGTGACACACACTCCGTACCGTCTTGCCGGAATCAAGTAAGCAGCGAGACCGACGGTGATCTCGCCTCCGCACGAAAGGCGCGTTCATGAGCACAATCGAATCCGGAGGCGGCACGACGGCTGCCGCGTCGTCGGCAGCGAGTTCGACCGACTACCTCGACAAACGTCGACTCAAGACCGGCACGGCCGGGTGGGTGCTGCTCGCGGGCCTCGGGGTCAGCTACGTCATCAGCGGCGACTACTCCGGGTGGAATTTCGGGCTCGAGCAGGGCGGCTTCGGCGGCCTGGCCATCGCCGCCGTCATCATCGCCGCGATGTACTTCGCGATGGTGCTCGGCATGGCCGAGATGAGCTCCGCACTGCCCGCGGCAGGAGGCGGATACACCTTCGCCCGCCGAGCCCTCGGCACCTGGGGCGGGATGGCGACCGGTACCGCGGTCCTGATCGAATACGCGATCGCGCCCGCAGCGATCGCGACCTTCATCGGCGCGTACGTCGAGTCGCTGCACCTGTTCGGCATCACCGACGGTTGGTGGGTGTACCTCGCGGTCTACGCGTTGTTCATCGGCGTACATCTCGCCGGTGTCGGTGAGGCACTGAAGGTGATGTTCGTGATCACCGCGGTCGCGCTCGCAGGCCTCATCGTGTTCGCGATCGCGGCAATCGGCGACTTCTCGTGGTCGAACCTCACCGATATCGCCCCGACGGATGCAGCGGGCGCGAGTTCGTTCCTGCCCCACGGATACCTCGGCATCTGGGCGGCAATCCCGTTCGCCATCTGGTTCTTCCTCGCCGTCGAAGGCGTCCCCCTCGCCGCGGAGGAGGCCAAGGATCCTGCCCGCAACGTGCCGCGCGGGATCATCGCGGCGATGTGCGCGCTGATCTTCACGTGTGCGCTGGTGTTGTTCCTGGTGCCGGGAGCCGGCGGTGCGTCGGCCATGCAGAGTTCGGGTAACCCGCTCGTCGAGGCGCTCGGCAGCGGAACCGCACACACCGTCGTCAACTACATCGGCTTGGCGGGGCTCGTGGCGAGCTTCTTCTCGATCATCTACGCCTACTCGCGGCAGTTGTTCGCACTCTCGCGCGCCGGATACCTGCCGAAGTCGTTGTCCGTCACCAACTCTCGCAAGTCTCCGACGCTGGCGCTGATCGTTCCCGGCATCGTCGGGTTCCTCCTGTCACTCAGCGGACAGGGCGCGATGCTGCTGAACATGGCCGTCTTCGGTGCCGCACTGAGTTATGTGCTGATGATGGTCAGCCACATCGTGCTGCGCATCAGGGAGCCGGAACTGGCGCGCCCCTACCGCACACCCGGCGGCATCGTCACGACAGGCTTCGCCCTCGTGATCGCCGTGCTCGCATTGGTCGCGACGTTCCTCGTCGACATCAAGGCCGCGACCGGCTGTCTCATCGTGTTCGCGCTCTTCATGACGTATTTTGGCTTGTACAGCCGCAACCGGTTGGTCTTCGCCAGCGCCGACGAAGAGTTCGAGGCCATTGCCGACGCCGAAGAGGGACTCTCGTGATCTACCGCCACACGCTTCGTGGGCACACCTACCAGTTCGCCGACCTGATCGATGTGATGGCCAAGGCCACCCCGGCACGTTCGGGTGACGAATTGGCCGGGTGCGCAGCACAATCCGACGCCGAGCGGGCCGCAGCGGCATGGGTTCTCGCCGACCTTCCGCTCACCGTCTTCCTCGAAGAGATGCTCGTCCCCTACGAATCAGACGAAGTCACACGGCTGATCATCGACACCCACGACCGGGAGGCATTCGCCCCCATCGCGCACCTGACCGTCGGCGGTCTCCGCGACTGGCTGCTCGAGCAGGTCGTGGCGTCGGGTGGAACGCAGCGCCTGCAGGCCGTCTCCCCCGGGTTGACCCCGGAAATGGTTGCGGCGGTGAGCAAGTTGATGCGCAATCAGGATCTGATCTCCGTCGCCCGCCGCATGGAGGTCACCGCCGGATTCCGCACCACGATCGGACTGCCCGGCCGCCTCGCGACACGATTGCAGCCCAACCACCCCACCGACGATCCGCGCGGCATCGCGGCAGGACTGCTCGACGGCCTGCTCCTCGGTTGCGGCGACGCCGTCGTCGGAATCAATCCCGCAACCGACTCCCCACAGGCGACGTCGACGCTGCTCGAACTCCTCGACGACGTGCGGCAGCGTTTCGATATTCCGATGCAGTCGTGCGTGCTCTCGCACGTCACCACGACGATCGGCTTGGTCGAGGCGGGCGCGCCGGTCGACCTGGTCTTCCAGTCGATCGCGGGCACCGAGGGCGCCAACCGCGGATTCGGCGTCGACCTGGCAGTTCTCAACGAAGGCAACGAGGCCGGGCGGTCGTTGCACCGCGGGACCGTCGGCGACAACGTGATGTATCTGGAGACCGGGCAGGGCTCGGCACTGTCGGCGGGCGCACACCTGGGAACCGGTGGCCGGCCCGTCGACCAGCAGACCCTCGAAGCGCGCGCCTACGCGGTCGCACGGTCGCTGGAGCCTCTGCTGGTCAACACCGTCGTCGGATTCATCGGGCCCGAGTATCTCTTCGACGGTAAGCAGATCATCCGCGCGGGACTCGAAGATCACTTCTGCGGCAAACTCCTCGGGCTGCCGATGGGCGTCGACGTCTGCTACACCAATCATGCCGAGGCCGACCAGAACGACATGGACACACTGCTGAGCCTGCTCGGGATGGCCGGAGTCGGATTCGTCATCACCGTGCCGGGCGCCGACGACATCATGCTCGGCTACCAGAGCCTCTCGTTCCACGACGTCCTGTACCTGCGCGACGTCCTCGGTCTGCGCGCGGCACCGGAGTTCGAGGCGTGGATGCAGACGATCGGCATGGCCGACGACGGCGGCCACGTCGTGCCACTCGACCCGCAGACCTCGGCGCTGCGCGGACTGGCGGCGTCGTGAACACACCCGACACACAGTCGACCCCGTCGGTCGATCCGTGGGGATCGATGCGCGGACTCACCCAGGCGCGAATCGGGTTGCAGCGCAGCGGGAATGCACTGTCGAGTACCGACGTCCTCCAGTTCCAGGCCGATCACGCGGCAGCGCGCGACGCCGTGCACACGCCCATGGACGCCGACGGCGTCGTCGACGGTCTGAAGGGGCTGGGGTTGGGCGAGCCGGCGGTCGTCACGAGTCAGGCGTCGTCGCGGGCGGAGTATCTGCGCCGACCCGACCTCGGCCGAATCCCGAATGACCTTTCCGCAGTGCAACATTCGGGCGCCGACATCGGTTTCGTGATCGCCGACGGCTTGTCGGCGACGGCGGTGGACACGCACGCGGTAGCGCTCATCGAGACGATCGCTGCCGAACTCTCGCCGCAATTCTCGATCGCTCCGCCGGTCGTGGCCACCCAGGCGCGTGTCGCGCTCGGCGATCACATCGGGGAGGCGCTCGGCGTCGAGATCCTTCTCGTGATCATCGGGGAGCGCCCGGGACTGTCGGTCGCCGACAGCCTCGGCATCTACCTGACGTATCGCCCGGAGCCGGGACGTCGTGACTCCGAACGCAATTGCATCTCCAACATCCATCCGCCGGACGGGCTCGGATACCGCGACGCCGCCCGGATCGTCGGAGCACTGGTGTCCGGGGCACGGCAACTCGGCGCGTCGGGCGTCGCACTCAAAGACACCTCGTCTGCCGACCCCGCCGTCGCCGCAGCCGCTGCGCAGGGCGAACTCGGCTAGGTCGCGGGACTAGGTGATCCCGGGGGCGTCGACCCTGCGCGCTGGTAGCGACTGCACCGCCGACGGAACGACGACACCCGCAAGTCCACGCACGAAGCCCTTGGTGATGTCCCAGAAGTCGAAGTAGTCGCGCCACACGGCGATCGCACCGTCGAGAATCTCGAAGCGCCCGCACACCCAGAACCGGATACGTACGGGACCGAGCCGGATCTCGTCGATCCGCTCGGTGAGCACCACGGTGTCGTCGGTGGCGATGTTGATGATCCCGTAGTCGAAGCCTGCGAACGACGACGCGTCCATGGCACCAAAGACCTTGGCGACGTTGCGTTTGCCACGGATCGTCGGCAGTCCGACATTGGTGTAGACGATGTTCTCGTCGAGATCTGCCATGGCTGCGGAACTGTCGTCGCGGGCGAGAGCATCGAGGAAGTCGGTAACGACGCGATCAGGGGTACGGGAGGTCATGGTGTCACCGTACGGTGCGCGATGTGACTTCACCGCTGGTCGTCGTCTATCCTTGACGGGTTGTCTCGGCGAGGGTGAGCAGTCACCGTAATCGGCGCGACCATCGCACATCTCCTTGCGGACTCGAGTTTCCGCAGGTGGTCGTGGATTGTCGGCCTGCGGAACCGCTACGGAACGCCGAGCACCGACCACCCGGCTGCACGCACCGACGCGGCCGAACCACCAAGGAGAGTCACATGGCAACCCAGGCAAACGCACTGGCAGTCACCACCCGCACCGAAAAGGGCAAGGGCGCCGCTCGACGCGCTCGTCGCGCAGGCAACGTGCCCGCCGTGCTGTACGGCCACGGCACCGACCCGCAGCACCTCAACCTCCCGGCTCGCGATTTCGCCACCATCCTGCGTAACAACGGCACCAACGCCGTCCTCGACCTCGACATCGAGGGAACCAGCCAGCTCGCGCTGACCAAGCAGATCGACATCCACCCGATCCGCAACTACATCGAGCACGTCGACCTGCTCGTCATCAAGCGCGGCGAGAAGGTCACCGTCGAGGTCACCATCGTCGTCGAGGGCGACGCCGCTCCCGGCACCCTGGTCACCCAGGACGCCAACACCGTCGAGATCGAGGCCGACGCACTGTCGATCCCCGAGCAGATCGTCGTCGACGTCGAGGGCAAGGAAGTCGGCACGTCGGTCCATGCGTCGGACCTGGTCCTCCCCGAGGGCGTCGAGCTCATCACCGACCCGGAGACCCTCATCGTCGCAGTCAACGAGGCGACCACCGCCGCAGAGCTCGAGGAAGAGACCGACGCGGAGCAGGCCGACGCCGACGCTGCCGCCGCTGAGGCCGAGGCCGAGTAATTCGGCGTCACCTCCTCCGACGCTCCGCACCTACTGATGACACAGGAATCATGAAACTTGTTGTCGGACTCGGTAATCCCGGTTCCAAGTATGAGCGGACGCGTCACAACATCGGCGCGATGGTCGCAGACCATCTCGTCACGACGGCCGGCGAGCGATGGAAGGTGCACAAGCGCTCCGGCGCAATGGTGGCACCCATCACGCTCGCCGGCCAGTCGGTGTTGGTGGCACGTGCACGCACGTACATGAACACCACCGGCCGCGAGATCGGCCCACTCGCGAAGTTCTACTCGATCGGCCCGTCGGATCTGATCGCACTGCACGACGAACTCGACATCGACTTCGGTGCCGTACGCCTGAAACTCGGCGGCGGCGAGGGCGGCCACAACGGGCTGCGCTCGATCAGCCAGGCACTCGGATCGCGTGACTACTACCGCGTCCGACTGGGCATCGGTCGTCCGCCCGGCCGCCAGGATCCCGCCGACTTCGTGCTCAAACCCTTTCCGTCGTCCGCACGCGACGACGTCGAACTACTCATCCAGCACGGCGCCGACGCCACCGAGGCGCTGATCTCCTCGGGTCTCGAGGCAGCGCAGAACGTCGTCCACACCTGGTGATACCGCGATTCGACGACGCCGCCACTGACTGAGAAGCGGCACGCACTGCCCGACACCGCAGCATGAGTGCACTCTCGGTGCAACGATGGTCAAATGTCGGACGCCGCCCTGAGCCTCATTGTCCTCGGCGTCACGGTCGTGTTGTTCATCATCAACAAGCTGCCGGTCGGACTCGTCGCCATCGGGTCGGCGCTGGCGCTCTACTTCCTCGGACTCGTGCAGTTCGACGAACTGACCTCGGGTCTCGGTCAGAGCGTCATCGCCTTCATCGCGGCCCTGTTCGTGGTCAGCGAGGGACTCGAGGCGTCGGGAATCACCGCATGGCTGGGCAGCGTGCTGGCGCGCGTCGCAGGTCGCACACGCACCAGGGTGGTTGCCGCCATCATGGTTCTCGCCGCGGCGTTGAGCCCACTCATCACGATCAACGGTGCGGCGGCGGCGTTGGTCCCGGTCAGTGTCGCCGTTGCGCGGCGGGCATCTGTCACCGTCGCGCGTACTGCTCCCTCTCGCGTTCGCCGCGAGCGCCGGTTCACTGCTCACGCTGAGCGGCAGTCCGGTCAACGTCATCATCGACGAAGCCGCCACCGAGCAAACCGGTTCCTCGATCGGCTACTTCGGCTTCTCCCTCATCGGTGTCCCCCTGGTCGTGGTGACACTGGTCGTCATCGCGCTTGTCGGCGACCGGCTGATCCCGCGTCGCGAATCACAGTCGCTGCCAGAGGATTTCAGCAGATATCAGCGCGACGTCGTCGAGCATTACGAATTGTCGGGATTGGCGACGACCGGCGTGCGCACCTTTCGCCTGCACGTCAAAGCGGCGTCGACGCTCGTCGGGAAGACCGTCCGCGCGGCCATCACAGACGACGCGATCGACACGGTCGCCGCACAGTCCGAACGTGGCCGCGTACTCAGTTCGACGCATAAGCTCGAACCGTCGGACATACTCGTCGTCTCCGGTGTGGGCACCGCCGTCGAGACGCTCGCACGGGACACCGACCTCACCGTCGAGGACACCATCGGCAGGCGCATGAGCGGCCAGCGCGACAGTCTCATCAACCGCGACAACGGAATCTGTGAGTTGGTGATCCCACCGCGCTCGTCGTGGATCGGGCGGCCGGCGTTCGGCGGGATGGTGCGCGCAGAAGACGGGCTGCTCGTGTTGTCGGTGCGCAGGCAGAACGACGACGTCTCGTCACGTGCGTCGACGCTGCAGGAAGGCGACGCACTACTGGTGTACGGCCCGTGGGGCGCGCTCGACGCTCTCGCCGACGACAAGGACGTTCTGGTGGTCGCATCGTCGGAAACCGTTCGGCGGCAGACGGTTCCGCTCGGGCGAAGCGCTCCACGTGCGGCAGTCATCCTGGTGGTGACGATCGCGCTGCTGGCCAGTGGGGCCGTGCCGCCGGTGGTCGCGGGTCTGCTCGGAGCGGGTGCGATGGTGCTGTTCCGCGTGCTGTCGAGCGAGCAGGCATACCGTGCCGTTCCCTGGGCGACGCTCGTCCTGATCGCCGCGCTGATCCCGATGTCGGCGGCGATCACGAGCAGTGGCGGTGCCGAATTGATCGCACGACCCATCGTCGACCTGGTGTCCGGACACAGTGCGTATCTGCTGCTGGCCATGCTGTTCGTGCTGACCGCCGTACTCGGGCAGTTCATCTCCAACGTCGCCACCGCGCTGATCGTCATACCGATCGCGCTCGTCGCCGCGGCCGACGTCGGTGTCGACGCCCGAACGGTGCTCATGGTGGTCTGCGTCGCTGCCGCCGCTTCCCTGCTGACGCCTATCGCCACTCCCGCCAACATGATCGTGATGAATCCGGGCGGATACCGCTTCGGCGACTATTGGCGGCTGGGGATCGTCCTGATGGTCTGCTGGTTGGTCGTCACCGTGACCCTGGTCCCGGTGTTCTGGCCGATCAACGGCTGACGAGCAGGCGCCGTGAGAAGCGGCCTTGTTCGTCACCGGATGTGGCGGGGCCTACACTCTTTTCGGGCGCAGGGCTATCCGCTGCGTGATCCGTTTGTCGAAGGGAAGTACGCGTGACCGTCATCGCCGCCAACACAGGCCATCAGAACGTAGCGATGTTGGGCATCGGCGCGTACCGACCAAAACGCCTGGTCAGCAACGATGAGGTGTGCGAGGTTCTCGACAGTTCGGATCAGTGGATCTTCGAACGCAGCGGCATCCGTAATCGCCGGTGGATCAGCGGCGACGAGTCGGCACGGTCGATGGCCGCCGCCGCAGCCGAGCGGGCCATCGAAAACTCCGGGATCGACAAGGACAAGATCGGTGCGCTGATCCTGGCCACCAACAGCTGGAAGACCAAGATTCCGCACGGCGGCCCGATCGTGGCATACGACATCGGCCTCAACGGGATTCCCGCCTACGACATCGCCGCGGGATGCGGCGGCTTCGGGTACGCCCTGGGCGTCGCGGCCGACACCGTGCGCGCGGGCTCGGCCGAGTACGTACTTGTCGTCGGCGTCGAGACGATGTCGGTCGTCATGGAGCCCACCGACCGCAACACCGCCTTCATCTTCGGCGACGGCGCCGGTGCGGTCGTCGTCGGACCGAGCGACGAGAACGGGATCTCCCCGACCGTCTGGGGTTCTGACGGCGAGAACGCCGAGGCGATCGGCCAGAACTACGACATCCCCGAGTACATGGATCGCGCTCAGGAATACCAGCACAAGGATCCGGAGACCGAGCCTGTCGGCCGCATGGTGGTCACCATGGAGGGTTCGCGCGTATTCCGCTGGGCGGCAATCACACTGCCCAAGGCGTTGTCGTCGGTGATCGAGAGGTCCGGCATCGGACTCGACGACATCGAGGTGTTCGTCCCCCACCAGGCGAACGCCCGGATCAACGACTTGATGAAGAAGAACCTGGGCTTCCCCGACGACCTACCGATGGCCAACGACATCGAGAACACCGGCAACACGTCGGCGGCGTCGATCCCGCTCGCGATGGAAGAGATGCTGGCCACCGGCAAGGCCAAGGGCGGACAGACCGCGCTGCTGCTCGGGTTCGGCGCTGGCCTCTCCTACGCCGGGGCCGTCGTGACGCTGCCCCCGGCGCCGAAGGTGAGCAGCTTCGACGACCTCGGGTAGCACCGTGACGCTTCCCCCGGCACCCAAGGTGAGCAGCTTCGACGACCTGGGTTAGAACCGCTACGCGTTTTCCTTGCGGAAGACCGCTGTGCCCCACCATGTTCCGAGAAACGCGAGCGCGATGGCGGTGAGCAGACCCCACGCGACCGTCGATGTCGCGACGCCTCCGACGAAGCTGCTGCGGACGGCGTCGACGATCCAGCGGAACGGCATGAAGTCGCTGGCCCGTTGCAGCCACATCGGTCCGAGCGTCATCGGCAGCAGGATTCCCGACAGCAACAGCACCGGCATCATCACCATGTTGATGACCGGCGCCATGACGTCTTCACTCTTGGCGGTCAGGGCAAGCGCATTCGACGCCGCGGCGCACGCTGCGCCGATCAGCAGCGTGATGGCGATGCCGACGATCGCGCCGCTGACGGATCCACGCATGCCCATGGCGTAGCCGAGGAACACCAGGATCAGCGCCTGGACGAACAACTGCAGCACGTCGCGCATGAGCCGACCGGTCAGCAGTGCGGAGCGGCTCGCGGGCGTCACGCGTTCGGCCTCGACGACGCCTTCGCGCCACTCGCCGATCAGACTGAACCCGGCGAACATCGCGCCGAAGAACCCGAGTTGCACGAGAAGTCCCGGCACCAGGAACGTGTAGGCGTTGTCGGCGCCGCCGGGAAATTGGTCGACGATCGGTTTGAGCAGCGGGCCGAAGAGCACCAGATAGAGCACGGGTTGCAGCACCCCGATCAGCACCCAGGCCGGGTTGCGCAGATTCATCCGGATCTGTCGACGGAACACGATGGTGGAGTCGCGGAGGAAGTTCATCGGATGGCTCCTTCGTTGTCGAGTTCTTCGAGTGCGGCGTTTTCGGTCCCGCTTTGCGCGTCGCGCAGCGAACGCCCGGTCATCGTGAGGAAGACGTCGTCGAGGGTGGGTCGCAGCACCTCGATGCTGTCGAGCGCGATGCCCGAGGCGTCGAGTTCGCGGAGCAGTCCCGGTATCTCGCGTCCCGCGTGCCGCACACGTCCGCGCACGTGGCGGCCATCGGTCTCGACGGAGTTGGCGATGCGTCGTAGACGATCCGCGGCGATGTCGACCTCGGCTGCCATGTGGACCTCGAGGTCGACGAGGTCGCCCGACACCTGATCTTTGAGGTTCTGCGCGGTGTCGGCCGCGACGATCTTGCCGTTGTCGATGATGAGGATGCGGTCGGAGAGTTCGTCGGCCTCGTCGAGGTAGTGCGTGGTGAGGAAGACCGTGGCGCCACGCTCGGAGCGCAGCCTGCTGATGTGGTCCCAGAGGTTCGCTCTCGCCTGCGGGTCGAGGCCGGTGGTCGGTTCGTCGAGGAAGACCAGCGAGGGATCGTGGATCAGGCCCATCGCGATGTCGAGGCGTCGTTTCTGACCGCCCGACATGTTCTTGGGCTGCCGTTCCCACAGTCCGTCGAGTTGCAGTCGGGAGAACAGTTCGTGCCCGCGTCGAGTGGCGTCGGCGTGTGAGAGTCCGTAGAGCATCCCGTGGTCGACCACCTCGTCGCCCGCTCTGGCCTGGCTGAACGTTCCACCCGCCTGTGACACGTAGCCGATGCTGCGACGGACCATCACCGACTCGCGCACGACGTCGTATCCGTTGACGGTCGCGGTTCCGGCGGTTGGCCGCAGCAACGTCGTCAACATGCGCAGCGTGGTCGTCTTCCCCGCTCCGTTGGGGCCGAGAAATCCGACCACCTCACCCTCGTGAATATCGAGGTCGACGCCGTCGACGGCCCGCACCTCGCGTTTGTTCTTGCCTCGCCCCGTCGTGAAGGTCTGCACCAGACCTCGCGCTTGGATCGTCGTCGGTGTCACAGCTCGTCCCCTCTCTGTGTGAACGTCGAGTGAGCCGCTCACGCATCGTGTTCAAATTTGAATATAAGCCATCTAGTCAAAGTTGACTAGATGCTCACTTCGTCGCAGAAGTAGTCGTCGAAAGGCCCCTGAAACCCGACGGCGTCGTCGTGACTGTCTGCGTGTACTGATCACCTACGCGTCGATGATTCATCGAAATGCGGACAACCCCTGCCCTCGATTCGAAATCTTTCTCGACGCATTACTGTCAGGTCATGGCTTCCACGCCACCCATCCCACCGACGACGCCGCTACTCCTGCTCGGCGTCGTCGGCATCTTGGGGCCGGTCAACGGCTATCAGATCCGCCGCGAACTGTTGTCGTGGCAGGTCGACAAGTGGGCCAACGTGAATCCGGGCTCGATCTACCACGCGCTCGGAAAGCTCAGCGACTCAGGCGATCTCACACGCCGCGAGGTCTCCGACGGCTCGCGCGAGGTCAGCGTCTACGAGATCACGGAGTCGGGTCGGGCCAGGCTGCACAGCATGATCGAGCGCGCGATGATCGGCGTCGACGTCTTCGACCGCAGCGCGTTCCAAGCGGCGTTCAATCTCCTGCCACTCCTCGGCGACGACCATGCGACGACGCTGCTGCAGCAGCGTTTGGTGACGCTGAGGGAGGTCATACGCGAATACAGCGCGGACACCGAACCCGGCGCCAACCCCTACGCTCCGCCACATGCCATGGAGGGCGCTCGCCTGTGGTTGCGTCTCGCGCAGGCCGAGGCGGACTGGCTCACCGACGTCATCGCCGACGTGCACGAGGGGAAGCTGTCGTTCCTGGAGAACGCCGACTGGACGCCACCGCCCGACGATCCCGGGCACCAGATGACCGCAGACCGCACTGACTACAGGCGCATTCTCGGAGGTCAGCCCGGCCACGATGTCCCCTCCTCGCGCATCGGTACTTCCGAGTAGCTCCGCGATGTGAGACGGTCTATGTCGGGTCGCATAACGGAAGGAAGATCATGGCAGAGATCGCGGACACATCGGGCGTCAACAACATCGGCATGCTCGGCATCGGTGCGTACCGCCCCGAGCGCGTCGTCACCAACGACGAGATCTGCGAGCACATCGATTCCTCCGACGAGTGGATCTACACGCGGACCGGCATCAAAACCCGACGCTTCGCGCGCCGCGACGAGGACGTCGTGGAGATGGGCATCAAGGCCGGGCGCACGGCGATCGCCAATGCTCTGCTTTCCGGCTCCGACATCGACGCCGTCATCCTCGCGACCAACACCCATCTGCTCATGACGCCTGCAGGCGCCACGAAGGTCGCCACCGAACTCGGCGCGAACGGTGTCCCCGCGTTCGACGTCACCGTCGGCTGCGCCGGATTCGGTTATGGGATGGCACTCGCCGCCGACATGGTGCGCGGCGGCAGCGCGACGCACGTCCTCGTCATCGGCGCCGAGCAGTTGTCCGTGACCCTCGACATGACCGACCGCACCAACTGCTTCATCTTCGGCGACGGCGCCGGCGCCGTCGTCGTCGGCCCCACCGAGGACCAGCAACTCGGACCCGTGATCTGGGGTAGCGACGGCAGCCAATACGACGCGATTCGTCAAGACATCGACTGGGTGACCTTCCTCGACGGCGACCGGGTGCAGCGGCCCTACGTGCGCCTGCAGGGCACCGCGGTATTCCGTTGGGCCGCTTTCGAAATGGGCAAGGTGGCGCAGCGCGCGCTCGACGCAGCGAAGATCGGCGCCGAAGACCTCGACGTCTTCGTCCCCCATCAGGCCAACACCCGCATCAACGATCTGCTCGCGAAGACACTGCATCTGCCCGAGGGCACCCCCGTGGCCAACGACATCGAGTACACCGGCAACACGTCGGCGGCGTCGATCCCGCTGGCCATGGAAGATCTGCTCTCCACCGGCAAGGCCAAGCCGGGCGACACCGCCCTGCTGCTCGGCTACGGCGCGGGCCTCAGCTACGCGGCACAGGTGGTCAAGATGCCGCCGGTCCCGTTCGAGTAGCGGCTGACCTGACCGTCGGGCAGCGTCGAGCGTTTTGCTCCGACGCTCGCCCGGCTAGTAGCCTCGTCTGGTGAGTTCTGACGCGCGTGAGCTGCGGCTCGAGGCCCAGCGTCGACGTACCTTCGCCATCATCTCCCACCCTGACGCGGGTAAGTCGACGATGACCGAGGCACTGGCGTTGCACGCGCACGTGATCAGCGAGGCTGGTGCCATCCACGGCAAGGCCGGCCGCAAGTCGACGGTGTCGGACTGGATGGAGATGGAGAAAGCTCGCGGAATCTCCGTCAGCTCGACCGCCCTGCAGTTCAACTACGCCCTCGAGGGCACCGACGGCCCCGGCGCGGTCATCAACCTCGTCGACACCCCCGGTCACGCCGACTTCTCCGAGGACACCTACCGAGTGCTGACCGCGGTCGACGCCGCAGTCATGCTCATCGACGCCGCCAAGGGGCTCGAGCCCCAGACGCTCAAGCTGTTCCAGGTGTGTCGCCATCGAGGCATCCCGGTCATCACCGTCATCAACAAATGGGACCGCCCCGGCCGCACCCCGTTGGAGCTCATCGACGAGATCAGCGAACGCATAGGCTTGATCCCCACCCCGCTGTTCCTGCCCGTCGGCATCGCGGGCGATTTCCGCGGGCTCCTCGACCGCCGCACCGGCGAGTACATCCACTTCACCCGCACCGCCGGTGGAGCCAAGATCGCGCCGGAAGAACTGCTCGACCCCGACGCCGCTCTCGAGCGCGAGGGCGACGCCTGGATCGCGGCCGTCGAAGAGAGTGAACTCCTCTCCGAGATGGGCCAGGATCACGACGAGGAACTCTTCCTCGCAGGCCAGACGTCGCCGATGATCTTCGCCTCGGCGATGCTGAATTTCGGTGTCCGCCAATTGCTCGACGCGCTCGTCGAGCTCGCACCCGCACCGTCGGGTCGCACCGGCATCGACGGGACCGAACGCGAGGTCACCGATCCGTTCAGCGCCGTCGTGTTCAAGGTCCAGGCAGGCATGGACTCCAGCCACCGCGACCGGTTGGCCTTCATGCGCATCGTGAGCGGCGAATTCGAACGCGGCATGGTCGTCACCCACGCGCAGACCGGAAAACCGTTCGCCACCAAGTACGCTCACACCGTCGTCGGCCGCGACCGCTCGACGGTCGACACCGCCTACCCCGGCGACGTCGTCGGCCTCGTCAACGCGACGGCACTCGCACCGGGCGACACCCTCTACGACGGCCCACGCATCCAGTACCCGCCCATCCCTTCCTTTGCGCCAGAACACTTTTCGACGCTCCGCGTCACCACCGCGGACAAGTACAAGCAGTTCCGCAAGGCCATGGATCAGCTCGACAGCGAGGGCGTGGTGCAGGTGTTGCGCAACGAGACCCGCGGAGACGCGTCTCCCGTGCTGGCCGCCGTCGGACCGATGCAGTTCGAGGTGGTCACCGCACGGATGAAGACGGAGTTCAACGTCGACACCGTGATCGAGCCGCTCGGGTACAGCCTCGCCCGACGCACCGACGCCGACAGCGCGTCAGAACTCAACCGCCAGCGCGGCGTCGAGGTGTTCACGCGGACCGACGGCGCGATCCTCGCTCTGTTCAGCGACAAATGGCGACTGCAGTACATCGAGAAGGAACACGGCGACCTGACGCTCGAACCGCTTGTCGCAACGGCTGATTGACCAGGGCGGGCTGACGTGATCGGACGATCGACCGCACGCCGCTCGAGCACGCTGCGGATCTGCGCGCTGCTCGCGGTCGCTGCCGCGCTCACATCGATCACCTCGGCGTGCGCCGACTCGACGTCGGTAACGCGTGCGGCGCAGTCGTCGTCAGCAACGCCAACCGTCTCCGCGCAACAGGATCCGGCGCGCTGCGCCGAGAAGCCCCCGTCTGGACCCATCGACCGGCAGGGCTCCGACCTGAGATTCACCCGGGGACACGTCCTGATCTCGCCGCGACAACTCACGGCATCGACGGGCCAGCCCGCCGTTGGCGGGCAGGTGGGCGTGGATGGACAGGTAGGGGCGGACGGGCAGGTGGTCGCACCCGCCAGCCCGACTGCGCAGCAAATGTCGCCTGCCCCAACATGTTACGAGTTCGGCCGCTGGGGTGAGCCGACGCCCGATGTCCCGCCCGACTCCCTGCTGTTCGTGTTCAAGGGCGACGGCACCGAGGGCGCACAGATCGAATTCCCGGTGGGCGCGCTGACCGGCGAACACCTACCGCCAACCGATGGTCCACGCCCGCCGGTTGGCCCCCTGACCACACCGATCAACGCCACCGTCGGACTGTCGGAGAAGGGGACCTACAGGTCGTCGACGGCGTGCAGGCTGACGCTGACCGCGATGTCATCGAAGCGGGCCGCAGGATCATTCGACTGCCCCGAAACGATTGTGTCCGAACAGAATCCGCTCGATCCGAACGACGATGTGCCCGTCGACGACGACAGCGCGGCGCCTGCTGCCGCACCGACGCCGGGCGCACCGACGACTGCTGCCGCACCGACACCGGGCGCGCAGCCCGAGCGCCCGACAAGCCTCACCGGATGGTTCGACCTGCAGCCGTGATCGGCTCAGTCCTCGACAATCGAGGCGACCACAGACTGATCGACAGCGTCGACGGTCGACGGCTCGAAGGACGGGCTGCGATCCTTGTCGACGAGCATCGCTCGCACGCCCTCGGAGAAGTCGTTGGTCTTCGTGATCGTTGTCGCCGCGTGCAATTCGCGGTCGAAGCACTCGTCGAGCGTCGAATCGCGGCCCACGTCGAGAAGCGCTGCGGTCACCCACAGGCTCGTCGGCGACGCACCTTCGAGGAGTTCGACCATCTCCGCGGCCCAGTCATCGCCTGCTGCGCCGCGTAACCCACCGAGGATCGCGGCGACGTTGTCGTCGCCGAAGTACTCGCCAATCGTGGCGATCGGGATGTCGGAGGCGGGCAATTCGCTTCTGCCACCGAGGATGTCGACGAGCGACTCCCCGGCGCGCAGCGCGTCGGCGACGGAGTCCAGCTCGGCCGCTGGCACGTAGTGGGTGGCAAGCCCCAGGTGGACTGCTTCAGCACCGCGCACGCGTGAACCGGTGAGCCCCAACCACATTCCGACACCACGCGGCAGGCGAGGCAGAAAGTAGGTTGCGCCGATGTCGGGAAAGAATCCGATCGCCGTCTCGGGCATGGCCATCAGCGAGTTCTCGGTGACGACGCGAACCTCGCCGTGCACGCTGATCCCGAGTCCGCCACCCATCGCCACACCGTCGATCAGCGCGACGTATGCCTTGGGATAGTGCGCGATCATCTGATCGAGTCGATACTCTGCGGCGAAGTAGTTTCGGATCTCGTCGTACTCACCCGCGACGGCGTGCTCACGGATCGCCCGGATGTCGCCGCCCGCACAGAAAGCGCGATCGCTCGCGGAGGTCACCAACACCGTCTCGATCGAATCGTCGTCGCCCCAACGCCCGAGGACGTCGTGCATGTCGTCGATCATCGTCTGATCGAGCGCATTGAGTGCCTTGGGGCGGTCGAGGATGATCTCACCGACGCCGTTGCCGACCTGAGTTCGGATGAAGGACATGCGTTTCACGGTAGCGCGTCGTCGAACACCGACTCCATCGGCTGGCGAACACAACTCTGTTGACAGGGGGTCGGTCGTCGGAGTTATGGTTGGTTGGGTTCGCACGATGTGCGGCACCATTCTTCGACGAGCACAGGGGTGATCTGACAGACATGAACATCTGAGGTTGGCATTCAGCGCGACTGCGTCGATCCGACGCCGTACGCACCCACCAATCTCTCGGAGTTGTTCATGTCCACACCGTCATCCGTCGATCTCGCACCGTCGATCACACTCTCGGACGTCTCGTATAGCTGGCCGGACGGGACATCGGTATTCGACGAACTCTCATTCTCCGTTCCCCGTGCCGTGTACTCGCTGGTCGGCGCCAACGGCGCAGGCAAGACGACGCTGCTGCGGCTGATCGCGGGCCAACTCGTACCGACATCGGGAAGTATCGCCACCACCGGCGAGGTCTCGCTCGTTCCCCAACACGCTTTCTCCGACACCTCACTGACCATCGCGTCGGCGTTGGGGATCGAGCCGATCAGGGCCGCGATCAGCGCAATCGAAGCAGGCTCTGTCGACGGCGCGCACTTCGATGCCGTCGGTGACGACTGGGACATCGAGGCGCGCGCGACCTCCGAACTGGCGGCGCTGGGGCTGCCCACCGACCTCGACAGGTCGGTCGGAACACTGTCCGGTGGCGAGGCGACGCTGCTCGCGATTGTGTCGAGGATCGTGCACCGGCCAGCGGTACTGCTGCTCGACGAGCCCACGAACAATCTCGACACCGATTCCCGCGACAGGGTTTTCGAGCTGATCGACAGATTCGCGGGAACCGTGCTCGTCGTCTCCCACGATCTCGAGCTCCTCGAACGCGTCGACGCCACACTCGAGCTGTATCACGGCGACGTGCGCGTGTTCGGTGGCCCCTATTCGTTCTATCGCGAGGTGGTCGAGTCTGAACAGGCGACGGCGCAGGCCGCAGTTGCCAACGCCGCCAACGATCTTCGCAAGCAGCGTCGGGAGATGGTGAACGCACAGATCGCCCTCGACCGACGAGCACGGACCGCGGCCAAGGCCGAACGGGAGAAGCGTGTCCCCAAGATCATCGCGCATCTCCGACGCGACGCCGCCGAGAAGTCGGCTGGCCGCTTCCGCAACGAGCATCGCGACGACGTGACCGCCGCCGCCGGACGGCTCGAGTCCGTCCGCGACGACGTGCGCTCCGATCGGGGCGCGCGGATCACCATGCCGGATGTGGCACTTGGCAGTTCGGCTCAGGTAATCGTCGACGATGGGCTACGAATGGACGGCCCAGAACGCGTTGCACTCACCGGACGCAACGGCTCCGGCAAGACCACCCTGATCGCCGACCTCATCGACAACGAGCGCATCGTCGTTCCTTACGCATATGTGCCGCAACAGATCTCGTTCGACGATCCGTCGCAGACCGTCGTCGAATTCGTCGGCAAGCGGCACCCAGAGGTCGACGGTCAGGATGTGCGAGCTCATCTCGCACGATTCCTGTTCCGCGGATCACGAGGCGATCGGCGCCTCGACGAACTCTCCGGCGGTGAACGGCTTCGCGTCGCGTTGGCTGATGCGCTACTCGTCGACCCCGATCCCAAGCTCCTCATCATGGACGAGCCGACCAACAACCTCGATATCGACACCGTCGAGGAGTTGGTCACGGCGCTACGGGACTGGTCGGGCGCGCTGTTGCTCGTCTCGCACGACGCGGGGTTCCGCGACGAGGCCGGAATCGACCGCGAGGTCACGCTCGGGTGAAAGTTGCGTGGGATCCACGGGGGCATTTTTGTACCTGTGGATCCCGCGCAACTCTTTGTGGATACTGACTTTCGATGAGCACCGACAGCGCTGCCACCGACTCTCCCCCCACAGCACGCACACCGATCGTTCTGGTGCACGGATTGCGCGTGAGCGGACAGACCTTTCGACGCGTGGCCGGCTCGCTCGCCGACCGTGAGGTGGTGTGCCCCGACATGCCTGGCCACGGGTCACGCGCCGATGAGACGTTCACGTTGGACGGAGCCGTCGCCGCGGTGGGCGACGCGATCGACTCGGTCGGCGGCTCAGCGCTGGTCGTCGGTATGTCGATGGGCGGCTACGTCGCAATGGCGACGGCTGCGAGACATCCCGATCGCGTCGCAGGCCTCGGTGTGCTGTGTGCAACTGCGCAGCCAAGTGGCCTGCTCGCCGCGCCGTTTCGCCTCTTCGGCGCGGCGACCAGCGTCCTTCCGTCCGAAGCCGCCCAGGTCAGCAGGGTTCTGACGCGCATCGCCGTCGGCCGGGAGGTGTCCGACGACATGGAGGCAGGCGGGCTCGCGCTGCATTCGATCCGCGACGTCGTCGACGCGGTGCTCCACTTCGACGCCCTCGCCGCCGTCGCGGCCTATCCCGGACCGACGCTGTTCGCGAACGGCGCGTGGGACCAGTTCCGGCTGCACGAGAAGAGGTTCGTCGAGACCGCGGCCGACGGACGCCTCGTCGTCGTCCCGCGAGCCATGCACCTGTTCCCACTGATCCAGCCGGAATTCACCGCCGGGCTCATCGACGACTTCGCGGACACGGTCGACTCCGCTGACCGGGCCCCGCTCCACTGATCGAGCCCCCCGGTCCTAAATGTGTGTCGTATCGACAAGTGTGGCTGCTGCAGCACCCACATCCTTCAATTGGACACACATTTGGGGCCGGCTCCCCATCTCCGCCTAGCAGCAGCGCCCCTGCGGGTTGCGGTCCTGGTCGGCGAAGCGTTGTCGCCAGTACTCGCGCTCGGTCAGTGGAGCCGACGCCCCGTGCTCCGATGCGTGGTGTGCGAGGTAGCGGTCGTAGTCTCGATCGCCCATGACGCTCTGCACGTACCAGCGCACCGAGGTCAGGGCGTGGGTGAGGCCGGTCTTCATGTCATCGCCTTCTAGTGTCCGCTACTCCGAGCTGAAATCCCGTGCGCGGCATCATATTCGTCCCATTCGCGCTGCACCGCCTTCTCGGCACGTGTTGGGAACAGTCCGCGCGGCCCGAAGATCTTCGACGGAACGGGTTTCTCTTCGGTGGTGGGTAGTCCGCCCGCGCGCACGGCCTTGACCGCGACCCAGAGACCCGCCGCGACGACGATCAACACGAGCACGGCGAAGATGATCGACAGTGTTCCCTGGATGAACGTGTTGCGGATGACCGCATCGATCTCCGAGATGCTCTTGGCGGTCTTGAACGTGGTTAGACCGTCGTCCTTGGCGTTCACGAATGCCCGGTGCTGCGCCCAGTAGCCGATGGCCGGATTCGACGAGAAAATCTTCTGCCACGACGCCGACATGGTGACGATGAGGTCCCACGCCAATGGCACACCGGGTATCCACGCCCACTTCCACTGCCGCCGCTTGATCAAGACCACCGTCACGACCGTCAGCGCGATCGCGGCGAGCAGTTGGTTGGCGATGCCGAACAGCGGGAACAACGTGTTGATACCGCCGAGCGGATCGGTGACACCCATCAGCAGGATGGAACCCCATGCGGCACAGACGATCAGGGTGCACACCCACGCTCCGGGGCGCCACGACGGATCTTTGAAACGACGAGCACCCGGCAGGTTGCCGATACCGTCGGACAGCATGAAGCGCGCCACGCGGGTCCCGGCGTCGACCGTGGTGAGTATGAAGAGCGCCTCGAACATGATCGCGAAGTGATACCAGAAGGCGCGCAACGATTCTCCGCCGAACCCACGCTGCAGCGTCTCCGACATTCCCATCGCGAGCGTCGGTGCACCGCCGGTCTTGGAGACGATCGACTTCTCCTCGACGCTCTGTGCGGCGTCGGCGAAGTACTGTGCGTCGACCGGCTTTCCGCTGAGTCCGAGGCCGTTGACGTAGTCGGCAGCTCCCTGATTGGTGCCCTGAGTGAGCGCCTTCGGTGCGTTCATCCCGAAATAGAGATGCTGATCGAGGATGCATGCAGTGATCAGCGCCATGATCGCGACGAAGGACTCGGTGAGCATGCCGCCGTAGCCGATGATCCGAGCCTGTCCCTCCTTGGCCAGCAGCTTGGGGGTGGTGCCCGACGCGATGAGTGAGTGGAAGCCCGAGAGCGCGCCACAGGCGATCGTGATGAACAGGAACGGGAACAGGGCACCGGCAAACGCCGGGCCGTTTCCGTTCCACGCGAACTCACTGACCGCGGGGGCCTTCATGACCGGCTGTACCACCAGGATGCCGATGGCCAGCAGCGCGATGGTGCCGACCTTCATGAACGTCGACAGGTAGTCGCGCGGAGCGAGCAGCAACCAGACCGGCAGCACGGCCGCTGCGATGCCGTAGATGATGATCGCCCAGCTGAGCACCACCGGGGAGAGGCTGAACCAGTCCTGCCCCCACGACGTCTCGGCGACATACCCGCCGGCGACGATGGCCAACAGGAGCAGCACGACGCCGATCACCGACACCTCGCTGATCCGGCCCGGCCGGAGATATCGCAGGTAGACACCCATGAACAGCGCGATCGGGATGGTCATCGCGATCGAGAAGACACCCCACGGACTCTCGGCCAGTGCGTTGACGACGACGAGCGCGAGCACCGCGATCAGAATGACCATGATGACGAGCACCGCCACGATCGCGGCCGTGCCGCCGACGGACCCGAGTTCGTCACGGGCCATCTGGCCGAGGCTGCGTCCTCGACGTCGAGTCGAGATCGCAAGGACGAGGTAGTCCTGCACACATCCGGCGACCACCGCGCCGATGATGATCCAGATCGTGCCCGGCAGGTAGCCCATCTGCGCGGCCAGCACCGGCCCGACGAGTGGTCCCGCTCCGGCGATCGCCGCGAAGTGGTGGCCGAACAGCACCCGACGGTCGGTCGGCATGTAGTCGCGAGCGTTGTCGTACTCCTCGGCGGGAGTCGCGATGTCGTCGCGCGGCTTCACGACCTTCATCTCGATGAGCCGAGCGTAGAAGCGATACGCGACGACGTAGGTGCACAGCGCCGCGATGACGAACCACACCGCGTTCACCGATTCGCCACGGACGAGGGCGATGACCACCCAGGCAATGGCACCGAGGAGGCCGATCACCGCGAAGATCGCCTTCTTCGCGGGTGTCATCGGACTCCGGTCGATCACCGCCACGGGTGGTCGGTCGGGATCTGTAGTCACGAACTCAACGTCGGGAAACTCGTCACGCGTCGACGTCGACGATTCTGACACGGTTGTCATCGCTCACTGCCCTTCCTTGGAAGCTCGCACATGCCGCGGCTCACTCTACTCACGGTTATGTGATTCACATCGCATACGCAAAATGTGCGCGAGACAACCTAAAGTTCATTCTGTGCAACAGAGTGAGGTTGATCTGAGGCGGTTTCTACGACGGCCGATCGTCGCGATCGCGCTCGTGGTGCTGTGCACTGCGACCCTGCTGGCTGGCGGCGGATTCACGTCCTCGCGAGCCGGCGCGGATCCCACCAGCACACCGGTGCGCTACTCGGGCGGGCCGTACGTGGCGCTGGGCGATTCACGTGCCTCGGGCAGCTTCTTCACTCCGTCGCCCGGCTATTTCGGAGGATGCAAACGCTCGGCGCTGAACTATCCGACCGTGGTCGCGGCGCTGACGTTGCCGCGACGCTTCATCGACATCTCCTGCTCTGGCGCGTTGGCCGAGCATCTCTACCGCGTCGGCCAGCAGACCAGTGGTGGGTACAAGCCGCCCCAGGTGTGGTCGGTCCCGTCGGATGCGCAGGTCGTCACCGTGAGCATCGGCGGAAACGACATGGCGTGGGGACGCATCGTCGGACCCTGCAACACTTCGCCGTTCGGCGACAGGCACTGCCGCTCCAACCGCGGGCTGGCGCAGCTCGCCATCAACCGCATCGCCGTCATGGAGAACGCGGTCACACCGGCGCTCGCCGCCATCCGCAGAAAAGCCCCACACGCTCAGATCATCGTCGTGGGTATCGGCGGTTTCATGGGTTCGCACGGCTGCTGGCCGCTGGTACCGATCAGCGATCCAGACGTGCGGTGGCTTCACGGGGTTTTCGATCGGGCCAACCGTGCTCTCGCACGAGCCACCGCGAAGATCGACGGACAGTTCGTCGACGTCAATCGTGCGTCGGCAGGCCATGATCCGTGCGGCCTCACGTCGTGGTACGAGTCGAGTCTGAGTAACCGCATCGCGTATCCCTATCACCTGAACAAGGCGGGATCGATCGGTGTCGCGACACTTGTCAACGGCGCGATCCGCCGCTGACTACGCGCAAATAACTGCTCTCGCAACCTTATTCGAGCTGCTCGGCGACTTCGAGCCACTCCATCTCGGCCGTCTCTTTCTCGTCGACGACGCCGCGCAACTCGGCGCCGAGCGTCACGAGCCGGCCGGGATCGCTTGCCGCGTCGGCCAATTCGACGTGAAGCTTCGCCTCCCGCTCGTCCAGCTGCGCGATCCGCCGCTCGAGTCGATTCATCGCCTTGCGCGCCTCGCGGTGCTCCGAAGCGCTCAACGCAGGCGCGGCGGGCTGCGAGGTGCCGGTGCTCGCCGCCGACTTCTCCCCTGTCGACACCGTCGCCTTGTCCGCCACGCCCGACAGCACCGCAGAACGGTTGTCGCCGGAGCTGCTCGCCGCAATCTCCTTGCGCCGCTGCAGATATTGTTCGATCCCACCGGGGAGATTGGTGAGCTTGCCGTCGCCGAACAGAGCCCACGTGCTGTCGGCGATGCGCTCGATGAGGTAGCGGTCGTGACTGATCACGACCATGGTTCCGGCCCAGTTGTCGAGCAGGTCCTCGAGTTGCTGCAGGGTGTCGATGTCGAGATCGTTGGTCGGCTCGTCGAGTAGCAGCACGTTGGGTTCGCCCATCAGGATGCGGGTCAACTGGAGTCGACGCCGCTCGCCGCCGGAGAGATCCCCGACTGGGGTGCGCTGGCGTGCCGGCGAGAAACCGAGTCGCTCGGCGAGCTGGCTGGCCGAGATCTCTTTGTCGCCCAGTGTGATTCGCGTTGCCACCGACTCCACCGCGTCGAGCACCCGCTGGTCGGGGTCGAGGTCGTCGAGTTCCTGTTTGAGCCAACCGATGCTGACCGTCAGTCCCTCGACCCGACGCCCTGGCTCGACGTCGACCTCACCGGCCAGCGCCCGCAGCAATGTGGTCTTGCCCGAGCCGTTGACCCCGACGAGACCGACACGTTCGCCTGGCGCGAGTCGCCAGGTGAGGTCGTCGAGCAGGACCCGGCCCGGCGCGCCGTCGTCGCTCGGAGGTGTCTCGATGTGCGCGTCCTCGAGTTCGATCACGACGCGACCCAGTCTGCGTCGCGCAAATGCCGAGAGCGCCACCGAATCTCGCGGCGGCGGGACGTCGGCGATCAACTTCTCGGCCGCCTCGACCCGATACCGAGGTTTGGAGGTACGCGCCTGCGGTCCGCGGCGAAGCCATGCCAACTCTTTGCGCGCAAGATTCTGGCGACGTTCCTCCGCGACGTCGGCCTGTCGTGCCCGCTCGGCGCGCGCGAAGATCCAGTCGTTGTAGCCGCCCTCGTACTCGTCGACCTGACCGTCGTGCACCTCCCAGGTGCGCGTGGCGACGGTGTCGAGGAACCAGCGGTCGTGGGTGACGACGACGAGCGCGCCGCGTCGAGAAACGAGGTGCTCGGCAAGCCACTGCACGCCTTCGACGTCGAGGTGGTTGGTCGGCTCGTCGAGGATCAGGACGTCGGAGTCGGTGACCAGCGCGGCCGCCAGCGCGACCCGTCGCCGCTGCCCGCCGGACAGTTCGTCGACGCGTCGATCGAGAAGGCCGTCGATACCGATTCCCGCGAGGACGCCGCGCACTCGCGCATCGCCCGCCCACTCGTGGACTTCTACATCGTCGCCAACGACGACGTCGGAAACTGTTGCGCCTGCGGGTAGTTCACCGCGCTGCGTGACGACCGCGACGTGGATGCCGCCGGTCTGCGAAATGCGCCCGGCGTCGGGTTCGGTGACGCCGCCGAGGATCTCGAGCAGCGTGGTCTTGCCGCCGCCGTTGAGTCCGACGACACCGATGCGCTGACCCTCGTGCACGCCGAGGCTCACCTCGTCGAGCAGCGGTTTGATCCCGTAGCTCTTACTGATGCGGTCGGCGTTGATCAGCGCGGTTGGATTGGCAGGTGACACCGGTCGAGGCTACCAATGCGCGCGGCGCAGGTCGGCGTGGCCGTCCGTGGCCCCGCGCCCTGCCGGCCGGCCTAATCGCGTCCGAACGCCTGCCCGATAGTGCGCATTTCGTCGTCGAGGGACTGTTCGACGACGCTCGTGTGATCTGCACGCGGGTGTGTGACGAACGAGACGTCGGCGCCCGCCGAGCGCAAGCGACGCACCAGCGAGGCCGAGAGTACGTATGGCACAACAGGATCGAACAGGCCGTGATCGATCCTGATCGGCACGTGCCAGTCGTTGGACGGAACCGATGTGTAGTCCGCGAGCGCGTCGGTGAATGCCTTGTCGGTGAACGCGCGCGCCACGAGCGACCCCGGCGACACCGAGCGCAGCGCATCGGAGAAGTCGCCGGAGCACTTCTGGTGTGCGAGTTCGAGGTACTTCTCCCCCGTATCGGTCAGATGATCGCGCACGTTCAGATCGGGGCGGGCGTGGTCGAGGCCCGCGAGGATGAACAACAGCAGCCCGCCGACGATGTTTCCCTTGCCGAGGCTCGGCACCTTGGGTGTGAACGCACTGAACACCGACTCGATCCCCGACGCGGGCGCAGCGGCGACAACCTCATGTAACCGCAGTTCAGGGGCATATGCGGCAGCCATGTGTCCGGCCCAGAGTGCGGCATGTCCGCCCTGCGAATGGCCCATCGACACCCAGTCGTTGCTCAGCCGGGATTCTTCCCATCGCGCCGCACGCAACATGTCGAGCACGGAGTGCGCGGCGGCACGACCGCCGAGGTACTCCGTCTGCTCCGCCGTGCCGAGGCCCGCGTAGTCGGTTGCGGTAACCGCATATCCCGCCTTCAGCGCGGCGATGACCGCGGCGTCGACTCCCGACCCCGTCTTGGTCTTCGACGGCGCGCAGGAGTCGCCGATTCCGGTGGTGCCGTGAGCCCACGAGACGATCTTCCACCCGCCGGGAGGCGGCGTGCCCTGCGGAATCCAATAGATTCCCGACGACGGCGCGCTGCGTCCGGTCTGGTCGCGTGTGACGTATTCGACGCGCTCGGCCGCTGCGGCGCCTGGCGGGAGTTGTTCGGCCGGAACCCGCTCGCGAGTGATGATCGTCCCGCCGGGCACGAGATCGTCGGCGGCGGCCTGTGGTGCCAGCATCACACTCGCCGAAGCCGACACGACCGCGGCGAGCATTGCGCCGACGCCGCGTGCCAGACTGCGCCGCTCGTATCGCATTCGCACAGCGGAGCGGCGTCGAAGACGGCTTGGTTGGGCGTCGCTCATCGACACGTCACTCATCGGTCACACGTGCGCCGGGGACAGGTCCGCTCGCGGTGCGAACCGCGCGGGCGACACCCGCGCCCGACAGTTCGGCTGCGACGTTGACCGCTGACACGTCGTCGGCGCACAGGAAGGCGCATGTGGGTCCAGAGCCCGAGACGATTCCGGCGAGCGCCCCGGCGTCGACCCCCGCCCGCAGGGTTCGACGCAGCGCCGGCTGCAGACTCAGCGCGGCGCGCTGCAGATCGTTGTGCAGATGGGATGCGACGGCGTTGGCGTCGCCGGACGCCAGCGCCGAGATCAGGGAGTCGGGGTGCGCGGTTTCCGGGTCGACGTCGCCCTCGGGGACATCGTGAGAACCGTTGTCGCGCAATCTATCCAGCTCGTGATAGACCGCTGGTGTCGACAGTCCGTCGCGTGCGAGGGCCAACACCCAGTGCAGATCTCCGCGCGCAAGGACGGGCACGAGTCGCTCGCCGCGGCCGGTACCGAGCGCCGTGCCGCCGCGCAACGAGAACGGGACGTCGCTGCCGAGGCCCGCGGCGAGCTCGACGAGTTCCGCGCGGTCGATGTCGAGCTTCCAGAGAGCTGCCAACGCGACGAGAGTTGCCGCGGCGTCGGCGCTGCCACCCGCCATGCCACCGGCTACCGGGATGCGTTTGACGATGTCGATCGAGACCGCAGGCTCCCTGCCGACGTACTCACCGAGAGCGATGGCCGCTCGCGCGGCAAGGTTGGTGTTGTCGACAGGGATGTCGGAGACATCGCGTGAGCCGGAACCTCTGCCGCTGTCCCTGGTCACGGACACACTCAGCGTTGTCGCCGGGGCGACGGAGACGTCGTCGTAGATCGAGAGCGCCTGGAACACGGTCACGAGATCGTGATAGCCGTCGGCACGCAACGGTCCGACGCCGAGGTGCAGGTTGACCTTCGCGGGCACCCGCACACGCACGGCGTCGGACACGACCGACAACGACGTAGGAGACACAATGTTCCAGCGTAATGGACTGCGGTCCGAGTGAGGGTCTGGGCGAGGAGCCGGGTGAGGTGGCGCGCCCGGCCGCAGGGCGCGCACAGTCGACGGTATAGAGCGCCCAGTCGACGGGATAGAGCGCCCAGTCGGCGGGATAGAGCGCCCAGCCGGCAGCTCAGGCGGGCTCGACGCCCGCGAGGCGCACGAAGTCGCCGACGTCGAGCTTCTCGCCGCGGATCTGTGGGTCGATGCCCGCCGCGCGGAGTCGTCGTTCGGCTTCGGCGGGCGATCCCGCCCAGGTGGCCAACGCCGACCGCATCGTCTTGCGGCGCTGCGCGAAGGCGGCGTCGATGACGGCGAAAACCTGTGCGCGGGTCGCTGATTCGTCGACGAATGGGTCTGTGCGGGTGATGCGGACGAGACCCGACTCGACCTTGGGCTCCGGCCAGAAGACGTTGCGCCCCACAGCACCTGCGCGGGCCACGTCTCCGAAATATCGTGCTTTGACGCTCGGCACACCGTAGACGCGGGAGCCGGGGCCTGCCGCGAGTCGGTCGGCAACCTCGGCCTGCACCATGACGAGAGCCGTTGCGATCGAAGGGAATTGGGTCATCAGGTGCAGCAGCACGGGCACCGCAACGTTGTACGGCAGGTTCGCGACGAGCGCGGTGGGGGTCACCGGCAGATCGTCGGCGGTCACGGCCAGTGCGTCGGCGGTGACGACGTCGAGTGCGTCGGCACGTTGGGGAGCGAACTCGTCGACGGTGTGCGGCAGCCGCTGAGCGAGTTTCGGGTCGATCTCGACGGCGACGACCCGTCCCGCGGTGCCCAGCAGCGCGAGCGTCAGTGAGCCGAGGCCTGGTCCGACCTCGAGGACGGTGTCGTCAGGTCCGACACCCGACGCCGCGACGATGCGTCGAACCGTGTTGGCGTCGTGGACGAAGTTCTGTCCGAGTGTTTTGGTCGGACGAACATCGAGCTCCGCGGCGAGGCGTCGGATCTGTGCCGGGCCGAGCAGCCGCGGAGCGGGCGATTCCGCGTCGTCTGTCAGCGCAGGCCCAGACTCGACGAGCAGGCGGGCCAAGCGCCCCACCCCTGCGCTGCCTGGGTCTTCGAGGCAACCGCGATCTGCTCCTCACGCGTGGCGAGGTCGGCGCGCGGCGCGTACTCCTGGCCGCCCCAGCGATCCCAGGTGTTCTGGTCGAACTGGATGCCGCCAAAGAAGCCGTTGCCGTTGTTGATGGCCCAGTTTCCGGTCGACTCACACTGCGCGAGACGGTCCCAGACCGAACCCGACGGCACGTCGGGCGCGCCTTCCTTGGTGCCGATCTTGACGGTTGCGGCGATCGGAGCAGCGAGCTGGTCGGCGGAGAGCTTGTCGCGCTTGACGACCTTGCCGTTGACGATCGTGACGTTGTAGGTGACGTTTGCGCGTCCCGGCTTACCCGCCTTCACGACGACCTTCTTGTCGCGGATGAGGGTCGGATCGTCCTGCTTGATCTCCGGCGGGGCGACGTCTTCGAGCACGGTGTCCCGCTCGGTCCGGATACGGGTGACGTCGATGACCATGTTCGGCGCGACCTTGGTGTCCGCAGCCGGAGTGACCTTGTCCTCGTCGGACAGCGGCTTGCCGGTCGCGGTGAGAACGTCGGCGACGGTCGCAGCGGGCACGGTGGTGTTGAACCGCACGCCGCCGTCGACAACAGTGACGGCCTTGGGCAGAGTGACGTCGACGACGGCACCACTGACCGGGATGGCTCCGCCGGCAGAGAAGTTGGTCTGGTCTTCGCCGTGAGCGAGTCCCTTCTCGGCGAGAAGCTCGTCGACCTTGACCGCGGTGGTCTTCACCTGCTGCTTTTGACCCTCGACATCGAGGACGACGGTCTTGAGGCGCTTCATGGTGATCGTCGAGCCGTCGCCGAAGCCGGAATCTGCTCCTGGGCTGACCTGGTCGCCTTCGGCCGGCGTGTACCCCTGCGAGCGCAGCACCGAATCGACCGACATCGCCATGGTCGAGACCTTCATGGTGTGACCGTCGACGTCGAGCGTCACGTTCTTGTGCATCGCAACGCCCGCGACGCCACCGGCGGCGAGGGTGGCGAGCACGGCACCAACGGCCACGCGAGCGCGCATCGATTCTGAGTTGTGAATTCTCGCAAGTACAGACAAGGTCCAAGCATCCTGATCGGCGACAGAGTCAACCCACGTCGGGCGTCGCAGGAGCGAGTAACAGAGGCTCTGTGGCCTCGAGATCGCTCCCGAAGAAAGACCGAATCATCCGATCAATCGACGCCCACCATCACGCGGGATCACAATACGATAACGAGACGGGGCGATTACCGCAAAGGTAGCTGGTAGGCGCGTCGCGCGTTCTCTCCGAGCCTCCTGGCCAACGATTCGGCGTCGACTCCACGCGTCGACGCCAACGACCTCGCCGTGTACGGCAGACAGTACGACTGATTGGGTTGTCCCCGATAGGGATCCGGCGTCAGGAACGGAGCGTCGGTTTCGACGAGCAGCAACTCATCCGGCACGACGCGTGCGGCATCTCGCAGCGACGCGGCATTGGCGAAGCTCACAGTGCCCGCGAAACTGAGGAAGTAGCCGCGTTCGACGCACTCGCGTGCAACGTTTTGGTCACCGGAGAAGCAATGCATGATCACGGTGTCGGGAGCGCCCTCATCAGCCAAGATGTCCAGCACATCGCGGTCGGCCTCGCGGTTGTGGATCATCAACGGCTTACCGATGCTCTTCGCGAGCCTGATGTGCCAGCGGAAGGCTTCGTGCTGGATCTCGGGCTTCGCGCAGTCGTCGGACCGGGCGGGCCAATAGTAATCGAGACCGGTCTCGCCGACCGCCACCACCCTCGGATGCTGCGCCATATGCTCCAGCTCGCGCGAGGTCGCGTCGTCGAGGTCGCCCGCGTGCATCGGGTGCAGCGCGACTGCCGCGTAGACCCGGTCATCCCAGTCCGCCGCCGATACGGCCCACCGAGCGTCGACCATATCGTCGGCAACTGTGACAATCATCTCTACGCCGACACCTTCGGCATGGTCGACGATCGCACGAACGGTCTCCGGCGAACGCCCGCCGCACGCGGCGAGATGCGTGTGCGCGTCGATCAGCCCGTAGAGCGGCGTCGGGTCCGGCGGCGGCTCGCGACGTCGACGCTTCTTTGCGGCCTTGGCGCTCTCGGTCGTCGATTCTCCAACCGGCTGCGCGCCGGCCGAAGTGTCTGCACCCTCCGTCATGGACTCGACTCTAGAAGGTGGCCGGACGCGACCCCGCTAGAGAGCAGCGATCAGAAAGCAGCGATCAGAGATCGACGGTCCCGCTGATGACCGTCGTCGACTGCCCGCCGACCCAGATGTGCTCGCCGTCGTCGTCGATGTGGACTCGTCCCGAACGCTGGACAGCGGTGCCCTGCGATGCCACGTAGCTCGCGCCCACGCGGCCGTTCGAACGCAGCCACACCGCGATCCCCGCGTTGAGACTGCCGGTGACGGGGTCTTCTCCGACGGCCTCGCCGCCCGCGAGACCGCGCACCTCGAACTCGACGTCCGGGTCGCCGGGGTGCCCGGACTCGTAGCGTCCGAGGAGGCCGACGTCGTGCGCCCCCAGGGCAGCGAGGTCGGGTCTCGCCGAGAGCACCCGTTCCGCGGAGTCGAGTTCGAGCACGAACCACGGCGGACCGTTGTCGATCCATTCCGCGGCGCGGACGTGCTCACGTGAGAGTCCGAGGGACGGTAAAACCTCGTCGACGAGTGCGTCGTCGACCGGACCCGACCGGCGCAGCGGAGGCGCCGCGAAGGCGAGCCGATCGCCGTCACGACGAATCGTGACCAGTCCGACGCCGCACTCCTGAACGACGTTCGCACCGCGCGGCGATCCGCCCACGGCGAGCCACGCGTGCGCCGACCCTAGCGTCGGGTGTCCCGCGAAAGGGAGTTCGCCACCGGGAGTGAAGATGCGCAGTCGATAGTCGGCGGCAGGGTCGGTCGGAGACTGGATGAACGTCGTCTCGGAAAGATTAGTCCAGCGAGCAAATGCCGCCATATCGTCGTCGGAGATCCCGTCTCCATCGACAACGACGGCAACGGGGTTGCCGCGCAACGGTTTCGAACTGAACACGTCGACCTGGGCGAAACGTCGGGACTGCTGCACTGAAGACATGAACCCATGCTCGCCGCCGCGACCGAGGGTTGTCCAGCGATTTGCGACGACGGATCTCGCGCCGCCGGGCACTGGCGCGACGCGCCTGGCTCGACGTGTGGTCTGTGCGCATACCGCGCCGTGAACCCCCCAGGCGGGTAGCGTGTCGGACGTGTTGGGTTTGCCAGAACAGATCTCGGTCGCCCTATTCGACCTCGACGGTGTTCTCACGAGTACCGCCGTCCTACATCGCGTTGCGTGGAAAGCCGCCTTCGACGACTTCCTACGTGACCGCGACAGCGACGACTTCGTGCCGTTCACCGAACAGGACTACCTCGACTACGTCGACGGTCGTCCACGGGAGGACGGTGTGCGCGCGTTCTTGTCGTCACGCGGCATCGACGATGTCGATGAGGCGACGACCGAGCGAATCGGCTCGGAGAAGAACGCGATGTTCCTGGACAAACTCTCCAGTGACGGCGTGAATCCCTATCCCGGGTCGGTGCGTTATCTGCAGGCCGCCCAGGAAGCCGGGCTACGCATCGCAGTGGTGACATCGTCGAAGAACGGAGAGGCCGTACTCGACGCTGCAGGACTGTCGAAGTACGTGGAAGTGCGTGTCGACGGACAGGAAACGGCCGCACGTGGACTGCGCGGGAAACCCGCGCCCGACTCATTTCTCTTGGGGGCAGAATTGATGGGCGTCGAACCGACGG
The DNA here is from genome assembly GCF_036540975.1 of Gordonia sp. w5E2. Taxonomy (NCBI): domain Bacteria; kingdom Bacillati; phylum Actinomycetota; class Actinomycetes; order Mycobacteriales; family Gordoniaceae; genus Gordonia; species Gordonia sp. w5E2. Next base: position 1,281,827 of record NZ_CP144213.1, on the reverse strand, counting down.
CAGCAGCCGTCTTCGAGGACGCGATCTCAGGTGTACAGGCAGGCGTGGCAGGCCACTTCGGCTACGTCGTCGGTATCGACCGAGTCGGCGGCACCCAGGCTGAGGCGATGCGCACCACGGGCGCCGACATCGTCGTCAACGATCTCGACGAGCTGATCCCCGCATGAGCCGCACCACAGAACAGAGCACCGGATTCGACATCGATCCGTGGCAGTTGCACTGGCGCGGAGTCGATCTCGAGAAGCTCGGTCGAAACGAGACGCTGTTCGCCCTGTCCAACGGCCACATCGGACTGCGCGGCAGCTTCGAAGAGGGTGAGCCGGTCGATCATCCCGGCACCTACCTCAACGGCTTCTATGAACTGCGGGATTTGCCGTACGCCGAAAGCGGCTACGGCTACCCCGAATCCGGCCAGACCGTCGTCAATGTGACCGACGGCAAGATCATTCGCCTCCTCGTCGAGGACGAGCCGATGGATCTGCGATACGGCCGCACCGAAGAACACTCGCAGACACTCGATTTCCGTACCGGAACGCTGCGTCGCAACACTCTCTGGACCTCGCCGACCGGCCGCACGGTGCGTATCAAGTCCGAGCGGCTGGTGTCGTTCACCAAACGCACCATCGCCGCGATCCACTACGAAGTGGAGCCCGTCGGCGAAGACATGAAGATCGTGCTGCAGTCCGATCTGCTCGCCAACGAGCCGGTTCCGGTGCCGGGCAACGATCCCCGACTCGCCGCAGCGCTCGAGTCGCCACTGGTCTCCGACCTCGCGACGTGCCGCAACTACTGGGGCATCCTGGTGCACCACACCAAACAGTCCGGGTTGCACATGGCGGCAGGCATGGATCATCAGATCGACTTCCCCGGCGCGGCAGACAGTTTCATCCGTGCCGACGACGATCTGGCTCGCCTGACCATTGCGGCGAACGTTCCGGAAGGAACGTCGTTGAAGATGACGAAGTACATCGGCTACGGATGGTCGGCTCGACGGTCGGTTCCCGCACTTCGTGCTCAGGTCGACGCTGCCCTCGCCATGGCGATGGAGACCGGCTGGGAATCGTTGAAGGCGATGCAGACCGCCTACATGGACGACTTCTGGCGCGACGCCGACATCGAACTCGACGGCGATCCCGAGGTTCAGCAGGCGGTGCGCTTCGCGCTCTTCCACGTGCTGCAGGCCGGTGCGCGCGGACAGTCACGCGCGATCCCCGCCAAGGGACTCACCGGACCGGGATACGACGGCCACACCTTTTGGGACACCGAGAGTTTCATCCTGCCCATGCTCACCTACACCGTCCCGGCGGCAGCAGGTGAGGAATTGCGTTGGCGCCATTCGACGATGGACAAGGCGAAGTCACGCGCAGCAGAACTCGGACAGCGCGGCGCCATGTTCCCGTGGCGCTCGATCAATGGTGACGAGTGTTCGGGCTACTGGCCTGCTGGTACCGCGGGTGTGCACGTCAGCGCCGACATCGCCAACGCGACCGCACGCTACATGCGCGCCACCGAGGACGAACAGTTCGAGACCGAGTGCGGCGTCGAGCTTCTCGTCGAGATCGCCCGTCTCTTCGCCGGTCTCGGGCATCACGACGTCAACGGACACTTCCGGCTCGACGGTGTGACCGGACCCGACGAGTACACCGCCGTCGTCAACAACAACGTGTTCACCAATCTCGCTGCGCAACTGGCACTTCGCGACGGCGTGGCCTGGGTCCATCGCCGCCCCGATCTCGCGCAGAAGTACGGCGTGACGAATGCTGAAGCGGCGCACTGGGAATCGTGCGCCGACGACATGACGATCCCGTACGACGACGCGTTGGGAGTCCACCAGCAGTGCGAGGCGTTCACTCTGCTCGGCGCGTGGGATTTCGCGGCGTCGGTCGGCAAATACCCACTGCTGCTGAACTATCCGTACTACGACCTGTACCGCAAACAGGTGGTCAAGCAGGCCGACCTCGTGTTCGCGATGTACATGTTCGGCCGGGCGTTCACCGAGGAACAGAAGCTCCGCAACTTCGACTACTACTATCCACTCACCGTCCGCGACTCCTCGCTGTCGGCGTGCTGTGAGGCCGTCACGGCTGCCGAGGTGGGCTACCTTGACCTCAGCTACGACCTCCTCGCCGAATCGGTCTTCACCGATCTTCACGACCTACACAGCAACGTCAGCAGTGGTTTGCACATCGCCGCGCTGGCGGGTGCGTGGATGGACTGCGTCGCAGGATTCGGCGGCATGCGCGACTTCGGTGGCCACATCACGTTTGCGCCCCGGCTCCCACCGCGACTGACCTATATGTCTTTCCGTATGACGGTGCGGGATTCGAAGATCGTCGTCGCCGTCGACAAGAAGACCGCGACGTACCGCCTGCTGTCCGGTCCGAAGATCGACCTCGCGCACCACGGTGAGAAGTTCACGCTCACCGCGGAGCACCCGGTGACGCGCGACATCGCGGAGATCGAACATCGTGAGCCGCCGAAGGCGCCGGTGGGCTGCGAGCCGTATCACCGAGACTGACTCCCGGGTGGCCGAGCCCGACGCCTCAGTGCGTCGGCTTGGCCTCCGGGTCGGCCTTGATGTTGCGCGCGATGCGCGTCCGCAGTTCTCTCAGAACGTCTTTCGACGCCTCCGCCCACGGCATGAGGATCGGGAAGACGTGGAACATACCGCGACCCTCGTATCCGTACACGCCGACACCGTTGGCCTCGAGTTTCCCGACGAAGTCGCGGATGCCGTCGCGGAACATCTCGTACTCGCCCCAGCAGACGAACGTCGGGGGAAACCAGTCGGGACTCGGTTCGGCGTAGACGATCGACACCCTGACGTCGTTGGGCTGCACGCCGTGCAGGTACGGGGTGACCGGGATGCTCCACGGCAGGATGTCGTACTTGGCGTTCTCGGTCACCGAGGCGTTGTCGAGGTCGAGGTCGATCTCGGGCGAGAACAGCGCGAGCGCCGCCGGCCGAGGCATGCCCTGGTTGTGCAGATAGCTGATCAACGACGTCGCGAGACCACCACCGCCGGAATCTCCCGCAACCATCAGGTGATCGGCGTCGATTCCCCGGTCGAGTAGGCCCTGGTAGACGTCGGCGGCGTCGAGAACTCCTGCGGGAAAGGGGAATTCGGGTGCCATGCGGTAGTCCGGGATGAAGATCTCGAAACCGGTGATCCGAACCAGCGCTGCGGCGAATGCCGAGTACATGATCGGCGTCGTACCGATGTACCCACCGCCGTGCAGGTAGAGAACAGTTGCCCCGATGGATTCCTTGGTTTCGTCGTCGTCGACGAATTCGTCGCTGCTGGCCTTGGCACGGCACCAGATTCCCGCCACGCCGTTGATCTCGTCTTCGGAGATGTCGACCTTGCCCGCGAGTTCGATGACCGGCGGCAGGACGACGTTGCAGATGTCGTCGAGCGCCTTCTCCATCGAACGGAACTCCTCGATAGGCAATCCCATCGAATACCCCATGAACGCGCGAATGGTGTTCCTGGTGACGGACTGGCCGACGTTGTCGAGGAATCCAGCGGGCCCCTTCCACGGTTTTGAGAAGGGCACTCGCGCGAGACCGTTCAGCAGACTCTCGCCGAGGCCAACCATCGTCAACGCCGCGACCGGCTTGGATGCGGTCTCCACCTCGGGTCGATCAGCCATCACCATGCGGTCAGAATACGGGACGTGTCACTTCGATCGGCCTCGATGAACGCACGGTCGGCTGTCTCGAGCGCCCAGTCGGCACGATCTGGCGCACAGTCGGCTGTCTCGAGCGCCCAATCGGCCGTCTCGAGCGCCCAGTCGGCTGTCCGGAGCGCGCGGTCGACGCGGGGCGCTCGGGCGTCGGGCGACCAAGTATCCTGGCAGACACTATGCCCACTGATCTGACCAGCACCGACACGCGTACATCACACGGCGCAGGGCGTCCGTACTACATCACGACGGCCATCGCCTACCCCAACGGCGCACCGCACATCGGGCACGCCTACGAGTACATCTCGGCTGACGCGCTCGCCCGGTTCAAGCGTCTCGACGGATTCGACGTCCGATTCCTCACCGGAACCGACGTGCACGGGCAGAAGATGCAGCAGACCGCGGAGAAAGAGGGCATCCCGACGGCGGAGCTGGCCAAGCGCAACTCCGATCGCTTCCAGGCTCTCCAGGACCGCCTCGGCTCCAGTTACGACCGCTTCATCCGAACATCCGACGACGACCACAAGCGCGCGTCGGAAGTCATCTGGAAGCGCATGGCCGATGCGGGCGACATCTACCTCGACACCTATTCGGGCTGGTACGACGTCCGTGACGAGACCTTCTACGCCGAGACCGACACCACGGTCAACGACGCGGGCGAACGCGTGGCCTCCGACAACGGGCATGTCCTGACCTGGACCGAAGAGCAGACCTACTTCTTCCGACTCTCGGCGTATCAGGATCGACTGCTCGAACTGTACGAATCGCACCCGGAGTTCATCGGACCGGATGTCCGACGCAACGAGGTGGTCAGCTTCGTCAAGGGGGGCCTGACCGACCTGTCGGTCTCGCGCACCACGTTCGACTGGGGTGTCCCGGTGCCCGGGCATCCCGATCACGTCATGTACGTGTGGGTCGACGCGCTGACCAACTACCTCACCGGCGTCGGCTTCCCCGACGACGCCGCCACGTTCGAGCGGTACTGGCCCGCCGATCTGCACGTGATCGGCAAAGACATCATCCGCTTCCACTGCGTCTACTGGCCGGCGTTTCTGATGAGCGCAGGAATCGAACTACCCAAGCGGGTCTTCGCGCACGGCTTCTTGTTCAACAAGGGCGAGAAGATGAGCAAGTCGCTCGGCAACGTCGTCGATCCGGAGAGCCTCCTCGACGAGTTCGGCCTCGACCAACTCCGCTACTTCCTGCTGCGCGAGGTGCCCTACGGCCAGGACGGCTCGTACTCCGCCGAGAGCATGACCGCACGCGTCAACGCCGACCTCGCCAACGAGTTCGGCAATCTCGCGCAGCGCACGCTGTCGATGATCGGCAAGTACTTCGACGGTGCGGTCCCGACCCCCGGCGCCTACACCGACGCCGATTCCGAGATCCTCGACGCCACAAGCGAACTGCTGCCACGCGTGCGCGAAAACTTCGACGTGCAGGCGATCCATCTGGGGCTCGAGGCACTGTGGTCGGTGCTGGCGCAGACCAATCGGTACATCTCGGCGCAGGAACCGTGGAAGCTCGCGAAGACCGATCTCGACCGGACGGGCACCGTGCTCTACGTGTGCGCAGAGGTGGTGCGCGTGGTCGCACTTCTGGCGCAGCCCGTCATGCCGACGTCGTGCAACGCGCTGCTCGACCTGCTGGCCGTCGGCGACGATCGAGAGTTCACAACCGTCGACGACCGCCTCACGCCCGGAACCCAATTGCCCAAGCCCACAGTGATTTTCCCGCGCCGCGACGCGTGAGCCGGTGTGCGGTGACGCGTTGACCCCGACCGCGACGAACCTGCTACGCACGCTGCAGGTGGCGACCGCGCGTCGCGGATCACCGCCTCCCGCAGCCCTTGTGGGCGACTGGTGGGATGCCGACGCGGTCATCGCGCCGTCGATCGAGGTACGCCCAGGTCTTGCACCACCCGATCGTCCCGACCGATTCTGGTTGGGATACTTGGGTTTTCCGGTGCGCGGCGTCGAATCAGCATTGCCGACGATCGCTGGTGGTGAGACCGACCACCTCCTGGTACTCAAGGGCGGGCGCTGGCAGCATGTCAGCGCCTCCGGCACCGGGCCACCCGACTGGGTGCGCGAGGTATTGGTCGATGCCGCAACGGAAGTCGACGACTCGACCCGAGGGTGGTCGACCCGGTGGGAACCCCCAGACCCTCGACCACACCTGGCAGCGATCGAGCACTGCCTCGAGGCCATCAGCGCCGGTGAGATCTATCAGGCATGCCTGTGTACCCGATTCACCGGAACGCTCACCGGTTCTGCGTGCGGGTTCTTCGCAGATCTCGTGTCGCGCACCCGACCCGCCAAATCTGCTTTCCTACAGGGCGATTGGGGCGCAGTGGCGAGCTTCTCCCCCGAGACCTTCCTGTCCCGACGTGGCGAGCGTGTGTGGTCGGCACCCATCAAGGGCACCATCGCCGCGGGCGACGACCCGACGGTGCTCGCGGCGTCGTCGAAGGACATCGCCGAGAACATCATGATCGTCGACCTCGTACGCAACGACCTCGGTCGTGTGGCATGCACCGGGTCGGTGCGCGTCGAGCGGCTGCTCGAGGTCGTCGGTGCGCCGGGCGTGTGGCACCTCGTCTCGCGGGTCGGGGCGCAACTGCCGCCGGAGATCGGCAACGTGGCGTTACTCGATGCCACGTTCCCCCCGGCGTCGGTCACCGGAACACCCAAACTCAGGGCCATGCAACTGCTGGCCGACTGGGAGCGCGACCCACGCGGGGTGTACTGCGGGGCAGTTGGATTGGCAGGTCCAGCAGGCCTGCTCGATCTCAACGTCGCGATCCGGACAGTCGAGATCGCACCCGACGGCTCAATGGCGCTGGGCGTCGGTGGCGGCATCACCGCCGATTCGGATCCGCATCGTGAATGGCAGGAATGCCTCGACAAAGCCGCAAGTGTGATCAACGCGCGACCGAGTGTGCTCGGCTAACGTTATCGATATGAATTGGGCCGCGACCGTCCAGCAGGCCGCCGAGATCACCACCGACCTCGCCGATATCCGAGCCTCGATCATCAGTGAATCACTCGGCGCTGACGCGGTCGGCTCGACACAGACTGCGCACCGCTATCCGGATAACTACACGCCCCCGACATCAGTTCTCGAATCGTGGCTGCGCGCCCGCGCCCGCGGACACCAACGCGACACCCATCGGCCCGAACTGGTCAATGCCGACGAACTCGACCGTCGCCGTGAACAGAGTCCGCTTCGGCACGCGTCGACGGCAGCACGGGCGATCGTCGACGCGAGCGCCGACGAATCCGAGCTCGTCTTCGGGATGTTCGACGCCGACGGCGTGATGCTGTGGGGACAAGCCGATTCCCGACTCCGCGACGCGGCGCACGGGTTGCACATCACCGAGGGTGCGCGCTGGGATGAAGAATCGGCCGCAACGACCGTGGTGGGACAGGTACTCGCCGACCCCAGACCGCAGCGCGTCTACCCCGCCGAGCACTACGCGAAGGCACTGGGCGACTGGTACTGCACGGGAGCTCCCGTCCTCGATCGGGTCACCGGCGACGTCGCCGGGGTGATTGCCTTCGGAGGGCAGATGAATGCCGTCCAGCCCGCGACGCTCATGCTTGCGGCGTCTGTCGCCGAGTTCTGCGCCCGCGACGTCTCTGACGAACACCAGCGCAGACTGAGCACGTTGCGTGAGACCGGCGGAAAGACGTTGTCCGCCTTCAAGGCTGCGCTACTCGTCGACGACGACGGTCTCGTCGCAGAAAGCCGCGGAGTGATCGCCCCGACCAGGATCGCCCCACCGAGCGACGGTGAGCTGCGCTTCGTGACGGGGCTCGGTGTGTGCGTCGCCGAGCGCATCGTCGGCGGCTGGGTGGTACGCCCGGCAGGACCGCCGGGTCCGATTCTCATCGAGCTCGACCTCCGCGGCGAACCGTCGATTCATGTCACCGACGGGCCCGACCACATCACCATCGTCATCACGCGACGTCACGCGCAGATCCTGCTACTGCTTTCCGACGCCGGGCGCGCGGGCCTCACCTCTGCGGAGTTGAGCAAGATGCTGTTCGGCGACGCGACCCACGAGGTGTCGGTGCGGTCCGAGATGTCGCGCCTGCGCCGGGCCGTCGGCACCCTCGTGGCCAGTCGGCCGTACCGGCTTGCCACCGACGTGACGCTGACCGTCGTCCCCGACTGACAGTCGGCTGATTGTCCAGCAGTCCCGGTTAGCTCGGTGACCTGCGGTGCTAGTCCGTCTCGGTGCGTGCGGCCAGGACCGCCTCGTAGATGTCCCGCCGCGACACGCCCGTACCCTCTGTGACCTGCGCGCAGGCTTCCTTGAGTCGTAGACCACCCGCGACGAGCTGTTCGGCCTGTTCGACGAGGTCGTCGACGGCCGGTACCCGACGTTCCCCCGGCGCCAAGACGACGGTGATCTCGCCACGGACGCCCTCGGCCGCCCACTGCGCGAGGTCGGCGAGCGGGCCCCGACGGATCTCCTCGTACGTTTTCGTCAGTTCCCGACACACCGCCGCCTCGCGATCGGGTCCGAGAACGTCGACGGCGTCGACGAGGGTGTCGGCGAGGCGGTGGGGTGAATCGAAGAAGACCACGGTGCGCGGTTCGTCGACGAACTGGGTCAGCCAGTCGAGCCGTGCCTGATGTTTGCGTGGCGCGAAACCCTCAAAGCAGAAGCGGTCCGACGGTAGGCCGGAGACCGCGAGCGCAGTGGTCACCGCCGACGGTCCGGGCAGCGCGGTGACCCGCAGACCCGCCGCCGCACATGCTGCGACGATCTTGTGGCCCGGATCGCTGACCGATGGCATGCCGGCATCGGTGACCAGTAGCACTGTGCTTCCGGCGCGGATCGCGTCGAGGAGCGCCGGGGTCCGTGCGGCCTCGACCTGGTCGTAGTAGCTGACGACGTTTCCGGTGATCGTCACGTCGAGCGCTTGGGCCAGCGCCCGAGTGCGTCGGGTGTCTTCGGCCGCCACGATGTCGGCGGTCGCGAGAGCATGCCGCAGACGCGACGACGCGTCGTCGACCTGACCCATCGGGGTCGCGGCCAGGACGAGTCGACCGTTGCCCGTGTCGGTGTCGGACGCGTCCGGAGCGGGAATCATGCGAATCACTGTACGAGCGGGACATTACGATGGTCCGGGTGACCATCGTCGACGGACCCATCGCTGCGCCCGCCGCCGATCCGACACCCGCCCGCGGACGCCTGCTCAAGGTGGCCGCGCTGCGTTCGACGCGGGTCCGACCCGACCCCGAAATCGAGGTGCCACTCTTCGGCGCACCCGACCGAACGCGGGGCCTGATCGTCGGTCTGATCATCACTCTGGTGGCCACCGCCACCCGCTTCTGGGGACTGAACCACCCGACAGACCAGGGCACACCGGTCTTCGATGAGAAGCACTACGTTCCGCAGGGCTGGCAGGTGCTGACCGGCGGCAACTGGATCGAGGACAATCCGGCCTACGGACTCGTCGTGCATCCACCGGCCGGTAAGTGGCTGTTGGCCGTCGGCGAGTGGATGTTCGGATACAGTCCGCTCGGTTGGCGGGTCATGTCCGCGGTCGCGGGCGTCGCGATCGTGGTGATGATCTACCGGGTCGTGCGTCGAATGGCACGGTCGACACTCATCGGAGCGATCGCCGCGGTATTCGCGATCTGCGACGGCGTGCTGTTCGTGCAGTCACGCATGGGCATGCTCGACATCTTCCAGTGCCTGTTCGTGGTCGCAGCATTCACCGCGGTCATCTGCGACCGCGACCAGGTACGCGAGCGGATGTTCAACGCCTACCTCGACGGCCGCATCAACGACTCGCAGTTCGGACCTCGCCTGGGCTTCCGGTGGTACCGCTTCACCGCGGGGGTGATGCTCGGGCTGACGTGTGCGACGAAGTGGTCGGGCATCTACTACATCATTTTCTTCGGCCTGCTGGTGATCGGATTCGACGTCGCAGCGCGCAAGGCCTATCACGTTCGACGCCCCTGGGCGGGCGCGCTGGTTCGTGACGCCGTACCCGGCGTCGCGAGCCTCGTCGTGATGCCGATCGCCATCTACTTCGCGAGCTTTGTCCCGTGGTTCACGAGCGAGACGTCGGTGTACCGCTACCAGGTCGGCAACACGATCGGGACCGACGGACCGTACGCGTGGGTGCCCGGCGCGTGGCGATCGCTCTTGTACTACGAGGCCGGGGTGCTCAAGTTCCACGCCGGTCTGACGAACTCGGCCGGTAACCACCATCCCTGGGAGTCCAAGCCGTGGACGTGGCCCATGAGCCTGCGCCCCATGCTGTACGCACTGGAGAACGGACCCGACCAATGTGGCGGCGGCCAATGCGTCCGCGCCCAGATGCTGATCGGGTCACCGGCAATGTGGTGGCTCGCGCTTCCGATGCTGCTCTGGGGGTTGTGGGCCTTTCTGATCCGACGCGACTGGCGCTACGCCGCGGTGATCGTCGGATACGGCGCGGGCTTTGTGCCGTGGTTCGCCGAACTCGACCGCCAGATGTACTTCTTCTACGCGACGGTCCTGGCACCGTTCCTCGTGATGGGCCTGGCTCTGTGTTGTGGCGACATACTGCGAGCCACCAGATCGTCGCCGACCAGACCCCGGCCGGAACGGCAGGTTCTCGGCATCATCGTCGTCGCGATCTACATCGGGCTGGTCGTCGCGAACTTCGCCTGGCTCTGGCCGATCCTCACCGCTAGTCCCATCTCGCCCGAGGAATGGCACCAACAGATCTGGCTGCCGAGCTGGGGCTGACACGCGGGCGGGTGGTTTCGACAGGCTCAACCAGCGGTGGGCGGGGTGGTTTCGACAGGCTCAACCAGCGGTGGGCGGGGTGGTTTCGACAGGCTCAACCAGCGGTGGGGCGCTCAACCAGCGGCGGGCCGCTCAGCCAGCGGGATGCTCGTCGCCGCCGACGGCCCGCGTGACCAGGTCGACGATCGTGGCGTCGTCGACTCCCATCGCACGCAGTGCGGCGACGTGGCCGACGGTGGCGCGCTGGGCGTCGTCGAGCGTCGTGTTCGATCCGGCTTTGATAAATGTTCCGCGTCGGCCCCTGGTCTCGATGATCCCGGCGGCCTCGAGTTCGCGATAGCTTTTCGCGACCGTGTTGGGGGCGAGGTCGAGGTCGGCGGCCAGTGCGCGCACCGTCGGAAGTCGTTCTCCGACAAGCAGTTGGCCCCGCGTGACGAGGTCGATGACGCCGAGGCGGACCTGTTCGAAGGGTGCGCGATCGGAGTCGTGGTCGATGGCGAGCCGTGCGGCGAGGTCCATCGTCGACCTCAGAGCGGGTCCCGCGACAGCGGACACGACATGCACCGTGGACCGCCACGGCCGGAGCCGAGTTCACGGCCCTCGATCTCGATCACCTCGATACCCGAGTCGACGAGTCTGCGGTTCGTCTCGACGTTGCGGTTGTAGGAGACGACGACACCCGGTTCGACAGCGAGAGTGTTGTTGCCGTCGTCCCACTGCTCACGCTCGGCGGTGACCGGGTCGAGGCCGGTGTCGATGACGCGGAGTTTGCCGATGCCCATCGCGTCCGCGGCCGCCTCCACGAACGGGCGCGGCCCGCTCACGTCGACGTCGCCGTCGCCGAGGTCGCGCAACGTGAATGCCGACATGCTGTCGCGGATGTTCGGATACATCACGACGGCATCGGCGTCGACCATGGTGCAGACCGTGTCGAGGTGCATGAATGCGCGCTGTTGCTCGATCGGAACGGCCAGCGCGGTGTGGGCCAGTCCGTCGGCGAACAGGCTGCGCGCCAAGGCTTCTGCGCCGGCGGGGGTGGTGCGTTCACCGACTCCCACGGCGACGACTCCTGGCGCCAGCAGCAGCACGTCGCCTCCTTCGACGGGTGCGACCTGCGATTCGTACGCGCGTCGCGCACCCGTGAACAGCGGGTGGTGCGCGTAGATCAGGTCGGTTAGTGAGGTCTCTCGCACGCGGGCGGGCAGCGCGAGTGAGGTGATCGCGAAGCGCGGCCCGATCCAGAACGAACTGTCGCGTGTGAACAGCAGATTGGGCAGCGGCGCTATGGCGAACTCCGGCCCGACGTGCATGCGACGCACCAGCGACGCCGACTCCGCCGCCGGGGTCAACGGCAACTCGTCGAAGGTCATGCCGGCGGTCAACACGTCGGCGAGTTGTGGTGCGGGCAGGCCGCGCAGGTACCCGGCCAGCTCTTCGGCAAGGTGCGGTCCGAGTAGTCGGGAGTTCACTGCTGCTGCGATTCCCTGGATTCGCGCGGCGCCGCTGTGGTCGAGCGTCTCGGTGAGCAGATCACCGAGGAGAAAGACGTCGACGCCGCGCGCGGTCAGTGCGGCCGCGAACTCGTCGTGCTCCTCTTGAGCGCGTGCGACCCAGGGCAAACCGTCGAACAGCAGTTGGTCGCTGTTGCGCGGGGTGAGGCGCAGCAGTTCGTCGCCGGGGCGGTGCAGCATCACCGCGCGTAGTCGGCCGACCTCCGTGTTGGAGCCGAGTGTGTAGTCACCGCTGGCAGTCGACGCAGGCATGGATCAAATCTAGTCGCCGAGTGCCGCGCATGCTCGACGCCGAGCGTCAGGGTGCGTCGGGATCGGACTGCTGCGTCGGATGCAGTCGCGGGACGGCACCGACAACCTCGGGAGCCGACTCGCGTGCGAACAGCCACGCGACGAACGCAACGGCCGCCACCGCTCCGGTCAGCACGAATGCCGGGCCGAATCCGACAGCTCCAGCAACGAACCCGACGATCAGCGGACCGGTGACCGCACCGAGATCCGACGACATGCTGTAGGCCGCCAGCGCCGAACCACCCTGCCGTCTGGCGCCGAGAACGTCGGCGAGCGCGGCCTGATGCGTCGGGGCGAACAATCCCGATCCGACACCGGCGAACAGCGAGAGCACCAGCGCGAAGACGATATTCGGCGAAAACCCGAGCAGGGCTGTCGAGATCGCCATGATGGCGAGGCCGGGAAGCATCACCGGTCGACGACCGAGCCTGTCGGACATCCTTCCCGCGACCAGGATCGCGGCGACGTTACCGGCCGCGTACACGGCGAGGACCACACCGGTCATGGCGGCCGACTCGTCGAGTCCCTCGGTGATGAACAGCGGCACCACCGCGACGCGCACTCCCATCGACGCCCAACCCTGCGTGAAGTTCGACGCGATGATCGCGCGGTAGGCGCTGTCGTGCAACGCGGTTCGCAGCGACATCGCACCTCGTTGCGGAACGTCGGAGACCTCGGGCGCCGCGGTCTCGCGCAGTTGCGTTGCGACGACCGCCGACGCGATCAACAGTGCGACGGCGTACACCACGAACGGCATGCGCAATCCGAACCCGACCAGCGCGCTGCCGATCAGTGGGCCGGTGATGTTGCCGATCAGGAAGCCCGCGGAGAAGAACCCCGAGACCTTGCCGCGGATCTCGTTGGGCGACAACCTGATCAGCAGTGCCATCGCCGACACCGTGAACATCGTCGAACCGATACCACCAGCACCGCGGAACAGCAGGAGCTGAATGTAGTTCTGCGCGAACGCACATGCCAATGTGCTCGCCGCGACGATCAGCAGACCGGTCAGGTAGATGCGTCGTTCGCCGAGGACCGTCACCAGGCGTCCGGTGGCGGGCGCGAAGACCAGTCGCATCACCGCGAACGCCGACACCACTGCCGACACGGCGGTGTAGCCGACGTCGAAACTGCGCGCGAAGGTCGGGAGTGCGGGCGCGATCAGACCGAAGCCGAGCGCGATGACCACGTTGGCAGCCAGTAGCACCCAGATCCCGCGAGGAATCTGCTTCACTCAGATCACGGCTCCTCCGGAAGCTTGTCGAGCGCTTCGGCGGTCAGTGCGCGACCCAGCTCGATCATCTCCGTGGCCTTGTGAAAATCCAACGTGCGCACGGCTTTACGTGGCACCCGAATCAGAATGTCCGGTGGGTATCCCGCGATCTGGTAGCGCGTCAGCGCGATCGACATGATGTCGAGAGAGCGCAACAGGATCTCGATTCTGCCCATCGGAGCCGCTTTGGCACCGTCGTCGACCTCGCTCGCCGTTGACAGCGTCTCGACGTCGTCGGATCCGTCCGACACGGCGGGCGCGTCCTCGTCGCGAGCGTCGTGGCTCCCGGAGTCGTCGGCCTCGACGCCGAACCGTTCGCGAACCGAGCGCACCCAGTCGTTTTCCAACAACGGGGTGATGTTGCGGCGGATCACGCCCTTGGTCTTGGGTGCTCGACTCGCGCCGTGTTCTGCGCCCTCGTCGGCGTCGAGCACCACGCCGATCGTCACGTCGCTGCTGACCGCCGACGTCGGGGCGACAGGCAGTGGGTCGAGGATGCCGCCGTCTGCGAGGAGTCGGCCGTCGACCTCATGGGGCCGGATCACTCCCGGGATCGCGATCGACGCCCGGATGGCGTCGACGAGACTGCCCTTCTGGAACCACACCGGTCGACCTGCGGCCAGGTCGGTGGCGACCGCGGTGAACGGGATCTCGAGGTCTTCGATCACGGTGTCGCCAAGGATCTCCCGGACCCGCGCCAAGATGCGCTCGGCGCCGATCATCCCGCCCGGCTTGGACAGCGAGACGTCGAGCAGACGCATCACGTCGAGCTGCGACAAACCGCTGATCCAGTCGACGTAGTCGTCGAGACGCCCGGCACAGTAGAGCCCGCCGACCAGCGCACCCATCGATGATCCGGCGACGCTGACGATCTCGTACCCGCGTGCGTCGAGTTCGGTGACGACGCCGATGTGTGCGTAACCGCGAGCTCCCCCGCTACCCAGAGCGAGGGCCACGCGAGACGGTCGGGCCATGATGCTCAGCCTAACGATGACGTCCGACGCCGCACGCGTCAGTCGATCGGAAGCCGCCTCGGACCCGGACCCTGCCGGTTCAACTCATCGCCAGGGTTGAGCAGGTGGCACGCACCCAACGAGAGGCAACCGCATCCGACGCACGAGCCGATCATGTCGCGCATCGTCTCGAGCAGGTCGATGCGGTGATTGATGTCGGCGATCCACCGCTGCGACGCCGCCTCCCACATCGCCCGCGACGGCGACTCGTGATCGCCGAGCTCGGTGAACACCTCCCCGATCACCGCAAGCGGTATCCCCGCAGCCTGGGAGGCGCGGATGAAGGCGACCCTCCGCAGCATCGCGCGGTGGTAGCGCCGCTGATTGCCCGACGTGCGCCGCGAGAAGATCAGCCCCTGGTCTTCGTAGAACCGCACGGCCGACGGCGCGATGCCCGCGCGCTGCGCCAGCTCACCGACGGACAATTCGATCTTCTTGAGGCCCATACAACGACAATAGGCGACTTCAAGTGAACTTGAAGTCGCCTATTCGGGATGCGTGATCTCGACAAGCTCGATCAGCGGGCCGGACTCGATCGGCGGGCCCGACTCGATCGGCGGGGCCCGCCAGACCTAAACGTGTGTCCTATCGATAGATGTGGGTGCTGCAGCACCCAACTCCTTCGATTGGACACACATTTAGGGTGCGGCTCTCCGGTGGCCCGGGCCGGTCAGCTCCGGACGACCATCACGGGAGCGTTGGCCTCCCGCAGCACCTTCTGGCTCGTCGATCCCAGGAGCAGGCCGGTGAAGCCTCCGCGACCACGGCTGCCGACCACGATCAGCGATGCCTTGTCGCCTGCGGCGTCGAGCACGGCCTTGGCCGGGTCCTCGGGGATGACCTTCCGCTCGATCGTCACGTCGGGGAAGTCGGACGCGAAGCCTGCCAGCCGCTCGGCGAGTGCCTCGACGGCATCCTGCGACATACGGGTGACCTCGTCGGGATCGATTCCGTAGCCGTGCAGGGCGTCGACGTCGAGCGGGGTCCAGGTGTGCACCGCGACAAGCGACACATTGCGCAGTGACGCCTGCCGGAATGCCTCCTTGATGGCGGCCTCGCTCACGGGCGAGTCGTCGATGCCGACGACGACAGGTCCGTCGGTGTTGCCCTCGCCGTCGATCACGACGACGCGGCCGTGGTGGTGTGCGGCAACCGTGATACTCACGGAACCGAGGAAGAGTCCCTTCACGCTGCCGAGCTTGCGTGTTCCGACGACGATCAGAGCAGCGTCCTTGCCGAGCTCGAGCAGCACACGCGCAGCGTCACCGTCGACGATCGACGTATGGATGGTGATGTCGGGCGCAACTTCCTTGGCTGCGGCAGCAGCGCTCTGCACCGCATCGGTGGCGTCCTGCCGGATCGCATCGATCACGTCCTGCGGGATGATGAGCCCAGGCGCGTAGTCGCTCGTGCTCGCGTCGTAGACCCCGACCAGCTTGAGGTCGAGGTGCTCGAGTTCCGCTTCCTTGGCTGCCCAACGGACTGCTGCCGTTGCCGCTTCAGAACCGTCGACGCCGACGAGAATCGCATTCATCTGTTTTCCAACTCCTCACAACTGTCTGCTCAGTAACCCTCACCATCCATCGTGCCCGCCGACGGTTGCGAGGGCAATGGAACAAGGTCCCGAAGGCGCAGGCAGCGACTGCTGCAATGACCGACGGATGTACGGTGAATGAACCGCCGCCTACATCCCGAACAGCCGCACCCTTCACCCGAACCGATTGGTGGTGACCCAAAAATGACTGGGCCGCAAGATAATTCGCACAGCGATCACACCGGTCGCACCGATGGCGAAGCAACCGGCAGCCCGTCACCGTCTGAGCCGAGTGAGTTCCGTCGCGCAATGACGTCGGTCGTGATCACGGTGTTCTTCACGGTCGCCATCGTGCTGGTCGCGGCCGCATCGTCTGGCGGCCTGCAGACGCTCCTGCTCATCGTCGCCCCGATCGTCGTACTGATCGCAGCGCTCACGACAGCGGTACGCACGTACCGGGTCTGGCGCGCAGGCGGCCGCTGGCAGATCTGGCAGGGCGCAATGTGGTTCGAGTTCGCCTTCTTCGTCATCGTGCTGTTCAGCACGGCACCGCTGCTGCTGGTGGATTGACACTCACCCACCAGCTCGGCACGACCCCTACCCCGCCACCGGAGTGGTGGCGGGGTGCAGATGGGTTGCGACACAACCAGATTCGACGTTGCGCCCGATTCGTTGGGCGGCCGCGTCAGCCGAGTCGGCGCGCTGTACTGGTCGCCGCGGTGGTCAGGCGGCGTCGGCCAGCGGTGGGCCGAGGCTGTCTGGCGGGTCGACGCCGTGGGGTGCGAGGGGGTCGCCCGGTGGAGCTGGACCTGTTGGCGCGCCCGGGATTGTGGGCGGGTTGGGGTCTGTGGGCGGCTCGGGGTCGAGTTCGAGCGGCCTGGTTAGGTTCCATCGGATGTCGACCCGCCTGCCGAGAGGCGGAGTATCAGCGGAAGGCATCCCATCCGCCAGCGCGAGTTCGACGCCGGTGAGCGTCTGACGTGCCACCTGCCTGCTCGGCGAATCCGGCACCGAGGGCGGCGACACCATCCAGCCATGCACTGCGTCCGCGACGATCTCGGCGCTGGCCGTGTCCGCAGCGCCGCCCGCTGTCCTGGCTGTGTGCGCCTCGATCTCGGCGTCGCCTCTGCCTGTTGCTCGCGCGCCGATCTCGGTAACCGTCGCGTCTGTACCTGACCCGGTGGCGCGTGCTGCGGCTGCGGCTTGATTGCTGGTGTGTTCTGCGGCGAGGTAGTCGTGGAAGTCGGCTTTGACGTCGGCGATGCGGTTGATGCGTTCGGGATTCTCTGGCATACCCGGCTTGGCGTTGAGTCGCCACGCGACACGCCCGGTGTCGGGTCCTTCGGTGATCATGCGGGTGGTGAACTGGCCTGGTTTTGGGCCGACCCGGCGGTTGTGCACGTCACACGCCGGGACGAGTTGGTCGATATCGGTCAAGCCGCCGTCTGCCCAGTCTTTGGCGGCGTGATGCATCTGCACCCTGCTCGCAGGTTGGTTGCAGCCGGGGGCGGAACACATCTTTCCGCCGGGTGAGGCGAATGAGGCGAGTCGTTGTCCGAGTGACGCGATCCGCTTCGACCGCCCCAGGTAGAGCGGGATGCTGGTGTGGTCGCCGAACACCGCCAAATACTGGCTAGCTCCGGTAGAGGCGGCCATCTCGATGACATCTTGGATGGGCAGCAGTGTTCCGGATGTGGTTTGTGCGATCCCTGCCTGTGCTTCCAACTCGTGCAGGCTGGTGGTGACGATGACCTGGATCGGCAACCCGCGGTGGGTGTTGCCCAACATTCCTGATTCAAGTACTTGCTGCAGGAGTGCGGAGAAGGCGTCGTGGTTGCGTTGTGCGGGTGAGCGTTGATCACGTACGGCGGCGGCCGCGACCTGTTCCGCATTCGCGGTGGTGATCGGTCCGACCGGTGACTCCGGGTCGTCCGGGTTGTTCATGCCGGGTTTGGCCCACGCATCGAGCACTGTGTCGAGGCGGGCGCGGGCGATCGGATCGAGATCGGCGGTCAACCGCGACATGAGTTGTGCGTTCTGCCGGTTCACCCACAGGCGGCGTCGACGTTTGCGGTCCTTCGAGGTGGTCAGCGTCCCATCCGGATCCAGATGGGCAAGTAGCCGCGAACCGAGGTTGGTGATTTCGGCGGGCGTGAATTGGACCGCGTAGCCGGCCATCTGTGCTTCGGCGGCAGCTTTCGTCTCGGCCGACACCTCACCGGGGATCGCTTCGAGCACCTCGAGCACCGCACGCACGTGCGCACCGGCGACCCGGCCTTCCACGACGTAGCCGGCCAGGGTGGGACACGACGGTGGCAGTCGGTCACCGCAGATCGTGGTGAACGAGCCGGTCGCGGCGATCACCCGATGCCGCGCCGCTGGATCACCAATGTGCAGACCATGCGCCATGAAGTTACGAACATCGCGGAAACCCAGGGCGCGGGGCAGATCCCGGTCGGAGGCCTCCACAATCAAGCGATCCGTCACCGCGCCCGCAGTCCGCAGCGCCAGGCGTTCGGCCTCCACAGTGGCTTCCACCAGCGCCGCATCGGACACCAACGACACATCGACGGCCGCCAACTCATCCAACACCGCGGCAAGGCGTGACAGTTTTTCCGCCACCACCGCATCCGCAGAACCCACCGCAGCCGAGGCCAAAACAGACGATCCCAAAGCTGAAGGTGCGCCACCGTTTTCGCTGTTGTTGCGATTGCTGCTGCTGTTCACGTGCCGCCACCCCCGCTCCACGTCATGTCGAATATGTGTTCTACATTACCCGACAATACCGACAGCGTCGAGGAAATCTCGAACACAAGATCGAATCTGTGGAGACTCGTCGTAACGGACAATCCCGAGCGCGCGCAGCCGCTCTTCTACCGAACCCCTCCCCTTCCCGATGACCCCCTGCCCGATGCGCCCTTCGCTGCATACTTCCGCCGGAAACGTCCGACGCGCCCCTCGGTGTCGACGACGCGTGCGGTGCCCGTCCACAGCGGATGCGACGCGCTCGTGATGTCGACGATGATCAGCGGATAGTGTTGTCCGTCATGCCATTCCACGGTCTGCGTCGACGTCGAGGTCGACCGGGTGAGGAACTGCGTGCCGGTCGCGGCGTCGCGGAAGACGACCGGGTGGTAGTCGGGATGGATGCCAGATTTCATGGGAGATCCCCTTTCTCGGAATCGTTGCGTTGTTGATCGGGGTCGAGACCGTCAGTGATGGAGAGCAATCCGGACCCGGGAGGCGTGCTGTCGGCGCACGGGTCCTCGTGCCGGGTGCCGAACGGGTCGTCGTACTCGTGCCAGGCATCCGACCCCTCCGCCATTTCGACGTCGGTGAGCGTGGCGGCGTTCAATGCCTCGACAATCTCGGTGACGTCCGCGCGGTGCGCCAGGATCGCCAGCGCGTTGTGACGGTCACCGAATACCTCGTCCCACCGAAGCGCCGCCATCGCGAGGCGCGTCTCCTCGACGTCGGCGCGTTCGTCGGCCGACATCGCCGCGACCCACTGTCCGGCCTCCTCGACCCGTAGCGCCCCGCCGGCGGACTCCAGCCAGAACACGTCGTCGAATCGCGTCGCCAGCCAGATTCGGCCGCGGGAGCAGATCACGCCGTCGAGCAGGTGGTCGAGGGCGTCGTGGAGGCGCGTCGGATGAAAGGGTCGGTCACTCTCGAATACGGCCATCGACACACCACATTCGGTGGTCAACGGTGGCGCCCCGCGTAGGAGCGGGTCATGCGGACCGAAGACTGCGCCGCGTCGGGCGGTCGGGCCGATCGCGCGCAGCAACTGGATCAGGGTGCCCGGCCGGATGGGTCGTTGAGGCAGCTCCATCACGATCGGAGCGCCGGGCGCGAGGCGACGCAAGACCTCCATCAGCCGCGCCGACGACCACGCGTCGCGAAACGCCGGGTCAGCGCCTGCGAGCACCAGCGCGTCGGCGAAGGCGACCTGCCCGACCGCCACCTGCGCCAGGGTGCGATCGTCCTCGGCCACAGCCGAATCCCACTCAGCAGACCACTCGACAAGCCCAGCTTCACCGAGTGTGACGTCGCCGCTCGCGGCGTCGAGCCACTCCATCTCCGACACGCACGCGATCGTTGCGTCGACGACGACGTCGTATCCCGCGGGAGCGTCGACGAATCCAGGCATGTCCGAGCAGACGACATGCTCGATCGACCAGCACAACGCCTCGGGTTCGATGAGCGGATCAAGTTGCAGCACAATACGTTCCACCGTTGATCGCTGGTGCAGTCGACGCAGCAGCGGAAGCAGGTCGATCCGTAGCGTGCACGACACGCACCCGTGCTCGAGCGAGATCTCGCGAATGTCTGTGTGCTCGACGCCGTCGAGGTCGATCGAGCGGATCGTGCGCAGCACCCGACCACTGGGCAGCGACGAGAGGTCGTGGTGGACCAGCGTGGTCCCTGCCATCGCGAGCGCGTCCACGGTCCGCGCCACCGCTTCCCTGTCGAGCCCGGTGACCAGCGTCATCGGAGTGCGCGGCCTCGACGGCCGGCGTCGAGCATCAGTTGGATCGGCCTGCACAGCGTCGCTCCTTCAGAATTATTGGCAACGATTTCCATTTAGCGTGCCGCCACGATAGCGTGGAATACCGCACTAACGCCAATCGTTTCCAACAAGGAGGTTGTGCCGTGGCAGCACGATGTCAGGTCACCGGGAGAACGCCGGGGTTCGGCAATCAGGTGTCGCACTCGCACCGAAGGACCTCACGTCGCTGGAACCCCAACATCCAACGACGCCGCTACTACCTGCCCAGCGAACGACGTTTCGTGACGCTCGACGTGAGCGCCAAGGGCATCAAGACCATCGACCAGAAGGGCATCGAGGCCGTGGTCGCACAGATACGCGCACGAGGAGAGAAAGTCTGATGGCTCGCAACGAGATCCGACCCATAGTCAAACTCCGGTCGACGGCCGGAACCGGCTACACCTATGTCACCCGCAAGAACCGCCGCAACGACCCCGACCGCATGGTGATCCGCAAGTACGACCCGATCGCCAAACGTCACACCGAATTCCGTGAGGATCGCTGATGGCCAAGAAATCCAAGATCATCCGCAACGAGCAGCGTCGTGAGACCGTGGCCCGCTTCGCCGAACGACGTTCGGCACTGAAGCGCACCATCGTCGACGCCGCTGCAGCACCCGAAGAGCGTGCACAGGCCCAACGCGACCTGCAGGCGCTGCCCCGCAACGCGAGCCCGACGCGCGTCCGCAACCGCGACGTCGTAGACGGCCGCCCGCGCGGCTACGTCGGCAAGGCAGGCGTGTCGCGCGTCCGCTTCCGCGAACTCGCCCACCGCGGCGAACTACCGGGCATCCACAAGTCGAGTTGGTGAGTACCGTCGGGTGTGGGCGCTCACAGCGCCCGCACCCTGCGGCCAACCACCCATCACCCACTACAGAGGACTTCACCCATGGCGAAGCGAGCACCGCGTCGGCCACGGCCAGGCGCCGACACCAAGCCCAAGCAGACCCGCAATCAGCTCAATGCGCTCGGCATCACCGACGTCGACTACAAAGACGTCAACCTGCTGCGCAAGTTCCTGTCCGACCGCGGCAAGATCCGCAGCCGACGCGTCACGGGACTGACCCCGCAGCAACAGCGCCAGGTGGCCACCGCCATCCGCAACGCGCGCGAGATGGCGTTGCTGCCCTTCGTCTCTCAGCGCTGACTCTTCGCCACTGCTGAGTCTCAGCCGGTTCCGGTTGCCCACAAGCGCGGTATCCGCGCGTCTGGGCAACCGCAACATTCAGCGAGTCACGACCCACGCTGCATGTCGAGGCTGATCTCCTCGGCGTCGAGTTGCCCGAGCGCGCGGCTCAGTGCCGACGAGCTGTACGTTCCCTGGCTACGCAGTGTGAGCAACTTCTTGCGCTGCGCGGCGATGATCTCGCGGCGGGTCCGGCGGATCTGCACGCGTTCTTCGAAGTTGAGGCCGTACGGCGTACTGGCGCCCGCGGGCACCACACCGCTCTGCGGATCGTCGGAATCACCGGCGTCCGAAACTGCGTCGGCGTCCTCATCGGCCTCGCGGCTGACCTGTTCGAGTCGTGGTCGCAACCACGGGATCTGTCTGACCGTCTCGGACTCAGCCATCACTTTCTGGGCGGTCGCGTCCAGTTCTGCCCGAAGCCGTCGACGTTCGGCGAGCATCGATTCGGTGTCGTCGCCGATCTTGAGCTTGCGGATCAACCACGGAAGCGTGCCGCCCTGGATCAGCAACGACGCCGCCGCAACCACGAACGCGACCAGTACCAGCAGCGGCCTGCTCGGGGTATCGTCCGGCAGCGTCTGTGCAGCGGCCACAGTCACCACGCCGCGCATTCCGGCCCACACCACGATCGCCGATTCCTTCGGCCCCAGCGGTGCTTCGGTGTAATAGTCGATGTCGGCGAGTGTGCGCGTGATCCGCGAATTGATGCGGGCCGCGGTGTCCGTGGAGACGGGCGGCATGTCGCCTGCCGCAAGTCGAGTGGTGTCGCGGTGGCGGCGGCGTCGAAACGCCCTGCGCCACCACTGCCGACTCCGACGTTCCTGATCGCGGTCGATGTCGGCGCTCGGCGTGACCGAGAAATCCGCGAGCATCGGGCGGATCTGATCGCCGCGTCGTCGCTTCCTGTCGAGCCACCACGCCAGCGGCACGACGTACAGGGCCCGCACGAGCAGCGCGACGCCCAACACCGACAGCCCGATCCACACCGCGTTCGGCACGCCCTCGTGGTCATTGTGGACGTCGGACATGAGGGTGAAGAGCTCCAGACCCATCAGCAGGAACACAGCGCCCTCGGCGATCAGCTCGACGACGTGCCAGTTCTGCATGTCCGAGATGCGGTGCTGCGGCGTGAGATATTTGACCGCGCCTGCGCCGGTGATCAGACCCGCGGTCACCGCGGCGACGAGACCCGACGCTCCGATCGCCTCCGCCGGCACGTACGCGATGTAGGGAACGGTGAACGAGATCGCCGTGTTGGCCGTGGCATCACGCATCCGCGACCGCACCCACAGGTTGGCGACGCCCACCGCTGCACCGATGGCCACCGCGCCCGCCACAGCGAAGACGAAGTTCAACGCCACGCCCCAGAACGAGATCGTGGCCGCGGTCGCCGCTACCGCGGCCCGCAGGAGCACCAGCGCCGACGCGTCGTTGAGCATGCTCTCGCCCTCGAGCACAGCGACGACGCGCGACGGCACGCCCATCCGCTTGGCGATCGACGTCGCCACCGCGTCGGTGGGACTCACGATGGCACCCAACGCGACACCCGTTGCCAGCGAAATACCCGGCACCACAAGCGTCAAGAACCACCCGACGACCACGGCACTGAGGATCACCAGCACCACCGACAGCGTGCTGATCGCGGTGAAGTCCCTACGGAAGTCCATCGTCGGCATACCGATCGCCGCCGAATAGAGCAGCGGGGGAAGCACGCCGACCAGAATCCACTCGGGATCGACGTGGAACGCGGGTACGAACGGCATGATGCCGATGACCGCGCCGACGAACACCAGGACCAGGGGCGCCGGAATCCGTAGGCGAGGAGCGATGTCGGTCACCAGCGCGATGAAGAGAACCGCTGCAACGACGATCAGCACTTTTTCCATCGCGTCTGCCCCTTCCAGGGTCTGTCGCCGGTCACCGAAGAACACTTCCACCGAAAACTGTGCCATTGACTGTTGACAACAATTTCGGTGCCACTTACCGTCGAAAGCCTACGGTGTGACACCCCACACTGTCGGTTGCGCTCAAGCACCGAATACATCTCGCGGAAGGCAGTTCTCATGACGAAGGCACTGAGGTACGACCCCGACGAGACGGTGTCGATCGACGCCCAGCACGGCCTCCCCCGCGCTGAGTACGAGCAGGTCCTCGACGACCTTTCGTCGGCGTCGGTTCATCGAAACTTCGACCCGTACCTCGACATCGATTGGGACGCTCCGGACATGGCCGTCGTGCCCGACGATCCGCGATGGGTGCTCAACTATCAGGTCGATCCGATCGGCCGCCACCCCTGGTATCAGCAACAGCCGCTCGACAAACAGATCCGCATCGGCATGTGGCGACAGGCGAACGTCGCGAAGGTCGGGCTGCAGTTCGAGTCGATCCTGATCCGCGGCCTGATGCAGTACAGCTTCAAATTGCCCAACGGCGCCAAGGAATTTCGCTACACCACGCACGAATCGAAAGAGGAGTGCAACCACACACTGATGTTCCAGGAACTGGTGAACCGCATCGGCATGGACGTTCCGGGCGCCAAACTCGGCTACCGACTGATCTCTCCCGTGGTGCCGCTGGTATCCACGACGTTCCCCACCATCTTCTTCTTCGGCATCCTCGGCGGCGAGGAGCCCATCGATCATCTCCAAAAAGACTTCCTGCGTATGCGTTCCGACCTACATCCCGCGATGGCGGCCGTCATGCAACTACACGTCGCCGAAGAAGCACGTCATATCTCGTTCGCGCACCATCACCTCCGTGAGAACGTCGCCCGTAAGGGCCGTTTCCAGCGTTTCGTGCTGTCGCTGATGTTTCCCCTGGCCATGCGCATCCTGCTCGGTGCGATCATGGTTCCGCCGCGCGGATTCAGGAATGAATTCGACGTCCCGCGCGAGGTGATGCGCGACATCTTCTGGCGCGCCGAGTCATCGAAGCGAGTGCGCCGCAACGTGTTCGGCGATGTACGGATGCTTGCCGAGCAGTGCGGCCTGATGAATCCGGCCTCGCGCGCGATGTGGCGAGCCCTCGGCATCTCGGGCCGTTCGTCGCGGTTCCGCAGCGAGCCGACCTACACCGCGACCTGAGCCCGATCACTTCACTTATGTCACCGAAAGAGTAACGGGCCCAACACATGCCACATGTCGTGACCCAATCGTGCTGCGGCGACGCCTCATGCGTTTACGCGTGCCCCGTCAACTGCATCCACCCGACACCGGACGAGCCGGACTTCGCGACGTCGGAGATGCTCTACATCGATCCGACGACCTGCGTCGACTGCGGAGCATGCGTCAGCGCGTGTCCGGTCGGGGCGATCGTTCCTTCTCATCGAATCCCCCTGGGGCAGGAACGTTTTGCCGACATCAACGCCCTCGCCTACGCGGCCGACGGACAGCTCGGTCTCACCGACGCACGGTTTCCCGTCGACCCGGTGCAGCGGCTTCCACTCGCGCCGATCGAGCACCCGCGGGCACTCGGCATCGAAGAGCCCGTGTCAGTGGGCATCGTCGGATCGGGGCCGTCGGCGATGTATGCGGCCGACGACCTGCTCCGCCACCGCGCGGTGTCGGTGATTATCTACGAACGCCTCCGACGCCCCTTCGGCCTCGCGCGCTACGGCGTCGCCCCGGATCACACACGAACCCGACAGGTCATCGACCTGTTCGACGACATCGCCCGCAATCCACGAGTCGAGATCCTTCTCGACACCGAGATCGGCCGTGACATCACGCTCGACGACCTGCGCGCACGGCATCACGCGGTGATCTGGGCGGGAGGTGCGCCGACGGATCGTCGCCTCGAGATCGAGAACATCGACGCTCCCGGCGTCGGATCGGCCACGTCGTTCGTCGGTTGGTACAACAGCCATCCCGACTTCGCCTCGCTCGATCCCGACCTGTCGCACCCCTGTGCGGTCGTGGTCGGAAATGGCAACGTCGCGCTCGACGTCGCGCGCATCCTCGTCGGAGGTGCAGGGCGCCTGGCCGACACATCGATCGCGCCTCGTGCGCTTGCCGCGCTGGAGTCTTCGTCGATTGAGCAGGTCACCGTGCTCGGGCGTCGAGGTCCGGAACATGCCGCCTTCACGTTGCCCGAACTCGTCGGCCTCGTCGACAACGGCGTGCGAGTGGTCACCGACGTCTCCGCCTTCACGGACGTCTCGCACGACAACCTCGACCCGGTGGCACGGGCCAAGCTCGAACTCCTGGCAGAACTGGCGACCGACGAGCCCGTCTCGGGTCGCCACATCCGCCTCGCGTTCCACCACACACCGCAGGCGGTGTCGGTCGACGGGTCGGGGGCCGCCGATGGGCTCGTCGTCGCAAACTCGCAACGAACGGGCCCTTCCACGACGACGACGCTCCCCGCGGGACTGATTCTCACCTCGGTCGGGTACCGGGGTCAGCCCGTCCCGGGACTTCCCTTCGACGCCGCGCGCGCACTGATCCCGCACGACGAAGGGCGCGTCGTCGACGACGGTCGTCGCGTGCCGGGCATGTACGTGACCGGCTGGATCAAGCGCGGGCCGTCAGGCTTCATCGGTACCAACAAGACCGACTCCGGCGAGACCGTCGCCTCGTTGTTGGCCGACCTCGAAGCCGGCCTGTTGCCGAGGCCGACGCGGGGATCGACGCGCAGACCGACGCGGGGGTCGCGCGCAACGCTCGTCCGGGCCGGCCGCTGATCGGTAGATTTGCGGGCATGAGCCCTTCGAAGCCGACTCAGCACGCCGAATACAACCGCACGACGACCGAGGCCAACCTGCCACTGCTCGCGACGGAAATGCGCCTCGGACTCCGCGAGTACGTCAAGGACGAGGGACTAGAACTTGACGATCAGTCCCCCGCGTGGGTGACGCGCAGTTCGCAGTCGGTGAAGCCGGGTCCGCTGGCGCCACAGAGCTTGGAGCCCGACACCGAGGACACCGATTTCGGGACTCTCGTCGTGCTGACGCCCGCGCATCTGATCGTCGAGGTGGTCGGGTCGAGTAAGGGGGTCGTCGTGACTTCGGTGCCATTTGCGCAGGCCACGCTGTCTCCGACGGACTCGTTGTCGACCGATCCTGCCCAACGCGGGTTCACGGTGTCCGGCTTCGGCGACGCCGGGCCGCTGGGCAACACCTGTCACATCGGGCTCGGGCCAGAGTCGGACGCCGACGACTGTTTTGCCGCTGTACGCTCCGCAATTTTGAGTGCCGCCGGTATCTGAATCGACGCAATGTCACAATTCGGTTTCCTACGTTCGAATGACACCGCCTGAGCATCGCATAGACATGCGCTCGCGAGTATCGTCATCCCGCGACGGGGGTGGCCTGGGGATGAACAACACGCTTTCACGCTTTGCCTATATCGACGCCGCACGAGCGACAGCTCAGAATTTCGTCGACCTCGTGTGCAACATCGACAATCCAGACGTGTCGCTGGGCAGGCGGTCGAAGTGGACCATCGCGGAGTGCGTCGGACACGTCGCCAGCGAGCCCTCCCGCTACCTCGAACTGGCATGTGGCGCCACGGCGTGGCCGAGCCGCCCGTCTGATCTCAAGGACATCTACGCGAAACAGATCGCGAATTTGCCCACGAGGGACGTGCACAAGCTCGCACAGAGACTCGTCGACGAACTCGACGAACTACTCGATCTCGTCGGCCGCTTCGGTGCGCGAGTGCCCGTCATGGCCGTCGAGGGCGACTGTCGTGGGGTCCGTGCCGACTCCGCACTGGGCATTCTGATCGGCAAGATGACCGTCCACGGCCACGACATCGCACGGGCGATCGGCGCCCACTGGGAACTCGACCCGGGCGTCGCACCGCTGGTCGCACGGGGCAGGCACCAGCTGTTGCCGTGCTGGATCGATCACCTCGGAGAATCGTCGCCACCCGACGCCACATTCGAAATCCGGTTCCGCGGAACCGACGAACGCTTTATCTACCAGTTCACCGACGGGCATCTCGAGATCAACCCCGACGAGCATGTCGACCCTGATCTCTATGTGAGCGTCAAACCAGCCGCGGGGGTGCTCATCGGCTACGGCCGCATGTCGCCGATGCGTGCACTACTGACAGGACGAGCCATGGCCTGGGGTCCCAGTCCATGGCTCGCTACCCATCTGATCAAGCGGTTCGCGCCGCTTGATGCCTGACGCGACCGCCGCCGCGCTGCTGACCGCGACTCTGCGTGTTCTGCTGACCGCGCGACTGTCCGCCGCGCGCCTGGCCTGAGCCGCGCTGGCTCGAGGCGCCCTGTCCGGAACTGCGCTGTCCGGAACTGCGCTGACCTGAACCGCCCTGCGCGGAGCCACGCTGGCCGGAGCCGCGCGAGCTCTGCGCACCGCGTCCGTCACGAGGTCCGCCGCTGCGGCGTCGTGCCCCGTTGGCGCCTCCGCGACCACGTCCACCGCCGGCTCCCTGACGGGACTGTCCGGCCGGGCGGGCGGGCTCCGGTGTCGGCTCGACTCGCTCGGCGCGTGCGCCGACGAGAGCGTCGACCTCCGCCGAGCTCGGGCGCACCCGAACCGGCTTGACCTTGATCGCAGCCTTGCCGAGCAGGCCGGCAACGTCGCGACGCTGGTCCGGCAGGCACAGCGTGACGACGTCGCCCGCGTTGCCCGCACGTGCGGTGCGGCCGGAGCGGTGGAGGTACGCCTTGTGCTCGGCAGGCGGGTCGACGTGGACGACGAGCTCGATGGCATCGACGTGCACACCACGCGCGGCGACGTCGGTGGCCACGAGCACGCGCACACCGCCCTCGCCGAACGCCTTCAGGTTCCGATCACGTTGCGGCTGAGACAGATTGCCGTGCAGGTCGACGGCGGGGATGCCATCGGAGGTGAGCTTCTTGGCGAGCTTGCGCGCCTGATGCTTGGTGCGTGTGAAGAGGATTCGACGTCCCGTTCCCGATGCGAGCTCGGCGACCATGGCGTTCTTGTCGGCGTGCTCGATCTCGAAGACGTGGTGCGTCATGGCCTCGACGGGCGATGTGGCCTCGTCGACCGAGTGCATCGTCGGATTGTCGAGGAAGCGCTTGGCCAGCTTGTCGACGCCGCGGTCGAGGGTGGCCGAGAAGAGCATCCGCTGTCCGTCGGCAGGCGTTGCGGCCAGGATTCGGGTGACTCCGGGAAGGAAGCCCAGGTCGGCCATGTGGTCGGCCTCGTCGATGACGGTGATCTCGACGTTGTCGAGACGAACGATGCGCTGCTGCATCAGGTCTTCGAGGCGTCCGGGGCATGCGACGACGATGTCGACGCCGCGCCCGAGCGCCTGCTCCTGACGAGCCTGTTTGACGCCACCGAAGATCGTGGTCACGGTCAGGCCGACGGCCTTTGCCAGCGGCTCGACCGCGGTGGCGATCTGTGTGGCCAGCTCGCGCGTCGGCGCGAGGATGAGGCCGGTGGGTGCGCCGGGGACGCGGTCGACGTCGAGCTCGGCGAGCCCGGCCACGAGCGGAATCGAAAACGCAAGTGTCTTACCAGATCCCGTGCGGCCGCGGCCGAGGACGTCGCCGCCGTCGAGCGTGGCGGGAAGGGTGTCGGTCTGGATGGGGAAAGCCTCGGATTTTCCATCCGCGGCAAGGACTTTCACGATCTCGGCAGGTACGCCGAGCTCGGCAAATGTAGTCATGTAAAAGGTCTCTCTACGTGCTCATCAGCACTGTGGACCACTATGGCCTGTGCTGTGGTGGCGAAATCGCGGGTGCGCGAAGTCGTTTCGCCGTATGAAGTCAAAGAGCGGTGGTCGACCCCGGGCTATGTGGGGGACCCGCCGCGAGAATTGCGATCTACGACGCGTTGGCTATGTCTGTGCACGCCAATATGTACACCGTACGCGAGGTCGTCCGAGTGAGCGAATCATGGTGAGCGCGGTCACGTTTGCGCTCCGAAGTGGTTGCGGCGGAAATGTCAGAAAGCTTCGCTGACCAGTACCGCGAACGTGCCGGGCTCCAGCGCGTCGAAGACATGGTCGGCATCTCCGGGATAGGAGATGAAGTCGCCGGGCAGCAGTTCCACCGGATCATCGAGAGGACCGACCAGCGCCTTCCCCGCGCACAGAACGACATGTTCGACGACGCCGCGCGCGTGCGGGCGAGACACTTTCGGCTCTCCCGGCTCGGCGCGCAGCAAGAAGATATCGCGCCGCGACGACGGCGACGCCGCGGACAAGAGCGTCGAGATGTACTCGGCGGTCGCAGAGGGAATCGCCGGCCCGTCGCCGAACCTGATCACCTCCACTCGACGGGGCGGGGTGTCGACGAGGTCGGAGAAGGTCAGGCCGAGCGCCTCGCTCAGCGCCCAGACGGTCTCGATGCTCGGGTTGCCGAGACCCTGCTCTAGCTGCGACAACGTCGATTTCCCGATGCCTGCACGCCGTGCGAGTTCGCCGATCGACAGGCCCACGCGAGCCCGCTCACGCTTGAGCGCCGCGGCGATCACCGCGGTGGGGCCGGACGCCGTCGGCGCAGCCTCGGCCCGACCAGCGGCACCACCGAGGTGATCGTTCGATGAATCGTCCGAGTGTTCATCTTGACGAACAGTACCCATATGTTCATCATAGTGGTCATGCGTTCGTCATGGGAAACACTCGGCTACGGCACGCTGCGCAGCGTCGCAGTGATGGCGATGTCGGTGTTCGTCATCGGATGCTCGTACGGCGTCGCCGGTCACAGCGCAGGGTTGAGTTGGTGGCAGATCCTGACCATCGCCTGCGTGGTGATGGCCGGTTCGAGCGAGTTCGTCTTCGTCGGCATCATCGCCACCGGCGGACTGCCTATCGTCGGCGCGCTCGCCGGCCTGCTCGTCAACACCCGCAACCTCGGCTACGGCTTGTCCGTCGGGCCGTACCTCGGGTCGGGCATGCGCCGACTCGTCGGCGCTCACATGGTGAACGACGAGACGGCCGCCCTGACCGCCGCTGCACCCGACGCCGAGCGTGCGCGTGCCGCCTTCCTGTGGTGCGGGATCGGTGTGCTCGTCTCGTGGCCGGCGGGATCAGCCGTGGGTTCCGCTGCGGGGCAGATCATCTCGAGCCCCGAGACACTTGGACTCGACGCCGCGTTCCCCGCACTCTTGGCCGCACTGGCGATCTCGGCAGTGCGCGCACACCGTTCCGAGCGCGGCAAGCTCGGCGCGTCGCTGGCCCTGGGCGCCGTGATCGCCGTTGCCACAACGCCGTTCGTCCCCGCGGGCGTCCCGGTCCTGCTCGCCCTTACCGGGCTCCTTGCCGGCGTGCCGCTCCCCCGCCGCGGCGCGGACCGTGCGCTCCGTACTGCCGAGCGTGCGCTCCATCCCGCCGACAGTGCGCCCTATACCGTCGAGCGTGCGCCTCATTACGCCGAGCGTGCACTCCATGCCGCCGAGCGTGCGTCGTGACGCACGGGACGCAACTGTTCATCGGCGTCGCAGTACTGGCCGCGGGTACCTATGCCCTGCGGTTGGCCGGCCCCCTGCTCCGATCACGAATCACAGTGTCGGACAATGTGCGAGCGCTGATCGACCGTGCCGCGCTGGTTCTCCTTGTTGCGGTCGCCGCGACCGGCGCCCTCTACGCCGGGCAGGATCTGTCCGGATGGGCGCGGCCGGCGGGAGTTGCCGCCGGGGTGGTGGCCGCACTGCTCAAGGCACCGCTGATCGTGGTGATCTTGCTGGCGGCAGGCGTCGCCGCTGGACTCCGTGCAGCCGGCGTCGGGTGAGTTTGCTCCTACACGGGGTACGCGGCGTGTACGTTATGCGCGCTTGACCCAAATCCCTTCTCCGCGAACCGGACACGACAGGACCACGGTTTCAAATCACCCCGCGTGAGAGCTTGTCATCGGCACACGAACGCCCGAAGATCGTTGAGTTCGCATCGATCTACCGAGGGACCCTCATGCGTAAGCGCTCGACGCCGCGTCTTCTGGCCATACTGACCGCAGCCATAGTTGGACTGGGTTCGGCCGTCACGTGTGCCGCAACCGCGCAAGCGGCTCCTCGCCTTCCGACCAACCCGATCGGCACCCCGACCTACACGGTGAACGTCAACAAGCCCGGCGGACCTTCGGGATACATCTTCTACACAACGGGGTGGGCCGCAGCGGTACCGCTACCAGTCGTTCCACGCGGACTCGGCAACACCGACCAATCCGCCGTGATCGTGGACAAGACGGGTCGGGTCGTGTGGCGATACACCGTCGCCCAAGGCGGCAGTATCTCGAACTTCCGCACGCAGACCTATCAGGGACGCAAGGTGCTCACGTGGTGGGAAGGCTCCGGCCAAGGTGGTCACGGCGCGGGCGTCGACGTCATCGCCGACACCCGTGGCCACATCATCAAGAAGATCACCCCTGCGGGACTCGGCTCCGATGTCCACGAATTCCGGCTCACGCCAGACGGTCGGGCTCTGATCACGTCATACCACCAGGTCAGCGCCGACCTCACGTCCGTCGGTGGCCCCAAGCACGGGACGCTCCTCGATTGCGTCGCCTCGGTCGTCGACGTCGCCAGTGGCCGGACACTGACCGAATGGTCTGCACTACAACATATTCCGCTCACGGCGTCGGCCGCCCAATATACCGGGCTCGGCGGCGCAGCCACCTTCGATCCGTTCCACATGAACTCGATAGTGCTCGACCCGGTCGGAAACCTGCTGATCTCTTTCCGAAACCTGAACGCCGCCTACAACATCGACGCTCGTACCGGTCAGATCCTCTGGAGCGCCGGCGGAAAGCACTCGAGCTTGCGCATGGGGCCCGGAACAGACTTCTTCGGCCAACACGACGTCGAGTACGCCGATCCCCACACGATTCGCTTGTTCGACAACAACATCAACGTTGCCACCCAACTCGGCGACTCCAGCATCAAGTGGATTCGACTCGACCCCACCAGACGCACCGCGACTCTCGTTCGACGCCAAGCGCATCCCGCAGGCCTGGCCACAGCCGCCACCGGCAATGCACAAGCTTTGGCCGACGGATACACCTTCGGGAGCTGGGGTACCGCCCCGCACATCTCGGAGTTCTCACCCTCGGGCGAAATGACCTACGACGCAACGCTTCCGGTCGGCACCTATCGCGCCTACCTCGACACGTGGCCGTGAACGCACGCGTTCGGCATTGAACGACACAAGATAGCGCCCACCGCTCAGCCGAGGGCCATCCTTAGATCCCACAGCGGCGCATGGGGTTCCATCTGCCACTGGCGTACGGCGTTGAGGCGGATGATCCGCGTGGTGCCCAGAATCAAGAGCGCGGCGAGGGGTAGTTCGGCGAGGAACGCGGTCAGTAGCGAGACCCACCGGTCGTCGGGGGCCGCGGTCATGATATCGAACCAGGCGTCGCAGATGAGCAGGATTCCGGTGGTGAATCCCGCGAGGACCAGCAGTTGGCGACGCAGGAACGCCAGCACCGCGGTCGCGGTCATCATGGTGACGAGCAGAACGTCGAAGCCAATCCAGGTGACCGACCAGTTGTGGGCGACGTAGTCGACCGGCAGGGTCAGCCCGAGAAAGACGATCCACGGGATGAGCGCAGTCGCGCCGATCGCCATCACGCCGATGCGCACACGCCGAATCCTGCTGCGCACAACCGGACTCGGCGCGATGCCGTCGAGCGGGCGGGACAGTCGGGCAATCAGATCCCGACGCTGCTGCGCAGTCAGTGCTGCGATCTCGGGGTCGGACAGGATGTCATGGCTCATGACGATCACCTCTCGGAGCGGACGATTCCGTCTTACCCGCTCGGGAGCCTCATCTGCCAACTACGCACCCGTTGCGCCGAAGAGTTGCTCGTAGCGTTGCTTGGGCTCGAGCGTGAGGCCGGACTTCACAAGCTTTGCCCAGTCGTCGGCCAGCACTTCCTGCTCCCCCGACTCGATGGCGTCGAGGCCAGCGTTTGCCAGCTCGGCGGGTGAGAGCTTGGGCGCGTCCATGCCCTGCGACATGTCGGTGTCGACCAAACCCATGTGGACGGCCGTGACCTGCGTGCCCTGCGCGGTCAACTCCAGCCGGGTGCTGTCGGTGAGCATCCACGCCGCTGCTTTCGACGCGGCATACGCGCCGGCGCCCGGTGCGGTGAACCACGACAACGCAGACACGACGTTGAGGATTGCTCCCCCACCATTCGATTCGAGGATCGGCGCGAAAGCACGGGTCAGAAGCAGCGGCCCGTAGAAGTTGGTGTCCATCTCGCGACGGATCGCCGCCTCATCCCCGGACACCAGCGGGGTTCCCGTGGAGATGCCCGCATTGTTGATCAGCAGATCGACGTCGGTCGCCGTCGCGGCAGCAGCGGCGATGTCGTCGGGATTGGTGACATCGAGCGAGATCGCCTCGACGCCGTCCGCGTGGATGGTGCCGGCGTCGCGAGCCGCCGCGTAGATTTTCGACGCCCCGCGGCGCTTGAGTTGTTCGACGAACGCCGCTCCGATTCCCCTGTTTGCGCCGGTGACGAGCACAACCGCACCCTCGATGTTCATGATGATTCCATTCTGTATCGATCGCTAGCTTATTAACTCAGCCACCGTAACACATTCTGTAACGGTCACTATGTTATTGTTTGCCCGTGGCTGGCCGACCTCGGAGTTTCGATCGCGACGCCGCCCTGCTGGCGGCCGTCGAGGAGTTCTGGCGTTCCGGGTACGACGGCTCCTCGATCGCGCGGCTCACCGCCGCCATGGGCATCACGGCACCGAGCCTCTACGCGGCCTTCGGCGACAAACAGCACCTGTTCGACGAGGCGTCGGCGCTCTACTTCGACCGCGCTATCGCAGCAGTCGACGACGCAACCGCGCTCCCGACCGTCGAGCAGGCGATCGCCCGAGTACTCGACGACACCGCGCACGCCCACACCGGCCCCACGACACCGCCCGGCTGCCTGATGCTCACCGAACCGCGCCTCGGTGCTCAGCGGGAGACCTTGCGGGCGCGTCTGCAGGCCCGACTCGACCAGGGCATGCGCGACGGAGACCTCGCGGACACGGTCAACAGCAATCAGTTCGCGGAGTTCCTCGTCGCCGTTCTTCGCGGAATGTCGGGATGCGCGCGCGACGGCGGCTCGACGCAAGACCTCCTGAACATCGCCGACACCGCGATGACGGCGCTACGGGCGGTGAGCACCGCAGCACAGGACACTGCGTGACCTGCCGGACATCACGCCTTCGAGAAACATCCCGCACAATGGCTCACTCGCGGTGAATCGCGCCTTGGAGAACGTCTTGGATGTATCCGGGTTCAGCAGGGCTGTTGTCGAGGAGGATGGCGGTGCATAGCCCGTCGGAGGCAGCAACCACGGCCGCGATGGCGGTGGGGTCATCGGTGAGGGCGGATGCGAGCTCGGCGATGTTCTCGCGCCAGCGTCGAGCAACCGGTCGCAGAGCGGGCCGTCGAGCAGCGAGAGTGGAGAGTTCGCGTTCGGCCAGGGCGCGTTCGCGTCCGGAGCCTGCGGTTTCGGCGATGAGTTCAGCCAGGCCCGTGAGCTTGTCGCCGGGTG
Organism: Gordonia sp. w5E2; assembly: GCF_036540975.1. Taxonomy (NCBI): domain Bacteria; kingdom Bacillati; phylum Actinomycetota; class Actinomycetes; order Mycobacteriales; family Gordoniaceae; genus Gordonia; species Gordonia sp. w5E2. The sequence continues at coordinate 1,246,576 of NZ_CP144213.1, read as the reverse complement.
AGTCGATTATCGCTCTGATCTTCGCGGTGTACGCGTCGGCGACGCTGGTGAGGGCGGCGACGAGCAGGTCGTCGAGAGTAGCGAAGTAGTACGTACTCAGGGACGTGGTGATTCCTGCCTGTTTGGCGACGGTGCGGTGCGTGACGCCTGCCGCACCGTCACGAGTCACGACTGCGAGCGTGGCATCGATGATCTCGGCCCGGCGCCTCGCGCCCCGAGCCCGGCGCCCATCGACGTGCCCGTCACCGCCCGTCACGTCACCATCTATCACGCCCCAACGATAGTCGAACCATCGTTCAACTGGCCGGGTCCTGCTGATGCACTTGATCGAGTCGGGGCACGTGCCCAAGCATTCGCAAGCAGAACGCTGTGACGACCGCGATCGCGATCCCTGCAACCGCAGAGGCCACGTTCAGGCCCATGGTGAAGGCCTGTTGCGCTTCGACGAGTGTGCCCGCGGGGAGCTCGTCGTCGATCGCCGTGGCCGTGGTGAGACCGTCGACCAGCGCTGCCCCCTCCTCCTCGGAGAGACTTTCTGGAATCGACAGTTGAGAGCGGTAGATCGCGGCGGTGAGGCTGCCCAGCGTGGCCACGCCGATCGCGATCCCAAGCTCTTGAACGGTCTCGGACAGAGAGGCGGCCGATCCGGATTTCGACGCCGGTGCCGCACCGACCACGATGTCGGTTCCCAGCGCGGCGATCGCACCGAGGCCGAGGTAGACGAAGGCGAATCCGGCAGCGACGGTGAGTTCGTCGTTCAGGCCTGCCGTAGCCAAGAGCACGTATCCGATCAAGGAGATGGCCAAGGAGCCGCCCATGACGTAGCCGGGCCGGATACGCCTGGCCAGCAGGGGCGCGCCGATGGCCGCACCGAACATCGCCAGCGCGGGCGGCCCCATCCATAGGCCCGCGACGAACGGGTCCAGCCCCTCGACCAGTTGCAGATACTGGGTGACCAGGTACATGCTTCCTCCCACCCCAACGAGCCCGATGAGTAGGACCGCCAACGCCACACTGAACGCCTTATTGCGGAAAAGGGTTACGTCCACAAGAGGGTCGTCGAGGCAGCGTTGTCGACGCCAGAAGACTGCGCCGGCGACTACGCCGACCATGGCCGCGACAACGGCACTGACGTTTGGGCCGTGGCCTGCGATGTGCTTGATGGCGTAGATGATCGGCAAGATTGCCGTCAGCGACAGCGCCACGCTGATCAGGTCTATCCGGCCACCACCGGGGTCGCGATACTCGGGCAGCACCGCTCGTCCCAGCAGCAGCACAACGATGGCGATCGGCACCGCCACGAGGAACGCCGCTCCCCACCAGAGTGAATCGACCAGCACTCCACCGACGATCGGTCCGGCCGCCATACCTCCAGCGAACAACGTCGCCCAGACACCGATCGCCACAGCCCGCTGTCGCGGGTCGGGGAACATGTTCGAGACCAACGAGAGGGTCGACGGCATCAGCGTGGCTCCCGCAATCCCGAGCAGCGCCCTGGCCGCGATCAGGAGCTCCGCACTCTGCGCGAACGCCGCAAGTAGTGAAACCACCGCGAACGCGGCGATCCCGACCATCAGCAAGCGGCGTCGTCCCACGCGGTCGCCGAGAGTGCCCATCGTGACCAAGAAACCCGCGAGCAGGAAGCCGTAAGCGTCCATGATCCAGAGCGTCTGCGTAGCCGATGGAGCCAGATCTTCGGCCATCGCCGGCATCACCAGATACAGCATCGTCACGTCGAGCCCGAGCAGAAAAGTTGGAAGCGCCAGCATCGCCATCCCGGCCCATGCCCGCGCCCCCGAGGGTGCCGCCGCCTGTCCACTCATCAACACCCCTCACTCGACTGATAGTAGTTGTACGATAATTCAACTAGAACTATCGTACAACTACTATCTGAGGGCAAGGTGTCCCCACACTTCCCGAGACTCACGTCATGGCTTCACCCTGTCGCCCGATCCGTTCGAGAAGGTAGCGGCGCTCGGCGGCGTTGTCGGTCAGTCCGGCAGAGATGCGGTAGTGGTCTGCGGCTCGGCCGTGGTCGCCGAGGCGCTCAAAGAGGTGGGCCCGAACAGCGTGGGCGCGCTGGGTGACGAGAGGGTCGTCGGTGAGGTGGTGCTCGCGGTCGACCTGATCGAGGAGCGCGAGTCCCCGCTGAGGGCCGAAGGCCTCGGCAACCGCGACCACGCGGGCAAGACGTACCGGAGCGGTCGGCTGAAGGCGCTCGAGCCAGATGGACAACGGAATCGCAGAACTGTTGAACCGCGACCGCGACACCCTGGCCAGACTCACCACAGTCGACACCGACGGATATCCACACGTGACACCGATAGGGTTCCTCTGGACGAGTGGCCGCTTCCACCTCACCAGCCGTCCACATCTGGCACGCATACGCGCCAATCCACGGGGTCGGGCTGGTTGTCGACATCGAAGACGACTTACGACCCGACGGCGAACGACCCAACAAGCAAGTACGCGCCTCCGGGCAATCGGAGTTTTCAACCGGCATCCAGCCGAGGGAATTCCACTCCGACCTAATCGCTCAGGCTAGCTCAGATAGGCACGCGCACGTTCAGCCATTGCCCACAGCTCGGTGTCGCTAATCTCGACTCCTGAGAATATGAGACTCACATTGACTACATCAGAGAACAATGACCACCCTCTGCGACCTGAATCGTCTGCCATCGTTCGGACGTATGAGTGTTGCCCGAATGTTGCCGCCTTTGCGGTCGGAATCGGCGCGAAAGAGTACGAAGACCCTTCGTACAATCGTCGCTCCTCATCCATGTCACCGACCTCGGAAGGATGTTGCGGAACAGTCATAACAAATGTGGCCGTCCGCGCGTAATCTTCTGATAGCACCAGGTTAGCGGCAAGAAATCGATCCGGCGCGACTTCGTCGTTGTCAATTTCGATGGCATACGCCCGAAGCTGGTTCGGAAGAATTTCGACCAACGCGGCATGATCGCCGCGAAGCGCAACTAGTCGACCTTCAGTTGCAGACACTGGCGCCGATGCCCCCGAACTCGAGCTTGTAGGTCTTATACTTTGATCTTGACAGCCCGAAACGCCAATGATCGCGATCGCCGAGACGGTACACCACCGAACGCTAGCTTGCCAGCGCCGCTGAGGGAGACCCTTCATGAGAACCCCCCACAGGCCGACGTCGATCCCGTCGATGGGTAAGCCGTGATTATCTTGAAACTGGAGTCGCTCACGACGACATTCGACCAGAAATACGAATTAGTGAGTTGTCCGGTTCGCTTGTTGAACCTCCAGATCTTACGCGCATAACACCGGGTCGAGTCTCGACCAGAGCTGGTCCGCAGCGAGAACTCTTCAGGATGTTTGAGCGTGGCCTCTATAGAATAGTCCATTAGGTCCATCCACTTATCCCCGGTAATCCCGGCCATATTGCTCAGTCGTCCAGATGATTGCCCTTTATGTGCCCGAAACCCCACTTGTTGGTTCCACAGTACATCCGCGCAATTCCACCGGTCGTCGTGTATCCAACTGTGTCAGTAAAGTCCGCGATATCGTATTTTGCGATCTCGCGCATTTCTGACGACGCGCCGCACGGTCGATAGGGTGGCACACCGGGCGAGTCGGCTTGAATCCTGCCATTGAATATCGGCCCCCGGACGACGGCACCCGAATCACTGGCGGTGTCGAACTTGGTCGAGCGGAGCCGGACTGTCCGGCCGACGGCACCGGCACGATGGGCTCCTGCCCCGGTGTTGGTGACGGAATGTCTGTCGGCGCGTGAACAAACGGCTGAGGTCCTGCACCTGACGTGGTGGCCGACGCTGTCGGGATCGTCGGCGCGGTGACCGACGGCATCGAGGTCGTCGTAGTCGGTGTGCCCGGATCGTGGCATATGTACGGCGGTGTCGGCTCAGGAGCATCCGAGATCGTCGTCCCGGGATGTGCTGCCACACACGCTTGCTTCCACGACTGGTTGTATATCGCAGTCTCTCGCGCGCAACGCTCCGCCGGTGAGCGAAGAGGGTCTCTGACCTGTAGTGGAGCTAGGGAGAATCGAACTCCCGACCTACTCGATGCGAACGAGATTCGTACCGAAACCACCCGACCCAGGTCAGGGCGTTGTTCTGTTCGGAACTCGTTGTCTGCCTGCGCTTCTCGACCCAAACGGTTACGTGCGGCTGCGTTGGCAACACGCACTCGTGTTGGTCGTCCTGCGGGACCACTGCGGGACGGCTGCGGGACGGGTCCCGCCGATCGAACACATGTACTCACGCGGCTGTTCCCGCGCGACGGGGGTCGGCGGATCGGTGCAGGAGGTGCGAGACGTCCACGCCAGAACCCAGGAGGGGCGCAAGTGAATGACATCTTGTCACTCACTCGTAGACCCCTCGTCTCGAACGGCAGACCATCTCACCGTGGCGCGAGCTACTTGCTGCGCACTCCCCACGAGTGCGAGAGTCCCAGGAGCAGAGCATCGAATACCCCGCACGGCCAAGGGTCACCACATGCCGCACACGGTTGGTTGACCTCATGCACGTCTGGTCGGTGCTCGCGATAGAGCTTCGGTTCGATGGGCTGCTCGGGGTGCTGAATGTAGCTGTAGGCGTACTCATCGAGTCGGCTGTACTCGTTTGCTTCGTAAGTCACTCGACGATTGTGCCGCGACTCGTACAACGAGGATTGTCAGTGGTCGGGTGTTCACTCGCAGCATGAGCACATACACAATCCGAGTGACCACACCCGACAATCAAACGCGGCCCGTGGAGGTCCGAAGTCATAGCGTCCTCGATAGCGGGGTTCTCAAGGTCGAGCAAGCAGACGGTTTCGTTCAGCACTACTCCCCAACAGGGTGGCTGCGGGTGCTAGTTAGACAGCCCAAACCAGCGTCTCCTGTGATGGCCTCCCGCAACAGCATGTCGACCGATCCGTTCAGACGCTCATAGCTCCCCGTAGACAGCACTCATCGCGCTACTCACGGCGGTCTTGCCCGCTGGGGCGAGGGCGTCGAGTATTCCGGTGCGCTGGAGGCTCTCCCGCAGTGCGCCCAGGCGTCGAGCGACCTCGTCGGCGAGGAACGAGACGGTAGTGGGGTGTCCTAGTTCATCGACTACCAGGCCGTTATCGAGGGCGTCGTCGAGACAGCGGGCGGCGGATTCGATGTCGTGGCAGCGGGCCAGGGCTTCGGATGCCTCGGGGGTGGCGGGCACCAAGAGCGTCGGGTTGAGCACTCCACGTTTCATCGCGACGAACTGAGTCACAGTTGATGTCAACGCGATGGCCGCGTTGTGGGGATTGGTCACAAAAGGCTCCTCAAGGTGTCGCAGGGCCAGGGGTCCCGCAGGTGCGGCAGACTCCCAGACGTGCGGGGTCGGTGTGGGTGCGGAGAATCTCCGCGTCGAGGTCGTGGGTCGGATGGCGGTAGCCGCGTCGGGCGATGGCGGCGGCTGCCTGCTCGGGGATGGTCACTGCCCCTCCTCGGGTGCGATGCCGGAGCGCACCGCGTCGATGGTGTCGTGGAGTTGGTCGGCTAGGGCGAGGGCTTCGCGTTCGGACAGATGCCAGTTGATGCCCGCGAGCCGGAGGCAGATCGGGTATGGCCCCCTGCCGATGTCGACCACGGGACGGATCGGGCGGCGTCCGCAACTGACCTTCATTAGCACCCGTCCTCGGCGATGGCGTCCTCGATGTCGTTGGCCAGGTCCCATATCTCTTGGGCAAGCTCACGCGCCCGATAGGGGGTGAGGTCGGTCTCGCATCCTCCGGTGATCAAGGTGACCGTGGGGACGGGGAGAGTCCTACCCCAAGCGATCGCCGGAGAGTCGACCGAGGGAACCCCGGTGAGGTCGAGGTCTAACTCGGTCTCGCGCAGGTGCCATCGGGTGGACCACACCGCGAGCCGAGAGGCGATAGCCCGCCTGAGTTCACGCAACATCGTTTGATCCCATCGTTCGAGCTGCCATCCGCAGACCGGAGGCTTGGCCCAGGAGGTACCAAGAGTCACCCGCGTGTGTCTGCGGGTACCCGTCCGCGATTCGGTCAAGCTGTTCAGCAAGCTCGCGCAGTTCTTCGGGGGTCATGCGTTCCACGCCTTTGCATTCATCGGCCCCCAGGAGAGGGGCATCGGGTCGGTCATGGGTCGCGGCGTTCTGGGAATCACCGTTTTCCCTGGGGTAGTGAGCATCTCGGGGCGTTTCGACTTGATGAGGTATTGAGGCCGCTCGGGTTCGTAGTAGGTGTTCAAACAGCTCGCGGCCTGCATGAGTGCCATCACGAGGTCGTCGTGCCCTTGGGACTCGGGAACTGAAATTCGGGTGAGACCGGAGTCGAGCGTCTCAAATGACAAGTAGGACAACTGTTTTAAGAGTTCCGGATGTCGCGGAAGAACCAGCCGCCCCTGTTGTAACAGCAGCTTGATTGTGGAGAAGCCCGCCATCTTTCGCCGCGCCGTTGTGGTTACCGGGAGCACTCCCGGCATAAGGGGCTCGTGTAAGAACTTCTCATAGAGAGCTTGTGTCGGCCCCTGACCAACACCATTGGTCTCACTGACAACCGAGACGAGTTCGTATCCCCTGCCCACCTGAACGATCCGCTCGACGAACTGGGTGAACGGCATTCTGTAGTGGTGTTCGAGCCACGGCACGTAGAACACAGGCAGGTCGTCGCGCCGTCCGATGAGGTGTTCCTCGTCGACGGCCCCCAGGAGGACTAGGGCATTCGCGTCCAAGCTGTAGCCCCAATCCACCCCCGCCACTGCGGTTGCGCCCCTGGCCCTCTCGGGGGCTAACAGTTCGTAGTCCGCTGTCGCGCTCTCGATCTCATTGGTAGAGAAGTACGCCCCCGCCTCGTCGGGCCACTCCGCGAGGTACTCACGGGCAAAGTAGTTCGACGGCTCGCGGGCTTCGATGTCGGTGAGGTCTTCGTCGCTGATGAGAGGTGAGACGATCGACGGCCAATGCCACGACGCAACTTTCGTGTCGGGCACCCTGCCGAGGGTCCACAGCCGTCGGAAAAAGTGCTGCGGGTTACCCCAGGGCGAAGAGGACAGGACCACGCGACCGCGTCGGGCGATCACCGCTGGTTCTGCCGCCCGCCAAATATCCTCAGCGACGAACCCCGCCTCGTCGATGATGAGGAGATCGACGGCCCAGCCGCGAATCTGCCTCTCCGACGCGGGAACCGAGACGATCCGCGACCCGTTGCTCAGCGTGAGAGTCGTCTTATGGTCGTCGACGACGCTGCCCCGCAGGATCGGTGCTTTCGTCGCGAGGGTCCCGCACTCGTCGAGCAACCGCAGAGAGGCCGTCTCACCGGCACTCACTAACAGGGTCAGCGAGCCGGGCACGGTGAAGGCTTGGTGCAACGCCAGGACCGCGAGAAGTCGCGACTTGCCGACCTGCCTGCCCGCGCAGACGATTCGGTACCGGGCCTCGGATTCGGCCATCTCTAACTGATGCGACCACAGTGGTTGCCCGATCAAGTTGTCGGCGAACCTGCCGACGTGCTGGAGGTCGTCGAGGGTTGTTGTCACGCGCTCCCCCTCTGCTCGCGGAGATACTCCTCTTGCGCTTTGGCGATGTCGACCTGAGACCGACCAGCCTCCCCCAGGTCGCGTAATACCCGAGCATGAGATACGGGCGTAAGCCCAAGTGCGCCAGCGAGATTGAGAGCCAACTTATCGAGATCGGCACGGAACTTGGCTGCGGGCTTGATGCTGCCGCCCTTGCCGATGACCCCGTGTTCCTCCAGCCAGGCGTCGAGGCGTTCAATCTGTGCGAGGGTCGTCCCGTACCGGGACAGTTGCGGGCCGTAGCCCTCGTTGTCCAAGTGCGGCATAGCCTGTCGTAGCCCCGCGACGATCTCGTCACGGCGGGGGTTCACGAGCTTCGGAGAGTGCGCACCGTGCCGGAGGGCGCATTCGTTGCCGTCCTTGAAAAACGGGGGCCGCTGTCCTGGGAATGCAGGCACCCACTCGTTCACGCGGCCACCGCCTGCCTGATCTCGACCATATGGCACCGGCATGAGGGATGGAACAGCCCCAGCCTCTCGGCCTGGGCCACCGTGAACATCCCCGGGGTCGGTCGCAGGGCGAGGTGTCGATTATGGAAGGGGCGACACTTGCCGCAGGCCCCCTGCTCGGTGATCACCTTGACCACCGTCGACCCTTTCGCGAGGAGTGTCCCCGTGTATGCCTGCCGCGCAGCGTTGAGAATCGCTGTGTCGACGGCTCGTTCGGTCCACTCGACCGCGTCGTACTCACGCCCCAGAGAGTCGGTAATCCGCAGGATGCCGCGTGCGACGAACTCCCGCACAATCTCGCGCAGCACGTCCTCCCGGGTCTCAGTAGTGATCCGGGAGAGGGCCTCGTCCGCGAGTTCGTGGAACCGCTTCACCGAGATCGTTTCCATCCGCCCCAAGGCCAACAGGACGGGAAGCGTCAGCTTCCGGAGGGACGGACGGTAGCCGCTGCCTGCGGTCCTCCAGGCGTTCACCGTGCCCGTCATGACATAACTACTCAGAGTCGTCACAGTGGACGAGATCGAACGCCTAACTGCCCCCTCCTGCCCCGCAGGGTTGCGAGTCACGATGGCACGCTCGAACGCCACCTGGACAGCGGTTTTCAACTTCTGGAGCGCACGCGCCACCGCCCCGGCGGTGTTCGCCGCGATCCGGTAAGCGCGGTTCAGATTCATCTCACTTGACCCAGCGCTTCCGGAGGCGGGCTGCGGTCTCATCGGCAGAGGCCGCGATGGTGTTCTGCACCTTGCGGGCACGAGTGCGAGTCACCTTCGCCCGCCCCTGCGGGGTGAGCTTGGCGTCGTCGACCTTCACGTCGGTCGCACCACATACCGGACAATCGTCAAGGCCCTTCTCGGGTCCGCCCTGCGGGCTGTCTGCGTTGCGGTAGCGGGCCGCGAGGTCTTGCGCTGCCAACTCCTCGCGCATGTTCCCCTTGGCGCGCCTGGCCATCCGATCCGCCCGCAGCGCTGAGATAGCGTTCTCGTCGGTGACCATCGTTTTGTCGATCTCCCCCGGCTGGGCGGGCTTCCACTTCGGATCGGCAGTCGGCAAGGGTTCGTGGAATCCCTGGGTGGGGGTGTTACATGCCGGGCACGGAACACCCGGCGACTCCTCAATTGCTTTCTTGCGCTTGGTGATTACTGCGTTGGGCTTCGTGGGCTTCATGGTTCTCCTAGCTTCGGCCTCCGGCATACGCCATCGCTTCTTTCTGCTCGCGCAGACGGGCTAGCCGCATAGCGGTTTGGGCGTCGGTGCCGCTGATGTGATAATTCGTGGTGCGATTGTGCGAGTTGACGTTCTTGGTAGCTGTCTCCTCGTGGGTGGTGAGGGTTTGGGCTGCGGAGTTCTTAAACGTCTGCGCGACACCGAGACCCGACTCGACCGCCGAGTTGAACGTGCGCATCGCACCTATCCCCGCCTGTACCGCAGGCCCAACCCCGGGCACCGTGTTCGCCGCGCTCGTCATGGCAGTTGCCGAGGTGTCGGCGATCGTGCGGTTCAGGTTGTCGAGTACGGGGCCAGAAAGCGCACCGAGAATCCCGGACACGTCCGACCATTGCTCATCTGTGAGCACCGCTTCGGGTTTGCCGGTCTGGTTGCGTACCCAGGTGTCACCCACGGGAATCCTGCCGCCTGCGTCATACCAGTGCGGCGACTGCGATGACCAGAACTGCCACGCGTCCGAGGGCGTGTGATAGCGACTCTTGATGTACTGCCCGCCACCGACGGCTTGCTCGGCTGCTGTTGCGCCGTAGGGGAATTGCGCTCGGGTCGTGTCGAGGAACTGGAAGAGACCCTGTGCAGTGCTCGACGGGTTCGCCGCCCCGACATCCCAGGAACTTTCCCCGTTGATGAGGCGAAGCGTATCGAGCCACTGCGCGGCCTCGGTCCACCCGTACTTGAGCCACTCCGAGTAGACGGCTTCCTTGGCCCCTGGGGTGCCTGCGGCGATTCCGCCCTCGGGGACATCGGTCGGCATAGACGGGGACGCGGGTTGATCCGACGCGGGGCCTTCCAGCTTCGCCTGACCAGGGGTGGTCTGTCCCGAGGTGGTCGGTCCCGAGGTGGTCTGTCCCGGGGTGTTCGTAGGCGTGTTGGGGTTGTTCTGGTCCGGAACGGTGACGGTCTTCGGTGCCGTGTACGCCCCGCGACTGTTCGTCTGGGCCTTCCCCGCCAACCCCGCGAGGCCTGACAGGGAGTCGTTGCCCTGGGTACCCACCGCGTTGCCGACGACGAACGCCGCATTGACCGCACCGGGGAGTTCGTCGGGAATCCCGAACACTCCCAGTGTGTCCTGTGCGTAGTACGTCGCGGCGTCCTGAGCGAACTTGCCCGCCCAGCCGGAGATGGTGGTGGGCTTGTCCGAGTCGGTCGTGGCACTGGGGTCAGTGCTAGCGGTGGTGTTTGTGCTGTTCGGTGTCGTTCCGGTGCCTGGGTAGGTCGGGTTCGGGAGATTGCCTCCCGATACGTTCACGTTGGCGTTCAGGAGGTCCTGCGGGGCAATGGCGAGATGCCAGAAGTCGGTAAAGATCGACTGGTCTGCACCTTGACCGGAGCCGTACTCGATCGGGGTTCCATCTGGCCCGTGCGCCTCGAAAGGGGTCCCCCCGGGCAAGGTTCCGGCTGTGTGCCCGAACGCCCCTCCACCCTGGTCGTAGAAGCCGATGGTGATGGAATCGTTGCCACCCTTGCCCAGGGTGAACCCTCGTGCGGATAGCCACGGACCCTCGACGGTGGTGTTCATCCGACCGACAAACGGGTCTTCGCCAAACAGCGCGTTGATGCCCGCCGAGACGAGTCCAGAGCAGTCGATATCGGTGCGCGAGAATCCGCCCATCGCATAGAGCGCCGTGCTCGCCATTGAGGAGAGAAACGACATCATGCCCGCGAGGTCAGAGGGCTTGCCGGTGGGCGACGTTGGGCCAGAGGGCTTGCCCTGCTCGGAACCCGGCACAAAAGTGCTGTTGCTCTTGGCGTTCGGGTCCTCCACGGCCCCGCCCGTAGCCAACCCGGGAAGGTTGAACTTCTCCCCCTGGTTCATCGCGGTCAGAATCTTCTGGTTACCAGGGTGATTCGAGGCGTCGGCGGTAACCACTGTCTCCTTGTCCGCCACGCGAACAATAGGGATTCCGTCGGCATTAACGCCCACGATTGAGTCAGAGGTTCCCGTACCTGGTCCCGACAGGCGACCGTTCTCATCACGGACCGCGCCACCTGCATAGAGCCGGGGAATCTGCGGCATAGAGACAGTGAGAGATGGCAGCTTTTTGCCCATGATCTCCCAACCGCCGACCTTGATCGTGAAGGCGTTCCAGCGGTCGATAATCCAGTTCAACGACTCTTTAAACGCCTCCGAAATTCCGTTCCACATGCCGGAGGTCTTCTGCGCGATCGAACTACCCAGTCCCCCAAGCCAATTCAGCATGTCGTCCATCTTCTGAACGACGGCGTCTTTCGCGCTGCCCGCCTTGGTGCCCAGGTCGGCGAACCACTGTCCGACGCCCTGCGCGGCTGTCGAGATCGTCGACCCCGCCGTCGATGCGGCGTTCGAGATCGAACCCCAGGCACTCGACCCGACGTTCTGGAGCTTGTCTAGCGCGGTCGAGCCGATGTTCTGCATACCTTGCACGAACGAGGTAATCGTCGGACCGATGTTTTTGTCGTAGCTGTCTTTGACCGACTTTCCGACGTTGGCCCAACGCTCGCCTGTTTGCTTCCAGGCTCCACCGTCCCAGGACCCTGCCCCGTCGTCTCCGTCGCGTGAGGAGTAGCCGAACAGACCCGCAACACCACGGCCTGCCTTCCCGATGATGCCGTTCTTTGGGATAACCGGGATCGTGGCCGCGAGACCCGACTCGCCCGGGTTCCATGCCGGGTTGCCCTCGGAGTCAACGGTGTTGCCGTCCTTGTCTTTCAGCCGTGCGGAGTTCGCCCCTGCGCCTGTTGACTTCGACTCGTCGATGTTGGTCGGCTTCTTTTTGCCGTCGTCACGGGGACCCATACCGGAGACGAGATGCACGATGTCTGCGGCTGCCGAGATCGTGCTCGCAATGTCTTTGGCCGACTGCTTGACGTCCTCGAAAAAGTCTTTGAGCTTCTGTTGCCCCTCCGGAGACCCGAGGAACTGATTCCACTTGTCGAGGGTCGTCGAGATGCTCTTGAGCATGTCGTCGCCGGTGTCTTTCCCACCAGAGAAGATGTTCTTGACGAGTTCGACAATCTTCGACCCGATGTCCCAGAGTTCGTGAAACTTGTCGATCGCACCTTGGATGAACTCTTTGAGCTTGCCGTTCGAGTCGAGGCCCTTAATCCACTCGTCGAACTTTTGCATCGTGTCTTGGAAGCTCTGCCCGATGCCGGGGAGAAAGTCAGACCCGACGGACGCGATCGTAGTCAGCGCCGACCCGAGGTAGCCCAGGCCGCCCAGGAACTTGTCCACCGACGCAGCCGTGTTCGAGAAGATGTTCGACCACGCGCTGATGTTCTCGGGGCGCGACATCTGGTCGATAATCTTCGACAGACCCGAGTTGAACCCCGATGCGATGTCACCGAGGCCCTTGTTCAAGGTGGGCAGATAGTTGTTGCTCAGATCGACAATCTTCTGACCTAGACCATCAAATAGCTTGTCCTGCACATTATTTCGCAGTTCGCCGAACGCCCCGGACAGGCTCTTGATGTCGGTCACGAACTGGCGTGCGTTGGGCGATAGCTTGCTCATCGCCTCGGCGTACTTGTCGACCCCGCCCGCAGCCGCAGCCGTGGAGTGCGCCTGCTGGTAGTAAGCCTCGTTCAGTGCCCACTGCGCATCTCGCAAACGACGATTCGCGTCGGTCTCGCGGTCGGCAGCGTCGCTGAGTCGCTTCTTCGCCTCGACCACCTTGTCGCCGCCGTCGACGCCTTTCTGATTGGCATCCCGGGCATCCTGACCGGCTCGTGTCTGGTCGGTGTTCGCCTTATTGAGGCGGTTCTGCGCCTGTTGGACGCGGAGTTGGTCCTCGGCAACGTCGAGGTCACTCGCCTTACCCAGGGCGCGATCCTGCCGAGTCTTCTGGAGGTCGGCCTTGGCCCGCGCGAGACCCAGCGCCGCGTCCTGGGTGTTGAGCGTCGCGTCGGTCAACTGCTGGTTGACGTCCTCCAGCTCGCGCGCCTGGTCCTTATAGGCGTCGTTGAGGTCCTTTGCGGCGTCTCGGGCGTCCTGCTGCGCGTCGGACACAGCCCTAGCGGCGTCGGTCACCGACTCCTGAGCCTGCGTGACGCGCTGCGCGGCTTGCTCTTGGTCGTGGGCCGCGTCGGTCGCAGCACCGCCCGCAGAGGTGGCCGCGTCGCCGGATGCCTTGAACGCGTCCACGACCCCGCCGAGACCCAGGCCCAGGGTTGCCACCGACGCCCCAGCGGCCCCGATCACCCCCGGCAGGAGAGCAAACACCCCAAGAGCCTGAGAGGCAGACGCGATGAGCGGAACGAGCGAGATCGCAGCCAAACCAGCGAGTGCCGCAGCCGCAAGGCCGATCGCACCACTCAGATTGCTAAACGACCCCGCAGCGGATGCTGCCGCGTTCCCCGTACCTCGAACCCCCGTTGAGGCAATACCTCCGAGGACGCGCCCCAACCGGTCAATCGCGGAGCGGTCGTAGTCGATGTTCACGTGGACCGTGGGCCGCAACGACCTTGCCCAGGTCTCTATCCGTGCGGTCGCTCCCGCGAAGTCGGGGTCGAGACCGACGTTCACTCGCGTGGACGACGCCAGGGTTGCCCGCCTGAGAGAACGTTCCAGGGAGCGAGGATTGACCTCCGCATCAACCTTGACCGTGGCGTTCGACGACCTCGTCGCAGTGCGCAGCGAACGCTGTAGAGAACGATTGTCGACCTCGACGGGTATCTTCACCGACGCGCTTTTGCGGGCCTGCTCCGCGACTGCGCGAACTTCGGAAACAAACCGGGAGGCATCCGGAGTGATGCGCAGTTTGAGAGTGCCGCCGTAGCGATCGGCCAACGCTGCTCACCTCCGAAAGGACAAGTGGCCCAGGCCCTTATGGGCTTGGGTTCCGTCCTTTCTCGGGTAAGCGCGGGGTTGCGCTTCTGCTCTCTATTCTACGGGTCGCGTTTCAAACGCGACCCTTGAAACGCCGTACGATCGGCGGCTTTTTTCAGAACACACGCTAGGGTTTCGGTGTACCTGGTTTCTCCTGAACTCGGAATCCGGTAGGCACAGGTACACAACACCCCCGGGGCGAACGCGAGCCGTCCCCGGGGGTGTTTCTGTGTACGCGGAAATACCGTGCAATGACGCGGAAATACCGTTCAGAACCGCCCGTAGACAACAGCGTTCATGTGAAACGCGAACATCTTCGGCGGTGTTACGGCGACACAAGGAGCTAGGTAGATCGGGTCCTCATGCTCTGGGACAACCCAGTCTGCACCGATCCTCAAGGGCTCAAAACACACGGGGCACAATGACTCGATCAGAAGGGGGCGCTGCTGATGCTCCACGGTGATGACTCCTCGTGTTCGTCCTGTGCGTGCCAATGATAATCGGCGATCAGCTCCTCTGCGTTTTCCGAGTAGTACCGCTCATCAAATACGGGGCTTAGCTCAAAAGCATCGTCGATGTCGTGGGCGACGATCTGGATAGCCGCCATGAGGTCAGCGCCCCAATTCGCACTGACCCTTTGCTTCCCGGTCGGCGTTTGAACTGCCGACTGCTCCCAGGCTGCGAACAGGGCGTCGGGATTAATGACTATGCCGTGGTCGCAGCGAAGGCTGTGAATCATGCGCCAATGCCGAGCGTTCGGCTCCCAGTCCCTCCACAGCGGTCCCTGGGCATCGTTTAGCCGTTCCGTCGGCAGAGTGACCCTTCCGTTGTGACCTGGGTCATTGGGGAAAAGTGCACTTTTGATCGCGCGCAGTTGATCCGGGACCCGAGTACCAGCATCCGCGAGGTCGTCTGTTTCGGTCCTCATCCGGTCAACTGCGCCATCACGAGAACCATCACTAGGAACGGTCTGTGAAGAGTTCTTAGGAACGGTATGTAATTGCTGTCCCGATTCTGGGACATCGCGTTGTCCCGATTCTGGGACATCGTGAGAGGTCGTTTCGGTCGTCTCGGGGTCTGTTTTCGACTTGTTGTCGCGACCCTTCAACGAGTCCTTGACGACCACGGACAGTCGATACTCACTAGTGCGATACCCCCCGCCGTTGCGGTACTGGTGTCGCCGCGTGAGGAATCCCTTATGCTCCAGAGCACTCAAATGCCGCAGTAGAGTTGAGCGCCCGATCTCCAGTTCCCGTGCCAACTTCTCCTGGTTGACGTAGAGCACGCCGTTCTGATCGGCGAAGGTGTACATCTGCGCAAGTACCCCGCGCTCAGCGAGAGTCAGACCCCCGCGCTCGATACTGGGGAACTTGCCGAATCGCGTTGGTGACATATCCTTGGTCTGTGCCTTTCTTCTGGTGATCGGTGCGACGCAGGAACACCCCCGGCTGACTACTCGCCGGGGGTGTTTCCGTTTCTGTTGATATGCCGGTGTCGACATTAATCGACCACGGTGACTCCGTCGACGATCAGCGTGACCCCCTCGCGCCTGGCGTAGTGGGAGAGAACACCCAACATGTCGGGTTCGGTGTTCCCCGTTGCCGCCTCGTATTCCTTGCGACGACGGATGCCTGAGCGAACAGCGGACTCCGACAACTTCTGACCTCCCGCGAGATCAGAGGCATCGACGCCCAGGAGGAGCGCAGTGCACCGGGCATCCAGCATTGGTTCGCCGTTGATGGTGCGAACTTCTGCGCGATTTTTCATCCCTCGCCCCCCGCAGGTTCACCGTCTCCGAGACCCGAATCTTCGATCCTGCCGAACTTTTCGGCTCGATCGTCAAACGACAGTGCCGATTCCCGCTGTTGGTTGGCGATTCTGGGCGAGTTTTGAGCCTTTGGGGTCCTACCAGACCCCCCGCTCCCTTTACTGGCCTCAGAACTCCCCTCCAGTGCTCGATAGGTGTCTACCCCCGCTGCCTCAACTCGCGCCTTCATCAGCGTGAGCACTTGAACACGATTCTTCATCTGGGTCATCTCGCCGCGTAGGCGAGCGATCAAGCGACCCAGCTCGATCGGGTTCATGTCCTCGGGGTCGGTCACGATGCATCCTTGAGCATGTCCGCAATCCACTGCTCAATGACCGCCCGTTCCCAGTACCGCCTGCGGCCAATCGTGATTGAACGGGGAAGCCGCCCCTGCGACTGCATAGCCCGCAGGGTCCCCAGAGGCAGATCGGGCAAGAACTCCCGCCTGATCCCCTCGTAACCGAGAAGCTCGGTTGTGTTGTCGTCCAACATCTTTCCTTTCGTTGTCGGTCGTGGGACAACACAACGATATGCGTTCAGAGATAGCCAACAACGACGAAAACATCTGCACCACAGTCGGTTTGACGACTACTGCCAGACGTCGCCAGACGTTGCAAGGCGTACGCCATTCGGCATTGTTACCCGATCGTTATTCCGTTCAACCCATCAAACAAAATGCCTCATGATGACGAACTCTGGTAATCTGTGAGGCATGGCAAGAACGAGACCCAAAGGCGACGACATGAAACAGCTACTCCAGCAACGCGCAAAGGTGGCAGAAGCCATCTCCGAGAACCGAGACTGGTCGGAGACGGCTGCGCAGAGGGCGGAACGCGCCCGCCACGAGTTCCATTGCTCGATTGTGCGGGGGTACCTCTGCGGCCTGCGCAAGGTCGACCTCATCGAATTGTCAGGGCTATCGCGGGCGACGATCGACAGGCTCACCACTCACGACTCGATGGTCGAGTTGATCGGTGAAGACCTCGTGAGAGCGGGTATGCGATGAGCCAGCACCGCAATCGCCGGGAAGGGATCACCGACGCCTGGCATACCTCCACCGGGGAGAAGTCCGCGAAGTACGGCAGGGGGCGGCGTTGGCTCGTTCGCTACGTCGTCGAGGGCCGCGAGCTGTCCAAGTCGTTCGACAAAAAGTCAGACGCCACCGCGTTCCTGTCCGAACTCACGACCTCGCGCAACCTGGGCAGGTTCGTCGATGACCGCGCGGGCAAGGTGACCGTGGCGTCGCTGTGGGAGGACTACAAGCGCCAAGCGGGGCACCTCTCGCAAAAGACCCTCGCCTCCCGCGAGACGGCCTACAGCGTCCACGTCGCTCCCCGATGGGGCACCGTCCCCGTGGGGGAGATCAGGGTGACCGCCGTGCGGGCCTGGGTGTCTGAGATGGCTACCGAGACAGAGGACCACCGCCCCGTGGGAGTCCCCACCATTGAGCGTGCCGTGGGTGTCCTGCGGGGCATCTGCGAACTGGCAGTCGAGGACCGACGGCTCTCGGCGAACCCGTGCAGCAACGTGAAGCTGCCCAGGCGGGCACACGCGGAGCGGGCCTACCTCTCCGTTTCCCAGGTGTCGGCGTTGGCCCAGGCGGTCACCTTCCGCCCCGAGGTCGTCGAGTTCCTGGCCTATACCGGGCTGCGGTGGGGCGAGATGGCTGCGCTACGGGTGCAGGATGTCGACATGCTGCGGCGTCGGGTCGAGGTCTCGCGGTCAGTAACCGAGGTCAGGGGCGCGTTGGTGTGGGGCACGCCGAAGACACACGAGCGACGCTCCGTGCCGTTCCCAGCGGTACTGGCACCGGCACTGAGTCAGCTCATGGTGGGCAAGGGCCGTGAAGACCTCGTGTTCACCGCCGAGGATGGTGGGGTCCTGCGAAACACGAATTGGCGTCCACGAGTGTTTGACAAGGCCGTCAAGAGCTGCCAGGAGGCCGCGACCAAGGCCAGGGCGCAGGAGAAGTCCAAGGGTGGCGAGCCGGTCACCCCAGAGTTCCCGCGCCTCGCACCCCACGACCTCCGACACACTGCGGCCTCCCTCGCGATCTCGGCGGGGGCCAACGTGAAGGCGGTTCAGCGGATGCTGGGCCACGCCAAGGCGAGCATGACGCTCGATACCTACGCCGACCTGTTCGACGACGATCTCGACCTCGTAGCGGGTGCGTTGGACCAGAAGATTCGAGGCGAGATGATGTCTCAGAACACTGCGATCAGGTCAAAAGTTTCTGGCCTGAGTGAAACTACTGCGGGACCACTGCGGGACGGTACCGCCGAGGGCTAAGCCCTCACCCCTCGAATAACGCCCTGACCTGGGCTTTCTCTGGTGGAGCTAGGGAGAATCGAACTCCCGACCTACTCGATGCGAACGAGTCGCGCTACCAACTGCGCCATAGCCCCGGGTGACCACTGCGTGATCAGCCGTAGGTCACTCTAGCAGCCGCCGCGCGCAAGCTCACAAACGCCTCGTCGTCGTGCCGACAAGCCGGACGTCGACGCCGCTCCGATACGCTCGGCACGTGGCCACAATGTCCGATAAAGAGCTCGCAACCGCCCTCGACCGCGCGGTCGCCATCATCAACCCGATCCTCGACGCACTCGCGTCGTCGGATCCGCTGGGAATCAAGGCAAGCACGTTCGACGACGACTCCGAGGATCGTTCTCGCCTCGACAAGCTCCGACACGTCGTCGCCCACGGGTTCGACGTGGCCGATTGGCCGGGCACGCATGGCTGGTCGGAGCTGTCGCTCAAAGAGCGCGGCAAGTGGTGGGTCAATCGCATCGGCGCGCTCAACACGATTGCCGTCTCCTACCCCGGCGTCTTCGGCGCATGGGCCAAAGCTCTGCCGCTCACCAGCGCGCTCGGCTACGCCAATCAGGCCATCGTGCTCGTCGCCATCGCACGCGAGTACGGGGTCACCGATCGCAATGATCAAGTGCGACTGCTTGCTTCGGTACTCAGCGATCGAGAATTGAGTTCCGACGCCGCGTCGAACACCGATCCTTTCGACGACACGTCGTCAGGAAAGAAGCGTCGCGGATGGTCGGTGATCGGTGGGCTCTGGGAGGTGGCTCAGATCCTGCGCAAGGTCAACGACGAACTCGATCGTCGCCCCGGCCCGCCCAAGCTTCTCGGAATGCTCGGCTACATACCGGTTGTCGGTGCTCCGGTGACGTATGTCGGTGAGCGCGTTGCGCTTTGCCACGCTGTCACGGACGCAAGCAAGTGGATCAAAAACCACCCGGAGGCGATCACCGTCAGCCAGCAGCAGCCCGACGGAAGTCCTCGTCCTCACGCATGACACGACGCCGCTGGAACGGCGGGATGTGATCGAAAATCGGGTCCTCGTCGTCGATTTCGACGACGACGGCTCCGCCGGGCCTGCGCATCTGAGGCGCGGGCTCGACCACCGGGACGAACTGCGGCGCAGCCATCTCGCGACGTCGACGCTCTTCGTCCTGCCGACGCTGCCGCGCCACACGGGCTGCCCGCTGCGCGCGTAGCCGCTGCTCGTTGCGGACCGCGCTACGCAGGTATGCCAGGTAGGCAAAGAGCATCACGACGGTGATCCCGGTAGCGATCCAACCGATGAGCCCCAGGAACGCTCCGAGCGCGATCGAAATGACCACAAACGTCAGCAGCGCGATGGCCACACGTTGACGCTCGCGGTAGCGAATCTTCCTGTCCCGCTCGTCAAATGACGTACCCGAACGTCGTGCATCGCGGGTGCGTCCGCGGTCGACGACGGTCGTGGGCTCGGCTTGTGCTGCGGCGGAACGCTTGTCGCGCGGCACAGGGTTCTCGTAGCCGTCGACCTCGTCGAGGTAGTCGTCCTCAGCGTCTACGTCGTACTCATCCTCGACGTCGTACTCGTCGTCCTCGTACTCGTCTTCAACGTCGTAGTCGTCGTCCGCGCTGTCATCTTCTACGTCGTAATCGTCCTCGTACTCGTCGTCCTCGAATTCATCGTCGAGGTCGTCGTCGTACTCGAGATCGTCGTCGTACTCGGCTTCATCCTCAACGTCCTCGACGTCCGAATCATCCTCGAGCTCAGCATCTTCGGTCTCAGCGCTCTCAGCCTCAGCATCCTCGACCTCGGCGTCGACGACATCCGAAGCGTCCGCAAAGTCGTCGACCTCGTCAGCCTCAGTCTCGTCAGCATCGACGAGTTCGCCTGTGAGCGTGACGTTGTCGTCGGCCGAATCGACATCGTCGGCGTCAAGGTCATCAGCGTCGAGATCCGCCTCGACGTCCGGATCAGCCTTGGGCGCCTGCACCTTCGCCCCAGTTGCACGCTTGGTGCTGGTCGCCTTCTGCGACGTCGGAGCGTCGTCGGTGTCCGCGCCGGACTCGGTCGACACCTCTTCGTCGGACTCGGTCTTGTCGAGAAGCGATGTCGCGGCGCTACTCGCCGAACGTGACGAGCGCCGCGACGTCCACGACGGGTCCTGCGGGTGGGCACCTGCGGAGCGTCGAGCGGTGGACGTGCGGGTCTTGGTGCCGCCGCGGTGAAGGAGGCGCGTCATGCGCGCAGCTTCCGTCGACTTGCGCATCTGCGGTCGACCCTTGATGACCATGGGAACGAGGACGAAGAGCCACACCACGACGAGGCAGACCCACAGCACGGAGTTCGGCATTCGACCTCTCCCTTCAATCACTCTGGTTACACCGGACCACCCAATAATCTAGGTGCGACCATTGCGCGAACTGCGCAGACGCGCCGAGCCCCCGCCAGATTGGAGTGATTCATATGGCTTTCTCAGCGACTCCGCGCGGTGCCCGGGTTCGCAACCGGCCACTAGCTCGCGACGAAGCGCGCGTCCACCGAGACGTCGATATCGATGTCCTCGGGCCGCAACTCCAACGTCGGTGCGTCAGCGGGCGCGCCCGCGAATGTCACCCGAGCCATCCGTTCGGGTCCACTCGACAGCATGTCCGGGTCGGCGAGCTGAACAGCCCGCACCTCGCCCCGACCCACCGCGTCGGCGTAGGCCTGCGCCTTCGCCACCGCATCGTCGACCGCTCGGCGTCGAAGTTCCCGCTCATGCTCGGCTCGCCCCTCGCGCGTGACATCCCAGCGCACGCCGCCGACGTCAACCCCCTCGACCGTCGCCCACGCGTCGATGAACGTGTTGAGTTCGTCGAAGTCGACGAACTCGGTGGTCACGCGAATCTTCGTGACGTACAGCAGTTCTCGTGGCTTGCCCTTGGCATCGACCGGTCGATACGACCACACGTGCACCGACTCGCTGTGCCACGTCGACACCGCATTCCGTTCCTCGAGTGAGGTCAGCGACCCGACGACCCGCCCCTGCACCCCGACCGCGTCGGTGTACACCGCCTCGCGATTCGAGCCCGAGAAGTCGATGCTGAGCGAGAGCAGCGCGCGCTCGGGCGGGTAACTGTCGCGTGCGTGTCCGCGCACCACGATCTCGAGCAACTCCGATGCGCTATGCGATGACTCAGCCATACGGCAACCCTACGCAGAAGGACAGGTCGCCCAGACAAACAACCAGAACTAGCCCTGCAAGAAGTTCGCCCGGCCCGATCGCACCAGTCGCTCGACGGCCCCTTCGGGAACCTCCTCGGCAGTCAGGGCGAACAGGTTGTGGTCGCGCCAACGCTTGTTGACGTCCATATAGCGTTCGAGAAGACCTTCATGCCGGAATCCGAGTTTGGTCAGCACCGCCTGCGACGCGCCGTTCGACGGCTGAACCGTGGCCTCGAGGCGATGTAGCCCCACCGGACCGAAGCAATGGTCGACGCCCAAAGCGACTGCGGCAGTGGCGATTCCCTGACCGAAGTGCGCCTGGTCGATCCAGTACCCGATCCATGCGGTCCGCACGGCCCCACGTTGAATGTTCCCGACGGTGAGCTGGCCGACGTATGCGCCGTCGAGTTCGATGACGAACGGCAGGATGGTTCCGCGCTTGGCCTCGGACTTGAGAATCGCGTACAGCGGCGGCCACGACGCCGGCTGATGCCGGTCGGCCCAACTGCCGACGCCGGTCGGCTCCCACGGCAGCAGCGAGTTCTGGTTGCGGATGCGAAGGTCGCTCCAACTCTTGGCATCACGAACCCGCACCGGACGCACGGTCACCGCTCCACCACGAGAAAGCAATGGTCCCAACGTCGCCGGCCACCCGGGACTGGCCGGAACACCGCTCAACCATCTGAACACGCCAGTGAGTCTATTCGGTGAACGTCGTGGTGTGACCGGCTCGCGCACACGCACCAATCAAACAGAATCGACGCATCCCGAACGCACTCATCCGCGCTGAGCGAGGAAGGCGACCTCGACCTCGTCGCCCGTACCCAACTCCTCGACGTCGGGCTCGACGATGATCAGGCAGTTCGCGTCGGCGAGCTCTGCCAGCAGATGCGACGATCCGGTCGGCGACGCCCCGAGCACCTGCACCAGGTACTCCCCCGACTTCTCGTCGCGCATCAACTGGCCACGCAGATATCCCTTGCGGCCCGCGACGGACACGATCGGCCCGATCGTCCGCGCGGTGATCACCCGTCGCATCGGCTGCCGCTTGCCCAGCGCGATCCGGATCAACGGTCGCACCATGACCTCGAAGGTGACGAGCGCGCTCACCGGATTGGCCGGCAACAGGAACGTCGGCACCTCGTCGCGGCCGAGTCGGCCGAAGCCCTGCACCGAGCCCGGATGCATCGCGACCCGCGCGATCTCGAGGTCGCCGAGGTCGGCCAGTGCGTCGGCGATCGCCCGCGACGCCGTTCCGCCCACCGCTCCGCAGATCACGACGATCTCGGATCGAATGAGTTGCGCCTCAACCACTTCGCGCAGACGCGACGACTCGCGCTCGGCGAGTCCGACTCTGTTCACGTCCGCACCTGCATCACGTGCGGCGGCGGCGAGGGAGTAGCTGTTCACGTCGTAGATCTGGCCGGGGCCAGGAGTGCGGTCGATGTCGACGAGTTCGCTGCCCACGGAGATCACCGAGAGCCGCGGTTTGGGGTGCACCAGCACGCGCGACTGACCGACCGCGGCGAGCAACCCGACCTGTGCCGGACCGATGATCGATCCGGCACGAACCGCGACGTCGCCGGGCTGTACGTCGTCGCCGACTCGTCGTACGTAATCACCACTGTCGACGCCGTGCCCGACCTTGACCTTCTGATCGCCGCCGTCGGTCCAGCGGAGGGGCACCACGGCGTCGGCGAGCGTCGGCATCGGGGCGCCCGTCTCGACACGTACCGCCTGTCGCGGCTGAAGCCTGGTCGGGGTACGCGCACCCGGCGCAACCTCGCCGACCACGGGAAGCGACACGATCATCGGCTCACCGGGCTCGAGATCGACCAATTCGGCACCGCCGGCGTCGAATTCCTCGAACTCGTCGGGATCGCTCGGTGCCGACGCTCCGGCGAGCGCAACGTCGACGGCCCGCACGGCGTAGCCGTCGATCGCAGCCTGGTCGAAACCGGGCATTGGTCGCTCGGTGACGACCTCCTCGGCGCACATCAAACCCTGCGCCTCGGAAATTGCCACCCGTACCGGCCGCGGAGCCACCGCCGCAGCGGTCACCAGCGTCAGATGATCTTCGACGGACCGCATCTCACCTCATCGCCTCGCCGGACACACGTCAGGCAATGACGTTAGCGGCCGTGCCCGCGTCTGCGACGCAGGCGCGCTGAGGCAACGTCGAGTCGGACCGCGAAGTCGAGTCGAACGCGCAGCCGTTCAGTCCACCGAGAGGCGGCCCACGAGCCATTCGCGCAGGTCGGGTCCGTAGTCGTCGCGATCGAGAGCGAAATCGACGGCCGCTTTCAGGTAGCCACCGGGGTTGCCCAGGTCGTGTCGGGTGCCCTTGTGCACGACGACGTGCACCGGTTCGCCCTCTTCGATCAGCAGCGCGATGGCATCGGTGAGCTGCAGCTCGCCGCCTGCACCCGGCTTGATGCGGCGCAGAGCGTCGAAGATCTTGCGGTCGAGGATGTAGCGTCCGGCGGCCGCGAGATTCGACGGGGCGTCTTCCGGCTCCGGCTTCTCGACCATGCCTTTGAGCTTCATCACATTGGGGTTGTTGGCGTCGGGCAGCGTCTCGACATCGAACACGCCGTAAGCGCTGATCCGGTCTTCCGGCACCTCGATCGCGCACAGCACCGAACCACCGCGACGCTGACGCGTGCGGGCCATCACCTCGAGAACGCCGCCCGGCAGGACGAGATCGTCGGGAAGGAGTACCGCGATGGCGTCTTCATCGTCGTCGAGATACGGCTCGACGCACCCGACCGCATGCCCGAGACCGAGGGGCTTCTCCTGGATGACCGATGCGACCTCCAGCAAAGACGGCGCCTTGCGCACCTTGGCGAGCATCGCCGCCTTGCCCCGTGTGGCCAGCGTGTTCTCGAGGACAAGGTCTTCGACGAAGTGCGCGACGACTCCGTCTTTGCCCGGCGACGTGATGATCAGGAGACGCTCAGCGCCCGCCGACTTCGCCTCTTCTGCCACGAGCTCGATGCCGGGTGTGTCGACGACGGGCAGCAGCTCTTTGGGGACGGTCTTGGTCGCGGGCAGGAATCTCGTTCCCAAGCCTGCCGCGGGCACGACCGCGGTTCGCGGGATAGGCGGGGTGTTCGGTACAGACGAGTACTCGCTGAATTCGTCGGTGCTCGCCTTGCTCACGCTGGACGTCATACCGACACCTTAATGTCGGAGTCT
This sequence comes from Gordonia sp. w5E2, assembly GCF_036540975.1. Lineage (NCBI taxonomy): Bacteria > Bacillati > Actinomycetota > Actinomycetes > Mycobacteriales > Gordoniaceae > Gordonia > Gordonia sp. w5E2. The sequence goes on along the minus strand of NZ_CP144213.1, from coordinate 1,222,045 downwards.
GACGGCGTCCTTGCGAAGGGTTGCGGATCACCCGACTGACGGACGCGCGCGTGCGTAATACGTCACTTTCGAGCGCTACAGTGCGAGTGCGGATCGGGACGAGTGTATGTCGAGGCGAGTGCAGGTACGCAGAAAGGCGGAGGTCGCGGTGCCTACCCTCAAGAATCAGTTGCGCGAGGAGATAGCGGCAAAGCGACGCGACATGTCGCCGTTCGCGCGCGAACAAGCCGCAGGCGACCTCGCCGACTGGATCTACGCCGCGCCGTTCCGACTCGAATACGACGTCACCGTCGCCGCCTACGTCCCTGTCGGGACCGAGCCGGGATCACCGGCGATGCTCGATGCCCTCATCGATCGTGGGGTGAGCGTCTTGGTCCCGATCGTCCCCGACGGCGACCCCGCCCCCCTGGACTGGGTCCGCTACGACGGCGCGACCACCCTGCAACCAGGACGCTGGGGACTGCTCGAGCCGTCGGGCGAACGACTCGGCGTCGACGCCGTACACGCGGCGTCGGTGGTGCTTGTGCCCGCTCTCTCGGTCGATAAGACGGGTGTTCGTCTGGGCCGCGGCGCGGGCTACTACGACCGAACACTCATCGGAAGCTCTGCTGAGCTCGTCGCCGTCGTCTACGACGACGAGGTCGTCGACGCACTGCCGTCGGGCAACTACGACGTCCCGGTCGGGTGGGCTCTCACGCCCGCCGGTGGATTTCGGAAACTCAGCTAGGGTCCGAGCCCGGAATCAGCGGCGCCCAGCAATCACGAGGACGCAGCAATCACGAAGACGCAGCGGCGCTGCTCTTCGACTCACTCTTCGACGACGTGCTCGAACTGCTGCTACTCGACGAGGCGCTGTCCGACGACGAACTGCTCGACGAACTCTCCGACGACGAACCGCCGTCGGACTTGCTGCTCGACGACGCCGTTTCGGAGCTCGACGAGCCCGAGCGGGAGTCGGTCCGATAGAAGCCGCTGCCCTTGAACACGATGCCGACCGAGTTGAAGAGCTTGCGCAGACGCCCTGAGCACTGCGGGCATTCGGTCAACGAGTCATCGGAGAACGACTGAACAATGTCGAACTTGTTGTCGCACTCCGTGCACGCATACGAGTAAGTGGGCACCGGTACCTCCGAAGACTTGAGTGATTCGCCACTGATTCTAACCAACTCTGGCACTCCTACATTCCGAGTGCCAAACCGGACGCCTCCCCGTTCCGCGACGGGTCCGCTCAACCGCCGATGACGTCGAGATCGGAGTCGACGACGCCGTCGCGATTCATGTCCGGATCGCGTGCTTTGCGCGCATTCCAGCGCAGCAGGACAGCGGCCGCGCACGCCGCGATCACCGATCCGACGAGTATTGCCCCCTTCGCCGGTGCGGCGTGCTGACCCTCTTCGAAGGAGAGCTCGGCGATGAGCAGCGCGACCGTGAAGCCGATCCCGGTGAGCATCCCCACCGGGATGAGGTCGCGCATACCGATCGCATCGGGAAGCCGTAGCGGCGTGAACCGGGTCATGAGCGCGGTGGCTCCGAGTACACCGACCACCTTGCCGACGCACAACCCCAGCACAATCCCTATCGAGACCGGCTGGAGCAGCGGTTCGTCGGCTCCCACCAGCGAGACGCCGGCTGCGGCGAGGGCGAACAGCGGCAGGGCCACCGCCGACGACCAGGGACGAACCGCCTCGTCGAGCTGTTCGGTACGCGGAAGCTCTTCACCGCGGATCGTCAATGCCGGAACGACGAGGCCCAGCAAGACACCCGCGACCGTCGAGTGCACACCGGAAGCGTGCATGCAGCCCCATGCGATCAGCGCCAGCGGCAACAACAACCACCGGTACGCGCGTGACAGACGCACGACGACCCCGAACACCACGATGGCCAACAGTGCGCAGCCGAGCATCACGAAGTCGATGGAGTCCGTGTAGAACACTGCGATCACGGTGATGCCGAGTAGGTCGTCGACAACCGCGAGGGTGAGCAGAAACGTCCGCAACGCCAGCGGCAGACCACGTCCGAAGATCGCCAGGACGGCGAGCGCGAACGCGATGTCGGTGGCGGTTGGAATTGCCCAGCCGCGCAACGCTTCTGGGTCGAGCGTTGCGACGACTGCCACGTAACACAGTGCGGGAACGACCATTCCGGCCACCGCAGCGGCGATCGGCACACCTGCCAGACGCATATCGCGCAGGCTTCCGGCAACGAACTCCTGCTTCAGTTCGACGCCGACAACGAAGAAGAAGATTGCGAGCAGACCGTCGGCCGCCCACTCACTCAGCGACAGGTGCAGGTGCAACGACTCCGGACCGATCTCGTAGGCCAGAATCTCGTGATAGGCCTCTCGCCACGGCGAATTCGCCAGGATGACCGCCACGGCCGCGCTGACGAGCAGCAGCATGCCACTGGTGGTGTCGAGGGAGAGATAGCGGCGCAAGCGCTCACGGGCGGGTGGGCGCCCGTCGAACGAGCTCTCTGCGGGCATAAATGATCCTGTCGGGCGATCCCGGCGCCGAGGCCGAGATGGGTCGAATACAAACCCGGATCGAGGTCCGGGTTGCCGACCAGACTTCCCGGCACACCGTCGACCATTCTCCCCGACGACCGGCTGTGGCACCACTCGTGCTGGTCAGGCGGCGCGTCGCCACCGGACGCAGGTCGCGCGTGCGCCGCGTCGAGTTATCCACCGACCACCACGAATGGACGGGTTGTCCACAACCTGCCGCGGCGTCGGTTTCGGCGACCTCCGGGCGGCTAACTTGCGCGCATGCGAACAGCCCGTGGAGACAGTCTCAGCCCGCGCCTCGTCGACCGTCTGGGAGCTGCCGTGCGTCCGGGTTGGGCTAGGTCGTTGTTGATTCGACGATGCGCCGCAGCGCTACTCGTCGTGGCCGCACTGGGTTTCGCGACCCTCGGTGGGGCGGAACACGACGACGAAGCGGTCATGGTCGCCGCGCACGACCTGCTGCCGGGCACCGAACTGGCCGCAACCGATCTCGTCGTGCGCAGGGTTGGCGCCGGGATGGTCCCGGCGGGAGCACTACGTATGTCGCGCGACGGCACCGGCAAGACGGTGACGAGCATGGTCCGAACCGGCGAGATTCTCACCGACGCACGACTTCTCTCACCCCGGCTGCCGCAACAGTTGACCGGGTCGGCCGACGCCCGCCTCGTCCCCGTGCGTCTCTCCGACGACGCCGTGTCGGCGTTGTTGCGAGCGGGCGATGTGGTCGACGTCGTCGGGCCTGAGGCGGATGTACTTGCCACACGTGCCGTAGTCGCGCTGGGCACCGAACGTCCGGTGTCGAGTGGTTTGTCGGCGCGGAATCAGGCGTCGGCGCCGGTTGTGCTCGCGATGGACCAGAAATCAGCGCTCCGCGTAGCCGCGGCCGGACTCGACATCGCCCTCGCCGTAATAGTGCATTGAACTGTGGTTTCGCGATTCCTTGCACAGCATCGAAGATTCATTGCACAGGACACAACATCGTTTGGTTCCGCAACACGCATGCCTATCTCTACTAACATCACGGAGAACGGGCTGTGCACCACTGAGCAGATTCCGTCAACACCTCACCACAGGCACGTACCACCGACTGAATGAGAGGACCGGAAAGTGCTCAAGGGTTTCAGGGATTTCATCATGAAGGGCAACGTGGTCGATCTGGCCACAGCGGTCATCATCGCCACGGCCTTCACCGCGATCGTCACGGCATTCACCGACGGCATCATCAAGCCGATCATCAACACCATCCCGTGGAGCCCGAACGAAGCCGACGGCCTCGGATTCGAGCTGGTCAGCGGCAAGTCGTCGACGTTCGTCAATATCGGCGGAGTGTTGACGGCGGTCATCAACTTCCTGATCATCGCCGCTGTCGTCTACTTCTTGATCATCGTTCCGTACAACAAGCTCGCAGAGCTCGGCGGCTTCGGCAAGAAGGCCGAGGTCACCGAGGTTGCACTGCTCACCGAGATCCGCGACCTCATGGATCCCGATGGCGTATCGAAGGCCAAGGCCGAGGCCGAGAAGGATCTGCCCGACCACCTGAGCGACTCAGGCGGAGGCGGCGATTCCTCATCCGGTTCGGGAGCTTCCGATTCGCCCGACACGTATTCGCCGTCCTCCGACGCATATCCCTCCGGTCGACTTGACGCTGCACCGCCCACACAGCGCCTCACGACGCCGCCACCGGCATCCCAGGCCCCATACGAGGCGCCGTCGACCTACGGCAACCCCCCGTCCTACCAGGCGCCCTCCGGGCAGCCGCAGCAGAACCCGCCGACCTACCCGGCAGGCGGCCCAGGTGCACCGCAAACCGGCTACCCGACGCCGAACCCGGCTCCGGGCAACTATCCCCCGCCCGGCAACTACCCGCCGAGCAGTTACCCGCCGCCGGGATCGCAGTTCCCCGGCGACAATCCCGGCGACTCGGGACGCCACTCCCGCTGATCAGAAGCCGCATCGAATCGGCCACGCCCATCTCGGGCGTGGCCGTTTCGCTATGTCCAGCGGTTTGACAGCGACTTGACCATCGCATCCCAAGGTTCGGTTCCTAGGTTGAAATCCGTTGGCGCTGATCTTGATTCAGAAGGCGTCGACGAACGTCACGTCAACCGACGGCAACGTCACATCAACCCAACGGAGGAGCAACGATGCCTCAGCCTCACGGCAACCAGCGACCGGGCCAGAACAACCACGGCCGGCCGCAGCCCCAGCCGCGCCCACGTCCGCGTCCGTGGTTCCCGTTCCCCTTCTTCGGGAGCTGAACCCAGTAGCCGAGTCGATCGGTAGCTGACCGCTCGTGGCGTCCCAGACGTCACCGCGCAGACGGATTCCGCTACGTCGATGGTCAATCCCCGAGGCCATCGACACAGCGGCACTGGCTGCGCTGAGCGAAAAAGACCGCGGGGCGGGAACCAAATAGGTTCCCGCCCCGCGGTTGTGTTCTGTTGTGCGACAGGCGCGATCAGCCGAGGCTGAAGGGCTTACCCGTGTAGGTGACGATCCCCTTGACGGAGTCCGTCTTGACGGTCACCTGGACGATCGTCCGGGCTGACGCGTATCCCGCGCAGCCGTTCAGTACGAAGTGCTCCTGGCTGTAGGTGACTCCACCGGTGGAACCGGTGAAGGTCAGATTGCTGGCGGTGTAGTTGTCATCATCCTTGTTCGTCACGTCCGACGACTGGATGCTGTTTCCGAGGCTGTCACCGCTGATGAGCCAGTACTTGGTCACGCCGCCGGGCCCGAGGGTCACCGACCCGTTGCCACCAGCGGAGCGACTCCAGTCGGCGTCGGTCCCACCGATGGCATTCGGGTTGGCAGCCCCCGGCTTGAACCCGCCGCCGGCTCCGAGACCGCCGGACACGCCGAAGTCAACCTGGCATCCCAGCTCATAGCCGACCTTGATGGTGCCGCCCTTGGCCTTGCCGCCCACGTTGACGCTGACCGTTCCCGATCCCCAGGCTTCGCGGCTCAGCGCACTCTGGTTGACCGGACGCTGGACGCTGATGCTCTCGTTCGAAAGCGTGATGCTGACCGGAGTTCCGTCGACAAGCGTCTTGGTGACCTTGCCGCCGGGCAGTGGCCCAGCGTCAGCGTGTCCTGCACTGACACTGCTCAGACCCATCGCGGCGGCACCCGCGACGGCGGCGACAGCCGCCAGGCGGCGAGTGTTGCTCTTCTTCATGATTCCCCTTCGTGGAATGTCAATCTGCCTACGAGCAGATAAATCTCAGAGTGAGTTGTTGAATTACCTGCTGCGGCTTAACTGACGTTGAAAGGCTGGCCGTACAGAGTGGACTTCACCAAAGGTCCGTCGACGTTCAGCGTGCCGCCCTTGGCATCGAATCCCTTGGCCGCGTAGACGGAGACGTACGAGCGTGCCGACGCGTAGCCGCCGCACTTGTCGAGAATCACCTGGAGATCGGAAACCTGGAGCGATGCCACGCCCTTGTCCGAGATGCTCATGTCGGAGAGCGCGTAGTTCGCGATCTGGCCCGGCTTGATCGGCAGAGTGACGCTGCCGCTGCCGGTCAGTCCGCCACCAACGATGTCAAAAGTGCCACCAAGGTCGAGGCTGATGCCGGAGATGTCGACCTGGCAACCGATGATGTAGCCGACGTTTACCTGGCCGCCGACACCGGCAGCGGTCTTCACGGTGTAGGTGCCGGAAATCGCCAGCCCCCGCGACAGCGGGTTGTTGGCCACTGTTCCGACTCGAGTGAAGTACTCACCGTTGCGCCAGGTCTCAACAGTCGTACCGTCGCTCGCGACGGCCTTCTTGTACCCGGGCGCGAGCTTCTGCGCCTCGGCGTGTCCCGCCCCCATGCTGGTTGCGCCAATCACCGCGGCAGCGGCGACGGCGACCGCAGCAGCTCCGCGGCGCCCAAGCTTGCTGAACTTGCTCATTCGTTCCCTCTCACAGGATTCGGCTGTTATCCGAGGGAGACGAACTCGTTCCCTCGGGTTGACCTTGGCGGCTCGCGGGAATCATCGTCCACTCCGGTTAACACGGTGTTTCATCGTGCTCTCCGAGGCGTTAAAGTCCCTGCCCCCTCGTTCCACTGCTGCTGGCCGACGTTGATCGGACTGCAGGACCACGGCCCCGGCCTCCCGCAGGGGCCGAGTGTTGTCGCAGCGAACGTTATCCGAGCGATATCAAGACGGGCAACAGCAACGCTCAGCGCGATCTCAAGATTCTCTTACACGATTACACAGGGAGAATTCACGTCAGCGCCAGGAAAAGTGTTAACAAATGGAAAACACCCTGCGCCCGCTATGCCGGAAGCGACATTTCACTCGTAATGCGGCGGCCGCTGGGCCCGGTACCACTCCTGAGAATCGCCTATGTGACCTTCGTCACTCTCGTCCGACGTGGTCTCGGGGAGGTCGTCGCCGAAAACGTCATCGATCCTGCGACGATGCCTCGATTTCCGTCGTGAACCGTCCGGCGTCTCACGATTCGAGCCTTCTTGCGACATATCGACTATTCCGTCTCAGCGAGAGAATGGCATGCTTTCGAATTCTCCGTGAACACAATGTGAACCGAAGTTATGCACACGTGCGCATTTCCTGATATTTGCGCACTATTCGATTAGCCCGACTCAGAACTCGCTGATCGACTCGATTACGTGCTTCGCGAGGGGCGCAACGGTAGCCATTCCGTCGCGAACGGCCGCACGCGACTCGGCGATGTTGACCACGAGCGTCTGCCCCGAGATGCCCGCGAGCCCCCGCGACAGTCCACCGTCTGTCGCCCCCGCGGCGAGACCGGAGCTTCGGACCGCTTCTTCGATACCGCGAAGTCGGCGGTCGAGCAGCGGCTCGGTGGCCTCGGGAGCCACGTCGCGAGCACCGACACCGACGCCACCGACCGAAACAACAAGGTCGACGCCCCCGATGACCGCGGTGTTGAGCGCGTTGCGGATCTCGATCTCGTCGCCGGACACCGCAAGCGTCGCGTCGACGTGGAAGCCCGCCTCGTTGAGCAGCTCGCCGACCAGCGGGCCGAGCGAATCGGCAACCTCACCGTGCGCAATCTGGTCGTCGACGACCACAACCAGTGCTCTACCGATCTCGTCGCCCAAGGTCCCGGCCGCCTCACTGCTATGGCGGGCAACGAACTCGCGCGCGGCAGCGTCCGCGGCGACCACGTCGGCGGGATCGACCTCGGAGGCCTCCAGCGCGATCGGATCGATCACGCTCGACGCGTCGTCGGTAAGGGTTGAGCCTTGCGGACTGCGGCTGGATTCGATCATGCTCGCCTCTTTCTCGTTCTCGCCTGTTCTCGCCCCTTGATCATGGTCTCAGATCAGGGGCTTCGATGATCAGTCGGCGACAGATCGCTCGGGGGCAGATGCTCGAGCGGTCGGCCGCCGGCGCCGTCAATTGGTGGTGAGCGTTCCCAGCGTCACCGACGCTGTTCGGGTCTGTCCGTTCGCCACATAGGTGACCGTCACCTTCTCGCCGGGTGCGTGGGAGCGCACCGCGGCGACCAACGCGTCACCCGACGCGATGGTCCTGTCATCGAGCTTGGTGACGACCGCATCCTTGGGGATACCCGCCTGCGCAGCTGGGCCACCGGCCGTGACATCGGAGACCACAGCACCCGGCGTGCTCGCGGGACTGTTCGGGCGCACCGACACCCCGAGGCTGGCGTGCGTCGCCCTACCGTTGTTGTTTCGTAGTTCGTTGGCGACGCGGATGGCCTGGTCGATCGGGATCGCGAAGCCGAGCCCGATGCTGCCGCTCTGCTGCTGTTCGGACGCCCCGAGCGACGCAATCGCGGTGTTGATACCGATCAGGGCGCCCCTGGCGTTGACCAGAGCGCCACCCGAGTTGCCCGGATTGATCGCGGCGTCGGTCTGAATGGCGTCGATCACCGACGTCGTGCCGCCGTCGCGCGAGGTTGATACGGGACGGTTCAACGCGCTGATGATGCCCGTGGTGACGGTTCCCTGAAGCCCGAGGGGTGCGCCGATCGCGATGACCGACTGCCCGACTGCCAGGTTCTTCGACGTTCCGACATTGATGGGTAGCAGGTCGTTCTTCTCCACCTTGATCACCGCGATGTCGGAGATCGAGTCGGCGCCGATCAGTTTCGCCGCTGCGCGCGTGCCGTCTTGGAAGTTCACCTGGATCGCCGACGGCTTACCGCTGCCGGATGAACCGGCGACCACGTGGTTGTTGGTCATGATGTATCCGTCTTCGGAGAGGATGACGCCCGAGCCCTCGCCCGCCTCCGACCCGCTGACAACGTCGATCGACACCACGGACGGCAGCGTCTTGGCGGCAACCTCCTGCACAGACCCCGCGGGCGCGGCAGCAACGCTTTCGCTGTTGGTGTTCGGATCGCCGCCAAGCGGCGCCGAACTGCTCGACGTCGAATCATCGTCGGAGACCTTTGCTCCGACGACGCCGCCGATTCCTCCTGCGACCAAACCGATCACGAGCGCTCCACCGATGAGTGCTGCGAGGAGGCCGCCGCGCGACTTCTTGGGTGGCGTCGACTGGCCTGCGTCCGGCGTGTCGAATCCCGACGGAGATCCGGGCTGGAAACCACTGAACGTCTGGTCCTGCGGAGTCGTCGACCCCGGCGCGCTCCACTGGTTGGGCTGCTGACCGGCGGGCGGTCCGTAGTACTGCTGCGTCGGAGGTGCGCCGAAACCTTGCTGCCCACCGAAACCGTGCTGGCCGCCGGGACTCTGCTGACCATCGCCGTGACCCGAGCCGTACGCAGGAAATCCACCGGTCTGCGGGTCGTTTCCGTACGGATTCCCCCCGTGCGGGCCTCCACCTGTCATCGTCGCGCTTCTTTCCTCGCCTTGTTCGGACCGCGCCTTGCCGGACGGCGGACCAATCGACCGATATTCGACGCCGGACAGCGTTCTCGTCCAGCGCTCACTTGTGGCTCAACACTATGGGACCCGCTGCTCGGGTAGGTAAGCGATAGGCCTACGTGTCGTCTCCCGAAACTATTGACGAATCACCTTCGGCGAAGGTTCCACGGGCGTCGGTCGTCCGGGCAGCGTCATCGTGATCATCGCGCCACCGAGACTCGATTGATCAGCGCGAACGGTCCCACCCATCCGGTCGACGACCTGCCGCACGATCGCGAGGCCGAGCCCGGAACCCGGCATCGACCGCGACTGCGTCGACCGATAGAAACGTTCGAACACCAGCTCGCGGTCCTCCGGTGGGATACCAGGGCCTGCGTCGGAGACGGCGAATTCGGCCGTACCGGTGTCGAGTTGTCGCAGCGTCACAAGCACCGAACGCCCACGCGGACTCCACTTGGCTGCGTTGTCGAGCACGTTGACCACCGCGCGCGAGAGCCCGTGCTGCTCTCCGAACACGAACCACGGCTCGAGATGCACCTCGAATTCGACGTCGACGCGGCGTCGACGCACTCGCTCGAGCGCTGTTTCGACGAGTTCGTCGAGGTCGACCTCCTCGAAAACCACCTCCGGGGTGTCCTCGCGCGCGAGGTCGACGAGGTCGCCCACCAGAGTGGACAGTTCCTCGATCTGCGCCACGATGTCGGAGCGGAGTTCGATCATGTCGGCCGCAGGCACCGCGGGCGCGCCGGGTTCGCTTGCGGCCATGAGCAATTCGAGATTCGTGCGCAATGACGTGAGCGGAGTACGTAATTCGTGGCCTGCGTCGGCAACGAGACGCGCCTGCTGGTCACGCGACTGTGCCAGCGCGTGCAGCATGGTGTTGAAACTCTCGGTGAGACGGGCCAGTTCGTCGTTTCCCGCAACAGGAATCGGGGTGAGATCCTGCGTGCGGGCGACCCGTTCGGTGGCGCGAGTGAGGCGGGCGACCGGTCGAAGACCCGCGCGCGCGACGGTCGTGCCGGCAACCGCCGCGAGCGCCACACCACCGCAACCGACGACGAAGAGCACCCACGCCAGTCGTTTGAGGACACGATCGGTGTGCAACAGACTCTGCGCGAGGATGAGGGTGTTGCCGTCATCGAGCTTGCGCGCGAGCACCCGCTGATTGTTGACCGTCCGCAGACTCTGCAGGTTGTTTCCCGGATTCGACGGCGAGCGCGCGACTTTGCGTTCCACGTCCTCGAACGGCACCGAACCGACGAGGTAGGTCTGGCCGCTCGGTTTCACCAGCGCGAGAGAAATGTTGGTGGAGAACACCGTTCCCGCCACCAGCGACTCGGGCCTGTCGTTGAGTGTCCCCATCTTCGCGAGCGCGGTCATGCCGTCGGCGCGGGACTCGAGTTGGTTGTCGACCTCGTTGTACATCGCGCGATACACCACGAAATACGCGGCAGCGGCCATCAAACTCACCGAGACCAGAACGACCGTCGCCGACAACAGCGTGACGCGTAGACGCAGCGAGACCAACCGGGTCAAGGGCATCGGGTCGCGCATCTCGCCTGACTTGCCCTTCGGACGCACCCGCAACCACAGCCGTGCGAGGCGGAGTCGAAGCACAGACGGCACTACGGCGGCGTCTCACGTAGCACGTAGCCGACGCCGCGCACGGTGTGGATCAGTCTCGACTCGCCGTCGGCTTCGGTCTTACGACGCAGGTAGCCGACGTAGACCTCGAGCGCGTTGCCCGAGGTCGGGAAGTCGTATCCCCACACTTCCTCGAGGATGCGGCTGCGCGAGAGCACTCGGCGCGGATTGGCCATCAGCATCTCCAGGAGCGCGAACTCCGTACGGGTGAGACTGATCTGGCGTTCGCCGCGTGACACATCGCGGGTCACCGGGTCGAGCGAGAGGTCGGCGAAGGTGAGCGCCTCCGAGTCGGCGTCTTCCTCGGGTGCCGCGCGGCGCAGGAGTGCGCGCAGCCGCGCGAGCAATTCCTCGAGGGCGAATGGCTTGGGCAGGTAGTCGTCGGCGCCCGCATCGAGGCCGGACACCCGCTCGGAGACGGTGTCGCGGGCGGTGAGCACCAGGATCGGCAGGTCGTCGCCGGTCGACCGGAGTCGACGACACACTTCGAGACCGTCGAGCCGGGGCATCATCACATCGAGAATCGCCACATCGGGCCGTTCGGCCACGATCTTCTCCAGCGCTTCGATGCCATCACCCGCCGTGTCGACGGTGTATCCGTTGAACGTCAGCGAGCGGCGCAGCGACTCGCGGACCGCCCGGTCGTCGTCGACAACAAGAATGCGCATGTAGATAGTCTTATCCACTTCGACTGAGAACCCGCTGAGCAACTCGCGGATTACCCCTAACTTCGTGACGCTCGGCGGGCCGTAGACGTACGACGTCGGGCACGCGGATGGGTTGTTACCTGTGCGCAACAGCTCGCTCACGGAGTCGCACCCGAGGCGTCGGACACTTGCGCGATGACAACAGACATCGCTCTCTCGGAAGGTCCGGTCGAGTCGTCGAAAACACCGTGGTACCGATCGATGTTCACCTGGTTGCTGGTGGCGATCGTCGCGGGCATCGTCGTCGGCGCGGTCTGGCCGGACTTCGGCTCTGCTCTCAAACCGCTGGCAGACGGTTTCATCAAGCTGATCAAGATGCTGATCGCGCCGATCATCTTCTGCACGGTCGTGCTCGGCATCGCCCACGTCGGCGATATGAAGGCCGTCGGGCGGATCGGGATCAAGGCACTCATCTACTTCGAGGTCGTCACCACGTTCGCCCTGATCTTCGGGCTCGTGATCGGCAACATCGTCAAACCCGGCGCCGGCTTCAACGTGAATCCCGAAACCCTCGCGACCGGAGCCGAAGCCGTCGCGAAGAAGACCAGCGACGGCGAACTCCCCCACACCGTCGAGTTCTTGATGAACATCATCCCGACGTCGGCGATCTCGGCCTTCGCCGAGAACGAGCTACTGCAGGTGCTGTTCTTCGCGGTCCTCTTCGGACTCGCACTCGCCAAGGTCGGCGCGAAGGCACCCATCGTGCTCGGGTTTGTCGATCAGTCCAGCCACGTCTTCTTCACCATGATCGGCTGGATCATGAAGCTGGCTCCGCTCGGAGCGTTCGGCGCGATGGCGTACATCATCGGCCAGTACGGCATCTCGTCGCTGGGCAGCTACGGCAAACTCATCGCATGCTGCTACCTCGCGGCGGTGCTGTTCATCCTGGTTCTCGGGGTGATCGTCCGGGTCTTCGCAGGCGTCAACCTGTGGAAGTTCATCGTCTACATCAAGGACGAGCTGTTCGTCGCACTCGGCACCGCGTCGACGGAAGTGGTGCTGCCGCGCATCATGACCAAGCTGACGTACGCGGGATGTTCGCGGCCTGTCACGGGTCTCGTTGTCCCGACCGGCTATTCGTTCAACCTCGACGGCGCGACCCTGTATCTCTCGATCTGTGTGCTGTTCCTCTCACAGGCGATGGGCGTGCATCTCAGCCTCGGCGAGCAGTTGACCGCTGTGCTGGTGCTGATGCTGACGTCGAAAGGCATGGCAGGCGTACCGGGTTCGTCGTTTCTGGCATTGTCGGCCACGATCTCGGCCATCGGTCACGGATCGATTCCCGTTGCGGCCGTTGCCCTTCTGCTCGGCGCCGACCGCATCATGGACTCGATGCGGGTGTCGGTGAACCTGATCGGCAACTGCGTCGCCACCTTCGTCGTGGCCGCGTGGGAAGGCGAACTCGACAAGGAGAGAATGACACTCGTGCTCGACGGCCAGCCGGTTCCCCCGCTCGAGGAATCCAACCCGCTCACCGGCGAGAAGCAACTGCTCCCCGAGGAAGAAGGCCTCGGCCTGCACACCGTCGAGTCCGAAGCCAAGCAGGACTAGGCGGGGCAGGTCGAATGCCCTGGGCTGCTAGCGCTTACGCCAGCCGGCGGCGCCGACCATGTCGCCCACGCGGGTGAACTTCACCCGCGGACGGCCCTGTTCGGAGCCGCGTCGACGTTCGATCCGGTCGATCGCGCGCATACCGCGATAGCCGATGACGTGTCGAGTTCGCTTGCGCAGCAACGAGGTGAACTCGCCGGGCTGACGTGTGGTGCGAATCAGTTTGCCGTCGACCGCGTCGCGGATGAAGTCCTCGACGGTCAACTGGGCGCACTTCTTGTTCGCCCCGATGCCGCCACTGGGACCGCGCTTGGCCCAGCCGAGCACGTACGAACCGGGAATGATCTCGCCCGAGTCGTCGAGCATCCGTCCGTCGACGTTGGGGAACAGTCCGCGAGCGTCGTCGAAGGGAAGTCCCGCGATGGGAACCGAGCGGTATCCGATGCTGCGCACCGCGAGGTCGGCGTCGATCCGGTGTGTCTGCCCGCCGGTCGTGACGGTCACGCCTTCGACGCGCTCGTCGCCGAGGATCTCGTCGGGAGTGCTGTGGAACAGGAACACGATTCGTCGGTGGTCGGGGTCCGCGGGGCCGGTGAGGTCGGGAACTCCGGCTCCGTCGGCGTCGTCGACGACGAGTACCTCGACACCCGGAATCGTCGACAGCGCACGGTATTCGGCCGACGTGTAGGCGGCGTGCGCCTGATCTCGACGACCGAGTAGGACCACCTCGTGAACGTTCTGCTCCTCCAAGATGCCCAGCGCGCGGTCGGCAATGTCGGTGGTGGCCAACAGTTCCGGTGGCGACACCAGGATTCGCGCGACGTCGAGGGCCACGTTTCCGGTTCCGACGATGACGGCGCGCCCGCTCGCCGGATCGGCGTCGGTCGAGCGTCGGATCGGCGGAGCCGCGTCGGCACCCGGAACCGCGTTGTACCACGCGACGAGTTCGGTCGCCGACGTCGAGCCGGGTAGATCCTCACCCGAAATACCAAGGCGCCGTGACTCGCTCGCGCCGACCGCGTAGAACACCGCGTCGAAGTGCTCGGCGAGTTCGGCGGGCGTGATCTGACCGTCCGACTCGCCGACCTCGACGTTGGTCGCCATCGTGACGCGCGGATCGCGGTAGAGCAGATCGAATCCGCGCAAGACGCCCTTGGTGCCGGGATGGTCGGGCGCGACGCCCGCACGAACCAGTCCGCCGGGTGTCGGCAGCTTGTCGATCACGGTGACCGAAGCCTCGGTGCGGTCGAGCAGCGTACGCAGCGCGTAGCCGCCCGACGGTCCGGTGCCGACCAGCGCAACCCTAAGTCCCGCAGGCAATTTCGGAATCTCGGGGTAGACAACGTCAGACCAGCCCGACTTCACTTCCGGGTTGTTCTTGTAGTAGTCGGCGTTGATCTCGATGAAGACCTTGTCCCTGGTGCCGAGGTTCTCGGCCGGGAAGATCGCGTCGACGGGGCACGCGTCTGCACACGCACCACAGTCGATGCATGCCTGCGGATCAATGTGCAGGATGTCGGAGGTGCCGAAACCGCGCTCCTCCGGCGTCGGATGGATGCAGTTGACCGGACACACGGATACACATGCTGCGTCGCTGCAGCAGGACTGAGTGATGACGAACATCAGAGCATGTGCACTTTCCGGTAGTAGTACGCGGCGGGCTTGGTCAGCAGGCCGACCTCGTCGAGGAACTCCATGAGGTGTGCACAGCTACCCCGGATCATAGAGTGGAAGTGCGAGTTGGTATTCATCTCTGCGACAGCACGATCGGCGTCGAGCCCGGCGTCGACGAAGGCCTGACGCTGCACGAGGCTCGACACGATGAAGTAGCCGCCGAGCGCGACATAGAGCGCGCTGAACTGACGGCGGAACCAGCCGACACCCTTCATCGAATCGCGGACCTCTTCACGCGCGAACTTCATGTGGCGCGACTCTTCGAGGACGTGAATCTCGTTGACGGTGCGGATGAACGGAAGCACCCGCTCGTCGCGCATGCAGCCGCGCTGGAAGACGTCGAGCACCTCTTCGGCGACCAGGATGCCTGCGAACGCGACCTCGTTCTTGGCGGTCCGCTTGAACAGCTTGCCCGCGCGGCCAACCCACTTGGTCGGCTTGTACGACGTGCCGACCATCTTCTCCGACGCCTTGGCGAACATGATCGAGTGACGGCACTCGTCGGCGATCTCGGTGAGCGCGAACTGGAACTCATTGCTGTGATAGGCACCGAGGTACTGGTCGCGTATGACCATCTCCTGCAGGATCATCTCGAACCAGATGCCGATGTTCATGATCGACGCGAACTCGTGACGGGTCACCGAGATCCGCTGTTCCTCGGTCATCTCGTCCCAGTAGTCCGTGCCGTAGAGCGACGACCACTCCGGGCTGCACCCGTACTTGGTCGGGTCCATCGGAAGGCTCCAGTCGATCTCCGTCATGGCGTTGCGCGAGAGCCGCGCCGCCGACGCAAGGAGACGCTCGGACACGGCGTCGGCACCCTCGTCACGAATACTCACGACATTGCCGACGACATCGTCGGTGGGTTCGGTGCGGTCCATTGCAGCAGTCATGATGCTCGACTTCCCATCTCCGCCTGCGGCGGAACTTGGCGACCTGGATTCACTGGCACAGCAGTAAGGTGATGACGATCTGTTTCGTATCAACAACCAGTGTCATATCAACAACCGATGTCATATCAACGCTTGTTGTCAAGATAGCACCCCGGTGTGACGTAGTAAACAACTCGGACATCTATACTGGCGAGTAAGTTACGGAAGCGGAACGTCGTCGCAGTTCAGAAGGGCAGGAACCTCATGTCATCGATATTCATCACCGGTGGGGCCGCGGGTATCGGCCTGGCCACGGCGGAGCGTTTCGCACGTGAGGGCTGGACCGTCGGCGTGTACGACGTCGACAACGACGCGCTCGACAAGGTGAAGGCGAACCACCCCGATTTCATCACCGGCAAGATCGACGTCCGCGACCCCAAGGAATGGGACGACGCCCTCGCCGACTTCACCGCACACACCGGCGGAACCCTCGACGTCCTCGACAACAACGCCGGTGTACTCACCGAGGGCAAACTCGCCGACATCTCCCCCGACGCCGTGCGCCGCCAGATCGACATCGACGCCCTTGGCGTCACACTGGGCGCTCAGGCCGCGCACAAATACCTCAAGAAGACGCCGGGGTCGCACCTGGTGAACATCGCGTCGGCGTCGGCGATCTACGGGCAGCCGGGCATCGCCACCTACAGCGCGAGCAAGTTCTACGTCGCGGGTCTCACCGAGGCGCTCGAACTCGAGTGGGAACCCGACGGCATCCGCGTCGTGAGCATCTGGCCGCTGTGGGCCAAGACCGCGCTCGCGGCCAACGACGCCAAGTCGACCAAGACGCTCGGCGTGCGGATCACGCCCGAGGAGGTCGCCGACAAGATCTGGGAGTCGGTCCATCCCACCAAGAACGATCTGCGGCTACACCGCACTAGCTACTCCGTCGGCACCCAGACGCTCGTGCTGGGCAACGCGGCGAAGTTCATCCCCAACTCGCTGAACCGACTGGTGAACAAGGTCATCGCTCAGTAGTCACCGCGAGACGGGCGGTGAGAAAGCGAATCGCCGCCCGTCATCCGCGACGACGCCAGTTGTAGCCGACGCCGCGTGGCGCCATCGGCAGTCGCCAACCGAGGACGAGCGCAACCAGACGTAGCAGCGCGCCGACGACGAGTCCTGCGACGACCCAGACCTGCGACGGCAGATCGGAGTACGTCCTGCCGATCGCGACCACGGCCGCAGCGACGATTGCGGGCACGGCGTAGAGATCGGCTGGTTGCAGCAGCAACGGAATCTCGTTGGCGAGCACGTCACGCAAGACGCCGCCGCCGATCGCCGCGAGCATCCCGATGAGGGTTGCGGCGAAGGCGTGCGCGTGATGATCGATCGCGATACTCGCACCCGTGGCCGCGAACAATCCCATGCCTATCGCGTCGAGGACGACAATCGTTCGACGCAGCAGCGCAAACGACGGATGAAAGATCACCGTCACCAGCGCGGCGATCAGGGCTGTCGTGACGGGGACCCAGTTGTCGAGCGCAGATGGCGGGGTGATGCCGAGCAGAAGATCGCGCAGAATCCCGCCACCGACACCGGTCAGCACGGCGACCGTCGCGATGCCCCAGATGTCGAAGTCCTTACGGATTCCGACCAACGCTCCCGACGCAGCGAACACCCCGATACCCACGATGTTCAAGATCGCGAGCAGCATCGGCACCTCGCTTTCACGGCGTAGTTCTCTAGCGGCGTACTTCACAGAACAGCACAACTGCCGCAACGTCTGGGACGTTGCGGCAGTTGTGCTGGATTTAAGTCGCTGAGGTTATGTCGCGATCAGCGGCGGTCGAGATCGATGATGCCAGCGCGCGCAGCCTTGACCAGACGACGCGGGATGCGCTGAGCGACACCGTTCACCTTGACCTCCTGCAGCGCGGGGTTGTCCGCTTTCCACTGCGAACGACGGCTGCGGGTGTTGGCCCGCGACATCCGGCGCTTCGGTACAGCCATGGTTGTGCCCTTCTCTACTGTGTCCTTACGGAC
Organism: Gordonia sp. w5E2; assembly: GCF_036540975.1. Lineage (NCBI taxonomy): Bacteria > Bacillati > Actinomycetota > Actinomycetes > Mycobacteriales > Gordoniaceae > Gordonia > Gordonia sp. w5E2. The sequence goes on along the minus strand of NZ_CP144213.1, from coordinate 1,204,221 downwards.
TGTGTGTCACTGTGGTCCTCGCGGACAGGTCACTGTGGTCCTTGCAGACCTGCAACCGTGGCCCTCGCGGACCGTGCCCTCAGGTCGTCCGTTCTCCACGGAGTGGAGCGTCGACCGGCGTGGTGGACGTGCCACGCAACCCTCGGGCGCAGCACGCAACCTCTCTAGACTACCGGTCGCGCGGTCAACCTCCAAAACGACCGAGCTGACCGGCGCCGACGTCGGTGAGAACTGTCACCGTCAGTAAGTCGAGGTGTCGCTCAGATCCAGGTTGATCGCGTTCACGCCGACCAGAATCCAGTAGAGCACGCCGATGATCACGCCGATCGCGCCGACGATGATGCCCGCCAGCGCCATGCCGTCACCCGTCTGGGTTCCGTTGGAGTCACTGATCTGTTTACGAGCGACAAAGCCCAGCACGAGGCCGACTGCCGGAACCACGATAGTGAAGCAACACGCAAGGGTTCCGACGACCGACACGATCAGCGACGCGATCGCCATGCCGTTCGTCGTCTGTCCCGCTGCCGGGTAGCCCGGCTGACCGTACGCGGGTTGCCCGTACGCCTGCTGACCGTAGCCGGGCTGACCATAGGCGGGCTGGCCATACGCCTGCTGACCGTAGCCGGGCTGACCGTACGGGGACTGGCCGTAGCCCGCCTGACCGTACGGGGATTGCTCGGCGGACGGCTGACCAAAACCCTGCGGAGTGCCATAGTCGGGCTGCGCCGAGGGCTGGCCGTACTGGGGAGCCTGGCCGTAGTCGGGTGTCTGGCCGTACTGGGGCGGCTGCGAGCCCGAGCCGTAGTCCGGCGTCGAACCGTACTGGGGAGGAGCCTGCGAGCCCGAGCCGTAATCCGGCGTCGAACCGTACTGAGGAGCCTGCGAGCCCGAGCCATAGTCGGGCGTCGAACCGTACTGGGGTGGCTGATAGGTCGGCTCGCCCTGTGAGGGCTGGCCGTAGGCGGACGGGTCGAACTTGGTTGTCGGAGACTCAGGCGCACCTGCGCTCGGCGTCGAACCCGATCCTGCTGAACCCGATGCCGCCGAACCCGCTCCCGAAGCGTCGGCGGGGTTGGGCCGCTTGATCAGCGAGGTGGCATCGTCGCTCGACGTCGCCCGTGGTGCGTCAGCACTTGGTGAACCGGCGCCGTCGGAGCCGGTCGGGGTCTTGTCGGGACGCTCTGGATCCGATGCGTTCGAACCTCCGTGCGGAGTGGACATCTGCGTTCACCTCTCTGGGTTCGTCTCTGTGGGATTCGCCGTCGGCGTCATCGCCGCGCCGACCGTACTGCTAGAGCGACCGTGCACACCCAAAAAGGCCCAGGCCACTCCAAACCTGACGCCAGCTTAGTGAAAGCACACAAAGTGCGGCTGCATACACTCATCCGAGTGTCAGGCGTCGTCTCCGGTTTCACCGTCATCTTCATCCTGGTGGCCATCGGATTCGCCCTGGGGCGCACGCAGGTCCTCGGTGAACACGCACACGACGTCCTGTCGCGACTGGTGTTCTTCGTCTGCACGCCAGCACTGCTGTTCACGTCGTTGGCGACTTCCGATCTCTCGGTCATCTTCTCGTCGACGCTCGTCATCGCGGGAGTCTCGGCGTTTGCCACCGGAACGCTCTACATCGTGCTCGCGCGCGGGCTGCTGCGGCGTCGCGACATACCGGAGCTGACCATCGGCGCACTTTCGTCGTCGTACGTCAACAGCGTCAATCTCGGTCTGCCGATAGCGATCTTCGTTCTCGACGACGCCTCGTTCATCGCACCGCTGCTGCTGTTTCAGATCCTGATCTATTCGCCGCTGGCGTTGGGCGTACTCGACGTCACGGCACTCGACCGCACCGCGGGAAAGTCGGTGCTGCGCGACACCGTGCGACTCCCGCTGACCAACCCGATCGTCATCGGAGGGCTGATCGGAGTGGTCGTCTCGCTGATCGGGTGGCATCCGCCGACCGCGATCCTCGAACCGATGAAAATGCTCGGCAGCGCGTCGGTGCCCGCAGCGCTCCTGGCCTTCGGAATGTCGCTGACAGGCGTGCCACTGTTCAAGAAAGGACAGAGTCCACGGCGCGAGGTCGCGCTCGCGACCGTGCTCAAGATGCTGTTCATGCCCGCACTGGTGTACGTGGTCGCGCGATGGGGCTTCGGCGAGTCGGGACACACATTGTTCGCGCAGGTCGTGATCGCAGCATTGCCGACCGCCCAGAACGTGCTGGTCTACGCGACGCGCTACCGGCGGGGGCAGGTGCTCGCACGCGACACCGCGCTGCTCACCACCCTGGTGTCGATCCCTGTTATCGCGGTGATCGCCTGGTTGCTGGCCTGACCGTTCTGGTTGCGTGGGATCCTCGGGGGCATTTTTGTACCTCTACGTCCCACACAACTGAGGCCGGGTCCCCCACAACACGGCCGCGACCAGGTCAGTCGACGTCGACCGACCCGGTCGCGAACTCGCCCGCAGCACCGAGCGCGATCTCTTCCTCACGCTGATGCGCCGTGAGGTGGTGCCGGCTTCGACGTGGAATCCCGAAGAGCGCAAGCAGGGCAGCGAGCGCGAACGCACCCGCGCCGAGCAGGAACGCCACACGGTAGGCATTCTCCGTCGGAAGCGAGACCGCGGTGCCTCCGACGAAGTGAATCGCGACCTCGGCAGCGAGCACGGTGATGATGACCGCACTGCCGATCGCGCCACCGACGGTGCGCATGATGGAGTTGATCGAATTGGCGATGCCCGTCTCGTGCGGTTCGACGTTCTCGACCAGGAGCGCTGGCATGGCCGAATATGCCGCGGCCACAGCCACATTCGCAACAATGAGTCCAGCGATCATCTCACCGGTGTTCTCGTGCAAGAAGGTCAGCATGAGCATCCCGACCACACCGATCACGGTCGCGCCGAGCAGCACGACTCGAGGACCCACCCGTCCGACCAGCCCTCCCGCCACCGGCCCGACGAGGATCGACACGATCGCGCCGGGAAGCATGAACGCGACGCTCGTGCGTAGGACCGAGGCACCGAACCCGTAGCCCGCCAACGCATCCGGCGTCTGCACAAAGTAGGTCGCGCCGAGGAACACGCTGAACATCGCGAACCCGACACACAACGACGCAACGTTCGTGGCGAGAACCGCTCGCTGCTTGAGCAAGTCGACGGACACCAGCGGCTCGCCGCGTCGACTCTGCAGTGCCCAGAAACCGATGAGCACGACGACGGCGGCGATATAGAACCCGATCACTCGTGCCGACCCCCAGCCCCAGGTATGACCCTGCGACGTCGGCAGCAACAGACACACCAGGCCGACCGCGAGCACCAGCGCGCCGAAGTAGTCGACGCGTCCGCCCGCTCCCGGTCGAGACGGAATCGCGAAGATGACCAGCGCCAGCACGACGACCGCCATCGCGACGCACAGCCAGAAGATGCGACGGTAGTCGGCATTTCCCTGTGTGAGCAGACCTGTTGCCACAAGCGCCAGCCCGCTGCCGACTCCCAACGACGACGCGGTGATCGCCATCGCGCCGGTGAGACGTTCGCGGGGCAACTCTTGCCGCAACACGCTGATCGCCAGCGGGAAGAGTCCGAAGCTCGCGCCCTGCAACACTCGACCGACGATCAGCCACTCGATCGAATCCGCCAGTGCTGCAATGAGACTGCCCACCAGCGTGATGACCAGCACCGCGACGATCACGCGCTTGTGCCCGTAGACGTCGCCGAGACGACCGAACAGCGGAGTGAATGCCGACGCCGCAAGCATCGTCGCCGTGGTCACCCACCCGACCGTCGTCAGCGAGACGCCGAGTTGCTGCCCGATCTGCGGCAGGGCGGGCACCGCGAGGGTCTGAATCATCGAGAGCAACAGCACAGACGCCGCTGCGGCAACGACGATCAGTGATGTCGACGAGCGCACCTTCGAGGGTGCCTGCTCCTGAGCTGCCGCTTGTGTCATAGGAGCCAATCTAGAACAGAATCGACGCTGCGTCGATTTTTATCGACGACTAGTCGAAATTGTCCGGATTTCCTACTATGGGATGTATGACGACCAAGGCGCCCGACGAATCGCAGGCCCACCCGGCCCGCCGTAGAGGTGCTCGCACCAAAGGCGACGAGCGTGAAGACCAGATACTGAGCGCGATGCGTTCGCTTCTCGCCGATCATCCGATCAACGACGTCACCATCGACGACATCTCTTCTGCGGCGGGCATTTCGCGAACCAGCTTCTACTTCTACTTTCCGTCGAAGCAGGCCGTTCTCACGACGCTCATGGAACGGATCTGGGACGACTTCGCCAGCACTCACGACTGGTTCGACGCCGTCGGACCCGACGCCGACGGCCTGCGCGAGCAACTCGGCGCCGTCGCCGCGATCTGGAAAACGAACGGATCGATCATGGCGTGCGCAGCCCAGACCGGATACACCTCCGGTTACGCGCCGCTACAGGACTTCCTCGCGAGAGCGCGCGCCCGATTCGTCGAGCGACTCGCGGCCAAGATCGAGCGCGATCGATCAGCAGGACTGGCACCCGACGGTCCGCCCGCAGCAGACTTGGCACTTCTCGTGGCAGTGATGCGCGACGCGGGCCTGAGCGAACTGACATCGTCGACGGCCGCGCCGGCGGGCGACGGACATAGTTCAACCGCAACCACTGCCGACGACGACGACGCCGCGCTGGACACACTCACCATTGCGATCCTGCGGATGATCTACGGTCGCATCGACTGACGGCGCCGCGTGGGCGCGATCAACGACGCTCCTTGCGCTTCACGTCCACGCCACCCATCAACGCGAATCCGGTCACACGGACCGTCGGGGCCCCCGGACGCCCGGGCCCATCGGCCTTGCTCTCGAATCCGCCCATGATGGCGAGACCACCGACTTCGAGGGTCACATCCGGCGGCACGATGACGTCGACGCCACCCATGATCGCCACACACTGGACAGTCAGCACCGGTTCGGTGAACTCGACTTCGCGTAGGTCGATCTCGACACCGCCCATGATCGCTGTCGCCTCGAGCTGATCTGCAACCGACGCATGGCCTTTCAGCTCTGAGCCGGACATGATGGCGAGGCGATGGCGCACCGGCTTACGTCCCGACCCCGTGCCGGGACGCGTCACACCTGTCGGGTACGGATCGCCTGGCCGCGGCAGGGGCACGCCGAGTTGCCCGACGGGAAGATCGTCGGTCAACGCATCGAGATCGCCGAAAGTCTTTGCGGTAGAAGCCTTCAGCGCCCGCTCCTCGTACTCACTCGGCGTCAGTGCGCCACTCGTCATCGCGGCGGAGAGGATTTGGTGGACGAGTTCGCGGTCGGCGTCGGCTGCTCTGAGTCGGTGATCCGGCGCGGGTGTGTCGCCCGTGGCCGCGATCTCGGACCGGGCCGTCTCGTAATGGGCGGTCTCGTACTGGGCGGGACCGGGCTTGGTCAGATCAGGCTTGGTCAGATCAGGTTTGGCGGGCTCAGCGTTGGCCGGCTCAGGCTTTGTCAGATCCGGCCCGGTCGATTCAGGAGCTGCCGGGTCATGCCCGGTCGAATCGGGTTCTGGGAGTTCAGGCTCTGGCAGTTCGGCGGGAACGCTCATACCGTCGACGTTAGTGATCGCATCCGGCGCCCAACACCCTGAAACACCCTGACTAGTCCCCTGATTTCTCCTGGATCAGCCCCGTGCCCCGATCAGCCGCGGCGCGGACGTCGTGACCGCAGGTAGTCTCCGACCACTGCGGCACCGAGTCCGTCGACGTCGGGAGCAACCACCCGACCGCCGATCCTGCGGGCGATCTGGTCCATGAAGTGCGCGAGCCCGGGGTCCTCCCCCAGTCGGAAGAACGTGACCTGCGCTCCCATTCGTGCGACGTGGTCGAGTTCGCGCACGGTGAGCGCGATGGTCTGCGGGTGCGGCGGATAGAAGAAGAACGGCTCGCCGCTTGGGTCGAGGTGCGCGGTGGGCTCGCCGTCGGTGACGACGAGGACAACCGGCTGCGCGTTGGGGAATCTGCGCAGGTGGCGTTGAGCGAGCAGCAGTGCGTGATGCAGGTTGGTCCCCTGCTCCATCCGTGGCTGTAGCCCGGTGAGTTCGGCGATGTCGATGCTCCGGGCATACCGTCCGAAGGCGATCACTTCGAGCTCGTCGCTCCGAAACCTGGTGGAGATCAGGTGATTCAGCGCGATCGCGGTCCGCTTCATCGGCGTCCAGCGACCCTCCATCTCCATCGAGAACGACGTATCGACCAGGAGCACCACGGCGGCCTGTGTCCGCGCCTCGGTATCGGCGACCTCGACGTCGCGCACGGAGATGTGCACACCGTCGCGGGCCATCGCCGACGGCGCGTGCGCGGGGTCGGAACTCTCGGTGATGGTGCGCAGCACCGCATTCGAGACGGTTCGCGTGACATCCCACGGGTCGGTGTCGCCGAACTCCCACTCGCGCGTCGCCCCGGTCGGCTCGCCGAGCAATCCCGATTTGCGGGTCTGCCGGTCACCCCGACGCCCCGACATCTGGTCGGCGATATCACGAAAGATGGTCTGCCCCAACTGCCTCATCGCCTTGGGGCTCAGTCGCAGAGTGCCGTCGGACGTACGGTCGAAGAATCCCTGCTCGGTCAACGCCTTCTCGAGCTCGGCGAGTGTTCTGGCGTCGACGGCTGCCTGGTCGCCGAGTTGTCTTGCGAGGGCGTCGAGGTCGATGTCATCCATGCGCGCACCGGCGTACTGCTGCGAGAGTTGCTCGGAGAGTGCGTCGAGTTCGGAGATGTCGTGCAGCGCCGCCGCACCCTGCCCCAGTCCCATCTGCTGATCACCCGAGAACGACTCACCGCCGTCCCAATCGAGGCCGGGCCTGGCCTCCCGCAACGCCGAATCCATCTGCGCGAGTTGATTCATCAGATCGGGTGAGCCGAACGCCTGCTGCGCGAGCTGATCGAGTTCTGCTCGTTGTTCGGGCGTCAGCGAGTTGTAGAACTGCTGCGCCGCGGCGGCACGTTGTGCGAGCGAGTCGATGAGTTCCTCAGTGTTGCGCGGGTTTTCGGGGAAGTACTCGCCGTGCTTGCGCATGAAGTCGTCGAATTGCTCAGTGGTGTCCTCGCCACGATTGTGGGCGTCGAGAAGCTTGTTGAGGTCTGTGAGCATCTCGGAGATGGCCTCACGGTCCTGGTCGGAGGCACCCTCGAGTGCTTCCTTCATTCCCGCGAAACGCTGGTCGAGCAGTTCCCGGCCCAGCAGATCCTTGATTTTCTCGAAGTCTTCACGCGCCTGCGGGCTCCGCCAGTTGTACTCAGACAGTTCCTCGACGGCCTGAGCAGTCGAGGGCGGCAGACTCCCGATCTGCATCTCGGCGAAACGCGCGTCGTCGTCGAGGTCGCGTGCGAGTTGTTTGCGCTCCTCGAGTACCGCACGGTCGAGGAGCTCGCGGATCTCATTGAACGTTCCGTCGAGGTTTCGTTGCTTCAACAGCTCCTGCCGCCGACGGTTGACTTCCTCACGCAGCTTGTCCAGGCCGCGCATGTCCGACGTTCCGCGGCGCAGGAATTCGCGGAGCGCGCGCTGCGGCGACGCTCCCGCCATCACGTCGTCGCCGATCTCCTCGAGCGCTTCGCGTAGATCGACCGGCGGCGCGAGCGGGTCGGGGCCACCGGTGTACCGCTGGTAGCGCGAACGGTGAAAGTTCTTCTGAGCCATGTGTATACGTCCAGCCCGATGTCGTGCGGCCGAGATCAGCCGTAGATGGTCTGCCCCTCGTCGTCGGCTTCCTTGCCGATGCGACGGGCCAGAAATAGTCCCTCGAGCGCTAATTCGAGTGCGCTCGCACGCTCGCCGTCCGCCTCGGCGTCGAGTCGTTCGGCGATGCCGTCGAGGACACCGGCCGTCGTCTCGGGTGAGGGAATCGACGCCAGGAAATCCGACGCCGTCACCCTGTCGCCGGTGACAACGGGTTCTCCGTTCTCCAGGGCGTCGACGAGCGGTGCCATGTCGATGCCACCGAGGTGTGCGCGAACGGTATCGGCGACGGACTTGCGGAGCAGGTGCTCGAGGATCTCGAGCTCGCGCCCCTCTTCACCCGACTCGAACTCGATCTTGCCGCGCAGCACCTCGATGACCGATTCGAGATCGACGACGCGCGCAACGGGCACGTCCTCCCCGGTCACGGTGGCGCGATGCAACGCTGCGGCAGCCACGGTCTCCGCGGCCGCGATCGAGAACCTCGCCGAGACGCCCGACCGCTGATCGATCGACGGATGGTCGCGCGCGTAGCGGGTGAAGCGAGCGAGGATCTCGGTGATGAACGTCGGAACCGTCGCCGTGAGGTCGGCTTCCTGCTCGATGACGGAGATCTCGTCGTCGAGTTCGAGCGGGTAGTGCGTCCGGATCTCGGCGCCGAAGCGGTCTTTGAGCGGTGTGATGATGCGGCCGCGGTTGGTGTAGTCCTCGGGGTTCGCGCTCGCCATGACCAGGACGTCGAGCGGGAGTCGCAGTGTGTAGCCGCGCACCTGAATGTCGCGCTCCTCCATCACGTTGAGCATGGAGACCTGGATGCGTTCGGCAAGGTCGGGCAGCTCGTTGATGGCGAAGATGCCGCGGTGCGCGCGGGGAATAAGTCCGAAGTGAATGGTCTCCGGATCGCCCAGGCTGCGGCCCTCGGCCACCTTCATCGGGTCGATGTCGCCGACGAGGTCGGCCACGGAGGTGTCGGGTGTCGCGAGCTTCTCGCTGTAGCGCTGGCTGCGATGACGCCATTCGATCGGGAGCTCGTCGAGAAGTGCGGCTGCGCGTCGAACCGACGCCGGCGTGATCGGCTCGTACGGATGCTCGCCGAGTTCGGAGCCCTCGATGACTGGCGTCCACTCGTCGAGCAGGCCGACCAGTGTGCGCAGAATGCGCGTTTTGCCCTGGCCGCGTTCGCCGAGCATGACCACGTCGTGGCCCGCGATCAGCGCACGCTCGAGTTGCGGTATGACCGTCGCCTCGAACCCGACGATTCCCGGCCACGGGTCGTCGCCCTCGCGAAGCGCGGTGAGCAGGTTGTGGCGGATCTCGTCACGCACACTGCGCTGCACATGGCCGCTGGCACGCAACTCGCCGACGGTTCTTGGTGAGGGGGGGCGACTTTCGGTGGTTTGGGAGTTGGATGTGGTGAAGTTCTCCTCTGGCACCTTCTCCACGGTACTCCCGTCGAGCGTGCGGGCGCCGGGTTCGCGAGCCCGTTCGCCGCTAGCGCTCGGGACGCCAGGCGGGATCGCGCCCGATGAATCCGACGAGCCTCGTGACCGGATCGGCGTCGTCGTCAACAGGCACCGCCGGTCCGTACTGACCCGACGATCGCAGCAGCTCCTCGATACCGGTCATGCCGTCGAGCAGGCGCTGCGCGAACACGGGGTCGAGGTCCGCGGTCCTGCCCCCGGCCGCCGCGAGATCCCAGGTGTGCATGAAGACGTCGGCTGTATAGAACTGATCGACCGCGTCGGCGAGACGATGCTCACCGACCATCGGGTGAACGAAAGCCGAGTTCGACGACGGGCCGTCGAGCAGTTCGCCGATCGCGGCACTGCGCGCCTGCCAGGCGGCGAGCGGGTCGTCGGCGACAGACGGCGCGTCGGGTAGCTGCACTCCCCCGGCGGCGAGGAAGCTCGCGAACCAGTCCACGAGATGAGCGACGACGTCGCGCGCCACCCACCCGTCGACCGGCGTCGGCGCGTCCCAGTCTTGTACTACTGCAACCTCTTCCGCGAATCCGTCCGCGATGATGCGATGACGGTCGGCAGCGCTGAGCTCGGTGAGCGACGTCGTCATGTCAGAGTTCTCCGAGCAGGCCGTCGAGCTTGGCGTAGCCCTCGTTGACCCCGACCTCCATGCCCGACGACAACCAGCCGTCGCGGGCTTCGAAGCTGTCACATAGGGATTGGGCGTGCAGGCGCGTCGTGCCGTCGCCGAGATCCTCGAAGTGCAGCGTCTCCAGCGCCACCTGATCGGGCATGCCCTCCCAGGTGAAGGTCTGCACGATCGTGTCGTCGGAAACGGTGTGGAAACAACCTCGGAAGTAGTGGTCTTGATCGCCATGTGTCGCGGCGTAGCGCCAACTTCCACCGTTTCGCGCGTCCCACTCGATGATTCGACTGGAGATCACGTCTGGGCCAACCCAGCGCACGAACAGCTCGGGATCGGTGTGCGCTCTCATCAATTGTGCTGGGGTGCCGCGGAAGTCGCGTGTGATGCGAATGATCGGCACCTCCTTGTCGGCCTCGATGGTGGCCTCCGGATAGCGCGTCTGCGTGCTCATGATGCCTTGCCTTTCTTCGTCGGTGACTCGTCGCGGTGAAGCGCGTCGTGCATCTCTGCGTTGTTCATCTCTGCCAGTACGACGTCCAGACGCTGATAGCGCTCCTCGGCCGCGCGGCGGTACCGCTCGATCCACTTGGTCATGAGGTCGAACACCTCGGCTTCCAGGTGGACAGGACGTGTCTGCGCCTCCCGGGTGCGGGTCACCAGGCCTGCGTCTTCGAGCACCTTCAAGTGCTTCGACACCGCCTGGATGCTGACGTCATACGGCTCGGCGAGCTGACCGACCGTCGCATCCGAGACCGCGAGCCGCGCGACCATGTCACGCCGGGTCGGGTCCGCCAGCGCGGCGAACACCTTGGACAACTCGTCTGCCACTCGCCCTCCTCAACCATTTGGTTGAATACGAGTGTGCGACGAGGCCGCCGGGTTGTCAACCCTTTGGTTGAATACGCCGCGCGCAGGGCGAGCAGCCGCCGCCGGTCGAGCCGCGCGCCGCTGGTCGAGCTTGTCGAGACCACCCCTCGCCGGTCGAGCCGGACTCGCTGGTCGAGCTTGTCGAGACCACCCGCCGGCCGGGTGCACCCGTCGCTGGCGCGAGCTTCCCTCGCCAAGGTGGTTTCGACTCGGGTGCTCGCTGCGCTCACGCCCGCTCAACCAGCGGAAGACGGGCCCAGCCCGGTGATCGAGCCTGTCGAGACCACCCACCAGCCGGGTGCACCCGTCGCTGGCGCGAGCATCCCCCGCCAAGGTGGTTTCGACTCGGGTGCTCGCTACACCCGCGCCCGCTCAACCAGCGGAAAACGGGCCCAGCCCGCTGGTCGAACTGACCTGAGTCCTCGCTACACCCGCGCCCGCTCAGCCAGCGGCAGGCGGGCCCACCGGCTCGTCGCCGCGGAGCGTGATGCGGTGCATCACCCGGCGGTTGTCGCCGTAGTCGCGGTTGGCGTAATGCAGGGTGTTGCGGTTGTCCCACAGCACCAGGTCGCCGAGGCGCCAGCGGTGTCGCACAATGTGTTCCGGCTTTGTCAGGTGCGCGTACAGCAGATCGAGAATGCCGCGGCTCTCGGCGTCGGACACGCCCTCGATATGCGACGTGAAGCCCGGGTTGACGAACAACGATTTGCGCCCGGTCTCCGGATGCACCCGCACGACAGGATGGGTCACCGGAACCAACTCGGTGACCTCCTTTCCGTCCCAGACGTTTCCGCGACCACCCCGACGCTGCTTGAGGTAGTAGCCAAACTCTCGATTACCGTCGTGCACGGCAGAAAGATCCTCGACGAGGCGCTGCACCGGAGCCGAGAGCGACTCGTACGCTAGCTCCGCGTCGGCCCAGTTCGTGTCGCCTCCGTTGCGTGGCAACACAACCGGGCGCAGGATCGAGCCCATCGGCGGTCGCGGCATGAACGTGACATCGGTGTGCCAGACGTCGGCGAAACCGTTGTCGGTGCTGTCCAGCGAGTACACCTCGGCAGGCACGTCGCCGCTGTTCCACACGGGATGTCCTGCGGTGAGATCGCCTACGCGACGGCCGAATTCGACGTGCGACGCGTCGTCAAGGTGCTGGTCGCGCAGCACGATCACCTTGTACTCGATCAGCGCGGCCCGGATGGCGCGAATCTCGTCGTCGGATGCCGAAGCGACGTCGACGCCACGGATCTCGGCGCCGAATCGTGGGCCGAATTCGTCGATGTCGAACTCGACGCCCGACGCGACCGTCGCCGAATCAATAGGCGTCGAATCGAGTGGGGCTTGTGCGCCGGTACGTGAGGAATCAGGGAGTGAAATGGTCATGGTGGGTCCTTCTCGGGGAGTCGTAAGTGGTTGCGAGTCCGAGAGAGACCGGCGGCGAGCCGTGGTGGCTGCCGTCTGCCCATGTCATCCGGTGAATCATCTGCGCGTACCCCTGCTGCTCCTGAAAGGCCGTGGTCCGCGCCGACCCACCGTCGACAACAGAGTCCCACAGTCGACACCGATCGGCAGCGCGAAGCGTGCCGACGGGTGCGATGAGGTGGGAGGTTGTGCTCACACCACCTGTTTAGTCACCGACGAGCAGCCGGAACAGGGTTTACCGCAGCGCGATAAAAACCCCGACCCTCACTTCTTCCCAGCAGATTCGCCGCGCGCCGCACTCTTGACCGCGCTCGCGATCTCCGTGCGCAGAACGGTGTACTCAGCGGAGTCTCTGATGTCGTCGGCGCTGATACCGGTACGCGGAATCGGCGACGAGATGTCGAGCGCCACACGACCGGGACGGCTGGTCAACACGACGATCCTCGATCCGAGGAACGCCGCTTCCTCCGCGCTGTGCGTCACAAAGACATTCGTGCGGCCCAGCTCGGCACTCACGGTCCTGACGTCTTCCTGAAGCGTCTCCCGGGTCAGCGCGTCGAGGGCCGCGAACGGCTCGTCGAGCAGGAGCAGCGACGTGTCGCCCGCCAACGCACGCGCGATGGCGACACGCTGCTGCTGACCACCCGAGATCTCCCAGATTCGACGATTCGCCGTGTCGGACAGACCGACTCGCGCAAGCAGTTCCTCCCGGCGTGCCGGCCGATCCGAACGCGGCACGCCTGCGTACTTCAGGGCGAGGTCGACGTTGCCTCCGACGGTGCGCCACGGAAACAGCCTCGGCTGCTGGAAGACCACACCGGATGAGGTGCCGGGCACCGGCTTGCTCCCCGAAACCTCTACGACGCCCGACGCGGGGTCCTCGAATCCGGCGATCAGCCTCAGGAGCGTCGACTTGCCACAACCCGACGGCCCGACGAGCACGAGCACTTCACCGGGGTCGACCTCGAGGTCGACCGGTCCGACGGCCGTCACTGCGTCGTTGCCTTTGCCGTACCGCTGGGTCACCGCGCGCAGGCTGATGCTGCCTTCGCCTTGCGCTGCAATGGGAGTCGACGACGCTTCGCCTTCGGTCACCGGAACGTCGACCTTCTTACCGGCGTCAACCTTGGTATCACTGTGCTGTGAGGACACCGGGAAGCCCCTTGGTGTAGATCGCGTTCTGGAACGTCGACAGCGGGGGCGCCGACGGGATCTGCTGTTGTTCCGCAAGGAATTCCGCGGCGCTGTGCAGGTTGTCGGCGACGTTGCCCGGCTTACCGTCGGTGCCGAGCCACTGCGGCGAGGTCAGTTCGTCGTTCGTCAGGTAGATACCCTGCTTGAGCTGGTTGGCCGCGTCCTCGGGCGTCGTATTCAACTGTGCGGCAATAGCCTTGGCCGCCGCCTGCGGATCGTCGTGGATCTGCTTGAGAGCGCGTGCTTCGACCTTGCGCCAGGTGTCGACGACGTCGGGGTGATCCTTCGCGAAGTCCGACGACACGACGCCGAGGTCGAGCGTCGGCTTGCCCCAGGTGGCCACCTCACGGCTGGTCACGATGGTCTTACCGGTCTTGCGCAACTCGTCGAGTGTCGGCAGCCAGGTGTAGACGGCGTCGACGTCTCCGCGCTGCCACGCGGCCAGCGATGCCTGCGGCTGAAGATCGATCAGGTTGACGTCCTTCGGGTTCACACCGGCGTGGTTGAGTGCGGCGAGCAGACTGTAGTGCGAGGTCGATGCGAACGCCGTCGCCACGCGCTTGCCCTTGAGGTCGGCGATCGAATTGATCCCGGTTCCGTTGCGCGCCACCAGCGCCTCGTTGTCGCCCGCGACGTCGAGGATGAACGCGACCTGGTAGGCAATGTTCAACGGCGCGGAGAGTCCGCGCGCCACGGGGCTCGAACCGATTGCGCCGAAGTCGATCTGCTTCGCGACGAACGCCGTGTTGATGTCGGCGCCTGAATCGAACTTGGTCCACTTGACGTTGTAGTTCGGTAGCGCGTCCTCGAGCCACTTGTTGTTCTTCACGATCAGGTCACCGCTCGGGAAGGACTGGTAGGCAAGGCGAATCGTCGGCTTGTCGCTGTCGCCGCCGGACTTGTCGACAGAGCAACCTGTGAGCACGACCGCAGCCGAAGCGACGAGAGCACCGACCGTCACCCCCAGCGAGCGCAGCCGCGATCGACGAGCCTTGCTCGTTGTCAGGAATGTCATTGTTGTTCAGGCCTTTCCGCGCCACGGCACCAGGCGGTGCTCGATCATCCGAAGTATTCCGTCGATGACAAGACCCGACAGTCCGATGAGGACAATGCCGACAAGCACGACGGGAGTGTTGTTGTAGTTGCTGGCGTCCTTCACGACGCCTCCGATGCCGGGAATTCCGTTGAAGAGCTCCGCCGCGACCACCGACGAATAGGCGATGCCGACCGAAAGCCTGATGCCCGTGAATGTTTCGGGTAGTGCGGCCGGAATCACGACGTCGGAGATCACCTCACGCCTGCTTGCTCCCAGCGCGCGCGCAGCCTCGATCAGCGACACCGGGGTGGCGCTGACGGCCGTGGTGGTCGCCACCGCTGCCGGCGGCAAAGCGGCCAACGCGAGAAGCGTGATCTTCGGCGCCTCGTCGATTCCCAGCCAGATGACCAGGAGGAAGAAGTACGCCAGCGGAGGCAGTGCGCGCAGGAATGTCAGCCACGGCTCGAGTAGTCGACGGACCCACGGGATCGACCCCATGATCAGCCCGAGGACCACACCCGCGGCGACGCCGATCACAACACCGACGAAGACACGACGCAGCGTCATGTAGAGGTGTTCCCACCAGTAATAACCGGCATATCCGACGACGCCGTTGTGCGTCGTCGACATTTCGACGAAGGCGTGCCATACGGTGCCGAGACGCGGCACGAATGTCTCGCTCCAGACGCCGCTGACGGCGACGGCTTGGTAGACAGCGAGGAACAGAACCACGGAGAGCACGGGGAGACCGAATTGCAATGCAACAGAACGAAGCCTGCTGCCGGTCGAGGTCTTCTCGACCCCTGGTTGCCCGCCCTGCTGCTCTTCGGGCGAGATGTCGACGAACAAAGTCACCGGCTATGTGTACCGGTCCGGGCAGCGCGCGACCATCTTTTTCCTCAGCGTGAGAAAAAGGCGCGCCGAAGTGGCGTGGTGGGTAGTCGCTTCTATAGGGACGTCGACGATTATGTGCGCCAAGCGTACGTTCGCGCAAGGGATCTCGACTCGACGACGGGTATCAGCTGAACGCCAACCACACAGCAAGACCGAGCCCGCCGAGTCCCACCGCGATACGCAGGGGCCCGGCGGGCAGTCGCTTGACCACGGGTGGACCGCACCAACCGCCGATCAGGCAACCGATCGCCATCGCGATCGCAGCCGGCCAATGAACCGGGCCCCAGATGATGAACCCCACGGCCGCAACAAGATTGGCCACGCCGAGAAACAGAGACTTCAACAGCGTTGCGCGCCAGAGTGGTTCGCTTGTCACGACGAGAGTCAGGGCGAGTAGCACGATGCCCGCGCCCGCACCGAAGTAGCCGCCGTAGATGGAGATCAGGCCGAGTCCGACGACGAAGAGCCACGGACGGTCGGCGTGGCGTGAGGCGAGTCGTCGAAGCTGTGGTTGAACGAGCAGAGCAATCGCCGCAAACCCGACGAGGTACGGCACGATCACCTTGAAGCTGTCGGGGGGCGTGATCAAGAGAATGATCGCGCCGATCGTGCCGCCGATCAGCGACGCGACCACACCGGCGTACAGCGGCCGACGATCACCCGCGAGCAGTACTTTGCCGGACTGGCCGAGACTCCCCGCCCCCACCGCGACGAGCGACACCGTGTTGGTGACGTTCGCCGCGATCGGGCTGAGTCCCACTGCCAGAAGGGCGGGATAGCTGACCACCGACGCCAAGCCGGTGACGTATCCGATCAGCCCAGCGCCGAACCCCGCGACGAACAGCAGCACGAGGTCGAGCACGCTCATCGGTCACGCCCACTCGACCCGACGGAGCGCCCACTCGGCAATACGCAGCGCCCAGTCGGCGGTAGGCAGCGCCCAGTCGGCGGTAGGCAGCGCCCAGTCGGCAGTACGCGACGCTCAGTCGGCTCGACGGAGCGCACAGTCGACGAGATCAGGTCAGTGCGCGAAATGCCGTGCACCGGTGAGGTACAGGGTGATGCCGGCCTCGGCGGCGGCCTCGATGACCTCTTTGTCGCGGATCGACCCGCCCGGCTGCACGACGGCCGATACCCCACCGTTGATCAGCACCTGCAGCCCGTCGGGGAACGGGAAGAAGGCGTCCGACGCTCCGACGCTGCCACTGGCCCGCTCGCCTGCGCGGGTGACGGCGAGGTGCGCCGAGTCGACCCGGTTGACCTGCCCCATGCCGACGCCGACAGAGGCGCCGTCCTTGGCGAGCAGAATGGCGTTCGACTTCACCGAGCGGCATGCGCGCCAGGCGAATTCGAGGTCGGCGAGGGTGTCGGGGTCGGCGGGAGGTCCTGCGACGAGTGTCCAGTTCTCCGGGTTGTCACCCTCGGCGTCGAGGATGTCGCGATCCTGCATGAGCAGGCCACCGGACACCGGACGGAATTCGAGTCCTGCGCGCACCGGCGGGACGGCTCGCAGGATGCGTATGTTCTTCTTACGCTGCAACACCGAGAGCGCGCCGTCGGCGAAGCCCGGGGCGATGATCACCTCGGTGAAGATCTCGGCGACCTGCTCGGCCATCTCGACGGTGATCTCACGGTTGGCCGCGATCACGCCGCCGTATGCACTGACGGGGTCGCACGCGTGGGCGAGACGGTGTGCCTCGCCGATCGTCTCACCGATGGCGATGCCACAAGGGTTGGCGTGCTTGATGATTGCGACGGCGGGTGCGTCGAAGTCATGGGCGCTGCGCCAGGCGGCGTCGGAGTCGGTGTAGTTGTTGTAGCTCATCTCCTTGCCGTGCAACTGTTCTGCCGACGCGAGCCCCTCAGGCGCCGCAGTGGAGAGATAGAGCGCCGCGGCCTGGTGGGGATTCTCGCCGTAGCGCAGCACAGCGGAACGCTCCCAGGTGAATCCGGACCATTCGGGGAACGTCGATCCGTCCGCTGCCGGCGCCACTTCCTGCGACATCCAGGACGCGACGGCGACGTCATAGTCAGCGGTGTGCCGAAATGCCTTGGCGGCCAACTCGCGTCGCTGTGTGAGCGTGAATCCGCCCTCGGCGACGGCGGCGGAGACCTGCTCGTAGTCCATCGGGTCGACGACGACGGCAACGGTGGGATGGTTCTTGGCCGCGCCGCGCACCATCGACGGTCCGCCGATGTCGATCTGCTCGATGCACTCGTCGGGGGTGGCACCCGACGCGACGGTCTCGGTGAACGGGTACAGGTTGACCACGACGAGATCGAAAGGTGCGACACCCAATTCCTCGAGCTGCGCGACGTGCGATTCCTTGCGACTATCGGCGAGGATGCCCGCGTGCACCTTGGGATGGAGTGTCTTGACTCGTCCGTCGAGGCATTCCGGGAATCCCGTAACCTCCGACACCTCGGTCACCGGAATACCTGCTGCCGCAATGGTTTTCGCAGTCGACCCGGTCGAGACCAGTTCGACGCCCGCCTCGTGCAACGACGACGCGAGATCGGCGAGGTCGGTCTTGTCGTACACACTGACCAACGCGCGCTTGATGGGGCGTCGACCTGTGTCTGCGGGGGTGGCTGCGTTCACGGAATCCGGGCCTTTCGTCCGTCGATGACAACTCCTCGGGTGACGAGTTTCGCCACAACGTCGGCGAGCAGGAATCGCTCGACCGACTTGATGCGTTCGTGCAGGGTCTCCTCCGTGTCGCTCGGTGAGATCATCACCGGCGCCTGCGCGAGGATCGGTCCGGTATCGACACCGTCGTCGACGAGGTGGATCGTCGCGCCCGTCACCTTGACGCCGTGCTCGAGAGCGTCGGCGACGCCGTGCGCGCCGGGAAACGACGGCAACAACGCCGGGTGGGAGTTGACGATGCGGCCACCGAAACGCGACAGGAACGCCGGGCCCAGGATCTTCATGAAACCTGCGGTCACCACCCACGCCGGCGCGACTGCTGCCACCTGCTCGGCCAGCGCTTCGTCCCAGCGGGTGCGGTCGGCGTGATCGGAGACACGACACACGACGACGGGGATCTCGTGGCGTTGCGCGATCGACGCTGCGCGGCAATCACGGTCGACGACGACTGCCGTCACCTCGAAGGCGGCATCGGGGCCATCGGCGCGGTCGATGAGGGACTCGAGCAGTGTTCCCGTACCCGACGCCATCACGACGATCGGGACGCGTACCGGGTTACCGGCAGCGTCTACGGGGGTTCTGTTCACATCTGCGAGCCTAGTGGATCGCTGTTCACGCCCCGTGAGCGAGTCGCTGCGTCCGCGGTGCTGACGGAGTCGACGCCGCTTCCGTCATCGTCAAACCCGGTGCCGTCGTCGAGCACTGTGGCGTCGTCGAACCCGGTGGCGTCGTCGAACACGGTGACGCTGTCATCCGCGCCACCTTCGGACTCGGCACTCTCGTCGTCGGTGACGTCAACGTCGCCGTCCTCGTACTCCGAAGCGCCATCGAAGTCCGCGCCGACGGCGTCGTTCTCGCCCCAGGAGTCGTTCTCATCCCACGAGTCGTTGTCGTCCCACGAGCCGTCCTCGTCCCGGGAGTCGACGACGTAGTCGTCGTCGTATCCGGAGTCGTCGAGCCAGGTGTCGAGATCGTCGGAATCCTCACCGCCGGACTCGATCTGCAGCCTGGCGCGCCGAGTCGATGGCAGGCAGCCGTAAATGAGCGCGACGATCAGGCCGACGACGACGACCCAACCGAGCGTGAACACTCCCGCCGCTGCGACATTGACGCCCGTCGCGCCGATCTCACCGAGTTGGCCGCCCGCGGGCCAGGCAAGCAGCACGATGATCGACGCCGCGACCGCTCCGGCCACGCCGACAGCGCGGACGTGTGCGATTGGGTCGAGCGATCGGCATCGCCAACCGACGTAGCCGGCGACGGCAGCGGGGACAACGAATCCGACGACGCCGAGCGTGCCGTAGTCGGCATCGGGGAGCGCTGCGAGTAGCGGCACGGGCGGCAGCGGGCCGCTGCGCACGGACAGCAGGTCCACCGACATCGCCCCGACGTGGACGTCGGCGCCCACGAGAACTGCCGTCGCGCCCACGATCACGTTGGGAAGGTAAAGGATCGACAGCACTGTCAGCCCCAGGTAACCGTCGAAGCGGTAGCCGCCGCCGAGGAGTTGCCCGACGTCGGAGAAGCTCAGTAGAAGTCGCACGAGAACGAGAACCGACCCGGCCGCGAGGAGCGCAACCGCGGCAAGGAGGCCGAACCGAAACCCTCGACGGTCGGCGGCGGTCACCGAGGTCAGTGCTGCGAGGTCGCGACGTCGTCGCCAGACCACACCCGCGGCTGTCGCCAGCCCGTGCAGTGCGATCGTGCAGCCGAAGGCCAACAAGGCATTTGGCGCAGCAACGGGCATATCCGACGATCCGTCCATGAGGACAGCCAATGCCATCGCGGTGATCACGAGTGGTCCGCCGATCGCAGCCGCCGCGATTGCCGCGAGCTCGGACGGCGACCGTCCGACGCGGCTCGCCGACGATGCGAATCCGGCGGTTCCCGCTGCGACGAGCAGGGTCGGAAGCATCGGAAGTACACCGAGCGTGACGCCGTTCATCGTCAGCGGCACCTGGTGGATCGCCAGCCAGCAGGCCGAGATCACGTTCGCGATGCCCGACATATCTCCGCCGGACATGAGGAGCACTGCCAGCACACAGACCACGAGGACCATCAGCGTGATGACCGGAACCCCGAATGCGACGAGGATCAACTCGCGCGCGCTGCCCTCGGTGCCGAGACGCTGGGCACGGGTCGCCCGCCGCACCTGACGCAGACGCGCGGAAAGATTCTCTCTGGGCACAGACCTGATCGACGACATCGTTACGAGCGTGACACGAGTGACTGCAGTTGAGTCGGAGACGCGCCGAGAGACGACGCTCACGGCATACGCGCAGGGCCCCGCAACGTGGCGGGGCCCTGCGCGTATCGAGTTATCTGGATGGCTCCCCCGGGGATTCACTACCCAGGGGTGTGTCGGCCGCGTCGTCAGCTCGACGACGAACCGCCCCTGCCCGACTGATCTTCGGGCCGGTGGAACGCCGTGGTGCGCTCCCCGCGCTCCCCGTATCCACTCTCGGCCGACGGCGCGGCGGTCGGCGAGGACCCCGCACCTCCCTTCGAGCCCTTCGAACCCGGCCCTGTCGACTCTGACGCTCCGGTGCCGCCCGGGTATCCGGGCTGAGCGGACGGACTCGCCGACGGCTGCGACTGCGAATACGACGAAGCCGAGTAGGGCGAGTAGGACGACGAGTGGGGCGACGATTCCTGGGGCGACGACTCCGGTGCCGACGCTGCGCCCGCGCCGTACGCGGTTGAGCTGCCCGCCTGATGAGAGGGCGACTGGCCGTAGGTGTACGCCGACTGTCCGTAGCTACCGGCAGAGGAACCCGACGCAGGGGTATGAGAGCCAGCGGGACTCGAAGCGACAGGCGCCTGCGCCTTGCCCGATGCCTGTGCATCGCCGTAGCCGGTCGTTGTTGCCTGACCGTATGCCTGCGTAGCGGGCGTCGACTCGGCCACGATGGTCGTCTGCTCGACGGCCGTCACGGTCGCGCCGGTGGGCACCGAACCTGTCGTCGCGGCAGCGCCCGGCGCTGGTGCCACCTTGACCGCATCGAGCACGACGAGCAGCCAGAGGATCGCGAGTCCCGCGATCAGCAACGCCAGGACCAACTGCACGTAGTCCTGCCACGAGGTGGAGGCGGGCACGTAGCCGCCGTAGTTCGCGTAGTTCTGAGCGTCCGACACTGCGGAGCGAATGATCGAGTAGATCCGAGTCACCGCGTCGGCGCTGGTCCAAGCCGCCAAGACCGGAACGAGCGCGTTGACAGCGACTTTGTTCGGGAACAAAGCCGCGAGCAGCGACAGAGCGATCACGATGATGCCGGACGACAGCCCGGAGCCATAGCTCCAGAAGCCGATGAACAGGTTCAGCGCCGCGAGCGCGCACAGAGCGATGGCGAGGATGAACGAGATGTTCGCCGGAAGCCCCTGGCTCGCAGGCTTCGGCGCGGCACCGTAGCCGTATTGCCCCTGCCCGTATTGGTTGTAATCGGACTGACCGTATCCCGGCTGCGAGTACCCGGACTGGGGATATCCGGACTGTTGCCCATATCCCTGCTGCCCGTAGCCCTGGTCGCCGTAGCCCTGAGACTGTCCGTAGCCCTGAGCTTGTCCGTAGCCCCCGGCACCCTGCTGGCCATAGCCGGAAGGCTGTCCGTAGCCGTACTGACCGGGCGCCTGCTGTCCGTAGCCCTGCTGTGACGATCCTTGCTGCGACGATCCCTGCTGGGACGATCCCTGCTGGTCAGAGCTGCGCTGCCCGCTCCCGGCCTGCGGATATCCGGCCTGTTGTCCATAACCCTGGCCCGAGTCGGAAGCGCCGTAACCGGAGCCTCCCGGCTGATAGCTCATACGTCATATCTCCTGGTCGAAGCGTGCGAGCCGCACCCACATGCACACATGGCACGGCAGTTCCCCGACCACGCTAGTACATCGGTGTGAGACGGATCCCTCACCACTGATGTTCGCGACCGCGCTCCGAGTACCAGTCGATGAGGCCCGGATCGTCTATCGACCGAGGGTCGACGTCGACGCCGCTGCGGCCCGCGAGGATCGCCGTCACCGGCACCTCGAGCTTCTTGCCCGTGCGGGTGTGCGGGATGCCGGGCGCCTCGATCACCTCGTCCGGCACATGTCGTGGCGACAGTCGTGTGCGGATCGACGACGCGATCGTCGAGCGCAGATCGTCGTCGAGCGTGGCGCCGGGCACCAGGGTCACAAACAGGGGCATCCAGTACTTGCCGTCGGGACCGTCGACGCCGAGCACGAATGCCTCTGCGATCTCGGGGAGGCTTTCGACGACCTCGTAGATGTCGGCCGAGCCCATCCGCACACCCTGCTTGTTGAGCGTCGCGTCGCTGCGGCCGTGGATGATGAGTGAACCCCGATCGGTGACCGTGACCCAATCGCCGTGTCGCCATACGGGTTCCGAGTCGGTCTCGGTGCCCGACCACTCGTGCGCAAAGTATGCCGCTCGATAGCGAGCACCGTCCGGGTCGTTCCAAAAGCTCACCGGCATCGAGGGCATCGGTGCGGTGACGACCATCTCGCCGACCTCACCGATCAGCGGCGTGGTGTCGGGAGCCCAACTGGCAAGCGCCACACCGAGGTACCGCACCGACAATTCACCGGGCACCACCGGCTGCCCCGACGATCCGCCCGCGAAGGCGGTCACCACGTCGGTACCGCCGCTGATCGATGACACCGGGATTCCGGGGCGCACGTTTTCGTCGATCCAGTCGAACAGGTCCGCCGACAACGCCGAACCGGTACTCCCGATTCCCCGTAGCGCCGCCAGGTCGTGGTCGCGGCCCGGTCGCAGGCCCGCCTTGCGGCTTGCCTGCAACTGTCCGGGACTGGTGCCGAAGTAGGTGACGCGTTCGTCGGCGACGAGTGCCCAGAGCCGATCGGCATCGGGGTAGAGCGGTGAGCCGCTGTAACAGACGATCTCGGCACCGATCAGCAATCCCGCTGCCTGAAAGTTCCACATCATCCAACTCAGTGCGGTATGCCAGAAGAAGACGTCGTCACGCGACAGATCGGCATGCAGCCCAGCGGCTTTCAGGTGTTCGACGACGACGCCGCCGTGCCCGTGCACGATTCCCTTGGGGCGCCCCGTTGTTCCCGAGCTGAACAGCACCCACAGCGGATGATCGAACCCGACCCGCACCGGGATGTCGGCGTCGGGAACGTCGGACTGCGCCTGCGAATTCGACGCAATGGCGTTCTCGTAGCTCAGAATTTCGATTCCGCGTGCGGGCTGGCGCGACGGATCTCCTACGACGATGTGGCAGCTCAGCCCTTCGAGAAGGCCTGCCAGTTCCGCGCTGTCGGCCGTCTTGTCGATGTCTTTGCCGTTGTATCGGTACCCATCGGCGGTGACCAGCACCTTGGGCTCGAGTTGGGCGAGGCGGCCCGCAGCACCCGAGGGTGCGTAGTCCTGCCCGCAACCCGACCAGATCGCGCCGACCGCAGCGGTTCCGAGGAACGCCACCAACGCCTCGGGAATGTCGGGCAGGTAGGCGGCGACCACATCGCCGACACCGACCCCGAGCCGGCGAAGGGTGCGCGCGAAGGACAACGACTGGTCACGCAATTGTGCCCAGGTCAGCGACACACGGGTACCGCTCTCGTCGACTCCGACGATCGCGGTCCGCGCAGCGGCGTCGGGATCGTCGGCATGCCGGAAGACCTGATCCACGTAGTTCAGGGTGACGTCGGGAAACCATTGCGCGCCCGGCATTTCCGTCGACGCGAGGACAGCATCGTCTCCCTCGGCGAGCGGACCGGCAATGGCGTCGAGATCGTAGAAGTCCCACACCGCGCGCCAGAACTGCGCCGGACTGTCCACCGACCACGACCACAGCGTCTCGTACGACGACGTGTCGACGCCGTAGCGCTCGGCGACCTGTCGCGCGAAATCATCGATACGCGTGGTTGTTTCGCGACGCTCAGAAGAACCGGGCACGGTCGACGACGCCATTACGCCAACCCGAGAAGGTCGACGGACTCAGCGCGCATCGCCACCTTGCGCACCTTGCCGGTGACGGTCATCGGGAATTCCTTGACCACGTGGACATATCTCGGGATCTTGTGGCGCGCAATCTTGCCCGTCGCGAACTCGCGCAAGTCGTCGGCCGTGAGGTCGGCGACGCCGTCGCGCAACTGAATCCACGCCATCAGCTCTTCGCCGTAGCGCTCGTCGGGCACTCCGATCACCTGCGCGTCGAGGATATCCGGGTGGGTGTAGAGGAACTCCTCGATCTCACGCGGATAGATATTCTCTCCCCCGCGAATCACCATGTCCTTGATGCGCCCCGTGATCCGTACGTACGAGTTCGGATCCATGACGGCCAGATCGCCGGTGTGCATCCAGCCGTCGGCGTCGAGCGCCTCATCGGTCTTCTCGGGTTCGTTCCAGTACCCACTCATCACGCTGTAGCCGCGGGTACAGAATTCGCCGGTCTCGCCGCGCGGCAGTGTCTCTCCCGTGATCGGGTCGATCACCTTGATCTCCAGATGCGGGCCGACGCGCCCGACCGTGCCGACCCGAAGTTCCAGCGGATCGTCGACTCTCGTCTGACACGACACCGGCGATGTTTCGGTCATCCCGTAGCAGATCGAGACCTCGCCCATGTGCATGCGATCAACGACCTGGCGCATCACGTGTTCGGGGCACGGTGAACCCGCCATGATCCCGGTCCGCAGACTCGACAGATCGATCTGGCCGGGCTCGACGTGATCGAGGAGCGCCAGCTCGGCGATGAACATCGTCGGCACACCGTAGAGGCTCGTGCAGCGATAGTCGGCGACGGCGCGCAGCGCGGCTTCGGGATCGAATGTCGGCGACGGAATGACCATGGCCGCACCATGACTCGTCGCGGCCAGGTTTCCCATCACCATGCCGAAGCAGTGGTAGAACGGCACCGGGATGCAGATGCGGTCTGCGTCGGTATAGGCGAGGAGTTCGCCGACGAGATAACCGTTGTTGCTGATATTGGCGTGCGTGAGTGTCGCACCCTTCGGGAAACCCGTTGTACCCGAGGTGTATTGGATATTGATCGAGTCGTCCGGCCGCAGCGTCGACGCACGTTGCGCCACCGCAGCCAGCTCGTCGTCCGACGGCCTGGTGAGCAGTTCATCCCACTCGGGCGTTTCGAACAGGATCACCTCACGCAGTTCCGGCGTCGAAGGCCGAGCGGCGTCGAGCATTCCCCGGTAGTCGGAGTCCTTGTACCGCTCGGCGGCGAGCACGACGCTCGTACCCGACTGCGTGAGCGCGTAGTCGAGTTCGTTCTGGCGATAGGCGGGATTGAGATTGACGAGAATGGCACCGATCTCGGCGGTCGCGTATTGCACCATCACCCATTCGGGTCGGTTGGGCGCCCACAGCCCGACCCGATCGCCTGCCTGAACGCCGTGCCGCAGCAGTCCGGCGGCGAGCGCGAGGACCTCGGTGCGGAACTCTCGGTACGTCCAGGTGCGTCCGCTCGGCGCGTCGACCAGCGCGAGGTTCTCCCCGTACGCGTCGGTCGTTCGCGCGAGCGTTTGCCCGATCGTCTCCGTCAGCAGCGGCGGGTTGTCTTCACCACGGGCATAGGCCAATTCGACCGTCGGCTCGGCCATTCGGATCACTCTCTTCTCGTGGACTCATATCCTGATCATGCGGTCATTTAGGTGTCGAGGTTCTCGGCTGCGGCGGCACGCGCCAGCACAGCCTCGGCCTGACGAAGCACGGGGCCGTCGATCATTTGCCCGTCGAGGCTGAAGACGCCACCGTGATACTCCTCCGACTTCTCGAGAACCTGCTTGGCCCAGTCGATCTCGTCGGCATCCGGGCTGTAGCCAGCGCGGATGATCTCCACCTGCGAGGGGTGGATACATGCTGTCGCGGCGTATCCGAGTGCGACGGCGTCGCGGACCTCCGCAACAAGGCCGTCGGTGTCGGGAATGTCGATGTGCACCGAGTCGACGGCAAAGATCCCGGCGGCTGCCGAGGATATCCGCACCATCGCGCGCGCGTAGCGGGCAACGTCACGATAGGTACCCGCTCCTCGCTCGCCCTGACCGAATCTGCTCGACTTGCCGCCGAGACCGGCAACGAGATCCTCTGCACCCCACATCAATCCGATGCAGTTGACGGCTTGGGCGATCTCGTTGACGTTGACGACCCCGAGTGGTGTCTCGATGAGTGCGATCGTCTGAAACGCCGTCTCGATGATCGACGTCGCGGTTTCGGCCTTCGCCTGCATGACCACCCGATAGTTGGTGTCACTCAAGGCTGCGAGATCACGCCGATAGTCGCCGGTACCCGCCGGGTTGATACGCACGACGGTTCGGTCGGGGTCGATCGGGTTGGCGACCAACGCTTCCCGCGCTGCCACGCGATTCTCCGGTGCGACGGCGTCCTCGAGGTCGAGGATGACGACGTCGGCTCGCTCGAGCGCCTTCTGGTAGCGATCGGGACGGTCCGCCGGACAGAACAGCATCGCCGGCCCCGAGGGCAGCCAGGCGTTGACCAACATCTGCGGTTCATTGCCGATCTGGCTGGAAATACCGAACTGATTGGGCGGCACGATCGGGCCGGTGGTCACGATTCTCACTCCTGTTCGTTCAGACGTCGCCGGAGTTGTCTCCGGCGGTGTCAGTCGTCGGGTCGCTTCCGTACCAGTGTGGCCCTCGCGGCTCGGGCGACAACCACCCCGTCCTGATTGCGACCGACGTGGAGCAGGTTGACAACCCCTTCGCCAGGCCGCGACCGCGATTCGCGGATGCCGGTGCACTCCGTCTCCGCGTACAGCGTGTCGCCCGCGAACAACGGTGCGGGAAAGGAGACCTCGCTGAAACCCAGGTTTGCGACGAGCGTCCCCTGGGTCAGTTGCGACACCGACAATCCGACGATCGTCGACAGCGTGAACATCGAATTGATGAGTCGCTGACCGCCGAAGCCGGGTTGCTGGGCCGACCACGCGGCGTCGAGATGCAGTGCCTGGGTGTTCATGGTGAGCGTGGTGAACAGCACGTTGTCGGCCTCGGTCACGGTCCGTCCCGGCCGGTGCTCGTACACCGTGCCCTCGACGAACTCCTCGAACCACAATCCGCGTTGTATCACCCTGCGAGCCGTCGATGTGGGCGATTGCGTGCCATCACTCATGAGAACCCCAGCTCTCGTGCGATGAGCATGAGTTGCACCTCGGTGGTGCCCTCCCCGATCTCGAGGATCTTCGAGTCCCGGTAGTGGCGTGCCACCGGGTACTCGTTCATGAACCCGTAGCCGCCGTGGATCTGTGTGGCCATCCGCGCGTTGTCCATCGCGGCTTCACTGGCGATCATCTTGGCGATCGACGCCTCCTTCTTGAAGGGCTTGCCCGCCAACATCTTCGCCGCGGCGTCGTAGTACGCGGTGCGGGCGACGTGTGCTCGCGCCTCCATGCGGGCGATTGCGAACGACACCGATTGGTAGTTGCCGATGGGCTGACCGAAGGACTGCCGCTCCTTGGCGTACTTCACGCTCTCGTCGACGCACCCCTGCGCCACGCCCGTTGCGAGTGCCGCGATGGCGATGCGCCCTTCGTCGAGGATGGACAGGAAGTTCGCGTAACCGCGGCCGCGCTCTCCGAGCAGATTCTCGGTCGGTACCCGCGCGTCGGTGAAGGTCAGCGGATGGGTGTCGGAAGCGTTCCAGCCGACCTTGTTATAGGCCGGCTCCGCGGTGAACCCGACCGTGTCCGACGGCACGATGATGGTCGAGATCTCCTTGCGCCCACTGTCTTTGACACCGGTCACCGCGGTCACCGTCACCAGCGACGTGATGTCGGTGCCGGAGTTGGTGATGAACTGCTTGGCGCCGTTGATGATCCACGTGTCGCCGTCGTCGCGCGCCGTTGTGGCGGTTGCCCCGGCATCGGAGCCGGCTCCCGGCTCGGTGAGGCCGAATCCAGCCAGCGCGACACCGGATGTCAGGTCGGGCAGGTAGCGCTGCTTCTGCTCCTCGGTGCCGAACTTGTAGATGGGCATCGCTCCCAGCGACACACCCGCCTCGAGCGTGATCGCGACCGACTGGTCGACCTTGCCGAGTTCCTCGAGGGCGAGCGACAGTGCGAAGTAGTCGCCACCCATGCCGCCGTACTCTTCGGAGAACGGAAGCCCGAAGAGGCCCATCTTTCCCATCTGCGAGACAACCTCGTACGGAAAGCTGTGTTCCGCATCGTGTTTCGCAGCGACCGGTGCCACCACCGACTGCGCGAAGTCGCGCACGGTGTCGATCAGGTCGGTGTAGTCCTGTGTCAATTCCATCAGTTGGCCTGCTCCATCGAGTTCTCGTCGGTTACGTGTGCGAGTGTCTGACCGGCCGCGACCTTGTCGCCGACCTGTGCCGCGAGCGCAACGACGCCTGCAGTCGGCGCCGTCAACGTGTGCTCCATCTTCATCGCCTCGACGACGATCACGGGTACGCCTGCCTCGACGGCGTCGCCGTCGTCGACCGATACGGCAACGATGGTCCCGGGCATGGGCGAGGTGATCTCTCCGGCCTTCTCGTCTGCGGCCTCGTCGAGGATCGGTCGCGCGAGTTCAAGAGTCCACGATCCCGTGGGACCCGCGACCCACCACGATCCGTCGATCTCGGAGTGAGACCACGATTGACTGACGCCGTCGACGATCAAGCGGTCGACGTGATCTCCGTTGCCGCCCTGGTCGATTCGACGGTACTCGACGTCGGCTTCCCAGGAATCGACGTCGTCGCCGGAGACCGTCGCACGTCCACGCAGAATATCGTCGGTGGCGGCGTCGACACAGAACGAGACCGTCCAGTGCCTGTTGTCGCCGTCGACGATGCGGGTCACCACCGGTGCGGGTGCGCCGATGCGCCAACCGACTTCGGTATTCCAGACGTCGCCGGGCTGCCGAAACCCGGTGCGGGCAGCCCCCAGGAGCACCAGCGCTTCCGGAACCGGTTGCGGCGCAGCGTAGTCGACGACGAGCCTGTCGAGCAGTTCGGTGTCGAGTTCGGCGTCGCGTACGCGGTCCTGCGCCAACACGAAGCGACAGAAGTCGATGTTGGTCACCACACCTAGCACTCTGGTGTGCGCGAGTGCCTGGTCGAGGCGTTCGATCGCCTCGTCGCGATCGCTGCCGTACGCGATGACCTTGGCCAGCATCGGGTCGTAATCACTGCCGACGACCATGCCCTCGAACATCGCGGAATCGACACGGATGCCGCTGTATTCGGCATTCTCTCCGTGTCCACCCGGCTGTTCGAGCGCGACGATCGTGCCGCCGGTCGGCAGGAATCCTCGTGCCGGATCTTCTGCGTACACCCGCGCCTCGATCGCGTGGCCCGCCAAGACGATGTCGGACTGGGTGAGCGCGAGCTTCTCACCGCGCGCAACCCGGATCTGCTGCTCGACGAGGTCGACTCCGGTGACGAGCTCGGTGACGGGATGCTCGACCTGCAGCCGCGTGTTCATCTCCATGAAGAAGAACTGATCGGGACGCTTGGCCGAGACGATGAATTCGACTGTGCCCGCTCCGGTGTAGCCGACGCTGCGTGCGGCGTCGCAGGCAGCCTCACCGATACGTGCGCGCGTCGCCTCGTCGAGGAGCGCCGAGGGTGCCTCCTCGATGACCTTCTGGTGTCGACGCTGCAGCGAGCACTCGCGCTCGCCGAGATGAATCACGTTGCCGTACTGGTCGGCTAGGACCTGCACCTCGATATGGCGGGGGGTGTCGACGAAGTGCTCGAGGAACAACGAGTCGTCGCCGAATGCCGATCCGGCCTCTCGTCGTGCACGCTGGAGCGCCGCCGGGAGTTCGTCGGCGTTCTCGACGCGATGCATACCCTTGCCGCCGCCACCGGCGCTCGGCTTGATCAGGACCGGGAATCCGATCTCGGGCGCAGCCGCGATCAGATCCTCGTCGGTCAGCCCCGGCCGTGACAGGCCGGGCACCACCGGGACGTCGCGTTCGACGACGGCGGCGCGCGCGGTGATCTTGTCGCCCATCGTCGCGATCGCGTCCGCCGGAGGTCCGATGAAGACAATCCCCGCGGCGTCGAGCGCGGCCGCGAATTTCTGGTTCTCCGAGAGGAATCCGTAGCCGGGGTGCACCGCGTCGGCGCCGGTCTGCTGCGCCGCGCGCACCACCGCGTCGATATCGAGGTAGCTGCGTGCGGCGGACGCAGGCCCGAGTCGTACTGCCACGTCGGCCATCCGCACATGCAGAGCGTCGGCATCGGCGTCCGAGTAGACGGCGATGCTCCGAATCCCCATGCGGCGCAATGTCTCGATGACGCGGCACGCGATCTCGCCTCGGTTGGCCACGAGCACGCTGCGGATCGGGCGGGCTGTCGGTGTCGTCATGACGTTCTCATCCATCTCGTGTCGCATCGGTCGGTCACATCCGGAAGACGCCGTAGCGCTGATCGGCCAGCGGTGCGTAACGGGCGGTTTCGAGCGCGAGCCCGAGCAACGTGCGGGTGTGTGCCGGATCGACGATGCCGTCGTCCCACAGGCGCGCCGTCGAATAGTACGCGTCGGACTGTTCGTCGAATTGCTCGCGGATCGGCGTCTTGAACGCCTCCTCGTCGTCGGCCGACCACTCCTTCCCGGATCGTTCGATCTGGTTGCGGCGCACCGTCGCAAGGGTGTCAGCGGCCTGTGGTCCGCCCATCACGGAGATGCGCGCGTTGGGCCACGACCACAGGAACCGCGGCGAGTAGGCCCGGCCACACATCGAGTAGTTGCCCGCCCCGAACGAACCGCCGATCATCACGGTGAACTTCGGAACGCGCGCGCACGCAACGGCATTGACCATCTTGGCGCCGTTCTTGGCGATACCGCCTTCCTCGTACGCACGCCCGACCATGAATCCGGTGATGTTCTGCAAGAACACCAACGGAATTCGACGCTGGTCGCACAGTTCGATGAAGTGCGCTCCCTTGAGCGCCGATTCGCTGAACAGCACACCATTGTTGGCGACGAAGCCGACGGGGTGGCCGTGCACGTGCGCGAACGCGGTGACCAGCGTCGTGCCGTAGTTCGCCTTGAACGCGGTGAATTCGCCTGCATCGCTGATGATCTCGATGACCTGTCGAACGTCGTACGGAGTACGCGCATCGGTGGGCACGACGTCGTAGATATCGGTCTGGCTGCGCGCGGGTTCACGCGGGGCGATCGTGTCCCACTGTGGTTGCTCGCGCGGCCCGAGGGTCGCGATGATCTCGCGGACCTTGGCCAGCGCCTGCTGATCGTTGTCGACGAGGTGGTCGGTGACCCCGGAGACCGACGAGTGCATGGCACCGCCGCCGAGGTCCTCCGCGCTGACGTCCTCGCCCGTCGCGGCCTTCACCAGCGGGGGCCCCGCGAGGAAGATGGTGCCCTGATTGCGGACGATGACGGTCTCGTCGCTCATCGCGGGCACGTAGGCGCCGCCCGCCGTAGACGATCCCAGCACCGCCGCGATCTGCGGGATACCCGCCGCGCTCATCGTCGCCTGGTTGTAGAAGATGCGTCCGAAGTGTTCGCGGTCGGGGAAGACCTCGTCCTGCGCCAGGAGCATCGCGCCACCGGAATCGACGAGGTAGATACAGGGCAACCGATTGGCTGCGGCGATCTCCTGCGCGCGCAGATGCTTCTTGACCGTCATCGGGTAGTAGGTGCCACCCGACACCGTGGCGTCGTTGGCGACGATCATGCACTCGCGCCCGGCCACCCGTCCGACGCCGGCGATCACGCCCGCCGACGGCGCCTTGTCGTCGTACATCCCGAACGCCGCGAGCGATCCGACCTCGAGGAACGGCGACCCGACGTCGAGCAAGCCGTCGACGCGATCGCGCGGAAGCAGCTTGCCGCGCGAGATGTGCCGCTCCCGAGCCCGCTCGCCGCCGCCGACCGCGACCCGCGCAAGCCGCTCCCTCAGCGTCGCGACGTTGGCCTCGTGCACCTCCCGGGCCGTCGAGCCGTTGGTCGAGCCCTTCCCGCCGGTCGAGCTTGCATCGCTGGTCGAGCCCTTACCGCTGGTCGAGCTTGTCGAGACCACCCTCGTCACAGGCAGACCTTTCGCTTGGCTGGAATGCGTGCAGCCACGCGCTTTCAGTTAGCTGCAATTAACTGAAAGCGACTCTAGCGGATCGCGGCGCGGCTGTCATCTACTTGTCATTGTTGTCCCTGACGTGACGGGCGTCACGCAATTTCGTACTGTGGGTGATGAGGTCCACCACCCCCGGACCCAGCCCACACGTCGTCGGCCGCACCCCGTGCCGACGCCGACACACCACGAAGGCCAGGTGAACCCGTGACCCTCGCAGATGATCGAGCCGACCGATTCCGGCGCGACGCAACCGCGAAGAATTCAGCATCGACGCAGGCAGGAGGGCGTGCGACGACACGCCCCACCGATTTCACACTCGACGACCGATACACCCGCGAAGAAGGTCCGATCTTCCTCGGCGGGATCACAGCGCTCGTCCGGATGATCGCCGACCGCGCCCGCGTCGACCGGAGACAGAATCTGCGCACGGCGTCGTTCATCTCCGGCTACGAAGGCTCGCCGCTCGCAGGCTTCGACCTCGAACTCATGCGACGCCAGTCGCTCCTTGCACCCTTCGACGTGGTGCACCGCCCAGGTCTCAACGAAGAACTCGCCGCGACGTCGGTCATGGGATCGCAACTCGCCCCGACACTCGGCCCGCTCGCGGCCGACGACGACGGCCAGCAGCGCAACGGCATCGTCGGCTACTGGTACGGCAAGGCGCCCGGCCTCGACCGCGCATCCGACGCCATACGCCACGCCAACCTCATCGGCACGCATCCCGACGGCGGTGCCGTAGCGCTCGTCGGCGACGATCCCGCAGCCAAGAGTTCGACCGTCCCCTGCACGTCGGAGATGGCGCTCGCCGACCTCTACATCCCGACGCTCTACCCGGCCGATTCCCAAGACATCCTCGACCTCGGCGTGCACGCCGCGGTCATGAGCCGGGTCAGCGGCCTGTGGACCTCGCTCAAGATCTCCGCACACGTGGCAGACGGGTCGTCGACGGCGGTGGTGCATCCCGATCGAGTGGTGCCCGTCTACGGCGATCTGGGGCGCAGCCCGCACGTACCCAGCGGCAAACTGCTCGGCGCCAATCTCATGGAACTCGAACAGAATCAGTTGACGACTCGCATCCCCCGCGCGCTGGCATATGCACGACACAACGGCATCAACCGCATCGCGGTACGCAGTGGCGACGACAGGATCGGACTGGTCGCCGCGGGAAAGACCTACCTCGACCTCCGGAATACGTTGCGGCTCATGGGACTCGACGATGCCGATCTGCAACGAGCCGGTATTCGCATCCTCAAACTCGGCATGGTCTACCCGCTCGACCGCGAGATCCTCGAACGCTTCATCACCGACACCGCCGCCGGTCGCCTCGACGAGGTGATCGTCGTCGAGGAGAAGCGCGACTTCATCGAAACCATGATGCGCGACATGCTGTATCGCCATCCGCGCGCCCCGCGCATCGTCGGAAAGGTCCACGAGGACGGTTCCACATTGTTCTCGCGTTTCGGCGAACTCGACGTCGACGCAGTCACTCTCGGCCTGGCGACACGCCTGGCAAGACACCATCACCTCGACGCCGCGCAGGCATGGCTCGACGAGCACAACGCGCGCCGGTCGAGTACCCGGATCGACCTTCCCCTCGCCGTGCGCACGCCGTATTTCTGTTCGGGCTGCCCGCACAACAGCTCGACCAAGGTGAGCCCCGGCACGCTCGTCGGCGGCGGAATCGGCTGTCACGCAATGGTGTTGCTGATGGATCCGGATCAGGTCGGCGACATCGCCGGGGTCACCCAGATGGGCGGCGAGGGCGCGCAGTGGCTCGGC
Organism: Gordonia sp. w5E2; assembly: GCF_036540975.1. Classification (NCBI taxonomy): domain Bacteria; kingdom Bacillati; phylum Actinomycetota; class Actinomycetes; order Mycobacteriales; family Gordoniaceae; genus Gordonia; species Gordonia sp. w5E2. Next base: position 1,170,532 of record NZ_CP144213.1, on the reverse strand, counting down.
ATGGCACCGTTCGTACCCGCGGACCACTTCGTGCAGAACATCGGCGACGGCACGTTCACACATTCGGGATCTCTCGCCCTCCGCGCTGCGGTCGCCTCGGGCGAGAACATCACCTACAAGCTGCTCTACAACGGCACCGTCGCGATGACAGGCGGACAAGACCCCGTCGGCGAGTTCAGCCTCGCCCAGTTGACGCGACTGCTTGCCGCAGAAGGGGTGTCGCGCATCGTCGTCACCTCCGACGACCCGTCGCGCACACGTTCCGCCGACCTCGCCGACGGCGTCGTGGTGCGTGATCGCGGCGACCTCGCCGACGTCCAGCGCGAACTCGCCGAGATCCCCGGCGTCACCGTCCTCATCCACGATCAGCACTGTGCCGCGGAGAAGCGCCGCAAGCGCAAGCGCGGCCAGATGCCAACTCCCACACAGCGCGTCGTGATCAACGAACGCATCTGCGAGGGCTGCGGCGACTGCGGCGAGAAGTCCAATTGCCTTTCGGTGCACCCGGTCTCGACCGAGTTCGGCCGCAAGACACGCATCGACCAGAGCTCGTGCAACCTCGACTTCTCGTGCCTGAAGGGCGATTGTCCGTCGTTCGTCACCGTCACGCCGGGCCACACACCCGCGACGCGGCGTGCAACCGAGATCGACGCCGCCGCCGTCCCCACTCCCCCGACCACTCGACCCGTCACCGCCGACACCGACTTCACGATGCGCATCACGGGCATCGGCGGGACCGGCGTCGTCACCGTCTCCCAGATCCTCGCCACCGCAGCGTTTTTGGACGGTCACGCTGCCCGCACGGTCGACATGACCGGCCTCGCCCAAAAGGGCGGCGCCGTGGTCAGCGACATCAAGGTCTCTGCGCTGCACTCCGCCGACGCCGCTGGTCCCGCTGGTCGAACCCCGAACGATGGTCGAGCTGATTCGACCGATGGTCGAGCTTGTCGAGACCACCCCACCGCTGGTCGAGCCGATCCCGCTGGTCGAGCCGATACCGCTGGTCGAGCTTGTCGAGACCACCTCCCCCGCCCCCTCGAGCAGGCCGCCAAGGCCGCGGCCGACACGTGCGACCTGTACCTCGCGTGCGATTCCCTGGTCGGCACCGACCCGGTGAACCTCAAGGTCACCGCGCCGGATCGGACCGTCGCGGTGGTGTCGACGACCCGGATTCCCACCGGCGCCATGGTCATCGACACCTCGGTCGGCTTCCCCGCCGACACCGCCGTCCACGATTCGATCGACGCGCGTGTCGCACGAGCCGCATACCTGGACGCGGGCGCGCTCGCGACGGAGTTGTTCGACGACGAGCAGTTCGCCAACATGCTGATGGTCGGCGCGGCGTATCAGACCGGAGCACTGCCGATCTCGGCAGAGTCGATCGAGCGCGCCGTCGAGCTCAACGGCGTTGCGGTGTCGGCAAACCTGCAGGCGTTCCGGCGTGGTCGTCAGGTGATCGCGGATCCGGATGCCGTGTCGCGAGAGCTGACCGGCGTCGAATCGGTTGCGGTGGAGCCGAGTTCGTATGCGCGTGAGCAGGTGGCGCGACTACACCTCGACGACCTCGCCCATAGCGTCGGCATCCGCGTCGACGAACTGGTCGCCTACGCCGACGAGCGTTATGCCGCTGAGTATCTGGACGTCGTCGACCGTGTGTCGCGTGAATCGGGCAGCCCCGAACTCGTCGACGCGGTGGCACGCAACCTGTACAAGCTCATGGCGTACAAGGACGAGTACGAGGTGGCGCGCCTCACCGCCGATCCGACCTTCGCCGCGCAGATCACCGGCGAGTACGGCGATGACGCCAAAGTCGCTGTGCGACTGCATCCCCCGCTGCTGCGCGCATTGGGCCGCAAGGAAAAGATGTCGTTCGGTGCGCGGACGGCCCCGATGCTCGCCGGTCTCGCGAAGATGAAGCGGCTGCGCGGCACGCGCCTCGATCCGTTCGGCTACACCGAGATTCGACGCACCGAGCGCGAGCTCATCGTCGAGTATCGGGAACTCGTCGACGCGATCCTCGGCGCCGTCGGCTCAGGGTCTACCGATCCGGGCGCTCACGATCCGGGACGTCTGTCGGCGCTGGCCGAGTTGGCGGCCCTGCCCGACATGGTCCGCGGCTACGAGCAGATCAAGATGGACAACGTCGCACGGTATCGCGCCGAGGTCGCACGCCGCCGCGCCGAGCTCGGGATCTGACGGCCGTCCAGACTGGGCGCGCGGAAAGTGGGGGAAGGGTTCTTCCCCCACTTTCTGCGTAGCACTCCGACCACCCCGCACCGGGCCGGCCGAACTCTTCCCCGTGGCTCCGACCCCTCCCCGCGAAACAACCCCCGGAAACGCACACAACCCGAGAAAAGAACCCTTCCCCTAGTTTCTGCACGGCCCGACGCCCCGAAGCCCCCGTCAGTCCCCCGCGCACTCCAGCGCGGCGGTGGCCATGGCGGTGAGCACGGTCCGGAGGCGGGCGCTGTCGAGTGAAGGCAGTCGCGGCGACGAGTTGAGCAGGCCGAACATCGCGTGCACGCGGACGCGGGCTTCCGGCCGCGCGAGGGTCACTCCGCGTTCGGTCATCAGCGCGAGCAGCACGTCGACCCACTGCTCGACGTATCGGCGCTGCAGCGAGCGCACCTCGTGGTTGGCCTCGGGTGTCAGGTTGTGCAGGTCGCGATCCTGCACGACGATCAGGTCCGGCTTGGTGACGAGCACGTCGATGTGGAAGTGGATCAGCGCCTCGAGGGTCTCCGCTGGCGCGAGGCCGCGGTCGACGACCTCGGCACCGCCGTCGCGGAGTCGGCGGCTGATGTCGAGCAGCATCTGATCGAGCAGGTCGGTCTTCGACGCGAAGTGCCGATACATCGCGGGACCACTCACGCCGACCGCGCCGCCGATGTCCTCGAGGCGTACGCCCGCGAATCCCCGTGCGGCCATTTGCCGGGCGGCGGCGTCGAGCATTTCTCGACGTCGAGCGGCTTTCGCCTCGCCACGCTTGGTGAGGGGCGGCGTGACAGACGCGGCGAGCGTCGCGGTCTCAACGGGGTCTGCTGGCGTCATGGTGTCATCGAATCTACCGCCGGTACGGCGGTGCTCGCGCCGTTAATTCACCAACCGTTGATGTGTAGGACGTCGTCGAGCGGCTTGCGTTGTGCCGGGGTGAAGTCGGTGCCCTGCGTGTAGGCGACAGGCAGCAGCACTCCCTGGTGCACGCCGTCGGGAATCCCGAGCAGGTCGGCCACGTCTTGCTCGTACACGAGGTGCAAGGTGGTCCACGCCGAACCCAACCCGCGTGCGCGCAGGGCGAGCATCAGATTCCAAGCCCCCGGAAGCAACGACCCCCACACCCCGGCCTGGTTGCCCGTCGGCAGGTCAGCTCCCGTTTTGATCGCACCCAATATCAACACGGGCACCTCGCCCATCACGTCGGCAAGGTACTGGGCGCTGGCGGCGACGCGGCGGGCAGACTCGGTCGACAATGTGCGCTGCGCCGAGTAGTCGGCGAACGAGCGGGCGTAGTAATCGGCCACCTTGCGCTTGAGGTCGGCGTCGGTGATGACGATCCAATGCCAGCCCTGCGCGTTCGACCCCGTCGGGGCCTGAATCGCAACCTCGAGCGCTTCACGGACGACCTCGATCGGAACAGGTCGCTCCAGGTCGAGGCGCTTGCGAACCGAACGGGTCGTCGTCAACAACTCGTCGGGGTTCAGCGGCAGAAGGTCGGTCATCGTGCTCCTCGGGTCATCTGTGCCGTGCGCGGCGTGCCAGCCAGTTCCCAAAGTACTGGCCCGCTTGCACCAGGATGACCAGCAGGGCGATCACCACGACGGTCAGCTTCCAGTCGAACTGCTGATAGCCGTACTGGAAGGCGAAATCGCCGAGACCGCCACCGCCGACGTACCCGGCCATCGCCGACATGTCGACGATGGCGACAAAGATGAACGTGTATCCGAGGACCAGCGGCGCGAAGCCCTCGGGAACCACGACGGTCAGCAACGTACGCAGCCGACTGGCACCCGACGCCCGTGCCGCTTCGACCACGCCCGGGTCAACCGACACAAGACTCTGTTCGACGACGCGCCCGATGACCACCATCGCCATCAGCGTCATCGGGAAGATCGCCGCCTCGGTACCGATGCGCGTGCCCATCACAGCTTTGGTGAGCGGGGCGATCGCGGTGATGAAAATGATGAACGGGATCGGACGGACGATATTCACAACGACGTTGAACCCGTTGAAGATCCACGCGTTGGACCAGAGATTTCCGGGACTCGTCGCGTACAGGATCACTCCGATGACCAGCCCCAGCAAACCTCCGATCAGCAGCGTCACGCCGACGAGTTCGAAGGTTTCCCAGATGGATTGGATCAACAACGGTCGCAGCTCCGGCCCGAAGACCCGCGTGAAGCTCTCGCCGTCGGCGAGCACGAACGTCTGGGCGGCGGTCACTGCTGTGTCTCCTCGTGTACGACGACGCCGTCGATGCGCACCAGTTGCGCACGCGCAGCGTCGACCGACGTTGCGCCGCCGGTGATCTCGTAGGTCAATGCGCCGAACGGCCGGCCCGCGATGTCGCTGATACCGCCCGCGATCACCGTCGATCGTGCGCCGCGCTCCGCGACGGCCGCGGGTAGGTCGAAGGTGGCATCTTGGTGACCGCGAGCGGCACCGTCGTCGCGTACCGACACTGTCGCGAGCAGTCCGGGGTGCCGGGCACGCAAGGTCGCCAGTGCGTCGGCGTCCGGAACCCCCGCAACGGCATGCCGGAGCAGTCCCCGTGTGACGTCGGACGTGGGACGCTCGAAGACGGAGTACACATCTCCGTGGTCGACGAGCCGACCGCGGTCGAGGACAGCGACCGACTCGCACACGTCACGAACGACATCCATCTCGTGGGTGATCACGACGATCGTCCTACCGAGATCGGAGTTGATGCGGCGCAACAACTTCAGAGTGTCCGACGTCGTCTGCGGATCGAGCGCGCTCGTCGCCTCGTCGGCGATGAGAATCGACGGTGAGGTGGCGAGCGCTCGCGCGATTCCGACCCGTTGCTTTTGTCCGCCCGAGAGCGCCGCCGGCCATTGATCGGCTTTGTCGGCGATGCCCACGAAGTCGAGAAGCTCGTCGATTCGACTGCGCCGCTTGGCCTTCGGAAAATGAGCGACCTTCAGTGCGAAGTCGACGTTTCCCGCGACGGTCCGCGAGTTGAACAGGTTGAACTGCTGGAAGATCATGCCGATGTCGGTACGCAGCCGGTTGAGCTCCCGCTCCGACGCCCGACTGTGTTCTGCACCGTGCACGAATACCTGCCCGCCGGTAGGCCGTTCGAGACCGTTGATGAGCCTGGCGAGCGTCGACTTTCCCGCACCGGACGGACCGATGATCCCGACGATCTCTCCCGAGCGGATACTCAGATCGATTCCGTCGAGAACTGCCGGTCCCGATTTGTCAAAACGCTTTGAGACGCCGACGAAGTCAATCGCGGTGTCGGACCCGGCGGGTGAACCGATGTCCGACGCCGCGTCGACGTCAGGAGCCATTGGTGTTGACGGACGCCTGCAGGTCCTTCGTCGTCTGTTGGAGCTCGGAAGCCGAATTGTCCTTGATCACACCGCTGTCGCCGAGTGAACGCTTGACGGCGGCGATCACCTCGGGGTCGTGGTAGATCTTCACCAGCTTCGCGTAGGTCGGGTTGTCCTTGTCGTCGTTGCGGGCGACGAACGCGTTGATGTACGGCTTGGCCCCGGGCGAGTTGGGATCGTCGGACGCGATGATCTGGTCCTTGGTCAGCTTTGCCGACGTCGCGTAGTTGTTGTTGACGATCGCGGCGTCGACCGAATCCAGGTTGGCCGCAGTCTGACCGGCGTCGACGGCGATGACCTTCACCTTTGACTTGCTCTGGTCGATGTCGGCGAGGGTCGAGAACGCATTGCCCGGCTTGGTGAGGGTGATCAGGCCCGCCTGCTCGAGGACCAGCAGTCCACGCGCCTGGTTCGTCGGATCATTCGGGATCGCGACCTGCCCACCCTGCGGGATCTCCGACACCGACTTGTGCTTGGTCGAGTACAGCGGCAACGGGTAGACGGCCGTCGCACCGATCGGCACCAGGTTCTGCTTGTTCTTCGCGTTGTAGGTGGCGAGGTAGAGCAGGTGCTGGAACTCGTTGAGGTCGAGTTCACCCTCTGCGAGCGCAGGATTGGGCTGGTTGTAGTCGGTGAAGTTCACCAGCTCGACGTCGATGCCCTGCGCAGAAGCCTTCTGCTTGAACACATTCCAGTATTGCTCGGACGCGTCGGCGACGCCGATCTTGACCTTCGACGAGTCGTCGTCGCCACCACAGGCCGTCAGCACCGCCCCACCGAACACGAGCAACAACAAGACGGCGAGAACTTTCGACCGCACGACGACCTCCGCGAATCACAATCGACACTGATCTGACTCTGCAAGACGCTAATGCCCACAAACCGGGCTTCCGACCACACGTCGGTGTCACGATCATCACCCAACCTACGGACCTGCGGATTCGACGCGACGTCGAATTGTGTTCACGATGAACCGAATTGGCTCACTCGACGAACCCACCCGCTGTCAGGTGCTCGAGCAAGCCGTCGGTGAGTGGCAGTTCCCGCATCTCGTCGACCGTGAACCATCCGGCGGCAGCGGCGTCGTCGGCTGCGCGCACAGTGCCACCGACGGGGACCGCGACGAAATCGTGGATCTCGAAGGTCCCGCCCCTGCCGTCGGGTATGTCGACCACCCACGCCTTGGCGCCGACCTCGATGTCGAGTCCGGTCTCCTCGGCGATCTCGCGGATCACCGCGGCGACGAGTGTGCCTTCGTCGTCACGGATTCCATCGGGGCCGACAGCGTCGACAGGATCGACCTTGCCGCCGGGCACCGTCCACCGGCCTGCCTGGGGATCGCGAAGTCGTTGCACGAGGAGAAAGCGCCCGTCGACGTCGCGGACGATCGCGCCGACGGCGAGTGTCCGACGCCCGCCCCGGTCGGCCGAATGACGCACGCGCCGTGCATGATCGGGCACGAGTCCCGCCAACACCCGCCCGATGCTCGCGCGGAGACCGTCGGCTCCCCAGTGCACGATCTCGTCGATCTCACCGTGTTCGGCGAGGTCGGTGGCCGCGATGCCCTGCGCCGCGGCGAGTTCGGGTGCGTGTGCTGTATCGCGGTGCACGATCACGCTCGCCCCCTCCGGCGGCAGCGGCGACAGCCATGCGTCGTCCACGGCAAGTCGACGATCCGCTGGGAACAACGCGAGCGCCGCTCCACCCGCCCCCTCACCGAGCAACACCGACACCGTCGGCCGCGGGACAGCGATGAGGTCTGCCAGGCAGAGCGCGATCTCACGCGCGAGGCCACCCTCCTCGGCGTCGACGGACAGGTCGGCGCCTGGTGTATCGATCACCGTGACGACAGGCAGGCGCAGTTCGGTTGCCAACGCCAGGCCCCGCCGCGCGACCCGCAGATCCGCCGGTCCGATCAGCCGACCGTCGGCCTGCACGGTTCTGTCCTGCCCGATCACCACGGCCGTCGTTCGCCCGAAACGGCTCAGCGCCAGGACAATTGGTCCGGTGTCGTGAATCATGGCGGCATCGGAAGCGAGCAGCAACGCGCGCAGACCGGGACGATCCGCAGCGCGCGTCGCGAGCACGCGATCCCAGGTCTCGACAAGCTCGACCGGCGGAGAAGGAGCGTCGACCGGCGGCGGTGGCGGCTCGACCAGCGGCGGTGGCGGCTCGACCGGCGGAGATGGAGCGTCGACCGGCGGGGAAGGAGCGCCGACCGACCGAGAAGGAGCGACGACCGGAGGTGACGCCGGCGGGTCAACCGGCTCGGCGAGCAATTCGACGACCCGGGCTACGCGGCCGGCGAGTTCGTCCACCGGCACGATGGCATCGACGATGCCGTGGGCGGCCAGATTCTCCGACACCTGCACGCCGTCGGGAAAGGGCTTGTGGTGCAGGCCTTCGTAGACTCGTGGTCCCAGGAATCCGATGAGCGCACCGGGTTCGGCCCAGGTGATGTGTCCCATGGACCCCCACGAGGCGAACACACCGCCGGTGGTCGGGTTGCGCAGATACACGAGGTACGGCAACCCCGCCCGTCGGTGACTTCCTACCGCCTCGGCGATGGACGCCATCTGCAGGAACGCCGCCGTGCCCTCCTGCATTCGGGTGCCGCCGGACGCGGGCAGAGCCAGCACGGGTAGTCGTTCGCGTGTCGCGCGTCGAACAGCGCCGACCACGCGTTCGCCTGCCGCACGCCCGATAGATCCGCCCAGAAATCCGAATTCGCTGACAACCAACACAATCGGAGCGCCGGAGATCTCTCCGACCCCGGTGATCACCGACTCATCGACGCCGGTTCGCTTGCGTGCACGCCCCAACGCTTCGGCATAGTCCAGGTCGAGAGCAACGTAGCTGGGCGCCTCGTCCCACGACCGCCAGGTGCCATCATCGACGAGCGCGGCTACCAGTTCGTCTGCCGTCATTCGCTCGACCACTTCGCCAACGCTAGTCGCCGACGACGCCTCGGTGGGTGAAGAAACTCGGCGGGTGAAGAACCTCAGCGCGAGTACACGACCCGCGTCCGCAGCACCAGGTCGGCGACGGATCGTCGTTTCCTATCGACGCCGGCCCACAGCAATCCGATGGCGAAGAGCACACAGATCGCAGCCCGAATCGCAGCTACGGATGGGCGCAGACGATCACCCTTGCGGTTCACCACCCGAATACCCATCACGACGCTACCCAGCGTGCGGCCCGACACCGCCCAACACGTGGCCAGGTAGACGATCGACACGACGATGAACGCACCAACAGTGAAGAACCCGTTGGTGCTCGGCATCGAAAAGTCGTGAACGTTGTAGAGCAGTCGGGCCATCACGACGCCCAGGTAGATGGCACTCATGATGACCAGCACGACGATCAGGTCGATCACCGCACCCGCTCCACGACTCACGATGCCCGCCGTCTTCGAGGTGTCGTGCACCGCGTGGGCCTTGCTCTTCCTGGCCTTTGCGCGGGCTGCGTGCTCGTCGGCTGCGGTGTCGAAGGGGTTGCTGCCGACGGACTCGTTGTGCGACTCGGGCTCAGAAGAATCGGGCTGGGACGAATCGGGCTCGGACGAATCAGCCTGGGATTCAGTCACGCTCACGTGTCTCCACCTCCGCAACCACTCGTCGGCGCAGCAGTCGACCGACCATGTCGGCGACGGCGTCGTCGGCACGCTCGCTGGTGCTGCGCACGTCGGTCATCACGTCCGCGGTCACCGACGTACTCGCCTCGCGGATGATCCCGGGAAGGTCGACGCCGTCGATGATGACGTCGGCGAGTCCGATGAGGTCGACGCGATTGATCACCGCGTCGACGTCCACATGCGAGACGGCACGGTCGAGGTCGACGGTGTCGATGATCGCGTCCAGGTCGACGGTCGCGATGACCGCCTCTATGTCGACGCGCGCGACCGCCGCGTCCAGATCCACCCGCGCAACCGCAGCGTCCAGGTCCACCCGCTCGACGGCCGCGTCCAGGTCCACCCGCGCAACCGCAGCGTCGAGATCGACGCGCGCGACGATGGCGTCGAGGTCGAGAAGGTCGACGATCGCGTTCATGTCGACCGACGCGATGATCTTGTCGAGGTCGACGTTGTCGAGCACCAGCGCGGTGAGGTCGATCTCGGACGTGAACACGTCGACGATCTCGCGGATCAGCGCGCCCATGCCGGTCTGCACACCCGCCGTTGCCAATCCGCTCGCCGAATCGACCACGTTGTGCGCGGACCGTCGCACGTCACGAACAACCGAACCCGCCACGGGGACATGCTCAGCGGCGTCGAACACCGCCGACGCGGCGCGGAACGGGAGTTTCACCATGCCGGCGAGCGATACGCCGTCGACACTCGTCCCATAGCCACGATTTTGTCGCGCGCGAGCGTCACTGTTCACTGCCTGATTATCGCACCTGAAACACTGATGCGATCGGTTCCGAACCCTCGATTGCCATCGCTTTCGCACGTTAGACGGTACGAAAGCCGTCGGCGATGCGCGGATTGTCAGCCGAGGAGCACCGCGCTGGAGATCAGATGGTCAATCTTGCGTATATCCACGCCTTTGCCGAGCTTGACCTTGATATGCCCGGCCCGGGTCCACAGTTCCATCTCAGCGTTGAAATCGAGCATGCGCCCGGCGTTCTCGCTCGACCACATCGTGATCGACGAGTACGGCAGCGAGTAGATCTCAACCTTCTTACCGGTTAGTCCCTGAGCATCGCGAACGATCAACCGCTTGTTGGTGAAAATCGCCGAGTCTCGGAACGTCTTGTACGCGGCCCAGGGTTGCTCACCTTGCACCAATAGTGGACCGATATCTCCGGGAATCGGACACTCGCTGACGAATGTCCATGCGGTGATAGCTGCGGTTTCCAATTTGGATCCAATCGATAAGGCGACAAATACACATCGGGTACGACGCCGCGGTTGCGGCGTCGTACCCGATTGTGGTTTATGCGAAAGCTAAGCGATCACAGATTCTCGTAGAGCTCGCGGGCCAGCTTGGCGGTCTCGCTCGGCGTCTTGCCGACCTTCACGCCCGCAGCCTCGAGCGCTTCCTTCTTCGCCTGAGCGGTGCCGGAGCTGCCCGACACGATCGCGCCGGCGTGACCCATCGTCTTGCCCTCGGGGGCGGTGAAGCCCGCGACGTAGCCGACGACCGGCTTGGAGACGTTGGCCTTGATGTAGTCGGCCGCACGCTCCTCGGCGTCGCCGCCGATCTCACCGATCATCACGATGACCTTGGTGTCGGGGTCCTTCTCGAAGGCCTCGATGGCGTCGATGTGCGTGGTACCGATGACCGGGTCGCCGCCGATGCCGATGGCGGTCGAGAAGCCGAGGTCACGCAGCTCGTACATCATCTGGTAGGTCAGGGTTCCCGACTTGGAGACGAGACCGATCGGGCCCTTGCCGGTGATGTTGGCGGGCGTGATGCCGACCAACGACTCCTCCGGCGTGATGATGCCCGGACAGTTCGGTCCGATGATGCGGGTCTTGGCACCCTTGTCGACGTTGTAGGCCCACGCGTACGCGGTGTCCTGCACCGGAACGCCCTCGGTGATGACGACGAGCAGCGGGATCTCCGCGTCGATCGCCTCGATGATGGCGTCCTTCGAGAACTTCGGCGGCACGAACGCGATCGACGTGTCGGCACCGGTCTTCTCGATCGCCTCGGCGACAGATCCGAAGACCGGCAACTCGATGTCATTGCCGTCCTTGTCCTTGTGGGTGACGGTGGTTCCGGCCTTGCGCGCGTTGACGCCGCCGACGACGTTGGTGCCCGCCTTGAGCATCAGCGCGGTGTGCTTGGTGCCCTCACCGCCGGTAATGCCCTGGACGATGACCTTGTTGTCCTTGTTCAAAAAGATCGACATTGATTCTCCGCCTCTTACTTGCTCGCCAGTTCGGCAGCCTTGTCGGCGCCTGAGTCCATCGTTTCGGCGAGCGTCACCAGGGGGTGATTCGCATCGGCCAGGATCTTGCGGCCTTCTTCGACCTTGTTGCCGTCGAGGCGGACCACCAGAGGCTTGTTGGCCTCGTCGCCGAGCTTGTTGAGCGCACCGACGATGCCGTTGGCGACCGCGTCGCACGCGGTGATGCCGCCGAAGACGTTGACGAACACGCTCTTGACCTGCTCGTCTCCGAGGATGACGTCGAGACCGGCGGCCATGACCTCGGCCGACGCGCCGCCGCCGATGTCGAGGAAGTTGGCAGGCTTGACGCCGTTGTGGTTCTCACCCGCGTAAGCGACGACGTCGAGCGTGCTCATCACGAGTCCCGCGCCGTTGCCGATGATTCCGACCTGGCCGTCGAGCTTGACGTAGTTGAGGTCGTTCTCCTTGGCCTTCTGCTCGAGCGGATCTGTGGCGTCCTTGTCCTCGAACTCGACGTGGTCGGGGTGACGGAAGTCGGCGTTCTCGTCGAGTGTCACCTTGCCGTCGAGGGCGAGGATCTGGTCGTCGGGCGTGCGGACCAGCGGGTTGACCTCGACCAGCGTGGCGTCTTCTGCGACGAAGACCTCCCACAGCTTGGCGATGGTCACGGCAGCGGCGTCGAGCACCTCAGCGGGCAGGTGGCCCTGCTCGGCGATCGATCGCGCGGTGGCGATGTCGACACCCTTGACGGCGTCGACGGGCACCTTGGCCAGACGTTCCGGCTTGGTCGCTGCGACTTCTTCGATCTCCATGCCGCCCTCGACCGAGCACATCGCCAGGTAGGTGCGGTTGGCGCGATCGAGAAGGAATGAGATGTAGTACTCCTCGGCAATGTCGCTGGCTTCTGCCACGAGGAGTTTCTTGACGATGTGCCCCTTGATGTCGAGGCCCAGGATGTTTTCTGCGTTGGTCTGCGCGTCGTCAGGGGTCGCGGCGTACTTCACGCCGCCTGCCTTGCCACGCCCGCCGGTCTTGACCTGCGCCTTGATCATCACGGGCTTGCCGATTTCCTCGGCGATCGCTCGTGCATCGGTGGCGGAGTCGGTGACCCGACCGGGTGTGGTGGGAACCCCATGCTTGGCGAACAGTTCCTTCGCCTGGTATTCGAAGAGATCCATTCAGCTCACCATTTCGTCGTTGTGCCCGCTGATGTTGGGTGTAACACGGGCCATATCGGACTCTAAACCTGCCGGACACAGCCCTGTTGGGGGCCTGCGTGGCTTGTGCGGCAGATCACTCGTTCGGTCGGTGTCCCCATCGCAGGACACCGGCCTTCGATCAGCGCACCACGCTCCTCGTATAGAGTCTGCCCTCGGCTCGCCGCACGCGGGCACGAAGTCGGGAAGAAGGGCGTAGCGCAACGGTTTTGGGCGAGGTTCGACATCTAGAACACCGTCTTTGCGATGGGTCCATGTACGGCTTTGACTCGTGACCCAGCTCACATTTGGGCGGGTTCTTACGGTCGATCGTTGGACTTGCCGCAATCGTTTCGTTACCGTCAGTCGAGCAGTACGGATCACGAATCGGTCACGAACGGTAACAAGATCGATATCGGGAACGAAGCAACAGGAATTGAGGTGGGCGACTTGGCGGAACGCGGAGCTCCGAGCAGGTCGACGTCGACGGTCGGCACCGTGACATCACGACGCGGCAGTACCTACGACGACATCCCAGCCGAGGAGATGACCGCGATCATCCCGATCGACGAGCTCGACTCGTACGATCCCTGGGCCACTGATACCGCCGAGCACGAGTACGCGACGGACGGCTTCGACCAGACCACCTGGTCGCCTTCCACGTGGGACCCCTACTACCGGCCAACCCGCTCCGAACTGACGCAAGACATCCTCATCCCCGAGGGCGGATTCGAGGCGTACGCCGACGACCCCTTCGAGAGCGAGGGCGCGCAGCTCGACTCGTTTCCCTCCGACGCCGACCTCGACCTCACGCACAGCGGAGAGATCGACCTACGGCCCGCCGAGAAGCCGTTCCGCCAGATTCCTGAGCCCGGCCGCACCCGGACCCGCGGCAAGCACCGCCTTGCCGCACCGCCGACCGCCCTGCGCGGCGGTCGTGCCGCCCTCGTCGCGATGGCCGCAGGCGCAGCAGTGGCCGCGGCGGCCCACGCCGGCACCACCGAGAAGGCACCGGCACCCGCGACGGCTCCCACCAACACCGCGAACGTCGGCAACGCAGCTCCTGTCCCCGACCTGGGACCTGGCATCGCAGCACCCGACAACTCCTCGCAGGACATGAGCGTCTTCACCTCGCAGCTCGCAGAGGGTGAGCAGCTCGTCAAGGACGAGGCAGCGCGCAAGGCGGCAGCGAGCCGCCCATACTACGAGTCACCGCTCCCCATGGGGCTCTACCAGTTCACCTCCGGCTTCGCGATGCGTTGGGGCAGCATGCATGGCGGCGTCGACTTCGCCGCCCCGCTCGGCACCCCGATCCACGCGGCAACCGACGGCGTCATCAAAGAAGCGGGACCGGCCTCGGGCTTCGGCAACTGGATTCAGGTGCAAGCCGCGGACGGCACCGTCACCGTGTACGGCCACATGTACTCGTCCGGCGTGCTGGTTCAGAAGGGTCAGACCGTCAGGGCAGGCGACGTGATCGGCCTCGTCGGGTCCGACGGTCAGTCGACCGGCCCGCACTGCCACTTCGAGGTCTGGAAGAACGGCACCACCAAGATCGACCCGGCCCCGTGGCTCGCCGAGCACGGCGTCCGGATGTCGGCCTACACGGGCTGATTCACCTCGCCCGGCCTTTGATCTGAGGGCCACACCGCCTGCCGCCTGAGTCTCCCCTTGCGGTGACGACGCAGCGCGCGTGTCAGAGCTTGTCGCCCGGGATTCCGCCCGCGGTCAGCAGGGTGATGCGACCGGTCTTGCCGCCGTAGTCGATGACCACTCGCTCGGTGGCACCGCTCCCCTCTTTGCCCACGACCTTCCCCATGCCGTACTTGGGATGGTTGTGTCGATCGCCGACGTCGAGGTGAATCTGCTTGTTCCGGCCGCGATTGGGGTCGGTCGAGTATTGCGAGCGACCGAGCGTGCGCGACGATCCGCCGTCGGATCGCCCGAAAACGCCTCCGGTGGAACCGAATCCACGCGCACCCCGCCTGGGCTCGGTGCGTCGCCAATCGATGAGATGCTGCGGGATCTCCTGCAGGAAGCGCGATTCCGGATTCGAGACGGGTTGTCCCCACGATGCGCGGGTCACCGAACGGGTCAGGTAGAGCCGTTCCTTGGCGCGGGTGATACCGACGTAGGCGAGTCGGCGCTCCTCGCTCAACTCGGCCGGGTCGCCGAGGGCACGCATATGCGGGAAATGGCCGTCCTCCCAGCCGGTGACGAACACGACCGGAAACTCGAGACCCTTCGCGGTGTGCAGGGTCATCAGTGTGACGACGCCATCGCCCTCGTCGGGCACCTGATCGGCGTCGGCGACAAGCGCGACCTTCTCGAGGAAGGCGGCCAGTGAGCCGGGTTCAGGTTCGCCGTCGGTTCCGCCCAGGTCTTCGTCGCCAACCGCTTCGTCGTCGAAGTCGACGTCGAGTTCGGCTGCCTCCGTACTGAATTCGGCCGCGACAGAGATGAGCTCGTTCAGGTTGTCGAGACGTGCGGCGTCTTGCGGATCGCTCGATCCTTCCAGCTCCGCCCGATACCCACTGCGATCGACGATGGCGGCGACCAACTCGCCGATGTCGGCACCCTCCTCCGTGGCATCGGACACGGTCGCCACGTCGGCGCCCGCGTCGTCGGCCTGGCCGAAGGTGGTCAAGAAGTCGCGACGCAATCCCTCGATCAGGTCGACGAATGCGCCGATCTGCTTGACCGCACGCGAATTCAGCAGCGCCACTTTGCCTTCGGCGCCGTCGAGCAGTGCCTGATAGAAACTGACACCCGCGTTCTCGGCGTGCACCGCGACGCACGCCTCGGCGCGGTCGCCGATGCCACGGCGCGGCGTGTTGAGGATTCGGCGCAGACTCACCGAGTCGTCGGGATTGGCGACGGTGCGCAGGTAGGCCACGACGTCGCGGACCTCCTTGCGCTCGTAGAAGCGGGTGCCACCGACCACCTTGTACGGAATGCCATGGCGCACAAAGACTTCTTCGATGGGTCGTGAGCCGGTGTTGGTTCGGTAGAACACGGCGATGTCGGAGTACTTGTACGACTCCGAGACTCCGCCGATGGTGTGGTCGGTGAGGCGTTCGATCTCGGTGCCGATGAACATCGACTCGTCGCGGTCGGAATCCGACACGTATCCGACGATCAGCTCACCGTCGCCCGAATCCGTCCACAGCCGCTTCTCGCGTCGATTCGGATTGCGTGCGATGACCGCGTTCGCGGCGGACAGGATGGTCTGCGTGGAGCGGTAATTCTGTTCCAGCAGAATGGTTTCCGCATTCGGGAAGTCGCGCTCGAACTCCTCGATGTTGCGGATCGTCGCACCGCGGAATGCGTAGATCGACTGGTCGGCGTCGCCGACGACGCACAGCTCCGACGGCTCGACGGCGCGAGCGTCGGGCTCGTCGTCGGAGTCGTCGGAGGTGCTGCCGAGCACCAACTCGCGGACCAGGACGTACTGCGCGTGGTTGGTGTCCTGGTACTCGTCGACCAGTACGTGGCGGAAGCGTCTGCGGTAGTACTCGGCGACCTCGGGGTGACGTTGCAGCAATCCGACCGTCTCGCCGATCAGATCGTCGAAGTCGAAGGCGTTCGCGGTGCGCAGCCTGCGCTGGTATTCGGCGTAGATCTGCGCGATCGCCTGCTCGGTCGGGTCGCCTTCGGCCGTCGCGGTGATGGCTTCGTCGGGCGTGACCAGTTCGTTCTTGTAGTTCGAGATGATCACCGACACCCCGCGCGGCGCGAACTTCTTGGGGTCGAGGTCGAGATCTCGGATGATCATGCCGAGGAGTCGCTTGGAGTCGTCGGCGTCGTAGATCGAGAAGTTGGAGTTACGCCCCTCCAGGAGCGCCGACTGTGCGCGCAGGATGCGCACGCATGTCGAGTGGAAGGTCGAGATCCACATGAAGTTGGCGCGCGGACCGACGAGGCCGATGACGCGTTCGCGCATCTCGGCTGCCGCCTTGTTGGTGAAGGTGATCGCCAGCACCTGCCCGGGCGATACGTCACGCTCGGCGAGCAGGTACGCGATGCGTCGCGTCAGCACCGCCGTCTTGCCCGACCCCGCGCCCGCAACGATCAGCAGCGGCGAGCCGGAGTGCAACACAGCCTCGCGCTGCTGCGGATTGAGCCCTGCCAGCAGACGCGCGGACGCGTCGTCGGGGCTTGCTGCCGGGGCGCGGCCGGCGGGCGTGGCGGAGGTGCGGGTGGAACTGGTCATCGAGAGTTCAGGTTACTCGCCGCCACCGACAGACAGTCAGCCCCCGAGCAGGCGCGCGTCCACAACCTCACCCACGCGCCCGTCCCCGGTGTGCAGCGCGAGGCCGGGCGTGAGCGGCTGAACGTCGAGTTCGGTGCCGCGACCGCCCAACTGCACGTAGACGACGTGCAGACCAGCCGTCACCGGCACGGTGACGGGTGCCCCACCGTCGAGCGAGAAACGCACCTGCCCAGCGGAATTGGCGCAGTATCCCAGAGCGATGGTCCATTGCCACTGGATCAGCGGACCGTCGAGTTGGAGTCGACTCGGGCCGTCGAGTTCGGGACGCGCACACGACCCGCGCCCGGCTTTGATCGCGCGCCGCGGCGTCACGGCACCAGGGACCGCGTTGCCCGAATTGTCGAGCACGATGAGACGGTCGGTGTGAGTGCCGAATGTCGGCCGATCGCGCAGCTTGCCGAAGGTATGGCTGATCTGGTTCTCCGGGTAGGCGACCGGGAGCAGCACTTCGAGGGGTAGCGCCTGGTCGAACATCGTCGTGTCCTTGTTCGCGGCCAGGGCGCGCTTGGCGTTCGCGAGATACGGGCCGGTCGGATCGTCATTCCACGACGCCGAGTAGGCCGCGGTGGAGATGATCGACGACGCGACAGCGAACGCCACGGCCATGACCCCGGCGAGCAGTAGCGGCGACGTGCCCGCCTCGCGCGCGTGCCGCGCGGCACCCCGATCGGTGCCATCCGGCTCCGACGCCCCGATGGACGCACGAAGCGGCGAGGCCACGAGCAGAGTGAACGCCAGGGCCAGCACGAGCGCGGCGTCGGGTAGATAGCGCATCGTCTGTGCGAGCTCGAGCGCCGTGTTGGCGCTCGACCGATTCCACATGGGCGGAATCTGCACGACCACCACGTACAGCGCGACGGCAATGAGCACGCCGATCGCACCGACGCGCGTCCTGATCGCCCAGATGGCGAAGCCTGCAACCACGATCCAGCCGAGGACGATCATCCAGATCGACGGGAATCCCATGGGTGGAGAAGGCACCCAGCGTTCCCAGTCCCACGGACCTCCGACCAGGGAGGGCACGAGCGCCTTGTTGATCGAGCGCCACACGAGTTGCGCGGTCTGCGACACCGAGTGCGTCCCGGCCGTCGCGTCGGAGACCGAGAAGTAGACGATGACCCACACCACGAAGACGACGGTCAGCGGCGTCCAGAGAGCGCGCCCACGCGTGAAGGCAGTGATGAGCGGGGTGCGCGGGAGCGTCGACGCGGAGTCGTCTGTGGATTGCGGGGTCGCGTCGGCGGTGCGTGCGGTCTTGTCGAAGCGCGCAACCAGCACCGCCGCGATGAAGGCCACCGGCAGGATGAACAGCGACTTCTCGAAGAAGGCGAGCGCGACGACGAAGATCACCGTCGACCGGATGACGACGAGTCGTCGCGACGACTCGGGGACGCGACCGGTGCACAGCAGCACGGCGTCGGCGACGATCCAGGCCATCGCCGCCTGCATCGGCAGTGAGTTGAGGCCGGCGGCCCACCAGATGTACGCGGGCACGGTCAGCGGAGTGAACAGATAGAACGCCAGGGCGGCCAACGCGCCCACCTCGAGCGCGGGCCGTCGACGACCCGCACGTTCACCTCCCGCTGCCGATCCCACCACGCGAATCATTCGCCACACCGACAGCGACGCGAGCGCCTGCAACACGACCAGCGTGACAGCCGGGATGACCCAGTTGACGGGTGCTGCCAGCGTCGAGAGACCAGCGACCAGGAAGGCTGCGGGCATGAAGTGGCCGTCGTGACTCTGGCCCAGGTAGTCCCACGACCAGATGGGCACGGTCGACGCGCGGCCGATGAGGATGAGGTCGTCCCAGTAGAAGTTGCCGGTCGCGACCAGCCACGCGCGGACCACCAGATGCGCGACGATCAGCACGATCGCCGCCACCACGGTGAGCGAACCGATCCGGCCCGCGAGGGATCGGTGTCGATGCGGCTCGTCGGATGTGTGTGACTGCGACGTCACCGTCGGGCTGCTCGGCATGGGATCTAGTAGAACCGCCGCGGGTGGCGCGTGGCAAAATCACCCCGGTGAGCGATGCGAGCAACGATCAGAACCCTGCGACGACACCCGACGCCGCGTCGGACGTGCCGGTGCCGTTCGAGGAGACGATCGATCTCGAGTACTACCGCCTCGACCCCTCCATCGACGACCTGTCAGACGAGATCGACGACCTGCGGGTCGAGATCGACCGCCTCGACGCGATCATCCTCGCTGCGATCAAGCGCAGGACCGCTGTGTCGAAGAAGGTCGGCGCAACCCGAATGGCGTCGGGCGGCCCGCGGCTGGTGCATTCGCGCGAGGTGAAGGTCATCGACCGGTTCGCCGCGCTCGGCCAGGAGGGCCACACGCTGGCCATGCTGCTGCTGCGTCTCGGCAGGGGTCCGCTCGGTCGCTGACCGCCGCGGGTTCGCGATTGGTGAACCATCGGTTACGAGACGTCGGTCTGCCCTCTTATCGAGTACGCGCCACGCCGCGAAGACCTAGTGTTGGTTCATGGGCACCGACGTCTCGCGCAGCGGCAAGGACATCACCACTACTCAACCCTGGCAGGCGTTGGAGGCTCACAAGCCGATCCTCGCCGAACGCCATCTCCGGGAGTTGTTCGCCGACAACCCCTCCCGTGGGCGCGAGCTCACCATCGACGTCGGTGATCTGCACATCGACTACTCCAAACACCGCATCGACGCCGAGACCATCGAGCTCCTCCTCTCGCTCGCGCGTGAAGCAAATCTCGAACAGCACCGCGACGACATGTTCGCAGGCGTGCACATCAACACCTCCGAAGACCGCGCGGTCCTGCACACCGCGCTACGCCTCCCCGCCGACGCGCAACTCGTCGTCGACGGCCAGGATGTTGTGCACGACGTCCACGAGGTGCTTGACGCGATGGGCGCATTCACCGACAAGCTGCGCAGCGGAGAGTGGAAGGGCCACACCGGAAAACCCATCACCGATGTCGTCAACATCGGCATCGGCGGCTCCGACCTCGGGCCCGTCATGGTGTACGGCTCGCTGCGCCACTACGTCGATACCGACATCCGCTGCCACTTCGTGTCCAATGTCGACCCGGCCGACATGGTCGCGGCACTCGCCGACCTCGATGCCGAGCAGACGCTGTTCATCGTCGCGTCGAAAACCTTCACGACGCTGGAGACGCTGACCAACGCGGCTGCCGCCAAGCGGTGGCTGCTGGACGAACTCGGCGCGGGTGAGGACGCCGTCGCCAAGCACTTCGCCGCCGTCAGCACCAATGCGGACGCCGTGTCGAACTTCGGAATCGACCCGGTCAACATGTTCGGCTTCTGGGACTGGGTGGGCGGCCGCTATTCGGTGGATTCCGCGATCGGTCTCTCGGTGATGGCGGCGATCGGCAAGGAACGCTTCGCCGAATTCCTCGGCGGATTCCACACCGTCGACACTCATTTCCGTACTCAACCGCTGGAGAGCAACGCGCCCGTACTGCTGGCATTGATCGGATTCTGGTACTCGAACTTCTGGGACGCACAGTCGCGGGTGGTGCTCCCCTATTCGAACGACATGGCACGCTTCGCCGCGTACCTGCAGCAGTTGACGATGGAGTCCAACGGTAAGTCGGTCAAGGCCGACGGCGAGCACGTGACCACCGACACCGGCGAGATCTTCTGGGGCGAGCCGGGTACCAACGGCCAGCACGCCTTCTACCAACTGCTCCACCAGGGAACACGTCTGGTGCCCGCCGACTTCATCGGCTTCGCCAACCCCACCGACGATTTGCCCACCGCCGATGACACCGGCTCGATGCACGACCTGCTGATGAGCAACTACTTCGCGCAGACCAAGGTGCTGGCGTTCGGAAAGACCGCGGACGAGATCAGGGCCGAGGGCGTCGACGAGAAGGTGGTGCCGCACAAGGTGATGCCCGGCAACCGCCCGTCGACGTCGATACTCGCGTCCGAACTGACCCCTTCGGTCATCGGTCAGTTGATCGCGCTCTACGAGCATCAGGTCTTCGTCGAGGGCACGCTGTGGGGCATCAACCCCTTCGACCAGTGGGGCGTCGAACTCGGCAAGACGCAGGCCAAAGAACTTCTGGGCGTCATCACCGACGCCGAAGCGCCTGCGCAGCAAGCTGATTCGTCGACCGACGCACTGGTTCGCTGGTACCGCTCCGAGCGCGGACGCAAGGCCTGAGTCAGGACCAGCGCTCGTCGTCGAACACCTCGGGCGGGATGTCGTCGCCCGGTTGCACTCCGAGCGCCTCGAGTCGACCCATGAGCGCGGCGGCGACCGCGACGTAGGTGATGAGGTCTTGCGGCTCGTCGGCGCGTTCTGCCGGGTCGCCACCGAGGAACTCGAGGACGAGCGGCGGAACGCAGTCGCCCATCGCGAGTTCACGGGTGCCGGTCGCAATCCGCCAGGCGTCGAATCCGGAGACGTCGACGGCCTCGGCGATCTCGCCGTCGCGAACCGCCGCGAGTACCTCATCGATAGTGGCCAGCGGTCCCGACGCTCCGCTCGACGGGTCGAAGCCGACGACGGTATCGGGTGCGAGTTCCTCATCGTCGTCGAGGGTGAAGTAGACGATCCCGCGCCAATCTGCGCCGACCGCGGTGATGTCGTCGCGGCCGAAGATCGACTCGAGTAGTTCACTCATGTCGTCGACTCGTCGTCGTGAGAAGAGTGCGAACGCGCCATTGGCGACCACTTGCCCCTGTGTGGAACCCACATCCGCTACCTTACGCACGTGAGGACTACCGTTTTGCGGCCGCGACTGCTCGTGGTGTCGCTGGCCTGTGTCGCGGGCGTGCTCGGCGTCGCGGCATGCTCGTCCGACTCCGGTGGTACCGCCGAATCCGCGACGTCGGTGCCCCGATCAGCGGCCGTGACCGTCGCACCCGGGCAGCAGCATCCGCGCACCGCACCCGGAACGACGCTCGACTTCGGTGCCTCGGCGTCACTGCCCGCCGACGCCTATCGTGCGGGCGGGTCGACGGCGCTGTACACGGTCACCGGCATCACACAGGGCAAAGACGTACCCAGCGCGCAAACCCGTGGCGGTACAGCATATTTCGTCTACGTCACAGTGACGTCTCTGGCACAACGGCCGGCGCCCGCCCCCAAAGTCCTCGGCCTCGCCGGTTCGGCGGATGGACGCACCGCGGCGCTGACGCTGCCGCCGTCGACCTCACTGAAGGACTGCGCCAACCCGAAGCCCCCCGAGACGATGCGTCGCGGCGAGTCCTACGCCACCTGCCTCGTCGCCTACGCCGATGAGGGGCAAAAGCTGACTCAGGTCATCTACTGGGCCGACACCACCGGCGACGACTCACTCGACTACAAACAGGCGCCCGTCGTGTGGCGCAATCCGGCCGACGTCGCCAGCAGTTCCCCCGCGCCACCCGCAGGCTGAGCCGCACAGCCGTCGTCGCCTATTCGGATTAGAGTCTGCCTAAGGGGCAGCGAGTGCGACGACGGTCTGAGAGGTCTCCACGGTGACGACAACAGATGCGGTGCTGACCGATTCGCACGCCGTGGGACGCTCGGAGGTCCTCGCAGCGCTTGATACGTCCGCGCAGGGCCTGACCAGTGCCGACGCGACACAACGACTTGAGCACGTCGGCCCCAATCGGCTCGCGGCCGCAAAGACTCGACCGGCGGTGCTGCGCTTCGCCGCGCAGTTCAACAACATCCTGATCTACATCCTCATCGGCGCAGGTGTGCTGAAGGCGATCCTCGGCGACTGGATCGACTTCGCGGTCATCGTCGCGGTCGCGGTGATCAACGCCGTCGTCGGATTCGTCCAGGAGGGCAGGGCGGAGAGCGCACTCGCGGGCATCCGGAACATGCTGTCGCTGCACGCGCGGGCCCGCCGCGATGGCGAGTGGGTCGACGTCGACGCCGAGAACCTCGTTCCGGGCGACGTCGTGTCGATCAGGTCGGGCGATCGAGTGCCCGCCGACATGCGGCTGCTCGAGGCGACGAATCTGCGTATCGAAGAGTCGGCGCTGACGGGCGAATCCGTCCCCGCCAGCAAAGACACCCTTGCCGTCGACGTCGACGCAGGCATTGGCGACCGACAATCGATGGCGTACTCGTCCACCATCGTCTCTGCGGGCACCGGCGTCGGCGTGGTCACCGCGACCGGACCGTCGACAGAGATCGGCCGAATCCAGTCGATGATCTCCGACATCGAGCAGGTCGACACCCCGCTGACCCAGCGCCTCGAGAAGTTCGGAACACAACTCTCCCTCGGCATCCTCGGCCTCGCCGCGGCGATCATGGTGATCGGCAAGGTCATCCACAACTTCACCATCGACGAGTTGATCTCGGCCGCAATCGGTTTCGCTGTCGCAGCAATCCCCGAGGGACTTCCCGCCGTCGTCACGATCACGCTGGCGCTCGGGGTACAGCAGATGGCACGACGACACGCGATCACACGCAAGCTCCCCGCGGTGGAGGCACTGGGCTCGGTCAGCGTGATCTGCTCCGACAAGACCGGCACGCTGACGCAGAACGAGATGACGGTGCGCACCGTCGTCACAGGCACACAACGCTATTCGGTCGACGGCACCGGCTATGACCCAAGGGGATCGATCACCGCGGACGGGCGGGTCGCATCGCTGAGCGCGGATCCCGACCTCGCACTGTTCGTCGAGACCATGGCGCTGTGCAACGACGCACGAGTCGCCGAGGTCGACGGGCGCTGGCAACTCATCGGCGAGCCGACGGAGGGCGCCCTACGGACGCTGGCCCTCAAGGCCGGATTCGACGCCGACGTCGCGCGGCTCGGCGAGGTCCCGTTCGAGTCGCAGAACAAATTCATGGCCACGCTCTCGGATCTACCCGACGGCGGGCGCACCATTCTCGTCAAGGGCGCTCCGGACCGCCTGCTCGATCGCAGCGAGTTCGAATTGGACGAGCACGGTGAACTCCGGCCTCTCGACCGACCTCGCTGGGAGCGCGTCATCGACGAACTCAGCGCGCAGGGACTGCGTGTGCTCGCCGCGGCACGACGACCCGCACCCGACGCCGACTCGTTGACACTCGACGACGTCGATCATGGACTGACATTCCTGGGCGTCGCGGGCATCGTCGATCCCCCACGGCCCGAGGCGATCACGGCGATCGCCAACTGCCACAGCGCAGGAATTCGGGTCAAGATGATCACCGGCGACCACGCGGGCACCGCACGCGCGATCGCGGCGGAAATGGGCATCACTGACGATCCGGCCGCTCCCGTGCTCACCGGCGCCGACCTGCAGAAGATGAGTCAGACTCGGCTGCGCGAGGTGGCCGGTGAGATCGACATCTACGCGCGCACCAGCCCTGAGCACAAGCTGCGGATCGTCACCGCACTGCAGGCACAGGGTGAGATCGTGGCGATGACCGGCGACGGCGTGAACGATGCGCCGGCACTGACCCGAGCCGACATCGGTGTCGCGATGGGGATCAAGGGCACCGAGGCCACCAAGGAGGCCGCGGGCATCGTCCTTGCTGACGACAACTTCGCGACCATCGAGCGTGCGGTCGAAGAGGGCCGTCGGATCTACGACAACATCCGCAAATCCATCCTGTTCCTGTTGCCGACCAATGGCGCGCAGTCGCTGGTCATCCTCGTCGCGATCCTGTTCGGATTCTCGCTTCCGTTGACGCCCGTCCAGATCCTGTGGGTCAACATGATCACTGCCGTGACCCTTTCGCTCGCATTGGTTTTCGAGCCCGCCGAACCGGGGATCATGTCGCGAACGAGACGTTCGACCGACGGTCCGCTGATCGCACGCGGCGACCTCGCGATGATCACCTTCGTCTCCATCCTCGTTGCCGCCGCTGCGATCTCGGTGTACTTCGTGGCGAAGTCGGACGGACATTCGCTGGCCGTTGCCCAGACGGCCGCGGTCAACATGCTCGCGCTCGGCCAACTGGCCTACCTGTTCAACTGCCGATACCTCAGTGGTTCGAGCCTCAAAGTCGGTGCGCTGCGCGGCAATCCGATGGTCTGGTACACGTCGGCAGCACTCATCGTGCTGCAGTTGGTGTTCATCTACGCGCCGTTCATGCACACGTGGTTCGGGTCCGCTCCCCTCACCGGCGTCGGATGGGGCGTCACCATCGGACTGGCCATCGCAATCTTCTTCATCATCGAAATCGCGAAAGCCGTTGCGCGACGATTCGAATCGGTCAGATCATCCGACGCGTGACAAACGCGGGCAGATACTTCAGCGCCGCGGCGATCGGAGTCCACGGCCACGGCGGCACCGGCGAGTAGCCCTTTTCGGCCTCGATGGCCTTGACCATCGCCGCGACTCCGGACTCCGTGTCGGCCATCAGTGCGGTCTTCACCCCGCGGTTGATGTCGGTCTCGATATAGCCGGGCGCGACGACCGACACCGTGATCGGCGAGTTGACGAGTTCGGCCTGCAAACCCTGCCCGATCGCCGTGACACCGGCCTTCGACGCCGAGTACGCGGTCTGCGCCTTGGGAAGTCCGCGGATTCCGCTGATCGAGCTGACCAGCACCAGGTGGCCGTGGTTCTGCGCGCGGAAGATCTCCATCGCGGCCTCGGCCTGTGCGAGCGCGCCGACGAGGTTGGTCTGCACGGTCTCGATGTTGGCGTGCGCCTTGCCCGTCCCGATCGGGGCGCCCTTGCCCAGCCCTGCGTTCACGATCACGCGGTCGAGACCGCCGAGTTCGTCGCGCAGCTTGCCGAAGACGACGGGCACGGCGTCGACGTCGGTGACGTCGAGTGCGCTCACGGCGACCTGCGACGCACTCGGCCGGAGTTCGTCTGCGAGGGTCTCGAGGCGGTCGAGGCGTCGGGCGGCCAGGGCCAGCGAACGGCCACGCGCGGCGAACTCACGGGCCATCCCCTCGCCGAGCCCCGAGCTCGCGCCGGTGATCAGGATCTTCTGTCGGGTCGTCACGCAGGACAACCTACCCCTGCGCGCGGGAGCGTCGAACGAGACGCACCACCGCGGTCTGACCGTCGTCGCCGACGATCCGGTCGGCGTCGGCCCAGTCGTCACTGCGCTCGGCGAGGATCTGCCCTGCCTGCGCGGTGTTCATCTCCATCAGCAGCGCGCCACCGTCGGCGAGCCACTCGGGGGCGACACCGACCAGCGGTCGAATGTGGTCGAGTCCGTCGCTGCCGCCGAGAAGCGCAGTCCGTGGTTCGTATTCGGTCTCGTGCGGTAGGAGCTCGACGGCGCCGTCGGGGATATAGGGCGGTACGGCCGCGATCACGTCGACCGCGCCGAGCAACCGCGGCGGCAACGTCGACAGTCCGTCACCGAGGTGGGCGTGCGCACCGGCGGGCAGGTTGCGGCGCGCGTAGTCCAGAGCTTTCGCGTCGACGTCGACGACGTGGATGCGCGCGCCGATCGCCGCTTCCGCCACCGCCGCCGCTATCGGCGCGACTCCGCAGAACGCCTCGACGACCACGGGGTGCTCGACGTGACGTCGGCGCAGTACCTCCGCAGCGACCTGCGCGAGCAACAGCGAGCGCTGTCGAGGGATGAACACCCCCGGCCCCACGTGCAGGTCGATCGACCCGAACCGGACCTTCCCCACCACATGCTCTAGCGGCTCACCCGCACAACGCCGAGCGGTCATCTCTTCCAGCTGCTCGACGTCGCGCGCGGCGTCGACGAGGATGGCCGCCTCCTCCGCCGCGAACACACAGCCGGCAGCCCGCAGCCGCGTGGCCAGCGCTGCCGACCGGGCGCCTCGTGCTGCCGACTGGGCGCTTCCTCGCGCCGACTGGGCGTCTCCTCGCGCCGACTGGGCGTCCGTCACTTGAGCAGCCGTGACATTCGACGGTCCGCGAGCACCTTCCCGCCGGTCTGGCACGTCGGGCAGTACTGGAACGATCGGTCGGTAAAGCTGACCTCTCGGATCGTGTCGCCACACACCGGACACGGCATCCCGGTGCGAGCGTGCACCCGCAGCCCGGTTCGCTTCTCCGACTTCAGTTTTGCGACGCCGAGACCTTCGAGCCGCCCGGTCGCATCGGTGAGTACGCCCCGCATCGACTCGTAGAGTGTGTCGATCTGGGCGTCGGACAGTGTTTTCGACGACGCGAACGGCGAAAGCTTTGCGGTGTGCAGGATCTCGTCGGAGTAGGCATTTCCGATCCCGGCGATCACCCGCTGATCGGTCAGGACGTTCTTGATTCGGCCCGACGTGCCGTGCAGGATCTCGGCGAGTTCGTCGCGCGTGACGCCCATCGCGTCGGGTCCGAGCGAGGCGATGCGCTCGACGTCGGACACATCCCGCACCACCCAGACGGCCAGCCGCTTCTGGGTGCCGGCCTCGGTGACGTCGAAGCCCTCTCCGGGTAGCCCGCAGTGGACGCGCAGCGCGATCGGACTCTTGCCGCCGGGGCGTAGCGGTCGCGGCGAGAGATCCTCACTCCAGCGCAGCCACCCCGCGCGCGACAGGTGGATGACCAGGCTGATCGTCGGTTCGTCGACCTGTTCGGCGCTGCCGGGAATCGTCGTGATGACGAGGTATTTACCGATTCGCGACGCGGAGTCGACGATGCGCCCGATCAGCGCGGTGTACGGCGGATCTGCTGTTTTGAGTACCGACAGCGACGCGACGTCGACGCGTCGGATCGGGAAGCCGGCAGCGTGCTCGTCGACGTAATCGGCGATGGCGGCGACCTCAGGCAGCTCAGGCATGCCTCCAGTGTGCTCTAGTAAGTGCATGATCTCCGCACATTCCGACGCCGAGCTCGCCGCTCGGATCGCGGACGGCGCAGGCGAGATCCTCGTCGGAGTGCGCTCGGGGCAGTTGCTGGGTGGTCGACAACTCGGCGACCTCGGCGACGCGATGGCCCAGGCGTGGATCGGCAACGTGCTGCGCCGACATCGCGGCTCCGACGCTGTGCTCTCGGAAGAAGCCGACGACGTCGGCGACCGCGCGAAAGCCGATCGCGTCTGGATCATCGACCCGCTCGACGGCACGCGCGAGTTCGCTTCCGGCACTGCCGACTGGGCAGTTCACGTCGCGCTCACCGAGTCCGGCGTGGTGACAGCGGCGGCGGTCTCGCTGCCCGCGACCGGCGAGCTGTTTCGCACCGACACCGTCGAACCCACGAGCGGACCGCTACGACATCGCATGGCCGTATCCCGTTGGGGCGGAACGTATGAGGTGGCCGCGGTATCGCGCGCGCTCGGTCTGGCGCCGGTCGAGATCGGGTCGGCGGGTGCCAAGGCGATGGCCGTGGTCCGCGGCGACGTCGACGCATACGTGCACTCGGGCGGCCAGTACGAATGGGACAACTGCGCCCCGGTCGGCGTCGCGCTCGCCGCGGGGCTGCACTGCAGCCGCCTCGACGGCTCGCCCATCGTCTACAACCGCCCGCGCCCGTACATGCCCGACTTCGTCATCTGCCGATCCGAGATCGCCGACGACCTACTCGGCGTCCTCGCCCGGATCTGGTGACAACCCGCCCGCTCAGCGCTGTTTGCGCAGCCTTCCCGCTGGTCGAGCAGCCGCGAGGAACGAGCGGCGTGTCGAGACCACCCCACCCCAGCCCGCTCAGCGCTGTTTGCGCAGCAGGTAGATGTCCATGATCCAGCCCACGCGCTCGCGGGCGGCAGCGCGCTCCGCGGCGATGCGCTCACCCACGTCGCCCACCCGGCCGCTGATCAAGATCTCGTCCGCGGTACCCAAATAGGCGCCCCACCAGATGTGATCGTCGGGGTCTGCGGTCTGCCGGAACGCGAGGTCGGCGTCGAGCATCACGATCTGGTTGGAGTCGACGCCAGACGGCGTGTCGGCGAGCCGACGGCCCGTGGTGATGTGGATGGGTTCGCCGATCCGGTTGGCAACGATTCCGTGCGCGGCGGTCAGCGCACTCGCGCTCGTCACGCCCGGAATGACCTCGACGTCGAGGGTCAGGTCGGGGCGGTCCGACAGATCGTCGACGATGCGCAGAGTGCTGTCGTAGAGCGCCGGGTCGCCCCAGACAAGGAACGCCGCGACACCCCCGTCGGGCAGTTCATCACGCAGCGCGGAAGCGATCAGCTCGGCTCGCGCCGCGTGCCAGCGCCGCACCTCGGCGTCGTAGTCGGCCGGCGTGCGATCACGCGGTGGGTCAGCGATCTCGATGAGCCGGTGCGACGAATTGGCATGGCTCGCAAGGATCTCTTTGCGGGCGTCGAGCAGCCCCGTCTTCGCACTCCCCTTCTCCAGCGCGACGAATACCTCGACGTCGGAGATCGCTTCGATCGCCTGGAGCGTGATCTGCCGTGGATCACCGGGACCGATCCCGATGATCCGCAACGTTATCCGCATCGTCGAATCAGATCTTCACGCGCCGCAGACCGTGTTTGCGGGCGGTCATGTCGAGGATGAACTGGCGTGGCAGCAGGCGTCGCAACGCGAATACGAGTCCCGCCGAATTTCCCTTGGCGTAGAACGGCTTCGGATGCTCGGCGAGTGCGGCGTCGACGATGACCGCCGCCATCTCCGCCCCACTAATGCCCTCTTCTTCGTTGTGTCGCGTTGCGGCCGCGAGGGTTTCATACTCGTCACGGTAGGGCGAGTTCTCACCGATGTAGATGCTGCGCCGATCGCCGATGCCGGTGGCGATCGTTCCCGGTTCGACGCTGATCATCCGAATCCCGTACGGCGCGACCTCACGTCGGGTCGCGAACGCATACGCCTTCAGCGCGGATTTCGTTGCGGCATAGTTGGATCGGAATGCCACCGGGAAACTCGACAGCATCGATCCGACCATCACAACAGTTCCCCGACGCCGCTCACGCATCCCCGGGAGCACGGCCTTGGTCAGCGCGACCGGTCCGAACACGTTGACACGAAACAGATCTTCAACAGCACCGATCGGCGTGTCCTCGAGCGCGCCTGCCTGCGATTCTCCCGCATTGTTGATGAGGATGTCGACGTCGCCGACCTCACGGGCACACTCCGTCGCGCTCTCGTAGTCGGAGTTGTCGAGACGTACATAGGTCACGCCGGGAATCGGATCGGCCACCTTGTCGGGGTGTCGACTGGTGCCGAAGACTCGATGGCCCGCGGAGGCGAACTGCCGCGCCACCTCTTCGCCGATTCCACTGGTCGCGCCGGTCACGAGGACGGTGAGCTGAGATGGTGTCACCGCTTCACCGTATCGTCTCGCTGCGCCCGCGAGATCAGAAGCACTAAGCCGACCCCGCCCTGACGCAACGACTCCCGCTCCGATCGCGGATCGGCCCGTCACGTAGACTGCCTCCGTCGGTCTTCACGACCCGCCCTCGTAGCTCAGTGGATAGAGCACCGCTCTCCTAAAGCGGGTGTCGCAGGTTCGATTCCTGCCGGGGGCACACTGACATCCTTGCCGGCCTCCGGCCGGTGTGCGCCCACTGTGTGGCTAAAGAGAGATTCACGCGGGCGCACCAAATGGTTGCGTGGGACACACGGGTACAAAAATGCCCCCGAGGATCCCACGCAACTCGACGCCTCACCTCAGATCCGCGGCACTCCGGCGGCCAGGAGATCTTTGACCACTTCTTCGGGCTCCGTGCGCAATTCCACGGCGGTACAACGCAGCTGACGGCGGCCGGGAGTAGACAATCGGCGCTGGCGACGTAGAGCGTCCTCCCACGACGAGTGGTCCCTGTGAAACGAGCCGTCGACTTCGAGCACCACCGTCGACCCGTCGGGCAGATCCCATTCGCCATCGGTGTAGCGGCGTCGACCATCGCTGTCGGTGCGAGGACGCTGACGCACGGGCGCTTGCAGGGAGAAGTCACGGCACATCGTGACCAGGTCGATTTCGGCCATCGACTCCGAGCCGCCCGCGATGTCGTCGAGGAATCCGCGCAGCAGAGGCTTATGGCGCAGCCGCGGCAGCTTGTCGCACCAGGAGAGCAGAGCCTCGGCCGTGGTCAGTCGCTGCTGCACCACTGCGGAGAGAAGACCGCCGGCTGACCGCGCCGATGCATGCTCACCCCACGCACCAGCATTGAGCGCCGAAGCCAATGTGAGGGTGGCGGGCTCGATCCGCAGCGTCGTCATACCCGCGCGTTGCACGGAGAGCGAGGTCAGGTCGTGGCGGGTACGGACGTAGTCGATTCCGTCAGGTGCCCTCCGCGCGCTGCGATCGTCTGCTCCGACGAGGAACACGACCGGCCCATCCTCCCAGCCCTTCAACCCGTGCACCGCCAGCGCAGCGCGACCCGCTAGAGCTGTTGTGCCACAGGGGTGTAGCGCACCGATCCAGACGCGCTGCGACTCGCTCGGAGCACCCGGAGCGAGCATCAGAACCCGCGGACCGAATGCCTTCCACTCACCGCGGCCGACTCGCCGCCGCACGGTTCGCTTGTCGACGCCTGCCTCAGCGAGCTGCGCACGTGTCGCGATGTTCTCCTGCCGGTGCGCGAGCGCCAGCCACCCCTCGTCGGATCGCACCCGCTCAGGATGTCGCACATCCGACGCGACGCCGAAAATCTATCCACAGGCCAAAGTTGTGTGGGACATACGGGTACAAAAATGCCCCCGAGGGTCCCACGCAACTCGGAGCCCGAGGCGTCAGACGAGCTGCGACCGCAGGTTGTTGTCGGTCTGCTTGATCGCCTGGCCGACAAACGGCTCGAGAATGGCACCGAGCGCACGCCCGCTGAGTCCGCCGGGCAGTTTGTACTGGAACTCCACCTCGACCTTCGTTCCACCGTCGGCGTCGGCGAATCGCCAGGTCGTGTTCGCGGGAAAGCCGTCGACGGACACGAGGGCGATCAGCTCACCGTCGACCCATTCCTTGGTCTCGACCGTGGACTTGAGCACCTTCGGCCCCACGCTCATCTCGGCGTTGAACGTCGCGCCGAGACCGGACGTGTGGTCGGTGGTCGGATCGAAGCGAGTGATCCCGAACATGTAGCCGGGCACGTTGTTGTAGTCGTTGACGTAGTCGAACACCCTTTGACGTGGCACATCGATCACCGCGCTGTGGCTCACCCCTGGCATCTGCACTCCTCGTGTTGTTCCGCCGAGACGGCGGTGGACGCAACTACGGACAATGTTCCATTACCCGTTGTCGACGTCGACAATCGGGTCGCGCCTCACTCGCCCAGGTCCGCCGAGATCCGTCGCAGAAGATCGACGAGTTGTGCGCGTTCGTTGGCGCTCAGCGGGGAGAGGACGTCGGCGTCGTCGGCGAGTCTGTTGGGGAGTTCGGCGTCGACCAGTGCTCGTCCCTCCTCGGTCAGTTCCAGCAGCACCACCCTGCCGTCGCGCTCGGACTTTCGTCGCGCAAGCAGTCCGCGTCGCGAGAGCGCCTCGCTGATCTTGGTGATCGACGCTCCGCTGAGCATGGTCGTCGACACCACCTCACTGGCACGCAGTGGGCGATCCGACCTAGCCAGAGCGCTGAGGACATCGAACTCCGACCGTCCGATCCCGTGTGCCTCCAGCTTGCGGTCGAGCCGGTGGTTCGAGACCGTCGCGATGCGCTGAATCCGACCGAGAATGCCGATCGGCTCGATGTCGAGATGCGGATACGACCGTGCCCATTCCGCTTCGATCCGGTCGACCAGGTCACGGCTCGCTCGGGCGTCGGGAATGTCGGTCACGTGACGATCATAACTAGCCCCTTCATTTACTTCACTAGTAAAACAGTGATAAATTAGTTGAATGCAGAGCTCCCTGATCACCCCGCACGTCCGTGTCCGCGGCGCAGCCCTGCAGCACGTCGTGAGTCCGACCACCTGGCGCGACGCCCTGCGACTCGACTTCAGCCGGACCAGCGTTGCCGCCCCACTGCGGGTCGGCGTGGCCGTGGGCGTTGTCCTCGTCGTCGGCGCACTACTCGGCCTCCGCGACCTCGCTGGACTCGCGGCACTCGGCGCGCTTGTCTCGGCGTTCTGCCGACCCGACCCCTACCCCGTCCGCGCTCCCCGACTGATCGCGCTCGGCGTCGGGGTCACCGCGGTCATCGCGGTCGGCGCGACGATGGGCATTTACGCGAACTCCATCGTCACCGAGATCGTCGTGACCGCCGTGCTGGCCGGGATCGCGTGCTACGTCGTGTCGGCGCTGCGCATTGTCGGACCGGGCGCCGTCATCTTCGTCTTCGCCGCGACCGGCGCAGCAGGGTACGCACACAGTGCAGCCGACATCGGCCGCGCGACGCTCGCCTCGGCGATCGGCGCCGTGATCGGCATCCTCATCGCTTTGGCGCCGTGGTTCGTCGAGCTACTCAGGTCGCGACTCCCGAAATCGAGAACACACGACGACGCGTCGAAAACCGCTCCAGCGCAACGTGAATCGATCTGGGTCACCCTCGCGGGCGGACAGGCCCCCGCGCATCGTAAGCACCTCGCCGTCACCGCGATCCACATCGCCATCGCTGCGGCGATCGCGGCAACGATCGCCGTCGCCGTCCATCTCGATCACCCGATGTGGGCCGCGATGGGTGCGGTCGCGGCGATGCAGGGCGTCGAGTATCACCTCACTGTTCGACGCGGAGTCCAGCGACTACTGGGCAATCTGGGCGGCGCGGTGATCGCGGGAATACTCCTCGCGGTGCCGCTGGGATATTGGGGCGCGGTCGCGGGAATCGTCATATTCCAGGTCCTCGCCGAGATCCTCTCGACCGTCAACTACGCACTCTGCTCACTCGCGGTGACACCCATGGCACTCCTGCTCACCGGCCTCAGCGCGGGTTTGAGTCCCGAGGCGGCCGTCGATCGCGTTCTCGACACCGCGATCGGGATCGTGGTCGGGATCGTCGTGGCCACCCTGGCGGTCCGTGGACACGACATCGCGGCGCTGCGTGGGCACGCCGCGAACGCACCTGCGCCGGAGAACTCCGACACCGAGCTGTCCCAACCGAACTCGGCGCCGAATCGTTCGCGCAGCTAGCAACCTGACGGCTTCCGCGCCATTGTGAAGCGTGTTTTCACGAGCGTCACATGGAGGCAATGACCTGGGTACGTGGTGCTCATAGCGTCGTTTTGCTTGAACCAACGACACTCACTCTTCGGGGCCACCCGGCCACGACAGGCGCACACGCGTCGCAACCGGAGAGCCGACCCAGGAGTTTATGTATGAGTGGCAGCATGTCCCGCCGTCAGGCCATTGAGGCCGTGACCACGTATGAGATGGAATGCGACGGCTTCCCCGAGCCCCTGGCAGACACCTTCGGCCGCAACGTCTTCACCCTCTCGGCGATGAAGACCCGCCTGCCCAAGCACGTCTTCAAGGCTGTCGCTGCAACCATCGACAAGGGCGTTCCACTCGACCCGACCCTCGCCGACTACGTAGCTTCCGCGATGAAGGACTGGGCCATCGAGAAGGGTGCGTCGCATTACGCGCACGTCTTCTACCCGCTGACCGGATTCACCGCCGAGAAGCACGACTCCTTCCTCGAACCCGACGGCGCCGACGGTTCGCTCGCCGAATTCGCAGGTAAGACGCTGCTGCAGGGCGAGCCCGACGCGTCGAGCTTCCCCAACGGCGGCCTGCGCGGCACCTTCGAGGCCCGCGGTTACACGGGATGGGACGTCACCAGCCCGGCGTACATCCTGGAGAACCCCAACGGCAACACGCTGTGCATCCCGACGATCTTCATCTCGTGGACCGGCGAGGCCCTCGACAAGAAGGTGCCGCTGCTGCGCAGCCAGCAGGCCATGAGCAAGCAGGCGATGCGCGTGCTGCGACTGTTCGGCCACGAGGACGTCGACACCGTCGTCTCGTACGCGGGCCCCGAGCAGGAGTACTTCCTGATCGACCGCCACTTCTACTTCGCCCGCCCCGACCTGATGACGACGAACCGCACGCTGTTCGGCGCCAAGCCGTCGAAGGGCCAGGAGTTCGACGATCACTACTTCGGGGCGATCCCCGACCGTGTGCTCGCGTTTATGATCGAACTCGACCGCGAACTGTTCAAGCAGGCCATCCCGGCCAAGACCCGCCACAACGAGGTCGCACCGGGACAGTTCGAGATCGCCCCGGTCTTCGAGCGCTCGAACATCGCCCACGACCACCAGCAGCTCATGATGACCACCATCAAGAAGGTCGCAGAGCGCTACGGCATGATCGCGTTGCTGCATGAGAAGCCGTTCGCCGGAGTCAATGGCTCGGGCAAGCACGTCAACTTCTCGATGGGCAATTCGAACCAGGGCAACCTGCTCAACCCCGGCGACACCCCGCACGAGAACGAGCAGTTCCTCGTCTTCTGCGCGGCGATCATCCGCGGCGTACACAAGTACGGCGGGCTGCTGCGTGCCTCGATCGCCTCGGCGTCGAACGATCACCGCCTGGGCGCCAACGAGGCGCCGCCCGCGATCATCTCGATCTTCCTCGGCGAGCAGCTCTCCGACATCTTCGACCAGATCGCGAAGGGTGGTGCCAAGGAGAGCAAGACGTCGGGCGTCATCGAACTCGGCGTCGACACGCTGCCGCCGTTCAAGGCCGACGCCGGCGACCGCAACCGCACCAGCCCGTTCGCCTTCACCGGCAACCGTTTCGAGTTCCGCGCGCCCGGCTCCAACCAGTCGATCGCCGACCCGATGATCGCCATCAACGCGATGCTCGCCGATTCGCTCGAGTACGTCGCCGACTTCCTCGACAAGGAGATCGCTGCGGGAACCGAGTTCCACGCCGCAGTGCAGAAACTGCTCGAGGGCATCATCACCGAGCACGGCAAGGTGGTCTTCAACGGCAACGGCTACTCCGACGAGTGGCAGGAAGAGGCCGCGTCGCGCGGTCTGCTGAACCTCCGCACCACCGTCGACGCGATGGAGCAGTACGACCTCCCGGAGATCAAGGAGGTGTTCAGCAAGTACGGAATCCTGTCCGAGCGCGAGCTCGAGGCACGTAAAGACGTTGTGCTCGAACAGTATTCGCTGGCCCTGCTGGTTGAGGCCAAGGAGACACTCGAGATCGCCAAGACGATGATCCTGCCCGCGGCAACGCGTTACATGGGCGAACTCGCGAGCACCGCGGCCAGCCTCAAGGCTGCGGGCATCGAGATGGAGACCCCGGCGCTGGGCACCATGACCGGCAAGGTCAGCGAGCTCAACGCCGCCATGGATACGCTCGAGTCCGCTATCGAGGGCTTCCACGGCGAGACCGTCGAGGAGGAGTCGGAGTACGCGCTGAAGTCGCTGATCCCCGCGATGAACGGCGTGCGCGACGTCTCCGACGCGCTCGAGGGAGTCGTCGCCGACGATCTGTGGCCGCTTCCGACGTACAACGAGATGCTGACCATTCTCTGACGCGAACACCACGCAGCGTGCCCGCCGGGATATCTTCCGGCGGGCACGTCGCATTTCACGAACTTCTTGGCTGATCGGCCAGGCTAGGTCGGTATCTTTGTCGATATGGATGAATCCGGTGTCGGTGTGGGGCGGCTGTTGCTCGCACTCGACGCGACGCTGGCGTCACTGGCTGCCGCACCGCGAGGCCTCGACGTCGTGATCGACTCGGTCGCGCTCATCGACCCCGACGACCTGCGCCTGCCGCTACACACATCGGCCCGCGACGCGGATCTGTTCCTGATGGTCGGGGTCGACGCCGACGACGTTGTCGGTTGGCTCGACGGGTTCGGAGCGCAGATGCCCGTCGCGGTGATGCTCAAATCGCCGTCTGCCGAGGCCATCTCACGCATCGCCGAACATTCCGTCGCGGTCATCGACGTCGATCCGCACGCTCGGTGGGAACGCATCTACCGACTCGTCCTGCGGGTGCTGGATGCGTCGTCGGCACCGCCCGGAGCCGAATCCATGCAGGCGGGCAGCATCGGCGACCTCTTCGAACTCGCCGCAGAGGTCGCGCGCCGCACCGGTGGGCTCGTCAGCATCGAGGACGCGCGTTCCCATGTGCTCGCCTACAGCAGCGCCGGCGACGAAGCCGACGAGCTTCGACGTTTGTCGATCCTCGGCCGCGAGGGACCACCGGAGATGCTCGCCTGGTTACGCCAGTGGGGCGTGCTGGATGCGCTGCGCACCACCGAGACACTCGTGTCCGTCGAGGAACGCAGCGAACTCGGGTTGCGCCCGCGGCTGGCGATCTCGATCCGATCTCCGCACGAGCAGGGAATCGGCGACTACCTCGGCGCGATCTGGTTGCAGGAAGGGCGAGATCGGTTCGCCGACAACACCTCCGACATTCTCGCGGGTGCCGCCGCTGTCGCAGCGCGCATCATTTCTCGACGACGCAGCGCGGGCAGCGGGCACGACGAACTGGTACGCAGGCTTCTCGGAGCGCGCGGCGAGACGATCGACTCGGAGTTCCTCGGTAATCAATTGGGCATCTCGCCTGGTACGGACCTGTTGGTGGTCGCGTTCGGCGGGCTGCTCGCCGATCCGTCGAGAGCGTCGGTTTCCGCACCTACACCCGCGATGATCTCCGCATTGACGTTGCACGCCAGCGCATTCAGCCCACTGTCGGTGACGTCGACGCTTGGACCACGAGCCTACGTCGTGCTTCCCGGTGCCGATCAGGACGCAACGGTCGCGTGGGCCCGCTCGGCGGTTGCGGCGGCGCGTCGACAGTTCGGAGTGGATGCGCGTGCCGTGGTCGCGGGGCCCGCCGCCGGACTCGGGTCGGCGCCGACGTTGCGGACCCAGACCGATCGAGTTCTCGATGCGGCACAACGTGAATCGGATCTGATTGAGCCCGTCACGACGGTCGCGGCATCGACGACGGGAGTGCTGCTCGGCGAGATCGTCGCGCTGATCGAAGAGAACCCAGAGCTGATCGACGCCCGCGTCCTCGACCTCGCGGCGCGCGACGAAACGTCGGGAAGTGAACTCACACCGTCACTGCGCGCCTATCTCGACCATTTCGGCGACGTCCGCGCGGCCTCCGCCGCGCTGCACATCCATCCGAACACGTTGCGCTACCGCATTCGTCGCGTCCAGGAGCTGACCGGCATGGACCTCGAAGACCCGACGACCCGCCTCGTCGTCGCGCTGACGCTCCGGGTCCCGCGGCCCGCCGGCTGAGTGCCCCGCTGGTTGAGCCAGCCGCGAGCGCAGCGAGCAGCCGAGTCGAAACCACACACCCACGCGAGGGTGGTCTCGACAAGCTCGACCAGCGGGAAATCGCTCGACCCTTCCGCTGGTTGAGCCGGCCGCGAGCGCAGCGAGCAGCCGAGTCGAAACCACTCGCCCCGCATCGCTCACTCCCGCAGCGTGGCCTCGAAGGCGATGCGGTCGCCGCGGAAGAGCGACCACACCACCTCGACGGGCAGGCCGGCGGCGTCGAAAGATCGCCTGCGCAGCAACAGCATCGGCATGGCGGTCGACGTTTCGAGTAGCTGGGCCTGCCGCGGGCTCGGCAGTGCCGTCTCGATCCGCTCCTCGGCGCTGGCGAACGTGACGCCCTCGGCACGGATCGCGGTGTACAGCGACGTCTCCGGATCGAAGGTCTCGTAGAAGTGCCCGAATCTCTCTTTCGGGAGAAACGTACTCTCCAGCCCGAGCTTCTGGCCGTCGGCGAGCAGCACGCGTTCAAGGTGCATCACGGTCGAACCAGGCGCCAAACCCAAACCTGCGCAGACGGATTCGTCGGGTACGGCGTCGGCGAATGTCACCATGATACGGCTGGGTACCCGGCCGAACTGGCGCGCTCCCTCGGTGTAGGACTTCAACGACAACGGCTGCACCATCTTTGGCGCCGACACGACCGTTCCGCGCCCGCGCCGTTCGATCCGGCCCTCGACGAGTAGTTCCTGCAACGCCTGCCGCACCGTCTCGCGCGCAACCGAAAAACGTTCGGACAGCACGCGTTCGGATGGCACCGAGTCGCCCTCTTCGAGATCGGCTAGGACGTGCTCGAGTTCAGTCCGCACCCGCACGTACTTCGGCTGAGTTTCGGGCGCCATCAGTGGCCACCCCGCTCGACGTCGAGCACACGCCGAGCCACCACCACGACCTCGTCGATCGACAGTGCCGAAGCCCCGGGAATCTTTGCGGCGTCGTCGAATCGGCGCAGTGCGAGGGCGTCTGGCCACCACGGGTGCCGTGTCCACTCCGCACCGAGATCGCCGGCGCCTCCCTGCTCCGCGAGCGAGGCGACCGATGTCGCGGTCAGCCCATCTGCGTAGGCCGGATCGTGAGCCGCCAGCCACTTCTTCGCCGCGACATGCGAACCCGCAAGCCATCCGACACGTTCGCCGAATCGAGGAGTCAGCCAGGCCCGCGCATCGTCGTCGTGGCGAGCAGTGGACTCGACGAGGCGACTGTGCCCGACGTCGTGGAGCACAGCGGCGAGCACCAATTCGTCATCCGCGCCTGCCACCACGGCATTGCGGCCCGCCTGCAGCGCGTGATCGAGCTCGTCGACGGCCTCTTCGTCCCAGACTCCGCGCAACGAGCGCAGCACGTCCTCGACCTCAGCAACCACATCCACACACATGAGATTCACTGTACCCAATTTGGTCTAGACCAAGAGTTAACCCAGAGTTCTCCGAAAGGACCTTTATTGGTCTAGACCAAACCAGCAGACTGGTTCGCATGAAGGTGATCATCATCGGAGGCGGAATCCTCGGTACGTCGCATGCGCGTGCCGCCATCGAGCGCGGACACGCGGTGATGTTGCTCGAACGAGAGCGTGAGGCGCGCGGCGCTACAGTCCGAAACTTCGGGCTCGTCTGGGTGTCCGGACGTTCGGCGGACGAACTCCCGGCGGCGCAGCGCTCACGTGACCTCTGGGAGAAGATCGGAGCCGACGTTCCCGGTATCGGCTTCCGGCCGTGCGGCTCGATCACACTCGTCCGCACCGCTGCTGAGCTCGCCGTCGCGGAAGAGACTCTCGCACAAAGTGATTCCGCCCAACGCGAGTTCACACTCCTCGACCCCTCCGACGTGCGCGCGATCAATCCCGCACTGCAGGGCACCTACGTCGCCGGTCTGCACTGCGCACGCGACGGAGCCGTCGAATCTCGTGTCGCACTCCCCGCGTTGCGCGGGTTCCTCTCCACCACCGGACGTTTCGAGTATCTCGGCGGGCGTGAGGTGCGGTCGGTGACGTCGACGTCGGGCACGGTCGAGGTCACCGACGACACCGGTGCCACCCATCGCGGCGACGCCGTCGTCGTGTGCACCGGCGCCGCGCACTCGGGTCTGCTACGCGAACTGGTCGGCGAGAAACCACCGGTACGACGTGTCCGGCTGCAGATGATGCAGACCGCGCCGTTCGATGAGCAGCTCACCACCGCGATCGCCGACGGCGACAGCTTCCGCTACTACCCCGCATTCGCAGGCGAGGCGCTCGACCACCTCGGCCGCGTGCAGTCGCAGTCGCCGGTCGCTGCTGAACACCACATGCAACTGCTGTGCGTGCAACGTCTCGACGGCGGGCTGACGATCGGCGACACCCACGCCTACGACCGGACCGCCGACGGCGACGATGCCGACGTCTTCGGCTTCGACGTCACCGAAGACCCCTACCAGCACCTCGTTTCGGTCGTCGAGAACCTGCTCGGCCGACGCCTTCCGCCCATCGCACGACGCTGGGCAGGTGTCTACTCGCAGTGCCTCGACTCCTCAGAACTGGTCTACCGCAACGAGGTCTCGCCCGGCGTCTGGGTCGTCACCGGCCCGGGTGGGCGTGGAATGACGCTCGGCCCCGCCATCGGTGACGACACCGCAGACCTCATGAACCTCTGAACACACGCCACACCCGAAGGGAAATACCTTGTCCGACAACCCGATCACACTCGCAGTCCTCGACATGGCAGGCACGACGGTCGCCGACGGCGGCTCGGTACTCGCCGCGTTCGACGCGGCAGCAGCAGCCGCAGGCCTACCCACCGACGGCCCCGGCCACGACGAGGTGAGGCAATACGTCGTCGACACGATGGGACAATCCAAGATCACCGTCTTCCGGCACCTCGTCGATGGCGACGAAGCACGCGCCCAGGCGGCCAATGCAGCCTTCGAGAAGGCCTACGACGCACAGATCGCCGACGGCGGTGCCACCCCGATCGACGGCGCGGCACAGGCCATTTCACAACTGCGCGACTCGGGCATCAAGGTCGCGCTGACCACTGGCTTCAGCGCGAACACTCAGAAACTACTCATCGACTCACTCGGCTGGCACGACCTCGCCGACCTCGTCATCGCGCCGTCGGAAACTCTGCGCGGCAGGCCTTTTCCCGACATGATCCTCTCCGCCCTCATCACACTGCGCATCGACGATGTGCGTCAGGTCGCGGTCGTCGGTGACACCGCCAACGACATCACCAGCGGCGTGCGCGCAGGCGCGGGCATCGTCGCGGGCGTACTGACCGGCGCACATGACGAAGACACCCTCCGCGCTGCAGGCGCGACCGATGTCGTCGCCGACATCGGCGCCGCCGCAGCATTGTTCGGCAACTGATCACCCGTTCGACACCACCCAGAACTACACCATCCATCCACATCCGTTGTGCTGCATCGGCGCGGCACAGCGCCATCCGCCACGCCCACGTCATCACCCACAGGGGGTTCTCTCATGCGCATTTCACGTCTTACCCGCACCTCGATGCGAGCCGTCGCTCTTGCCGCGACCGTCGCAGCGGTCACGCTGACCGCGGCCTGCGGCGGTACGGGGTCGTCGGACTCCAACGGCGGCAAGACCTTGACCGTCTACACCGCAGACGGACTCGGCACCTGGTACAAGAGCGAGTTCGCGAAATTCAAAGACCAGACCGGCATTTCGGTCAACATCGTCGAGGCCGGCTCGGGCGAGGTCGTCTCGCGCGTGCAGAAGGAGCAGTCCAACCCGCAGGCC
Organism: Gordonia sp. w5E2; assembly: GCF_036540975.1. Classification (NCBI taxonomy): domain Bacteria; kingdom Bacillati; phylum Actinomycetota; class Actinomycetes; order Mycobacteriales; family Gordoniaceae; genus Gordonia; species Gordonia sp. w5E2. Next base: position 1,128,928 of record NZ_CP144213.1, on the reverse strand, counting down.
GACCTGCTCGTCACGCTGCCCCCGTTCATCCAGAAGGCCGACGCCGACGGACTTCTCACGGCACCGGGCGTCGACACCACCGGCGTCGATCCGTCTGCCGTCGGCGGCAACTACGTCGGCATCGTCGACAACTATCTGTCATTCATCCGCAACCCGTCCGCACAGCCTGCGCCCGCGTCGTGGAATGACCTTCTCGACTCTCGTTTCAAGGGCAAGATCCAGTATTCGACGCCCGGCCAGGCAGGCGACGGCACCGCGGTACTCCTGCTCCTGCAACATCTGATGGGCAAGCAGGGTGCGCTCGACTACCTCGGCAAGTTGCAGGCCAACAACGTCGGGCCGTCGAGCTCGACCGGAAAGCTGCAGCCGAAGGTGAGCAACGGCGAACTCCTCGTCGCCAACGGTGACGTGCAGATGAACCTCGCATCCATCCGCGACGACGGCTCGAAGTTCGACCTGTTCTTCCCCGCGATGCCCGACGGGTCGCGAACCACGGTGTCGCTGCCGTACTTCGCGGGAATCACCAAGGGAGCACCGCACGCCGACGACGCCAAGAAGCTGCTCACGTTCCTGCTCTCGAAGGACGTACAGAACACGGTCGGCACCGACGCTCTCGGCGTCTCCGTTCGCACCGACGTCGCCGCGCCCACCACGTCGCCGAGCCCCGCACAGACAATCCAAGGCGTGACGATCTGGCATCCGGACTGGAAGTCGGTGCTCTCCACGCTCGACGCCGACGTCGCCGCATATCAGAAGGCAACCGGTAACTGACATGGCACAGAATCCGTTGACTCGCAGGAAGGTCGACGCCGAGCTCTCGGCGTCGTCCCCCTCGGGGGCCTCCCCACAGCAACCGGCGATCGCCTTCGATCGCGTGACCGTCTCCTATGGACGCGGTAAGAACTCCACAGATGCGTTGCGCGACTTCACGTTGCGCGTCAGCCGTGGTGAGACCGTCGCGCTGCTTGGTCCGAGTGGTTCCGGAAAGTCGACGGCACTCAAGTCGCTCGCTGGGTTCGTGCGCCCGACGGCCGGTCGGGTTCGACTGTCCGGCAACGACATCACCGACCTTCCGCCCGCACGTCGCGGGATCGGCGTCGTCGTGCAGTCGTACGCACTGTTCCCACACATGCGGGTGCGTGACAACGTCGCCTTCGGGTTGCGAGCACGCAAACTCTCCAAGCGCGAGGTCGGCGAACGGGTCGAGGAAGCACTCGGCATGGTGAGTATGTCCGAGTACGGTTCACGCCTGCCTCGAGAACTCTCCGGCGGACAGCAGCAGCGCGTGGCCATTGCCCGGGCACTGGCCATCAAGCCCGACGTCCTACTGCTCGACGAACCACTCGCAGCGCTCGACGCCGCCCTACGCCAGACGATGGTCGGGGAGCTGCAACGGCTGCGAGATGCATTGCCCGACACCACCATGCTGTATGTGACGCACGATCAGACCGAAGCTCTCGCACTTGCCGACCGGATCGGCGTCATGCGTGATGCTCGACTGGTCGACATCGGCACCACCGAAGAACTCTGGTCCCGACCCCCGTCGGGCTTCACGGCGTCGTTCCTCGGTGGCGCGAATCTTCTTCCCTGCAAGGTCGGACGTGTCTCCGGCGCAACGGCTTTGGTCGAGGTGGGCGAGAAGATGCTGTCGGCGACCGCTCCAGAACCGCTGTCGCGGTGGACGCCGGGGTTGCCTGCGCACCTGTGCATCCGCCCACACGAGATCGAAGTGACCGCGGTCGGCGCACACCGCTCGCTGCGTGCTCGCGTGACGACGTCGGTCTGGCGTGGGGCGTCGACACGATTGACGCTCGCCGTCGACGGTCTGCCCGACCAACTGATCGACGCCGACGTCGCAGGCCGCGCCGACCACCCGGTCGACGAGGTCGTCGGCGTGCGGTTGCCCGACCCGGCAGGCACATTGGTCGACACCGCCGGAGGTCCGCGATGACGTCGGCAACCCTCGCGGAGCCGACGACGTCCGCACCGCCGCCGTCGAATCAGGCACCGCGTCGCCTCGGAGCACTCGTCTGGGCGTTGCCGCCTCTTGTGGTGATCGCCGTCATCGCGGTGTATCCGCTGATCCGGATGCTCGCCGAATCCGCTGACGGTCAAGGTCAAAGCACCTGGGGCGCAGTGTTGAGCAGCGAGGCGTTCGTGCGGGCGTTGACCACAACCGCGTGGATCGCGATCGCGTCGACGATCGGATGCGTTGTGCTCGGCACGTTTTTGTCCGTGGTGCTGGCGTTCGTGCCCTTCCCAGGTTCGGGCCTCGTGGCACGCATGATCGATACGGTGCTCGCACTGCCCTCGTTTCTCATCACCCTGGCGTTCACATTTCTGTATGGCTCTGCGGGAGCGGTGAACTCGGCGATCGCCGCGGTGACCGGAGAACGTCCACTGCACTTTCTCACGACGCCGTGGGGCGTGATCCTCGCCGAGATCACCTTCTTCACCCCTTTCGTCGTCCGACCGCTGTTGGCCGCGTTCGCGATGATGTCGACCGATCAACTGAATGTGGCTGCATCGCTGGGCGCTTCACCGTTGCGGGTGCTCCGCTCGGTGATCCTTCCCGAAGCGTGGCCTGCGTTGGCAGCGGGCGGAAGCCTGGTTCTGCTGTTGACGCTCAACGAGTTCGGCATCGTCGCCTTCACGGGCGCCAAGGACGTCACGACGCTGCCCGTCCTGATCTACACCCGTGGAATCGTCACGTTCGACCTGCCGGGGGCGGCGGTGATCGCGACTGTCCAGGTCGCACTGTCACTTGCCCTGTACGGCGCCTACCGATTGCTGTTCGCACGCATCACGACTCGCAGGGAGAAGATCTGATGTTGCTCTGGACTCGCGCCAGCCGGGTAATCACCTGGACGATCTTCGCGGTCGTCGTACTCGTGGTCTTCGTCGCACCGATTGCCACCGTCGTCATCGCCGGGTTCGCAGGCTCGTGGACGGGCCCACTGCCGTCGAACCTGGGTCTCAACCATTTCGGGGATGCGCTCTCGGGCGAGAACCTGGCTTCGCTGTCGGTCAGCATTCAGACGGCCTTCATCGCAGGCGCCATCGCGCTGGTCCTCGGCACCTGGGCCGCGCTCTCGTCCAGGGAGGCACCCGCGCCGATACGCCGATTCACCGACGCGGTGTTCCACCTGCCGATCGCGGTGCCTTCGGTCGCCATCGGGTTGGGTTTGCTGATCAGTTTCAACTCGAAGCCGTTGCTCTTGGGCGGCACCCGTTGGATCGTGATCGTGGCGCACACCGTGCTCGTCCTGGCCTTCGCGTTCAGTTCGGTCACCGCTGCGCTGGAACGACTCGACCCCGCGTACAAGCAGGCAGCGGAATCGTTGGGCGCCAGTCCGTTCCGAGTCCTGACAAGGGTCACCCTGCCCCTGCTGACGCCCGCACTCGGGGCTGCCGCAGGTCTCGCAGTAGCACTGTCGATGGGTGAACTCGGCGCGACGGTCATGGTGTACCCAGCGACCTGGAAGACGTTGCCGGTGACCATCTTCGGACTCTCCGATCGTGGTCAGGTCTTCGATGCCGCAGCCTGCACGACGGTGCTGCTGGCGACGACGCTGGTCGCGCTCACGGTTCTCGGCAGAATCCGCACGCGAGCGGCCTAGGCGGCTGGCACGACGGACGTCCGGTTGCCGTGCAATCGGACGCCGTTGCGCGATCCTCGTTGTGCAATCCACCGAACAATTCGCATTGACGTTGGCCGATTGGACATAGCCGAATCGTCTCCGTCTCGATGGACTGAGACCATGGATGCGATCACCACTCCCCCACGCCCGATCAACGAGCCGGTGCACACCTACGCGCCCGGCACCCCGGAACGTCGACGGATCGTCGAGGAACTCTCGCGACAGTCGTCGGCCGACCCTGCCGAGTTGCCGCACATCATCGGTGGCGCGGCTCATATCGGAGGCGGTGAGCGACTCGACGTCGTGCAGCCACACTCTCATCACGAGGTGCTCGGCACGATGACCAACGCCACCCACGACGATGCCCGTGCCGCCGTCGACGCGGCGATGACAGCGCAGGAGTCCTGGGCGCACACCACTTTCGACGATCGCGCCGCCGTCCTTCTGCGCGCGGCAGACCTACTCAGCGGACCGTGGCGCGAGAAGCTAGCTGCCGCAACGATGCTCGGGCAGTCGAAGACTGTGCAGCAGGCCGAGATCGACGCTCCGTGCGAGCTCGTCGATTTCTGGCGGTTCAACGTCGAGTTCGCGCGGGAGATCCTCGCCGAGCAGCCGATGTCGTCGCCGGGCGTCTGGAATCGCCTCGATCACCGACCGCTCGACGGATTCGTCTACGCCATCACACCATTCAACTTCACCGCCATCGCCGGCAATCTCCCGACCGCACCCATGCTGATGGGCAACACCGTGGTGTGGAAGCCCTCTCCGACACAGGCGTACGCCGCGCACATCACCATGAGGCTCCTCGAAGAGGCCGGACTCCCGGCCGGCGTCATCAATCTGGTGAACGGCGACGGACGGGCGATGTCCGACGTCGCGCTCGCCGACGAGAATTTCGCGGGCATCCACTTCACCGGCTCGACCGCAACCTTCCAGCATCTGTGGCGCGAAGTCGGCAACCGCATCGACCACTATCGCAACTACCCGCGCATCGTCGGCGAGACGGGCGGCAAGGACTTCATCGTCGCGCATTCGTCAGCGGACCCGGATGTGTTGCGCACCGCCCTGATTCGCGGCGCCTTCGAGTATCAGGGGCAGAAGTGCTCGGCCGCATCGCGCGCGTACATCGCGCGCTCGGTGTGGGATCGCATGGGCGACGACTTCCTCAGCGAGGCAGCCGAATTGACCTACGGCGATGTACGGGACCTGTCCAACTTCGGCGGCGCGGTGATCGACCGTCGCGCCTTCGACAAGCAGGTCGCCGCGATCGACCGTGCGAAGACCGTCGCCTCGATGACCGTCGCGGTCGGCGGGCAGTGCGACGACACCGAGGGCTACTTCGTCCGGCCGACGGTGCTGCTCGGCGACGACCCGACCGACGAAGCCTTCTTCACCGAGTATTTCGGACCCATCTTGTCTGTTCACGTCTACGACGACGCCGACTTCGAATCGACGCTGCGCATGGTCGATTCCACCGCGCGGTACGCGCTGACCGGCTCGATCATCGCCACCGACCTCGCCGCCGTGTCGACGGCGTCGAATCTGCTGCGCAACGCGGCGGGCAACTTCTACATCAACGACAAACCGACCGGCGCCGTCGTCGGCCAGCAGCCGTTCGGTGGGGCACGCGCGTCGGGCACCAACGACAAGGCTGGCTCGAAAGCGAACCTGATGCGCTGGACGTCGACGCGGACCATCAAGGAAACCTTTGTACCGCCGAAGAATTCGGCCTACCCGCACATGGCAACTGATGCCACCGAGAAGGACTGAGGTGACATGACATGAGCGCACTCTTCGATTCGGTTCTGCGCCCGGTGATCACACGCGCGGCGGGGAGCCAACGCATCAAGCAGACGTCGCAACGACTTCCGGTCACCGAGCGCGTCGTCGACCGCTTCGTGGCGGGCGAGTCGGAAGCCGAGGTGCTCGTGGCAATCGCCGACGCACTCGGCAGCGGACTGTCGGTGACCATCGACCACCTCGGCGAGGACACCACCGACGAAACTCAGGCGTCGGCGACGGTCGCGGCGTATCTGAGCCTCCTGCAGGGGATGTCGCAGTTCGAGGCGCCGCCTGGGGCTCTGGAAGTGTCGTTGAAGCTCACCGCCCTCGGCCAGTGCCTGCCACGGCATGGTCGAAAGATCGCAGAGGAGAACGCGCACACCATCTGTGGTGCCGCTGCCGCGGCGGGCGTATTGGTCACGGTCGACGCCGAGGACCACGGCACTGTCGACGAACGACTCGACATCGTCAGGACTCTGCGCGGCGAATACCCCGAACTGGGAACGGTTTTGCAGGCATACCTGCGTCGCACCGAAGACGACTGTCGAGAGTTCGCGGCATCCGGCGCTCGCATCCGGCTGTGCAAGGGCGCCTACTCCGAGCCCGCGTCGGTCGCCTATCCCGAGCGCTCACTGATCGACGAGGCGTATCTCAAATGTCTACGAATCCTGATGAAGGGCAACGGATATCCGATGGTCGCCAGCCATGATCCGACGATGATCGAGGCGGCCGAGCTGATGGCGATCGAGTTCGGCCGGGAGCCGCACAGCTGGGAACACCAGATGCTCTACGGCATCCGCTCCGACGAGCAACAGCGCCTGGCCGCCGCCGGCCACGCCGTCCGCGTCTACATCCCCTACGGCCAGGAGTGGTACGGCTACTTCGTCCGACGCCTCGCCGAGAAGCCCGCCAACCTGGGATTCTTCCTGCGCGCGCTGGTGTCGGGCTGAGGGGGGCCCTCCGCTGATCGAGCTGTTTTACCGCTGATCGAGCTCTACCCGCGGATCGAGCTTGTCGAGATCACCGCCGGCCAAAGTGGTCTCGACTCGGGTGCTCACTACGTTCGCGCCCGCTCGACCAGCGGTGGGGCCCGCCGATAGAGCCTTTCCCGCTGATCGAGCTTGTCGAGATCACCAGCGGGGGGCAGTGGTCTCGACTCGGGTGCTCGCTCCGCTCGCGCCCGCTCGACCAGCGGAGGGCCACCCGCCGAGCGAGCCGTTTACCGCTGATCGAGCTTGTCGAGATCACCAGCCGATCGAAAGAGTGGTCTCGACTCGGGTGCTCGCTCCGCTCGCGCCCGCTCGACCAGCGGTGGGGCCCGCTCGACCAGCGGGGGCTCACCCCAGCGGCTGCGCGCGCTTGACCTGCGCGGCGGCGCGGGCGGCGTCGAGTTCGACGTCAGTGACGATCGACGCCCGGCCCACGCGCAGCGTCCCCGAGGTCAGCGGCTGCGCGCGCAGGCCGCCGCGACCGATCAGCGCCTTACGGACACCCTCGTCGGCCATCGTGTCCATCCACGCGCACGGGTGGGCCGGACGTCCGCCGCGGAACCGCACGGGACCGTCGCCGGTGTCGACACTGAACTCCCGCCCACGCAGCGGGTCGAGCTCGAGGCCACGCACCACCACATTGCGTCGAGCGACTACCGGGTCGACGTCACCGGCGGCCGCCTCCCACGCCTCGAGCGCCAAGAACGTCACGGCAGCTTCGGTGTGAGCGCGCACGCCGAAGAACCTGTCGCCACGGATCCCCTTGTCGGCGATGATCTCAACGCTCGACGGGGTCTCGGTCGGCACGTCTGCGGCCGGACCGTCCTTCGGTCGTCCGAAGTAGGCGTGCGCAGGTGAGACGACGAACGTCACGATCTCGACGTCGTACCTGAACTCCATGCTCCCAGGCTACGCAGCCCCCATCGACCGGTCATCTCTCCGAACGCGGCACGTACGTCAGCCCACGGAACACCGCACTGCTCGCGAACACCGACGCGTCGAGTTCGACGTCACGATGCCGCGCCATACGCAGCGCGAGCCGGAGGAGCATCTTGATGTCGCGCGGCGTGATGTCGGGGAACCCGCCCACGAGGTCGTCGAGCAGGTCCTCTCCCAGGATGACGTCGTTACCCGCGGCCAGGATCTGCCAGACCTGTCGGGCGTCCTTGGGTCCGGGCGGCGCGTAGGAGATGATCGCCGCACAGCGGGCGAGAATCGCTTCGTCGACACCGTCGATACGGTTGGTGGTGAGGAACAGCAAGCCGTCGAAATACTCCAGGGTGCGCAGAAATTCGGCGACGATGGCATTCTGCGCGAGGTCGAGTCCGCGCTCCATCACGAACACATCGGCTTCGTCCAGCAGGAGGACCGCGTCCCACCGCTTGGCCCGATCGAAGATCACTTCGAGGTTCTTGCGTACCAATTCGGCTGTGATGCCCAGTGATCCGGAGTGGATCGAGTACAGCGGACGTCCGGTGACCTCGGCATAGACCTCGGCGGTGAGTGTCTTGCCGACGCCTGGCCTTCCCTTTGCGAGGATGACGTTACCGGCCGATTTCCCGCCGATGATGTCGCCGGTGAACACAGAAATGTCGGTCGTGAGGATGTTCAGCAGCTCGCGTTGATCGTCGGGCAGAACGAGTTTGTCCTGCAGGTGCGTCTCGTAGACGTACTCGGCGAGGTCGGCGGTGTTGACGTCGAGGAAGTCCTGCGCGCCGAGATCGAATACCCGCACGGCCGTGGTGACCGGCACAGGACCGAAATCGTCTCCGCCGTAACGGTTGCTGTCGTAGAGTGCCGACGCGGCGACCATGCGTAGCGGTGCGATCTCGTCGGGTGCGACGTCGTGCACCACCTTGCGATTGTTCCGCGAGTTGGGTGAGCGATAGTCGTCGGTACGAATCACTTTGCCGCTGAACGTGTATTGCTGTCCGAAACCGGTGTCGATGATGTGCTGGTAGCGGTCACGGCGCGCCTGGTACTCGACCTTGAGGTCGTCGCTCTCCTTGTAAGCACCCCCAGCCAACAGCACATCCGCGGGTGTCTTTCCGACGACTTCGGTGTCTTCGAAGTAGAGAACGCGCGGCTTGCGTGAGGGCCGCTTCACGGTGGCGTTGTCTGCTTCCATCGTGAATTTGATTCGCGGACCATGTGTTCGGTCACCGTGCTCGAGCGTGATGTCCATGACGAGATACGGATGAAGGTAACCGTCGGACTCGCGGACGTAGAGCCAGCCGTCGATCATGTCGTGCCGCAGGAACGTCCGGAAGATCTCGACGGCGGCGTCGAGATGTGGGATCGGCGCGAAGTCGCCTGCCCGCGATGACACGATCGCGCCGACGGCACGCGAGAACGAGTCCTCGCCAAGGGAATCAGCCGTCGCGATGAGGTCGCTCAGCGCCGAATCGGTGAGATCCCGGTCTGCGATGGCGATCTCGGGCGAACGCCACGACGACGCCTGACCGCGAACCCGAGCCAGGTCGTCCGACGTTGTGCTTGCGACGAGTGTTGTCGGTGCTACCAACATGATCGACCTTCCCTGGTCGTCGATCGGGCGTCCGACGATGCGGACGCCCGATCTGAAAGCTGGACTCAGGCCTCGGGATCGAGGACGAAGTCGTACGTCACGGCGACGCCGCCGTCGACCGGCTGCGGGTCGAGCATCAGTTCAGGCTTGACGGCCGAGGCGATGTCGTCGTCGTTGTGCGGATCACCCGGGAAGTAGAGCTGCGTGGTGATCAGCTCGTAGCCCGGCGCGCTCACCTTGAAGTGCAGATGCGCGGGTCGCCAGGCGTGCCATCCCGCCGCCTCGATGAGCTGACCGCATGCACCGTCTGTGGGGATCTGATACGGCGCGGGCTGCAGGCTGTGAATCTCGAAGTGCCCCTCGTCGTCGGCGATCCAGGTGCCGCGGAGATTCCACTCCGGCAGTCCCGGCGCGAACTGCGAGTAGAAGCCGAGATCGTCTGCGTGCCAGAGCTCGAGCTTGGCGCCCGAGAGCGGTGTGCCATCGACAGCGCGCACCTGTCCGGAGAACACCATCGGTGTTCCCGGCTCGTCGTCGCGCATGGGAATGGTTCCGTTCCATGACAATTCGGGCGAGCCCTCGATGTAGTACGGTCCCTCGATGGTGCCCTTGCTGCCCTCGCGATGCTCGTTGGCAACCTCTTCGACCGAGTGCTCGAGCCAGACGTCGAGGAACAGCGGCCATTCGCCGTCCTCACCCACCCTGATCAGCCACGCCTTCAAGGCGTTGTACTCCTCGTAGGTGACGCGGTCGTCGAGGACGATGTCGTTGAGCGCCTTCACCGCCTTGCTCGCCAGATAGTTGACTCGTTCGGTGTCGACGACACCTGCACGAGATCCGCTGGTGGCCATGCGTTCACGGAAGCGCGCCGAGGCATTGGCGCCCGATTCGGCGGCCTTCGCGGTGACCTCTTCGTTGAAGCTGGCGTCGATGGTGTTCGTCATGATGGATACTCCTTGTTACTTTGGGCTGCGTGCTGCGTGACCAGGGGCTGCGAGTTGAGCGAGAAGTGGGCCGCGGGCGGGTCGGTCAGTCCGCGGCGATATCTGATGGGTGGGTGGCGAGGGGCGTCACGTGGATCGTCATGTACGGAAACAGCGGAAGTCCGGACAGGATGGAGTGCAGTTCGTCGTTGTCGGCGACGTCGAATATCGAGAAGTTGGAGTACTCGCCGACGATCCGCCAGATATGTGGCCATGCGCCTTTGCGTTGCAGCTCTTGCGAATACGCCTTCTCGCGAGCGACGGTCTCGGCCCGGACATCGGGAGCGAGGTCGTGGGGAATGTTGACGTCCATACGTACGTGGAAGAGCATCGGTGGTCTTCTCTCAGTGGTCGAGTCGGTAGTGGGTGAGTTTTTCGGGATCGATCTCGACACCGATACCCGGCGCTTCGGAGCGATGCAGCAGGCCGTCGGAGATCTGCAGCGGCTCGGCGAGTAGGTCGTCGCTCATGTCGAGGAAGTTCGAGAGCTCACCGGCCTGCCGTGACGTCAGTTCGAAGGCCGTTCCGAACGCGAGAGTGCATGCGGTGCCGAGCTGTCCGTCGATCTGATTGCCCATCACCACCTCGAGGCCGAGGCCTTCTGCGAGGTGGTGCGCCCGCCGCGATCTGGTGAAACCCGTTCGGGCCGTTTTGATGCTGATCGCCGTGGCCGAACCACCCAGCACCTCGCGCGTGATGTCCGCGGGTTCGGGGACCGATTCGTCGGCGATGAAGGGGACGTCGAGACGTTCGACGAGCCAGCGTCGACCCTGCACATCGTCTGCGGGACAGAGCTCTTCGGCAAAGAGCAGGCCGAGGTCGGCCATCTCGGTCATGGCGCGCATCGACTCCGACGCCGACCACCCCCGATTGCCGTCGACGTAGAGATCGATGGACTCGCCGAAGCTCTCCCGTAGTGCGCGGACCACCGCGGTGTCGAGCGAAGCCGGCCGCCGCCCGACCTTCACCTTGAACGTGTTGATGCCGTACGTGTCTCGCATGCGCGCGGCCTCGGCGACCATGACCGACGGTTCGTCGAATCCGAGCATGTGACTGACGCGCATGCGGTCGGTGTAACCGCCGAGCAGGTCGGCGACCGGGTAGCCGAGGATCTTGCCGAGTGCGTCCCAGACGGCCATGTCGATCGCCGACTTCGCGGTCGGATTACCGACGGTGCGTGCGAGCCGTTCACCGATGACCTCGCGTTCGAGCACGGTCAGACCAACCAGCTGTGGCGCGAACACCTTGTCGATGACTGCGACGATGCCGTCCTGCGTCTCGCCGTAGGTGAACGGCCGTGGCGGCGCCTCTGCGACGCCGACGATGCCCTCGTCGGTGTGGACCCGCACGAGTACGTGCTCGGCCGCGTGGACCTCACCGGAGGCGAAGCGCAGTGGTTTGGTGTACGGGATCGCGAACGGAATCGCTTCGATCTCAGTGATTTTCATAAGTGTGGTCCTTGTGTAAAGGGTTCGGGACTCGGCAACGCCTCGGCCAAGCCGAATGCGTCCGCGATCACCTCGGACACGGTCGCGACGAGTGGATTGGTGTCATCCGTGCGCCATGCGAGCGCTACTTCGATGGAGCCGGCGTCGGCCAGTTCGCGGATGACGACGCCTGCCGACTGCAGTGCACGCACCGAGCCGGGAAGTACCGCGACGCCGAGTCCCGCGGCAACCAGCGCGAGCAGGACGGGCGTTCCCGACGCCTCGTGCGACCGCTGCGGTACGAAATCCGCACTCCTGCAAGCCCGCAACACGGCGTCGTTGACCGCAGAGTCACGACTGTCGTACATCACGAAAGGTTCGGTGCGCAGATCTTGCAGCGCCACAACAGGTTCGGATGCCAACCGATGATCACTGGACACGGCGAGGACCAACGGCTCGACGTCGATGGTGCGTACCTCGATGCCGTCACCGGCCACCGGCGGTCGCAGTAGTCCGAGGTCGATCTCGCCGGCGACCAGCGCGTCGCGCTGTGTCGGAGTCAGCATGTCCGCGGAGATCGCGAGCTCGACGCCCGGGAGCTGTTGTTTGACGGCGCGGGCGATCCTGGGCAGATGCGAGAAGGCCCCGATGCCGGTCAGTCCGAGTCGCACCAATCCACTGCGTCCGGCGGCGATACGTCGTACCTCGTCGACGCATCCGTCGACGTCACCGAGGATGCGCCTGGCCTCCGCCTGCAGGTAGAGGCCTGCCGGAGTGAGTGAGACCTGGCGAGTCGTTCTGGTCATCAACGTGACGTCGAGCTCTGCTTCGAGTTGCCTGATCGCGTACGACAGCGCGGGCTGCGCGACGTGCAGCGTGGCAGCGGCCTGCCCGAAGTGACATGTGTCGGCGACGGCCACGAAGTACCGCAGGTGTCGTAGCTCCATGTCACCACTCCTCTCGCGCCGACTACTCGGAAGGAGCGAATTCTGAGTCACTCCCCTGGCGCCATGTGACTGCCACCACTTTCGAGATCCACGGTAGAAGCCCGATCCATACAAGACAAGGACTCATATTCGTGTGATTGATCGATGCCATCGATCAATCAGAGCGTGGGTCAGGGATGCGACAGCCCTATGCGTGACCGTTCATAGAGGCGGGACAGCGCAAAACCCACGGAAGAGCGCGCCCCGAACCCCGAACCCGCCGACCTAAGCCGACGCCAACGCCCGCAGCGGCGCGCCGGTCTTCGCTTCGACGTCGGAGAATTCGACGCCGGGCGCGAGCTCGACGACGTCGAATCCCCCTGCCGCGACGTCGAATACGCCGAGATCGGTGATGACCCGGCTCACCACGGAGCGCCCGGTCAGCGGTAGCGAGCATGCGGCGACGAGCTTCGGGTCGCCCTTCTTGGTGACGTGCTCCATGAGCACGATGACCTGACCCGCGCCGTTGACGAGGTCCATCGCGCCGCCGATGCCTTTGACCATCGCTCCGGGAACCATCCAGTTGGCAAGGTCGCCGTTCATCGCGACCTGCATGCCGCCGAGTACGGCGACGTCGACGTGGCCGCCGCGGATCATTGCGAAGCTGGTGGCCGAATCGAAGAACGACGCGCCGGGCAGCGTCGACACAGTCTGCTTGCCCGCGTTGATCAGATCCGGATCGACGTCCTCGTCGTACGGAAACGGGCCGACGCCGAGGATGCCGTTCTCCGCGTGCAGGGTGATCCCCGAGTCGTCGGGCATCTGGTCGGGAATCAGCGTCGGAAGTCCGATGCCGAGGTTGACGTAGTCGCCGGGTCGCAGCTCTTGTGCTGCGCGCGCGGCCATTTCGTTACGGGTCCAGGTCATGATGCCACCTCTGCTGCGCCGACTGCCACGGGATGCGGCCGGGTTGTCCGATGTTCGATTCCCTTGTCTTCGGCCTGCTGCGGCGTCAATTCGACGACCCGCTGCACGAAGATTCCGGGCAAGTGCACCTCGTCGGGGTCGAGTTCACCGACTTCGACGACGCGCTCTGCCTCGACGATCGTGATGCGTCCGGCCATCGCGGCGGGCGGATTGAAATTCCGTGCGGCTGCGTGGAAACAGCAGTTACCCGCGGTGTCGACGACGGCGGCACGGATCAACGCGTAGTCGGTGACGATCGATTCCTCGAGCACCATCTGCCGCCCGTGGAAGGTCCGCACCTCCTTCGGCGCCGACGCGAGTGCGACCGAGCCGTCGGAGTTGTATCGCCACGGCAGACCACCCTCCTCGACGGGAGTGCCCACCCCGGTCGGCGTGTAGAAGGCACCAATTCCGCTGCCGCCGGCCCGCATTCGCTCGGCGAGCGTACCCTGCGGCGTGAGTTCGACGGTCACCTCGCCCGCGAGGAACTGGCGGCCGAACTCCTTGTTCTCGCCGATATACGACGCGATCACCTTGTCGATGCGCCGCGCTTCGAGCAGCAGGCCCAATCCCGCGCCGTCGACGCCGCAGTTGTTGGAGACGATGGTCAGCCCGCTCGCTCCCTGCGCGAGCAGGGCGTCGATGAGGAACTTGGGAATGCCGGAGAGTCCGAAACCTCCGACGGCGAGGCTTGCGCCGTCGGGGATGTCGGCGACTGCGCTGGCGGCCGAGTCGGCCACTTTACTGTGCCGGGCAGACGAATTGACGTTGGTCATGAGTGCTCCAGATGGTCGAGAAGGAGAGGTGTGATCTCTTGTGGCCGTTGGGCATTGGCCAGGTGGGCCGCGTGTCCGATGACTTCCAGCCGACCGTCGGGCACCGCATCGACGATCTCGGCGAGACGATCGGGCGGCGTCGCGGGATCATCGGCGCCTGCGATCGCGAGCGTCGACGCCTTGATTGCTCCGAGTTCGCCGCGCACATCCGCAGTAGCTAGTGCCTCACAGCAGCCCGCGTAACCCTCCGCCGGGGTGCCTGCGATCATCGCGCGATACCACGCGACCGTGTCCGTGTTACGTTCGTCGGCAAGGTATTCCGCGGTGAACCAGCGCGTGAGAATCGTATCGGCGATCGCCCCTGTACCGTCGGCACGCACGGTCGCCGCACGATCAAGCCACGGTTGCGCAGGCGCGAAACACGCTGCGGTGCACAGGAGCGCAAGGGCATCGACCCGCTCGGGGTTGCGGATCGCCACCCGCATCGCGGTCAATCCGCCGAGGGATAGTCCGACGACGTGGGCCGACGCGATGTCGAATCGATCTAGCACACCGACGAGGTCGTCGGCGAGGTCGTCGATTGTGTACGGACCCGCAGGCACTGGCGAATCACCATGTCCGCGAGTGTCATAGCGCACCACCTGGAAACGTTGTTCGAGCGCCGAGAGCTGTGCGTCCCACATTCGATGAGTGGAGCCAAGCGAATTCGACAGTATGACGACCGGCGCATCGGTTCGGCCCGTGACGTGCGCACTGACCTCGACGGCGCTCATCGGGTTGCCTCGAAGATCGCCGCGATCCCCTGTCCGCCACCGATGCACATGGTCTCGAGAACGTACCGGGCATCACGACGCCGCGCCTCGTACGCAGCGGTCGCAAGAATCCGACCTCCCGTGGCCCCGATGGGATGGCCGAGCGAGATGCCGGATCCGTTGGGGTTCAGGCGATCATCCTCGGCGTCGACCTTCCACTCAGCGAGCACCGCGAGTACCTGGGCGGCGAACGCCTCGTTCAGTTCGATGAGGTCGATGTCGTCGAGGGTGAGGTCGGCGCGGCCGAGCGCTGCCGCGGTGGCACCGACGGGCCCGAGACCCATTGTCTCCGGGGCACATCCGCTGACCGCCCACGACCGCAGGGTGAGCATCGGATCGAGACCTCGACGTTCCGCTTCGGCCCGTGTCGTGACGATGCACATCGCGGCGCCGTCGTTCTGACCCGATGCGTTGCCTGCGGTAACCGTGGACTCAGAGTCGATGCGCCGGCGTACAGGGCGCAGTCCCGCAAGCGATTCCACACTCGCGTCGGCGCGGGGATGCTCGTCGGTATCGATGACCGTATCCGGCTTACCGCGTCGACCGGGCACGGTGACGGCAACGAGCTCGTCGTCGAATCGTCCCTCCCGCTGCGCGGCGACCGCACGGTGATGCGACCGGACCGCCAATTCGTCCTGCTCGTCGCGTCCGATCCGGTACTCACGACGCAGGTTCTCCGCGGTCTCGATCATCCCGCCGGGCACCGGATGCGACTCGCCTCCCGCTGTCAGACGCCCGCGTTCGAGCCGGTCCATCAGTTCGACGCCGCCCGCGCGTACGCCGGTGCGCAGTCCGAGTGCGTAGTGCTCGACGTTCGACATCGATTCCGCACCACCGGCGATCACCAGGTTTGCTCCTCCGGTCGCGACCTGCGCCGCGCCGTTGAGTATCGCCTGCAGTCCCGAGCCGCAGCGGCGGTCGACCTGCATACCCGGTACCCCGACCCCGAGCCCTGCGTCGAGCGCAGCGATCCTGCCCAGCGCCGGCGCCTCGCCATTGGAGTACCCCTGCCCGAGGATCACGTCGTCGATGTCACCCTCACCCAGACTTGTCCTCGTCGTCAGTTCGCGCAGCAAGCCGGTCGCGAGGTCGGCAACCGACAGCGACGCGAAGACACCTCCCATTCGTCCGACCGGGGTGCGCAGCGGCGAGCAGATCACGACATCTGTGGGGGCGTTCATGGTTTCAACACTAGGAACTGCGAGCGATATTGAGAAGTATTCATTTGTGATCGACTAAGATGCCAGAAGTATCAATACCGAGGAGACGTCTGATGGAGCTGCGCCACCTTCGCTACTTCCGCGCTGTCGCGGAGGAACTGCACTTCGGACGTGCTGCCGAACGACTGCACATCGCGCAACCACCGCTGTCGCAACAGATCCGTCAGCTCGAGAACGAACTCGGGTTCCCACTCCTCATCCGCACCACCCGCACCGTGGAACTCACGCCCGCGGGTCAGGCTTATCTCGAACGCACCGTCGCAATCCTCGACGCCGTCGACCATGCCGGAACGCACGCCAAACGGATCGCAGAGGGCACACAGGGCCGCCTCGCCATCGGGTGCGTCGGATCGGCGACCTACTCGCTGCTCCCCCGCTTCGTCCGGGCGCTCCGTGAAGAGCTCCCCGACGTCGACGTCAGTGTGCGCGGCGAGATGCTCGCACCCGCACAGATCGCGGCGCTGTTGGCGGGCGACATCGATCTCGCCCTGCTACGTCCACCGATCACGGCACCCGAGGTCATCGTCACGCCCGTGCGGCGCGACCGATTGCTGGTGGCGCTTCCCGACAGTCACAACAGGGCGCGTCAGCACCACGTTGCCCTCGCCGATCTGCACGACGACGACTTCATCTCCCATGCGGGACAAGGACGTTCGGTGATGCACACCCAACTGGCCACCCTGTGCGCGGCTGCCGGATTCGTCCCGCAGATCCGACACGAGGTACAGGAGACCTCGACGCTCGTCACGCTTGTCGCGGCGGGTCTCGGGGTCGCCGTCGTGCCCGAGCCGACCGCCGCGCTCGGAATCGCGGGGGTTCGCTACCTACCGATGACCCCTGACGCCGACCCCGTCGATCTCGCCGCGGCACGCCTGGTCACCGCCGACGCTCCGATCGTCGAGCGAGCGCTACACGTGCTCCGCGACGTCGCCCGTGACCTGTCAGCATTGCCGAGCTGACCAACGTCAGCGTCCGGCAGCCTGCACCCGAGCCCGGATCGCGTCGACGAACACCGTCTGGATGTCGCTTGCGTTTTTCGCCACGTACGACGACCCGCCGGTCGCCTCGGCGATCTGCTTCAGAGCGTCGGTGTCGGCGTCGTCGGAGATCCCGATGGTGAGCACGAGCACGGGCCGCGCCGGATCTTCGAGCTGCTTGAGCTGCGAAAGCAGTTGCCTGAGACTGATGCTGTTCGCGTCCTCGTTCCGGCCATCGGTGAGGATGATGACGCTGTTGGAATAGTTCGGGTCGTAGCTGTCCTGGACGTTCTTGAACGCTGCCAACGTGGTGTCGTAGAGTCCGGTTCCACCACCCAGCTCCGACGGCGCGAGTCCCGCCTTCACCGCTGCCGTGAGCTCGTCCAGGTGCGTGCCACCACCCGACGCCGGAGCGTCGAGTCGACGAATCGGTGACAGTTCCTTCCAGTCCTGCCCCTGTCCGCCCTTGTTGACACCGAACGACCACATACCGATCTCGGTGTTGTTCGGGAACAGCTTCAAACCGGTCAGCGACGCGTCGATGGTCAACTGCGCACGCGTCTCGCCACCGTCGCTTTCGGCCATAGACCCCGACGTGTCCTCGACGACAAGTGAGCGAATCGGCACGCCGAGAACCTGCCATTGCCGTAGAGCCCTGTCGACCTGCGACGGATCGCTGAGCTTCAATACCGTCAAACCCTCTGTATCACCGGGCTTTCGGAATCCCGCGTCGGTGATCGACGACGCGCCGTCGCCAGAAGTCAGCGCGGTGGAGAGGTCTTTGCCCGCTGCCGTCGCCGTCTCCGCGCGCGACTCCGGCGCGGTATTGACGAGCGGATAGTCGAGCATCACTGTGCCGTCCTCGGGGATCGACGACTTGAGCTTCGAACCGGGATGCGTTCGCGTGAACAAGGTGAGCTGCTGCTCGGTGGTGACCACCGGCGTCGTCGACGTGTTGGCCAGATTGAGCCGCGTGCCCTCGTTGTCGTTGACCAGACGAGCGTTGTTTTGCTGGACCGCGAGCACGGTCATCGCTTCGGTCAGGTCGTCGTTGGTGAGCTTGCCCGCGTCGACCTCGGCGAGCGCTCCGACGATCGGCGCATCCCCGGTGCTGGTGTCGATCGGGTTGCCCGCGCGCAGACCGTCGAGCTTCATCACGTCGACCCAGTTCGACAGCTTTCCGACCTGCGTACCCGCCACCACGACGGGTGTGGCGGCGATTGACGGTGAGACGGTGTCGAATTGGCGACGCACCTGCGTCGTCACCCGCCTCGCCTGTTGCGACGAATCGGGCACCCACAGATCTGGAGCCTTGTCACCGCTGGTCAGCAGGCCCGGGACGTCGGCGCCTGCCACCGCTGTGACGGTGTAGTCGTAGCAGGAATCCGACGACACCTTCGACGTGGCGTCGGCGACCGCATCTCGGATCGCCGGGTCGGCCGCGACGCTGACCGACGTGCGGTCGCCACAGCCTCCGACGATTCCGGACTTCCAGATCGCTATGCCACCGACGACCGCGACGACCAGCAGCAGAGCGGCCGCGCTCCACAACCACATCCCTCGACGACCGCTGCGCGCCTCACGATGCTCGAATCCGAAACCGTCGCCCGAGCCACCCTTGCGCGTCGATCTGCTTCCACGCGGTGCCGTCTGGCCGCTCGACGCCGCCACCCCGGCCGCCGCAGCCTGGCGACCCGAGGCGGGCTGCGCAGCCTGGCGACCCGAGGCAGGTCGGGGCGTCGAAGACGGCGTCTTCGGCGCCGCAGTTGTTGACGCCCCGGTATTCGACGACCCGTCCGATCGACGCTGCTGCGCGGGCGTGGGCGTCTGACCTTGCGGCGCCCGGCGCTGCGGGGGCTGGCTCTGCGGGGCCTGGGGCTGCGCGGCTTGGGGGCGCGAGGTCTGGGGCCGAGGAGCTTGGTGGCCGGGAGTCTGTTGCCGGGGAGGAGTCTGCTGCCGAGGAGGAGTCTGCTGCCGGGGACCGGGGGGAGGTGGGGTCCGTCGCGGCGGCGTCGGACGCGCGCCGGCACGGGTCGGGTCGTTGGGTAACCCCTGATCCCTGAAGCCCTGCCTATCGAACCCCTGACCCTCGACCTCCTGGCCGTCGGAATCGGAGTCGGAAAAGTGCCGCCCCATTGTCGTGCGTCCCCCTGGTGTCATCGGCGCTGCGCGCGCCGAGAAGTATGTCTGCGGTCGACTCCGGAGAGTTCTACGCAAAGACCTCGGCGAAGGTGTCCAGCGACTTGTTCAGGTCGCCCGAGACGGCCATTGCCGCGGCCTTCCCCGCGGGGCCGATCAGCGGTAGCCCACCCAGATCAAGAGTGAAGACTACTGACGAGCCGGTCTCCGTGGGCGATATGGCGAGATCGAGTTTCGCCTTGATCCCACCCTTGCCGTTGCCCTTGAGACGGACCTGGCTCGTCGGGTCGTACGTCTCAACGACCCAGTCGAACCGGATACGTGTGCCTTTGACCTTGACGACAGACGAGACCTTCGTGCCCTTTTCGAGTTCGCCGGGGCCGGGTATCGGTGAACGCCAACCGTCGTGCAGAAGCAGCCACTCCGAGTACCGACTGAGATCCGACGCTGCTGACCAGGTATCTTCCGGAGAAAGATCGACCTCGATGGAGCTGCTCGTCTTAGCCATGGTTCGTCAGCCTAGCGTCACCACTGCCGCACGTTCGATGCTGGGCCGATTTCTGCGCGGGCACGATGTGACCATCCGGATCACCGAGGTCGAGGCGTATGCCGGGCCGCTCGATCCGGCCTCGCACGCGTACACGCGGACGCCCCGTTCGGAGATCATGTACGGACCGCCGTCGAGGCTGTATGTGTACCGCATCCATGGTCACTTCTGCGCCAACGTCGTCACCGGACCCGACGGCGAAGCGTCGGCGGTACTGCTGCGTGCGGGCGAGGTCGTCGACGGCCTCGACGTTGCGCTCCGGAGGCGCGGGGAACACCTCGCACCGGCGCGCCTGGCCCGCGGGCCGGGAAATCTGGCCAAGTCGCTCGGGATCACGATGGACGATCTCGGCGTCGACCTCAACGCTCCACGCTCGCGCGGGGTCCGATTCATCGCACCCGACGAGATCGACTCCCAACCCGCCGGCGCTGGACCTATCAATTCCGTGCCGATCAGCTCTGGGCCCCGTGTCGGAGTTCGACGCAACGCCGACGTCGCGTGGCGATATTGGATCACCGACGATCCGACGGTGTCGGCGTACCGTCGCCACCCGCGGGCCGACTAGACAACAGTTGCGGTTGCCGAGAGGCGCGGATTCCGCACCCCACAGCAACCGCAACTCGGTTCGAACTCGCTCAGGCCGGTGGCTGCTGATCCCCGGCAGGCTTCTGCTCGGCTGCGGGCTGCTGCGCCGGCTGCTGTTCGGCAGGCTTCTGCTCAGCGGGCGCGTCTTCCGCACCGACCGCCTTGCGAGCCGCGTCCTGTGCCTTGTCGACCTGGTCGGCGTACTTGCCGCCGGTGGCCTTGTCGATGGCGTCGCCACCCTTGTCGATCAGACTCGGGTTGCCCCGGAGTGCTTCCTTCGCCTTGTCGACGAGTCCTTTGAGATCCATGGTCTGCTCCTGGTCACACTCGGTGATTGGGTCGACGTCGACGCCGCGGGAGCAGCGTCGCGTGCAGTCGAGTCTATGTCCATCGGCGGGTCGGAACCACGGACCAATGGACCAGAAATCAGGACTGAGCCGACCGCGCCTTCTCGGCCCGAAGGCTCGTCTGCTCGGCGTCGTCACGATCACGCTCGTGACGAGCGATGATGCGCGGCCCGATCCGCGACATGATCTCGACGGCCACGATGCCGACGGCCGCTGAAATAAATGCAACCGAGTTCATCTGCCAGTTCGACGAGTCGAGTTTGAACATGTGCTGGGTGAACGGCCACGAGAAGATCAGCACGTATGCGCCCGCGGACACCGCGATCAGCAGCACCTTCCACCACGTGTACGGGCGCGCGACGACAGCCAGGACGTACACCGCGATGGCGATCAGCGTGATCAGAGTTGCTGTCGCGGCCTGTGTCTGATGTGGCGACAGCTCCACCGAGTCGCCGCCCAGCGAGTTGCCCGACCCGCCCGGATTGACGATCAGATAGGTGACGAATGCGCAGAGCCCGACGATGATCCCGTTGGGCACCGCCTGCGTCAGCACACGCCGCACGAATCCGGGACGAGCCCGCTCGTTGTTGGGTGCGAGCGACAGGATGAAAGCCGGAATACCGATGGTGAACCACGCGGCGATCGTCACGTGGATCGGCTGGAACGGATAGCTGATCGACGGTGTGCCGAACAGCTTCGCTCCGAGCCCTGCGATACCCACGAACAGCGCCAGCAGCACCGCGTAGACGGTCTTGGTGAGGAACAGGTTGGAGACACGCTCGATGTTGCCGATAACCCGACGACCCTCGCCGACCACATAGGGCAGCGTCGCGAACTTGTTGTCCAACAACACGATCTGGGCCACCGATCGAGCGGCAGAGCTCCCCGACCCCATCGCGACGCCGATGTCTGCGTCCTTGAGCGCGAGCACGTCGTTGACGCCGTCGCCGGTCATGGCGACGTTGTTGCCATCGGACTGCAATGCGCGCACCATCGCACGCTTCTGGTCGGGCCGCACACGCCCGAACGTGACGCCGTCTTCGACGGCGTGCGCGAGTTGGTTGGGCTCGGTCGGCAAGTCGCGCGCATCGACGGAGGTGTCGGGTGAGCCGAGGCCAAGCGACTCCGCGACCGCGCCCACCGAGCGGGCGTTGTCGCCGGAGATGATCTTGACGGCAACGTCCTGCTCCTCGAAGTAGTCGAGGGTGGGACGAGCATCCGAACGGACCCGCTGCTCGAGCACCACGAGTGCGACGGGGGTCAGGTGCCCGGGCGTCGCCGATCCCGCGTCCGGCTCGGTGTCGACAGCGACGTCGAGCCGTGCCAGGAGCAGTATGCGTAGGCCCTGTGCCCCGAGATCGCTGGCGACGCGCGCCGGTTCGGAGTCGTCGTCGAGCAGCACATCGGGGGCTCCGAGGACCCAGTTGCCCGCGTCGTTGCCGTCGGCATCGACGAACGACATGCCGCTCCACTTCTTGGCGGAGGTGAACGGTTCGACGGCCGACGTCGTCCAGTCGGGCGCGTCGTCGTACACCTCGCCGACGGCCTGCATGCTCGCGTTGGGACTGCGATCGTTCTTCGCCAGCGCGGCGAGTGCCTGCTCGGCCTCCGTACGACGATCCGACGACGCGCCTGCCCCGCTGCCGTCCTCTGCCGTTCCGTCGTCGACTTTTCCGTCGTCAACTTTTCCGTCATCACCGATGATCCGCAGCTCCGAGACGCGCATGCCGTTCTCGGTGAGTGTGCCGGTCTTGTCGGCGCACACGATGTTGACGCGCGCGAGGCCTTCGATCGCTGGTAGTTCGTTGACCAGACACTGCCGCTGCCCGAGACGAATGACGCCGACCGCGAATGCGATCGACATCATCAGCACGAGGCCTTCCGGAACCATCGGCACGAGCGCCGCGACCATGCCGAGCAGCGATGCACGAAGACCGTTGTTGCTGATGAAAAGCTGGTTGACGATGGTCAGCAGCCCCGCGGGAATCAACAGCCAGGTGATGACCCGCAGGATCTGATTGATGCCGGACCGCAACTCCGACGACACGAGCGTGAACTTCGACGCCTCGGAGGCCAACTGCGCGGCATACGCGTCGGCGCCCACCTTTGTCGCGCGGTAGGCGCCCGCTCCGGACACCGCGAAGCTGCCGGACAGCACCTTGTCTCCGGCGGATTTGTCGATGGGATCGGCCTCGCCGGTCAGCAGCGACTCGTCGACATCGAGGACATAAGACTCGACGACCTCGCCGTCGACGACGATCTGGTCGCCGGCACCGATCTCGATGATGTCGTCGAGCACCACCTCGTTCGGTGGGATCTCGGTGACCTCGCCGTCGCGTCGCACACGCGGTTTGGCCTGTCCGACGATGGCGAGTTTGTCGAGGGTCTTCTTGGCGCGGATCTCCTGGATGATGCCGATACCGCTGTTGGCGATGATCAGCAGACCGAACAGCCCGTTGATGAGCGAACCGGTGAAGACCACGATCGCGAACAGCACCCCGAGGATCGCGTTGATCCGGGTGAAGACGTTGGCCTTGATGATGTCGCCGACCGAGCGCCCCGAGCGGTCGGGCATGTCGTTGACCTTGCCGTCGGCGACGCGCTGTGCGACCTCGTCGGCCGTGAGGCCCCGCTCGGGGGCCGCAGTGCTCTGTTCGCTCACGCCGAGGTCTCCCACCACGTGGGTGTGCGCAGCCCGGTCCCGATACGCGCGGTGATGTCGATGGTGCCGCCGGGCTGCGGCACGACGACGGACGTGTTGTTTCGCTCGGCTGCGGGCAACAGACGTGTGATGGGATCGGCCCACGCGTGCCTCGCGAGACTGAACGTTCCCCAGTGAATGGGCAGGAACACCGAGTCGGAGCCCGCTTCGCCCGACAGCATCCGATGTATCGCGACGGCTTCCTCCGGGTCGACGTGCACCTCCGGCCACGACGGGTCGTATGCGCCGACGGCGATGAGCGTCAGGTCGAACGGCCCGTGCCGTGCACCGAGTTCTTCGAAGCGCTCGCTGTAGCCGGTGTCGCCGGAGAAGAAGAATCGGTGCTCGGGTCCCACCACGGCCCAGCTCGCCCACTGTGTGAGGTTGCGGGTGAGTCCGCGCCCGGAGAAGTGGCGGGCCGGTCCGCAAAAGAACTCGAGTGAGGTCGCTCCGCACGTGACCGAGACGCTCTGCCAGACGTCGGCCTGCCGGATGCGGTCAGCGGCGATTCCCCAGCTCACGAGGTGCGCAGCGACACCGACGGGCGCGATGAACACCGCCTCGGGCGATGCGTCTGCCAAGGCGACGACCGTGTCCATGTCGAGGTGGTCATAGTGATCGTGACTGAGCAACACGACGTCGATCTGCGGGAGGTCGGCAACGGTGACGGGCACCGGATGCAGTCGGGCCGGCCCCACCTGCTGCCACGGGGAGCACCGCTGGCTGAACACCGGATCGGTAAGGATGCGGGTGCCGTCGAGCTCTACGAGTGCCGACGCGTGCCCGAGCCAGGTGACGGTGAGCTTGCCGGGCTCTGCGTCGAATTGCGGCACGGTGACGAGGACCGGTCGGCTCGGCCTGCCGGGGCCGCGAGCCATGTCGAGGGCAACCTGGAAGTCGGGAGTCGCTCCGGATGCCGACGGTTCGGGATTGACGAACGCGCCGTCGACGAGATACTCCGACGATTCGACGTACGGCCGGATCGCGTCGCGGTCGGCACCGAGCGCGCGGGCCGCGGGCAGTCCTGCTGCCGACAATGCGCCGGTTGCCGAATCGGCCACTCGTACCCCGACGTCGGCGAGACGACTGATCATGAGCGGGGTTCCCTGTCTTGTGGGGAATTCGATGTCCTGCGAGAACTCCTGGCGACCATTCCGCCACACTATCGCTTCTGCACCACGATCAATCGGACGCGCGTCCACTCGCATCGGTGGACAATCGTTCTCGTGGCGACATCGACCCTGATACGCTTCCGACACCTATCCGTTTCAACTGGGGAGTGAGCGGTCCGTTGGCTCGGATGTCCGTCGATGACAGGCGCACAGCGCTCGTCGAATCCGCGTATCGCGTGATTGCCGATCACGGCGTCGAAGGCGCGACCACGCGGCGCATCTGTGCGCATGCCGGAATGCCACTCGCGAGCTTCCACTACGCATTCGAAAGCCGCACCGCACTGCTCTGGGCAGTGATGGAAAAGGCTGTGCCCGAGGATGTTTCGCTCATGCTCGAGTCGCTGCTACCGGTGGGCGAATCGTCTGCCGTCGGCGTCGAGGCGATGCGCACCAAGATGTTCGAGCAACTCGACGCGTTCTACATGATGCTCAAAGCCGACCCCGGGCGGCTCCAGGCGACCATCTCGCTCGGCATCTACGCACACAACCATCCCGAATTGCAGCCGGCGGGCAAGCAGATGTACGAGCATCTCTATGCGCTTGCGGCACAAGGACTGGCCGCGGCGGGCGAGCAGGCGCAGATCGATTGGCTCACACCGGTCGCTCGCATTGCTCCCGTGTTCATCGCCAACATCATCGCGATCACCCTGGTCTACCTGTCGACTGCCGACGACAGCGCTCTCGGCGCCATCACGGAGTCGATGGTGCGTGATGTCATGACGCACGTCGCGCCGCGCTGACACGGTTACGCCGAGTGGCGCAACCACGCCACGGAGCCGACACTGGATCAATGCGTGACGTTCTGCCAGTGGTGATCGATCGCCTCAGTCGTGGGCCGGTCGCCATCGCGCGCATCATCGGCACGAGCGGCCCGACCCCGCGCGGCGTCGGCGCTGCGATGGCTGTCACGGCCGACGGCGAGGTCATCGGGTCGGTCTCGGGTGGCTGCGTCGAATCAGCGCTCGTCCACACCTGCATGACCGTGCTCGACGACGGTTGTGCCGTCGTCGAGCATTTCGGTATCGCTGATCCCGACGGCATCGAAGTCGGCCTGACCTGCGGTGGATCTCTGGAGGTCTTCGTCGAGCGCGTCGATGCCGGTCATCGACGCGCGTTGGACGACCTCGCCGGACATCTCGTGGCGGACCGTCGAGTCGCCTGGGCAACCACGCTGAGCGACTCCCCCGAGTGGCACATCACGACGTCGACGAGCGAACCATGGCGTCGGCTCGGCGGCGACGTCGCCGATCTCCTCGCGTCGGGGCGCAGCGGCATCATCGGCGTCGACGACTGCGACGAGCCCGCGGAGTCGGGTGCCGACCGTCCGCGCACGTTCGTACACACCTTCGCCCCTCCCCCGCGGTTGATCCTGGTGGGTGCCAACGACTTCGTGCGTGCCACGAGCAGCATCGGACGCTCGCTCGGCTATCGGGTGACCGTGGTCGACGCGCGGCCCGTATTCACCACCCGCGCACGCTTTCCCGACGCCGACGAGGTCGTCGTCGACTGGCCGCACCGCTACCTCGAGTCCGAGATACGTTCCGGCACAGTCGATGCCACCAGCGCGATTTGCGTGATGACCCATGACCCGAAGTTCGACGTCCCGACGCTTCGCGTTGCGCTCGCCGACTCCGCCGCGGGGTTCGTCGGTGCACTCGGCTCCCGTCGAACGGTTGCCGATCGCAACGAGCGCCTCATCGAATCCGGCGTCACCGCAGCACAATTGAGTCGTCTACGATCGCCGCTCGGACTCGACCTCGGGGGACACACGCCTGCCGAGGTCGCCGTCTCGATCGCCGCGCAGTTGATCGCGGATCGTCATGCCGCTTCGGCTGCCCCACTACACACGACGTCGGGTCCGCTCCATCGCTGAAGCGAACCCGACCTGAAGCGAACCCGACGTCGTGCAATTCTTGCCCGTGAGGCTATGCGTCCTCCTTCGGCGACTCCGAGGACGAGCTCGGTGTAGCCGTCGTCGCCGCTTCGGTTGTCGCAGCAGGGATGTCTGAGGTCATCGACATCACGTCCTGCGCCGGCAGGACATGCTCACCGGTCTTGTCACAGGAGAGTGCAAGCGAGCTGATGTATTGCTTCTCGCCATTCGGACCGGGCACCGCCGAGGCGATCATGTCGGGTCGCTCGAACTCGATCTTGGTGACGCAGCACAGCAACTTCACGTCGGTGGGGTTGCCGTGCTCGTCATACATCGGGATGTCGATACCGTCGTCGACGCGACGCAGATAGTACTTGCCCTTCGTTGCGATCGCGAAAATGGGCGGCAGGACGATGGCGAGTACGAGCGCCACCAGCGGCGAGTACGGCTGGATGGCATCGCCAAAGACGTGGAAGTACACCAGGATCGACGCGCCCGCCGAGATCAGGAGCGAGCAGAATCCGACCGGGTTGACGCTGTAGATCATGCCGCGACGGAACTCCGGCTGCTTCGGCGAGATGCCCAAGATGTACTTGTTGATCACGATGTCCGACGCGACGACGGCGATCCACGCGATACCGCAGTTCGCGTAGAAGTTCAGCAGGTTGTTCAGGAAGCTGAACATGTTGGCTTCCATCAGCACGATCGCGATGATCACGTTGAAGAACAGGAACACCAGGCGTCCGGGGTAGGTCTTGGTGACACGCGTGAAAGCGTTGGTCCACGCCAGCGAGCCCGAGTAGGCGTTGGTGACGTTGATCTTCACCTGGCTGATGACCACGAGGATCACGGCGAGGGTCAGAGCGAGCCAGTGCGGCAGGAAGTCCTGGTAGATCTCGACGAACTGGTGGACGGGCTGGTTCGCAATGCCCGCGTTGTCGACGCTGATCCCGATCAGGTACACGGCGAGGAAGAGACCGACGATCTGCTTGATGGCGCCGAAGAACACCCACCCCGGTCCGGCGATAAGGGTTGCCGACCACCACTTCCGCTTGTTCTCGGGCGTACGGGGCGGCATGAAGCGTAGGTAGTCGACCTGCTCTGCGATCTGGGCGATCAGGGACAGGCAGACACCGGCCGCGAGCATCGTGCCTGCGAAGCTGACACCTTTGCCCGCTGGATTGCCGTCGCCGTCGACACCGCTGAACGCGAAGAAGTCACCGATGGCCGACGGGTGCTTGATCACCAGGTAGATGAATGGAAGGACCATCATGACCAGCCACAGCGGAGTGGTCCACACCTGCAGTTTGGCGAGTGTGTTCATGCCGTAGATAACCAACGGGATGACCAACAACGACGAGACCAGGTAGCCGATCCATAGCGGTATGTGTAGGCCGAGTTCGAGGCCCTGCGCCATGATCGAGCCCTCGAGGGCGAAGAAGATGAAGGTGAACGACGCGAAGATGACGTTGGTCAGCACCGAGCCGTAGTAACCGAAACCACTTCCGCGCGTGATGAGGTCGAGGTCGATGTTGTATCGAGCAGCGTAGAACGCGAGCGGATAGCCCGTGATCACGATGACGATCGAGAAGAACAGGATGCCCCACAAGGCATTTCCGGTGCCGTTGGCAATACCGATGTTCGCGCCGATCGCGAAGTCGGCAAGGTAGGCGATGCCACCGAGGGCGGAGACGGCGACGACGCCCGGTCCCCACTTGCGGTAGCTGCGGGGCGCAAAACGAAGTGTGTAGTCCTCGAGGGTCTCGCGCATGGCAGCAGCCTGCGCACCCGTCGCGATGATGCTGTGTTCGGCGTTTTCTATCTCGCCGACCTCGTCGGCCACCTCGCCGACGTGTTCGTGATGCTTATCGGTGGCCATCGGCCCTCCTGCGTGATCCGAGTTACAGATCGGCCAAACGTACGAACGCCATGTTTCGGCGAGTTACTCGGAATGTTTCACGCAGGAAAACTAGGCATCACGGCCACGGTTGTTCGACGATGCGCCCGTAGACGCACCGTCGACGACGAAACACGTTGTCCGATCTACTTTCCCGTGAATTCAGGCTTTCTCTTCTCGGAGCGAGCTGCACGCCCCTCGACCACATCTTCGCTTTCCCACGCGCGACGCATCGCGGCCTGGCGATCGGCGGGTGCGTCGTCGCGCGCACCGTCGCCGTTGAGTACCAACTTGTAGTGCTGCAGCGTCAGGGGGGCGAGATCGGCGATGGTCGACGCCCAATGCTGGGCGTCGGTGAGATCGCCGATGCGATTGGCGAATCCGAGAGCGTGAGCGCGGTCGGCCGACAACGGATCGCAGCCGATCAGCATCCCGCGCGCCTGACCTGCGCCCACCAGTGAGACGAGGCGTCGAATTGTCCACTCGTCAACGGCAACACCGATTTTCGCTGCGGGAATACCGGCAAGTGCATCGGGGGCCATCACCCGAAGGTCGGCCGCCATCGCCAGTTGCAGGCCTGCGCCGAGTGCCGAACCGTTGAGTGCCGCGATCACCGGGACGGGCACCGACTCGATCTCGCGCAGTGTGGCGATGAGCTTTTCGAGGAACGCGGGGTCGTAGACGGGACCGGACAGGTCGGCGCCTGCACTGAATACGCTGCCGCGGCCGGTGACCACGATGGCCCTGGCGCCCGCGTCGACGGCGTCGGCGAAAGCCTTCCCGAGTCCGTCGACCATGTCCTCATTGAGTGCGTTGCGCTTGTCCTGGCGATCGAGCTCGATCGTCGTCACCGAACCTTCTGCATGCGAGTGGATCATGCAGGAGAGACTACCCAGCCCCGCCATTTTCCGGCGGGCACACTGGAGAGGTGTCGAGTCCGTCGCTGTCGCCCGAGTCCACAAGCCCCGATGTGCACGAATCCGTCGCGCAGGAGCCCGACGCTTCCAGCGATGTCCTCGTCATCGGTGGCGGGCAGGCAGGACTGTCGGCGGCGTACTTTCTGCAACGCTTCGGCCTCGGTGACCGCTACCAGTTGCTCGACCACTCCCCGCGTCCCGGCGGCGCATGGCAGTTCCGATGGCCGACGCTGACGTTGTCGGGCACCAACCGTGTGCACGATCTTCCGGGGTACGGGCTTGCTGAAGCGGTGGGAATCGACCGCGGCGAGTTCCCGGCGTCGGCCGTCGTTCCCGAGTATTTCGCGAAGTACGAGAACAGGTTTGGGCTGCGGGTACGTCGACCGGTCGACGTACGTTCCGTCGAACGAGACGGCGACGGATTTCGGGTCACGCTCGGTGGCCGACTCCGCGGGCGTGAGATCTCCGCACGCACACTCATCAACGCCACCGGAACGTGGGAAAGGCCGTTCATCCCTCACATTCCAGGAGCCGCGGACTTCCGCGGCAGGCAACTGCACACACACGACTACACCGGACCCGAGGAGTTCGCCGGCAAGCGCGTGTTGGTCGTCGGCGCAGGCATCTCCGCAGTTCAGCTACTGATCGAGATCGCTCGCCGCGCTCCCGGCGTGCAGACATTCTGGTGCTCGCGCACCGAACCGCGCTTCGATTCGAATCCCTTCTCACCCGACCTCGGTCGCGAAGCAGTGGCCCGCGTCGAACGCCGGGTTCGCGCCGGCCTACCGCCGACGTCGGTGGTGTCGGTGACCGGCCTCGCGGTGACACCGACCATCGAAGCCGCGCAGCGCGACGGAATCCTCGACAACTGGCGACCGATGTTCACCCGCATCACCGAGACCGGCGTGTGTTGGGACTGCACGGGCGGGCCAGGCGGGAACGGGTCGGCTGGCGGGAGTAGCAGCGCGGTCGCTGCGGGCGAGCAACTCGACGTCGACGTCATCTTCTGGAACACCGGATTCCGAAGCGCGCTCGATCATCTATCGCCTCTCCACCTGCGCGGACCCGGCGGCGGAATCGTCATGACCGGACGCCTTGCAACCACCGTCGCCGACGACCCGCGGGTCCAATTACTCGGCTACGGACCGTCGGCGTCGACGATCGGCGCCAACCGCGCGGGTCGCGAGGCAGCACGCAACGTCGCGGAGATTCTTGATGCCCAGCCTTGACAAGTTGTTGTGTTTTCCCAACACTATGTAGTGTGAGTCCAGTACGGCGGGGAGAAAAGCTCCCCATCTACAACCGCATCGGAGTTCTACGCGCCGAGCGGAGGATGTCGCGTGCCGATCTGGCAGCACTCGTCGGCATCAACGTCCAGTCCGTCGGTGCGCTCGAGCGCGGCGACAACTACCCGAGCCTTGACCTCGCATTTCGCATCTGCGAAGTCTTCGACCTCCCCGTAGAAGCGGTGTTCAGTCGCACCGAGTTCTCGGCGATGTCGGCCGAGCTCTACCCCCGACGCGCCATCCGCGTCGACGAAACACACTCACCGCAACCGTCGTCCACCACGGAGGAAGCACAATGAGGGATCCCAACTCGGCCATCCCGGCCGAAGCGACGCCCGAGCTGTGGCGTCGCTACGACGAGTGGCGTGGTCAACGCCATGTTCGCTTCAACCAACGTCATGCAGGCAAGCTGATGAGCTGGCGCAATCGTCGAGCCGCGCGACGAATCGTCCTTGCCGAGATCGTGGTGCTGGTCGTGCTCTTGGCCAGCGCGGTGGTGGCGTTCTTCACCTACGCGTTCTTCATCCCGTTCATCATTGCCATCGTCGGCGCCTTCGTCGTGCAGTACCTGCTGCGGATCGTGACCGGCTCCATTGCCGAAACCCCGGTCACCGCGCTCGATGAAATCCAACTCGCGCAACGTAACTCGGCCCGATCAGTGGGATTCATCGCCCTCTTCTCGCTGATGTTCATCCCGTACATCATCCTGATCGTCCTGGGCACCCGAGAGCAGGTACACGGCCAACTGGTGTACGGCACCGGCATTTTGCTCATCAGCCTCGTGCTGACCGGCGCCCTCGTGCCAACCATGCTGACCGCGTGGTGGAGCGACGACGCCGACCCCGAAGACTTCGCAACCTACGAGGAGAACGATCATGCCTGAATCCCTCACCGTCGACGGACTATCCAAACGGTATGGCGACGTCGTCGCCCTTGATGACATGACATTCACCGTCGCACCCGGAGAAATCTTCGGCTTCGTCGGTAGCAACGGCGCAGGCAAGTCGACGACGATGCGCATCATTCTCGGTGTGCTCGAACCGGATTCGGGTCGGGTGACACTCGGTGACGCGCCGATCGATCTCAACACGCGGCGTCGAATCGGATACATGCCCGAGGAGCGTGGGCTCTATCCCAAGATGAAGGTCGGCGAGCAACTGGTGTTCCTCGCGCGCCTCCACGGAATGAGTGCCGACCAGGCCACCGAGAGTGCACGACGCTGGACGCAGCGACTCGGCGTCGACGAACGATACGACGACAACGTCGCCGACCTCTCGCTCGGCAACCAGCAGCGCGTACAGCTCGCCGCTGCGCTGGTCCACGATCCAGACGTACTGGTGCTCGACGAGCCGTTCTCGGGCCTCGACCCGGTGGCCGTCGACGTGATGAGTGACGTTCTGAAAGAGAAAGCAGCCGAGGGCATTCCGGTCATCTTCTCGTCGCATCAGCTCGACCTGGTGCAGCGACTGTGTGATCGCGTCGGCATCGTCGTCAAGGGCAGAATGCGTGCGCTCGGCACCGTCGACGATCTCCGCACACGTGCAGGCGTGATCCTCGAGGTCGACGGTCCTGACTCGACGACCCGCTGGGCCGATGGCTTCCCCGGAGTGCTGGAGGCCGAATACCAACCGGGCGGTGCTCGGCTGCGCGTCGACCCGACGACGCTCGACGACCAAGCAGTACTCAATCGCGCATTGACACACGGACCGGTACACCGCTTCGCGCGGACAACACCCGACCTGACCGAACTCTTCCGAGAGGTGGTGACGGCATGACCTCCCACAATTCCACTGACAACACAGCCTCACAGGGCGCGAGTGCGCTGCAGACGATTCGCCTTGTGGCACAACGTGAAATCGCCACACGTGCCAAGACCCGATCCTTCGTCGTCAGCACCGTGGTGTTGATGCTCGTGATCGTCGTCGGCCTGATCGTCTGGAAGGCGATCTCCGGTGGCGGAACCGACCCGGAGCGTGTCGGCGTCGCGGGCGACAGTTCCCTGTCGACGACGATCGGCCAGGTGGGCGAGGCCAGCGGCACGCCGATCACCGTCGTATCAATCGCTTCTGGTCCGGATGCGTTGTCGCAGGCGCGCAGCAGCGTCGAATCCGGTGATCTCGATGCCGCGGTGGTGCGGGGTTCCGGTGAGTCGTATGCGATCGTCAGCAAGACAGGGCTGTCCGACTCGCTGTCGGGTGTGCTGCGCGGCTCGATCCAGCAGCACGAGTTGGCCCAGGGTCTCACTGCCCGCGGTGTCGACGCGGCGTCGCTGCCGACACCGACGATCACCACTGTTCAGACCACCCCGGACAAGCCCGACAAGGCGCAGCGGATCGTGATCGCGCTCGTCGGTGCGATTCTGCTGATCACCGCAATCATGCTGGGCGGCAACATGATTGCCGTGGGAGTTGTCGAGGAGAAGACGTCGCGGATCGTCGAACTGCTGTTGGCGACCGTCAAGCCGCTACACCTGATGTGGGGCAAGATCCTGGGAATCGGAGCGGTTGCACTAGGGCAGGTGGTGGTACTCGGCCTGACTGCCCTGATCGCCGGGATCGCCACCGGGATGTTGACGATCGCCGGTACTGCCATCTGGATGTTCTTCGCGGTTCTGGTGTGGTTCCTGCTCGGATACCTGTTCTTCGCGACGCTGTATGCCGCTGCGGGAGCACTGGTTTCGCGTCAGGAAGAGCTCGGCTCGACGATCATGCCGCTCACCGTGCTGTCGATGGCCGTGATGTACGCCGGGATCTTCGGAGTGCAGTCGCTGCAGTCGACGTTCATCGAAGTGCTGACGTGGATTCCGCCGTTCTCGGCCGTGCTGATGCCGATTCGCATCGCCACCGGCGACACCAACGCCATGCAGATCGTCATCTCGCTGATCCTGATGATCCTGGCCTGCGCCGCCGCGACCTGGTTCGCCGCGCGCATCTACCAGCGCTCGATCCTGCGCACCGGCAGCCGCGTCAAGTGGTCCGAAGTGCTCTCGATGGCGCGCTAGGGGCGCGCAGAAAGTAGGGGAAGGGATCTTTCCCCCAGAGACTGACCTCTCCTCGAGAAACAACACGAGCAAAGGCACGAAACCCGCGGAAAGAATCCTTCCGCGGGTTTCTGCCGGCCCGGCCAGCCGAGAGCAGTCTCAGGCCGCGGCCGTCACCCCGGCGCCCTCGCTCGACGTGTTGCCGCCCTCGGTGGTCGGAGCCGGGCCGTGCGGCACGAAGTCGCGGCTGCGGATCAGCAGCAGCGCGGCGAGGCCGCCGACAACCGCCACGGCGCCGCTGATCCAGAACAGCGCGTTGAGGGCCTCGGCGTAGGCGGCGTGTTTGCCACCGGCGGGGTTCTCGCGCATCGACGAACTCAGCTTCGAGCTGAAGGCGGTGCCGTAGACCGCGATGCCGACGGCGATGCCGATCTGCCGGAACGTGGTGTTGATGCCCGACGCCATGCCGGAGCGGTGCACGTCGACGACGCCGACGGCGGTCGCGGCGAGGGGCGGGTTGACCAGGCCGCTGCCGATGCCCGCGATGATCAGGCCGGGGATGAGGTGCGTCCACGACGAGTTCTCGTCGAGACCGGCCATCAAGAACAGTCCGACGCCGACGATGAGCAGGCCCGGTCCGATGAGCCAGCGCAGCGGCACCTTCTCCGACAGTCGGCCCGCGATCGTGGCGCTCACCATCGTGCAGCCCGACATCACCAGCAGCCGGACGCCGGTTTGCAGCGCTGAGTAGCCGAGCCCTTCCTGCAGGTAGAGCACCACGTACAGCAGCATCGCGAACAGCGAGCCGTTCATCGCGAAGGCGGCGATCAGACCGCCGGTGAAGGTGGGAATCCGCAGCAGTGAGAGGTCGAACATCGGCTCGTCGACACGCAGTTCGATGATCACGAACGCCACGAGCAACACCGCGGCGACGATGAACGAGCCGACGACGAGGCTGTCACCCCACGAGCGCTGCCCGGCCTCGGTGAGTCCGTAGACCAGAGCGACGAGACCAGCGGTGAATGTGACGACGCCCGGCCAGTCGATTCGACGGGCATGAGGCGAGCGCGACTCGTCGACCATCTTCCACGTGACGAACAGGGCGGCGATGCCGATGGGCAGATTGACCAGGAAGATCGCACGCCAGCTCACACCGGTCGTCAGCACGCCGCCGAGGATCGGGCCGAGTGCCGTCGAAATGCCGGTGACGGCACCCCACGCGCCGAAGGCGACGCCGCGTTCACGGCCGTGGAAGGTCGACGCGAGAAGCGCGAGCGACGTCGAGAACAGCATCGCACCGCCGACACCTTGCAGTGCGCGGGACACGATCAGCATGACCGGGTCCTGTGCGACGCCGCAGAGCAGCGAGCCAAGCGTGAAGATCACCAGGCCGATCGAGAAGATTCGACGTCTGCCGAACTTGTCGGCGATCGATCCGGATGTCAGCAGCAACGACGCCAGCGCGAGCGCATACGCGTCGGTGACCCACTGCAACTGACTGAAACTGGCGCCGAGTGCATGTTGAATATCGGGAAGTGCGACGACGACGATCGTGACGTCGAGCAGCAACATGAAAGTCGCTGCGCAGACGACGACAAGCGTCCACCATTTACGTTCCATGAGTGTGTACCTTTCGAGGATTTCGCCCGAATCCGGTGCGTCAACGCACCTCAGGCGGTATGAACCAAGTGTGATCCCACGATCGGTCGGCGTCGCCAGGAGGCCCCGATCCCGTTAGATTCATGACATGGGAGCCACAACCTCGCCAGAATCCTCCATTCTCGACGATCTGGATACGAGAATCGCTCGCGCCATCCAACTGTCGCCACGGGCGTCGTTCCGCGAGATCGCCGACGTCCTCGGTGTGGCCGAACAGACGATTGCCCGACGCTATCGCCGACTCCGACGCGATGGCCTCCTGCGCGTCACCATGGCCACCGATCCTCGTGCCCTCGGTAACTCGACGTGGGTCGTGCGTGTGCGGTGTCGACCGGAGGGAGCCGACGGTATCGCCGGTGCCTTGGCAGCGCGAGACGACGTCTCATGGGTATCCATCTACGAGGCCGGCTGGGAGATCGTCTTCAATCTGCGCGCAGCCGATCCGCACGGCGGAATGGAGCTCCTCACCCGGACACTCCCCAAGGCCGCACCCGTTCTCGACGTACGACCGGCCGCGGTGCTGCACACGTTCGTCGGCGGGGCACCGACGGATTGGGAGGGCTGGCATGACGCGCTCACCCAGACGGAGGCGGATGCGCTTGCGAAAACACGCATTCCGAGCGGACCCGACGGCGGTCGGCCCTCATCGACGTCGATCGATCGCACCGACAGAGCGATCATCGACGTTCTCACCCGCGACGGTCGGACGTCGTATACCGACCTCGCTCGCGCAGTGGGTTCGACGCCGGGCAAGGTGACCCGACGCGTCGAGCACCTCGTGTGGTCGGGCATCGCCTACTTCGACGTCGATCTCGCCACTGCCGCGCTGGGGCGCGACGCGATCGCGGTCTGGCTGACGGTGCATCCCCGGCATCTGGCAGCGACCGGCGAAGCACTCGCGGCCCACCCAGCAGTGCCGTTCGCGGTTGCCGTCACCGGGGCGGCCAACTTGACGGCCAGTGTCATGGTGCACGACACCGACGAGCTGTACTCCTTTGTCACCGATGTCCTCGGACCCCTCGACGGGATCACCTCGTACGAATTGCTCCCGCTACTCTCGCGCGTCAAGAACGCGGGTTCGCTCGTGAGCGGGGACCGCCTTGCGCCACCGAGGGTTTCGGCGTCTCAGATCTCGCCGTCTCAGAGCTCACCGAAACGTCGAAGTGCCTCTTCGCGTTCGGCTTTGTGATCGACGATCGGTTCCGGGTAGTCGTCGGTGTCGAATTCGGGAATCCAGCGTCGAATGTAGTCGCCGTCGGGATCGAACTTCTTGGCTTGCGTCTCCGGGTTGAACACCCGAAAGTACGGTGCCGCATCGGTTCCCGTGCCCGCGGCCCACTGCCAACCGTGCTGATTCGACGCCATGTCGCCGTCGGTGAGCTGGTCGAGGAACCACTTCGCACCCCACCACCACGGCAGGTGCAGGTCTTTCACCAGGAACGACGCGGCGATCATGCGCACTCGGTTGTGCATGAACCCTGTTTCGCTCAGTTGACGCATCCCCGCGTCGACGAGTGGGAAGCCGGTTCGCCCCTCACGCCACGCGTCGAAGTGCTTCTCGGCGGACTTTCCGGTGTCGAGTGCGATGTCGTCGAACTGGTCATTCCAGTTGTGCCAGAGGCTCTTTGGCCAGTTGTAGAGCACGTCGGCGTAGAAATCACGGAACGCCAGCTCACGCAGATACGCCTGCGCCGACTGCGACCTGCCGAGGTCGGCGGCCATCGTGCGCGGGTGGATATTGCCGAACTTCAGATACGCCGACATCCTGCTCGACACGTCGAGATCTGGCCTGTCCCTGTCGGACTCGTAGCCCGACAGGTCGTCGTCGACAAAGCTGCGCCACCGCTCGAGTGCCGCGTCTTCACCGGCTGGCAGGTCCAGCGTCGTGGGCGCCGCCGGAATCCTGATACGACCAGAGGGGTGAATGTCGCTGGGATTCACGATCTTCGACGGCGCTTCGGTCTTTGCCGGCGCACGCCAACCGTGGTCGCGCCATGCTCGGAAGAACGGCGTGAAGACCTTGTACGGTGTGCCGTCGGACTTCGTCACCCTGCCCGGCGAGACAAGGTAGGGCGAACCGACGGGTTGCCATGTCGTGCCGGATTCTTCGAGTGCTGCGGCGACAGCGTCGTCTCGACGCCGCCCGAACGGCGAGAAATCCTCGCTCACATGCACAGAACCCGCTCCGACGGCGTCGACCAGTCGTGGGATCTCCTCGTCGGGACGTCCACGTACGACGAGGAGTTTGCCGTCGAGCTTGGCGTCGAGTTCGCGGAGCGAGTCGTAGAGAAAGGCGAGTCGTCGCTCGCCTGAAGAGGATTCGAGACGCGGGTCGAGCACGAAGCAGACCAGAACCTCGCGATTGCCGTCGCCGATCGCTTCGCCCAGCGCGGGGAGATCGCCTAGTCGCAGATCACGCCGTAGCCAGCACAACGCCGGTGCATCGACATCCGATGCACCGGCGTTGTTACGTTGCGAGGCGATCTAGCCCACACCCAGCAGGTCGATGATGAAGACCAGTGTCCGTCCGGACAACCGGTGGCCCGCACCCTCGGGGCCGTACGCCAGCGCAGGTGGCACGGTGAGGCGTCGGCGGCCGCCGACCTTCATGCCCGGGATTCCCTGCTGCCAGCCGGGGATCAGCCGGTCGAGCGGGAAGTTGGCCGACTGACCACGGTCCCACGACGAATCGAACTCTTCGCCCGACTCGAAATCGACGCCGACGTAATGCACGTCCACGACGTCGCTCGGCTTTGCCTCGTCGCCGTCGCCGACGATGATGTCTGCGATCACCAACTCACTGGGAGCGGGACCTTCTTGGAACTCGACTTCTGGCTTCTCGGTACTGGTCACGGGACTCTCCTTTGAGTCGTGGGGTGTACAGGTCGAAGCGTCGAACTCAGCGGTCGCCCATCGTGACGTAGTCACGCTCGGGGTAACCGGTGTAGAGCTGACGCGGTCGGCCGATCTTGGTCGCGGGATCTGTGTTCATCTCACGCCAGTGCGCGATCCAGCCCGGCAGACGTCCGAGTGCGAAGAGCACCGTGAACATGCGGGTCGGGAAGCCCATGGCCCGGTAGATGACGCCGGTGTAGAAGTCGACGTTCGGGTAGAGCTTGCGCGAGATGAAGTAGTCGTCGTTGAGGGCGACTTCTTCGAGTCCTTTGGCGATGTCGAGCAGATCGTCCTGGACGCCGAGCGATTGGAGGATCGTGTCGGCGGTCTTCTTCACGATCGCTGCGCGCGGATCGTAGTTCTTGTAGACGCGGTGTCCGAAGCCCATGAGCTTCACACCGTCTTCCTTGTTCTTGACCTTGGTCATGAACGCCTTGGTGTCGCCACCGGAAGCCTTGATGTCTTCGAGCATCTCGAGCACGGCCTGGTTGGCGCCACCGTGCAGTGGACCCCACAGTGCATTGATGCCGCCCGAGATGGACGTGAAGAGGTTGGCCTGCGACGATCCGACCAAACGCACGGTCGACGTCGAGCAGTTCTGCTCGTGGTCGGCGTGCAGGATGAACAGCATGTCGAGGGCCTTGGCGACCTCGGGATTGACCACGTAGGGCTCGGCCGGGAAGCCGAAGGTCATGCGCAGGAAGTTCTCGACCAACGACAGCGAGTTGTCGGGGTAGAGGAACGGCTGGCCCGCCGACTTCTTGTAGGCGTAGGCGGCGATCGTCGGCAGCTTGGCAAGCAGACGGATCGTCGACAGTTCGACCTGCTCGGGGTCCTTGGGATCGAGCGAGTCCTGGTAGTAAGCACTCAGTGCGTTCACTGCGCTCGACAGCACCGGCATCGGGTGTGCGTTGCGCGGGAAGCCGTCGAAGAATCGCTTGAGATCCTCATGCAGCAGGGTGTGCCGCTGGATCTTGTTGTTGAACTCTTCGAGCTGGCTCGGAGTCGGCAATTCGCCGTAGATCAGCAGGTAGCTGACCTCGATGAAGGTCGACTTCTCTGCCAATTGGTCGATCGGGATACCCCGGTAGCGCAGAATGCCTGCTTCTCCGTCGATGTAGGTGATCGCGGATTTGCAGGCTGCGGTGTTGACAAAGCCGCCGTCGAACGTCGTGAGATTCGTTTCTGCGAGGAACTTGCCCAGCGCAACCGAATCACTGCCCGCGGTGGCCTTGAGAATGGGAAGCTCGAGCTGCCCACCGGGGTAGATGAACGTCGACGAGGCGGTATCCGATGCCGAGTCGGCGGGAGCTGTTTCAGCGGACACTCCAAAACCCCTTTACTCAGGTATGAGACCCACAGGTACATGTGACGCACTGTGAGTCGGACTCTCCGTTACTAAACGTAGTCGGTTATCGACATGCGCGCCCACGGAGGGTGCATTGACGTTGGTCAACCGTAGCCGAATACCGTCTGACCTGCGCCTCGATCACGGGGCATCGAGCTCGCTCGCCCACGGAGGGTCGGCTCCGGGACGCGAAACGGTCACCGCGGCGACTCGTGCCGCGTAGTCCGCGGCCCGTAGCCAGTAATCGGCGTCGCGCGACCGCACTGCTGATGCGGACAAATCGCCCGACTCGTCGAAGAAATGGAGCAACCCTCCGAGCACACTGTCGCCCGCCCCGATCGTGTCGACGACGGTTGTCTCGGGAGCCTGTGCCAATACGGTGAATTCGCGTGTGCGAACGGAGATTCCGTCGGCGCCGTGGGTGATCACGACGGCCCCCGCGCCCTCCCGGAGCCAGTCGTCGACCGACGAGCCGTCCGCTCCGTCGCCGAGCCAGTCCACGTCTTCGTCGGAGAGTTTGAGGACGTCGATCATCGGTACCCAGTCCAGGAATCGTCGACGGTAGACGTCGGGTTCGTCGATCACGGAGGGCCGGATATTCGGGTCGAGTGCAACGAGACGCCCGGCGTCGTGAGCTCGACGCATCACCAGTTCGTAGACGCTCGCACCCGGTTCGAGGACCATCGACAACGTTCCGAAGCACACCGCGGAGACGGTCGCGGCGAAGTCGCCGGGCTCGGTGACCAGGCGGTCGGCGGTGCCCTCCACATAGAAGGAGTAGTGCGCTGCGCCGTCGGTACCGATCGTGGCCAGGGCGAGCGACGTGGGTTCGGAGCGACGTTGGACCAGTGTGGTGCCGACGCCCCCGGCACTCAGAGCAGCCATGATGGCGTCGCCGTAGGTGTCGGTGGAGACCGCAGAGCAGAACGAGACGGCACTGCCGAGTCTGCCGAGGGTGATCGCGACGTTGAACGGTCCGCCGCCGAGTGCCGGCTGCAACGGTGGCAGGTGCGACGGATCGGGGCCCGGAGCGGTTGTCGACACCACGTCGACGAGCGCCTCACCGCATACGACGATCTCTCTCAACGATCTGCTCCCATGCGTGTCACGCGCCCAGTGTGCCATCCGGACGTGGCCGTCGACGGTAGATTCGATCGGTATGCAGGAGTTACCCGCCGGCCCCGATGCGGTGCTTCTCGACTTCGCCGATGCCGACGACCCGGCATTTGCGGTACTCGAGTCGGCGACCGCGTTGCGGGCCGCGATAGCCGAGGGTCGCCTCGTGGCCACCGAGGACGTTGTGCCGAGCGCGTCGTCAATTCTGGTGCAGGGCAAGACAGGTGGCGGTGTGGATGTCCTCGGCATTCATCGCGCACTGCGGTTCGGGATCGCAGGCGCCGACGTTGCGGATTCGACGCCCTCACCCGTCGAGATACCGGTTCACTACGACGGCGACGACCTCGACGACGTCGCCGGTGCACTCGACATGAGTGTCGACGCGGTGATCGCGGCGCATCGGAGTACTGAATGGGTCGTCCAGTTCATGGGTTTCGCACCGGGTTTCGGCTATCTGGTGCCCGCTTCTGACGCCGCCGATGCCGCTCTCACCGGACTGCTGAACCTCCCCCGACGGCCACACGCCCGTACTCGCGTGCCGGCCGGGTCGGTGGCGATCGCCGCCGGATACAGCGCGGTGTATCCACGCGACAGCCCCGGAGGATGGAACCTGCTGGGACGCACCAGAATCAGCCTCTGGAGCGAACACGACGACCCGCCGGCCTTCCTCACACCCGGCACCCGTGTCCGATTCGTCGACGCCAGCGCCCCCGAAGACTCTGCCGCTCGACCCGACGACGACACGGAGAACCGGTGACTCGCGCAACGGTGATCGCCACCGGGCCGTTGGCGACGATCCAGGATCTCGGACGTCCCGGCTATCAACACCTCGGCGTGCCGAGGTCGGGTGCCGCGGATCGAGTCGCCATGACCCTTGCCAATCGCCTCGTCGGCAACTCCGAGGACGCCGCGACGATCGAAACCACACTCGGTGGCCTCGTGCTCCGTTGCGACACGGACACACTCGTGGCCGTGACGGGCGCCGACGCTTCGGTCTCGGTCAACGGTGTTGCCGTCGGGGTCAATTCGGCTGTCGTTGCCCGCGCCGGGACGAATGTCGAGGTCGGCACGCCGCACTGGGGTTGCCGCAACTACGTTGCCGCACGAGGTGGATTCGACGTCGAGCCGTCACTCGGATCGCGGTCGACCGACACTCTCTCCGGAACCGGACCCCCTCCCCTGGCGCAGGGCGACGAACTGAGGGTCGGGGATGCAGACGAGACGTGGCCGGCAACTCTGCATGCCCCGGCAGACACCCGGCGGGTCGGCGTCGTCGAACTCACCGCTTTTCCCGGCCCACGCGCGAATCGCCTCTCCGAGCCGGGCGACCTCTTCGCAGGCACGTGGGAGGTCACGACCGCGAGTAATCGGGTCGGGGTACGCCTACGACGTCGCGATGGCGACACCGCGCCGACCCTGACACACCGCACCGACCTTCCCGAGATGCCCTCCGAGGGCGTTGCCCACGGAGCGGTTCAGGTTCCGCCTGCCGGCGAGCCCGTCATCTTCCTCGCCGATCACCCCGTGACCGGCGGATACCCGGTCGTGGGTGTCCTGTCGGCGACGTCGGTCTCGGCCGCGGCGCAACTCGTCGCCGGCACGCTCGTCCGCTTTCAGCCCGGCTGATCAGGTCGGGCAGCGTTGACAGCACCGTGAGACGCACCTAGGGTTTCGTCTCATGACGCAAGTCACAGTCAACTCGTCGAGCTCGTCACCCGAAACACCCGACGCCGTCGAACGTGAGGCTGCGACGACCGACACCCCGCGTCGTGCCGAGTACCCGCATGTCGAGTACCCGCCGCTTGGCCCCGACTCCCTGACGTGGCAGGTGTGGGGAACCTGGACCGGAATGATCCAGAGCCTCTGGGCCGGGTCGATTCAGAACATGCACCCCAAGCTCGGGCAGGCCGTCTGGGATCACTCCGACTTCTTCGGCGAACGCTGGCAACGCCTCATGCGGTCGCTGTATCCGATCGGCGGAGTCGTCTTCGACGAGTACTGGGGCTTCGAGACCGGCAAAGAAGTGCGCGATTACCACCGCGAGATCAAGGGCACCATGCCCGACGGTTCGCGGTACCACGCCCTCGACCCCGACGTCTTCTACTGGGCGCACGCCACGTTTTGGTACGGCAACGTGCGCCTCTGCGAGAGGTTCGGCCCGTGGTTGACCGAAGACCAGAAGCGACAGCTCTTCGAAGAATCGAAGAACTGGTACGCCATGTACGGCGTGAGTATGCGGCCGGTACCCGAGACCTACGAGGACTTCCTCGAATACTGGGACCACATGTGCCGCAATGTACTTCGCGACCACGAGTCGGTGCGCACAGTTCTCGACATCTCGACGCTTCCCCCGCCTCCCTATCTCTCGTTCATCCCGACCGCGCTCTGGCGTCGCGTCATCGCTCCGGTGGTCGCCCGCAACTTCATCTGGCTCACCACGGGGTTCTACGACGAACCGATCCGCGAAATGATGGCACTGCCCTGGACCGACCGGGACGAGAAGCTGTTCCGTCTCCTCGGCAAGACCTACAACCTCGTGTTCCATCGGTTGCTGCCCCGGCGACCGTGGCGGCATCCCCGTGCACGCGATGCGTGGGACCGCGTGAACGGGCGGGTTCCCGCCGACGCACCGCTCGTCGAGACGCCGTCGCGCAACCTGCCGCCAGAATCCGAACGCGGCAAGTCGATGCACTACTGCCCCGTCCACGCGGCGCGCACCTCAACCTATCCGGGCAGGGTCACCCCCGCCGACTAACCGTTGCGACGCGCAGTGGTCTCGACTCGGGTGCTCGCTGCGC
The DNA here is from genome assembly GCF_036540975.1 of Gordonia sp. w5E2. Lineage (NCBI taxonomy): Bacteria > Bacillati > Actinomycetota > Actinomycetes > Mycobacteriales > Gordoniaceae > Gordonia > Gordonia sp. w5E2. Next base: position 1,085,642 of record NZ_CP144213.1, on the reverse strand, counting down.
TCGCGCCCGCTCGACCAGCGGGGCGCCCCGCTGATCGAGCCCCATCCCGCTGATCGAGCCTCATCCCGCTGATCGAGCCCCGTCCCGCTGATCGAGCCTGTCGAGATCACCCGCAGCGCGCGTACACAACTCGGTCGTCAGCGCGACGCCAAGACAATAATCTCCTCGGCGCCCCGCTGACGTCACGATTGTGTACGCACCCCGGCTCGAGCCAGACCTTGCGACCCGTATGCACGGCAGCATCCCGGCCGGGCTAGATGTGTGTCGAATCGAAGGATCTGTGTGCTGCAGCACCCACATCTTTCAATACGGCACACATTTGGCGATACGCCCTCGGGGCCGCGCTGTCCCGCTGATCGCGCCCCGTCCCGCAAATCGAGCCCCGTCCCGCTGATCGAGCCCCGTCCCGCTGATCGAGCCTGTCGAGATCACTCCCCGGGCGCAGTGGTCTCGACTCGGGTGCTCGCTGCGCTCGCGCCCGCTCGACCAGCGGGGCCGCGGTTTCGCTGTCGTACCCGGGACCGCTCGTCGGGCCCGTGCGGCACCTTGCCCGACGCCCACTGAGTCGCCACACCCCTAGCGCGCGTACACAACTCGGTCGTCAGCGCGACGCCAAGACAATAATCTCCTCGGCGCCCCGCTCACGTCACGATTGTGTACGCACCCCGGCTCGAGCCAGACCCTGCCACCCGTATACATCGCCCAGCATCCCGGCCGGGCTAGATGTGTGTCGAATCGAAGGATCTGTGTGCTGCAGCACCCACATCTTCCGATACGACACACACTCTCGATACGGGTGCGCCCGCAACGCGTCGAACACGTTGCGCGGTGGCCGGAGCCGTTCCAAGCAACGCCGCTCAGCCGGCGTCCTTGGCCATATCCATCACGACGCGGCCTTCGATCTTGCCGTGCTCCATCTCGTCGAACACTGCGTTGATATCGGTCAGGCTGCGTACCGAGTAGGTGGGCGTGATCTTGCCCCGCGCGTAGAAATCGAGAGCCTCGCTCATGTCCTTGCGGGTTCCGACGATCGAGCCGCGCACAGTCAACCCGAGCAGCACCGTGCTGAAGATGTCGAGCGGGAACTGATCGGGCGGAAGACCGACCAGGACGACGGTCCCACCGCGACGCAGCGCGCTGATCGCCTGTGGAAACGCGTGCTTGTTGACCGCGGTGACGAGTGCGCCGTGAACGCCACCACCCGTGGCTTCCTGCAGTTCGGCGCCCGGGTCGGCGGACGTCGCGGCATTGACCGTGATCTCGGCGCCGTGATGGCGGGCGAGTTCGAGCTTCTCGTCGTCGACATCGAACGCCGCCACCCGACGACCCATCGCGATCGCGTACTGCACCGCGATGTGCCCGAGTCCGCCGATACCGGAAATCAGCACCCACTCACCGGGTTTGGTGTCGGTGCACTTCAGACCCTTGTAGACGGTGACGCCCGCGCACAGGATCGGGCCGACGGCGGCGAGATCGGCACCTGACGGAATGATGGGACAGTAGCGTGAGTCGACGAGCATGTAGCGGCCGAACGAACCGTCGACCGAGTACCCACCGTTCTTCTGGTTGGGACACAGTGTCTCCCAACCGGTTTCGCACCATTCGCATTCACCGCAGGCACTCCACAGCCACGCATTTCCGACGACGTCGCCCACCTTGATACGGGTGACGTCGTCGCCCACGGCAACGACTGTCCCGACTCCCTCGTGGCCCGGCACAAAGGGCGGCTCTGGCTTCACGGGCCAATCACCATGTGCCGCATGGAGATCGGTGTGACAGACACCGGTGTAGTCGACGCGCACCAGCGCCTCGTTTCCAGTGGGGGTCGGAACGTCGATCGAATCGACTGTCAGGGGCTTGGTGAAGTCATGGACGACGGCTGCGCGCATCGTCGAAGGGGTTTGCGAGGATGTGGTCATTGTGCTCTCCTGCACGGTCTTTGCACGTCTCGACGTTCGGACGCGGTGGCATCTGCCGTATCGTCCTTTTCCGCCCCAAAGGTTCCGCATGACGCCCAGGTCCTCGGCTCCGGCGACGTTCCACCGACCCTCCCCGACACACGTGCCCTCACTGCCGTTATATCAGCGATGCGCTCGACGCCGCGCGGTTCGTTACAGTTCTGCCGCCCCGAAACCTGTGACCCAAGCCACGGAACGTCGTGCTAATTTGTTTGCGCAAATGAACGATCACCCATGCGTCCACGACGCCCAAACCCAAGGATCAGGTGCGTACATGCCCGTTTTCGGGTCAAAGTTCCGCAGTAAGAGTCGTCGGCTCGTCGCCGGGGTCGCTGTCGCAGCGTCGGCAGCTCTGGGCATCGGGATCGGCGGAGGTGTGGCGGAAGCGGCGCCGGCGCCCCGACCGTTGCCCCACTACACGAGCACCGGCGACAATTTCGGCTTCTTCGGCGACCATGACTACTGTCGTGGCTCTGTCCATGTCACGTTGACCTCTCCCAAGCGCGGCGTGCTCAAGGCGACACTGACCTCGTTCGGCTTCACCGGCAACGGTGCCGGGTGGGCACGGAATCCGCGGTGCAGCTCGCTCATCATGCTCAGCAACGGTGCTTCATTGATTCCGCAGGAGAAGTTTTTGCGCGCTACGTTCGGGCGCAAACCGGGCGAGACCCAGTCGCTCGAACTGCGTACGGGCTCGGGCGCCGTCCAGGTGATGATCGGTGCGTACGCACTGAACACTCCGGTACGAGTTCTTCAGGGCTACGGGTTCGGCGGCTGGGTGATCGTTCCCTGACGAGTCCGACCGCGGCCCTTGACCACCGGACACCGGCCGTGAGCGATCTACTGCTGCCCGAGTCCCCGCTGCATCGCACGCTGGACTCGGGCAGCTTCACGTTTGGCGTACGGATTTGCTTGTCCTGCACGTGATCCGGCGAGTTTCGCACCGATGTGCTCGCCCACCGTGATCGGCGAGTACCGGCTTCCGGCGCCGACGCACGACGGAAGTGTGGAGATCGTCGCGTCGATGTTGCCGTCGTGAAAGTAGGCGGCGGAGCGTCGGCGTTCGATACTCCCGTCGACGATCGGCGGCTTGACCCGATGCAGCGTCGACATCCAGCGCTCATTGGTCCAGCGGGCCATCAGATCACCGAGGTTGATCAGTAATGCCCCGTCCTCGGGAGCGACGTCGTGCCACTGTCCGTTGCCGTCGAGCACCTGCAGACCGCGCACCTGGTCGGCCCAGAGCACGGTGACGATGCCGTAGTCGGTGTGCTCCCCCATGCCCGTCAGCTCGCCGTCGAGCTCAACCTCGCCGGGCGGCAGCGCGTAGTTGTTCATGCGCAGCACGTCGAGTGAGTGGTCGGTGTAGCCGTCGAAGAAGTCGGGCGGGAGGTCCAGGGCGTCGGCGAAGATCTTGGTCAGGGTGTGCGCGACCCGTCGAGCCTCGGCAAAGTATGTCGACACCGCGGCCTCGAAGTGGTCGACCTGCGGCCAGGTGTTGTCGGCGTACTGGTCGTCGGGGAGCTCGAGATCCGGGTACTCCTTGGCTTCGACGCCGACGTTGTATGCCTCGAAGAAGTCGTTCATGCGATTCGCTGATTCGACGCCGAGCGACAACGAGAGTGATTCGGACTTCGGCGGCGCGTACCCGCGATTGATCTCCGGCGGGGTGCGATACGCCTTCTTCTGGTCGAGGGGTAGTGCGAAGAAATCGTCGAGCACCGCGGTGAACTCGTCGATCACGGCCGATGGAATCTCGTGCCCCACAATCTGCATGAAGCCCACCGAACTGGCGGCGTCGTCGATCTGCGCGGCGACGACGGCTTTGTCGGCGGCGCTACCGCCCGCGATATACGGCGTGATGTCGATGAGCGGGACACGAAAGCCGCTGCGCGATTCCCCGACGGTGACAGTCATGCGCTCCATCTTGGCATCGAAATCTCTGATCCGCTGGTCAGGGCATCGTCGACGATCTCGACGCTCAGCCCTGCCCTTCGGCCCGCTCGGTGATGGTGCGCCCGATGCGGTATCGCACGAATGCCGGAACCACAAGCGCGGCAAGGACGGTGCCGATCACGACGAGCACACCACCACCGGTCGTGGTGAGTGCGACGCCGATCGACACCGCCACCGCCCCATGTACGACGTCGGCGATTCGCGGACCACCGGCGACGACGACGATGAACACGCCCTGCAGTCGACCGCGCACGTCGTCGTTGGCCGCGGCCAACAGGATCGACTGACGGAATGCCGCCGACGCCATGTCGGCGGCACCACCGACCATCAGCAGCACCAGGGCAACCGGGAGCCACGGCATTGCGCGACCATGTGCAAATCCCACCGCGATACCCGCACCGGCGATCGCGACGCCCCAAATGATGACGCACACAATGACAGCCAGACCTTGCCGTTGGACGCGGCTCACCCATCCGGAGAAGACACCACCGATGACGGCACCGGCAGGGATTGATGCGAACAACAGCGCAAACGCCCAGCCGCCGTCGATCGGCCCACCGAAATTCTCGTGGGCCATCTGCGGAAACAGCGCCCGCGGCATGCCGAAGATCATGGCAATGAGGTCGACCACGAACGACACCATCAGGATCTTGTGCGCCCCGAGATAGCGCAGACCGTCGATGACCGAGCGCAGCCCTGGAACCTTGGGCGCGTCGCCACTGAGCGGTCGGAGCGCGGGCAACATCACGACCGCTGCGAGCGTCGGTACGAGGAAGATGGTGTCGAGGAGATAGAGGAGCGGATACCCGAGTATCGGGATCAACGCGCCACCGACGAGTGGACCCGCTATCGCGCCGGCCTGCATGACCGTCATATTCAACGACAGCGCGGCAGGGAGTTCCTCGTCGGGAAGCAGCCTCGGCAGAACCGCCGTACGCGTGGGCTGGTTGACCGCGAAGAATGCCTGCTGAATTGCGAACAGCGACAGGATAATCCAGACATTTCCGACACCGAAGGCCGACTGTGCCCAGAATGCCGCACTGCACGCGATCAGCCCGATCGTGGTGCAGATCAACAAGATTCGACGATCCAGCACGTCTGCGAGCGCCCCGCCCCACAGACCGAAGATGACGAGCGGCACCAAACCGAAGAGTCCGGTGAGTCCCACATACGCGGAACTGCCTGTGATGGTGTAGATCTGGGCCGGTACCGCGACGATCGTCAGTTGAGCACCGATGACGGTGACGATGTTCGCCACCCAGAGACGCCGGAAGTAAATATTGCGCAGAGGCGTCGTATCGGCGAGCAGACGGGGCACCGAAGCAGTTTAGCGACACGTACTACCAGCGAGTGAATCCCGTTGGCGTATTACCTACTGGGCGACCGGGCCCTGCGTCGCCCGCGCGAGGGCCTGCAACGACACCCATGTCGCCGGGAGGAACTTCTCCTGCGCAACACGGCCCATTGCCAGCCCGCTGCCGAGCACCGGCTCGTAGTCGAATCCGACGACGGCAGCCACGTTCGCGCCGACGGTGTCGATCAGCAGTGTCCGGAGCGACGCCTGATTCGGCAGCGGAACGGGGTTGTTGATCACGACGACGGACCGTTCGAGTACGCCCGCCTTGTGCCACTCGGACAAGAACGGGCGCGCCCGGTTGAGGAGATCAGGCCGTACACCGAGCACGATCACCGGCGTGACCTTGTCGACCAATACGTCGCCGGTGAGATCGGCAAGTGATGTGAGTAGACGCGCACCGGCGTCGACGACCGGCACGGCGCCGTTGCCCCAGACTTCCTCGACCGTGTCGACCACCGATGCTCCTTCGGCGGCGAGGTGGAGGCCGGTACCGAGTTCGCTTCGCAGCAACGACGGGTCGCCACGTCCCTGTAGCCGCAACTCGATATCGCAGTCGTTGCCCGATGCGTCAACCCACCACGACGCGGCGCCGAGCGTCGTCGCCGCTCGATATTCAGCGAGAAGTGCTGAGATCACCGACGTTCCGACCCCACCGGCAGAGCCCACCACGACGACCGCGTCTGGCATCGCGGCCGCCTGTTGAGTTGCTCCCTGCACGCTGGTGTCGGACATGTCGATCAGCGGCCTGCTGCGTGCCGACCCACCTTGGCGACGGCGGGTGCTGCTTCTTCGGACTGAGATGCGTCTGTCTTGGTCGCGTCCGCCGGGGCGTCGACGGTCGCTGCCACCGGAGTCGACTGTGCCGCAACGCCTTCCGTTGCCGCTGCATCGTCGGGCAGTGCGTGGCGACCCACAGCCTCCTGGGGCCAGTTGACCTCGGAGCCGGGAACCTGGGCGTCGAGACTGCCCGTCATCTGCTTGGTCAGCTCGCGGAAGTGCTTCTCGAGCGCAGCGCCGAGCGGCCCGAGAGCCTTGTACGGCGCCTGTGCTTGCTCAGCCGACCACTTCGTGGTCTGGTTGCCAACCTTCACGTTGACATCGCCGCGGTAGTTGACCACGTAGTCGACGCCGGGCAGGCCCTGCTTGGCGGCAGACTCCGCGGGAACCGAGAGCTCGAACTGGTTGATGCTGGGATCGACCGGCTCAGGCTTGGCGTGCTTGGGCTGCTTGGGATTTCCGTTCTCGTCGAGCTTCCAGGGCTCCTGCGGGTGCGCGCCCGGATCGCCTGCGCCGAGCGTGTACGCGGCGATGCCACCGATGGTGCCGCCGATCGTCGCGCCGAGGGCGGCTCCGCCGACAGCGCCTGCTGCCGCTCCGCCTGCCATGCCGATCGGGAGGCCGATGAGAGCGCCGACGGCGCCCCCCGAGAGTGTTCCCACGCCGGGCACCGAAACCGGGGTCAGGGCAACGGCGCCGACACCGGCACCGACGCCCGCACCGACCGCTGCGCCCGGGAGCACGCCGACAAGCGCTCCGGGAATGACACCGGCGGCAGCACCTGCGGTACCACCGATGGCCACGCCGATGATCGTGGCCGCGGCCTGACGCGACGCTTTGTCCTTCGGCACGCCGAGGGAGATCAGGTTCTGGGCGATCTTGGCCTCACCGTAGGCCGACCACGCGTTGATGGAGTTGACATCCTTGTCCGACATGCCGTCGGGGATGTCGGTCACGAAGTTTCCGACGCGAATCTTGTTGGGCGGCGGCGCAATCGGACGCACCGGCGCAACGGGCTTCGGCGCCTGGAGCGGCGCGTCGGGTACGGGGCTGTAGTACGTGCTGTAGCCGGGGTCGGTGTAGCCCGACTCCTCATACTGCGGGGCAGCGGTGTACGGCTGGTAAGGAGCTTCTTGGGGCGGGGCCGGGATCGAACCAGCACCGGGGACGTTGATCGGCGCGGATGGTTCGGGCGCCGGCGTCGGAGCCGTACCGCCCTGTTGGGGAGCGGTATCGGTCGGCGCGGTGCCACCCTGCTGCGGCGCGGAATCGTTGGGGTTCGTTCCGCCCTGTTCCACAGCTGCCGCCGAACCGGCACCCAACGCAGTCGCGATGGAGGCGACGAGAACCGCAGAGGTGACCGCCGTCTTCATCGAAGGTCGGCGTACGTCCAATGCTGCTTCGCGAGTCCGGTTCTTGGCTGATCGTGTCATCGTCGCGTTGTCCCCCTCATTACTTCTCGACCTGAGGCCGAGAACCCCGATAGTGGCGTTGAAAATCAGTTTTCAGACTTGATCGAAGTGATCCAGTACTTGCCACCGGCCTGCACAGTACTGATGGTCTGCTGGTAGACGATCGGCGCCCCGCCATTCGGCGGAGTCTCGGTGAGCGTCACACCATAGGAGTTGTTCCCGCGATCAGTGATCGAGAGGCAGTGACTGGTGCCGACGCCGCGTTGGTCGATGAACTTCTGCATGACATCGACAGCAGCGACCGCGTTCGGCGTCGTCACAGCTTTGGCTTTCTGAGCGTTTTTGTCGACGTAATACGCATAGTTGAACGCCTTGATCACGTTGGGGCCCGAACTCTGGTCTCCCGCACCAGCTCCCGTGGTCACGGCACCATTCACGCTCGCAGGGCATGTGATAGACGCGGCGGTGCTCTCTGTCGGACCGACTGCCGACGGCCGCGCAGTGGTCGACTCGCGTTCGTCGGACCCCGATAGAGCGACACCGAGAACAGTTGCGATCGCCGCGATTACGAGGATCCCCGCTCCCGCGCCGACGAGTGTTCCTCGCCTCTTGTGCCAGGTGCGCGGACCTGCCGCGTTCTCTCGCTTCTGGCGAGTGTCCTCGCGCAAGCGTTCGGCCTGGGAAGTGAGGAAGGCGTCGAGCTCCTGCGAGGGAGAGGCTGACCCGGATTCCTCGCCCGACGAAGCGGTATCCGAACCGGCGACTTTCGAGGCCACCAACACACTCGACGACTCGCGCGCGAGTTCGTGCATCGGAGTCGTACCCGAGGTAGGCCACGGCGGGAGGTCGGCAAACCACTGCTCGAGATCGCTCTCGCTCAACCAGCCCTCCCCAACTGTCGCAATCACTCCCCGAACATGCTGCCGCGAAGCTTAACGCATGCGAAGAACTTGGTCACGAAAACACGGTCCCCTGTGGACCGGCAGATGGGTCTCGTCGTACCGCCCGCTTGGCTCCCGCCCCTGTGACGTCGGCGAAAGCTCTACGGCTGCAACCGAGCCGCCCGCCAGCAGCCGTCGATCATGGTCAACCGCACCCGGTTGTGCAGTCGGTTGGCTCGGCCCTGCCAGAACTCGACGAAGACCGGTTCGATTCGGTACCCACCCCAATTCGACGGCGTAGGTACGGGATCGCCGTCGTCGAATCCGCCGAACTGCTCGGCGACCGACGCGGCCTTGGCTTCGAGCTCGGCACGGCTACCGATCTCGCGTGACTGTTCCGACGCGTAACCCGACAATTGAGAGCCGCGCGGGCGGTTGTTCCAATACGCCTGCGTCTCGGCGTCGCTGACCTTGGTCACAGGCCCGCGAAAGTGAACCTGTCGTTCCAATGCGATCCATGGAAAGGTCACGGCGGCAAAAGGGTTGGCGGCGAGGTCGTGTCCCTTGTCCGACTCGTACCCGGTGAAGAACACGACGCCCCCGGCGTCGACTCCCTTGCACAGCACGGTCCGTGTGGCCGGAAGTCCGTTCACGTCGACTGTTCCGAGCACCATCGCATTGGGTTCGGGGATGCGCGCGGCAACGGCTTCGCGCAACCACACCGTGAACAGTTCGAGCCACGGCGGCTCACCGTCGAGCCAGCTCGGATCGAGATTGTCCCGCACCCCGTCCGCCCCAGCCGCTCGATCGCCGTCGCCGACGTTGGGTGGGATGCCGCCGCCGTAACCGACGCGCATACCGGGCAGGTCGATGGGGTCGTTGTCCACGACGCCGACGGTACTCCCCGACCCGACCCGTCACCGCCCATTGGGAGGGGCGTCCCGCTGTGCCGCACCTGCTGGAGTGACCTAGAGTGCTGGGGTGGCGCCGCAGCCCCGCGCCGCGCACTTCCCACGGTGTTGCGTGGAGAGAGGTGGCCCCTGTGGCGAACAGCATTCCCGACGACTTCGTACCGGGACTCGAGGGCGTCGTCGCCTTCACGACCGAGATCGCCGAACCGGACAAGAACGGCGGTAACCTGCGCTATCGCGGTGTCGACATCGAGGATCTGGTCGAGAACGCCGTCACCTTCGCCGATGTGTGGGCCCTACTCGTCGACGGCCGGTTCGGCGACGGACTACCGCCCGCCGAACCATTCCCGCTGCCCATCCACACCGGCGATGTCCGCGTCGACGTACAGGCCGCGCTGGCCATGCTGGCCCCCATCTGGGGCTACCAGCCACTGCTCGACATCGACGACGCCACCGCACGCGCCAACCTCGCGCGCGCGTCGGTGATGGCGCTCTCGTACGTCGCGCAATCGGCACGCGGCATCCACCAACCCGCAGTGCCGCAACGGATTATCGACGAATGCCCGACAGTCACCGCCCGATTCATGACGCGGTGGAAGGGCGAACCCGACCCGAAACACATCGCGGCGATCGACGCCTACTGGGTGAGTGCAGCCGAGCATGGACTCAACGCGTCGACCTTCACTGCGCGGGTGATCGCGTCCACCGGAGCCGACGTCGCGGCGTCGCTCTCGGGAGCCATCGGAGCGATGTCGGGACCGCTACACGGCGGCGCACCGGCGCGGGTGTTGCCGATGATCGAAGAGGTCGAAAAGACCGGTGACGCAAGAGGTTTGGTCAGGGGAATCCTCGACCGCAAAGAGAAGCTGATGGGCTTCGGGCACCGCGTGTACCGTGCCGAGGACCCGCGAGCACGCGTATTGCGCCGCACCGCATCGGAACTCGACGTCCCGCGCTACGAGGTGGCCGCCGCACTCGAGCAGGCCGCGCTGACAGAACTGCGCGAGCGACGTCCGGATCGGGCCATCGAGACCAACGTCGAATTCTGGGCGGCAGTCATCCTCGACTTCGCCGAGGTACCACCCCACATGATGCCGGCGATGTTCACCTGCGGGCGCACCGCCGGCTGGTGCGCGCACATTCTCGAGCAGAAGCAGCTCGGCAAGCTGGTCCGCCCCGCGGCGCTCTACACCGGACCCGCGCCGCGTCGACCCGAGGACGTCGAGGGGTGGGGCGACGTCGTCAAACCGGGGTTGTAAGCACCGGGGTTGTAAGCACGCAGGGAGGGGCGGAACGCAGTGGTCGGCGCCACATCCCTAGAATTGCGGGCATGAGCGACGTCGCCATCGAATCCATCACCATCCCCGCAGAGCTGCTGCCCTCCGACGGCCGGTTCGGCTGCGGACCGTCGAAGGTGCGCCCCGAGCAACTACAGTCCCTGGTCGACATCGGAGCATCGGTGATGGGTACCTCCCACCGCCAGGCGCCGGTGAAGAACGTCGTCGGCTCGATCCGCGCGGGTCTCGCCGACCTGTTCTCGCTGCCCGAGGGCTACGAGGTGGTGCTCTCCAACGGCGGCACCACTGCATTCTGGGATGCGGCCGCGTTCGGCCTGATCAAGCAGCGTTCGCTGCACCTGACCTACGGCGAGTTCAGCTCCAAGTTCGCGACGGTCGCCAAGAAGGCGCCGTTCCTCGACTCCCCCGCCGTGATCTCCACCGATCCGGGAACCGCACCTGATCCGGCGGCACTGACCGTCGACGACTTCGGCGGCGTCGACCTCATCGGGTGGGCCCACAACGAGACGTCGACCGGTGTTGCTGTGCCCGTCGTCCGTCCCGCGGGTTCCGACGACGCGTTGATCGCCATCGACGCAACGTCGGGCGCAGGCGGCCTGCCGGTCGACATCGCCGACACCGACGTCTACTACTTCGCACCACAGAAGTGCTTCGCCTCCGACGGCGGCCTGTGGATCGCGGTGATGAGTCCCGCTGCCCTCGAGCGCGTCGACCAGATCGCCCACACCGATCGCTGGTGCCCGGAGTTCCTGTCGCTGCCGACGGCCGTCGACAACAGCGCGAAGAACCAGACGTACAACACGCCCGCACTCGCGACGCTGTTGCTCTTCGACAACCAGATCCAGTGGATGCTGGGCAACGGCGGACTCGACTGGTGCGTCGCGCGTACGGCCGACTCGAGTTCGCGCCTGTACTCATGGGCCGAGGCCAGCGAGTTCGCGACGCCGTTCGTCGCCGACCCCGCGCTGCGCAGTCAGGTCGTCGGAACGATCGACTTCACCGACGACGTCGACGCCGCGCAGGTCGCAAAGGTGCTGCGCGCCAATGGGATCGTCGACACCGAGCCGTACCGCAAGCTCGGCCGTAACCAGCTCCGCATCGGCATGTTCCCGGCGATCGAGCCCGACGATGTCAGCACCCTGACCGCCGCGATCGACTACGTCGTCGGCAAGCTCTGACGTTTTCCGCACAGACGCGGCTCGAGTCGGCAGACGCGGTTGGTACACCGACCGCGTCTACCAGTTCGGGCCGCGTCTGGCGCTTGCAGGGCCGCATGTTTGGGTTCGACCTGCGGATTTGCCGCGTGTCCCGACCGTCTCACGCGGATCTGTGGTCTAACCTGACGACAATGCCCGCACTCATGGCCACCAGAGGAGGAGCAGATGATGCGTGAACTTCGGGTCGTCGGCGTCGACGTCGACGGCTCGCATGTCATCTGCCAGGACACCGACTCCGGTGAGCGTTTCAAGCTCGACGCCGACGAGCGGCTCCGCGCGGCCGCCCGCGGTGACCTCTCCCGCCTCGGACAGATCGAGATTGAAATGGAATCGTCGCTGCGCCCCCGAGAAATCCAGTCCCGCATCCGTGCGGGCGCGAGTGTCGAGGAGGTCGCGGCCGTCGCCGGAGTGCCGAAGGACAAGATCGAGCGCTTCGCCCACCCGGTGCTGCTCGAACGTCAGCGCGCGACCGAACTCGGCGCACTCGCCCACCCCGTTCGCCACGACGGACCGTCGACCGAAACGCTCGGCGACACGGTCACCGAGGGACTCGCCGCGTATGGCCAGAACCCCAACGAAGCGACCTGGGACGCCTGGAAGGGCGACGACGGACAGTGGGTCGTTCAGGTCAACTGGCAGGTCGGACATACCGAGCATCATGCGCACTGGCGCTTTTCTCCCGGCTCGCACGGCGGGACCGCGGTTCCGCTCGACGATCTCGCCGAGGAGCTCATCCACCCCGAGACGATCGAACCGCGACGTCGCCTCATCCCGGTGAGTACGCCGACGATCACCCCCGCCGACGACGACCACGAGGAAGTCACCTTCGACGCCAACGCGTTGATCGGGGCCCAGCGTTCGCGGCACGTCGAGGTGCGGGTCGAACACGACACGTACACCCTCGACTTCGGCATCGATGACGACGCCGCACAGGAGCCGACCGTCGTCGACGAAGCTCCGCTTACGGACTCCGAGCGCGGCACTCAGGACGCGTCGACGAGCTCCGACACCTCGACGTCGAGCACCGACGACAAGCCGACGGAGCATCGTCGTCGTAAGTCGCGCAAGCCTGCCGTGCCCGCCTGGGAAGACGTGCTGCTCGGTGTGCGCAGCAACGGGAACAGCTGAGCACCGGCCTCCATGTCCGCGCGCGCAGTCACACTGTGGTTCATCGACACCGACACTCCCGTCGACGTACTCCGATCCGGCGTCACCAACGACGTCGACGCGGCCAAGAAGTTGGCATCGGCCATCTATGGCGACAGCGTTCTCGTCCCGTCCGTCGACACCAACCTCGCCGCGGCGATGGACTCGGACAGTTCGCAGGTGTACGCGGGTTTCTACGGCCCGCTGACCGTGGTGTCGTGTTCGCTCTTCGCGACGTCTAAGCCGTCGACGCTGACGCGCACCGTCGAGACCATCCGCACCGCGGCGTCGATCCCCGAGAGCGCCGCCGCAGTCCTGCTCTACACCGAACCCGACTCTGCGACAGGCGTTTTCGCCCGGTGGGAAGACGGAACACTTCGACGTTCGTTTGCCGCCGACCCCGTCAGCATCATTGAGGACGACGGCCTGCCGTACCCCTTCGAGAAGCCTTTCTGGGGAGGCGAGCATCCGCTGCGGTACGCCCCCGGCGTGGCACCCGATCCGCTGGCGTTGCCGTTCCATCCGCAGCAACTCGCCGAGCAGGGCAATCGGGAGTGGTTGGGTTTCCGGTTCACCCGGCCCCTCGCGCCGAGCGATCTTGAACCGCTGACGATTCCCGTCACCGGCTTCGCCATCAGGCCCGCAGACTACGAGCCGACCGAGGCCGACGACGAGCGCTACCGAGAGGCCAGCGCCACGGCCGCCGCCGCAACTGCTGCTGCAACCGCGGCCGCGGCGAGCGCGCGCGAGCAGGCCCTGCAGGCCGAGGCCGCAGCGCAGCATCCCGTCGACGCTCCGCCTGCCCCGGTTCCCGGGAACACACCAGCCGTCGGCATCCCGATCGCAGCGCCGCCGGTGGCCGATGGGCCGGGCGAGCCCGTGGTCGACGCTGACGCCGCGGACGCCCGGATCGTCGACACCGAGGTGGTGGAAGCCGAAGTGGTCGAGTCCGGGGCGGGTCGGTCAGAGGAGAGTCGGCCGGTGGTCGAGTCCGAGCTGCGTGATGCACCAGCAGCCGCGGCCGTCGAGGACGCGGTCACGGCGCCGGTTCCGTCGGTGAACGCCGGCGAGGCAGCGAATTTCGACGAGCCGGGGAGTTACGGCGAGCCGGGGAGCGTCGAAGCAGAACTCCCCACCAACGGCGAATACGTCGACGAGTCGGCGGGCTGGACGCGCCGCGTCGCGCGGTACTTCGGCTTCGGCGCCGACAAGTAGGCAGCTCGAGCTGGTTCGTCGGCTAGGTCTTCGCCGGGTGGATCAGGGATTCAGTAGCGCCAGGGCGATCGATGAGCCGACGCCTGCGAGAAATCCGATCAGCGAGCCCCACACGATCCACCGCCAGACGGGTCGGTCGCGCAGTGGCCACAGGGTCCAGCCGAGTCCTCCCGCGACGAGCATCGCAACAGCAACCCCGATCCAGCGAGCCGCCACCGACCACGGCGTGATGTCGGCGACGAGCGTGTAGAGGCCGACGAGCAGCAGCGAGCAGTAGATCGCGCACGTCGTCGCGACGAAGAGTCCGCTCGCCCATGGCGTCGGTTCGCGGCGATAGGGGCCGGCCGTCGACGCGTGGGCGGTGTCGAACTCGGCGAGGCTCACCGGTCTATCGTCCCTGATCGGACGCGCTCGTAAAAGGCGATTGCCGCAGCGGTCGCGACGTTGAGCGAATCCGTGCCCCTGCTCATCGGAATGCGTGCCGCGACGTGGGAGCCGCGGATGGCGGTCTCGCTGAGGCCGGGACCTTCTGCTCCGACGAGTACGGCCACCTTGTCGGCCGAGACCGCGTCGGCGAGCGGGACCGCTGACTCGCGTGGGGTGAGCGCGACCGTCGTGAAGCCGTGATCGGCGAGGAGGTCGAGGGCGCCGCGCCAGTCGTCGAACCGCGCATGCGGCACGAGAAGCGCGTGGCCCATCGACACGCGTACGCAGCGTCGATACAGCGGATCGGCGCAGCCCGCACCGAACAGGACCGCGTCGACGCCGAGGCCCGCTGCGTTGCGGAAGATGCTGCCGATGTTCTCGTGGTCGTTGACACCCTCGAGCACGGCGATGGTCGTGGCGGTCGCGAGCACGTCGTCGACCTCCAACGCGGCTGGTCTGCGCGCGACGCCCAGGACTCCCCTGTTGAGATGGAATCCGACGATCTCGGCCATCACCTCGGCGCTCGCGCGGTAGAACGGCACCCCGGACAGGCTGGGGTTCCGCAGGTCGTCGGACAGCTCGGTGAGTCGCTTGTCGACGCCCAGGAAGGCGTGCGGGGTGAACCGCGACGCGATCATGCGTTGAGCCACCAGAACGCCCTCAGCGATCACGAGCCCCTTGCCCGGTCGACCGCCCGGCAGCGTCGGCAGGTCGGGGCGGCGGTCGACGGAGTTGAGGTCGCGGAAGTCGTCGACGCGCAGGTCGTCGGGGTCGTCGATGTCGATGACGTCGACTGCCAGAGGTTGGGCTGAAACAGGCTCGGACACGCGGTCCAGTCTGCCGTAAGCAGTCCGAATTGCTTCTCCTGCCCACCCATGTGACACGGTTGAGGAGTGAGATCACCGGACAATCGCAGCAGCACACTCGACCTGGGACGGGCCACGGACGCCGACTGGGACGAGATCATCACCACGGATGCGCGCGCGTTCGCGATGCGAAACCCTATTTCCGACGACGAGCGCGCGGATCTCCGCGGGAAGGTCTCCGACGACGACGTCGTACTCGTTCGGGACTCCTGGCACGACGACCGCCCGCTTGTCGGGGTGTCGATGTTCTATCGGATGCAGATGACGGTTCCCGGCGGGACACAGGTTCCTGCGGCCGGTCTTTCCTGGGTGTCGGTCGCGTCGACGCATCGTCGACGAGGCATTCTGCGTCGGATGATCACCGAGTTGTTCACCCAGTGGGAGCGCGAGGGTTTCGCGTTCGCGATCCTCACGGCGTCGGAGGGGACCATTTACGAGCGGTTCGGGTTCGGCCCCGCATGCTTCTCCGAGACCGTCGAGGTGACCCCAGGCCGTCCGACGTTGCGGGCAGAGGCCCCCGACCACCCCGAGGTCTACTTCGCGAACCCGCAGCAGGTCGCCGCGACGATCCCCGACATCCACGAGCGCTGGGCGCGCACACGCCCGGGCGCGCTCGCGCGGACCCCGCAGTGGTGGGCTCCGATACTCGCCGACCGTCCGTCGGAACGTCCCCCGGCCGCCAGCGGCCTGCACTACCTGCTGCACCCCGACGGCTACGCGAGCTATCGCATCCACAAGAGCTCTGCAGGCCAGGTCCGCGGCGAGGTGGAAGAACTCTTCGCGATCACCGACGACGCGCACACCGAGCTCTGGCGGGTACTACTCGGACTCGACCTGGTGCCGTCGCTGACGGCGTCGATCCCGGTCGACGACCCGCTGCGCGCGAAACTCACCGACCTACGGTCCGCGCCGACCACCGGACGCTCCGACGAGATGTGGGTGTCGATTCTCGACGTTCCCGCCGCGCTCAGCACGCGCACCTACTCCGCCGACCTCGACATTGTGCTCGAGGTCACCGACGGCTACCGGGAGCGGGCGGGGGTCTTCGACGTATCGGTGCGCAACGGTGGCGCGATCGTGGCGCCGTCGACGTCGAAACCGACTGTGCGCATGGATATTTCCGTGCTGTCGAGCTTGTTCCTCGGCGGGGTGCAGCCGTCGCTGTTCGCGAGCGCGGGACGCCTGTGGACAGACTCCGACGACACGCTGCTCGCGCTCACCCAGGCGTTCGCCGCCGACCGCGCACCGTTCTCGGGGACGTTCTTCTAATCTCGACGGGCGGGTGATCTCGACAAGCTCGATCAGCGGCCGGGGCGCTCGATCAGCGAAGGGTCGGCTCGATCAGCGGGTGGGGCGCTCGATCAGCGAGGGTTCGGCTCGATCAGCGGGTGATCTCGACAAGCTCGATCAGCGGGCGGGGCGCTCGATCAGCGAAGGGCCGGCTCGATCAGCGAGGGGGCCGCTCGACCCGGGAGGGTCGGGGCGGCACGCTCAGTTTGGCTCGTCGGTTTCGCTGATGAGTTTGGCGAGGACCGGCAGGGCGCTGCGCAGGGTGGCGCGCTCGTCGTCGGTCAAGGCGTCGATCTGGTCTGACAGCCAGGCGCGTCGGGCGGCGTGCTCGGCGACGATCACCTCCTCGCCTGCGGGTGCGAGCGTCACGATCGCCTGACGCCCGTCGGTGGGGTGCGGCGCGCGCTCGATCATGCCGAGATCGGACAGCGATGCCAGGACGCGCGTCATCGACGGCGGCTTGACCCGCTCGGCGGCCGCCAGCGCGCCCGGCGTCATCGCGCCCTCGATGTGTAGCGTCGACAAGGCCGACAACTGGGTCAAAGATACGAGTTGGTTCTGCCTACGTAGGCGCAGTCGCCGCGCCAAGCGCACAATCGCTAGCGCCAGGGCACCCGATAAACCGTCGTCGGTCGGTGTACTCACGGGCTTTACATTAGTTTGCCGCACAGCATTTGCAGTACTGACCGACCGTTTTCACAACTCGAACGGACGACATCGGCCCGAATTGCCCGTTTTTCTGGTCAACTGATCAGGTTGGAGATGGGTTCGCGCGCGAAGTAGAGGGCGAAGACGATCGCGATCGCCCACATCAACGGGTGCACCTTACGCGCCTTGCCCGCCGCTGCGGCCATCACCACCCAACTGATGAATCCGACGCCGATGCCGTTGGCGATCGAGTAGGTGAACGGCATGGTGACGATCGTCAGGAACACCGGGAGTGCGTACTCGAACTTCGTGAAGTCGATACGGGTCACCTGACCCATCATCAGCGCACCGACGATGACCAGTGCCGGCGCGACAGCCTCGGACGGGATGACCTCGTACAGCGGCGTCAGGAACATCGCCACGATGAACAGTCCACCGGTCACGATGTTGGCCAGACCCGTTCGGGCACCTTCGGCGATGCCCGACGCCGACTCGACGAAAACCGTGTTCGACGACGACGACGCCACACCGCCCACGATCGCACCCGTGCCCTCGACGACCAGCGCCTTACCGACGCCGGGCAGATTGCCCTTGTCGTCGGCGAGTCCGGCTTCGCGGCCGAGGCCGGTCATCGTGCCCATCGCGTCGAAGAAGTTCGACAGCACCAGCGCAAAGACGAACACACAGGCCGCGAGCACACCGATACGTGTGAAGGCGCCGAAGAGGTCGACGTTGCCGACGAGACTCAGATCGGGCAGTCCGCCTGCCGAGTCGGGGATCTTGGGCACCGACAGCGACCAGCCGCCCTGTTTCTCGGCGCCCGAGCCGAGATGCAGCGTCGACTCCAGGATGATCGAGATGATCGTCGTGATGATGATGCCCAGGAGCAGACCACCCGGCACCTTCATCACCATCAACGCACCCATGAGCAGGACGCCGATCACGAAGATGAGCGTCGGGACCGTGGTGATCGAGTTGCCGAAGCCGAGCTGGACGGGCGTGGTGGTGCCCGCGGCGTCGGGGATACGTCGGACGAACCCGGCGTCGACAAATCCGATGAACGCCACGAAGCAGCCGATACCCGCTGCGATCGCTGCTTTCAGCTCTGCGGGAACAGCATTGAACACCGCGGTGCGGAATCCGGTGATCGCCAGGATGACGATGATGATGCCGTCGACTACAACCAGCCCCATCGCCTCGGGCCAGGTGACCTCGGGAACGATGGTCACCGCCAGCAGGCTGTTGATGCCCAGACCGGTGGCGATGGCGAACGGATAGTTGGCGACCAAGCCGAAGATGATCGACATGACACCCGCGACGAGCGCCGTGACAGCCGCGACCTGCGCGATGGGCAGCACGTTGCCGAGGACGTCTGCGTTCTTGGACTCGCCCGGTATGCCGCCGATGATGATCGGGTTGAGCACCACGATGTAAGCCATCGTGAAGAACGTCACCAACCCGCCGCGCATCTCTCGGCTCAGCGTCGAACCGCGTTCACTGACCTTGAAGAAGCGGTCGACGGCCCCGAACCGCCGCGTCGGTACCGCCGGTTGCGCCGACTGGGCGCTCGGTTCCGCCGACTGGGCGCTCGGTTCCGCCGACTGGGCGCTCGGTTCCGCCGACTGTGCGCTCGGTTCCGCCGACTGGGCGCTCGGTTCCGCCGACTGGGCGTCGGAGTTCGATGGCTGTGTCGGATCACTCGAGGGATCGCTTGTCACAAGGGGGAAGTTACCCTGTCCTCCGTGGCCGATGAACCCGAGATCCCCCAATTGCCGCAAGCGCTGCGGACGCCCGAGCCGGTGATCGTCGTCGGCATGATCGCGTGGCTGGTGGCGACCATCGTCGTGTGGGCCACCGGATGGGGCGGCGGCCGCACGCTGGCTGTGTGTCTTGTCGGTCTCGCCGTCGGCGTAGCGGGCACGGGAGTCTTCCTCCTCCAGCGCGCCGCGTCTCGACGCGGCGACCGGACCGCGCAACGCGGTCTCGACTGAGCCCGACCGCCGAGCCGACGGCGGGGCATCGAGAACACGGTTTCGACGCAACGCACCCACGCTCACCAAGCACTTGCTAGGTTCAGTGTTCATGCGGATTCGGGGATTCTCACTACTGGTTACGGTCGCGGCAGCACTCGCCTTGCTCGCCGGGACGACGACTGCGGGCACCGCGTCGGCGGCTCCTCTGCCGGTGACGTTCAACTTCTTCTCGGGAATCGCGCCGGAGTTGGCCAAGCATGGCGGATCGCTCCCGGGCTCCAACGACTTCTCCTGCCGCCCGACGTCGAAACATCCCTACCCCGTGGTGCTCGCACACGGAACGGGCGGATCGCAGCAAACCAATTGGGGCACATACGTTCCGCTGCTGAAGAACGAGGGCTACTGCGTCTTCGCGCTCACCTACGGGGCGCTCGATGAGCTGCCGTGGCCCGGTCCCACCGTCGGCGGAATGGGACTGATCGAAGACAGCGCAGCACAATTCGGACGTTTCGTCGACAAGGTCCTCGCGGCAACGGGCGCATCGAAGGTCGACGTCGTCGGACATTCGCAGGGCACCGTCGTGCCCGCGTACTACGCGAAATACCTTGGCGGACGGGGCAAGATCGACAAGCACGTATCAATCGCCCCGGCGTGGCGTGGTTCAACGGTGGCCGGAGCCGACCAGATCCTGCCGACGGTCCGCAAGCTCGGCATCTCCGCGGCACAGACCCCGCTCTGCCAGGGATGCGCCGAGCTCGACCCCAGCTCGGACGTGATGCGCAAGATCGCGGCGGGCGGCTACTACTACCCCGAGATCAGCTACACCAACATCGCAACCCGCTACGACGAGGCCGTCGTCCCGTACACGCTCGGCCTGCCGCCGGGTGGCTCCAACGTGCGCAACATCGTCGTCCAGGACGGCTGCCCGGTCGATTACACCGAACACGCGGGCATCGCGGGCTCGCGCCGTACCGCATACTTCGTCCTGAACGCACTCGACCCCGCACACCCCCGCCCGGTGCCGTGCGATCGAGCCGCACCGCTCAGCGGCGGCGCGTACTAGGTAGCACCCAGTCGACGTGACGTAGCGCCCAGTCGACGGGAGGAAGCGCCCAGTCGACGGAAGGAAGCGCCCAGTCGACGGGCGCAGACCTGCGCGAACGACAATCCACTCCTCTGTGACCCTTGACACGTCCAAGAGAGTGAATGTACGTTCATTCACTATGAAGTCCGAGTCACTCCGTCTCGGCGACCACCTTCGCGAAGGAGCAGCGACATGAGCTACGGCACCACCGACTACGAAGACATCGAGTACGTCGTGGAGGGCCCGACGGCGGTCATCACGATGAACCGCCCGCAGCGCTACAACGCATTTCGCGCCAAGACCGTCGAGGAGATGATCAACGCCTTCCGACGCGCCTGGGCCGACCGCAACGTGCAGGCCGTGATCCTGACCGGCGCCGGAGAGAAGGCCTTCTGCACCGGTGGCGATGTCAAGCAGCGCGCCGAGACCGGCGACTACGGGCCGTCGGAGTCGGGCATGTTCGAGATCGGGAACCTGCACAAAGTGATCCGCGACATCCCCAAGCCCGTCATCGCGGCGGTCAACGGACTCGCGATCGGCGGCGGACACGTGCTGCATGTGCTGTGCGACCTGACCATCGCCGCAGACACCGCACGCTTCGGCCAGTCGGGCCCCAAGGTCGGCTCATTCGACGCCGGATTCGGCTCGGCCTACCTGGCACGGGTCGTCGGCGAGAAGCGGGCGCGCGAGATCTGGTACCTGTGCCGCCAATACGACGCCGCCACCGCTGAGCGATGGGGCCTGGTGAACTGGGTTGTCCCGGCGGCAGATCTGCTCGACGAGGCCAAGAAGGTCGCTGCCGAGATCGCCGAGAAGTCGCCGACGACGCTGCGCTTCCTCAAGCAGAGCTTCAACGCGGACTCCGACCATCAGGCCGGACTCTCCAATCTCGCGATGAGTGCACTGGACCTCTTCACCCACTCCCCCGAGGGACTCGAGGGCGCAACGGCTTTCGCCGAGAAGCGCGCACCCGACTTCAACAAGTACGTCGGCGCCTGACCGCAGCAACCACAGACCATAGGAGCAAAACCCATGAGCACCAACAGCATCGCCGTCGTCACCGGCGCAGGATCGGGTATCGGTAAGGCCATCACGCTCGCATTCGCCGAGCAGGGCACCACGGTCGTCGCGGCCGATCTCGACCTCGACGCCGCCAAGCGCACCGCTGAGCAGAATGCAGCCATCGTGCCGATGTCCGTCGACGTCGCCGATCGGGCCACCGTTGACTCGCTGCGCGACGCCGTCAATGCCGAAGTCGGGGTCGCCGACATCCTCGTCAACGCCGCAGGATGGGACCGCACCGACCAATTCCTCAATGCGAGCACCGAATTCGCGGAAAAGGTCGTCGCTATCAACTACCTCGGACCGGTCCACATGGCGAGCGCCTTCCTGCCGGGAATGGTCGAGGCGTCGAAAACCGAAGGCTGGCAGGGCGGCCGGGTGATCAACCTTGCCTCCGACGCCGGACGAGTCGGCAGCGCAGGCGAATCCATCTACGCGGGCGCCAAGGGCGGCGTGATCGCCTTGAGCAAGTCGCTCGCACGCGAAATGGCGCGTCACCAGATCACCGTGAACGCCGTGTGCCCCGGCCCCACCGACACCCCGCTGTTCCAGGCTCAGCCCGACAAGCTCAAAGAGGCCCTCGTCAAAGCGATTCCGTTCCGACGACTCGCCCGTCCCGACGAGGTCGCAGCGCCCGTCCTGTTCTTCGCCTCCCCCGCGGCGTCGTTCATCACCGGCCAGGTGATCAGCGTCAGCGGCGGACTCACGATGGCCGGCTAGGGCCAACCCCGAGGTCACTGGAGATCATCATGAGCACCCTCGACAGTCACGACGCCGCAACACCGTACGTCTACGACGCAGCACAGTATCGCTCGTTCTTCGAGCACGAGTTCACGTATCTGAACGGCTTCCGCCGCAACGTTTCCCGATACGCACACACCACCGCGATGATCGACCCGACCACCGATACCGAGTGGACGTACGCAGAGCTCGGCGCCGCCGTGGACTCGTTGGCCGCAGGCCTCGCGGCCCACGGTGTCGGCGACGGCGACGTCGTCGGATATCAGTTGTTCAACGGTCCCGAGTTCGCGCAGCTCTACCTCGCCACCCAGGCAGTAGGCGCCGTCGGATCACCGATGAACTTCCGGTTGGCCGCAGGCGAGACGGCGGTCATCCTCGACGTGAGCAGGCCGTCGGTCTACATCTACGACACCGAGCTCACCGACATGGTGTCGACGGCAATCGAGCGCGCGGAGCACACCCCAGAGGTCCTGATCGGCGTGGGCACAGGCACTCTCGTCGACGGCCCGCGGTCGATCCGATTCACCGACCTGCCGGCCGACGCTCCTGCACCGCGGACAACCCGCGGCGTGTTCGACGAGACCACCCGGCTCTACACCTCCGGCACCACCGGCATGCCCAAAGCGGTGCCGATGAACAGCGCGATCGAGATCTTCTCGGCGCACGACGTGATCATGCACTTCCCGCTCTCGCCGGAGGATCGCACGCTGAACATGACTCCGTGGTTCCACCGCGGCGGACTCTATTGCGCCGGACCCAATCCCACGTTCTACCTCGGATCGTCACTGGTACCGATGCGTGTGTTCGACGCGGCGACGACACTCGACTGGGTCGAGCGCTACGGACTGACATTCCTCATCGGTGCGCCGACCAACCTCGCGATGCTCGCTGCCGAGCAGCAACGTCGTCCGCGCGACCTATCCAGCCTGAACGGCATCGTCACCATGGGCGCTCCCCTCGAACGCGACGCAGCACTGCTCTATCAGCGGGTACTCACCCCCAGGATCTTCAACGGATACGGCAGCACCGAAGGCTTCTGGAACACCTTCCTGCGGCCCACGGACCTGCCGGCGCACGCCGGAACCGCGGGGCGTGCCTGCCTCGACGACGACGTGCGTGTGGTCCACGTCCGCGACGACGGACGGCTGGCCGACCCGGACGACGTCGTCGCACGAGACGGCGACGAGGTCGGTGAAGTGATCATCCGCTCACCGAAATGTGCTGCAGCGTACTTTGATTCGCCTCAGCAGGAGAAGGCGAAGTACAACGGTAGCTGGCTGCACATCGGCGATCTCGCCACCTGGGACGTCGACGAGTTCGTCACGATCGTCGGACGTAAGGACGACATGCTCATCTCCGGCGGCGAGAACGTGCACCCGGTACAGGTTGAGGAGGCACTCAACGGCCATCCCGCAGTCGCGGATTCGCTCGTCGTCGGGGTTCCCGACGATCGGTGGGGTCAAGTCGTCGTCGCCTACATCGTGCCTGTCGAGGGTGCCCACCCGTCCCCGGAAGAACTCGACGACTTCTGCCGTGAGCATCCGATGCTCTCGCAGTTCAAACGTCCACGCGCCTATCGCATCGTCGAGTCGCTACCTGTTTCCGCGACCGGCAAGAAACTCCATTACCGGGCAACAACATCCGCTGCCGCCGAGATGACGGCAGGCGAATTCGATGCCCCCGCAACCCTCACAACGTCGACCACCAACGGAGCCGCCCGATGAGCACCACCGCCAGCACGAAGTTTTCCGCACTCGACCCCCTCAACCTCGATCTCGGATACTCCGACGACGAACTGGCCGTACGCGATTCGGTCCGCGGATTTCTCGCCGAGGCCGTGACCCCGTACATCGCCGACTGGTTCGAGGAGGGCGGAATCCCGATCGCGCGCGAGCTGTTCAAGCAGTTCGGTCAGCTCGGCGTTCTCGGCATGCATCTCGACGGATACGGCTGCGGCGGAGCGTCGTCGGTACATTACGGGCTGGCAAGCCTCGAACTCGAGGCCTGCGACTCGGGTATCCGGTCGATGGTCTCGGTGCAGGGTTCGCTCGCGATGTTCTCGATCTACAACAATGGCAACGAAGAACAGAAGACGCAATGGCTGCCGTCGATGGCCGAGGGCACCACCGTAGGGTGTTTCGGCCTCACCGAGCCCGACGCCGGATCAGACCCCGCGTCGATGAAGACACGCGCCAGGCGTGACGGTGACGACTGGATACTCGACGGCCGCAAGATGTGGATCACCAACGCCCCCATCGCCGACGTGGCCGTCGTCTGGGCGCAGACCGACCTCCCCGACGGCGGCGTGGGTGTGCGTGGCTTCATCGTGCCCACCGACACACCGGGTGTTTCGACGCCGGAGATCAAGCACAAGGCGTCGCTGCGGGCGTCGACCACCGGTGAGATCGTCATGGACAACGTGCGGCTACCGGCGGATGCGTTGATGCCCGGAAACGACGACCTGCACAAGGGAAAGGGAATCAAGGGCCCGCTCTCGAGCCTCACCGAGGCCAGGTACGGAATCATCTGGGGATCAATCGGTGCGGCCCGCACGGCGTGGGCGGCAGCGCTCGAGTATGCCACGCAGCGAACACAATTCGGCAAGCCGATCGCCGGATTCCAACTGACACAGGCGAAGCTCGCCGACATGGCCGTCGAACTACAGAAGGGCCAGTTGCTGGCGTATCACCTCGGACGTCTGAAGGATTCGGTCGGGCTGCGTCCCGACCAGGTCAGCTTCGGCAAACTCAACAACACCCGCGAGGCCATCGAGATCTGCCGCACCGCGCGAACCATATTGGGCGGCAACGGCATCTCTCTGGAGTATCCGGTGATCCGTCACATGGTGAACCTCGAATCGGTGCTCACGTATGAGGGCACCCCCGAGATGCACCAACTCGTCCTCGGCCAGGCCTTCACCGGCCAGAACGCCTTCCGCTGAACGGAGACTCCTCATGAGCGCACTCACCTACGACATCGAGCACAAGCAATTCCGCGACACCGCAGCACGATTCGTCGCCGAGCAGATCACTCCCTCGCACGAGAGCTGGGAAGTCGCAGGCCAATGGGACCGCAGCCTGTTCACCGAGGCGGGCAAGAACGGGCTGATCGGATTCGAGGTCGACGAGCAATTCGGCGGGCCAGGCGTCGACGACTTCCGGTACAACGCAATCCTGATCGACGAGATCGCGCGTACCGGCGCGGCCGCCGAAGCGATCGCGTTCTCACTGCAGAATGACGTCGTACTCCCCTACCTCACCGAGCTGACCACCGACGAGCAGAAGGCGCGCTGGCTACCAGGCGTCGTCAGCGGGGAGACAGTGCTCGGCATCGCGATGACGGAGCCGGGGGCGGGCAGCGACCTCTCCGGCATCACCACGTCGGCGGTGCGCGACGGCGATCACTACGTGGTCAACGGATCGAAGACGTTCATCTCCAACGGCCGCAACGGCGACCTGTTCGTCGTCGCGACGAGGACGAGTGCGGACAAGCACAAGGGACTCACCCTGCTCGTCGTCGACGCTGCCATAACGGGTTTCGAGCGTGGCCGCAATCTCGACAAGATCGGGCTGCACGCACAGGACACCAGCGAGCTCTCCTTTCACGATATGCGGGTGCCGGTCGCGAATCGACTGGGAGAGGAGGGCGAGGGCTTCTACCAACTGGTGAGAAACCTTCCGCAGGAACGGCTCTCGCTGTCCGTGGGCGCCATCGCTGCCGCCGAGGGTGTTTTCGCCCGCACCCTGGAGTACGTGAAGGAGCGCACGGCGTTCGGTTCGCCGATCGCGTCGTTCCAGAACACCCAGTTCGTCTTGGCCGAGCTCGCAACCGAACTCGACATCGCACGGACGTTCCTCGACGACTGCATCGCAGAACACGTCCGGGGAGAACTGAGCGCTGCACGGGCGGCGCGGCTGAAGTGGTGGGCAACCGAACTACAGGTCCGGACCGCCGACCGGTGCCTGCAACTGCATGGCGGCTACGGCTACATGCGGGAGTATCCGGTGGCACGAGCATTCGTCGACGCGCGCATCCAGACCATCTACGGCGGGACGTCGGAGATCATGAAGACCATCGTCGCCAAAGATCTGGGGATCTGAGCAGCTACAGTGATGAACGGTGATTCACCGTTCGATGCAGGAGGTACTCGTGGCGAAATCCGCAACCGCACGCTCGACGTCGGATCTGGCCGTCGAAGATGCGGTGCGCGCGGTCCGGGTCTCGTCACGTCGACGACAGTTGCTCGACGCCGCCGTCGCCGTCATGGAGCGCACCGGGTTTCACCAGATGTCGATGCAGGCGCTCGCCGACGAGGCGCAGGTCAGCGTCGGATTGTTCTACAAGTACTTCGGGTCGAAAGAGGACATCCTCCTCGCCGCGATCGTCGACATCCTGGAGAAGTTCCGCGATCAGTTGCAACCAGCGATGGACCTCGCGGGCGACGACCCCGTCGAACAACTCATCGCCGGTTTCCGGCAGTATGCGCGGATCGTCGACGAGAATCGGGACGCCGTCGTGCTGACGTATCGGGAGAGCCGGACGCTCGACGCCGAGGGTCGGGACCAGATCAAGCAGCTCGAGGTGGAGACGTCGGCGCCGATGCGCGACGCGATCACCGCAGCAATCGAGAACGGGTCGATGAAGGCGGACGTCGACGTCGACCTCGCGGTGTTCGATCTGATGATGCTCGCGCACGGGTGGGCGCTCAAGCACTGGCATTTCGCGCCCGCGCTGACGATCGACGAGTACGCGACGGCACAGCTGCGGTTCGCGCTGCCGGCGCTGGTCGTCGGAGATCGGCTCGGCGGGTACCTGGCCGCGCTGTAGGGGGTGGTCTCGACAAGCTCGACCAGCGGTTGGGGCTCGACCGGCGGGGAGGGCTCGAGCGGCGGTTGGGTGGTCTCGACCGGCGGTGGGGTGGTCTCGACAAGCTCGACCAGCGGAGAGGGCTCGACCAGCGGTGGGGCCGGCCGCCCCTCCTCGCTGGTCGAGCTTGTCGAGACCGACTAGGCGGAGTCCGATGGCTTGGCCACGGGGCGGTCGGATCGGCCGCGCGAGGACAGCCAGAGCGAGAGCACCCAGGTGCACAGCCCTACCCACACTGCGCCGAACAGCCAGCCGGCGAGGACATCGGTGGTCCAGTGGACGCCGAGGTAGATGCGGGTCAGGCCGACGAGGATCGATATCACCGGCGCGAGCACCAGCGTCCAGGGATGCGCGCGCACCCACGGAATCACCCGGTACGCCGCGATGGCGATGAGTCCGTAGACGACCATCGTCATCATCGAGTGGCCCGAGGGAAACGAGTAGCTCTCGATGTGGAGGAGCCGGTCGTCGCGCGGGGGCCTCTCACGCCTGACGAGATGTTTG
Source organism: Gordonia sp. w5E2 (assembly GCF_036540975.1). Taxonomy (NCBI): domain Bacteria; kingdom Bacillati; phylum Actinomycetota; class Actinomycetes; order Mycobacteriales; family Gordoniaceae; genus Gordonia; species Gordonia sp. w5E2. The sequence continues at coordinate 1,058,054 of NZ_CP144213.1, read as the reverse complement.
AGGATCACCATCAACGACGCTCCGAGGAGTGAACCCAACCCGACGTAGACGGCCTCGGTCACGTGCTTGCGGGCGGCGAGTGCGATCACGACGAGTGTCGCGACGATCCAGAGGGTGATCGTGTTGCCGAACACCGTGACGACGTGCGCGAGGCCCGTCAGTGGCGCGGTTCGGTGGTCGACCACCCACGTGGTGATGTGCTGGTCGACGTCGGTGATCTGCACGATCATTCTCGCCACACTACCGACGATGCCCGTCGATCAGCGGTGAATGTGTGTCGTGTTGAAGGAAGTGGGTGCTGCAGCGCACACATCTTTACGTAGGACACACATTTAGAGGTGGGCCGGACGCCTCACGCAGTGGGCTGCGTGGCGGCGAGGGCGCGGCTGATGACGAGGCGCTGGATCTGGTTGGTGCCCTCGAAGATCTGGGTGATCTTGGCTTCGCGCATGAACCGCTCGACGCGGAAGTCGCGGGTGTAGCCGTAGCCGCCGAGCACCTGGACGGCGTCGGTGGTGACCTTCATGGCGGCGTCGGTGGCGATCAGCTTGGCGGTGGCAGCGGCGCGCGAATACTGTTGTCCCGCATCGCGACGACGCGCGGCGTCGAGGTAGGTTGCGCGGGCGGAGTCGACGGCGGCGGCCATGTCGGCGAGTAGGAAGCCGATGCCCTGATGGTCGATGATCTTGCGGCCGAACGTGGTTCGTTCGTGTGCGTAGTCGACGGCGGCGTCGAGTGCAGCCTGTGCGAGGCCGGTGGCGACGGCCGCGATGCCGAGTCGGCCGGAATCCAGTGCAGAGAAAGCGATCTGGAGTCCCTGGCCCTCGGCGCCGAGTCGACGTCCCTCCTCGATGAAGGCGTCGTCGTAGTGCGCCGAGGTGGTGGGCACCGCGGCAAGGCCCATCTTCTCTTCGGGTTTTCCGAACGAGAGGCCTGCGGTGTCGCGGGGAACGAGGAAGCACGATATGCCCTTGGAGCCTTCGCCCGTCCGCGCGAACAGGTTGTAGACATCAGCGATGCCGCCGTGGGTGATCCACGCCTTGGCGCCGGTGACGGAGTATCCGCCCTCGGCGGACGCGGCTTTGCAGGTGAGTGCAGCGGCGTCGGATCCGGCTTGCGGCTCCGACAGGCTGTACGCGCCGATCAGCTTGCCCTCCAACAGATCCGGGAGCCACTGCTGCTTCTGCTCGTCGGTGCCGAAGGTGAACAACGGGTGGCAGGCGAGGCCGTGCACGCTGGTCGCGACGGCAACCGACGCCCAGCGCGCGCCGAGTTCTTCGAGCACCTGCAGGTACACCTCGTAGGGTTGGCCGCCGCCTCCCCACTCCTCGGGATAGGGCAGACCGAGGAGTCCTGCCTCGCCCATCTCGGCGAACAGGCCGTCTGGATACCGCTCGGCCTTCTCGTACTCGTCGACGATGGGTAGGAACTTCTTGTCGGCGAAGTCCCTGGTCAGCGCGATCAGATCACGGGCCTCGTCGGTGGGCAGGAGACGGTCGACGGGCATGAATCCTCCGATGGTGCGTGATCTGGACTGCGAACAGTGCCTACAGCTAATAGTACTCAGGTACTCTTCCTAGTACTATTCGAGCGAGAATGCAATGCTCCCGCCACAGCCCAGGAGGTGACCGATGACCCGAGCCGAGCTCGCGACGCGGCGTCGAACCGAGTTGTTCGACGGCCTGCTCGCGCTGATGCTCGCCGACGGCTTCGCACACCTCCAGATCGCCGACCTCGCAGCGCGCCTGCACTGTTCACGCTCGACGCTCTACACCCTGGCCGGCAGCAAGGAACAGCTCGTCACCAAGACGGTCACCCATTTCTTCCGCACGGCGACCGAACAGGTCGAGTCGCGAGTTGCCGACGCCGCGACGTCGCGCGACGCCGTCGTCGAGTATCTGATCGCGGTGGGCGACGCGCTCTCGCCGGCGTCCGCGCAGTTCATGGCAGACCTGCACGCCTTCGCACCGACGCGCGAGCTCTACGAGCAGAACACCGCAGCAGCCGCCGCACGCGTGCGCGAACTGATCGCCGCAGGCGTGGCCGCGGGCGAATTCCGTGACGTCGACGCCGCTTTCGCGGGCGACCTCGCGGCGACGATGATGAGTCGCATCCAACGACGAGACGTCGAAGCACACACCGGCCTCGACGACGCGCAGGCCTACCGGCAGCTCGCGTCCATACTCATGCGCGGGATCGACGTCGACCGAGGTTAGCGCCGCGTGCGGCGTCGAAGGTGAGTGATGCCCCGGTCGTCGACCCACCAGTCGAGGGACACGTCGACGCTCTCACCGTCGCGGGCCACGGTGACAACCAGGTCGTCGTGGACTCTGACTTCGCCGTCCACTGCGCGCCCGCTGAGCGCGGTGAAGAGCACCGCGTCGGTGTCTGCAGCGGTCGACGGCTCTCCCTCCGAAGCGACGACGGCGCTGAGGACCTCCGACGAGGTCGGAACGTCGAGAATGTCGGCGAGCAGAGCGGCGTCGTCTGCGTTAGCGCTCGCGAACACCACCATCGCGTCGGCGTCGACGACCTGCACGTGCCACGGGCGATCGATCACCATCGCGTCGGTGACCGCTCTGCCCGACACCGCGCGAACACGTTCGGGCACAGCGAGATCCATCGGTTCGACGATCCCGTGTCGGCACGCACGCACGATCGCGGCGTAGGTCGTCGACGCCGCGCCGGCCGATACTTCGCGCGCCGGATCGGCGAGATTGTGCAGCAGGGTGTCGGCATCGGCGACCGATTCGACGTCGCTGCCGCCGAGCGCCGCGGCGAGCGAGTCGGCGTACGGATGGTCGAGGACGTCGCGGACTCCTGCCAGCGCCGACTCCGACGGTGCGCGGTACCAGCCGAGCGCGTGCCCGTCGATCTCCGCGTGATGACGCAACCACCACGCCGTGTAGCCCTGGCGGTCGGCCAGCACCGATTCGAGCGACTCGTCGCGAGCGAGGAGCGTCAGGGCCTCGGGCCAGCGCTCGTCGTCGACGAGATCGAGATCGCGCACCGCGGTGAGGGTTTCGGGAAGATCGGCGAGGCCGTCCCACCAGAACTCCTCGTCGGGGAGGTCGTGATCCGGCGCGGTCGGGAACTCGTCGGAGACGGTCGTGAAACCCCACCCGACGCCGATCCTGCGCAGCACGTCGACGCCGACACGCGCCACCAGCTCGTCGTCGACGATGCCGAACGGATGGTCGTCGACGAGCACGGAGAGCAGCGGGGCGTTCGGCAGCAGAAGTTCGTCGGCGCTGCGCCACTCGCCGTCGGCGGGTAACGTCATGCGCGACAACCACTCCGGTGCGTCCGCGGCGGGGTCCGCGACGAGCAGTTCGACGATCTCATCGAGAAGTGTCGAGTCCTCGTCGTCGATTGCGTCCTCGTCGTCGACCGCCTCCTCATCCTCGACGAGTGCGCGCAGCCCGTCGTCGGCAAGCGCCTCCGCCACCGAGAGCCGTTGCACGCCAAGACGTTCGAGGAGCGGATGGTCGGCGTCCGGATCGACGGTGCGAATCCACCGCAGTGGCCGCGACGTCGCGACAACGGAGAGCCCACGCGCGCCGATGTTCATGCGACCGTCCGCACGCGGGACCGGCAGCGCAGCCAGCTCCTCGACCTCGCGCGCCGTCGGAACGAGCGGCGCGAGCGCGGCGTAGAGCCGCTGCCACCAGGAGGCTGGCCGGTCGACCCCGACGAGCCGGTCGGCAAGGGCCGCAAGCCCGATCGGCGTGACCCCCAGGCGTTCGAGCGCGACAAGCGAGGTGGACGTCGAGAGGTCGGGGTGCACGAGGTCGGCGAACAGATCACCGAGTACGTCGGCTAATTCGTCGGTCAATCCGCCGAGAAGCGTCGCACGAGACGGCACGAGGTCGGGACCTTCGGCCGCGGGCAGCCAAGGCGCGTCGCGCACCTCGTCGACGACGGCCTCGGTGAGCCGCGCGTCGTCGAGTCCCGCGATCCGATGCGACGCGGGTAGTAGAGCGAGCCGATCGGAGGGTTCGACGACGCGCAACAGCTCCGCGTAACCAGCTGCGGCAGAGGCGATGTCGACGCCGGGAAGCAGTCGACGTCGGTCCGGGGTCGGTGGCAGCGATGTGATGATCCTGGCGGGTAGCCCGAGCTCGATGTCGGTGGCCGTCGGCGCGTACAGCACTCCCCGCACCGGACGAGCGGCCACAGCTGCGTCGGACTGCGGTGCGAGCCAACGGTTCACAACGCCGTCGCGCGTATGTGTCACCTCCAGCCAGGAGGAGTACAACCGCTCGGCACCGTCGGCGTCGACGAACACACTCAGCCGTCGAGCACTACTGTCTGGGCCAAGCTGCGCGCCGTCTTCCTCTGCAGCGTCGAACTCCGTCCGCTCTATCCGAAAACTTCTGTCCGGCAGCGTGATCGACTCGACAGCTTCGAGGGAGAGCAGCAGATCGGGCGCCTGCGCCGCAATGTCGGAAAGCAACGCTTCGGCGTCGACGTCCGGTGTCAACCCCAGCACGACGTCGGTGTCGAAGCCGGCAGCGGGCGCAGTGTCGACGGCCCACGCCAGGCGCAGCAACGGAACCGACGCGTCGTCGCGCAGCGAAATACCCGAATCCCGCACCGCGGCAACGGTATCGGCACGGTCGTAGCGGATGGAGCCTGTCGTCGAGCGGATCTCGACATGGTCGGCGACGGTGGCGGTGGCCGTGAAACCGACACCGTAGCGGCCGATCACACCTGCGGCGGTGTCGTCGGATTTCGCCGACGCCCGCAGCGCCACAAGCGAACGCACGCCATCTGCACTCAGCGGAGCACCCGTGTTGGCGACGTGCAGTTCGCGGTCGTCGAGCCAGACGGCTATGCGCGCAGGCGAATTCGAGACGGCTGCCGCGTCTGCGGCGTTGACCGCGAGCTCGGTGAACAGTCGGTCGCGGTAGCCGACGGTGACCAGGTCGTCCTCGGCGTTGCTGTCCTCGATCAGCCGGGTCGGCGACGAGCGCCAGGCGTCAAGAGTGGCTGCGCGCAGGCGCTCCGTCCCGAACGGGTCGTCGTAGTCGCGCCGGTCGGTCGTCAGGGCCGCGCCGTTCTCAGACGATCTCGAGCACGCCGTCGTCGAATGCCTCGTACGCGGGCGATCCCTCGCCCCGATGCGGCTCGACGTCGGAGTGCGCGCCGCAGCCGTACTCGGCCGACACCACGCGGCCGTCTGCGGCGAGTTCGTTGGCGCACGCGCCGAACGCAGCCCGCAGCGCGCCGGAGAGTGGAATGTAGAAGCCGCAGGTCCCGCACGAGAACGGCGCGGCCTGAGCCATTTCCGACTCGGGACCGAAGTCGCCGTCGTACCAGCGTTGCGCGGCGTCGTCACGTCCCTCGCGGCTGAGTACGCGTCGTCGACCGAGTCCGAGTTCGCCCGCCACCTGCGCGACGTCGTCGTCATCGGCTAGGAACTCGTCGCCGGTGTCGATCTGGTTGGGCACCAGCCGCGGGTCGTCGTCCTCGGCGGCGAGCACATCGCCGGGATGCAGATCGCCCGACTCGACGCGCTGCGACCACGGCAGCCAGTCGGGCGCGAGCAGCGCACCGTCGGCGGGTAGGAGCGCGGTCTCGCTGATCGTCACCTCGTCGCTGTTCGGGGAGCCCGCGACGACGACACACCACTGCCACCCCTGGTAGCCGGGGATGTCGGAGTCGAAGTAGTGGGCGACGGCCCACTCCCCCTCCGCGATGGCGGCGCGGTGGTCGCCCGGATGCTCCCCGTCGGCTTCGAGCGCTGAGCGAGCCGACTCGACGGCGTCGAGCAGGAGCTGGTTTCCGGTCACTGCGATCACTGTTCCAGTGTGCAATATCGACGCCGCGCCAGGCCAACCGCCCACCTCGACGCGCTGTGGCGCCCCACACGATCGACGGTTGCGCCACACAGTCACACCGATGAGGAACAATTGATCAGGTGATCCGATGGAGGCGGGCCGCCGGGGGCCGATCGAACGACGACCCCCCGACGACGCCAGTACCCGAGAGCGAGACCTCGCGCATCGACGAGTACAGCCGACGACGCCCAGCCGCCCACCCGGGCAGCGCGAACTATCCCGCGGGCGACGGCCGGCAACGCGGTCGTGCCCACGCATCCGTCGGCGACGCCTACCTGCCGCCCCGTACGCACAATCCGCACCTGCCTCCCCTCGACGAATCGCCGACCGTCGGCGCCACGCGCGCGATGCCCGACGACTCCGCGGCCGACGCGTCGGCCAAAGGTCCGAAGAAGATCACGGTCATGCGCGTGGCCGCGATGCGCGGACGCGAACTGACCGGGCGCGGCGTCGACAAGATCTATCAGGCCGCGACGGCCGACGGCGCCGACAAGTCGGGGCTGACGGCGCTGACCCTGCCGGTCATCGCCAACTTCGCGGTCGACGCCGCGATGGCCGTCGCACTGGCCAACACGCTGTTCTTCGCGGCCGCGACCGGCGAGTCGAAGACGAACGTCGCGCTGTATCTGGCACTGACGATCGCCCCCTTCGCGCTGATCGCCCCGGTGATCGGGCCCATGCTCGACCGGCTCCAACACGGTCGACGCATCGCGATGGCCACGACGTTCGGCCTGCGTACCGTGCTCGCGCTGCTCATCATCAGCAACGTCGCCTGGAACCCCGCCACGCAGCAACTGCAGTACGACCCATGGGTGCTCTACCCGTGCGCACTGGGTTTGCTGGTGCTCTCCAAATCGTTCGGGGTGCTGAAGTCGGCGGTGACGCCACGTGTGGTGCCACCGAGCATCGACCTTCCGCGCGTCAACTCCCGACTCACGACGTTCGGGCTGATCGGCGGGACGATCATCGGTGGTGCGGTCGCCGCGCTGTTCGAGGTGGTGCTGGCCAGAGCGCTTCCGATCCACATCCCGGGTGCGATGGTGTGGCTGGCGATCATCTCGGTGGTCGGCGCCTACCTGTGCCTGCGCATTCCGTCGTGGGTCGAGGTCACCGAGGGCGAGGTGCCGACCACCCTGACCTACCACGAGCCGCATCAACCCGAGGCCGGGTCGGGTTCGGGGCGCACCTCTCGCGCCAGACGCGGAGCACGCGAGATCGCCAAGACCATGCGCCAGCCGCTTGGCCGGACCGTCGTCGCCGGCCTCTGGGGCAACGGGACGATCCGCATCCTCACCGGCTTCATGACGCTCTACATCGCGTTCTACGCCAAGTCGCAGGGCTCGCACAGCGGGTGGATGCAACTCGCCCTGCTCGGCGCGGTCGGCGCGGCAGCCGGGGTCGGCAACGCGATCGGCAACGGGGTCGGGACTCGGCTGGAGCTGAAGAATCCACCGAAGGTGATCGTGTGGGCGACCGCCGCCTGCTTCGTCGTCGCAGTGCTCGCCGCGATCTTCGGCAACGTGCTGCTCGCGGTGGTCGCGGGCTTCGTCGCATCCGGGACCAGCGCGATCGGCAAGGTGTGTCTCGATTCTTCGATCCAGGACGACCTTCCCGAACGGTCGCGGGCGTCCGCCTTCGGTCGTTCGGAGACCGTCTTGCAGCTGTGCTGGGTATTCGGCGCCGCGCTGGGCGTGTTGCTTCCGCCGAAGCTGTGGATCGGGTTCACCGTCGTCGCCGTACTCCTCGGCCTCGGATTGGCGCAGACCGTGATGACCACTCGCGGGTCGACGCTGGTTCCCGGCTTCGGAGGCCATCGTCCCGACCAGGCGGCACCAACCGTCTCGTTCGCCGCCGCCGACACCACACGGTTCACCCACCCGACCGAGCGGGCTTTCCGCGCTGGTGAGCGACCCGAAACAGCCCACCCGAGACCCTCGGAAGCGCCCACCCGCCCGCAGCCGAGCAGACCGCCACACGGACCTGTCCACCCGAGCGGTCACAGCACAGGCCATCATTGAACCGTGCAATTCAACAGCGGTGAGAAGAAGGCAGTCGCGATCATCGCGATCGTGGCGGTGGTGTTCACGGGCGTGGTCGGCGGCATCGTGAGCGCTCTGGTCGTCGGCAAGCATCACGACGAACGCGGATATCTGCACGTCGCAATCGACGACCAACTCATCACCGTTAAGCCGACTGAATGGTGCGACGTACTGATGCAGAACTGCACCGCCGACCAGGACCAGGCGCTGCGCGGCCAACACGCTCCGTTGCCCATCGGGCAGAGCGCCATGCTGTCGGTGTCGGAGAACATTTCCGACCACCCGTGGCTGCTCTACCTGCTCTACGCCGACCGCAACGGAGTGATCATCAACCCCGACCCGACGCCCGAGTACAAGACGAGCGGATCGGCCTTCACCCTCGAATTGCCGTCACGGCCAGATCGGGTGCTCGTCAACATCGAGGTGCAGCCGCTGTCGGCGGTCGTCGTCGACGGCCAGTTCCAGGTTGCGCGCGGGGTGCTCGCACTGAACACCACACCGGACGGATTTCGCGTCAAGCAGCCGTCGCAGCAGAACCCGAGCGCGCCAAGCGAGCGTGTCGAGGAACCGTCGGCAACCGGATAGCGGGTCGGGTCAGGCGTCGAGTTCGCGGGCGACGGCCCGCACGACCTCAGAAATGCGCTGCGCCGTCTTGCGATCGGGGTAGCGCCCCTTGCGCAGGTCGGGCTGCACCTTGCCCTCGAGCAGGGTGATGAGGTCGGCGACCATGCCGTGCAACTCGTCGGGGCTGTGCCGCTTGGCCTGCTGCTCCTTGCGCGCGGCCTCGCGGGTGTTCTTCGCGACGCTCGGGGCGGGTTCGAGCACGGTCACGGTCAGTGCCTGCGGCCCACGACGACCGGCAGCCATGCCGAATTCGACGCGCTGGCCGGGCTTGAGAGCCTCGACGCCTTCGGGCAGCGCGGACGAGCGGACATAGACGTCCTCCCCGCTCTCCTGAGCAAGAAAGCCGAAGCCCTTCTCCGCGTCGTACCACTTCACCTTGCCGGTCGGCACTGTGCTCACCCTCATCTTCGCTCGGTCTCACCACCGCGGTCATCTACCGCAGCGGGTCTTGCCGTAACACCTGGCTTCTCGTTCACAACAGTTGCCCTGTCACAGCAAAAGACGCCCAACCCACGACAATCAGATGAGCAGGGCGCCTGGTTACCTATCATTCTAGCCAATGGCCTGCTGCACAGTCACCTCACATTCGGTCCGGAGCAGCGACTCTCGAATGTGTTCTACCGTTGAGGTATGCAGAAGAAATCGTCCACGGCTCTTCTCGTCCTCGCGGGGATCGTGTTCGGCGTCGGAATTGTCGCGCTGATCGCGCTGTTCGTGATGCCTGCCGTCGATGATGGCGGTACCGCTCCCACGTGGGTCTACCTGCTGGCGATGTGCACCCCGATCGGTTTCCTCCTCGGCATCGTCTACGCGCTCCGCTCCGGGCGGCGCGTGAAATGACGAGTCAGGGCGACGCGAGCCGCAGTGCGTTCGGTGCTCTGTCGCCGGTGTCCGAGCCCGGCGCACTCAAGCGCGCATACAGTTGCTTTCCCACCGGAGTTGTCGCGGTATGTTGCCTCGGCACCGCCGACGCCCCGCTCGGCATGGCGGCGTCGGCGTTCACGACAGTCTCACTCGACCCACCACTGGTCTCGGTCTGCGTACAGAACACCTCGACGACGTGGCCGCGGCTGCGCGAGGCGCCCGCGCTCGGCGTGAGCGTCTTCTCGCACACGCAGTCGGCGCTGTGTCGACAACTCGCGGGCCCAGCTGAACATCGATTCGACGGCACCACCCCGCAGGCCACAGACGACGGCGCGCTGTTTTTGCCCGACTCCGCGGCGCAACTGTCCTGCCACATTCACAGCGAAGTACCCGCGGGCGATCACACCGTCGTGTTGCTGCAGATAGACGCGCTCGACTGCGATCCGGACGTCGAACCGCTCGTCTTTCACGCCAGCACGTTCCGTGCGCTCGAAGCACGCCCGCGACTGCAACCGACGACGACCGGGCCGACATGAGCATCATCGACCTCGGACTTCCGATCACCCCGCGCTCCGTACGCGACGACGACGCGCCGTCGTCGGGGCCATTGATCGACACGTTCGGTCGCGTTGCCTCTGATCTGCGGGTATCGGTGACCGACCGCTGCAATCTGCGCTGTACCTACTGCATGCCTGCCGAAGGTCTGGACTGGCTGCCGTCCGAGGATCTGTTGACCACCGACGAGTTCGTGCGGGTGCTCACCGTCGCCGTGCGCGACCTCGGTATCCGACGCATCCGCTTCACCGGCGGCGAACCGCTGCTGCGCCGCGACCTCGAGGAATTGATCGCCGCGGCGTCGAACATGCCCGCAGCGCCTGAACTCGCTCTGACCACCAACGGTCTGGGGCTGCGACACCGCGCACAGGCACTCGCCGACGCCGGCCTGCACCGCATCAACGTCTCGCTCGACACGATCGACCCCGCCCGCTTCGCGCAGATCACTCGCCGTGACCGGCTCTCGGACGTACTCGACGGGCTCGCCGCAGCCCGCGACGCGGGACTCCAGCCGGTCAAGGTCAACGCGGTCGTGCCGAACCGTGACGACCTCGCGGGTCTACCGGCACTGCTGCGGTTCTGCCTCGACGAGGGCTACCAGCTGCGCATCATCGAACAGATGCCGCTCGACGCCGATCACCGGTGGGACCGCGGCGCGATGGTCACGGCGGACGAGATCCTCACGACGCTGCGTCGGACCTTCGATCTCGACCCCGATCCCCGCCCGCGCGGCGGGGCACCGGCGGCCACGTGGCTCGTGCGGGGTCACACCGATACGACGGGACAGACTGCCCGCGTCGGGGTGATCGCGTCGGTGACGCGGCCATTCTGCGGCGACTGCGACCGCACCCGACTGACCGCCGACGGCGCCCTGCGCAACTGCTTGTTCGCCGACGCCGAGACGTCGTTGATGCCCGCGCTGCGCGGTGGGCTCAGCTCAACCGCCCTCGACGCCGAGATCGCGCGACGCTGGCGGGGTGACATGTGGCACAAGGCTGCGGGACATGCGGTGAACACCACGGACTTTCGTCAACCCGACCGCCCGATGTCGGCCATCGGAGGGTGAGCGACTCGATGACGCTGACCGTTCGGTTCTTCGCGGCCGCACGTGCCGCCGCGGGCACCGATCTGACCGAGATCGACGTGCCGGCCGACGCTACGCTCGGCGACCTCGAACGCGCCCTGGTTGTCGACCACCCCGACCTCACGCGCGTGCTCGCCCGGTGCTCATATCTGCGGGACGCGATCGCCGTCTGCGACCGCACGACACCTCTCGGCGACTGCGAGACGATCGACGTTCTACCGCCATTTGCCGGCGGCTGAGGAGTTCGACGCCTTGTGACCTTAGTCACATAACGAGCCGATAACGGGATGGACACGAACCGACCATCGTCGGGTTGAGCAGCGATGACGACGAAATTGGGTCCAAAGTCCCACGCGCAGCCCAAAAAACAACTTGCGGACGAGGGTGATTCAGCGGCGCATCCGTCGTACTGTACGAACAGTCTCCTCCAGGGAGATCACAGGACAGCCAAAAGAACACAACATTCGACCGGGCGCGCCAAGCCTCGTTCCCCCGATCGAATGACGAACAACAAACTCAGGAACGAGGACGGGGGACCCAACATCTCCGACGGAGATACGGACATCCAGACCCGGATGCCCTTGGGGTTAAGTCCACCGGCCGCCACGGCGACCACGGACCGAGCAACCTCTCGTTCGAACCCGACAGCTGACTTCGTAGGCGCGTGGAGAGAGGAAAGAAAACTCATGGCCGGACGTCATCGCAAGTCGACGACCAACACGACCACCAAGACCTTCGCGAAGGTCGCCCTCACCGGCGCAGTGCTCGGCGGCGGAGCCGCTCTGCTCGGCACCGGTTCAGCGCACGCAGCCTCCGACTCCGAGTGGGACCAGGTCGCACAGTGCGAGTCCGGCGGCAACTGGGCCATCAACACCGGAAACGGCTACCAGGGCGGACTGCAGTTCAGCCCGAGCACCTGGGCGGGCCACGGTGGCACCGCATACGCGCCGAGCGCCGATCAGGCCTCCAAGGAGCAGCAGATCGCCGTTGCAGAGCGCGTGCTGGCATCGCAGGGCAAGGGCGCATGGCCGGTGTGTGGCACCGGACTGTCGGGCTCGACCCCGCGCACCGCTCCCACCGACTCGCCCAAGCCGCTGCAGGCCCCCAAGCCTGAGGTGAAGCCCGAGGCGCAGCCGCAGACCCCGCTGGAGAAGACTCCCGAGGCCAAGAGCACCGATGACGTGAAGGGCCAGGTCGACGGCGCGCTCGACGCCGCCAACGTCAGCCCCGAGGTCAAGAACCTCTGGAAGGCAGCCAAGGACAGCGGCTACCAGCTCACCCCGGACCAGCTGAAGATCTACAACCAGAACAAGGGCCTGATCCCGCTCCCCTGAGCGATCTCGCCCGAGTCCCGGCGGCACTGACCGCCGGACCCCGAGACGAAGGGCCCCGCACGACGCCATAACGGCCGTGCGGGGTCCTTTTCCAATCTCTAGGCGGAGCCGACTTCCAATCTCTAGGCCGAGCCGACCCATTCGTCGGAGCCGTCGGCGAACACCTGGTGCTTCCACACGGGCAGGCGGGCCTTGACCTCGTCGACGAGGCGCGCGCACAGCTCGAATGCGGGTGCCCGATGGTCGGCCGCCACGGCGACGACGAAAGCCACGTCGCCGACGTCGAGGTCACCCACGCGATGCGACACGGCCACCGCGCGAACTCCCGTGACCGACGCCGACACCTCGGCGACCACATCGGCGAGCACCTCGGGTGCGCTCGGATGCGACGAGTACGACAGCTTCGTCACCGCCGACGCGTGATCTCCGTCGTGATTGCGCACCGCGCCCGCGAACCCGACGACCGCGCCGGCCGAGCCTGCAGCGGCGTCGGTGACGAGTTGTTCGTGAGATGGAAGGTCGATGGGGTCGGCGGCGAGAGCGGCCTTAACGACTCGCACGGTCATCCGTCGCTCCGCGGGTGATCGCCACCGCGCAGCTGGTCGAGCGCGTGGTCGAGGACGCCGTCGAGTACCTCGAGACCGTCGCGGACTCCGCCGGTCGACCCCGGCAGGTTGATGACGAGCGTGCGGCCCGCCACGCCTGCGACACCGCGCGAGAGGATTGCCGTGGGCACCGTCGGAAGTCCCGAGCTGCGAATCGCGTCGGCAAGTCCGGGGATCTCGACGTCGAGCAGTGCTCGCGTCTCCTCCGGGGTGCGGTCGGTGGGGGTGAGACCCGTTCCGCCCGTGGTGATCACGAGCGCGTCGGAGGCGTAGATCCCGGCGCGGATCGCGTCGCCGACCGGCGCGCCATCTGCGACGACGTCGACCTCGTCGACGACGAATCCGCGGGCGGTGAGCCACTCCGCGATGATCGGGCCGCTGCGGTCGACGTAGAGGCCGCGGCTAGCGCGTGTCGACGCCACGACGACGCGGGCCACGGGCTTTCCGTCAGTCATTTTTCTCGTCTGTCGCTCGTGCGCGAGTCCAGGTTTCCCGACCGGCCGCCCGATTTCTCGAGAAGTCGGATCTCCCCCGTGCTGGCGCGTCGATCGACGGCCTTGGTCATGTCGTGCAGCGTCAGTCCTGCGATTGCGACCGCCGTGAGCGCTTCCATCTCGACGCCGGTCTTCCCGGCTGTCTCGACGGTGGCCACGATGTCGATGTGATCGTCGGCGACGGTGAAGTCGACGTCGACCGCCGACAGCGCCAACTGGTGGCACAGCGGAATGAGTGCGTCTGTGCGTTTGGCCGCCATGATCCCTGCGATGCGGGCGGTGGCCAAAACGTCGCCCTTGGGTAGCGCGGAATCGCGCAGTAGGTCGATGACCTCTGTGGTCGTGTGAAAGGTACCTGCGGCGACAGCGCGTCGTCGCGTCGTGGTCTTGTCGCCGACGTCGACCATCCGCGCAGCACCCGTCGAGTCGAGGTGCGAAAGACGAGAGGTGTTCGACGTCTCGTCTTGGCCGCTCGCGTGCCGGGGAGGCATCAGGTCGACGTCACGTCGTCAGCGATTGACGACGGTCTTCGGTTGGACGTAGTTGACCTTGTCGGCAGGCAGCGGGAACTCGACGTCGCCAAACGGCGAGAGTGCGCCGGGGATCTCCGCCGCGAACTCCGAGACCGCGTGGTCGGGGACGCTGCCGTCGTCATGACGAGGCCAGCCGTTGTCGACGTAATGGTTCTTCTTTTCCTTCTCAGCCACGGGCATATTGTGCCATGCCACCCGCTGTCCGACGACTCGCCTGCTGTTTTGGTTCGACCACTAGACTTGATCGAATGAGCACGGACGACCAGCGGATCGGCCTGGCCGACGATCTGGCCGCGCGCACCGACGACGACCTGCGCGATCTGCTGTCGCTTCGCCCCGACCTCGCCTCCCCGCCGCCGCAGGGCACCTCGGTGCTCGCTCAGCGTGCGCTCGCCGCGGCGTCGATCGCGCTCGTGGGTGAGGAACTCGATCTGCTGACGCTGGCGGTGATCGAGCAGTTCATCGCGCTCTCCACCGGTCCGGGCGTCGCGCGGGTACCCGCCGACGTCGACGCCGAGACACTCGTGAAGGCGCTGTCGGACCGTGCCGAGTCCGCCGAGATCACCCGACGCATCGAGGATCTGCGACGTCGCGCGGTGTTCTGGGGCGTCGCCGATTCACTCACCGCGGGCGCACACCTCGCCTCGGCCCTGCCGTGGAAAGCGCTGCACCTCACCGGCCCTCTCGCCCACCTGACGCCCGACGACGTGCAGAAACTGATCGACGGCATCGACGAGCGCCAGCGTGATCTGCTGACGACACTGTCGCGAGGCCCCGCGCTCGGACGAAGTCGGGACGCGGCGCCCGGTGCAGATCCGGACAGTCCGGTCGCTCGGCTCATCGCGCTCGGCCTCCTCGCACGTATCGACGACCAGACCGTCGAACTACCGCCGATGGTCGCAGCGCTCATCCGCGGCGAACCTCCGCTGCACACAGACACTCTCGCGCCCCCAGGCCTCGCCGACGAACACGCGTCACTGCGGTTCGGCGCCAAAGCCGTCGACGCCGCCGCAGGTGGTGAGGCGCTCGAACTCATCCGCCACACCACGGCGCTGCTCGACGTGCTGGGACGGGCACCCGCCGCGGTGCTGCGCTCGGGTGCACTCGGTGTCCGCGAATTGCGCAGGCTCGCAAAGGTAACCGGCCTGGACCAGAAACGCGTCTCGTTCCTCGTCGAACTCCTGGGCCACGCACGCCTCATCGACGTCGGGTTTCCCGATCCGCCACCGGCGGGAGATCGGGGTGAGCAGGCGTTCGCACCGACGTCGTCGGCCGATACCTGGCTGCACTCGGCACCCGAAAGGCAGTGGGCCACACTGCTCGACGCGTGGCTGTCGATGCCGCGACGCGCGTGGCAGGTCGGCGAGCCCGACCGCGAGGGCAACGCGTATCCAGCGCTCTCGTCGGAGCTCTACGACGCGACCGCGCCCGTGCAGCGTCATCTCATCCTCGACCTACTCACCGAACTCGACGGTGCCACACCGTTTTCCGTCGATACGGTCACCGCATCACTCGCCTGGCGACATCCGCATCGGATACGTCGACTCTCCCCGCGCGTCGTCGGCGAAACGCTTGCCGAGGCACAGAGTCTCGGAATGATCGCGCATCAGTCACTGACCTCGATCGGTCGAGTCGCGTTGTCGGACACCGACCCCGAGGCCGTCGACTCGCAGGTGCTCGCCGCGATGCGTAAGGCGCTGCCAGAACCCGTCGACCACTTCCTGACCCAGGCCGACCTCACGCTCACCGTTCCCGGCCCGATGACCCCGGAGCTCAGCGACCAGGTCGAGTTGGTCGCCGATCTCGAATCCGGCGGCGCCGCATCGGTGTATCGCGTCTCGGAGGCGAGCGTCCGGCGAGCTCTCGACGCCGGCAAGACCAGCAGCGAACTGCTCACGATGTTCACCGCCCATTCGTCGACGCCGGTTCCGCAGTCGCTGACCTATCTGATCGAGGACGTGGCACGTAAGCACGGGCAGCTCCGCGTCGGCATCGCGTCGTCGTTCATCCGATGCGAGGACCCGACGATGCTCGCCGCCGTATTGCGAAGCGACGCAGCCGAACACCTCGCACTGCGCGCACTCGCACCGACGGTTGCCATCTCGCCGTCGGAGGTTCGCACGGTCATCGACCGACTCCGGGACGCGGGATTTGCTCCCGCGGGCGAGGATTCATCCGGCTCGCTCGTCGACTTGCGCGAGCGCGGTAGTCGCGTGTCGTCTGGTCGGGGGCGTCGACGCCCGACACCCCGACGCTCGACGCCGACCCCGGAACAGCTGCAATCGGTGGTGAGCCGCATGCGCTCACACGACAGGGCGACGCGGGCAACCCCGGCGACTCCCGGAAAATCCGACGCCGCACCGGTACGCGCCGTCGGCGGTGGCGAATCGACTACTGCGCTCATCCAATTGGCGCTTCGTGCGAACCGACGTCTACTCGTCGGCTACGTCGACGCCCACGGCTCCGCCAGCAGACACGTCGTCACACCCCGGCTGCTCGGTGCCGGGCAACTCGTCGGCACCGAAGAGGGCTCAGACGACGAGCAGCACTTCACCCTGCACCGCGTCACCAGCGTCGAATTGCTGGACAGCTAGGCCAGCGCCGTCTCTGTCTCGGCGCCGTGTGCCTCACCTATCGGCCGTTTGACGTCGATGAGCAGACCGGCGACCAGCGCCACGCCAACCAGGATCGCGGCCGCGACGTAGAAGCCGATGCTCTGCCCGTGCACCATCGCCTCCGCCTGCAGCGATTGCGCGTCGGCGGGTCCGCGAACCGACGCCATGTGGCTGGTCACGTACGACGCCGCCGCCGTCGCGGCGATCGTGTTCAGCAGCGCGGTACCGATGGCGCCGCCGACCTGCTGCGAGGTGTTGACCATGGCCGACGCCACGCCGGCATCCCGCGGTTCGACGCCGTAGGTGGCCAGGTTGATCGACGTCATGAACACCGTGCCCATACCCATGCCCAGCAGGAACAGCGCCGGGAAGATCACGGTCCAGTACCGCGTCGACTCTGCCGAGATCTGACTCAGCAGCAACATCCCGCACGCGGCAAGCAATGCACCCGGCACGAGCAGGTATCTCGGCGGTACCCGCGTGATGAGCCGGGCTGCGATCTGCGTCGACCCGACGAGCATGCCGCCCACCATCGGGAGGAACGCCACGCCCGCGCTCAGCGGCGAATAGTGGTGCACCACTTGCATATACAGCGTCAAGAAGAGGAACGAACCGAACATCGCGACCACCGCGAGCGCGACGCTGAGGTATGCCCCACCGCGTGCACGGTTGGCGACGACGCGCAACGGCAGCAGCGGGTGCGGGCTGCGCGCCTGCCACGCGACGAACGCCACCAGCAACACCACCGCCGCGATCAGGCAGATGACGGTGCCGGTGTCGCCCCAGCCCTCTTCGGCGGCGCGGCTGAAGCCGTACACGACGAGCGCGAGTCCGCTGCCGCCGAGAATCACGCCGAGGATGTCGAGGCCCGGCGTGTGGTCGGTGGCGCGGGGTGGCTCCTTGATCTCGACGATCGCCCCGAACAGTGCGATCGCCGCGAACACCACGTTGATGTACATGGTCCAGCGCCAGTCGAGGACCTGGGTCAACAGGCCGCCGAGCAGCAGTCCCACCGCTGCTCCACCGCCGGCGATCGCGCCGAAGATGCCGAACGCCTTTGCCCGTTCTTTGGGCGCTGTGAACATCACGGTCAACAGTGACAACGCCGCGGGCGCCAGGAGCGCACCGAACGCGCCCTGCAGCGCGCGGGCACCGAAGAGCATGCCCTGGTTCAGTGCGGCGCCGCCGAGCGCGGAGGCGAGTGCGAATCCGACCAACCCGACCATCAGTGCTCGACGACGCCCCCACAGGTCGGCGATGCGACCACCGAAGAGCAGCAGTCCGCCGAATGCCAGCGCATACGCGGTGATGACCCACTGCTGATTGGCCGTGCTGATGCCGAGGTCGACCTTGGCGTCGGGCAGGGCGATCTGGACCACCGTGCCGTCGAGCACGACCATCAACTGCGCGATGCAGATGAAGACCAGGGCCTTCCACCGGCGCGGGTCGGGCTCGGCGGCCAGAGTCGGCTTTTCGGAAGCTGGCGACCCAGACGATGGCTTCTCGGAAGTTGACATGAAGAGTGAGATCCCCACTTGCGTCGTAGTACCCCGAAGATATCCGGAGGTTTGCTCCGCTTACTCTACGCCGCGACAGTCACGCAGAACAGTGTCACTTAACGGGCATAAGGGACACGCGTCGGCCGGTGGCACACGACGCAGCCACGAGCCGCACAGATGAACCCTTATACAATGGCGCGGGTGACTGATGGACCCCTGATCGTGCAATCCGACAAGACGCTGCTGCTCGAGGTGGATCACCCCGATGCGGCGGCGGCGCGTGGAGCGATCGCCCCGTTCGCCGAGCTCGAGCGCGCGCCTGAGCATGTGCACACCTACCGGGTGACGCCGTTGGCGCTGTGGAACGCGCGTGCGGCCGGGCATGACGCCGAGCAGGTCGTCGACGCTCTCGTCTCGTTTTCGCGGTATGCCGTCCCGCAGCCGCTGCTCATGGACATCGTCGACACGATGGGCCGGTTCGGGCGACTACAACTCGTGAAGAGTCCCGTTCACGGTTTGACGCTCGTCAGCTTCGACCGTGCGGTCCTCGAGGAGATCCTGCGCAACAAGAAGGTCGCGCCCATGCTCGGTGCGCGGATCGACGACGACACCGTCGTGGTGCATCCGTCGGAGCGTGGTCGGCTCAAGCAGGTGCTGCTGAAGGTGGGCTGGCCCGCAGAGGATCTCGCGGGCTATGTCGACGGCGAGGCGCATCCGATCGAGTTGGAGCAGGACGAGTGGCATCTGCGCGACTATCAGGAGATGGCTGCCGACTCGTTCTGGGCGGGCGGCTCGGGTGTCGTCGTGCTGCCCTGTGGTGCGGGCAAGACGATGGTCGGTGCCGCGGCGATGGCCAAAGCGCAGGCGACGACGCTCATCCTGGTGACGAATACCGTTGCGGGACGGCAGTGGAAGCGTGAGCTCATCGCGCGTACGTCGCTCACCGAGGAGGAGATCGGCGAGTATTCGGGTGAGCGCAAGGAGATTCGTCCCGTCACCATCGCGACGTATCAGGTGATGACGCGAAAGTTGAAGGGCGAGTACAAGAATCTCGATCTGTTCGACTCCCGCGACTGGGGCCTCATCGTCTACGACGAGGTGCATCTGCTGCCCGCGCCCGTGTTCCGCATGACCGCCGACCTGCAGTCGCGGCGTCGACTCGGTCTGACCGCGACGCTCGTGCGAGAGGACGGCCGCGAGGGCGACGTATTCAGCCTCATCGGACCCAAGCGCTACGACGCTCCGTGGAAGGACATCGAGGCGCAGGGCTGGATCGCGCCTGCCGACTGCGTCGAGGTGCGCGTGACGCTCACCGACGAGGAGCGCCTGCAGTACGCGGTCGCCGAGAACGAGGAGAAGTACAAGCTCTGCTCGACGGCGCACACCAAGGTCAACGTCGTGAAGTCGATCCTGGCCAAGCACGCGGGGTCGCCGACGCTGGTCATCGGCGCGTACATCGACCAGCTCGAAGAACTCGGGCGTGAACTCGACGCCCCGGTGATCCAGGGTTCGACGAAGAACAAGGAGCGCGAGGCGCTGTTCGACCGCTTCCGCTCGGGAGAGCTGCAGACGCTCGTCGTCTCGAAGGTCGCGAACTTCTCGATCGACCTGCCGGAGGCGTCGGTCGCGGTGCAGGTGTCGGGCACGTTCGGGTCTCGTCAGGAGGAGGCACAGCGACTCGGTCGTCTGTTGCGCCCCAAGAAGGATGGCGGCCAGGCGCACTTCTATTCGGTGGTGTCGCGCGACACCCTCGACGCCGATTACGCCGCCCACCGGCAGCGTTTCCTCGCCGAGCAGGGCTACGCGTACCGCATCACCGACGCCGACGACCTGCTCGGCCCGGCCATCGGCGAGGAGTCCGTGGACTGATCCACGGTTAGCCCTGACCCCATGACCGTCGAGCGCCTTCGTCCGTTCTCCAGCACGATCTTCGCCGAGATGTCGGCGCTGGCCGTGGCTCACGATGCAGTGAACCTCGGCCAGGGTTTCCCCGACACCGACGGGCCCGCATCGATGTTGGCCGCCGCGAAGGACGCGATCTCGACCGGACACAACCAGTACCCGCCGGGCATCGGTGTCCCGGCGCTGCGCCACGCCGTCGCGCGGCACCAGCGTGAGCACTACGGTCTCGACTACGACGCCGACTCCGAGGTGCTCATCACCGTCGGCGCCACCGAGGCCATCGCGGGCGCGATCGTCGGGCTGGTCGAACCGGGGCGCGAAGTGGTGATGATCGAGCCGTACTACGACTCCTATGCCGCAACGGTTGCGATGGCAGGCGGGGTTCGACGCGTCGTCCCGCTCATCGCCGACGGCGACGGATTCCGGCTCGACCGCGAACGACTTGCCGACGCATTCGGACCGAAAACCTCTGTCGTGCTGGTCAATTCACCGCACAACCCCACCGGGACGGTGCTTTCCGACGATGACCTCGCCGAGATCGCGCGCCTGTGCATCGAGCACGACGTCGTGGCCGTCACCGACGAGGTGTACGAGCACCTTCTGTTCAACGGTCGCACGCACACCCCGCTGGCGACGCTACCCGGAATGCGCGAACGAACCCTGCGAATCTCCAGCGCCGCAAAGACATTCAACTGCACCGGCTGGAAGGTCGGCTGGATCAGCGGCCCGTCCGAACTGGTCGCGGCGGCACGCGCGGCCAAGCAGTTCATGACCTACGTCGGGTCGGGGCCGTTTCAGCCGGCGGTTGCTGTCGCCCTCGACAACGAGATGGAATGGGTGCGCAAGTCCGCGGCAGAACTCGAGGCCAAGCGCGATCTGCTCACCTCGGCGCTCGTCGACTCCGGGTTCGACGTACATCGCAGCGAGGCAACCTATTTCGTCTGCGCCGACCCGCGCCCACTCGGATACGACGACGGCGTCGAATTCTGCCGCACACTACCCGAGCGGATCGGTGTCGCCGCGGTGCCGGTCAGCGTCTTCGCCGACGACAAGGAGCCGTGGAAACACATGGTGCGCTTCGCATTCTCCAAACGCGACGACGTCATCGCCGAGGCCGCGCGGCGGCTGCGGACACTCTGACCGCCACCCCACTGACCGTCACCTACAGGCGCACGACCATCTTTCCGACGTTCGCGCCGCGCATCATGTCGAGGAAGGCGTCGATCGCGTGGTCGATGCCGTCGACGACGGTCTCGTCGAAGACCACATCGCCGGCCGCGAGCCACTCCGACATCTTGGCGGTGAACTCCGGCGCCTTGTCGAAGTGATGTCCGACGGTGAAACCGGTCAGCGTCAGTGCGCGGGTGATGATGTTGGACATGTTGTCCGGGCCGGGAACCCGCTCGGTCGAGTTGTAGCTGACGATCGCGCCGCAGAGCGCCGCGCGCCCGCCGTCGTTAAATGCGTCGAGGGCTGCCTCGAGGTGGTCGCCGCCGACGTTGTCGAAGTAGACGTCGATGCCGTCGGGAGCGGCTGCGCGCAACTGCTTGCGGATCGGGCCGTCCTTGTAGTTGACCGCGGCGTCGAATCCGTAACGGCCGGTGAGCAACTCGACCTTCTCGTCGCTACCCGCCGAGCCGATCACCGCCTTTGCGCCGAGCAATCGTGCGATCTGACCCGCGGCGGTCCCCACGGCACCCGCGGCGCCGGAGATGAACACGATGTCGCCTGGCTTCATCTTCGCGATCTCGGTCAAGCCGACGTATGCGGTCAGACCCGTCATGCCGAGCACGCCGAGATAGAGCGACGAGTCGAACGCCTTGTCGCCGTTGGCATCTGACGGCGGCTCCGGTAGCACGGTGAACGCCTTCGCCGGACCTTGTGCCACGTCGCGCCAACCGTACTGATGCAGCACCAACGCGCCGACCGGCACGTCATCGGAGCGAGATTCGACGACGCGCCCCACAGCGCCCCCGGTCATCGTCTCGTCGAGCCTGAAAGGCGGAACGTAGCTGCGAGTGTCGATCATCCGCCCGCGCATGTACGGGTCCACGGACATGAACTCGTTGGCCACGCGCACCTCTCCCGGCTCGAGATCGTCGAGAACGACTGTCACGGTGCGGAAATCGGACTGCTTCGGCCATCCGACCGGACGGGACACCAACTGGATCTGGGTACTGGTTGCGGTCATGTCTCCACTCTCCTCGGTGTGGGTGCGCAGTCAAGGCACATTCTGGTTCAGCGCATATTCTGGACTGTTCATTGCACTATAGGCATAGTAGAATGACCGTTGCAAAATCAGTGTGAGGAGGCAGCCGTGGGACGCACCGCAACGTTCGATTCGACCGAACTCATCGCTTCTGCCCGAGATCTGTTCTGGCAGAAGGGTTTCAGCGACGTCTCGGTTGCCGACGTCGAGTGCGCGTCAGGTGTCGGCCGCTCCAGCATCTATCACGCGTTCGGCAGCATGCGCGGACTGTTCGACGCCGCGGTCGACGACTACCTGACCACCATCGTCACACCGCTGCTGACCGAGCTGAACCGCGACGACGTGCACCCCGACGCCATCGGCTCGTACCTCTCGGACCTGCGCGACGCCATCACGGCAGCGTCGGCGGCCGACGCTGCGACGCCGTCGGGATGCCTCATACTCACCGCGTCGGCGACACCGATCGGCGCCGACGATGCGGTACACAGCGTCATCGAGAACTATCGGGCGATGTTGTCCGACGCGGTCCGACGCGGCATCGCGGCACACATGCCCGACGCGTCGTCGAGCATCGTCGACCATCACACACGACTCACCGTCGCCGCGATCATCGCTGCGCAGTGCCTGGCACGCATCAATCCCGACGAAGCGGCACGCACGCTCGACGCAGCGACCAGCGCACTCGGCACGTCTGCGTAGCGCGCGAGCTCACAGCGGTAGGCCCTGCTCCAGCAGGTCGATCGCCTCGAGAAGCGTCTCGAGGAATCTGCCGTCGCGCACGTCCTCGGTGCCGTTGGCGATGTGGAACATCATGCCGCCGACCGCCGCGATGAAGACGCGTAACCGTGGATTGTCGCGCTCCACGCCGAGATAGTCGGCGATGAAATCTGCTGCCTCCGAGATCGCGCGGTCGGATTCGATCTGATTGACCAGCAGCAGCGCGGGCTCGGACTGGATGAGCTTCATGCGAGCCGGGTCCGACGCCCAGTCGTCGGCCAACACCAACTCGACCAGTCCCCGCACCATCGCGCGGAGCAGATCGAATCGGCCGAGTCCCGGCGGGATTGCCTCGAGGACCGCCTACCACTCGTCGTCGAGGTCATCGCTGATGACCACCTGCTCCTTGGATTGGAAGTAACGGAAGAAGGTGGTGTGCGAGACGTCGGCCGCCTCGGCGATCTGCGCGACCGTCGTCTGGGCGTAGCCGTTGGCGTCGAAGAGTTCCATCGCCGCCGCCCGAATCGCCGCCCTGGTACGACGTTTGTGTTTCTCGCGCAACCCGATCGGCGGCACCGGGGCGGCGGGCGCATGCGAGACCGAGGCGGGCGCGGAAGCCATCGCTGCCGTACTCGTCGCCTCGGTCATCGCAGTGCTCTCCCTATCTACTCTTTTCCCGGTCCGCTCAACTCGACGCCGCGGCCACCTCGCGAGGTTCGTCGGTGCTCGCCTGCGGGATGCCGCGGTCGCGCACCTTCTCGCCCTCGATGTCGAGGTTGGGAACCAGCTTGTCCAGCCATCGTGGCAGACCCCATGCCCTATCGCCCAGCAATGTGATCACAGCGGGCACGACCATCATGCGAATGATAAAGGCGTCGAACAGGACCGCTGTTGCCAGCGAGAAGCCGAGCATCTTGGCCGTCGTGTCGGGCGAGAGCATGAACGCGGCGAACACGCTGATCATGATGATCGCCGCCGATGTGACGACACGCGCGCCGTGGCGGTAGCCGGCGATGATCGCATCCTTCGCACTCATCCCGTGGATGTACTCCTCACGTATTCGCGTCACCAGGAACACCTGGTAATCCATCGCGAGGCCGAACACCACGCCGATCAGGAAGATCGGGAGGAACGACAGGATCGGCTTGGTGTTGTCGATCAGACCGAACCAACCCTCTTGGAAGATCGCGACCGTCACACCGAACGTCGCCAACACCGAGAAGATGAAGCCGATCGTTCCGATCAGCGGGACCCAGATCGACCGGAACACCGCGATCATGATCAGGAATGCCAACCCGACCACCACGATCAGATATGGGATCAGCGCCTTGTCGAGTTTGGCGGAGAGGTCGGACATGATCGCCGTCTGGCCACCGACGTGCAGCTCTGCCCCTGCCCGCTGAGCCTCGGGGCTGAACGCGCGGATCTGCTCCATGAGGTCGTGCGTCGCCTGATCCGACGGCGCGCTCTCGGGCGTCACCGAGATCAGCGCGGCGGTTGCCCCGACGTTCGGCTGCGGTGTGCCGTTGCCCAGCCACGTCATCGTCGACGCGTTGGCGACGTCGGGCAGCGTCTTGATGTGCGCGACCGTCTCGCTGGCCGCCTTCTCGACCGTGCCGTTCTCCGAGTGCAGCACGACGAGCAGCGGGCCGTTGATGCCCTCACCGAAGCCGCGCTGCAGCAGTGCCTGCGCGGGAGCCTCGTCGTCGCTGGAGAGCGAGAGTCCCAGTTGCAGCTTGCCGACCGGGATCGCCGCGAGCACCAGCACCGCGAGACCCGCGACGATGAACGGGATCGGTCGTCGAACCACCATGCGGCCGAAGCGAACTCCGTTGGTGTCGGCGGTGTCGGATTCTTCTGCGTGCTTGATCCACGGGATGCGCGGGGTGAACGCGAAACGTCCGACGGCGCCGAGCAGCGCGGGGATCAGGGTGAGCGCGGCGATCACGGCCATGAACACCGCGACGGCGGCGCCCGCACCCATCTGGGTGATCAGCGGGATCCCGACCACCATCAGCGCGACGACAGCGATGATCACGGTCAAACCGGCGAAGACCACCGCGGAGCCTGCCGTACCCACCGCGCGACCCGCGGCGTCGGCCCTGTCTCCGCCGCGTTTCACCTCGCCGCGGTAGCGCGAGACGATGAACAGCGCGTAGTCGATCGACACGGCGATGCCGAGCATGGTGACGATCGCGGTCGCGGTCTCGTTGACTGTCATGACCTCGGCACTCAGCCGCAGCAGCATGATGGTGATCATCACGCCCATCAGTCCGGTGATCAGCGGGATGAACGCGGCGACCAGCGCCCCGAAGGCGACGATCATCACCACGAAGGCGACCGCGAAACCGATCAGCTCGGCCTTGCCGCCCGCCTCCATGACACTCATCAGCGAACCAGTGGCCTCGACCTGCAGCCCATTGCCCCGATGCTTCTCGAGGATGTCGGTCAACTGCTTCTTGTTCTCGACGGTGAGGTCGGTCAGCTCGATGTTCTGCCGCACCTGGATCAAACCGACCTTGCCGCCGTCACCGAGAACCGACGACGCGAGCTCGGGTTTGGCCGCGGCGACGGTGACCGGGTTCAGCACCGTTGCCTTGTCGGTGAGGTCGGGCAGGGTGTGCAGGTCGGCGACGAGTGCGTCGATCTGAGCGGAATGGGCGGCCAGCCCGTCGTCCGCGGCGACGAGGACGCTGGTCGACGCCTGCGATTGCTGCTTCATCGCCTCAGGGAAGTACTCCTCGACCTGCGAGGTCGCGGTCCCGGAGTCGGTTCCGGGGAGTTCGAAGTCTTTCGCGAACTTCGGAGTCAACGCACCCACGAGCCCGATGAGCAACGCGGCGATGACCACCCAGGCCCCGATCACCCACCACTTGTGGCGGAACGAGAACCGTCCCACCCGAAACAACAACGACGCCATCTGTGCACTCCCTCGAGAAGACTCCGACATTCCGGTAGCAACTAAGAAGTGTTAGTTGCTAACACTTGTGCTCCGGTATACAGATCGTTCCGGCCGATGTGCCACCTCCGAGCCGCGATTGTGAGCGACGTCCCACGCGAGCGCCTGCGACCGCCTTGCGAACACACGTTCGATATCGGTGTAGGCTGACGTCCATGAGCGCAGGAGTCCAGGGATCGATCTTCGACCTTGACGCCGAGTCGCCGCGGCTGCGCGATCTCGGATCGCACGTCGAGCGTCGAGTCCTGACCAACGGCGCGTGGGTCGATCTGCGGCCGGGATGGATAGCAGGCAGCACCGACCTCTTCGACGCTCTGCACGCCGACGTTCCGTGGCGGGCCGAACGTCGTCGGATGTACGACAGAGTTGTCGACGTCCCACGCCTCGTCTGCAATTACCACGCGAGTGACGAACTCCCCGACCCGTTACTCATCGACGCGCGGGCGGCCCTGACAGCGCATTACCGCGACGAGTTGCCCGAGGGCTTCGCGACCGCGGGCCTGTGCCTGTATCGCGACGGGTCGGATTCGGTTGCGTGGCACGGCGACCGGTTCGGGCGTGGCGCCACCCACGACACGATGGTCGCGATCGTCTCCCTCGGCTCACCGCGCCCGTTGGCACTGCGGCCGCGCGGCGGCGGAGCGTCATTGAAGTTCACGTTGTCGGCGGGCGATCTGTTGGTAATGGGCGGGAGTTGTCAACGCACCTGGGAGCACGCGGTGCCGAAGGTCCGCGGCGTCGGGGCGCGAATGAGCGTGCAGTTCCGCCCACCCGGCGTGTGGTGAGCGGGAGACTCCCAAAAGATTTTCGGAACCCAAAGATTTTTGGAACCTCTACCCCCTTGGGTGCGTCAGAGTCTGTGCCGTCGGTGCCAGCCGACGGGAACATCTGACTGTGACATCAGGGGGACCGACACGTGACAGCACCTCAACTGCCGCTCGATGGCATGGCGGATGTCATCGGAGAAGGTTTGGCCGAACTCCTCAACAGAGCGAGGAAGCCGGACCGCGAGGACAGCACCCCTGCTCCTGGGCCTGGCCCTAATCGATCAGACCCTGACCAATCCGCTTCTGCCCGAGCGCCTTTCGGAGTTCGACCCGAGGAGATCGAGCAGACCGCGAGTGCATGGCGACGTGAATCGAAGGTCGTGGCGGAGCTGAAACTCGACGCGCTGTCGGCGGTGTCCGGTGCGATGAGTGACGTGACGACGGCACTCCACTCGGCGTCAACCTCGGCGGTTCCGACGATCGCCTCGATCTCGGCTCGGCTTGCGACACTGGCCGATTCGCTCATGACGTTCAATGCCATGGCGATCGATCGCGACGATCGCGCAGCGGCATCCCTACGCAGCGTGCCGACCCGCTGATGAAACCGACCATCTCAGCGGTGCGCGGATGGAGTACCAACGCGATCTCGGCCGCAGGCGCGGCCGCACAGGCCGCAGCTCAGACGCTCGACACGTCCCTCGCGGCAGTCGAGCGATCACTGAACGACGCCGCCTCGTGGCGAGGCGCAACCCACGAGGCCGCGCAGATGCGGATCACCGAAGAACGCGACCACGCCTCCGAGGTACGTAACGTGCTGAACCAAATCGCCGACGAGGCCAAGGACGCCGCCACAGACATCGCCCATGCACGGGCGTATCTGATCCGCGAGGTCGACAACGCGATCGCCGACGGGTTCACCGTGTCCGACACCGGCGAGGTGACCCACGCCGATCCCGACGAGGACATGAACGCCTTCGTCCGCGAGAACCGGATCGCCATCGGCATCGACACCCTCACCGAATTCGACACCGACTATGGCCGTCGGATCGGCGAATTGGCATCCGACATCGCAGCCATGGTCAACGGACAGCCCGACGTCACGCTGCCCGGCGGCACCCGCGCCGACCCGGACCGGGTGGTCGCTGATCTGCGTAACCTACCCGCCGAACACCGACGCCAGTACCTGGAGTCAATGAGTCCCACCGACGTGCGTCGTCTGATCCAGGCCGATCCGAACGTCATGGGCAACCTCGACGGCGTGCCGTTCGACACCCGCGCCGATGCCAACGAGATCAACATCCGCACCGCACTGGCAGCGGAGATCGCAGCCGGACGTGGTGAGGGTCAACGCGCACAGATGCTGACCGAGTTCCTGCGACAGAAGAACGACCCCGCCTCCGCCGTCGACCGCGACAACGCAGGCGCCTACTTTGCCGACGACAATCAGACCGAGCGCAGATTCATCGCATTCGACAACACCGGCAACGGCCGTCACATCGAGATGATCGGTACCTTCGAGTCCACCACACGCAACGCTGCTGTGGTGGTTCCCGGAACGAACAGCAACATGAATGGCAGCCTGCGCAACAGCAACTCCGCATGGAACCTCGCGAAGGAAACCAACGGGCCGGTCTTCGTGTACATGAACGGTGAACTACCGCAGAAGATGGGTTACGAGGGTGCGCCCTCCGCCGCGCTCGACGCGCTGGAGGGCGGCCTGCGGGATGGCCTGCCGGGTGCGCGGGACGGCGCTCGGTCGGGGGCGGAGAAGTCCTTGGACGATTCGGCAGCCGACCCCGCCTTCGCTCGCAGGATGGCACCGGGACTCGTCGATTTCGGTCGTGAACTCGACGCCGAGATCGCCCGCCACGCCCCCGACGCGAAGACCACCTTCATCGGCCACTCCTACGGGGGTTCGGTCGTCGGATCGGCCGAACAATTGGGACTGCGCGCCGATCGGGTGATCTATGCGTCGTCGGCGGGCACCGGAGTGTTCGAGGGCGGGTGGGACAACGCCAACCCGCACGTCGAGCGGTTCTCGATGACCGCACCGGGCGACCTCATCCAGGGCATCCAATCGCTACCCGGCAATCCGCACGGCGCCGATCCCGACACCGCCCCTGGCGTGACGCGCATGGACTCGGGCTACTTCGGTGATGACGGACAGCATCCCCGGCGGCTCGTGGCAGGCACCGCAGGCCACGGCGACTACTGGGACGACCCGAACTCCGACGCCTTCAACAACATCGCGCGCGTCGTCGTCGGCGAGGAGCCGACCCCGTACGTCTATCGAGCACCAGACATTCCGATCGTCGGGGCACTGAAGCACCTGGCGGAAGCAGGCGTGATCGACGTGCCCGGCCTTCCCGACGTCCCGCTGCGCCTGCCGAAATGATGAGACCGCCGAAATGATGCGACTACCGAAATGACCTGCGCGCGTTTACTTGTCGGAGTGTTTGGACGAGCCCGTCGCCATCCGGATCGCGGGTCCGAGCAGTCCGGAGATCAACCCGCCGATCGACAACGGGGTCTGGCCGTCGAGGCCGATCGGGGCATACATCTCGGTGATCTCACTGCGCCCGCGCACCACTCGACGATCAACCGCCGTCCAGTTTTCGCTCTCGTCCTCCGACGCGTCGATCGCCTCGCCGCTGGCAAGAACCGGATACCGACCGCTGCGGGCCGCCTCCGACAGCCGGGCACACTCGTTGACCGGGTCGCCGATCACGGTGTACTCGTAGCGCCGTTCGGCACCGATGTTGCCGGCGAACACGGTTCCGTAGGAAACCCCGATCCCCCACCGGATCTCGAGCGCCTCGGTCAGGCCCCTGGCGAGGTCGCGCGCGGCGGCGAGTGCTGCCGCTGCGGGGTCGTCGAGTTCGACGGGGGCACCGAACACAGCGAGCGCCGCGTCGCCCTCGAATTTGTTGACGAAGCCGCCGTGTCTATCGACCACGTCGGCGACAACAGAGAAGAACGAGTTGAGGAGCGCCGCGGTATCTTCCGGCGCCCGATGCTCGGCCAGCGTGGTGGATCCGACGATGTCGACGAACAGCACCCCGACCTGGCAGTTCGATCCGTGCATACCTGCACCGTGTTCGATGGCGAGTTGCGCGACGGTGTCGCCGACGTGCCGCGCGAACAGTTCACGCATCCGCTCACGTTCGTCGAGGCCCTCCACCATCTCGTTGAAGCCGTGTTGCAGCACGCCGAGCTCCGACGAGTCGTACACGTCGACGTGGGTGGTGAGGTCGCCATCCTGGACCCGCTGCACGGCGTGCCGCAGTTCGGTGAGCGGATCGATGATGGCCTGCCCGACCAGCATGATCACGCGCACTCCCGCAGCGAGGCCGACTGCGGCCAGCACCACCGTCGTCCAATCGATCCGGCCGGCAGCCGGGGGCAACAGTCCCGATCCCCTCCCGAGGTTGATGATCAGCAATCCGCTCATCGGCACGAGGCAACTGATCGCCCACACCGCTGCCATACGGGCTCGCACGCCCTGCACCGCATGGGTCGCCGGGTGATCCTGCAGCGCAATGATCAGTAGCGGGCGGGCCGAGCGTTCGGCGAAGAGGTAGGTGAGGCATCCGATCGACAGACCGGCAAGCGCGAAGGCGACCGCGACGCCGAGCAGGTCGTCGGCGCTGAGCCTGTCCAACGACAGCAACACGTAGCTGAGCACGGCCAGTAGCCAGCCGACAATCGTGGCGGCAGCCTGCGCGAACGGGATTCGTTGGACGGATCGTCGACGCTCCCGATCGGCCTGCTCGCCGCTGATGAACCAGCGCAACTGCGGCACCATCACCGCGAAGACCAGCACCACATTGACCACGAGGCCAACACCGATCGTCGCGACGACGGCCGGAAAGTTCGGTGCGCCCAGCGTCGTGGCGAACGTCATCTGGCCACCGTTGTACGCGAGCTGGACCAGCAGGAACGTCTCGAGACCGACGAGCACGTTGCTGCCGACGATTGCCGAACCGGCGATCACGCTCGCGCGGCGGGCGAGCCGAATACGCTCCGCCCGGCCGATGCCACCCCATTCGCGCAACGTCGGAGGTCGCTCGACTCCCCACACGAATGTGGAGTATCGACGCCGCGCGCGAGACCACCTGTCATCGTGGTCGCGGGAGCGTTGCGGATGCACCGAGGCGCCTTTCTGCCTGTTGTGTCACATATGACAGTTCATTGTGACAGGCGAAATGCCGCGATCAGAACTCGATCGTGTGTGACGACGCAAGCCGAAACGCCAAAAAGGCCGGCGCCGCACCCGGGGGACTAACGGGAACGGCACCGGCCGTGGACTCGTACGTCATGTCGAGGTCATCGACTCATCGCACGAGTGGTCTCGAAGGGATCAGGCCTGCGCCTTGAGCGCCTCGATCTCGAGGTTGATGGTGACCTTGTCACCGACGACGACGCCGCCACCCTCGAGGGGCATCTCGATGTCGATGCCGAAGTCCTTGCGGTTGATCACGGTGGTTGCCTCGAAGCCGGCAACAGCGCCCTGGCCCATGCCCGCGTTCGATCCGTTGAACTCGAGTGCGAGGTCGACCGACTTGGTCACGCCGTGCAGGGTGAAGTCGCCGGTGAGCACGAAGTTGTCACCGTCGGGGCGCACGCTGGTCGAGACGAAGGTCGCCTTGGGGAACTGGTCGGCGTCGAAGAAGTCGGCCGACTTGATGTGGCCGTCACGCTGCGGGTTTCCGGTGGTGATGGTCGTGACGTCGATCTCGGCCTGCACCGAAGGGGTGCCGTCCTCGGCGACGGTGATGGTTCCGCTGAACGACTCGAACTTGCCGCGAACCTTGCTCACCATCAGGTGCTTCACGACGAAGCCGACGGTCGAGTGGGTGGGATCGATGTTCCAGACGCCGGCCTCGATGGGGGCCTTGACGGTGCTTGTGGTCATGGTGAAACTCCTCGGCTTCTTGTCGTTTCGGGTTGTGGTCCGTGGACCGTCTTCTCGGCCCATCGCTCATTCTAAACGGACCGCGGTCCGATTTCATTCCACCGGGGCAAAGTTTTTATTTCCAGGCGAATACTGGCTGCTCAAAGCCATCGACGCGGGTATCGCGACCTCGCAGGACGACCTCGACGAACTGATAGATCACCGCTGCTGTCGGTGCGTGGAGCAACGCGGAGTGACCGCTCGGCGAGTAGTCGTCGGGGTCGCGGCGCAGCCCTGGGATGCGGAGTTGGATGACCGGACGCGGCGATTCGGGGATCGCGATGAACCGTGGTTCGTCGAGTAGGTCGTCGAGAGGCACGAAGAACAGTTCCGACACCTCGTCGGGGCTCGGCGTCGGAGGCGGCGCGTCGTCCGGCGCCCAGCAGACGACGGGCGTCATGACGAAGCCCGATCGCGTCGGATAGTCGTCGAGCAGTCCGAGTACGTCGTCGGTGTCGAGCGCTACCCCGAGTTCCTCGTGCAGTTCCCGCAGCGCGGCGTCGACGATCCCCTCTCCCGGGTCGAGGCGTCCGCCGGGAAGTGCGAACTGTGCGGCATGGCGACGCATGGTCAGCGGACGGCGCAGAACCCAGATTCCCTGTCGGTCGGCTTGATTCGAGATCACGATGGCGACGGCGGCGGGCCTGGCATCAGGATCGTCGACGACGCGACGTTCAAGTGCTGCGATGCGATCGGTGGCGATCGTGCGATCGATGGATGTCACACATTCAGTTCACCACGGTCGAAGAATCGCTAACCGATGTGCCTGCACACACACTGGCGGCGCACGCGTGATCTGCATCGGCGCACCTTTTCTCCACCACGACGATCGGCCACCATTGACGCACTTGCGAATCGAAAACTTCTCCCAGACAAGGCAGATCATGTCCGCGATCGTTGTCACCCTCATCGTCCTGGTTCTTCTCGCCGCGCTGAGCAACCGACCGGGGTTGAACTTTTATGCGCGCAGCATGGGCGGTTCGGGGCGCTAGACGCGTAGCTGTCCGTGCTCGTGGTTCGCGCTCGCACGCGCGACTGCCGCCCGCAGGTGATAGTCGATGATCGCCAGCGCGAACAGACCGAGCGCCAGGTTGTAGAGCGCTCCGAAGCCGTCGAGCGCGAAGTCGACGAGGGCGTTGGCCATAGTGAAGACGAGCGCCGCCATCCGTAGCGCGCGTAGCGGCCAGACGCGGTCGGTGTGGCGGCGACCGATCATCGCCGACGCCGAGCACGCGAGCGTCACCACGCCGCTCACGAAGAGAATCCATGCTGCGGTGGGGTCGCGACTGAGTTCGAGATAGATCCCGTAGTCACGGTGATTCACGTACAACCCGAGTGCACCCACGATCACCGTCAGC
This sequence comes from Gordonia sp. w5E2, assembly GCF_036540975.1. Taxonomy (NCBI): domain Bacteria; kingdom Bacillati; phylum Actinomycetota; class Actinomycetes; order Mycobacteriales; family Gordoniaceae; genus Gordonia; species Gordonia sp. w5E2. Next base: position 1,025,099 of record NZ_CP144213.1, on the reverse strand, counting down.
GCGGAACTGACGACCAGCAGCCAGCCGATCAGTGTCACCCACCAGCGTCGTCGGAAGAAGTTCGGGATCAACGCGAGCGCACGGGCACGCACCCGGGTCAACCGGTCCGGGGTGTCGACACTCGCGTCGAGCAGACCGCGAATGTGCGTCACGAGTGCAGGATCGGCGTCGCGCGCCTCGGCGAAGTCGAGGAGGTCGGCGGCCTGGCGGCGTCGACTCTCCGGAAGTCCGTGCGCCACACCGTCGGCCGCGATCACCGCTGCGTTCGCGATCGCCTCGGGCACCGATGGTCGCTTGAGATCGCGGACGAACCGACTGATCAGCAAGATCAGCACCACCAGCAGGTACATGATCTCGGCCGACGGACCGTAGAAGTAGTCATTGTCCTTGGTGACGAACTTGCCCACTTCGTCGAGGAACAGACCGAATCCGATACCACCCATCACCACCGCGACGACGCGAGGCGTCGAACCGAGCAGGAGCCAACCGAAGACCAGCGCGAGCATCATGAGCGCCCCGCCCCACAGTGCGTGGGCGATGTGCAGCGTGCCGTTTCCGATCTGCGGGTAGCCGGTCAGACGCAGGTAGGCACGCGTCACGAGAATCGTGCCGATCGCGAAGATGAGGAACCACTGCACCGCCGCGGTTCCGTAGACGCTGCGCACCAGGACGGTTGTTTGCCGAGCCGACATGAGGCGATTGTTGCGCGTGACGGTGCAGCGTGAGTTCCAAATCGGACAGGGTCACTAGAATGGCGTGATGTCTGACCTCGGCCGTTGGGAGCTTGAGCCGTTCACGTACGACGACGTCGGCGCGACCCGCGGCACGCCTCCGGCGAGTGCCCACGTCGTACGGGCCGAGCGCCTCGTTGGTCACGGCGAGTCCGACTTCCACACGATCAGCGACGCGGTTCTCCGGTACGGCATGCAGCGAGGTGCCGGGCTGCAGGTTCACGCGAGTACGACGTCGGCGCAGGTCGACACCATCATCGTCCTCACCGCGTGGTTTCTCGGGCCGGTTCGCATTCCATGTCGGGTGGTCTACGTCGTCGACGAGCCAGATCGTGCCGGGTTCGCCTACGGCACACTTCCCGGGCATCCGGAGAGTGGCGAGGAATTGTTCGCGGTCGAGCTACGAACCGATGGCTCGGTGGTCGCGACGATCTACGCCTTCTCTCGCCCTGCCCGCTGGTACACCCGCCTCGGCGGTCCCGTCGCGCGTCTCGCTCAGCGGCTGATGACCCGGCGATACTTGGCCGCGATGGCGCGACTCGGGGGCGGCTTGCGGGGATGAGCGCGAGCGAAATTCTGTAGCCCCAAGTCATTCCCGCCCGTAGCGTCACGGCGATGCGCCTCTACGTCGATGACTTACGCGACCCGCCCGACGACACCTGGACCGTTGCCCGATCGAGCGCCGAAGCCTTGGCGATCTTGCGGAGCGAGGCGGTCGTAGAAGAGCTGTCCTTGGATCACGACCTCGGCGGCGACGACACGACGCGGCCGATCGCCCTCTACCTGTCCGAGCACGACCAATGGCCTCCGATCGTGCGCGTGCACAGCTCGAACCCCGTCGGAGTGGAATGGCTTGTCGGAATGGCGGAGCGCTACGGGCCTGGGGTCACCCGCTGAATCGGCCCCAGCGACCGGAAGCATTGGGCAGCCGTCACCGAAAGCAAAAGACCATCCGGCAAGCCGGATGGTCTTTTTCGAGTAGCTAACTGGTGGCCAGAGTCGGGATCGAACCGACGACCTTCCACTTTTCAGATGGTTGATCATCTGAGCTAGAACGGTTTTCGCACGTCATAGGTGTTCTTACGCGTCGTACGAGACGGGTGAGAACTGTCTCGTTTCACTGGTTGGCCGACCTTTGGCCGACCCAGATTGATGGATAGCTCCCGAAATAGGAGCCCCCGCGCCAGCGGTAACTGGCCGGGGGTACGGGAGCCGAGATGCGGTCGATTCCGACTACCAGTGTATCTGCGCACGAGCCACGGAAGAACAATTCCAGTGGCAACCGATCCCCGGAGGGGTCGGGCGGCAGCGCAGGTTGTTTTGAGCCCGCCCTTCCTGGCATGGAGTTGGCCGGAGCGGGAGCCGGTGGAGGCCGGACGGCGGGAACGCAGGACCGGAGCCGGGAGGCCGGGAGCGGGAGCGCGGACGGTGGGGTGCCCGGAGGGTGGGGCCCCGACGGCCGCGCGGGAGCGGGAGGCCGGGAGGGGCAGGGCCGTAGTGGGAGCCGGGAGGCCGGAAGCGGCGGGAGCGCAGGCAATCGGAGCGTTCAGCGCAATGGCCGGGTGGACCTGGGTACTAAACGCGGACAACGTTTCCGCGGATCGGATCGCAACCACAACGGCAACGCGCGGAGTCGACGTCGGGCTCGTGCGGAGGCACGCGACGAGCGAGGTAAGGGGCGTGCGACAGCCCGCCGGATCACGACTCTGGACCGGGTGCGCAAATGCGGTACTCCGTTTCCGCATGGTGCGGCGTTCAAAGTGGGTTCGGCTGGGAATGTCTCTGTTGCGGGGTTATCGACGTGCGGCAGCGTGTGGGCGTGTCCGGTGTGCGCGCACAGGATTGCGGTGAAGCGCGCGATGGATCTCGGTCGCGGGATTGCGCGCTGGGTGTCTGCGGGGAACTCGGTCGTGATGGTGACTTTCACCGTTCGGCATGACCGGGACGACGCCCTGGAGGATGTCTGGAACGCGTTGATGACGGCGCAGCGACGAGTGGTGAGTGGTCGCGCATGGAAGAGGGATCAGGCGGACTTCGCTATCGCCGGATACCACAGGACCACGGAGTGCACACTGTCCTGGGAGAATGGTTGGCACGTGCACTTTCACGTCCTGTACTTCATTGAGCAGCGACTGCTCACGGCGATTGAGCGTGCCTCGCTGAAAGTTCGGCTGTTTGAGCGCTGGACGGCCGGTCTTCGTCGAGCTGGATTCGATGCGGGTTGGGAGCACGGCATTGATGTGCGCGCAATGAAGTTGGAGAACCTCGCCGCCCACGAAGGCGACATCGAGAAGGCCATGCTCGAAAATCCAAGTCTTGCAGACTATCTCGCCAAGAGTGGAGCGCGATCGGCAGCGCAGTTGGCCGATGGTCGGCGTCTCGCGTTGGAGGCGTTGGCTCATACGGGCAAGACGTCGCAAGGCGGCTACACGCCGTTCGCGCTCCTCGGGATGGTTCGTGAGCTGGAAGACATGATGAGTATGAACGCGAAGCTAGGTGTGGCGAGCAGCGCGAAGCTACGCAAGATGTGGGGCTGGGCCAAGGCTCATTGGGAGGAATGGGAGACGTTTAGCCTGAACCGGCGTCAGGTGACGATGAGTCGCGAGGACAAACGTACGGGCAAGAAGGGCCTAGTCAAGCTGTTGAAGCTGAAGGATGCGGATGTCGACGACGACGTTTTGGCTCAGGATGCCTCAGTCGACGATGCTGAGGTCGTTGCAGTCATGCCCGCGGAGTCGGTGCGAAAGCTGATCAGCGGCGGGAAGTGCGTAGAGAGTCTGGGTGCTGTGCTCGAAGCTCAGGGGATGTCGGCACTGCAGCTGACGTGCACAACGCTCGGCGTGGAGTTGTTGACCGACGACGCCGCTCTCGGACTTTGGGAGTTCGAGGAGCAGAGGATGCGGTACCTGGAGCGAAAGCCTTGAACAATCAATAGGCGGACTAACGGGCCACAGCTCAGATGGCTAGAGGAACCCGACTGCCGTCGGATCGTTTGACGGTCACCTCCAGTTCACCGCCGGTGGCTTCGACATATTTGCGGAGAGTCGCGATCCGCGCGGCGGCGATTTGCCCGTGCTCCATCTGCGAGACGTGCTTTTTTCCCACACCGATGAGCTTCGCCAGGGCGGTCTGTGTGTAACCTGCGTCCTTTCGCAGTTCACGGAGTCGGCACTCTGCGGCCTCTGGTTCCATGGCCTCGCGGTAGCCATCGACCTCGGCGCGGTCTGCGGTCAAGGACTTGGCCGGGCGATCGTTAGGTGCGGTAGCGTCTCTCTTCTTCGGCTTAGGAGTGCGCGGCTTCTCGTCACTCGCTGGAGCCGGTCTCCGAGCCTCACACGGCGGCATCAGACGCTCCAGATTGCCGCCCGTCAACCCGCTGGTGACACTGACGTACGTTACCCACGGCATATCTGCCTTGCGATCCGTCTTCGCCAACGCCGCCTCGACCTGCTCTTGAAGGAGGGCGGTCACCTGGTGAGAGACCGCCCTACTCGCGGCCACCCGGCGTGAAGCTTCAGCGAGCTTACTCACATCGTCATCGCCAGACGGTCGCTCGGTGTCCATATCCCCTTGCATCGGCACAGGTTACCAGTTGAAACTGGTACTACAAACGATCAGACCAATCCAACTCCGAGTTCAAGGAATGAACGCAACTTGGCTGAATTCGGCGTTAAGGCCCTCACGAATTAATCAACGTTACTTTGCACCGTCGTAGTTTTTAAATCTCGCCAGGAGCTCGTCGGCCGCGGAGGCAACGCTCTCTGACTTCTGCAGACCACCACGCCAGTCAGCATTCTTGATGTAATGTTTGATTTCGGGCAAGCGGTCGGAAATATATTCGAGAAGTTCTTCCTCAGAAAAGCTCTTCCAGCGATCTGGATCTGACATCGTGTTACGCCACTCCGTTCGACTTGCGATCGACCCATGACTCGCGGTGGGCCGATCCATGAACCTCGTCATCAACATGGGTTTCTCGCGGACGCACGCCCACTGTGGGTCCACGATATCGTCTTGTGTGACCCGGCCTGACCTTATCTGCACTCGATTTTCAACCTTGACGGACTAGGGGCGTGCGCATCGCTGGCGGTGACTGAGTCGCAAGAGGATTAGCTGGCGAATCAGCCACCCTCCCGCGACCAGCATGACGTGAACTCAAGGTTGTAGTGCCTGTCATCGCTGTGGTGCGAATATCTACCCGGTAGTGAATCCGAGTTCGGAGCTAATTGGTGCTGCCGCCAGGATCTGTGCGGCGATCTGATCGGTTTGCTCCACCGAGAGTTCGGGAACGTCATCGAAGTCAGTGCCACCGCCGGGCAGAGTGCCGGCGATGTGAAAGTGGAGGTGTGGAATCGCTTGGTGGGCTGCCGTGCCATTGTTCTGCCAAACCGCGATTCCCGGACGCTCGAACGCAGCATCGATTGCCGCGGCCGCCCAAGCAAGGGTGTCCATCATCGCGTGGCGTTCGTCAGGTTCAGACTCAAGCAGAGTCGGGTAGTGGCGCACCGGAAGTACGAGCAGGTGCCCGATGCCGCGCTGCTCTCTTGTGACAAGCACGGCAATCAGGTTGTTGCGGCATAGGATGGTGAATGGCCTTGCCCCACTGAGGTAGTCACAGAACGCGCAGGGTTTCTGATCTGGGATGTCGAGACTGCTGTCGGTGTCGTTCATCCGGCGACCAACGAGCGTAGGAACGCCTGAAACTCGGTACGGTCGATCTTGCCGATCTCATTGGGATGTACGACGATACGCAACTCTTTGGAGAATCGCGACCGACGAGTGCGAAGCAGGAAAGAGAAGGCAATGAGTCTGACAGCAACTTCTGCCGTGAGTTCGGGTATTCGGGACTGGCCTTGACCGAGCAGCGGCACGCAGATCGGTTCGCCGTTTCCGCAGCGGTCGGCAGCGTCCCACACGCTGTCGAGGCTGTCCAGAATTCCCCGGATCGTCCCCTTGGCTCGGTTGTGTTCGTCCATGGTTGTGTAGGCAACACAGTAGTAGTGCGATGTACCCTGGCCCCGAAGGACCGCGACGGTGCCGACCGGATAGACGTCCTTCTTGCCCGGCTTCGTAATCGTTCCAACGGTCGCTGTCCCTGCCAGCGCAGATGCTAGCTCGGCATCGAGTCGCGATTGCGAATCGCCGTAGATCACCCGAAGCATGTTGCCCTGGACACTCCCCCTATCGATGATGCCCGGTTCGGTGTCGAAAGTTGTGGTCATCCCGATCAGCGATGACTCCTTCTGGTCGAACAAGTCGCCCGTGATAAGCCTGATGACGATGTTCTCTGCAGGAAACCGCTGCTCGGGGTCCTTCTGCCGCAGGAAGATCAGCGCCCACGCGGCGGCGATCGCTCCGGCAACGATAAGAAGCCACCATTGGCCCTTGATCAGATCTGGAGCGAAAAGAGCGACCGCCCCGGCCAGAACAGCCAACGCGCCCAATGCTTCGAGGAATCGCCGGGCCAGTCCTTCGGCGTACCGTCTCACCGACCGTTTGTATCGCACTAGTTATTCAATCCCAGGCTCTCGTATACCGACTCTTTGTAGTGATAGGAGCCGGTCTTGTCCGAACTGGCGAAGTCGGGAACATAGTGGTCCAGTGCATATTTAATGATTGTGGGGCCGAACGAGACCGACATCGTGAAGTAGTCGTTCGCGGAGAACGGGGCAGGAATGTTGCCGCTGACACCTACTCGGGATCCGTTCAGGTTCGCAACGACCACGGGCAGGTTCAGAGCGAGGATCGCTCCCACTTCATAGGCAAGAAATGACGTCCCGTTCCCGCCTTTACGCCGGGCGTCTGAGCTTCCGAGTAGCACGACTTGTTTTGTGTTATTCAACCGCTCACGCAGGCGGCGCTTGATGGTGTCAGGCGTGCTGGTGTCACGCGCAGTGTAGATGTCGTGTGCATTGACGAAGTCGAAATCAATTGACTTGTTTTCCCTCCAAGCCGTCATCAATCGGTAATAGTGGATGTCTTCACTTGCGAAGGCCACATAAGTCTTGTTGCGGTAGCTCATCTTTAGGCTCCTTTGTGGGGTTCCATTGAGGGCGGTAACGACTCGACTGCACTCACCGATGCCAGCGGACCCGCCGCACGCTCGTACTCCATCTGGAGTAGCCGTCTGTTCGGATACTGGCGCTTAAGGTACTCCGAAAGGGTGACTTCTTGTGCTTGATGGCTTCGGTCGGCGTTTTGTAACACAGCGGGCACGCCAAGCGGATCACTACTGGTCGACCTGAACGAAGAACTCTCTGGAAGTGACGAGACTCGCCCGTCTTAGACGGGTGGCCGTCTCGATACAAGCTGAGGCTCCCCCGAAAAAGTGGACACGGTTAGCTTGATTGCTGACTGGTCAGTGACTTGATCTCGAAGGCGATGGGCGAGATCATTCCCAGCGAGCTGTGCCTCCTGTCATGATTGTAGAAGCGTACGTAATTGTCAAGTCCTGCAGTAAGATTCGTGTAGCTGGTGAACGCGTGCCGCTTGTAGTACTCGTGCTTGACCGTTGACCACAGCGACTCGGCGCCGGCGTTGTCCCAGCAGATCCCCGTCGCGCCCATCGAGCGCTTGAGGTCGTACTTGCCGCATGCTGCGGCCATGTCGTGGCTGGTGTACTGGCTGCCGCGGTCGCTGTGCAGGATGGTGCCGGCCACTGACCCCCCGCGGGTGAACACCGCGGCGTCCACGGCCGTCTCGACCAGCTCGGTGCGCATGTGATCGGCCAGTGACCAGCCCAGCACCCGCCGCGAGTGCTCATCACGAATCGCACACAGATACGCATCCCCTTCACCGCAGGTCAGATACGTGATGTCGGAGGTCCAGACCAGGTCGATGCCACCCTGGTCGAACACCCGCCCGACCCGGTCCGGTGGGAACGTCGCGGTCGGATCGACCTGGGTGGTCTTGACCTTGAAGGTGCGTGGGCTGATGCCCTCGATACCCATCTCGGCCATAATCTTGGCGACGGTGTTCTCCGAGACCGCGACACCCTCGGCGTGCAGGTCGGCGGTGATCCGCGGTGAACCATAGGTGCGCGTGGATGCCTGCCAGTGGGCGAGGATCTTCACCTCCAAATCGCGACGCCACTGCTGTCGCGCTGTCAGTTCAGTGCGGCGTTGCCGATCCACCCACGCGTAGAATCCGGATCGTGAAACACCGAGCAGTTCAGTGAGTTTCGTGATGTCGTGGTCGGCGCACTCCGCGGCGATGAGCTCGAACTTGCTCACCGATGTTGCTGCGCCGCAAAGTACGCCGATACTTTTTTCAGGAACGCTAGATCGCGATCCTTCTCGGCGAGCTCCGCGCGTAACCGGGTCAACTCCGCGTGCTCACCAGCCGACAGATCCCGGTCCGGTGGGGCATTGCGCATCTCGTCGGCGACACCATCGCGCATCCGTTCAGCGCGAACCCATTTGCCCAACAAGTTCTCGTGCACGTTGAGTTCACGTGCGACCTCGGTGACCGGCCGTCCCCCGTCGATCACCCGACGAGCAGCCTCCGCCTTGAACTCAGGCGTAAACGACCGACGCGTCCTGGACATGTAGACATCCTCCCAGCAGGACCCTTCGCCCCGCTATCTCAGGTGTCCACTCAAACTGGGGAGGTTCAAGCAGCATGAAGGGTGACGGGGCAAGACGCCAGTTCCGGCCTCCGCCTGCGAGCGGTTCGCCAAGGAGATCGTGTCTAGCACTCCTGTCGTCCGACTAGTCGGCGGGTGGTCGCGTCATACCGGTAGTGAACGATCTCTCCCGAGATGATCAGCTCGATCGCTTGGTCAATAATCCTGCGCGGCACGACAAACCACTCGGAGGGATCATAGTTGCGGCCGTTCTTGTCGATCTGGGTCAGATTCAGACGGACGTCGGCAAAGACACGATGGAGGAGGTTCTCCAGCGCTGAGGCGCGCGTGTTATAGATCCGGTAGGTCGCGACAACCTCAACCGGCGCCATCAGATATGTGGGCGACTTGTCGGCGTTCTTGATCCTTGTTTCGACCGGCCCACGCGAGAAGCCAATCTTATGCAAGTCGGCGATCCCGGCGATCTGCGGATCGGAGCTCTGAGAGCGCAAGACGTAGATGTAGCCACTGACCTCATCGTCTGTAAGGATGTCCGGTCCCAGCCGGGGCACAACAATCTGGCCATCCTCATCACCCAACCGAATCGCCAAGGATTGGCGGTACATCCGTGATTCGGTGCCGTTCTCGAAGATGCAGCGGAGGCGTTCCCGCTTGTTCTCGCGAACGGTCGACTTCTTGTACTCAGTCTCGCCGACTTCAGCGATGAACAACATTACTCCGTTGAGGACGAAGAAGGCACCTGGTGCGATGTGCTTCAACCCGGGATACGGCAGTAGCTGGCTTGCGCCGTTACGCAGCTCGTCATGCTTCTGCTGAAACAGCGGCGCGAAATCTGCGAAATCGTTCGCGGGCTGGCGACGTGCCGTTTCCTCGGTCTCGAAGTGCTGCTTGCGGACGGGCAGGGTGGAGACGTCGAAGATACCGGTCTCGTCATCCAAAAGATCGAGTGGATCGCCCTCAAGGAGTTCGTCAATTGAGCCAGGCGCGGCGGGTACGTCGAGAAGGCCGAACTCGTCAAGATGCTTGAGTGCCTCGATCTTGCTGTCGTCAGCAAGAATACCCTCCAGACGTGCTCCAAGTTTGCGCTCAGAAATTTCCCTTGTGGTCGAGCTCGGGAGCCGGGCCTGTGCCCGTCGGAACTCCACGATCTCTAAGAACGCTCGCTCCAACCGATCACTGGACGTGATCTTCTTGGCCTTTTCCGGCGTGTCCAGAAGGCCGTCAATATCGGCGTCAAGGAGCTGCTGGAACGCGTCAGGCGCTGGTTGATCGTCGCCTCCTGCGGTCTTGTCATCCGTCGTCATTGAGCATTCTCGATTGCTTGTTTCTGGGCCAGCCGCTGCTGCTTGAGCCGTTGCAAAAACAGCAGCGCTTCGGCGTACCGCTTCTCTGTCGGATTGTCTGAGCGCACGTCGGGGCGTCGACCGTTGACCTTGACCCAGCTCTGAATCTTAGGGAACAGCGCGAGCGCCTCCTCCTCGCTGATCTCCACGCGTGTGCTCGTGATCGCGTCGGAAATGATCTTGAGTACCGAGGGCGTCACCGACTTCGACATCACCTCGAAAGCTCGTTGGAACGGATTGACCCTGTCGATCAGGTTGATGCTGACCTCATCGATGTTCCTGAACGTATCGCCCATCTTGATGAACCGCTTATCGCCGACCTCACGAACCTCGCCATTCTTAATCACCGAGTCCACCACAACGTGCTGCCGAACCTCCTCGACCTGCTCATCAGTCAGGTCCGGGTAGCGTTCGCGGATAATCTTCGGGATCAGGACCTTGTTCGTGGTCTCCGGGTCAACGCTGCCCGCCGCGGCCTTGGCGAACGTGTCGTCCTGCAGAATGTTTGCTTTCAGATCGTTCAGGTCAGTTTCGACGATCTGCTTGACCCGCTCGCTAGACGGCTCCTTGAAGCCCTTGATCTTGATCGTCCCCGGCTCAGGCGCGTCGTCGTTGCCTCGTTTGGCCTTGAAGTTGAAGTTCGGTGCTAGCACTTGCTCCATCAGCAGCGACGCGGTGATCGCCTTGAGCATATTGTTCACCGATACGGTCACCTCACCCCGCTCAGCATCGGGCTCGGCCAGCAGGTTCGTGAACTGCGCATGCGTCTTACCAGGGCTGTCGCGGGTGACCCGGCCGATAATCTGGATAATCTCGGTCAACGACGCCCGATACCCGACGGTCAGAGCGTGCTCGGCGAACGGCCAGTCGAAGCCCTCCTTCGCCATCCCCAGCGCGACGATGATGTCGACGCCGTCACGGTCCTTCGCCGCGACGGTCGACAGATAGTGCAGCGTGTCGGCGCGCTTCTTCTGATCGGTGTCGTCGACGAGATCAGCCACCCGCAGCACCTCACCAGTGTCGGTGCGGCGAATGCGGATGATTCCGGTGTCGGGTTCGGTGTCGATCACGTCGCCGATCGTGTCGATAATGAACCCGACCTCTTCGATCTTGTCTTTGGTCGACTCACCAGAGTTCACGCTTGGGATGTGCACGATCGTCTTCTTGTCCAGGTCCAGCACCTCGCCAATCGCTTCGGTGTAGCGGCCCTGATAGAAGTGGTGCCCGATCCCCAGCGACTTCAGAAACTGGTAGCCGTTGAGCTGGTCGTAGTAGTTGAACGTCACCGGCGTGAACTGCGCCTCGTCCTCGGACGAGAGGACCGGCACCGAGTCGCCACGAAAGTACGAGCCGGTCATCGCCACTATGTGCACGTCTGAGCCGACCATAACCTCCTTCAACAGTGCCCCCAGACGGGAATTCTCGGTATCGGCCGAGACGTGATGGAACTCGTCGATCGCCAGCACGGTGCCGTTGAACTCATCCGGCGCCAACCGCTCGAACGCGAACCTCAACGTCGCATGCGTGCACACCAGAATCGGATCAGCGCTGCTTAAGAAGTCGACGAACGCATCGACCTTGCCCGCCGACGACCCAGGCGTGCACAGGTTTCGCTCTGGCTTGACCTCCCAGTCAGCAAAGAAACCGTGCGCGGTCAGCTTTGTCGTCGAGAAAGATGCCCCGATCGAACGCTCCGGGACAGCGACGATCACCTTTCTGCGACCCTGGTTGTATAGCTTGTCGAGACCCACGAACATCAACGCCCGGGACTTGCCCGAGGCCGGTGGAGCCTTGATCAACAAGTGCTGGGCGTCCCGCTTGGCGAACACGCGCTGCTGCATCTCCCGCATACCCAACGCGTCAGTGTTCACCGATGCACCGGTCTGCGCGTACGTCACGTCAACGACATTCACCGTGCTACTCACTTCTTGCTCCTCTTCGCCGGCTTTGCCGCCTGCTCCGCAGCGGCCATCTCCTCATACATAGCGAACAGGTCTGACAACCGCTCCTCGTCCGTCTCGTAGCCACGCTTGGAATAGATCGAATCCACCAATGCGTCAACCTCAGCGTGCGCGGCCCGCAGATCATCGGGCATCTTGTCCGGATCGTAAAGTTCGGCCAATGTTTTCTCGCAGTGATACTCACGGACGTCCAGTATCCGCAATGCCGCAACTGTCAATTTCTCCTTCACTTGCGCAGACAGTTCAGGAACAGGAAAATTATTGTAAACAATTGTATTAGAATACTGATATCGATTCTCAAGACGTCCAGAAACGGACCGCATCCAAATCATATGCATTAATGAAGTCGTCAATGCAAAAGCCCAGAAATTGGTCTCGGTCATGACTAGTGCCTTATTGGAGCCAATGACATCGGGGCCGACATAACCAATGGGAATATACTCCCGTCGCTCTGAGGAGATGCTGGGAACAATTAATGAGTCCGAATCAACATGTGCGAAGTAGTAGAATCGATTCGGGCTTGACGCCAGTGCATTGGTCGACTTTTCAGTGCTCCTTAACCGGTGCTCCCTTGTCCGGTCGAGGCGATATGCAAGTTCCGGAATATTGTAAGCCTGTCGCAGATGGTCGTCGGGAATTACCAGACACCATCTAGTCTTACCTTTAACGAACTCATCAGACCCACAATACCCCCTAATGTAGCGCTCCACTTCCGGATGGCTCTCCAGGAGTTTATTCTTTTCCGAATCCGATAAGATCAGGTTTCCTCCATCATTGGGCATTGAGCCGTATCCAAGACGGGGCATCTGAGGACTCAGAGGGTTTCGGCGACGCGACAGCCAGACCATTGGACCGCCAGCAAGGTAAGCGTTTATAGTATCAACACGGAGTCGAAATTGATCTGTATACAGATACTTAGCATCTATGGACTTATTCCGAAGTGAAATTACAACACATGTGACGCCCGCGGAATTTCGTGCTTTATTCGCCCATGGAAATGAGGTATATGCATAAGAAATCTCTAAGTTATCCCCCAATACCGCCGGCCAGAGGAGTGCCACCTGCTCTCCTTGCGTAATGGAATTGGTTGTCACCAACGCGAGTCTTGCCCTCGTTCCGCGTATGTACTCAGCACCCTTAACTACCCAACCTGAAACATAGTCGAGACTCTTATAGTTTTTGGTAATGGTGGCAAGATCACGTTTGTGCTTCGCCGACTGATTCCTACTCCCAAGATACGGCGGATTACCGAGCACATATATTTCCTCTGCTCCTCTATTCGGGCAGATTTCAGACCATTCGACAGTCAAGGAGTTTCCCTGATTGATCTGACCAGAATCACGCAGGGGAATGAGGGGGATGGAAACTCTGAATTTCTCCCTAAACTCTGCGTTCATCTGATGCTTGGCGAGCCACAAGGACAGGATTGCCACCTCGACGGCGAAATCATCGATCTCAATGCCATAGAAATTCTCGATGTCAATTTTCGACACGGCGTACAGCACTTGGTGTTTGGGGCTCAAGTCGGCAAGTCGTTCAAGAATCGCGTGCTCCAGGCGTCGCAATTCCTTGTAGGCGATGACCAAAAAGTTCCCCGACCCGCAGGCGGGGTCGAAGACTTTGATCGCGCCGATCCGCTCCAGTAGCTTCTCCAGCTTGCCGACGCTGCTGAAGCCCGCGTCGAACTCCTCCTTCAGTTCATCGAGGAACAGCGGCTCGATCGTCTTGAGGATGTTCGGCACCGATGTGTAGTGCTGCCCGAGGTCCGACCGCTTTCCCGGGGTGACGATCGCCTGGAACATTGACCCGAAGATGTCGGGGTTGATCTCGCTCCAGTCCAGAACTCCCAGATCTAGAAGCAGCCGACGGGCGGACTTGGTGAACGCTGGCACTACGTGCTGGTTGGTGACCTCGAACAGGCGACCGTTGACGTACGGGAACGCTGACAGGTAGCTCGCCTTGTCCTCGGGATTCTCGGTGTCCAGGGCGTTGAACAGATCTGTCAGGAACTCCTGCACGTCCGACCCGTCGGCCTGGGTGTGCGACCCCACCGCGGTGGTGAACTGACCGTCGTCGAAGATCCCGGTGTCCTCGGCGAAGAAGCAGAACAGCAGTCGGGTGAAGAACACGTTCAGCGCATGACGGCCATGCTGCTCGTCGATGAGGTCCGGGTTCGCCTGCAACAGCTCGTCGAACAGCTTGCCCATTCGCTCGGCGGCCTTGACGTCGGCGTGGGCCTCGGAGGTGTACTGCGCCTTCTCCATGCCAGCCCAGGGAAGGAAGAACGTGAAGTGCTTGTCGATGTCGCGGATCGGGAAGACCTTGCTCTCGCCGGTCTTCATGTCGACCGCGACCAGCTCGTCGTAGTCGGTGGCGATTACGAACCGTGGGTTGTACCGAACGACGTCCGGTGATGTCCGCAGCTCCTCGACGTCAGCCAACGGCTCGCGGTCCGTCTCGCGGAAGTAGACAACGTTCTTCTGTGCGATTTCGCGACTCGGATCGGCCGCGACGTTGAGCGACCCGTTACGCAACCGGGTGACGTTACCCTTGGGCTTCCCATAGGCTAGGAGTAGATCGAAGATGAATTCGCGATCGTAGGATTCGCGCCGCGCGAGCGGGGCCACCCGCTCTTCGACCGCCTTCAGGTTCAGTCTCACCACGCGCGTTAACCCTCCTCGAAACCACTACCAGTGCGATAAGCATTCCACTCCGCGATAGCTTCGACAGCCAGTACCCCATTCCCAGGTCGGGGCTGGAGGACTTGGTGACATTCGTTGGGCAGCTAGGTCGGCCGCTGAGGTGTTGCGACCAGCCGGACACCTGACTGCGTCGGATCACGGCGCTGTTGAGTCCAGCAAGTGCCAGCTGAGCCGACACTTCATACGTAAGTCGCTATGGGCCGAGGTTGATCCGGTTGGTGAGGTCGAGAGATGCTGCGTGGCTCGACATCCGGTTAATCCTCGGGCGGCCTAGAGACTCTGCGGACCGAACCCGCCGCTTCGGAACGGACCCCCTCAGCCAAGCGTCCGCGTATCGAATCGAGCGCTACCTCGAGTTCAACGGCTGATCGCAGCAGCGGCCGATCAGTCCGCAGTCCGACCCTCTCAATCGCATCGTAGACCGACCTGTTCAACAACCTCATGTTGTCTAGCAGCAGAAGCGTAGGTTCTTGGGCGTGCTCCGGGGTCATCCACCGCTGACCGTAACCAGCTGCAACGACAACGTTGGTGAGGAGTTCAAAGTAGAGCTTGAAGGCGTTCTCGACCTCGGAATTCAGAACACCACCGCAGCCCTTCAGCGCGGTCATCAGCACTTCCACCTGTTCTAGCAACTGGTCACCGGAGTCAAGGAATCGGTAGGCACGTTCGATGTCGTAGTTTGCGACTCGACGGCGGACCCCTGTTGCTGACATCCCGACACTGCTCGCGACGGCCTGCAAGGAGTGCCGGTACGTACCGACCGCGATGCTCATCACGGAATCTGTGAGGTCGCGCAAATCGCTCTGATGGTCGCGAAGGCTACTCAAGAGGGCGTCAAGATCCTCCGCGCCGTTATCGCGACTTGATTCGTTGCCTGTATCAGCCAGTTCCGCGAATCTGGCGCGCAGGTCTCCAACAGTACGTTGGTGCCGTTCTAGCGAATCAGTGTACGAATCGAGCTGCGCGACCAGCGCTTTGACACTATTAGGCCGCAGAAAGAGGTCTGCTGCGTCAGCTACGCCTTCATTGACCGCAGGCGGAGGCGACGTAGCGTCCGCACGTTTGACCCACCTACGAATCGTCTCCGCGGGCACCCCCGTCCGGTCGGAGACCTCAAGCGCCGCCTGTCGGTCCGACTTGAGCCCTGGTCGCAACTCACGCCACAGGTCGATCACCTGCTCCTGACGCTCACGCGAGTAACCCACAGCACGCATTATAGGCAGCCAACCACTGGGCGTTGATGCACAGTTTAGGTGGTTCATTTTTTTAAGCGTGGTATTATCACAACGTCCCGTGGATCTCATGAGACGTCCAGCAAGAGACGGAGGTTAGAAGCGCATGGCTATACGCGAACTCACCCAGGTACCGGTCAATGCGGCAGGATGGGAGATCGAAGTGAGGGTCATTCGCCCCGCAGAGAAGCAACGCGACACTCCCAACGGTCGCGTGCGAGAACCCAAGATGCGCAACGGAATTCAGGGAATCGAGTTGGAAGTACTGGTGTGGTGGCCAGAACTCGATGAAGAGCGACGAGCGAAACTCACGACCTACCAGGCCGACCCACCCAAGTTAAACCGTCGAGATCTGATCCGTGTTCGTGGGCAACTCTATGCGGCCGCGTGGTCAGCGAATGGTTCCAGCGGTCTATGGTTCGACGCACCCGAGGGGATCGAGTTGGCAGCCAAGCCCGCACAGACGAAGGCGGCCGTCCAATGACCGGGTACAACCTCAGTTTCAAGTCGCGGCGTATCCGCTGTGACGACACGCACATTCTGCACGAAGTAGGCCGCACAGCCACGCACGGAGTCAAGCGCCGCGCTGAGTCCAGCGTCGAAAGGCAGAACCCCGCATCATCCCAGGGGCTACACGCCCCCGCAGAGCGGGCGGAGGTTCTAGCATGATCTCGTTCCTTGTTGTCCTAGCGATCTTGGCAGTAGTCGCCGCCATCGTCTGGTCCGCGTGCGCAGTCGCTCTTGAAATGGCTGACGAACTTACCGATGAGTCTCCAGCGGAGTCGTCATGGATGCGCGGCTGGCGCTCTGTCGATTGGGCAGCTCCTGGTCTGGAGTCACTGTCATACCCCTCGCCGAACGCGATACCTCAACATCCTCGAGTCGATCGGATATGGATGTCACCGACAGGGCCTCGCGCGAAGATCGTATTGCCTGAAGGTGTTTCGGGTTCTCATGTAGACCTTGCCGCCGTCCACCGCCTTGAGGGCTTGCTACCCGGAGCCGCGCCTATGGCGGTTGTCGCGTGTGATCGTCGATCCGTCACCTTCGCACTGGAGTCACGAGACCCCCTCGCAGATGTTCAGCGTTCGTCGGCGCACTCGGGATCCGCCAGTTCCTCCAGCAGGCCAGATCCAGTTGCCGATCGCATCGCGTTTATGGAAGCACTGGCGAAAGTACGGCGCGACGGCGGTGCGCAATGATTACCCCGGCGATAGCGTTTGCCGTCGATGCACAGGGACGTGGCGTGCACATGCGACTTGACCAGCACACACTGATCGCCGGTGTGACTGGCTCGGGAAAGTCAAGTGCGACATACGAGATAATCCGCCACGCGGTCGGAATGCCGAGCGTTTGTGTGTGCGGTGTGGACCCGACCGGCATCTTGCTGGGTCCTCTAGGGACTCACCGCTGGATCTCTATCGGATCGTCCAAAAAGCAACTACTTGCGGCAACCGCGGCGCTGTCCGCTATCGAGTCAGAACTAGACAAGCGACTCGCGGCCCTAGCCGAGGTGGGAATCGATCTCATTCCCTCCTCCTGGCTCGGGCGTGACTTGCCGCTGGTCGTAGTGGTGCTCGAAGAATGGGCGGCCCTACAGCTGCAGTTGGCGCGGGCCGAACGACTGGAAGCGGAGCGGATAGTCGCAAGAATCGGCATGGAGGGCCGCAAGGTGCGTATCAACCTGCTGATCAGCGTCCAACGGCCCGAGGCGAAGCTTCTCGAGGGGGTGCGATCGCAATTGACTCAGATCATGTGCATGGCTCAGACCGACGCGATGTCGATCAAGATGGCGAGCGAAGTCATCTTCGAGGACAAATCGCTCGTGTCGATGATTCTCGGCGCGCGGCCCGGACAGGGCGTTTTGGTCGGCGCGGGCATCGCTCCGACCCCTTTCAAGGCACGCCATCTCGACTACGCCGGATACCGCGAAGCCGTATCTCAAGCGATATTCACTGCACGGGGAACCAACGCCGGTGTAGCTACGGCGCGGCTCAGAGGTAGTGAGTTCCAATGAGCCATACGACGACTGAGGTCTTGTTGACGGCCAAAGAAGTGTCAGAGGTCTGTGGTGGCATTGGCGTGAGCACGCTGCATAAATGGGCGGCTCAGCGCGAGGCCGGATTGCCGGCCGAGGGGCCACCACATCTACGCCTGTCTGCACGCCATCGTCGGTGGGCACTGTCCGACGTGCAGGCCTGGATCGCCCAATCGACAGTGAAGTAGGACGCATTGAGTATCCGAAAGAAGGTCACGAGCAAAGGGGAACCGCGCTGGCTGGTTGAATGGCGGCTCCCCGACCGACGGAAGGTTACTAAATCCTTCCGGACGGAGCGGGAAGCCCGTGTATTCGAAGCAGAGGTGGTGGCCGCGAAGAGCCGCGGGACCGTTTACAACCCGCGACTCGGAAACACCATCACGGTGGCGTACGCGTACAAGTCGTGGCTGTCGAGCCGTCAAGATGTGACAGCGAAGACTCGGCGTGGCTACGAAGACAACTGGCGCAATCACATCGAGCCAGCTTTCGGTGCCTGGCCGGTGACGAAGGTGGATCGATCCAGCGTGCAGAACTGGATCAACTCGATGTCGGTGGGCCCGCGCACGAAACGGTGGCGCCATACGGTCTTGCGGATGGTGCTTGAGCACGCAGTCGAGGAGGGCTGGCTCGCGCGTAATCCAGCCACCAAGACGATCTTCCCTCCCCTGGCTCATCCAACGCATACCTACCTCACCGCGTCGGAGGTGGATCGCTTGGCGAAGCTGTGCGGCGCTCAAGGCGACATCGTCATGATCCTCGCGTACACCGGGCTTCGGTGGGGTGAACTGACCGGCCTCAACGTGGAGGATATCGACCTGGACCGGCGGCGCATTCACGTTCGACGGTCAATGACACAGGTCGGCGGAAAACTCGTCACAGGTGCGACCAAGAGTCGGGCAGGCCAGCGGTCGATCCCGATCCCCGCTACCGTTCGCGAGCTGTTGAGGGCCCGCATTGCGGGTCGTGGGAGAACCGAAGCTGCGGTGTGCTCGCCCATGGGTGCTCGCCTTAGTCGGGAGAATTGGGTTCGATCGGTCAGGTGGAAGAAGAAGGCGGCTGAGATCGCTCGTCCGTCGCTGCGGGTCCATGATCTTCGGCATACCTATGCCTCTATGGCACGATCCGCAGGCGCTGACATGCGCCTGCTCCAGAAGACAATGGGTCATTCGTCGATCACGGTGACGGCGCACACTTACGCCGATCTTTACGACGACGAGCTTGATTCGGTGGCCGATGCGCTCGACAACTTGAGCGCTCGCCTTGTATCCGATGCGGACGACACGTCCATCGATGGCCGACCAGCGGCCGACTAGAATAAATCTGCAATCAATGTCAACGAGCTATCCCTCAATCGAGAAACAGCGTATGACCTGCGTAAACGTCCTCGTGGCCAGGGCCGGGATCGAACCGGCGACCTTCCGCTTTTCAGGCGGACGCTCGTACCAACTGAGCTACCTGGCCAGGAGGTCCGGCGTAAAACCGAAACCTTTGGCGACCCTGACGGGACTCGAACCCGCGACCTCCGCCGTGACAGGGCGGCGCGCTAACCAACTGCGCCACAGGGCCATCTTCAATTTTCCTGCTCCCCCGTAGGGGACCAGTTGTACCCCCTACGGGATTCGAACCCGCGCTACCGCCTTGAAAGGGCGGCGTCCTAGGCCGCTAGACGAAGGGGGCCGGTTCTCCGTTGGGAGCCGACTTAGCTTAGGACACCGCTCGCGCAATTCACAAATCAGCTGGTCAGACTGCATTTCGCACGAGTTGACGCCCTCCGAACACCATACCCGTATCCGACGCCGACGGCATCGACAATTGCAAGCCCACCGTCGATGCACCGCCGCATAGCCGACCTGTAAACTCACTTCCTGCGTCGGCCACAGCGTCGAGGCGTCCGCCCCTATAGCTCAGTTGGTAGAGCTACGGACTTTTAATCCGCAGGTCGTAGGTTCGAGCCCTACTGGGGGCACTTGCTCCTCCGTCCGGCCCTTCGGGGCTGGGCGTTTCTCGTATGCCAGACGTGACGTAGGCGAAGCTGATGCCTGTCGCCTGGCAGATCTCTCCGAGTAGGTCCAGGTCGAAGGGCACGGCGCCGGTCATCCGCCGCGACAGCGCCGGCTGCTTCATGCCCAAGCGCCGCGCGACCTCGGACACTGAGATCTGTCGCTGGCCGAGTTCCCCGCGCAACCGGCGGGAAGCAGCCTCCGAGGGGCGTTCGCCCCGGTCGCCATCTACAACCATCAACGTCGTCATGGATGAGTAGCTTACTCGCTAAGTGGGTAAGCGCAATGCGTCCAGCGAATGACACACAGCACACCAAGAATCGCCGATTCTTTGGAATCACTTGACTGTCATTTCCTGAGCGAGTAGAGCTATTCGCTATGCAGATGACACCGCGCTCCCGGCAGATAGCGAGCAATGTCCGCGCCGAGATGGCGCGCGCGTCCGTCACGCAGACTCGCATGGGACAGGACCTGCAATTCAGCCAGCAGTCCATCAGCAGGCGCCTCAACGGCCACGTCCCGTTCACAGTGGACGAGCTCGACATCATTGCCGACTACCTCGGTGTCCCACTGGCAGCTCTCATCGCCGGCCAGGTGGTCGCGTGATGCGCCTAGTTCTCGAGGATGACCGCGCGGCCCTCGGTGTCGCCGTTGTCTGCGTAGGTCGCGGTGCAGGTGAACATCACGTAGCCCACCTTTCCGCCGAAGCTGTTGTTGGCGTTCACCTCGCCGGTGACCGACCACTTCGCGCCACGTTCGGTCTCGGGTTCGGCCGTCTCATTGCGGAACTGCGCACTGTCGGGATCTTTCAGTTGCTGCTGCACCGACTGCTCACACACCCGCTTCACCCGCTTCTCTCGCAGCCGCTGCTCAGTGCTGCTCATCCCGCTATCGGTCGTCGCCGCATCCGTGGCGGCGGCGTCAACTCCCCCGCATCCACCCACCACGAACATCAGTGCAACTGCTCCGGCCAGCGCGGCCGATCTGCTCTTCATCAACGCATCGTAGGTGGTTCCGGTCATTCCGGACACGGTTTGGTGGTGGCTGCGTGAGCGCGCCGGTCGAGGTGTGCGACGTCGAGTTCGCGTCCGTGTGTGACTGCGATGTGGATGCGATCGCTGCGTGGCAGGTGTGGCGTGCGCTGCAGGCCGACGTGCTGGTGCAGGCGGGTCAGATGGCTGTGCTCCGAATGATGGCCGTGTTCGGGTGCTTTCCCGAGTCCGCGGTCTCCGAGCTGTATCAGCTGACAGCTGAGATCGCCGCCGACGCGGCATCCCGCACCGCGGTTGCAGCCGGCGTCGACCCTCCCAACTTCTTGCCTGTCGAGCTGTGCTCCGGGCTCAAGCCTCTGGTGTCCGAGCAACCCGAAGGGATCGAGTGATGTTGTTTCAGTTTTCCGGCCTCATCTTCATGGTGGCGGCCGCGCTGGTGACAGCGGTGGTGTGTGTGAGGGCTGACCGGTGAGGCCGCAGACTCCCGGCAGGGATCTGCGACGTGAGCGAGCCGAGGGCGTCGCCGCTGTCACGGGACTGCTTGTCGCGCTCGTCGTGTCGCTGCTGGGGTTCTGGCTGCCGCTGCTGGCCTACGTGCTGTGGGTAGTGGTCGCATGAGCGCCACACATTTCGACGCTGACGATGCGCGTGAGGACCGCGCGCGTGAGTTGCGTGAGCAGCGTGCCCGTATGCGCAGTGGTGGTGCGGTGCCGGCCGAGTCGGTCGAGGAGGCGATGACTCCGCCGGCGCCGACGCGCGCGCCAGCGATCGTCCCGCACAAGGTGGCCGTGGTCCGTCCGACTCTTCCGCTTCGTGGGAGTCGGGTCGTGAGCGCCGGGGTTGCCGAGCATACGGCTGAGGAGTGGCCGGTCGCGCAGCTGCGTGACCGCGACGCCCGTCTCGTCTATCTCGGTGGCATCGAGTGCGTCGAGTGCGCTCGTTGTCTCCCGAATCTGTTGGTGCGGTTGACGTCGGGTGTGTGTGTCGGCTGCGAGAAGTCGAAGCGGGGTGCGCGATGAGTTCTCCGATGTTCGCGGTCCACGAGCATGTTCCGGATCTGACGGTTGAGCAGCGGTCGCTGCTGGCGGCCGAGGTCGATCAGGTGTGCGCCAATCAGGTGTTGTGGATGGTTACCGGTGAAGAGGGTTACGAGCCGGGTGGTTTCCGCCGCAAGCTGTACGACCTGATGGCGTCGGCCGATCCGGAGAACCTCGCACAGTTGACGATCGTGTATCCGGCTGAGTCGCTAGCCTATTCGGTCGCGGCGTTCGTTCCTGATGGTCTCGACATTCTGCGGCAGGCGGTGCGCCGTGGCTGATCGACATCTGCGGCTCGTGCCGACACCGGACCTCGCAGGACCGGAGCTGGCACACGCCCAAACGATGCAGACTGCAGCCGCGTACATGCATCGGCGGAATCTGCACCTGCTGGTGACCATCACCGACGAAGACGGTGTGGAACTCGATGTCGATCCAGCGTCGACGACCGCAAGAGGATTTGCGGTACGCGCCGAGGCGCTCCCAGCAAGCCACATGGCCTTCCAACACATTGCCTCTGTGAAGGTCGGTGTGTCCGATCCGATCCCGCGTGACGAGTTTCTTTCCGATCCGTCGCAGCGGCGCTCGGCTGAGGCTGAGGCTGTCCTCGATCTGCTGCAGCAACTCCGACCACACCCCTCGGAGGTACTGGTTCCGTGAGTACTCACCGTGCCCCGCGCCGCTGCGGACAGTGTCAGCAGCCGGTCCTGTACTGGCGCAACGCAAATCGCGACGACCGATACCTGAAGGTAGATCCGTCGTCGGATGAGTCGGGCACGGTGCAGAAACTCGTCAACGCGGACGGCATCTGGGGGAAACGCCTCACCGGCCCCGAGCTCGCTGACGCTGTCGCGTCCGGGGAAATGCTGTTCACCCTCCACACCAAGACGTGCAGTGCACGTCGTAAGCCGAATCCGAAACCCGAAGGCCTCGAAATCCCTGGCCTCACAACAAGAAACAGGAGGTAGCGGTATGCCGAGCAGTCAGACCGCCACACCACAGATCGAGCAGGTCGAACTCAAGCCGAGTCAGCTTGTGCCGCACAAGAACAACATTCGCGCCGACGTCGGCGACGTCACCGATCTCGCCGAATCGGTGAAAGCCAAGGGCGTGCTGCAACCGCTGGTTGTGGTGCCCAACGGCAAACCCGACCGGTACGTGATCATCGCCGGGCACCGCCGCCACGCGGCCGCGAAGGTCGCGAGAGTGAAGTCGGTGCCGTGCGTCATCCGTCACGACCTCACCGACGAGGCCGACCAGATCGCGGTGATGATGGTCGAGAACGGTCAGCGAACCGACCTCACCGCTGTCGAGGAAGCCAAGGGTGTGCAGACACTCCTCGACCTGGGTGACACCCAGAAGAAGATCTCCGAACGCACAGGCATGTCGGCGACCAAGGTGCGTCAGCGTGCGAAGGTCGCCAAGCTGCCGGATGAGTTGTCGGCCAAGCTGACCAAGCACGCCGTGACTCTCGACGACGCGGTGTTCGTCGCCGATCACACCGACAACGCCGACGACCTTGCGCTCCTCGAAGAAGCGTTGGGCACCAACAACTGGGCTGTCACGAGGCAGAAGGTGATCGACAGGGTCGCCTCCCGCAAGCGTGAGAAGAAGCTGCTCGCCGACATCGCCAAGACCGGACTGACGGTCATCGACGCGGACTGGGAGGCACGACGCGGCAAGACAGATGAGATTGCCGAACGTCTGGGATGCCGCCGGATCGAACTCATCGAGTCGGCGAATCTCGGTCTGCGTGATTGGACCCCGGCCTCGTCGTTGCTGGACAGGGCGCTTGCCGCACCGGAGAACGCGTTCGTGTTCATCGAGCGCTACACGAATGCGGCGACCGCTGAGCTGCGCGTCTATGCCGCACCCGCGCCTGCGACGGTCGGCAGCGACACCCCGCCCACGACACCCACACCTGCGGCGACGCCGAACCCGGCGACGCCCGCCGACGATGACGACGAGGACGAGCCTGTTGGTCCGACGCCGGAACAGATCGAACGGCAGCAGCGCAGGGAAGCACTCGATGCGGCGACCACGGTGCGCCGCGACTTCATCGCTGGCGTGATCGCGGGAGGAAAGCTCGAGCACGCTCAGTTGGCCGGCCAGACCGCGCCGGCCGCTGGCGACTACATCGAACTCGGGTGGGGTGACGTGCTGCCATTCCTGCCGATCCGCAACGAGTACGTCGGACAGTCGATGAGCTCGGACGAAATGCGCGAGGTCGTCACGGAATGGGTTGATCGCCAAACCAATCCGTACGTGCTGTGCCTGACCCTCGCCTGGGTGTTCCTCACCTGGATCGACGGCCACCTGGTCTCCACGTTGAACCCGAACTACCTCGACGCGGAGGAATTGCGCGCCGTCGACCGCTACGCACTGCTCCTCGAGACGTGCGGCTACGTCTTCTCCGACATTGAGCTCGAGGGCATCAACGCGGTGCGCGAGGCGCTGGTGCAGGAGGAGCCGGACACCGAAGACGCGGACGGTTGATCGACCCGGACGAGTGGTGGCATTCGCTGCCACTCGAACGCCGACAACAGATTTGCGCCTGGATCACCCAAAAGTCCCACGACCACACCGAGATCCCCGGCCAACGAGAACTCTTTCCCGACCTCACACAGGAGACACCGAGCAATGAGAACCCTGATCGCCTTCCTGGCCGCCACGCTGATCGCGGCAGCCGCCACAGCCGCTCTCGCCGGCCCCGCCGCCGCGACCCCGGACGATCCGACCACCGGTGACCACATCGGGTACGTGTTCATCTCCGACGTCGCCGACAACGAGTCGTCGAACTGGTTCAACGCAGACAACGAGATCACCAGCTTCACCAACACGCACCTGCCGTCGTGGGATGCCGACGACTCGAAATGGAAAGGCGTGCAACGCGTCACCTCCCGCTCGACGTACCAGGCCGCGAACTCGGCTTTCCAGACGTCGGGCTACTACGCGGGCTGCGAAGTGTGGATTAACGACACCCTCGTCTCCCGTGATTGGGCGACCGGACGATTCGCGGTCGCATCGTGCTGAGTCCCTCGATCATGTCGTTCACGGTGGGGACGAAGGACTTCCGGCAGGCGTTGCGCGCGGTGTCGCCGCACGCGTGCCGGGATTCCGACCTCCCGATGATCAATCGCATCCGTTGCTATGTCGACGTCGAGAACGTGACGGTGGCTGCGACGGACCGCTTCTCGGCGGCGCTCGGGCTGGTGTCGGTGTGGGATTCGAGTGACACTCCGGTTGTTGGGCACATCGACCTGTCGCTGCCCGACGTAGCGATGATCCTCGCGGTGTTCACCGCAGGCAAGGACAACGGTGTCGACGAGCCGGAGTGGCAGCTACAGATCGAGCTGCTGGAGAAGCGCACCGTCACCGCCAGCGATAGTCCCGACGTCGTGTCGCACGCGGTACGGGTCACCGACGTGTCCGGACTCATCCCCGGCGAGGTGCTCGAGCGATGGTCACCGGGTGACCGCGTCGAACTCGGTCCGCTACCTCCGAACGTGGTTGTCGAGTACTGGATCGCGCGCCCCTGGACGCCGCCGCTCGCTGCGGGGAGGGATGCGGCGTGAGCAAGATACTCGTCGTTGTCGGAGGCACCTGGGAGGCGAAGTGGGGTCTCCTCGGCGCCATCGCCACGAAGGCCGAACAGCAAGGTTGGCAACCGCTGTGGGTGGACTACCCGGCCAGCTATGGAACGCCGGAGTCGTTCGAGGATTCCCTGCAGCGAGGCATCACCTTGCTCCACCTGACACTGCGCGCGAAGACATGGGCGGGCGACAAGGTCGCGATCATCGGATTCTCCCAGGGCGCTGCGGTCGTTGAACGATGCCTGCGTGAGCGTGAGGACCGCGCGACTCAGCGCGTGAAGTACGTTGGCCTGTTCGGCAACCCATACCGGGCGCCCAACGATCAGGTCGGACCGAACCCTGGCGGGTCTGGTGTTATCGGCCCGCTCGCCCCTGTGTCGCTGCGTCCGATCTCGGGCCGGTGGGAGAACTACGCGCTTCCCGGTGACTTGATCGCCGCGTGTCCGGCGGATTCGCTGATCCGCCTGGTGTACCCATTCACGCGGTGGATGTCGGTGCAGGCACCCGAGAAGTGGGTCCGCGACCTGCTGCCGAAGTTGTCGGTGGTGTGGCTGCTCCGCAACATCCCGGAGCTGCGCGACATTCGACAGTTACCTGGCCTGCTGTCGCGGATACAGCGTGCGACTGAGCTGGCCTATCACTACCAGACCACGGGCATTCACGGACAGTACGCGCGCCGAGCTCTCGGCGGCGGATATGGCATTCCCACTCAACTCGCCCTCACTGCACTCGAGGAGATCTGATGTCGTACAACCAGACCGAGACGTACGCCGACGTGCATTTCGTCGCCAAGCATGGTGGTGGTGATCGGATCATCGTTGCGGACAACCAGCCCGCCACTCTCTCCACCGACAACGTTGAGGACGAGGACGGCAACCAGACGCCGGTTCTCGTCGCCGCTGTCGAGGCCGGAAACCTCGTCGTCGAGGTGATGCTCGACGCCGCGCACGTCGACCAGTTTTTGCCTCCTCGGGAGCTGCCGACGATAGAGCCCGATCAACTCACCGAACTACCGATCGGCACGGCAGTGCTGTGGATCAACCGCGTATGGACGCGGGTGCTCACAGGTGTGCGCCAGGTGCGTGGAGTGTGGCCTTCCGATGCTGAATGGGTCTGCGCTGACGGCGGTTTCATCCGCGCGGTCGATTCGTCGCGACTCCTCGGAAGCTCGATGCAAGCGCCCGCACGAATCCTGTATGTGCCCGAACCTCGGATGTCGGTTGGCTCGGCAGAGAAGTTGATCCGTGAGATCGCCCGCCGTGTGCCTTCGACCCGCGAGGACGACAGTCTCTCGATACTCGCGTCCGTGGCAAAGAAGGCAGCCTACGGCGCGGAGTACCTCGACGCACTCAATGCCACCGAGGTACTCGCTGTCGCGGGACGGATCTGATGCCCGCCCAACATCCGCGCGCTCCTCCGCTGCGCTCTGCCCCTGGTGTTGTGTTTCCCGATGGTGTGAAAGGTGTTCGATGGCGTGGGTCCGATGGGGTGATGGATCAGCGATGCACCCCCTACTGCTCACGGTGCTCGAGCACCCGGAATGCGACGACCGACTGGTGAACGAGATACACGGTTTCGTGTCTCGGTGTGCAGCACAGTCCGGTCAGCACTCAACCGACTATGTGGTCACGCGCGGCACTGCGATCCAGATTGCCGGGGCCACAAGGGTTGAGACGCTGACCGAGGTGTGTTTGTTCGCTGGCTTGTTCACTGAGGTGCTCTACGCCGACGACGGGAGAACCGTTCTCGGCTACAAGCTCGTTGATGACGATCCCGAGTTCCTGCACCTGCGGTTGAGAAAGGAAATCGAGTGGGAGCGTCAGCGTAAGGCTGACGCATCCCGACCCAATCTGATTGTGCCGGTGCGTCTCCGAGATGGAGACAGCTGCCGGTGGTGCGGCCGAATCGTCGACTGGAGTGACCGCAAGTCCGGGAGAGCCGGAACCTACGATCACATCGAGCCTGGCGAGGAAGCAACGTACGACACCTACGTCGTGTGCTGCAAAGGCTGCAACTCGTCCCGACAGGACGGCGACTTCCCACAAGGAGTCACCGCTCTGCTCGATCCACCCGCCGAACCGTACTTCTCGCGGTACACGGTGAAGTGGCTGACAGAAAACAAGTGGCGGATCTCGGAAGGGCTACCGGTGCCCGAACCCGCGGCCCGCCACCTACCGCCTGGGAGACTCGTCGACGGCAGCCAGCCGCCGACACCCGACCAGTCCACGACCACAGGATCACGGACGCGCGTTGCGCCGAGCGCACCCTCCGATGATCAGACGCGCGTTGCGCCCAGCGCACCCTCTGATCCCGATCCTGCTCCGACGCGCGTTGCGCCCTTCGCACCCTCGGAGAGTGGACTGGTCACCTCTCAGACGCCGGCCGACCCGGAGCTGACGCGCGTTGCGCCTACCGCACCCTCAGCTCCCGACCGGACCCCCACAACGTCAGCCACACCACCAGACACCGCGAGATCTGACAGATATCTGCTTGATCCGGACAGATCCGGACAGATCGCAGGGGTACGGGATCTATCAGAACTGGTCGGGTCGGGTCGGGACGGGTCGGGACGGGACGGGTCACCAGATCACTCTCCCTCGCCGGAATCCCTTGACGATCGGCCTCGCCCTCGTGGTGGTCGTCGACGTCGCAACTCGAAGAAGGTGACACCTCGAGCATGAAACCTCCGAACACAACCTCATCAGGTGATCTCTCGTCAGAGGAGCTCGCTGACTGGCATGACTGGATCGGTCGCGAATGACCATGACGATCCAGCAGCTCCGCCAGGACCTCGAGCACACGCGGGTCGATGCCGACGAGCAACGAGCCCGACGTCTCGCTGCGAAGCTGCGTGACGATGTCCGCGACCTCGAGTACCTCGCGGAGGTGTGGCCGTGGCTGATTTCGCTGCGGGTGCCGGGTACACGCAAACGATGGGCTCAACACAGCCAGCAGCGCCGGCACCTGTCCGTCGACGCGCTCGACGCGATGGGCTGGAAGGGCGTACCTCGACCAGCAGCCGCTGATGTGTCCGTGCTCGACGTGATCGGCGGGATCGACGCTGTCGCACGCCGTGTCGCTGACGAGGCGTTGTACGTGTTGCCGCAGTATCGGATCGAGGTGTGGCGCCCGAGCCGCGCACCGTCGCATGATGCGCGGCCCTGGCTGCGGCTGGCTGCCCGACTGCTGCCGCAGGCCCACGACGCGACGGTCGACGACCTCGACTCGATTGTCGAATGGACGGAGGCACGTCTCGGAGTGTTGCCGGCCGACGCCGCCCGACTCATGGGTGATGTGCGTGACGGCCAGGATCTCGCCGGGATCTGCCCGTGGTGCAACGGATTGACCGACCGTGGGACGGGTGAGCCGACGCTGCGCATCCACTACCCACGCGACGTCGACCTCGCGACGCCGTTCGATCCCGACGCAGGGTTCGCCACCCGTGTCACGCGACCCGACGAGCCGCGCGACGCCGGCCCGCTGATCGTGTGCCACGGCGTCAACTGCACACCCTCATCACGAGACTGCGGGCACCGCTGGCACGGCCGCCCCGCCTGGAACATGCGCGAGTGGGAATGGCTCGCAAAACAACTCGGAACACCGGAAGGGCAAAGAGCATGACGATCAACAAGGCCGTCACGGTCACTGCGGTGAGTAGCACCGCCAGCAATGACGAGGAGGTATGGACGATCACCCTTACCCGCCACCGCGCAGGCAACAGGTACTACAGTCCTGATCCTGCCCGGATTCCCGATGATGTGCGGAACGAGCTCCAGCACTGGACAGCTGGTGTGCCGATATGAACGACCAGCAGGCGCTCGCGGTCGCCGCACTCATAATCGCAGACCACGCACCCATTCGAAGCGCCGCGCCTCCGAATCTCCGCAGCTACCAGTACTGGTGTGCATCGTGTGTCGGCGAGAATGAGTACCCGACCGCAGGAGAGTTCCAGGACCTAGACGAGTGGGCCGAGCACGTCGTTGCGGCGCTGTGGCCCGACATGGTCAAGGCCGAGCCTCCTTCGCGCCGTGGCTTACTCGCACGCTCCCATGAACTGTGGATGCAGTTCTGGGACAACCCGTTCACGATGTTCGATCGGTCAAAGCCTGACCGAGATCACAACACGATGACGGGTCTCGACCTCGACGAGGCCGAGCAGTGATCCTCGTCAGCGAGGCCGAGCTACTCGCGGAGCTACCCGAGATCATCCCGTTCTGCACCGAGTGCGGTGGCCGCGTCTACCAGCGTGCGACGACCGGACTGTGGTGGCACTACCACGCACGTGACTTCTACGGCCCCTGCGATTGGGGCCAGCCATTTCCTCGAGAGGACAGCAGCAATGACGAACATCGTCGAGTTCGTGGACGCCAGGCTCAACGAGGAGGCCGACGCCGCCAACGCGATGCCCGATCCCGAGAAGTACCGCCGCACAGTTGATGTGCTGCGCACGATCGCGGGTCAGGTGGTGGCGCACCTCGAGGCTAATGACGTCGAAGACCCGACCGATCATCCTGTTGCGGCTGGCCTGCTGCCCGTCGCGAACGTGTGGTGTGACCATCCGGACTTCGCACCAAGCACTGAGTGGTTCCCGCGCATGAGCAAGGTGAGGCAGCGATGACGAACGAACCGGAGTTCATCAGGCGACTGATCGATAAGCCGGCACGGGAGGGTGAAGCCGCGCTCGTCTATGCGCCACTGGATTCCGGCAGAGATCTCCTCGAGCCGCCTGGTCTGCGCGAGTGGCTCCGGGTGAGGCTCGCTGCTCGTCTGGTCGAGCTGTCGCCTGAACACGCCACACCCGTGGCTTGGCAGGCGCAGTTATCCACAGGCATACTGGGTGCGTTGGTTCCCCCATGCCCTGATGGTGTGGGGGTTCTGTCGTTGGGGTTGGACTCGGCGATGCGTCAGCGCGGATTGCGTCGCTGTACACATCGTCTGCGCCAAGCAACCACGCTGCGCGCCACACCTCTCCGCCATGCCGTGCACCCCGTGCTCGTCGACCCGAGCTGGAAGCTCCTCGGCTATGTGAGTGCGGAGCGATGAGTAGGGCGAAGCAGCGGGTGTGCTCCGTGCCCGGATGCCCTGAGATGCAGCACGGCTCGCTCTGCCGGGCGCACAGGCTCCTCGCGGAGCAGAAGCAGCGACGCACGGTCCCGACGAAGATCTCCGAGCCGCGTGACCGACGCCGCCGCAAGGCCACAGTCCGCGCCCACCGCGACCGTCACGGCGACTGGTGCCCCGGCTACGGGCGGCCAGCTCACCGCGCCTCAGACCTGACCGCCGACCACCGCAGGGAGATGCAGGAGGGCGGCTCGCCCGCTGGTGAGCTCGCGGTGCTGTGCCGATCGTGCAACTCCCGTAAGGCCAAGCGCACCCAGGACCGCCTATCGAACGGGCGTTCGAGTCTGGCGGGACGACCCCCTGGGGGGTACCCCTCGGAGCGCGGCGGCTCGGTGGCCGCGGGGGAGGGCTGAGAAAGGTGCGGAGGGTTCAAGACGTCCCCGAGGTGGGCGAGTTCGTCGATGTCGACCGGCTCGGCCGTCACGACCGCTGCGGCGATCTACCGTGCTGGCGGGACCTCGGCGAGGGTGAGTACCAGGGTTCAACGCGCTGCCAGCTCGAGCACGGCCACCGCGGCCCCCACGCCGATGTCTCGCTGTCGGGCCTGGTGCTGGCGACCTGGCCGGCGTGTGACTGTGGCAGCTGCGAAGAGGGACTCGGCTGTGAGTATGAAGGCTTTTGATGGTCGGCTACGTCCGCAACGGTGCTGCATGTTGTTCGTCCACACGGGCGGCGCGCTGAGCCTGGGCGGGTGCACTCGACGGGCTGGACACCCAGGCTGGTGCTCGTACGACCCGCGGCGGGACCCGGACAGCCGCAAGTACCAGGGCTGGGCGGCGAGCGAATGACGAACGATGCCGAGGGCGAGATGTTCTCGACGACACACGATCCGACGAGATGTCGGAGGAGGTGAAACACGATGGCTGGACACGGAGGAGCCCGTAATCGGTCGGGGCCGCATCCGAGTGCGAACTCGGCGCGGTCGGATGCTCGAGACATTCGGGCGAAGCGATTGCCAGTCGGTGGTTGGGATGGCGACTTCCCTGCACTGTCGGAACTGATGCCCGATGCTGTCGAGCGTGAGGGTGTGGTGTGGGCCGAGCTTTGGCGCACACCACAGGCCGCGGAGTGGATTCGGGAGCAGTGGCGGTGGCGGGTCGTCGCGATGTATGTCCGCTGGTCGGTGCGCGCCGAAGATCCAGAGGCTACTGCGGCGACGATCAATGCCGCGACGCGTCTGGCTGACCAGATCGGTTTGACGCCGGCCGGTTTGAAGGAGAACGGCTGGCTGATCGTCGCCGACGATGCGCCGACGAACCCGGATCAGCAGGACAAGCAGCGGAAGGCGAGCGCAGGTACGTCGCGCACCAACGGCGGCGGGAAACGGATGACCGCGGTCCGTGGTCGTCGTGACTGACACCGAGGAGTGGATCGTCGAGTGGCCGACTCTCGGTCATCTGCACGACAAGTGGGTGCGGCAGCACTGTTTGGTGCCTGACGGTTTCGACCAGGGCGCGCCGTTCGTGTGGTCGGATTGGCAGTTCTGGTGTGCGGCCAACCATTACCGGGTGCGCACGGCTGCGAAGTGGCAGCCGCGACGTCCGATGAAGTCGCAAGCGTTCCAGTATCGGCGGTCGCTGATCGTGGGGCCGCAGAAGTCGGGGAAGGGGCCGTGGTCGGCGACGGTTGTCGCGATTGAGGCTGTCGGCCCGTCGTTGTTCGCGGGGTGGGCAGGTGTCGATGACGGATACGCCTGCTCGGATTGGGGGTGCGGGTGTGGATTCGAGTATGCCTACAAAGAGGGCGACCCGATGGGGATGCCGCACCCGACACCTCTGATCCAGTTGACCGCGAC
Organism: Gordonia sp. w5E2; assembly: GCF_036540975.1. Taxonomy (NCBI): domain Bacteria; kingdom Bacillati; phylum Actinomycetota; class Actinomycetes; order Mycobacteriales; family Gordoniaceae; genus Gordonia; species Gordonia sp. w5E2. The sequence continues at coordinate 992,972 of NZ_CP144213.1, read as the reverse complement.
GTCAGAAGACCAGGTGGACAACGTCTATCGGCCGTTGCGCACCATGATCAAGCTCGGTCCGCTTGCCGACCTGATGTTGATTCGCGAGGACTTCATTCGACTGCCTGGCGAGGACAATCGCATCGACATCGTCACGGCGTCGGCGAACTCCCGTCTGGGTAACCCGATTTCGTTTGCGCTGCATGACGAGAACGGCCTCTACACCAAGGAGAACAAACTCCTGAAGGTGGCCGAGACGCAGCGTCGCGGTGCGGCTGGTATGGATGGTCGGTCGATGGCGACGACGAACTGTTGGGACCCGGCCGAGAACTCAGATGCGCAGCGCACGTGGGAATCTCAGTCCAAAGACGTGTTCAAGTTTTACCGACAGCCACCGAAAGCGTTGTCGTGGGGCAATCGTCGCGATCGGCGGAAGATCCTGCAGTACGTGTATGCGGACTCGCCATGGGTGACGATCCCGACGATTGAGGCCGAGGTCGACGAGCTCACGCAGCGCGACCCGGCCCAGGCCGAACGCTTCTTCGGTAACCGGCTCGTGACCGGCATGGGCGCGTGGCTCGAGGACGGGTTGTGGGAGCAGGCGTATGCCGGCGCGTGAGATGACGTGGTTGCCGAATCCGCCTCGAGGGACGCAGATCTGCGTCGGCTTCGACGGATCGGAGTTCGACGACTGGACAGCGCTGAAATGCCGCACCCGCACCGGCCGGGTGTTCACGCCGCGGTATGGGCCGGATCGTCGGCCGACGATCTGGAATCCTGCCGAGTGGGGTGGTGAGATTCCGCGCGGGGAGGTGCATGTCGCTGTCGCCGAGGTATTCAAGCGGTGGCGGGTGGCGCGCATGTACTGCGACCCGCAGGGCTGGTACTCCGAGATCGGTGAATGGTCGGCCACCTACGGCGAGAAGCGCGTTGTGGAATGGCCGACGAACCGCGACAAGGCGATGTTCGAGGCACTCAAGCGGTTCGAGACCGACTTGCGGACCGGTGCGACGACGCACGACGGCTGCCCATTGACGACGCTGCACGTTTCGAACGCGGTGAAGGTGGCCCGCAACCAGCAGCGGTACGGCATCGGTAAGCCGGTCGGCGAGTATCACCGCAAGATCGACGCCGCGGTGGCTTCAGTCCTCGCGTGCGAGGCCGCTGGTGATGCGTCGAGCATCGACGGCGGCTGGGATGTTGCGAAGAAGAACCAGATTTCGACAGTGATGTACGGATTCACGTGACCCAACCTGGAAGGAGGCACGCGTGGACAACGCCGAGGAGTTCCTCCACATAGGGGTCTCAGCGCTGATGGCGGCGCACAACGATTTCGACACGCGGCAGAAGAACTACGAGGGCGATCAGCAGCTCCCGTATGCGCCGGAGGGTGTGTCGCTCGAATACCACGAGCTGCGTAACCAGGCGATCGCGAACTGGTTGCAGCCCGCGATGGATGCGCCGGTGCAGCGCATGGAGGTCGAGTCGATCAGCGACGAGGCTGGTCAGACCGACACGCAGGCCTGGAATGACTGGGTGGCGTTCGATCTCGAGACGCGGCAGAAAATCGTCTACACGCAGATGATGGTCCAGGGCCGCGGTGTCATGTCGGTGTCGAAAACGTCGCCGGCTGCAGGCGGCGTGAAGGCGCGTGTCGAGAACTGTCGCCGCGTCTATCTGCATCCGGACCCGGCTGATCCGTTCGAGACGCAGTTCGCGGTGAAGATGTGGGTGGAGAACCAGCGTCCGGCGTCGGGCTTGTGGGTGCCGACGCAGGCGATGGGCGCACTCGGCGCCAAGGTGGTTGCCGTCGTGTACGACGCGGCCGAGTGTGTGCGGTTCGAGAAGCCCGGCACTGAAGGTGTGGGCGGTTGGGTTCGGGTTGCGTCGACGCCGCACGGCCTCGGTGCGATCCCATTCGTCGAGTTCGGTCACAACGTCGACGCCGACAACGGCACCCACACGGTGATCGATCAGCTGATCCCCATGCAGAACGCGATCAACACGATTCGCTTCAACACGCTGCTCGCCATGCAGTTCTCCGCGTACCGACAGCGCGTCGCGACCGGCTACGACCCGGTGCTGCGCGATGCGAACGGCGAGATCGTGTATGTCAAGGATGAGCAGGGCAACGTGATCGTCGGCCCGGACGGGCAACCGATCCCGCAATTGCGGCCGAGCGGTCGTGTCGGCGTCGACCGGCTGCTGGTGTTCCCGGGCTCGGACACGAAGGTGTTCGATCTCGACGAGTCGAATCTGCAGAACTACATCACCGTGTACACCAAGTTCCTCACCGACCTGTTCAGCAAGGCTCAGACGCCGCCGCAGTACGGCATCGACCGCATGGCCAATCTGTCAGGTGATGCGCTCGCCGGTGCGGAGTCCACGCTGACATCGTTGGTGAATGACCTCAAGCGTGAAGCGAACTCGGGTATGCGGAAGGTGTTGCGTCTCGTCGACGCCGCCCGCGGCGAGGAGCCACGTAACCGTCGCATTGAGTGGTCCGACACTGAGCCGAAGAGCTTCTCCCAGATCATCGACGGCGTGACGAAGCTGATTGCGGCGGACTTCCCGCGGCGTGGCGCCTACGACATGCTTCCTGGTGCGACGCCGGTGAAGGTCGATCAGTGGATGGATCAGTGGGCGGCCGAGCAGCGTGACCGGGCGTCGACTTTGATGCTCGATCAGACGACGTCGGATCTCGGTGACTCAAACGTGCTGCAGCTGCCGGCCTCCGGAGAATGACCACCGTCCTCGAGGAGGCGACCACCTTCTACGGGCGGCAGCGTCGGCTCACGGCGCGAGCGATCGGGCGGATCGTCGCGCTGTGGGGCACCCGGCCACCCGTCGACTTCGATCTATGGTTTGCCGAGCACGCTGACGCGCTCGTCGAGATCCTCACCGCCGCGCAGGAATCGGCCGTGGGGCAGGGTTTCGAGTACGTGGGCGCTGCTCTCGCTGCCGGTGGCGGCGCCATCACCCCGGACGCTGATCCTGTGGGCGACAACCTCGTCGGTGTCGCTGGTGATGGTCGGCCGCTCGACACGTTGATGTATGGCGCGGTGATCCACGCGAAAGCGGCGATCGCGAAAGCTCCGGACGGTGCGGATCGCAACGTGGTTCGGCGTGCATGGTCGGAGAACGGAGTGGCCGCGCTGATCACGCGCGCGCAGACCGCGATCGCCGACGCCGGCCGCGTGGCGACCGGGCTGGGCACAGCGGCGCGTCCGCACACCGGATACACGCGGCTGTTGGTGGGGTCGTCGTGCTCGAGATGCGCGGTGCTCGCGGGCCGAACCTACGGGTCGATGACCGCGTTCCAGCGGCATCCGCGCTGCGACTGCCGGCATGTGCCGCGTCACCGGTCCGACCTCGCCCGGAGTGCGGTTGATGTGCGCTCCTTCTTCGAGTCACTGTCGACCGCTGAGCAGGATGCGAAGTTCACACGCGCTGGCGCGCAGGCGATCCGCGACGGCGCTGATCCGGCGCAGGTCGTCAACGCGAGGCGCGGCGTCGCCGGGTTGGAGTCGGCGGCCGGCCGGGTGACGTCGGCCGAGCGCGCGGCGATCGCGTCGGGCCGGCTCCGTAACAGTGCGGTCGCGGGTGGTCGCGAGCTGGCGACGACGTCGGAGGCGATGACCAAACGAGGTAGGGCGTTCAAGACGATCGCGCGTGGCGACGACGTGCGCCGTGAGACTGAGATCAAGAAGGGTAAGCGCAAAAGGCTGATGCCGGAAGCGATCTACGAGGTTGCCGAGAGTCGCGACGAGGCGTTGCGGCTGCTCAAGCTGAATGGCTACCTGCTGTGACACGACGCCGCGACATGTTTGCGTCGCAGGTTATCCACAGGCATACTGATCTCGTTGGTTCCCTCATGCCCTGATGGCGTGGGGGTTTTCTCATTTCCGGCCCGCTGGCATGTTGCCGCGGCCGTTCGCGTATCTGCCGGGAGATCCGGCCCTTTCCGAGATGGAGAACCCATGCGTGCCTTGAACTGTCGTGTGTTGGCTGCTGCCGCACTGTTGCCGATCGACCTGGGTGGGAGACCCGCTCGAGCTGGCCGGTCGCACCCGCGTCGTGACCCTGATGGTCATCCGGCAGCTGGCGGTGGCGCCAACAGTGGTGGGCAGGGCGCTGGCAGTGGTGACGGGCAGGGACCGGCTTCGGGTTCGGGTAATGCCAACGGCGGCAACGACGCCCAGGGTGGCACCAAGGATTCGACGGGCGGATCGGGTGATGAGTTCAAGTCGGAGCACTCGAAGAATGCAGTGCTCGCCGACCTGCACAACGCTCGCGAGGAGAACAAGACCCTCAAGGACCGGCTGCAGCAGCTCGAGGACGCGAACAAGCCGGAAGACCAGAAGGCCCGCGAGGCGCGCGAAAAGCAGGAAACGCAGGCGCGTAACGATGCTCGGTTCCGTCAGCAGGCCGTCGCCGCGAAAACCGCGGGCCTGTCATTGGAGTGGGTGGAGCGCATCGCCGGGACAACTCCCGAGGAGATGCTCGCCGACGCGAAGGCATTGAAGAAGGACCTCGACGAACGGTCGTCGGCCGGCCAGCGCACCGATGGCGCGGGCGCCTCCGGTGACGGGGATGCCGCTGCGACTGCGGCCCCCGGTGTGAGTCGCGCGAACGCCTACTACGCCAACCAGTCCAAGAAATAGACCCCCGGCGGCCATAGCCCTCGGGAATCCAGAAGAAAGGACACAGCGCTATGGCTGTAACCCTCGCACAGGCGGCGATCCTCTCCCAGGATCAGCTGTCGAAGGCGATCCACGAGATGTTCGTGCAGGAGAGTCCGGTCCTCGACCGGCTGCCGTTGATGTCGATCGCGGGTAACGCGTACGCATACGACGTCGAGGCCTCGCTGCCCGGTGTCGCGTTCCGTGGTGTGAACGAGGCGTACGTCGAGTCGACGGGCACCTTCAACCAGCTCACCGAGAAGCTGGCCATCCTCGGTGGCGATGCCGACGTGGATCGGTTCATCCAGCAGACTCGCTCCAACGTGCATGATCAGCGCGCCGAGCAGGACAAGCTCAAGGTCAAGGCCATGAGCTACAAGTTCTCGGACTCGTTCATCAACGGCGATGTCACCGTGGACACGAAGGGATTCGACGGTCTCAAGAAGCGGCTCACCGGCAGCCAGGTCATCGACACGGCCACCAACGGTGCTCCGGTCCTCGGTAACGGCGGCACCGACACCCATGGCTTCTTCGACAAGCTCGACGAGCTGCTCTCGGCGTGCCCGAACGCCGACGCGCTGTACATGAACCGGCAGGTGCGTTCGAAGGTCATTTCGGCTGGCCGTCGCATCGGCGGTGTCGACATGGTCAAGGAAGACATGACCGGCAAGCGCGTCGCGATGTGGCAGGGCGTGCCGATGCTCGACCTCGGCGACAGCCTGACCGGGACGCAGATCATTCCGCAGAACGAGACGCAGGGCAGCTCGTCGGCCGCGTCGTCGATCTACGCGGTGCGCTTCGGTGGTTCGGACGGCGACCAGGCCGTGACCGGTCTGACCAACGGCGGCGTCATGGTCGACGACCTCGGCCAGCTGCAGGAGAAGCCCGCGCTGCGTACCCGCATCGAGTTCTACTGCGGCCTCGCACTGTTCGGCGGCAAGGCCGCGGCCCGACTGCGCGGCGTCCTGGCCGCCTGAGATCGAAGGAGACGATCATGGCTGAAGAGAAGACGACCACGCTCGACGACGACGTGACCAAGCCCTCGGTCACCGAACCCGGTGACGGACCCGCCGACACCACCGATCCCGACGAGGTCGCGACGTCGGTGACGCCCGATCCGGGTGACGAGGCGGTCAAGGCGGGCACCGTGAATGCGGTGCGCAAGACCGGCACCCGCAAGAAGGTGGCGGCGAAGTCGAAGGACGAACCGCGTGTGGAGAAGTACACGCAGGTGCGCCCGGACGGCAAGCTCGCCCACATCGAACGCAACATCGAGACCGGAGAGTCCAAGATCGTCAAGGTCGAAGGCTCCGAGGAAGACTGATCGATGACCACCCCCGCACCACTGGTCACCGTGCAGAACGTGTGCACGACCTTGGCGCGTGAGGTACCTGCTAACAACTCGCTGGAGTTCGCGCAGCTGTCAGAGCTGTGTGAGCAGGCAGCCGACGAGATTCGGCACCGCGTCGTCGCGGTGGATGCGCGGATCTCGGCGGGCACGCTCAGTGCGGTGCGGGTGCGGGGTGTGGCCGTCGACATGGTTATCGCCGCGGTCGAGAACATCGACCTCGGCTTCCGGTCGACCGGCGAGCAATATCCGGAGGTGCAAACCTCGAATGTTGCTGCAGCGAACCGGCTCACGGTCGAGATGACGGAGAGCCAACGCAAGTCGCTGATGCCGCCGGAGCCGAATCCGGGCGGCATGTACAACGTGTCGTTGAGTCAATGACTTTGCGGTTCGACGAGCAATGGCAGATACGGCCGCCCAGGACCACCACCATCGACGATTCGACGGGCAATCCGCTCCTCGGTCCTGCACCTGATCCGATCGACGTGCGCGGCTCGCTTGAGCAGAGGTTTCCGCGCACCGAACAACGTGAGGTAGGCGACGCGCTCGTTGACGAGCAGGTGTTGCTTCTCGCGCCGGCTGCCGACACCGCAGTGCCGGGCGGAATCACTGCCGCGCACAAGGCGATCGGACCGGACGGCACCGTGTGGTCGATCGTACGAATCCCCAAGCCCCGACGTCGACGCCGCCCCAGCGCGCCGACGAGGTATCTCGCGCTGGTCGTTCGGCGCGCCACCGACATCAAGGAGAAGTGATCGCATGGCCGAAGACCAGACCACCGCGCCCGCAGAGACCGAAGCGCTCGACGACGAGTTCGTGGAGTGGCACGACGAGAACGGCAACCGCTGCCGCGGATCCCGATTCGGGTCCGCCTACAAGGATTTCGTGCTTAAGTGGCTCGCCGCCGAGGCCGACCACAAGGCGATCAACGGCCTGCCCGCGGAACCTGCGGCCGAAGTGGAAACGCCCGCGAAGGCTGAGACGGCGAGCGTTCCGGCCGTCGACGCCACACCGTCCGAAGTCGAAGCGACACCTGCCGTACCTCCGAGCGTCGCCGCCGACGCTGACGCGAAGAACGCTGACGCGGACCCGCGTCGGCGAGGACGCCGCTGACGGTGATCACGTTGAGGGTGCGTTCGGCGCAGGTGTTCCGGGATCGTGCTCGGCGCCAGGCGTACGCGACCACTCTCGAGTCTCGCGCCGGCATCGGGCATGAGGCGGCTGGCGAGGCCCGCTCCGACGCACCTGTCTTGACGGGCGCGTTCCGTGACGGCATTGGCGTCGAGGTCGACGGTCTGCATGTCGCGATCGTCGACAGCGATCCTGACGCTGTGTACAAGGAGTACGGCACGTCGGACACCCCGGCGCACGCGACGCTGACCAACGCGGCGTCGCGATTCGGCCGCTACTCCGGTTGGCAGCCGCACTGATGTCGGTTGTGCCGTTCACGCTGCCTTCGGAGTTGATGGCGGCGTTGCCGTTCGCTCCCGGTGCCGCACGGGAGTTGTTGCGCCAGAACGAGGATTTCATCACCCTCGTCGGCGATGATCCGGCGTTGATCACCACGCGCGAGCTGCCGGCACCCTTGGAACGGCCCGTGGTGACGATCCAGGCATCGGTGAACAGGCGCGAGAACATTCAGCTGTCGAAGGTGCGGCTGATGCTGTCGGTGTGGGTGCCGAAGATCGAGATCCTCGTCGACGGTGATCCGCCGACCCCGATGGACCCCGAGGAACTGGCGTGGAACATCGCTGCTGCTGCCGGCCAGATCCTCGATCAGCGCCGAATGATGGGCCAGGGGCCGAGTTTCGTGTTCCGTGGCGCGTCGTGGCGCAGCCAGTGGGATGCGGGTCCGACGACGATGGTCGACATTGCGCGCGGTGCGGACAACCCGATCTACCGAGCGGTGATCGAGGTCGTGATGAAGGTCGGCGCGAACTGACCTCAATGCTTCACCCGCGTTCGGGCGGGTGAATTGGCCCCGGCCGGGGCGTTGCTCGGCACTCCGGTCGGGGTCCCCCTCAATTCTCAGACGTGCTCACAGCCCGTGGGCGAACACACGAAGGAGGCGCTCTGTGAGCACCACACCCGATTCAACGAAGGCTTATGTGTGGCAGGACGGCGACGCCTTTCGCGCGCCGGCCGGGACCGCACTGCCGGCCAACCCGTTCTCCGACACCCTGCCGCTGACGACCGGTACCGGTCCGGGCGTGACGTGGAAGGCCTACGGCGGCATCCAGGCGGGGTTCGAGCAGACACCGGACCAGGAGATCAAGAAGCACAAGATCTTCAACAAGCGCAACAGCATCTACGCGATGAGTCGTGGAGCTCGCGAGGACACCGTCAAGTTCAAGGCCGTCGACTTCACCGCGGCGACCGTCCTGACATCGCTGTGTGGAGGGTCGATCACGCAGATCGGCACCACCGGCATCTTCGAGTGGATTCAGGGCACCTCGGAAGAGTTCGCGCTGTTGTTCCGTCTCGGCGATCCGTCCAACGCCTCGACGAACCGGTTCGGCTTCTACACCAAGCGCGCCACCCTGGCGACGCCGCCGCCGCGCAACTTCAACGGTGAGGACCTCGACGGGTTCGAGCTGGAGATCCTTGCGATCGATCCGCTGGTCCCGATCAGCAACTACGACCCGACCGCCTGACCGTTCTCTGATCCGAGCCAAGGAGCACGTATATGCCGAGCAACAAGAAGTCGCAGAAGTCCGCCGCCGAGCCCACGGGCTCGGCGGCGGCTTCCGCTGTGTCCGACGATGTGTCGACCTCCGATGTTGAGCGGATCGATCTGCTCGACTCGTTGGCGATCGGTGAACCGGGATTGCCGCCGGTGCCGGTGAAGTTCCGCGACATCGAGTTCTCGATCAACCGCTACTACGCGCCGGAGACGATCTGGGAGTGGGCGGACCTGCAGCGCCGCGACACCACGAACATGAAGGCATCCGAGATCGAGGCGGGTAATCGGGCGCTGCTCAAGATCATCATTCCCGAGTCTGATCACCACCTGATCGACGACATTCTCGCCGCGGTCGGTGACAGGTCGATCCCGGAGGCCCGCCGCATCTACGCGTACATGAATGTGCAGGCCGGTCTCACTGACCAGTGGGGAAACCCCTTAGCGCCCTGACCTACCTGGATCAGTTCCGGGATGGCTGGGGCGCTCTCATCCCGCGGTTCCAACGCCAGTACGGCATGGATCTGCGGGCAGCGTTGCGGGGCAAGCCGTGGCAGGACGTCACGGCACTGCTCCTCGATCTTCGTTCGTCGTGGACGCACACCGACGAGAACACCGCCTGCTTGTACGACCTCGCGAACTATTGGCTCGAGCTGGAGTACGTGAAGTCAACGACGTCGCCCGAGGATGCGAAACGGGCTGCGGCAGAGCAGAAACGCTCCCGCAAGCAGCCCCCACCGTTCCCGATCATTCGGCCGGTCGCGCACCGTCCCGCCCGTGAGCATGCCGAGGCGATGCGCCGCTACAAGCAGCTGTGCGAGAAGTACGACTCGACCGCGCAACCCGAGTCGGAGAACAACCACGACGCGTTCGTGAAAGCGATGCTGGCCAGTCTCGGCCAGCCCCAACACATCTGAGAGAGGAGGCACGCCCGATGGCTGGTGGTCAGATCAGCATCGACGTCGTACTCAACGACGCCGACCTTGCGCGTCGCCTCGACCGGATGATGGGTAACGCCACCTCGTCGATCAAACGTGCCGCCGGTGCGATGGGTCTGGCATTCGGCGCCGCCGGAGTGGTCGCCGGGTTCGAGAAGATCATCACCACCGGCCGCGACTTCGATCTCGTGATGAACACCATCCGGGGCACGTCGGGTGCGACGGCCGCCGAGATGGCCCAGATCTCCGACAAGGCTCGCCAACTCGGCAACGACATGGCATTGCCGGCCACGTCGGCATCGGATGCTGCGACAGCCATGCTCGAGCTGTCGAAGGGTGGTCTGTCGGTCAAGGACTCGATGGACGCCGCGCGCGGCTCTCTCGCGCTCGCTGCGGCCGCGCAGATCGACGCGGGCCAGGCCGCCGAGATCCAGGCGAACGCCATCAACACGTTCAAGCTCAAGGCCTCTGACGCCGAGCATGTCGCTGACGTCCTGGCGAACACCGCGAACAAGTCGTCCGCCGGCATCGAAGACATCGCGCAGGCTCTGCAGCAGGGCGGCTCGGTGGCCGCCGGGTTCAACATGTCGATCGAGGAGACTGCCGGCACGCTCGGTGTCCTCGCGAACAACGGCATCAAAGGCTCCGACGCCGGCACCCTGCTCAAGTCGGCGCTCCTCGCCCTGCAGGACACCGGGAAACCGGCTGCGGCGGCGATGGAGACGCTCGGCATCAAAACCTATGACGCGCAGGGCAAGTTCGTCGGCATGGGCAAGATTCTCGAGCAGCTCAACGGCGCCCACAAGACGCTGACCGAGGAAGAGTACAACCACGCCACCTCGACGCTGTTCGGCTCCGACGCCATGCGCCTGTCGACGATCGCGGCGAAGGAGAACGCCGACGCGTTCTCGAAGATGACGGCCGAGGTCGGCAAGTCTGGTGGTGCGTCGAAGCTCGCCGCTGACATGAATGCCGGTCTGCCGGGCGCGCTCGAGAAGATCCAGAACGCTGCCGAGACAACCACTCTCAGCCTGTACGAGTTGATGCGGGGCCCGGTCACCGATCTGGCGAACTTCGGAGCTGAGAAGCTGACCGGGCTGTCGGAGTGGATCGGCGACGAGAACGGTCTGCGCCGTGTCGGGGACGCTCTGCGTCCAGTCGGGGAAGACCTCGCGACCATCGGCCGCAACGCGACCGACGCCGGCGGCGCACTGAACCTGGCTGGCGATTCGGCGAAGGCTGCAGGTAATACGGCGCTGGCGGGTATCAAGCCGCTCGCGGCCGCGGGCCAGGGTGTGTTGTCGGTGTTCGCCGGGTTGCCGGTGCCGGTGCAGACAGCGGCGATCGCGATGGGTGCGTTCGCTCTGGCGCGCAACAAGATTGCGACTCCCGCGCCGTTGCGGGCGATGCAACAGTTCCGTGGCGAGATGGCGACCCAGAACGCATTGTTCCGCTCGTTGAACGCGTCCCAGAACAACTACGGAGCGTCGCTCTCACGCACGCAGCAGGCGTTGGCTGCCTACCGCTCGTCGACGATCCCTGCGGTCGCTGCCACTCGCGGCTTCACCGATCAGGTTTCGCAGATCCGCGCTGGCGCTACTGCTGCGGGGCAGCCGATCTCGCGGTTGTCGGGGACGATGCGTGCCATGTCGGAGCGTTCCGGCAACCTCGCGGCGATCGGCCAATCGTTCCAGACGGCATCGGCCAACGCATCCCGGTTCGGCACTGCCGCTGGTCTCGCCGCGGGTGGCGCAACCGCCATGAAAGTTGGTGCGGGTGGGCTGATCTCGGCGATGGGCGGGCCGTTCGGTCTCGCGCTCGGCGGCGCAGCGATCGCGTTGAGCCTCTACTCGCAGAAGCAGCAGCAGGCCGCCGAGGAGGCCGCTCGTCACAAGAACATCGTCGACGGCCTAGTCGGGTCGATCAACTCCCAGACTGGCGCGCTCAGTAGTGCCGGGCAGGCGCAGGTCGAGGCGAACCTGCGCGGTAAGCAGTACGGCGACAAGAAGACCAACCCGTATGACCTGCTGTCCTCGAGCAAGGACCTCGGCGTCTCCAATCAGCAGTACACGCAAGCTGCTGGCGGTGATGTCGCTCAGGTCGCCGCGGTGAACAAGGCTCTCGATGATCAGGTGAAGAAGTCGATCACCGCGACCAGCACGTGGGGTCAGTATCAGAAGAGCCTCGAGCGTGGTGGAGTGTCGGCGGACGTCCTGACGGCTGCGTTGCGCGGCAACAAGGATGCCATCGAGAAGGTCGAGGTTGCCGGTATGGGCAACTTCGGCGTCGAGACGTTCTCGAAGTCGCTCGACGGTGCCGGTAAGAACGCTGTGCAGCTCGGCCAGCAACTCGGCCAGGCCAACGATGATCTGTCGGAGTCGCAGAAACAAGCCCAACAGCAGGCGGCGTCGCTGCAGGCGGCCGACCCGGCGGCGCGCGCTCTCGCGGAGTCGATGGAGGTGCTCGGTAACAAGACGGCATCGGCCAGTGATAAGGCGAAGGCACTCAAGAACGCGCTCGACGTGCTTTCCGGCGGTGCGGAAGCGGTCGACGCCGCCCGCGGGCAGGGCCTCGCCGCGGTGGAGAAGCTGCCAGAACTGTGGCAGGCTGCCGCCGACGCCGCCGGCGGGTACGGGAACATCGTCGATCAGACGACAGGTCGTGTGCGTGTCGATTCCGATGCGGCTCGCGCATTGTCGGCGTCGATCAACGATGTGAAGAACTCGATGAACACGGCGGCGTCCGCGGCGTACGAGTATGCGATCAAGAACGGCCAGTCGCAGGATCAGGCCCGCCAGGCGGCGGTCATCGCGTCGCAGGGCATCTACGACGGGTTCATGAAGACCGCAGAGGGTGCTCGCGCGGCTGGTGTCGACGTCGACGCGCTCATGCAGCAGATGAGTCTGCTGCCGCCGGAGAAGGCCGTGCAGTTCATGGCGATCGGCTCCGACCACGTCAAGCAAGAGATCTTCCTGATCAAGAATCAGCTCGATCAGACTCCGGACAACAAGCCGATCACCATTTCGTCGATCTCGGATGAGGCGAAGAAGAAGCTCGAGGACATCGGCGTCACCGTGAAGACGCTCCCGGACGGCCGTGTCGAGGTGCAGGCCGCGACCGATGCCGCCCGCAAACGTATCGACGAGCTCCTCAAGCCTGAGACGAAGACGATCAACGTCAACTACAACCCGATCCAGCAGTATGCGGGTGTGCCGATCGGAGTCACACCGAACACGAACACGGACGGCATTGTCGGCGGTGGCCGCCGCGACGGCGGACCTATCGGCTACAAGGTCGGTGGCGGTATCGGCAAGGACGGCGCGATCCGTGGACCCGGCACCGGGACGTCGGACTCGATCTCGACGGTGGCACCCGCTGGCGGGCATGTGTTCACCAAGCGTGAGGTCGACGCCGCTGGCGGACATGACCAGCTGCGTGAGCGGCTCGCCGCAGTCTCCTCGTACCCCGGTCGGGCGTCGGCGTCGGCGGGACCGATGCAGAACGTGCGCCTGTCCAACGGCGAGCACTTCGCGTTCCCCGAGCAGGTCGCCGCCGCCGGCGGGCACGCCGCGATCTTCGCGTTCCGCCGATCGCTGCTTAATCCGCAGAAGCGCAGTCTCGGTGGCCTGGTGCGCGCCGAGCAGGTCGGTCACGCCAACGACGGCCTGCCCTACATCACGGGCGCTCGTGACTGTTCGATGTGGGTGTCGTGGATGGTGCAGGCCGCCAAAGGTGAACCGTTGCAACGTTTGTTCACCACCAACACACTGATCGGTGGTCAGACCGGCGGGCTGGTGCCGGGCGCCTCCTACGGTGATCTGCTCACGGTGGGTACCTCGGCTGAGCACATGGCGGCCACGGTGTGGACGGCGAACGGCCCGGTCAATACCGAGTCGGGTGGTAACTCGTCGCCGTCGCAGGTGCGGTGGGGTCGCGGCGCGGCTGGTGCGTTCGACGGCCAGTTCCCCTACAAATTCCATCTGCCGCTGAATCTGATCAACCCGCAGCCGCAGAAGGAGGCGTCGCCGTCTGATTCGCGCTCGCCCTACATTCCGGACGCGGAAGCAAATCGTAAGGCGCAGAACGACATCTCTGGTGAGTCGAAGGACAAGAAGGAGCGGCAATACATTGAGCCGCCGACCCCGCCGAAGCTCGAGGATGTCGCCGCCGATGCCGCGAAGATCGGTGTGCGCGGACTGCTCGAAACGTTCGGACTGGAGAACTCGTTCCTCGCTGATCCGTCGAAGACGACGATCGGGCAGGCATGGCAGATCGCGCAGAACACCGACCGCTACCGCAAGGAGCAGTCGGAGAACCCGAGTGCCGACGACACCGGAACCGGCAAGGGCAAGGGTCGCAAGCTCTCCGACGAGGAGAAGCTCGCGATCCGACAGGAGTTCGAGAACGCGAAGCTGCCGCGTGACCAGAAGTATCAGGAACAGCAGCGCCAGATCCGTGAGAAGTACAAGGGCAAGGAGAAAGAGGGTGTTCGCGACCAGGAGTTGCTGAAGCTCAAACAGCAGCACGACCGCGATGAGCTGCCGTACAAGCAGGAACGCGACCGCAAGCTCAAGGGTCTCGACGGCAGCGGATCGGGCGATGGGGAGGCGCAGGAGGATACGGGTACCGATGGCGGTGCGGGCACGTCATCGAAGTGGGGTTCCCGAACCCATGTGCCGACGAACCCGGAGGTCACCGACCCGTACAGTCTCGTCGACTCTGCACCGTACGATCCGGCGAAGGGCGCGTCGCAGTGGCGCAAGGAAGCGTCGGCGTCGTTGCGGATCGCCGGCATGTCACAGAGCTATCTGCAGAAGATGCTCGACCAGGGCGACATCGAGTCGCACGGTGATCCTCGCGCGGTCGGGCCGGGCTCGTCGGACGGCGCCCCGAAGGGGTGGATGCAGGTCAAGGACCGCACGTTCGCCGCGATGCGGGATCCGAAATTGCCCAACGACCCGTTCAATGTCCTCGCGAACGGTGTCGCTTCCGCGAAGTGGGGTGTGCAGAACTATGCCGGGAATCCTCCGTGGCCGACGAAAGCCGGGTATGGCGACGGCGGTGTCGTGCCGCTGTGGGGTCTCACCCGGTGGGCTGCCGGCGGGCTGAATCCGATGGCCGGCAACAAGGCGGCGGTCGTCGGCCCGAACACGTGGCGTGTGGTGGGTGACCGACAGCGCAATGACGAGTTCTTCATCCCAGACACTGATGACCCGCAGCATGTCGCGCTGGGCGCGGAGTGGGCTCGCCGCCGCGGCTATCAACTGGTCGCGATGCACGCCGATGGTGGGATCGCTGCGCGCGCAGCCGGAGGGCAGGCGGCGGTGGCGCGCAAGGCATTCGACGCCGCCCGTCAGGAAGTCAACAACCACTACAGCAACACCTACGAGTATTCGGGACCGGCATCGGAGGCGGACGCGTTCTTCCGGGGCGCTCGCCGCCACGACAACATCGTCCGCCAGGGCGCGGGGATCTCTCGGATAGGGCGGAAGGGATCGGTGCGGCGGTGACGAACCCGTACGCGAAGCCGTTCCGCGGGACCCGGCTGGTCGATGACACGGTGGTGCGTCTCTACGACTGGCGGGGCACGGGCAGGTTCGTCGAGCTGTCGGGTCCGCGGCAGAACGATCACGGCGCGCAGCTCCTCGAGGGGCTCGGCGGGATCTGGGAGCCACCGATCACGCAGGTGGAGATCAAGACCGCGCGCCTGCCGGGATCGATCCCGGTGACGGTGCGGGTCGAGACCGCCGAGATCGATCTGCCGGTGATCATTCAGGGCCGTGATTCGATCGAGTGGCAGCTGTGGAATCGCCGCATCAACGACCTTCTCTCCGACACGCACGATTCGCCGCTGGTGGTGCAGACGTTGCCGTGGGGTGTGCGGTGGCTGCCGGTGCGGAAGAAGAAGTCCCTCGACGACCCGTTCGAGGAAGACCCGACGGTGTCGCGCACGCAGGTGTGGAACTGGCAGCTCGTCGCCCACGACCCCGACTTTCGTTCCCGCACCACGACAGCGACATTCACCAACAAGGCCGGTACCGGCCGCGGGAATCTGCGGATCGCCTACCGCGGTGATCGGCCGTCGTTTCCGAAGTGGACGGGCAATGGTGGTGATTGGGTGCTGCAGCAGTCGCCGGGCGGGTTGTGGAATCCGTTGCCGCGCATGGCCGGCACGGAGGAATGGGTGGTCGATGCGCATCCGATGGCGTTCCAGCTGAAGTCGAATCTCAACCCGCGCAAGTGGGAGTTGTTGCAGCGCGGGTTCACCAAGCCGATCACCGAGCCTGGTGAGTACACGTTCGGTGTCGTCGTCGACGGCCCCACCTCGGCGACCTGTCAGATCCGTCTCGAACAACGCCATCGGCATCCCTGGGGCTGACTATGGTTTTCGATCCGGACGCCGCCTACGACTCACTGCAGGCAGCGGAAAGAGCTACGCGCCAAGCACACTTCTCTGGCTCGCTGATCCGGTGGTGGGACGGCGACATGAACGTCAACCTCGAGGTGCGCAACGAGGTGTTCACCGAGGGTGAGGACCCGATGTGGTCGCCGGGCGGCGGCACCACGCAGGTGCCCTACCGCTCACCGGAGGGCGTGTTCGCTTTCGACTGGTTACCTGCCGCCGAGGACCTCCACATGACGGTGGAAATCGACAACGACCTCTACCGCTACGACTCTCGTGTCACCTACAAGGCACTCAACGTCGATCTGGTCACCGATGAGGACGGCACCGAGATCGTCGAGATCGAGTGGATCACGATTCTCGCGCACTGGGAACACCAGATCCTCATGTCGAATCCGATCCTGCCGGTGTTCGTGCAGTGGCCGCACCTGTTCGCGATTCCTGGTGCCACCCGCACCGTGTACCTGCTGTCGTGGCTGCTGAACCTTGCGGTCACCTACGCACCGCTGTGGCGGTTCCCCGACAATCCGTTCTCGATCAAGGCGTATCAAGAGGCGATCGATCCACGCCAGTGGCCGCTGATCGTGTCGCCGCTCAACATTCTGCGCGACGGCACGAAACCGACGATCACGTCGTGGCGATTCGACATGGCGCTCCCTGCGATGAAGCAGGGACTCAAGGATGCGCAGTGCATGCCGGTCGCCAAGCAGTGGCTCGTCGGCGACCCGCAACCCTTCCCCGACTACCTGGTGCTGACACGCAACGTGATCATCATCGACATCGAGTACGTCGGCGGCGTAGCAGGTTTGACCGGAACTCTCATCGACGGATGGATTCAGCTGGCCGTCGAGATCGGCGACGATCTGGTGACCGAGGTGGTGCATCCGATCCTCGACCCGAACGATATGACTCCGCTGCCGTCGCAAACGCCAGTAGGAGATCTCCTGGGCCTGGCGCCGGCGCAGCCGTGGCCGGTCTACCGCCTCGGCGAATACTCCGGACTCGTGGGGACACGGGTGTCGAAGAAGAAGTCGATGGGCGTCGTGTTCTGGACGGGCGGCCGCAGCCCCGATTGGGTGAATCAGGGTATCGCTCTGGCGATCTCGACCGCGCTCGAGTACCTCGGCTTCGCGATGGGCATCCCTGGTCTGGGCAACCTGTATCAGGGGCAGCTCGACAACACGGTCCTCGCGTTCGCGAAGGTGGAGGACCGTCCGCGCGCCCGCAAGGCTGGCCGGTTCGCGCTGCGGCACGTGTGGTGCTCGGAGGGCGGCACAGGGTTTGGTATCTCGACCGCACTCGGGTTGCGGGAGGGCTGGTATAAGTCGCGACCCCGCATCGTGCGGCAGGCCGAGGTGATTGACGGATTCCCGTATCTCATTGGGCTGCATGTCCGTAAAGGACAGCGGGTGGTGTTCGAGATGCCGGACAGGTCGCTCTACATCGACCAGATCACCAACGTGAAGCATCGCCGCGACCGCGACCAGGAGTTGCGGTACTCCCTCGTCGTCGGCGACGACGAGGACGACGAAGATCCGATCGCGCAGCTGTGGCGTCACGCTAACGAGATCCGCGAGGTCGGCCGAAAACTGTTCTTGGAGCACTGACATGGATGACTCGATCTGGCGTGCCGACCCACCCGCAGGAGTTGCAGGGCCGATGCACAGGTTCTCCGAGTTCTTCCGCGACGTCCCGATCCTCGCCGGCGGCCAGGCCCTCTTCTTCGACGACGATCAGCGCAACAGGCTTGGCCGTCACGTCGAGGCGTGCGGCCTGCGCAAGACCGCGCCCCGCCAGATCAAGTACTGGGCGCCGCCACGCGGCCAACAGCAGGCAGGCAACACAGGTCAGTGGGTGCCGATCCATCTGCCTGATCCGCCGGAGGTCACCACACCGGACCCGGCCCGCATGACTGCGGAGGAACGCGAGTTCTTCCGCGCACAGCTCGACGCGTACGAGGCGCTCGACCATCCCGAGAGGAACAACTGATGAGTGATCCGATATGGCTGCCCGACGTCGTGCGTGCTGCGGGAGTTGCGTGCGACATCTTTCCCGGCGCATTCGACCGCGGGCATGGCGACTTCGGCGCGATCTGGGGCCCGTTCATGCACCACACCGGCAGCTTCGGTGAAACCCCGAACGGTATCGCCAACCATCCAACTCTTGGCTTGGCGTCGCAGCTGCACCTGGCGCCGAACGGCCGGGTGACTCTCTGCGGCGTCGGGATCGCCTGGCATGCCGGCACCGGCTCGTGGCCGGGTATCCCCACGAACAACGGCAATCAGGTGTGCATCGGTATCGAGGCAGCACATGACGGCGTCTCCGCATGGTCGGCCGCCCAGTACGAGTCTTATCTGCGGATCGTCCGGGCGATCAACAAGAAGCTCGGCAACCCGTGGAACAAGGTGGTTGCGCACAAGGAGTACGGCGCGATCCAGGGGAAGTGGGACCCCGGCAACCTCGACATGAAGCTGTTCCGCCAACGACTGCTGAACGAGACGTCGACGCCGGTCGTCAATCTCATCGAACTCGAGGCGAAGCAGAATCCTTGGGTCGGTGTGCGTCACGCGAAGCCGGGCGCCGAGGGTGAATCTCGTTGCGGCGCTGATGGTCGCGGCCGGTTCGTGCGCTACGACAATGCGCACATCTACTACTACCCAGGGTTGGGTGCGTTCGCGGTGCCGCACGCCGACCCGAAGATTCCGGGATCGGGAATCTTCGAGGCGTGGGCCGAACGCCGTTGGGAGAAGGGACCTCTCGGCTACCCGAAGCGCGACTTCGCGATGATCTCCGCTCACGGTGTCTCGGGTGCCGTGATGGCGTTCCAGGGCGGTGTGCTCTACGTCGCGAACGATCAGACCATCGGCGACCACCCGGTGTGGGGAATCATCGGCCAACGCTGGGCACTCGAGGGATACGAGAAGGGCCCACTCGGTTGGCCGATCTCCGACGAGTACGCCAACGGCACAGGCGGATTCCGCCAAGACTTCCAGTTCGGATCGCTCGACTGGAACCCCGGCGAGGCCGCCAAGAAGATCGGCACCGAACCGGTCCGCAACCTGGCGATCGTCAACGTCCAAGGCATGCCACTCGCACTCGAGGCCGTCGATCTCATCACCGTCTGACATCACAACAGAAGGAGCAAGTCATGACTGTATCCACTCGTACTCCCGCCCGCCTGGTCTTCGGCCGCGAACCGGCGGCGTGGGCAGCACTCATCTCCGCCGGCCTGGTGCTGCTGACCACGTTCGGAATCCACATCTCGACCGAGACTCAGGGCGTCATCATCGCCGCAGTGAACGCGGTACTCGGTCTGATCGTCGTCGTGTCGGTGAAGGAGTCGGTGTATCCGGCTCTCGTCGGCTTGGTTCAGACGGTGGTGCCGCTGTTCGTCGCGTTCGGATTGGACCTCACCGACGCCCAACAGGGCGCCATACTCGCCGCCGGCACCTTGCTCCTCGGGTTCGTGTTCACTCGACCGCAGGTCACCGCGAAAGCCAACGTCGTTGCCGGCGAGGTGCTCTCGGTACGGGACGAGCCGATCGAATGACGGTCCACACTCGTGACGACACCGGTGCACGCGGTGTCGCCTCGGTGTGGGGTGGCGGCCAGGTCCTGTTGGCCGTCATCTACTTCTTGGGTGACGAGCTCGTGCGACGTCCGCTGCAGCCGGGTCAGATCTCGGCGGTGGTGTGGCTCGAGTCGATCGGGCCGGTGTGGGCGCTGCTGTTCCTACTGTCGGGCCTGTGGCTGCTTGGCGCCGCGGTCCGCGACGTCGGGTATAGGCGAGCGCACATCGCGACGGCGACGCTGTGGGCGTTCTACTCCGGCTGCATCCTGATCTCGGCGTTCCTAACAGAGCCGCCGGGGCCGATCGTGACGGGCTGCCTCGCCGGGATCGTGTGTCTCGCTCAGATCGCCACCGCCCGTGCGAATGCGAAGCGGGGGGTGAGGTGAACGCCGGCGACCCGACGTGGCTAGCTGCACTGGGAGGTGTGATCACCGCTATCACCGCTCTCATCGTCGGCATCATGTCGACCCGATCGAAGGTGCGCCTCGACGACATCGCGACGCTGAAGGGGCGGATCGACGAACTCAAGGAGTCTCTCGCCGCCGAGCAGGACGCGCGCCGCCGGGACAACGCGGAAATGCAGGCCGATCACGATCGTCAGATCGCGGTGTACGAGGCGCGCATCGACGAGCTGGTGCGCCAGGTCGCCGAACGCGACCGCGCCATCACCAAACTCGACCGCCTCGTCATGCATCTACGTACCTACATCGCGCGGCTCCGACGCAACCTCATAGCTCATGAGGTCGAGATCCCGGACGAACCGGAAGGAATGAACGAGTGACGAATCTGGGCACGTTCCTCGGCGACATGCTGTTGCGTGTCAAAGTGTTTGGGTTGGCTGCACCGCCGGGGGAACCGCCGCTGCAGCAGGCGCAACTCTCGGTAGTGGGTGAGGATGCGTCGTTGGGAATCCCGGTACTGAAAGGTGATACAGGTCCCGCGGGTGCGGCGGCCGCGCCATTCAAATGGCAGTGGCCGGCATTGGATTCGGCGTCGGAACTGCCGACTCTGACCAACACCACAGACGACAAGGGCAAGGCCTATGTCGTCAAAGACGGCTACGGCACAGCAGACATCGCCTATTGGACGGGCACGGAGTGGAAGTATTTCGTCGACGCGTTCGGTCCCGGCCTGCCAGGACCTGCGCCGGACATCACCGTCGACGGCGAGCAGGTCGATGAGGACGATCCGTTCGATGTGGTGGTATCGGGCACGACGGCCAACCCGCACCTGCACTTCAAGATTCCGAAGGTGCCAGGCCCCACGGGGCCGTCCGGTCCGTGGAATCTCTACGACTCCACCAAGGATCGCGACGCCGGCGACATCCCCGTCTGGAACGAGACTGAGTCGCGATTCGAGCCAAAGACGTGGATGGAGATCGGCAGCTTCCCTCGGGTGCGTCGGTATACCCAACCGGAGTCGGCATTCACCGCGTACTCGGGCTCGTCGACGTCGCAGCTGATCTCGACGATGGCACTCCCCGCGCTTGAGTACGCCTATCACGTGGACGTCCACGGGCATGTGCGCTGCGGACCTGGTCTGCTCTCGTCGGCGCAGGTCGCTGTGGTGGTGCGTATGGGAGATCAGACGACCGGACAGATCGTCGGTAAAGCGCTGCCCGAACCGGGCGCTGGCGCGCGCGTGATCTCTCCGCACTACTCTTCGCAGGCATCAGGACAGACGGGGTATGCGTCGTCACCCGACTCCGCGGTAGGGCGCGTGGCCGCCAATCAGGCTCAGACACTGTATGTGGTCGCTCAGCGTGAGGCCGGGTCGGGGCAGTGGTATGCCAACCAGGTCGATGCTCAGTTGTCGGTGACGTTGATTCCTGCCGAGGGCTGACCGGTGGGAGCGATTGACGACTGGTACGACGATCCGGAGCGCACACCGGATACTGGTCTGCCGTACCGGATTCCCTTCACCGCGACAGGAGTCACGACACCGACCACGGAGTTCTTCGACGAACCCCAACAGCGCCTGGACATGTCGAGAGTTCCGCCGAAGAACGCGGGTCTGCCGGTCGATATCGATGTGCTCAACATCCTTGCGGGAGGTGATGGCCTTGCATCGAAGCCTGACGCTGACGCTATCTCGACGTCGAAGGTGACCGATCTTCGTGGATTCGTCAACGCGCTGCTGGGTCGGCTGGGTGGTGATAGCTCGGCTCTGACGTCCTGGCTCGGTAGCGGCGCGCTACCGTCCTGGCTCAGTGACTTCTCTGGATTCAACGATCTGCTCAGTCAGCTCGGAGCGCTGATCGACGGCCACACCTCTCAACTCGCGGACGTGGAGGCCGCAATCGCGAACCTGGAGGAAGTGGGAGCTGCGTCGTCGACGACGCCTGCCTACGTTGCTGACATTCAGGACATGGCGACGATTCCACGTGCCAATCTCACTACCTATGCGGTGTATGGCAGCGTGAATAGCACCTCGATTGGCGGTCACACCCACCCGATCTCGTCGGGCGCGACGTCAACGGGTAGCACTCTGATTGGTAGCCACACTCACGGGGACAACTTCGGGGTGAGTGTGCAGCTACCCGTCTACACCCCGGACCGCCTCAACCTGTCGTCCACCTCGTACGTCGACTTCACGCCGATCGTGGTCGATCGTGCGGGCGTGGTGAAGAAGCTGCGATGGATCGTCGGAGCCGACTCCGCCATCTTCGGGATCGACGCCTACTATGTCGCGCTCTGCATATACAACCCATCCACAGGTGCTGTCGAAAAGGTTTGGGACTCAGGTAATATCAAGGACGGCGTGGCAAACACGACTAACTTGCAAGAGGTCGAGCTGGACATGGGGATCGACCAGCACTGTACGCCCGGACAAGTTCTGTTCTTCGCCCATCAACAGATTGCGCCCGGGGTTCTGCAGGGCACGCGGTCCTTCGCGGCGGTACCGCAGGCTGGTATCTCGCGGCCGCCGACGCTGCTCCTTGACGCGTGCACGTACCGCTCGAAGACAAGACTGGGGTCGATCCCGTCGTCGATTGCTCGATCGGACCTCACTCGGATCAACAGCCGCATTCCTTGGGCAGCAGTATCGGTCGACACAACGGAGGCCGCATGACCATCACAGCCGACGACGTGGCGACATTCCATGACGCGGGAGCCGACCACTGGTGGTGGCTGACACCTGGACGCGAGCTTCTCATCGCCGACCAGCCCTGGACTGAGCACACTCCGATCACCGGTGCCATCTACCTCATGCCGTGGGATCAGGCGTGGTTTGAGCAGTGGAACGGTGATTGGGCGGCTGCGGCTGAACACCTGAACATGCTGATCGAACTCAACACACAGGAGGCCTGATGCCGCTCAAACAGAACTGGACTGACCGCGACACCGTCACGGCGACATTCCTCAATCAGCTGGCGTCGGCGGTGAACTCGGCGGTGGCGTCGCTGGCCGGCAAGTACACGAAACCGGCGGGCGGGATTCCGGCCTCCGACCTCGCCGGCAACGTGCTCGACAAGACCACAGCGGACACGATTTATGCCAAGGCTTTCCCGGCATCTCAGGTCATCGCGATCGACCCCGCGACGGGCAATGTCACTTCGGTCACCACCAACGGGGTGGCTACCAACTACACCTATAAGGCAGACGGATCGGTAGCCACTGACTCGTGCAACGGAATCACCCGCGACTATGAATATGACGGGTCGGGCAACCTGACAACCATCACGGCTCGATCGTGACCGCATCCACTTCAACCTGGATCGGTACCGCGCCGGGGACGGATGTGATTGCTCCGTGCCCTAACAGCATCTTAAGCGCGCCCAGTTCGGAATCATCCACCGCCTCGTCGTACGACAAAGCGAGTGCCGGACTCCTATGGCGCTCCTTGAATGCCGCATCTCGCAGTGCAGTCTCATCCGTGACCTCGATGTCGTACGTGGCGGTCACTCGATACTTCGCTCCCATGCTCAACATCATGCCGAAGGAGGCAGCCTAATGGACCCCGTAACCCTGGGTATGGCGAAGTCGGACGCGGCGAAGAAGTACGGCGCGAAGCTGTGCTGGGCATTCCTCGACCCCTCTGACTCGGGTGTGCTGCGCGTGGTCGCCGCAGATGGTGGGGTGTCGAAGAATCCTGTCGGAGACACGGTGGGCGACGACATGCACGGCGGGTCCACCACGTTCGTTGCGGGCGCGCTCCCGCTGCTGGTCGGTGGGCAGATACCGGCGAAGTACGGCGGTGGCGGCACTCTCTCGTCGGCGCGGACGAACCTGACGATTGGAACGGGATTCGCTACACCGTCGTGGGGTGTCGCACCGTCGGTGATGACAGTGAGTACAGACAAGCATCTGCGTGGGCAGATCGCGGCGGGTAGCTCATCCATCGTGGCGGGGGCAGTGCTCACGACGGGCGGCACCTGGACTGCGGGCGTCAAGGCCACAGCGGTCACCGATACGGGCGTGGTGCTACTGCTCACGACGGCCACACAGATCACCGTCAGCCAGATTCTGGCGGGGTCGTCTCCGGCGTGGGTGTCGCTGGATGGGGTGATCCTCGCATGACAATGACCGTATCGAGCGCCTACCTCGTCGGCTTAGGATCGCTCATCGGGATTGACGACCCGTCACCCACGCTCGCGTGGAAGCTCACCTCGACAGTCGCCGGGGATCAGCCGACCGCGTACGAGGTGCAGGTCGGCACGACGCTGGACGCGTCGGACTATCTCGCGACCGGCAAGGTGGTGTCGTCCACGATCCAGTCGGTGCGGATTCCGCGTGGACTCAAGTCCGCGACCCGCTATTTCGTTCGGGTGCGGGCCTGGGATGCCAGCAATGTCGCGTCGGACTGGTGTCGCATCCAGATCGAGACCGGCCTATGGTCGCTGCGCGATTGGCGCGGCGCGCAGTGGATCGGCCTAGCGGGTACCCCGGCACCACAGCTACGGACAGATTTCACCACGACCAGCGGTGTCACGGTCGCCAAGGCGCGACTGTACATCGCGGCGGGCGGCTACGCCGAAGTCACGATCAATGGCACACAGGTGTCCGACGCGCTATCTCCCGGCTTCACGAATTACAGCAAGCGGGTGCAGTACACGACCACCGATGTCACCGCGCAGATCGTCGCGGCAGGCGCGAACGCGCTCGCGGTCACTCTAGGGCGAGGGTTCTTCGGCTGCACCACCACCACCGATTGGGGGTGGAAGACCGCGCCGTGGGCTGGTGATCCCCGTCTACTGGCACTGCTGGTCGTCACCTACTCGGACGGCACCACGCAGGTCGTCAAGTCGGATGGCACGTGGAAGGCGAAGGCTGGTCCGACGCAGGCGGATTCGGTGTATCTGGGTGAGTCCTACGATGCGCGGCTGGAAACGCCCGGCTGGCAGGTTGCGGGATTCGATGCGTCGGCATGGGTAGCAGCCAGTGTGGTGTCGGCACCGGCTGGTGCGCTCACCGCGCAGTGCCAGCAGCCGATCCGTGCCGGGGCTGCGCTCTCACCGACGGCCACGGCCACCCCGGCATCGGGTGGGACGCGCTACACCTTCCCGAAGATTATGACCGGCTGGGTGCGCCTCAAGGTCACCGCCAGCGCGGGCACTGCTGTCACGGTGAAGTATGCCGAGAAGCTCAACGCTGACGGCACGCTCTACATGGACAACTCCGCTGTGACCGGCCAGTGTCAGACCGACACCTATATCTGCAAGGGTGGCGGGCAGGAGGTGTGGTCACCGCGCTTCTCGTACAAGGGGTTTCGCTACATCGACGTCCTCGGGGCGACTCCCGATGAGGTGACAGCGATTCCCGTCTGGACCGACTACGCGCAGATCGGGCAGTGGTCGTCGTCATCGGCACTGCTCAACCAATTGCACGGCATGTCGGCGCAGTCTGTGCGGATCAACTCGCACGGAATCCCGCAGGACACACCGACATACGAGCGCAACGGGTGGCTCGGGGACTCGAATGTGATGTGTCGCAGCGCTCTCTACATGTGGGACATCGGGCCGATGTACCGCAAATGGCTGACCGACATGGCCGACGACATGCAGGACAACGGGATGCTGCACAACATCGTCCCGTCACCCGGCTTCGGTTTGTACGACGACATCAACTGGTCCACAGCGATCATCCTCGTCACATACGAGATATGGCTTCGCACAGGCGATGTCGGCATGGTGGCACAACTATTCGAGCGTATGCGCCAGTATCTATCGCACGTGCTCACCGCCGCCCCTGGCCCGTTCACTGCGCAGACCACCTACGGGGATTGGGGGTCGCCAGCGGGCAATTACCAGGACGGCCCTCGCGATATGGTGTCGGCGGCTATCGTGATGCGCTCACTACGCGCAATGGCGGACATGTCCGACTCCCTGGGGTTGTCGTATGGGACTGATTGGCGCGCCACCGCTATCGCCATCGCGGCCCGCCTCAACACTGCCCTGCGTCAGTCAGACGGTACCTACCTCCCCGGTGCGGCATGGTCGGGCCAGGTGCAGCAAACTCCGATGGTGCTGGCACTGCGCGAGCAGGTGTGCGCGGGTAGTGATGCAACCGCGACAGCAGTGGCGCTGCAAACCAATGTGGCGACCACCAAATCCAACCACACGTCATGCGGCATCGTCGGTGGTGAACGCCTCCTCGAAGTGCTCACCGAAGCAGGCTATGTGGACACCGCGCTCGCGGTGGCGCTCAAGCAGGACTACCCCTCCTGGGGGGCGTGGGCCAGCCTCGGCGCAACGACCACCTGGAACGGCTTCACCTGGTACGAGCTAGGCACCCGGTCGCTGTCGCACCAGATGCACGGCTCCTACGTCGCATGGATGTACCGACACCTTGCCGGTATCGACATCACCGGGCCGGGATCGATGGTGATCAAGCCCTATGTGCCGTCGTCGGGTCTCGATACGGTGCAGGCCACCGTGGAGACTGCACGCGGCCCGGTGTCCACGTCTCGGTCGGGTAAAGCGCTCACCGTGACGATCCCACCCGGCGTGATTGCCACCTATCAAGGCTCGGCACTGTCGTCGGGCGTCACGAATATCACACTCCCGTAAGGAGATTGGAAACATGGGAACATACAATCTGTCGACCACAGTCGGCACCGCTGACACCGGACACGCGGTACGCCACAACGAGGAGCGGGCCGCGATCAACGACTTGGACTCCCGCGTCGCGGCGCTGTCCGGGTCGCTGGTGACGGGGATATTCGTCGGCGCTCCACAATTCGTCGGCCTGGCGGGCAGTCCCGATGCCGTCACCATCGGCGCGGGATTCGGAGCGGCGGTCTGGAATCTGGACGATTCGTCGACCGAAATCATCACCGCGTCCATCCAGCTACCGGCGACATGGAATACCTTCTCGGTCTACACCTGGTGGTGTACCAAGACCGCCGCTGTGGGCAACGTTGACATGCAGGCCAGGGTGCGCACCGTGCTTCCCGGCGCGCTGAGCAACGCCAGTGAAACGATCGGCACCTCCCTCACCAGAGCGGCAGCGGGTACGGCCTTCCAGGTCGTCAAGTCGCTGGAAGGGTCGTTCGCGATCACGCCCGTCTCGGACAAGACCGCCCGCCCGATGACGCACGTGTCTGTGCGTCGCCTCGGCGCGAATACCACCGACACCCTGACCGGAGACGTGGCAATCCTCGGGGTGGAACTGGTTCAGCTCACGTGACCCGCCCATAATTCGAATAACATTCAGGGATTTGTCGCGCACTGGCACTTAAAGGTAGGTAGAACGTGCGCGGGGCCGGTTCAAGGAATCGTCGGTTTCCTTTAACCCTCACGGCTCCCACTCCTCACCGAGCACAACGGCGATCCGCTCGGCGAGGTCGGGTGCTTCGGCGCGCTGCCCGTGCACCACCTCGTCGCACTCGACAGCCAGCGCCAGGAGCTCGGGGTCGGGCGGCTCCCAGCCTGCGGGGTCGAGCGCGTTCGCCGCCGCCTGCCGTCGTCGCATCACCGTCCGCACATCACGCGCGGCAGCAGAGAGGACATCCCGGTCTGTCACGACGTCGAGGGTACGGGCGGCGGATAGACTCTGGAGCATGGCGGACATGATCACCGAGATTCGGTTCTGGCAGCAGGTGACAATCGATGCCGAGCGAACAATCCTGTGCTCGCCGGAGAACGAGTCCCGGATCAAGACCTGGATTGCGGTCAGCGGCCACGAACACATCCTTCGCGTGCACGCGAGTCCGGCAATTCCTGACGATCGGATATTCGTCATGGACCATCACGCGGCAGAGGCAGCATTCGCTGAGTCGGTGGCGCACACTCCCGCGCCCACTCTTCAGCGGGCGGAGCTCCCCCCACGCCCGATTCTCATGCCCATCTTCGGCAAGCTTTGATCGACTGATGACCTTCGCTCTCGGTGATCGTGTCCGCGTCATCGGCACCACCCTGTACGGGCACGTCGCCGCACACCTCACACCACTCATCTCCGTCGACCTCGCAGACGGCGACCGGGGACTCTTCGCAGCGACAGAGCTTGAACACCTGGACTGACCCCTCACACGACAACGGCCCGCCTCTTCGGAGGTGGGCCGCTTTTGTTGTGCCGCAGCCGATCTGCTCTATTTGCGTGGCGAACGTGTCCGATTCGGCGTAGAACTAAAAGCGGCCCCGGAGGTGCTACCAACACCACCCGAGGCCTTGCCACCAACCCAGATAGCCCTGGAGATGATGACCGTGTCTCACGCTACCCAACTCTGCCCGAATCCGGGCACCACCCCCGACATCGACCTCAAGGTCGAAGTGTTCCTCCTGCGCTGGGAGAACACCCACACCCGCAACGCCTACCGCGCCGCGATCCACTCCTGGACCGACTGGTGCGCCGCCCGCGGCCTCGACCCGATCCACGGCGTGCACCGCACCCACGTCGAAGCATGGGTCCTCGAACTGAAAGACTCCGGAAAACTCAAGCCCACCACCATCAATCACCGGGTGTGCGTGCTCCGCACCTGGTTCGAGCTCGCCATCGATGACGGCTTGATCGACCGCAACCCCTGCAGGCTCGTCCGCAAACTCCGCGTCGCACGCGACCACTCCCGCAAGTCGCTGCACCGCCACGAGCTACGCCAACTCCTCATCGTCGCCCGGGACGAACGCCCCGGCTACTACGCGCTCGTCACCCTCATGGCGTACTGCGGGCTACGTGTCTCCGAGGCTGTAGGAATCGACATCGACGACACCCGCATCAACGAGGCATCGCACCGCTGCGTCCGCGTCACCCGCAAGGGCGGCGAGGTCGCCCTCATCCCGCTACCCCCGGTGGTGCAACGCGCCGTCGACGACGCCGCAGCCGACCGCACGACAGGGCCGTTGATCCTCGGAGCGATCAGCGGCAAACGGATCTCCCGTCGCTGCGCCAACGAGGTCATCAAAAGGATGGCCCGCAAAGCCGGGATTGAGCCGGAGGTGTCGTCGCACTGGCTGCGCCACACCTTCACCATCACCGCGCTCGCGGGCGGTATCGACCCCCAGATCGTCCAGGAATCGTTGGGCCACGCCGAAATGTCGACGACCCTCAAGTGGTACGCCAGAGCGCGCTTCTCACTCGACGACCACGCCAGCTACGCCGTCGCCGGAACAGTCGGATCGGTGGCGTAGTCAGGCGGCTCGTCGACCGCGTACAAGCGTGAGTCCGGCGATCGCGTCGCGACGGCGTTGGTCGGGCACTCGCGTGTAGCCTTGCGTCGATGTGATCGACCTGTGGCGCAGCAGCTCCTGCACGACACGGAGGTCGTTGCCGTTGTCAAGGAGCGTCGTCGCGTACCAGTGCCGCAGCGAGTGGCATGTGCCTCGCACTCCGGCGCGCCGCATGGTGCGGCCGACGATGTCGGAGACGGACTTCGAGTGCATGTGCTCGGAGGGGTGACCGCGCATCTCGAACCACCAGCCGGTGGCCGGCATCTGTGAGGCGACCTCGATCAGGATCGGATGCAGCGGGACCGACTTGAGTTTGCGGCCCTTGCCCTTCACCCACAGCACTCGCCCAGTGAGGTCGAAGTCCTCTCCGCGTACCTTCGCGATCTCGTGAGCGCGCAGGCCGGCAAGGAGCGCGAGGAGAATCATCACTCGCGTCGAGCCCCACATGCGCGTCGCGAGGAGCCTGGGCACATCCTCGTCGGCGATGGGCCGCGGCTCGCGTTCGGGCACCTTAGGTATTCCGACCTTGATCATCGGGTTGTCGGCGCGTCGGTCGACGATCTGCAGCCACTTGTACCAGGCCGACAGGTAGCTCGCGTAGGTCGCCGAGGTCGAGTCGGACCAGTCGTCGTCATGGCCGGCGAGCCAGCGGACGATATCGACGGCCTGCGCATGAAGTGGCTGAACGTCGGTCTCGGCGAGGAACTGAGAGAGCACCCGTAGGCGCTCTGTGATCGTGACCGTGGAGAGGCGTTGCGCGTACTGCCAGACCTCCCACTCGGCCGCTCCGATCACCGTGTGTGCGTTGAACATCCCGGCATTCTGCTCAGCCGAGCGAACAGCCTGGATGGCGTTTGCCGGAATCGGGACTTTCGACCCCATTACGTCCGATTCGCCCACGGTGCGGCGATCGCTGTGCATGATCGCGTGACGATCATGCGGCAGCTGACTCCTGAGACTGACGGACGCTCAGAAGCGAGACTGACGGTCTAGTAATCCGCAGGTCGTAGGTTCGAGCCCTACTGGGGGCACTCGTGACGGAGTCCGCGCTCGCACGCGGCGAGTCCGCCGAGCGTTCCGCTGAACGTCGTCACGCGGCGGCGAGCGAGGCAGGTCGGTCGGCGCGGGCCGCGGCGGACTGCTTGAAACGCCAACTGGCGTACAGCACCTCTGTTGTGTAGCCCAGGTCGAGAGGTCCGGGGTTCTCGGGGACGACCGCGTCGTCGGAGATCGCCGCGGGCCGCCAACCGACTGGCGCACTGATCGGCGGCGCCTGCTCGATCAGCCGGTGGTCATCCTGTCGATGAAATGTGAACTGCTGCAACGCATGCGCCGTGATCGAGAACTCGCCGCGATGCAACGCGCGATGATGCGACGAACACAGCAGCACCAGGTTGTCGGGTGTCGTGGCACCACCATGCGACCAGAAGCGGACGTGATGCGCGTGTAGATGCTTAGTCCGTCCACACCCCGGGTAGCGGCACCCACCATCGCGAGCGAGGATCGCGCGCAGCGTCCGCGTCGAGGGCGTCCGCGTTCGACGGCCCCACGACGTGATGCTGCCCTGCCTTCCGTGACGAACCTCGGTCTTGGTGCCCGAACACGACGCCTCCGCCTCCTCGACCGCTGAGAGCGCAGGCCCACCCTCGACGTACGAGTCAGCCTCAGACGACTGGCTGTGCACGACCACCTCGGCCCCGGGGGTGAACGTCGGCACGTCGATCGCCGACTGCATCGTCTCCGCCATCAGCACCACCGCGGGCGCGATGTTGGCAGGGGTATGCCGCCACAACCGTTGATCGGCGGGCTCGAGGCCGGCCTCCTCGATCTCGGCCTCCCGGTCAGACGTACCTGCCGAATCAATCTGTGCGGCAACCAGATCCGTCACCGAGGGCCCAGCGCCGTCGTCAGACGACGCGCGCGTTCGTTCGTATTCGGCACGCACCGTGGCTGCAAGGAACGATGCCCCGCCCAACGCCGACAACCGCATGCGGACCGACAACGTGCCGTCGGAATTCCACTCCCACGACGCCGTCGATTCGACCTCGCCCTCGCTCGCCTCTCGCTCACGCTGATCGATCGAACGAATAGCTCTCACGACCCGCTCGAGCTGAGCAGCGTCGGCAGACAACGCGACGCTCAGCAACTCGTCCTCGCGCTCGGGCGTCACAACTCGCGTCAGCGCACGCACCTTCGAATACGACAGTCGGCCCTCGACGAACGCGTCCCGAATCCGAGGCACACCGTCGAGCGTGCGCGCGACCCGCACGTACTCCTGTGCCGTCCGCGGCGACAAGCCGGTTCGCAGCGTCAACCAGTGCGCACAAGAAATGATCCCCTCGCCCGTCCACCCTTTCCTGCGATCGAACTCGGACAGCAGCAGCAAGAACCGCCCTGTCAGGCTCGCGATCTGGCTGGCGTGCCCCACAAGGCGGTCTGCGATCTGATCCAACTCCAACCCGGACGGGTCGGAGTTGTCGAAAATGCTTGTGCTGCTGGCGTTCACGATGCCCCCTGAGACTCGACAACCTGTTCGAGTATCAGAGTATCGGTGGGCACCGACAGAGGATCTGGAGTCCGACTGCCGGTGTCGTGACTACTCGTCGACGAGTGTCAGCGTGACGTCGATATTGCCGCGCGTGGCGTTGGAGTACGGGCACACCTGATGGGCCGCAGCGGTGAGTGCCTGCGCGTCGTCTGCGCTCAGCGCCGGCAACGAGATCTCCAGAACGACGGCCAGCTCGAACCCACCGGAGTCGTTGGAGCCCAACGACACTCGGGCGCCGACGGCCGAGTCGCTGACGTCGGCCTTCTCGGCCCGCGCAACGGTGCGCAGCGCACTGTGGAAGCATGCGGCGTAGCCGGCTGCGAAGAGCTGCTCCGGATTCGTCGCGCCGCCGGGACCTCCCAGCTCCTTGGGGATAGCGAGGTCGAGATCAAGTTGTCCGTCGCTCGTCCTCGCGTGCCCGTCCCGGCCTTCGCCGGTGGCAAGTGCTTCGGCTGTGTACAGAGTCTTCATGGTGACATCCCTTCTTTTCAGCGAGCCTGGTTGGCGCGCAACACATCAGATAGTTGGTGCAGTGCCGCACGCAGCTCGACGGCCGCGTCGACGTCGAAGTCGGCATCGGATTCCGCAGGATCGGTCAACGCGTCGACCAAGGCGGCCATCACGCAGTCAGACTTTTCGCCCAGCGCTGCGCCCGATTCGGTGAGTGACACGATCGTCGACCGCTCGTCGTCGGGAGACCTGCGACGTTCCACGTGTCCCATCGACTCCAACCGACGAACCAGTGGCGACACGGTGCCCGAGTCCAGTTGTAGACGCTCGCCGAGCCGGCCGATCGGGACAGACTCTTCCTCCCACAGCACCAGCATCACGAGGTACTGCGGATACGTCAGTCCGAGTTCGCGCAAACCCGGTCGCTCGGCAGCGATGATCGCTCGCGACGCGGTGTAGAGCGCGAAGCACAGATGGTCGTCGAGGCGAATCTTTCCCACGTGACGAAGACTAGGCGCGATTTAGATTGTGCACAACCTAGTTGCTCGCAATATTTCTGTGGGCGACGTCATATCGACGCGCAAGGAGCGTTCAGCGGAACGCAGTGACGCCGTATCGAGCGCAGACGAATCCCTGGTTGCGCGCGAGGTCGCGCAGTTCGAGGTCGCACCTCGCGGTGAACAGTGGACGCCCGGAGCCGAGCAGCACGGGCGCGATCGACACCACGAGTTCGTCGAGCATTCCCGACGCCCAGAACTGCGCGGCCAGGTCGCCGCCGCCGACGATCCAGACGTCACGTCCGGCGGCGGCGTCGACCAGTGCAGCGCGATGATCCGCAGGCGACCCGGACACCACGCGGATGGTGTCGGCGACAGCAGTCAGGTCGCGCGTACTGAAGACGAACGTCGGGACCTCGTACGGCCACGGATTACCCTGTTCCACTTCATGTTCGACGAGCCACTCGTACGTGGTAGACCCCATCGCCAGGGCTCCGACGTCGCCGATGAACTCCGCGTAATTCATCGGACCGTCCTCGTCGATCGGCTGACTGAGCAACCAATCGAGCGAGTCTGCCGTATCGGCGAGGAAGCCGTCGAGACTCGTGGCCGTGTAGAAGCGGAATCGCGTTGCCGCACTCATCGGGCACCTCCTACCCTGCAGTGTCGCATTCACCGCCGAGTACCGCTTCGATTCTGTTGGCACACACCTCGGGAAGCAGTCCGCCGAGCCCCATGGATCTGTCGAGGCGTATGAGCGGAAGTCCGAGCAGCAACGCGCTACTGATGAAGTGAAATGTCATGTGCTCAACCCGCCCACCAACCGCATCCTCGTAGCGGGCCATGGTCTCGGCGGGAGTGGGTACACCCGGCGATGGCGCGTGTCCCTCATGCGGGCTGCTGATCCAATCCGTGGTCAACATCCACGCAATGTCGGCCGCCTGATCTCCGAGGTATGCCATCTCCCAGTCGAGCGCCGCTACCGGTTCGAAGTCTCTGCCGTACAACAGATTCGACATTCGTGCGTCGCCCCAGCACAGGCCGATTCGACGTGGTTCGTAGAGATGGGCGTCAAGCCAGTCGAGCCCGCCCAGCAGTCCCGGATGAATGGGCTCACCCGCATACGCCCATTCGATAGACGTGCGGAGATAGCGCGCGAGGCCCTCCGGTCCCGGTGACGAATCGGCGTTCAGACGGAGAAAGCCCAAACGGTCTCGCCCGGCATCGGCACGATGTATCCGCGCGATCATGTCCACGCAGCCGTTCCACAATCGAGCCCGGCCCGCATCGTCGGTGTCGGCAAAGATTCCCGCCTGATGATACGGAGGAACATCACCGACGGTGTAGACCGAATCGACGAAATCCATGACGAAGTACGGTGATCCGAGATCGGCAGGGTCAGCCTCAAAGAAGCGCACCCGCGGCACCGGCACATCGGATTCGGTGAGCCGGTGCATCACCCGGAACTGCTTTTCGAGGTCGTAGTCGGGCAGGATCGCCAGCCGGGGCGGTCGTCGCAGGACGTATCGCCGAGTGCGCGACCGTATGTCCGGCTCGGCAACCCCGTCTACTGTCACGATGAACGTCTCCGTGGAATACCCCGTCTCCGTTCGCACACAGAAGATCACATCGGCCGACGCCGCCTCCGGAAGTCTCGCTCGAAGAATGGGGGTCAGCACCTCGGCCAGATCCGTTTCAGCGCAACGCTGTTCGACGTCGTGTTCCATGCCGCTCACCATCCGGTGTAGCCGTAGCGCGGATACGCGCCGAGAAAGACCATCTCGACGAGCCCGTGCCCGACCTTGCCGTCCATCCGAACCTCACACAGCGTTTCGCTGAGCATCGAGGCCGGCCGGATCTCGTCGATGTCCAGAGTGTTCACGGTGAAACTGTCGATGAAATCCGTTCCACGCCAATACCCGCTGGCATAGCCACGATAGTCGTCGTAGCCCGCGATACCCGGCCAAAAGTCGGTCAGCGGCCTGACTTCGATCCGAGAGCGAGAACGGTCGTCGCGAATGATCGAGAAACTACCTCCGCTCACCACGCGCAGATCATCGCGGAAAGTCAGATCGTGCTCTACATCGATGAGGCGGCCGGGAGCGCGTTGGGTGTCGCTCGGATACAGGAGCTCGCCCTCGAACTGGGTGCGACGCCCCGCGCTGTCCTCGCGCTGTGCGAAATGCACAAGCTGGTCGTCGAATTCGAAGATTCCCATGTAGTAGAGGACCCCGTCGGGGATCTCGGTAGGCTGCCGTTCCGGGCCCTCGGAGATGCTACCGCCACCCCCGCCGTGACGCACACCCCACGAGTGGTCGCGGCCGAACCACCATTTCCGCGAATCGATCTCGATACGCTCGTCCCCGATGGACAAGAATCCCTCGACCACACCATTCTGATAGAAGCGTCGTGCGTCCTCGAGTACGCGTCCACGGCTGCGATGAAACGCCGGTGTCTGCTCATACGCGTCGAACCGACCACGTAGACGCAGATCCAGCGAGATTCCGGACTCGTTGGGCGCCAGACGAACTCGCACCGCACGCAGAGGCTCCTCGATCTCGTAGGTGAACGGTCCGATCTGGTAGACGCCGAGAGCTCCGGCACTCTCCGGCTGCAATTCGGTCGACATTCGAGCGACGTGCGCGGTGCCGTCTTTTCGGGTGACCATCGCGTAGGCATCCGTCACATTGCGATTGGGATATCTCGCCATCCCTGTCATGACATTGACGTCACCGGAAATGTCGAAGCCGTACATGACGATCCGCTCGACCCAGCGCAGATCGCTCTGACCGACGTGGTCGAACGTCGTCGCCATCTGGTGGCACAGAATCTCATCGTGAGGAACAAGCAACGGTCACACCCTTCGTCGGATTATCGTTACATGCTGACACGTAATGTAACTACGGGTAGCCGCTTCCGATAGATTCGCTTCATGACGTCAGCGACCAGCGGCACCGGCCGCCCCCGCGATCCCGAGAAGGATCGTGCGGTGATCGCGTCGACCAAACAGCTACTGCTCGACGAGGGATATCGAGGCGCGACCGTCGCGGCGATCGCGCGCCACTCGGGGGTTGGTGCACCAACGATCTACCGGCGCTGGCCGCGTCGCGAGATGCTCATCGAGGATGCCGCCTTCAGGCAGACGGACAGCGTCTCGCTACCCGAGGACCAGGGTGACCTGAAAAGGAACCTCCGGGCATGGGCCACAGTGTTTCTCGCTACGCTCGCCGATCCCGTGACCCGAGCAGCCCTACCGGGCTTGATCTCCGACTATCAACAAGACCCGGAGTTGTACCAACGGCTCCTCGACCGTGCCGATTCGGGCGCACGAGCGGTATTCGTCGAGCGACTGGCTGTCCACGTAAGTGGGGATGATCCGACGCAGGTCGAACAGAGACTCGACGTGGCATTCGACATCCTCGTGGGCCAGACGCTGCTGCAGGCTCTCACCTTCGGGGAGACCGGGCGCGAGGAGTTCTACGACCGCACGGCGCAAGCTCTGACCGCCATGCTGCTCTCGCAGAGCTGGACCTGACGACTGCACCGCCACCCGATCCGAGGATCACCGAACCACCTCGCGATGCCCGGCATCTAGGCGTCGTGTCCAGCCGCGTTCGTCGAGGTGCTCGAGCAGTGGGATGGCGACGCGGCGCGTGGTGCCCAATGCCTTTCGGGCCTCGCTCGTCGTGAAGGGCTGATCAAGAGCAGCCAGGATTCGCATCGCCAGCGCTGGAGATCGAGGCGAGAGCACAACACCGTCACGTAACCGAAGTAGCCTGCCGAGTCGTTCAGCCGCCGCCAGTTGCTTGGCGCCGAGCCCGAGTGCGGCGAGGTCGTCGGCTTCCGGCGCGGCAAAGGCATCGTCGGCAAACCGACGCTCGAGTGCCGCGATGGCTTCCTCCGCATCGCCGAGTCCGCGCGCCACACCGGGTTTCGACAGGAACCCGCCCGCATGGTCCAGGCCGGCGTCGGCGATGAGGGGCGCGACAAGCGCATCCGACGGAAGTCCGACGACGCCTGCCACGCTTGCGCGAGGCAATCCCTCTGCGAGCGAGTCTCGTTGGTAGACAGCATCAACAGCGTCGCGGAGCCGTTCGACCCACTCCGCCCACGCCTGCTCGTCCACCCACCAGTCCCCGACCACGCGCACACCCTCGGGCGGCGTGTCGTCGGCTCCGACGACACCGAGCCGTCGCAGATGCTCGACGGTGACCGCACCGCGACGTTCGACCTCACGCCGTGCGTCGCCTCGATCACTCATGTCCGACAACGCATCTGCTCGACGCGCCGCATCACCGCGACGCCGCAGGGGCGGTGGCTCCGCATCCACCACGACGCCCCCACCGATCCGACCGCTGCCCGCGTCGCGGAGCACCAGTCGATCACCGAGGATCAGCGGAACGGCTCGCTCGAGCGTGATCCGCGCGTGGTCGGCGTCGAACGGGCGGAGCCGACCTCGCAGCGCGGCCGTGCCGACATGAACACTCAGAGCGCTTGGTACCGAGTCGAACTCGGGACCACTGACACGTCGAATGTCGACACAGTCGGTCAGCCGCCACACCCCCGGACTCAACAGCAGATCACCCCGCGCGACGTCCGACGCCGACACGTCGCGCAAGTTGACCGCCACCCGGCTCACCGGCCCGACACGTTCGCGCGGCGTGTTCTCACTCTGCACACCACGCACGGTGACCGATCGAATCCCTCGGCCCGTCAACACATCCAGCATGTCACCACGTCCCACCGACCCAGCCGACAACGTCCCGGTGACAACGGCACCCGCACCCCTGATGGTGAACGCACGGTCGATCCAGAATCGAACGGGTGCGGTATCCGAGGGAAACGGGTTGCGCCGCAGCACGTCTGCGATCGTCTCGCGTAGCTCGTCGATCCCACGCCCGGTCAACGCCGAGGTGACGACGACAGGTGCGTCGGCGAGACCTGTCCCCGACAATTCGTCGCGTGCCTGCGCGACGACGTCGGAGATCCGCTTGTCGTCGGCGAGGTCTGCCCGTGAGATCACGAGCACGCCACGATCGATGCCGAGTGCGGCGATCGCATCACGATGATCCGACGACTGCCTGCTCCACCCCTCGTCGGCAGCGACGACGAACGCCACCACGGGCGCCGGGCCGATCCCCGCCAACATATTGCCGAGGAATCGCTCGTGACCCGGAACGTCGACGAATGCGATGTCGGCGCCGGATGATGTTGTCATCCAGGCGAATCCGAGGTCGATCGTCAGACCTCGACGTCGCTCTTCGGCCCAGCGGTCCGGTTCCATCGTCGTCAGGGCACGCACCAACGCACTCTTCCCGTGATCGACGTGCCCCGCCGTGGCGACGACGTACACCTCAGCCAGTCGCCCCCGACACGCGGACGACGCCGAGCGCACGCGCGACCGCTTCGGCGAGAACCTCGTCGTCCGTCTCCGGGATGCATCGCAGGTCGACGAGACATACGCCGTCGTGCACGCGTGCGAGCACCGCGGGACTGCCTGTGCGCAACGCCTTGGCGGCCTGTTCCGGCAGCGCAATCGCCCAGCCGGGCAACGGAACTCCTGGAGCTCCTCCCCCACCGACCCTGCCGTCGTGGGGCACCACGTCCGCACCGACCTTGGCGGCAACGACCTCGGCCCGCTGACGTAACCGCCCGTTGTCGGCGTGCAAATACTCGGCCACCGGCGGCAGAGGTCCGACGAGGGTCGCCTCCATCGCCGCGAGTGCGAGCTTGTCGGCCCGAACCGCCCGCGCGAGTGGATGTTTCGACAGTCGACCGACCAGATCGGCGTCGCCGAGCAGGTTTCCGGCCTGCGGACCTCCGAGCAGCTTGTCGCCGCTGGCGATCACCAGATCGGCGCCTGCGGCCAGCGCAGACGACGCGTCCGGTTCGTCGGGGAGCGAAGCGTCGGGGACGAGGAGTCCGCTCCCGAGGTCGGCGATGAGCGGAACACCCTGGGCGGCTGTCAGTTCCGCCAGCTCGCCGATGGTCGCCTCCGCGGTGAATCCGCTGACCCGGTAGTTGCTCGGGTGGACCTTGAGCACGCAGCCGACGTCACCGGCTGCGAGTGCCGCGGCATAGTCGCGCAGGTGGGTGCGGTTGGTCGTCCCGACCTCGCGCAGCCGCGCACCGGTCGACTCGATGAGGTCGGTGAGCCGAAAACCCGCGCCGATCTCGATCATCTCGCCGCGACTGATGACCACCTCGCGTCCGGCCGCGAGCGCGGTTGTGGCCAGCACCATCGCGGCAGCACCGTTGTTCACCATCAGGGCATCGCCCGCGGCGGGACAGGCCCGCAGCAACGCCTCGCGGGTCGCGACGCCACGACGCGAGCGCGTACCCGACTCCAGGTCGAGTTCGACGTCGACGTAGCCACACGCATCGAGGACCGCATCGCGTGCAGCCGTCGACAACGGTGCTCGACCGAGGTTGGTGTGCACGACGACCCCCGTCGCGTTCAGCACCGACCGTCCGCTGCCGACGGGGCGTCGGATGAGTGTTTCCCGAATGACTCCCAGCACGTCGTCGGGATCGACGTCGCCTCGCCTGGCGGACTCCTGCACATCTCGGACGACGTCGCGGACGGTCTGCTCACCGAGTCGTCGCGCAGCCGTGGCGATCTCGGTATCGGCCAGCAGGTGATCGGTGCGCGGGATCCGCCGTCGGGGATCGGATCGGGTCACCGCGCCTCCTTCGAGAACAAGCTGGCGGAAAAGCTGTGGCGGAGGCGGACGGGAATCGAACCCGCCAGACCGAGATACTCGACCTCCTCGGTTTTGAAGACCGGGGGGCCCACCAGGAACCCAGACGCCTCCTCGGCGACCATACCGCCGAACTGGCATCACCCCTGCAATTACCCTCGGTGAGATGAGCACCGTCGAGACGAATCCGGATTCGCAGAGCCCGACGATCAGGTTGACCGGCTACGCCCACGGTGGCGGCTGTGCGTGCAAGATCCCGCCGGGCGAGCTCGAGGCCGCAGTCGCGGGGTTGACCGGCCAGAGCGGCGACAACATCCTCGTCGGCCTCGACGACGGCGACGACGCCGCAGCGGTACGCATCCGCGACGACCTCGCCGTCCTCTCGACCGCCGACTTCTTCACTCCGGTCGTCGACGACGCCTACGACTGGGGGCGCATCGCGGCCGCGAACGCACTCTCCGACATCTACGCCATGGGTGGGTCGCCCGTCGTCGCGATCAACCTCGTCGGCTGGCCGCGTGACCTGCTGCCGATGGAACTGATGACCGAGGTGCTGCGCGGCGGACTGGCCGTCGCAGCGCACGCCGACTGCCCGGTGATCGGCGGCCACAGCATCGACGACCCCGAACCGAAGTACGGCATGGCCGTCACCGGTGTCGCGTCGCCAGACGCGCTCATCCGCAATGACGCCGCGACCGTCGGACTGCCGATCACCCTGACCAAACCGATCGGCGTCGGGATGCTCAACAACCGGCACAAGCAGACCGGCGAGGTATTCGACGCCGCGATCGACGTCATGACGACGCTCAACCGCGACGCCGCCGACGCCGCCCTCGCTGCGGGTGTCCGCGCGGGCACCGACGTCACCGGATTCGGACTGCTCGGGCACCTCCACAAACTGACAAGGGCGTCGGGGGTGCGCGCGGTGATCGACGCTTCTGCGGTCCCGCTCGTCGACGGCGCCCGCGACGCGCTCGACGACGGATACGTCTCGGGCGGCACTCGGCGCAATCTCGACTGGGTTCGCGACCACCTCGCCGTCGGTCGCGGTGTCGACGAGAACGACCTTCTGATGCTCGCCGACGCCCAGACGTCCGGCGGGTTGTTGCTGGTCGGCGAAGTGCCCGGATACCCGGTCATCGGCGAAATCGTTGCAGGTGCAGGGATCGACATTCGCTGACATCGGTCGCCGATCGCTCTATTGTCGCTACACACACCGAATCCGAGGGGGAGATCAGGTGCAGCGTCGCAACGCTATCGCGGTCTCTGACTGGCTGCGTGACGCAACGCCACTACAGTGGCGCGTCCCACTCTTCGATCAACTCGGAAATGCGCCACTCAAGCGGCTCGTCTTTTCGCTGGGTGCGGGGCTGTTGGGATTCGCGGCAGCGGCCGCCGCGGCGTCGTCGAGCTCCGGATTTTCGCCGTACGTCGAGAACATTCTGCTGGTCACAGCGGTCGTTGCCGCGATTCTCGTGCTGCGGTGGTGGCTGCTCCCACTCCCGACAGGAGCCGAAAGTCTTCTGGTGCTGGTGTTCGCCGACGCCGTGATCGCGACCGCCTGCTTCGGGCATCACGATCACATGCTCGGCATCGCAGGCGTCACGCTATTCGCGATCATGAGCTCGTTTGCGCTGTTCTTCTGCACACCGAGGGCCCACTTACTGCACGCGATCTTCGCTTCTGCGGCAATCGTGATTCTGGTCACTATTGTGGCGGCGGACGGAGGGCGTCCGATGCTGCTGGTGGCCCTGTCGAAAGGTATCGCCCCCCTTGCCCTGGTGGCAGTGCTCCTGCCCGCCATGCACTACTTCTTCTGGGTCCTCGGCACCAACGCCATGGACGCAGGGACCGACCCGCTGACCCGGCTGGCCAACCGGCGAGGCCTGTCGCGATATGTCGGCGGGCTCAATCACTCGGCCCGAACGCTCTCGGTGATCATCATCGACATCGACGGATTCAAGGCGATCAACGACACCCACGGCCACCAGGTCGGCGACCTCGTGCTCGTGCGCGTGGCCGGTCGGATCATGGAGGCGTGTCATCGGCTGGCAGGCATCCGCAATGTCATCGCCTCGCGAACCGGCGGCGAGGAGTTCGCCGTGATTCTCGACGACGACCTGCGCACCGCCCGTTCGCTTGCCGAGCGCATCCGCATCGGCGTCGCAGCCGACACCTCACCGTCGGTGACCGTCAGCGTCGGTATCAGCGTCACCTCACCGGACGTCAAGGCCAACGTCGACCGACTCCTCGAAGACGCCGACGCCGCCATGTACCTCGCGAAGCGACAGGGCGGAAATCGCGTGGTGGTGGCGCCGTCCAACGACCACCGACCACTGGCCCGACACGCTCGGCGCGAACGCCACGACGCGATCAGTCCGCAGTCGTGATCGAGTCGTCGGTGACTCCGGCGGCGCGGCGAGCGGCGAGGCGTCGCTTCTGCGGTTCGATCGTGTAGCGCGGGTCCTTCGCCGACTCGATGCCAGCGTGGAACACACCGAACCGGGTACAGGCCGACGCCGCGAGCAAAGAGAGTCCCGACGCGGCCGACGCGACCCGCGAACGACCACTGAGCAGTGTGCCCACTCCCCCGATGACCGCCAGGCGTTCCGCCCAGCGCATCAGCGTGCCTGCCTTGCCGTGGTGGAGCGGTTCTGCGGCAACCGGGTCCATGCGCGATTCCATCACGCGGGTGGCCGCCACATCGCCCACGACGCCGAGGACTGCCAGCGTCCGTGCCGGGCCCACCTCGTCGAGCGGTGTGGTGACCAGCGCCAGTCCGCTCGCCGCGAGACTTGCCGAGCTGACGAAGACGAAGGGCAGGTCGCGGTGCATCGCATTCCACGTCGGTGTGGCCGTATCGCCCAGCAGCGCCGCGGTGTACACGGCGAGCAGCGGCCCCATCGCGCCGCCGACGAGTCCCGCCGGCGCCTCCACGGCGTGGAGAACCGAACGCAACGGGCCTAGCGGAAGTCTTTCCCGGAGAAGCCGATCCACCTCTGCCGCGGCCGCGACTCCGATACCGCCGGAGAAGCCGGACAGTATCCATGACCCGACGCTCATCGGCGATGTCACCTTGAAGGTGCGCAGCATGTTGTAGAACCGATCGGGTCGGCCGAGGTCGGCGATGAGCGCAACCCCACCCAGCCCGGCCGCGGCGAGACCACTGAGACGGGCGTTGCGGCGCAACACTTCTCGCCCGGTCAACTGCGCACCCGCCGCGAGTACTCCCGACCCGCCCGCGACACCACCGAGGAACAGGTACGCCGCGACCTTGTCGTCCCAGGGCGCAGGCTTGACGACGTTGTGTCCGTAGTAGCCCTCGACGTCGACCTTCTCGAACTCGACGTCGGGCACCATCGACATCTCACGCGCGCCGTCGCCCTGGCCGAACAAGCCGCGTCGACGCCCCTTGCCGCCCTTGCGCTTTCGGCGACCGCGTTCGGGCGGTCGCAGCGAATCGTAGTCGGAGGTCATCGCTTTCTGCCGGTCAGGAACGAGACCGCCGCCGCAGCAACCATTCCGAGGGCGGCAGCGCCCGCTCGACGGTACATCGTGGGGAGGTCGGCCGTGCACACTCGCGGGTCCGGCGGAAGGCCGTAGACCTCCGGCTCGTCGAGCAACAGGAACACCGAACCTGTGCCCCCAACTCCGTCGTTGGAGTTCGCCCCGTAGAGCCGGGCTTCGGTCATCCCCTGCGCGTGCAGTTGCTCGACGCGTTCGCGCGCGGTGTCGACCATGTCGTCGTGGTCGCCGAATTTGATCGACGTCGTCGGGCAGGTCTTCGCGCATGCGGGTGTCTCGTCGTCGACGAGTCGGTCGTAACAGAGCGTGCACTTCTGTGCCACACCACGTCTGGGCACGGGAGGCTGTTCTCCCTTGCGCTGCCCCTCGCGCGTCGTCGGCTCGACGGTGCCGTCGGATCGACGTTCGACGACGCCGAAAGGGCAACCGGCGACACAGGTTCCGCACCCGTTGCACACGTCGTGCTGCACCACGACGGTTCCGAACTCCGTGCGGAACAACGCGCCGGTCGGGCACACGTCGAGACACCCCGCGTGCGTGCAGTGCTTGCACACGTCCGACGACATGAGCCAACGGAACTCGGGTGTGTCGGGCGGGGTGGTGTCCACTGCGTCGGGGGGCGTGGCGTCGGCCGAGGTAGCACCCCCGGGCATCGTCGGCATCCCCAGACCGACCAGGGCACGGCCGGATTCGCGTGCCTTGTCGATGCGGTCGCGGTCCTGCTCGATGAATGCGACGTGTCGCCACGTACTCGCACCGAGCGCGACGGTGTTGTCGTACGACATGCCCGTCAGCTCGAGGTCACCGTCACGCGGGTTCTGGTTCCATTCCTTGCACGCGACCTCGCATGCCTTGCAGCCGATACAGATCGACGTGTCGGTGAAGAACCCCTTGCGCGGACGTTCGGCGTCGCCCCAGTGCGCGTCGGCGCTGGGATCGGTGGGACCGGACAGTTGATGACTCATCTCGCACTCCTCACCATCGGGTGAACCCCTCTCCGTCCGCATCATCGGAATCGGTTGGCGGATAGATTGTCTCGTGCTCGGGATCGGTGATGCGCACGTTGTCGGTCTCGGGTGTCACGCCTGCGCGCTGCTGGTAGTCGTGCACCAGGTCGAGTAGCGCCTGCCCGTGAGGTCGACGCCCCGCGATCACCTCACACGACCCGACCTTGGACTCCTGGATCTGGACGTTGGGGTCGAGCGTGACACCGATCAGGTCGTTCGCGGCGTCGCCACTGACGACGGCGTCGCTGCCGACGCCCCAGTGATAGGGCAGACCGACCTGATGGACGTCACGTCCGTTGATACGCAACGTCTTCACCCGATCGGTGACCAGTACACGTGCC
The DNA here is from genome assembly GCF_036540975.1 of Gordonia sp. w5E2. NCBI lineage: Bacteria > Bacillati > Actinomycetota > Actinomycetes > Mycobacteriales > Gordoniaceae > Gordonia > Gordonia sp. w5E2. Next base: position 948,698 of record NZ_CP144213.1, on the reverse strand, counting down.
TCGATGGCCGCGCGCGGCGAGATGATCGTCGCCCAACCCTCGTTGACCAGCCCGCGTTCGGCGGCGAGTGCCGGGGAGACCTCGCAGAACATCTCCGGTTGCAGCTCGGCGAGATACGGCGACCAGCGACTCATCCCGCCCGCGGTGTGGTGCTCGGTGAGGCGGTAGGTGGTGAACACATACGGGTAGACGTCGACGCCTTCGTCTCCCGCGCTCGGAGCGTCGAGATTGTCGTTACGCGCGAACATGATTCGTGCGGGGGCCTGCTGCTGCGGGTACAACGCGTTGGCGACCGGCGACTCCTGCGGCTCGTAATGCGCGGGCAGCGGGCCGTCGACGAGCCCCTTGGGCGCGAAAAGCCAACCCTTGCCGTCGGATTGCATGATGAACGGGTCGTCGCCCGCGAGTCCCTCAGCTCCCCCGAGATCGGGATCGGGGCGGGCATCGGGCGCCTTGTCGACCGGGAAGTCGGGCACGTCGTCGCCAACCCACTTGCGCGCCTGTGCATCCCACCAGATGTAGCGCTTGCGCTCGCTCCACGGTTTGCCCTCGGGGTCGGCGGAGGCGCGGTTGTAGAGAATTCGACGATCCGCCGGCCACACCCAGCCCCACTCGTGCTGGCTCACCGAGTCGCCGCCGTGCGGTACCCGCCGCGCGGCCATGTTCGTCGCGTGCGCATAGATGCCGGTGTAGATCCAGCAGCCGCCCGCCGTCGAACCGTCGGCCTTCATCTGCGTGTAGCTGGTGAGATTCTCGCCCGCGTGCTCGCCAGATGTGAAGTAGCCGTTGATCTCCGAGAGCACCGACTCCGGTTCGGGGTTGCCGTGCTCGTCGAGCGGGTAGTCCCATGTCATGTCGAGGAGCGGTCGGTCGCGCGGGTCGTCGGAGTCGGCCAGCCGCGCGCGGATGCGCTGCCCGAGTTCGTAGAAGAAGTCGAGTTCGCTCTGCGCCTGTCCCGGCGGCGCAACCGCCTGATGCCGCCACTGCACCATGCGTTGGGTCTGGGTGAACGAGCCGGCCTTCTCGACGTGCGTTGCTGCAGGCATGAAGAAGATCTCGGTACCGATGTCTTCTGTGCGCAATTCGCCGGAGGCGATCTCGGGTCCCTCCTTCCACCAGGTCGCCGACTCGATCATGTTGAGGTCACGCACCACCAGCCACTTGAGATGGCTCATCGCCAGGCGCTGCTGTCTGCCGTTGGCCGATCCGACGGCAGGGTTCTGGCCGAGTACGAAGTAGCCCTCGACCTCGTCGTCGAGCATCGACACGGTGGTCTGATATGTGCCGGCGGGCCCGTTCAACCTGGGCAGGTAGTCGTAGCACCAGTCGTTGTCGGCAGTGGCGGCGTCGCCGAACCACGCCTTGAGCAGGCTCACCATGTAGGTGTCGGCGTATGCCCAATACCCCTTCTGTTGTGGCGATCCGACGCCCGCGAGGTACTCGTCGAGAGTGTCGTGCTTGCCAACCGACGGCATCGGCAGATAGCCGGGAAGCAGGTTGAACAGGGTCGGGATGTCGGTGGAACCCTGGATGCTCGCGTGTCCGCGCAGCGCCATGATGCCGCTGCCGGGGCGACCGACGTTGCCGAGCAACAACTGCAGGATCGCCGCGGTACGGATGAATTGGGCGCCGAGGGTGTGCTGCGTCCAACCGGTCGCATAGCCGAAACACGTTGTGCGGTCACGGCCGGAGTTGTCGGCGATCGACTCGGCGAGGTAGGTGAACTCCTCGACCGAGATCCCGCACATGTCGCGGACCATCTCCGGCGTGTACCGGGAGAAGTGGCGTTTGAGGACCTGGAAGACCGTGCGCTCATCGGTCAACGAGTCGTCGCGGAGCACGTTCGCGTGTTCGAGAGGCGGACCGCCCGAACCGTGCTGGTCGCCTGCCGCACGCGCCGCTGCCGTCTCGCCGTGCTCGTCGCCGCCTGGCGATTCGATACCGGGCGATTCGATGCCGCCGCTGTCCTCTGCGTCGGCGTAGGCCCACGTCGACGGGTCGTACTGTCCGGTCTCGGGGTCGAAGCCGGAGAACAGTCCGCCGAGGTCCTCGGTGTCGCGGTACTCGTCGTTCACGATCGTCGCGGCGTTGGTGTACGCGACGACGTACTCACGGAAGTACCGCTCGTGGGTGAGCATGTAGTTGATCAGCCCACCGAGCAGCACGACGTCGGAGCCGACACGGATCGAGATGTGCTTGTCGGCGTTGGCCGACGTCCTGGTGAACCGCGGGTCGACATGGATGACCCGCGCACCACGCGAGCGCGCCTCAACCACCCACTGGAAGCCGACCGGGTGCGCCTCGGCCATGTTGCCGCCGATGAGCACGATGCAGTCGGAGTTCGCCATGTCCTGCAGTGATTGCGTTGCGCCGCCGCGTCCGAATGAAGCTCCCAAACTGGGAACGGTTGCGGAGTGTCATATGCGCGCCTGGTTCTCGATCTGGATCGCGCCCGCCGCGGTGAAGAGCTTCTTGATCAGATAGTTCTCTTCGTTGTCCAGGGTCGCGCCGCCGAGCGATGCGATGCCCATGGTGCGTCGGAGTACGCGCCCCTGCTCGTCGGTGTCCTGCCAGGTTCGACGACGCGACTCGACGAAGCGGTCGGCGATCATGTCGATGGCGGTATCGAGATCGAGGTCTGTCCACTCGGTCGCGTACGGCGCGCGGTAGCGAATGGTGCGCTGCCGCATCGGATTGTTGACCAGTTGCTCGCTCGACGCGCCCTTGGGGCAGAGGCGTCCGCGCGAGATCGGCGAGTCGGGATCGCCCTCGATCTGGATGACGCGTTCGTCCTTGACGTAGACCTTCTGCCCGCAGCCGACTGCGCAGAACGGGCAGACGCTCTGCACCACGCGGTCGGCGGTGGCGGTCCTCGGTTCGGTTGCGCGGGTGCGCGCCGACTGCACGGCCGGACCGCGGCCGAACTTGTCGCCGGTGCGTAACTGCCGGAAGACCGGCCACTCCAATGGGCTGAAGGAGGGCACGTAATAGACCCTACGTCAGATTGCACCCTTGTCGGGGTCACCCGCGGGCACGGCGTCGAACGTCTTGATGTCGAGCGGTGCGGCGAGCAGATCGTTCAGCGCTGCGCCGAGTTCGGCGAGGGCGGCTCCCTTGCCGTGCGTAGCCAGGGCGTCGAACGACTCCCACTTCTCGATCATCACCAGATCGGTGCCATCGCCGGTGGCCTCGTGCAGTGAGTACAGCTGGCAACCCGGCTCGGTCTGCACCTTGGGGACCGCCGCGATCACTGCCTCGCGCACCGCTGCCTCCTGTCCGGGCTTCGGCGATAGCGTTGCGACGACGATGACGGGCGACATATGCACTCCTACTTGGGGTTCCGCGCCCAGTTGGATTTCCGGGCGCACTCAACGCTACGGGCGGCAATGGCTCACGTCCCGAATTTCAACGGAACTCAGATCTCAGACAGCGAAGGTTCGTTGCGCTCGCACCTATTTCGAGCTTCCAGTGGTCTCGATGATGTTCACTTCAACCTCTGGAGCAGTCACGCTCCCACCTACTGTGGTGTCATATGTCTTCGAGCCTTTGACTACTATCCACATGGTGACGAGGTCGTCCTCTACGATGTCGACAAAGGTTGCTGCGCCGGCTTTGGCGATTGTGTTGATATTCATCTCGTAATAGTCGACTTGCGCGCCATCCGTATCTGCGCGGATCGTCGAAGACCCCATCGCCGCGTCAGCCTGAGTGACGTGGCCATAGATCACGTATTTTTCGCCCACGTGGGAGTCCGGGTTCTTGGCGACGAGTTGCCAACCACGCGAATCAGTAGCTTGGTAGGTCGACTTGTCGAGATCTGCGGCCCGTTGCTGCTCCATTTCACGCTGAGCCGACTGGGCTGCTGCGGCCTCCCTGGACTGCTCGGCGGGGTCGACTGTTGTCGACTGAGCAGCGCCAGAGGATGCACGGTTGGTCTTGTTCGCCCCTTTGTCAGATGCGGCTACCGATACGGCGACGGCGACCACGACTACCAGCGCAACTGCACACAGCGCCCCTATCAGGTACCAGATCTTCCGAGAATTTTTCTCCTTGGTCGCCACCGGCGGGGGCGCGACGCTGGAAGTCGGATCAATCCCCGGCGCTTCAGCAGTCCCCGGCGGCTCTGAGGGAGTGTGCGTATCCGTTGTCCATTTGTGGCCGTCCCACCATCGGTAGCGACCGCTACGCGGACTCTCCGGGTCGGGATACCAGTCGGGCGGCGGAGTAGGCGTGGTCATCGTGATCTCCTTCAGACTCGCGGACTGCACGCGCGCGAGAAATGCGATCACTGTAACTGCTGGTCAGGACCGGTGACGCTCCTGGCGAGAAATCTGGCACAGACTTGCACAAGATTTCAAATCTGCGCTCCTTGTAGGAGATTCGGCCTCAGATGGAACGTCGGATGGCGTCAGTTGCCGCTTACGAGCACCGGGGATTCGAGCGCGACGGCGTCGACCGCCGCGACGAAAGGCGGCAGGAAGTTCTCGACGCCGATCACGCAGCAGGCGTGGCCGCCGTCGACGTCGAATCGGCGTGCACCGGGGATGCCGTCGACGAGAAGTTGCTGACGCTCGGGTTCGACGGTGTGATCCCTCGTCGACACGACGACAGAGGTGGGCACGTCGATGTCGCGCAGCCACGAGCTGGAGTCGAAGTTGCCAAGACCCTCGCCGAAATCGCCCGCGTGCGAGAGCGGCGTCGAGAGGAACTGCTTGGTGGCCCAGATGCTCGTGTGTTTCGCCGGGCGGTCGAGGCTGGCGTCGGACGGGCGGGGCAGCGACTCGTAGATCGGGCGCAGGATTCGTCCGATACGGGCGTCGCGGTCGCGCCGGTGCGGATCGCGTTCGCTGAAGAACGGCCCGGTCGAGCACAGCACGAGTCCTGACACCCTGCGCGGGTGTCGACGCCAGACGAGCTGTGCGATGCCGCCGCCCATCGAGAAGCCCGCAGCGGTGAACCGGTCGATGCCGAGAACGTCGGCGAGCGCGACGACGTCGTCGGCGCAGTCGCGCAGATCGAAACCCTCGGCCTGAATGCCTCGGCCGTGCCACCGCTGATCAAGTGTGATGACCCGATACCGACCGTTGAGCTGCGGAATCGACGGATACCAACAGAGAAGGCCGGTGGTGAGCACCGAGTGCAGCAGGAACACCGCCGGCGCGTCTTTCGGCCCGGAATCGGTGACGTAAGTCGTTCCGCGGCCGGGCAATTCGACATGCCGCCCGGCGGGAAGGTCGCGTACCGGGTAGGGCGTCGCAACGTGACGAACGCCGCGCACGATCCGCTGAATCGACGACGGCGTCGAAGCCTCGGTTGTCGGGGAAACGTCTGCACTCACCCGGTCAACGGTACGCGCCCACGCTGCGGGTTCGCTGAATTCGGCGCGTCAACGAATGTTCGTGCTGAACAGGTGCCGTTCGTCGGCTAGGTGGCAACGTGAGACCCTTGTCACATGATCGACGTCGATCGCCCGAAGATCGAGGGCTCCGTAGCTGTCGGAACGCACGCAACTGACCGCACGAAACGACGAATGGGGTTCGCCGAGTTCGGTTCGGCGTCCGGACGCCCGATCCTGTGGTTCCACGGCACGCCGGGTGCTCGTCGACAGATCCCGCTCGAAGCCCGCGAGTACGCCGCTGCCCGCGGAGTGCGGCTCATCGGTATCGACAGGCCGGGTGTCGGATCGTCGACGGCCCACCCCTACGACTCCGTGCGGGACTTCTGCGCCGACCTCACCGACGTCCTCGACGCGCTCGGCATCGACGATTTCGGTGTCATCGGCGTCTCCGGCGGCGGCCCGTACGCGCTGGCCGTCGCGCACGAGTTCGGTCCACGCGTCCACGTCGCCGGAATCGTCGGCGGCGTGGCCCCGACCGTGGGACCGGAGGCGATCGGCGGTGGCGCGGTCGCGTTGGCACGCCGCGCCGCACCCGTCCTACCCGTCCTCGGGGCACCCGTCGGGCAGGTGATCAGCACCGCACTGCGCTTCGTACGGCCGATCGCCGAACCCGCGATCCTGCTCTACGGCAGGCTCTCCCCCGCCGCCGACCGCGAGTTGCTCAGCCGCCCGGAGTTCCGCGCGATGTTCCTCGACGACCTCCTCAGCGGCGGGTCGCATCGCATGGAGGCACCGTTCAACGACGTCCGGGTGTTCTCCCGCGACTGGGGCTTCTCGGTCAGCGACGTCTCCACCCCGGTGCGCTGGTGGCACGGGGACCGCGACCACATCGTCCCCTACGCGCACGGCGAGCACGTGGTCTCGCTCCTGCCCGACGCCAAGCTGTTCAGCCTGCACGGCGAGAGCCATCTGAGCCTGTTCGGGATGTCGACCGACGTGATGGACGAACTGCTCGCCGTCTGGGACCAGGCGACGGTTGCGCCGCCGAGCCCCGCGGGCGAGTAGGACCAGAAAAGTTCACCTCATCTGTGTCGATTTACCTTCGGCAGTGCCGAAGGTGGCGTGCAACAGATGAGGTGGATTTTCGGCATTTAGCCACATAGGGGTTTCCTCACGGGCTGTGAGTCGACGGGTGTTTGTGGCGCTCGGTTGCGCCGTGGTCGGATCAGATGATGAGTACGTCGATCGTGGTCACCGGCCATCGCCAGCGCGAGGCCTGGGTGCGTAAGGAGATGCCGCCCGTCGAAGAGGTCCGGCCGGGCCTCTGGTCGATTCCGGTTCTCATTCCCGAGAACCCGCTGCGCTACATCCTCGTCTACGCATTGGCGACGGCAGACGGTCGGCTCGCGCTCATCGACACCGGCTGGAACACCGACACGGGCTGGAAGATGCTCGTCGACGGAATCCATTCCACCGGACACGACCTCGCCGACGTCTCGCACGTCTTCGTCACCCATCTGCACCCCGACCACTTCGGACTCGTCCCGCGCCTGCTGGAGCACACCGACCCGCAACTCGCGATGCACAACGCCGATGCCCGTCACCTGCGGTTTCACAGCGAGGAAGAACTCGCGGGCGAGTTCGTAGCCGCTCAGGAGGACCTGCGTGTCCTGGGCGCTCCGACCGACGTCGCCGACACCGGCCTCCTCGAATTCGTCCGGCTCCCGGGAGGTCGCACGATGGACGTCGAACTCGACGACGACGTTCCGCTGAACGTTCCCGGGTGGAATCTGCGTGCGGTGTGGACCCCCGGCCATACGGCGGGACACCTGTGCTTCGCCGACGACGACGCGGGCGTCATCTTCACCGGCGATCATCTGCTCCCCCGGATCAGCCCGAATGTCTCGACCAATCCGTTCCAGACGCCGAGCCCGCTGGCCGACTACCTGACGTCGCTCGCGCGCACCGAGCACATCGGCGACCTCGAGGCCATGCCCAGTCACGAGTACCGGTTCCGCGGGCTCGCCGATCGGGTGACCGATCTCCTGTCGCACCACGAGGAGCGACTCACCGAGATCGCCGAGGCGATCTGGAACCAGCCGGGCGCCACAGCGTGGGACGTCACCCGCGCTGTCACGTGGTCTCTCCCGTTCTCCGACCTGTCGATTCCCCTGTCCCGCGTGGCATTGCGAGAGACCAACGCGCACCTTTTGGTACTGGAAGCGCGCGGCATCATCTCGTCGACGGGCCACGAGCCGGTGCGCTGGACGGTCACCGACACCCGACCCGCCGATCACAGCATCGAATCCGCGACGATCGAATCCGCAACCACGAGAGGAACTCTGCGATGACCCCGGTACGCACCGAATTCGCCGACGGCGTAGCCGTTTTCACCATCGACCGCCCGGAGGCGCGCAACGCCGTCAATCAGGAGGTCGCGCAGCAACTCGCCGCAGCGATGGACGAGTTCGAACGTCGCGACGACATCACGATCGGCATCCTCACCGGGGCGGGTGGAACCTTCTGTGCCGGTATGGATCTCAAAGCGTTTACCCGTGGTGAGCTGCCCAGCGTCGAGGGTCGTGGCTTCGGCGGTATCGCCTCCGCTCCCCCGAGCAAACCACTCATCGCGGCCGTCGAGGGTTGGGCGCTGGCGGGCGGGTGCGAACTGGCGCTCTCGGCCGACCTGATCGTCGCCGCCGACGACGCGAAGTTCGGTCTGCCGGAGGTCAAGCGCGGACTCGCGGCCGCAGCGGGCGGTCTGCTACGACTCCCCAAGATCCTGCCCTATCAACTCGCCATGGAGATCGCACTCACCGGCGATCCGATCACCGCCGCCCGCGCCCACGAGTTCGGTCTGGTGAACACCCTGACGCCGTCGGGTGGGGCACTCGACGGCGCGCGTGAACTCGCCGCGCGGATCGCCGCGAACGGCCCTCTGGCGGTGCGTGCCACCAAGCAGGTCGTCAGCATGGCGATCCGCTACACCGACCCCGATCTGTTCGCGGCGCAGCGCGGCATCCTCGATCCCGTCTTCGTCTCCGACGACGCGCAGGAAGGCGCCCGCGCCTTTGCCGAGAAGCGCGCACCGAAGTGGACCGGCCACTGATCGAGGTACCCCCTCGCCTACGATCGAGAGGTGGACCTGCACCTTGCCACCTATTTCGTCGCGGTCATCGATCACGGCGGTATCACCAAGGCTGCGCAGGCGCTCTACATCTCCCAGCCGTCGCTGTCGCAGGCGATTCGTACGCTCGAACGCAAGCTCGGCGTCACGCTGTTCGACCGCACGGGGCGTCGACTCGAACTCACCGAGGCGGGCGCACGCGTCGAGGTGATCGCGCGGCGCGTCCTCGCCGATGTCGAGCGAGCACGTCTACGAGTCGGCGCCGTCCGCGAATTACGTTCCGGGACAGTGGATATCGTCACCGAATCCGCGTTCGCCGTCGCACCCCTCGTCGCGATCGTGCGTGATTTCCGTGCCCGCTTCGACAAGGTGATCGTGCGAATCCTCGCCGCCGACGGTCCCGCGGGCATCCTCGCGTCGCTACGCAGCGGGCGAGCCGAGATCGGACTGATCGATTCCACCGCCGACCATTCCACCTTCGTATTCACTCCGCTGGGCACACAGGAACTCGTCCTTGCCGCATCGCCATCGCTGAGCGTCGACGCCGACGAGGGTGTTGTCGCACGCGAGTCCGTCCGGTCGCTGCCACTGCTGCTCGACCTCTCCGATCCGTCGACCGGGGGTCTTCTCGCCGACATCATCTCCGACGGCGCGCGCAACGTGATGGTCGACTGCTCGCACCCGCCGACCATCCGCGAGTTGGTCACCCGCGCCGTCGGCGCGACCATTGCACCGCGGGAGTCGGTCGCCGAGCAGATCCCGGACGCCACGACCTACAGCCTGGACCCTCCGCTACGACGAGACTTCGGTCTGATCATGCGCTCGGGCCAACCGTCGCCCGCCGCAGCGGCCTTCGTCGCCGTTGCACGCCAGACATGCGGCGCCCCAACACGAGTCGACGACTCGGTCTTCGAGTAACCCGTGGAACTGCGCCAGATCGAGTACTTCCTCGCCGTGGTCGAGCACGGCGGCATCGGCGGGGCGTCGGTGTCGCTCGGCGTGACACAACCGACGGTGTCCCAGGCGCTGCGCGCACTCGAACGTGAGCTCGGGGTGCAGTTGTTTCACCGGATCGGCCGCGGGATGGTGCCGAGCGCTGCCGGACGTGCACTCGTCGGCTCGGCGCGACAGATCGTGCGCGACGTCGAGTCGGTCGACGACGCGCTTGCCGTCGGCAGTGATCAGATCACCGGACGGGTGGAGATACTCGCCTCACCGTTCGCCGACGGTGCCACGATCGCCGAGGTGGTCGCGGCATTCGTCGACGCGCACCCCACCGCCACCATTCGGGTGGGTGAGCTCGACGACGAATCACTCGCAGCAGCAGTGATCGAGGAGGGACGCTGCGACTTCGTCGTCACGCATCTCCACCCCGTCGAGACGGCGGTCGACGACGCTCTCGAGGTGATCGTGCTCGGCGAGCAGGAGTTCTGGCTCGTCTGTCCGTCGGGCACCGTCCTGCCCGACGGTCCGATCGACATCGCCGACCTCCCCCACATCCCGATGGTGTTCGTTCCGCGCGGCGGGACAGTCGCCGACGAGATCGAGAGCGCCATGCGCGAAGCGGGCGTGCGGCCACCGATCGCGGTGCTCGCCGAAGACCGCGAAGAGCGACTACCCATGGTGCTGGCAGGAATCGGCGCGACGTTGCTCGAACGCCGTGTCGCGCAATCGGTTGCCGATCGCACCACCGTGCGGCCGGTTCGACCGCGATTCGTCCGCAACTTCGCGCTCATGTACGACCCGACGGCGTTGTCGGTCGCCGCACAGGCTTTCGTCGACGTCGTCAGCGCCCGGAGCTGATGAGTTCGGGGCTGATGAGCTCGTAGATGGTGGCGTTGGCCATGCCACCGGCTTCGCACATCGTCTGCAGTCCGTAGCGAATACCGTTGTCCCGCATGTGATGCGCGAGGCGCGTGGCAAGGATGGCACCGGAACCCCCGAGTGGATGGCCGACGGCGATCGCCCCGCCGAGCGGGTTGAGTGCCTTCTCCGCCGCGCCCGTGTCGATCTGCCAGGCCAGCGGCACCGGCGCGAAAGCCTCGTTGACCTCGAACGCGCCGATCTCGTCGATCGAAAGTCCCGACCGCTCAAGCGCTTTGGCCGTCGCGGGGATCGGCCCCGTGAGCATGATGACCGGATCGTCGGCTGCGACGACGGTGGTGTGAATCCGCACCAGCGGCACCAGACCGTGGGCCGCAGCGGTCTCGCTCGACATCACCAGCAGTGCGCCCGCGCCGTCGGAGATCTGTGATGCGTTGCCCGCGTGAATGACGCCGTTCTCGTCGAAGACCGTCCGGAGTGCGCCGAGTGACTCCAGTGAACCGCCGCGTCGAATTCCCTCGTCACCCTCGAGCACACCGGGCAACGTAGCGAGCTGGGCGTCGAATGCACCCGAATCGGTTGCTGCGGCTGCGAGTTCGTGTGATCGAAGCGCGTACTCGTCGAGTTGAGTGCGGCTCAGTCCCCACCGTCGTGCGACCTCTTCTGCCCCGATGCCCTGACTGAAACGGTCGACGCCGAAGCGGTCGAGGACGGTTGCCGGCTGGCTCTCCCCGTTGGGCGCCGCCGTACCCATCGGCACGCGACTCATGGACTCGACTCCGCCCGCCACGACGACGTCGAGTTGTCCGGAGATCACTGCGGCCGCGGCCATCGCCAGCGCCTGCTGACTGGACCCGCACGCCCGTGTGACCGTGGTTCCCGGGACCGTTGTCGGCCACCCCGCGGCCAGCACCGCCGTACGTGCGATGTTTCCCGCCTGCTCGGAATGTTGGCTCACGCAACCCCACATGACGTCGTCGATGATCGCGGGGTCGATCCCGGTACGTTCGACGAGTGCTTCGAGCACGTGCGCCGAGAGGTCAGCGGGATGGATGCCGGCCAACGCGCCATTTCGGCGTCCGATAGGGGTGCGCACCGCGTCGACGATCACTGCATCTGTCATGCATTCGAGCCGACCACTTCTCACCCGGTGACCACAAGTAGATTCGCGTTCACGGACCCATAGCCGCGACCTATCCTGATTCGCCCAGTCCCCCTGACGTCTCTACACATTGACTCGCCCTATCGGTGTGTTAGCCGATCCGGCCGTTCCTTCCGGGTATGCCACGGGTGCATGCTGGAGACCATGCAGCGCACCGTATTCACCGAAGACCACGAGGCCTTTCGCAAGACGATCCGCGACTTCATCGCCAAGGAGGTCGTGCCGGTCCACCACGAGTGGGAGAAGCAGGGACACCCTCCGCGTGACTTCTACCGCAAGCTCGGCGAGTTGGGTGTGCTCGGCATCGAGGTGCCCGAGGAGTACGGCGGCGGAGGCGTGCACGATTTCACGTATTCGCTTGTCGTGTCGGAGGAAACCTCGCTTGCAGGCGTGACCTTCGGCAGCGAGTCGGTGCACACCAACCTGATCCTGCCGTACCTGATGGAGTACGCGACCGACGAGCAGAAGCAGCGGTGGCTACCCGGATTCGCCTCGGGCGACATCATGTTCGCGATCGCCATGACCGAACCGGGCACCGGCTCCGACCTCGCGAACATCTCGACGACGGCCAAGCTCTCCGAGGACGGCAGCCACTACATCCTCGACGGCGCAAAGACGTTCATCACCGGTGGCGCGCTGGCCGACCGCATTCTGGTGGTCTGCCGCACCGCACCGTTCGATCCCGACAATCGTCGTGCCGGACTCTCGATTCTGGTGGTGGACACCACGTCCGAGGGCTTCGCGGTCGGACGGAAGCTGGAGAAGATCGGCCTCAAGGCATCGGATACCGCAGAACTCTCCTTCTCGTCGGTGCGCGTACCCGTCGAGGATCGGCTCGGCGAGGAGGGTAAGGGGTTCTCCTACCTCACACACAACCTGGCGCAGGAGCGCCTGAGCATCGCGATCGGAGCGTCGGCAACCGCGAACGCTGCTCTGCAGCACGCCCTCGCCTACACCCGAGAGCGCGACGTGTTCGGCAGGCCCGTCGCATCGTTCCAGAACACCAAGTTCGTACTGGCCGAGTGCTCAGCCGACGTCGCGGCGGTGCAGCAGTTCGTCGACCAGGCGCTGATCCTGCACAACCGGGGCGAACTCTCGGTGGCCGACGCCGCGCGCGCCAAGCTCTTCGCCACCGAGACCGCCGGCCGCGTCATCGACAAATGCCTGCAATTGCACGGCGGATACGGCTACATCACCGAGTACCCCATCGCGCGCCTGTACGCCGACACCCGCGTCTCCCGCATCTACGGCGGCACCAACGAGGTGATGAAGACGATCATCGCCAAGGACCTGGGGCTCTAGAGGGGCCTCGACATCAGCGACCCTTGAGTTGGTCCAGCCAGGTGCGGGCGGAGGCGTCCGACGGCGAGCGCCAGTCGCCACGCGGCGAGAGTGACCCGCCCGAACCGATTTTCGGCCCGTTGGGCATCGCGGTGCGCTTGAACTGGTTGCTCATGAATCGCTTCAGGAACGTCGAGAGCCAGTGCTCGATCGTCGCGGCGTCGTACTGGTTTCGACGCTCCGGCGCGATCAACTCCGACCACGCGCCGCGTTCCCGGTCACCCCACGCCTGGCCGGCCAGGTAGGCGATCTTGTCGGGGCGATACCCGAAGCGCGTCAGGTAGTACAGGAAGAAATCGTGGAGTTCGTAGGGGCCGACGGTGTCCTCGGTGCTCTGGATCGCGCCGTCGTCGCCCGGCGGGACGAGTTCGGGCGAGATCACATCGTCGAGGATCTCTGCGAGCGTGTCGGTGGTCTCCTGCGAGTACTGTCCGGTCGAGATCATCCAGCGAATCAGGTACTGGATCAACGTCTTCGGGACCGAGGTGTTGACGTTGTAGTGCGACATCTGATCGCCGACACCGTAGGTACACCAACCCAGAGCGAGCTCGGACAGATCACCTGTCCCGAGCACGATTCCGCCGTGGAAGTTCGCCAACCGGAACAGGTGCGAGGTCCGCTCGCCTGCCTGCACGTTCTCGAAGGTGACGTCGAAGACCTTCTCGCCCTTGGCATATGGATGCCCGATGTCGGCGAGCATCTGCTCACACGACGGCCGGATGTCGAGTTCGGTGCCGGTGACGCCGAGAGAATCCATCAGCACATGTGCGCGCCGCAGCGTCGCGCCGCCGGTGGCGAATCCCGGCATCGTGTACGCGAGGATGTTGGTGCGCGGCAGGCCGAGTCGGTCGAAGGTGTCGACGGCGACGAGCAGTGCGAGCGTCGAATCGAGACCACCGGACACCCCGATGACGATCTTGTCGATGCCGGTGGCGCGCAGACGTGCAGCCAGGCCCTGAACCTGGATGTCGCGCACCTCGCGGCACCGTTCGTCACGATCACCGGCGTCGGCGGGAACGAATGGGAATCGTGCGACCGAGCGTCGCAGATCGTCGTCGGCGAGGTCGAGGTCACCGAACTCGAAGTCGATGTGGCGCAACGACGTCAGACGATCCTCGAGATCACCGACCTGATCGTGGAAGCTGCCCATCCGGATGCGTTCCTGGCGCAGTCGGTCCAGGTCGACGTCGGCGACGACGAGTTGCTCGGCCGTCGCGAACCCCGTACTGCGAGTGAGTAGTCCACCGTTCTCGGCGATCAGGGCGTCACCGTCCCACGCGAGATCGGTTGTGGATTCGCCATATCCGGCGGCAACGTAGACGTAGGCCGCGATGCACCGGGCGGAAAGACTGGTGCACAACGACTTCCGATACGACTCCTTGCCGATCGTGACCGGCGAACCCGACAGGTTCGCGAGAACCGTCGCACCTCCCAGGGCGGCCCAGGTGCTCGGCGGGATCGGCACCCACGCGTCCTCGCAGACCTCGAGATGCAGCGCGAAACCCGGCAGGTCGACGGCGTCGAAGATCAGGTCGGTGCCGAACGGAACCGTCTGTCCGAGCAGCGTCACCGTGTCGGCGAGTGCGTCGCGGGCCGCGCTGAAATAGCGCTTGTCGTAGAACTCGCGGTAATTCGGCAGGAACGCCTTCGGTACGACGCCGAGAATCCGACCATCACGCAGCAGGACGGCGCAGTTGTACAGCCCGGCGTCGACGACGAGCGGCAGGCCGACCGCCACCAACGGGCGCAAACCCTCACTCGCGGCGACGACGGTGGCGAGGGCGTCGAGCGCGGCGTCGATAACCGCGTCCTGTTGGACAAGATCGTCGATGCTGTATCCGGTGAGTCCCATCTCGGGGAACACGACGAGCGCAGCACCCTCGGTGGCCGCCTGCCGCATCAATTCGACGGTGGCCTGCGCGTTGGCCACCGGGTCGGCGATACGGACGACCGGGACCGCGCCCGCTACTCGGGCAAATCCGTGGCGATAGATGGACACAGGGCAAAGCTTAGTGACCGGATAACCCCATCACCGCAAGACCTCAGTCGCCACACACCTCGAGAAGCGTCTTGAGCTGCTCGTCGAAGGCGTGGGCGAGGAAGTCGACGTCGGGGATCTGATCGGTACACCCGAGGATGCCGACGTTGAGCTCGCCGTCGGCCGAGAACACCGTGATGTTGAGGCCGAGCCCGTGGAAGATCGGCCCGAGCGGGTAGACCGCGGTGACACGCGCGCCGCAGAAGTAGACGGGAATGTCGGCGCCCGCGACGTTCGACACCGTCACGTTGAAGATCGGCGGATGCTTGAGTGCCAGTTTCCGGTCGCCGTAGAACTTCATCAACGTCGACATCGTTGTTCCTGGCGCGAACTGTGCCCACGCACGCAGGATGTTCGCGTCGATGTCGGCGTGGTGTGCCTTTGCTTTCCGCGAGAGTTCTGCAGCGCGCTCGATCCGTTCGACGGGATCTGCGACGTCGGAGGCCAACTGCGTGAACATCCCCGACACCTTGTTGGTGCCCTGCACCATCAAGCCGCTGTCGTCGGCGCCGTGGACAGATACCGGCACCATCGCGACGAGTGGTCTGTCCGGCAGCTCGTTGTGCGCCAGCAGATACTCGCGCAGCGCCCCGCCGGTGATCGCCAGCACGACGTCGTTCACCTTGACGCCGAACCGATTCTTGACGCGCTTGATGTCGGCGAGTGAGAGCTGGGTCAGTGCGATCGAGCGGTGCGGGGTGATCGGCCCGTTGAATCGGGTGCGCGGCGCCCCGAACGGCGCGGGCATCGCCTCGTGCGAGCGCGCCCGACGCAACCACGCGACCGGAACCGAGACCGTCTCCGGGAGCAATCGAGCCATCGCGATCGGACGTCGGATCAGGTAGTGCACCGCTCCCGTCGCGGCGAGCAGCGCATGCGACGACCCGCCCGCTGTCTGATGCAGCAGATCGGCGTCGAGGTCGGGCTGCTCGGGCGACAGCGAGAAGAGCTGCGACAGCACCTCGGCGCTGCCGACGCCGTCGACCGCGGCGTGGTGCATCCGCAGCATGATCATGATCCGCCCGTTGGACAGTCCCTCGATGACCCACAGTTCCCACAGCGGCTTCGCCCGGTCGAGGGTCTGCCCGGCCAGATGCCCACAGAGTTCGGTGACCTCGCCGATCCCGCCCGGCGCCGGAACCGCGACACGGTGCACATGCCGGTCGATGTCGAAATGGTCGTCCTCCACCCAGGCGGGGTGGTCGATGTTGATCAGCGAGTTGTCGAGCTTGCGTCGGAACTTCGGGGTAGCACGGACGAGCTGTCGCATCTGATCACGGATACCGCTGAACGAATACCCACCGGGAATCGTCGACGGATCGATTTCGATCAGGCCGATGATCTGCATCAACTGTGACCGCGTCTCCATGTACAGGAACGAGGCATCCAAACCGCTCAGCCGCTCCATCGCAAATCCTCCGCATCCTGCTCGCCCGCGCCGTCGCGCGCACGCCCGTCTTCGTCGTCGGGCCGATGATGAAATCGAACCACGTCGATGCGTCGTCGCGCTCCTTTTCCATAACGCTTCGCGCACCCGCCGTAGTTCCCTACGATCAGCCCGATGCGCACCGAAAACGCCGCGTCTGCCGCGGATGCCCGATTCTCGCCGACCCCATTCGATCTCGACGAGTTGTCGGAGGCGTTCGACGTCTTCGAGGCCACCGTCGCGGGCATCGCCGCGGAGGCCCGAGCACAGCCGTCCGAGGCGCCCGCGGCATGGGCCCGATTCGCCGACCTCTTCACTCCCGACGCCGACTACATCGAGCACGCACTCGGCACCATGCACGGCAGGGACGAGATCCGCCCGTGGATCGTGAAGACGATGACGCGCTTCCCCGGCAACCACATGGTCGCCTTCCCCAACCTGTGGAAGGTGTTCGACGCCCCCACCGGTCGGGTGATCTTCGAGGTCGACAATCCGATGTGCGATCCCGGCGACGGAAGCGTGATCACCGCCACCAACATTTCGATCATCACGTACGCGGGTGACGGCCTGTGGCGGTGCGAGGAGGACATCTACAACCCCATGGAGTTCGGCAGCGCCGCGATGCTGTGGTGTGACAAGGCGCGCGAACTCGGTACTCTTGACGACGACGCCGCCACGTGGGCGTCGACGTTCGGCCGAGCGTTTCGGGGGTAACGCTTGCGAGCCAAGTTTCGACACCGTAAGTGCGTACTTGGGTAACGCCTGCTCGGTGCCGTAGCCTTACTGACTGACTTGGATACATGTCGGTCACCGAGCCAGGCATGACAACCAGAGACGACAGTCGGAGACTACGACAGTCCGACCTGTTTCGATGTGGACCGTTCGGAGGAACGAACAATGGCACGTGAGCTCACTCAGCTTGATCTGCTCCGCGAGCTGGCACCGGTTGCCGAGGACAACGTCAACCGGCACCTGAAGATCGCGAAGAACTGGAACCCGCACGACTACGTCCCGTGGGACGAGGGTCGTAACTTCGCCGCGCTCGGCGGCGTCGACTACGACCCTGAGCAGTCGCAGCTCGATGAGGTTGCGAAGGCCGCGATGATCACGAACCTGCTGACCGAGGACAACCTGCCCTCCTATCACCGGGTGATCGCCGACAACTTCTCGATGGATTCGGCATGGGGCTTCTGGGTCGGTCGTTGGACCGCCGAGGAAAACCGGCACTCGATCGTCATGCGCGATTACCTCACGGTGACGCGCGGCGTCGACCCTGCCCAGCTCGAGGCCGACCGCATGGTCCACATGACCAACGGTTACTCGCCCGAGTCCGCTGCAGGCGACCGCGTCGAGGAGATGATGGAGAAGGGCGGCGAAATGGGCCTGCTGCACTCCGTCGCCTACGTGACGTTCCAGGAGCTCGCGACGCGCGTCAGCCACCGCAACACCGGCAAGGCGTGCAACGATCCGATCGCCGACAAGATGCTTCAGCGCATCGCGGCCGACGAGAACCTGCACATGATCTTCTACCGCAACATCTGCGGCGCCGGTATGGACATCGCTCCCGACCAGACGCTGCGTGCCGTGACCGACATCGTCACCAACTTCCAGATGCCCGGCGCCGGAATGCCCAACTTCCGCCGCCACGGCGTGTTGATGGCCAAGCACGGCATCTACGACCTGCGTCAGCACCTCGAAGAGGTCATCCAGCCCGTCCTGCGCAAGTGGAACGTCTTCGATCGCGACGACTTCTCCGCCGAGGGCGACCAGACCCGCGAGGAGCTCGCAGCCTTCCTCGAGCAGCTCGAGAAGGACACCATCAAGTTCGAGGAGATGCGCGACCGCGCACTCGCCCGCGAAGCCAAGAAGCGCGAGCGTCAGGCGTCCTGACGCAACCATTGGCTTGACGACGACGATCCGAACCCCAGCAGCGCCGGCGCCCTCCACGATCCACGAGGGCGCCGGTGCGCTGTCGGCTGCGCACGCCACCCCGCTCCAAGCAACCCCGCTGCGCGACACCCGCTTGCGAATCGGCACGATCGAGCTCGCCAGTCCCGTGGTGCTCGCACCCATGGCGGGCGTCACCAACGTGGCGTTCCGCACGCTGTGTCGCGAACTCGAATTGGCCCGCACCGGCACGGTGTCGGGTCTGTACGTCTGTGAGATGGTCACCGCCCGCGCGCTCGTCGAGCGGCATCCGGTCACGATGCACATGACCACGTTCGGCCCGGACGAGAATCCGCGGTCGATGCAGCTCTACACGGTGGATCCGCGCTACACCTACGAGGCAGCCAAGATGATCGTCGACGAGAATCTCGCCGACCACATCGACATGAACTTCGGCTGCCCTGTCCCGAAGGTGACCCGCAAGGGCGGCGGCTCGGCGATCCCGTACAAGCGCACCCTGTTCCAACGAATCGTCGCAGCCGCGGTCAAGGCGACCGAGGGCACCGACATCCCCGTCACCGTCAAGTTCCGCATCGGAATCGACGACGAGCATCACACGCACCTCGACGCCGGACGCATCGCCGCGGGCGAGGGCGCGAAAGCTGTTGCGCTCCATGCCCGTACGGCTTCACAGCGGTACTCCGGCGAGGCCGACTGGGCCGAGATCGCCCGGCTCAAGGAGCACGTGACCGACGTACCTGTGCTCGGTAACGGCGACATCTTCGAACCCAAAGACGCGGTCGCGATGATGGCGCAGACCGGATGCGACGGCGTCGTGGTCGGACGCGGCTGCCTCGGTAGGCCGTGGCTGTTCGCCGAACTCGCCGCCGAACTCAACGGGCTGCCCGCACCCGCCGCACCGAACCTCGGCGAGGTCGCACAGATCATCGTCAGGCACGGCGAGTTGCTCGCCGATCACCACGGCGAGGACAAGGGCATGCGCGAGATGCGCAAACACGTTGCCTGGTATCTGCGCGGATTCCCGGCCGGTTCGGAGATTCGTTCGCGCATGTCGCTGGTGTCGACGCTCGACGAACTCCGCGACCTCGTCGGGTCACTTCCCGCCGACACACCGTTCCCCGAGGACGGGCACGGTCCGCGTGGGCGGCAGGGGTCGCCCGCCAAGGTCGCGCTCCCCGACGGCTGGCTCGACGATCCCTACGAGGATGTCGTCCCCGCAGGCGCGGAAGTGATGCACTCCGGCGGCTGAGGCGCTTCTCAGGACCTATCAGTACTATGTCCGAAGGTCCCGCAGGCGGGATCTGAGTTCTTCCTGCTTGCCGCAGCGTTCAGCCCCGACGGGGCGGCAGCGTCACCACGGGGTACGAGGATATGTGACGTGAGTCGTTGGACACCCAAGCCGCACGGCGACGAGCCGGGCGACCGGGACGATTCGACGTCCTCATCGACTCCACGCGCTTCACGCACCTCACGACCAGCGAACCCCAATGACGGCAGGCTTCGTGAGCCGCGCTCCGCCGATCGGTACGTCCGCGGCCGTAGTCGCATGACCGTCCGCGAGCTGATGGAGCAGATGAACGCCGATCCCGGCGCACGCTCCGATTCCCCGTCCGGCACCGCGGCTCCCGCCGACAAAGCGACCGATTCTGACAAGCCGCCTGCATCTAGCAAGCCGACTGCATCCAACAAGCCATCTGCGTCCGACAAGCCGTCTGCTTCTGACGAATCGACCGGCGCCGGCACGCAGCCACGAGGTGATTCATCGCCGACCGAGGCCATCCCACGAGTCGGCGGCTACCGTTCCGGACTGCGTCGAGCTCGGCGTGGGACAGACCGCGCCGCCACGGACAAGCCGTCGAATCGCCCCTCCGACACGCCAGGGGCCAACGAGGTCACGCGCAAGATCCCGATCGTCGGTGCCACCCCAGAACCGGTCGTCGACCTCAGTGACAGGGCGACGACGGAGCGGGTCGTCGAGGAATCACGGGCACAGGGGTCACACCTCGAGCCCGCCGCATCCGGAAATTCCGCCACGTCCGGAGATGCCGCCGCACCCGACACGCCCGAGCAGACCCCCGCTGCTCCTGAACCGGAGCGCGAGCCGGCGTCCCCACCGCTCGAGCCCACTCCCGACCTCACCGAGACGATCGCGCTGCGTTCACGCCCGCAACGTGTGGGGCGTCGACGTCACGACCGCACGACACGCCAGAACGTCGCGTTCACCGGCCGCATCATGGTCGCCATCGCGTGCGTCATGGCGCTCGTCGGGACCGGCTTCGTGTGGGGGTACATGAAGTCGAAGAACAGCGATTGGCGGACCATCGCCGCCGTCGACCCCGACGACACGAACATTCGCAACAAGGACGCCCAGTACGGCGACGAGAACTACCTGATCGTCGGCACCGACACACGCAGCGGCAAGAACGGCAAGGTTGGCGCGGGCACCACGGCCGACGCCGAGGGCGCACGTTCTGACACGGTGATCCTGGTCAACATCCCCGCCAACCGCAGCCGCGTGGTTGCGGTCTCGTTCCCGCGGGATCTGCAGGTCGACCGACCCGAATGTCAGGATTGGGACAACGACGCCGGAACCTATACCGGCGACCTACCCGCGGCCAGCCAGGTGAAACTGAACAGCGTCTACGCCGACGGCGGACCGAAGTGCCTGGTCAAGGTCATCACCGAGATGAGTGGTCTGAACATCAACCACTTCATCGGGATGGACTTCTCCGGCTTCGAGAAGATCGTGCGCGCTGTCGGCGGCGTCGAGGTGTGCTCCACCACTCCGGTGTACGACTACGAACTCGGCCAGATCCTCTCCAAGCCGGGCAAGCAGACGATCACCGGTCGCAAGGCGCTCAACTACGTTCGCGCCCGCACGGTGTCGACGGAGGGCAACGGCGACTACGGACGCATCAAGCGCCAACAGTTGTTCATGTCGTCACTGCTGCGGTCGACGCTCTCAGGCAACGTCCTGTCCAATCCGGCCAAGCTCAACAGCATCGTCAACACCTTCATCAAGAACAGCTACGTCGACGGCGTCGACACGCAGTCACTGCTCAAACTCGCCGACTCGATGCAGGGTATCGAGGCGGGTCGCGTGACGTTCCTGACCATCCCGACGTCGGGTACGGCGACCGACGGCTCGAATAACGAGATCCCGCGCACCGACGACATCAACGCCATCTTCAACGCGATCATCGACGACGACCCGCTACCCGGCGAGCAGGCCGCGAAGAAGAAGCAGAGCAGTTCGTCGAAGAAGCAGACCACGGCTGCGGGCGCCACCACGAGTACGTCGCAGACGCCGTCGACGGTCTCGGCCACCGCGCAGAACCCGAGCAACGTCGGGGTGCGTGTGCTCAACGGCACGGGCAAGGCCGGGCAAGCCGCCGACGCGTCCGACCAGCTGACCGCCCAGGGCTTCGACGTCCGCGGCGTCGCGGATGCGTCGGAGAACCGCACAGACACTGTCGTGCGCTACGGGCCGGGTGAACAGGACTCTGCTGCAACACTCGCCGCGATGTTCCCCGGCGCCAAGATCCAGAGCGACAAGACAGTGAAGTCGGGCGTCGAGGTCATTCTCGGCAGCGACTTCGCCGGCAGCGTCACCAGTGCTCCCGCCGCAGGCGAGACGCTATCGGCGCAGGCACTGCCTCCAGCGGCGAACTCCAGCAATCTGCCCAACGATCTCGCGGTGACCAACGCGGGAGACACCACCTGCTCCTGACGGGCGCACGTACCGCGAGCAGAGCTACTCACCGCGCGTTCACGGTGTGTTCACCACGCGGAAGATCGTGATCTGCGGCACGCACAGTACCCTTGAGGGTATGCGTACCGCGTATCAAGAACAGCTGCATTCACTGAATGCGGTGCTCGGAGAAATGTGCGATCTGGCCGGTTCAGCAATGGACCGTGCCACCCAGGCCCTCTTGCAGGCCGATCTCGCCATTGCCGAGGAAGTGCTGTCGGAGAACGACAAGCTGTCCGAACTGTCCGCGCGCGCCGAGGAGCAGGCGTTCGCGCTTCTCGCGCTCCAGGCTCCCGTCGCAGGCGACCTGCGCGGAGTCGTCAGCGGGTTCCAGATCGTCGCAGACGTCGACCGTATGGGCGCGCTGGCGCTGCACGTCGCCAAGGTCGCCCGACGACGCCATCCCGCGAAGGCCCTGCCCGAAGAGGTCAACGGCTACTTCGCCGAGATGGGCAGGCTGGCAGTCCAGCTCGCCACCAACGCGCGCGAGGTCCTCGACACGCAAGATCCCGAGGCTGCGGTTCGTCTGCAAGAAGACGATGACGCCATGGACGATCTGCATCGCCACCTGTTCACGGTGCTGATGGACCGGGACTGGCAGCACGGAGTTGCCGCAGCCGTCGACGTCACCCTGCTGGGCCGCTACTACGAGCGCTTCGCCGACCACGCCGTACTCATCGGCCGTCGGGTCGTCTTCCAGGCCACCGGCCAGACGCCCGAGCAGTTCCAGGACGCTTCTTAAAGCACAGACGCTTCCCGACACACCCCCACCACCGACGTCGGTGGATCACACCCCGGTTCGGATGTGATTCACCGACGTTTCTCGTCGTGGAGGGCGTCCTGACTTCACGCACACCAGGCGCGCAGTCTAGGGTGAGCGCCATGGGCGTGCACTATCCGGCAGAACCTGATTTCAATGCCGAATCCGACGACGAAGCCGAAGCACATCTCCGGCGACGCCAGCTGTTCGTCTATGTCGGCGTGACGCTGTCGCTCGTCGCTCTGCTGGTCATTCTGTTGCTCAACATGTAAGCCCCCCATCAACGCAAAAGACCCGCGACGATTCCTCGTCGCGGGTCTTTGTCTGCTTGTGGGCCTGTGCGTTGTGCCCTGCCGGTGATCAGCCGAAGCGGCCGGAGATGTAGTCCTCGGTCTCGCGCTTGGTGGGGTGCGTGAAGATGGTCTCGGTGTCGCCGATCTCGACCAACTGTCCCGGCTGGCCGACGCCCTCGAGGTTGAAGAACGCGGTCTGATCGCTGACACGCGCAGCCTGCTGCATGTTGTGCGTGACGATGACGATCGTGAAGTCCTTCTTGAGCTCGCCCATCAGATCCTCGATGGCCAGCGTCGAGATCGGATCGAGCGCAGAGCACGGCTCATCCATCAGCAGGACGTCCGGCGACACCGCGATGGCACGCGCGATGCACAGTCGCTGCTGCTGACCACCCGAGAGACCGCCACCGGGCTTGTCGAGACGGTCCTTGACCTCTTCCCACAGGTTGGCGCCGCGAAGGCTGCGCTCGGCCACCTCGTTGAGCTGCTTCTTGTTGCGAATGCCCTGCAGGCGAAGACCTGCGACGACGTTGTCTCGGATCGACATGGTCGGGAAGGGATTCGGCCGCTGGAACACCATGCCGATCGTCGTACGGACACTCGTCGGGTTGACCTCTTTGGAGTAGATGTCCTCACCGTCGAGCAGCACACTGCCGACCGCATAGGCTCCGGGGATCTCCTCGTGCATGCGATTGAGCGTGCGCAGCACCGTCGACTTGCCGCAGCCCGACGGACCGATGAACGCGGTGATGCTGCGCGGCGGCACTGCAAGAGTCACGTCCTTCACGGCGTGGAACTTGCTGTAGTAGATATTCAGGTCTTTGATGTCGAGGCGCTTGGCCATGGCATTACTCTCTCGTGCTGTTGATGTACGACGCTGTTGCTGGGCGTGCGGTCTTACCTGGACTTGGGTGCCAGGAACTTCGCGAGCAGCGCTGCGACGATGTTGAGGATGGCGATGATGATGATCAGCGTCAGCGCTGCACCCCAGTAGTAGAACGACGACGCCGGCTGACTCGCCGCCCACATGTCCTTGATGAACAGAGGCAGCGAGTTCATACCGCCCTCGAAGGGGTTGGTCTTGACCAGCGAACTCGCCGGACCCGCGAGGATCAGGACTGGGGCGGTCTCACCCATGATGCGTGCGATGGCGAGGAAGATGCCGCTGAGCATGCCCGACAGCGCGGTCGGGATCACGACACGCATGATCGTCTTCCACTTGGGGATGCCCAATGCGTACGACGCTTCGCGCAGTTCGTCGGGTACGAGCTTGAGCATCTCCTCCGACGATCGGACGACGATCGGGATCATCAGCAGGATGAGCGCGAGACTGACCATGAAGGCGCTCTGCCCCATCGAGAGTCCGATCACGAACACCGTGAAGATGAACAGCGTCGCGACGATCGACGGCACGCCCGCGAGAATGTCGACCATGAAGCTGACCGGTTTGACCAGCTTCGACGTCGGGTACTCGACCAGGAGAACGGCCGTGAGCACCGCGATCGGGACCGAGATGATCGTGGCGACGAGCGCCTGGATGATCGAACCGACGATCGCCGGCGCGATTCCCGCGCCGTAGTCGGTTGTGGTGTCGACTGCGTAGCCGTCGCCGAACCACCAGTTCGGGTCGGTGATGGCGCTCGCTCCATTCGAGAGCACCGTCCACAGCAACCACACCAGTGGAATGACGCCGAGCGCGAAGCAGATGAAGAAAGCGGCGCGCGCACCGTTGTTGCGGATTCGACGACTCAGCGAGATCTCGCGGAATGCCGACGGATGTTGTTTGACCGGGCCGCCGCCTGCGCCCTTATCAAGTGCGATGCTCATCCGTTGACCTTTCCGCCTGCGACCGTGCGAGCGACCGCGTTCACCACGAATGTCAGGAGGAACAGCACCAGACCGGCCGCGATGTAGGCGCTCTGGGTGTCCTGGCTACCGACGAACTCGCCGACGTCGCGAGCGATCTTCGACGCGAACGTGTCGCCGCCTTCGAACAGCGACCACTTGAGGCGGCCGACGGCGGCACTCAGGATGATCATGACGGCGATGGTCTCGCCGAGCGCACGTCCGAGCGCCAGCATCGCCGCGGCGATCATGCCGGAGCGTCCGTACGGGAACGAGGTCATCCGGATGACCTCCCACTTCGTCGCACCGAGGGCCAGTGCCGCTTCTTTCTGGCCGGGAGGGGTCTGGCGCAGCACCTCTCGGGTGATCGAGGTGATGATCGGCAGCATCATGATCGCGAGCACGATGCCCGCGGTGAAGATCGTGCCGCCGCCGCTGACTGACGTGCTACCGGCGGAGAAGAGGAAGAACCAGCCGAGCACGCTGTTGAGCCATTCCGCGAACGGCGCGATCACCGGAGCGAGGACGTAGATGCCCCAGAGACCGAAGATGATCGACGGCACCGCTGCGAGCAGATCGATGACCGCGGCGAGCGGGCGGGCGACCTGTCGCGGGGCGTACTCCACGAGGAACACCGCGATGCCGATCGCGATCGGGGTGGCGATCACCAGGGCGAACAGCGAGGTCAGAACCGTCGCTCGGAACAACTCCCAGATGCCGAAACGCACCGTGTCGTTGTCGAAGTTCGCCGAACTGACGTCCCACTGGGACGAGAAGATGAAGTTGGCGTGGTTCGCCAGCATCGCCGGTATGGCATTGACGATCAGTGCAATGCCGATACCGGCGACGAGGACGACCACGAAGAAACCCGTGCCCCGCGCGAGGTAGGAGAAAAGCTGGTCGCCGAGTGCGCCGCGGTGGCTGCGCAGGCCCGGGTGGAGCTGCTCTTCGAGCTGCTCCTCGGAATCCGGAGGCAACTGGTCGGACGATTCGGGAGGCTGCGTGCCGGGTTCGGGCGGGGTCTCCGCCTTCCCCCGGCCCACACCGGTGGTGTCATCCACAGACATAACTCATATCGCTTCGGGTCGGTGTTTTCGTGTGGTTACTGAAGGGCGTTGATCGACGAAGTCAGCTTCTGCTGGAATTCGCTCGGCAGCGGGATGTAGCCCGCGTTGATCAGATCCTGGCCCTGGTTCTGCGGTGCAGACGCCACCGAGAGGAACGTCTTGACACCCTGGCCAACCGAAGTATCGGCGTACTTCGAGCAGACGATCGAGTATGTTGCCAGAATGATCGGGTACGCGCCCGCCTCGGTCGGCTTGTAGAACGATTCGGTGTCGATGACCATGTTGTGGTTGTCCGGACCGTTCTTGAGAGTCGCCGCCGCGATGGTCTTGCCGCCGGTCTCAGAGTTCAGCTCCACACCGCTCTTGTCCTGATCGGTGATGATCTTCGCCATCGACAGCTTGTTGGACTGCGCGTACGCCCACTCGACGTAGGCGATCGATCCGGGGGTCGGCTTCACTGCGGAACCAACGCCGGGGTTGCCCTGCTTGCCTTCGCCGACACCACCGTTGAAGGTCTTGCCCGCACCCTTGGTCCATCCGCCCGCGGCGGTCAGGTACTTCTGGAAGTTGTCCGTCGTGCCCGACTGGTCAGCGCGGTAGATCACGCTGATCGCAGTGCTGGGAAGGGTCTTGCCCGGGTTGTCGGCGGCAATCGCCGGATCGTTCCAGGTCTTTGCCTCGCCGCTGAAGATCTTGGAGAGCGTCGGACCCGACAGCGCGAGATCGTTGACACCATCGACGTTGTAGGTCACGGCGATCGGACCGAACACGAGCGGCAGCTGCCATGCTTCCGAGCCACAGCGCTGTGCGGCCTTCTGGATCTCGTCGCCCTTCAGCGGCGAGTCGGAGCCACCGAAGTCGGTGAGATTCTGCGTGAAGTCGGAGACACCCTGTCCCGAGCCTCCGCCACCGTAGGCGAGCTCGTGACCGGGGCAGGTCTTCGCAAACGAGGTGGAGAAGATCTTCATGGCGTTGGCCTGGGCTGTCGAACCACTCGCCTTGAGTGACTGCTTGCCCTCGCACTTGATGTCAGTCACCGCTGAGGCGGGCGCTGCGCTCGTGCCGCCCTTGTCAGCATTGCTGCTACACGCACCGAGAACGAGGGCGGAGCTGGCGGCCATCACGGCGACAGCGGCTCCTGTACGACTCAATTTCACTTTCTGGTTCCCTCCAGCATCAGAACATGGCAGTCCCGCCAAGCGGCTTTGCCCGGTCGCAATGACAGTAGGGTGCCGTGGTGGACGTACCGGGCACCGAAGGTGAACGGAAGATGAATTGGACATCTCCGGCGCGGCCTGCGCGTATTAGGTAAGCCTTTGTTAAAGTCTCCAGGAAGATGAGTAGTTCAGCCACTTCCCCCGACGCGTCGCGCACTTTCACAGGCGCGGCCATCGACGCGCATCACAGTGGCCATCGCAGCGCCGTCGTCGTCGGTCCGCTCGATCTCCCGGACGCGAACTGCGCGTCACACCGACTCATCCGCTTCGCGAAGCGTGGCCCCCACACACGCATCGGGCTCGTACCATCACACGATCGTCGCGCCTGGTCATACGAGCCCGACAGGTTGGCCGACGCCGTCCACACCGCGCCACCGACCGACGATCCCCTGGCGTTGCTCGACGTATTGGCGGCGCTTCCACCTCGGCATCTGCGCGTCGTACTCAGTGGCCGCTACCTGGCAATCGACTACGACCACGGCCTCGGCGACACCACGCTCCTCAACACCATCGTCGACGTTCTACTCAGCGAGGAGATCCCCGAAACCATCACGACATCTCCGAGCGGGTGGACGCCGACGCGTGCTCTCGCGCTCGCAGGTGCGGCCGTGTTGTCGAATCCGCGGCGGCTCATCGCACTGGCCCGGATGCATCGGTCCCGCGACTATCTGGCATCGCAACCCTCGGCGTTGGTGCCGGTCGATCCGCCGCGGTCGGCGACGAGCGTATTCGTGCGGACGCCGCGCGACGTCGTCGAATCGATGCGCGCCGCGCGGACGTCGCGCGCGCCAGGCGTCGGGATGTTCACATTGCACACCGTCGCGCTCGTGCGCGCTCTGACCGCCGCCGGGTTGCGGGTCAATCCGATGGTCACACTTCCGTTCGACGCGCGGGCCTACCTACCCCGGTCAGTGGGCACCATGGCGAACTTCGCGGCAGGCCTCGACTTCGCCGTGCTTCCCGACACCGCGCCGGTCGCGCTACAGGTAGAGCTGTCAGAGGCGGCGTCCATAGGTCGCCCCGTGGCGAATCTCCTTGTGACAGCAGCAAAGTCGAGAGCAGCCGAGTCAAGAGCCGCGGGGAGGTCGAGGTCCACAGAAGGCCGAAGTGTGGAGGCGACCGGCCAACAGTCGTGGGCGCCCGCCGGCGAGGCGGCGATCGACCTACTGCACTCGTCGGGCGGCGTCGTACCGGGACGTGGGCGAGGGTGGGATTTCGTCGACACCAACAGGGCGCTTGTCATCGGCATCGCCGAGCCTCCGTCGCCAACCGGGATCACGGTCACAAGCACGTCGGTCGCCGGAAGCCTTTGTCTTACAGCAACCTTCCGCGACGATGTCTTTCCCGCCGACGCGGTGACAGCCGCGCTGGCGGACCTACCGGCGCAGGCGCTGGCGGCGCTCGAAGGGACGATCACCGCACCGAGGTAGTGGGTCGATCACATCAGGCTACTTTGGTTAGCCTTCCCTAATATTTATGGGTTACGCTACCGAGGTCCGCCGTCCCGCATGCCGTCCGGAGTCGAAGTTGCCGCACCCGCACCAGCAGTCCGTCACGCCCACCCTGTCGGCGATCATCTGCTGCTATACCTCCGATCGCGCAACGCTTCTCACGCGCGCCATCACCGCGACACGCGCGCAACTCCTCGACGTCGACGAGCTCCTCGTCGTGGTCGATCACAACGACGACCTGCTCATCTCACTGACAGCGCAGTTCCCCACAGACCACTCCGCGGTCACGGTTGTCGCGTCATCGGGGCCGCGGGGACTGTCCGGAGCCCGAAACACCGGCGCTCGCGTGGCACGCGGTGACGTGTTGGTCTTCATCGACGACGACGCCGAGCCGGTACCCGGGTCGTTCGCCGCGGTTCGATCGCGATTCGCCGACGACGACATCAGTGCCCTGGGCGGTGCAATCGATGCCCGGTGGCTTGCCCCCAGGCCGACATGGTTCCCCGAGGAGTTCGGCTGGGTCGTCGGCTGCGATTATCGCGGCCTACCAGGGCACAGTGCGCAGATCCGCAATCCGATCGGGGCTGCCATGGCCGTGCGGCGCGATCGGCTCGAGGCCGTCGGAGGCTTCTCGACGGCGCTCGGTCGGCGCGCCAATCTCCCCGCCGGCTGCGAGGAAACATTGATGGGAATCGCTCTGCGCCAAAGGTTCCCGGATTCGACGATTCTGCGCGACACGCATTTCCGTGTCCTCCATGCGGTGTCACCCGACCGCGCCCGCTTCGCGTACTTCGCACGTCGCTGTTACGAAGAGGGACGCTCCAAGGCAACCCTGTCACGCCTGACCTCAACCGACACAGCGCTTTCCACCGAGCGTGGGTACGCGACCCGCACTCTGCCGCAGGGTGTGTGGCGTTCACGCCACACACCGACGCGGGTCGCGGCGCTCACCGCCGAGGCCCGTTCGGTGCGAACCGCGATCCTCGCAGGCGCACAACGTTTCACCGACCGCCCGGCCATCCGCATGGCGGGTCAGAGCCTGACGTACGGCCAACTCGTCGACCGAGCCACGTCTGCCGCGGCGTCGATCACCGCGCATGCGAGTGGAGCCTCGAATCCGATTGTCGTGCAGGTGGGATTGTCACCCGATGCGGTCGCACTCGTTCTCGGGGTGTTTCTCTCCGGACATCCGATCGTCGCCCTCGACCCGCACCTACCCGCAGAACGCGTCTCGACGATCCTGGCCGAGCTCGAGAAGCACGACCGCCGTGCCGAATTCATGATCGCCGACGCCGAGCACCTCGACGCCGCCCGCGCCGTCGCTGCCGCCCACGAGCTTCCGGTGACCGACCTCGCGGCGATCACACAGCGAGGCGCCGCCGCGGGCCCCGGAACAACCGCGGGTCTCGACAATCCCGACAGCCTCACCAGCATCCAGTTCACGTCCGGCTCGACGGGCACACCCAAGGGCGTCCTGCACCCGAATGGCATGTGGCTCTGCGATTCCGAGCTGATGCGCACCGGATTCTCGATCACGCCGGGACGTCGGGTCGCGCTGTGCCTGCCGATCAGCTTCGGTGCCGGACTCAACGTCCTGATCGGTTCGCTGATCAACGGGGCCGACATCACCGCCGTCGACCCGCGTGACCGCACCGCAGCTGCGGTACTCGACGAGCTCGCCGAGTGCGCCGCCGACGTCACCTTTCTCACCCCGGCACTGCTGCGTGCGCTCACGAGCGCACGCGAGGCGACCGGCCATCCGGCGTGGACATCGTTGCGTCGCATCATCACCACCGGCGAGGCACTGACGTCCGACGTCGCACAGGCCGCGCTGTCGCACGCTCCCGAGGCCACGGTGACGAACTGGGTGGGATCGTCGGAGACGTCGGCACTTGCTTACTTCGATCTCCGCGCGGGAGAGCACGTCTCTCCCGGCCCGCTTCCCGCAGGCGTTCTCGCGCCACACAAATCGGTCACCATCGACGACGACGGTCGCGTCGTCGTCTCGTCGCGTCACCTCGCACTCGGATATCTCGACCCGGCCGCCGACGAGGACCGCTTCTCCCGCGACGCCGACGGAGTACTCAGCTTCCGCACCGGCGACAGGGGTACGTGGGACGGCGCGACGCTCATCCTCACGGGCCGCGTCGACGACGCCGTGAAGATCAGGGGCTATCTCGTCGAGCCCGCGGAGGTGCACCGCGCGATCATGTCCGACGGCGACCTCGCCGAAGCCGCAGTGATCGCACGGAAGGAGCCCGATTCCGGCAGGACCGAGCTGCTCGCGTACGTCGCACCAGTGCCCGGTGGCCGCACCCCACCGGCGGCCGAAATCCGCACCAGACTGCGACAACGACTGCCCGAGTGGATGATTCCCGCACACGTTGTCGAGCTCGCCGCCCTCCCGAGAACTGCGCGCGGCAAGATCGACCGGGCCGCACTACCCGCGCCGACCCGACACATCGACCCGCCAGTCGGCGATCTCGAGATGTCGGTGGCAGCGATCTGGTCCGAGGCCCTCGGGCTCGACGAGATCGGACGTGACGAGAACATCTACGCACTCGGTGCCGACTCGCTGACGGTGGCACAGATCCTGGTCGGAATCACCCGGCGCCACGGCGTTGCACTCACCCAGGCCGACGCCGCGTCGGCACCGACGGTCGCGGCGATGGCACGCACGCTGGATGCACGCCTGCGACCGGATTCCGTTGCCAGCAGTAGCGATTCACTCTCCCCGACGACGGTACCCCTACGCCGCGGCGACGGGCAGACGGTCTTCTGCTTCGCGGGCGCGGGCGCGTCGGCGTTGGTGTTCGTCGCGCTGGCAGATCACCTCGCCGGCGATGAACGGATCGGATCGATCTACGGATTCCAACCCCACGGCCTGGAGAATCGCGGTTTCCCCGACTGGACGGTCGGTATGGCCGCGCGCAGACATCTGCGCGATCTGCGTCGCCTCCAACCGAGCGGACCCTATGTGCTGCTTGGCCATTCGTTGGGCGGATTGATCGCACTCGAGGTCGCCCGACGACTCCGCCACGCGGGCGAGCAGGTCGAGTTGGTGATGACGCTCGACACGTTCGTCCCGCAGCACACCGCTCGCGCCGTCGGCTCGTCGGCACAGACCCCCGCGACCACCGAGACCACCGAAGGTCCCCAGTTGTCTCGATCAGAGTTGTGGCGCAATCGAATTCAGTTGCTCCGCGCCGGGTTCCTCACCGACGAACCCGTCGAGTCGGCACGTGCGATGGAGCAGGTCGGTTGGCGTGTCGGCCGGTTCCACCGCCCCGCGCCGTATCACGGCCGGGTACTCGTCGTGCTCGGAGCCGACAACCACCACGACGAGCGGGTCTGGACCGACCATCTCACCCCGGGCGACATCACGATAACCCGGATTCGGGCCGATCACATGTCGATCGTGCGCGAGCCACACATCACCGAGGTGGTGGGGCACTTCCTCCACGCGCTGCCCTGACGCATCACCTGTGCCGCAACGCATTCGCGTAGCGGTGCGGTGCTGTCAGCATCGCGACGGCGAAGACGGCAGAGCGCATCTCACCCGCCGCGAGCAGCGGGAGCACGTCCCGACGCGATACGCGAGCACGAGCGATGCGCAGCAGTTCGTTCGTCATGGGGCCCGCACCGCCTTCGTGCTCTGCGCGCATCGCCATGTGCGCCGCGGGGATCAGAACCTCTCGATACACGAATGACCTTGCAGTCGAACGCCATTGCCTCGTGTCGGGAACGGTGTCGAGCATCTCGAGGACCTCGTCGCCCATCTCGAAGATCGCGCGCGTGTCGGCCGTGACACGGTGCGACACCGAATCGTTGCGAAGTCGATAGCGGTACAACGCCTCTGGCACCGTCGCCACGGCGCGTGAGTCCAGCGCCACCCGCGCGATGGTCGACAAATCCTCGTACGCGCGGCGCGTACCCCAGGGGTCGTCGCCGAGAACGTCACGGCGGAAGAGTTTTCCACTGGCATACGACCGTGCCCTACTGCGCAGCAATAGGTTCGCGTACTCGTCGCCGGAGAGCGCGCCGGTCGGAAGTACCGGAGTGAAATCTCCCGTCGGTACCCCACTCTCGTCGACGAATCGCGTTGTGCACGTGGCGAAATCGGCGTCGGAACGAAGCAGTTGGTCCAGCATTGTCGCCGTGAACGCCGCGTCGGCGATGTCGTCGCTGTCGAAGAACCAGATGATGTTTCCCGACGCTGCCGCAAGTCCCGCGTTGCGTGCCGGCCCCACACCGCTGTTGTGTGGCATACGCACGACCCGATGCGCGACCTCCCCATCAGCGAGCACGGCTTCTGCCCGTTCGATGGAATCGTCACCGCCGCGATCATCGACGAGCACGATCTCGTCGACCGGAGCGTGCTGGTCGATTATCGAGCGCACACATGCCTCGATGTAGGCAGCGCTGCGATAGACCGGCACGACAACAGACACCGACACGTCTTGCATCGTCAGTCGAGTCCGGCTCGTGGCGGATTGAAACATCGCGAGATGCGCTCCCCTCAAAATCACTCCGCGTAAGGGTAGCCTAACCGCGATACCATGCGCCTGTCGGGCACCGCCGCGGACGAGGTCAGGGCCTGACCGTGGCGATCACGCCGGTGTGGTCGGAACCGGGCAACTCGACTCGACGAAAGCTCGTCGGCATCGGACCGCCGCGCGTCATCACCCGATCGAGAGCGAGCACGGGCGGAAAGCGCCTGTTGGCGGGATACGTTGCGACGATCCCCGCCCCGAGGTGGTCAGCGGCGTCGACGAGACCCGGCGGTTGCGCGAGCAACCGCCGAAAGCGTGCGTGATCGTAGGTCGAGTTGAAATCGGCGCCGAGGATCAGCGGGAGTCGCTCCTCACCCAGCGTCGAGGACAGCAGATCGACCTCGTACGCCCACCGCCACGCCGGCTCCGGCCACGGCGGTATGGGATGAAGCGCATAGATGGCGCGACGCCCGACACCCGGCAGGTCGACGACGGCCCGCAGATTGGCCATCGCCATCTTGCCGATGCGGAACTCGTCGGTCAACGGGTAGCGCGAGTAGATGCCGGCCCCGCCCCCACCCCGCCTCGGAACCACGAACCGATACGGCAGCGCACTGGCGATTCCGGCGGCGTCGAGCTTGCCGATCGCGTCGTCGGTGAGTTCGACGACGGTGGCGATGTCGACGCGATTGTCGCGTATCTCCCGCACCACCGACGCGGCGTCGGCCTGTCCGAGATAGATGTTCGCCTGCATGACGGTGATGTCCGACGCCGCGCGCGCTTCGTCGGTCCCGACGAAGAGCGGTACCTGTGTGCCGATCCCGATGGCGACGACGACTGCAGCGACGACAGCACACATCCATGCCCGCGACGCGAGCAACACCACCAGACCGACGATCCCGATCACGATCAGGATCGGGGTGCCCGCGGCCAATCGTGCCCAGGTGTTGCTGACGAATGGCACAGCATGCGCAACGGCCCCGAGAAGACCGACCGCGGCCAGCAGGCAACCGATGATCGTCAGCGCTCGGCGCAGCCGACTCGACCCGGTCCTGCCCGACTCAGCCGTACGCGACGTCGACGGCGTATCGGGCAAACCCGAGCCTCTCGTAGGTGTGTAGGGCTGCGGTGTTGTCGCCTTCGACGTACAGCATCACAGTCCCGATCCGACGGTCGGCAAAGTAGTGAAGCCCGGCCAGCGTGAGCATCCGGCCCAGGCCACGGCCCTGAGCCGCCGGGTCGACCCCGACGATGTAGACCTCGCCGAGATCGGCGTCCTGCTGCTTGGTCCAGTGGAAGCCGAGCAGCGTCGTCGGGTCGTCGACGTCGTAGGCGAGGAACAGCCCGGCCGGGTCGAACCACTCGGCCGATGTCCGTTCGGTGATCTGCTCCGACGACCATCCGCCCTGCTCCGGGTGCCACGCGAACGCGGCGTTGTTGACCCGGAGGATCTCCGCGTCGTCGGCGGGTCCGGCGTAGGTGCGCAGCTCGATCGACGGGTCGACGACCAGCGGTGGTAGATCAGACCCGTCGGCTGCGACGTCGCGGCGCAGTTGTAGCAGCTCCCGCTGCTTGTGCAGGCCCATGCTCGCCGCGAGCGCCTGCGCGCCGAGGAGATCGCCGTGCGCCCAGGCGCGGGGCGTCGGGCCGTCGGGATTCGAGACAGCGCGCGCGGCGTCGAATGCTGCGTCGAACAGGGCCTTCCCGTGCCCGCGGCGGCGCAGGGCCGGGTCGACGACCCCCTCGATCATCGAGGGCTCCCCCTCGCGTCCGGGGGTGATGTTGGCGTAGCCGGCCGTCGAGACGACGTGACGCACGCCCGACTCCGCGTGAGATCCGGCGGCGTCGTCGATGGACAGGACGGACTGCTCGGACAGCGGGCCGACATCGTCGGCGCTGGTCGCGTCGGCCACCAGTCGGCGTGCGTGCGCGACACCGGCGGCGTCGAGTCGATCGGTGACGACCGGGGTGTCTCCGATCGCGTCAGCTTCCGCTGGCACTGAACTCCTCACCGAATCCCGAGGCGTCGAAGGAGTCGCCCGCAGACCTGGCGTCCTCATTCACGTCCCCACCGTCGAGGTCGTCATCGAGATCTGCATTCTCAGCAATATCGCTGTCGGACAGACCGTCATCGGCAATGTCATCGTCGGCAATGTCATCGTCGACCGGGTAGTCGCTGGCCGCTCCGGAGCCTGCGCCGCGACCGCGCGTCGGACGTACTGCTTTATATCCGACGTTGCGCACGGTCCCGATGAGCGACTCGTGCTCGCTGCCGAGTTTGGCGCGCAGGCGTCGGACGTGGACGTCGACCGTTCGCGTGCCGCCGAAGAAGTCGTAACCCCACACCTCTTGCAGTAGTTGTGCGCGGGTGAACACCCTGCCCGCGTTCTGCGCGAGGTACTTGAGGAGTTCGAACTCCTTGTAGGTGAGGTCGAGCGGGCGCCCTCGCAGTCGAGCGGTGTACGTGCCCTCGTCGATCACGAGTTCACCCAGCGTGACCTTGCCGGACGCCTCCTCCGTGCCCACCCCACGGGTACGAACGACCAGAAGCCGAAGCCGCGCGTCGAGTTCGGCTGGTCCGGTCGCCGGGAGGAGGAATTCGTCGAGGCCCCAGTCGGCGTTGACCGCGACGAGCCCGCCTTCGGTCAGCACCGCAGCCACCGGCACGGCTGAGCCGGTGCTGCCGAGGAGTCTGCACAATCCGCGTGCCGCGGCGAGGTCTGTTCTCGCGTCGACGATGGCGATGTCGGCGTTACTGGCCTCCATCAGCGACGACACCTCGGTGGGTGCCACACGGACCGTGTGCGCGAGCAGCGACAGGGATGGCAGCACCGCCTCCGGATTCGGATCGGCTGTCAATAACAAGAGATCCACGTGATACTCCGATCTCGTCTTCCCGCCCTGAACTCCACCACTACTACTGCGACCGCCGGGCAGAAGTTCGCCGGGACGTCAGCATCACACACGAACGAACCTCATTGTTTACGTCGGCTTACCACCGTGTGCGCGATAGATGACAGAATAGCGCCAATGTCGGGTTCTGCTGTTAACAAGGCAGCCGACGGGGGTGGCGCAACTGCGTCGGGCAGCCACGAGCGCGGCACATTCCGCGCCCGTCGCGCACTCATCGTCGGCGTCTGTGTCGTCGTCGTAGTGCTGGTCGGGGCGTTTCTCGCCGATCTCGGCGCCGCCGCGCGCGGCGAGTACCGCCTGTCGCGATCGTTGCAGGCCTCGCCGCAGATCACCTTCGATCCCGAGGTCACGCTCAGCGGATTCCCCTACGTGACACACGCGTCACGCGGCGAGTTCTCCGGTGCGACCATCACCGCGCGCGGCGTCGCGGTGGCCGGCTGCCAGATCCGACGCGGGTGTACCGCAGAACTCGGCGCCCGTCTCGGGACGCTGTCTGTGCCCGACGGGTGGAACATCGGGCCGTCGGACACGATGCACACCGAGTCGGTCGACGCGTATACACGGCTGGACTCGGTCAATCTCGGCCGATTCCTGGGCATCCTCGACCTCACGGTGAACACTCCCGCTCCCGAGGGCAAGGCAGGCGGCGGTGGCCCGCAGGACGGCCTGCTGCACCGATCATCCGGGGTGCTGCTGACCGGAACCGTCGCCCTGCCCCCATCCGATAGTCCTCTGCCCTCCGCAGGACCCGAGACCACGCCCGTCCCCGCGGACACCCCGTCGGCGTCGGAATATCGGGGTCGCAAAGCAAAGGTGAGCGTGAGCGTCGACCTCTCGATCCGCGACGGTCGGCTACACCTGCAGGCCACCGACTTCTACGACGGCCCGGAAGAACACGAGAGCGCTCCCGAACTCGACGGCCCCGACAACGCGGCGCTGCGCGCCCAAGTGCTGCAACGATTTTCGACGACGCTGCCACCCCTCCCCCTACCGTGGGGCATCACTGCCACGGGTGCGCACAGCGAGGGAAGCGACGTACTCCTCGTCGCCGACACCGGTCCGCGCGATCTTCGCCCGAGAGACTTCTGACCACCGTCGGCATTCAGCGCGCGAGCGTAACTCCGCCGCCGCGCGCCAGCGCAACTCGTCGTCGCAGTCGAAATCACGGGGGCCGCTATTGAAGTGTCACGGGGTGGCTGTTGTACCCTCGTTGGCATGCAACTGCGCCGTGAGCTTCTGCTCACCCGTCGGCGGGCGATCGACTTCTGTCGCGTCGCCGACTGTTGCTGTCTCTAGTCCGGTGATCGCGCCACCTCGGCACGCTCACCACAGGTGACGGCCGGTGTGTGCAGTGTGCGCGCTCGTGACATCGCAAGTCCGCATCTCCTCAGATGCCGCCGTCATCGTTCGACCGTCATTCGACCGACGTCCGGCCCATTCTCATCACTCCGGTGACCGGACACACTTACCGAGAAATCCCACCTCTGGAAGGAACCAGACATGGCACGTTCCGACGTCCTGGTCAGCGCTGATTGGGCTGAGCAGAACCTGAACAACGACAAGGTCGTCTTCGTCGAGGTCGACGAGGACACCAGCGCTTACGACGGCGGCCACATCGAAGGCGCCGTCAAGCTCGACTGGAAGACCGATCTGCAGGATCCGGTCCGTCGCGACTTCGTCGACCGCGAGCAGTTCTCCGCGCTGCTCAGCGAGCGCGGCATCTCCAACGACGACACCGTCGTCCTCTACGGCGGCAACAACAACTGGTTCGCCGCTTACGCGTACTGGTACTTCAAGCTCTACGGCCACCAGGACGTCAAGCTGCTCGACGGTGGACGCAAGAAGTGGGAGCTCGACGGCCGCCCGCTGTCGACCGACGCCGTCTCGCGTCCCGCGACCGAGTACAAGGCTGCCGATCCCGACAACTCGATCCGCGCCTTCCGCGACGAGGTCGTCGACGCCATCGGCGTGAAGAACCTCGTCGACGTGCGTAGCCCTGACGAGTTCTCCGGCAAGATCCTGGCTCCCGCGCACCTCCCGCAGGAGCAGAGCCAGCGTCCCGGCCACATCCCCGGCGCCATCAACGTGCCGTGGAGCAAGGCTGCCAACGAAGACGGCACCTTCAAGTCCGACGACGACCTCGCCGAGCTGTACAAGGAAGCGGGCCTCGACGGCTCGAAGGAGACCATCGCGTACTGCCGTATCGGTGAGCGCTCGAGCCACACCTGGTTCGTGCTGCAGGAGCTGCTCGGACAGACGAATGTGAAGAACTACGACGGCAGCTGGACCGAATACGGTTCGCTGGTCGGCGTTCCGGTTGAACTGGGAGAAGGAAAGTAAGTATGTGTGCTGCACCCAAGCAGGGACAGAAGTTGCCCGCGGGCGTCGACGTCGAGAAGGAGACCGTCCTGACCGGACAGGTCACCGACGCATCCGGTAACCCGGTTGCGGGCGCGTTCGTGCGACTGCTCGACTCGACCGGTGAGTTCACCGCCGAGGTCGTCGCAAGCCCCACCGGCGACTTCCGCTTCTTCGCCGCCCCCGGCACCTGGACGCTGCGCGCCCTCTCGTCGGTCGGCAACGGCGACGTGACCGTCAGCCCCGAGGGCCCCGGCGTTCACGACAAGGACATCACCGTCTCGAAGTAGACAAAAGAGTCGCAATCTCGAAGTAGCGCAGTTCTGAAGTAGCGCAACGCTTTTGAGGCTGCTGATTCGCAGAGCAGGCCCGGTCACCCGCAGGGTGGCCGGGCCTGTTTGTTCGGCGGATAGGTCGATGCGTACCGCGTGCAGTCGGGGCACCGGCTGAGCAGATCATGCCTGCAACCGATGACGTGTTCGAGGAAACTCTCCGCGTCCGCCAGCTGGGCGCGTTGTGAACGTATCCATCGGAGCTTCTGCTCGATCAGTTCCGTACGACCTTCTTCGTCGCGGTGC
This sequence comes from Gordonia sp. w5E2, assembly GCF_036540975.1. Taxonomy (NCBI): domain Bacteria; kingdom Bacillati; phylum Actinomycetota; class Actinomycetes; order Mycobacteriales; family Gordoniaceae; genus Gordonia; species Gordonia sp. w5E2. The sequence goes on along the minus strand of NZ_CP144213.1, from coordinate 909,808 downwards.
AGCACCAGCCGGATCTCGGCAAGACTCATGCCGACGCTCTGGCAGGCCTGAACTATGCGGATGCGACGAATGTGCTCCTCCGTGTACAAACGGTGGCCCGACGCTGCGCGATCGGGTACGACCACACCGAGGTCGTGCCAGTGGCGTAGCACGTGGTCGTCGACGCCAACTCGCCTGGAAGCCTCTCCGATCTTCACTTTCCGTACGACCTTCCGTCTTGACCTCAGGTCAACCTGAGGTTTTAGCGTGTCGCCATGATGACACACGATCCGCTGCCAACCGCTTCGATCATCACCGTGGACGAAACCTCTATCGCGACAAGGATTCTCGAGCCCCCAACGGCCTCGGCGGGCGACATCGTGCTGTGCCACGGCACGCCATGGTCGTCTCAGGTCTGGACCAGTGTTGCCACCGACTTGAGTCGCGACTACCGAGTTTTTCTCTGGGACATGCCCGGCTATGGCGAGTCGGAGAAGAGCGCGGCAGTCACGACCGACTTGGCCGCGCAAGCCGTACGACTGGGCTCGCTCATCGAGTTGTGGGGATTGCAGCGGCCACATGTCATTGCGCACGACATCGGAGGCGCCGTCGCACTCCGCGCACATCTGCTCAACGGCGTCGAGTACGCAGACGTGTTCCTCTGGGACGTCGTCACCCTGGACCCGTGGGGGTCGCCCTTCTTCCGGCTGGTTGCCGAGAACGCACATGTCTTCGAGCAGCTCCCAGCACATCTACATGCGGCACTGGTCAAGGAATACATTGCCGCAGCAGCCTTTCGGCCGTTACCCGACGAAGACGTCGAGGCGCTCGCCTCCCAGTGGCTCGGCCCCGTCGGACAGGCGGCGTTCTACCGGCAGATCACAGCACTCAGCGCAGCGGACACCCGCCCAGTGGCAAATCGACTGGAAGCCACACGCAGCCCGGTTCGTATCGGCTGGGGTCGGGATGATCCGTGGATACCGCTCGGGCAGGCCTATGAACTCCAGTCCAGATTCCCAGATCACCCGGGGGTCGTCGTGCTCGACGACGTCGGACACCTCACGCCCGTCGAAGACCCTTCTGCGGTGACGGCGGCCGTTCGCGCATGGCTTGCGCGGCAACCGGCCCCATAGCGCCGTCGCCGCGTGGGCCATGGTCGGAGCCGACCCACCATCAACACCGTCTGCGGCCCAGGGCGGACGCGGCACGGCACAGTGATCCGACTCGACGGCGCGGGCGCCAAGCGACACAGCCGAGTGTGGTCGACCTCAGTGAACTACCGCCCGCGCATCGGAGTTAGAATCTAACCGTGGTCATCTTCTTCGAAATCTTGCTGGTCCTCGCGGCCGTCCTGATCACCTGGTTTGCGCTGTACGTGCTCTACCGACTGGTCACAGACGAATCGTGACCTCCCCGGAGGACGCACAGCCCGACGACGCCGTCGCCGCCCGTAGATCAGGCGACGAGGCGATCAGCCAGGCCGATTCGCGCGCTGCCGAGTCAGGCAGCCGCGAACGCAACGTACCCGCGTGGGACGATCTGCCGCTGAAGGCCGATACCGCCAACCTGCGGCTCGGTGCGGACCTCCACCAGGGACTTCTCGCGCTACTACCGCTCGTGGGAGTGTGGCGTGGCGAGGGCGAGGGACACGATCCCGTCACCCACACCGACTACCACTTCGCACAGCAGATCGTCGTCAGTCATGACGGGCAGAACTTCCTGAACTGGGAGTCGCGCTCCTGGGTCATCGACGAGGACGCCAACTTCCTGCGTCCCGACCAGCGTGAGACCGGCTATTGGCGGATCACCGAGGACGACTCCATCGAACTTCTCCTCGCCCATGCCGAGGGATGGGTCGAGCTGTTCTACGGTCGGCCGCTGAATCAGACGTCGTGGAATCTCACCACCGACGCCGTCGTGCGCTCGGAGACCAGCGCCCCCGCCGGCAACGCCAAGCGCCTCTACGGCATCGTTCCCGACGGCGACCTCGCCTACGTCGAAGAGCGCGTCGACTCCGACGGCGACCTCACGCCGCGCCTGTCCGCGAAGCTGCGTCGTTTCGTCGGATAGTCAGCGCACCCCGCGAGCTGTGCCGCGGCTGCCAGCTGATCGTCGAATTGGCTGCCTGATCACCCACGCAGTTGCGGCGGCGGGCCGTCGAAGAAGAACTGGAGCGCGAGCGGGCCGTCGTCGATGATCTCTCCCACCAGCACCGGGCGCCCGCCTCGACGCTCACCCTGCAGGATGTGGAACTCGGTGTCGGGCAGGATGCGCGACGTGCCGCGCGGCAAATAGGTGAATAGCGCATCGGCGGTCCCGCAGACGCCGGGGGCGGAGAGGATCGCCAGGTCGGCGAGGCCGTCATTGTGCAAGACAAGGTGGCCAGATGCGGCACCTGCGATACCGAGTCGGCTGTAGCCGAGGTTCTCCACCGTCCCGATGATCCAATTGGTCGGCCCGTCGTTGGTCCACTCCGGATCCTCGGTGGTGAGATAGCGGCTGCGCACCGCGGCAGTGCGATTCGACGACTCGTGCATGCGCGCGTGGAGAGATCTGACCGCGCTGGTTGTTCTCATCATCGGCCTCCTGGCTGTCACGAATCACGGGTAACGGGTGTGCTACTGACACGAAGTTCACTCCCCGGACTCGGCGGCCGCATGCGTAATGCACTACTCGTTGTCGGAATTGCCCGACAGGCCGAGGCTGCCGCACTACCTCAGGCCGCGAAAGAACCCAGACACGGAACAGCCCGAGACATGGAACGACCCCCGCATCACCCGTCATGCACGGGCACATCGGCCGGACGGCCGGATGCGGGGGTCGGGTGACCATCTGGTATTCGCCAACGGGCGAAACTGCTTAAGTCACAGGCGGTCCGCCGTTAGCGGATGGCCACCTCACGTGTCCGTATGTCATACAACTTCAGACCACCTCCTTTCTCGTGTACGACCGAAAGTACGCCCGCAACAACATGCCCGCAACGCATTTTTCGCTGCGTATGCCGAGGTCGGATCTGCGTTCAGAATTCTTGTCAGACCTCGAATGTATGTTTGGTTCATGTCCTTGGAAACCACTCTCGACGCCGGCGCGGGCGCGCCCGGCGCGTCGTCGGATCCCGAGCGCTTTGGCGCGCCGACGATGCCGCCGATCGTCGAGCAGATGTGCGAGGACGAAGAACTGTCGAAGACCGACCTGGTCGAGATCATCGCGCATTGCGCGTCCGTTCGCGCCAGCGCCGATTATCGAATGCTGCAGGCTATCAGCCTGATTCACGAAGAGCACGAGGAAGACTACGGCTCAGAGATCGGCGAAGCGCACCCCGGCCCCGCTGATTCCCCGGAGGATCTGCACGCGCTGGCGACGCTGGCCAGATCCGGCGGTAATCCGCGCGCCCGGTTCGGCCCGGACGGACTCGAGCGCACCATCGCCGACGTCGGCGCGGTCCTCTCGGTCTCGCCCGCCAAGGCGCGTGAGCTGATTACCGCGGGGCATGCCGTCCGCTATCGCCTACCGCTCACCGGCTCGGTACTGGCGTGCGGACGTCTCGACTTGTCCCAATTCCTCATCGTCCTTTCGCGCACCGCCCTTTGCGGACCCGACACCATCGCCGACGTCGACGCCCGAATCGCCTCGGCACTGCTGGCGCGCAACAAAATGTCGACGACTCGCCTCAAGGCACTCGTCGACAGCGTCGTCGCACAACTCGACCCTCCCGCGGTCAAACGGCAGCGCGAGCTCGTCGAACACGACCGCGACGTGCAGGTACGGCCCGACCGGCACCAGCCGGGACAGTCCCGTATCAGCGGGACGCTTCCCATCGAGTCCGGTGTCATGATCGACGCTCGGCTCAACGCGATGGCCCGTGCTGTTCACGACGCCGACCCGCGCACTCACGCACAACGTCGAGCCGACGCCCTGACCGCCTTCGCGCACGGCGAGAGCCACCTCACGTGTAGGTGCGAGGCCTGCGCGCTGTCTGACGACCTCTCGGAGGCGGTAAGCGAACCAACCGACGACCTGCCCGACCAAGCCGCCGCACCGGCACAGATGATTCCGCCGTCGCCGAGGGCGATCATCCACGTCGTCGTCAACGAGTCGACCATCAATGGCGACGACGACAAGCCGGGATTCATCGACGGACATGGCGTCGTCGATGCGGAGACGATTCGAAAACTACTCACGGATGCCGGGATCGACTTCCTCGACCCCGCGACGATCAACGAGCGTGCCGCCTCATCGGCACTGCGGTACACGCCGAGCAAGAAGCTCGACGCGCTGATCCGCTCGGGTGAGCTGTGCTGCACATTCCCCGGGTGCAGCAACCCGGTGTGGCGCGCCGACGTCGACCACGGCGAGGCTTTCAACCGCAGCAATCCGCAGGCTGGAGGCGCCACCGTAGCGGCAAACCTCAAGCCGCTGTGCAGGTTTCACCACAGGATCAAGACCTTCGGCAACTGGCGCGACCTGCAGACCGTGATGGGGACAACTCTGTTCGTCTCCCCCACCGGGCACACCTTCGTCGGCAATGCGTTCACCGGCTTCAACCTCTTCCGAGGCCTGCGCAGGCTGAAACCACCCGATCACCCGGCCAATCGACGAATCAACGCCGCACACGACGCCAAACGTCGTCGACTCGAACGTGCCGAAAAGCGCTGGAACGACGAGAACCCGCCGCCCTACTGAGCAATCGCCTACCGAGAATTGCCAACCTACTGGGAGCCGACCGGTTCCCATTCGATCCGCACGAAGTCAGCAGACTCCGCGCGCGGCGGCTGATGCGTCACGACCACCACAGTGCGATCGGGTCCGAACATGCCCCCCACCGGCGTCAGCAGTCGGGCGAGCAACTGCTCGGCGTCTGCGGCGTCGAGGTGTTCGGTCGGCTCGTCGAGCAGCACCACCGGTGCCCGGTGCAGCAGTGCGCGGGCAAGCAATAGTCGACGACGCTGCCCACCGCTGATCGCCTCCGCCCCACCGGTCAGTACCGTGTCGAGGCCATCGGGTAGACCGGCCACCCACTCACCGAGTCCGACGGCGCCCAGCGCCGCGCGCATCTCGTCGTCGGTCACGTCGCCGCGCGCCACGCGCAGGTTCTCACCGAGCGTCGTCGAGAAGATGTGAGCCTCCTCGGCGAAATAGCATGCGGCCGAGCGCAATGCGACAGGAGTACCGTCCTGATCGGTGGCACTCACCGAACCGGCACGCGGCTCGAGCAGACCGGCGATGGTCAGCAGGAGCGTCGACTTCCCGATGCCGCTCGGCCCGACAACGGCAAGTCGCGATCCCGGCGGCAGCACCTGGGAGATGCCCTGTTCAGGGCCGAGCGTCGGCGGTGTGGCGTCGGACGTGGCGGGCCACCCCCACCTCAGCTGATCGAGCTGCATCGTCACCGGCCCAACGTGTACCGGCACGTCGATGTCGTCGGCAGCGTCCCCCGTAACGTCCACGTGAGCACGGTCGACGTCGGCACCTTCAGCGCGGGCACCGTCGACCAGCGCCATCACACGCGCCGCGCTCTGGCGGCTGCGCTCCAGTTGGATGCCCGCCTCGGTCAGCGGTGCCGTCGATTCGAATGCGGAGAGCGGCAACAGAATCAGCACGCCGAGGATCATCGGGGTCAGTCCGTGGCCGCTCGCGACGTCGGCGAGGGAACCGGACGTCGACGACGCCAGGTGGATACCGATCAGGCAGCCAGCCAGCAGCGACACCCCCAGCGCAAGCGGTGTGGCCGCTGCTGCGAGTGATTGCACCCGGACACCACGATCGGCAGCAGCGATGGCATCCTCGTCCGCGGCACGGGCGTCGGCCAACACCGCGTCACGACGCCGCCCGACGATGAGTTCCGGCGCATGCCAGAGTGCGGTGGACGCGGTGTCGGCAGCCCGTGTAGTTGCGGCGGCACTGTCGGCGATGGCCCGCGCCGACCCACGCGCTGCGAGCCACGGCGCCACGACTCCGCTGACGATGAGCGCCACCGCCAACACGACTGCGGCCCAACCGGATACGAACGCCATGATGATGATCGCCGCGAGCGACGTGGTGAATCCGACGCCGATCGGGATCAGCCCACGGATCAGGGCGTTACCCAATTCGTCGATGTCGTCGCCGGTCCGGGTGAGCAGATCACCACGCCGCAACGTGACCGAGTACGCGGGCGAGCCGGTGGCCAGCGCGAGGTAGAGACGTTCCCGCGCCGTCGCCATGCCGCCGAGCGCCAGATCGTGTGTCGCCAGCCGTTCCAGGTAGCGGAACAGACCACGCGAAATACCCAGTGCGCGTACCGCGGTGATCGCGACCGACAGAAACAACACAGGTGGCATCTGCCAGGCACGCGTGATCAGCCACGCAGACAGTGCGGCCAAGCCCAACGCCGACAGCGCACCGGCGACTCCGAGCAGAAGCGACCGCGCAACCGGCTTCCACTTCAGATCCAGGAAACCCAGCGCACGGACAAGCGGATCGCTGCGCCACCCGGTCCTGTTGTCAGCCAACGCCGATCACCTCCGGAAACTCGACGATGCTGTCGGCATAGGCACGAGCAACCGGACGATGCGCGACGACGACCACGGTGTCGCCCGCCCACGCGCGACGAGCGAGCGCACCGAGCACCGATGCCTCCGACGCCGCGTCGAGGTGTGCTGTCGGTTCGTCGAGCAACAGCAGCGGCGCCGGCGACGCCAAAGCACGTGTCAACGCCAGTCGTTGACGCTGGCCGGCCGACAGACCGACACCACCAGCCCCGAGTTCGGTGTCGAGCCCGTTCGGCAAGGAGTCCACGACGACGTCGAATCCTGTTGCCGCGGCAGCCGTCTCGAATGATTCGGGCGGCACCTGCCCGAACAGCGCGAGATTCTCGGCGACCGTGCCGGGCACGATGACCGGCTGCTGGGGCAGCCAGATGACCTGCTCGTGGTACGCGGTCGGTTCGAGTTCTGCGACCGGGATCGAACCGACAAGCACCGATCCGTCGTCGGGTGCGATCAGGCCCAGCATCGTCGCGACGGCCGTCGACTTACCCGCACCGTTAGGACCGGTGAACAACGTGAACTGTCCGGGTTCCACGGTGGTGGTCAGACCGTAGGGCGCCCAGCCATCACGCCCGTGGACGCCGACGTCGAGAAGCCGGATCGGTTCTCCCGCAACAGTGCACGTGCGCGTCCGGCGAGAGGTCGACGGTGCCGTGACATCGCCGGAATCGATCAGCTCGAGCACCTCGTCCGCCGCGGCGACCCCGTCGGCCGAGTTGTGGAACTGCGCACCCACTTGGCGTAGGGGCAGATACGCCTCGGGCGCGAGGATGAGCGCGAAGACACCGGCGTAGAGGCTCATATCGCCGAACACCAGCCGCAATCCGATGCCAACCGCGACCAGAGCGACACACAGCGTCGCCAAGAACTCGAGAACACCACCGGAGAGAAACGCCACCCGCAGCCCGGACATGGTGCTGCGCTTGTGTTCTCGCCCCAACTCGGCAACCCGCGCCGCGGGCGCCTGCGCACGATTGAGCGCACGCAACGTGGGCAGACCCGCGATCAGGTCGAGCACTTGCGAATTCAACGTGCTCATCGTCTTGAGCTTGCGCTCGGTTCGATCCCGCGTCATCAGTCCGATGAGGATCATGAACAACGGAATGAGCGGCAACGTGATGATGATGATCAACGCCGACGGCCAATCGGCAAGTGCGATCACGACCACGACGGTCGGGGTCACCAGCACGGTCACAATCAATGCCGGGACGTAGCCCGACAGGTACGGCCCCAGGGCGTCGAGTCCGCGCAGCAAGACCGTCGTCGCATGCTCCCTGCGCCGCACCAACTCTCGCGTCGGGGTGCGGTCGGGATCGGTCAACACACGCAGTGCACGCGCGCGCAGCTCGGCAATGGTCGACGCCGACGCGCGGTGCGCATACCGGTCATGCGCGTACGACATGATCACGCGAACCGCCAACGCGCAGGCCAGGATCCACAGATGCGTCGATTGCGCCGAGATCGACCTGCGCGCCGGATCGACGATGATCTCCGACAGGATCGACGCCGTCATCGCCGCGGCGACGAGCATCGCGACGGTGGTGATCGACGCCGAGATCGCGGTCACCGCAACGTAGCGGCGGGTCGTCGGCGAATATTTGAGCAGGCGAGGATCGAGAGGCGGACCCCCACGACGCTGTGCGCCCGAGGCCGCTGGGCCACCCCGGCTGTCTGCCGGGGCGCCCACCGGGCTTACTCCCACGCCTTCAGCGACGACAACCCGATCGACTCTGGGATCTGGTCAACCGACAGCCGCTTGCGGAACACCCAGTACGTCCAGGCCTGGTACGCGATCACGATCGGGGTGACGACCACCGCGGCGATCGTCATCACCGTGAGGGTGTAGTCGCTCGACGCCGTGTTCTCGACGGTCAGGTTGAACGCCGAATCGGTCGTCGACGGCAGCACATTCGGGAACAGGCACGCGAAGAGCGAGGCAACCGTACCGGCGATGGCAATCGCGTTGGCGGTGAACGCGATTCCCTCTCTCTCGGCCTGCGTGGCGATCACCATGACAACCGCTGCGACGGCCGCGATCAACACCGGGATCCACGTCCAGCCGTTGCCGTAGGCGAACTGAGTCCACAGCAGGAAGACTGCCGCGACGACCAGCGTCGGAATGGCGAGCACCTTGGCGTACTTCTTCGAATCCTCTTCCAGCACACCACCGGTCTTGAGGCTGAGGAAGATCGCACCGTGGGTGAGGAACACCAGCAGCGTCGTGAGTCCACCCAAGAGACCGTAGGGGTTGAGAAGGTTGAAGAACCCGCCCGTGTACTGATGCGCCTCGTCGATCGGCAGACCACGAACGACATTGGCGAATGCGACGCCCCACAGAATGGCGGGAATCCACGAGCCGAGTCCGATACCGATGTCGCACCACTGCCGCCACTTGGGATTGTTAATCTTGCCGCGCCATTCGATCGAGACGACACGGGCGATCAGGCCGACCAGGATGAGGAACAGCGGCAGGTACAGCGCCGAGAACATGGTCGCGTACCACCCGCCGAACGCGGCGAACAGCGCGCCGCCCGCCGTCAGCAGCCAGACCTCGTTGCCGTCCCACACCGGCCCGATCGTGTTGAGCAGAACGCGACGTCGTTTGTCGTTGTCGGCTGCGTCGTCGTCAGCAGATACCTTGCTGTCGCCGCCGGTATGACTGCGTCCCAGGAACGGCATGAGCATGCCGACACCGAAGTCGAAGCCTTCGAGGACGAAGTATCCGACGAACAGAATGGCGACGATGATGAACCAGAGGTTTCCGAGCATCTCTCCCACTCCTCAGTACGCGAACGACAGTTGCTTGGGACCATCGGCATCGTGGTCGGTGACATCGTTGTCGAGCACCGGCGGGACGTCGTCGTGTGGACCGGGGCCCTCGATGATGTAGCGGCGCTGCAACAGGAACCAGACGACGCCGAGTGCGCCATAGAGGAGCGTGAAGCCGATCAGCGTCACCCAGACGATCGGGGCCGTGTGATTGGAGACGCCGTTCTGCACCAGCATGTGTATTCGCGTCGGGTCGAGGTTGTCCTGCCAGTTCGGCGCCACCACCCACGGCTGGCGTCCCATCTCGGTGAAGATCCAACCGGATGCGTTGGCCAGGAACGGAGTTGGGATCATCCACAGCGCAATCAAACCGAATTTGCGTGAGCTGATCACCTTCTTCTTCCGTGTCAACCACAGTCCGCCGAACGCGACGATGACCGATCCGAGAGCCCACGTGATCATCGCGCGGAATCCCCAGTAGGTGACGAACAGGTTCGGGGCGAAGTTCTGATTCGGTGGGACGCCGGGAGTGCCCGCCAGCTTCTCGGTGTACTCCCGCTGCAACTCGTTGACACCCTGGAGGGTCTGGTTGAAGCGATGAGTAGCCATGAACGACAACATGCCGGGGATCTCGATCACGTGGTCGATGTTGTCGCAGTTGTTCTGCCTACCGATGGAGAGCACGGAGAAGCCCGCATTCGTCTGTGTCTCACACAGTGATTCGGCGGCGGCCATCTTCATCGGCTGCTGTTTGAACATGATCTGCGCCTGGTAGTCGCCGGTGATGATCAGCAGTACTCCCGAGACGATCGCCACCCAGCACGCGAACCGGGTGACCGGGCGCCAGAGACGTCGTGCATCTCGTTCCAGATCCTCTGGCGTGGCGTCGATCTGGCTGGGCGACGTGGTCTTGGGCATGTCGGAGGTGTCGCCGGTCTTGATGGCCTCGCGCAACTTCTTGGCGCGCCACATGTTTCGAGCCATCCACCACGCGCCGATGGCCGCGACGAAGGTTGCCGCGGTCAACCACGCACCCACGATCACGTGTGGGAACGCGGCAAGAGTCGTGCTGTTGGTGATCACAGCCCAGAAGTTGTTCATGGCGGGGCGATTCCGCTCGTCGCTCCACTCGACGCCGACAGGATGCTGCATGAACGAGTTCGCGGCGATGATGAAGTACGCCGACGCGGTCACACCGATCGTGACCAACCAGATCGTCGCGAGGTGAATGGCCCGCGGCAAACGACTCCAGCCGAAGATCCACAATCCGAGGAACGTCGATTCGAGGAAGAAGGCGATCAGCCCCTCGAGTGCCAGCGGCGCACCGAAGACGTCGGCGACGTACCTGCTGTATTCACTCCAGTTCATTCCGAACTGAAACTCCTGCACGATGCCGGTTGCGACACCGAGGGCGAAATTGATCAGGAAGAGCTTCCCGAAGAATTTCGTGGCCCTCAGCCACTGCTCATTCCCGGTCTTGTACCAGACCGTTTGCATGATCGCGATCATCGGCGCAAGACCGATGGTCAGCGGAACAAGAATGAAGTGATAGACAGTCGTGATTCCGAACTGCCATCGTGACAAATCCAGAGCGTTCATCGCGTCTCGAATCTCATAGCCGCGCCCCCGGGCTGGGAGACGCGTCCTGGTACGAAAACACGAGCTTGCTACGACACCACGTAGTAGCTCGTTGTCGACGACGCTACGCTGGGCCGATCCTGGGGACAAGCAGCCAAAGGTCCCGTCGTCAGGATGAAGTTATGAGCCGTGTCTCACAGTGTCGCCGGCGTCTCGACGAGTACATCAACAAGGCAAAGCCGCCGACCTGCCTATTCTGAGTCATCGCAGATGGCACGGTCCACCAAATCGGCGAACTGCTCAGTATTCGACGCCACGGGCGTTACGTATCTATTAAGTGCGGTCACCCGAGCCGCCAACGTGACGCTACTCACGAGCCAAAACGAATCCGCAGCAATCAGGTCCGCGGTCCGCAGAATTCGCGTCTCGGTGCGCCAGCCCTCCTTCTCGGCCAATGCGAACGTGGCCCTCGCCGTGGTCCCGGGAAGAATGCCGACTTCGGTGGGAGGCGTGACCAACGTCTTGTCATAGACGGCGACGACCGTCGAACGCGGACCCTCGAGAACCGCACCCTCCGCGCTCAGGTAGATGACGTCGTCGAATCCCTGTGCCGTCGCGTGGCGCAGTGCCGCCATATTGGTCGCATAACTCAGCGTCTTCGCTCCGAGGAGCTGCCAGGGCGAGCTCGCAGCTGCATCGATCGAATAGCCACGGTCGAGCGTCACAACCGAGACACCGTCGCGTCGGACCGCCGTCACCCGATCGGCGACAGGTCCCACCGTCAGATACGCCGTGGGCGGACCGTCCGCGCCCGCACTCTCCCGGCCTCGCGAATAGACCAGGCGCGCAAGGCCCTCGGCACCCTGTGGCGCATCGGCGGTCCACTGCTTGGCCGCGACGTCGATCAGCTCACGCCACGCGTCGACGTCGGGCTCGGGGAGGTCGAGCATCGCCGCACTGCGCGTGAGGCGCTCGAGGTGCAGTCCGACGCACCGCGCGCGGCCCCCGCGCACGAGCAGCGTCTCGAAGATGCCGTCGCCACGCACCGCGGCGAGGTCGTCGGCGTGCAGGAACGGTTCGTCAGGCTCGTGGCGCTCACCGTCGAGGGTCATCAGGATCGAGTGCGACATAGTCCACGAGGCTAGTGCGTTCGCTGCGTAGAATCAGTGAGGTGGCGCCCTCCCCGATCTTGACCAGGTATTCCACCAAGGGCGCGGTCGCTGACCCGCACTCTCCCGCAGACGATTCGTCGACGACGCTCGCGTGGCATTACGGCGATCCCCTCGGCGAACAGCGAGCCGCCGTGCGCGGTGCCGTCATCATCGACCGCTCCGATCGTGCGGTGATCGAGGTCCCCGGCTCCGATCGCCTCGCCTGGCTGCACAACATCAGCAGCCAGCATGTGAGCCATCTCGCCGATCGACTCAGCGCCGAGTCGCTGTCCCTCGACATCAACGGGCGCATCGAAGACCACTTCGTCGTCACCGACGTCGACGAGGTCACCTGGATCGACACCGAGGGCGATCGCGGAACTCCGCTTCTCGACTTCTTCACCAAGATGATCTTCTGGTCCGACGTCGCACCCGCGGCCCGACCCGACATGAAGGTGCTGACCCTCATCGGCCCCGACGTGCTGCGCGGACCGATCGCCGAAGTCCTCGACATCGACCCCGACGCCGCGCCGTACACCGCGGGCGACCTCCCCGAAGCCCACCACGAAGAAGAGCCGCTCGGTTTCTGGCGCATCATGCCGCCGCTGTCGGAGGGGCCGCACGCATCAGGCGTACTGCCCGTCGTCGACCTCGTCGTCCCCGAGTCACAGATCGTGAGCTGGTGGGACACCGTGATCGAAGCCGGCGCACGTGCCGCCGGGAGCTGGGCATTCGACGCGCTGCGCGTCGCAGGCATGCACCCCCGCCTCGGGATCGACACCGACGAACGAACGATCCCCCACGAGCTGAACTGGATCGGCGGCCCGGAAGAGTTCGGCGCCGTCCATCTCGACAAGGGTTGCTATCGAGGCCAGGAGACCGTGGCACGCGTCCACAATCTCGGCAAGCCACCTCGACGACTCGTCCTGCTACACCTCGACGGCAGCGCCGACGACAAGCCCGAGCCGGGCGCCACCGTGACCGCGGGCGGCCGCACCGTCGGACGCCTCGGAACCGTCATCGACCATTTCGAACTCGGACCGATCGCCCTGGCCCTGGTCAAGAGTGGAATCGGCCCCGACGTCGAGCTCGAGGTCGGGGATGGACTGCCCGCCCGCATCGATCCCGACTCGATCAAGGTCGACGACCGGGTGCAGGCCGGACGGGCCGCGATCGACAAGCTGCGCGGCCGATGAGCGCATCGGCGAACGATCAGCCGCAGGAACTGCTCGGACATGTCCTGGCGGTCTGCGTCGCCGATCGCGACGTCGATCTGGGACGTGTCGGAGTGAGCGCGATCGACAAACGCCCCCAGCAGGGCAGGGTGGCCGTCGGCGACGAAGGCCTCATCACCGATCACGTCTGCGACAAGAAACACCACGGCGGACTCGATCAGGCCGTCTACGCGTACGACCACGCGGAGGCACACGAGTGGGCGACGACCCTCGGGCGTGAACTTCCTTACGGCTGGTTCGGCGAGAACCTCCGGGTCACCGGCCTCCCCGTGACCGACGCCCTGGTCGGCGAACAGTGGGCCGTCGGCGACGACGGGCTGCTCCTCGAAACCACGATTCCCCGTATCCCGTGCCGCACCTTCGCCGCGTGGGCTGACGAACCCCAGTGGATCAAGCGGTTCCTCGACCGCACAGACGTCGGCACCTACCTGCGGGTTCTCCACCCGGGCACGGTCGGCGCCGGCGACGACATCCGCGTCGTCTTCCGCCCCGACCACGGTGTGCGGGTGCGTCATCTGATCACCGGGACCGACGGCGATTCACTGCGTGCGTTGCTGGCCGACGACGACCTCGCACCCAAGGTTCGCCGCGAAGCCACCAAGAAGCTGGCTCGCGCATAGGCAGGGCAATCCACAGAATCCGTTTGGGCGCGCTAGACTGGTCAGCACGACAGATTCACTACCTAGAGAACGGGGCCGCCACTAGTTTGGCCGCCCCGTCATTGTGCGAGGGGGTCCCATATGGGCCGCGGCCGGGCGAAAGCAAAGCAGACGAAGGTTGCTCGTCAGCTCAAGTACTCCACTCCCCACACCGACTTCGACAGCTTGCAACGCGAGCTGTCGGGGTCGGACGATTCGGCGGACCGTCCGAATCCTGTGGACGAGTGGGCCGAAGAGGAGGAGTGGAAGCGCGCCTGACGCGTCCCTTCTCCTGCGGTAACCCGCACGACCTTTTAGTCACGTCGGTGATGCGCTCGGCAGTCCCGTGCGCATCACCGACGATGCTTACTCCCAGGCTCTAGAAGCGGGGATGCTCTCCGACGACCGTCACCTTGGGGACGTCGTGGTTCTTCGGTTCCGGTGAACGCTTGATCGAGCCGAGCACCCAGTTGTCGACGTGGCGGGCGGTCAGCACTGCCAGCGCACGGTCGGTGTCCTCGGGCGCCACGATGGCGACCATCCCGACACCCATGTTGAATGTACGTTCCATCTCGGCCTGCTCGACGCGGCCACGCTGCGCGATGAGCGCGAAAATCGGTGCGGGCGTCCAGGTTCCACGTTCGAGCTCGGCGACCAGGCCGTCGGGGATGACGCGTGAGAGGTTCTCGGCGAGTCCTCCGCCGGTGATGTGCGCGAAGATCCGCACGTCGGTCTCCGCAGCCAGTGCGAGGCAGTCGCGCGCGTAGATGCGGGTCGGTTCGAGGAGCTCCTCGCCCAGCGTGCGCCCGAACTCCTCCACGTGGCCACTGAGATCCATATGGCCCCATTCGAGCAGCACCTTGCGCGCGAGTGAGTATCCGTTGGAGTGCAGCCCCGACGCCCCCATCGCGATCACGACGTCGCCCGCGCGGACACGTTCGGGCGACAGCAGTTCGTCGGCCTCGACGATCCCGACAGCGGTTGCCGAGAGGTCGTAATGATCGGGAAGCATCAGTCCCGGGTGCTCGGCCGTCTCGCCGCCGAGCAGCGCACACCCGGCGGCCACACAGCCGTCGGCGATGCCCGCGACGATTTCTGCGACGACCTCCGGGATCACCTTGCCGATGGCGATGTAGTCCTGCAGGAACAGCGGCTCTGCACCGCACACGACGAGGTCGTCGACGCACATGGCGACGAGGTCTTGTCCGACGGTGTCGTGCTTTCCGACCGCCTGCGCGACAGCGAGTTTGGTACCCACACCGTCGCTCGATGCAGCGAGGACCGGCTCACGGTAGTTGCCCTTGAGTGCGAACAAACCGGCAAACCCGCCCAGTCCGCCCATCACCTCGGGTCGCGTGGCGCGCTTTGCGTGCGGAGCAAACAGCTCGACGGCGCGCTCACCTGCGTCGATGTCGACACCAGCAGCCGCGTACGACGCTCCGGCATCCGTCGGCGTCGAGTCGCCCGTACTCGGTTCGTTGGCTACCGAATCCTTCTCGGACATGTAGGCGCGCACCCCTGTTCGCAATCGCTGATGGTCGGATCACACGCTACCGGAGAGCGCGCAAGCAGTCGCCACAGGCAGCAGTTCACACAGAGGGGCTCACGGGGTGAGGTTCACCGCAGCGCGGTCGCAGGAGGATGAGTTCAGGGCCGCAGGACAGCGCTGGCGTTGTCGTTCGGCACTGTCAGCGGATCGACGCGGCCGTCACCTGCGGCGCTGGCGAGCATCTGCTCGAGGACAGCCTTGCCCATCGAGGTCTCCTTGGGGAGTTCGATGGGATAGTTGCCGTCGAAGCAGGCCGCGCACAGCGACGACGCCGGCTGGTCGGTCGCGGCGATCATCTCGTCGATGCTGATGTAGCCGAGCGAATCGGCACCGATTGCCTGGCGCACGCCCTCGACCATGTGCTCCTCGGACTCCATGCCGTTGGCGATCAACTCCGCGGGCGACGCGAAGTCGATGCCGTAGAAGCAGGGCCACCGCACCGGACTCGACGCGATGCGTACGTGGATCTCGGCCGCGCCCGCTTCGCGCAGCATCCGGATCAGCGCGCGCTGGGTGTTGCCGCGGACGATCGAATCGTCGACTACGACGAGCCGCTTGCCCCGGATCACTTCCTTGAGCGGGTTGAGCTTGAGGCGGATACCGAGTTGGCGAATGGTCTGCGATGGCTGGATGAACGTGCGCCCGACGTAGGCGTTCTTCATCAGTCCCTGGCCGTAGGGGATGCCCGATTCCTGGGCGTAGCCGACCGCCGCGGGCGTACCCGACTCCGGCACCGGGATCACCAGGTCGCCGTCGGCAGGGAACTCCCTGGCCAGTCGCCGACCGATCTCCACGCGGGTCGAATGCACCGACCGTCCGTGGATCACGCTGTCCGGACGGGCGAGGTAGACGTACTCGAAGACGCATCCGCGGGGCGTCGGCTCTGCGAAGCGGGTGCTGCGCACACCGTCGGCGTCGATGGCCAGCAGTTCGCCGGGTTCGATGTCGCGGACGAACGACGCGCCGACGATGTCGAGCGCCGCGGTCTCGGATGCGACGACCCATCCCCTGTCGAGTCGGCCGAGCGACAGCGGTCGCACACCGTGTGGATCGCGAGCCGCGTACAGGGTGTGCTCGTCCATGAAGGTCAGGCAGAACGCACCGCGCAGCGTCGGCAGGAGTTCCATCGCGGCCTGTTCGATGCTGCTGTCGGCCGCGCCGTGCGCCAGCAACGCGCCGACGATGTCGGAATCCGACGTCGCGGCTCCGCTGGCGATTCCCAGCTCACGGGCGCGACTTGCCAGATCAGCCGTGTTGACGAGGTTTCCGTTGTGCCCCAGGGCAACTCCGGTGCCTGCGTCTGTGGTGCGGAAGATCGGCTGCGAGTTCTCCCAGGTGGTCGAGCCGGTCGTCGAATAGCGGCAGTGGCCGATGGCGACGTGACCGACCATGGCGCCGAGCGTCTGCTCGTCGAAGACCTGACTGACCAGACCGAGATCCTTGAAGACAAGGACCTGCGAACCGTCGCCGACCGCGATGCCCGCGGCTTCCTGGCCGCGGTGCTGCAGTGCGTACAGGCCGTAGTAGCTGAGTTTGGCGACGTCTTCGCCTGGTGCCCAGACACCAAAAACGCCGCACTCCTCGCGCGGCTCGTTCTCGGGTTCGTCCATTGCGTCCCGTGCGGGACAGGCATGCTGGGTAGGAGCCAGCAGGTTGGCGCTTGTGATCGAAAGATCCGGCATACGACGGGCTCCCTGGGCTGAACGTGGCGGCACGGGCTTCGCGTGACGAAGGTAACCACCGGCAAGTTTACGTGCCGGTAGCTCCTGATTTCCAATTGTGCAGCGGCGTGGCACCTGCGGTTATTCCACGTGTGAGCCAGCGCACGCGCACATCTACACCCGAACGAGCGGCATCCACGTGGCCACCTCGTCGGCCCTGCTACCCGACGAGGCGACCGCGCCGCGCGCGACGAGGTCGCCGAAATCGGCATCCCCGACGGCCAGCAGCAGCCACGACCTCGGATCGGTCTCGACAACGTTGGGCGGTGTCCCTCGCGTGTGGCGCGGCCCCTCGATGCACTGCACCGCCACGAACGGAGGCACCCGCACCTCGACGGAGTTTCCCGGCGCGATGTCTTCGAGGGTGCGCGCGGTCAGCCGCACGGCAGCTGCGAGTTCGGCTCGGCCGGGTGCGGGCAGGGTGTCGTCGCGCAACCAGGGCGCGACAGCGAGGACCGCCGCGCGGGCGGCCGCGGGGTCGATCGGTTTTCGCGCAGGCACCCCGCAATGATGCACCCGCCGCGTCGACGCCGATCCCGGTGCCCTCGGACAGTGTTGACCCGAATGGCCGGTGCGCGAGCACCCGGTTCGGGCACCATTGACCGCATGGGAACCGATGTGCCCGATCAGAAGTTCACCGGAGCCGACCGGGTCCGTTTCCGACGCCAGGTCTCGCGCGGTACCGAGGCGATCGCGCGCATGCTCTCCGAAGGACTGTTCACCGATCACGGCGCACCCCCCGAACCCCTGCTGGGCATGGAGGTCGAGCTCAACCTCGTCGACGCCGAGATGAATCCGGCGATGGCAAACGCCGCGGTCCTCGACGCCATCGCCGACCCCGACTACCAAACCGAACTCGGCCAGTTCAACATCGAGATCAACGTCTCGCCCCGCCCCTTCACCACTGACGACACCATCTCTCTCGAGCAGGCTCTGCGTACCTCGCTCAACCGGGCCGAGAAGCGGGCAGCAGCCACCGACAGCCATCTCGTGATGATCGGCATGCTTCCCACACTGCGCGCCGAACACTTTGCACACCATTGGATTTCGGCCAACCCGCGCTACGACCTGTTGAACCGACAGATCTTCGACGCACGCGGTGAGGACATCGAGCTGGACATCACCGGGGTCGCCCTCGACGAGCACCACGACGCCGAACATCTGCACACCGCAACGGATTCGATTCTCCCCGAGGCCGCCTGCACCTCCCTGCAACTACATCTACGGGTCGCACCTGAGGACTTCGCTGCGCATTGGAATGCCGCACAGGCGATTTCAGGTGTGCAGGTCGCCTTGGCGGGCAATTCCCCGTTCCTGGCCGACACCGCGCTGTGGCACGAGAGCCGCATCCCCGTGTTCGAGCAGGCAACCGACACCCGACCGCTCGAGTTGAAGAACCAGGGCGTACGGCCCCGGGTGTGGTTCGGCGAGCGCTGGATCAACACCATCTTCGACCTCTTCGACGAGAACACCCGCTACTTCCCCGCGCTGCTACCCGTGTCGTCCGACGAGGATCCCCTCGCAACACTCGACGCGGGAGGCATCCCGGCGCTCGACGAACTGCGGCTCCACAACGGAACCGTCTACCGCTGGAACCGTCCCGTCTACGACGTCGTCGACGGCCAGGCACACCTGCGCGTCGAGAACAGGGTGTTGCCCGCAGGACCGACCGTCGTCGACACCATGGCCAACGCGGCCTTCTACTACGGCGTGGTGCGCGGACTCGTCGAACAGGATCTGCCCCTGTGGTCACAGATGTCGTTCGACGCCGCCGCGGAGAACCTCCACGCCGGCGCGCGGTCGGGCTTCGACAGTCAGCTGTACTGGCCGAGCGTCGGGTGGATACGCCCGGACGAACTCACGCTTCGGCGCCTACTGCCGTTGGCCGAGTCGGGTCTTCGCTCGTTCGGGGTGTCGGACAAGGCGCGGTCGCGGTATCTGTCCGTGATCGAGGGGCGCTGCATCACCCGCCAGTCGGGAGCGGTGTGGCAACGTCGCGCGGTGGCCGCACGCGAGGCCGCGGGCGAGAGTCGCGACGCGGCGCTGCACCGCATGCTCGCCGACTACGTCACGTTGATGCACGAGGGCGAACCCGTGCACGCGTGGCCGCTTTCCTGAAGGCTTTTCCACTACGGCTATGCGCCGACTGTGACCGCCTTCGGCTGGCCCGCCACGAGTCCGCGCCCGGTGACGAGCGGCAGATCGAGCGCGGTAGCAAGACCGGCCGACGCCGCGACCACAGCGGGAACCGCGTTGACAAGACGCATAGCCGTCACGATCATGCCCGAGACGTTGTGATCGCCGTTCTCCCCGTGATGGGTGAACTCCACCTGCATCTGCGGTTCGCCGGACACGACGATGCGGTACGAGCCGTCACCCTCCGCGGGCTTCGGCCACTCCGGACACTGATCGGGATGTGTGCGAGTGACGTGCTCGAGCACGATCCGGTCGGTGCCGTCGACCTGTCCCGCGACCTCGAATCGCAGTGCTGCCATCGTGCCCTGCGGAATCTCGACCGACACCGTCGAGTAGTCACGATCAGCAGCCACCCGCTCGACGCGTTCGACAAGCGGTTCGTCGAGCGTGATGCCCAGGCCCGCCGCGAGCTGTCGCACGACGCTCCCCCACGCCATCGACAGCACACCCGGCGTCAACAGCATCGGCGTGCTGTCCATCGGCTGGCCGAAGCCGAACAGATCGCGCATCACGACCGGTTGGTAGTAGGTCGAGTAGTCGGCGATCTCCATGCACCGGAGCTCATCGATGCGCTGCGCGAGGCTCGTCATCGACAGCGGCAGCACGTCGTTGGCGAATCCCGGATCGATACCGTTGACGTGCAGCGTTGCACCTCCGCGGGCTGCCGCGGCCTCGACCTGTTCGACCATCGACGCCGGCAGGATGCCGTGCGGGAATTGCAGTACGACCGGCCCGCTCGACACCACGTTGATCCCCGCGTCGAGAAACCTGGTCAGGTCGTTGATCGACTCGACGACGCGATCGTCGGTCATCGCGGTGTGCACGATGCAGTCGGGAGCGAGAGCCAACAGCTCGTCGACGTCCGACGTCGCCACGACCCCTAGTTCGCGCCCGAGGCCTGCCAACTCACCGGCGTCTCGACCGACCTTCGCGGGATCGGATACCCACACACCGACCAATTCCAGATCGGGGTGGGCGTCGATTCCGGCGATCGCATGCTTTCCGACGGTTCCGGTCGACCACTCGACCACGCGCAGACTCATGCCCACCAAACTAGAACACGTTCCACATCGGCGGACGGTATTCGGGCAATGCCCTGCCGGGCGTAATGTCGGCAACGATGTCGAGCTCCGAATACTCCGCCGCATCCACCCCGCCACCCATCGCGGTCACGCACGCGGGCCGTCGAACCAGGCTCAAGTGGCATCGGGCACGGAGACGACCATCCGACACCCCGTTCACCGCATCGCGGATCGTCGAGGCGATGCGGGTCGGTGCGAGCGTCGAAGTCGACCTTCTCATCCATGCCGATCGTGGGTTCGCCGTGCTGCACGATCGCGACCTCGCGCACTCGACGACGGGGCGCGGCGACGTCTCGCACGCTTCTGCGGCGTATCTGCGCGGACTGACGTTGACCGACAATGTCGGCGACCCGACGGACGACAGCGTCGTGCTCCTCGAAGACCTCGCGACCATGCTCGACGGCATCGAGATAGCCGACGACGCAATGCTGCAACTCGACTTCAAAGAAGATGCAGCGGCCCTCGACGATGAGGCGCTCAGCATCTTCGCGCTGGCCGTCGAACCCTTCGCCGACAACGCGATCCTCTCGTGCGGCGACGCCGACGCCGTGACCGCCCTCTGCGACGCCGCGCCCGACATCCACGTGGGCTACGACCCGTGCCACCGCGGTGCGATCGGCCGTGTGCTGCACTCGGGGGATTTCCGCGGCTTCGTCTTCACCGCCTGCCGCGACTCACCGCGCGCCGAAATGATCTATCTGGACCAGGAACTCGTGCTCCGCGCCGCGGATCGCGGCGCTGATCTGATCGCGGCATTCCACGCGATGAAGCGTGAGGTCGACGTCTACACCCTTGCGCGTGCCGATGCGTCGTCGATGGCCAGGTTCGCGCGGCTCGTCGAACGTGGCGCCGACCAGATCACCACCGACGATCCGGAGGGCTTCTTCGCGGAAGGACTCTTCGCGAACGCGCCCGAATCCGAGCGGCCGGACTAGATCCGATCGGCCAGGCCAGCGGCGACGGTGTGTCAGACCCGCAGCGCGTCGAACGGCGCGACGGGGATGTTGCGGATCACCACCCACACGCCCACGACGACCAGCGTCACGATCGGGGCGAACCGCAGGTGCTGCCAACTGCGCACCCGGCGGCCCCGCCACAAACCCACGCAGTAGGCGACGAACGCCCACCCGAGCAAGGCGATGGCGACGACGCCGACTGCGTTGTACCGCAACGCTTCTCCGAGGTTGCCGTGCATGAGCCAGTAGATCGCACGTAGCGAACCACAGCCGGGACAATCGATGTGCAGCAACGCCTTCGTCGGACACATCGGCAACGGCCCGCCCGGCGTCGTGGGATCGGCGAACCAGATCGCGGTACAGCAGCCAACCGCTGCGGCGACAACCACCGCGGGTCCGGCAACGCGGTGACGCGACACCGTGGTGACCGTCCCGAGGACCGCATGCTCGATGCGGGCGGAAAGTCGCTCCCGCGGAGGATGCACGGGGCGCGGGTCCGACGCGGCGCCGTCGGCCGGCTCGCGTTCGGTCATCACGGGGTCGGTCATTCCGGTGTCGCGGTGGTTGTCAGTTCGCGGTCGTCAGTACGAGCTCGACGGGACGCTGGCGACGAGGATGACGAAGAAGATGACATAAATGAGGATGCTGACGACGACGCTCGCGACGCCCGCAATGGCACCCCACATGGCCCACTTCTTGGCATCATCGGCGGCCTGCTGCGCGCCCGCGTAATCGCCCGAGGCCCACAGGCCGTTCACCGACGTCGCCTTGACGATCGACACGATGCCCAGCGGCAAGCAGCAGAGCACGGTGCACAGGATCGCCCACACCAGGTTGTTTTCGGGTGCCGCGGGTCCGTAGCCGTACTGGGGCTGCTGCCCGTAGGGCTGCCCACCATATGGAGGCTGGCCACCGTACTGGGGCTGCCCATACTGTTGCTGGCCGTACTGTTGCTGATCGTATTGGGGCTGCCCATATTGCTGGCCACCGTAGGGCGCCTGACCGTATCCGCCATCCTTCTTCAGCGGGTCGCCCTGCGGGTCATACGGGTTGGTCATCGGGATTCCTCTCGAGTTTGGTCGAGTGGAGCGTAACGGACACGGCCAACGGACACCCTATACGGGCCGTCGATTCCATTCGAAGACCCGACAGCAGGAACAACGCCCGGCGAGCAGTCTCAGCCGAACAGCTTCGGCAGCGTGCCCTCGTGCACGGCGCGCAGTTCGTCGAGTGTCACCTCGAACTGGTCCTGCACGGTCACCGAGTCGGAACCCTGATCGACGACACCGATACGCGTCCACGGCATCTGTCGGGCGGTGAGCATCGAGGTGAACCGCGACTCCTCGGTCCGCGGCACCGCGACCAGCACACGTCCCGACGATTCGGAGAACAGCCACACAAACGGATCAGCGTCTTCGGGAAGCAGGATGCGACAACCGGTTTCACCTGCGAGCGCGGATTCGACGACGGCCTGGATCAGCCCGCCCTCGCTGAGATCATGCGCAGCCGAGACCAAGCCGTCGCGTGAGGCAGCAGTCAGAATGTCGGCCAGCAGTTTCTCGTGGTCGAGGTCGACCTCCGGCGGCACACCGCCGAGATGGTCGTAGGCGACCTCCGCCCAGATCGAGCCGTCGAACTCGTCGCGCGTCTCGCCGAGCAGGATGAGCGTCTCGCCGGGCTCGGTACCGAAGTCGGTCGGGAGTCGACGATGCACGTCGTCGATCACACCGAGTACACCGACGACCGGTGTCGGCAGGATCGGCGTCGACCCCGTCTGGTTGTAGAAGCTGACGTTGCCGCCCGTGACCGGAATGCCGAGCTGGCGACACCCGTCGGCCAACCCGTGCACAGCCTGCTGGAACTGCCACATCACCGCCGGGTCCTCCGGCGAACCGAAGTTCAGGCAGTTCGTCACCGCGCGGGGGGTTGCACCCGACGCCGCCACGTTGCGATACGCCTCGGCCAACGCGAGCTGTGCACCCCGGTACGGGTCGAGGAAGGTGTAGCGCCCCGAAGCGTCGGTGGCCAAAGCGATTCCTCGACCGGTCTTTTCGTCGATCCGAATCACTCCGGAGTCGGCATGCTCGGCGAGCACGGTGTTGCCGCGCACGTACCGGTCGTATTGATCGGTGATGAACTTGCGGCTGCAGAGTGCGGGCGACTCGAGCAGGTCGAGGAGTGTCTGACGCAGTTCGTCGGGAGTCGACGGACGTTGCAGGGCCTCCGTGGTCGACTCGACCACACCGTCCTGCCAGTCGGGGCGGGCGACCGGACGCTCGTAGACCGGACCCTCGTGCGCGACGGTCCGCGGCGGGACGTCGACGACGGTCTCACCGTTCCACGTGATCACCAGGTTGTCGCCGTCGGTGACCTCGCCGATCACGGTGGCGAGCACATCCCACTTGCGGCACACGGCGAGGAAGGCGTCGACATTCTCCGGGGTGACGACCGCGCACATGCGTTCCTGCGACTCGCTGGAGAGCACCTCCGCGGGTGTCATCCCCACCGCGCGCATGGGAACCTTCTCGAGTTCGATCTTCATGCCGCCGTCGCCGGCCGATGCCAATTCCGATGTGGCACATGAAAGTCCGGCGCCACCGAGATCCTGGATACCGACGACCAGCCCCGCGTGATAGAGCTCGAGGCAGCACTCGATGAGCACCTTCTCGGTGAACGGGTCGCCCACCTGCACGCTCGGCAGCTTCTTGCGATTGGGGCCGGACTCGCCGGTGTCGTCGAAGGTCTCCGAGGCGAGCACCGACACACCGCCGATGCCGTCGAGTCCGGTGCGAGCACCGAACAGGATGATCTTGTTCCCGGTTCCCGACGCGAAGGCCAGTTGCAGGTCTTCGGTGCGCAGCGCACCCGCACACAGTGCGTTGACCAGGGGGTTGCCCGCGTAACTCGAGTCGAAGACCGTTTCGCCGCCGATGTTGGGCAGTCCGAGCGAGTTGCCGTAGCCGCCGACACCGCGGACCACTCCGTCGAGCACGCGTCGCGTATCGGGGGCGTCGGCCCTGCCGAAGCGGAGCTGGTCCATCACCGCGATCGGGCGGGCACCCATCGCCATGATGTCGCGGACGATGCCACCGACACCGGTCGCTGCGCCCTGATACGGCTCGACGTAGCTGGGATGGTTGTGCGACTCAACCTTGAACGTGACGGCCCAGCCATCGCCGATGTCGACGACACCCGCGTTCTCACCGATGCCCGCGAGCATGCCCGAACGCATCTCCTCGGTGGTGGTCTCACCGAAGTAGCGCAGATGCACCTTCGACGACTTGTAGCTGCAGTGCTCCGACCACATCACCGAGTACATGGCGAGTTCGGAATCGGTCGGGCGGCGACCGAGGATCTGCTTGATCCGCTCGTACTCGTCGTCCTTGAGTCCGAGTTCCTTGTAGGGCTGGGGCTGATCGGGGCTGTCGACTGCCCGTTCGATTGAATCCACAGACGTTGAATCCACAGACACGGTCTCCACAGGATCGCTCACCTGCCAGATTCTACCGCCCGGCCCGCATCGGGCTCGGACTGTGTCGACCGCGACCCGAGCGCACGACACAACGGCTACGGTGATTGATCTACGCGAAGCGGTTCAATCGGACTTTTGGGGGGGATGATGACCGACGTCCGCAAGGCGCGGCAGCTCTTCGAGCTCGGGGTGCTCTCACTTGGGATCCCCGTCGAGGGCACCGACCCGGTCGACAACAAGGCGCAGGCAACAAAGGCATTCACGCGCGCCAGCGAGTGGGACCCGACCATGGCCGACGCCTGGCTCGGTCGCCTGGCCTGCGGCGACGCGTCGAACGAGGTGCTCTTCGCGCTCTATCGACACAGCGACCGCATCGGAGCGGAGCAACGCAGACTCGGACTGCCGCCCCGAACGCTTGTCGGGCGGTGGTACACCGGCATGTTCCTCGACTACCCGCTTACCGACGCCGTCGAGGCTGCGGCCGCCTACGCAGCGACCCTGATCGCGGGCGACGACTTCGCGGGAGCACGTGACGTCGTCGACGCGATTGCCGAGCAGCGTCGAACTCCGATCGTGACGTTCATCGAAGCCGTGCTCTACTTCCGCACCGGGCGATGGCCGGACGTGTTGTCGACGCTCGCGCGCTCAGAACAGTGGCACGACCCCCACATGAGCGCCGTCGCCGACTATCTGACGGGCACCGCCTGCGCGCAGCTCGGAATGAGCGCCGAAGCCATTCGACGCCTCGAACGAGCCATGTCATGCGCCATTCCCGCATGTGCGAGCCGGGCGATGTACACCTACGGGCTCACACTGCGCGGCGAGGGCAAACAGGCGCAGGCCACATCGATGCTCGAGCAGGCCTTCGCCAGCGATCCCTCGTTGACCGCGGCTGCCGACGCACTCCGGTCGCCCGCGACGCGACTGACCGTCACCACCGCCGACGAGATCGCGGCGCGGACCGATCCGTGGGATCCCGCGTCCGCCCCGACGACTCCACCAACACTCACATCACCGGACAAGTCCGACGAGGCGTCGCAGACCGCGGAAGATCTGGTGAGTGCCGCACAGGCAGAGCTCGACGCCCAGATCGGACTGACATCGGTCAAGGAGCAGGTCGCCAAACTGCAGTCGGCGGCGACGGTCGCCAGAATCCGCGCCGACCGGGGTCTCTCGACGTCGGCGCGCAGCCTGCACCTGGCGTTCACCGGGCCGCCCGGCACCGGCAAGACAACTGTCGCGCGCGTGATCGCCAAGATGTACTGCGGGCTCGGATTCATCAAGTCCGACAAGGTCATCGAGGCCACCAGACGCGATATGGTCGGCGAACACCTGGGCAGCACAGCCATCAAGACGTCGGCGCTGATCGACTCGGCCATGGACGGCGTCTTGTTCATCGACGAGGCGTACACCCTTGTCCAGCAAGGACTCTCCGGTGGCGACGCCTTCGGACGCGAGGCCGTCGACACCCTGCTGGCTCGCATGGAGGACAACCGCGACCGGCTCGTGGTGATCATCGCGGGCTACGACGCAGAGATCGACAGGTTCCTCGCCTCCAACGACGGCCTCGCGTCACGATTCGCCCGACGCATCCGCTTCGAGTCGTACACCCCGCGGGAGTTGGCCAGCATCGGCGACTACCTCGCGCGGCGCCGTGATTCGATACTTACCCCCGAAGCTGCGGCCGAGATCGAGCAGGCGTGTGCACCGCTCTATGAGGATGTACGCGAAGCCGGTGCGGGAACGCGGCGGGGAATCGACCTCGCGGGTAACGGCCGCTTTGTGCGGAACATCGTCGAATCTGCCGAGGAAGAGCGCGAATATCGGCTCACCGCAGGCGATCTGGGCTCGCTGTCAGCCGAAGACCTGATGCGGATCGAAGCAAGCGACGTGCGCGCCGCTATCGCGACTCTGATGTCGGGGTTGGCTCTGAACTCGTGACCTCGATGATCGCGTCGCGCAACTCCGGCAGGCAGATCACGAGGTCGGGCAGATAGGTGTCGTCCTGGTTGTAGACCAGCGGCGAGCCATCGATTCGACTGCACCACAGACCTTTTGCCTGAGCGACGGCAACCGGTGCCGCGGAATCCCACTCGTACTGCCCACCCGCGTGCACGTAGGCGTCGGCCTCACCGCGCACCACGGCCATCGCCTTCGCGCCCGCTGAACCCATCTGCACGACCTCGCCGCCGATCGCGTCGGCGACGGCCTGCGAGAAAGCGGGCGGACGAGAGCCACTGACGACGACGCGCGGGGCGTCACCGCGCGGAACCTCGGCGAGACCCTCGGTCGGCGCCACGGGCGTCTCGTCGTCGACATAGGTGATCCCGAGCGCGGGCAGCGCGACGGCACCGGCGATGAGCGTGCCGCCGCCGGTCGACGACCAGAGCGCGACGTGCACAGCCCAGTCCTTCCGGCCCTCACCGGATTCGTCGACGGCCCCGTATTCCCGTGTGCCGTCGACGGGGTCGACGATCCAGACGCGCGGCGAGATCAGCCGGGCTTTGTCGTCCGTCGACTCCTCCGAGAGGACAGCGTCGTCGGGGCGATCGGTGGCGAGGCGGGCGAGCAGGAAGTCGTTGGAGCGTCGATCTCCCTCGTCGCCGAGCGCGCGGCCGGTCAGGCCGCTGTTCGCGCGGATCTCGAGAAGCAGTTTACCTGCTGCGGTCGCCAGTTCTCCGGCAAGGCTGCGGTCGTCCACTCGTTGCCCCTTCCACCCTCTCGCCCAGGCGCCGGGATGCGCCTGCGCGCGCCGGCCACGCCGACGCCTGCTGATCGTAGACCGAGAGCTCGGCGCTCATAGCCCGAGAAGTTCGAGAACAGCGGCAGCCGTCTCCGCTGGCAGCCCGTCGGTCGGCCGGATCACGACATCTGGTTTCTCGGGCCGCTCGTAGGGCGAGTCGATCCCGGTGAAGTGACTGATCTCACCGCGCCGTGCACGGGCGTACAGGCCCTTGGGGTCGCGGCGTTCGCACTCCTGCAACGACGTGTCGAGGAAGATCTCGTAGAACGGCAGTGCGCGTTCGTCGTGAATCTCGCGGGCACGCTGACGCTCCGCCGCGAACGGCGAGATCAGCGAGACAATCGCGACGGAGCCGGAATCGGCGAACAGTGCCGCGACTTCTGCTGTGCGCCTGATGTTCTCGCGCCGATCGTCGTCGCCGAAACCGAGGTCGGAGTTGAGGCCGTGTCGGAGATTGTCTCCGTCCATCAGATACGCAGGTCGCCCCTGCGTGACCAGTCGACGCTCGAGTTCGATTGCCACAGAAGACTTTCCAGAGCCCGACAATCCGGTGATCCACAGGGTCCCACCACGGTGGGGGCGCTGCTCCCGCGACACTTTGCTGGCCTGCCACACGACGTTCGGGTTCAGATCGCGCTCATTGCCCGCCGACTGCCCGCCGTCGCCCCCGTCTGCGTTCATTCTGTCGTCATCCCCGTCGCGCCCACCTTCATCTCGCTGCTGACGCCGAATGGTCTCAGCTTGCCACGTCACGGTCGTGTCACAGCTCACAATTCCAGCTAACGATTCGGCCGTATTGCCCGAATTAACCGTCGTGCATCGCCGCACATCCCGACGCGGCGGCGTTCCCGCCAACGTTTCGCATCCGGAACCCGATCGAGGACTACACCATGCATCATCGACACACAATCCGCACCCGCGTCGCAACTGCACTTGCAGCCGCCGGGGTCGCCGCGTCGTCACTCGCCGCCCTCAGCGTCGGCTCGGGTACCGCCCATGCCGAAACGGTCGCGCCCCTCGAACGGTGTTGGGGCATCAGCCCGAACATCGTCGACCAGCCCTACAGCACCGCGCGACTGTTCGTCTCCCAGACGGGACCGGGCACAGTCACCGCCGCTGTCCGCGACATCTCGTCCTTCTGGACATTCAGCGGAGGATACGAATCCGCCGGGCGGCTCGACTGGCACAACTTGAACAACAACCGAAAAGGGACTGCCTTCAACACGGCAAAGATCGCCCTCTTCGTCGGTGGACCCACCTTCGCGCTCAACACCGGCCCGGGCAAGGTCCGGGTCACGCTCAGCGCGGTCAACCGCAACGCGCTGTGGGCAATCCCCACCACCGCCTGCAGCGGAACAATCACCGTGCGCTAAACCCCTGGCGCTACCCACCACTGCACACTGCAGGAACCGCACGCGAGACTACCAACCAAGCATTTGCTAGGTTAAGCTCGTGAGCATGAGCGACGCCGTGATCCCCGCCCCGCTTGGTCCCGACGACCTCGGCCCGGACACCTCGCCGGTCGCCTACGAGGTCGGCGGTCCGGGTGGCGCGGTCGCCTACGTGACGCTGAACCGGCCCGAGTACCGCAATGCCCAGAACTCGGTGATGACGTACTCGCTCGACGCCGCGTTCCGCAAGGCAGTCGACGACCCCGACGTCAAGGCGATCGTGCTTCGCGCGAACGGCAAGCACTTCTCGGCGGGCCACGACATCGGCACCCCGGAGCGTGACTTCGACACGTACTACGACAACGTCGCCGCCCTGCACTGGGACCACACAGACAAGTCGGGAGCCGATCAACGTCTCGCCCGCGAGACCGAGGTCTACCTCGGGATGTGCCGACGGTGGCGGGAGATCCCGAAGCCGATGATCGCGGCCGTGCACGGCGCATGCATCGCGGGCGGCCTGATGCTCGCGTGGGTATGCGACTTCATCGTCGCCTCCGACGACGCGTTCTTCTCCGATCCCGTTGCACGTATGGGTATTCCGGGCGTCGAGTACTTCGCACACGCCTACGTGCTGGGTCCACGTCGCGCCAAGGAGATCCTCTTCACCGGCGAACGCTTCACCGCGACACAGGCAGAACAGTGGGGCATGGTCAACCACGTCGTCGAGCGGGATGGCCTGGGCGCCAAGGTCGATGCGATCTGCGAGAACATCGTCGCGATGCCGATGCAGGGACTGTTCTTGTCCAAGAAGGCGGTGAACATCTGCGAGGACCAGATGGGCATGCGCACCGCGATGGACTCGGTATTCGGCTGGCACCATTTCGCGCATTCGGCCAATGCCGAATCCTCCGGTGGGGATTCGCTCGGTGGCATGGATGCCAAGTCGATGAAGGCGTCCGCGGGTTCGACGTCGAACGGACGCTGACCGATGGACCTGACGTTCGACGCCGCCGCTGACGAGTTCCGCTTCGAGGTGCGCACCTGGCTCGCAGATCATGTTCCCGCACAACCACTTCCCTCGATGGACACCGCCGAGGGCTTCGAGGCGCACCGGGAGTGGGAGCGCACAATGGCCGCCGACCGCATGTCGGTGGTGAGTTGGCCGGAGGAGTTCGGTGGCCGCGACGCCCCGCTCCTGCACTGGATCATCTTCGAGGAGGAGTACTACCGTGCCGGCGCACCCGGCCGAGTGAGCCAGAACGGCATCTTCCTCTTGGCACCAACACTTTTCGAGCACGCACATCCAGAACAACTGGCCCGAATCATGCCTCGTATAGCACGTGCCGACGACATCTGGGGCCAGGCCTGGAGCGAACCCGAAGCCGGCAGCGACCTGGCCTCGCTGCGCTCCACGGCCACCCGAACCGACGGTGGCTGGCTCCTCAACGGCCAGAAGACGTGGAGTTCCCGATCGAGCTTCGCCGACTGGGCATTCGGCCTGTTCCGCACCGACAAAGAGGCGCAACGCCACCGGGGACTCACCTACTTCATGTTCGACCTCCACAGCCCGGGCGTCACGGTGCGGCCGATCCCTCAACTCGACGGCGAGCCGGGATTCGCAGAAGTCTTCTGCGAGAACGTCTTCGTCCCCGACGACCCCGCCGACCCGGCGAACTCCGGCGTCATCGGCGACGTCGACAACGGGTGGCGGGTCGCGATGAGCACCGCCGCCAACGAGCGGGGGCTGTCGTTGCGTTCGCCAGGTCGCTTCCTCGCCACCACGGATCGCCTCGTCGACCTGTGGAAAGCGCAGCGGGACAACGTACCCACCGCCTCCGGCGTCGATACACGCGTCGCCGACGCCTGGATCGGCTCGCGGGCCTACGAGCTGTCGACATACGCGACGGTCAGCCGACTCGCGGCAGGCGGGCAGTTGGGCATGGAGTCGTCGATCAACAAGGTCTTCTGGTCGCAGTGGGACATCGCGGCCCACGAGACAGCGCTGGAACTACAGGGCACCGACGCCGAGATCGACGACGCATGGATTGACGGCTACCTCTTCTCGCTGTCCGGGCCGATCTACGCAGGCACCAACGAGATTCAGCGCAATGTGATCGCGGAGCGCCTCCTCGGCCTCCCGCGCGGGGACAGGTGAACGATGGACTTCCTGCTGTCCGACATCCACGACGACCTCGCATCGAGCGTCGACACGCTCCTCACGAAAGCGGATGCGCCTGCCGTTGCCCGTGCATGGGCCGACGGTGATCGCTCTCCCGCGGCAGGTGTCTTCCGCCAGCTCGCCGACATCGGAGTCTTCGGCCTGCTCGTCGACGAGGAGCACGGTGGCGCCGGAGCAGGCGCCGTCGAGATGGTCGTCGCACTCGAACAGATCGGCCGCCACGCGCTCCCCGGGCCGATCGTCGAATCCGTTGCGGTGGTGCCGATCCTGCTGCGGTCGGCCACGGAGTCAGATGCGCTCGACGCTGCGGCATCGGGGCGGCTGAGTTCGGCGGCAATCGCGCCCCTTTCTCCGCGTGCAGCCGACACCGATGCTGCCGAGCACGTGTATGTCGTCGACAACGGCACATTGTCGCTCGCGACGGTCGACGACACAGCACAGTCGGTCGATCCCACGCGAACGGTGTCCACGGTGCGCGCGGCCGAGGTGATCGCAGACGGTGTCGATGGCGACCGAGCCGCACAGTTCGGAGCACTGTCCACCGCGGCTCAACTACTCGGTCTCGGCTCGACGATGCTCCGACTCGCATCCGACTACGCGTTGTCACGCAAGCAATTCGGGCGCCAGATCGGATCGTTCCAGGCGGTCAAGCATCACCTCGCCGACGTCGCGATCGCCCTCGAGATGGCCCGCCCGCTCGTCCACGGCGCAGCAGTCGGCATCGACGGCGGAGTTCCCGAGGGCGTCGACGTGAGCCGTGACATCTCCGCGGCCAAGGTTGCAGCGGCCGACGCCGCGTACCTGGCATCCCGGCGAGCTCTTCAGGTTGTCGGTGCGATCGGATACACCTCCGAACACGATCTGTCGTTGTACATCACCAAGACTCGCGCGCTGGTGAGCGCGTGGGGGACGCCGGCACAGCATCGCGCGCGGATTCTGGAGTCGCTGTGAGCACGACGACACACAACACGGCAACACACAGCACGGTATCCACCGAGGACCGGGATGCGTTGCGGCAGTCCGTCGCCGATCTTCTGGCCAAGCGATCCGACTCCACAGCGGTGCGCGCGGCGATGCGCACACCCCGCCGGTTCGACAGCGACCTGTGGCGCACATTGTGCGATGAGATCGGCGTGGCAGCTCTCGCGGTCCCGGAGGAGTTCGGCGGTGCGGGAGCATCGTTCGTCGAAACCGCAACGGTGCTCGAGGAACTCGGCGCGACGCTGAGTCCCGTGCCTGTCTTCTCGACGGCACTCGCGTCCGGCGCCCTGCTGCTCAGCGGCGATACCGACGCGTGCGCGCGGCTGCTTCCCGACATCGCATCCGGAGAACGCATCGCTAGTCTGTGCTGGGCGGGCGCGACGGGGTGGGACATCCCCGGTGTCTCCAGTGAAGCCGGATTGCTCACCGGCACAGCAGAGTTCGTCATCGACGGCGAGTCAGCCGACCTGCTGCTCGTCCTCGCCGGCACACCGTCCGGCATCACACTGCACGTCGTCGATGCCGACGCCGACGGTATCGAGGTGACCGCACTCCCCACCGTCGACCCGACGCGGCCGTTGGCCCGCATCACATTCGACGACACCGCGGCCACCGCTGTCACCGCAGCGGGCAACGTGGTGTCGCGACTGCGCACGCTTGCCTGGGCACTCCTCGCAGCTGAACAGGTCGGCGGCGCCGACCGCGCGCTCCGACTCGCCGTGGAGCACGCATCGTCGAGGACTCAGTTCGGCCGGATCATCGGGTCATTCCAGGCGCTCAAACATCGCATGGCCGACATGTACACGCTCGTCGAGTCGTCGCGATCGCTCGCACGCGCGGCCATCGAGACCGTCGTCGCCGACGACCCGAATGCCGCCGACCTCGCGGCCTCGGCCCACGTGTACTGCTCGGAAGCGTTCGCCACCGTCGCGGGCGAGGCGATCCAGATCCACGGCGGCATCGGGATCACCGCCGAACACGACATCGGGCTGTACTTCAAACGCGCCCACGGCAGCGCCCAGCTCTTCGGCCAACCACACGACATCGTCGCCGAGATGGTCGACGCCCTGCGCGGCTAGCCGAGCCGCCCGAGCGCTGGTCGAGCCGCCGCACCGCTGGTCGAGCCGCACCGCTGGTCGAGCCGCACCGCTGGTCGAGCTTGTCGAGACCACCCCACCGCTGGTCGAGCCCTACCGCTGGTCGAGCCTGTCGAGACCACCGAGCGGGCGGAAAGTGGTCTCGACTCGGGTGCTCGCTCCGCTCGCGCCCGCTCGACCAGCGGGGAAATCTCGCCTGTCGAGACCCGCTGGTCGAGCTCCCCACCGCTGATCGAGCCGCCCCTCCGCTGGTCGAGCTTGTCGAGACCACCAGTCGCAGCGGGAAGTGGTCTCGACTCGGGTGCTCGCTACGCTCGCGCCCGCTCGACCAGCGGAGAAGGCTTCGCTGCTCGGGCCGCGCCCCCCGCTGGTCGAGCCTGTCGCGACCTACCGCCTGCGCGGGGCCACGGCCGCGACGATCTTGTCAGCGGGACCCGCCAGGAAGAGCACCACCAGCCACCAGCTCCCCCACTGCGGCACCAGCAGCGACCCGACGAGCGCCACGACGAGCGCAATCACCGTGCCGACATCGGGAGCACTCGCCACCCACTCGTCGACGTCTTCGCCAATCGCCAACAGCTCCCGATGCCTCCTACCCCACTCGCTTATCGCCACCAGGCTCGACACCGACACCAGGAGCACCGCGATGTAGAACGCCGTACCCCACTTCAACGTCGGACCACTGATAAGCGAGGTGGCGAAGGGCAGCACGACGATCGTGAACAGCCACACCATGTGCAGGTTGAACAGCACCTTGTCGTAGGCGTCGAAGTACTCGATCATGCGATGGTGATTGCGCCACAGCACCCAGATCACGAAAAAGCTGATGAGAAATCCGAGTAGCTCACTGGAGTGGTCACGAAAAACCGCGACCACCGTCGTATCGCTCCCGATCTCCTTACCGATCTCGGCGAGAGGCAAGACCAACAGCGTGAGCGCAATGGCAACCACCGCATCGGCGAACGAGATCAATCGTCGAAAACCCTCAGCGGTACGTCGCCCTTCGGGTGCTGCCATGCCCCGACTCTAGAACGCCGCGGCGACCTCCGCCTCCGTGAATCCGTAATCCGAGAGGGCATACCGATGTTGGGGCCGACGTGCGCCCGACGCGCTCTCGGCATCAAGGGCGACCATCGCGGCGCGCGCCGGTTCCGAGATGTCGGTGCCCAGCGCCGCATACACGCGTTCGACGGTCCCGAGCGGGTCTGCCCGCAGGTCGTCGAAGTCGACGTCGAGGAACTGCGCCTCGTCGTATTGCGCACGCGCCTGCGAGAATTGGTGCAATCCACGTGACCAGAGGTCGAGTTGTGTACGTCCGATCGTGTCGCCGACGAAGACAGTCGACCACCCCGGAGTGGCGTGTTCGGCGAGACTGCACATCGACGCGATGCTCGTCTCCGGCGCGCGATGCGTCTGGATCACCAGCGCGTCGGGATACACCGCCATCAGCGCGTCGAGGGCGAAGAGATGACTCGGGTTCTTCAGCACCCATCGTTTCCCGCGATCGTTCGAGCCGATCATCTGAAGATTTCGACGATGCCGCGCGTAGGCCGGTGTCCAGTCCTGCTCAGCGAGCCACCTCGAGTACGTCGGCACGTAGGCGAGCGATTCGTACGAGATCGACATGATGCTCTGCCGCAACAACTGCCAGCACTCCTCGACCTCACTGGCGTCGAGATAGTGCAGACCCATGAATTCCGGATTCTCGACGTGGTGTTGCGCGATACCCGCGTCGATCTGCTGATAGACCGGATTGGACGCCCACTGCTCGCGCGGCGGCCGCGGCTGCGGAAACTCGGTCAGCCACATCTCGAGTCCCTGGTGCGCGGGGTCGGCGGCGAGCAGTCGATGCAGGGCGGTGGTCCCGGTGCGGGGCAGCCCGGTCACGAAGATCGGACGGGTGATCTCGACGTCGGCGTACGACGGGGTGGCCCGCCACGACGCTTCGCTCATCAGTCGAGCGATCAACGCCCCCTTGAGGAAGTATCGAAACATCTTGCTACCGAGCTCGGTGAGGCCCGCTTCGTTCGCGTACGAATCGAGTAGCACGCCGAGCGGCTCGAGGTATGCGTCGTCGCCGAAGTCATCGAGACCCGTTGTCCGCATAGCCGATTCGTGCAGATCGTCGATCGTACCGACGTTGCGCCTGCCGACTGACTCAGTCATGGTATTCCCCACAGTTCACGTCGAGGGTGTGACCGGTGATCGCACTGGCCGCATCGGAGGCGAGAAATACGACGGCGTCAGCGATCTCGTCCGGCTCCGGCAGACGCTTGAGGTCGGAGCGCGCGGCGGTCTGCGCGTAGACGTCGTCCTCGCTGATGCCGTACTTCTTGGCGACCTCGCCGAAGTACCACTTCAGCTGATCGTCCCAGATATAGCCTGGCGCAACGGAGTTCACCCGTATCCGCTTGTCACCCAATTCCGTGGCCAACGTCTGCGACATGGCGAGCAGCGCCGCCTTCGCCAACTTGTAACTGCCATAGCGCGGTTCGGAGTGTCGGATGACCATCGAGTTGATGTTGACTATCGCGCTCGTCGCTCGCGGCGAAGGAGATTCCGACGCCGCGTCGGCAAGCGCGGCGGTGAAGGCTTTCACGACGCGCAGCGTCCCGAGTACGGTCAGCTCGATACTCGCGTTGATCTGCTCGAAGTCAGTGCGGGCCAACGGCTTCATAGACGGAACCGCGAAGGCATTGTTCACGACGACGTCGACCCGTCCGAACTCGGCAAGAGTGGCAGCGACCAACTGGTCGACCGCGTCGTCGTCGGTGATGTCGGTGGGGACGACAAGCGAGCGACCGCCGGCAGCGTCTACCTCCGCGGAGATCTCCTTGAGCCGCGACTCGGTTCGCGCGGCGAGCACCACGCGAGCGCCGTGTGCTGCCGCGCGCAGACAGATTGATCGGCCGAGTCCCGGCCCAACCCCGGACACGACGACCACCTTGTCGTCGAGCAGCCCCGCACGCGCCATCTCGGTCATCCCAGCATTCTCTCTGCAAAGCCGCGCTGGCGGAGGGCAATTCGCGCAGCCCAGCCCGCGGGGTCGAGCCTGTTGTCGTCGAGGTAGGGCAGATGATCGGCGATGTCGCCCGCGTCGACGACCTGTGCCGTCGGCCCCTGTTCCGGCGGGATCGGCACATCTGTTCGCTGCCATCGGAATTGCATGATCCCGACCTCGTGACCGGTGGTCTCGATCCAGTTGGCGACGCCGGGATTGTCGTGTGCGAGCACCAATCGGATCATGCCGTCGCGGTCGACCTGCGCCTGCGCGGAGTTCAGGCTGGTCTGGTGGTTGACGTAGTCGAGCGAGATGTACCACATGCTGCCGAGCTGAAAACCCTGATACGGCGCAGCAGATTTCGGAACCGTGATGATCATGGCCTCACCGGGCAGCAGTCTGAAATGCCCGACGGAAGAATACTGCGTCGACAATCCACCGGGGGTGAGCCGCGGCGGCGTGAAGGTGTTGACCGGCTCGTCGAGGTAGAACCACTTCGGAAAGTTGAACCAGGTATTCAGCCGTGCCAGGAGCATCTTGCCCGCGGTGGCGTACCGTCGCTGCACCCGCGCGAGGTCGAGGTCGGCGGGGGCGCTGCCCACCGTGTCGACCCGCTCGATGGCGATCTCTCCCCTACGCTGCGACCAGTCGGAATACACCTCACGCACCGCGAGCATCGACGCTCCGTCGCCGAGGGCGAAGTAGTCGTCGCGCGCAGATGCAGCGGACAGATCCGGCCCGAAGGTGATCTCGAACGTCCCGTGGGAGTTGATCGGAATCCGCCGGTCGTCGAAGGCGTCGTCACCGCCGGGCACTTCGCTTGGTGTGTAGTCGCCGCGGAGTACCTGGAAGCTCAGATCCGTTGTGCTGCCGCGTCGTCCCCAGACCCGATACGTTGCGTTCGGCTCGATGTCTGCGTGGAGGTAGAGGGTGTCCGGGTTGTCGAGGCCAATCTTGGTGGTCGGTCCCGTTGAGGTCACGAACCCGGGATGGGTTCGACTGCGCGCTCGCGCCAATTGCAGTGTCGCCGCGATGCTTCCGGCCAGGTAGTCGAATCCCTCTGCGAGATCGGCCTCCGTGAGTGCGAAGTCGGCATTGGCGATCAATGTCTGCGCCTGTGTGATGGCGTCGGTGAAGGGACCGGTGACGTCGACTGTTCGCGAGATGGGGGTCGTCGTCACAGCCACGTGTCTCCTCCGGTCCATGTCAGGAAGTTGTCTAGCTCGGCCTGCGCTGGGGTGACCCGCGGATGCTCGGTCGAGAGATAGCCACCCCGGTAGAAGAGAAGCGGCTTGTCCTGCAACACTTCTCCGAGTGTCAGCACCCGACCGATCACGATGTGGTGGTCGCCGCCGTCGTCGACGCGTTCGACGGAACACTCGACCCACGTCAAACCGTGTCTGATGACGGGGAGTCCTGCAGGCGACGGGTCCCAGGCGATTCCCGCGAACTTGTCGTCGCCCGGTGCACCGAACGCCGCACTGACATCCTGCTGCCGGTTGGAGAGGATGTTGACGCAGAAGCTCCCGTTCTCCTCGATCACCCGCCAGGTCCGCGACGTCTTCTGCGGGCAGAAGAGCACGAGCGGCGGATCGAGCGAGAGCGCCGCGAACGACTGACAGGCGAACCCCGACGGCGCCCCGTCAGCGGTGAGCGTGGTGATGACCGTGACGCCGGTACAGAACTGCCCCATCGCGGTGCGGAACTGACGTGTGTCGAAATCACTTGACCCGTACGGTGTCGCAGCCATCTGGGCGCTCGCCCTCCCGTTCACTGGTTCTTGAATCCGACGGTGAAGTCGTGTCCCCACAAGCTCACCGCGGTACTCTCCCTCGCCACCCACTCGCCGTCGTCGACCTGCCGTCCCTCACAGCCGAATTCGACGTCGAATCCGCCGGGCGTCTTCATGTAGAACGAGAGCATCAGGTCGTTGACGTGGCGTCCGAGAGATGCCGACATCGGCACCTTTCGACGCAGCGCCCTGTCGAGGCAGAGCCCGACGTCGTCGGACTCACCGACCTCGACCATGAGGTGCACGATGCCCGTCGCGTTCGGCATGGGCAGGAACGCGAGCGAATGGTGTCTCGGGTTGCATCCGAGGAAGCGCAGCCACGGAACCTCGTCGCCCTCTTCGCGACCCACCGCCTGCGGTGGGAGTCGCATCGAGTCACGCAGCTTGAAGCCGAGGACATCGCGATAGAAGGCCAGTGCTGCTTTGTCGTCGTCGCAGGTGAGTACGACGTGGCCGAGTCCCTGGTCGCCGGTGACGAACGAGTGCCCGTACGGGCTGACGACGCGCCGATGTTCCAGTGCCGCACCGTGAAATACCTCGAGGGTATTGCCCGCCGGGTCGTCGAAGATGATCATCTCGTCGACCCGACGGTCGAGGCGTTCCTCGTCCTTGCCCTCGCGGAAGATCACGCCCGCGGATGCGAGACGGTCCCGAACATCCTGCAGCGCTTGCGCATTCGGACATTCCCAGCCGGTGCTGCCGAGATGGTCGCGGTCGGACGGCACGATGACTAGTCGCGCGGGAAAATCGTCCATGCGCAGATAGAGGGCATCGGGCGTTGCACCCTTGCCCTCGATCATGCCGAGGACCTTGAGTCCGTATTCGCGCCACGCGGCCATGTCGGTGGCCTCGATGCGCATGTAGCCGAGGGAACTGATGGGGCTGTCGCTCATCGTTTCAGGTGCTCCACTCAGACCATCGTGTCGCCGACGGGAATCCCGAACTCCCCGTTGCCGAATGCGACGTAGGCCCGCTCGGGGTCGTTGGCGGCGTGGACGCGACCCGCGTGGGCATCGCGCCAGAATCGCTGGATGGGCGTGCCGTTCTCGAGGGCGTGTGCACCCGAGTTCTCGAACAGCGTGTCGATCGAGGCGATCGCCCGCCCGGTGGCCCGTACCTGGTCGCGACGTGCGGCGAGCCGCAGTTCCATCGGCACTTCCTCGCCGCGCAAGATGTAGTTGTATTCGTCGGCGAGATTGCCCGACAACTGTCGCCACGCCGCGTCGATATCGCTTGCCGCACCGGCGATCCGGACCTTCGCGAACGGATCGTCCTTGGCCTTCTCTCCCGCATAGGCCGCACGTACACGCTTGCCCTGATGTTCGACATGCGCGGCGTACGCCCCGTATGCCATACCGACGATCGGCGTCGAGATGGTGCTGGGATGAATTGTGCCCCAGGGCATCTTGTACACCGGAGCGGTGTTGCGCTCGAGCCCTGGCGCCTGACCCATCCCCATCGTGCGGTAACTGAGCATGCGATGCCGTGGCACGAAGACGTCCTTGACCTCGATCGTGTTCGAGCCGGTGCCCCGCAGCCCCACCACGTTCCAGACGTCCTTGATGTTGTAGTCCTCGCGCGGAATCAGGAAGCTGACGAAGTCGACGGGCTTGCCGTCCTTGATGACCGGACCACCGACGAACACCCAGTCGGCGATGCCACTACCCGACGACCACGCCCACGACCCGTTCACGACGTACCCGCCGTCGACAACCTGGCCGGCACCCATCGGGGCATACGACGACGAGATGCGCACCGACGGATCGGAGCCCCAGACGTCTTCCTGCGCCTGCTGATCGAACAGTGCGAGGTGCCAGTTGTGGACGCCGATGATGCCCGAGACCCACCCGGTCGATCCACATGCACTGCCGATCCTGCGCACTGCCTCGTAGAACGTGACCGGGTCGGCCTCGTATCCACCCCACTGCGACGGCTGCAGGAGCTTGAAGAAGCCCGCGTCGTCGAGGCTGGACACCGTTTCGTCGGGGATCTGGCGGAGGTCCTCGGTCTGCTGCGCCCGCTGCTCGATCTCGGGCAGCAGCGCGTTGATCTTCTCGAGCACCTGTGCAGCTGCGTCTGCCCGGTCGGCGCTCGTCTGCGCGTCCGGCGCCACCGATTGAAGTGCTGACGGCTCATGTGCTGGCATCTGGCCCGGCTCCTACCTGTCGATTCGCGTTCGTGAGACACTGGTTTCAAATCTGAGATTAGAACAGGTTCTAGTTTTTGTCGAGATATTGGGAAACACAGGACCTTGGCCCCATGTACTGCTGCGATCGAGCGGCGCAGAGTCGATGTGGACACGAATACTGGAACCTGTTCTAGTATTCGATGAAGAGCGAACCGCACAGCACAGCCCCGAGATCAAGGAGCGCCCGAGATGACCGTCACCCCACGACCCGCTGCACACACCGGAGCATCCGGTGCGGCACGCGACAGTGACGTGCGCGAGATCGACACCGGGGTACCCCCGACGCGGTTCGCGCGCGGCTGGCACTGCCTGGGTCTGCTGTCCGAGTTCGACGACGGCGAGCCACACTCGATCACCGTGTTCGGCACCAAACTTGCGCTGTGGATACACGACGGCGAGGTCAACATCCTCGACGCGTACTGCAGGCACATGGGCGGCGATCTCAGCCAGGGCTCGATCCGCGACGGCAACGTCGCATGCCCGTTCCACGGCTGGATGTGGAAGGGCAACGGGCGTTGCGCAGGCGTGCCGTACGCGAAGCGCAATCCCAAACTCGCCAAGACTCGTTCGTGGCCGACGATGATCCGCAACGGACAGGTTTTCGTCTACAACGACCCGGAGGGCAACCCGCCACCGGATGACTGCGTCGTCCCGGAACTCGACGAGGTCGGTAGCGACGCCTGGACCGGATGGACCTGGAACCGCCTGGTGATCGAGGGTTCCAACTGCCGCGAGATCATCGACAACGTCGTCGACATGGCGCACTTCTTCTACGTCCACTACGCGCTGCCCGACTACTTCAAGAACGTCTTCGAGGGCGAGACCGCCGCGCAGTACATGAACTCCCACGGCCGACCCGACATCGACTTCGGCAGCGGATACGCCGAGAGCCGACTCGAATCGATGGCCGCCTATTACGGGCCGTCGTACATGCTGAACCCGATGGTCCAGTTCTACGGCGACTTCAAGATCGAGACCATCCTGACCAACTGCCACTACCCCATCGACGCCAATTCGTTCGTCCTGATGTACGGCGTGATGGCCAAGGTGCCCGAGGGCATGACGGGTGAGCAGGCGTCGCGGATGGCCCACAAGATCTCCAAGGGCGTCGAGGTCGGGTTCCTGCAGGACGTCGAGATCTGGAAGAACAAGACGCGCATCGACAACCCACTCCTCGTCGAAGAAGACGGTCCGGTCTACCAGCTTCGACGCTGGTACGAGCAGTTCTACGTCGACAAGGCCGACGTCACGGACGAGATGACCCAGCGCTTCGAGTACGAGATCGACACCACCAAGGCCGTCGAGAACTGGAGCATCGAGGTGGCCGAGAACCTGCGCCGCAAGCAGGAACGCGAGGCGGCAGAGGCTGCGGCTCCTGAAGATTCCTCCGCGGACAACTCGTCCGACACCGACACGCGCGTCTGAGCATGACCAGGGCCGCCGATCGCATCGAGGAGGGCGAGACCCCACGGGGCGCCTCACCCGCCCTCGCCGGGTGGTCGAAGGCACCCGACTTCGGCGACGACCCGCAGCGTCGGGCCGCGGTCCACGAGTCGACGGCACGCGACCGCGAACACTACCTTCGCGGCGGCATGACCGAGATCGAGTGCCGCGGATGCCATGCGTGCGTGCTGGTCAAGAAGACCAGCTCGCACCACACCAGCGTGCAGTGGAACGCCGACGCCCGGGAGCGGTGCAACGAACTCGCCCGCATACGTGCCGAGGGCGGGAATCCGGCGCTCGTCCCGACCTGCTCACGACTGTCGGCGAGCATCGATCACGGTGTCGCAGAAGGGATCATCCCGGCGGAGTCGCCGGAGTCCGATCCCGACGGGTACTGGTGAGCACTGCTGTGGCGCTGACAAACACCACGCCGACGGCCACCAGGATCGCGACGACGAGCACCGCGATCACGCCGTAGCCCGGTTGGAGGATCTGTTCGCCCGGCGCGAGGTCGAGGGTGCTGGTCACCGCGTCGTCGAGCAGTCGTCCGGACGGGTCAGCAACCACGAATCCCGCGGCCACCGCGGCTCCGACCGCGGCGAGCCCGATCACTGAAAGTGCGATCGGACGCAGCCGACGACGCCACCAGCCCACTGCCGCGACGGCAGCGATCACCGCACCCAGGATGATGGTGACCAGCCCCGGGCGTTGCGTGTGCGCTTCCAGAAATGCGACGTCTTCCGGCGCCGCACCCGGCACCGATACGCGCCCGACACCGGAGATCTT
This sequence comes from Gordonia sp. w5E2, assembly GCF_036540975.1. Classification (NCBI taxonomy): domain Bacteria; kingdom Bacillati; phylum Actinomycetota; class Actinomycetes; order Mycobacteriales; family Gordoniaceae; genus Gordonia; species Gordonia sp. w5E2. The sequence continues at coordinate 867,354 of NZ_CP144213.1, read as the reverse complement.
GGAGTTGAGCCCCTGGCTGGAGTCGCCCCACGACACCAGACTGAACGCGACGATCAGCAGGCCGGACACCGCGAAAAGCGGCCATGCGAGTGCGCGCGCACGTTCTGTCATGGGGTCAAGCGTGCCACCCCGGGTCTCGCTCGCGTACCGACCTCCGGTGTTCGCCGACGCCGCCGATGACTTTTCGCGAGGATGGAGGTCAGTACCAGCGTCCGAGACCAGCGACCACAGAGAAGAGCCACTGCCATGACCGAATACACCGCTCCCCCCGGCGCACCTGTCTGGTTCGACCTGATGAGCAGCAACACCGCCAAGGCGATCGACTTCTACAGCGACCTGTTCGGGTGGAAGGTCGAGGATCCGAACCCCGACTTCGGCGGATACCAGAACTTCACTCTCAACGGTCACCGCGTCGCCGGCCTGATGCCCGCCATGGGCGAAGGGTCGGTGCCCAACGTCTGGTCGTCGTACCTTCGCACCGACGACCCCGAGGCCACTCTCGAGCTGGTCAAGGCAGCGGGCGGATCGGTCATGCTGCCTCCGATGGAGGTCGGCGAGGAGGGCACGATGGCCGTGGCGGTCGACGCCGCGGGCGCGGTGATCGGCTTCTGGAAAGCCAACAAGCACAAGGGCTTTGCCGAGTGGGGCGTCCACGGCGCCCCGTACTGGTTCGAGTGTGTGAGCCAGGACTACACCAAATCGGTGGTGTTCTACCCCGAGGTCGTCGGCGCGCGCGTCGAGTCTGTCATCGACAACAGCGCCGTCGAGATCGTCGAGCCGGGCAGCCCGCTGCGGTACGAGCAGGTCTTCTTCGGCGACATGGCCTACGCCGGAATCATGGACGCAGCCAACCTGTTTCCGCCGGAACTGCCCTCCTTCTGGCAGATCTACATCTGCGTCGACGACGTACCCGCGACCGTCAAGCGCGCCGAGGAGCTCGGCGGCTCGGTCATCATGCCCGCCACGGACACGCCGTACGGCACCCTCGCCACGGTGCACGACCCCAACGGCGCACTGATCTCGCTGGGGCACCCGCCGGCCGGGATGTAACCGCGCTCCAGACGCGGCTCGAACTTGCAGACGCTGTCGGTGTACCAGCCGCGTCTGCAGGTTCGGGCCGCGTTTGGGCATTAGGGGAACCGCCGGGCGGTCGTGCGCGTCGGAGCTGTCATGACCCCGTTCATCGCAGACGACCACGGCATCATCTACCGCAAGAAGGCACTGGCCGACGGCTTCACCGACGACGATCTGCGCCGAGCGTGCCGACGCGGCGAGATCGTCCGTGTCGGCCGCGGCGCCTTCGCGCCCGCCGAGAAACGCACACCCGACGACGCGCACCGGCTCACCGTGATCGCGTCGGCCACGCTCGGCATCGTCGCGGGAGTGGTGACCCACCAGTCGGCCGCCGCAATGCACAGGCTGCCGATGCTCAAACCCAACTTCGCGCGCCTGCACGTGACCACCGGCGACGCCAACCACGGCGGACGTACGGCCACCAGGCACACGCACGTCGGAGTGGTCGCGCCCAGCGAGACAGTCGACGTCGACGGTGTGCTGGTCAGCTCGCTCGAACGAACAGCCGTCGACATCGCATGCACGAGCCCGATGGGCTTCGCCGGCGCACTCGCAGTGCTCGACGCCGCGCTGCGCCTCGGCGCCGACCGCAAGGTCATGCGCAAGATGCTGCGGGCCACGCGTCGGGGCGTCGGACAGGCGCGCCGTGCGCTCGCACACGCCACCGCCGACGCGGAGAGTCCCGGCGAGTCGTGGTGTCGGGCGCAGATCATCGAGGCGGGCCTTCCGATTCCGCGTCTGCAACACGAGTTCCGCGATCAGGACGGGTTCGTCGCGCGCAGCGACTTCGACTGGTCGGGGCTGCTCGTCGGGGAGTTCGACGGAAAGGTGAAGTACCAGAAGTACTTACGGGACGGCGAAGACGCCACCGACGCCGTGGTCCGGGAGAAGAAGCGCGAGGACCGACTGCGCCGACTCGGCGTCATGGTGATCCGCTGGACCTGGGCCGACCTCGAGCGGGGCACCGTCGCCGCGTCGGTCCGGCAGTGGCTGACCAAACTGCAGCTCGACGTGGCGTGAGCGGATCGTCGAACTCCAGACGCGGCTCGAACCTGCAAACGCGGCTGGTGTACCAGCCGCGTCTACACGTTCGGGCCGCGTTTGGGCGAACGCGGAACCCCTCAGACGCCGGCGTTCGCGTCGGCCTTCTTGCGCAGCTCGAGGGCGATGTCGATGAGCTGATCCTCCTGCCCGCCAACGAGTTTGCGGTTGCCGGCCTCGAGCAGGATGTCCGCCGCGGAGACGCCGTACCGTTCGGCGTGCCCCTCGGCGTGCTTGAGGAACGAGCTGTAGCAGCCTGCGTAGCCCATCATCATCGACGAGCGGTCGACCAGGCACTCCGACGGCATGGCGGGCCGCACGACGTCTTGCGCGGCGTCGGCGATCTTCATGAAGTCGACGCCCGTGGTGATCCCGAGCTTGTCGCACACTCCGACGAAGGCCTCCGTCGGCGTGTTTCCCGCGCCCGCACCGAAACGTCGGATCGAACCGTCGATCTGCTGTGCACCCGCCCGAATGGCGTTGATGGAGTTGGCAACCGCGATGTCGAGGTTCTCGTGGCCGTGGAAGCCGACCTGGGCGTCGTCGCCGAGTTCGGCCACCAGTGCCTGCACGCGAACGGTGACGTCCTCGAGCACGAGCGCACCGGCGGAGTCGACGACGTACACGCACTGGCAGCCGGCGTCGGCCATGATGCGCGCCTGCGCGGCAAGCACTTCCGGCGGCTGACTGTGACTCATCATCAGGAAGCCGACGGTTTCCAAACCCAGCTCGCGAGCCAGCCCGAAGTGCTGAATCGACACGTCGGCCTCGGTGCAGTGCGTCGCGATGCGGCAGATCTGGCCGCCGTTGTCCTGCGCGGCCCGAATGTCGTCCTTGGTACCCAGCCCCGGCAGCATGAGGAACGCGATCTTGGCGCGCTGCGCGGTTTCGGCGGCCGCCTTGATCAGTTCCTGCTCAGGGGTTTTGGAGAAGCCGTAGTTGAACGACGACCCGCCGAGTCCGTCGCCGTGGGTCACCTCGATCACCGGGACTCCGGCGTCATCGAGCGCGCCGACGATGGACCGCACCTCGTCGACCGTGAACTGGTGGCGCTTGTGGTGGCTGCCGTCGCGCAGCGACGAGTCTGTGATCCGGATGTCGAGCGTGTCGGAGTACTTGCGCGCGTGCGCCATGAGATCTGTTGTCGCCGTGGTCATGCCGACACCCCCAGCTTCTGCTTCGCGATTTCTTCGCCGACCTTGGTGGCGGCGGCCGTCATGATGTCGAGGTTTCCCGCGTACGGCGGTAGAAAGTCGCCTGCACCCTCGACCTCGACGAAGATCGAGACGCGCGCGTGCCCGCCGTTGAGCACACTGGGCGGATCGAACTGCGGGTCCTGCAGCAGCCGATAGCCGGGAACGTATGCCTGGATGTCCTTTTCGCGCTGATGGATCGACGCGGCGATCGCGTCGGTGTCGGCATCCTCGGGAATCGCGCAGAAGATGGTGTCGCGCATGATCATCGGAGGGTCGGCCGGGTTGAGGATGATGATCGCCTTGCCGCGCTGCGCACCCCCGATCGTCTCGATCCCCTTCGACGTCGTGCGCGTGAACTCGTCGATGTTGGCGCGCGTGCCCGGCCCCGCCGAGACGGATGCCACCGACGCGACGATCTCCGCATACGGCACCGGCACAACCGAACTCACCGCGTGCACCATCGGGATGGTCGCCTGCCCACCGCAGGTGATCATGTTGGTGTTCGGGGCGTCGAGATGCTCACGCAGGTTGGCGGGCGGCACCACCGCGGGCCCGACTGCCGCGGGTGTGAGGTCGACGGCGATGATGCCTGCCTCCTCGTAGCGGGGCGCGTACTCGCGGTGCACGTAGGCCGACGTCGCCTCGAAGATCAGATCGGGCTTCTCCGACGACGCGAGCAACTCGTCGGCGCCGCCGCTCATGGTGATCAGCCCGTGGTCGGCGGCACGTTTCATGCCCTCGGAGTCGGCGTCGATACCGACCATCCAGCGCGGGTCGATGACCTGACTGCGTTCGAGTTTGTACATGAGGTCGGTGCCGATGTTGCCCGACCCGATGATGGCTGCGGTCAGCGTTGCCGCCACGGTGCCTCCTGTGGGTGTGTGGTCGTGGTCTTGACGAAAACTGTTGGGACTCAGTCGAAGTCCAGTGTGACGGTGCCGAGCCCCGCGAACTCTGCGACGACGTGGTCGCCCGGCGCGACGTCGAAGGCCCGTGTCGCGGTCCCGGGAAGTATCAGGTCGCCCTTGCGCAGCCGCACCCCGAAGCCCTCGACCTTGCGCGCGAGCCACGACACCGCGTTGAGCGGATGCCCGAGCACCGCAGACGAATTGCCCTTCGCGACAACCTCACCGTTGCGGTGCAGCACCGCGTCGACGTCGCCGGTGTCGATATCGCCGATGGCCACCCGCTGCTCGCCGAGAATCCATCCGCACGACGACGCGTTGTCGGCGATGGTGTCGCAGAGTGTGATCTTCCAGTCCGTGATCCGCGAGTCGATGAGTTCGATAGACGGCACCACCCACTCGACGGCGGCGATGACGTCGTCGTTTGTGCACCCCTCGCCCGGCAGGTCCTTGCCGAGGATGAACCCGACCTCCACCTCGACCCGCGGGAAGCAGAGCCGAGCCGTGTCGATGGGGGTCGACTCGTAGTACTGCATGGTGTCGAGCAGATGCCCATAGTCGGGTTCGTCGACGCCCATCATCTTCTGCATGGCTTCCGACGCAAGGCCGACCTTGTGCCCCGCGACCTTCGCGCCCGCATCGAGACGCTTGCGGATATTGATCAGCTGGATCTCGTAGGCGTCGACGACGTCGAGGTCGGGATGGGTGTCGGTTGGCCGCTCGATGGCGGTTGCGGTCTGTTCTGCTGTCCACAGATCCGCCGCGATCTGCTCGCGAGTTGCCTTGTCGACGGCCACTTCTGCTCACTTCCGGGGTCGGTACGGCTCACATCTACCGCGGCGAGCACACAGGCCACCACGGCATGAACACGTTCTAGTTTAGAACATGTTCCAGTTTTGCGGCAGTCCCTTCGGCGCCCCACCCGCGCTTCCGTCCACGCCTCAGTCGATGACGGCCGTGCTGAACGTCGGCGGGTCGCCGAGCATCGCGCGATGCGACGGCGGCTGTCGGCCGTCGGCGTCGACGACGCCGTACTCGGCGGCGAGTTCCGCCGCGATGAGCACGCGCCCGCTCCGCGACATCAGATCGGGATCGTCGGCGAGCGCGGCGATGACCCGCCCGACGAACTCCGGCGATTCGGCGTTGGCGGCGAGACCGGCATACGCATCCGGGTGATCGGCGAATGCCGCGCGGGTGCGCTCGGTCAGCAGCAGGCCCATCCACAGCGAGATCACGGCGACGTCATGCGGCCGGAAGTCGACGGCCATGTCGTGAGCCAGTTTGTCGACGGCAGCCTTGCCCGCGCCGTACGCGGGTCCGTGCATGTAGCACGCGCCACCGAAGGACGAGGTGTTGACGATCAAGCCCGAGCCGCGGTGCACCAGAAGCGGTGCGGCGTAATAGCTTGCGACATACGTCGACCGCATTCCGACGTCGAACAGGTCGGTCAGCGAGAGCGGCTTGCTCCAGAACGGGCCCTTCGTCGTCAATGCGTCCGGAAGGGTCAGCGCGTTGTTGACCAGGATGTCGAGGCAGCCGCCGTTCTCGTCGCCGACCCGCTCGAACAGTGCGGCGACGGCGGCGTCGTCGGCGTGGTCGAGCACCATCGGGACACCGACGCCGCCACGAGCGCTCACCTCGGCAGCGGTCGAGTTCACCGAACCGGGCAGTGCACTGTCGCCGTCGTTCTCGGTCCGCCCGGTCACGTATACCGTGGCCCCGGTCGCACCCAGCGCGAGCGCGATTCCCCTGCCCGCACCCCGGCTCGCCCCGGTCACGACAGCCACTCGACGTTGCTCCATGCGCACCGACTCTCCCACACCCTGGCGCCACATTTCTGAAACGTGTTCTAATTCGTATAGAGAACACGTTCCACCACGGAGCACGAAGGGAACCCGATGGCAGGCGAGCGCGAGCAAGAACAACCAGAGACCTACGACGTCGTCGTCGTGGGTGCGGGCGCGGCAGGGCTCAGTGCCGCGATCACCGCTGCGGCGCAGGGCCTCACGACGGTGATCATCGAGAAGTCGCCGTACTGGGGAGGCTCGACGTCGCGCTCGGGTGGCGGCGTCTGGATCCCCAACAACTCCGTATTGAAGCGCGACGGCGTCGACGACACACCCGACCGGGCCCGCGAGTACGTCAAGGCCATCATCGGCGAGCACGCACGCGAGGACCGCATCGACGCCTACATCGACCGTGGCCCCGAGGCGCTGGACTTCCTCATGAAGCACGCCCCTCTCGACCTCGAGTGGGTGAAGAACTACTCCGACTACTACCCGGAGGCGCCGGGCGGCCGTATCGGCGGGCGCAGCGTCGAACCTCGCCCCTTCGATGCACGAGCACTCGGCGACGACCTCGACACCCTGCACCCGCAGTACACCAAGGCGCCGCTGAACATGGTTGTGCTGCAATCGGATTACCGCTGGCTCAACACCGGCATACGCCATTGGCGCGGCCCGGCGCGGATGGCCAAGGTCGGCGGCCGATTCTTCTGGGCACGCTCGCGCGGTAAGAAACTCATCGCGATGGGCGCAGCGCTCGCCGCCGAGCTGCTGCTCGGAGTTCGGCAGGCCGGCGTTCCCCTGCGACTGAACACCGGCCTCGTCGACCTTCTCACCGACGACGGCCGCATCGTCGGGGTCAGAGCGGAATCCGACGGCAAGCAGTTCGACATCCGCGCCGAGAAAGGCGTGATCCTCGCGTGTGGCGGATTCGAGCACAACGTCGAGATGCGCCGCAAATACCAGCGCGAACCGATCGGGTCCGACTGGACGACGGGCGCGCCGTCGAACACCGGTGACGGCATCAACGCGGGCATCAAGATCGGCGCCGCGGTGTCGCTGATGGACGACGCCTGGTGGGGACCGACCATTCCCCTGCCGCGCGGGCCGTGGTTCGCACTCTCCGAACGCTCGGTCCCCGGCACGTTCATCGTCAACATGCGCGGCGAACGATTCATGAACGAATCGCTGCCCTACGTGGAGGCCGTGCACCAGATGTACGGCGGCGAGTTCGGCCAGGGCGAGGGCCCGGGAGAGAACGTGCCCGGTTGGCTGATCTTCGACCAGACGTGCCGCAACCGGTATCTCTTCGCGGGGATCAACGCGCGACAACCGTTGCCCAAGAAGTGGTTTGACTCCGGGGTCGTCGTCAAGGCCGACACGATCGCCGAGCTCGCCGACAAGATCGGCGTTCCCGCCGACGCACTGACCGCGACAACCGAACGCTTCAACGGATTCGCGAAGTCCGGCGTCGACGCCGACTTCCATCGCGGCGAGAGCGGCTACGACCACTACTACGGCGACATCACCAACAAGCCCAACCCGAGCCTCGGGCTGGTCCGCAAGGCGCCGTTCTACGCGGTCAAGATGGTGCCGGGAGACCTCGGCACCAAGGGCGGCATCGACACCGACGCGACCGGCCGCGCGCTGCGACCGGACGGCTCGGTCATCGAGGGCCTCTACGCCGCGGGCAACACCAGCGCACCGGTCATGGGCCACACCTATGCCGGCCCCGGCGCCACCATCGGCCCCGCGCTCGTCTTCGGGTACCTCGCCGCGCTCGACGCCGCCGCACGCACCGGGCAGGCAACCCCGACGTCGACGACGGCAGGAGCGTAAGCCGTGCCCATCGATCCATCGGTCGCAGTCGGGGCGGAGTTGCCCGAGGTCACCTTCTCGTGGACGGCATCCGACGTCGCGCTCTATCACCTCGCCGTCGGAGCAGCCCGTGATCCGCTCGACGTCGATGGCCTGCGCTACGTCGACGACGCCGCTCCCAAGGTGTTGCCGACCTTCGCGACGGTCGCCGCGACGTTCCACGCTACGCAGGCTCCCACGGCCTCCTTCCCCGGTATCGACATCGATTTGGCGAAGGTCGTCCACGGCAGCCAGCAGACCACCGCGCATCGACCACTGCCGCCGGAGGGCAAGGCGACGACGCGCAAGCGGATCGTCGAGGTCCAGGACAAAGGGTCTGCGGCGGTCATCATCTCCGAGGGCATCACCGTCGACGAGACGGGCGAACCGCTGTGGACCGAGCGGTCGTCGATCTTCGCCAAGGGTGAGGGCGGTTTCGGAGGTGAGCGCGGGGCGTCGAGCAAGGTCGCCTATCCCGACCGAGCACCCGACGCGATCCTGCAGGTCCCCACGCTGCCGAATCAGGCGCTGCTCTACCGGTTGTGCGGCGACCGCAACCCACTGCACTCCGACCCGGCATTCGCCGCGGCCGCCGGATTTCCGCGGCCCATCCTGCACGGCCTGTGCACGTATGGATCGGTGTGTCGGGCCGTCGTCGACGGACTCCTCGGCGGTGAAGTCGTTGCGGTAGCCGACTTCTCGGCAACCTTCGCGGGCGTGGTGTTCCCGGGTGAGACGCTCGACGTTGCCGTGTGGGACGAGGCCGACAGGCTCCTGGTGACGGCCTCGGTGATCGAACGCGACAATGCCCCGGCGCTGGCGAACGTGGTTGTCGAGAAACGCCGCTGAGCGTCCGATGGGAGTAGCGGACGCGACGTCGTAGGTGGATGCCGCCAGCGCGCACCATCACAGTCGGAACCGATAAGGTCACTGACGGTCATTCCCGCTACCTCCCGTGGCTGCGCCACGGGCCATGAAGGAGATTCGATGAGCGATTCGCTGCAGTCACTGCTCGGAGCCAACCGTCCGGCAGTGGTCAACGATTTCGTCGGCGTCATCGACGCCGAGGTGTCGGAGCAGAAGGGTCTCAGCGGCGCCGCCGTCAAAGCGGCTTACGGCGCTGTCCAAAAGATCAAGCCGGACATCGTGACTCGGGCTACCGACCAGTTGCTGCCCGACTTTCTCAGCGCGCTGCAACCGTTCTGGGACAGCAAGCCTGCCGGCGTCGCGTTCGGTGATCACCTCGCGGCGAATTCCGACGCGGCATCCGAAGCGCTGCTCCAGGTGACCGACGACCAGGTGTCGAACGCCAAGCCTGCGCTCGCGAAGGCGTACAACTCGCTGCGCGGCAAGGCGAAAGGCTATGTGGCCGCGGCACTTCCACGAGTCGGCGCAGTCATCGAGAAGTACGCGGGCTGAGTCCGACGTGTCGGCTGGTCGCGCTAGGCCGCGGAGGTGATGATGAGAACCAACACCACACCGACCGCGATCAGCGCGGCCAGCATCGACAACACCCGCCAGATGTGCAGGCGGACCGGCGTCGTGTCGGTTGCTCGTGAAGATGCGACCTGGGATGAGGCCATGATCTCTCACTTTCGATCGTCCGGGATACCCGCCAGCTACCTGATCGAATACTCCCAGTGTGTTACTACAGTGATAAATGTGTCACATGGTGCAGGAGTTTGTGGCGTTTCCCGGCAGCGTGTCGTGAATAACCTCGACTCGATAGCGACGGGGACTACATGGCCAGGCTGACACGCACGCGACTGACGCGCGAGAACACGCGCGCGGCGTGGCTGATCCTGATCGCCTGCGCTGCGGTCAGCATGGTGGTCGCCGCCATGGCCGCGCTGAACACCGCACTCGCCGACATCGCCATCGACATCGGCGCCGACTCGAGCCAGATGACATGGATCGTCGACGGCTACACGTTAGCCCTTGCGGCACTGCTGCTTCCGGCAGGCGCCATCGGTGACCGCTTCGGGCGACGCGAGGTCCTGATCGTCGGTCTCGTCGTCTTCTCTGTCGCCTCACTGCTGGCGATCTGGACGACCGATCCCACCCAGTTGATCTGCACCCGAATCCTGGCAGGCGTCGCAGCGGCACTCATCATGCCCACCACGCTGTCGCTGATCACCTCCGGTGTACCTGCGGACAAGCGCAGTATCGCGGTGAGCATTTGGGCGGCGGTGGCTGGAGCGGGAGCGATCGCGGGATTCTTCGTCACCGGCGTCCTGCTCGAATTCTTCTCGTGGCACTCGATTTTCATCACTTTCGCGGCGTCGGCTCTGGTGACTGCTCTGCTGTGCCTGACGATCGGAACCTCCCGCGACAGCAATCCTGGACGCTTCGACTTCGGCGGTACCGCCCTATCGGTCTTCGGCGTGACCGGAATCGTCTTCGGTCTTCTCGAAGCACCACACCGCGGGTGGGGCGACGCCCTCGTTCTGGTCGCGCTGATCGGCGGACTGGTGTTGTTGGTCGCGTTCTGCATGGTCGAATTGCGCATCACCGACCCGCTGCTGGACGTGCGCCTCTTCACCAACCGCGCATTCGGTTCCGGCGCACTCTCGGTGGCATTGCAGTTCTTCGCGTCGTTCGGCGCCTTCTATCTGCTGTTGCAACGACTGCAACTGGTGATGGGCTACTCCCCGCTGCAATCGGCTTTCGCACTGATGCCGATGGTCATCGGTGTCAGCGCTTTCGCCCTCGTCGGCAATTGGGTCGCCGTGCGGTTCCACTCGCTGCGTTTCGTCCTCGCCGGCGGAATCCTCGTCGCAGGCATCGGGATGCTGCTCCTCGGGCTCATCGACTACGACAGCTACCCGATGTTCGCGGCGATGACCGGTGTCATCGCGGTCGGTATCGGACTCGCGACCGCACCGTCGACCACGGCCATCATGTCGAACACACCGCTGGACAACCAGGGCGTCGGATCAGCGGTCAACGACACCGCGCGCGAACTCGGTGCCGCCATCGGGATCGCTATCGCAGGGTCACTGCTCGCGGCCGGATACTCGGCCCGAATCGGGGCGACCAGCACGCTCGCACACGACCAACTCGACGCCGCCGGACGCCAACGCATCGCCGCGGGAGACACCGCGGGCGGCCAGGCGCTGCTCGCCCAAGCCGACGAGGCGTCGACTCGCATCGGCAAATCACTCGCGGAGGCCACCGAGGTGGCACACCGGCTTCCCGAGCAGGCGAGCGGTCTGGCGCGGGCCATCCTCGACGGCGCGCAAGACGCGTTCATCACGCCGATGAATCAGGCGTGCGTCGTCCTCGGAGCGGTCCTCCTCGCCGGCTCCGCCGTGTTGCTGTGGCTCGCGCCTCGTCGTGTCGTCGCCGTCACCTACCCCGACAACAAGACCGACCCCGATATGGGGGAACCCGTGACGAAGACCAACGAGTTCGGCTGGGCGGACGACGACAGGCAACGCTCGACGGACAGGTGAGCAGCGTAGGCTCGCTCCGGTGATCGAGGCGAGCAGCGCGTTCGGCACCGTGGTCGCGGTCGTCGTGTTGGTCGTGACCATCGTCGCCACCGTATCGGTCACACGCGTCCCACCCGCTGTTGTCGCCGTGCCGGCAGCCTTGCTCGTCGCCGCGCTGGGTCTCGTCGACTGGCACACCGCCGCGGCAGAGGTTCGGTTCATGCTGCCGACAATCGGGTTTCTCGCGGCCATGCTCGTCGTCGCCGAGATCTGTGCACGCGCAGGTGTTTTCACCTGGGTCGGGGTGGTATTGGCCAGGTGGAGTCGCGGTTCGGCGATCGGATTGCTGCGCATCGTATTCGTGGTCGCTGCCGTGACGACCGCTGTATTGTCCCTCGACACCACGATCGTGCTGCTGACCCCGGTTGCCGTGTTGACCACACGACACATCGGCGCGCGAGTCACACCCATCGCCTACGCGAGCAACCATCTCGCCAACAGCGCGTCGACGCTCCTGCCCGTCTCCAACCTGACCAATCTGCTCGCCTTCGGCGCGGCCGGGCTGTCGTTCACGCGCTTCGCCGCGATCATGGCGTGGCCGTGGGTCGCGGCGATCGTCGTCGAATATCTCGTCTTTCGGTGGTTCTTCGCGGCGGACCTGAGATCGCCCCGCGGGCACGGTGAGGTCGACGATTCTCCCGAGCTCGTCGTATCCGATGCGGCGCAGGATCATTCGGAGGACGTCGAGACGCCACGAGCGCCGCTGCTGACGTTGGGCGCACTCGGCGGGCTTCTCGTGGGATTCGTCGTCGCAGAGCCTCTCGGCGTCCCGCTGGCGGCCGTGGCCGGGATCGGGGCGCTGGCGATGGCGCTGCCGTGGCTGTGGCGAACACCCCGCGCGACCTGCGTCGACGCCGTCCGCGCGGCAGGAGTCCCGTTCCTGATCTTCGTCGCCGCACTGGGCGTGATCATCCTGCCCGTGCGCAACGGCCCCGTGGGTGACCTCTTCTCGACGCTGATGCCGTCCGGGGCAGGCCTTCTCGCGCTGCTGGGAGCCGCGGTGATCGCAGCGGTCGCCGCCAACCTGTTCAACAATCTCCCGGCGACCCTGCTGCTCGTCCCGCTCTTGGCGGGTCAGCCCGCGCTGGTGCTCGCGGTACTGCTCGGCGTGAACATCGGCCCCAACCTGGCCGTGTTCGGTTCGCTGGCCAATCTGCTGTGGCGCGACGTCATGCGTCGACACTCGGCGTCGACGTCGTCTCGTCTCTATCTGTCGCTCGGGCTGGTGTCGGTGCCGCTGACACTCGTCGCCGCAGTACTCGCGCTGTGGGTCGGGCTGCGGGCTTTCGGGTGAGCCCCGGCAGAACTCTCGGCCGTATGGGTCAGCGGAAGAGCTTGTCCACGAACGGGATCGAGTCGACCTTCGACGCGTTGACCGTGCCGCTGTGGTCCTTGTCCGGGTAGAACCGGAACGTCACGGGCTGGTTGTTCGCCTTGAGTCGCGACACCAGGAGCAAGACTCCGGGGGTGTTGACGTCGGTGTCGAGGCCGCCCTGCCCGATGAAGAACGGTTTGTCGTAGCCGGATTCGGGGATACCCATGTAATCGGTGAGTTTCGCCTGGAATCCGGGGATATCGGACAGCGGGCGGCTGAGCAGTTTTCCGGGATCGACCTTCTGCGATCGAACCAGGGCGCCGAGCTCGTTGTCGGAGTCGCACTGGGTCTCGGCTTTGTCGACCCAGTACCGGCCGTACGGGGTCAGGAACGAATTGATGTTCCATTCCGGGAACGACGTACGGAGTCCGGAGAGGATGTACATCACGTAGATCGTCGTGTTGGGCGAGAACCCTCCGAGTCGGACCGGCGACGGACGACCAAGCGCCGCAACGAGATTCTCGATATACGCCGGAACGCCGGTCCCCACAGCACCTCGGTAGTCCAGATCCTTGCCACCGAACTGCGTCGCGTAGCGGGCCGTCGTGATGGCGGCGCCGCCACCCTGCGACTGCCCGACGACCGCCCACTTGCGTGACAACTGCGGATACACCTGCCGTGCAGCCTTCACGCTGTCGACGATGCTGTGCGCCTCGACGCGACCGTTCAGATACGGATGGTTACCCGGCGTGCCGAGCCCGACATAGTCCGAGGCGACCACCGCGTATCCGCGAGACATCCACGAGCCGAGGTACTCCCAGTCACGCTCGACGGCGACCGGACCGCCGATGGAGTACGCGCAGTGATCGGCGAGGCCGGTTGTGCCGTGCGCCCACGCGATCACCGGCCAGCCGCCCTTGGGCGGCGTACCCGGCGGCAGATAGACCGCACCGCTCGACAACGCAGCCGCATCGCGAACACCCTTGGTCCAGTACGTGATCCGCTTCGCGTTGACAGCACCGGGCACCGTGATCCGCGCGGGCAGCGGCTCGGTCGACACCACCGTGCCCGACGGCCCGCTCGGCGCGGCGCTCGCGGGCGGCGCCCCGATCACCGCCGACATCGTCGCGGCGACCACCGCCACCGCCGACACCATCACACCGACCCGACGCCCGACCCTGCTTCGCTTACTCACGATGAACACCGTATACATTGAGCGCCGCCCTCGCTCGGCGACTGCACACTCGGCCGTCTCGAGCGCCCAGTCGACGGTCTCGAGCGCCCAGTCGACGGGTTTTCCCGTCGAGTGGGCGTCTCATCGCGCCGAGTGGGCGTCATACGCCTGCCGACTCCGGGGCAGCTGGCGCTGTGGCCGCGGCGGCTTTCGCCCACTTGTAGTCGGCTTTGCCCGCGGGCGTCCGCTTCACCTCGTCGACGAATACGACGGTCCGTGGGACCTTGTAGCCGGCCAGCGACTCGCGGCAATGGGTCTGCAGGTCTTCGAGAGTCGGCTCCGATTCGCCCTGTGCCACCGCGACCACCGCGCCGACCCGCTGCCCGTACTTGGGATCGGGAATCGGAACGACGAGAGCGTCGGCGACGGCGGGGTGCGCGTGCAGTGTCGCCTCGACCTCCTCGGCGTACACCTTCTCGCCGCCGGTGTTGATGCATTGCGAGCCGCGACCGAGGAACACGATGGTGCCGTCGGCCTCGACTGTCCCCATGTCGCCGAGCACCGAGATGCGTCGACCGTCGGGAAGCGTCGGAAAGGTCTTGGCAGACTTGGCCTCGTCCTTGTAGTAGCCGAGGGGCACATTGCCGATTCGCGCGATGTACCCGACATCGCCTGAGCCCGGGGTGATCTCGTTGAGCGATTCGTCGACCACCATCATCTTGTCGGTCGGCGGCACCCGAAGGTTGCCGTTGTCGTCCATCATGATCTCGCCGTCGTTGCCCGACTCCGACGCTCCGAAGTTGTCACGCAGCACCAGGTCTGGCTTCACCGCGGCCATGCGCTCACGCACGTGTTGCGACCAGATCGCCCCGCCCGAGGTGATCGAGAACAGCGAGGACAGGTCGACGTCGCCTGTGCGGCGCTCGAGTTCGTCGACGAGCGGCATTCCCATCGCGTCGCCGACGATGAGGATGATCTGGATCTGCTCGTCCTCGATGCCCGACACGATTGCGGCCGGATCGAAGTCGCGCATCAGCACCAACCGACCGCCGAGCGTGAGGAAGGTGAACAACGAATACGACGCCGCGCCGTGCATCAGCGGCGCCGCGATGTTGAAGGCGATCGAAGGGAAATCCTTCACCGCCGCACCGACTTCTGCGAGATCCTTGCGCGCCTCGCCATACGGATTGCCACCGGAGATCGGCTTGCGGAAGAAGTCGTCGTGTCGCCAGATCACGCCCTTGGGGTAGCCGGTGGTGCCGCCCGTGTACAGGAGGTAATGCTCGTCGCCGGTTCTCGTCTCGAAATCTCGCGCGTCCGAGAGCTTCTCCGAATCGGAGAACTGTACGACCTGCACAGTGCGTCCGTCCGGCAGATCGTCGGCCGCCGCGCGCAGTTCGTCGACGATCTCCCCGATGACGAATACCGTTCGCACGAGCGGCAGTTCGGGCAGCAACGTGGCAACGCTGCGCTGATGCTCAGGTTCTTCGACGACGATTCCCCGCGAGTCGGAGTTGTCGAAGATGTAGCTCAACTCGGCATTGGTGTAGCGATAGTTGACGTTGACAGGTACTGCGCGCACCTTCAGCAGGCCGAGCAGACTGGTGACGTGTTCGACGCTGTTCTTGAGGAACAGTGACACGTTGTCGTCGAGTCCGATGCCCTGCGCGGCGAACATGTGCGCGACCTGGCTGGAGAGTCGATCGAGCTCTGCATAGCTGATCTGGCGTCCGCCGTAACTGAGGGCTATGCGGTCGGGTACCGAATCGGCGACTGTCTCGAAGACGTCGGCGAGGTTGAATTTCATTGCTGCTGGCTCCTCTTGCTGCACTGCTTGTGACCCGTCATCTCTATCCGCGCTGCGCGGCACTCACGCCGCCGTCAACACCAAACCGCTTGTCGGAACTCCTGTTCCGGCCGTCACCACCACCCGCTCTGCGCCGGGCACCTGATTCACCGACGTGCCACGTAACTGCCGGACGGCTTCGGCTATGCCGTTCATTCCGTGGATGTATGCCTCCCCCAACTGACCTCCGTGTGTATTCAACGGGAGCCGACCGCCGACTTCCAACGCACCCGGCTCCCGCACGAAATCCTTTGCCTCGCCGCGCCCACAGAACCCCAACTCCTCCAACTGCAACAGGGTGTACGGCGTGAAGTGGTCGTAGAGGATCGCGGCGTCCATATCGTCGGGCCGCAATCCCGACTGCTCCCACAGTTGCCGACCGACAAGGCCCATCTCGGGCAATGCGGCGAGTTCGTCACGGTAGTAGCTGGTCATGATGAACTGGTCGACGCCGCTGCCCGACGCCGCCGCCGAGATCACGGCAGGCGGATTCGGTAGGTCGCGCGCGCGTTCGGCCGACACGACGACGATCGCGACACCGCCATCGGACTCCTGACAGCAATCGAGCAGATGCAACGGCTCCGCGATGTATCGCGACTGCTGGTGGTCGGCCAACGTGATGGGCTTGCCGTAGAAGAACGCCTCGGGATTGTTGGCAGCGTGCTTGCGGTCGACGACGGCGATGCGTCCGAAATCCTCACTCGTAGCGCCGAACTCGTGCAGGTACCGCTGCGCGACCATGGCGACGAACGCTGCCGGAGTCGACAACCCATGCGGATAGCTGAACGCGTTGTCGGTGCCCGACGAGTTCTCCTGGTTGGCCACAGCCGAATTCACCTGTCCGAAGCGCAAACCCGACCGCTCGTTGAACGCCCGGTACGCAACGACCACGTCGGCCACGCCCGTGGCCACAGCCATCGCTGCCTGCTGCACCGTCGAACAGGCCGCACCTCCGCCGTAGTGAATACGCGAGAAGTACGTGAGCTCGGGAATTCCCACAGCGCGGGCGACCGCGATCTCCGAGTTGGTGTCCATGGTGAAACTGACGAGACCGTCGACATCGGCGGGGGTCAGGCCGGCATCCGCGAGCGCAGTCTGCACCGCCTCGGTCGCCAACCGAAGTTCGCTGCGCCCGGAGTTCTTGGAGAACTCGGTGGCCCCGATCCCGGCGATCGCGGCTGCGCCCGACAACTGCCCCATCAGCGACCTCCCCTCATGAGCGTGACGGTCGAGATCACATGCTTACCAAGAGCATTCGTTCCCGTAACGGCCACGGTGACCAGATCGTCGTCGACGTCGGTCACCTCGCCGGTGAAGGTCAACGAGTCGTAGGCATACCACGGCACACCGAGTTTGAGCTTGATCGAACGAATCCTCGCAGACGGACCGGCCCAGTCGGTGACGAATCGTTCGACGAGTCCGGTGTCGGTGAGAATGTTGACGAAGATGTCCTTGGACCCCTTGGCCTGAGCGAGGTCGCGGTCGTGATGGACATCCTGGAAGTCACGGGTTGCCAGCGCTGTCGATACGATGAACGTCGGCGTCGCGTCGATTGTCAATGGCGGCAACGTTGTTCCTACTTCGACAGTGGGGATCGCACTGGTCGTCACTGCGCCTCCTGTGTGGTCTGGCGCCACGCGTGCAGCGTCCAGGCGTCGGTGCCCGACTCCTCGTCGGCGGGAAAGTCGAGGAACATCGCCTCGACGCGCTGCCCGATGTGCACGTCGGCGGGGTCGACGTCGCGCAACTCGGCGAGCAGTCGGACGGGAGAAGGCAGCGGCAAACCGTCGTCGTCGCTGTCACCGCTGTCGACCGATTCGAGTCCGTCGAGTTCGACGAGGGCGACCACGAAAGGCAGTTCACGTCCCGGCACCTTGGGTGCGCGGTGCACCACATAGCTGTAGACCGTTCCCGTGCCCGACGCGACGACGTAGTCGGTGACCGGCACGGTGCCATCGGGTAGCCGAGGCTTCCAGGTCGCGGGTATCGGCGGATGACGCAGCGTTCCGTCGTCGAGCTTCTGAATGCGCAGTTCGTGGGCTGCGACGCCCTCCCAGAAGAACTCGGTGTCACGAGAGGCGCTGGGCCGCAACATCCGTGAGGGGTCGAGGTCGGAGGGCACCTCGCCTGCGCCGGCATCCCTGGGCGCCACGTCGTCGTCGTGCGGGCGGAACTTCAGGATGCGGAAATCCATCTCGGCGACCACCTCGTCGTCGACCGACCAGGTGTTGCGCGTGGTGAAGAACCAACCCTCCCCCAGCGCCGTCTGCTTGGGTCCGACGACGTCGACCAGTTCGGCAGACAGCGAGACCTGCTCTCCCACATCGAGATAGCGATGATAGGTGGTGTCGCAGTTGGTGGCCACGACGGAGGTGTACCCCGCCTCGTCGAAGAGTTCCGACGCCCGGCCGAGCGGATCGTCGGCCGTACGCTGCCCGTTCAGCCCGCGCATCGTCCACACCTGCGCCATGGCGGGAGGTGCGACGATGCCCGGATGTCCCGCGGCACGCGCGGCGTCGGCGTCGATGTAGACAGGGTTCGTGTCGCCGATGGCCTCGACCCAGTTGTTGATCATCGGGGTGTTCACCGGATCGCGCCCGAGGGTCGGCGCGCTCGGCCCGGCGTCGATGATCGCCTGCGCGGCGGTGCGGATGTCGCTCATCGCTTCGCCCTAGGCAGTCCTAGTCCGGCGGTCGCGATCATGTCGCGCATCACCTCGTTGACGCCACCTCCGAAGGTGATCACCACGTTTCTCTTCTCCTGAACGTCGAGCCAGTCCACCAGCGCCGCGGTCTCGGGATCGGTGAAATCCCCGTAACGGCCGATGATCTCGTCGATCATTCGGCACACCACCTGCACGCGCTCTGTCGCGAACACCTTCGTCGCCGCGGCATCGGCCATCGAGATGGCCTCCCCCGTCGACGCGACCTGCCAGTTGAGCAGTTCGTTGATCCGCGCGTACGCATCGATCTGGGCGAGCGCCCGCGCGACGTCGGGATGCTTGGCGATCACCGTGCCGTCGGGGCCGGGACGCGACGCCCACGCACGGACACGCGACGCCAGTCCCTCGATACGTCCGGCAGGTCCGAGCATCACGCGCTCGTGGTTGAGCTGCGTGGTGATCAGTCTCCACCCGCTGCCCTCGTCGCCCACGCGCATCGACACCGGAACGCGAACATCGTTGTAGTACGTGGCATTCACGTGATGGGCACCGTCCGCGGTGATGATCGGCGTCCAACTGAAACCGGGATCGGAGGTATCGACGATGAGGATCGAGATGCCCTTGTGTTTGGGGGCGTCCTTGTCGGTGCGTACCGCCAGCCAGATGTAGTCGGCGTCGTGCCCGCCGGTGGTGAAGATCTTCTGCCCGTTGACCACGTAGTGATCACCGTCGCGGACTGCCGTCGTGGTCAGTGAGGCGAGGTCGGTCCCGGCCTCGGGTTCGGTGTAGCCGATCGCGAAATGGACGTCGCCGGCAAGGATTCGGGGAAGGAAGAGCTTCTTCTGCTCGTCGGTTCCGTGTACCTGGAGGGTGGGGCCGACCGTTTGGAGCGTCACCGCGGGAAGCGGAACGTCGGCGCGTACTGCCTCGTTGGTGAAGATCTGCTGTTCGATCTCCCCGAACCCCTTGCCGCCGTACTCCTTCGGCCACCCCACCCCGAGCCACCCGTCGCTCCCCATCTGTCGGATCACGTCCCGATAGGTGGGGCCGTGGCGCTCGGTGAGCATGGTCTGTGCTGCCGTGGGGTCGACCAGATCGGCGAAATACTCACGCAGATCTGCACGCAACTCCTGCTGCTGCGGCGTGAGGTCTATGAACATCGGTGTGCTTCCCCTGCGGATTCGGTTTGAGCGGTCGGGTGAATCAGGTTGGCATCGCTATGGATTCGACGCGTGGGCGAGTTCGTCGAGCCGAGCATTGGCTCCTCCGACGAGTCGCGCGAGATCCTTGGCGATCGAGAAGTAGCGATGCAACGGATACGTCAGGTCGACGCCGACGCCACCGTGGAGGTGGGTCATGGTCCGCATCGCCGCGGGTATCTCCGCTGCCGTCCAATACGACGCGATACCCAGATCCTGTTGTGCATCAAGACCTTCGGACAAGCGCCACGCGGCAGCCGTGGTCGAGAGGTTCAGCGACCGTCCGACGACGTAGATGTCGGCCAACTGCTGTCCGACGGCCTGGAACAGCGCGATCGGTTTACCGAACTGCGTGCGGTTGGACACGTGATCGGCGGTGAGGCGCGTGGCCCCCGCGACGAGACCGTCGGCGTACGCACTCAACGCGAGTCGGTACAGGTCACGCAGCCCCGAGACATCGGCGGTCAGCACATCGGCGTCGTCGACGGTCACGTCGTCGAATCGCACGGTGAACTCGCCCCACCCGCTCGACGCCGGAGTTCGCGTGATCGACACACCGTCGGCGGCGGTGGCCACGGCGACCACCCCGCCATCGGTGGCGACGAGCAGCGTCGACGCGCCGTCGGCGTGGAGTACTCCGCTCTTGGTGCCCGACAACCTTCCGTCACGCAACGTGGTGCGCGGCGTCGAGGTCAACGGGTCGCCGGGTTCGCCCATCGCGATCGCGTGCCATGAGCCAGCGGTGAGAGTCGCGGCCCATCGATCACGCGAGGCGTCGTCGACCGTCTGCAGGAGGAGCGACGACGTCAGCGAGCCGAGTGCAGGCGTCACCGCTGCGGCCGAACCCAGTTGACGCAGCAACGGAAGCACGCCGAGAACTCCGAGATCGTCACCCCCGAGCGCTTCCGGTAGCGGCAAGGCCAGCAGCCCGGCGTCGGTCAGCGCCGTCCAGAGGTTGCGATCAAAGCCGTCGTACGACGCCGCGGCATCCTCCCGCGACTCGCCCGCCCTGACCCGTCCGCCGAACAACGACGTCCAGTCGGACTCGTGGCGGGCGAAGACATCCCGCGCCACATCGGCGACCGCTTCTGCGGAGCTGTCCATGCCGAAATCCACCGACGATCCCCTTTTCGCCAACACCAAAACTAGAACTCGTTCTAGTTGTATCAGACTCCGCGCTCCCGGTGGGCGAATTGGCAGTTGATCTGCTGATTCTCAGCCAGAGTCCCGCATCAGCCGCGCGGCAGACCGAGAATCCGTTCAGCAGCGGCGGTCCGGAGTATCTGGGTGGTGCCGCCCGCGATGGACAGACACCTGTTCTGCAGGAGCTGATCGGACGCATCGCCCGCCCCGACGCCGTCGACCCCGAGCAGGTCGAGACCGAACTCTGGCACCGACTGCCGGTGCGCGACGCCGATCAGCTTGCGCACGCTCGATACCGCGCCCGGATCGTGGCCGGCCAGCCGACGAGAAACCGCGAGCGCGTCGAGGACACGTCCGACGTGCGCGTCGGCGACGAGATCACCCAACCGTGCCAACTCGCCTGCGGACAGCTCCCGACCCAACGAGTCGATCTGACCCAGCAGCGCGTCCATCTCCTTGCCGAGTCCCGAACCACCCATCGCCACACGTTCGTTGGCGAGTGTCGTACGAGCCAGCCGCCAGCCGCCGTCGACCTCACCGACCACGCACTCGTCGGGCACGAACACGTCGTCGAGAAAAACCTCGTTGAAGTTGGCCTGACCCGACAACTCGCGCAATGGTCGGATGTCGATGCCCGCCGACGCCATGTCGACCAGGAAGTAGGTGATCCCCTTGTGTTTCGGCGCCTCGGGATTCGTGCGCGCGAGACAGATCCCCCACTGCGCGTTGTGCGCCTGCGAGGTCCAGATCTTCTGCCCTGTCAGACTCCAACCGCCCTCGACGCGAATAGCCCTGGTGCGCAACGACGCAAGGTCGGAGCCTGCCTCGGGTTCGCTGAACAACTGGCACCAGACGATGTCGCCGACGAGGGTCGGATGCACGAAACGTGTGTGCTGCTGGGCTGTTCCGTGCGCGAGGATCGTCGGGATCGCCCATGCCCCGATCACGAGGTCGGGACGTTCGACGCCCGCGCGTTCGAACTCGGAGTCGATGAGCAACTGCAGCGCGGGGTCGGCGCCGAGACCATGCGGCGGCGGCCAATGCGGTGTGAGATAACCGGATTCGGCCATCGCCGCCCGCTGCGCATTCGGTTCGGCCGCCGCGATCGCGGCGATGTCGGCTCTGATGGCGCCACGGCGATGCTCGACGGAGGTCAGGTCGAGTTCGAAGCGTCGACGCCCACCGAGGATGCCGAGGCGACCGAGTTGTTCACGCTGCGTGGACGCGGCCGCCGTCGCCGCGCGCAGCGCCAATGCCGTTCGCAGGTAGAGATGTGCGTCGTGCTCAAACGTGAAGCCGATGCCGCCGAGCACCTGGATGCAGTCCTCAGCCGTCGCAACGGGCAGCGAGGCGACCAGCACGTCGGCGGCGAGCCTGGAGAATGCGAGTTGCTCGCGCGCGGCTTCGGCGTCGTCGTCGCCCACCGGTGCGGCCACCGCAGCGTCGACGGCCACCGCGAGATCCCACGCCGCCGCGGTGACCTGTTCGCTGCGACAGAGCATGTCGGCGCAGATGTGCTTGACGGCTTGAAACGAGCCGATGGGTACACCGAACTGGGTGCGCACCTTGGCATAGTCGACCGCGGTGTCGAGCGCCCAGCGCGTCACGCCGCTGGCGTAGGCGACGGCGGTCGCCGACAGTGCGCCCGCAATGAGATCACCATCGTCGACGACGAGCAGGTCAGCGACGCTCAGGTCTGTAATGCGCAGCCGGCCAACCGAGCCTCGGCCGTCGAGGCTCGCCGCTGGCTCGACATCGCGTAGACCCGCATCGGCAGGGATCACATACCATCCCGGATCGAGGCCCTGACCAGCAATTTTCGCGAGGATCACGCAACCGTCGACATATCCGACGACGCCGCCGAGATCGATCGATCCGTCGACCAACTCCGCCTCGCCGCCTGCCCGCGTGAGGGTGGGCACCGTCGCGGAGACCTCTCCCGACACCAACGCGTCGCGCACCGCCGCGGCACTGGGATCGGTCGACACGGATAGCGCCAGGGTCGCCACGACGGTCTCGCCGATCGGACCCGGCACCAGGCTCGCTCCGCATTGCTCGACCATCGCGGCGACGTCGGAGAACGAGGCACCGACGCCACCCTGCGCCTCCTCGACCAGCGCGGCGAAAACGCCCAATTCGGCCAGTTCCGGAAAGAGGTCTCGCCAGTGGTCGCGCGGTTTCTCCAGTTCAGCCCGTACGATGTCGGTGGTGCGACGACGCGTCGCCCACGCGGAAATGGCTTCGCAGACGGCAATCTGTTCGTCGGACGTGGCAAGGCTCACGCTGAAATCCTCTGCATTCCGGTTGTGACGAAGAATTAGAACCTGTTCTAATAGTCCGAAGGGGTTTTGTCCACCAGACCTTTCGACGCCGTCAGCGTCGATGGTCACGAGATGAGGATGTCGCCTACATATGACCCGGTCGTCTGAAGATGCCGTGCCACAGAAGTCGGCACCGAGTCCGAACAAGGGAGTCTCGTCGAAGTCGGTCGCCGCCAAGGGCACTCCCGCACCACCCGACGCCGCTACAGCAACAGCAACCGCAGCTACGTCGACGACGGAGAGTGGTTCGGCCGCACAACGCGACCGTAGACGCCGCATCCTCGACGCGACGCTCGCCCTCGCCTCCAAAGGCGGCTACGACGCCGTGCAGATGCGCACCGTCGCAGAGAAAGCCGACGTTGCGGTGGGAACCCTCTACCGATATTTCCCGTCAAAGGTGCACCTGCTGGTGACCGCGCTCGCGCGCGAGTTCGAACGCGTGGAGACCCGCGTCGACCGCTCGCAACTGCAGGGCGAGAACGCCATCGAGCGGCTGCGCCACGTACTCGACATGATCACCTTCGCGATGCAGCGCGATCCCCTGTTGACCGAGGCCATGACGAGGGCCTTCATGTTCGCCGACGCGTCGGCGACCGCCGAGGTCGATCAGGTCGCCGGGATCATCGACCGACTGTTCGCGGGCGCGATCGTCGACGAGGGCGAGCCGAGCGACGAAGAACTCGCGATCGCACGCGTGCTGTCGGACGTGTGGATGTCGAACCTGGTGCAGTGGCTCACCCGCCGCGCCTCGGCCACCGACGTCACCAACCGGCTCGAGCTCACGGTCCGACTGCTCCTCAAGGGCCGGGTCGCAGCTCAGGCGTAACCGAACCGCCGGGTTGGGCCGTCGCGATCAGCCCAGGTCGACGGTGATGGTGCCGGACTCGTCGGCGCGCACCGCGTACGCACGGACTCCGCTGCCGCCGAAGGCGATCTCGTCACCGGTGCCCAGGTCGTAGGTGTGATTGTGCAGCGGGCACACCACGACACAGTCGTCGATCAGCGCATCGGCCAGTGGCCCGCCGCGGTGTGGACAGACGGCGTCGAGTGCGCGCAGCGAGTCGTCGCGCAGTCGGAAGACCGCGATCTGTGTACCGTCGATACCGAATGCCCGTCCCTCGCCCGGCGGGATGTCGGCGATGTTGCCGACTGCTATCTCGCTCATCGGACCGGCACCTGCGGGAGCGGCAGCAGCGGCAGCGCCGAACGGAACTGACCCGGAGTGGCAGGCTTTTTGCCGTCCTGCCAGGGGTCTCGATAGGCGTCGACGGACCGCTGCATGTTGGAATCGAGTTGTTGTGCAATGCCTTCCGCGTCGTCGACGACGACGGCCCTGATCTTCTCGATGCCGTAGCGCGGAACCCACGCGTAGGTGCGTTCGAGCCATTTCGCGCTCTCGCGGTAGTACTGCAGGAAGCGGCCCGCCAGTGTCATGACCTCGTCGGCACTGTCGACGGTCGCCAGCAGATCTCCCTTGCGGATGTGTGCGCCTGCGGCACCGCCGACGTAGATCTCCCACTTGCCGCCGTCGATCGCGACGACGCCGAAGTCTTTGCACAGCGCTTCCGCGCAATTGCGCGGGCACCCGGTGACCGCGAGCTTCATCTTCGCCGGACCCGCTATGCCCTGATACCGCTCCTCCAGAGCAATGCCCAGCGCCGTCGAGTCGCCAACCCCGAACCGGCAGAAGTCGCTTCCCACACAGGTTTTGACCGTTCGGAAACTCTTGCCGTACGCATACCCCGACGGCATGTCGAGATCGGCCCACACGGCGGGCAGGTCCTCCTTGCGCAGGCCGAGCAGGTCGATGCGCTGGCCTCCGGTCAGTTTGATGAGCGGCACGTCGTATTTCTCCGCGACGTCGGCGATCTTTCTCAACTGCTCGACGTTGGTCACGCCGCCTTTCATCTGCGGCACAACGGAAAACGTACCGTCGCGCTGGATGTTGGCGTGGACGCGGTCGTTGATGAAGCGTTCGGCGCGTTCGTCGATGAAGTCCGAACCCCACATCATTTCCAGCAGCGACGACAACCCCATCTTGGAGTTCGCATCCTCCTTGCCGTCGGGTGCGAGGGCCGCGAACACCGAACGCACCGAGTAGAGCTTGAGCTCGCGGATCAGCCGCATGAGTTCTGGCTTCTCGTACGGGATTGCGGGAACGTACCAGTTGGCCGACGGGTCCTCGGTGACCGCGTCGCCTGCGGCCCATTCGACGACCTGCGCCACCAACCCCTTACATGAGCCGCAGCCCTTTCCGGCGCGGGTCGCGGCCATCACGCCGGCCACCGAGGTGGTGCCGCCAGCGACACAGCCGACGATCGTCGCCTTGTCGACGCCGTTGCAGTTGCACACCTGGGCATCGTCGGAGAGTTCCTCGACTCCCGTTGCGGCGTCGGGTGTTCCGATGTCGAACATCAGCGAGATGCGTTCGTCGGGGAGTTCGGTTCCCTGGTCGAAGGCCTGCATCAGGAACGAGACCTTGCTGACGTCGCCGACGAGCGTGGCGCCGACGAGCTTGTTCTCCCGGATCACCACGGTCTTGTAGACGCCGTGCCGGGGCTCGTAGAACTGCAGGTACTCGTCGTCGGCATGTTCGGGTGCCTTGACACCCATCTGGGCGACGTCGACGCCCGCGACCTTGAGTTTCGTCGAGGTCCGCGAACCATGATATGCGGCAGTCGAATTGGCTGCGGTGAGGTGATCGGCCAGGACTTTGGCCTGCTCCCACAGGGGTGCGACCAGTCCGTACACCTGGCCGCGGTGCTGCGCGCATTCACCGACCACGTAGATGTCGTCGTCGTCGATCGAGCGCATGTGGTCGTCGACGACGATGGCGCGTTCGACGGTCAGTCCGGCACCGCGGGCAAGCCCCACGTTGGGGCGGATACCTGTCGCCAGCACCAGCAGATCGCAATCCATCTGCTCGCCATCGGCGAATCCGATTCCGGTGATGGCATTCTCATCATCGGCGAAGGCTTTGACGGTGCGCTTACCGGTGACCACGGTGACGCCGGTCGACTCGATCGCGCTGCGCAACACCGCGCCACCGGTTTCGTCGAGTTGAGCGTTCATCAGGATCGGACCGGAATGCACCACCGTCGACGCCACACCACGGCCGTAAAGACCGTGCGCCGCTTCGAGTCCGAGCAGTCCGCCGCCGATGACCACCGCGTGTTCGGCGTCGTCGGCGTGGGAGATGATCGCCGTGGTGTCGTCAAGGCTGCGAAAGCCGAATACGCCGCTCAGCTGCGTGGTGTCGTCGACCCACAACCCCTCGATGGGCGGGAAGAAGGCACGGCTGCCGGTGGCGATGATCAACTTGTCGTAGGCCACCCGCGAACCGTCATCGGCGAGAACGACTTTGGCGTACGGGTCGATCCGGACCACCCGCACCCCGGCGCGCAGGTCGATTCCGTTGTCGCCGTACCAATCGACGGCGTTGAGGTAGATGTCGTCGGGGGCATCCGAGCCGGCGAGCACGTGGGATAGCGCGATGCGGTTGTAGTTTCCATACGGTTCGTCACCGAAGACGGTGATGGCGAACTGTTCTGCCCCGCCACGCGCCAGGATCTCCTCGATGGCGCGGGCGCCGGCCATGCCGTTGCCCACCACCACCAGCGACTGCCGGGTCACCGCAGTCTCCTGCGCCATCAGAACTCCACCACGCCGAGGTCAATGACCACGGTGCCCGACGCGGAGGTGGGTGCGGCGAGCGCAAGGGAAATCTCCGCGCCCTCCAGAAAGTCCTCGACCAGGCGCAGCGGCACGTGGGTGCCGCCCTGAGCGGCAATCGGGAAGTAGCGCACCGGTTTCCCGTCGTGCATCAGAGCAATCGTGATCATCTCGTCGCTGCTGTTGCCGCCACGGAAGTAGACCGCCTGCAGGGTCGAGCCATCGGGCACGGTCAGCGTGAGCGAGTCGTCGATGACCGCGAGGGTCTCGAAGCCGGCTCCCTTGAACGCGAACAGGCCCTGCAGAAATCGCGGTGTGCTGCTGTCACTCATGGGGCGGGGTCACCTTTCAGTAGACGTCACGCACGTAACGTTTATCGGCGGCAAGGGCTTTCACATATGCCTCGGCACTGGGGCCGGACAACTTACCGTGTTCGGCGACGACCCGGGTCAGCGCGTCGTCGACATCGCGGGCCATCCGCATCCGGTCACCGCACACATAGAAGTGCGCGCCGTCGGACAGCCATCGCCAGAGCTGTTCACCGTGCTCGATCATCCGGTCCTGCACATAGACTTTCGACTTCTGATCGCGGGAGAATGCGACGTCGAGCCGGTCCAACGACCCGTCGGCGAGCATCGTCTCGAGTTCGTCGCGGTAGTAGAAGTCGGTGGCCGCGTGCTGCTCACCGAAGAACAACCAGTTCGGCCCACGATGACCCAGTAGCCGACGATGATGCAGGAACCCGCGGAATGGTGCGATTCCGGTACCCGGGCCGACCATGATCATCGGGGCGTCCGGATCCTCGGGCGGCGAGAAGCCGGCATTGCGCTGCACCCAGATTCGAATGTCGTCGTCGGCGGCGTGGTCGGCGAGGTAGGTCGAGCAGACGCCGTGACGCGGGACGCCGTGCAGGTTGTAGCGCACTGCCGACACCGTCAACTGGACCTCGTCGGGACTCTCCAGCGGACTCGACGAGATCGAGTACTGCCGGGGTGTCATCGGCGCCAGCGTCGACAACCAGTCGGCCGCCGATGCACGCATCGGGAACGTGGTGAGCAGGTCGGCGATCTGCCTGCCCCACAGCCAGTCGTCTAGGTCGGATTTGTTCTCCGGCGCCAGCATCGACCGCAGATCCGCCGATGCTGCCCGGTCGCAGACGAATTCGAGGACACCGGGGCTGATCTTCGCGATCTCGAGGCGTTCACGCAGGGCGCTGGCCAACGGCATGTCCTCGCCGCCGACGGTGACCACCGTGTCGGCGTCGAGTCCGGAGGTCTCCAGGAACGCCTCGACCAGTGGTGGACTGTTGCGCGGCCACACCCCGAGGGCATCGCCCGCATCGTAGGTCAGAGTGTTCTCGGGCAGCGCGAACCCGAACTGCCGCACGTCCTTTGCCGATCCGTCGCCACTGAGGCGGGTGTTCCGGACCAGCGAGGTCACCAGCGGGTTCTTACGGCCGTAGGAGATCGGCGCGTCCGGCACCGGCGGGGCTTCCGCGGGGGCGCTCGCCGACGGCAGCGCCGTGGCCAGTTCACCGGATACGGCGTCGAGCCAGCCCTGCGCCGTCGACTCGAAATCGGGTTCGCAGTCGACCCGGTCGAGAAGACGCGTGGCCCCCAGTTCGGCCAGCCGGTCGTCGAGTTTGCGTCCGAAACCGCAGAATTCGTCGTAGCTGGGATCGCCGAAGGCCAGCACCCCGTACCGCACGCCGCTCAGCGGTGGCGCATCGTCGCCGGAAAGTTGGTCCCAGAAGGATGTGGCGTTGTCCGGGGGATCGCCGTCTCCGGTGGTGGAGGTGACGATCAGCACCGTGCTCTCCGGGGTGAGGGCAGCGAGTCCGGCCTCGTCGAGGGTTTTGGTTGCGGCCGAATAGCCCTGCGCCGCCAGCGATTGTGCGACGGTCGGCGCGTAGTCCTCGACGGTACCGGTCTGCGATGCCCAGAGCACCTCGACGGTCGGCGCGAGCGCCGCGTCCTCCGGCGCTGCTGCCTGCGGCCCGTCCGCGGTGGACGTGGATCGTGAGAATGCCCCGGCGAGAACACCATTCACCCAGGCGCGATTCTGTTCGGACAGCGGTGCCTCGGGCGGCAACAGCGGTACGCCTGCAATCGACGCCTCGCTCTGCAGCCCGGCGAGCACTCCGGCCACATAGGCCTGTTCGGTGGCCGACAGCGCGGGCGGAGCAACGGCCGAAAGTCCCAGTGTCACAGCGAGAGATGACGCCGGGACATCGGTGCGGGCATGGGCCGGTGCGGGTGTATCAGCGGTCGGCGCTGCGGCGACCTTCTCCAACGCCACGGCACTCACCTTGAACTCCGGTTGCAACGACGCCGGGTCGACGGCGTCGTTGGTGACGGCATTGATGGTGACGTCCGCACCGAACATGTCGCTCCAGTGAAACGGTGCGAAGCAGTTGCCGGGGCGTACGCGGTCGGTGAGGACGGCAGGCAGCACCGCGGCACCGCGCCGTGATCGCACGCGCACCGAATCCCCCTCGGCCACATCGAGAGCGGCCGCATCGTCAGGGTGGATCTCGACGAACGGTGACGGGTTGAGTTTGTTGAGCTTGGCCACCCGCCCGGTCTTGGTCATGGTGTGCCACTGGTGCGGCAGCCGGCCGGTGTTGAGGACGAGGGGGAACTCGTCGTCGGGCATCTCGGCGGGCGGCAGACATGGTCGGGCGTGGAAGATCGCCCGCCCGCTCGGGGTGGGGAAGACGAACTCCGGTGTGGTGCCGTCGGCGCGCACCACCTTGGTCTGGCTACGGCCGTCGTTGAGATAGCGGATGGGGTGGCGGTCGGCGTCGTCGTCGGGCGGGCACGGCCACTGCAGCGGGGTCTCGCGGAGCCGCGCATAGCTGGCACCGCGAATGTCCCAGCCGGTCTTGGGATTCCAGAACCGCTTGATCTCCTCGAACACCTCTTCGGCCGAACCGAAGGAGAATCCTTCGCCGTATCCCATCTCGGTGGCGATCCGGCAGATCAGTTGCCAGTCGGGCAGCGCATCGCCGGGTGGCGCGACGGCCGGCTGGAAGAGGGTGAGGTTGCGTTCGGAGTTGATCATCACCCCGTCGGACTCGGTCCACAGAGTGGCGGGCAGTGCGACGTCGGCGTAGGGCAGGGTCTCGTTCTCGGCGAACACATCCTGCACCACCACCAGCTCACAGCGTTGCAGTGCTTCGATGACACGCGATCGATTGGACACGCTGGCAATGGGATTGGTGCAGATGATCCAGCAGGCCTTGATCTTGCCGTCGGCCATCTGGTCGAACATGTCGATGGTGCCGGTCCCGACCTCACTGCGCAGCGTACCGCGTGGCACACCCCAGGTGTCCTCGCAGAAGTCACGGTCGGCCTCGGAGATCACCGCCCGCTGGCCGGGCAAACCCGGCCCCATATAACCCATTTCGCGTCCGCCCATCGCGTTGGGCTGTCCGGTGAGCGAGAAGGGACCACTGCCGAGGCGGCAGATCGCGCCGGTGACCAGGTGCAGATTGATCAGCGCGTTGGTGTGCCAGGTTCCGTGGATGGACTGGTTGAGTCCCATTGTCCAGCAACTCATCCAGTTCGTGGACTCACCGATCCACTGTGCGGCCGCGCGGATGTCGGCCTCGGGGATGCCGGTGGTCTCGCTGACGACACCGGGCGTGTACTCGGAGACGAACTCCTTGGTCGCATCGAAACCCTCGGTGTAGGTCTCGACGAAGGAGTGGTCGACGTCGTCGGCCTCGATCAGCAGGTGCAGCAGACCGTTCAGCAGGGCGAGGTCGGTGCCGGGTTTGACCTGCAGGTAGAGGTCGGCCTTGGCCGCGGTGGCGGTGCGTCGTGGATCGATCACGACCAGTTTCGCGCCTGCCTTGACCCGTTCCATCATGCGTAGGAACAGGATCGGATGGCAGTCGGCCATGTTGGAGCCGATGACGAAGAACAGGTCGGCGTGCTCGAAGTCCTGATAGGAGCCGGGTGGGCCGTCGGCGCCGAGGGACTGCTTGTAGCCGGTGCCCGCGCTGGCCATGCACAGTCGCGAGTTGGATTCGATGTTGATGCCGCGCAGATAGCCCTTGGTGAACTTGTTCGACAGGTACTGCGCCTCGGTCGACATCTGGCCCGACACGTACACCGCAACCGAATCCGGGCCGTGCTCGTCGGCTATCGCCCGCATCCGACGTGCGGCAAAAGAGATCGCCTCGTCGATTCCGACCGACTCCCGGTCGGTGTCACGGCTAGTCCGGATCGACGCCTTTTCCATCCGTCCCGGAGCGGCAAGCATGTCCGACGTGGTCGACCCCTTGGTGCACAACCGGCCGAAGTTCGTCGGATGATCCTTACGTCCGGTGGTCTTGGTGACCAACGGAAGTCCTGCGCCGTCGGGCGTCGACACGTGCAGCACCATCCCGCACCCCACCCCGCAGTAAGCACAGAGCGAGTCGACGGTGGAGGTCGCGGGCATGACTCCATGGTTGGAGCCGATTGTTTCCGATGCCATGAATGCGCGTTACCGGTCGATCACATGGTTCTCACACGCGCTAGTCGCGACTGTGAGTCGCCCCGGCCCGTGGTGGTGAGCCGCGCGACGATCAGATCCGCCACCCGCGGGTCCGCGCCGATCGGGGCAGCAACGCCGTCGGCGCCGTACTCGCTCAAGCGGGCGTGAAACAGTCCTGGCGCCAACAGGTAGGCGGCGATGAAGACCCGACGCCGCCGCGACCCACGCGTGGCCGACACCACGTCGGGGACGCGTGGTGTCGCGGTGGTGACGTAGCCGACCGGAACGTCGTCGTCGATCAGCTCGCCGAGCTGACCAGCTGCGGTCTCGACGTCGGCCAGCGCGAGCGCATCCGAGGATCCGGCGGCGGCCATGACCACGGCGTCACCGCGCCGCCAGCCGGCGGCGCGCAGTCGCTCGAGCATCAGCACCGCGAGCATCGGGTCGGGGCCCATGTTGTCGCACAGGGCGACGCTCTGATGGCCGCTGGCCTCGATGTGCTCCGGGATGTCGCGTCGGACGTGGTATCCCGCGGCCAGAAAAGCGGGCACGATCAGCGCAGGCCCCGGGGTCTGCCTGAGTAGCTCCGACGGCGAGGGACCGAGGACGTCGACGAATGCGACGCGCGTCGTTCCGACGCGCTCCCCCACGAGTTCGGCAATGCGTGCGATGGTCGCGACTCCCGCAACCGAGCGGGTGCCGTGAGCCACGAGGATGGGTTGCGGCGCGGTGGCAGCGAAGTGTTCAGGCGTCATCGGAATCGTTCTCGTCGTATTCGAGGTCGACGGCCAAGCGGTATCCACGCTTGACCACCGTCTGGATCATTTTGGAATCGCCCAACGCCGAGCGCAGTCTGGTGACCGCCATCTCGACGGCGTGCGTATCAGTGCCACCGCCGGGAAGTTCGTCGAGCATCGCTTTGCGCGAAATGACTTGTCCCGGAACACGATGCAGCACGCGCAGCAGCGCCATACTCGAGCCCGTCACCGATTGGAAGCAGCCGTCGACCACCACGCCCGACGCGCGCAGGCTCAGGTCGTGCCCCGCGACGCGGAGCACGCTCGCGCGACGCGGTAGTTCCTCGGCGATGAGTCTGACGAGCGCTCCGAGACGAAACCGGGCGGGCTGGACCGTGGGAACCTGAAGCGCGTGCAGCGGCCCCGCCGTCACGTTGCCGACGCACATCGCGGGTACCACGGTGCGCATGGCGTGCAGCAACGGTTCAAGCGCACCGGTGCGATGCGCTTGACCGAGCATCGACGCCACCGCTGGTGCGCTGGTGAACGTCACGGCGTCGAGGTCGCGGTTGATGACAGCGTCGATCATCCGGGCCATCGGGTCGGTGTCGTCCGGCGGAGTCCAGCGGTAGACCGGCACCGGGACGACCTCCGCGCCCGCCTCGCGGAGCACGTCGCACAGGTCGGGTAGCGGCTCCCAGCTCGTCGTCGCGCCGTGGAGCTGTACTGCCACCCGCAGACCCGCGACTCCCTCGTCGAGTAGCTCACGGATCAGCTCGCTCGACGACTCGCTAGGCGGCGACCACTGTTCACGCAGACCCGCCGCGCGAATGGCCCCCTTGGCCTTGGGGCCTCTCGCGAGCAGGCGCACGCCACCGAGCGTGTCCACCAGGTCGTCGGCGAGTCCCCACCCGTCGGCCGCCTCCACCCAGCCGCGGAATCCGATTCCTGTGGTCGCCACCATGACGTCTGGCGGTTCCTTGAGAATGGATTCGGTGGCACGCTCGAGCTCGTCGTCGTCGATGAGCGGGATGATGCGGATGGCAGGGGCATGGATGACCTCGGCGCCACGACGTGTGAGCAGCGCGGCGAACTCGTCGGCTCGCCGCGCCGCCGTGATGCCGATGGTGAAGCCGGTCAGGGTCTTGTCCGGATTCGCCGTGACCGTGGGTGGGTCGGAGGGTGTCATCGGGTGTCGCTGGTCTCGATGATCCCGACCTCGACCATTCCATCGACAACCCGCACCGGGTACGTCCGCAGCGCCTGCGACTCGTCATCGAGACACGCGCCGGATTCGAGCGAAAACACCTGCTTGAGCAGGGGTGATGCGACGGTGGGCTCACCATTTCGATCGCCGATCAGCCCGCGCGACATCACGGCGGCGCGGCCGAAGGGATCGATGTTGTCAACGACGCGCAGTGTGTCCGCGCCGTCGGACAGGCGGAACACCGCGACCTGTGTGGTGCCGACGAGCGCCGCAACACCGCGGCCGACAGTCAACTGGTCGAGCGTGCACACCGGCACCCAGGTACTCACGGTCGCAACAGTGGTGTCGCCCGCCGACTGCGGAGCGTCGTCCAACGCGGTCATGATGCTGTCTCCTTGAGTCGTGTGGGCGTGCCGAGCAGCACCGGGACCTTGCGGCCCGACGAGTCGTCGAAGGCGATGGTCGGGTCGGGAGTCTCCGGGGCGTTGACGAAGGACACGAAGCGACGCAGCTTGTCCTCATCGTCGAGCACTGCGGCCCATTCGTCGCGGTAGCCGTCAACGTGCCTGGCGACCGCATCCTCGAGGTCGCCTCCGATACCAAGGATGTCGTCACACACGATTTGCCGCAACCGATCGAGCCCTCCGTCGAAGCTCTCCTGCCACGGCGCGGTGCGCTGCAACCTGTCGGCGGTCCTGACGTAGAACATCAGGTAGCGGTCGATGTAGCGCACCAGCGTCTCGTCGTCGAGTCCGGACGCGAGAAGCTTTGCGTGCGTGGGACTCTGGCCGCCGTTTCCGCCGACGTAGAGGTTCCATCCATTCTCGGTCGCGATCACGCCGACGTCTTTGCCGCGCGCCTCCGCGCATTCGCGGGCACACCCTGACACGCCGAGCTTGATCTTGTGTGGTGAACGTAACCCGCGATAGCGATGTTCGAGGCGGACCGCCATTGCCACCGAATCCTGCACGCCGTAGCGACACCAGCTCGAACCGACGCAGCTCTTCACAGTCCGCAAGCTCTTGCCGTAGGCGTGGCCGGACTCCATCCCGGCGTCGACGAGTCGGCGCCAGATCTCGGGAAGCTGCTCGACGCGCGCACCGAACATGTCGATGCGCTGACCACCGGTGACCTTGGTGTACAGGCCGAAATCCTTCGCGATCTGACCGATCGTGATCAGTTGGTCGGCGGTCACCTCGCCACCGGGCATCCGCGGAACGACCGAGTAGGTGCCGTTCTTCTGCAGATTGGCCAGGAAGTGGTCGTTCGTGTCTTGCAGCGCGGCCTGCTCGCCGTCGAGGATGTGATCGCTCGACGTCGAGGCCAGGATCGACGCGACGGTCGGCTTGCAGATCTCGCACCCACTGCCGGTCCCGAAGCGGGCGATCAGCTCGGAGAAGGTGCGGATTCCGGTTGCGGCGACGATCGAGAACAGTTCGGCACGCGACTGCGCGAAGTGCGCACACAGGGCCTTGGACAACTCGACGCCCGAGTCGGCGAGCAGCCTGGTGATCGACGGCACGCAGCCACCACACGTCGTACCCGCCGACGTGCAGCCCTTGATGTCGGCGACCGAGCATGCGCCCTCGGCGATGGCCGAGCAGATCGATCCCTTGGAAACGCCGTTGCACGAACAGATCTCGGCGTCGTCGGGCAGTGCGGACAATCCGATGCCGCCGCCCTCGCCTGCCGCGGGCGCGATCAACGACGACGGATCGCCCGGAATCTCGCGTCCCACCATCGGTTTCAGCATCGCGTACGCATCGGCGTCGCCGACGAGGATGCCGCCGAGCAGGGTCGACGCGTCGTCGGAGAGCACGAGCTTCTTGTAGGTGCCCGCGACGGGATCGGAGTAGACGATCTCGAGTGCGTTCTCGGTGACACCCATGGCGTCTCCGAAGCTCGCGACGTCGACGCCGAGTAGCTTGAGCTTCGTCGACATGTCGGCGCCGGGAAACAGGGTGTCCTCGACGCCGAGGATGCCGTCCGCGGCGATCTCGGCCATCGTGTAGCCGGGAGCGACGAGCCCGTAGCACCGACCCTCGACCGCGGCGACCTCACCGATCGCCCAGATCGCCGAATCGCTTGTGCGACATCCGGTATCGGTGATGATTCCGCCGCGCTCACCGACGTCGAGCCCGGCCTGCCGACCGATCGCGTCCTGCGGGCGGACTCCCGCGGAGAACACCACGAGCGCGGCGTCGAGGACGGTCCCGTCCGACAGTGTGACGGCGAGGAGTTCGTCGTCTCCGTCGGCGATGGCCGTCGTGGACACGCCTGTGTGCACGTGCAGACCGAGCTCACCGACGAGCGATGCCAGCAAAGCTCCGCCGCCGTCGTCGACCTGAAGTGGCATCAGTCGGGGCGCGAATTCGACGACGTGCGGCGTCATTCCGAGCAGTCGCAGGGCGTTGGCCGCCTCGAGTCCGAGCAGTCCGCCGCCGACAACGACTCCCGGCGCACCCGGCTCCGCGGCCTCGGCGATCGCGCGGATCGCGTCGAGGTCGGCGAGCGTGCGGTACACGAAGCTCCGCGGATTGTCCTTGCCCTCGACAGGCGGCACGAACGGATACGATCCGGTGGCGAGAACGACTGCGTCGTAGTCGATCTCGTTGCCCGACGAAGTGATGATCCGACGTTGATCGCGGTCGATCGTCGTGGCCGACTCGCCCAACCGGAGCTCGACGAGGCCGTCTCCGGCATAGGTGTTGTCGGGCAGCGACATCGACGCGGGGTCCCACGATCCGACGTAGCTCGACAACCCGACACGGTCGTAGGCAGCGACCGGTTCTTCGCTCAACACGATCACCCGGTATCGGTTCGCGGTGTCGCGTTCGCGCAGTTCCTGAACGAATCGGTGTCCGACCATTCCGTGGCCGACGACCACACAGGTTTGTGTATCCATCGTTGGTGCCGAATCCATCTCGCGGGTCACTTCGCCGGTTCCGCTGCCGGGACCGTGGCCGAAGGCGCGTCGTCGGCGACGGGCGGGTCGACCGCGATGTCGGTGGTCTCCCGCTCCTCCAGCACGATCTCGCGGCGGGCGTAGAAGATCCAGGTGATGATCGCAGCGACCACGTAGAAGCCGAGGAACACCCAGAAGGCAACCGTCGCAGACTGATTGGCCTTGTAGCTCGAACGCAGAACCAGGTTGATGGCGACGCCGCCGAGCGCACCGACCGCACCCGCGATGCCGATGAGTGCACCGGACATCTTGCGTGACCAGATCACGCGGCCCATGGTGTCGAGGCCGGTGAGGTTGCGCGACTTGTGTTCGAAGACGGTCGGAATGATCTTGTAGACCGAACCATTGGCGATGCCCGAGATCAGGAACAGCAGGATGAATCCGACGATGAAGCCGATCAGCTGAGCGGTACCGATCTTGTGATGGGCGTGTGCGTCGGCGGCCATTCCGGAGATCACCAGGACCGACGCCGATGCGATCATCGCGAGGAAGCACAGGAAGGTGATGCGGCCACCGCCGAAGCGGTCGGCGAGCTTGCCGCCGAACGGACGGGCGATGGAACCGAGAAGCGGTCCGATCCAAGCAATCTGGGCTGCGGCGAGTGCGGCATTACCGACGCCGGACGACTTGAAGCTGATCTGCAGCACCTGCGAGAAGGCAAAGCTGAAGCCGATGAACGAGCCGAACGTGCCGATGTAGAGAAGCGAGATCAACCACGTGTCGCGGTACTTCAGGCAATCGACCATGGAGCGATAGCTCGAGGTCTGGTGGTCGAGGTTGTCCATGTAGAGCGCGGCACCGATCGCGGCGAACGCGAGAGCGACGAGGTAGATGGCGCACACGATCTCCGGCTTGTCGGACGCCAACCAGATGACCAACAGCCCGATCAACTGGATCACCGGGACACCGATGTTGCCGCCGCCCGCGTTGAGTCCCAGTGCCCAGCCCTTGAGGCGGTGCGGGAAGAACGCGTTGATGTTGGTCATCGACGACGCGAAGTTGCCGCCGCCGAGGCCGGTGAGCGCCGCGGCAAAGAGGAACCAACCGAATCCGAACTTGCCCGGATTCAGCATCAGTATCAACACCAGGGTGGTCGGGATCAGCAGGACCACCGCGGAGAAGATCGCCCAGTTACGGCCGCCGAACTTGGCGGTCGCCGTGGTGTAGGGAATACGGAGGCACGCACCGACGAGAGTGGCCGTTGCCGTGATGGCGAACTTCTGGTCGAGGCTGATGCCGTACTCCGGCGACATGAAGAGCACCATCACCGAGAACAGCGACCAGATGGAGAAGCCGATGTGCTCGCAGATGATCGACCAGACGAGGTTGCGCTTGGCGATCTCTGCGCCGCCCGCATCCCAGGCTTGCCGGTCCTCCGGGTCCCATCCGGTGATGTGGTGTTTACGGGTGTAGGTGTAACTCATGTTGATGCCGCTTCCTGCAATGGGCTGAGGTGTCGCGACAACGGCGGCGCGACGTGATGTGTCTATGACCATAGGAAGCGCCTGTTGCAGGAAGTTTTCTGCGCGTGACCTCGCCGTCACAGTCTGCTCACCTGACGAGGCGGCGAGGTGTGAGAAGGGCAGTGTGACAAGACCGCGAGCATGAGAAGACCGCGAGACGTGCGAACTCTGCGTGGAAGAGCGGCCGAGCGGAGAGTCGACGGCCGGGCCGCGTGCCCGGCGTTAGAGCAAACCCTACTTCTTCGGCGCAGCCTTTGCGGCCGGTGCGGGCTTGGCGTTGAGATCGGCCTCGATCATCGGCCAGGTGTCGTGGAGATCCTGTTCCCAGTATGCCCAGGAGTGCGTCCCGCCCGATCGGGTCAGAACCTTGTTGGGCACGTTCAGCTGCCTCATACGCGCAACCATCTGCTGGGTGCAGTTGTTGACGGCCGCCTCGATGACCCCACCGAGCAGGACCTGGTTGGCGAGAGTGACCGGGTCACCGTTGATCAGTGGCGAGTCGAGCCGATCGTACTGGCCGGGCAGCCCCGTGCCGCTGGTCATGTAGACCTTGGTACCGCGCAGCTTGGCCGCGTTCAGATAAGGATCGTTCGCCCGCCACCCCGGGCCGCCGGGCACGCCCCACATGTTCACGATGTTTCCGCGTCCGCGATCGCCGACGACCATCCGAATGTATTGCAGCCCAAGCGGATCACTGGTTCGTGCACACCCGCTGTAGGCTGCGACGGCCTTGTAGAGCTTGGGCTCTGCGATCGCAAGATTGAGCACCGACGTACCGGCCATCGAGATGCCGGCGATCGCGTTGGCCTTGGTGGTCTTGAACTCCTTGTCGATGAGCGGCGGTAGTTCCTTGGTCAGGAACGTCTGCCACTTGTTGCGGCCGAGAACCGGGTCGTCGCGCTGCCAGTCGGTGTAATACGAGAATGCACCGCCGATCGGGGTGACCACGTTGACGTTCTTGTCGGCGAAGAACTGCGCGTACGACGTCTTGGCTGCCCATGTCGCCGAATCCTCGCCTCCGCCTGCGCCATTGAGCAGATAGAGGGTGGGCACCGGCTTACTGGTGTCCTTCGGATGCAGCACCGTGACGGGGATTGCCCTGTTCATCGATGCCGAGTAGACGATCAGCGTCGACTGCAGCGGCGAGTCATGGACGACGGTCTGAATGCTGGACGGGGGCGGAACGGGCGTCGGGTCGGCTGCGGCAACTCCGCTCATCGTGGCAGCGCCGACGATCACAGCCGCGAGCGCGGTCAGAGCCGTCGCACACCGAACTCCACGAAGTCGCACCATCAGCCCCTTTAGTCACACCAATAACAACAGCCTCAAATGTTACTGCCGCGCGCCGAGCGTCGCCAAATGCTCAGGGGCGTCGTTAGGCAGTTGTGACCACGGCATACGCCGAGCGTGTCGCCCCCCCCTGGACGTAGAAGGTGGTGACAATTCCCCGCAAACTCTATAGACTATTTTTAATAGACACCGTTTGAAGGAGTTCCCATGACCAGCACGCTGAGCGTCGAAGAAGAAGCCATCATCAAGACCGTTCGCGACTTCGTCGACAAGCAGGTACGCCCGGTGGTGCGGGAGTTGGAGCACTCGAACACCTACCCCGAGGACCTCATCGAGCAGATGAAGGAGATGGGCATCTACGGGCTTGCCATCCCCGAGCCGTACGGTTTCGCCCAGGTCTCCATGCCGTGCTACGCGCGGGTGACCGAAGAACTCGCCCGCGGCTGGATGAGTCTCGCGGGCGCGATGGGCGGGCACACCGTCGTCGCAAAGCTTCTCCTGACCTTCGGCACCGAGGAGCAGAAGGAGAAGTACCTGCCGCGCATGGCAACCGGCGAGATCCGCGCAACGATGGCGCTGACCGAACCCGGCGGCGGCTCGGACCTGCAGGCCATGCGCACCAGCGCTATCCGTGAGGGCGACGAGTACGTGATCAACGGCTCGAAGACGTGGATCTCCAATGCCCGCAAGTCCGACCTGGTCGCACTGCTCTGCAAGACCGACCCCAAGGCCCAGCCCGCGCACGCCGGCGTCTCGATCCTCCTCGTCGAGAAGGTGCCCGGCTTCGAGGTGTCCAAGGACCTGCCGAAGCTCGGTTACAAGGGCGTCGAGAGCTGCGAACTGAATTTCACCGACGCGCGCGTGCCCGCCGACGCCGTGCTCGGCGGCTCAGAAGGCAAGGGCTTCGCCCAGATGATGAAGGGCCTCGAGGTCGGCCGCATCCAGGTCGCCGCACGCGCCACGGGTGTCGCGCGAGCAGCATTCGACGACGCGCTGAGCTATGCACAGGACCGCGAGAGCTTCGGGGTGCCGATCTGGAAGCACCAGGCCGTCGGCAACATGCTCGCCACCATGGGAACAAAGCTCGCCGCGGCCCGCAGCCTGCTGTTCGACGCCGCCGACCGCGTCGGCACCGGACAACGCGCCGACATGGAGGCCGGAATGGCCAAGCTCTTCTGCTCGGAGACCGCGATGGAGATCGCGCTCGACGCCGTTCGCATCCACGGCGGCTACGGCTACTCCACCGAATACGACGTCGAGCGCTACTTCCGTGACGCACCGCTGATGATCGTCGGCGAGGGCACCAACGAGATCCAGCAGAACGTCATCGCGAAGCAACTCGTGAAACGCGGCGGACTCGACATCTGATCTGATCACCACACCCGAATATCACCGCGGAGGTGAGAGCATGCTCCCCCTGTCCGGAGTGACGGTCCTGTCGCTCGAACACGCTGTCGCAGCACCGTTTGCGACTCGACAGCTCGCCGATCTCGGCGCGCGTGTGATCAAGATCGAACGTCCCGGTACGGGCGACTTCGCCCGCGCCTACGACGAATCCGTCGACGGTCTTGCCAGCTACTTCGTGTGGCTCAACCGCTCCAAGGAGTCCGTTGCACTCGACGTGAAATCGGAGTCGGGTGCAAAGATGCTGCACGAGTTGGCCGATCGCGCCGACGTGATCGTCCAGAACCTCGGGCCGGGTGCCGCGCAACGACTCGGGCTCGGAGCCGACGAGGTGCGGGCGCGCGATCCGCGCAAGATCGTGCTCTCCATCACCGGCTGGGGCAGCACCGGACCGTGGGCTGATCGCAAGGCGTATGACCTTCTGGTGCAATGCGAAACGGGTCTGGTGTCGATGACCGGAACTCCCGACGACGTCGCAAAGGTCGGTGTCTCCATCGCCGACATCGCCGCCGGGATGTACGGATTCTCCGGAGTGCTCGCGGCGCTCTATCAGCGCCAGGTGACCGGCGAGGGCGCCACCCTCGAGGTTTCGCTGTTCGAGGCATTGAGCGAGTGGATGGGCCAGCCGGCCCACTTCACTCAGGGCGCGGGCAGACAACCGGGACGCTTCGGCGCCGCGCACGCCACCATCTCGCCGTACGGCCCGTACCCCGCCGCGGACGGACACATCTTTCTCCTCGCCATTCAGAACGAACCGGAGTGGCAACGGCTGTGCGAGAACGTCTTCGACGACGCCGCTCTCGCCGTCGATCCACGGTTCGCATCGAACACGTTGCGGGTGACCAATCGCGAGGCCGTCGACGCCGCGGTGACCGAGCATTTCGGCAGGATGACAACGGACGAACTGACCGCCCGACTCAAGCAGGCGAAGATAGCCTTCGGCGGCGTCAACACCGTCTCGGAGTTCCTCGACCATCCGGTTCTGGCGGGCCGTGACCGCTGGCGCAGCGTCGACACCGAGCGCGGACCGATACGAGCTCTGTTGCCGCCCATCGGTTTCGGTGACGAAGCGCGAATGGACCCGGTTCCGGCGCTCGGCGCCGACAGCATCGCCATCGCCCGCGAACTGGGCGCATCCGACGACGACATCGACGCACTCCTCTCGTCGGGCGTGCTCGGTGCACCCACACAGAAGACCGGTACCGCACAGGGAGGCACCTCGTGACCGACACCGCGACCACCACGTTGAGCAGCTACGTCGAGAACTGGGCACCGCAGCCCGTCGTCGAGGCCGACGCTCTCGATCCCGCACAGGCATCACGCCTGGCGGCCACCCTCGACCTGGACGAAACATTCAGCGCGGGTTCACAACTCCCGATGACCTGGCAGTGGGTCTACTTCTCCGAGTGGCCCCCCACCGGTGAACTCGGCCCCGACGGACATCCGACGGATGGCCACTTCCTCCCACCGATCCCCGACCGACGACGCATGTTCGCCGGGTCGTCGATCCGGATCGCCGAACCGCTCCGCCTCGGTACGCCCACACAGAAACGGACGAGCCTGCACGCGGTCACCGAAAAGCACGGCCGCACAGGCGACATGCTGTTCGTCACCGTGCGGTCGGAGTACATCCAAGACGACCGGACGGCCCTCGTCGAGGATCAGGACCTGGTGTACCGCAGCGACTCCGGATCGTCACGTCCGTTTGAGCGCGAGGTGGAGGAGCTCGGTCGGACGGACGCCGCGTGGACCGCGGAGCCGACGCCCAGCGCTCCCCTGCTGTTCCGCTACTCGGCGCTCACGTCGAACGCACACCGCATCCACTACGACCAGCCCTACGTGACGCAGGTCGAGGGCTATCCCGACCTCGTGGTCCACGGCCCACTTCTCGCGACCTACCTGGCCGAGCTGGTGCGGGCGAGGTCAGGGCAATCGTTGCGCAGCTTCGACTTTCGACTACGCAAGCCCCTGTTCCTCGGCGACGCATTCCGCCTCGAAGGCCGGCCATCGGGAGACGGCGATGACATCGAGCTGAAGATCGTCAGCGGTATCGACACGGTGCACGTCACCGGGCAGGGTGCGCTCGAATGAACGTCGACCTCATCCGTGCTGCCAGGACCTTCCTGTTCGTTCCCGGAAACCGCCCCGATCGCTTCGCGAAGGCCGAGGCGGCAGGCGCCGACGTCGTCGTGATCGACCTCGAGGATGCGGTGGCGCCCGACGACAAGGATGCCGCGAGATCCGATGTTGCCCAGTGGTTGTCGGCCGGACACCCCGCAGTTGTCCGGATCAACGGCGCAGACACGACATGGTTCGACGACGACGTCGCCATGCTCGGCGCGGTAAGCACACACAGCACGGTGGGCACACACAGCGCGGTCGGGACAGCGGCCATGATCGCCAAAGCCGAATCGCCGGAGATCGTTTGGAAGGTCGCCGCGGCAACAGAGGCTCCGGTCATCCCGCTGATCGAGACCGCGGTCGGTGTGCTCAACGCCCCTCGGATCGCCGCGACACCCGGCGTCGCACGCGTCGCCTTCGGCACCATCGATTTCGCGGCCGAACTCGGCGTCGACCCCGACGATCGCGAGGCGCTACTGAACGCGAGGTCGACGCTGGTTCTCGCGTCGGCTGCGGCGCGCGTCGCTTCGCCCGTCGACGGGGTCACGACGGCGCTGCGCGACACCGAGCAGCTCACAGACGATGTGGGATACGCCGCGCGAATCGGTTTGCGCGGCAAGCTCTGCATCCACCCGAGCCAAGTCGCTGCGGTGCACGACAGCCTCGCACCGACCGATGATCAGGTCGCGTGGGCACGGCGGATCGTCGACGCCACGCGTGCCGACGGGTCGGCTGTCGCCGTCGACGGCCACATGGTCGATCCGCCCGTCGTCGCACGCGCGCAGCAGATCCTCGCCGCGGTCCGGTCATGACCAGCGGTGCTGTCAGAATGGTTCCCGTGCAGGAGTATCACGAGACCGCCCGTGCGTCCGACGGCACCCGCCTGGCCGTCCAGGTACGCGGGAGCGGACCGGTGTTGCTCCTCCTACCCGGTCAGTCCAACAACCATCACTGGTGGGACCGCACCCGCAACGACTTCGCGCGCCACCGCACCACCGTCACCTTCGACTATCGCGGCACCGGCGCAAGCGATTCCCCCGACGGCGACTACAGCACGCAGTTATTCGCGCAGGATGCGCTGTCGGTGCTCGATGCGTTGTCAATCGGCCGATTCGACGTCTACGGCACATCCATGGGCGGGCGCACCGCGCAGTGGATCGCCATCTCCGCGCCCCATCGCGTCCGCAGACTCGTTCTCGGCTGCACGACTCCCGGAGGAAGCCATGCGCGCGAACGGGATTCGTCGGTCCGTCGCGCCCTGGCCGGCCCGGATGCCACGCAGGTCATGACCGACCTGATGTACACGCCCGAATGGCAGTCGGCCAACCCCGGGCCGTACACAGTTCTCGGTGACCCGACGATGACGTTACGCGCACGCCGACAACACTTGCGCGCCAGCGACTCTCACGATGCATGGGACCACCTGCCGGAGATCACCGCGCCAACCCTCATCCTCCACGGCTCCGACGACCGATTTGCACCGGTCGTCAACGCCGAGATCCTGGCGTCGGCCATTCCTGACGCCAGGACGCACGTCTTCGACGGCGCCCGGCACGCCTATTTCGACGAGTGTCGTGCAGAGGCCAGTCCGCTGGTGATGACTTTTCTCGACGACTAGCGGACTAGCCGTCGGCGCGGAGTCGATCGGCGAGTTCAGCGAGAGCGTCTGTCGCCGAGAACAATTCAGACCTCCGACGCTCCGACATTCCGTCGATTCCCACTGCGAGGGCTTCGACGTGCTCACGCACTCGCTCCTCGATGTAGGCGGTACCCGAATCGGTGATCGCGATGAGCGACGCCCGCCCGTCGGCCGGATCTGGACGGCGCTCGACCATTCCCGAGCGTTCGAGCGAGGCTATGAGCGCGGTCATGGCAGGCTGGTTGAGACCCTCGAGTAGGGCGAGGCTCGTTGCGCGCCGCGGCCCCCAGCGCCACAAACTGAACAGCGTCGACGAGCCGGCGATACTCAGGTCTCGGGTTCTGCGTTCGAGCGCGTCGGTCAACAGGTCGAACAGGCGGGTTGCGACCTCGACACTCGTCTCACCCTCACCCGCCATGCCCTTATCCTAGGCGGATTGCACATAATCCGTAAGTCGCCGGCAACGCCCTCGTCAACGCTGTGCGGCGAGGAGGTGTCCCGCGTTCCTGATGTGGTCGACCATCGCCGCCCGAGCGGCCTCGCCGTCGCGAGCACGCAACCCCGCGATGATCGCCCGATGGTCGGCGGCCGACGCCTGCGGCCACCCGTCGACCGAGGCGAAGAACCGACGCGGCGCATAGTTGAGCGATCCCTTGATCATCCACGAGAGCTTCGGAGAGCCGGCGGCAGAGTAGATCGACCGGTGGAACACATGGTTGAGTCGTTCCACTTCGTCGTAATCTGCTGTGTCAGCGGCATGTTCGAGATCCGCCTGGATCTTCTCAAGCGCGTCGAGATCGTCGTCGGACA
This sequence comes from Gordonia sp. w5E2, assembly GCF_036540975.1. Classification (NCBI taxonomy): domain Bacteria; kingdom Bacillati; phylum Actinomycetota; class Actinomycetes; order Mycobacteriales; family Gordoniaceae; genus Gordonia; species Gordonia sp. w5E2. The sequence goes on along the minus strand of NZ_CP144213.1, from coordinate 822,550 downwards.
TCCGTGAGGTGGCGCGCGCGGCCAATTCGCCTGCGAGAAGCGATTGCCCGACGAAGACATCCTCGATGTCGTTGGCGCTCAACGGAGAAACCATGAAGCCGCGGCGCGGTTCGACGCGCAGCAAGCCCTCGCTCTGCAGGGTCAGCAGTCCCTCACGCATCGGTGTCGCAGAGATGTCCAGTTCGGCCGCCATCGTCTCCGGACGGATGAACTGTCCAGGCTCGAGTTGACCGGAGACGATCAGCTCGCGCACATGCTCGGCCGCCTCGTCGGACAGTCGTGGCCGACGCCTGCGGGTGCGTGCGGGAACGTCGGCACTCATGGCAAACAATATAGTCTATTGAGTTGGGCGCGGCGGTAACGTCGATGGAGTGCGTCTGACAACACTTCTCGCCACGGGCCTGGGTACCGCAGCAGCGGCAGCCGTCGGCAGCATCGCGTCTCGCTCGGCACTGCAGTCGTGGTACCCGAAACTGAACAAGCCGTCGTATGTGCCACCCGATCTCGCATTCCCGATCGTGTGGACCGCACTCTATGCCGACATCGCGGTGACATCGGCGATCAGCATCGACGAACTGAACGAACACGACGCCGCCGAGGCGAAGAAGTACATCGCAGCGCTCGGGACCAATCTGGTGCTCAACGCCGGCTGGAGCTGGCTGTTCTTCGGCGCGCACCGACTCGGAGCGTCGGCGATCACCGCGTTGGCACTGACCGCGAGCAGCGCCGACCTCGCGCGGCGCACGGCCAAGGTCTCGCCGGGCGCGGGGGCCGCGCTGACGCCGTACCCGCTGTGGTGCGGCTTCGCGACGAAGTTGTCGACAGACGTCTGGCGGCTCAATCGCGCGCAGCGTTGACCGCCCCGACGTCGCCGCTACCCGCGCAGTCGACCGGGGTCTTCGCGTCACTGTCGGTACACAACTACCGCCTCTACTTCGGCGGTCAGGCGGTCTCGCTGATCGGGACGTGGATGCAGGCCACGGCGCAGGCCTGGCTGGTGCTCACGCTCAGCGGGTCGTCGTCGATCCTCGGTCTGATCGTCGCTCTGCAGGCGCTACCGATCCTGATCATCGGGCCGTATGCGGGCGTGATCGCCGACCGCGTCGACCGGCGTCTGCTCATGATCTTTCTGCAGTCGATCATGGGTGTGCTCGCGCTGGTGCTGGCGATCCTCACACTCGGCGGCTGGATCGAGGTGTGGCAGATCGCGATCCTCGCGCTACTCCTCGGGCTCAACAACGCATTCGAGAATCCGGCGCGACAGGCCTTCATCCACCAGATCGTCGGCGAATCGTTGATCCGCAACGCGGTTACCCTGAACTCCGTCATGGTGAACGCCGCGCGAGCGATCGGTCCCGCGGTGGCGGGCGTTCTACTCGCAGCCGTGGGCGCCGGATGGTGCTTCGTCATCAATGCGACGAGCTTCGTCGCGGTCGTGGTCTCACTCGTCGCGATGCGAACCTCGGAGATCTCCCACGAGATTCCCGTCCCCCGCGCCAAGGGACAGCTCCGTGAGGGCCTGCGCTACGTCCGGAGCAAACCCATCCTGTGGGTTCCGCTGGTCATGATGGCGCTCGTCGGCACGCTCGCATACGAGTTCCAGGTATCGCTCCCCGTTGCCGCCCGTGACGTCTTCGACGGCGGACCGCAGGCTTTCGGATTCATGACGTCGTCGATGGGGGTCGGCGCGGTCGTCGGCGGCCTCATCGTCGCCGCACGCGGCACCACAGGCCTGCGCACGCTGATCGTGACCGCGACCGGATTCGGCATCACCATCGCGGTGACAGCGGCAGCACCCAGCTTGTGGCTGGCGATCGTGGCGCTGTTTTTCGTCGGCTGGCTCAGCGTCTCGTTCATGTCGACGGGCAACGCGACGCTTCAGCTCAACTCACGCCCGCAGATGCGCGGTCGGGTGATGGCACTGTGGTCGGTCGCCTTCATGGGGTCGACACCGATCGGCGGACCGTTGATCGGTGCGATCACCCAGGTGGCCGGGGCGCGCACGGGGCTCGCCGTTGGTGCGGCGTCGTGCTTCGTCGCCGCGGCAATCGGGCTCGCGGTGTGGCGGCGCACCCGCTGACCAGCAATTACCCGATTCGGCGCAAACCGGACGTCGATTAGGCCCGACAGCTGTCTCACAGCAAGAATCACAGGATCGGGGAGTACCGTTCCTCGATGCAACACACCATTTAGGGCGACTCATGATCTCTGGTCGCCGGGTTAACGGAGGGTGAGCAATCGTAAGCCAGCAGACGACGCCGCGACTGCCAGAACCCGAAGGCTCCCCCGAAAGCGACAAAGCAGACACAACGGTGCTGGCCGAAACGCCGTCGCTGACCGAGAAACCGTCGCTGAACGAAAAACCCCGCCGCGACAAGCACCTGTATCAGATCGATCTGGTCCGGCTCGTGACCTTCGGAGGCGTGATCCTCGATCACGTCATGATCGGCATCACCGCCGCGACAAGTGTTGCCGCAGGCTCCGTCGAGGTCTTTCTTCGCTACACCCGATATGGCTTCTTCGCGCTCACCGGCTTTGTGCTGACGTATCAGTACCGAAACCGCAGCCTCGAACCGATCAGCTTCTGGCGCCGTCGATTCAAGCTCATCGGTCTGCCCTTCGTGACGTGGACACTGTTCTACTGGCTGTACGGGCGATACCGTATCGGCGGCCTGGAGACGTTGAAAGGCATTGTCGCCGATCAACATTCGATGGTGACCGCAGCCAAGAGCATCGGCTACGACCTCATCACCGGCAACGCGATGTATCACCTGTACTTCTTGTCGGTGAGCATGCAGATCTACCTGTTCTTCCCGCTCATCCTCGCGATCCTCAAGCGCACGTGGGGTTTTCACCGTTACCAGTTGATCGTGAGCTTCGCGATCCAGGTGACGTTGATGTACCTCATGGTCCGTCCGCCGCTCGACATATTTGCCGACGGCGTCGGCGGCGTGATCTGGACGCACCTGGTCATCACGATTTTCCCGTATCAGTTCTTCATCCTCGCGGGATGTGTCGCTGCCATGCACTACGAGGCGTTCCAGGCGTTCGTGATCCGTTGGCGCTGGGCACTTCTCGCGGCGTGTGTCGCGACCATCGGCGCCACGCTCGCGTACTACCTGCACATCACGTCGACCGGCACGAGCGTCGCGCGCGCCACCAACGTGTTCCTGCCACACAACGTCTACGCATTCATCGCGATCATCATGATGTTGTACTGCCTGGGCACCATCTGGCAGCAGCGTCGAACACCGGGGTCGGTCCCCGACAAGATTCTCCGCACGGCGTCGGACAGATCGTTCGGGATCTACCTCGCGCATCCCCTCGCGCTGAGCGCGCTGCTGCCCACCATCGCACCGGCGTCGTGGCCCGGTGTTCCGCGCGTGATCTTTGCCTACGCGGCCACCGTTGCGGCAACCATCTTCGTGGTCGAGGTGCTTCGACGCAGCCCCATCAGCCTGATCACCACCGGTCGTAATCGCCTCGATTGGCGATCGCAGAATGTCGGCCGATCGCTGGCCGTCGCGGCGGTGGCGGTTGTCGGCGGAGTGATCGCCTCAGAGGTGTTCGACGTCTGGGCCGGCTACCTGTTCGCCGCGACCGGAGCGCTACTCGCGATCTCCGCCGGGATCGTCGCGTGGCATCATTGGCGCAACCGTGACGACGAGTTCACCGAACAGCCGGTCTGATAAAACCAGCGTGCACGAAAAAGCCCCGACGACATCGTCGGGGCTTTTTACCTGTGTCTGATGTAAATCAGAGAGCGGTCACGTTGGTGGCCTGAAGTCCTTTGGCGCCCTGTTCGACGTCGAACTCGACGCGCTGCTGCTCCTCGAGGCTGCGGAAGCCGCTGCCCGTGATGGCGGAGTAGTGAACGAACACGTCCTGGCTCTGGTCATCGGGAGCAATGAAGCCGAAGCCCTTCTCGCCGTTGAACCATTTGACGGTGCCCTGAGTCATGCAATTTCTCTTCCTGTTTTGCTGAGCCGTCAGTTCGACGACCCGACTTCTAGTGTGTCACACATTGGGGCCTGTCCACGATCCGATGTCCACAAGGACACGAATCCCTTCGAGCGGACGACATTCGCTGGGCGAATCGGCCGATCACACCGAGACCGCGGGGGCGTTGATCGTGATCGCCTGCGATGCAATGCCGCCGTGGCCGTCGTCGACCGTGATCACGAAGCTGTCAGGGTTGGTCGAGCCCGGAGTGTCGGGGCTATAGGTCCATGTGCCAGTCGTCGGATCGATGACCACCGCGCCGTGGGCCGGCTGACCACTGACCGAATAGGCCAGTGTGTCTCCGTCAGCGTCCGAGCCGTGCGCAGTTCCGGTCACGACGCCCGTCGGGATCACACTCAGGGTGGCATCGGAGTTGGCGGTGTAGAGACGCGTGCCATCCGGGGTGAGCGCGACGCCGTTCGGCTGCGCGCTCACCGCGTACGTCCCGAGAACCTGCTGGTAGGTCGGGCTCTGCGGATCGACGTCGATGACCGAGACGACTCGTGCCGTTTCTTGGCTGACGTACAGGAGCTTGCCATCTCCGCTGACTGCAGCGCCAGTCACCCCAATCGCGTCGATCGTGGCGATCTCCTGTTGGTAGGTGCTGCTGGCGGGATCCATGTCGATGATGCAGACGGAACTGGTTACGGAATCGGATATTGCCAGGTAAAGACGTGTGTTGTCCGGACTGACCGCCACACCATAGACATATGGGCGTGACGGATAGGTCGCGATCACCGTCCCCTGGGTCGAGCCACCCCTGACGTCGATGGCAACGACGCCGTCGAGGGTGTTCGTATACAACGTGTTGCCATCGGGGCTCAGTGTCACGGCGACGGGCACGTCTGGGACGGCGATCCTCGCAACGGCGGTGCCCATGGTCGAACTCGTCGGATCGAGGTCGATCACGTTCACAAACTTCCTGAGCGCATTATCGATGATGTAGGGCGAGCTATCGGCGACGTAGAGAGTCTTGCCGTCCGGCGTGACGGCCACTCCCGTCGCACGATGGGAAGACACCTCCGTGACGACCTGGTTGTAGGTTGGGCTGGCTGGATCGGCGTCGACGACCACGACCCTGTTCCAACGAACGTCGCCGACAAAGGCGTACTTGCCGTTCGAGCTCACCGTCACCGCGGCGGGCCAACTTGCGTCGGTCAATTGAATAGTGCCGGCAGTTGGCGCATTCGAGGTCACCGACAACGTGGGTGCCTGGTTCTCCGGGGTGATCGGCACGACGACCGAGGCAGTCTGACCCGCCGTTGTGGTCGCCGACAAGTAGTGCGAGTGAACGGGATTCGACGATGTGTCGTCAGATACCGACACGGCGAACGAGTCGGTCGTCGTAGCGGTACTTGATGTGTCACTGAGCGAATGAGCGTATGCGGGGTCGGGCGTGTAGGTGTACGTGCCGTCCGGATTGATCACCACCGTGCCGTGTTCGGGTTGAGTGAGGACGGTGTAGGTCAGCACATCACCGTCGGGGTCGCTGGCGCCGAGTGACCCGGTGACCACACCGGTCGATGCATCCACCAGCGGCGTCGAGGGCGACACCGTCGGATACGAATTGAAGAACCGTCGATTGACCTGCTGCCACGCCGCCCACGCGAACACCAGCGCAGGCGCCGGCGCGGGGGCGCTTGGGTCATGCGCCACAAGCGGATTGAACCCCAGCACGCTGAACAGCGTCGCAATGAACTTCGTCGGCGCATTCACCACTCGCACCCCACCCGACGTCGTCACCGGCGCGGGACCCGAACCGACGACCACCTGCGTCGCAGACGCGTCGGCAGCGGTACCGGCCAACGGGTTCACGACCGACAGAGACGCCACGCGGGAAGTCGGGATCTCGACGACCGCCGCACTGTCCGGGGTAGCGCTGCGAGGTGTGGCGGTGTCGCTGCGTGGTGTGGCGGTGTGTGGGCTGTCGCCCGACGACGCCGCGGCCGACGTTGAGGGTGCACCGGATGTCACTGTGCGAATCGACGGCGCAGACGGCGCTCCTGTCGGCTGGTCGACGTGTGAAGGTGTCGACGTGTCCGCGGGCGGATCGGTCTCGGTCGGCGTAGCGGGGGGCGCGATGGGCTGCGACGTCGTCGACCCAGCGTCCGACGACCCAGGGCTAGTGGAACCAGGGCTAGTGGAACCAGGACTAGTAGAACCAGGACTCGGCGAACCAGCATCCGAAGACGGTGTCTCCGCGGGCGCGGCCTGCGAGTGTGCGTCCGGTGGTGTGGCAGTCGATGGTGTGGCAGTCGGGTCCGACGAGCCGGTCGGCCCCTCTGTCGATACCGAGGAGTCAGCGGGCGCGGCCTGTGCAACCGAGGAGATCGTCGCCTGCCCTCCCCACCACAACACAGCACCGATCCCCGCACCCGCCACCGCCGCCCGCACCCTGCGAGTCGAACCGCTACATCTGGCCTGGGTCATCGTGTTGTCTCGGTCATCGGGTGGTCTCGGTCATCGTCACTCCTCAGTGATGGGGAAGCCTCGCGTCGGCCGCGCAGAGTCGACACGCGGGCGGCGCGCGCCCGCACCGCAAACGATTCCAACTACTGCGATCACTGGAAAGCCCCATCATTTGGGGACACAATTGCCGTATCGGAGGCGGCTATTTCGGCGGATTCCGACGCGGCATAGGAAGCCAGCCGTCTTCTACGGCTCTTTTGTAGAGGTCCGTCTTCGTCGGAGCGTCGCGATGCACCTCGCGGTACTTGCTACGAATGCGCTCGATGTATTCGTTGACGGTGTCCGGAGAGAGCCCCATGACCCGAGCGACGTGAGCCCCCGATCCGCCTGCGGCGTACAGTTCCAACACTTCTCTCAGTCGCGTGGGAAGGTCGACGAATTGCGGGTCTGAGTCGAGCGCCGCCGCCCAATCCATCGACACAACGGTCGACCCCGCCGCTGCCGTACGCACCGCTGCGCACACCTCTGCCTTCGTCGCGTTCTTGCGGACGACGCCAAGAGTTCCAGCACCTGCCGCATCCCGAACCAAATAGGGTTCGTCTCCTGACGTGTAGACGAGCGTCGCTACTCCGGCTTGCGATAACTCGGCGATGTTGCGCGCAGGCGTCGACCCGTCACCGAGTCGGAGATCGAGAACGACCAGGTCAAGTGGGACGCCCATGTCGGGAGAGCCGGGTCCGAGCTGAGCAAGGAGTTCTTCGACGGTGTGCGCGCCGACAACCAATTGCAGGTCACGTGTATCCGCGAAGAAACCCCGTAAGCCCTCGATCACCGAATCGTGATCATCGATGACTCCGATTCGCCGGATCTGACTTTCGGATTCTTCCGAATTCACCATGGGATAGTCCCTTCGGGAAAGTGGTCGGAATGTGCTCTCTACGAGACAGCACGAGCTGCTTGGGGGAATAATGCGGGCGGTGACCGCACGGCAATTCCCCCGACCATATCGGTCGGTGTCCGAGTTCCGTCGGAACAGTGCGAGGCGACCATCGAAGAATGCCACGCACCAATCGCCCACCGCGGACTCCGCTGCCTCTCGAACGGCTGTCTCTCGAACGCTTCGCTACTACGGATTGTTTGCGGGCGCGGCCTACTGCGTGTTCATTCCATTTCTGATTCCCGCAGTAGCGCAAGCACGCTCGATATCGGCGTGGTGGTGGACTCCGACGGCATTGATCTGTGCAGCACTCCCGGGCGTCATCGTCGGAGTTCATTGCCTGATCTCGGCCAATCCGGTCCGGCTCCGACGGTGGGCCGCCCTCGGAGCACTCGGTGTGCTCGTGGCGGAACTCCTCTGGTGGCCTGCGTGGAACGGCACACCGCTCGACGATGCCACCGTCTACTGGCTCGGACCCTTCGTGGTGTTGGGCACGATCTGCGCGATGATCGCATGGAAACCTGCCCCGGCAGCTCTGTATCTGATCGTCTGCGCGATCACGATCAAGGTCACCGGCAATGTGACCCAGGGGATTTCGTCGCCGGCGACGATGATTGCCGACGCCGCGTGCAGCGCGGCATTTGCCATCGTGCCGTTCGCACTCGGCGTGTCCGGATTGCGCATCGCGGCCACCCTCGACCGCAACTCTGCCGCTGAGATCGCCCTCGCCGAGCAGACGGCTGCGACCCGCGCGCGGTTGGCCGAACGCGCGCTCACACGGGCGATCACCCACGACGAGATCATGTCCACTCTTCTTGAGGCCGCACGAAACCCGGACTCGCCTCGACTCCCCTCTCGTGCAACCGCAACGCTGGTCGCGCTCGACGACGCCCTGCGCGAGACGACGTCGGGTCTCAATCCAGAACCTGCCGGGGTCGTGCGCAGGCTCAGCGAGGCCGCGCAGCACAACGATCCCGGCATGACTGTGAGCAGCGACGTGCGCGCATCCGCCGGATCGACATTTCCGCAGGTGTCCGTGGAAGCGTTGGTCGGCGCGACCGCGGAGGCCGCTCGCAACTGCTTTCGGCACGTTCCACCCGAGTGCAGCCGATCCTGCCGAATACTCGTCGAAGATCATGGGATCGAGGTCACCATCGGTGATGACGGGCCTGGTTTCGATCGCCTTGCTGTGCCACGTGAGCGGCTCGGACTCGCGATGTCCGTCGAGGAACGATTACGGCGGGTCGGTGGTGAGGCGACCGTCGACTCCGGTCCCGGCAGGGGCACCACCGTGACGCTCGTCTGGCACAGGCCTGCCGATCCCGTCCGCGTCGATGAACCCGACCCACTCCGCCTGCGTTCATCCACCGCTCGGGTGCTCGCTGCGTCGATCGTCATCGTCCTTGCTGCGGCTGCTGCACTCAATCCGGGTTCCGCTCCCTGGTGGGTCCCGGTAGGGATCGTCGTCATGATGGCGGTCGCGGTCGCGTTCCTGGTCGGCGGCGCAACAGACGTCCTGCGCCCACTGCCGGCACTCTTCGTCGCAGCGGTGCCCGCGCTCATGTGCGCCACCTACCTCTTCGCACTCGAAGACACCACGCAGGCGATTCCCCTGTGGGTGACCGGCCCACCGGCGCTGATCGCGGCACTGCTCGCGATGAGGGGACGGCCCGCCACAGCGATCATCGGCTTCGCCGTTGCCCTGGCGGTGACAGGTCTGTGGTCGTACGCCGCCACGGGCAACGCACTTCCCGGAATTCTGCTGATCGGCCCCTCTGGCGGCTTCGTCGCGATCGGCATCGTGTTTGCGCGGGTCAATCGAACGCTGGCGCGTGATCTGACCGACAGTCGACAACGAACGGCAGAAGCTGCGGGCAACGTCGCCGCGGCGCGTGCCGCGGCCCAGGAACGCGCCCGACAACTCGAACCGGTCACCGCATTGGCCCGACCGCTCCTGCTGCGACTCTGCGGAGGCGAGCGCCTTGACGACGCAACCCGAACCGAATGCAGCCTCACCGAGGCGCGGCTACGAGATCTGTTGCGTTCCAGGGCATTGTGCACTCCGGACATCAACGCCGCGGTCGACGATGCCCGACGTCGAGGGGTCGCGGTGAGCCTCCTCGACGACCGCGGACTCGATCGCCCCGACAGCGACGCCCCGGATCCTCTCGACAAGTCCACACGCGAGCTGATCATCGGCACGCTCCGCCGAGCGGCGGACGGCGCAGTCCGCATACGTGCGCTGCCACGGCACCGCACGTTTGCTGTGAGCGTCGTCGCCGAGGCCGACGACCGATGCGAGTGGGTCGGAGTCGACGCTGATGGCCGGGTCCGCACGACAGTCACCGAGATGGGGATTACCGACCTGGGATTCATAGAATCACCGAGATGACGGAGGTTCCCTCTCGGCGACCGTCGTGTTCGGAGGCACCGACCGTCGTCGAAACGTCACGCTCGGATGTAGACGCCGCCCAGCTCGCGGCCCCCTCCCCAGGGCACCACGCGAGCTGGGCAGATAACAGCGGCGGCAATGGTCACAACAACCTGCACCCACGAGATCTCCATCCACACTGACATTCGTCCGACGGCGGCCTACCCCCTCACCCCGGTGGCACCGGAGCCATGACCAACGCTAAAGGCACCCCGCCTCACGCACATGCCCCAGCTTTCAGGGACACCGACTGGGACGCCGGCTTTCAGGAAAAATCGGGCGCCGGATCAGGCGACCGGACCGCCGAGCGATTCGACGACGAGGCCCGCGACGCCGGCCTTGCCGCGCGTCGTCGGGTGATACGGAATCGGCGGAGCGAACCCGCGCAGCCACGGCTGTGCAGAACACACGGTGTAGTCGGCGCCGGCGACCGACGCCTGGACCAGGTCGACGCCTGTCTCGTGTGCCGCCAGCGCTGTGGCGTCCGCGAGTCTGTCGAAGATCCGCACCGTCTGCGCAGTCTGCTCGGGCGTGAGTGGCAGCAGGTCGCATGGCGCCTCACCCGCGACGGTGAGCGGTGGGTAGTCGACGAGCACCACTCGCGCGTGAGGAGCACGCAGCTTGATCTCCAACACCGTTTGGATCAATAGGCGCTGAACCCTCGCGTAGTCGGCGTCGGTGGGTTCCGCGGCGATCCGATGCCCGGTGTGACAACTCCTGGCGGCCGGCCCCAAAGCTTTGTCGACGCCGCTCGCGACGTTGTTGCAACTCATCGCGAGCAATCGACCGATGTAGTCGATGTCGTTTCCGCCACTGGTGACGGTCACGAGCGCGGTGTTGCGGGTGACGGCATCGATCTGCTTATGCGCGAGGAATCGTTGCGGCTTGTCGACGATGTTCTCCGTCGTCGCACCCGAACACGTGGCGTCGACCAGTCGCAGGCGCATCGCTTTGGCCACCCGATTGGGGTAGTTGTCGGGGCTGCGGAAGCAGACGTTCAGTCGCGTCGGTACGGCGTCTGGACCCGCGGCGTACGAACTTCCGAGCGCCACATACGCCGGCGGTGTCTCAGCGGAGGCACGGACGGCAGGCTTGACGGTCGGCCCATGCGACGTGCCGTCTCCGCTGACGCCGGGCACGACCACTGCCGCGGCAGCGAGAAGTGCACCGGCGGCAATACCCATGCGGCGGAACAGGCGTCGAGACACGCCTGTGATCTTCCCATATTCCTGGCGCAGACCGTCGCGACCACACCCGTCGCCCCTCATGACCGCCGGTCGGCGATCGATCGGGTTCAGCGGTTACGGAAATCCGGCTCGCGCTTGGCCACGAACGCCGCCATGCCCTCGGTCTGGTCGTCGGTGGCGAACGTCGAGTAGAACAGGCCGCGTTCGGCACGCACACCCTCTGTCAGTGTCGTCTCGAAGGCACGATTCACCGCATCCTTGGCCAGCCCCGCCGCGATCGACGACTTGCCCGCGATCGTCACGGCAACCTCTTTCGCTGTCGCGAGGCATTCGGCGGCCGGCACGACGCGGGAGACGAGTCCGGCACGCTCGGCCTCATCGACCTTCATCTGGCGACCCGTGAGGATCAGATCCATCGCCTTGGCCTTGCCGATGGCGCGCGTCAGGCGCTGCGAACCGCCGATACCGGGGATGACCCCCAGGTTGATCTCCGGTTGCCCGAACACCGCGTTGTCGCCCGCGATGAGGATGTCGCAGAGCATCGCGAGTTCGCAGCCGCCTCCGAGTGCGTAGCCGGTCACCGCGGCGATGGTCGGGGTGCGCAGCCGTGAGAGGTTGTCCCAGGCGCCGAAGAACGACTCGCTGACCACTTCACTGAAGGTCTTGTCGGACATCTCCTTGATGTCGGCGCCCGCTGCAAAGGCACGCTCGGAGCCGGTAATGACGATGGCGCCGATGTCCGGATCGGCGTCGAATTGCTCTGCCGCAGCGACGACTTCGTTCATCAGCGTGGTGTTCAGCGCGTTGAGCGCTTTCGGTCGGTTCAGCGTGATCACACCGATTCCATCGGCACTCTCGGTGATGATCGTCTCGTACTCGGACATTCGATTCCTCCTAGACGGGTTGTGGTCTCGAGCGAGAGTTCACAGGCTGCAGGCAGCGGGGCGAACACGGCGTCGAGCGACGCGGCGGCCGACGCATGATCCGAGGTCCACGCCGGGGTGCGATCCTTGTCGATCACCTGCGCGCGGATTCCCTCGGCCATGTCGGGATGCTGCAGGAAGCGCAGCGAGACGCGATACTCACGACGCAGTGTCTGCGCGAGGTCGGATTCCTTGTGGCGCAACGCGTACAGGGTTGCGGCCAACGAGGCCGGACTCTTCGACGCAATCCGATCCGCGGCACGATCGGCCGACTCGACACCAACCGCTCGACACCCCTCGATGATCTCCGACACCGTGTCGGCTGCGAAAGCCTCACGTATCCAGTCTCTTTCGGCGTCGAGCGTCGATGCGGGCGGCGTCACGGCGTAGCGAGACAGCGCGGCGTCGACGCCGTCGGAGACGATGGAATCACGGAAGGCGTCGAGATTCTCGGCCGGGACGTAGTGGTCGGCGAGGCCCATGGCGATCGCGTCGGCACCGGACAGCGTGCCGCCGGTCAGCGCCGCGTACGTACCGAGTTGGTCCGGCACGCGTGCGAGAAGGAATGTCCCGCCGACGTCCGGCACGAAGCCGATACCGACCTCCGGCATGGCCAGACGAGTTCTGTCGGTGACGACGCGCGTGTTGCCGTGCGCGGAGATACCGACGCCGCCACCCATCACGATTCCGTCCATGATCGCGACGTAGGGCTTGGGATAGGTCGAGATGTCGAGGTTGAGGCGGTACTCGTCCGCCCAGAAGCGGCCGGACGGGCTGTTCGCGGTCGCGGCGTCGTCTCCCCCTCCACCCGACGAGAGCTTTGACGCGTCTCGATGGATGGCCGCGATGTCGCCCCCTGCGCACAGCCCACGCTCACCCGCACCTGCGACGACGACTGCGTCGATGGCGGGGTCGTTCGCCCACGTGCGCAAAGCGTCGTGCATGGAGAGCGCCATCGGATGATCGAGCGCATTGATGGACGCGGGCCGATTGAGTGTTATCTGCCCGATCCGTCCGACCACATCGATGAGAACCGTCGGCTGATCCGTCATGAGTGCACTCCTCGCTGTCGCGCGCCTACCTTCCCCCCCAAATACTTGCACATCCTAGTATTCGGGTGCCAGTCGCCTGACCTACGGGACGCGATGCCCGGCGGCGCGGAACAGTTCGTACCACTCCGGACGGGTGAGCGGAATGTCGGAACCTTTCGACGCGGCGGCGACGCGTGCGGGGGTGGTGGTGCCGAGAACCACCTGCATCTGGGCAGGATGTCGCGTGATCCACGCCGTGGCGATCGCGATCGGTGCGACGTCGTATTTCGCTGCGAGCCTGTCGATCACGGTGTTCAGTTCCGGGTAGCGGTCGGATCCGAGGAAGACGCCGTCGAAGAATGTGGCCTGGAACGGCGACCACGCCTGGACGGTGATGTCATTGAGGCGGCAGTAGTCGAGCACGCCCCCGCCGTCGAGGGTCTGCGCCTGCCCCTCGCCCGCCATATTCGCTGCAACACCTTGCGCGATGATCGGCGCGTGGGTGATCGACAGTTGCAGCTGATTGGCGACGATCGGTTGTGTCACAGACCTTTTCAGCAGTTTGATCTGCCGTGGCGTGTGATTGGACACCCCGAAGTGGCGCACCTTGCCCGCCTGTGCCAGGTCGTCGAAGGCGCGTGCCACCTCGTCGGGCTCGACCAGGGCGTCGGGTCGATGCAGGAGCAGGATATCGAGGTGGTCGGTGTCGAGTGCCCGCAGCGATCCGTCGACGGCCTCGACGATGTGGTCGTACGAGAAGTCGTAGTAGGGACCATCTTTGACGATGCCCGCCTTCGACTGGATCGTGATCTGCTCACGCTCCGACGACGAGAACCGCAGGGCCTGCGCGAACCGTTGTTCGCATCCGTGCGCAGGTGCTGTGCCGTAGATGTCGGCGTGGTCGAAGAAGTCGATGCCCGCGTCGCGGGCCACCCCGACGAGCTCGCGGATCTCGTCGTCGGAGCGGTCCTGGATACGCATCATCCCCAGGACGACATTGGGCACGGTGACATCAGTGGCGCCGAGCGCGATTCGTTTCATCACGCCGATGGTAGGCGCCACTGAGTCAGCCGCTGCACACGCGCGCTAGACGCCGTAGCTGGTGTCGACGTAGCCGTCACCGTTGGTGTCGTAGTTCGCGGTGTCGACGTAGCCGTCGCCATTGGTGTCGTAGTTCGCGGTGTCGACGTAGCCGTCACCGTTGGTGTCGTAGTTCGCGGTATCGACATAGCCGTCGCGGTTGGTGTCGGCGTACTGCGTGTCGATGTAGCCGTCGCCATTGGTGTCGCTCTCACGGACATCGACTCGTCCGTCACCGTTGGTATCGGTGTACCGAACGTCGGCGTAGCCGTCGCCATTGGTGTCCTGGAGTTTCACGTCGGCGTAACCGTCACCGTTGGTGTCCTTGAGCTGAACATCCACGTAGCCGTCGCCGTTGGTGTCGTAGCTTGCAGTCGCCATGATCATGGTCCTTTCGAGGAGTGGATCTCCGGTGGTCGTCAACGCTTTCTGCGTTGTCATTACATTGGATGCGGCCAAAGCACTGACATGTTCCCCCGTGCCGGAATCTTTTTCCGACGCCTCACCTTAGACATGCGAAGAGCCCGGCACCACGGGCGGTACCAGGCTCTTCGCTGCTGAATTTTCTATCGGATCGCGACGCTGGCCGGCGCCTACCTTCGTCAGCCGATCGGTCATCTGCGGTGCTCGTCGAGAATGGTGTGCAGCACCTCCTCGGCGGCGATCAGCTCACGCCATCGCTCGGTGCCGCGTGGCGCTGTGGCCGTCGTGGTGAACACCACCGCGCGGCCGCCGACGATCTCCACCGCCAGTCCGGTTCGCGAAATCGCTTGTGCGCGACGGCCGATGTCGGTCCATCGTGGGTCGGCGAGCAACGAATCGACGGCGGCCTCGTCGCAATCGCGTGACACTCGCACCGCCATGCCTGTGCCCTTCGACGACACCTTGCGCGACCCCCGCGACCCGAACCGGCCCGCGAGTCGGTGATGGCCGTACGGCACCAACCGCCATCCGATCTCGACATGCGGCAACGCAACCCGCGTGTGATCGGGCGCCGCGCGACCAGCGACGTCGTACACCGGCTGGTCGTACTCGTCGTTGAACACCTCGAGGTGTGAGGCCAGCACACCGCCGGGGCCCTCGATCGCCCATGCCTGCCATCGGGCGCCACGTCGCCGGAGGTCGTGGACATCGACGCCGGCGTAGGTCGGCGGCTGGATGGCCGAGAGGTCCACCGACGTGGCCGTGGCCCATCCGAGTTGCGCGCCGACCTCATACAACGCGGTCGGCGCATTGGGCCCACGTCGAAACATCCCGATGTCCTTTCGGCACGCACTGCCCTTTCGGGCAGACGCTGTCCTTCTGGCGGACGCTGCGGCAACTACCCGAGAAGATACAGCGCAGGGGCGCAACAGCTTTTACTGTTGCACCCCTGCACTTGTCGATCTATTGACTTGTCGGTCTTTCGACTGACTCAGGCGTCGCTCTTGCCCTCGCCTGCCTTGCTCAGCTCCACCGGAGCGTCGGGCAGCTCGCGCGGCTTCTCCGAACCGACGAAGGTGAACTTCGCGTCCTCGCCTTCGCCTTCGCCGTCCCAGTTCTCGACGTCGATCAGCACGATCTGCCCCGGCTCGACCTCGCCGAACAGGATCTTCTCCGAAAGCTGATCCTCGATCTCACGCTGGATGGTGCGACGCAGCGGGCGCGCACCGAGAACCGGATCGAAACCACGCTTGGCCAACAGCGACTTGGCCTTGTCCGTGACCTCGATGGCCATGTCCTTGTTGCGCAGCGCGGTCTCGACGCGTGCCAGCATCAGGTCGACCATCTGGATGATCTCGTCCTGGGTGAGCTGGTGGAACACGACGATGTCGTCGATGCGGTTGAGGAACTCCGGCCGGAAGTGCTTCTTGAGCTCGTCGTTGACCTTCTGCTTCATCCGCTCGTACTGCGAGCCGTCGGAGCCGGTCTTCGAGAATCCGAGGCCGACTGCCTTCGAGATGTCGGAGGTACCGAGGTTCGAGGTGAAGATCAGCACCGTGTTCTTGAAGTCGACGGTACGGCCCTGGCCGTCTGTGAGACGTCCGTCCTCGAGGACCTGCAACAGGGTGTTGTAGATCTCCGAGTGCGCTTTCTCGATCTCGTCGAACAGGACGACCGAGAACGGCTTGCGGCGCACCTTCTCGGTGAGCTGGCCGCCCTCTTCGTAGCCGACGTATCCGGGAGGCGCACCGAACAGACGCGACGCGGTGAAGCGGTCGTGGAACTCGCCCATGTCGATCTGGATGAGCGCGTCGTCCTCGCCGAACAGGAAGTTGGCGAGCGCCTTGGAGAGCTCGGTCTTACCGACACCGGACGGGCCGGCGAAGATGAACGAGCCCGACGGGCGCTTCGGGTCTTTCAGCCCTGCGCGGGTACGACGGATCGCCTTCGACACGGCCTTGACCGCGTCTTCCTGGCCGATGATCCGCTTGTGCAGCTCGTCCTCCATGCGGAGCAGACGGGTGGTCTCCTCCTCGGTGAGCTTGAACACCGGAATGCCGGTCCAGTTACCGAGGACCTCGGCGATCTGCTCGTCGTCGACCTCGGCCACGACGTCCATATCGCCACTGCGCCACTGCTTTTCACGCTCGGCGCGCTCGTTGACGAGTTGCTTCTCCTTGTCGCGCAGGCTTGCGGCCTTCTCGAAGTCCTGCGCGTCGATCGCGCTTTCCTTCTCCTTGCGCGCGTCGGCGATGCGCTCGTCGAACTCGCGCAGGTCTGGCGGTGCGGTCATCCGGCGGATGCGCATGCGCGCGCCGGCCTCGTCGATGAGGTCGATCGCCTTGTCGGGCAGGAAGCGGTCGTTGATGTACCGATCGGCAAGGGTTGCCGCTGCGACGAGAGCTCCGTCGGTGATGGACACGCGGTGGTGCGTCTCGTAGCGGTCGCGCAGACCCTTGAGGATCTCGATGGTGTGCTCCACCGACGGCTCGCCGACCTGCACCGGCTGGAAGCGACGCTCGAGTGCTGCGTCCTTCTCGATGTACTTGCGGTACTCGTCGAGCGTGGTGGCACCGATGGTCTGCAGCTCGCCGCGGGCCAGCTTCGGCTTGAGGATGCTCGCCGCGTCGATTGCGCCCTCTGCGGCACCGGCACCGACGAGCGTGTGCAGCTCGTCGATGAACAGGATGATGTCGCCGCGGGTGTTGATCTCCTTGAGGACCTTCTTGAGGCGTTCCTCGAAGTCGCCGCGGTAACGGCTGCCTGCGACCAGCGAACCGAGGTCGAGCGTGTAGAGCTGCTTGTCCTTGAGCGTCTCGGGCACCTGGCCGTTGACGATGGCCTGCGCCAGTCCCTCGACGACGGCGGTCTTGCCGACGCCGGGCTCGCCGATCAGAACAGGGTTGTTCTTGGTGCGGCGGCTCAAGACCTGCATGACCCGCTCGATCTCTTTCTCGCGCCCGATGACGGGGTCGAGTTTGCCCTCGGCGGCGGCCGCGGTCAGGTTTCTGCCGAACTGGTCGAGGACGAGCGAGGTCGACGGCGTGCCTGCCTCGCTGGAACGACCGCCGGTGCCCGCCTCCTGCGGCTCCTTGCCCTGGTAGCCGGACAGGAGCTGGATGACCTGCTGGCGGACCCGGTTGAGGTCGGCGCCGAGCTTGACCAGAACCTGCGCGGCAACGCCCTCGCCCTCGCGGATGAGGCCGAGCAGGATGTGCTCTGTACCGATGTAGTTGTGGCCGAGCTGCAGCGCTTCACGCAGCGACAACTCGAGGACCTTCTTGGCACGCGGCGTGAACGGGATGTGCCCCGACGGCGCCTGCTGACCCTGGCCGATGATCTCCTCGACCTGGCTGCGGACGCCCTCGAGGGAGATCCCCAGAGACTCCAGTGCCTTGGCGGCAACGCCCTCACCCTCGTGGATCAGACCCAGGAGGATGTGCTCGGTGCCGATGTAGTTGTGGTTGAGCATCCGCGCCTCTTCTTGGGCCAGAACCACAACCCGGCGTGCGCGGTCGGTGAACCGTTCGAACATTGTTCTCCCTCACATTGCTAGCGCCCCGGCCGTCGATGTCTTCAAGCCTCTTGGCGACAACTGCGGTGGTGTCGGATATACGACGACCAGCCTGGCTTCCACTGTAGTGGTCAACTGGAGTGCACCTGCACTTAACGTCTGCACAGGTCGCAACGAAAACAGGTGTCGGCGGGGATCTGACAGCTACAACTCCGCAGGACACGGGCATGTTCCGGCAAATGGTGACGTGGGCTACGCCGAGAGCGAACGAGGCTCTGTGTACTACCGGACCGGCTCGTAACGGAGCACGACGATGTCGGTGTCGAGCTCAGAGCGCTCGACGAGACGCAGGTCGACGTGCTGCGAGATCCCTTCGAAGATCCGTGGGCCGTGGCCGACGATGCGCGGATGGACGATGAACTCGTAGGAGTCGATGAGGTCGAGTTCGGCAAGCGCGAGCGGCAGCGTGACGCCCCCGGTGGCCAGCCCGTTGCCCGGTTGGGCCTTGAGTTCGCGGACCGTCGACTCGAGGTCGTCGCGACGGATCAGTTCGGCATTCCAGTCGACGCTGGTAAGCGAGTCGGAGACGACGTACTTCTTCGCACGGTCGATGACGTGGGCGAAGGGCACCATCCACTCGGGCCTGCCGTCGGTGATCTCGTCGTTCCTGGCGACCTCGCGCCAACCTGCTTCCATCATTTCGTAGATCACCCGACCGAAGACCAGCGCGTCGGCGTCGGCGAGTAGCTGTGCCGAATGCCGATGCATCGCCTCGGTCGGGTTGACGGCCGTGTGGTCGACACAGCCGTCGATCGTGATGTTGATGGAGTATCGCAGTGGCCGCATGGGCGAAGGATACTGATCCGCCGATGCCGCGCTCGCGCTCATTGCTCACCTCGTTGCGCAAGTGCAATCACGTTTCCCGAGGGATCGGTGAACCAGGCGATGTCGGGTCCGACACCGTTGCCGTGCACGATGCCGCGCTCGTCGTGCTCGAAGCCGTCGTAGCGCAGGAATTCGACGCCGCGCGCGGCCAGGTCGTCGATGCTCTTGGCGAGGTCGGGCACCGGAATGTTGAGCACGGTGAAGGTCGCGGGTTGGTGATCGGGCTTCGGGTAGGCAAGGACGGTGGTACCGCGGTTGATGCGGATACCCAGAATGTCGTTGTCTCCCATGGGGAATCGCAAGACTCGCATGCCGAGTACGTCGCGATAGAACTGCTCGGTCGTGGCGGTATCGCGAACCGCGAAGCCGGAGTAGGGCGATGTCGGGGAACTCATTTGCGCCTCGTGCTCGTCGGACAATGAGACGAGTTGCAGCCAGTTGCCGTCGGGGTCCTCGACCGTCGCGAACTGGTTGCCGTCGCGGTCTTCGAGCGGGCTGATCCAGGTGGCCCCGAGGGCGTCGAGGCGCGCGGCCGTCGCCGCAGCATCGTCGACCTCGACGTTGAGCAGCGTGCGCGCTCCCTGCGGGTTGCGCCCCGAGACGTCGTCGCGCTTGTCGAACATCAGGTAGAAGCCGTCGAGCTCGATGATTGTGTAGCCCGGTCCGTCAGGACCGCCCGGTGCCGACATCGGTTCGGCTTCGAATGCGGTCGCGTACCAGCGCGCGAGCTGCTGCGGATCGTCGGTGGACAGGAGCATGGAGGAAATGGTTGCGGTTGCCATGCAGGTGTTGACCGGCCCGCAGCCGAAAACTCATCGAAGTTGCGTGGGACAGCGGGGTACAAAAATGCCCCCGTGGATCCCACGCAACTCGGATCCCCGGGCGCGACCCGGCCGAGACGGCGTCCCATCGATGAATGACTCCTGCTAACGACTGCCCTGCCCGCCGACCGATCACCTCAACAGCGGGCCGATCGCACGGCCGGCGGCCAGCGTCCACTGGTTCCCCGAGCGGAAGGCACCCCTCATGCACTCATTCGCCACTCGAACCCGGCTCTCCCTCCGAACGCGACGTCTCATCGTCCTCACACTGACCCTCGCGGGCCTGGTCGCGGGAACGCTGGGGGCAACCACGCTCGGCTCGGGCGCCGCCTCGGCCGCACCGCCGTACGGCAGCGGCCACGGACTCTGTTTCGACATCAATTCCCCGCTGGCGAAGTCGTCACTCTCGAAGATCGGGCGTGACGCCAACGGTGGCGGTTGGTCGCCGTACCGAGCGAGCAACAATCCGTTGAGGAATGGGTGCAACCTCGACTGGATGTTGGTCAACGGCAACGGAATCGGCGATGCGACATATCAGTCACGCGTCCTGTTGTTCAAGCACGGTCGATTCATCGGAACCGTCGATCCGAGGCCGTACGGCTACACCTGGGTAGCGAAGTACACCAAGAACTCGGTGACGGTCCGGTACCGCTGGCTCAAGCCGTCGGACCCGTTGTGCTGCGCCAGCGGCGGACCGACGTTCGTCACGGCGTACACCGTCGGCACCCACATCATCCGCGTCGGACACTTCCCACCGCGCCCCTGATCCCACCTGGCCCGACCACCGCCCCGCTACGTTGACGCTGCGGGGCGGTGTGCTGTGGCAAAAAGTTCTCCCAACGGCCGTCGGGTTTCGGTGGCGGCAAACGATGATGGTGGTGTGAGCGGCGAACACACCGGCCCCGAGGCCATTCTCGAGGTCTACGACGAGGCGCTACCCGCTGTCTACGGGTACGTTTTTCGACGCTGCTCGGATCGGCGGATCGCCGAGGACGTGACCTCCGAGACATTCCTGGCCGCGATGGACACGATGCGCCGCGACCGGACCGCCTCGCCGAATGTCGGCTGGTTGATCGGCGTCGCCCGGCACAAGCTCGCCGACCACTGGCGGCGGGCGCAGCGCACACCCGAACCCGTCGACGAACTACCCGAACACCCCGACGACGGGTGGGATGCCCACCTCGACCGCATGGTCGCGCACGCGACACTGGCGCAACTCTCACCGATCAACCGCGCCGTGTTGACGTTGCGCTACGTCGACGACCTGCCGGTCGCCGACTGCGCGCACATCCTCGGCCGTACGGTCGGCGCCACCGAGGCACTGCTCACCAGGGCCAAGCGAGCATTCCGCGAGGCCTATCCGCTCAACCAGTCCGCGAAGGGGTGATCGCATGAACGCCGACGACGCGACGCCGACATCGCACGACCCGCTCAGCGTTCTGAGCTCCGCCACGACGCCGGGCTGGAACGAACCCCTCGCTCCCGCACACGATTTCGCCGAAGCACTACGCAGGCGACTCGAGCGTGGAGTGTCACTTCCCGAAGGAGTCGACATGAACACCGTCCAACTCGAACACGAATTGACCGCAACCGACATCGACACGAGCGCACCGCAGGAGCTCGTCGAACGTCCGGGCGCGCTGCCCTATCTCACCGTGCACGACGCACGCTCGGCGCTCGACTGGTACGTCGATCGGCTCGGCGCCACCGTTCGTGGTGAGCCGATCCTCATGGACGACAACACGATCGGACATGCCGAGCTCGAGGTCGGGGGCGGGGCGATCTACCTGGCCGAAGAGTTCCCCGACATGGGGTTGCGGGCACCGCAGCCCGGAGCGGTATCGGTCAGCCTCATGCTCGCCGTCGACGACACCGACGAGGCTCTGCGTCGCGCCACGGCAGGCGGAGCCGCGGTGACCCGAGAACCCTACGAGGCGTATGGTTCTCGCACCGCGACCATCATCGACCCCTACGGGCACCGATGGATGCTGACCGGTCCGACGCTCGCGGCGCGGGCGTCGATGAGCGAGCCGCCCGCCGCGCGAATCCTTCAGGGCGACATCGGTTTCATCTCGGTCAACACCCACGACGCCGCCCGCGCCCGCGCCTTCTACGGCGCGGTCCTCGGTTGGAAGTTCGACGACGAGCTGCGCATGGTGACCACCGCGAGTCACCCCACCGCCGTGGTGGAAACGTCTGGGCCGCAGACGATCTTCTGCGCCTACGCGGTCGACGACCTCGACGCCGCGCGGCGTCGAATCGAAGCGGCCGGCGGGACGACACGCGACGACCGGCACGGCCTCGACTGCGTCGACGATCAGGGCGTCGAATTCGCGGTGTACGTCGCAGCTCCCGACGAACCGCGCGCGGCTCAGCATCCGCGCGGCGTCGGAGAGCTGTCGTATCTGACGGTGCACACCCGCGACAGCGCACGGTTGCGCGAGTTCTACGGGACCACGCTCGGCTGGACGTTCACGCCCGGACGCATCGCCGACGGCTGGGAGGTCGACGACGCACACCCGCAGATCGGCATCGCGGGCGGAGCGGATTCCGACGTTGCGGTGCCCATGTGGAACGTCGTCGACGTCGACGCCGCCGTCGAGCGGGTCCGCGCAGCGGGAGGCTCGGTGATCTCCGAACCCGAGCGCGCGGCGTACGGGATCGTGGCACTGTGCGCCGACGACCAGGGAGCGCAGTTCTACCTCGGGCAGCTGTTCTGAGGCGACGAACCGAAAAGTTGTGTGGGACGTGCGGGTACAAAAATGCCTCCGTATGTCCCACGCAACTTTGCCGTCAGCGGCTGTCGTAGCGCTCGCGCGCCTGCTCGACGTCCGGTAGGTGCCCCTCGACCAGTTCGATGACAGCCATCAGGCGCTGAGCCACCTCGCGACCCAGATCGGTCAGGGAGTACTCCACCTTTGGGGGAATCGATTGCAGCACAGTGCGGTTGACGAATCCGTCGCGCTCCAGCGTCTGCAGCGTCACCGACAGCATTCGCTCGCTGACACCCTGTACCCGACGCCGCAGGGCACTGAACCGCAGGTCACCGTCGTACAGAGCTCCGAGCGCGAGCAGGCCCCAGCGACTCGTCACATCCTGCAGCACTTCGCGCGATCCGCAATCCCGCGCGAACACGTCGGCTTCGAGCGCCGGATCTTCTAGTGCCGGATCGATGTCGGAGTCACGCGCCGAGCGGTCTTCTGCCCTGGTCATGGCCTCAGTGTACTGCACATTACAGCCAGCGCTTCCAGAAACTGTTGCACTATACGAAAAGTAAGTGCACGATGAGATGGACAGCTTGATCCACCAGAACACCAGGAGATCACATGACCACCTATGCAATCACCGGAGCAACGGGGCAGCTCGGCGGACTCGCCGCCGGCAGCCTGCGCGCCGCAGGCGTCGACGTCGCCGACATCGTGGCGATCGTGCGCGACGAGAAGAAGGCGAGCACGCTGTCGAACGTGGGAGTGAACGTCCGCGTCGCCGACTATGAATCGCCCGAGACACTTCGCGCGGCACTGGCGGGCGTCGACCGCCTGCTGCTGGTGTCCGGCAGCGAGGTGGGCCGTCGAATCCCGCAGCACCGCAACGTGATCGACGCAGCCAAGGAAGCCGGGATCACGCTGATCGCCTACACCTCCATCCTGCGCGCCGACACCAGCACCTTGGCGCTCGCGGAGGAGCATCAGGCCACCGAGCAACTGCTCACCGAGAGCGGAATCCCCACCGTGCTCCTTCGCAACGGTTGGTACTGGGAGAACTATCTGGCGGGCGCGTCGGCCGCGATCGACTCGGGAAACCTCTACGGCAGCGCTGGCGACGGCAAGGTGGCGGGCGCGTCGCGTTCGGACTATGCAGACGCAGCGGCGTCGGCCCTGATCAACGCCAAGGGCGGCGAGATCTACGAGCTCGCGGGTTCGGAGCATCTGACGCTCAGCGACATCGCTGCCACGCTCGCGAAGGTGAGCGGCCGTCACGTGCACTACCAGGATCTCCCCGAAGCAGACTTTGCAGCGGCGCTGACCAGCAATGGCGTCCCCGAGGCTTTCGCGAAGGTCCTGGCCGACTCGGATGCGGGCATCGCGCGCGGTGAACTCGACTCCGATTCCACCGACCTCGAGACCCTTGCAGGCCATCCCTCGACGCCGCTCGCCGACGTGATCAGCGGCGCGCTTTCTGCGACCGGCGCCTGACTCGGGAGAGCGTGACCTCACGCGGGGCCGGTCGGCCGCTCGGCGCAGAACGCGTCCGTGATTGACTGTTGGCCATGTCTGCCCGCTCCGCTGTGAGGCGCGTTGCACAACGCATGCCGTTTGGCATCGGCACAGTCACCCTGGTGTTGATCGCACTGCTCGTCGCGACCGTCGGGATAGTGCTAGCCATCGGAACACCCACGGTGGCACGGACATACGAGAACGCCCAGCTCCGCGGCTACACACAGCAGCCAGAGGTCGCGTGGACCGCATCGGCGGAGACACTGCCCGGCTACAACCAGACCGGCAACATCGAGGTCGCCGACGCCCGCGGCGATCACTGGCTGCTCTCGTATCCGCGCGGCATCGGACGCGCCTACCAACTCGTCGATCGCCACAGTGGACGCGCACTGTGGTCGCAGCCCGTCGTCGCAGGGCTCGGTTCGTGTGCGTTCGACGCCGCGGGGAACGTCGGGTGTGCCATCAAGCTCGGCGATCAGCCGGACGGCTTCTATATCGTCGACGACTCGGGCAGCGTCGGTTCGAAGTCGGCCCTCGACGACACCGCCCGGGTGGTCGGAGTCGGCGCGAACTTCGTGCGCATCGATCAGGCCGGTTACGAGGTCTCGATGCGCACCGCGGGGGGCAAGCGCGTCTGGGGTCGTACCTTCGCGTCCGCTGCGCAGGCGACGTTCGACCACGACATGCTCATCATCTCGACGGCCGACGGCAGCCGATTCGTCGTCGATTCGCGGGGCAAGGACACTCTGCGCTGCCGCCAGTGCGACATCCTGACGTACTCCTCGGGCCTCGCCGTTGTTCGACGCGACGGGGATCAGGAGTCCGTCGACACCTATGCCGTGGTCGGCGGCACCCCCACCCGACACCCGACGTCGGAGTCCGCCGAAGCCGAGGTGGTCGACGGACCGTCGACCCTTCCGGTGCTCACGACGGTCGGCGACGCGTCCATGCAGGCGACGCAGGGTTTCTACCAGGTGCGCGACCCGGCCCGCGGGGGCGCGCTCTGGCAGATCACCGATCCGAACCTCTCGAAATCCAACACCCGACCGTGTGGATCGATGGTCGCCTTCGCGCAGATGGACCGCTCACGAGTCGTCTACCAACTCGACGACGGCGAGCGCGCGGGAACCCTGCCGGTGCCGAGCATCGACGACCCCGACACCAACCTCGACCTGTTGAGCTGTGTCGGCTCGTCCGGCGATCACCTGGTGTTCGGCAGCAGCGGCCAACTGACAGCGTTCGACGTCCCTGCGGGCAAGGTCGCTTGGACCCGTCCGATCCTCGGGCGGGCGACGGACGTCGACGGCTACATCGTGCTCACCGAGGGCACCTCGCTGTCGGTGTTGCGACCCAACTAGGGGTTTTACGAAGGGCCGAAATCCTTGCATCAGCAAGGGCCTAAAGCCCCTGTGTGCCAGACGTCACACTCGACGAAACATCCCCGTAACGACCAGCGATGTCGCACGTCGACGTTCAGCGATCACTCAGTTTTCGATAACGCTGCGATAACGGTAAGGACACGTCCGCATGTACGGTCTCTTTCGGTACATCCACCGACGTACGTGTGAGGTTCAGTTTTGGGTAAGCATTCGAAGCAGCGGCGAGCAATTCTGCCGCATGCGTTCACCAAGTCGCGGGCGCCGCTGATCGGGGCCGCGTTGATCCCCGTCGTCGGAGCCCTGACTGTTGCCGCGGGCGCCAACGCCGACCATGGCACCCTGGGCGCTCCCACACCGAGCCAGTCCACCACACAGTCCGCCGCCACTCCGAGCGCGCAGAAGGACGCTGAGGCGCAAAAGAAGACGCCCGCTCCCGCACAGCCGGTCGTCGCGACCCAGAAGGCGACAGCGACGCCCCCGCCTCCCCCACCGCTTCCCGCCAGCGTCACCGACGGCGCCGTCCCGCAGGTCGCGTTCGAGGCGTACCGAAAGGCCGCCGACACGATGGCACGCGATCAGCCGAACTGCGGCATCCCGTGGACGCTCATCGCCGGAATCGGCAAGGTGGAATCGCACCACGCCAACGAGGGCGACGCCACACCCGACGGCACGCTGAAGAATCCGATCTTCGGACCGATGCTCGACGGTTCGCTCGCGGGCAACCAGGTCATCACCGACACCGACGGCGGACGCCTCGACGGCGACTCCGTCCACGACCGCGCCGTCGGACCGATGCAGTTCATCCCCGCCACGTGGGAGAAGTACGGCGCCGACGGCAACGGCGACGGCAAGATCGACCCGCAAAACCTCTTCGACGGTGCGCTGACCACAGCCCGGTACCTGTGCGACGGCCACCTCGACCTGCGCAACCAGGCCTCCGAGGCCACAGCCGTTCTGCGGTACAACAACTCGATGGACTACGTGAACAACGTCCTGGGCTTCGCGCGCAGCTACTGACGCGCACACCGACCGTCCGCCGGGGCGTGAGGGGTGGCCCCGGCGGGCGGGATCAGGCCGGTGAACTCAGAAACGCCTGCAGCGCAGCGGAATACATCGGAACGTCGGCGGCGCCCATCAGTTCACGTGCGCTGTGCATGGCCAGCTGCGGTGCACCGACGTCGATGGTGAGCAGCCCTGTCCGCGTCGCCGTGATCGGTCCGATCGTCGAGCCGCACGGCAGGTCGGCGCGGTGGATGTAGCGCTGCATCGGCACCCCGGCGGTGTCGCAGGCGAGCGCAAATATGGCCTCCCCCAACGCATCCGACGCGTACCGCAGGTTCTGGTTGACCTTGAGAACCGGTCCGCCGTTGATCGCGATCCGGTGCGTCGGCTCGTGCCGGTCCGGGTAGTTCGGGTGAGTGGCGTGCGCCATGTCGCCCGAGACGCATACGCTCGATGCCATGGACCGTAGATAATCGTCGCGAGAACCACCCTGCGACAACACGATTCGCTCCAACGTCGTCGCCAGGAAGTCCGACGCCGCGCCCCGCTCCGAGCCGCTGCCCACCTCTTCGTGGTCGAACAGCGCGAGCACTCTCGTGTGGATCGTCGGCTCGCCGTCGAGCAGCGCGTGCAGTCCCGCGTAGCAGGTGCCCTGGTTGTCGAGCCTTGGGGCGCTGAGCAATTCGTCTTCGGGTCCGATGAGCCTCGATGGCGTGACATCGTGGGTCATCAACTCCCACCCGAGCAGGGCGTCGGCGTCGATGCCCGCGTACTCGGCAACCCACTGCAGGATCGGGGTCGCGGCGTCGACACCCCAGATCGCGTCGACGTGTCGCTGGGGGTTCAGTGTGACGCCCTTGCGGTCCTCGGAGAGGTGAATCGCCAACTGGGGCACGCGAAGTACCGGCTCGGTGACGTTGACCAGCACACTGCTGACGCCACTGTCCGCACGATAAGCCAGGCGGCCCGAGAGCCCGAGATCGCGATCGAGCCACGAGTTGAGCCACGCACCGCCGTAGGGTTCGAGCGCAACCGTTGCCAGCCCGGCTGATTCACGGTCGGGGTTCTGCTTGAGCCGCAGATTGGGGCTGTCGGTGTGGCCACCGACGATCCGGAATCCGTCGCCATCGCCGAGATCCCACGCGATGATCGACCCGCCACGAATGACATAGAACCGACGGCCCGCGTCGTCGACGAAGCCCTCGAAGGCATCGCTCTCCTCCGTCGACCAGTCCTGATCCTCGAAAAGGCGTTGAAATCCTGCGGATTCGAGCTCGGCGGCGACCGTCGCGCAGACGTGGAAGGGTGACGGCGAGGCGTCGATGAACTCACCGAGCCCCTCGGCTGTGGCGGACGTTGCCAGCGACGGGGTGGGCATTGGGATCAGGCGTTGGCGAGTACGGCGTCGATCGCGGAGTAGAACAGCCCGAGACCGTCGTCGCTGGGGCCGGTCAGCGCTTCGGTCGCGTGCTCGGGGTGCGGCATGAGTCCGACGATGCGTCCGTTGGGGCTGGAGATGCCGGCGATGTCGAGGACGGAACCGTTGGGATTGCTTCCGGCGTAGGTGAATACGACCAGGCCCTCACCCTTGAGTTCTTCGAGCTTGCGCTCCGGCGCGACGTAGCGACCCTCGCCCGACTTCAGCGGGATGAGGATCTCGGCGCCTGCGTCGAACCGCGACGTCCACGCCGTCGTGTTGTTCTCGACCTTGAGCCACTGGTCCTGGCAGATGAAGTGCAGACCCTCGTTGCGGGTGAGCGCGCCGGGCAGCAATCCTGCCTCGCACAGGATCTGAAAACCGTTGCAGATTCCCAGAACCGGCATTCCACGCTCGGCCGCCTCGATCACCGCACCCATCACGGGAGCGAACTTGGCGATCGCGCCGGCACGCAGATAGTCGCCGTAGGAGAAGCCGCCGGGAACGATCACCGCGTCGACCCCCTTGAGGTCGGCGTCGCCGTGCCAGAGTTCGACGGCCTCGGCGCCCGCGATGCGCACCGCACGCGATGCGTCGACGTCGTCGAGGGTTCCGGGGAAGGTGATGACACCGATACGTGCAGTCATGTGGGTCCTACTCGACTCGATCTCGTGCCGTCAGTCGGCGATGCGGGAGACGGTGAAGTTCTCGATCACCGTGTTGGTGAGCAGTTCTTCTGCGATCCGGCCGAGGGTCACGTCATCGACCGAGTCGTCGACCTCGAGCTCGAATCGCTTGCCCTGCCGTACCTCGGAGACGCCGTCGAATCCGAGCCGACCGAGGGCTCCGACGATGGCCTGCCCCTGCGGATCGAGGATTTCGGCCTTGGGCATCACGTCGACCACCACTCGTGCCATCGGCTAGCGCTCCTCTTCTCACGTGA
Organism: Gordonia sp. w5E2; assembly: GCF_036540975.1. NCBI lineage: Bacteria > Bacillati > Actinomycetota > Actinomycetes > Mycobacteriales > Gordoniaceae > Gordonia > Gordonia sp. w5E2. The sequence goes on along the minus strand of NZ_CP144213.1, from coordinate 793,949 downwards.
CATCCGCTCGACGAGACGCCGACGGATTTTCGACGGCTCTCACCTTACCGTTCAACCCGCAACCTGCACTCTCCGGTCGCGGTTTGCCGGTTCTGGGTTGACCTGGCTTGAAGTTGGCCCGGTCTTGGAGTCGACCCGGTCAGAGCACCGCTTCGATGGCTTCGATCACGACCGGGTCTGTCGGCTCGGTGCGCGGGCGGATGCGAGTGGTCACGTGGCCGTCGGCGTCGACGACGAACTTCTCGAAATTCCACTGCACGTCGCCCGCCTCGCCGTTGGCATCTTCGGTCTTGGTGAGCTCGGCGTAGAGCGGATGCCGGTCGTCACCGTTGACGTCGGTCTTCTCCAGCAGCGGGAAGGTCACGCCGTAGGTGGTCGAGCAGAAGGTGGCGATCTCTTCGGCGCTGCCGGGCTCCTGGCCCATGAACTGGTTGCAGGGCACGCCGACGACGGTCAGCCCGCGGTCTGCGTACTTCTCGGCGACCTCCTCGAGGCCCGCGTACTGCGGCGTGAGGCCGCACTTGCTCGCGACGTTGACCACGAGCAGCGGCCCGGAGAAGTCAGCGAGGCTCAGCGCCGAGCCGTCGAGCGCGGTGACCGGGATGTTCTTGATGTTGGTTTCCGACATGGGATCGAGAGTAGTCACCGGCGGCCATCCACCGAGATATGTCGCAGATCACAATAGGCCTCGACCATGGTTACATCTCACATATATTTGCGTTGGTGAGATAGTTGCAGGGGCGTTAGTGTTTTCAAGTGTCCGCTCCCGCTCAGCTCCAGAACGACGCCGCATGTGATGCGCTCAGCAGTTTTCTGGAGCGACTCTCCTGCCTCGGCACCGCCGAGGCCATGGACACTCTCGCGGCGTCGGAGCTGACGTTCACGCAGTTCCGCGCCCTTTTCGTCGTATCGATGCACGACGCCCCGATGCCCGTCCACGAGATCGCCGAGTGCGTCGACCTCTCGATTGCGACCGCGGGTCGCACCGTCGACCGGCTGGTGCAGGCCGGGCTGGTCGATCGTCGCGAGGATCCGGGCGATCGTCGGGTCAAGCTCGTGACGCTGACCGACCAGGGCCGCGAGACCGTCGAAAAACAGTTGGACATCAAGCGAGACCTCGTCGGACGATTCATCGACGGACTGCCCGATGAATTCCGGGCCGCGCTGACGTCTGCATTACGGAACATCGTCGACGCCGATGTCGACTACTTCACTCTCGACCGCGAGTCCTCGAGGACCCGCACTGCGACACCGTCCACCTCCGAACCGAAAGATCCCTCATGACGAGTTCCTCTGCCGGCGCGCACGCGCACGCCGGCCCACCGGACACCAAGCTCGATCGCCATGTGCTGATCGTCGCCGGTGTGGTCGTGCTCGGCGCGATCATGTCGATCCTCGACGTCACCGTGGTCTCGGTCGCGCAGAACACCTTCCAGAACGAGTTCAACACCGACGCCGCGGGCGCCGCATGGACGATGACCGGCTACACGCTGGCGTTGGCCGCTGTGATCCCGCTGTCGAGTTGGGCTGCAGCACGATTCGGCACCAAGAACGTCTACATGACGTCGCTGATCCTGTTCACCATCGGCTCCGCGCTCTGTGCCCTGGCATGGAACATCGGCTCCCTCGTGGCATTCCGCGTGGTGCAGGGTCTCGGCGGCGGCCTCCTCATGCCGATCGGCATGATGATCCTCACCAAGGCGGCGGGCCCCGAGCGCGTCGGTTCGGTGATGGCGGTTCTCGGTATCCCGATGTTGCTCGGTCCCATCGCGGGACCGATCCTCGGCGGCCTGCTCATCGAGAAGGCGAGCTGGCACTGGGTGTTCCTCATCAACGTGCCGATCGGCATCGTGGCCCTTGTCTATTCGTGGTTCGCGCTGCGCAACGACGAGGAGAAATCGAAACCCAAGATCGACATCCTCGGGCTGCTGTTGTTGTCCCCTGGTCTTGCGTTGTTCCTCTACGGAATCTCGTCGAGTACCGAGGCGGGTACGTTCATCGACACGAAGGTCCTGACCACGTCGATCATCGGCCTGATCCTCATCCTCGGATTCGTCTGGCACGCACTGCACACCAACCATCCGCTGCTCGACCTGCGACTGTTCAAGAACAAGGTGCTGGCGATCGCCGTCATCACGATGACGTTCTTCATGATCGCCTTCTTCGGTGCGGCGCTGCTCTATCCGCAGTACTTCATCGGAGTCCGCGGCGAGAGCACGCTCGCGGCAGGCCTGCTGCTGGCACCGCAGGGTATCGGCGCCATGCTCACCATGCCGATCGCAGGCAGGATGACCGACAAGATCGGCCCGGGCAAGTTCGTACTCGTGGGCATCGTCCTGATGGCACTCGGTATGGGCACGTTCATGTTCCTCGGTTCCGACACGCCGTACTGGCTGCTCTGTGGCGCGCTGTTCGTCCAGGGCCTCGGCATGGGTATGACGATGATGCCGATCATGTCGGCAGCGCTGGCAACACTGAGCAACAAGCAGGTGCCCGACGGCTCGACGCTGATGAACGTCGTGCAGCAGACCGCGTCGTCGATCGGTACCGCGATCATCTCGGTGATCCTCGCGACCAACCTCAAGGCGCATGCCGAGTCACAACTGGCGATCGCGTCGAATGCGGCTCCCGAGAAGTACGACATGGCCGTGAAGGCCGGAATGGCACCTCAGGACCCGCCGGATCAGTGGTTCAGTTGGGCCGCCGAGGCTTTCGGCACCACGTTCATCGTGGCCGTCGCGCTGATCGCGGTGACGATCATCCCGGCGTTCTTCCTGCCGCGCAAGAAGATCGCGTCGCCTCTGGTCGAGGAGGACATGGACCGCGCGCCGATCGTCATGCACTGACCTGATCGGCTGGTCACCAAACAAGTTGCCCCTGGCTGCGGAGATCGCGGCCAGGGGCAACTTTGTCGTTGTGGTCTACTCGGTCAGCGCGCCGGTCTGCTGAAGAATCCAGGCCAGTTCGAAAGCGACTTCTTCCCACTGTTTGTAGCGACCGCTGACGCCGCCGTGGCCGGCCGACATCTCGGTCTTGAGCATGATCGGAGCATCGGAGGTACTCAACGCCTGAAGCTTCGCAACCCATTTCGCCGCTTCCGTGTACATCACGCGGGTGTCGTTGAGCGACGTCTCGGCCAGGATCGACGGATAGGGCTGTGCGGTGACGTTCTCGTACGGCGAGTACGACTTCATATACTCGTAGACCTCCGCGTCGTGCAGCGGATCTCCCCACTCGTCCCATTCGATGACCGTCAGCGGCAGCGACGGATCGAGGATCGAGTTCAGTGCGTCGACGAAGGGCACCGACGCCAGAATGCCGTTGAACAACTCGGGCGCGAGATTGGCGACCGCCCCCATCAGCAGTCCGCCTGCCGAACCACCTTCTGCGACCATCAGTTTCGGCGTGGTCCAGCCCTTGTCGACCAGGTATCGCGCCGAATCGACGAAGTCGGTGAAGGTGTTCTTCTTGGTGAGCGTCTTGCCGTTCTCATACCAGTGACGCCCCATCTCGCCACCGCCGCGCACGTGTGCGAGCACGAATACGACGCCGCGATCGAGCATCGACAATCGTGACACCGAGAAACCGGGATCGAAACTCGCCTCGTACGAGCCGTAGCCGTAGAGCAACAGCGGTGCGGGCGAAGAACTCTCACTGCCGTCGACTCCGACACCCTTGCGTCGGACGATCGACAGCGGGATCTGCGTTCCGTCTGCGGCCGTTGCCCATTCGCGGGACTGCTCGTACTCGTCGGGGTCGTAGCCGCCGAGTACAGGCTGCCGCTTGAGCAGCGTGCGTTCACCTGTTTCGACGTCGAGCTCGAACAACTCGGCGGGTTCGATGAAGCTGCCGTATCCGAAACGCAGACGGGGCGTTGCCCATTCGCGGTTGCCGGCGAGCCCCAGCGAGAACAGCTCCTGCGCGACTGCGACCTCGATGAAGTCCTCCGCGACCGGCATGCCGTCGATACGGCGCAGATCGGCAATCGAGACCCGGGGCAGCGCGTCGGCGCGATACGACAGGACGAGGTAGTCGCGGAAGGCGTCGATGTCCTCGATCCGGACGCCGCGGCGATGACCGATGAATTCGGTTCGGGCAGAGGGGTCGTCGACGGGTGCGATGTCGATCGCGAAGTCGTCGGCCTTCTCGCCGTCGCGGATGTCATTGTGCACGATCAAGAAGTAGTCGCGACCGGAGATCTCGGCATGCTCAACCGAATACTCGACGCCATCGACACGCGGTGCGACACTGCGGAATTCACCCGTCGGATCGTCGGCGGCAAGCACAAAGCACTCCGACGTGATCTTCGATCCCGTCACGATCATCAGGTACTTGTCGCTGCGCGTCGAACCCATGCCGACCCAGTATCGCTCGTCCGGCTCGTGGAACACCGTCACGTCGTCGGTGCCAGCCCCGATGTCGTGGCGCCACACCGTATCCGGGCGCCACGCGGCGTCGACCGTCTGATAGAACACGTGCTTGGCGTCGAGTGACCACGACGCTCCGCCCGCGGTGTCGGTGATGACGTCGGGGAGCAGTTCGCCGGTCTCGAGGTTCTTGAACCGCAACGTGTATCGCTCGTCACCGACGACGTCGGTGCTGTACGCGAGCCACTTGCCGTCGTGGCTGATGGCGAGCGAACCGAGGCTGAAGAACTCGTGGCCTTCTGCTTCGACGTTGGCGTCGAGCAAAATCTCCTCGCCCGGCAGCGGTGCGTCGTCGGACACCTCGGGCGGTGTCCAGTTGTCGACATCGACGATGGGGCAACGACATTGGATGCCGTACTGCTTACCCTCCTGCGTGCGGCCGTAGTACCAGTAGCCGCCGCGTCGGCCCGGCACCGACATGTCGGTTTCCTTGGTGCGCGACTTGATCTCACCGAAAATGGTGGCGCGCAGGTCTGCGAGCTGAGCCGTATTCGCCTCTGTGTAGGCGTTCTCGGCCTCGAGGAAGGCGATCACCTCGGCGTCGTCCTTGTCGCGCAACCACTCGTACTCGTCGACGAAGGTGTCGCCATGGTGGGTGCGCTCGGTACGAACCTTCTTCGCGACCGGCGGTACCGCCGGGGAGGACGCGGTCGGGGTGGCAGCGTTGCCGGGTTGTGCGTCGGTCACGGGTCTCCTATGCGTGGTCGGGCCAGTCGTCGAACGACTTCTGCGAAATCAGTTCGTAGGCTTCGATATAACGTGCGCGGGTGCGCTCGACGACGTCAGCGGGCAGGCTGGGCGGCGGGTCGTCGGACGATCGGTCCCAGCCCGACGCCGCCGAGGTCAGCCAGTTGCGGACGATCTGCTTGTCGAAGCTGGGTTGTACGTGTCCCGGCGAATACGAGGCGGCGTCCCAGTATCGGGACGAGTCGGGGGTCAGCACCTCGTCGGCGAGGACGAGCGAGCCGTCGGGGGTTTGACCGAACTCGAACTTGGTGTCGGCCAGGATGATTCCGCGCCCTGCGGCGAGATCGGCTCCCCTGCCGTAGATGTCGAGCGTCGCGGTGCGCAGGGACTCGGCGAGGTCGGTGCCGACGACATCTGCAGCCTGCTCGAAGGTGATGTTCTCGTCATGATCACCCTGCTCCGCCTTGGTCGCGGGAGTGAAGATCGGTTCCGGCAGCTTGTCGGCCTCATGCAGACCCGACGGGAGTACGACGCCGCACACCGCGCCGGTCTTGTTGTAGTCGATGAGACCGGACCCGGTCAGATAGCCGCGGGCGACGCATTCGACGGGAACCATCGGCAGCTTGTGCACCACCATTGACCGACCCACGAGCTCAGCGGGTATGCGCTCGTCGTCGGGGCCACCGGCGAGATGGTTCGGCACGCCGAGCGCGTCGAACCAGAAGAAGCTCATCGCGGTGAGGATGCGACCCTTGTCGGGTATCTCCGGCGAGAGCACGAAGTCGTACGCCGAGATGCGGTCGCTGGCGACCATGAGCAGGGTGTCGGAATCGATCTGATAGATCTCGCGCACCTTGCCCGAGGCCACAAAGGTGTACGAATCGAGAGCTGGACGCATGCTTCGACCTTAGTTGCTGCGTCGGCGCGCAGACATGTTCGGGTTGACAGCCGGACTTCGGAGCCCCGGCACATCATGTGGGACCGTAGGCAGATGACCCCACCCGCGATCACCATCACCTACTGCACGCAGTGCAACTGGCTGCTGCGCGCGAGCTGGATGGCCTCGGAGATCCTGAGCACCTTCGGCACCGACCTCGGCTCGGTCACCCTGGTCCCCGGCACCGGCGGCATCTTCCGCATCGACGTCGACGGGACACAGCTCTGGGAACGCAAGGCCGACGGCGGTTTCCCCGACGCCGCCGAGCTCAAGCGCCGCCTGCGCGACACCGCGCTGCCCGACTGGCAACTCGGGCACTCCGAGAAGAAGTGAGTGGTTTCGACAAGCTCAACCAGCGGGGGGCAGCTCAACCAGCGGGTGGTTTCGACAAGCTCAACCAGCGGGAGCGCCGCTCAACCAGCGTCTAGAGGATGGGTGCGGGCACGTAGTTGGCGGCCTCGGGGTTGTCGGCGATGAGCTTCTCCGCGGCGGCGATGACGTCGGCGACCTGGCGGCCTGCGGCTCCGACGAACGCCTCCTTGTCGTCGAGTAGCGCGTCGAGCTGGGCGCGGTCGAGGGGGATGCGCTCGTCGGCGGCCAAGCGGTCGAGCAGGTCGGGCTCGCGACCTTCCTCACGCATCGCGAGCGCAACCGCGACGGCGTTCTCCTTGATCGCCTCATGCGCGGCCTCGCGCCCCACGCCCGCTCGCACCGATGCCATCAGCACCTTGGTGGTGGCCAGGAACGGCAGGTAGCGGGCCAATTCGTTCTCGATGACCGCGGGGTAGGCACCGAACTCGGCGAGCACGGTCAGGAAGGTCTCCAGCATGCCGTCGATCGCGAAGAAGGCATCCGGCAGCGCGACGCGTCGCACAACCGAGCAGAACACGTCGCCCTCGTTCCACTGCGCGCCCGCGAGTTCGGCAGCCATCGAGCCGTAGCCACGCAGCACCACCTGCAGGCCGTTGACGCGCTCACAGCTACGCGTGTTCATCTTGTGCGGCATCGCCGACGACCCGACCTGGCCCGGCTGGAAACCCTCGGTGACCAGCTCGTGGCCGGCCATCAGCCGGATCGTGTGCGCCAACGACGACGGCCCCGCACCCACCTGCACAAGCGCGGACACGACGTCGTGATCGAGCGAGCGAGGGTAGATCTGGCCGACGGATGTCAGCGATCGCGCGAATCCGAGGTGCCCGGCGACGCGCGTTTCGAGGTCGGCGAGCTTCGACGCGTCGCCGCCCAGCAGGTCGAGCATGTCCTGGCTGGTACCCATCGGCCCCTTGACGCCACGCAGCGGATAGCGGTCGATCGTTTCGTCGACGCGCTGCAACGCGATCATGAGCTCGTCGGCAGCAGATGCGAACCTCTTGCCCAGCGTCGTGGCCTGCGCGGCAACGTTGTGACTACGTCCGGCCATCACCGTCGAGCTGTACTGCGCAGCATGCTCGACGAGTCGTGCGAGCACCGTGATCCCGTGCGCGTACACGTGACGCAGCGATTGCAGGATCTGCAACTGCTCGACGTTCTCGGTGAGGTCGCGGCTCGTCATGCCCTTGTGGATCTGCTCGTGGCCGGCGAGCGCGTTGAACTCTTCGATGCGCGCCTTCACGTCGTGGCGGGTGATGCGCTCACGCTCGGCGATCGACGCGAGGTCGATCTGGTCGATGACTGCCTCGTAGTCGGCGACCGCGCCGTCGGGGACCTCGATCCCCAGGTCCTGCTGCGCCTTCAGAACAGCCAGCCACAGGCGGCGTTCAAGCGCGATCTTGTTGGTCGCCGACCAGATCTCGGCGAGGTCGGCAGACGCATATCGGCTGGCCAGAACATTGGTGATGGCAGGTTTCGACACGCCAACAGTCTAGTCGTGTACTCGACACTCGACTGTCACGGGCGTCTGGCCGTCGACCGGCCACGGGCGGCGACTCAGATCGCGATGCACGTCCCGCCCGAGCCGTAGCCCTGGTGCACTCGTGCAAGCGTCAGCTTCGACCGCACACCGTTCTGTTTGGTGTAGAGGTATCTGTCGCCGATCCGGCGGGGAATCCATCTGATCGTCGCCTGGCCGCCCGCAGGTTCGGCGCTCCCGATGAGCCGTGGTGTGTAGCCCTTCTTGCCCTCCCAGAACGTGACCGTCCCGCGCGAGTTCACCAAGCCCGTCAGCCAATACGTGCATCCGGTTCCGTAGACCACCGAGGAGAACGGCACTCCCGGATCGGGCGCCTGGACCGGTTCGGCCGACGCCGCGCCCTGCGCCGACAACGCTGCGACGAGCACGCCCACCGCGACGACGACGGTCGCCACAACCCGAGCGATACCGTGGCGCCACGCCACGACAGTTCTCCGCTGATTCACCGTGGTTCCTCCACTCGCGGGGCCAGCACGTCGACGACCTCGCCGAGCGCGTCGCGCGTCGCGCCGGCCGGCGACGATCCGCTGCCGAGCGCACCGAGAACGGCGCCGTCTTCGATGGCGATGAGATTCTCGATGTGTGCGGCCCGTGCCAACCGTCCCGACCTGTCGAGCACGACGAGGTGTGTTGCGGCGAGCGTCGCACGTCGCGCGGCCACGACGTCGTAGAGCCGCGGGTACCTCGGTGTGAGCGCGATCATTTCGTAGCGGGCCGCCAACTCGTCGTGGGGGGTGTTCTCACCGACGAACACGTCGGCGAGGATCTCTGCGGTCGCATGACTTCCTCGACGACGCCGTGCAACCGCCTCACCCCGATCGACGATCGCCTGCTCGTCTGCCCGCGACACGAAGCCCGCGGCCTCGGCCATCAGGTCGTCGAGCGAGCCGAAGTAGTACGTCGTCGACGCGAGTGGCAATTGCGCACGATCGGCAACTGCTCGGTGACGCACGGCGTCGAAGCCGCCCTCCAGCAACAACTCTCCGGCAGCCGCGATGAGGCGCGACCGCCTGCGCTCTCCCTTGGGAGTGGTCGCCGCCGTCATGGCCCCCATGCTGCCAAGCGATTTCACTGCACGGTTGGCTTTCGCGAATCTCGACCTCGCGATCACACGCGTTGGGCATATTGCGCACTCAGGTGAAGTAGTGCCCGGCCGCGAGGTCGCTGAGTAAACCGGGGAACTCCGGCTCCCAGTCGAGCAGTTCACGAGTCAGCGTCGAAGCCGTCGGATTGTCGATACCGACGAAGCCTGCGAGATAACCGAATACGTCAGCAGCCCTGTCCGCGGGAACCGACACCACCGGGACGTCGAGTCCCCGCCCGATGGCCGCGGCGATCTCCCGGAACGGCACACCCTCCTCAGCAACCGCGTGTAGCCGGGTGCCTGCCGGTGCCGACTCGAGCGCACGGCGATAGACGCGCGCGGCGTCGCGGGTGTGCACCGCGGGCCACCGGTTGTGTCCGTCACCCAGGTATCCCGACGAGCCAGCGTTACGCGCGAATCCGATCAACCCGGGGACGAAGCCATGGCAGTCGAGGTCGGAGTGCACTGTCGGAGGTAGACGCACGACCGACGACCGCACACCGTCGTCGGCGAGTCCGATCACGAAGTTCTCGGAGTCGATCCGGTACCCCGAAGGAAGCGCATCCTCCTCGGTGCCGGGGCGTCCGGTGATGCCGGAAGCGGCCAAGAGAAGCGTTCCGGATGTACCCACCAGGGGTTTGCCGGTGCCGCGCACGGCGTCGCCGATGGCGGCGAGCGCCGCGAGGTCGGAATCTGCGGCGCCTGCCATATCCCCGACCTGCATGAGGTCGTGTCGGAAGGCGAGATGGATGACCCCGTCGCAGTCCGACGCGGCGGCACGCAGCACGTCGAGGTCGTCGAGTCCACCACGGACGACCTCCGCCCCGCGGTCGGCCACGAGCGCGGCTGCGTCGTCAGAGCGAGCAAGTCCGACGACGCTGTGGCCAGCCGTAATGAGCTCCGGTATGAGTGCGGACCCGATGTGTCCCGACGCACCGGTGAGAAAAACGCGCATGACAAGCCTCTTCGTAGTGATGACATGATCTGACATCACTCACGCTACCCCTGATGTCAGGTTCTGTCATCGACGCTATTCTGGCCAGATGGGTCGATGGCCGACGGGATCACGGGAGCGGATGCAGACAGCCGCGGTCGAGTTGTTCCTCGAGAAGGGTTTCGACGAGACCTCGGTCGCCGACATCACCGAGCGCGCGGACGTCACCGAGCGGACCTTCTATCGGCATTTCGGCGACAAACGCGAGGTGCTGTTCGACCGTGAGCGCACCCTCGAGCGGGCGACGATCGAAGCGGTCGCCGATACTCCCGCGGGCGTTGCTCCGCTCGACGCCGCTGCTCACGCCCTCGCCGCGGCGAGCAGCCGGTTCTTCGTCGACAGGCTCGACCACGCTCGAATCCGGCAGCGAATCATCGACGCCACTCCCGAGCTACACGAACGGGAGCTACTCAAGATGACCTCGCTCGCGGACGCACTGGCCGTGGCACTGGAAGCCCGCGGCCACGCCCCCGTGCGCGCACGGCTGGCCGCCGACATGGCGATTGCCGCTTTCACCGCAGCGTTCGATCGCTGGCTCTCGGACGACACCGACACAGAACTCGGCGCACTCGTCCTCGACACAGTCGACGAGTTGCGAAGCGTGGCAGGCGAATCCACCGTTCGGCGGCCGTAACAGCGTTGCACGGTGCAACGTCGAGTACGGTGGTTCACGGTTTGGCGGATACCCCCTGGGGTATATTGGAGCCATATCCAGCCACCCCGAGGAGGCGCACATGGTCGGCGACGACGAAGCGATCACCGTCGTACTCAACAGATTGCGCCGTGCGCACGGTCAGCTCGCGGGCGTGATCTCGATGATCGAGCAAGGTCGTGACTGCAAGGACGTCGTCACGCAGCTCGCCGCGGTCTCGCGTGCACTCGACCGCGCCGGGTTCAAGATCGTCGCCACGGGCCTGCGTGAATGCCTCACCGGCGACGAGGCAACGACGGAACCCATGACAGAAGAACAGCTCGAGAAGCTGTTCCTCGCTCTGGCCTGAACCCGGCCATACAGAATCGCCGGGCACACAAGAAAGGAAACGCCATGCAACTCGGCTACTCCACCACCCTCACCACGGAGTTCGACGACGCCGTCGCCCGCACCCGCGCAGCGCTGGCAGAGCAGGGATTCGGCGTGCTCACCGAGATCGACGTCACCGCGACATTGAAGAAGAAGCTCGACGAAGACATCGAGCCCTACCTCATCCTCGGTGCGTGTAATCCCGGTCTCGCGCACCGCGCACTCGGCATCGAACGGCAGATCGGTCTGCTGCTGCCGTGCAACGTGGTCGTCCGGGCGAATCCCGAGGTCACGGGCGAAGTGATCGTCGAAGCGATGAACCCCGACATCATGGTCGCGGTCGCCGATGCGCCGGGGCTACCCGACGTCGCCGCAGACGCGTCGACCAAGCTGAAGGCGGCAATCGCCGCTATCTGATCGGTGCCCACTATCCTGTGAACTCGATGAGCACCGATCACCGGCCGAACGCCGCAACCCCGCGCGCCGACCCCGCCTCCGACGCGCCGTCGGCGCAGCCCAACCGTCGGGCCGTTCTCGCGTCCGCCCTGGGTGTCTCGGCAATCGGAGCGCTGTCGGCGTTCTCACTGTCGTCGTGCTCACGCTCGGATGCGGTGACTGTCGACGAGCGGCGAGCTGCGGTCCCCCGTTCCGCCGACGACGAGTTGCCCATCGAGACCTCGCCCGCGCCCATCGCCGAGGGTCCGAAGCTCATCACGGGTAGCTTCGTCTCCGCCAAGATGGGTGGTCGGCCGACGCGTTGGGCCGTGGCACGACCGTCGGGTGTGACCGGCACGCTCCCCGTCGTGGTGGTCCTGCACGCGTTGAACACAAACGAGCAGTCGATCTTCACCAATAAGCTCAGCGTCCAGACCGTGCTTCAGGAGTACGTCGACGCGGGCAATGCGCCGTTCGCGATTGCCGCGGTCGACGGCGCGCGCAACTACTGGCACGCGCGCGCCGACGGAACCGATGGCGGCGCAATGGTTCTCGACGAGTTCATCCCGATGCTGGCGAGCAATCGCGAACTCGACTTGTCCACCGATCGACTCGGGCTCTTCGGCTGGTCGATGGGCGGTTACGGAGCACTGCGCCTCGGAGCGCTACTCGGCGCGCCCCGCGTCGCTGCGATCGCGGTGAGTTCGCCTGCGCTGTGGGCAGATCCGAACAATTTCCCGCAGCGCGCCTTCGACAGTTTCGACGACTATCAGCGCAACTCGCTGTTCGGCCAGCAGCGCGCGTTCGACAAAATCCCGCTGCTGATCACCATCGGTTCGAGCGATCAGTTCTACACCTACACGCGTCAATGGGCCGCAGGACTACACCCACCGGCGGCATTCGGGACAGCGGCCGGCGGACACACGAATCGCTACTGGCGCAGCGTTCTTCCCGATCAGGTGGCGTTTCTCGGGCGCGAACTGGCCCGTTAGATCAGATACTGATCTCGCCGTCGAGCGCGGCCTTGCCGATGTCGGTGCGGTGATGCGAGCCCGGCAGTTTGATCGCGTCGATCCGCTCGTACGCCTGAGCGCGCGCCTCGGCGAGGTCGGCACCTACACCGAGCACTCCGAGTACCCGACCTCCCGACGACACCACGGCACCGGACGCGTCGACTGCTGTTCCGGCGTGCAGCACGCCCTCGCCGGTTGCGCCGGTAATCGCGTCGCCCGTGCGCGGCTTGCCCGGGTAGTTCTCCGCTGCGACAACCACGATGACCGCCGCGCCGTCTTCCCACTCCAGTGGGGGCAGGTCGGCCAGGGTGCCGGTTGCCGTCGCGTTGAGCGCTTGTCCCAGAGGCGATTTCAGCAGCGCGAGCACCGCCTGCGTCTCGGGATCACCGAACCGACAATTGAATTCGACGACGGACGGCCCGTCCTTGCCGATCGCGAGTCCGGCATAGAGCAGCCCGGAAAACGGCGTGCCACGTCGAACCAGCTCTGCGGCAACAGGTTTGACCACATCGTCGACGATCTGGCTGGTCACCTCGTCGGGTAGCCACGGCAGCGGCGTGTAGGCACCCATGCCGCCGGTGTTCGGTCCGGTGTCGTTGTCGCCGACCCGCTTGTGGTCTTGCGCGGGGATCAGCGGTACGACGGTCTCGCCGTCGACCAGGCAGAACAGCGAGACCTCTGGTCCGTCGAGAAAGCTTTCGAGCAGGACCGGATGGCCGATCTCGAGACACTCCGCCGCGTGACTCCGTGCGGCCGCGCGGTCGGTGGTCACGACGACGCCCTTGCCCGCGGCCAAGCCGTCGTCCTTGACCACCCAGGTCGGGCCGAAACGATCGAGCGCGGCGTCGAGTTTGGCAGGGTTGTCGACGACCTCGCTGTGCGCGGTGCGGACACCGGCCGCTGCCATGACATCTTTGGCGAAGGCCTTCGATCCCTCGATCTGTGCCGCCTGCGCTCCGGGTCCGAACGTCGCGAACCCGGCGTCGCGCAGCACGTCGGCCACACCGAGAACCAGCGGCACCTCGGGGCCGATGACAACGAGATCAGCGTCGAGCTGACGCGCCAGTGCCACCACACCGTCGGCCGACACGACGTCGACGGCGTGATTGGTGGCGATCGACGCAGTCCCCGCGTTACCGGGCGCGACGTGCAGTTCGGTGACCGACGGATCGCGGGACAGGCCGATGAGCAGGGCGTGTTCACGGCCGCCCGAGCCGATGACTAGTACGCGCACGCCCACGACTCTAGTGGTTGGGGTGCGCGCGAAGCAGCACAGGTGGGGCGGCGTCGACGCGGCGCAGCGATGTCACGACACCACAATGTCGCTCGCGCTTGCATCTTCGACCACCTGCAGTTCCGCTAACGCGTCTTCCTTGACCTGCACACTGGCCCAGCTCGCCCTGACGGTATCTCGCATGATTGCGATCATGCGCTCTCTTGTAATGCGTCCGTCATTCAGCAAGCCAGCGATCAGCTTGCTGAGATGTCCACTCGCGAACTCCTCAGGATCGTCTGTATTGACGCTGACAGACAAACCCCTATCGTGCATGTCAATGAGCCGTTCGATCCTTCGCGGGCCAGGGTCCGAGGGCCGCCAAGTGGGAACAACGGTGAAATGAATATTGCGGTCACGCGCTTCGGTTAACAAGGACTCGGGAGCATCGAGAATATTCACGCCGTGGTCGATTCGCTCGACCCCGATCTCTTGGACACATTGCCGAATGTGTTCGACGGAGTTCAGTTGATCGCAGTCACAGTGCGCCGTCAGGCGCAATCCTCGGTCGCGAGCCGCGGCGAAGAACTCCGCGAACATAACCGGCGGATGCCCTGTCTCTTCCGAACAACTACCTACACCCACAACGGAACCTGGGTGACGATCAATGACCTTGAGGACGGCGATGGCGGATGCGACGCTGAGGCTCCTATTGATGCCGTAGATGTACGCGACGTCCACCCCCATGCGGGTCGCGGAGAGCGCAGACTCATGGAGCGTATCGAGCAGCTCGTCGAGATCGATTCCGTGGTCGACATAGTCCTGTAAGCACACGTGCACTTCGACGTGCCTGATGTTGTTCTCGGCACACCGCTCGACGTAGCGCCGCGCAATGAGTTCAACATCCTCGACACGCCTAATCGCCGAGAAAACGGCGTAATGGTAAGCCAGAAAATTCTGGAGTGCGGGTTCGCCGTAGTCCTGCGCGGCGCGCATGTCGTCTACCGACTCGAATGGCAGATCGATACCATTTCGCTTTGCCATCGCTATCGAATCCTCAGGGCGGACTGTCCCCTCGAGGTGCGTGTGTAGCTCAAACTTCGGAAGCACGCTAGCCCACTCATCATCGGTCAGCACGGCTGGTCCTGACCCTGACGCACCAGCATCAACGTCGGACGAGTTTGGCCGGTGCGTCATGCTGCGACCGCCTGCACCGACGCCGGCGTTTTGGTTTCTCCAACACGCCTCGCCTGCATGAGCATGACCGTCATACAGGCCAGGCTGATCGTCGCCTGTGCGATCAGGAAAAGTACAATCGGCCAGTAAGAACCGCCTGTCGCTCGGAGGAGTTGAGTACTGATCAACGGCGCGAACGCACCGCCCAACAACGCGGCAAGTGTGGAACTCACCGAAATGCCAGTCGCTCGGATCTCGCGCGGAAATCTGCTTGCCGCCAGCGACGAGTTGAGCGCGAATACCGCGTTAGCCCCCGCGTAGCAAATCGGAACGGCGAGAAGGTAGAGCGCAAGATTGCCGCTATGGACCATGGCGAACATCGGGAATGCCATGACGATGGTATACAGACATCCCACTATGGATATCGAGAGAATCCCAAATCGATCACCAAGCTTGCCATACAGCGAGAACGTGCACACACTCGCAGCGCTCAGTATTACTGACGCAAGCAGAGTCTGGGGTTGACTGAACCCGACCTGGCGGGCATATACAAGTACCAAGAACACAGAGGTGATCTGAAATCCGCCGAATCCTAACAGAAGAGCGCCGGTAGCCAGACCAACCTCACGAACTCTGCCCTCTCTGAAAATCGCCACCAGTGGCTGCTTAGAAACTTCTCCGGCATCGCGCACTTTGGTGAACTCCGGCGTCTCGCCCACCCGTAGCCTAATGACCAGAGCGACGACGGTCAGCACACCAGCGAATAAAAAGGGAATACGCCAGAGCTCTTGAAGGCCAGCGTTGGTCGCCGACAGAGCAAAAAACAGCAACGAAGCGATCATCGATCCTGCCGGCGATCCCAATTGGACGAAAGTCCCGTACAGGCCACGACGATGAGCGGGCGCATGTTCCACCGCCATCAAAGTTGCCGAACCCCATTCTCCTCCCAGCGCGATACCCTGCAGGAATCGCAGCACCACTAGCAGCACCGGAGCTGTGGCCCCGATTACCGCATACCCTGGTAGGCAGCCTATGAGAAACGTCGAAACACCCATGATCGACACGGTTGCCACAAGAGTCGTTTTTCGACCTGCGCGGTCTCCCAGCGCCCCAAAGATCATCCCGCCGATCGGACGTGCTACAAATGCAACCGCAAAGGTGGCCAGCGCTGCTGCTGTTGCTGCGAGATCATTTCCTTCGGGAAAGAAGACGGAACCGAACACCGCTGCAGCAGCTGTCCCATAGATGACGAAGTCATAGTATTCGATCGTCGTGCCCGCAAATGCTCCGATAGCGGCCCGCCGTGCTTTTCTCTGATCGTTCATAGTTTCCTCGTTGAAGTATTGGGTTCGGTTCCGAAGATCACAGGTCCCGGTCCACATCATTGAGGACGAGTTTCATCAGCCATCCGACGGTTTCGGCGACCTCGAAGCCGTCGAGGCCCGATTCTTGGCGTAGAGCTGCCCATGCCGTAACGCTGTCGAGATACGACAGGCCGGCGATAGCTCTTCGACGGATAGCGGAGTCCGCCTCGGGGTACTCGGCATCAAACAGCTGCTCCAAGCGCGTATGCAAGGCGGCTCGGAAACCTGTCCGCAAGGGCTGAAACGTTGCCGACCGCGCCATCAGCATCGCCAGCCTTGGTCGGCGCTCGTAGAGCTCGACGACGCGCGCGTAGACATCCGGTAGGTCGCGCAGCGAGGACATCTCGATCAACCCGAAGACCTCGGAATTGATGTATTCGCCCGCGGCGGCGTACAGATCCACGCGAGTCGGATAGTGCCTGTGAACTGTGCGCTCAGAAGTACCAGCCCGGGCTGCGACATCCGCCATCGACACTGCGTCGGTTTCCCGCTCTTCAACGAGGCTTACGTAGGCCTCGACGATTGCGTGAGCAGTCTGTAAACGATACTTGGCGCGAAGGTCTTTAGACTGTTCAGGAGTTGTCATGTCATGACTCTGACATTTAGTCATGACTCTGTCATGACGTCACTATTACGCCAGCATTGCCCAGTTTAAGAACATGTGATCATCGAAGGTTCTTGCGATCAAGCGCGATGTCACGACACCACTGCGTCGAGTCCCATGTCGACGAGCGCTTGCGCGCGCCGCGGTACGCGGAACGCCTCGTCGACGATCACGATGAACACCGGCGCCAACGCGACCACCACGACGGAGATCGTCAGCGACACCCCGGCGAACGCCATCCACACCCCGGCGACGAGTAGGACAGCGGCCCCGATCGCGCACAGCAGCGAGACCGGGTCGAATCTCACCAGATAGTCGTACATGCCGAGAACAGAGAGGCAGTAGATGCCCAGCGGCACCGCGACGCATGCCACGACGGCGCCCGCGCTGATCTTCGCTTCGTGCTCGGTCCACAGCGCTGCCACCTCGAGGCCCGCTCCGGTTGCCGCGGCCGACATGAAGATCACGGTGTGCCCGTAGCCCCACTGGAAGCACTTGCCCGGGTTCAGATGCAGCGCGTCGCCAACCGGGACGGTGAAATAGATCCACCACATCGCGAAGATCATGACCATCGCGGAGAGTCCGAAGACCGCAGACTCGGTCGTCCAGCCCTCCTCCTCGACCACCGCCTGCAAGATCGCGACGGTGCCGACGACACCCTCGCCGAGAGTGACGATGGTCAGCGCCGAATAACGCTCGGCGATGTGATGTGGGTGCCACGGCGTCGAAGTGAAGCGCGTCTCCGCCACGTACGGCCCGAGGTATTCGACGAACGCGCACGCCGCGATCGCGATGATCGTCGGCCACAGCGACAGATCGACGATCGCAACGATCACCCAGAGGACCTG
This sequence comes from Gordonia sp. w5E2, assembly GCF_036540975.1. NCBI lineage: Bacteria > Bacillati > Actinomycetota > Actinomycetes > Mycobacteriales > Gordoniaceae > Gordonia > Gordonia sp. w5E2. Next base: position 776,237 of record NZ_CP144213.1, on the reverse strand, counting down.
CGCGATGAAGATCATCAAGGCATAGGTCAGGCAGGTCTTGCGGTAACGCGGACTCTGCGACGCCGCCCGCAGCCACTGCGTGACCAACCCCAGCCGCATGACCACGTACCCGATCACGACAACGCGGATGTCGACGTGCTCGTTGTTCTCGATCGAGGTGAACACCGGCGCGATTCCCAACGCGAGGATCGCGACACCGACCATCTGCACCAGCACCATGACGCGGAAGAACCAGTCGTCGGTGTCGAATGCCGAGGCGAACCAACTGAAGTTGATCCACGCCCAGATCGCGGCGAAGGTGCACAGCACGTATCCGAAGAAGGCGGTACGCCAGTGACCTTCAGCGAGGTAGTGGGCCACCTGCGTGCCTGCTACCGAGAAGATGACCACGAAGACGAGGTCGAAGAACAACTCGAGGTTGGTCGCCGAGCGTCGTTCCTCGTGCGGGTCTCTGCCCGTCATCCGACTCAGTCGATGTCCGATCGTCAATGCCACGATCAGAACCTTAACGTCGGAGGACGTCGACGTCAGGACACTCAAGCGAGACCGGACCGATCGCAACAGGTGGTTGTCGATTAGCTCCCGACTGTCGAGGTCCCGACGCCGACGCCGGGCGACTACTTCGGAGCTGTCAGGTCGTAGGTGGTCACACCATCGACCGTCTTGGCGGTGAAGTTCTGCTCCACCCACGCAGTGATCTGACTCGACGGCCGGCTGCTGTCCGAACCGCCACCGAATCCGCCACCGCCGAATCCACCGCCGCCGATGAAGTAGTGGATCTTCTTCTGCTCCACCAGCTTCTGGAACTGTGCGAGCGTCGGCGAGGGATCGGTGCCGTTGAACCCGCCGATCGGCATCACCGAGTAGCCCGATTCGAGCTGGTAGCCCGACGCGGTGTTCGAGCCGACCGCCGCGGCAACCCAGGTGTACTTCTCGGCGTCGGACTTCAACAGCGCGAGCATCTCGGCGCTGGGCTTCGACCCCATCAGCAGACCGCCACCGGGACCGCCCATTCCGCCACGCATTCCCGCGTACCCGGCGCCCGCGGCCATGCCGGGCGGCATGCCCATACCCATACCTTGACCTTGGCCTTGGCCTTGGCCTTGGCCCTGGCCGCCCATACCCGGGCCGCCGAATCCGCCCTGGCCGCCCATGCCCTGGCCGCCGAATCCGCCCTGGCCGCCTCCACGCTGTCCGCCGAATCCGGCTCCGCCGCCGCGCATTCCGCCCGGTCCGCCCCGCATTCCGGGACCGAATCCGCCCTCGACGCGCGGTCCCGCACTGATGATCGACCCCTGCTTGGCCGTGGTGATGGTGTCGACGGTGTACGCGAACGGGCCTGCGAGTGCGGCGATCACCGACATCGCGATCGCGAGCGCACCGACGTAGGCGCGCTGCGCGAACAACATTGCAGCACCCCCGACGATCCCGAGGAACAGCACCACGTAGCGCAGCCACGGCACAAAGTCCGACGACCGCGCGAGCAGCGCGAAGCCCCAGATCGCCGCGATCCACACCGCAGCGGCGAGCACACACCGGACCCACACCTTGTCGCGCGCACGCCAGGCCACCGCGGCACCACCGGCGAGCACGGCGGCGACGGCCGGCGCGAGGGCAGCGGTGTAGTAGCTGTGGAAGATGCCCGCCATGAAGCTGAACACGGCCATCGTCACGAGCAGCCACAGCCCCCACACGACGAGGTAGGCACGTCGTGTGTCGGTGCGCTTGGCCCGACCGATGATGATCAGCGCGGCGATACCGAGCACCAGTGCCGACGGGATCAGCCAGGCGATCTGACCCCCCTGCTCGGGTTGGAACATTCGCAGCAGTCCGGGTTGTCCCCACATGCCGCCGCGGCCACCGGGCGCGCCCGGTCCCGCGAAATCGGCACCCATTCCGCCGGGCCCCGCTGCCGAACCACCGTAGGAACCGCGACCCATGCCCGGCCCGACGCTGCCGGTCTCGTTGCCACTGAGGCGGCCGAAACCGTTGTAGCCCAACGTCAGTTCCATCACGGAGTTGTTCTGTGATCCACCGATCCACGGTCGCGACGACGCCGGCCACAGCGCGACGGCCAGCAGCCACCAACCCGCGCTGACGATCATCGCTCCGAGCGCGGCGAAGCAGTGCGCGAGGCGTCGGCCCCACCCGCCCGGACCGAATGCGAAGTAGGTGATCGCGAGTCCCGGCACGATCAGCATCACCTGCAGCTGCTTGGTGAGGAAGCCGAACCCGACGAACACGCCGACCAGGATCATCCACCGAAGCCGCCCTGTCTCAACGGCTTTCAGACACGCCCAGACCGCGGCGACCATCAACAGGATGAGCAGCGCCTCGGGATTGTTGAAGCGGAACATCATTGCGGCGACCGGGGTGAGCGCCAACGTCGCACCGGCGAGGATGCCCGCCCAGTGGCCGAAGTACCTGCGGGTCATCCAGTAGAGCAACGCCACCGACGCCACGCCCATCAAGGCGTTGGGCACCAGGATCGCCCACGAGTTGAGCCCGAAGATCCGCACCGACAGCGCCGGAATCCACAGCGACGCAGGCGGTTTGTCGACGGTGATCGAGTTCGCCATGTCCGACGACCCGAAGAACCATGCCTTCCACGACTGCGACCCCGCCTGGATCGCCGCGGAGTAGAACGAGTTGGCCCACCCGTTCGCCGAGAGGTTCCAGAGGTTGATCATCGTCGTCGCGATCAATAGTGCGGCAAGCGATCCGCGCTCCCAGAGCGTCGTGCGTGCCGTCGAACCGGCCGTGGTGTCGACAGGCGCGCGGCCCCGGGAATCCGGGGCCGTCGCCGATTCTGCTGTGGTGGTCATCGTCTCGATTCTTGCTCGGTAGGGCGGCTGGCAGCAGTGTGGCTGGCCTCGTGAATGCTGTGGAACGTCATTCCGCTGCCTCGGCGGTGCGTCGCAGATGGGCGCGGAACACCCACCGCAATCCGACGAAGCGAGTCGCCGTCGCGACCAGATTGGCGACGATCAGCACGACGAGTTCGACATGCTTCGACGCTTCCGGCGCGTACGCGTGCAGTCCCGCGAGTGCCCCCGCGGTGACCGCCCACCCGAACAGGAAGACGCCGAATCCGAAGAGCTGGTGTTTGAGAGCATCCTCGCGACCATGCACGCCGAAGCTGAACTTGCGGTTGGCTGCGGTGTTGAGCACCGCGGTCACGGCGAGTGCCACAAAGTTGGAGACCTGCGCACCGAGGATCGAGTGCAGGAGCAGATAAAGCACCGCATACGCGGCCGTCGACGCCACCCCGACGACGCAGAATCGGACGAGCTGGCCGACCATGCCCGGCGGAACACCTGCGATGTCGGGACCGGCCGCGCGTTCACGACCGACCGTCGAACGCAGCTCGACGATGGGCAGCCGACCACGCGCCAGCGCGTAGCCCACCCGGGCGCAGCCCTTGAGGTCGTCGACCGCCGTGGACACGATGTCGACGGTGCTGTTCGGATCGTCGACCCAATCGACCGGGATCTCGGCGATCCGCAGCCCGATGCGCTCACCGAGGACGAGTAGTTCGGTGTCGAAGAACCAGCCCGTGTCCTCGACGTAGGGCAACACCTGACGGGCGATGTCGGTGCGCATCGCCTTGAAGCCGCACTGGGCGTCGGAAAACTTGGCGCGCATCGTCGTACGAAGAATGAGATTGTATGAGCGCGAGATGAATTCGCGCTTGGTGCCGCGTACCACCCGTGAGCCGCGGGACAGTCGGGAGCCGATCGCGATGTCGGAGTGCCCGGACTCCAACGGAGCGATGAGCGGCATCAGCGCGTTGAGGTCGGTGGACAGATCAACGTCGCAGTAGGCGACGATCCGTGCGTCGCTGCGCGTCCACACCGCCTTGAGTGCCCGGCCGCGGCCCTTCTCGTCGAGGTGCACCACCCGGATGTCGCCGAGTTCGCCCGCGAGTTCCGCGGCGATCGCGACGGTGGCGTCGGTGCTCGCGTTGTCGGCAACGGTGATGCGCGCGGTGAACGGGACGTGTGTCCGCAGGTGGTCGTGGAGGCGGCGCAGGCACAAGGCGATGTCGGTCTCTTCGTTGTAGACCGGTACGACGATGTCGACTACCGGAGCGGTGACCGATGTGTCGGCGACGATCGTCACGGGTGCCGCGGCCTGCGGGAGGGCTTCTGTCGTCATGAGTACAGATTCGGGTGCCAAACTGCAGCAACTCTGCGTCGAACCTGCCAGCTTCCTGTGAGCGTCTGGCCTGCGAAAAGGTCATCGTCGGTGGCCATCACTAGATTGGCGGGCATGACGGCAACACCGGTAGGACTGTCCGACGACGATCAGGCGGTCGCCGACGCGGTGATCACCAGCCTCGCGGGCGACGGCGCGCGCCTGCGCGACGACCAGCTCAGCGCGGTGGCGGGGCTGGTGGGGAGTTCGGGGAGCGAGGCGAGCGGGCCGAGAGTGCTCGTGGTGCAGGCGACGGGGTGGGGAAAGTCGGCGGTGTACTGGACTGCGACGGCGATCCTGCGGTCTCATCGGCGGGGTCCGACGTTGATCGTGTCGCCGCTGTTGTCGCTGATGCGCGATCAGGTGTCGGCAGCCGAGCGTGCCGGACTGCGGGCGGCGACGCTCAATTCGTCGAACGTCGACGACTGGTCGGCAATCGAGACGTCGTTGCGTTCCGGCGAACTCGACGTCCTGCTCGTCTCCCCAGAACGTCTCGCGAATCCGGGATTCGGCAGGCGCGTGCTCGACGCGTTGTCGGGCGAGCTGGGCCTGCTCGTCATCGACGAGGCGCACGCGATCTCCGATTGGGGTCACGATTTTCGGCCCGACTACCGCCGGGTCTCCGACGTCCTGCAGTCGCTCAATCCCCAGACTCCTGTTCTCGCAACCACGGCCACGGCGAACAGTCGGGTCACCGACGACGTCGCCGCGCAACTCAGCGCAGGCGGCGAGCAGTCCGAGACCTTGGTGCTGCGCGGTCCACTTGCTCGAAAGTCGTTGCACCTGAACGTGATCGACGGGCTGTCGCCGATCGGACGGTACGGATGGGTCGCACAGCACCTGCCAGAACTCCCCGGATCAGGCATCGTGTACGTGCTCACCGTCGCCGACGCCGAACGCCTCGTCGACGCGATTCGCGCGATACACGGCGATTCGCTGGCCGTCGAGGCGTACACCGGGCAGCTCGACGCAGACCGCAGGCACCATCTCGAAGATGCCCTGCTGCGCAACGAGGTCAAGGCGCTCGTTGCGACGTCTGCGCTCGGAATGGGTTATGACAAGCCAGATCTCGGGTTTGTGGTACACGTCGGATCGCCGCCGTCGCCGGTGTCGTACTACCAGCAGGTCGGGCGTGCGGGCCGCGCACTCGACGACGCCGTCGTGATGCTGTTGGCGTCGGCCACCGACAACTCGGTGTGGGACTACTTCGCGACCGCCACCATCCCTGATCCGGTGAAGATGGAGTCGGTGCTCTCGGCATTGCGCGAGGCCGACGAGCCGATGTCGGTGCCCGCGCTGGAGGCGGCGACCGGGCAGCGTCGAGGTCGAATCGAGTTGATGCTCAAGCAGCTTGCGGTCGACGGGGCCACCGAACGTGGGCCGGACGGATGGTCGGCGACGGGTACGCCGTGGACGTTCGACGCCGCCCACTATGACGGGGTCGTCGCGGTGCGGCGCCGCGAAGCCGACATCATGCGCAGCTACATCGCAGGCCGTCAATGCCTGATGCAGTTGCTCACCGAATCGCTCGACGATCCGCAGGCGCAGCCGTGCGGGCGTTGTTCGGTGTGCACGGGAGCTCTGACCGCACCGCTGACCGCCGACGTCGATCCCGCCGTCGTACGCACGATCACCGGCAACCTTCGACGTTCCGCGCAGATTCTCGAACCACGAAAGATGTGGCCGGGCGGCGATTTCGGGCGCCGCGGCCGCATCGCCGCCGACCTCGCCGCCGAACCGGGAAGAGTGCTGGCACACGCCGACGCCCCGGAGTGGACCGACCTCCTCAGTGCCGCTCGCGCCGACGATCAGCAGGCGCTTGCCGACCTCGGCGATGCTGCGGTGGCGACACTGTCGTCGTGGGTGCGGCAGTCGGGCGTGCGCCCCGACATCATCATGTCGCTGCGCCTGACCGGCACCAACCTGGCCGATCAGCTCGCCGAACACTTACGCGTCGTCGGCAAGCGGCCGGGCGGACATCTACCGGTGCGGCAGGGCAACCCGCCCGATCGCGACGCACCCGGCGCCGTCGAGGCCGCGTATTGGCGCGACCATCTGGGCGAGCCGCCCCCGGAGGTCGCGGGTCAGAACGTGCTGCTCGTCGTCGACGAGTCGCGGTCGGGGTGGGCGATCACACTCGCCGCCGCCGCACTGCGCGAGGCAGGCGCCACCGCGGTGATGCCGCTGCTGATTCACCGGAGCGTCTGACCGCCCGGGCCGCTCGACGACTGGGCACTGCAGATTGTCGACTGTGCGCTCGAGACTGCCGACTGGGCGCTCCAGCGCGTCGACTGTGCGGCGCGACGCTCAGTCTGCGACGTACTCGCCGTACCCGGTTGCCCGGAGCGCGGCGCGGATCTTCTCGGCGTCGGCGTCGAGTTCCTCAGGCGTGATGTCTTTGCGGGCCTTGCTGAGGTCGAACGTCTCCATGCTCTTGGCGGGGAAGACGTGCAGGTGCACGTGCGGTATCTCGAGTCCGGCGATGAGCAGACCCATGCGCGGAGCGTCGAACGCGGCTTTGACGGCACGGCCGACCTGCTGCGCGACGTCGGCGAGATGGGTGAACGATGCCGTGTCCATCTGCTCCCAGTGATCGACCTCCTTGCGCGGCACGACCAGGACGTGGCCCTCGGTCACCGGCTCGATGGTGAGGAATGCGACCGCCTGGCCGTCCTTCCACACGAATCGACCGGGCAGTTCTCCGTTGATGATCTTGGTGAATACCGATGCCATGAGGACATTCTATGGCGGTCGGGCGGCAATACTGCGGGTGTTGTGGGCAATCCCGGCGACGTTGTCGGCGATCGAGTCGTGTTGCCTGCGATCTTGTCGGTGGGCCGTGACATTCTTTTCCTGTGAGTCGTCGAGAGTTCACCGACGCCGCGCCCCCGACGCAGTCCGTAACGCCGTCCGGGACGCGGCCGGTCGGTTCCGCAGAGGTGGTGGCACGCGCCCAGCGCTTCCCCCGGTTGCGGTACATGGGCTCCAAGTACCGGCTCCTCCCCCACCTCGAGCGGACGTTCGCCGAGATCGGCGGAACCACCGCGGTCGACGCGTTCTCCGGGTCGGGGGTCGTGTCGTATCTGCTCAAGGCGCAGGGGTTCTCCGTTGCGAGCAACGACTTTCTGAACTTTCCGAGCATCATCGCCCGCGCGACGGTCGCCAATTCTTCGGTGCGTCTCGAGCCCGAGTTGATCGACGAGATCTGCGGCCCACCCCTCGACGACCGCGACTTCATCCGCAGCACGTTCGACGGCCTCTACTTCGACGCCGCCGACCGCGCCTTCCTCGATTCCGCGTGGTCACACATCGCGCGGCTGCGTGGGTACCGCCGCGACCTTGCCATCTCCGCCCTCGTCCTCTCGGCAGCACGTAAGCAGCCACGCGGCGTCTTCACGTTCACCGACGCCACCCGCTACGCCGACGGCCGGCGCGATCTGCGCATGTCGCTACGCGATCACTTCCGGCTGCGCGCGGCGTCGGAATACAACTCGACTGTCTTCAGCAACGGCCGCAAGCATCGCAGCAGTTGCGATGACGTCTTCGACCTCGACGTCACACCGCTGTTCGACGCCGCTCCCGACCTCGTCTATCTCGATCCTCCCTACGCACCGCCCACCGACGACAACGACTACATCAAGCGCTACCACTTCCTCGAGGGCCTCTCGGTCTACTGGGAGGGCATGAGCATCATGGAGAACACCAAGACCAAGAAGCTGCCGAAGCGGTTCACCCCGTTCGCCTACAAACGGACCATCGACGACGCCCTGGTCCGCACGTTCGAGCACTTCGAGGACGCGGGCGCGATCGTGCTGTCCTATTCGTCGAACGCCCTGCCCGGCGCGGACCGCATCGTTGACCTGCTTGGCAAGGTCAAGCCGTCGGTCGAGGTCATCGCGATCGACCACAAGTACAGCTTCGGCACCCACGCCGCCGCGACCCGTCGCGACGTGAGCGAGTACCTGTTCATCGGCCGAGACTGAACATCGTTGAAATACAACATCTTTGAGACACACAGGGATCGACGACGATGAGTGACGCGGGAGAGTTCGACGACTATCTGTCGACGCTGGGCCGGCTGACCGCACACGTCGACCCGACAGCGTCGACCCCCGATGCGGAAAAAATCGTCGACGCCGTCGAGACACTGACCGAGGTACTCGACACCGACCTCACTGGGCTCGCCGTCTGGGCGCGCGATCACGCCGACGAGGACAGCATTCTGCGGCTGGCCGTCGGCCTCTCGCAAGAGAAGTTGCGCAACAACCTGCGGCACGAGTTCGGGACGTCGTCGTGGCAAAAGGTTGCGCGCACACAGCCATACGAGCTGGTCAGTTGGATGGACCGGGAGTTCGACCTGGTCCGGATGCTGCGAGTACAGATGGCACGGACGTACACGTTTGCCGACATCCTCGTGGCGCGATCGGGAACGCGCGCAACGGCCACCCGCGCGGGAGCGTCGGGGCGACACATCGAAGACGAGATCGAGGCCATCGCCCGCGATCTCGGACTCCCCTACGTGACCCGCTCCCGATTCTCCGGACGAGGCGGGCGCGATGCCCCCGCCGATCTCATCGTCGGACACGAGGGAGCTGCCGACATCGTCGTCGCCGCAAAGGGTTTCGACTCAACCGGCAGCAAGCTGACCGACGCCGTGCGCGAGATCGAGGAGATGGCCGAGGTCCGGCTTCCGCGCCAGGTGGTCCTGGCGGTCATCGACGGAATCGGCTGGAAGTCGAGGCAGTCCGACCTCCGCCGCATCCACCAACTATGGGCCGACCGCCAGATCGACGGGATGTACACGCTCGCAACGCTCGACACATTCCGCGACGACCTCGCCGAGTTCGCGCGGCTGCACCGGCTGGTCTGACGCACAGTCGACGGTCCCGAGCGCCCAGTCGACGGTCCCGAGCGCACGGTCGACAGTCTCGAGCGCACGGTCGACGCGCAGCTCAGGCCGCGAGCCGGGGTAGGCGCACCCAGAAGCACGCGCCCTGGCCGGGTGTCGACTCGACCCCGACGCGGCCGCCGTGAGCCCCGACGAGTGCCGCCACGATCGAGAGGCCCAGTCCGCTGCCGCCGCCTTCGCCGCGGTAGCGCGACGAATCGCCGCGGTAGAACCGCTCGAAGACGTGCTCGAGTTCGCCGGCTTCGAGGCCCTGACCGGTGTCGGCAACGGTGATCACCACGTCGTCGACGGGCGCACCGTTGCCGTGGGTGCCTGCGCGGTCGACGGCGACTCCGACGGTGATCGACGCATCCTTCGGGGTGTGCACCACCGCGTTGTTCACCAGGTTGCGGATCACCTGCATGAGGCGTGGTGAGTCGCCCAGGACCATCGGCGGCTCGTCGGACTCGCCGATCTCGAGCCGGATGCTCCGCTCGGGTGCCGCGACGCGCGCCGCCTGCACGGCGTCGGCGGCCAGCGACAACACGTCGACGGGCTCGGAGTTCAGCGGCCGGTGCGCGTCGAGACGCGCGAGCACCAGCAGATCCTCGACGAGCAGAGCCATTCGGCCCGCCTCGTCGTCGATGCGTCGAAGTGCGTCGCCGGTGTCGGGGAGCGCGCCGCTGCGCGACAACTCGGCGAACCCCTTGATCGAGGTCAACGGCGTACGAAGTTCGTGGGAGGCGTCGGCGACGAAACGTCGCATCTTCTCCTCGGATGCGCGCGCCTGCTCTTCGGACGCCCTGGCCTGCTGCTCGGATGCGGCGGTTTTGGCGAACGCGTGCTGAATCTGGCCGAGCATGGTGTTCAGCGACGACGACAGGCTGCCGACCTCGGTGTTCGGCGCGGCAGGCGGTACGCGCATGTTGAGGTTGCCCGCCGCGATCGCGTGCGCGGTCTCCTCGACGCGGCGCAACGGGCGCAGCGAGGAGCGGACGAGTAGATAGCTCAGCACCCCGATCACGAGAACGATCGCCGCACCGATCCCGAACTCGAGCCACTGCAGACGCGAGATGGTCTTGTTCACATCCGTCAGCGGGATCGCGACGATCGACTGCCCCTCGGGACTCGACCGCTTGATCACCCGCCACTGCGGCCCGTTGCCGTCCGCGGAATTCACCGTCACCGGGCCGTCATCGCCCTGGGGCAGAGCGGAGGTGGCGGGCTCGTCGTCGAAGTCATTGCTGGAGATCACCGTCCCGTTGGACAGGGTGTTCTCCACGAAGTACGGCGACGGCGGCCTGCGAGGCCCCGGCGGTGGGCCGGGCGAGTCGCTGACGTGGATGCGGGGCTTGGCCCAGGTGTCGACCGCCGAAACGAGACCCGCGTCCGTGCGCGACATCAGGTCACTCTTCATCGCCGACGTCACGGCAATCCCGGACACCAGAAGGCCGACGGCCATCAGCAGAACCGTCAGCGCAACCAGCGAGATACGCAGTGGTACACCGCGTTTCGCACGACTGGCGACTGCGCCAGATAGTCCGCCCGCAGACTCGGCGCTCTGCGGAGCAGACCGTGCCGCTGCAGAGTGCGGCTGCGTTGCCACCATCAGGTACGCGGCTCTCGCATCACATATCCGACGCCGCGCAGCGTGTGGATGAGTGGCTTCTCGCCGAAGTCGAGTTTGCGACGCAGGTACGAGACATACGATTCGACGACGTTCACCTCGCCGCCGAAGTCGTAGTTCCACACATGGTCGAGGATACGAGGCTTCGACAGCACCGTGCCCGCGTTCACCATGAAGTAGCGGAGCAACGTGAACTCCGTCGGCGACAGCGAGACCAGCTTGCCCGCCTTCCAGACCTCGTGGGTCTCGTCGTCGAGTTCGATGTCGGCGAAGGTGACCCGCGACGCCTCTTTGGCCTGCGCGTCGAATCCGCTGCGGCGCAACAACACCTGCAAGCGCGCGACGACTTCTTCGAGGCTGAACGGCTTGGTGACGTAGTCGTCGCCGCCGACCGTCAAGCCGTTGATCTTGTCCTCGACGCTGTCGCGGGCAGATAGGAACAGCGCGGGTGCGTCGACGCCGTCGGCGCGCAACCTGCGCAGCAGCCCGAATCCGTCCATGCCGGGCATCATCACGTCGAGGATGAGCACATCGGGCTTGTAGGTTCGGCACCTGTCGATGGCCTCGGGGCCGCCAGCGGCGACCTCGACGTCGTATCCCTGAAACTTCAACGACACCGAGAGCAGCTCACGGATATTGGTCTCGTCGTCGACGACGAGCACTCGCGGCCCAGTTCCGGCGCCCCTGCTGATCAACTGGTGTGTTCCCTGACCCATCTCGTTCACAGATACACCTTCTCGCAGCATTCTGCCATCAGTCTGGAGACGAGCTGGCAGCTTCCTGTGAGCGTTGACCTGCACGTTCGGGAGCGTTCATTCTGCGACGCCGGGCCCAGGGCCCTGGGCCTACGCCTCTCCGTACAAGCGTGCGATGTCGGCCGAGCTCGCCCACCCCGAGTACGTCGGACGCTGCGGCCAGCCGTCGGGCACGTCCTGCCACTCCTCCTGCCTGCCCCACGGCAGGATGTCGAGGAGCGAGAAGCTATGACCGAGTTGCTCGGTGCCGCGGCCGGCGGTGTGCCAGGTACGGAAGACCCGTTGCCCGTCGCGGAGGAAGACGTTGATGGCGAAGCCCTCGCCGGGTGCCGCGTCGACCTCGGTGCCGAAGGTCGTGCCCGCCGCCGAGTACCAGTCCATCCGGTTGCCGACCCGCCGCTTGTAGTCCAGCGCCTCGCCGATCGGTCCGTTGGTGACGATCACGAAACGCGCGTCGTAGTTGTCCAGGAAGTCGAGCCGGGTGAACTGCGACGTGTACCCGGTGCAACCGCCACACTGCAACGCGGCTCCGTCTGTCCACATGTGGTTGTAGACGATCAACTGTGAGCGACCGTCGAAGATGTCCGAGAGCGCGATCGGGCCGCCCGGACCGGTGAGCGTGTGATCGGTGACCTCGACCATCGGCATTCGACGACGTTGCGCCGCAATCGCATCGAGTTCACGAGTTGCGGCCTTCTCACGGGCGCGCAGCTCGTCGAGTTCGCGACGCCAGGTATCTACGTCGACGACGGGTGGGAGTCCTGCAGACATTCAGTGCTCCTGTCCTTGAAGTTGGGCCGAGGAAGTCGGGCCGAATTCAACCGAGAAGAAGTCCGGTCACAGAGACTGACCGCGGTGACCGGGAAAACTCATCGTCGCGCCGACACACGAACACGTTGCCCCTGGGTACGTACACAACTGTGACGTCAGCGGGGCGCCGCGACAATTATTGTCGTGGCCTCTCGCTGACGACCGGATTGTGTACGCAAGTTTGTCGCGCTCGCGGCCTCCTCGCTGCGTTCACACCCCCGAGGACTCCATCGCCTCGATGCCGAGAAGCAGCGCCGACAATCCGAAGTCGCGGGCGGCGCCGGCGTTCTCGGCCGCCCCGGTCGCTTGTCCAGCGGCCGTACCGATACGGGATGCCAGCGGATAGCGTTCCTCGACACCGAGTTTCGCGAGCTGCGCGCCCTCCCGCTCCCACCACTGCTCGGGGGTCTCTTCTCGCCGCTCCGCAATCGCGTGATGCAGCGAACGAGCCGACGCACGAACGAAGTTCAGCACCAGTTGCAGCGCAGCATCTTTCGCCGCGTCGCTGAGCTCGAGAGACTCGACGGCGCCGAGTTCACGCTCGTATTTGCCGAGGGTTCCCGGTCCGAGAATCGCGCGTTCGGACTCGACGTCGACCATCCACGGGTGGCGGTCGAACAGGCTCAGGTTGTCGGCTGCGACCTGCCGCAGGCGCGACTGCCACGTTCCGGTCAGCACCGAATGCGTCATGTCGGCACGACACTGGTCGACCATGAGCTCGACGAGCTGCTCACGATTGTCGACGTAGGAGTACAGCGACATCACCGGCGCTCCCAGCTCCTGCGCGACGTCGCGCAGGGTGAATCTCGACCCGATCCGGTCGGCGACCGCGATGGCCGAGTCCACGACCGCGTCCGCCGTGAACCGCGGCGGCCTCCCCTGCCGCGCAGGCAACGGCACCACCTTGCGCCAGAGCAGTTCGATGGTGCTCACCAGTGCATCTCCCGTTCCTTGACTTTTCGTACACTATACGGATACTAGATCTCGTACCCCATACGAGAAAGGCTCACATGCCCATCACAGCCACCGCGATTTCCCTCAACGTGCCCGACCCACAGGCGTCGGCCGAGTTTCTATCCCGCCACGTCGGATACACCGTCGCCATGCAGGCAGACGGCTTTATCTCGCTGGCCGCCCCGGACGATGCGCCGACGGGGACACCGAACGTCATCTTTCTCAAGACCGGCCTGGAAACCTTCAAACCCGCCCATCGTGCGGGGAGCGCGGGAGACGGGCTACTCCTCGCATTCGTGGTCGACGACGTCGACGGTATTTTCCGCGCAGTGCGCGACGCGGGCGCACAGGTGGTGACCGAACCGGAGACCGAACCCTGGGGCGAGCGCTACTTCCAGATCGAGGATCCGAACGGCATCATCGTGCAGTTCGTCGAGTGGGTGTAGTTCGAGAGCACCCAACCCGTCGTGGTCAGCGGCCCGTAGCTCTCATCGAGGCGCCCCACGCATGAACGGCGCCGGGTATGCGGGCCGCGGGTTCTCGTCGCCGAGCCATTCGGCCAACGTGTCCGCGCGCGATGTCAGTGCCCGAGTCGCGGCGCGGGGCAGTCGCTCGAACGAATGGATCTCCACCGATCCGTCCGGCTGGCGCGACCAACCTCCGACGATCCGACCGTCCCACCACGCGGTTTGCCCGCCGTTGCCGTTCGAATCGAAGACGTGCTCGCCGTGCTCACCGAGGTAGAAGGCGCGTTGCTTGTGACCCATCGTCGTCGGGTCGAGCTCGGGGAGCAGCACCGCCTGCGGTTCCACGGCGCCGACTTCTTCGGTGTCGTCGGCGTGCACGTAGCCGACCGATCCGTCGTCGAGGTCGACCTCGACGACGTCGAGCTGCGCAAGTGCCGCTCGCACAGCGGTTTTGGTACTCCCGAGCCACCAGACGATATCGGTCTCGGTACCCGGTCCGAAGGCACGCAGCCACCTGTCGATCATTCTGACGTGGCCGGTCTCGATGTCGGGCGAATCGAGCGGTTCTTCGAGCCACTGCTCCATCCCGACCCACAGCGGCTTGGACCGATGCCAGGGACCGTCGTTGGGGCCGCGGACGATCTCGCCGGCTGCACTCATCATGTTCAGGACACGCGGTGCCATGGGAATCGTTCCGCCCCAAGACTTTCCCGTGCCGACGGTCACTCGACCATCGAGTTCCGGTAGCGCCTTGCGCAATTGGGTCGTGCTGCGTGGAACACCGTCGGACACCAGCCGCGCCACCGCCGCCCGCGCCGTGTCGATCCAGCCGTCGGGATCGGGAAAGTCGCTGCTGCGCCGCAGGTCTCGCAGCATGTTGGTCCGTTCCGACGCGGTGACGCGCGGACCGACAGCGCCGACGGCGTCGCGCAGGGTCTCCCTCGGCAGAACAAACATGGTGCGGCGCATGGCAAGTTGTCGGACCAGGCTGCGGTCGTCGTAGAGTGCGGCGTCGAGGTCGGCGGGCACGAAGCCCGGCATCCGCGCCCACGTCGACAGATAGACCGTCGACCACGTGGTCGCGTGCAGCCCGACCATCGACTGCGCGACGTCGACGGGCGTCGCGGCCGAGAAATCTTCGGCAAGTCGGTGCCTGCGCATGAGGCGAGCTCGACGCTCGGAATCGGAGATGTGCGGTCGGTGCGCCGAGCTCATCGGACCGCGGTCACGCGGGAAGTGCAGCGACAGCGTCGATTTCGACGACCTGCTCGTCGTACGGCAACACCGTGACCCCCACCATCATGGCCGGCGGCACTGACTCACCGAGTTCTGCGACGACCGCGTCCCACGCGACGGCGAGGTCGGCCTGGAGATGCTCGGCCACATAGATCGTCAGCTTGGCGAGATCAGCGGGTGTCGCGCCGCGCTCGGCGAGCAGTGCCGACAGGTTCTCCAGACACCGGCGAGTCTGCCCGACGACGTCGTTGGCCGCGACGACGACGCCCTCTTCGTCGAGCGGCGAGATTCCCGCGGTGAACAGCAGCGGCCCCGCGCTCACTGTCGCGCTGTAGGGGAATCCGCCGTTGTGGAGCACCGACGAGCCGTTGAGCGTGATCCGGGTCATGCCACGATCGTATGCCCCTCGCTGATCGAGCGCCCCCACCGCTGATCGAGCCTTACCCGCTGATCGAGCCCTACCCGCTGATCGAGCCTGTCGAGATCACCCCCCACCGCTGATCGAGCGCCCCCACCGCTGATCGAGCGCCCCCACCGCTGATCGAGCTTGTCGAGATCACCCCCTGGCGAGACCTCAGCTCTTCAGCCGCGCGTCGAGCCAGTCGATCGTCTGCATCCCAAAGAGGTCGGTGCCCCAGCCGTACATGTTGGTCAGGAAGTGCAGCATGCTGCAGTCCGTCGGCTGGTAGTCGACGCGGGTGCCGCCCGCGCGGTACGTCGCGGCGAGCTTGCGCGAATCCGCGGCGGGCACCAGCGACATCGGCGAGTCGTCCTTGGCGCAGGAGGCGATCAGCACCGGCGACTTCGGCGACCGTGTACCCAGCAGGTTGTCGCGGTAGACGTGCTGGAACTCGGGGATGTCGGCCGGGCTCTTGCCGCCCTTGAACAGCGTGCGCAGCGGCACGAACGGCGTGCCGAAGTAGGCGGGCGTCTGACACTGCGTGCGGAACACGTCGGCGAGCGCCTTGCCCGCGGGCGTCAGCTTGTCGTCGATCTTCATCTCCGGGTACCGCGGCTCGAGCCCGAGCAGCGTCGCAAACGCGAAGCCCGAACCGACCGAGCCGTCGGAGGTACGGATGAAGTTGCGCTGGTTGACCACCATGCCCTCGAGCACGGTGCCCTTGATGTTCAACTCGGGCGCGTAAGCCGCGGCCTTCTCTGCGCCGAACGCAGCGCCGACGCCGCCCCCGGCAATCCCGAAGATCGCCTTGGGAGCGCTCTTCGACAGTCCCGCCGGTCGATGGTCGAGCGCTGCGCGCATGCCGTCGAGCAGAGCGTTTCCACCGAACTTGCCCGCAAAGACGCCGTGCGGATTGGGATCACCGTCGTTGCCGACGTCGCTGATCATCACCGCATAGCCCTTGCCGAACATCTGCGCGAGCGGTCCGAGCGCCGACCACGACGCACCGTCGAGCGGATCGGCTCCGGTCCACATCGACGACGGGTGGCAGTACGCACCGACGCTGTCATTGGCGAACTGATAGCCGACGAGCGGCCGGGTCGCGTTGTCGCGGCCGTCGACCGGCACCATCAGGATTCCCGTGCTGAGCTCGGGTTCGTCGTGCAGTCCGCGCGTGACGTACATCAACTTGTAGGCGTCGAGGTTGCCAGGGCGGAATCCGGTGAACTGGACGTCGACCTTCTTGGCCTTGAGCACGGTGCCCGGCTTCTCGTCGCCACGCAGACGCGGCTCGGCGTAGAACGGGTCGCCGGAAGTGAGTGGCTTGATCACCTCATCGGGACTCGCCGGCCTGCCGTTGGTGAACGTGCCGACGACGTAACCGTTGAAGATCTCATCGAGTCCCGGTGTGCGATTGGGTGGGGCGGCGTGGGCGGCGGGTGCCGACAGCACCGCTCCCGCAAGCGCTGCGACGGCGAGAACCACGCCGAGTGCGCCGCGTCGTCGGTTGCCGCGCAACACCTTTGGTGTGTGACTCACTGGTAGCTCACCTTCGTCGTCTCCAGGGCGGACTGCAGCATCGGCGCGATGTTCCACATCGGCCGGTGGCTCTCCAACTGCTGGTCATACGGTTTGCGCAGCGTCGCGGAGAGCTCTGGCCAGTGATTGTTGACCTGCAGCTTGTACTTGGGCAGCAACTGATCGGTGATGTATGCCCACCGTTCGGGGAAGACCGACCAGTTCCAATTCGGCAGTGGCACAGTCAATGTCGCCGGACGCCCGTTCGGCGCGGTCCCGTGAATCTCGATCGAGCGGAACGAGCGCGGCGCGACAACGCCTGCCACAGAAGGCGATCCGGCAACGGTGCTCGCATACGTCATCGCCTCGCCGACGTCGCCCTTGTAGGCACGCGTCGCGTCCCACTGAGCCTTGATGACCTCGCCCTGCTCGCGACGCAGCAGTCGCGCGTTGCCCGCGGCGATCGCGTCGGGTTGCTTGGAGGCGATCTGCTGCCAGGCACGCAGGATCTCGCCGTCGAACAGGCCCGCACGGTGCATCTCGTCGAGAGCGGGCAGTCCGCCGACGACGTAGGCGCGGTGCATCGGCATGAGGTCGGAGAAGATGTTCTTCTGCATCACCAGGATGTCGCCCTGGATCTTGCGCAGGTCGTCTGCGGAGATGGTCGCTCCGACACGTGCCAGCGCACGCAGGCCGCGGGGCAGTTTGTCGACGAAGACCGGGCCGAGGGTCGTATTGGTCTGTCCGACAATCGCATTGGCGATCGGCTGCAGGCGGGCGAAGTCGTAGATGTTGGTCGCGAGCTCGAAGTCGAGGAGCCCGCCACCGAAGTCGGCGCCGACGAGCCCACCCATTCCCGCCCACTGCAGTTCACGATGCGACAGTTGCAGGTTCTCGTAGAACCGGTACGAGCGAACCAGATTCTGCCGATTGGCGCTCACACCTGCCCGCGGGTTCCACGACGCGAGATCGATCCCCGCGGCCTTCGTGGTGTCGGCGAGCCAGTATTGGAAGAGCAGCGCGCGATACGACGACGGCGCGATCGAGCGACTACGCGCTTCTTCGAGTAGCGAGCGGAGCACCGTCGGATCGGTGGGCAACGCGGGGTTCACACCACCGGGCCCGTTCGACGCGTCTCGGTTGACGAGCGGCAGGTTCAGAACTCTGTCGAGTCGATCACTCGCCGACGCCTGCGGCGTCGCCGCGACCACTCCGACGAATCCGAGCGTGACAACCACTGCTGCGAGCAGAGATGTCCCCAAGAATCTGCGCATTGTTCCCCTCCACGTCATCCCCTACTTACTTGCAAGTAAGAAGAGTCTGAGACGCGAGGTTAATGCCGTCTCATTCGAGAACGCAAATCTGCTGCGCTCAGGTTGATCTTTCGCCTGCGGGAGACGGTTGCTCAGCGAAACCCGAGAACCTCGTCGCCCCATGCTTCACGCAGCGGTCCGTCGAGATCGTCGACGACGCTGTCGTGAGCGTCGATGACCAGCGTCGCGCGACGGTCGGTGGTGAACGTCGGCCACGAGGGCGTTGCCGAGTCGAGACGGGAGTTCGGGTCGCCGTCGCGGATGAACGAACCCCACCGAGCCTGCATGTCCGCGGCGATCCGCTCACCGACCCGTCTGCCGCCGAGCCAGAACTGGAAGCCGGCCTTGCCGCTCGGAAAGTAGCCGAACAGATACGGCACCTCGGTGGCGTGCGACGCACGAATCCCGATGGCCCGCAACAGCCTTGTCGACCAGTCGAATCGATAGAGATGCACCGGAGCGACTCCCGCGTGACCCTCCGCGGCCCACACCGTCGGCATCCTGAACGCCATGTCGCGCGCGACGTCGAGGCCCATGGACTTCGCCTTCGCGCCCGGATACGCTGCCGCGACGCGCTCGGCCGTGGGGATCGAGACCTCCGGATACTCCGACGCGATCGCGGTGAACATCTGCACGATCGCGGGCTCACTGATGGGCAGCAATGGCGATTTCATGAACTTGAAGAGCGCGGCCTCGTCGCGATTGGTGCCGATGAGAAGTGGAATCGGCAGCGACTCGCCATCTCGGTAGACGTCGATCGGATGTCGCGGCACCAGATCGCCGTCGACCACCGGCGAGAAGGGGATGGTGCCCGGATGTGCGGCAGGCACCCCGGTGAATGCCTTCATCGTGGCGGCAACCAACTTGTCGGTGTCCAACGCAGCAAAGCTCTCGATGTCGCCACACGTTCCTCCGACAGCGGCGGTCAACCGCTCGACGACGAACCGTGCGCGCGCCCTGTCGTACACCGAGGTCACCGGGGAGCTCTGCGCGACGGCGCGGTGGAAGAGTCCTCGAGCGAGCGGCATCGTCAGCAGCGTCGTCACCATTCCGCCGCCGGCGGACTCGCCCGCGACCGTGACATTGTCCGGATCGCCGCCGAACGCGTCGATGGTGTCGGCCACCCAGCGCAGCGCGGTGAGGACATCGCTGAGGCCAGCGTTGGATTCGTATCGTCCACCGGCGGAGGCAGTGGGACCGGCCGCACCAGCCGTACCGGGCCCCGGAGCGCCGAGGTCGGCAAAGCCGAGAGCACCGAGACGGTAGTTCAGCGTCACCACCACGATGTTCTGCGTCGACGCGAGATGCGCGCCGTCGTAGATGGGTGTGTGCCCGCGCCGAAAACGTATGCGCCACCGTGAATCCACACAATGACCGGCAGTCGACGGCCATCGCCTGCCGCTCCCTGCGGCGCCCAGACATTGAGGAACAGGCAGTCCTCGCTCTTGACGGCGTCGGGTGACAAGGGGACGCCCGGGTTCACTTGCTGGGGCGCCACAGACCCGAACGTCGTCGCGTCGACGGTTCCCGACGTCGGCTCGAGCGGTCGCGCGCGGCGCCACCGTAGATCGCCCGTCGGCGGTGTTGCGTATCGGATGCCACGCCAGACATCGACGTTGCCGGTCGTCTGACCCCGGTAGACCGTCTGGCCGGCCACTGCGTCGGCTGCACTGTTCACGCCGCAATGATAGGGAGCCGTTGGCGGTTCGGCCTGCTGGTTTGTGCCAAAGGATCATCCGACCCCACACTTACGCGGGACATCGGATACGGGGCCCGGTCTGGGGAATCAGGCGTCGCGAGACACAACCGGGACGGGTGGAGCCCCCTGTCGGGATTGAACCGACGACCGCTCGCTTACAAGGCGAGTGCTCTACCACTGAGCTAAGGAGGCATGCGTGCGTGAGTATATCGGGCGCGCTGTCCGCCGCCTCACCGGGACGAGGCAGGCGACGATCGACACGATCGAACCGGGCAGCATCATGGTGGCACCGCGCCGCCCGATCGACCGGTTCGACGTCGGCGCGATCACCGAGGTGCTCGACCTCGCGACCAAGATCGGTGCCGTGCTCCTCGACTCGGGAACCGGCGCGATAGACACCTCCTCGCAAATCCGGTTCGTCGCGAGCATCTACGGCGTCGAGGATGTCGACGTCGACGTCACGTACAACACGATCGTCGTCGTAGCCCGACGTGGTGCGACCCTTCCCCCGATCACGACGATGCAGACGGTGCACTACCGGTCGCTCGACTTCACGCGCCTCGCAGCCGTCGACCGGCTGGTTCGTCGCATTCGCGACTCGGCGATCACACCGTCGACGGCACACCGGATCGTCGACCAGATCATCGCGGCCAAACACCCCTACCCGTACTGGGTCTCGACGTTCGCGTGGGGCCTCATGGCGTCGGGCATCTCGGTGCTTCTCGGCGGTGACGTGGTCGTGGCGGTCCTCGCCTGGCTCACCACCGTCGTCACGGTCACGTTCAACCGCCGACTCAACAGGATCGGCACACCGATCTTCTTCCAGCAGGTCGCAGGCGGATTCATCGCCGTCGTACCCGCTGCGCTCGTGTACGAACTCGGCGAGAAGACCGGGTGGCAAAGCCTGTCGATCACCCCGTCTCAGGTCATCGCCGCGGGGATCGTCGTGCTGCTGTCCGGCCTCTCGCTGGTCGGTTCGGTGCAGGACGCCATCACCGGTGCGCCGATCACCGGCGTCGCGCGCTTCTTCGAACTGCTGCTCATGACCGGCGGCATCATCGCGGGCGTCGGTATCGGATTGCGCCTGATGAGTTCGGTCGGCATCTACCTGCCGACGATCACCTCGTCGACGGAGTTCGCACCTGTCGACGTCCCCATCCGCGTCGCGTCAGGCGCAATCGCGGCCTTCGCGTTCGCGCTCGCCAGTTATGCGGAGCGTCGTGCGCTGCCCATCGCGTTCCTGGGCGGTCTCATCGGCGCAGGCGTCGCGGCAGCGGCGTCGTTCCTGCCGGTCGGCGACGTCATCGCCGCGGGACTCGCCGCCACCTGCGTCGGCCTCGTCGGCGGTCTGCTGGCCCGCCGCGCGCTGGTTCCGCCGCTGGTCGTCGCGATCGCGGGCATCACTCCCCTGCTTCCCGGTCTCGCCGTCTACCGCGCCCTCTACGGCGTGCTCAACGACCAGACGCTCACCGGACTCACCTGGATGGCCGCGGCGCTCGGCGTCGGCTGCGCACTGGCCGCGGGCGTCACGCTCGGAGAGTTCGTCGCCCGCACGCTGCGACGCCCCCGCCTGCCCGTCGCACCCGACTGGGCGCGCCGCCGTCGCGAGGCACGCGCCGCACGACGACGCTGGTAAGGTGTCCGGCCCGACGAGGTCTTGCAGTACAGCCCATCGCCAGCGGGTAAGATCGGGTGTTGCGCACAGCACAACCTCGCGCAACAGCAAGCCGAGAGGACGAGATGCCCCCCAAGACCACTGACATCGCCGACGAAGAGCTGGAGCCGGTGGCCGACGAGACCGCCAACTCCGCACGCCGCGTTGTCGCCGCCTACGCCACCGACGCCGACGAGTGCCGGATGCTGCTGTCCATGTTGGGGATCGCTCCGGGCGAGAACGCCTGAGTCGTGAACCCGGGATCCGAAGAGGTATCCGAGCGTTCCGACACCGACGCACCCGCAACGTCAGGCGTGCACAACACGGAGGCCACCTTCGGCGCACGCCTCCCCGAACCCGGCGATTCCCGCTTGGGTCCGGCCGGTTCATCCGACGACCCGGGTTCTGAGTTCGTCGTCGTCGCCAATCGACTGCCCGTAGACAAGGTGGTCGACGCCGACGGCAACGTCACCTGGAAGCGCAGTCCCGGCGGCCTGGTCACGGCGCTCGAGCCGATCCTGCGCAAGCACAAGGGCGCATGGGTCGGATGGTCGGGAGCTGCCGAATCCGACACCGAGGAAGCCGAGGTCGACGGCATCAGCATCCGCTCGGTCCCGCTCTCGGCCGAGGAGATCGCCGAATACTACGAGGGCTTCTCCAACGCCACGCTGTGGCCGCTCTACCACGACGTGATCGTCAAGCCCGAGTACCACCGCGAGTGGTGGAACGCCTACGTCGAGATCAATCGCCGATTCGCGGAGGCGACGTCGAAGGCCGCCGCGCACGGGGCGATCGTGTGGGTGCAGGATTATCAGCTTCAGCTCGTCCCGAAGATGCTGCGCATGCTGCGCCCCGATCTACGCATCGGCTTCTTCCTCCACATCCCGTTCCCGCCGGTCGAACTGTTCATGCAGTTGCCGTGGCGCACCGAGATCATCGAAGGCCTCCTCGGGGCCGACCTCATCGGGTTCCATCTTCCGGGCGGCGCACAGAACTTCCTCTACCTGGCCCGACGCCTCGCCGGCCAGGCCACGAGCAAGGGCACTGTCGGCGTCCGGTCGCGCTTCGGCGTGGTGCAGGTCGGTTTCCGGACCGTTCGCGTCGGCGCTTTCCCGATCTCGATCGACTCCGGAGAACTCGACACCCAGTCGAAATCCAAGGACATCCGATCCCGCGCCCGCGACATCCGCAAGGAACTCGGCAATCCCAAGACCATCCTGCTCGGCGTCGACCGACTCGACTACACCAAGGGCATCGACGTCCGGCTGCGCGCGCTGTCGGAACTGCTCGACGAGGGTCGCATCGATCCACACGACACCGTCATGATCCAGCTCGCGACCCCGAGCCGCGAGCGCGTCGAGAGCTACGTCCGCATGCGGGCAGGAATCGAGCAGCTCGTCGGAAACATCAACGGGCAGTACGGCGAAGTGGGCCATCCGGTGGTGGAGTACCTCAATCGGTCGGTGCCCCGCAACGACCTACTCGCCTACTACGTGGTGGCAGACGTCATGCTCGTCACGCCGTTGCGCGACGGGATGAACCTCGTCGCCAAGGAGTACGTCGCATGTCGCAGCGACCTGGGTGGTGCGCTGGTTCTGAGTGAATTCACCGGTGCCGCAGCGGAATTGCGCACCGCCTATCAGGCGAACCCGTACGACCTCGACGGCGTGAAGGACGCGATCGTCGCAGCCGTCGAGCAGACACAGGCCGAAGGCAAGCGTCGTATGCGGGCCCTACGCAGGCAGGTACTCACCCACGACGTCGAGAAATGGGCGAAGAGTTTCCTCGACACCCTCACGTCGACAACGGAGACCACGTCGTCGGCCAATCGCGGAGTCCAACTCGTCTCCAGCGGCAGCACAGACGACACCGACCGTGGGGACGAGAATTCGTGAGCGACACGGGAATTCCCGACGACCTGCGTGACGCCGTCGCACACACGGTCACCGTGTCTCGACTCTTGGTGTCGAGCGACTACGACGGCTGCATCGCGCCCATCGTGTCGCGTCCGCAAGACGCCAAGCCCAACGAGGCGTCGATCTCGGCGATCCGCGCCGCGGGTGCGCTACGCGACACCGAGGCCGCGGTCATCTCTGGCCGATCGCTTCACGACCTACGCGCACTGTCGGGTCTCGACGACGACTCGGTCACCTTGGTCGGCAGCCACGGCACCGAGTTCACCACCGGGTTCGGCGAGCAGGTCACCGACGACGAGCGAGCGCTCCTCGATCGAATCGTCAAGGCGTTCAATGAGATCGCCGACACCCATCCGGGTACGACGGTCGAGGTGAAGCCGATCAGCGCCGCACTGCACGTGCGCAATGCGGAACCCGACGTCGCCGATGACGCCCTCGCGAAGGCGCGGTCCGGGCCCGCGTCGTGGCCGGGGGTTCAGGTCACCGAGGGCAAGATGGTCATCGAGCTCGCGGTCATCGAGACCAGCAAGGGTCACGCACTCGACATATTGGAGACCCAGTTCGGTTCGGACGCAACGGTCTACATCGGCGACGACGTGACAGACGAGAAGGCGTTCGCGCACCTCACCGGCGAGAATGACATCAGCGTCAAGGTGGGCGACGGCGACACCGGCGCCCGCTACCGGATCGCCGACACCGACGACGTCGCAACACTTCTCGCGCTCGTCGTCGAGTTACGTAAGCAAGCCCTCTAGGCTCTACTTACGCCGGTGCGGCGACCGGGTCGATCAGCGGGTCGTCGTGCGCGGAGCGCTTGTCGGTTTCGCGGATCACCTTGTGGACAAAGCCGAGCTTGCTGACGACCGGTTGGGGGATGACGAACGGGTACAGGGGCCGCGCACCCATCGCCTGATTGACACGGTTGAACATGGTGCCCAACCACTTCCAGTCGTACAGGAGACGTTCGATGGGTTGGTCGGCGTAGGACTCCAGCGGGATGATGTCGCGGTCCATCGCGAAACGCACCTGGTCATTGTCGAGCCGAACGCCCGATTCCCGTGCGGTGTCGATGGTTCCGGTGATGTGCAAATAGTGGGCGAAGCATTCCGCGAAGTCTTCCCACGGGTGCATCGTCGCGTACTCGGAGATGTAGGACTCGGCCCAGTCGGCAGGCGCGCCGAACTTGTAGTGACGGTCGATGGCGTCGCTGTAGCTCGCACGTTCGTCGCCGAACAGTTCACGGCACTTCTCGAGGTATAGGTCGGCGCCCTCGCCGTTCTCGACGAGAATGCTCTCGTAGTAGTGGCCCACCTCGTGCCGGAAGTGTCCGAGCATCGTCCGGTACGCCTCGCCCAGATCCACGCGCAGCCGCTCGCGATACGCGTCAAGGGTCTCGGAGAGGTCGATGGTGACGACGCCGTTGGCGTGCCCGATCGTCACCGGCCTGCCGAGCGTCTGGCTCGACAGCAGATCGAAAGCCAGCCCGCCGTCGGTGCGCCAGAACGGTTCGACGGGCAGGCCGAGGTCGACGAGCTGATAGACCAGCATGCGCAGATCCGACAGCGCAGATGGTAGCTTCTCGCGACCGATCGGGTCGTCGGCGTCGGGGATCTTGCGCAGCAGCGAATCGGGGAAGCACCGACCGCGCATCCCCGCGTCCTCCTCGGAGAACTCGGCAGGGGTCATCCAGTTGCAGCCGCTGTCCCAATTGATGCAGCGCACCCAGCGTGCGCCGTCGATGTCGACGCCGTCGTCGGAGGCGACGACCAGTGATCTACTCGGCAGGTGGATACCGACCGTCGTGCCGCAGTTGGGGCATTGCTGTCCGAGAAAGCCCGACAGCGCATTACAGATGGGACATGTCAGTGCATGCATGGGTTCATCGTATGCTGATGCGCTCTTTTCCACTGTCAATGGGCAGCTCGCCACGGACTGTCGCCATGACCTGGTAGTTGTCCAGCGAGATCGAGCCGTTGTGGTTGTCGAGGAAAGCGGTGTCGGCGGCGTCGCGACCGGTGGCGATGCGCACGAGGCTCTGTCGAGGTGACAGCTTTGTTGCATCGACCACGACCCACTGCCCCTCGATCAGCGCCTCGGCGACCGCGTGGAAGTCCATCGGGTCGCACCCGGGCGCGTACACGGCGACCAACCGGGCGGGAATGTTCAACGCGCGCAACAGCGCGACGACGAGGTGCGCGTAGTCGCGGCACACACCCGCACCTGCGAGCAGCGTGTCGACGGCGCCGTCGATCGGGTCGCTGGCACCGGGGATGTAGTCGAGGCGGTCTTCGACGAATGCGGTCACCTGATCGAGGAGCTCACCCGCGGGGAGCGAGGCGTCGAACTGTCCGGCGGCAAACCCGAAGAACTTGTCGCACTCGGCATATCGGCTGGGGCGCAGGTACATCGAACGGTCCGTCGGCGCGACCGCCACCGGATCGGCCGGTGCGGTCACGGACGCGGTGTAATTGACGGCGACGACACCCGACTCCACGTTCAGCCGATGGATTCGACCGCCGTGCGGATCGATGATCTCCTCCGGGGTGATCTCGTCGCCGTTGACGGCTACGACGAGCTTCTCGTCGAGCTCGATGCCGGGCATTTTCGCCACGGCAATCTGCATCTCGAGTTCGGTCGGTGCGGTCACAGAAATCGACATGGTTGCGGAGACGTCACGCGGCAGCGTCAGGGGGGAGCTCGACATATCGCTCACTGTAAGGGCGAATTGCCCATCACGCGTAATCGAGCGTCACATCTGCGCTCTTGCCCTGCGCACCGCACGCCGTTTGGGCGTCGGGTCGGGACGGACCTCTACGAGAGCGAGGCGACCGGATCTGCGTAGATCACGCTGAGCGCCACCACAATTGCCGCGCCCTCGGGCACCGTGACCCCGAACAGGGACGGCGTGAGTTCCATCGGCCAGTCCGTCTTCGACGCGGCGTCGAACGCCGCCTGCACCGGCGCGAGGCCGTGGGGATGCGCGGCGAAGGCGTCGCCCGCGACGACGACCGAATCCGGATTGAGCGCATCACGGAACGTCGCGACAACCTCGCCGAGAATGCGTGCGCGTTCGTCGACGATCGGTGATGCGTCCGGCGAGATCCCCAATCGCCGCGCCGCCCGCAACGTCGGCTCGCTGCCGATGACGTCGGATAGTGTTGCGGCTCGCCCCGGACACAGCACCGGGGCGTCTACTCTCACATGCGCGATGCTGCCCGCGCCCCGTGCGGGGATGTGGACGCGCCCGTTGAGCGTCATGGCCATACCGGTGGTCTCGCGCGCATAGAAGAACAGGCCGGAAGCGGCGTCGACAATCGTCTGGCCGAGCAGCAGTTCGGCCGCCGCCATGGCCTCGACATGTTCGCAGACCGACACCGGCACGCCCAGTGCGTCTGCCAGCGCCGGTCCGAGCCGTGCGCGGTGCCACCCGAGTATCGGATGATCGACCGTGCCCGACGCCGCGTCGACCGAACCGCCGACGGCCGCCCCACCCCAGAGCAGGCGTCGTCCCGAGAAGCGGTCGGCGAGTTCGCGAAGTTGTCCGCAGAGTTCGGCGAGGGCGGTGTCGGCGTCGCCGTGCGGGGTGAGGACCGCATGGCTGTAGAGGGGGCGCCCGCCCAGATCCACGATGGTTAAAAGGGTGCGCCGCGCTCCGATATGCATGCCGGCAGCACACAGCGTGTCGCGGTCGAGGGTGAGTGGATTCTTGGGGCGCCCGATACTGCCGGGACTGACGAGGTCTGGCCGCTCGGTGACCAAACCCTGACCCGCCAGGGCTGTGACCTGGCGATTGATGGTTGCCGGGGACAACCCCGTGATGTCGGCAAGTCGGTCACGGGTGATCGGCGCACTGACCCGGATTGCGTGCAGCACGGCTGCAGCAGGCGTCGAGCCTATCTGCAATGTCGCCGGGACGACTCCACGCAACATGCGCTGAATGTAGCAGCGCACCGACGACTGACAGCAGCACCCCGCGCAGCGACGTCGGTCGGACGGCTCGGACTCGATAAAGTGAAGCCCATGACCACACCTTCCGACGACCCGACCACGACCTCGCCCGACGTCGAGCCCATCGCAGCGCACATAGACGACGCGAAGGTCGCCGTGGTGACCGGAGCCAGCTCAGGTATCGGCGAGGCGATCGCTCGCACGCTCGCGGCGCAGGGCTACCACGTGGTCGTCGGTGCGCGTCGCGTCGACCGCATCACCGAGCTCGCGGCCGAAATCGGCGGCACCGGAAGGCAACTCGACATCACAGACGACGAGTCGGTCGCCCGATTCGTCGACGGTCTCGACCGCGTCGACCTGCTCGTCAACAACGCGGGAGGCGCGAAGGGACTCGACCCGGTCGCGACAGCAGACCTCGACGACTGGCGCTGGATGTGGGAGACCAACGTCCTCGGCACGCTGCGGGTCACCAAAGCCCTGCTGCCCGCGCTGGAGGCGTCGGGCGACGGTCTGATCGTCACGATCACCTCCACCGCGGCGCTCGAGGTCTACGACAACGGCGCCGGCTACACGTCGGCGAAGCACGCAGAGGGCGTGCTGCACCGCACGCTGCGTTTCGAGTTGTTGGGCAAGCCGATTCGGCTCACCGAGATCTGCCCGGGGATGGTCGAGACCGACTTCTCGCTCGTACGTTTCGGCGGCGACAAAGACCGCGCCGACGCCGTCTACTCGGGAGTGACCCCGCTGACCGCGGGCGACATCGCCGAGGTCGTCGGATTCGTCGCCTCCCGACCCGCGCACGTCGACCTCGACCAGATCGTCATCCGGCCACGCGATCAGGCGTCGTCGCGCCGCAACGTTCGTACCGGGTAGGACCGATCAGTCCGTCTCGGCTCAGTTGGGGGCGCCCACCGACGTCGGGGCACCCTTGGGTGTCGCAGGGGCCGACGCCGTGCGCGGCTCACCCTTGATGGCCGACATCGACTTCCAGGTCGGCCAGTCGAAGATCCAGTCGAAGATGTCGCCGTCGGCCTCCGACAGGTCGATCCGCGTGCCGGTCACCTCGACGGGGTCGCCGTAGATCGCGGTGTTGAAGTACTGCTGCGCATTCTCGAGCGACAGGTTGATACACCCGTTGGTGACATTCGACGCGCCTTGCACGCCAACGGTTTGCGGGTTGGCATGGATGAACTCGCCGTTGTTGGAGATACGTACGGCCCATCGCTCGCGGATGTTGAAGTACCCGGCGGCCGGGTTGCTCATGTAGAAGTCTTCGTGCTTCTCGCTGACCACATGGATGCCCGAGCGGGTGACGTTGCGGTCGACGTCGCCCTGACCGTAGCTACACGGCAGCGTCATGAGGGTCGCGCCATCGCGCACGACGACGATCTGGTGACTCGACGCCTCGGCCTTGACGATCTGCGAACGCCCGACCACGTAGTCGCTGGTGACGTCGGCCGCGCCGTAAGCGCCGTCGCCGTGGTCGAGCCCGTAGAGCTTGGCCGACATGTGGATCTTGGTGCCGGGAGCCATGTACTCCTTGGACCGCCAATGCACGCGCGAACCGTTGTCCTCGCCGAGCCATGCCCAGCTTCCCTCTGTGGGCGGCTCGGTGGTGAGCGTGAGCGCCTTCTCGACAGCCTCTTTGTTGTCGACCGTGCCGTCGAACTTCAGGATGAGCGGCGCGGCAATGCCGACTTCCTGACCGTCTGCGATGTTGACGACGACGTTGAGCTGCGTCTTCGGGTCCAGAGTGGTGAATTTGCCCTCTACCGGACTGCTCATCCGGTCGTATCCGGTCGCACTGCCCTGCCACGTGTAGGTGGTGCCGTAACCGAGCGGCTCGGTGACCGTGAAGGTCGTGCGGTCGTCGGACATGGTGCCCGCGATGGCCTTGCCCGAGGGGTTGAGGAGCTTCACGTCGGGGTTGAGCACCCCGTCAATGGCCTTGACCTCGACCTTTGCGGTCGGATTCGGCGCAGCCTCATCGGTGAGCGACGGCGTGAACTCGACGCGGACCGTCGGCTTCTTGGGACCGCTCGCTGCTTGGGTGTCGTTCGACTTACCGCACGCCGCGAGCACAACTGCCGCAAGCGTCGCCAAACCACCGGTGGCGAGCACCGTGCGGCGACTGGGCATTACATTCTCGGACATCGAATACACAATAGCGATCGCATATGTGTTAGTGCCGTCGAAGACCTGTGAGGAACCTTCGACTCACTTCGCTGCGTGGCCCCTTTTCGTCGACCACGCCTGACGCACAGGACCGAGGTGGGCGCGCTCGCCGTCGTGGTCGAAGATCGACAAGATCTCGACCGCACCGTCGCGGGCCCGGATCGCGTGCGGGATCATGGTTGCGAATTCGGCCGCCTGACCTGCAGGAACCAATATCACGCGGTCGCCGAGCCAGAGCTCGACGGTCCCCGAGAGCACCGTGAACCACTCGCGCCCGGGATGCACCCCGAGGTTCTTGGGGTCGACGGGCGCTCCCGGGACGATCCTCATCTTGGCGACCGATACCCCGCCCGGCGTGTCCGACCCCGAGAGCGGCCACACGGTCACGCCCTCACTGTCGTGCGGCTGCGGCCGGATCACCACGTCCTCGTCGGACGCCGGCTCGACGAGCTGGTCGACGGACGTACCGAGTGCGCGCGCGATGGCAACGATCTGGTCGAGGGCGACGCGTCGACCACCGGTCTCGATCCTGCTCAACGTGGACGGACTCATTTCGCAACGCGAGGCCAGCGAGTCGAGCGTCCAGCCCTTCGCGAGTCGGAGGCCGCGGATGCGCTGCCGGACGACGTCGTCGAGTTCTTGCTCCATACGCAAGATTGTATGCCTCAAACGCACGAGCTGGCTAACCTCGGAGCCATGGGACACGATTCACACCCGCACGGGCACGGCCACGGCCACCAGCACGAGCACCAGGGCGAGGACATGGTCGAGATGCTCGAACTCGACGCCGCCGTCATGGGCTCATACCTCGACACAGCAACCGACCGCATCCGCGCGACGCTAGGGCGCGAGCCGTCGGTGATCGTCGACGTCGGGGCAGGCACGGGCGTCGGAGTTCGCGCCCTCGCACGCGCATTT
Organism: Gordonia sp. w5E2; assembly: GCF_036540975.1. Taxonomy (NCBI): domain Bacteria; kingdom Bacillati; phylum Actinomycetota; class Actinomycetes; order Mycobacteriales; family Gordoniaceae; genus Gordonia; species Gordonia sp. w5E2. The sequence continues at coordinate 745,762 of NZ_CP144213.1, read as the reverse complement.
CCGACCGCAGAGATCATCGGCGTCGACGCTTCTCCCGAGATGACCGCCCACATCGACGCGGCGTGCCACCCGCGGGTGCGTACCGCGATCGCCGACCTCGACAACGGCTGGCCGGCAGCAATTCCCGACGCCGACGTCATCTGGGCGTCGTCGTCTCTGCATCACATCGCCGATCCCGACGCCTTCCTCCGCACCGCGGCCGCGCATCTGAAGCCTGGCGGCGTACTCGCCATCATCGAGATGACCTCTCCCCCACTGTTTCTGCCCAGCGGCAACCCGCTCGAAGAACGTATCGCCGCGGCGATGAGCACACAGGAGATGAACCCATTCGCGGACTGGACGCAGGCGTTTTCACAGGCCGATCTCGACGTCGTCGAGTGCGTCGACCTGTCTGTGGAGATCTCCGAGATCACGCCGACGGTGCTTCGCTACGGCACGTCGTGGCTGTCGCGGATACGAACAGGCCTCGCCGACGACCTGACCGCCGACGACCTCGCCGCCATCGATGCACTCGTGGACGACGAGTCGCCGTCGTCGCTCGCTCGGCGCACCGACCTGAACGTACGCAGCGGCCGCAGGATGTGGATCACCAAGCCGCACAGCACAACTGACACAACTCTCTGAGAACGGAGACACCTTCATGCCACAGACATCCACTGGTACGTATGACGCGCTCGTGATCGGCGGTGGCGCAGCAGGTTTGGCTGCCGCCGTCGCGCTGGCCCGGTCCTTACGCTCGGTCGCGGTCATCGACGCGGGCAAGCCCCGCAACGCGCCCGCCGAGGAAGCACACAACCTCCTCGGCCGCGAGGGAATCTCGCCGTTGCAGCTCGTCGCCATCGGTCGCAAAGAAGCGCAATGCTATGGCGCACAGATCATCTCGGGAGAGGTACAGTCGGTCACGCGCACAGAACTCGACCGCGCAGAGCCCTACAGAGACACCACCTTCGACGCAGCTCTGACCGATGGAACGACGCTGCGTGCCCGCCGATTGCTGCTGGCATCCGGACTCGTCGACGAACTACCCGACATCGCGGGCATCGAATCACTATGGGGCACGGACGTGTTGCACTGCCCCTTCTGCCACGGGTACGAGGTTCGTGGAAGGCGTATCGGAATCCTCGGTACGGGACCGGCCACGCTGCATCAGACACTGTTGTTCAGGCAGCTGAGTCCGCACATCACGGTGATCGATCACGGCATGCCGCCGCTGTCCGACGACGACCGCGCGATGTTCGACGCACTCGGCGTCGAGTACGCCGCAGGGCCGGTGGCCCGACTGGACACGGATACATCGGGACGTCTTCGCGCCGCGGTCTTTGCCGACGGCAGCGAAGTGGAACTCGACGCGCTTGTCGTCGCACCGCGTTTCCTCGCGAGAACCGCACTGTACGAGTCGTTGGGCGGCGAACCGACCGCGACGCCGACGGGTGTGTTCATTCCGACGGAGATGGGCGGTCGGACCCCACTCGCGGGCGTGTGGGCCGCGGGGAACTGCGCAGATCCGATGGCCATGGTCGGCGCAGCGGCCGCAGCGGGCACGCAGGCCGGCGCGATGATCAACGCCGACCTCGCCATGACCGATGCACGTAGGACGGTCGGCAGCGCAGCCGCGTAGTCGTCGATCGTGTGGGAGTCGTTCCCCGATTCGGCGCCGCACGCGCTCGGCTGACCGGAGAATGTGTGTCGTATCGAAGGATGTGGGCGCTGCAGCACACAACTCCTTCGATACGGCACACATTTACGTGCCGCGGCTTTACGTGCTGCGGCCGGCCGCAGGCTCCAGAACGGCTACTCGGGGAAGCCGTCGAGCACCGCGCGGCTGCCGGACAGTCCGAGCCTGCTGGCCCCGGCCTCGATGAGTTCTGCCGCGAAGTCGGCGGTGCGGATGCCCCCGCTGGCCTTGACCCCGACCGTCGGCCCGACGGTGTCGCGCATGATGCGCACCGCTTCGATCGACGCGCCGCCCGCCGGATGGAAACCCGTCGACGTCTTGACGAACCCGGCGCCTGCCGCCACTGCGCGACGGCACACCTCGGCGAGGGTCTCGGGGCCCGCCACGTCAAGGAGTACGGCCGACTCGACGATCACCTTGAGCACCGCCGCCTCACCGATCGCCTCGTGCACGGTCAGCACGTCGACGAACACCTCTTCGAAGCTGCCCGCTAGCGCCGCCCCGACGTCGACGACCATGTCGACCTCGTCGGCGCCGGAGTCGACGGCCAGCCGCGCCTCCGCAGCCTTGACCAGCGAGTGGTGCTTACCCGACGGAAAGCCTGCGACGACGCAGGACTTCTGAGCTCCCGTCGCGATCGGCAGCATCGACGGCGAGAGGCAGACAGCGTAGACGCCGAGGTCGGCGGCTTCGGCGACCGTCGCTTCGGCATCGGCGCGGGTGGCTTCTGGTTTGAGGAGTGTGTGGTCGACGATCGCGGCGACGTCGGCGCGCCTCAGGTCGGTGTTGGTCACATAGGCGAGCTTGGCACACTGAGTGGTGTGAGCCTCGCAGACACCTCCAGTGCAGACACCTCCAGCCGAAGGTATGTGCTGACCCTCGGATGTCCGGACCGGACCGGTATCGTCGCGCGGATCTCGACGTTCCTCGCCGACGTCGGCGGCTGGATCACCGAGGCCGCCTACCACTCCGACCCCGACACCGGCTGGTTCTTCACCCGCCAAGCCGTCCGCGCCGACTCCGTCTCGACCGGCGTCGACGAATTGCGCGAGCGCTTTGCCGAAGCCATCGCCGACTTCGGACCGGACACCGTGTGGCGACTCACCGACAGCGGAGTGCAGAAGTCGGTGGTGCTGCTCGTCAGCAAGGAGGGGCACTGCCTCACCGATCTGCTCGGTCGCGCCGACCGCGGCGAACTACCCGCCCGCGTCGAGGCCGTCGTCGGCAATCATCGTGACCTCGAGGGCCTCACGACGCGGTTCGGCGTGCCGTTCCATTACGTGCCGTTCCCCGCGGGCGACAAGCAGGGAGCCTTCGCGAAGGTGGCGTCGATCGTCGACGACCTCGACCCCGATGCCGTCGTCCTGGCTCGTTTCATGCAGATCGTGCCGCCGCAGCTGTGCGATCGGTGGGCAGGCAAGGCCATCAACATCCACCACAGCTTCCTCCCGAGCTTCGTCGGAGCGCGCCCCTACCATCAGGCGTTCGCGCGCGGTGTGAAACTCATCGGCGCGACGTGCCACTACGTCACCGCCGACCTCGACGCCGGGCCGATCATCGAGCAGGACGTCAGCCGCATCGACCACAACGACTCCGTGAACGACATGGTGCGTCAGGGCCGAGACATCGAAACGCTCGTTCTGTCACGCGGACTGCGCTGGCACCTCGAGGATCGCGTCTTGGTTCACGGGCGAAAGACCGTGGTGTTCAACTAGATTCGCGCACAGTCGGCTGTATAGAGCGCACAGTCGGCGGGATAGAGAGCCCAGTCGGCGGTCAGAAGTCGAACCCGCCGAAGTCGCCGCCACCGAAATCTCCGCCGCCGAAGTCGCCACCGGAATCGCCGCTGCCCCAGTCGCCGCCACCGTCGCCCGAGTCGCCGCCCCAATCGCCGGAGTCGCCGCCACCGTCGATGCCTGCCATGTCGGAGCCGTCGCCTGCGCCGTTCTCGAATGCGGCGGCGTCGTAGGGCACTCCGTGCATACCCGAGAACAGCGTCGAGAAGAGCAGCATGGAGCCGACGCCCCAGGCACCTGCCACCAGAGCAGGCTTCCACCACGGTTCGGAGTACCACCCGGCGGGCACGGGTCGTCCGGCGACGCGGCCGCCCGGGTAGTAGTTCGGGGTCCGCGACGACGGGGCGGGAGAGGCCTCGACCTGACGTCCGTCGAATTCGACGGTGCGGTCTTCGGTCACCGCGCCCGCGCTGCGCTGGCCGTCGAGCTCAGGAATCGCTGGTCCCGGGTCCATGTTCATCGCGGTGCGCGCGGCGCGGATGTAGTAGAGCCCCTCGATCGCGGTCTGCTTAGCAAGGCGGGCCTGCGCGGGTGAGTTGGCCTGATCGATCTGCGAGCCTGCCGCCGTGTAGCGCTCACCGGCGTCGGCGAGCGCCTGCTTCGACGCAGGTGAGTCGCCGACCAGCATGTACACCTGGCCGCCGAGACGTTCGATGACCTGTCGGGCGTCGGCCTTGGCGTCGTCGAGGCTGCGGGCTTTGCTCGCGCCTGAACGCTGCTGCGACACCACCACCACCCCAACAACGAGGACGACGACAATGATGATCAAGAGCAGCGCGGTCATGTTCTCCTCCAACACGGGGGCGAGTGGACGTCGTGGCAGAAAATCGGACATCCCCCTTCGAGGGTACCGATGCCGCGCGAGTCCGGCCTGCGACAACGTCGTCGACCGGTCCGGTTGGCTAGGGATTGGTCCCGGAGCGGTCGCGGAAGATCACATGACGTTGCAGCCGCCCGAGTTCTCGTTGCCGCCCGTGGCGGAACTGGTGAGTGTGAGGTTGTCGCCGTCGACAGCGAAGTCGACGCCGTCGTTGGTCACCTTGAGGTTCTTGACGTTCACCTGATCGAAGAACGGGCCGAACATCGACTTGGACACACCGTCGACGATCTGCTGGGCGTAGTCGGAGGGGATGCCGAAGACGAAGGCGTTGGCTTTGACGACCTCGAACTTGATGTGACCGTTCTCTGTCGTGGGTTTGATCGTCGCGCTCACCGGGATCGGGATGAATCCCAGGTTGAACGACGTACTGACGTCGACGGTTCCGTCTGCCTCGTTGCCGGTGATCGACTCGATGTTCGCGCCCGCGACGATCCCACCGGCACCACTCTGATCGGTTCCGGTGCCGTTCGTGCCGGTGCCGCCTGTGCCCGTGCCGGTGCCGTTCCCGCCGGTCTCCTGCTTACCGAGTTCGACGACGCGAGAGAACGGGACGTATCCGTTGCCGTCGAGCGAGCCGACGGTGGTCTTGTCGCCATCGGCGTCGATCCGGTCCGCGCGGATGTGCAACCTGGTCGCGCCCGAGTCGTTCGCGGTGTCGACCTGCACCCAGGGGATCTCACTTCCCGTGGCCTGCAGCAGCATCGGCTTCTTGCTGAGCGAGACGCTCGTCGGCACCCCGGTGAGGCTGCTGAACTGCTGTTCGAGACAGTCGGTCACCCGCTTACGCAGGATCAGCTCCGACGCCACCGCGCCGATCACGAGCACCAGGACGAGCGCAGCCGCAGTGATGCCGATGATCTTGGCGGTGCGACGCCGACGCACAGGTGACGTAAGGACCGGCTCGCCTGCGGGGTCGGCCGGATCGATGACAGTCGTCGCCGTCCCCTGCTCGAATGACCGGGTACCACCGTCGGTCGCCGAGTACGCCCGCGGTCCGGGCTCGGTCGGCGCCGCGGCGAACTGCTCGGTCGGGGCGTGATAGGCCGGAGCGTGATCGGTTGGCGCGTCATCAGATGACGCGTGATGAGCTGACGGTTGATCAGTTGATGAGGCCCCACCGGTCGTCGACGACGAAGTCGAGTCGGCCACCGGCGCCCATTCGCTGTCGGGGGTTGCCGATGGGTCGGCGTCGCCTGGCCGCGCCTGGGGTTCCTTGTCGTTGTCGGTCATGGTCAGAGCACCTCCGGTCCGTGGTCGTCGATCTGTGGCGCACAAGCTCGGTGGTGATTGCTTGGGCCGAGATCGGTCAGATGGATTTCCGGTTGGCGAGGACGGCGATGCGCGTCCGTGCCGTCTCCACCGCCGCTAGGTCGATGTCGTGAGCCCGGACACATTTTCCGGACCCGTACGCGGCGACCACCGTACCCAAGGGATCTGTGATTTGGCTGTGGCCTACACCGGTTGGTGTACTGCCCCGCGCAAGGTCCGGATCCTCGGGTTCTGCCTGCCCGACCGCGACCACGTAGCACGAAGAATCGAGTGCCCTCGCCGTCGCGAGCACTTCCCACTGCGCGACCTTCCCCGGCCCCGCACCCCATGACGCGGGCACCGCGATGACTTGCGCGCCGCGCTCGGCAAGGGTTGTGAACAGGTCGGGGAATCGGATGTCGTAGCAGGTGGCGACGCCGACCGTGGTGCCTGCGACGTCGACGATCACCGGTTTGTCGCCTGCGGCCACGGTCCGGGACTCGAGAAACCCGAATGCGTCGTAGAGGTGGATCTTGTCGTACGACTCCCGACGACCATCGGGATGCGCGATCAGCAACGTGTTGAACACCCGGCCGTCGTCGGCGGGGGTGAACATGCCCGCGATGATCGCGATCTGCCGGTCGACGGCGATCTGCGAGACCCGCGTGGCCCACGGCCCGTCGAGCGATTCGGCGATCGGGCCCAGCGGAACCCCGAACCGGCACATCGTCGCCTCCGGAAACACGACGAGGTCGGCTCCGTCGGCAGCGGCCCGCGCCGCGGCGTCGGCTACGACGACGAGATTGGCGCCCGGGTTATCGCTGGAGTTGATCTGTGCCATTGCGATGCGCATGTGGCAAGCGTAGTTGCCGGCCCCGACCGTCGAGACGGTCTCGGCTAGCTCGTCGGTGCAACGACGGACCACGGAACCGTCAGCACGTTGTCGACGCTGCGCCTGCGGACCGGCTCGACCGGAACACCCGACTCGGACAAGAGCCGTAGCGTCTCGCGCCACCGCGCACGCGGCCCGAACGCGGCGTGCGGAGCGGCGATATCCCAGCACCGGTCGGCGGCGACGAGCAGATCGTGCACGGGCTCGCCGGGCACGTTGCGGTGAATGAGCGCCTTGGGTAGTCGTTCGGCGACCTCCGACGGTCGGCTCGTGTACGCGGGAGCCCAGCTCAGGGTGAGGCTGCGGGGGCCGTCGGCGTCGAGCAAGACCCACGTGCAGCGTCGACCGAGTTCATCGCAGGTGCCCTCGACGATCACGCCGCTCGGCCCGAGCCGATCCATCAGCCGACGCCATGCGGGCCACACCTCGTCTTCGTCGTACTGCCTCAGCACGTTGAACGCTCGGACGACCTGCGGTCGCAGTCCCGCGAGTTCGAAACCGCCGAGACCGAAACGCACGCCGTCACGAGGTTCGACGACGCGCTCGGGATCGATCTCGAGCCCCACCATCTCCAGATCGGGCGCCACGGCTCGTAGCCGCTGCGCCATCTCGACGGTGGTGTCGGGTCGCGCTCCGTAACCGAGGTCGACGACGAGCGGTGCGCTCACCTCGTCGAGCGCGGCGAGCACCGACGGATCGGTCGCCATCCAACGGTCGACGCGGCGCAGACGGTTGATGTTCGTCGTGCCGCGGGTGATTCGGCCGGTCGGCTTGTCGGAGCCGCGCTGGGGCAACGCGCTAGAGGTTCTTCGTGATCCAGTCTGCGGCGTACTCGGCCTCGGCGCGGAACAGGTCGACGAGGTTGACCAACATCAGCTGCTCGAGCTTGCCGTTGACGAACGGGATGTACACCTTGACCTCGGTGGTCTTGCGGATCGCGCAGCCCGTCTCGGTGGGAAACAGTTCCTGCCAGCCGTTGAGGCTGCCGGGACCGGCGGGAATCGACGCGTTGTAGTCGCCCTTGGTGTTGTCGGGGTCGAACGGACCGAACGACTCCTCGCGGGTGATGACCATGTCCTTCATCAGCACTGTCTGCGCCAGTGCCGGGAGCTGATCACGTCCGATGGTCTGCTTGAGGACAACACTCATGCCGGTCTCGTCGGATCGGAAATCCTCGACCTCGCAGTGCGGCGAGATCATCTGGAACCCCGCCATCATGTCGTCCCAGTACTGCTTTGTGCTCTGCGCTTCGTAGAGCTTCTCCACGGGATGCGAGTAGCGCGCTGAGTAACTAAGCCGTCGTGCCATGGGTTTCAGGCTAACCGAGCACGGTACGGCCATCAAAAACTGGGACCGGCGCCGACCTGCCCGCACCGTACTGACTCGACGTCGAGCTCAGTGGTTGGACTGCTCCCAGGTGACGGTCTCGTCGTGCTCGGCGTCGAGCAACTTGGTCAGCTCGTCGATGACGGCCTTCTCGATCTTGCTGCCGACAAAGGGGATCGAGACGGTTGCGCTGCCGCTGTACTGCATCGACGCGGGATCGCCAGTCACCGACACCGTGGCCTCGACCGTCGCGGGTGCGCCGGTGACCGACGCGGTCATGGTTCCGCTGATGGTCTCGCCGTTGCGGGTGAACACGTTGCGGCGCGGGATCTCCAGATCGCCGGGGCGAACCTTGGTGATCATCGACGGCAGTTTGTCCTCGGGGATGCCCTGCTTCATCTCGACGGTCACGGTGTCGCCGTCGAGGGAGAACGACTCGAGCACGCCGTGACTCGAGTTGATGATCTGGAGCAGATCACGCCAGTACTGCTCGTTGGTGATGATCTCCCAGTACCGCGCGGTGGAGAACGTGTAGGTCACGGTGTGATTCAGCGTGCTCGCCATGACTGAGGAGACTACCCGAGCCGCCGTGCACCATCGGCCCCGACAGCGCCCGCTCGGTTACCGTTACACCGTGATCGACAACCCCTCCGCCCTGCAGTCCGCGCCGCTCGCCGATCTGACCACGTTGCGGGTCGGCGGCCCGGCGCACGCGATCGTGCACTGCCCGGATACTCGCAGCGTCGTCGAGGAGATCACCGCGCTCGACGCCGAGTCCGAACGGGTCCTCATCATCGGCGGCGGATCGAATCTGTTGATCTCCGACGACGGATTCGAGGGCACCGCCGTCGTGATCGAGAGCGGACACGTCGATTTCGGTACCGGACGCGAATCGGGCCGCGCGCACGTGACCGCCGACGCCGGGGTGGCGTGGGACGCTCTCGTCGAAGCAACGATCGACGCGGGATTCGGTGGGCTGGAATGCCTTTCGGGAATCCCGGGCGCTGCGGGCGCCACACCGGTACAGAACGTCGGCGCGTACGGGGTCGAGGTCGCCGACATCTTGCGAAGCGTGCAGGTGCTCGACAGGCGAGCTCGAACCCTGCGCTGGGTGTCGCCTGGCGAACTCGGACTGGGCTATCGGACGAGCAACCTGAAGTACCGCGACGATTTCGTCGTCGTCGCTGTCTCGTTCTGGCTCAACGACGATCGGCTCAGCGCACCGCTGCGCTACCGCGACCTCGCCGACCGACTCGACGTCGCGCGGGATTCACGAGTCGACGCCTCACTCGTCCGCGACACGGTCCTCGGACTGCGCCGCAGCAAGGGCATGGTGCTCGACGCCGACGATCACGACACCTGGAGTGCCGGTTCGTTTTTCACCAACCCGATCATCGGATCCGACGACGCGCCGGCCGTCATCGCGCGCATCCGCGACCGCGTCGGCGCAGACATCTCGATGCCCTCGTTCCCCGTCACCGATGGGGTCAAACTCTCGGCGGGCTGGCTGATCGAACGCGCGGGTTACGCCAAGGGCTACCCGGGACCGGCCTCCCCCGCGCGCCTGTCGACCAAACACACACTGGCAGTGACCAATCGGGGCGGCGCGACCGCCGACGAACTCCTCGACCTCGCGCGCGACGTACGCAACGGAGTGCGCGAGGCTTTCGGCGTCACGCTGCACCCCGAGCCGGTCCTGGTGAACTGCTCACTCTGACCAGGACGGCTCGATCAACACACCTCAGAGGTGAGCGGCCTGCACCTGCGTGCGCGACACCTCATCGACGACGTCGTCGAGCAGCTCGTTGACGCGCTGGGCCGCCTCGATCGTCGACATGTGACCGACGCCGTCGAAGATGACCTGGTCGCGCAGAGAACCGTTGCGGCGCAAGATGCCTGCCATCTCATCGGCGTGTCGGCGAGGGGTGAGTCGGTCGTCGGTGCCCACGATCACGGTCGTCGGAACACTCAGGGCCTCGAGTCCGGCCTCGACGTCGAGGCGGCCCATCGCCGCACCCCAGCGCCCACGCGCGCGAGGCGGACACGCCATGATCATCGTGTCGACGAACTCCACATGCGATGCGCGCGCCGCCGAGCCGAGCGTCACGTACTGGGAAACGCGAGAAGTGAACTGGCCGTGCGGCAATGGCGTCGACGCACTGGTGACGAGCCGACTGACCGCGGGCACGAACGGCCTGCTGTAACGCGGCAGCCCCTCGGGGATGAGCAGATGGTTCTGCACGACGCCGCGCGCCGCCGTTGACGCGAGCACCACCGCCGACACCGTCGTCGACACCTTCTCCGGGTGCTGCTTGGCCCACGACATGATGGTCATGCCACCCATGCTGTGGCCGATGAGGATCGCCTTGCGGCCGGGCGGGACAACCGCACCGAGCACGGCGTCGAGGTCGTGACCAAGGGTGTCGACGGTTGGCCTGCGGCGTCCGAGTTCGCTGAGCCCGTGCCCGCGCTGGTCGTACGCGACGACGGTCCGCTTACCCGCGAAGTGGTTGATCTGCGGATTCCAGTAGTGGGTGTTGCAGGTCCACCCGTGTACCGCGACGATCACGTCGCCGGTGTCGGCCGCACCCGGATCGGGCCCGTACAACTCGACGTTCAGCCTGGTTCCGTCGATGCTCGCCACGCTGCGCTGCACTCGAGGTGCCGTCGGGTCGGCCAGCAGGTCGTCGGGTCCATCGTCGAGGGCCGGAGCCGACGTCATCACGCCGCGCGCGATTCCAGCGAGGTTGGTGCCTGCACCGACGGCCACTCCGCCGAGTCCGAGCGCTGCGGCGCCGAGCGCCCAGTTCCGAGTCTTCATACGTCTCCACTCCACCCCGTGTGGTGCTCGCTACTCGCGAATGACATCTTCCGATGTAACACTACCCGTTGTCAGATTCGACGGCGATGCCTCATAGGTCGACGCCTCGGCCGGCTCCCCGTCAGCGTCTGCCTCGGGTCCGCCTGACGCGGCGTCGAAGTAGGTCGACGCCTCGCCGATGGCCTTGGAGATCTCGTCGTCGAGGGCTTTGCGGAACGTGGTCTCGACGATGTCGTGGGCCATCGGTCGGACCGTTTGGATGAGTTCGGCCATCTTGCTGACGTTGGCCTCACCGAGTTCTGGCAGCTTCTCGTCGAAGTACTTGTCGGTGATGATCGAGACGAAGCTGCGCGCCGCGTCTTCGAGGTCGTCTTGCACACGGACGAACCGATCGAGCAGGACATCGATGTCGATGCCGCTCTTGACCAGCACTTCGGCACCCTCGAGGACCTCGGGGTTCTTGATCGCGTAGTGGGCGCCGTCCTTGACCATCAGACCGAGTTTCTGGCCGAGCGCGATCGATTTGTCCGAGGCATTGAGCGTCTTGCGCAGTTCGGTGATCGTAATGGTCGCGGCGCGTTTGAAGTTTCGGAAGCGCCCGCCCTTGGGCTCGCCGCGCAGCACGTGTTCGACCTTCATCCCGTAGTGGGCGGCATGCAGGAGTTCGCTGATCGTCGCGAAGGTGTAACCACGCTCGAGCATGCGGGAGATCAGGTTGAGGCGGACCAGATGCTCTTCGGAGTACCAACCGGTGCGGCCGCGGATCGTCGGAGGCGGGAGCAGTCCGCGGTCCTGATACACGCGGATGTTGCGAACACTGACTCCCGACGCGTCCGCGAGCTCGTTGATCCGATACTCAGCCATGAATCAGAGTGTATTCGCCACCCATCGTGGCTCCCGCCACTCCCTGCAGGGGATCGACACGTAGCGATTCAGGCAGTCCGGGCCCCCAACGTCACTAGCGCCCGACCTTCCGAAACCAGGACTTCCCCTGAATCGAGTCGACGCGGGGCCGCACATCGACGATGTACACCAGGACGGCCACGACGCCGATCAGATAGAACAGCGACGGCGCCTGAAAGAACCAGATGAACACCGTTGCCGCGGCAAGGATCGCCACCCAGATGACCTTCTTCTGCCGATCGACGGCAGGGAAGGCGTCGGAGCGCTGGATCGACGCGTGGATCAGCGACACGATCGCCGCAACACCTGCGACGACGGTCAGCACCCACAGGATCAGGTTTTGGCCCGCAGCCATGAAGCTCACAAAGTTCACGAATCACACTCTAGTCGTGCTTGCCGACGGTCGGGTCTGCGTCGTTCTCGCGGTTCTCGCGCTGGAAGGACTCGTAGATCTCCAGCAGCATCTGCTTCTGCCGTTCACTGATCGACGTGTCGATCAGCAGCGCATCACGGACGGGGCTCGCGGGGCGTTCCTCGAGGATGCCCGCGCGCACGTAGAGCACCTCGGCGGACACACGCAGTCCCTTGGCGATTTGGGCCAGGACATCCGCAGAGGGTTTGCGCAGCCCGCGCTCGATCTGACTCAGATACGGATTCGACACTCCCGCACGGTCGGCAAGCTGACGCAGCGAGACCTCCGCTGCCACACGCTGTGAGCGGATGAACGAACCGATGTCCTGCGCCGCCGTCGCGACCACGTCCTGTGCCGCGTTGGCGACCGTCTCGACGGGGTTGCTCGAACCCTCATCCCCTGCCGCCTCGACAGCCTCGTCAACCGTCTGCTCGACGACCGCGCCCGCGTCGTCGGACCCGGTGTTCGCGTCGTCGTCCGATGGGATTGGTTTGCTCTGCACTGCTTCTCACTCCCGATACTCGCTGCCCCATGCCAGTATCGGGGTGCGTGCTAGCTCGTGCAAGCAGTCACGTCACCCGAAGATCAGAACCGACACCGTGTAGATCGCGAGTCCGGCCAGCGAACCGACCACGGTGCCGTTGATCCTGATGAACTGAAGATCGCGCCCCACCTGCAGTTCGATCTTCCGGCTGGTGTCGTCGGCATCCCAGCCCCGCACGGTCTCGGTGATCACGGAGATGATCTCGCGGGAGTAGTTCGTGGCGACGTGCTGAGCCACCCGAGCCACCCAGCCGTTCATCTTCTCCTGCAGCGGGCGGTCGTCACGGATGCGCGTTCCGAGTCGGATGACGGCGTCGGTCAGGGTGTTACGCAGCGTGCTGTTGGGGTCTTCGAGCATCTGCTCGATGACCGCCTTGCCGGTGTTCCATGCGGTCGACGCCGCGTCGGCGACCTCGGCACTACCGACGAGGTCGTGCTTGATGCCCTCGAAACGCTCGATCATCACGGGGTCGTGCTGGAGGTCGTGTGAGAACTGTTCGACGAACTGATGCATCGACCGTCGCATCTCGTGATCGGGATCGGTCTTGACCTTGTAGGTGAAGTCGACGAGTTCTCGGTAGATCTTGTCGCCGACGAGCGTCGAGACGAACTTCGGTTTCCACGACGGTCCGACGTCGCGGTCGACGACACGCTCGATGAGGTCCTGGCTTCCGACGGCCCAGTCGTAGGCTCGGTCGCAGAGCAACTGGAAGACCGGATCGAGCCGGTCCTCGTCGACGAGTTGTTCCAGAATTCGGCCGATCGGGGGCGCCCATTCCGGCTCTGCCGCCCATTTCAGCACGGCCTGGATGAACTGCTCTATGTCCTCGTCGCCGAGCATCTCCGAGGCCAGTTTGATCGCGCGTGCTGCCTCGTCGGAGATCCGCGGACGGTTCGCGGGATCGGCGAGCCACGTCGAGACTCTGCGCGGCATGTCGAGCTGTTCCGCACGTTCGACGACGACGGCGGGCGTCATGAAGTTCTCTTCGATGAACTCGCCGAGCTGGTCTCCGATCTCGTCCTTCTTCTTCCTGATCAGAGCCGTGTGCGGTACCGGAATGCCCAGCGGATGCTTGAACAGAGCGGTCACCGCGAACCAGTCGGCGAGTCCGCCGACCATGCCCGCTTCCGACGCCGCTCGCACGTAACCCACCCATGCCGCCACGTCGGCGCCGTCGCGATGCTCGAGGTAGCGCATGCAGAGGTAGACGATCGCGGCCACCACGAGGAAGCCGGTCGAGACCACTTTCATCTTGCGGAGGTCACGTCGGCGGCGCTGATCACCCGGTCCGTCGGCGGCACCGAATCCCGGCGACGACCCCTTCGCCCGCGCGGGCGTCTGCCCCGGTTGGCCGGATACGTCCGGAATCACTGTCGACACTCAATAAGTTCTACCCTCTCCCGGGGATTAGGCTGGCCGAGTGATACCCAACCGGCCAAGCCCTGCGGCCGCGGCACGTACTGCGCTTTCGGCTGCCGCACATGTGACACGCGGGGTCGAACAGGCCCTGTTGGGTGCGGTCACCGACGACGCGGTCAAGCCGGACGGTCGCAGACAGCGCTGGGAAAAGCACAAACAGGAACGTCGCAGCGAGTTGACCGACGGCACGATCGAGGCCGTGCGGGCACTCGGGGCCGACGCCGGCATGGACGAGATCGCCACGCACATCGGCGTCTCCAAGACCGTGCTCTACCGGTACTTCAGCGACAAGAACGACCTCGGCACAGCGGTCACGGTGCGCTTCTTCGAGACAACGCTCCTCCCTCGATTGGCGGAGGCTATCTCCGACGACGCCGACGAGTACACCCTGACCAGAACCGTCATCGGCGTCTACGTGCGAGCCGTCGCCGACGATCCCGGCCTCTACCGCTTCGCCCTGACGAACTCTCCGACGTCGTCTGTCGGGACCGTCGAATCGGAACGTCTGGTCGCGCAGTTGCTGACCGCGACCATCGTCGCCCGGATGGAGGAGCGCGCCGCGGACACGTCGGGCGCCATGGTCTGGTCGCACGTTCTGGTGGGCGGCATGCAGCGCGCCGTCGACTGGTGGATGACCGACCGCGAGCTTCCCGTCGACGATCTGATCGACTACCTGACGATGATGGTCTGGAGTTCGGTCACCGGGATCGCACGCGTCAACGGATCACGCGAAGCGTTCATCGCCGACCCTCCTGTGCTGACACAACCGACGAGACCTGAGGAGGTCAGCTTCGATGGCTAAGAAGGCTGGATGGACGACGCCCGCGACCGAGTCGCTGCGGGCATCGACGCTCGGGCCGATCGCCGACTTCGATCCCGAGTCGACCCCCGGCTTCGACGGCGACCGTGACCTCGGTGCGGAGTTGCTCACCGAGCGTGGGGAGGTGCTCGCCGACCTCCAGGAGTTGCTGTTCGCCAACGGCCGGTCGGGCGATCACCGATCGGTCCTGCTCGTGCTGCAGGGAATGGACACCGCGGGCAAGGGCGGAATCGTGCGACACGTCGGCGGCCTCGTCGACCCACAGGGCTTGTCCATCAAGGGTTTCGGCAAGCCGACGCCCGAAGAGCTCGAGCACGACTTCCTGTGGCGCATCCGCAAGGCCGTGCCGCCCGCGGGACGCATCGGCATCTTCGATCGCTCCCACTACGAGGACGTGCTGCCCGTGCGAGTGCACAACCTTGTGCCGCAATCGGAATGGGAAGGGCGCTACGCGACGATCAACGAGTTCGAGGACGACCTCGTCGCGACCGGAACGACCATCGTGAAGTGTGCGCTCGTCGTTTCCAAGGAGGAGCAGCGCACGCGTCTCGCAGAGCGCCTCGAACGGCCGGACAAATACTGGAAGTTCAATCCGGCCGACATCGATGAACGTCCGTTCTGGGACGACTACCTCGCGGCATACCAGGCGATCTTCGATCGCTGCGACTCCGACGCCGCACCCTGGTACGTGATTCCTGCGAACAAGAAGTGGTTCTCACGCCTCGCGATCTGCGAACTGCTGATCTCCGCACTGCAAGGACTCGACCTCGAATGGCCGAAGGCCGACTTCGACATCGAGGCCCAGAAGAAGCGGCTCGCCGAATCCGTCTGAGCGCGTTGGTTCTACGTCAGTTAGGTCGCGCGAGGTTCAGTCCCGCGTGGCCGATCCGGCGCCCGACTCGTCGCGGCGTCGAAGCACCGTGTGCGCCACGAGTCCGACGACGAGCGCCCAGAACGCTCCACCGATGCCCCAGAACGAGATTCCCGCGGCCGCGGTCACAAACGTGAGTGCGGCGGGAATCCGATACTCCTCCTGCGCCAGCGCACCGACGAGCGCCGAGGCGAAGGTGCCGAGTAGCGCCAGTCCCGCAACAGTTTCGAGCAGACCGTGCGGCGCGATCGCCGTGATCGTGACCAACACTCCCGACAGTGCGGCGAGGATCAGGTACGACACGCCCGCCGAGATCCCGGCGATCCAGCGTCGAGAACGATCCGGTCCGGCTTCGTCACCCGCGGCGAGCGCTGCCGACAACGCCGCCAGATTGATCGCGTGGCCACCGAACGGCGCGCCGATGACCGTTCCGGTACCCGTGACGAACATCGAAGCCCGCCACGGGGTCTGGTAGCCGAACGACTTCAACACCGCAACGCCCGGCACGTTCTGCGATGCCATCGTGACCACGTAGAGCGGGATCGCGATCCCGACGATCGCCGAGACGTCGAAATCCGGTGTGGTCCAGGTGATCTGCGGCCACCATTCGGTGTGCGCCGCGGAGTCGACACCGTGCACCGCGAGATAGATTCCGATCACGATGAGCGCGGTGATCAGAGCGAGCGGCAACGCCCAGCGCGACAACCAGCGAGTGGCACACAACCACACGACGAGAATCGGAATGGTCAGCAACGGTTGCACCGCAAGCGATTTGATCGGCGCCAGGCACAGCGTCAGCAGCACGCCCGCGAGCATCGCCTGCGCGATGGGCGTCGGAATTCTCGCTATGAGATCGCCTAGCGCCGGGATCAATCCCGTTGCGAGGACGAGAACTCCGACGACGAGAAATGCTCCGACTGCGGCCGGCCAGCCCGCGTGGTAGCTCGCGCCCATCGCCGCGAGGAGGGCTGCGCCCGGCGTCGACCATGCCAGAGTGATCGGCATCCGATAGCGCAGACACAGCACGATGATGCCGAGCGCGAACGTCACCGTCAGCGCCAACAGACCCGAGGCGGCTTGCGTCGACGACGCGCCGACAGCGCGGAGCCCGGAGACGACGACCACAAAGGACGAGGTGAAACCGACGAGCGCGGTGACGATGCCCGCGACGATCGGCTCGGTGTTCGACACCCGCTGCTGTGTGGTCACGACGCCAGCATAGCGGTATCGTTCTGTAAACAGAACACTCGGGAGCGGTACCCACCGCGACCGACGAATGAAGCGGAAGGCAGGCACGTGGTCGAGGGAGTTGCGAGCGACTCGGAGCGTGATGATCGACGACGGGACGTCGGTGAGCGGATCTCCGCGCTACGCACCGAACGCAACCTCAGCCTGTCCGCGCTTGCCCGCGCCGCCGGGATCGGCAAGGGCTCACTCTCCGAACTCGAAGCGGGACAACGCAACCCGACCCTCGACACGCTCTATGCCGTGGCAGGCCCGCTCGGCGTGCCACTGACGGCACTCCTCGGCGAGGCGTCGGGAACCGAAGGCGACGGCACGCACCTCACCGCACGGTTACTCCACGTCGAACATCACGACGACGGTTCGACGACGGAGGTCTTCTGGCTCCATGTCTCCTCCGGAGGGGTCCGACGCTCCCCCGCGCACGGCGCAGGCGTCGTCGAACATGTCCGGGTGGTGCGCGGAAACCTGGTCGCAGGACCCGTAGGCGACGAAAAGCCCGCGGGCGCAGGCGAATCACTGCAATGGATCAGCGACCGACCGCACACCTACAGCACCGACGACGACGTCCTCGCCGTACTCACCATCGACTCACCCGGCTAGCGGCCACCTGAATACTCGCGTCAACGCAGAACGTCCCGCGACTCGGACGCTGCACGATCGAATCATCGATCGTGAGGTCCGAGTACGCGGGACGCGAACTCTGCTAACCGAAACGGGTTAGCTGGTGCTCTTCTTGGCGGTGGTCGACTTCTTGGCGGTGGTCGACTTGGTCGCGGTGGTCGACTTTGCCGGAGCAGCCGTGGTGGTCCGCTTGGCGGCAATCTTCTTGGCGGGCGACGCATTTGCGGTGCGCGCCTTGCCCTCGACCGCGCCTGCGGCACCGTCGATCTTCGACGCTGCGGTCGCGCTACGGGCCTTGGCGGTCTTGCCGGCCTCGGTGACCGCTGCACTTGCCTCGTCGAGCTTCTCGTTCACCTCGAGGGCGGCCTCTTCGACCTTGCCGCTGAGATCGTCGACGGCGTCATCGAGGGCATCGCCGGCTTCGCCGACGCGGGTGCTGACCAGCGTTGCGAGCTTCGAAGCCTGCTCACCAACGGCGCGAGTCTGATGCGAGACCACACCGAGTGCGTCCTCGGTCAGGTCGACGGCGTCGTTGTAGGTCTTCTCCGCGCGGGTCAGACCCTCCTGCACGATCGGCTGCTGCCAGAGGCGGCCGACGGCCTCTTCGCCGCGCTCGGCGAGCGAGGTGTAGATGGTCGTGGCGAACTCGACGTAGCCGTCGGCAACCTTGCGCAGTTCCTCGGGGGACAGCTTGGTGCGCAGGTCGTCGATGGTCGACTCGATGGTGCCGGGGAGCTCCTCGGGCAGCGCGTTCAGGCGGCCGCGGGTCTCCTCGAAGCGGGTCTGAGCGGTCTCGCCCGCGGCCTCGGTGCGCTCCTTGATCTGCGTGACAGCGTCGCTCACCTGCTTGAGTGCAAGGTCTCCCGCGCCAACCACGGCATAGAACGGGCTGGGCAGATTGCGTTCGGTGGTGGTCATGGCGATCTCCTTAGTCATTGGTCACCAAAAAAGGTTGCGGCACAAGGCATATCGAGGAGGCAAACCACTTTGTCGCTTCTGGTCTCGATAGGTGCCGCACCAGCACTTGTAGTGGTTCCGAAAACCAGTATGCCACGTTTGCTAGCTATTGCAAGCAATCTGCTAGCACTAATTGCCGAATCGCTGTGATACCGCACACAGTCAGAATCGTGCCTGCTGGTCGTCGGCGTATTGATAAAAGCCACGCCCCGACTTCTTACCGAGGTGTCCGGCTTCGACCATCCGCAACAGCAACGGCGTCGGTGCGTACAGCGCCTCTTTTGTCTCCGCATACATGCGGTCGGCGATCGCCGTGACGGTGTCGAGACCGACCATGTCCGCAAGCCGCAGCGGACCCATCGGGTGCGCACAACCGAGAACCATGCCTCGGTCGACGTCTTCGATGTCGGCAAATCCGTTCTCCACCAATCTAATTGCCGAGAGTAGGTACGGCACGAGCATCGCGTTCACCACAAACCCCGACCGATCGGCAGACGCGATGACCTGCTTGCCGAGCACCGCGTTGGCGAAAGACTCTGCACGCGTGACGATGTCGGCACCCGTGTGCAGCGTTGACACCAATTCGACGAGCGGTAGCACCGGGACAGGATTGAAGAAGTGAAGGCCGACCACGCGCGCGGGGTTCTGGGTCGCCATGCCCAGCGTGATGATCGGAATCGACGACGTGTTGGACGCCAGAACGGCACAGGGATCCGACACGGTCTTGTCGAGGACGGCGAAGATTTCGGTCTTGACGGCCTCGTCCTCGACGACGGCCTCGCAGACGACGTGCCGGTCGGCGAAGCCGTCGAGTTCGGTGGTGAATCGCAGTCGCAACGCCGCCTGTTCGCGTTCACGCTCGGTGAGCTTGCCGCTCGACACTCCCCTATCGAGCGAGCGCAGTATCCGCGACCGGCCACCGGCGACGAGCTCACGCGTCGGTTCGTAGACCAGAACGTCTGCGTCCGACCGGGCACATACCTCGGCGATCCCCGCGCCCATCTGGCCCGCACCGACCACGCCGACACGCCATGCGTCCGCCACCACTGCCTCCATTCAGATCAACGCCGACCCGATCCACTCTGCCCATAACCCATGCGCGACAACGTATTTGGCGAGCACACGAGCAGCTCCGATGCACGCCCAGAAGCCCCCAGATATGCCAACAGGCGGCCCGCAACATAACGCTGCGAGCCGCCTGATGCGCAAAACCTCAGAGAGGCTGGCTGGTTCCTAGTGGAACTGGCCTTCCTCGGTGGAGCCCTTCAGAGCTGCGGTCGAGGTGTTGGGGTCGACCGTGGTGGCGATGCGGTCGAAGTAGCCCGCACCGACCTCGCGCTGGTGCTTGGTGGCGGTGTAGCCACGAGCCTCAGCAGCGAACTCGCGCTCCTGCAGGTCGACGTAAGCGGTCATCTGCTCGCGGGCGTAGCCGTAAGCGAGATCGAACATCGAGTAGTTGAGGGCGTGGAAGCCTGCCAGGGTGATGAACTGGAACTTGAAGCCCATCGCGCCGAGCTCGTTCTGGAACTTCGCGATGGTCGCGTCGTCCAGGTGCTGCTTCCAGTTGAAGGAAGGCGAGCAGTTGTAAGCCAGGAGCTGGTCAGGGAACTCGCTCTTGACGGCCTCGGCGAACTGGCGAGCCAGCTCCAGGTCGGGCTTGCCGGTCTCCATCCAGATGAGGTCGGCGTAGGGAGCGTAGGCCTTGGCACGCGCGATGCAGGGCTCGATGCCCTTCTTCACGTTGTAGAAGCCCTCGGTGGTGCGCTCACCGGTCACGAACGGCTTGTCGCGCTCGTCGACGTCGGAGGTGATGAGGGTTGCGGCCTCGGCGTCGGTACGAGCGACGACGACGGTCGGGGTGTTGGCAACGTCGGCAGCCAGGCGAGCCGAGGTCAGGGTGCGGATGTGCTGCTGGGTGGGGATGAGCACCTTGCCACCGAGGTGGCCGCACTTCTTCTCCGAGGCGAGCTGATCTTCCCAGTGGGTACCGGCGGCGCCGGCCTTGATCATGGCCTTCTGGAGCTCGTAGACGTTGAGGGCGCCACCGAAGCCGGCTTCGCCGTCGGCCACGATCGGCACGACCCAGTTGTCGACCGAGTTGTCACCCTCGACGCGGGCGATCTCGTCGGCGCGCAGCATCGCGTTGTTGATGCGCTGCACGACGGCCGGCACCGAGTTGGCCGGGTAGAGCGACTGGTCGGGGTAGGTGTGGCCGGAGAGGTTCGCGTCACCGGCGACCTGCCAACCCGAGAGGTAGATGGCCTTGAGGCCCGCGCGCACCTGCTGCACGGCCTGGTTACCGGTCAGCGCGCCGAGCGCGTTGATGTAGTTGTCGCTGTTGACGCCTTCCCACAGGATCTCGGCGCCACGACGAGCGAGGGTGTGCTCCTCGACGACGGTGCCCTGGAGCTCGGCAACCTGCTCGGCAGTGTATTCGCGCGTGATGCCCTTCCACCGCGGGTTGGTGTCCCAGTCCTGCTGGATTTCCGCGGCGGTGCGGGGCTTTCCGACGTTGCTCATTAGCCACTTCGCTTTCGTTGTGCTGCTCGTCCCGATCTCCCGGGACGAATGCTTGTCCGGCTCACAGAGACCGGGGCCTATATGGGCCCGGCCGAGGCTGCCAGGGAATGCATCCAGGCCGGGTGGTGTCAGGCCTCCGGGCGCGCGTCGAGCTCGCATGTGTGACGACCACCACAGCGTGGGGTCGGAGTTTGCGAACTCTTCGGCACTTCCCGGAAACGCCTGACTCAAGGGTGCCACAACGGAAACACGCAGGTCCAATCCCCTTTGACTGCAAAAATGCGCCAACCATGTGGCGAAGATTTGCAAATTTTGCAAATCTGGAGATGTGAAGAGTCGTCAGCAGGACGTTAAAAAGTACGCGCGTACTGCGTTTTCTCGATACGCCTCAGCGGTGGCCCACCCACGGCGGCACACCGCGTCGACGCTCGCCGGAAAGACTCCCGACACCTCACATGTGGCGTGTTTCACACCACGGTTCGAGGTACTCCCGGGCGCCGACGCCACTCCTCGTCACCGCGCGGCCGCGCTCAGGGCTGTGCCGAAGAGATCAACGAAGGCCGACGACGGCATCGGCTCCACCGCGTCGGCTGGCGGGTTCTGCGCCCGTCCGGCCGGGCCGTTCACCGTGAGAGCGACCGTGAAGACCGCTCCCCCGGCGCGCTTCACGAGCGCATATCCGACATATCCGACCTGCTTGCGGACCGTCGAATCCGGCAGCGCGGTCGACACATCCGAGCGCGACAGAAAAGCACGTTCGACGCTGAGTCCGTCGGGACCGTTGGCGACCTCCGGCGGGTCGGGCAGCGTCGTCGACTCGGTGGTGACCGTCGCACCCGCGAGGCTTCCCGACGCAACGGTGGTTCGCGTCGTTCGGCACTGCCCGCTCCTCGTGCGGATGTCGTCGTCGATGTCGCGTCGAACGGTGGACACCAGCTCCACGAGCCCGACGTCGGCCGCGCTTGCCGCCAACACCGCTGAGTTCGACTCGCCGACCTTCTCGGTGAAGCTCGTATCCGCGGTTGGACGGCACTCCTGCGGCACCACACCGTCGGCGCGTGCCGCGGCAAGTTGGGCCCGGTCGGAATCGACGAGGTCGGAGACGGTCAGTTGCGTCGTCGCGAAGCCGGAAGGCAACTGCGCGGGCCGAAGCAGCAGATCGGCGGGAGCGACGGCCGTGGCGCTCACGACCGCGTCATCGTCACCGCAGCCCGCGAGCGTGACAGCGACGCAGGCGAGCAGCGTCGCTGCCACCCACCGTCGAACCCACCGCCCACGCATCGGGTCACCGTACCCTGAGCGGGTCCGACGAATTGGCGACCTATGAACTGCGGGGACCTATGAACAACAGGGCCTATGTCGGATCGCGTTTGCGGCAACTTCGCTCCGAACGCGGGCTGTCGCAGGTGGCGTTGGCGCAGACGCTGCGCATCTCCGCGTCGTATCTCAACCAGATCGAACACGACGCCCGCCCGCTCACCGCGTCGGTGCTGGCGCGGATCACCGAGGCATTCGGAGTCGACGGCGGGTTCTTCGACTCGCAAGACGACGTCCGACTCGTCGCAGAACTGCGCGAGGCGCTGCTCGACGACGACATCGAGGCCGCGCCGACGACCGCCGACCCGCAGGAGATCGCGGCGATGGTCTCGGCTCACCCCGATATGGCGCAGGCGATGGTGAATCTGCATCGCCGGTATCGGATCGCGATCGACCAACTCGCCGCGGCGACCGACGAACGCAGCGACCGCGCCATGCGCGGATCGATAACCGCGCCCCATGAGGAGGTGCGCGACTATTTCTACCAGCGCCGCAACTACATTCACGCACTCGACGTCGCGGCAGAAGAGCTCAACGCACGCATGCGGATGCACTCGGGCGACGTCCGACGGGAGATCGCCGACCGGCTCGAGCGCGTGCACGGCGTGACGATCGCGCCACGCGTCGACCTCGGCGACTACCTCCTGCACCGATTCGACCCCACGACACGACGTCTCGAGGTCTCGGCCGCGCTGTCGGCCGGCCAGCGGGCGTTCAAACTCGCCGCAGAACTCGCGCTCGTCGAATTCGACGATCTCCTCACCGAATTGGTCGACGAGGCGAATTTCACCAACACCGAGGCGCAGGCGCTCGCGAAGACCGGACTGGCCAACTACTTCGCGGCCGCAGTGTTGTTGCCCTACACGCAGTTTCACGGTGCGGCAGAGGATTTTCGCTACGACATCGAACGCCTGTCGGCGTTCTACGCGGTCTCCTACGAGACCATCTGCCACCGACTTTCGACGCTGCAACGCCCGAATCTCCGTGGTGTGCCGTGGTCGTTCGTCCGCGTCGACCGCGCGGGAAACATGTCGAAACGACAGTCCGCCACGGGATTTCACTTCTCGTCGAGCGGCGGCACGTGTCCACTGTGGAATGTCTACGAGACGTTCGCCTACCCGGGAAAGATCATCACGCAGATCGCCGAAATGCCCGACGGCCGTGACTACTTCTGGGTCGCACGCACAGTGGAGAGGCGGGCGGTGCGATACGGCCAGCCGGGCAAGACGTTCGCGCTGGGACTTGGCTGCGAACTGCGCCACGCCGCTCGAGTGATCTACTCGGACGGCCTCGAAATCGGCCCGCAGGCGCGAATCACCCCAATCGGCGCGGGATGTCGCGTGTGCGAACGCCAGCACTGTGCACAGCGCGCATTCCCGCCGCTCGGCTCGAGCCTGCGCATCGACTCCCATCGCAGCAGCGTGTCGCCCTACATGTCGCTCTGACGCAGTCGACGCAGTCGCTATGACGCAGTCGACGCAGTCGCGATGACAGTCGACGCATTCTCGACAACTCTTCTTGTCGCACAAGCGGACCCCGGTCCGAGGGTTACAGATCAATCACATGTCATACGGCGTAGCCATTTGTGGGTCGAACGATCAGGATGCAGCCCTATGGTGGGCGCGGGAGAGGGGAAGCAGCCGTCGGGGGTGCTTCCCTTCTCCCGGTCTGGAGGCAAGGCGCCATGCGTTCGTCACGGCGACACCCATCGCGGCGAAACTCCGCCGCCGTCTTCCTGCTGGCGTGTGTTGTCGCCGCGATTGCCCCGAGCGTCGCCGCAGCGGATCCGCCGAACATGATGGGTATCCCCCAACAGGTCCCCGATACCATCGACCGCGTCGTCCCCGCACCACCCTTTCCACATCTGTCGACAATCCCGTTGCGCGCACAGTCACCCGGGTTGTCTTGGCGGACACAAGAATTGCATGAGGCGACGTTGCCTACCCCGACCGGGGATCCCATGTTCGACCGGTGGCCGTCGAACCTCGGCTCCCTCCAGCCCGGCACCGTCATCGCGACCCGCGACGTGACCGCGTCGGCCGCGCCGGTGGTCACCGTGCCGATTGCGTCGGCGACGCTCATCAAGTTCCGCAGCACCGACGCCGTCGGAAAACCGAGTTTCGGTACCACGACGCTGATAACTCCTACCGCGTCCGCACCGGTGCGCGGCCCCCGACCGATCGTCGTGAACAACCTCCCCATCGATTCACTCGGGACCGCGTGCAACCCGGGTTACACGCTTGCCCATGGCTTTTCGATCGCAAGCGGTGTGACAGACCTCCTGCCTCCGACGACGCAGCTCGCGCTTGCCCACGGCTATGGCGTGCTGATCCCCGACCACCAGGGGCCGCGGATGGCATACGCAGAGCCCGTCGTCGCAGGTCATATCGTGCTCGACTCCATCCGCGCCGCGTCGAACCTGAAGCCGAAGATGTTCGGGCAAAGCGCAATTGCGATGAGCGGATACTCCGGCGGCTCGATCGCCACCGCCGGTGCGGCGAAACTCCTGGCCGGGTACGCGCCTGAGCTCGCGCCGCGCGTCGTCGGGGCAGCACTGGGAGGTGTGCCTGCCGACTTCCGCATGCTCGTCGGCAGTATGAACGCCAACCTCGCGACCGGACTATTCCATGCCGCGACGTTCGGTATCGCCCGTGAGCGGCCCGAGATCCTCACCATGGCCAACAACCCTGCTCAGTGGATTGCGTCGTCGCCGTTGAAGAACGTGTGCGTGATACCCGAGGCCCTCGCGGGCGCCACATTCATGCCGATGCAGTTGATGGCGAACGTCGGTGATCCGTTCCATTCGCCCATCGCAGAACACATCTACCGCGTGACAAAGATGTCCGACACCCGATCGGCGGTTCCGCTCTACATCTACAACGGCGCCCAGGAGTGGTGGATACCGGCCGCCGGGGCGCGCAACCTGTTCCTCGAACAGTGCCGACTCGGCGCGAACGCTCAATACCGTGACGTCGTCGGCGAACACGTCACCGCCGCCGTGATCGGCTTTCCTGACGCGATGAGTTGGCTCGACGCTCGTTTACGCGGCTCACCTGCACGCAGCGGCTGCCCTCATCGGTGATTTCAGTAGACGAGCACGCGCACGTTCTCGGCGACGCACGCGGGTTTCTCCACACCGTCGATCTGCACCGTGCTGCGCACCACCATGGTCACCCCGGCCGGACTGTCGTCGATCGACACGATCTCGGCGTTGGCGCGGATTCGCGACCCGACCTTGACCGGGCTGGGAAAGCGGACCTTGTTGAGTCCGTAATTGATCACCAGCTTGGGTCCGTTCACGGTGAAGATGTCGCCCGCCAGTAGCGGGAGCAGCGACAGAGTCAGGTAGCCGTGTGCGATCGTCGCACCGAAGGGTCCGTCCTTCGCGCGCCCGGGGTCGACGTGAATCCACTGGTGATCGCCGGTCGCGTCGGCAAAGGCGTCGATGCGGTCCTGGGTGACCTCTAACCAGTCCCCGTAGCCGAGGTCCTCGCCGATCGCTGCGGTCAGCTCCGAGATGCTGTTGAACGTCCGTGGTGTGATGTCCGTCATGAATTCTGTAGTCTACCGTTGCGTTCATGACGACCAGCGAAGGTGACGTGGCAACCGGCCCGCGTGTTGCTCCGGGAACGTTGAGCGACCTCGGACTCATCAACTGGGTGTTCGCGAGGGGCGCGGCACGCGTCATCGGCGTCCGCGACGCTCACGTCTTCTCCACCCTGGGCCGCACGCGCGGGCTCTTCCGCGCGTGGCTCTACTTCTCGAGCAGGCTGATGCCCTTCGGCTCACTGTCACGCCGCGAGTCGGAGATGGTGATCATCCGGGTCGCGCATCTGCGTGGCAGCGACTACGAACTCGACCACCATCGCCGCCTGGGCAAACGCGCAGGTATCGACGACGCCGAGTTCGCCCAGATCATCTCGGGCCCCGACGCGGGCTGGGGCGATCGGGAGAAGTGGATGCTGCAGGCGGTCGACGAATTGATCGCCGACAAGGACATCAGCGACACCACCTGGACGTCGCTGCGTCGCCATCTCGACGAACGCCGTGCCATCGCCTTCGTCCTGCTCGCCATGCAGTACGACTCGCTGGCCACCACGCTGCACACGCTGCGCGTCGCGCGCGACGAACGCGTCTGAGGTTCACCCATGACCTCGCTGGCCCAGCGGGCCATGAACAACCGACTGTTCAGCGAGGTCTACGAGCGACTGTGGCGACCGGCGTTCACCCGACTGTTCAGTTTCGGCGGATCGTCGACCGAGCTCGCCGACCGCGCACTGGTTGCGCATCTGGCGCGGCCCGGTGAGCGCAGCATTCTCGACGTCGCGTGCGGCCCGGGCAATTACGCGCGCAGGCTGTCGACGGGATTGACCGGCGACGGCCGTTGCGTCGGTATCGACTTCTCGCCGACGATGCTGTCCAAGGCCGTGGCCACGAACAGTGGCGAACGGGTCGCCTACATCCGCGCCGACGCGCATTCGATTCCGTTCGGCGACAACACCTTCGACTCCGTCGTCTGCCTGGCCGCGCTGTATCTGATCCCCGACCCGCTGCCGGTGATCGACGAGCTGGTCCGGGTTGCCAAACCAGGTGGCGAGGTCGCGGTGTTCACCTCCGTGGTCACCAACCTGACCGGACTGCCGGGAGTCCGAACCGTCACCGCACTCACCGGGTATCGGATCTTCGGCCGCACCGAGATCGTTGATCGCCTGCGGGCGGCCGGCGCGGTCGACGTCGAGCAGACCATCACCGGGCAGGGGCAATTCGTCCTCGCCCGGCTGCCCGCCGAAGAGGACTGTCCCTGAACGTGTGTCGTATCGAAGGATGTGTGCGCTGCAGCACCCACATCCTTCGATACGACACACATCCAGACGCCGCGAACCTCAGATCACCTGGGGCGCGCGGGCTTCGGCAGCACGCACCAGCGGCGCAACGCCCTCCGCGAACCAGTACGCCTCCTCGATGTGCGGCTGACCGGACAGGATGAAGTGGTCGACGCCGAGCGCGCGGTACTGACCGATGAGGTCGGCCACCTCGGCGTGGCTGCCCACAAAGGCGGTGCCGGCACCGGGACGCACCAGTCCGTAGCCTGCCCACAAGCCCGGGTACACCTCGAGATTCGCGAGGTCGGCGTTCAACGCGAGTTGTCGACGCTGCCCCTCGGACTCGGACTGCAGAAGCCGTTCTCGCGCAAGGGCAATCACGTTCGGGTCCATGCGGTCGACCAGCTTGCGGGCTTCTGCCCATGCCTCTTCGCGCGTGTCGCGGGTGATCACGTGCGCACGGATGCCAAAGGAGAGCGTCCTGCCGTGCCTCGCCGCCCGGGCACGCACATCGTCGATCAGGGCGGCCACCTTGTCCGGCGGTTCGGTCCACGTGAGGTACGTGTCGACGTGTGCAGCGGCAACCTCCCGTGCGGCGTCGCTTGCGCCACCGAAGAATACGGCGGGCGCTGGTGACGGAGGCCGTGCCACGGTGGCGCCGGTGACGTCGAGGTACTCGCCGACGAAGTCGTACGGTGTCCCCGACCACGCCCCGCGCACGATCTGCAAGAACTCTGCGGCACGGGCGTACCGTTCCTCCTTGCCGAGGTGATCACCGAAGCGCTCCTGCTCTTCGCGATCACCGCCGGTCACGATGTTCAATGCCAGTCGCCCACCGGATAGTTCGGCGAACGTCGCGGCCTGCTGGGCGGCCAATGTCGGAGTGATCAATCCCGGTCGAAACGCGACGAGGAACTTCAGCCTGCTCGTCTCCTGGATGAGAGCCGCGGTGGTCACCCACGCATCAAGGCACCAGGTTCCGGTCGGAGTGAGCACCGACTCGAATCCCAGCTTCTCGGCAGTCTTGGCGACGAGGGTCAGGTACTCGAGGTCGGGTGCGCGGTGTGCCGACGCGGTGCCGAGGACGCCCGACGACTGCAGCGCACCGAACACCTCACGACCGTCGCCCGACGTCGGCAGAAACCAGTGGAATGACGAACTCATCGGGCAGGCTCCTCAACAGATGTCGCGGTAGTGTCTCGGCTTCCGACGCCGAGGTGGCCGAGCACTCGTTCACGCAGTTCGACGACGCGCTGATCATCCCGGTGGCGGGGACGTTCGACGTCGACCGCGACGTCGTAGGCGATGGCGCCGTCCTCGAGGACGAGCACACGGTCGGCCAGTACGACGGCCTCCTCGACGTCGTGAGTGACGAGCAGCGCGGCGAATCCGTGTGTGCTCCACAGTCTCGTGAGCAACGAGTGCGCTTCGATCCGGGTGAGAGCATCGAGTGCGCCGAACGGTTCGTCGAGCAGTAGTACTTCTGGATTGCGCACCAGTGCGCGAGCGAGCGACGCGCGCTGGGCTTCTCCACCGGAGAGCGTCAGCGGCCAGGCGTCGACGCGATGCGACAGCCCGACCTCGTCGAGCGCCGTCACGGCCCGCGCTGCGGCATTGCCGCCGGAGAGGTTGAGCGACACGTTCTTTCGGACGCTCCGCCACGGCAGCAGCCTCGGTTCCTGAAATGCCACCGCGCGCGATCCGTCGACCTCGAGTCGGCCGCCGTGCTGGTCGTCGAGCCCGGCGATGATCCGCAGCAGCGTCGACTTACCCGATCCCGATCTGCCGACGAGTGCCACGATCTCGCCGCTGTGCAGTGTCAGATCGATGCCGTGCAACACCTCGACGTTGCCGAAGGAACGTGTAATCCCCTGTGCACGAACAACTGTCTCCCCACTCATCGACTCACCCTCCATCGGAGCAGCCAAGCCTCGAGGCCGCGGACAATCGAATCGCTGAACAATCCCAGCAAGGCGTAGATCACCAAACCGAGCACGATGATGTCGTTGCGGAAGTACGTGCGCGCATTCATGACGAGGTAGCCGAGTCCGGCGTCGGCGTTGATCTGCTCAGCGACAATCAGCGACAGCCATGCCACACCGAGCGACAGTCGAAAACCGGTGAGGGCACTGGGCATCGCCCCGGGAAGAATCACGGTGCGAGCCAATCCGATTCGGCCGAGTCCCACCGAGCGTCCCGCCTCGATCAGTTTCGCATCGACTCCGTGGATACCCGACACCAGGTTGAGGTACAGCGGGAACAGCACGCCGAGCGCCACCATGTAGACCTTGGGCTCTTCGCCGATGCCGAACCACACGACGAACAACGGAATCAACCCTAGGAACGGCACGGTGCGGAGCATCTGTAGTGGTGGGTCGATGGCCAGATCTGCGATCCGAAAGAAGCCGACAAGCAGACCGAGCGCGACCGCAAGCACCACACCGAGCGTCAGGCCGATGCCGACACGCTGCAGCGAAACCCCCAGCGCCGCTTGCAGTTCTCCTGTCCCCCACAGCTCACGTGCTGCCGCCCACACCTGTGTCGGCGGAGACAGCTTGCTGGCCGGAATGACTCCGTTGGTCGACAGCACCTGCCAGGCGATCAGCAGGACCAGCGGCGAAACGAGGCGCAACCACGGGCCGACCGACAGGCGATGACGTCGTCCGCCCGACGCACGCCGACTGTCTGCTTCGGTGTCACCCCGGACCGCTGTGGCCGACCCCGCGACTGCCCCCGTCATCAGTTCGTGCCCGAGAGCGCGCCGTTGAACTGGTTGTCGAAGTAGTCGGCGGCCGTGGGCTTGTTCGGGATCACCTTGGCGTCGGCGAACAGGTCGAGGAGACGCTGATGCTTGGCGATCTGCGCGTCACCGATCGGGACCAGAGAACCGGACGACGTCGAGAACGTCGCTCGCGCAACGGGTTCGGGGAGCTTGGTGAGCTTGCTGTAGATCGGAATCCACTGGTCCTCATGGGTCACGGACCACTTGTTGGCTCGCGCGAGACGGCCGATGAGATCGCTGATGGCCTTCTGCTTCGCCGAGTCGCCGAGCGATGCCGACGAGGCGAGGTAGTAGGCCTGCTGGGTGACCAATCCCGCACCGTCGGAGACGGCCTGTGCGCCGTGCTGCGAGATCGCCACTTGAGCAAACGGATTCCAGACCGCCCAGGCGTCGACCTGGCCGTTGGTGAATGCCGAAAGACCCTCGGTGGGCGTCAAGTATGTCTGCTGGATGTCGCTGGGCTTGAGGCCCGCCTTGTCGAGGAGCGCGAACACGAGTCCGTTGGAGCTCGATCCCTTGGTGAATGCAACCTTCTTGCCCTTGAGGTCGGCGATCGACTTCACCGACGAACCGCTCGGAACCAACAGGAAGTCTCCGGGCTTCTCGCGCGCCTGGACGGCGACGATCTTCAGGGGAGCGCCGCTGGCCTGCGCGAAAACCGGTGGCACATCGCCGGTTCCACCGATGTCGACCTTGCCAGCAGCCGCGGCTTCGAGCAGTGGCGGACCCGACTCGAACGAGGCCCAGTCGATGTCGTAGGGCAGGTCTTTCAGCTCACCAGACGCCTCCAGGAGCGACTGCGTCTGCTTGACCTGATCTCCGACGGTCAGCGTGATGCGTTGCGCCGACGCCGATTGCGTACCGCTTCCTGAATCGTCGAACGAGCACGCGCTCACCGACAGCGACAGCGCAGCTATGAGTCCGACGGCCAGTGCGCCCCAACGTTTCCTCGACACAGTTCTTCCTTCCCAGACCACCCCCGTGGGCGTCGATGTTGGGAAGAATTGTCGGCGCCGGTGTAGCGATCGCACCAATCACCGCCACTGCCGGACACGGAGGCCGGTCGCATCGGCCCAGCTCAGCTGCGCCGCAAACATTTTCACTCACCGCGACCGAAAGAACCGTTGGTTCAGCTCGGCACAGCACTGCCGATCATCGAGGCATCAATACGTCGGCGGTTGCGCAGAACGGGCAGCGAGTCACGCACACGTCGGACTGCCGCCGTATCGATATCGGCAACCAACAGGTCGGGGCCGCTGCCGAGCTGACCGATCACCGCCCCGGAAGGGTCGCAGACCATGCTGTGTCCGACACCTAAAGGCGCAGTGCCGGTGGTGATTTCGCCGCTTACCGCCGGGTCAGCCTGTCCGCATGCCGCGACGAACGTCGTAGAGTCCAACGCCCTCGCCCGTGCCAGGAGCGTCCATTGATCGACCTTGCCCTCGCCCGCACCCCAGGACGCCGAGACGGCCACGAGGTCTGCCCCCGCGGCCGCAAGCTCTTGGAACATCGCCGGGAACCGAATGTCGTAGCAGGTCGCGAATCCGATGGTCACGCCTTTCACCTTCGCGGTGACCAGGTGATCACCCGCCGACACGGTGTCGGATTCCGAGTATCCGAACGCATCGTAGAGGTGGATCTTGTCGTAGTGGGTGCGCGTTTCGGGTCCCGTGATCAACAGGGTGTTGCGCACTCGCGGCCCGTCGCCCGGCGTGAACATGCCTGCGACGACCGTGACCCCCGCCTCCGACGCGATCTCGTCGACAGCACGCGCCCAGTCCCCGGAGATCGGCTCTGCAATCTCGCCAAGGGGGACCCCGAATCGGCACATCATGGCCTCCGGAAAGACGACGACATCAACTCCGCGTGCTGCGGCATCGCTGACGTGACGTTTTATGATCCTCAAATTCGCGGCCGGGTCGGTGCCACTGTTGACCTGTGCGAGTCCGATGCGCAGTTGCGGGTTTGATGTTGTTCTCATTGAATCCTCCTGGATAGGTCCGCGACCACGGGTTATAGATGGGGTATACATAAGGTATGCAAAGTCCGTCCGGCCGGGACAAGGCATACGAGTACGTGCGCGACGTCGTACTCACGTCGCCCGCGGCCGCTGGTGCATTTCTCAACGAACAAGACCTGGCGACGCAGATCGGGGTCTCCCGCACGCCGGTCCGTGAGGCATTGCTGATGCTGCAGGCCCAGGGCCTCGTCGAGTTGGTGCCGAAACGTGGCGCGCACGTCCCGCCGATGTCCGGCCGCCAGTTGCGCGAATTGATGGATCTGCGCGGCGTGCTGGAGCGGCACGCGGCGTCGATCGCACTGCGCGCGAAGTCGGCGCCGGTAGCCCAGATGCGCGCGATCCTGGCTGACCAGCATCAACTTGCCGACGCGCCGAGCGATGAAGCCGCGAAACAATTCATCGATCTCGACGGTTCGTTCCACATGGCACTCATCGACGCAGCCGGAAGCGAGCTGCTGTCGACGACCTACGCCGGGCTGAGGTCGCGTCAACTGCGCGCCGGCCTGACGGCGTTGTCCACGACGCCGGATCGGCAACAGTCGGTCTGCCGAGAACACGGCGCGATCGTCGACGCGCTTGAATCCGGAGACGAATCGGCCGTCGGAAATGCCATAGACGCGCATCTGGAGATCACTCTGCAGGCACTGCTGCGGGGTTGATTCTCCGCAGGGACGCATCCTCGGCTTCAGCGCGGTCCG
Source organism: Gordonia sp. w5E2 (assembly GCF_036540975.1). Taxonomy (NCBI): domain Bacteria; kingdom Bacillati; phylum Actinomycetota; class Actinomycetes; order Mycobacteriales; family Gordoniaceae; genus Gordonia; species Gordonia sp. w5E2. The sequence continues at coordinate 713,172 of NZ_CP144213.1, read as the reverse complement.
GGTCTCGCCCGATCGCCAGTCCGATGAGAGTCAGCACACCGACGAGACCGATGTACCCGACGATCGGCACCCAGTTATCGGTCTTGTCGAGCAAGAACGTGAAGATCAGGGGCGCCAGCGCGCCGCCGAACACTCCGGCGATCGTGTACGCCAACGAGCTTCCCGTCGACCGCAACCGAACCGGAAACTGCTCGGTCACGAACGCAGCCTGCGGTCCGTACATGAACGAGTGGAACACCAGTCCGACCGTCACGCCGAGGATGAGCAACGGCAGCGAGTCTCCGCGGACGAGCACAAAGAAGAGAACACTCCACGCGACGCCGCCAACGGCCGCGATGGCGTACAGCAGGCGGCGGTTCACGCGATCGGACGCCGCCCCTGCCAACGGAATGAGGCCGAGCTGGAATGCCGATCCGATGAGGATCGCGATGAGCACATCTCCACGGTCGAATCCCAGCTTGTTGACCCCGTAGGTGATGGAGAAGACGGTGAACAACGCGTACATCACATCCGGCGCAATGCGCGAGAGTATCGCCGACACAAGCGGTTTGGTCTGAGTACGGAAGACTTCACTCACCGGGGCATCGGAACGATCATCGCTGTCCTGGAGCGCTTTGAAGACCGGTGTGTCTTCCAGACGCAGTCGAATCCAGAGTCCGAAAGCGACAAGTACCGCCGAGAGCAGAAACGCGATTCGCCAGCCCCACGACTCGAACTGGGACTCGGTGAGGGTGAGAGTCAATAGCGCGAGTGCACCGTTGGCGAGGAGATTTCCCGCGGGCGGGCCGATCTGTGCTGCCGACGACCAGAAGCCTCGCTTCTCCGGCGGGCCGTACTCGCTGGAGAGCAGCACCGCACCACCCCATTCGCCGCCCACCGCGACTCCCTGCGCGAACCGCATGACGACAAGGATGATCGGGGCGACGACCCCGATCGCCGCGTAGGAGGGGATCAATCCGATCACGAACGTGGTCGCACCGATCAGCAGCAGCGTGATCACAAGCAGGCGCTTACGCCCGATCACGTCGCCGAGTCTGCCGAAGACGAAACCGCCGACCGGCCGGGCAACATAGCCAACCGCGTACGTCGAGAACGCGAGCAGGGTGCCGGTCAGTGGATCGCTATCAGGAAAGAAGACTTTCGGGAACACCAGCGCAGCCGCTGCGGAGTAGACGGCAAAGTCGTACCACTCGAGCGCTGTGCCGGTCAGGCTGGCAGCAAACGCCTTGACCAGCGGCTTCTTATCGGTGACAGCATCGGTCATCGGTAGTTTCCATTCGTTGTCGCGGACTGTCGTCGTGTGACGTGTCTCCCATACTTGCTGTATACAAGACGTATGCGCAAGTGTTCGGCGCTATCGAAACAGGCTGTTTACGAAAGGACTCCGACCCACATGCTCACATTTACGCTCCCCGACGGATCGTCGGTCGCCGTAGAACCGCAGGTCGTGTGCAATGCCGGCTACGCGGGCCGCGACCAGGCCGCCGTTGCCAGCCACATCGCAGAACTCGCCGAGCTCGGAGTACCTGCACCCGCAGTGACTCCGTCGCTGTATCCGATCTCGCCGTACCTCGCGCAGCAGACCGACGAGGTCGTAGTGCAGCACGGTCGCACCTCCGGCGAAGCCGAGTGGGCCCTGATCGTCACCGGCGACACCCGTGACGACGTCTTGCTCACCGTTGCATGCGATCACACCGACCGAGAACTCGAAGTTCACGGAGTCGCGTGGAGCAAGAACGCGTCACCAGACGTGCTCGGTACCGCGGCGTGGCGCCTGTCCGACGTCGCAGACCACATCGACGACATCACCTTGTCGGCGTGGGTCGGGCACGGGAGCGACACCGCAGACACCCTGATCCAGTCCGGCACCCTCGGCGACCTGCTGTCGCCGAACTACTGGCTCGACGTCCTCGCGGAACGAAAGTTGCTGCGCGAAGGCACGATTGTGATCTCGGGAACCATTCCGATGGTTGAGGGGATAGACCAGTTCGCTGATTCGTGGCGCGTCGCGATGACCGACGAGGCCACGGGCGCAACGATCGAGTGCGGGTACCGCGTTGCCCGCATGCCCGAACCCATTGGCTGACGGCCCTAGCCCCTGCCTGACAACCGAACGCACTGCCTGACAACCGATCACAGCTCCCGATAGTCGCGGACCGACATCCGGTTCCCTCGGCGCGGCGCATACGTGCCGTGGAGTTCTGCCATGCGCACGATTCGATAGCGTTGGCCCGCATACGGTTCCAGCAGTTCCAACATCCCGGCGTCGTCGACCTTCTCGCCGATCAGCGTATGACCGATGAGAGCGGGGATGTGGTAGTCGCCGACCGGCACGGCATCGGCGTCGCCGACGGCTCGCGCACGGGTTTCCGCAACCGTCCACGGGCCGACTCCGCGGAGCACGTCCAACTTGTCGTGGTGACGTTCGACGTCCAGGGCGGTAGCACCTCTGATGGTGCGCATGCGCACTGGTTCGGCACCACTGCGATGCCACTCCCACACGGGAATCCGGGTCCAGTCGGCTTGCGGGGGTGGAACGCGCATGTCGCGCGGGACGGGCCCCGGGGCTGGTTCGCCGAAGCGTCGAAGTATGTGCCGCCACGCCCGCCACGCCTCGGTCCCGACGACTTTCTGCTCGAGGATCGCCGCGGCAAGCGCCTCCCACACGCGGCCGGTACTACCGATGCGCAAACCTGTCGACGCCGCGACCAATCGAGCGACGGCATCGTCTCGCGGCACCAGGGCGGCCGGGTCGTCCGAGGCGCCGAGCATGTCCGGCATCTGTTCCAGTAGCCATGCGGCGCCAGGTCCCCAGGCGCGCCCGCGGATCGTCGAACCGTCGGAGGCGATTGCCAGCGTGCCCGGGCCGTCGGGAGTGTGCACCGCGCGCCAGATGGAACCGTCGGCGCCGTACCGGAAAGCCGGGTCGCCACTACCTCGTCGGTGGAGTCCGAGCGTGGCGCGGAGGTCGACCGGCTGCTGCGGCGTCCACGAACGTGTGGCCTCGCCGCTGCTCATCCGTTTCTCCTCGCCTGCGCCACCTCGACTGTAGTCGTCGGGTCCGACATCGCCGCGCGGGCGCACTGCCCGTCATCGGGGGCGTGCGACCCGATCCGGATGGGACGTAAGCCTCACGATCGGCATCGCTGACCAGCGCACACTCGAAGTATGAGGTATTCGGAACCCATCACCGTAGGCATCGACGGATCGTCGAGCGCATTGGCAGCGGCGCGCTGGGCAGCGCACACAGCATCTATTCATCAGACCACCCTCGACATCGTGTTCGCGATCGAGCCGGCATCGCCCCCGCTGATCGAGTTCGCGGTGCCCGAGGCATTCTTCGACGCCGCGCGTCTCGGCGCCAAGGCCGCGCTCAACGCGGCGACAGACGTCGCCTTCCATGAGGACCCCGACCTCGCACCGCGCACGCACATCGTCACCGGTTCGCCACGTGGCGCGCTGCTCTCGCGCTCGCGGACGTCGTCGATGGTCGCTGTCGGCGCATCCGGAACCGGCCGTCTCACAGCGGCTTTCATCGGGTCCACGGCGTCAGCGCTGACGTCGCATTCGGTGTGCCCCCTCGCGGTGATCCGCGAAACCAGCAACGACGTCGAACCCACCGGTCGGGTTACCGTCGGCGTCGACGGTTCTCCCGAATCGCTCGAGGCCCTCGATTGGGCGGCGCACGAGGCGACCGACCGAGCCGCCGAGCTGCTCGTACTCTCGGCATGGGACGCAACGGGTTTCGATCACTCCCACAAGGCGTTCACCACCGCAGAACACCAGATCGAAGGCACACTCGCCGTGCCCGTCGAAGCGATCAGACGACGCCTGCCCGGCTTGCGGGTGACCACGCAAATCGTCAACGACGCTCCGGTTGCCGCGCTCACCAAGGCGTCGGCCGACTCGGATGTCGTCGTCGTGGGCAGCCGGGGTCGCGGCGGATTCACCGGGCTTCTACTGGGGTCGACGAGCCAACGGGTCCTGCATTCGGCCCAGTGCCCGCTGATCATCGTGCCGTGACGTCTCGTCGCTGAAGAGACGCGAGCCGGGACCGACATCGTCGTCGGTCCCGGCTCGCGTGAATTCCGTTGTGCTGCAGGTTTTCTACAGGTTGATCATGTGCCCGATCGCGCCATGGAACGTTTCTTGCATCGCTTCGCTCATGGTCGGGTGGGTGTGGACGTTGCGGGCCAGTTCCTTGGCGGTCAGGTCCCACTTCTGCGCGAGCGTGAGTTCGGGCAGCATCTCGGAGACGTTGTCGCCCACGAGGTGTGCGCCGAGGAGCTCGTCGGTGTCGGCGTTGGTGAGGAGCTTGACGAAGCCTGCGGTCTCGCCCATGCCGCGTGCCTTGCCGTTCGCACTGAACGGGAAGGTGGTGGCCTTGACGTTGAAGCCCTCGTCCTTGGCCTGCTGTTCGGTGAGTCCGAACGAGGCGACCTGCGGCTGGCAGAACGTCGCGCGGGGCATGAACCGGTAGTCGCCGAGGGTCATGGTCTCGGCGCCCGCGATGGTCTCCGCAGCGACGACGCCCTGGGCCTCGGCGACGTGTGCGAGCTGGAGCTTCGCGGTGACGTCGCCGATCGCGTAGATGCCGTCGACGTTGGTGCGCATGAAGTCGTCGATCGCGATGGCACCGCGTTCGGTGAGTTCGACGCCGGTGTTCTCGAGGCCGAATCCCTCGACGCGGGGAGCGAAGCCGACGGACATGAGTACGCGGTCGACGGTGACCTCGCCGTCGTTGCCCTTGGCGTCCTTGTAGGTGACGGTGACGTCGTTGCCGTTGTCGGTGACGGTCTGCACTCCGGTGGAGGTGAGGACCTTCACGCCGAGCTTCTTGTACTGCTTGGCGATCTCCTTGGAGACGTCGATGTCCTCATTGGGGAGCACGCGGTCGAGGAACTCGATGATCGTCACGTCGACGCCGTAGTTGGCGAGGACGTAGCCGAACTCCATGCCGATCGCGCCTGCTCCGACGATGACGATCGAGCCCGGCAGATCGCGGGTGAGGATCTGGGTCTCGTAGGTGACCACGTTGTCGGAAAGCTCGACGCCGGGCAGGAGCTTGACCACTGAGCCGGTGTCGATGATGACGTTGTCGAAGGTGATCTCGCGGTCGCCGACCTTGATGGTCTTGGCGTCGACGAAGGTGCCGTACCCCTCGATCTCGGTGATCTTGTTCTTTTTGTTCAGGTAGTGCACGCCCTTGGCGCTCGCGTCGGCGACGCTGCGACTGCGGTCGAATGCCGAGCCGAAGTCGAAGGTCACATCCCCGGACATCCCGAATGTCTTCGACTCATGGTTGAAGATATGGGCGAGTTCGGCATTGCGCAGCAACGCCTTGGACGGAATACATCCAACGTTCAGACAGACACCGCCCCAATACTTCTCTTCGATGATGGCGGTGTTCATGCCCAACTGGGCGGACCGGATCGCGGCCACGTACCCACCTGGACCTGCTCCCAGGACAACTGTTTCAAAGTGATCAGCCACGACTGTCAGCCTACGACTAGGGCCAGCCTGCGCGCAGAACGTCCCCCTTACTGACCCGAATCGACCGTTCCGGCAAATCGGCCACCGCGTCGTTCAATCATTGATTGAATCGCTGAATGAGCGTGTCCACGTCACCCACCCGCGAGCAATTGCTGCGGACAGCCGAGCGACTCTTCCTCACCGACGGCTACGACGCCGTCTCGGTGCGCGCCATCTGCGCGGGCGCGGGAGCCAATCCGGCAGCCGTTCACTACCACTTCGGATCGAAGGATCAGCTCGCGACGGCACTGCTCGAGGCGCGCCTCACGCCGCTCTGGGCAGATCAGCTCATGTCGATCGACACCTCGCGAGCCTCCGTGGCAGCGCTGGTCGACGTCGTGATCTCGCCGTTTGTCGAGATTCAACACGATCCCGCCGGCCACCTGCATCTGCAGCTGCTCGCGCGGTTCGTCCACGCGAATCCGGAGGCGCCCTGGCACGGTGCGTGGTTCGACCTCGACCGGTGGGCCGACATGCTGGTCGCGATGGTCGGTGCCCTCGGCCACGACCAGGCTCGACGACGCTGGGCACTCGCCTTCGAGCTGATCCTGTCGCGCTTCTCCGCCGAGCGTCCGCTGTCCGACGACGCCGTGACGTCGCTGACCGAGTTCGTCGTGGCCGGGCTCGGTCAGCCGTGTACACCGGCAACCGTCACCAACCCGGCCGCGGTCAGCTCGTGAACGGCACGTCGTCGACCCCCGACCCCTTCGAGCCGGCACGCCTTGGGCCGCTGACGCTGCGCAACCGACTCATCAAATGTGCGACGTTCGAGGGTGCGACGCCCGACGCGCTCGTCACCGACGATCTCGTCGAGTTCCACCGCGAGGTCGCGGCGGGCGGCGTCGCCATGAGCACGGTTGCGTACTGCGCGGTCAGCCCCGAGGGTCGGACCGATCGACATCAGATCTGGATGCGTCCCGAGGCGCAACCTGGCTTGCGTCGACTCACCGACGTTATCCACGCCGAAGGCGCGCTTGCCGCTGCACAGCTCGGCCACGCGGGGCCGGTCGCGAACTCGGCGTCAAATCGCGCGAAAGCGCTTGGTCCGTCGCGCATTCCGGCGCCGATGGGGATGTCGGTGACACGAAAGATCTCGGCTGAGAGCATCGCAGATCTCCGCACATCGTTTCGGCGGGCGGCGCGCATCGCAGTCGACTCGGGATTCGACGGACTCGAAATCCATTGCGGCCACAACTATCTCATCAGTTGTTTCCTTTCGCCGCTGCTCAACCACAGACACGACGGTTACGGAGGCTCACTGGTCAACCGTGCGCGGCTCGCGCGCGAAGTGGTCGAGTCGGTGCGTGACGAGGTCGGCGACTCGGCAGCCGTCTGGGTGAAACTCAACATGTACGACGGCGTGGGCGGCGTCGGGAGGTGGCGCGGATTCGACGTCGACGAGGCATGCGAGGTCGCGCGACTTCTGGAATCGGACGGCCACCTCGACGCGATCGAGCCGACGGCAGGCAGCTCACTGCTGAACCCGATGTACCTCTTCCACGGCGACGCACCGCGCGAGGCTTTCGCCGACGCCTTCCACGGCGCGATGCGGTGGGGACTGAAGGCTGCGGGCCCCTTCTTCCTCAAGCACTACGACTATCACCCCGGCTACCTGATGCCGCTCGCTCGCCGGCTGCGCGAGAGCATCGACCTGCCGATAATCCTGCTCGGCGGTATCACCGACCGCGAGACGATGGACGCCGCGCTGGGCGAGGGCTTCGACTATCTCGCGATGGGCCGCGCCCTGCTGCGCGAACCCGACCTACCGCTGCGGATCGCCGCCGACCCCGCCGTGCGCTCCCGGTGCACGCACTGCAACCTGTGTATGCCGACGATCTACTCGCGCACGCGGTGCCCGCTGCGCGAGTGGGCGCACCCGCCGCTGTTATCCGCTGGTCGAGCGCCCCACCGCCGGCCGAGCGCCCACCGCTGGTCGAGCTTGTCGAGACCACCGCTTGTCGAGACCACCGCCGGCCGAGCGTTATCCGCTGGTCGAGCTTGTCGAGACCACCCCTCAGCCCCGCAGGTGCTCGGCGAGGTAGCGGCCGGTGATCGACGCGGAACTGCTCGCGACCTCGCCGGGCGTTCCGAACGCGACGATCCGACCGCCCGCCTCGCCGCCCCCTGGCCCCATGTCGATGACGTAGTCGGCGTTGGCGATCACGTCCAGGTCATGCTCGATGACGATGACCGTCGCTCCGCGTTCGGTCAGTCGGGTCAGCACCTGCAGCAGCGTGCGCACGTCCAGCGGATGCAGCCCGACGCTCGGCTCGTCGAGGACGAACACCGTGTCGGACTGGTCGCGGTGCAACTGGTTCACCAGTTTCAGACGCTGTGCCTCGCCGCCGGACAGCGCCGGGGTTGATTCGCCGAGCGTCAGGTAGCCGAGTCCCAGTTCGTCAAGAGCCTTGAGCCGCTTAATCACTCGCGCCAGTCCCGATACTGCGGCGGCGGCGTCGCGGATCGTGTAGCCGAGCAGCTCCGGAAGCGACACTCCGTCGCGGGTGAACTCCCTCGCACGCGGCGCGAACCTGCTTCCCTTGCATTCGGGGCACACGATGTCGATGTCGGGCAGGAACTGTACGTCGAGTGAGACCTCGCCGGTACCTTCACATCTCGGGCACGAAAGCGATCCGGTGTTGTAGGAGAAGTCCGAAGCGGTCAAACCCGCAGCACGTGCGGTGTCGGTGTCGGCGTAGGCCCGACGGAGATCGTCCATCACACCGGAATAAGTTGCGACAGTTGACCGTACGTTGATTCCGATCGGCGTCGCGTCGACCACCTGGGGATGAAATCTCTTGCCCGAGGGCAGCTCCGGCACATCGAGTTCGACGACGTGGCGCGGGAGCCGCCCTGCAGGCTCTGTCGACAACGCCGCCAGCGCGGGTACGAACGACTCGAGCACCATCGTGGTCTTGCCCGAGCCCGATACCCCGGTGACGGCAACGAGCCGACCACGCGGAATGTCGACGGTCAGCGGTTCGACGGTGTGGATCGCCGACGTCTCGAGATGGAATGTCCCGAGCGCGAACACCTCGTCGCGCGGACTCTGCGCACGAACCACCACTTCCTCTGCGCCGGTGAGGAATCCGGCCAGGCGCGAATCCGGGTCGTCGGAAACCGCCGACACCGTTCCCTGCGCGATGACCCTGCCACCGTCACTTCCTGATCCGGGTCCGATCTCGACGAGCCATTCCGCCTGACGCAGAATCTGCACGTCGTGGTCGACGAAGACCACCGAATTGCCATCGGCGAGAAGGTCGTTCATTACACCGAGCAGACCCTCGATGTTCGCGGGATGCAGACCGATCGACGGCTCGTCGAGCACGTAGAGCACACCGGTGGTCCGATTGCGCACCGCCCGCGCGAGTTGTACGCGTTGCCGTTCGCCCGTCGACAGCGTGGCGCCCGCGCGGTCGAGGGTGAGATAGCCGAGTCCCAACTCGACGAGCCGCCGCGCCATACCGAACAGCGTGTCGACGAGTCCCTGTGCCATTTCCCGCATCTCGGGCGGCAGTGTCGCCGGAACCCCTGGCGCCCAGGCGAGTACATCGTCGAGCGAGAGCGCGGTGATATCCGCCAGATTGTCTTCGCCGATCCGTGGTGCCCGCGCAGCGTCGCTCAGTCGTGTGCCGTCACATGCGGGACACGTTCCGACAGTGAGGAAACGGCTCACCCGAGCCAGCCGCTTCTCGTTGTCGGCACGCTTGAGCTCCTCGGTGACCGTGAGCCGGGCATTGCGGAAGGTGAAGTCGAGGTCGTGCACGCCCTTCTTCGACGTGACGGTGATGTGCTTCTTCTCCTCCGGTCCGTCGAGCACGATCTCGCGTTCGTCGTCGGTGAGATCGCGCCAGGGCACGTCGGTGCGCACGCCGAACTCGCGGGCGATAGCGGGCTGCACGTTGAACCCGAACATGTTCCAGGGCACCACCGCGCCCTCGTCGAGGGTCTTGTCGGGGTCGGGGACGAGCGCGTCGTCGTCGACAGTCCGTACGACGCCGGTCCCCCCGCACGTCGGGCACGCGCCGCGCGAGTTGAAGGCGAGATCCTCGGCGCCCGGCGCATCGACCTGTGCGCCGCACACCGGGCAGGAGAACGGTCGCTCCGCCGCGACGTCGATCGTCGGAGGCACGTAGTGGCCGTTGGGACACCGATGCGACGCCAGGCGCGAGAACATCAGGCGCAGCACGTTGAGCAACTCGCTCGACGTACCGAACGTCGAACGCACTCCCGGTGGCGCGGGTCGCTGTCGCAGTGCGAGCGCCGCGGGTACGTGTTCGACGGAGTCGACGTTCGCGCGCGCTGCCTGCGCCATGCGGCGTCGGGTGTAGGTGGACAGCGCCTCGATGTAGCGCCGCGACCCCTCCGCGTACAGCACCCCGAGAGCCAGCGACGACTTCCCCGATCCGGACACCCCCGCGATTCCCACCAGCGCGCGCAGCGGAATATCGACGTCGAGATCGGCCAGGTTGTTCACCCGAGCCCCGCGCACGGAGATCTGATCGGGCTCTGCACTGCGACGCACAGGGGCGGACACGTGCTCGACGGAACGGCTCACCCTCTCGAGCCTATCCACGCCTGACCGTATCGACACGCTGCCGACACCGCCGACCAGCAGCGCGCCGACCCGAATACGCGGGCGCGCTATTTTGGCCAGTAGGTCCGTGTGAGCGGACGATCGACCACGCCAGACGTCCCCGACGAGAGGTTGCGCACCGATGACATCCGAGAGCACCGACCCTTACCTGTGGCTCGAGGAGGTCACCTCCGACTCCGCGCTCGACTGGGTGCGCGAGCACAACGCCCCGACCGTCGACCGGCTGACCGCGTCGAAGCGCTTCGCCGAGATCGAGGAACAGACCCTCGAAGCCCTCGACACCGACGACCGCATCCCCTACGTTCGACGCCGCGGCGACTACCTCTACAACTTCTGGCGCGACGCCACCAATACGCGCGGCCTGTGGCGCCGCACGACCCTCGACTCCTACATCACCGACGATCCCGAGTGGGACGTATTGATCGACGTCGACGAACTCGCCAAGTCCGAGGACGAGAACTGGGTGTGGAAGGGCGCGACGGCGCTGCGCCCCGATTATCGGCGAGTGCTGATCTCGCTGTCGCGCGGCGGTGCCGACGCCGCGGTGGTGCGCGAATTCGACCTCACCACACGCACCTGGGTCACCGACGGATTCACGCTCCCCGAGAACAAGTCGACGGTGAGTTGGATCGACGAGGACAACGTCTACGTCGGCACCGACTTCGGTACCGCACCCGACGGGCACAGCTCGCTGACCGAATCGGGATACCCGCGCATCGCGAAACGCTGGACGCGCGGCACCCCTCTCGACGACGCCGTCACCGTCTTCACCGGCGAACCGTCGGACATCTCGATCCGAGCCGTCTACGACGACACCCCCGGCTACGAACGTCATTTTGTTTCTCGCGCAACGGATTTCTTCAACTCTCTGCTCTTCGAGAACCGTGACGGCGAGCTCGTCCTCATCGACGTACCCACCGACGCGTACGCGGGCGTACGACGCGACTGGCTGCTGGTCATGACGCGCTCGGAATGGTCGCCGACGGGTCCCGACGGTCCGACGTACGCGCCCGGCACGCTCCTCACGTTCGACTATCAGGCCTACCTCGACGGCAACCGCGACGCCACAGTGCTCTTCGAGCCGGATGGCCACACCAGCCTCGTCGACTTCACGTTCACCAAGAACTACCTGATCATCACGACGCTGCACGACGTACACACGTCGATCACGGTGCTGACCGTTGGCGACTGGTCGCCCGTCGAGATAGCCGGATTACCGGGCCTGGCAACGATTTCCGTGCTCGACACCGACCCCGATCACAGCGACGAAGTCTTCTGGTCGGCCACGTCGTTCACCGAACCGCCCAGCCTGCTGCACGGCACGATCGGCTCCGACGACGCCACCGTGATCAAGCACAGCCCCGAGTTCTTCGACGCATCGGCAGTGACCACCGAGCAGTACTTCGCGACGTCCGACGACGGCACGCTCATCCCCTACTTCGTCGTTCGACGTACCGACGTCACGAGCGGGCCGACGCTGCTCTACGGGTACGGCGGCTTCGAAAATGCTCTCACCCCAGGCTATTTGACGGTTGCCGGGAGGGCATGGATCGAACGCGGCGGCATCTATGTGATCGCCAATATCCGTGGTGGCGGCGAGTACGGCCCCGCATGGCACACCGTGGCGCAGAAGGCGGGACGCCATCTCGTTTACGAGGACTTCTCCAGCGTTGCGAAGGACCTGGTCATTCGACGCTTCACGACTCCGGAACAGCTTGGTGCACAGGGCGGTTCGAATGGCGGACTGCTGATGGGCGTCATGCTCACCCGCTATCCCGAGCTCTTCGGTGCACTCGTCTGCCAGGTGCCGCTGATCGACATGTACCGCTACCACCTTCTGCTCGCGGGAGCGTCGTGGGTTGCCGAGTACGGCAATCCGGAAGACCCCGAGGAGTGGGCGTTCATGGAGCCGTTCTCGCCCTATCAGAACATCCGACGCGACGTCGACTACCCGCCGATCCTTGTGACGACCTCGACTCGCGACGATCGCGTACACCCGGGTCACGCGCGCAAACTCGTTGCGCGGCTTGAAGAAAACGGACACACCGTCGACTACTACGAGAACATCGAGGGCGGCCACGGCGGCGCCGCCGACAACAAGCAGGCGGCATACAAGTCGGCGCTGGCCTACGAGTTTCTCTGGGAGACGTTGGGTGAGACGGAGAAACAAGGCGAGAACTAGAGACGACGGCTCGTAGGCGCGGGTGCGCCTCGGCGTTCAGTCCGTCACGCGTTGCCGTCCACGCGTCCAACGCTCACGCAGCCGACGGGCCGAGGCGACGGGGTCCCACGCCTCGCCGCGTCCGCGCGTGATCGGGTACCACGCGAGCCCGATCAGCGCGGCGCTCAGATGGCCGATGTTGGTGAAACTGAGGTCGGTGATCACCGGAACGGCGTAGTAGATGAACACTCCCGCGAGGTAGATCCATCGCCAGGGTCGCGCGATCCGATATGTGAGTACTCCGACGACCCCGGCGAAGAAGTAGCTGACGCCGACATCCTGCACGTGGATCATGTCGGCGCTGCGGACGCCCTCGTGGATGGCGAGCCCCAGCACACCCTGACTGACGAACGTCGCGATGATGTGCGCCGATGCTCCGACGAGGAGCCAGCGCCACGAGCCAAGCCACCGCTCGGCGGGCACATGGAAGATGCAGAAGGCCACCGCCCAGGGCAGCCAGAACGCGCCGTCGATCCAGAACAGGCTGGTCCATAGGACGTGGATCGGATCGTGCGTGAGGTGTTCGAGGTTGGTCGAGCGTGCGCCGAGCACGCGATCGAGGTCGGCCGGGCTCATCAGGTGCTGCGCGATGGTCGTCGCCAACAAGACCGCGAGCCAGAGGAACGTCAGTGGTGCGCTGCGGAGGCACGACACGAGGTGGGCGGCCACACGTCGTGGTCGCCGGCTCGTCGTCGTGTCACCGGTTGCCTGCGTCATCGTGGTCAAGTGTGACGCACCGAAGGCTACTGCGCCCGCGATCGACGCTGACCGAGGTCATCCTCGGAGGAACCTCACAGCTCGTGCAGCCACTCGCAGACCAGGCGAGGCGCGGCCGGATCGCGCGCCCAACGGTTGTGCCCGAGTGGTGCTGCGATGTGCCGATGGTCGACGGCGCCGCGGGTGAACTTCGCGGTCATGGCGCCCATGACCTGCGGCGGTGCGTCGGCGTCGGCGCCGATCGTCACCGCGAGCACCGGGATGTCGATCTCTCCGAAAGCGGCCTCGTAGTCGATGTCGGCACCGCGTGGACTGAATCGGCCGTGCCTGTTCAGATACGTCCAATCGCGGATGAGCACGCGGGACTGCCTGCCGTAGCCCTCGACGACCGTTCCCGGCCAGAAGCCGACAGCATGCGAAATGCGGTACATCGCGAGCGGCCCCAACGAGGCCCGCAGACCCGAGCCGCCGCGGTAGAGCCTGTGGAACGGCACACCGGAGGCGATGAGAATGAGGCCGCTCAGTCGATGACTGTCGTCGGCGCCGAGGTGCGCCTGCCGCGCCGCATACAGCGACGCAATGTGTCCGCCCATCGAGTGACCGGCGACGAATAGCGGGCCTTCGGGGACCTGCCGTCGGGCGACGGCGATTGCCGACGGCACGTCGTCGACAACCATCTCCTGCTGGCCGAACGCGCTGGCGCGTGACGGGCGCGGCCTGCTTGCCCCCTGCCCGCGCAGGTCTGCGCACGCCACCGACACCCCGGCGGCGGCGCAGCGGGTGGCGAACAGGTCGAAGTAGCTTGCCGGAGTTCCCAGTCCGGGAAACAGAACGATCAGCGGCGTCGGGGCGACCGAGTCGGCGACGAAGATCCGCAGCGGCGTGCGGGTGCCGTCGGCGAGCACGACGTCGTCGATGACGTCGGGAGCGCGCTGCGGGGTGGAGAAGCCGGCACCCGCATTGGAGAAGGTCAACGCCTTCCGCCGAAGACCAGACGCACCACGACGCCGAACACAAAGATGCCAGCACCCACCAGCATCGAGATCACGCCGGTCCATTGCAGCTCTTGCGAGATGGTGTCGATCACGACGTCGGCGACTGGTTTGGCGCTGTTCTCCGACGACGAGAGGTCGTTCTTCACATATGCCCCGTAGAGATTCGCGCCCGCCCAGCACACCACGCCCGCGATGACCGCCGCGATGCCGAGCCACGCGATCACGGTCCCGCGTCGCCTTGCCACGAGCAACGCGATGACCGCAGCGATGATCCCCACGATCACCGACACCTTGCCGATCGTCGTGATCTGCTCGCCCGCCCGGTGATATGCGCCCGCGTGTAGCCCGGTGTTGCCGCTGGAGACCGGGATCGTGATGGAGCCGGAGACCGTGACACCGACACGCGCGCTCGCGAGCACGCGGTTGACCATCGGTGTGATGTCGAGTTGCATCGGCGCATTCGGGTCCGACGCCTCGTCGAACAGCCATTGGTGCTGCTGCTTGGCGACGTCGGCGAAGTCGGCGGGGAACTGCGAGCTGTTGGTATAGGCGTTTGCGAGCGGCCGCACGACGGACTCGGCTCCCGAAATCGACGTGCGCGAAGCGATCTCGTCGGTGATCTGGCCTGCGAGGTAGTCCTTGACCGCCTGGTCGTGACCGACCGGCTCGATCAGAGAGCTGAAGCCGTCGTCGCTGACGATTCGTTCGCTGATCCACACAGCGGGCACTGCAAGAACGATGGCTACGACCGCGACGATCGTCGCCAGACCACTGAGGAAGGTTCGCACGGCTATGACGCTACCGGTCGATGCTGACCTCTCGATGTGCGTTCGGCGGCGGTCACTCCCCGACCAGGTCGCGGGCACGCCCGACGATCAGCGGATCGGGCTGGCCGACGAATTCTTCGTCCTTGCCCTCGTAGTCGAATAGCGACAGCACGTAGCGCATCGCGTTGATGCGGGCACGCTTTTTATCGTTGCTCTTCACGACGGTCCACGGCGCGTGGTCGGTGTCGGTGCGCTCGAACATCGTCTCCTTGGCCGCGGTGTACGCGTCCCACTTGTCCAGGGAGGCCAGATCCATCGGCGAGAGCTTCCACTGCCGGACGGGGTCGATCTGTCGGATCGCGAACCGGGTGCGCTGCTCGAGCGGCGTGACCGAGAACCAGAACTTGATCAAGCTGATGCCGTCGTCGACGAGCATCTTCTCGAATCCGGGGGCCTGTCGCATGAACTCGTCGTACTGCTCGTCGGTGCAGAATCCCATGACCCGCTCGACGCCCGCTCTGTTGTACCAGGACCGGTCGAAGAAGATGATCTCGCCGCCTGCGGGCAGATGCTGCACGTAACGCTGGAAATACCACTGCGTGGATTCACGCTCGCTCGGCTTCTCCAACGCGACGGTGTGCGCGCCGCGCGGATTGAGGTGCTCGTTGAAACGTTTGATGGTGCCGCCCTTGCCCGCGGCGTCGCGTCCTTCGAAGAGCCACAGGTGACGTTGGCCGGTCTGCTTGGACCACTTCTGCATCTTCAACAGTTCGATCTGCAGTCGACGCTTGGTGATCTCGTACTCCCGACGGCTCATGCGCTCGTCGTACGGGTAATCCTCACGCCAGGTGTCCACCACATTGCGCTCGGGAAGCGTGAGGAGGATCGGGTCGTCGTCGTCATCGTCGTTCACCGTGAACTGCGTGGTGTCCTTCAGATCGACGAGCTGCTGGAGGGCCTCACGTCCGTTCAACTTGCTGAAATCGGGGCCGACGGCTTCGAGATCGTGTAACTCGGTCACCACCCAAAGATATGCGTATCCGGCAAACACCGCGTGGCAATGAGGTGAACTCGGCTTCGGCGAGAACGTGGCGTTGGTCCCGAAATGCAGACTGCCGACGCACCCCGTTGGGAGCGTCGGCAGTCGGCCCGGTACTCAAGACTTCAGTAGCGCGGGTTCAGTCGAAGAAGACGTTCAGTTGCGCAGGCTGATCGATCCCGAGCGCAGGCATGCCTTGCCGCTGCCCGAGTCGGCTGCCGCCGCGAACCCGCCGGAGCACGAGACGCCCTGCTCCGTCGCGACCGCCTGGCCGCCCCATCCGCCGACGGCGACCGAGTTGCTCCCGCGACGCGCCTGAGCGATCGACATCGCGCCCGGGCCGGTGGTGACCGAGTAGGCGTTACCGCCCGAGTTGGCTCCCGCGAGCGCCGTCGATCCCGGCTGCAGATTGTGTGCGCGGGCATGCCCTCCACCGTCGGCGACTGCCACCGCGGTGCCGCTCGACGAAGCGTCGGTCGCGCTTGCCGAGCTGCCTGCTCCCGCGCGCGCACCGCAACCGCTCGTGCCCGAGATGTGCTGTACCGAAGAGCCGTTGGCGGCATTACATTCTGTGCCCGCATGCGCATCACCGCCACCGAGCGCGAACCCGGCAACTAATCCCGCACCTCCGCAGACGACGGCGAAGACACGGACGGCAAAAGTGTTGATACGCAATTTATTTGGCCTCCAGAAGACGATCGGGCGTCACGCAGACGCGGGCAGCCCGATCAGCGTACCCCGCAACCGCCATCAGGAATACCGCGCAACCCACGTTCTCAGGTAACGGATAGGAAACGACGCCGGGTCCCCTCTCTCGGGACTCCGGCGTCGTTGTCAGGAAGTACGAAAAGCTATGTGGCTCAAGCCTTTGCGCGACGCTCCGCCTCGGCGGTCAAGCCTTTGCGCGCGGTGTCGACGGCGACCTTCTGCCCCCGCTTCACGATGAGTCCCGGCAGTTTGATCTTGAGGTCGACCAGCAACTCGAATTCGACGTGCGTGCTGTCGCCGTTATCGGTCAACGTGTACTTGCCCTGCTGCTCCGAGAGCGTCGTCGACTTGATCAGCGTCCACTCGCAGGTGGTGTCGGTCCACGAGTAATTCACCGACTGATCGTCGTTGATGCCTGCCGCATTGACGGTCATCGAGACCTCGTCCGGCGTGCCGTCATCGTGGGTGCTGACGATCTGCGCTGCTTTGTGGGGGCCGGACCATTCCGGGAGTGACTCGATGTCCATCAGGACTTCCATCACCACCGATAACGGTGCGGCGATATCGAATTCGGTCTTTGCTGAGACGGCCATGCTGAGCAACCTACCTTGTGCGTGTGATCGGGATGACGTCAATGCTCGCGGTCGACGAGGCGAAGCGGCCACGCCTCGTCCGGGATATCACGTAGACCGCAGGCGACGTCGACGGCGGTGAACCACCCGCGGAAGTGGATGACCTCGCCGACGACCGGATTCCGGACCGTGGCGTCGCAGCGGAAGCGCTCATGCTCGTCGTCCCATCCCTCGATGTACTTCATCTGGGTGGCGAACATGCCCTTCATCCCGACCTTGGGTCCGCGACCAAGCCAGCGCATCGGCCCGCTCTCGAGAAGCAGTTCGCCGGCCCGCGTCACCGACGGCTCGATGGGCCACAGCAGGTCCGGGCCGTCGCCGAAATAGTCGACGAGTCCGGACCTGCCGTCGACCAGAAGCGAGTTCAGCGCGCGGTCGCCGTTGGTGTAGGAGAAGGTGCGCAGCACGGCCAACGATTCACGGCCGAGTTCGTCGACGTAGCAGTACTGGTTCTGGGTGAACGGCACCATTCGGCTCGACCGCGCCGGGAACGCGTTTCGCTTGGCGTAGAACCAGACGAGCGGTGGCGGCAGCGCCGACGATACGTACACCGACTCGTAGATTCCGCTGCCGAGTTGGGCCACACCCGACGTCGAGTCGATCGAATACCGCCACGCGACGTTGGGGTGCAGTTTGTCGAAGTCGGAACCCAGCGCCTCCCGATACACCGGCGTCACGATTCCCTCCCCCCAAGCTTGCCCGGGTAGCAACAATCTGCCCGGGCCTGTGGGAGAACCTACTATGTGGCGCACAACACCGTGTAGAGACCTCCGGCCCGAGGTGGGCAGTATTGCCCGCGACGGTCGACGCGGTGGGCTGTTTCAGCCCACGACCACGGCGGATTCACACAGTCGGGAGAGTTCATCGATCACCAGATCAAGAGGTTCGACGCTGCGCTGGGTCATCGACAGTCCGACGGCCCCCTCGATACCCGCGATGATCAGATTCGCCAGCGAGTCGGCGCGCGCGTCGTCGACTCCCTCGTAGACGAGGCGTGCCGCGATCTGGTGGCGCCAGCGTCGAAAGATCTCGTCTGCCTCGTCGGCCATCGTCGGCTCGGCCCGCCGGGCGAGTCCCCCCGCGAGCACCGGGCAGCCGCGCTGGAAATCGGTGCTGACCAGCATCTTGCGCCAAACGTCTCCGATAGAGACCACGGCGTCGGCGGCCGAACCCGCGTGGGTGTCGGCGATTCGCGACGAGATGAACTCCCCCGCGTACCGCACGGCCTCGTTCATCAACTCCGACTTCCCGCCCGGGAAGTGGTGATAGATCGAACCGCGTGGCGCCTTGCTGGCCGCGAGAACGTCGCCGATCGACGTCCCCGGTACGCCGTCTCGCCCGATCAGATCCGCGGCGTAGACGATCATCCGGTCTCGCGGGCCGAGTTCCCCGTCATCGTGAGCCACCGTCACGCCGCCTTTCCCAGAACTCGACTATGCAGGTCTTCATAGTTGATTGCTTCTATGCAAGGATACATAGTCATGGAGCCATCCACCGCTGATACAGCAGCACCGAGCGACCCCGCAACCATGTCCGGACTGGAGTTGCTGCGCGCCTGGGCCGACAATCCCGACGACGCACGCCCGAGCATCGGACGCCTGCTCGGCATGCGCCCGGTCCGAGTCGACGAGGGTTCGGTCAGCTTCGCCGTCACCCCGCAGCCCGACTTCGCCAATCCGCTCGGCACCGTCCACGGCGGCATCTGCGCGACGCTGCTCGACTCTGTGATGGGTTGTGCAATCCACACCACACTCCCCGCGGGCGCGGGCTATACGACGCTGGAACTGAAGGTCAACTACATCCGTGCCGTGCAGACCGACGACGGCGAACTCACCGGTGTCGGCGAGATCATCCACGTCGGCGGGCGCACCGCCACCGCGGAGGGCAAGGTGTTCTCGGCCGACGGCAGGCTGGTCGCGCACGGTAGCACCACCTGCATCGTGTTTCGCTAGGCCGAGACGAGATAGGTGTCGCGCAGCGTGGTGAGCGCGTCGTCGTCGAACCCGAGTCCGGCGACGAAGTAACCCTCGATGTCGGAGTACTTCTGCCGTACCTCGTCGAACGCGCCGTCGAGGTAGGACGGGTCGACGCCGAGGATTGGGAGCAGGACGTCCGGGTCGCCGCCCGCAGCGGCGAAGTCGTCGAAGATCGGCTTCAACGCCGGGATCAGACGCTCATTGGTCAGCAAGTAGTCGTGATAGATGTCGTCCTTGTCGACGCCGAGAAGCGCCAGTAGCGACGCCGCAGCCCAGCCGGTGCGATCCTTGCCGGTGGTGCAGTGGAAGAGCGACGGCCCGTCGTATTCGCCGAGGAGCCCCTGGTAGTAGCCGCGATAGGAGCGCACAGCGCTCGGTAGCGAGACCATTCCGCGGTACGTGGCAGCGATGGCGTCGGCGGCCTTACCCCCCGCGAGTTCGCGCGAGGCCATTTTCACGGTCTCCGGGTCGGAGAAGAACTGCTGCAGATTTGCCGGCACCGCGGTTGTCGAATCGGCAAGGACGTCGAGGTGGATGTCGGCGACGTCGGGAAGCGCCGGATCGGGAAGTGCGGTCCGCTCGGCCTCCGAACGCAGGTCGTAGATCGTGCGGACACCGAGACTCTCGAAAGTAGGCAGATCGGCCGTAGCCATCGAACGGAAATCCGTCGAGCGGTACAGCCGGTCGGATACGACGACCCTGCCACCGTGCCCGCGGTAGCCGCCGAGGTCGCGCAGGTTGGGCAGACTGGAGACGGGACTCGGCGCACCGGGCTTCAAGGGCATGGCACCGAGTCTTCCAGATGACCTGTCGCGATTCAGTGAGACCCGGGCGCCTCCGGCGGATTCGGATTGGCGGGGGCGAGGTACGGGAACGTGTCACTTGCGAGGCGGGTCGGGGCGTCGACGTGATCGCTGATGCGCGGCCCCTTCGCAGCGTTGACGAGGTAGGTGTACAGGGTGTCCATGCAGTCGTCGTTGAGCGAGCGTCCGCCCATCGTCTCGTGCGGTCGGCCGTCGCGGACGGCGCGTTCGATCTCGAGAAAAGTGTTGTCGCCGAAGGGCTTCCACGCGTCGACGATCATGAAGTCGGCGAGCAGCATCTCGGCGAGCGGGTGGTTGCCGTCGGCGTCGACCGGCCAGTCCACGTTGCCGTCGAGACCGTCCCAGTAGGCGAGGTTGGCGTTCAGCCGCGCGTGGTAGGCGCCGAGGTAGTCGGGGCCGAGCGCGAAAGCGTCCTCGGCGTTGAACAGGTCGCGGATCTCCAGATCGCGATTGACGGTGTCGTAGTTCTTCATGCCGAGGATCGCGTTCTCGAACTCGGGTCGACCGAACCGCTCCCACCGGACCGTAATCTTGCCGCCGATGACGCTCTCCCCGACGACGGCGACAATGCTGCCGTCGCCGACAAGCGGCTCGAGATCTACTTCGACGACGATGCTCATCACGTTCTTGCCGTCACCGAGGATGCTGCCGTGGTCGGTGAACGAGAGCTTCCCGGTCGAGATGGTGTTGACCAGCGCGGTTGCGTCGCTGAAGAACGGATCCCACCGGGGGCCTCCGAAGGCGCGCACCCCGTCGGTGGCACCGCCCGCCTCGTCGTCGACTGCGAACGCGACCGACGTACCCGTTGGGTTGCCACCGACGGACACCGTGCAGGTGCCGGTCTGGGCGACGTCCGGGGTGGTGAACGTGCAGTCGATGGCGACCTCTGCCTCAGCGTCGGCCGCCGAGAAGAGCGCGGGCTCGGACGCGTCGACGGTGATCGGGCGGATGCGGAACCGATAGATCAGGGCATCCGAGAAGCGTCCGTTCGGGGGCGTCCACGGCACGAGGTTGAGCACCAGGCCCAGACGACCTTGCGCTCCCGGGACCGTGAACGCGTACATGTCGGTGATGTCGGCTTCGGGAAGTTGATGGGCCCGCGGCCCAGAGTTGTGGTGCGACATGGGAATTCCCCTCGCTGGTCCAAATCGGCTTCGAAGACCAACGCTACCGACCGTCGCCGACGACGGCCCTCCGAGCGGGTTCACCGCATAGGTTAGTAAGGCAAGGCTAAGCATGGCTAGAATGCCCGCATGAGAATTCTTCGCCGCCTCACCGCGATCGTCGCCCTCACCGCCGCTGCCGCCGGGGTTGCGTTGGCAGCGCCGACGACGACCGCAGATGCCGCTGCGCCGCGCGGAACACTCCTCATCGTGCCCGGCCAGTCGTTCGGAGCCGCTCCGTACACGCTGATGGCCGACGCGCTGCGCCGTGATGGCTACCGGGTGCGCGTCCTCGACCTCATGGGCACGCAACTCCTCTCCGACTCGCGCGCCATCGGCAGGGCAGTCGACGCAGAGAAGAAGGCCAGACCGTCGACGCCTGTGTCGCTCGTCGGACACAGCGTCGGCGGCGTGACGACGCGCTACTACGTGAAGAAGCTCGGCGGCGCGTCGAAGGTGGCCAACGTAATCGCCGTCGGCACACCGGAATACGGCTCGCCGGGCGGATGCAACCAACCCGGCGCCGACGGACAGTTGTGCCCGGGCAGTGCGTTCCTGCGTGAACTCAATGCAGGAGACGACACCCCTGGACCCACCAGGTACTACCGCATTCGCAGCGCGTACGAATGGGTGACCGGCGACCTCGACGGCGGCCAGTGCCGTGTCACGCCGTTGCCCGCATTCGTCGCACCGACCGGCTACACCGAGCACACGGCCGAGGCCGTCAATCCCGCAGTATTCCAAGCTGTTTCGCGTGCAGCAGCCGGAAACTGCGACGGACAGTTCGTCGATCAACCCGACGGCCAGTTGACCGCCGAGAACTCACTTCGACCGCAGCGCTGAGTTGGTTCAGCGCGGGCAATTGACTGTGTAATCCCAGACGGTGCCGCTCTCCGGCCCGGTGACCTTGACCGTCACGTAGTTGGCGACACCCGGCGGCACGTTGACCACGATGCTGCCCTCGCCCTTGTTGATGCGGTCGCCGACATATCCGGTGCTGCGAATCAGCCGGCCCTGGTAGAACACGTCGATCTTGTCCGGCTGAATTCGGGTGTCGTAGTTGAGGGTGAACGACGTCGGACCGGTACGGCCGATGATGTGCTTGGTCTCGGTCACGCCCTGCCCACCCGACTTCGTCGACTGATTGCACTGCTGGACCTTGGGCGAACCGCCACCCGTGCTCCCGAGCCCGAGTTGTTCGATGACCTCCGGCGGCACCGCCTTCAGCAGGTCCTCGGCCGACCCCGTGTCGACGCTGCTTCCGGTCGAGGTATCAGCGACGGCCGCCCCTGGTACGCCCAGCGCACCCAGCGCCGAGGCGACCCCGATCACCAATGCGAAACGTCGAAACCTGTTGAGAGACATAGAACCCCTTCGGTGAGAGTTGTTGTGCACCCACCGTATTGAGTCCGTGCGCCGACTCGTGTCACCCGAAGATACGAAACTTCACCAAAGTGATTCGATCGGATTACATTGGTGAATCAATGTAACGAGTTCTAGGTTTCAGCGCGTTCGGCGAGGACCTGGCCGATGGCCTGCGCGAGCACCTCGGGCGGTTGAGCACCCGAGACGCCGTAGCGACCGTCGATCACAAAGAACGGCACACCGCTGATTCCGTATGCACTCGCCTGCTCGAGGTCGGCGTCGACGGCGTCCGCGTACGTCCCTGCGCGCAAAGCCTTTTCGACGTCGTCTCGGTCGAGACCGATCTCGGCCGCAAGGTCGGCGAGTTCGTCGATGCCGCCGATGTGCTTTCCTTCGGTGAAGTGTGCGGCGAACAGACGCTCGGCCATATCAGCCTGCCGGCCAACACTTTTGGCGTAGTGCAGCAGTTCGTGGGCCTTGCGGGTGTTGGCGTGGCGCGCGATGTCGAAGTCGTAGTGCAGGCCGGCATCAGCGGCGACCTGGGTGACGTGGGCAAACATCTGCCTGACCTGCTCGGCAGGCATTCCCTTGCTCTGCACCAGGAAATCGATCTCGGGAGCGTCCGTCTCCGGCGGTGTGTCGGGAGCGAGTAGGTAGCTGTGGAAGTCGACAGAAACAACGTTGGGGTCGACGTCGTCGGAGTCGTCGAGGAGCGCGAGCGCGGCGTCGAGGTTCCGCTTGCCGATGTAGCACCACGGGCAAGCGATATCCGACCAGACGTCGATGGGTAAAGTACTCATGCACTGTGCAACGCCGAGGCGTCGGTGCCACATTCCGCGGCGCCGACGGTACCGCCGAATGTGTAGGGGACGTGTGACCGTGTCAGGTCACACCGCCTCACGTCGCGTCGACGAATTCCGCGAGCTTTGCGTCCACCTTTTCCTGGACCGTCTTGATGCGATCCTCGATCGGCTTCGTTGAGTCCAAGCTTTCTTTTGCCTTGGCGGCTACTTCGCCGATCAGTTTTGCCTGCTCGATGGAAACGATATGGAACTTGTGCTTTTCGAACTTGTGGGCCACATTGCCCGAAAGCCCATTCTCGACCGTGAGACCTTTGACCAGATCCAACTTGGCGTCGCCGGAACCCTCGGTGAAGTCGAGGTCCTTCAAATCGACCCACACGACGTTCGGGCATGTCACGGACTCGAAGATGTAGCGCGGGTTGGTCAGGTCGATGACGACCTGCCACAGCGTCGTCGACGCATCTGGCTTGCCGGGTTCGGGAATCCGGTACGGCTGCGCGGCATTTCGGATAATGCTCGCCATGGCGGCGGTGGCCTGCACGCGTGACTTCGGCTCTGGTTGGTTGTGCACGTAGTAGGTGGCGCGAGCGAAACGGTCGGGGGCGGCGCATGTACCCGGTAGGGGTTGGTCGCCGCCGAGACCCTCATACTTCTTCACGAGTTCGAGTTGTTGGTCGTAGCTGGGCGAATTCGTCATCACCCAGTAGTCCTCGCTGTGATAGACGTCCAGCTTGCCGTCGATGTACTCGAAGATGGCCGAATCGCCCGTCGCGTCATCGATCGCGAGGTGGATCGCAGGTTTGCTGCCGCCGGTCGGGTCCGTCATGGGGATCACCTGCGGGTTGTTTTCTTCTACCCACCGGACGGCTTCTGCCACCGACGCGAAGTTGTCGAGGAAGTACTGCAGCCACACCGACATCGCGAGCTGAGGGCGGTCGGGGTCGGGGTCACCGTACTCGGATTCGGCCAGCCACAGGATGTGACCCGCCAGACCTTTCTCGTTGACCCCGTCGGTCGAGAGGATGTCGTAGACGCCGGCGATCACACTGCCGTACTTGGAGGTCCACTTCAGCTTTCCCTCGACGCGATCATTACGGTCGACGCCGCGCGGGAGCTTCCAGAGATTGGTGTGGAGATCCTGGTGGAAATCCATGTTGCGGCCGACGATCACAGAACCGTTGGCCTCTGGCCACATCACCCGTGTACACACAGGAATCCACTTCCGTTCGTTGTTGACAACACCGACGAGACACTTCGCCGCGACGCGCGAAATATCGATCCGAGCATGCCACGAATAAACGTGGGTCGCTTACTTCACGGTAGCCGCGTGAATCAGCCCGGCGCGCGATAAGTCTCAGAATCATTCCGCGGCGTCTCGAATTAAGTCATGCGGCGCCCACTCGACGCGATACAACGCCCAGTCGACGGGAACGCCGAAGGCCGGCCACCCTTTCGGGTGACCGGCCTTCGGTGTGTTCGCTATGCAGCGGTGGGTGGGATCAGAATCCCATCCCCGTCGTAGACGGGATCAGAATCCCATCCCCGTCGTAGACGGGATCAGAATCCCATCCTCGTCGGAGACGAGATCAGAATCCCATTCCGCCCATCTCGTCGGCGCCTGGCATGGCCGGGGCCGGGTTCTTCTCGGGCTTGTCGGCGACGACGGCCTCGGTGGTGAGGAACAGAGCCGCGATCGACGCTGCGTTCTGCAGGGCCGAGCGGGTGACCTTGACCGGGTCGTTGATGCCTGCGGCGAGCAGATCCTCGTAGGTGCCGGTGGCGGCGTTGAGGCCGGTGCCCAGCGGCGAGTTGAGGATCTTGTCGGCGACGACGCCGGGCTCGAGCCCTGCGTTGACGGCGATCTGCTTGGCCGGAGCCGACAGCGCGACGCGCACGATGTTGGTACCGGTCGCCTCGTCGCCCTCGAGGGTCAGCGAGTCGATGGCAGGCTCGGACTGCAGCAGAGCCACGCCGCCACCGGCGACGATGCCCTCTTCGACGGCAGCCTTCGCGTTGCGGACGGCGTCCTCGATGCGGTGCTTGCGCTCCTTGAGCTCGACCTCGGTGGCCGCGCCCGCCTTGATGACTGCAACGCCACCGGCCAGCTTGGCCAGGCGCTCCTGCAGCTTCTCACGGTCGTAGTCGGAGTCGCTGTTCTCGATCTCGGTGCGGATCTGCGACACGCGTCCGGCGATGGCGTCTGCGTCGCCCGCGCCGTCGACGATGGTGGTCTCGTCCTTGGTGACGACGACCTTGCGAGCCTGGCCGAGCTGCTCGAGACCGGCACCCTCCAGCGAGAGGCCGACCTCTTCGCTGATGACCTCGCCACCGGTGAGGATGGCGATGTCGGCGAGCATGGCCTTGCGGCGGTCACCGAAGCCGGGAGCCTTGACGGCAACAGACTTGAAGGTGCCGCGGATCTTGTTGACCACCAGAGTCGAGAGGGCTTCGCCCTCGACGTCCTCGGCGATGATCAGCAGCGGCTTGCCCGACTGGATGACCTTCTCCAGCAGCGGGAGCAGATCCTTGACGGTCGAGACCTTGCCCGAGACGAGCAAGATGTACGGGTCGTCGAGGACGGCTTCCTGGCGCTCGGGGTCGGTCACGAAGTAGCCCGAGATGTAGCCCTTGTCGAAGCGCATACCCTCGGTGAGCTCGAGCTGGAGTCCGAAGGTGTTGGACTCCTCGACGGTGATGACGCCTTCCTTGCCGACCTTGTCCATCGCCTCGGCGATGAGCTCGCCGATCGAGGGGTCGCCTGCCGAGATACCAGCGGTCGCAGCGATCTGCTCCTTGGTCTCGACCTCCTTGGCGCTCTTCAGCAGCGACTCGGTGACGGCGTCGACAGCCTGCTCGATGCCGCGCTTGAGGCCCATCGGGTTGGCGCCTGCGGCAACGTTGCGCAGACCCTCACGCACGAGTGCCTGAGCCAGAACGGTTGCGGTGGTGGTGCCGTCGCCAGCGACGTCGTCAGTCTTCTTGGCGACCTCCTTGACGAGCTCGGCACCGATCTTCTCGTAGGGGTCCTCGAGCTCGATCTCCTTGGCGATGGACACGCCATCGTTGGTGATCGTGGGGGCGCCCCACTTCTTCTCCAGAACGACGTTGCGACCCTTGGGTCCCAACGTCACCTTGACTGCGTCGGCGAGGGTGTTGAGACCCCGCTCGAGGCCGCGACGGGCCTCTTCATCGAACGCGATTTGCTTGGCCATGGGTAAGTGATCCTCCGATAGGGGGTGACACTAGGTTTGTATGGCCGGACTCGGTGCCCGCGACGGACGACCGGTGTGTCATTCGGTACCGATCTCACCGTCCCGACCTAGCACTCACGATCCGTGAGTGCCAACGTCCGTTTTAGCACTCGACCCCGGTGAGTGCAAGGTCAACGGTGAGGAGCGGTCTACGCGGGATCGTTGCCGATCAGCAGCGGCACCAGCAGTTCATCGGCAGTCCAGCCACCGTGGTGCCCGAGCATGCGCGACTCCCCCGGCTCAGCGGCCGGTCGGGTGAGCACCGTACGGTCCTTTGCCACGACGACGAGATCGCCGATGCGCGCAGCGGTTCGATCGGCGGTGCAGGGTCCGTACCAGTGTTCGGCGAGAACCTGTTCGCGCGGCGCGACGTGCGCGTCGTCGCCGAGGAGATTGCGCCAGGCATCCGCGACGTCGTCGACGGCCCCGTCGATCGCGTAGACGTGGCGCACCCGCGCCTCGCCCGCGACCCGTGCGACGCCCGCCGACAACGCGGGCTCGGCGTCGAGGTCGATGGCCTTTCCCGCGCGCAGCATCCCGTGGTCGCCGGTCACGACGAGGGTGGCGTCGGACGGAAGGTCGGTGAGGATGCCGGCGACAAGGGAATCGACAGTTCGCAGTGCGTCGCACCAGGGGTCGGAGCCCGGACCGTAGATGTGACCGGCGGTGTCGAGGTCGGCGAGATATGCGTAGACGACTCGCGGCCGGTGTGAGCGGGGCAGCGTCCTGGTCAGCGCGGTGGTGATGCCTGCTCGAACCTCGGCCGGAGCCTTGGCGGGGAGATGTCTGCCTGCGGTACCGGAGGCGACGGAGGTGAAGCCCGTGTCCTTGAACTCGCCGGGCATCACCTGAAAGACGCGCACCCCCGACCGCTCGAGCGCGCCCACCGCGCCGTCGCCGTCTCCCGGGGTAAGTGCGGTCGGCGGATAGACGTCGTAGGCCGACGGGCCGTCGGCGCTGTCGAGTGTCCAGCGCAGCATGTTCAGCGTGCGGGCCGGACCGTGACTGCGGGCCGCGTCGTCCGGCACGAAGCTGTAGCCGATGATCCCGTGCTCACCCGCCGGTTCGCCGCGCATCAGGCTGGTGATCGACGTCGCCGTTGTCGACGGGAAGCCCGCCCGCAGCACGGCGCCCTGCAGTCCGGTGAGTGTCGGTGCGAGGTGTGCGTGGGCGGCGAGCTGCCGTTCGCCGAGGCCGTCGACGAGCAGCAGCACCACCGACGCCGCGTCGAGTTCGGGGAGGCGACTGCGCTCGCTCGCCGTCGGCCGATCGCCACCGACGGAGTCGACGCCGAGGCACCGCCCGATCCAGGGCATCACGTCGGCGAGCGTGTCCGGGTACTCGCCCCACAGCTGCGGCGGCAGGTCAGTGAGTTCGCGCGCCCCCGTCGCGCCTGTCCCCGCCGCGCCTGTCCCCGTCACGCTGTGCGCAGTCACGATCTGAGCAACCGAACCAAGACTCCGGCGGCGTGTGCCTGTGCCGCGATCTGCGCCCCCGCGGCGTCGCCTGCTTCCAGCGCACTGACGATTCGATGATGCTCTGCCACCGCGAGACGTCGGTTGACGTCGTGCTGCCACATGTCGGAGCGGTACAGGTGCGACTGTGTGTCGAGTTTGAACAACGCGTCGCACAGCGGTTTGTTGCCCGACAGGGACCGCACCGCGGTGTGGAAGTCGAGGTCGAGTTGGGAGTCTCGGTGGTGATCAGCGGCCTCGGCGAGCAGTGCCTCCTGGGTGCGCACCTGCTCCCACAGGTCGTCGATCTCGGCGTAGGTCACGCGTTCGACGGCTTGCCGGGCGGCGAGACCGTCGAGCACCTCGCGAACCTCGAAGACGTGGCGCAGACTAGCCTCGTCGAGCGCGGCGACCTTGGCGCCGACACGCGGTGTGTACTCGGCGAGTCCTTCGACGACGAGTTGCTGCACCGCCTCGCGGACCGGGCTGCGCGACACTTCGAGACGCGCGGCAAGTCCCGGCACGCTCAGCGGGGTGCCGGGGGCCATCTGCCCGGCGAAGATCTCGTCGCGGAGTCGGCGCACCACCGACTGCGTCAGCAATGCGCCCTCACCGCCTCCAACCGTCACGGTCATCGAGCGTAACGCCCTATCGCGCCGTGTGCGCCGACGTCAGCCGCTGCGCCTCCCGATCAGCGGCCTGTGGCGCGACCCCCTGTTTCATTCCGGCCAATTTGGCGTTGATGTTGTCGGCGACGGTGATCGGCGGGTACCCGGGCTGATCTGTGCGCGCACATCCGGGCAGTGTTTCGATGACGGCGTCGAAGTTGCCGTCGAAGAAGAAGGCCGCGGAACGTCGTCGGATGATCCTTCCGTCGACGACGGGCGGGTCGACCCGATGGATGGTCGACAACCAGCGATCATTTGTCCAGCGGGCCATGGCGTCGCCGAGGTTCACGATGAGAGCACCGGGCTCGGGCTGTACGTCGTGCCAGATGCCGTCGCGATCGAGGACCTGCAATCCCGGCACACGGTCGGCCCACAGGACGGTGAGGATGCCGAAGTCGGTGTGTGCGCCCATTCCGGTCAACTCGCCCGCGAGTTCGATCTCGCCTTCGGGCAGCGTGTAGTTGTTCATCTTCAGCGCGTCGATCGAGTGATCGGTGAGCGCGTCGAAGTAGCCGTCCGGAAGGCCCAGCGCTTCGGTGAAGGCACGCAACAGGATTCGTGACACGCCTCGCGCCTGGGAAAACCATTCTTCGACGGCCGGCCGGAAGCTCGTCACCGCGTCGTCGGGCCAGGTGTTGTCGGGATAGCTGGACTCGGGAAGATCCGTTGCCGCATACCAGGATTGCTCCGAGCCGACGGTGAACGCCTCATAGAAGTCGTTCATCTGATTCGCCGCTGCCACACCAAGACTCATGCTCAGCGACTCGCTCTTGGGCGGACTGTAGCCACGGTTGGCACCCGGCCGCGTGTAGTTCTTCTTCACGTCGAGCGGGAGTGCATAGAACGCGTCGAGGGCTTCGGTCAGACCGTCGACGACGCTCTGGGAGATTCCGTGTCCAACGATTTGCATGAATCCGACTGTGGCAGAGGCTTCGTCGAGTTGACGCGCCACCTGTGCTCGTTGTTCTGGCGTGCTCTGCGGGTCGGCGTAGGGCGAGATGTCGATGATGGGAACGGTGAACATGTGAGGAGTTCCTTGTGAGAGTCGGCGGCTAGCGGCGGCGTGCGACGGCGGCGTTGAGCATGCTGAACACCGCGAAGACGGCGATGCCGAACAACGACGCGAGCACGATGGCCGCGATGAGATCGTCGGATTGCAGTCGCGCGCGGTAGACGTCGAGCAGAGTCCCGATGCCCGGTTCGCCCTTCGCGAAGAACATGTCGCCGATGATCGCGCCGACCACCACGAGCCCCGACGCCGTGCGGAATCCGGTCATCATCGCCGGAAGTGCCGCGGGGAACTCGAGTTTCACCAATCGCTGGGTGCGCGAGGCCTTCGACAGCGTGAACAGCTCGTGCATGCCGCGGTCGACGGAGGTGAGCCCGAAGTGGGTGTTGGCGATGATCGGGAAGATCGCGATGATGACACACACGATGGTGCGCGCCACCATGCCGTACCCGAACCACAGACCGATCAGCGGGACGATCGCGAGTACCGGAATGACCTGCAGCACAACGGCCCACGGGTAGATGGCGCGCTCCATCAGGGAGCCGCGGCTCATCAGCACACCGATCGCGATGCCGATGACAGCGGCGAAGAGGAACCCGACGAGGCTCACCTTCGCGGTGACCCAGAGCGCCTCCAGCATTGGGTTGACGTGAGCCTTGTCGAGCAACGAGTTGGTCAACACCTCGTGCGGCGGCGGAAGGAGGAAGCGCCGCTGCGGAGAGAGGATCACCATGCTGACCAGGTACCAGAGCCCGATCGCCGCAGCGAGAGACACCGCGGGCGGTGCGACCATGCGCACCGCTGTGCGCAGCCGCGCTCTCGTCGACGATGTCGTCTTACCGCCTGGCGCGGTTCCCGAGGCCGAGGGGGCAGGCGACGCTGTGGTGACAGCGGGGCCCGCCGTCGAATCTTGTGTCATTGCAGTCGATGTGATGGTCATCAGGCACCTCGGAGTGTTTCGGAGATCGCGGCGACGTACGACGTGAAAGCCGGGTCGAAGCGCACGTCGGGTTGACGGGGATAAGGAAGGTCGATGCGGATGTCCGCGGCGATTCGGCCCGGTCGGGCCGACATCACGATCACCCGGTTGGCGAGGAACACCGCCTCGGGCATCGAATGGGTGATGAACAGCGCGGTGAATCCGCGATCGCCGTACAGCCGCAACAGTTCTGCCTGCATGTCGAGGCGAGTCATCTCGTCGAGCGCACCGAACGGCTCGTCGAGCAACATCACCTCAGGTTCTTTGGTGAGCATGCGCGCCAACGAGACTCGCATCTTCATGCCGCCCGACAGCGTGCGCGGAAGCTGCTTCTCGAAGCCGGCCAGGCCCACGGCGTCGATGGCCGCGGCGGCACGTTCCCGCCGCTCCGAGCGTGACTCACCCGCGATCTCGGCACATAGTTCGACGTTGGCCTGCACAGAACGCCACGGCAGCAATGTGGGTTCCTGGAAGATCACGCCGACCGAATCGGTGGCCAGCGCGACGCTACCGGTTGTCGGCGCCTCCAATCCCGCAGCCATGCGCAGGAGCGTCGATTTGCCACAGCCGGAGGGGCCGACGATCGCGACGAAGTCGCCACGGGCGATGTCGAGGTCGACGTCGGCGAGAGCGATTGTGCCGGAGTCGAACTGCTTGGATACTCCCGACGCCGAGATCATCACACCCTTCGTGAGATGCCTCGCGTCAGTGTCGTTGACGGTGTCGATCAGGTTCATGGGTACATCCATCAGAGCCACGGCACATGAGAGCGCCTACATGTAAGAGTCGGACTTACTTCGCTTTCTGATTGTTGGTTACATGCATTGCGCTCGCGTGTCGTGACGTAAACAGTATGTGACAGAACCGCGGGCTCGAACCCTGTACACGCAGGTGAGGCACCATCAAAGCGCATGTCAGAAGTGGTTTTACGGTGTCAGAACCGTCCATCCGCGCTACATGCACCGGACTCGCGCGATCCGCGGGCAACCCCTACATTTACATGTAATCCACTCCAGGGGCCGGCGTCGTCGGTCTCGTTCACCCTTCCGCAAGAGGAGTTCCACCGTGTCCAAAGCTTCGCCGTCCCACGTCGCCTCGCGACGTCGCAGACTGTCAGTACGCGCAGCCGTCGTAGCGGCAACCGCCTCCGCGTGTGTCGCCGCACTCGCCGGGTGCACCGACTCGTCGTCGACGTCGTCTAGCTCGGCGCAGTCGCTGCCGTCCGCACCGGCCGAATACAACCTCGCGTCCGTCTGCCCGAAAAACGTTGTGGTGCAACTCCAGTGGCAGCCGCAGTCGGATATGGCCGGCGTGATCGGGCTGATGGGCCCCGGATACACCGTCGACGCGAATCAGAAGTCGGCCACCGGCCCGCTCGCCTACGACGGCAAGGACACCGGCGTCGACATCACCCTGCGGGCGGGCGGTCCCGCGATCGGATTCCAGTCGGTGCCCTCGGTGATGCACGCCGACGACAGCATCGACCTCGGACTCGTCCACGGCGACCAGCTCGTCTCAGCTGCCTCGAAGCAGCGGGTCGTAGCACTGACGCCACTACTGCAGTACAACCCGTCGATCCTGATGTGGGACCCGGAAAAGCACCCCGACTGGCGCACCATCGCCGATATCGGCAAGTCCGACGCCACCGTCGTCGTGTCGAAGGAGCAGGTGTTCCCGCAATGGCTGGTTGCCAAGGGGCTACTGAAGCAGAGCCAGCTCGACACCGGATACGACGGCGCGCCAGCGCGATTCGTCGGCGACCCGTCGATCGCGCAGCAGGGCTTCGTGAACTCCGAGCCGTACACCTACGAGCACGAGACCCCGTCGTGGGACAAGCCCGTCGCCTACGCGATGGTCCGCGACGCCGGTTACGACGTCTACGCGTCGAATGTGAGTGTGCGGCCCGACAAGATGGAGAAGCTGACTCCCTGCCTGCAGAAGCTGATCCCGATGATCCAGCAGACCGGCAAGAGTTACGTGAACTCCCCCGACGCGATCAACAAGACCATCACCGATTGGGTTTCGCAGGACGTCTCGTTCAGCACCTACAGCGAGGGCGAGGCGTCGTACTCGGCCAAGATCCTCAAGGAGAAGGGCGTCATCGGCCCGGACGCCGCGGGCGTGTGGGGCGGCATCGACATGGCGAAGGCGCAGGAGTCGATCAATCAGTTGATCCCGGTGCTCAACAACTCCGGATCTGATCTGCCCGCGCAGATCCCCGCGAACGAGCTGTACTCGACCCAGTTCATCGACACCAACGTCAAGTAGGACCGGTGTTCAGCAGAACCGGGTTCAGTAGGACACGGGTTCGGTAGCGACGGTGCGTCGGGCTGGATGTCATTCGCGGTACCGACACTGGGTGCCCCGAATGTCCGGCCCGACGCACTATCCTCTGACCAATGGAATTCCTGCTGATCATCGTCATCGCTCTGCTGGCGATCATCGTCGTCGTGCTCGTGTTCAACGTCTTGAGCAAACGAAAGCGCGAGCAAGCCGAGCGGGACGCGCTGTATTCGCGCACGTACCAGCCGCGTGATCCCTTCTCGACCGCAGACGACGACGCCGTGCGCGGCGATCCTCGCCAGCTCAAACCCGGCGACCTCGTCGAGATCCGCGGAGAGACGTTCGCGGTCCGGGGCGCGCTCAAGCTCTCACAGGACGGCTTCTCGTGGGCCGAGAACTTCCTCGACACCGGTCTGGGCCGGAAGGCCTGGATCTCGGTGGAGGACGATCCGGATCTCGAAGTGGTCCTCTGGCAGGAGCTCAGCGGCGTGACCGTGACCCCCGGACCGGCTTACGTCGATCTCGAAGGTCGGCGGTATACGAACGACGAAGCGGGTTCAGCACAGTTCACGTCGTTCGGTACGACAGGTCTGGCGCAGGTCGGCCGGATGCGCTATCACGACTATGAAGCGGGTGGCGACAGGCTGTCCTTCGAGGATTACGGCAGCGGGTGGGAATGCGCGCGCGGCCAGGTGCTCGATCGTTCGGAGTACCGGATCTACCCGTCGAATCCGGGCCCGGAGCAGCGGTGAGTCCGTTCACCGACCTCGACGTCGCGTTCTCCGACACCCGGGCGGGTCAGCTCGGATTCTCGCTGACCGCCGCGCAGCGTGAGCCGCTCGCAGCGGCAGATCACACGATCGGGGCGTTGACGATCTCCATCCGACTCCTCGGTGCCAGCCACCAGATCGTCATCACTGACGACGCGCACGAACTGTGCGAGACGGTCGCCTGCCTGCCAGACATCACCACCGCACTGCCGGACAGCTTTCAGGCCGACGGCTACGTGTTCTCGTCGCGAGTCATCGAGTGCAGTTCCGCGGCGATGGCCGACCTGCTCCAACAGATCGAATCCGAGGTCGAAGGACATGCGCGCGCCGGGTTGCCCGCACTCCTCGGGCGATTCCCCGGCAACGAGCTCGCGGTGACGGCGGTGACCGCCGACATCGACGACGCCGCGCTCGTCTGGCGCACCTGGCACACCTATCCGCAGGCGGGCGAGGTGGTGGTCACGTCGAGCCGGATCGACCGTGACGCCCTGGCGGTCCGGTCATGACCTATCCGCCGGGAGGCGACGACCCGGGAGGGCAATGGCCTGGCGCCCCGGGTGGCCCGCAAGGACCCGGCTGGTCAGGCGGGCCGCAGGGGAAGGGACAGGGGCAGGCTGATCCGACCCGGAGGCTGCGGCGCATCCGTAACACGATCATCGCGCTCATCGTGATCGTCGCGTTGATCGCGCTCGGCTCGTGCGCGGTCAGCGCATTTCGCGGATCGGGCGGCGGGGACGCCCGGGCGTACGTGACGTCGCACTATCAGCGCGACAGTTCGCTCGACGAGTCCGACGTCGACGCATACATCGCCGACGGTGACCCGTCGACTGTGTCAGCCCAACTCGCGTCGGCCCAGAATCCCACCGACCAGCGCGCGGGCGACACTGCCGGGGCGGGCAACGTCGCAGGTACGCAGTTTCTGCAGTACCCGGGCTACCTGATCGGCCTTTTCCCTTATGCCGCAGACAAAACCAAGGTGATGGTCAGCCGCGACTACCGGTCGGGCTACAACCACTATCACAGCTACGTCGGCGGCTATTGGGTCCCGACGCCCGACTTCTCCGGGTCGGGAAGCTCCAACCGCGGTGGTGGCATTGGAACCGGAAAGTAAGACATCGGGGCGCAGTTTGTGCCAGCACACGGAAGTCCGACCAGAGCAAGCATCAGACACGGGAGTACACACATGATCTCGGCCGACGCGATTCTCACCAACACCTACTACGCCGCCGCCTACGCGGGTGTCGGGGTCTTGCTGATGCTGATCTCTTTCGCGGTCATCGACGCGTTGACGCCCGGCAACCTGCGTCATCAGCTGTGGATCGACCGCAACCGCAATGCGGGAATCCTCGTCGGCTCCAATCTGATTGCCGTCGCGATCATCGTCACCGCTGCGATTGCAGCGAGCGAGGGACGCCTCGCAGTCGGGTTGACATACACCGTCATCTACACGCTGATCGGTCTGGCGGTGATGTGCGCGACGTTCTTCGTCATCGACCTGTTCACCCCGGGCAAGCTCGGTGAGATCGTCATCGGGGCAGAAAGCCATCCCGCGGTGTGGGTCCACGGCATCTCGCACGTCGGCATCGCAGTGATCATCGCCGCTGCCATACTGTGACACTGCTGGCCGAACACACCGCTCCCCGATCACGGTTCGCCCGTGTCGGATTGCTCGCCGTCGTATTCGTCTGCGCGGCATGCGGGCTCGTGTACGAGTTGGCGCTGGTGTCACTCGGCTCGTATCTGATCGGCAACACAGCAACACAGGCGTCGATCGTCTTGGCGGTCATGGTGTTCGCGATGGGCATCGGCTCGCTGGCAGCCAAACCGCTACAGCGCCACGCGGTCACGGCTTTCGCAGCCATCGAGCTCGCGCTCGCACTGCTCGGCGGGTTGTCGGTGCTGGCGCTGTACGCGGCGTTCGCATATCTGTCGTTGTATACCCAGGCCCTCGTGGTGGTCGCTTTCGTGTTGGGTCTGCTCATCGGCGCGGAGATTCCGTTGCTGATGGTGCTGCTACAACGTATTCGCAAGCAGGAGGCGGGTTCTGCGGTCGCCGACCTGTTCGCCGCCGACTACATCGGAGCACTCATCGGCGGTCTGTGCTTTCCGTTCGTCCTGCTACCCGTGTTCGGACAGTTGCGCGGCGCAATCGTCGTCGGCCTCGTCAACGCCATCGCCGGCTGTTTCCTGGTCTTCGTGATGTTCCGAAAGTCGCTGACGCGCACCGGGTTCGCAGTGCTGAGCGCGGCCGCCATCGCGGTGATCGCCGTGTTGGTGGCCGCGCTGCTCTACGCCGACCGTTTCGAGGTCACCGCGCGTCAAGCTCTGTATCGGGACCCGATCGTCGCCGCCGAACGCACGCAATATCAGGACATCGTGATCACAGAGCGACGTATCGGCTCGGGGGGCCGCGATACGCGGCTGTATCTGAACGGCGACCTGCAATTCGCATCGAGCGATGAATACCGTTATCACGAAGCACTCGTCCATCCAGCGATGGCCGACGCGGTGGCCCGCAGCAGCGACGGCGGGTCGACTCCGGCGTCGGTGCTCGTGCTCGGTGGTGGCGACGGACTCGCCCTACGAGAAGTGTTGCGCTACCCCGGTGTTCGGCCGACCCTCGTCGAACTCGATCCCGCGATGATCCAGCTCGCACGCACCGATCCTCGACTGCTCGGGTTGAACCGGAACTCCATGAACGATCCACGTGCACGCGTCGTCACCGCAGACGCCTTCACGTGGTTGCGGCAGCAGCACGAGCAGTACGACGTGATCATCGTCGACATGCCCGACGCGGACGAATCAGCAACGGCCAAGCTGTATTCGACGGAGTTCTACTCACTCGCGAAGGCTCATTCCGCACCGGGAGGTCGGGTCGTCGTGCAGTCAGGCTCGCCGTATTTCGCTCCGAAATCGTACTGGTGCATCGGGTCGACGCTGCGTTCTGCCGGGCTGGCCATAACGCCGTACCACGTCGACGTCCCGTCGTTCGGCGACTGGGGATTCTTTCTCGCCGACCAGGGCGCACCACCGGAGCTTCACCTGCGCGCACCGGGGCCGATGCGCTTCCTCAGCGAATCCGAGCTGTCGGCGGCCGCTGTCTTTCCGCTCGACCGGCAACCACTCGACATGCCGCCGTCGACGCTGATGGACCCGCGCATTCTGCGCTACGCGCAGGGCGAGTGGGCGACATACTGATTGGCGCGCGGGGGTGGCTACCGCGGGTCGACGAAGATGTCGTACTCGATCGGCTCCTGTCCGCCGTAGATCGAGAAGTCGGTGACGCCGTCCTCGGCCAGCACCTCGACGTCGAGGTAGCACCGCCCCGTCTGCGAGGGGTCCTTGGAGAGCACGGCGACAGCGGCGTCGGCCATGATCTGTGGCGATCGGGAGTGCGCGACGGCCTCGTCACCACCGAGCAGGTTGCGGACCGCGGCGGTCGCGATCGTCGACTCCGGCCACAGGCAGTTGCTCGCGACGGCGGAGTCGGCATACTCGGCGGCGAAACCCATTGCCGCAAGCGTCATTCCGTACTTGGCCAGCATGTAGCCCGGGTGCTTGCCGAGCCACTCGGTGCTCATGTTGAGCGGGGGCGACAGCGTGAGCACGTGCGCGCTCGGCGACTTCCTCAGGTAGGGAAGGCATTTCTGGGTGAGCAGGAATGTCCCACGGACGTTGACCTGCTGCATGAGGTCGAAGCGTGAGATCGGCAGTTCTTCGGTTGCCGTGAGGTTCAGGACGCTGGCGTTGTTGATGCAGATATCGACGCCGCCGTAGGTGTCGACCGCCGTCTGCACGGCACGCGC
This sequence comes from Gordonia sp. w5E2, assembly GCF_036540975.1. Taxonomy (NCBI): domain Bacteria; kingdom Bacillati; phylum Actinomycetota; class Actinomycetes; order Mycobacteriales; family Gordoniaceae; genus Gordonia; species Gordonia sp. w5E2. The sequence continues at coordinate 675,613 of NZ_CP144213.1, read as the reverse complement.
GACGTCGTCTTCATTGCGCAAATCGCCGACGACGCCCGTCGCCTTGCCACCTGCCGCCTCGATCTCCTCGACGGCGGTGTGGATGGTGCCGGGGAGCTTCGGGTGCGGCGCGTCGGTCTTGGCCAGCAGCACGATGTTGGCCCCTCGTGCTCCGAGTGCGGTCGCGATCGCAAGACCGATACCGCGGCTACCGCCTGAGATGACGGCGGTGCGCCCCTCGAAAGTCTGATCGGATGTTGACGACATTCCTGTGGCCACTGTGGCCCCTCTCCTGTGTGTCGATTCCGTGGCATCGTTTGGCCGGCGCCGACTGCGCACTGCCATCTGTGCGCTGTCCACTACGAAATCAGTTGTGCGCCTGCCACAATCGGCATCGTCCACGTGCGGATGTGTATCTGAGTGCTCCTGCAAGGAGATTTACACATCCGCAAGGGAAGGTCAAGACCGAGCGATCGGTCGGGAGGCTGCGGCGGCGCACGGTCGACGGTTTGGAGCGCCCAGTCGACGGTTTGGAGCGCCCAGTCGACGGTCTCGGGCGCTCGGCGGCTCACCAGCTTGCCGCCGCCACCCGTCGAAAGTTGCCGCCGAGCACTGCTGCGATGTCGGAGTCGCCCCAGCCCCGCCGCGAGAGATGCGCCCCCAGGGTGATGAACACCTCGGGAGCCATCCACTGGATCGGGCCCCAACGGGTGTACGAGTCGTCGAAGGAGTCGGGGTGGTCGCGGATCTCCGCGAGGAAGTCGGCGGCGTCGAATGAATGGTCGGTGCTGACACCGACGTGGTCGATGCCGACGAGGTCGACGGCGTACTCGAGGTGTCGGGTCATCGCTTCGAGGGTCGGCGTATTGGGGCCGAGGAAGATTCCGACGCCGGTGATACCGACGACACCACCGGTGCGGGCACATTCGCGTGCCTGATCGTCGGTGATGTTGCGCGGATGGTCCCAGACCGCGCGCATGCACGAGTGGCTGTAGATCACCGGCTTGGTCGACACCTCGCACAGGTCGAGGCCGGTACGGACACTGCAGTGCGAACCGTCGGGAACCATTCCGGCAGAGTTCATTTCGGCCACCAGTCGCCGCCCCCACGCGGTGAGTCCGGTGTCCGTGGCGTCCAGACAACCGCAACCCGCGGCGTTGGCGTGGTTGTAGGTGGGCAGCATGGTGCGCACGCCGAGTTCGACGAAGCGGTGGACGTTGTCGAGATCGAAGCCGACGGCGATCTGCCCGCGTTCACCTGCGGCGTCGATCTCGTCGAGCGATGCGACAACCGTCAGGTCACTGCGGCGCGAGATGGCAGAACGAAAGTGCGCCAACAGGTTTGTCGAGTCGGCATGGGTCTGCGGCGCGTAGCCGACGTTCACCGAGACATACGTCGGGCCCGGCCGCGAGAACCTGGTCAGGTAGCCGACGTCGGCGTCGGGTTGCAGCGGCAGACACGCGTGCTGGTCCCACAGCGGTGTCATCGCGACTCCTCTCGCGCCTGGTTGACTCTCGGATCACTCGCCTTGCCACGAAGTCCGACGTACTCCCTCGACACAGACGCCCGTTTCGGCCACACATCGCTCGCGTGCTCGCAAGAATGGTCGCATGACAAGTGCTGCCCCCACCGACGCCGACGTTGAGGCCGACGTCTGATGTCCGACGGTGTGGCCGTACTGATCGCGGTGCTCATCATTGCCGCCGTCGCGATGATCGCGGTGCTGCTCCGAACGCGCCGCGTCGTGGCGACACCCACCGAACGCGCCGTGCACTCCACGCTGAACACAGCGTCGAGGGCCGCTCGTCCGTTGCGGCGGGGTCTGACAACCGAATCGGCACAGCAGGCGCTCGCCCCGCTGCGAACCCTCACCGCCACCGATGCGATTGCCCTGTACGACGCGGACGGCACACGGCTGGCCCACGACGAGCCACATACGTGGGACGAACGACTGCTGGGCCGGGCCGACGACATCGCCGCGACCGCGGGTGAAGAACTGCGACACGTGTTGCTCCGCGATCCTGTCGGAGTCGACGCGCGGATACGCGCTCTCATCGCCCAGCCGCTCGTGGTGGACGACGTCGCGGTCGGTGTACTCGTCGTCGCCTCTGTCCGGCTGCCGGGCCCGGGCATGCTGAGCGCGATCTCGGAGGTCGCGCGCTACGCGTCCAGCCAGCTCGAACTGGCCGACCTCGACGCGTCCCGAGCTCGTCTCGACCGCGCCGAGGTTCTCGCTCTACGCGCACAGATCAGTCCGCATTTCATCTACAACGCGTTGAGCACCATCGCGTCGTTCGTACGCACCGATCCGGACCGCGCACGCGAGCTCATCCTCGACTTCGCCGACTTCACCCGCTATTCCTTCCGCGCCGCGGGCGAGTACACGGTGCTGGCCGACGAACTGCGCAACATCGACCGCTATCTCACGCTCGAGCGTGCCCGATTCGGCTCAGCGCTCGACGTGCGGCTGCAGGTCGCCCCGGAGGTGCTCGGAGTGGTGCTTCCCTTCCTCGCCCTCCAACCACTGGTGGAGAACGCGGTGCGGCACGGCGTCGCGGCGCGGGGCGGCGGAACGATCTCGATCACCGCGCGCGACGAGGGCACCGACTGCGTCATCGCCGTCGAGGACGACGGTGTGGGGATGGACCCGGAGTTGCTGCGCTCCGGAGACATCGACGCACTCGACGCGACGTCGACCGAACCCACGGAGGAGACGTCGGGCGCACGGGTGGGGCTGACCAACGTCGACCATCGCCTGCGGGCCGCGTTCGGCAACAACTACGGTCTAGTGGTCGAGACAGGTGTGGGTGCCGGCACGAAGGTCACCATGCGGGTGCCGAAGTTTCGCGCAGGTGTGCGTGTGGAGCAGTCGCCTACGCACCCAGCAGCGCCGACGCACCCAGCAACGCCGACGCAGGAGGCGAACCCGCGATGACCCTGACCGTTCTTGCCGTCGACGACGAACCTCCGGCGCTCGACGAGCTGGTGTACCTGCTCGAACGGCGATCCGACGTCGGCGAGGTGATCCGCGCGGGTGACGCCACCGCCGCCCTTCGCGAACTCGCCGAGAACTCGGTGGAGGCGATCTTTCTCGACATCAATATGCCTGGGCTCTCCGGAATCGAACTGGCCCGTGTGCTCGGCAACTACTCCGATCCGCCGTCGATCGTGTTCGTCACCGCACACGAGGATCGTGCGGTGGATGCGTTCGACGTCGGCGCCGTCGACTATCTGTTGAAGCCGCTGCGCGAGGATCGGCTCGGGCAGGCCGTCGAACGTGCGGTTGCCGCCCGGTCTGCGGCCGGTGGAGATTCACGTCAGGACGTCGGCGACGATGTGATCCCCGTGGAGCTGTCTGGGGTGACGTCGTTGGTGAGGCGTGATTCGATCTCCTGGGTCGAGGCCGTCGGCGACTACGCCCGGCTGCATTCGGACTCGGGCGCGCACCTGGTGCGCATACCGCTTTCTACGCTCGAATCCCGTTGGCGGGAGCACGGATTCAGCCGCGTGCACCGTTCGTACCTGGTGTATCTGCCGATGGTCAGCGGAATGCGCACCAGCGGGTCCCAGACCCTCGTCTGTGTACGGGCAAACGGCACGTCGCCCGCGGTGGAACTGCCGGTGAGTCGACGTCAATCCCGGGAGTTGAAGGAGCGCCTCGTCCACGATCCACTGCGCGCCTACCGGACGCCGTCCGGCGACGACACATGAGCGAGCCGTCGACTCCTCGCCGTGAGCGCGTGGTACTCGCACAGAGACGGGGTGCACGGCGAGTCCGCACGCGCGTCGAGGTGCGAGAGCAGACCGAGGTCGGCGACGCTTTGGTGCGGGGCCTGATGCGCGCCCAGCTCGGTCTGGCGCTTCGGCTCGGCGTCACGACGGCTCTGCTGATTGCCTCCATTCCGTTGCTGGGCACCGTGTTTCCCACATTGGGCGAGGCTACGATTGCCGGCATCCGGCTGAACTGGCTGGTTCTCGGCGTGCTGATCTATCCCCTGCTCTACCTGGTCGGCCGGGTGTACGTGCGGATCGCCGAGCAGGCTGAGGACGACTTCCTCGGACTCATCGAGGAGGACACCGACGCGGGCGTCGAAGATGTGACCGACGCTGGCGTCGAGAATGTGACCGACGCGGGCGTCGAGGATGGCCAGAGCCCATGACCGACTACGGCATTCGCATCGTCACCGCGGCGGCGCTGCTCCTCGCTGCGCTCGCGACGGTGGCGGTCGGCGTCTACGGTGGCAGGAGGTCGCGCACGACCTCCGACTTCCTTGTCGCCTCGCGCGCGGTCAGTTCGCGGCGCAACGCAACGGCGATCTCAGGCGAATACCTTTCTGCGGCATCGTTTCTCGGAGCGGCGGGGTTGGTCGCCAAGTACGGCGCCGATGCGCTGTGGTACCCGGTCGGCTTCACCGCGGGATACCTCGGCCTGTTGATGTTCGTTGCGGCACCGCTGCGCCGATCCGGTGCGTACACGGTGCCCGATTTCGCGGAGTTCAGACTCGGTTCGCGAGCGGCACGCCAGACCGCGATGGTTGTCGTCGTCGTGGTCTGCCTGATGTATCTGATTCCCCAGCTCCAAGGCGCGGGACTGACTTTGAACATCCTGCTCGGCGCACCCGTGTGGGTGGGGGTGGTTCTCGTCGGAGCGATCGTCGTCGTGAACGTGGTGGGCGGCGGCATGCGGTCGATCACCTTCGTCCAGGCGTTTCAGTACTGGCTCAAGCTGACGGCCATCGGAATTCCGACGATTGCGCTTCTCGTGGTGTTCTTCGCCGATCGGCCCGCACTGGGCGAACCCGCACCCCCTCGAGTGTCCGAAGCGACGACGGTCGACGTCACCACGGATGTGGTTGTGGCAGTACCGGAAACCGACGGTGTTGAGGTGACAGGCGTCATCGACGGCCAGCCCGTCAACGACGCACCGTTCGCGTCGGCGGGTGAACACACCGTTGCGGCGGGGAGCACGATCCACCTGCGCGCGGGAGCAGCGACGCCCGTTGTGGCGGGCGCACCGTCGACAGGCCAGAGATGGCTCGCGTCCGGCGGCGGATTCGGTGGCCCGCACGCACTTTTCGCCGTCTTCTCGCTGATCGTCGCGACATTCCTCGGAGTGATGGGGCTGCCGCACGTGCTGGTGCGCTTCTACACCAATCCGGATGGACGCTCGGCGCGTCGAACCGCGGTGACCGTCATCGTCCTGCTCGCCGTGTTCTACCTCTTCCCCCTGCTCCTCGGCGTGCTTGCCCGGGTGTACGTCCCCCAACTCCTCATCACCGGAACCGCCGACGCCGCGGTGCTGTTGCTCCCGAGCGCAGCGGTCGGAGGCATTCTCGGCGAACTGTTCGCCGCGCTGGTCGCGGCGGGCGCCATCGCGGCGTTCCTCGCTACGTCGTCCGGTCTGCTCATCAGCGTTGCAGGGGCCCTGTCGACCGACGTGCTGCCGGGTCGGGTCCGCGACTTTCGACTGGCAGCCGCGATCGGTGGTGCACTCGCGATCGTCATCTCGTTCGCCGCGTCAGATCTCGAACTGTCGCGGACAGTCGGGTTCGTCTTCGCCATCGCCGCGTCGACGCTGTGTCCGCTTCTCGTACTCGGAATCTGGTGGCGCGGGTTGACGCCCGCGGGCGCCATCGCCGGCCTTGCCGTTGGCGGGCTGTCGTCGGGTATCGCGACGTCACTGGCGATCGCGGACGTCGTGGACGACGAGGTCGGCAACGGCTGGCCGTCGGCGATCATCGGCTACCCAGCCGCTGTCACCGTTCCACTCGCCTTCGTGACCATGATCTGCGTGAGCGCGATGACCCAACGCCACAGGGTCGCCGATGTGTCGCAGATCTTCGCGCGGATGCATGTGCCGGAACGGCTCGGCCTGAGCGTCGAACGGGTGCCAGAGGAGCCATGACGCCGCAGCGACAAGGTTGTACGAGCATGTGATGACGCCCAGAGGCCAACCGTTCGTCGGCGCGCAACGACCGCTCGGCGCACGATTCGCGGGCTTCATCGTGTGACCTGCGACACCTCTTGTGAGTGATCTCCGTCTCTTCGAGAGTTGACGGGTATCCACATCACACGAGTTCTTTCGGAGGCACGGTGTCAACCACAGAGCACGTACCCGAAGCGCATTCCGCGCCGACGGGACAACAGTTCATCGACATGCAGCGCAGTGACCAGTTTCAGGATCTTCGTACGACGTTGCGCCGGTTCGTCTTTCCGATGACTGCGTTCTTTCTCATCTGGTACGGCCTCTACGTGGCCCTCGGCGCCTTCGCGCACGACTTCATGGCCACGCCGGTCTGGGGCAACATCAACGTCGGGCTGATTCTGGGTCTGCTGCAGTTCGTCTCGACCTTCGTCATCACCGGGGCCTACGTGCGGTTTGCCAATCGTGAGCTCGACCCCAGGGCGGCCGCTCTCCGCGAGGAAATGGACACGGAGTGCGCGGCCACCGGCCAGGGCGCCGATGCCACACAGAGCTCCAACGCCACACAGGGCACCGATGAGGGGGCGACTCGATGAACTCCTCAGCCACAGTGCATCTCGCCGCCGGAACGGTCGGGAACCCCGTCGCCAACATCGCGATCTTCGCCGCGTTCGTGGCGATCACCATGTTCGTGGTGATCCGCGCGAGCCGAAACAACTCGACTGCCGCAGATTATTTCACCGGTGGCCGAGCATTCTCCGGCCCGCAGAACGGAATTGCGATCGCGGGTGACTACCTCTCTGCGGCGAGCTTCCTCGGCATCGCGGGTGCCATCGCCGTCTACGGTTACGACGGCTTCCTGTACTCCATTGGATTCCTCGTCGCATGGCTGGTCGCGCTTCTCCTCGTTGCCGAATTACTGCGCAACACAGGGAAGTTCACCATGGCAGATGTGCTCAGCTTCCGATTGAGGCAACGCCCCGTCCGTCTCGCCGCCGCGATCTCGACGCTGGTCGTCTCCCTGTTCTATCTGCTGGCGCAGATGGCGGGCGCCGGAGGTCTCGTTGCCCTCCTCCTCGACGTCGAATCGCGCACCGGCCAGTCGATCGTGATCGCCGTGGTCGGCGCACTGATGATCGTCTACGTGCTCGTCGGCGGAATGAAGGGAACCACGTGGGTGCAGATCATCAAGGCCGTCCTGCTGATTGCGGGCGCGGCCATCATGACCCTCATGGTGCTCGGCAAGTTCGGGATGAACTTCTCGGAGATCCTCGGCTCTGCGCAGCATGCCATTTCGGGGTCGTCGAGTGAGAAGATCGCCTCGCATGACGTGCTCGCGCCCGGAGCCAAATACGGCGGCTCGGTGGAATCAAAGATCAACTTCATCTCGTTGGCTGTTGCACTCGTGCTCGGCACCGCGGGGCTCCCGCATGTGTTGATGCGCTTCTACACGGTCCCCACCGCCAAGGAGGCTCGACGCTCCGTCGTCTGGGCAATTGCTCTGATCGGCGCGTTCTACCTCTTCACGCTCGTGCTCGGTTACGGCGCTGCTGCGATTGTCGGTCCGGACCGCATCATGGCCGCAGCAGGCAAGGAGAACGCCGCAGCACCGCTACTGGCCTTCGAACTCGGTGGCGTCATCCTGCTCGGAGTGATCTCCGCGGTCGCGTTCGCGACGATCCTCGCCGTCGTCGCGGGATTGACCATCACCGCGTCGGCGTCCTTCGCGCACGACATCTACGGCAGTGTCATCAAGCGCGGCAAGGCAAGTGAGGCCGACCAGGTGCGCGTATCACGGATGGCCGCGGTGACTCTCGGTGTGCTCGGCATCGTGCTCGGCATCCTCGCCAACGGTCAGAACGTCGCCTTCCTCGTGGCCCTCGCGTTCGCAATCGCGGCGGCAGCCAACCTGCCGACAATCCTGTTCTCGCTGTACTGGAAGCGATTCAACACCCGCGGTGCGCTGTGGAGCATCTACGGCGGGCTCGGGCTGACGTTGATCCTCATCATCTTCTCACCGGCGGTGTCGGGTAAGTCGACGTCGATGCTCCCCGGCTCCGATTTCGCGTGGTTCCCGCTGGAGAACCCGGGGATCGTAGCAATCCCGGTCGCGTTCCTACTCGGGATCGTCGGAACGCTGACAGCACCCAAGGACCGGGGCACTCCGGAACGCAACGCGGAGATGGAGGTGCGTTCGCTCACCGGCATCGGTGCCGAAAAGGCTGTGGCGCACTGATGTAGCGAAACCGATGTTGCGAAGCAGTACGGCCTCATAGGACCGGACGATGCCGGGCGCTCGATCGAGATCGAGTGCCCGGCATCGTGCTGTGAACCGGTGGGCGGGCTCAACCAGCAGTCGCGCCCGCGTCCTGAATCCGCGCGAAAGGCTGGGCCGCTTCGAGCTCGTATGCCAGCTCAAGCAGCGTCCGTTCGTCGCCGACATCGCTGCAGAAGTGCACTCCGACAGGCATTCCCACCGACGACTGCGCCAGGGGCAGGCTGACTGCCGGCGTACCGGAGGTGTTGTTGATCGGCGTGAACGAGACGTAGCGCATCAATCGATCGAAGACAACGTCGAAATCGCCTGCGGGATCGAGGAATCCGATCTCCGGAGTAGTGTGCGCAAGGGTTGGCGAGAGCACGACGTCGAACCGCGTGAACATCTCCCGAAACATCGCCGTGGAGCGCTTGAGGGCACGGACGGTCGCGGGGGTGTGCCACATGCGCCGCAGATACTTCCGCGACAGTCCACGCGTGAACGCATCGAGCTGCGAGCGGTCGAATCCCCTGCCGTAGGAACGCTTTCCGAAGTGGTCGATGAAGAATGCCAGCAGCGCCCAGTACTCGGTGAAGTCGTCGACGTATCGCCTGTCGACGGGGACCGGCACATGTTCGACGCCGTGTCCGAGCGACTCGAGCAGTTCGGCGACACCCGCCACCGCGTTCTCGGTGTCGCGGTCGAGTAGCTGTCCGGTGATCGGTTCGGTCATCATCGCGATGCGCAAGCGGCGTCGACCCTCGCCGGTCACGAGACCGATGGCGGTCAGATCGGCTGCAGGTCGATACTTTTCGGCATCGGCGAGGAAGTGTGCGGTGTCGCGCACCGAGCGGCTCACGATTCCGTTGGCGATCAGATCGATCGGCATCTGCTTGGATTCGGCTGTCAGCAACAGCCGTCCCCGACTCGGCTTGAAACCCACCAGCCCGCAGGCGGCCGCGGGAATGCGGATCGATCCGCCTCCGTCGTTCGCGTGCGCGATCGGAAGCGCGCCTGCCGCGACAAGTGCAGCCGACCCTCCCGACGATGCGCCACAAGAGAATTCGGTGTTCCACGGATTGCGGGTGGGTGGCCTGTCGACGAACTCCGTTGTCGCGGTGAGTCCGAACGCGGGCAAGGTCGACGCGCCGACGATGTTCACGCCGGTCGAGACGAGCTGTTCGAGGAGCGGTTCCGTGGTCGATGCGGGGGTATCGGGAGTAGCGGCCGAACCGTTGCGAGTCGGGATTCCGGCAAAGTCGGTGTTGTTCTTGACGATCGAGGGCACTCCCGCGAACGACGCCGCACCGAAATCGGTATCGACGGCACGCTTGCGGGCGCGCTCGCGATCGTCGAAGGCGACAGCGTTGAGCGTCGCGTTCACCGCGTCGATGCGATCGAGCGCGGCGTCGACCGCTTCGACCGCCGAGATCTCGCCTGCGGCAATGGCCGCGCCGACGCCTACGCCGTCGAGTTCGCCCAGCGCGTCGTCGCGAAAGGCATGTACGTGCTGCATGGCCCGAAGCCTAGCCGTACCGGACGGCCGTCAGGACCGGATCAGTTCGCAACCACTCGCCGACTCACCGGACCCCGACTCACCGGACCCAGCTCACCGAACCATGGCCATGACGTCGGCGGCGAGGTCGGTGGCGTACTCGTCGTCGATCGGCAGCGCGAACACGGCGTGGTGGTAGAGCGGGGCGATGATGTGGTTGAGCACCTGCCGCACGCTGGGTGTGCTCTCCCCGCGCGCGCCGGCACGCTCGATCATCTCCGTCGCCTGTTGCCGTCGGATCTCCCAGCACGGACACACCTCGACGATGCCGTCGCGAGCCGACGCCATCGCCCGCAGATACGCACGACGTTTGGGACGGCCGATGTCGGCGGCGATGATCCGCGACCAGTCGCCGAGGTCGTCGGCGAGTGTGCCGTGATCGGGCAGTTCCTCGCCCTGCGTCAGCGCGGCGACCGCGACCTCCTCGAGCAGATCGCCGATGGTCCCCCAGCGTCGATAGATGCTGGTGGGATTCACACCTGCCAGCTCTGCGACCTGCGGGATGGTCATCGTCTCGCGTTCTCCGCTACCGACGAGCTGGCCGACTGCAGTGAAGACCGCGCTCTGCACGCGAGCGCTACGGCCACCGGGCCGCTTGCCGTGCGATGGGGCCGTTGATGGAGCAGTCGTCGACGCCGCACTCTGCGTCGACGAACCACCCGTTGCCTGCGACGTTCCAGCCATGTCACCATTATTGCAAATAGCGTTGCTTTTACAACCGCGACCACATACATTGGCCTTAATGCAGCCAGCTTTGCCTTAGGAGGTACGGTCGTGACAGCCACGTTGGAGAACACAGCTCGACGTCGCCGCGGCGCACGGCCGCTGCATCCGCATCGCGCGTTCTGGATCGTCACCGCAACCATCATCACGGTCCTGTTCGCCTCGGCGGCCCCATCCCCTCTCTATCCCGTCTACCAGCAGCTATGGGGCTTCTCGCCGTTCACCCTGACCGTGGTCTTCGCGATCTATGTCGCAACGATGCTCGTCAGCCTGCTCACCGTCGGGTCGCTGTCGGATCACATCGGCCGACGCCCGGTCCTCGCGGTCGCGCTCGTCCTGCTCATCGGAAGCATGGTGCTGTTCGTCGTCGCCGACAGCGTCGGACTCCTGATCGCCGCGCGAGCCCTACAGGGGCTCGCGACGGGAGCGGCGATCGGCACGCTGACCGCCACCGTCGTCGACATGCAACCGTCACAGCGCCTCGGCTCGGCGATCACCGGCGCGGGGCCGACCATCGGACTGGCGGCCGGAGTCGTCGTCGCCGGCGTGTTGGTCCAGTACGCACCCGCGCCACGAATCCTCGTCTACGAGGTGACGCTGGCAGTATTCGCGATCCTGCTGGTCGCGCTGTTGATCGTTCCGGAGACGTCGGAACGCGTCGGTTTCGAATCCCGCCGCCACGTGTGGCGAACCCTCGCACCGCAGGCGTCGGTGCCGTCGGCCCTGCGCAAGCTGTTCTTCGCGGCGATCCCCGCATTCGTGGCGACCTGGTCGATGGGAGGCCTCTACCTCTCGTTGGGTTCGTCCGTGGTGGCGCGCGTGTTCGGGATCACCAACCACGGAGCCGCGGGCGCCGTCCTGTTCGTGTTCTTCGCCTCCGGCGCGGTGACCTCTCTGGCGATCACAACCTGGGACGCCAATACCAAACTGACCTACGGCTATCCGGCGCTCGCGGGAGGCGCGATCATCTCTCTCGCAGGCGTCCTCACGTCGATGCTCCCGCTGTACATCGTCGGATCGATCATCGCGGGTTCCGGATTCGCGGCCACGTTCCTCGGGGCACTCGACAACCTGAGCAATCAGACGCCGTCGCATCAGCGCGGGCAGGTGTTCTCGGCAGTCTTCATCACGAGCTACATCGCCTTCAGCGTCCCCGCGGTGATCGCTGGACTCGTGGTGTCGCACATCGGCTTGCAAGAGACCGTCGTCTGCTACGTCGCATATGTCCTCGCCATCACCGTGCTCGGCGCACTGGTCACCGCGTGGACGCGGACCAGGAAGGACCGCGTTCGGGCCTGAGTCGACGTCACACCGAGCGCGAGGCACGGACTCGCTACGGTTGGAACTCAGACCGTGGCGACCACGGTTTGAGGTCACGATCTGGCGGAATCTCGCGGGGCCGCACTTTCGCACTACAGGTGCCACAGGGTAAGACTGGTTACATGCACTTGAAGTTCGATTCAGATGAACAGAAGTTCCGCGAAGAACTCCAGAGCTTCTTCACGACGAAGATCCCCGAGGAGATCCGTCAGCGTGCTGCCGCAGGCACGCTGAACCTGCCCGACGACATCGTCACCACCCAGCGCATCCTCAATGCCGAGGGCCTGGCTACGCCCGGCTGGCCGACCGAGTGGGGTGGCCGCGACTGGACGCCCATCCAGCGCAACATCTATCACGATCAGCTCAGCCTGAACTTCGTGCCCGATCCCCTGACGTTCAACGTCAACATGGTGGGTCCGGTCATCGCGACGTTCGGTTCCCAGGAGATCAAGGAGCGGTTCCTCCCGAAGACCGCCAACCTCGACATCTGGTGGTGCCAGGGCTTCTCCGAGCCCGAGGCCGGCTCCGACCTCGCGTCACTCAAGACCCGCGCGGTCCGCGACGGCGACCACTACATCGTCAACGGCCAGAAGACCTGGACCACGCTCGGACAGTACGCCGACTGGATCTTCTGCCTCGTGCGCACCGACCCCGACGTCAAGAAGCAGGCGGGCATCAGCTTCCTGCTCATCGATCTCGACACCCCGGGCATCGAGATGCGCCCGATCAAGCTCATCGACGGCAGCGTCGAGGTCAACGAGGTCTTCTTCAACGACGTCAAGGTGCCTGTCGAGAATCTCGTCGGCGAGGAGAACGCCGGCTGGACCTACGCCAAGTTCCTGCTCGGCAACGAGCGCACCGGTATCGCACGCGTCGGCTGGACCAAGACCAAGCTCGCCGAGGCCAAGAAGCTCGCCGCCGCAACGAAGACCGCGACCGGCACGTTGCTCGACGACCCGCTGTTCGCCGCGCGCCTCGCGGAACTCGAAACCGAACTGCTCGCGCTCGAGGTCACCCAGCTGCGCGTCGTCGCAGGCTCTGCCGACGGCAAGCCGAATCCGGTGTCGTCGCTGGTCAAGCTGCGTGGCAGTGAGCTGCAGCAGTCGGCAACCGAGTTGCTCGCAGATGTTGCGGGCGCGCGCGGATTGGCCGTTGACGCGCCGGGCGTCGGGACTCCGGAGTGGGCGCAGCTCGCGGTGCCCGAATACCTCAACTACCGCAAGGTGACCATCTACGGCGGTTCGTCGGAGGTCCAGCGCAGCATCATCTCGTCGTCGATCCTCGGTCTGTAGCCCGACAACCACACTTGGAGTAACACAATGGATTTCGAGCTCACCGAAGAGCAGTCACTGCTGCGCGACACCGTCCGCAGCGTGTTCAAGAGTTATGACATCGAGAAGATCCGCGCCGTGTCGGAGACCGACACGGGCTGGTCGGCGTCGATTTGGGAATCGCTTGCCGAGATCGGCATCCTCGGACTGCCGTTCAGCGAGGACGCAGGCGGCACCGGTGCAGGACCGGTCGAGGTCAGCGCGCTGATGGGCGAGGTTGGTCGCAGCCTCGCACCCGAGCCGCTGCTGTACGGCGCATTGTTGCCGGGCATCGTCATCGACAAGGTCGCCTCCGGCGACCGCCGTACCAGTTTGCTGACAGAGGTATCGGAGGGGCGGCTGCTGCTCGGATACGCTCACGCAGAACCCGAAGATCGTTGGCCCGCAGCGGCAGTCACCACCACGGCGACCGGCGCCAGCGACGGCGTCACTCTCGACGGGGTGAAGTACCCGGTCCTGGCGGGTGACGTGGCGCAGAAGTTCGTCGTCAGCGCCCGCCGCACCGACGGAACCATCGGACTGTTCCTCGTCGACGCCGACGCGTCGGGGGTGACCGTCGACGGGTTCCGCACCTACGACGACCGTCGAGCCGCCCGGGTGAGCTTTGCCAACGCCCCGGCGATCGAACTGGCCGAGGGTGATCAGTCCGACGCTATCGCCTACGCGGACATCTTCGCGCAGACGGCTCAGTGCGCCGAGGCTGTCGGCGCGATGGAACGCGCAATGGAACTGACGACCGAATACCTCAAGTCGCGCAAGCAGTTCGGTGTGCCGCTCAAGACCTTCCAGACGCTGACGCAGCGCGCCTCGGACGTGTACGTGGCGCTCGAGCTGGCACGCAGCATGAGCCTGTACGCGACGGCTTCGCTCAACGACGAGGTCGACGACCCGTCGGTCTACAGCCGCACGAAGCTGCAGATCTGCCGCTCGGCACGCAAGGTGGGCCAGGAAGCGATCCAGATGCACGGCGGCATCGGCATGACAGCGGAATACCCTGTGGGACATTACGTTGCACGCCTGACCGCGATCTCTCGCACCCTCGGCGACGCTGACGAACACCTCGGTGTCCTCGCCGGCAAGCTCGGCGATTACGAAATGGTGACCGTCAACTAGGTTCGCACCAGATGGGGGTTCATCGACGTGAGTCGGTGAGCCCCCATTCTGCTGCCAGGAGCTGGTGAGAGCGAAGCCTATCGTCGAAATCGTGTGTGACGCTGGTGATCACGAGCTCATCGGCGCCGGTGACGCGTGCCAGCGTGTCGAGTCGTTCGGCGACGGTCGACGGCGAGCCGACGAACTGCGTCCGAATCCGGTCGTCGACAACCGCACGTTGCTCATCGGTCAGCGGCGCCGCGCTATCGGGATCGAGGTAGGGTTGCGCTCCCCGACCGGTCCGGATGTCGTGCACCCAGTGGCCGTAGGTCGACGCGAGATGTGTTGCGGTCGAATCATCTTCGGCAACGACGACGTCGGCGGACACCACCACATATGGCTCGGACAGGCGGGCAGACGGACGGAAGTTGGCCCGGTAGGCTTCGACCGCCTCGAGAACCGTTGCGGGACTGACGTGATAGTTCGCGACGAACGGCAGCCCCTCGGCGCCTGCGACCTGCGCGCTCTGCCCCTTGCTGCTACCGAACACCCAGACCTCGACGTCGGCGTGTTCGCCTGGGACAGCGTGCAATTCGACGTCGCCGACGCGCAGCCCTCCGTCGAGCAGCGCGAGGATGTCGGACACGGCGTCGGCGAAGTCGGGTTGCGCGGCACCCTCAAACTCCAGTGCCGCCGCGGTGGCACCGATCAGCGGTGACGACAGAATGCCCGCGAAGACGAACGGTTCGGGTAGGAGCAGGCCGTCGACGACGCGTTCGGATTCGGCCGCGGGTGGTGGCCCCGTCGGCCCTTTGGGCGCAGCCGCCGCCGCGGCGAGTGCTTCGGTGCGCCGTTGCCCCGACCGCCCGAGCCCGAGGTCGAGGCGGCCGGGAAACACGGCGTCGATGGTGCCGAACGCCTCGACGACCGACGCCGCGGTGTGATGTCCGAGTTGCACTGCCGCACTGCCGACCCGAATCGATTCGGTTGCGGCAGCGACCAGGGCTATCAGCGTGGCGGTCGACGACGAACCGACCGAGACGAAGTGGTGCTCGGCGAGCCAGAAACGTCGGTAGCCCCACCCCTCGGCGGCGCGCGCCAGCGCGATGCTGCGCCGCACCGCCTCTGCGGGAGTCGACCCCTCACTGACCGGCGCAAGGTCGAGGACTGAGAGTGGCAGCGGCGCAGCGCTTTTCGCTGTCATCGGCGGACGCGCTGGGGGTTGGTGTGAGCGGTCTGTGTGCTGACGCCAGGGTCGGCATGGCCGACTCCGGGGTAGTACGCCGCCGACGATTCGGGCGTCTGGCCAGCGGCTCCGCGCAACAACATCTGGTGGTGCGTCTCGACCATCTGCGACAACCCGCCCACCTTGGACAACCAGCTCATCGTCACTCCCGCAGCTCGAATTTCGGCAGCTCTGTTCCCAGTCCGCAATGTCCCAGTAAGCACCCATATGACGATCGAGAGAACGGTTGTGCTCACGCTGATCTTTTGGTCGCGGTCGGGAAGAGGCCCGAGCGGGTCGACCGTTGAGACGAGTCGTGAGTGATTCAACGCTGTCGTTGGCCATCGGACTGCGTGGCGCCGGTCGACACCCGGCTGCCTGGCGAGACCCGGAGGCCAGACCGGACGCACTGTTCAGCGCCAGCTACTGGCGCGACGCGATCGTCACCGCCGAACGCGCTGGTGCCGATCTCGTCACGCTCGACGACGGATTCGAGCCTCGGCCGCTACTGCCCGGCGAGTCGTCGGCCGGCGCGCCGCCGGTGCGTACCGACCTCGTCAACGGCAGGCTCGACACCGTGCTGATCGCGGCACGAATCGCGCCGCTCACCACGCGAATCGGACTCCTGCCCACAGTGACCGTGACGCACACCGAGCCGTTCCACACCTCGAAGGCGATCGCCACGCTCGACTACGTCAGCGGTGGACGTGCGGGAGTCGTGCTGGCCGTCGACGACCGGCCCGAGAACGTCTCACTGTTCGGACGTCGGAACCTCGAGGTGGCATCGGATCGCGCTGCGCTGCACCGAGAAGCTGCCGAATACGCGGGGGTGATCGGCCGACTGTGGGACTCGTGGGAGGACGACGCCGAGATCCGCGACGTCGCGACCGGACGCTTCATCGACCGGGATCGGTTGCACTACATCGACTTCGAAGGCGAGTTCTTCTCCGTGCGCGGCCCGTCGATCACACCACGACCCCCGCAGGGGCAGCCCCTCATCGCGACGACGGTGTCGGCAGGCGATCCCGCGTCACTCGAATTGCTCAGCGGCAGCGCCGATATCGGGTTCTTCACGAGTCCAGATGACCGTGCGACGCTCGACAAGGTGCTCGCAGCGTCGGGCAGCAATCGCCGAGAAGACCTACGACTTTACGACGACCTCGTCGTCTACCTCGACGACACGCAGGCGTCGGCGGCTGGTCGTCGAGCGCAGTACGACGATTGGCTCGGCACCCGCTTCGACGACGGCACACAGGAGTTCGTCGGCACCGCAGCAGGATTGGCCGACCTCATCGAGGAGCGTGCAGGTGCAGCTGACTCGGCGGAGGGGGTCCGGCTGCATCCGGCCGCGATCGGGCACGACCTTCGCCGCATCGCCGATGACCTCGCCCCCGAGCTGCGTCGACGCGGTCTCCTTGTCGACTCGGAAGCGAAAACCTCAGGAGCACACACCCTTCGGGAGACCTTGGGTCTGCGCCATCCCGTCAATCGATACTCACGTGCGACCGTGTCAGGCGGTGTCCGATGACCAAGCAGGTACATCTCGCGGCGCACTTCCCCGGCGTCAACAACACGACGGTCTGGAGTGATCCGGCCGCCGGAAGTCACATCGAGTTCTCGTCGTTCACGCGCTTCGCACAGACCGCCGAGCGCGGGTTGTTCGACTTCCTCTTCCTCGCCGAGGGACTCCGGCTGCGCGAGCAGAACGGCAAGATCTACGACCTCGACGTCGTCGGACGGCCCGACACCTTCACCATCCTCGCCGCACTCGCGGCGGTCACCGAACATCTCGGACTCGCCGGGACGATCAACTCGACATTCAACGAACCCGTCGAGGTGGCAAGGCAATTCGCGTCGCTCGACCACCTCTCCGACGGTCGCGCAGCCTGGAACGTCGTGACGTCGTGGGATGCGTTCACCGGCGAGAACTTCCGCCGCGGCGGATACCTTCCGGCGGATCAGCGCTACGTGCGGGCTCGGCAGTTCCTCGAAACCGCTGTGGAACTGTGGGATTCGTGGGAACGCGACGACATCGTCGCCGATCGGTCCTCCGGCGAATTCCTGCGCAGACCACACGCCGGCCAGTTCGCGCACCTCGACTCGCAGTTCGACATCAGCGGCACATTCGGGGTGCCGCGCAGCCCGCAGGGGCGGCCGGTGATCTTCCAGGCGGGAGATTCGAACGAGGGTCGGGAGTTCGCCGCCGCGCGCGCCGACGCGATCTTCTCGCGACACTCGACGCTCGACGACGGCAAGGCGTTCTACGCCGACGTCAAGGGGCGTCTCGCCGCTCACGGGCGGAGACCGGACGATCTGCTGATCCTGCCCGCCGCGACGTTCGTCGTCGGAGATACCGATGCCGACGCGGCGGAACTCGCGCACGAGATCCGACTCGCGCAGGTCAGCGGACAGACCGCGATCAAGTTCCTCGAGCAACTCTGGAATCGAGACCTCCACGACCACGATCCCGACGGCCCGCTACCGAGCATCGACCCGCTGCCCGGCGAGAACACCGTCGCGAAGGGGCGAGCCAGTGTCCGCATCCACGAGGACCCACGCGACGTCGCAGCCCGCTGGCGCGCGTTGGCCGAGTCGAAGAAGCTCACGACGCGTGAGTTGATCATCGAGGTCACGGGGCGTCAGGCGTTCGTCGGTTCGGCGCGCACCGTCGCCGACGAGATCAACCGCTTCGTGCAGGCCGACGCGAGTGACGGCTTCATCCTCGTTCCACACGTCACTCCCGGCGGCCTCGACCGCTTCGTCGACGACGTGATTCCCGAGCTCCAAGACCTCGGCGTGTACCGGACCGAGTATCCGGGTCGGACACTGCGTGAGAACCTCGGGCTCGCAGGGGTCGTCGCGGGTTAGGGTTTTCGTGGGTGTCGCGCCCGCGTGCACCGGCGACCACGCACCGACCAGAGGGTCGGCGACGAGGGGAGATCACAGGTGGACGCAGTGTTCGGCACCAATCTGGCCTGGGGTGCGTCGTTCAGCCTCCTGGGGGTTGCGCTCATGGTCGTCGGCTTCGGTGCCCTCGACCTCGTGACTCCGGGCCGGCTTCGGCAGCTCGTCTGGGTGGACAACAACCGCAACGCGATGATCCTGACGACGTCGATGGTCGTCGGAATCGCGTTCGTGCTGGTCGCCTCGGTGGTCGACACGGTGACCCTCGTGTTGTGGAAGGCGCTGCTCTACACGCTCGCCTACGCGGTGCTGACCATCGCGGTGATGATGTGGTCATTCGTGCTCATCGACTGGCTCACGCCCGGCAAGCTCGGGACCATCCTGCTCGAGAACGACGCGCATCCCGCGGGATGGATCTCTGCCGCGGTCTTCGTCGGCGTCGCGGCGATGATCGGGACCGTGCTCATCGTCTGAGTCTTATTGACTGTCCGACAATAGGCGTTCTAGGGTGATGCGAGCTGTGACCGGCGACACCGTCGGTCATCGACCGTCCGCAACGCACAACCCGGGGGAACCATGACCGCCGCACTGATCGAAGAGTCCATCGACATCGACGCCACGCCCACGCAGGTCTGGTCCGTGATCTCCGACCTCGCCCGCATGGGCGAGTGGAGTCCGCAGTGCGCCAAGATGTTCATCATCGGCGGGCCGGTGAAGCTGGGCACCCGCACGGTCAACATCAACCGTCGCGGACCGCTCGCCTGGCCGACGACGTCGAAGGTGGTGCGGTTCGCACCCAACCAGGAGATCGGGTTCCGCGTCGCGGAGAACCACACCGTGTGGAGCTACACCATCGAGCCGAACCCGTCGGGCGGCGTGACGGTGACGGAACGTCGGGAAGCCGCGGGCGGCAAGACGACCAAGGTGTCCTCGACGCTCGTCGACCTCGTGTTCGGCGGCTCCGACTCGTTCGAGGAAGAGCTCAAGGTCGGGATGGCCGAGACCCTGGGCAAGATCAAGCGCGCCGCAGAATCGAGCACCGCCCGGGCCGCCTGAACGCCCAGTCGACGGGATAGAGCGCCCAGTCGACGGGATAGAGCGCCCAGTCGACGGAGTGCAGCGCCCAGTCGACGGGATACAGCGCCCAGTCGACGCTCTCGAGCGCACAGTCGACGGGTGCACTTCGCGTCGAGTGGGCGCCTTAGACAGTCGAGTGGGCGCTTCGGCCAGTCGAGTGGGCGCCTTAGAAAGTCGAGTGGGCGCCTTAGACCGTCGACTGGGCGCTCCAGACAGTCGAGTGGGCGCTTCGGCCAGTCGAGTGGGCAGGGTCAGGCGCCGTCGAGCTTCTCGATAAGGGCCGGGAGGTCGGCGAGGGAGTCGATGATGTGGTCGGGCACCGGCCCGAACTCATCGCGCTGCAGGGCGCGCAGCGCGTCCTCGCGGAACTTGCCGGTCCGCACCAGCACGCCGATGAGTGCGGCGGCCTGGGCGCCGAGGACGTCGTTGTGCATGTCGTCGCCGACCATCACCACCTGGGTCGGCTCAAGGTTCATGAGTTCGACGGCGGCGCGAAAACCTAGTGGCGAGGGCTTGCCGATAGCGCGGATCTTTCGTCCCGAGGCTTTCTCGAGGCCCTCGAGGTAGACGCCGGTGTCGATCGAGAGGCCACGGGCCGTCGACCAGATCATCGAACGGTGCATCGCGACGACCGGGGTACCGGCGAGCATCTTCTCCAGCACTGTCGACAGCGCAGTGTGTGTGAACACCGGCCCGGCGCCGCCGAGGACGATGACCTGAGCTTCGTTTGGGTCGTCGGTGAGTGGCACGCCGGTCATGTCCTCGGCGATCGGTCCCTCGTTGAGAACCCAGGCGAGCTTGCCGGGATAGTTGCGGGCCAGGAATTCGGCGGTGAGTTTGGCGGCGGTGAGGATCTCGTCGGGTTCGACCTCGAATCCGCAGTTGCCGAGCGCTTCGGCGATCTGTGATCGCGACCGTGATGTGGTGTTGGTCAAGAACATTCGCGGGTAGCCGCGCTCGGAGAGTTCTTCGATCGCCTCGACGGCGCCGGGCAGCGCATGCCACGAGGTGACCATCACCCCGTCGATGTCGAGCAGCAGCCCCAGCGTCATGCATCGAATCTAGTGCCCGTCGGGCGCGAGCGCAGGACGGGCTCGATCTACGTGGCATGCTGGGCCAATGCGTTCCGTCGCCGAGCATCAGAAGATCGTCAGCGAGCTGTTCGGGCCTCCGGAAACGGTCCGCGTCGCGGTTGCGGATGCGCTGGGTATGGCCACCGTCGACGACGCCGTCGCGGCATTCGCGATGCCCGCCTTCGACAATTCCGCGATGGACGGATACGCGGTGCGGGCCGACGACATCGCCGGTGCCAGTGCGGCGGAGCCCGTCCGGCTGCCCGTCGTCGACGACATTCCTGCCGGCCGCACGGGTCTGGTGACACTCGCACCGGGGACGACCGCGCGGATCATGACCGGTGCACCGCTGCCCGACGGCGCCGATGCCGTTGTGCCGGTTGAACTCACCGACGGCGACTTCTCTGTCGACCACGTGCCCGACTCGACGGTCGGGTTCAGCTCGGGCGTCGAGGCGGGAAAGCACATTCGACGCGAAGGCTCCGACATCGCGCGCGGCGACGTCGCGCTGCCCGCCGGCACGGTGCTCGGGGCGGCACAGATCGGACTGCTCTCGGCGCTCGGCCTCGCCGACGTCGCGGTTGCCCGACGGCTGCGGGTTGTGGTGCTGTCGACCGGCTCCGAGCTCGTCGAGCCGGGAAAACCGTTGCAGCACGGGCAGATCTACGAGTCCAACGGCGCCATGCTCACCGCAGCCCTCACCGAGGCGGGCGCGCTGGCACGGCACGTTCACTTCGTTCCCGACGATGTCGCGGACTTCCTCGAGCGCCTGGACGAGGCGTCGGCCGACGCGGACCTGATCATCACCTCCGGTGGCGTGAGCGCCGGGGCGTACGAGGTGGTCAAGGAGGCACTCGACGCCGGGCCGGTCGAGTTCGTGAAGGTGGCCATGCAGCCCGGGATGCCGCAGGGATGTGGGCATCACCTCGACCCGGCCGGCCGTCGCGTCCCGATCATCACGTTGCCGGGAAATCCGGTCAGTTCGCTCGTGTCGTTCGAGGTGTTCATCCGTCCTCCCCTGCGCGCGGCGATGGGCCTGTCACCCGACCGACCACGCGTCGCGGCCACGCTCGGCAGCGACATCCGATCACCGGAGGGCAAAAGGCAGTTCATGCGCGGCGTCGTCGACGAGTCGCTGCTCCCGGGCGTCGACGGCCGGCTGGTCGTCGAGCCGATAGGTCCACCGGGGTCACATCATCTGCGCTACCTCGCGGGGGCGAACGCGTTGATCGACATCCCCGCCACGACCACCGCATTGCCTGCGGGTTCGGTCGTCAACGTCGTCGTTCTGTGACGTCTGCGACCCCCAGACCCCGGAACCGCAGCTGTCTGGCATCGCTAAGCTGTACGGACGCGACGGGCAATTCCGGCGCGACCGACTCGGGAGGATGATCAGGTGGCCAGGCGCCCGCGACCGGACGCATCAGCACAACATCCGGCAACCGAATCCGACGGTCCGATCCGTTCCGGCCTGACCCCGACGCACCTCGTTGCTCTTGCGCGCGAGACCCTTCCCCCGATCCACCCGGCAGGCCTCCCGTTCGTCGCCGCGGCATCGGCGGTGGCGGTGGTTGGTCGGCGACATCGGTGGATCGCGGTGCCCGCGACCGCCGCGGCAGGAGCCTGCGCAGCCTTCTTCCGGCATCCCTCACGGGTTCCGCCGACTGAGCCGGGCGTCGTGGTGGCTCCGGCAGACGGGATCGTCAGCCTCGTCGACGATGCCGTTCCCCCAGCGGAATCGGGTCTCGGCGACCAACCCCGACCGCGCGTCTCGACGTTCCTGTCGATCTTCGACGTCCACGTGCAGCGTGTCCCGATCAGCGGTCGCGTGTTGTCGGTGACGCACACGCCCGGTTCGTTCGTGTCCGCCGACCTCCCGGAGGCGAGTTCGGCAAACGAGCGCACGACGATGGTCGTGCGCCCCGACGGCGGGGACGATTCCGACGGCGACGATCCCGACCCGACACCCCGCGACTCCGACATCGCCGTGGTACAGATCGCCGGCCTGCTTGCGCGTCGAATCGTCTGCACCGCGAAGGTCGGCGATCACCTCTGCATCGGCGACACCTACGGACTCATCCGGTTCGGCTCACGCGTCGACGTCTACCTCCCGCCGGGTACGAAGCAACAAGTGTTGGTCGGGCAGCGCACCGTCGGCGCCGAGACCCCGCTCGCCACGCTGAGTACCTCGGATACCACCCGCGTCCGCGACGGCGGATGACATGCCGACCAACAATCGAGCGGGCGTAGACCGCACCCCGCTGCACTACCGCAATCCGTCGATGAGGTCGACGCGACGTCGAGTCCCCCGGGGCTCGGCGTCGAACGACGAGCAGGGCAGACTGCGGCGACAGGCCGCCGCGGGGCGGATGTTCGTACCGTCGGCGCTGACGATTCTCGCGATCTGCGCGGGGTTGACGGCGGTACGCGCTGTCATCAACGACAACGTCGACCTTGCGATGGCACTCGTCGTCGCCGCGGCCCTACTCGACGGCATCGACGGCCGCGTGGCCCGGCTGATGGGCGCGACCACCAAGATCGGCGCCGAGATCGATTCACTCGCCGACGCCATCAACTTCGGCGTCGTGCCAGCGCTGATCGTGTACCTGTATCTGCTGCAAGGACACGACCTCGGCTGGGGATTCGCGCTGATCTACTGCTGCGCGATCGTGCTGAGGCTCGCGCGGTTCAACACCCTGCTCGATGACACCGATGCCCCCGGCTACACCCGCGACTTCTTTGTCGGCGTACCCGCGCCCGCAGCAGCCCTGGTGGCCCTGCTGCCGATCGGGCTCGCCCAGCAGTTCGGCGACGGATGGTGGACCTCGCCGCTGGTCGTCGGATTGTGGTTGGTCGTGGTGGCACTGCTCGCGGTCAGTCGAGTTCCGACAGCATCGCTCAAGACGTCGTCTGTGCATCCGCGCAAGCTTGCGGGCCTGTTGATCCTCGTCGCGATCGGCGCAGCACTGCTGTTGACCTACCCATACGTGCTGATGATCATCCTGGTGGCGGCATACGCCGTGCACATTCCGTTCGCCTGGCGCAGTCGACGCTGGGTACAGGCGCGGCCAGAACACTGGGAGGCCCCGCCCGCCGAGCGCCGGGCGGAACGTCGGGCGATCGCCCGCGGCCAGCCGCGCCGCACGCTGCCACCGCGCAAATCGACCGCGCGACTCGGCTTGCACATCCCGGGCTCTGAAACCACGGCGCCCCACAGTGTTTCCGACGCCCCGGTTTCCGACACCACGGTGTCCGACGCCCCTGCTTCCGACACCACAGTGTCCGACGCCCCTGCTTCCGACGCCCCTGCTTCCGACGTCCCTGTCACCGATGCCCCGGCCGGCGGTGACGCCCGGTGAACGCGCAGCTCACGCTGACCGCTCGGCTCAATACGTCGGCTGCGGATTCGCGCCGCGGGATCGTCCGCGCTCATCCCGAAGC
Organism: Gordonia sp. w5E2; assembly: GCF_036540975.1. NCBI lineage: Bacteria > Bacillati > Actinomycetota > Actinomycetes > Mycobacteriales > Gordoniaceae > Gordonia > Gordonia sp. w5E2. The sequence goes on along the minus strand of NZ_CP144213.1, from coordinate 651,713 downwards.
GCTGACGGCGCTCGGATTGCGTGAGTGGGACGCGGTGTCGATCACGGGTGCACGGGTCACCGCGGCCGTCGTCGCGGCAGCACCGTCGGGGACGCCGACCGGCACGCTACTGCTCGACGACATCACGTTCTCCAACGCGGGCATCAAGGAAAACGCCTCGGTCGTGCTCTCCGGGGTTGCCGTGCACGGCGCGGCACGGGTCGTCGTCACCGGTTCCGCTGTTGCGAGTCGAGGCGTCGACGAGGCGACGCTGCGGCGTGCACTCCTCGGCAAGGTGCTGTCGGTCGGGGATGCGGTGTCGCTGCTTCCACGCGACCTCGGTCCGGAACTCACCGCGAGCGCCGCCACCCGCGCGCTCACGTTGTCGGTCGGCATCACGTGGACCAACGAGTTGCTGACGGTCACCGCAACCGATCCCGGGTCGCCGGTCAGCGTGCAGCCCTCGACCGCCGTGCTGTGGGCGTCGGATGGCGTCGACGCCACACGCGGTGCCGTCGGTGCAGCACCACGCGCCGCGGACACGAGTCCCGGCGTTGTCGGCGAGAGTCGCGGCGCCGTCGGCGCGGCAGCAGGTGGGGTCGGGCGCGGTTGGCTCACCACACCGCCGGGTGCGGAATCGCCGGGGCACGTGGTGCGCCCGGCGTCGGAGTTGGTCGGGGTCGACGCGCAGGTCGCGAAACTCACCGAGTGGCTGAGCATCACGCTCGACGAGCCAGGCGTGCTGCGCGCGCTCGGGGCCACTCCCCGACTCGGCGTGCTGCTCTCCGGTCCGGCAGGGTCCGGGAAGGCGACGCTCGTGCGATCCGTCTGTGCCGCAAGGACATTGACGACGATCGACGGACCAACCATCGGATCGCTCGAGGCCTCGGCCCGCCTCCGCGCGGTCAGCGACGCGATCGCCGATCTCCGACGCTCCGGCTCGGGGGTGCTACTGATCACCGACGTCGACGCCCTGCTGCCCGCGAAGTCCGAGCCTGTCTCGACGTTGATCCTCGACGAACTGCGGGCAGCGATCAGCCCCACCGACGCGACGTCGACGTCCGACGACCACATCGCGTTGATCGTCACCAGCGCTGAACCCGCGGGGCTCGACGAACGCCTACGCGCTCCCGACCTGTGCGACCGCGAACTCGTCATCGGACTACCCGACGCCGCTCGACGCGCACGGATACTCGGAGTGATCCTCACCGGAGTACCCACCGACGGTGCACTCGACCTCGACCACATCGCCGCGCGCACACCGGGTTTCGTCGCAGGCGACTTGGCTGCGCTCGCGCGCGAGGCTGCATTGCGTGCGGCCGCGAGGGCAAGCGCTACCGATGCGGCGCCCTCACTCACCGACGATGATCTCGTCGGGGCACTCGACGTCATCCGACCCGTCTCGCGGCTACGCACCCCCGAGGTCGCGGTCGGATCCATCACCCTCGACGACGTCGGCGACATGACCGAGACGAAGCAGGCGCTCACCGAGACCGTGCTCTGGCCGCTCCAGCACCCCGGCACGTTCACGCGGCTCGGCGTCGAGCCGCCGCGCGGTGTGCTTCTCTACGGACCACCCGGCTGCGGCAAGACCTTCGTCGTTCGCGCGCTCGCGGCGTCGGGCATGCTCTCGGTGCACATGGTCAAGGGCGCCGAGCTGATGGACAAGTGGGTCGGGTCGTCGGAGAAAGCGGTGCGCGACCTGTTCGCCGCGGCACGCGAATCGGCACCGTCGCTGATCTTCCTCGACGAGGTCGACGCCCTCGCCCCGCGTCGCGGCCAGTCGACCGATGCGGGCGTCGGCGATCGCGTCGTGGCCGCGCTGTTGACCGAACTCGACGGCGTCGAGCCGCTGCAGGACGTCGTGGTCCTCGGCGCGACCAACCGGCCGGACCTCATCGACCCGGCACTGCTACGTCCGGGGCGGCTGGAGCGATTGGTCTTCGTCCCGCCACCGGACGCGCAAGCCCGCGCCGAGATTCTGCGCACATCGGGCCGCAAGGTGCCCCTGGCCGACGGCATCGACCTCGACGCGCTCGCCGCCGACCTCGAGGGCTACTCGGCCGCCGACTGCGCCGCGCTGCTGCGTGAGGCGGCACTCGCGGCCATGCGCCGCGACATCGACGCCGCGACCGTCACCGCCGACGACGTCGTCGACGCCCGCACGCGGGTTCGACCGTCACTCGACGCCGCACAGGTCGAGGACCTGCGCGCCTACGCCGACCGACGGAGTGAGTGAACAGCTGGGGCGAGTGAACGGCTGGGTTCAACTGGTCTGGTTCAACTGGTCTGGTTCAACTGGTCTGGGTGCCGGTCTGCCCGGTCTGACCCTGCTGACCGTTGGGCACCTGCCCGTTCGGGGTTTGGCCGTTCGGGGTCTGGCCCTGCTGGCCATTCGGCAGCTGGCCGTTCGGCACTTGGCCGTTCGGCATCTGCCCCTGCTGACCGTTGGGAAGCTGCCCGTTCTGGCCCGTGCCGCCGTTCATGCCGGGCATCTGGCCACCATTCATGCCACCACCGTTCATGCCGGGCATCCCGCCCCCGTTCATTCCGCCACCGTTCATGCCGCCGCCGTTCATCCCGGGGCCGCGCATCTGGCTCTGGCCCGTCGAGTTGTCGTGGCCCACGACGTACCCGGCGCCGAAGCCGAGCAGTCCGAACCCGACGGCCAGTCCGATCCCGCCCGCGATGATCGCGTTCTTGACCTTCGGCGGCACCTGGTCGGCTCGTGGCTGCGCAGAGTCGCCGGCCGGAGGCGCTTCCGCCTGCCAGGCCGCCTGCCCTGGCGTCAGGTGATCGGTCGTCGGGTGATCGGGATTCGTCGGGTACTCGGGGTTCGTCGAGTGTTCTCCGGTGGTGGGTGCGGACATCGTGGGGACTCCCTGCGCTCGGGTGCGTCGTCGACCAGCGCCGGACATTCGGCGCGCTGATGACGCATCAACAGTGCCGTCCACGGTGCGTGGCATCCCTTGCGTCCGACTGCCCACTCTCTGGCAGTCGGCTGTGAACCTCAGCTCGTCGTGATCGTGTAGAATACCGACGACCCGCCGGACGCGGCGGCAGGGGTGACACCCGCGCTCACCCAGTACGTCTTGCCTGCCTTATCCGCAGTCAGCACCACGACGGACTGTCCGTTCTGCGACGTTCGTTGCGACTCTGTGTAACCGGCGTCGGTCAACTTCTTGACCGCGGTGTCCAGGACACCGGAATCGCCGGCGGGCGCCTGGACCGTCACCGACCAGCCCTTGGTCGCATCGCCTGACGCAGTCAGCACCGTTCCGTCGATCAGGGGAACTTGATCGGAGGGAAAATCAGACGGTAGTGCCACTCCCTTGAGACCGCTGTCCTCGTCGGACCCGCAAGCACCGATGACCAGCGCAAGCGTGCACGTCAGCAGAACGACTGTGAACCTGACTAAGCGGGACATGACTGCAACGGTAAGATAGTCGAGCGGGCAGTTGCTCCGTGACACCCCGCCAGACGACGAAAGACGGAGTGCCCTTTGATCTCGGTGTTGGCCGCGTTGGCCGTGTGTGCGCTCATCGCACCCGCCATCGTTCATGCGCTCGGCACCAGGGGTTTCTACGTACTCGCGCTCGCTCCGCTCGGCGGTCTGATCTGGGTCCTGCTCAACTGGCCACACGCGCACGATCCTCCCCGCGTCGAGACGGTCACCTGGGCTCCGACGCTGCAGATGGATTTCGTGATGCGTTTCGACACGCTCACGGCCATCATGTCGGTGCTGATCCTCGGTGTCGGGGCGTTGGTGCTCTGCTACTGCGCCAATTACTTCGACGACGCTCGCCCGCGGGTCGCCATCTTCGGTGGCGAGATGATTGCGTTCGCCGCGGCAATGTTCGGACTCGTCGCCAGCGACAACATGCTGATGCTCTATATCTTCTGGGAGCTCACCACGGTGTTGTCGTTCATGCTCGTGGGCTTCTATCACGTCCGCGCCACCTCGCGCAGATCCGCGACGCAGGCACTACTCGTGACCACCCTCGGCGGACTCGCGATGCTCGTCGGCATCATCATGCTCGGCGAACGAACCGGGTCGTATCTGCTCTCCGACCTGGTGGCGCACCCGCCGTCGAGCGGCATCTTTGTCGACGTCGCGATCGTGCTGGTGCTGATCGGCGCCGTCAGCAAGTCCGCGATCGTCCCGTTCCACTTCTGGCTGCCCGGCGCGATGGCCGCGCCGACACCTGTCAGCGCATACCTCCACGCCGCGGCGATGGTGAAGGCCGGCATCTACCTGATCGGGCGGTTGGCTCCCGGCTTCTCCGGCCTCACCAGTTGGCAGGTCATGACGATCGGGCTCGGCTGTTTCACCATGCTGCTCGGCGGCTGGCGCTCGCTTCGCGAACTCGATCTCAAGCTCATCCTCGCGTTCGGCACTGTGTCGCAGCTCGGCTTCCTCGCCGTGTTGTTCGGCATGGGCGACGCGAACGTCGCGATGGCCGCGCTGGCGATGCTGGTGGCGCACGCGATGTTCAAAGCCGCACTGTTCATGGTCGTCGGCATCATCGACCACTCGACCGGTACCCGCGACATCCGCAAGCTGGCCCGGCTCGGCCACCGTCTGCCCGTCCTCGCCCTCATCGCCGCCATCGCGGGTGCGAGCATGGCCGGGTTGCCGTTCACCATGGGGTTCGTCGGCAAGGAGACCGCGTTCGCCTCGATCTGGGATACCGGATCGCTGCAGCACTGGCAGGCCGAGACCGTCGACTACGTCTTGTTGGCGGGGTCGATCATCACGATGGCGTACACGACGCGATTCCTGTGGGGCGCGTTCGGTCGCAAGGTGCGCCAGCTCCCGAGCCGCGTCGTCGCACAGATGCATCCGCCCTCGGTCGCGTTCCAGACGCCACCCGCGATCCTCGCGGTACTCGGTGTCGTCACCGCTTTCCTGAGCCCGCTGATCGGCACCGCCTTCGAGCCCTACGCCGAGACCCTGCCGTCGTACGGCCACAAGATCGAGCATCTGGCCATGTGGCACGGCTTCGGGCTGCCGGTGGTCTTCTCCATCATCGTCATCGTCGGTGGCGCAGCACTGTTCATGCTGATCCGACGTCTTCGGGATGTGCTGTTCCGCTACCGCCCGCTACTCAACGCCGACCGCATCTACGACGCCACGCTGCGCACGGCCGACTCCCTCTCGCTCACACTGACCCGCAACACCCAGCGCGGTTCGCTGCCCATCACGCAGGGCGTGATCATGTGCACCGCGATCATCCTGCCTGTCACGGTGCTGTTCCTCGGTGCACGTGATCGACTCTCGCCGCGCGGATTCGACTCGTCGATCGAGGTGGTGATCGGTGGGATCATGGCAGCCGCGGCGATCGCGGCGGTCCTGCTGCGCAACCGACTCGCCGCAACACTGATCGTCGGTGTCACGGGCTACGGCTGCGGAGTGCTGTTCGCTCTCTACGGCGCCCCCGACCTCGCGCTCACCCAGTTCCTGGTCGAGACGCTCACGCTGGTCATCTTCGTGCTGGTCCTGCGCAAGCTGCCCGCAGAACCCGAGCCGCGCCACGCGACGGGGTTCAAGGCGGTCCGCGCACTCATCGGCGCAGCGGTCGGTGTCAGCCTCGTGGTCATCGGCCTGTTCGCCGCTGCCGCGCGCAACTCACAGCCTGTCTCGGTCGACATCCCCGAAGCCGCGTACAAGTGGGGCCACGGCGCCAACGCGGTCAACGTGCTGCTCGTCGACATCCGCGCGTGGGACACGATGGGCGAGATCAGCGTGCTCATCGTCGCAGCCACGGGCGTCGCGTCGATGGTGTTCCGCAACCGCAGGTTCGGTGCCGCGCCGCGCGTGTCCGACGCCGCACGCATGCTCGCGAATGGTCCCAACGGCAACCCGAACGGCCAGAACGACGAAGACGACGACCCGATCCCGCCGGATCGCACCACGTGGCTGCGCGGCAGCGAGTTCCGCGACCCACGCCACCGGTCGATGGTGCTCGAGGCGACGACGCGTCTGATCTTCCCGACGATGGTCGTGCTCTCGATCTACTTCTTCTTCGCGGGCCACAACGCTCCCGGCGGAGGGTTCGCGGGTGGTCTCACGATGGGACTGGCACTCGTGTTGCGCTATCTGGCGGGCGGTCGCTACGAACTCGGCGAGGCGCTGCCCATCGAACCCGGCAAGTTCCTCGGAACAGGATTATTGATCTCCGCGGGCACCGCGGCGACCTCGATGCTGCTCGGCGCGCCCGCGCTGTCGTCGGCTGTCCTCAAGGTCACGCTGCCGCTGCTCGGCGACATCAAGATCGTCACCGCACTGTTCTTCGACCTCGGCATCTACCTCATCGTGGTCGGCCTGGTGCTCGACATCCTGCGCAGCCTCGGCGCGCGCCTCGACGTCGAGACCTCGATCCCGGCAGGCACCATCATGCGCGTACCCGGGGAGGCAAGCCGATGAGCGTGAATCTCGGACTCCTCGTCATCGTCGCGATCCTCGCCGCCTGCGGCTCGTATCTGCTCATGGAACGCAGTCTGATCCGCATGCTGCTGGGTCTGCTGCTGGTCGGAAACGGCATCAACCTGCTGATCATCACCCTCGCGGGACCTCCGGGAAACCCGCCGATCCTCGGCAGGACGTCGGATCACCGCACGCAGGACGCCGACCCTCTCGCGCAGGCGATGGTCCTCACGGCGATCGTCATCACGATGGGTGTCGCCGCGTTCATCCTCGCGATGGTCTACCGCCTGTTCGTCCTCAACCGAGACGACGACGACCTCGAAGACGACGTGGAAGATCGCAAGGTCCTCAACACGAACCTGCAGACCGCACCGGACCGCGACCGCAGCGACAACCCCGAGACCGGCGCCGACACACCACTCGGCGACCTGTTCGACGACGAAGGCAACCCACTGACACCCGAGGAGTACGCCGCACTGCACCGGACCAAGATCGAGACCGACCTCATGCCAGACGATGACGACGTCATCGACGAGGTCTCGCGCGAGGAGGACGAACTCGCAGAAGCCGGCCTCGACGTCGTCGACATGACGTGGCCGCTGGGCAATGATCTGCAGGATCCGGACAAGCCCTATCCCGGAACGGCCGACCCGCGTGATCCCCCGCAGCCGGGAGACGATCGATGATCCCCCAGCCCTCGTGGATTCCGGTTCTCATCACGCTGCCGACGCTCGTACCGCTGCTCGGTGCCGCGATCACGCTGCTCGCCGGTCGAAGCCCCATCCTGCAGCGTGCTGTCGCTCTCGTCGCGATCGGTACCGCGCTCGTCGCGTCGGGCATGATGCTCTACCTCACCGACGAACACGGAACGTTCTCGGTCCACATCGGCGGGTGGGGGTCGAAGGGGTACCCGAACGGTCCGCTCGGGATCACGTTGGTCGTCGATCCGCTCGCAGCGTTGATGCTGGTGGTCTCGACCGTTGTGCTGCTGTGCGTGGTGAGCTACGCGATCGGGCAGGGTATCCGCGACGGCACGTCGCAGCAGCCGGTGTCGATCTTCCTGCCGACCTATCTGATCCTGTGCGCGGGCGTCTGCAACTCCTTCCTCGCCGGCGACCTGTTCAACCTGTTCGTCTCGTTCGAGATCCTGCTGTCGGCGAGCTTCGTGCTGCTCACACTCGGTGCCAGCGGAGAACGCGTGCGTGCAGGAGCGTCGTACGTGATGGTGTCGATGCTCTCGTCGCTGATCTTCCTCGCGGGCATCGCGTTCGCCTACGCGACGACCGGCACGCTGAACCTCGCCGAGATGGCGCTGCGACTCGACACCGTGGCCGAGGGAACCCGCAACGCGCTCTACGCGGTGCTCCTCGTCGCATTCGGCATCAAGGCCGCGGTGTTCCCACTGTCGTCGTGGCTGCCCGACTCGTATCCGACGGCTCCCGCCCCGGTCACCGCGGTGTTCGCCGGCTTGCTGACCAAGGTCGGTGTGTACGCGATCATGCGCACACATACCCTGCTGTTCCCCGGCGGATCGATGGATTCGATCCTGATGGTCGCGGGCCTGCTGACGATGCTGATAGGCATCTTCGGTGCGATCGCGCAGTCCGACATCAAGCGCCTTTTGTCGTTCACGCTCGTCTCGCACATCGGCTACATGATCTTCGGTATCGCGCTGTCGTCACGACTGGGACTGTCCGCGGCGATCTACTACGTCGCGCACCACATCCTCGTGCAGACGACGCTGTTCCTGGTCGTCGGCCTCATCGAACGACAGGCGGGCTCTGCGTCGTTGCGCAGGCTCGGCGGCCTGATCGCGAGTCCCCTGCTCGCAGGACTCTTCTTGATCCCGGCCCTCAACCTCGGCGGCATCCCCCCGTTCTCCGGGTTCATCGGCAAGGTCGGGTTACTCGAGGCGGGCACTCGCGACGGGTCGGTGCTCGCGTGGTTGTTGGTCGCCGGTTCGGTGATCACCAGCCTGTTGACCCTCTACGTTATGGCCCGCGTGTGGACCAAGGCGTTCTGGCGACCGCGTGCCGACGCTCCCGAGGGCGAGCTCGCCGACAGCGCTCCGTCTGCCCTCATCGACGAGCGTGCCGACATCTCCTTCGACGACCGCGAAGACGTCGGCCGCATGCCGACGTCGATGGTGGTACCGACCGCGCTGATGGTCGCGGCCGGTCTCGTGCTGACCTTCTGGGCAGGCCCGATCCTGCGCTTCACCGACAGCGCGGCCGACAACATATCCGACCGCGACAACTACATCGTCAGCGTGCTGGGAGGTGACAGATGACGAGCCAGGACCAGGGCAACCAAGACCCCCGGCGCCGCAGCTCCGGGGCGGTACGCGCGCCCGGCAAGGGACCCGTGAGATCGTTCCTCGTCAATGCGTGGCGCGTGTCGCTGCTGTTCATCTTCTGGAACACCGTCCGGGTATTCGTGTGGCTTCGCGAACACATCCGGCTTCCGGGCCGAATCGCGAGTGACGGCCGTGAACTGGCCGTCCGCCTGTGGGTCCTCGCCTGGCTCACCTTTGTCTGGGTGCTGCTGTGGGGCACGGTGTCGTGGGCCAACATCATCGGTGGCGTCGTGCTCGCGCTGGTCATCTCCATCGTGCTGCCGCTGCCGCGGGTTCCGGTCGAGGGCCGTATCCACCCCGTGTCGGTGCTCTGGCTCATCGCACGGCTGATCGTCGACTTCTTCGTGTCGAGCGCGCAGGTGGCGTGGGCCGCGATCCGACCCGGCTATCGCCCACTCGGAGCGGTCATCCGGGTGCGGGTGGCAATCAAATCCGACATGGTGCTCACCCTCGCCGTCGACTATCTCAACCTCGTGCCCGGCACGATGGTGCTGGAGATCGACCATCGTCGACGGCTGATCTACGTGCACGTCTTCGATGTCCGCTCAGACAAGAAGGTGCGGGCGTTCCACCGGCAGATCGCGTTCGTCGAGCGGATGTTCATCAAGGCATTCGAGCGTGACAGCGAATGGCACCCGAGTCCGTACCACGGCATCGACGATGACTATCACCACGTGCGCACCGCCGAGCGGGCGTCGATCAAAGCGGAGCAGAACCAATGAGCGTCGTCTGGGTGATCGTGGCCACGCTGCTGCTCGTCGCAGCCGTGCTCACCGCTGCCCGCGCGCTCATGGGACCGACAACTCTCGACCGTCTCGTCGCCCTCGACACTCTCATCGCGCTCGCGATGTGCGGTCTCGCGGTGTGGGCGGCCTACAGCGGCGACACCACCGTGGTGCCCGGCGTCGTGGCGCTGGCACTACTCAGCTTCGTCGGGTCGATCGCGATCGCCCGATTCCGAGTCCGGGACGACCAGACGTGAGGGGGCAACGACCATGATCGTCGACATCGTCAGCTCGGTCTTCCTCATCCTCGGCGCGTTGATGGCGTTCACCGCGGCGCTCGGGGTGTTCCGTTTTCCCGACACCCTGAGCCGGATGCACGCGGCGACCAAACCTCAGACCTTCGGACTGCTGCAAATCCTCCTCGGCGCGATCATCCAACTCGGCGACAACGTCGACGTCGGAATGTTGATTCTCGCCGGCCTCTTCGCCATCATCACTGCACCGGTCATCGCGCATAGAATCGGGCGACTGGTATATCAGGAACAACGTGCCCAGGACGGATTGATCGCGAAAGAACGGTTGGACCGCGGCGATATCGACTGATCTCGTCACAATCGCCTGTGAAGCGTCGCACGCTACACAGTGTTCGGTCACAATCATGTAGGGGATTCGTCCTCGCGCCCGACCGCGCGAACGAAGAGCACACGCGGAGGTGAGAAGTGTCGTCGGTGGCGCAGCGGTTTGATCAGCGCTCGCTCGCGATGCTGTGCAGCCAGGTCGGCGCTGTCCCGCTCATCGCATTCGGGCTCGCGTCGGATTCTTTTCTCATGCCCGGTACACACTGGGTATTGGCACTCGTCGGGGTTTTCACGCTCTTCTCGGTCGCGCTCACTATCCGCGCCGGCAAGCTCAGTGATCAGCAGTTCACGCTTGACGGTTTCGGTGGAATGTTGGGCATCGCGGCTTCTGCTGCGGTAATCGCCGACAACGGCTCGGCAATCGCGGTTCTCGTGCTCATCGCTGCGGTGCCCGCACTCACCGCCATGGCGTCGCCACAGCATCTCGTTGTCGGTTTCGTGGTCGCGGCAATGGCTCTCGCATGTGGGGTCATGGCCGCACGCGCCACGTCGGTGACCGCTTTCGCGGTCGGTGGTGGCGCGGTGCTGATGGCAATCGCGGTCCCGACGATCATGGTCACGATGCTGCGTCGCACGCTGTCGTCGTTGATCGATGAACAGGCACGACTGAGCATCACCGACCCACTCACCGGCGCTCTCAACAGACGCGGTCTCTTCGACGGCGCCACACCGATCTTCCGCGCCGCGAACCGCACGGGCAGGTGTATCGCCATGCTCGTCATCGACATCGATCACTTCAAACGCATCAACGACGCCCACGGTCACGCCGCGGGCGACGCGATCCTCGTCGACGTGACGACCATGCTGGGCGACAACGTCCCCGACGACGCTCTGGTCGCGAGAACGGGCGGCGAGGAGTTCACCATCCTGATGGCCGTCGACGACGAGGCACAACTGCGCGACATCGCTGCACGGCTGTGTCTGACGGTGCACGCACACGCGGGAGTCACGATCAGCGTCGGCGGTGTGACCGCCGACCCCGCCGAACTCCACGACGGCGACTCCACACTGACCTCGCGGAGCCTCGACCAGCTCATCGCTCCCGCCGACCATCTCCTCTACGCAGCAAAACACCTTGGTAGAAACCGGTCGGTCGTCTCCTCGATCGCCGAGGTCAATTGGCACTCGGACGACATGAAGGCGGCGCAGGCCGGTACGGCACCGACCCCGGCTCCGGCAAGGTCTGGACCCGACACACCGCCCGACTCCGTGACCGCCACGGTCATCGGCAACGAGTGGAACAGGAGAGAGTCGATGATCGAGATCCTGCACCCCTACTACGACGCCGCGCGGATTGCGCAGCTCACCGACGCGTCACGTCGCGAACTGGTCGACATGTGGCCCGCTGCGCTCGAAGAGCTTCGCGCGCTCGATGCGCTCGAGCATGTCGAGCCGGGGCCCGCGCCGGACACCCTCGTCGACTTCGGCGATCCCGCCGTCATCGACGACCGAACACGGTACGTCGTGATCGACTGGCGCAACACGGTCGTCCGGATGCCCGACGCCGAGCTGTTCTATCGGCTCAAAACCGCGCGCAACCGATTCCTGCTGACCACTTCCGAGCAAGAGGCGTGGCGCGACGCGACGGTCGCTGTCGCAGGCCTTTCGGTCGGGTCGTCAGCGTTGGCGTCGTGCGCGCTGACCGGTGCCCGCAGTTTCCACATCGCCGACTCGGATCGACTCTCACCGACCAACCTCAACCGCATGACGACCTCGATCTGCGACGTCGGGCTCGCCAAGGTCGACATCGCAGAACGACGCATCCTCGAGGGCGATCCGTACTCGTCGGTGACACAGTTCGTGCACGGCTACTCGACCGACGTCGCCGACGCCTTCCTCGGGGTGGCGACGGGCAAGCCGGTCTCGGTGATCATCGAGGAGATCGACGACATCGCGATGAAGATCGACATGCGTCGTCGGGCACGCGCGGCGCGCATTCCGGTGGTCAGCGTCACCGACATCGGCGAGAACGTAATGCTCGACATCGAACGATACGATCTCGATCCCGAGTACCCGATCTTCCACGGACGCGGCGAGAACTTCAGCGCCGCCGACGCTGCGGACCCGGTGCAGCGCCTCGACATGGCCATGGCGATCGTCGGCGACAATCTGACGTCGCGAATGGCGTTCTCCGCCAGTCAGGTCGGTCGAAGTCTCGCCTCCTGGCCGCAATTGGGCTCCACCGCGGCAATGTCGGGTGGTATCGCGGCCGCGGCCGCGCGCAACATCGTGTGCGGTCGTCCGGTGATGTCCGGACGCTACGTCCTCGACATCGAGCGCATGATTCTGGCGCAACGCGAGTACCACGAATTGCAGTGGAACGAACTGACCCCCGACGTGTTCGCCGCGGTCTTCAGCGAGAGCACGAGTGAGCGACCGAAGACCAGCGGGCCGCTCACTTCCGAATAGCGTCGGTGATGTGTTTCACGCGACGTCGACGGATCCAGCGTCGAATGTGTGGGAAATTTGCCTGAATTCGGTACACATTGTTCGCCACACCGACGGTTTCGCATGTCGCGCGAGTAGGTCGCGGTCCCAGAACATTGCCTGCGTCCGATACCTTTCGTCGGGATACGGCGTGTATGGAATGTCGGTATCAACCCGACCGCCACCCGATTCCCACCTGGCGAGCACATAGTCGGCCGCGGTGGCGAGCATGTGTCGCGTGCCGGTGGCCGCCATCACGATCAACGGTGTGCGGGCAAGAAAGCCCGCGGCTGCCGCCGCGTCGCTCGACGTCGGATCGACGAACGCCGACTTCACCTCGATCAGGCCTCCCGCCAGGCGCGCGCCGATCGCTCTGATCAGCTCCGACTGCCCCGGTTGGCCATCCCATTCGGTGACGGCATGCGACTGATGCGGCAGCGTGTACGGTCCCTGAACACGCAGGCCACCGACGATGCCCCCCGCGGTATCGAGCACCGCGCAGAACAGCGTGGTACTCGAGCCGTCGCTGATCGCGTCGTAGTCGAGCGCATCGTCGACGCCACGAGCGGAGTACGCGGCGTGAGCGCCGTCGAGGTACTGGCGCCAGAGGTCGGGGACGATTGTCGGCGACGCGACGACCATCGTCGCATCGCTCGTCGCGTCCGGGACGACGATCGGATCGAGCGGGCCGGCGATGTTCGGGGCAGGACTCGACAAGGGCACAACAGCATGCATGGCTGATTTCCTTCAGAGGGTTTTAAAGGCGACCCCTTGATTGTGCCGGTTGCCGACCGCAAAGCGAGAAGTGAAACCGATGACAACGCCAAAATCGACCACGCACGCTATGTACGCAAAACGTGATTTCGCGACAACCGAGAATGCCGCGGGCAGCGTCACCCGCGGGTTTTCAATCCAGTTCTGAAACCACTGACGCGACCACGGCGCGCATGTCACCGGTGCGCTCGTGGACGCTGCGCTGCCGCTGATAGCTGGCTCCGTGATCGACGATGTCGACGACGCGCGCCAGTTCATCGATGCACCCGAGTTCCTCGGCGATGGGCTCGAGTCGTTTGAGCAGCACGGTGAGATCGTCGGTCACGAGTCGTTCATCGCAATCGGAGTCGAGGATGACGATGGCCTCGAGGCCGTAACGCGCGGCCCGCCACTTGTTCTCCTGCACCAGCCACGGCGCCATGTGCGGCAGTTCTTCACCCGCCGACAGCCGACGATCGAGATCGACGACGAGGCAGTGGATGAGCGCGACGATCCCGGACAGCTCCACCAGGTTCGTCATCCCGTCGCACACCCGAACCTCGATGGTGCCCAGGTGCGGTGAAGGACGGATGTCCCACCGAATCTCGTTGAGATGGTCGATGATTCCCGTGGTCTTCTGGTCGGCGACGAACGCCTCGAACTCGTGCCACGTCTGGAACTGGAACGGTAGCCCCGCGGTGGGCAACTGCTGGAACATCATGGCGCGGTTGCTCGCGTAGCCGGTGTCCTGACCCGACCACATCGGAGACGACGACGAGAGCGCGAGGAGGTGCGGGTAGTAGTTGAGCAGCGACGTCAGGATCGGTAACACCTTGTCGCGTCGGTCGATGCCGACGTGCACGTGGACTCCCCAGATCAGCATCTGCCTGCCCCACCACTGGGTGCGATTGATCAACTCCGCGTACCGGTGTCCCTCGGTGAGCAACTGCGTCGACCACTCCGCGAACGGATGCGTGCCTGCGCCATACAGGTCGACACCGAGTCCGTCGGTGATCGACCGCACGACGTCGAGTGTCGCCGAGAGGTCGTCGATCGCCTCACGCGTCGTCGTACTCACACCGGTCACCAACTCGACGGTGTTGCGCAGCAACTCCTTGTGAACCTTGCCCGCACGGTCGGGGGCACGACGACCGACCTCGGTGAACAGCTCCGCCGCCGAGTTCGACAGATCGCCGGACACCTTGTCGGTGAGTGCGAACTCCCACTCGACGCCCAGCGTCGGCGTCGGCGAACCGGAGAACTCGATCGGGATGATCTTCGGCATCGATCAGGCCTTCCGCTCAGACCGGTGCCGGTCAGACCGGTACCGGTGTCGCGTCAGCCCTCGACGGAGATGACGCCGCATGCCAAGCGTGAGCCCGCGTCGCCGGTCTTCATCGTGTCGGCGTCGGGCGCCGGTGCGTAGCGAGTCGGGATGTTCGCGAAGTTGTCGGGCTTCTCGTGGATGATGATCGACTTACCAGCGACCTGATTGAGGTTCACCGAGTCCGTCGTGGTCACGGTCTCGCCGGTGCCGTCGGCGAGCACGTTGATCGACACGAGGTCGCCGCTCGACGGATGAGTGGTACGGCCGTCGACCTGCAGATGACCGCCCGCCGACGAGAACGGAGTCGAGCCGCTCGCCTGGCACACGCCGTTCTCGTGGATGTGCATGCCGTGGAAGCCCGCCGCGATGCCGTTGGTGACCTTGACGTCGACGCGAAGCGACGACCCGCTCGGTGTGAACGTCGCGGTACCGACGGTCTCGCCCTTGATGTCCTTGAGCTCAGCGGTCGCCGACTCCTTGGACGAGTTCGGGATGCCGTCGGCGTCGTCGACGGATCCGGGGGGAGCCTGATTGCCCGTCACGACCGACGGGGTGGTGCCGGGAGTGTCCGACCGCGGTTCGTCGGGAGTACAGCCGGCAAGCGCCGCGGCGATGGCGCCCGCAGCACCCAGCGCGAGCACGCTGCGCAGGGTCTTCGAGCCGAGTGTCGAACTGCCGGTCATGAAAGCTCCTAGAGATCCGTTGGGCCGTCGGGTGAACAAAGTCGGATGAAAAGTCTTGCCGCGTCAGAACTCATCGGGTGACCACCACCACCGCGAGCCCGTCCCGGCACATCGTGAACGACGACGGGCGCTGCTCGACGCTGGGGTTCGAACCCAGCGCGGTCGCCACCTTCTCCGCGTCCGCCTTGTGCGACGAGTCGCGGTAGAGAATGGTGTTCTCGGTGAAGCTGCCGCCGTCGTAGTTCGCCGGGCTGGCCGTGTTGAAACCCTTGGCCTTCAGATCGTCGGTGACCTCCGACGCGAGACCAGAGACCGAACCCGCGTTGATCACGCAGAGACGCTCGCTCGTCGAGGCATTCGCGGCAGACGACGACGCGGGGGTCGTCGTGGTGGCGACGCTCGCCTGGGCCTCGCGCAGGTCTTCGTCCGGACTTTGTCCAGAGGTCGCCGCGGAGTGCCAGCCGAGTCCGACGAACACGACAGCCACCGCGAGGAGCAACATGGCCCCCGCCCGCAAGGGAAGGCGATTGGGCTCGCGATCAGCATTCATCACCGATGACCTTAACGCACACGCGGCGGGCAACCGCGCTCAGCGTTACGTGATGTCGAAGCCGAGCCGCCGCGCCGCACGGGCCTTCTGACGCGATGCCCGCAGCCTCCGCAGACGCTTCACCAGCATCGGGTCGGCAGCCAGCGCCTCCGGGCGATCGACGAGCGCGTTCAACACCTGGTAGTAACGCGTGGCCGACAATCCGAACAGCTCTTTGATCGCTTCTTCCTTGGCCCCCGCGTACTTCCACCACTGCCGCTCGAACGCCAGGATGTCGTGCTCGCGTCGCGACAGACCATCCGGACCCACCTCGTGAGGATCGACGGATTGTCCGGCCGCGCTCTGCGTTGTCGGTTGGGGTGCGTTCTCGGGTTGATCACCGTGCTTGCGACTACGCGCTGCTGCGCCGTCCATCTTGCTCCCTCACGCTCGCCTCCGGCCCTACCCGCGTCGGCTCCTCGACCGGGTCAATCGGCGTACCACCCCGGTGACAGAACTCGGGCTACGAGTGCGCTGACCGTCGAATGACACCGATGTGGTTCGTGACCATCTAACCACGCCCGCAAGCCGTCAACCGTGTGTGACTCGCCCGGTCGAGTCGCTCTTACCGAGCCGATCACGCAAGGCCCAGGGCAGTCGACGTCATCCGCGCGCAGTAGGCTTTTCACTCATGTCTGTGCTTCCGATCTGCATCGTTGGCGAGCCGGTCCTGCACCAGCAGACCGAGTTGGTCGAACTCGACGACGCCGGTCGTCCGTCCGACGAGATCGTCACCCTCCTCGACGACATGTACGAGACCATGGACGCCGCGCACGGCGTCGGCCTTGCGGCCAATCAGGTGGGCGTCGGCAAACGGATGTTCGTCTACGACTGTCCCGACGGCGACGCGGGTCGCGCCTCGGCCCGGCGACGGGGCGAGGTGATCAATCCCGTCCTCGAGACGTCGGAGATCCCGGAAACCATGCCCGACCCCGACGACGACGAAGAGGGCTGCCTGTCGGTGCCCGGCGAGCAGTTCCCCACCGGCCGTGCCGAGTGGGCGCGGGTCACCGGCGTCGACCGCAACGGCGACGAGGTGGTCATCGAGGGCAACGGATTCTTCGCCCGCATGCTGCAGCACGAGACCGGACACCTCGACGGCTTCCTCTACGTCGACGTCCTGATCGGACGCAACGCCCGCGCGGCCAAGAAGGCGATCAAGAAGCACAAGTGGGGCATCCCGGGACTGACCTGGATTCCCGGCGAGCAGGCCGACCCGTTCGGCCACGACGACGACGACTGACCCACCGACGGGACACGCGATGAGCGAGCGACCCTCGGGTCCCGACCCGGCCGGTCTGCGCCCTGCACGTCTTCCCCCTGCACGTCTGCCCGCCGACGCCTACCCCGGCGACCGCGTCGTCGTGCGGTATCTGCTCGGCGACGCCGCGCCCGCCGACTGGCGGCACTCACCGAACCCGGCTCCCGCGTCGGCGCCCACGATGTCCGATGTCACGGGTTTTCTGGTGGAACGCGCCGATACCGGGAGCCCCGACTCGACGCTGCTGATCGAGCGCGACGGTAAGGTCGAGTCCATCCCCCGCGAGTCGGTTGTGTCGATCCGCCTCTTGTCGGCAAAACCTGTGCGCAACAGCGCAATCCGCGACCTCGAGCATGCCGCGGCGCTCGCGTGGCCGGGCGTCGAGTCGACGTGGATCGGCGGCTGGCTGGCGCGTGCGGGTGGCGGATTCTCCCGTCGCGCGAATTCTGCTGTGCCACTGGATCGTTCGGCGCACGCGGATGCGCCGACGTTGCACGCCATCGGATCCTGGTATGCCGAACGTGGACTACCCGTCCTGCTCGCGCTTCCCGAGCGATTGATCGCGGCGCGTACGGTCGGGGGCGAACCCGCCAGCCCAACCGTGCACATCCTGACCCGTGACCTCGACGACTCCGCCAGTATCGCAAGTGATTTCCCGACAACCTCGACAGAAATCGACGTCGAACTCGCTCCGACGCCGAGCGCGCGTTGGTCACAGTCGTACCGCCCAGGTACCGACGCAGATCTCGTTGCCGCGGTTGCCGGTTCGGCTCAGGGCCCGGTGACGTTCGCGACGGTCGTCGACGAGAGCGGTTCGCTGATCGCAACCGGGCGAGCGGCCGTCACCTCGTCGCCGTCCGGCGTCGCGTGGCTCGGAGTCACCGCGCTGTGGACCGACCCGGCGCACCGTCGGCGCCATATCGCCGACGCCGTGCTCGCCCGACTGATGGCGTGGGGCGTGACGCACGGTGCGCAGTCGGCGTACGTGCAAGTCGAAGCAGACAACGCTGTTGCCGGACGCTGGTACCGCAGAAGGGGATTCGCCTTGCACCACACCTCGCACTACGAGTCGGTGACCTGATGTCGGCACGCAAACCGACGGTCGCGCAGCGTCGTCGACAAGCGGTGGCGTCAGCCGTCGCTCTGGTGGTCATCGGACTCGTCGTCGTGGCGACGTGGCTGATCAACCGATCCGACGACTCGAGCTCCGCCACCCATTCGGCCTCGTCGACATCGTCGACGGAGAAGCCGTCGTCATCCACCGCGAAGCCGTCGTCGAAGAAGCAGTCGGGCACAGCTTCGCAGGGCGGCAACGCTTCTCGGACCACGGTGGCACCGACCGCGGCGGCACCGGTTTCGGCGCAGGTGACCAAGACGCTGTCGCTCATCGACGCCGGTAAGTGGCCGCCAGACGACGCGTCGGGAACCAAGGGCGGGACCAACTTCGGGAACTTCGAGGGCCGGCTGCCGAAGAAGACGTCGTCGGGTAAGCGGATCACCTACACCGAGTGGGACGTCAACCGTCGCGAAGCGGGAAGGAGCCGCGACGCGGAACGTATCGTGACGGGCAGCGACGGTTCCGCGTGGTACACCGCCGACCACTACAACACCTTCGTCCAGATCCGAGGCCCCAACCGATGACCGCCAACCTGTGAGCCGCAAACCATGACACCCAGCACGGGAGGCGACAACATCTCCGACACCGGTATTCCGCTAGCGCGTTTCCTCGACGACGCAGCCCGACAAGGGCCCGCCGTCGGACTCTGGGTTGGTAGCCGACCACCGAGCGCGCCGTCGTCGTACGAGTTCCGAGAAGTGACCGGCAGAACGATGACCACCCTGCTCGGTCTCTACGAAACCTATGCGCGCGCATGGGATTTTCCGGACTACTTCGGCCACAACGCCGACGCCTTCGACGAGTGCATGCGCGAACTCGACGACTCCGACAACCACACCTCCAAGCCCGCGGGCTACCTCACCGACATCGTCGACGCCGACCGCCTACTGACCGCCGACCGTGAGGCATTCGGCTGGTTCGCGACGTCGCAGCTACGGTTCCGCGACCACTATCGCGACGTTGCCGTGCCGCGCAGCACCTTTGCCACGCTTCTCGAAACGTCGGCAAGCCGACGACGCGATGTGATCACGCGCTGGCGTCGAGCCGGAGTCACCGTCGTGACCGTCGGTGACGACCACCGACCCCGTCTGTGACGACCACCGCCCCGTCGGGGACGATCATCCACTCTGAGGCAAACGACCCACTGCCACGCATGTGACGGAACGCTTGTTGCACCGCGCCACACCGGGTTACGTTGACAGCACCCCTGCAGACAGACGGGGAACCACTAAATAGGGAGTCGGTCATGACAATTCTCGCTGCAACCGAGGTACTCGCAAGATCGACGACGACGACAAGCGTCGGCTGGATCGGCTACATCATCATCGGCGCCATTGCCGGATGGATCGCCGGAAAGATCGTCAAGGGCGGCGGCTCCGGCATCTTGATGAACATCGTCATCGGCATCATCGGCGCACTGATCGGCGGCTTCCTGCTGAGCTTCTTCGTCGACACCGCGTCCGGCGGCTGGTGGTTCACACTCTTCACCGCGGTTCTCGGCGCGGTGATCCTGCTGTGGATCGTTGGCGTGGTTCAGAGCAGGCGCTGACGTCTGGGCGCTGAGTTCATCGGGCCGGGTCTGCGGGGGCAGGCCCGGCTCCGCTCTCGGGAGCGGCGCTCAGGCGGGAGCGAGCGGAACAACCCCCGGATGGCCGTCGAGATAGTGCTTGGTGAAGGTGCACACCGGGCGTAGCCGGGCGCCCTGGCTTCTGGCGTAGGTGATCACGCTGCGCGTCAGGCCGGTACCGAGGCCGTGACCGGTGTACTCGTCGTAGAGCACCGTGTGGAGAACGGTCAGTGTTGTCTCGCCGTCGACCGTCTCGCTCGAGTATCCGAGAACACCCACCAGGTCACCGGCAACCCACAGCTCGAATCTGTCACGCGTCGGGTTGTGCACGACCTGCGCTATCTGCTGCAGGATCGACCGCGCCGACTGAGTCGGCCGTTGATGATTCTTCCGATGCATGGCTCGTCCATCCCCTCTTCAGGCTCGTTCGCAGCGTCTACACAGCTCACTGATTGCTGCGTCCGGTCCCTCCGGGCACGACGGTGTGTGATCGCAGTCACATCGTAACCTGCGGGAGCGTAGGTTCAAGGACTTTGAGTCGAGATCGCCGGTATCGAGACAGATCCACGGCAAACGTTCGTCTGCGGTTCACCCGGCTGTGACAGGAAGTCGACGGCTCGCTACGAGGCACCACGTTCGACGGCCCGCCGATAACCACGCATCGAGAGCACGCCGAAGACCACCGCAAATGCCGCCGCCCATCCGAGGGTGAGGCAGAACGGAACCAGAATCGGGCCGCCCTCGGTCAACCCGGTCATGGTGTCGATCGCCGGGCTCATCGGCTGATAACGCACGATGGGCTGCAGCCATCCCGGGTACTCGGAGATCGGCGCGAATCCCGTGTTGAAGAACAGCATCAGCAAGAACAGAACCCCGAGATGGTCGACGACCGACTTCTGCGCGACAGTCGCGATCGCGATGACCACGAAGACGAATCCGATGCCGAAGACCACAGGCACCAGGACCGCGCCGATCCCGGCGAGCCACCCTTGGGTGAACCGAAATCCCATGAGCGCCGCGACCGCGAACAGCACGACCGTGCCCAGCAATGTGCGGACCATCTCTGCGAGCACACGGCCGGCCAGGAAACTCGACCGCGGAATCGGCAGCGTCCACAGCCTCCCGAGCACCCCGGACTCACGCTCGGACACGAGGTAGATGCCCGTCATCAGCGTGCCGAACATCGCGCCGACCAACGCGACGAGCCCGGTGTAGCCATAGATGCTCTGACCGGCACCGATGGCGGTGGTGATCCGGCCGAGCACGAGCTGGAACATCGCGAGAAGGAAGGCGGGAAAGACGACTGCCTGAATGAGCACGCCGGGGTCGCGCGACCACGTCCGCAGCAGCGTCGACGCGAGCACCCGCGCCCCGACGCCCCACCCCACTGCCCTGCGTTCCACTGCTCTGCGATCCGCTGCTCCTGCCGCACCGCGCCCTTCTGCACCGCGTGGCGAGATGTCGACGCTCATCGCTGCTCCCCCTTTCGTGCGGCCAGCGCCGAGCACAGCGCTCCGACGGCCAACAGTCCGACGCTCCACCCGACGACAGGCCCGGTCTGGACGTCGGCACCGGTCGAGAGCGCGCGCATTGCCTCGGCGAACACCGACACGGGCTGATTGCGGACGACAGGCTCAATCCACCCGGGAAAAGCATTGGCAGGCACCAGGCCCGTCGAACACATCACGAGCAACAGTTGCGGAATCATCAGCATCTGCCCAACGCTTTCGGCGTGCGTAGCGACGCTACCCAGAGCATCGGCCATCATGCTCAGTGCGAGAGCGAAAACGATTGCGAGCGCGAAGAACCCGATCGATTCGACGATGCTGCCGCGCAGCCTGAAGCCGAACACGCACGCATACAGCGACACCGATACAGCCGAGACAGACATCCGCACAACAGCATTCGTCATGCGCGCAGCCGCTGGCGTCAGGCGAGAGATGGGCAGCGAACTCAGCCGCTCCCGCATACCGCCGGTCGCCTCGTCGCCCGCGATCTCACACGAAATGATGGCGACAAACATGGCGGCCTGCAGAATGACCAGCGGCGCAACGTATTGCGCATAGTCGACGCCGCTGCGTTCAAAGCGAGAGTGCAGTGGCACGTAGAAGCAGGTGAAGAACACGATAGGCGAGCCGATCGCGAAGAAGAGCAACCCGGTGCGGATCGACGAGTCGAGACTCCTCCTGGTCAGCACAGCGTATGCCGTCGACCAGCCGACCGACGTGCGTGGCGCCGCTTCCCGACGCACCGCCGTTCGCTCCGCGGAGATCGTCATGGCACGACTTCCTCACTGGCAGCGCGATTCTCGTCGGTCAACTGCAGGAACACCTCGTCGAGCGACGGCCGGCGTAGCGCGATGTCGAAGACGCCCACCCCTTCGGCGCGCAGCGTCGACGCGACGGCGACGACAGTGTCGAGTTCTCCCGGCGCCTCGACGACGAGGACCGGACGCGACTGCGCCGACGTCGCGGCGTCGAGGAATTCGTGGTCGGCCAGCGCGGTCCGCACCCGCGTCACATCGGCTGCGTCGAGCAGAGTGATCTCGCAGATCGCCGATCCCGCTTGATGTTTGAGCTGCTCGGGGGTTCCGCGAGCGACCACTGAGCCGTGATCGAGCATGACGATGTTGTCGGCGAGACGATCGGCCTCTTCGAGATACTGCGTCGTGAGCAGCGCGGTGATGCCCTCGGTTCGTAGCGCCGCGATCGTTTCCCACACCGCGGCACGGCTACGCGGGTCGAGTCCGGTTGTCGGTTCGTCGAGGAACAGCACCCGTGGGCGCGTGACGAGTGCGCACGCGATGTCGACCCGGCGGCGCTGGCCACCCGACAGCGCCGACACTCGACGATCGACGAACTCGCTCAGTCCGAACGCCTCGGCCACGTGTGCCACGGAGCCCTTCGCCTCGGCCGACGACAGGCCGGTGAGCCTTCCGAACATGACGAGGTTCTCTCGTGCGGACAGGGTGTTGTCCAGCGATGCGTATTGCCCTGTGAGAGAGATCAATTCGCGCACCCTCGCCGCGTCGTCGACGACGTCGTGTCCGGCGATGAGTGCACGTCCGGCGGTCGGACGCTGCAGCGTCGCGAGGATCGAGACGGTCGTCGTCTTGCCGCTGCCGTTGGGACCCAACAGGCCGAGGACCTCTCCCTCGGCGATCTCGACGTCGATTCCGCGAAGCGCGTGCACCTCCCCGTAATCCTTCTGCAGACCTACGATCTCCACCAACGTCATCGCTGTTGCACCCTTCCGGATCGTCGCGAGCTCGAACAGCACCCTGTCTGTTTGGTAAGGCAATCCTAAGTTAGGAACTCGCGTTGGGCTACCCCCGGTTTCGTGACGCAACAGCAGCAAGCCAGTAGAGTGAACTGCACACAACCGAATCAACGCGGGGGCTCTCACGTAACCGAGGGCTGAGATGGCGGCAGGCGGCCGCTGACCGCATGAACCTGTCCGGGTAATGCCGGCGTAGGGAGAATCTCATGGGCACACGTGTATCCGGCGGCAGCGATTCCGCGTACCAGAATTCCGCGTACAAGGTCGACTCCGACATCCTGACAACCGGTCCGATCGAGGGCAGCACCAAGCATTACGCCGACGTCGATGGGTTACGGGTTCCGCAGCGACGCATCAACCTCACCAACGGCGAGCACCTCGATGTCTACGACACATCGGGCCCCTACACCGACTCGACCGCCGTGATCGACGTCGAGGCAGGCCTTGCCCGCACCCGCGACGAGTGGCACCGTCCCGACCCCGTCGACGGAGCGTCGACCCAACTCGCTTGGGCACGAGCAGGACTCGTCACCGACGAGATGCGCTTCATCGCCGCACGCGAGAACGTCGACGTCGAACTCGTGCGCAGCGAGGTCGCTGCCGGACGTGCAGTGATCCCAGCCAACCACCGTCATCCCGAGTCCGAACCGATGATCATCGGCAAGGCGTTCGCGGTGAAAATCAATGCGAACATCGGCAATTCGGCGGTGACCAGTTCCATCGCGGAAGAGGTCGAGAAGATGGTCTGGGCGACGCGATGGGGCGCCGACACGATCATGGATCTGTCCACCGGCGACGACATCCACCTCACCCGCGAGTGGATCATGCGCAATTCCCCCGTCCCGGTCGGTACTGTGCCGATCTACCAGGCACTGGAGAAGGTCAAGGGCGATCCCACCAAGCTGACGTGGGAGATCTACCGCGACACCGTGATCGAGCAGGCCGAGCAGGGTGTCGACTACATGACGGTGCACGCGGGCGTGCTGTTGCGCTACGTACCGCTGACCGCTCGCCGGGTGACCGGAATCGTCTCGCGCGGCGGGTCGATCATGGCTGCGTGGTGCCTCGCCCACCACGAAGAGTCGTTCCTGTACACGCATTTCGACGAGCTGTGCGAAATCTTCGCGCGCTACGACATCACCTTCTCACTCGGCGACGGACTGCGTCCGGGCTCGATTGCCGACGCCAACGACGAGGCACAGTTCGCCGAACTGCGCACCCTCGGCGAGTTGACCCGCATCGCGAAATCCCATGGCGTGCAGGTGATGATCGAGGGGCCGGGTCATATCCCGATGCACAAGATCGTCGAGAACGTGCGCCTCGAAGAGGAGTTGTGCGAGGAGGCGCCGTTCTACACCCTCGGCCCGCTCGCCACAGATATCGCGCCCGCATACGACCACATCACCTCCGCGATCGGTGCGGCGATGATCGCGCAAGCTGGGACGGCCATGCTCTGCTATGTCACCCCGAAGGAGCACCTCGGGCTACCCGATCGCGACGACGTGAAAGTCGGTGTGATCACCTACAAGATCGCGGCCCACTCAGCCGATCTCGCCAAAGCCCACCCGCGAGCTCAGGAACGCGACGACGCTTTGAGCAAGGCGCGCTTCGAGTTTCGCTGGACAGACCAGTTCAACCTCGCACTCGACCCCGACACGGCACGGGAATACCACGACGAGACCCTCCCCGCGGAACCCGCGAAGACGGCTCACTTCTGCTCGATGTGCGGCCCGAAGTTCTGCTCGATGCGTATCTCCGCCGACGTGCGGGCCTATGCAGAAGAGCACAATCTGGTGACGGCAGAAGACATCGACCGACGAATCGAGCAGGAGATGGCAGCGAAGTCCGCCGAGTTCGCCGACGCGGGCAACCGCGTCTACCTGCCGATCGATGCGACATCGGGAGCCGCAAGCAGATCATGACGACACCACTGTTGCCCACCACCGAACCGGGGGTCACACCTGTCCGGGTGATGACCATCGCGGGTTCGGATTCCGGCGGCGGCGCCGGAATCCAAGCAGATATGCGGACTTTCGCGTTGCTCGGACTACACGGACTCGTCGCGGTCACCGCGGTGACGGTCCAGAATTCGGTGGGCGTCAGCGGCTTTCAAGAGATCGATCCGGAGACGGTCGCGGCGCAGATCCGCAGTGTCGTGACCGACATCGGGACGAGTGCCGTCAAGACCGGCATGCTGGCGTCGGGACCGATCATCCACGCCATCGTCGATACCTGCGTGGAACTCGGCATCGGGCGCGGTGGCGACACCCCGCTCGTCGTCGACCCGGTCTGCGCGTCGATGCACGGCGATCAGTTACTCGCCGACGAAGCACTGGATGTGTTGCGGCGCAGACTATTTCCTCTCGCCACGGTCGTCACACCGAATCTCGACGAAGTGCGACTGCTGACGGGCATCGAGGTCATCGACGCGGCGTCGCAGCGCAAGGCCGCCGTCGAATTGCACGGTTTGGGTCCGCAGTGGGCACTGGTCAAAGGTGGCCACCTGCGCTCCAGTGCGCTCAGTCCCGACCTGCTGTACGACGGCACCGACTTTCTCGAGTTCGCGACAGCTCGCGTCGACACCCCGCACGATCACGGCGCGGGCGACACACTCGCAGCGGCCATCGCGTGCGCTCTCGCGCATGGATATGCCGTGCCGGACGCCATCGATTTCGCAAAGCAGTGGGTTACCCGCGGCCTGCGTTCGGCCTATCCGCTGGGAGCCGGGCACGGCCCCGTCAACCCGTTGTGGCGCGTCGGCAACGACGTCCGACATGCGTGAACGGGAATCGTCTGAGAAGTAGCGGACCAATAACAGTCCGCCACATCTCGCGATAAACATCACGAAGCTCACCGTAGGGTGAGAGTCATGGGCTGGACGTTTCTCATGGACATGGACGGCGTGCTGACGAACGAGGAACACCTCGTACCCGGCGCAGACGAATTCATCGCGGAATTGCGCAACAACGACATTCCCTTTTCCGTTCTCACCAACAACTCGATCCGCACGGCACGTGACCAACACGCCAGATTGCTGCAGATCGGCCTCGACATTCCCGAGGAATCGATCTGGACATCGGGAATGGCGACGGCCGACTTCCTCGCGTCACAGGACCAGGGCGACACCGCCTTCGTCATCGGCGAGTCGGGGCTGACCACGCCGCTGTACGAGAAGGGGTTCGTGACGACGGAGACCAATCCCGACTACGTGGTGCTCGGCGAGACGCGCATGTATTCGTTCGAGGCGATCACCAGTGCAATTCGGATGATCGAGCGCGGTTCGAAGTTCATCGCCACCAACCCCGACGTGACAGGCCCCTCGCACGACGGTTCGATCCCGGCGACCGGCGCGGTGGCCGCCATGATCTCCAAGGCGACCGGCCGCGAGCCGTATTACGTCGGCAAGCCCAATCCGATCATGATGCGGTCGGCGCTACGACGCCTCGGCTCGCATTCGGAGAACACCCTGATGATCGGCGACCGCATGGACACCGACATCATCGCGGGCCTCGAATCGGGAATGCGGACGATCCTGGTGCTCACCGGAATCTCCACACGCAAGTCCGTCGAGAAGTATCCCTACCGCCCCACACTCATCTTGGACTCGGTCAACGACCTCGTCGGCCACACCGACGATCCCTTCGGCGACGCCGTCACGCCGGAGTCATCGACGTAGCCTGCCGGCCTTCTCGAACAGCAGCGTGGTGCACGCGAAAGTGCCCGCCCCGAGTTCTGGGCGGGCACTTCTGCGTGTCGTCGAAACTCAGCTCGAGGCGAGGGCCTTGGACTTGAGGTGCTCGAACTCGTCGGGTGTGATGGCTCCCGAGTCGAGCAGCGACTTTGCATCCGCGATCTGTTGTGCGGGCGAGGTGCCTGCGACGTCACGGATATAGGTGTCGGATGCCTTCTTGTACTCGGCGGCGGCTGCCTGCGCACGCTCCTGCATACCCTTGCCCTTGGCGAGCAGATACACGATCGCCGTGATGTACGGGAAAATGATCAGGCAGATGACCCAGATCGCCTTCGCCCACCCCGAAGACTTATGGTCACGGAAGAGGTCGGCGATGATGTACCACAACACGATCAGGTAGGCGACGAACGCAAAGATCACGACCATCGTCCACAGGAAGTTCCAGAAGCCTTCCCACATTTCGGTTTCTCCTAGCTTGGCGGGAATCGGCCTTATTGGCCGTGGATGACGGTACATGCAATCCCGAGCGCTGTAAGCGCGAGCTGCGGATTCACCAATTCCACAAAATGTCTTTCACTCACCCGGGCCATTAGGCAGGTCCGGCATGATGAGACATTTGACCATCGAACTCGGACTCGACACGTTCGGCGACGTCACTGTCGACGACTCCGGCGACACCATCTCGTACGCGCAGACGATCCGCAACGTACTCGACCAAGCCGTCCTCGCCGATTCGGTCGGTGTCGACTTCTTGGGGGTCGGCGAACACCATCGCGACGACTACGCGATCTCGGCGCCCGACGTCGTCCTCGGCGCGATCGCCGCGCGCACCGAGCGGATACGACTCGGCTCCGCAGTCACCGTCCTCAGCTCCGACGACCCGATCCGGGTGTTCGAACGCTTCTCGACGGTCGACGCGATCTCGTCCGGGCGCGCAGAGGTCATCTTGGGCCGCGGCTCCTTCACCGAATCCTTCCCGCTGTTCGGGTTCGAACTCGATCAGTACGAGGAGTTGTTCACCGAGAAGCTGTCACTGTTCGCCGAGTTGCGCACGGGTGAGCCGGTGACCTGGGAAGGTGCTCTGCGACCACCGTTGCGCGACCAGACGGTGTATCCGGAGCTGGAGAATCCGCCGCTCCCGACATGGATTGCCGTGGGCGGCAGCCCCGAGTCCGTGGTCCGTGCAGCAAGTTACGGGCTGCCGTTGATGCTCGCGATCATCGGTGGCGACCCGCTGCGCTTCGCGCCGTACGTCGATCTCTACCGTCGCGCCCTCGAACAACTCGAGAAGCCGACCGACCTTCCCGTCGGCGTCCACTCCCCCGGGCACATCGCCGAGACCGACGAGCAGGCGCGCGACGAACTCTGGCCGCACTACCGGGTCACCGTCGGGCGCATCGGCGCCGAACGCGGCTGGCCGCCACCGACGCGCATCGAGTTCGACCAGTCGACCGGACCCGCCGGTTCGCTCTACGTCGGATCACCGGAAACCGTCGCGCAAAAGATCGCACGCACCGCGAAGGCGCTGGGTCTGAGCCGGTTCGACCTGAAGTACTCGCACGGCACACTCCCCCACCCCGCCCTCATGCGCAGCGTCGAACTCTATGGGACACAGGTGATCCCGCGCGTCCGCGAGCTGCTCGCCGAGTCCTGACCGCGCCCTGCCCACCGTGCGCTCGAGACCGTGGCGGGTTCAAGGGAACATGGCAACACTCTGAGTGATTGGGGTGTGTGATGCGGGTGTTGAGGCGTGGTCAGTCGATGCCGCCGTTGGCGGTGTGGGAGTTTGGCAGGCGCGGCGGGAGGGTTTGCCCACGGCGTTGGCGGCGCGACGCGCGGGGTTCTCTTCTCGGTTGGGTTACCGGTTGGTGGCCAAACATGGAGGAGTGATCCCTCGAGTTGCCCGGCCGAGCGCAGTGGATGAACAGGGGCCTGGTCCGCAGTCACGGTATTTGTCGGCGCAGGAGCGTGATCTGGTCGCGCACAAGACTGCTGCGGGTCTTGGGGTCCGCGAGATCGCGCGTGATCTGCAGCGTTCCCCGTCGACGATCAGTCGTGAGTTGCGGCGTAACCGGGCTGTGCACCGCCCGTATGGGGCGGCCTACGCCCATCGCAGCGCGCAGCGTCGGCGGGCGCGACCGAAGTTGCGCAAGCTGGAGGACAATGATCGGTTACGCGCGTATGTGTGGGACAAACTCAGTGGTGACGAGTACTGGTCGCCGCAACAGATCAGCGCTCGGCTGGTGCGTGATTTCCCGGAGGATGAGGGCATGCGCATCAGTCATGAAGCGATCTATCAGGCTTTGTATGTGTTCCCGCGTGGGGAGATGAAAAAGCAGGTCAAGGCGTCGTTGCGGTCGGGTCGGGCAGCGCGTAAACCGCGTACCGCGTCCACGACGGGCCCCAGTATCGTGCCGCGGGAGTTGCTGATCGCTCATCGTCCCCCCGAGGTGGGTGAGCGTGCGGTTCCCGGTGACTGGGAAGGTGACTGCATCGTGGGCCGTGACGGGCGTTCACAGATCGGCACGTTGGTCGAACGCTCGACCCGGTATGTGATGTTGCTGCATATGCCGACCACACGCACCGGTGAGGACCTGCGTGCTGCGTTGCAGGTGGCGATCGGTGGGTTGCCGGCACACCTTCGGCGTTCGATCACCTGGGATCAGGGCTCGGAGATGGGGGTGTCAGATGGTCTGTGTAAGTCCAGTGCTCATTAGTGAGAGGAAGATTTATGAGCATGGCGTTAGACGACAAGCAGCAGGACAACGACGACCACCCACCGCTGCCTGAGCTCGCAGAGCCGCGTTCGACTGCGGAGGTGGCCGAAGCGTTGCAGGCCTCGGGCATGGTCGATGAGTTGTTGGCCCAGATCGATTCGGGTCAGGTGCAGGTCACCGGGGACGGTGGCTTGATTCCGGGCTTGATCAAACTCGCCCTCGAACGCGGTTTGAAGGCCGAGCTGACCGATCACCTCGGCTACGAGAAGGGCGACCCGGCAGGCCGGGAACTGCCCAACGCCCGCAACGGATCAACCCCGAAAACGGTGGCGTCTGAGGCGGGGCCGGTCGAGCTGAAGGTCCCTCGTGACCGTGACGGCACCTTCACCCCACGTCTGGTGCCGAAGGGATCGCGTCGGCTCGGCGGCCTCGATGACATCATCATCTCGCTGTACGCCGGAGGCATGACGTTACGCGACATCCAACATCATCTGGCCGCCACGGTGGGCACCGATCTGTCGCATGAGACGATCTCCAAGATCTGCGACGAGGTTTGCGACGCGGTCGATGAATGGCAGAGCCGGCCGCTGGAAGCGTTGTATCCCGTCCTCTATCTCGATGCCCTGGTGGTCAAGGTCAAAGACGGTGCTCACGTTCGAAATAAGCACGCCCACATAGCTATTGGTGTCGACATGGCTGGCGTCAAGCATGTGCTGGGCATCTGGATACAGGCTGAAGAGGGCGCGAAGTTCTGGGCCGGGGTGTGCGCGAATCTGGCCAACCGCGGCGTCAAGGACGTGCTGATCGTGTGCTGCGACGGGCTGACCGGATTCCCCGAGGCGATCGAGGCGACGTGGCCTTTGGCCACCGTACAAACCTGCGTCGTGCACCTGATCCGCAACGCGATGCGGTTCATCAACTACAAAGACCGCAAACAGGTCGCCCGGGCGATCAAACCGATTTACACCGCCCCCGACGCCGAGACCGCGCGCCGAGAATGGGAGATCTTCCGAGATTCGGCGTTGGGTGTCACATATCCGAGTGCGGCACAGGCTTTCGACCGCGCCTGGGACAGATTCATCCCATTCCTGGCCTTCCCACCCGAGTTGCGCAAGGTCATCTACACCACCAACTCGATCGAGTCGCTGAACTATCAACTCCGCAAGGTCATCAAGAACAGGGGACACTTCCCCAACGACGTCGCGGTCCGCAAACTGCTCTGGCTGGCTATCTGCGACATCGAGGACAAACGAGCCAGGCAACGCGAGAAGGAACGCGGCAAGCCAGCCAGTCAGCGTAAAGCGCCCGGACGACTCGTCGAAGGGCAAGTCGTGACCAGCTGGAAACAGGCCCTCGGACAACTCGCCCTGGCCTACCCCGACCGCATCGAACCCCACCTCAACTAGACACCGAAAGCGAACCCAAGAAATCAGGAGTTACGTTCTTACACAGACATCTTGACAAGCTCTCGGAGATGCGTGGGGTTCATGCCCAGATCGCGATCGATCACAATGTGAAGGTGTGGTTTTGTGATCCCCATTCGCCCTGGCAGCGTGGCACCAACGAGAACACCAACGGGCTACTGCGCCAATACTTTCCGAAAGGGACCGACCTATCGGTACACAGTCGCGAGCACCTCGACCACGTCGCCGCAGCACTCAACAACCGACCACGCGCCGCACTCGGATTCCGCACCCCCACCGAAGCCTTCACCGAACTGCTAACCTCGCACACTCAGCCATAGGTGTTGCCACAATCCCTTGAACCCGCCCGTCGACTGGGCGCCGCATAACGTCGACTGTGCGCTCGAGACGGTCGACTGTGCGCCGCATACCGTCGACTGGGCGCCGCGTACCGCCGACTGTGCGCGCCCAGTCGCGGTGCGCCCCAACACGTCAGCGCCGGCTCAGCGTGACCTGGAAGTCGCCGGCAGGATCAGACCAGGTCTCCACGACCGGCAGCCCGGCGTCGGACAACTCGGCGGCGAGTTGCTCCGGCGCGAACTTGGTGCTGATCTCGGTGAGGATCTCGGCACCTTCGGGTAGCTGCCACTCGCGATCGAGTGCACCGAGGTGCGCGTTGACCGGACGCCGCGCCCGCAACCACATCTCGATCCGGTGCAGCTTGGGGTTCCACCGGGCGATGTGGTCGAAGTCGTCGACGAACAGCCCCGACGCGTCGAGTCCGCGGCGCAGCACCTCGATCATGTTCCTGTTGAAATCCGCTGTGACACCGGCTTTGTCGTCATAGGCGGCAACCAGTCGGCCGGTGTCCTTGATGCGGTCGGCGCCTAGTAAAAAGTAGTCGCCAGGACTCAACGCCTCCGACAGTGCGGTGAAGAAGTCGTCGCGCGCGGGGTCGTCGAAGTTTCCGATGGTGCCACCCAGGAACGCCGCCAACCTGGGTCCGTCGGACTGCGGCAGCTGGAGCCCTGGTGCGGTGAAGTCGGCGAGCACGGGCTCGATCGTCAGCGACGGGTAGTCGGCGGCGAGGATCTCGGCTGTGCCTGCGAGCATTTCGGCACTCACGTCGACCGGTACGTAGGTGAACTCACGTCCGCGTTCGGCAGCGTGTGCGGCAAAGGCGTCGAGCAGCAGTCGCGTCTTGGTCGACGTTCCCGAACCCAACTCGACCATCATCGTCGCGTCCGTCGTCGACGCGATGTCGGCGGCGTGCGCGGCGAGGATCGCTGTCTCTCTGCGCGTCGGGTAGTACTCGGGCAGGAAGGTGATCTCGTCGAAGAGTTTGCTGCCGCGTTCGTCGTAGAGCCATTTGGTCGGCAGGACAGGCGGGGTTTGCCAGAGTCCCTCGGCGGCATCTGCGGCCAGGGCCGGATTGGCTGTGGTCGAGATCATCGGGCCAGGCGCAGACCGGAGAACACCCAGCGCGAATCGGCTGGGAAGAAGTTGCGATAGCTGACCCGCTCATGTCCGCGAGGTGTGATCGCGCTGGCACCGCGCAGCACATGCTGGTCGCACATGAACTTGCCGTTGTACTCGCCGACAGCCCCGTTCGCGGGTGCGAACCCTGGATAGGGCAGGTACGCACTCGACGTCCACTCCCACACGTCGCCGATCATCGCCGACCCTGCGCGTCGGGGATGACATCGTGCCGGATCGAGGAGCTCGCCACGCGCGCCGCCAACGCCTGCCGGGTTCGGACCGCCCGGCACGCTTGGCGCACCCGTTGCCGCGTACTCCCACTCGAACTCGGTTGGCAGCCGCGCCCCCGCCCACCGCGCAAAGGCGTCTGCCTCATAGAACGACACGTGCGCGACGGGCTCGTCCCACACGACAGGTCGACGCCCCGACAACGTGAACGTGGTCCACTCGCCGTCGTCGAACGACCAGTAACCCGGTGCGCGCCAGCCGGTTTCGTTGATGTGTGCCCAGCCGTTCGACAGCCACAGTTCGTGCCGTCGGTAGCCGTCGTCGGCGATGAAGTCGAGCCAGTCGGCATTGGTGACAGCGCGCTCGGCGATCTCGAAGTCTTCCAGGAACACGCGATGCCGCGGACCCTCGTTGTCGTACGCGAAGGTCTCGGGCGTGGTGCCCGATCCGGCGAACGGTGTACCGACCTCGACGACGCCGCCTGCGACCTCGCGCCATGTCAACGCGTCGGGCTCGCCCTGCTCGTCGGCGGGGCGGTCGACGTAGACGGGGTCGAAGTGGTGCGTGGAGAACAGATGCTTGAGGTCCATCAGGATCAGTTCCTGATGCTGCTGCTCATGATTGCAGCCCAGCTCGAGCAGCCCCAGCGTCGACTCGTCGTGGTCGCCGCGCTGAAGAAGTTCGGTCATCGCGGCGTCGACATATTCGCGGTAGCGCGTGATGTCGGTGATGCCGGGCCGGGTGACCAGCCCGCGGTCGGGTCGCGGGTGTCGCTCGCCGACGGTCTCGTAGTAGCTGTTGAACAGATAGCGGAAGGTCTCGTCGTACACCACATACGACGGATCGTTGCGCAGGATGAACTCTTCGAAGAACCAGGTCACGTGCGCGCGATGCCACTTGGCGGGGCTGGCCGCGGTCATCGATTGCGGTGTCTGGTCTTCGGCCGACAGCGTCGAGCACAACTGATCTGTCAGTGCGCGGATATCGAGGAATCGCCGTGTTCTCGACGCTTCGTCTGTGGCAGGTGCCGAAATCTGCTCAGCGGATATGCGATTGGTGATGCTCACTGGAATACCTCCGGTGGCTGTTCGTCGCGGGACAAGCGATCAGACGATCACTCGCCGACAACACCATCGTTGCCAGGGCCGCGCACCCTGTCAACGCGGTGGGCGTCGACCAGGCGGTTCGCGTACTCCTGCATCCAGTCCAGCACAGGGGTCTGACATTTACCCCTGACCGAAGCGCTCAGCGGCCCTCGGCCTCGTCCTCCCACTCGGCGTCGGCGGCGTCTTCGCCCTCGTCGACGACGTGCACGGCGGCTTCCTCGGCGCTCGCGCCCGCACCGTCGATTCCGCAGTCGGTTGCCACGGCCTCGGCTTCGTTGTCGACGACGCCACCCTGATCGGGTGCGAGGAGTCGGCCTGCGCGTCGGTCGCCCACCTGGTCGTCCTCGATGAACTCGGGGCTCGAATCACTCTCGTGCGCTTGCCAATCGGGGTGCTCGTCGCGCTCGATCTCGTCGATCGGGTCGTCCTTCTGCCACGGGTCGGGCTCTTCCTCGGAGAGCTTCTCGTCGAGCGACTCGCCCTCGCGCATCTCGGATGCGGTGAGCCCGCGCATCGCGGCCTTGGGCTCGTAGTCGGGCGGTGAGTACCCCTCGTCGAGGACGTCGTCGACGCCACGGTCGTCGAGTGAGTCCTGAGGCTGCAACTGATCGTCGGGGTCGAGTGCGTACTCGCTGTCACCTTCGATGATGGATTCGTTTTCGTCGCTCACACCTCCACGATAGGCCCAGGAGCGAATCGCAGAAGACGGCACGCGACGACTCGCGATCAGGGAAACTATGGAGATGTTGGCAGAAATGCAACAGGATGCCGAGTCGCTCTACGCCGCCGGCGAGTACGACCACGCCCTCGCCGAGTTCTCGGTGCTACGCGAAATGCGCTCACGACGCGAAGGGCCCTATTCGGTGTCG
This sequence comes from Gordonia sp. w5E2, assembly GCF_036540975.1. Classification (NCBI taxonomy): domain Bacteria; kingdom Bacillati; phylum Actinomycetota; class Actinomycetes; order Mycobacteriales; family Gordoniaceae; genus Gordonia; species Gordonia sp. w5E2. The sequence goes on along the minus strand of NZ_CP144213.1, from coordinate 617,092 downwards.
TACCTCGCCAACGTCCACGACTGCGTGCGCTGCATGTCGGCACTCGAACTGTGGGCCGATTCCAACCCGCTCTGCCACGAGCTATACGGCAAGTACGTGCACACCCACGGCCGCGGCGAGGCCGACACCGTCGACGTCGCCAAGCACTGGGCCTGGGCACTGGTTCACCTGTCCGACTACGCACGCGCGCTGCGCCTCTACGTGCTGACCGCCGACGCCCTCTGGGACACCGACCCAGCGCAAGCGCGCAGATTACTCGGCGCCGCAGCCGTTCACCGCCACGACACCGACCCCACGACGCTGCTCGCCGACGACCGACTCGACGGCGTACCGATCCATCACGCGGGAGCGTTGGGCTCAACGCTTGCGGAGTTCATCTCGACGACACCGCCCGCAGATGTCGCGCAGCTTCCCGAACGGGTCACCATCGACGGACTTCTCTACTGAGAATTTCGCGCTATGCGGCGTAGCCCGCAGCCCTGATCTGGGCACTTTGGCGCGAGAAGTAGTCCTGCTCCACCTGGCGAGATCTCCAACCCCGGGCGACGTCGCGCATCGCTCGACCGGTACGTACACAATCCGGTCGTCAGCGCGAGGCCACGACAATAATTGTCGCCGCGCCCCGCTGACGTCACAGTTGTGTACGTACCGCCCCGGGCGACGCTCAGCGTCGCCCGGGGCGCACCACATTTGCCGCTAGTCGGCCACGCGATTGCGTCGTCGTCGGAACACGTGGGTGTCGAAGGCCAGACCGCCCGCCGATGCGAAGCCGACCGCCAGGAGACCCGCGATGAGCGCGAGCGGGAACTCGTAACCGCCGTCGGATGCCCAGAAGCCCTGATCGATGTGTGCGACGAAGATCGCGCCGACCATGTCGATGATCAGCAGCACGGAGACGAGCGGCAGGAGTACGCCGACGATCAGCAGGATGCCGCCGATCAACTCGACCCAGGTCGCGTAATACGCCGAGAACTCGGGAAATGGTGCACCCATCTTGGTGAAGCTGGCCTTGGTTCCGTCGAGTCCGAAGGTGTGGAGCTTCTGCCAGCCGTGCGCGATGAAGATGATGCCGAGAATCACCCTCGCGGCGAAGAGTCCGAGACTACGGATCGGGTACATGCTGTCACCTTTCTCGGGACGTGGTTCGCCCCTGTTGCCTTACGTATCGAACATGAATTTAACCGGACCCTAGTCCGTTTACAACCTGACGCGCCTCACAGAAGCAACGCTACGGGTAGGGTGAGTTCTCGCGTCCTGATCGAGAAAATGACGCCGAAAACGCCCACTCCCGACAAGCCGGACAGGCTCGGGAAGTGCGACGGTAGCCAGAGCCGAAGAGTGAGCCAGTAGAGCCAGAGACAGGAGTCGTTGCGTGCCGGGTAAGTCGGGGAAGAACTCACGGCAACCTGTTCTCGGTACACCGACCGACAGCGTCGACCCCTACCTTCCAGACAATGGCAATCTCGGTTATCGCATCTCCCGATACGACCTCGACCTCGAGTACAAGGTCGCCAGCAACCGCCTCGAAGGCACCGCGACGCTGACCGCGACATCGTATGTGGAATTGGCACGTTTCAGCCTCGACATGGCGTCGACGCTCAACGTCAGCAAGGTCACCGTCAACGACAGGCGGGCCAGGTACAGCCACCGCCAGCGCAAGCTGTTCATCACCCCCGACTCGCCCATCCCGCCGGGCGGAGCCATGACGATCGTCATCCGTTACAGCGGCACCCCTCGACCCATCCGCGGCCCGTGGGGCACTGTCGGATGGGAAGAACTGACCGACGGCTCGTTGTGTGCCAACCAACCCAACGGCGCGGCGTCGTGGTTTCCCTGCGACGACCACCCGAGCGCCAAGGCGCCCTACCGCATTTCGATCACCACCGACAGCCCGTACTACGCGCTGGCGAACGGCGTACTCGCGTCCAAGCGGGTACGCGCAGCACAGACGACGTGGGTCTACGAGCAGATCGAACCGATGTCGACCTATCTGGCATCGATCCAGATCGGACCGTACGAGCACATTCGATTGGCGTCCAAACCCGTTCCGGTAGAAGCGATCCTGCCGTCACGACTAAGAGAGAACTTCCGCGTCGACTTCGGCAAACAGTTGGAGATGGTCGAGGCGTTCACCGAGATGTTCGGCCCCTACCCGTTTGCCAAGTACACCGTCGTGGTGACCGACGATTCGCTCGAAATCCCCATCGAGGCACAGAGTTTCAGCACATTCGGGGCCAATCACTGCGACGGCAGCCGCGACGCCGAGAGGCTGATCGCCCACGAACTCGCCCATCAGTGGTTCGGCAATTCGGTGACACTCGAACAGTGGCACGACATCTGGCTCCACGAAGGATTCGCCTGCTACTCCGAGTGGCTGTGGAGCCAACGATCGGGCGGGCGAAGCGCCGACGAATGGGCGCGACACTACTACGCCAAGCTGGCCGCCCACCCTGTCCGGGTAACGCTCGTCGATCCCGGACCGCGCAAGATGTTCGACGACTGGGTCTACAAACGTGGCGCAATCACGTTGCACGCCTTACGTCTTCGCATCGGTGACGGCAACTTCTTCGCGCTCCTGCGTCGCTGGACCGACAAGTACCGCTACGGAACCGCCAGCACCGAGGACTTCATCGCGCTCGCCGCGAACTATTCCGACGCCCCGCTGAACGACCTCTGGCAGGCCTGGCTGTTCACCCCGGAGCTTCCCGCGTTTCCCGAACCGTCCTGACGCCGGCACATCGGTGTGTCGATGACTTCTGGTCCTGATCCCGAGATCTCCGCGGTATCCGACGATGCGAGCGGGCGCAGTTCTGGCGGACACAGTTCTGGCGGACGCAGCGCCGTCGGGCGCGTCACGATCGCGACGATCATCGCGGCGGCGTCGGGCTACCTGGTTCTGCTACTCGCCGCGCGGCAGCTCGGCGCAACGGGATACGCCGTCTTCGCGGTCTTCTGGGCGGCGTACGGCCTAGTCACCGGCGCACAGAACGGGCAGCTCCAGGAGACGACGCGCACCATCCGCGCCGCCTCGGAGAGGCTTGTGAGTGCCGCCTCGGAGACACCCACACGCCTCGGCCGACCGCTGCTGGTCAACGTCGGTATCGGCGCGGCGCTCGCGGTCATCGTCGCGGCGACGTCGCCGCTGTGGAGCGGCCACGTCTTCGACCAGTACCGTGCGCTGTCGGTGGTGCTGCTCGCCGTCGGGGTCGCGAGCTTCGCGGTGTACGCGCACCTCTGCGGCGCGTTGTCGGGGTCGCTGTCGTGGTCGCCGTTCGCCGTCCTGCTGAGCGTCGACGCGCTGATCCGACTGGTCGGCGCGGGCATCGCAGTCGCTTTCGGCTGGGGCGTGCTGGCGTATCTGGTGATCACGGTGGTCGGCTCGGTGTCGTGGATCGTGGTGCTCGCGACGTCGTCGACAGCCCGACGCGCCGTCGGACTGCCCGGCGACGTCGACGACCGACGCCTCGCGGGCAACACTCTCACCGCGATGGCGGCCGCGCTGGCGTCGGCGGTGGTGGTGATGGGCTTCCCGGTGCTGATCAACATCACCGCGCGCGCCGACGACGATTCACGCGTCGTGGGAGCTGTCATCCTGGCGGTCACTCTGACCAGAGCCCCACTACTGGTGCCGCTCAACAGCTTTCAAGGGGTGCTGATCACCCGGTTCGTCGCAGCGCGCGACGCGTTGCTGCGTTCGCTCGCCGTGCCGCTGGCCGCGGTCGTCGTGGTCGGTGCGATCGGCGCGGTCGCGGCCTGGGCGATCGGCTCCTGGCTGCTCACACATATCTTCGGCGCCGACTTCACGCTCGGCGGCGGCACCATCGCGTTGTTCATGGTCGGCGCCACCGCCCTGGGACTGCTGACCGTGACCGGTGCGGCAACGCTGTCTGTCGGAGCACACCGGTGGTACGCGGCAGGCTGGTGGGTTGCCGCGATCGCCTGCGCCGCGCTGCTGACCGTGCCGCTCGAGGTGACCGACCGCGTCGCGCTCTCCTTGGTCGTCGGGCCGCTCGTGGGGGCGGGCGTGCACCTGGGCCGGCTCGCTACGTTCTCGACGTAATCAATTCGTGCGACGTCAATTCGTGCGGCGGATTTTCGACGCCGCGCCCGCGATCCGCGCCATGCTGTGGTGCAACCGCGACGTCGCATGCAGCCGTGCCGCCCGCGCCGCACGCGTCCATCCGCGCGCTGCACATCGTTGTGCCTCGCCGTCGAAGAAGGCGTTCTCCTCGGCGAAGCGTCGACCGTCGACCGCCTGCACCGAGCTGACCGACGCGTCGTGGCGGCGGTACCGGAACAGCACGCGCGGGTCGTAGGCGAGCGCCTCCCCCGCGAAGGCGAGGTCGACGAGGAGCGCGAGGTCGAGGACGACGTCGAGTCCCTCCCTGAATCCGACCGTCCGCACGGCATCGGTGCGCCACAGCAGTGAAGGGAAGTAGGTCCAGTTGCCGCGATAGAGGCTGGTGGCCATCGCCTCGCCGCGCAGGACCGTCGCAGACGACGGCGCGAGCACCGACTTGATCCGATCCCCGAGCGGGCGCACCACATGATCGTCCGCGTCGATCACCTCGACGCCCGGCGCGATCACCGCGGCATCGGGATGTGCGTCGGCCAGCGCACGGACACCCTTGAGGTACCCGGGCAGCATCACGTCGTCACAGCCCATCACGACGTACCGGTCGGCGGTGACGAGGTCGACGCAGCGTCGAAAATTGCCGTTCACGCCGAGGTTGTGCGCGTTGCGTTCGTAGTGGACGCGAGCGTCTCCGAGGCCGGCCAGCCATTCGCGGGGCTCATCGCTCGGATAACCATCGTCGACGACGACGAGCCGGAAGTCGGGGTCCGACTGCTCGAGAACGCTGGTGGCCGCCTGCTTGAACTGCTCGACGTCGCCGTAGAAGGGCATCATGACGTCGATAGGCACCCGATCAGGGTAGACGTTGACGCGCCCACGCCTTCCGGGCACGTCCGAAGTGCCCCGCACCTGCTCCGATAGGGTTACCCCCATGACGGAACGCCCCACCAACGACGACGTGTGGTTGGTGATCCCCGTCTACAACGAGGGCGAGGTGATCAGAGACGTCCTGGTCGACGCCTCGAAAACCTTTCCGAACATCGTCTGCGTCGACGACGGCAGCTCCGACGACTCGGTCGCTCAGATCCGATCGGCAGCAGCCGACGTCGCGCGCACGCAGACCGGCAGCATCCATCTCGTGCGCCATCCGGTCAATCTCGGGCAGGGCGCGGCGATCCAGACCGGCGTCGAATATGCGCGAGCGCGGCGCGACGCCCAGTACTTCGTCACCTTCGACGCCGACGGCCAGCACCGCGTCGACGACGTCGTCGCGATGATCGACCGACTCCGCACCGAACCCGTCGACATCATCGTCGGCACCCGATTCGCCGACGGCCGGAGCGAGTCGGTGCCACTGCTGCGTCGGATCGTGCTGCGGACCGTCGTCTTCCTGAGTCCGCGCACGCGCAGACTCGGACTCTCCGACGCCCACAACGGCCTACGCGCGTTCAACAAGACCGTCGCCGACCAGCTCGATCTGCTGATGGCCGGCATGAGCCACGCGTCGGAGTTCGTCGCGCTCATCGACCACCATCACTGGCGGGTCGCGGAGCAGCCGGTCACCATCCTCTACACCGACTACTCGCGCGCCAAGGGGCAGTCGCTGATCAACGGCGTCAACATCGTCGCCGACGGTCTGCTGCACGGGCGCATGAGGAGATAGCCATGATCGTCATCCAGATACTGCTCCTGCTCGCGGCCCTCGGACTCGTGTGGTTCTTCGTCACCAACCGTGGCAACGCGAGATCGTCTGCGGGAGTGAAGCTTCTGTTCGTCGCGTTCGTGGTGTTCGGCGTCTACGCGATGTTCCGCCCCAACGATCTGACGACTGTCGCGGGCTGGGTCGGCGTCGGCCGCGGCACCGACCTGGTGCTCTACTGCCTGGTGATCGCGTTCGCATTCACCACTGTCGCAACGTATCTCAGGTTTCGCGAGCTGGAGATCCGCTACGCACGACTCGCGCGCGCGGTCGCACTGCAGAACGCCGAGGTCGAGAACCGGCGCGACTGAGGGTGTTGTCCGCCCGAGCCCGCCGCCAAACGCCGCCCGAACGTGCAAACGCGCCTGGTGTACCGGCCGCGTCTACCAGAACGAGCCGCGTCTACGACGCCTCTTCGGCCAGCGCCCGCAGATACGCGGTCACATCGGCGTAGTCCGGGAGCAGCCCCGATTCGCGTGCGGCGGTCAAACCCGGTGCCGCAGTGTCCTTCTCGGACAATTCGTAGACCAGTGGCGAGCCGTCGCGCGCGAGCGTCGGCCATTCGATGCCCAGCTCCGGGTCGAGCGGATTGATCCCGTGTTCCGCGCCGGGGTTGTAGCCGGTCGAGCACAGGTACGTCGCGGTCGACCCGTCTTCGAGTGCGCAGAACGCATGCCCGAGCCCCTCGGAGAGGTAGACCGCACGACGGTCGACGTCGTCGAGGAGCACGGTGTCGTAGGTGCCGAAAGTCGGTGAGCCGACGCGGATGTCGACGATCACGTCGAGGATCGCACCCTTCGGACACGTCACGTACTTCGCCTGCCCGGGCGGAACGTCGGCGAAGTGCACGCCCCGCAAGACGCCCGCAGCCGACACCGACAGATTGACCTGCGCGAGGTCGAGTCGGTGACCGATCACGTCGTCGAGCAGATCTCCCTTGAACACCTCGGCGAACAGGCCGCGAGCGTCGCCGTGCTGCACCGGCGTGAACTCCCAGGCGCCGTCGATCGACAACGGACGGATTTTCACTCGCGCTCTCCTACCTCGTGGATCGTGTTCACTCGAAACCCTTACCGCGGGCCAGGATGTCGAGCAGATAGTTGCCGTAGCCCGACTTGCGCAGCTTCTCGGCGCGCGTCGCCAGCTCGTCGTCGGACAGGTACCCCTGCCGCCACGCAATCTCCTCGGGCACAGCAATTTTCAGCCCCTGCCGCTGCTCGACAGTGCGCACGAAGTTGCCCGCGTCCAACAGCGAATCAAAGGTCCCCGTGTCGAGCCACGCGGTGCCGCGCGGCAACACCTTCACCGCGAGCTTGCCCTGATCGAGATAGTGCGCGTTGACGTCGGTGATCTCGTACTCGCCTCGCGCGCTGGGCTGCAGGCCACGCGCAATCTCGATGACGTCGTTGTCGTAGAAGTACAAACCCGGCACCGCGTAGTTCGACTTCGGGGAGGTCGGCTTCTCCTCCAACGACACCGCCCGCCCCTGCGCGTCGAAATCGACAACACCATAGGCCGACGGATTGGCCACCCAGTAGGCGAAGATCGCGCCACCGTCGATCGTCTCGAACCCCTTGAGCTGCGATCCAAGGCCCGGACCGTAGAAGATGTTGTCACCGAGCACCAGCGCCACCGACTCGTTCCCGATGTGATCGGCACCCAACACGAACGCCTGCGCCAGACCATCCGGCGACGGTTGCGTGACGTACGAGATGTCGATACCGAACTGACTCCCGTCGCCCAGCAGTCCGGAAAACGCGGCCGAATCGTGCGGGGTCGTGATCACCAGAATGTCGCGAATACCCGCCAACATCAGCGTCGACAACGGGTAATAGATCATCGGCTTGTCGTAAACCGGGACGAGTTGCTTACTCACGCCCTGCGTAATCGGGTGCAACCGCGACCCGGTACCACCGGCAAGAATGATTCCACGCATGCAGATCAGACTAAACGGAACTGCTCGTCGGAACATCTCGTCGGACGCTCGGTACTCTTATGGCGCTGCACTCACCCTGCGACTCATCCCGTGGGTCCACTACGTACGAAGGGAACGACGTTGAAGCTCCTGGTCACCGGCGGAGCCGGCTTCATCGGGGCGAACTTCGTCCTCCGCACGCTCGAACAGCGCCCCGACGTGCAGTTGACGGTCCTCGACAAGCTCACCTATGCGGCCAGCCCCGCGACGCTCGCACCTGTCGCGGATCGCATCACCCTCGTCGAGGGCGATATCGCCGACGCCGCGCTGACCGACCGCTTGATCGCCGACGCCGATCTCGTCGTCCACTTCGCAGCGGAGTCGCACAACGACAACTCGCTCGCCGATCCGTCGGCCTTTGTGCAGACCAACCTCGTCGGCACGTACACCCTGCTCGAAGCGGTTCGCCGCCACGACGTGCGGTACCACCACATCAGCACCGACGAGGTCTACGGCGACCTCGACCTCGACGACCCGTCGCGGTTCACCGAGTCGACCCCGTACAACCCGTCGAGTCCGTACAGCTCCACCAAAGCGGGTAGTGACCTGCTGGTTCGCGCCTGGGTGCGGTCGTTCGGGGTGCCCGCGACCATCTCGAACTGCTCCAACAACTACGGGCCCTACCAGCACGTCGAGAAGTTCATCCCCCGCCAGATCACGAACGTGCTCTCCGGCGTGCGTCCCAAGCTCTACGGCGACGGCCGCAACGTGCGCGACTGGATTCACGTCGACGACCACAACGACGCCGTCTGGACGATCATCGAGAAGGGCGAGATCGGCGAGACCTATCTGATCGGCGCCGACGGCGAGGTGGACAACCGGACCGTCGTCGAAACGATCCTGGAACTGGCCGGACAGCCACGCGATGCTTTCGACTTCGTCACCGACCGCCCCGGCCACGACCGTCGCTACGCCATCGATTCGACGCGCCTGCGGACCGAACTTGGCTGGTCACCGCGCTACACCGACTTCCGCTCCGGCCTGTCTGCGACCCTCGACTGGTACCGCGACAACGCCGCATGGTGGCAAGCCGCCAAGGGCGACGCGGAGGCGAAGTACGCCACCACCGAGCAGGTCATCGGCTGAGCGTGGCGCGCGCCCGCCGAGCGTAAAGCGCGGCGACCACGATCCCGAAGCACCCGACGACGGGCCGACAAGCCGTCGAACTAGCCCGAGCCGCACACCAACTGGTCTAAGAGCCACCGACTCGACGCGCAGCTACCTCATCCGTGCAGAGCTACCTTCTGCACTGCCGAAGGTGGCTGCACACAGATCAGGTGGCTGCACTGACAGCCGCCGACATCAGCCCTCACGCCGCGCACCGCCCGGGCATGCCGGGCACCCAGAAGACTGGCCCGTCGTCTCATGTTCAACAGGTCAGCGTCGCGGTCGGACGCTTTACGCACACTTGCGATAAGTGCTATTCTCGGAATCGAGAAAAGTCCTTCCGAGGCCCCACTCTCCCGCGAAGTCCCATCCTGAATCCCTCTCGACCGCAAGGCGGCAGATGAACCCAGGACCCCAACCCCCGAACAGTGTGGTCATCACCAACGTCCACGACAGCAAGGGCACCATGCTGCGAGTCGTCCGGCTCACCGACGACGGTGGACTCATGATCGAAGGCCACGACCTCGGCGGCGGCGTCGAGCAATTCTTCGGTGCCTACGAGTACGAGTTCAAGAAGCAGTTCTCGTCCGACGCGGTCGCACGGCTCCGGGACCTACTCGGCCTCGAATCCGACGACGAACTGCTGCCGACCATCAAGGATCGGTTCACATACACAGACGATTTGGAGGAGTTTCTGCGAGACAACGGAATTGAGGGGAAATTCTGGAGCCGGGTGGGTGACTGAGCACTTCGAATGGGATTTATCGACACCGAGGCCTCCGCCGTCGTCTCATTGAATTACGCAGGCTAACGATTTTCGACGCCGCTACGAATCCCCTAATACAGGGGTTCGTCCAGCACACTCGGCATCGGAGATTCTCATGGTCACAGCTTCACGTATTCGTCGCGGCGTCGTCGCCGCACTCGCCGCGGCAACCATCGCGAGCGGCGCGGCGGTAGCAACAGCACCCAGCGCGCACGCCGCGCCGACACAACCCGGCATCCACCAGGTCGACCAACTCGGCGACCTGACCTACCAGGCACTCTTCGGCGCGGGCGTGCAGGTATACGAGTATGCGACGACGGTTCGCGGCACGTCCGATTCAACCGGAATCACACCGCGTTACTACTACACCGTGCTCCGGAAGCTGAACAACCCACGCGATGGCAAGCCGGGGAGCCTGCGATACGGGTTCGTCGGACTCGGTCCCGGCACACAGCTGCCGGAGGTGTTCGCCCTCTACTCGCGCCTGCGCCCCGAGCCGCACAACGTCGGCAACTTCTACTTCCGGGTCGATCCTCGGACGCTGCAGCCACTGAGCTACGACCCGCACCCCCTGCCGTGCCCGAAGCTCATCTCCGGCCCCATCGGACCGCTGACGGGCGGCGCCGCGATCCTCGGAAATCGTTGCGGCGGCTGAGCCACTGTGACCGAAAGGCCACCGATGGTCAGCTAGGCCCTTGTCGCCGATAACAGGTTCGTTTCATTGAGTCGCGTGGGATGACACACCCGTCGACCGTCGACACTCTGGAGCGAGAGGGAGGTCTGTCGGGGCGTCGACCATCGGAGGTCAGCATGGGTTCGGCTCGCCGTACCGGCTGCAAGGTTCTCGGCACCCGTGTCACAACGGCGCTGGTCGCCGTGGCGGTGGCCGGCGGCGTGACGTTCACGCAAAGCACCCACGCCGACGCCGCACCGACAAACGTATCGATCGTCAACGACGTGGCGAACCTGCCCTACCAGGCACTGTTCGCCACGGGCGTCCAGGTCTACGAGTTCGCGGGGATCTACCGTCAGGACAGTCCGGGCAGCGCCCCGTACTTCTTCACGGTGTTACGCAAGCTCCACAGTGCAAATCAGGGTGCCCCCGGCACTCGGCGCTATGCCTTCGTCGGGCGCGGACCCGGTTCGACGCTTCCCGAGGCGTTCGGCATGTACCCCGGTCGACGACCGTCGCCGGATCTGCACCTGCGTTGGACATTCCAATTCGACCCGCGCACCCTCACCCCGACGCTCGGCGGCGTGATGCAGTGCCTCTCGCCGCCGACTGTCGGGCCGATCGGAACGCTCGCGGGTGGTGCCGTGGCGACGCACACCTGCCCGAAGTGACTCGACGCGACATCACGCAGGACTCGCATGCAGATCCCGCCCGGATGCCACACTCGGGTATGCGCCCCCTCGACTGGCCGCTCCGCGAACTCGTGGCGCTCTATCGCCGCACCGGTGCCGATGTCCCATACGGCGACCCCTTGCCGTCCCACGGCACCGAGATGGAGGGCTGGTTCTGGCGGCTGACCGACCGGGCAACCGGCCGCGCAGTGGTCGCACTGTGCAGTTGCAACCGCCACGACGCCGGGGACTGGTCGACGGCGGCCATCGTGCTCGAACCCGGCGCCGTCGTGCGCCAGGCAGCGATCGGTGCTGCGGTGGCCGATCCTCGCGAGTTCTCCGTCCGCGCGCAGGAACAGGGGAATTACCTCGATGCCAATCGAGGCGGCGTCGCTCTGACCATCGACGACGTCACCGTCGACCTGCGTGTCGACAACACCCGACCCTGGCCGAAGGCGTTCGGCGGCGGCGGGGTGTTCTCTTCGATCCCGTTCCTCAACCAGTACTGGCACGCCTACTGTCTTGGCGGCCGGGCGTCGGCAACGGTCACCGGACCCGGCGTGGACTGGCGGTTCGACGACGCCCGGCTCTACTGCGAACGCAACTGGGGTGCCGGTTTCCCGCAGCGGTGGTGGTGGGGCGAGGCGCATGACTTCGGCGACGACGACGTGTGCGTCGCGTTCTCCGGTGGGCTACTCGAACTCGGCCCGGTGAAGCAGGAAGTCACCGGAGTGGTCGTGCGCATCGGCTTTCGGGTGCTGCGCATCACCCCGCCCGCACTGACCAGCTACCACTTCGACCGGAACACCTGGCACTGGCACATCACCGCGCGCACAGTGCGATTCGCCATCGAACTCGACGGCCACGGTGTCGGAGAACCGCCCGTGCTGCCGGTGCCGATACCGCACGAGCGGCGCAACGTGGACACCGATTACGAATTCCTCGACGGGACCCTGCGCTGCACCGTGCGGGAATGGGGTCGCGTCATCTACGACGGCACCTCGTCGCTGGCGGGACTCGAGATCGGTGACCGCCCGGCGTGAGCGTCGGCCGCGCTCGCTCGCTGAGGGTTGACGGGTACGACGTCGCGCAAGAATCCCACCTCGTCGGCGACGACGTCCTCGAAGGCGTCACCGACGTAGATATCGAAGTGTCCGTACGGGTAGATCTTCGCTGTGATGTGCGGATTGCTTTGTACCGCACGCATTGTCGGACCGGATGGGGCGACACTGTCGGTCTCGCAGATCGCGACGAATGTAGGGATGCTGATACGCGATGCCTTCCGCGCAGGCGAGTAGAGCGGAATCGCGAGACCGGTGCGCGCGGTGACACGATCGGAGAACGACGCCCCGTCGGGCACCAACGACAGGTAGCCCGACTCGGCGTCCGGTGCGGTCATCAGCGCGGCGTCGTGACCGTGTCCGGTCAGCCCCACCGTCACCGGGTCGCGACCCACCGCACTCGACGCAAGGTCGGCGATTGCGCGCGCCGTGACCTTTGCCGACGAGATCGGGTCGAGTGCGGTCAGGGACGCGATACCGCTGGTGAACGGGCACTGCGAAATCGCCGCGGCGAGCCCGGGATGGCGCGACGCCAACGTCAGCGCGTGTCCGCCGGAGAACGACGATACCCACACGACGACCCGAGCAGCGTCGACCCCGTCGAGCGACTTCGCGTAGGTGATCGCGGCGTCGTAGTCGGCGAGTTGTCTGTGCACCGACAGCAGCTGCCTCGGCTCGCCGTCGCTGTCGCCGAAGTGTCGGTAGTCGAAGACAAGGCATGCGTACCCCGCGTCGGCGAAACGCTCGGCGAAGGCGTCGAGCCTCATGGTCTTGACGCCGCCGAGGCCATGCGCCATCACGATGATCGGCGGATTCGGCACATTTGGTCGATAGAGCCAAGCTCGGATGACGACGCCGTCGGACGTGAACTCCACATCGGTGCGCTCTGACCCCATGACCCCTCGTCTCGCTCGCGACCCAGATTCCGGTGAGCACAGCTTGTCAGACCGGGTCTTTCGTGTCAGCAACCGGCGGCCTACCTCGAGCGGCTCAACGGGTCAGCCACGCCGCCCACGAGTACACGACGGCGGCTACCGCGGCCACTGCGAGCGTCACATGTTCCAGCACCGCACCGAGCACAAAATCCGACGGCAGCAGTGGCACCACCAACGCACACCACAGGGTGACGACCACCGTGAATCCGAGGGTCACCCTGCCGATCACCGCCGTCGTCTTGGCCGCGACGTGCCGGTTCCGCCCGACGACGGGCACCAACACGATCAGAATGATGGCCACAATCGACACCCCGAGATTGATCAGGATGCCGCTGGAGAATGGCCACTCCAATCGCAGTTGGCCGCCCTCGCGCAGCGCCTCGGTGTCGAGGGTGTTGCTGAACTGCAACGCCACCACGATCATCGGCCCCCACAAAGCCGTGGTGCGAGCGACGAGGTTCTGCGCAGGCTGCATGATCGACCGGTTGGTGCCGTAAAGCCGCAGCACCTCCCGCAAACCGAGCAGCAGCAACAGCGACGCCAGGCCGAACGCGGCACCGTTGAGCTGCTGTTCATGCGCGGCCACCGGACCGTTCGACCGACCCGAGAGGATCGCATAGCTGAACGCGAGGATCAGCAGCGAGAAGAACGCGCTGGTGAACACGATCACGCCGCTCGCCCCTGCAGCCTCGGCATCGTCGTCGCGGGTGTCATGGTCGAGCGGTAGCAGTACCGCCAGCAGGGCGAAACCCGCGAGCAGACCCGCCACCGCCGAGTACCAGCCCGCGGCAGCGGCGATGTCGAACGAAGCAACCTCGGCAGTCAGCATCGCACGTCGCCCCTCGGCCTCACGAGTTCATACGACTCCATCACCACATTCGGCCTCACGCGCTCGACCACCGCAACCCGAGAGCGTGCTTCGCAGCAAACTGTTCACCGAGGGGTAGCTCACAGGGTCCGCGTGGATGAATCCCAGTCCGACCGCTTACCGTGATTGTCATGCGTGTACTCGTCAGTGGAGGGGCCGGCTACATCGGCTCACACACCGTGATCCGACTCGTCGAAGCAGGACACGACGTCGTCGTCGTCGATGACTTCAGCAACGCCAAGCCGACGGTCATCGGCCGGCTCGAGGGCCTCACCGGCGTCCACATACCGGTCCACTCCTTTGATCTCACCGACGTCGACAAGACGGAGAAGTTCTTCGACCACGAGGACGTCGACGCCGTGATCCACTTCGCGGGGTTCAAGGCGGTCGGCGAGTCGGTGGCCAAGCCGCTCGAGTACTACGAGAACAACCTGGGCAGCACATTCTCGCTGCTCCGCGCGATGCGACGCCACGACGTGCACCGGTTGGTGTTCTCGTCGTCGGCCACGGTGTACGGCGCGGAGCCGGTACTCCCGATGACCGAGGACTCCCCGACGTCGGCGACCAATCCGTACGGCTGGACCAAGGTGATGATCGAGCAGGTGCTGCGCGACGTCGCCGCCAGCGATCCCGCCTGGCGCATCGCCGCGCTGCGCTACTTCAACCCGGTCGGCGCCCACCCGAGCGGACAGATCGGCGAGGACCCCAGCGGTATCCCCAACAACCTGATGCCGTTCGTCGCACAGGTCGCCGTCGGACGTCGGGAGAAGCTCTCGATCTTCGGCGACGACTACGACACCCCCGACGGCACCGGCGTGCGCGACTACATCCACGTCGACGACCTCGCCGCGGGGCATGTCGCAGCACTGGAACGAATCAGCGCAGGGTCCGAACCCATGTCGACCTGGAATCTCGGTACCGGACAGGGTGTTTCGGTACTGCAGGTGGTGCAGGCCTTCGAACGCGCCAGCGGTAAGCCGATCCCCTACGAGATCGCACCGCGTCGAGCCGGCGACATCGCGGCGTCGTACGCCGACCCGACGAGGGCGAACAAGGAGCTGAACTGGTTCGCGGGCAAGACAATCGACGACATGTGCGTCGACACCTGGCGCTGGCAGTCGAACAACCCGGAGGGCTACCCGGACGCCTGAGGGGTACAGCTCGCAGCGGTTCAGCGCGGCGCGGTGAGCACGTTCTCGTTGACCCGATACACCGTCACGTTGCCCTGCCGGAACACCGGCGTCAGCCCCGGCGCGCCGTGCTCCCGGAGCGCCAGGAACGGGTCGCCCTGCACACCGTGCTCCGGGTCGGGGACACCGTTCTGGAACGGCCAGTAACTCGGCGGACTGTCGATGACGTAGTGCACGTTCATGTCGCGGACGATCTGATCGACGTGCGGATCGGCGCCGATTTGCGCTGTCCCCCAGTACAAGTCGCGCTGGCGTTCGGAGAACTCGTTTGCCCGATAGAACGAGAACAACGGGGTCAGTCCGGTCACCGGATACAGCCACCCGGTGCCCTGATCGAGGTTGTTCAGGATCAGCGCGTCGTGCGCGTCTGGCTGACGATCGAGCCAGTGGTACGCGGCGAGATCGTCTCTGCCGACCAGCTTTTCGCCCCGTTCCTTCGACGCGATCTGCGCGTTCGACGGGTAACGCCACACAGCAGCGCCCGCGATCAACACCAGCAGGACGGCAAACGTGACCGGAACAGCCCAACGTCGCTGCGTCGCAACGCGGTCGCCGGACCCCGACCGCGCCACCCACCGCGACACGGCCAACGCCGCGATTCCCAACGCGACGCCCGCGGCCGCCGCACAGAACAGTGCCACCACGAACGTCAGCCGATGTGGCGAGTTGTAGAAGTAGCCGCCGATCACCCCGAGCGGCGCCGACAGCGGGCCAAGCGAGACAACCGAATTGGCGGTGACCAAAACGAAGATTGCCCAGGTCACCAGCCCGCCCCAACACCGTAGCCACAGCAGTGCAACAGCACCGAGCACGGTGAGGATCACCAGACCCCACACCGGATAGTCCTGCGTCTGCAACGGCACCGTGCCGTTGAACAGCGCCTGCGAAAGCCCTTCGAGCACACCGACCGTGTCGACACGGAAGTCGAAGAACGGCAGTTCGTTGGTATCGGCGACGCGAATCGTGCCCAGTACCACCGGGAAGACCAGAACGACCGTCGCCAGCCCGGCGATCGCCAGGGTGACGAAGTCTCCGACGCGGCTGTGCACGGGCCGACGCAGCGCCTCGAACAGCCACCACACCCCGACGATCACACCCACCAGGATCAGACCGGACGGGTGCGTCGCCGTGACGCCGGAGACCGCGACGGCCGCGGGCAGCACCCGACGTCGATCGCGCACCGCACTGATCGTCAGCACCGCGGCGATAGGCGCCATCGACACACCCACGGCATTCGGCACCGAGGTCAACTGCACCTCGACATACGGCAGCGACGGGAACAGCGCCGCCACCGCGCCCGCAACACCGGCGATCAACGCCGACGTCGAGGTGTCGAAGCGGTGGCGCGCAAACCAGTACGCGAGTGACGCGACGCCGAGCGTGACCGTGACCGCCAACGTCGCGGGCGAGTAGGTGTTGTACAGCTGCACCGGGTTCGCGCCGGTCAGCGGAATCTCAAGAGCGCCGAGCGCGTGCCACGTATTCGGGTAGTAGTTGAAGCCGTGGGTGTCGTAGTTCATGAGCTCGCCCATGCGCAACGACGATCCGACGCCGGTCTCGTGAATCCAGCGCAGCGAACTCGCATGCCAGAGCGAATCCCAGACCTGAGGAATGCTGTCGAGTCCGGCGAACGCGGTATTGGCGATTGGCCTGATGCACGTGATCGCGATGATGATCGCCCCGAGCGCGATACCGATGCCCCCGCGCAGCGCCGCACGCCAGCTCAGCGGGGCGTCGACCGTCCCGTCCTCCGAGGTCGACGTCGCGCCCGGTGCAGGAGCGATTCGACGTCCCGCCCGCGTGCCCAGCAGCGCGGCATAAACCCAGGCCAGCGCATACGCGACGAGGACGGCGACCAGCGCGGTGATGACGTTCCATTCGAAACCGATCGCGCCGTAGAGGACGGTGGACACGCTCACGATCGCGAACGTGATCGGCGCGCCCGCTGCAATCGCGACGGGCCAGCTCAGCGTCATCCGACGACCGACACACGCCCCGGGAACAATGAGCAGGACGACGGTCACCACACTCACCCACGCCCCGAGCAGCACTGACACCCGTCCTCTCACTCACCGGCCCGAACCGGATTCATCCCGGTCCGTTGAACCGGTCGACCTCGTGCAGGTTACCGCGCCACCCTCTTGTCACCGTTGACCGTGTGCCATGACCCCTGGACGTCGAATGCTTGTAGTTCTACAATCTTTGTATGTCCACAACTACCTCCGTCGAGCTGACGCCGCGCAGGAAGATGGCGATCCTCGGCACCTGCTGCATGAGCCTGCTGATCGTGTCGATGGACGCCACCATCGTCAACGTCGCCCTGCCGGCGATCCGCACGGATCTGAACGCGAGCGTGTCGTCGTTGCAGTGGGTCATCGACATCTACACGCTGGTGCTGGCCAGTCTGTTGATGGTGTCCGGAGCCACCGCCGACCGGTACGGCCGGAAGCGGTTGTTCCAGATCGGTCTGGTCACGTTCGCGGTCGGATCGCTGGCGTGCAGCCTCGCGCCGAGCGTCGGCGTCCTGATCGCCGCCCGCGCCCTGCAGGCCGTCGGTGGGTCGATGCTCAACCCCGTAGCGATGTCGATCATCACGCAGATCTTCGTCGACCCTCGCGAGCGCGCCCGCGCGATCGGCGTGTGGGGATCGGTGGTCGGAATCTCGATGGCCGCCGGCCCGATCGTCGGCGGCGTGCTCATCGACACCATCGGGTGGCGTGCGGTGTTCTGGATCAACCTGCCGATCTGTCTGATCGCGATCGTGCTCACCGCCATCCTGGTCCCCGAATCACGCTCGCCCATCATGCGGACACTCGATCCCGTCGGACAGGCGTTGGCGATGATCGCACTCGGCGGCGCGGTCTACGGCCTCATCGAGGGCCCTGGCCACGGGTGGGGATCTCCGCGCACCGTAATCGTATTCGCGGTCGCCGCAGCCGCTTTCGTCGGCTTCCTCCTGTGGGAACGACGCCACGACGACCCGTTCATCGACCTCCGATTCTTCGGCAGCGTCCCGTTCGCGTCGGCAACCGTGATCGCGATCTGCGCGTTCGCCAACTGGGGCGGGTTCTTGTTCCTGATGTCGCTCTACCTACAGGAGGACCGCGGATTCAGCGCCGTCGGCACCGGTGCGATGCTCGTTCCACCCGCGATAGCGGTCCTGATCTGCTCGCCACTCTCCGGGCGCGCAGTCGGTCGCTGGGGCACCCGACCGTCGCTCGTGATCGCCGGGATCGCACTTCTCATCAGTTCGTCGATGATGCTGTTCATCGACGACGCCACCCCGGTCCCCCTGCTGGCCTTCATGTTCTTCATCTTCGGACTGGGCTTCGGGATGATCAATGCGCCCATCACCAACTCCGCGGTCGCAGGCATGCCCCGACATCGAGCCGGAGCTGCCAGCGCCGTGGCGTCGACGAGCCGTCAGATCGGCGTGAGTCTCGGTGTGGCACTTGCCGGTAGCGTCACCGGCTTGGCCGCCGCGCACACGGCCATCGACTTCTCGACGGCGATGACGGCCATGTGGTGGATCGTGATCGCTTTCAGTGCAGCGATTCTCGTACTCGGTATCGTGTCCACCACACCGTGGGCGCTACGCACCGCGCAGACCGTCTCAGATCGGTTGATCGAACCGGAGATGTCCCATGCCTGAACCCGGAGCAGCCGACGAGCACGGCGCTGCCCCCCACGACGAACTCGTCGCGCAGGTCTGGCGCGAACTCACCTCGTTCGTGACAGATTCACGCGACGCGTGGCGACGCACGGTGGTAGCCGAAACAGGGTTGCCGTTCAGCAGGATTCGGGTGCTGAAGCGGTTGCGGAACGGCCCGCTGACGATCACCGAGATCGCTCACGCCGCCACCATCGATGCCCCCGCGGCGTCGGTCGCGGTAACCGACCTCGAGTCCGCGGGATATGTGGTGCGCGAGCCGTCGTCGAGCGACCGTCGTCGAAAAGAGGTACGTATCACCGACGCCGGACGCGAGGTTCTCCAAACCGTCTGGGACGTCGACGATCCGGCGCCCGACGTACTGACCACGGCCTCCACCGCCGAACTGGAACTGCTGCACAAGATGTTCACCAGGAGCCCTGGGCGGACCTGACCCCTATCGGTCAGGCTGTCACGGCGTGCCGACGATGCCCGTACAGCGCGACGGCGAGACACAGCAGCGCCGCGACGATCCCGAAGATGAACATGTGCGTGTAGGTGACCGCGTGCCAGAACTCGGTGATCAAAGCCAGCACAGCCGGAATCGCGAAGCCCAGGTAGGTCACGCTGTAGAACACCGCGGTGAGCCCGGCGAGGTCGTTGCGGCCGCTGCGAGCCGCGATCCGTTGCACCTCGAGGAGCCCTGCGATCATCGCCATGCCGTAGCCGCAGCCGAGAACCGTCGCAGCGATCAGCGACATCCAGATCGTCAACATGTGAGCAGCCAACGCCGCCAACGCCATTCCGACAGCCAACACCGTGAGGGCGGCGGCGACGCCGCGCACACCGTCGGGGTTGTCGATTCGACGTCCCAGCGACTGGATGCCGAAACCCGCCGCGAGTCCGAGCACACAGCACAGCGCGGCGAACGCGATCGGCGCTCCGGCGGTGCGCGCCGACATCAGCGCGGGGATGATCGCGTACGCCGACGCGCATGCGCCGAACACCCAGGGCGCAACCGGCAGCACCACGAACAGGAACCGACGGTGCGCTGCCGACGGGATCTTCAGGTCGTCGACGAGTCGTCCGGGAGTGCTACTGGGCGAACGCGTTTCGGGTGCGCGGACAAGCAGGAGCACCAGAGCGATGGCCGCAAGCGAGATGTTCACCAGGTAGGCGAGCACGTGCGGCCACGGTGCCCACTGAGCCAGCGCACCGGCGACGCCCGCACCGATGCCGAATCCGGCGGTGAGGCTCATCGCGGCGCGCCGGGCCCCTGATGCCGCTCCGGCGCCACCACGTACCGACAACTCCGTGATCCAACTGCCGCCGACCGCCATCGACAGTCCCAACGCGATTCCGCTGAACACGCGTCCGATCGACAGCAGCACAACAGAATTCGCACCGAGTGCCAGGAGCAGCGACCCCACCGCGGCGAACACCGGTGCGGGCAACATCAACGGGCGACGCCCGTACCGATCCGACAGTGGACCGCCGATCAACAGCGAGGGCACGATGCCGACCACATAGAGGAACAGCAACGCGTCGACCGCGACGGCCCCGAAATTGCCAGTCTCGCGGTACATCACGAGCAGCGGCGTGAATTCGTTTCCACCCCAGGCCGATGCGAAGACGGCAAGTGCCACCGCGATCCACGCGGTGCGACGAACCGTCGGACCGGTCACCGTGGGGGTGGCGTTGTCTGCGGTGGTAGTCACCGTTGTCCTTCCTCTGTGTGGGCGGCGCTCGCGTCGGTCGCGTGGACGGCGTAGACATCGTCGATGCGATGAACACCCGCGACGTGGTCGACGAGCAGTGATGTGAATCTGTCGGCGTCTGCGCATTCGATGGCGTCGACGAGCGCGGTGTGCTCGGCAATGATCCGGGGCGTCATGGTCGGCTCCCGGTGCACGCTCGCGGTGGTCATGCGCCGCTGGCGTTCTGCGAGACCGAGGTAGAAGTCGGCGAGTACGCCGTTGGCCCCGGCCGAGACGATGAGCTGGTGGAACTGCGCGTCGAGACGGGAGAAGTCGGCGATGTCGTCGGGTCCCACGTTTGCGTGTGCGGACAGGTTGCGGCGCAGGTCCGCCACCAGGTCGCCGGTGGGCAGGCCGCGGGCGACGAGACCGCGCACCGCGTGAGACTCGATGAGAATCCGGGCGTCGACAACGTCGCGGGCCTCGGTGTCGGTCACCGGCAGCACCAGCGCGCCGCGTTTCGGGTACAGCCGCATCCAGCCTTCTGCCTGCAACCGAAGAAACGCTTCACGGACCGGGGTGCGACTGACCTCGCAGCGCTGCGCCACCTCGCCCTCGCTGATCAGCTCACCACCGGCGATGGCGTTGGTCAGGATGAGTTCCTTGACCTCGTCGTACACCCGATCGGCCGCCGATGTGGCGCTCAGATCCAACATAGATACAAGTTGTACTCCTGATTGCTTAGCTAGTCGAATCTTTGTGAGCTAGTCGGGGCGGTGCGACACCGATTTCTCCGCGGAGGCACGACATACTCGTGTGCGTCACGCCAGGCCGCCTTGACTCTCCCGCTTGTGGGCCTCACGTTCTGGGGTCTCCCGTTTTCAGTCATTTCTGAACCGTCTCGGCGATCCGACCTGGGCTTTTGCGGCCGGGCACCTCTGAAAATGACTGAAAACGGGAACGGCTTGGAACCTTTGCGGACGGTGTACGTCCAAATGCCATGGTTATTCGACCTCCGGTGAACCCCGACCTCACTCCCGATGCGCTTCCGCTCGGCGCAATCGACCCCGACGCGGTCAACCTCGGCGTCTTTTCTCGGCCGGAGCTAAGGGCACGCGGGCTCACCGACGCCGACCTGCGCAGAAAGGTACGTCGCGGCGAACTCCTCGTTCCGCGTCGCGGCTGGTACGCCCAGCCCGAAGCCGATCCGGATGCCGTGGCTGCAGCCAAACGCTATGGCGCACTCTCCTGCGCGTCGGCGCTCACCAAGCACAAGTTGTGGGTGCCGCCCGGATACGAATCGCTCCATGTGCGCGCAGGCAAGAGCGCGACACCGAGGCGCGCGGACTACTGCACACTTCCCGGCGCGCCACTTCCCGTCACCACCATCACCGACACCATCGGTCTGTCTCTGGTGTGCGCCGCGGGCTGCATGAAGGACGACGACACGATCGCCACGCTCGATTCGGCGATGCACACGCTCGACATCGATGTCGATGACCTTCGCCTGATGCTGCCCCAGACGAGTCCACTCATCGAGGCCCTGCTTCTCGAATGCGATCCGCGGTCGATGTCCGGGACCGAGAGTCTGACCCGAGTCCGTTGTCGCCGGGCCGGTTTCGAGGTCGAGGTACAACCCGAGATATCCGAAGCCGAGCACGCGGACCTGCGGATCGGCCGGCTCCTGATCGAATGCGACAGCAAGCTCTACCACCTCAGCCCTGCGAACTACACCAACGATCGGCACCGCGACCGCAGATCACTCACGCAGGGCCGACCCACCCTTCGGCTGACCTACGACGACGTGCTGTACGGCTGGGAGCAAACCCTCGACGACATCACCGAGATCGTGGGCGCTTTCGCGCAGTGAGGCGTGCTAAGCGCCGACGTAACCCTTGTCGTCGCGCTCCTGCCAGGTGCACAGGCACAGCTCGTTGCCCTCGGCGTCGGCGAGTACCCACCACGAGGGCGCGAACTCGTCGGTGACCAGCGTGCCGCCGGCGTCGAGTGCGGCGCGCATTCGGGCTTCCACCTCGTCGTGCGGGATCCAGAGGTCGAGGTGTATCCGGTTGCGTTCAGCCCGTTCGGTGTCCATCTGTTGGAACCAGATCGCGGGGAGACGTCCGGCGGGGTCGACGAGGTCGGCCGCTTCGAGCTCGCGCGCGTCGCCGTCGAGTTGCTTGTAGCCGAGCACAGCGATCCAGAAGGGTCGGATCTTGTCGATGTCGAGGGCGTCGATGGCGACGTCGAAGCGGGCCTCCGGCATGGCGAGCGGTTCGAGTTCAAGCTCGCGAGCGATCTGTGCGATGAGGTTCGCCAGCCCGACGTCGGCTTCGGTGATGCGGTGCGCACTGTGCGTCGAGAGAGTGAGATGGATTGTGCCGTAACGCAGATCGATGTCGGGGTGGTGGTCGGCGATCTCTGCTTCCTGCGCGATCCGATGGAGGAAGCGCACGCCGCGAGCCATCGAGCCGGTGTCGTACCCCGCACGCACGCTGTTGCCGATGACCCGCCAGGGGTCGGACAGCCGAGTGCTGGCGTCTGCTGCGGTGACGGGCTTTCGCGGAGAAGGGGCCATAGCCCGACGGTACGGCGGATCGTCGTATGTGGGTCGCGGTTGTGTCTGATCGAGATGAACTGGTTGTCGGGAGTTCACGCAGTTCTTCGTCGACCACCGCGAGACGGCACATTCTGGGATGATCGACGGCATGCACACACGCGCATGTGCGGCGCTGGTGCTCGCGGTAGCAGGTCTGGTGGGGACATCATTCGGGGCCGGCGCGGCACTCGCCGACCCGTTCCCGGTGACCACCGACGTGGTGGCCGCCCAACGCGACGGGCTGACCGGGCCCGCCGACGCCGCCCCCGCCGGCGCGAATCGACCCGACTGTCACGATCGGTACGACCGCGATCCCGTCATCCTGGTGCACGGCACGACCTCGAATCAGTCGTCAGCGTGGTCATTCCTCGCTCCGACGCTGGCCAACGCGGGTTTTTGCGTCTACACCTTCACGTTCGGCCAGGTACCGGGAAGCGGTTCGGTCGGCGGACTGGCGCCCAGAGCGACGTCGACGCAGCAGCTCGCCACATTCATCGACCACGTCCGTCGCGAGACCGGGGCGAGCACCGTCGACCTCGTCGGACACTCGCAGGGCGCAGCGGTTGCGCAGTCGGTCACGCAGTTGCCCGGCAGAGCCGCACAGATCGGCACCATCGTCGATATATCCGGAGCGAACCGCGGCTACTCGTTCGGCGGTAAGCCCGTGCCGCGCGGCGAGGGCGACAACGGGCCCAACCACTCGAACATCAAGTACGTCAACCTGGCCACCACGCACGACGAAGTGGTCTTCCCGCTGCGTAACGCACTGATGGAACCCGCGCCGAACGTCACGAACGTCGTCGTGCAGAACGTGTGCCCGGCGTCGACGGTCGGGCATCTGGGCATGATCTACTCGCCGACCGTGGCCGCGCTGGTGCAGAATGCACTCGACCCGAGCTCGCCGGTCGCGGTCCCGTGCGACCGCGACTTCCCATTCTGAGGGCACCCACCATGCCCGGTCTCGGTGCCGGTTTTGGTTCCACCGACGCGGCTCGCTACACTCGTGAGCGCTGCCTCGCGCAGCACGCCGCCTTAGCTCAGTCGGTAGAGCGATTCACTCGTAATGAATAGGTCAGGAGTTCGATTCTCCTAGGCGGCTCCAGTGCCCTCTGGCCACACCAACGGCTACGATTCTTCGGACGCGGTGACCTTCTGGTGGTCATCACGACCGGAAGGGCAGACGCTGACGCTACCACCGGGACCGCAGCCTATCGGCGGTCCAGGCGGGCAAGACGGACAGGCTGCCGCTCGTGTCCTCGATGCCGAGTATGCCTCCGACGCAGCAATTCTCGACGATGAGAGTCGGCACATAATCTCCCTCTGGCAGCGCGACGACCGCACGTATCAGGAGTTTCAACGTGTCGCCCGCGAGGAGTCCGACGACGCGCTCATGGTCGAACGGGCCGACATTCTCGATGTACTGATCGAGCGACATCGGTTGGCGCAACGAGTGCTCGTTTACCGGGGCGTTCGCAACGCTCCAAAGGTGTTCGGGTTGGATACGAGCGCCCTCAGTGACCTGATTGGCCAGACCGTTCCTCTATCGGGCTACTTCGCAACGTCGGTTCATAGGGCAGTCGCCGCCAGTGAGTTCACGCGTCCACCGTCTGGTGACGGACCGGCGTTGCTCGAGGTCGAGGTGCCCGCTGGAACACCAGCGCTCTGGATACCTCCGCTGGGCGACGGTGCGCTCGCACCAAGGCGAGCTACTGCTCTCGTCGTATGTTGTTCTTCAGATTGTCGGCGTCGACGAAGCGGGGACGCTTCCCACAATTCGCGCCGTCATAGTGACGCACTGATTCGTGTAGCCGTACGCTCGATATGGATCAACGAGAACATGGGTTTGATCTGAAGTTTGTGTCGACCCGCGGGATGGAATCATGGGTATTGCGAATCGTCTTTGGGACGACAGCGTCTATCTCCCTGTCGACGTCAATCTCCCGCAGCCCGCAATGGCAGGTCAACTGCTGACCATTCTTCACTTGCTCGATGCGCCCCGCGAGGAGCAGGTCGAAGGTGTTCGAACATGGCTGCAAACCAATGAGCCGAGCAAGAGCCTGCAAATCAGCCTGGAACGACGCGGACTCGGTGCCACGCTGAACCAGCTCTGAACCGCGAACACCAGCCCAATAGCGCTGGCGCCTGATCACCCGTAGTACGCGAACTCGCAGGTCGGGTTGGGCTCGGTCTTGTACGGGACCAGGCTGCTGCCCATCATGATCGCGCAACCAACCTCGGTACCGCCGGTCACGCTGACGCTCGACGAGACCTCGTTGTACACCGGGTAGTCCTTGCTCCACGGCAGCGTTACGGCGGACTCGGTTCTGGTCTCCGGCCCGCCGTTGATGCGGTAGCGGATGGTGACCGGCGTCGGACCGCCGACCACTTTCATCGTCGCAGTGCCCACCGAGGGCCCGGTCGGCTGAGCCGTGGCGGAGTCCGCGGTGCTCGTCGTGATATCGGTGGCACCCGAATTCGATTGCGCCACCGGCTCACCCGGCAATGAACAACCGGCCAGCGACAGCACGAGCGCTGCACCACAACAGATTCCGACCACTATCCTCTTCGACATGCGAGGAGTGTAATGCGCAGAAAGCCCTATGCCACGGGAGTCATCCACAGGCCAGACGACGCAATGTAGAACGCACGATGCGGCCGGACCCAGCACGTGGTCCGACCGCATCGTGCACTCTCCGGAGAATCTCCGGCGAGCAGGATCAGGCAGCGAACACCGCCAGACGTCGGGGCTGCTCCACCGACGAGTAGTGCGACGCGTCGCCCTGGATGATCTGGCTCTGCTGCCCGTTGACGTCGACGGGCACGTCGCCGGCCAGGGTGATCCGATGCAGCTGACGCTTCTTATTGCCGAAGTCGGCGATGCCGTAGTGCTGGGTCGCCCGGTTGTCCCAGATCACCAGGTCGCCGTAGCTCCAATTCCAGCGGAAGGTGTTCTCCAGCTTGGTGATCCGAGCCTGCAGCAGTTGGTACAGATTGGCGAACTCCGACGCCTTCAGGCCGCGGAACTCCTTGGCGAAGTGGCCGAGGAGCAGGCTGCGCTCACCGGTCTCCGGGTGCACGCGGACGACGGGATGCAGCGTCTCGTACTCGGAGCTGGTGAACTCGGCGTAGTGCTCCTCCTTCTGCACAACGTCGACGCCGCCGGACGGCTCCTTCTGTCCCACATAGTCGTACAGGTTGGAGTGCGTGGCCCACAGTTCCTCGACGAGCGAGCGCAGCGGCTTGGGCAACTGCTCGTAGGCGGCGACGGTCGACGCCCAGGTGGTCGCACCACCGTAGGCGGGCAACACGATTGGCCGCAGCAGCGACGCCTTCGGGATGCGGTCGACGAAGGTCACGTCCGTATGCCAACTGTTCGCGGCACCTTCGATGGTGAGCAGCTGATCGCCGCGCGACGTCACCGTCGGGTGCGGTGCTGTCGGTTCACCGAGCAACGACGCGAACGCATACTGGGTCTCGTCGTCGAGGTGGTCCTGCCCGGTGAAGGCGATGACCTTGTTGACGGCGAGCGCGGTGCGGATCGCCTCGACCTGCTCGGTGGAGAGGTCTCCGCCGAGGCGGACGCCCTCGACCTTGGCTCCGATGTTCTCGCCGAGCTTGGTCACGGTGATCGACGCGTCGTCGTAAAGGGCCTGCGCAGCGGACTCGCTGTCGGTGCGTCGTTCGATGTCGGTCAGTGTCACGGGTGTACTCCTTGGCTGATTTCGTCGTTACTTCGATTTCTCCACTGATCGGCGCGCGGCGACAGGTTCTCGCCCACACCGATTACAACCTTGCGTCGCCGCGATACTCAGTCGGCGTGATATTCGGCGCTCTCGTCGATCTCGCGGCGGATAGCGGCCGGAACCCGCACGGCGCCTGGCTGGTACGTCACCGCGCGTAGTGCGCTGCCGAAGCGGAACACGCCGCGCCGCTCCCGCAGCTCCAGATCGACGGGACCGCGCGCGTCGAGCCCGACGGAGATTCCCGTCCACGGGGCCATGCCGACGAGCTGGAACTGGTTGTCCAACTTGGCGATTACCTCGACCTGCCCGCCACTCGACGCCTCGAGTACGAAGTCCCACCGCACCTGGGGCGTCGCGACGGCACGGAGTACCAGTGTGTCGACACCGTCGGGTAGCTCACCGGATACGCGCGCAATACGGCCGTAGCTGTTGAACACGAAATGTGCTGTGCCGTCTTCGATGCAGAGCAGATAGCCGCCCTGGGGATCGCCGTGTGCGACCAGCACACCTTCGTCGGCACGTGTCCAGTCGCGCAGTTCGATCTCGATGTCGAAGTCTCGGTATGCGATGAGCTTGCTCGACCGGTACCGCTCGAGTGTCGGTGTGCCGGCGAGGATGCGCACCGGGTCGCTGTAGCGTTCTTCGTCGGGTCGTCGACGCCCCTGATCGGCCGGCGAATCGTACAGCGGGAACACAGTATTGCGCCATGCCGCTTCGTCCCACGCGCGCGCCAGCTCGGCAACGACGTCCGGATGCTCCGCGGCGACGTCGTGCGTCTCCGCGGGATCGGTTGTCACGTCGTAGAGTTCCCACTCCGGGTCGTCGACGCGATCGGGATCCCGGTGCAGTGACAGCAGCTTCCAGCCTTCCCGATAGAACCCGCGGTGTCCGCCGAACTCGGCGTACTGCTCGGTGTGATCCGAGTTCGACGCTCCATCGCGCAGAAACCCTGCGGCACTGACACCGTCGCGCGATTGCGCGGGTTTGCCGTGCCGCTCGGTCGGTGCCTCGACGCCCGCCAACTCGAGCAGCGTCGGCACCAGATCTGTCACGTAGGCATACTGTCGGCGAACACCGCTGTCGTCCGCGTCACGCGGCAGACCGTCTGGCCACGACAGCACGAACGGCACCCGCACACCTCCGGCAAAGGTCTGCCCCTTGTAGAAGCGGAAGGGCGTGTTCGACGCCTGGCCCCACCCACGCGGATAGTGCACCCCGAGAGCCGCACTACCGATCAGGTCCTCGTCGTGGGGAACGTCGCGCTCCCAGTCCGACGGCACCGGGCCGTGCACGAATTGGCTGAAGTACGAACGGGTTCCGACCGGACCGCCTTCGGCGGTACCGCCGTTGTCTGACGTGAACACGATGATCGTGTTGTCGAGTTCGCCGAGCTCGGTCAGGGTGTCGACGATACGCCCGACGCTCTGATCGACCGAATCGACCATGGCCGCATACACTTCCTGGTACTTCGCGAAGCGCTCCTGCTCGGCAACATCGAGTTCGTCCCAGGGTGGCGCGTCGTAGCCGGGCTCGGTGTTGCGCTCGGCGATCGGGGTGCCCTCGTCGAAGAGGCCTTCCGCGACCTGTCGTTCGAATCGTCTCTGGCGCACAGCATCCCACCCGTCCGCGTACTTTCCGCGGTACTTCTCGAGGTCGGACTCCTTGACCTGATGCGGACCATGCATCGCGATGTGCGCGAAGTAGAGGAAGAAGGGTTTGTCGGCATCGTGTGCCCGCAGCGACTTGATCTGCGCGACAGCACGATCGGTGAGGTCGTCGGTGACGTAGTAGTCATCGGGGTACTCGTCGACGTCGACGACTGAATTGTCGGCGATGAGCTGGTTGGGGTAGAAGAACGAATTCAGCCCTTCGAGTGAGCCGTAATAGGAGTCGAACCCGCGCTGCAGCGGCCACGAGTCGCGTGTACGACCGGGACTCATGTTGGCGTCGCGGGCGAGGTGCCACTTACCGACCGCGTACGTGGCATAGCCGTTGGCGCGCAGTATCTCCGGAAGGGAGAGCACGTCGTCGGCGAGTTCGAGACGTAGACCGGGGAAGCCCGGATCGGAGTTCGCCACACTGCCGTAGCCGGCACGATGCGGGTTGAGTCCCGTCAGCAGAGCGGCCCGAGCGGGTGAACAGACCGGCGTCGTGTGGTAGTTCGACAGTCGGAATCCACGCTCTGCGAGCGCTGCGATGTTGGGGGTATCGATCTCCGCGCCGAACGGCGAGATGTCGGAGTAGCCCATGTCGTCGATGAGCACGACGACGATGTTCGGAGCACCCGCCGGCGCACTCGGTTCGGGCTTCCACCAGGGTGTCGACTGCGACGACGTGCGTCCGACCCGACCCTCGAAGCCTTCGTAACCTCGTGCGTAGTCAGGTATTTCGCTGTTGCCGTCTGCCATCGTCACTCCTCGAAGATCGTGCGACCGCCGCTGTCCGCGGTTACGCATCACACACCATTCGCACGGTGGGTCGGTCTGTCAACCCTTTCTCCGACGCTGCCGAGAAAGGCGCCGTGAGCTTGAAGTCGCCACCCGTATGCCCTCACAGTTGCTCGTATTCGACGACGTACACCAACCCGCGGCCGTGCGTCGGGTGGTCGATGTCCGGATCGGCTTCTGCCGCATGACCGACCACGCCCCCAACCCCAGCCCCCATTCCCCAGCCCATCGGACGGAAGAGAATCCGAAGACCATGCCCACTCGCACACGAGCCGCACTGCTCGCGCTCGTCGCACTGCTGACGATGGCCACGGCAACCGCGTGCACCTCCGCTGTCTCACAGCAGCAGAACTCGACAGCGACCGCCCTGCCGCCGGGTCACAAGCCGCCACAGGGCGGCACGCTGCGCGTCGGCGTGCTCAACGACCTGAGCCCGAAGACCTTCTTGCAGATCGGCACCGGCAGCATGAACGGCCACGTGGTGTCGAACGTCTTCGACACCCTGATCCGCTACTCGCGCGACGATCTCACCGTCCAGCCGTCGCTGGCCACACGCTGGCAACTCGCCCCGGACGGCCGCTCCCTCGCGCTCGATCTGCGCGACGACGTGCGCTACCACGACGGTCGGGCATTCACCTCCGCCGACGTCGAGAGCTCACTGAAGGCGTACACCGCCGGGCCGTGGACACCGCAGTTCAAGCGGACCGCCGCCGCGATCACCGGATATGACACCAGCAATCCGCACCGCGTGGTGCTGACCTTCGACCACCCGCTCAGCAACGTCTTCGACCTGCTCGACTCTGCACCGATCATCGACGGCAACACCCTCGACGGGCTGCGTGCGGGCAAGGTGTTCAACGGAACGGGACCGTTCCGCTTCTCGTCGTGGCAGCCGAACTCGGATGTTCGCCTGGTGCGCAACGACTCCTACTGGGGTCCCCGAGCCAATCTCGACGCCATCGACCTCAACATCATCACCGACCAGCAGGCGCTCTACACCCGGTTACGCACGGGCCAGATCGACCTCGCCTACGGACTTAACAATCACGACCAGGAATTGGCCACGCGCAGATACGGATTCAACAGCATCACCTACACCGGCGCCGAACAGCAGGAGTACGTGGGAATCAACGTGGCCAACCCTGCGCTCGCGGACGTCCGCCTGCGCAAGGCGATCGCCTTCGCCATCGACCGCGAACGCATCATCAACGACGTCTTCCGCAAGAGCGGCTACGTCGTCAACCTGCCCTGGCCCAAGTGGTCTCCCGCATACGACGCGTCGAAGAACACGACGTACACACGCGATGTAAACCGTGCCCGCCAGCTCGTCGCCGAGCACGGGCAGGTTGCACCGATCACTCTCGACTACTCCACCCAGGGAGTTGACCGGGTGGTGGCGCAGATCGTGCAGTCGAACCTCAAGGATGTCGGCATCCCGGTGGAGCTGCGCCCCAACGACAACACCGTGCAGTCGTCAAAGCTGATCGGCGGCAAGTTCGACGGAATCTGGTTGCTGCAGCACGCCTTTGCACAGTTCACGCCGTCGACGCTCGCCGTCTCCGCGTACCCGTTCAACGCGGCGAAGAACTCCTCCAACTACGTCAACCCCGACTACGCGAAGGCCGCCAACGCGGCCTGGAATGCTCCCGATCCGACGTCGCCCGCGGCGCTGGCCGCATATCGGCAGCTCGACGACATCTGGTTGAACGATCTGTTCCTCGTCGAGATCGGTGTGGTGTTCCAACAATCCGCGGCGTCGCCCGCCGTCGGAAACGTCGATTGGGACAGGCGTGCCCAACTGCACCTCGGCGAGACCTACCTCAACACGCAAGGACGGAACTCCTGATGACCGGATATCTGTTGCGCCGCATACCGACGGCGATCCTGGTGCTGTTCGTGGCCTCCGTGCTGATCTTCGCGATCGTCCGATTGATCCCGGGTGGACCGGAATCAGCGCTCGCGGGTCCCGACGCCACTCCCGAGCAGTTGGCGGCGATCCGGCACGACCTCGGCCTTGATCGCGGCTTCATCGCCCAATACGCCACCTGGATCGCAGGCATCTTCACGTTCGATCTCGGCAAGAGCTACCAGGTCGGTGGCGAGATCAGTTCGCTCGTCTCGTTCGGACTGGTTCACACCATTCTGCTCACCGTCACCGCACTGATCCTGGCCGTTCTCCTGGCACTGGCGTTGAGCTTGTCGGCAACGATTTACGACAACCGCTTCGTGAATTCCCTTGTCACCGGCGTGAATGCGGTAGCGATCGCGGTTCCGACCTTCGTTGTCAGCACACTGTTGATCTTGGTGTTCGGCGTCAAATTCCGACTTCTCCCCGCAGGCGGCACACCGCCGGACGGACTCTTCAGCCAACCAGGCATCACCGCGCAGTACCTCCTGCTACCCGCTGTCGCCCTGGCGCTCCCGGCAGGCGCCACACTCGCCCGCTTCCTGACCGAGGCGCTGCGCACCGAACTCCGGCAACCGTATGCGACGACGGCCCGAGCACTCGGAGTGTCGAAGCGAGACATCGTCATTCACAGCGCGCTACGCAATGCGCTACCACCGAGTCTGACCGCACTCGGGCTGGTCACCGGAGGCCTTCTCGGCGGGGCGATCCTGGTCGAGGCCATCTTCGGTTGGCCCGGGCTCGGACTCCTGACCGAGCAGGGCATCTTCGCCCGCGACTATCCGCTCGTGCAGGTACTCGTGCTGCTGTCGGTCGCGGTGTTCGTCGTGCTCCAACTGCTCGCCGACGTGCTGCATGCGTGGCTCGATCCCCGAATCCGATTGGCAGGTAACTGATGTCGACCTCACTGACCACCTCGTCCGGCTCGACGTCCGCGACCGGGGCCTCCGCCGTAGATATCGAACCGGGTCTGATCCCGGAGTCGCCCACCGACAAGGAGCGGCGTCGAATCCGAACGCCGTTGTGGCGCAGTCTCCTCACCGGGAGCGGCCTCGTCGGAAGCGTTCTGGTGCTCGGCATCGCGGCGCTCGCCCTGCTCGCACCGCTACTGACGTCGTACGGACCGGACCAGCAGATCGACGGCGCATACCTGTTGCCGCCCGGCGCCGACCACTGGTTCGGCACCGACGACCTCAACCGCGACGTCGCGACACGGGTGCTCTACGGCATCCGGGTGGATCTGCTGATCATCTTCATCGCGGTACCGATCGGCGCCCTTCTCGGTACCGCGATCGGTGTCCTCACCGTCTCCCACCCGATCTCGGATGTCATCGCACAGCGCACCTTTGACGTCATCCTCGCCTTTCCCGCGCTCGTCCTCGGTATCGCCCTGACCGCCGTATTGTCTCCTGGCGCAACCACAATCGGAATCGTCATCGTGCTCGCGGAGATTCCCATCTTCGGCCGACTCGCCCGCACATCGGTACTGCGCGTCAGAGAACTGCCCTACGTCGAGGCGGCGCGTGTGAGCGGCGCCCGCAACAGCTACGTCCTACGCCGCCACGTACTGCCCAATTCGATCGAGTCACTCGGGGTCCAGTTCGCGCTGTCGCTATCACTCGCCGTCTTCGTCGAAGGGGCACTGAGCTTCCTCGGTATCGGTGTGACTCCCCCGACGCCGTCCCTCGGCGGCATTCTGTCGTCGGGAAACAGCTACCTCGAGACCAATCCGTGGTTCTCGGTGGCGCCGCTCATCGTGATCACAGCACTCGTCCTCGGTTTCTACCTGATTTCCCAATCCATTTCGCGCAGCAGGAGGCAGTGAGATGACCAACGCTGCAGACAACGACCACACAGCAGTCGATCCCACACCCGCACTGGAGGTCGACTCCCTTCGAGTCACCTTCGACTACCCGCGTCCGGCCGTCTCCGACATCAGCCTGCGCGTCAATCGGCGCGAGATCGTCGCCCTGGTAGGCGAATCCGGCTCCGGCAAGACGATGACCGCCCGCGCGGCGATAGGCCTGCTCCCCGAGCACGCGGTCGCGACCGGCTCGGTCAAGGTCGACGGCGTCGAGGTGTTGAACGCCTCCGAACGCGACCTCAACGCGATCCGCGGCACCGGTGTCGCCATGATCTTCCAAGAGCCGCAGACCGCACTCAACCCCGCCCAGACCGTGGGATGGCAACTGCGCCAGGCGCTGCGGACACATCAATCGATCTCACGACGCGACGCTCGACGCCGCGCCGTCGAACTGCTGTCGCTCGTCGAGATCCCCGACCCCGAGCAGCGCGTCGACTACTACCCCCACCAACTCTCCGGCGGTCAGAAGCAGCGCGTGGTGATCGCCCTCGCACTCGCGAACGACCCGGCACTACTCCTCGCCGACGAGCCGACGACGGCGCTCGACGTCTCGGTGCAACGTGAGATCCTCGACCTGCTGCTGCGTCTGCGCGGCAGGATCGACGCCGGAATCCTACTCATCACACACAATCTCGGCGTCGTGGCCGACATCGCCGACCGCGTCGTCGTCGTCCAGCTCGGCGAGGTCGTCGAACGCGGAACGGTCTTCGACATCTTCGCTCGGCCAACACAGCCGTACACCCGTCAACTTCTCGCCGCGGTCCCGAAGCTGCCGACCGTCGACTCCACGGACGACGAGAGTGCCGGGGCGGCATCAGATTCCGACACCGCCGACGCTGCCGATACTGGGGCACCCGTTCCCATCGTGGCCGTCGAGCATGTCACCGCGGCGCATCGCGGTGGTTTCGGACGCAAGCCCGTCGTCGCACTCGACGACGTCTCGCTGCACGTCGATCCCGGCGAGGTTGTCGGGGTTGTTGGCGAATCCGGCTCGGGGAAGACGACTCTCGGCCGGTCTATCGGCGGGCTCACCCACCTCAGTGGTGGCAAGATCCTGGTCGACGGACACGACCTCGACGCCGTCGACCGCGCACAGTTGCGCTCGCTGCGCCACACCATCGCGTTCGTGCCGCAGGACCCGACGGCGTCGCTCGACCCGCGCTTCACCGTCGCCGAGTCGATTCGCGAACCGCTCGACATCCAGCACATCGGAACGCGCGCAGAGCAATCGACCCGCGTCGAGGAGTTGCTCGACGCGGTGCATCTGCCTCGCTCGTTCGCCGACCGACTTCCGCACGAACTCTCCGGCGGTCAGCGTCAGCGTGTCGCGCTGGCGCGGGCGCTGTCGGTGCGGCCCAAGCTCCTCATCGCGGACGAGCCGACCAGCGCGCTCGACGTGTCGGTGCAGGCACGCGTGCTCGAACTGTTCGCAGAACTACAGCACGAGCTGGGCTTCGCGGCGCTGTTCATCAGCCACGACCTCGCCGTCGTCGAGCAGGTGTCCGACCGCGTGTACGTGCTGCGCAACGGGCGGGTCGTCGAACACGGGTCTGCGCGAGACGTGCTGACCCGGCCGCGCGACGAGTACACGCGCGCACTGCTCGACGCCGTGCCGTACCCCGACCCGCAGCGGCGTCGAGAGTCGAGCGCCGCGTTGGCGTGAGGTCCGAGACCCTAGGAATTCTTCGGCTCAGCCTCAGGCGTGTCGGCCGCGCTCTCGTCCCCGGCGCTCTCGTCGCCCGCGGAATCGTCGTCGGCCAGCGGGTCGTAGCCGGGAACGCCTTCGAGCACGGTCAGCTCGTTGTCGATGGCGGCACCGACGGCCTTCGCGTCGTCTTTGATCTTCTTGATGAAGTCCGACATCTCGCTCCCTCGTCAGTGGTCGGGAATCCTACGAACCGCACGACCCCACTGCAGGCCGCGCAGTGACCACCCTACAAGGCCACAGATCATGCTTGTGACCAGACGAGGCGTTGCCTAACGTCATCGCCATGCCCGCACGCCGCCTTCCCGACATCACAGCGCTGGAGGTCGTCGTCGCGGTCGGCAGACTCGGCAGCATGGGCGCCGCCGCCCGCGGCCTTGGACTCAGCCAGCAGGCCGTCAGCTCGCGCGTGCGTGGCGTCGAGCACGAACTCGGCGTCGAAATCTTCGTACGCTCCCCCGCGGGCGTCGAACCGACCGAGAACGGTCGCCTGGTCCTCGAGTGGGCCAACGCGCTCGTCGAGCGGGCAGCCGAGTTCGTCGCAGGCGTCGACACACTGGTCGGCAACAGGCACGCGACGCTCGTCGTCGCGGCGTCGATGACCGTCGCCGAGTATTTGGTACCGGGCTGGCTCACCACGCTCACCTCACGTACCGGAGCACGAATCTCGGTGCGCCCCATGAATTCCGCCGAGGTCATCGAGACTGTGCGGTCCGGTGATGCCGACCTCGGGTTCGTCGAAAGTCCCGGCGAGACAGCCGACCTCGACGCCGCGCTCGTCGCCACCGACGAGCTGTACGTGGTCGCCGCTCCCGGCCATCGGTGGTCACGCACGGGCACGGTGTCGGCAGACGAACTGGCGTCGACGCCGCTGATCCAGCGCGAACCCGGCTCCGGAACACGGATCACCTACGAAAAGGCGCTCTCGGAACTCGGACTCGTCGCCGCCGACCCACTCATCGAACTGCGGTCGGTCACCGCGATCCGGTCATCGGTGTTGACGTCGAACGGGGTGACGGTGTTGTCGCGACTGTCGATCGCCGACGACATCGCGGCCGGACGCCTCGTGCGCATCAACGTCGACGGGTTGTCGATGGTGCGTCCACTCCGTGCCGTGTGGACCTCGCACATCACCGTGCGCGGACCTGCGCGAGAGCTTCTCGACGTCGCGCTGGCGTCCACCACCTGATTGTGTGATCGCACAGCGTGACGCCGCACATTGGGTGAAAAGCACGGTGATTGTGATCCAGAACGCGTGGATTCTGACAACAGTTCAGAAATACAGCCCGTGTTCAGGAGGTACATCATGGCACTCGAGGCCACCGGCACCGTTGCCGAAGGAAGCACCGCAAGGTGGCGTGATCGCAAGCGCTATCTGTGGCTGATCGGTCTGATCGTCCCGTCGTTCGCATTCATCGCCATCGGTGGTTATGAACTCACCGGGTGGGGTGTCTTCCTGTGGGTCGGTCCGATCATCGTGCTCGGCGTGGTCCCGCTGATCGACTTCGTCGCCGGTTTCGACCCGACCAACCCGCCCGACGACGTGATCGAGGAACTCGAGAACGACAAGTACTACCGCTACATCACCTTCGCGTTCCTGCCGATCCAGTACGCGGGCTTCATCCTCTCGATGTATCTCATCGCCACCGCGGACTGGCCGATCATCAATCGCATCGGGCTCGCCGTGACACTCGGTTTCATCGGCGGCATCGGGATCAACACCGCGCATGAGCTCGGGCACAAGAAGGAGAGCCACGAGCGCTGGCTGTCGAAGATCGCACTGGCACAGAGCTTTTACGGCCACTTCTACATCGAGCACAACCGCGGACATCACGTGCGGGTCGCCACTCCGGAAGACCCTGCGTCGTCGCGACTCGGTGAGAGCTTCTACCGGTTCTGGTTCCGCACCGTGTCAGGCTCGCTCCGCAGCGCATGGCAGGTCGAGGCAAAGCGATACCGCCGCAGGGACACTCACCCGTTCCATATCGGCAACGACGTACTCAACGCCTGGCTGATGACCGTCGTGCTGTGGGCCGCGCTGATCATCTGGCTCGGCGTCGGGATTCTGCCCTACCTCGTGCTGCAGGCTGTCGTCGGCTTCTCGCTACTCGAGATCGTCAACTACCTCGAGCACTACGGCATGCTGCGGCAGCAGACCAAAGCCGGACGCTACGAGCGCGTGCTTCCCATGCATTCGTGGAACTCCAACAACATCGCGACCAACGTACTGCTGTACCACCTGCAGCGACACAGCGATCACCATGCGAACCCCACTCGCCGCTACCAGACACTGCGCGACTATCGCGAATCACCCGCACTACCAACCGGTTACGCCGGAATGATCGTCCTCGCACTGTTCCCACCCCTTTGGCGCAGGGTCATGGACCACCGCGTCGTCGAACACTTCGACGGCGACGTCCGACTCGCCAACGTCGCTCCCGGAAAGCTCGACCGTCTCACCCGCAGGTTCCCCATCCCCAGCGAGAGGACGCTCGACGAGTCGCGTCTCGACGACGCGACGCCCGGCGCGATCAACGACGACATCGCCGCGGCCCGCTGCCCCGGCTGCGGCTACACCTACGAGGTCGCGGTCGGCAACGAACTCGAGGGATTCGCCGCGGGTACCGCGTGGAAGGAGATCCCCGACGACTGGACCTGCCCGGACTGCGGTGTGCGCGAGAAGGTCGACTTCATCCCCCTGAAGGAGACCAGCGCGTAGTCGCCCCGCGACCCGCCTCAGCCGAGGAAGGCGTCGAAGTAGTCCAGCGCCAACACCAGATCGCCTGCTCGCTCCCGAATGGGATGCCCGAGCAGGCGTTCTGCTTGCTGTATCCGGTAGCGCACCGTGTTCTTGTGGATACCAAGTGATGTCGCGACCTGGTCTGCACTGTCAGCGGTGGTCAACACGTAGCGAACGGTGCCGCGCAGTTCGTCGAGTTCCGGTCCGGCGAGTCCACGCAGCACCGCACGCGCGAAACGCGCTGCGGCGTCGGGATCTCCGGTCAGGAGAGTCAGCGCGGCGACGTCCTCGTACACGGTCAGCGCGATTTTTCGACGCGGCGACAGCGCGACACGTTGCGCCGCACGAGCATCGCGATGCGAACGGACGAATCCCTCGATACCCTCGGCTGCCTCTCCGATCGCAAAGCGAATCTGTGCGGGATCGACGCCACGCGAATCCCACTGGGCCGCAGTGCTTGGTGCCACATTCAGCGCCAGCCATCCCCACAGTTCGCGGCCTCCCGGCCGCACAACTGCCAGCCGTGCTCCGGGAATCGACGACGCGAGGCGGACGAGTGGCGGTTCGAGCCGCTCGATGGAGTCGGCGTCCATCGCGTGCGCGATGACCGCGACCTGTGTGACGCCGGCGATCGGATGGCCGCCCAGCTCCGCCGAGAGTTCTGTCGAGCCAACGCTTTTCCCATCGAGGACATCGGCGACCAACTCGTAGCGTCGCGCATCGCCGCGTCGTCGAATCCGCTCCACTTCGTCCTGATACAACGCGACGGAGAGTTCGACCGAGGTGGCGAACCAGCGGTTGGCCTTGGTCCAGAACCACACGAGGAGCGACTCGTGATCGAGATCTTGTGGCGCATGCCCGACAACGTCGACGGCGAAATCCCACGACGCCTCCTGCGCGCTCTGATAGACCTTCAACAGCACCGGCAGTCCGAGGTGGTGCCGCGCGATCTGGATCGACAGGTCTCCCGCTGCCGGTACGAGTTCGGTTGCCCCGTCCGCGTCGACGGTCACGCCGCCGAGGAACGCGAGCCAGTGCTCCTCGACCGCGGCAACGAGCACCGGTCGAATGTCGGCGGGCAGATCGACACCGGCGATGATCGCATCGACGGTGGTCGACACCCAGTCGTCGAGCGCAGTCGGGCTCTGCTGGTCGGCGACGAACATCTCCAGCCAGTCGGCGATCTCGGTCATCACCCCAAACTGCCAGAGACTGTGTGATTGCACAGTCGATAGCGTCAGATTGGGTGCTAGGACCAATGTTTGCGACGCATCTCCCGGTCAAGATGACAACAGATAGTCGTTCACCAGCCCGCTATCGAAGGAGAGAATCATGAGTCACATCCAGGTCGACCGCCCCACCTGCGAGGGCATCGGCATGTGCGAAACACAGGCCAACGAGTACTTCCAGATCGGCGACGACGGCATCGTCGAGGTAGCGACATCCGACGTCCCTGACAGCGACAAGACCTACGTGCGGGCGGCCGTCGACTCCTGCCCGGTATCCGCCCTGCGGATGCTCGACTGAGGTGCGCCGTGTCCGCACCACTCATGTCATCTGACACTCTTCCGCTCGTCATCGTCGGTGCGTCCTTGTCGGGGGTACGCGCCGCCGAGGGCGCCCGCGCCGAAGGGTGGACCGGCGCCATCGTCATGATCGGCGACGAACCGCACCTCCCCTACGACCGCCCGCCGTTGTCCAAAGCATTGCTCGACGCCGACAAGCAACCCGAACTGCCCACCCTGCGACGGGCAGAGAGTTGGGAAGCACTCGACATAGACCTGCGAATGTCCACCACGGCAACGGGAATCGACGTCACGCGCCGGAAACTGCTCACCGACGCGGGCCCAATCGACTACCACGCGCTCGTACTCGCCACCGGGCATCGTGCCCGCACGATCGGCAGACTCGACGGATTCGACAACGTCCACACGCTCCGTCACTTCGATGACGCGGTCACAATCCGCGAAACACTCCGCGACGCAACACGTCTGGCCGTGTTCGGTGCCGGCTTCATCGGTTCGGAGATCGCATCGGCCGCTGCCGCGCGAGGTATCGACGTCACCCTGATCGGAACGTCGTCGTTCCCGCTCGCCCGTAGCGTCGGCCCGCTCGCCGGACGCATGCTCGCAACACTGCACGAGGACGCCGGCGTGACACTCCTGTCCGACTCCGGTCTGGCAGGTATCTCGTCGCGCGACAACGGGATCGACTCGATCCGCACATCCTGCGGACGCGACGTCCCGGTCGACGCCGTCGTGGTCGGCATTGGCTCCACGCCTGCCACCGACTGGCTCGCGGCGAGCAGCGTCGAACTCGATCCCACGTCGGGTGCAGTGATCTGCGATTCGACGATGGCGACCAGCGTGCCCGCGGTGTGGGCGGCGGGCGATGTCGCTTCGGTCGACGGCGCTGCCGGCGGGCACTGGACCTCTGCCACCGCACAGGGATTCGTCGCGGGCGCGAATGCGGTTGGCGCGCAACAGACATATGCAGGGGTGCCGTTCGCCTGGTCGTCGTGGCACGGTCACCGCATTCAGATCGTCGGCGCCACCGAGGTCGACCCGTCGGGCACGGTCACCGAGAGCCTGGACGACGGCGTCGTGCTCTACTCCGACGGCGACCGGCTGCTCGGAGCGGTGGCCGTCGACGCTCCGGGACGGATCGCCAAGCTGCGTCGAGCACTGTCGGCGGAGCTCACCGCCGCGCGATCCTGACGGTCCTCGTACCCACAGGGGCGGCGAACGCGTCGCGCGCTCGCCGCCCCGCGGGTGTGTCGTGAAGGAGATCAGGCCTTGATCAGGTC
Organism: Gordonia sp. w5E2; assembly: GCF_036540975.1. Taxonomy (NCBI): domain Bacteria; kingdom Bacillati; phylum Actinomycetota; class Actinomycetes; order Mycobacteriales; family Gordoniaceae; genus Gordonia; species Gordonia sp. w5E2. The sequence goes on along the minus strand of NZ_CP144213.1, from coordinate 576,916 downwards.
CGGGTTCTCCTTGAAAACCTCGTTGATCAGCGACATGTCGAAGATTTGCTCGGGCTTGAGGGTGTAGCCCGCCTTGCCGAGTGCCTCGATGTTCTGTGCGATCAGGGCGTCGGTCATGGTCAGCAGACCGTTCTTCTTCGTGTCCTCCGACACGACGAGCGTGTTCTGGGCCGTCGCTTCCTTGGTCTGCTCATCGAGGTTGAGCTTGAGATCCTTGCCGTACTTCTCGACGGCGAGCTTCGCCGAACCCGCGGGATCGGCGACGGCGTCGTTCCAGCCCTGCACCTCGGCCTTGAGGAACGCCTTGAGTTTGTCGCGCTCGTTGTCGATGGTCTCCTGCTTCACCACGAGTGTTTCGGCGACCAGCGGGAGTCCGAAGTCGGCGAAGAGGAAGTTGGTGTTGGCAAAACCGCTTTCGGCCAACGTGATCGGCTCGTTGGTCACGTAGGCGACCCAGCCGTCGACCTCGCCCTTGGTGAGTGGCGTCGGGTCGTATTGCACCGAGATCTTCTGGACGTCGGACTCTTTCATCCCGTTGGCGGTGAGCAGTGCCTTGAACACATTCTCGTTGGATGCCTGTACGCCGATCTTCTTGCCCGCCATGTCCTGTGGTGTCTTGATCGGCTTTTCGGCCGACGACACGATGCAGAACGGATTCTTCTGGTAGGTGGCCGCGACGGTCATCAGTTTGGCGCCCTGCAGGATCACCGGCGCGGTGAGCTGCGGTGCGGTGGTACCGATCCACACCTTGTTCGATGTCAGGCCGGTCTCGACACCGGTACCGGCGCCACCACCGGTGATCAGCTCGGGCGTTCCGAGACCGCCCGCCTTGTAGTAGCCCTTCTCCAAAGCCCAGTATTCCCCGGCGAATTCGATGTTCTTCTGCCATGAGAGCTGCACCTTGGGATTGTCCGACGACGCCCCGCCGGACGAACTGCTGCCACTGCTACAGGCCGCGAGCGCCCCGGACACGCCCAGTGCACCCGCAGCACCGCCCGCAAGGAGCGAGTACCGAAGAAATGCGCGACGATCGAGTCCGCCGCCGCTACGCACGGAATTACTCATTGGGTGTTCTTCCTTTCAGGTGGATCGGGCGAGGATCACCCGACCGGGCTGGCCACGATCAGCAGCCTCAGTTCTGCTGCATACCCATCTGGGCCAGGACAATTGATTCGACGACGCCGACGATCGCGTAGAGGATGATCGACGCAACGGTGATGACGAGCACCGACGCCCACAGCTCGTTGTATGCCGCCGCGGGCAGCGCCTGCTGCAACGTTGCACCGAGTCCCTTATTGGTGCCGAGCCATTCGGCGACGGTCGCGCCGACGAGCGCACCGGGAACCGAGATCTTGGCGGCACTGAACAACGAGGGCACCGCCGAGGGAATCGCGGAGCGTCGCAACGCAGTCCATCGATTGCCGCCGTACACGGCGATCACGTCGTTGATCTGGGTGGGCGCGTTCGCCAGGCCGGTCATGATCATGACGAGCGCGGGAAAGAACACCACGATGCCACCCATCACGGCGACCACCCCGATTCCCCGCCCGACGACGAGGGTGATCAGCGGTGTCATCGCGACCAACGGCACCGAGCGCAGCAGCATCGCTATCGGCATGAATGTCTGTGCGGCAGGCCGTGATACGACGAACAGCGCCGCCACGAGCAGCGCCGCGGTCATTCCCACGACGAAGCCGATCGCGGCGTCGGTCAGGGTGATCGCGAGATTGTCGAAGATCTCCGACCTTGCGTCCGCAGCGCCGGGCTCGGTGAACAGGTATTGGAACACCTGCACAGGGGTGCGTCCGATGATGGGTCCGATGTCGGGGAAGGCGAGCAGGAACAGCCACCAGATCACCAGGATCAACACAAAGGAGGTGACGAGTGATCCGAGGAACTTGGTGATCTGCCAGAGCAGCGCTCCGATGTTCGGACCTGTAGCAACGCTTTCTGGCTGTCCGTTCGATGGTGTCGGTGTACCGGCGACCACCACGTCGGTCGTCGAATCGGTTGTGGGAGCGCTCATCCGAACACCTCCTTGCCCGCGGCCCAACGCGTTGCGAACCGGGCGACGACGGCGACGATCGCGTAGCCGACGCCCGCGACGGCACCACAGATCAGCGCGATCGCCCACACCTGCGGGATGTCGCCGCGCTGCTGCGCGACGATCATCGCCGGGCCGGCGCCCTTGTCCGGCATCGCGAGGAACTCTCCGAGGACGGCCCCGAGAACCGCGGCCGGTGCAGCTATCTTGATCGCGGCCAACGTGTTCGGAAGTGCAGCCTCGATCCGCACGCGCCGCAACTGCGACCAACGGCCACCGCCGTACACGCGGATCAGGTCGAGGCTTGCTTTGTTCGGAGACCGCAACCCACTGAGCGTTCCGATCATTGTCGTGAAGAACACCGAGATGGCCGCGAGGAAGATGATCATCGTCTGCACCTGCGCGAAGGCCACCTGGATGATCGGCGCGACGGCGATGATGGGTGTGCAGTAGGAGATGATCGCGAGTTGAGTCGCCAAGCCCTCGATCGGGGGGATCACGATCACCAGCAAGGCAAGCAGGATCGCGAGCAGATTGCCCCAGAAGAAGCCGCGGAGCGCCAATCCGATTGTGGACGAGAAGTTTTCGGCGTAGTAGCTCCACCCGGTGTCGGCGATGGTCTGCACGACGGCCCAGGGGGTGGGAATCGTCCCGTGAAACCATTCCAACGCTCCGGCCATCGACCAGAGCACCAGCACGGCGACGATGCCGATGAGTCCCGCGGCCCACCGGTCGGCGCCTGCGACCGTGCGCGCCGACGACGTCCGTTCCACCACGGCGCTAGCCACTCGTGGCCTCGGAGATCGCGTCGGCGTCTGCGGTGTCGGGAACATCCCTGTCGGGTTCGGGCTCGGCGGACTTCACAGGACCGTCCGATGCCGTGCCGCCGAACAGCAAGCCGGACAAATGGTCATGCAGCGCATGGAATTCCGGCGTGCGCATCATCTCGGGAACGCGCGGGCGGGGAAGGTCGATGGGCACCACTTCCACGACGCGACCCGGTCGTGGACTCATCACAGCGACGACGTCGGAGAGAAAGACCGCCTCGGCGATCCCATGGGTCACCATGAGTGTGGTGGCGGGCTTCTCGGTCCAGATGCGGAGCAATTCGATGTTGAGGCGCTGACGCGTCATGTCGTCGAGTGCACCGAACGGCTCGTCGAGCAGCAGCGCGGTAGGACGCACGACGAGCGCCCGCGCGATGGAAACACGTTGTCGCATACCGCCGGACAGCATTGCCGGCTTGGCTTTCTCGAACCCGGTGAGGCCGACGAGTTCGATCAGATCCGACACCAAGGCGTCGTCGGAGGGCATGTGTCCGACCTGGAGCGGCAACCTGATGTTGGATTCGACGGTCCGCCACGGCAACAGGGCAGAATCTTGAAAGGCGATGCCCAGCGAGTGATCTCGCTGCAGTTCGGTCGGCGACTGGCCGTTCATCAACGCGGTACCCGACGTCGGTTCCTCGAGTCCCGCGAGGATGCGCAGCACCGTCGACTTGCCGCATCCGGACGGACCGAGCAACGACAGGAACGAACCCTCCGAGGTCTTCAACGACACGTCGGACAGCGCGGTGACCGTGTTGGTCCCACGCACCGATCGGCTGGTGAAGGTCTTGGTCAATCCGGAGATGTCGATGCCGGTCCCCGGCGGCCGCTCTGACGCGCGTGACGTCGCCCCCTGTGCAGATGTCATGAGTTGCCACGCTAGAAGCGTTGTGTTTCACCGTGATTACCCGGCGGTTACTCCGGGCGCCGAGCGCGACAAGTGGCAGCCCCGGAGATCAGCTCGGGCGCATGACCTGTCCGATGGTGGCAACCATCGCGTCGACAGCGAACTTCGGCTTCACGTTCTGGTCAAGGACTTCACGACATTCCAGCACGGCTTCGACACAGCGGAGCAATTGCTCCGGAGAGGCATACGCGGCCATCGGAACAGCGATGTCGGCAGCCTTGTCCGGGTGCATCGCAGTGACCTGTGCACCCATCGAGACGACGAGGGCGTCGCGGTAGAGAGCCGCGAGGTCGACGAGTGCACGGTCGAGGGTGTCGCGTCCGACGCGGGTGGCGCGCGACTTCTGGCGCTTCTCAAGCTCTTTGAGTGCGCCCGCCGTTCCGCGGGGCGGTCGGGCTGTCCCCTTGCCCGTGCCGCCGGCGCCGAGGGCGGTCTTCATCTCCTCGGTTTCGGCTTCGTCTCGTTCGGCGCTGATCGCCTTCGCGGCGGCGTCGGCCGACTTCACCAATTCCTCCGCGGCCGCGTAGGCCGTCGAATCGCGGGTGGCCGCGCGTGCGAGTGCCAATGCTTTGTCGCGTTGCTCGCGAGCCTCGGGGTCGGTGGCGAGGCGTCGGGCACGTCCGATGTGGCCGCCGCAGACCGACGCCGCCCACCGCGCGGCCTCAGCGTCGAGTCCGTCGCGGTCGATGAGGACGCGTTCGATGTCGGCGACGGTCGGCGTTGCCAGCGGGACATGCCTGCATCGCGAGCGGAGCGTGACGGAGATGTCCTCCGGGTCGACGGACGGCGCGCACAGCAGAAAGACCGTGCGCGACGGCGGCTCCTCGACGACCTTCAGCAGCGCGTTGGCCGCCTGCTCCGTCAGCCGGTCGGCATCTTCGACGACAACGATCTGCCAGCGACCGGTACCCGGTCGACGCGCGGCGGCTTGCACGATCTCGCGCATCGAGTCGACGGAAAGACTCAGCCCCTGCGGCACGATGTGGCGGACGTCGGCGTGCGTCTGGGCCATGACAGTCACGCATGCGCGACACTCACCGCATCCGACGACGTCGGGATGTTGGCACTGCAGCGCGGCCGCAAAGCACGTCGCTGCCACCGATCGACCACTCCCGGGCGGACCGGTGAACAGCCAGGCATGCGTCATCGACGCCCGCGGCACGACGAGGGACGCCGGAGTGGGGCCGTCGAAGGTCGGGTCGTCGAAGTCTGGCTCGTCGAAGTCTGGCTCGTCGATGTCGGCAGCGTCCAGGACCGACGCGTCGAGCTCTGCGGCGTCGAAGTCAGCAGCGGGGGTGGATGGGCCTGCGTCGAGGCGCGTGGCGAGGACCCTGGCCGCCGTTGCGGCGTCGGTCAGCTCCTGCGCCACAGCCCGCTGCCCGGTGAGCCGGTCGAAGACATTTGTCACATCACCAGCGTAATCCGCAGTTCGGACACCCCGGCTTGTGGATGAACGTTTAACAATTGCAAGCAGCCAGATACCGTAAAGGTCGTGGTTGAACGTCGATCCAGGCTGTCTTACGGCTTGCACCTGGCCAAATGGCTTGCGCGCACGCCGTGGCCGATCCTCGCTCTCGACCTGTTGCGCGCAAATCTCGTTGGCGCGCTGTTCACCTTCGCGTTTCTTCGCTTCGGTATGCCGTCGCAGGATTCGTTCCAGTTCAACGACATCACCGCACTCAATCAGGGCATCTTCCTCGCCTATCTCCTCCTGGCGATGATCGTGGGCGGCGCGCTGAGTATCAAACTGTCGCTGCCGGTACTCGTGTGGCACCGACGTCGAACGCGACTCGACAACGACATGGCCCGCAAGCGAGCGCTGCGTCTGCCGGTGACGTTGTCGCTGGTCAACCTGGGTCTGTGGGTCATCGGCGGTGTGCTGTTCACCGCGGTCAACCTGACCGTCTCACACAAGGATGCGTTCATCGTTGCCGTCGCCAGCGCGATCGGCGCCCTCGTGACCTGCGTGCTCAGCTTCCTGCAGTCCGAAAAGGTGCTGCGCCCCATCACCGTCGCAGCGATGGCCAACAACCCCGACGACGCGATCGCGCCGGGCGTGACCACACGCATCGCCGTCTTCTGGGTCATCAGCGTCGTCGCGCCGATGGTCGTGATCGTCGGCCTCATCTTGCTGCAACGCATCCACTTCATCGCGACCGACGCCACCGGGCTGCTGCGCCCCATTCTGTGGATGTGCCTGGCATCGCTGGCGTTCAGTCTGCTGGCCATCGTGCGCGTCGTACGCGCCATCAACGACCCCATCAAGCAACTCCGCGCCGCCCAGACACGCGTGAGCGAAGGCGACCTGACCACCGCCGTCAAGATCTACGACGGCTCCGACCTCGGGCTCCTGCAGGCAGGCTTCAACGACATGGTCGCCGACCTGCGCGAGCGGCAGCAGCTACGCAACCTGTTCGGCCGGTACGTCGGCGAGGATGTCGCGCGCAAGGCCATCGAGACCGGAACAGAACTCGGCGGCGAGGAACGCTACGTCGGGGTGTTGTTCGTCGACATCGTCGGCTCGACGCGGCTGGCCGTGAATCGGCCACCGCGAGAGGTCGTCGACCTGCTGAACGAGTTCTTCCGGGTGGTGGTGGCCGTCGTCGGACGTCACGGCGGATTCGTGAACAAATTCCAGGGCGACGCCGCGCTCGCGATCTTCGGCGCACCGCTGAACCTCGACGACTTCGCCGGTCAGGCACTCGCCGCGGCGCGGGAGATGCGCCAGGAGTTGTACGAGACACTCGGCGACACCGACATCGGCATCGGCGTCTCCGCAGGCAAGGCCATCGCCGGCCACATCGGCTCGGAGCAACGGCTGGAGTACACGGTGATCGGCGACCCGGTCAACGAGGCCGCCCGCCTCACTGAACTGGCCAAGGACGAACCGACCCGCGTGCTCGGCTCGGCCCGCGCGGTGTTCCTCGCCTCGAGCGAAGAGGCGAAGAACTGGGACATCGGCGAAGGCGTCGAGCTACGTGGCCGCGGCATCGAGACGCTGCTCGCCCGTCCGCACCTGACGCCGTACCGGCGCTAGGTGGCATCCCGCTGATCGAGCCTGTCGAGATCACCCAGCGGGGTGCACCCGCTGATCGAGCGCCCACCCGCTGATCGAGCTTGTCGAGATCACTCCTCGGCCGGCGGGGCGCTCTTCTTCGCGGCGGTCTTCTTCGCGGTCGTCTTCTTCGCAGCCGTGGTCTTCTTGGCCGCGGTCTTCTTCGCGGCCGTCTTGGTGGCGGTCTTCTTCGCAGGCGTCTTCTTCGCGGTGGCCTTCTTCTTCGTGGCCTTCTTCGCCGGGCCGCGGGCGCGGCGGTCGGCGAGGAGTTCCATCGCCCGCTCGGGGGTGATGGTCGCGACGTCGTCGCCCTTGCGCAGGCTGGCGTTGGTCTCGCCGTCGGTGACGTACGGGCCGAATCGGCCGTCCTTGATCACCATCGGCTTGTCGCTGACCTCGTCGTTCTTCTCGAGATCACGCAGCGGGGGTGCTGCGGCCTGCCGTCCCCGACGCTTGGGCTCGGAGTAGATCTTGAGCGCCTCGTCGAGCGTGATCCCGAAGATCTGGTCTTCGTTGGCCAGCGACCGCGAGTCGGTGCCCTTCTTCAGATACGGCCCGTAGCGGCCGTTCTGCGCGGTGATCTCGTCGCCGGATTCCGGGTCGGCGCCGACGACCCGCGGCAGTGAGAGCAGTTTGAGTGCGTCGTCGAGTGTGACCGTCGAGATGTCCATCGACTTGAACAGCGAACCGGTCCGCGGCTTGGGTCCCGCCTTCTTCGCGGCCTTCTTGGCAGTCTTCTTCGCGACCGTCTTGGTGGCCGTGCCACCGCCCGCGGGCGCGTCGTCGAGCGGCACCACACCGCCTTCGCCGCCGTCACGCGGGGTCGGACCTGCGGGAATCGTGGACGGCGCAGCGCCGCCACCCGAGCCGTCCTCGTCGTCGTCGGACGGCAGGATCTCGGTGACGTACGGTCCGAATCGTCCTTCCTTCGCGACGATCTCGTGTCCGCTGACCGGGTCGACGCCGAGCGAGCGCCCCTCCTGCGGCGTCGAGAACAGCTTCTCCGCAACCTCGAGCGTCAGCTCGTCGGGAGTCATATCGGCAGGCAGGTTGGCGCGCTGGAGATCCGGTTCTGCGTCGGGCGACGTCGCCACATTGCGTTCCAGGTACGGCCCGAACCGGCCTACGCGGACATACACCGGTCGGCCCTGCTCGTCGTCGAACAGCTTGATCGAGTTGACCTCGCGGGCGTCGATCTCCTCGAGATTCACGCCGACGAGCTTCTTCAATCCGCCGTGTTTGGCGATGTCGGAGCCTGCGATCTCCGGCACTTCGCCCTGATCACCGCTCGACGACTCGTCGGCCGCCTTGTCGCCGAAGTAGAACTCGGTCAGCCAGCGGGTGCGGTTCTCGTTGCCGTTCGCGATCTGGTCGAGGTCGTCCTCGAGCGACGCCGTGAAGTCGTAGTCGACGAGGTTCTCGAAGTACGCCTCCATCAACCCGACGACAGCGAATGCGATCCACGACGGGACGAGCGCGCTGCCCTTCTTCACCACGTAACCGCGGTCCTGGATGGTCCCGATGATCGACGCATAGGTCGACGGCCTGCCGATGCCCAACTCTTCGAGCACCTTGACCAGCGACGCCTCGGTGTAGCGGGCGGGCGGGTTGGTCGAGTGACCGTCGGCCTCGAGGTCGGTGGCGGTGAGGTGCTGCCCCTCGGTGAGCTGCGGCAACCGTGTCTCGGCGTTGTCGGCCTGGCCGCCCGCCTGCTCATCGACGGTCTCGACGTACGCCGACAGGAAGCCGGGGAACGTGATGGTCCGACCCGACGCCGCGAACGTGCAGCGCTCACCGTTGCCGCCCTGCCCGCTCGCGGTTCCGGCGATGCGAAGGCTCAGCGTGGTGCCGCGCGCGTCGGCCATCTGCGACGCGACGGTCCGCTGCCAGATCAGCTCGTACAACCGGAATTCGTCTGCTTCGAGCTGACCGGCAACCTGGCCGGGGGTCCGGAACGTCTCGCCCGACGGTCGGATCGCCTCGTGCGCCTCCTGAGCGTTCTTGACCTTGCGGGTGTACTGACGCGGCGTGGCGTGCACGAAGTCGGCGCCGTACAGATCGCGAGCCTGTGCTCGTGCGGCGTTGATAGCCGACTCGCTCAGCGTCGTCGAGTCGGTACGCATGTAGGTGATGTAGCCGTTTTCGTACAGCCGCTGCGCGATGCGCATCGTGCGATCGGAGGTGAAGCGCAGCTTGCGACCCGCCTCCTGCTGCAGCGTCGAGGTCATGAACGGCGCATACGGCTTGCGCGTGTAGGGCTTTTCCTCGACCGAGGTGACTGTCATGTCGGCACCGTCGAGGGCCGTGGCCAGGGCTGTCGCCCGCTCCCGATCCAGTACGACGACGCCGTCGGCGCGCTTCAGGTTGCCGCGTGAGTCGAAATCGCGACCGGCGGCGACCCGCGCGTCGTCGACCGACACGAGCCGCGACGAGAAGGTGCGTGGGGTCGTCGACTCACCGGCGTCGAGCGTGGCGTCGACGTCCCAGTACTCGGCCGACACGAACGCCATGCGCTCGCGTTCACGTTCGACGATGATGCGCGTTGCCACCGACTGCACACGGCCCGCCGACAACTTCGGCATGACCTTCTTCCACAGCACGGGTGAGACCTCGTAGCCGTAGAGGCGGTCGAGGATGCGTCGGGTCTCCTGCGCATCGACGAGGTCGATGTCGAGGTCGCGCGGGTTCTCGGCTGCGGCGCGGATCGCAGGCTCGGTGATCTCGTGGAACACCATGCGCTTGACCGGGATCTTCGGCTTGAGCGTCTCGAGCAGATGCCAGGCGATGGCCTCTCCCTCGCGGTCGCCGTCCGTCGCGAGATAGAGCTCGTCGACATCCTTCATCAACGACTTCAGTTCGGAAACCGTCGACTTCTTGTCTGCCGAGACCACGTACAGCGGCTCGAAGTTGTCGTCGACGTTGACACCGAGCCGCGCCCAGGGCTGGCCCTTGTACTTCGCCGGAACGTCGGCGGCACCCCGTGGCAGGTCACGAATGTGACCGCGCGAGGACTCCACGACGTAGTTGCCCCCCAGATACCCCGCGATCTTGCGCGCCTTGGTCGGCGACTCGACGATCACCAGTCGTCGGATCGCTTCTCCTTTTGCGGGTGCGGTGGTGCTGGTCTCGGCCAACGGGTGTCCTTCGGTTTGGACCCGCCCGCCGCGTGCCGGTTGGCCGGCGGGTGGGGTCTCGTCTCGTTTGAGGTTTGTACCTTATGTATAGCGCCATTTGCACATCGGAATTCACGATGGGCGGGTATCCACCACGCGATTCGACGACGCTGCCGACCATAACGCCAGGTCAACGCTGAATATGCCGAGCGCGAAACGATGTGTGTCGTTCGTCAGTCCCCGACGTCCGGCCAGTCCGCACGCGCTCCCGCGAAGTGCGGCGCCTCGCCGACATACTCGCAGAGACGAGCGAGTCGACGACGACCCGAGATCCGCAGTGCGGGCGAATGGATTCGCGTGCCAACAAGAGTAGGTGCAATCCCGCTCCGCATCAGCGCAGTCGCGAGTTGTGCATGGGTATCGGGCGCATGTGGATCGAGTCCGAGCTGGTAGTGCCCGGCATCCGACGATCCCGCCGCGATCGTCCAGAGTCGCAGCGCACGGGGGCCGGGTACCCAGCCTGCGGGAACTGCCTTGACCGCGCCGCGCGACCAGGCTGCATGCAGAGTGTCGAGGAGCGGAGTGAGCGCGGTGCGTGCGAGCGGATTGCCCTCGTCGGACTCGGCGCGCTCGGTGTCGACACCGCAGGCCTTCAGCTCCTCCACGACGGCCGACGCGCGCCATGGCGCCGACAGCACGATCGATACGCGCGTACCACCCGCGCCCGACCCGCTACCTGCGATGCGCGACGACTGTCCGTGCGCTGCGAGAAGACCACCGAGGTCGTCGAGCGACGGCTCGTCGAGTTCGGCGGAGAAGAACGCCAATTGGCCCACGCACCAGACAATACTGGTGCCTTGCCTACTGGGGCGTCGAACAGAGGGACGTCGAACGCCGCGTCACCGATCGTCTTCGGAGATAAAGGAACGCTGACAGACGAACGCTCCCGCCCTCGAAAGAGGACGGGAGCGTTGCATCGATCAAGCTCGTCTGTTGAGCCGAAGTCTCAGACGGCGCGGACGCCCGTCGCCTGCGGACCCTTGGTGCCCTGTCCGACCTCGAACTCCACGCGCTGGTTCTCCTCGAGGGTACGGAAGCCGTTGCCCTGGATCTCCGAGTAGTGGACGAACACGTCGTCATTGCCCTCATCGGGAGCAATAAAGCCGAAGCCCTTCTCCGCGTTGAACCACTTCACAGTCCCCTGTGCCATTCCTGCAATCCTTTACATACATTCAAACTGTCCCGACACGCTGGTCACGTGTCGCGGCCGGTCGTACCGCCATACCTCGGAGAACGCCGATTGGAAGAGTTCGTGGACGAACACCATTCGGCCTGACAACTTCAGTACCACGGCTGCAACCCGATCCCGCGCGATCACCGCAATCAGCGATGGCCGCCCGGGAGCTGCGGCCGAACTCAGTCAATCATGTTCGAGGCGACTTGGATAGTCGTCGCAATCACTCTGAGCCAAAAGCACCCGATTTTTCGACGTTCGAGACCGAAAGGTAACATCGTATGCAATGAAAACCGGCTGGCTCTAGGACACAATCACGCACTCGCACCGATTGGGGCCTCGCGAACCGAGATCGCCCGATCAGCACGACATTTCGTCTATGCACCACTCCACGTTCGGCACCGAACTTCTTCGTCGCTCACTGGCTGGAACAGATCCGGACTCCAGTCCGGTAACCCATCTCTCGGTAATCGATTCCCGCTCAGCAACTTTCGCGCCCTGGCCGGAATGGATTTCGAGTGAGGTCCGCTCCGCTCTCGTCGATAGCGGAATCGAACGACCGTGGATTCATCAGACCGAGGCCGCCGACCACGCATTCGCAGGCCGACATGTATCGATTGCGACCGGAACTGCATCTGGCAAATCGTTGTCGTACCAAATGCCAATTCTGACGACACTTCTCGCCGAACCACACTCGACCGCACTGTATCTCAGCCCGACAAAAGCTCTCGGCGCCGATCAACTCAAGGCACTCACGTCGATCATCTCCGGGCGCCGCGACTTTTCCCACCTCCAACCGTGCGCGTACGACGGCGACACCGATTCCGAGATCCGACAGTGGGCTCGCGCACATTCACGGTGGATCTTCACCAATCCCGACATGCTGCACCTGGGGATACTCACCGGCGTCGCAACGCCCGGCACACACACCGGCGGCCCGTCGCGCGGCCAATGGCGACAGTTCTTCGCACACCTGCGATACATCGTCGTCGACGAATGTCACCACTACCGTGGAGTGTTCGGCTCCAACACCGCGATGGTGCTGCGTCGACTGTTGCGTCTGGCACGTGCGTGCGGTTCGGAGCCGACGGTGATCGCGGCCAGCGCGACCGTCGCCGATCCCGCCGCCGCACTCGAACGACTCATCGGCGAACCCGCGGTCGGGGTCACACTCGACGGGTCGCCGCGAGGTGAGCGGACAGTCGCGCTGTGGGAACCCGACTTCGTGCCGGGCGTGACCGGCGAGAACAATGCTCCGGTACGACGATCCGCAGATGCAGAGGCATCCCGCCTGCTGGCCGACTTCGTCGTCGAGGGCGCTCGCACACTGTGCTTCGGACGCAGCAGGCGGGGCGTCGAGATCGCAGCGCTGCGGGCTCGTGATCTGTTGTCGCACAGCGCTCCCGACCTCGTCGACAAGGTGGCCGCGTATCGCGCGGGGTATCTCGCCGACGATCGTCGTCGACTCGAAGCCGCGATCTCCGACGGCAGGCTCGTCGGGGTGACGACCACCAACGCACTCGAACTCGGCGTCGACATCACCGGACTCGACGCAGTGATCATTGCGGGCTACCCGGGCACCATCGCGTCGTTCTGGCAGCAGGCGGGACGTGCTGGGCGCCAACGTGAATCCGGCGATGCGCTCGTCGTCCTGATCGCACGCGACGACCCGCTCGACACGTATCTGGTCCACCATCCCGACGCGCTACTCGCCACGCCGGTCGAGGCGCCCGTGATCGATCCGACCAACCCGTACATCCTCGCGCCGCACCTGCTGTGTGCAGCCACCGAGTACCCGTTGGGGGACAACGAGATCGAGCGCTGGGGCGCGCGCGACGCCGTGCAGCAACTCGCCGCCGACGGTCTACTCCGAAAGCGTAAGGCGGGCTGGTATCCGGCCGCGGGCGTAGAACCCCACGGCGACATAGACATTCGCGGTGGAATCGGCGGGCAGGTCCTCATCGTCGATGCGACGACGTCGGAGCTGCTCGGGACCGTCGACGCCGGTCGCGCACCCGCCACGGTGCATCCCGGAGCGCTACACATCCACCAGGGCGAGAGCTATGTCGTCGACGAACTCGATCTCGACGAGGGACTCGCGCTGGCTCATCCCGAGGAGCCGGACTGGACGACGTCGGCGCGTGAGACCACGGACGTGTCGGTGACGTCCGTGGTCTCGTCGAACACCTACGGGCCGCTATCGGTGGCGTTCGTCGACGTCGACGTCAGCCATCAGGTCGTCGGATATCTGCGGTCGCTTCCGTCTGGCGAGGTTCTCGACGCCGTCGAACTCGACATGCCGCGTCAGACCCTGCACACGCGCGCGGTCATGTACACGCTGACGCCGGAATCGCTGTCCGACGCGGGTATCGACGCCACGCGCCTGCCCGGTGCCCTGCACGCCGCGGAGCATGCGGCGATCGGCATGCTGCCCCTCGTCGCGACGTGCGACCGGTGGGACATCGGAGGGCTCTCGACCAACCTGCACCCCGACACCGGACTTCCGACCGTCTTCGTCTACGACGGCTATCTCGGCGGAGCCGGATTCGCCGAGCGTGGGTACGCGCAGTTCGCGACGTGGATCGCAGCGACCGCGGACGCCATCTCCGAATGCGGCTGCGAGCTGGGATGTCCGTCGTGCGTGCAGTCGCCGAAATGCGGCAACGGTAATGAACCGCTCGACAAGGCGGGAGCCCTGAGCGTGCTGCGATCTATCACACACCTGCTGCGGGATATGACCCACCTCGCAAGCTGAGTCATTTGTCCACGGCGTTGCGACGATTCGTCCCTTTTGTCGATTCGGCATGCACAGTCATCGGCGGTGAGCGCCGGCGAGTGGCGACGGCGTCCACCTGCGGGGTCCACCTGGCCACCCCGACTACTCACGACTGCTCGCCACCGGTTTCTAGGAGTGACAATGATGAACGCTGCCGTTCGCCCACGGGCGAGCATGATGGCCCTCGCCGGGTTCTCCGTGGCGAGTGCCGCGGTGATCGGGGCCGTCCCGTCGATGAGCCAGGCAGCCACGTATGCCGCAGCAACGCCAACGGCCGTGACGCAGGACGCCGCTGTTGCGGCCGCCGCAGCGCTGGCGACGCCACTTTCCGCAACATCTTCTGCAGCAACACCCTCTGCCGCAACACCTTCCGCTACCGACACCGATCCGCTCGCGATCTACCAGCAGGTGCTCACCAAGGCACAGGCTGCCATCGAGAAGCTGAAGAAGACGGCGTCGAAGACCGAGTACCCGATCCTCAACCAGCTGCTGGCGAACCAGACCGCGCTGGTCAACGGCATCATCAACGGTGCTGTCGCCGGTGAGTGGAAAGAGGGCAAGGCCGCCGACTTCTCGCCGATCTGGACCCAGATCCAGGCCGCACTCGACGGCTTGGACTCCGCGGGCATCGAAGTCAACGTCACCGCGGCACTCTCCGATCAGCTCCCCAAGCTGCTCGAAGCCGTCTCGACGTCGCTCTCGTCAGGCGACATCGAAGGCGCGATGAACAACCTCCTGCTTGCCGTGGTCACGCCGGTGTATTCCGTGATCAAGCCGACCAAGGCAGGCGGCGGAGTCGTCCCGACGCTCGTCAAGCTGCTCAACGTTCCGCTGAACGCCGGCCTCATCGCCGCGGGTGCGATCCCGAACGCCGACATCGCCGCCGCCATCTCGACACCGATCAGCAACGCCATCAAGGTGAACAACGTGATCGGCTCCGACTTCGCCTACATCGGGATGGGGATCATCAGCCCGGTCGCAGGCGGGATCGGCGGCTTCGGTCGCGGCGTGCAGAACGTGATCGACGCCCTGGGCACCAACGATCTCGAAGGCGCACTGACAGCACTCGTCCAGGCGCCTGCCATCACGCTCGACGGCTTCCTGCACGGCGGCTACGGACCGAGCGTCGGCGGACTGGTGGGCGTCAACGGAGTGCGCGTCGTCAGCGGCGGCCTGCTCGGAGGCGGGCTGCAGCTCTTCGGCAAGGACGCCGACGGCAACCGCGCCACCATCATTCCGGGCACGGGCTGGGTGCTTCAGCGCCTTCAGGCGGACATCCTCAAGGCCATCACGCCGGTGCCGCCGAAGACCGTGAGCGCCGACATGGCCACGCTGGTCGCGGCCCAGACCGACTCGACCGCGACTGCTTCCGACGCGGCTGCGACCGCGTCCGATGGGGCTGCTTCGGATGCGGCTGCGCCGACGGCAACGGTTGCCGATTCCACAGAGGCACCCGCGCAGTCTTCCGGCGATAAGTCGGGCAGCGTCGAATCATCCAGCACCGCAGACGTTTCGGAGTCCGCTACCGACTCGACGTCGAGCAGCACGGGTTCGAGCTCTGCGGGATCTAGCAGCGCGGGTTCGAGCAGCACGGGTTCGAATTCTGCGGAGTCGAAGGGAACCGGCTCGGCTGCCGACGCTGATGCCGATGCTGACGCCGACGCGGCAGACACCACGGAGTCTGCGGACTCCGCAACGTCGAAGTCCGGATCCGACGCGGCAGGGAGCTCAGCGTCGAGCGAAAGCTAACGCTCTGATCCGACACACCACTCACGACGCCTCGGCGCCCGCGGACACTTACTCCGCGGGCGCCGAGCGCTTTTGTGCGCCGTGTTCCGCGTCACAAGCTGAGTCACGCGGCTACCGGCTTGCGCGTATCCCGTCATTTCGCTGTGCGAACGAGGCACCCTCGACGACGGCGCGTCGGGTGGTGGTGCGCGCCGCAATCGGGTCGCTCGGGGGCGGACGAGGTTCTGGTGCCGCCACTGACAAGGAGTGACCATGAAGAACGCTGTCGTTCGCCCGGGGGTGGGCGCGTTGGCCCTCACCGGGATGTCCATCGCGAGTGCCGCAGTGATCGCAGCCGTCCCGGCGATGAGCCAGGCCGCGACGGTGGCCGCAACCGAGGGAGCAGCGTCGACGACGCAGCTCGTCGCCGACACCGCAACCGTCGGCGCGCATGCGTTGACCACCCTGGCCGCCGATGCCGACCCGACGCAGATCTACGCGGACGCGATCCAGCGGGCGCTCACGAATATCGAAACGCTGCAAGCCAATTCGCCCGACAAAGCGCTGCCGATATTGAGCCAGGTGTTGGAGAACCAGCTCAATCTCGTCAAGGGCGTCGCCGACGGCGCTGCGAACGGCGAGTGGAAGGCGGGCACCAGCCCCGATTTCGCCGCGCTGTGGAAGCAGGCGTCCGAGGCCGCCGCCGGCGTCGGACCAGGGCTGTCGGGCGCGGTCAACGACGTTGCCGACGCACTGCGCAACGACGTTCCGCAGTTGCTCGCCGCCGTCACCGCAGCACTGAAGGCGGGCGACATCGAGTCGGCGATGAACAACATCCTGTTGGTCGCCGTCGCGCCGATCTACGCGGCAATCAATCCGTCCACCGGATCGGTGATGCCCGCACTGATGAAGATCCTCGACGTGCCGCTCGACGCCGGACTGGCGCTCGCCGGGGCGATCCCGAACGATCGAATCAGCGCTGCGCTGTCGGAGCCGTTCGCCGCGGGCAAGCGCCTGGTCTATCAGGTGCCCGAGGTCGTGCTCTTCGCCGGAATCGGCATCATCAGTCCGCTGGCCGGCGGCCTCGGGGCGGTCGGGCATGCTGTCCAGAGCGTGGTCGACGGCGCCGAAGCCGGTGATATCGGGCAGGTCGCGACCGCGCTGATGCAAGCTCCGGGCGTCATGCTCGACGGCCTCCTCAACGGCGGCTATGGCCCGAGCGTCGGCAACATCATCGGTCTCGGTGACTTCCCCGTCATCAATGGCGGTCTGCTGCACCCCGCGCTCGACAGCAGCTTCGACGAGGACGGTCAGCTCAACATCCTCCTGCCGGGCACGCTCGGCGCCCTGCAGCACATCGTGACGTCGATCGCGGGTGCGCTCGCTCCGCTACCTCCGAAGACGTCGTACACCGTCGATGCCTCGTCGGTCGCGAGCGCGCCGATCGTCAGGGCTGCGACACCGGTAGCGTCCGATGCCCAGGACGCAACGACCGCAACCGATCTCGCGGAGACCGCTACCTCGTCGGAATCCACCGACTCCGGTTCGTCCGACGCCGGTGCGGTCCCGCCGAGCGAGAGCGTCACGGGGCCGGGTGTCACGGATGGCGTGACGGGTTCAGGCGGCGCGTCTGCACCTGCTACCGCAGGCGACGACGCGGCCGGAGCGACCGACGACTCCCCCGCAGCCGACCCCGGCACGACAAGCGGCACCGACACTGCCGGCAAGGGATCTGCGGGCACTGGTTCTGCCGACGCCGGTTCTGCCGAAGCCGGAGGAGCCGCGAGTTCCGACGCCACCGCCTCGGCCGACTCCGACGCCGCGTCGTCACCGTCGTCGGCTTCGAGCAGCAACGCGTCGAACGCGTCGTCGACGAGCGGCTCCGCCTCGAAGTAGCAGCTCCACGAACAACGCGGCGCCCACGACCACCACGGTCGTGGGCGTCGCTGTGTTCTGCCACCGTGCAAGGCCGGACGTGCCGACTCCAGCTTCCGGCAACCCGGACATCTGGGCGCCTCCGAGGTGAGCTACATTGTTGTTTGTACTTGCAAGTAACTTAGCTCACAGGGGAGGTCACCGCGCGGTGGTGTCACACACCCTGACGGCGCGCGACCGGCTTCTTGCGTCACTGAGCTCATTCGTCTCGTCGCCGACTGACCATTCGATTGCGCTGGTCGGCGCACCGGGCACCGGGCGCACAGCACTGCTGGCCGCGGCCGAACGTATGGCGTCGGAGGCCGGGTACCGACTCGCGCGGCTGAACACCCGCGCCGGCTCCGAGTCGGTTCTGACCGAACTGGCCGCCCACCTCCGCGAATCCGACACATCGGAGTCCCACTCGGACACAGTCGCGGACGATGCCGCCACCGATCTGCGACAGACGCTGCTCAGCCTTGCGCGTCGGCCGCGATCTCACTCGCTACTCATCGGACTCGACGACGCCGACCAGCTCGACGACACTGCCGCACAGACACTCTCGTTCCTGTGCCGACGCCTGACCGGCAGCCGGGTCAAGCTCGTCACCACCTGCGTGCCGGGTGTCGCAGGCCTTCCCAGCCATGCGGTCGACGTCGCGATCGCGGTCCATCCGCTCGACGTGTCGTCGTCCGATCGCTTTCTGCGCCTACACTTTCCGAGCCTTGATTCCGCTGATCGTCGTCGCATCACGCTTCGCGGAGACGGCCGCCCCCGCGAACTGGTCCGCGCAGGCTATCTCGCCATCGCGTCGACCGAGTCAGCACTTCCCGAGAGCGATTCCTCGACAGTCGGACTGGACTACGACGACGTCGCAGATCTTCTCCAACGTTCTGCGGCGCAGGCGCTTCGGCACGGCGACTCCCACACTGCCGCCGACAATTTCAGGCTCAGCGCCGCCCGCACGACAGACCCGCCCGCCAAGGCTCGACGACTGGCGGCGGCGTCGGCTCTGGTCTCTGCTGTGAGCGCCGATATCCCCACCGCCAGTGCACTTCTCGATGACGCACTGAGCACCGACGCCACAGCGACGCGTTCGCTCGAAGCCGTCGTTGCGCGCTCGTACCTGTCGGCGAAGGCGCCGGAGTCGATCCGCGAGGCACAGCGAACATTCGCGCGGGCGATTCGCGCACAGCCGTCGATTCCGGGCGACCGCATTCTCGACCACGCACTCTGGTCGCACTACCAGCTGTGCCATCTCGACGACCGGCCGGAGCACTGGTCAGAATTCACCGCCCTGGTAACCCAACACGCGGCGACAGCACCGGAATGGGCACTGATTGCGGCGCAGACACTTTCGCCCGATCGCGCATCGCATGCGCACCTCGATACTCGGCTCGACCGACTGATCGACACCCTGCAACACTCAACCGACAGCGCTGATGTAGTGCGCAGCGCTTTTGTCGCAACCTCGCGCAGCAGCAGCTACTGGTGGCGTGCCGCGTTGCATCGCGTGTGGAGCGACCCCCGCTCGTCGGTCACCTCGTCGGTGTGTGCCGCGTGGATGCTCGGCTCGCACTATCTCGGTGCGGGACGCTGGGACGAGGCACAGCGGATTCTCGACGGTGGGATTGCCCTCTGCCGCGAGTCGGGCCTGCAACTCTACGCACAGGCGTATCTCGTCAGTGCACGAAAACTGTTGTCGGCGTATCGCGGAGAGCTGCTCTCGACATCGACCGCATCCCTCGCGGTACCCGAGTGGATATCCAAGGGGGTCGGCGTCACGCGACACCATGGCCACCTCCAGGCTGTCACCGCTCTCGGCGCGGGTAATCCGCGGAGCGCGCTACGCATCTTCCGCGCCTCCAAAGACGGGCCCGCCGACGTCATCACTCGCGGCGACCGCGCCATCATCGACCTCGCCGAGGCCGCCTCCGAATGCGAATCACGTTCGGCAACAGAGTCGGTGGCGCAGGCGTTGACCGCAGTCGGTCCAGGGCCCGATCTCCGGCTCGCTTTCCTGCGTGCGGGTTCGTATGCGATCGTCACCGACGATGTCGAGGCATATCGCTCTGCGATCGCAACGCCCGGCGCCGACCGATGGCCGTTCGACGTCGCGCGCGTGCGCTTACACTTCGGGCGTCGGTTGCGCATGAACGGCCTCGGTCGCGCCGCGAGAGAGGAACTCTACCAAGCTCTCTCGACGTTCACCGTGCTCGGCGCCGACCACTGGTCTGCACGAACCGCCGATGAACTACGGTTGCTCGGCGAGTCGGTCACCACCTTCACGCCGCCGCGTAGATCCCCACAGATTTCCGCCACGGCACATCGCATCGCCGAGATGGCCGTATCCGGAATGTCGAACCGTGCCATCGCAGCTCGGATGGGCATTGCACCGAGCACGGTCGGAAGCCACCTTTCGCACGTATACCGCACCGTCGGAGTCAGATCCCGTACGGCACTGCGTGATTGCGCCCTCTTCACCTGACCAGTCGGC
Source organism: Gordonia sp. w5E2 (assembly GCF_036540975.1). Classification (NCBI taxonomy): domain Bacteria; kingdom Bacillati; phylum Actinomycetota; class Actinomycetes; order Mycobacteriales; family Gordoniaceae; genus Gordonia; species Gordonia sp. w5E2. Next base: position 556,821 of record NZ_CP144213.1, on the reverse strand, counting down.
CGGCGGGGCTGCCGGTCCTCGGCTTCGATACTGCGAGCACGTCTCGCAGTTCGACCCGTGATGTCACTCCCAGCTTCGCGTAGATCCGATACAGATGATTGCCGACGGTCCGATGAGAGATGTCGAGTCGTTCTGCGACAGTCTTGTTCGTGAGTCCGGCCGCGGCCATCTCAGCGATGCGCAGCTCGTAGGCGGTCAGCTCCGAGTCTGCGGCCACCACGTTGCGTGTCGGTGCTGTGGCGTCGAGTTCCGCCTCGGCGCGCGTGGCCCACGGCGTGGCACCGAGTTCGACGAACGTCGACAATGCTGCTCGCAGTTGCCTCCTGGCAGCGACGAGTTCCTGGTTACGTCGCAGTTCCATCCCGTAGGTGTACTGGATACGCGCGTACTCGAAGACCCACTGGTCGGCTCCGGGTAGCGCCAGCGCCTCCTCGAACAGTCGGCCCGAATCGTCGCCGCTGATCATCGCCCGGCACGCCAGCGCAATCAGGTTCAGCCGCGAAGAGATTCGACCGATCTGAGCTTCTTCGATGGCGGCGACATGCGCCCGCGCGTCGTCGTCACGACCGGTGCGAGTCGCCGATCGGACGAGATCGAGCGCAATCATTCCCGACATCGACACGTAGGGTCCGAGCCGACCGACCGGACTGACCGCCGTTGCATGTATGTACACCGAACCGACGTCCCCTCGCCCACCGGCGACCAACGTCCACAGGTGTTCGGCGAACCGGATGAGCACGAAGGCACGACGCGGGATCGCCCAGGCACGCATGCGCGCCGCGAGTTGCTCCACCAGGTCGACCTCACCACGAACCGCGGCCACCATACCGAGCAGGTAGTCGGCGAGCCAGCCGAGGTGATCGTGGCCGTCGACGCCGCAGACCGCCTTGGCCTGTCGCGCCAATTCGGTTGTGGTGGACCATTTACCACGGTGGAACGCGTCCTGCGCCAGCAGCAGCATCGCCCACACCGCCGCGATCGACGGCCTGCTCGTCACGTCGCGGCAGGTGTCGATGCCGTCGATCAGCTCATCGAGTACCGCACGACATTCGTCGATCCGGTCGAATGTCGCTGCCATCTCGGCGATCTCGCCGATCCACAATGGAGAATGATCGACCGACAATCCGGCGATCAGCGCGTCCAGAGTGGTCCGCTGCACGGCTGACAGCGTCGACGGCCCCCTCCAGAGTGCCGCCATAAGTCCGAGCGCAGACGACGCCTCGGGAGCCACCTCGTCGACGACCCGCCGATATCCGTCCCACAACTCCGCCCGCCCACCGAGCCAACACAATTCGCGCAGGGCCTCGACGGCCTCGACAACCACCGGATCGTCGGCGTCGTGCGGCGCAGTGCGTTCGAAGGCATCCATCAGCATTCGATACGCCGTGTCGACATCGCCGTCGTCGTCGATGACGATGACAGCCGACGCGGCGAGTGCGTCGGTGATCGAATTCTCGAAATGCCGCTGCCCTGTCTGCATTCCGACGAACATCTGTGCCGCCACTTCACGATCGACGCGCGCGGCAACCTGCGTTGCGCGAGCCAGTCGCCGGTGACGCTCACCGCGGTCACCGGTCAGCTCGACGGCTCGCTGAAGTCGGTCCAGCCCCGAACGCCACTCGCCGGTGCACAGGTCGGCCTCCGTGGCCACTTCGAGTCGAGTTGCCAGCGCGTCGTCGAATCTGGTTCTTCCCGTAGACAAGTCGGATTCGAAAAAGTCGGATTCGATCCCGGCTGAGATGTACGTAACCCGAGCCAGCGATCGATACGTCGCCGAACGCTCGTCATCGGTTGCCGTGCTCATCAGCGCCGAGCCGAAGAGCGCTCGGGTGAAGCGGATTCGTGGCGAATCCGCGGGCGTGGCCTCGCCGTCGAAGACGCTGATTTCGACGACCCCCGCGTCCAGCGCGGGAGTGACGACCTCCGAGTATGTGCGACTGCCGAGGGCCGCGAGAAGATCGTTGACCGGAATGTCGGGCGCCAACGCGTGCATCAAGAGCAGGCGCCGCGTCACACCGGGAAGCTCCGGCATGTCGGGAAACAGTCTGTCTCGCAGCACAGTTGACATTGGAAGTACTGGCGGCAACGACGCCGAGCCGTCGAGGTGGTCGTGCCGCAGTTCGGCGGGCAACGCGCGCAGCGCGAGTGGATTGCCTTCGGCAAGTGCCAGTATGCGGCGCTGGACCTCGAGTGCCATGTTCGGGTGGGCCAGAGAGAGGAGTTTCGACGCGGCGTCGCCGACGAGTGGCACGACGTCGATGACCGTGCACGAGCCGAGCCCGCACTGCGTGTGCGCCGGAGCGGTTGCCACCACCGCCACACGTGGCAGCCGCGCCATCACGAGTGCGTCGAGCACCTCCTTCGAGCTCTGGTCCGCGTGTTGGAGATCGTCGACGACGATGACGACCGGTGCGCGAGTGGATATCTCGGCAACGAGGGAGACAACAGCATCCGCCAGCGCTGGTGACGTCGGCATTTCCCCGGCCTCCAGTCCGAGCGCGAGGCGCAGCGTCGAGACATGCTGCGATGCAACAGTTGTCGACCCATCGACGAGATGCAGCAGAAGCACCTGCAGAAGCGCGTTGCGGAGGGACTGTTCAAAGGCGACCGCGCGCCCGAGCAACACCGCGGCCCCGGCCCTGCCTGCACCGTCCGCCGCGGCAGTCACCAGTGCCGTCTTGCCGACGCCCGGTTCGCCGCGCACCAGCACGACTCCCGAGTGGCCTGCGATTACGGAGTCGATGACACCGCCGATTTCACGTTGTTCACGTTCGCGACCGAGCAACGCCCCGCGACGCACGTGCCCTGAAGGTTGTGCCTCGTCAGGTTGTGCCTCGTCAGATTGCGCGTCGTCAGGTTGTGCGTCATCGCCGGACCGCTCCGCGACGCATTCGGCCGACACCCGATCATCTCCCGTAGGCAACACGCCGCGGACATACGCCCCGTAGGCAGCACTGCCCGCAGCAAATTCAATAGGCGAGAGCGGACCGGACAGGCACTCCCCGCAGAGCGCCCGACCGCTGGTCAGCAGTTTATCGCGGGGTCGCTGAGCCAGAGCCCGCGGGCGTGGTAGCGGGCGTGGTGACTGTGGGCGTGCCGTCTGCAGACATGGTGTGTGGGTGTGAATCGGTGTGGCGGTGTCGCACTGAAGGCTCCCAGCGCACAGTCTCAGCGAACTCTCAGGTTGGACCTGGCGAATCGTGCCACACGCGGCCGTATTCCTCCGCTTGGGCGTCTGACCAGTGCCGTCCCGCTGACCGCTCAGCCGAGGTCAGCCGCGAATTGGACCGTTCCCCAACGCGTCGAATCTGACGAATCCGGTCACTACCGCCTGTCACAGACTGTTCTCAGGGATACTTGAACGATGTATGAGGGGACCCCCGATCGCGTGACACCGTCGCCGCTCATTACTCGCGCGCGCCCAGCGTTCTTCCTAATGGCTCGTCCGACGGGATCCGCCGATACTCTGCCGGCGTCGATCGGCGAGCCGGACGTGTTCTACTCCGAGGCGCAGGCACTCGATGCACTCGACATCCACTTCGCCTGGTGTGCCGCCCGTTTCGACGCCGACGTCGTCGACACCGCGCAGTGGTACCTGCAGAGCGCAATGGTCGGGCCGCGCATCGCCACCGCACTCGGCGAGGTCTATCTCGCCACCGACACCGAGACCGGCGAGGTCAACGCCGCCGCAGGCGCGTTCCTCACCGAGAGCGAGGTGGTGCACTGGGCCCCATTCGTCGACGCAGTGGCACCGCGCATTCCGAACAGCCGCGTTGCAAGTGCCGACCTTGCCGACGGCTCGATTCCCGGCTCGACTTCCAAGGCCGGGCCGGGCCGACTCCGACTCGCCTACCGCGGCGACGCCGAGGTCTCCTTCTCGCAGGTCTGGTTCGCCCCGATGGATTCGACACGGGTGTACCCCAAGCGTATCCACATCGGCGACGACGCTCTCTGAGTTCTGCCCCTCACATGGCGCCGACCTCGCCGTACCGGCTGCCGTTCAGCTGAATGACGTGGTGATACGCCGCGGCGATTCGTTGCGATAGTCGGTGAGAGGCCCGCGCTTCGTCGAGTCACGATTGCCTGTTCGAGTCGTCGTCGGATCGAGCACCTATCGGGTCCAGTCATCGAGAGGAACGGTCATGCGCATCGATCAGCCCGACATCAGACGACACCGAACACGGCTCGCGAGGGCGTGTGTACTCGGTTCTGCCGCAATCGCGTTGGCGCTGACGGCGACCGGCTGCGGTCCCGACGAGAACTCATCCGCGACGCCCAGTCCGTCGGCACCTGTCGTCGTGACGTCGACCGTCACCGAATCCGAAACCGCCCCCGGCACCACGGGCCCGACCGAGGTCGACTCTGCCGCACCCGTGAACCCTGGCACGCCCGTGAATACCGTGACGGCATCAGCAACCCCGAAAGCTCCCTCTGGTGCCGACGCTTTCACCGGGGCATGGGTGGGTCACACGCGAGACATGAATCTCAACGCCGACGGCACCGGCGACATGTCGGTATCGATCGGTGCCGCCGACGGCGAGAAGTGGACACTCACCTGGAGCGCTGACTCCAGCGGCGCCACCATGACGCTCGGAGAACAGATCTCGAAGCACGGCGAAGGTCTGGGAGACAACTCGATGCACGCCGGTGCCGTCTATCACGGTGTGCTGGTGAAGGATTCACAAGCAGTCACCTACATGCAGATGGCCGGCTTCACCGCCGCCGGGCACTCACTGCCCTGGTGCAACCAGGACCAGTATGGCTACTCACGGGAGTGCGGAGCCTGATCTCCCCCGCCACGACAGAGACCCTTGCGAGGATAGGGAACTACGCGCCACAGTCGCGGGCGTAGTCGTCCTTGCGGCAGAACGCAATCGAGTCCTGTCCGGGATGCAGTGACATCAGCAGAACCGTGTGTCCTTCCCGCTTACCCAACGCACCCTCGAACCGCTTCCCGGCGGCCAGCAGTCCGTAGCTGCCCTCACCGATCTTGTTGGTCTGTGCCTTGACCTCGGTCAGGATGCCGCAGTCGGGGAACACGGTGGTCCTCTGCGCTTTCCAGCCCAGCGTCCACGTCTCACTGTTCGACGCACCGCTGCCGAGTGTGATGGTTCCGGAACCGTTGTCGCGCAGATCGATCGATCGCCCGTGCCCAATCCACTGCCCCGTGTACGGCGCACGATCCGAGCACGCTGACGTCGGCGCCGACGAAGCGGGCGGCGCCGCGTATCGCGGGTCCTTGGTGCCCCCCGCGTGAGCGGCAGCAGGCATCGACAGGACCACCGCGGCAGCACACAGTGCAGCAGCGCCAGCTGAACGGGAGAACTTCATGGACGACCTCCGAGATTCGGACAAACGGAACAATACTGCGCCACTGGACGGTACCCAGCCCGGCGCACCGCCGATGTCACTCGATCAGGGGAAAGTCGACGTTTGCGTACGAACGGACCACACTGCTTGTCGCCAGTGGGCAGCACGGCGGAAGGCGTCACGGGTCATCTGCCGGACCGGCACGCGCCCGTGCTGACGCCGCTCGGATTCCCAACGCCCCCAACGACACCGACACACGCACACCGACCACGACGTCCTCACCTACGACCGTGCACTCGAAGACCTCCGCCCGCGGCCGCTGCTCGAACGTGAGGGACCTGGCCGTGGCACACGGATCATTCAGCGCCGCAACATGATCTGCCGCGGCCGCCAACGCCGCGAGGTCGGCTGCCGACTGCGCACGATGGCGAGCCAGCGTCGCCGCACCCACGTAGATGACCAACACGATCAACGCTGCGATACCCGCGATCGCGCCTGCCGCAGCCACGGTGGCGTAGCCGCCCTCGTCGCGGAGAAGTCGGGTGAGGCGTGAATCCCGCTGCGCCCGCGCCGCACCCGCCAAGCGGCGGTTCACCGCACCACGCCCGGCGCGACTTCGACCTGGTCGGAACCGTCGGGCTCGGGAACGGCGACGGCCCGCGCCGACAGTGTCAGACCCGGCACCATCGGCGCACCACGACGGACTTCGACGACGATCCGATCCTCCTGCGCCGCAATGGAGATCTGCGCCCCCGGCACGATCTGCTCGCCGGCGGCGCGGGCGTGATCATCACCCGCAGCCGTCAGCCGAGCCACCTCTCGGGCGGCATCGGTACAGCGGATCTGGGTTGTCACAGCCGTGACCACACCCACCGCGAGAATCACGACGATCACGACAGCCGAGATCGCATACGCTCCCTCGATCGTGACCATTCCCGACTCGTCGTCGACAATCCGTCGCGGCCGCATCTCAACCCACCGACGTGTTGAGCGCCTTGGTGATGATCCCGGTCAGCGCGCTGACGATATTGTCGCCACTGACCACTGTGTACAAGATCGCCCCGAACGCGGCTGCCGCAATCGTCCCGATCGCATACTCTGCCGTACTCATGCCTTCGTCGTCGGTGATCAATCTGGCCAGGTTCGCGTTGGTACGACCCGCGATTCGCTCGATTCCGCTTCGGGTCGAGTCAAGGATCTTCATGATGTGCCTTTCGGTTGAGGTGAAACTAGTCGGTATTGCACTGCTTTGACGTTGAGAACCCGCGCAGAGATCCATCGAGTTTCTACAGACCGGAGAGTGTCGAGCCTGCGAGGCCGATCACAACCGGAACGATGCCGAGACACACGAACGCCGGGAGAAAGCACAAGCCGAGCGGCCCGCTGACCAACACCCCGGCCCGCTCCGCACGAGCATGCGCGTCGTCGTGTGCGCGACGTCGGGTCTCGGCAGCGAGCTCACCTACCTGAGCCGACAGCGCAGACCCAGCACGAGCCGACCGCCGAGCGAGCATCGACAACTGTTCGAAATAGTCTGTGTCGGAGGACTTTCGGCGCGCGGACAGATCTCCCAGCGGCGTCGACCACGCGCGCTCGGGCTCAGCGCCGAGCTCGAGTAGCTCTGCCGTAGCGGTCAGCGGTTCCGCCAACACCGCAGGCGCCGTCTGCGCGACGGCGAGCGCGGCGGCCGGGACTGTGAGACCCGCACGCAGACACACCGCGAACAGGTCGAGGCCTGCGGCAACGGCGAACGGATCGTCGACCTCACGGTTCCTGCCGAGCCACCGCGCTTCGCCCGATGGACGGTCCGGTGGCTCGACAACCCGATACAGCAGCCACCGCCGCGGCGGCAGGGTCAGCAACGCCGCTGCGAGCAGCAACATCGACACCGTCATCCGCGCACCACCTTGTCGGTGATGCGTTCGGTCCACACCATGCCCGCCGCGACGAGCGCCGTGCCGATCACCAACAGCATGCCGCCGAGGCCTCCGCCGAGTAGAACCTGGATCGGGCGTGCGCCCGTCGCCTGGCCCAGTGCGATCCCGAGAAGCGGAAGTCCGGCCAGCACAACGGCGGTCGCGCGTGGACCCGCGAGACCGGCACGCGTGCGCTCGGTGAATGCGCGTCGCGCGGCGAGGTCGGCGCGCAGCGCCTCGAGCAACTCCCCCATCGGAACGCCCGAATGCTCTGCGGTCCGCCACGCGACGGCGATCCGCCGCCACGAGCCCTCTGAAACCGAACCCCCGGAATCCGAACCAGACACCTGCCCCCGACCATCCGACATGTCGTCGACGACGACGCTCCCGCCGAGTTCTGCGCGCGCGGCCAGGACGGTCAGCCCCTGGGCCACCTCCGATGGCGTCTCTCTTCCCCGCGAGATCTCCTGCGCTGCAACAGCACATGCGTGAGCCGGCGGTGCTCCCACCGACAGTTCGGCGATCATCAGTGCCAGAGCCGTCAGCATCTCGTCGCGCTGAGTCTCGTGTTCAGCCGCCCGAGCCCTGCGCCGGCGAAGCCAGACGACCAGCCCCACCGCAATCGATGCCGCCACCGCACCGGCGATGCCTCCGACGAGCAATGCCATCAACGGGGCGCAGATCAAGCCAAAGGCACTCGGCTGCAAGCGGGCCCACCGCGTCGCCGCCATCCCCGTCAGCGTGGACAAACGGTGCTCGACCCGACTCCTCGGCCACCACGTCACCGCGACCGCAAGCGCCGCCAACACGACGCTCATGTGCGTTCCTCGACCATCGCGTCGAACTCAGCACGATGGTCGGTGAATCCACTGTTGCGCAGCCAGATCGGCAGTATCGTGACCCACCCGTCGGCGTTCCGTGATACCAGTCCGATTTCGACGATCCCCCGCGCGCCACCGGCCGTACGACTCACCCCGACGACGATTCGTACAGCGGCGGCAAGCTGTGAGTGCAAGGCTTCCCGGTTCATTCCCCCAAGTGCCGCAAGCGCTTCCATACGAGCGGGAACCTCCGACGTCGAGTTCGCGTGCAACGTCCCGCCACTACCCTCGTGACCAGTGTTGAGCGCGGTGAGGAGGTCGATGACCTCGGCGCCGCGAACCTCGCCGACGATAATGCGGTCGGGACGCATTCGCAGCGCCTGACGGACGAGAACACGCACCGGAACCTCCCCCATCCCTTCGACATTCGACGTTCGCGCGACGAGACGCACCACATGCGGATGCGCAGGGGCGAGTTCCAAGGCGTCCTCGACGCACAGCACCCGATCGGTCGGGGCCATCGCACCGATCAGCGCGTTCAGCAGAGTCGTCTTACCCGAGCCGGTCCCGCCGACAATGAGAAAGGCCAGACGTGCGGCGACCATCGCTTCTAGCACCGCGACCAACTCGGGCGGGACCGCCCCCGACGCGATCAGTCCCGCCATATCCATTCCGGCCGTTCGCAATACCCGCAGCGAGATACACGTGCCGTCCGCGGCCAGCGGAGGGATGACCGCGTGGAGTCGTACGGTGAGTCCGCGCCTGCCGAGTGAGGTGAGCTGGGCGTCGACCCACGGTTGCGCGTCGTCGAGACGTCTCCCAGCGCCGAGCGCCAGCCGACTCGCGAGTCGTCGAACTGCCGCGTCGTCGTCGAAGGTGATACCTGTCGGTTCGAGACCACCGCCCCGATCGACCCAGACCCGCTGCGGTCCGACGACGAGCACGTCGGCGACGCCGGGCTCGGCGAGAAGCACTTCGAGTCGGCCCGCGCCCGTCAGTTCGGTCTGCAGATGTCGCAGTGCCGCAAGCAGATCGGTATCGCCGAGGACACCACCCGACTCGGCGCGAATCGCCTCCGCGATCACCGCAGCCGTCGGTTCGGCCGACTCCTTGGCGAGGCGTTCGCGCACCCGATCGATCAGAGCGTCGTCGGAGGTCGCATTGGTCGACTGCAGCCGTGACACCCTCTGTGGCGCCACGCTACTCATGACGCCGCCACTCGAGCATCGGTGAATCGCGAGTACACGGCCGACGCTGCTCGGCCCAGCGGACTGCGCGGCGCGACCCGCAGGCGTCCGGCCTCGAGGCGCATGGCCAGGCGCGGGTCGGGTCGGCACGCGGCAATCAACGGCACACCGACGGCGTCGGCAACCTGAGCCGCTCGCAACCCGCCAGGAGACGGCCCGCGGATCACGAGCTCGACACGCGGGCACGCCGTCAACAATCGAGCGATCAGCAGACGTGCGGCGGCAGTTCCCGCGACGGTCGGAGTCGTCACGACCACCACCAACTCGGCCGACTCGGCCACCGCGCGGACCACCGGGGTATCGGCACGCGGGAGGTCTGCGATCACGAGGTCGCCATGAGCGCGACCGGCGTCTACCGCTGCGAGCACGGGCCCACGGGCGAGCGGTCGGATGTCATCACGCCTACCGGTGACCAGCGCGAGCCTGTCGTTGTAGCGCGGCAACGCATTTCGGAGCGAAGCACCGCTGACGGCCCCCTCGTCGAAGGAGAGGTCTTGCCACCGGAGCCCTTCGCGCGCCTCCACACCGAGCGTGAGATCCAACCCAGCCCCGAGTTCGTCGATGTCGAGCAGCAACACCCGCTCTCCGCTCTCGACGGCGGCCAGCGCGCTCGCGACGGCGAGTGTCGACGCTCCGGCCCCGCCGTGCGCCGGAATGAACGCCAACGCTCCTGCCTGGCGTGACGCCGGCAGCCGCAACTCGGTGAGAATCCGCACCAGGTGGGACTCGTCTTCTGGAAGAACCGCGGAGTCGACGGCGCCGAGATCGAGCGCACCGCGCCACGTCGCGGAAGCGGGTTCAGTATCGGAGATCAGCACGACGCCGCCACGCCGTGGCAGTGAGCTCGGTGCGAGTGTCGCGACTGCGGGCGGATCGAGCACCACCGCCCGCGTTCTCAGCCAGTCCCGTCGGCACTCACGTGCGTCACCTGGGATCAACCGATATCCCGCTGCTGCGGCGCACCGGGCAACGTCGTCGTGCAGGTGTTCGGCCACGAGGGCGAGGAGGTCGTCGGACATGAACCGAGCATGCGTCGCATCGGTCGCCGGTACGCCCGGCACCGCAAGGAGTGGGCACATCTGTGGACTGAGGCGTGCTTGTGGATGAGACGCACGCGCGACTCGGTGGGCGGTTCGATGTAAGCAGATTCACTATACTGAATCTGCTCAACAATGGTGTACGCTCATCACATTGATTGACCGCAGATTGACGCGTCCAGATCCGCCCAGCCCGGCGATTAAACGCGGCCACCCGCCGCGCCGAAAAATGAACGACCCCAGACAGAGGACAACCCCGGCCAGGGGGGGAGGGGGCCGGGGTTGTCGCGTTTCAGCCCCGGGGGGTCGGGCTGAAAGGCGCCGGTTCAATAAAGAACCGGGTAGCACTGACTATACACATGTGAACCGCAGGTGAGAATAGTGATTGCAGCATTTGTGATAGTTCGCCGAGCGGTCGCTCGTCCTGAACGGCGTTTGAGTCGCGTAAGGCCTGGACCTGCGAATATGCCGACTAGTCCTCTTGCGCGTCGATCGAAGTTAAAGATGTCGAACCGAATCCGCGGGGGTTCCGTGTGGGTCAAACGACCGCTGGGCGCCTTTCGGGCCTGATCCCGAGCCCCGGTTCGGGTCCACATTCCCGTCCGCCGAGCTTCCTCGAATGAGTTCTGTGGAGCAGTGCCCGAGGGGGTTGATGTGACGCCGATCACGGTGTAGAACGTAAATCACGGAAACCTCGTCGAGCAAAGTCCGATCCGGAAGAGAAGGACCGAACCCCCCGGCGAGCACTCCCAGCACGGGCGGCAAGCACCCACGCGGAGCACGCCGCATTAGGCACAAGTGTTGTGCGCCTGCGACATCGCGGCTTCGAGCAACAACTCCGACAACTGCAGCGCCACGCCTGGCCCGAGAGTTCGTCCGGCACCGACATCGACGGATGCCGTGAGCGGGCCAGAGAGCAAGGGCAGCGCGACGGAGGAGACCTGTTCTCGCAGAACGTGATCCCTCGCCGAGGCGGTGACCACAACCCACCGCAGCACGCTTGGTAACTTGGGTCCGTGCTACGCGGGCGGCAACCTGTCGAGAGACAGGTGGGCCGCCCGCAGTGCTGTCTGGGCAAGTCTTCGCTCGCTGGCAGCGTCCGGCTCCCCGGCACCAATCAGGCGGCAATCATCCCGCGCGGGCGGCGTCGGCGATCGACTTCGCCTCTGTCGCTCCCGCCACCATCGCCTCGCAGCAGAACACGATCCACGCGCCCAGTGCTGCCGGCTCACCGGTACCGAATCCTGTTGCCAGCGAACGATATTCGTCGACCTTCTTGAACCAGGTCACTTCCGGCACACCGAGGCTGTGTGGATCGAGGCCACTCGACGTCGACGTCAGGCGCGACGCCGCGCGGGCGACGACACCGCTGGCGCTACCGAATGCGTCGAGCGTCAACAGTTCGCCGTGCACCACTGCGGCCAGCACCGGTGCAGGTGCCGACGTCGCGCCGGTGATCAACTGTCCGAGGAGTTCGAGGCGCGTCGCGACGTCGGAGCCGGGTCGCGGACGGCCGAGCAGGTCGGGGTCGTCGACGAGGTCGGCGGCGGCCAGCATGTGCAGTCGCGCGAACGCCTGCGCGGGCGCGCGTCGGTACACCGACGTCAACGCATCGAGCGAATCACCATCGAGCGCCTGGGCCACCCGCATCGCACCGGCAAGGATCGGGTCGTCGAAGTCTCCGTCGCGCCTCAGTTCGACGCTCCCCCCGTCGATCGCCGCAGACGATCGGCCGGCTCGCCACGACGCCTCTGTCGCGGTGTTGTTCCAGCCACGCAAATTGGCCGGATGCCGGTGCACGGCGCCGAGCGCATCGCGCGCACGGTCGGCGGCCTCGCGCACGCCGGGCAACTCCACAAGCGGCGCGAGAGGGTCGGTAGTCACAGTTCGCCACGGTAATCGATGCCGGCGCAGCCACGAATCGTGCCCCGGCGCGCACCCACCCCGCAAATACCCCCACCCAGCTGGAGCCCGCCCGGCCAATACCCGGTCGCGGCCACGCAACTGTGACACCGTCGAAGCATGCCTCTTCTCACCCAGGAACCACAGATCACCTCCGTCGACGCCGAGCAACTAGCGCTGATACGCGCGACCGTGACCTTTGACGCGCTGCGTAGCTTCTACGACGACGCGTTCGGCAAACTGCCCGCGGCGATCGCGTCGTCGGGGCTGGCGATCACCGGCCCGCCACGTGGGCTGACCTTCGGCCTCCCTACCGACACCATTGATGTCGGTGTCGGGTTCCCCGTCGACGGAGTCATCGAAGTGACCGATGACGTGGCGCCGTTCCAGACGCCGGGAGGTCGCGCGGTCACCTACGACCATCGCGGAAACTACGACTACCTGTCCGACGTCTACGCGGAGTTGTTCGCATGGATTGCCGATCACTCGCTGATCCGCGGGGACGTCGTGTGGGAGATCTATCTGACTCAGCCGACTCCCGACGCCGATCCGGAGGACATGATCACCCAGATCGTTGTTCCGGTGTCAGACGCCGTGTGAACCGTTCGTCGCACCCGATCGACAGCTCGGCGCGCGAGCTGTGCCGCCAGTCCCCCGGCGACTGCAACGCCACCCCAACGTGACTACCCTCACAATGAGACCCCGGCACGCCCCACCTCACTGCGGGTGGAGTCGCGTGAATGCACACCGAGAGTGAAAGGCCCTGCTCAGAGATGTCCACAGCTGCACACCCCACCGCACAGGTGTATCCGCCGACGCCCGAATTCGTCGCGCAGGCGAACGGCACCGCCGCGCTCTACGACCACGCCGACGCCGACCGCCTCGAGTTCTGGGCGGAGCAGGGCAGGCGCCTGGATTGGGACACCGATTTCGACCAGGTCCTCGACTGGTCGGACGCGCCATTCGCGAAGTGGTTCGTCGGAGGCAAACTCAACGTGGCGGTCAACTGCGTCGACCGCCACGTCGCCGCGGGCAAGGGCGACCGCGTCGCGATCCATTGGGTCGGCGAACCCGGCGACTCGCGTGACCTCACCTACAGCCAGCTCAAGGACGAGGTGTCCAAGGCGGCCAACTACTTCGCCTCGATCGGCCTGGTCCCCGGCGACCGCGTCGCCATCTATATGCCGATGGTTCCCGAGGCGCTCGTCTCGATGCTCGCGTGCGCACGCCTCGGCCTGACCCACTCGGTGGTGTTCGCCGGATTCTCCGCGGGCGCGCTGCGGTCCCGCGTCGACGACGCCGAGGCCAAACTCGTCATCACCACCGACGGCCAGTTCCGCCGCGGCAAGCCCGCACCTCTCAAGACCGCCGTCGACGAGGCACTCGGCACCGGCGACGACGCCGCGAAGTCCGTCGAGAAGGTCCTCGTCGTGCGTCGTACCAACCACGATCCCGATCTGAACTGGGTCGAAGGTCGCGACGTGTGGTGGGAGGACACCGTCGACGAGTCGTCGACTCATCACGAACCAGAAGCCTTCGACGCCGAGCACCCGCTGTTCCTGCTCTACACGTCGGGCACCACCGGTAAGCCCAAGGGCATCGTGCACACCTCGGGCGGCTACCTGACCCAGGCCAGCTACACCTTCCACTACGTCTTCGACCACAAGGAAGGCCGCGACGTCTTCTGGTGCGGCGCCGACATCGGCTGGGTCACCGGCCACTCGTATCTCGTCTACGGGCCGCTCTCCAACGGCGCGACCGAGGTGGTCTACGAGGGAACCCCCAACTCCCCCAACGAGCACCGCCACTTCGAGATCATCGAAAAGTACGGTGTCACAACCTATTACATCGCCCCGACGCTGATCCGTACGTTCATGAAGTGGGGACGCCAGATCCCCGACGCCCACGACCTGAGCTCCATCCGACTTCTCGGCAGCGTCGGCGAACCCATCAATCCCGAGGCGTGGAAGTGGTTCCGTGAGGTCATCGGGGCCGACTCGGCACCCATCGTCGACACCTGGTGGCAGACCGAGACCGGCGCCATCATGATCTCGCCGCTACCGGGTGTCACCGCGACCAAGCCCGGTTCGGCGATGGGACCGCTGCCCGGCATCTCGGCCAAGATCGTCGACGACAACGGCCAACCCGTCGGAGCGGGCGAGCAGGGCTACCTGGTCCTCGACCAGCCGTGGCCGTCGATGCTTCGCGGCATCTGGGGCGACGACGAGCGTTACCGCGACACCTACTGGTCGCGATTTGCCGAGCAGGGTTGGTACTTCGCGGGCGACGGCGCCCGCTACGACGACGACGGCGCGCTCTGGGTCCTCGGCCGAGTCGACGACGTCATGAACATCTCCGGCCACCGCATCTCCACCGCGGAGGTCGAGTCGGCGCTGGTCGGACACTCCGGTGTCGCGGAGGCCGCCGTGATCGGAGCCGCCGACGAGACCACCGGGCAGGGCATCGTCGCGTTCGTGATCCTGCGCGAAGGTGTCGAGAACACCGGAGATCAGCTGGTCAAGGAGCTCCGCGAGCAGGTGTCGGTGGAGATCTCCCCGATCGCCAAGCCGCGTGAGATCAACGTGGTGCCCGAACTGCCCAAGACCCGTTCGGGCAAGATCATGCGACGTCTCCTCAAGGACGTCGCCGAGGGCCGCGAGCTCGGCGACACCTCGACGCTGGTCGACCCATCGGTGTTCGAGGCGATTCGCAGCCGAAAAGGCTGATCCGCACGTACTGTTCGCCCGTTTTCAGTCATTCGGCGCGGCGCCGACCGGCAAAAGCCCAGGTCGGGGTCGACAGCCGACGAAAAAATGACTGAAAACGGGCGAGCTGCGTCTGGCGATCCCATCTCAAGGCGGTCTTGCTCTTGACCCTGACACGGTGACAGGGTTTTGACTGGGTCGCGGAGGTGATCACGATGACTCAGACACTTATCGACGCGCTGTCGGCGCCGGATTCGTCGATACGGCTGCGGGCGGCACTGGCGGCGGGGACCGAACCCGATCCGGCGCTGGTCGACACTCTGGTACACCGCAGCGGCGTTGAACCCGACTTCTTCGTCCGCGACATGCTGACCTGGGCGCTCACCCGGACACCGCCGTCAGCGACGGTGCCCCGAGTACTGGCGCAGTTGGATTCGACGTCGGCGCAGGCGCGCAGTCAGGCGTTGCACACGCTGTCGAAGATCGGCGATCGCAGTGTCTATCGGCACGTCACGGACCTACTGCACGATCCGGACGACGACGTGGCCCGAACCGCGTGGCGGACGGCGGTCGCGCTCGTTCCCGATGAAGAGGTCGCCGATCTCGCAGCCGCCCTGGCCGCAGAGCTCGGCCGCGGCGACCGGGAGGTGCAGCGCAGTCTCAGCCGTGCGCTAAGCGCACTCGGCGAGTCGGCAACTTCCGTTGTCGACACGGCGAGCGCGAGCGACTCCGAAGCGGTGCGCATTCACGCCGACGCCACCCGGCACCTGATGAACGACCCGGACGGCGACTTCGCCGACGCGGTCGAGCAGGCACGGCGCGCACTGACACTGCGTGGTGCACCCGTCCGCGTCGACGATGCTGATCGGTGAGGTGTCGCGGCATTCGGGCGTCAGCGTCCGGATGCTGCGGCACTACGACCGGCTCGGCCTGGTGCGACCCGCGACCCGCACGACGGGCGGATACCGCGACTACTCCCCCGACGACATCGCGCGGCTGTTCCGCGTCGTCGGGCTCCGCGCGCTCGGTGTGCCGCTGGCGGGCATCAAAACGCTGCTGGACACCCCGGGGACCGCAGAGCCCGCAGACATGGTCGACGAGCTCATCGCGCAGACGCGCCAACGAATCTCGCGCGAGACCGAGTTGCTCACGCTCCTGACCCGCATCGCCGACGCCGCGCCCACCGACTGGGAGGACGTGCTGAACTCGGTGAAACTGCTCCACGATCTCGACTCCGACTCCGCGGCCCTACGCCAGCGGGCCGCGCTGACCGCGCGCGACGGACGACTCTCACCGGAAGCACTCGCGAAAGCCGTTCTGGCCGAGCCCGATACGAATGTCGCCGGCACCCTCGTCTGGGCGCTCGCCAGTGCCGCAGATCCCGCCGCCGAGGCTGCTCTCGGCTCTGGCCTCGACTCCGCAGACCCTGAGATTCGACGCCGCGCGGTGTCGGCGATCTCGAAGCTGGGCACCGACACGGCCGACGAACTCCTGCGGCGAGCACTCGACGACTCCGACCGCGCCGTCGCCGATGCCGTGACACTCGTCCTCGGATCACGAGGTCACGCCGACATGATTCCGCGGCTGATCGACATGATCGTCGACGGCAGTCACGACGTCGACGCGGCCGATACGCTCCGCGATCTCGCGCACGCCGTCGATACCGCCGACGACATCGCGACAGAACTCGGCCGACTCCTCGACAGCGACAATCTCGATTCGCGAGCGCGCAGCAGACTCGCCCAGGCACTCGTCGACCTGCCGGGCGAGGTAGCCGCGCACATCCTCGACGCGCACATCGCCGACCACGATCCCGCAGTGGCCGCACTCGCCACGCTGCGACAACACCGCTCATGATCGGGCGGCACGCACCACACGCCACGTCGACGTGGCGGCGGGCACGACCGCGGAGACCGGCGCATGGCAACATATGGCAGGAGAACGCCAAAGACGGAGGATGCTGTGAGTGGAAACGAGTCCGGCCGGTCCGACTACCGCAACGCAGGGGGGAAGACACCGTCGATCCCGCTGAGTGACGCCGACCGCGACTCGTCCGGCGAGGCAAGCGTCGGAAGCCTGGTCAAGAACGCCACCGCGAGCGTCTCGACGCTGTTCCGGTCCGAGGTCGCGCTGGCCAAGGCGGAGTTGGTCGACGACGCGAAGAAGGCGGGTGCCGGTACCGCTCTGCTGATCGTGGCGGGCGTGATGGCTCTGTACGCGAGCTTCTTTTTCTTCTTCTTCCTCGCCGAACTGCTCGACAACTGGGTGTCGCGCTGGCTCGCGTTCCTGATCGTGTTCGCGATCCTCGTTTTCATCACGCTGATCGCAGCGTTCGTCGGTTACCTCGTGTTCAAGAGGGTCCGCGGTCCGAAGAAGACGATCAGCAGCGTCAAGGAAGTGCAGAACGTGCTGCCGGGCCGCCACGACGACGCGGCGATCGGGCACGGCGGTAGTCATCCCGCGATACCGCCCGCACGCGAGGCCTGAGATTTGGCCGCAGCCCCCGACCCGTCCAGTGTCCGGTTCGCCGGGCCCTGGCGTCATCTCGACGTTCGCGCCAACGGGGTGCGGTTCCACGCTGTCGAAGCCGACGGTCCAACCACGTCGTCGCCGAGTCCCGACCGCCCGCTCGCGCTACTGCTTCACGGCTTCGGTGAGTTCTGGTGGAGCTGGCGGCACCAACTGGCCGACCTGACCGAGGCTGGGTACCGCGCTGTCGCGGTGGATCTGCGCGGCTACGGCGACAGCGACAAGCCCCCACGCGGATACGACGGGTGGACGCTGGCTGGCGACACCAACGGACTCGTCCGTGCACTCGGACATACGTCCGCGACGCTCATCGGCCATGCCGACGGCGGGTTGGCATGCTGGGCAACCGCAACGCTGCACCCCCGCGCCGTGCGCGCGATCGCGGTCATCTCCTCACCCCATCCGCGGGTTCTGCGGCGCGACGTGTTGCGCGACGCCGAGCAGCGGTCGTCGTTCCTCGGCAACTTCTTGAGCAATCAGGTGCCGCGCATGGCCGAACGACGACTGACCAGACACAACGGCGCGTTCATCGGCGAGTACTTCGCCGAGCGGTCGGGCCTCGGATGGCAGGACACCGACGACTACACCGACACCGTCGACAAGAACCGATCCGCGATCCAGATACCCGGAGCCGCACACTGCAGCCTCGAGTACCAGCGCTGGGTGTTCCGGTCGCAATTCCGACCCGACGGCGTCCGCTTCATGGACCTCATGGAGAAGCAGTTGTCCATCCCGGTCCTCGCGGTGCGCGGCGTCGACGATCCCTACATCACCGACGAATCAGTCGGTGCCAGCGCCGAATGGGCCTCGGACTTCGACTACCGCCCCATCCCCGGCAGCGGCCACTTCGCCCACCAGGAGCGGCCCGCCGAGGTCAGCAAGCTGCTGGGCGACCTTCTCGCCCACACCGACCGCGACGACTAGCGCACAGTCGACGCTCTCGAGCGCACGCTCGACCGCAAAACCCGTCGACTGTGCGCTTCCTACGGTCGAGTGTGTGTCAGGAATGCACGCACTGGCCCGTGCTCACGCGGGCGGTGCGGCGCTCGGAGGCGTCGAGGTCGGACTTCACCTGCTTGGCGGTGAGTACGAAGCCGGTGTCGTCGGCGGTGTCCTCGGCGGCACCGAAGACGACGCCGAGCACATCGCCGTCCGGAGAGATCATCGGTCCGCCGGAATTGCCCTGCCGGATGGTGCCGCGCACCGTGTACACCTCGCGCAGCACCTGGTCGGTCCGATAGATGTCCGGCCCCGACAGGTTGATCGTCTCGCGCACGCGCACCGCGGTCGACGTGAACGGCCCGGCCTCGGGGTAGCCGAGCACGATGGCGTCGGCTCCCGGCTTCGCCGACGAGTCGTCGAATTGCAGTGCGCTGACGCGCAATCCGGGGACGTCGAGGACCGCGATGTCGTTGCGGCTGTCGAAGAGCACCACTTTCGCGGCAAGCGAGTCGCCGCCAACGGTCTGCACCGTCAGTCTGCGGGTGCCCGCGACGACGTGCGCGTTGGTCATGACCCGCTCGGCCGACACGACGAATCCGCTGCCCTCCAGCGCCTGCTGGCAGCTCGGGGCGACACCCTCGATCTTCACGACGCTCGGCCGCACCCGCGAAACCACGGCGGAATCCTCGAGCGATGTGTCGGGCGGGCCGACGTTCGCGACCGGAGTCTGCACGAACGGGCCGATCACCTGGGGTAGACCCGAATCGTCGAGCATCGGTCCGAGCTCGCGGGTCGGGAAATCCCGCAGCCACGTCGGGGCGAATGAATCGACGCCACCCAGGATCGTGGATCCGCGTACCGCGCTTGCGATCTCGGGCGACGACGCGCGTCCGAGCGGAATCGCCAGCAACCAGGCCGCGACCAATACCGCGACCACCTGCAGCATCAACCCGATCACGCTGTCGACGTGCCGCAGCGCCGTCGACCTGATCCCGCCGCGGGCCGCGCGCCCGAGCACCATGCCCGACGTCTCGCCGATGATGACCAACACCACCAGCAGCGCGACCCCTACTACGAGTCGCATACTCCGATCATCGATCCGCGAAAGCACATGTGGCGCAATCAAAATGCCGGCAATCGCGCCGAGTATCACGCCGACGACCGCCAGCCCCGACGCCACCGCGCCCTGTCGCCATCCACTCAGCGCAGCCAGCAATGCGAGCGCGATGACGATCACGTCAACCCACGTCGACCCGCTCACCGAGCTGCATCCTCGGACGTCTCGGCATCACCGTCACCGTGGTCGACAGCGCGGCTCAGCGACGGAAATCCGCTCAGCTGAGGCGATCCCGCCCGAGCTATCGCCTCTTCGAGCGGCCGGACGTCGTCGTGGTTCCACGGGACGTCCCACCCCGACGCGTCGCTGATCGCCGCGATGAGCCCGCCGGTGAAGCCCCACACCAGAAGTCCGTCGACGAAGAACGCTGGACCGCGATAGGCGCGCGCACCGAGCACCGACCGCTGCACCTGAAAACGGTTCTGCGCTGCCAACATCTCCCGCAGGTTCACCCGCACAACCCGCGACGTCTCCGCGGAGTCGACGACGTCGACCGGCCCCGGTTCACGCCAGTGCGCGACAACCGGGGTCACCTCGAAATTCGACACCGGCACGGGAAAGCTCGGCAGATTCGCGAGGACGTCGACACTGCTCGCCTCGAGTCCGGTCTCCTCGGTCGCTTCGCGCAGTGCGGTACCGACCGGATAGTCGTCGCCCGGATCGAACGAGCCGCCGGGGAAAGCCACCTGCCCGCTGTGCTGCCGCAACGTCGGGGCGCGCTCGGTGAGCAGCACCTCCGCGTCGGCGGGCAGCCCGCCCGGATAGTCGGGGTCGGCATCCCACGAGCCGGAGAACAGGATCAGCACCGACGCCGCGCGTCGGTCGCGACGCAGCATCGACGCCCAGCGAGAGCGGTCGCCACCACGATCGAGCACGCTGTCGGTCACGGCCGAGACATTGCCGGTGAGCTGCCGCAACCACGGAGGAACCTTCGCTGTGTCGACAAGTTGCCCGACGTGCGGCTCCTGCGACGGCTGATCGGTGCGCGTCACGTGGCGACACCGGTGGCGTCGCGCACGGCGTCGGCAACCTCGTCGACGCTGCCGAACTCCTTGGGAAGTGTTGTGGCGATGGTCCCGTCGGGTCGGAGCAGGATGGTCGATGGGAAGACTCGCGGTGCCCGAAGTGCCGCCGCGACCTTGCCGTCGACATCGAGGACCGTCGGGAGATGGACGCCGACCTCGCGCAGGAACGTCAAGACCGCGAACGGATTCCCCGCGCCCTGTTCGGCATGCACGGTGAGCACCGTAACCCGATCGCCCGCGCGCCGCGCGTACTCGGCGAGTACCGGTAGTTCGCGCCGACACGGCAGGCACCACACCGCCCACATATTGATGAGCACGGGCTTTCCGGCGGTTCCTGCGCCGAGGTTGTAAGCACTCCCGGTCGCCAGACACGGCGCGACGACCCCCGCGAGCACTGCGCCACTCGATTCGGGCAAGCCGTTGTTCGGGCAGGGTTCGACGGCGGCGTCGGCACGGGCCTTGGCGAGCGTGGCGTCGTCGACCTTCGCGTCGGGGACCGCCGCGACGCCTGAGTTGTCGGTCGGGCTGCCGAGGTTGTTCGACGATCCCGAATCGCGCGGCCAGATGGCGACGATCAACGCGACCATGACGACGAAGAACACCAGGGTCCAGCGCAGTGAGGACGGAAAACGGTTGCCTCGACGCTGCGGCGGTGGGTCGTCGTGCGGGGTCGGGGCGTCGGGTCCCGATGTCGTCGCGGATGTGCCCACTACGCGGAGATCCCTGCGAGTTCGAGGATGTGGTCGGTTTCCGGCCCCTTCACAAGCTTCGCGGCCTCTGCTTTGTCCATCGGACCGAGTCCGACGGACGGACAGTCCTTGGCGAGCACACAGACGCCGCACGCGGGCTTGCGCGCATGGCACACGCGCCTTCCGTGGAAGATCACGCGATGCGAGAGGTTGGTCCATTCCTTGCGCTCGAAGAGCTCGCCGACGGCGTGCTCGATCTTGACCGGATCGGTTTCGGTGGTCCACCCCCATCTCTGCACGAGACGCGAGAAGTGGGTGTCGACGGTGATGCCAGGGATGTCGAAGGCGTTGCCGAGCACGACGTTGGCGGTCTTGCGGCCGAATCCGGGAAGGCTGACCAGCTCTTTCAGGGTGTGGGGCACCGTGGAGTCGAAACGTTCGACGAGTGCCTGCCCGAGCCCGATGATCGAGTTGGCCTTGTTCCGGTAGAAGCCGGTCGAGCGGATCATCTCCTCGAGTTCGGTGCGATCAGCACCCGCGTAGTCGTCGGCGGTGCGGTATTTGGCGAACAGCGCGGGCGTCACCTGGTTCACGCGGACGTCGGTGCACTGCGCCGACAGGATGGTCGCGACCGACAATTCGAGCGGGTTGGTGAAGTCCAATTCGCAGTACACATGCGGGAACTCGACCTTGAGTTCACGGTTCATGCGGCGTGCACGGCGAACCAGTCCGAGATGGGTTTCTGTCCTGGCTCCCGCAGCCGTCTTACGTGCACTCACACGATTCAGGTTAGCCATCGACTCCGACCAGGTCGGTGGCGACGGCTTGATAACAAGTCAGTGAAGGCGACGATTCCAGTTATGAGCCTCGTCGGCGGTCGGTGTTTACTGATCGGTATGCAAGGACTCGCCGCACTGCTCTTCCCTGCTGTGTTGATGCTCTTCGCACTCGCGATGGAGAAGGTTCAGCACCACACGGACCGGCTCAGCGTCTCCCGCGACAACGTCGAGGAGTTTCTGCAATCAGCCGAGTCACAACATGTGGACACGCTGGCCAGGGACGGTTTTCCGGCAGCGCTCGACGAGCTGCGCGAGCGTCGCGCGAGCTGAGCGCAACCCTCGTCCGACACATGTGGCGAACCACGTCGACGTCGTCGACCATCCGATGATCACGCCCTCGTAGGGCGATCTCCACGATTCACACGGCCCCGCCGGAACATCAATTCAGCACGCGCAACACGGCCCCAAAGTGGCGCTAGTGACCCATCCAACACATATGCTTCAGGGCGAGAGTAGCGTTGCTGAGTGCGTGTGTCGTTCACGCGGCCGATGAGAAAGGTTCCTTAGGTGGAGGAAGTACTGGCGCGGGCGGGAATTTTCCAGGGTGTGGAGCCCTCCGCTGTCGCGGCGCTGACCAAGCAACTACAGCCCGTGGATTTTCCGCGTGGACACGTGATCTTCCATGAGGGAGAGCCAGGAGACCGCCTCTACATCATCCTGTCGGGCAAGGTGAAGGTCGGACGACGCTCACCCGACGGACGCGAGAACCTGCTGACCATCATGGGACCGTCGGACATGTTCGGCGAGCTCTCCATCTTCGACCCGGGCCCGCGCACGTCGTCGGCCACCACGGTCACCGAGGTCCGCGCAGTGTCGATGGACCGCGACGCGCTGCGCGCCTGGATCAAGGATCGCCCCGAGATCGCAGAGCAGTTGCTCCGCGTGTTGGCCCGACGCCTGCGTCGCACCAACAACAACCTCGCCGACCTGATCTTCACCGACGTTCCCGGACGCGTTGCCAAGCAGCTCCTGCAGCTCGCACAGCGTTTCGGCACCCAGGAGGGCGGCGCACTGCGCGTCACCCACGACCTGACCCAGGAAGAGATCGCCCAGCTCGTCGGCGCATCCCGCGAGACCGTGAACAAGGCTCTCGCCGACTTCGCACAGCGCGGCTGGCTGCGCCTCGAGGGCAAGAGCGTCCTGATCGCCGACTCCGAGCGCCTCGCACGCCGCGCGCGCTAGTTCTTCCTACGTCGCCTTCAAGTACTCCAACTGCGCCTTGACCGACATACGTGCGGCAGGCCAGAGCTTCTTGTCGACGTCGGCGTAGACCTTGCGGACCACCTTCATGGGCTTCGCCTTCTTCGCCGAGACACCCATGTCGTCGAGTGCGGCGACGATCTGGTCGAGCCGATCCTCACGGTGCTTCTTGTAGTACCGCGCAACGGGACCGAGATCGGGATGGTCGGGGCCGTGCGCAGGTAGAAGTGCCGCGCCCTCACCTTCGACGATCAACCGGTTCAACGAGTTGAGGTAATCGCGCAGCGTGCCGTCGCTGGGATCCAGCACGGTGGTGCCACTTCCGAGGATGGTGTCGCCGGTGAGAACCGCGCGCTGGTCCTCCCACTCGACGAGAAAGCTCACCGAATCGCCGGTGTGGCCCGGCGTGTGCAGCACGGTGATCTTCAGCCCGGCGATCTCGATGACCTCGCGGTCGGCGAGAGGTGCTGCGCCACGCGAGTGTTCGGCAAGCCGCGCCCGCGTCGCCACGCCGGTGTGCTTGTGCAACGCCGTGATTGCTCCGGTGTGGTCGCCGTGCCGATGCGTGATCAGCGTCAGCGCGATCCCCGGTTGCTCTGCGATGCGCTTGACATGCTTCTTGTGCTTGCGTGGCCCGGGATCGACGACGACGCACTCGTCACTTCCCGGGGCACGCAGCACCCACGTGTTGGTGCCGTCGAGCTCCATCATTCCGGGGTTCTCGCACAACAGAACCGACGCGAACGGCGTCACCTCACGCAGCACCCCGTACGCGGGATGCGATACGCCCGAATCGGTTTCGGCGTCGGGCGTGCCGGAGGCGTCGGATGCGGTGGTGGCGTCGGATGCGGTGGTGGCGAGGTCGTCACGATCGCCTGGACTCGTCATGCACACAGCGTAATGCGGCTCACATCGGCCGCATGTGGCCGCC
Organism: Gordonia sp. w5E2; assembly: GCF_036540975.1. NCBI lineage: Bacteria > Bacillati > Actinomycetota > Actinomycetes > Mycobacteriales > Gordoniaceae > Gordonia > Gordonia sp. w5E2. Next base: position 532,611 of record NZ_CP144213.1, on the reverse strand, counting down.
CACCCACGACGACCGACCGCTGCTCCCTACTTGCTCCACATGTCGAAGCCGAGCTTCGCGACCATCACGACGACGACCGCGAGCAGCACCCACCGCACGAACGAGCTCCCCCGCCCGAGCGCCATGTGCGAACCCAATTGCGCGCCCGCGATGTTTCCGATGGCCAGTGCCAGGCCGAGCAGCCACATCACGTTCCCCTGCGCCGCGAACACCGCGAGCGCGCCGAGGTTGGTTCCGGTGTTGATGACCTTGGCCATCGCGGAACTCTCCAGAAAGCTCGTGCCGACGAGCGCCGTCAGCGTGATGATCAGGAACGTGCCGGTGCCAGGTCCGAGCACGCCGTCGTAAAACGCGATGACGACACCGCAGATCGCCAGCCCGAGAATGATCGACCGGCGCGACTTTCCCGTCATCTCGTGGGAGCCGAAGCGCGGGTTGAGAGCGACGAACAGACCAACGGCGACCAGCAAGACCAGCACGATCGGGGTGAAGACGTCGGCGGGCAGCAGACCCGCGACGAGCGCACCCAGAGCGGAGAAGACGACCGCACAGGCGAAGACCGGGGCGAGGCGTCGAAGGTCCATCGGTACCCGACGCGAGTAGCGCCACGCGGCCGACGACGTCCCGAAAATCGCCATCAGCTTGTTGGTCCCGAGCGCCGTCGCCGGCGCCAGTCCGGGGTTGGTGATCAGCAACGCCGGGATCATGATCAGCCCGCCACCGCCGACGACGGCGTCGACCCAACCCGCGGCGACGGCCGCGACGAAGAGGACTACAACGTCGAGACTCACCAGTCGGTGGGTATCACGACTCGGGCGTGACCTCGACGATCAGCTCGACCTCGACGGGCGACGCCAACGGCAGTTCGGCAACGCCGACGGCAGAACGCGCGTGGACACCGGCTTCGCCGAAGATGTCGGCGAGCAGATCCGACGCCCCGTTGAGCACCTGCGGCTGGCCGGAGAAACCCGGACCGGAGGCGACGTATCCGGTCACCTTCACGATGCGCGTGATCGCGTCGAGGCCGACGAGCGCGTCGATCGCCGACAACGCGTTGAGCGTGCACTGCCTGGCAGCACTGACCGCCTGTTCCGGGGTGACGGTGCCGTCGGCACCCTCATGGACCTTCCCCCGGAACTCGAGTTTGCCCGACACGAACGGCAACTGCCCCGACGTGTAGACCAGGTTCCCGATGCGCACGGCCGGAACGTAATTGGCCACCGGCTTGGCTGCGGGAGGCAGGACGATGCCGATCTGCGGAAGTCGTTCACTCCAGCTCATGGAACGCTCCTCAGCCCTTGGGTCGCTTGAGATATGCCACGTGTTGTTCGCCGGTCGGACCGGGCAGCACGCTGACCAGTTCCCATCCGTCGGCACCCCAGGTGTCGAGGATCTGTTTCGTGGCGTGCGTCAGCAGCGGCACCGTCGCGTACTCCCAGGCGGTCACTTCAGTCATGGACCCACCCTATCCCGAGACACCCAGCATCTAAGGTGAACCTGTGGCCGACAAAACAGCCGACGGGGAGACACTGCCAGGCACCGCCGACGAAGCCGAGAACACCTGGCCGGACAGCGCTTCACGTGCGCGCCTGCACTTTGTCTCCGGCAAGGGCGGAACCGGCAAGACAACCGTCGCAGCAGCCCTGGCGTTGGCGCTGGCAGCCGACGGCAAACGGGTGCTTCTCGTCGAGTGCGAGGGACGTCAGGGAATCGCGCAGCTCTTCGACATCCCGCCCCTCCCGCCGAACGACACCCGCATCGCCACCGCAGAGGGGGGCGGCGAGGTGTGGGCGCTCGCCATCGACATCGAACACGCGCTGCTCGAATACCTCGACATGTTCTACAACCTGGGATTCGCCGGGCGCGCGATGAAGCGCATCGGCGCAATCGACTTCGTCACGACGGTCGCGCCCGGCCTCCGTGACGTGCTGCTCACCGGCAAGATCAAAGAGCGGATCATCCACACCGACAAGGCGGGCAACCGCGTGTACGACGCCGTCGTCGTCGACGCCCCGCCGACCGGCCGGATCGGCAACTTCCTCGACGTCACCACCGCGATGGCCGATCTGGCGAAGACCGGACCGATCCGCAATCAGAGCGACGGCGTCGCCCGGCTGCTGCACTCCGAAGAGACCGTCGTCCACCTGGTGACACTTCTCGAGGCGATGCCCATCCAGGAAACCGTCGAGGCCGTCGACGACCTGCGGTCCAAGGACGTCAACGTCGGCACGCTCATCATCAACAAGGTCAGTCCCGTCTATCTCCCTGCCGATGAGATCGACGCGATCGCCGAGGGAGTCATCGACGCCCCGAGGATCGCGTCGAGTCTCGCCGACGCGCAGATGCCGGTCTCCGAGGCCGACCTCGCGGGTCTGCTCACCGAGAGCATCGAGCACGCGACGCGCCTGCAGGCCCAGCAGGTCGCCAAGGCTCAGCTCGACGAGGTCGAGGTGCCGACACTCGAGTTACCGCTGCTCGACGAGGGCATCGACCTCGGCTCGCTCTACGAATTGGCCAACCTGCTGCAGAAAGCCGGTGCGTGATGCCGCTCGACCTCAAGATGGGCTCCGTTCTCACCGATCCGGAGACCCGCGTCGTGATCTGTTGTGGCGCAGGCGGTGTCGGCAAGACGACCACCGCCGCCGCGATGGCTGTGTACGCCGCCGAGCACGGCCGCAACGTCGCGGTTCTCACCATCGACCCCGCTCGACGCCTCGCGCAGTCGCTCGGCATGACCGAGCTGACCAACGACCCTCAGCCGGTCACCGTCTCACCGGTCACCGCAGACGGCTCCGGTTCGCTCGACGCGATGATGCTCGACATGCGACGCACCTTCGACGACATGGTGCTCGAACATTCGACGCCCGAGCGCGCGGCGGCGATCATGGAGAACTCCTTCTATCAGACCGTCGCGTCGTCGTTCTCCGGCACGCAGGAGTACATGGCGATGGAGAAGCTCGGCAAGCTGCTCGAGCAGGATCGCTGGGACCTCATCGTCGTCGACACGCCACCGTCGCGCAATGCACTCGACTTCCTCGACGCCCCGCAACGCCTCGGGTCGTTCCTGTCGGGACGCCTGATGAAGGTGCTCGTCGGCGGCGGACGCGGCGTCGGGCGCATGGTCACCGGCGCGATGAGCCTCGCGATGCGAGGTGTGTCGACGATCATCGGCGGCGACATGCTGCGCGACGTCGCGACATTCGTGCAATCGCTGGATTCGATGTTCGGCGGCTTCCAGGAGCGCGCACTGCGCACCTACGAGCTGCTCAAACAACCCGGCACCCGGTTCGCGGTGGTCGCGGCGGCCGAACCCGACGCCCTGCGCGAGGCCGCGTTCTTCGTCGACCGTCTCAGCGAGGAGTCGATGCCCCTGGCGGGCTTGATCCTCAACCGCACACACCCCAACCTGACGAGCATCTCCGAAGAAGCTGCCCACGTCGCTCTGGAACGAGTCTCCGACGACCTCACCGAGGGCGTGCTGAGACTGCACGCCGCGCGCGCGGCCACCGGCAAGCGCGAACTGCACCTCCTGCAACGATTTACCGCGTCGCACCCGACGGTCCCGATCGTCGGCGTTCCGTCGCTGCCGTTCGAGGTCGCCGACCTCGACGCGCTGCACGCCGTCGCGGAAGAGATCACCGGCAGGGGCTGAACATCTGATGGCGCAACGTCGGCGAGCACGCACGCGGCCGACCGCCACGCTCCGCGGATTCGACGGCTCCTACGTCGACGTCGCAGGTCACCGCGAATGGCACGAGGTCGCGGGGAGTGGACCGGCCGTCGCCCTGCTGCACGGAGGGTACGGCGGGGCGTCGTCGTGGGCGCTCACCGCGCCGGTGTTGGTCGAGGCCGGATTCCGCGTGCACGTCCCCGAACGTCGGGGGCACGCGCGCACGCCCGACGTCGATGGCCCGATCACGTATCAGGCGATGGCCGACGACACGGTCGCCTACCTCGAGCGTCACGTCGAGGGTCCCGCACATCTCGTCGGCTGGAGTGACGGCGCCGCTGTCGCTTTATTGGCGGCGCGCGATCGCGCCGAGAAGATCACGCGCATGGTGTTGATCGGCTAGTACTACAACGACGACGGCAAGGTTGCCGACAGCCCGCTGACCGAGCTTCTCGATTCCGGGAGCGCGATGGCGGGCCTGCGGTCGCAGTACGCTGCGCTTTCGCCCGACGGCGCCGACCATTTCACGACGTTCGACGCGAAGATGAAGCACCTGTTCGCCACGGAACCGCGGATAGATCTGAACTCGTTGACGTCGATCATGACTCCGACGATGGTTCTGCAGGGAGACCGCGACGAGGTGACACTCGATCACAGTTCGGCTGTCGTAGCCGCACTCCCGCATGCACGTCTGGCAGTACTGCCGGGCAGTCACATGGTGCCCGCTGAGCAACCCGACGCACTCAATGCACTGCTGATCTCATTCCTGCGCAACGGGTTTCCCCGTTCACCCTGGGGTTGAACCCGGGGCGAGATCAGCCGACGGATACCTCGCGGCGTCGGCGCTGGGCAGCGAAGAACTCTGCCCACGAGGTCACCTCGGGGTGCTGACGCAACAACGCACGACGCTGACGTTCGGTCATGCCACCCCACACTCCGAACTCGACGCGGTTGTCGAGAGCGTCGGCTCCGCATTCGAGTTGCACCGGGCAGTGGCGGCAGATGACTGCGGCTTTCCGCTGAGCCGCTCCACGAACGAAGAGTTCATCGGGATCCTCGCCACGGCAACGCGCCCGTGCCACCCACGTCAGTCGAGTTTCGTTGGTCGATACCGCCGCTGTCGCCATGAGCCGACCCCTGTCTTTTTGTCGTTGCGCGCTGTGCGCGCCCCTTGTCGTTGCGCGCTGTGCGCGACCCGTGCCCGGCACAACGACCCTGCGTCGTTGCCGGCGAATGCTCGCCTCCCACACCACGTCACCGATTCCGCGGCGGTCGACCATTCGTAGATGCCCGTACCACTTCTGGTCTCCGTTGTTATGTGAGTCACATTCTGCACTCAATCTAAGGATCTGTGCATGCGTCCGCAACCCCTGAACCGGAGAAAACTGGCACAACCGTGCAAACTCGCAGGGAAACAGACAAAACCGCCGACAAAGACCCCATCGACTCGACGCGCCGGGTGCGGATTCAGGCCGACGTTGCGCGCCGGAGCAGACCGTCGGGCACCTCATCGGCGGGCCACGCGGTTGTCTCAGAAATCACACGTATCCTGTCCGATGTGCCGAAGTCGAAGAAGCTGTGGTCGCTCGCAGGGGCATGCGTGCTGGCCGGCGTGCTCGTTGCCGGATTCCTCTATCCCGCGGCCAGCGGCGTGGGTATCGCGTCGAACCGCGCGGCGTCGGCAGTAGAGAACGTCTCGTCGGAGTTACTCAGCGGAACGCTGCCAGAGGTCACGACGATGACCGACGCGGCGGGGACACCCATCGCGCGACTCTTCGACCAGTACAGGTACCAGGTCGGATACAACGACATCTCCCCCGACATGATCCGCGCGATCATCTCGATCGAGGACAGACGCTTCCTCGAGCACGACGGCGTCGACTGGAAGGGCACGATCCGCGCATTCCTCAAGAACTCGTCGTCGGGCGAAGTGCAGCAGGGTGCATCGACGCTGGATCAGCAGTACATCAAGAATTACCAACTCCTCGTGCTCGCCCGCACCGAAGCCGACCGCCAGGCAGCCATCGAGACGACGCCCGCGCGCAAGCTGCGTGAGGTGCGCATGGCACTCACGATGGAACAGTCGCTTCGCGACGAGGCGAAACGAAAGGGACTAGACGACGCCGCCGCCAAGCAGGAGGCGAAGAAGCAGATCGTCACCCGCTACCTCAACGTGGTGCCGTTCGGCAACAACGCTTACGGCATCGAGGCTGCGGCACAAACGTACTTCGGCAAGAGCGCCAAGGATCTGGACGTCGGCGAATCGGCGCTGCTCGCAGGCATGGTGCAGTCGAGTTCTGCACTCAATCCGTACAGCAATCCCGAGGCGGCGACCGAGAGACGCAACACCGTCCTCGACACGATGATCGTCAACTTCCCCGAGCGGCGCGCAGAGCTCGAGGCAGCCAAGAAAGCTCCGCTCGGTGTTCTTCCCCAGCCGCGAACGCCCGTCCAGGGCTGCATCGGCGCCGACAACAACGGCTTCTTCTGCGACTACGCACTGCAGTTCCTGGCCGAGAACGGCATGTCGCGATCGTCGGTCACCCGCGGTGGCTACATCATCCAGACCACTCTCAACCCCGAGGTGCAACGCAACAGCGTGCGGTCGGCGCAAGCCAACGTCAGCCCCGACGCCGACGGTGTCGCCGCTGTCATGAGCGTGATCCGGCCGGGCACCCGCTCGCACGACGTCCTGTCGATGGCATCGAGCCGCAATTACGGACTCAACGCCAACGCGTCGCAGACAGTGCAGCCGCAACCCTTCTCGCTGGTCGGCGACGGCGCGGGCTCGGTCTTCAAGATCTTCACCGTCGCCGCGGGCCTCGAGAAGGGTCTGCCGGGCAACTCCAACATCCCGGTTCCCGGCAGCATCGCGGTCGAGGGCATGGGCGACAGCGGCGGAGCCTTCGGTTGCCCCGTCAACTTCTACTGCGTCAAGAACGACGGTAAGTACCCGGCGTCGATGTCGATCACGCAGGCACTTGCACTGTCGCCCAACACGGCCTTCGTCAAGTTGCTGCAGCAGGTCGGCGTGAAGCCCGCGGTCGATATGGCCGTCCGCCTCGGCATGCGTTCGTACACGGTGCCCGGCTCATCGGGCTTCGGCGACAAGAGCATCGCGCAGTACGTCAAGGACGGCAATCTCGGTTCGTTCACCCTCGGCCCCTGGCCGGTCAACGCCATGGAGCTCTCGAACGTCGCCGCGACCCTCGGCTCGGGCGGCATGTGGTGCCCACCGAACCCGATCAAGTCGATCAGCAAGATCAAGCGCGACCAGTACGGCAACCCGGTCCTGGACCCCGACGGCAAGCCCGCGACCACTCCGGTCGCGTTCAATCCGCCCGGCTGTGAACGGGTCGTCGAACCCGGTATGGCCAACACGATGGCCAATCTGATGAGCCAGGACGACAGGGGCGGCGGCACGTCCGCGGGCGCGGCAGGCGCATCGGGCTGGAACCTTCCGATGTCGGGCAAGACCGGTACGACGGAAGCACACCGCTCGGCAGCGTTCGTCGGGTTCACCAACCAGATGGCTGCGGCCACCTACGTCTACTCCGACGGCCCCAACCCGTCGGGTGTCTGCTCCGGACCGGCACGGCTGTGCGGCGAGGGCGACATCTACGGCGGCATGGAACCCGCTCGGACGTGGTACTCGGCACTCACCCCGATCGCGACGAAGTTCGGTCCGGTCAGCCTCCCACCCGCCGACCCGCGCTACATGAACGGCAACAACAGCGGTCGGATACCGCAGGTCACGGGACTGCCCGCCAGCGACGCGACGTCGCGGCTGCAAGAAGCGGGCTTCAAGGTGAACCAGCTCGAGGTCGACAGCGGCAGGCAGCAGGGCACGGTGGTGTTCACAGCGCCGTCCGACTCGGCGATGCCCGGCAGCACCGTCACGATCTACGTGAGCAACGGCAGAAAGAACGACAGCGGCGACAGCCCCGGCCCGACGCAGACCACGGTGCAGGTACCGGGCGTCGGTCCCGTGGTGATCCAGCTTCCCGGCTGACGCCGGAGGGTGGGCTGCCCCGCTGACGCCGGAGGGTGGGCTACCCGGCTTTGACGCCGGAGGGGTGAGTTCGCCGGAGCGCTCGCCGAGGCGTGCTGTTGAGGTGGTTGGCCGACCACCGTGGCGCGTATCCTGGGTGAATGTCTGATGTCCACTCGGATGCCGCATTACGGGTGCGGGCCGCAATCTCGTCTATCGCGTCGTCCACTCCTTCGGGGCTGTTCCGTGAGCAACTGGCGTCGCACCGCACCGCGCGTGCGGTCGGCGCAGCGGCGGGCCTCGCCGCGGGCGGACTCTTCTATTCGACGGTGATCGAGCGCAACGCCTTCACGTTGCGCCACGCCACCATGTCGGTCCTCGAACCGGGCGCCGCACCGCTGCGCGTCCTGCACATCAGCGATCTCCACATGACGCCCAACCAGCGCCTCAAGCAGGCGTGGGTGTCTGAGCTCGAGTCGCTCGAACCTGACCTCGTCGTCAACACGGGCGACAACCTCGCCCACCCCGGCGCGGTGCCTGCCGTGATCCAGTCGCTTGGTGGATTGCTTTCGCGCCCAGGGCTTTTCGTGTTCGGTTCCAACGACTACTTCGGTCCGAGCCCCAAGAACCCGCTGAAGTACTTCAAGACCGATCACGAGCGCACCCACGGCACCCCGCTGCCCTGGCAGGATCTGCGCGCGGCGTTCATCGAGCGCGGCTGGCTCGACGCGACGCACTCCGTACGCGAGCTCGAGGTGTCCGGGGTCCGCGTCGTCGCTTCGGGCGTCGACGACCCGCACATCGAGCGCGACCGCTACGACACCATCGCAGGGCGCCCCAACCCACTCGCGCACCTGCGCCTGGGATTGACGCACTCGCCCGAGCCGCGCGTCCTCGACCGCTTCGCCGACGACGGCTACGACCTCGTGATGGCCGGCCACACGCACGGCGGACAGCTCTGCCTGCCCGGCATCGGGGCCATTGTCACCAACTGCCACCTCGACCGTTCCCGCGTCAAGGGACCGTCGAATTGGGGCACGTCGATGAAGTTGCACGTCAGCGCCGGACTCGGCACCTCACCGTGGGCGCCCGCGCGGTTCTGCTGCCGCCCCGAGGCCAGCCTGCTGACCCTCACTCCGGTCTCACACGGCGACGCCGAATTCGACGAAGACCACTCGCTGCCGCAGCTGGCCTCCGAGACGAGCTGACGGCTCGAGGCGGACAGCCCCGCAGAAAAACGCGATAGCCCCATAGAAACGAGGAGGCCCTGACCTGGATCACTCCGGGTCAGGGCCTGCTACTACTTCTCAACCACAAGAAGCTTTGTCGGATCGGGTTCAACCAGATCCGTTGTCGGGGTGGCGGGATTCGAACCCACGACCTCTTCGTCCCGAACGAAGCGCGCTACCAAGCTGCGCCACACCCCGTGTGCAACCTGCGATAGCTTACCCCCGCGACCGCCCAGCTACTAAATCGCCTGGTCAGAGTGTCGATTGCAGCCAACGCGAACAGGCGACCGCACAGCGCGAACTCCGACGCGAGCAACGGGAATCACGGGAACACAATCCGACCACCGCGATCGCCGAAGGACTCAGAACAACGCATTCTGAGACAAGGTTTGGCATCACTACCACACAAAAAGGACACATCTGCCCCTGTGGTCACTAGTGTCCGAACCAGAACAATCACCTCTCGACCAGCGCGACCAATTCATCAGAATCGACAATGCGAAAGGTACGGGCACATGAGTAGTGAGTTCGAGAAGTACGAGGCGAAACAAGGCACCGCATTCGGAATCACCGTCGTGGCCGCTGCACTTCTGTTCGTGGCGGGCATCGTCGGCGTCTTCGCCGGAATCTCCGCGATCGCGGGCGACAACCTCTATGTCGCCACTCCCGACTACATCTACAAGTTCAACCTCACCACGTGGGGCTGGATTCATCTGATCATCGGCATCATCGCGATCATCGTCGCGGGCGGCCTGGCGGTCGGCTCCGGATGGGCCCGAGTCTCGGCGATCATCATCGCGTCCCTCTCGATCATCGCGCAGTTCCTCTGGCTGCCCTACAACCCGTGGTGGGCGATCCTGATCATCGTCCTCGACATCGTTGTCATCTGGGCCGTGTCCACCTGGCAACCCGACGTCGTCTGACACGCTGACTCCCTGACCTGCCAACTCACGACAAAGCGGGCGAGCCCTGGACAAGGGCTCGCCCGTTTTCAGTCATTCCCGTTTCCAGTCATTTGGGGCGGTGTCGATCGGCAAAAGCCCAGGTCGGCATCGACAGTCGACGAGAAAATGACTGAAAACGGGCAAGCCGCTGATCGGGACCGCACTCTTTGCGCGACTGACGTGGCCCGCCAACCAATCCGCCGTGTCATCGGCGTCGAATCCTGCAACGTTCCATGACCCCACCCGACCCCAGGAGTCGTCCGATGCACACGCAGCGTCCCGTCCGGATTCTCGTCGTACTCGCCACAGCACTGCTCGCCGCCATGACAGCGCTGCTGTCGATACTCGCGCCCGCACGCGCCGACACCACGCTCCAGCCGGTGAAGAACCTCGACGTCGAGCGCTACCTCGGAACCTGGTGGCAGCAGGCCACCATTCCGGCGTTCTACGGAATCCGCTGCGCCAAGGACACCAACGCCACCTACACGCTGATCAACTCGACGACGGTCGGCGTCGACAACAAATGCACCAGCTTCACCGGACAACCCGACGGGATCAAGGGAAAAGCGACCGTCGTCGATCCCAAGAAGAGCAATGCCGCACTGGCAGTCTCTTTTCCGGGAATCCCGAACACGATCAACACCGGTTCGTTCCCCAATTACGTGATCGCGTGGGTCGCGGATGGCAAGGATCCGAAGGGCCCCTATGAGTACGCGATCGTCGGTGACCCGTACCGGCTGTCGGGTTTCGTACTGAGCCGAGAAAAGGTCGTGAGCAACGAGAAACTGCACATGCTGCGGCTCAAGACGGAGTCGTTGGGCTTCAACTCGTGCACCTTCCTGATCTCCCCCATCACGGGTGGCCGCTCGGACTACTCGCCGCTCTGCACGGTCTGATCACCCGGGCCGTCTGATCACTCCGGACGGCGAGCTCGGCTCGAGTTCGCCGCCCGGCCGATTACCCTGAACGCGTGGACACCGCGCCAAGCCCCACCGCGCTCATCGACGCCGCTTACCGCATCGCCGACGACCTCCTCTTTCCCGACGCAGCAGAGGTCGACCGCACGGGAGAGGTGCCGGCCTCCCACTGGAAGGCCCTCGCCGACGCCGGGCTGTACGGCGTCGCAGCACCGCATGTGGTTGGCGGACCCGGCCTCGAACTCACTCAGGTCATCGAGATCATCGAAGTCCTCACCAGCGGCTGCCTCTCCACGGCGTTCACCTGGCTGCAGCACCACGGCGTCGTCATCTCGCTGGCAAGCACCACCAACGACGCCCTACGCACCGAACTCCTCGACGACGCCGTGACCGGCCGCACCCGCGCGGGCGTCGCCTACGCGGGTGCCGTGCCGACACCGCCACGGATGAGTGCGTCGCGTACCGACGGCGGCTGGGTCTTCTCGGGCTACGCGCCGTTCGTCAGCGGTTGGGGCCACATCGACCTGCTGCAGATCTCCGCGCGCGACGTCGACACCGACGACGTCATCGCCGCTATCGTTCCCACGCACCCGATGTCGGCAGCCATCACGGTCTCGCCGATGCGACTCACCGCGGCCAACGCGTCGCACACCGTCAGCCTGCGCGTCGATTCGCTGCCGGTTCCCGACGCACTCGTGGTCAGCAGAGTCGCGCTCGACGCCTTCTTCGCCAACCAGAACATCGGCATCCGACTCAACGGCGCACTGCCGTTCGGAATCCTCCGCCGATGCACAGCGCTGCTCGACCGCGGTGGCGCAACCGCGCAGGCCCGACGACTCCGCGAGCGCGGCAGCGAGATCCGCACCCGACTCGACACGTCCCTCGCCGACGCCGACGCGTTGCTCGCCGCACGCGCCGACGGAGCGCAACTGGCCGTCGACGCCGCCGCCGCGCTCGTGGCAGCAGACGGCGGCCGCGCACTGATTGTCGGAAGCGACGCCGACCGACTCTCCCGCGAAGCGACGTTCACCCTTGTCGCCGCAAGTCGCCCCGAACTGAAAGGGCTACTCCTGCAACGCTTCAGCGGGGAGAAGGATTAGTCGTCGACTACTCCGGCCGCACGTAGTCGCGCAGGAACAAGGCCTCCGCGATGGCGAGGTTCTCGATCTCCGACGGGTCGACACTCTCGTTGGGAGCGTGGATCAGACACGACGGCTCTTCGACGCCGAGCAGCATGATCTCGGCGTCGGGGAAGGTCTGCTGCAGCACGGTGCACAGTGGAATCGATCCGCCCTGCCCCTGCATGACCACGTCGCGCCCGTATGCGGAACTCATCGCGTCGACCAACGCGTCGAAGGCCGGCCCCTCGGTCGATCCGGAGAATGGCGCCCCGATGGCCTCGCGCTCGACCGAGATCTTGACGTGCCAGGGCGCGACCTCTTCGAGGTGCGCGATTAGCGCGTCTTGTGCGACCTTCGCGTCCATGCCGGGCGGCACCCGCAGGTTGATGCGTGCACGTGCACGCGGCGTCACTGCAGCCGACGACCCGACGACCGGCGAACAGTCGATGCCGAGCACCGTTGCGGCCGGGCGCGCCCACACCATGTCCGAAATACGGCCGGAGCCAACGACATCCACGCCGTCGAGCACAGTGGCGTCGCGTCGGAAGTTCTCTGCGGGATAGTCGATGCCGTCGAATTCCTGTGTGGCGTCCAGCCCGCGGACCGTGGTGTTGCCGTGCTCGTCGCGCAAGCTCGCGAGCATCGAGATCAATGCCGCCAGGGCGTCGGGAGCCGCACCCCCGAACATGCCCGAATGCATTGCCGATTCCAGTGTTTCGACACTCACGACCACGTTGGCGACACCACGCAGACTCGTCGTCAAAGTCGGTTGTCCGACAGTGCAATTGCCGGAGTCGCAGATGAGAATGGCGTCGGCGTCGAGCAATTCGGGATGCTTCGGCACGAAGTCCTCGATGCCTCCCGAGCCCTGTTCCTCCGAGCCCTCGCCGATGATCTTGATGTCCACTCCGGCCTCGCCCGCGAGTGCGCGCAGCGCGGTGAGGTGGACGGCGATGTTGCCCTTGCAATCTGCCGCACCCCGCCCGTACCAGCGGCCGTCGCGTTCGGTGAGCTCCCATGCGGGCGACTTCCACGCGTTGAGGTCCATCGGCGGCTGCACGTCGTGGTGAAAGTAGAGCAGCACGGTCGGCGCACCGGGCGGTCCGGGGATGTGTCCGGTCACGGCCTTGCTTCCGTCGGCGGTCACATGCGCTTCGACGTCGTGCACCCCGACCTCGGTGAACGCCGTAATCAGCCACTCGACCATCTCGTCACAGTCGGGCGGGGGCTCTCCGGCGGGGTCGTAGACGGATTTGAAGGCAACCATCTCGGCGAGGTCGCTGCGGGCCTGTGGCATCAGCTCGTGGACGCGGGTACGGAGGGTCTCGACATCGTTTGACTCAGTCACCCCTCAAGTATCCCGTCAGTGATGAAAGTTCGGGCCGCTTCCGTCGCGTGGCAGCGGCGCCTCAAGGGTTTCGAGGTAGCTGACCTGGCTCTTGATGTCGGCCACTAGCGCGACCGCGAGGTCGTGACTCATCCCGTTCTTGACGACGACGCGCTGCAGGACCAGATTCGACATGTCGTCGGCCATCGGATACGCGGGCACCAGCCATCCGCGAAGTCGAAGTCTGTCAGCGAGGTCGTACAGGGTCCACGTCGAGGTGTAACCCTCCTTGATGCGCCAGGCGAACACAGGGATGGTGTCGCCCTTGCTCACCAGCTCAAAGGGTTCCATCGCAGCGATCTCGCCCGAAATGTACTGGGCCACATCGAGGGATTCCTGCTGCGTGGCACGATAGCCCTCGAACCCCAGGCGCAAGAAGTTGTAATACTGCAAGAGCACCTGGGCGCCGGGTCGTGAGAACGGCAGCGCAAGGGTCGGCAGGTCACCACCGAGATAGCTGACGTGGAAGATCAGGCTCTCTGGCATAGCGGCCTTGTCCCGCCACACCGCCCAACCAATGCCTGGATATACCAAGCCGTATTTGTGACCTGACGCATTGATCGATGCGACCCTCGACACCCGAAAATCCCACTCGAGGTCTGGTTGGCAGAAGGGTGCGACGAAGCCGCCCGACGCAGCGTCGACGTGGATCTTTATATCGAGCCCGGTCTTCTGCTCGATCTCGTCGAGTTTCGCCGAGATCTGCTTCACCGGTTCGTAGAGCCCATTGAACGTGACGCCCATTATCGCGACCACGCCGATGGTGTTCTCGTCGACGTAGTTCTCGAGCTCGGTGCCGTCGAATACAAAGTGTTCGGGCGTGCAGGGCACAAATCGCGGTTCGACGTCCCAATAGTTGCAGAACTTCTCCCAGCAGACTTGCACGGCGCTCGAGAGCACGAGATTCGGCTTGTCGAATGGCTTGCCCGCGGCTTTGCGCGCATCTTGCCATCGCCGCTTGAGTGCCAAGCCGCCGAGCATAGACGCGTCGGACGAGCCGACGGTAGCTGTACCGATGGTGTGCCCGGGATCAGGCGCATGCCACAGGTCTGCGATGATGCGCCAACAGCGTTCCTCGACGGCGGCGGTCGCTGGATACTCGTCCTTGTCGATCTCGTTCTTGTCGAACGACTCCGCATACAGGCGGTTGGCGTGATCGTCCATCCAAGTGGTGACGAAGGTCGCCAGGTTGAGTCGGGCATTGCCGTCGAGCATCGCTTCGTCGTGGACGATCTGGTAGGCCGTTTCTGGCAGCATCGAATCTCTCGCCAGGGAGAACTTCGGCAATTCGGTTGCCTCGCCGCTGCGGGAGAAGACGGGGAGCGACAGGGAGTCGCTCAGATTGGTCCTGAATACACTCTTGCGGTCGTCCGAAGGCATCGGGCTACTCCTTAGTGTTCCTCCTGAAGGTTCCTCATGACCGTACCGACATCGCGGCGTGGCCGCGGCCATAGCTGCACAAAGAGAACCGAAAAGCTCAGTCGCAAAAGAGATTATTGGAACGACACAAAGAATGGTCGCGGCTCCACATTCATCGTCTGAGAAGGCGTCAACATCGGGGTGTCCTCGGTGTAGAAATTCTTCCACCCCATCACCACGTTCGGCGGTAGGTCGACCAGAATTCGACGCCAGGTGTCCATCTTGACCGAGGGAATCCCGTGTCCGTCGGCGTGGATAACGGTTTGCAGCTCCGGTCGCGTCGTCACGATCTGTTGGCGGTTCGCGAGCATGTCGGTGTCGAACTCGTGCAGCACGAACAACTTCTGCGGCAGCCGATGCTCACGTGTCAGGCCCGCGAGCCAGTCCGACGTCGCGTTCACTTCTGCAGCCCCGACCGAACCGATCTGCGTGAGGTGCACCTGTTCGGGTTTGAGCCGCCACTCGGGGTCGAGCGCGAGTCCGACATGCGGCATCGCAAGTAGATCTGCGTAACGCTTGGCCTGCGTCAAGAAGTTCATCCGTCCGGGCTGAAGATCCAGCGTGACATAGACGCCCGCCCTGCCGGCAGCCTCGACCCACGGCCGAATCTGCGCGGGATCGATCATCGAGGTATAGGCGCCGCCGTCACCCGGCGACGCCGATGCGACGGTCACGATGATCTCGAAGGCCGGCACCACCAGTTCGCGGCTCACCCGTTGGTATTGCGCCGCGATGCCCTTGACCCGTGCGATCGTCGCATCGAGGCCTTGGCGGCCGAGTGGCCCGAGCGACGGCGAGCCCGGAGATCCGTACAGCGCCACCATGCGCCTGCCGGATGCCACGAGCTGCCCACCGCCCGGGATCTCCGGCAGCGTGACCGCCTGCTCGACGTTCCTGGCAAACGTGGGGGTGTCGCCGAACGCCCGTCCCAGAGCGATCACGGGAACTGTGCCGCGCGCCTCGCGCAGCGCCCGCACCGATTCGCCGCTCGCGCGCGGGTCCGGTACCGCGACGCCGACGAGTCGTGTTCCACCTGCCGCCGCGGTGGCTGCGAGGTCCGGGTCGAGCGGCCCCGCCGCGAAGACGACGGGCCTCGGACCGTCGGGGGCCGGGTTGCCACGGAGTCCGGCGAGGTCGGCCGAGGGCGTCGACACCTGCGTCGTCGAGAACTGCGACGTCGAGTGAAAGCCCGTCTCGCCTGCACCGACGACCCAGACCGACCGCGTGCCGAGTCGGTGGAGTTCTGCTTCGACGTCCGCACTGGTCGCGGGGCGCACCGCGAAGACCGGAACATGCCGGGTCGCTGCGGTCTCGGCGACAGTTTTCCAGTCCTCGCGCGTCGCGGAGTCGGTGACGACCACGGCGTCACTCGAACTGCGAAATAGCTTGCTGCTCAGAGAAACTGCGGGGCTGCTCGGCGCATCGACGACCTGCGGCTCGATCGCCGGGGTGGCGAAGACCGCGACGTCGGACATACGGGGGACCGTCGACGCGGCGGTGAGGAGTGCGATCACGATGAGTGCCGCCACGAGGGCGACTGCTCGTCCGCGTGAGACCACCGACGCGTCACTCCCCTCCCGATTGCCTACGACTCGTGTGCTCTGGGACCCCGATGCAGAGTACTCGCGCCGACGTGCTCAACCAACGTAACAACCAGGTTCCCGCCCGGATCGCCGGATCGCATACGGCTCGTCACGCGCAGTCGCGGCGGTGCAGCCGCAGCACCGATAGCTCGTCGGCGATGCGTTGCGCGTCGGCGTCGGCTGACGGTGTCACCGAACCGCGCGCCCAGTCGCCGTGTCCGCCGGAGTGATCGAAGCCGAACGGTATGGCGGGCAGATCTCGGTCCCAGTGCACGCGGATGACCGCGTAGACGACGGGGACCACGAAGACCAGAACGAGAAAGACCAGGAGGAGAACGTCTGAGAATGTCATGTCAGAAATGATCCGCCCGCACAAATTCCGCCACCAGTGGCACTAAAGCCAACGTTCGACAATTTTCTGCCATACTGGTTGCGTGCTCAGCAAGGTGGCAGCGATCCTGCACGGTAACGTCGCGCTCTTTGAATTCGGCGTGCTCAACGAGGTGTTCGGCCTCGATCGCACGGATCTCGGTGGCCCGCCATTCGACTTCCGCGTCTGCGCACCCGACCCGTCCGAGCCGCTGAGTATCGGCAACGGCGCGAGCATCGTCGCAACGCATGGGCTCGACGCCGCGCGCGACGTCGACCTCGTCGCCATCCCCGGCGGCAGCACGAGTGGTGACTACCCCGAGGAGATCCTCGACACCTTGCGCGCGGTCGTCGACAACGGCGGACGGGTGCTGACGGTGTGCTCGGGCGCGTTCGTCGCGGGGGCCGCCGGACTACTCGACGGCCGACGCTGTACTACCCACTGGGCCTACGGCGAGAAACTCGCGCACATGTTTCCAGCGGCCCGAGTCGACACCGACGTCCTGTTCGTCGACGACGGCCCGGTCACCACAAGCGCGGGCACCGCAGCGGGCATCGACGCCGCGCTGCATCTCGTCCGCGAGGAAATCGGGCACGAGGCAGCCAATCTGATCGCGCGTCGCATGGTCGTTCCGCCGCATCGGGACGGCGGTCAACGACAATTCGTCGACACCCCGATCCCCGAATGCGGCTCGAAGGGCTTTGCCGAGATGCTCGACTGGCTTGTCGAGAACCTCGACCGCGAGGTCCGGGTCGACGAGATGGCCGCCCGCATGCACATGTCGCCACGGACCTTCGCCAGGCGCTTCGGCGACGAGGTGGGCGTCTCCCCGCACAAATGGCTCACCGAACAGCGCGTCGCACACGCGCGTCGGCTACTCGAGACCACGTCGCTGCCGATGGAACAGATAGCCACGCAGGCCGGGTTCGGATCGGCGACGCTCCTGCGCCACCACTTCGCGTCAGCGGTCGGCGTCTCGCCTGCCACCTATCGCCGACGCTTCGCCGCCCAACAGGCGGGCTAACCGTGGTTCTTCGACGCCTCGGTATTTTTCGACGCCGCGGAACTCTCCGACACTGCCTCTGGTGCGCTGACGCTCGACGCAGTCTCGGTGCGCTCGTCGTCACCGGTCGGCGCGTCGTCGTATGACTCGCTGAAGGAGACGCGCGGGGTGGTGGCGACGTGGACCAGTGCGAGTACGCCGTAGACGATCGCGGCGATTCCGAAGAGCACCGCGAGCACCACTGCGCCGATGTGTACCGCGCCGAGCACCACTCCGTCTCCGCGCGATGCGACGGCTCCGACCGCACTGAGCACCGCCGCGAGAAGGGCCCATGCCGCGCCGCGCAAGCGCGGCGTCACGATCGATGAGTAGAACAGCCGCTGATAGAGCGTGACCTCGTACTCTTCGACGGCCGCAAGACGGACCGGATCGCCGTCGGCGAGCTCACGCAATTCACGCGCCAAACCCGCGGCGCGAGCCAGTCGATCGGCTTCGCGCTCGCGGGTTCGGACATATGCGATGGTCGCGACCGTGGCTGCAACGAGCCCAAGGCCGACCATGACCCCCAGATCATTCACGCACTAGACGCTACAGCGCGGGCGTCTCACGCAATCTGTGCTTGCCACATCCAGTGGAGTTGTTCCAGTTTGGCGGCGAACGAGATCAGCAGATCCTGTGTGACCGGATCGGCCTCTTCCGTCTCGTCGATCCGCGTACGCAGACCGGCGATCACAGCCTTGAGGTTCTCGACGATCGACGTGATGACCTCGGTGTCGGACGTCCATCCGTCGCCGAATCCGGTCGTGCCTGCAGTCTTCGCGACGGTCTCGGCCCGACCGTCGGGCGAGACGCCGATCGCGGTCGCACGCTCAGCGGCCTGATCGGTGAACTCGCGGCTCACCGTGACCAGCTCGTCGAGCTCGAGGTGGACCGAACGGAAGTTCCGTCCGACGACGTTCCAGTGAGCCTGCTTGGCGACCAGGGACAGATCGATCAGATCGACCAGGGTCTGCTGCAGAGCGTTGCCGGTGATGGTCTTCTGCTCATCGGTCAGGGTGCTCGTGATCGGAGTGTTCGTCATTGTGTGACTCCTTACTCTCTCGCTGCCGCCGATAGGCGGACTTGAATGCTGCCGCCGGTAGGCGGGCTTGCGGTTGTGCCCGACGCCGGGCTGTGGCGCCGGGCTCGCAACGGTCGCGTCAGTTACTCAGACGCGAACCGTCAGGTTGTGGGCGATGTTGCCCTTCGTGGCCTTCGAGTAGGGGCAGAAGGCGTGTGCGCCCTCGGCGAGTTCCTTCGCCTTGGCCTCGTCGACGCCCGGGATATAGGTCTCGATGTCGGCGACGAGTCCGAACCCACCGTCGGCCGGGTCCTTGCCGATGCCGATGGTGACGGTAACCGTCGACTCGTCGGGAACAGGCGATCCGGCGTTCTTGGAGGTCGCGCGCAGAGCACCGAGGAAGCAGGCTGCGTAGCCCGCCGAGAAGAGCTCCTCGGGGTTGCTGCCTTCTCCGCTGCCGCCGAGTTCCTTCGGTGGGCGCAGGTCCAGATCGATCTGTCCGCTTGCGGAAACGACCTCGCCGTCGCGGCCGCCGCCGGTCGCCGTGGACGAAATGGTGTAAGCGGGTTCGATAGCCATGTGTACTCCTCTGAGACTCAGTTACTGCGTGACTGGGTACTGCCTATGATGTGCTACTTCTTTGTCTTACAACAGCTCTCGCGACCGTGGTGTTCCGAGATCGCGGATGTTCAGCAAGATTTCAGTTCTGCAGGCCTGCGCGGACGCCCGATTCGACCTTCTTGCCCAGATCCTCGTCGACGTTGCGCCAGTACTCGAAGACTCGCGAGAGAACCGGCTCACTGACACCACCGAGTACGTGTCCGACGATGTTGTCGACGAGGCGTTCGCGTGCTGCATCGTCGAGTACGTCGCGCACCATCGTGCCGGCCTGTGCCCAATCGCTGTCCTCGGCGTGCTCGATGTAGCCAGCACGCACCGCGGCGCCGTCGAAGGACCAGAGCCCCTCGTCGCCCGCAGCACTCGGATCGGCGTGTGGTCCACCAAATGAGTTGGGCGCGTACACCGGAACGTCGGGAGCGGAGAAGTTGTATGCCATCGCACCCTCCTTGGAGTAGGTGTTGACCTCTGCGCGTTTCGCCGAATTGACCGGCAACTGAGCGTAATTCGTTCCGATGCGGTAACGATGTGCGTCCGCATAGGCAAAGACCCGGCCGAGCAACATCTTGTCGGGTGAGAAGCCCACTCCGGGAACGACATTCGACGGCTCGAACGATGCCAGCTCGATCTCGGAGAAGAAGTTCTGCGGATTGCGGTTCAGTGTCCAGGTGCCCACTTCGATGAGCGGATAGTCCTGCTGCGACCACACCTTCGTCAGATCGAACGGATTGAAGCGGTACTCCTCCGCCTCGTCGACCGGCATGATCTGGACCTTGAGCGTCCAGCTCGGGAACTCGCCGTTCTCGATCGCCTCGTACAGATCCTGGCGGTGATAGTCGGGATCACTGCCTGCCAACGTGTCGGCCTCCGCCTGCGTGAGGAACTCGATGCCCTGGTCGGTCTTGAAGTGGTACTTGACCCAGAAGCGTTCGCCGTCGGCATTGACCCACTGATAGGTGTGCGAGCCGAATCCGTCCATATGCCGCCACGACTTCGGAATGCCGCGATCGCCCATCAACCAGGTGACCTGGTGCGCGGTTTCGGGCCGCAACGTCCAGAAGTCCCACTGCATGTTGTGATCGCGCAGCCCCGAACCGGGCAGTCGCTTCTGCGAACGGATGAAGTCGGGGAACTTGATCGGATCCTTGATGAAGAAGACCGGCGTGTTGTTGCCCACCAGGTCGTAGTTGCCGTCCTCGGTGTAGAACTTGATCGCGAATCCGCGCGGGTCGCGCCAGGTATCGGGGCTGCCCTGCTCGCCCGCGACCGTCGAAAAGCGCACGAGCGATTCGGTTTTCGCGCCAGGCTGGAACAGCTTTGCCTTGGTGTAGCGCGATACGTCGCCAGTGATCACCAGTTCGCCGAACGCCCCGCCACCCTTGGCGTGCACGATTCGCTCTGGCACGCGCTCTCGGTTGAACTGGGCGAGCTTCTCGATCAGGTAGTGGTCGTGGAGCAGGATCGGTCCCTGCGTTCCCGCCGTCAACGACTCGTCGTCGCTTACGACCGGAATTCCGGTGTTCGTGGTGGTACGTGGTGTCATGTGCGAATCTCCTTCATTGACGGGGCTGTTCGCTTCTGAGGTCGGTTCACGAGCGACGACGTAGTCGTCTCGCTCGCTGCTTCCGCTGCGGCGGGCCGGCCGCAGCGGTCGAGAACACGCTGGTGTGAAAAATGTTGGTATTACGCGGGTTTCACGTTCGACGCCGCCGCTCGACAACTCGGGCACTGACCCCAGAACGTCACCTCGGCTTCGTCGATCGAGTAGCCGTGGTCATCGTCGGGAATCAGACAGGGGGCCTGTCCGACGACGCAGTCGATGTCGACGATCTCGCCACACGTGCGGCAGACGAGATGGTGGTGATTGTCTGCTGTGCGCGTCTCGTAGCGCACCGCAGATCCAGCAGGTTCGATGCTTCGAAGCAGTCCGTTATCGGTGCACGAGCGCAAGACGTCGTAGATGGTCTGCGTAGACACCGCGCCGAGTTGCTCGCGCACACCACGCGCGACGACGTCCGCCGTCGAATGTGGGCGCGCCGCCAGGACCTCGAGCACCGCGAGGCGCGGAGCGGTGACCCGCATGCCTGCCTCACGGAGTTGCTGCACGAGCGCCTGTCGATCCTGCATGACTCCACCATAGCCACGTTTCTGGAATTAGTCCATTATTTGGAGAAGATCCAGAATCAGATCGGGTGCCGGAGCACCCGTGGCCCCGCACATGGATTCGGGATCGGCCAAACCGGTCCGCACGCGGGCTCCCGACTGTCATGCTCGCAGGGTTGTCCGAAGCATCGGGGGATTCATGCGCACGCTCGTCGTCAGCACACTCGCACTGCTGCTTGCGGCAGTCGGGATCGCCGTGGCGCCGCAGGCACATGCGTCCGACGCCTTCACTGTCACCACACTGCACTTCGACGCCGCTCACGACTCGGGCCCGCGCTGCGACGTCGTCGGCGATCTCTATGTTCCGCAGGGTGTTTCGCCGAGTAACCTCGCACCGGCTGCGCTGACGACCAACGGCTTCGGTGGCAGCAAAGACAGTCAGGCACCGCTGGCACGGATGTACGCCTCGCGCGGTTACGTCGTGCTCGCCTATTCCGGCTTGGGCTTCGGTGGATCGAGTTGTCGCATCACTTTCGACAGTCCGATTCCCGACGGCGCAGCAGCGTCGCGCCTCGTGAGCTACCTGGGTGGCGCGACAGGCATCGCCTTCCGCGACGCCGCACATACGAAGCCGGCACCTCGACTCGACGCCGTCGTGCATGACGGCGTCGACCACAGCGGCACCCGGAGATCCGACGATCCGCGTGTCGGCATGATCGGCGGCTCCTACGGCGGCCACATCCAGTTCGCGGCAGCATCGGTCGATCCCCGAATCGACGCGATCGTCCCGATGGTGACCTGGAACGATCTCTCATACTCGTTGTCCCCCAACAACACCGGACAGTCCGTCGGTGTCAGCACCCCGACGCAGGGTGCGGTCAAGATCAACTGGAGCGCGTCTCTGGCTGCTGCGGGACTGATGTCCGGTGTGCAGCACGCATCGGTTGAACCGCAGCGCCTGACGGGCTGCCCCGACTTCCCTGCCGCAGTGTGCTCCGCACTCGTCGGGTCGGCGACGAGCGGAACAGTCGACCGCTCGGTCCTCGACGGATTTCGGCGTGGATCGGTCGCATCGTTCCTCGACCGCGTCACCATTCCGACTCTGCTGGTGCAGGGCCAGAAGGACACCCTGTTCAACATCCAGGAGGCGTTGGCAACCTACCGCGGCCTTTCCGCCAAAGGTGTTCCGACGGCGATGATCTGGTTCTCCGGCGGACACTCGGGCACGCCCGCCACCGGCGACTACTCCTCCACGACACCGAACCCCGACACCCAATACGTCACCCAGCGCGCAGTGGGATGGCTCGACCACTACCTGAAGGGCAGCGGCCCGGGAACCGGCCCGAGGTTCGCCTACTACCGCGACTGGATCGACTACCGCGGCATTGCGACACCCGCCTATGCGACGGCAGGCAGCGTCGACGTCGGCAGCCGGGTGCAGTATGCCCTCTCCGGCGCCACCGGATTGGTGCCGTTGGCCACGCCACCCCGCCCGGGTACCGCACGCTTGCGCACCCCACCCGCGGGGTTGCCCACCACGCACGACGTGCCCGACGCACTCGGACTCATCAGCCTTCCCGAACGCGACGTCGCGGGCACGTACGCCCAGTGGGACACCGCGCCCCTGCGGTCGGCGCTCGACGTCGTCGGAACGCCGACGCTGCGCCTGCGTGTGTCCGCGCCCCTCGACGTCGGCGCGCCACTGGCCGACCAACTTGTCCTTTTCGCTCGAATCGTCGACGTCGGCGCCGACGGTTCGTCGACGACCGTGGGTAATCTTGTTGCGCCCGTACGGATATCGGACCCCCGCGTACCGATGACCATCACCATCCCCGCCTTCGTCCACCGTTTCGATCCGGGACACCGACTACGCCTTGTCGTCTCCGGCGGATCGACCAACTACCGCGGCGGGATGCGCCCGATTCCGGTGTCGATCGACGCCGGACCCGACCAGATCCTCCGACTACCGATCGCCTGACGCGGCACGACATCGCGAGACCGCCACGTTCTCGAGTGGCGCCCTCTGCGCGGCTGTCGTATTCTTGCTGGCACGAGGTCACGTGTAGCAACGGGGAAGAGTCCCGATGTTCGCGTCCGCAGCCGCCCTTCTCTCGGGTACCGCGTCGAAAAGCGCACGTGACCTCATTCGTGAAGAGAGAACACACCCATGAGCAACACCACCACTCCGGCTACCGCCTCCGCCGACTCGTACGCGATGACAGAACTCAATCGCGAAGCGCAGATGGGCGGTGTGGGCACCGAGACCACCGACCGTGAGGTCCGCCGCATCAGCCTTGCCGACTTCGAGCAGCGTCGTGCACAGATCGCCGACGAACTCTGGTCCGCCGCAACCGATATCGGCTTCTTCCAGGTCGTCGACCACGGCATCGACATGGCCGAGGTCAACCACGCCTTCGAGATGTCGGCGAAGTTCTTCGAGCTACCCCGCGAGGTCAAGGAGCAGTTCCCCCTCAAGAAGGGCCAGAATGCCGGGTGGGAGTTCTCCAGCCAGGTCCGCCCGTCTGTGGGCACGCCTGATCAGAAGGAGTCCTACCAGCTCACCCTCCCCCGCATGGAAGGACTGTGGCCGACCGAAGAGGAACTCGCCGGATTCCAGGCAACGCTGCTCGACTTCGAGCACAAGTGCTGGAAACTCGCGATGGACATCCTCGGCTGCTTCGCGGAGAAGCTCGGCTTCGACCGTGAGTTCTTCACTCGCGCACACGATCCCAGCACCGAGACCTACCAGAGCACACTTCGCCTGCTGCACTACTACGCCTTCCCCGACGCCATGCTCGACGAGCCGAACGTCTGGCGCGCAGGCGCTCACACCGATTTCGACGCCTTGACGCTGCTGTTCCAGCGTGCGGGCCAGGGCGGCCTGCAGGTGCTTCCGGGTGCCGAGGCCTCCACGCAGGCGTGGACTCCCGTCGAGCCGTCCGACGAGGCGATCACCTGCAATATCGGCGACATGTTGATGCGCTGGTCCGACGACAAGCTCCCGTCGAACTTCCATCGCGTGCGCGCACCGCGTCGTGGCGAGTACACCGGCCCGCGCTACACCATCGCCTACTTCGCGCAGGCCAACACCGACGCCCTGATCGAGAGCGCCGCAGGCAAGTACCCGGCGATCACCGGCGGCGACTACATCGCACAGCGCATCGCGGCGAACTTCGCCAAATGAGCGACGACGTGACCTCGGGAGAACAGTCGAGCTCGGTGCTCTCCAGCTCGGTGTTCTCCGATGTCGCCGTGTATACGGGCGGCATCTGGCTCGAGCATCAGGATGTTCGCGTGGTCGGCGGGGTCGTCGAATCGATCTCGCCTCACGCGTCGTCGACAACTGCTGCCGCTGAATCGATTTCGACCGGCGGCTACCTGATTCCGGGTTTCGTCAACACGCACACCCACCTGCAGCAGTCGCTGATGCGCGGTATCGCCGAGTGCACGCCGCTACTGGAGTGGCTACTCGCGGTCGGCGAGGAGTCGGTCGCCATCACACCCGAGCGTGCGTACACGGCGGCAGTTGCGGCAAGTCTGGAGATGCTTCGGTCGGGCACCACGACCGTCGTCGAGCACATGTGGCCGCACCCGTCCACCGAGGTCCACGGCGCAGTGATCCAGGCGTTGCGCGACACCGGGATTCGTGCGGTTCTCGGCCGCGGTGTCGCCGATCGGCCAGACGCCACCCGCAAGTGGGGATTCGAGCCACGACTGATGCAGCCGCTCGACGAGGTGCTCGACCATGTCGAGCACCTGCGCGAGCAGACTGCAGAGTCGACGATCACTGTGGCACTTGCCATTCCGAACCCGCGATCGGTCACCGAGTCGGGGATGGTCACACTGCGCGAGTTCGCTCAGGAACGCGACATGTCGGTGATGATTCATCTGCTCGAAACACCGACCGACGATGTGATGTGTCTCGAGCATGCGGGACTCGGCGCGGTCGAGTACCTCGACTCCAACGACTTCTTGTGGAACAGGCTGCTCGCGGTGCACTGCGTCGAACTCGACGACGTCGGACAGTCGATCCTCGCCGAACGCGGAGTTGCGGTGTCGCACAACCCGTTGTCGAATATGCGGCTCGGTAGCGGTATCGCGCCGATCCCCGCGATGCTCGACCGCGGCGTCGGCGTCGGACTCGGTGTCGACGGAGCGGCGAGCAATGACACACAGGACATGCTCGAGACGTTCCGCATCGGAGCGTATCTACAACGCGCGGCACACAAGCGCGCCGACCTCATGGGTTTCGAGACGATGCTCGACATCGCTTGTGGCGGAGCGAATGTGGCGCTCGGTCTACCCGAGGTCATCGGCGGCGTGAGCGTCGGCGCGCCCGCCGACCTCACGCTTGTCCGGTTCGACCGCGACTACGCGACGTTGCCGGTCCGCGACCCCGGCGCATCACTGCTGACCACCGGGTCACGCTCGATAGTCGACGTCGTGATGGTCGACGGGGACGTGGTGATCGCGGACGGTCGGAGCGCGCGCATCGACGAGGCTGAGTTCACCAAAGAGGTCGCGTCCCTGTCATAGGACGTAAAGGTTTCGCCTTGTGTGGGACCTGGTTGTGTGGGACCTGGGGGTGCAATTGTGCACCTCTGGGTCCCACACAACTCGCCGAAGGTCAGCTGAAACGGGCCAGCACGCTGTGGACCGCCTGCGTCACGGTGAGCCTGTCGAACGACTGCACGAAGTCGAAGGTGCGCTCGAGGTCGGGGCCATCGTCGTGCTGATCGCGTGCCGAGAGCAGCGCGGCGAAGTGAGGTCCGAGTATCGCGACTGTCCACTCGTTGACGAGATCGTCGGCGGCGTCGAGCGGCGCGTGTCTGACGTTGCCCTCGACCATGTGCGACAGTCCGACACCGTAGACACCGGCGAAGCCCGTGACGTCTGCGAGCTCGCGCCACCGCTGTGACGTGGTGTCCGTGAAGTGTTGCGCGTGCTGGAAGGTGCCGACGACGATCATCGCCTGGCCGGCAGATGCCGCCTGAGCTTCGAGCGCTTTGCTCATCTCGACAAGAAGTCGTTTGGTTCCGCGGCGCGGCTCCTGCATGACCGACGCGAGTGCATACGGGGTGTCGGCCGACGGCGCTGGGCTCGACCACACCGGTGCCTCCGGAAAGGGCACCACCTCGTCGGCCGGAAGCTCCGACGGGTTGGCGACGGCCGGGTAGAGCCGTCCGGTGCCGAATGTCGCTCCGATGGTCATCGCTGCCGATCGCGACTGCTCGTCGTGGACACCTTCTGCGACGACAACAGCGTTGCTGCGTTCGACGTGCGCGGCGAGCGCATGCGCGACCTCGGCCATGTCGGGTTCCGTGGCAACCGAGAGCAACTCGGGTCCGGTGATGATCACGTCGGGCTCGATGAGTGGGAGCATCGAGATCGCGTGCGGGTCGACACCTATGCCGTCGACGCAGATCACGCGGCCACGGCTACGTGCTGCCTTCACCGCGCCGAGCGCCTCGTGCGGACGGCTGAGCAACTGCGCCGGCGATACCGAGAAAACCAGACGCTGCAGGGCTGCCGGTGTCGGCAACGCATCGAGTTCGTGCTGCGGGATGGAGTCCATGTCGACTGCGACGAGCACCGGGAGGATCTCGGCGATTTCCACCGCCTGCGGCGAGTCGGCGAACACCATCTTCTGCTTGTCGAGCGGCGCCTTCTGTTCCATCAGGCGTGCGGCTCGACGCAGTGCCTCTGCGGTACCCATCGCGCTTCCGGCCAGACCTCGAACCTGCAATTCGACAGCAGCGAGCGCACCGTCCGACAGACGGCGAACCGGCGCGAACTGCATGACCACCTCCATCGACAAATCGTCGGCGGCCAACACCGACGAGTGGTAGGTGGATCGTCGAGATAGGCGCGTCATCTTCTTAGCTAACCATCCATTTACGTAATAGGCGAAAGTCACCGTCGCCGCCGTACTCGACACGGCCGCCGTTACCTTCTCGTGACCATGGGTTGCCGTGCGGTGTCAGTACTGCCGCGGCCCTGGTCAACGCGTCACGGCGGTCCGTAACGTCGACGTCAGTTCATCGCGGCGCCTCGTTCGTGACGACATTCGAGTGAGGAGAGACTCATGTCGCAGATCACGACGACCGCTGATTCAGACCATGTCCCGGCCGCTGCCACAGCGACTGGAATCGACGAACCGATCCCGCTGATCGCGTCCGCCAGGTCGGGGATCGTCATACTCACGCTTCTCGCGGCGAGCACGACCATCACGTTCGGTTCGCTGTTCTTCGCGTAACCCGCCTCTTCGCACACCCGACTCCGCAAAACTTCGACTCCGCATCACTCGACTCGAGAGTGGAAGCACGTCACAGTGCTGCGCCCGTGTGCCGCCTGCGCCGACCCCCGCGTCCGCAGGCGGTGCACACCACTCGAGGTCGGCGCATGGAGCCGCGCAGTATCAGCGACCCTTCACCATCCGTGTCGGGCGCATCCGCGTCGACTGCGGGAGCCACCGGTTCACCGACTTCTGCATCGTGCACAGCGCTGAGATCACGAGAAGCGCGAACTGAATCCACCCGATGACCGGCAGAGCCGACCACACGTCCGGGTAGCGGAACAGCAGATCTATCCCGATCGGGATACAGAGCAGGTTGACGACGACCGCGGCGAGGTAGAAGTTGCGGCAGTTGCGACTGTGATGCGTGGCCGCGGCGACCAGCAGCGCGTACTCGATCGCGAGGAAGACGACGATCATGATCAGCATGAACGGCGGAAAGAAGTTCGCCATCGGGTCGATGCGGTCGGCCGGTGCCGCGTTCCGCGGATCGGTTGCGAGTCCCTCGCGCAGACGGTCCCTCAGCAGTCCTCTGATCGTCCCGACATTGACGAAGCCGTAGACGAACGCGACCAGTCCAGCGGCTGCTGCTCCCCAGAACGCGACGCGCGCGTGGACGGTCAGCGCGCGCGGCGCCGGACCCGGATCGGTCGGTCGCGACGGATAGAGCACCGCCTCGTCCTTGTCCTTCGACCGACGCTCGATCGCCGCCAGGTCCTCGGCGTCGAGTTCGGCCTGCGTCGGGATGCGATCGGACTCATCAGGGTCGGTCATGGTGACGATTGTCGCACCGTCACCGGCGCCCGATCTTGAGCATCCGGGACTCGACGACCGGCGGCCGACTTCTCAACGCCTCGCGATCTTCAGCATCCGACTCACCGTCGCCTGCCAGAGCGAGCCGTCGGGCGCGATGGTGCCGGTCAGTTCGAGCGGCTCGTCGACCGGTCCGTCGCCGACGTGCAACGTGCGTACGCGGGCGCCCGTCGCGAAATCGGTGGCGATGTAGTCGATAGGCCCGACCTGCTGGATCGATCCTGGTCGATAGGGCCCGTAACCGAGGCCGTGGATGAGTCCGTCGGCGCGCGAGAGTCGGGGCAGCGATGCGAGGCGGTCGCCGTTCTCCCACACCCGGTGGCACTGCCCCGCGGACACGTCGATGCGTGTCGATCCGCCGACGAAGGGCGCGTTGGCAGGCACGCTCGGACCGCTGACGGCCATGGGCGGGTACTGGTAGCCGTAGGTGCTGGGGATGATGAGCGAGTTGCCCCAGGCCATCGGCGAGTTCTCGGTGCCCTGTCCTGAGCTGCCGAACGCGGGCATGCGGCACACCGTCGAGCCGGTGTTGCTGTCGTAGACGATCAACTGTGGTCGGGAGGCGTTGTCGACGATGGCAACCCATCCGTCGCCCCCGGGGCCGAAGTAGGTGGGCGTGGTGCCCGATCCCCAGGTCAACTGGCCGGGACGACGTGCGGCGCCTCGGTCATAGGCGCGACGCCACACCACCTCCGGTGTCCCGTCGACGCCTGCGCGCATCTCGTAGAGTGCGTGCGTCGAGATGACCGACACACCCGACGCCCGCACCGAGAGTCCATTACCGAGATCTTCACCCGCGGGCAGATGCGTCGACCGCACACGCCGCGCGGCGTCGACCCTGCCGACGACGCCGTGCGTTGTCACGAACCACACGCGGCCCGCGAAGTCGGGAGCGAGTGCGGTGACGGCGTCGCCTGCGGGGACATGACCTTTCAGGTCAACGCGGTCATCGATATAGAGCTGCCACCCCTGCGTCGAATGCCGATGTGCCACACGCAGAATCGCGCCGGACCCGTCGGCGACGACCACGCGATCGCGATCGTCGAGATACCCGTACACACCTCCGAGCAGCCCACCCTTGGTCAACTGCTTGCGTGCGATCGGCACCGCGGTCGTCGGATCGAAGAGCGTCACCGTCGCCACCGCGACCTGCAGCGGCGCTATGCCGACGAACTGGGTACACAGCGACACCGGCATCCCATCGCGTCCCACGAACGTCGCGGCGCAGGCACCGCCGGGAATCGACGACGCCGCGAGACGCGCGGACTTTCCCGGTCCGGCGAACGGCGTCGAGTCCGACGACCACAGGTCACCGTGCATCAGCGACGTTCCGACCGGACCGAGTCCGGTCGCCGGGCCCGGTGCGGGAGCCGTCGAACCGTGTGTCGGTGGCGCCGCGACCGCAGGTCCTCCGACGATCGCACCCACGAGTATCGCGACGACGATGGTCGACGCGGCGAGTATGCGGATGCGGGCAGCACACATACGCGGACCTGGCGATGTCACCGCGTCACTCTGACAGATAGGCGACGATAGCGCCCGACATTCCCGCACGAGCGTCATCAAGGTTGCCGTAGGTACCCAACGTGTGCTCCGAGATGAGTCCGCGCATCGCACCCGGGATCAGCGCGGCCATCTGCCGGACCTTCCCTGGATCGAGGTCGAGGTCGGCAAATGCACGCTCGAACGCCGCGTCCCAGTTCGGCTTCCACGAAGCCAATTCGGCTGCGGTGAGGGGAAATTCGCGTTCCAATTCGACGTGTTCGCGCGGAAGCGCCGCGCGGAGCGTCTCAATGGCCCGCGCCTCCGGCGTCGTGAGTCCGTAGAACATCGCGTCGATCAGAGCGGACACCCTCTCTCGCAGCGTCCCGTCGGGTTTGACGCTGGCCGGGAGATCGCCGCGCTGGTCCGCGGTGTGACGCAGAACCGCTGCCCACAGACCGTCGATATCGCCGAACTGGTACTTGACCACACCCCACGTCGCACCGATCTCCCGCGCGATCCGATTACCCGAGACCGCCGTCGGATCACCCGTCGCCAACGCGGTGATTGCTGCACGGATCATGCTGTCCCGCGTGGCCTGACCACGCTTGTTCGCGCGCCGGGGGGTGGTCGTCGCCTCACTCATGACGACAAAGTCTAGCCATTCGCGCCGACTTTCACAGAACCCTCTTGCACTCTTTCACAGAGGGTTCTACGGTTCTTCCTATGGCACAGACCCCGCTGTCGATGGAACCGACTGGCTGGTACCAGGTCGCCTGGTCGCACGAGATCGCCGTCGGCGACGTCCACCGCATGACCTACTTCTCCCGCGACATGGTCGCGTGGCGCTCGGCGTCGGGAAAGATCTCGGTGTTCGACGCCTATTGCGAGCACCTCGGCGCACATCTCGGGTACGGCGGTCGCGTCGAGGGCGAGAACCTCGTCTGCCCATTCCATGGGTGGCAGTGGAACGAGCAGGGTCGCAACGTCTGCATCCCGTACGAGAAGAGGCCGAACAGAGGCAGGCGAATTCGCAGCTACCCTGCCGTCGAGCGCAACCATGCCGTGTGGATCTGGTTCGACACCGCCTCTCGCCCACCGTATTTCGAAGTGCCGGACGTGTTCACCGCATTCGGCGACGACGCATCGGACGCTGACAACTACTACGCACCCATCCCCGGCGGGACACTGTTCCACGAGCGGCTCGAGCTCCATCCGCAGTACATCATGGAGAACGGCGTCGACTTCGCCCATTTCAAGTTCGTCCACGAGACGCCGTTTATGCCGGAGTTCACCCGGCACGATTTCCACGGACCGGTCTCCTACGTCGATTTCACCATCGCGTTCGAACAGGGAGCCACCCTCGAATCAGCCTCCAGCGGCGTCTATTCCGTGAACGCGGGACTCGGGTGCTCCGTCACCAAGTCCTGGGGGATGGTCGAGAACCGCACGATGCCTGCGGTCACCCCGGTCGACGAATCGACGTGCGATGTGCGGTTCACCGTGTGGATCGGCAAGAAGCCGGGAGAAGAAGACGCCACCGAGTTGACCAAGTACGGCAAGGTGATGAGCGACCTGGTCATCGACCAGTTCGACAGGGACGTCGAAATCTGGTCGCACCAGCGCTATTCGGATCCGCCTGCGCTCTCGCAGCGAGAGTTCAAGGGCTTCACCGCATTACGCAACTGGGCAGTGCAGTTCTATCCCGAGGGCGACTCGACCTACGGACGAGACCCGACTCGCCCCGAAAGCGGCGCGATCGTGCCACTACACCCGTCGGCCACCGCCGCAACAGCCTGAGCGCACCAGCGTCGCGAACATGTCCACACGAAAGGTCCAGCCCATGAACAGTTCCCGCAAGATTCGAGTATTCCAGGTTGCCACAGGCAATCTTGGCACCGAGATGATCGGACGAATCACCTCCCACCCAGACCTCGAACTCGTCGGTCTGCACTGCTACACCGCCGACAAAATCGGACGCGACGTCGGCGAGATCGTGGGCACCGACGCGATCGGCATCACGGCCACCGGTTCCGTCGAGGAGATCATCGCAGCACGGCCAGACGTCGTGACATTCCACGGCGTATTCCCGGACGAAGACCTCTACGAGAAGGTGCTCGAAGCAGGCATCAACGTCGTGACCACCGCCGACTGGATCACCGGATATCACCGGGACACCAACTGGCAGCACCCTTCCGGACGCAAGGTCAGCGAGCTCATCGAGGCTGCCTGTCAACGCGGAGGGTCGACGTTCTATGGCACGGGCATGAACCCGGGACTGTGTCAGATCCTCGGCATCGTCCACAGCGCCGACGTCGCCGCGATCGAGAACGTCACCGTCACCGAATCGGTCGACGTCTCGTGCCATCACTCCGTCGACACCTGGAAGGCCGTCGGATACGGTCTGCCGGTTAATGATCCGACGATTCCGGAGTCATTGCACAAGTACACCGCAGTCTTTGCCGACTCCGTCTACCTCATGGCCGACGCATTCGGGCTCGAGCTCGACGAGGTGAAGTACTCCTACGAACTCGGCGCGTGCACCAAAGACGTCGATCTCGGCTGGTACTTCCTACCGAAGGGATCGTTGGGCGCCAACTACATCAAGTACCAGGGCATGGTCGACGGCGTCCCGCGGATCGAGACCCACCTCGAGTGGCAGATGACACCGCACACCGATCCCGCGTGGGATATCAAGGCCTGCTACATCACTCAGATCACCGGCGATCCGAGTATCTACAGCAAACACATGATCTTCCCCAAGCCGGGAATGGATTTGTCGAAGCCCGAGAACTTCGCCTCCATCGGCATGACCGTGACCGGCCTGCCGGCGCTCAACTCGATCCGCTCGGTCGTCGAGGCGAGGCCCGGCATCATCACGAGCAACGATCTCCCACTGAGGGCATTCGCCGGACGATTCGCCGTGTGACATCACGCATCGGCTGTGCCCGCGACATCGAGTGCAGGCCCGAGCCAGCGTCGAAGATAGACACGCAACTGCTCCGGCGTACGCGGTGGGTCCGAGGGGTACTGCAGAAACGACATCAGCACGCGCAGCATGAACTCGGCGAGTCCCTCGAGTTTCTCGTCGTCGACTCCCACCTCGGCCCAGTCGATCGGGAATCGTCGCAACACCGACGCGCCGAACTCCATTGCGCGAGAGGATGTTGCGCCACGGCTGAAGAGTTCGTTCTCCCCCACCTGAACGAGAAGTCCGATGTACGGTTCGTCGGGCAGCCGCCCCAACGTGTAGACGATGGCCTCGGCAAGGGCATCGCGCGGATCGGTGATATCGGCGACGTGATCGGTGAGTCGGTCGAGGAACTGCGTGGCACCTGCTTCACCAACCGCGGTCAGTAGTTCGGCGGTCGTCGGGAACACGCGGTAGACGGTCTGCCTGGTGACCTGGAGTTCGGCGGCGACATCGGCGAGAGTTGCCTTGCCCGGCCCCGAACGATCGATGCACCGCATCGCGGCCGCCACGATGCGTTCGCGTGCTTCGTCTTCGGTGCGCGGCAGGTCGCCGCCCCAACCTCGGGTTCTCATCGGTCAATCGTCGCACGCGGGTATTTCGAATCCGGTCATACACAGAAGGCTTGTTTGTATGATCGAGCATGTCGGCCACGCCCCTTCACGAGCCTGAGGTGCACCAATGCAGACCTGTACAGCCGAGTACCTCCGACTGTCGGAGACGCTGACCGGAGTCCGATGCGACGGCAATGCGTTCGTCACGTTCACCAATCCGGCGAACCTTGCGAACTGGACCCTTCCCGTCATCGAGGCGACGCTCGTCGTCGGACTCGTCGCGTGTCTGATCCACGCCATCCGCTGGTATCGCGCCACGCGCGACGCGTCGAATCTGGTGGTGTGGTGCAGCGGGATACTCGCATTGCTCCTCGTCGAACCCATCGCCTACTTTCCGCAGTGGTTCGGTATCGAGGACGAACTCGGACTGACCTTCGCGCACAACATGTTTACGGTGCAGTTCCTCTATGGCCGGTTACCGCTCTACATCATCGCGATGTATCCGGTCTACCTGTACGTGGCGTACACGCTCGTCCAGCGGACGGGAATCTTCAAGCGCTACAACGTCTTCGTCTCTGCAGCATGTGTGGCGTTCGTCTTCCACTGCCTGTACCAGATTGTCGACGGCCTTGGGCCACAGATGAAGTGGTGGGTATGGAACCAAGAAGTCTCCACGGCGCACCCGTCGTTCAGCGGCATTCCGCTGCTGAACATGAGCGCGTTCAGCGTCATGCTCCCGTTCGGCATCGCCCTGGTGACGCGCTGGTTGTGCACGGTCCCGCACCGCGGCGGTTGGTACATCGTCCGCGATGTCGTCATGACGAGCGTGCTCGTCTGGCCCGTCCTCTTCGTCGGATCAATTCCCCCCACCATCCTCGATCTGCTGGGCGGTTCGCTACTGGTCGGTCGAGCCGTCTCGGCGTGGACCTACGTGGCGATCCTGGCGGTCGTCACCGTCGCGGCATTCTGGGGCGCCTACCGAGCACGCCGCAGTGATCCGACGCTCCTCCCCGAACCGCTTGCGCGGGAGTGGTTCCCGGTGGTCTGCTCCGCGGTGTACCTGGTCGTCGCGGCAGTGCTGTGGATCAGTGCGCTGCCCGACTACTTCGCGGCTGTCGACGGCGTGGCACCCAATGGCGGACGCATCGGACCACTTCCGTACGCGATCACCGCCTACGTGGCGTCTGCATTGCTCACGGTCGGCTCGTTCGTCGGCGTCCGACGCCCTTGGGCCTCCGCCCCCACGGAGCGCGTCCGAAGAGACTCGGAGCTGCCTGCACCGTCTGCCTCGTGAATCGACCTGCCGCACAGACAACTACGGCCCCCGCGTCACTGCGGGGGCCGTAGTTCATTCCTGTGGGGGTGATTCCGTTCGATAACTCAGCCGTCGAAGTGCGACAGCAAGAAGTTGGTGGCGGGCAGCAGCGTGAACACCATCGGCAGCGCGTGGTTGACCACGAGGCCGGGGAAGATCGGCGGGATCGTGTTGGTGATCATCCGGACGTCGGCTCCCTGTGCACGCCAGTCACGGTCGAGCGCGGCCACCTGGCCGTACGGAATGACGTCGTCGCTGAGGCCACCTTCGAGCAGGACCGGTGCGTTCGGCTTGAGCCTGCCGATCCGCTGCTCGTCGACGATCTTCTTGACGTTCGGGTAGCGATTGATGACCGAAGACAACGACTTTCCGTCGCGCGTCCACGAACTCGTGCGCTGGAATCCGAAACTCAGCCCGGTATCGGCGATGCACTGCGTCGACAGTTGCTTGAGCACCTGACGTCCGCGGGGTGTCGTCTCCTTGTCGACGACGGTCTTCAGTTCGGGATAGCGGGCCTCGAGACCATTGATGGCATAACCGATTCCGCCGACGATGAACGTGCCGTCGATCTGGTCGATCACCTTCGACAGGTCCGCGGGCGGTGCACCCGCATACGATGCCTTGACGTTCAGTTCGGGAGCGTAGCTCGACGCCAGTTCGGCCGCCGATGCCGACGCACCGCCGCCCTGCGAGTAACCGGAGAAGCCGACCGGCGCGTTGGCGGGCGCCTTCTCGACCTTCAGCGCCGCACGCGCCGCGTCGAGCATCGCCTGGCCGGACTCGACCCTGTTCACGTAGGTGTGAATTCCCGGGGTGCCCATGCCGATGTAGTCGGTGATGGCCACGCGCACGCCGTTGATCAGCAAGAGATTCAGTTCGAGAGCCGTGTAGTTCAGCGCGAGGCTCGGCTTGCTCGGGTCGATCGCGACGGGCAGGCTCATCAGTTTCGAGCCAGCGCACTGATCACCCTGACCGATGGTTCCCGGGCCGAGCACGACGGTTGGTCGCGGACCCTTGCCTCGCCACGGCGCAGTGGGTTCGACGACGGTCCCGGTGACCGCCGCGGGCGTTCCATCCTGGTAGCGAGAGGTGTACATGATCCGCGTCGCCGTGCCCGGCCACTGGTTCTTGATGCCGGGAATCTGCAGCAGCAGCGGGCTGGGCTCGCTGCGGATGATCGACCCCGGAGTCGCCGAGAACTGCGACGGCGGGGTGTAGAAATCCGCCGCGTGAGCCGGTCCGACTGCCGCCGTCGCAGCACCAAGAGCCAACGCACCCGTCGTGAGCGCAACCGTGGACCGTCGTGTCACACGACCGATCCGCCTACCTGAGATGAATCCCCGAATTCGTGTCATGGACGTAACCTACCGCACAGTAAGTCACGGGTGTGATCCAGGGCGCAGGCGTGTTACGGGAAACTACGCAAAGCGCACATTCATTGTTGCTAGGCCAAAAATCTTGCGACCAGCCGACTTCGCCACGATGATGACGACGCCGCTGCGGGTCTCGGGATCGAGCGACTTGATCTTGCCGCTGAACTCGATGTCGCCGCCCTCTGCAGCAGACACGACCGCGACCTGCGACAAACGCACCGCGTACCGCGTCACGGCGCCCGGATCGCCCGACCACGCCGACACGAAGCCCGCGCCGAGCCCCATCGTCAGCATTCCGTGAGCGATCACGTCGGGAAGGCCGGCCAGCTTGGCGATCGACTCGTCCCAATGGATCGGATTACCGTCTCCGGAGACGCCCGCATAGTTGACCAGATCTCCGCGCGAGAGGCGGGCGTGCCGCACCGGCAGCGCGTCGCCGACCGTCAGCGAGTCGAAGTCGAGGCTGCCCGGAGCTCGCTGGGCGCCCGCACTCGAAATGACCTGTGCGCCTTCGGGTCGCACCGTCTTCACGTACGCGGCGTCCGAATCGTCGGACGACAGGACGTTCACGTCGTGCACCATGATGCTGCGGACCGCGTCGTTGATGCCCGGGTCGACATCGTCGGACGTCACGCCGACGACCGTGGTGTGCATGGTGTGCACGACCTCGCCCGCGGCGTCGGTGAACGTGTTGGTGACGGTGATCAGGTCGCGACCGGCGATGCGTCGAATCGACGACAGCTCGACGTCGGTCGTCAGTTCGTCACCCGCGACGATCGGTCGATGTTGCTCGAAGACCTGCTCGGTCTGCACGTAGGTCTCGTAACCGACCACGACCGACTCGAACAGAGCTCGGTTGGCGCCCATCGCCGGGATCGCCGTGAACGTCAGTGGCGCAACAAGTCCCGAGTAGCCGAGTGCGTGTGCAGCCTCTTCATCGCGGTGTGCGGCGTTGTGGTCTTGGACCGCGCGCGCGTACTCGCGCACCTTCTCGCGACCGACCAGATAGGGCTCGTCGATCTTGTAGTAGTGGCCGAGTCTGTCGGCAACCGCCGGAGCGTCTGTGGGAGTTGACATCGTGATTCACCAATCGGCGGTTGTCGGATCAGGTGTGATGGTGCGGGACCTAGTTGGCCGGGCTGTTACCCGACGAGCAGCTCCGCGATCTGAATCGTGTTGAGAGCCGCACCCTTTCGCAGGTTGTCACCCGACACGAACAGCGCGAGTCCTCGACCGTCCGGCACGCCGGGATCCTGTCGGATCCGACCGACGAGCGAGTTGTCCTTGCCCGCCGCAGCGAGTGGGGTCGGAACGTCGGTCAACTCCACTCCCGCTGCACCGGAGAGGATCTCGTTGGCCTGGGCGGGAGACAGCGGCTGTGCGAACTCGGCGTTGATCGACAACGAGTGCCCGGTGAATACCGGCACCCGCACACAGGTTCCGCTGACGAGCAGCTCCGGAAGCCCGAGGATCTTGCGAGATTCGTTGCGCAGCTTCTGATCTTCGTCGGTCTCACCGGAACCGTCGTCGACCAGCGCTCCGGCAAGCGGCAACACATTGAACGCGATGGGCGCGACGTACTTGACCGGCGCGGGGAAGTCGATCGCCGAGCCGTCGTAGACAAGCTTTTCGAGGTCGTCGATCGCCGCACGCGACTCGGTGGCGAGCTCATCGACGCCTGCGAGCCCACTGCCCGACACCGCCTGATACGACGACACGATCAGTCGTTGCAGCCCTGCCGCATCGTGCAGCGGCTTGAGAACCGGCATCGCGGCCATCGTGGTGCAGTTCGGATTGGCGACGATCCCCTTGGGTGGATTCTTCGCCAGCTCGCCGTTGACCTCCGAAACCACCAGCGGCACATCGGGATCCTTGCGCCACGCCGACGAGTTGTCGATCACGGTCACGCCCGCGGCGGCAAACCGTGGCGCCTGCTCGCGCGACATGGTGGCACCTGCCGAGAACAGCGCGATGTCGAGGCCGGTCGGGTCTGCGGTCGCAGCATCCTCGACGACGATCTCGCCGTCACCCCACGGCAGCTTCTTACCCGCCGACCGAGGAGAGGCGAAGAATCGCACCTCGTCAGCGGGAAAGTTGCGCTCCGCCAACAGGGTTCGCATGACGCCGCCGACCTGACCGGTGGCTCCGACAACTCCGATACGTACGCCCATGGCTCAGCGCCCCGTTCCTGCGTAGACAACGGCTTCTTCTTCTCCGCCGAGGTCGAAGGCCTCGTGCAGTGCGCGCACGGCGTCGTCGAGTTCGGTGTCGCGGCACAGCACCGAGATTCGGATCTCCGACGTCGAGATCAACTCGATGTTGATGCCGACGTTGCTCAGCGCCTCGCAGAACGTCGCCGTGACGCCGGGATGGCTCTTCATGCCTGCGCCCACCAGCGAGACCTTGCCGATGTGGTCGTCGTAGAGGACCTCGGTGAAGCCGATCTCCTCCTGCAGCTTGGTGAGCTTCTCGACGCCGAGCGGCCCGAGTTCACGCGGGAGAGTGAAGGTGATGTCGGTCTTGCCCGTCTCGACCTTCGAGATGTTCTGCAGCACCATGTCGATGTTGATCTCGGCGTCGGCGACGGCACGGAACACCTTCGCGGCGTAACCGGGCTGATCGTCGAGGCCGACGACGGTGATCTTGGCCTCGCTGCGATCGTGTGCGACACCGGTGAGAATCGCTTCTTCCACGGGAATGTCCTCCATCGAGCCGGCAACCAGCGTGCCGGGTTTGGTCGAGTACGACGAGCGCACGTGTACGGGAACGTTGTATCGGCGGGCGTATTCCACACACCGCAGCATCAGGACCTTCGCGCCGCACGCGGCCATCTCGAGCATCTCCTCGAAGGAGACGGTCTCGAGGCGTCGGGCGTCGGGAACGATGCGCGGGTCGGCGGTGTAGACGCCGTCGACGTCGGTGTAGATCTCGCACACGTCGGCTTCGAGGGCCGCGGCCAACGCGACGGCCGTCGTATCCGATCCGCCGCGGCCGAGCGTCGTGATGTCCTTGGTGTCCTGCGAGACGCCCTGGAAACCTGCGACCAGCACGATCTTGCCCTCGTCGAGCGCGCTGCGCACACGACCGGGTGTGACGTCGATGATCTTGGCCTTGCCGTGGCTGCTGGTGGTGATCACACCCGCCTGTGAGCCGGTGAACGACTGCGCCTGCGCACCGAGCGAGCTGATCGCCATCGCGACGAGAGCATTGGAGATGCGCTCGCCCGAGGTGAGCAGCATGTCCATCT
Organism: Gordonia sp. w5E2; assembly: GCF_036540975.1. Taxonomy (NCBI): domain Bacteria; kingdom Bacillati; phylum Actinomycetota; class Actinomycetes; order Mycobacteriales; family Gordoniaceae; genus Gordonia; species Gordonia sp. w5E2. The sequence goes on along the minus strand of NZ_CP144213.1, from coordinate 493,146 downwards.
CGCGAGCCGGTGGGGCCGGGTTGACCTGTTGCGCGAGGTCGAGGAGTTCGTCGGTGGTGTCGCCCATCGCGGACACGACCACGACGACGTCGTTCCCCTGCTTCTTGGTCTCCACGATGCGCTCGGCGACCCGACGGATGCGCTCAGCTGTCGCAACCGATGATCCACCGTATTTCTGCACCACGAGTGCCACGTAGATAACCTCCCGGCAGGGCTCGACGTCGGGTTTTCCGCTTGACTGCCGAGACAACCTTACCGACGATGCCCGCGGGCTCCACGTCGTGGTGGTGGCGGGACGGCTTCCACGTGCTGCAGACCACACGCGTCCCCTAACATCGCTGAGGTGACCAGCGAGACCGAGGTCGGGAAGGCGAGCCGACAACGCCGCTCCCCGAAGACCAGCGCCGCACCCGGCGCGACGTCCGCTGATCGAGCCGACGCACCTGCCGCGGGTCGGCCCGGAGCGAATCCGCGTCGAGTCCGCCAGGTTGAGCAGCCCCGGGCCGGCGACGGACGTCCGGAGATCGAAGCCACCTCACGTCCGGCCGTCGAAGACGACTCGCTGCCCTACTGGGTGACGGCGATCGGGGTGTTCATCGCGATCCGGATCGTCGGATTGCTGGTGCTCGGTCGGTTCGCGCAGTTGCGCGAGACCAGCGTCGGAAACGCATTGTCGGCGTGGGATGGCAAGTGGATGCTCGCCATTGCCGAGCACGGTTACGGCGACGTGCCGTATTCCCTCACCGACGCCCGCGGTCTGCATACCGCCGACACCGCGTACGCCTTCTTTCCGGGGTATCCGTATCTGGTCGGGTGGATCGCCAAGCTTCCGTTCATCACGCCGTTCGGTGCGGCGATCTCGCTCAACGTCGTTCTCGGTTGCCTGACCGCCGTCGGAGCCGCTCGGCTGGGCGCCGACTGCGTACGTGCGATGGGTAACCGCTCGCCACTGACGCGCGGGGTGTCGGTCAATCCCGAACGCGTCGGGCTCTACCTGGTCGCGATCCTGGCCGCGACGCCGATGGCGATCGTGCTCAACATGGCCTACACCGAGGCGTTGTTCTGCGCGCTGACGGTGTGGGCGCTCGTGGGAGTGATCGAACGCAACTGGCTGCTTGCAGGCGTTGCGGCCTGCCTCGCGGGGACCGTGCGCCCAACGGCCGTCGTCATCATCGGCGTCGTGATGGTGGCCGCGGCGCTGACATTGGTGCGTGATCGGGATGCGCGCTCGTGGCGATCACGACGCGGAAGTGGCGCCTACCTGTGGCTGGCGATCGTGCTGAGCCCACTCGGATATCTCGGCTACCTCGCGGTCGTCTGGGCACACACCGGCTCCCCAACCGGCTGGTTCCGCATCCAGACCGAGGGCTGGGACACCCGGATCGACGGCGGCGTCGTCACCTTCAACTTCGTCAACGACGCGCTGGTGAACTCCGGCGAGGTCGCCTCCGTCGCCACCGCGTGGATCATCCTCGCGACGTTGATCATGGTCGTCGTCGCGTTCTGGGCGCGCCTGCCGTGGCCGGTGGTCGTGTACGGGACGCTCGTCGTGGCGTCGATCATGCTGTCGAGCGGACTGATGATCAGCCGCCCCCGGCTACTGCTGCCCGCCTTTGTGCTGCTACTTCCGCTCGCGATCGCGCTGGCCAAGCAGCGGACATCGGTCGGCGTGGCCGTCGTCGTCCCGATGATCATCGGCAGCGCCTGGTTCGGCGCGCACATGCTGACCGTCTACCCGCACGCGATGTGAGGCCGGGGCTCGGGGTTGTTCCGCGGGTTCCAGCCCGGCCGCGCGGCTCTTCCCCGGGGTTTGCACGATTCCCCGCGACACTTCTCGCCGAAAGCGAAGGAAGGCACGGAAAGAATCCTTCCCCTACTTTCTGCACCCGGCCGACGCTCAGCCGCGCGGGCGCAGGCCGTCGAGCACGAGGCCGACCATGCGTCGGCGCGTCTCGGGTGTGTCCTCGGCGACGCACGTCATCGACAGTCCGCCGACCAGGCGGGATATGTCCGACGGCTCGATGTCTTCGCGGAACACGCCCTCGCGCTGGCCCTTCTCGAGCGTCGCGGCCATCAGTTCGCGTGACTGGTCGCGGGCCTCGCTGAAGACCGGAGCCTCGTCGCCGACGGCCGCGAGGATCGCCTCCTTCATGCCGCGCTTGGTGCTCGCGGTGGACATGTACGCCTCGAAGACCCCGGCCAGCGCGACGTCGGCGGGCCCTGACTCCAGCAGGCGCCAACCGTCGGCGATGATCGAGTCCGAGTAGCTCCGAAATGTGGCTTCGACGAGCGCCGCACGATTGGGAAAGTGCCGGTACAGCGTCCCGATGCCCACCCCAGCCTCGGCGGCGACCTTGTCGAGCGCGACGTCGACGCCCTCGGCGTGGAAGAGGTCCGCGGCCGCGGCGATCAGCTTGTCGTAGTTGCGTGCGGCATCGGCGCGGGCGGGCCGTCGGGACAGAGTTCGCCGCGCATCGTTCCCACTCGCGGCCCCGGTCACTGACTCCCCAGCCACGGCGACTCCTACCTTCCGACACGAATAACACCGACGACGCCGCGCGCACAGATCGAGCACAGCGGCGCCAGCAGACACAACAGTTGCAAAGCGGAGGAACCCTCCGTATATTAATCGGAGGAAGCTTCCGTTTCTCCAGTGAGTGTACTCCACACCGGCGTGGGTGAGCCCGATCAGACTCACGCCGAATTCAGTGCACTGCTCCGCCGATCCATTCATTCGAAAAGAGCGGCCACATGTCCCTTTCCTCCATTGATCGCACAGCAGATTCGACGCCTTCGGGCTCAGGCCTACGCTCGCGCATCAACACCGACGCGCTGGTGTTGATCGCGGTGCTCGGGTGCCAGTTGATGGTGGTGGTCGACGCCACCATCGTCAACGTCGCACTGCCCGATATTCAACGTTCCCTTGGCTTTTCGACGTCGAATCTCTCCTGGGTGCTCAACGCCTACACGCTCACCTTCGGTGGGCTGCTATTACTCGGCGCACGCCTGGGCGACATTCTCGGTCGACGCCGCACCTTCCTCGACGGCCTCGGACTGTTCGTCGCGGCGTCGGCATTCGGTGGTCTCGCAACCGATTCGACGATGCTCCTCGTTGCCCGCGCCCTGCAGGGCGTCGGTGCCGCGATCGCAGCACCCGCGGCGCTGGCACTACTGATGACCACATTCTCCGACGGCGCGCAGCGCACGCGCGCACTGGCACTGTTCACCGCCGTGTCGATCGGCGGATTCTCGCTTGGCCTCGTCTCCGGCGGAGCCCTCGTGCAGTGGCTCGACTGGCGCTGGGTCTTCTTCGTCAACGTGCCGATCGGACTCGTGGTGATCGTCGCGGGTGCGCTGTCACTACCGCGCACCACACGCGAGCGCGGCTCCTTCGATCTACCCGGCGCCGTATTGTCCACTGCCGGAATCGGTCTCATCGTGTATGGCCTCGTCAACGCGGCCGAGCACGGATGGGGCAGCACGATCACCGTCATCGCCCTCGTCGCAGGCGCAGCGCTTCTCGGCGCGTTCGTCTACGCCGAAGACCGCGCACACCAACCGATCACACCGCTACGACTCTTCGCCTCGACGCCGCGGAGCGCTGCATTCGCCGGTCGCCTGGTGATGGTCGCGGGCTTCATGGGCATGATGTTCTTCCTCACCCAGTACATGCAGGAGGTGCTGCACTACGGCCCGCTCGAAACCGGATTGGCATACCTGCCGATGACGGCCGCGACTTTCGGCGCATCACAGTTGAGTGCGCGAGTTCTGGTGCCACGCTTGAGTACTCGCACCCTGCTACTCATCGCCTTCGGTGCAGCGGCTGCCGGGTTGTATTGGCTGAGCACTCTCGACGCTCATACTCCGTACCTGTCACTGCTCGGGCCGTTCATCCTCGTCGGCGCGGGCGGCGGTATGGCCTTCCTGTCGCTGACCACGGCGTCGTTACGCGGCGTCGACCCTCAGGATGCCGGTGCGGCGTCGGGCTTGGTCAACACCGCACAACAGCTCGGCGGCACAGTCGGTTTGGCGATCATGGTTGCCGTCTTCGGGGCCGCAACACGCGGAATGCCCACGTCGACAATCACATTCGCCCACGGCATGACAGTCACCGTACTGGTCGCTGCGATCCTGCTGACGGCTGGCGGCGTGCTGATGGCACTCACCCAGGGTGAGGCGCGCCCGCGACCGGTCGAGACATCACTCACGTGATCCGACGCGGCGTCGTCGACCTCACCTACGATTTCGACGACGCCGCTCTCGCCTCGAACCCCGCGCACAGATAGTCGACTCCGGCGTCGAGCAGCGCGCGCGGATCGTTCAACCGTGTGGCGTCGGCAGCGTCGGACAACGTGGACAGATGCGGCAACCGCGAGGTGACCCGACCGGCGATGAGATCAGCGAGTCCACTCGGATGTTCACCGGGCGATGCGTCGAGCAACTGTTCACTGACCTGCGCGAGCGCGACGCCATTGACGTAGCTCCACAACGTGAGTGCCATTTCGGTTGCGGTAGTGATGTCGACGCCGAGTTCGGCGAAGCCCGCCGCGAGCCAGTCAAGGCCCTCGAGCGCGTCGACACCAAAGCTGTAGCGCGGCGCCGAGTACGCCAGCACCACCCACGGATGGCGGCGATAGAGCTGCCAATCGATGTCGACGGCGATCGCGACCCGTTCGCGCCACGACCATGGCCCCGCCTCATCGACGGGATAGGGAAATCGACGACCGATCTCCTCGGCCATCGCCTCGAGCAGCGCGTCCTTGTCGGAGATGTGCCGGTAGAGCGACATTGCGCCGACGCCCAGTTCGTCAGCGATGCGTCGCATCGACAGCGCGGGCAGCCCGTCCCGGTCGGCGACGTTGATGGCGGTGTCGACGATCAGCTCGGTGGTGAGCTTGGGCGCACGCTCGTCGGCCACCGACTCTCCTCACGTCTCGGGAATAAATTGTTTGCGTACAGCGTACTCATCACCGTACCGTCGATGCGTACGGCGTACGCGGGTGCCCGAGGGCACAACACCGTCGACGCATTCAGCCCTATCGAAGGAGAGCAGTAGTCATGTCCGTCCGCATCCGTCCGTCCGAGAAGCGCACCCGCGAAAATCCGGGTGCCGATCGACGCGCGTGGTGGGGACTGGCCGTGCTGACCCTTCCGGTGCTCCTGGTGTCGATGGACTTCTCCGTCCTCTACCTCGCGATCCCGGCGATCACCGACGCCCTCGATCCCAGCGCCGCCCAGCAGTTGTGGATTCTCGACATCTACGGGTTCCTCATCGCAGGACTGCTCATCACGATGGGCAACGTCGGCGACCGCGTCGGCCGTCGACGCATCCTGCTGTTGGGTGCCGCGATGTTCGGCATCGCCTCGGTCATCGCCGCGTTCGCTCCCACCGCGGTCGTCCTGGTCGCGGCTCGCGCGCTGATGGGTATCGGTGGTGCGACGCTGATGCCGTCGAGTCTGTCGCTGATCGCCAACATGTTTCCCGACGCCAAGTCGCGCGGCCGGGCCATCGGTGTGTGGACCGCCGCCTTCGCGGGCGGTTCGGCCATCGGCCCCGTCGTCGGAGGCGTTCTGCTGCACCACTATTGGTGGGGCGTCGTCTTCCTGATCAACGTGCCGGTACTCGCCGTGCTGTTCCTCCTGGGACCCAAGCTGATCCCCGAGTACCGCGCAGGCACCGGTGAACCGTTCGACTTCATCGGCGTCGGACTCTCCCTGCTTGCGATCCTGCCGATCGTCTACTCGATCAAGACGATGGCGTCGGAAGGTGCAACCCTCCCGGTCGCAGCAGTCGGCGTGCTCGGTGTCGTGATGTTCGTTTTCTTCCTCATGCACCAGCGTCGAACCCCAGCGCCACTGCTCGACCTGAAACTGTTCCGCAACGTGCAGTTCAGCGCCGCCGTGACGGTCGCATTGTTCGGCATGATGGCGCTCGGCGGAATGTCGTATCTGACGGGCGTCTACCTGCAGTCGGTGCGCGACTTCGACGTCCTCAACGCCGCACTCGCCGGACTGCCGATGGCGATCGCCGTCGCGGTGTTCTCCATCGGGGCCACGCGCATCGCCTCACGTGTCGGCATGCGGACCGCGTTCGTCGGGTCGGTCGCACTCGCCGCCGCGGGCAACCTGGGACTCCTGTGGCTCACGACGTCCAGCCCGCTGTGGGTCTACCTCGTGTTCACCTCGATCGCCGGTATCGGCTACGGCATCCAGTTCTCACTGGTGTCCGACGTCGTCGTCGGCTCGGTGCCCGCGGAACGATCCGGAGCGGCGTCGGGCATCTCGGAGACCAGCTTCGAGCTGGGAACCGCGCTGGGCCTCGCTTTGCTCGGTTCGCTCGCAACGCTGATGTTCCGCGAACACGGCGACGGCTGGGCGTTCGGCGACACCCTCGGCGAGACTCTGCACCGCTCCAACGAGATGGGTCCCGCGGGCGCCGAACTCGCCACCGCGGCCAAGCAGGCATTCGTCGACGGCATCCACGCGGCGTCACTCGCGTCGGTGATCGCGCTCGGTGTGCTCGGCGTAATTCTCGCGGTCGTGATGCGTACACCGCGCGTCGTCGAGCAGTCGGTGGATCCCGAACTGCCTGCCGCGCAAGACAGTTAGCCCTGTCACGGGAGCCCCCTCCCACGCACGCTGCTCCTCACACCGTTGGGCTCCAGTACCGTTGGCGCGGTGCATGAACTGATCAGTCAGCGCTGGAGCGCTCGCGGCTACGACGCCGAGGCCACCGTCTCGGTCGACGAGGTCACCGAGATCCTCGACGCCGGACGGTGGGCACCCACGTGGGGACGCATGCAGCCGGTGAGGTTTGTGGTCGGTCTACGCGGCGATACGACGTTCGACGCGCTGACCGCCACACTCAACCGGGGCAACACGACATGGGCGCCCGCCGCAGGTGCACTGATCCTGTTGTGCACCACCGACGATCCGTCCGACCCCAAGCCGGACCTCTACGGCGGCGTCGACCTCGGGCTGGCGTTGGCACAGATGATCCTGCAGTGTGGCGCACTCGGTCTCAACGGACATCCACTCGCCGGATTCGACAAGGGCTCCGCCAGAAGGGCTTTCGGCATACCCGCCGACAAGAAGCCGCTCGCGATGCTGGCCGTCGGTCATCTCGCCGACCCCTCGACGCTGCCCGGCGAGATCCGCGAGCGCGACGCCGAGCCGCGCGAACGGCTATCCCTCGACGAGGTCGCGTTCAGCGGCCACTGGGGCGAGCCGTTCCGGGCCGGCCCTCCCGCTCGCTGAGCCGACCTTCCCGCTGGTTGAGCCGGCCGCGAGCGGAGCGAGCAGCCGAGTCGAAACCACTCTCGCCCGCAACTCCTACCCGCTGCAGGTCTCGAGCGCCTTCTTGATCGCGGCCCGGTGCGCGCTGCGATCCTTCTTGGCGATGCCATGGTCGCGCAGGAAGTTCTTGATCTCGGCGCGCTCCGGGTGCTTCTTGCGCATCTCTTCACGCTGCTGCTTGCGCTGAGCAGGGGTCAGCACGATCGTGTTCTCGAAATGCTCCTTGGCGCGCGGATGAGACTGGATCTCTTTCCACAGCGCGGGGTCTTCCTTGGCCAACGCCTTCTCGACTCCGGCCAACGTGCACTTGGTGCCGGGCACCGGGGTTGTCTGCGCGGGTGCGGGCTTTGCCTCATGCGGGGCCGGAGCGGCGTTCGCCACTCCGCCCGTCGCGATCGCGCTCGCGACGCCGACACCGGCCAACGCGACAGTGATGCGACGTGCCGTCGCTCCGGTGAACAAACGTGACATGTCTCTACCTTTCTCGGCACACACTCGCGGTTGAGTGTCGCAGCCAACCTTCCGGCGGCTCCTCGAAGCAAACGCTCAAAAGCTAAGTGCCGCCTGAGAATTCACAGTGCGAACGCCCAGTAATGCTCAGGCAAAGAGACTTTCAGTCGGCGCCAAAGTATCCTATTTCGTCGCTAATCCGACAGAACACCCCAATGTGGCGGGCCGCAAACTATGGTAAGCCTAGCCTGTGAAACTCATGCGTCGTGCGATCGTGACAGCCCTGACCGTCGGCAGCATCGGTGCTGCCGTGACCACGGCCGCTCCGGCAGCCCATGCGGCAGACACGGCATTCTCGGACGAGTTCAACGGTGCGGCCGGATCGGCCCCCAACAGCGCCCTGTGGAATTACGAAACCGGAGGCGGGGGCTGGGGTAACGACGAAAAGCAGACCTACACGTCGAGTCGAGAGAACTCACGCCTCGACGGAAGCGGAAACCTCCTCATCGAGGCCAGGAACTCCGGTAGCGGGTGGACGTCGGCCCGGCTGAACACCAAGGACAAGCGCGAATTCACCTACGGCACCATCTCCGCGCGGCTCTCACTTCCCACCGGCGCCGGCCTGCACAGCGGGTTCTGGCTACTCGGAGCCGACATCTGGGAAGTCGGGTTCCCGGAGTCCGGCGAGATCGATATCGCCGAACACATCAACAGCTACAACTTCGTGCACATCGGCGTTCACGGCCCGACCGGTTCCGGCGGCTTCGGTTCGGCCGACGCCGGGTCGTTGCGCGACATCCTGCCCGACGCCATCCCGCTTCCCGACGGCGCCAACGGCAAGTACCAGCGCGGCTCCGACATCACGGGCATCGACCCCACCGACTTCCACACCTACGGCGTCCGCAAGACGGCCACCTCGATCACGTTCCTCTTCGACGGGCAGTCGGTGTACACCGTCAATCGTGCCGACCTCACCGCCGGCCAGCGGTGGGTCTTCGACAAGCCGATGTACCCGATCCTGAACCTGGCCATCGGTGGTGTCTGGCCTGGTCCGACGAACTCTGCCACGCCCAACCCGGCGACGATGAAGGTCGACTGGCTGCGCTACACCCCCTGACCGACCCGGCCGTAGGGTTGACCGGTGCCCGGCTCTGACTCGCCAACACCAGCTGAACCGTTCAGACCACAGCCTCCCCCTCGCCTGCACATCAGGCGCGCACTGTTCGCGATCCCCGACGTTCGCGGGCGCTGGCCCGCGGCCATCCGAGCGGGTCTCGCGTTTGCGGTGCCCGCATGCGTCCTACTCGCCGTCGGATTCGAGCGCGACTCGCTACTCGCGGCGCTCGGCGCCTTCGCCGTGCTCTACGGCGAGAAGCGCCCATACCGAGTGCGGTGGCGGGCGATCGTGCTCGCGGCCGCCGTACTGATCGCGGCGGCCACACTGTTCGGGCTCCTCGGCCACTTCGCCGGTCCCCACCCGAACACCGCGGTCGCGCTGACGGTGGTCGTCGCTCTCGTGGCGTGGGCGTCGGCGACGGTGTTCACCGTCAACGCCATGCGACTCGGCCCGCCCGGTCCGTTCTTCTTCGTGCTCACGGCCTGCATCTCGTCCGTGGTGACCGGACACGGCGTCGACGTTTCCGCGCTGGTCATCGCGACGTGCGCAGGCGGATTGAGTTCATTGATCGTCGGAATGGCACCGGCGCTGTGGCGTCCGGAAGGGCCACAGACTGCGGCGACGCTCGCCGCGATCGAGACGATCGACGCCTACCTCGCCGACAACCAGTCCACCGATCCCGCACATCGGCACGGTGTGGCGATGTCGACGCTCAACGCGTGGACGGTCCTGCACGACGCCGCTGCCACCGACACTCCACTCGCCCAACGACTCTGGACGTCGTTGCATCAGTTCCACGTGGCACCGCCGGGTCCGCTGTCGCCGCCGCTGCGTCGACCCTCGGTGCGACACCGCCTGTCCACGGCACTTCGCCGCTATAGCCATGCGCGCGTCACCACTGCGCGAGTCGCACTCACCGCGCTGGTCGCGGGAGTGGCGTCGCTCGCGATCGGTGTCTCGCGACCGGACTGGGCAATCCTCGGCACCGTCCTGGTGCTGCAGTTGGGCCCCGACCGCATCCGGGGCGTCATCCGCGCAACCCACCGACTCGCGGGAACCATCGTCGGCCTGGTGATCTTCGTCGGACTCCATTACCTCGGCCTCACCACACTGTGGCTCATCGTGGTGATCGCGGTGCTCAATGTGCTGATCGAGCTGACGATCGTCGGCAACTACGGCGTCGCGGTCTCGTTCATCACCCCTCTCGCCATGCTCATGGGCAACCCTGAATCCGACATCACCATCCCCGTGCGAGACCGCTTCCTCGAAACGCTGCTCGGCGTCGGGTTGGCTGTCGCAGCACTGTTGTGGCTGCTTCCGCATGCGCACCGACACACGTGGGCACGCGCCGACACCGACGTCCTCGACAACGTCGACCATCTCCTCGACGACGCCGCGCTCTCGCCGATCGGCTCACCACACATGCTCGCCGCCCGGCGTGACCTGCAGTGGGCGCTGCTCGAGGCCGAGATGAGTGCAACCGACAGCGCAAGCGACGAACCGGACTGGGCCACGCCGCGGTGGCCGCGCCACATCGCGCTGTGTCGGGTGGGATACGAAGCACTCGATTGGTGCTACCGCACCGACCCGTCGACTCCGATCGCTCCCGGAATCCGGAGCACCCTGCGCATGCATCGCACCCTCGTCCACACACCCGAGGACCCCTGACATGCGGGTTCGGACAATGCGGACCGAGAGACCGATCGACTGACCTCATTTGATCGACGACCAGCCCGGGGAGTACATTTACTCGCATGCAGCGTGCACTCCTTCTCGGTTGCCGCGGCGGGGTCTGACACGACCGGCCCTCCGTCGCGGGGCCTCATCACGCGCCGGTCACTCCCCAATCTGAGACCTACTTCGGAGATTGACCATCATGGCACCAGCAGACACTTTCACCTCGGGACCGAGCCGCATCGTCGAGCCGTCCGGCCCCATCCCCGCAGGGCAGCCCTCCTGGAACCCGCAACGCAGTTCCGCGATGCCCGTCCACCGCTACCGGCAGTTCGCCGACGAGGTCGAGCAGATCTCGATCCCCGATCGCACCTGGCCCGACAAGGTCATCACCGCGGCACCGATGTGGTGTGCCGTCGATCTGCGTGACGGCAACCAGGCCCTGATTGACCCGATGAGTCCCGCACGCAAGCGCCGCATGTTCGAGCTGCTGGTGCGTATGGGCTACAAGGAGATCGAGGTCGGTTTCCCGTCGGCGAGCCAGACCGACTACGACTTCGTTCGCGAAATCATCGAAGACGGCGCCATTCCCGACGACGTCACCATCCAGGTGCTGACGCAGTGCCGCGACGAGCTGATCGAGCGCACCTTCGATGCGTGCCGCGGAGCGTCGAATGTGATTGTGCACTTTTACAATTCGACGTCGGTGCTGCAGCGTCGTGTCGTGTTCCGTGCCGACAAGTCGAAGATCACCGAGATCGCGACACACGCCGCGCACAAGGTGCTCGAGGAGCAGCAGAAGTACCCGGACACCAACTGGCGCTACGAGTATTCGCCCGAGTCGTACACCGGCACGGAGCTGAGCTACGCCAAGGAGGTGTGCGACGCGGTGAGCGAAATCATCGCTCCCACACCCGAAAAGCCGCTCATCATCAACCTGCCTGCCACCGTCGAGATGGCGACACCCAACGTCTACGCCGATTCCATCGAGTGGATGAGCCGCAATCTCGCACGCCGCGACTCGATCATCCTGAGCCTGCACCCCCACAACGATCGCGGAACCGCCGTCGCCGCAGCGGAACTCGGCTACCAGGCGGGCGCCGACCGCATCGAGGGCTGTCTGTTCGGCAACGGTGAGCGCACCGGCAACGTCTGCCTGGTGACGCTGGGCATGAACATGTTCAGCCGCGGCGTCGACCCGCAGATCTCGTTCTCCGACATCGACGAAATCCGACGCACCGTCGAATACTGCAACCAGCTCGGCGTACCCGAACGCCACCCCTACGGCGGCGATCTGGTCTACACCGCGTTCTCGGGCAGCCACCAGGATGCGATCAACAAGGGTCTCGACCAGATGAAGGTCGACGCCGACACCGCCGATTCCGACGTCGACGACATCCTGTGGCAGGTGCCCTATCTGCCGATCGACCCCAAGGATGTAGGCCGCAATTACGAAGCCGTCATCCGCGTGAACAGCCAGTCGGGCAAGGGTGGCGTCGCCTACATCATGAAGGCCGACCACGGCATGGACCTGCCGCGACGCCTGCAAATCGAGTTCAGCCGCGAGATCCAGAAGATCACCGACGGCGAGGGCGGCGAGGTCTCGCCCAAGGAGATGTGGGACGTCTTCGCCAACGAATACCTGTATCCGGTCCGCCCGCTCGAGCGTATGCGCCAGAAGGTCGACGCCTCCGAGGTCGACGGCGGCGACGACCACATCACCGCTGTGGTCAAGGTCGACGGCGTCGAGAAGGAGATCGCGGGCAGCGGCAACGGGCCGCTCGCGGCATTCGTCGACGCGCTGTCGACCGTCGGATTCGACGTCCGCGTACTGGATTACGCCGAGCACGCACTCACCGCGGGCGGCGACGCCAGCGCGGCAGCTTACGTCGAGACCGAGGTCAACGGTGAAACCGTATGGGGCGTCGGCGTTGCGTCGTCGATCACGACGGCGAGCCTGCGTGCCGTGGTGTCCGCAGTCAATCGCGCCTACCGCGTGAGTGCTTCGGCTCCTGCGGAGACCGATGCCGCCCCACGTACCTGGGCGCCGTAAACCTTTCTCTCACCGATGAACTCACGGTGACGCGGGTGACCCCCGCCGTCGCTGTGTCAGGCAATGGGCCGAAACTCTCGTCAAGCGGGCGATCCCCGCGCGCGAGGTTTCGGCCCATTCCGTCTGCGCGACACTCGTACCCGACGTGCGCCGGGGTCCGGAGTTCAACCGGTATACACCGTTCCGCCCTGTCGTCCCGTTCGACCCTGCAGGCGCGCCTCACCCTGTAGTTTGTGAGACGGCAGCTTTGGGAGACCGTCGCGAAGGTGGTCGGTGTGATGACAGTTCGACGCCGCACCAAAGACCCTGCCCGATGAGCGGCTTCGACACTCTCGGGAGGCGTACCCGCGCCGGCCTGACTCAGACCATCGGCGTGCTGCTCGGCGCCGGAGCAGCAATCGGCCTGACTCGCATCGGGGTCGGCCCACAGATCTCGACGTCGTCGGTCGCCACCGTTCTCATCGGCCTCGGTGGCGCGGTGTTCGGCACACTCGCAGTGATCTTCTCCTTGCTGTTTCTCGTAGTCCAATGGGTGGCAACCACTTTCACACCCCGTCTGACACTGTTCCGCGACGCTCCCATCGTCTGGCGGACAGCGGCCGTGGCGATGAGCGTCATCGTTTTCTGTATCACCGCGATCCTTGCGTCAGGGAGCCGAGACACGATCTCGGCAAGTGTTCCGCTCTTGGCAGTCGTAGGAACGTTGGTCGTGTTGGTGCTCCTGCGCGTGGTACTCGCCAACGCCCTTGCCGCAACGCAGATCTCGCCGGTGCTGACGACGATCTGCGAACACGGTGAGCAATCGATTGTCGCGACGTACCCAACGAGCGACAACCTCGACCCGAAGCCACGCATCGACCCTGCGGACGAACCACGCAGCATCCAGTGGTCCCGCAATCCGTTGGTGCTGCAGCGATTACACGTCGAGAAACTCATTCATCTCGCCGAATCCGCCGACGCCGTGATCGTCATGGAGCAGGCGGTCGGGTCAACCCTGCGCGCAGGCGCGACGGTCGCCCACGTGCACGGTCCTGCCGCACAGAGCAACGGCGAGAACGCCTCCGGGAAGATCGATAACGGAGCGTTCTTCGCCGCGCTCGACACCGGGCCAGAACGCACATTCGACGGCGATCCGCTCCTGGCGTTCCGCCTCATCGCCGATATCGCACTCCGGGCCATGTCTCCTGCGATCAACGATCCCGCGACCGCGGTGCAAGCGGTCGACCAGATCGAGTTCGTGTTGGTATCCGCGACGTCCATCGACGAAAGTGCGCGACGCTGGCGCGATAGCGGTGGTCGTCTCAGGCTCGTGGTCCCTCGGCCGTCGTGGACGGACATGCTGGTCGTCGGACTCGACGACGTCATCGAGGCCTCGCTCGGCTCGCCAATGATGCTCGCCAGACTCGACGCGGCACTCACTCACGTCTCGGCCGTCGCGACCAGCGTCGAACAGCGTACGCAGCTTGCCCGACGACGCGCGTGGGTCGCACAGGCGCGGGCCGACCGATTCCCCTCGCTCGATCAGTGAAAGTCTGCGTTTCGCGGTGTGAGGCGACTTCGGATGCGCGACAGTTTTAGTCATGAGTGAGGCAGCCACCGGACCCGGGCAGCAGGACTCCACGCGGGTACCCGTCGGGAAGCTCCTCGCGCTCACGCCCGTCGCCTTACTCGTGGGTGTCGTGTGCGCCCTGCTGCTGTGGGGAATCTCGGCCGTCGCCAGCACCCTCGAACACTTCCTCTGGCACACCGTGACGTCGTGGTTGGGCATCACGCAGAGCACCTGGTGGTGGATTCTTCTCGTACTGACCGTGACGGGCTTGCTGGTGGGAGCGGTGATCCGATTCGCCCCCGGCCACGCCGGAGGTGATCCCGCGACGCAGGAATTGGTGTCGAAACCGATTTCGGTCGGTGCAACCCCCGGCCTCGCGATAGCGGCGATCCTTGCGCTGGCCGGCGGAGTGAGCCTCGGTCCGGAGAGCCCGATCATGATCATCAATGCGGCGATCGTCGTTGCCGTCGGCGCACGCCTGATTCCGAAGATCGACCAGGACCAGTGGATGGGTCTGTCGACCGCCGCAACATTCGGTGCGCTGTTCGGAACCCCGGTCGCCGCTGCTCTCATGCTGTCGGAGGCCAATCCCGGCGATCAACGAATCCCTCTGTGGAATCGGCTGTATCTACCCCTGGTCGCGGCGGCTACCGGGTCGTTCGTCATCCTGCGTTTCACCGATCTCACGATGTCGATCGACCTACCGGAGGAGAAAATCGGCAGCATCGTCGACACCTTGATCGCCGTCGGGGTTGCCGTCGTCATCGCCGCATGCGGTGTGGTCGCGGCATTCGTGTTCGATCCCCTGCACCGGGTACTGCATCGCTCGCTACGAGATCCCATCGTCCGATTGACATTGGTGGGAGCGGTCCTCGGTGGCCTCGGAATCCTCGGCGGAACGATCACGCTGTTCAAGGGCCTCGATCAGATGAAGGAGCTGCCCGACCGCCTCGGGACCACGACCGCCCTCGGCTTCTTCGCGTTCGCTGGCATCAAGATGTGCGCCATGCTGTTGGCGAGCGCGGGCGGCTTCCGTGGAGGCCGCATCTTTCCGTCCGTCTTCGCCGGTGCCGCAGCGGGATTCGGAATGCACGTGATGTGGCAGTCGCTTCCGTTGACGATCACGGTGGCCGCGAGCATCGTCGGGATCGTCGTCGCGGCAACACGGAACGGCTGGATCAGCCTCTTTCTCGGGCTTGCCGTTGTGCCGCAACTGGATCTGCTGGTTCCGCTCCTGTTCGCGACGCTGGCCGCGTGGCTCGTCGTGGCCAACGCGCCCGAGTTGCGTGCCAAACCGGTCGACGAGGATGCGGCGGGACGCACCTGACGTGGACTGCGCGGCTACAGGAGGTGCCATTCGCGTGCGCGGTCGACGGCGGCGCGGCGTGTCGATACCCCCAACTTGCGGTAGATCGACTGCTGATGCGTTTTCACGGTGTTGACCGAGACGTAGAGGTCAGCAGCGATCTCCGCAGACTTGAACATCGTTGGCAGATAACGCAATACCGCGAGTTCGCGTTCGGTGAGCGGGTCCGATGGCGTCGCAGGCACATTCGTTGCCGCCGCATCGGCGGCCTTCAGTCGCACGAGAATTGCCCGAGTGAGTTCTGACGGTTCTGCGTTCAGATGCCGATAGCGGGCCAGCAGACCCGCGATCTCTTCGCTGTGTGCGACGAATGACCGTATCGCGCCGATGGGAGCTGCCGCATCGATCGCCTGCCCCAATCTCTCCAAGGCAATCGAGTCCAACCTGAGCCGGTCCGCCGCAATCGCTGACAACAGCGCCGCCTCGACCACGAGCGTCCGGTGCGCCGCGTAGCGGGCCGGCGTACCCAACAGGTCGAACGCGGCGCGTGGCTCATGCTGCGCGAGGAGGACTTCCGCACGTGCGATGGTGACGAGTTCGAAACCGAATTCCCTCGATGAAGAAGAGGTCGATGCCTGCAACTCGGCGAGGACCTTCTCAGCGGAATCGACGTCGTCGCAGAGCAATTCGACGCGGGCCAGCGAGACCGCAACCCAGTGGTCGAGCAGAGGGAGCCCACTGCAACTCGCGCTCAGCGCACGGAGGCGACTCGCCGCCGCTCGCGCGGTATGCAGTTCCCGCCGCACGAGCGCAACGCCCACGGCCGCGATCTGAAGGATCACAGCGGCAGGCAGATCAGACCCGTGGCGGACGAGGTCGAGACCGAAGTCGACACGCTCGCTTGCGGTGTCGAGTTCGTCGGTCTCCAGGTACACCAAAGCGGAGGCGGCGTAGGCCGCAAGCAATTGGGGTTGCTGTGTCCAACCGCGTCGAACACCCAGTTTCGCGAGCATGTCGCTCCGACGTCCCGCTTCCGGAAGGTCACCTGCGATGACATCCAGCAGAGCCAGGTAGGCATTCGCCGCAGCCGAGGTGAGTCCCACCCCGGCACGATCGGCCTCGACCCGCACGTCCTCCAAATGCACACGAGCACGGCCGAATTCGCTGCGAAGAACCAGGCTGATGGCCACGTTGGTCCGACCGATGACCGCGTATGCACCTACCGCGGGCAACTCGTTGCGCGATGCCCCGGTCGCGACGGTCAGCACTTCGTTCGCACTCTCGTACAGCTCCACGGGTGTGAAGACCCGAGCTGCGACCATCCGCGCCAGCGCGACGATGACCTGGGCCCATCGAGGTGGTTCGACGCCGCTCGCCAACAGCGCGGTCTCGGCATCCAAGGCGTTCTGGCGCATGGTTACGAAGTCCCGAGAATGATGCGCCACAACACTTGCCGCGAGAAGCACCTCCGGTCGCGGATCGCGTTCGACGACGTCGAGCGCAGGAGCCAACGCCGCCGCCAGCTCACCCGCGTGGATCGTCAGGATGAGGGGGAGTGCCGATTTTCCCACCACCTTCGCCACCGCAAGCCAGTCGCCCGCCGCGACCAGATGCCTGATCCCGGGGATGAGCTCACCGCTGTCCAGGTACCACTGTGCCGTACGCCGATGGAGCGTCGAAATCTCCTGTGGGCGTTCAATAGTGAGTCGGTCGCGGAGAAACTCGCGTAGAAGGGGGTGATAGCGGAACCATCCGGCTCGGCCGGTCAATCGCACCGTCAACACGTTTCGCGCAACCAATTGTTCGAGAATCGCGCGGCTGTCGGCACGTCCAGTTAAGGCCTGCGCGAGATCGGCACAGACAACGGGCGTCACACTCGTGGCGAGCAGGAACTCTCGATCGGAGCTGGCCACCCTCGCGAGTACCTCTTCGAGTAGATACGACGCCACCAGCTTGCCACCGCCGCCGAAGCCCGTCAGTGCCGCATGCACATCGCCTCCGTATTCGACTGTGGCACTGAGCAAGGCCAACCGGATTCCGGCGGGCCAGCCTTGCGTCCGGTTCATCAGACGCTCCCGGCTCTCCGGGTCCAGCTCGAATCCGATGCGTGCACACAGATCTTCAGCCTCGCGTGGCGTGAACGCCAGCACGGCGGCATCGATCTCGCGAAGCCTTCCCATCACCTGCAGACGGCGCAACGGTATTCGCGGTTCCACGCGTGAGACGAGAACCAGATGCACTGTCAGAACGCCACACTCGATCACTCGGTGGATCGACTTCAGAAGGTCCACCGACGTGAGGCGATGGAAGTCGTCGATCACCAGCGTCACGGTCTCTGGTAGAGACGACAGGGCATCAACCAGACCCGCCACGTCAGAATCCCCGAATGCGGGGCCGGGCATGAACTCGGCGATCCGCGCTTCGTCGGCCACGACCGGAAGCATTCGAAGTGCCACGATCACGTCATGCCAAAACGCCGCAACGCCTACGCCTTCGCCCGCGGCGAGCCATGCGGTCCGATCGAGCCGATGTACGCTTTGCGCCCAAGCCGCGACAGCAAGAGTCTTCCCGTACCCGGCCCCGGCACACACCAAGGTCACGTCGCCGCCCCGTGCAGCGTCGAGCATCTCGTCGATGCGAGAACGCACCACAAACCCGGGAGGTAAAGACGGTGGCGCGAAACGCAGACTCAGAATCGGCGGAGCTGCCGCGATTGTGTCTACTTCGAGTGCGTCGGGTTCACCCTCGCCGTCCTGACCGCTTCGTGGGGAGGGTACCGCGCCTTTCATGCACTGAATGGTACGACGACCAGCGCGAATGCGACGGGCGAATATTCCTCGCGAGGTCGCGCACGAGGTGCTGACCCCCTACGACGTGCGGTTCATTTCGCTCTGGGACTGTCAGTCGAATCGACTACGGTTGCAGCCGCGTCATCGCCGACGGTCTCGGTCACGACGGTCTCGGTGACAACGATCTCGGAGCTTTCAGGACCGGCACTCTCGGCGACAAGATCCTCGGCAACAACGCTCCCGGCGGCCACTCCGCGGCGCGCGGGAGCGATGGCGAATTCGAAAGCCGCCAGGATGAGGCACGCGACGACCACCACCCAGAAGACGACCATGCCTGTCGGGTAGTGCCAGAACATCAGGACGAACGCAGCGATTATCGGGACGCCGAGACGCACGACGTACCGCAGCCGCCACAGTTGGGCCTCAACCATCGACGCCGAGCGTTGCTTTCGACGACGATCGACCGATTCGAATCCCCCGGCGATGACACGTCGAGTGGCGGCCGCGGCACGCGTTCCTCCTGCGAAGAAGCCCACAAGTGCCAAGACGAGTCCGAGCACCGCCACCGCACGAAGGGCAGTGCGCAGCGGACTGATCACTGTGTCGAAGATCGCCTGGGCGGCGGCGGGAGACAGGACGTCTGCAGGCACGTTGTTCAGGTAGATCGTGCGACCGACGATGATGCCGATTGCCAACACGAGCATCGCGCCGACGACCGCGATCCCGATTGCTGTCAGGGTTCGGATACGGCGACCGACGCCCGCGAGTCCGATCGCAGCGAGAGCAACCAGAATCGCAAGCCACGGCAGCACGGTGGCGACCTTGTCGAGCGACCTCACGAGATTCTGCGCCCGAGCGAGTTCCTTGGACTGCCAGACCACGAACTGCTTGTTCACAACGGGGATCTTGTCGGCGAAGGCGAACCCCTGCGCACTCAGCCGCTGCTTCACCTGGGTGATGATCGGCCCTAGCTCGATGCTGATCGATCCGTTGGTCGTGTCGACATTCACCGCGCCATGCTGCGTATCACCGGTCACCGCCGCAACAACAGCATCGTGCGCTTCGCGATTGGCCGTCGTCCACAGCGCAGCGAACTGATCAGAGCCGACGAACTGCGCCACCGTGTTGTGGATGAAGCTCTCCGCCTGTGCGCTGATCACCGGAGCGAGTCCGGTGATCGCCTGATCCACCCGCGGACGATCGGCCGGTGTGAGTTGAGTCAGTTCGTTGAGCGCATTCGACGTCACCTCTTCGATGTTCGTCTGCTGATTGATCTCGTTCGTGATCGAGTTGGTGACCTGTTGCTGCACAGCAGGATTCGATGCCAGTGGTGCGACGGTCGATACGTAATGATCGGTGTCGAGGATCTGACTCCTGACGTACCGCGTGGTGACCGACAGCAGCGTGAGTACCGCACACAGTATGACCAGCGCGACGACGCCGATCATTCGCCAGTTGATCCGCCGACGCGTGGACTCCTTGCCGACATCCGACGGTTGCCCCGACCTGATCTCTGCGATCTCAACGCGCAGACGTTCGAGTTCGGCTCGTTCGTCTGCGTCGAGACCGCGTCCCGATTCGCCCTCCGCGCTCACGACCGTCTCAGGCATGCGCGTCACCGCTCGTCGGCGACAGCCGCAACCGCGCCTGCCCGAATCGCGTCGACGAACACGCGATGATCCTCGTCATTCCTTTTCGCATAGCGCGATGCGAAACGCCTTATAGCCCTGTCGAATTCGTCGTCGTCGCCGAGATAGTTCGCTATGGCAACCGCATCGCCCGACCGGCCGTGACCGTAGGCGAGGACTCGACCGCACGCCCGCCCATAGACCTCGAGACCCCGTGGGTCCAGACCCTCCACGACGATGGAGCCTTTAGCATCCCGAAGCTGCCTGAGGTAGAGATCACGCCGAACACCATCAGCTCCTGGACCTCCAGACCACCCCAGGAACACGTCGCTGACAGCTTGCGTGAGTCGTTGGCCCTCCACCACCCGCCTGCCCTCGTTGTCATATTTCGGACCATCGAGATACCGTGCGAGAACGGACTTTTCGGCTTGCTTGGCCTGGAGCAGCAGCACATCGGATTCGTCTCGTCCGACCATCAGCAAAACCCACGCCTGAGTTCCCACGCTGCCAACCCCGACCACCTTGCGGGCCATGCGGACAAAGGTGAATCTGTCGAACAGCACGCGGTAGTGGGGAGCGAGCGTCGCGCGAAGAGCGTCGACACGATCGGCAAGCTGACCGTATAGACGCGCTGTGACCTCCGCGTCCCACAGTTCTTCGATGGGCACGATGAGCGGAGGTTGGCTGACGAACTGCAATTCACCGTCGACGGTGGTGGTCAGCTTCTTGAGCGCAGACAGGCCGTCACGCGTCCACGCCTTGTCGATCTGCTTTCGCACGTTCTTCGCGGTCGATGAATCGATGAGATCGCGGATGTTGACCAGTTTTCGAGAAGGTTCGGCGCGTCGATACCATCCGTCCAACGTGTCGAGTCCCGCGAGCGACGCGATGGACTCCCTGTACTCGCGGGCACATGCACCGGCGATCCGCTTGGCGGTCTTGTTGTCGAATCCGTTGCCGCGTGCCGCAACCACGAGACTCGCGGCCAGGCGCTTCACGTCCCATTCGAACGGCCCCGGGTAGGTTTCGTCGAAGTCGTTGACGTCGAACGCCAATTTGCGCTCAGGCGTGGCGAACAACCCGAAATTGGACAGATGCGCGTCGCCACACAGTTGCACGGTCAGGCCTGAGTTCTCGGTTCGAGCCAGGTCATCGGCCATGACAAGCGCTGCCCCGCGGTAGAAGGTGAAGGGAGACACAGCCATTCGCCCGTATCTGACCGGAACGAGTTCCGGAACCCGGGTGCGAGCCTGATCTTGGAGTAGACCGATCGGGTCACGGCCCGATTCGTCACCGAGGTCGCCGATTCCGCTGAGCGGCAACCGCTCCCGAGCCTGTAGCCCCAGATAGACACTCTCGGCACGGGTCCTGCGGCCAGGGCCGTCATAGCACGTCGCCGCGTCCGCGGGATCGACCACGCTCGTCATCGCCATCATCTTCCTTGCGCTGCGTCAGATCTCGTCGGTCTCAGGACTCCACGCCGCCAACGCCCAGATTCCGACGATTGACAGAGCGATCAGCGTGATCGACCACCACGGGTAGTACGGAATCCAGAGGAAGTTGGCTATCACGGAGAGTGACAAGAGCACGATCGCGAGCACCCGTGCAAATGTCTTTCCGAAAAACACCGCAATACCCGTCGCAGCGACGATGAGACCGATGATCAGGTGGATCCAACCCCACGTCGTCAGGTTGAACTTATAGATGTAGTTGGTTCCTACAACGAAGACGTTGTCAGCCGCAATGGCCGAGACACCCTGGAGGAACTCCAGTATCCCGACGACGAGCAGCACGCAGCCACTGACAATGGATAGCCCGCCTGCCCAACGCTGCTTCGTGGAAGGTGATGAGGTGGTCATGAAATTCCTACTCGTTGTTATCGATGTGGCTGTTAACGATGTGGTTGGAAATAAACACTGACGGATCGGCCGATTCTCAGAGACCGAGGATACGTCGCTTCTCCGATTCGAATTCCGTTTCGGTGAGAACACCTGAACTTCGAAGCTCACCGAGTTTCGTCAATGCAGCGATTCGGTCATCCGGCGCTGTTGTCTGTTCGGTGGGAACCGGCGGTTGCGGGTTCTGGACGGGCGCGGCCGCGTAGGCCTGGGGTGCTGCCTCGGCCGACCGTCTGGCCCACCGCTCGCCTTGACGACGCGACACCCTGTTGGACACCGCGGTTGCAGTCCCTGCAACCGCGGCCGTTCGGGCGACCCCGCGTAGTAGTCCTGGCATGGCTGGTACCTGCACTTTCTCACTCGAGTGGTTCTGAGGTGAATAGATCGGGCATAACGCTTCAGGCAGAGCCCGGCGGTCAGCCCGACGTCGGTCAGTCGGTTGAGCCGAGGGCCTCGAGAATGGCGTTGACGGGAATCCGCCCGGACGCGACCAGTTGAGCGCCGGCTCGCCGCAGGTCAGTGGCGAACGGAGCAGCCCACACGTTCTCGTAGACGACGAGAACGCCGAGGCAGCCGTCCGCCAGCACCGACGCCGCGTCCGCGAGGTCCTGATCGTCTAGCAGTCCGCTCGACGCCTCTGCGAGGACATTGGCGTCCAGATCAGCGCCGACGTCGAGATCCGAGACCGCAAGCGCAGCAACACTATCGCCGTCTCGTCGGATCACTGCGAGATCCAGCACGCTGATCACATTGCGATCGACAAGATCGAGCAGGTGTATCAACGCCGAGCCGTCTGGATTGTGATCGGCGGGAAATTCGACGAGAAGGTAATCGATAGGCCCTGTTTCCACATCGACGGGCACATCGGCAGAAGTTTCGGTCATATTCCCGATGCTGGCATCAATACGATGCGACTACATCACCCGTATCGGGTGATACATACCCTGATGATGAGCGCTCATACGATTCGAATGACTGAAATCACGGGTCGATCGTCGAGTCTTAGACCATGACGACATCGAAACCCCTTACCGGTGATACCGCGAGCTTGGCAGCGGAGGCCTACGTCTATATGTATCCCCTCGTCATCATGGAGGTCAGCCGTCGACAACAAACAGCACGGGGATCCTCGGGCAAACCGGGCTTCGGAGCCTCGAACGCCTTCCACCACATGCGGGCGTTTCCGACTGCGGATTTCCGCGCTATCGTCCGTCCGAATTTCGACACGCTGTACTCGTCCGCCTGGCTCGACCTGACCGGTGGAGCAGTCCTGATCGAACTTCCCGACAGCGACGGTCGCTACTACATGCTGCCACTACTGGACATGTGGACCGACGTGTTCGCGGTTCCGGGATCCCGTACGACGGGAAACACAGGCACGCGAATCATGGTGATACCACCGGGATTTGACGGCGATGTCCCCGACGATGCCCTCATCATCGAGGCCCCGACACCGTACGTGTGGGCCATCGGTCGGTCGCAGACCAACGGCCCGAGCGACTACGACGCCGTCGGCAAGTTCCAGGACGGCTTCACCATCACCCCGTTGGGCGGCCCGACCCGACCCGAGTCGAGCACTCCCATCGACCTGGACACCGAACCACTGCGCATCGTCGCGGAACTGTCTGCTCCCGAGTTCTTCAGGCTCGCAGCAGAGGTTCTGACGACTACGCCACCGCACCTCACGGATCAGTCCGTGCTGGCGCGTATCGCTGCCATCGGGATCGTCCCCGGACTGGAGTTCGATACATCGCGATTCGACGAGGTCGGCCTCGCGGCACTCGAGTCGGGCATCGCGTCGGCGAGAAAGA
This sequence comes from Gordonia sp. w5E2, assembly GCF_036540975.1. NCBI lineage: Bacteria > Bacillati > Actinomycetota > Actinomycetes > Mycobacteriales > Gordoniaceae > Gordonia > Gordonia sp. w5E2. Next base: position 469,575 of record NZ_CP144213.1, on the reverse strand, counting down.
AGCTGCCTGACATCTCCGGCCTCGGTGATCGCGTGAACGGCTGGCAGATCATGTCGCAATCGGTAGGTGTCTACGGCAACGACTATTTTCAACGAGCGCAGCTCGCGCTGATCGGGTTGGGTGCCAACCCTCCCGAGGATGCGATCTATCCAGTCGTCGTGGCCGACGCCGACGGTCGGCCACTCGACGGGCACAACGATTACACAATCACGTTTCCCGCTGATGGCCTTCCACCCGTGAATGCCTTCTGGTCGGTCACGATGTACGACGCCGAGGGCTATCAGGTCGCCAATGAACTCGACCGGTTCGCGTTGGGCGATCGCGACGAACTGCGGTTCAACGACGACGGCTCGCTCGTCTTGTATCTGCAGCACGAGAATCCGGGTGGCGAGAAGACCGACAACTGGCTTCCCGCGCCACAGGCCGCGCTCGGCGTCACGATGCGCCTGTACGCTCCGCGCGCCGAGGTACTCGACGGGACATGGGCGCCGCCCGCTGTGCAGCGCGTCAAGCGCGCATCTCCAGACAGCGATGCCTGATCGGACGCCGCATCTCAACCACGTCGATAGCGTCGAATCACTGTCTGCCGACCAAAACTGCGTCACCCGTACCAATTGTGAGGCCGACTACGATTTGCCTGGTCACAGCGACAACGCGCGGAACCGCGCGGACCATTGAGGCATGCAGATGCTAGTTCTCCTGGTCTCGGTGCTCGTCGCGTTGCCGCTCGTCGTCGCGGGGATCGGGGTTGTCATGGGTAAGGTCGCGGGCGCCGATCTCTGACCCTTGCCGGCGCGGCGGATCGTCGAACGCGAGTAGCGTGACGCGGGTGGAACGCATCGTCGTCGTTGGCGCGGACGCCGCCGGTATGAGTGCCGCTCATCAGGCACTTCGGACAGCAGAGGTCACCGGGCGCAGCGTCGAGGTGATCGCGCTCGAGCAGACGTCGGATACGTCGTACTCGGCATGCGGCATTCCGTACCTCGTCGCAGGCCTCGTCGACTCCGACACTGATCTCGTTGCGCGCAGCGCCGCGCAACACCGGGAACTCGGCGTCGACCTCCGCATGGGAACGACGGTCACCGGAATCGACCGTGATCGGAAGGTCGTCTCGGTGACGTCGGAGTTCGACGAGTCGTCGGAGGTCGCCTACGACCAACTCGTCTTGTGCACCGGTGCCTCGGCGATGGTCCCGGACTGGGCGCGTGACGCGGACGGATCGCTGATCGACGGTGTCAATCCGGCGAAGACCCTTGAGGACGCGCGGTATTGGCTCGATCTGATTGCCGGCTCCGGCCGTCGAGGAGTCGTGGTCGGTGGCGGCTACATCGGCGTGGAGATGGCAGAGGCGTTGGCGGAGCGCGGATTCCAGACCACTCTCGCCACGCGCACCAGGGTGATGAGCAAGCTCGACCCGGAGATGAGCGACCGCATCGAAGAAGGTATGCGCGCCGCAGGCGTCACCGTCCTGACCGATACCGTCGTCGCGAGCGCCAACGCCGAGGGTGGCAGAATACGTTCCGTCACAACGGTTTCCGGCGACACAATCGAAGCCGACGTCGTGGTACTTGCGCTGGGCGTTCGGCCGTCGACCTCGCTGGGCGCCGCGGCCGGGTTGCCGATCGGAGTTCACGGCGGATACCTACCCGACGACCATCAGCGCGTCGCCGACGACATCTGGGCGGCGGGAGACTGCTGCGAGTCTCTCGACCGGATGACCGGGGAGCGAATCTTTGCACCGCTCGGAACACACGCCAACAAGCAGGGGCGGGTGTGCGGTTTCAATCTGGGCGGCGACGAGAGTAAACGATTCGCCGGGGTGTTGGCGACGGCGATCACCCGATTCTCTTCCGGCCCAACCTATCTGGAGATCGCACGGACGGGAATGAACACCGAGGTCGCCGCGCGCTTCGGTCACGACGCCCTCACGCTGATCACCCAGAGCGACACCGCGAGCGGCTACATGGCCGAGGCCACCCCGATCACCGTGCTACTCACCGCAGACAAGTTGACCCGCCGCATCCTCGGCGCTCAGATCGTCGGCGGAGCGCAGTCGGGTAAGCGGATCGACACCGTCGCCGCGGCGCTGTGGGGCGAGATGACCGTCGACGATCTCGCCGAGATGGACCTCGCGTACGCCCCGCCGTTCGCAACCGTTTGGGAGGCAGTGCAATTGGCCTCTCGGCGGGTGTCCGAGCGGATCTGACCCCGTGAGCGTGCCTCCCGCTCACCGATTTCCTTGCGGCTTATTGAATTCAATAAGCGCGAGGGAAATGGGTGAGCGAGAAGGTCGACGTCGATCTGAATCGGTGCGGAGTGGAACCGCGCGGCCCGGCGCGGCGTCGAAGCTGCATGACGGACTCCACTCTCGGTCTCCCCGGCTACCCGCTCGACGAGTTCGGCCTGATCCGACGCGGCGCCGCGAAGACAGCGGCGTTCAGCGACAACGAGCTCTGCGCCGCAGTCGATCGTGGCAAGCTGATCAGGCTGGTACCCGGTGTATTGGTCCCGCGCACAACACAATTCGACGGCCATGCCGGTGCCCAAGCGTTGCACCGGCTCACCTCGATCGCAGTCGTCACGTCGGAGTTGAGCGGCGACACGCCGCACGTGCTCAGTCATGTGTCGGCGGCGACGATGCATGGGCTGCGCATGCTCAAACCGAACCTCTCGCACGTTCACATGACGACCGGCCGCAGATCGGGAGGATCCGTCCGCAGCCTGCGCCACCTTCACGGGGCGCCGCTCAGCGACGACGAGGTCACCGAGGTCGACGGCATCCGGGTCACGTCTATCGAGCGAACAGCGGTCGACGTCGCGTCGAGCGGCGACTTCGCGCAGGCACTGACCGTCCTCGAGGCGGCTCTGGCATTGGGCGCCGACCGGGCGAAGATGTCGGAGATCCTGGGCTCTCGACGTCGACGCGGTGCGCAACACGCTCGGCGGGCACTTCCCCTCGCGAACGGCCTCTCCCAGAGCGTCGGCGAATCATGGAGCAGCGCACAGATGTACGAGGCGGACCTGCCTGTACCGCGTCAGCAGCACCGCTTCGTCTGCCCGTCCGGCACGTACGAGACGGACTTCGATTGGGACGGCAAGCTGATCGGCGAGTTCGACGGTCTGGCCAAGTACGGCCGTCTGCTCCGCGAAGGCGAGTCGCCCGAGGACGCGGTGGTCCGGGAGAAGCTGCGCGAGGACGAACTCCGCGGCCTCGACACCATGGTGGTCCGCTGGATTTGGGCCACTCTCGAGCGACGTCTGCTCGCCGACCTGCTGCGCCCATGGCTCGTCACCTACGAGATCATCCCGCCCCACCACGGTTCGCGCTCACCGGCTTACTTCCCGCTTATTGATTTCAATAAGCGGGAGGGAAACGGGTGAGCGGGAGCCCGCACGGCAGCGCGATTCATCCGTCGGACGTGCTCCCCGCGAGGACGAAGTCCCGAAAGCGCGACGCGACGTCGCTCAATGGCCGACCGCGAAACCACGTCAGCCCGATCTCGCGCGTTTCACCCGCGAGCGGGACGAGTTCGACGCCGGGATGGCGCGCCGACTCCTCGACCGGCACCAGTCCGACGCCGAGCCCTGCGGCGACGAGGCCGGACACCGTCGCGAGCTCCGACGATTCGAAGGCAATCGCGGGCGTGAGATCGTGTGCGGCGCAGATCTCGTCGAAGATCCGTCGCATGCCGTAGCCGTGTTGCATCACGATGAATTCCTCGTCTGCGGCCTCGGCGATGCCGATCGTCTCCCGGCCCGAGAAGCGGTGATCACGGGGTACCACGAGCGCGAGTTCTTGTTCGGCGACGCGCGCCCACGCCATGTCGGTACGCATCGGGCGGGGCGCGACGATCGCGAGGTCGGCGTCGCCGTCGACCACATGCCCGACGACGGTTGCCGCCGCGTCTTGGGTCAGCGTGAAACGTGCCGATGGGTTCTCCACCCGGAACCGGCTGATGAGGTCGGGCACCAACCCCAGTCCGAACGAATGCAGGAACGCCAACCGCACCGCACCGCGGGCTGGAGCGCGCATCTCCTCGATCTCCCGACGTCCGGCTTCCAATTGCGACGCCGCGCGACGCGCCCTGTCGAGGTAGGCACGTCCGAACCGGTTCAGCACGAGGCGTCGACCATCGCGGTCGAAGAGCGGCACCCCGAGGTCGCGTTCAAGACGGCCCAGGAAGCGCGAGAGCGTCGGCTGCGACGAGTGGACCCGGTCGGCGGCCGCGGTCAGGTTCTCTGCCTCGGCGATGGCGATGAACCACCGCAGGTCGTCGTACATCTGGCCATTCTAGCTGTGGTTATTCATTATTGAATGACTCAGTGGTCAAACATTCATTTCCTAATGACCACTGCGCGGCTCAGACTCGATGGAGTGACAGCAACCGTCCTCCCAGTGACCACCGACCGCGCACCCGTCAAACACTTACCCGGCTCGCCCGGGTATCGGCGTGCCACACTCTCGCTGTTCGCGGCCGGGATGACGACGTTCATGGCGCTGTACTACGTGCAGGGTCTGTTGCCCCAACTGTCGTCACACTTCGACGTCTCGCCGACGACGTCGGCTCTGGCGGTCTCGCTCACGACCGGCCTGCTCGCCGTCGCAATCATCCCGGCGAGCGCGCTGTCGGAGCGGTATGGCCGGGTGCGCCTCATGGTCGGGTCCGCGGTTGCCGCCTCGGTCATCGGACTACTGCTTCCGTGGGCGCCGTCGATCGAGTTGCTCCTGGCCGGCCGCGCCCTGCAGGGACTGCTCTGTGCGGGCGTGCCCGCCGTCGCCATGGCGTATCTCGCCGAAGAGGTCGACGGCATGTCGCTCGGCGGTGCGATGGGCCGCTACGTCGCGGGCACGACGATCGGCGGTCTCGTCGGGCGGCTCATTCCGGGCTTTGCTGTCGACTTTGTGTCCTGGCAGTGGGCACTCGAGATTGCCGCGCTGGTGTCTCTGGCATTCGCGATTGCGTTCTGGCGCATGGTTCCCGGCTCACAGTTCTTCACTCCGCAGCCTGTCTCCCTACGCACGACCGGACGCAATCTGGTTGCGCACCTTCGTGATCCGGGCCTGCTGTCGCTCTTCGCCCTGGCCTTCGTGCTGATGGGTGGCTTTGTCACCGTCTACAACTTCATCGGATATCGGCTTCTGGGTGGTCCTTTCGGGCTGCCGGCGGGAATCGTGGCAGCAATCTTCTTCATGTACCTGGCGGGCACGGTGTCGTCGGCGTGGGGTGGCAGGCTGGCCGACCGGCTTGGTCGACGCCGGGTTCTCGTGACTGCGACGTCGATCATGCTCGTGGGATTGTTGATCACGATTCCGGACCATCTGTGGTCGGTGATCGTCGGGCTATTCCTCTTCACCGCAGGCTTTTTCGCCGCGCACTCGGTGGCGAGCGGCTGGGTGTCCGCACGGGCGACCGAGCATCGCGCCGAGGCGTCGTCGTTGTATCTCTTCCACTACTACCTCGGCAGCTCCGTGGTGGGTGCGCTCGGCGGTCTGACGTACTCGGCATTCGGCTGGGCGGGGGTCGCGGCGTACGTCGGAACTCTTACTGCCGCAGGGGTTCTGCTGGCGGCGCTTCCGCGGCGTCGACGTTCGGCGTAATGCGCTCAGGCGCCGTACCGAGCGGCCGCGGCAGCGAGGGCGTCGACTACCGATGTCACCGCGCGACGCGGTCGCGGCCTGGTCAGCGCCTCGTACACGCGCGCTGCCCGAACACCCTGCAATTCAAGTGGTTTCACTCCCGGATGGCGTGATGCGTGACGCGGCATCAAGGCAATTCCGTGACCAGCCGCGACGAGTGCCTCGATGGTCGTGAAGTCGAGCATTCGCTGCGTGACTCTCGGCGCAACGCCTGTGATGGCCGAGATCGACAGCAGTACATCGTCGACAGGAAAGCCGCCCTCGACGCTGATCCAGTCATGGTCCGCAAGCTCGGTGACCGCGACCGAATCACGCTCTGCAAGAGACGAGTTGCGCGATACGACGACGTCGAGCGGCTCGCGCATCAGCTCGGTGACGCGCACACGCGGCGAACTGACGGGTGGCGTGCGCTCGTCTCGGTGTGTCACCACGACGTCGAAGTCGGCGAGAGCGGGCGGAGCGTCGGGGTAGCCGACGTCGAGGTGCGACGCGTCGATCTCGATCGCATCGGAGGCGGCACGGTCGAGGACGGTCGGCAAAAGGAGTGTCGCGCCAGACGGGAACATCGCGAGCCGGACCCGCGATCGACCCGAGCGGTACGCGGCCATCTCCTCCTGCGCTCGCTCGACCGCAGCGATCACCTCGTCGGCGCGCAGCACGAGAGCCTGCCCCGCCGAAGTCAGTCGCACCCGCCGACCGTCGGCCTCGAGCAGTTCGACGCCCGCCTCCTTGGTGAGCACCTTGAACTGCTGCGAGACGGCCGACGGCGTCATGTGCATCGCGTCGGCGACCGCTCCCACGGAACCGCGGTCGGCGAACTCCCTGAGCAGCCGCAGGCGCTTGACATCCATGAAGCGATGCTACGACGACGCTTCACCTCGGGGTCTATCTGCTTAACGGTCGCGCCGCGACCGACCTACGCCGCCGAGGAGCGGAATAACTGGACCGCGGTCCGGTTGTATATCACATGACCAAGAAAATCGGCTTCCTGTCCTTTGGGCACTGGTCGGCGTCTCCGGGTTCGCAAGCCCAGACGGCGTCAGATGTCTTGCATCAATCCATCGACCTCGCCGTTGCCGCCGAAGAGCTCGGCGCAGACGGCGCGTACTTCCGCGTGCACCACTTCGCACGCCAGCTCGGCTCACCATTTCCGCTGCTCGCGGCGGTTGGCGCAAAGACCAACAGCATCGAGATCGGCACCGGCGTGATCGACATGCGCTACGAGAACCCCATGTACATGGCAGAGGACGCAGGCGCAGCCGACCTCATCTCCGACGGTCGACTCCAGCTCGGCATCAGCAGGGGATCCCCCGAGCAGGTGATCGACGGGTACAAGTACTTCGGGTACGTCCCGGCCGACGGTGAAACCGACGCCGACATGGCACGCCAGCACACCGACGTGTTCTTGAAGGTGATCGAGGGCGCGGAGTTCGCGCAGCCAAATCCGCGGCCGATGTTCCCGAACCCGCCGGGCATGCTGCGCATCGAGCCCTACTCAGAGGGCCTGCGCGACCGCATCTGGTGGGGCGCCGGCAGCCGTGCCACCGCTGAGTGGACCGCCGAGAAGGGCATGAACCTCATGAGTTCGACGCTGCTGACCGAGGACACGGGCATCCCGTTCCACAAGTTGCAGGCCGAGCAGATCGAGCGCTTCCGCGACGCGTGGGAGAAGGCCGGCCACACTCGTGAGCCGCGAGTCTCGGTGAGCCGCAGCATCTTCCCGCTGACCACCGACATGGACCGCGCCTACTTCGGACGTGATCGCAACGACCAGGATCAGGTCGGTCACCTCGAAGGCGGACTGGCACGGTTCGGACGTAGCTACGCCGCAGAGCCCGACAAGCTCATCGAGGAGCTGCGCGAAGACGAGGCCATCGCGGCCGCCGACACGCTGCTGCTGACGATCCCCAACCAGCTCGGCGTCGAATACAACGCCCACGTGATGGAGTCGATCCTCAACGACGTCGCTCCCGCACTCGGCTGGCGGTAATACCCGCTGGCGGCAATACGCCTCTGACCCAACGCCGACGGCACCGACTTCCGGTGCCGTCGGCGTTTTGCGTTTTGGCTGCAATCCTTCGACGCCGTCAGCGCGCTGACGCGACGATTTTGTGAAGCTGTCCTACATCTTTAGTGCATTTTATTTCGATTGTGCTTCACTCCCGAAGCCTCGACCATGGATACATGACAACGCGCGACCGCATGCTGGCACTCACCGTCGTCGTGCTGTGGGGTTTGAACTTCATCGCGATTCGCCTGGGCCTCGACCACTTCCCTCCGTTCTTCTTCGCCGCACTCCGGTTCGCGGTCATGGCCGTTCCGGTGGTGCTGTTCGTGCGGTTCCCGCGAATGCAGATCAAATGGTTTCTGTTGTACGCGTTCGGATTCGGCGTCGGACAGTTCGCATTCCTCTTCCTCGCTATGAACATCGGGATGCCGACAGGCCTCGCGTCGCTGGTGCTGCAGACGTCTGCCCCGTTCACGGTGCTGCTCGGCGTCGTGTTCTTGCGGGAACGACTCGTGCCGGCGCAGGTCGTCGGAATCGCAGTCGCAGTTGGCGGAATCGTTCTGATCGGCGTCGACCGCGCGGGCCACAGTTCGCTCGGAGTCGGCATCGTCGTTCCGATCCTTCTCACCGTGCTGGCGGGACTGTCCTGGGCATTCGGCAACATCGGAAACCGCCTCGCGTTGCCGCCGAACTCCGGTGATGCGCTGCGGATGACGCTGTGGATGTCGGTGGTGCCGCCGATCCCGCTGTATTTGCTGAGTCTCGCTGTCGATGGACCATCCGCGGGCTTCCACGCCATGGCCACACTCGGCTCCACGTCAGGTCTCATCGCGCTGGCTGGGCTGGCGTACGTGGTGCTGCTCGGGACCATCGCCGGGTCAGGTCTGTGGACATCGCTGATGCAGCGCTACCCGGCCAGCCGAGTCGCGCCGATGTCGCTGCTGGTTCCCGTCGTGGGGATCACCGCAGCCTGGCTCTTCCTCGGCGAGCAACCTACCTACGTCGAGATCGGCGGAGCCGCGCTGGTGATCGCCGGATGCGCGGCAGGAGTGCTCGCCGCCCCACGATCACGCGCCCACACCACACCCCCTCCCGATTTCAGTCATTCCCACGGCAACACCGCCGCAAAAGACCAGGTCGGCGTAGGCAGCACCGTCGAAAATGACTGAAAACGGGTAGCGGCAACCAACTCCCCAACCGAAAGCTCCGTCGCGATCGATACGTTGCCATCGATAGCCGCCCCGCTGCACATGGCGTCGTCGCAGGACGTCGCCATGACCGCAACTGTTAGACGCCCTAGTATTCAGTGGTCGAACCAGCATCAGGGGTCGGGCGATGAGCCCACCGAGGGACGCACGAGGGGATGATCAACGAGATGTCGCACGCCGAAGGCTCGCAGCCGTCATCGTGGCCGAAGTCCGATAGCCACGAAGACGACGGAAGCCGTCTCGACGCGCCGGTCGGTGCGGGCCAGCATCCGTCAGACGCTCCCCAACCGCCGCAAGCGCAGTTCGCGCCACCCGCCGCGCAGGTCAACTGGTACACGGGCCGGTCGGGCGAGACGCCACAGACGCCGGGTCCGCCGGTCGCGCAGTACCTCCCGCGCGATCAGCATTTCGAACCACAGCAGCCGAGCGCCGCACCAGCCAGCCCTGCACCAGCCGCTCCCAACCTGACTGCGCCCGGCACGTCCTACCCGGATGCGCCCGCACAGCAGCCCACTCCCCCGTGGCCCCACCATCCCGAGCCCGGTCAGTACGGCGGCCCTTACGTGGGTGGCCCGCAACCTGGCGCGCAACAGCCGGGAATGCGCCCGGGCGCCCAATTCCCCGGAGCGCCCGGTGCCGGCAATCCGAATCAACAGGCAGCGATACCGTTTTCGGCGCGCGGAGCCGGATGGCGTCGTGCACTGAGTACCGTGTCTGGCGGTCTGATCAATCTGGGCCAAAGCAAGTCGCAGCAACAACTCGACGAAATGGTCGCTCGCATCCGTCGGCCGATGGCCGGCGATTTCCGTCTGGCGGTGCTCTCCCTCAAGGGTGGCGTCGGAAAGACCACGACCACAATCGGTCTCGGGTCGGCGTTCGCGTCGCTGCGCGGAGACCGGGTGATCGCGGTCGACGCGAACCCCGACTTCGGAACGCTCGGCCGACGTGTCCCGCAGCAAACCGGTTCGACTGTGCGCTCGCTTCTCAACGATCCGAACGTCACCCGGTACGGCGACGTTCGGCGCCATACGTCGCAGTCCGCGAGCCGTCTGGAAGTGCTTGCATCCGAACGTGATCCGGCAGTATCGGAATCCTTCAGTGCCGACGACTACCTCGACGTCATCGGAATTCTGGAGAACTACTACAACATCATCATGACCGACTGCGGTACCGGTCTGTTGCATTCGGCGATGGAGGGGGTCCTGAGTTCGGCGACCGCTATCGTTCTGGTCACTTCACCGGCCGTTGACGGTGCCGAAAGTGCCGCAGCGACACTGGATTGGCTCAACGCTCACGGCTATCAGCGACTCGTCCAGCAGGCTGTCGTGGTGATCTCTGCGTCGAAGCCGGGAGGTGCGCCGATCGACCTGGACATGCTGACGCAGCACTTCCTCGGCCGCACAAGGGCGGTGCAGATCATCCCGTTCGACGACCATCTCGCGACCGGTGCGCAGATAGACCTCGACCAGATGAATCGCGACACCCGTAATGCGTTCCTGGAACTCGCTGCGACAGTGTCTGATTCGTTCAACCCGGGCATGCCTGCCGCTGGTGTCGGAATCCCGGGATTCCAAGGACCACCGCCCGGATACCAAGCACCACCGCCCGGCTACCAGCCGCCTCCACCCGGGTACCAAGGGCCACCGCCCGGATACCAAGCACCACCGCCCGGCTACCAGCCGCCTCCGCCCGGGTACCAAGGGCCACCGCCCGGCTACCAGGCGCCTCCTGCCGGGTATCAGGGGCCTCCTGCCGGGTATCAGGGGCCCCCGCCTGGATACCAGCCTCCGGCGGGCGCACCGGGGTATCCGACCAGGGAGTCCGACACCCCGCCGCAGCCGTATCCGGCTGCGGCGCAGAGTCATTACGAGCCGGCACCACCGGGGTCGATCCCGCAGCCCGACGAACGCTTCTGAGTCAGTTCTCCGACTGGACGCCGCTGAGCTTTCCGAGCTGATCGGGGCAATAGGTCTGTGCTGCGAGGCCGACGACCTGGCCGGACTCGGCGTCGTCGAGTCCGTTGCCCACCTTGCGTATGGCGTCGAGGAGGCCGTCGCCCGCCTTCAGATTCGCGCACACCTGCTTGCCCGCTGCGACCGCGGCGGCGTCGTCGGGAAAGCGCACGTTGAGCTGCTTCAGCCCTGCGAGGTAGAGCTGATCACCTTGCAGCGGTGACGCTTTCGCAGCGTCGGGAGTCGAGGAGCTCGGCGGCGTCGAATCGCTCTCGCCTCCGCCGCATCCCGCGAGTCCGACGACCACCGCGGCCGCCGCAGGAATCAGCATTGCCCTAATCCCCGTCGTCCTGATCCCCGTTGCCCCGATCACCGGGCGTCCACTTTTCGGCATCCTCACGCCACATCCCCCATGTAAAACAGCTGAACTCGCCCCGAACCGTCGACCACTCTACTGATGCGCGGCCCGCGTCAGCGCAGGGCATCGGAAGCCACGGCGGTGAACCGCGAGATCGCTTGACCTGCAACAGAACTGAACGCAGCCATGTTGGCGAACCCGTGGATCAGCGAACCCTCGCGCTGCAGCGTGACGGGCACCCCCGCAGCACCGAGAGCGTCGGCGTATGCGATGCCCTCGTCGCGCAGAGGATCGAATCCAGCAACTACCACGTGTGCAGGCGGTAGTCCTGAAAGGTCTTGTGCCAGTAGCGGAGAGACGCGTGGATCGGCGCGCTGGGCAGGATCGGGCACGTAGATGTCCGTGAAGTCAGCGATGCGCTCGGCGGTCAAGAAGTAGCCCTTCGAGAACTCGCGGGTTGAGCCGTATTCGCCGACGGAATCGGTCTTGGGGTAGAGCAAGAGTTGCAGGAGCGGCGTCACCTGCTCGCCACGAACTTGCTGCGCGATGACCGCCGCGAGATTGCCGCCTGCGCTGTCGCCTGCCACGACGATCCGGTCGCTGGGGATACCCCAGCCCGGGGCGGCGTCGACCACACCGCGCCAGGCGGCGAGAGCGTCGTCGACCGCTGCGGGGAAGGGATTCTCCGGCGCGAGTCGGTACTCGACCGAGACGACGTCGGCGCCGGTGTCGAGGGCGAGCCTGCGCGCCAGTGGGTCGTGACTTCTGCGACTGCCCGTGGTGAACCCTCCGCCGTGGAAGAACAGGATCAACCCGCGGCTCTCGACGCCCGCGCGGTAGCGCGTCACCGGGATCGGGCCTGCCGGGCCGTCGAACTCCAAATCCTCCTCGACGGCAAGCACCGGGAGTTTTTCTGCGGTGAGCGCTGCGACCCGCGCCAAACCGCTGCGCGCCCTGCCGATGGTCGGGCCTCCCATGTCGGCATCCGGGAGGACTGCGGTGGCCACCGCCGCGGCCAGCATCTCGACGCTGACGTGGTCGCCGTCAGCGTTGACCGGACACCATCGCGACACTGCACCGAACACCTGCGGTGGTACGTGGCCGATGACTCGCAACAGCGAGCGAACGGGTCGTAGCGGCGGGGACAGCGTGGGATTGGAGGCGCGACTCACGGCCGCGAGACTACCCGCACGAGGGCGTGGTCTCGACAAGCTCGACCAGCGGGATGCGGCTCGACCAGTGGGGGCGGCTCGACCAGCGAGGGGGCGGCTCGACCAGCGAAGAGCGGCCCGACCAGCGCGGGCGCTGCGCCCCGACGGCGCGCCGTGGGGCGCTGTGAAAGACTCTCCCCATGCCCGACCGCGTCCCCGCTCCGGGTGGCTCGACCACCCGTGTCCCCCTTCGTACGTCGCTAGCCCTCGGAGCTGCGTCGGCTGCCCGCTGGGCGTCGCGCACCGCGGGGCGTGGCAAGGGATCGATGATCGGCGGCCTGGTCGCCGAAAAGATCGACCCGAACATCATGGGGCGTCTCGCCGCCGGAAAACGGACCGCGCTGATCACCGGGACGAACGGAAAGTCGACGACAACACGCATGACCGCCGCGGCTCTGGCGGAACTCGGCGAGGTCGCCACCCAGGCCGACGGCGCCAACATGGACGCGGGCATCATCGCGACGCTCAGCTTGCAGCGGACGGCGCCGGTCGCCGCACTCGAGGTCGACGAGTTGCACGTTCCGCACGTGAGCGACGCCGTCGACCCCGAGGTCGTGGTGATGCTCAACCTCTCACGCGACCAGCTCGACCGCGTCGGAGAGATCAACATGATCGAACGACGACTCCGCGAAGGCCTGGCACGCCACCCCGATACGACGGTGATCGCCAACTGCGACGACGTCCTGATCACCTCTGCCGCGTTCGACGCTCCGAAGGTCGTCTGGGTGGCTGCGGGTGCGAGCTGGGTCGGCGACTCGGTGAGCTGCCCGCGCACCGGCGAACCGATCGCGCGCACCTCCGGCGACCCCACCGACCCGTCGATTCAGAGCGGCGTCGACTGGTATTCGACAGGCGATCCGACGTTCCGTCGTCCGACGCCCCAGTGGTGGGTCGACGACGAAAAGATCTATGGCCCTGACGGATTCGAGGCCCCGATGACGCTGAGCGTGCCCGGCCGCGCCAACCGGGGCAACGCCGCGCAGGCGGTAGCCGCTGCCGTCGCGATGGGCGCCGACCCCGCGAAGGCCGTTGCCGCCGTCAGCACCGTCGGCGAGGTGGCCGGACGCTACGGCATCCACCAGGTGGGCAACCATTCCGTGCGCACGCTGCTCGCCAAGAATCCCGCGGGTTGGCAGGAAGCGCTCTCGATGATCGATCAGGACGCCGACGGCCTGGTCATCGCCGTCAACGGTCAGGTCCCCGACGGCGAGGATCTCTCCTGGCTGTGGGACGTGCGCTTCGAGGCATTCGAGACGATGCAGGTGGTCGCGGCCGGCGAACGCGCCGCCGACCTGTCGGTCCGACTGCTCTACGCGGGCGCCGAGCACACCACCATCCCCGACACCACGAAAGCCATCGCCTCGTGCCCGCCCGGACGCGTCGAGGTGTTGGCCAATTACACGGCGTTCCGCGACCTCGGCGTCGCAATCGAACGCGCCGAGCGCGCACGGAAGGGACAGCAATGAGTACGTCGACGCTGCGCATCGGCCTCGTCCTGCCCGACGTCATGGGCACCTACGGCGACGGCGGCAACGCATTGATCCTGCGTCAGCGGGCGCGCATGCGTGGGGTCGACGCCGAGATCGTGCAGATCACCCTCGACGACGAGGTGCCCGACTCGCTCGACGTCTACACCCTCGGCGGCGCTGAAGACTATGCCCAGCGGCTCGCCACTCGGCATCTCACGCGATACCCGGGTCTGCAGCGGGCCGCCGCCGCCGGACGTCCCGTGCTCGCCATCTGCGCCGCGATCCAGGTGCTCGGCCACTGGTACGAGACGTCGGCAGGCGAACGCGTCGACGGCATCTCACTCTTCGACCTGACCACGTCGCCGCAGGCCACACGCAGTATCGGCGAGGTGGTCACCGACCCGGTGATGCCCGGACTGACCGATCAGCTCACCGGATTCGAGAACCACCGCGGGGGTACAACGCTGGGGTCCGACGCAGCGCCGCTCGCGAAGGTCCGCCACGGCGTCGGCAACGGTGTCGGCGACGGGACCGAGGGCGTCGTGCAGGGCTCGGTGCTCGGGACGTACATGCACGGTCCGGCGCTGGCAAGGAACCCGCAGCTCGCCGACCTGCTCTTGGCACGCGCGATGGGCGTCGACTCGCTGGCACCGCTGGACCTGCCCGAAGTGGACCGGCTGCGCCGCGAGCGGCTCGCCGCCGGGCGTCGAGGCTGAGCTCCACCTTCGCTGGTCGAGCGCTACTCCGCTGGTCGAGCGCCCAGCCCGCTGGTCGAGCTTGTCGAGACCACCCCGCGTCGAGGCTGATTTCGACACGGGTGCTCACTGCGTTCGCCCCCTGCTCAATCGGCGGGAGAGGTCGAGCGCCCACGCGGCTGGTCGAGCCTGTCGAGACCACCCGCCGGCCGAGCGCTACTCCGCTGGTCGAGCCTGTCGAGACCACGCCCGGCGGAAGCGCGGGCACTTCTCCGGCCCGCAGATGGCGCAGTCGGTGCCCGATCGGAAGTGTTCGTGGGCTGCGCGGGGATGACCGCAGCGGCACGTCGAGTCGGGATCGCGACCTGCGAGCCGTCGCATCTTCTCGCTCATGGACGCCGTCACTTCCGTTCTGCTGCACACCGCTTCGACGCGGACACCGTTGTTGACGCCGATCGTATCCACTCGGCCGCCGGCTCCGATACGAAGGCTCACCTCAGCGGGTCGATCAGTCACGCGCTCGCGTCGTCGACAACGGGCAACCCCGCGTGGCGGCCCGCGGCGCGCAGTACCTCGCGCAGCATGGCGGGCGTCAGGCGTCCGGTGAACGTATTGTGTTGGCTCACATGATAACTCGCGAACAAGGTGAGTTCGCGGTCGCCGCGTCGAATCACGGTCTGCGCTCCATGACCGAACTTCGGTCGGGGCCGCGCGACCTCCCACCCGAGACCTGCGAACCCGGTCAGCGCCGCCTGCCAACCGAATGCGCCAAGGACGAAGACCGATCGCAAAGTCGGTGCGAGAAGGTCGATTTCGTTGTGTAGCCAGTGCGCGCACTGGTCGCGCTCAGCCGGAGTCGGCTTGTTCTGCGGTGGCGCGCAGTGGACGGGCGCGGTGATCCGCACGCCGGTCAGTTCCAGGCCGTCGTCGATCGAGACCGCAGTGGGTTTGTTGGCCAGCCCGACGTCGTAGAGCGCACGGTAGAGCACGTCGCCGCTCTGGTCGCCGGTGAACATTCGGCCGGTCCGGTTGGCGCCGTGCGCCGCGGGCGCCAGCCCGAGGATCAGCATCGCGGCGTCGGCCGGACCGAAGCCGGGAATCGGCCTGCCCCAATAGGTTTGGTCGGCGAAGGCCGCACGCTTCTCCCTGGCGACCAATTCACGCCACGCGACGAGCCGCGGGCACGCACGACACTGGATCAGCGCCGCGTCGAGTGTCGCGATGCTGCGGTAGGCCATGAGCTCACGGTACGCGGGTCAGTCCAGCACCCGGCACCGCTCGCGCGTGCGGTCGACGGCGAACCAGCCGCGCTCGAACTGCTGCCACTTCTCGAGGTGAGGCCGGGATGCCTCGCCGTCGCGCGCAATAGCGCGTTCGAGTCGCTCGTCGGGAGCGCCGCCGTCGAGCCACAGCGAGTACGTCAACCGGTCGGCGATACGACGCCGCGCCGCCGACACCCCTTCGATGATCAGCAAGGGCTCCCAGCGATACCAGACCCTTTTGCCGACGCGTGGCTCACCGTCGACCCACTCCCGTGGGCGATACCGGTAGTCGCGACGTCGGACAAAGGCATGCAGCACATCGGATTCCATCTCCGGCCACCACGCCACGGGGTCGTCCCAGGTGGCGAAATCGTCGGTGCGGACGAGCACGACGCCGGTGCCGCGAGCGCGCAACTTCTCGACGAGCGCGTCCGCCACGGTGGTCTTTCCCGATCCGGATGGCCCGTCGATGGCGACGATGCCGGACACCATTTCCGCGGCGAGTTCGTCGAGCTGGATATCGAGTTCAGGTGTCATGGCGGTCAGGCCAGCACCCGCCGCCCCGACAACGCCCGGCCGAGTGTGAGTTCGTCGGCGAACTCAAGGTCGCCACCCATCGGCAGACCCGAAGCCAGGCGAGTCACCGACAGCCCCGGGAAGTCTTTGAGCATGCGCAGGAGGTAGGTCGCGGTGGCCTCGCCCTCGGTGTTGGGGTCGGTCGCGACGATGATCTCGCTGACGTCGATACCGTCGGGCTGATTGGCGAGGCGTCGAAGCAGTTCGCGGATGCGCAGTTGATCGGGCCCGATCCCCGACAGCGGATCGAGCGCACCGCCGAGCACGTGATAGCGACCGTGGAACTCCTTGGTCCGCTCGATCGCGTGGACATCCTTGGGCTCCTCGACGACGCAGATCTTGGTGGCATCGCGACGCGCGTCGGAACAGATGCGGCAAAGCCGATCCGCGGAGACATTGCCGCACTCCGCACAAAAGGTGACGTCGTCGCGGACGTGGCCGAGGGCAGCGATGAGTCGGTCGATGTCGGACTTCTCACCGGCGAGCAGGTGGAAGGCGATGCGCTGCGCACCCTTGGGGCCGAGCCCTGGCTGTTTGGCCAGCTCGTCGATCAGATCCTGGATGGGGCCCTCGTACATGAAGTGTCAGCCGAGGCCGGGAAGTCCGCCGCCGAGTCCGCCTGCGAGCGGTCCCATCTTCGCGCTCGTCAGTTCGTCACGCTTGGACGCGAGATCCGACAGCGCACCGAGGACCAGATCCTGCAGCGTCTCGACGTCGTCTGCGTCGACGACCTTGGGATCGATGGTCACCGCGGTGACCTCGCCGGTACCGGTTCCGGTCACGGTGACCAGCCCGTTGCCGGCCGAACCGGTGACCTCGGTTGCCGCGATCTCCTCCTGCGCCGCGAGCAACTTCTCCTGCATCTGCTGCGCCTGAGCGAGCAGGCCCGCCATCGGATTCTCGCCGCCGTCACCGCCGCCGAACAGGGAACTGGGGTCAAAAGGTTGAGTCACGTTCACCAGGATAGTCGGTGCGCTCACCGCAGCAGTCGCTCGACATGCTCGATGATCTCGTCGACACTCTCGTCGCCGACCGGCGTGATCTGGAAGGAGAGCAGGTTGTCGCCGAAAAGCCTGCCCGCCTTCGGGGTGAGCGCGAACTCGATCCGGTCGTTGTCGACGCGACGCCACTCGACCACCCCGCCGTAGACGGGCGCACTGGCTCCCGTGGTGACGCAATAGCCTTCGCGGCCAGAGCCTCCAAGGCCAGGGCCCACACGGCCACCCGCTTCGGAGTCACTGACCAGGTCGCGCTGAATCTGGAAGCAGCCCATCGATTCGTCGTCGATGAAGACGACGGCCTCGCACCCGAGATCGGGGTGTCGCTCGTAGGAGGCGTGGATGGTCACGAATGTCAGCCTAGCGACGCATTCGAGGCTGATCGAGCCCACGTCCGGGCCCGCAACTGCCACTACTACGTACACAACTCGTACCTGAGCGAGGGGCCGCGACAATAATTTCGATGGCCCTCCGCTGACGACACGATTGTGTACGCACTTGCTCACCCGGCCCGGGCGGGCGACTGTTCCGGGTGCCGACCGCTGACGAATCTCCGCGGTTCGCCGGTCAGCGGGTCGTCGAACTCCAGGCTGTGCGCGAGTAGGCGCAGCGGCCGGGTGAAGTCGCCTCGATCGGGCAGTTCAGCGAGGTCGGGGCGTACGTCGGGGTACAGCGGATCGTCGACGATGGGCACCCCGAGCAATGCCATGTGCAGGCGGAGTTGGTGGGTGCGTCCGGTGTGCGGACGCAGACGGTAGAGGCCGTGGCCAAGCCCGACATCCTCGATCAGAGTGATCTCGCTGACCGCGTTGACTTCGCCGTCGACGACCAGAGCCCGCAGGTCACCGGCCGTTTTCTCGATGCGATTGCGCACGGTCGCCGGGGTGCGCAGCGCGTCGTCGAGCGGTGCCAGCGCACGGTATTCCTTGCGCGCGAGTCGTCGGGCGAACAGGTCCTGATACGCCGCGCGCACCTGCGGGCGGGCCGTGAACAACAGCACCCCGGACGTCAGGCGGTCGAGCCGGTGAGCGGGCGCGAGCGCGTCGTTGCCGAGTTCACGCCGCAGCCGCACCAAAGCGGTCTGGGCGACGTGCCGCCCGCGCGGCATGGTCGCGAGGAACGGCGGTTTGTCGACGACGACAATGTTCTCGTCGCGGTACAGGATCGGCAGGTCGAACGGGATCTCGATCTCGTCGGGCAGGTCCCGATGCAGGTAATACGACGTGTTGGCACGGGCGGGAGCGTCGAGGTCGGCGCGATTGCCATCTGCGTCGACCACTTCGCCAGCGGCAGTCCGCTCCCGTAGGCCGTCGACGGTCAGGTCGGCCAGCGACGGGCTGGCCAGCAGCGACTCCCCGACGGTCCGCTCCTCGCCGTGGCGCACCACGACGCGCGTCGCGTCGACGCCGTCGCGCACCGGCAGCGGCGAGGGCCGGGCGCGACCGCGACGTCGTGGCGTCCGGGCGTCGTCCTGCGGACTCATCGTGCGAACCGGTCCGCAGAACTGGCCTTTACTTCTCGACCCGCGCCTTCAGGTTCGCGAGCAACTGTGCCTGGATCTTCGCGAGACCCTTGGGCGCAAACGTCTTCTCGAAGAAGCCGCCGATGCCGCTGGCGTTGGAGTTCCACGTGGTGGTCGTGGTGACCTTGGAACCGCTACCGGCCGGGGTGACCTTGTAGGTGGTGACCATCGACGAATTCTCGTCGCGTTCGGTGATGGTGTCCGGCACGACGCTGACGGTCGCCTTGACGTCGCGCTGACGCTTCGAGGTCGCCTGCAGAATCCAATGCACCACCGTGCCGTCGCCCTGGCCGCCGCTGATGACCTTGTAGTCGCGGTACTGCTCGGGAAGGATCGCCGGACGCGCGTCGACGTAGTCGGCAAGCACCCCGATCACCTGGTCGGCACTTGCGGCGATGTCGATCGATTGACTGGCGGAAATCTCACCCACGACGGGCACTCCTTCATGGCAGATTGGCGGGCGTGCTGATCAGGTCCTAGGCTAGCCAAGTGACTTCTGGACGGTTGGAGATGGGGGCACAGGCATTCGACGACGGGGTTGCCACCCTTCTGGCCAGCTATCGGGCAATTCCGCCGGGAGCAACGGTCCGTCTCGCGAAAAAGACGTCGAACCTGTTTCGTGCACGCGCCAAGAATCCGCATCCCGGCCTCGACGTATCGGGTCTCGACAGGGTGATTTCCGTCGACCCGGTGGCCAAGACCGCCGACGTCGCGGGGATGTGCACCTACGAGAACCTGGTCGCCGCAACGCTGCCGTACGGGCTGGCGCCGCTGGTGGTGCCGCAGCTCAAGACCATCACCCTCGGCGGAGCGGTCACGGGTCTCGGCATCGAGAGCACATCCTTCCGCAACGGCTTGCCGCACGAGTCGGTGCTCGAGATAGACATTCTGACCGGCGACGGCTCCATCGTCACCGCAACCCCGACCAACGAGAACTCCGAACTCTTCTTCGGCTTCCCCAATTCATATGGGACGCTGGGGTATTCGGTCAGACTGAAGATCGAGCTCGAAACCGTTCAGCCGTACGTCGCATTGCGCCACATACGTTTTCACGATCTTGCGGCACTGCAGTCGACGATGAACACCATCGCAGACGAGCGTAGCTACGACGGCGAGCGCGTCGACTACCTCGATGGTGTGGTTTTCACCGCCGACGAGGCCTACCTGACCGTCGGCCGCCAAACCGACGAGGCCGGTCCGGTCAGCGATTACACGGGGATGGACATCTACTACCGGTCCATCCAGCACGCCTCGGGGATCAAGCGCGACCGCCTGACCATCCACGACTACCTCTGGCGCTGGGACACCGACTGGTTCTGGTGCTCACGAGCCTTCGGTGCCCAGAACCCCAAGATTCGACGGCTTTGGCCAAAGAAGTTGCTGCGCAGCAGCTTCTACTGGAAGTTGATCGGCTACGACCAGCGCTTCGACATCGCCGACAGACTCAACAAGCGCAAGGGTTTGCCCGCCAACGAGCGGGTGGTGCAAGACATCGAGGTTCCCATCGAGAACACCACCGCGTACCTCGAGTGGTTCCTCGAGAACATTCCGATCGAGCCGGTGTGGTTGTGCCCGTTGCGTTTACGTGAGCCGGCGCTGGCTGTCGCCGACGCCGCACGCCCCTGGCCGCTCTACCCGCTCGAGCCCAAGCGCACCTACGTCAACGTCGGGTTCTGGTCTGCGGTGCCCGTGACGCCCGACGACCCGGGACACGCCAACAAGCTCATCGAGCGAGAGGTGGCCGATCTCGACGGCCACAAATCGCTGTATTCGGAATCCTTCTACTCCCCCGAAGAGTTCGACGAACTCTACGGTGGCGAACACTATCGACTCCTGAAGAAGCGGTACGACCCTCGCGGCCGGCTTCTCGACCTCTATGCGAAAGCGGTGAAACGGCAATGACCACGTTCAAGGACAACGTACCCGCGTCTCCCTCTCCCTCGGACACCTCGCAGGGCAAAATGACTCTGGCGCAGATCTTCGAGTCGCTCGTCGGCGGCAATCTCAGCATCAGGGTCACCGCGTACGACGGCAGCTCGGCAGGTCCCGCCGACGCCGAGTACGGATTGAACCTCAAGAACGCCCGTGGCACAACGTATCTCGTCACCGCCCCCGGGGATCTCGGGTTGGCGCGCGCATACGTCTCAGGCGACCTCGAGTTGATCGGTGCCCACCCCGGTGACCCCTACGAGGCGCTGCGTGCTTTGGCCGCCGACCTCGAATTCAAGCGTCCGTCTCCGCTGACGTTGGCACATGTGGCCCGCTCGCTGGGCATCGAGCATTTCAAGCCGATCGCGCCGCCGCCCCAGGAGGCACTGCCGCGCTGGCGACGCTTCGCGGAAGGACTGCGGCACAGTAAGACTCGCGACGCCGAGGTGATCCATCATCACTACGACGTGTCGAATACGTTCTACGAGTGGGTCCTCGGACCGTCGATGACCTACACCTGCGCGGTCTACCCCGATCTCGAGGCGTCGCTGGAGACCGCCCAGGAGAACAAGTACCGTCTGATCTTCGACAAGCTGCGACTCAAGCCGGGTGACCGTCTCCTCGACATCGGTTGCGGCTGGGGCGGAATGGTGCGCTACGGAGCGTCGCGCGGAGTCAAGACGCTCGGCGTCACACTCTCCGCGGAACAGGCCGAGTGGGCGCAGAAGAAGATCGTCGACGAGGGACTCAGCGACCTCGCCGAGGTGCGGTTCAGCGACTACCGCGACGTGACCGAGAGCGACTTCGACGCCGTCTCGTCGATCGGACTCACCGAGCACATCGGGGTCCACAACTACCCGGCGTACTTCTCGTTCATCCGCGACAAGCTCCGGGTCGGCGGAATGATGTTGAACCATTGCATCACTCGGCCCGACAACTTCAAGAACGCACGCGCCGGATCGTTCATCGACCGGTACGTCTTTCCCGACGGCGAGCTCACCGGCTCCGGCAAGATCATCTCGAAGATCCAGGACATCGGCGGGCTCGAGGTGCTGCACGAGGAGGACTTCCGCCCGCACTACGCCATGACCCTGCGCGACTGGAACCGCAACCTCGTCGAGCACTGGGACGAGGCCGTCGAAGAGGTCACCGAGGGTACCGCCCGACTGTGGGGCCTCTACATGGCCGGATGCCGAATCGGCTTCGAGCGCAACATCGTTCAGCTCCACCACGTCCTCGCGACCAAGCTCGACGAGTACGGTCAGAGCGATCTCCCGCTGCGCCCGTGGTGGGACGCATAGAGGCGACTCGAATCCGCTGGTAGCGGCGCGAGGTTCGCGCTACTCCAGCGGCCGGGCGCCCAGCTCGGTCTTGAGCAGTTCCATCGCGACCTTGTTCGGGTCGAAGCGTCCCTCGGGGGTGGCGTTCTGCACCTCGGCGACCATCTCCGCACGCTCCGCGTCGGGGATGTCGTCGTCTTGGCGTGGCGGTTCGGGCTCCTCGGGCTCGGCCGGGGCCTCCGGTGCCGCGGCAGCGTCGGACTGCTCGCCCGAGCTGCCCCGAGCGCGGCTCGGACGCGAGAAGGTCTGAGCACGACGCTGCTGCCGATCCGGTTGGCCCGCTGCGTTTTTCGCGGGCGCGCTCACGTCGACGATCTTGTGGATCGTCTGCACGTCGAGTTCGGTTCCGAAGACCTCGCGCAGCGCCTCGCGCATGATGTTCACCGCGTGCGGCGCCGACAACCTGCCGACCAACACCTCGACGGGATGCGCCAAGACCACGATGTTGTCGCGGATCTCGTCGACGACGGCGTTCGACAGCATCGGCTCGAGACTCTTCGACCGCTCACGGACCGCGGCGCGCACTTCCTGGAAACGCTTGCGCGCGGTCTCTACGTCGAGGCCGGTCTGCGGCTCGGGTTCTGGTTGTGGTTCGGGTTCGGGTTCGACGCTGCGCGGCATGGACGGTCGACCGTCGTCGGGGACTGGCGCGTCGTAGTCGTCGACGGGCTCGTCGGGCAGCGGGATGTCGTCGTCTGCGGCTACCACCGCGGCCGGTTCCGGCGTCGGGGCAGGTTCGGGCGTCGCTTGCGCTTCGCGCTTCGGCATCGGGCGCGTGGGCTCGGCGGGTGCTGCCGCCGCGGGAGTGGGCTCGGAGGGCGTGGTCTCGACACGACCTCCGCTGGCGCTCCGGTCTGCTCGACCAGCGAGGGAATCGCTCGCGGGCTCGGCAGCGGCAGCGAGGGAATCGCCCGCGGACGCGGCAGCGGGAGCATCACCGCGCGTGGGCTCGGGCGGGGTGGTCTCGACACGACCTCCGCTGGCGCTCCGGTCTGCTCGACCAGCGGGAGTGACGCCTTCGCTGGCGCTCCGGTCTGCTCGACCAGCGGGAGTATCGCCGCCGACGGCCGGGGCAGCCTCATCGCGCGGAGCGGGGGGCGCCACGGCCTCTGCGGGAGCCGCGTCAGCCTGGGCGGCGGGCTCGTCGGCCGTCTTGCGCTGCGAGGGGCGGACGTACTTGGGCGGGTCGACGGGCGGCGGGGCGGGTGCCGCGGTGGGTGCACCCTCGGCGCGCGCGGACGGCGAGGGCGTTGCACCGCCGGCGTTCCCTCCGTCCGGAGCGACGCCCGACTCGAGTCGTTCGAGACGCTGGAGCAGCGCTGCGTCGTCGGCGGAGACCGATGGCAGCAGCATCCGCGCGCACATCACCTCGAGCAGCAGGCGCGGCGACGTGGTGCCGCGCATCTCGCCGAGAGCTTCGTGCACGATCTCGGCGAAGCGGGTGAGTCCGCCCGGTCCGAGGTGCTCGATCTGCCCCTGCATCCGCGCGAGTTGGTCTCCCGGTGCTTCAACCAGTCCGCGTTCGGCAGCGTCCGGAACTGCTTGCAGCAGAATGAGATCGCGCAGCCGCTCGAGTAGGTCGACGGCGAAGCGTCGAGGATCATGCCCGGCGTCGACGACCTTCTCGACCGTCGCGAACAGCGCTGCGCCATCGGAGGCGGCAAGGGCGTCGATGGCGTCGTCGATGAGTGCGATGTCGGTGACGCCGAGCAGTGCGAGGGCGCGGTCGTAGGTGACGCCCTCGTCGGATGCACCAGCGAGTAGCTGGTCGAGGATCGACAGCGAGTCGCGGGGCGAGCCGCCACCCGCGCGGATGACCAACGGATAGACATCCGGCGCCACGACGACGCCCTCTTTGGCGCAGATGTTCTCGAGCAGCCCGCGCATGACCGGCGGCGCGAGCAGCCGGAACGGGTAGTGGTGGGTGCGCGAGCGGATGGTCGGCAAGACCTTCTCGGGCTCGGTGGTGGCGAAGACGAATATGAGGTGCTCCGGCGGCTCCTCGACGATCTTCAGCAACGCGTTGAACCCCGCGTTGGTGACCATGTGCGCCTCGTCGACGATGAACACGCGATATCGCGACTCCGACGGTGCGTAGAAGGCGCGGTCGCGCAGTTCACGTGTGTCGTCGACGCCTCCGTGGCTGGCTGCGTCGAGTTCGATCACGTCGAGGTTGCCCGGCCCGCCCGGCGCGAGGGCCACGCACGACGAGCAGACGCCACACGGCGTCGACGTCGGGCCCTGCTCGCAGTTCAGTGAGCGCGCAAGGATGCGGGCCGATGACGTCTTGCCGCATCCGCGCGGTCCGGAGAACAGATACGCGTGATTGATGCGGTTTCCGTCGAGGGCGCGGCTGAGCGGATCGGTGACGTGCTCCTGCCCGACGACTTCGGCGAACGTTGCCGGACGATAGGTGCGATACAGAGCCACGCGTCGAGACTACCGGCGATCACCGACAGCGCAGCCCCCTCCCCTACGGCTGTGCACAGCGACCTGTCGCGGCAGGTCAGACTGCCGGGCTGGCCGTGGTGTTCTCAGCCCCGAACCGGTCGCGCAGCGCGAACTTGAGCACCTTGCCGGACGGATTGCGCGGCAGCGCGTCGATGAACTCCAGACGCAGCGGGAGCTTGTAGCGGGCGAGTCGGTCGGCCGCGAACTCGCGCAGTTCTTCCAGTGTCACGGTCTCGCCGGGCGCCGTCGCGACGACCGCGGTGACGGCCTCACCCCACTTGTCATCCGGGAGTCCGACGATCGCGACCTCGGCAACCGCCGGATGGCTGTAGAGCACGCTCTCGACCTCGGCGGGGTACACGTTCTCGCCACCGCTGATCACCATGTCCTTCACGCGGTCGATGACGTAGACGTAACCGTCCTCGTCCTCACGTCCGACGTCCCCGGTGTGGAACCACCCGTCGTCGTCGATCGCGGCATCGGTGGCGCCGGGATTGTCCCAGTAGCCCACCATCACCTGGGGTCCACGAACACAGATCTCGCCCGGCTGCCCCGGCGCCACCTCGGCGTTGGTGGCGTCGACGAGTCGCACGTTCGAGAGCGGCAGCACCCTGTTGCCCGCGGCTCCGATCTTCTTCTCCGACTCGTCGATACCCATCACGAGTGCGAGCGGAGCCGTCTCGGTGAGGCCGTAGCCCTGCGCGAACGTGACTCCGCGGTCGGCGTAGGTGCGCATCAACGGCTCGGGTACCGGAGCGCCACCGCAGATGAGGTATCGCAGGGACGAGAGATCGGCGGTGACGAAAGCAGGCACCTGACTCATGAACAGGAACATCGCGGGCACGCCGAACATCGTTGTCACACGGTATTTTTCGATGTCGGCGAGTGTCTGTGTTGGGTCGAACGCTCCCGACAGGATCACGTGGCCGCCCTTCTGGAGCGTGACCAGTGTGGTGACGTTGAGGCCGCCGATGTGGAACAGCGGCGCCGCGGTGTAGGTGATGTCGGTGGAGACGGTGTCGAAGCTGAGTAGCGCATTGATGTTGTTCCAGAACAGGTTTCCGTGCGTGAGCATGGCACCCTTGGGACGGCCGGTGGTCCCCGAGGTGTACATGATGACCGCGACATCCTCGGCGTCGGCGAACACCGGATCGGCGACCGGCACACCCGATGCCAGCACGTCGTCGAAGTTCTCCCATCCGTCAGCACCGCCGACCGCGATGAACCGCTGCACGTCGATGTCTGCGCGCACGTCGTCGACGACGCCGGTCAGCGAGGCGTCGGCGATGAGAGTTGTTGCGCCGCAGTCATCGAGGATGTACGCGAGCTCGGGTCCGGTGAGCCGGAAGTTGAGCGGGACGAACGTCGCGCCCGCTCGCGCGCAGGCGAACAGCGCGACCAAGAAAGCCGAATGGTTCGGTCCGAGGTAGGCAACGCGATCGCCGTGGGCGACTCCGCCGTCGACCAATCGCTCGGCCAGCAGGTCGATTCGACGCTGGAATTCGGCGAAGGTGAGTGTCTCACCGTCGAAGGTTAGTGCCGGGTGATCCGGGATGATCGCTGCGCGTCGCGCAATCCACGAACCGAGATCCATCGAATCGGGTACCACCACTCGTCCTGCCATGACTGACTCCCACCATCGGGGCGGAGCATGCTCGCGACTCCGCCGAGTTGGCGACAGCTTATTGCCCACCCGTGTCCGAGTTCAGTGAATTGACAATAACCGAGTAGTGCTACTGCAGATCGACGACGCCGGAGCATTCGGGTGCGCGCAGCGTCAGCAGTCCGCGGTTGACGGCATTGATCGTGATCTTCACCTTGCCGCGGCCCGGGATGTCGTCGATCCGATAGCCGCTGTCGTCGGCGATCGTGTGGACCCAGTGCGTGTTGTAGGTGCGCGTCGCGCCATTGGAGAGTTGGGTGACGGCGACTCTCGTGTCCGAGTAATAGCGAAAGAAGCTCTTGCTGTCTCCCCACATGGTGAACGTGTTGTCTCCCGCTCGCCGCTGGACATGTATGCCCGCGTACGAGGGGAAATCGAAGACGTTGGGGTTGAGGCTGTAACACCGCACTCCGACCTCGCCGTAGACCGATTCATCAGCCGCGGCGTGCCCTGCCCCGATCGTGGCTGCGGCTACCGCGCAGGCACCGACGAGCCCAGTGATCATTCTGCGTGTCATCGAACGTCGAATCATGGTGCGCCTCCTTGAGAATGTGGAGCCTCGGACCCTTCACCATTCACGTCGAGTTGCAGCGACGAGTCGTTAGCGCAACTAGCCGACCGTGTCGCGAACGTTATCGGCGCCGGTCACAACCGTGTTGTTCGACGACCGATAGACGACGATTGTCGCGATTGCCGTGCAGAGGAACACCGCGTTGTAGGGATAAACGGTGAACCATTCGAGCCAACTGATGCCGTGTTTGAAAAACAGTCCGATGAGGTAGGCGTCGGGAACCGTCTTGTTGACGAACCAGATCGGGTGCGCGAGGTAGGTGCGCCACGAGAACGCCACCAGAATCAGGCAGACACCCGCCACGCCTGCCAGTACTCGACGCAGCGGCGACAGATCAATGCGCAGCACAAGATTCACGCAGATCACCAAGATCGGCACGAACCACACCCAGTGGTGTCCCCATGACATGGGCGAGATCGCGCATGCCGTCATGCCGACCATGCTCA
Organism: Gordonia sp. w5E2; assembly: GCF_036540975.1. Classification (NCBI taxonomy): domain Bacteria; kingdom Bacillati; phylum Actinomycetota; class Actinomycetes; order Mycobacteriales; family Gordoniaceae; genus Gordonia; species Gordonia sp. w5E2. The sequence goes on along the minus strand of NZ_CP144213.1, from coordinate 442,278 downwards.
GCGCGAGGAGTTCCTGGCCGTGCCGGTGCGCGAGTACGGCCGCATACATGCCAAGCGTGAGCGCCGCGAGGGCCAGGACACCCCACAGCAACGAATTCGGCGCGTCGGTGTGGATGAGGTTGGCCAACCACCCGCGGATCGACTGATTTCCAACGGTTTGCGGCGCTCCGACTCGATTGGAGTCGAAGAGCTTGTCGGTCCAGTACGACCAGGATTCGCTTGGCAGCACGATGAATCCGACGACGATGGTGCCGACGAAACCCGCGATGACCCCGAACATCGCGCGCCATCGACGCAGAATCGCCAGGTACAAGATGAAGATCAACGGGGTCAGCTTGATACCCGCGGCGATCCCGGTGCCGACCCCCATGCCCCGACTGTTGTCGCCCTTGGGTCTGTCGACACGCAGCAGGTCGGCCAGGATGATGAGCAACAGGAAGACGTTGATCTGGCCGTACCAGACCGTCGTGCGGACCGGTTCGAGCAGCAGCGAGACGGCGATCAGCGAGAGCGCGATGAGCCGCAGCGGCCACGTTGCCTGCCTGCCGAGCGACCGGAAGCACAGCATGATCACCAGGTACAGCGCGATGAAAATGCCTGCGGTCCAGACGATTCGGGCCACTTCGAACGACATCAGCGCGAACGGGATGAAGATAATCGCCGAGATGGGTGCATACGTGTAGTCCATCTGGCCGAGCAGTTTGGCGTCGTACAGGCTGCCACCGTCGAGCACGGTCTGCGTTCCCGCGCGGTACACGTCGAGGTCGAGCTGGTTGTCGAAGAGTCCCCAGAACGGCGTCGTGAAGGGAACGATCACATCTTGCAACCACACGGCCACGGCGGCGACGAGCAGGAAGCCGACAGCCACGACCCAACGTCGTGAGGCCCTCACCATTGCCGGACTGTCACACGCGCGCCGTCTCGTCAGGATTCGACGTCGGCGAGGAGCTTCTCCGTCGCGGCAAGAAGTGCACAGGTCGCAACGCCGTCCATCGCGACGCGCAGGTCGTCGGTGCTGGGGAAGGTCGGTGCGAGCCGGATGTTGCGGTCGTACGGATCGTGCTTGTACGGGTAGGTCGAGCCGGCGGCCGTCAGAGCGATCCCGGCTTCCTTCGCAAGCTCGATGGTGCGCATGGCGGCGCCGTCGAGGACGTCGAGGCTGATGAAGTAGCCGCCCTCGGGCTCCGACCATGCCGCGACCTTGGAGTCGGAGAGCCGGTCTTGGAGAATCTCGAGCACCAGACGGAACTTGGGGGCGAGGATCTCTCGGTGCTTGGCCATGTGCGCGCGCACGCCGTCGGCATCACCGAAGAACCTCAGGTGGCGAAGCTGGTTGATCTTGTCCGGGCCGATCGTCGTGAACGCGAGATTGTCGGTCAGCCACTTCACGTTGGCCGCCGACGACCCGAAGAACGCAACGCCCGCTCCCGCGAAGGTGATCTTCGACGTCGAGCCGAACACGTAGACCCGGTTGGGGTGGCCCTCCTGCGCGGCGATGTCGACGATCGGCAGCGGGGTGGGCGGGGCGTCGACGAGCGTGTGGACGGCGTAGGCGTTGTCCCAGAAGACACGGAAGTCCGGCGCCGCGGGCATCGCCATCAGGGCGCGTGCGACGTCTTCGCTGTAGGTGGCGCCGGTGGGGTTGGAGTAGGTGGGCACGGCCCACAGACCCTTGATCGACGGATCGTCCGCAACCAGCTGCGCGCAGACGTCGACGTCGGGGCCGTTGGGGAGCATAGGCACCGGGATCATCTCGATGCCGTAGTGCTCGGTGATCGCGAAGTGGCGGTCGTAGCCGGGCGACGGGCACAGGAACTTGACGGTCTCGCCGGTCGACGACCAGGACGCCGGTGAGTCGGGAGTGCCCTTGAGCAGCGAGGACACCACTACCTGGTGCATCAGGTCGAGGCTCGCGTTACCGAAGGCGATCAGGTTGTCGGCGTCGACGGCGAGCAGTTCGGCGAAGATCGCGCGGAGTTCCGGCAGTCCGCTGACGCCGCCGTAGTTGCGGCAGTCCGTGCCGGAGGCGTCGCGGTAGTCGCCGAGGCCGGGCAACGACAGCAGCTCGTTGGAGAGGTCGAGTTGTTCCGGCGCAGGCTTACCACGGGTGAGATCCAGCTTCAGCCCTGCGGAGAGTAAACCCTCGTACAGTTTTTGCAGGTCGTCCTGGGTGGCGCGAAGTTCGTCTGCACTCATCGAGTGGTAGTTCAACGGAGACCTCTCGCCGAACCGGCGCCAGGCTCGATGGCGGCTTTCGGCACGCTTGCGGATCTGAACAAAGTTAGAGGACCCCGCGCACCCGAGAGAGCCCGTTGACCCTTGCTGCCTTCCGGCCCTGGGGGAGTTCACAGGATGCACGCCGCGCGGGATCCGTCGTCAATTGTAGCGAGCCTTCGCCGTGATGTGTCAGGGGGTCGGCGAGGCTGTCGCCCGGAAGCCGATCAGCGCAGGAGTCGCGGGAGCAGAGCGAGGCGGGCCGCGTAGTCGCGCGGCAGGTAGGCGGTGCGGCTGCGGGTCCAGTCCTGCCCGGACAGTCCGTCATAGGTCGAGGGCATCGCGATGCCTGCGGGCGCATAGGCGTCGAGTCCGTTGGCTCGCGTCGTGTAGACGGCGCGCCACAGATGGTCGGAGAACGCGACGATCCCGGCGACGTCGACGCGCGCCGACGGTCCGCGGAGTTGTGCGACCTTGGCGGCGACACCGTCGGTGGAGAGGTAGACGAGCGTGCCGTCGGGCTTGCGATTCGGCGGGATCTCGACGACGCCTGCGGCATGGAACTTCGCATGCAGTACGCGGGCGATCTCGGTCTGCGCGTAGATCGGGATGGCGCGGTTGCCGCGCGTGCGGATCGCGGTTTCGGCTAACGCTTCGTTGACGGGGCCGGGTTCGCCGACCGTGCGCGTCGGGTCGACGCCCGGCGCGATGCGGTTGCCGAAGCTGTACGCGATGAGCAGGCTGAAGTCGCCCGCTGCGCGCGTCGGGGTGTGCACGGGGTCAACCCCACGCTGTGGCGATGCGTGCGCCGGGGCGAAAGCGACCAACGACGCCATCACGGCCAGGGCGATCGTCGACGCCGCCAGAGCCAACCGACGACTCGGTTGCAGTGGACGTGCCGGCCGCGGGCGATGCGGATGCGGGCGGTTGGTCGCTCTGAACGCTGCCATCGTGTCGCTCCTGCCATGGACGGGGTGGGTACGTTCGACCGCCGCCGCGAGCAGCGTTCCGGCTGAACGCGCGTAACCATCCCAGGCGCAGGTGTCCGCGGAGTGAACGACAACCGGATTCGGAGCAGTGACCTGCGGAAACGAAACGAGCCCGACGCTCACGTACGCGCCGGGCTCGCTTCTGCTGCGGAGGATAGGAGATTCGAACTCCTGAGGGCTATTAACCCAACCCGCGTTCCAGGCGAGCGCCATAGGCCACTAGGCGAATCCTCCAGGCTTGGCGATAATAACGGCCAATCCACCCCAGACCCAAATTCGTGCGGTCGTCACCGGGCGTCGATCGGTAGCGTCGGAGGTGCTCCTCGCCACGGAAAGGTCGACGCCATGCCCACATCCGAATATCCTTACGTCGTTCTCGGCGCGACCGGCAATCAGGGCGGCGCGGTGTTGCACGCGCTGCGCGACGCAGGCAAATCCGTGCGCGGCGTCGTACGGTTTCTGGATTCGGACAGGTCGCTGGAGCTCGCGGACCGCGGCATCCCGCTCGCCGTCGCCGACATCGCGACCGGAAGCGGGCTCGACGACGCCTTCGCCGGCGCCGCCGGGGTCTTCGCCCTGACGACGCCGTTCGAGGCGGGAGCCGACGCCGAGGTCGGTCAGGGCGAGAACATCATCGCGGCAGCTGAAGCCGCAGCCGTGCCGTACCTGGTGTTCTCGTCGGTCGCCGATGCCGATCACAACACCGGTATTCCGCACTTCGACTCGAAGTACGAGGTGGAGACGAAGCTCGCTGCGTCGAGCATCCCGCACACGATCGTCGGCCCGACGTACTTCTACGACAACCTGCTCGGCAGCCTCGACGCACTCAAAGCCGGCGTGATGCCGCTCGCCCTCCCCGCGGAGAAACCACTGCAACAACTCTCGCGCCAGGACTTCGGCCGATTCGTCGCGATGCTGTTCGACGCCCCGTCCGGTTTCGCAGGCCGACGCATCGACCTGGCCTCCGACGAAATCACTCCGAATGCGATGGCCGCCGCCGTGACTGCCGCGACCGGCCAGCAGGTTCACGCGGAATCGTATGACCCCGAACGTATTTCGTCGCCGGACATGCGGGCGATGTTCACGTTCTTGGCAACCAAGGGGTACAGCGTCGACGTCGCAGCACTGCACGCGGCCTATCCGCAGATCGGGTGGGAGTCGTTCGCTGACTGGGCGCAGCACACCCTCGGCTGACCGGAGAATGTGTGTCGTATCGAAGGATGTGGGCGCTGCAGCACACACATCCTTCGATACGACACACATTCACCTGCTAGGGCCACTCCCCCAGGCTGGATTCGACGTCGAACGTCGACTGCAGGAACTCCCGGAGGCTTGCATCGGAGTCGTCGGCGGTCCGAACGGCGGTGTACGGCAACAGGAATTCGCCGAGTGTCGTGTCGTACGACGCCGCGGCGGGGTGCACCTTCGCGTCCGGGTAGCCCTCGTACACGGGATACGAGTAGGAGTAGAAGGCCCCCTCGTCGGCCCCACCGGGCCAGAACCCGGCGCTGGAGACCTCCTCGCAATACGATTCGACCATCACTCGCTCCGGACAGTTGGGCACGACGCCGGAGAACAGCGGAGCGGGACGGCCGGAGAATCGGGTGACCGCGAGATCGAATGAGCCCCAGAAGAAGTGGACCGGGCTGCACTTACCGCGCCACTTCCCACGGAACTCCGCGAAAACGCGCTGCGCGCTGACCAATTGGTGCCAGAAGAGCTTCACGGCGTCGGCGTCGTACGAGGCGTGCGTCGTATCTTGCGGAAACGGGATCGACTCGGCCACTTCGACGGGGTGGTCGTAGATGGGAACGCTGATGCCGAGCGACTCCAGTTGTGCCAGATAGTCAGCGTAGAAGTCGGCGGTGGTGCGCGGCTCGAGACGTACTTGTCGCCGTTCGCCTTTCGTCGTGGTGATATCCAGGACGTGGTCGACGAAGTCGAAGACGATCTCGAGGCCGTAGCCGTCGTAGGGCATCAACGACGTCGTGAGACCCACCGAGTTCACATACAGCGCGACCTGCCACCAATGATTCTCATTCGGGGCCAGCGCCATTCGGGTCTTTCCGACGATCTGACTCCACATGTGCACTGTGTCGCGGGTCTGCTCCCAGTCGGACACACGAAGCTCCGGCCATGATTCGAACGTTGCGGTTGTGGTCATTCGCTACTCATTCCCTTGTGCGACGCCGCGTTTCGACTGCACGACGCCGGATTCGACGCTCAGTTCGGACCGATCCTGTTTCCTTCCTCGTCCCAGTGGGCACCCACCTTCTTGCTTGGCTGCACGCGCGGAGGCTCACCCGGCATCTTCGGGTAGCTCGGCGGGTAGGGCATGTCGCCGAGACCCTGAGCGTCGTCGCGTTCGACCATCTCCAGCAGTGGCTCGAGACCACGACGATGCGCGGAGATGTCGGCCATCGGATCACCCCGTCGGGCAACGAGTTCCGGGACGCTGCGCATGGTGCAGTCGTCGGGATCGACGTCGGCGAGCTCGGCCCAGGTCACGGGGGTCGATACCCGCGCGATTGCGTTGCGTCGCACCGAATACGGCGCGGCCATGGACCGGTCACGCGCATTCTGGTTGAAGTCGACGAAGATCCGCTCGCCGCGATCCTCTTTCCACCACGAGGTGGTCACGGCGTCAGGGTCTCGACGCTCCAGTTCGCGTGCGAGCGCGATGCCACAGCGTCGGGTCGCGATGAAGTCCCAGCGCGGCTCGATGGGGATGAACACGTGAATTCCCCTGCCACCAGACGTCTTTGGGTATCCGACGTAGCCGAGCTCGTCGAGTAGCGGAGCAAGGAGGTCGACGGCGACGCGTCGAACGTCGTCGAAGTCGGTGCCGGGCTGCGGGTCCAGATCGATGCGCAGTTGGTCGGGATGGTCGTTGTCGGCCGCGACCGTCGGCCAGGTATGGAAGGTGACGGTCCCGAGGTTGGCCGCCCAGACGATCGACGCCGGGCTCGTCGGACGGAGTGCATCCCCGGTTCGGCCAGAGGGGAACGTGATTCGCGTCGAGTCGATGAAGTCGGGCCGCTTCTTCGGTAGGTGCTTCTGGTAGATCTCGTCGCCGTCGATGCCGTCGGGGAAGCGCTGCAGGAATGTCGGGCGATCGCGTAGGGCGACCAGGAACGGGCCGTCGGCACCGTCGTCGCGCGCCTGCGCCATGCGCTGGTAGTAGCCGACGAGATCTCTTTTGCGGCCACCGTTTTCGCCGAGCTCGGGAAAGTAGATCTTGTCGGGGTTGCTCATCCGGACGGCAACACCGTCCACGTCGAGTTCCTCGGCGGGCGAGCGGGATGCCATATCAGCCGTCTCCTTCGAGCACATCGTGAAGGTCGTAGGTCAGCGGGACGTCGAGTTGGTCGTAGCCGCAGCTCTCGGGATCACGGTCGGGACGCCACCGCAGGAACTTCACGGTGTGCCGGAATCGGTGGTTCTCCATCTGGTCGTAGGCGACCTCGGCGACGAGCTCGGGCCTGATGGGTATCCACTCCCCCGACTTCTCTGATCGCCAGCGCGTCGGCTCGCCCGGTGCGGGCTTGTCGGGATCGGTACGCATCGGCGCAAACATCTCTTCGAGTTCGATTCGCTTCTTGTCGGTGAACGCACCAGCGCCGCCGACCATGTGAAGGTCTCCCGAATCGGTGAAGAGGCCCAACAACATCGAGCCCAGGCCGGTTCCGCTCTTGTGCACCCGGTAGCCGATGACCACACAGTCGGCCGTGCGCTTGTGTTTGACCTTCAGCATCTCGCGCTTGCCCTCGACGTATGGCGAGCCGAGCCGCTTGGCGACCACGCCGTCGAGGCCCGCGCCCTCGAATGCCGAGAACCAGGTGCGCGCGGTGTCGGCGTCGGCGGTGACGCGGCTGACGTTGAACCGCCTGCCCGGCTTGTGCGCACCCACCGCCTCCACGAGCGTGTCGCGGCGTACGGCGAAGGGCTCGTCGACGACGCTGCGGTCGCCGAGTGCGAGCGCGTCGAATCCGATGAAGATCGCGGGTGTCTTCTCGGCGAGCATCCGTACGCGTGAGTCGGCGGGATGAATACGCTGCGCGAGCGAGTCCCAATCGAGGCGGTGCACGCCATCGATGACGGACGGGACGCCGATCTCGCCGTCGAGGACCACCTTGTCGGGAAGTTCGGCGCGCGCGGCGTCGACGATCTCGGGGAAGTAGCGCGCGAGGTCTTTGCCTCCGCGGGAACCGATGTAGACCTCGTCGCCGTCGCGAAAGACCAACGCACGAAAGCCATCCCACTTGGGTTCGTAGGACCACGACGGCTCACCGTCGGGTTGTTCCGGCACCGCTGAGACAGCCTTGGCGAGCATCGGCGCGACGGGAGGCATGACCGGTAGGTCCACCACCCCATACTCCCCATTGCACGACGATCCCGCAATGAGCCGCGCGTGCCGCGCTGGTCCCGCTGTCCGAGCGTCCCCCGCTGGTCGAGCTTGTCGAGACCACCGCCGGTCGAGCGTCGCCGCTCGTGATTTCGACTCGGCAGCTCGCTGCGCTCGCGGCCGCTCAATCAGCGGAAAGGGCCCACCCCCTCCGCGAGTCCCACCCGCTGGTCGAGCGTCCCCCGCTGGTCGAGCGTCCTCCCGCTGGTCGAGCGTCCTCCCGCTGGTCGAGCTTGTCGAGACCACCGCCGGCCGAGCGTCGCCGCTGGTGATTTCGACTCGGCTGCTCGCTCCGCTCGCGGCCGCTCAATCAGCGGAGAGGACCACCCACCCGCGGCGGTAGTGTCGTCTCCGATGTCCTCACACGAATCCGCTGCGCAGCCGGCGCTTGCTGCCGGGCGGTACGCGCCGTCGCCGTCGGGCGACCTGCACGTCGGCAACCTGCGCACGGCTGTGCTCGCGTGGCTCTTCGCCCGCACCTCGGGTCGCCGGTTTCTGCTGCGCATGGAGAACCTCGACCGCACGGCGGTGGGATCCGATCAGCGACAGATCGACGACCTGCACGCCCTCGGGATCGACTGGGAGCCGCCGGTCGTGTACCAGACCGACCGGCTTGATCGGTACCGCGCGGTGATCGACGACCTGACCATGCGTGGCCGCACCTTCGAATGCTTCTGCACCAGACGCGAGATCCTCGAAGCCCCGTCGGCGCCGCACTCCCCACCGGGCGCCTACCCCGGAACCTGCCGACACCTCACCGCAGAACAGCGCGAGAGCAAGCGCGCAGCCGGGCGTCCGCCCGCGATCCGGATCGTCGCGGAGGTCGACGAGTTCAGTGTCGTCGACATCCTGCACGGCGAATACACCGGCGCCGTCGACGATTTCGTCATCCAACGTGGCGACGGCACGCCCGCATACAACCTCGCGGTGGTCGTCGACGACGCCGAGCAGGGCATCGACCAGGTGGTCCGCGGCGACGACCTCCTGTCGTCCGCCCCACGCCAGTCGTACCTCACGACGCTGCTCGGGCACACCCCGCCCGTCTACGCGCATGTCCCGATGGTGCTCAACGACAAGCAGATTCGCTTGTCGAAGCGCGACGGAGCTGTCACGCTCGCCGACCTCGCCGCGCGCGGCGTCGACACCGCAACGGTTCTCGACCACATTGCGGCATCGCTGCAGCTGGCCGAGCCCGGCGAACATGTCACCCTCGACGACCTCGCTCAACGCTTCGATCCGACGAAGCTCCCGACGCAGCCGTGGATCCTCACCGAAGACGAATGGACCTGAGAGGCACTCACATCCGCGCTCAGGACGCGGTCGTCAACAGCCTGTCGAGCAGATCGTCGAGAGTCAGCACGCCGAGCACCTCGTCGCCCGCAGAGACCAGCGCGATATGTGCGCGCTTGTCGCGCATACGCGCCATACCCTCGTAGGCCGGCAGCTCGGCAGGCAGGATCAACACGTCTCGGGCAAGGTCGGCTGCCGTGACATCGGCTGCCGCATTGAGACTGTCGCGGACGTGCACCACACCGATCACCGAGTCGCGGGTCAGGTTCTCCTCTGCCCCTGCGCGCACGACGAGCAGTCGAGAGTGCCCCGTCTGACGCGAAACCTCTTGAATCCCAGCAGGAGAAGCACCCGCGGGAACACCGTCGAGAGCACCGTCGCCGACGACGTCGCCCACCGCAAGCGCCTCCGTGGCCAACGCCGCACTGAGCCGGTTGTGATACTCGTCGTCGAGCATCCCGGTCTCGGCGGAGTGGTCGACCAACTGTCGCAACGTGGCCGAATCCTGTCCGGACGAGACTTGGTCGACGGGCTGCACGCCAACGCGACGCAGGCACCAGTTGGCGAGTTGGTTGAGCACGACGAGCACCGGACGCACCACCCACATGAAGGCGCGCATCGGAATCGCCAGCAGCACAGCCGATTTCTCCGGGTGTGCGATGGCCCACGACTTGGGTGCCATCTCGCCGACGACCAGGTGAAGGAAGGTCACGATGATCAGCGCGAGTATGAATCCCGCGACGTCGGCGATCCACAGCGGCGCGCCGAGTGCTTCGATTCCCGGCGTGATCCAGTGATGCACAGCGGGTTTGGTCACCGCGCCGAGCGCAAGCGTGCACACGGTGATACCCAACTGCGAACCGGCCAGCAGCACAGACAGTTCCGACGAGCTGCGTAGCGCGGCTCGCGCGGCACGACTGGTCTGTGCGGCATCTTCGATGCGGTGCCGACGAGCGGCGATCAGCGCGAACTCGACGGCGACGAAGAACGCGCTCGCCGCGATCAACGCGACCGTGACCGCGAGTACGACCCAGGGGTTACTCATCGGCGTCTCCGGACTCGGTGATGACGAGGTGGACGGTCGCGGGCACGCGGCGCCTGACCTGCGTCACCGTTGCGGTCACCGTCGGAGCGGCGACACCGAAAGTGGCGTCGGCAAGCGGCAATTCGACGCTGTCACCGACCTGCGGCAGTCCGCCCGACGTCGAGATCACGAGTCCGCTCAGGGTCTCATAGTCGCCTTCGGCCACTTCGTGTCCGATCACTCGCGACACCTCGTCGAGGTGCGTGTCGCCACGTGCGAGCCAGCCGGCGTCTGTCAGCTCGATCGGTTCCGACGACGTCGTATCGTGCTCGTCGTCGATCTCGCCGGTGATCTCTTCGGCGATGTCTTCGACGGTGATGATGCCCGCGATTCCGCCGTATTCATCGATCACGACAGCCATCTCGTCATCTGAGGTGGTGTCGAGGCGTTCGAGCACCGCCGGAAGCGGCAGCGTGGTGGGCACGATCGCGGCGGGTCGCGCGAGATCGGCTGCGGTAAGGCTCGTTTCGTCGAGTCGTTCGAGCAGATCGTGCAGGTGCACGATCCCGACGACGTCGTCGGGGTTCGTTCCCACGACGGGATATCGCGTGTGCCCCACCGCCATCAGGTCGCGAACCTCCGACAGCGAGGTATCTGCTGCGACGAAGTCGACGAGGGGCCGGGGCACCATCGCGTGCTCCGCTGTGCGAGTGGGAAAGTCGAGGACACGATCGAGGAGCGTCGACAGTTCGGCAGGCAACTCCCCGACCTCGCGCGACTCGGCGACGATGTGCTCGAGGTCACGCGGTGACGCGGAGTGCTCGACGTCGTGCACCGGCTCGATGCGCAGCGCTTTGAGCAGAAGGTTCGACGCGGCGTCGAACAGCGAGATGACCGGACCGAACACCTTGAGGTAGATCGACGTCGAGAGTGCGAGTCGACGCGCAACCGGCTCGGGGCGCGCGATCGAGAGGTTCTTGGGGAACAGTTCGCCGAACACCATCTGCACGACCGTCGAGAACAGCACGGCGAGCACGGTGCCGATGGCCACGCCAACGGCCACCGGGATGCCGACGTCGCCCAACAGTTCGCCGACGCCACTGCCGATCAGCGGCTCGGCGACGTAGCCGACGAGTAGTCCGGTCACGGTGATGCCGAGCTGTGCACCCGAGAGCATGAACGAGGTTCTGCGCGTCACCGAGAGAGCGCGGGCTGCCGCGGCGTCGCCGTCTGCGGCGCGGGCCTTGAGTCGCGACCGGTCGACCGCCATGTACGCGAACTCCTGCGCCACGAAGTAGCCGGTCAACGCGGTGATGGCGAAGACGACGAGAATTCCGATCACGATTCCGAGGAGGACCATCATGCGATCACCTCGTCGCGGACCGTCGGAACATGAACCGACGTGTCAGAAGTTGTGAATGCCCCCGAGTGGGGGCTGGATCGTCGAGGTTTCCGTTTTTTGCGCCGAGCGCGGTTCATCATGTCTTTCTGTCGGGAGTATTCGAAGCTGGAACGTCAGAGTTCAGGATACGTCAATGTCAACGAAACGGACATCGCGATGGTTCCCGGTCTGCAGGACCGACCTCGAGGCCAAGCCCCAATCCCACTTCGGTCTCCGACAGTCGCGCCGCTGCAGCGTTAACGTTTGTGTCGTGGCGTCGCGTGGAATCGACAACCAGATCGCCGAACTCGGTGGACTTCTACAGGCTCAGGTGGATGACCTTGCCCTACTCATCGTTGCCGCGATCCACGCTGAGGTCGAGTTCTATCACGCAGACAACGCCGTTTCCGGCGACTCGCTGTTTGCTTCCGCCCGCGACAATTTGAGTCACGTTTTCCGCTCGCTGGAAGGCACCACGGGGCCCGATCTGTCATCGGCCGTCGAGATCGGTCGACTCCGGGCGGAGCAGGGGGTGCCGTTGGCGTCCGTGATGGACAGTTTCCGAATTGCCGCTCACCAGATTTGGCAATCCCTGAGTGAAGCGATCGCAGGTATGTCAGCCGACGCAGCCTTGGCACTTGCTGCGACCGAGAAGATCTGGTCTGCCCAGGACTCCTACACGGAAGCGATGTCGGGGGCATATCGCGATCACGCAACAGCCCGTGCGATCGACGACGAAGCAGAACGCGCTGCGCTGGTCGAGGCGCTGCTCGAGGGACACCACCTCGCGGATTACACACGCTGGGACATCGCGCGCATGCTGGCGATCCCGGCACAGGGACCGTATGTCGTCGTCGCGGCGCAGCCGCCGATGCCGGGCCGGATGCCGTTACCCGATATTGCCGGACGTCTGCGAACGGTCGACGTCTACTCGGCGTGGAGACTGCTGCCGGACGTACACATCGGGCTGGTGCACGTCGGCTCGCGGAACGCACATCGCAAGGTTGTCGACCTGCTCGGTCGGGTGGCGAACACTCCGGTCGGGGTGAGCCCACAGTTCGACGATCTCACCGACACCGCCGTCAGCATGCGCTACGCACGGCTGGCCATGCAGTCAGTTCCCTCGGGAATGCTGGTCAAGGAGTTCGACGACTCGGTGCTCGGTGTTGCTGCGGTCAGCGCACCGGATGTGACGCGCAAGATCGCCGAGGTGGTCCTGGGCAAGTACGACTCGCTTCAGGACGCCGACAAGGAGTTGTTGGCAGCCACGTTCCGCGCATGGATGCTCGCCAACGGCTCTGTTGATGACGCGGCGGAAGCGCTCTCGTGTCATCCGAACACGGTCCGTTATCGGCTGCGCCGGATCGAGCAGGTGACGCAGAGATCTCTTCGCGTGCCAAAGGAATTGACGGAGTTGTGTCTGGCATTCGAAATCGCGGACCGACTCTGATACGAGCGATCGTGTCGAGAAGTCGCGGGCACGATCGAGGCGTGCCCACGCAGCGCGGCCAGCTGCATCTTCCGTTGTGGCGGAAGACAATATAGATCCAGGGATTTCGGATTCGCGGACGTATACGACGCTGGATGGCGGTCGTTAGCATTCTGTGGCAGCCGACGCTCCGCGTGCGTGCACTTGGCTGCTGAGACAAAGCCGCCGCGCTGACAAATCGAGAACTCTCTTTCGGTCTTGCGCAACGAACATTTTCACGACCCGCGGAAGGCACGATTGAAAGTGACTGCTGCTGCAGTGGTATTGGCTCCGCTGGCGGTGTTGATCTTGCCATTCGCTCTTGACTGGTACCACCGAACCGTCGTAGGGGAAACCCTCGACACGATCGATTCAAGAAGTGCGATCTGCACTACGGAAAGGCTGTCGATCATGGATGCACAGTCGGAGAATCCGTCCACCCTGCAAGCGAGAGTGTTCCTGGGCGAGTTCGAACTGCTTGCCGCAGCGTTGATCAAGCAACTCGACGCCGTCGATGTGCCGGCAAGCGAGAGGCGGGCACTGCTCACCGAGCTGTTCAACGTGCGCGCTCAGATAAACCGGCTTCAGGCGGCGTACCACTTCCCTGTCGACGACCGGCCCGCGAAGTCACCGCAGTAGGAGCAGATACTTGTCGGCCGACTCGGCCCCAAGCAAGATACCCGCTTGGTCGGCAATAGGCGATATGAGCCGATCGTCGGCATGTGATTTGTATTGGCGGACAAGGGAATCTGATGATCTTTAGGACCTTTGACCTACCGCGACAAAGTCCGACGAGCGTAGTTTCACTAGTGCATGGGAGTTACGCACCCACCGACGACAGCAACTGACGATCGAGAACCCGGATCGGGGTTCGATCGAGTTTTGACCAACCTGCGAAGTCGAAAGGTAAGACATGTCAACGAATTCAGAATCTACAACTGCCAGCGAGGTCAACAGTGACACGTTGGTTGATGTACGCCTGGACGACCTGCGAAATTTCATCAACAGATTTCTCGACTCCGTGGCCTCAGCCGAGAGGGAGAATCATGAGCAGGTGCAAGCCCGCATAGCCGAGGCCGCCGAAGCAACCGAGAGGGTAGCCGGGGACCTGAAGGTGAAGAGTGATGCGGCCACCGCCGCGGTGACCTCGCATTGGCAGTCATTCACAGATGCGTTGTCGGCCAAGAAGGCTGAGGTTGACGCGCAGATCACCGAGCGCGCTCAGGAGCGTGACGTCCGCCGTGCGCAGGAGGCTGCGGATAAAGCCGAACGCATTGCCGACGACTCGGTGAGCGTTGCACGGATCGCGATTCAGAACGCATGGGTGGCCGTACTCGACGCCATCGACGCCGCGCTCTATGCCAAAGATCTCACGAACCCATCAGACACCCCGGTGGGCAAGGACGCCTGAGGATTCCTGGAAGGACATCATGAGTATGAATAGAATTGTGATCGCTGCCGTGGGTATCGCACTCGTGGTCGGCGCGGTGATCTTCAACAGCAAGCGGCGCACGGTCGATGCGACCACCCTGGAGATCCAGGACGCGATGAGCGGACTCGACCCGGTGTCGCGGGCGGCAGTGATCGCCCGATTGGCCGCTGACAAAAAAGCACAGTGGGACGACAAGACAAAACTGGACGAAGAGACACAGCTGGACGAGAAGTAGCGACCGACGGGAAGCACCGACTGCGTACGGAGTGATATCGATATGCACCAGTGAGTGAGCAGCGCGAGCGGATGGATCGCGAGCGGATCGATCCACAGAGTCGATTCGCGGAGCGCCGTCGTCGACTTCATGAGGCCCGGTCGGGTCGGATCACGACGGCGATCGCCGATCGGTTCACCGAGATCGACGGCGGTACCGCGGGCACCCTCGTGTCGGTCGAGCTGTTCACCACGGTGATCCCGTTGATCATCCTCGGATTCGGATACTTTTCCGGGTTCGCCTCCAACGCCAGCCCGGGAACGGTGTTCATCCGGGAAACCGGGCTGCATCACCCACTCGACGACCAGGTGCGCGAGGCTTTCGGTAACTCCGCAGGATTGCGATCGAGTTGGACCATATTCGGCGTCGCGGGTTTCCTGGTCTGGGGAATCCCCATGTCGATCACCATCGCCGCCATCTTCGGAAAGGCATGGCGTCGGGAACAATTCGGAATCGGCCAACGTCTCCTCCGCGGCGCCATCTGGTTCCTGCTGTACCTCGTGATGCTCGCCACGCGCGAATGGCTGACCTACACCGTCGGCGCCGGCACGACCACACACGCGCTGATGTTCGTCGTCGGGCTGATACCGGTGTGGATCTTCTGGTCGCTGACCCCACCGCTCTTGGTCCGCGACGGGGGTCGAGGTCTGCGCTATCTTCTCCTGGCCGGGTTAGCCGGGGTTGCCGTCGATGGTGTCGTCCTGCCACTCGCCTCGCGAGTAGCGTTTCCGGCACTGCTTTCCGGCTGGAACGGGTTCGGGCCGATCGGGGTGGCCATGACGCTGATCCTGTGGTGCGGGGTGATCGGCGTCGGATGGGTGGTCATCGCCTGCGTCGGCGCAGTCTTCTGGGAACGCATCACGCCGGAACACACGGTTCTCGAGTCGCAAACGGCCTGATCACCCGGCCATTGCGTGGCTCAGTCGTTGCGATTGCCCGCGTAGTACCGGCCGAGGAACTCTTCGCGGTAGGCGTAGTAGTCGCCGGACTCGATGGCTCTGCGCGCGCCGTCGACCATCTGCACGACGAAGGCGACGTTGTGCAGTGTTGCCAGCGTCGCACCGAGTCCTTCCTTCGCCTTGAACAGGTGATGCAGGTAGGCGCGCGAGTACTGCGAGGTGTAGTTGGTGATCTCGGGATCAAGTGAGCGGAAGTCGGTGCGGTATCGCGCGTTGGTGATGTTGTAGCGGCCGTCGAGCGAGTAGATGGCGCCATTGCGCGCGACGCGGGTCGGCGAGACGCAGTCGAAGGTGTCTGCGCCGTTCTCGATCGCGGTGAAGATGTCGTCGGGCTCGCTGATACCCAACAGATGTTTCGGCTTGTCTTCTGGCAGTTCGGAATTCACCCAGCCGACGATCGTGCCGAGGTTGGCCTTCTCCAGGGCGCCGCCGATTCCGAAGCCGCCGAAGCCCTTTCCACCGGAATCCTGGTCGCGACGCGAGAGCTCGGTCAGGTCACGGGCAGCTTTGCGTCGTAGATCCTCGTACTGCGCGCCCTGCAGGACTCCCCACAGCGACTGCTGGGGTCGATGTCCACGCTCGACGGAAAGCCGATTGTGTTCTGCCAGACAGCGAATCGCCCACTGCCGGGTGCGTTCGAGCGAATTCTCCTGGTAGCCACGGGTGTTCATCAGCGTGGTCAGCTCGTCGAACGCGAAGATGATGTCGGCGCCGAGTTGGTGCTGGATCTGCATCGACAGCTCGGGCGTGAACCGATGCGACGACCCGTCGAGATGCGATTTGAAGGTGACGCCGTCGTCGTCGACACGGGAAAGTCGTTCGCGCCCTTCGGCAATCTTCTCGTCGTCCTGCTCGCCGGTCACGTCCATCGAGATGACCTTCTTGAAACCCGTGCCGAGCGACATGACCTGAAACCCGCCGCTGTCGGTGTAGGTCGGACCCGACCAGTTCATGAAGGCGCCGAGGCCGCCCGCGGCGTCGACGATCTCGGGTCCCGGCTGCAGATACAGGTGATAGGCGTTGGCGAGCACGGCCTGCGCGCCGAGCGCGGCGACCGCCTCGGGCAGGACCGTCTTGACCGTCGCCTTGGTTCCGACCGGAACGAAGGCGGGTGTGTGGATCTCGCCGTGCGGCGTCGTGATGACCCCTGTGCGGCCGAGCGAACCGTCGAGCCGCGTGCCCACCGCGTACGAATGTTCGGGATGCAGGTGCAGACCGGTCGGGTTGGTGTCGGGAGCGTCGATGTCGGGCGGGGTCACCGACCGATCTTCGCAGGTCGAGCGCCCTGAGCTCAAACCAGCTCCCGACGAGGTCCGCGGACCCGAAGCGTCGATTCGCTACGGTGAGTCCATGACGCGCGGAACGAACCTCAAGGTACCCACCCGGATCGTGCTGGCCTGCTGCGGAGCCCTCGCGGCCACGTCCCTGGCGCTGACCGGCTGTGGCTCCGACCAGCAATCAGACACGTCGAGCTCTGCGACGACGCAGGTGAGCGATTCGACGAGCCCCGCCGTGGTCGGCGGCCCCCGACCGGGAACACCGACCACCTCGGTACCGCCCGAGACCGCCGCGGGCACCAAGTCGTGCGACCAGATCTCCGGGCCCGACGGCGCGCTGACCGTACAGATTCTGGCCGGCGACGTGAGTTGTGCCGACGCCATGACACTGGCGAAGTCGTACGGACCGAAGATCTCGAGTGGTGAGCCGCAGGATGTCGACGGCTGGTCGTGCGCCCCGGCCACCGGACACGGCCTGCTCGCGGCGTGCGAGAAGGGCTCGGACAGAGTTGGCTTCGCGCCGTAGTGCATTCGCCGACTTGACCCTCACGCGACGTCAGGCAGCAAGGTCATCGGTGTGAGCGAAGGAAATGCCCCGTCGTCGGGCGACCTCACCGTCGGTGCGGTCGCTGGCCTCGTCGGCGTCAGTGTGCGGACGCTGCACCATTACGACCAGATCGGTGTGGTCATCCCGACGGGCCGAACACCCGCGGGATACCGCGTGTACGACGACGCCGACGTCGAGCGCCTCCACCAGGTGCTGACCTACCGGGAGTTGGGCTTTCCGCTCGAGCAGATCGCGACCCTGCTCGACGATCCGCACGCAGATGCGCTGGGCCACTTGACCACCCAGCGCGATCTGCTCAATGAGCGGATCGCTCGCTTGCACCGGATGGTCGCAGCAGTGGAGGACATGATGGACGCGAAGAAGTCAGGAATTCAGTTGTCGGCCGCCGAGCAGAGCGAGATCTTCGGCGACGAGTGGCTACCCGAGGAGTACTCAGCCGAGGCGCAGCAGCGCTGGGGTGACACCGA
The DNA here is from genome assembly GCF_036540975.1 of Gordonia sp. w5E2. Taxonomy (NCBI): domain Bacteria; kingdom Bacillati; phylum Actinomycetota; class Actinomycetes; order Mycobacteriales; family Gordoniaceae; genus Gordonia; species Gordonia sp. w5E2. The sequence goes on along the minus strand of NZ_CP144213.1, from coordinate 424,530 downwards.
CGAGTGGAAGCAGAGCCAGCAGCGAACGGCCCAGTTCAGCAAGGACGACTGGCGCCAGATCAAAGCCGACGCCGACGCCTTCGAGGCACGACTCGCCGACGCGTTGCGGCGCGGCGTCGAACCGAGTTCTGCCGAGGCAAACGATCTCGCCGAGCAACATCGGGCGAGCATCGAGAAGTTCTACGACTGCGGCTACGAGATGCAGGTCTGTCTCGGCGACATGTACGTCGCCGATCCGCGATTCGCCAAGCACTACGACGCCGTCGCGCCCGGCCTCGCGGTGTTCCTGCGCGACGTGATCCGCGCCAACGCAGAAGGTAAGGACACAGACGGGAAGTGAGTCAGCCCAGCTTTTCGGCGACCCGCTCGAGCGCTGCGACGCGGCTGCCCTTGACCAGGACCGCGTCGCCGCGCTCGAGTCCGTCGAGTGCTGCGACGGCGGCGTCGATGTCGGCGACGTGGGTGGCCGTCGAGCCGTAGCTGGGCTCGTCGACGGCGATCACCGTGACGCCGAGTGAGTCGGCCTGGGTCGCGATCGCCTCGTGCTCGGCGGCTGAATCGTGTCCGAGTTCTGCCATCGTTCCCAGCACGGCGAAGCGTCGTCGAGCATCGAGGGCCGCCAGGGAGCGCAGCGCGGCCGACATCGACGTCGGGTTGGCGTTGTAGGCGTCGTTGAGCACGACGACGCCGTCGGCCGTGGTGGAGAGCTCCATGCGCAGACCCGAAAGCGCGGCGTCGAGGAACCCGGCGGGCATCGACTCGACGGGTACGCCGAGCCCGCCCGCTGCCGCCGCGGCGGCGAGCGCGTTGGACACCTGATGCTCGCCGCGCGCCGCGAGCGACACCTGCGTGCTGCCCCACGGCGTGTGCAGGCGGAACGATGCACGGAGCTGATCGTCGACGACGATGTCGGTGGCCACGACGTCTGCCGAGGGGGTGAGGCCGTAGGTCAGCACCTGCGCGGACGTGCGGGATGCCATTGCCGCGACGCGCTCGTGGTCGGCGTTGAGCACGGCGATGCCGTCGGCCGGAAGTGCCTCGACCAGTTCACCTTTCGCACGCGCGACGGCCTCGATGCTGCCGAAGAGTTCGAGGTGCACGCCCTCGACCCGGGTGATGATGCCGACGGTCGGGTGGGCGATCGAACACAGCAACTCGATATGCCCGACCCCGCGCGCACCCATCTCGACGACCGCGGCCTCGGTGTCGTCGGGGGCGTTGAACAGGGTGAGCGGTAGGCCGAGTTCGTTGTTGAACGACTTCTCGCTCGCGGCCGTGCGGAACGTCGTGGAGAGCAGTCCGGCCAGCAGATCCTTGGTCGACGTCTTGCCCACCGACCCGGTGATCCCAACCACCCGTTCGGGAAGTCGACGCCGCGCTGCGCGGCCGAGGTCGGCGAGTGCGAGCGCGGTGTCGACGACGGTGATGGCCGGGGCCTCGACGCCCTCGACAGGGCCGGTCGAGGTGAGGTAGGCGCCCGCTCCCGCCGACACCGCGCCCTCGATGAAGTCGTGTCCGTCGCGAGCAGCGACGACCGGGACAAACAGCTGTCCGGACCGCACCGCGCGCGAGTCGATCGTCGCGCCGTCGACCGTCACGTCGTTTCCGACGAGTTGACCGCCAACCGCGTCCGCCACCTCATTTGCCTGCATGTGCACGACTCAACGCTAGAGGAAGGAGCAAAACGCCCCGCACGCCGGGGAGAGCGCGGCGAGGCGTCGACGTATCGTGTGACCCATGTCGACTCCCCTGCTTCGCCTGGTTGTTCTCTACGGCGGCGTGTCCGCCGAGCACGATGTGTCGCGCGTGACCGCGGCGCACGTGCTGGCAGCAGCCGATCCGGCCAAGTACAGCGTCGTCCCGATCGGTATCGCGAAGAACGGGACCTGGGTCCGCAACGACAAGGTGATCGCCTCACTGGCCGACAAGACACCGCTGCCCGATGCACTCGACATCGCGGGCACCGTCGTCGACCCGCTGCGCGAGCTACAGGCCGATTCCGACGGAGCGATCACCGTTGTGCTGCCGCTGCTGCACGGCCCGCACGGCGAGGACGGCACGATCCAGGGAATGCTCGAGCTGTTCAAGCTGCCCTACGTCGGCGCCGGTGTGCTCAGCTCCGCAGCGTGTATGGACAAGGGCATGGCCAAGGTCATCGCCGCGCAGGCGGGAATCCCGCAGTGCCGGTGGATCGAATACCGCGACGGCGTCGACGACCCGCGCACCGTCGCGTTCCGCGCCATCGAGGAGCTGGGCCTGCCGCTGTTCGTCAAGCCGGCCAACCTCGGGTCGTCGGTGGGAATCACCAAGGCGCACAACGCAACCGAACTCGACGACGCGATCAACCTGGCACTGCGCTACGACGACGTCGTGGTGATCGAGGAGTTCGTGTCCGGGCGTGAGGTCGAGGTTGCTGTGCTCGGCAACGAGAGCCCCGAGACGTCGGTGCCGGGCGAGATCATCTCCGGCAGCGAGTTCTACGACTACGAGGACAAATACATCACCGGCGCGGCCAAGCTGGTGATCCCGGCGCCGCTGAGCGACGAGGCGGTGCGCGAGGTCCGTGAGCTCGCAGCGAAGACGTTCCTCGCCATGCGGTGCGCGGGCATGGCGCGGGTCGACTTCTTCTACGAGGAGGACGGCCGCGGTTGGCTGCTCAACGAGGTCAATACGATTCCCGGATTCACCCCGGGCTCGATGTACCCGAAGCTGTGGCAGGCCACCGGGATCGCCTACCCCGACCTCATCGACCGCCTCGTCACGCTCGCGCTGGAAGCACACCGTCGGCGCGCGGGGTTCTCGACGGAGCACTGAGGCCGTCGTTTCCCGCCTGACAGGGCGTGTGGACCTGTTCTATCCGAAGACGTTCCGGACCTCTCCCGTTTTCAGTCATTTTGAGAGGCGCCCGGCGACAAAAGCCCAGGTCGGCTCGTCGGGACCGTTCAGAAATGACTGAAAACGGGAGAGCCGAGGCGGCGCCGCTCGGTTCCAGACAGCGAAATACCCCCTCACCTGTGTAGGTGAGGGGGTATTTCTGGCGGTGGCGGAGGGATTTGAACCCTCGGTACGGGGTTACCGCACACAGCATTTCGAGTGCTGCACCTTCGGCCGCTCGGACACGCCACCGCGGAAGACTGTACCGCAGCTGGCGTCTGACACTAAATCAGCAGGTCAGCGAAGCGCATGTCACTCACCACGCCGAACGGCTCAGTGGCCGGTGAGCTTGTTCTTCAGGCCGTCGACGCCTTCTTTGACCTTGTCGGCAACCTCAGACACCTTCTGCTTGCCCTCGGCTACAGCCTGGTCGCCCTTGCCCTCGTTCTTGAGGTCATCGTTGTTGGTCAGGCTTCCGACAGCTTCCTTGCCCCGACCCTTGAGCTCTTCTGCCTTGTTCTGTGCATCATCAGTGGTTGCCATAGAACTCTCCTTCGCGTGTGCGAACCAGAGCGCGGTTTTCGCGTCTCCTGAAACCCACCGTACACACCGTCGAAGTACGCCTGTTAGATCGAAATCTGTCCGCGTCGAAGCCTGTCCGAATCACCCTCGCACACACCTGGACTCCGATGACGTTCTCGATCGAGGGCAGGTCTCACTTGCCGAGGAGCTTGTCCTTGATCTCGCCGAACTTCTCCTTCGCCGTGCCCACAGCGCCCTGAACCTTCTCGTTCTCGGTGAACTCGGTCAACTTCTCCTTCGCCGTGCCCACCGCATCCTGAACCTTCTCGTTCTCGGTGAACTCGGTCAACTTCTCCTTCGCTGTGCCCACCGCATCCTGAACCTTCTCGTTCTCCGTGAACTCGGTGATCTTGCCCTTGACCGACTCCACGGCCTCGTTGATCTTGTCGCTTGATTCACTCATGATGTCGACTCCTCGCCATGCAGAGCCCGATGCTCCACGCTCGGTTACCAACCTGCCACACCGCGGCGACTGTGTCTTTCGGTGAGAACCCTGGTTTATGCACGTCTCGACACCCCCAGCGATCAGGTGGTAGCCCGCCGGAGCGCGTCGACGATGGCATCGAGGTTGCGCTCGAATCGCTGCTCACGATCGCCAAAGAGAACTCGGCCGGCCTCCACGACCAGCGGGACGTCGTCCCCGAGCATCTCGGTCCGATCCGACAGTGAATAGCGCGGCTCCCCCGATTGAGCGCGCTCCTGCTCTTCGATGACGAATCCGACGACAAAAGCTGTCACGAATTCGACTGCGCTCACAGCCCTTTCCAGATCGACGCCCGACGCGACGAGTTGCTCGAGCCACGGTTCCTGCGCGCGCAGCACCTCCGGGTCGGTCAATCGCGTTCCGCTGAACGTGCGCGCTCCGTCGCGATGCGCGAGGTACTCGCGACGAAGTACGCGCGCGTAGGTCGCCACCGATTCGGGCCAGACCCCCATCGGTTGCGCACGGAGTTCGGCGATCACCCGACGTTGAATCTCGGTGCCCATCTCGTCGAGCAGCGCCTGCTTGTTCTCGACGTGCCAGTAAAGCGCGGGCGCCTTGACTCCGAGTCGGGTCGCCACGGCGCGGACCGTGACGGCGTCGATGCCCTTCTCGTCGAGGAGGTCCAACGCCGCTTGCACGATGTCGGCGCGGTTCAGCCCCTTGGGTCTTCCTGTCGGCACGGTTGACAGCTTAACAAAGTTAAGGGAGTCTGGATGCAGTTCCAATTTAACTAAGTTAAGGAGACTCGTCATGAAGGCAGCAATCATCACCGAAGCCGGACGGACCCCGGTGCCCGGAACATTCGACGAACCGCAGGTCGTCGCGGGAACCGAGCTCTTCGAGCTCGTAGGCGCAGGCCTGCACCAGATCGTCAGGTCATTGGCGGCGGGCCGCCACTACGGAAGTTCCGGCATATATCCCCAGGTACCCGGCATCGACGCCGTGGTGCGCGCAGCGGACGGTTCTCTGCGCTACACCGGACGCATCGCGCCTCCGTGGGGCACGATGGCCGAGCGCATGGCTGCACAGGGCGGATTTCCTGTCCCCGACGACGCCGACCCGCTCGCAGTGGCCGCAGGGGTCAATCCTGCGGGCTCAGGATGGCTTCCGCTGCACGCCCACCGCGACGCACACGGCAGCTTGGGGACCGTGCTGATCCTGGGTGCGACGGGGATGTCGGGTCGCCTGGCGGTTCAGAGCGCTCGGACCCTGGGCGCCGAGCGCATCATCGCCGCCGGCCGGAACCAGGCGGTACTGCGCAGCCTGCGCGCGCCCGACGTCGACGCCGTCGAACTCGATGTCGACGATCCTGCAGGCGCGCTAGCTGAGGCCGTTGCCGCGTCGACGCCCGACCTCGTCCTCGACTACGTCTGGGGCCCGATCGCCGAGGCCACGTTCGCGGCACTCGGACGGCAAGGGTTGCACGAAGACGACGCTCACATCTCGTACGTACAGATCGGGTCGCTCGCCGGGGCGCACGCCGCAGTACCGTCGACGCTCCTGCGATCGCGGAACATCACCATCTCGGGCAGCGGGGCGGGTTCGGTGTCGGCCGAGCAGCAGATGCGCTCGATACCAGCGGTCATCGACGCGATCGCGTCCGGCGCCCTGCAGGTGCCCTACGCAGCGTTCGGGATCGACGACGTCGAGAAGGCGTGGAGCTACGACGGACCGGAGCGTGCCGTCGTCACGCCGTGACGGGACGGCCAGGGGCGCACAGTCGGCAGTCTCGAGCGCACAGTCGACGGTCTCGAGCGCCCAGTCGACGGCTCAGCCCTCACGGCGCGTGTCGAAGAAGCCGACCATCAGCTCTCGACACTCCGCCTCCCGCACCCCGCCGCGGACCTGCGGGCGGTGGGCGAGGCGAGGGTCGCGGACGACGTCCCACAGCGACCCGACGGCGCCGGTCTTGGGTTCCCAAGCGCCGAAGACCAGTGAGTCGACGCGTGAGAGCGTGATCGCTCCGGCGCACATGGTGCATGGCTCGACGGTGACCGCGATTGTGCATCCGGGCAGCCGCCACCCGTCACCGAAGGCGCGCGCGGCGGCACGTAGCACGAGGATCTCGGCGTGGGCGGTCGGGTCGGCGTCGAGTTCACGGCGATTCCCGGCACGCGCGAGTTCGACGCCCGCCGGGTCGAAGACCACGGCTCCGATGGGGACGTCGTCGGGTCCGGAGGAGTCGACGGCAGCAGACAGCGCCTCACCGATCATCTGATCCCACAGGCTCATCTGATCCCGAACGCGCGACGCGTCACGCCCGCCGTTCACCTGCGGAGCCTTCAGTGTCCGAGCGAGTCGAGCACCTTCGACAGTTCGTCGGCGAATCCGAGTCGCGCGGCGATCATGCCGATCTGCTCGTCGGCGTAGAGGTCGGTATCGCCGACGATCACGCCCATCACCGCGTCGGGAAGTCCGAGGTCGGAGAGCACGCCGAGGTCGCCTTCCTCCCACGGGTCGATGTCGTCGAGCTCGTCGTCGTCGAGATCGGGGACGTCGACGTTGATGGCGTCGAGGACGTCGGCGGCGATGTCGTAGTCGATCGCGGCGGTCGCGTCGGAGATCAGCAGTCGCGCACCGCCGGGGGCCGGGCGGACGACGATGAAGAATTCGTCGTCGATGTCGAGGAGCCCGAACACGGCACCCGCTGCCCGCAGTTCACGCAATTGCGTCTCGGCGGCGGACAGGTCGGTCAGGGCAGACTCGTCGAGCGCCTTGACCTTCCAAGCGGCATCCTCGCGGACCACGGCTACCGCGAAACCCTCGATATCGTCGATCGCTTGCTGCTTGTTGGAGTCCGAAACCCCAGCGCCGGCACCTGCCATGACGCTCACGGTAGTCGAGAATCGACGCCCGCCCCAATCCCCTTCCGACTCAGGTCGCCTACACTCCGTCGCCACGCGCTCCGAGACCCGAGACCGATGTGCGAATCTGGACCTTGTGACCGAAGACAAGCAGGGCAGCCAACCGCAGACCGCGCAGGAATCACAGACGACGGCGACGACTCGACGACCGGTCTGCATCCTCGGCCTCGGACTGATCGGCGGGTCGTTCATGCAGGCCCTGGCGGCGGCCGGTCGTGACGTGTTCGGCTACAACCGCTCCGAGGCAACCGTCGACGCGGCGTCGAATTCTGGATACGACGCCTCGTCGGATCTGGTTGCGACGCTGCAACGCGCGGCAGCCGACGACGCGATCATCGTGCTGGCCACCCCGGTCACGACGATCGAGCCGCTGCTGAGTGCAATCGCCGAAACGGCACCGCGATGCCTGCTCACCGACGTCATCAGCGTCAAACAGGCTGTGGCGGAAAAGGTTTCGAGGCTTCATCCACACGCGCGCTACGTCGGAGGGCACCCGATGGCCGGGACGAGCCGGTCCGGATGGGACGCATGCGATCCGACGCTGTTCACCGATGCGATGTGGATGGTCACCACGTCCGACGACACGGACGCCGACGATTGGACCGCGGTGGCAGAGCTCGCGTTGGAGGTGTCAGCGGTTGTCGTCCCCGCGGCGCCGGACGCACACGACCGGGCCGTCGCGGCGATCTCGCACGTTCCACACCTGCTTGCCGCGGACACCGCCGCCGTCGGCGCGGGCGAGAGCAACCTTGCGTTACGCCTGGCAGCAGGCAGTTTCCGGGACGGGACGCGCGTTGCCGCGACCGAACCCACGCTGCAGCGCGCCATGATCGAGGCCAACGACATCGCCGTACTCAACGCACTCAGCGAGGCGATCGACCGTCTCGTCCAGGCACGCGACGAACTGCGCGACTCCGGCAGCGTTGCCGCTCTGATCGACGACGGACATCGCGCGCGCATGGCTTACGAGGAGATGGCGGCGCGGGGTCGGGAGCCGATTGTCGGGGTCAGCGTCGGCGCGCCCGGCTGGGCGTCGGACATGCGTAAACAGGCCCACGAGGGGCGAGTCTGGCTGGGGTGACCCCTCAGACGCGCTCGGCCAGTCCCGAGTAGTTCACGACGAAGCCGTTGTCGTCGACGGTGATCTTGGCCGTCGCGATCGGCGAGACGACGTCGATGCCGTCGGGTCCCGAGGTGTAGTGCATCTGCGCCGGCTTGACCTCGCCGGTCGGCAGGTAGACGTACGCCACCGGGATCTCGACGTCGGTCGGTGCTGTGTTCAGGCCGAATCGACGGATGGGCAGCGCGTTGAACATCGGCGACATGGCCAGGTCGACGTCCTGCGCGCCGTCGAAGTCACTGCGGATGGTGTCTCCGTTGGTGCGCACGAGCCAGAGGTTCTCGTCGTCGTGGGAGAGTCCGAGTTGGCTCTCGCCGCTCTCCCGGAGGAGGTGGATGGAGAGTCGCTTCGTCACGCCCGCGTCGTTGGTGATCAGCTCGTACGAGGCGGAAAACGCCTCCGAGTCGGCGGTAGCCGCCGAGATGATCCGACCGTATGCCTTGATGCGCAGCCCGGACACGTGCAGGCGTACCTGCTCGAGTCTGTCGACTCCGACACCACGCCAGGTGATCATCGTCTTGTACTCCCGAACCGGAGCGGTGTCGACCGATCCGCCGCTCGCTGCGGTGTCGTGATCAGGGGCTGGGGTTGTACTCACGCGTCTACGGTAGCGAGCGAGAGGCCGCTACACACATCGGATGCCGGTCTCCATCACTTCGTTACGGTCACGCGCGGCACGAAGCGGTCCGTCGGGCAGACCCTGCGTCGACCCGATCAATCGAGACGCTCTGGCCGTCGACCTTGATCTCACACGACGCCGAGCTGTTCTGTCCGGCGAGGACCAGCAGTCGTAGCGGCGCCGATCCCGCGGTGAACTCGAGGTGCCACGTGGGCGGTGGGGTGAACTCGCTGCGCAGGCCGACGTCGTCGACGTAGAGGATGGTCCCGCTGCCCTCGATGGTCGCGTCGTAGGTGACGGATCGGCCCGCGGTGTCGCTGTCGCGCGGTGCAGGCGTCGCGCCGGGCGGGAGCATCGGGTTGCCCGGCTGCTGTTGCTGGGTCGGGACGTCGGGAACGGTGGGGTCGACGATCGTCAGGGTCGCGGGCGCGTCCTGCGACTGTGCGCCGGATTGCCGTATCAGCGAGAATCCGTAGAAGACCAAACCGAGAACGACGGCTGCGACCAGCGCGAACACCACTCCCGTGCCGAACTTTCCCGGCGACTTCGGCTGACGCCGCTCGTCGTCGAAGTCCGTTGGGTCGGGTCCTGTTTCGTCGGGTGGGGGTCCACCGTGTGGGGGTGTCGCGCCTCCGGGCGCGGAGGTCTGGGGTCCGGCGGCAGTCTGCGAGGGCTGCTGGCCGGGCACGAACCGCGGCGTGCCGTCGGGGGCGAATCCGAGCGGCGGGTAGAGGCCAGGCATCAGCGGCGCGCGATAGAGGTCCTCGGGCCGCGGCCCCGCCTCCTGCTGTCCCATGCTGACGCTCCCGTCTCCACTGCCTGCCGACATCCCTGACGCCGCAATCCCTGATCCCGACGATACGGACCGCCACGACGACGCGACGGCCGGCCACGGGCATCGCGCCCGGGCCGGCCGTCGTGTGTGTTCGGTTAGACGGTGTTCTGCACGGGCGCGAACTTGAAGCGTCCGTCCTCGAACAGGAGCGGGTAGAGCAAGCCGCCGATGATGCCACCGACGAGCGGGGCAACCCAGAACACCCACAACTGTCCCGGTGCGCCGTTGCCGTTGAAGAAGGCGACGCCCGTCGAGCGTGCGGGGTTGACCGACGTGTTGGAGATCGGGATCGAGATGAGGTGGATGAGGGTCAGCGCCAAGCCGATTGCCAAGGCGCCCATACCCTTTGGTGCACGGACGTCCGTCGCGCCGAGCACGACGATCAGGAAGAACGCGGTCAGCAGGATCTCGGCCACGATGACCGCGACAAGCGTGTAGTTGCCGGGGCTGTGCTCGGCGTAGCCATTGGCAGCCATATTCCCCTCACGCGACCACCCCGGTTTGCCCGAGGCGATACCCCAGAGGGCGAGGCCCGCAAGCAGACCGCCGACGATCTGCGCGACCCAGTAGCCCGGCAGGTCGCGCCACGGAGTACGTCCGCCGACGCATGCACCGAGCGTGATGGCGGGATTGAAGTGGCCTCCGGAGATGTGACCGAGGGCGTACGCCATTGTGACCACGGTGAGACCGAAGGCGAGGGCGACGCCGAGGTAGCCGACACCCACCTGGATTCGGGTGCCGGTGTCGTCACCGACGGCCACCTCTTTCGCGGCAAAGATCGCGGTACCGCAACCGCCGAAGACCAGCCAGAACGTGCCGAACAACTCGGCAGTGATTTTTGCAATGGGCGAAGGCATAGAGTTCCTCTCGTCGTACGACTCGGGACCGGATGTCACATCAAGCACTTCTGCCACTTCAGTACATCACCGATGATTGCAGATTCTCAGTGTCCGATTCACAACAGTGACCTCGGCGAGACCATGTGCAGACCTGCGCTCCGGTCGACGCCGGACGCGATCCGTCGACGACAAACTCCCCGCCACCGAGTACCGGTGACGGGGAGTGTGTGGTGCGCCCGTAGGGATTCGAACCCCAAACCTTCTGATCCGTAGTCAGATGCTCTATCCGTTGAGCTACGGGCGCGTAGCGTTATTCAGTTCTCCGCGGTCGAGGCTGACTGCGGTGGCGGAGGCGAGAGGATTTGAACCTCCGGTCCCGTTTTAGCGAGACAACTCATTAGCAGTGAGTCCCATTCGGCCGCTCTGGCACGCCTCCTTGGCGGAGTCCTTTCGAACTGCCGAGTGGAAAGATTACACACGGTCATCAGTCCGAAGCAAACCGCGAGCTACGGGGCGCGACGACCTGCATGGACAGACCCTCGCAAAGGCGTCGTGGAGCACGGGCAGACGGCGTCTCGCATGAGCCGGTTTCGGCATGGGCACGCTCGCGTCCTACATTTGACGTGTGAGTTTCCGCCTTCGCCTTCACCTCGAAGAACTGCCCGTCTACGTGCCCGGTGCCACTTTTCCCGGCGCGATCAAACTCGCGAGCAACGAGGTGACGTTCGGGCCGCTGCCCAGCGTCGAGCAGGCCATCACCGACTCGCTGCAGACCATCAACCGCTACCCCGACAACGGCATGGTGGAGTTGACGGCCTCGCTCGCCAAGCGTCTGGGCGTGACCGAGGACGAGATCCAGGTCGGCTGCGGCTCGGTCAGCCTGTGCCAGAACCTCGTGACAATCACGTGCGAGCCGGGCGACGAGGTCTTGTTCGGGTGGCGGTCGTTCGAGACCTATCCCCTGGCGACCCGTCTCGTCGGAGCTGTGCCCGTGCAGATCCCACTGACCGACGAGCTCAGCTACGACCTCCCCGCGATGGCCGACGCGATCACCGACCGCACACGCCTGATCTTCGTCTGCAACCCGAACAACCCGACGGGGACCATCGTCGACGCCGACAGCCTGCGGACGTTCCTGGCGAAGGTTCCCAGCGACGTCGTCGTTGCTCTCGACGAGGCGTACTTCGAGTACATGCGACCGTCGCAGACGCAGGCGTACGACGCCATCGAACTGCACCGCGAGTATCCCAATCTGGTTGTGCTGCGGACATTCTCGAAGGCGTACGGACTCGCGGGGCTGCGCGTCGGATATGCGATCGCGCATCCCGAGGTCATCACCGCGCTCGGCAAGGCTCACGTACCGTTCTCCGTGAACTCGGTGGCCCAGGCCGCGGCCATCGCAAGCCTCGACGCCGACGACGAGCTGCTCGCGCGCACCGAGGCGATCGTCGAGGAGCGCACCAGAGTCGCAGAGCAATTGCGCGACATGGGATATCGCGTCCCGGCGACGCAGGCGAACTTCGTCTGGATCGAACTCGGCGACGCGACAACCGATTTCGCTGCCGCCGCGCGCGACGCAGGCGTGATCATCCGACCCTTCGCCGGCGACGGCGTGCGCGTGACCGTCACCGAGGCCGAGGATAACGACGCCTTCCTAACCTTCGCCACCCGCTGGGCCGAGGACCACTCGGCGGGATAAGGCGCACAGTCGACGGGATAAGACGCCCATTCGACGGTCTGGAGCGCCCAGTCGACGGTCCCGAGCGCACCGTCGACAGTCCCGAGCGCACAGTCGACGGGATAAGACGCCCAGTCGACGGTCCCGAGCGCCCAGTCGACCGTGCGGTCACCGTCGAGTGGGCGCCCCATACGGCCGAGTGGGCGCCTAAAACAGCCGAGTGTGCGCCGTGCGGCTCAGTACAGGCCGCGCGAGACGGTGCGCCAGGCGGCGGGGAGGTCTTGCTCCCAGTAGGCCCAGGTGTGCGTGCCGATCAGGCGGAAGCCGTCGGTGTAGCGCACGTTGTTGGCGCGCATCGTCGCGGCGAACTCCAGCGAGCAGCGGTAGGCGCCCAGCTCGAGCGCCGACGACGACGCCGTCACGGCCTCGGGTGGGCCCTCGTCGGGTTCGATCCGACGCTGCAGGTCGAGCGGGCCGATGGCGCCTGATCCGGCGGCCAAGAATATGTCCTTGCCGCGCAGTGCGTCGAGGTGCTTGGCCGGATCGTGAGCGTCCCAGCCCGCGGAGCCGAAGGGCCCCCACATGTTCGTCGCGTCGCCGCCGTCGCGGCCGACCGTCGTGCGTACGTATGCCTCGTTGGCAGCGCCGGAGACCGGCGGACAGCCCGACAGCGAGGCGAGTCCGCTGTAGGTCGACGGATGACGGATGGTCAGCGCGAATGCTGCCTGGCCGCCCATCGACAGACCGATGATCGCGTTGCGCCCATTGCCGTCGAATTTCTTGTCGACCAGCGGAGGAAGCTCCTTTGCCAGGAAGGTCTCCCACATGGGTTGTCCCACTTTGGGATCGCGCTTTTGCCAGTCGGTGTAGAAGCTGCCCTTACCGCCGGTCGGCAGCACCACGTTGACATTCTTGCCCGCGAAGAAGCGGCCCGCGTGGCCCTTGGTGATCCAGTCGCTCACGTCGCCCTCCGCTCCGGCGCCGTCGAGCATGTACACGGTTGGTCGTGGACCTGACGCATTTGCGGGGGTCAGCACCGACAGCTTGATCTTCGTCTTCATCGACGGCGACGTGACCCAGACGTCGGTCCTGAGCGGTCCCAGCTTCTCAACCTTCGCGATCTGCGCGACAGGCACGGGTGCTGCGTCCGCCACGGCGGGAACGCCGGTGAGTAGCGCGGAGAATCCGACAAGCGCGGTCGCGAGCACGGCAGATCGTCGAATCACCGACCCACTACCTCCCGTGCGCCGACGCGCAGCCGTGATCCTCCAACGCCCACCCATGCAAGTGTCTCCTCGAACTCTTCGGAGCGCACCGACCATCCAGAGTCGGGCACTCGCGATCGTGCGCATCTCATCGTCATGCGCACATCTTGAAATGTCAGGACGGCCCGCATCAGTGGGTTCCCCTCCCACTGCGGCCGGTGTCGTCCACAGGGTACGTGTCGTTCCTGGCAACCAACATCCCCGAACCGTCTTCGCGCAACGTCGACATAAGGTTGTTATTGTGACGACACCAAAGGATCTGGATAGTTCGACGAAGTCCGCAGGTGAGCGCGGTCTGGGTGTCGGAGATTTCGCATTCGTCGCCGAGGTCCCCGTGCGGTGGTCGGACATGGATGCCTTTGGTCACATCAACCACGCGCGGATGGTCACCCTCATGGAGGAGGCCCGCATCCAATGGTTGGTCATGGCAACCACTCTGGCCGCTGAAGCCGACACACCGACCGGGTCCCAGGCGGAACTGATCAAGAGCGCGATGATCGTCCACGTCGAGATCAGATATCAGAGCCAACTACGGCACGACGATTCGCCGTTGCGGATTGGCATGTGGATCAAGGGTTTTCGATCGGTCGACTTCACCATCGGCTATGAGATCCGCGGCGCGCACGCCGAGGACGACTCGAAACCCGCCTGCGTCGCGAGCACCCAGATGGCCGTCGTCGACGTTGAGGCACACTCGCTTCGACGACTCACCGGCGTCGAAAAGGATCACCTGCGGTCCTGGTCACGCGCCTGAAGCGACGCGGTCAGGACGGCTCGTAGCGGGCGGGAAGCTCCCGCGGCACGGCAGGCGAAATGCGTGCGATGTTGCCCTCGAGGACGTCGCGGTAGCTACGCAACTGCTCCTCGCCGCTGCGCACCTGCTCGGTCAGACGCTTGGCGTTGTCGACGGAGATCTCCCGGTCGCCCGACCTGGCGATGAGCGCGTCGATCCTGTCGTCGATGGTTGCGGCCCTGTTGTATTCGGACAGGATCTGCAGTTCGACGGCGGCCGACTCGACGACGTACGCGACGTCGCCGAGCGCCTGCACACGGTCGATGAGTTCGGTCCAGACCGGCCGCAACACCGTTTCACGACGATCGATCTGGGCGGCGAACGAGGCGTCGAATCCGCCGTTTCGCTTGGCGCGGTCGAGGTCGATCCGCACGGAACGCAGCGCGATGACGTCGGCGACGATCTCGGCGAGCTCGGCGTGCAGATTGACCTGCGTGCGCTGCACGGCGAAGTGGTCGGACCGCCACGCCGGATTGCGCATGATGCGGTCGTAGTAGTGGGCGGCGAGGAACATCAGCGTCTCGTAGCCGTCGACGAAGTTCGCCACCCCGGACAGCGGTGAGGCGGGGTTTCTCGGCGAAGCGGGAGTCCCGTCGACGGCGGCGACGCGGTTGGCCCACTCCCCCGCCTGCGGATATCCCGAACGTGCGGCGACCTGTCCGACGACGCCCGCGATCCGTTCGACAGCCGCCGTTCCCGCACGACGCATCGGGTTCGACGTGTTCACGTTCGGGGTCGGTGTGCAGAGCAGTCCGGCGAACAGGCGCTCCCGCTCCTCGATCTCGAGGTACACGTTCTCCCGACGTTCCCTACGGATGGCGCGCGTACTACCTGCGAAAACGCCCTTCGCGGTCACGATCAGCTTGCGCGAGTCGTCGCGCCGACGCAGCAGCCCGTTGAGACGCCCGCGCATCAGCGTCACGACCATTCCGGGCACCATCGGGGCGTCGAGTTGGCTTTCGAGCTGGACGATCGCCCGCTGGAGTCGACGCAGCTCACCGAAACCCGTGGGCAGCGTCGGTACAGGCAGTCCGGAAGAGATTCGGCGGACCAGGATCGCCCGGCCTGCCGGGGTGAGATACCCCGACGCCACGAGCAGTGCGGCGGCATCGGAGAGCTCGGGGCGTTCACCGGCGACGGCCGATCGCTCACACCAACTGCGGATCTGAGCACTGCTGTCGCCACCCCGCTGGGCCGCGCTCTTGTCGATCATCGTCGGAACGCCTTTGGTTCGGGACCGTCTTGCGGGCGAGAGTAGTAACTTCACCCCGCCGCGTTCCCAAATTCTACCTGCGCAATTCGGGTGCCCGAGGCGTCGGCGCACGCCACAGCGGACGGGTCGCGCGGTGCAGCGCCCACGCGATGGGGATGCTGATCGCGGTTGTCACCACGAACGCCACGACGACGTTGCCGCTGAACACGCGATAGTTCAGCAGGTCCATGACCACTTCGAGTACGAGGACGTGCACGAGGAAGAACTCGTAGGAGATCTCGCCGAGCCACACGACGGGACGGCTGCCGCACAGCCGCGCCCACGGCGACGACTGGTCGGTTGCGGTGAGCGGACCAACCATTCCGACGGCGATGACGAGGTAGAGCAGATTCTTGACAATCGTCGCCGACGCCGTGCTCGGCGTGATCGTCGGCTCTCCTGCCAGTGGCAGACCCGACACGAGGAACGCGACACCCGCGGCCGCAAGCCAGAACCAGGTGTTCCACTTGGCGACGAGCGGCGCACAGACCGCCAAGATCATGCCGGCGACGAACCATCCGAGGAAAGCAGGCGCCCAGAGTCGGGCTGTCGGATCGGCGTCGGGATTGCCGTCGACGAGCACCGACCACACCGGACTGACCAGCCCGATCACGAGCAGGCCACCGATGAGCAGGTCCGGTCGCCAGCGGCATCGGCACACGACGACGATCAGCAGCCAGGCGATCACCGGCAGGAGCAGGTAGAACACGACTTCTGCTGCGAGACTCCACATCTGGGTCAGGCCGGCATGCAGGTGACCGATGCCATAGACCTGCGTCAGGGTCATGTTTCGCCAGAAACCCGACCAGCCGACGCCTGTCACCGCGGCCTCGCCACCCGGCGAATACCAGCCGTAGACGAGGTAGACCGCGATCACCGTGATCCAGTACGCAGGCAGGATTCGCCGTGCACGATGCCAGAAGTAGCGCCGAGTCGACGGTGGGGCCGAGCCCTTCTGCATTGGCCGAATCCACTCCGAGAACAGCAGGAACCCCGAGAGCACGAAGAAGATGGCGACGCCGACCTCGAACCGAGAGAACAGGCGACCGACGTAGTCGTCGGTGTAGTTGCCGGTCCAGAAGGCCGCATGCGTCAGGCAGACCGCGGCCGCAGCCAGCGCACGCACTCCGGTGAGCGACGGGATGCGGTGGGCCATGGGCCGATCCTGCCAGGTCGAGCGAGCGCGGCAGCGTCGAGGACCTCTCGTCGCGTGGCAGGATGACGTCATGGGAGACGAGCGCATCCAGGGCCAGATCTGGCGCGATGGCAAGAAGGTCGACGGATTCTCCCTCGAATCGGTCTCCGACCTCATCGGCGAGTCCGACACCGTCGTGTGGGCCGACCTACAGTGCCCGACCCATGAGACGCTCTCTTCGCTCGCAGACGAACTCGGGTTGAACAAGTTCGCCATCGAAGACACGATCTCGGCCGCCGAGCGCGTCAAGACCGTCACCTACAGCGACCACACCTTCATCATGGTGTACGGCATCGAGATGAAAACGTCTGCGACACAAGATGTTCGACGCTCCGACAGCGATTCCGACGACGACGCTGACGACGACTCCGACGATCCACCACCCCCGAGGTCGGGGGTGGCCGCCAACAACGGGCAGAATCAGCGCGCCAAATCCTTTACATTGCACCGCGTCTCGATCTTCATCAAGGACAACGCCGTCATCACGGTGCGTATGCATCCGGGCGACGGGATCAAGACCGTGGTGGAACGCTGCGAGGACACGAACGCCGCGTCGCTCGGGGTCGGCGGGTTGCTCTACGTGGTGCTCGACGTGGTTGTCGACGGTCATTTCGACGCGGTGCAGGTACTCGACGACCAGATCGAGGAGCTCGAGGACTACCTGTTCGACGAGTCGGTCCCCAACGTGAGCCTGCAACGTCGGACATACGACCTGCGCAAGGATCTCGTGGTGCTGCGGAGGGTGGTGCTCCCGATGCGTGAGGTGGTCGGCACCATCCAGCGACACCGCTACCAGGATCGCGGAGAGCACGCGGCCGAGCTCGACCCCAACTACTCCGACCTCTACGACCACGTGCTGCGTGCCGCCGAGTGGACCGAGTCACTGCGCGACATGCTCAGCAGTGTCTTCGAGACGAACCTCTCGTTGATGGACGCGCGGCTGAACACCGTGATGAAGAAGTTGACGGCGTGGGCCGCGATCATCGCTGTGCCGACCCTCATCACCGGCTACTACGGACAGAACGTGCTGTTCCCCGGATACAGCACGTCGTGGGGTGTCTGGGTCAGTGCGATCCTGATCGTCGGGTCTGTCATCGTGCTCTACATCAACTTCCGCAAGCGGGATTGGCTGTAGTCACGCGGGGTGTCGGTGTGCGACACGCTCGAATTGGAATCTGAAACCTCTTGTCCCGTATTGTTTTCGAACGTGCTCTCCAGAACTGCCGAAGCTGTCGTGACCGAAAACACTGCCACCCCGTGTGAGTGGTGCTCCTCCACCGATGACGTCGCGGACTTCCGTGACGAAGTGCGCTGCGGCAAGTGCCGCGAGCTCGAGGTGACGATCACCGAGGCGCGCAAGTTCTTGGGTTTCTACGGTCTGCGTCCGCTCGGCGGCTCCGTGGAATGCGACGACGAGGAGGAGCGCGAGCACCGTGTCGGCGCTCGCGACGCGTACACCGAGTTGAACCGGATCCGCACGAGCACCCCTGCTCCTCGACCCAAGCGATCCGCATCGCGAACGTCTGCGGCCGCGGTGAAGTCGAGCACCGTGAAGTCGGGCGCTGCGAAGTCGGGCGCCGTGAAGAGCGCGGGCGACAAGGCGAGCACGGCAACCACGAGCCCGACACGACGCAACGACGTCTCGCGGCCCGACCGCGCGGAGCTTCTCAGTCGCGCCGAGGGTCTGCTGAACGAACTCACCGACATCGACGGGCGCCTGGCCGCCGCCGAGCAGGAATCGGGACTCTCCGCCAAGGCCCGCATCGCCGACCTGACCTCGCGTCGCGAATACGTACTACGCACCCTTGCCGCGCTCGAAAAGGCTCAGCGCGCCATGGCCCCGTCCTGACGACCGCCGGTACGTACACAACTCGTACCTGAGCGGACCGCCGAGGAGATTATTGTGATGGCGCCGCGCTCACGACCGAGTTGTGTACGCGCCCTCGCGCCGATCGAGCGGCCTCTTCGCCGATCGAGCGCCCCCTCGCCGAACGAGCGCCCTTTTCGCCGATCGAGCCCACCCTTCGCTGAACGAGCCCCTCGCTGATCGAGCTTGTCGAGATCACCCGCCGACCGAGCCCCCTCGCCGATCGAGCGCCCCTCTTCGCTGATCGAGCCTGTCGAGATCACCTGCGGCCACACCTACGACGCGTGGCCTCCGTTGTGCCCCGCCGGCGGGCGCACGCACTGCACCCAGTTGACCACGAGCGCGATGTGGCACAGCGCGGCCACCAACAGCCCAAGCGAAGTCTGTTGGCGCGCAGTCTGATCCGCCCAGTAGCCCAGAATCGAGATCGGCACCGCGACGGCGCTGACCGCTGCTGCGATCCAGCAGGGTGCGAAACGTCGAACAATCACCGCGACCATCGACAGCACCACGGCGGCGGCGCCGAAGATGACGGCGAGTTCCGAGAGCGGCGTCGACGTTCCGGTCAGTGCAGTCACAACGCTCATGCCCGCGAGTACCACGACGGCCACCCAGATGGCGGCGACCGCACGCCCGCGGAGCGGGACCTCTGCCATGACCCTTCGTTCGATTCCACGAAGGGAGTCCGCGAGCCGAAGGTCCAGTTCGTCGCGGTCTACACCTCTCCCGTCGTCGCGCATCCCACCAGTGTCCTCCGCTAGCGCTCGGGGCGCAGGACCCGGGGTGCGCAATACGGGCCAATTCCACGAAAGGGTAGACACGTACAACCAATTAGTTGTACGTTTGCATCGTGAGCACAACGGCAGAGGACCAGGCAGACGCACTGTTCCACGCACTTGCCGATCGAACCCGCCGCGACATCATGCGGCGCGTGCTCGCGCAGGAGCAGTCGGTGTCGACACTCGCCGCCGACTACGACATGAGCTTCGCCGCGGTACAGAAACACGTCGCCGTGCTCGAACGCTCCGGACTGCTGACAAAACGTCGCCGAGGGCGTGAACAACTTGCCTCCGGCGACGTCGAGGCCGTGCGCGCCGTGTCGGACCTACTCGACGAGCTCGAGCAGGTCTGGCGCGGCCGGATCGACCGAATCGACGCACTACTTGCTGTCGACGACACGACGTCGACAGCTGCCGACAAAGAGGAGTAATACAATGCCCGTCATCGACGTCACCAAGAATCTCGACGACCGATCCCTCACCATCACAGCCGAGTTCGCCGCTCCGGTTGAACGCGTCTGGCAGATCTACGCCGATCCGCGTCAGCTCGAGAAGGTCTGGGGCCCACCGGAATACCCCGCAACGTTCGTCGATCACAACCTGGCGCCGGGCGGGCGTGTCACGTACTACATGACCGGCCCCGACGGCGAAAAGTACGCGGGCTACTGGCTCGTCGACTCCGTCGACAAGCCGTCGAACTTCAGCTTCCGCGACGGCTTCGCCGACGAAAACTTCACGCCGATCGATTCACTTCCGTTGTCGCACAGCACATACTCGTTCGCCGACAACGATGGCCGAACCATCGCCACCTACGTGAGTACGTACGAAACGGTTGAGGGACTGCAGAAGGTCCTCGACATGGGCATGGCCGAGGGCGCGACGCAGTCGCTCAACCAGATCGATCAGTTCCTGGCTGGTTGACCGCGCGCTCAGCGCTTGCGCGTCAGAACGAACTTGGCGATGACCTTGTTGCCCTGATACTGCGAGCCCGCATATCCGTTGCGCGTCTTGTACATCTTGAGTCCGTTGCCCTGGCCCATGTTGACGTACTCGTACTTGCCAACGGTTGTGATGGGATAGCCACGGAAGCTGGGGGTGACCCCTAGCCGGTGATTGCGAACCGTCATGTCCGAACACCACGGCAGCGGGACGTGGAAACCCTGGAACTCGGTGTTGCAGTATCGGTAGTTGCCAGGCGAGACGTCGGCGTGCGCCGCTCCGCCACCCACGAGAACTCCTGCGGCAGTGGCGCCGCCGATCATTACACTTGCTATCAGCTTCTTCACAGGCCGGAATTGTGCCATACGGTCTCAGCGATCACGCGGACCCGTCGTTCGCCGAAATGAGGTTCAGTTGCGTGGGACGCAGGGGTACAAAAATGCCCCTCAGGATCCCACGCAACTCGGCCTCTTCTGCGGAAGCGGAGGGATTTGAACCCCCGGTGGTTTTACCCACGCTCGCTTTCAAGGCGAGTGCATTCGGCCGCTCTGCCACGCTTCCCTGCGGAAAAGGGTACGTGACCCGCAGCGTGAGACCACCATCAGCCCACTCGCCCTCATCAGCCCGTTCCCTCATCAGCCAACGCGCAGCAGCACCTTGCCGATCGCGTCGCCGCTGTTGAGTCGCTCGTGGGCGGCCTGGGCGTCGGCCAGCTCGAAGACCGAGTCGGTCACCGGCACCACAGAGCCGGCCTCGATCAACGGCCAGGTTCGCGTGTAGGTCTTCTCGACGATCGACGCCTTGCCGTCGGCCCCGGTCACCGGCCTCGAGCGCAGCGCGGTGCCGTACACCGAGAGCCGCTTGGAAATCATTGCGCCGATGGGTAACTCACCCTTGACGCCGCCCTGCATGCCGATGATGACCAGGCGCCCTCCCGTGGCGAGAGCCTTGACGTTGCGCGGCAGATAGGCCGCGCCGATGATGTCGAGGATCACGTTGGCGCCACCGTGCCCGGAGATCACCTCGACGAAGTCCTCCGACGAGTAGTCGATGAGGATCTCGGCCCCGTACTCCGCCGAGCGCGCCAGCTTCTCCTTCGTCCGCGCCGTCACCGCGACCCTGGCTCCCAGCGCGCGACACAGCTGCGTCGCATGGGTGCCGATCCCGCTGGAGCCTCCATGAATGAGCACCAGCTCGTCAAGCTGCAGGTGCGCCGTGAGCAGCAGGTTCGAGACAACCGTGCACGCAACCTCCGGCAGTCCCGCTGCCTCGATCAGGTCCACATTCGACGGCTTCGGCAGCACCTGCACTGCCGGAACCACCACCAGCTCGGCGTACCCGCCGCCCGCGAGCAGGGCACACACCTCGTCGCCGACGGACCACTCCGTCACCTCTGGACCAAGTTCGACGATCCGGCCCGACACCTCGAGACCCAGAATCTCCGACGCCCCGGGCGGCGGTGGATACAGGCCCTGTTTCTGGAGTAGGTCGGCACGGTTCACGCCGGCTGCCGCGACCTCGATGAGCACCTCGCCGGGTCCCGGCGTCGGATCGGGTACTTCGGCGACAGACAATGTGGCGGTATCGGACTCGACGGTGATTGCACGCATGCCATCGATGCTGCCCGAAAGTGGCGTCGAACGGGCGTAACCGTCAGGACCAGGAGCCCCGGACCTTCCGCATGGCGAGGCAGATGGTGGTGAAGCCTTCCTCGCCCAGGACGTCGAAGACGTACTCGCGGATCACGCCGTTGCGCACCCGCGAGATCCGGGCCAACGTGCTGCGGCCGGTGTCGGTGATGCGGACGAGTCGGTGTCTGCCGTCGAGGTCCGAACGTACGCGGACGACGTCGCCGGTGTCGATCAGTCTGCCGATCTGACGGGACATGGTGCTGACGCCCATGTGCACGGTCGCCGCGAGTTCACTGATGCCGAACTGCTCACGCGTCGCGAGAACTTCGAGGATGCGCAGGTCGGTTGTAGTCCAGCCGTTTGCGCCGAACGTGCTGTTGACCTGAGCCATCAGCGCCCATCCGCCATCCACGAACGAGTTCCAGAGCGCGACCTGATCGGCGGTCAGCTCCGGTGTATCAGGCGCGGGAGGGCGGGGTTCGGGGTCGTTCACATTGGTCAACTTAGTATGCGTTGTAGCTAAATGCGAAACCGTGTGGATCGGTCGACCCACACGCAATACGCTGCGACGTTGCCTAACCGAGCGACCCGAGAGTTCTGACCAGATGGTCAACTTCGTACGGCGTCGAATAGGGTCCGAGACCGACGGTCACCGCGCCGCCGAAGTCGCTTGCACCCATGCGTGTCAGCGCTCGGCACGGGAGGTCGGCGAGCGCACAGATCCCGTTGTCGGAGAGGCGTCGAACCACCTTGTCCGCCGAGACCTGATCGAAGGTGAAGCTGAGCGTCGGGACGCGGTTACCAGGCGTCCCGACCACCGAGACCTGACTGAGCTGCTCCAGAGTCGTCGTGAGGTAGACCATCAGCCGGTCGAGATACTCGTTGACCGCGTCGAGGGAGGCGACAAGTCGTCGGCGCCGCTTGCCGATCGCGTCGGCGTCGAGCGAGGCGAGATGTTCGATCGACGCGACCAGCCCGGTCAGCAGTCCGCCCTGTAGCGGTTCGAGTTCGAGACGTGCGGGGCCGACCGCACGCGGGTCGACCGACATCGGGACGAGCCGATCGATGACCTTCGGATCCCGGAACACCATTGCCGCGACCCGCGGACCGCCCCACCGCTCGGCGGACACCACGAGCACATCCGCACCGAGTTCGGCGATGTCGAGCGGCATGTAGGGAGCAGCATTCGTCGCGTCGACGACGAGCATCGCACCACGTGCGTGTGCGAAGCGGGCGATCGCGGGGATATCGGTGATGGCACCGAGAGTCGACGACGCCAAGGTGACGGCGACGACTGCCGTTCGCGCACCGACGAGATTCTTGTACTGCCACGCGGGCAGCTCACCCGTCTCGATGTCGAGTTCGGCCCACCGCACAGAACCGCCATAGCGTCCGACGACCCGCAGCCACGGCACGATGTTCGGCTCGTCGTCGGCATGACTCACGACGACGTCGCCGCCGAGCCAGGTGTTGGGGGCGATCGACTCCGCCAGGGTCCACACGAGCGCCGATCGGGAGGGTCCCAGGACCACTCCCGCGGCCTGCGCGCCGACGAGATCGGCGACCGCTCGACGTGCGCCGTCGATGGCTTCGGTGGTGCGGACCGCACCCGGATAGACCCCGCCCGGCGCCGCGCCGAGCTGGCGGAATCCCGACGAGACCGCGCTGGCAACAGAGTCGGGGATGAGCATCCCGGCCTGCGCGTCGAAATGAATCCAGCCGTCGCCGAGCGAGGGGAACAGTCCTCGCACGGCGGCGACGTCGAGACTCATGCCAGCCACGATAGACGGCCCGCCCTCGACGAACGGACGGGTTGTCGCCGAACGCCGCGCGGCGACGGCGTCCCCTGGCGTCGGGAGCAATACCGACTACTGCTGACGGGTGTCGGCGGCTTTCGGCACAATGGGGACATGGCTAGCGAAGGCACATCGTCCGGAGCGTTTGATCCCCGCGGTTTCGGTTCTCCGGCAACCGCCGACGAGAACATCGTGGTTGTCGGGCCCGACGACCACGAGACCGGGAAAGACGCCGAATCCAAAGACAGTGTGGCCGACATGGTCGAGCAACCCGCCAAGGTCATGCGGATCGGCACGATGATCAAGCAGTTGCTCGAGGAAGTGCGGGCAGCTCCGCTCGACGAGGCGTCGCGCAACCGGCTCCGCGAGATCCACCAGACGTCGATCAGCGAACTGGAAGACGGCCTCGCCCCCGAGCTGCGTGAAGAGCTCGAACGCCTCGCACTCCCCTTCTCCGACGACTCGACGCCTTCCGATGCCGAACTGCGTATCGCGCAGGCACAGCTCGTCGGGTGGCTCGAAGGACTCTTCCACGGGATCCAGACAGCGCTGTTCGCCCAGCAGATGGCAGCGCGTGCGCAGCTCGAGCAGATGCGACAGGGCGCTCTGCCTCCCGGAATCGTGGGTCCAGGTGGTCCCGGCGGCGGACCGAGCACCGGTCAGTACCTCTGAGTATCGGGCCGCGGACTCCTCGCTCGACACCGCCCGTTCCGGATCGTCGAACTGCTCGCTTGTATGCTGAATCCCCGTGTCAGCGGTAGTCAACGAGCGGGAAGTTCCGCCACCACCCACGACGTCGGATTCGAGGTCGTTTCGGCGGGCGTTCAAGGACCTCTCGGACGGACTCCGCGCGAGGGAGCTCTGGGCGCTTCTCGGATGGCAGGACATCAAACAGCGGTATCGGCGTTCGGTGCTCGGACCGTTGTGGATCACGATCGCGACCGGCATCACGGCCGTGGCGATGGGTCTGCTGTATTCGCAGCTGTTCGACGAGGACATCACAACGTTCCTGCCGTACGTGACGCTCGGCTTCATCTTCTGGGGCTTCATCGAGGGATCGATTCTCGACGGCTCGGAGGTGTTCGCCAAGAACGAGGGGTTGATCAAGCAGATCCCGTCACCGCTGTCGGTGCATGTCTACCGACTCGCGTGGCGGCAGCTCATCATCTTCGCGCACAACATCGTCATCTACCTGGTGCTGCTGGCGATCTTCTGGAAGCACATCCACCTGAGCTGGACCGTCGTGCTGATCATCCCGGCGATGATCCTGTTCGTCATCAACAGCGTGTGGGTCGCGATGGTCTTCGGCATCCTGACCACCCGATTCCGCGACATCGGACAGCTACTCAGCACCGCCGTGCGCCTGGTGTTCTTCATGACGCCGATCATCTGGAGCGCGTCGTCGCTGCACAAGGTCACCGGAGAGGGCTCGTCGCGGGCACGGATCGTCGAGATCAACCCGATGTTCCACTATCTCGAGATCACGCGCGGTCCGCTGCTCGGCGAATCGGTCGCCTTCTATCACTGGGCGATCGTCATCGGCTGCACCGTCGCGGGATGCCTTCTCGCCCTGTTCATCATGCGCAATTA
The DNA here is from genome assembly GCF_036540975.1 of Gordonia sp. w5E2. Classification (NCBI taxonomy): domain Bacteria; kingdom Bacillati; phylum Actinomycetota; class Actinomycetes; order Mycobacteriales; family Gordoniaceae; genus Gordonia; species Gordonia sp. w5E2. Next base: position 399,528 of record NZ_CP144213.1, on the reverse strand, counting down.
CCGCGCCCGAGTTCCGTATTGGGTGTGAGTCGTGACCAGCTCCAGAGAACCTGAGATCAAGAACGACGCCGTCCGCGTCGACACCTGGGACGCCTGCGTCGACTTCCCCATCTTCGACGCCAAGACGCGGTCGCTGAAAAAGTCGGTGCTCGGTGCCGCGGGCGGCGTGATCGGCGCCAATGCGTCGAACGTGGTGGTTGTCGAAGCACTCAAGAACATCAACCTGCACCTCGAACACGGCGATCGCGTGGGGCTCGTCGGTCACAACGGTGCCGGTAAGTCGACGCTGCTGCGCTTGCTGTCGGGCATCTACGAACCGACGCGCGGCTCATGTCGGGTGAAGGGTCGCGTGGCCCCGGTCTTCGACCTCGGCGTCGGCATGGACCCGGAGATCTCCGGCTACGAGAACATCCTCATCCGCGGCATGTTCCTGGGCGTGAGCCGTAAGGAGATGCTGCGCAAGACCGACGAGATCGCGGAGTTCTCCGAGCTCGGCGACTACCTCAACATGCCGCTGCGCACCTACTCGACCGGTATGCGCGTGCGCCTCGCCCTGGGTGTGGTGACCAGCATCGATCCCGAGATCCTGATCCTCGACGAGGGCATCGGAGCCGTCGACGCGGAGTTCATGAAGAAGGCGCGTACGCGGCTGCAGTCGCTGGTCGAGCGCTCGGGAATCCTGGTTTTCGCCAGTCACTCCAACGAGTTCTTGGCCCAACTGTGCGACCGCGCGCTCTGGATCGACCACGGCGAGATCCGGATGGACGGCGGGATCGAGGAGGTGGTCGGCGCCTACGAGGGTCCGACCGCCGCAGCGCACGTGCGCGAAGTGCTCGACGAGATGCATCGGACCGACGGCAAGCCCGCATGAGCGACTCCACGGGCTCGACCTCGCGCGTCATTGCCTCGCGTGTCATTGCCGTTGTGGTGACCCATCGTCGAGCGGAGTTGCTCGCCGAGTCGCTTGCCGTGGTCTCCGCACAGTCCCGACCTGTCGACCACCTCGTCGTCGTCGACAACGGCAACGAACAACAGGTCGCCGACCTCGTTGCCGCACAACCCATTCCGACGACCTACGTGGGTTCGCAGCGCAACCTCGGGGGCGCGGGCGGGTTTGCGCTCGGCATGTTGACCGCGCTGTCACTCGGCGCCGACTGGGTGTGGTGCGCCGACGATGACGGACGCCCTGAGGACAGCGAAGTTTTGTCGACGCTGCTCGAGTGCGCCGCACGTCATCGGCTCGACGAGGTCTCACCCGTCGTCGTCAACATCGACGACCCCGACACCCTCGCCTTCCCGTTGCGCCGCGGCGTGGCGTGGCGGCGCAAGCGGTCGGAGTTGTTCGAGGGCGACGGCGAGCCCGACGGCGACGACGACCTGCTGCCGGGCATCGCGTCGCTGTTCAACGGCGCACTGTTCTCTGCGCACGCGCTCGACGTCGTCGGCGTCCCCGACCTCCGGCTGTTCTTCCGCGGCGACGAGGTCGAGGTGCACCGCCGCCTCGTGCGCTCCGGTTTACGTTTCGGCACGTGCCTGACCACGGCATATCTACACCCGTACGGCTCCGACGAGTTCCGCCCGATCCTCGGCGGCCGCATGCACACGCAGTATCCCGACAACTCGGTGAAGCGCTTCTTCACCTACCGCAACCGCGGCTTCCTCATGAACCAGCCCGGCATGCGCAAATTGCTCCCACAGGAGTACGCACGATTCGGCTGGTACTTCCTGGTGCAGCAGCGCGACGTCGCGGGCTTCCGCGAGTGGTTCCGGCTGCAGCAACTCGGCCGCCGCGAACGGTTCGTGCGGCCCGACTGACGTCGATTGGGCGCTTCGTCGCGTCGAGTGGGCGCTTCGTCGTGCCGAGTGGGCGCTCTAGCCTGCCGACAGTGCGCTTCGTCTCATCGACTGGGCGCTTCGTCGTGCCGAATGGGCGCAATTCGCCGACCACCCTCGCCGAAACTAGAACGTGTTCTACTCTGTGATCAGACACCGATCCACAGGGGAGACACATGCGGTTCACCTTCGCCGAGGCGATGACAGATCCCAGCTTCTACGCACCACTCGCCCAGGCGGCCGAGGAGGCCGGGTACGCGGGGTTCACGATTCCCGACTCGCTCGCGTACCCAGAGGAGTCCGACGCCACCTATCCGTACACGCCGGACGGCAATCGTGAGTTCCTCGACGGCAAGGCGTTCATCGAGACGTTCATCGAGGCCGCGGCGCTCGGTGCCGTCACGTCGACGATCCGCTTCACGCCGTTCGTTCTCAAACTCCCCGTGCGACCGCCGGCGCTGGTGGCCAAGCAGGCGAGTTCTGTTGCGTACCTGACAAACAACCGACTCGCACTAGGCGTCGGCACCAGCCCGTGGCCGGAGGACTATGAGTTCATGGGCGTCGACTTCGCGCGACGTGGCAAGCGCATGGACGAATGCATGGACATCTTCCGTGGCCTGACGTCGGGTGAATACTTCGAATTCCACGGCGAGTTCTACGACATTCCACGCATCAAGATGACCCCCGCACCCACAGAGCCGATCCCACTCCTCGTCGGAGGGCACGCCGACGCCGCGCTGCGTCGAGCCGTGATCCGAGGCGACGGATGGATGCACGGAGGCGGCCCCGCGGAGGAACTCGACGCCCTGCTCGACAAGATCACCGACATCCGCAAAGCGGAGGGAAAACTCAACGACCCCTTCGAGATCCACGTCATCTCACTCGACGCCTATACGGTCGACGGATGTAAGAGGTTGGAGGACAAGGGAATCACCGATGTGATCGTCGGCTTCCGCCTTCCGTACGTGATGGGCGACGACACCGAGCCGCTCGCGACCAAGATCGACCATCTGAACGCCTACGCCGAGAACGTGATCGCGAAGGTGAACGGCTGACGCACAGTCGGCACGCTGGAGCGCCCAGTCGGCACGACGTGACGCACGGTCGACGCGCTGGAGCGCCCACTCGACGGGATGAGGCGCCCAGTCGACGCGCTCAAGCGCCCAGTCGACACGCTCGACGTCAGCGGCGCATCTCGACGACCTGCGTGTTGTTGAAGGGAACCTGGCGCACGACGTGCAGTCCGGCGGCCGAAAGTTGTTGGTAGAGCGGCGTCGAGGTGAAGTGGCTGGGTGAGAACACCCAGTAGCCGATGGCGCCGGGGTAGGCGACGTAGCCGTGGTCGCGGTCCTTGTCGGTGATCACCCACATCACCTGGCACTGCTCGGCGAACCGTCGATAGACGGCGACGGGTTTGTCGCCGTCCCAGAGCACGTCCCCGTGGATCGCGTCGACCGAGGGGCCGACGTCGCGCAGTCCCACGAAGTCGTCGGGCTTGGCGCGCAGGACGACTCGCTGCGAGACCGGGCTCCACGTCGGCGCGGTGGAGAACGCGACGCAGTCGCCGGAATGTGCGTTCGAGCCGATGAAGTCGGCGGCCTCGGAGAAGTCGGTGCCGCCGAGTCGGCCGTACGCGCTGCGGTCGGCGAGGTACGTCGGCGTTGCGGCCGCGGCCAGAACCACGACGAGAAGCGCTGCCACCCACACACGGTCGCGAGCGATCTGACACACCGCCCACGCCAGGATCAGCGCCAGCCCACCGGCTGTGAAGATCAGGTAGCGGGGTGTGTAGACGGCGTCGACCAACCACGAGAACACGAACACCAGTGCCGCGGGCACGAAGACCCACAGCAGTCCGATGACCAGGGTCGACCATCGCCCGCGGGCACCGAGGACAGCAGCGGCGGCGAGTCCTGCCACCACGACGACAGCGCCGACGATGAGGAAAATGGTTGCGCCGTCGAAGAACTCGAATCGTGCATAGTTGCCGAGCGTCCGTGGCGACATCTGCTCGACCCACGAGATCTGCGCCCGTTGCGAGACGAAGACGCGCGCGAATGGCGCGACAAGTGCGCACACGATAATCGCGGAGATGACGAAAGCGCCTACCGTCCAGCGTAATCGCGACCTATCTCGCCCCCGACCCTTCATCAGCACGATCAGCAGGTGCACGGAGAGCAGCATGATGGTGAAGAAGAACCACACCACACCGACGACAGAGACCGCGACGTATGCCGCCCACCACCCCCAGCGTCGTCGCCGAGAGGCACCGTCGTCGACGTCGAGCGCGATAAGCAGGACCAGCGTCATGGCGATCCCGAAAGCGATTGTGCCGGCATAGGATCGGGCCTCAGAGCCCGCCCAGGTCGTGCGCGGCAGACACAGGAGCACCAGGCCGGCGATCACGCCAAAACGTGTGTCCCACAGTCGGGTACCGAGAACGACGAGCAGGCCTGCTGCGACACCGACCGCCAATGCGGACGGGAACCTCAGCGAGAACTCCGACAGCCCGAACACCTTGGTCCACACATGCATGCACAGGTAGTAGAGCGCGTGCACGGCATCGATCTGAGCGAGCAGATCCCACATCGCCGACAGTGGACGGTGCACCGCAGACACCGTCGCGGCCTCGTCGTACCAGAGCGACGGACGCCAGGAACCGTACGCGCACAACACCACTCCAAAGATCCCGACCACCAGTGCGGGTCGGGCGGAGCGGAGTCGTTCAGTCGCCGTCAAACAATCTCGTCCAGTTCTCGCGACTCGTCAGTTCGGGCATTGCCTGTCGCCACCCGTCGGCGACGTCGAGTCCGTCACGACGCAGTTCGAGGCACAACTGTGCGAGTTCTCGTCCGAGCCGGACCGCGATCTGCTTGTCGCGCCGCCTGACTCGTACACCCGTCTGCGACGAATCGGTGACGATGGCCGACGAGAAGAGCCCTACGTGCCACCACCGTCCGTCGTCGGCAGAAATGGAGACGGGTGCTGGCGATACCCGGCCGAGCCATTGCTGCACAGCACGTTTGACCAGCACGCGAGTCTCTTTGTCTTCGTCCGGCAGCGGTCCGCGGCGTGAGATCCTCGTGTTGGGATCGGCGTCGACGAACACGTCGGCGCTGTCGCGGATGACCGTGTCCGGATACTGCGCACGCAGTTCCTTCAACTCGGACAGCTTCGACATTCCGCCGTCGTCGAGGATCGACGGTCCGCGCAGGAAATCACGAACGGCCAGAAGGAAAGTCGCGGCGAGGCCGTAGCGCATGGAGACGATGTGCGCGCCGACCTCCTTGGCGATGACGGTCGCGAGGTGCTTCGGGTCGTACGGCCCGTGGATCGCCGCGACGATGAGCGCGTTACGCCAACTGAAGTAGCGCGACCAGTCGTCGTAGTCCTTGAGGTGGAAGTCGGCGTGCCAGACGCCCGCGTTGGGCAGCGTGACCGTCGGAAAACCGTTGCGGCGCGCGCGAATACCGAACTCGATGTCGTCCCACTGGAAGAACAGCGGCAGCGAGAGTCCAGCCGCATAGACAGCCTCGACCGGGAGCAGGCACGACCACCAACCGTTCCATCCGGCGTCGGTGCGCGCGTCCTGTTGCTTCTCGAGCGCGTTCAGTCCCTGCTTGCCGTACGCACCGGGACGTCCGGCCTTGAGCTCGTCGAGCGCTTCCCACTCGCCGGTCATGTGCACCCGGTAGGTCTCCGACGCCAGCAACATCTGCGAACCGACGAGCATCGGTCGCGCCGTGCTGTTGGCAAAGGAGGTCAGCCGGAGGATGGACTCGGGTTCGCACGTGATGTCGTCGTCCATCACGACGATGTCGGTGTCGTGGCTGCCGCCCTTGGTGACCTCGTGGATACCGCGGTTGAATCCTCCCGCGCCGCCGAGGTTGGGCTGAGTGATGTAGTGCAGACGGTCGCCGAGTACCGCGGTGACCTCGCTGAACCGCGCCTGGTCGGCGACACGGTCGGTGCCCTGGTCGACGACGTACACGGCGGCGACCCTCTCGAGCACGACGGGATCGGATGCGAGCGCCAACACTGTCGCCACCGCGTCGGCCGGACGGTTGTGCGTGCACATGACGACAGACACGGGCCGGTCACGGACCCGAGAGTCCACGCTCCACTCGACACCGGAGATGCTTGCCGGCCCGTCGATGGCGGTCAACTCGAACCAGAGGGCTCCACCGTCGATGAATCGCTTGACGTCGAGGTCGAAGCTCACATGGCCCTGTCCGGAGACCTCCGCGGTCTGCACCGGACGTTCGCGACCGCTGATGTCGGAGGCACGGATGTCGATCCGCAGCGTCGTGCCGGGTGCGCAGTCGTGGTCGAACTCGAGGCGGACGGACCGCACGCGGGTGTAGCTCTGCCAGAAGGCTGCGGGAAAACGTCCGAAGTAGGTGTTCGCCGACAGTCGCGCCCCGGGTCCGAGATGAGCTCTGCGGCGATCGAGTCGCACCCTGGAGAGGTCGGTGTCGGCGTACATCCCCGGCTCGATCCGGGTATCCGGACCGGTGAACAGCGTGCGCTGGACGAGCAGGCGGCCCGAAGGAGAATTGGTCATCTCGCGCAAATCAGACGGGTCCGTGTGCGGGGTATCGGTCGTGGTCGGCTGTGCTGCTGTCGACATTGCATCCCATTCATCTCTTCGGGGGCTCTCGCGCCACACGTGTCGGCCCCGACGGCCACAGTAACCCAAGGCCTGTGAACACCCTGTCACTGACACCTGAACACCACTGCTGCACAAGTCGGCGCCGTCGCAACGCATTCGGTCGAATCGGGCTGACCATCGCGACCGAACTCGCGTATCAGTTCTGTCGGGCCCTCGGACACACGCGTTACATGTCGTTCGTGCGACCGACAGCTACCGTCACGTCCTCAGCGGAGCCCGGCCAGCGCGGCCTGGGCGGCACCGAAGCCGCACATTCCATGCGCTCCACCACCGGGTGGCGTCGCGGCCGAGCACAGGTACACGCCGTCGGCTCCCGTCGAGTACGGCGACGGCGTGAGGCGTGGTCGGGCGACGAGGTGCACGAGGTCGTTGCGTCCGCCGCCGATGTCGCCGCCGGGATAGTTCGGATTCGACCGTTCCAGTTCGGCAGGCGTCGTCGCACGGACCGCGACGATCCTGTTGCGGAAGCCCGGAGCGAAGCGCTCGATCTGTGAGGTCACATACTCGGTCGCGTCGCCCGAATATCCCTGCGGCACATGGGCATAGGCCCACAGCGGCTTGAGACTCCCCGACGCTCGACTCTCGTCGGCGACCCACTGCTGCCCGACGAGGGTGAACGGACGACGAGGCATCCGTCCCGCGACGACGTCGACTTCGGCCTTCGCGATGTCCGACGCCTCGCCGCCGAGGTGCACGGTGCCCGCGCGAGCGCAGTCACGCGCCGTCCAGCCGACCTCGTCGTCGATCACGTAGTCGACCTTGAACGCCGCCGGGCCGCGCCGCCATCGCCGATACGACCGAGCGACGCGTGCGGGCTGGCGCGCACCGAGGATGTCGGCGGCTGAGCCCGGCATGACGTCGAGGATCACGATGTCGGCGGGGATCTGCGCAACGTCGGAGACGGTGTGTCCGGTCTCAATAGTGCCGCCGAGCGAGCGCAGCAGTCCGGCGAGCGCGGTCGTGATCGCCGACGACCCGCCGACCGCGACCGGCCAGCCACCGTGGTGGCCCGCTGCGGTCAGCATAAGTCCGGCAGCAGAGCTTCCCGGAAGGTCGAGGCGGGTGAAACCGTGCGCGGCCATGCCGGTGAACAGAGCGCCCGCATGCGGACCGAGGAAGCGGGCAAGGGCCGTCGCAGGCATCAGCGCGGGCAACCCGAAACGCGCCAGCAGCAGCGGGTGCTGCGGCAGCGCCAGCATCGGCGATAGCACGTCGTCGGCGACCTCGGGGAAGTGCGTCGAGACCTTGCCGAGCAGCCCGATCCATCGGTCGCCCGCCCCGGGGAATCCCGCGGCGGCGAAACCGGCGGCGGTGCGCTCGATGTCGCGGAACAGAAGTGCAGCGCTGCCGTCGTCGCGCGGGTGCGCACAGTCGATGTCGGGCCAGGACCAGCGCAGTCCGTGCTCGGCGAGGGGCAGGGTGCGCAGATAGGGCGACGACGTCCCCAGCGGATGGAACGCGGAGCAATGGTCGACGATGACCTCGGGAAACTCGTCGTCGAACGGACCCGACCGCGTGCCGCCGCCTATCGTGTCTGCACCCTCGAGGACCGTGACGTCGAGCCCCGCCTGCGCGAGTCGGACCGCTGCCGACAACCCGTTCGGGCCTGCGCCGACGACAACCGCGGTCGGCATGACTATGTGACTCGGAAGATGACGGTGCGCTGCACCACGAAGTTGATGACCGTCGCCGTGCCCTGCGCGATCACATAGGCAATGAGGCTGTTGAGGAACGTGTGCTCCCAGACGTGCGCCAGCCAGGTGTAGATGCCGACGTTGACGAAGAACGTGCAGCAGTAGAGCAGTGCGACCGCGATGAACCGAGCCGCACTCGGCGATGCGCGGAATGTCCAGCGACGGTTGATGATGTACGCACAGGTGGTGCCGCAGATGAAGCCGACGGCCTTCGACACCACGGGCGGCAACCCGAAACCGAACTGCAGGATCGTGGTCAGCCCGAAGTCGAGGATGCCGGAGATCACGCCGCTGATGACGAACCGAAGTATCTGGGTCTTCAGCGAAACGTCGGTCGAGGCCTCCGCATCGTCGACGGGTAGTTCGATCGGCGTCGGCGCGTGGCGCGTCTTGAAGTCTTCGTGCCGCGACTTGTGGTCGTGCCCGTCGTCGGAGGTTGCGTCTTGCACCCTGCCACCCTAGACGGTGCCCGGCAGGCTCTGTTTCAGAACTCCTCTTCGACGTCTGAGTCGCGGGCCGCCTTCTCGCCACGGTCGAGCGTTGCCAGTTCTGCCAGGTCGGCGGCGTCGAAGGAGAAGTCGAAGAGGTCGGCGTTCTCGAGTTGCCGACCGCGATGCGACGACTTGGGTACCACCGAGATGCCCTGCTGCACCGACCAGCGCAGCGCGATCTGCGTCGGCGACTTGCCGTACTTGCGTGCGAGTCTGATGATCACGGCGTCGCCGAGCATGCCTTCCTTGCGGCCCGTCGGGTGCCACGCCTGCGCGACGATTCCACGCTCGGACATGAACTCGCGCAACTCATCTCGTGCGAGTGCAGGTGAGCACTGGATCTGGTTGACCTGCGGCCAGACGCCCGTTTCGTCGTAGAGCATCTGCAGTTGATGCGCCTTGAAGTTCGACACACCTGGCACGGTGATGAACCCCTCGTCCGCGAGGGTCAGCAGCGCCTTCCAGGAGTCGACGGTTCGACCGAGGCTCGGGCAAGGCCAATGAATCAGGTAGATGTCGATGTGCGCGACACCGAGCCGTCGAGCGCTCTCCTTGGCCGCGTTGATCGCCTCGTCGAATCCCTGGTCGCCACCGCCGAGTTTGGTCTGCACGGCGACCTCGTCGCGCGCGACGCCCGATTCACGCAACCCCATCCCGACGCTGAGTTCGTTGGAGTACCTCGACGCGGTGTCGAGCAGGCGATATCCGGACCGGAGTGCGTCGGACACGGCATCGACGCAGGGCATGCCGAGCATGTCGTAGGTTCCGAGGCCGACGAGAGGTAACCGGAATCCAGACGAGAGTTCGACCGAGGGGATGTCCACGTCCACAAGGATATGGTCGCGACGACCGATCGTGCCCGGTGAACAACCCCCGTCGTTGACGCATCGTGACCATGACGTATCCGAAGTGCCCGACCCGACACCGCGTAGCGACCGGTCGGGTACCTCGACCCTCGACAACACGTCACGACGGTGGTCATGCTCGATGCATGGAACGCTTCGACGACATCATCATCGGCGCGGGTCACAACGGACTGACGGCTGCCGCGTACCTCGCGCGTGCGGGACGTCGAGTGCTGGTGCTCGAGCGTGCAGACCACGTCGGCGGTGCCACCGTCTCCGCGACGCCGTTTCCCGGTGTGCCCGCACATCTTTCGCGTTACTCGTATCTGGTGTCGTTGCTGCCGCGCGAGATCATCACCGACCTGGACCTGGACATTTCGCTGATTCGACGCCGCTACTCGTCGTACACGCCCATGCCCACCGACCCCACTCGTGGCCTGCTCGTCGACAACGCAGACGAGTCTGCGACCGCCGAATCGTTTCGACGCATCACCGGCGACGACACGGAGTTCGCGTCGTGGCAATGGTTTTACGGCCGGATGGGTGAAATCGCACGTCGCGTCTTCCCGACGCTGATCGAACCGCTGCGCAGCCGCGAGGAACTGCGAGACCTGGTAGCAGGCGCGACGCGTCCTGCCGGCCTCGACACCTCACTCGCCGAACTCTGGGAGATGCTCACCGAACGTCCACTCGGCGAACTCATCGAGCGCTACTTTGCCGACGACGTGGTGCGCGGTGTCGTCGCCACCGACGCGCTGATCGGCACCTTTGCCGACCTCCACGACGCCCGACTGCGCCAGAACATCTGCTTCCTCTACCACCTGATCGGTGGCGGCACCGGCGACTGGGACGTCCCGGTCGGCGGGATGGGCGCCGTGTCGGGCGCACTCTACGAGGCCGCCGTCGCCGCGGGCGCACGCATCGTGACCGGCGCGCGGATCACGGGCATCGACCCGGCCGATGGCACTGTCGAGTACGCGCGCTCCGCGCAGGCCGCGAGCAGCCCGTCCCCGCTGGTCGAGCCGGCCGATCCGGCCGCGAGCCGCTCCTCCCCGCTGGTCGAGCCGGCCGCGAGCGCAGCGAGCAGCCGAGTCGAGACCACCCTCCGCGCCTCGATGCTCTACGTCGCGTGTGCGCCGCAGTCGATCAACGACTGCCTCGATGTTCCGCTCGACGTCGAATCCGACACCGCCGGAGCACAATTGAAGATCAACATGCTGCTCAATCGATTGCCGGCGCTACGTGATGGATCAGTGCTCCCCGACGCGGCGTTCTCCGGGACGTTCCACATCAACGAGTCATACGGCCAACTGCATGCGGCGTGGCAGCAGGCGAGCATCGACAAGGTCCCGAGCGTCCCGCCGTGTGAAATCTACTGTCACACACTGTCCGACAGGTCAATTCTCGGACCAGAGCTCGCCGGATGCCACACGCTGACGCTCTTCGGACTCCAGATGCCTCCGGCGGTTTTCGACGCGCCGTCGGCAACCAGCAGGGCCGTCGAAGCCACTCTGGACTCGTTGAATTCTGTTCTTGCAGAACCCATTCAGTCTGTGATCTGCACCGACGCCCACGGCAATCCATGTCTCGAGGCCAAGACGCCGCAGGATCTCGAGGCCGCACTCGGGCTGCCCGGCGGCAACATCTTCCATCGGAGCCTGCAGTGGCCGTGGGCGCCAGACCGGGACGCCGTCGGGCAATGGGGTGTCGAGACGCGGCACCCCCGCATGTTGCTTGCTGGTGCGGCGGCGCGTCGTGGCGGTGGTGTCAGTGGCATACCCGGACACAACGCGGCGGCGTTGGTGCTCGAAGGCTGACAAGCTGCGTCGGGCGTATCTGCCGTCGCGGTAAGATCCCTAACGATGTCTACTGAAGAGCTCCTGCCGATCACCACGCGCACGCTGGCCGGATGGTCACGTACCACCCCGATCACCGGGCATGTCCTGTCGACGCCATACCCCGAGGTCATCGCCGATGCGGTGGCTCGGGTCGCCGACGACAACGCGGACAAACCGGACTACCTCAAGCGTGGGGTCATCGCCCGTGGACTTGGCCGCTCGTACAACGAGTCGGCGCAGAATTCCGGTGGCCTGACCGTCGACATGACGCCGCTGACCAGGATCTATTCGCTCGACGAAGAGACCGGCATCGTCGACGTCGACGCAGGCCTCTCGATCGACCACCTGATGAAGGTCGTCGTGCCCCGCGGCTTCTGGGTGCCGGTGATGCCCGGTACGCGACAGGTCACGATCGGTGGCGCAATCGCGCACGACATCCACGGCAAGAACCACCACGCGACCGGCGCGTTCGGCGATCACGTCACCGAGATGCAACTGCTTGTTGCAGACGGTCGGATTCTCACCCTGACTCCCGACGGCTCGCCCGACGACCCCGACGGCTCGCTGTTCTGGTGCACGGTGGCGGGTATCGGCCTCACGGGCATCGTGCTGCGGGTGAAGATCAAGCTCAAGCGCACCGAGACGGCCTACTTCAAGGCAGACACCTTCACCACCAACAACCTCGACGAGACCATCGCGCTGCACCTCGAGGACAACTACGAGGACGGCTACGAGTACGCGTCCGGCTGGTTCGACACGATGAGCGCCGCCCCGAAGCTCGGTCGCGGTTCGTTCAGCCGCGGCAACCTGGCAACGTTTGACGAACTGCCGGACAAGCTCAAGAAGGATCCGCTCAAGTTCAACCCGAAGCCGCTGATCACGCTGCCGAACATCTTCCCGCGTGGACTCGACAACAAATTCGACTTCGGACTCATCGGCGAGCTCTACTACCGGGCCGGATCGAACAAGCGCGACGTCATCGAGAGTCTGCCGCAGTTCTATCACCCGCTCGATCTGATCGGGAACTGGAACAACGCCTACGGGCGCCCCGTCGCGTACGGCAAGGGCGGCGGATTCACGCAGTACCAGTTCATCGTTCCCAAGGGCAACGAGGACGAGTTCAAGAAGATCATCACCGACATCCAGGCGTCGGGTCACATCAGCTTCCTCAACGTGATCAAGCTGTTCGGCAAGGGCAATCCCAAAGCGCCGCTGTCGTTCCCGTTCGAGGGGTGGAACGTCTGCCTCGACTTCCCGCTGCGCGCAGGGCTCGCAGAGTTTCTAAACGACATGGACCGTCGGGTCATGGAGATCGGCGGAAGGCTGTACACCGCAAAGGATTCGCGCACGTCTGCCGAGCACTTCCACAAGATGTACCCGGAGATCGACAAGTGGATCGCCAAGCGTCGCGAGATCGATCCGACCGGCGTGTTCCTGTCCGACATGGGCCGACGACTTGAGCTCAACTGACGTGAACTCGGCTCGCCTGTACTGAATTGCGTTGCGGCCGAATTCGGTTGCCCGTTCAGACCACCATCTACTTCCCAACACCCGAGGAGACACCAACCAATGTTCAACGCCGTCGATTCGCCGCAGTCGATCCTGATCCTCGGTGGCAGTTCCGAGATCGGACTCGCCATTGCCAGCGAGTTCCTCGTTCGTGGACCCGCCCGCGTCATTCTCGCCGTCGTGCCCGGTGATCCGACGGCCGACGCCGCGGCCGACACCATGCGCAAGGCGGGTGCGACGTCGGTCGAGCTCATCGACTACGACGCGACGAAGCCCGAGACGCACCCCGAGACCATCGAGAAGGCTTTTGCCGGAGGCGATGTCGACCTCGCGATCGTCGCGGCCGGTGTGCAGTTCGACGACGAAGAGGTCTGGCAGGACCAGCGCAAGGCCGTCACCGAGGTGACCATCAACTACACCGCCGCGGTCAGCGTTGGCGTGCTGCTCGGCGACAAGATGAAGCATCAGGGTCGTGCGCAGATCGTCGCGATGAGTTCGGTTGCGGGCGAGCGTGTTCGACGCAGCAACTTTGTGTACGGGTCGTCGAAGGCAGGTCTCGACGGCTTCTACCTCGGCCTCGGCGAGGCGCTGGCCGACGACGGCGTGCACGTTCTCGTCGTGCGTCCCGGCCAGGTGCGGACCCGACTGTCGGCAAACGTCAAGGAAGCGCCGCTCACCGTCAACAAGGACGTCGTCGCCAAGGCCGTCATCAAGGCCGTCGACGACAACAAGGAAATCGTCTGGGTGCCTGGCACTTTCCGGTTCATCATGACCGTGCTGCGCCACATCCCGCGCAAGGTCTTCCGCAAGCTGCCGGTCTAGACGCACCCGAAGTCACGCTCGCGACACTCAGGGGCGAGACTTCATCTGTCCGATGCGGATTCGGTTGCCGAACGGATCGCGGATACCGAAATCGATGCCGTAGTCACGATCGGTCGGTTCATCGGTGAAGTCGACACCCTTGGCCAGAAGTGCGTCTGCGGTCGCATAGGCATCATCGGTTGACATCGAAAACCAGCCACCGCCAGCACCTTTCGTCAATAGGTCGCGGACCTGGGCTGCGGTCTCCGGGCTCAAAGACGGCGGCCCGGGGATCTCCAACATGAGTTGGCGGTCGGGGTCGGACGGCAGATTGATGGTGAGCCATCGCATGAAACCCATGTCGACATCGGAGTGCACCTCGAAGCCGAGGTTGCCGACGTAGAAGTCGAGGGCTTCATCGTGGTCGAGTACGTAGATCTGGGACAGGATGATCGTGTTGGGCATGGCGGGAACGCTACCGACGCTGCCCCGGTCTCACTTGTCCAAAACTGCTCTGTTCGTGACAGATGCTCACGCCGGCCGACGTAGCGCCTTGACCGCGCAGATCGGCGCACCGTGGTCCCCGGCGTGACGGCGATGCGCGGTGGGTGTCTCGCCCATGATCTGCCCGAAGGTCCTGGTGAAGGTCGCGAAACTGCTGAACCCGACTGCGGTGCTGATGTCGCTGATCGACAGCTGCGTCTCGCGCAGCATTGACGACGCTCGCTCAATCCGTCGTCGTTGGAGGTAGCGGTGCGGCGTTTCGCCGAAGGTCGCCTTGAACACGCGGCTGAAGTGCGACTCCGACACGTGCGCAATCGCCGCCAGCGCAGCAAGGTCCAGGGGTTCAGCGAACCGGCAATCCATCGCATCACGCGCGCGCAGCATTCGCCGATTCGTGTCCTCGGTGTGGTTCGTCCGCGCGCGTGCCTGCCGCGCATCACCAGTCATGATCTGTCCGGATAGCTTCCGTCGCCCAGATCGGGATCGGGCAGAGTGTCGTCGGGATCAATCAATACGACGCGGCGCCCGTCCTCGCGGACACGACGCATGCCCTCCAAGATCATCCGACGCCCGACGTCGGCGAAGTGGCTGACCTGACTGACGTCGAAAACCACAGTCGGGGTGCCTGTTTCGTCGGCAGCCAGATTGTCGAGGACGTACTCCGCGCCGCTGAACTGGATGACTCCCTGTAGTTCGAAGGTCGTCGAATCGTCGGAGGTTCGGACGTCGCGCAGCACGGTGGTTCCGTAGGGCTCGGCGTCGACCATGTGCATGTTCATGTCGGTCGACAGCCGGCGGAACGTCAACACGCCGCGCGTGCTGTTGCCGTGTTCGTCAAGCCGCGGCGAGAAGACCGCGATGCCGCATTGGCCGGGCAGCGTTCCCAGAAGTCCGCCCGCCACACCGCTTTTCGCCGGAATACCGACGGTGGTCAACCACTCGCCCGCGCCGTCGTACATGCCGCAGCCTGCCATCACCGACATCACCTGACGCGCGATCCGTCGACTCATCACCCGCTCGCCGGTGACGGGGTGCACGCCGCCGTTGGCAAAGCACGCTCCGATCACAGCAAGATCCTTGGCGGTCACCATGATTGAGCATTGTTGGATGTATCCGTCGACGATGTCGTGCGGCGCGTCGTCGACGATTCCGTAGTTGCGCAGCATGTGCGCGATCGCAAGATTGCGGTCGGCCGAGTCCATCTCGGACTTGTGTAGCGCTTGATCGACGGTCAGTTCGCGTCCGGCCAGCGTGGAGAAGAAGCTGCGCGCCCGCTCGACGCGCGACTCGACGTCGGCATCGTCGTCGACGAGCAGCCCGTGGGTGGTGATCGCGCCGGCGTTGATCATCGGGTTGCGCGGCCGGCAGGTACCGCTCTCGAGTGAGAGCTCGTTGAACGCCTCGCCCGACGGTTCGACGCCCACCTTCTCCAGCACAGTGTCGAATCCGCGGTCGGCCAGAGCTGCCGCGTAGGCGAGCGGCTTGGAGATCGACTGGATGGAGAACTCGACCTCGTCGTCGCCGACGCAGTACGTTCGGCCGTCGACGGTGGTGACTGCGATCGCGAACAGATCGGGGTTGGCCTCGGCCAGGTCCGGGATGTAGTCGGCGACGGCTCCGCCGCGCTCGGCATCGAGCGAATCGAGGACCTCGGTCAGATAATCGCGGACGGGTGACTGCATACAGGTAGACGCCTCCTTGCGCTTTGCTGTCCACGGTACCGACGACCGCGCCGCGGCTGATCCGTATGACAGTCGGCCCCGATTTTGGGGGTAAACGTCATACGGATCGCTGGGCGGTCGAGCACCACGCCGACCCGCCGCAGCGCTGCAGATCCGTATGACAATAGGCACCCATTTCCGGCGTCTACGTCATACAGATCGCCAAGCCGTCTAGCACCACGCCAACCTGACGCAGCGCTGCAGACTGCAGAACCCGGGGCCGACAACTCGACCGCGCGAGCCGCGCACGCGGACAACCATCACGCTGCGTCAGACTCTTCCACATGCGACTTCCACTCTCGCGCATACCTATTGACGCATGACTGCCCGGTCTGCGTCGAGATCCTGCGCATCAACTCGTCAGTCGCCGCCCTGATGCCAGCCGCTCCTTCGACGCGATACGGATCGAGTTCCAGTGGCTCGAGAATGTGAATAGAGACCCGCTGCTGCCACCAGCGCACCGCAGATCCCGGTCTCGTTCCCGTGATCGCGACTGGTATCAGTGGTGCGCCCGTGTCCATTGCGACTCGAACAGCACCGGTTCGGCCTCTATAGAGCCGACCGTCCGGCGAGCGTGTGCCCTCGGGATGAATGCCCCACGCCCCTCCGTGCGCGAGGATCGTCGTCGCGGCTCGCAGCGACGCCGACGACGCGCTACCCCCTCGCCGGTCGACGCCGATCTGCCCCATTGCCGCAAAGAACCATCGTTGCGTCCGGCCGAAAAGCCCTGGCTTATCGAAGTATTCGCGCTTCGCCAGAAACGTCACATGTCGCCTCGCAGCGAGTGTCAGATAGAACGAGTCCAGCACGGCGAGGTGGTTGGCCGCCAAGATCACCGGCCCGCATCGTGGGATGTGCTCGCGGCCCATGACCTTCGGCCGCCCGAAGACGTACAGCATTGGCCCGATCACAAGATGTCGGCACACGCGATAAACAAGTGCAGTCCACAAGCGCATAGACAGTGCCTACACGAGATAGGAGACACTGTCTACGTGACCGTCGAAGACACCAGATCCGCACTCGTACATGCGGGCATCGAATTGTTGGAGGAGACAGGCTCTGCCGACGTCGGATTGCGGGCGATCGCGAGGCGCGCCGGCGTGTCTCACGGAGCGCCCCGACGCTGGTTTCCGACGCACCGGAGCCTGCTTGCAGGAATCGCCGAAGTGGGCCTGCACGATCTAGCTGAAGCACTCAAAACTGCAGACCTGGCATCCGACCACGACCTCGTGGAGATCGGACTCGCCTACGTCGACTTCGCGCAACGCAGACCTGCGATGTTCACGCTCATCTTCCGTCACGACCTACTCGAGGGGTCGGGCGCTGAGCTTCGAAACGCGTCGCGCCCGCTGTACGAGTGGCTGGTGTCCGTCATTCGGGAGAGCGGTCGGACAACAGATCCCGAAAGAGTCGCAGCCTCACTGTGGGTCGCGCTACACGGGATAGCGGTCCTGTCGTCAACGGGCGCCCTCGAACTGACCATACCGGGATCGAACGTCGTCGAGATGATTCGTCACACCGTCCGAAACACCGGCTGCTAACGCTTTCACCTGGTCGGACAGAATTGTCAGACCTCGAATGTATGTTCTGACTATGGCATCGGAGAACCCCGACGGCACCGGCCCGCTGACACCCGACGAATCACCCGTCGTGCCCGCGGCCAACAGTCATGCGCATACGCCAGCAGTTGACGCACCGACCTCCGACGTCGAGACACAGCTGACACAGCTCGCCGACGACGAACGCCTCTACTCACGTGAACTCGTCGAGGTGCTTTTCCACACCAACGCGATCAAGGCGTGCGCCGACTATCGCATGCTGCAAGCCGCAATCCTGCTGTACGAAGAACGCGAGGCCGAATACCTCCAGCGCATCGACGCTGAAATCGGAACCGGCGAACACGCCGTCCCCGACGGCTGTACCGACCCCGAACAACTCGCCGCGCTCCTGACGCAGAACAACCAGAACCCGCTGGCCCGCTTCGGCCCCGATGGCCTGACCACAGCCATCGCCGAGCTCGGCGCCACCCTCTGCCTCACACCCGGCCAAGCCAAGAAGATGATCGAGACCGGCGCAGCCCTGCGCTACCGCATACCCCGAACCGCAGAACTGTTGGCAACCGGCCGTATCGACCTACCCCGCTTCCACGAAGTCGTTGCCCGCACCGACAACGTCGACGACGCGCATCTCACCGCGGTCGATACCGCACTCGCCGCAGCAATCAGCGCACGAGAACCCATGTCCATGACCAGGTTTCGCACCATGATCGACGCCACCGTCGAACGCGTCGATCCCGACGGCGCCGCCCGCCGCCGCGATACCGCCACCAGCCGCCGCTACCTCCGCATCCGCCCCCACCGCGACGAGCCCGGTCAGTCCAGAATCGACGGCCAAATCCCTGCCACCGCGGCAGCGATCCTCGATACCCGGCTCGAAGCGATGATCGCCGACATCCACCCCGACGACCCCCGCACGCACACCCAACAACGCGCCGACGCACTCACCGCCCTCGCGCAGGGCCACCAGACCCTCCCCTGCACCTGCCCCGACTGCGCCACCGTGTCCGATACTCCGCGCAGCGACAACGTCGACGACAAGCAGAACCCCGCAACCACAACCGTCACGAACCCGGTCGCAGCAACTCAGAGCTCCACCGCCCTCGCACCCCGGCCGATGTTCCACATCGTGGTCAACCTCTCGACTCTGCTCGGCCACGACAACAACCCCGCGTTCCTCGACGGCCATGGGCTCATCGACGCCGACACCGCCCGCCGACTACTCGCCGACGCCACCCGGAACTACATCCATCCCAACCGCGTCACCCCCAACAACAAAGCCGCCTACCGCTATCCCATCCCCGAGAAACTGCGAGTCCTGGTCAAGGCAGGCGAACTCTGCTGCACTTTCCCCGGCTGCACCAACAAAGTTGCCACCGCCGACGTCGACCATGCCAAGCCGTTCAACCACGGCAATCCGAAAGCCGGCGGACTCACCGAGCGCACCAACCTGCGCCCCTTGTGCCGCTTCCACCACCGCCACAAAACCTTCGCCGTCGGCTGGCGCGACCATCAGACACCCATGGGCCGCGCCATCTTCCGGTCCCCGGGCGGCTACCACTTCGTCGGCAACGCGTACAACGGTCGCGACCTCTTCCCCGACCTCGACGAACCCGATCGCCCAGACCGACGCATCCCCGGACGGCTCGCCTCCGCTCATAGCGCGCGCATCGGACAACACCGCGCCGACACCCGCGCCTGGCGGCTCGCCAACGACCCCAACACCGGCGACCCGCCCTTCTGACCCACGCCCGCGCGAGCGCCAGCCCCCAGACACGGTCTCGGGGGCCGCGCGCCGTCGAGCTGCGGCGTCCGGCGTGGGTCAGTACGGCCCCCTGCTAGAAATAGACGCGTGACGTCAACGCAGAGCCCGACCACCGACGACTCCAGTCCTCAGGTTGCTGCGACCCCTCAGCGTCGAGCCAATCGCCATGTCCGCACCCTGATCGACCTGGTCATCGCGGTGGTTGTCGGGGCGATCGTGGCATTCGTCGGCCTCAAGGCCATCGACTCGGTGCAATGGCCCGCGTTCAACTCGTCGAATGTCACCCGCTCGCTGACCACGGCGGGCCAGGTGGTGGCCGTGGCGATCCTGGTGATCGCGGCACTGCTGTACCGCTACGGCAAAGCGCGATGGCTGGTCACTCTGCTGTCGGCGGCGGGCATTTCCGGGCTGGTCACCGTCACGCTCGGTATGCCACTCGGGGCGACGCGCCTTTACCTCTTCGGCCTCTCCGCCGACCAGCAGTTCCGCACCGAGTACCTGACCCGGCTCACCAGCAGTCCGCACCTGGCGGACATGACCTATCTGCACCTCGCTCCCTACTATCCGGCTGGATGGTTCTGGGGCGGAGGCCGCTATGCGTCGTTGATGGGTCTGCCCGGGTGGGAGGCGTTCAAACCGTGGGCGATCCTCTCGATGGCGGTCGCCGCAGCGATCGGAGTAGTGCTCTGGGCTCGCATGGTACGCGCCGACCGCGGCATCGCGACAGCGCTCGCGGTCACCGTGGTGACGCTGATGTACGCGGGTCCCGAGCCGTATGCGGCGGTACTGATCATGGTCGGCGTCCCGATGCTGATCCCGATGCTCTACGGCCTGCGCGGTCGCTCACGCCACGCCGACGGCCCGACCGCCTCGCTCCGCTCCGGCACGAGCTGGGCGGCGGTAGTGGCGACCGGCCTCTTCCTCGGTCTGAGCGCAACCTTCTACACGCTCTACACGGGACTGTTCGCGGGCGTCGCGATCCTGATGGCATTGGCGCTCATCGTTCACGGCTGGGTCAACGCCTCCAACAAAGCGCTACCCAGCGACGAAGTATCGAAAATTCGACGCGGCGTCGTGCTGGCGGTAGTCGGGCGGCTGGTGGTGATGGGCGTCATCTCCGGCCTCATCGCATTGACCGTGTGGGCGCCCTATCTCCTGGCTCGAGCGCGCAGTGAGCCCGCGAGTGGCGGCACCGCCGAACACTATCTGCCAGAACGTGGTTCGTTCTTGCCGTGGCCGATGTTCCACCTCAGCCTCGTCGGTGCGATCACATTCATCGGACTCATCTGGATTCTGCTCCGGTTCCGTCAACGCACCATCGCCGCAGCCCTGGGCATCACGGTCGTCGGCATCTACCTGATGAGTCTGCTCTCGATGCTGGTCACCGCCGCGGGTACGACGCTGCTCGGTTTCCGACTCGAACCCATCCTCGTCGCGGTGCTCGCGGCGGCCGGAGTGTTCGGAGTCGTCGAGCTCGCCCACTGGGCAGTCGGCAGGTTCGGTGACGTGCGCGTCGTGGTCGGCGTACTCGCAGCGCTCGCGGCAATCGCTGTGGCACAGAGCATTCCGGCCTATCTCTCCAACGAGATCACGACCGCCTACACCGACACCGACGGCTATGGAGACCGCGCCGACAAGCGACCACCCGGCGCCGAGTCGTACTACCCGCAGATCGACAAGCTCATCGGCGAGAAGACCGGACGCCCGGCCACCGACAACGTCGTACTCACCGCGGACTACGGATTCCTCTCCGTCTATCCGTACTGGGGCTTCCAAGGGCTCACCTCGCACTACGCAAACCCGTTGGCGGAGTTCGACAAACGAGCAGCCACGATCGAGACCTGGTCCAAGGCGACATCGGCCGACGACTTCGTCCGCCAACTCGACGCCGCGCCATGGACACCGCCGAACGTCTTCTTGTTCCGCTACTCTGCGGACGGCTACGCACTGCGCCTCGCCGCAGACGTCTACCCGAACGATCCAAACGTCAAGCGCTACACGGTGACCTTCGACCCGAACCTCTTCAACGACCCACGTTTCGAGGTCACCGACGTCGGACCATTCGTCCTTGTGGTGCGCAAGTGAGCTCCTTCGAGATCACCGAGGTCGGCGCCGCGTCGTCGACGGCGTATCTGGTGCACACGGCCGCGGTGAATTGGGTTCTGCTGCGCGATGATTCGCGCATCACGCTGATCGACGGTGGATATCCGGGCAACGCCGACGACGTGGTGGCCTCGATCGAATCGATCGGCGCACACCCCACCGACATCAGAGCAGCACTGCTCACCCACGCTCACGTCGACCACATCGGAGGACTCGCGAAGCTGGTGGACCGCTTCGGCTTCCCGGTCTTCGTCGACCCCGCCGAAGTGGCACACGCACACCGCGACCTCCTGCAGCAGGCGGGCCCACTCGACATCGCTGCGGTCGCGTGGCAGCCACGCGCGTGGCGGTGGCTGGCGCTGGTCACACCTCTCGGCGTGCTCAACCGGGCCGGAATCGCCACCGCGCAACCCTTTTCGACCGACGGCACCCTTGACCTTCCCGGGCGACCACGGCCGGTCATTGCTCACGGCCACACGGATGGGCACAGCGCCTTCCTCGTCGCCGACGGCGCGGTACTCGTCTCGGGCGACGCTCTGATCAGTGGCCACCCGCTCTCCGGACACGAAGGGCCGCAGCTACTCCCGCGCTTCTTCAACCACGACGCTGCCGCGACCCGACGCAGCGTCGAATCGTTCACCGACCTCGACGCGACAGTGCTCTTCCCGGGACACGGACGTCGCCTCGACGGCCCAGTCGCCGAGCTGGCCCGAGAAGCCCTGGCTCGATAACACCCGACACGACAAGCCTCGGCACGATGAACCCAGCGCGAAAACTGCCGCCGCGCTGAAGAATCCGTCAGGAGCGGTCGATAGTCCCGTGGCCGCGTTGGCGTCGAACACCCGACAGCAGCGTCGCGGACTCTTGCGCGCCGGCGGCCTCGGACAGCGAACGCCCATGAGCGGCAAGCACTTCGCGCGTATCCGAAAGCTCACAGTCCCACCCGGCGGCGTCGACGTGCTGAGCGACGTCAACATCGCTGCGCCACAACTTCCGCACATCAGCGAACGGGTCAGCAGCAGAATCGTCGACAACCGACGACGCGGCGCGGCGCACGGTCACCCCGATCCGTGAGCCGGACTCGGATGCCGCGGTGATGCCCTCGATCACGCGCAGACCGAGCCCGTCGGGTAGGTACACGAACAGCCCCTCGGCGAGCCACGCCGACGGCAGGTCGGCCCGAAAACCCTTGCCCTGCAGGGCGCGCAGCCAGTCGTCGGCCAGATCGGAAGCCACCACACGACGTTCGACGGTCGGAGCAAGACCCGACTGCGCGACGAGATCCTCCTTGACCTCGACCACCGACGGCCTGTCGACCTCGAAAAGCTTTGCTCCCGAACCGAAATCGAGTCGAAATCCCCGACCGTCCAGCCCCGACCCGAGAATCACGAACTGCGTGATGCCGGCGGCGACTGCGGCCGCGAACACCTCGTCGAGAAATACCGTGCGCGCGACGATCCAGTCGTACATCGCTCGGATCTTGGCCGAACCACGTTCATCGGTGCCATCATCTCCGCCGAACTCGGAGCCGCGGGGCCGGATTCGCGCAATCGCCTCGGCCAGCGGGTCGTCGAACAATGCGTCGTCCCTCGACGATTCGGCGGCTCGCGCCCACGCGACACCCAGCGCCGTCAGTCCGAGATCGTCGAGATCGGCCATCAGCCCAGGACCTCCACGAGGCGTCGAATCGCGAACTCGTAGCCGCGGATGCCGTAACCGATGATCACACCCGAGGCCAGCGGCGACACGAACGAGTGGTGTCGGAACTCCTCCCGCTTGTGCACATTGCTGATGTGCACCTCCATGATCGGAACGTCGGGGATCACAAGCGCATCCGCGAGCGCGACTGAGGTGTGCGTCCACGCGGCCGGGTTGATGACGATCCCGCTGATGTTGCCGCGCGCCTCGTGCAGCCAGTCGATCATCTCGCCCTCGTGGTTGGTCTGCGCCGCACGCAGGCCGTAGCCGAGTTCACCAGCGGTGCGTTCGGCGAGTTCGACGACGTCGGCAAGCGTCGCCGAGCCGTACACCTCGGGCTGTCGAATCCCGAGCGTGTTCAGGTTGGGCCCGTTCAGCAGCAGGATCGGCAGCGGTTCGGTATCCGTGGCGTCGGTCGACATGGTTGCAAGCCTATCCACCGGCACCGGGCCCGCGTCCATACTCTCCGGCGTCCACACCCACGAGCCCGTCAGACCCACGAGCGACCGAGAGTTCGCGACGTCGCATCCGGCCGTTAGGATCACTGCTTGTGCAATCGCAGACCGTGAGACGAGCGAAACTCATCGCCATCGTCACCGGCCTGCTCGGAGTAGTCCTCGCGCTGGCCACGCCATTGATGCCGGTCAAGCAGACCACGGCGGAGATCAACTGGCCCTCCACCGGCAGCGTCGGATCCAGCGAGATCGGGTCGGTCTCGGCACCCCTCATTTCCTATGTCCCGATCGACCTCGACGTCTCGGTTCCGTGTTCGGCAGCCGAGCGGCTCGGCACCGACGATTCGGTCTTGCTGTCGACGACCCCCAAGCAGGCTGCCAAGTCGGCCGAGCGCGGCCTGTTCATCCGCCGCACCGGCAACCCTGCCGACTCTCCGGACAAGCAGAGCATCGAAGTCGTCGTCCGTAACGTGCCACTCGTCTCGGCCACGCTTGCCGACATGCGCTCGCAGGGGTGCCGCGACATCGTCGTCCACGCCGATTCCGAAGCCGTGACCGCCGAGTTCGTCGGCATGACCGCACCCGCCGACTCTTCCGAATCCGGCAACACCACGCTGATGGGGACCACCAAGGGACGCGAGTCGCAGAGTTACAGCTCCGACCAGCGCCCACAGGTGACAGGACTGTTCACCGACCTGTCCGGAGCGGCGTCGGAACTGCCCGGTCTACGCGCACACGTGACCATCGACTCGCGCTATTCGACGGCCCCGACAATCCTGAAATGGCTCGTCCTGATCGTCGGCATCGTGTGCACGCTGCTGTCGCTGTCGGCACTTGCCGTTCTCGATTCGACGGACGGCCGCAAGCACCGTCGAATCTTCCCTGCGAAGTGGTGGCGACTCAACGCACGCGACTATGTGGTGATCGGCGCCCTGATCGTCTGGCATTTCATCGGACCCAACACGTCCGACGACGGCTACCTGCTGACGATGTCGCGGGTGGCACAGAACAGTGAGTACACGGCCAACTACTTCCGTTGGTTCGGTGCACCCGAGGCGCCCTTCGGCTGGTACTACGAGGTCTTCGGCCTGATGAGCCACATCTCGCTCGCCAGCCCGTGGGTGCGTATACCGGCTCTGCTGTGCGGTATCGCGTCGTGGTTGATCGTCAGCCACGAGGTGCTGCCACGGCTCGGCCGTGCCGCGATCAGCCGACCGGTCGTCGGCTGGACGGCAGCCTTCGTCTTCCTCGCGTCGTGGTTCCCTTTCGACAACGGCCTGCGACCGGAGCCGATCATCGCGCTGGGCGCGCTACTGACCTGGTGTTCGGTCGAACGCGCAATCGCGACCGGACGGATCCTGCCCGCCGCGATCGCGTGTCTCATCGGCGCGTTCAGTCTCGCCGCCGGCCCAACGGGCCTACTCGCCGTCGCCGCGCTCATCGCGGGAGCGAGACCGATCATCTTGGCCCTGATCAAACGTGCTCGGGCGATCGGCGGCGGATTCTGGTCGTACGCAGCACTGCTCGCACCGGTTCTCGCCTCCGGTACGTTCGTCATCTTCGTCGTCTTCTCGAACCTGACCCTGCGCGCGTTCTCCGACTCGTCGAAGATGAAGACCGCACTGGGGCCGTCGGCGCACTGGTACAACGAGATCGATCGGTACTCGTCGCTGTTCGCGTTCTCTGCCGACGGTTCGATCGCACGACGCTTCGCCGTCCTCGCGATGATCCTGGGCATGGTGGTCTCGGCAGCGGTACTGATCCGCAAGTCGCGCATCCCCGGCACGGCCGTCGGCCCTGCTCGACGCATCGTAGGCATCACATTCGCATCGCTGGTCTTCCTGATGTTCACGCCGACCAAGTGGACGCACCACTTCGGCGTGTTCGCCGGACTCGCCGCGGCATTGGCTGCCATCGCCGCCATCGCCGCGAGCAACAAGGCCATGCATTCACGGCGCAACCGCACACTCTTCGCCGCACTCGTGCTCTTCATCGCGGGTCTGGCGTTCACGGCACCCAACTCGTATTACTACGCGTCGGCGTGGGGCATGCCGTGGGGCGTCGGCCAGGTCAGCTTCGGATTCTCGGTGAGCAATGCGCTGCTCTACGTCTCGCTGCTGCTGTTGTTGGTCGCGCTGTGGTTCCACTTCCGCGAACCGTTCACCGGAACCGACCCCCAGGACACGACGCTCGAAGAGACCGACACCGGACAGCGCTGGTATCGCAGGGCGATCGACTCCGTCGCGGGTGCACCGCTCGCATATGTGGCCGCCGCCGTGGTGATCTTCGAACTCGTCACCGCGGGATTCGCAGCGGTCAACCAGTCGTCGTCGTTCTCGGTTCCGCGGTCGAACATCGAGGCTCTCGCGGGCAAACAGTGCGGCATGGCCGACAAGGTGTGGGTGGAACGCAACCCCAACGACCACATGCTCTCGCCCGTCGACCCGACCCTGACCGACCCCCTCGCGGGTCCGTCGACCGTGGACCCGAACGCATCCCGGCCGCCGACAACCGGATTCACGTCGAACAGCGTTCCCGAAGACCTCACCACGCAGGCGAGCGCGGGTTCGCTCGGCGTGCTCGCAGGCAACGCGACGTCGACCAACGACGTCCTCACCGCCAACAGCGGCGGAACCGGCGGTGGAGAACTCTCGACGGCCGGGGTCAACGGCAGCCGCGCACGTCTGCCGTTCATGCTCGACCCGGCCCGCACACCTGTCGAGGGCAGCTACTCGACGACCGATCAGGTTCCCGCGCGTCTGACCTCCGGCTGGTACGCACTGCCTCGCGACTACAAGAAGCAGCCGTTGCTGACCTTCTCGGTCGCCGGACGCTACGACAATCCGAACCTCTTGCTGGAGTACACAACCGACCCCGTCGGGTCGTCGACCCGCGACGCCGACCTCAAGCCGACCGGCGAGACCGAGATGATCGACCCGGGGCCGCAACCGTCGTGGCGCAACGTCCGCATCACCACGTCGTCACTCCCCGACGACCTCACCGCGGTGCGGATCGTCGCCAACGACGACAATCTCTCGGCGGATCGGTTCATCGTGGTGACCCCACCGCGACTGCCCCACATGGAGACGCTGCAAGAGGTCGTCGGAAGCGAAGACCCGGTACACGTCGACTGGACGTCGGGTCTGGTCTTCCCCTGCCAGCGGCCGTTCACCCATCACTACGGCGTCGCGGAGATCCCGAAGTGGCGCATCAGGCCCGGCGCCGACCTCGCCGCGGCCGTCTCGGCGTGGCAGGACTCCTATGGTGGCGGTCCGCTGGGGTGGCTCGAGGTGTCGCAGCAGCCCGAGACCGTCGCGACCTACCTGCAGGGCGACATCGGCCGGGATTGGGGAGCTCTCGAGCGCTACGAGCCCTACGGAGACGTGACGACCCTCGCTCCCATCACCACGGGCACCGCAACGCGCAGCGGGTTGTGGAGCCCGGCCCCGATCAGGCACTGACCCGCAACCGCTGATCGCGGCACCGGGCGGGCGGCGCGACGTAATCGCCTAACATCAGTGACCGTGCCTGCGACAGCCCCGCCAGCCGAGTCCGATGCTTCGCCACCGGCCGACAATTCGACGATCGGCTCACGTCGCACCGTCGGGCTGGTCGCCACCGTCTCCGGACTACTCGGTGCCGTGCTGTGCGTGCTGATCGGATTCCTACCCGTACACAGCACCGACGCGTCGTTCTCCTGGCCGCAGGGTCAACAACTCGCGTCGACGACGTCGTCGGTGACCGCCCCGCTGATCGCGCAGACCTCGCAATCGCTGGACGTCCGCATCCCGTGCCGCGTCCTCGCCGACGTACCGGCGGGCAAGTCGACGCTCATCATGTCGACGATGGCCGTCTCCGCACAGGACTCCAAGGCCTCGGCCCTCTACGTGACCGCGGGCGACACCGTCACCGCGACCTTCCGCAACTCCGTCGCGGCGTCGGCGCCGAGAGCCGATCTGGGTCGCTGTAGCGAGTTGCACGTCTGGTCGTCGCCGGACGGACCCGGCGCGCAGTTCGTCGGCCTCGGTGCCGCCACAACCCTCGACCCCGACAAGCGCCCGCAGATCGACGGCGTGTTCAGCGACCTGACGCCCGACCAGGCTCGAGCAGCCGCCGACGCGGGGATGCGGGTCGACATCCGCATCGACAATCGCTACGAGAGCTCGCCGACGACACTCAAGACCGTCCTCATGGTTCTGGCAGTGCTCGCGGTGATCGTCTCGCTCGTCGCACTCTTCCTGCTCGACCGAATGAGCGACGACGTGCGGCACCGAGCCCGACGCCGCGCCGGGTGGCTGCGCATCCTGCGTCCCCGCGCCACCGATCTGACGGTCACCGCGGTACTGGTGATCTGGTTGTTCCTCGGGGCGGGCAGTCCCGACGACGGGTACATCCTCAACATGGGACGCACAGCGTCGTCGTTCGGCTATCTCGCCAACTACTACCGCTGGTACGGAATCCCCGAGGCTCCGTTCGACTGGTACTACTCGTTCCTCGCCCACTGGTCGTCGATCTCGCCGTCGATTCTGTGGATGCACATCCCCGCGCTGATCGCCGGACTCGCCTCGTGGTTCGTGCTGAGTCGAATCCTGTTGCCCCGACTGGGTTCTGCTATTCGAGGCAGCGGCTGGGCGCAATGGTCGGCGGCACTGGTCTTCACCGCGTTCTGGCTGCCGTTCTGCTCCGGTCTGCGTCCCGAGGGAATCATCGTGTTGGGCTCACTGCTCACGTGGTGGGCGGCCGAGCACACACTGGCGACCCGCAAACTGTTCCCCGGAGCCATCGCAGCGGGTCTCGCGGCATTCACTCTTGCCCTTGCGCCACAGGGCATCATCGGCGTCGCGATCCTCATCGCCTCCTCCCGCGCACTGCTGCACGTGCTGCTCGTGCGCAGACGCTCCGACGGTCTGCTCCCCCTGGTCGCACCAACCATCGCCGCCGGACTTCTCGTGTTGGTCGTCGTGTTCCGCGACCAGACGATTGCCGCGGTGATCGAGGCGATCCGCGTCCGCTACGTCGTCGGACCCGTCATCGGTTGGTATCAGGAGTATCTGCGCTACTACTTCATCTCAGTCGTGACCGACGACGGAGCGCTCACCCGCCGCGTCCCCGTACTGCTGCTGTTGGCGGGAATGGTCGTCACCGTCGCAGTGATGTTGCGGCGCGGACGAATTGCCGGTGTCCACGCCGGCCCGACATGGCGACTGATCGGCGCCGTCGGCGTGACCCTCGTGCTGTTCGCCTTCATCCCGACGAAGTGGACGATTCAGTTCGGGGTGTTCGCCGGACTCGCCGCCGCGATCGCAGCGATCGCGACTCTGGCTGTCGCGCAATCGGCCGCACGCTCGGCACGGAATCTGACGGTCTTCGTCTCGGGACTGTTCTTCGCCCTCGCCGCCGCAATGGCCGGCTACAACGCCTGGCCATTCGCCTACGAATACGGCATCTCGTGGTTCGACCGCGCCCCGATCATCGCGGGCAGACCGGTGTCGACCCTGTTCCTGATCCTGGCCGTGATCGCCGCCGGAATCGCGGTGTGGCAGCACCTGCGACTCGACTACGTTGAGAACAAAGGACTTTCGCATACGACGGACGGCCCCGGCGAGACGCGGGCTGATCGTCGACGACTCTTCCTCGCGTCGTCGCCCATCGCGCTCATCGCCGGACTCATGGTGATCGCGGAGCTGCTGGTGTTCGCCAAAGGGGCGGTATCGCGCTATCCGGCGACCACCGTGTTCGCCGAGAACGTGAACACGCTGCGCGGCAACAACTGTGGCATGGCCGACGACGTGCTCGTCGAATCCGATCCCAACACCGGCATGCTGCGACCCGCCGACGGACGCACGGCGACGCAGGCACTCTCGGGAGCGACAAGTGGACCGGACGCGGCAGTCGGATTCTCCCCCAACGGAATTCCCGATGATCTCTCCCCCGAGCCCGGCAGTCAACGGCCCGGCCAGATGAACGTGGCGGCAAGTCCCGCACGACCGTTCTCGATCACGGGCGGATTGGGCGCGGGCACCACGGGCGGCCGCGGACCCAAAACCGTCAACGGTTCGACCGTCGCACTTCCGTACGGACTCGACCCCGCGACGACGCCCGTCCTCGGCAGCTACGGCTACGCGGGCGAAGCCCGCCTGACCACCGACTGGTACGACCTACCCGCCGATCGCGCGAAGACCCCGCTGCTCGTGGTCTCGGCCGCGGGTGCGATCTCGACGGTCGACACCTTCGGGGTGACCAACTTCGGACAGAAACTGGTCGTGCAGTTCGGCACCAGGGGACCCGACGGGTCGTTCACCCAGATCGGGCCAGACATCCTCCCGATCGACCCCGGACCGGTCATCTCCAACCGGCCGTGGCGCAACCTGCGCGTACCCATGAGTGCGGCGCCACCGAGAGCATCGGCGATGCGAATGTCGCTGTTGGACAACAACCTCGGGCAGTACCAGTTCATCGGCATCACCCCGCCACGAGCGCCGCAACTGCAGACACTCCAGCAGGTCGTGGGATCACAGACTCCCACACTGATCGACTTCATGGTTGCCGCCCACTTCCCGTGCCAGCAGCCGATGCGGGTGACCAACGGGGTCGCGGAGATCCCGCGCTGGCGCATCCTGCCCGACTATCCCTTCGCCAACTCCCAGTCGAAGACCTGGCAGGCGGGGGTCGACGGTGGCCTGCTCGGCATCTCGGAGACAACGACGGCCGCCCAGGCCGTCCCGACCTATCTCAAGGACGATTGGACACGGGAATGGGGTGCGCTGGAACGACTTTCACCACTGACCCCGGACGCGCCGTCAGCACAGCTACAGACGTCACAGACCACCCGCTGGGGTTGGTCACACGATGGTTCGATCAGGGTGGAGCCGCAGTCCGATGACAACTGATCCGACACCGCAGCCGCCGACCCAGAGCACGGAACGCGACGAACCAACCACCGGGGCGCCACGCAACTACCGCCGAGCGCAGATCATCGCTGCCGTCGCGGGAGTGCTCGGTGTCCTTCTCGCGGTTGCCACTCCGCTGCTGCCGGTCACACAGTCGACAGCGGCCCTGTCGTGGCCGCAGGGTGAGGGCGTCGGCAACGTCGCCGCACCGCTCGTCTCGTTCGTTCCCGTCGACATGGATCTGCGGGTTCCGTGCTCACTCGCCCGTGACCTGCCCGCGTCGGGTGGAGTCCTGATGTCGACGACGCCCGCGGGCGGTCAGGACGCCAGCGCGCGCGGATTGTTCGTCCGCGCCGACGCGTCGACGATCACCGTCACCGACCGCGACGTCGTGATTCTCTCGACCGAACGCGCAGCCGCTCAGGACAATTCGTCGTGTGCGGTGGTGTTCCACGCCGACGAGCGCGGGGTGAACGCGAAGATCGACGGCACGTCGGCAGGTGCGGGCAGCCCGTTGACGTACTCGACTCCCGACCACGAGATGCGCCCGCAGATCGTCGGGGTCTACACCGACCTTCCCGGGTCTGCGTCGCGCGACGGCCTGTCGATGCACGCCACGATCGACACCAGATACGTGAGTTCGCCGACGCCGCTCAAACTGGCCGCGATCATCGTCGGCATCATCATGACGTTGCTGTCCCTGGTCGCACTCGGCGTGCTCGACTCGCGAGATGGCAGGGGCCACAGACGATTCCTGCCCGCCGGCTGGTTCACCATCCGCGGCCCCGACCTCGCGGTACTCGCCATACTGGCGTTCTGGTGGTTGGCGGGGGCCAACACATCCGACGACGGCTACAACTTCATCGTCGGACGCATCACCGGCGATGCCGGCTACGCCGACAACTACTTCCGCTATTTCGGTGTGCCGCAGGACCCCTTCGGCTGGCACTTCCAGGTGATCTCCGCGATGACGCACGTCAGTCTCGCCACACCGTGGATGCGCCTGCCCGCCTTCCTACTCGGACTTCTCGGATGGTGGCTCATCTCCCGCGAGGTGATCCCGCGGCTGGGACGAGCGGTGCGCACGAGCACTCCGGCCGTGTGGTCGGCGGCATTCGTCTATCTCGCACTCTGGTTGCCCTACAACAACGGTCTGCGGCCCGAACCAGCGGAAGCGGTCGGCGCACTCCTGACGTGGTGCTGCGTCGAACGTGCCATCGCCACACGCAGATTGCTGCCGTACGCGGTCGCCGTCGCCGTCGCCGCGTTCACCCTTGCACTCGCTCCCGGTGGTCTCATGGCCGTGGCCGCCCTGCTCGCGGGTGTCCGTCCCATCGTGCGCACCATCGTGACCCGACGTCGGCGCGACGGACTGCTCCCCATGCTCGCGCCGATCTTCGCGGCCGGAACCCTTGTGCTGTACGAGATCTTCGCCGACCAGCCACTCGCGCCGCTGATCGCGGGCAACAAGGTTGCCACCGACGTCGGTCCGACGCTCGAGTGGTGGCAGGAGCCGATTCGCTACTACTACCTCATCCTGCCCACCGCCGACGGCACGCTCGCACGCCGCTACGGCGTGCTGATCATGATCCTGTGCCTCGTCGTCGTACTCCTGCGACTGCTGCGTAAGCAGCATCCCAACGGCATTGCGCGCGCACCGATCTGGCGGCTGATCGCGGTCACGCTCGGCACGATGTTCTTCATCGCTTTCACACCCACCAAGTGGACTCATCACTTCGGCGTCTACGCCGGAATCGCAGGCGGACTCGCCGCCGCCGCGGGCGCAATGATGGCGCCGACCATTCTGCGTTCACGCCGCAACCGCGCGTTCTTCGCAGCGGCGGTACTCGCGGTCACCGGAATCTCGTTCGCGGGCACCAACGGTTGGTGGTTCGTCGGCAGCTACGGCATCCCCTGGTGGGACAGGCAGCCGTCGATCGGCGGTGTGAGCCTCTGGTGGGTATTCCTGATCGCAGCGGTTCTCACTGCGGCGGCAGGTCTGTGGTTCCACCTGCGCGACGACTACACCGACGAACAGACGCGAACCGGCCACTCCGATCACTGGTACAGCAAGCTGAAATTCTCTCCGCTGCCGGTCATCTCGATCTTCATGGTGCTGTTCATGGTGGCCTCGTTCGCAAAAGCCGCCTACGTGCAACGTGATTCGTGGTCGTGGCTGAACTCCAACGCCCGCGCTCTCACCGGCAACGAGTGCGGCCTCGCCAATGACGTCCTCGTCGAGGCCGACGTCAACACGGGCATGCTCGCACCCGCTGCCGTCGACGGCCGCCCCGCGCCGAGCATCTCCGACGCTCTCGCAGGCGCTGGGCAGGGCTCTTCGGCTGTCGGATTCACCCCGAACGGTGTGGCCAACAAGCTGTCGGTCGACGCGACCGAGGACACGGACTCGTCGGGATCGTCGGGCGCCGTGAGTTCGGCGCCCACCAACTCTGCACCGACGGGCGCGGGTTCCGACGATCGCGACCAGACAACCGACGCCTCGCAGGGCGGCACCGAGGGTGGGCAGGGCGCGCGCGGCGTCAACGGCTCCACTGTGCGACTGCCCTTCGGACTCGACCCCGCGACCACCCCGGTACTCGGCTCCTACGGCGCGCCGTCGGGAACCGGTTCGGTGACAACCGACTGGTACCAGGTACCCCAACGCAGCGCCGACAAGCCGCTGCTCACGATCGCCGTCGCGGGCTCGGTCGACGCCGTCGACGGTGACGGACTGCGCAGCGACGGTCAGGACGTGACCGTCGAATTCGGACGCGTCGGCGCCGGCGGCACCGTGCAGCGTCTGGGCACGATGTCGCCGCTCGACGTCGGAACGGCTCCGACGTGGCGCAACCTCCGATTCCCCCTCGCCGATGCACCGGCACAGGCGACGCTCGCGCGGGTCGTCGTGCGTGACACATCCGGAGCACCGTCGGAATGGGTCGCAGTCACCCCGCCACGGGTTCCGGCCCTGCGGACGCTCAACGAGGTCGTCGGAACCACAGATCCGGTCTTCATCGACTGGGTGTCGGGACTCGTCTTCCCGTGCCAGCAGCCGATGAAGGTGCGCAACGGTGTGATGCAGGTACCGCGTTGGCGCATCATGCCCGACGCCGAGGCCACCCAGAAGAACAGCCAGACCTGGATGTCGGGGACCGCGGGCGGGCCGCTCGGTATCACCGAGGCCATGCTCATCCCCACCTTGCTCCCCACATACCTGCGCAACAACTGGGGCCGCGACTGGGGCGGACTGCAGCGGTTCACCGAGGTCGACCCCGCGCCACCGGCACAGCTCGAACTCGGCACCGCGCGCCGATCGGGACTCTGGGACCCGGGTCCCATTCGCTCGAGCGGGTACTGACCGGGCGCCGGCGCGGCGTCGTAGAAACACGTGTTTCTGACAGACGCGAGCAAAGCTTCGCGTGCATGTGTCAGAAACACGTGTATTTGCGGCTCGGGTCGAGCCGTCCAGCGTGGTGAGGACATGATCACCTTGCTTGCGCCAACGGCGTGGGCGCGCATCATTGGTGCTCATGAGCGTCGACGATTCTTCGCCCGCGGAACCCGCAGAACCCCCACGGCGCGCAGAGCACGCGGAGGAGCCAGGACACAGCCACGGTCACGGCGACGAGCCGCACGCGGGGTCGCTCGCGAATCGGCTGAACTGGTTGCGGGCTGGCGTGCTCGGGGCCAACGACGGCATCGTCTCGACGGCGGGCATCGTCGTCGGCGTTGCCGCCGCGACCACTGATCGTGCCCCGATCTTCACCGCGGGAATCGCGGGGTTGGCCGCAGGAGCGGTGTCGATGGCGCTCGGCGAGTATGTCTCGGTCAGCACCCAGCGCGACACCGAACGCGCACTGCTCGACAAAGAGGCCCGGGAACT
This sequence comes from Gordonia sp. w5E2, assembly GCF_036540975.1. NCBI lineage: Bacteria > Bacillati > Actinomycetota > Actinomycetes > Mycobacteriales > Gordoniaceae > Gordonia > Gordonia sp. w5E2. The sequence continues at coordinate 365,270 of NZ_CP144213.1, read as the reverse complement.
GGCCGAGCAACCCGAAGCCGAGTTCGACGAGCTGGTGGGCCTTTACGAAGCGAAGGGACTGACACATTCGACGGCGTGTCAGGTCGCGCGCGAGTTGACCGAGCATGATGCCTTCGACGCGCACGTCGAAGCCGAACTGGGCATCGATCCGCACGAGCTCACCAACCCCTGGCAGGCGGCAGTCTCGTCGGCGGTGTCGTTCACGACGGGAGCAGTCCTACCCCTGATCGCAATCCTCGCGCCGCCCGCATCGATTCGGATTCCGGTCACATTTGTCGTTGTCCTGATCGCACTGGCGATAACCGGAGCCCTCGGCGCGATCCTCGGCGGCTCGAAACCGTGGAGACCAATGATTCGGGTCGTGATCGGTGGCGCAATCGCGATGGCCGTGACATTCGGCATTGGTCACTTGGTAGGCCATACCGTTACTTGACAGTCACCTACGACTACCTGTGCGGCGCTTGTGAGTGATACGAAAATGGACTTCTACCAGCAAGTTCAGGCTTACCTTGCTTGCCGATGACGCACCCCGAGACACGCACGCGATCCGATTCCGAAGTGGTCACATTTCAATTAACAAGGATTTGGTTCGCATACCGCAAGGATTCTCGTGGCCTACCGTTGAGTATGTAAAGAAACCGCGAGAAACCGCAACAGAAAAGGCTTGTACGTCCAGCGAACCGAATTCTGCTGAACCGCTTCCGCAGTGGACCTCCGACAAGGGTTCACCCTCCCATTGGAGCGACGATGAGCATCCTGGATCACACCTCACACGACCTCTCCCCGCGCGAGCACGGCTACGAGACAAACGACTTCGGCGAGATCGTCGGGTTCGAGCACGCGGAGCTCGAAAAGACCGCTCCTGAGCACTATTTCGATCCGTTCGTCGAGCAAGCAGACACCGGCGACTTCCCCTCGCTACGTGCCGACGCCTCTCCGGTTTCGACCTCTGGTACCGACCCAAAGGTGGGTCGCGAGTCCACCACTGGAACCGTGCCCGCCCCCGACAACCACGAGGAACACAGCACCCTCCTCATCGCCGGACTCCTCCCCATCGGCTGTCTGTGGATCGGCATCACCGTCGACAGCCTCTTTGATTCCGTTGCGCTCACCGCCTCCATCGTCGCAGTGTTTGCTACTCTCACGCTCGGAGTGCTCGTCGCATCAGCACTTCACGACAGCGAATAGCGCGGTCCGACCGCGCCGTAGATGTCGGGGCGACATCGACGCTCCGTCAGAGAGCGTGAGGGATGAGCCAAGGTCTGACGAGTACCAGGGGCGGGGACGCAGCGTCGATCTTCCAGGGTATGGAGTTGAGGCTTCAGTTCAGCCCGGTCTTCGAACTGTCGGGCGGGAGCCTGGTCGGGGCAAGTCTCGAGCTCAGCGGCCCGAAGGGCACCAATTTCGACTCCCCGCGCGCTCTGCGTCGAACCGCGACGCTCATGGAACAGCGCACGGTCCTCGATTCGCGGAAGTTCGCATTCGCCGACTCCGCGGCGGCCAGACGCGTCTCCGCGGCTCTTCCGCTCTTCCTCGCCGTCGACATCGACCTCTACGATCCGGAGCGCACCTACTCAGATGGTGAGACCCTTGCGTTGCTGATCGAACCGCGTAGCGTCTTGCGGCGTCCGCAGTCGCGGCTCGCCCAGGTCGCACGGGCACGGCGAGACGGACGACTGATCGCCGTCGAAGGGGTCAGCGCGGATCGTAGGACGGCGACATTACTCACGCTCGTCGAACCCGACGTCGTGCTACTGCACCCCGACATCCTCGCGCCGATTCCGACACCCGAAACCGCGCACCTCGCACACACACTCGCCGCACACACCGAACGCACCGGCGCGATCGTCATCGCAACGGGAGTCGACACCGAGGCCGATCGGCGGACCGCTCAGACCCTCGGCGCCCGATACGGGTTGGGCGCCCTGCACCCGCCGGTGTCGGATGCCGACGACCGTGTGCTCGGCTCGATCTCCGAACTCCCTCCGCTGCCTGCACGCACAACGCCGTCCACCGACGAGAAGACACCGTTCGCCATCGCATCGAAGTCGGGTGCGCCACGTCTCGCCGACGAACGACTGCTGCTCGAGATGAGCAAGGACCTCGAGCGGACCGCGACCGAGGCGAGCGTCGCGGTGGTGCTCGGCACCTTCCAGGATCAACACCGCTTCGCACCGTCGACGTCGCAACGGTGGCGTGCACTCTCGGAAAAGGTGGGCCTCGTCGGCGTGTACGGCGAGGGAATCCGGCCCATGAGCGAGGGCAACATCCATTACGCACCACTGAGTTCCGACGACGCTCTCGTGGAGGAATGGAACGTCGCCGTCCTCGGAATGCACTTCGCCGCACTGCTTTCCGCACGCGAAATCCATGGGCGACGCCCCAGCGGTCGTCGCGAGTTCATGTTTGTCCAGAGCTACGATCGGACGATCGTGACGCAGGCGGTGCGAGTGATCTTGTCCCGCTTCACCTGACGCCCTACCTCTCTGCGAGCGAACTCAGATCGGCATCAGCAGATGCTTACGCGGAGTGCGCATCGTCTGCTTGTCACGCAACTGCGCCAACGCTTTTCGAAGCTGCAGTCTCGTCTGGGCGGGCTCGATGACGGCGTCGATGTAGCCACGCTCTGCGGCGAGATACGGCGTGGCCATCATCGTGTTGTAGAAGTCGATGAAGTCGCGTCGCACCTTGTCGGCGTCGTGCGCCGACATGCCCTCGGTCTGCCTACGAGTCAGCACCGCCGCCGCCGACTCTGCGCCCATCACAGCGATTTTCGCCGTCGGCCACGCGAAGTTGAGGTCGGCACCGAGCTGCTTGGAACCCATCACCGCGTACGCGCCGCCGTACGCCTTGCGCAGGACGACGGTGACCTTCGGAACGTCGGCTTCGACGTAGGCGAACAAGAACTTGCCCGAGCGTCGAATGGTGCCCTTCTGCTCCTCGACGAGTCCCGGCAGGATTCCCGGGGTGTCGACGAGGAATACGAGCGGGATGCGGAAGGCGTTGCAGATGCGCACGAATCGCGTTGCCTTCTCGGATGAGTCGGTGTCGAGCGTCCCCGCCATCACGCTCGGCTGGTTGGCGACGACGCCGACGCTGTGCCCGTCGACGCGCGCGTAACCGGTGAGGATGTTGGGCGCGAACAATTCGCCGACCTCGTGGAACGCGCCGTCGTCGAAGAGCTTCACGATGATGTCGCGCATGTCGTACGCGGCGTTGTCGCTGTCGGGCATGAAATCGTTGAGCGCCAAGTCGGACTCGGTGATCTCGGGCTCGAGGCCCGGATTGATGACCGGCGGCTCTTCGAAGCTGGTCGACGGCATGTACTGCAGGTACTCGCGTACCCACTCGAATGCCTGCTTCTCGTCCGGCGCGATGTGATGGATGTTGCCCCACCGCGCCTGGTTGTGAGCGCTACCGAGGTCTTCTGCCGAAATCTCCTCGCCCGTGGTCTGTTTGATGACGTCGGGGCCGGTGACGAACATGTACGACTTGTCCTCGACCGCGACGAGGATGTCGGTGTTCGCGGGCGTGTACACCGCGCCGCCCGCACACTTTCCGAGGATCACCGACACCTGCGGCGACAGACCGGAGAGCAGATCGTTTCGTCGCCCCATCTCGGCGTACCAAGCCAGTGAGGTCACCGCGTCCTGGATGCGCGCACCGGCCGAATCGTTGATGCCGACCATCGGGCAGCCGATCTTGCCTGCCCACTCCATGAGCGCAGAAACCTTGCGGCCGAACATCTCTCCGACGGTGCCGCCGAAGACGGTCTGGTCGTGGCTGAAGGCAGCGACAGGACGGCCGTGCACCAGTCCGTGTCCCGTCACGACGCCGTCGCCGTAGCCCGTGTGTGCTGCCCCGGGCATCTTGGCGAGCGCACCGATCTCGACGAAGGTCCCGGGATCGAACAGCATATCGAGACGCTCACGCGGAGAACAGATTCCCTTACGCTCGCGCTTCTCGATCGCCTTCTCGCCACCGGGTTCACGCGCCTGCTCCAACCGGACGCGTAGATCGGCGAGTTTGGCTGCGGTCGTGTCGGTCACGTGATTCTTCTTCCTCGATGTCAGTGCTGCGCCGGCCCGCTTCGCGTTCCGTCGCGATGTCGGTGCTAGTTGGTCGCCTTCGCCTCCACGGCGGCCAGACGCTTCGTCAGGTCGGCGCCGATCTTGGCGATGTACGGCTCGTCGACGATCGACAGGTGATCGCCGCCGATATGGATGATCTCCAGGTCGTCGACGACCTCGCCCCACCGACCATCCTCGTCGATCTCCGCCCACTGGGGCTCGAGTTCGATTGCGCCGTCGTGCATCTTGTCGGCGCGGTAGAGGATCACCTTGCCGCTATAGGGCTGCGGCGCGATGTTGGTCAGCGCGCGGTTGTCGACAAACGACGTCCGCTGATGCTCGATGATGCCGCCGGGGATCTTGGTGCCAGACATCGAGACCATCTCCATGATGATCGCGAACTGGCCCTCGTCGTCGGCGTCGACGAGTCGGTCCATCGGGATCGGGACGTCGGGGTCGAGATCGTAGTTGCGGATCGCGAAGTCTTTCCAGCGTTCGAGCCGTGCCCGCTTGTTCTCGGGGGTGTCGGGCACATCGTGGCGCGGTCGGACCACGTCGATCAGTCCGACGAACGCGACTTCTTCGCCCTCGTCACGCAAGACCTTGGCGCAGCCGTACGCGAGCGCGCCGCCGAGCGACCACCCGATCAGCACATACGGGCCGTGCGGTTGGACCTCACGCAACCGAGGCAGGTACTGCGCGACCCGCTCCTCGATGGTGCCCTCGACGCGGTCGAAACCGATCACCGGCTGATCGTCGGGAAGCCGCTTGAGCAGTGCCTCGTACGCCGACGTGTTACCGCCCGCGGGGTGAAACAGCAAAGCGGGCACCGGATCTCCCGCGGTGGGGTCGTACGACTTCTTACCGCTCGGCACCAGGCGCAGGTAGCGGATGAAGCCGTCGGTGTCGGCCGCGGCGTCGAGGAACTTGCGGACGTAGTCCGACATCTCCTCGATCGTCTCCGAATCGAGAATGTCCTCGACATCGATGTCGCCACCGGTGCGCTCGTTGAGCTTGTCGGTCAGCTTCTGTGCGACGTCCTCTTCGAGCACGGGCAGCTTGTTGAAGATGCCCCCGGCCGACTTGCCCGTGATGACCGCGTACACGCCGAACGTCAAGCGCTCTGCGGCATCTCGCGGCGGAACGTCGGAACCCGCCGCCTCTGCGACGGCCTGCTGGCTGGTGAGGTCCGGCGCAGGGGCCGCGACCTCAGCGGCCTTGGCCGGCGCGGCGGTCTCCACCCGCTGATCGAGCTCTTCTCGCTGATCGACCTCCGACCGCTGATCGAGCTCTTCTCGCTGATCGAGCTTGTCGAGATCACCCCGCTGATCGGCGGTCTCCCGCTGATCGAGCTTGTCGAGATCATCCTTCGCGAGTTGCTCGTCGATGTATGAGTTGAGCGCTGCGGTGTCGAGTTCACCTTCGCCGGCGGCCTTGCCTGCGAGGTCGTCGAGCTGGTCGCGGTGGGTGACCGCGAACGCGACGAACTTCTCGACGTCGGACAGGTTCGCCTGGCGCATCGCCTGCAGTTGCAGTTGCGGAATGTCGAATTCGTACTCAACGCGGTTCTTGATGCGCACCGCCATGAGCGAGTCGAGTCCCAGCTCGATCAGCGGGATCTCCCGCGGTAGATCCTCGGGGTCGTAGCCCATGGACTCACCGACAATGATCGCGAGTCGATCACCAACGGACTCACCCGATTCCGGGTCCCACTTATTGCCGATGTCGTCGACGACCTCGTCCTCGACCGTCAGCGACGTGTCGGTGTAGCCGACCTTCGCCGGGTCGATGGCACCGTCTGCGCGCTCGGCAGCGCCGTCGGCAGGTTCCGCGCTGCCGCCGGCAGCGTCTGTGGTGCCCGTGACGACCGCCTCGAACAGGAGGTGGAAGTTCTTGTCCCGCTTGGTGTGCACCGTCACCGACGCACCGCCGGGGTGCGGACTCAGTGTGGTGGTCAACGTGCCCGTCTTCGGGAACTCGCCGTGGGTAGCCGCGGCGCCGACGCGCGCGTCGTCGAATACCTCTGCTGCCGCCGCACGAACCAACTCGCGCGGATCAGTCACCGCAGCAGCATTGACCTCCCACGCGTGACGGCCATCGGGAAGCGCGACGTGCGAGCCGGGAATCCGCCCTGCCGTACCACCACTGGAGATCTGCGCGGTGAGCCAGAAGGGCTTGCGGTCGAAGCGGGTTCGCGGGATGTCGGCGTAATCGCCTGTGCCGAAGAGTGATCCGACGTCGACGGGATGTCCGTGGACGTACAGCTTCATCAGTGCGTTGACGACACCGAAGTTCTCGTCCTCCTTGCGGCGCAATGTCTCGATCAGCTCGGCGTCGTGCAAGCCTGCCGAGAAGGTCACTGCCGCAACGGAGATCAGCACCGCCGGATTCGGCGAGAGCTCGAGGAAGGTCCGGTGGCCGTTCTCCACCGACTTCGAGATCGCCTGGCTGAACCACACGCTGTGGCGCAGCCCCTTGAGGAAGTAGTCGATGGTGTGCACGGGCTCGTGTCCGGCACGGTAGAAGGCCTCGCGATCGACCGAACTGTAGAAGCCGGTTTCGAGGCGCTTCGGCTCGATTCCGGTGAGCTCGTACGACAATTCGCCGAGCAGCGGGTCCATCTGCGACGTGTGGCTCGCGCCCTTGGTCTGCAGTTTGCGACCCAACTTGCCCTCGGCCTCGGCGCGCGCGACGATCGCGTCGACCTGGGGCTCGGGTCCACCGATGACTGTGTGCGTCGGTGCCGCGTAGACGCAGATCTCGAGGTCGGGGAAGTCGACGAGGACGTCGTTGATGTCGTCCGCGCTGTACTCGACGAGCGCCATCAGGCGGATGTCGTCGCCGGTGAGCGTCGCCTCGCCCTCGCCCATGAGCCGCGAGCGCTGGCAGATGACGCGCGTGGCGTCTTCGAGCGAGAGTCCGCCACTGATGTACGCGGCCGACGCCTCGCCCATCGAATGCGGCACCAGCACACCGGGTTCGGCGCCGTGGTGACGCAGAAGATCGGCGAGCGCAACCTGGATCGTGTAGATGCCGACCTGCGCCGTCTCGATGCCGTAGGTCTGCTCGTCGTCGACGAACATCTCTGCGATGGAGTATCCGAGTTCGTTCTGCACGTACTCGTCGACGCGGTCGACGTACTTCTTGAAGATCGGATTCTCGAGGTAGAGCTGCTTGGCCATCTTGCGATGCTGCGAGCCGAAGCCCGAGAGCAGCCAGACCGCCGTTGCGGCGTCGGGCGAATCAGCCGAGTACACAAGAGGATTGGCTTTGCCCTCCGCGACGGCGCGCACACCCTTGACTGCGTCTTCGTGGGTGCGGGCCATGACGACCGACCGCGAACGACCGTGGTTGCGGTGCGCGAGCGCGCGTCCGATGTCGGCGAGGGGCGTCGACGCACCCTCGTCGGACTCGAGCCACTCGAGCAGGTCGGCGGCAGCCTTACGACGCCGCGACGGCAGGAATCCCGAAAGCACCAGCGGCACAACCGATCCCTCGACGGCGCACGGGGCAAAGCCGTCGGCGGGGTCGGCTTCGACGACCTCGGCGGGCGCGTCGTCCTTCTTCGCCTGCGCGGCCAGGACGGCGCGCTCGGCGTCGGTGAGGAAGTCCTCGTCGTCATCGTCGGTGGTTTCGACAAGCTCAACCAGCGAGGACGGCTCAACCAGCGGGGACGGCTCAACCAACGAGGAGGACTCAGCGTCTCCGGTGGTCGGGGTGTCTCCGCTGGTCGAGCTTGTCGAGACCACGCCCGACAGATCACTCGGCAGCGCCTCACGCACGACGACGTGCGCGTTGGTGCCACCGAAGCCGAAGCCCGACACACCCGCGACAGCATGGCCCGAGTAGCGCGGCCAGTCCGTCGGCTCCTCGACCACCTTGAGGTGTCCGGCGTCGAACTGAATGTAGGGGTTGGGGCCGGAGTAGTTGAGCGATGCAGGCAGCTTGTTGTGCTGCATAGCGAGAACCACCTTGGCGAGCGCACCTGCGCCAGCGGCGGACTCCATATGCCCGAAGTTCGTCTTGGCAGAACCGAGGAGTGCAGGCGCATCGGCCTGTCGACCTCGCCCGACGACCCGACCGAGAGCGTCGGCTTCGATGGGATCGCCGAGGACCGTGCCGGTTCCGTGCGCTTCGATGTAGTCGACGCCGCGCGGATCGACAGCGGCGTCGGTGTACGCCGAGCGCAGCACCTCGACCTGGGCCTCGGGATTCGGAGCGGGCAGGCCGTTGGAGCGGCCGTCGGAGTTGACCGCCGAACCCGCGACAACTGCGAGCACGGTGTCGCCGTCGCGTCGGGCGTCGGCGATGCGCTTGAGTACGAACAGTCCGCCACCCTCGGCGCGGATCATGCCGTCGGCGTCGGCCGAGAACGCCTTGATGTGGCCGTCCTTGGCCTGCGCGCCGATGCTGTCGAAGCCGAGCGTCGCCGCGGGCGTGATGATCATGTTGACGCCACCGGCGAGCGCGACGTCGGATTCACCCGAGCGCAGGCTGCGTACGGCCTGATGCACGGCGACCAACGACGACGAGCACGCGGTGTCCATCGCGACCGACGGACCGTGGAAGTCGAAGAAGTAGGAGACGCGGTTGGCGACGATCGACGTCGACGTTCCGGTCAGCGCGTAGGCGGCGGTGTCGTGAGCGCCGTCGTCGAGGCCCATGGCCGCGAGAAGCTGGTAGTCGTTGGTCGACGTGCCGATGAAGACACCGACCGGCGCGCCCTTGAGGTCGCTGGCCGGAATGTGGGCGTCTTCGAGTGCCTCCCATGCCAGTTCGAGTGCGAGGCGCTGCTGCGGGTCGACCATCTCGACCTCGCGCGGACTCATCTGGAAGAAGTCGGCGTCGAAGCTCTTGACGTCGTCGAGGTAGCCGCCCTTGACGTTGGACTCGTCGATCACCTTCGCGAGGCGCGGGTCGGATTTGAACTCGGCCCAGCGGTCGTCGGGAAGGTCGGAGATGCCGTCGCGGCCGGAGATCAGGGCTTCCCAGGTGGAGTCAGGGGTCTGCCCGGCCTTGGGGAAGCGTGTCGAGAGGCCGACGATCGCGATGTCGTCGTCGGCGTTGCGCTCGCGAATCCAGAAGGTCTCGGCGTCGAGGTCGAGGCCCTCGTCGGGGTCGCCTTCGATGATGCGCTTGGCCAGCATCGCGATGGTGGGGTGGTTGTAGGCGACCGTCGCGGTCAGTACGACGCCGGTCTTGTCCTCGATGTCGGCGGCAAGCGCCACCGCATCGCGCGACGACAGGCCGAACTCCTCCATCGGACGGTCGTCGGAGATCTGCTCCGCGGAGATTCCGGTCGACGTCGCGACCCACTCCCGCAGCCAGTCGCGCAGTTCGGAAACCGTCAGCCCACCGGCGGTCTCGCCGTCGGTGCTCTCGCTGTTGACGCTGTCGGTGTCGGGGCTGTCGGCGTCGGCCGCAGGCTCGATGTTCGGCTCGTTGTTCAGTTCAGACATCGGTCACCAGACTACTTGGCGGCGCAGCCAGGGCTGCGCGGGTTGTGGGCAGAAGTGGTCTCGACAAGCTCGACCAGCGGGGCGGGGGCTCGACCAGCGGCGGGCACTCGACCAGCGGGTGGTCTCGACAAGCTCGACCAGCGGTGGCCGCTCGACCACCCCGACGACGCCGCCTCCGACGAAGAGCTGCGCCGCGGGCCCCAATCACACCGAATCGGGAAACGCATCCTGCTTGTATCCGCCGCGGAGTCGGCCGTCGACATATGCGGTCTTGGTGGCGCGGCGTGCGATCTTGCCGCTGCTGGTGCGGGGAATCGAGCCTGCGGGCACGAGCAGTACGTCGCGGGCCATCACGCCGTGGCGCCGGGCCACCGCGGCGCGGACGGTGTCGGCGATCTCCTGCGGATCGGTCTTCTTGCCCGGTCCACGCTCGGCCACGATGACCAGCTGCTCCGACGCGTCGTCGGCGTCGAATTTCAGTCCGCTGGCGGCGTTCTCGAAGACGACGCTCGGCAGCTGGTTGGCGGGGACGGCGAAGGCGGCGACAAAGCCGGGGCGCAGCGCGGTGCTGGCCTCCTGTGCGCTGAACTCGAGGTCTTGCGGGTAGTGATTGCGGCCGTCGACGATCACGAGGTCTTTGACGCGACCGGTGATGTAGAGCTCGCCGTCGAGCCAGACGCCGTAGTCGCCTGTGCGCATCCACTGTGCGTCTGCGGGCGCGCCGTCGGTGTGGCTGCCCTGTTCGAGCGGCGTGTCGACGGTGTTGTGGAACGTCGCCTCGCTCTCGTCGGCCTTGTTCCAGTAGCCGGCTCCGATGTTGAGGCCGTGCAGCCAGATCTCGCCGACCTCGCCGTCGGCTTTCTCGACGGCCTTTCCGGTCTCGTCGTATTCAGCGGCGTCGACGATCGTGGCCCACTGGCTCAGCGCGACCTGTCCACACGAGACCTGTGCGACCGCGTTGGGTGCGTGCTGGTCGACGACCTTCATGTGTCCGGCGTTGAGTTCGTCGCGGTCGACGTAGACGATCTTGGCCTCGTTGTTGCGCTGCGTCGCGGAGACGAACAGCGTTGCCTCGGCCATGCCGTAGCAGGGCTTGATCGCGGTCTTGGGCAGGCCGTACGGACCGAATGCGTCGTTGAACTTCTTCATCGAGCTGACGGTGACGGGCTCGGAGCCGTTGATCAGGCCGATCACGTTCGACAGGTCGAGGTGCTCGCCGTCCTTGGGCAGACCGCGTGCTGCGGCGTGCTCGTAGGCGAAGTTCGGGGCTGCCGCGTATGTCTCGGCGCCGTCGCTTGCCGCTGCGAGTTCCTTGATCCAGCGGCCCGGCCTGCGGACGAATGCCTGCGGGCTCATGATCGTGATGTAGCGGCCGCCGAGCGCAGGAAGGATCACCGTGAGCAGACCCATGTCGTGGAACATCGGCAGCCAGGTGACGCCGCGCGCGTTGCGGTCGATCTCGATGCAGTCGTAGATCTGCAGGCAGTTGGCCGCGACAGCCTCGTAGGTGATCTCGACGCCTGCGGGCACGCGGGTGGAGCCTGACGTGTACTGGAGGTACGCGACGGTGTCGCGGTTGTGGTCCTTACCCGCGACCGGTGCGACCCAGCTCGATCCGACGGAGTCGGGGACTGCGTCGACGGCGATCACGCGGGGACGTTCCTTGGCGGGCACGCCGGCGAAGAAGTCGCGTACGGCCTCGGCCGACTTGGTCGAGGTGAGGATTGCCGTCGGCTTGCAGTCGGCGAGCACCGCGGTCAGGCGATCGGTGTGGCCCGGCTCGTCGGGGCTGAAGAGCGGAACGGCGATATTGCTCGCGTAGAGCGCCGCGAAGAAACCGATCACGTACTCCAGCGATTGCGGAGCAAGAATCGCGACTCGATCACCGGGCTTGGTGACCTGCTGCAGCCGTGCGGCGACCGCGCGCAGTCGCTTACCGAACTGCGCCCAGGTGAGGTCTTGCGCCTCGCCGTCGCGTTCGCGGCTGTAGTCGATGAAGCGGTACGCCAGCGTGTCAGCCTGATCGCGCACGTTCCGTTCGACATAGTCGACCAGCGTCGCGTCCTCGTTGAAATGCAGGTTGCCGCTCTCATCGAGGAACTGCTCAAATTCTGTGTTCAGCATCCATTACTCCTGTGGCCCCCTTGTGGGACGCCACGTCCGTGCGCCTCGTCGGCGCGGTGTCGTGGCACTCCCCGCAGGTACCACGTCTTTTGGGCGTCGCGTCCGCATCTATAACGCGTGACACGGTAGCCCACACTCGGCTACTCACCCGAATTCTTGGCTTTTGGTGGATTGCACCTTTACGACGTCGGAATTCCGACACATCCCGAGAGTCATTCGCAGGCGAATTCACGTCAGCCCATTCCGACGAATGCGAAATGGGCCGTCGATGATGTTACTCCCCCTTCAATTGTGCAAGCACAGGCGCAAACGCATCCATCTGAGTGGGGAAGACGCCCACGTACGACATCGTCGTGCGTCGACGCACCTCGCGGATCTGGTCGGCGATCTCCTCGAACGATCCGATCGCGATATAGGGCGACGTCAACACGTCGTCGACGGTGAACTCGGTGTCGTGGGCAATGTTAGGCGGGTACCCCTGCGCAAGCGCCTTGAGTGCCATTTCCGCAGTGGCCTCGCGGTCGTCGGTGATGACGATGACCGCGATGGTCCAGTTGAGCTCGATGTCGGCGAACCGGTCGCCCGCGACCTCGCGGATGCGGTCGACGCGCGCCGCCGTCCTCTCGATCGTCATGTCCGACAGCTTCATCTTGCCGTCGGGCGTGGTGCCCGGGGCGACGGAGATGATGTCGGCGTGCTTGGCGGCCAGGGCGAGCATCTTCGGTCCGCCGCCGCCGACTGCGATCGGCGGTCGCGGTCCCTGACGAGGCCGAGGACTGCCCTCGAGGCCGTGGATCTGATAGAACTCGCCGTCGAAGTCGACGGTCTCGCCGCGCATCAGCTTGTCCAGGATGGTCAGCGATTCGTCGAGCTTCCTGATGCGCACACCCGGCGACTCGAACTCGATCCCCGCCTTGTCGAACTCTTCCTTCATCCATCCCGCGCCGATGCCGAGCTCGAGTCGGCCCTTGCTCAGGACGTCGATCGTGTTGGCCTCCTTGGCCAGGATCGCCGGATGACGGAAGCCGTTGGCGAGCACGGAGGTTCCGAGACGGATGGTGCTCGTCGCCTGGCTGAGCGCTCCGAGGGCTGCGAGCGGTCCGACCTGGTTGCCCAGGTGGTCGGGTACCGCGAACGTGTCGTAGCCGTACTCTTCCGCGGTCTGCGCCAGCTTCACGAACTTGCGGGCTCCGCCCTCGTCCTTGTTGCCCTCGCCGCCGGCTCCGAACCGGAACTTGCGCAGTTCACCGGGGTCACTCATCGTCGCCTGCTTCTCCTCACGCATCACTGCGGTTACCGGTCGCGTTGCCGGTTGGTCTGGTGGGCGTATATGCCCGACCGTCCAACGGTAATGCAGGTCGACGGCGCTGCCCAAACACGGCTCGACGGGACATACGACCTAGTCGAGCGCGGGCATGACTGCGAACGCGACGATCCGACGCCGCGTGACGGGCGCGACGTCGGATCTACGTCAGTTGTGTGCGGGACGCGGGGCGTCGGCGATCACTTTGTTCGACCAGCCGTACATCCACTGCGTGGCGCTGACGCCGTCGAGCTGCCAGTAGCGCTTGGTCGCGTACATGGCGTGAACGGGATTGTTGATCGCGCCCGCGAGCTGACCGACCGCAGCGACCGGATTGGCGACGGTCGGCGAATCGCAGATGAGATCGCCTGGCGCACAGATAGATTGGACGCGGTCTCGGAGATCGCCGAACCCACCGCTTCGCGGTCCGGTCATCGTGATCCCCGGCACGAGCTTGCCTATCCCGCTGAGCGCGACCTCGGCACCTACACCGTCGGGTGCGGGGCCGATGTCGTTCTGCTGCCCCTTCTCGCGTCGGCCGTCGGCGATGAGCCCGACGCCGAGCACCAGGTCCTGATCCGACGCGGCGATCGGGCCGCGACCGTTGCCGATGTTGCTCGCGAGGTCGCCTCCGATGACCGCACCTTGCGAGAAGCCCATGATCACGTAGCGCGTCAGCGGACACTTCTTGTTGGTGTCACGCAGTTTTGCCGCAGCGCGGTTGTAGCCCTGCTGTCGGGACACGTTGTAGTCGACCTGGCGGTCGTTGAGATTGGTCGGGTTACGGAATTGCGCGATGTAGGGAACGGTGTAGACCTCGGTGCGCGAGGTCGGGTACTCGTTCTGCAGCGCCGTGGACACCCGTCGCATCAGCGACGCCTTGTTGGCCGTCGGATTCATCGGGTCGTCGTCGGCCGACGATTCCCACGTACCCGGTATGACCAGCGTCAACACGTCCGGACAGTCGGCGGACTGCGCCTCCGGACGTCCGGGCGACGGTGGAGCGCTGGTCGACGGCCCCTCGCCGCCGGGAATACTCGGCGGTCCGGGTTTGAGCAGAGTGATCACCAAGATCACGATCAACACGATCGCGATGACGGCGAGAAGGGCTAGGAGCAGTGCAATACGACCGAGTCGACGACCCTTACGTCGACCGGTGGCACCTCGCTTGGCCGTCACCTAGCAGTAATTGTCACGTGCGGCTTTGATGACCTTGTCCGCCTTCGAGTTCGCCTCTGCGACGTTCTTCGAACTCGGGCCGATCATCGCGGTCACGAAAGCCTTCACGGTCGTCGGATCGGCTCCCTTGGACTGCTGCGCACAGACGTACTCGGCGCTGTTGAGCGCGACGGAGTTGTCGGAGTCGCCTGCGAAGCTGATGTTCTGGTCCTTGAGCGCCTGCAGGTACTTCTTGCCCTTGTTGCTCACCGGCTCGCCGCCGGGGCCGGGAAAGTTCTCCGGCACCTTGGTGCCGCTGTTCGGTGCGGTCGCGGGCAGCGTCGTCGAACCCGACACCTTGGTGCCGTCCGACGCGGCTTTCGACGACTCGATCTCTGATTCCGACGACTTCGCGGCCGACGACGACGGAGACGAGTACATCGACGTCGTCGTGACGGGGTCACTCGTGATCGGAGCACTTGCTGTCGAGTCGTCCGAGCACGCGGTCAATCCGCCTGCCAGAGCGAGTCCCGCCACCATCACACCCAACCCGAAGAACTTCCTCATCATCACTTCCTCATCACAACCCGACCGGTCGTTGTCGGCACCGTGCCAGGCTACTCCGAACGCAAGACGTCACAGACCACCACAACGACGTCACCTGCGAAAACGCCGCGATTCCTCAGCGAGATCTCAGCGCACCCACACCCGGCGCCGAGGCTGTGCCGATCAATCGAACACACTCGGCACCGGGTGAGGCTGCGCGCGGTCATTTACCGATGACCGTCCCGCCATTGGCGGTCCAGGAAATCTTGCCGCGCTCGAACGTGTTGAAGCGTCCCTTGCCGTCCCTGGTTGGCAGTTCGTCGCTGGTCGGCAGACCCAGTTTGCCGCCGGGACCGCCGATCGAGGCGTATGCCCCACCGATCGCGCCCGCGACCTCCTTGGGCCCCTTGGGACCCGTGATCACGCGACCCTTGTAGAAGTCCTGTGCGCGTCCACCCGGTACCGCGTACTCGGGGGTGAGGCAGCCGCCCAGTTTGTTGGCGTCTGCGACCTTCTTGAACGCCGCCGACGCACGGCACGCGACCTTGTCGCCGCCGAGTCCGAGCGCCGCCGCAGCCTGCGGCCACGCCTGCGCCATCTCGAACTCCCAGTAGGCCCAGGTGTGGGTTCCGGACGGTCGGTACACCGCCTGCCCCGGGATGCCGAGCTGGTTGAGCTTGATCGCGAACTGTTGCGACGTGACGCGGCTGAGCAGTTCCAGACCGACGCCCGAGTAGTTCGTGGCGAGCAGCGGGATATCCGACGGCTTGTCGTGTGGTCCGACGAGTCCGTTGCCCGACGAGACGTAGAGGCTCGTTCCGCGAAGCTTGTCGGCGATCAGGAACGGGTCGTGCTCCTTCCATGCCGGATCGCTCGGCGGTCCGAACATGTTCATCGAGTTGTAGCCACCGCCATCGCGCTGAGCGAACTGGATTGCCTGCGGCATACCCGTCGACGTCAACTGCAGAATGCCCGAGAACGACGCCGCGAACTTGTAGAAGCCCGGATTGCGCGCGGCCAGCATCATCGCGCCGGTGCCACCCATGGAGAGGCCCTCGATGCCGCGGACGTCCGTCGAACGCCAGTCGCCTTCGATGATCGGGGGCAACTCGTGGATGAGGAACGTCTCCCACTTGTAGGTCTTGCCGCGGTCGGGCTGCTTCCAGTCGGTGTAGAAGCTCGACTCGCCGCCGATCGGCAGGACGACGTTGACGTTCTTGTCCTTGTAGAAGTCGACGATGTTGGTGTTCAGGACCCACCCGCTCTGGTCGTCCTGCGCACGCAGGCCGTCGAGCATCGTCAGTTGCGGGAACTTGGCGTCCGGGCGCGCCCACCAGTCACGCGCCAGCAGGATCTGCACCTGGATGTCGGTGTTCATCGCGGGCGAGTGCACCCATAGCGCGACCCGGCGGTCGGTGTACCAGAACACCTTCGTGACGCGTGCGGGCTGAGCGGGCGCCGCTGCGGGCTGCGCGGGTGCTGCCGCGGGCGGCGCAGGCTGAGCGGGCGCCGGCGCTGCGGGTTGAGCCGGCGCTGCGGGTTGAGCCGGCGCTGCGGGTTGGGCTGGCGCTGCCGGGTTGGCAGGGGGCGCGGCGGGCGGATCAGCAGGCGCCGACGCCTGGCCCGCCATCGTCACACCGACCGCCACGGCGATCGTCGCCGACACCGTGGCTGCGAGACGCGTGATCCGACGTCCTCGTCGCCACCCCTGCTCGTTCGTCACCCGATCCCCCTTCGCGCGATCAGCGCGTACCGCTCGACGCATTCGATTCCCACTCCTTCGCACCGGTGGGGCGGAACTCCGCTGTGTGCGCGTCTGCGCACACCTCAGAATTCACACACATCCCACTAGCCACATTTAGCCTCAGGTGTTTCTTACCCTGTCCCGACGATGAATCCACGCGCGACGCGCTGAGGCGGATGAGATTTCTGTGACTTGTGATGCAGATGGGGTCAGTCGACGTGGCGCTTTCGAGGTCGGCCTAAAAACGACGCGACCCCGACCGGGAGTCCCGGTCGGGGTCGCGTACGAGTAGAGCGTTACTGATCAGATCAGCGGAAGAAGCCTCGCTGGTAGGCGCTCCACACCATGTCCTGCCAGTAGCCCCACGCGTGGGTGCCATTGGCGTCGTAGGTCATCAGGTTGATGCCCTGCGTGAAGGCTGCGACCTCGAATGCCTTGCGCTGTGCCAGCGCCAGCACCTCGAGCGTCGAACCCTTGAACAGGTCGTCGAAGACGTTCGGCAGCGCGTTGTAGCGGCCGAAGAGTCCGTTACCCGATCCGGTGAAGACCTTGAGGTGATGCATGCGGTTGATCAGCATGAACGGGTCGTTGTCGTACCAACGCTGATCCCACGGGGGACCCCACATGGCGTCGACGTTCCACGGCTTGGGATCGACGTCGAGCATGGCCAGTCGAAGCATGGTGTGCATGCCCGGCGCGCTCAGGAAGTCGTAGCCCGAGAGCGAGCCTGCCGCGTAGTAGAGATCGGGGCGCTTGGCCGCGAGGACCAGAGCCGCGTTACCACCGGACGAGATGCCCATGATGGCGTACTTGCCGCCCTTGCCCTTGAAGCCCTTCTGGCGCAGAGCCGGCGCGAGGCGGTTCTGGATCACGCACTCCCACATGTAACGACGCTGCTGGCCGTTGAAGTTACTCGGCGCGTTCCAGTTGGTGTAGAAGCTGGCAGGTCCGCCGATCGGCTCGACGACGTTGACGCCGCGGTTGACCAGCTCCTGGACGTTGGTGTTGATTTCCCAGCCCGAGAAGTCGTACTGGGCGCGCATCCCGTCGAGAAGGATCACGGTGCGGGTGTTGCCCGGCTTGAACCAGGAGCGCACCTTGACCTTGCCGGGAGCCATCGACTTGTTGCCGAAGGCGCCGTTGGTCGGCATGCCGCAGGCGTCGATCCACCACTCGCTCTTGCCTGCGGGGGTTCCGTTGACACGTGCATCTGCGGTACCTGCGCCCGTGATGACCGACGCGAGACCCGCGATCGTCATCAGCGCGACTGTCACCGCAACCAACCGGCTACGCATCCGGAATCCACCGCGTTTCCCGGGCGTCATCGCTCCCGACCTCACCGCTACTCCCATCGACCAAACTCTCCTCTGTTACCAGTCCCCATGCGCCCCACAGGACACACCAGGCACCAGATCGTTACGTGCGCGATATCAACCCGACCGGCTTGGCTACCCCTGGACTACGTTCCCACCCGTCACATGTGGCCTCCGCACGACCTGTGCGAGACACACTCTGCGAGTGCAATACACACCGAATCCGGTGCAATGCACAATGACTCGGGAGCCTATTGCATAGTCCAACACACTGACAATCAGTGTGACCGTCGCCACATGGACCGTCTTACGACGTCGACGTGGTGCCGATCGACCAATACCGCTCGGTCTTATCTCTCATCGCTTTATCAGGCTCCGACGTTACCTATCCGATACATAACAGGACAAATCTGTCAGGCGCTTAGCCACCCTTAAGGTGTCTGACCTGCACAGATCGTTGGGTGATTTGTCCAGATTGTGACGCTCATCTCGGGTGCATGCGGGGCGGAACGGGCAGTCCGCAGCGCTGGAGTTCGTACTCCGGGTTGCGCTGAATGCGGTAGTCGGAGAAGCCGAACGACTGCGGCAGATTCTTCTTGAAACGCTCGAAGGACCACGTGTCCTTATACGACTCGATCCGATCGACGGTCTGCGAACACGTCAGCGCTTCCTTCGCCTGCGCAACCATGTCCTCGTCGAGGAAGCCCGGCAGCACCGGCCATTTGGGATAGGCGCCGGACTCCGCGATGACCCACTCGGCGGGCAGGTTCTTGTCGTGCCCGATGCGACCGTCCTCGAGGCGTTCGGTGTGTGCGGCGATCGGGTACGCGAGGCCCATCTGATCGATCACGCGGACGTCGAGCGGAGCGTTCATGCTCGTCATCCCGAGATTGAGGAAGTAGACGGTCGCCTTGCGCTCTGCCTGCGGGGTGTTGTCCGGCAGTTTGGCCACGTACCACTCGTCGTAATTGTTCGACGGCAGGATCACTCCACCCTGCGTCCGGTACTCGTCGATCCGCTCGACCATCGCACGCATGCGCGGGTAGTCGAGGTAGTCGGCTGCCGTGACCGGATTCTCGTTGCCCATGTTGGTGACGTAGAACCGACGCTCGTCGACGATGCCGCTGCGTCCGATGTCGATGCCCGCGTTGGGCAGCACCTTCTCGTGGCAGACGATCGCCCACACGAGCGTCGTGATCCACAGCGCAGCCATCACGGTCGCACCGCCGAGTTGCACCATCACGCGTCGGCGCCGACCCCGGTCCTTTACCGCGTCGACGCCGCGTCCGAAGGCCGCGCGGACATCGGCAACAGCGGGCAGCGAGAGCGGTATGACCATGACCGGGAGCAGGATCGTGAACATCGGCGTCAGCAACACACGGCCGTGCATGAAGTCGCCACCCTGGCGCAGCCAGTAGACGCCGACCACGAATCCCGCGACCACGATGGCCACCGTGACGGTCGTCGGAGTCTGCAGATTGCGCGACCATCGTGACAGTCGCTCGCGCACCGTCGGGCGTTCTGAGTCCTTCGACGACCCCGCGCCGCTCGAGTCGTCGCGTGTGGCCGCGCGGTTCATCCGAATGCCCACGACGATCAGGACTCCCGCAACGATCGCGAGGACGACCGGAAGAACAAGCGTGTACGGCCCGAAGAGGTTGCCGAGATAGACGAAGCCCTGATGCCACTTGGACCCGCTCGCATCCTTCGCGACGGCGGGGTTGGGAATGAGCAGTGCGTAGTAGCCCATCCGGAAGATCTGATAGCCAACCGGCAACACCGCGGCGCACAGCACAACGCCGACGCGCATCTTCCACGTCAGCGGCGCCAAGAAGACCAACAGCAAGGCGATTCCACCGACCACGGCGAGTTCCGGACGGATCAACGGGGCGAGACCCGCCCAGAATGCGAGGAACAGCGTCGCCGCTGCTCCTCGGTATCCCGCGTTTCTCTGCGCGCCCTCCGGAGCGGCACCACCGGACCGTCTTCGGGACCAGGCGATCAGCAGACACCAGAGCACCGCGACCCAGAAGATGCACAGCCCGTTTTCCAGACCGCTCGTGGCGAAGTCACGCGCGGGTGGGATCGCGATGTAGATGATCGCTCCCAGCGGCAGCAGCAGCGTGATCCCTGTCGCAGCGGGACCGGTGATGCGCGGTCCGAGTAGTCGTGCCGTGCCGTACATCGCGATCGGGATCGCAGATACCGAGAGCACCAGCGCGACCCACAGGGCGACGTATTCGAGCTGACCGTCGGTCACCCATGCCCAGAACCACAGCAGGTAGGTCCACGCCGTCGACGTGTTCGCCTCGACACGCTCGCCCGCATTGAACACCGGGCCGTTGCCTGCGAAGAGGTTTCGCAGCGTGCGCAGCACGATCAGACCGTCGTCGGCGATCCAGCGGCGCTGCCACGCACCGATCGCGAAGAAGGTTGCGACCCCGATGGCCCCGATCAGGAAACTGACCGTCGCCGTCCACTCACGCGGCCCCCACGACGACAGAAATCGCCGACGCCCCGCTCCCGGCGGGGGGACGGTGGCTGCACCGTCGTCGGCCTTGTCACTCTCGTCGTCGACCTTGTCGTCATCAGGGCCGACGTCTTCAGAGCCGGGGTCTTCAGAGCCGACGACCCCGTCGTCGCCGTCCCCGCCGACGGGACCGGGTTCCGGATCGGCGGCACCAGACCTCTCACCGATGACGGGGATCACCATCGTGACGTCGGTGCCCACGGCTCGGTCGGCGTCGTCGTACGAGTCTGCGGTGCCGGGGATCTCTCGAAGTCTGTGTCGCCCCGCGCGAGCGGGCTCGTCACGAACGTCAGACGACATAGACCGCGACACCAACACAGACGATCCATGCCAGCGCCAGGATCTGCAGAATGCGGTCGCCGAAGGCGATCTCTTCGGGTTCGCCCGCGGTACCGCCGTCGACGACGACGGCATAGCGCAGAATCGCGATGGTGAACGGCACCATCGAGATGGCGTACCACACGTTGGTGTCGTGCCCGGAGTTCTTGTCGAACGCCCACAGCCCGTAGAACGCGACGACGAGCGTCGCCGACAGCGTCCAGACGAAACGCAGGTAACTCGTGGTGTAGTACTGCAGCGACTTGCGGATCTTTGCGCCGGTTCGCTCGGCGAGAACCAGCTCGGCGTAACGCTTGCCCGCTGCCATGAACAGCGATCCGAAGGCCATGACCAGCAGGAACCACTGCGACAGTTTGATGTCGGTCGCGGTACCACCGGCGATCGCGCGCAGCAGGAAGCCGGACGAGACGATGCAGATGTCGATGACCGGCTGATTCTTGAGCCCGAAACAGTAGCCGAGCTGAATCACCAGGTAGATCGCGATGACCACCGCGGTCTGCCAGTTCGCCGAATAGGCGATCAGCAGCGACGCCACGCCGAGCACCACCGCGAGTACGTACGCGAGCTTGACCGGCACCACGCCGGCGGCGATCGGCCGATAACGCTTGGTCGGGTGGTTGCGATCGGATTCGACGTCGATCGCGTCGTTGATCAGGTAGATGCACGACGCCGCGAGACAGAACGCCACGAAGGCGATACCCGCGCGGCCGAGCACGTGTGCATCGGTGATGCTGCCTGCGGCGAGCGGAGCTGCCAGCACCAGGACGTTCTTCACCCACTGGCGTGGGCGGAGCGCCTTGATCAGGCCGTCGACCCGGTTCTTGGGCGGGCCGACCTTCTTGCCGTGCTCGATGGGCTCCTCGCTCATGCCTCTCCTCGGTTCCTGATCGCCCACGCGGCCGCTGTCCGTGCGGTCTGCCCGGGCACCAGTGCAAGTGCACCCGCTCGGGCCGCCACACGCGCGGTGCGCGTGGCACGCGGATGCCCTGCAGCCGTGCGTGATGCCTGCTCGAACAGCGTGTCAGCACCGATGACGGCTCCAGCACCCAGCGCGCCGAGTGCGGCTCCCGCGGCGACGTCGCTCGGATAGTGAACCCCGAGCACAAGCCGCGAGGTGAGCATAGGTGGCACCAGAAGTGCCGGTAGCAGGTAGGGCGGCAAACCGGCGGCCCTACCGATCAGAATCGACGCCGCAGTTGTCGACGTCGCGTGCGACGACGGGAAGCTCAGCTTGCTCGGCGTCGACACCCCGATGCGGATTCTGGGGTCGTGCGGCCGGGGGCGTCGGACGATGCGTTTGATGATCACCGACGCCGCGTGCGTACCGAATGCTCCGACTCCGGCCTCGACCCATCGACGTTGCGCCGTGGCGTCGCCCCGACGACGAGCGACGGCGTACCCGAGTCCCGAGATGGCCAGCCAACCGAGCGAATGCTCTCCGAAATGCGAGAGGGCTCGCGCTGTCGGGAGCACACCGGGTCGGTCGTAGAGCGCATCCTGGATGGCGATCAGCGCGTCGACCTCGCGGCTCTCGCCGCGACTGACAGCATCGTTCGACGACTCGTCGCGTTCCGCGACGTCCCGATCATTCGATTCCGAAGACACCCGCCCAGCTCTCCTTACTGGTCAAGTCCTGATGAGCGGCGCGGTAGCGCTGCGCCATCTCAGGAAACCTCTCGTTGAGTTCACGCACCAGGGCAGCCGATTCGCGTGCGAGCGCGATCATCTTGTCGCGGTCTCGCTGGCGATACACCACTCCCCGACCATCTGCCGTGGTGACGGTGACGCCGTCGACCCGCCCGAGCGAGAACCACCGCGCCTCGATGGGCGGGTAATTGGCTTGCGGCACCTCGTGATGACGAGGGTCTGCCGGGCGCAGGTTGTTGACCACCGACGCCGCGAGCGCCTTGATCTTGCTCACCGGATTGGTCGGCACGTTGACGCCGAGATGCGTTGCCTCCCCGCTGGTTCGAGGCAGTTCGGTCGCCGAGGGCAACACGACCGCGTCGGGGTACTGCTTACGCATCTCCGCGATCTTGGGAAGCGCTGTCGGCAACAGGTCGCGGATGTGATCGGGACCCGCGAGGAAGTCGCGGATCGCTTCGTTCTGAATCGCGACCGTCGAATATTCAAGGCTCAGAAGGTGTTTGGCAGTCGCCTTGACCATCGACTGCAGAATCCCCTTGATCGGACCGTCGTGGTGGATCGAGGCGACGACGAGCCGGTTGCGCAGGTGGAAGTACGCCTGCCAGTCGATGGCGTCGTCCTTGTCACTCCAGGCCATGTGCCAGATGGCGATTCCCGGGATCGTCGCCGTCGGGTAGCCCGCTTTCGCGGCACGCAGGGCGTACTCCCAGTCGTCCCACTTGATGAACAACGGCATCGGTAGGCCGATCTGCTCCGCGCACTCACGCGGGATCATGCACATCCACCAGCCGTTGCCCTCGACGTCGATCCGACGATGCAGGTTTTTGGAATTCTCCCTGTCGCGCAACGGGTACTGCGCGAAGTCGTGGTCGTACTCGACGAAGGGTGCTGCCGTCCACATGAAGTTGTGGTGATTGATCACCTCACCCATCGAATGCAGGTGACTGCGGTCCTGCAGGTTGAGCATCTGACCGCCAACAAGCATGGGCGACTTGGCAAATCGCGACATCGCGAGCGCGCGCAGGATGGAATCCGGCTCGATCGCGATGTCGTCGTCCATGTAGAGGATGTACGGGCTGTCGGTGAGTCGCAGCGCCTCGTACATGATGCGCGCGTAGCCGCCCGAGCCGCCGAGGTTGCCCTGGTCGAAGATGTGCAACCGATCGCCGAGCGCTGCGGAAGCTTCGTCGAAGCCAGGCTCGTCGACCACGTTGCGCGTGCCCTGGTCGGGCATCAGCACGGCGTCGATCACCGCGTCCACCAACGGATCCGACGTGAGCGCGGCCAGTGCATTGACCGCATCCGTCGGCCGGTTGAAGGTCGGGATGCCGACGGTGACGCGCTTGGTCTCCGGGCCCGTGGCCGCTGCAACCGCCGAATACCAACCCGCCGAGACGATTTCGGTGTCGGTGTCGGTGGTGACGTCGAACCAGATCCATCCGCCGTCCTCGAATGGCCCGAGGTCGAGCTCGAATTCGATGACGCCGTAACCATGTTCGTCGGTGGGCACCAGGTCGCCGCCGATACCGATACGCGAACCGTCGACCTTGGAGCGGTACAGGTCGACACGGCACGTGCCGCGGACCTCGACGCGCAGCACAACCGACTTCAGGACCGACCAGCGTCGCCAATACGACGCCGCGAACGCGTTGAAGTACGTCTCGAAGCTGACCTCCGACTCGCCGGCGAGAAGCACAGACGTCCTGGTCGGCGCGTGGGCACGACGAGTGTTGTTGTCGGACTCCACCTGATAGAGCGAGCGCACGTCGATGGGCTCACCCGGCCGCGGGAAGATGACCCGCTGCAGCAATTCGACGGCCTTCGACTCGGGAACGCTCGGCGCCGTCGCCGGCTGCGCCCCGGTGGTCTCGATCGTCTCGACAGACGTCGTTTCGTTGGAAACAGTCACACTCATCTACTCCGCCTCCGCCAGCGGCGCACCGTCACTCAGGTGCGGCGCCAGCGTGTTCTCGAACATGGTGAGCGCACTCGCGATCGCCATGTGCATGTCCAGGTATTGGTAGGTGCCCAACCGGCCGCCGAACAACACCTTGGCGTCTGCGGTCTCGGTCTTGGCAAGCTCCCGGTAGGCGGCGAGCTTGTCGCGGTCCTCCGGGGTGTTGATGGGGTAGTACGGCTCGTCGTCGTCGTTGGCGAATCGACTGAACTCGCGCATGATGACGGTCTTGTCCGTCGGATAGTTCTTGCGCTCGGGGTGGAAGTGGCGGAACTCGTGGATGCGCGTGAACGGGACGTCGGCGTCGTTGTAGTTCATCACCGGGGTGCCCTGGAAGTCGCCGGTCTCCAGCACCTCGGTCTCGAAGTCGAGGGTGCGCCATCCCAGGCGTCCCGCCGAGTAGTCGAAGTACCGGTCGAGCGGGCCGGTGTAGACGACCGGCGCGTCGGGGTTGGCGGCGCGAATCTCGTCGCGGATGGCGAACCAGTCGGTGTCGGTGCGCACCTCGATGCGCTCGTCGGCAGCCATGTTCTCCAGCCACGCGGTGTACCCGTCGACCGGCAACCCTTCGTAGGTGTCGTTGAAGTAGCGGTTGTCGAAGGTGTAGCGCACGGGCAGCCGCGTGATGTTCGACGCGGGCAGATTCTTGGGGTCGGTCTGCCACTGCTTGGCCGTGTACGCCTTGATGAACGCCTCGTACAGCGGGCGCCCGATCAGGCTGATCGCCTTCTCCTCGAGGTTCTTGGCGTCCTTGGTGTCGATCTCGCTGGACTGCTCGGCGATCAGCGCGCGCGCCTCGTCGGGGCTGTAGTACCGGCCGAAGAACTGCGATACCAGGCCCAGTCCCATCGGGAACTGGTACGCCTGGCCGTCGTGCAGCGCGAACACCCGGTGCTGGTAACCCGTGAAGTCGGTGAACTGATTGACGTAGTCCCACACCTTCTTGTTCGACGTGTGGAACAGGTGGGCGCCGTATTTGTGCACCTCGATACCGGTTTCGGGCTCGGCCTCCGAGTATGCGTTGCCGCCGATGTGCGACCTGCGCTCGACCACCAGAACCCGCTTGTCCAGCTGGGTCGCCGCGCGCTCGGCGATGGTGAGACCGAAGAACCCGGATCCGACGATGATCAGATCGAAGGCGGAGTTCGACGCGACGGTGCTATTGGTGGCCACGGGTGTTCAGGGTAACGGACCCGACAACGGAGCTATCCACACACGCAGGGGAGTCGTCCACACACGCGGGGGCAGCGTCATCGACACATGCAGGGTCGAGGTGGTCGACACACGCGAACACCCTGAGACGACGTCGCGAGTCCCCTGTTCGGATGTGATGTGCCCCGAGCACACAATTAAGGCTGGCCAGGGCCGGTATGATCAATACATCGGGCTGTAGAGAACGGCTCACCGAAGACTGTGCGACGCAGTTTGTGTACCGCTGTTCGAGTACCGCGGATTGCGCAACTCCCCGAGGAGTCCGCCAATGACCTCCCAGCACATCACCCCACCAGTCTCTCTGCGTAGTTCTTCGACGTCTGACGTCCCGATTCCGCCCCGCACGCCGATGACCCGGTTCTTTCCCGCGCCGACGCACAGTCAGCCACCGCAGTCGTTCGGCACCCCGGAACCGGAGTGGCTGACCTGGCTGGCTTCGCAGAGCTGGCCACAGGTTGCCTTCGACATCGATCGCCTCGTCGTCGTCGCAGCTCATCCCGACGACGAGATCCTGGGGGCCGGTGGCCTCGTGCATGCCGCGGCGGCGAACGGCATCGAGGTGGTCACGATCTGCGCCTCCGACGGCCATGCGACCCACCCCGGATCGCCGGAGCAACTGGCAAACCGTCGACACCTCGAACTCGACACCGCGTCGATGCTGCTCGGCCTCGATCTCCCGCGGTGGGGCGGCCTCCACTCGGGAACCCTCGAGCAGTACCCCGACCGGCTCGACGCGATGATCACCGACGCCCTCGACGACCGGCCGGGCGCCCGAAACGGCCTCTTGGCCGTCTGGGATCACGACGGCGAGGCCGATCACGAAGCCGTCGGCCAGGCTGCCATGCGTGTCGCGAAACCACGCGGTATCCAACTGTGGATGTACCCGATCTGGCTCTGGTACTGGGCACACCCCGGCGACGCGAATGTGCCATGGCACCGTGTGCAAACCATCGGCGTCTCGCCGATCGTGATGGCCGTGAAGAATGCCGCTGCGCGATCCTTCGCTGAGCAGAAGCGCCCCCGCAACGCGGACGACAACCCACAGCCCATTCTCGGCAGCTCGATCACGTCGCATCTCCTCCGGGGTACGGAGTATGTTTTCGGCTGAAAGGTCGCGGCCAAACGTCTCTGCACAGCACCAAATGTGCGCCTGTGACGAAGTGCTGTGTGGATGCCTTGCCGAAGGAGTAACCGTTGACTGACCTCACCTCGCGGACAGACGCACCGACCACGTGGACGGGCACTGAGATCGCACAGAAGAGTTCGGAGATCGCTCGCATCGTCGCGCAATTGCAGTCGGAGAGCACCGACAGCGACATGCTGCTGCGCCTGTTCACCAAAGCAGCCGCCGAGGCGATCGGCTCTGACTACGCCAGCATCACGATCGTCACCAACGGTCGCATCGAGACGCCTGTGATGCTCGGCGAGATCGCCGCGCAGTCGGATGCGCTTCAGCAGGAACTCGGCGAGGGGCCCTGCATCCGCTCGGCCACCGACGACACCACGATCTGGATCGACGACATGCGTCGAGAAACACGATGGCCGACGTTCTGCGCGGCGGCCGCCGACCTCGGCATCGGGTCGATGGCGTGCTTCTGCCTCTACATCGCAGGCGAAGAGCGCGGCGCCCTCAATCTGCACAGCACCGTTCCAAACGCGTTCGACGACGAGTCGCGAGCACTCGGCCAGTTGTTCGCGGCACACACCGCAACCGCATTCTCCGCGGTGCGCGAAAAGGAACAACTCCGAACGGCACTGAGTTCACGCGACCTGATCGGCCAGGCCAAGGGCATGCTGATGGAGCGCTACCGACTCACCCCCGACCAGGCGTTCAGCCTCCTCGCGCGGCTCTCCCAGGACTCGAACACCAAACTCGTCGACATCGCCTCACAGGTCGTCGACGCCGGCCCGGAGTAGTTGGCTCGGGGTCGTCGGCTGGGGGTCGTCGAGTCGGGTTCGCGGACAGGGCGGGCTCCGACGTCCAGCGATCCGTATGACGTTTGCCCCGGAAGTCGGCCCGGATTGTCATACGGATCGGGCTGTCATACGGATCGAGTGCCCACACCGATCGAGCCGCCGTCGAACCCCGGTCAGCGCAGCCGGTCGGCGCGCGGGAAGCCGAGCACCGGGACGCCGCCGCGCTGCTGGAAGTCGGCCAGCCCCTTGCCCGCGAGCGCGTGGGCGCCGGTCGGCTGGCTGAAGAACATCATGCCCTTCTGGAAGAGCTGCGTGACCCCTGCGCCGTCGGGTGTGAGCGTCGGGACGCCGACCGCCTGGCCGAGCGGTCCGGTGACGCCACCGAGATCGCCGAGCTTGCCGTTGATGGCGTCGGTCGCGATGCCCAGGAGCTTCGACGACCCCGGCACGAGGTTGTCGGCCAGCCCGGACAGCGAGTCGGGGATCAGCGAGCCGAGGTCGGCGGAACCCAGTCCGGCGCCGGCGCCCGGCCCCGTCGGCGGTGTCACGATCTTCGGCTTGCTCGTCTGGCCCTTCACCGAGAACCACGACGATTTGAGCTGCAGCTTGGTTCGGACGTCTTCGCCGGTCGCTTCGACGGTGCCGCCCGAGCCGGATACCCGGACCCGCAAGGCGCGTCCGTTCTCTGGCCCGAGTCCGTTGGCCTCGATCACCTCGAAACTGCGCAGCGCACCGACCCCGAAAGCAGACGCGATGCTCGCGCCACTCACGGTGGCGGTCCAATTGTGTTCCGGCGCAATCGAATCACCCTCGTCGACGACGGCCGGGAAACGTCCACCCGCGGTGTAACCACCGGTCGACGCGGAGAACTCCGTGAACGCGGGCTGGCCGTTCTGCCGCAGGATCTGTCCCGCGGTCGCGTCGGCCGCACGATTCGTCCGCGGGTCCTCACCCGCGACTCCGCCGTACATCTGGGAGTTCTGCGTGTCGTCGATCTTCTTGCCGCCCGCGATGGCCGAGAGCGCGTAGCTCCGCGCGACGACGGCCTGCGCCTTGAGCGCTTCCATGCCGCCCGAGTCGCCCCAGCTCGGAATGCTCTCCTTGGCGATCACACCCTTGACGTAGTCGTCGAGGTTCAGCTTGTTGACCACGCGTCCGCCGTCGAACCCGAGCGAACCCCGATACGCCGCATTCGATCCGCAGAACTTCAGCAGCTCGGCACCGGGGCGATTGGTCGCCGGGTTGATCGGATCGACGAAGGTCGCGGGCACCGATTGCACCGCGCCGCCGCCACAGCCGTTGGTGATGGTCGCGGTTCCACCCGAGAGGCTGACAGCCTGCCCGGGCTGCACCTGCATACTGCCCACACGCGCACCTGCATCAGCGCGGACGTTGACCGCGGACTGCTTGCTCAGTCCGACGGTGATGTCAGGCCGGTCGGCCTTGCTCAGCGTCGTCCCGCCGTAGAAGTGCTGCAGGATCTTCGACGACGACCAGCCCTTCTTGGCGTACCCGAACGCACCCCACTGGCCCATGCCGCGGCCGTGACCGTGCCCGTGTCCGATCAGGACCACC
Source organism: Gordonia sp. w5E2 (assembly GCF_036540975.1). Lineage (NCBI taxonomy): Bacteria > Bacillati > Actinomycetota > Actinomycetes > Mycobacteriales > Gordoniaceae > Gordonia > Gordonia sp. w5E2. Next base: position 336,376 of record NZ_CP144213.1, on the reverse strand, counting down.
CCGGGGTCGGCCACGAGACCGATGTCGGATCGCGCAGAGAAGCCGTCGCCCGCGATGACCCCTCCCACCAGCAGCGCAGGGGCAACGGCACAGACGACCGCAGACGATGTTCGACGACGTCGACTCCCCGGACGCGCCCGGGAGACGAACGGATTCGACAGTCGGAGTTTCACGGCTGTCCGCACCTCCAGCGCGCAGTTGGTCAGACTCTCCCCATCGAGGTCTGTTACAGATGTGACTAATGGGACGTATGTGACCATAGTGATTCTTCTTCCAAATACCAACCTCAGGGCATAACAACCGCGTCACGAGTTGGACGGCCCCCTCGCCCCGACCACGCGCGCATCCACGCCCAGTGGGCGCTCCATACAGCCGACTGGGCGCTCCGTAAAGCCGAGCGGGCGTTCCGCCGGCCGACTGGGCGCCTCCTCGCGTCGACTGGGCGCTTCGTAAAGCCGACTGGGCATGCCCACATTTCGGATCGTCGCAGTTCTTAACCTGTCGGTCGCTCACGACGCTTCCTATCGTTCGACGCACCACCGCGGCCCGTCTGCCGCACGCCATCACGCAGATCGACGATTCACCGACATCGCAACCACACCGACTTCCACCTTCAGGGGACACCTCATGACAAACACGCTCGACGCCGCTCCCGAGACCCAGATCTCGCGCCTCACGGTGCCCGAGATCGACGACCTGCCCGACGACCTCCAACGCCAGATCCGTTCCATCGAGCGTCAATTGGGCTACATCCCCAACTGGGTGCGCGCGTTCGCGCTCGGTGGCGCACACGCCGCGCGCTTCAACGAGTACATCCTCGGACTGCTCGACCCCAACGCCGGCCTGCTCCCCTACGCCGACCGCGAACTGATCGCCACAGTCAGTTCAGCCGAAAACGGTTGCTCCTATTGCCGTCTCAATCACGCCGTGAGCCTCGGCGATGCACTCGGCGACAAGAAGCTCGGCACCCGAATCGCCGTCGACTACCGCGAGGTCCGTGAACTCACCGCCCGCCAGCGCACGCTCGCCGACTTCGCGGCCACACTCTCGGTCCGCCCGGGCGAGGTCTCCGACGACGACCTCGACGCGCTGCGCGACCTCGGACTCGACGACGCCGCGATCTACGAGGCGATCCAGGTGGTCGCAGCCTTCGCCGCAGCGAACCGGTTCAGCATCGCACTCCAGGTACGCCCCGACGACCAGTTCTTCGACTGACACCCACCGCCCAGCATCGCCACAGCGGAAAACTCACAGCCAAAACTCCACCGCCGCAACTCCATAAAGGGAATCGCCATGACAGAGACAGCAATTCAACCGACCACCACCGGATGGGTGATCCCGGAGGACACCCTCGAACGCTTCCGCGAGCGCGCCGTCGCCCATGATCGCGACAACACCTTCTTCGCCGACGACCTCGCCGACCTCTCCGAACTCGGCTACCTGCGCGCAACGCTGCCGGTCGAACGCGGCGGCCTCGGCCTGACGCTGCACCAGCTCAACGCCGAGCAGCGTCGCCTGGCCACGTTCGCACCTGCCACCGCGCTCGGGATCAACATGCACCTGTACTGGGTCGGCCCGATCACCGATCAACTCGCACAGGGCAATTCAGATGTCTCCTGGCTCGCCGACGAGGTCGCGGCGGGCAAGGTGATCGCCGCCGGACACGGCGAACCCGGCAACGACCTCGTCATCGACGATTCGACGACCATCGCGACTCCGGTCGAGGGCGGTTACCGCATCACCGGCCGAAAGATCTTCACCTCGCTGTCACCGGCGTGGGATTGGCTCGGCGTGCACGCCCGCGACAACTCCGATCCCGAGCACCCAAAGATCGTGCACACCTTCATTCCTCGCGGAGAAGAAGGCGTCACCACCGTCGAGACCTGGGACACCCTGAGCGTGCGGGCAACAGCAAGCCACGACACCCTGCTCGACAACGTCTTCGTTCCGCACGAACGCACCGTCGGCGTCGTCGAACTCGGCGAGCAACCCACCGGATACGTCGCGGGTATCTTCCCGTGGGTGCTACCAGCGCTCGGCAACATCTACGTCGGAATCGCCCGCCGTGCACTCGATCTCGCGATCGCGTCGGCGACGTCGCGCAGCGCGCTCAGCCTCGACGGCGAGACCGTCGCCCACAAGCCATTCACGCAGTATCACGTCGCGGAGGCCGAACTGGCACTCGAAGCCGTGACCGGCGCACTGGACGATCTCACCAAGTCGCTCACCGCCGGTGAGGATCTCGGCGACCGCGCCCTCCTGCGCCTGTTCGCCGCAAAGGAGAACAGCACCCGGGTCGCCCGACAGGTCACCGACCTTGCGCTCGAGATCGCGGGAGCCGGTGCGCTGCATCGTCGTAACGAGTTGGAGCGGCTCTACCGCGACGTACGCGCGGGCAGCTTCCACCCACCGAACTCCGACGCGGTGCGCGCCTTCGTCGGGGCCTTCGCGCTCGGGCTTGTCTGAAACCCCTTAGCTTGCGCGGTGGTTCTACCCGAACCACCGCGCGAGCACCCGCGCGACGCCGTCCTCGTTGTTGCCGACCGTCACTTCGTCGGCGGCGGCGATCGCAGCCGGATGCGCGTGTCCCATCGCGACTCCGTGCCCGGCCCAGGTGAGCATCTCGACGTCGTTCGGCATGTCACCGAACGCCACGGTGCGCTCGCCGGAAAGCCCTGCGAGGTCGATCAGTTTGTCGAGACCCGACGCCTTGTGCGTGTCGGGCACCGAGAGCTCGATCAGTCCGTTGTCGGTGGAGAAAGTGACCTGCGCGATGCCGTCGACCTCCGGCAGAAGTCGCCGCGCCATCTCACCACTGGCCAGATCGGGCTGTCGCACAAGAAGTTTGACCACCGGCTCCGAGTAGACCTCGTCGTCGCCTACCTCGATGTGGTCGGGGTTGAGCCACGCGTGTCGATAACCCGCGGTCGCCACGAACGGCGGTGTCGCAGCGTCGAATTCCGACGAGCCGACCCGTTCGCCTGCAACCCCGGCGTCGGGAAGACACCGCGCGATCACCTCGCGGAGCACCGCGAGCCGATCGGTTTGCAGCAGAGCCGAATACACGATCTTGTCGTTCGCGACGTCGTAGATGATCGCACCGTTGGCGCACACCGCATATCGCACGTTGACCGCGGAACCCGGGAATTGGTCGGTGATCTCGGCGATCCAACGAGGCGGCCTGCCCGTTGCCAGGACGAACTCGGTGCCGGCATCACACGCTGCTCCGAGCACGCCGATCGTGAAGGGCGACACCGTGTTCTGGTCGTCGATCAGGGTGCCGTCGACGTCGCTGGCAATCAGTGTCGGCGGGCCGTCGAATCCGACTGTGCTCTCGCCGGTCGACGCTGCGGATGCGTCACTCACCATTGGCCTTTCGCTCGCGGGCAGCAGCCTTGCGCTCGGCTTCGTCCTTCTCGATGACCGCAGCCTCCTCGGGTGTGGGCGCCGAACCCCCGAGTCGGTGGGGCACCCAGAACTCGCCCTCCGGATGCGACCCGTAGTCATCCTGAACACGCAGGAGCTGCTCATGCATCACATCCCGTAACCGCGATGTCTCCTGCTCCGAATTACTCTCGGGCGCAACCATTATCGGACTGCCGTAGCGCACGCGCACCGGAATCCGACTGCGCCCCATGTCACGTGGGCCGCCCTTGGTCCACTGTCGCTGCGCTCCCCAGACGATGGTCGGAATCAACGGCACCCCTGCCTCTGCGGCCATGCGCACCGCACCGGTCTTGAAGTCCTTGAGTTCAAAGCTGCGACTGATCGTCGCCTCCGGATACACCGCGACGATCCGACCCTCTCGCAGCGACGAGACCGCGCCCCGAAAGGCCTCGACACCTTGCGATCGATCAACGGGCACGGAGCGGGTGCGGGTGATCAAGAACCGCATGATGGCGATATCCATCATCTCGGACTTGATCATGAAACGCGTTCGACGCCCCGCCTGGTACACGCCGTACGCTGCGGGCAGGAAGTCGACGTAGCTCGTGTGGTTGATCACCAGGACGGCACCGCCGTCGGCGGGGATGTTGTCGAGACCGTCGAATCGGAGATCCATCTTCTGGCCGCGGACGATTCCGGTGGCGATCAGTTCGAGAACACGGAAGACCGGCTCCCGACGCGACGAGTCGCCGTTGTCACCTCTCGACTCAGAACTCACCCGTCCAGCCTATCGGGCAGCCCGCCGCCCACCTGAGGGCAACCACTCTGGGTACCTACTCCGGCGACGACTCGTCACGCGCCGCCCTGCGCGCGTCCCGGGCAGCCTTCTCCTCGGCGTCCAGGCGGTTGGCTTCCTCCAGCGTCGGCGCCGAACCTCCCAGTCGCGCGGGCACCCAGAACTCGCCCCTGGGGTGCTCACCGTAGGCGTCCTGCAGTTCGAGCAGCTTCTCGCTCATCGACTTGTGCAACTGCGCGGTCAAGGTGTCGGGGTCGCCGACGGGCTCGATCGGCTCGGCCACGCCGACCATGATCTTGTAGCCCGTGCGGCCGAGTTGCTTGGGGTATCCCTTGGTCCAGACGCGCTGCGCCCCCCAGATCACCGTCGGGAGCAGCGGCGCCCCGGACTCGAGCGCCATGCGTGCGGCACCGTTCTTGAAGTCCTTGAGCTCGAAACTCCGGCTGATCGTCGCCTCCGGATACACCCCGACCAGCTCGCCCTGCTTGAGGTACTCGACTGCCTGGTGATAGCTGTCGGCGCCATTGGCCCGGTCGACCGGGATGTGCTTGAGCGCCCGCATGATCGGCCCCGAGACCTTGTTGTCGAAGACCTCTTTCTTCGCCATGAACCGCACGTACCGCTTGCCCTGGAGATACGCCGGGATGCCCGCGTAGGTGAAGTCCATGTAGCCCGTGTGATTGAGCGCGACCACGCCCGGCCCGCTCTTGGGGACGTTCTCGACGCCGGAGATCTCGAACTTCAGGCCTTCGGCCAGCCACAACAGTCGCGCGGTTGTGATCACAGAGGCGTACACGGGTTCCATGTGTCGAGCTTAGCCAGTGCCGCAACACCTGAGCGTGACTCATCTACACCCGCGGGCACATACGAGGAAGTGCGCCCTGTCACAGCGATCGAGAACGGTACCGAAGCCCCATGACGCGAGTTGCACGCAGTCGATAGATTGGATGGTCGAGAGCTCCACCGCGCGACCCGTCGAACTTCAGCCCCCCGCGCGAACACGAAAGGCCCCACGTGCAGATCACCAGCATCGGACACGCCGGTTTCCACCTCCAGACCAACGCAGGCTCGATCCTCTGCGATCCCTGGACCAACCCGACGTACTTCGCGTCGTGGGTGCCGTTCCCCGACAACTCCGAACTCGACTGGAAAGCGCTCGGCCAGTGCGACTACCTCTACGTCTCGCACCTGCACCTCGACCATTTCGACGAGCGCAACCTGCGTGAGAACGTCAGCAAGGACGCGACGGTCCTGCTCCCCGACTACCCGGTCCCCGACCTCAAGCGCGAGCTCGAGAAGCTCGGGTTCACCAAGTTCGTCGAGACGACCGACTCGGTCAAGACCACGGTCAGCGGCCCCAAGGGCGACCTCGACATCATGATCATCGCGTTGCGCGCACCCGCCGACGGCCCGATCGGCGACTCCGGCCTCGTCGTCTCCGACGGCGAGACCACCGCGTTCAACATGAACGACGCCCGACCGATCGACCTCGACGTCATCGCCGAGCAGTTCGGCCACGTCGACGTCCACATGCTGCAGTACTCGGGCGCCATCTGGTACCCGATGGTCTACGACATCCCGAAGCGCTCCAAGGCCAACTTCGCCGCGCAGAAGCGTCAGCGCGGCATGGACCGCGCCCGCTCCTACATCGAGCAGGTCGGGGCGACGTGGGTCATCCCGACAGCAGGCCCACCGATGTTCCTCGACGACGACCTGTTCGAGCTGAACGACTTCGGCTCCGGGATCGACGATCCATCCCAGAACGCACGGCCGGGCGACGTGACGTCGATCTTCCCCGACCAGGAGACCTTCCTCGAGCAGATGGTCATCCACGGCACCGACGACGGCGAGCATCACCGCGGCCTGATGATGGTGTCGGGATCGACGGCCCGCTTCACCGGTTCGACGCTCGACGAGGTCAGCCACCCGTACGCCCCGCACGACGTGTTCGGCGAGAACAAGCAGGCGTACCTCGAGCAGATGAAGGAGAAGTTCGCACCGGTCATCGCCGCGCAGAAGGAAACCTGGGCAGTCGACGACGGCGAGTCGCTCCTCGAACCTCTCCGCGAGTTGTTCGAGCCGATCATGGTGCAGTCGGACCTGATCTGCGACGGCATCGGCTACCCGGTCGGCCTGGTCATCACCCCGGACTTCCGTAGCAAGGACGGCGCCGACCACCCGCAGGCGCAGACCGTCGTCCTCGACTTCCCCAACCGCATCGTGCGCGAACCGAAAGAGGGAGAAGGCAAGTACCGCTACGGTTTTCGCATCGCCCCCGAACTGGTGCGCACGGTGCTGCGCGATCAAGAGCCCGACTGGGTCAACACCATCTTCTTGTCGACGCGGTTCACCACGTGGCGCATCGGCGGCTACAACGAGTACCTCTACACCTTCTTCAAATGCCTCACCGACGAGCGAATCGCCTACGCCGACGGCTGGTTCTCCGAAGCCCACGACGACTCGGCGTCGATCGTCAAGGACGGCTGGGAGATTCAGCGCCGCTGCCCGCACCTCAAGGCCGACCTCTCCAAGTTCGGTGTGATCGAAGGCGAGAAGCTCACCTGCAATCTGCACGGCTGGCAGTGGGACCTTCCGTCGGGGCGCTGCCTGACGTCGAAGGGACATGAGTTGCGCTCCAAGCACATTGACGCGCCGTGACAGTCCTGAGCGTGACAACCCAACTGTGACAACGGAACCGGGCCAGCGCACGTACGCCGGACGTCCCGTCGCCGACCGGCTGGCGGAGAGGCGTCGACGCTTTTTCGACGCGGCACTGGGCGAATTCGCCTCCGCCGGCTACGCCAAGTCGTCGGTGACGTCGATCTGCCGAGAAGCGGGTCTGTCGCGTCGACAGTTCTACGAGCTGTTCTCCGACCGCGAAGAACTCCTCGTCGCGCTCTACGACGAGATCCAGGGTGCCGCCCGAGATGCCGTCGCAACCGCGTTGTCGGAGAGCACTTCTCGTGACACGCACGTATTGGCTACCGCTGCGATGCGCGCCTACATGCGCTCTGTGGGCACCGACCCCCGGCGTGCCGAGGTGTCGTTCGCACAGATCGTCGGAGTCAGTCCGCGTGTCGAACAGCACAGACTCGACGGCCGCGACGAGTGGGTGTCGTACTTCGTGGCCGCGATGTCGGCCTTCGCGGGAAGGCCTACCGACTCACGCACTGATCAGCTCGGAATCGCCTTCGTCGGCGCGCTCACCGCGATCGTGCACCGCTGGAGCCTCTCCCCCGATCCCGAGTCGATCGACGACGTCGTCGAACTTCTCGCCGACGTCCTCCTGGCGTTCGCTGAAATCTGACCCCTCTGAGGATCCGACCAGCCTGTCGAGATCTGGCCAACTCCGCGCCGATCTTGTGTGCCACACCACACTGGAGTAGCTTCTCCCCACAGTGAGACGTTGGTGTCTCACTCATTGGCAGCGAGGAGTCATGCAGGTGAGTCGGGGAACAGGTCACGCAGTCAGGCGTGTGTGGGCGGTCGGGGTTGCGGCACTGATGGCGCTCGGATTGATTGCGGGAGCGTTGACCTCCGGCGCAGGGCAGGCGTCGGCGGTGCCGGTCGCGCCGGCGCTCCCCTTCCCGGTTCCGCCGGCCATCCCCGAGTTCGACAAGGGTTTCTACTCGCCACCCGCGCAGATCGTGGCCACCAAGCGGCCCGGTGAGCTCATCGCGGCTCGACGGGTCAACTTGGCCGCGCTCTCGATCTTTCCGTTGAACGTCGACAGTTGGCAGTACTCCTTCCGCTCGACCAACACTCGCGGCGAGCCGATCGCCTCCGTCGCCACCGTGCTGAAACCTCGAGGCGGTGCGAAACCCGGTCCGTCCAAGCTCGTCTCGTGGCAGTCGGCCGAGGATTCGACGGCGCAGTACTGCGCGCCGTCGTATGCATTGCAGCAGGCCTCGATTCCGGGAACCCTGACCGGCTCGGTCGATTCCACCTTTGAACTGCTCCAGATCACGTCGCTTGTCGCGGCCGGCTACTCGGTGGTGATCCCCGACCATCAGGGACCCGATTCCGCTTTCGCCGCAGGCCCTCTCGCCGGGCGCATCACCCTTGATGCGATTCGGGGCGCTCGGAACTTCACGCCGCTGGGACTCAAGCGCGACCTGCGCGTTGGTCTGATGGGCTACTCCGGTGGTGCCATCGCGACCGGCTGGGCGTCGGAGCTTCACGAGTCCTATGCTCCCGAGCTGCCGATCGTCGGGGCAGCCGAAGGTGGCGTGCCCGCGAACATCCGCGCGCTCGTCGACCTCGCCAACAACAACGCGGCATCCGGCCTCATCCTCGCCGGGGTGATCGGTGTCAGCCGCGAGTACCCAGAGCTCGCGGCTTTCCTACGCGCACATGCCAACCCGCTGGGCAAGGCGCTCATCGCGGGCAAGAATCCCCTGTGCCTCTCCTACCAGGCGGCGCTCGCCCCGTTCCTCAACATCAAGGGACTGATCGACGTCCCCGGTGACCCACTGGACTACCCGACACCACGAAAAGTGCTGAACGAGTTGAAGATGGGGCGCAACACTCCGACCTTCCCGATGTTCATCTACCAATCGAATCCCGACTGGATCGCCCCGGTTGGTCCGGTCAACACCCTCGTGAAGACCTACTGCGCAACGCCGGGAGCCGACATCCAGTACACGCGCGACCACTTCAGCGAGCACATCACGCTGGCCGTCGAAGGCTTCGCTCCCGCACTCGTCTGGATGGCAGATCGCCTGGACGGCAAGCCCGTTCGACGTGGATGTTCTACGAGCGACCAGGGAACGATGGCACTCAACCCCGACACCTGGCCCGCTTTCGTCAACCTCGTCGGCAACAACCTCGCGGCGCTCGTGGGGCAGCAACTCGGTCGAGACCCGGTGCACCCCTGATCGCCAACACCTGACACACCCGGCTGCACGAGAACAGGCGGCGCGGTTGTCCCCCGAATTGTGGTCACGCAATGTGCCCTGGACGCATGATGCCCGACGCCTCTCCGCGCGACAATTGGCGTGACATTCACTTTGGTGAACGTCATATGTCCACCACGCCAACGGACGGGGACGCGATGACCGAAAAGCACGACGACCGCGTTGATTCGGCTGACTCGCGGCCCGATCCACGCCCGCCGAGCCTCGCCGATGCACTGATTCCCATCATCGCGCTGGCCGTGCTGATCGCCGGGTCGCTCGCGCTCTTCGGACTCGACGCGCTCGACGGCCCGCTCCAGGTCGCACTCATACTGTGTTGCGCGATCGTCACCCTGATCCTGTTCAAGAACGGGTACCGGTGGGATGACGTGGAGGAAGCCAGCCGGGGAGCGCTCTCGTCGATCACGTCGGCACTGTTCATCCTGCTCGCTGTCGGCGCGTTGATCGGCACCTGGAACCTATCGGGCACCATTCCGACACTCGTGTATTACGGAATTCAGGTTCTCTCACCGGGCTACTTCTACGTTGCGGCGGCGCTCGTCTGCGGCATCATCGCCATGTCGATCGGCAGTTCGTGGACCACCGTGGGCACGATCGGAGTCGGACTCGTCGGCATCGCCGGGCTCCTCGGTGTGTCCACGGCGATCTGCGCGGGAGCAGTCATCTCGGGTGCCTATCTCGGCGACAAACTCTCGCCGCTGTCCGAAACGACCGTGCTCACAGCACAGATGGTCAAGGTCGATCTGTTCACGCATATCAACGGCCAAGCGTGGACGTCGCTGCCCGCATTCTTTATCGGCTGCGTCGTCTTCGCCATCCTCGGCGTGGCAGGGCCTGCCTTGACGCCCACTCCCGGGGAGGACGTCGAACTGGCCGGTCTCAACGGTGTGTTCTGGATCAACCCGGTCACCCTGATTCCTCTGCTGTTGCTGATCGTGCTGTCCATCCGCAAATGGCCTCCCTACCTCGCGCTCATCACGGCATCGCTCGTGGCAGCGATCATGGCCCCGTTCACCCAACACGACGCATTGACTGCATTCGTCGCAGGTTTCGACGGCTCGACGAATCCGGTGGTGGGCGCGATCCAGGCCGGGTGGAAGGCGATGGCCAACGGCTTCGAGGCCAACACAGGCGTCGCCGACATCGATCGGCTGGTGTCGCGCGGTGGCATGGACAGCATGTTGCTCACCATCTGGCTGATCATCGGCGCAGTCACCTTCGGTGCTCTACTCGAGAAGTTCGGCCTCATCAATCGGATCATCGATCCGATGATCGCAGCGGCACGCACGCGCGGCCGGCTGTATCTGACGGTGTTCGCCACCTGCTTCGGCCTCAACGTGGTCGCGGGTGACCAGTACATCGCACTGGTCCTGCCGAGTCGTATCTATCGGACAGTGTTCATACAGAGACGTATTGCGCCAGAGAATCTTTCGCGGTTGTGTGCAGACAGCGCCACCGTCACCTCGCCCCTCGTTCCGTGGAACTCCTGCGGCGCGTTCATGGGCGCTGTCCTCGGCGTCGCGACGCTCTCTTATCTTCCGTTTGCCGTCTTCTGCTATGCGAGTCCCATCCTCAGCGTGATCTACGGCTTCACGGGATTCAAAATCCGAACCCTCTCCACCGACGAAGCGCAAGCGCTCGAGGCCTCAGCCTGAGATATCCCGCCCGTCTCGCACCAAGAAGCCATCATCGACTGCAGCGCAATACAATTCGTGTCTGGTACGCGCCCGGTGCCCCTGTGCCTCGTACTTCTGGCGCACACGGTCGATGTACTGCTTGGCGGTACTCGAAGCGATGCCCATCCGACGTGCCACACTGTCGAGCTTCATCCCGCATGCGTACAGCCGCAGCGCTTCGATTTCCTTGGGAGACAAGTCCGGTCGCCCGGCGTCACGATCGGACAGCACAGCTCGAGCCAGCGTGGGTGTCATCCAGATCTCTCCTGTGAGGGCGGCGTCGACAGCAGAGTGAAGGCTGTCCAGTTCGTCCTGCTTGGACACCACAGCCGAACACCCGGCACCGACCATGCGTCGCACATGTCGTGCACTGGCCAACGCCGACAACACGATCACCGCCACCCCGCGGCTCACGACCGACGCGACCACCTCGTCGTCGGCGATTCCCGCCGCACCCAGATCGAGATCGAGCACCATGACGTCGACGTCGTCGCGAGCGGCCGCTTGGTTCAGGTCAGTGGTGCTGAGCACCACGTCGTGCCCCCACCCCGATAGTCGAGCGGCTACCGCTTCACGCACGAGTGTGTGGTCGTCGACAATCGCCAGCCGTGCCATCTCACGCTCCTCTGAATTCGACGATGCCGTCGCTCAATGTGTCTGCGACGACAGTCACCCGGACAGGCGAGTCCTCGTTGAAGACCCCGACGGTCACTCGCTCACCGCTTCGCGCGTCTCCGATGCAGTCGATGACGGCACAGACGACATCGTCGGTGACATCACCACTCGATAGCGCCTCACCACCGAAGAAGTGCAGGGTGAGCAACACCTGCGCGGTCCGTGCCGCCTCGATGACACCGAGCCAGCGGCTCTGCTGTCCGACCGGAGTCGCGATCAACGCTCGTAGGCAGCTTTCCTCGACGGCGGCGGCCGCGCGCACGTCGGGATCGTCCATACGCTGCGGGCTCCGGACCAGTTCGGTGAGCAGGGCCCGTGCCGGCTTCAACATCGAATACCCCTGCACCGCATGAAAGTTCATTTCCGCGGTGCGTCGTTCCAACTCCTCGCGCCGAAACAGTTCACTGCGGTGTTGGTCTTCTATCTCGATGGCAAGTGCCGCTGTGCGACTCCGAACAACGGCAAAGACCGCGATCAGCAATGCGTCGGCGAACAGCGTGACGACCGCCGACGATGTGGCATTCGCGGAGAACAGCATCGTGGTCAGCATTGCCGTCGCCCCGATCATCAACAGCGGCAACACCACTGCGCGACGACCGTCGATGAGGATGAAGCAGATGCAGATTCCCGCTGCCGCGTCGCCCAACCACGCCATGTTCGACGGTGCAAGTCCTCCATTGGCAGACGGCGCCCCACTGATGAGCGGACTCACTGCCGCGACTGTTCCGGCGGCCAGCATCCCGACGTAGCCCACTGCGACAACCCTCGCGGGCAATCGTCCGCCGCGCCGGCCTGCGCTGGTGAGCGTGATCAGCACCGCGGCGACGATCAGCCAGGCAGCGAGTGCGGGCGCGACCGCACGAGTCGACCACCCCGTGCGAAACGTGGTTGCCAGCAGTGCGACGGCGAAGAACTCGACGAGCAGGATCGGCACCAGCCGCACAGCTATCCCGGATATCGAGTCGGCAAGGATGTTTCGACCGTCGACGCTCTGCAACGGGGGCACCGTGAGCCTCACCCTGGTTCCCTCACCCGGGGCTGATTCGACATCGACGAGCACCATCGCGTCGCGAGCGCGCAGACTCAGTGCGCGGACGAGGGTCGCGGTGTCGTCGATACCCACACCCTCGTCGCTGATGACGATTCGATTGTCGGACTCGGCGACCGAGATGCCCACTCGGTCTGCTCCGGAGTGCTTGGCGGCGTTGATGATCGACTCACCTATGACACCGATGATCTCTTGCCTTCGCCACTGCGGTTGCCGCGCCACCAGTGCGTCGAGTTCAGCGTGCCCGTGCACCACAAGGTCGATGTCGAGGGTTTCCGCGTAGTCGACAAGGTCGGAGATCGTCGGTGCACCAGGGATACGGAATCGCTCCAAGGCATCGATCGCGCGGACGTCGGCGGCACATCGCGCGCGTATGGCATCGCAACCGCTGACGATCGCTCCGTTCGCCACGGCGCCGAGCGTGTTCACCACGGTGTCGTGCAGAACGCGGGACTGATGGCTGGCGAGTTCTGCCACGGCGATGCCTCGGACCACCGTGCACTCGGTACGTTCACGAGACGACCGGTGATTGTCGGTCAGCTCGGCGATGTCACGCCAACCCGACGTGAGCAACGCGACGGCGGCGGTCGAGCACAGGGTGTAGACGGGGATGACCAGTGCGTAATACGAGGTGAACGCATAGGGGTGTGCGGCGCTACCAACGCCGATGGCGAGGCCCGTCACTCCGGAGAGAACCCCGGCGCCCACCAGTGCGGTTCGCGGCGTCCCCAACAGCGCGGCGACGATTCCGACGCACAGGCATACGTTCAATACGAGCCGCAGCGCACCGATGCTCGCGCTGTCTGCAGACACCGCGAGCGCGACACACACCAACGCCCACGTGGCCACGGGAGCCCACGCCGATGACCGCAAGGCAACGGTCGCCAGCCAACAGCACGCGTGTACGACGAACAGGACACGAATAGCAGTTGCGTGCTGAAAAGAATCCGCGAAATTTTCGAAGACGAAGAACTGTGCCACCGACATAACGCCCGACCACATGAGTGCTGCCGAACGCAATACCCGGATCACTCCCGTCGAATACAACTCGGAGGTATCGGGCCCACGGTGCACCGGTGAACGCCAGTGCCACAACGGTTCGATGTGCCGATCAGACTGTCGGACACGCAGCGAGAGCATCGAATCCGACATCTACCCACCTCCGCGCACGAGCGTCTGTCGGGATACTCCCAGAGTGCACGGCGTCCCGCTGCGCAGACAGTCGAATAGGGGACAAAAGTCCCTGCGGAAACCGACCGAGCTCAGAAGATGATGCTGAGCGCGATCACCGACAGCGGCAGGACGATGAACACCGATATCAGATAGGTCGCCAGGAACCTCTTGCTGTCAACGGAACGATCCGCGAGCCATTCCGCACACCGGAGCGGAATCCATCGAAGGAACGGGACTCCGAAGATCACCGCCACAGCCGCGACGTTGTACACAACATGAACCAATGCGGTCTGCAATCCGGTCTTCGCATTCGCTCCGGTGACCGCGAAAGCCGCGAGTAGAGCGGTCAGAGTGGTGCCCAGGTTCGCGCCGAGCGTTACCGGGTACACCTGCTTCGGTGTGATTGCACCGGTACCGACAAAGGGTACGAGAATCGTATTCGTGACTGTCGAGGACTGAGTCATCACGGTGACGCCGAAGCCGGTCAGCATCGCTCGAATCGGACCTCGGTCGACGGCGACCATCAGTGCGCTCCGAGCGCGTCCGACCATCAGATCCTTGAGGAGCGTGGAGAGCAGCCTGATGGCGAAAAAGATCATCGCGATGCCGACCAGGACAACGAGAATTGCGCCCAGGTATTGAGAACCGATCCCGCCCACGACGTCGACGACGAGAGTCACCACGGGACGCGTCAGCCAACGAATGACATTCATATTCGACGGATCAGGGAGACTGCTGCCGTACAGCAGATCGGTGAGCCAGCCCGAGATACGCGCCAGCGGGTGAAAGATCAGTTCCAGCGGAAAGAAGATCAGCAGCGCCAGCATGTTGAAGAAGTCGTGAATCGTCGACGCCATCAGGGCACGGCGGAACTCCTCACGCGAACCGACGAAACCGAGCGCGACAAAGGTACAGGTAACCGTGGTACCGACGTTCGACCCCATGACGATGGGCACCGACTCGTTCACTGTCAACGCACCCGTACCCACTGCGGTGACGACGATCGCGGTGACTGTCGTCGACGACTGGATGATGACGGTGGCAAGCACACCAACGGCTAGTCCCACAAAGGGATTGCCGGCAAAGGCGAAAAGCTGATGGGCGCGTTCATCGCCCAGCATGCGGAAGCCGCGCCCGATGACACTCACAGCGCTGATGAGAAGCAACAGCGCAATCACGACTGCGAGCCACAGACCGGTGGTCCGGAGCACTGATCGTCGAGAAGCGGCCTCGCGCTTGGGATTTGGAATCACGTCCATGGCGCCACGGTAGAGACAAGGCCGATTCACGCGTGGTGAACATCTCGTGCACGAATGGCTAACGCCATACCCGCACACGGCTGCGACCTGCGGAAATCGTCCGGACGCGGCCTCCGTGACCCCCGAAGTGCTGACACGAATTCGAGGGCCGACGACATGACCGCGTTGCACTATTGACCCGCAGCCACCCGACCCTCAGGAGCGCGCACATGGCGACTGCCGAACCTGCCACAACCGCCAACAACTCCGACCAGAAGGTCAACCTCCCAACGCTGACCGCGATGGTGGTCGGATCGATGGTCGGATCGGGAGTCTTCTTGCTTCCCAGGCGATTCGGAACCGAGACCGGAGTGCTCGGGGCCATCATTGCGTGGGCTATCGCAGGAACCGGAATGCTGATGCTCGCCTTCGTGTTCCAGCGACTCGCGGTGCGCAAACCGACGCTCGACGCCGGCATCTTCGCCTACGCCAAGGCCGGATTCGGCGACTACGTGGGTTTCAACTCCGCGTTCGGTTTCTGGGCGTCGGCCTGCGCGGGAAACACGTCGTACTGGGTGCTCATCATGGCGACGACGAGCGCACTGTTTCCCGCACTCGGTGACGGTTCGACCGTGCTCGC
Organism: Gordonia sp. w5E2; assembly: GCF_036540975.1. Taxonomy (NCBI): domain Bacteria; kingdom Bacillati; phylum Actinomycetota; class Actinomycetes; order Mycobacteriales; family Gordoniaceae; genus Gordonia; species Gordonia sp. w5E2. Next base: position 320,827 of record NZ_CP144213.1, on the reverse strand, counting down.
AGTGGTGTTGTCGTCACTCGGACTGTGGCTCTTCTTCTGGATGATCAGTCGCGGGGTCAAACAGGCCGCCATCATCAACCGCATCGCAACGGTCGCCAAGATCGTCCCGATCCTCGTCTTCATCGTGCTGGCCCTGGTGATGCTGGATGCTGGCTATTTCAGCGACAACTTCTGGGGCGGCAACGGTATCGAGGTCGGGTCGCTCTGGGAGCAGGTCAAGGGAACGATGCTCATCACGGTCTTCGTGTTTCTCGGCATCGAGGGTGCGAGCATGTACTCCCGATTCGCCAAGAAGCGTGAAGATGTCGGGCGGGCAACAGTTTTCGGCTTCATCGGCGTGCTCGGCGTGTTCGCGCTGGTGACCCTCGTCTCCTATGGCGCGATGCCGCAGGGCGAGCTGGCCAACATCGATCAACCGTCCATGGCCTCGGTGTTGGAATCCCTTGTCGGCGAGTGGGGTTCGGTCTTCATTCGCATCGGCGTCATTCTCTCGGTACTCGGCGCTTATCTCGCCTGGACACTGATGGCCGCCGAGGTTCTGTACATTCCGGCGCGCAGCAACGACATGCCCCGATTCCTCAGCCGCGAGAACAAGGCCGGCGCCCCGGTACCGGCACTCGCGTTCGCGACCGGACTGGTGCAGATCCTCCTCATCGTGATCCTCTTCGTCGACGACGGCCTCGACTTCATGCTCGACCTCACCGCCGCGCTGGCGCTCCTCCCCTACCTTCTCGCGGCCGCGTACATGCTGAAACTGACGCTGACACGTGAGACCTACGGCCCCTCGGATACCGGCACGAGTCGTCGCTCGGTCGATATGGCGATCGCCGCCGTGGCGGTGATCTACACGGTCTTCCTGGTCTGGGCCGCGGGCTGGGACAAACTGTTGCTGTCGTGCATCCTCTACGCGCTCGGCACGATCCTCTACGTCGTTGCCAGGCGTGAGCAACGACTGCCCATCTTCCGGCCTGCCGAAGCCGTACTGTTCGGTGTGTTCCTCGTGGGTGCAATCGGCGGAATCGTCTACCTCGCAACAGGTTCGGAAGACATCTTCGAGCATCCCGAACATGAACGGCACTCCTACTACGTCGATGACCCCACCGCGCACCATCATCCCGACAACACGAAAGGCACACCATGACCACACCAGCATCTCTCTACGGGGTCCATTCCGAAGTCGGCACGCTGCGCAAGGTGCTGGTGTGCGCACCGGGGCTCGCGCATGAGCGACTGACACCGTCCAACGCCGACGATCTGCTCTTCGACGACGTGCTCTGGGTACAGAACGCCAAGCGCGACCACTTCGATTTCGTCACCAAGATGCGTGACCGTGGCGTCGACGTCGTCGAGTTGCACAACGTGTTGACGGAGACGATGGACATCCCCGAAGCACGCACCTGGCTACTCGACCGCAAGATCGTCGCCAACGAGACCGGGCTCGGTCTGATCGGCGCAACTCGCCAGTTCCTCGATGAATGCGACTCCCGCGAACTGACCAGATTCCTCATCGGCGGACTCTCCACCGTCGACCTACCCGTCGAGTTGAGGCCGAGTTACGTAGCCCTCGTCGACGAGGCCAACGGCCGCGGCGAATACCTGATGCCTCCGCTGCCCAACACGCTTTACACCCGCGACACCACCTGTTGGATCTACGGCGGTGTCACCCTCAATCCACTCTTTTGGCCTGCACGTCACGACGAGACGCTGCTCATGAAGGCGATCTACGAATTCCATCCCGACTTCGTCGGCGCCCAGGTCTGGTGGGGCGACCCCGAAATCAACTGGGGCTCTGCAACTATCGAGGGGGGCGACGTACTGATACCCGGCGACGGGGTGGTCCTCATCGGGATGAGTGAGCGTACGTCGCGGCAGGCGGTCACGCAGGTCGCCGTCGAACTTTTCGCGCGCGGTGCTGCGAGCAAGGTCGTGGTCGCGAGCATGCCGAAACTGCGGTCGGCCATGCACCTCGACACCGTGTTCACCTTTGCCGATCGGGACCTCGTGTCGGTCTATCCGCAGATCGTCGACGCGATCCGTCCCTTCACGCTCGTTCCGTCCGACACCGCACCAGGCGTCGAGGTCATCGCCGAGTCGGACCACTTCCTCACGGTTGTCCGCAAGGCACTCGGCCTCAACGAACTCCGCGTGGTCGAGGCGGGGGGCAGCGCATACGATTCCGAGCGACAGCAGTGGGACAGCGGTAACAACCTCGTAGCCGTCGAGCCCGGTGTCGTGTTCGCCTACGACCGCAACACCTATACCAACGGACTGCTGCGCAAGCAGGGGGTCGAGGTCATCACCATCGTCGGCGCCGAACTCGGTCGCGGGCGCGGCGGCGGTCACTGCATGACGTGTCCACTCATCCGCGACGGACTCCCCGCGTAACACCGAACGGCGCCGCGCGACTATCGCTTGTCAGCAGCGTGGCGCCGGCCGACCGGCGAACCTGTCGTTGAGGTACGCGAACGCATCACCGGTCCACGGTGCGAGCGCCTCGGCATGGTCGAGGCCCTTGTACACATGGATCGACGTGGAAAGTCCACGCGCACAGTAGCTTCTGCTCAGCCCCACCACATCGGCGGTGAGCATCACGCCGTCACCCCGACCGTCCTTGTCGCCGACGCCGAGCATCATGGGCGTTCGGGGTGTGCCGAGAGAACCCATCACGTTCGCCTTGATCGCCGCGGGGATACCCGGAACGTCGAGGAGCGACGGGTACTGCGGGAGCAGCAACGACGAATCGGTCAGGTTGGGGTACTTGCCGAGAAAGTTGTTGATGCACTCACCGCGGATGTCGCCGAGCACCTGAACACCCTTGGGCGACAGGTACTTCTCGATGCCGATGCCGTAGGTCTCGTCGTAGACGCTCATGAGCGCGGGGATCACCGCCGACCACCGCGTGGTCCCGTTGACATAGGCGAGGTTGTTTGCGGGGTTGACCAGCACACCACCCGCCGTCGCACCGACCAGGTTCAACTCAGGGGCATACGACGGCGCCAACTCGGCACCGAATCCTGTCGGGATGGACCCGCCCGAGTATCCGTAGAGGCCGACCGGCGTCGAGGCCGGGGCGCGCAGAAACCGTTGTGCCGCACGGATTCCGTCGAGCGCGGCGTGCGCCGACTCCTTTCCGATGGTCCACCGCATGTTGGGACCCTCGTAGTCGGGAACCACCACCGTGTAGCCGGCCGAGACCATCGACGCGATCGTCGTGACATCGACCGCACTCGACGACGACTTGCCACCGCGCAACGTGTACGACGGATCGCACTGGCTGCCGAGCGCGTCGTAGAACTCGTGATACGAGATCATGCGTCGCGGCGTCCCGGGCCTGCTGCCCGGCGGCGAGATGATCGTGGTGACCGTCGACGACGGCGCCCCGAAGGCGTCGTTGGTCCGGTACAGCAGTTGCGTGCCCGTCGCGGGCAGGCTCGTGCCGTTCGTGCCGAGCGTCACCACACGCGACGAGATCACCGCGCCGGGCCGCAGCCCACCGATCGGCTCGCTCGGGGTATAGAACGGGTCGTTCGCAGGCGTAACCGTTGGCGCCGCAGCGGAACTCACGGCCTGCCCGGTCGACGGGGGTGCCGCCGACGCCGAACCCGCCGAATACCCCGAGTACCCCAGCAGCGACAATGACAACACAAGCGCGACGACGACCGCTCGTACCAACACCGACCGTCGCCTTACATCTACTCTGCGCACCCGCTCAAACTAGAACAGCGCCACCATCCGCGCAGCACGATCCACCAAGACGACGATCAAACGACGCCCCCGCGGGTCACTTCGATTGCGCGTTGCTCGATATCGGCGTCGGTCGCAGCGGACAGGTCGATCGCAGCTACGCCCAGAATGCGGTCATAGACGGACTTGTCGTGTTCTGCCAACCACTTCGAGAACTGCTCCGCGACGTCGGCCTTGCCCTTCCCGTGCCCGAGGAGAACGAACGAGCGGTCTTTCAGATCGAGCTTGATCGATCCGGACAATTCCTTGAAGAAGGCGTCGAGCTCCTTCTCGTCGTCGCGGCCGGTTGCGCGTTCGACGGTCCGCAGGTGACGCGCGACGGACTGCTTGTCGCGCACCTGTTCCGCGGCGTCGGTGACCTTCACCTCGTCGAGGTCGTAGGACAGAATCCGCGCTCCCTTGGCGTCGACGGTGACCACGGCCAGATCTCCCTCACCCTGGTCCTCAGGCTTGGCAGCCAGCAGGTGGCGAGCGAGCTCGATGTCCTCGATCGACACGCGCCCGTCGTGCGGGCGGTGAAAGACTTCGCGATGCCCGTTGAGCGATACCGACAGACGGTCGCCGTGCTCCTGCTCGACCTCGTCCGCGACGTCCTCCCACATGTTGATGAACTGCGTCCACTCGATGTCGCGCGGAGCGGGATGTCCGAGGATGGCGTCGCGTGTCTTGCGGTTATGAGCGTTCACGTGTGTCAGTTCTCCTGTGCCGCACCGGATGCGGCTGGTTGTTGGGATTCCTTTGTAGCGGACGTATCAGTCTTGGTCGGTTCTGCGGACGTCGCGGGCGCCTCAGCGAGCTCGTCGGCCGGAGCCGAAGCCGCTGCGTCCTTCTTCACCGACAGGGTGAGCCTCGGCTCTCCCGCGTCGACGACGACGGTGTCGCCGGGTTCGACCGCACCCTTGAGCACGAGGTTCGACAGCTCGTTGTCGAGCTGCTTCTGAATCAACCTGCGCAGTGGGCGCGCACCGAACTCCGGCTGATAACCCTCTTCGGCGAGTTGATCTTTCGCGGCGTCGGTTACGTCGAGTCCGATGCTCTGCGACTTGAGCATGCGTCGTGTCCCGTCGAGGGTGAGGTCGACGATCTGGCGTAGTTGCGTCTTGTCGAGTCGATCGAATACGACGGTCTCGTCGATCCGGTTGAGGAACTCGGGACGGAACCGCTGGCGCAGCAGATCCATCACGTCGGGGACCACCTTCTCCACGTCACCGTCGGGTGCGTTGAGGATGAGATCCGAACCGATGTTGCTCGTCATGATCACCAGCGTGTTCTTGAAATCGACTGTGCGACCCTGACCATCGGTCACCCGGCCGTCGTCGAGCAACTGCAGCAACACGTTGAACACGTCCGGGTGCGCCTTCTCGATCTCGTCGAACAGGATCACCGAATACGGCTGGCGGCGAACCTTGTCGGTGAGCTGACCGGCGTCGTCGTATCCGACATATCCGGGAGGTGCACCGACGAGTCGTGCGACGTTGTGCTTCTCCTGGAACTCGCTCATGTCGAAGCGGATCATCCGGTCCTCGTCGCCGAAGACCGCTGCGGCAAGGGCTTTCGCGAGTTCAGTCTTGCCGACGCCGGTCGGTCCGAGGAAGAGGAACGATCCGATCGGCCGGTTGGGATCGGAGAGTCCAGCCCGCGCCCGACGCACGGCCTCGGCCACCGCGGTCACCGCCTTGTCCTGGCCGATCACCCTGTCGTGCAGGGTGTTCTCGAGGCCGAGCAACTTCTCGCGCTCCTCGGTGGTCAACTCCGACACCGGGATTCCGGTCTGCCTCGACACCACCTCGGCGATGTCCATGATAGTCACCTCCGGCGTCGGCGACTGACCCGCGGCACCGGCATTCGCGCGCTTCTCGTCGATCTCGGTCTTGAGTTGGTTCGCGCGCTCGTAGTCCTCGTTGGCGACGGCCGATTCCTTCTCGCGTTCGAGGCGAGCGACCTCCTCCTCGAACTCTCGCGTCTCGGGGTCGGGAGTCTTGGTACGCAACCGGACTCGCGCACCCGCCTGGTCGATCACGTCGATCGCTTTGTCGGGCATGAACCTGTCAGTGACGTAGCGGTCGGTCAATTCGGCTGCGGCGACGAGGGATTCCTTCGTGTACCGCACCTGATGGTGTTCTTCGTAGACGTCGGCGAGGCCCTCGAGGATCTGGATCGTGTCGTCCACGGACGGTTCGGAGATCATCACCGGCTGGAAGCGACGTTCGAGCGCCGCATCCTTCTCGATGTACTTGCGGTACTCGTCGATCGTGGTCGCGCCGATGGTGTGCAACTCGCCTCGGGCGAGCGCAGGCTTGAGCATGTTGCCCGCATCCATCGAACCCTCGCCGCCGGATCCGGCACCGACGATGGTGTGCAGTTCGTCGATGAACAGGACGAGCTCGTCGGAGTGCTCCCGCACCTCGTCGAGCACCTTGGTCAGCCGCTCCTCGAACTCGCCGCGATACTTGGCGCCCGCGACCATCGAACTCATGTCGAGCGCGATCACGCGTCGTCCCGCGAGCGTCGACGGGACGTCGCCGTTGACGATGCGTTGCGCGAGACCTTCGACGATCGCCGTCTTTCCGACGCCGGGGTCGCCGATCAGCACCGGGTTGTTCTTGCGGCGCCGCGAGAGGATCTCGATCGTCTCCTCGATCTCGTCGTTGCGGCCAACCACGGGGTCGACGTTGCCCTCCCTGGCCTGTTCGGTCAGATCGCGCCCGTACTCGTCGAGCGTCGGGGTGTCCGACTGTGCTGCGGGTTTGGCCTCGGCCTTGCGTCCCTCCTCGATTCCCGCCCCGCCCTTCAACACTCGCGCAGCCGGGATGTCCGACGGCAACATCGCGATGCCGAGGAGCACGTGCTCCGGCCCCACGTAGCCGACGTTCGCACGAGCCGCCTGCTGCTGCGCATTGCGCAGCGCCTGCCGCGCCGCGGGACTCAGACCGGGACTCTCGTCGCTGGTGCCACCACCGTCGACCGACGAGATCGCCTGCATCTGCGAGGCGACGGTTTCCGGGTCGAGGCCGGTTTGCTCGATGATCGAACGCGACGGCTCGACCTGCGTGGCGCCGTACAGGAGGTGCTCGGGGGTGATCTCGGCGTTGCCCCATTCGACGGCTGCCTGCGCGGCCACCGAGACCAGTCGCTTGGTGTCGTCGCTGAACAATCGATTGACGTCGACGCGCTGTACCTGCGGACGGGTACCGCTGCTCCCGAAGAACCTGTTGAAGATGTCGCCGAAGGCGTCGTTGCTGCTGAAAGGGTCGCTACCAAACCATGATTCGGACAAAGCTTCCTCACTTCACTCGGGCGCGACTTCACTGAGCATTCACTGAGCACGAATTCAGGAGGGCACGCGCAGTTTTCGTGTAGCCATGCGGATGTCTCGGCAGCAGCGACGTGGCCGGAGCCGACACAACGGAACTCCCGGGACGTCGATCGCCCGTCCCGGTCACGCGAAGAGGAACCTCAGTTTCGACGTTAGCCGCTATGTCGAAGCTTTGCCACGAGATCTGCAATGCACCCGACACCGCCGCATCTCGATCGCGTCTCGACGCTCAGACGTCGGCGAGCGCTCGACGCACCGCCGACTGCCAGCCCGCCGCTTCCCGACGCCTGCGCTGCGGGTCCATCGACGGCGTCCACGACGCCGCGACGTGGCGGTTCTCCCGCAGCGAATCGAGATCGTCCCAGTACCCGACGGCCAGTCCCGCGGCGTATGCCGCTCCCAGCGACACCGTCTCGGAGACGAATGGCCTGATGACAGGAACGTCGAGGACGTCGGCGACGTGCTGCATGAGCAGGTTGTTCGCCGTCATCCCACCGTCGACGGCCAACCGCTGCAGTTGAATACCCGCGACGTCGCGCATCGCTTCGACGACGTCGGCCGTCTGCCACGCGGTGGCCTCGAGTACAGCCCGGGCAAGATGCCCCTTTGTGACATACGACGTCAGCCCGGTGACGATTCCTCGCGCCTCCGAATTCCAATGTGGCGCATACAGTCCGGAGAACGCAGGGACCACGTAGCAGCCGCCGTTGTCGTCGACGGTGCGCGCGAGCGTCTCGATCTCCGGCGCGGTGTCGATCAGACCGAGTTGGTCTCGGCACCAGTTCACCAACGAGCCCGTCATCGCGATCGGACCCTCGAGTGCGTAGACCGGGGCCTCACCCGGCAGGCTGTAGGCGATGGTCGGCACGAGACCACGCGCCGACGGAACGATCGACGTTCCGACGTTCATCAGCACGAAAGCGCCTGTGCCATAAGTACATTTGACGTCGCCGGGAGTGAAGCAGGTCTGGCCGAACAATGCCGACTGCTGATCGCCGAGCGCACTGGCAATCGGCACACCCGGCAGCACGCGAGCACACTTGGCATACACCTCACTACTGCCGACGACCCTCGGCATCATCGCCTCCGGGATGTCGAGGAGACGAAGCATTCGTGAACTCCAGTCGCGTCGTCGAAGATCGAGCAACAGGGTGCGACTGGCGTTGGTGACGTCGGTGATGTGGATGCCGCCCTTGGGGCCACCGGTCAGGTTCCAGATGAGCCAGGTCTCCAGCGTCCCGAACAAGACCTCGCCGTGCTGGGCCGACGCTTCAGCGCCGCCGATGTTGTCGAGCAGCCAGCGCAGACGTGGCGCGGCGAAGTAGGTCGCCGGGTCGAGTCCTGTCACGTCGCGGATCTCGCTGGCATGTTCGCCGAGTTGGTCGACCATCGGCCCGGTGCGCGTGTCCTGCCAGGTGATCGCGGGGGCGAGGGGACGTCCGGTACGGCGATCCCAGATGACCGTCGTCTCGCGCTGGTTGGCAAGGCCGAGCGCGACGACGTCCGACGGCGTCCGGCCGGCGAGGGCCAGCGCCTTGGGTACGACCTTCTGCACGTTGACCCACAGCTCGTGCGCGTTCTGCTCCACCCAGCCGGGCCGCGGGAACGACTGTTTCTGCTCGAGTTGGGCGATCGACACCATGCGGCCGTGCTTGTCGAAGAGCATGCAGCGTGACGACGTCGTGCCGACATCGATCGCCGCGACGACCGAGCCGTCGTTGGTCTTCGCGCTCACCGCGCAGCACCCAACTCCCGGTCGATCGACGTCGCGGCCTGTCGCATCTGATCGATCACGACGTTGCGCGGCAGCGTGCCCGACCGGAAGATCGTCGACGGCGGTCCGACGACGACGAGCGCGCCGATCTCACCCGGCCTGCGACCGTGTACGGGGACGGCCGTCGCCGCGCTGCCGCGTTCGTATTCTCCGTGTTCGGTGGCCAGTCCGGTTTGACGCACCGTGGCGATCTCGGCTGCGAGATCGGTGCGGGAGACGACGGTGTCCGAGGTGAACCTGTCCAGAATCATGTTGCGCAACAACCGATCCCGATTCTGCGAGTACGCAAGAAGTAACTTGCCGCCAGCCGATGCGTGCAGCGGCACGCGCTCGCCGACGCGCATCCGCTGTGGCGAGTCGTCGGGCCGGAAGACGTGATGCACGACGACAGCGGCGTCGGTGTCGAGCACCTCGAGCCAGACCTGCATGTCGAGCATCGCCGCCAGGGTGTCGCACCACCCCATCGCCGCCGAACGCAACACGTTGCCGTCGAGATTCGACGGCGAGCCGTTGTGGTGCACGCCCGTGAGGTAGGAGCCGTCCTCGTCCTGATCGACATAGCCGATATCGAGAAGGGTGCCGAGGATGCCGTGCACCGTCGCCTTCGGTAGGCCCAACTCGGCCGCGATCTCACGGAGCGACAACGACCGCGGACTGCGCTCGAGCAGGTCGAGCGCGGCAGCGGCGCGCTGGATCGACTGGATTGGTCCCGGCACCTTGCCTCCTCCCTGGAGTCCCACTGGTCCTACAACTGGTCCCGTGAGCCTTGTGAACGTGCTCCGTTTGCTCGACTTTACGGCCGCTTACACTCCTCGCGATCGAGAATGGCCGACCTTCGTTCGACATTGTCGAACGACAATCATTGATCTGGGTCACAGTCTCGGCTTACTTTCTCCTCCATCCGGCTGGTACCGAGAACACCATCAGGACATCGAGCCGGTCACAAAGGAGTGAAACCATGACGAAGAAAACCCCGCTGGTGGGTGAACTCTCTGCAGAATGCCTCGGCACGATGATCCTCATCTTGTTCGGCTGCGGTGTGGTCGCCCAGGTCGTCTGCGGAGGCTTCCCCAAGACGCTCGGTGCGGGCGACCACAACTCGATCGCATTCGCGTGGGGCTTCGGCGTCGCGCTTGCCGTCTATGTCGCGGGTCGCCTCAGCGGCGCGCACCTCAACCCCGCCGTCACCATCGCCCTGGCCGCGTTCAAGGGCTTCGACCGCCGCAAGGTCGCACCGTTCATCGCTGCGCAGATGGTCGGCGCGTTCATCGGAGCCCTGATCGTCCGCTACACCTACGCCGACCAGATCAGGGCGATCGACCCCGACCACACCAAGGCGACTCAGGGAATCTTCTCGACGTCCCCGGGCAGCGGCGTCTCGCTGACCACCGCATTCATCGATCAGATCGTCGGCACCGCGATCCTCGTCGCCGTCATCTTTGCCCTGACCTGCGTGGTCAACAATCCTCCGCTGGGCAACATGGCGCCGCTGATCATCGGCATCCTCGTCGTCGCGATCGGTATGGCATGGGGCACCAACGCCGGCTATGCCATCAACCCGGCCCGTGACTTCGGTCCGCGACTTGCGTCGCTGATCACCGGATACGGCGACGCGATGTACTCCGCGAACGGTCCGGAACTCTACTTCTGGATACCGATCGTCGCGCCTATCATCGGTGGACTACTCGGCGGGGCGATCTTCGTCTTCGGCATCGAACGCTTCCTCCCGACAGAGGGCGACGACAGCCAGGAGATCGGTGTTTCCGAACCCACCGAACCCGAGCACATCAGCGCGCGACACTGAACACACTCATCACCTGACACCTGACTTCATCGAGAACGAGAGATACACCCATGCCAGATTTCGTCGGTTCCGTCGACCAGGGAACCACCAGCACCCGATTCATGATCTTCGACCACGCAGGTAACGAGGTCGCCCGCCACCAACTCGAACACGAGCAGATCCTCCCCCGCGCCGGCTGGGTCGAGCACAACCCGGTCGAGATCTGGGAGCGGACATCGGCCGTCATCCAGACAGCACTCGGCAAAGCCGGACTGACCTCGAGCGACCTTGCCGCCCTCGGCATCACCAACCAGCGCGAGACCACCGTCGTCTGGGACCGTCGAACGGGACGCCCGTACTACAACGCGATCGTGTGGCAGGACACCCGTACAGACAAGATCGCCAGCGCACTGGAACGAAACGGACACGGCGACACCATCCGACACAAGGCGGGACTGCCGCCTGCCACCTACTTCGCCGGCGGCAAGATCCAGTGGATCCTCGAGAACGTGCCGGGCGTCCGTGAGGCGGCAGAAAGCGGCGACGCCATCTTCGGCACCACCGACACCTGGCTCACCTGGCATCTCACCGGCGGCTACCGCGGCGGCGAACACGTCACCGACGTGACCAATGCGAGCCGCACCATGCTGATGAACCTCGAGACCCTCGACTGGGACGACGAGCTGTTGTCCCTGTTCAACATTCCGCGCGCGATGCTTCCCGACATCCTGCCGTCGTCGAGCCCCAAGGCCTTCGGTGTCACCGAGTCGACCGGACCGCTCGCAGGCGAGGTTCCCATCACCGGCGTGCTCGGCGACCAGCAGGCGGCGACCGTTGGCCAGGTCTGCTTCGCCCCCGGCGAGGCCAAGAACACCTACGGCACAGGCAACTTCATGTTGCTCAACACCGGTACCGACATCGTGCGGAGCAAGTCGGGATTGCTGACCACCGTCGCCTATCAGCTCGGCGAGGAGAAGCCCGTCTACGCACTCGAGGGCTCGATCGCGGTGACCGGCTCCGCCGTCCAGTGGCTGCGCGATCAGCTCGGAATCATCAGTGGCGCATCACAATCCGAGGCACTTGCCCGCCAGGTCGACGACAACGGCGGCGTCTACTTCGTGCCTGCCTTCTCCGGCTTGTTCGCTCCGTACTGGCGGTCGGATGCGCGCGGCGCGATCGTCGGACTCTCGCGGTTCAACACCAACGCGCACCTCGCGCGTGCCACCCTGGAGTCGATCTGCTATCAGACGCGCGACGTCACCGAGGCGATGACCGCCGATTCCGGTGTGACGCTTGATGTTCTGAAGGTCGACGGCGGCGTCACCGCCAACGAACTGTGTATGCAGATCCAGGCCGATGTGCTCGGTGTCCCGGTCAGCCGACCGGTCGTGGCCGAGACAACGGCACTCGGCGCGGCGTACGCGGCCGGGCTGGCCGTCGGGGTCTGGAAGAACACGGACGAACTACGCGAGAACTGGAACGAAGCCCGACGGTGGGAGCCGGAGTGGGACGAGAACCAGCGCGAAGCCGGTTACAAGCAGTGGCGCAAGGCCGTTGAGCGCACGCTCGACTGGGTCGATGTGGACTGACGATGTCATCGTTGCCCGGCTGCTATTCACCCGCCACGTCGCACATGGTGCGTCGTGTCGCGGTGGATGAGCAGTCGGGCGAGGTTCTCGTCGAGCACGATGTCCGTGATCAGGCCTGCTGCGAAAGCGCCTTCTGTCGCAGCGGCTTTCGACTCTCCCGACACCACACAGATACGACGGGGGACGGCCCGGATCACGTCCAGGTCCGGGCCGGACGACCGCTTGTTCAACTCGATCCCCGCGTCGCTGCCGTCGTGTCGGTAGAACACCGTCGCGACGTCGCCGACGACCCGCTCGGAGCGCAGCGACGCAAAGTCGGCGGGCTCGAGGTAGCCGCCGGTGTAGACGTGGCTGGGGACGTCGGCGTCGGGGGCACCGAGCCCGAAGAGCGCGACGTTCATCGTCTGCTGGACGTCGAGGACTCGCTTGGTACTGCGCTCGTGCCACAGCGCGACTTTGGTGTTCGGGTCGTCGAAGAACGCGGGCACCGGGAACTGTTCCACGCGAGCCGAATACGCCGTGGCAAATCTGCGGAGGATCTCGCTCGCGTAGTCGATTCCCGAACTCGTCGGGTTGCCCGCACCGTTGAGCTGCACGATCTGCGTGTTCCACAGTTCCTTTGGCACAACATGTCTGCTGACGACGCTGATCGTGGCGCCCCAGGCGATACCGAGCGTCGTATTGGCCTCCAACATCCTGCCCAGCGATCGCGCGGCTTCCTGCCCCACGCGCTCGAGTCGGTCGGCGTCGGACATCTGCGCGGTCGTCGGCACGACCGAGGCGTTCACACCAAAGCGTCGGCCGAACTCGTCGGCAACCTCGCCGGTTCTACCCGCCGGCGCGTGGATTGTGATGTCGACGAGGCCGGTGGCGCGAGCAAAGCTCAGCAGTCGCGACACCGACGACCGGCTCATCCCCAACTCGCGGCCGATAGCTGCCATGTCGAGGTCTTGCATGTAGTACAGATGCGCCGCACGCACCGCGAGCGCACTGCGCTTCGGATCGTCGGCCGCGACTCTTTCCACCCCACACGTTCTACCAGCAAAACCCACCGGTGCACATATGTGCAGAAGTATTGCTCTTATGTGCAGTGACCATCAGGATGGAATCATGACCGAAAACACCACCTCGACCGCACCGCTCCGGCCAAGCGTCGCGACGCTCACCGAGCGCCCGTCGGCACAGGTCCTCATCATCGGTGGCGGCATCAACGGCATCTCCACCTTCCGCGACCTCGCACTGCAGGGCATCGACGTCGTGCTCGTCGAGCGCGACGACTGGGTCAGCGGCGCGTCGTCGGCGTCGAGCCACATGATCCACGGCGGCATCCGCTATCTGGAGAACGGCGAGTTCCGACTCGTCCGAGAGTCGGTGCACGAGCGCAACGGCCTGCTCGAGATCGCACCCCACTACGTGAAGCCCCTCGAGACCACCGTCCCCATCTTCTCGACGTTCAGCGGAATCCTGAACGCGCCGAGGCGTTTTCTCACGCACAACACCGGTAAGCCCAACGAGCGCGGCGCGGCGTTGATCAAGGCCGGACTGGTCATGTACGACGCCTTCTCCGGCGCGGGTAAGCGCCGGGTGCCGCGTCACAAGTTCCGCGCAGGCGACAAGGCTCGCGCCGACATGCCGCGACTGAACTCCGGAATTCGTTACACCGCAACCTATTTCGACGCCTCGGTACACGATCCCGAGCGCCTGGCACTCGACGTCCTCAAGGACGGCCTTGCCACCGGACCGCACGCCCGTGCGACCAACCATGTCGAAGCCATCGCGATTCGCGACGGCGAGGTGGTGCTCGCAGATCGTGTCAGCGGTGAACAGTTCACCGTGTCTGCCGAGGTCATCGTGAACGCCAGTGGTCCGTGGACCGACCTCACCAACGACGCACTCGGCGGCGACACCCGATACATGGGCGGCACCAAGGGATCTCACATCGTTCTCGATCACCCCGACCTCGTCGAGGCCACTCGTGGGCGCGAGATTTTCTTCGAGCACTCCGACGGTCGCATCGTGCTGATCTACCCGCTCAAGGATCGAGTCCTGGTGGGCACCACCGACATCGACGCCGACCCGAGCACGCCGACGCGGTGCACCGACGACGAGATCGACTACTTCTTCGATCTCATCAAGCATGTGTTCCCGGATATCGCCGTCTCCCGCGACGACATCGTGTACTCGTTCTCCGGCATCCGCCCGCTGCCCCGCCACGACGACACGACGCCGGGCTTCGTCTCGCGCGACTACAACGTCGAACGCACTGAGCTGCCCGGGGTTTCGGTTCCGGTGCTGAGCTTGGTCGGCGGTAAGTGGACCACGTTCCGCGCCCTCGGCGAGCAGTTGTCGGATCGCATCATGGAGCTGCTCGGCGCTGCCCGACAGGTCTCGACCGTCGGACTGCCCATCGGCGGCGGCCGCGACTACCCGACCACCGACGCGCAGCGTCGAGCATGGGTGGCCAGCCGACGCGGCGACGTGCCTGCCGACCGCGCCGATGAGCTGCTCACCCGCTACGGCACCCGCGCCAGCGAGGTCATCGCAGCGATCACCACCGGCCCCGACGCCCCGCTGCCCGCCAGCGGACTCTCGACCGCCGAGCTGCGCTACATGATCGAGACGGAGCAGGCCGTGCACATCAGCGACATCCTGCTGCGCAGAACCGATCTGGCCTTCGTCGGCGGAGTGACCGCAGCCGTGCTCACCGAGCTCGGCGACGCCATGGCCGAGATCCTCGGCTGGGACGGCCAGCAGCGCGCCGCCGAGATCGAGGCCGCCGTCGAGAATCTCAACGACGCCCACCGCGTGCAGGTGACGGCCAGCACGGCCAGCGTCTGAGCGCCGGGTGATCTCGACAAGCTCGATCATCGGATTGGCTCGATCAGCGGTGGTTGGCCCCCGCTGGTTGAGCGTCCCCCCGCTGGTTGAGCGGGCGTGCCCCTCCGCTGGTTGAGCGGGCGTGAGCGCAGCGAACACCCGAGTCGAAACCACACCCACCGCGGCAGGTGATCTCGACAAGCTCGATCAGCGGTAGTCAGCCCGATCAGCGGTGGTCAGCCCGATCCGCGGTGGTGGCCCCCGCTGGTGATCTCGACAAGCTCGATCATCGGTGCTGGCCTCCGCTGGTTGAGCGGGCGTGAGCGCAGCGAACACCCGAGTCGAAACCACCCCCGAGTCAGGCCGCGGACTCTGTCGCCTCGACGGCAGACGACGTCGCGACGACGATCGCTCCGCTCACCGCGGCGGCGAACGCGATCAGCGTCGGCACCGCCCAGCCGGGACGGGTGCTGTCGCCGAGCAGCGCAATTCCCAGCGCGCTGGGGACCACAGTCTCGCCGACCACGATCGACGCCGCCGCGGCGCTGACCGCCCCGGTCTGCAGCGCGACGGTGAACAGATAGAACCCGCCCACCCCGCAGATCACCACCGCGTACGCCGCCGGGTCGGTGAGTATCGCGCCGACGTCGAACGGGTCGACGCCGTCGAGAATCCTGATCGCCACGGCCATCAGACCGAACAGCGCACCGCCGCCGAGTCCCGCGACAACGGCGACTCCCCGCGGAATCACTCTGGTCACAGCGGTGATGGCCAAGAAAAGAGCGACACCCACACCGAGCAGTGCCCAGTGCAGCCAATTGTGGTCGCGGTGGCCTTCCTCGCCGGCACCGATGCCGAGCACGACGAGCGCGATCACCACGACGGCCACCGCGGTCCACTCTCGACGGCTGAGCCGAGCGTCGAGGACCAACGTCGCCAACACCGCGGTGACAACCAGGTTCGCACTCACGATGGGTTGCGCGAGGAAGAGCGGAATGAGCCTGTCCGCAACCAGGTTTCCCGCGAAGCCGATCCCGTCGAGCGCCAGCCCGAGCAGGAATGACACCGTGAGCATGGCGGTGACCGTCGAACGCAACGACGGTGCGGCCCCGACCGTGCCATCCTCGACGCTCTGCGCACCGCGCGCCTGCAGCACCGACGCAGTGCCGTACGCCAACGCCGCGAGGATCGCAGCAACGATGCCGATGACCATGCGGTTCAGTATTCATCATCCGCGTGGCGAGAACGCGACGTCACGGCAACGCGACAGCCGAACGTATCAGCTGCCGTGCCCGTAGCCGGCCGGGAGGTTGACCGACTCGGCCTTCTCGACGGCCGTCACAGCGCCCGACGATGCCAGGATCACGCCGCCGACGACAGCGGCCACGAACGCGACGATCGCGGCAGGCCCCCACCCGGAGCGCGTGACGTCGCCGAGAAAGATGATGCCAACGGCACCCGGAAGCACCGTTTGTCCGACGACGAGTGCCGCGGCCGCGCCGTTGACCGACCCCGTCTGCAGCGCAACCGTGAACAGATAAAAGCCGCCGATGCCACTGATGAGGAGCGCATAGAGCGCGGGATCGGTGAACAGCACTCCCGGCTGCAACGGTGAAACACCCGTCAGCACACGGGAAGCCACGGCCATGACCCCGAAGATCGCGCCCGCGATGAGTCCCGCGAATGCCGCGATTCGGCGCTTGAGCACTCGAGCTCCCACGATGCCGATCACGATCAGCAACGGTCCGGCGACGAGCGTCGCCCAGCCCATCCAGGCGTCGTAGTCGGAGCCCTCGCGCCCGGCAGATATCGCGAGCAGGATCAGCGAGAGGATGACCACCGCCCCCGAAACCCATTCTCTCCAGGTGAGACTCACCTTCAGCACGATCGCGGCGAGTACCGCGGTCGCGACCATGCGCGCAGAGATAATGGTCTGCGAGAGGAACAGCGGGATCAGTCGCGCGGACACGATCGTCGCGATGAAACCGACGATGTCAAACGCGAACCCGATGAGGAACGGCACTGTCAGCATCGTCGCAGCGGTGGAGCGCAGCGTCGGATGTGGTGTGTTCGAACGCAATTCGGTCCTGTGCTGAGCACGCTGCGCCACCCGCTCCGCGCCGAGCGCCTGTAAGACAGATGCCGCCGCGAACGAGAGCGCGCCGATCACCGCGACGATGATTCCGAATGTCATTGCGACACCAGCACACACCGCGAACAGGTCGCCGTCACACCACGCGTCATGCGGCGCTACTGAGTCTTGGCGTTGGGCTTGAGTACGTCGGTACCGACGAACCGCGCGAGTTCTTCGGGCAACACAACCGAACCGTCGGCCTGCTGATGGTTCTCCAGGATCGCGACGAGCCACCGCGTGGTGGCGAGCGTTCCGTTCAAGGTCGCGGCGACCTGCGGCTTACCCGACTCGTCGCGGTACCGGATAGAAAGGCGACGCGCCTGGAACGTCGTGCAATTCGACGTCGAGGTCAGCTCGCGGTACGTCTGCTGGGTGGGAACCCATGCCTCACAGTCGAATTTGCGCGCGGCTGACGACCCGAGGTCGCCTCCGGCAACGTCGATGACCCGATACGGGACGTCGATCGCGGCGAGCATCTCCTTCTCCCAGCCGAGGAGCTTCTGGTGTTCGGCCGCGGCGTCTTCGGGCTTGCAGTAGACGAAGCCCTCGACCTTGTCGAACTGGTGCACGCGGATGATGCCGCGTGTGTCCTTGCCGTAGCTACCCGCTTCGCGTCGGAAGCACGTCGACCATCCGGCGTAGCGCTTCGGGCCGTCGGAGAGGTCGATGATCTCGTCCATGTGGTAGCCGGCGAGCGGCACCTCCGACGTTCCGACGAGGTAGAGATCGTCGTCCTTGTCGAGGTGGTAGACCTCGTCGGCGTGTGCGCCGAGGAAGCCGGTTCCGCCCATCACTTCCGGCCGGACCAGCACCGGCGGGATCATCAGCGTGAACCCGTTGGCCGTGGCCTTCTGCGCAGCCATCGTGAGCAGTCCGAGCTGCAGCATCGCGCCCTGACCGGTCAGGAAGTAGAACCGCGAGCCGGAGACCTTCGCGCCGCGCTCCATGTCGATGAGGCCGAGTGACTCACCGAGTTCGAGGTGGTCCTTGGGATTCTCGATCTCGCGCGGCTGGCCGACGTGTTCGAGAACGACGTAGTCGTCCTCGCCTCCGGGGGGCGCACCCTCGACGATGTTGGAGATCGCGCGCTGCGCGTTCGACGCGGCCTCGTCGGCCTCGTTCTGCCGCGCGACAGCAGCCTTGACCTGATCGGCGAGCTCTTTGCCCTTGGCCAGCAGCGCTGCCTTCTCGTCGCCGGACGCTTTGCCGACCTGCTTACCGAGAGCCTTCTGCTCGGAGCGCAGCGAGTCGGCTTCGACGATGGCTGATCGACGCGTCGAGTCGGCGTCGAGCAGAACGTCGACGAGGCCGGGGTCTTCTCCGCGGACGCGCTGCGAGGCGCGGACGAGGTCGGGGTCGTCGCGGACGATTTTGAGGTCGATCACGCCTGTCAACGATACTGGAGCGCCCGGCGGGCGGATCGTCGGACGTTGCCGCGGTTACTGCCAGTGCCCGCGATAGTCGGCTCGGCCGAACATCGACGCCGCGTCGTCGGCGCTCGGGGTTCCCGCGAAAGGGTCGGCTCCGGCCTTCACCAATGCCGCGACGACGTCGTCGAATCCCTTGAACACGGCACCCGCGAGCGGTGTCTGGCCCTTGTCGTTGGCGAGGTCGACGTCGGCGCCGCGCTCGGTGAGAGCCGTCACCGCCTCGACGTTGCCGTGGTACGCGGCGAGCATCAGCAACGAGTCACCCGACTGATTGCGCAGGTCAACGGGCACGCCGGCGTCGAGGTAGGCGGCGAGAGATGGGGCGTCGCCCGAGCGGGCCATGTCGAAGAGTCGTCCGGCCAATTCCTGGACGTCGGCACTCGGTTCGGGGTCTTCTGGGCTCACCCGTCCGAGTCTAAGCACAGGTATCGGCGCACCCGGACGCTCGGAAAGTGCATGATGGATGCCGATGAACGACGATCCCGACAAGGTGTCCGACGACGAGACGCCCGACCCCTCGGCGACCGAACACGTCGAGCCGGTCACCGAGCAGTTCGATCCGGTCACCGAAGAGTTCGAGCCCATCGGTGCCGAAGAGGGCGTTGAGGGTGGGGCCGAAGAGGGCGACGAGCCGGAGACCGAGCGACCCGTCGTCGAAGACGATGCAGCCACCGCAGAACCCACGCGTCGACGCGGGGTGAGTGGAGTGCTCGCCGCGAACCCGATGCGGGTGGTGCTGGCGGCGATCGTGATCGGTGCGATCGTCGCGGGTGGCATCGCGTTTGCGCTCGGCTCGTTCACCGACAACGGGAACGTCGGAAGCACCGACATCGGCGAGAACGAACGTCTCACCCAGAACGCGTTCACGCGATCGGTCGCCGGTGACTGCCTCGACTGGCCCGACGGGCAGCCCGGCCAGCCGTCGAAGGTCGCGTGCGATCAGTTGCATCGCTTCGAGGTGGCGGGTCCGCTCAACACCGCGCTTCTTCCCGGATCGGAATTCGGCGACTCCGCGGCGTGGCCTGGGGCCGAGCGATTCGCCGCGATTCGCGACGAGCAGTGCCCGGTCATCGTCGACGACTATTTGCAGGGCAAGCTCGACCCGCAGGGACGCTTCTCCGTCGGGATGATGTATCCGTCACAAGCGCAGTGGGACAAGGGCGCTCGCGAACTGCGCTGCGGATTGCAACAGACGGGCAAGGGCGGCCAGCCAGACCAGGTGGCGGGACGCGTCATAGACAACGACCAATCGTTCTCGTGGCCACCCGGCACATGCATCGGTATCGATCAGCAGACTCGACGCCCCACGGTGCCCGCCACCGTCGTCGGCTGCAGTGAACCGCACGCGTTCCAGACGACCGGCATCGTCGACCTTTCTGCGCGCTTCGGAAATCGGACGTCGGGTAAGCCGTGGCCGCAGATCGATGACCAGAACAAGTTCTTGGCCGGGATCTGCCCGGCGCAGGCGCAACGATTCCTCGGCGGCAAGGAGAAGCTCGACGCCACCACACTCAACACTCAGTGGTCGGTGATCAGCGAGCCGAGCTGGCTCGCGGGCAGCCGCAAGGTGGTCTGCTACATCGGGCTACCCGATCGCGGCGGATTCGCGACGCTCGTCGGCGACGCGCGACAGACACTCCTGATCAACGGCAAGCTTCCGGCACCGCCCCCGCAGGCGCCCCCCGGCCGCGTGCTGCCCACGCCCGTCCCACTACCGCCCGGCATCCAACCGAACCCCGAAGAGGTCCCCGCTCCAGCGGGCTGATCAGGAGTACACCCATGCCCGTCGCCATGTCCGACGACGAGTTCGAGGGCCTGGTGTCCGATGCACTCGACACCATCCCGAAGGAACTGACCGACGCCATCGACAACGTGGTGATCCTCGTCGAGCCGAACAACCCCGAGTCGCCGAACATCCTCGGGCTGTACTCGGGCGTCGCGCTCACCAGCCGCGACCACGACTACGGCGGCTTCTTACCCGACACCATCACCATCTACCGCGAGCCGATCCTCTGGATGTGCCAGACGCGCGAGCAGGTCGTCCACGAGGTCGCCGTCACGGTCATCCACGAAATCGCCCACCACTTCGGCATCGACGACGCCTGGCTCCACGCGCACGGCTGGGGCTGAGGGGCGGGGCTTCGGGGCGCGGGCCGGGACGTCGCGCCGCGCCGCGCGCGACCGCCCCCTACCCCATCGGGTCGGCGACGAGTGGCTCGTCGACGAGTTCGAACGGGGCGCGGGTGGCGCCCCAGCGGTGCGGGACCCACAGTCCGTCGGTGTACTCCAATTCGACGGAGCCGGTGTTGGGCAAATGTGTTGCGGCCGCGAACCTTCCGTCGATCCCCGCGAGGTGTGCAGCGACGAGCCTGATCGCCGCGCCGTGACTGACAAGGTAGACGTCGCGGGCGTCGGGTCCGCTGAGATAGCGCTGCGCGAGATCGGTGACGGCGGGCAGATACCGCTCGAACACCATCGTGAGCGATTCGCCGCCGGGGATCGGGGCGTCGGGGTCGCCGGAGTACCAACGGTCGATGATTTCGCGGAAGACACCGTGAGCCTCGTCGTCGGTGCGGTCTTCGAGCTCGCCGGCCTGCACCTCGTGCACCCCCGGCACGATATCGGCGTCGGCGCCCCAGACCGAGGCGATGACCTCAGCGGTCTGCTGGGCGCGGGTCGCCTGCGAACTCAGGAGCACCGGGGCGTCGGAGTCATCGGTGCGCGTGATCGGATTCTCCAAGCCGTACCGAACCGCTTGTCGCACACCGAAATCAGTGAGCGAGGCGCCCGGTAGTGCGGTGTCGAGTCGACGCATCACATTCGACGTCGTCTCGCCGTGGCGGACCAGATACAGACGGGCCATCAGTCATCACCATCCTTGACGTCGTCACCATCTCCCAGTCCTCGACGCATCGCCGAGACCCACTCCTTGCCCGGCCGATGGTCCGGTGGCGGCGAGCCGATCACCCCGCGCGCCGTCCACGACCCCAGGTACACAATGTGTTCGGCTTCGCGATAGAGCGCTTGGAGCGCTTCGGCAACCGCGTCGTCGTCGATATGCCCGACGGCGTCGAGGAAGAATCGGTACTGCCCGGGATTGGATTCGCCGGTATCCGGATCGCGCCGGGGTCGAGATTCGATTCTGGTGAGATCTATTCCACGCGAAGCGAATTGATTCATCGCCGACATGAGGCTACCGGGCTCGTTCGGCAGTTCGAGGATCACGGCGGTGCGGTCGGCGCCGGTCGGCGGCGGAGGCGACACCGGTCTGCCGACGAGAAGGAATCGCGTCGTGGCGTCGACAGCATCCGAAACCTCGTCGGCGATTACGGTCAGCTCCGACAGTTCCGCTGCCAGACGCGTGGTCACCGCGGCATCGGCCTTACCGGCCGCGACATCTTGTGCCGCACCTGCATTCGACGACGCCACAACGAACTCGGCTCCCGGATATAGCTTTTCGACGGAGGATCGGACCTGCGCCGATGCGACGGGGTACGCGGCGATCCGTCGCACCTGCGACGCATCGATGGCCGTGGCAGCGGCGATGGCGAATGCGACGTCGAGCACGGTTTCGGCGACGACCTGCACGCGCTTGGAGCCGTCGGGGACGAGCGCGTCCATCGTCGCCGGTACCGATCCCTCGAGTGAACTCTCGATGGGCACGCACGCGAAGTCGGCGTCGCCGGAGCGGACCAACGCGATCGCTGCGGCCGGACTGGCCGCCGCAACCTTGGTCACCTCGTCGTGATCGTCGCGGCGCGGGACCCCTGCGGCACCCGTTTCGGTCGCGAGGATCTTGTCCAACGCCATCTCGGTGAAGGTCCCTGCCGGACCGAAGTACGCGAACACTGACACGACCCGAGCTTAGTCGACACAAGGTGAACATCTCCCTGACCTGCGCAGACAAACCGTGGGCCACGAAGAAACGGTCGTCCGACGCCGAGCGCAGACAAGCGCGTCAGCCTCGCGCTCGTCAGATTCCGCGCGATCACAACCATTGACGGATCACCCGAAACGACTTTAGGTTAGGGTTACCTATTATGAGCTGGACAGCACATCAGCCGACCGGGAGTGAGCACCGCATGACACGAGCCGTCACCGACAGACCGACGGACGCCGAGGTCATCGCCACCGCATGTCGAAGGGCGGGAAGCGCGATGCTGGCCGTCGAATCGCCCGTCGAGCCTTCGCAGAGTGCACTGCACAGCCACGAGGCCGACCTCGCCACCCCGACCCAGGTCGACCTGGTCCACCTCTTCGACACACAGGCATTCGTCCTGGTCCCCACTGCGGGACCGGCGATGCGTGCGGCAGCCGAGAGTCCCGACGGCCTGCCCGCGATGGTCGAGGTCACCGACTGCGCACCCATCGACCTGCGCGAACGGGTCCGCTCCCTGATCTGGCTCAACGGACGGCTGCATCACATCCCGGCCGATCTCGAACGCGACCTGGCCGTCGAGATCGCCACGGAACACCCCGACGAAGGACTCCTCGACATCGGCCACGGACGGTCGATGATGCGGCTGCAGATCGAGACCGCCGTCGTCGCGAGCGGTGCCGGCGCCGCGTCGGTTCCCGCGGACGAACTCGCTCGCGCCGAGCCGGACCCGTTCTGGGAGTACGAGAACGACTGGATCAGCCACCTCGACGCCGCGCACGCGGACATCGTCGGACAACTCGCACGTCGACTTCCACGCCACCTCCGACAGGGCCGGGTGCGCCCACTCGGACTCGACCGCTTCGGACTGCGCTTCCGCGTCGAGGGTTCGGCAGGCGACTCCGACGTCCGACTTCCCTTCCCCCATCCGGTGAACGACGTCACCGAGTTGTCGCGGGCGCTCCGCAACCTGGCGGGCTGTCCGTTTATGAACAGCCTGCCGGATTAATCGAAGACCACCCCCGCCCAGTCGAATCGGAAGACCCCTCGTCTGACATCGACTGGACTGCCAGGGCGCGCGGTCGGGAGGGCTGCCCGACCGCGCGCCCGACTCTTCCCCGGGTTCCGGCGCGTCCGCGCGACTCTTCCGCTGGTTCCAGCGCGTCGGCGCGACTCTTCCCCGGGTTCCAGCGCGTCCGCGCGACTCTTCCGCTGGTTCCAGCGCGTCGGCGCGACTCTTCCCCGGGTTCCAGCGCGTCCGCGCGACTCTTCCTCGGGTCCCGTTCCCTTCCGCGAGAAACAACACGAGCAACGGCACAAGAGCCGGGGAAAGAATCCTTCCCCTAGTTTCTGCACGACGGCCCACACCCACCGCGGCGCTCAGCCCGCCCGCGCTGGCCTCTGCTCCCGCGCCGCCGCTTCTCCCGCGAGGCGCCGTAGGCTGTCGGCCATGGTCGACGTGACGCGTGGGATCGCTGCGATCGTCCGACCGGCCCCGCAGCGAGTCGTCGAGGTGGTCGACGACCCCCGCGAGCGACGGGCGCTGATCGTCGAGCTGGTCATCGTCGGTGTGTTGACCTTCGGTTTCTCGGCCATCTCGGCCGTCCTCTCGCTGATCGAGCTGCAGCTGACCAGCGGAGTCGGCAACGCTACGGTCGCGCTCAATCCGAGCCGCTCGTCCGTCGGACTGATCGATTTCCTGCGGCAGCTCATGAGCGTGCTGCGACTGTTCGCGATCGCCGGACTGGGCGTCTATCTCCTGTGGCGATCCGGCCTGCGCCTGCGCGCCCTGGGACTCGCCCGCCTGAGGGGCCGCGACATCCCGCCGGGTTTGGTTCTCGCTGCCGCGATCGGACTGCCCGGGTTGGCACTCGTCGCCGCCGCACGTGCGCTCGGAATGAACGCTCATCTCGTCCCGAGCGAAGTCGACGGTCCGTGGTGGCGTTGGCCGGTGCTGATCGCCATCGCAATCGGCAACGCGGCCGCGGAGGAGATCATCGTCGTCGCCTACTTCATCACGCGGCTACGGCAACTCGGGGCGTCGGAGAACATGTCGTTGGCCGCGAGCGCTCTCCTACGTGGGGGTTATCACCTGTACCAGGGTGTGGGCGCGGGCGTCGGGAACGTCGTGATGGGTCTCGTCTTCGGGCGCTACTACCAGCTCACCAACCGGGTGTGGCCGCTGGTCATAGCGCACGCGGTCATCGACGTCGTCGCGTTCATCGGCTACGCACTGCTCCACGATCACCTCGGCTGGGTCGGGTGAGCACTCGACGCCATCGGCCCGTGCGCTGCGTGAATGACGCTTGTGGCCTGAACGCCCGCGTACATTTGATCTGATGAATGAGCCAGATCCGCGCTACATGCGGCGCCGCGGTGGTCCGTCGCCGCACGAGCAGCAGCCGCGGAATCCGGCGCCCACGCCACCTGGAAGAGACCGCGCTCCCGCAGGTCAGCGTCGAAATCCAGCACCTCAGCCACCCGCTGACCGCCGACCGCGCAATCCCGTGCCGCATCCGGTTCGTCAGGCCGACCCGCAGCACCACGCCCCTCGACGCGCCGCACCCCCGAACGCCGCGCCCGTACACGCCGCGCCCGTAAACGCCTACGACCCCACCCGACAGGTGCCAGGTGCAGGCGGAAACGATCGAGGTCGTCGTGTCGCGGAGTACCAACCTCCGCTGGCATGGTCGGCAGCACCCGACCATGCCCAACCCCCGCAGCCGGGTCTTCGACGCCCCGCGCCTCCCGGACCCTCACGGCAGCCCGCTCCACGCGGCGCTGACCACGCCAAACCCGTCCCCGCCGCACCCTCGCACGCGGCAGCGGGTGCAGCCGCGGGTGCCGGGGCCGCTCGCGCGTACGCGCCGACGCAGAAGCCCGAGCCGGTGTCCCCTGACGACCGTCGGTCGCGCGGCGGGTCGTCTGCTCCCCCTCGACGCCCGGATCGGGGTCAGACCGCGCCCCCTGCGTCGCCACCTCGACGTGGAAAGCCACGCTTTCGTCGACCACAGCTCGGCCGACCCAGACGCATCGGCAGGATCATCCTGATCATCCTGCTCGTGATCGTCCTCGGATCACTCGGACTGTTCTTCTACTACGACAGCAAACTGCACCGCGTCGACGCTCTGCCCGGTTACGCCGGGCGTCCCTCCGACACCCCCGGCACCACCTGGCTGATCGTCGGCAGCGACTCCCGCGAGGGCTTGACCCAGCAGCAAAAGGACAATCTCGCGACCGGAGACAGCGACGGGTCGCGGACCGACACCATCATGCTCGCGTACAAGCCCCCCAGCGGTAAGGCCACGCTGATCAGCATCCCGCGCGACCTCTACGTCCCGATCCCCGGTCAGGGCAGCTACAAGATCAACGCGGCGTACAACTTCGGCGGTCCGCAACTGCTGGCGAAAACCATCGAGCAACTCACCGGCATTCGCATCGACCACTACGCCGAGATCGGCTTCGGCGGTTTCGACACCCTCGTCGACGCTGTCGGCGGCGTGAACATCTGCATCGACCAATCACTCCGCGACCCCAAGGCAGGCCTCAACCTGACGAAGGGCTGTCACGATCTCAACGGGCAACAGGCACTCGGCCTGGTCCGCACCCGAGCATTCCCCAACGCCGACCTCGAGCGCGTGGTCAATCAACGAAAGTTCCTGTCGGCCCTGATGTCGAAGGCCACCAGCCCCGGCGTACTACTCAACCCGTTCCGTCTGTTCCCGTTCATCAGCGGTGCGGTCGACGGCTTGACCGTCGACAACTCCACGCACCTGTGGAACCTGGGCATGCTCGGGTGGTGGCTGAGCGACGACCCGATCACCACGACCACACCGACCGGTGGGTCTGAGCTGACCGACGACGGCGACTCACTTGCCGTGGGAGACAACACCAAACAGTTCTTCGACGCGATCCGGTCCGGCAAGCAGATACCGAAGGATCTGCTGTCCGATCAGGGCGGCGCAATCGGGTGAATGACGACTACCGCGATTTCAGACTTGCGATTCCGCACCGCCACCCGCCCCGTTGTAACGTCATGGCCGAACTTCGACATTGCGAGGATGTACCGTGACGGCCGACAACCACCGAGCACCACACGTTCCGCCGTGGCTGGCGGGCCCGCCTGCCCCAGCCAGCGGCGATTCGCTGCGCGCACCCGCCGCTCCTCGGGAAACCGCCGCCGCTCCGGAGGTTCATGGATCTTCTGAGGTGACTGGGCCCTCTGAGGTCGCTGCATCGCCCGAAGGCCATGCTTCTGCTGAAAGCGGCACTGCCCGGCCGGATGTCGCCCCGCAAGAGCACCCACAGTCTCAAGGTGCCCACTCCGAAGCTGCACGATCCGCAGCGCCACAGCCGGAAGCTGGACCGCCGGCGCCACTGCCGAGCTGGATTCCTGCCGCCGACAATGAGTGGGCCGGCGACCCCGTAGCGGCACCGCAACACCCCGACGCGCCACACTTCGCGCCGCCGTCTCGTGGCACCATGCCGCCTCGTGGCCCCGTGCCACCGCACGCCGCACCAAACCACGGAGTGCCACCTCAATCACTGCCACCGCACGCCGGCCCCCCTTTCGGGGCACCCCAGCAAGGCCAACCGCAACAAGGCCCACCCCAGCAAGTTCCGCCGCAAGGTGGCGCACCCCAACACTTCGGTGCGCCCACAGGATTCGGGGCACCCACAGGATTCGGGGTGCCGCCACAGTTCGGCACACCCGTTGCGCCGCAAGAGTACAACGCACCCGGCCTCGACTCCGGAATGCTCCTCCGCAAGGCGCGTAGACCACCACGGTCGGGCTGGCGTCGCACAGTGCACCGCATCTCCGGAGGCACCATCAGACCCAGCGAGTCGCGGGCGACCGTGTACCACGACGAACTGGTCAGGCAGCTCAATGCGCCGGTCCACGGAGACTTCCGCATCGCGGTGCTGTCACTCAAGGGTGGCGTCGGAAAGACAACCACCACAGTGGGTCTCGGCTCAACGTTCGCCAGTCTGCGCGGCGATCGCGTGATCGCCGTCGACGCCAACCCCGACCTCGGGACGTTGTCGCAGCGAGTTCCCCAGCAGACATCGTCGACGGTGCAGGACGTCCTCCTCGACGATCAGATCCACCGCTACTCCGATGTCCGACGACACACCTCACAGTCTGTCAGTCGACTCGAAGTCCTTGCTTCCGAACGTGATCCGGCTACGGCAGAGACGTTCGACGAGCAGGACTACCGCACGGTGATCCAGGTTCTCGAGCGCTTCTACAACATCATCCTCACCGACTGCGGTACAGGACTGTCGCATTCGGCAATGGACGGCGTCCTCGATCTCGCGCACTCGTTGATCATCGTGTCGACGGCCGCCCTCGACGGTGCACGCAGTGCCAGCGCGACTCTCGACTGGCTCGAAGCGCATGGCTACGGCCACCTGGTGTCACGGGCGGTTGTCGTCTTGAGCGGACCCCGACGTGGCAGCGCCAGCATCGATCTCACCCAACTGGCGCAACACTTCCTCGCACGGACCCGTGCCGTGCAGGTGATCCCGTTCGACGAACACCTCTCCGAGGGAGCAGAAGTCGACCTCGATCTCCTCTCCAAGTCGACGCGGCGCGCGTTCGTCGAATTGGCTGCAACTGTCGCTGAGGATTTCGCCCTTGTCGGCGACCACCGCCGTCGTGACAACGTCGATCCGCGGTCGGCACAAACCTGGCAGCCGTGACGAAATCCGTACGCGCGCTATGACTCGACCGTCGTGTGGGCGCGAAGATATTGTGCGAGCTGTGTGCGCCCGCGGTTGAGTCTCGATTTCACCGTCTGCACGCCGACACCCTGATGCTCGGCGATGTCGGCGTAGCTGAAGTCGCCGAACTCACGCAGCACAACCGCTTCGCGGATGTCGTCCGAGAGTTGTTGCAGTGCTTCGCGTAATTGATCGCGCAGCGCTATCTGCTCGTCGAATCGGGGTGCCGAATCGTCGGCGTCGAGGGTCACCGGCGCCTCGGGGTCGCTGAAGTCGGTGAGGGTGGTGTTCGCCTTGCGCTTGCGGATCAATGCGAGCGCATTGTTGGCGGCGATCCGGTGCATCCAGGTGGAGAATCTCGCCTCGCCGCGGAACTTGTCGAGGTTGCGCCACGCGGCGAGCAACGTTGCCTGGAGCGCGTCCTCGGCGTCGTGCTGGTTGCCGCAGATCTGTAGGCAGACTGCCCAGATCTGGTTGCGATGGCCATTGACCAGATCCGCGAAGGCGCGTTGGTCGCCGTCGCGTGCCTGCATCACGAGTACCGCTTCGTCCACAGATGCTCCCGATCAATCAAACGCCTCCGCACCGGTGACGGATATGCCACCGGTGCGAAAGACGTGTGCGGTCTTCGAAATTCAGCTCATCGAGCATTGTGCTCATGCGGCGCTCACAGGTGGTAGTCGCCCCCGTCGTGATGTCCACTACCACCGTCGTGATCGCCGTAATCGCCCTCGGCGAGGTCGACGTCGTGCCCGGTTGAATCGTCGTGCTGCAACGTCGGATCGTCGTCGCCATGCAGGACCGCGGGGTCTGCCGACACCGCACCACCGTCGTCGTGGCCGCCCTGATGTTGGTCGGCACCGTCTTGACCGTTTTCGTGATACACGCCGTCTTCGACGACGACGTCGTCGTCAGCGGGCACGTTGGGCTCGTCGTCCATGTCGGGGACGGTGCTGTCGTCTGCGGGAGCATCCGACTCGAATGCGGCGGACAGCGCGTGCTCGAACACCCCGGGCGGAGGGGCCTGCACGTCGTCGGGCGAGATGCCCAGCGCAGTCAGGATGGAGTCGTCATCAGCGCTCATCCGTATCTCCTTCGTTCGTAGCAGGCGGCTGTCGGTTCCACTGCGCGCCGGCTTTCTCGGTTAGATGCTGCCAGGTGTGTGTCAGCCTTGGTACGCCGACATCGATGACACCGCCGATGCGATCACCACGACGTAGAGCACGATCGTGAGTACGAACCCCACCCCGAACATGATCAGGGCATACTTTCCGAGCTTCTTTGCCTGGTCGGACGCGTGCTGCGCACCGACGCGGTCGCCCGAGATCCACAGCGTCGAGACCCTGCCCGCGTGCCCGAAGGCCGCGAAGGCCAGCGGCCAGAAGAAGATCAGCGCCGCGGCGGCCCAACCCATGTTCGACGACGGGCACGCCGTCGAAGGGCTCTCCTGCACCGACGGGCGCTGCACACCAGAGGCATTCATGTCACGACCCGACGGCCTCATGACGGTGGTGCGGTCATCGAGTCCGACCTGGGCGGCGGCACGGTAAGCGGGCATCGGCTGGTTCTGGTTGGGGTACATCGGATCTCCTCGGCTCGTTCGGTGCGCTTCTCGCACCGTCAGAGATTGGATGCGCCGAGACCCTCTGAATGTGCCGCGCGGCGTCGAAGAATCTTTATGACATGGGTCACTCTGGTGTTCATCGTTTCAACTGGAGCTTCGACGCCGTGTACGCGATCAGGAGTACGCCGAGTAGCGTGAGCGCACTTGCGGTCAGAAGCGCGTTGCCGAATGCGGGCTCCCAGAGGTGCGCCCCGCGCGTCTGTGGGGCCAGCGGCGCGATCGATGGCAGGTCCACCGCCATCGCCGACGCGGCGTACCCCCAGTACGACGGGAAGAGCCACGCGAGCTGCGACAGTCCCGGTGCGCTGAGTCGAAAGAGCCCGCCGCAGAACACCAATTGTGAGATGACGAGGATGACCAGGGGCGGCATTGTTTGTTCGTTGGACTTCACGGTGGCCGAGATAGCAAGTCCGACAACCGTACTCACGCATGCGATGGCCGCGACCGCACCGAGCAACTCGACAGGCGCCGCCCCCACGACACCTCCGGACGGCAGTCCCTTGCCCAGATAGCAGATCACCACCATCGTCGTCGACTGCGCGATCGCCACGCCGAAGTGGACCCCGACCTTGGCGGTCAGGTACGAGCCGGGGCGAAGTCCTACTGCGCGTTCGCGTTCGAAGATGTCGCGTTCACCGACGAGGTCGCGGACCGTCAGCGCCGTGCCCATGAAACAGGCTCCGATCACCAGGATGACGAGAACCTGCAGGGATTCTCCCGCGGTGTCCTGAGCCGTGTTGACGCCGAAACCGGCACTGCCGGGGATCACCAACGTCAGCAGCCCCAAGACGAGCGGCATCACCACGAGAAAGGCAAGGTATCCGGGATCGGCGAGGATCAGTCGCAGCTGGCGGCGGGCAATGGTGCTCGCCTGGCGCTGAGCACTGGTCTGGGGAGCCGTGCGCACAACCCGTGTGCTCGGCGTCGATTGGTGCCGATGCGAGGCGTGCCCGTTGGTTCGCGCGAGATGCCTGCGATAGGCGTCGTCGGGATGGCTTGCCACGTAGGAGAATATCTCGGCCCAATCGCTGTTCCCCATCGCGGGAGCCACCTCGTCGGGGCGGCCGCGGAAGGCTGTCTTGCCGCCGGGTGCGAGCAACAGCACCTGATCGCACATGGCGAGGTGAGTCAGCGAATGCGTGACGACGATGACCGTGCGCCCCGCGTCGGCGAGTCGACGCAGCGTCGTCATGACCTGTCTGTCGAGTGCCGGATCGAGGCCGGACGTCGGCTCGTCGAGGATGAGAAGTGAAGGGCCGGTGAGCAATTCCATCGCCACCGAGGCTCGTTTGCGTTGACCGCCGGATAGCGCGTCGACTCGGGTGTCGAGGTGCTCGGACAGTTGGAGCTCATCGAGCACCCCCGCGATCACGCGGTCGCGCTCGGATTCGGGCAGGTCCTCCGGGAGCCGAAGCTCGGCCGCGAACCGAAGTGCCTGCCGCAGAGTCAGTTTGCGGTGCAGGACGTCGTGCTGGGGCACCATGCCGATGCGGGTGCGCAGCGACTCGTACTCTGCGTGGACGTCGTGACCGTCGAACAACACCCGCCCGGACGTGGGGGCGGTCAGGCCGGCGACAATCTTCGACAGGGTCGACTTGCCTGCACCGGATGGGCCGACGAGTGCTGTCAGCGTTCCCGGCCCGGCGACCAGATCGACGTCGTGGAGGAGTTCTTTGGTGCGGTCGACGACGAGCCCGATGCTCTCGACCTGCAACCCTCCCCAGGCAGCATTGGACCCGACTGCACTGATCCCAGCTGCGAGGAGATCGCCGCCTCGAACGATGAGGTCGGTGTTGCCGACCGTCACCAGGTCGCCGTCGGTGACCACGGCTCGCCCAAATATCCTGTGTCCGTTGACGAAAGTGCCGTTGACACTGCCAAGGTCCTCGAGATGACGTTCGCCGAGTCCGACGACCAGGCGAGCATGTCGTCGAGACACGAGCACGTCGTCGACGGCGAGGTCGTTGGTCGGGCCACGTCCGATGAGCGTCACCGACGGATTGTCGGAGGGCGAACCGTGCTCGACCTCTTCGGTCGCGAGCGCAACGACGAGAATCGGTGCCGATGCCGGCGGTCCGAGGTGCACCGACGTCGTCGAGGTGATCGGAAAGTCGACGACCAATGCGCCCGACACGACCAGCGTCGCCCCGTCGACACTCACGAGATGCCATGTGTCATCACGCCATTCGATCGCGAGGTGGTGTTCGCGTACATCCCGGTGATCGACGACGATGTCGTTGTCGAGCGCCGCTCCCACTGTCAACCGCGTCGTCTCACCGAGCGCGTACACACACGATTCGACACTCACGCTTCCGGGCATGGGAACAGTGGTTGTCATGGAGGGTCCGCCTTCTCGATGGGTGAACGACGCTCAGGCGCCGTGACCAACACCGGGCGGCAGCCCCGCGATCTGCGATGGGGCTGCCGCCCGGTGCGGCCCGAATGGGTGGTGTCCGGCGACTGGACGACAGGTCGAACTCCGCCTCGACCAGACGACCTGCCGATCAGACGGAAACGTCTCCGTGGTGATCGTCGTGCGCACCGTGGTCGTCGTAGGTATCCGAATCGGTGCCGTACGTCTCGTGCGACTCGTCGTGTGCCGACGGATCGGACGCGCCGTCGGGGCCGCCGTAGACGTAGCTCACGGTGTCGGCGTTGCCGTCACCATCGGCGTCGGTGAGCACGGTGTCGGCAACGCCGTCGTTGTCGACGTCGAGGACGGTGGTGTCGAACTTGCCGTCGTGATCGCTGTCGATGAGCTTCACATCGGCGGTGCCATCGCCGTCGACGTCAATGGTCGCGCTGTCGACTTTGCCCTGCTCGTCGAACGTATCGACCTCGCGGACCTGGCCGTGCTCGTCGGTGATCGTGCGAAGGTCCGCGACCCCGTCGCCATCGGTATCCGATTCGAAGACGGTCGTGCCGTTCTCTCCCGCGTACGCAACCGTGTCCATCTTGCCGTCGCCATCCGTATCTCCCTCGAGGAGAGTGACGTTGCCCTCGCTGTCGAGGTAGGCGTTCACCTGGTTGCCGTCGTCGTCGCTGAGGTGCACGACGTCGACGTTGCCGTCGCCATCGACGTCAACGGTGGAATCAGCGTGCAGCCCGGTCTGCGACTCCACCGCAGACTTCTCGGACTCCTGCGGTGCAGCATCCTTCGTCGGCGCCTCGGCTTCGGTCGGCGCGGCAGCGTCAGTCGGTGCGGCATCCTCGGCCGGTGCCTCAGCGTCGGTCGGTGCAGCAGCGTCGTCAGCCGGCGCAGCAGCGTCAGTCGGTGCCTCAGCCTCGGACGGGGCGGGAGCCTCAGCCGGCGCAGCAGCGTCGGTCGGTGCAGCAGCGTCCTCAGCCGGTGCAGCGTCCTCAGCCGGTGCAGCGTCCTCGGCCGGTGCAGCATCCTCGGCCGGTGCAGCAGGCTCGGCCGGTGCAGCATCCTCGGTCGGCGCGGCATCCTCAGCAGGTGCCTCCGCGTCCTCGGCCGGTGCCGGGTCCGACGGCGACGAGTTCTCGGATTGGGCGTCGGCAGGGCTCGCCTGGGCGTCCGGGGCGGACTTCTCGTCGTAGGGCTCGTCCGGACTGATACTCGGCTTTGCGTCCTGCTCGGACGTCGAGGCGGAGGCCTCAGTGGGCTCAGTGGGCTCAGTGCTGGAATCCTCGGTGCTCGAATCCTCGGTCGGAGCCTCCGTGCTCGAATCCTCGCTCGGGGCCTCAGTGCTCGAATTGTCAGCGCTCGAGTACTCCCCGTTGGCGGATAGCGTTCCCGCGGGCTCGCCGTTCCGCGTGTAGCTGATGTCGCCGTTCTCCTCGAAGGTTGCGACGATCTTGTTTCCGGCGTCGTCTTGCATCTCGACCTTCTCGGGAGTCCCGTCCTTGTCGGCGTCTTCGACGGAGACGACGGTCAAGTTGCCTTCGACCTCGATGTTGTCGGCGATGTTGCCGGGATCTCGGGTCTCGCTCATGTCCGACTTCTTTCTCTCGAGCCCGCCATCTCGAGCGGGCTTACTGATGCGTGCAGGGTTTGGACGCTTTCAGGGATTGGATGCGACCGGATGCGTGGAATGTTCCGCGGATCAGGAAATCAATCCGGCGCGACTCAGATACGTCTTGCCGTCGGCGACCGATTCGAGTCCGAACGTGGTCACCTGGAGGTTGGTCGACGTGTTCGCGTAGGTCGCGATGTACGAGTTGGTGCCGCCGTCCGGCTTGATCTCCGCGGCAGACACGCGGGCGGAATCCTCGACCAGCGTGCCCTTCCCGTCGCTCTGTGTTCCGTTGCGGAGCGAGGTGATCGAGCTCTGCGCTCCCGTGGAGTCAGACGAAAAGCTGACGAACCCGTCGATTCCCCCGTAGGACTTCTTCTCGAAGAACGACCCCAACGGTCCGTCCTCCTTGATGTTGCACATCATGGAGAGCGCGCCATTGGTGGTGAAGTCGCTCTTGCGGCAATCTTCGACGCCGTCCTGCAACGCCGAGGGCAGGAGGCTGTAGAGCTGCTTCTCATCTGTGACGATCGCACTACCATTCGCCGCCGTCTGCGTGGCGGCGGCCGTCGAGCTTTGCGCCGCTTGGTTCGGATTGTCATCTCCGCCACCACGATTCGCGAGCGCAATACCACCGACCACGATCCCGGCCACCGCGACGACCGCGACACCGACGAGCGCGACCCGACCCCACTTTCGTCCGCCCGACGACGCCGGTGCCGGCGACGGCGTCGCCGCAGCGCGCTGTCCGGCGGGCGCCTGCGATGCACCGGCGGGATATCGGCCGTCTGCAGCCTGCTGCGCGGTCGGCGCCATCAGGTCGGCTGCGGCCGGGGCGGCCGGACGCTCACGGGTATCGGCTGCACGATCGCCGACCGCTGTCACCAAAGCACCTTGTGCGACAACGGTTTTCGGGTCGTCGAGCGTGGCGACGGGACCGACTTCACCGAGCCGCTGCTGAATGAGCGGAATCCTCGACGACCCGCCCGTCAGGTACAGGGCGGTCAACTGTTCCGGATGCGTGATCCCGGCGTCGAGCAGCGTTGCCCTGGTCAGACGCAACGCCTGCTCGGCCGCGGGCGCGATCAGTTCGTCGAATTCGTCGCGGGTGATCTGTAGGGTTTGCCGACCCTGCGGTGTGTTGTTGATCGTGATGGTCGCCGAGGGCGCTTCGGACAGCAGCTCTTTGGCGCTGCGGATGGACTCCTGCAGGCTCTGCATGACGTCGACCGGCGCACGTCGACGCAGCCACTCGACCAGTTCAGGGTCGCGGTCGGCGAGCCGTTGCTCCACCCATCGCTGGATCAGCGCATCGATGTTCTTGCCACCAAGGCCGTTGTCACCGCGTGCGGCGATCACCTGGAACGCATTCGGCCCGGTCACTGTGAGTACCGCGATGTCGAGGGTGCCGCCGCCGAAGTCGAAGACGGCGATCCGTGCTCCGGGCTGCATGGCGTGTGATCGGCTGTAATGTGCTGCGGCGGCGCGTGGTTCGGAAATGGTCGTGATGCGCGAGCCGTCGATGCCCGCACGCATCGCCGCCTCGGCGAGTACGCCGACCTGCTGTGGCGCCCACGCCTCGGGATGGGTCAGGACGACCTGCGCCGGCAATTGCCCCGCGTGCGCGGCTTTGCCACGGGAGATGATCGCCGACATCACCGCGGCCACCGGCAGCGCCGACGGCATCGTGTAGCCGGCGATCACCGTCGTGGGGGCACCCGTGATCAGTCGCTTGGGAGAGGCGACGAAACCGACCGGATTCTGCTGCGCGAGGTTGCGCGCGGGCTCACCGACGGAAATCCGTTCGGGGGACGCGACATACACGCTCGACGGCATCAGATTGCTCGTATGCGAGAGCGACAGCGTCTCGATACTTCCGCTTGTCGCACCCGAATGCGCGGCAGCGGAATTCGACGTACCGAAGTCGATGGCGAGAATCCAGGTCGGTGACATATGCGTGTGGGTGTCCTGTGTGTTGCTCGGTGAGCGGTTGCTCATCTGGTGGCGGTCGGTGTGGTCAACGGGGTGTAGCTGCGGATCAGGGTGACGATGGCGGCATCCTCTGCCGCTGAGCTCGTGGCGAGTGAACGCTGGTGCGCCATCGCCAGACGACGCTGTGCCTCTGCGGCGACGGCATGCGACGGTGCGGACGGGGGTAGCCCGACGCGCCCGGCCGCTGAAGTTGCACGGAGGATGGTGTGCAGTTCCTCGGTGACCGCCGCGTTGGGGTCGGTACGGAGCATGCGCTGGTAGTCCTCGAGGACGGTGACCAGATGCAACTCCGGCTTGTTGCGAAGTTCCATCGTGAGCGTCCGAATGTGATCGCGCGCCGGATGGGTGAAAGCCAACTGATCGAGTCGGGCAAGAATACGGTGTGCCCGATGCAGAACGGCATACCGGGCTATCGACGTGGTCAATTCGCCGCGCAACTGACCGATACCCGACAGCGACATCAACCAGGCATTGAGCTCCGACGCTCCGCGCGCCGCGATCTGGCGACCGTTGAGCACGCCGTATTCCCCGAGTAGGCCGAGCAAACGCGCGCGTACCTGCGGCGACAGTTCACTGCGGACGTCGTCGTTGTCGAATGTGCGCACCACGTCGAGCCTGGACAACGGCGCGAGCCGCGCCAACGCCGATGCGAGATCCTCGGTCAGCATGCCGGTGTGGCTGGTTTGGGCCATGAGTCCGGAAATCGCCACGACGTCGCTGACCGTCTCCGACAACTGCTTGGCCAGAACGCGCGCGTGGTCGGCGGCGTACGGAATCGGGTCGCGTCGTCCGAGTGCGCCCTCGCCGAACGAATCGGCTCGCGACAACACTCCGAGCATGTTGAGCGGAGTGAATGGGAGCTGGGAGAGGAACTCGATCTCGTCGGTGCGCGGCGCGGCGTCGAACAGAAAGACCGCGGCGTCGGCGTCGATGGACGCCGTGCGCGTCTGCTCGAACCCGTCGATCACGGCGCGCCTCGTCGCCGAGTCGTTTTCGGTTGTCAGCGTCGACAATCCGGGCGTGTCGATCAGAGTGAGCTGGCGCAACGACGCCGACGGCATCCACCGCTCGACAAACTGGATCTCCGACGACGGCAGCGGTAGGTCGACGGGCTGATGAGCCGCGACGGTGACGCGATGGCGTCGGCCGTCGATTCCGACGATCTCGGCACGCGACGGGCTGCCATCGGAGTAGACGGTGACGACGTTGGTGGCCTCGAGCGCAGCGGTTTCGGCGACCGGCGCTCCGATGAGCGCGTTGACCAGCGTCGACTTGCCTGCCTTCAAGCGTCCGACGATGACCACGCGGGGCGGCGACCACAGGATGGTGCCGATCGAGTTGGCGTGCTCGACGAGGTCGCCACCGAGACCGGCGAGTTGTCGCAGACCGCGATCGAGAGCGGCGTGCACCGGATCGTTGCCGGAGGACGTGGTCATCGTTTCACCTGAGCCAGGTACTTCTCGGCCGAGGCGATCCGCTTGTCGACAACCTCGAGGTTCGACGTCAGACGGGTGACGGTCTTGTCGCGCGACGCGGAGTCGGACTGCGCCGCCTTCTGAACCTCGTTGATCGTGTTCTGCAGGGTCTCGATGTTCTCGCGCAGATAGTTTCGATAGCGGATGACGATCTCGGGCCGCGCCTGCGCGACGGCACTCTCGAGGAGGCGACCGGTTGCTGCCTTCGTCGCTCCGATGGTCTCCCTCAGCCAGGTCAGCAGGTTCGCTTTGCCTGCTCGGATCGCGCGGAAACCCAGATTCACGCCGACCCACACCGTGCCGACCACGACGCCGACACCCATCAGAGCGCTCAGTCCGAGTATTCCGCCGAGCGTCGATGATCCGACGACACCCATCGTCAGCAGCGTCGGATCGAGCAGACCGTGCCGCTTGCTCGCGACCTGATGCGTCTCGATTCGCTTGTCCTGCATGGATTCGACGATCTGCGAGCGCAACTCTTCCCACACGGTGGGGTCGTCGGTGAATCGCGGCGCGACCACGGTGTCGTGGAGTCGCTGCAGGAACTCGGCGAGAGTCTGCGCCATCGCCAACTGGAGGTCGGCGTGCATGTCGGCGGTGAACTTCTGTTCGCTGCGGCGCAGCACCTGCATGCCGTGCTTGTTGACGTACAGGGTCCACTTGTCGCGCACGTCGTCGAGGCGTCGTTCGAGACCATCGACCGCCTGCTGCCGCAGCAACGTGAGGTCACGGGCGAGGTACTGCTCCCATTCGCGTGCCTGCTCCTGCAATTCGGTGAGCCTGTCCCGCTCAGCGGTGAGGTCGGGCAGCGCCTTCGCGCCGGCCTGCACGGCGTCGAGTTCACGAGAGATCTTGGAGCGCAACACCTTCAGACCTTCGAGGCAGGTGCGCACCGCGTCGGCCTCCGGGAGCTCTGCTGCGGCGTCGAGTCGTCGGGTGAGTTCGGAACGCAACGTAGCGATGCCGCTCTCGTGCTCCAGCCGCTCCTGCTCTGCGGGGTCGGCGAGTTCGGTCGAGAGCGATGCGAGAAGGCTCGACACCCCGAAAACCGGGAACGGACGCCCGATCTCGCGGGTCAGCAGGCGCTCGTTCTCACCGACGATCTCTCGCCAGCGTCGAAGATTCTTGTCGGTTTTCGTCACCACCACGATCACCGAGTCGACTGTCGACGACGCCTCGCGAACGAACTCCATCTCCGGGGCAGTCAACGGCGACGACGCGTCGCACACCAGAACCAGCACACACGCCTGCTGGGCCGACTGCGTAGCCAGTTTGGCCAACCCGACGTCGAGCCCGCCAACCCCCGGGGTGTCGACCATCGTCATGTCGGAGACCCGTGCCGTCCGCACCGCGACCGCGGCCGACGTCGGAAGCTCCTCGGCCTGTGGATCGCGGACATGTGCACCGTCGGTGGTCACCCACTGCGCGAGTTCGTCGACGGGCGTGGTCCGCGACGTCCCGGACGGAAAGAACAGCTCGGCCGTCTCGTCGACGTCGAGGGCGGAGTCGACGGTGACCGACACCGCGGTCGACGAGGTCACCTCGACACCGACGGGACACAGATCCCGTTGCCCGATGAGGGCATTGACCAGCGAACTCTTACCCCGCTGCACCTCTCCGACGACCACAACCGTGCGGGCTTGCCGGTCGCGGGCGAGTTTGGCGGCGGCAACGTCGGCAAGGGTGTCCATCTTGTAGGCGCGGAGCACCGTCGAAGCGGCATCGACAATGGCCGACGCGTCGCCGGCAGCGGATTTCCGCTCCGTCGCACCCTGCGCCTGTGCAGCCATTCTCTCGCCCCGTACCCGATCGTTTATGCCTCGACGTCGCTGATGCCCGGACGTCATTCATGCCCCGACGGATTCGCCGCGGCGCCGCGTTGCCGGTACACCGCTTCCGACCGAAACCCCATCCGCGGCCCGACAGGGCGTGAGTCTAACGTCCTGCCGTTGGCACTGTGCCATCTAGATGACGTGAATGACACGGGCAGCGGTCATCGGGGCGTCGTGTACTAGCCTGCTGAGCGAAGTGAACAATTCGGTCAGTGGCCGGAACCGACCGATTGCGCAGCACCGGAGGGGGCGAACAACGTGATGGCTGGCATGCGCCCTGGAACGCGTGC
This sequence comes from Gordonia sp. w5E2, assembly GCF_036540975.1. Classification (NCBI taxonomy): domain Bacteria; kingdom Bacillati; phylum Actinomycetota; class Actinomycetes; order Mycobacteriales; family Gordoniaceae; genus Gordonia; species Gordonia sp. w5E2. The sequence continues at coordinate 281,449 of NZ_CP144213.1, read as the reverse complement.
GGCGATGACCAGCGCACTTGCTGCGCTGATCTTGCTCAGCGCCTGTTCTGTCGACGGGCATGCCGTGAACGACTCCGACCCTGCCGCGAGCGCAGCAATCGACGTCAAGTCGCTCGACACCGGTAAGTACCCCACCGAGCCACGCAAGCCGTTCGGCAAGCCGACCGTCGAGAATGTCCTCCAATACGAGGGGCAGCGGATGGCGCAGTTCATCGTCGCGCCCTTCGAAATCGACCGGGATCTCACTCAGATGGGCTTGCCGACACAGATGCTCTTCAGTCGGTCGAGCAACGTCAAGGCTGTTGTCGGCGAGGACGTCGGCGGAGTTCCCGCCAACGAGAACGTCTTCTACGGCTATGTCGCCTCGGCGTCGACTCCTGACAGCATGTTGCGCACCGGGACCAAGCGCTCACTGAACAATATGGTGGCGCGATACCTGACCGCGGCCGACGCCACCGCGGCCGCGAACCAGATGGCAGATGTGTACGGCAAGCGACCGAAGACCACGCCGGTTCGCCCGGCCGGATTGTCGGGAAGCCGTGTCCTGACATCCCCCGGCGGCGAGCCGGGCAACACCTCGATGGCGTCGTTCACCGCCCACAACACCTACGTGCTCGTCACCTCATACACGGTCGACGACGCTCAGAAGGACATGCTCGAGCCCGCGATCAGCAAAGCGGTCAATCTGCAGAGCGCACTGATCGATCAGTTCCCGGCGGCGCCGACCAAGGAAGAAGCGGCCGCACACACGCGGCCCTCCCAGAAGCTCCTCATGGACCAGAGCCGCGTTCTGATCTATGCGCTGCCCTACAGCGACAAGGAACTCGAAGAAGGCGATATCGCCGACACCAATATGGGCAACGTGCGAGCCGTTTACGGCCCTCGGGCGATGTCGTTCAGAAGTGACGATCCGCCCGGCACCTTCGCGCTCTTGAACGAAACCGGCTCGACGGCCAACGCGGTCGAGCGGTCGACCGTGTACCGGGCCAAGACCGCCGATGGCGCCAAGAAGATCATGGACACCCTCGCCACAGGCAACAAAACCCGCGGGCGCAAGTCGCAGCCGGCACCACCCAACCTCCCCGGCGCGCGATGCGCTCAAGAGATCGCGCGCAACCTCACCCAATACTGGTGCGAGGTTCGGGTAGGCCGCTACGTCGGCGAGGTCTTCGGCGAAGACCTCAAGGACGTACAGCAGCAGGCCTCCGCTCAGTACGTGATTCTCACCAAGGCCGATCAGAATGCGAACTAACAACATGAAGAGAGCACCGATGCGTCGTAAACACGTTGTCGCGCAGACAGTTTCACTGTTCGCCGTTGCCGCCGCACTCGCGGGGTGCACCGTCGACGGCAACGCTGTCAACGACTCCGACCCGGCAGCGAACGCGGTCGTCGACGTCAAGTCCCTCGACACCGGCAAGTACCCGACCGAACCTCGGAAACCATTCGGCGAGGCCACCGGAGACGAGGTCGTCACCTACGACGCGCAGCGGATGGCGCAGTACATCGTCGCGCCGTTCGAGATCGACGCCGACCTGACCAACATGGGTTTGCCGATGCAGGTTCTCTACAGCACGACCAATGTCCGAGCGGTCGTCGGAGACGACGTCGCAAATGTGAAGGCCAACGACGCGATCCTCTACGGCTACGTCGTTTCGGCCTCTACGCCTGACGAGACGATTCGGGCGGGCACCAAGCGGGAACTGAACAACTTCGTGACCCGCTACATCACCCCTGCCGACGCCACCGCCGCGGCGAATCAGATGGCCGACGCCTATCTCAAGCGCCCCAAGGCCACCACGGTTCGGGTCGACGGGATGTCGGGGAGCCGGGTGATCTCGGTCCCTGGCAATACCAACGGAACCACCGCCCTCGTCTCCATCACCGCGCACAACACCTACGTGCTCTTCACCTACTACCAGACGACAGACGCGCAGAAAGACCAGCTACAGCCTGCCATCAAGAAGGCCGTCGACCTGCAGACCGCACTGATCGATCAGTTCCCGGCCACGCCGACCAAGGCCGAACGGGAGGCACGCAATCAGCCCAAGAAGCAGCTGATCATGGACCAGAACCACATCCTGATCTATGCGTTGCCCTACACCGACCAGGAGATCAAGGACGCGAAGGTCAAGACGCCCAATCCGGGCAACGTCCGAGCCGTATACGGGCCGCGATCGATGTCGTTCTTCTCGTCGGATCCGCCGGCAGACTTCCGCCTGCTGAACGAGGTCGGATCGACCGCCAACGCGATGGACAGGGCAACCGTCTACCGGGCGAAGACCCCCGAGGGCGCGAAGAAGATCATGGACACCTTCGAGAATTCCAACCGTGCGCGCGGAATGAAGCCCGTGCCCGCACCTCCCAATCTTCCTGCGGCGCGCTGTCTCTCCGAGGTCACCCAGAACGTCACGGGCTATTGGTGCGAGGTCAGCTATGGCCGGTACGTGGCCGAGCTGGTCGGCACCGACCCCAAGGACGTGTACCAGCAGACCTCTGCCCAGTACGTCATCTTCACCAAAGCCGACCAGAAGGCAAACTGAGCGGTCAGCGAATCGTCACCTGGCGGGTACGCAGCCCATCTCGTGAGCTGCGCTCGTCGATGGTCAGATCGCTTGTGGCGGTGAGCGCTTCGGCGAGCCAGGCGTCGAATTGATCGAGGCCGGGATACCACTCTTCGTGGTGCATCTCGTTGTCGAGATCGAAGACGGGCACCAAGAGACCATGCGTGCGGAACGAACCGGCGAACCGCGAGCCCTCACCGAGCGTGAGGTGTCCGGCCGCGTGTAAGCGCGCGAGCGCGTTCATCAGTACGTCCTCGGCTTCTGGGCGTACCCACCGGAGGTGTGCGCGATCGCCTGCGTCGACCCACCACGGAGCGCCGACGCCGCTCTTGGGGTGCAGCCTCGCTGTCGGCAGCACGGTGTCGCTTGCGCGCTCGACCATCGGAGCGATCTCGGCGGGCACCTCGGCGCCGTCGGGGAACCACCACGAGAAGTCGTCGTGGACGATGATGTCCAGCGGCGCATCGGCTTTCAGAACGTCGGCGAGCGTACCGTCGTACTCCGACGCCGGACCCGCGTACTCGTCGCCGATCTTCGCGTGCGCCGCCCATGAAATCGACTGGGCGAGAGCAGAGTTGACGTCATCCGGATCGGGATCGGTTTGCGTCGCCGCGACGCCCTGTGGCGCGGTACGGAATTCACGCACGACGGCGGGGACGGCACCGGGCAGGATGGTTGCCAGCAGCACCTCGTTGCGCTCGCCCGGTTTGGGGGCGGGACGGGGCGCGTTGTCGGGCATCACCGACGTGGGTTCGGGCCATGTCGGCCCCGGCTCGATGAGGTCGAGTACCGCTGTCGCAGAACTGACGAACGAGCGCAGTGCCACCAGGTCGCACTCGGCCGCAAGGCCCGCGAACGGACGGGGTGAGGGCTCGAGTGTCGCTGCAGCGCGGGCCTTTCGCGCGGCAACGCGCTCTGCTCGGTTACTCCCGGGACGCGGACCGGATCCTCGTTTGCTCTTCTTGGCCATGGGTCCACCCTCTCACGTTGGGGATCAGTCGACGGTCACCAGCCAGTCACGGACCTTGGCCGGTCGATTGGTGGCGACCCAACGCACACCGAGGTCTGCGCAGAGTTGGACGTCGGCCTGCTCGTCGACCGTCCAGCAGTACGTGACGCGTCCGGCGGCCGCGGCCTTGTCGACGATCTCGGGGTGCATGCGGAGCGTCTCGACCGACGGTCCGATTCCGGTCGCACCGACCGCGGTCGCCGCCGAACCGCCAAGAACCCGGGCCGTGTCGCCGAGCAGGATCGTCGGCAACATCGGCGCGTGACGTCGAATCCGCCACACACCCGCCGACGAGAACGAGATGACCACGGCGCGGCTGTGATCGGCTGACGGCGGTGTGGCAACGCCGAATTCGTGCAGCGCCTCGAGGAGTTTCTGCTCGACGAGGCTGCCGAAACGGACGGGGTGCTTGGTCTCGATGAACAGCCGCACGGGGCGTCGCCAGTCAAGAGTCAACGTGAGCAACTCGCGCAGCGTGAGCACCGAAGCGGGCGCGTCTGCGTCATGCCAACTGCCGAAGTCGAGCTCACGAAGCTCCGCGAGAGTCATCTCGCTGACCACACCGGAGCCATTCGACGTGCGGTCGACGGTTCGATCGTGGATGCAGACGAGTTCGTGGTCGGCGGTGAGCCTGACGTCGCATTCGAGGCCGTCGGCACCCTGGTCGAGCGCAAGTTCGTATGCGGCGAGGGTGTGTTCCGGCGCCTGCGACGACGCGCCCCGATGCGCCACGACGGCGGGTTTTCCCGACCGCGACACCTTCTCGACGGTGCTCACGCGACCGCCACCCACCGCTTCTTGACGACGGGGTCATCGGCGACGAGGACGTTCGGCAGGTGGCGCGACGCCCAGAATGCGAACGCTGCGGACACCGCTGCGCTGATGGTGATCAAGGCGAGGGCGTCGGCGCCGGTCTGGATCGAGCCCGAGGCCAGCGAGACCGCCCAGGTGATTGCCGCCCAGATGGCCAGTGCGTTGACGAGCGCCCACGCGACCCAGAGTCGGTCGAGTGCCGCGCGCGTCATGCCGTCGACGCCTCGTTCGCGCCAGTCGTCGGCCGCCGCGTTGGCTGCCTCATGCAGCAGCAGCGGAGCCCCGATCACGTTGACCACCGGGATACCGGCCAGGACGATGATCTGCCACCGCGGGCGCGGATCGCGGCGTCCGCGGTGTCGATAAGCGTGTTCGCGCACCGCGATCAACCAGCGCACAGTGGCGACGAGGGTACTGATGACGGCGACCAGGGCGACGAGTCCAGCGAGGATGACCAGGGCGCCGCTCACGACGATCAGCCACGCCGGCAGCGGGGTGCCCCGATTGATCACCAGCAGGATGTAGCGGAGGAGATGCACCACGGCCGACGCGGCGAGGGCTCCTGCGCTGATCACGAGCGCGCTTCGCAGCGTCTCGGACGCGCGCTCAGCGGGAGCGTCGAGCCGATGTTCGTCGATGGGATCGTCGCGCAGTCCCCAGCGCGGCAGGTAGGTGTAGCGAGGGATCAGTCGTGGACCGCGATACACCTGGGGTCGACGCTGCGGAAACGATTCGGGTGGTCGCCTGGCCACCCAGCGCACGTTGCGGCTGCGGTACATGCGAGGCGCTTGGGTCTGTTGTGGACGCTGCTGGGGCGCGGGCCGCGGCGCGGCGCGGCGGTTGACCGGCGGCCCGGCGGGAGGTGCGGGGGGCCCGGCGGGACGTGTGGGAGGCCCGGCGGTGGGCGGCCCCGACTGGCGCGGGACCCGCGCGGCCGCCTGAGCGGACTCGACCACCACGAGGTTGCCGCCGCAGCGCGGACAGTGCTCGCGCCCGTCCCGGTGCGGTGCCTGGATGCGGCACCGCGGACACATGTCGTACATCGTGCCGCCGCTAGTTCGCGTCCGGAGAGTTGCCGGAACCCGTGTCTCCCGGTCCCGTCTGCACCGGCTTGTTGTTCTCGATCCACGCGATCATGCCGCCGCGCACACACGAACCGTCGATTCCCGCCTGCTCGAGGTACTGCAGGACACGCATCGAGCGTCCGCTGGAATGGCAAATGACGAGGAGTTCTGAGTCCAGGTCGATCTCGTCCAGTCGGCCGGGAATCTCGCCGAGGGGTATATGCACTGCGCCTCGGACGTGCCCCGCGTTCCATTCGTCGTCCTCGCGCACGTCGAGGAGAACGCGGCCGGGCTCGTCGGTGAAGTCGTCCGGCAACTCGGTCACCGGTACCTGTGGAATGTCGCCCATGCTCACGTTTCCATGTTGGCACATCGCGCAGGGGCGGAACTGCCACCTCGCCTGAACCCGACGGTCACGGTCTCGTCGAGGCTCGCTGATGCTTCGAGCGTGTCCGTCGTGCGCGGGACGCGCAATTTGACAGCGTGCGGACGCGCGAACGCCATCCACATCCCGCTATGTATGTCTGCATAATGCTATCCACATGCCGGTTTGACAAGCGTCGCTTTAGACAACTCGGACGAGTGTCAACCTGTGAATGAGGCTGTGGATTTGTGGACAACTCGAGCTCGGGTGTCCACAACGTGTGATGCCGGTCACTAATCAGCAGGTCAGCCAGCATATTCTCTTCACATCAGTGAAATTGTCGGCGCCGTCGTAAACGATCTGGTCAAGATCACAAGCCCTGTGGATAACGTGGGGACAACTGTGGATGGTTTGCTCAGCGAAACTCGATCCGCTGAGTTTTCTCCACAGCGGATAGAACTCCCGAGACGACAGCATCGGTCAGCGCAGCTGCACCCGACGGGCCGCTGAGCAGCCGAGCGAGGATCGGCTTCGGGGCGGAAATCACCGTGATCTCGACGTCGGGGTAGCGTTCTGCCACCACCGACCGCATCACTCCGATGCCGTCGACGAGCCCGACGTCGCGGGCCTTCGCGCCGATCCAGATGTCGCCGTTGAACAACTCCTCGTCGGTACCGGCGAGCTTCTTTCCACGCCGCTGCTTGACCCACGCGATGAACGCTTGGTGCAGCTCGGACTGCATTCCCTTGAGCCATTCGACGTCGTCGGCGTTCTCGGGAGAGAAGGCATCGAGCCTGGCCTTGTTGTCGCCCGCGGTGTAGAGCCGACGCTGCACCCCGAGCCGGTCGATCACCTCGTTGAAGCCGAAGCCGGACGAGACAACGCCGATCGACCCGACGAGTGAGGTGTGCGCGGCGAAGATCTCATCGGCCGCGCACGCGATCCAGTAGCCACCGGACGCCGCGATGTCTTCACAGAACGCCAGAACCGGCACGCCCTTCTCGGATGAGAGCTGTCGGATTCGCTCGGCGATGTACTCCGACTGCGCGGGCGAACCCCCCGGCGAGTTGATGACGATCACGACGGCCTTGACGCGCTCGGTCTCGAAGGCGCGTTTGAACATCGGCTCGACCGAGTCGATGGTCATCCCGCGACCCGCCCCGACATGTCCGATGACGCCATCGAGGCGCACCACCGCAACCTTGTCTGCGCGGGACTTCTGGAACTTCTTGACGATCTCGCCGAGTGGCCCATTCATTGGATCGAGTCTAGTGCGCGAGTCCGACACCCCCCGACGCGACGCTCGAGCCGACCGTAGACTCTGGAGCCGTGGACATCCGGTGGCTCACGGCGTTTCTGGATTTTCCTGCCGACCAGTTCGGCGACGAGGTCACGTTCTGGCGTGCGATCGCCGGCAGTACGGTGTCACCGCCACGCGGCGACCACCGCGAATTCGCAACCCTCGAACCGTTCAACGGTGACCCGCACCTGCGTGTGCAGCGGGTCGGGTCCGGCCCGGGCGGCGTGCACCTCGACCTCCATGTCGACGACCCGAGGACATCTGCGCTCGAGGCCGTCGAACTCGGCGCTCACATTCGCGACGACCTCGGCGAGCTCCTCGTGCTCGAATCGCCCGCGGGGTTCATCTTCTGCCTCGTCGACTGGGCCGGCGAGTCGTCGAGGTCACGACCCATCCGATGGCCCGACGACACGATCAGCATCATCGACCAGGTGTGCATCGACGTGCCCGCGAGTCTGTTCGACCGTGAACTCACCTTCTGGGCGCGGCTCACCGGCAGGCCGACGCAGCCCGTCTCACGGCCCGAATTCGTTCGGCTACAACGCGATCCGCACCTGGCCGTCGGAATCCTGCTTCAGCGAGTCAACCCCGACGGCCAGATGTCGGCCACCGGGCACGTCGATCTTGCAACGAACTCGGTGCAGCAGGAGGTGGCTCGCCACGAGGACTGGGGTGCGCGGGTCGTCGAACGTTTCGACAATTGGACGGTCATGGCCGATCCAGTCGGGCGGCCGTACTGCATCACGTCCCGCAATCCGCGTACCGGCGACTAGCACGACTCGAGCCGGCCGAGCGGTGTCAGCGGCTCGCTCTGAACTCACGCAGGCGCTCGACCTCGGCGTCGAGTTCTGCGCGCTGCGCCCGGGTCAGTTCGGAGAACAGCTCTACGTCGACGTCGGGTCCGTCGCCCGGGCGCCACGTCCCGGCGAGCCGGCCGTCGACAAGCACGAACCCCGGCGAGCGGCCGTTGGGTGTGACGGTGCGTCGGTAGGCGGCGTCGTCGGCGATCCGGTAGCGGTCGGCCTGTGCGACGAGGATGTGGTCGAAGGGTGCGATCAACCGCACCGGCGCCGGTTCGTCCGGGTCGGCGAGTGCGAGGCCGTCGAGGTCGAAGAGGACCTCACCCGCGGGTCCCTCCAGTTCCACGAGTTCCCAATCGGCGGCCATCTCGTCGAGCAGTGGGCGCAGGCGCGTGAGCCCCGACCACGTCGCGATCGCCTTGGCCGAGGCAGGACCGAAGCCGCGAAGATACAGGCGTATCAACTCTTTTCGAGCGTCGTCGCCGACGAGGGCCGGCTCACCGGGACCGATCCAGTCGTCGAGGAGTTGATAGGTGGGCGCGCCGCTGCCCTTCCACAATCCCCGCGGAGGCACTTGGACGAGCGGCAGTCCACACCGCGCATGGGCGGAGAGCGCAGCCGGATCTTCGTCCGGATGCCGTTGCGCCAATAGGCTTTTCAACTCGGCACCGCCGAGTGCTCGACCGCGGAGTAGCTCCGCGGCGTCGGCGTGAACCGCCTCGGGCGTCGACGAGACGAGCGCGTGGCTTCGGTTGGAGCGCACTCCGGCGTCGATCGTGTCTTGTGCCAGCGCACGAATCCATCGTGCGTCGAGACCGTCGAGCAAGAAGACGGTGCTTCGCAGTAGCGCGATCCTGACCACTTCGCGGTCGGTGAGCAGAGCGTCGAGCTCGTCGGGCCGAAAATCGTCGATCCGCGACGCGAGCGCATAGAAAGCGCTCGACGGATCCTGCGACTGGATACCGACGATGCGGTCGATGACCTCAATAGCGTCGTCGTCGACTCTGGTCAACAGATGCTGCCGCGAGAGCAGGGTCCGGTTGGCCTGCCTCGGCGTGATTTGAGTCATAGCGTGAAGTGTGTCTACTATTCTGGCTAATCGCACATCGCTGTGATGCCAGTCACTATTCTTGGTTCTGGCGTCGCACCGGCAACGCGCAGCCGCACACGATCGACAACTCGGGACGAGGTTCTCCATGGCCGTTAACGCTTCGGGACAATCACGGGTGACGCGATCGCGTCGCGGTGTTCCGAGCGCGGCCTACAACGTCCGACAGTCGTGCATCACCATTGGACTCAGCGTCGTCGCGTTACTGGTGCTCCTCTTCGCGCTGATTCTCTACTGACATCAATCCCATTGGGGCGCAGCCCTTCTCGTTGGCGTCCGGCTCACATAGGCCTTCTGATACTTCAACCCGACTTGAAGTTAGTTGGGTCGTGTTTGTTGCATTCCCCCACTGTCTGCGGAAGGCTGGAACTACCCGCGCGAGCGTCCACAACACTCAGTGAAGGCCCCGCGCGAGCCCAAGAGCAGTAGCCGAAGCAGTGCCCGACGGTATGAACGCTCGCAGGTTGAGCACAGACTCGAAGGTTTGAGCAGAGAGAGGAAACCCGTGGCTGAATACACCTTGCCGGATCTTCCATACGACTACGCGGCACTCGAGCCGCACATCTCCGGCAGGATCATGGAGCTCCACCACGACAAGCACCACGCGACCTATGTGAAGGGCGCCAACGACACCCTCGCCAAGCTGGCCGAGGCTCGTGAGGACGGCAGCATCGCCGGAAAGGTCTACGGACTCTCGGCGACCCTCGCCTTCCACCTCGGCGGTCACACCAACCACTCCATCTTCTGGAAGAACCTGTCGCCCAACGGTGGCGACAAGCCGGAAGGCGACCTCGCCGCCGCGATCGATCAGCAGTTCGGCAGCTTCGACAAGTTCCAGGCGCACTTCACCGCCGCTGCCACCACGCTGCAGGGTTCGGGCTGGGCGATCCTGGGCTACGACACCATCGCAGGCAACCTGGTGATCCTGCAGCTCACCGATCAGAGCGGCAACATCCCCGCCGCGATCATCCCGATCGTTCTGCTCGACATGTGGGAGCACGCCTTCTACCTCGACTACCAGAACGTCAAGCCCGACTACGTCAAGGCATGGTGGAACGTCGTGAACTGGGCCGACGCCGCTGAGCGTTTCGCCACCGCGACGAAGCAGGGCCCCGGCCTGGTCGTCCCGGCCTGATTTAGCAGGTAAACACACGCGAACCACACGCGGCGGCCACCTTCGGGTGGCCGCCGCGTTGCGTTGCGGGCGTTTGGCGGCCGAGCTGATCTCTCGCTGGTCAAGCGGCTCCGCCGGTCGAGCTTGTCGAGACCACCCACTCGTCGAGCTCCCACCGCTGGTCGAGCTCCCACCGCTGGTCGAGCTTGTCGAGACCACCCACTCGTCGAGCACGTCCCCGCTGGTCGAGCTTGTCGAGACCACCGCCCCGCAGTCGACTGTGCCCGCGAAGGTGGTTTCGACTCGGGTGCTCGCTGCGCTCGCGCCCGCTCAACCAGCGGAAACAGGGCCCACCCCGCGGAAGTGACCTCGACAGGCCAGGCCGCTGAACCCGGGTCGACGCCGCCGATCAGTATGACGCGCAGCCCGAAAACCGCGGCCCAATGTCATACGGATCGGGCGTGGGGCTGGTCGAGTTCCCGTCCGCTCAACCAGCGGGAGTGATCTCGACAGTCGAGGCCACCTACAGCACGACGGAGAGCGTGATCGCCACGGCGCAGACGAGCGCCAGCAGCACGAGCGCGATCACGTCGCGCCGGTGCGGGCCGGCCGTCGTCGCGGTGAGTCGGCCGGTGCCGCCGCGGGCGGTGATCGCCTCCGACATCTCCGAACTCCGACGCAGCGCCGACGACATCGCCGCGGTCACCATGTCCATGATCCCCATCTCGGCCGACGGGTGATCCGACCGCCCCGATGTCGGGCGAAGGCGGTGGACCGCGACGAGTAGTCGGATCTCATCGATCAGCAGCGGCAGGCCACGTAGACAGAGGGCAATGCACACGGCCCATTCGTCGACCGGCATCTTCAGCTTTCGCAGCGGCCACATCAGCCGTGAGAGAGCAGGGGCGACCTCGGCCATCGGGGTCGTCCAGATGACCAGGATCGAACTCGCGACCAGCACCAGCCCCAATGCGGTGGCACGGAGGAAGAGGATGATCGCCTCGAGACCGAACGACGCATTGACCCCGGCGCCGACGGCGATCAGTCCCCAGAACCACCAGGGCGGTCGGGGAAGCGCACCGACGGGGATTCCGGCGATGATGGCGGTGACCAGCATGACCCCGGCGACGAGCCCCAACGACGGCCAGGTCGGCAGCACCACGGTCATCAGCCCCAGCACGAACACGCCGATCAGCTTGGTGCCCGCCCAAAGTCGGTGAATCGGAGAGTCGCCGGGCACCTGCCGCAGCGGGATGGTCCGCATGCTCATGGCATCCTCCATTGCGTCGGGCTATCTGCGCCAGCGGGGCTTCCTGGGCCTGCCGGGTTCTCTGGCCCTGTGTAGTGATCTGGGCCCGCCGGGTCGTATCCGGGCGCCGGGTCGGGCACCAGTGTTCCGTCGGCCAGGCGCACGCGTCGGGTACACAGTTGGCCCAGTGAGGCGAAGTCGTGCGAGATGATCACAATGGTCATCCCGCCGGCGCGAAGTCTCGCCAGCAGTGCCACGACGTCGTCGCGCGCCACGGGGTCGAGACCTGCGAGCGGTTCGTCGAGGATCATCACCTGGGGCGCTCGCGCGATCAGTCCGGCGAGCACGACACGTCGCATCTGCCCGCCGCTGAGCGCGTCGACCCGACGGATCGCCATGGTCCGTGGGAGGCCGACGGATTCGAGCGTGTGCGCCACCTCGGTCGTGCCGATCTTGAGACCGCCCACCGCCATGATGTCGTCGCCGACGTTCTGCTTCTGCAACTGCAGCCGCGCGTGTTGGAACGCCAGCCCGACCTCGCCGACGTGCTTGCTCACCGGCTCACCCTGCCCAGGTCGTTCCGGGAGGTAGAGCAGGCAACTGCCCTCGGTCGGCTCGATGAGTCCTGCCATGATCCACGCGAGAGTTGTTTTGCCGGAACCGTTTCCGCCGACAATCAACAGTCCCTCGCCCCGATGCACCGTGAGGTTCACATCGTGGAGTGCGTTCACTTCCCACGGCGATCCGCGCAGATACGTGTGTCCGACGCCGCTCAACGACAGCACAGGTTCGCTCGTCGGCTCCGGCCCCGAGACCACGTCCCCGCTCGACGCCTCGTGCCACGACGCGTCGAGTTCGAACCTCTTGGCGGCTCCCGCCTCGACCTCGTGCAACTCCGACAACCAATTCGGGCGATACGGCACGATGCGACCCGCCACGAGATGCACGACCCGGTCGGCGGCGACCGCCTCGATCGCCCTGTGGGTGATCATGACGACGGCGATACCGCGAGTGCGCGGAAGATCGCTGAGTACCTCGAGGAGTTCGGCGCGACCGGCAGGGTCGACCATTGACGTCACCTCGTCGGCGATGAGCAGCGCGGGATCGCGAGCGAGAGCAGCCGCGATGGACAGCCGCTGCTGCTGACCGCCGGAGAGGTCGGACGTCTCGCGGTCGCCGAGCCCCGCCAGTCCCACCTCGGCCAGCAGACCGTCGACGTCGACCTCGGTTCCCTCCGGCAGTCCCCATACGACGTCGTCGGCAACGCGCGCGCCGAGCATCTGCGTCTCGGGACGCTGCAGCACCATCGCCGTTCCGCGGTGCATACCGAGCCCCGCGGCGCCGGGTCGGTGCACCGCTCCGCTCGTCGGGCGCCGACCCGCCAGGATCTTCGAGAGCGTCGACTTGCCCGACCCGTTTGCTCCCACGACTGCGATGAACTCGCCCGGTTCGATCCGGAGGTCGATGTCGGCGAGGACTTCGGGTCCACCCGGCTGGTAGGAGAACCCGACGCGGTCGAGCTCGAGTGGCAGGGGTGCCACCGGCCGATCGTCGTCAACGGCGTCGTCGAGGGTGTCTTCGCTGGGGATGTCGGCGAGCCGATCGATCACCGCACCCAGAATCCACCAGGCCACCACCATCGTGATGAAGGTTCCCACGCCGCCCATCACCCAGATCCAGACCCACCAGTACTGCTCGATGCTGTGGCGTAGCCCGTTGATGCCGTCGGCCAACGGCTGCGCCGACGGCACCTTCTCGACCCACTTGGCGAGTCCGCCGATGGTGTTCGTCGTCGCTTTGATCACCAACTCGCGCAGCGGCACCAGCACCAGCAAGACCACGACCGACACACCGCCGATCAGAGGAGCCGCTATCGCCGATACCCCCAGGAGTGTCGGCCAACCGTGTCCGCGTCGTTTGATCTCGCCGACGATGCCTCCGACGACTGCGGCGGCGAGCAGTGCCGTCGCGGCCCTGGTTCCGGCCATCGCGAAACTCACGGCCGCGGTGGATACGGTCGCCGCGACCATCGCGCGGGGCCGAGTGCGGGCCCCGATCAACGCGAGCGGAACAGGCGCGAGCACACGAACAGCGCTGGCCAGCGGGATGACCGATCCGATGACGACCGCCGCGACAGCAAGGCCACCGAAGATCGCGATCCAGGCGATCTCGAGCGGACGCAACGCGCCGCGAGTCTTTGCGTCGGGCATTTCGGACGGTGAGTGCACGTATCCATAGTGCCTGGTGACCCCGACCACGCCTGGGCCGCGTCTGCCGTTACTTCGTGTAAACGAAGCGTCACAACACGGCGCTTCGACTGGACGACGCCGCGCAGTGGGTGGATTCTCATCTCACGAACAGGGAGGTCAGAACATGCAGTCCTCTGTCCCGATCGGACTCACACCGGTTCAACAACACGGGCATCTCAACGGAATCCTCATCTCCGGACGCTGGCCGGAGTCGACCCTCGAGTGGACGCAGACGCTCGTCGCCTCGGTGCGGATCGCGTGCCGCCCCGGCTTCCTACCCACCACGACGATCTTCCGAGTCGTCGAAGAACACCCCGACGACCTCGACGAACCCGCCGTCGGCATGATGGTCGCGATCGGAAACGTCGTCGACGACAGCTTTGTCGAAGCAGGCCGGTTCGACAGCAATCCACCCGCATTGGTGATGCTTCATCCGCCGTCGCGCACCCGCCCGTCGCTTCCCGAATGCGCCGACGTCGCGTCGGGTTGTGTGTTGCTTCCCGGACTGCCGGAACTCGGACTCGAACACCGTGCCGGGTGGGCCGAAGCCGAAGCCGACGGCACAGTGGTCAACCTGCGCAACAAGGTCGGGATCGACCCCAACGCCGACCCCGACACCGCCGTCCTGGCGATGCTGCTCGTCGCCTGAGAGAGTCCGAACGGCCGTTTGACGGGTACCCGAACTTCGGATTTTGTGCCCCCTACCTGCACAAATGCGGGTTTGCGATCTGTTGCAATCGCAGCTGAGGTCTGGCTAACCTCGACTTCATGATTGCTGCCCTCCTGTTGAGCTTCGGCGTGATCTTTGTCGCCGAGCTGGGCGACAAGTCGCAGCTGATGGCCATGACGTACGCCCTGCGTTACAAGTGGTGGATTGTCCTGCTCGCGATCACCGTTGCCACGACCGCCGTCCACGCGGTCTCCGTGTTCTTCGGCCATTTCCTCGGCCTCTCGATCCCGACGAACGTCATGTCGATCGTCGCGGGTATCGCAATGTTGATCTTCGGCCTCTGGACGCTTCGCGGCGACAGCCTCGACGACTCCGAGCAAGGAAAAGCCGACCGCGTCGGCAAGTCGGTGTTCTTCGCGGTGATGTCGTCGTTCTTCCTCGCCGAACTCGGCGACAAGACGATGCTCGCCACCATCACACTCTCCGCGCACAGCGACTGGCTCGGCGTGTGGATCGGTTCGACGATCGGCATGGTCGCCGCCGACGCGCTGGCCATCGCTGTTGGCGCACTCCTCGGCAAGCACCTGCCCGAGCGGACCATTGCGATCGGCGCGTCCGTGCTCTTCTTCGGGTTTGCCGCATGGCTTCTCTTCGAGGGTCTGCGCGATTCGTCGTCTGTCACGGTCATCGCGACGCTGTCGGCTGTGGTTGCCATCGTTGGAATCGGTTCGTACTACATCCACCGGGTCCACCGCGCGGCGGCGCTGGCCGCAACGGCGCCCGCAGCAGAACCCGCACATAGCGGGCATGCGTCTGACCAGGAGTGATACCGCAAAGTTAGTAGTTTCCCGAGCGATCGGTCGGTTTTAGTAGGGGTTCCTACTTTCTGCGCTAAGTCCACCATTTATGGTGAGGCAGATCAGCTACCGAACGAAGGGAAACCCCGATGGATATCTCCGGCTCTTCTGTACTCGTCACCGGCGCCGCATCCGGACTCGGAGCCGCGACGGCCGCACGGTTCGCCGCCGCGGGCGCACAGGTCTTCGGCCTTGATCTGCAGCCGTCGATCGACAAGGCCGAGCCGACCGATGGCATCACCCTGATCCCCACCGACGTCACCGACGAGGCGCAGGTGCAGTCGGCCATCGACACCATCGCCGCGGCCGGTGCTCCACTTCGTGTTGCGGTCAACTGCGCGGGGGTCGGCTGGGCGTCGCGCATCCTGACCAAGGACGGTCCGCACGATCTGGACCTGTTTCGCAAGATCATCGATATCAACCTCGTCGGCACGTTCAACGTCATGCGGCTCGCTGCCAACCAGATGAAGGACGAATCGACCGTGGATGACGACGGTGCACGCGGTGTCATCGTCAACACGGCATCGGTGGCGGCATTCGAGGGCCAGATCGGTCAGATCGCATACGCGGCGTCGAAGGGCGGCGTTCACGCAATGACGATCTCGGCCGCGCGAGACCTCGCACGCGTCGGCATTCGCGTCTGCACCATCGCACCGGGAACGATCAGCACGCCGATGCTCGCGGGCATCACCCCGGAGTTCCAGAAGACGCTGGCCGAGGCCATTCCGTTCCCGCACCGCCTCGGCGAGCCGGCAGAGTACGCCCAGCTCGCGGAGTTCATCGTCGAGCACAACTACCTCAACGGCGAGACCATCCGAATGGACGGCGCACTCCGGATGGCGCCTCGCTGAGCTGCACCGGCCGCCCTGTGCGGGGTCAGTCGCGAGCCTCGACCCCGCGCACGGCTGTCGGCCGCGGCCCATGGCCAGGATCGCCGGACCCTTCGAAGTAGTCGGCAGGATCGTCATCGGCGGGATCGTCGCGCGCGGAATCCTCGACGACGAACCGTGACAGTCGGATGAGGGGTGCGGCCTCGGCGTCGAGTCCGGTTCCGTCAGCGGGCACCATAGGGCGCACCGGCCCCGACGCTCCGCCTTCGTCGCGGTAGGCCTCGACGGCGTCACGCAGCATCGCGACCTTCACCTCGTCGTCGACGTCGTCGAATTCCTCGGGAACCAGCGGACTCAACTGCGTGAGCGAGTCCCGAATCTCGATGACCTGACGGTGCAGGCGTCGCGTCGGCGATTTGCCTGCCTCCGGGAGCACGACCTCGGGGATCGCACTCGTCACAAGGCTCCACAACGGTTCAAGAGCTGCGACGGCACGCCGATGACGACGCCGTGCGGCCAACTCGGTCCACCGCGAATGCAGCATCGGAAAGCTGATTCCCAGCAGGAATGCGACGATCCCGACGATGTCGAGCGTCCGCACCGCGATCAGCGAATTGACCGCTCCGACCAGGCCGCTCGCACTTCCGACGACCGCGAGTACCTGCAGGACGGACGCAAAAGCGAGCAAACCGAAACCCGTGAGGAGCAGCGCGAGCGAGAACCGGAGGTACCCCTGCGACACCCGATAGAACTTGAACACATTGCGCACGCACGCACCGAATCCGTACGCGAGATACGCGCTGGCAATGATGTAGAAGAGCGCAAATCCCCAGTTCTTGAAGCTCCACTCGTTGACCGACGACGTGCGCAACGAGTCCGGGGTGAACACCAACGCAACCTGCAGGCCGATCAGTGCGACGACAAGTGGGAAGGCTTCGTGACCGGCACGCCGCTCGCGACTGGCGCGAGCGGTGGGAAAGAAGAACACGATGACCAACGCCGCCACGCCGAGTGCGAGCAGCGCGTAGTACAACCAGCGCGAACTACCCGCATAGACGTGCTCGTCGAGGAAGTGTGCGCTCGTCCTGGTGCTGACCACGAACGCCAGCGTCAGCGCAGCGATCGCCACCGTCATCGCGATGGCCTGCAGGCCGCCGCTACCCCGCCTGATCTTGTCCAGACGCCAACACAGCGCAAGCACGAAGGCGACGAGCGCGACGAGATTGATCACGTCGGTCATCTGAAGTCACCTCACAGCCAGCCTTTATGACCCCCGAGGAGCCGCTGTAGGCCCCGCACTTCCTTGTTGTCGGCCGTCGTCCCGACGCTGTTACCCGCCGACTGTGCCCACGTCAGAATCATAGAAGCCAACGTCTCGGCTTCCCACTCGCGGTCGTCGGAATAGCACGTTCGACGCAGCGCGGCGTCGGATTCGTCGCCGGAAGCCGCCAATGGCCCGGTCAGTGACGCCTCGCCGAGCATCTGGTGACCTGCGATGAGATGACCGAACTCGTGCACGATGATCTGATCTCGGTGCAACGAGGACGTGTTCTCCTGATAGAAGAAGTAGTCGGCGTCTTTGGCCGCCAACCAGACACCGTTTGGCATCCCCGCGGGTAGCGCGTACGGGAGTGGCCGGATCGGACGTCCCCGCCGCTCGCCGTATCGCTCGCAGAGCTGGCCGACGTCGAGCGGAAGGTCGAGGTCGAGGCCGTCGAGCGACCGACGAACCAGCGCCCACAGCGCCCGCTGACTGCGGCGGGAACCCTCATCGATCGACTTGTTCGACGTCACGATGCCGCGGGGACGTCAGTACTAGTCGTCGTTGGACAAGCCGACGACGCGCAGGCGCGCCTCGATGGCGTCTACCTCGTCGTCGGTCAGACCGGCAGCGACGACGTCTGGCGGATCCTTCGGCAGCCCCTGCTGCTCGCGCAGAACCTTGATCAGCTCGTTGACCACGGTCACCGAATCACTCGACAGTCCGGCCAGTCGGAACGCCGCGAGCTGGACGTCGGTGTCGGCCTGAAGCCGCATCAAATCGATCTCGTCGCGAGTACGTTGTGCTGCGCGATCTTCCAGGAAGTAGTGGACATCCACCCCGAAAGCTGCGGCGATTCCCTCGACCGTCCTGAACGACGGCGACTTGGCCTTACCCGAACGAAGCTGGCTGAGGTACGACTCGCCCAGCCTGAATCCGCGCTCTGTACTCCTGGCTGCGATCGCCTTGGCGCTGTACGCGCGTCCGTTGGGTCCTGGCACCGTACGAAACAGCTCTTCGAGCCGTCGAGCAAATAAACCCGGATCGACGGACGTGGAGCGTTCGTCGGACCCACCCCTACCGGCGTCACCCATGGGGTTATCCGTCCCTTGTGAAGTCATTCAACTCTCCGAAAGCCGACATTTGAACTTGCAAACATTAAAGCCCGACACGCATCCCCAATGCAACGATGGGCATGCTAGACGCACAACGTCCCCCCGTGTGCGAGCTGGCAACCAGCCACAACACCATTACCTTAAGGCCCTGTGGCATTATTCACAGTTTGATCACGAACACCTCCCCGCGGGTGAACATTTCATCTCGATCTGATCACAGGATCCACCGTTATGTGGACCACGGTACCGTTTACTCGGCCGATCACGACGTGAAACCGACAGGAGCGCAGTATGACGCATCGCGTCAGCAGCAACCGCCGCCCGAGGCGGCCGCGCACCCCTGCGTTGATTCTCGCACTGTCTGCAGTACTTCTCTTGGCCATCGGCAGCGGCATCGGCTGGGCCGACGGACCCGACGCCGACTCGGGTTCCCGACACGGCGGCTCCGACCACTCCAGCTCGCACGGCGGCGGTAATCACGGCGGCGGTAATCAAGGCGGCGGCCACGGCCCGGGCCACCATCACACCCACACGCCGAAACCAACGGCCACGGTCGACCCCACGACCGGCGAGAACTCGACTACCGCGAATCCGTCGACGACCGACGGCTCGTCGACAACGCCGTCCATCCCCGGCACCACCACGGACCCGAGCACCACAACCGACCAGAGCACCACGACCGACCCCGGCGCCCCAACCAATCCCGGCACCACGACGAGCACCAAGACCTCGCCGACCACCGCGACAACCCACGCCGGCTCGGGTGCGGGCCCGGGCGGCAACCCACCGCCCAGCCCACCCGGAGGTTCCGGACCGTCGAATCCCGGTCCCGGCCGCAGCGCACCCGGACCGGCCGCGCAACCTCCCGCAGCCGCGTTCGCAGTCCCGATGGCCGCTGCGCCCGCAGCGCCCGCGCAGCCCCAGAGTCCCTCGACCGGCGGCGGATCGTCGGCGAACAGCTCGCAGCCGGGCAGCACCTCGAGCACACAGGGTGGTGGTTCGGCGTCGACCAACGGCAGCGGCTCCGCTCCGGCCGCCGCGCAGGCACCACCGGCCGCCGCGCCGGCGACGTCGGGTGGCGTCAGCCTGAGCAGCTTCACGGGCTTCATCGCCGATATCGCGCCGGGCGCGCTGCTACTTCTCGGCGCTGTCGCGCTACTCGGAAGCGGTTCGTTCCTCGACGCCCTCCGCTCGACTCGCGCCTGAGCGTCGGAAAGCGAGAAGGTCGTCGGCGAACGGGAGCTCGTCGACGGCCGAACCGTCCATCCACTCGCGTAGGACCTTCGTGGCGAGCACGTCGTCCTCGTTGTATTCGAGCAGGCGGTCACGCTGACTCGGGTCGACGTCGACGCCACCGATCCCGACCGCCCGTCGGTACCAGTCCATCGACGCCTCGCCCCCGGCCTCAGCATCGCGCCACCCGAAACCGGCAACGGGCGCAACACGTTTGAGCCCCTTGCCGTTCGGTGCGACAAAGTTTCGTCCCACCGCCTCGAAGATGTCGACCCACTCGTCGGACGCGATGAACTGTTCGACCTCGTTCGGCGTCGGCACACCCGGCTGATCACCGAACCTCTCGGCAGACGCGCGCAGCCACCTGTTCTCGGCCTGCTGCGAGTAGCAGTACGCGGCGAAGGTCTTGCCTGCCGCGTGGGCGTCGGCGCGCTCGGCCATCAACCACGTCCAGAACTCGGCGAACGCCCGGCCCTCGTCGGCCGTCGGCAGCGGTGTCCAGGTGGCGAATCCGCGATAGACGACGTCCCGACCAGGGTCGGTGTTGTCGGTCAGCAGTGTGCCCCACAGATACGCGCCGTCCTCGCCGAAGCTCTCCATGTCGACGTCGACCTCGACGTCGGCCCGCGCGACAGTCGGCTCCTCGACGCGACGGACAAGTGGAATGTCGGCGAGCCACGCAATCGCGCAGATCACCGCGTCGTCGAAGCTCTGGTTGGCGGGCCAGTCGGCCGGCGGGTCGCCGTCGAAGCGGGCGAGTTGATCGATGGTCGTGATCCCGACTGCGCGCAACGCGTCGCCCTGGTTCCCGTTGGCGACGAGGCTGACATCCCGACGTTCCTCCAGCTCAGGGCCACACCGACCCCACCACGGGCACCCGCGACACTCACCGATCCGACGCGGCGTCGTCGCGATCTCCCCCGCCGCGACGCGCTGCCTACGGTCGAATACCTCGCGATAGTCGGGCAGCGACGTCCCGACCCTGTGCACGACGATGCAGTCGGCGTCGAGTCCGATGACCCCCGCGCGCAACTCGTCTTCTTCGACGTCGGGCGAGAGCCCCTCGTCGAGGAGCATCTGCGTCAGATGTGCCAGTCGTAGCTGGTCGCGGCGGTTGCTTCGGGGTGATCGGAACGGGTCAGGTGCCGGAATCCACCCCCACAGCGGACTGGTGACAAGGGTGGGTACCTCGGCGGTGTGCAGACGCGGGTTCTTCGCCGGATACGTCACGCGATGGTTCACCACGATGATCGGGATGTAGCCCGACGCCGCGTCGTCGGGCTCGCCGACGCGCAGCAGGAGCTCTGAATGCCCTCGTCTGCCGTGTTCGCGGTCTGTCGGCAGCGTCGCATTCCAGATCCACCGCGCACCCGACGAGCAGGCCTCTCGGGTGGCAGCAACACGCTCTGAGTGCGGGCCGTCGCCGACGACGACAAACGTGTTCGACGGTTCGCCGCTGTGGAGTCCGAGGAGAAAGTCGCGGATACGCTCGCGGCGTAGCTGCGCGGACTCCTTGCGACGGGCGGCCTCGGGGGTGTCCGCCCGGTCGCGGACGAGGTCGGGATGGCTGAAGTCCAGGGCGACCCGATGCTCGCATCCCGCCAGGTCGCGCGGATGCAACACGGCCGCGGCCACACCCCACCTCGATTCTCACCGGCTCATCAGACATCTGGGCTGTCGATCACACCGCCGGTGCGACGGATGTGATCGGTCTGTATCGAGCCTATGCAATGCTTGTAGCAAACTGGCGCAGGGAAAGGTGCCCGCATGGGATTGTTCTCGTCCGACGGTAAGACTCGTGCTCAACGACGCGCAGAAACCAAGGCACTCAAGGCCAAGGCGAAGCTCGACGCGAAGCTGGCCGCGAAGGACAGGCGCAGGGCGTCCAGGGAACTGCGCAAGTCACGCAAGAAGATTGTCGAGAAGGAACTCAAGGCACAGCGCAAGACCTTGAAGGCCGAGGCAAAGGCGGCCCAGAAGGTGGCCAAGGCCGAGGCGAAAACCGTTGCCGCGAAAGCGAAAGCCACTGCCGACGCCAAGCCGTTCAGCCCCGCGAGCGTCAAGCGGTTCCTCACCGTTACACGCCTCGTAGCGCCCATCGCAGTGCCCGTGATCTACCGCCTCGCCGTCGCCGGCCGCGGCAAGATCACCGAACTCCAGGCCAAGCGCATCGGCGTGTCGCCGGCACAGTTGGTCAAGTACTCGGGCAGCGGCGCGCCCCTACTGGCCCGCATCGAGGCCCTCCGCACGTCACTGCAGAAGGTATCCGCGCAGGACACGTCGTCGGACACCAAGCAGTTCGTCGACGCCATGACCGCTCGCCTCGACAATCTCGCCATCGCCGTCGACGCTGCCGAGCCGATGCCGGCGCAGCAGCGCAAGACCGCGCACAGGGCGGTCGAGAACGAGTTGAGCGCCATCGACGCCGACATCATGGCCCGACTCGGCGTCCGCACGTAGCAACACCGCACGCAACCCTCGCGCGGCGTCGAACATCACCAACGGCTCGAACATCTCCACCTGCTTCGACGCCGCGCTTACGATGAGGACCATCCAGACCGATCCCAGGGGGCGTCCCGACATGACAGACCCGACTTCCGGCGAAACACCGTCCGACGACGCGTCGCGCACACCCGCCGCCGACGAGACGAACGACGCCGCCAAGAAGGCCGCGCCCGCGCAAGCGTCGCCCGCCGAGAAGTCGACTGCGGATACGTCTCCTGCCGAGAAGTCCCCTGCTGATGAGTCCTCTCCGACCTCTCCCGCGGCGAAGAAGGCAGCGCCCGCCAAGAAGAGCACTCCTGCGAAGAAGGCGCCTGCAGCCAAGAAGAGCGCGCCGGTCAAAAAGGCGACCACAGCGAAGAAGACCACCGCGGCAAAGAAGAGCGCCCCGGCGAAGGGCGCCGCGACTCCGTCTGCGGCAAAGAACGCAGCAAAGAAGGCACCGCCGACCAAGGCCGCGGAGAAGAAGGCTCCCCCGAAGACAACTCCTCCCGCGGCTGCTGCGGCGGACGAACCGACCTTGTTCGAGGCGGATGCGCAATCGACTCCGGCTTCCGAGCCGACGGGTGTCCAGGAGTCTGCGCCGGCCCCAGCGCCTGCGGCATCAACAGCGCCTGCGACACCGACTGCGCCCGCGGCACCGACAACAACCGATCCCGTTGCCGAATCCGACGCCGCGAGAGCGGGTTTCGCGCGCATCAGCTCGGGGCGGACAGAGGTTCCCGCGACGAACCCGGCGATGCCGATCGCGTTCGGGGCGATCAGCGGAGCGCTCGCGGCGCTCGCGATCGCACTACTGATCGTGCTGCGCTGGCGACGGCACCGTCAGTAGCTTCTCAGTCCGTCAGCAAAGTCTCAGTCCTGCAGGGACTCCGCCCGCGCGGTAATGGCGTCGGCGATCGCCTCGGGAGCACGCTGCGGCATCCAATGGTCGACGCCTGGCAAGACCACGAATTCGTATGGGGCGTCGATGAATTCAGAGCACCCGCGCGCCCCCGCTCTACTCAGGAAGCGATCCTTGTCGCCGTAGAGGTAGGTGGTGGGCACCCGCACCTTGCCTCCTGCCAACGAGTCGATCGACGAGAACCGCATCGCGCGATACCAGTTGATCCCTCCGGTGAGGGCACCGTAGTCGACGATCTCGCGTGAGAGTCGTTCGGAGAAGCCGGGATACATCTCCAGTCGCCCACCCGCGCCGCCGCCGTGCTTCGCGCCGTACGCAATCAACTTCTCGGGCACCTTGGGCAGTTGGAAGAACCCCATGTACCACGATTTCAACGCCTGGCCGCGGGGCATTGCGCGCAAGAAGGCACCGGTGTGTGGAACGGCCAACGTCGTCAACGTGGCCACCCGATCAGGATGACGGGTTGCGACCGCATACGAGACCGCCGCGCCCCAGTCGTGCCCGACAAGGTGGAAACGTGGCGCGTCGAGCGCATCCGCCAACGCGATGACGTCGTCGACGAGTTCGTCAATTCTGTAGTCGCGCACCGACTGTGGCCGCGCGCCAGGCGAATAGCCACGCTGATCGGGTGCGACGGTACGCAATCCGCGCTCATTGAGCAGCGGTGTCACGTCCTCCCAACACGACGCCCGTTCCGGAAAGCCGTGCAGCAGTATCACCGGAATGTCCGACGCCGCACCGGGTATCGGACCGGAATCGACGACGTCGAAGGTCCATCCGTCTCGGCTGAACTCGGTGATCTTCTCGGCCATGGCTCTCCAAATGCTCGGTCGGATACTGTGCGGTCGGATACTGCCCGGTGCGCGTGCGCACCGCCTGACGACATCGGCGGCCCACCCCGCGCTCGGCGCGAAAGGTGGGCCGCCGATGGTGCTTTGACCCTACGTCAACTCGTGGTGCGTCACGTCAGCTTGTACACCGTGGTGCCTCCGACCGTTGTGGCAGTGAAGTTCTGGGTCACCCAGGTGGAGATCGCGGAGTTGCCTCCGGGGCCACCCTGACCACCGCCGATGTAGTAAGCGATCTTGCCTTCCTTCACGTATTGCTTGAACTCGTCGAGCGTCGGTGCGGGATCGCCGCTCCACCCGCCGATCGCCATGACGGACTTACCCGTCGCGATCTCGATGTTCGCCGCCGACTGCGAGCCGTTGGTCGCCGCCGCCCAGGTGCTGTTGGTGTTTTGGAGCAGCTTCACCAGTTCGGCATTGGTCGACGACTCGCCGCCCGGACCGCCCGTACCCATGCCGCCACCGAACGAGCGCGTGCTCTGGGTTCCGCCGTCGGACTGCGTTCCGCTGGTCGACCGAGTTCCGTTGGGAGGCTGACCCATTCCCGGCTGTCCCGAACCCGACTGCGCGGTGCTGTTCTGCGCTGTGCCATTCTGCGCGCCGCCGTTCTGTGCGCCGCCGTTCTGTGCGCTACCGCCTCGCGAGCCGCTCGGACCACCTCCGCCCGGTCCGCCCATGCCACCCTGAACGCCGCTCGTCTGTACTGCTGTCGGGATCGACCCGTGGTGTGCCGTCGCGGCCGTGGCGATCGAGAATGCAGCTGTCCCTGCGAATCCCGCGATCGCTCCCGCGATCACCGAAGCCACGAACACCTTCTTGAGTCCGAGCGCACCTCCCACGAACACACCGATCACTGCGAGCACGGCCACAGCGCCGATGATCCACCGGCACCAGACCGGACCCCATTCGTTGCGGTTGAGCAGGACGATCGACCACCATGCTGCTAGACCGATCATGGCGCTCAACGCGATTCGTCCGTCCCAGTTGGCGCGACGTCGCCACGCGAATACGCCACCGAGCGCAACCATCGCGGCGACAGCAGGCGCCAGCGCCACCGTGTAGTAGGGATGGATGATGCCGCTCATGTAGCTGAAGATCATCGCGGTGATCAGCAACCAGCCACCCCAGGCGACAACCGCGCCAGCCTCGGTGCGGTGAATCCCGTTGCGATAGTTGAAGATCGGGAAGCTGCGGATCATCAGGTACACGCAGAAGGCAATGGCGAAGAGCGCGACGGGAAGCAGCCACGAGATCTCATTGCCCATCTCCGAGCTGAAGAGTCGACTCAGGCCCGTCGATCCGCCGAACGAACCTCCTGCGCCGCCGCCACCGCCGCCAGGGCCTCCCCCCGAACCGCCGCTGATGCGTCCGACGCCGTTGTAGCCCCAGACGAGATCCATGAACGTGTTGTTCGTCGAGCCGCCGATGTAGGGACGTGAGCTGGCAGGCGTCAGGATCGTCGCCACCACGAACCATCCGGCCGACACCATGAGAGCGATAGCCGCGCCGACGAGTTGCCCAATTCGCTTGAGCCAACCGTTGTTTGCGAACAGCAGGTAGGCGAGACCGAACGCGGGCAGCACCAGCAGCCCCTGCAGCATCTTCGTCAGGAAGGCGAAGCCGAGCGCGACACCCACCAGTGCCAGCCATCGGCCGGAGTTCGTCGCGATCGCCCGTGCCAGGCAGTACCCCGCGGCAACCATCAAGAGCACCAGCAGTGCGTCGGGGTTGTTGAAGCGGAACATCAACGCGGCTGCAGGGGTGAATGCGAGCACCGCGCCCGCGATCAGTCCCGCAGCGGTCCCCTGCCGCGGATCGGTGATCACTCGACGCATCGTCGCGTACATCAGCGCCACCGCCGCGACGCCCATCAGCGCCTGCGGCACCAGCACGGCCCAACTGTTCATCCCGAAGACGCGCACCGAAAGTCCCGTCACCCAGAGCGACGCCGGGGGCTTGTCCACGGTGATGAAGTTCGACGGGTCGAGTGCTCCGAAGAACCACGCCTTCCAGCTCTGCGAGCCCGCCCACGCGGCAGCCGCGTAGAAGGTGTTGCCGTATCCGCTGGCCGACAGATTCCACAGGTAGAGCACCGCGGTCGCCACGAGGAGTCCTGCAAGCGCAAACGGACTCCACCACACCGGACGCCCGGCCAATCGGCGACGCCTGGGCGTCGGTGGTGAATCGTCGGCGGGCGGCGAAACGTCGCGCCGCTCCAGAACTGCGGTCATCATTCCTCCAGAATCTTGGTGTGAGGCAGAAGTCTCGGTTGGGTTCGTCTACCAGATTCCGAGACCCCGCTACCGCGACCCTGGACCCTCGCTGGGAGAAGTCTGTGAACGCGGGCGTCCGTCAGTCGACGAGTGCGAGCACCCTCGCCGGACCACCCGTTCCGCCCGCGAACCGAGGCGCACCCACGACGACGCGCGCGCCTGCGGGCGGGACGTCCGTCAGGTTGGCCAGCGCCTCGACGGCGTACCGCCCGGCACCGAGAATCGCTGTGTGCGCACCGACTGCTCCCTTGATGTCGACGCTCAAGGTGTCGGTCCCGAGCGCCGACACTCCCCGTTCGGTCACCAGCATCTGCGCCGCAGTGGGATCGAAGCCGGGCGCATCGGCTCCGCCCGTCGCGGGTTGCCACCCCGAGTGCAGTGCCACCAACGCACGTGCCGGAATGCGGCCGTGAACTCGTTCGTACTCCTCGACGTCGCGTTCGGTCAGAACCGCCCGCCGATTACCGCGCGCAGTGGACGCGATGCTGATCACCACCAGCGGC
The DNA here is from genome assembly GCF_036540975.1 of Gordonia sp. w5E2. Classification (NCBI taxonomy): domain Bacteria; kingdom Bacillati; phylum Actinomycetota; class Actinomycetes; order Mycobacteriales; family Gordoniaceae; genus Gordonia; species Gordonia sp. w5E2. The sequence continues at coordinate 254,819 of NZ_CP144213.1, read as the reverse complement.
ACCACGAGATCGCGCGCCGGTATTGCGTCGATGGTTCGTCCACCTGCGATCTTGTGCGCAGGGGCGTCGACGTGGGTTCCCGAGTGCTCTGCGAACGACATCCACCTGGTGGCGAAGCCCGAGTTGCCGGGCCCTACTCGGGACGTCTGGACGCTGACGACCGGCGGGTTGCCGGGCCACATCGGAAAACCCGGTCCGAGTCGGTGGGTCAGATCCACGACCCGGGTCGCGCCGGGTTGCGCGGACGCGCGCGCGGGTCGCGAAGCAGCACCGACCCCGGCGGCCGCAACACCGGCCGCTGCGGTCATCCGCAACGCGGTTCGACGACTGACCCGTCTGGCTTCCTCGTGCGCGTGCCGCACCACGTCGTCGTCACACACGCTGGCCGTCACACATAAGTGCCGTCACCGACGGCGCACACAACACCTAGGCTCCCGGACGGATTCGTAGGATCTGATCCTTACCGGTGTCTGTGCCGACGAGCAGCGAGCCGTCTCTGTCGACGGCCAGTGCGCGCAGTCGCCCGTACCGATCCGACAGCGCCTCTTCGACGTCGACGACCCGCGTCCCGCTGTCGTCGAGCTTCACCACGACCAACTTCTTGGCCTTCTGGGCAGCGATGACGACCGCCCCGTTCCACTCGCCCCAGCCGGTGGTCGGCAAGAACTGGAGTGCGGGCGTCGCAATCGTCGGCGCGCCCGATTTCCAGATCGGACCGACCGCACCCGGTACCCGCGTGGGGTCGGTCATCGGCACCGATTCGTCGTAGATCACCGGCGCGCGGTCGGGCCGGTAGCCATAGTTGGCGCCCGGTCGGATGAGGTTGAGCTCGTCGTCGGCGCTCGTGCCCTGCTCGATCGAGTAGACCCGTCCGCTACCCGGTTGCAGCGCGATGCCCTGCACGTTGCGGTGGCCGAGCGTCGCTATCGGACTTGCGGGGTCGGGGTTACCGGCAGCGGGCCGACCGGTTGCGGCATTGACGTGTAAGACCTTTCCGCCCAACGACTTTCGGCTCTGCGGATTCCCAGCCGTCGCATTGTCGCCGGTGCCGATCCACAGTGTCCCGTCCGACGCCGCCGCCAATCCGCATCCCGCATGCCTGCCGCCCGCGTTCAACGGGATACCCGCCAGCACCGTCCGTTCGCGCTGCATACTCGACCAGTCCTGCGACACCCGCCACGATGCCACCGTGACCTGCTGCCCGGTGTTCGGCCACGGCAGCGGCACGCTTCCGACACCCTGAGGAATCTTGGCGCCCTGCGCGACCGACGATCCGGTGCCGGCCTTCTCGGCCTGACACGAATAGATTCGACGATTCTGCGCGAATCCCGGATCAACCGCGAGACCCATGAGTCCGGCTTCGCGGTGCACCCAGAGCGCGCTCAGGTCGGCCCGGACGGTCTTCGGCGCCTGCCCTGGCCTGATGGCCACGAAACGGCCGGCACGCTCGGTGACGAGGGCCGTGCCGTCCGGCGCGGTGACGATATCCCAGGGGTGACTCAGCCCGGTCGCGATCGAACTGACCGCAAGGCGCGGCGCGGCCTCGGCTGACGGGGCACCCGCCACGGTTCCTGCGACACCAGCCGCGACCACACACGAGATCACACCGGTTTTGAGTACGCTGCGCTGCGGCGACATGTCGCCAACCGTAACGGCTCACATGCGTCCGGGGTCGAGAACCCGACGAATCGCCCTTAGCGGGAGATCCCGACCTTTACCGGCCCGGCAGGAACTTCAGCGATCGCACAGCGAGCGGGGTGACGGCGCGGTAGACACTCTTCGGAACTCCGGGAGCCTTGTCGATGCCGATGAAGCGCTGCTCCGCGATCGTCTGCGGCTCGGTGTACTTGAGCAGCCCCTCTTCGCCGTGCCTGCGGCCGACGCCCGAGATTCCCATGCCGCCCATCGGAGCCGCGGTCGACGCCCACGCTGCCGCGTAGCCCTCGTTGATGTTGACGGTGCCGGCACGCAACTGCTCCGCGATCGCCTGCGCCTCGTCGCTGCTGCCCGCGAAGACACTCGCGTTGAGACCGTAGTCGGTGTCGTTGGCGAGCTTGATCGCTTCGTCCGTTGAGTCGACCGGATACACCGACACCACCGGGCCGAATGTCTCGTTGCGGAAGCAGGTCATCTCGTCGGTCACGCCTGACAGGACCGTCGGCTCGAAGAAGAAGGGGCCGAGGTCGGCGCGGCGCTTGCCGCCCGCGACCACCGTTGCCCCCTTCGACACCGCATCGTCGACGTGCGCTTCTGCGGTCTCGACCTGCGCAGCCGAAGCCAGCGACCCCATGTCGACGTTGAAGTCGTAGTTGGCTCCGAGCTTCATGTTGCGGACGAAGGTGCCGAACTTCTCGGTGAACTCGTCGGCGATCGCCTTGTCGACGTACAGCCGCTCGATCGAGATGCACAACTGACCGGAGTTCGAATAGCACGCTCGCGCAGCACCTTCGACGGCGTGGTCGATCTTGGCGTTGGCCGTCACGATCATCGGGTTCTTGCCACCGAGTTCTGCGGAGAAACCGATGAGTCGACGCCCCGCCTGCTCGGCGAGCGAGGCTCCGGTCTCCGACGATCCGGTGAACATCACGTAGTCACAGGTCGCCATGATGGCCTGTCCCACAACGCTTCCCGGGCCCGGGACCACCGCGAACAGCGCGGGCGGCAGACCTGCCTCGTAGAGCAGCTCGGCCAGCGCCAGCGCGCAGTAGGGGGTCTGGCTGTCGGGCTTGATCACCACGCCGTTGCCGGCGAGCAGGGCCGCGACCGCATCCGAAACAGCAAGTGTCAGTGGGTAATTCCACGGGCTGATCACTCCGACGACGCCCTTGGGCTGATACCGCACCCGCACCTTGGTGGCACCGGGCAGCATGCCCTGCACCTTGCGCTCGGCGAGCATCTTCGGGCCGTGCGTCGCGTAGTACCGCGCAGTCAGCGCGACGTCGACAACCTCTTCCTGTGCGTACGAGCGAGCCTTGCCCGTCTCGGCCTGCGCTATATCCATCAACGACGCCGCGTTGGCAAACACCAGCTCGGAGAACTTCTTGAGCACCTTCGCGCGCTCCGCGGGTGACTGCTTGGCCCACCCCTGCTGAGCGGCACGCGCCCGCGACACCGCGGTCTCGAGATCCTCGGCGGTGCCGACAGGGATGGTCGCCATTTCGACGCCGCTGAACGCTTCGAGAATCGATCGGGTCGGGCGCGCGGCAGCGTTGTCGATCGCGACCAATGCGCCGAGTCGTTCGAAGTAGTCGGGTGTTGGCTTGGGCATCGGAGCCTCCTGCTGCGTGAAAGTGATCGAGAGAGTGTCGATAGGCCGAGAAAGGTCAGGGCGCGACGAGGACGATGCCGTCGTCGTCGGAGTACACGGTGTCGCCGGGCGTGAAGGTGACTCCACCGAGCGTCAGCGGTACGTCGCGCTCACCTTCTCCGGTCTTGGTGGATTTACGGGGGTTGGTGCCGAGCGCCTTCACGCCGATCTCCATCCCGCCGATGGTCTTGGCGTCGCGGATCGCACCGTTCGCGATGATCCCGACCCAGCCGTTAGACCGGCCCAGCTCCGCGATGATGTCGCCGACCAGCGCCGTGTGCACCGAGGCATCACCGTCGATCACCAGCACTCCACCGGGATTCGACTCGCCGAGGATCGACTTGAGCAGCGCGTTGTCCTGGAAGCAGCGGACCGTTGTCACCGTTCCGACGAACTCACGGACCCCGCCGTACTGGGTGAACTGGAGATCACAGCTACGGACATCGGCACCGATCTCGTCGACGAGGTCGGCCGTGGGGGTGAAAGTCAGCTCTGCCATGACGTACAGCATAGGTGTGACGCGCGGTCATGGGTACCTCAGGTTACCGGGCGGTAAGAAACGCGCTGCCCATCAGCGCACCTGATCGATCGCGTCCGCGACGTCGTCGGGAATCTCCAGCACGACGAAATGGCGCGCGGCGACCGGGATGAGCCGACCACCGAGCATCCGCGCATAGCGGGCCTGCTTCCACAGCCAGAAACGCTGCCACGGCTTCGGACCAGAAAGCGCGGCCACCACGATCACCGGAACCGGTGGCATCGGATGATTCTTGCGCATGCGACGCAGCGACGCGTTGATCGCGGGGAAGGCAGCGTTCTCCACCATCGTGGCGAGCAGCATCGGCCAGTTGCCGAAAACCTTCGCAGCCCAGTAGTGCTCGTGATCGTAGAAGCCCTCCGGTGGCCTCGGCAGCACGACGGTCCGCACCCGTGAGAATCCACGCCGCGGAAGCCGAAACCGCTGCGTCACCCTCCTACCCGTGTCGATCATCCTGTGCGCGTTGTCGATTCGCACACCGAGCGGCACCACCCGCCACGGCAGTAGCACGTAAGAACCGTCGAGCATCACAACTCCCGCAGTGCGCGTCGGGTGTACCCGCGCAAACGCCTCGACATACAGCGAGGCAACCGAGTGTCCGACGACGGTCACGGGCTCCGCTATCCGCAGCGCATCCAGGACGCCCGCCATCCACGAGACTTCGAGCGACAGGGTCAGCACGCGGCCACGCGGAAGCTGTTCGGACAGCCCATATCCCGGGCGGTCGAACCGGACCACCCGCCAACCACGCTCGACGAGTCGTGCGGCGAGATGGTCGAGATCGAACCAGTTGCTTCCCATCGCAGCCATGAGCAACAGCGGCCGACCCGACCCTTCGTCGACGACGTGGATGCGTTGGCCGTCGACGTCGACGATCTGCCCCGGCGGCGGCCGATCGACCTCGCGCCGACCGTCGTCCACTGCTCAGTTCTCCTGTGGTTTGGCCAGCGGGAATGCCAACGATTCGCGTATCGACTGACCCGTGATCAACATGACCACACGGTCGACGCCGACGCCGAGACCACCGGTCGGCGGCATCGCGTATTCGAGTGCCTGCAGGAAGTCCTCGTCGAGCTCCATTGCCTCCGGATCACCGTCGGCAGCCAGAACCGATTGCGCGGTAAGCCTTTTGCGCTGTTCCACGGGATCGGTCAGCTCCGTGTACGCGGTACCGAGTTCGACGCCCCACGCCACCAGATCCCACCGCTCGGCGACCCCCGGCTCGCTGCGATGCGCCCGCGTGAGCGGCGAGACCGACGTCGGGAAATCGGTGTAGAACGTCGGGAAGGTGGTGCGGTCTTCGCCGAGATGCTCGTAGAGTTCCTGCACGATCGCGCCCGCGTCCCAGTCCGGACGGAACGCGATGTCGAGGCGCTTGCAGACCTCCCGCAGATGCTCCACCGACGTCTCCGGCGTGATCTCCTCGCCGGCACCGTCGGACACCACCCCGTAGACGGTCTTCACCGGCCACTGTCCGGAGATGTCGATTCGCTGCTCGTTGCCCTCGTCGTCGAAGCGCACGATCACCGGCTCACCGTAGGCGGCGATGGCCGCGAACTGGATCATCTCGCGCGTGAGATCGAGCATCTTCAGGTAATCACTGTGCGCCTCATAGGCTTCGAGGCTCGTGAACTCCGGATTGTGACTGAAGTCGACGCCCTCGTTGCGGAAGTTCCTGCCGATCTCGAACACCTTCTCCACGCCGCCGACGCACAACCGCTTGAGATACAACTCCGGCGCGATCCGCAGGTAGAGGTCGAGGTTGTAGGCGTTGATGTGAGTCGTGAACGGCGTCGCGTTCGCGCCACCGTGGATCTGCTGCAGAATCGGGGTTTCGACTTCGAGATAGCCACGGGCAGAGAGGAAGTCGCGCAGCGCCTTGACCACGACGCTCCGCGTGGCGAGCAACTGCCGCGAACGCGGATTGATCGCGAGGTCGACGTATCGTTGCCGCACACGGGCTTCCGGATCTGTCAGGCCCGCCCACTTGTCGGGCAGCGGACGCAGCGACTTTCCTATCATCGCCCAGCGGTCCACGAGCACCGACACCTCGCCCTTGCGGCTCGTGCCCATCTCACCGTGCACCTCGACCAGATCACCGAGGTCGACGTCGGACGCGAAATCCCTTGAGCCGGAATCGAGTCGCGATGCCTCGACCAGGATCTGCACCTGCCCCGACCAGTCATGGACGTCGGCGAAGACCACCTTGCCGAAGTCACGCAGCCGCGTGATGCGGCCGGCAATCGACACCGGCGTACCCGCAGGCGCGGCGACGGCCTCCGCGATCGAGTGCGACGGCGGATCGGCCGGCGGATACGGGTCGACGCCGTCGTCGATCATCCTGTCCAGCTTGGCAAGCCGCACCCTGACCTGTTCCGGACGATGCGCCGCGACCGCGTTCTGCGCCTCCGCCTCGGCGTCGAGTTCAGCGATCAACGCGTCGACATCGATGCCTGTGGGAATCGACGACTGTCCCGCGGTGTACTGCTGCTTGCGACCGAACCTGGGGAGCCTGACGAAGCCCTCGGTGACGACGGCCGCCAGACCGGCTCGCGCGAGGATGCGGGTGTCCTCGAAGCACAGGAATCGCGGCTGCCAGTCGGGAAGGTATTTCGCGTTTGACCGGTAGAGCGACTCCATCTGGAAGAACTTGGAGCCGAACATCAGCACGGCATAGCTCCCGCGCATGACGGGGCCCGCGCCGATCTCCTGGCCCTTCTCGAACACTGCGCGGAACGTCGCGAAGTTCAGGGAGATGTCGGTGATCCCGAAGTTCTCCGAGTCGCGGCACAGGTCGCTGACCATTGTCTCGACGACACCGTTGATGCCGCTGCGGTCGCGGCGCATCAGGTCGAGCGAGACCCCGCGCCGACCCCACGGAACAAATGACAGCATCCCGACGACCTTCTCGTCGGGCTCACCCTCATTCAGGACCGCCTCCACCAGCAGGCAGTCGCCGTCTGCGGGATCGCCGATGCGGGAGAGCGCCATCGCGAAGCCGCGCTCCTCCTCGGTGTCGCGCCAGGCGTCGGCTCGCGCGACCACGTCGACCATCTCGGTCGGCGGAATGTCGCGATGCCTGCGGATGCGGGTGGTGACGCCTGCACGTCGGGTTCGTGTGACCGCCTGGCGCACGCCCTTCATCGTCGGGCCGCTGATCGTGTACTGCCGTGTGTGCAGGATCGCCTCGTCGCCGATGTTCAGCGACGTGAATCCCGCGGCCTCGAATGCCGCCGCGCCCCGTTCGCTGGAACCCATCGCCGCGGGGTGCCACCCGTAGCGCTCGCACAGCACCAGGAACTCTGCGATCGCGTCGGGCCAGGACTCGGGGTCGCCGATCGGATCACCACCGGCAATCCCGACACCCAGCTCGACGCGGTAGGTGATCGCCGCGCGGCCGTCGCGCGAGAAGACGACCGCTTTGTCGCGTCGCGTCGAGAAGTAGGCCAGCGAGTCGTCGTCGTTGAATCTCGTAATCAGCGCCCGGATCAGCCGTTCGTCGGTCGCGGTCATCAGCGACTTGAGCCGCTGCGATCGGAACAGCACCGACGCCGCGACGATCAGCGCGAGTGCGCCGAATAGTCCCAGAGCACCATTGACCGGCGGATAGGTGTGGTGGCCGTCGAAGGTCCGCTGGTCGATCGCGGCGAACGCGACGACCCGGTTGAATGCGTAGGGCAGACGTTCGGAGCGTTCGAGGCTGCCCGGGAACAGCCACACCAACGCGAACCCGATACCGGTTGCCACCGCAAGTCCGACCACGAGCACCACGAGCGCGCGCAGCAGGGCGCCACGTCGAACCCGCGTATAGAACTGCCGATACGTGACAAGCAGGAAGACCAGCGCAGCGAGATCGATACCGAGGCCGATCACGATGTTCATCCGTTCGGTGTCGTCGACGTCGAAGTCGTCGGCGACCGGCTGCCACAGGAGCAGCGCGTTTCCTGCCATGAACAGCAGCAGGTAGATGACGCAGATCCACCACGCGATGCGTTTGCGGGCTGTCAGTGCGATGGCGACGAGCGCCAACACGAACGACCACGCGAAGCTCGTGTCGGGCATCGAGATGATGAAGTCGTCCACGTAGTCGCGCGGTACGTGAATCCAGTGCCGGAAGAACGGGAAGATGCTCGACAGCAACGCGATGGTCGCCATGATCCCGACGACGAGCCCTGCGATCTGTGGCGCGTGGCTTCCGAATCCGCGAGGGTGGCGGATGCGCTCGAGTAGATCGGCCGACCGGCGATCCGCCTCTGCGCGTTCCGACCGCTGCACCGCGACGTCGGGATCTGTGGGGGCACCCGGGTGTACGTGAGATGGGGACTCGACCGCCATGGATCAAAGGTAGTTCACCGGCGGTTCAACGGTGCGTACTGTTCGCCGGTCAGGCAGTATCTCAGACATGGACGACGACGCGTTCGATGTGCCAGTCCGGGAAGACGGAATCCGGCTCGGTCAGTTCCTGAAACTGGCCAATCTCATCGAGTCCGGGGCCGAGGCCAAGGAGGTCATCTCCGACGGTCTCGTCACCGTCAACGGAGATGTGGAAACACGACGAGGTAGGCAGTTGGCCGTCGGCGACGTGATCTCTCTGGGTGATGCATCGGCGCGGGTCACGGTTGAGTGACCAGCGGCCTGCTCACGCAGTCAGTCGCTTGAGTTCCGCCGGGGTGACGAGGCGCTCGGCCTCCGCGGGGAATCGCTGAGGTTCCCGACTGCGGCCGAGTCGGCCGCCGGAGATGGCACTCAGCATCGAGTGTCGACGGGGTGTTTGGAACGTTGCTGCCAGCTTCATGACGATACGTTTCCTGCGTCAGAATGGATACGATCTTTACTATCTTGTATTGCCGACTTCGTCGGCGCAACTCACCCTTACGTATCGATCGTCACACAGGATTCGTTACCAGCCAGAGACCGACGCGCCGTTCAGCCCAATCCGGCGAGGAACTGATGCGCCCAAGCCACGGCAGTCACGCCCGGCTTGACCTGGAAACTCCCGTAGTCGCCGTGTGAACCGGACTGCAGGAATCGGTTGAACTCGATGATCTGCTGCCGTGCGCGAGCGTTGCTGAGCTCGTTGACGACGTTCCCCGGCCCGCCCCTGGTGAGCAACTCGTTGACGATCGCGCCCGCCTCTGCCTGGTACTGACCGACCTGGCTCGGCGTTGGATCACTGGTCTCTGCGAGGTAGCCGATCACGCGCGTCACGTAGTAATCACGTGGCACGTTGCAGTAGAGGTCTTTGGGCGCGCAGATGGTGAAGGCGCGCGGCAGTACGTAGCCCATGCCGTGGAGGCGCGGCCCTCCGCTCCCCTGTCCGGTGAGGGGCGGACCGACCAGATTGTCCTTCGACGAGCGGCGGGGGTCTGCGATCAGGACAACGCCTGCGACCTGCTGCGGACGGATCTTCTCGCGGCCGGTACCGATCTCCGACGCGACATCGCCCGCGGCGTCGGCTCCCTGGCTGTACCCGGTGAGCGCGATCTTGGTGCCGGGACACCGCTTGAGCATGTCCAGGGCGAGCCCCTTGGTATTGGCTACGGCCTGCGCCTTCGACTTTCCGTAGATGGCGCTCTCCCATGGAAACGCCGTGGCGTCGTAGCCGACATAGGAGACCTTGGTGTCGGACCCGAGATTCGACGTGACCGCACCGAGCAGACCCGGGCCGTCAGACCACGTGCCGGGGATCGCCAGCACATACACCTTGGGGCACGGTCCCGGCGCCGCCGACGCCGAACCCGCCGTTGCGACAACGACGCCACACGCCGCCAACACCACCGCCACTGCCATCCCGAGAAGCCTGCGCACCGACCTGTACCTCCGCAACCACGTGTCCACGGCGAATCAGCCGCGGCCCGACCAAGAGAGTGTAGGCAGGGATCCACCCATCCGGCAGCGTCGTCTCACCGAACTCTCATAGAACCTTTGTCTACGGAACAGAGCTACCCGCCACATGAAGGAGGCCACGGTGGTCGACGTCTCGCGCACTTTCACTGTCCGACAGCCACGGGAGGTTATCGTCGCCTATCTGCGCGACTTCTCCCACGCGGAGCAGTGGGACCCGGGGACCGTCGAATGCACGCAGGAAGACGACGCCCCGATCGCACTCGGCACCCGTTGGCACAACAAGTCGAAGCTGTACGGGATCTCGACGGAGCTGACCTACGAGCTGACCCGCGACGACCCGGACCACGTCGTGTTCTCCGGCTCGAACAAGACCGCGACGACGTCTGACGACCTCTCGTTCACCGATCTCGGCGACGGAACGACGAGCGTCACCTACCGAGCGCTCGTCGACTTCCACCGCTTCAAGCTGATCGGCGAACCGCTCTTCGGCTTCATCTTCGGCCGCCTCGCCGACTCGGTGCCCACCCAGATGACGAGCGTGCTCGAGAAGCTCTGACCGCCCCACCCGCCGGTCGAGCTTGTCGAGACCACCCCGCCGGTCGAGCGCCCTCCGTCGCTGGTCGAGCCTGTCGAGACCACCCGCCGGCCGAGCGCCCCACCCGCCGGTCGAGCACCCTCTCGCTGGTCGAGCCTGTCGAGACCACCCCGCCGGCCGAACTGTCCCCGCCGGTCGAACTGTCCCCGCTGGTCGAGCTGCCCCCGCTGGTCGAGCTTGTCGAGACCACCCCAGCGGCAGCGGGTCAGCGCTGCGCGACCTGTGTCGGCACGATCGGTGCGGGAAGATCCGACGCCCCCGCGAGGTATCGGTCCGCTGCGGCGGCCGCCGAGCGACCCTCCGCGATGGCCCACACGATCAGCGACTGTCCGCGCCCGGCATCGCCCGCGACGTACACGCCCTCCTGCCCGATGGCAGCGAAGTCGTTGTCGCGCTTGATGTTGCCGCGCTGGTCGTATTCGACGCCCAGCTTGTCGAGCAGGTCGGCACGCTCGGGGCCGACGAAGCCCATGGCCAGCAGCACGAGATCGCATTCGAGCTCGAAGTCTGAGCCCTCGACCTTCTCGAATCGACCGTCACGCATCGCAACCTCGTGGGCCTTGAGCGCGGTGACCTTGCCGTTCTCGCCGGTGAACTGCTCGGTGTTGACCGAGAACACGCGCTCGCCGCCCTCTTCGTGGGCAGAGGACACGCGGTACATCAGCGGGTACGTCGGCCACGGGGTCTGCTCGGCGCGCTCGGTCGGCGGCTTGGGCATGATCTCGAACTGGTGCACAACCTCGGCACCCTGACGCAGCGACGTGCCGAGGCAGTCGGCGCCGGTGTCGCCACCGCCGATGATGACGACCTTCTTGCCCTTGGCGCTGATCTGCCCGTCGACGGTGTCGCCGAGCTGAATCCGGTTGGCCTGCGGCAGGAACTCCATTGCCTGGTGGATACCGTCGAGCTCACGTCCGGGGATCGGCAGATCGCGACCGATCGTCGAACCCATCGCGAGCACGACGGCGTCGAAGTCCTCGCGAAGCTGTGCGACGGTGATGTCGACGCCCACGTTGACGCCGGCACGGAAGACGGTGCCCTCGGCCCGCATCTGCTCGAGACGACGGTCGATGTGGCGCTTCTCCATCTTGAACTCGGGGATGCCGTAGCGCAGCAGTCCGCCGATGCGGTCGGCGCGCTCGTACACGTAGACCGTGTGGCCCGCGCGCGTGAGCTGTTGCGCCGCAGCGAGTCCCGCGGGACCCGAACCGACGACCGCAACCGATTTGCCCGTGCGCTCAGTCGGCAGCACAGGCTGCACCCAGCCGCTGTCGAAGGCGTTGTCGATCAACTCCACCTCGACCTGCTTGATGGTCACCGCGGGCTGGTTGATACCGAGCACGCACGACGCCTCGCACGGCGCCGGGCACAGACGACCCGTGAACTCCGGGAAGTTGTTGGTCGCATGCAGGCGCTCGATGCCTTCTTTCCACTGATCCCGGTAGACGAGGTCGTTCCACTCCGGGATCAGATTGCCCAGCGGACAACCGTTGTGGCAGAACGGGATACCGCAGTCCATGCAGCGGCTGGCCTGGGTCTGCAGCTCCGACTTGTCGAAGTCGTTGTAGACCTCTTTCCAGTCCATCAACCGCAGGTCGACCGGACGCCGCTCGGGCAGTTCACGCTCGGTGTGCTTGAGGAATCCTCTGGGGTCAGCCACGTGCGGCCTCCATGATCGCTTCGTTCACGTCTCGTCCGGACTTCTCTGCGGCGTCGATCGCGGCAAGCACACGCTTGAAATCGCGCGGCATGACCTTGGCGAACGCCTGCTGGGTGTTCTCCCAATCGGCGAGAATCGCTGCGGCGACCGGCGACGCCGTCTCGCCACGATGCTCACCGATGATGCCGGACAAGAACTCGATGTCTTCGTCGTCGAGTGGTTCGAGGTCGACGAGTTCGGGGTTCAGGTTGGTGCCCAGCTTGTTCTCCGGGTCGTACACGTAGGCGATGCCGCCCGACATACCGGCCGCGAAGTTGCGCCCGGTGTCGCCGAGCACCACCACGCGTCCGCCGGTCATGTACTCGCAGCCGTGATCGCCGACGCCCTCGACCACCGCGGTGGCACCCGAGTTGCGCACGCAGAAACGCTCTCCGACGACGCCCCGCAGGAAGATCTTTCCCTTGGTGGCGCCGAAGCCGATCACGTTTCCGGCGATGATGTTGTCTTCTGCGACAAAGCCTTCCGGCGTACCCGCCGGCGGGCGCACCACGATGCGTCCACCCGAGAGACCCTTGCCCACGAAGTCGTTGGCGTCGCCCTCGAGTCGAAGCGTGATGCCCTTCGGCACGAAGGCACCGAAGCTGTTGCCTGCAGAACCCTCGAAGTCGATGATGATCGTGCCCTCGGGAAGACCCTGTGCGCCATGCGTCTTGGTGACCTCATGGCCGAGCATCGTTCCGACGGTGCGGTTCACGTTGGTGATCTTCGACGTGAACGACACCCTGGTGCCGTGATCGATCGCCTCACGACTCTGCGCGATGAGTTGCTGGTCGAGCGCCTTCTCCAACCCGTGGTCCTGCACGCCGGAGCAGTACAGGTCCTGGTTCATGAACGGCGATTCGGGCGTCGACAAGATCGGCGACAGGTCGAGCTTGCCCGCCTTCGACGACTTCCAGTGTGCGAGCGCCTTTGTCGTGTCGAGCGCCTCGACGTGGCCCACAGCCTCCTGCAGGGTGCGGAACCCGAGGCGAGCGAGCAGTTCGCGTACCTCTTCGGCGATGAACATGAAGAAGTTCTCGACGAACTCCGGCTTGCCGGTGAAACGCTCACGCAGCAGCGGATTCTGGGTGGCGACGCCGACGGGGCAGGTGTCGAGATGGCAGACGCGCATCATGACGCAACCCGAGACGACGAGAGGCGCCGTCGCGAAGCCGAATTCCTCGGCTCCGAGCAGTGCACCGATGACCACGTCGCGTCCGGTCTTGAGCTGGCCGTCGACCTGCACCGAGATGCGGTCGCGAAGTCCGTTGAGCAGCAAGGTCTGCTGCGTCTCGGCGAGACCGATCTCCCAGGGGGCACCCGCATGCTTCAAGGATGTCAGCGGCGATGCACCGGTACCGCCGTCGTGGCCGGAGATCAGCACGACGTCGGCGTGTGCCTTCGACACACCCGCGGCGACCGTTCCGACGCCGAGCTCACTGACGAGCTTGACGTGTACGCGCGCTTGCGGATTGGCATTCTTCAGATCGTGGATCAGCTGGGCGAGATCCTCGATCGAGTAGATGTCGTGATGCGGTGGCGGCGAGATGAGGCCGACGCCCGGCGTCGAACCACGAACCTCGGCGACCCACGGATACACCTTGTGCGGCGGAAGCTGGCCGCCCTCACCGGGTTTCGCGCCCTGCGCCATCTTGATCTGGATGTCGGTGCAGTTGCTCAGGTAGTGCGAGGTGACACCGAAGCGTCCCGACGCGACCTGCTTGATCGCACTGCGACGCCAGTCACCGTTCTCGTCGTGATGGAAACGACGCGGATCCTCGCCGCCCTCACCGGAATTCGACCGTCCGCCGAGTCGGTTCATGGCGATGGCCAAGGTCTCGTGCGCCTCGGCCGAGATCGAACCGAAGCTCATCGCGCCGGTCGAGAAACGCTTGACGATCTCACTCGCGGGTTCGACCTTGTCGATCGGGATCGGATCACGATCGCCGAAGTTGAAGTCGAACAGTCCACGAAGAGTTGCCATTCGGGCCGACTGATCGTCGACCATCTTGGTGTATTCCTTGAACACCTTGTACTGACCGGTGCGCGTGGCGTGCTGAAGCTTGAACACGGTGTCCGGGTTGAACAGGTGGTATTCACCCTCGCGCCGCCACTGGTACTCGCCGCCGACCGGGAGCTCGCGGTGTGCGCGCTCGGACGGACGGTCGTTGAATGCCAAAGCATGTCGCGTTGCGACGTCGGCGGCGATCTCGTCGAGTCCGACACCTCCGAGCTGGCTGTTCATTCCACTGAAGAACTCGTCGACGGTGTCCTGGTCGAGACCGATCACCTGGAAGAGCTGGGCGCCGGTGTACGAGGCGACCGTGGAGATGCCCATCTTGCTCATCACCTTGAGCACGCCCTTGCCCGCGGCCTTGATGTAGTTGTTGCGGGCGGTCTCGAATTCGATGTCGCCGAGCACTCCGCGCTCGACCATGTCCTCGATCGATTCGAAGGCCATGTACGGATTGACCGCTGCCGCACCGAATCCCACCAACGTGGCGACGTGGTGGACCTCGCGGCAATCACCCGATTCGACGATCAGGCCGACACGGGTGCGCTTGCGCTCGCGGACCAGGTGGTGGTGAACCGCGGCTGTCAGCAGCAACGACGGAATCGGTGCGAGCGTCTCGTCGGATTCCCTGTCGCTGAGCACGACGAGGCTCACGCCGTCGTCGATGGCAGCACTGACCTTGGCGCGGATCTCGTCGAGCGCCTTGCGCAGCCCGGCACCACCCTCGGACACCGGGTAGAGCCCGTGGATCTGGATGCTGCGGAAGTCGGGAAGCGCGTCGTCCTCGTTGATCCGGACCAACTTGGCGAGGGTGTCGTTGTCGATCACCGGTGAGGGAAGCGAGATCTGGCGGCACGACTCCGGACCCGGATGCAGCAGATCGGCTTCGGACCCGATGGTTCCGCCGATGCTGGTGACGATCTCCTCGCGGATCGCGTCGAGCGGCGGGTTGGTCACCTGCGCGAAGAGCTGCTGGAAGTAGTCGAACAGCATCCGCGGACGCGCCGACAACACCGCGATCGGGGTATCGGTACCCATCGAGCCGATTGCCTCGGCTCCGGTCTTCGCCATCGGCGCGACCAGCAGGTTGAGCTCCTCGGTGGTGTAACCGAACACCAACTGCCGCAACGTGACCCGGTGATGGGACATGTGCTCGTGCGGCAATGCTTTGACGTGGTCGATGTGGACGAGACCCTTTTCGAGCCACTCCGCGTACGGATGCTCGGCGGCGAGCTCGTCCTTGATCTCCTCGTCGTCGACGATGCGGCCCGCCTCGGTGTCGACGAGGAACATGCGGCCCGGCTGCAGGCGAAGCTTCTGCACGACGTCGGCCTGGTCGATATCGAGCACGCCGACCTCGGAGGCCATCACGACGAGGCCGTCCTTGGTAACCCAGATTCGGCTGGGGCGCAGGCCATTTCGGTCGAGCACGGCGCCGACGACGGTGCCGTCGGTGAAGCAGACCGATGCCGGTCCGTCCCACGGCTCCATGAGTGACGCGTGGTACTCGTAGAACGCGCGGTGCTCCGGCTTCATCGCCTCTTGGCGTTCCCACGCCTCGGGGATCATCATCAGGACCGCGTGCGGCAGGCTGCGCCCACCGAGGTGCAGCATCTCGAGCACCTCGTCGAAGCGCGCGGTGTCCGACGCTCCGGGAGTACACACCGGGAAGATCTTCTGCGCTGCGCCGTCGCCGAACAGCGACGTGTCGATCAGCGCCTCACGGGCACGCATCCAGTTCTCGTTGCCGGTGACGGTGTTGATCTCACCGTTGTGCGCGACCCGGCGGAACGGATGCGCGAGCGGCCACGACGGGAAGGTGTTGGTCGAGAAGCGCGAGTGCACGAGGCCGAGCGCGCTCTCCACCGCCGAGTCCTGCAGGTCGAGGTAGAACTCCCGCAGCTGCGGGGTGGTGAGCATGCCCTTGTAGACGAAGGTCGTGCCCGACAGACTCGGGAAGTACACGGTCTCGCGGCCCGGGCCGTCGGCACCGGCACCCTTGTTGCCG
Source organism: Gordonia sp. w5E2 (assembly GCF_036540975.1). Classification (NCBI taxonomy): domain Bacteria; kingdom Bacillati; phylum Actinomycetota; class Actinomycetes; order Mycobacteriales; family Gordoniaceae; genus Gordonia; species Gordonia sp. w5E2. Next base: position 238,811 of record NZ_CP144213.1, on the reverse strand, counting down.
AGTTCGTGCTGAACACGCTTGCGCACGACGAATGCCTTGCGCTCGAGCTCCATGCCCGACGCACCGGCGAGGAACACCTGACGGAAGGTCGGCATCGCGTCGCGCGCGAGGGCACCGAGTCCGTTCTCGTTGGTGGGTACCTCGCGCCAGCCGAGCACGGTCAGACCCTCGGACTCGATGATCTTCTCGACGCCCTCGGCGGCGGTCGCGGCGTCGTTCGAGCCCTGCGGCAGGAAGGCGATACCGGTCGCGTAGCTGCCCTCGGCGGGCAGTTCGAAGTCGACAACTTCACGCAGGAAGCGGTCGGGGACCTGGATCATGATTCCGGCACCGTCGCCGGTGTTCGGCTCTGCGCCCGCAGCACCACGGTGCTCCAGGTTGATCAGCGCGGTGATCGCCTTGTCCACGATGTCGCGGCTGCGACGACCATGCATATCGACTACAAACGCAACACCGCACGCGTCGTGTTCGTTGGCCGGGTCATAGAGCCCAATGGGGCCTGGAGCGTGCTTCATGTATTCGCCTCACTAGGTGCGCGACGTTGCGCAGAGCTGTCACCCGTTTCGTCGTTGACAGCAGTCCTTCCGAGCCAACAGAATCCACCCTCATCGTGGGCTGACCTGGGCTGATCCTGTGATCACTCGGTGGCTGCCTCGTGCCAGCGCCGTTGCTGGCGGGGGTGCGCCGACCCTGAGATCGCGCTGACACCCCACTGCTTCATGAGCATTGTCGAATATTTTCTCACGGGGAGTACCCAGTATTGAAATCCGGCTACCACATCGCCGCTGATTGCGCAGGTTACGTGCAACAAACGGGACGTCGAACGCCTATCCTGAGTCGGTGGAATCGCTGGTGACTGCTGTGGTGATCGACGACCATCCGTTCTTCCGGGATGGCATCTCTCGCGGACTCACCCAGAGTGGCCGCGTCCGTGTGGTGGGCGAGGCAGGCGACGGCACCTCGGGCCTCGAACTCATTCGTGCTGACCTGCCGGACGTGGCCGTCGTCGACTATCAGATGCCGGGACTGACCGGAGTCGACGTCGCGCACGCGGTGACCAGGGACGGACTGCGGACGCGGGTCCTTATTCTCTCCGCTGTCACCGACGCGCCCATCGTCTTCGCTGCGCTGGAGAAGGGTGCGGCGGGGTACCTGAGCAAGGAATCGAGCCGCGACGAGATCGTCGGAGCCGTCACGCGGGTTGCCAAGGGCGAGACGGTGGTCCCCGCGGAGTTGGCCGCAGGGCTCGTCGGTGAGATCAGGTCGCATGCGCGCAACGACGGCCCAGCGCTCAGTGAGCGTGAACGCCAGGTGCTCGAAGGCTTCGCCCGCGGCCTGTCGATCCCGCAGGTCGCAGGCGAGCTCTTCATCGGGGCGTCGACCGTCAAAACACATGCACAGCACTTGTACGAGAAGCTCGGCGTGTCCGACCGCGCTGCCGCCGTCGCCGAGGCGATGCGTCGCGGACTCCTCGAATGACTCGACCCTCATGGCCGCGGCGGCTGGGCTATGGGCGTCTGGGCTATGGGCGCTCGGGCAACCCGGATGGCCAGGCACCGCAGCTCGGCCTGACTGAGCTGATCGACGAGCCGCGCATCTCCGAGATCCTGATCGATCACGCACTTCTCGGCGTCCGAGTGCAGGTCGTGCTGCGCATGCTGCTCGCGATCTTCGTGCTGGCGACAGTGCTCCTCGATCCGCCGGCCGACGGCGCCGCGTTCTGCATCGTGGTCGCGGTGCTCTACGCCGTCTGGTGTCTCGCGGGTGTGCTGGCGGCCTCCCGAATACGGGTGGGCATGATCCGATTTGCTTGGCTCGCTTTGTTTGTCGACCTCGCGGTCCTCGTCGTGCTGATCGTCGTGGCGAGCCGTTCCGATCAGGTCAGTTGGACCTCGGATGTACTCGTCAACGGATTCGTCGCCATTCCGATGATCGCCGCGACGCAACTGCGGCCCAGAGTTTGTGCGCTCGTGGTGATCCCGACCGTCGTCGTCTACTTCCTCGCGAGCGCTCTGGCCCGTGTCCCCAACGGCGAACCGTGGTCGTTGATCGCCATGCGCACGCTTGTCGTCGCGATCCTCGCATTGGGCAGTGTGATGCTCTCGACCGTTCAGCGTTCACGGGTGTCGACGATCGGATCTCTTGCGGCACAACGTGCTCGGCTTCTCGACGAGACCGTCCGCATCGAGGAACGCGAACGTCGCGACCTCGCCGAGCACCTCCACGACGGCGCGTTGCAGTACGTGCTCGGCGCGCGGCAGGAACTCGATGCGGCGCGCGACGGCACAGATCCCGACGCTCTCGGACGGGTCGACACAGCGCTTCGGGAGGCTTCGAGGCTACTGCGCTCGACGCTGGGTGAACTCCATCCCGCCGTACTCGAACAGGGAGGACTCGCCGCTGCGGTCACCGACCTCGCGGCCTCGGTCGAACAGCGCTCCCCGCTGACGATCTCGGTCGACACCGTCGGCTGGCCGAGCGATCTGCGCACCACGTCCGATCCCATGCTGTTCGCAACCGCACGCGAGCTGCTGACCAACGTGGTCAAGCATGCCGACGCCCACGCTGTCGAACTGTCAGTCGAATTCGACGACGGCACAGCCCGTGTGGTTGTTGTCGACGACGGGCGCGGCGTCGACGAGTCGGCCCTCGATCGTCGCGTCGCCGAGGGACACATCGGACTTGTCTCACGTCGGGTACGCCTCGAGCAGCAGGGCGGCTCATTGACCGTCACCCGACGTCCCGGCGGTGGGACGGCCGCGATCGCCGAGGTCCCGGTGGCCGACGCCGGAGCGCGTGCTCAGTCGAACGTCGACCCGCGCTCGGAGCCGTAGCCCTGCCGGTCCGGACGCTCCGCGAGCCGACGGTCGAGGCCTATCGGCCAATCGAGCGCGACCTGTTCGTCCAGTGCCGCAAGACGTTCGACGATCGGCGGCTGTTGATCCGCGCTGCACTGTGCCGCGACGGTCTCGTAGAGCGCACGTAGTCGTCGATGCACCTGCGCCTGGCCGTGGCTGTGCCTGCGGATCTCGTCGGTGCCGATCGCGACATAGTCCGCCCATGTACGTCGATAGCCGCGCACCGCAGGCGAGCGTCGAACCGCGTCCGCGTGAACACGAGGCGCAAGCATCAGCAGCATGTCCTCGATGTGGTCGAGCGCCAACACCACGGTGCTCGGGTCATTGCCCGCGGTCGAGATCGCCTTGAGTGCAATGTCTGAAATAGCTTGCAGCGCAGCGACAGGACTCACCGACGGCTGGTGCATATCGCCGAAGAGCAAGCACCGCAACACTTTGTGCTCGGGCACCGGTCCGCCTCGCGGCGCGCCGACCACTGCGATCACGCCGACGTTGTGCGGCACGTTGTCGCCGACCATCACCAGCAGATCGAAACGCACACCCCATGCCGCCGCATAGCGTTCCAACATCGGCACGTTGACCGCGAGCAACACTCGACCCCGAGAACCTATCTCGCGCAACATGATCACGTGACGTGGCTCTTCGTCGAGTGCGGCGTCGGGCGTGGGCGCCACGTTCGGCACCTGGGTCTCGACCGACTCCTCCGGGTACAGCCGACGGATCGACGCACGACCGTCCGCAGCGATCCATCGCATCAACTGCGCAACGTTGAGTACCGCGCCGACCTTGCTGACCAGCGCGACGAACAGGATCGCCGACACCACCGTCAGGAAGGCCGCGATTGCCGTCGAGGCACCCGGAGTCCCGTCATCGGGGCCGGTCAATGCGAGATCCATCGCCACCATCACGCTGAACACGAATGTGGCAAGGAAGAAGCCGACAGACCAGCGCATCACCGGCTCGCGCTGCAGCATGGGGATGACGCGGACCGAGATCTGTGACGCCCCGAACTGCATCGCGAGCGTCACCGCGGTGAAAACGAGGCCCGTCAAAGTGGCTGTGGCCCCGGCGATCACGCCGAGCACGGTCGCCAAGGTCCCGGAGTCGACGTCGAGACCGAGGTTCTCGTCGATCGTGATGCACAGCAGCGCCGCGACGATCGCGAGCAACACGAGGATCACCGGCAGTCGCCAGGTGGGGACCACACGAAGCCGATGTCGCACCCGACGCCAACGCACGGCTGTCGCGGCTCTACTCGGAAGTGCGAGGCCACCCGGAACCGCCGCAACAACCTCGGGCACCGGGTCGGGCGGCAGGTCTGGGACACCGAATCGGCCCGCGAGTGCTTCCTGCACCACGATCTTCCACCGAATGAGCGGCTCCCGAAGCCGCTGTTCACGTCGGACCGCTTTGTCGTACTTGCCTTCTCGGCTGCGGTAGAACCAACGCGCCCACGGTGACGCCGGTCGCGCGATGCGAATGGCGCCGACAACAAGGAGAACCGGAAAGAACATACCGACCAGTCCGGTCCACAGCTTTCCCTTGGCGAGAGTGATCGCCGCCAACACGACATTCACCACGATGCCGAGCACGACAACGATCCGCGCCGTCACGTTCGGATCATCGCGGAACTCGTCGGCCGCAGACGTCAGGTCGAGTGGCCGAAAGCCCATCAGGAACAACGCGCCGATCGCGATGGCGACGAACACCGCGTCGACCGACGCCCGACCCTCCTTCTCCCAGTACACGTCTCGCAGATGCAGGATGAGCGCGAATTCATCGAGCACGAGGGCACAGCCGATTCCGAACAGGGCCGCGAGCACGCAGTCTGCGATAGGAGTGTCGAAGCGAGAGACCGCGACCAGCCCGAATCCCGACAACACCATGACGATCACGCCGAAGAACTCGTGGTGAAGGTGGAGTCCGCCCGGCGCGACATTGCCTGGCCACCAGCGCACTTCCGCACGAATCAGGCGAACGCTGATCCGGATGAAGATGAACGTCGCTATGAATGCGATCAAGAACAAGAACAGGGGAAGACGACCGGTCTCCACGATCGATCTGTGGAACCAGGTCATCTCAGTGCCCTCGGCCGGGCGCACACCGTGTCGATGGAGTGAGCCTACCGGCGAGCAGTCGGGAAGACGGCCGGATCAGCAACGACGACGAGGCCCGCGACCGGTGTGGTCGCGGACCTCGTCGTGCTTGAGTAGGTCGTGTGGGAGCAGGTCACGCAGCCGCGTGGCTCGCTGGTGTGATGATGCCGCTTCCGGTCGGGGTCGACGGCTGAGCAGGCGAGATGCTGCCCGTGGGCGTCGACGGCTGAGCAGGGGTCACGTTGTTGCCCGGCGTCGACGGTTGGGCGGGCGACACATTGTTACCCGGCTGCGACGGCACAGCAGGCGAGACATTGTTGGTCGGAGTCGACGGCACAGCAGGTGAGACGTTGTTGCCCGGCTGCGACGGCACGGCAGGTGACACGTTGTTACCCGGCTGCGACGGGACAGCGGGCGAAACGTCGTTACCCGGCTGCGATGGCACAGCGGGAGACACCGTGCCGGCGCCGTCCGACTGCGAGCCACCGCCACTCGTCGACGAGTTGCTGTAGGGCGACGTCGCGGCATGCGAGGTGCCGCTGTGGCCCATTGCCGTCACCCCGAGGCCGATTCCGATGGCCGCGATGATCAGTGCGAGTCCGGCGATCACGCCGACGATCACGTTCTTGCGCTTGGGAGCAGAGGCAGTGGCTGCACTGCCGGTGGCGCCGATGCTGGGGTCCTGTGTTGTGGTGAACATGGCTACTTCTCGATTTCCCGGTCTCGCGGCCGATCTGGTGTTTTTCTTTCGACACCAATGAGTTTCGGCCTGATTCCCGCGGGCTCACATCCACCGCAAGGCCGATTGGCCGGGTGATGAGCGCATCCACCGATCGGCGGATGCGGAGACCGGAGCTCGCCGAAAGTCATGCCCCTCCGATGACTTTCCGGACGACGTCGGGTCTGCCCTCCGTCGACCCGCCAACATCAGGAGCACGCCATGGGGATCATTCAGATCGAACTGTTCACCACACTCGACCTCGTCGGACAGTCTCCCGGCGGTCCCGACGAGGATCCCGACGGATTCGACTTCGGCGGCTGGCAGGTGCCGCTGCTCAACGAAACGTCGGGCGCTCAGGTCGTCGCCGCGTACGCCGACACCGACGCTCTGCTTCTGGGCCGACGGACCTACGACATCTTCGCCGACTACTGGCCACATCAGGACGACGAGTTCGGCGCCTTGTTCAACAGGATTCCGAAGTACGTTGCCTCGCGCGGTTCGGCCGCTCTGACATGGGATGGCTCAACACAACTCGGCCCCGACCTTCCGTCGGCGATCGGCGAGATCCGTGACCGACACCAGCACGTCACCGTCGTCGGCAGCCTCGATCTGGTCCAAACCCTCTTGTCCGAGCGACTCTTCGACCGCCTCGACCTCTGGGTCCACCCGATTCTCCTGGGCAGCGGCAAACGCATCTTCGATACCGGGACGGTGCCCGCGAATCTCAGACTCGTCGACCCTCCCGTCGCGAGTCCGAGTGGCACGGTGTTCCTGCGCTACGAACTCGCCGACGGCGTGCCGGCCACCGGCGACATGTCGCAGCTCTGACAACTCGACCGGGGCGGCCTGCTTGCGGCCACCCCGGTCGAGGAATCACTGACGTTGCGAAACGGCGTGGTTACGAACCGAAGCTCGGGAACTCGATCGAGCCGTTTCCGCCGGAGACCTTGAAGTTGGTCGTGCAGCCCTTGAACGTCACCTCGTCGACGTTGACCTTCGCATCAGCCGTGCCACCGGGCTGGCTGGAGATTCCGTACAGGTCGACGACAGCCTTCTTGCCGTCCGAGTTCGCGGCGGCGATGAGGGCGGACAGCGATGCGTTCTGCGCGGCCGGGATGTTGCCCAGCTTGCGGGTCGCCCACCACTGGTCCGACGACGTCGCGTCGGCCTTGCCCGCTCCGACAGGAGCTCCCCACACGAGCGTGGCGAATCCGCTCGACGTGCCGGTGTTCGCGCCCGTGATGCGGATCTGCCAGTTGGCATTGCCGTTCGACTTCTGGAAGGTGAGCGCGCTGCCGTTGAGATCGGCGAGCGGCAGTTGGCCCGCCGAGTGGTACGACGCCTGGCGCTTGGTCGATGCCGAGGTCGCGAACTCCAGCGAGCCGTCGTTGTCGGAGGCCACTCCAGCGGTGATCTTGCCTGCCTGACCTCTTTCGTCGGGCACGGTGTTGCCCCAACCGTTCGAGTTCGACGGGGTGGCGACCTTGGCGCAGTTGAACGCCGGTGCGGCCGATGCCGTACCCGGCAGTGCGAACGAGACGGCTCCGGCCGCGGCCGCGATGGCAACTGCACAACTGATCTTGCGGTTCATTCTTGTAAATCCTCTGTTCTAGCTTTGTGTCCCCGACCACATCGCCGATGACGACGTGAGAAAGCTAGCAGATCAAATGACCAACACTCACAGTGACCTCGCAGTTCGGACCCTTCGGGCGACTCGGACAGCTGCCCTCGCCGAAGAACAGACCGCTGTCAGACGCCGACCGCGGCGCCGGTCAGCGGTGGGTTCGCCGCGAGAACGGCATTTTCCTCATCACTGAAAGCCCTTGCACGAGAGAGGAATCGAACCCCTTCCGGCGCCTCGAGACTGAATCCGGCGCCGCGACCCTTCACGACGTCGAGGATCAACTGGGTGTGCTTCCACAACTCGAACTGGTCGCCGTTGATCCAGACCCGCACGTCGGGCAGGGGCTCGGGCAGTTCGATGGTTCCGACGAGGACGTCGCGCTGGCCGACCCGATAGTCACCGACGGGGTAACACATCGGCGCCGAACCGTCGCAGCATCCGCCGGACTGGTGAATCATGAGCCCGCCGTGCAGCTCCGACAACTTGGTCAGGAGCTGCACGGCGGCGTCTGTGGCGATCACACGATCAGGCACCGCTCCGTCCGCGGCCGCTGAGGCCGACGTCGACGGGGTTGATTCTGTACTGCTCATCGTTTACCTCTCACTGTGATCTGAACCACAGAGTAGTCGCTGTTCTGTTGCAGGCGCGTTGCACACGACGAACGCCGCCACACAACCTGAAAAAGGTTGCGTGGCGGCGTCGACGTGCCTGCCGTCAGGATCAGAAGAAGCCCTTGGCGTTCTGCGCGTAGCCGACCAGCAGGTTCTTGGTCTGCTGGTAGTGCTCGAGCATCATCAGGTGGGTCTCGCGGCCGATACCGGACTGCTTGTAGCCACCGAACGCGGCGTGTGCCGGGTAGTCGTGGTAGGTGTTCGTCCACACGCGTCCGGCCTGGATCTCGCGGCCTGCGCGGTAGGCGGTGGCACCGTCACGGCTCCACACGCCCGCGCCCAATCCGTAGAGGGTGTCGTTGGCGATGTGGATGGCGTCGGCGTAGTCCTTGAAGGTCGTGACGGCCAGCACCGGACCGAAGATCTCTTCCTGGAAGATGCGCATGTTGTTCTGTCCGGAGAAGACGGTCGGCTTGATGTAGTAGCCGCCCTCGAGGTCGCCACCGAGGTGAGCAGCCTCGCCACCGATGAGGACCTTGGCACCCTCGTCCCGGCCGATCGCGAGGTACGACTGGATCTTCTCGTACTGATCGTTCGACGCCTGCGCACCCATCATGGTCTCGGTGTCGAGGGGGTTGCCCTGCTTGATCTTCGAGACACGGTCGACGGCCTTCTCGATGAAGTCGTTGTAGATATCCTCCTGGATGAGCGCGCGACTCGGGCAGGTGCACACCTCGCCCTGGTTGAGCGCGAACATCGAAAAGCCCTCCAGCGCACGGTCGAAGAAGCCGTCGTCGGCAGCCATCACGTCGTTGAAGAAGATGTTGGGGCTCTTGCCGCCGAGTTCGAGGGTGACCGGGATCAGGTTCTCCGAGGCGTACTGCATGATCAGACGGCCGGTCGTGGTCTCACCGGTGAACGCGATCTTGCGGATGCGATTGCTCGACGCGAGCGGCTTGCCCGCCTCGACACCGAAGCCGTTGACCACGTTGATGACACCCGCGGGGAGGATGTCGGCGATCAGACTCATCACGTACAGGATCGACGCCGGGGTCTGCTCCGCAGGCTTGAGTACAACGGCGTTGCCCGCGGCGAGAGCGGGCGCGAGCTTCCACACAGCCATCAGGATCGGGAAGTTCCACGGGATGATCTGGCCGACGACGCCGAGCGGCTCGTGGAAGTGGTAGGCGACGGTGTCCTCGTCGACCTCCGAGATCGAGCCCTCCTGAGCACGCAGAGCGCCCGCGAAGTAGCGGAAGTGGTCAATTGCCAGCGGGATGTCTGCGGCGAGGGTCTCACGGACAGCCTTGCCGTTGTCCCAGGTCTCGGCGACGGCGATCTTTTCGAGGTTCTCCTCGAGGCGGTCTGCGATACGCAGCAGCACCAGCGCGCGCTCCGCGACAGCCGTCTTGCCCCATCCCGGAGCGGCCTTGTGCGCTGCGTCGAGCGCGAGGTCGATGTCCTCGGCGGTCGAGCGCGCGACCTCGCAGAAGGTCTTGCCGTCGACGGGCGACGGGTTCTCGAAGTACTGCCCCTTCACGGGCGGGACCCACTGTCCGCCGATCCAGTTGTCGTAGCGGGACTCGAAGGACATCACCGAGCCGTCGGTACCCGGCTTTGCGTAGACAGTCATTGTGTAGCTCCTCAGTGCCATTTTCTCGTTGCCACACAAGCCACTCGATAGGCCGTGTGTGATCTGTTGCACACACTAGGAGCAAAGTGGTTGCAGCCACGTTGCAGTCACGTTTGCAACGTTGCGGCGTCGCATCGTCGCAGTTCAGAGCACTGAATCAGAACGGCAGCTCGGCCACTGCCATGGCCTTCGTGACGTCTCCGGTAAGCGAGACATCTGCCGGATCGATGACGAGGCAGCGGTCGCTCTCCGAGAAATCGAGCTCGTCGAACTCCACCCAGAGGACGCTGGGTGCGGTGGTCAGCTCGAAGAAGTACCGCCGGTTGGTCAGGTCGGCGACCGTGCGGTACTCGGTGTTGTACAGACCGAAACCCTCGTACGGTGCGCCGAACGGAATCGAGACATTCCGCGCGATGGCCAGCACTCCCGCGACAGCCTCCCGAGCTCCGGTCGGATGCGGGAGGATCTTGGTGAAGTAACTCGCTCGTTGGAAACGCGCCACCGGATTGACATTGCCGTCGAGCGGAATCCGGTCATTGGGAGCCGAGAAGTCCTCCTGCTCCAGGAGTCTCAGCTGCTCTCGATACGGTGGCTCGTTGGTCAGGACCGTGTATCGACGATCACGGTGAACCCGAACGGTGCCGTCGAGTACCTCGACGATCGCGGAGTCTCCGGTGGCGTCCTCGATGGCGAGGTGGGTCTTGGCCTTGTGGCCCTCAGCGGACATCATGACGATCTGGACCTCGTCGAGCAGGTCCACCGCCTCGGCGACGGTAGCCGCCTGGTCGAGGAGATACTGAGTCCACAAATGCGCTCCCACTGCCGGCTTGCGCAGATCACGCTCACCGAAGTCAGCATTCTCCAAGTAGAGAAGGTGTGCGCCGAAGCCACGCTCATTCATGCCGTCCGCGGTTCCGACGCCGTAGATCGTCGTGACGACCGAACCGTACTTCGACGTCCAGCGAGCACCGTTCTCAGCGATCTCTTCCCCGCCTGCAAGCGCACCGTCGCGCGCGATTCCACGTGGCATCGCGGTGATCACCGGCATCGTGGTGTCGGGCCAATCCATGGTGCGCGCTACGACGTACGGCTCGCTCTTGTTCCACAGGATTCGTGTGCACATCGGTCAGCCCTCGGTAGCGAATCGCAGGAGCCCGGCAGCGGAGACACCGTCGGGTAGATCGTCGGACCGCACGCTCATCACACGGGCACCGGTACCCAGTGCGGCCCGCGCGATCTCCTCGAGGACATCGAGGTCGTCTGCAGGGTCGAGGACCAGCGCGCCGCCGATGTCGATGTGGCCGGCAACGTGGGCGTTCATGTCGATGATGACGGTGTCGACCTGCCCAAAGGTTGCCGCTCGGGCAAGTTCGGCCAGGTCGGTGACCGCTCTACCCGAATTGCGTCGTTCCTTGAAAGTGGTACGCAGCTCATCGAGGCTCGCTTCGTTGAGCTGGTCGAGCACGACCCTGGTTTCGGCGGCGATCTCGGCGTCGGTCATCTCGTCGGGATTTCCCCGCAGCGGAGCCGCGACGACGTGCCGGTATCCGCTCAGGTTGGTGAAGATCGCCGCGAGTGGCTGCGTCGCGGCCACGACAAGTGGCAGCGACGCAGCGTTCAGTGTCGGACGAATCGCATGGTCGACCGCACGCGCATACTGCGTCAGCCGCACCTTGCGGCCCTCGTCTCCGTGCAACCTGCCGTACGGAGACCGTCCACCGATCGAGCGCAGACCCACTGCCTTCTCGGCGCTGCGCGGCATGTCGGACACGGTCACCTCCCTCGGCGGCTCGTCAGCCGAGATCTCGATCAGCCGGGCGCCGTTCTGCGACAGCGCGAGTGTGTAAGCGTCGTTCGGAAAGGTCGTCGCACGCAGTAGCGGAGTGATGGTGAACCGGTCGGCCAGAGTCGCATAGGACTCGAAGGAGTTGGGGAGCCGGAACTCGACTATGCCCTTCGACGAGACGAAGATCGCGAGGCTCCGACCGAGATGTTCCCAGAACTCGTCGTCGTCGAGCAGGGTGTTCATCATTTCTTCGATCGGCCAGACATCTCGCTTATCGGCACGCCCGTACATCTCGAGCAGCACCGGCTCCCAGAGACCGCGCGCGGCCAAGCGGTTGGAATCGGCGTCGATGCCGCCCGGGGTAGTGGGAACGTAGAGCGTTGCGCTGAGTGGGTCGCGTGCCGCCGCAAGGTGCTCGATGTCGTGGGGCGTGGGCATATCGAGATGCATGAGGACCAACTCCGGGAGAAGTAGACGATGGCAATGCGTGCGCGCCCGAGCAACGACCGGCGACGCACGCCCAGCAGAACGTTAGTGCGACAGCGATCGACTCCGGTATCCCCGCTTCTAGGGGATCGCGACCATTCACCCAACCGACGAGCTGAGAACCCGCCTCTCCCGTCAGATACGGGAGAGGATCTTTCCGCAGTCTGCGAGGACGATCTGCTCGACTCCGCTCGCGGTGGGCATGACCACGGTTGCCGCGGCAGCGCGCCCATCCGGCAACACCCGGATCGTCACCTTCCCGGACTCAACAGATGCGATCAATCGCGCCAGGCTGATCGCCAGATCGTCGGAGATCGCATCCCCGTCGGTGTTCGGCTCGCCAAGCAGCACGACCGCGACGTCACGTTCTCGCAGCCGCTCGATCTGGTCGATCAGCAGGCGATTGTGCGCTCGTGGAACCCTGATCCTGTCGCGTAGCGCCGCTTCCAGTCTCACGATGTCGTTGCGAAAGCGCTCATCGATCTCGTCGCCCGCGGCGAGTCGAGTCAGGATGGGCTCGACAACAGTCCTGATCTCACTGAGGTCCTTCCGGGAATCGTGCGCCGCTCGAGCGAGCGCATCCTCGAATATCCGCTCGGATTGACTGCGATGCATCCGTTCGCGACGGACAATCGACCGCAGTACCAGCCTCCAGACGACGGCTGCCATGACGCATCCGATGGGAATGCCCAGTGCATCGGCAAGCTGGTGCTGAGAAAGGTCGTGAAGTGCTGACCACGCGATGATGCAGCCGATGAACAACGCGCTGCCCAGTGCACCGATTCGCGGGTTGCCACGCGGTATCAGGAAGGCGACGAGGTACGCGCCGAACGTCAGGCCCCACGTCTCCCCGGACAGCGGCGAGGCGGCGAGAGAGGTCATGCCGACGAGCAATGCGATCGGCACCAACGCGAGCGCTGGACCGGGACGCAGTGGCCCCGGTGTCGGGGTGGTCAGTAGCAGAGCACCTACCAGTGCAGCGGCGAAGACGACGAGAGTCTTGGCATCGAACACAGAGTCGGGTGAGTCGATTACGACAAGTGCGACCCCGGTGGACCACAGGAGCAGAAAACTCCATCTCGCAGGCCACGTGGCAAGCCCACCCGCGCGGGTGCTGCCGGTCGTCAGGTTGGGCATCGCAAGACCACCTCCGTACCGGCGTTCGGCGCGGACCTGATGGTTGCGGTTCCACCAAGTCGATTCATGCGCCCGGCAATACTCTCGGTCAGACCGAAGCCGGCGGCCTGCCCATCAGGATCGAACCCACACCCGTCGTCGCGGATCGCCATGCGCACGCGGGCATCGGAGATGGCGACAAGAACTTCGCGACGCGCCGACGGCCCCGCGTGACGCACGCTGTTACGTACTGCCTCGAGAGCGGCGCGCGCAGTCTCCTCTGCGACGTCGAGAGCGACGGCGTCCGCCTCTATCCGTGTGGCGATAGCGATCTCCGGATCGGCACGTTTCAGCGCTCGCGACAGTCGTCCCATGGCTTCGTGGGTATCGATCCGACCCGCGATGACCGGTCTGTCGTCGGCGAGCGCCTCGTCGAGAATGCACTTGGCCTGGTGCGCCTGTTCGCGCAGGACGGGTGGTGGCGAATCACCGACGAGAAGGGCAGCCGACAAGGTGGACAGGATTTCGTCGTGCACAAGCCTGGTCATCTCGGCGCGCTTCTCCGACGTCGCGGCAGCGTCGAATGCGCGGCGACGTTGTCGTCGAACCTCCGACTCGGCACGACTGAGCCGTTCGAGCTGTGTGCTCAGCCCGATGAACACCACCACGTACACCAGGTTTCCAAGCGCATCGAAGGTGCTGTGGGCGATCCCGTGCGGGATGGCACCGAACACGACGAAGGAGCTCAGCGCGGGCGTGGCCGACACGAACAGCGCGGCGACCACAGCATATGCAGGGCGCACAACAAGCGGCAGAAGTGTGATGACCGCCGGCTCAACAGTCCAGAGCCACGGGACCGCGGTAGCGCGTTCAGTCCCGAAGTAGGCAACGCACCAAGAAGCTTGAAGCGCCCAGAACAATGCCGGAACCACACGCCAAGCGATCCACAGCACCGACGGCGCAAGCATCCTGCCGAAGCAGGCGAGAATCACCACACACCCGCATACGACGAGTCCGCCGAAGTTCCACCACGTCGCGACCTCGGCGGCATCCGAGTAGACGAAGACAGTTTGATCGAGCAGCAGAATGACGCCACCAATGGCGATCAACCATCCCAGCGTCCGATTCGTCTGTGTGATCGTCAGCCCTTCAGGCTGCAGAAATGCGGCGTTCAGGGCATCCGTCAGATCTGCGGTATCGGCGCGACGATCCCGTCCTCCAACGCCCGCTGATAGAGGTCGATCTTGGTGGGAGCCGGACGTTTCGCCGCGGCGTACTTCACCCGGATTCGACGTATATGGTCCAGGACGGTCTCCCGAGAAATGAACAACAACTGCGCAACGCGCACAGCGGTTTCACCGGCCGCGTAGTGACCGAGGATCTCGGCTTCACGTGGAGAAAGCTGAACGGGAACGAACTGCGGGTCGCTCTCGATCGCAGCCGCCCAGTCTGCCGATGCCGCGACTTCTCCCCGCACCACGAGGCGAACGGCCTCGACGATCTCGCCGGGCTCCTCCGACTTGCGCACCATCCCCGCGGCACCGGCTCGCGCAGCCTCACGTACCAGCGCAGGGCGGTCCCCCGACGTGTAGACGAGCACCGGGACATTCAGCGAACCGAGCGAGGCGATGTTCTCGGTGGGAGTCGAGCCATCGGCAAGCAGTAGGTCGAGCATCACTCCGTCAAAGGACTGACCGGTGGCGATCAGTTCGCTTACCGAGGCGGCGGTTGCAACAACGTGCATATCCGGCTCGTGATTCACGATCGTCGCCACGCCGACCATCACCGCTGGGTGATCGTCGACGATCCCGATCCGTGCTTGCGCGGTCACTTCGCTGGTCCCTGTGCTCATGTTCTCGGGGATCAACGATAGCGGATCTACTGTGATCAGGCGCGTCGAATTTGCGCTTGACCAGCGGTTTTACTGTTTCGCGAAACCGTTAGAGACCGTACCGGCGGTCGAGAATCCTGATCCGCCCCCCGACGAGCGCGCGGTCGGGGTGCCCAACGGGTAGTCGATGCTCAAATCTGCGCCACGCGGCCAGGTCGTCGCGGCCATGCACCGACGACGTCCAGGCCCGCAGCGCGGCGACCTGCCCCTCGGCGATGACCCGCGAGCGGACGTCCTCGCGAAGCTCTTCGAACAATTCGGTGATCCCGGGAGCGTTCGACTCGACGAGCAACCCACCGCGACCGATCGCTTCGATGACCGGAACGAGATCGCCGTGGCCCGAGATCTGTTCACGAAGATCTCCCACGTCAGACGACAATTCGACGGTCAGTCGGTACGGCCTGGACTCGATCACATCGGTACCGAGGTCGCGGCGCAAACGAGAGATCTCGGCGCGGACGGTGACCGGGTCGATGCCGTCGTCGGCGAGCATCAACGCGAGCTGTTCGGTGTTCAGGCCCTCGGGATAGTGCTGCAGCAGCAGGAGGATCTCGGCGTGACGCCGAGACAGCGACCTCCCGTTGGCACCATCTCCCCCACGCTGCCAGCGATAGGCGTTGTCGGCGAGCACCGTCAGTCTTGCCTGAGAGCCGGCCTCGAAGGTCGACGCAACGGAAAGGTCGACGGCCCTTGCCTTCAGTTCACGCTCGACGACGGCCACAACGGAACGCACGGCCGCCAACGCGAAGGGAGCGGCCACCTCGCGCCCACCGGTCACGTCTATCACTCCGATGACGTGGCCGGTCGCGGGATCGTGCACCGGCGCTGCCGCGCAACTCCACTCCTGAACGGGACTCGAGAAGTGCTCCGGCCCCACCACCTGCACGCCGCGACCGGTGGCCAGCGCGAGTCCCGGAGCGTTGGTGCCGACCACCTCTTCACTCCACACCGACCCCTCGATGAAGTTGATCCGGCTGGCGCGATCACGCGCAGACGCCTCGCCCTCCACCCACAGAAGCCGACCGACATTGTCGGTCAGCGCAAGCACAACACCAGAGTCGGCGATGTCGTCGAGCATCAGGGACTGCACGACTGGACGCACCGCCGTGATGGGATGCGCCTCGCGATAGCGCACGAACTCTTCGTCGCTCATCGCCTGCGCTTCGACGGCGCCCGCCGCCGGGTCGATGCCACGTTGCAGCGAACGCGCCCAGGAATCGCCGACCAAGGATCGGACAGTCTCGGGGACCGCACCGCTTGCCAAGAACTCCTCGTACGCCCGGCGGATCGTCGAGGACACCGCAGCAGCGTCGGTCATGCGCCCTCCAAGTGATCCCGTCGGGGCTGATCGACACCCGACGTTCACCCAATTGTGCCGTGGAGAGTGTGATCTCAGCAACAACACCGAAGTGCGAGCGGCACCGACTACAGCAGGCGGCCGTTGCGGCGCGGGTACCGCGCCCGCAAATAGCTGTACAGATACGTGCTGACGAGGAGCGAAACCGCCGACACGATCGCGGGAACGAAGAACGTGTTGTTCCACGAATCGCGAACCATCGCGATCGCCCACGCGATCACGCAGACGACGGTCAACAAGACCGCCGAGAAGCGCACGATCAGGACAAGCGTGGTGACAACCGACCACAAAACGACGCGGGTCTGCTCGTACGAGCTGGTTTTCACGACACCAGGGTATCGATCTTCCCTGCTGCGAGCAGGGCCGGAGAAGTTCACTGTCCGATTAGTCCATTTTCGTGAGCAGGTCTAACTTTTTTGGTCGTAAGGTCAGTAGGAATGTCTACAAAACAATGATCCGGGGGAGGCTCGTTTGCGACGCCGTCATCGTCCACGCCGGCACATCGCGCTCGTCCTGTTCGCACTCGCCTCGGCGACCACCATGGTCGCCACGGGCTGCAGCATGGACGGCGCGCGGACGGTCAACACGACCGGTCCGGATGCCATCATCAGTGCCAACGGCACCGAACCGCAGAACGGGCTCGTCACGACGAACACCGCCGAAAACGGCGGTGGCCGCGTGGTGGATGCGCTGTTCACCGGGTTGTACTCGTACGACGCCGACGGCAAACCCTCACTGGCAAACGCCGAGTCCGTCGACACCACGGACAACCAGAACTACACAATCCATCTCAAGAAGGACTGGAAGTTCACTGACGGAACACCCGTCAAGGCCGAAAACTACGTTCGCGCATGGAATTTCGGCGCCGCAACGAAGAACGCCCAACTGCAGCAGAGCTTTTTCGAGCCGATCGACGGATACGAGGCGGTCGCAGGCGAGGATTCGACGGCCGATCAGATGTCGGGCCTGAAGGTCATCGACGACCACACCTTCACGGTTCGCCTGACGCAACCGAACATCGACTTCAAACTGGGACTGGGCTTCACGCCGTTCAAGCCGCTTCCCGACGTCTTCTTCACCGAGGGCGCAAAGGAATTCGGCGAACACCCGATCGGAAACGGCGCCTACAAGATGGCGGGTCCCGACGCCTGGCGACACAACGTCCAGATCAATGTGGTGCGCAACGACGACTACAAGGGTCCCGACAAGGCGCGCAACGGCGGAATCAACTTCGTCCTCTACTCCAGCCTAGACACCGCCTACACCGACCTCACCTCCGGCAATCTCGACGTCACCGACACTGTGCCGGTCAGTGCGCTCAACTCCTACAAGAAGGCGCTCGGCGCGCACGCACTGACCAAGCCGACGGCGTCCAACCAGCAGATCGCGATCCCCTACTACCTGCCACACTTCTCCGCGGGGCGCGAAGGAGAGCTGCGTCGTGCGGCGCTCTCGATGGCCATCAACCGTCCGGAGGTCACCAAGGTCGTCTTCCGTGGTGCGCGCACGCCGTCAAGGGATTTCACGGCGCGCTCCCTACCCGGATGGAGCGACGACATCCCGGGTAGCGACGTCCTCGACTACAACCCCGAGAAGGCCAAACAACTGTGGCAGGAGGCCAACGCCATCGCGCCGTGGAGCGGATCCTTCCAAATCGCCTACAACTCCGACGGCGATCACCAGGTCTGGGTCGACGCGGTGTGCAACCAGATCAAGAACACCCTCGGTATCGACTCACACGGCGCTCCGCAGCCGACGTTCAAGCAGATCCGCTCGGCGATCACGAGCAAGACGATCAAGACCGCCGCGAGGACGGGCTGGCAGGGCGACTACCCGTCGATGCTGGAGTTCCTCGCGCCGATCTTCGTGACGGGAGCCGGATCCAATGACTCGCAATACGTCTCGCCGGAGTTCGACGCACGGCTGACTGCCGCGCAGCGTGCGCGGTCCGACGACGAGTCATACCGGCTCACCAACGTCGCACAGGAAACCCTGCTGAAGGACCTGCCGAACATTCCGCTGTGGGACTACATCGGCGCCGGCGGTACCGGGCCGGAAGTGACCGCGCAGTTGGCCTGGAACGGCTTGCCCGACTACCCGAGCATCACCAAGGAAGCGAAGGAGTGACCCGGTGACCAGATATCTCCTCATCCGTCTGGGACAGATGGTGATCGTCTTCTTCGGCGCCACGTTCCTCATCTACGCCATGGTCTTTCTCGTCCCCTCCGACCCCATCGCGGCTCTCGGTGGCGGAAAACCCATGTCCCCGGCCCTGATTGCGCAACTGCGCGCGCAGTATCACCTCGACCAACCGTTCTACGTGCAGTACTTCAACTACATCGGCGGGGTGTTCCATCTCGACTTCGGCACGTCGTTCTCCGGGCAACCGGTGTTCGACGTGATGAAACGCGCGTTCCCGGTGACGGTCAACCTGACCCTGATCGCGCTGGTCGTCGAGACGATCGGTGGCGTGGTGTTCGGTGTGATCTCCGGCCTGAACAAGGGACGCTGGTACGACACCGCGATCCTGATCGTCACTCTCATCATCATCGCGATACCGATCTTCGTGCTCGGCTTCGTCGCGCAGTACCTGCTCGGTGTGAAGTGGCATCTGTTCCCGGTCACCGTCGGCGGAAACCTCGACTTCTATCACCTCATCCTTCCCGGATTCGTACTCGGCGCAGTCTCTTTCGCCTACATCGTGCGGCTCACGCGGTCGGAGGTCGCCGACAATCTGACCGCCGACTACGTACGCACCGCGTCGGCCAAGGGTCTTCGACGACCCCGCGTGATCACCGTGCACGTCCTGCGCAACTCACTGATTCCGGTCGTCACGTTCATCGGCACCGACGTCGGCGTGCTGATGGGTGGAGCCGTCGTCACCGAGGGCATCTTCAACATCCCCGGCGTCGGCGGAACGATCTATCAAGCGGTCATCCGCGGCGAGGCCCCGACCGTCGTCTCCTTCGTCACGGTGCTCGTGCTGATCTACCTCGTCTGCAACATCGTCGTCGACTTGCTTTATGCCGCACTCGATCCGAGGATTCGCTATGCCTGAGACCCCACGCACCGACGCAGCTCTGAACGCGTACCCCAGCTTCTTTCCCGGCCAGGACCGCTTCGTCGCCGACGCCGAAGATGTCGAGCTACTCAAGGTCGACGAGTTCGTCGACGATGTCGACCCAGCAGGCTTCTGGAAGTCGGCGTGGCAGGAGATCCGGACCAAGCCGGTGTTCATCGTCTCGATGATCCTGCTCGTCCTCATCCTGCTGATCGTCGCGTTCCCCGGCCTGTTCGCACACCAGGATCCGCGGTACGCAAACCTCGAGGACTCACTGCTCTCACCGAGTTCCGCGCACTGGTTCGGCACCGACCTGCAGGGCCACGACATCTACGCGCGCGTGATCTACGGCGCGCGCGACTCCGTACTCGTCGGCATTCTGACGACGCTCGCGGTGGTGCTCGTCGGTGGACTCCTCGGCATCTTCGCGGGCTTCTACGGCGGATGGCTCGATTCGCTGATCTCCCGCCTCGCCGACATCTTCTTCGCCATCCCGCTCATCCTGGCGGCCGTGGTCACCATGCAGATGATCTCGGCGCGCACCGTCTACACGGTGGTGCTGGTCCTCGCGATCTTCAGTTGGCCCCAAATCGCCCGTATCGCACGCTCTTCCGCGATCTCGGCGCGCAACGAAGAATTCGTTGACGCGTCGCGCTCGCTGGGCTCGTCACGGCTGCGCACGCTGTTCACCCACGTGCTGCCGAACTCGCTCGGCCCGGTCATCGTCATCTCGACGATCTCGCTCGGCGTCTTCATCGTCACCGAGGCGACCCTGTCGTACCTGGGCATCGGCCTGCCGTCGACCGCCGTCTCCTGGGGCATCGACATCGCCGCAGGCCAGCAGTTGCTGCGCGAAGGTCAGCCCATCCTGTTCTATCCCGCTGCCGCACTTGCCATCACGGTCCTCGTGTTCATGATGCTCGGCGACGTGCTGCGCGACGCACTCGACCCGAAGGCGAGGACCCGCTGATGACAACGGACACAACGAACTCCGAGCTGACCTCCGAGAACGAGGCTGCCGCACCGGCACCGCTGCTCGAAATCTCCGACCTACGAGTCGATTTCCGCTCACGCGGGCGCGACGTGCCCGCGGTGCGCGGCGTCGGACTCACCGTGTATCCCGGTCAGACCGTCGCCATCGTCGGCGAATCCGGCTCGGGCAAGTCGACGACCGCCGCAGCGGTTCTCGGGCTGCTGCCCGGCAACGGCACCGTGACCGGCGGCAAAATACTGTTCGACGGCAAGGACCTCGCACAGGCCTCGCGACGTGAGTTCGAGAAGGTGCGCGGTAGCGGAATCGGCCTCGTGCCACAGGATCCCAACACCAACCTCGACCCGGTGTGGCGCGTCGGCTTCCAGGTTCGTGAGACGCTCGTCGCCAACGGTGCGGCCAAACGAGGCGAGGCACGCACACGTGCCGTCGAGGTGCTCCGACAGGCCGGCCTGCGCGATCCGGAGAAGCGCGCGGCGCAGTATCCGCACGAGTTCTCCGGCGGCATGAAACAGCGCGCGCTCATCGCGATCGGTCTCGCCGGAAAGCCCAAGCTGCTGATCGCCGACGAACCGACGTCGGCACTCGACGTCACGGTGCAGCGCGAGATCCTCGACCACCTCGCCTCGCTCACCGACGAACTCGGCACGGCCGTCCTGCTGATCACCCACGACCTCGGCCTCGCCGCCGAGCGCGCCAGCCACCTGGTGGTCATGTACCGCGGCCGCATCGTCGAATCCGGCCCGGCACAGGAGATCCTGACCAACCCGCATCACGAGTACACCAAGCGACTCGTCGACGCCGCGCCGTCGCTCTCGTCGCGCCGCGCCGACCGCCACAAGCCCGCCGAGCCCACCCCGCCGGTCGAGCCCAAGCCGCTGGTCGAGCCCAACCCGGTGGTCGAGCCTGTCGAGACCACCACCCCGCCGGCCGAGCCGACCTCCGCACCGCTGGTCGAGCCTGTCGAGACCACCACCCCGCCGGCCGAGCCGACCACCCCGCCGGCCGAGCCGACCTCCTCGCTGGTCGAGCCTGTCGAGACCACCCCCACCGCGGTCGTCGTCGCGTCGAATCTCGTGAAGGACTTCCCGATCCGCGGCTCGGTCCCGTTCCGCAAGGCAACGCCGTTCCGCGCCGTCGACGACGTCAGCTTCACGCTCTACCGCGGCACCACCACAGCAGTCGTCGGCGAGTCCGGCTCCGGTAAGTCGACGGTCGCGCGCATGGTGCTCGGACTCCTCGAACCAACCTCGGGCACAGTCCAATTCGACGGCAGCGACGTGACGTCGCTGAAAGGCGCTCAGGCCAAGTCTTTTCGACGCCGCGTGCAGCCGGTTTTCCAGAACCCGTACGGCTCGCTCGACCCGATGTACTCGATCTACCGTGCGATCTCCGAGCCGCTCGTCGTGCACAATATCGGCGACAAGGCGTCCCGCATCGCACGCGTTCGCGAACTCCTCGACCTCGTCGCACTCCCGTCATCGGTGATGCAGCGGTTTCCCAACGAGCTCTCCGGCGGGCAGCGTCAGCGGGTCGCGATCGCACGTGCGCTGGCGCTGAACCCCGAGGTCGTCGTCTGTGACGAGGCGGTGTCCGCCCTCGACGTCCTGGTGCAGGAGCAGATCCTGACCCTCCTCGACGACCTGCAGCACGAACTCGACCTGACGTACCTGTTCATCACACACGATTTGGCCGTCGTCCGTCAGATCGCCGACCGCGTGCTCGTCATGCGCAAGGGCAAGGTCGTCGACGACGGCACCGTCGACGACGTGTACGAGAACCCGACGTCGGACTACACGCGTGAACTACTCGCAGCCATCCCCGGGCGAAACCTCGAACTTCAGCAGTAATCCTCGCGCTCGGCGTCGTCGAAGGGCGACAATGGACAGATGAAAACGTTGCTGAACATCATCTGGTTGGTTCTCTGTGGTTTCTGGATGGCGCTCGGCTACGTCATCGCGGGCATCATCTGCTGCATCCTGATCATCACGATCCCCTTCGGTATCGCGTCGTTCCGGATGGCCAACTACGCACTGTGGCCGTTCGGTCGGACAGTGGTCCGCGATCCCCAGTCGGGAGCGTGGTCGGTGATCGGGAATGTGATCTGGATCATCGTCGCAGGTTGGTGGCTGGCAATCGGGCACCTCACGACCGGAATCGCGATGTGTCTGACGATCATTGGCATACCGCTCGGCATCGCCAGCTACAAGATGATCCCGATCTCACTCGTGCCTCTCGGCGCGCGGATCGTGCCCAGTGATGCGGTGCGCAACGACCCGATCATGGGCGCGACGCGAGCAGCCTGACCCGTGAATCGACGCAGACGAGACACTCCGTTCGATTCGACCCATCCACTCCCGTGACCGGATCCGAACACCGGGCATGAGTATCCGCCAGCGATCCGTCCCGCCCTCCAACGTCGCCGTGGTCGGCAGCGGGGTCGCGGGATTGACCGCTGCACATGTGCTCTCCGGAAGCAACCGGGTGACACTATTCGAAGCCGACGACCGACTGGGCGGCCACGCCCACACGCACTCGGTGCCCATGCCCGACGGAAGTGTCGTCGGCGTCGATTCCGGTTTCATCGTCCACAACGACCGCACCTACCCAACGCTCCTGCGCCTCTTCGCCGAGCTGGGCGTGGCAACCAAGGACACCGACATGTCGATGTCGGTCAGCTCAACGGTGACCGGCCTCGAGTATGCGGGCGCCCTCGGCTTCTCCGGCTTGTTCCCCACCCCGCGCAACGCCACGCGAGGCCGCTATCTGCGCATGCTCGGCGAGGTGACCCGATTCCACCGGGCGGCGCGCGCACTCCTCGATACCCCCGACTCCGACGAGCCGCTCGACGACTTCCTCGACCGCGAGAACTTCTCCCCGTACTTCCGCGAACACTTCATGCTGCCGCTCGTCGCCGCGGTGTGGTCGTGCGACGCGGCAACCGCGAGCCGCTACCCTGCGCGCTACCTCTTCACCTTCCTCGATCACCACGGCATGCTGTCGGTGTTCGGGTCACCGACGTGGCGTACCGTCGACGGCGGGTCGGACACGTATGTCCAGGCCGTCGCCGACGGTGTCCGAGGCCGCGGCGGCGCAGTCCACATGAGCACCCCGGTCCGGCACATCTCCGAGAACTCCGACGGCACAGTCGAACTCGCCATCTCATCCGGAACACAGAACTTCGACGCGGTCGTCGTCGCCACCCATCCTCACCAGGCTCTCCGACTGCTCGACGCCCCGACCCCGCAGCAGCGTCGAGTTCTCGCCGCCATCGAGTACGCACCGAAACCTGCTGTGCTGCACTCTGATATCTCACTTATGCCACGGGCACGCCGCGCGTGGGCATCGTGGAACTACCAGATCCACGGCGACGCGTCGGGGGCAGTCGACGACTCGCAGGTCGCGGTCACCTACGACCTCACCCGGCTCATGCGCCTGAATCCCGAGCATCCCCGCATGCTGGTGACACTGGGCCGCACCGACCTCGTCGATGCGTCGACCGTCATCGCCGAGATGACATACGAGCACCCCGTGTACACCACGGAATCGGTTGCAGCACAGGCACTGCTACCGGATATCAACACCGACGCGATCGTCTTCGCGGGCGCCTACCACGGGTGGGGCTTCCACGAGGACGGCGCGCTCTCCGGAGCACGCGCCGCGGAGCGTCTCGGTGTCGCATGGGATTCCGCGCGGCAGACCACGGTCGTCGACGAGCGGGAGTCGGCATGACCGGGAACGCCCAACTAGTGCATAGTCGCGTCACCCACACCCGCCTATCGCCGTTGCGGCACGCCTTCACCTACCGCAGTGTCTCCTGGCTCGTCGATATCGACAGCCTGCCAACACTTTCCGCGCCGCTACGACCCTTCGCTCGATTCCGCGGAGCCGACCACTTCCCCGAACCGATGGTCGACGGCCAAACGCTGCGCGATCGCCTGAACACCCACCTCCTCAGCGTCGGCAAACGCCCTCCAGACGGAAAGGTCGTCGCGCTGATGTCACCGCGCGTCGCGGGCTACGTCTTCAACCCGCTCAGCGTCTACTGGTGCCATCGCAGTGACGGTTCGCTGGCATACGCGGTCGCCGAGGTCCACAACACCTACGGTGGCCGGCATTGCTACGTCGTCGAACTCGACGACCACGGGCGCGCAGAAGTCGACAAGGAGTTCTACGTCTCGCCCTTCAACGACGTGTCGGGCAACTACCGCCTGCGGATGCCGCCGCCTGCCGACGGTCGCGTCGCCGTCTCGATCGTCCTGGAGCGCGACGGTCACGAGCCTTTCGTCGCATCGCTGTCGGGGCGCATCGAACCCGCGACGTCGCGTGCGATCGTCGCGACCCAGATGCGCGCGCCGCTCGCCCCGCTCGTAGTTTCGGCCCGCATCCGGTTCCAGGGAATCAAGCTGTGGGCCAAACGACTTCCGATCGTGCCCCGCCCCCCGCAGGACTCCGCCCCGCCGGCCGAGCCCACGGAACCTCTGGTCGAGCCCACCCCGCTGGTCGAGCCTCAACCCTCGCTGGTCGAGCCCACGGAACCGCTGGTCGAGCCTGTCGAGACCACCCCGCCGGTCGAGCCCCCACCACCGGCCGAGCGTCAACCACCGCCGGCCGAGCGTCAACCCCCGCCGGCCGAGCCCCCACCGCTGGTCGAGCTTGTCGAGACCACCCCCACCCGAAAGGTCACCGATGAGTAGTCCCGCCACCGACTCCGACTCGCATGACACCCCGCCGCCCGCGCTCGGCACCGATCTCACCGCGGCCGACGCTCGCCGCTGGCCCGACGTCGCGGCCGTACCCACCGGCGCGGCCGCACGAGTCCGTGGTCGCGCCGCAGCATGGCTCTTCCGACATGCGACCACCGGGATCGGAGTCCGCATCGAGTTCCCCGACGGCTCACGTCGCGGAAGCAAGACCGATTCGGTGTTGCCGCGCATGATCGTTCGTCGCCCGGTCGCGTTCTCACGTCGCGTCGGCTCCGGCGGTCTGATCGGATTCGGCGAAGCCTTCATGGCGGGCGACTGGACCACCGACGACCTCGTTGGCGTCCTCACCCCCTTCGCCGAACGAGTCGCCCGGCTCGTCCCGAAGCCGCTGCAAACCCTGCGCGCACTCGTCCTCCCCCGACATCCCGCCGACGAGGAGAACACCGCCGCCAACACGCGCAGCAACATCGCGCGACACTACGATCTCTCCAACGACCTCTTCGCGACCTTCCTCGACGAGACGATGACCTACTCGAGCGCCCTGTTCGACGACCCGTCCCTCGACGCAGACGCCGCGAAAACTCCCAAACCAACGTCTCAGGCCGGATTCGACGACCTCGCAGATGCGCAGCGCCGCAAGGTCGATCGCCTGCTCGATGCGGCGGGGGTCGGCCCGGGCTCGCGCGTCCTCGAGATCGGAACGGGCTGGGGCGAGCTATGTCTGCGGGCTGCAGCACGCGGAGCCACCGTGCGATCGGTGACTCTCTCGAGCGAGCAGCGCGAGCTCGCAATGCAGCGCGTCGACGAGGCGGGCTTCGCCGACCGTGTGCAGATCGACCTGCTCGACTACCGCAGCGTCACAGGTACCTATGACGCCGTGGTTTCCGTCGAGATGATCGAAGCCGTCGGCGAAAAGTATTGGCCCGTCTACTTTTCGACGATCGATCGGGTGCTTGCACCCAGAGGCCGCGTGGCCATCCAGGCCATCACCATGCCCCACGACAGGATGCGCGCCTCGCGGAACACCTATACCTGGGTGCACAAGTACATCTTTCCCGGCGGGCAGCTTACCTCTCTGCCCGCACTGCGCGACGTCACCGCAGAGCACACCCGACTTCGCCTGCGCGACAACCTGTCCATGGGCCATCACTACGCCGAGACATTGCGACTGTGGCGCGAACGCTTCACCGCTCGCCGCGCCGACGTCGAAAACCTCGGTTTCGATTCGACGTTCATGCGCATGTGGCAGTTCTATCTCGCCTACTCCGAGGCCGGATTTCGCGCGGGCTACCTCGACGTGCATCAACTCGTCTTCACCCGTGATGACGACTCCGCCGGGAGCACCGACTCATGACAGGGCTGACCGGGTGGGCGGGCTTCGGCGTGGTCACCGGAGCGTCGTTGCTGTTCATCGTTGTCCTGCAGGCCATCACGTTTGCGGTGGGACGTCGTCTCGGGCACTACAACGTCGTCGACGTCATCTGGGGATTCGGATTCGTCGGGATCGGCTGGATCGCACTGATTCTCGGTGGCGGCGACATCACCCGACGATGGATTCTGGCCGTCGCCGTCACGGTGTGGGGTCTGCGACTGACCTGGCACATGCTGGGCAAGGTTCGCGGCAAGGGTGAAGACCCGCGCTACGCAAAGGTTCTCGGCGACAATCCCTCGGCCGGGCGCGTGATCCGCAAGATCTTCGGAACCCAGGGGGCTGCACAGTGGTTCGTGTCGCTGCCGCTGCAGGTCTCCGCGGTCACGCACGCGACGCACGGAATCTGGTGGATCGTGCTGATCGCGGGTGTCGTGCTCTGGGCCGTCGGTATCTCGTTCGAGGCGATCGGCGACGCGCAGATGACGTCGTTCAAATCCGATCCGTCCAACAAGGGCAAGATCATGGACCGCGGGCTCTGGGCGTGGACGCGTCACCCCAACTACTTCGGCGACTCCGCCGTGTGGTGGGGCATGTGGCTCATCGCCGCGTCGGCGTGGCCCGGAGTTCTGACCGTGCTCTCACCCGTCGTGATGACCTACTTCCTGGTGTTCGCAACCGGCGCGCGTCTACTCGAGCAGTCGATGAGCAAACGCGACGGCTACCCCGAGTACCAGCAGCGCACGTCGTACTTCTTCCCTCTACCGCCGAAGACGCGTGAGGGGGCGGGTAGTCAGGGCCACGCGCCATGACCGCCCTGCTCGCAGCCCCAACACCTCCAGCCCGGTCGACGAGTTCGGCCTGGTCGCCGAGTTCTGCTGAACGCAAGACTCAGGTGTGGTTGAGGGTCAGCACGTCGCCAATTAGGGTGAACTGCGATGAACGCAGAGGCCTGTCGGTGACCGCTGACCACGATGCCGGCGACCGGCTGCCCGCACTTCTGGAGAAGATCGCTTCGGGAGACGAGCTCGCATTCGCCGAGTTCTACGACCTCACCAGCCATCGTGTCTACGGCATGGTGTTGCGTGTTCTGCGCGACCCCGGCTACAGCGAGGAGACCACGCAAGAGGTCTACCTGCAGGTCTGGCGATCTGCGTCGACGTTCCGCGCCGACCTCGGCTCGGCGCTGAGCTGGCTGATCACCCTGGCACACCGCCGCGCCGTCGACCGTGTGCGATCGGAGACCGCGAGCAGCCGCCGCGAGGAGAACTACGGAGCACAGGACTACACCTCGACGTTCGACGAGGTCAGCGAGGCCGTCGACAAACGGGAGACGAGCTCTCAGGTCCGCGGCTGCCTCGAGACGCTGACCGACGTCCAGCGCGAATCGATCGGCCTCGCCTACTACGAGGGGCTCACCTATCGCGAGGTCGCCGAGCGACTGTCGGTGGCTCTCCCCACCATCAAGAGCCGTATCCGCGACGGAATGGCTCGCCTCCGCTCATGCCTCGGAGATCGTGATGTCTGACGAAAATCCCACTACCCCAGCACCTTCGGACGACAACCTCGTCAGTCTTGCACCGATGCTCGGCCTCGACGCACTCGGCGCGGCCGAGCGCGACTCGGTTGCCCGACGCCGCGCGAAGGCGTCGGACACCGACCGCGCCGCCTTCGACCGCGACGTCCGACTCACCCGCGAGGCGATGGCCTCGGTCAGTTCCACCACATCCGCGGCGCCGCCACCAGAACTGCGCGACCGCCTGCTACACCTCATCCGCACCGAGCCCCAGGACGACGCCCCCTCGCCCCGCCCCTCGGCCGTGAACGCCTCCCGCCTGTCCGGAGCAGAAGACCCCTCCCGCCAGCCCCAGGCAGCCGACGCACCGGCGGACCTTTCGCGCTGGTCGAGCCGGTCCGGAGCGCCAGCGGAGGACCGAGTCGAGACCACCCCACGCAACCGTCGCATCCTCTACCTCGCGGCCGCGGCGATCGTGGCTGTCGCGATCGGAGCCGTCGGCTGGGTCGTCGGCGCCAATCTCTCGTCCGACAACGAGCCTCAACAGACCACCGCGCAGCAGGTGTTCGACGCCAAGGACATCCGCACCTCGTCGGGTTCGGTCGCCACCGGCCGCGCGACCGTCGCATACTCCGAGAGCGCAGACGCGGGCGTGCTGGTCATGAACGACGTGCCACCACCCAAGTCCGGGACGGTCTACCAGATGTGGCTGGTCGGCCCCGAGGGCGCGACGTCGGCGGGCACCATGACCGACAAGGACGTTGCCCCGTCGACCACCGCGGTCATCCCGCACATCGGAAACGCGAAGTCGCTGGCGTTCACCGTCGAGCCGCCTGGCGGTTCGACGACTCCGACCAGCAGCTTTGTGGCCGAACTGCCGCTGAGCTAGGTTCCGCGCCGCAGTTGTGTGGGACACACGGGGACATTTTTGTACCCGTGTGTCCCACACAACTTTCAGATCAGATGCTTCGGGTGCACGCGCTTGGGCATCAGTTGCAGCAGCGCGAGCTGACCGGCCATCTGCCAACGGTTTTCGACGGTCTCGGAGTACAGGTCCTCGAGCGCTGCCTTCCCGAGCCTGTGCGGCCCGACGATGCGATAGCACGACTGGTTGAAACTCCCGAACCACAACTGGATAAACAGCTTGGGATTCAACATCATTCGCCAGGCAGGCACCAGGCAGCCGATCTCGCTGGCGAGTGCGTCCAGGTACAGCACCTGCGACGGGATCGCCTCCGTGTGGCCAGGACTCAGCGCAGTCCAGTGCTCTTCCCACTCCTTTTCGCGACCGATGCGCTCGTCGATATTCGACGGCGCGGCGAGCTTTCCGCTGCACAACTGCGCGAAGTACCGCGCCTGCATCTCCGCGCAGATCGGGATGCCACCCGAGAACGGCCGGACGAATCCGATGAACGCCGCGGTGCCGTCGTGTTCGGAGTGCAGGAAGTGCTTGTAGAGGTTGCGCACGTTGCCGTCCTTGACCTGAAGGTCGCCTATCGACAGCTTCTCGGTGGTGAAGCCGGTGCACAGCACGATCGCGTCGAACTCCGCCGAGCTCTCGTCACGGAAGCGCACCGTCGAACCGTCGGAGCCGGCAATTCCACTGTCGTTCAACGCTACTCGTCCGTCGACGAGACTCGGGACGAAGCTGACGTTCTTGCAGAAGATCGCACGCTGCGCCCAGCTACCGTCGGGATGCGACCGTCGATTCCAGGTGCGAATCATGTCCCAGTTGGCCTCGTTGTCGAGGGTGTCCACGTCGATCTTCGCCGGCTCCATCGGCTGGCCGAGAGGATTCACGTCGGGCTCAACGGTGCGCCGACCTCCCGGCGCCCTGCCCGCGTACGCCCGCACCACACCTGCCACAGTGGTGAACACACCCAGCACCACCGACATCGCCAGGAACAGCGCCTTGACCACCGAGTTGCGGCCCCATGACGTGTCGAGCACGAACGGATACTCCGCCGACCTCCTGCACATCTCATGCGCATGCGCACGGACGGTTCCGTTGTCGGTCGTCCTCGTACGGTTGAACACACGCGGCAACAGGTAGGTGTAGGAGCGGATCGCAAGAGTGCATTCCGTTGCCACGTCACCGATTTCGCGCACGAGATCTGCACCGGATTCGGCCATTCCGACAATCAGAACCCGCTTCCCCGCGAAACGGTCGCTGTTGCGGTACTCCGACGAGTGCACGATCTCCCCGGTGAAACCCTCGAGCCCCGCGATCGCGCGGTTGGGCGTCTTGAATGGTCCAGAGCAGACAGCGACGGCGTCGAAGCTCTCCGACGACGTCGCGCCCCCGCGTGAGACCGTCACCGTCCAGCCCCGGTCGTCGCGGCGGATATCGGTGACCTCGGAGCCGAACGCGATGCTCTCGGCGAGACCGAATCGGGCCGCGTACTCGCGCAAGTACTCCAGATACTGCGCGCGCGTGTAGAACACGCGGCCGTCGGCAAATGGGTGATCCGAGTAGGCCATGAGTTTCATCGAGATCGTGAGCATGAGGTTGTCGTAGGCCTTCATCTGCTCGCTGTCGCCTTCGTGGCGCAACCACAGGCCACCGAGATCTGCATTCTTGTCGAAGCAGACAACGTCGTGCCCCTCGTCGCGCAACTGCTTGATCGTCGTCAGGCCACACGGTCCCGCACCAACCACACACACCTTCACGGCAATTCCTTCGAGTATTCCGGCGCCGGGATCGGCAACCGGTCGACCATTATTTAGGCAAGGCTAACATCACCTCGCCACGGACGGGATCGCCATATCCGCAGGTCAACCGGCACTTCGGTCAATTCGGGCCAAGCCGACACGGATTGCGCGCCACCCTGAATCGTCGCCAAATAACTACGTGCGCCCGATTGACAGACACGACCGGAGCATTCACACTTGTTGCATCAGTTGCTATTCGTTGCGGTATACGCAACTAGCAGCATGGGGTCGCCGCCGACTCCAAACAGCGCTCTCACAACCCCCAGGCCCCGCCCCAGCCACCGCGATCCCATACGCCGCCAAGAGAGACTTCGATGGCCGATGCCCACTGATCCGCCCCAGCAGAATGCGCAGTCGACCGCGCACCGAGCCGATCCGACCATGTGCGCTGTCATCGACACGCGCGTCGTCAGCGAAAGCCTCCCGGGCCAGTGCTACGTCGAGCAGAAGTGGTTCGACGTCGATCTCGACGAGATCTTCGCCAAGCAGTGGCTCTTCGTCGCCGCCGAAGCCGAGATCGCAGAGCCCGGCGACTACGTCACCGTCGAATTCGGAACGCGATCGGTCATCGTCACGCGTGACAACCTCGGCAACGTCCGCGCCCACCACAACGTCTGTCGCCACCGCGGAGCCCGTCTGATCACGCAGGCAAACGGCTCGACCGGCACCATCGTCTGCCCGTACCACTCGTGGACCTACGGCACTGACGGCCGCCTCATGTACGCCGAGGCTCAGGCACCCGACTTCGACAAGCGCTGCTTCTCGCTCCGCTCCGTCGCAGTCCGCACCATCGCAGGCCTCGTCTTCATCTGCCTCGCCGACGACCCGCCCACCGACATCGACGACGTCGCGCGCATCGTCGAACCGTATCTCGCGCCTCACCGACTCTCGGAGGCCAAGGTCGCCAAGCAGACCGACCTTGTCGAGAACGGAAACTGGAAGCTCGCAATGGAGAACAACCGCGAGTGCTACCACTGCGGCGGCCATCCGGAACTCCTGAACGTCTTCTTTCCGACCTGGGGCTACAGCGACTCCGACGCCATCCCCGACCGGCTCACCGCTGTCGTGGAACGTTATCGACGCGCCACCGCGGAACTCACCGACACCTGGACTCGCTTCGGCCTCCCCTATCGACGCATCGCCCAACTCGACTCCCGCCCAACGGGATTCCACATCGAGCGGGAGGCAATGGATCTCGCGGGCGAGTCGTTCACACTCGACGGAACCACCGCGTGCACACGCCCGCTCTCCGACGACCTACCCGACCGCCGACTCGGCCGACTCTCGATGCACCTGCAACCGAACATGTGGTTGCACGTGACCAGCGATCACGCAGTGTTGTTCTCCGTCATACCGATTCGGCCCGACGAAACGCTCGTGCGTACCACCTGGCTGGTCAACCCCGAAGCCGTCGAGGGAGTCGACTACGACCTCGATCGACTCACCGGGGTCTGGGAGATCACCAACCAGCAGGATGCCGACCTGGTTCGGCTCGCGCACCGTGGCATCGCCGATCCCGCCTACGTTCCCGGCCCGTACGGACCGTCGGAGTTCCAGGTCGAGGCGTTCATCAACTGGTACATCACACGGCTGCGCGTCAACCTCGGACTCGACGCCGACACCGACACCACACCCGATCAGATCGCCGAGAGCGCGTGATGAGCACCGACCACCTCCTCGTGTGCGTCGACCGCACCGAGCTCACCCGCGACATGGCGACATTCACGTTTCGCGCGGTCGAGCCGTACACATTCGTGTTCAACCCAGGGCAGTTCCTGTCAGTCGGAATCGAGATCGATGGGCGCGTCGTCGAACGGTGCTACTCGATTTCGTCGTCGCCCACCCGCCCGGACACCCTGTCGATCTCGGTCAAACGCAAAGTCGGCGGACACGTGTCGAACTGGTTGCACGACAACATGTCTGAAGGTCGGACCATCACCGCGTCCGGACCACTCGGCCGGTTCAGCTACATCGACAAGGCCGCAACCAAGCTCCTGTTGATCTCCGCCGGCAGCGGCATCACCCCGGTGATGTCGATGCTGCGGGCCGCCACCGATTCCGACAGCAGCACCACCCCCGACATCGTCTTCATCCACAGCGCCCGCACGCTCGACGACATCCCGTTCCGCACCGAGCTCGACGACCTCGCCGTCACGCACCCCAAAGTCGCTGTCGCCTTTGCCTGTACGCGCCTCACCGACGATGATTCGGGCGCCGCGTGGTCGGGCCATCGCGGCCGACTCGACGCCGCTGCCCTTGCACGCATCTGCCCGGATCTCGCTGAGCGAGAGGTCTTCCTCTGCGGCCCAGGACAGTTCCGTGCGGGTGTCCGTTCGGCTCTCGTCGCCTCAGGTGGCTCGCTGACGCGAATTCACGAGGAGAGCTTCGGCTTTCGTTTGCCAACCAGCGACGAGGGCGCTGCCTCCGACGGCGTCAGCGTCGACTTCACCCGCCGCGCACGCCGTATTCACGTCGGCGCAGGTACGACGATCCTCGCCGCCGCTGCGGCTGCGGGAGTCACGCTCCCGTCGTCGTGCGGTGTCGGCCTGTGCGGCTCGTGCAAGGTGACCAAGACCTCGGGCGACGTCGTGATGAACCATCAGGGCGGAATCCACCGCCGCGAAATCGAGCAGGGCAAGATCCTGCTCTGCTGCTCCGAACCACTCTCGCCCGTCGTGATCGATCTGTGAGGACCCCATGACCAGCCCCCATCCAGACTTCCTCTGGCGCAACCCCGATCCCGCGCCCAACTACGACGTGGTGATCGTCGGCGGCGGCGGTCACGGCCTCGCCACCGCCCACTATCTGGCACGCAATCATGGGATCACCAATGTCGCTGTGCTCGAGCGTGGTTGGCTCGCAGGCGGCAACATGGCACGCAACACGACGCTGATCCGCTCCAACTACCTGTGGGACGAGAGCGCCGCGATCTACGAGCACTCCCTCAAGCTCTGGGCGGGACTCGAGGACGAGCTCGGGTATCCGATCCTGTTCAGCCAGCGCGGTGTGCTCAACCTCGCGCACACCGAGCAGGACGTCCGCGACTCGGTCCGCCGAGTAGAAGCCAACCGGCTCAACGGAATCGACGCCGAATGGCTCGATCCCAAGCAGGTCGCCGAGGTCTGCCCCATCGTCAACACCTCCGCCGACATCCGCTATCCCGTCCTGGGTGCCACATTTCAGCCGCGCGGCGGGATCGCGAAGCACGACTG
The DNA here is from genome assembly GCF_036540975.1 of Gordonia sp. w5E2. Lineage (NCBI taxonomy): Bacteria > Bacillati > Actinomycetota > Actinomycetes > Mycobacteriales > Gordoniaceae > Gordonia > Gordonia sp. w5E2. The sequence goes on along the minus strand of NZ_CP144213.1, from coordinate 205,065 downwards.
GGTCGCATGGGGATTCGCCCGCAGCGCGAGCGACGCCGGCGTCGACATCATCCAGAACTGCGAGGTCCTCGGGTTCGAGACCGACGCGGGCAAGATCACCGCGGTCAACACCAGCCGCGGGCGTATCGGAGCAGGCACCGTGGCACTGTGCGCCGCAGGCCACACCTCGACGCTCGCCGACCCACTCGGCATCGACCTTCCGCTCCAGAGCCACCCGCTGCAGGCACTCGTCTCCGAACTCCTCGAACCCGTCCACCCCACCGTCGTGATGTCCAACGCGGTGCACGTGTACGTCTCGCAGGCGCACAAGGGCGAGCTGGTGATGGGAGCGGGCGTCGACTCATACAACGGATATGGCCAGCGCGGCGCCTTCCACATCATCGAACGCCAGATGGCGGCGGCCGTCGAACTGTTCCCGATCTTCGGTCGGGCCAGGCTGCTTCGGACATGGGCGGGCATCGTCGACGTCACCCCCGACGCCTCACCGATCCTCGGCACCACGCCGTACGACAATCTGTTCCTCAACTGCGGCTGGGGCACAGGCGGTTTCAAGGCGACACCAGCCGTCGGTTGGTGCCTCGCGCATACCGTCGCGACCGGTGCACCACATCCGATCAACGCGCCGTTCACCATCGAGCGCTTCACCACCGGCGAGCTCATCGACGAACACGGCGCCGCAGCGGTAGCGCACTGAGCACCGTTACTGAAACCGCAGCCACCGAGTACCAGGAGATCCGTTGCAGCTCATCACCTGCCCGCACTGCGGGCCACGCGAAGAAGTCGAGTTCCACTACGGTGCCGCCGCGGGCGTCGCCTACCCCGACCGGCCCGCCGACCTCGACGACGCCGCGTGGGCACGCTATCTGTTTTTCCGCCCCAACCCCATAGGCGCACTGACAGAACGCTGGTGCCACAGCGCAGGCTGTCGGCAGTGGTTCACCGTCCAGCGCGACACCGTCACCTACGCGATCGTGCCGGCACCGGCCGAGGAGACCTCCCGATGACTCAGACCTTCCGCACCCCCTCCGGCGGACGTGTCGATCGCGATACCCCCATCGACTTCGTCTTCGACGGTGCCACGTACACCGGTTACGCAGGCGACTCACTGGCATCGGCATTGCTGGCCAACGGAGTTCGCTCGATCACCAGCAGCGTGATACTCCATCGCTCCCGTGGTGTCACGGGATCGTGGGCCGACGATGCGACCGCGCAGATCGGTGTCGACGCTCCGTACAGCGAACCGATGGTTCCCGCGACAACAGTCGAGCTGTGTCCCGGCCTCGTCGCGCACGGCGTGCCGGGACTGGGCCGCCTGTCATTCGACGTCGACACCGCCCGCTACGATTCGCTGCACCACCATCCCGACCTGCTCGTCGTCGGCGCCGGACCCGCAGGCCTCATGGCGTCACTGATCGCCGCCCGCGCAGGCCTACAGGTCATGCTCCTCGACGAGCGCGCCGAGCCCGGCGGCGCAACACCGTGGGCGCCCTGGGTAGACGACGCCGTCGCCGAGTTCGACTCGCTGCCCACCACCACCCGATTGATCCGAACCACGGCGTTCGGTGCATACGACGACGGGTTCGTCCTCGCTGTCGAACGTCGCACCGACCATCTGGGAACGGACGCGCCACAGCACATCTCGCGGCAGCGCATTCATCGAATCCGTGCCCGACACATCGTCATCGCCGCGGGCGCACACGAACGTCCGATCATCTTCGGCAACAACGACCTACCCGGTGTCATGCTTGCCGGTGCGGCGGCTGACTACCTCCGCCGATACGGAGTACTCGTCGGCACCAGCGCCGTCGTCTTCACCGCCTGCGACGCCGCATACGACGCCGCGTTCGCGTTGGCGCAGGAAGGAGTCGAGGTCCGTGCGATCGTCGACGTGCGCGCCACCGTGTCGACCGATCTCGCCGAACAGGCTGCGGCCTTCGGGATCTCACTGCGTGTCGACGACGCCGTGGTCGAGGCTCTCGGCACCGATTCGGTAGCGGGTGTGCGCCTCCGGGATGGCACGTCACTCGACTGCGACACCGTGCTGGTCTCAGGAGGCTGGAATCCCGCTGCGCACCTGTGGAGTCAACTGCGCGGTCCGCTGACCTTCGACGCCTCAGCCGCAGCCTTTCTACCCACGGGAACGCTACCGACCACTGAGATCGCGGGCGCGGCAGCCGGAATGCTCACCACGCCATCGTGTCTGGCCGACGGGCGTCGAGCAGGGCTATCAGCAGTGCGCGCGCTCGGCGTCGTGGCACCCGAGTTCCGAGCCATTCCGCACGTCGGTGAACGCACCCCGGCCGCGACAGAAGTGTGTTGGCGAGTTGCCGAATCCGACGCTGCGACATCGTTTGTCGATCTCCAGCGAGATGCCACGGTCACCGACGTCGAGCGTGCCGTCGGCGCCGGGATGACGTCTGTGGAGCATGTCAAGCGCTACACCACGATCGGTACGGCACACGATCAGGGCAAGACGTCTGGCATCGTCGCTTCGGGCATCGTCGCGGAGTTGCTCGGCGTCGACGTCACCGACACCGGAACCACGACGTTCCGTCCGCCGTACACCCCGGTGTCGTTCGCCGCCTTGGCAGGTCGCGACCGAGGCGATCGCTACGACCCGGTTCGACGAACCGCGTTGCACGAGTGGCACAGTGATCGCGGGGCGGTGTTCGAGGACGTCGGCCAGTGGAAGCGTCCACGCTTCTATCCACGCGGCGGCGAAGACATGGCATCGGCTGTGCTCCGTGAATGTGCCGCTGTCCGTTCGGGAGTCGGCATCCTCGACGGTTCGACGCTCGGTGTCATCGATGTCGCGGGACGTGACGCCCCCGCCTTCCTCGACATGCTCTACACGAACATGATGAGCACACTTGCGGTCGGCAAGATTCGTTACGGCGTCATGTGTGGCCCCGACGGCATGGTCAAGGACGACGGCACCGTCATGCGCATCGCGGACGACCGTTACACGGTCTACACCACCACCGGAAATGCGGCGGCCATCCTCGACTGGATGGAGGAGTGGCACCAGACGGAATGGCCGGAGCTGCAGGTGTTCACCACCTCGCTGACCGATCACGTCGCCACGTTCCCCGTTGTGGGACCGCGATCTCGGGACGTCGTGGGTGCCGTGTTCGGTGACCTTGACGTGAGCAACGGCGCGTTCGGCTTCATGGACTGGCGCGACACCACTCTCGACGGCGTTCCGATCCGTATCGGGCGCGTCAGCTTCTCCGGCGAGCTCACCTTCGAGGTCAACGTTGCTGCGGAATACGCACTCGACGTGTGGTGTGCACTCCTCGACGCCGGTGAACGCTACGAGATCACGCCGTACGGAACCGAGACCATGCACGTATTGCGCGCCGAGAAGGGGTATCCGATCATCGGCCAGGACACCGACGGGACGGTCACGCCGCACGATCTCGGCATGAGTTGGGTGGTATCGAAGAAGAAGTCCGACTTCATCGGAAAGCGCTCGTTCTCCCGTGCCTCCGACCGTAATCCGTTGCGCAAGCATTTCATCGGACTGCTGCCGACCGATGCGTCGACGGTGTTGCCGGAGGGATCGCAGATCATCACGCACAGTCCGGACGGCACGCTGCCACCGCCACCCGTTCCGATGCTCGGTCACGTCACCTCCAGCTATCTCAGCGCCGAGCTCGGTCGGCCGTTCGCACTGGCGCTCGTGAAGGGTGGCCGGGATCTGGTCGGTTCCCGGCTGTCGGTGCCCGTCGGAGACCGCCTCGTCGAGGTCGAGGTCACGTCACCGGTATTCGTCGACCAGGAAGGAACCCGTCGCGATGGCTGACATCTCGCTCGCACCGCGCTCGCCGCTGAGCGGCCGACAGGTGGCATTCGACGCGATCGCGCCCGCAGTGCAACTCGCTGAAAAGCCAGTGGCACAGGCGATTGTCCGTACCTCCGACGTCGATGCCATCGCACGCCTCGACCTGCCAGGCGTCTGCGAACTACGACGCAGCGACGGCGAGGTCGCGGTCTGGCTCGGCCCCACCGAGTGGCTGCTCTATCGCCAGGGCGTGACAGGCCACGCATTCTTCGACGACGTCGTGTCCCGCGCAGGCGACAACGCTTACGTCATGGATGCGACGTCGCAGCGCACCAGGCTCGTCCTCGGCGGACCCCGCGCTCGCACGATCCTGGCCCACGGTTGCGCAGTTGATCTGTCCGACAACGCGTTCCCACCCGACCGCGCAATCTCGACCCTGTTCGCCCAGACCGGCGTCGTGATCCACCGCAACCAACCCGACGACTCGTACACACTCTTCGTGCGCTCCTCGTTCGCCGACTACCTCGCTGACTGGCTCGTCGACGCCGCGACCGAGTATGTGGTGCCGACTCCCCCAGACACGACGCCCACTGACACGAACTCCCTAACCTGAAAGCCCACTCATGCCCTCGACTTTCACGCTCACCCTGCGGTGTCCCTCCCGCGGCGGGATCATGCATGCGATCTCGTCGTTCCTGTTCAGTCACGGCTGCGAGGTCATCGACCATCGACAGTTCGACGATCCGACAACGCACACCCTCTTCGTACGAACGGAATTCGCGTCCGCTCGCCAATCGAGTGCCGACGACGTGACCCGCGCGTTCGAACATCTCGCCACCGGGATCGACGCCGAGTTCGAGATCCACGATCGCACGCCTACGCGGATCGTCGTCATGGTCTCCAAGCTCGGCCACTGCCTCAACGACCTGATCTTCCGTTGGCGCGCAGGGACACTCGGAGGTGGGCTCGTCGCCGTCGTATCAAATCACACCGATCTGGAGCCGATGGCCACCTCGGCCGGACTTCCGTTCCGGCATCTGCCCGTGTCGCCGGACACCAAGGCCGATGCAGAGGCGCGACTTCTGGCAACGGTCGACGAGTTCGACGCCAACCTCGTCGTGCTCGCCCGATACATGCAGATCCTGTCCGACGAGACCTGCGCGAAGCTGCGCGGCAGGGCGATCAACATCCACCACTCGTTCCTCCCGGGCTTCAAGGGCGCCAAGCCTTACCACCAGGCCCATCAACGCGGCGTCAAGTACGTCGGCGCGACAGCGCATTACGTGACCGCGGACCTCGACGAAGGCCCGATCATCGAACAGGAGGTGATCCGCATCGATCACACCCACGACCCACGCAGGCTCGCCACAGTCGGCAGCGACGCCGAGGCCTTGGCGCTCTCCCGCGCCGTGCGCTGGCACAGCGAGAACCGCGTGCTCATGAACGGAACCAGCACCGTGGTGTTCAGCTAGCCCGCCCCGCCGCCGGTCGAGCGCCCCAACCGCTGGTCGAGCTTGTCGAGACCACCGCCGGTCGAGCCCAACCCGCTGGTCGAGCTTGTCGAGACCACCGCCGCCCGCCGGTCGAGCCCAACCGCTGGTCGAGCCCAACCCCGCTGGTCGAGCCTGTCGAGACCACCCCCACCAAAGGAACCCCATGCCCACTCCCAAAGTCGTCATCGTCGGCGCAGGCATCGTCGGCACCTCGCTGGCCGACGAGCTCACCGCGCGCGGTTGGGCCGACGTGACGGTCCTCGACCGCGGGCCGCTCTTCGCCACCGGTGGATCGACCTCGCACGCACCGGGTCTCGTGTTCGCGACCAATCCGTCGAAGACGATGACCGAGCTCGCGAGCTACACCCTCGAGAAGTTCTCCGCGCTCGAGCATCCCGACGGCTGGTGTTTCAGTCACGTCGGAGGGCTCGAGGTGGCCACCACCGAGGCCCGCCTGGACGACCTCCACCGCAAGGCAGGCTGGGCGGCCTCGCGCGGCGTCGAACATGAGCTGTTCTCTCCCGCAGAGTGTCTCGAACGCCACCCCCTGCTCGACCCTGACCAAATCGTCGGCGGGTTCTTCACGCCGCGCGATGGCCTGGCGAAAGCACTGCGGGCGGCAGAAGCCCAAGCGACGCGGGCAGTTTCACGTGGGGCACGGTTCGTGCCGCACACCGAGGTGATCGACGTCGTCGAAGAGAACGGTGAGGTACGTGGCGTCCGCACCGCGACCGGGGTCGTCGACGCCGACATCGTGGTGTGCTGCACGGGTTTCTGGGGAAGAGAGTTCGGCCGTCGCGTCGGACTCACCATCCCCCTCGTACCGATGGCACATCAATACGCATACACCACGCCGCTGGAATCCCGACACGGCGCCAATTCTGTTGTCGCAGAGGCTTCGCTGCCAATCCTGCGGCATCAGGACCACGACCTCTACTACCGCGAGCACGGTGACCGCCTCGGCATCGGCTACTACGGCCATCGCCCCATGCCGAGCGACGTCAACGCACTCGACTACGACTCGACGGTCTCGCTCGAGGAGATGCCGTCGAAACTGATGTTCACGCCAGACGATTTCGCCGAAGCCTGGGACCAAACCATCACGCTCATACCGGAACTCGCAACCGGAAAGGTCGACGACGGATTCAACGGAATCTTCTCGTTCACCCCCGACGGGCACTCCGTCGTCGGAGAACACCGCGACCTCAAGGGATTCTGGGTCGCCGAGGCGGTGTGGGTCACGCACTCCGCGGGCATCGCGCGCACCGTCGCCGAGTGGATGGTCGACGGCACACCCGCCGTCGACACCCACGAGTTCGATCTGTATCGGTTCGAAAACGCCGCTCTCACAGACGACTACATCCTCACGACGAGTTCGCAGTCGTTCGTCGAGGTGTACGACATCATCCACCCACACGATCAGGTTGCCGCTCCACGAGGCGTACGCACCAGCCCGTTCTACGACCGGCAAGCCGCTTTGGGCGCAGAGTTCTGGGTCGCGAATCTGTGGGAGCGTCCAGCGTGGTTCGAGGCCAATCAGGCGATACTCGACGAACTCGTCGCCGGTGGCATGCAGATCCCGCAACGCGACAACTGGTCCGCGCGCAACTGGTCGCCGATCTCGGTCGCAGAAGCAGCGTGGACTCGCAGTCATGTCGCGATGTACGACATGACACCGCTGACCCGCTACGAAGTCTCCGGTCCCGGAGCCGCGGACTACCTGCAACGACTGACCACCAACAACGTCGACAAGTCGATCGGCTCCATCACCTACACGCTCATGCTCGACGACGCAGGCGGCGTCCGGTCGGACCTGACGGTCGCCCGACTCGGTGCTGATCTGTTCCAGGTCGGGGCCAACGGACCGATTGACTTCGACTGGATGTCGCGACATCTTCCGAACGACCGGAGCGTCACGCTCCGAGACATCACCGGCGCGACCTGCTGCATCGGACTCTGGGGGCCATCCGCCCGCGACGTCCTCGCACCACTGACGCCAACCGACCTCACGAACGACGGCCTGAAGTACTTCCGCTGCGTCCAGACGACCATCGGGTCCGTGCCCGTGACTCTCATGCGGGTCTCCTACGTCGGTGAGCTCGGCTGGGAGATCTACGCCGACGCCGAGTACGGCCGCGGTTTGTGGGACCTCCTCATGGCGGCGGGTGCCGAGTACCGCATCATCGCCGCGGGCCGGATCGCGTTCAACGCACTGCGCATCGAGAAGGGCTACCGATCCGCCGGCGCCGACATGACGACCGAGCACACCCCGGCTGCGGCCGGGCTCAGCTTTGCCGTGAAGTCGTCGAAGCAGGACTTCGTCGGAAAGAAGGCCCTGGACCAGCGGGAATGCACATCACGCCTGCGCACGATCAAGTTCGACGACCCAGCGGCAGTGGTGCTTGGGAAGGAGCCCGTAACCGTCGACGGGAAGGTCGTCGGATACGTCACGAGCGCAGGGTGGTCGCCGACGATCGGCGCGTGTCTGGCGTATGCGTGGCTGCCTTCGGACCTGCCCGATCTCACGGCCGTTGAGGTCGATTACTTGCGCACGTCGTATGGTGCCTTAGTGATCTCGGATCCGGTGGTCGACCCCGAGATGGCTCGAATCAAGCAGTAAGTGTCCACCGCTACCTGCGAAAAGAGGCGCTATGGCGAACATGAATGATGTGCGGAAACGCTACACACTCGACCCGGTGGTGTTCGGTGTGACGGCAGCACTGATCATCGCGTTTCTGATCTGGGGTCTGGTCAAGCCCCACAATCTCACGTCCGTCTCGTCGACCGTTCTCGACTGGATCACCGGCAATCTCGGCTGGCTGTTCATTCTCACAGCAACCGGTTTCGTGATCTTCGCGGTCTGGCTCGCCCTGAGCAAGTACGGGCGCATCCCGCTCGGCAAGGACGGCGACAAGCCCGAGTACCGCACCGTGAGCTGGATCGCGATGATGTTCAGCGCCGGCATGGGCATCGGCCTGATGTTCTTCGGCGCATACGAGCCGCTGTTCCACTTCGTCGAGGCACCGCCGGGATACTCGGCTCGCGACGTGCAAGTCGCAATGGCAACCACCATGTTCCACTGGGGATTTCACCCCTGGGCCATGTACGCGGTGGTCGGCCTGGCCATCGCATACTCCACCTACCGTCTTGGCCGTAGCCAGCTCATGAGCGCGGTTTTCGCTCCGCTGCTTGGCAATTCGGTGAACGGCCCGGTCGGCAAGATCATCGACATTCTTGCGATTTTCGCGACGCTGTTCGGCACCGTCGCGTCACTGGGACTCGGTGCGCTGCAGATCGGTTCGGGCTTGGACAAGGTCGGTTGGGTGAAGAACCCGTCGACCATGGTTCTCGTCGCGATCATCGCGGTGCTGACCGCCGCATTCGTCGCGTCGGCAGTGTCGGGTATCGCCAAGGGAATCCAGTGGCTGTCGAACATCAACATGGTGCTGGCGCTGATCCTCGCGGTCTTCGTATTCGTCGTCGGCCCAACCGTGTTCATCCTCAATCTCCTGCCCACCACGATGGGCGCCTACGCCAACGACGCCCTCGGTTTCTCCGCACGGTCGGGCGCGACAGTCGACGCCGACGGCGAGAGCTGGCTGGCGTCGTGGACCATCTTCTATTGGGCGTGGTGGGTGTCGTGGACCCCCTTCGTCGGAATGTTCCTCGCGAAGATCTCCAAGGGCCGCACCATCCGCGAGTTCGTTGTCGGCGTGATGATCGTGCCAACCGTGGTGTCGCTGTTGTGGTTCTGCATTTTCGGCGGATCAGCCATACGTGAATTCACCGACGGCAAACTGGCTTTCGATCCCGCCACCAGCGCCAGCGAAGACACGCTGTTCGACGTCCTGGCCAACATGCCGTGGACAGCGATTGCCTCCGCTCTCGTAATGATCTTGGTCGCCATCTTCTTTGTCTCCGGCGCGGATTCGGCGTCGTTGGTGATGGGTACGCTCTCGCAGCGGGGCACCCCGGAACCGAGTAGATGGATCACCATCTTCTGGGGTGTGTCCACCGGTGCGGTCGCCGCAGTGCTGCTGGCCGTCAGCGGCGACGACGGGCTCACCGGCATAAAACAGATGGCGATCATCGCCGCGCTGCCGTTCGTGTTGGTGATGGTCGGCATGTGTGTGTCGCTGTACATGGATCTGCGCCGCGACCCGTTGATCGTCGCTCGTGGCCTGCTGTCCGATCGCGTCGACGAGCACATCCGCGAGGAGGCTGTCAAAATCGAGACCAGCGAGTTCGCGGTGCTCGACCCCGAGACCGGCGACCCCATCGCACCGTTCGTCAACGACACCGTCGAAACCATCCCGCCCGCAACGGAAGACAAGAGAACCACGGAAGGCAAGAGAACCGAATGACCCAACCGCTCGCGGGGCTGATCGGCGACCATCAGCTCTACATCGACGGCACGTGGCGCGCCGCCTCCGACGGCGGCGTCCGCGCGCTGATCAACCCTGCGAACGGGACCGAGTTCATCTCTGTCGACGAGGCGAGCGCCGACGACGCGACTGCCGCCGTCACCGCTGCGCGCACAACGTTCGACGCCGGCGAGTGGTCGTCGACGCCGGTCGCCGAGCGGGCCGCACTCCTACGCCGTATCGCCGACCTGCTGGTCCGCGACAAAGCAGACCTCGCGTACATCGAGACGCTCGATACCGGAAAGACGTTGGCGGAGAGCGAGATCGACATCGACGATGTCGAATCGGTCTTCCGCTACTACGCCTCGCTCGTCGAGACGTCTGCCGATCGGGTCGTCGACGTCGGCAACCCCGCCGTCATCAGCCGCGTGATCCGCGAACCGATCGGGGTCTGTGTTCTCATCGCGCCCTGGAACTATCCGCTTCTGCAGATCTCGTGGAAGATCGCGCCGGCACTCGCTGCGGGTTGCACCATGGTCGCCAAACCCAGTGAGGTGACGCCTCTTTCGACGATCGCGTTCGTCAGGCTGTGTGAAGAGGCCGGAGTTCCCGCCGGCGTACTCAACCTGGTGCAGGGTTCCGGTGCCGTTCTCGGTCAAGCACTCACCGACAACCCCGACGTCGACTTCATCTCGTTCACCGGCGGCCTGCAGACCGGCATCGTGATCTCCGAGACCGCGGCCAAGCACGTCACCAAGGTTGCCGTCGAACTCGGAGGAAAGAACCCGCACATCGTCTTCGACGATGCCGACTGGGAATCGTCGGTCGACCAGGTACTCACCGGAGTGTTTCTACACTCGGGTCAGGTGTGCTCGTCGGGCACAAGGCTCATCGTGCAGTCGTCCATCGCCGACGACTTCGTCGACGCGCTCGTCGTGCGCGCTTGCACCATTCGCATGGGTGACGGGCTCGATCCGACGAGCGAGACCGGCCCTCTGGTATCCCAGGCACAGCTCGACAAGATGCACGCCTACGTGGCGTCGGCGAAAGACGAAGGCGCCGTGCTGCGTTGCGGCGGCGGACGGCCAGATCGCGACGATCTCGATCCCGGCGGCTACTTCTTCTCCCCCACCATCTTCGACCACTGCGACCGATCGATGACCATCGTCCGCGACGAGACGTTCGGGCCGATCCTCACCGTCGAACGATTCGAGACCGAGGAGCAGGCACTCGCTCTCGGCAACGACACCGAATACGGTCTGGCCGCTGGGGTCCGCACCTCCGACGCCGCGCTAGGCGAACGGATGGTTCGCGGCCTGCGCCACGGGACCGTATGGCTCAACGACTTCGGCTACTACACACCAGCCGCCGAATGGGGAGGATTCGGCAAGTCCGGCAACGGGCGCGAACTGGGCCCGACCGGGCTAGCGGAATATCAAGAAACAAAGCACATCTGGCACAACACCGCGCCGTCGGCGTCGCGGTGGTTCGGACCGGAATGATCACGCGATGAGGAACAATGGCCACAGAGTCCACGCCGACAACAGCTTCCGAGGCCGACGGCCTCGAATACTTCGGATACAAACAGTCACTCGACCGTAGTATCGGCAAGTTCGCCAGCTTCGCCGCGGGCGTCAGCTACATCTCCATTCTGACCGGAACCTTCCAGCTCTTCTACTTCGGCTTCGGGACCGCCGGACCCGCCTATCTGTGGTCGTGGCCGATCGTCTTCGTCGGGCAGCTCTGTGTCGCACTGTGTTTCATGGAGCTCGCGGCGAAGTACCCGGTCGCGGGTTCGGTGTACAACTGGGCAAAGCGGTTGGGCACGCAGCTGGTGGGATGGTCGGCCGGCTGGTTGATGCTCACCGCATCGATCGTCACCCTGGCGGCCGTCGTGTTGGCATTGCAGCTCAACCTGCCGAGACTGTGGAGCGGCTTCCAGATCTACGGCGACGGTTCCACCGCGACGTCGTACGCGGTCAACGCGGTGATCCTCGGCTCAATCCTGGTCGCCATCACCACTGCCATCAACGCGTGGAGCGTGCGGCTCATGGCGATGATCAACAGTGTCGGCGTCTTCGTCGAGTTGATCGCAGCGGTACTCATCGCAGTCATTCTGGCGTGCAACGTGACTCGGGGTCCGCAGGTCTTCTTCTCCACACATGGCTACGGGGCCGGCGAGAGTGGCGGCTACCTCGGCGCATTCCTCGTCGCGTCGTTGGCGTCGGGCTATGTGATGTACGGCTTCGACACCGCGAGTTCACTCGGTGAGGAGACCGTCGAACCACGACGCACCGCGCCGAAAGCGATCCTGCGCGCAATTCTGGCCTCGTTCGTCATCGGCGGTGCGATTCTCGTCTTCGCGATCATGGCTGCCCCGGACCTCGACGATCCCAAGCTCGGACAACCCGACGGAAGCCTGCAGTACATCGTCGAATCCGTGATGTGGGGACCGCTGGGCAAGATCTTCCTCGTCGCCATCGTCATCGCGGTCGTCGTCTGCTCACTCGCGGTGCACACGGCAGGGATCCGACTGATGTTTGCGATGGCCCGCGACAACGCGCTGCCCTTCGGCTCCCACCTGGCAAAGGTCGACCCGAAGCGCCAGACCCCGGTCATTCCCGCTTTCGTCATCGGGATTCTCGCCATACTGATACTCGTGATCAACATCGGTCAGCCGAAGATCTTCACGGTGCTGACGTCGATCGCGATCATCATGATCTATCTTGCGTATCTCTTGGTCACGATGCCCATGCTGCTCAAGCGTTTTCGCGGTGAGTGGCCGCCGAAGGATCTCGCCGAGGGCGGCTATTTCACGATGGGGCGGTGGGGACTGGCGGTGAACCTACTGGCCGTCGTCTGGGGCATCGGAATGGCGCTCAACCTGGCCTGGCCACGTTCGGCCGTGTACGGCACACCGTGGTTCAACACGTGGGGGGCGTTCGTCTATATCGGTATCATCCTCGGACTCGGACTGCTCTGGTACTTCACCGTGGGTCGTCGAAACATCGGTGTACTGGCATCGCATTCGAGTACCAACGACATCGCCACGGAGGCCGCGCAGTGACTACCTACGACTACGTGATCGCGGGCGGTGGAACCGCCGGATGTGTTCTCGCCGCCCGACTTTCCGAAGATCCCGATGTGACTGTCTGCCTGATCGAAGCCGGACCGAGCGACGTCGACGACCCTGCGATCCTTGTCTTGGCCGACTGGATGCACCTACTCGACTCCGGCTACGACTGGGACTATCCCGTCGAGCCGCAGGAGAAGGGCAATAGCTTCCTACGACACGCCAGGGCAAAGGTGCTGGGCGGATGTTCGTCGCACAACTCGTGTATCGCCTTCTGGCCCTTGGCACAAGGGTTGCGAGACTGGGAGGCAATGGGCGCGAGCGGTTGGGGACCCGAAGCCGTACTGCCCTACGTCGCGCGCGTGGAGAACAACGTCGCCGACGGTACGTACCAGGGCTATCCACACGGACACGACGGGCCTGTCCGGCTGCGCGACGTACCGCCGAACGATCCTTGCGGCCAGGCGGTTTTGGATGCGGCCGCCAAGGTCGGTCTCGACACCGTCGCATTCAACCGCGACGAATGGCATCTCAATGCCGCCGGCTGGCTGCAGATCAACGCCAATGAAGCCGGCGAACGCATGTCGTCGTCGCACGCCTACCTGCATCCGATCCTCGACAAGCGGCCGAATCTGACTGTACTGACGGACAGTTGGGTCAGCGGGATCGTCATCGACGACTCTTTGCGAGCCACCGGCGTCACGTTCCTGCGGCCAGACCTCAGCGGATACGACACCGTCGACGCACGACGTGAGGTCATCGTGACCGCGGGCGCCATCGACACTCCCAAGTTGTTGATGCTCAGCGGAATCGGGCCGGCCGACCACCTCCGTGAGATCGGCGTCGAGGTGCGTGTCGACTCGCCCGGCGTCGGGGAGAACCTCGACGACCACGTCGAAGGTCTGGTGTTCTGGGAGGCGTCGCAGCCGATGGTCAGTGAGTCGACACAGTGGTGGGAGATCGGCCTCTTCGCCACGACACGTGATGGCCTCGACCACTCGGATCTGATGATGCACTACGGCAGCGTGCCGTTCGACATGAACACACTCCGATGGGGCTACCCCACCACGGAGTCGGGGTTCTGCCTCACACCCAATGTGACGCAGGGTCTTTCCCGGGGAACGGTGCGACTGCGGTCGCGCGACTTCCGCGACCGGCCCCGGGTTGACCCGCGCTATTTCACCGATCCCGAGGGCCACGACGAACAGGTGATGCTCGCGGGAATCCGACTCGCGCGCGAGATCGGTGCGCAGAGTCCGTTGGCGGAGTGGGTATCTCGCGAATTGGCGCCGGGTCTCGACGCCGTGACCGACGACGAGCTGATCGACTATATGCACAAGACGCACAACACCGTCTACCACCCCGCGGGTACCGCGAGCATGGGCGCGGCGTCGGACCCCATGGCGGTGCTCGATCCCGAACTGCGGGTGAAGGGGGTGGCGGGTCTGCGGGTCGTCGACGCCTCGGCCATGCCCAAACTGCCCGTCGTCAACCCGAACATCACGGTGATGACCATGGCCGAGAAGTGTGCCGACCTGATCAAAGCTGCGGACGGAAGCCAATGAGCGCTCATCCGTGTCGAGTTCGCCTTGTACGTACACAAGTCGTACGTCAGCGGGAGGCCGAGGAGATTTTTTCTATGGCGGCCCGCTCACGACCGGATTGTGTACGTGCAGATTCGGTAAGTGGCCGGCAGCCTCAACCCAATGGAATCGACAGGTAGGCTCATGAGCATCATGTCCACCGACGCACACGACCACGACAAGACCGCAGGTGGCGCCGTGCAGTCCGTCGACCGCGCGCTGCAGATCATGGAGTTGATCGCCGACGCAGGCGCTGCGGGTATCACCGAACTGTCTGTCGCTCTCGGAGTCCACAAGTCGACGGTCTCGCGGATCGTGGCCTCGCTGGAATCGCGCGGCTTTGTCGAGCAGGCGCCGGGTGGCCGCAAGTATCGCATCGGCTTCACGGTGGTGAGGCTCGCCGGATCGACCACCGCGACAATGGATCTCGCCAAACTTGGCCAAGACGTTTGCGACGACGTGGCCAAGAAGACCGGGGAGACGACCAATCTCGCGGTCCTCAACGCCGCGCAGGCAATCAACGTCGTCGAGTCGCAGGGGTCGTCGAGCGTTGCGTTGAAGACCTGGATCGGCCAGCCGTCGCCCGCGCACGCCACCTCGTCGGGCAAGGCGCTGCTCGCCGGCTTGAGCGAACGAGAGCTGCGCACGCTCTACTCCGACGAGCTGCCCGGCTTCACCAACAACACCATCACGGACCTCGATCAGCTCATCGCCGACCTCGAAGCCTCCTCCGCCCGCGGCTGGGCGCTCGCTGACGAAGAACTCGAAGTCGGGCTCGTCGCCCTCGCCGCTCCCGTCCGCGACAGCACAGGCGCCGTGGTCTCGGCGCTGAGCATCTCGGGCCCGCGTTACCGCCTCGACCCGGCCGACGCCCCCCAACTCGCCGAGGGCGTCGTGCGCGCCGCCGACACCGTCAGCCGCCGCCTGGGCTACCGCGGCTGACGCCGCCACCAGCCGAGCCCCCACTCGCTGGTCGAGCCCCCCACCGCTGGTCGAGCCCCCACCGCCGGCCGAGCCCCCACTCGCCGGTCGAGCCCCCACCGCTGATCGAGCCTCCACCCGCTGGTCGAGCGCTCACCGCTGGTCGGGCCCCACTCGCTGGTCGAGCCAACCCCGCTGGTCGAGCTTGTCGAGACCACCCCACTCGCCGTCGAGCCCCCACTCGCCGGCGGAGCCCCCCGCTGGTCGAGCTTGTCGAGACCACTAAACGGCCTGTGGACAGAGAAATTCGATAGTCGAGCGGTGAGTGCATAGTTGTCGGATGACCGGCTACCTGTACATCCTCGAGTGCTCTGACGGCAGCTTTTACGTGGGCAGCACCCAGAACGTCGAGTCGAGGCTCGAGCAGCACAACAGCGGTCAGGGCAGTCGCTACACGCGCTGCAGGCTGCCTGTACGGCTCGTGTACCAACACGAATGTCCAACTATCGCAGAGGCGTACGCGCTGGAGAAGCGCGTTCAGAACTGGTCCCGCGGTAAGCGGAAGGCTCTCATTGCTGGAGATTATGAGTTGCTGCAACAACTCTCACGCAACCGACAAGACGGGGCTTAGACGCTCGGCTGCGGTGAGGTGGTCTCGACAAGCTCGACCAGCGGGGGTTGGCTCGACCAGCGGGGTTGGCACGACCAGCGGGGTTGGCACGACCAGCGGGGCAGCACTCGACCCGCGCGTGGGGCCCTTTCCGCTGATTGAGCCGGCCGCGAGCGGAGCGAGCAGCCGAGTCGAAATCACCAGCGGCGGGAGGGATCGGCCAGCGATGAGTGGTCTCGACAAGCTCGACCAGCGGGGGTTGCCTCGCCCAGCGGGGGATGGCTCGATCAGCGGTGGGGTGGTCTCAACAAGCTCGACCAGCGGGGTTACGTCGACCGGCGAGGTGCGGCTCGACCAGCGAGCGGCGGCTCGACCAGCGCCCCCTACGGCAGCAGCCCGCGGACGGTGTCGATGGTGTCGGCGTCGGCGGCGGTCTTGTCGGGCCGATACCGCAGCACCCGGGCGAACCGCAAGGCAACCCCGCCCGGATACCTGGAACTACGCTGCACACCGTCGAGTTCGATCTCCACGACTATCTCCGGCCGCAGGAACACCGCCCACTCCGTACGCGACTCCTCGTACTTGGGGAACTCCTCTGTCTGCCAACGCAATATCTCGTCGGTCAGGCCCTTGAACGTCTTGCCGACCATCACCGGCGGCCCGCCGTCGGGGTCGCGTGCACCCAGGTGCAGATTCGATAGCCAGCCGCGTCGACGCCCCGATCCCCACTCGGCGGCTAGTACCACGAGGTCGAGCGTGTGCACCGGTTTGACCTTCTGCCACGTCCGGCCACGACGCCCCGCGGCGTACACACCGCTGCGCGACTTGACCATGACCCCTTCGTGGCCTTCCGCTATGGCCGCTGCGAATTGTTCCTGTGCCGCTTCGACATCGGGGTCGACCACAGACGGAATGCGGAGCCCTGGTGCCACCGAATCCAGAGCCTCGAGTCGTTCCGACAGCGGCAGGTCGATCAGATCACGGCCGTCGAGATGCAGGCAGTCGAAGAAGAACGGTTGCAGCAGTCGAGGATTCGTCTCGTCTGCGGCAGATCCGAACCTGCTCATGGTCTCCTGGAACGGTCGCGGCCGGCCGTCGTCGCTGAGCATCAGCGTTTCACCGTCGAGAATGACTGTCTCACAGGGCAACCCGAGCACAACCTCGACAAGGTCGGGCACCCTATCGGTCACATCCCGCAACGTGCGGGTGAACACCCGCACGTCACCGCCGTTACGGTGCACCTGAATTCGTGCACCGTCGAGTTTGAAGTCGACAACGATGTCGGGGCCGAGGTCGGCAAGCGCGCTCGGCAAGTCGTCGGCGGGAGTCGCAAGCATCGGTGCGATCGCGCGTCCGACCTGTAGCCGCACTCCACGCAACGCCTCGTCACCGCCATGTGCGGCCAATACCGCTGTCTCCGATAGTGATCCGGTCAGCATGTGTGCGCGTCGCACCGAATCGACGGGTTGACCCGTCGCTTGCGCCACCGCGTCGACCATCAGCCCCGCCAACGATCCCTGCCGCAGTTCACCGGTCAGCAACCGTCGCAGGAAGTCCTGTTCAGGCGGCGTCGAGTTCGCGAAAAGCCCTGTCAACACGCTGTTTCTGACTGCTGCCGACCCCGCTCCCTTGGCCGCGGCGAGTTGCTCGAACGCGTCGTCGACATCGATCACGTCGAGCTTCGACTCCTCGGCACCGTCCACATCGAGGTTCACCAGCGACCGCCAGCCGACCCCCAGCTTGCCCTGCGGCACCTCGCCGGAGAGCCATGTGACCACGATGGGTAGTTCATCCTTCGACGCAGTACCAAGGAGCCCAACCAATTCGGCTGTTTTGAGCTTGCGTGACCGGGTCGCAGCCATCTGCGCCGACGCTTCCACGACCTGCCCGAGTTTCACGACTCCTGCTTCCATGCATCCGGCGATACATCCGACGAGCCCTCCGACCGTGCCGCTTCTACCGCGTCGGGATACGCCGCCTCGTACGCACGGACCGCGGCGCCGACCGTCAGGTACACGTGGTCGGAGTTCAGCTCCGAGAGCACTCCCTCGTCGGAAAGTGTGTCCCCGAGTTCGGGATCCACGCCCGCGAGGACGAAATGAGCATTCCGCTTGTGCACGAAGGTGATCAGATCCTTCAGCATGACCGAGGCCGTGTAATCGACGTCGCCGATCACTGTGCAGTCGAGTATTAGCCAACGCACCGGGTGCGGAGCCGCCCGAACCAGCGCGGCCACCTCATCGGAGAATCGACTGGCGTTGGCGTAGAACAGATCCGCGTCGTAACGGAACACGATGAGTCCTGGCATCGACTCCGCACCCGGCTTGGCCGACTCGTATCGTCGACGACGCCCATGGTCGGATACCCCGACCACGAACCGCTCGGGACGATACTGCCTGCGCACTATCGCCAGAAGCGACACTCCCATCGCAACGACCACGCCGTTCTGCACGCCGAGAACCAGCACCACCACGGCGGTCAGGAGAGCAATGGTGAAGTCGTACTTCGACACCCGCCACATCCGACGGAACTGGTCGATGTCGATCAGCCGCACCGCCACCACCGCGACAATCGCGGACAGCACGGCGTGTGGCATGTAGGCGAGCGCGCCGTCGAAGAAGACCACGACGATCAGCGCGATCAGCGCCATCGTAATGTTGGCGACCTGGGTCCGACCATGTTCGGATTCGAGCAGTTCGGTTTTGGTGGGGCTGCCGTTGACCACGAATGTCGACGAGAAGCCTGCGACGATGTTGGCCGCAGACAGTCCGACGATGTCGCGATTGACATCGGCGTTCTCGCCGTGACGCTGCGCGAAACTTCGTGCTGTGGCCGCACTTTGGGCGAGAATGACCACCGCGCAGCCGATTGCAACCGTCGCGGCCTTCGGTATGTCGCGCCACGTGACATAGTCGGGAAGTCCGAATTCGGGAAAACCGCCGTGCAACTCGCCGATCACCGGCACATCATCGGACCAGTTGAAGGCGTATACCAGCACGATCGACGCCACCACAACGATGACCGGCATCGGAAGGCGGGGCACCCACCGCTTGCCTACGATCAGCAACGCCAGCGTCGCAACGGCGAACGCCACCGCGGTCCATCGGATGGAGCCGAGTTCGCGCGCAAGGTGTTCCCAGCGCTCCCATATCCGACCATCGCTACCGGAGATCCCCAGCATGCCGGGAATCTGCCCGGTCAGCACACTGATCCCGGTGCCTGCGAGGAAGCCGACGAGCACAGCGGTGGAGAGGAAGTCGCCGAGAAACCCAAGTCGCGCGATCCTGGCCACTGCCAGCATCAGTCCCGTCACGATTGCGATCAACGACGCGAAGCCCAACCACTCCGCCGAGTTCGGTTGCAGGCCTGCGACTCCGATGCCCGCGATGCCCGATCCGATGATCGCCGCGGTCGCCGAGTCGGCACCGGTCACCATGAGCCGTGACGCACCCAGAACAGCGAACACGATTGTCGGAAGGATGATGGTATAGATTCCCGCAACCACCGGAACGTGGGCAATTGTGCTGTAGCCCATCGATTCCGGAATGGCGACGGCCGCGAGCGTGATGCCCGCAAGGACGTCCGCCCGCAACCACCCGCGCTGGTAACCACGGAACGCGGGTGGCAGCAAGCGTTGCAGCGACGTCGAGGACGCGCGCTCCGATCCGGCGGCCCGCGTCGGGCTCACGGCCGTTCGCCCGGGCTCAGCGGTTCGATCACCCCGCTGACGTTACCCGCGTTGATCAGGCAGCGGTGCGCACTGCCGAGTCTTGTGATGGTGCGGCGTCGGACTGTTCCGCGCGCTTACGCACAAGCACGTTCTCCAGTGCCGGACGTCCCGAGCCGATGAAGACCAACAGGAACAATGCCCAGCAGTACAGCGCGGCCGAGTCGCCCTCGTTCGCGATGGGCAGCAGACCGTCGCCCTGGTGCTTCCAGAAATAGGCGACGGCCATCGCACCGGAACCGATGAACGCAGCGACGCGAGTGCCGAGTCCGAGCATGACCAGGATGCCGCCGACCAGCTCTATCGCAGCGGCCCACCACGACGGCCATGCTCCGAACGCCGCGGTCTCGCCGCCGTACGGCGCGACCGGCCATCCGAACAGCGTCGACGCGCCGTGACAGAAGAACAGGAAGCCGATGACGATACGAAATAGGCCGATCGCCCATGGCGCGACCTTCTCAAGTGAGGTAAGCATTGCCTAACTATGAGGGTCTGGTTCCCGCATCGCAACCCCAGAAACCCGATTCCGAGGGAATCGCGCTTGAAGTTCGACGCTCAGACGTTCGACGCCCAGACTTTCGACGCTCAGACGCCTGCACTCAGACTTCCGACAGGTCCACCGACCGCGTCTCCTGGACCGACCACAACGCCAGCAGCGTCAGTACTCCGGCCACCGCGAGGTAAACCCCAACCCACGCCACACCGAAGTCGGCAACCAGCCACGTCGCGATGAACGGCGCAACGGCAGCGCCGAGGATCGACGCGACGTTGTAGGCGATCCCAGATCCCGTGTAGCGCACGTTCGTCGGGAACAACTCCGGCAGGATCGCGCTCATCGGCCCAAAGGTCAGTCCCATCAGTGCCATACCCAGGATGAGGAAGCCCAGCATGACGGTGTCGGTCACCGACGACGGGTTGAGCAACCACCCGAAGCACAGACCGAAGATGACGATCGCACCGGTGATGACCAGAAGCACCACACGTCGGCCATAACGGTCGGCGAGCCATCCCGAGAGCGGGACGCACGCTGCGAAGAACAGCACCGAAATAAGCTGCAGCCCAAGGAAGTCGACGTAACTGATGGAGAGCTTGACGCCCGACGCGTCGGTCACCTTGCCGGTTCCATACGACGTCGTCCACGTGGTCACGATGTAGAAGAGCGTGTACGTGGCCAGCATGATGAACGTGCCGGCGATGAGCGGGCGCCAACTGGTCTTGACGACCTCAGCCAAAGGTGCGCGCACCTTCTTACCCTCTTCGACAGCCTTGGCGAACACGGGCGTCTCCGTGAGCTTCAACCGCACGTAGAGCCCGATGACCACCATGATTGCGCTTGCCAGGAACGGAATTCGCCAACCCCAGGTCAGGAATGCGTGGTTGGTCGCAGCGCTCTTGGCGTCGAAGTCCATTCCGAGCATCAGCAGCAAGAAGATGCCGTTGGCGAAGAAGAAGCCGATCGGCGCACCGAGCTGCGGCCACATCGCCGCCCAGGCGCGCTTGCCCTTCTCTGCGGTCTCGGTGGCCAACAGCGCGGCCCCCGACCATTCGCCGCCGAGTCCGAGACCCTGGCAGAACCGCAGCAGCGCGAGCAGAGCCGGTGCGGCATAACCGATCTGGGAGAACGTCGGCAGCAACCCGATCGCGAAGGTGGCGATACCCATCGTGAGTAGCGAACCGACCAGGGTCGCCTTGCGCCCCACGCGATCTCCGAAGTGTCCGAACAACACCGAACCGATCGGCCGCGCGACAAATGCGAGGCCGAACGTCGCGAACGACGAGAGTAGCGCGGCGGTGTCGTTGCCCTTCGGGAAGAACAGCGTCGGAAACACGAGGACGGCTGCCGTCGCATAGATGTAGAAGTCGAAGAATTCGATACTCGTGCCGACCATCGATGCGATGACGATGCGGCTACGCGGAACTGCGGGTCGAGCGGGATCGACAGGAGCAGAACCCGTTGAAGGGACAGTGGCTTCACTCACCGCGGAGAGGTTACGCGCCCGCCCCTCGGGATCTTCGCAGGTGGGTAGGTTTTCGGGGCACCAGGCCGTGTTTCCGAGCTCACATGGAGACTCGAAAACACGGCGCTGAGCGCACTTAGCTACCCCGCTTGATCCACTCTTCGAGATGGGGCGCCTCGGCGCCGACCGTCGTGCCGTCGCCGTGCCCCGTGTAGACCTTGGTCTCGGGATCGAGCACGAAGATCTTTTCCTTGATGGACTCGATGATCTTCGGGAAGCTCGAGAACGACCGTCCTGTCGCTCCCGGTCCGCCCTGGAACAACGTGTCGCCACTGAACAACACACCGAGCTCCGGCGCGTAGATCACCGACGAGCCAGGCGAATGCCCCGGCGTGTTGATGACCTTCAACGACGTTCCCGCGACGTCGATTTCCTGCCCGTCGTCGAGGTTGCCCGGCGTCACGTCGGGGTGCGTTTCTTTCCACAGCATGGTGTCGCCGGGGTGCAGCAGGATGGGCGCACCGGTCTCTTTCGACAACTCCGGGGCCACGGTGATGTGGTCGTTGTGGCCGTGTGTCAGCACGATCGCCTTCACCGTCCGGTCACCGACAGCGTCGAGGATCGGCTTTGCGCTGTGCGCGGCGTCGATGATGACGACCTCACTGTCGTCGCCGACGATCCAGACGTTGTTGTCGACGTCCCACGTCCCACCGTCGAGCGAGAAGGTGCCGGACGTGACGACGTTGTCGATGCTCGCGTTGCTCATGACTTCAGCTCTACCACCGAGCGAAGCACCTTGCCGCCCTTCATCGCCTCGAAGGCGGCCTCGACGTCGCCTAGTCCGACGCGCTCGGTGACGAACTTGTCGAGCGGGAGTCGACCCTGCTCATAGAGGTCGATGAGCATCGGGAAGTCGCGCTCGGGCAGGCAATCGCCGTACCACGACGATTTGAGCGATCCGCCGCGCGAGAAGAAGTCGACGAGCGGCATCTCGAGCTTCATCTCGGGTGTCGGAACACCAACGAGCACAACGGTTCCGGCGAGGTCGCGGGCGTAGAAGGCTTCCTTCCACGTTTCCGGTCGCCCGACAGCGTCGACGACGACGTCAACCCCGTTGCCGTCGGTCAGGTCCTGGACGGCGGTCACCACGTCGTCGACCTCTGCACCATTGATGGTGTGAGTTGCGCCGAGTTCGGTTGCCCACTGCAGTTTTGCCGGATCGCGGTCGATCGCGATGATCTTGGTGGCACCGGCCAGTCGGGCACCGGCGATCGCGGCGTCGCCGACGCCACCGCAACCGATGACGGCGACGGAGTCTCCGCGACCGACGTTGCCGGTGTTCATCGCAGCGCCGAGGCCGGCCATCACGCCGCAGCCGAGCAGGCCGGCCACCGCGGGATCGGTCTCGGGATTGACCTTGGTGCACTGTCCTTCGTGGACGAGGGTCTTCTCGATGAACGCGCCGATACCCAACGCAGCCGTCAGTTCGGTCCCGTCGGTGAGCGTCATCGACTTCGACGCGTTGTGGGTGTCGAAGCAGTACCAGGGCTTCCCGCGCTTGCACGCCCGACACTCACCACACACCGCACGCCAGTTCAGGACGACGAAATCGCCGACCTCGACGTGAGTGACATCCGAACCGATCGCCTCGACGACGCCCGCAGCCTCGTGCCCGAGGAGGAACGGATACTCGTCGTTGATGCCGCCCTCTTTGTAGGCGAGATCCGTATGGCAGACACCGCACGCCTGGATATCCACGACGACGTCGTTGGGCCCGGGGTCGGGCACCACCACGTCGACGAGTTCCGTTGGCGCACCCTTGCTACGCGAGATGACTCCCTTGACCGTCTGCGACATTCCGCTTTCAACCTCTCGATGGTGAGAACCTTGTACTCAACACAGTCTTGTGGCATGGCACGAGACATGCATCCATCCGAATGGATGGTTCTACCTGGTCGAAAGTACAGGAATGCCGTTCGACGGCCCTAGTGGTCCAGCGACCGGTACAGCGCGGTCTCGAAGTCCATGTACTTCGTGAACGACGTCGGATCACCGAACGGCAGTATCTGCGTCGCCCAGAAGCCGCCGTAGCCGTTCTCTCGATCGATCCAGTAAAAGAGGTTCGCAAGGCCTGCCCAGCCGAGCGCCCCCGCAGGTCGACCTGTGGGTGCCTCTTCGTTGTTGATCATGAACGGCAACGACCACGACTTCGATTGGCCCGGAAAGAATTCCGCGTCGTTGGACAATGACGGGATCACGCCGGGCAGCATGGTCACCGGTAGATCGCCGAGGTGGTTCTGAACCGCCATCTCGACGGTCTCCTGCTTGAGCACACGGCCGTGTTCACCGGCTCCGTCGTTGAGCCACATCCGGATGAACTTCATGTAGTCACCGACGGTGCCGTATAGCCCGTGCCCACCGAAATCGACCTCCGGTGGCGTCGGCAACTCGAAGTCCATCGGTGTCAACGTGCCGTCGGCATTGCGCGCATGCATCTCCGCAAGACGCGAGCGGAAGTCTTCTCGCAGAACGAAACTCATGTTCTGGCTACCCAGGGGCTGGAAAATCCGTTCCTCGAATACCTCGCCGAGTCGCTTACCGCGAAGGCGCTCGACGACCTGACCGACCCAATCGAGGTTGGTGCCGTATTGCCACCGCTCGCCCGGATCGAAGAGCAGAGGCGTCGTGAGTGCGGCTTTCGTCGCGGTGATGACACTTGGCTGACCTTGTTCGTCGGCCAGGCGGGAGTAGACCTCGTCGAAGAAGTCGTACCCGAAACCTCCTGTGTGGGTGAGGAGTTGGCGCGTCGTCGGAATCGACCTCGGCGCGCGCAGCTGTGGCGCACCGTCGTCGCCGAAGCCCTCGATCACCTGCAATTCGCCGATCTCGGGCGCGTACTCGGATGCGGGAGCGTCGAGGTCGAGTGCGCCCTCTTCGACGAGCTGCAATGCCGCGGTCGCGGTGATCGCCTTCGTGGTCGAGAAGAGGGCGAAGACGTCGTTGGTGGTGATCGCGGCGTCGCCGTCGATTCGACGCTTGCCTGCGGCGCCCTCGTAGATGTTGCCGTTTCGATCCGTCACCATCGCCACCACGCCCGCCACGGGCATGTCGGCGTCGACTGCTGATTTCAGAATGGCGTCGTCCGACCGCTTGAGTACACCACGGTCGACTCCAGTGACTGAACTTGTCATCTCATCTGTCCTTTCGATGAATTTCTCTGATTAACAACACTTTTCGTCATGACAGGGAGAACCCCTTGTAGCCTGCTGCTGCGGCCTCCAATGTCGCGGCACGGTAGGCCCCGACCCCTCCGACGTACGAGAGAACGCGGCGCGGCTTGCCCGGGACGTTCGAGCCGACGTACCAGGAGTTCGTCTTGGAGATGAGGTTGGCGTCTGCCAGTTCGTCGTGGTGGGCCACCCACGCGTCCTGCCCCTCTTCAGTGGGCTCGATGACCGACTTGCCGTTGGCACGCATGTGCCGGATCGCATCACTGATCCATTCGGTCTGCTGCTGCAGACAGGTCGTCATGTTGCACAACGCGGCCGACGGCGCGAGCGGCGCGCCGGTGGTCAGCAGATTCGGATAGCCGTGCACCATCAGGCCCATGGTGGTGCGGATGTCACGGCCCCAGTCCTCACGGAGGGAACGTCCGTCACGTCCACGAATGTCGATCCGCGTCAGTGCGCCTGTGCCTGCATCGAAGCCGGTCGCCATGACGATCACGTCGAGTTCGTGGAGTGATCCATCCTCGAGCACGATTCCCTCGGGGACAATCCTCGCGATCGGATTGTTCTTGACGGGCACCGCCTGAACGTTGTCGCGGTGATACACCTCGAGATAACCGGACTCCAACGGAACGCGGTGGGTACCGAAACCGTAGTCGGAGGGGATCAGCAGCTCGCACAGCTCCGGGTCCTGCAGTCGAGCGCGCATCTTCTCGCGCACGAACTCCGAGACCTCCTCACTGACCTCCTCGTCGGAGAAGATCTCGGCAAAGGACGCCAACCAGAGTTTCAACGACCCGTTCTCGTAGTCGGCTTCCAGACGTGCTCGACGCTGCTCGGGCGTGAGATCAGCCCAGGCGACGGTGAAGTCGTATTCGAAACCCGTGAACGTGTTCGGCAAGTTCTCCCTCAGCTCGTCGAAGCGCGCCTTGTACGCAGCGACATCGTCGGGACCGTAGCTGGGGTTCTTCATCGGCAACGCGTACTGCGGCGTCCTGATGAACACCTTCAGTTGGTCGACCTGATCGGCGATCGTCTGGATGACCTGGATGCCCGTCGCTCCGTTGCCGATGACGCCGACGCGTTTACCCGACAGGTCGACGCCGTCACGCGGCCAGCGCGCGGTGTGGAAGATCTTGCCGGCGAAGTCGCTCTGTCCCGGGAAGAGGTCGGCCATCGGCGCCGAGAGCATTCCGCAGCATGTGACGAGGTATTGGGTGTCGATGGTCTCGCCGCTGTCGGTGGTCACGGTCCAGCGGTTGGTGTCTCCGTCGAATACGGCGCTCGTGATCGTGGTGTCGAACGAGATGTCGCGCCGAAGGTCGAGCGCATCCGCAACATAGTTGAGCCACTCCTCGATCTCGCTCTGGCCGGGGAATCGGCTACTCCAGCTCCAGCCTTTGTAGAGGTCCTCGTCGAATAGGTACTGGTAGATGTAGGCCTCCGAATCGAACTTCGCGCCGGGGTAGCGGTTCCAGTACCACGTCCCGCCGACACCGGACGCGGTGTCGAAGGCCCGAACGTCGAGGCCCTGTTCGCGTAGCTGATGCAGTTGGTAGAGACCGGCCACGCCGGCTCCGATCACCACAGCGTCGAGCGTCTTGTCTGACATCGTGCTCCTCCATTGATGTGATTGTGGTCACGTAGTGGAGAATGTTTGTGCTGTCTCACAAAACCGAGGTGTCCCAAATTGGGACAGCAATCCTGTCCGATCGGTGGTGGCCGCAGGGGCGTCGACCAATGAATAATCGGCTGTGCCGTGCGTCACAATGGCGCACCTCGGGGCAGGAAGGAGTCGCCGACGTGCGTGACAGGCGGGACGAGCAACTCCGTATCGCTGCTGCTCGCGCCGATTTTCTGGAGTACGGACCGCAGGGAGCCGCCGGCGTCGGCGACGTCGTGGCGGCGTCCTGGTCGAGGAGCGCTTCCGCTGGACTCGATGCCGACAAGTACACGGTCGCCTTCCACGACGACATCGACTTCGACTCGCGTCTGGCACGCTGCGCCCGGCCGGTGCTCGAGCGACTCACCGGCGACATGTCCGACGTTCCCGTCACTATCGCTCTCACCGACGCCCAGGCCAGGATCGTCGACCGCCGTGATTGTTCGACGGCGGTCGGGCGAGTCCTCGACCGCGTGGACTTCGACCGTGGGTTCTCGTTCGAGGAGAGCACCATCGGGACCAATGGGGTGGGCACGGTGTTCGAGGTGGGTGCGCCGGTGAGCGTCGTCGGCTCCGAACACTTCAACCAGTCGCTCGTTCAGTTCGCGTGCACAGGTGCGCCCATTCTCGATCCGCTGACCGGGCGGGTTGCCGGGGTTCTCGACGCGAGCATGTTGGCGGAGAGTTGGAACAGCCTTGTCGATGCTCTGGTGCGCTCGGCAGCAACCGACATCAGCCGCAACCTCCTCCTCGACCGGAGCCAGGACACGCGCGCGGTATTCGAGACGTATCTGCGTGCCTCCGCGCGACCGGGTCGCGCTGTGATCGCCCTGGGTGAGACCGTGATGGCGAACGAGGCCGCACGGTCGCTGCTGAACCCCGACGAGCAGGCGATCATCGGCCAGTACGCCGAGTACCTCATGTCCAAACACGACAATGCCCTGCACACAGTCACGCTCGACAGCGGGCGGCAGATCCGAATGCGGACCAAACACATCACAAGCCGGGGTGATGTCGTTGGAGTGGTGGCTGTACTCGACGAGGATCGGTTCGGCAATCGCGGGGCCGACGAGACCGACTCCCGGATCGCATCATTGCCGACGATCTCCGCGGGCGGCATGCGCAGTCCCAGCTGGATCTCGGCCTACAACGAGGTCGCACACTCGCTTACGCGAAACACCAGCGTGATCGTCCTGGGCGAGCCGGGAAGCGGGCGCCTCTCGATTCTCATGGACGCATTCCGCATCGATAGCCCAGCGGCCCCAATCGTTGTCATCGACGCAGCGGACCCCCGACAGACCACGTCCCTGCCAATTCCCGCTGATGGTCGCGGCCTCCTGGTCCTGCGACACATCGACAGCCTCCCCGCACAGGTTCCACGGGAGTTGCGATCCGTCATCGACGACGCCGTGGCCGCCGGATACATCCTCGCCGCGACCTCGTCGTCGCGCCCTTCGACGACGGCCACGACCTACGGCGGGCTGGTTGCACGATTCGACCATTCGGTCACATTGCCGCCCCTGCGGCTTCGTGGGCCAGACCTGCAACTCCTCGTCGATCGCATCTTGAAGTCGATTGCACCGCAACGTAATACCCGGATCAGCCCGCAGGCCATGCGCGTCATCTCGGCCTACTCGTGGCCGCAGAACCTGACACAACTACACACAGCGCTCGAGTCCGCGCTTCATCGACGTCCTGTCGGAGAGATACAACCCGAGGACCTCCCCGGCTTCTGCCGAACCACCGCCCACCGGGTGCTCACCACCCTTGAGATCGCCGAGCGCGACGCCATCGTCCGCGTGCTCGGAGAGTCCGGCGGCAACCGAGCCCGCGCCGCGCAAGTGCTTGGCATGTCGCGCAGCTCGATCTACCGCAAGATCCACACCTACGGCATCACTGGGGTGTGAGCACCCCGCCGCCGACCGAGCCCAACCGCTGATCGAGCGCCCCACCGCCGATCGAGCCCCACCCGCCGATCGAGCCCCACCCGCCGATCGAGCCCCACCCGCTGATCGAACGCCCAACCGCTGATCGAGCCACATAACCGCTGATCGAGCCACATAACCGCTGATCGAGCCCCATACTGCTGATCGAGCTTGTCGAGATCACCCCACCCGCCGATCGAGCCCCATACCGCTGATCGAGCTTGTCGAGATCACCCCACCGCCGATCGAGCCCCAACCGCTGATCGAGCTTGTCGAGATCACCCCACCGCTGATCGAGCCCTACCCGCTGATCGAGCTTGTCGAGATCACCCCGCCGTGATCCCCGCGCCCGCGGCGAGCAGCCCGGCCTCACCGCGGTTGGACACCTGCAGCTTCTGCAGAATCGCCGCGACGTGGAACTTGATGGTGCTCTCACTCACCCCGAGCTCCGCGGCGATGGCCTTGTTCCGCCGACCGAGCGCTAGATGCCCGAGAACCTCGAGCTCACGCGGATTCAACGACGCGAGCAGATCCTTCTCAGGGCGAGAGACATTTGCTTCCAACGGAATCCGAGCGCACACGCGACTACCCCACCCGGCAAGCGACTCGACGTCCAGCGTCCCGTCCACCGCACGCAACCGCCCCGCGAGCTGTCGCGACAACGCATCTCCGTCGAGTTCACCCCGACCTCGATCGCGCACGTCGACGAGCAGATCGTCACCACTGATCTCCCACGCCACCCGCAGCCGTTCGACGGCCGGTTGGGCGGCGACGGCCACGGCGACCGAGCGCACGATGGCTCTCGCGGCGTGCGCAATCTCGCCCGACAGCGTCGCGTCAACCTCCGGCTCCACAAACTCGACGTCGGAGTCCAGGTCACGCAGCACCGGTTCGAGTTCGGCCCGGAGCCGTCGGAAGGCAACGCCGATCGGTTCGGTCGCAAGCGCACGATCGGTATCACCGACCGACCGCAACGCAATCAAAGCGGCTGACGCCGTCTCCGCCGCGAGCGTGCGCGCGACCCCGTCATCGAGGTCGCGCGATCGCAGCGTCCCGAGAATCGACGACAACGTGTCCTCGTGTGTCTCGGTCAGTTGGGTGATCGTCCGAGCCCGTTCGGTCGACGCCGCCCGCGACTCGGCCAGATAGTCGGGGCTTGCTTGCGCCACCTGCTGCCGAATCGACGTCGCCACCAGCGCGAACCAAGCGGTCAGCAATTCGTCGACACTCTCCGTCCGCGACTTCACCGACCTGGGTACCAGGACCAACAACGTGTCGGTCGCATCACGGACCACGAGCACCTTTCGCCGCGATCCGCCGACGACCACCTGCCCGCGCAGAGTGCCGCCTCGCTCGACCGACTCCTTGATCGCGTCGAGTTCGGCGATGGTTACTCGCTCGACAACCGCCGGGGCACCGGCCACCTTGCGCGGGCGGCCGGTGCACTCACGGGTGTAGATGATCAGCGCGTCGTGCGGATGCGCCGACGCCAGGAACTTAGAGAAGCGTTCGGCGATCTGCGGCAACGGACCATCCACCACGGCGGCGAACTGCTGCCACCGGCTTGCCGACAGCGTCGTCGTCACCTCGCCCGAACGTTCGGACAGTCCTTCGCTCGTCACTTCACCATTGTCACCCGTTGCTGATGATCACCTTCAGTGCGTGCTCGTCGGCGGCGTTGGAGAAGGTGTCGTAGGCGCGATCGAACTCGTCGAAGGTGAAGTGATGGGTCACGAACTTCTCGGGCGCGATCTTGCCCTGTTCGATCTCTGTGAGCAGTTCGGGAGCTGTCGTTGCGTTGACCAGGCCGGTCGTCAGGGTCAAGTTGTTGATCCAATCCCGGTCGATCGGGAATTCGACGGGCTTCCCGTGCACACCGACGTTCGCGAGATGCCCGCCGGGACGTAGACAGTCGAGCGAGGTACGGAACGCAGGGCCCAGGCCGACCGCCTCGATCGCGACGTCGACACCAAGCCCACCGCGACTGAGTTCCTTGATCTGTTCGACGGTGTTGCCTCCCGCAAGAATGTCGATGGTGTCGGTCGCACCGAAGTCCAGTGAACGCTCGAGACGGAACTTGTTGCCGTCCACCGCAATGACCTTCGACGCCCCGCGCGAGCGAGCGGTCATCACCGACGCGAGACCCACCGGTCCCGCACCGATCACGGCCACCACGTCGCCTTCCTTGACGGCCCCGTAGAGCACACCGATCTCGAAACCGGTCGGGAGGATGTCGCTGAGCATCACGCCCTGCTCTGCCGTGACTCCCGCCGGTAGCGGGATGAGTCCGTTGTCGGCGAACGGAACACGCACGAACTCCGCCTGCGTGCCGTCGATGAGATGCCCGAAGATCCACCCGATTCCGCCGACCGTCTGACAGTGCGACGTCATCCCTTGCTTGCAGTATTCGCAGTAGCCACACTTGGTGACGCACGAAATGATGACGCGGTCACCGACTTTGACACGGGTGCACTCCGGTCCCACCTCGGTGACGACGCCGACGCCCTCGTGCCCGAGCACACGCCCATTGGTCACCGCCGGTACGTCGCCGGAGAGAATGTGTAGATCGGTGCCGCAGATGGTCGTCGTCTCGACGCGGACGATCGCATCGGTCGGATCCTTCAGAACAGGATCTGGAACGTCCTCCCACGCCTTGCTTCCCGGACCGTGATAGACAAGCGCTTTCATACCTGGCCTCCTTCGAGCCGCACGACGGTGCGGCGTGTCCCCCGGATTCCCCATCCCAGTATGCGATGAACCGCATGAATGATGGTTGGCTTCGCGAGGGCGATCTCATGTTGAGACGAACAACCTTGGCCTAGATCTGACAAGTGCGCGACGCCGCGGGTTCGGGCGCCTCTAGGTGCCGGCAACAGTGGGTCTGAAAGGATGTAGCCGACATGGGCGACTTCGGACCGGATCTTCCAACCTCACGCATGAGGGCGAACGCGATCCGCCACACCGTCCTTGAGGGAACACAACATTTCTCCAGGTCCTGGTTGCGGGAGAACGTGATTCACGTACTTCCGCGAGAAGAGATCACAGAGCTTCCCTCATCAGACGAGTTGCGTTTTCTGGCAAAGCTTTCCGACGAGCTCATCTGCATCACCACCGCAGACATCGGCGAGCAGAGTCAGAACCAGGCAGTTCAGATTCCGGTCGCCCAGGTGAGCGACTGGTTCTGGGATCACGCTCCCTTCGACGTCTTGATCGCAACCCCGGACCTCCACGCGCTACTACTCATCACGGTGGACGAGTACGCGCTGCTCGCCGGATCGCGACAAGCGTTGGCAACTGCGATCACCCCACAGTCTCTGGACGCGGCACACGCGCAATTCGATGAATACGCAGCGGACATGGCGAGCGCCTCGCGACATCTGAGGGACGTCGCCCAACGCTACGGAAGGCCCGAGAGAGGGCAGAAGTGACCGACCGCATGACGAACACGCCACACGCAGAATTTCCAACCCAGTACGCAGCAGACGTCGAGGCCTTGATCCACGAGTGCCGGGACGACTGGGTCGGATTCTCGGCGATCACCTCCACAGCGGCGTCGTACGTCCGCGACTTCAAGGTCACCGAATCCATCAAGTCACTCAGCCTCAGAATCATCTCCGACTTGCTCGACGCGGGAGTCGAAGCGGGCGACCTGACGAATGCCACCGAGCGGGGGTTCGCTCCTTGGCCACTTCACAAGCAGGCGGTCCTGCAGAAGATCTCCGACGAGTTGGACCACTACCCACACGGACCCGTATCCGGCGACATCTGCTGGTTCACGAGTGACTGATCACAATGCCACTGACACAACAGGTGGCGGCTCCACCTACGCCTCCGAGTTTCAGTACCTCATCGAGTACGCCGAAGTGGACTGGGTCGGCTTCTCCCCCATCGTCGGCGCCGCCGCCTCGCTGACCAAACACGACTACAGCCGCCACAAGCTGAACGCGACGATCCTGCAGTTGGTCTCGGACCTCCTCGACAACGGCGCGTCAGCGGGCGACCTGACCGCCTCAGCGACCACACCCTTCGCGCCGTGGCAACTCTCACGAGATGAAGTCCTGCAACGCATTCGACGCGAAATCGACGAGTTACCAGACTTCCCCGTCTCGGGAGAGATCTGCTTCTTCACCGTCGTCGAGCCCCGCCGCGAGGCGTAGCAACAGGTCAGAGCCGGGCGTCACGCGCTGCCGATAGCGCTCAGCAACTCCGCCTTGGTCATCGACGAGTAGCCCTTGATTCCCTTGGCCTTCGCCTGCTCGCGCAACTCCTTGACCGTCGGCGACTTCGCTCCCGACGACTTCGCCGCCTGCGTGGTCCCAGACGGCTTGGCCTTGGGCGCCGCATTTTTCGGTGTCGACGTCTTGGGCTCCGCAGATTTCGATGCCGACGTCTTGGGTGCCGCTGTCTTCGGCGCCGCAGTCTTTGGTGCCGCAGTCTTTGGTGCCGCAGTCTTTGGCATGGCCGTCGTCGACTCGGCGGGCTTCACACTCGCGGCAGGCTTCGGCTTCGACGCCGACGCGCTCGGTGTGGGTTTCGGTGCGACGACGGCCCGCGGCGCGTCCGACGATGACTCGACCTTCTTGTCGTCGGATTCACCGGAGATCGCGCCTATGCGCTTCAAGAGTTCTCGACGCAGCGCGTCGGTTTCGCTCGCAGCTTTTCCGAGTTGCTTCTCTGCCAGCTTCCGCACATCGTCGAGGCTCTGTTGGAGTTCGCCGATCTGCTTCTGCAGACGCTTGATCGCCTTCTTCTCGCCCATGCCTTCTGCCCTTCGTCGCCGTAGATTGCAGGACCCCCGTACCCGAGGGTAGGCACTCCCCTGCTGCTAGAGGCGGATTTTCGCCGACCTTGTCGTGTCGCGACGGAGCACGTCGTCGTGTACCCGCTCGGCGCGTAGCGTGGAAAGCGCCACAATCCGACCGATTCAATCCGACGAGGAGGCGCCCATGCCAGAGCGCGATCCGGGTCCGTCCATCAAAGATGACGAGCTCTACGAGAAGCTTCGCGACGAGGGAAACTCCAAGGAGAAGTCCGCGCGTATCGCCAATGCCGCTGCCGCGCAAGGCCGTTCAAAGATCGGCGAGAAGGGCGGCGAGTCCGGATCATATGAGGACTGGACCGTCGACGAACTACGCTCGCGGGCAAAGGAACTCGGGCTCCACAACTACTCGGACCTGAAGAAGGACGACCTCATCGACAAACTGCGCGAGCACTGACGAGGCGCGGGTACCTAACGAGAAACGACGACGGGCCTGCGGCATCGAGCCGCAGACCCGCCGAACCCTCCACGATCAAAGTCGAATAACCGGTTTGATGGTCTTGCCGTGGTGCATATCATCGGTCGCGGCGTTGATCTCGTCGAGCTTGTAGTGCGCCACGATCGACCGCAGCGGGAACGATCCGCTCCGATACAGTTCGACCAGCACCGGCAGGAGCGTCTCGGGTTCGCTGTCGCCCTCGGTGATACCGATGACCTTCTTGCCCACCAGCATGTCTTGGACACCGAGCGAGACCTCTGCACCAGCGACGGAAGGTGCTCCGATGACACCGCAGGTGCCGTCGACTCCAAGCGCCAGAACCGCTGTCTTGAGCACCGCGGGCACCCCTGTGGTCTCGACGGCGTAGTCGAGTCCGAGGCCTCCGGTGAGTTTGCCGAGTTCTTCTGCCACATCCTGTGTCGACGCGTTGACCGTATGAGTGGCGCCGAACTCCCGCGCGGTCTCCAGACGCTCGGCGACCAGATCGATCGCGACGATCGTGGCGTCGGGAGTTTGCGACGCCGCGTAGATCGCCGACAAACCAACGGCGCCGTTCCCGAACACGGCGATGGTCGACCC
Organism: Gordonia sp. w5E2; assembly: GCF_036540975.1. Taxonomy (NCBI): domain Bacteria; kingdom Bacillati; phylum Actinomycetota; class Actinomycetes; order Mycobacteriales; family Gordoniaceae; genus Gordonia; species Gordonia sp. w5E2. Next base: position 170,900 of record NZ_CP144213.1, on the reverse strand, counting down.
GGGTTCTGGCTTCAAGATGTTCCAGATCGCGCCGATGCCGGTCTGGACACCGCAGCCTAGCGGCGCGATGACCGACAGATCCTCATCGGACAGGTCGTCGGCAACCTTGACGACGCTGCGCTCGGTCACCAAGGCAACTTCGGCGAACGACGACTGCCCGAAGAAGCTGCCACCAATCTCCTCGTCGCCTCGGTGCAGTGGTGCGCTGCCGTCGGGCCGCGTACCGCAGATGAGATTGCGTGGCACAAACTCGAGGCAGTACGCGGGATGCCCTGCCCGGCACTTCACGCACCGCCCGCAACTGGTGAAGCTGAGCAGCACCTTGTCACCCGGCTTCACCTTGGTGACGCCACTGCCCACGCGTTCGACGATGCCCGCTCCCTCGTGGCCGAGAACTCCGGGGAACTTGAACGGAATGGCGCCGCCCTGCACTACGAGGTCCGTGTGGCACAGGCCCGCCGCGACGATGCGGACCACCACCTCGTCTGCGCGCGGCTCGTCGAGGGTGATCGTGTCGATGGTGAACGGCGCACCGGTGGATTCGATGACGGCCGCACGTGTTTCGGTCATTGTCTGGTCTCTTTCTCGGATAGTGGTGGTGGTGAGCAGGGGTGCTGATGAGTACGGTCAGGAGATCCGCACCGGGACGGAGGCGAATCCGCGGGTGACGTTGTTGAGGGCGCGCACCGGTTCGCCGGTCAACTCGAAACCACGTACCCGCGGAACCAGCGCCTTGAATACCGCGAGGGCCTCCAACCGTGCCAGGTTCTGTCCGGCGCAACCGTGGTTGCCGAGTCCGAATCCCAAGTGATCCATCGGGTTTCGGTCGACATCGAAGACATCCGGATCGTCGTAGTGGCGCTCGTCGCGGTTTGCCGAGCCATAGCTGTGCAGCACCCGCGAATCCTTCGGGATCACGACCCCTTCGCCGAGATCCACGTCGCGGGTCGTGCTTCGGGAAAAGTACTGGATAGGGCTTTCGAGACGGATGATTTCATTGAACGCAGCGGCAACCTTCGACGGATCGTCACGCAGCTTCTGCCATTGCTCGGGATGCCTTGCAAACAGCCATGTTCCGGTCGACATCGCGTTGATGGTGGTGTCGAATGCGGCGACCACGTAGGCCAGCAGCAGGCCGAGCGCGTCGTCCTTGGAAATCTCACCCTCATATGCGGCGTCGGCGATCGTTGCTCCGAATGTTCCTGGAGCGAGGCGTCGAGAATCAAACATCTCGGTGACGTACTCGACCGACCCGGCCAGCTTGGGCATGGCGTTGGCCATGCGTTCGTTCTGTGGTCCGCAGCAGTCGAAGCTGCCGGCCGCGAAGTCGAGGAGTTTCGCCCGCTCGTCCGCCGGCCAGCCGACGAGATCCATGATTACGTTGACCGGCAGATCCTCGGCAAGGTCAGTGACGCCGTCGAATTCACCCATCTCGACGAGTCGGTCGGCGAGCTCTTCTGCACGCTGGTCGATCGTCTCGGCCAACGGACGAAGCTGACGTGGTCCGAGGCGATCGGTGAACAGTTTGCGCAGCTTGGTGTGCACAGGAGGGTCGACCGCGATGATCGCGTGAGCCCATGCCTCGTTGATGATCGGATTCAGTCCTGGCCCTGCCGCCGACGAGAAGGTCTCCCAATCGCTGAGCGCCTCACGAACGACGTCGTAGCGCGACAGGAACCAGATGTCGTGTGCACTCAGGTGAGTCGCAGGTCCTAGATCACGGAGCGTTTTGTACAGCGGAAATGGATTGTCCAGTGCCTCATCGGTGAACAGATCGATGTCACTGTCGACCGAGATCGGGGCTGTTGTCATTGTGACGGTTCCTTCCTCATTGAAACTGAACTGCTGGGACGTTCTGGTGCTCTCGTGCTTGTCTGCGGAGCCTGGTGACGGGAATGCGGTGGTTCACTGCGGCGACCGTCGTTCCCGCGGGACCCGACCACCGGACCAGCGCGCGACGCTCGTTGAGGTCGCCGGAGATGACCTCCAAGTCGCCTTGTGGCGGGATCGGTCCGGCAATCTTGTAGGCGATGCCGAACGCCTCGGTCCAGAAGTAGGGGTCTGGTGTGTACTTCTCTCTTGGCCCCTCGACCAAGGTTCGTGCGACAGCCTTGGCCTGTCCGATGGCGTTCTCCCAGTGCGGCATTCGCCGAAGCTCACCATTCTGTGGAAGCATGGCAACATCGCCCGCTGCGAGTATCTCGCCGGACGCGAAGCCGTCGCCCTGTGCCCTCGCATAGCCGTCGACAACCACCCAGCCCTGCGTGTCTAGCGTCACCCCGCTTCCACGCAACCACTCGGTGTTGGGGACGTCGCCGATCGCCGTGACCACCACGTCCGCCGGAAATGCTCGCCCGTCGCGCGACGTCACCCTCCGGACCTGTCCCGAGTCCTCGCATTCGACGGCGACTCCTCCGGGACAGACCTCGATGCTGACCCCGTGCTCGCGTGCGGCCGCCAGTGTCAGGCTGCCGAGCGTCTCGCCCAGCACCGGCACCAACGGTGTGCGGACGTCGATGATGCGGACGTGAGCGCCGAAAGAGACTGCAGCAGAGGCGACTTCCATTCCGAGAAAGCCACCGCCGATCACTACGACGTCATCGGCTTCACCGAGCGCATCACGCAGCCGGAGCGCGTCGTCGATCGTGCGCACGACGTGCTGTCCGGTGCCGTCTCCGAGTCGGCGAGGACGTCCACCGCTGGCGATGATGAGGTGGTCGTAGCCGATCACGCGCCCATCAGCCAATGAAACCTGCCTGGCCCCGACGTCGAGTCCGGTGACCGCGCTCGACACACGAACCCTGATCTGGCCGCTGGGACAATCGGGCAACAGCACCGACTGTTCCTCCTCGGTCCCCTTGAGCACACCTTTCGACAGCGGTGGGCGCGCATACGCTTGGTGTGCTTCGTCCCCGAGAACTGTGATCGGATACGGGTATCCGAGGTCGGCAAGCTCGCTGGCCGCCGTCATTCCGGCAAGAGCACCCCCGACGATGACGGCACCGCGTGCACTCATTGCTGCGTCTTCGCCAGTTTGAGCGCAGCGACCGGACAAGCGCGGGTCGCGGCTTCGACCTTGTCGGCGAGCTCATCGGGAATCTCCTCCATGAGAACGGTCAGCATTCCCTCGTCGTCGGTCTCGAAGACCTCGGGAGCGACCTCCTCGCAGAAACCGAATCCGTCGCAACGCGGTTCGTCGAACTCGACACGCATCGTTCCTCCTCCAGTGGTGGACGTGATGTAGCGCACTCAATCAGCGCTGATGCAATCGTCGTCACACTGGAGGTTTGGGGCGTCCGTAGGACTACTGCAGTCACTACCGCAGCTGGGCTACTGCACGGTGGTCATGAACATGCGGCGCCAGCGCTACGTCACGCGCTGGGATGTGCGGCCACGTACCACGAAGCGAGTTCGGTCCTGGTGTGAAAACCCAATCGCACCAAGGACCGTTCGACGTGGCTCTCCACGGTGCGCACCGACACCACGAGGCGCTCGGCGATCTGCCTGTTGCTCATGCCGCGTGCGACCATCGAGGCGATCTCGGTCTGCCTACTCGTGAGCGGGTTTTCGTGTGCTGAGTTCATCGCCAAAGGTTGCGGCCATAACTCGTGAACATCTCCGGCGCATTCATCACCACACAGTGGGCAGCAGCCACCGTCGACCTCAGAGGATGAACTCGCCGGCTCGTCCGCCAGCACTCGCGTGAGCAGTTCCTCGTGAGACCGTTCGGAGAAGCCGCGCAGGTGATCTCGTAACCCGCTGGGAGACAGTTCAGTTCGAACTTCGAGTTCACACTGGGCGTGTAGGCCGGACAGATCGGGACCGAAGGCGGCAATCGATGTCCCCGACCGGTCCCACAGCGCGCCTGCCGCGCCGAGCAGTTCAGCGGACCGATCTGACAGACGAGCCGACTGTGCGATCCACGCAAGCAACTCGGTCATGAGAGCGGTACCGACGGAATGGTTGAAGATCACGTGGAGAGATACAGCCTCACGTCCCAGGGCTTCGGCATTCTGCAAGTCGCCGCGCAGCCAATCATCCAGTGCGCGAACCCATTGGATGTAGGAGCGGTCCCACCTTTCGTCGTGTTCGGCGCACACCGCCAAGGCGTCGGACGTCACTGCACGACAGTCGTCGCTCTGTCCTGACAACGCCAGGGCCAACGCGTACTGGAAGGACGCCGACAAGTATCCCGGCCATTCGTCGCAGTCACGTAGCGCCGATGTCGCGGCGCGATAGTGGTCGACGGCAAGGTCTAGTTCACCGGTGAACAGTGCCGTCAGTCCTCGCAGTTTGTGTACGTAGCCGTCGATCAGCGGATCGTCGAGTTGCTCTGCCAGGCAAGCGCATTCGCCGAGTCGACGGTCGGCGGCGCGGTGCTCACCTTGGAGCAGACACACCCATGCGGCAACCCAGAGTGCATTCGCGCGGACATGTGGAGCAACGCGGTCCGACGCCGCGTTGTCGAGGAGCTCATCTGCGCGGCGTCGACCTTCGGCAATGTGGCCGTCGGCGTACCACCGAAAACGAAGTGCGCTGAAGATCCTCAGCGCTGTCTCGTAGTCGCCTCGCGAAGTACACCAGTCCATCGCCGCGCGCACGTTGCTACGTTCGTCGCGAAGACTGCAGACAGCTCCATGTTGATCAGGGCCGCACCAATTTTCGGTGATCGTCTCGGTGAGTTCGAGATAGTACCTACAGTGTCGCTGCGCGATCTCCTCCGCCTCGCCGAGCAGAGCCAGGCGTTCTGCCCCGTACTCCCTGATGGTCTCGAGCATTCGGAATCGTCTGGTGGGTCCGGTCGTATCCACGTACAGCAACGATTGATCGATCAGCTCACCGAGAAGGTCGATCATCCCCGGCGCACACGGTACGGCGTCGTCGGGGGGCGTCGACCCCGACGTATCGCAGACTTCTCCCGTACATACCCCCTCTGCCGCGGTGAGATCGAATCCGCCTGCGAACACCGACAATCGCGCCCAAAGACGACGCTGCGATGGCGTGCACAGCGCATAGCTCCAGTCGATCATCGCGCGCAGAGTCTGCTGCCGCGGAGCGGCAGATCGACTTCCCTTGGACAACAAAGCGAAACGATCCGAGAGACGTGCCACGAGCTCCGACAACGTCAGGGTGCGCAGCCGCGCGACGGCAAGCTCGATGGCCAGTGGCGAACCCTCGAGCCTGATACAGAGCTGCGCTGCGTCGGTGGCAGTGGTGTCATCGAGAGTGAACTCCGGTGCTGCCGCAGCAGCGCGCTCGGCGAGCAGCCGCACCGACTCGTACTGCTCCACCGTGGCCGCCGTGTGGCGTTCATCGTCGGGCGGGATCGTCAGATGCGGGACACAGCACAGTCGTTCCTCGGTGATACCCAAAGAGATTCGCGACGTCGCCATGATGTGTACCCGACTCGACGACCGCAGGATCGCGTCGGCGACGGCAATACTGCCCTCGAGTACGTGCTCACAGTTGTCGAGGACGAGCAGCATTTCGCGGGCATACAGATGGTCGACGATCTTCTGCACCGGATCCCGGGCAGATTGGTCACTGATCCCGAGGGCGTGAACAACCGCTGCCGGTACCTCGGCGTCGTCTGAAATAGAATCGAGCTCCACCAACGCGACGCCGTCGCGGTACAGCCTTCCTACCTCGCGTGCCATTTCGAGCGCGAGGCGCGTCTTGCCCACGCCGCCGGGACCGGTCAGCGAGACCAGCCTCGACGCACCGAGCGCCGCGCGAATCTCCGACATCTGCCGTCGACGCCCGACAAAGCTGGTCGAGCGGATCTCGCCCTGCCGCGGAACGTTCGGACGCTCGGTATGCGCCGCCATGCCGACCGACGACGCCGACGTCACCCCTGTTGTCATGCACAGCCCTTCGTTGCGCTGTCGGAGTTCTGGATTGGACGTATCCGGGACACCTGACACGCCGACGCCGGTCGTCGACTCCCCTCGCCGACGACCGGCGTGTGATCAGGCGTAGATGGACTTGTAGACGAGATATGAGTCGAGAGACTGCGGCCCGAGTTCGCGTCCGATCCCGCTGTCCTTGACACCGCCGAACGGCGCACCGGGGTCGGGAAGGTAGCGATTGATTCCGATGGTGCCGGTCCGCACGCGACGTGCGATATCGCGTCCACGTTCGGGATCCGAGGTCCATACGCTACCGCCGAGACCGTAGTCGGAGTCGTTCGCGATCGCGATCGCGTCGTCATCGTCGGAGTAGCGGATCACCGACAGCACCGGCCCGAAGATCTCCTCCTGCGCGATCGTCGACTTGTTGTCTACGTCGGCAAACAGCGTCGGCTCCACGAACCAGCCACGGTCTCGCTCACTCCTCCCGCCACCGACCACCACGCGTGCGCCGTCGCCCTTCCCCTTATCGATGAATCCCTCGACACGATCACGATGGGTGCGGCTGGCCATCGGGCCGATCATCGTCGACGCATCGAGTGCATCGCCGACCGGAAGGCTCGACATGAATGCGGCCAGTGTGTCGACCACCTCGTCATACCTGTTGTCCGGGGCCAGGATTCGAGTACCCAGGTAACAGGTCTGACCGTTGTTGACCAGCAGGCTCTCGAAGAGCCGCTCCCCCATCACCGATAGATCGAGATTCGCGTCGTCGAGCACGATGGCCGCCGACTTCCCACCCAGTTCCAGCGTGACCGGGCGCAGCATCTGCCCGCAGGTGGTGGCGATCTGCCTGCCCGCTGCCGTCGAGCCGGTGAACGCCACCTTGTCGATGTCAGCATGGGCAACGAGGTAGGCGCCGACCTCACGTCCACCCGGCACGATGTTCACCACGCCATCGGGGATGTCGGTCTCCGCCACCGCCTCGGCGAACAGGAAGGCGTCGAGGACTGTCTCCGGTGACGGCTTGAGCACGATCGTGCACCCTGCCGCCAGCGCGGGTGCGTGTTTGAACGCGGCCAACGCCTGAGGGTAGTTCCACGGCGCGATGGCACCGACGACGCCGACCGGCTCGCGACGTACGTAGGTCTTGCCACCCATCAGGTGGTCCTGCTCGACCTCGAAATCGAAGCCGCGCAACAGATTCGCGTAATAGCGCAGGAGAACCAGCGGGAAGCCCGCTTCGAGCTGCGAGGAGATGGCGATCGGCATGCCGTTCTGCGCGGATACGCGACGAGCCATCTCCTCACCCTTGGCCTCGAGCTTGTCGGCGAGCTGATCGAGCGCATCTGCGCGACGGGCAGGTTCCCAATTCGGCCAGCCCTGCGGATCGTCGAATGCTCTACGCGCAGCAGCAACCGCGGCGTCGACGTCTGCCTCGGTAGCCGCGGGAACCGACCCAATGGGCTCCTCGGTGCTCGCCGAGGTGACGTCGATCCGTTCGCTCGACGCGGGAGTCGTCCATCCCCCGATGAAAAGCTTGTCGTAGGTGATCATGTGTCCTTCTTCCTCTGTGTGGACTGGATGTTGTTGTCAGGGAATGGATGTAGATATCGGAGTCAGGGCACGAGTGCGATGGGGAAGTGTTCCCACGCACGCAACGTGTTGTTGTGGTGGCGACGGGGGACGCCGACGACGTCGAGCCGACGGAATCTGCGCACCAGGGCCGCGAGTACCGCCTCGGCTTCCAGGCGTGCGACGTGCTGTCCGACGCACTGGTGGATACCCATGCCGAAACCAACGTGCCCCGAAGGATCGCGCGTCAGGTCGAAGGTGTCGGGATTCCGCCACCGGCGCGGATCCCGGTTGGCCGAGCCGAGGTACATCAGGATCTTCTTGCCGTCCGGCACCAGGTGATCGCCGACCATCACAGGGTGTGTCGCGGTGCGGAAGAACGTCTGCACCGGCGACTCGAGGCGCACCGCCTCGTCGAACGCGATACGCGCCAGAGAAGGGTTGCGGCGCAACATTTCCCATTGGTCGGGATGGGTGGCGAAGCTCGCGAGCACTGCCCCGATACCGAGCACGGTGGTGTCGACGCCCGCCGACAAGAGCGAGCGCACGATGGTCGGCGCCTGCTCGGTGGTGATGTCACCGCGGTCTGCTGCCGCCCAGATCTGACCGCCAAAAGTAGGCTCACCGCCGTACACCGTAGCCGCGAGTGACTCCCGGGCGCACTGTTGGTTCACCCATGCCGAGACCTCCCCGATGCGCGGAAGCCCTTTCTGCACAAGTTCATTCGACGGTCCGAATGCGTTGAACAGATGGTCGCCGTAAGGAAGCAAGTTCTCGCGGCCGTCGGCGCCGATGCCCACCGCATCCGGGAAGATCCGCAGCGGAAATCTTTGCGCGATATCGGTGATCGCGTCGAGCTCGCCGTCCGGGAGGGATTCGACGAAGTCCTCAGCGTCGGCGAACCAGTGCTCGCGTAGGCGACGCAGTGCCCGCGGATTGAGGATCGACGACAGCACAGCTCGTGGTGCGTCATGGACGGGAGGATCGGTCTCCAAGAGCAGACTCGGCGGGCGCCAAGGCTTTTCGAAGCGGAAGTTGCTGAGTCCCACCCCGGCACTGGACTGGAATGACTGCCAGTCGGTGAGCGCTGCATGCACTTCCTCGTAACGGCCCATCGCGTAGACGTCGTATCGCTTGAGGTGAACCAACGGTCCCGCGTCACGCAGCGCCGCGTGGAACTCGCCGGGGTCTTCGAGAATCTCCGAACCGAACGGGTCGGCATCCGTTTCTGGAAGGCCGTAGCCGACATCTGGTGCATGCGTTTCGGGGTGTGTCAGGGTCATCGGACTGCCTTTTCTTGTGTGGTGGCCGAAGCACTCATGGCGCGGAACTTTCGGGTCGAATCAGAGGTCGAGGACGAGCTGGTCCGAACGCGACCTGGACACGCACACGAACATGCAGGAGTTGGCTGCCCGCTCAGCGTCGGTCAGGAGCGAATCGCGGTGGTCGGGAATACCGTCGAGGACGTCGGCTTCGCAGGTGCCGCAGATGCCTTGACGGCATGACGAGAGCATCGGGATGCCGGCGGCGTTGATCGCCTCGAGTACCGACTGGTCTGGTGCGACGGTGATGGTCCTTTCGCTGCGGGCGAGGCGCACGTCGAAGTCGCAGTTGCGGGCGGGTGCAGCCAACTCGGCTGCTACGAACCGCTCGATACGCAGTCGGCCCGGGCGGTGTCGATTGGCCGCCGCTCCCACGGCGTCGAGCAGTGGCGCGGGGCCGCAACAGTAGATGGTGGTGTCTGCGGGAGTCGCCGCCAATGCTTCGTCGAGATCGAGCAGGCCATGCTGGTCCTGGGGCCGAACCGACACGCGCGAGTCGGTGGCGAGTTCGTCGGCGAAGGCCATCGACGACCACGTTCTACCGCCGTAGAGCATCGACCAGTCACTACCGAGGAGGTCGGCCTGCCTGATCATCGGCAGAATTGGCGTGATTCCGATTCCGCCTGCGATGAACAGATAGTGCGACGACGGTACGAGTGCGAAGTTGTTTCTCGGTCCACCGATCGGCAGCACATCGCCCACGTCCAGGCAGTCGTGAATGTATGCCGAGCCACCTCGACCCTGCGGCTCCCGGAGTACGGCGATCCGGTAGCAGAACGGGTTCCAGCGGTCGCCGCAAAGCGAGTACTGCCGGACCATTTCGCCCGGAAGGACGACGTCGATGTGCGATCCGGGCGCCCAGTCGGGCAGCCTGAACCCGTCGGGGTGTGCGAGCGTGATCGCGCACACGCCGTCGGCGATCATCTGCTTGTCGACGACCTTCAACGTCAGGCCGTCCGCAGCGGCCGATGGGACGAGGCGCGGTACGTCGGATTCCCGTCCCGCGGCATCCGAGGGTGCAGTTGCTGTGGTCATGGTCACACACAGTGGCTGCATGTACGGCACAGCACAACGCCACTTCCATTGAATGGAAGTGGGCCGGGTGCGACTGTGCCGCTCCGGTCAGACCTCGGGTGGCGCAGGAACGATCGGTCGGCCGAGCTCGCGACGGATTCCGTGTGCGGCCGCTTGGAGTGCGGGGATGTGAGCCATCGGATTGTCGGTGCACGGCACGATCACCGACAGGGCCGCGGCCACTTTGCCCGCGCTGTTCTTCAACGGGACCGCAATCCCGAGCGCGTCGTCGTGGATAAACCCGGGACACACGGCGACGCCGGTGCGACGGATCTCTGCGAGTACAGCGCGCAGATTTTCCGGGTCCGTGATCGTCTGGGCGGTGTACGACGTCAACGGACGTCGAAATATCTGGTCCTGCAGTGCGGGCGAGGCGTTGGCGAGCAGCACCAGGCCCGACGACGAGGCGTGCAGAGGCAACCGGCCGGCGATTCGGGTGACGTTGATGACCGCCCCCGGATTCGACAGTCGCTCGATGAAGAGCACTTCGTCGTCCTCGAGAACCCCGAGCTGGACGTGATGACCAACCACCGCGTGGAGATCCTCGAGAAATGGCATGGCGGCATCGCGGAGGTCGCGAGTCGGCGACGCGCGGGACGCGAGTTCCCACAATCGCACTCCGATACGAACTCGGCGATTGTGGTCTCGGCGCAGCAGCCCGTGTGCCACCAACTCGTCGACGAGTCGCGAAGCCGTCGATAGCGGGAGGTCGGCCTGTTCGGCGATGACAGTGAGTGGGATCGCCACGTTGTCCGGGTCGAAGACTTCGAGTATGCGTACGGCACGCGTGAGGACCGACTCGCCGGCGGTGGATCTCGCCATGCAGCGACGGTGACAGTTTCCGACGACTGGTGCCACCGATTTCGTTGTCTTGCGCTCTGCTTTCTCACTCAGCGAAAAGCTCTGCTAGGTTCTGTGACTCAGCTCTCCCTATGGTTCTCCCAGAAGGGAGGTCACAGATGACCAACTACGCCAGCACGACACGAACGCGGGTCGCCATCGTCGGCGGCGGCCCCGCCGGGCTCGCGCTCTCACATCTCCTCTCGGTGGCAGGAATCGACAGCGTCGTCATCGACAACCGGACCCACCACGAGATCGAAACCACCCATCGCGCAGGCATTCTCGAGCGCGACAGCGTTCGACTGCTACTCGATTCGGGCGTCTCCGACAGAGTCCTTCGCGACGGTCACGAGCATCAGGGAATAGACCTCCGCTTCGGCGGCGTGAGCCACCGCATCGATTTCCAGAAGCTCGTCGGGGCGTCGTGCTGGCTCTACCCACAGACCGACGTCTTCCTCGACCTGCACGCAGCACGCATCCGCGATGGTGGCGACCTGCGTTACGGCATCTCCGACGCGGCCGTCACCGACCACCGCGAGGAACCCCGCGTCACCTACTCCGACGTCAACGGCGCACGTCACGAGATCGCGGCCGAACTCGTCGTCGGAGCCGACGGCTCGCGCAGCATCTGCCGCGATCTCGTCGACGATCCGCAGCGCTACTTCCGGGAGTACCCGTTCGCATGGTTCGGCATCCTCGCCGAGGCGCCGCCGAGCGCACCCGAACTCATCTACACCCGATCGCCGCACGGCTTCGCGCTCATCAGCCAACGCACCCCGACCGTGCAGCGCATGTACTTCCAATGCGACCCCACCGAGAACCCGGCCGACTGGTCCGACGACCGCATCTGGGCAGAACTACAGCGCCGCCTAGCGGGCAGCGACGGCTTCGCGCTCAAGGAGGGGCCGATCATCCAGAAGAGCGTGTTGCCCTTCCGTAGCTTCGTGCAGTCACCGATGCGCGACGGCAAGCTGCTCCTCGCAGGCGACGCCGCCCACACGGTGCCGCCCACCGGCGCCAAGGGACTCAACCTTGCTCTCGCCGATGTCCGCGTCCTCGCCGACGTCATCGAACGAACGCTCCTCAAGAACGACGACGCCGCGCTCGACTCCTACACGGCGCGCGCTTTGGAACGTGTCTGGAAGGCACAACACTTTTCGTACTGGATGACGACGATGCTCCACCGCATCTCCGACGCCACAGACTTCGATGAGCTCCGACAGCTCGGTGAGCTCACCACACTGGTCTCGTCCGAGGCCGGATCCACCTATCTCGCAGAAGGTTACACAGGATGGCCACACCACTGATCCCGCGTCAGGAGCAGGCAGCACCCGACGTCGACGCCGCCCGACCCGTCATCTCGTCCGACGCCGCGGCGGGGACACAAGCCCAGATCAATGCCGAAATCGGCTCGCTCGCAGCCAAATACCGACGTGAACGTGCCGCCGGAGCCCCTGAAGAACTCAGGCCCCGACTCGACTACGCCCCCTACCGGTCGAGCATCCTGCGGCATCCGACCAAGGACCCGCACCACGCCGACCCCGAGGGAATCGAACTGTGGGCGCCCGCATTCGGGCAGCGCGACGTCGACCCCCTCGAAGCCGATCTGACCATCCAGGCCAACGGAGATCCCGTCGGCGAGCGACTCGTCGTCACCGGGCGCGTGCTCGACTCCGACGGTCGTCCGGTGCGCAACCAGCTGGTGGAGATCTGGCAGGCCAACGCCGCCGGGCGCTACATCCACAAGCGCGACCAGCATCACGCACCCATCGACCCCAACTTCACCGGCGTCGGCCGCTGCCTCACCGACAACGAGGGCAACTATCACTTCACCACCATCAAGCCCGGGCCGTATCCGTGGAAGAACCACCACAACGCGTGGCGGCCTGCGCACATCCACTTCTCGCTGTTCGGAACCGATTTCACGCAGCGACTGGTCACCCAGATGTACTTCCCCGGCGACCCGCTGTTCGACCTCGACCCGATCTATCAGTCGATCGTCGACCCCGCCGCACGCGCACGACTCGTCGCCACCTACGACCACGACCTGACCCAGCACGAATGGTGCACCGGATACCGCTGGGACATCGTGCTCACCGGTAGCGCACGCACCCCGATGGAGGAAGCAGAATGAGCCTCGCCCCGACACCCGGCCAAACAGTCGGACCGTTCTTCCACTACGCGCTGCCCTATCCGGGCGACAACGAACTCGTCCCGTCAGGTCATCCCAGTCGAATTCGTCTGCACGGCACAGTGTTCGACGGCAACGGCATGCCGATTCCCGACGCTCTGATCGAGATCCGCCAGTCCGACACCGACGGCAGCATCCCGACCGCCCCCGGATCCCTGCGGCGCGACGGCTTCACCTTCACCGGCTGGGGCCGCGCGAAAACCGATCGTGTGGGCCACTATTCGTTCAGCACGGTCACACCGGGCGCGACGCGTCCCGGCGAGGCGCCGTTCTTCGCGGTGTGCGTCTTTGCTCGCGGCCTGCTCGACCGCCTGCTCACCCGCGCCTACGTGCCCGACCACGAGAATCTCGACGAGGACGCCGTGCTCTCCGGTGTCGATGCCGGTCGTCGGGCGACACTCATCGCGGTCCCCGACGACACCGGATACCGCTTCGACATTCACCTACAGGGCGATTCGGAGACGGTGTTCCTGCAACACTGGACGTCGTGAGCGATCTGTTGTGGCCCGGCGACCACCGGGCTGGAGACCTTTTCACCGACGACGCCATCCGCGACGCGATGCTGCGCGTGGAGTCGGCGTGGTCTCGCGCCCTCGTCGAACACCGGGTGGCACCTGCGGACGCCGCGGTCTCCGTCGACCAATTGAGCTCTGCTGCAGCTGCTCTCGATCTCGAGGAGCTGTCGGTCGACGCCGAGGCCGGAGGCAACCCGGTCATCCCGCTCGTTTCGGCGCTCCGCAAGGGCCTGAGTCCCATCGCCGCGAGCTGGCTCCACCGTGGCATGACGAGCCAAGACGTCGTCGACGCGGCGCTGGTCCTCGAATCACGACGCGCCTTCACTCGCATCGCTGGCGAGTTGCTGACCCAGGTCGATGTGCTCAGCGACCTCGCGGAGAAGTATCGCGCGACCCCGCAGATCGCTCGGACGCTGACCCAGCAGGCGGTGCCGTCGACCTTCGGGATGAAGGTCGCGCACTGGCTCGACGGCGTGCTCGACGCGTACGACGAAGTCATGGGACTGCACTTCCCCGCCCAGTTCGGTGGCGCCGCGGGCACGTTGTCGGCACTCGTCGAACTAGCTGCCACACAACAGAATCCGCAGGAGACTGCGCTGGCGGTGACGCGGAGCGCCGCACACTCTCTCGACCTCGACGCAGCAACACCCTGGCACGTCGTACGTACTCCGTTCACCCGCTTCGCGGCTGCGGCAACCACCGCCATGTCGTCGTGGAGTCATATCGCCAACGACGTTCTCACGCTGAGCAGGTCGGAGATCGGTGAGGTCACCGAAGGCGCGGGTGGCGGGTCGTCGACGATGCCACACAAGGCCAATCCCGTACTGTCGGTACTGATTCGACGCGCCGCGATAACCACCCCCGCACTGGCGTCGACGTTGCAACTCGCGTCGGCCGATGCCGTGGACGAGCGCACACCGGGCGGCTGGCACGCCGAATGGGCGACCCTGCGAAACCTGTTGCGGCGCAGCGTCGTCGCGGCATCGCAGACCACGGACCTGGTGAGCAATCTCGACGTTCATGCAGACGCGATGGCATTCAACTTGTCGGCCGCCGGGACTTCGGTGTTGTCCGAACAACGATCGATGGCCGAGCTTGCAGGCCATGAACCGAGTGGTCAAAATGTCGGCCTCGCACCACTTCTCGTCGACGCAACGCTGCGCAGAGCGCAAGAGCTGACCCGAACCCGACTAGCAGAGAGGCCCCGATGAGCCGCTACGACGACGGCATGGCAGTACGACGCGAGGTGCTCGGCGACGCCCACGTCGACCGCGCGACCTCTGCCGCAACCGATCTCACACGTGAGTTCCAGGAGTTCATCACCGAGTACGCGTGGGGCACCATCTGGACGCGCCCCGGCCTCGACCGCCGCAGCCGCTCGATGATCACGCTGACCGCGCTCATCGCCCGCGGACACCACGAAGAACTCGCGATGCACCTGCGCGCCGCCCGCCGCAACGGCCTGACCCTGGACGAGATCAAGGAGGTAATCATGCAGTCCGCGATCTATTGCGGTGTGCCCGATGCCAACACGGCCTTCCGCATCGCGCAGCAGACGTTCGCGGAAGAGGCCTGACCCGCCCTCACGCCGGTCGAGCCCTCCGTCGCTGGTCGAGCTTGTCGAGACCACGCCACCGCCGGCCGAGCCCCAACCGCTGGTCGAGCCTGTCGAGACCACCCACCCCGTCGGCCAAGCCCCTCCGTCGCTGGTCGAGCCGCTCTCCCCGCTGGTCGAGCTTGTCGAGACCACCTACGCGCTGTCGGCGACCCCCGCCCGTCCGGGCGGAACCGGCCCCGGGGCGCCGAGCTGTCGCCCGATGCCTCGCGCCGCGACCTGCAGTGCCGCGAGAAGCCGCGGGCGGTTTCCGCGAAGAGTCCCAACCACCACGCCCAACGCCGCGACCACCCCGTCCGGCCCCCACACTGGTACCGCGATCGAACACGCGCCCGCGGTCATCTCTTCCGCCGTCGTTGCGTAGCCCTCGTCGCGCACGCGCTGCAACTGCTGCTCCAAGAGCTGCGGGCTGATCAGTGTCCTCGGCGTAACCCGCGTCAACGACGCCATGACCTCGTCGCGAATCTCCCTGGGCGCGTGGGCAAGCAGCACTTTGCCGACCCCAGTCGGCGGCATCGGTAATCGACTGCCCACCTTGCTCACGACCGGCACCGATTCGTTCCCGGAGATCCGATCGACGTAGAGCACCGACGTTCCTTCGCGCACCGCGATGTGCACCGTCGCCTTTGTCGCGGCGTATAGGTCGTAGACGTACGGTTCGGCGATCTCGCGCACTCCGGTCTGGATCGGCGCGAGCAAGCCGAGATCCCATACCCGTCTGCCGATCACGTATCGCCCATCGGGGCGTCGAACAAGGGCACCCCAGCGTTCCAATTCGCCGACGAGCCGATGCGCGGTGGGTACGGCGAGATCGGCGCGCTGAGCCATCTCGCTGAGTGTCAACGCACGATGCGCCTCGTCGAATGTGCTGAGTAGAGCGAGGGTTCGCGCAGCAACCGATGCTCCGGGAACCGACGTGTTTCCGGCCATAGCTACGGAAGCAACCCTGAACGTCGAGCAATGACAACGGCTTCCAGCCGGCTCGACGCACCGAGTTTGCGCAATATGTCTTTCATGTATCCCTTGGCGGTCTGCACTCCGATGTTCAACTGCTCGGCAATTCTCGCATTGGTGTAGCCGAGTGCGGCGAGGGTGACCACATCCTGTTCGCGACGGGTCAGGCTGAGCGTCGTGGGCTCGTCCGATTCACCGTCGAGCAGGAGGTCGGAGATACGCGCGATCTGATCCGCGACGGCGACGTCGTCAACGTCTCTCGCCAGTGTGCGGAGCTGCGCGTAGGCCTCGGTGATCCGATCACGAAGTCCATCACCCGCAGCGGCGTCGGCGGCGACCGTCGCGCGTGAGGCGACGATCTGCTGTTCGAGTTCACGCGCCTCGACGGCGAGTGCGTCGAGCGTCCGATCGCCAATGGCTTCGTCGGTTCGCAAAGCGCCGTAGATCACCGCGACAGGCCTGCGTTCGACGATGACCGGAGCGGCCGCCACCGCACGCAGGCCCTCGGCCGCGATGATCGCGTTGTACCGATGGGTGATCCGCGGGGTACGCAGATAATCGTCGACGACCATCGGGCGATTGAGCGCCATGACCTTGCCGCCGAGTCCGTGCCCGGCATCAACGGCAACGCCGTTCAACGCACCGTAGGTGTCGCCGACGAAATGTCGGAGACGCAGACCGCGCGAGCCGTGCACCACACCACCGAACGCCAACGACACACCCGTGCCGCGACGCAGACGACGCAACGCATCGGTGACCGGCGCGGTCAACGACTCAGCCATGTCACCACCTACCTCCTGACCCCTCTTCGGGGGGTTCTGCCCATGCGACGTCGCATTCGAGAATCACTCCTCGAATGTGATTCAGCTTACTCTGGCAGTAAAGGTGTGGATATGACACAGACGTCCTTGGCCGGCGACCGCGCGCGACGCGAGTCGATTCAGGCGCAATTGACCCCGGCTGTCACCGCCGACCTCGACGCCTGGCTGGAGCTTTTCGGCTCATCCGACGCCAACGCTGCGTCGCTGCTGGTAGACCGCCATGACCCCGAATCCATCGCCTTCACCACGGTCTCGCTGCGGGATTCCGTGCCCTCCGCGCAGGCCCCGCGCTCCCCGCAAGCCGCGCAGTCCCCGCTGATCGAGCACTCCCCGCTGATCGAGCAACCCCCGCTGATCGAGCTTGTCGAGATCACCTACGGCCAGCTCGCAGCGGAGTCTCGACGCCTCGCCACCGCGCTCGCCGGTATGGGTGTCGAGCGCGGCGACCGCGTCGGAGTCCTCATGGGCAAACGCACCGAGCTCGTCGTCTCGCTGCTGGCACTCGCCCGACTCGGGGCCGTCTACATTCCGCTCTTCACCGCCTTCGCCACCCCCGCGATCGAGATGCGACTGCGGGCGGGCGGCGCCTCCATCGTGATCACCGAGCCGAGCCAGGCGTCGAAGCTCGACGACATCGACGGCCTCACCACGATCGTCGCGGGCGAGCAGTTCAACGCTCTCATCTCCGATAACGATCCCCTCGACCACTCGGTCGCGGTCGGCGGTGACGGCACCCTGATCCTGCTGTTCACGAGCGGCACGACAGGCGCGCCGAAGGGTGTGCCCGTTCCGCTGCGCGCGTTGGCGTCGTTCTCCTGCTACATGCGCTACGGACTCGACGTCTCCGACACCGACGTCTTCTGGAACGCCGCCGACCCCGGCTGGGCCTACGGCCTGTACTACGGCATCCTCGGTCCGATGGCGATCGGCCGACCAAATGTGTTGCTGCAGGCGGGTTTCACCCCTGAGGTCACCGCCACGGTGCTCACCGAACTCGGCGTCACGAACTTCGCTGCCGCGCCAACGGTGTACCGCTCATTGAGCAAGAACCCTGCGATCAACGGCTTCTCGCTGCGTCGAGCATCGTCGGCGGGCGAGCCGTTGACTCCCGACGTGATCACCTGGGCGAGAACCGCTCTCGGCACCGAGGTCCGCGACCACTACGGCCAGACCGAGCACGGCATGTTCATCAACAACCACTGGGCCGACGACCTACGTCGACCACTGATCCCCGGTTCGATGGGACAGCCGATGCCCGGATTCGCCGCAGGAATCGTCGACGACGCCGGCGCACCGCTCAGCGAACCCAACGTCACGGGACAGATCGCGATCGACGTCCCCGCCAGCACCGGCTACTGGTTCGCCGGCTACCTCGACGCCCCGGAGAAGACCGCATCGCGCTATACCGAGGACGGCCGTTGGTACCTCACCGGCGACACGGGCCACCTCGACGCCGACGGCAACTTCTTCTTCAGCTCCCGCGACGACGACGTCATCATCATGGCCGGCTATCGCATCGGCCCGTTCGACGTCGAGAGCGTCCTCATCACCCACCCGTCGGTTATCGACGTCGCGGTCGTCGGCCGACCCGACGACCTGCGCGGCGAGGTACTCGAGGCGTTCGTCGTACTGGCCGACGGCGTCAGCGGCGACGACGCTCTGGAGACCGAGCTGCAGCAACTGGTCAAGACCGGCTTCGCCGCGCATGCCTACCCGCGCACGGTGCATTTCGTCGACGCGCTGCCGAAGACGCCGAGCGGCAAGATCCAGCGGTTCGTCCTGCGTCAGCGCTGACGGGCGGCCGCCTTCCGCGCTGGTGGAGCGGGGCTCCATTCCGCTGGTCGAGCGGGGCTCCATTCCGCTGGTCGAGCGGGCGCGAGCGCAGCGAGCACCCGAGTCGAGACCACCCGCGCCAAGACCGGGCTCCATTCCGCTGGTCGAGCGGCCGCCTTCCCCGGCTGGTCGGGATGGCACCTTTTCCGCTGGTCGAGCGGGCGCGAGCGCAGCGAGCACCCGAGTCGAGACCACCCACCCCGACGCTCCCTCACCCAACCAGTGCGCGCACCGAAGCTGGAACGGCGGCGGGATCGCCGGTGTACGTGATCGGGTCGTCGAACACCGTGCGCACGGGTACCACGCCGGTCCACGCGTCGGTGTCGGCGCCGGGTCCGCCAGTCCGCGCCTTGGCAATCCACTCGCCGTCGACGATCGGCAGCCGCAACGCGGTTGTCGCGGCGAGCTCTTTGCGTGTCGTCGTTGGCGTTTCAGCAACACGACCGGGAATCAGCTTGTCGCTCAGTGCATCCAACACTTCGGCCGGAAGTTCGGCATCGCGTGCCACACCACGTACCACTGCTGACCGGTAGTTGGCGGAATGGTCAAACAGAGTCTCGGCCACCACGATTCCGTCGAGCAGAAAGACACTAAACGCGACCGGAGCGCCCGACGCCACCTGTCGTAGTGCGCCTGCACCGGTGGATCCGTGCAGGATGATGTCGTCGCCGACACGCGCGAACAGCATCGGCACCGACCACGGCCAACCGTCGACCACTGTCGAGAGCGTTCCGACCTGCGCTGTGTCGAGGATGTCGTCGAGCAATGCGCGATCGCCTTGACGATCGGGTTTGCGGGTCAGTGTGGTCAGCACGTCGGGCTGGGTGTCAGGGGCTGTAGACATACCGACCATCGTTCGCGACGATCGCCGTCGGCGCCACCCGTTTACGAGGCACGCAGCGTCACTGTCGAGTTCGACGTTCTCCCGCAGTCACGTGGTCCGGTCGATGTAGTCCGAACATGCGAGTTCTTGGTCTGAACGGGTGAATTCACGATCAAATGGTTGCTCTGCGAATCAGACATTTCGATACTGGTGCCTGTCTGACATCGGTCGCGGGAACCGGTGATGCGCGCTTACACGTCTGCACACCAGGAGAGAATCCATTGTCATATCCCCCTTCCGGCACCTTCGGCGCTCCGGCGATGCCGCCCACCGGCCCGTACCAGCAGATGCGAGACCAACAGAAGCGACGCAATCGGACCATCGCACTGGTCGCGATCGTTGTGGTGTTCGCGCTGGTTCTGGCCACAGTTCTCGTTCTTGTGTTGCGAGGCAAGGACGGTGGCATTCGGATACCCGGACTCAGTCTCCTGACCTCCGGTGAAGCGGGCCCAGATCCGTTCGGCCCCAACGTCGCACTGACCAACAAGGAACTGCCGAGCAATCTCAAGCTCGCGCGGCAGGCGGGTGCCGCGGACAACGGTGCTCGCGTGGTCTCCGGCACTCAGCCCGGCCTGTACGCAGGTGGCGATTCGACCTGCGACACAGCAGCTCTCGGAAACTATCTATCTAACAACCCGAGCCAAGCCGGCGCGTGGGCAAGCGTCTTCGGCATCGACACCGCCGCGATCCCCTACTACCTCAACACCCTCACTCCGGTGGTGCTGACCGCCGACACCTGGGTGACCAACCACTCGTACCAGGGTGGCAGCGCCTACGCGTACCAGTCGGTGTTGCAGTCCGGCACAGCGGTTCTCGTCGACGGCGCAGGCGTCCCGCGTGTGCGGTGCGCGTGCGGTAATCCGCTGGCACCGCCGGCGTCGACGCCTCTCGGCGGCTATCGCCTCAGTGGACACCCGTGGCACGACTACCACTCGCATGAGGTGACCCGGATCGCCTACAACACTCAGAACGTCACCGTCGTCAACAACACCACGACCGTGATCAATCAGGCGCCCCAGAACACCGCAACCCCTGCTTCGGCAGTGCTCACGCTGCTCAACCTGGCGAATGGACAGCAGTTCGAACGCCCGGTCGGCGGAATCATCGACGTGAGTGGACTTCCGCCGCTTGCCAGTACGTTGCCGACTCCTGCTGCGTTGAACACTCCGTTCGTCGCGAAGTCCGACGAGGCCGCTGCCGAGAACGGGCTCGCACGCGCCGGCAGCACCGAGGCCGCAGCCGAGGTCGCCGAGCGTGCACAGTCGAATGGCGGTGTGCCAGAAGGTGCACCCGACTCGTCAGCCGCATCCGCACAACAGCAGAACGCTGCAGCGTCGGAGACTCCTGGCGCATCCGCGGCAGAATCGACAGCGTCTGAATCGTCGAGTGCCAGTTCTTCGAGCAGCACCGCACCCGTTCCGACTCAGTTCTCCGGAACGGGAGACGCCATCGGCAACTTCACCTTCCGCGTCGACGATCGCAGCGTGAGCTGCCAGGCACCGAGCTCGGCGTCGACAAGCACGATCGACCTCACCTGCAGCGACAACGTCGCACGAACGGTGTCCTCGTCCTCGCTGGAGAAGTCGTCGGTCACGTCATCGACCGACTCGACGACGCAGGTCTGGAAGCTCGGTCTGACCGAGAACTCATCATCATCGGTGTCGGTCGACATCGAAACGGCGACCTGGCGCACAGTCGAGACGTCGACCACCACCACGACAACGACGATCGAAACGACGACTCCGGAAACAACAACGGAGACAACGACTCCAGAGACGACGACACCGGAAACCACGATCGAGACGACAACTCCCGAAGAGACGACTACAACGACAACCACGACCGAGGAAGTTCCCACGAGCTGACTCCCCGCGCACGGAGAGATCCCCTTCGGAGGCAACGCGCTTCCGGAGGGGATTCTCTTTGCAGCGGGCCGAGGACTGCCATCGGACCTCGTCGCAGGATGCCGCGACTGATCATCCACACCCTGGCAAATCCGACACCCGAACCGCCCACTGTCATGGTTAACTGTCTTGGCGCTTGCGCGACAGTCTGCTGCGAGGGGGGTAAGGACATGACTGACTTCTTCACCATGCCCGGTGGAGTTGTGAACCTACAGTCCGAGGACGGCATCGCAAACCTCGGCGGCACGGAACGCAGCTCGATGGCGTACGTCCAACCACCCGGCAAAACCAAAGACGACGGCGGGACGGTCCGGTTCAACACCATCGACTGGGAGCGGCGCGCCAAGGTCGCCGCCGACGGTGTGGCGGGGTTGGAGGCGGCACTTCGTGCGCTGACCAGCATTGATTCTGCTAATCAGTTTGGAGACCTCGTTGAAGGCCAGGAAGTAAACAATCGGCTGAATGCGTTAATCGACAGCTGGCGAGCGACGCTCAGGGCACAGATCTATACATTGTACTCGTTGAGGGCCAAGTGCTTGTCCGCTGGCGAGGGTCTGGGCCTAAAGGACTCGTTGAATGCAGATGAGCTCAAAGCATAGACTCGTAACGAGCGGCGCGACTTTGAGCGCAGCAACCGTCCTTCTCGTGTCTGTGTTTGCAGTTGGTGGCTGCAGTCAAGTAGGAGTGGTGCCGGGGGAACCAACATCCGCGGCGGCGACTCCATCCGAGAGTTCCGACGCCAGCGCTGGTGTTCGCCAAACTGACGACGCTGGGCGGCGTCTGCCATTTACAACTGTTTTTCCGAGGCGCTGGAGTAACGGCAACGACGGAACGACATACGAACCCTGCACCGCAGCTGATATCTCAACTCTCCAAGCCGCTGGCCTTGATCCGTTGTCGGTAAAAGACGCAGCAATTGCCGACCACCAAACTGCGAGGGGGTGCTCATGGTCTTACACTGGTTCGATTCTCCACTCAATCACGCAGATAGTTGGGAACAACGGACCGTTACGTGAATACAAAATCGAGAACTCGACGTCGTTTGTTTGGCGATCAGATACTTCGATCAATATGAGATTTGTCGCAGTGGGATCATACCCCCAACTCGGGGAATGCACGGCGATGGTGGACTCTGGCAGCGCAATAGTTTTCACACGCATGTCGGCGTATTTCGATCCTCCACCCATAAACGAAATCTGCGACAAAGCAATCGCTTTCACCCGCGCGACGATCGACCAGATCCCCGAGTAGCCGGTGAAGCAAATACGACAGTCTGCTGCGAGGGTACGGACATGACTGACTTCTTCACCATTCCCGGTAGAGGCCGAGAGTGGGCTTTGTGCCGGGTGGTTGGACGTCCGCCATCAAACACTAACGACGACAGCGACACGGTCCGGTTCAACACCATCGACTGGGAGCGGCGCACCCAGGTCGCCGCCGTCGGGGTGGCAGGGTTGGAGGCTGCACTCGCCCAGTTAGCTTCTGTTGCAAAGACAGACTATCTCAGAGAACTCGTGGAAGGACGCGAGGTTCACGCTCGCCTCAGCGCTCTAGTTGGCTCCTGGCGAAAGACCCTGCAGAAGCGAATCGGTGACCTGACTTCGCTCGCGCAAGCCTGCCGATCGGCTGGCACCGATCTGGCTGATGCGGACTCTTCCATCGCAGACGGCTTGCGCGCATAGATGAGTTCTGCGTTCAGTTCTGAGGTCACTAAACCCCTGCTGGTTCTAGCTTGTGTATTGGCACTCAGTTCGTGCTACAGCATTGATGGCCAGCCCAGTGCCGAAGTCTCACCGACCGCATCGACCGGAACTGCGCCTTCAACGGACACCGTGCGGCAAACTGATGCCCATGGGCGGCCACTTCCCTTCAATACCGCGTTTCCGCGCAGATGGAGCAACGGAAACGATGGAACTACGTACGAGCCTTGCACCGCTGCGACCGAGTCAATACTCATCGCCAATAACCTTGACCCCTCCTCCGCGAGGGACGCTGCGGCCGCTGATCACCAAACCGCACGAGGCTGCATATGGTCACTGAGTGACCGTAGACTCGCTTCACTCTCTCAGTTTGTCGGCAACCAATCCGACCTTGATACGTATAAGCAGATGAATGCACAGTTCGTCGCTTGGAGAGCTGACATTTCAATGTCTGGCCGTCGTGTCGCAGTGGCTACGACCCCATCCATCCCGGAGTGTGCAACCTTTGTTCGGTCTGGTGACGCAATCGTAGTTTCCGATCTCACTATCTCCATTGACGCTCCACCCATCGACGAAATCTGCGACAAGGCAATCGCGTTCACCCGCGCGACGATTGACCAGATGCCCGAGTAGCCGGTGAAGCAAATACGACAGTCTGCTGCGAGGTACGGACATGACTGACTTCTTCACCATTCCCGGTAGAGGCCGAGAGTGGGCTTGGTGCCGGGTGGTTGGATGTCCGCCATCAAACACTAACGACGACAGCGGCACCGTCCGGTTCAACACCATCGACTGGGAGCGGCGCGCCAAGGTCGCCGCCGAGGATGTGGCGGGCTTGCGGGAAGCGTCCAACAAGTTGGAGCGCGTTGCAACGAGCAATCACTTCGGCGACCTCGTGGAAGGGCTCGAGGTGCACGCTCGGCTGCGCGCGCTTGTTGACTCGTGGCGGAATAGCCTGCAAGAGCAGATAGATGATCTACCTTCATTCGCGAAGGGCTGCAGAGAGGCGGGCAATGCTCTCGACGACGCGGACGCTTCCACTACCGAAGGCCTGCGAGAATATATGCGATACGTCTTCAGTTCTGTTGCTCCGAAGATCCTTTTGACCATCGCCCTGACTCTCATTCTCAGCTCGTGCCTCAGCGTTGAGGGGGAGCCGACTCCCGAGAGCCTCCGCCCAGCCTTGAACGATCGCCATGCCAGTGCAACAAACGATATTCGGCAAACCGACGCGCAAGGTCGTGCTCTTCCCTTTGAAACCGCGTTTCCGCGCAGGTGGAGCAACGGAAACGATGGAACTACGTACGAGCCCTGCACGGCGGCAACCACAACAATACTCACCGACAGCCGCCTTGACCCGCAGTCCGCGAGGGACGCTGCAGCTGCGGATCACCAAACCGCACGCGGCTGCGTATGGTCACTGAGTGACCGCGAGTACGCGGATCTCTCTCAATATGTAGGCAACCAACCCGATCTCGATGTCTATAAGCAAATGAACGCACGGTTTATGAATTGGAGTGATGACATTTCGTTGATTAATCGCCGTGTCGCAGTTGCGACGGCGCGATCAATCCCAGAGTGCACCACCTTCGTGCGCTCTGGCGAAGCAATCGTCGTTACCAACCTCTCTATTTCTATTAATCCTCCACCCATCGACGAAATCTGCGACAAGGCAATCGCTTTCACGCGCGCTACGATCGACCAGATGCCCGAGTAGCCGGTGGAGCAAATACAACAGTCTGCTGCGAGGGTAAGGACATGACTGACTTCTTCAATATGCCCGGTAGAGTGCGGGAGCGGGCCTGGTGTCGGGTGGTTGGACGTCCGCAATCAAGCACTGACGACGACAGCGGCACGGTCCGGTTCAGCACCATCGATTGGGAGCGGCGCGCCAAGGCCGCCGCCGACGGTGTGGCGGGGTTGGAGGAGGAACTCGCCCGCGTAAAATCTGTTGGGAAAGCTAACCATTTCGGAGAACTGGTCGAGGGTCGCGAAGTTCAAACCCGGCTCTCCGCTTTAGTCGAGTCGTGGCGCAAGATCGTGCGACAGCAGGTCGGTGACCTGACTTCACTGAAGGAAGCCTGCAAGGCCGCAGGCACGCGCCTTACCGACGCGGACTCTTCCACCGCGAACGGGCTACGAGCATAGATGCGTTCCGTTTTCAGTTCTGGGGCTACAAGTCTCCTACTGACTCTGGCGCTAGCTCTAACCCTGAGCTTCTGCCGGACTGTTGAGGGTCGGCCGACTGCCGAGAGCCTCCCTGCAGGCTCGACCGCGCATTCCCCCGCAGTAGATAGCATTCGGCAAACCGACGCGCAAGGTCGTACTCTTCCATTCACCACCGTTTTTCCGCGAAGGTGGAGCAACGGAAACGACGGGACCACGTACGAACCCTGCACCTCAGCAAGCGCTTCGATACTCGTCGCCAACAATCTCGACCCGCAGTCCGCGAGGGACGCTGCAGCTGCCGATCACCAAACCGCGCGAGGATGCGTATGGTCACTGAGCGATCGCGAACACGCCGCCCTTTCCCAATATGTAGGTAACCAACCTGACCTCGATACCTACAAACAGATTAACGCTCAGTTTCTAGACTGGAGGGTAGACATGTCGCTGATTGGCCGCCGCGTCGCAGTGGCTACGTCAAACTCGATCCCCGAGTGCACTACCTTTGTGCGCTCTGGCGAAGCAATCGTCGTAACTAATCTCTCCGTGTATCTCGATTCCCCACCCCTCGACGAGATCTGCGAGAAGGTAGTCTCTTTCACTCGCGCGACGATCGACCAGATGCCCGAGTAGTACCTAAAATGCTTTTAGTTCAGCTGATGTGTACAACGCGCAAAGTTCTGTCTAATGCCGCGGACAAACTGCAGGTATTGGCCGAGAAGAGCGATCGAACCAACACAGATCCACATGATCTGACATTCAGTCATTCGCGAATTCCAGCGCACAATTCCGCGCAGTTGCCAAAGACCCTAGCGACCGTAGCGTTGATCACTGCTACGACTCTATTCACCGGTTGCGCAGTATCTGGAACGCCTGCGCCGGACGTCGGAAGCACGGCGATCGGTACCAACACGACAGTCACTGACCATGAGACAGTGCGGCAGACTGATGCCAAAGGCCATTCCCTCCCCTTCGTGACTACTTTTCCGCGCCGTTGGAATTCAGGTAACGACGGAACCTCGTACGAGCCATGTACATCGGCGACCACAGACATTCTTCGAGATGCCGGACTAGATCCCCTTAGCGTCAGAGACGCCGCCACGGTTGATTTTCAGACTGCGCGAGGTTGCAAATGGAAGTACTCAGGCCGCAGGCTAGCCTCCCTGAGTCAAACCGTTGGTAACTCATCCGATCTCGCAACCTATAAGAGTAAGCAGTCGACAGCAGTTACTTGGAACGCTGACATCAGAGTTGATGGCCGACTCGTGGCGGTGAGCACCGAGCCAGATGGACGGATCTGCGATACCTACGTCGAGTCCGGAACTGCAATAGTTGTCACCTCGACATACTTCAACCATGACCGCCCGCCCATCGACGAAATCTGCGACAAGGCAATCGCTTTCACCCGCGCGACGATCGACCAAATGCCCGAGTAGACAGAGCCCCACACAGCAAAGGCGCGAGAGCCCCCTCGGACTCCCGCGCCTGCGCCATAAGAAGATTCGTCAGCCGATGGCAGACTCCACGCGCTCGGAGCCCTCGGGCGAGCCGACGTCGGCCGGCGAAGCCGCCCTCGTAAACCGCAGGTTCTCGAAGTCCGCTACGTCAGCGCCCAGAGCCTTGCGGTCCTTGTAGAAGCTCATCGACATCTTCCACGGCTCCTCAGCACCCTGGCGCGGCAGTTGGTCCTCGACGCGCTTGATGTAGCCAGCTCCGAAGTCCAGCGCGGGACGTGTCTCCATGTTCGGATCCACCACAGGCGCCACCTCGCGGTACCCACGCGCATCCATGTACGCCATGAGCCTGCACCAGTACTCGCCGATCAGCCCGATCTTCAACGTCCACGACGAGTTCGTATATCCAACGGCGAGTGCGAGATTCGGAACACCACTCAACATCATGCCGCGGTAGATGACGTGGTCACGCAGCACCACGGGCTCGCCGTCGAGCGATAGATCCATCCCGCCGAACAGTCGTACGTTCAAACCCGTTGCAGTGACGACGATGTCGGCTTCGAGTTCGGTCCCGCTCTCGAGCAGGAGTCCCTTCTCGGTGAACGTCTTGATTCGGTCGGTCACCACCGACGCCTTACCCGAGCGAATCGTCTTGAACAGGTCGGCATCCGGGACCGCGCACAGCCGCTGGTCCCACGGGTTGTACGGCGGATTGAAGTGCGTGTCTACGTCGTATCCGTCGGGCAGGAGAACCTGGTTGACCTTGCGGATCACCTTGCGTGACGTCTTCGGAAAGCGTTGTGCCGCTTCGTACAACACGCGCTGCTGCAGAATGTTCTTCCACCGCGCCACGGCGTAGCCACGCTCGTCGCCGAGGATGCGTCGTGCCACGTTGGCAAAAGGGTCGTGCTTCGGCAGCGGGAGGATGTAGGTTGGTGTGCGCTGGAGCATCGTGATGTGCTCGGTCTCGTTCGCCATCGCGGGGAGCAGCGTGACAGCCGTTGCGCCACTTCCGATTACGACAACCTTCTTGCCCTTATAGTCGAGATCTTCGGGCCAGTGCTGCGGATGCACGACCTGCCCGGTGAACCGCTCGCGACCCTCGAAATGAGGCGTGAACCCCTCGTCGTAGTTGTAGTAGCCCGACCCGCAGTACACCCAACTCGCCTTCAGTTGAATGTGCTCACCGGTGTCGAGGCGGTCGATCTCTGCCGTCCACAACTGCTCGCTCGACGACCAGTTCAACGCGGTCACCTTGTGTTGCAATCGCAGGTGCTCGTTGATCTTGTCCTCATCGACGGCCTCGCGAAGGTACTGCATGATGCGGTCGGCATCGGCGATCGACTGCTTGTCGACCCACGGCTTGAACTCGAATCCAAACGTATGCAGGTCACTGTCAGACCGGATACCCGGATAGCGGAACAGGTCCCAGGTGCCACCAATCGACTCGCGACCCTCGAGAAGCGCGAAGCTTTTCTGCGGCATCTCCTTGGTCACGTAGTGGGCCGCTCCGATACCGGAGACACCCGCCCCGACGATCAGAACGTCCAACGTTTCGACAGGTGTGGCTGTTGTGGGCACCTGCGCCTCCTTAGATCTGGCTCGATTTCCCGCACGGCAAATATGACACCATACGTTGTTACATTCCAGAGTGCGTCACACTTAGCCGTCGCACCAGGTGCCAAGTGCCCACGATGAACATCGCGCAAGGTGCATACTGTTCGGATGTCCGATGAGTGGCCGTACGTATCCCCCGAGATCAAAAGCTTGATCCGACGCGGCGCCGAACTCATCCTGGACCCGCCCGAGGAATGGATCGAAGCCATCCACGACGCTTCACTGGGTGGTATCCGTATGAAGGCCATCGCCGACGACCCTGTGCTCGCCGAGGGAACTCGCCGCACCAACCTCGCGAACACCATGCGTTGGGCGAGGAGCAACGTAGTCCATCCCGGCGAACGCGTACCCGCCGAGATCAGCCCCGACATCCTCGCCACCGCTCGCGACCTCGTCCGGCGCGGCCTCGATGAATCAGCACTCGACGCCTTCCGCACCGCGCAAAGCGTCGCCTGGCGTCTGTGGATGCAGGTCTGCTTCAGCCTCACCGACGACCCCCAACAACTGCGCGAACTCCTCGACATCACACTCATCTCCATCTCGACCTACATCGACGACACCGTCGAGGCGACGAGCAACAGGATGCGCAGCGAACGACGCGAGCTCACCCGCGGCACACACGCGCAGCGTCGAGAAGCGGTTGCACTGCTTCTCGAAGGCGCACCCATCCCCATCGATCGCGCCGAAACCCAACTCGGCTACCGACTCCTCGGACCGCACACCGCGTTGATCCTGTGGAGCAGCCACCCCGAACAGGCAGCAACTCTCGAATCTGCCGCCGACACGCTGGCCGCCTCGGGCGGGTGTGCCAGCCGGCTCACCGTCGTGGCCAGCGCAGCGTCGCTGTGGATGTGGCTGCCCACCGATGAGGCACACATCGCGCGCGTCTCGCCATCACCACTGATCGACGTCGCCGTCGGTAGAACAGGCGCCGGCGTCGACGGCTTCCGCACCAGCCACTTTCAGGCGCTCGCGACCCAGCGGATCGTCGCGCAGCTCGGCGGCTCGCACGGATTCGTAAGGTACGACGACGTCCGACTGGTCTCGCTGCTGATGTCGTCCGCCGAGGACACCGCGGCGTTCGTCGACGACACTCTCGGCGAGTTCGCACACGCCGACTCAGCCCTACTCGACACAGTGCGAACCTGGATCAGGCTGCAGTGCAACACTTCTCGGACCGCAGAAGCGCTCTATACGCACCGCAACACCGTGATTCGACGCCTCGCACGGGCCGATGAGCTTCTGCCTCGTCCGCTCGACGAGAGCCTGCTCGACGTCGGCGTCGCGCTTGAGGTGCTGCGCTGGCGGGGGTGATCTCGACAAGCTCGATCAGCGGTGGGCAAGCTCGATCAGCGGGGGACCCTCAGCGAGCGGCCACCCGCGACGACCGCAGCTCCCGCAGCGCCGACCGCAGCCCGCGCCGACGGCCCGTGTCCGGGTCGACGCCGAAGTGCGTCTTGGTGCCCTCAATGATGTTGAAGCGCAACTCCGATGCCGTCTCGGGCGCGTCGTCGGCGCTGGCCTTCAACATGGCGTTGGGCACCGATAGCTTCGCGATAGTCCGGAACGTCAACCAGTACTGATGCTGCAACGAGCCCGTGGTGTACGGCAGGTCGTACTTGTCGCACAGTTCGCGCACACGCACCGCGATCTCCTCGTACCGATTGCTCGGCAGATCCGGGAAGAGGTGGTGCTCGATCTGATGACTGAGGTTGCCGCTCATGAATCGCATCAGCGGGCCTGCGCGAAAGTTGGCTGATCCCAACATCTGTCGCAGGTACCAGCGGGGCTGGTCTTCTTCCTCGTACTCCTCGACAGTGAACTTCTCCGCACCGTCGGGGAAGTGCCCGCAGAAGATCACTGCGTACGACCAGTAGTTGCGAATGAAGTTCGCAGTCGCGTTGGCGGTCAGCGTGGTGAACCAGTTGGGTCCGGCGAGCGCGGGGAAGATCAGGTAGTCCTTGGCGGCCTGCTTCCCGACCTTCCGCCCGATCACCCGAAGATCCTTCAGCGCAGCGCGATACGACTTCTGGCCGGTCCTCAACTTCTCCGTCTCGAGGTGGTGCAGCGCCACGCCCCACTCGAAAAACGTTGCGAGAAGGAAGTTGTAGACCGGATTGCCGACGTTCCACCATTCCCACGGCTGGTCTCGCGTGACACGGAGGATGCCGTAGCCCACGTCATCATCCATGCCGACGATGTTCGTGTACTTGTGGTGCACAAAGTTGTGCGAGTGCTTCCACTGCACGCTCGGGCAGGTGGTGTCCCACTCCCATGACGACGAGTGAATCTCGGGATCGTTCATCCAATCCCACTGCCCGTGCATCACATTGTGGCCGAGTTCCATGTTCTCGACGATCTTGGCGACGCCGAGCATCCCGGTCCCGAGAATCCACGCGGGTTTGCGGTTGCTGAACATCAGCACCACGCGTCCGCCGGCGGCGAGCGCACGCTGAAATGCGATGGTGCGTCGGATGTATTTCGCGTCGGCGACACCTCGCGATTCTTCGATGTCACGTCTGATCGCGTCGAGTTCAGCACCCAGTGCCTCGACGTCGGCCTCTGTGAGATGGGCGTACCGATCGATGTCGGTGATGGCCATGGAGTCTCCCTACAGGTCTAGCGTGCATTCACCCGACACGGTCGAGATACATGTCTGGATTCGGTCACCTTCACGTCGTTCGTCGCCACTGCGCAGATCTCGGACGTAGCCGGCCGCGAGCGGAACAACGCAGGTCTGGCAGATACCCATTCTGCATCCGAAGGGCATCTGAATTCCCAACTCCTCGCCTGCTTCAAGGAGTGTGGTGGCACCGTCGACATCGGCCGACTTACCCGATTTCGCGAACGTCACCGTGCCGCCCTCACCACCGACGTCGGTGCGTGCGATGGCGAATCGTTCGATGTGCAGCTGATCCGATAGCTCGTTCTCGCGAAACACGTCCTCGATGTCGTCGAGGAACTCAATGGGTCCACACGCCCAGCACGAGCGCTCGCGCCAATCCGGAACCGCGGCGTCGAGCTGGGTGACGTCGAATCTGCCATCCTCCGAACTGAGGCGTAGATCGAGTGTGTAGCTGGGTGTTTCGTCGTCGAGTTGTTCCAGCTCGTCAAGGAAGATCACCGAGTCGCGGCTCGGCGCGGCGTGGACGTGAATGATGTCGGGCGTCTGTTCGCGGTGTTTCATCGAGCGAAGCATCGCGATCACGGGCGTGATGCCACTGCCCGCAGTCAAGAACAGGACTGCGTCGGGAACCGGCTCCGGCAGGTGGAAATCACCCTTGGGCGCGGCGAGGCGAATGATTGTGCCGGGCGCGACACCGTCGACGAGGTGCGTCGACAGAAAGCCGTCGGGGTTTGCCTTGACGGTGATCGAGATCGTCTTGTCGTCGTTGCTGCCGAAGGATGTCAGCGAATACGACCGCCAATGCCAGCGGCCGTCGACGTCGAGTCCGATGCCGACGTACTGCCCTGGCTGATAGCTCTCGGGAAAGCCCCATCCCGTGCGGATCACCACCGTCGCGCTGTCGGCGGTCTCCTTGACGACGTCCTCAACGCGTCCGCGTAGTTCACGGGCGCTCCACAGTGGATTGATCAGATGTAGATAGTCGTCGGGTAGCAGAGGGGTAGTCGCTCGCGCGATCAGGCCTCGCAGGATGTTGACCTCTGGGCGCGTCGCGTCGACGTCGGCCGCAGGCCGCTTACTCCACTTGAGAAGATTCACCAGCCTCCCTCCGGTAGCTCGTAGTGAACGAGTGTACACACAGTCCGTGATGGGAGTCACAGTCGCATTTGAGTTCGTTCCGTTAGCCGCCGCTAACAGTTTGCTTACGGTCGTTCGCCGAGCTAGCGACATGCTCTCAGTCGTTGGTAATCCTGGTCACAGGGGGGAAATCATCCCCTACCGAACGGCGAATCGTCCATGTCTCTCGCCCGCACACACCACGCCCATCGCGACAACGTCCCGCTGCGTTCACGACGCAGAAGACTCGGCTCACGGCACAGAAATTTCGCAGGATCAGCAGCCTGCATGATCGCCCTGCTTGCCGCGTCCATCCTCCTTTCGACCCCGCGGCCCGGCCCGCCCGAACGGTCAGCAGGCGTCGCCCTCGCTGCGGACAACAGGACCACGACGGTACTTACCTGCGAACCACTCCTGATCGGCCTCGGAGCTTTCGCCGCCGCGACGATGAACACGACGCTGAGCGGCTTCGCGCCCGCTCATGGCACACCGGTGGGCGTGCCTGCGTCGAACGACCTGACCTATGCGGGCTTGCTGAAGGGTCGCGACAATCTCAATGACTCCATTCGCAATACGCCAGGCAAGAAGATTGTCTTCGGCTACTCGCGGGGCGCCCAGATCGCATCCGAGTGGCTCCGCGCTTACGCGGGCAAGCCGGGGGCTCCGAGCGCCTCCGACCTCTCGTTTGTTCTGATCGGGAACCCGCAACGACGTCTCGGCGGCGACCTCGGGAAGACACTGGACGGAGTCACACTGCGGCCTGCACCAGACAACACTCGATACACGGTGACCGACATCAGTCGACGCTGGGACGGGTGGGCGAACACCGACAACTGGCCTGACGGGCCGAACCCCGCCGCACAGGAAAAGTTGGCGAACAACAAATTCAGCGGTGCGCACACGTCATATTGGTGGACGTCGATCAGTAGCCCGCAGAATCAGACTCGCGCGGTCGTCGGGAACACCACGTATGTGGTTGCGCCGTAGCGGATTCATCGTGATCCGCCACGGCAACTACCCGGTCTTCGGCCGCAACGTGAACAGTTCCCAGACCTCTTTCTGGTCCTGCGCCCACGGGTCATAGACGAAAGGCGCGTGCCTCATCGCCATACCCGCCTGGCGCGGAGTGCGATTGGCCTTGAAACCGTTGCACGATTTGCACGCCGCAACCTGGTTTCCGAAGGTGCTCTTGCCGCCCTTGGACACCGGCACGATGTGGTCGACGGTGTCGGCAGGGCCGTCGCAGTAGGCACAAATCCACTGGTCACGGCGCAGAATGGTCGCTGTCGAGGCATACGAATCCATCGACTTGCCCGCATAAGGTCGGTAGGCGTTGCGCTTGATGGCCACCACCTTGTGAATCGGCAGCGTCACCGTAGGTGAATGTACGACGCGCACAACCGGTGTGCCCTCGACGTTGCGGGCGACTTCGGTGGTCAGCAACACGGCCGCACGACGCCAGGTGACACGCGCCAGGATCTGTAACCCGGCGTTGGTGACGAAGATTGTCATGGCAGTCCTCCCGATGCCGTATGCGCTCGGACGTGGCGCGATCCACGCTAATGGCAATACGTCGATCCCGCGAGGCCATTTGTTCTGTGGCGGCGAAATACCGCCCGGCGTTCACTTCGATGACATATTCGGTCAGACCCTCGACTGCTGCGCCCGGATGTGTGCACTGTGGCCACCCCGCGGGCCGATCTGCACACGATCTCAACGGCATCGCCCTCCATTTCTCGAAGCCGACACCACCCGATCAGTCGCGTGCCACGCTGCACGTCAGTTGTTCTCACTATCAGGGGGTCAGCGCAGTGTTCGAGCATCAGGCGCATCGGCTTTTCACGCCTTCCCGGCGGCGACTTCTGCTGACCTGTGCAGCACTGATCGCACTGGTGGCACCGGTCGCGCTGACCACTGTGCCGACCGCCGACGCAGCGCCGAGCCAAGCCCGGTGCGCCCTTCCGCAGGGCTCTGCGGCACCCAATTCCGCCACGCCGTCGAGTGTCGGAATCGACAAGGCAAAGCTGGACGACGCCATCGCATTCGCCGCGTCGAGAATGCGGACGCATATCGAGGTCTATCGCAACAACTGTCTGATCGGAAACGGCCCACTCAACACTGCGACCGGAAACATTCCGTGGAATCTGTTCAGCTCGACCAAGAGTGTCATTTCGATGCTCGCCGGTGTCGCCTATACGCAGGGCCGCCTCGATCTCGGGGCGTCGATCGAGAAGTATCTCCCCGCAGGGACAGTCGATCGTTCACATGCAGCGATCACCGTGCGCGACCTGTTGACCCAATCGTCGGGCCTGCGCCAGTCGATCGTCAGCGAAGCACTGACCGCGGGACTCGACGTCGACCCGGATATCGCGAAAGAGGCTCTCGCGCTGCCTGTTCAGCACAAGCCCGGCACGTTCTTCGAGTACACCCAGCACGGACCCGACCTCCTGGCGTACGTCGTGCAGCGCGCCGTCGGAGAAGATCTGCAGGAGTTTGCGCAGCGAACACTGTTCGGGCCCTTGGGAATCAAGCAGCACGACTATTACTGGGCGCGCGATCGGTCCGGCCACACCTACGGATACGCCTTCTTGTTCATGCCTCCGAAAGACTATTCACGGCTCGGGCTGCTGATGCTCAACGACGGGGTCTGGGGCGGCCGACGAATCATCGGTTCCGACTACATCCGCCAGGCGCACACACCATCTGCGTCGAACCGCTGTTACGGATATCTGTTCTGGGTCAACGACTCTCCGTGTACCGGACCGTCATTCCCGTCCCGACAGACGATCCAGCAGGCACCTCTGGCCGGGTTGCCCTCCGACGCCTACGCGATGGTCGGCTTCCTGCAGCAGAACAACTTCATCGTCCCCAGTCTCGGATTGTTGGTGAGCTGGAACGGGATTCTCGGCGACGTCTCACCGGACCCGGGAACACTTCTCAGCGCCAGCCTCAACAGTGAGCTGTATCGCGAGTTCTTCCGCAAGCTCGTCGCTGCCTTCCGGACGCCGAGGATTCCCGACCCCGGACCGTACCGTCCGACGATGAACCTCGACTTCGATCCGGTCCAATTCGCCGACCCGAACATCGCGTTGGGCGCGTTGGGTTTCGGACCGTACGCGCCGTCGAATTGCACGGTTCTGCAATGCGGTTCGACACCCTTGCGAGCGCCCCTGCAGGGCAACCCCGGCTGCTTCGCAATCACCTGCCTACCGGGGACACCTCAGTCACCCGGCAAGCGGTAGGCCTCCGGCGGCACCCCGCCATCTGACACTCTGGACGCATGCGCGACCCGCTTTACGCCGGCGGCCTGACCCGTCGAGGCCTCATGCTCGACGTCGCCGTGGCCCTGCTCTTCGGTGCAATCGCGATCTGGCTGCACTTCGACCAGTCGACACCCGCGGGCATTGCCGCGGTGCTCGTGACCGTCGCGCTCGCTGTCCGACGACTCGCCCCGACGCTGATGATCGTGCTCACGCTGGCATCCGCGGCGATTCAGGTGGCGACCGACCAGATCGCCGTACTCGCCTCGCTCGCCTACTTCCCGATCTTCGCGACGCTCGGCGGGCATCCGGACCGTCGGGTTCGACGTGGTTCGCTCGCCGTTGCCGTCATCGGATCGCTCGTCGCCGGGTGGGAGTTCCCGCACGCCTACACAGTCGAGCCGTCCCTGCTCAACCGTGCGTTCACGACGTTCGTCGGATTCTGCCTGGCGGCGGTCGTGGTGATCGGCGGGTGGACGTTCGGGTTCATCCGGTATCAGCGTCGTACGGTCGCGCAGGCCAAGGTCGCCGAAACCATCGCACAGCTCGAACGCAGACGCCTGCTCGACCTCTACGACGAACAGCGTGAACGCACACGTCTTGCGCGCGACATGCACGACGTCGTCGCACACTCGTTGACCATCGTCGTCGCACAGGCCGAGGGTGCCCGCTACAGCATCGACACCGCACCCGACGTTGCACGGAACGCATTGACCGTCATCGCCGACACCGCACGCGAATCACTCGGCGAGGTGCGCGGACTGCTCGCCCAACTCAACAACGACGACGCCGTCGCCGCCTCCCGCGCCGACCGCGAAACCCTATACGAGCGGATGCGGACCGCGGGCATGACGATCGAGACGAGCGAGATCGGCGACGAGCAGACCAGCGAGCCTGCCGTCGGACGAATGGCGCAGCGCGTCTTGACCGAAGCACTCACCAACGCACTCAAATACGGCGACCTGGCCACGCCAGTCACCGTCGAGATCGACTGGACCGGAGGCTGCCACCTCACCGTGCGCAACGGGTTGACCGACACCCCGCTCTCCCCCGGTGGCGCAGGCCGCGGCATCATCGGCATGGCTGAACGCGCCGCGCTCGTCGGCGGAACGGCCCGCAGCACCGCCACCGAGGACACCTGGCTGGTCGAACTGCGCGTGCCCGCCACCTCCGACGTCGACTCGAAAGGAGTGTCGCGGTGATCCGAATCGCCCTCATCGACGACCAGCCCATGTTCCGCCAGGGCATCGCGATGATCGTCGACAGTCAGCCCGACATGGAAGTTGTCGGACACGAGTCGTCGGCCCTCTCACTCTTGGATTTCGTGCGCACCACACGCCCCGACGTCATGTTGATGGACGTGCGCATGCCGGGCATCGACGGCATCACCGCGACCGCAGACCTCGTCAGCGCACTCGGCGACGACGCTCCGCGCGTGTTGGTACTC
Organism: Gordonia sp. w5E2; assembly: GCF_036540975.1. Lineage (NCBI taxonomy): Bacteria > Bacillati > Actinomycetota > Actinomycetes > Mycobacteriales > Gordoniaceae > Gordonia > Gordonia sp. w5E2. The sequence continues at coordinate 134,138 of NZ_CP144213.1, read as the reverse complement.
ACGACGTTCGACGCCGACGAGGCTGCGGCGTCGGCCATCGCCGCAGGGGCCAGTGGGTTTCTCCTCAAGGACGCGCAGCCAGACTTCCTGCTCGCCTCGATCCGGGCCGTCGCCAACGGCAGTCAGGTGGTAGCGGCGTCGGCGACACGGCGCTTGTTCGAGCAAACCCGCACGCGGGCAGGCGATCCCGGACCCGAGTACGACCGCCTGACCCCACGCGAGCGCGAGATACTCGTGCGGGCAGCACAGGGACTGTCCAACGCCGAGATCGCCGACGCCGAGGTACTCTCGGAAGCCACTGTGAAAACGCATGTTTCGCGCATTCTCGCCAAGCTGGAGCTGCGCGACAGAGTGCAGCTCGTCGTGTACGCATACGACCACGGGTTGGTCTGACCGCCACGACATACATCTCGAGATGTACGCGATGTAGTCCGGCGGACCGAGCCGATTTCATCGTCATGGCTGACGACTTGAGCATTCGCGTTCCCTAGCGTTGTCTGCATGACGAATGAACCAGCATCTGTGGTGCTACGCAACGTATTCCGAAGCTACGGCGACCCGAGCCAACCGATCCATGCGCTACGCGACGTGTCGCTCGATCTGCGACGTCGAGAGTTCACGGCAATCATGGGCCCGTCAGGATCGGGCAAATCGACGCTGATGAACGTCGTCGCTGGACTCGACGACATCACGTCGGGTGAGATCTGGGTCGACGGCAATCCCATCGGGTCGCTCGACGATGAAGCACGAACAGTGCTGCGTCGCAGACACATCGGTTTCGTCTTCCAATCGTTCAACCTCATCCCGACGCTCACAGCTCAGGAGAACATCAACCTCCCGTTCGTACTTGCCGGGACACGACTCGACGCGCAGACGCGCTACTGGATCGCACACCTGGTGCGGTCACTCGGCCTGGACGAACGCCTCGACCACCTGCCCGCGGAGCTCTCCGGCGGCCAACAGCAACGTGTCGCCATCGTGCGCGCGCTCGCGATGCGTCCGACGATCATCCTGGCCGACGAGCCGACAGGCGCCCTCGACACACGTACCAGCCGAGAGGTGTTGGCGCTGTTGACCACCGCGGTTCGCGAGTACGGGCAGGGCATCGCGATGGTGACGCACGATCCCGTCGCGGCGTCGTATGCCGACCGCGTGATCATGCTCGCCGACGGCCAGATCACCGGCGAGTACCGCGGCCTCGGCGCGCGTGAGATCTCCGAGCTTCTCATCGGCTTGCAGGGGGTCTCGGCATGAGGGCAACATCGGCACGGCTGACCGTCGGATCGTTGCGTGAGTTGTCGACGGTCGGCATCGTCGCAGGTCTCGCCAGTGCTTACGGGACAACGCTTGTCGACGCTGCGAGCATGCTGTCGGTGCTCTCGGAGAAGAAGGGTGGTTCTGCTGGTGCGGCGCTTGCAGTGGTTGCTGCGGTCTTCATCGGTATTGCCCTGTTCGTCTCCGGGATCGTGATCAGTTCGGGTGTCGACACGGTCATCGCGGGTCGTCGAGCACAATTGAGACTGCTACGTCTGATCGGGGCGAGCGCACGTCAGTTGCGAGCTGGACTCACCAGGGCCGTCGTCACGGTCGCGGCGATCGGAGCCGTGATCGGCATCGTGTGCGCGACAGTGGTCATGACCATCGTTCGAGAAGCGCTGCTGCACAACGGAAAACTGCCTAGCGGCGACTACCCACTCCTACCGCTGGGAGTCTTTGCTGCCGGCATTGCTGTCGTCCTGATCGCGGCCATCGCTGCGCGGGTGGGCACACGGTCGACGCTCACTCGTGCCGCGGTGGCGCACGGGGCGCGGTCGAAGGTCGGTACGTTCCGGACGGTTGTTGCTTGCGGCGCAATCGTGTTCGGTGCGTTGTTGCTGGCGCTCGCGTGCTACCTCGGTGAGTTCGGCAATCTCACCGGCTTCGCGGTTGCCTTCCTCGGTGCCGCGTCGGTCTCGACGGGTGTGCTGATCGGCGCGCAACGCATTGTGCCGCAATTGGTCCGGTGGATGGGTGCCGCGTTCGGTGCCAGCGCACCGTCGATCGTGGCACGCAAGAACGCCGTGTCCGACCCGCGACGGACGACCCGCTCGACCATCGGACTGCTCGTCGGCGTCACGCTGGTGACCACCATCGCGTCGGGGATGAGCTCGCTGACGAAGTCGATCCACAGCTGGGACATGCCGCCCGCCGAGATGGCCGAGACCGAACGCTCACTGTCGGTCATCACCGCGATCCTGCTTGCCATGATTGCGATCTCGGCGATCATCGCCGCCGTCGGGTTCGTGTCGACGATGTCGCTCACCGTGATCGGCCGCACGCGGGAGATCGGAATGCTGCGTGCCATGGGGTTCACGGCGAAGCAGGTGCGCGCAATGGTGGTCCGCGAGTCGCTGGCGCTCAGCGGAACCGCAGTGATCGCTGGCCTGGTACTCGGCGTCATCTTCGGCACCGTCGGCAGCCAGTCGCTCATCGGCAAGGCGACCTCGGGCATCCCCGTCGGGCTGCCCTGGGGTGCACTCGTCGCGATCATCGCGGGCACTGCCGTCGTCGTGATCGCCGCCTCGCTGCCACCGAGCCGTCGCGCGGTAGCCGTCGCCCCCGTCGACGCGCTCGCGGTGGCGTGAGAGTTGGCCGTGTGTTGATCTGCGGTCTGCCCGGCCCGCCCGCGGTCTGCAAGAAGCACGTGTTTCTGACATCTGCGCGCGAAGTTCCGCTCGCGGGTGTCAGTTACACGTGTTTCTGGCGTCGGCGTCCGGACGGACTACCAGGCGTTCTTCGTTGCCATGCCGTCTCCTGTCGGTCAGCACTACCTAGCCGAAACGCTCGGTCCTGATCCGTGCGGCGTCGTGCCCAGCGTCGAGCATCGCTCGAGCACAATGTTCGACGAACCCGTTGGGTCCGCAGATGTAGACGATGGGCTCCCGCTCGGGTTGGAACGTCGCTGCGGCGAGTTCGTCGGCGGTCACGCGGCCAGGTCGACGACGCTCCCCATCCGCAGCGACTCGTGTGTGAAAGATGTTGACGGGCAACCGATTGTGCGCGACCAGCTGATCCAACTCGTCGGCGAAGTAGCGGCGGCTCGGCTCCCGCAGCGAGTACACGAGGTTGAATGGCGTCAGTGGTGCGCTCACCTCGCGGAGTCGGATCATCGACATGAGCGGCACAATCCCCGACCCGCCGCCGATGAGTTGGACCGGCCGCGTCTGCGACGGATCCCACGTAAACCACTGCCCGTTCGGTCCGCTGATCTCGAGCGGCTCGCCCACCTCGACGACGTCGACGAGGTACGGGGACTCCTCGCCGTCGTCGACCTTCTCGACGGTCACCTCGATGGTGCGGCTCTCGCGGACATCGGAGAGCGAGTAGGGCCGGGCCGTCGAGTATCCATCCTCCGCCGTCAGTCGGATGTCGACGTGCGCGCCCGCGTCGGCGCTCATCGGTTCGCTGAGCGCGAGTCGCAGTGAACGCGCTGTGGGCGTTTGCATCTGCGACCCGACCACCGTCGTGATCTGCCAGTCCACGGCCATCACTCCTTCGGTGTCACGGACGGGTGTGTCACGAGTAGCCGCGTGAGGGGCAGTGGCGTCACGAGTAGCGCTGCTCTAGCCAGGGGTCGCCGTAGATGTGGTAGCCGCGCTCTTCCCAGAAGCCCGGCGCATCGTTGGGCATGAACCGCAGGCGTCGAACCCATTTGGCACTCTTCCAGAAGTACAGGTGCGGAACGAGCAGCCGCACCGGCCCGCCGTGTTCTGGCGCAAGGGGTTCACCGTCGAAAGTGTCTGCGAGCCACGCCTTCCCGTCGGTCAGGTCGGCGAGCGGGACGTTGGTGGTGTATCCGCCGTAGCAGTGAGCCATCACGTAAGCGTCCGGCGCCCAGGGCAGCGTCGACAACAAGTCGTCGAATGACACCCCGCGCCACCGCGTGTCGAACTTCGACCAGCGTGTCACGCAATGGATATCGGTGGTGACGTCCTGGTGTGGGAGGTCGCGGAAGTCAGACCAGCCAAGACTGTGCGCACGATGATCCGACGACTGGATCGTCAACCTCCACCGGTCATGGGGCAGCGCCGGCGTCGGCTCGGCGGACAGCACAGGAAAGTCGACGGTCGAGTACTGCCCGGGCGGCAGCCGATCAGCCATCCGATCGCGACGCCCGACGAACCCCCGGTTCACTATCGCCATACGACCAAGTGTAGGCGCGCGCCGGGTCGTCGCAGGTCAACGGCGGAGCGGCGGGGTGGGCGCCGCGCGGGCGTGCAGGAAGTCGGGGAAGAGGCCTGTCGAGGTGCAGGAAGTAGCGGAAAGAGTCTGCAGCCGGGCAGGAAGTGGGGGAAGGAGCTCCCCGCGGCGCAGAAAGTAGGGGAAAGAATCTTTCGGTGGGTTCCTTCGCTTTCCTCGAGTTGTTCCTCGCGGAAAGGTCAGCAAGTCGCGGAAAGAACCCTTCCCCTACTTCCCGCAGACCGACGAGCACCGACTTCCCCTACTTCCCCTACTTCCCACGGACCGGCGCACCGACAGCGACCCGCGACCAGGCCGCTCGCAGCGACCGCGAGGCAGTCCGTCGATCAGAAGGTGCTCGGCGGGTTGACCGTCGACTTCTCGACGCCCGTATCCGGGACACCCCACTTGGCGAAGATCTTTGCGTAATCCCCCGTCTCGATCAGCTTGTTCACGGCATCGGAGATCGGCTTGGCCAGGCCCGAGTCCTTTGCGGTGACGAATCCGACTGGTGTGGAGCTGATCTGGCCGAGGAACTTGGTTCCCTCGACGTGCTTCTCGTCGTACTTCAGGCTCAGTACCGGCCCGAAGAACAGGTCGACCTTGCCGTTCGCCAGACCCAGGAAGATGGGCGCTGTGTCGTTGAAGTACTGGACGGTCCACGGCTTCTTGCCGATCTTGGCACAGTCATCGACGTGCGAGCTCAGCAGTGTCTGGAAGGTCGAACCGGGGGTGGTGGCGATGGTGTAGCCGCACACATCGGTGATGGTCGAGACCTTCTGTAGGTCGACACGTTTCGAGCCGAGGAAGCCCTGACCGTCGTTGAGGTAGGTCGAGAAGTCGAGGACCTTCTCGCGTTCGGCGGTGACTCCGAAGTTCGCCTGTCCTACTTGGTATTTCCCGTTCTGGACGCCGGGGATGATCGAGGCGAACGTTCCGTACTCGACGTTCCAGTTGACACCGAGGACCTTGCCGATCGCGTCACGCAAGTCCAGATCGAGTCCGACGTTCTTGTCGTCGACCACACCGCCGTGCGGCAGGCTCGACGTCCCGGGAGTCTGTGTGGTGCCGACGGTCAGGGTTCCCGCTGAGCGCACGCTCTCCGGCAGTTCAGCGCTGATCGCATCGTCCTTGACGATCTTGCTGGTGATGTCCTGTGTCAGAACGGCCGACGCCTCGGCTGAGCTCGTCGTGTCGTCCGACGACGATCCACAACCACTCAGCGCAATGCTCCCGACCACAGCACTGGCGGCCAACAGGGCGAGAATACGTGGTCGGTGCTTCATCGTTCTGGTCCCCTTGTCTGAATTCATCTGTCTGGTAACTGGTTACGGCAGGAGGAAATGCATCTGCCGTAACCGGCCTCGCGCAGTCTCACAGCACCGCGGAGAGAAACGCTTTTGTCCGCTCGTGTTGCGGGTCGTCGAGAATCTCTGCGGGAGCACCGGATTCGACGATGCGCCCGCCGTCGAGGAAGATCGCCTGGTCGGCAACTTCGCGGGCGAATCCGATCTCGTGCGTGACAATCACCATGGTCATACCGCTGCGTGCGAGATCACGGATCACGGCCAGGACCTCGCCGACGAGTTCGGGATCGAGCGCGCTTGTCGGTTCGTCGAACAGCATGAGGCGTGGCTTGAGCGCCAAGGCTCGTGCGATGGCGACTCGTTGCTGCTGACCGCCGGAGAGCTGGCGCGGGTAGGCACTTTCGCGTCCGGCCATGCCGACACGTTCGAGCAGATCGCCGGCTCGTGCGACGGCTTCGCCGCGCGGGATGCCCGCGGCCAACGGTCCTTCGATTACGTTCTGCTGCACCGTCATATGACCGAAGAGGTTGAACTGCTGGAAGACCATCCCGATCGTGGAACGCTGACGCGCGATCTCACGATGGGACAGTTCGTGCAGCTTTCCCGACGAAGGCCGGTATCCGATGATCTCACCGCCCACCTCGACGAAGCCGCTGTCGGGCTTCTCGAGGTGGTTGATGCAGCGCAGCAGCGTCGACTTACCCGAGCCCGACGGTCCGAGCAACACCGTCACAGTGCCCCTCGGGACGTCGACGTCGATGCCGTCGAGGACTTTGTGGAGTCCGAAGCTCTTGCGCAGTCCTCGGATTCGGACGAGAGGTAGCGTCTCGTCGTACTCCGTATCGTCACGCAGGGCTGCGGTTTTCCCGCGGCGCGTCGTCGCAAAGCTCACGCGCCCACCGCACCTTCGTTACGACGATCAAATCTGCGGAGGTCGGTGCGCACTCGCCCGAACAGCGGCAAGTTCTCCCGGATCGTCGTCCAGAACCCTTGTTGCGGTCGGCGATTGCCGCGCGAGTAGTGACGTTCGACGAAGTACTGCCCGACGGAGAGCACACTGGTGACGATGATGTACCAGATGGTCGCGACCAGCAGCAGTGGCAGGATCAGGTAGTTCTGCTGGTAGATCAATTGCACGGAGTAGAGCAGGTCTTGGACGGCGATCACACTGACGATCGACGTCGCCTTGAGCAGCCCGATGAGCAGATTGCCCGACGCCGGGACGATCGCCGGCATGGCCTGCGGCAGAATGATTCGACGGAAGATGCGATACCGACTCAGCCCCAACGCTTCTGCGGCCTCGGCCTGACCACGGTCGACGGAGAGGATGCCTCCGCGCACGATCTCGGCTGCGAACGCCGCGACATCGAGGGTCAGTGCGACGAACGCAGCGAGCACGCCCGAGAACAAGTGCGCCGTATCGGCTTTGACGAACTCCGGACCGAACGGAATCCCTAGTGACAGTTGAGGATACAGCGAGGCCAGCTCATACCAGAAGAGCAACTGGACAAGCGGCGGAATCGATCGGATCAACCACACGTAGCCTGCGCTCAGCGTCGACAAGATGGGGTTCGACGACAAGCGCATCACGGCGAGCAGAATCCCCAATGCGAAGCCGCACACCATGACTGACGCAGTCAACCACAAGGTCAGGCCGAGGCCGCGCAGGATTGATGCATGGAAGAAGTAGTCGCCGACCACATCCCACTGGAACCGCGGGTTGGTCAGGAGCGTGTGCACCAGCATCGCTGCGAGAACCAGGACGACGGCGCTACTCACCCACTGGCCGGGCTTACGCGCCTTGACCAGCTTGGCCGAAAGCAGTTCTGCGTCACGCGGTTCGCTGGTCAGCGGACGCGAGTGCGCAGCGGAAAGTTCAGCTGTCACAGGTATCGGTCTTCGTTCCTCGGTGTCGTTGTTACGGCAGCGGCGAGTGCCTGCTTCCGTCGGGTTGTCACCTGGAGCACCCCACCACGACGGAGGGTTGCTGGCCAGCAAGCCAGGGCTGGGCGCTGACACTCATAACCGACGCCACGTTAGTGCTGCGCCGCCGTCGCGCCGAGGGTATGAATCTGCGAGATTCTTAGGGTCGCGAAGTGGAAGGTCGGGTTGTTCGCGGAGGCGTCGACTCTGGTGCAACACATATCGTGGGCACAACGTCGAAAAGAGGAGACCTGATGGCCGAGCTGTTCGAGATCACCCGTCTGATCCATGCCGAACCGTCGGCGATCTTTGAGCTTTTGACCTCGCCAGGAGGTCACGTCGCCATCGACAGCTCAGGCATGTTGCAAAGTGCGGAAGGATCGCCCGTCAGCGCTGTGGACGACGAGTTCGTCGTTCACATGGATCGCGAGTCGCTCAACGACCTCCCGATGGGCAAATACGACGTACGGGTGATCATTACGGGCTTCGAGAAGGACCGGTGGATCGAATGGACGATCATCGGAACCGTACGACCGCCACTCGATCACCGCTACGGCTACCGGCTCGAACCGACAGACGACGGCACGCTGGTCACGTCGTACTACGACTGGAGCCGCGTGACCAACGAGGACATCAAGGGCCGGTTCCCGATCATCCCCGAGGCCGGGCTGCGCGCGACACTCGGGATTCTGGCGCGGACGGTTGAGGATCATTAGCGTCCCGCCGACGTCGACCTCACTTCAACGACGCGTCGTCGCCCATCACGGCGCCCTCCCGGCGAGGATCAGCCCCGCCAACCCAGCCGTTACCTGAGCGCTGCAATGCGCTGAGCCCGCTCGACTGATCGTCGACCGACACCTGCTCTCCGCGTTCGCGCAGTCCCTTGACGAGCGGATCGTCGGCGCCGTCGTTGGCAGTGTTGACCAGTGGATGTTCGCCACCGACATTCGACGTCGGGGTGTTGGCTGTGCCGAAGTCGATCATCGATACCGCCTGCTGCGGGTTCAGGTTCCAATCCAACATTCCGACAAGCGTTTTCACGACGAACTGGATGATCACGGAGCCTCCGGGCGATCCGAGCGCGGCCGTCAAGGTGTCCGGCTCACCATTGGCTCCCGGCTGCATGACGAGGGTCGGAGCCATCGATGATCGCGGGCGCTTGCCCGGCGAAACCCGGTTGGCGAGAAGCGCTCCCGAGTCGTCGCGCGGCTCCGCGGAGAAGTCGGTGAGCTGGTTGTTGAGGATGAAGCCGTCGACCATGTGGAAGCTGCCGAACGCCGATTCGACGGTGGTCGTCATCGACGCCACGTTGCCGTACTTGTCGGCGACGGTGATGTGGCTGGTTCCGTGTTCTGTGCCTGTGTAGGAACCGAGCGGGACCTCACCGAGATCTCCGGGTTGTGCCTTACCCAGCGACGTGTTCGGTTTGATCAGTGCCGCACGCTGTTTCAGGTAGGTCGGATCGAGCATCGTCGCAACACCCTTGCCCGGCAACGGGATGAAGTCGGGGTCGGCGATGTACTTGTCGCGGTCGGCGTAGGCGAGGCGTTCGGCCTCGTTGATGAGATGCACCGCTTCGGGATTCGGGTGCCCGCCGTCGCGGTCGACGCCGGTCGGCCCCATCGACGGAATGTCGAAGTTGGAGAGGATGCCCATCGTCGCGGCGACAGTGATGCCGCCCGACGACGGTCCGGGCATCGCAACAATGCGGTGGCCTCGATACTCGGTGGAGACTGGTTCGCGCCGCATAGCCTTGTAGTTCTTGAGGTCGTCGGTGGTAAGGAGACTCGGCGTCATACCGTTCGACGTCGAGCCGGCCTTCGCGACGATCGCGTCGGCGATGGCTCCGGTGTACAGGGCTTGCGCACCGTCGGTTCCCAACGCGCCCAACGTTTTCGCGTACGCGGGGTTGGTCAGTCGTGTTCCCGCGGTCTTCGGCGTGCCGTCCGGATTGAGGAAGTACGAGCGCGCGTCGTCGTCGGCCTTGAGGTCGTCGGCCGATTCGGAGATTGCGGTGGCGAGTCGCGGTGAGATGTCGAAGCCGTTGTCGGACAGGCTGACTGCGGGATCGAAGAGGTTCTTCCAGGCGGTGCGACCGTAGTCGTCGTGGATCTCCTCGAGCATGCGCACGGCACCGGGGACACCGATGGAGCGCCCTGATGCACGCGCGCTCGGAATCGGTTCACGTTGATCGGTGGGACTGATGTAGCGCAGGTAGTCCTCGGTGGCTGCCGCCGGAGCGGTCTCGCGGCCGTCGAAAGCGGTGACCTTGTGCTTGGCGGCGTCGTAGTAGAGAGCGAAAGACCCGCCACCGATGCCGGACGACTGCGGTTCGACCAGGCCCAGCACCATCTGCGCTGCGACGAGCGCGTCGGCTGCAGTACCGCCGTCCCGCAGCGTCTCACACGCCGCCTTGGTGGCCAGCGGATTGGCCGTCGCCGCGGCGTAGGTGTTGGTCTGCACCGGCTGCATCCCGGTGCGATAGCCGGTGGCAGCTTCGGGTCGAGTCGAGATGTCCTGCGACGACTTTGGCGCCGCGCTGGAGTCGATCTGTGTGCCCGTCGGGATCTCGCCGCAGGTGACGGACGTATGGGCAGCGTCGTCGTTTGTCGACGAGCAGGCCGCGAGGATCAGCGCGGGCGCCATGGCCAGCGCTGCGGCGCGGAGGAGCGGACGGGTGTGCGGTGGACGGCGCATACCTTTCGAGCGTAGGGCAGCGAGGTCCGGTTCGTGTGAATGCGGCTGAATCGCTCAGTGGCGAGACAGTGCAGCCGGGACGGCCAGCGCCGTGTCGCTCGAACACGCGAATTCACTACGTGTGTAGGCCGAATCATTCAGTGGGCAGAAGCCCTTCTGCGTCATGGCCCAGTTCAGACAGAAGTAGAGACAACTCGCTTCTGTCGGGATTCTGATTATCGAAGAATCGCCCAACCGCCCGCCGTTGACCACCTGTCATGTCTCGCTGCGACCAGCCATCAACTTAGCGAGTTCGTCCGCCGCGTCAGCCGCGCGAACAGCGGCGGCAGACGCCCCTTCGGCTGCTTGGGCCGCCGCATCAGCTTTGCCGGCTGCGTTTTTCACCGCGTTTGTCGCTGCTTGACTGTCCGAGTTCGCTTGCATGGCCGTAGCAGTCGCAGCGCCCACGGCCTTTGATGCCTCTGCCGTCGCCGATAGGCCGAAATAGGCTGCAACAGCCGCGCCCGCAACCCCCGCTGCAGAACCCACGACAGCGACACCCGAGGTGTCGTTGAACAGAATTCCTGCCGCAACCACAATTCCGACGATTCCTGCCATTGCGAACCCGACGGCCCACAGCCCGAACCTGAATCGCGAATCGGTGAATGGATTGAAACCCTCATACTTGTCAGACTTCGACGCAGCGGATTGCTGCTCTCCTGAAGGAATTTTGCCGCCTGTTTCTGACTCGTTGCCGCCACCCGACATGATCCACCCTCCTTTGTTCGTCTTTCGCTAGCGGCTATTCTGCGCCGCCGACATCTATTGCGGGGAAGAAAGCGCGGAGCGGCAAACGAACAGAGGACACGGATCTAGTGCGGGCTTTCGAAGTACACCTTGTCAGGCCTCAACCCGAATGGAGTGCGGACGCCGCTCGGCGTCGAACCTTCGGGTCTTGGGCGAGTTCTGAGCGGACCCGTTGGCTGCTGAGGCTCTCCACGAAGCAAGCAGAAGGGTATTCGCTGCGTCACTCGTCCTTACTCGGCAGCTTCCATCCGAACGTCGCTGATGGCGGCGCACTCTTCATAAACAACCTCGCTGGCCGTCCACCGCCGACACGCGTTTCCGGAACGCCCAGGCCGTCGACCTTGGGTTCCAACAACGGCTGCACGCGGCGATTGAACGAGTCACGCATGAGGCGTCGACCAAGGATCGCCTCGTGCAGTTCGCGCAGGTCCGACAACGTGTACGGCTCGGGAAGCAGGCTGTCGGGGTCGGGGCGGTCCTCATATCGCTCGCGCAGATTGTCAGTGGCAGATGCAATGATCTCGTCATGGTCGTAGAGCAACCGCTCCCCCGACGCGAGATGCCCATCGGCGTCGAGCGGAGCAAGCTCTCCGACGACGTCCGTCAGCGCTGAAGCAGCAAGCGCGACGGCATGTGCGATCGAGATCGTCCACCCGCGGGGATCTCGGTCAGGATCACTGAAGACCGCGAGCAGGTGCGGTCGGACGTGATCGGGTGAAAGCCCCAGCTTGAGTTCAAGGACCTCACGCACAGTCTGGTCGACGGTGCGTCGCTCTCGGATAAAACGGCCAGGTAGCGATAACTGCCCGGAGTCTGAATCTCGTTGCACCACAACGTGTAACTGTCCGTCGACGACGGTCAGGACCGCGATGTCGACGGCGACGTTCGGGCGCGGGTGGTCCGCGAGGCGCGAGTCGGAGCCGGTAGCCACCCCTTGACACTATTCGAAGTTTCGCGCAAACTACTAATCGCACTTCCGCGCAAAGTCGCCTTGGTTGTTCATCCGGGCGGGAATCAGGAGCAGATCATGAAGTTCTCCACCGCCCTCGATGTCGACGTCGTCGCGCATGAGTCCGCCGACGAGGTTTCCGTTCTCATCGAACTCGAGGCTCCTGACGCGCCAGTCGTCGACCGCCCGCGGTCCGCGCTGCAGATCGTTCTGGATCGCAGTGGATCGATGAACGGCGCCCCCCTCGATGGCGCGAAGAAGGCGCTGGCGGACGTGATCGCACGGCTCGACCCGCAGGATGTCTTCGGCGTCGTCACGTTCGACGACCAAGCTGAAGTCGCCGTGCCCGCCGGCCCACTGTCCGACAAACAGCAGGCCACTCAACTCGTCGACGCGATCTTCGCTGGCGGGATGACCGATCTGTCCTCGGGATACCTGCGCGGCCTACAGGAACTGCGCCGCGCCGCCAAAGCATCCAAGATTCGCGGCGGCACGGTGCTTGTCGTCAGCGACGGGCACGTCAACAGTGGGATCTGCGAGGTCGACGAGTTCGCCTCGCTGACGTCGAAGGCTGCATCCGACGGGATCGTTACCTCGACGCTCGGCTACGGCGCCGGATACGACGAGACGCTGCTGTCGGCAATCGCGCGCTCCGGCAACGGGAATCACGTGTTCGCCGAGAATCCCGACGCCGCCGGATCTGCGATCTCCGGCGAGGTGGAGGGTCTGCTGTCCAAGGCGGTGCAGGCCGTGACACTGACGGTGCGGTTCGTTCCGGAAGTGCAGCTGAGTCTGTACAACGACCTTCCCGCACACCAAGTCGCCGACGGCGAAGTGTCGATCGAACTTGGCGACCTGTACGGGTCTGAGAAACGAAAGCTGTTGCTCAAGTTGGCCGTTGACGGAGTGTCGGGGTTGGGGGTCGCGCAGATCGCCGAACTCGAGCTGCGGTACGTCGAGTCGGCAACGCTGACCGAGCACACGGTGACGCTCCCGGTGACGGTGAACGTGGTGCCCGGCGACGAGACTGCTGGCCGCGTACCGAACCCGACCGTACAGTCGGAGAAGCTGTATCAGGAGGGCCAGGCAGCGAAGCTCCGGGCGTCCGAGGCATACGAGCGCGGCGACCTGGATGCTGGAAGTGCGTTCCTCGATGCCTCGAGGCAGAGCTTGATCTCATCTGCGCTGCTCGCTTCTGCACCTGAGCGCTCGGCGATCGACGACGAACTGCAGATGATCGAGGAGTTGGGATCTGTCGCGGCCACAGGCAGCGCCGGGTACGTCTCGAAGCGGACACGGGACTCGTACCACCTGAGCAACCGGAAGCGTGGTCGACGGTAAGTGAGAAATTTGAAGCGACATACCTCAAACCCAATACGTCGCTCCGCCAATACGAATCGGATACTACTTTCTAGCACAACCCCAGCGACTCGCGAAATCCCCGATGGACCCGGAAAGTCGTTGCGCTCCGCTTGAATTTGGCATCCGGTTCAGAATGTCGCCACACCGCAGACAGTTGCCCGTTGATATTTTCTAGGAACCCTAGAACAGAATGCTCGAAGAGATTCTCAAGCACATCGATCGGGCCGCTGTCACCTGAGCTCCAGTAGCCCAGATATACCTCTTCGAATCGGTCGAAGCCGAACTGTTCACTACCAACATCCTCTAGGACTCTCCAAATTTGATTGGGAATGGAACGATCGCCGGCAATTTCGTCCTTAGTCTCCTCCAGTAAGTACCGAGAGTAACTTTCCCTCGCGGAATCGAGGCAATCATTATCGAAGTAAGTCCCGTGCATGTGATCTTGAGTCCGCAGGTGAGCCAGCATGTCGTTGAGGAACTTTATTACGTCTCGAGGACGCATGAGAGTGCTTTCACATATCTCATTGAATACCGAAGAGGGGCTGGATTCATCGTCTTGCAATTCCCCGGAGTCAAAGATATCTTCCCATAGAACATCTTGGGCGTCCGCGTTCAGTACGCTAGTGAAACGACGCTCTACCAGTTCTTTTAGATTGTTCCCATCGTTCGGCGGCAGCGAGTTCCAACGTAGACGTATGGAAGAATTTTCTGTGATTTGGTTCTTTCGATCGAAGGTGAGAGAATCGTATATATCATCTCGTAGGAATATTACCGGACTGAACTTCAGTCCAGCTTGTTTGGATGCTGCGAAAAGCTCTCGCGACGCTCGTATTAAGCCCGCCAGCATGGCCATGTACCTAGGGTCTGCAACAGAGAAGCCCTCGTCAAGTTGGTCAAAGCACAGGAGGTACTGAATATCGGGATCCATACTTGACAGGACTTGCCCTTCGATCAACCTGTTTACTTCCTGTATATGAGGAGGAATATAGACTTCCTCACGTTCTCCCGCTAGGTGCAACATATTTGGCCCAGCGTTAACGCCTTTTGCTTTCCATGCTTTACGGCCACTATTGAACAGCTTGGAGAATTTTGGCTTTTTTGAGCCATATGCATCAGCTATGAACTCTTTCAGGCTTTTGATGGATCCACTCGAAAGCGCATCCCATCGCCGGCAGCTTTCATTCTCGACGACTAGTTCCGCTGCCCGCAGCAGCAGAAAGTACTTCCATGCGGAAGTATACCGCATGTTCTCCGGGATCTTCAGGCCATCCTGGAGATTGTCGTGACGCCAAGGATAGTCTTGCAGAGTAAAACTCTTTGCTAAGATCTCGGGGTCACGCCCTGAGGTCAACTGCTTGCACATCGCAGTCTTCCCTGTGCCTTTTCTTCCAAGCACAAGGAAACCCCGCATATCTAAAACTTCCAAGTATGCTGGGTGAGTTTCAAAGCAGTCCTCCAGCAGTTCATCGAATTCAGCCTCGAGACCACCAACATTATCGACAGCCTCGAGTCCAGCCCCTTCGGAGTCGAAAGAATCTGCTCCCCCCACGGAGCCATCGTCGTTCACTTGCTACCCATCAAAGCTCGCAACAGTTCTTGCGTTTCCGGGTCCGTCGAGTAGATCCGCATCCCCCGCATGCCGCGCGTCAGCAGCACCTTGTAGGTGTTCCGAATCGCACGATCGAACGAGGCATGGTCGGCCTTCTTGACCTGGTTGTCGAAGTTGTACTCCGGCCGCGCGACCCAGCGGTCGTTGCGCCACACCAGGTCGGGACCGAAAATGACAGCGCCGTAGTCGTACTCAAATCCTTGAGCGGTGTAAACGCATCCGATCTGACGGAAGCCAGCCGGGTCAGTCGCCCACAGTTCACGGCCGGGCGCATCACCGTGACGCGTCGACTTTGGGTTGTTCCATGGTCGTTTCCAGTCGCCGATGACGATGTCGGTCGCCAAGGGCTGGCCGGTCTCGGGGTTGCTCCATCGCCAGCAATAGCCTGCAACGATGCGCGCGGAGTAGCCTTCACCGAGCATCTGCTGGAGCTTGTCCTCGACCACAGACGGCGCCTCGTCGACGCTCACTTCGAAGGTTTCGTCACCCTCCCACTCGATCGGTCCGCCGGGTTCGAGCTCGAGAAGCCTTCGGACCCAGTGGTCGTAGGCGCTGCTGCCCCCGCATCGGAACTGGCCGTCAAGTTCGATCAGTTCGAACTCAGAGCCCAGCTTCCGAGCGGCCTGCTTGATCTCCTCGACGCTGCCGCGCTCGCTCGGCTTGACCACCTGGTGCTCGTCCAGCAGAAACACCGGGGTTCGAGCCGCGTCGATCAACTCCTCAACCTGGGGCCTCCCGGTCCGATTGATCGCTCGCGTAAACCGATTGGTCGACGTTTCGCGAATGCGATGCGCCTCGTCGCAGATCAAGACTTCTAAGTCGTTCGGTTCGGAGTTGATAAAATTGTTGTAGTACGTGAATAGTTTCTGCACCCTCGGCGATCGTGCACCCGCGACCTTGCGCAGAGTCTTCGTAAATGCCGACGATCCGGTGGCGTGCACTGCAGTACGGCCCTGTCGGTACAGCTCCCCTAGGAGGCTGAGCGCGATCACTGATTTTCCAGATCCGGGACCACCAACGATCGCGACCACGCGCTTTGTGTTCGAGCGTGCTGCATCCTGCACTGCTCGGAGAACCTGCGAATAGGCAACCTGCTGTTCGTCGAGAAGGACGAACTGCTCTCGGTGCTGGACTTCTTCAGCCGCGAGTGACATCAGCTGCTTACTCGGTCGGACCGCTGAGTTCAAGAGTTGGTCGGCAGCTTCAGCACCAGATGCCTCGGCCAGGCGAGAGCGAAGAAAGTCAACGAATTCCCCTCTGCGCTGGGAGGTAAACATCCGGCCAGTCGTCGATTGGGGTCGATTCCACAGCGTCCGGATATCGTCATCGGTCGCGTTGTGCAGATAAGCGACGCCGGCCAACTGTTGCGTACTGCCATTCAAAGTCGCCATGAAGTCAGCGATGTGCGTGCAGTACTTCTCGACCTGGTCCACCGGGTGCAGGCGCTCCCCCACGCCATCCAGGTTGACGACGTCGTCTGTTCCAGCGACCATCGACGCTTTCGTCCACTGCTTGAGTTCGACGACGACGTAAGACGATTCGCCAGTCTTCGGGTGACGCCCGCAGACGATGACGTCGGCACGCTTGCTAGTCAACGGGAGGCGATACTCGATGAGCACCTCCGCCGCGTCGAGACCAGCGTCTTCGAGATCGGCTACGAGCACACCAAGACTGCGCTCCCACGAGCGCACCTCGGCCTTCGACGGGTGATACCCGAATTCGTAGACGAACTGTTCAGTCAAGGCGGGTACGAGCTTGTCTGCGGCGATCTGGCTGCGTACACCAGACACCGAACCCCGATACAGCGACACTGCGGCTCCAGGAAGACACGAAGGACTTCCCGCCCGGGTTGGAGCCTTGTCTTAGTGACGCGTCTGTCGGGCCGTGGCGGATGACGTATCGCAGACTATCGGTTCACTCCGACATCGTGCCGGTTCAACGCGCAACGGTTTCGAGTTCTCGTCGGACCGCTGTGATCTACTCCTGTGATGATCGATCCGCTGGTTCCAGGTATCTACGAGTCGGTGCTCACCGCGAGACTTCAACAGCAACTCGCTTCGTCAGAGCTCGACGCCGAGTTTGAGCACCTCACCGAGGACGACGAACCGCACGTGTATGCGCGGCATATCGCTTCCGTCGTCGAGCGCCATCTACGGTCCGTCGACAAGTCCGAGCGTCGAGATGCCGCGAATGCAATCATCAGCCGGCTGGCCGATAGTGATGTTGATAGCGTCGCGCGCAATGAGGTGCTTGGGTCGTTACATCTCCCGGGTAGGCCTGCACCAGTCAGACCAGCGACACCACTCTCCGACGTCGCCCTCCTGACCAACACCCGGGGCGAGCCGAATATGGCCAGTGAGATCGCACGCGAGCTGACAAGCGCAGACCAGGTGGATCTCCTTTGCGCGTTCATCCGCTTCGCGGGCATTGCGGTGATCGGACGCGAGTTGAGAGCGCTGAGTGAGCGGGGCGTTCAGTTGCGAGTCATCACAACGACTTACCGCGGCGCCACCGAACGCAGAGCCGTCGACGATCTAGTCACAAAATATGGTGCCGACGTTCGGATTCGCTATGAGACGGCATCTACCCGACTACACGCAAAAGCCTGGCTATTTCGGCGCAATTCTGGATTCGACACTGGATATGTCGGCAGCTCCAACTTGTCACGGTCTGCGCTTGTCGACGGCCTGGAGTGGAACGTGCGTTTATCGAGCGTCACCACACCGGCGCTAACCCGCAAGTTCGAGGCCACGTTTGACACCTACTGGAACGACCGGGGCTTTAAGCGCTACGACCCCGCTGAGGACGCGGACCGACTCGACGCTGCCCTCGCCGAGGCAGGTGGGTCGGGATCTGGCCGCGAAACGATTACCGTGTCCGGCCTTGACGTGCAACCCTATCCGCACCAGGAACGCATCCTCGAGGCGCTCGATGTGGCCCGCGTAGTCCATGGCCAGCACCGCAACCTCGTGGTCGCTGCCACAGGTACCGGTAAGACAGTCGTTGCTGCGCTGGATTACCGCCGACTCCGCGACGAAATGGGCGCAGATCTGAGTCTGCTGTTTGTAGCCCACCGCAAAGAGATCCTGGAGCAGTCTCTGCGTAAGTATCGAGAGGTGCTTGGCGACGGTAGTTTCGGTGAGCTCTTTGTCGACGGTCGTCGCCCTACCCACTGGCGACAGGTATTCGCAAGCATCCAATCCTTGAGTGGTAGAGGCGGTGAGCCCGTCCGTCTCGAGGATTTCGATGTCGTGGTAATCGACGAGTTTCATCACGCCGCCGCGTCCACGTATACAAACCTGCTCTCTCGCATAGAACCTCGAGAACTGCTCGCCCTGACAGCAACCCCTGAACGAAGCGACTCGCTCGACATTCTGCACTGGTTCGGTGATCGTGCCACTTATGAGCTGCGCCTGTGGGACGCGTTGGAGCAAGATTTGCTGTGCCCCTTCCACTATTTCGGTGTCGCCGACAACACCGATCTGCGCGGTGTCACTTGGTCGCGTGGCGACTACAACCAACATGAGCTCGAAAACGTCTACACCGGAAATGATGCTCGGACGCGGCTCATCCTGAACGCAGTTCGTGACTACGTGACATCACCCACGCGCATGCGCGCACTCGGCTTCTGTGTGTCGATCTCGCACGCCGAGTACATGGCACGCGAGTTCACGCGGCAGGGGCTCCCTTCAATTGCGGTGTCCGCGAATACCAGCGGTCCTGAACGCGCCGACGCCTTCCGTCAGCTCCGACGCGGTGAAGTCACCTGTCTATTCGCGGTTGACATCTTCAATGAAGGGCTCGACATTCCTGATGTCGACACATTGCTGATGTTGCGGCCAACGCAGAGCGCCACAGTGTTCCTCCAGCAGTTGGGACGCGGACTGCGCCGTAGCAATGGCAAGTCTGTCCTCACCGTGGTCGACTTCATCGGCCACCAACGTGCAGAGTTCAACTTCGGGCCACGCTTCACGTCGCTCACAGGCGCCCGCGGGCAGCGGCTAGTCGACGAGATCAGTGACGAGTTTCCCTACCTACCCGGCGCCAGCCGACTAATTCTCGATCAGCAATCCCAGGAAATCATCCTCGACTCCGTTAAGCACTCGCTACCCAAGAACCGTCGGCGTGCGCTCGTCGAATCGGTGCGACAAGTGCGCGCGCCAGTCCTCGGCGACTACCTACACGCGACCGGAGGTGAACTTTCTGACATCTACTCTGGCAGCGGCACCCGCGCGTGGACACCGCTTCTCCGCCAGGCAGGGCTATCGATCCCTGCTACGGGGCCAGACGAGGAACCGCTGCTGCGACGCGTTCGCGCGCTGGCGCACGTCGACGATTTGGAGCGAGCCGCCAGCTACAGGCGTCTGATTGTGTCGGACGGTCCGCGCTACGAGACGCTCACACCTCGCGAACAAACTTTCGCGCGCATGCTCTTCATGACACTCTGGCCAGACCACGGCGGGTTCTCGAGCTACGACGCGGGATTGGCATTTTTACGGCACCATCCTGCTGTGTGCTTAGAGATTAGACAAGTACTCGACGTGTCGACAGCCGGCATTCATCACGTTCCCCGTGCCATCGATGGCGAGTCCGACGTGCCACTTCTGACCCACGCGCAGTACCGGCGCGAAGAGGTGCTTGCAGCCATCGGTTTTGCGAGCATTAAGCGCAAGGCGCGCGGTCAGGCTGGTGGCGTCACGTGGAACAACAACACCGGAGCGCTGTTCGTTAACCTGCACAAGGACGAACGAGAGTTCAGTCCGACGACGATGTACCGCGACTACCCTGTGTCGCGCACCGAATTCCATTGGGAGTCGCCAAATAACACAGCCATTGAATCGGATGTGGGTCAGCGATTCGTTGAGCAGCCGGCCAACGGCCGCGAGATCCTGTTGTTCGTCCGTGACCGTCCCCAAGGCGACTTCGGCGCTGCGCCATTCATCTTCCTCGGCCCGGTCGACTACGTCAGCCATCAAGGCGAACGTCCGATCGCAATCACGTGGAAGCTTCGCCGCCCGATGCCCATCGACGTCTTTGAGAGCGGGTCGGTGGTGGCGAGTTAGGTCGACAGAGCTTGCTGCTCGTCTCTACTGCGTTGTATCTCAGTAAGCCGACAGGAATGTCGCCACACCCGGGGCAGCGAACTCCGGCCGATCCTCCCGCGACAAAATCGGACACACCCCGCAGCCACGCACGCCCGACCCTGCATAATCGACACCGTGACCGGCGTCACGACGGCGCCCTGACCCCGCGGGCGCCACAGCCCGGCACGTGAGACACAGGAGCACCCATGCAGAGCACCATGCAAGACGCCCCGCTGCAGATCGCGCAGATCCTGCGCCACGGCAGCACGGTCCACGGCGACGCCGAGGTAGTGACCTGGACCGGAGACGGCGCGCGGCGTCGAACATATGCCGAGGTCGGACGACGCTGCGCACAGTTAGCGCACGCACTGCGCGGGCTCGGCGTCGACGGTGACCAGCGCGTCGCGACGTTCATGTGGAACAACGCCGAGCACCTCGAGGCCTACCTCGCCGTGCCCGCGATGGGTGCGGTGCTGCACACACTCAACATCCGACTCTTCCCCGAGCAGCTCATCCACGTGGCCAACCACGCCGAGGATCAGGTCATCATCGTCGACCCCTCACTGCTGCCGCTGCTCAACCCGCAATTGCCTCAGCTGACCACCGTCAAGCACGTCATCGTGACGGGCGAGTCCACCGACGGCGTCGACGCTCCCGACAGCGTGCAGGTTCATGCGTACGAAGCGCTGATCGCCGAGAAGTCCGTCGACTTCGACTGGCCCGAGGTCGACGAGCGTTCTGCCGCCGCGATGTGTTACACCTCCGGCACCACCGGTGACCCGAAAGGTGTTGCCTACAGCCATCGTTCGATCTACCTGCACTCCATGCAGGTGTGCATGACCGATGGTCCTGCGCTCAAGCAAGGCGACCGCGCGCTCGCCGTCGTACCGCAGTTCCACGCGATGTCGTGGGGTCTGCCGTATGCGGCATTCATGATCGGGGCGTCGCTCATCATGCCCGACCGCTTCCTGCAGCCCGAGCCGCTCGCCGCGCTCCTCGCCGCCGAGCAGCCCACCTTCGCGGCCGCGGTCCCGACCATCTGGCTGGGACTGCACCAGTACCTGGAGCAGCATCCGCAGGACATCTCGTCCATGAAGGACGTGCTCATCGGCGGATCGGCTGTGCCGCCGTCGTTGATGCATGTCTTCGAGAAAGACCACGGCATCACCGTGCTGCACGCGTGGGGCATGACCGAGACCTCGCCTCTCGGTTCCGTCGCCCGACCACCCGCCGGCACTGAGGGCGACGAGCGTTGGCACTACCGCTACACGCAGGGTCGTTTCCCGGCGTCGGTGGAAGCGCGACTCATCGGCGACAACGGCGAAACACTCCCCCACGACGGCAAGACCGTCGGCGAACTCGAGGTCCGCGGACCGTGGATCACCGGCGCCTACTACGGCGTCGACGCCGCCGACAAGTTCGACGACGGCTGGCTGCGCACCGGCGACGTCGGCTCGATCACCCCCGACGGCTACCTCACACTCACCGACCGAACCAAGGACATCATCAAGTCGGGCGGCGAATGGATCTCCTCGGTCGACCTCGAAAACGCCGTCATGGGACACCCCGACGTCCTCGAAGCCGCCGTCATCGGCGTGCCCGATCCCAAGTGGGACGAGCGGCCCCTCGTCGCCGTCGTGCTGCGTGACGGTTCCGATTCGACGCCGGAAACGTTGCGAGAGTTCTTGTCCGACAAGGTCGCAAAGTGGCAGCTCCCGGAGAACTGGACCATCATTCCCGAGGTTCCCAAGACCAGCGTCGGCAAGTTCGACAAGAAGCGCCTGCGCTCGACGTTCCACGACGGAGGACTCGACGTCACCCGGTTGTAGGTGAAGCGAGCCCTCCGCGCGGGGGGCGAGCTACGAGAAGAACTCGACCGAGCCCCAACCCCCACGATTCGGCTTCGACTTCGGAGCCTTCTTCGGCTTGGGTTGGGGCTTGGCCTGAGGTTTCGGCTGAGCTTGCGGAGCTGGCAGCGCTTGCGGAGCGGGCTGCGCCTGCGGGGCCGGCTTCGGCGCTGGTCGCGATCCGGTCTCACACGCGACGCCGTCGTCATCGCGATCAAGTGCCGAGCGGTATCCATCCTGGCCGCGGTAGATCGGTGCGACGCCCGCGTCACGGGCCGCCTGACAATTCTTGTAGTACGCCACCGGCGTGGGCGACGGAGCCGCCGACGCAACCGGGGCAAATCCCACCAGCCCGGCCGCGACGCCTCCGGCAACCAGCCCGGCGATGGCCGAGTACTTCTTGTTCATCTCTCACCCAATCTCTCGAATATCGATGAGTGACAGTACTGGACGCCGAGTACATCGTCGGCGGTCCCAGCGTCGGCCGAACAGACGAATCTTGCTGACGCACTGGCTGATGTCGACTGCAGAAGCGCGGCGCTCAGTCCTCACCAAACGGAACCACGACGACCTTACCCCGCAGCCGGCCCGCCTCGGCCTCTTCGTGCACCTTGATCAACTCAGGTAGCGGAACCCGCTGCGCGATTTCGACTTTCAGATCCCCACTGTCGACAAGGCCCACCAGTTCGGTGAGCACAGCGGCGTCGGGGTGGAGGAAGATGGTGACTGCACGCACGCCGCGCTCGTCGTCGCCGGGAGTCGGGACCATCGGCGTCGTCGACACCACGACGCCCCCGTCGCGAACCAGGGGCACGAGCGCCTTGAAGCCCTCCTCCGTGATCGGCCCGACGTTCAGCAGAACGTCGACCGGTTCGGTCACCACGTCGAGGATGGAAGTGGTTGTGTAGTCGACGATCTCGTCGGCGCCGGCACGCGTCACTGCCTCTGCGCTACGCGGACTCACCGTCGCGATGACATGCGCGCCCGCACGCTTGGCGAGTTGTACGGCGTATCCACCGACCGAACCACCGGCCCCGTTGATCAGCACCCGCTGGCCCGGCTTGAGTTCCCCCGCTTCGAACAACGCCTGATACGCGGTGAGCGCCACGGACGGTAGGCCAGCAGCGTCGGTGAGCGGAATCGTCGTCGGCGCTGCCACGAGTGAATCAGCAGGCGCCACAACGTATTCGGCGTCGGCTCCGTCGGCGTCCATTGGAATGAATCCGACGACGCTGTCGCCGACGTTCAGGCTGGTGACACCCTCGCCCACCTCGTCGACCGTGCCCGAGACGTCGTAACCCGGGGTGTGCGGGAGCGTGATCGGGATCGGGAGGAATCCGCCGCGCAGACCGCCATCCGCGGGGTTGAACGCCGAGCCCGCGACCCGGATTCGCACTGCACCCGGACCTGCCGTCGGAGTCTCGACGTCTTCGTAGCACAGAACCTCGGGACCACCCGTTTCGTGAAACCGTACAGCCTTCATGATGTCCTCCTCGTCGGTGGTGCTTCGAATTTGAAGCACCTGACGACGACGGTATACTTACTTCGAATTCAAAGCAAGTGCTTCGAGTTAGAAGCAAGATGATAGATTCGAGAGGTGCCACCGCAGCCCGGGATCGACCCGACCGAACTCGCCGCCTACTTCGGGCTCATCGAAAGCACCAGCCTGTTGAAACATGCGGTGGAACAACAGCTTCGAGACGTCGGAGGCCTCAGCTACATCCAGTTCCAGTTACTCGCGACGCTGGGTGATTCACCGACCGGCAGCCGACGAATGACCGATCTCGCCGACGGCGTCGTCTACAGCCGCAGCGGCATGACCTACCAGGCGCAGGTCTTGGAGAAGCGCGGCCTCGTGACCCGCACACCGTCGACCGACGACGAGCGCAGCATTGACGTGTCGCTCACCGACGACGGCCGCGCCGTTCTCGCGAAGGTCTTCCCCGGCCACATCGCGATCCTCAACGACATGCTGCTCGCACCTCTCTCGCGCGCCGATATCGAGTCGCTGGCCGACATCCTTACCCGCACACGCGACCACATGCGGCAGGTCCCACCTCGCTCAGCGGCTCCGCGGCGTCGGAAGAAGGGCGCGGGCGCAGAGGAGTGAGTCTGTGTCCCCCGATCGGACCAATCGATCCGGAATCGGACATAGCGTCGGTAGGCATGCGTACGTTTACCAGTATCTGACGTCGGGGGTCGTCACACACTATCCGTCGGAGGACTGATGAAGCACGTTCGCACACAGGGTCATCTCGCGCTCTGCGCACTCGTGGCCGCTGGAGTACTCGGCCTTACCGCATGCAGTGGTTCGAGCTCGGAACCAACAACGACGACCACTACCACCACGACGGCAGAAGTGACCACGTCGCAACCCGCCGAGGTCACCGAAACAACAACGGCAACAACAACTCCGAAAGCTCCTGCCGCGGCACCGGCGACCACCGAACCCAAGGCAGCTGCCATGCCGAACGTCGTCTGCATGAACCTCCAGGAAGCACAGAACACCATCCAGGAAGCCGGCGTCTTCTACTCACGCAGCAAGGACGCGACGGGCCAGGGACGCAGGCAGGTGGTCGACAGCAATTGGATCGTCGTCGCGCAGACTCCATCCGCGGGCGCGCCTGTCACAGAGGGAGAGGCCGTGTTGTCCGCGGTCAAGATCGGTGAACCCAGCCCCTGCTGACCACAGATCGGCTCACACCGCGCACCCGTGCCCGTCCACGTGAAGCGCGGTCCGCACATCGTCGGCAATGCCCCGCGCGTACCTCGAGAGCCACGTCGACGGAAGGGGCGTCGACCCGCCTGCGTCGTCGAGTCCGAACTCGTTGTAGACCCAGGGCACACGGTCGGACATCAGCGCGATCATCGGGATATTGCCGGTCCATAGCGGCGCGCGACCCCCAAAGTCGTTGTCGGTCAACATGACCGGCACTCCTTCCGTCCGGGTGCGAGCGCTTGCTATCGCCTGGCCATAGCGCTGACTGGCGGCAGCTGTTGCCTCGTTGCGGTAGGTGATGCGCAGCGTCGCGCCGTCGGCTCCTACTCCCTCGCGATACAACCCCACGCGCTGTACGAACACGTCATTTGCGCCGGGACTCGTGTGAATACTGATCGCGACACGTGCGTGCGCCGTGACCGCGCGGTCGACCCGCTGCCGATACGTAACGTTTTCTGTGACAGCACGTTTCAGCATCACCACGTCATATCCGTTGTGTTGCAGAAGCTCTCGCACGTCGGTGGTGACCTCGAACACGTTCGCGTCCTCGGCGCCGTTGGGGTAGTCGATCTGCGACGCTCCGGTCACGGGGTCGAATCCGTCGACACGCACGGGGTTGTGGCCCGGGTCGAGCGCCACCACAACAGGAGAACAGGACGCCTTCGACGACGCGCCAGTCGCCGCCGACACCGTGGACGAATAGCCCGCGTCCGTACTCTGCGTCGCGCAGCAACCACTGAGGCAGCACGCAAGAACCACGGCACTCATCCGCAGGAGAGCCACACTCGCTTGTACGCGCACCATGCGATGATCGCAGACTGATCGCTGCGCAGACCTCGGCTCACTACACTCAACCCCGTGCCCACGGACCCCCTGACGCTCGGCCAGCAGCTCGTCGCTGTGCTCGAGGGTGGTCGGCGGACGTCCACGTACAAGCTCGCCGTGATGGTCGCGCTCCTCGACCTCGCCGTCGAATCCGTCCCCGACGATCCCAGCGCGGAAGTCCCGATCGACCTCGACGACCTGACCGACCGCGTCATGGCCCAGTACTGGACCCAGCTACGCCCGCTCAGCGAGAAGGACCACGTCACTCTCCGGCAGTCGCGCGACGGGCGCGGTGTGGTGTTCGACGCGCTGGTCACTCTACGCGAACACTGCAGTACGCCGAGCCTGCGTGAGATGCCGATCGAGAGCGCCAAACTGGCTGCACCCGAGGCGTATTCAGTGGCGCACACAAAGGTCAAGAAGAATCTCGTGCGCTATCCACTGCACCTGCTTCAGCAGGTCGGCACGGGCTCGCACGAGTGCTTCCTCTACGACGACGCGTGGATGGGCAAGGCTTCGACTCGCGCCATCGCCGATCACGGCAACCGCCTCGTGCTGTTCGCGGGCGTCTGCCACACCCTCGCGCGATTGGCACCCCTGGTGAAACCCGCGTTCCAACTCGCCTGGGTCGACGACGTCCGGCATATGAACCGCGACATCCTCGACGACGGCCCCGACATCGCCGACCACCTCTTCGGCACCGAACGCGTCTCGCTCACCCGCCCCGCAGGCATCCTCGCCGAACACTTCGGCAACGATTGCTTCTACTGCAACGCTCACTTGCGCACCAGCCGCCACGTCGACCATGTCCTCCCGTGGTCGCGCGTCGGAATCGACGGCCTCGCCAACCTCGTCCTGGCGTGCCCGAGTTGCAACACAAGCAAATCCGACGTCCTGCCCGCGCCCGCGTATGTCATCCGCGCGCTCGACCGGGGACAAGACGTCATCGACGCTCTCGCCGGCGAGATCCGCTGGCCGAGTCAGTACGGCAGGGTCGAGGCAGCGTCGCACGGCCTGTACTCCACACAACCCGATACGACGCCGATCTGGTTGGGCGCCAAACACATTCAGCCACTCAAGCGTGTCGACTTCGGGCGTTGGGACGTCGAACTCTGAGGATCGCCGTCGGTAGTCGAGGGTCGTCGAGCAGCCGCACCGGCGGCGCGGAAAGTAGGGGAAGGGATCTTTCCGTGGGTCTCGTCGCTTTCCGCGCGGAACTTCTCGAGGAAGCCAACAACCCGAGGAAGAGTTCTTCCCCCGAGTTTCTGCGCGGCACCCGGTGTCCGCGATGTCGGGCTCACCTGCGACACTCCCGGTGAGTTGCCCCGCGCACAAGACCGACCGAGAGAGTTGACGCATGCCGCACACGATCCCGCCGTCGCCCCGCTTCGCGTCGAGTACCGAGGAGTCGGTCTGGCGGCTGCTGAATGAACAACTCCTCGACGCCGACCTCCTCATCGCGAACCAACGCGTTACCGACCACGACAAAGACCACGAGATCGATCTCGTGGTGGCCATCGAGGGCGCCGGGATCGCCTGCCTCGAAGTCAAGGGTGGCGAAGTATGGCACGACGGCGAGTCGTGGTGGCAGGCGCGAACCGGCCGACCGCCGAAAGAGATCACTCCTGTCAAGCAGGCGTTGGATAGCTGCTACGCACTGCGTGAGTTCGTCGAATCCGATCCACGATGGACACAGGGGCGTCGACGCTGGGACCACTTCGTGGTCTTCCCGCACACCGAAATCCCCTCAGACTTCGCACTGCCTGAGTGTCCGCGGTGGAAGATCATCGACCGCACGCAGCTCGATCAGATCATGCCTCTCGTCCGAAGAGTGTTGTTGCAGAGGGGAACCGATGTACGGTTTCTCGACGCTGTCGGCATCGAACAACTCGAGACGACGCTCGGCGGTCGGGGTCTTCCACAGCGCGATGTCGTCGCGCGAGCGATCGAGAACGAAGGCGTCGCCGACGCCCTCACTGCGAATCAAGCCGTCATTCTGCGGGCCATCGACCAACTACCGCGCGTGGAGATCCGCGGTGGCGCGGGCAGCGGCAAGACCTTCCTCGCACTCGAGCAGGCGCGTCGCCTCACGCGTGCAGGGCAGCGCGTGGCGCTGGTCTGTTACTCACACGGACTGGCGTCGTACCTCACGCGCATCACGACGGCGTGGAAGCGTAAGGACCGTCCGGCCTACGTCGGTGAGTTCCACGACCTCGGTATGCAGTGGGGCGCCGCCGCCGGGCCTGACGAATCGGTGCGCACCGAAGCGGCGTCGCAGTTCTGGGAACATGAACTGCCACAACAGATGCACGATCTCGCCGAAGCCCTCCCACCCGGCAAGCGATTCGACGCGATACTCGTCGACGAGGCGCAGGATTTCGCCGACGAGTGGTGGCCGCCGTTGCTGGCAAGCCTGCGCGATCAGGACACCGGCGGCATCTACGTATTCAGCGACGAGGCTCAGCGCGTCTTCGACCGACAGGGTTCGCCACCCGTTCCACTCGTGCCCATCGTCCTCGATCACAACCTACGCAACACACGTCAGATCGCGAGCACATTCAGTTCGCTTGTCGGACAACGTATGCAACTGAAGGGCGGCGAAGGCCCCGACATCCGATTCGTCGCGTGCACTGCGGAGGAAGCCCTCGAAGCCGCAGACGACCAGATCGACGCGCTACTCGACGAGGGCTGGCGTGCCGAAGACATCGCGCTACTCACCACAGGCAGTCGCCACCCGGAACAGATCGAGCGGCAAGCCGAGGGCAACGCGTCGTACTGGGCGACGTTCTGGGACGACGAGCAGGTGTTCTACGGGCACGTACTCGGATTCAAGGGTCTGGAGCGTCGAGTGATTGTTTTGGCGCTCAACGAGTCCCAGGCGAGAGACCGGTCGACGGAACGGTTGTATGTCGGGCTGTCACGCGCGCGCGAGCAACTCGTGGTGTGCGGCGATCCCGAGTTCGTGCGGACAGTCGGCGGACCCGACGTCGCGCGACGGCTGGGAATCGACTGACTCGCCCCACCTTGCTCCAGCTAGTCATTTGCACGCCCCAAAGATCAGCGGTCGTACTGCCTTCGGATGAAGTTCGGGCCTTATTCCCGCAGGTCAGGCGGCTCGCCTCGCCGTAGCCCCTTGTTTCGTGCTAAAGCCACGCGCACTCTGAGAAGACGAGTCCCATCTGGTCACGCGGATAGCGGGCCGTCGAAGAAAGGAGCCGTCATGTTCACAGTGTTGTGGAACTTCTACACCGACCTCATGAACTACATTTACACCGTCATCTTCTGACAGCGAATGCAGCGAGCCCGAGTTCTGTTCTAGGCCAACTTCTTTGGCACTACGATCAGCGACTCAGAGATCAACCGACGCGTTGGTGGCGACGTCTGGCTGCTCGCCCGACACAATCGCTTTCGCATACTTCAGCAGCGCAACGGGTTTGGGGCTGTCCAGGGTCCAGTACTCGGCGGAGTCGGCGTGCACCTTCAACAGTGCGACGCCCGGGTCTTCGCGGCCCTTCTCAAACCAGGCCTCTGCGTGAGAGTTCCAGAGCTCGTCGATCAGCTTCTGATCGTGGGTCACCGACGCTGTGCCGGCGATCGAGAGATAGTTGTCGTCGGCCTGCAGGCTCACGTTGACGTGTGAATCCTCGGCAATCTGGCCGGTCTTGGGCGACGGGTCGACGGTGAAGAAGTACAGATCGCCGTCGAACTTCCGGTCCAGCACAGCGAGTGGTCGGCTCAGCAATCGACCGTCGGACTCGCTGGTGGTGACGAATGCGACGCGACCCTTGGAGATCAGCTCGCCGATGTGCTCGAATTCGGTGTTGTCATTAGTCATGGTTTTCACGCTACGCGCAAGTGCTGTCCGCGCCCACCGTCGTAGCGGCGGCAGACGCGTGCTCACTTGACGGCACCGGAAACACACAATCGCCGACCTAGCTGCCTCGCACCTACGCTGAGAACCATGCGATTCGTCATCTACGGTGCAGGGGCCATCGGCGGCGTCATCGGTGCTCACCTGGCACTTTCCGGGGCAGACACCACCTTGGTCGCGCGCGGCGATCACCTGCGCGCGATGTGTGAGAACGGACTCGTCCTCGACACCGCCGAAGGACGCCAATCCGTTTCGGCCACGCTTGCGTCAAACGCCTCGGAAGTGGACTGGAGCGACGACTCCGTCACGCTCCTCGCCGTCA
Organism: Gordonia sp. w5E2; assembly: GCF_036540975.1. Lineage (NCBI taxonomy): Bacteria > Bacillati > Actinomycetota > Actinomycetes > Mycobacteriales > Gordoniaceae > Gordonia > Gordonia sp. w5E2. Next base: position 104,619 of record NZ_CP144213.1, on the reverse strand, counting down.
AGTCGCAACAGACCGCCGCGGCGATCGCCGACCTTCGAGCGCACATGCCTCTCGACACCCCGGTCGTATCGGCGCAGAACGGCGTCGCCAATGAACGCGAGTTGCTTCGCGTCTTTCCACGTGTCTACTCGCTGTGCGTGATGCTGCCCGCCCTGCATCTCGAGCTCGGCGTCGTGGTTCAGGCGTCATCGAACAGGCCCGGCATCCTCGACATCGGGCGTTATCCGTCGGGTATCGACGAAGCGGCGCAATCTATTTCGTCCGCGCTGCGTGCCGCGACGTTCCTCTCCGAGCCACGCCCCGACATCATGGCGTGGAAGTATCGAAAACTGATCATGAACCTGGTCAACGGAATCGACGCCAGCTACCGCAACGACGGCGACGCCTTCGATGAACTTGTCCGACGCGCGCGAGCCGAAGGTGAGGAGGTCATTGCGGCGGCGGGCATCGATGTCGTCTCCGAGGCCACCGACAAGCAGCGGCGCGGCGATGCCATCATCCGTCGTGACACCGGAGAGGCTTCATTCGGCAGTTCGACCTGGCAGAGCGTCGCGCGTGGGTCGGGCAGCGTCGAAACCGACTATCTGTCAGGCGAGATCGCGCTGCTCGGTCGACTCCATGGCATTGCGACGCCGGTCAACGAGCTCGTCCAGAACGAGACCAATCGGCTTGCGCGCGAAGGACTGTCGGCAGCGAGTTCGGATGCGAGCGTCGCGCTGGAGAGTCTCGGCCGTCCGTGAGCGCACTGTCGATATCGTGCACGATCTCGTCACAGGTCTCGGCCGCAATGCCGCACAACTTCTTCGCGCGGGATGTCATCTGCGGATCGGTCGAGCGTTCGCGCCACACCTGCGACATCCTGCGCGCTGTTGCGGCGATCTCACGCGGGTCGCTGTCGGGCGAGAGCCCGAGACGTCGAGCGGGGTCGGAGCCGTGCGAACCGAGTAGCGAGACCAGTTCGTCGCGCAGGGGCGTCGGAAGATCCCTGTTCTCGCGCAAACTCGGGAACCGCTCGGTGCGCGTACTCGGACCGATGCCACGATGCGACGTCGGAACCGCGAACATCTCGGTCGGCGAGTTGGGGTCTGTGGATGTCTCGTGCATGTCTTCGACTCTGCCCGTCGACCCTTGCCACGCTCTCAACGCGACCTGAGAGCAGCCTTCGGATGCTGTTGCATCTCAACGCCCTCCGACGTGCCGGGTGACTCACGGCCCGATAACCGGATTGGCGCCTGCACGCGTTCGGCGTCGACGACTTCCCACGAAGACGTCGACGCCGAAGACGGAAACCAGGTGAACAGCGCTACTTGAACACGCCGAGTTTGCCGAACTTGTCAGCGAGCTTGTAGTACACGGCGAGCCGCGGATTGGACTTGCCGTCCTTCATCTCCGCGAGCACGTCCTTGATCGCATTGTCGAGGTAGGCGTCGGTTTCTGTCAGACCGAGCTTCTTCTTCAGGAAGTTCTCGCGCACGGTTTTGAGTTCTGCGGGATCGCTTGCCGACACCAGAGCGGCGTCGGCGTTCTGCAGCGCGAGGCGATAGGTCGACGCCATCTTCTCGACCACGGCAGGGTCGGCGTCGGGGACGTACTTCTTCACGGTTTCCAGGGCATCAGACAATGGGGACACTCCATTGGGTTGTCGCTGGTACAGGCGACACGGTACGCCCGTAAAGACGATCAAGTCTGATGAATCGCGGGTTGTCGCAAATGTCCGCCCCCTGTCGATCATCGAGCAACGACACGTCGTGCACCTCCTACCCTTGGTTCATGGCAGCCACCAGCGCTATTCGGCCGTTCACTCCACACACCGACCCGGCCGTAGTCGACGATCTTCGACGACGCCTCCGCACCACTCGGTGGACCGACGCTCCGGAAGGCAGTGGATGGTCGATGGGTACTGATGTGTCGTATGTGCGCGATCTCGCCGACTACTGGCGCACGGATTTCGACTGGGCCGCATTCGAATCAACGATCGCCGAATTGCCTCACTTCACGGCCACTATCGACGGCCTCGACATCCACGTCATCCACAGCCCTGCATCCGACCCCGACGCGGCATTTCCCGTCCTGCTGGCCCACGGCTGGCCCGACTGCTTCTGGAGATTCCTGAAGGTCATCCCGCTCCTCACCGACCCCGCCGCACATGGCGCCGATCCGGCCGACGCCTTCACGTTGATCGTTCCCGACATGCCTGGGTTCGGATACTCAAGTCATCCCAGCGGGCCGACGCCCGACACACGAGACATCGCGCGCATGTGGGGTCAACTGATGCACTTACTCGGGTACGAGCGGTACGGCGTCGCGGGCGGCGACATGGGCAGCCACGTGGCCCGCTATCTCGCACTCGCCCAGCCTGACCGCGTCGTCGCGGTGCATCGCACCGACGCCGGGCTACCTCCCGCGACCATCGACAGGTCAACGTTGAGTCCCGAGGAGATCGCCTGGATCGACGACGCCGCGCGCTGGTCGGCCACCGAGGGCGCGTATGCGGCGATGCACAGCACCAAACCTCAGACTGCCGCGATCGGCCTGGCCGATTCACCGGTCGGCGTGGCGTCGTGGATCGTCGAGAAGCTGCGGTCGTGGAGCGACTGCGACGGCGACCTGGACAGCATCTACACGCGAGACGAAATCCTCACGCTCGTCACGCAATACTGGGTCACCAACACGATCGGATCGTCGATCCGCACATACCGAGCCAACGCGGCCATACCGGTCGAGGACCGTATGCGATACGTCGACGTCCCGTCCGGGTTCTCGATCTTCGGTGGCGATGTTGTTCGACCGCCCCGCGCCTGGTTGGAGCGTACGGCGAACACGGTGTATCACTCCGAGCCTGCTCGCGGCGGGCACTTCGCGCCGTTCGAGGTGCCGGAGAGCTACGCCACCGAACTGCGCACGTTCTTCCGTCCCTACCGCAACGCATGAGCGGCGTCGGAAACCCCTGAACCCCAACCAAGCATTCGCTTGGTTTGTTACCGTCCAGGCTGCGGCACCCATCGGCAGTGAGGGCGGAACATTGGGGTTCATCACACAGACCAGACCCGACGTCGACTTCCCGACATGGAGTCAGGGTTCCCGAGCCGAGAAGATCCGGCCGATGGCGCGCCAGTGGGCCGAGGTCGGGTTCGGCACGCCCATTGTCTTGCACCTGTTCTACGTCGGCAAGATCCTGGCTTACGTATTCGTCGGCTGGGCGATCGTCGCGGCGACGCCGGGCATCGGCGGGTTCTTCGACGTCGCGTCGTGGTACAACGAGCCGGTCGTCTTCCAGAAGGTCGTGCTCTACACGATGTTGTTCGAGGTCATCGGCCTCGGTTGCGGCTTCGGCCCGCTCAACAACCGCTTCTTCCCGCCGCTGGGCTCGATTCTGTACTGGTTGCGCCCCAGGACAATTCGTCAGCCACCGTGGCCTTCACGTGTGCCACTGACGCGCGGCGATGTGCGCGGGCCGGTCGACATCGCGCTCTACGCAGCACTTCTCGTGATGCTGGTCGTCGCACTCATCAGCCCGGGTAGTAGGCCACTCACCGATCTGGATACGGCAACCGGCGCGTTGCCGCTATGGGAGATCTGGACGATTCTCGCACTTCTCGCGCTGATCGGGTTGCGCGACAAGACAATCTTCCTCGCCGCGCGCGGCGAGGTGTACGGCGCGCTGTGTGTGACGTTCCTGCTCACCGGTGTCGACATGATCGTCGCGGCCAAGGTCATCTTTCTGGTGATCTGGCTCGGCGCCGCAACGTCGAAGCTGAACAAGCACTTCCCGTTTGTGATCGCGACCATGATGTCGAACAACGCGGTCATCCGGTCTCCGAAGATGAAACGACTGTTCTTCGAAGACTTTCCGGACGACCTGCGGCCGGGTAGGCCGTCGCGGTGGATCGCTCACTTCTCCACTGCGGTCGAGGGTCTCGTGCCGATCGTGCTGTTCTTCTCCCATGGCGGATGGCTCACGTGGATTGCTGCGGCGATCATGCTGATCTTCCACTTCGGCATTCTGAGTTCCATTCCTATGGGAGTTCCGTTGGAGTGGAACGTCTTCATGATGTTCGGAGTTCTCGCACTCTTCGTCGGCCACGCCGATCTCGGCCTCGCCGACCTCGAGCAGCCGTGGTGGGTTGCCCTGCTGTTCGTCGTGGTGGCGGGCACCGTGGTGATCGGAAACCTCCTCCCGCGCAAGGTGTCATTCCTACCGGGAATGCGCTACTACGCGGGCAATTGGGACACCGGGATCTGGTGCATGACGCCGTCGGCGTCGGAGAAGTTGGAGAAGAACGTGGTCGCGATCGCGGCTCTGCCGGCGTCTCAGCTACAGCGGATCTACGGTAGCCCGGAGGCAGCGCAGGTGGCGTTGTACATGGGATATGCGTTCCGCGCCTTCAACAGTCACGGGCGTGCGTTGTTCACGCTCGCCCACCGCGCGATGGGCGGGCACGACGAATCGAACTACATGCTCACAGACGGCGAACGCATCTGTTCGACGGCCATGGGCTGGAACTTCGGCGACGGCCACCTCTCCAACGAGCAACTCATCGCGTCGCTACAGAAGCGCTGCGGGTTCGAGCCGGGCGAGGTCCGTATCGTGCTCGTCGACGCCCAGCCCATTCACAGGCAGACTCAGCAGTATCGCCTGATCGACGCTGCCACAGGAGAATTCGAGCGAGGCTATGTCCGTGTCGCGGACCTGGTGACCCGTCAGCCGTGGGACGACGAGGTCCCGGTCACCGTGACCTGGACAGCGACACCCGCTGACCGGCAATCGCAGTGATCGTCTTGTCCTCGCCCGGCCGGCCGTCGAGTCGATGGGTCAGCCAGCTGACCGCGAGGGGTCCTGAGAGCGGCAACAGCGAATAGTGTTCTGTGACAAGGTCGCGCACGTAGGTGACGGGCACGCCGAGATCACGGTACCGCTGCGCCTGCGCGTCGACGTCGGCAGCGTCGATCACCTCATCGTGCACTGCCTGCATGACCAGCAGCGGCACGGCAGGCGCGTGTGTACCGAGTTGCAGGTCGTCCATCATCTTCACGACGCCCGGATCCGCCAGCACGTCGGCGAGCGGGATGTCGAAGTAGTCGTCGAGATCGTGGTTGCGGAAGCGCCGGATCGCCGCGAGCGTCGGAAGAGTGGCGGCCTCGTCGAGGCTGCGGCGCCCGAATTCCGTTGCGTGCTCGGTGATCATGCGTTCGAGCGCGGGATAGACCCTACGCAAGCCGGCCACCACGAGGATCGGAAGCCCTGCGTGCAGGCCGCCGTTGAGCCGTAGTAGCGTCGACGCCATGTCGCCGACGGGCGAACCGAGAACGGCACCAACGATATTCAGCTCGGGCGCATAGTCCGGAGCCATCTCGGCGGCCCACGATGTGGCGAGTCCGCCGCCCGAGTATCCCCACATTCCGATCGATGCCGTCGCTTCGAGGCCGAGAGGCTCGAACGCCAGCGCGGCCCGAATGCCGTCCAACGCACGGTAACCCGGCTCACGGGGCGCACCCCATGCTCCCTTGGCACCCTCGTGGTCGGGGATCGAGACCGCCCAACCCTTCGAGAGCGCACGACGCACCACCATGAACTCGAACGGTGCGACGGCGCGCGACGCGTCGGCACCCTTCTGCAGGGCATACGACGGGAAACACTGCGACGTCACGGCGTCGATCGCGCACTGGAACGACAACAGCGCCGGATTCGGATGCTTGGTGCGATCGGGCACGACGACCGTCGTGACAGTCGCATCGGGGTTGCCGTCGAGGTCGGTCGATCGATAGAGCAGCTGCCACGCCTGATGATTCGACGCCCAGAAGTTCTTGAGCTCGACCTGTCGTGACCGGATCACCTCACCGGGCCGGTAGTCACCGAGATCCGCCGGGGCGTCGTAGAAATGGTCGTCGACGGGCAGCAACGGACCGGCAGATACGTCGTCCTGGTTGTCACGTACTGCGGTCGATGCACCTGCCGACGTCGTTGTCAGCGTTTGCGCTGTCATGGTCACTCCCCTCGCTACTACTTGTAGTTACCAACATTGATCGCCGGTGGAGAATTCCGAGTCGCTCGTCTCATCTTGGAGTGAAAGAGACGAAGCAACAGGCCTGAACTGGACAAACACGACGTGTCAGACCCTGCGGCTACCTTGCATCTCGAACACACATTCGCACCTCGGCGAGTGCTCCAGGGTGCACAACAGGATGGGGAACCGCATGTCCACCCACGGCTTCGACAATCTCATCGAGAACGCATGGCGCGAGTTTGCCGCCACCGTGACATCACGCGTACCCGACCTCGGGCGCAAGGAGTTCCTCGAGATCGCCCGCCAAGACGGCCAGCGATATCGCGTGCTGCTCGTCTTCACCAAGACGGGCTCCGGAAAGGTGCGGTGCACGCTCGACGGCACTGCGCTGCCGTGGGCCGGGCGAGCGGAGTGGATACGCATTCGTGGTCGCCTGGCACAGCTCGGATGGCGGTTCCTCCCCCGAAAGGGCCAGCACATCGCCGAATCCGGCCAGCGTGACGCGAGCGCAGTCGCCGACGTCGCCGTGTCGACGCTGCGTGAGATCTTCGACGTTGCTCACCCCGTGTTCGTCGCGGTGAACGATCCCTTCGGCACGCACTCCGACGCGGGGCAGGTCGACGAGACCGGGGCCGCCACCGAACGTCAGCTGACCGTCGTTCCGCAGGCGCCCGACCGAAACGTCGAGCCGCCGACGGATGAGCACTACACCGCGGAGATGCGTGAGATGGCCGGAGCCATGGATGCGCTTCCCGAATGCATCGCACCCGGATTCGTCATCTCGGGTGTCGACGAACTACTCGAAGTCACCCGGAGCGTGCTCGCGAGGCATTTCGGATGGCAGGTGTCAGTCGTCAACAGGTGCATCGAACTGCCCGCCTTCGACGCCGTACCGTGCACGATTGTCGGTTCCGATGTCGGCCCGAGCCTCGTTTTCACGACGACGCTCACGCACCGACTCCTCGATCCCGCACTTCTCGGCACTCTGACCGCCGAATATTCGTCGAGGTGGTCGGGGATCACCATCGTGGTCCACGATCAGCACGTCTATGCGCAGCGAGTCGTCGACGCCGCAGTGTTCCATCCGCACAACCTCGACGCGGCGCTGCGCACCTGGCGGCGCTTTCTGAACAATGAGGCGGGCGAGTTGATCGACGCGCTCAACTCCGGCGGCCCCGGTGCTCACACCTGCGCACAGAGCTCCGTACCCGTCGGGCTCCAGACGTTGTTCGACTTGGGCTTCTCCGAAGCACTCACACCCGAACGCGTCCTGCATCTGACGAACGGGAAGGTCGGTCGGCTCACCGACTATCTCCGTGTGTGTCGCGAGCTCCTCGCCAACGCCACGGTGTTGGCCGCGGAATCGCGCATCCGTGGCGCCGCGTCGGAGGAGATCGAATTGCACACGGACACAGTCGATTTCTACCGCCAGTTCTGCCTCTTGCTCGAGCAGGCGATTACTCGCGCGACCCCGAAAGGTGCGTGACGCGATGGGCGCATATCGTCGAGTGAATGGCGAGTGTTCTTCCCCCCGACGGCCCGGTTCGCGATGAGACAGTCCTCGACAACCCCGCCCGTTCCGCCCTCCTCGGGCCGCATTCGCGATTCGCACAGACACACGGCAACGCGCTGCGCTATCCCGCCGACGTCGCACCTTGGTGCGCCCTGCCGGATGATCCGACGATCTCCGACTGGGAGGATGCGGCGGAGCTGGTCGGTCCTGACGGTTCCATCACGCTCGCCACCGTGACTGTCGAGCCGCCGGAGGGCTGGACGAGCTCGATGCGGATAACCGGCGTTCAGCTGATCGGCGACGCCGTCGAGGGGTATACCGACCCGCGGGTGGTCGAACTCGACGACTCCGACGTCGACGACATGCTCGATCTCGTGGAAAGGACACGTCCGGGACCGTTTCGACGCCACACCATCGATCTCGGTACCTACCTGGGTATCCGACGCGACGGCAAGCTGATCGCGATGGCAGGCGAACGCATGCATCCGCCTGGGTGGAGTGAGGTCAGCGCGGTCTGCACCGACCCGGCGTTCCGTGGAGAGGGATTGGCCAGGGCGGTGGTCCTCGCGGTCGTGGACGTGATTCGCGAGCGCGGTGACCTGCCGTTCCTCCATGCGTCGGCCGATAATGTCTCGGCGATCCGGCTCTACGAGAACGTGGGTTTCACCCGTCGACGAAAGGCGATCTTCCAGGCTGTGCGCGCCCCACAGTGACGCGCCCGGCAGGATGGATGTCATGGACGACGCCGAGCTGCTGACACTGCCCAAAGCCGAACTACACATCCACATCGAGGGCACCCTCGAACCGGAGATGGTGTTCGAGCTGGCAGCCCGCAACAACGTCGCACTCCCCTACGCGTCCGTCGACCATCTGCGCGCCGCGCACGCCTTCGCCGACCTTTCCCACTTCCTCGACCTCTACTACGCCTGCATGGCCGTGCTGCGTACCGAGGACGACTTCGCCGATCTCGCCGCCGTCTACCTGCGCAAGGCGGCGTCGCAGGGCGTCACACATGCGGAGATCTTCTTCGATCCGCAGGCGCACACGTCGCGCGGCGTCGACCTCGGTGTCGTCGTCCGCGGGCTGCGTCGTGGACTGGATACGGCGTCGGCGGAGACACGTGTGCATGCCGATCTCATCGCGTGCTTCCTACGCGACCGGCCGGTGTCGGAGGCTCTCGACACGCTTGACGCGTTGGAGCCGTTCTTCGGCAGCCTCATCGGGGTCGGGCTCGATTCTGCCGAAGTCGGCTTTCCCCCAGGACAATTCGCGCCTGTCTTCGACCGCGCGCGAGAGGCGGGCCTGCACGTCGTGGCGCACGCAGGAGAGGAGGGTCCGGCTCAGTACATCTGGGAGGCCCTCGACGTGTTGGGCATCGAGCGCGTCGATCACGGCGTCCGCGCCCTCGAAGACCCCGCACTGCTCAGGCGTCTGGCCACCGATCGAATCCCGCTCACCACGTGTCCGCTCTCGAATGTGCGGCTGCGCGGCGTCGAAAAGCTCTCCGATCATCCACTGCTCGATCTACTCGACGCCGGACTGGTCGTCACCATCAACTCCGACGATCCGGCCTATTTCGGCGGGTACGTCGGTGACGCATTCGTCGAGGCGCGGCGCGAGCTCGACCTGAGCGACGAACAGCTCCGCGCCATTGCGCAGTACTCGTTCGACGCGTCGTTCACCACTTCGTAGAGACTTTTGGTCGGCACATGTATTTGGGATGATCCGCGGTTCCAGACTGAACGGCCACCATGCTGCGGCCTCCCGCCCTCGTACACGCGTAGTTGCGGGACACCCCTCTGATTGGACCCGGAACAATCGAACCCGGAGCCACCAGCGCGATGATCGCCGCGCTCGCGACGGCGACGAGAACCGCTATCAACGCGACACGGCGGGTGCGTCGGCTTGTTCGCTGCTGTCGAATCGGTTTCTCGGACATGCGTCCTCCAGACAGTTCTGCCAGACGGACCTCGTGCACCCGCCGACACCTAGTCTCGCGGGTCGGCCGCCGAGTCGTATCCGCAATCCGATACGCGAGTTATCGGCGCAGCACTACCTAGGAGACCCCCGGCTACTCGCCGAGGCCACCCGGAGGAGCGAAGATCTCCTGCAGCCACCCCTGGTCGCCCCTTGTCATCACCCTGATTCCAAGTAGTCATCACGTCGGGCGCGGTCGTAACGTCACGCGCATGGCCCAACCCCAACCACTGAAATTCGCCGCGTTCGCGATGAACACGACGTCGCACATCCTGCACGGAGCCTGGCGCGCACCGGAGGCGCAGCAGACGAACTTCAACGACCTCGATCATTGGATCTCGCTCGCGAAGACGTTGGAGCAGGCCAAGTTCGACTTCATCTTCTTCGCAGACGTCGTCGGCCTCTACGACGACTACCAGGGTGACTGGAAGAAGTTTGTCGACTCGGGGCTGCAGATTCCGAGCAACGATCCACTGGTCCTCGCTTCGGCATTGGCCTCGCACACCGAGAATCTCGGTATCGCCGTGACGAGTTCGATCCTGCAGGAGCATCCGTTCGACTTCGCGCGCAAGATCTCGACACTCGATCACGCCTCGCGGGGGCGGGTCGCGTGGAACATCGTCACCAGCCTGTCGAGCAACGCGTGGCGCAACTTCGGCTACGACGGCATCACGCGCCACGACGACCGTTACGCCTGGGCGCAGGAGTACGTCGACGTCGTCTACAAACTGTGGGAGGGCTCCTGGGACGACGACGCGCTCATCCAGGACAAGGAATCCGGTCTGCACGCCGACTTCGACAAGGTGCACAAGATCCATCACGTCGGCGAGCGGTACCGCGTCGAGGGACCGCATCTCGTCGCGCCATCTCCGCAGCGCACACCTGTTCTCTTTCAAGCAGGTTCGTCACCCGCAGGACGACGCTTCGCCGCCCGCAACGCCGAGGCGCAGTTCATCGTCTCGCCGAATCCCGCTGCGGCGAAGGGACTTATCGACGACACTCGACGGCTGGTCGCTGGAGCCGGGCGTGATCCGCAGGATCTCACGTTCTTCCAAGGGCTTTCGTTCGTGATCGGCTCCACCGAAGAGGAAGCCGCGCGGAAGGCACGCGAGCTCGACGACCTCATCGACCCCAGCACGATCATCGCGCACTCCGCCGGCGGACTCGGCATCGACCTCGGCCACTACGATCTGGATACGCCCATCGGGGACATCGAGACCCAGGGCACCCAGAGCACCCTGCTATGGCTGCGCGAGGCGGTATCCGATCGGGAGCCGACGGTCCGCGACCTCGCTGAGTTGCGCAGCCGCTCAGGACGAGTCGTGGGAACTCCCGAACAGATCGCCGACCGCCTCGAGTTGTGGCGAGACGCAGGCGTCGGCGGCGTGAACGTCATCAATGCGACCATCCCGGGGAGCTACGTCGAATTCGCGGAGCATGTCCTGCCGGTTCTGTGCGATCGTGGTCTGGCACAACGTGATTACGCACCGGGCACCGTGCGTGCGAAGTTGACCGGTCGCGACCGGCTACCGGATACGCACCCCGCTGCGGGCTACCGCGGCGCATTCACCACGAACCGTGAAGAGGTGTCGGCATGACTGCGGCAACGAGAGTCGTCGCCGATCGTGCTTCGGTGCTCGCCGAGATCGCAGCCGGATCGGCCGAACGTGAACGGGCGGGCCAGGATCCGCGTGTTCAGATCGAGCTACTGCGTGACGCAGGACTCACCGCTCTCACACTCGACTCCGAACACGGAGGTGGCGGAGCCGATGTCGTCGAACTCGTTGAGTTCATCATCGATCTCGCGCGGGCCGACCCGATCGCTGCCCACATCCTCCGCGCGCACTACTGGTTTCTCGAACAGGTGAAACGTCTTCCCGACGGGCCAGTCCGTGACCGATGGAGTGCCCTGATTGCCGACGGTGCCATCTTCGGCAACGCCACAAGCGAGCGAGCCGGTACGGCTGGCGCTCGCAGATTTGCCACGACCATCCGCCCCACCGATACCGGCTGGCTACTCTCCGGCGAGAAGTTCTATTCGACCGGAACGGCTTTCGCCGATTTCATCGCCGTCCAAGCGACGGTCGACGATGCACAGGGCGGAGAACGACTCGCACGCCTCATCATTCCCGTCGACCGCGCGGGTGTATCGGTGATCGACGACTGGGACGGAATCGGCCAGCACCGCACCGGGACCGGTTCGACGCAGTTCACCGATGTGGTGGTCAACGCCGACGACATCCTCGGGATCGTCGACCTCGCGGCAGCGGATGCTCCGCGAATCGCCAACGACGCTCCCCTGCTTCAGCTCTTCCTACAGGCGCTCATCACCGGAATCCTGTTGTCGGTGAACGACGATGCGATCGAGCTTGTGCGTGGTCGCACACGCACCTTCGACCACGCACCGGCCGACGAACCACGTCACGATCCCGTGCTACTCAAGACAATCGGCGAGATCGACGCCACTGCACACGTCGCACGCGCCGCTGTTCTCGCCGCAGCGCGCGACGTCGAAGCGGCATTCGAGTGCGCGCGGCAGGGCGTGATCGACGCCTCCCTCTTCGAGCGGGCCTCCGTCGCCGCCGCGCGCGTGAAGGTGCACGTCGACTCCGTCGCATTGCCCGCTGCCACAGCACTATTCGATGTTGGCGGAGCGTCGTCGGCCAGTCGCGCACGCAATCTGGATCGACACTGGCGCAACATCAGGACGATCACACTGCACAACCCGACGTCGTACAAGGCGATCGCACTGGGCGATCTTGCGGTCAACGGCACCGCGCTTCCGGCGAACGGCTATTTCTGAACCGACCTACGTCGAACTGCTTTCAGTCTGCGCGTCGTCAACAGCCGGAGAGTCTGGCCCATACATCGTCAACCAGTAGGCGCGGGCGAGTGATGCGGCGAACTCGGCGTCGAATTTCTCCGGGGCGTTCGTGAGGTCGAGGAGGCTGCCCCGCGTGGTGACGGTGATGAATCGTGCGGTCTGGTCGGGGTCGAGGTCGGCAGGGGCCAGGCCGTCCGCCTGATCCTGGCGCAGACGTTCTGCCATCTTCGCCGTATACAGCTCGAGGAAGCCGCCGAACTCGGTCCTCAGCCTGGCGTCGAGATCGACCGTTTCAAGAAAGGCGCGCCAGACGGGACCGTGCTCTCGCCCGAGTTGGAACATGCGTGTGATGGTGTCGGCGAGGTCGTCAGGGCCCATCGGCTCGGTTCGCATCCACCACTGGTCCGACACCTCCCAAAACGCGGTGAAGAAGGGCTCAGCCGCGTTCTCGATCAGATCGCCCTTGTCGTCGAACCATTGGTAGAAGGTCGACCGCGACACGTTGGCTGTTGTCAGAATGCGCTCGACCGGGACATCCGCGTAGCGCACGCCGGACTCGAGAATGGTGGCCACCGACTCGAGGATCCGCGCCCGTGACGATGTCCGACGCTTGACCGGGGCACGTGACATGCAGGTCAGAGTACTCGCTGATGCTCGCATGGCAGCGCTCCTGGCCGACTGTGCAGACGGTCGTCCGGCACGGGAGCCAAGCTCATTGACGAACTCTTAGCGCTGTTGTTGAAGTCTTAGCGCCTCGCATGCTGTCGTCGGGAAGGCGTCGAGCGTAGACCGAAGTGGTGACATTGTTCGACATACTGCCCTCTCTGAAAGGGGTCACCGTGGCCAGATCGTTCGATTCGACGAAGTGGCGCTTGCCTATTCGCTGCGCGGGGTGCGACTTCCTCGTGAATGACCTCTCACTGCGGGAGGAGTCGTTGCGGCGCAAGGTCGCGTTCTTCCTCGACGAGTCGGGAGAGCCGGTCAGTCAGGCGCTGTGCCCCGAGGCGGTGTGGTTTCCCGCGCTTGTCACTCGGATCAGCAGTGCGCAACTCACCGCGCAGCGCGCCGTGCTCCACGTCGACGCCGCGCTCCCACTCACCACCGCCATCGCCGACGTCGCATTCCCCGGCAACGAACTCGCAGGCGCACACCTCGCCGACATCACGGTGGTCGACGCTTCGGGGCATCGACGCACCCTCAACGCCGAGCTGCCCCCACATGTATCGGTGACGGGAACCATCGTGCTCGCGCTGCGCGGCGTGTCGACGCACCTCCCGACAGTTGAGGACTCGACCCGCCAGAGCCAACTGACGGTCGACGGCCAGCGATAGCCGAGTAGCGCTCGCTACAGGTACGTGCCCGTCGGCAGCGCGGCCTCGTGCGCGCGCGAACCGATCACCGACAAGAGCGTCGCTGTCGTGATTTCGGCTCCGTCGACGAGGATTGCGCGACGGACGATCTCGCTCACGTCAGCACCACTGCGATCACGAGGCAGTGCTGCGACGACCCGTGCGACGTCGACATCGAGGGCACCGATTCTCGCGAGCACACCCGACAGAATCGCTGCTGCCGCAGCATCATCGGGCGGGTCGAGCTCGATCACCGTGTCGAAACGGGCTGCGCGCGTGGCGGCGCCGTCGAGGGCGCGCGGATCGTTCGTCGTCGCGATCGTGAGAACGCGGTCATGGGCCGTCGCTCCGTCCAGCGCCGCCAACAACGCACCGAGTGCGGAGTCGTCGCCGTCGCCCCGTCGTCGGACGTAGAGGTCGACGTCGTCGAGGATCACGACGAGCGGCCCGAGGACATCGGCCATGGCGTAGACGGACCCGAGCTTGGCCATGACTGCGGCGGATTCGACGATGACCACGGTGAAGTCACCGAGCAGTTCACCGGCGATCGTCCGAGCGATCGCCGTCTTACCGACACCGGGACGCCCGGCGAGCAGCACACCGCGACTCGTCGACATTCCTGCCGCGGTGAGGATCTCGTGACGAGAAGTGACCGCGGAGACACTCAGATCCACCTCGCGCCAGACGCTGTCAGGGATCGCGATGTCGGCGCGGGTTGTCGACGGCTCGGGAGCAGCCGCCAGCGAGATCTCGTTATAGATCACCGATACCGATAACACTCGGCCGCGCAACGGATTACGCGCATCGATACGACGACGCAGCTCGACGACGGCACAAGACACCATGTCGCGAAGTTCATTCGGCGCGTACAGCGAGATAGTGGCTCTCGAGTTGTTATCGCTGAGCAACGACGAAATGACCAACGGTCCACTGCCGAAGGGGTTGTCGGGGGTGAAAGCCAGCGAGATGTCGGCGGGTACCGAGAACTCGTCGTCGCCGATACTGCGCTCTGCCCACCGCGGAGGTGCGTCGTCTTCGTCCGGACCGATTGCGGGCGAATCAGTTTCGATCAGGTCACCGAGCACGAGGCCTGCTGCGATTCTACTGGCCGGGTTGATGGACATGACCTGGACGAAGAGTTCGTTCCGGTCAGCGCGCAGATGTGTCTTCAGGAATGTGTCGATGGACGCGGGGGCTTCGGGGAGCGCATCGTTGAGCAACTGTGCGACCACGGTGACGGCGCGTCGGACATGAGGGTGCTCCGTGGCGAGCGCGTCGAGCGTGGATGTTGTTGCGGGCGTGGTGTCCTCCTTCTGTGGGCAAGCGTGTCAGCTTGGCACCGATCGACGACGCGATGCAAGAGGTTTTCACGCGGCGAGACCCCGCCTGGGTCAGGCGGGGTCTCGCGAAAGTGGTGGGGCAGCGCCGATCAGTTGACCCACACCCAGTTCCAGCGCCGGGTGCGCGAGTCGAAGCGACGCACCCGGCGACGACGCTGTGCCGGAGCGGGGTTCTGGCGCTGCTGCTGGTTGTTGTTCGGGATGGGCATGACTACCTCTTTCACTTCGGCGGACCGCTCGTCGGTGAGCGCTCTCTCTGACATCACCGACAATGCCAACCGAGACTTGCGAGGCACTCGACGTCGACTGGGAGATCGCTGAGTGACTGGAGATGACTGGGACTGAGAGATAATTGGGTGCGGACGCTGAATGCCGTTGATAGGCGCGGCATCACAGATTGCTGCGAGGTTGGCTGTTCGGCTGGCAGACGGGGCAATCATTCGATAGTGTCCGAATTGTCATCACCGGGGGATCGCACCGACGAGGAGAACGTCCCGATGCACAGACGCCCACCCCGGCCGACCCTCCCCCACTCGTTACGACGCCGCGTCGCATCGCGGCTGCGCCGCCTGACAGGTCCGGTGACACTCACACTTGTCGCTTCGTTGACGGCCTTGGGGCTTTCACATGTGGCGCCTGCTCGTGGAGCCACGTTGGTGTGGTCTGACGAGTTCAACGGTGCGGCCGGCAGTTCGCCGTCGACGTCGAACTGGAACTTCGAGACCGGTGGCGGTGGCTGGGGTAACAACGAGTGGCAGACCTACACCAATTCGCGGCAGAACTCCTACCTCGACGGCAACGGCCGACTGGTGATCGCCGCCCGCTCCGACGGCACGTCGATCACGTCGGCACGCCTCAACACTCTCGGCAAGGTGGCATTCACCTACGGGACGGCGTCGGCCCGGATCAAACTGCCCGCGGGAAAGGGTCTGCTGCCGGCGTTCTGGCTGATGGGCACGGACATCTACTCGGTGGGGTGGCCCGCGAGCGGCGAGATCGATGTGATCGAAACTCCCTCGGTGACAACGTCATACACCAACCACGTGCACGGGCCGACGACCTCGGGCGGGACATGGAAACTCGGCAACTCCGGTGCGATCGCCGATCTGTCGACCGACTTCCACACGTACTCGGTCACGAAGTCGCGAGATGCGATCACCGTCGCGCTCGACGGACGGACGGTCGGCAGCTACCGGGCGTCGCAGTTGAGCGCCGACAAGAAGTGGGTATTCAACAAGCCGACGTACCTCCTGCTGACGCTCGCGGTCGGCGGGGACTGGCCCGGCGACCCCGACCTCACGACACCGAATCCGTCGTACATGACGCTCGACTGGATCCGGGTGTACTCGAGCTGAGGTGGTCTCGACAAGCTCGACCAGCGGGGGCCTTTTCCGCTGATTGAGCCGGCCGCGAGCGGAGCGAGCTGCCGAGTCGAAATCACCTGCGGTGGTCTCGACAAGCGGGCGGGGTGGTCTCGACAAGCTCGACCAGCGACGGTCGCTCGACCAGCGGGTTCGGCTCGACCGGCGGGTGGGGTGGTCTCGACAAGCTCGACCAGCGGATGGGCGGTTCGACCGGCGGTGGGGTGGTCTCGACAAGCTCGACCAGCGGGAGTTGGCTCGACCAGCGACGGTCGCTCGACCGGCGGGTGGCTCGACCGGCGGGCTTAGGCGGTCAGATGGCCGAGTCGGGGAACGCGATGACCGAGAGGAACCGGATCGGGAGTTCGACCAGTTCGACCGGCCCGTGGGCGCCCTCGCCGTCGAGTTGTAGCGAATCGCCGGGGCTGAGTCGGTAGACCGAACGTGAGTGCGCGTAGTCCATCGTTCCGTCGAGCATGAAGATGAACTCGGTGCCTGGATGCTGGAACAGCGGCTGCGTCACCGACTTCTCGGTGAGCGTCACCAGCAGGCATTCGAGGCGCTTGTGCTCGCCGCGGAGCGAGCCGAGCATCTCGTACTCGTGGCCCTCGCGGGAGCCTTCGCGCACGATCTGCGAGCCCTCCCCCGCCTTGACGAACACGGCGGACCGTTCGAGGTCGGCGCCACGGAAGAGCGAGGTCACCGAGACGTCGAACGCGGTGGCCAGCGCGGCCAAGGTGCTCAGGCTGCAGGACGTCTGCGCGTTCTCGATCTTGGAGAGCATGGCCTTGGAGATGCCGACCTTGGCGGCCATGTCGCCGACCGACAGCCCCTCCTGCCTGCGGAGACGTCGGACGTTGTGCGCTATCGCCGATTCGAGTTCGAGTTCTTCGACCGGTTGATCGACCGGACGTTCGCGCGCGGTCCCCGACTGGTTACGGATCAGAGCGTCGTCGGTCACCTCGCCAGCATATCGGTAGACGGACTTCACTCGGGGTAGACGCCGGGGTCCGGCGGACGTCGGTGTTCCGCCGTGGAGAGCACACATCCGCTACCGCATCTCGCCCGCACCGACGTACGGGAATTTGGTCTTGAGCAGGTCGCCGTCGTCGAAGCGGGAGAGCCGGAAGTTCGACTCCGGGATGCGCGGATCGTTGCTGCGACCGTCAACGACGAGGTCGGCGACGAGACGTCCGACGGCAGGCGAGATCTTGAAGCCGTGTCCGCTGAAGCCCGCGGCGATGACGAGTCCATCGAGCGGACCGGTGGAGATCACCGGGTTCCAGTCGGGTGTGACGTCGTAGCAGCCCGCGTAGCTGCTGGTGATGCTCGCGTCGGTGAACGCCGGGAATCGGGTACCGACCTTGTCGACGGTGAGGTCGAGGAATGCCTCGTCGGCGCGATTGAGGTAGCCGTCGGGGTTGGCGACCTCGAGCTCGGCGAGATCTGAGTTTCCGAACAGGATCTCCCCGCGGACGTCGGGTCGGACGTACTGCAACGACACCAGATCCGAGAACACCGGCACCGCAACGAGTTCCATGCCCGGATGGATCATCACGATCTGCTCGCGGTGCACCGTGATCGGAACGTCGATGCCGTACGTGTCGAGGAAGGGCTTGGTCCAGACACCTGTCGCGACCACGACGGTGTCGGCGGAGATGGTCGAGTGGTCGGCGAGTTCGACTCCGGTGACACGCTCTCCGTCGGTCAGCAGACCGGAAACGCTGGTGCCCTGTTTGATTCGGACACCGGCTGCTCTCGCCGACGCCGCGAACGCCTGCGCGGTCTGATACGCGTCGCCATAGCCACCGCGTTCTTCCCAGCCGAACGCGGCGAACGGTTCCAGATCGGCTGCGGGCCAGAGCTTTGCCACCTCGGAGACATCCATCTCCTCGGTCTGCACTCCGACCTCGCGCTGGGCCGCCAGGCTTTTCCGTAGGTTCTCGACGTTGGGCTCTCCGACCCCGACCACGTAGCCGGTCTGTCGGAAGCCGATGTCGGTGCCGAAGATCTCCTCGGCCTTTTCGAACACCTCGAGGCCGATGGCAGCCATGGCCGCGAGCGAACTGACACCGTAGTGGCAGCGGACGATGCCCGACGACTTGCCCGTCATTCCACCGCCGACGGTATCTCGCTCGCACACAACAACATCGGTGATGCCGCGCTGCGCCAGTGCCCATGCCGTCGCGACGCCCTCGAGGCCACCGCCGATGATGACGATGGATGCGGTTTCGGTACTCACAGACCCGCTCCCGTCCCGGGAATCCAGTTGGTGCCCGCGAGAGGAACACGCGCCATGGCTGCGGCCTCGATCGAGATCGCCACCAGGTCTTCGGGTTCCAGGTGATGCAGGTGCGCCTTGCCGCAAGCGCGGGCGATGGTCTGCGCCTCCATCGTGGTCACGCGCAGGAAGTTGGCGAGTCGTCGGCCACCGGCGATCGGGTCGAAGCGCGCGGAGAGCTCCGGATCCTGGGTGGTGATACCGGCCGGGTCCCTGCCGTCCTGGAAGTCGTCGTAGAAGCCTGCGGCCGATCCCAGTGCCGCGTACTCGTCCTGGTAGCGAGGATCGTTGTCGCCCAATGCGATGAGCGCTGCGGTACCGATCGCCACGGCGTCGGCTCCGAGTGCCATGGCCTTCGCGACGTCGGCTCCGTTGCGGATGCCGCCGGAGACGATGAGCTGGACCTCCCGGTGCACTCCGAGCTCTTGAAGTGCCTGCACCGCTTGGGGAATCGCGGCGAGTGTGGGGATGCCGACGTGCTCGATGAAGACTTCCTGGGTCGCGGCTGTTCCGCCCTGCATGCCGTCGACCACCACGACGTCGGCGCCGGAATGCACCGCGAGCTTGACGTCATAGTAGGTGCGGGTGGCGCCGACCTTGACATAGATCGGCTTCTCCCAGTCGGTGATCTCGCGTAGTTCGTTGATCTTGATCGCGAGATCGTCGGGGCCGGTCCAGTCCGGGTGCCGCGAAGCGCTTCGCTGGTCGATACCGACAGGGAGGGTGCGCATCCCGGCCACTCGCTCGGTGATCTTCTGTCCCAACAGCATTCCGCCGCCGCCCGGCTTGGCTCCCTGGCCGAGGACGACCTCGATCGCGTCGGCCTTGCGCAGGTCGTCGGGGTTCATCCCGTAGCGCGACGGAAGGTATTGGTAGACAAGGTTCTTCGACTGCCCGCGCTCCTCGGGGGTCATGCCGCCGTCGCCCGTGGTGGTCGACGTCCCGACCTCCGACGCTCCTCGTCCGAGCGCCTCCTTGGCGCCAGCCGATAACGCGCCGAAGCTCATGCCCGCGATGGTGACCGGGGTGTCGAGGTGCAGCGGGTACTTCGCGTTGCGGGTGCCGAGCGTGACGTCGGTGCCGCAGCGCTCGCGGTAACCCTCCAATGGGTAGCGCGACATGGAGGCGCCGAGGAACAGGAGGTCGTCGAAGTGCGGCAGTTTGCGCTTGGCACCCCACCCGCGGATGTCGTAAACGCCTGTCTCCGCGGCGCGTTGGATCTCGGCGATGGTTGAGCGATCGAAGGTCGCCGACTCGCGCAGACCGCGCTGCGCGTTGTTGAGGTTGGACATGGGATTCTCCGTTGTGGGTAGTGGTCTCGACGGGCTCGACCAGCGAGAGTGGGGCTCGACCAGCGGGGCGGGTGCTCGACCAGCGGGGCGGGTGCTCGACCGGTGGGGTGGGTGGTCTCGACAAGCTCGACCGGCGGGGGTTGCTCGACCAGCGAGAGTCGGGCTCGACCAGCGGTTGGGCGGTGGTCTCGACAAGCTCGACCAGCGAGAGTCGGGCTCGACCAGCCATTGGGCGGTGGTCTCGACAAGCTCGACCAGCCGGGGTGAGCGGGCGTCAGTAGGAAGACGAGTTGTCGGCGTGGAAGTGGTAGAGCTCGCGGGCGGAGCCGTAGCGGGTGTACGCGGACAGGTCGTCGTCCTTGAAGCCGGCAGCCTTGAGGAGTCCGGCGAGTTCTTCGAGGTGCTCACTGCGCATCGGCTTGGCCACGCAGTCGGCGCCGAGGGATGCGACGGAACCTCGCACGTACAGACGGGTTTCGTAGATCGAGTCGCCGAGTCCGTGTCCGGCGTCGCCGCGGATGACCAGGCGGCCTGCCTGCGCCATGAATGCGCTGCTGTGGCCGACGTTGCCGCCGACCACGATGTCGACACCCTTCATCGAGATGCCGCAACGGGCCGCGGCGTCGCCCTCGACGACCAGCAGTCCGCCGTGGGCGGTCGCGCCGGCCGACTGGGACGCGTTGCCCTTGACGACGACCGTTCCGCTCATCATGTTCTCGGCGACACCGGTTCCGGCGTTGCCGTTGATGATGATCTCGGCCTGCTGGTTCATGCCGGCCGCGTAGTAGCCGACGTGCCCGTTGACCGTGATCTTCACCGGAGCGTTCACGCCTGCCGCAACGCTGTGGGCGCCGTGCGGGTTGTCGATCGTCACCTCGCCCGAAATGTCGCCGTGCAGAGTCGAATTGACTTCGCGAAGAGGTGTGGTGTCGAGATCGAAGTACAGGTCGGTCATCGGATTCTCCGTGGACGGGGATATGGATGGGGTTGCTGTCAGCGTGTCCATGCGTAGACCACCTCGGGCTCGGGCTCCCAGATGCGAGCCTCGTCGACTCCGGGAAGGTGTGCGAGAGCGCGATACTCGCTTGCCATCGCGACCCAGTCGGGTGTTTCGGCGATGACTGCGGGCTTGCAGGCGATCGCGTCGCGGACCACCGCGAAGGAGTCGCGGTTGGAGACGAGGAGTGTGTAGAAGCCGTCGAAGGTTGCACACACTTCCTTCAGCGCCGTTTCGACGTCCTTGCCCTGCGCGAGCTGATGAGCGACGAAGCGTGCGCCGACCTCGGTGTCGTTCTCGCTGTCGAATTCGACGCCCTGAGAGCGCAATTCGCGACGGATTGTCGCGTGGTTGGAGAACGAACCGTTGTGCACCAGGCACTGTTCGGGGCCGACGGCGAAGGGATGTGCACCCGACGGGGTCACAGCCGATTCCGTCGCCATACGAGTGTGTCCGACGCCCTGCCAGCCCGACGCCGCCGCCAGCTCCCACTTCTGTGCAAGATCGCGGGGCGCGCCAACACCTTTGAGCACGGTCAGGTCGGAGCCGAATCCCGCGACGAGCGCCGTCGGAAAGGCCGAGCGGGCAGCGTCGAGGAGGGTTGCGGAGTCGAGATCGGCCGACACGACCAGCGTCTCGTCGACCTTCTGCGCGGCGACGGGTGTGCCGAGCGTCGAAGTGAGAAGGGCTGCGGCGTCTGCAGGTTCGACGTCGGTGTCGAGGAGGCAGACGCAGCCGTGCCCGGCGGGCGCCCAGTCCGGGTTGCCGTAGACGGCGATGCCCGCGGAATCTGCTCCGCGGTCTTGCATTTCGCCCAGCATTCCGGAGAGGAGTTCCCCGAGACGGGGGTAGAGATCGGGGTTGCGCAGGTGCAACCCGACGATTCCGCACATGACATGGACCTTTCGTTGGTTGGGGTGATCTCGACAAGCTCGATCAGCGGTGGTCGGCTCGATCAGCGGTTTGGGTGATCTCGACAAGCTCGATCAGCGGTGGTCGGCTCGATCAGCGGGGTGGGGCTCGATCGGCGGTGGGGAACTCGATCGGCGGGTGGTCTAGAAGGCCGTCAGGTACTGGTCGACCTCCCAGGGCGAGACGGCGGAGTGCCAGGCGAAGAACTCCTCGCGCTTGAGGTGCGAGAAGTACTGCGAGACGGTCTGTGAGTCGGCTGGCCACTCGTCGGGGATGGCGGCGTCGAGCGTGGCTGTGACAACCGTGTCGGCTTCGAGCGCTTCGACGGCGTGCAGCAGAGTGAGCGGCAATGAGGAGATGTGCTTGGGGCAGGTGCCGAGCGCGCCGGGGTCGAGGCTGCGCTTGATGCCGTCGAGTCCCGCGCCGAGTGCGGCCGCGATGGCCAGGTACGGGTTGGCCGAGCCGTCGCCGCCACGCAGTTCCACGCGCTGCTCGTCGGGGATGCGTACGTAGTGGGTTCGGTCATTGCCGCCGTAGGTGGGAACTCGCGGTGCCCACGAAGCGCCCGAGCGGGTTGCGGTGGCACCAGTCCGCTTGTAGGAGTTGACCGTTGGCGCCATCACAGCCTGCAGGGCTGGGGCGTGCTCGAGGATGCCACCGACGAATCCGTATGCCTGTGGTGAGAGGCCGAGGCCGCGCTCATCGTCGTCGGCTGCGTTCGGGAACACCGGGTTTCCTGCCGAGGTGAGTGAAAGGTGAAGGTGCAGACCGGAACCGGTGCGTTCGGCGAAGGGCTTGGGCATGAAGGTGGCGACCATGCCGCGCTCGGCCGCGAACGTGGAGAGCAGGTAGCGCAGCGTGATCACACGGTCGGCGGTGGTCAGCGCATCGGAGTAGGCGAAGTTCTGCTCGAACTGGCCGTTGCCGTCTTCGTGGTCGTTGGCGTAGTTACTCCAGCCGAGCTGGTTCATCGCCGTGGAGACGGTGGTGAGGTGGTCGTACATGCGGGTGAGGCCGCGGACGTCGTAGCAGGGTCGGTCGGAGTCGTCGGCCGCGTCTGCGGTGATCAGCGAGCCGCTGGCGTCGCGCTTGAGCAGGAAGTACTCGACCTCTGCGCCGACCCAGGGCTCGAAGCCGGCGTCGGCGGTCTGCGCGATCAGGGACTTGAGGATGTTGCGAGGAGCGAACGGCCACGGCTTTCCCAGTACGTAGGGATCGCAGTGGACGATGGCCAGCCCCTCCTTGATGAACGGGACCGGGAGGAACGACGAGACGTCGGGGATGGCCATCAGGTCAGGATCTTTGGGCTCCTGTCCGATCGCGCCGACGGCGTAACCGGCGAAACCGACTCCGTCGGTGGCCAGTTCGTCGACGGCCTCGACCGGGACGAGCTTGGCGCATGGCTTGCCACGCAGGTCGACGAACATGGCGAGGATGAACTTGGTGTTGCTGGCCTCGCACAGCTCGGCGAGGGTCTGGGTGTCAGTCATGGTTGCTCCGGGAGTTCGGGTGGGAGTGAATCCAGTATGTCTACTCGTATGAACCTTTGTCTAGTCCTAGTAGACACTTGAGGTATTGCGGTTACGTTAAGCCCGCGTGAGGTCGTGGTATCGGGATGGCCGGTGCACGCTCGGCGGGAGGGAGCGCCCAGTCGGCAGGATGTTGCGCCCGGTGGACGGGAGGAAGCGCCCAGTCGGCTGAGAATGACGCCTGGTCGGCGGGCATGGGCCCGTCTGGACGCGGAACGCCCGTGAGTTGGCGGGTCGTTCCGCACTCACGGGCGTTCTCACGGTCGAGGATTGCTCAGGATGACGTTGCTGTCGTGGCTCCCGCCGGTTGGGTAGTTGTGGCAGTGGGTATTTCGTGCTCGAGGTTCTCGGCAGCCCGCTCGGGGTGAAGACCGGAGAAGCCACCCGGCGCGTGTCCGACGCCTGCTGCGGGGATCTCGTAGGCGGTCTCGGCGTGGATGGTGGAGTCCAGGCCAAGGGTCTCGGTCTCGGCGTCGACGCGCAGGCCAATCGTCTTGTCGATCGCCTTCGCGATGAGCCAGGTCATCACGAACGAGAACGTGCAGGTGATCACGATGCCCGCGAGTTCGCGCCAGAGGAGACCGAAGTCGCCGCCGAACAGGATGCCCGTCAGACCTGCGGGTGCGGCGGACGCTGCGAAGAGCACGATGCAGAACGTTCCGACGATGCCGCCGATGCCGTGGACGATGAAGGCGTCGAGGCTGTCGTCGACCTTGAAGCGCGACTTGATGCTCATCAGGAATGCGACGACGCCTGCCGCGAGCAGTCCCACGCAGAGTGCACCAATCGAATTGACCGCATTGGCCGACGGAGTGATGCCGACGAGGCCGGCGATCGCGCCGGTGATGACGCCCAACGATGTCACGTGGCCTTCACGAATCTTCTCGATGATGGCGAAGCCGATCATGCCAGCGCTACCGGCCAGCAGCGTGTTGAGGATGACGAACTGGGTCAAGAAGGTCGCGCCCAGGGCACAGCTGCCGTTGAAACCGAACCAGCCGAACCACAGGATGCCGCCACCGAGAAGAACCATCGGCACGTTGTGTGGGCGCTCCATGCGCTTGCGGCGCGCGCCGAGCACAAATGCGAGCGCAAGAGCTGCGACACCCGCATTCATGTGCACCGCGGTGCCGCCCGCGAAATCGTGGATGCCGATCTTGTTCAGCAGGAAGCCGCCCTTGGCGTCGTCGGTGTCTGCGCTGAATACCCAGTGGGCGACCGGGAAGTAGACGAGCGTCAACCAGATGGGAACAAAGACCAGCCACGCCGAGAACTTCATACGACCGGCCGCGCCACTGGCCACGATCGCCACGGTGATCGCCGCGAACAGGATGAACCACGCTGCGTAATAGAGAACTTGGGTTCCCCCGGAGCCGTCATCGGTCTGGAAGTTCAGGAGCCCGATGTAGTCGGCTGGATTGCCGATCAGCCCCCATCCGTTGACCGAAGGGCCCGAAACCAGTCCATACCCGTACACGACGTAGAGCACGCTGGTGATGCCGAGGGTGATCAGCACCATCGTCATCATGTTGAGCACATTGCGCGACCCGAGCATGCCTCCGTAATAGAAGGCGAGCCCGGGAAACATGAGCAGAACGAACACGAATGCGGCAAGCATCCACGACAGATCCGCATGGGCGGCAAGTTGTTCCATGGAAGGTCCTCGGGTTGGGTGATCTCGACAAGCTCGATCAGCGAAGGGTTGGGTCGATCAGCGGGTTAGTGATCTCGACAAGCTCGATCAGCGGTGGTGGGTCGATCAGCGGTGGTGGGTCGAAGAGCGGAGGGTGGGTCGATCAGCGAAGGGTGGGGCGATCAGCGGGTTAGGCGGGTTGGCGGAGATATGCGACGACGTCGTCGCGGTAGTCGAGGAAGCCCTTGTACGCGGCGATGCGCTCGTCGAGGGTCTCGATGACGGTGGCCAGCTGGGCCGACCACTCGGGGATACGTCGCACATCGTCGAGCGACGCCATGAACGTTCGAATATTGAAAGTGACGGCTCCCGACATCGGGAGTCGAATGAAGTGCTCGAGCTCGATGCGCAAGCGGGCCGAACCGAAGTTCTTGTCCCGTACCATAGCCGGGATGTCGCGCCCCCACTCGGGAAGCTCTTCGAGGCTGACGTCGAGCTTGTGCGAGTCCGACGCCGAGAGGGTCCAATTCACGCGGCGGTAGACCTGATCGGCGGGCAGCCTACGCAGGAACTGCTCGGCCCTAGCGACGATGCCATCGCGGATCAAACCTGGTACAGGAGAATGTATTTCGTACATATCCATGCCGACGTCGAACGACACCGACCAGGCTGCGGCGAAGGTCACCACACCGGCGTCGAAGTACAGGCGGCCGTCGCGTTCGACGACGAGCAGAAGATCGTCGGGGACCTCACGCGCGAGGAAGTCCATCGGTCCGTTGGGCAGTGTTGAGGTGTCGCCGAGGGTGAACCCGGCGTCGGTGCCGAGAAGGTCGTTGCGCCAATGGAATCGGCCGGAGCCCAGTTCATCGAGGTGCATGAATTGCGGGTAGGCGAGCGCGAGGTCGCGTAGGTAGTACAGCAGCAGATCCCAGCACGCGATCTCCATGCCGGGTCGGATACGCACGCGAGACGGATCGGCGTCGAGTATTCGCCTGCGCTCAGCCATGATCGAGGCGTACTCGGCTCCGCCCAAGTCGACGAGGTTGCGGCCCCACTCCCCTCCGCGTGTTCGACGCGGGGTACGGGCCGGCTCGACGTTGACGGAGTAGTTGAACTCCTCGAGCTCGTCGGGGAACGGCCACGGGATGTTCGACAGGTGGTCGACGGGTTGCGCGAGAAAGTCGGCCGCCGCGCCGGTAGGCGCGTGGGCTGGCGACTGGTCTGCGGTGAGTGTCATGTGGTCACCTCGAAATCGGTTGGGCGGGTTGGGCTGGTGATCTCGACAAGCTCGATCAGCGGTGGGGGTAGCTCGGTCGGCGGGTGGGTGATCTCGACAAGCTCGATCAGCGGTAGGGGGCTCGGTCGGTGGGGGGGCTCGGTCGGTGGGGGCTCGATCAGGTAGGCGATGTGGGGGCGACGTCGAGGACCAAATCGCCTGCACCGCGTGAGACGCAGCAGAGCATTGCGTCGCCGGTTGCCTTCTCCTCGTCGGACAGTACATAGTCGCGGTGCGTTATCTGACCGGCGCGCACGGGGATTCGGCATTCGCCGCAGACCCCCTGTCGGCACATGTTGCTGACGTCGACACCGTTGTCGAGGAGTCGTTCGAGCAGGGAGACCCCGGGCGGCACGTCGATCGCAGTGCCGTCGGCCAGGCTCACCGAGAAGGGATCGCCGGGGTCTTGCTCAGGTGCGGTGAATCGCTCCAGATGGACTCGCGCCGCCGGCCAGCCTGCCGAGGAGGCCAGCCGCGTGTAGGTGTCAAGCAACGGCGCGGGTCCGCAAGCGTAGGCGTGAGTGCCAAGCGGTTGGGCAGCAAGACGTTCGGCGAGGACTGCGACCGTCTCTTCGACACTGGTCGCCTCGTAGAGGGTGACGTCGGGGTGGTCGGCGAGCGCCCGCAGGTCGTCGAGATGTGCGCCCTGCCCCGGCCGGTAGGAGTAGACAACCTCCACAGGCAGACCCTCTCGTGCTGCGGCACGTGCGTGCGAGAGGATCGGTGTGATGCCGATGCCGCCGGCGACGAGCAGCGCACGATGTTGGTCGAGGACGGGCGCGAACATCGGTCGCGGACCTTCGATTTCGATCAGTTCACCCTCGACGAGGTTGGTGTGCAGCCACTGCGATCCTCCCCCGGTGTCCTTGCGCAACACGGAGATCCCGTACGAGTCGGGATACATTCCGTCGTCGACGAGCGAGTAGGCGTTACGTGTCGCACCCGCTTGCACAATGAGGTGGCTGCCGGGTTGGTACGGGGTCAGTGTGCCGTCGATAGGCACGAACCGGAAGTGCGTGATGGCGTCGGTGAGAGGTCGGACCTCGACGACTCGCATCGTGCGGGTTCCGGTCTGATAGCCGTCGTGTAGGTGTGCGGGTGCCGCCGTGATCGTCATGACGGTGCCTCCAGGTCCCTGGCGTCGACGGCCGAGGCAAGGAAGCTGCCGCGGGACGCCGAGTGGTGCTCGTGGATCTCCAGACGTCGTGCGCAACCCGGACATTCGACGACGCCGCCCGGTGCGCCGACCCCACGGAATGTGCCCCGGCAATGCGCGCAGTACACCGGAAGATCAGTGGTGTCGGTGACGAACGCCGAGAGTTCGTCGGCGATCGCACCTGACTCGCGTGCGAGTGCAAGTGCGGTCAGTACGTCGTACTGGCCGCCGGTCACGAGAATCCGTGCGCCCGTGTGGGTTGCGGCCAGGGCGTCGACCAAGGTGGTTCGGTCGTCGTCGTGTGTCAGCGAATCGAGCACGAGCAGGCGTGTCGGGCCGATGCTCTCGGCGGTGCGCACCCAGGCGCGTGCGGTGTGGGCGGTCTCGTCGGCCGCGCCCGCCGCGACGATGAGGAATTCCGATCCCGCGGCGTCGACCTCTGGCGGTCGCGACGGCCAGTCGGGCAGGCCGTGAGCGGGTTCCGTCGCGACGCTATGCGCGCTGTCGAGTTCTGTTGTGGACGTGATGTTGTCGTCGGCGGAGGGCTGCGGTACTGCGTGCGCGCGGAGCCACTCCGACGCTCGTGTGCGGTACTTGATGATGCCCTTGTAGTCGGCCATGTCGTCGGGAAGCTCCGCGAAGACCTCCGCAGCGCGAACCCGCCACGGTTCGACGGTTGCCAATGCCTCCAGGGGCAACAGGTAGGTGCGGATCACGAACATGATCGCGCCGGAGTCGGGAAGGCGAATGAGGTGTTGGACCTCGACGCGCAGGTGCACGAGACGTCCGAACTCGGCGTCGTCGACATGTTGGATCATTTCCCGATCCGGGCCCCACTCGGGGTAGCGCTCCGTGGAGACGTCGAGGCGACGTCCGATGGTCATAGTCCAATTGGTGCGGCGGTACGGTTCGTGCGGTTGCAGGCGCTTGAGGAACTCGTGTGCACGCGTGATGACACCCATCTTGCGTACCCGCGGAACCGGGCCATGAATCTCGAGGAAGCTCATTCCGACGTCGAATCCGAAGCTCCAGTCGGCGGCGAAGGTGATGACGCCCGCATCGACGAAGAGTTGGTCATCACGCTGGTCGAGAAGGGCGATGTCTTCTTGTACCTGAGTCGAGAGGTAGTGCAGCGGGTCGTCGCCGAGGCTTGCCTCGTCGCCGTAGCGGAAGGTGCGCTCGTCGGCGAGAAGGTCGTTGCACCAATGCCATTCGTCGTCTCCGAGCGAGGTGAGGTGCATGGTGTCGGGGTAGGCGTGTGCGAGTTCACGCAGCATGGTCATGAGCGCGTCCCAGGCGGCAGGTCGCATGTGCGGTAGGACTGCTCGTCGCGTCGGGTCGGCGTCGAGGACTGCAGCGCGTTCAGCGAGTTCGCTGTGGTACTCGGAGTCGATCACGGCTACCGAGTCTCCCCACTGGCCGGCTGGTGTGATCACCTGTTGGTTCGCGGGTTCGACGTTCGTGCTGTACCGATAGATGTCGTCGACGAAGGGAAATGGGAAGGCCGAGACCAGGTCTGGGGTCGTCATCTGTCGTCGGACCGGGGCCGTTGTCACAGCGGTACCTCCAGGGTGCATCCGTCGCCTGCGCGCGAGACACAGGGCATGATCGCGGTGCGCGACTTCTTTTCGTCGTCGGTGAGGAACAGGTCGCGATGGATGGGTTCGTCTCCGCCGCACAGGTCGATACGGCATTCGCCGCACACGCCCTGTCGGCAGAGGTTCGGGACGGCGATGTCGTTTGCCTCGAGGGCCTCGAGAAGGCTCGTCCCCGACGGAACGTCGAGAGTTCGGTCGCTGCGAGTGAGCCTGACCCGGAAGGGATCTCCCGCATCCAACGCATCGATACCGAAGCGCTCGGAATGCAGCCGCGACGACGGCCACCCCGCGGCGGTAGCGGAGTCGAGGACATGATCGATGAAGCCGGCGGGACCGCAGACGTAGAGGTGCGTCCCCACCGGCTGTTCTTCGAGTGTCGCGGCGAGCCTCGTCGAGAACTCGGCGCGTGTTGTGAAGAGTTCCGCTCCCGATCCGGCAAGCCGGGAAACATCGTCGACGTGGGCGGCATAGCCGGGCCGAAATGCGTAGAGTACCTGCACGTTCCGCTGCCACCTCGCTGCAGCGCGAAGGTGCGACACGATAGGTGTCACCCCGATACCGCCTGCGACGAGGAGGTGCTTTGCGGCGCGGGCTGCGGGCGCGAATGCGCTTCGGGGAGGTCGGACTTCGAGTTGATCACCCTCGGCGAGTTCGTCGTGCAGCCATCGCGAACCGCCGTTTCCCTCTTCGACGCGGAGCACCGAGATTGTGTATTCGGTGGGATTCGCACCGTCGGAGACGAGGCTGTAGGCGTTGGAATGTCTCCCCGCCGCGACGACGAGGTGACTCCCGGGAACAAATCCGGGCAGTGCTGAGCCGTCCGGGTATGCCAGCGTGATCGTTCGTATCCCGTTGGCGCTGTTGATGATCGACGTCACCGTCAACGTCAACGTGGTCGGCGGTGTCACTGTCTGTGGCGTCGCGGGCGCGGCGTCGGCATCCGCAAGTGCTGTCATCGCGGGACTCCTGGGGATTCGGCGGTCTCGGCGTCGACCATGAAGCCGAGGAAGGCGCCGGTGCGTCGTGAAACGTGGTAGTAGACGAGGAGGTCGCGGTCACAGCCGTCGCACGAGATCACGTCGTCGATGGCCGCGATGGTGCGAGTTGTGGTGCGACAGTGCGAGCAGAAGATGTCGACTGGGCCAGAACCGACGGGGACAACGCTGATCTCGTCGTCTTCGAGTCCAGCGTCGATCGCGGTGGCGCGCAACCGCAGGCACGTGCCTGTGGGTCCCGCTATCACGACGCGGACACCAACAGTGCTGTCGCGCAGTGTTTCTCGGAGCTGGCCCGCGAGGGTGTCAGCTTGATCACCGAGGAGCACGGAACGTCGGATTTCAGGAGACAGCACCTGTGCCCATGCGCGCACCAGGTCGATGGCCGACGGCGCGCCGGCCATGGGCTGCGCAGCGGGATCGCCCACACCGATGAGCACGTACTCCCGGCCGGTGGCGTCGGGAAGGTCGGTGCTCGGCGGCGGGGTCACATCCTGCGTGCGCGCCCAGGCCGGAACGCTCGAGTATGCGAGCTGCGACATCGGATCTACAGGAGCGTCGAATCGCGGTGGCCCGCGTAGAACGCGAGCGCGTAGTCGGGAGTGCTGAAGTAGATCTTGGAGCCCTTGGGGAAGAAGATGGCGTCCTTTGCCTTCGCAACAGTCTTCTGTCCGGTCTCCTTGTTCTCGAGGAGGAACTCGCCTTCGAGGACAACCTTCATCTCGTCGTACTCGTACTCGTAGTAGAGAGGCGAGTCGGTGTGGCGCAGTTCGAAGTAGCCGCTGCACATCTCGCTACCGTCCGGGTTTTCGTAGACATCGCCGATGAAGCCCTCGGTGCCGGGGTACTCGGCGTCGGGCATCTTGGGGAGGTTCTCCCAGGCACCTGGGGTGACGCGGAATTCGAGTGCGCTCGTGCTGTCGATCGACATTGTTTCTCCTATCCTGGTGGGAAAGATCGGTTCAATCCGTTTTGCCGGTTTTAATCGACTGTTCGGCGTGATTCATGTGAGTGGACTTCGTTCCCTTATATGAGACAACCCGTGTGTTTCGGCCGAGTGACGGCGACGTTGACTTGTGTGACACTTTGTCTACTGATATGAAACTGCGGTCGATCGCGACCGTTCCGTCATTCACAGGCACG
The DNA here is from genome assembly GCF_036540975.1 of Gordonia sp. w5E2. Classification (NCBI taxonomy): domain Bacteria; kingdom Bacillati; phylum Actinomycetota; class Actinomycetes; order Mycobacteriales; family Gordoniaceae; genus Gordonia; species Gordonia sp. w5E2. Next base: position 73,438 of record NZ_CP144213.1, on the reverse strand, counting down.
AATTGATCAACACCCACGACTCGCCATGCCCGCATCCCAGATTTCTCCCAGGTTCTGCCGATACGGTGACCCGGTGAGTTCTCTGTCCGCAGCGCACCAGACACGTGGCCGCCGACCCATCGGGTATGTGGTCAGTGCTGTGTTGGCAGCGCTGCTGGCTTTCGCCGCAGCAGGTGGCATCTTCGTCTTCGCGGTGCGGACATCGGCGGGACAGGTCATCGATCAGCGGCTACTGGAATATGGACGTGAACTACCGGCAGCGACGCAGGTGCCCTACTGGCTGTCGATGAGCGTCGTCTCGAATCCGTTGACCTGGGTCATCGGTGCGGCGATCGTCGTTTCGCTCGTGGTTGTCGGCGCGGTGTTGCCGTCTGAGCGCGGCCACCGAGGCGTCGGATCACGGATCGCGACGACCGCCACGCTTCTGCTGTTTCCGCCGGTCACCATCGTCCTCATCCGTGCCCTCCGTGACGGCACGTACCGCCCGCATTTCCACGACTGGATCGAGGAGACCAACAACTCTGCGCCCAGTGGGCACGCTGCCGCGATCGCGGCGCTGGTCGTCGCGGTGACGCTGGCCGCTCCCCCGCTGCTGCGTCCGTGGGTTGCCGCGCTTGGCGGAACCTGGGCGGCGATCATCGACTTCGGTCTCGTTGCCGCGGGTTGGCACCGCCCGAGCGATGTCGCGATCTCGACCTTGCTCATCGTCGGCGCGGCCGTGCTGTTGCCCGACCCGCATCGCGGATCCACGACGACCATCCCCCGGGTCGTCGGGTTTGCCGTCTGCCTACTGACTGTCGTGGCGGCGTCGATCACCGTCGCCGTGTACTACCCACGAATCGAGCAGGTCGTCATCGCCGCGCTCGTCGCGGGCGTCGTCGGCGTGTGTCTCGGCATTCTGGTCGCGTTCAAGTCCGGCGACCGCGCCGGGATCGCGGGGCGCCGCGTCGACGATCCGTGGACCCAGCAGCGCCGCGACCACCACCTCGTCGGCTGACGCTCGACGCCCAGTCGGCGCGACAGAGCGCACAGTCGGCAGTCTGCAGCGCACAGTCGGCAGGATCTCGCGCACAGTCGGCAATCTGCAGCGCCCAGTCGACGGGATTTGGCGCACGGTCGACGGGATAGAGCGCCCGGTCGACGGTCAGTCCTGGGCTAGCACCTCGGTGCCGAGGAACTCGCACACGGTCAGGGCCAGGGCCAGGTCGAGGCGGTCGGTGGTGCGGGTGTCGCGCATGGCCTTGTCGACGCGGTACTTGACGGTGTTGCGGTGCAGGTTGAGCTTCTCGGCGGTGTGTAGGTGACTCTCGCCGGTGGCGAAGTAGACCGACACCGTCTCGCGGAGTGCGGCGGCGTTCGGTGAGTCCTCGGCCAGTGACCCCAGGACCTCGTGAACCCATGCGCGGGTGAACTCGAGGTCGCGGGCCAACCGCGACACCACGGCCACTCCTCGGTCGCCGAAACCGACGACGTCGGCGACCAGGCTTCCGGGCATCGTCGCGAGGCCCCACGCTGCGAGTGCTTGCTCGTGGGAGCGTCGAAAACCGGCGATGCCGGAGGCGTTGAGTCCCAACGCGACGCGCACACCGGCCGGGAGGGTCACCCGCTGCGCGACGTCGGACGTCTCGACGACGCGGTCGCTGCGCCCCAGCGGCAGCCAGATCCAGGCGGTGCTGCGGTCGATCGCGGTGATGAGCGGTGGTCCCTCGGCGAACAGCCTCGTGGCCATCATCCGCGCGGCGCGGTCGAGCACGGCGAGATCTCTCGAGCCCTCGTCGGCCGACCACATGATGACCGCGACGTGGTGCTGGTCGAGGGAATAGCCGGACTCGCGCTCGAACGAATCGGTGTCGACGTCGGGCGTGCGAAGGATCTCGTGAATACGCGAGGACAGGACGTTGCCCTCGGCGCCGATCCAGCGTCGACGTTCGTCCTCGTAGGCCTGGAACACGTAGAGGGTGATCCACTCGATGTACTGCGAGACGACGTCGGAGATTCGACGCATCACCACGAGGCTCTCGTGCTTGGAGAGATCGAGCTCGTCGACGTAGCCGAAGATGATGCGCAGCATCTCGTTCTGCCCCATGTGGTACGCACGTACCAATGAGTTCGACGGCACGTCACGCTGAGCAAGGCGTAGCGCGTACTCGACCGCGGCCGTCGTCGGTTGGAGATGCTCGACGGGGATATCGTTGCTCAGCACATGCAGGATCGTCGAGACGTTGCCGTGCACACTGGCTTCGAGCATCTCGACCAGGGCGGGATCGACGTCGAGCTGGTCGATATCGCGCGTCATCAACGACGTGAGATAGCGAACGATCTCGGACTCGTTCTCTCGCAACCGCTTGCCCACCTGCGCAACTGCCGCCCGCACCTCGGGTGTGGCGGACGGCGGCAATTGCGAATCATGCAGGGGCAGGCCCGGTATCGAGGTACTCACCGCTTGCGACCCAGCCTCTTCAGTGCCGACGTGGCGGCGTTGACACCGCACAGCCCGTGCACACCGGCGCCGGGCGGCGTCGACTGTGAGCACAGGTACACGCCGTCGACGCCGAGCCAGTACGGGTCGAGTGCTGTGCGTGGTCGCATCAGCATCTGTAGCCCGTCGTTGGCTCCGCCGATGATGTCGCCCGAGGCGAAATTGGCGTTGTAGTCGTGCAATTGACGGGTTCCTGTGCTGCGCGTCGCGAGGATCCGATCGCGGAAGCCCGGTGCGAAACGCTCGATCTGCTGCGTGACGAGGTCGGTGGCGTCGCCTTCGTAACCCTTGGGCACGTGGGCGTAGGCGTACACGGGATTGACGTTGCCGGCGCTCCGGGTGGGGTCGGCGACGTACTGCTGACCCAGCAGCACAAAGGGATTCGGCACCATGACACCGCCGGCGCGACTGGCTTCGGTGGAGGCCACCTCGTCGAAAGTGCCGCCGAGGTGCACGGTTCCGGCACGACCGCAGTCCGGGTTGGTCCACGGGATGTCGCCGTCGATCGCGTAGTCGACCTTGAACGCCGACGATCCGACGCGGTATCGCCGATACGACCGCGCGATCCGCGACGGCATCTCGTCGCCGTAGATGGCGAGAGCCTGCTCGGGTGAGACGTCGAGGAGAACGAGATCGGCGTCGGGGATGTCGGTGCGGGCGCTGACCCGGACCCCGGTCTCGATCTTGACGCCGTACGAGCGCAACGCCGATACCGCGGCGTCGATGATTGCGCCCGAACCCCCTTCTGCCACAGGCCATCCGTAGCGATGTCCGCTCGCGGCGATCATCATGCCGAGAGACGCGGTCATCGGACGGTCGAGGCGGTTGAACGCGTGCGCAGCGATACCTCCGAACAGCCCGCGCGCCCGCGGTGTGCGGAACACGCGTGCGACGGCAGACGCAGGCAATAGCGCACGCGGCCCGAATGCTGCCAGCCGCAGGGGATGTCGAGGGATGTTGATGATCGGGCGGAGCAGGTCTGCGGACAGGTCGTCGAATCCGCTTGCCACATCACCGAAGAGCAGGCGCCAGCGTCGACCATCCTCGCCGAGCGCCGCGGCCGTCTCGTCGATCGACTGATAGAGCAGGCCTGCGTCTCCGGAGTCCAGCGGGTGGGCGCAATCGATCTCGGGCCACCGCCACACGAGTCCGTATTGCTCGAGTCCGACGTCTCGCCAGAACGGTGAACCGACGGCGAGCGGATGGAATGCCGAGCAGTGGTCGTGGATGACGCCGGGCAGCGTCAGCTCTCCCGACCGCGCGCCACCGCCGACGGTGTCGGCGGCTTCGAGCACGGTGACGTCGACGTCGTTGCGAGCAAGGTGCAGGGCGGCGGCGAGCCCGTTGGGCCCGCCGCCGACTATGACCGCTGAGGTCACTGGCTACACCTGCTCCTGCGCGCCTGCGCCGCGCATCTTGGGTTCGGTCATCACCTCAGGATCAGTCAACGCGCGGGCCACGTCAACGTCGAGCGTCCATTCGACGTTGATCGGGATCGGCCCGTTGGGCAGCCACGGCTGCTCGGCGATGGCATCGGTGACCCGATACGTACCCCGCTCGATGACACCGAGCGCGGCGTCGATCACCTGGTACTCCTGGGTGCCCTTGTGGATGGGCTGCGACTCGATCCACACGACGAGGAACTCGCCCGGAGCGAAGTTGCAGCGTCGCTGGAGGGCGGCGATCATCTTCGCGTTGTGCAGGTGGCCGTCACCGAAGTTGAACGCCACCAACGAGTTACACGCGAACTCGCCTTCACGCAGGGTGTAGGTGTTGATGTCGTCGCCGAGGTGGCGGCTCATCAACGAGTACAGCGCACGGCCCTGGCTGTGCATCGACCTCCAGGCAAGCATCTGATGCATCACGACGTCGGCGACCTCGGGCGGGTACGACGCCATCAGCTGGGTGCGGGTGTTGGGTGACGAGCGGACGATGTGCTGTTCCAGCTTCTCCTCAGCACCAGGCGCGAATGCCCAGGTGGCCGACGCCCAGTTGCCTGCGTACTGCCGCATCGACGGGAGGAACGACACGAGATCCGGGCGCAGGTTGCCGAGCACCGGGAAGAAGCAGAGCGCGATAGCGATGAGGACCATTGCCCACGGCATCGTCGTATCGGTGAGTGCGAAGCCGTCCCATGCGGGGTAGCCCCAGAACAGGAAGATCGCTGCATAGGCGAACAGGAGGTTCCATTCGAGCGGGACCGCGAGGGGGAACGTCGAGAAGATGAACAGGTGGAAGCCCACCATCAACACCACCGCGGCGAGTGTGAGCCACTTGTTGGTGGAGAACAGCAGGACCAGTGGCGTGGCCACCTCGACGATGGTGCCGAGCACGTGGCCGATACCGCCTGCAACCTTCGACGGTCGGAGGTCGTTGGGGAAGTCGCGGTAGTTCGCGCGCTTGAGGGCCTTGATCGTCAGCCATGGCGTGTTCGACATCATCGGCGGGATGACCATCGAGAAGTGGTGTCCCAGTTTGGAAACACCCGCGCCGACCCATACCGTGACGATCAGCAGCTTGAGCGCGAGGATCATGTCGACGAAGGGCAGGAAGCCGAAGAAGATCAGGGCGGGGAGGTACTGCTCACCGCGCGCGGCGATGAAGATGACCTTGTCGCGCAGGCCGATGATGACCAGCAGTGCGATCACCGGGTAGATCAGAACCGGATTGACCAGGCCGTGGGAGGTGGGTGCCACGGCGTTGAGCCAGCTCGACTGCACACCCGGAAGTACCAGTGCGACAACGGTGGCGACCAGGAGCAGTGCGTAGATCGCGACGTCGAAGACGGTGCGCGAATCGCCCTTGGTCAGCGGCACCTTGCCGGGCCACGGTGGGAGCCGGATCGTCTGCGGGCGCAGCCAGAACAGCAACCCGCCGGTCATCGGCTTGAAGTGGCCGGCGAGCGGTCCCCAGGAGCCGCCGAGTCCGAGCACCTCGATCAGCAGGGTCCAGAGAATGGCCTTCTGGTAGATGATCGGCTCGTTCCACCACTGCGACACGTGCAGCACGTTCAGGCCGGAGGTGAAGGTCGCGATGCTCAGACCGATGGCCAAGTAGAGCACCAGGATCTTCACCAGGTAGATCACCTGGAGCATCTTGGGTGTACCGAAGCCGTACTCGGCCCAGTGCGTGCTGAGCACGCGCATCCGGTCGAAGAATGGTTTGTCGAGGAAGGTTTCCGGGTCAACCGGTGGGAAGTCGGGTTGTACGAGACCCATGGTGTTCTCCTTATCTGAAGGTCTTCGGGCAGGCGCTATCGACCGAGGACGCGGTCGGGCGCTCGGAACGTGTTGTGCGGGCTGGGTTCTACGTTGGTTGGGTTCTACGTTGGTTGGGGTTCGCGGACTTGGCGTCGTAGTCCTGGTTTGTCGATCTTGCCCACCGGGTTGCGGGGAAGTTGATCGACGACGTTGATCTCGTTGGGCCGCTTCGCTTTTGTGAGGATCGAGGCGACGTGGTCGGTCAGTTCGGCTTCGCGAACCGGCTGGTCCGGGTAGGCGACCACGAACGCGACCGGTACCTCGCCGTAGATGGGGTCGGGGGCTCCGACCACCGCGCACTCGAGAACCGACGGGTGGGTGGCGAGTGCGTTCTCGATCTCCTTGGGGTAGAGGTTCTCTCCACCGCGGATGATCATGTCCTTGATGCGATCGACCAGGGTGAGATAGCCGTCGGCGTCGAGGGTTCCGACGTCGCCGGTGTGCAGCCAACCGTCGACGACGGTGCTGGCGGTGGCGTCCGGGCGGTTGAGGTAGCCGCGCATGACGTTGGGGCCGGAGATGAGTACCTCGCCGGGTTCGCCGGTGGGTACGTCGTTGCCGTCGGGACTGACGATTCGGATGGTCTGGCCGGGCAGCGCAGGTCCGACGGTTCCCGTCTTCCGTTGTCCATCAAGGGGATTGCACGCCGAGGCGCAGGTGCCCTCGGTGAGTCCGTAGCCCTGCAGGATCGGGACGCCGAACGTCGACTCGACGTGGTCGAGCAGTTCCTTCGAGATCGGGGCGGCGCCACAGATCGCAAATCGCAACGAGGCGAAGGCCTCTGCGCTGACGTCGGGGTGGGAAACGAGTAGCGCGTAGATCGTCGGCACTGCCGAGAAGTAGGTCGGCGCCAGCGAGTGCAGGTCGGTGAAGAAGCGCGACGGCGAGAACTTCCCGGTGATGCTGAGTTGGCCGCCGGCCAGAATCGGCGCGAGGAAGCTGACGCAGATCGCGTTGACATGGAAGAGGGGCAGCACCAGCAGCGCGTGGTCGGCCGAGGTCAACGACATCAGGTCTTTCATCGTCGACGCCATGTAGTACAGGTTGTCGTGGGCCAGACGCACACCCTTGGGGCGGCCGGTCGATCCCGAGGTGTAGATGAGCAGCGCGTCGTCGGACATCGCCGGAGGCTCCGGAGGTGTCCACGACGAGCCGGAGGTTGCGAGGTCGTCGACGTGAAGAATGCTGCGCTCAGACGTGCCGGACAGGGCGTCGTCGTCGACGAGGACGAGGCGGGAACCCGAGTCGTCGAGCTGATACTGCGCCTCACTCGCGGTGAACGCCGGGTTGACCGGTGTCGCGATGGCGCCGAGGCGCCAGGCGGCGGCGATCGCGATGAGAAGTTCGACCCGGTTGGGCAGGAACGTCGCGACGACGTCGCCGCGTCGGACTCCGAGTGCGTCGAACTGCTCGGCTGCGGCGTCGACTCTGGCGGCAAAGCTCGCGTAGTCGAGTTCGGTGTGGTCGTCGCGGACGCATGGTGCGGCTGCACGATGGGCCAGCTCCCAGGGAAAATACGACGGTGCGCTCACGATGAATAGGTCCTCTACTAGGTGGATGTGAGCCAGAACACTAATAGCAGTCCGTGTGACCGAGAACGGCCCCGCGCACCAGACTTTCGTCGGACCTTTGTGCTCTGAGCACAGAACCGCCGTTGGCTTGCATATTCGTCGCAAGCGCTGCCGTCGAGCGACGCCGACCGTAGCATCGGATGATGAGCGCACCCAGATTCACGCTGGTGAGGATGATCGTTGCGCTCGCGGTCGCCGGTGGCGCGGTGACCGGAGCGGGCGCAGCCGTGGCTACGCCGACGGCCGGTGCTGATGTTTCACAGGCGTGCGGTAGCCCGCTGTCGGCGAGCGAGGTCCGGCGGATCGTCGAACTGTCGGACACCGCGGACGCGTCACCGGGTACGACGGCGCTTCCGGTCCTGGAACGTCAGGTAGGTCGCCTGTGGCAGATCACCGACATTCTCACCGCGCACCGTGACCGGCGAGGGTTGTTCGCCCTCGGATTGGCGGCGGTCGAGCGGGACGCGGTAATGCCGCTCCAGCACCAACCGTCGACGTTCCGCAACCCGCGTTGGGCTCCCGTGATCAGCCTGCGACTGCTCAACCGCTTCCTCGACGCGACGCACGCCGAGTTCTCGGGTGGCTCGGTGCCACCGCATTGGCAGCGGTACTTCGGATCGGCGCGCACCTGCAGCGTCTCCGGTGAACGCGCCGCGCTCAGCGGGTACAACGCTCACATCACCGTCGACCTTGCGTATGCCACCGCAGATGCGCGCACAACGGTCGACGATGCGTCGGACTACTTCCGGCTCGTCGATGCCATTGCCGCACATGGTGATTCGATCGTCCGTGAGACAGACCGTGCGTATCACGTCGACCTCGGACCGACGTTCCGCTTCTACTTCTTCGGTGAGGGACTCGACCGGCTGGTCGGAGCCGGAAAGGCGACTGGGCCGATGCTGCGCGCGGCCGACGTCGGCTACAACGTGCTGACGTTCGGCAACGGGTTGGCGCTGCAGGATCGTCGGACTCACGACGCCGCCGTCGTCGATATCGACGCACTGTGGAATACCGGCGACGCCGCACTCGCCGCATTCGAAACATGGGGTGCACTACGGTGATTCGGACATTCGCGACGTTGGCGCATTCTTCTGTGGAGTCGCGGGGCCTTCCGTAGGGTTAAGCGTCGGTAACTGACATGCCCGCACACATCGGGCCGTACCGCCACAAGCAGCACCCGCACCACATCGGGTCAATACCGTTTCGAAGGGACGTCATATAGCGATGGCAACCACCGAGTCACATAGCTCCACGGAGGAAGCGCCCACCTCGCTGGGGTCGAATCTGAAGCCCCGGCACATCACCATGATCTCGATCGCCGGAGTCATCGGCGCAGGTCTGTTCGTCGGATCGGCGAACGCCATCGAGAAGGCCGGACCGGCCGTGCTGATCTCCTACGCTTTGGCCGGCACCCTGGTGGTGCTGGTGATGCGGATGCTCGGTGAGATGGCGACGGCAAACCCCGACACCGGTTCGTTCTCGGTGTACGCCGACCGCGCGCTCGGCCGCTGGGCGGGTTTCTCCGTCGGCTGGCTCTACTGGTGGTTCTGGGTGCTCGTCATACCCGTCGAAGCGACGGCCGCAGCCGCGATCCTCACCGACCTGGTCGGTGGTCAACAGTGGATCTGGGCGCTTGCCGTGACACTGCTGCTGACCATCACGAACCTCGCGAGCGTCGGCAACTACGGAGAGTTCGAGTTCTGGTTCGCGCTGATCAAGGTCGTCGCGATCGTGGCGTTCATTCTCGTTGGCGTCGCAGCGATCTTCGGCTGGATTCCGAGCTCAGAAGTCAGCGGTGTGAGTCACCTGTGGCAGCCGGATGGGTTCATGCCCAACGGGTTCGGCGCGGTGATCGCGGGCATGCTCATCACGATGTTCTCATTCATGGGCACTGAGATCGTGACGATCGCCGCCGCAGAATCTCCGAACCCCGAACGCGGCATCACCAAAGCGGTCAACTCGGTGATCTGGCGGATCTCGCTGTTCTACATCGGGTCGATCTTCGTCGTCGTCGCACTGATGCCCTACAACAAACTCGAGAACGGTTCGTACCAGTCGGTGTTGGAGGCCATCGGGATTCCGGGGTCGAAGATCATCATGGACATCGTCATCCTGACGGCCGTCGCGTCGTGTTTGAACTCGGCGCTGTACACGGCGTCGCGCATGATGTTCTCGCTGGGAACCAGGCACGACGCCCCGCAGGTGGTGCGCAGCCTGACGCCGAAGGGAGTGCCGTGGGTTGCGGTGTTGATGTCGATGGTGGTCGGATTCCTGGCAGTGGTCGGCAATTATGTGTTGCCGGACAAGATCTTTGCGTGGTTGCTCGCTACGAGCGGTGCCATCGCGCTGTTTGTCTACCTGACGATCGCGGCGAGCCAGTGGCGGCTGGGACGCGTACTGCGCGCGGAGGGTCACCGGCCGCCGGTGCGGATGTGGCTGTTCCCGTACCTGACCGGTGTGGTGATGCTGTTCATTCTCGCCGTACTGATCTTGATGGTCTTCGACAACGATCAACGGCAGGCGATCATCTTCTCCGCAATCTCCGCGATGATCATCGTCTCGGCAGGATTCATCGTGCAGCGACGCAGCCGCTACCACTCCGACGACGAGGGTCCTCAGACGCGGTACCGAGAAGAGGTCTCGTGACGTCGACGTGCCGGTTGGGTGGCGCATCGACGCCCCCGACGTACTCGAGTGAATCTCCACTTCTCGATACCGCTGGTACTGACGGCCGTGATCGATAATGTCCCGATGACCGCGGAATCGTCAAGCTCCACTTCCCCAGGCGCCGGAGCCGACGTCGAGCCCCAACCGAAGCGCAGGCCGAGCCGCGCGAACGTTCAGGCCGACATCAGGGCGGCCGCGCGCGAGGTCTTCCTCGAACGGGGATACGCCAACGCGTCGTTGGAGATGATCGCGGGGCGCGCCGGATACTCCAAGGGCGCGGTGTACTCGAACTTCGCCAGCAAGGGCGCGCTGTTCATGGACCTGACGTCGTCTGTGTTCACCGAGCGGGCGACGGCCTTCACCGCGCCCGCGCTGGTGCCGACGTCGGAGAGCGCCGACCCCGAGACGGACATGCGCTTCCTGGCGCTGATGATCCTGAAGCAGATCCGGGACACGTACCGGACAAATGTGGTGTTCGCGGAGTTCCGGTCGGAGGTCGATCGGGACCCGCAACTCCTGGAGGACTACACCGCTGCGCGGGCGCAGCTCGCCGAATCGCTCGCGAGGAACATCGAAGAGGTCGTGGCTGCTCGACACCTGCGACTGCGGGTGCCTCCGCTCGACGCCGCCGTGCTCGTTCTCGCGCTGATCAACGGGCTCTCGCTCGAGTACGTCGGCCGCGAGGGCGAGCACGTGCTGTCCGTCGACACCATGACCGGCGTCCTGCTGTCGTTGGTGACGCGGGCGGAGTAGGTCGGCCGAATCGGCTACGGACCTTGTCCTGCACACGCCGGCGACCTCGGGGTGCTGCGATCAACATTGACTATCGATCTTCCCGCGCGCTGGGTTCAGCTGGCCGCTTCGACGCTTCAGCAGCGTCGCACGCGGGCCGAGAATCGTTCTGTCGACTGCGTCGACACTCGCGCGTTGTGCTCCGCTGCCTCATAGGAGAGGCTGTCATCCTTCAGGCGCCATGCGTCGTGCGGGCCCGAGTTCGATGTGCACGAGCCTCTTCCCGGGCAAGTTCTTAGAAGGTTTCACAGCGCAAGGCCACTGTTCTACGTACACAACTGCGACCTCAGCGCGAGGCCATCGAAATTATTGTCGTGGCGCCTCGCTGACGACCGAGTTGTGTACGTGCCTCGTCAAGGTCGAGCGCCATCGCGGTCGGCAGACGCTTATTGTCAGACCATTGAGTACAAAATGACAGGTCGAACTGCATGAAGGTGAGAGATGCCGGAATAGCCCGCAAATGGCACCCTTGCCACTCGCGATGACCCGTGTGCTCAGCACAACGGTGAACGAAACTACCGAGGGGAAGGAACACCCCGAGTCCCTGGGACAGAGCATCTGCCGTAGCAGGCTCGACGCATCAGGCAAGATCAGAGGCCTGAGGCCGAGTTGAACCGCTCGTCGAGTCTCTAGTACCCATTGCCACACAACTCCGTCGTCAGCGCGCCCACGCCGCCTGGCACCTGGCCCGGTTCGGTGGCAAACCTTCTGACCCGAACTGTTAGTGAGTCCGACGCAACCTGACTTAAGTCACTGGTCTTGCGTTCAATTCAAGTGCTGGTCCTGACATTTCTCGATAAGAGCATCGGAGTAGAAGCGCGCCCTAGGTTTAGACACGCGAAATTCTGCAACTGCTGCACACATGATCGAACCTAGGTCGACTGGATCCGGGACGATCGAGCGATCGTAATCGAGCGCGGACTGATAGGCAGTGTTCCAAACTCGCTGTGAGCCACTCACCTCAGCAACCAGCGCAAGGCCGCGCTCGGGGCAATCTCTGTAGTCAGTCTTCACCGAAAAAGTATCCTCGGAGCCATCGAGGTAGACGAGCAACGAATCTATACCGACAGACTCCATTGCCGAAACATACTTGGAAACAGGCCAGTCCTTCAACGTCGAGTTGTAATTGGGCTTGAAATACGAAATTAGCACATTCTCCAGAACAGCTACGATATCCAAAGATTCGAGGCGCCCATCTCGCGACACAAATTCTTGAACCCGTCCCACGGTAGGCAATGGACGCCCAGCTACAAAACCCCCTAAGACTGCTGACTGCGTGCAGGTCATCGGAATTATGCGGATATCGTAGGGCAATCCGCTGTGCTCGTCCATTATTCGAAGAATAGTGCTGTGTTTGGACAGTCTTTCGACTAGTGACCCATAGCCCTTGCCGTAAGACATTCCTACGTATAGGACATCCCAGCTCAGCAGTTCGAGGTATGTTCCCACATCATAACAGCCGGCGCCAAGTCCTTGGTATAGCACCTCTGCGGCAACGTCATGAGAATAGCACCAGTCTCCACAATCTACATCCTGCACCTTTTTCCCATGACAGAAGGCTTCAAAACCAATTAGAGAAGTCTCGACGCAATACGAATAGCGCGCGTCATCAGGATTGCGTGATTCGATATCGAGTCGATCGCGAGATATTGAGACTGTGACGGAAGGACGGATAACGACCATATACAGATGCGAGGAGTTAATCCTCTCCCGCAGACCCCGGTCACTCTGAATATCCGACCACGACGCAATCCCTTGCGGATGGATCGTGACGGCGAGAGGATTGCCGAACGCATAGCCCATATTGTCTCTCCTTAGTAGCCACAGCACGAGTAGCGTATAGGCCGGTACCGACAGCTCAAACGGGCAGATTCTTCTACCCATCAGTAATAGCTCCCGATGACGTTACGAACATAGCTGGGCTGGGCGTGTCGTCCTGGGCGTTAGCCCGACAGGACGATCTGATGGTTCACCGCCGAAGCGTTGTGGTGTTGGCAGGTCCCCGATAACCGGTCCAGGCAGTTCTAGAGCCAGTTCCTTGTTGTGATCGTCAGTCGATCTCGCAGCCCACGGGGTGATGTTGGTGGGTGCATCCGGCAGCGTACTCGGCCGGCGTTTGGTAGCCCAGCGCTGAGTGCCGGTGTCGGTGGTTGTGGTCGTCTTTGAAGTCGTCGATGACCACGCGGGCCTCGATCAGTGTGGGCCAGCAGTTGCGGTTCAAACACTCGTCGCGCAACCGGTTGTTGAACGACTCGATGAACCCGTTGTTCCACGGTGTGCCGGGCGGAATGTAGGAGATCCCGACCGACCCTGCACAGAACGCCTGCAGGGCTTCTGAGATGAACTCAGGGCCGTTGTCCATGCGCAGCACCATCGGCGGGCCACCCCAGATCGCGAACGTCTTCTCCAACTCCTCGATCAACCGCTCAGCCGGAATCGAGCGGTCCACGATGTTCAGCAACGACATCCGGGTGTGTTCGTCAACCATGGACGCGATCTTGATCTTCTTCCCATCCACGGTGGAATCGAACTGAAAGTCCAATGCCCACACCACTTTCGGTGCGTCCGCGACAACGACCGGGACCGATGACTGGCCGGCGCGTTTGCGGCGCCGAGCGCGCCGCACTTGCAGGCCCTCTTCTTTCCACAACCGATGCACTTTCTTCTTGTTGATCTCGATGCCGTCGTCGAAGCGCAGGTGTGCCCACGCGCGCCGGAACCCGTGCCGGGGGTTCTTGCGGGCATACGTGCGTAGCTGCTCGCGCAGTGCGGCGTCGGGATCGGCCGGGGTGTGCGCTTGCGGCAGCCGTCGATAGGCGGAACGGGAAAGCCCAACTACCTTGCACGCCATCCGTTCTGACATGCTCTTGACGTCCTTGAGCATGTCGATGGCGGCGCGTTTGGCGGTCGGGCTCAGAATTTTCCCTTGGCGATCTCCCGCAGCGCGTCTTTCTCGAGCTCGGCATCGGCGAGCAGCCGCTTGAGTCGGCTGTTCTGCTCGCGCAGCTCTTTGAGTTCCTTCGCGGCGTCGCCGTCCATGCCGCCGTACTGGCGGCGCCAGTTGTACAACGTGGCCGCCGACACCTCGAGATCGGCAGCGATCTCCTCGCCGGTCTTGCCTTCCGCGGCCAACTCATCGGCCCGGCGCAATTTGCGCACGATGTCCTCCGCCGAGTGACGCTTGCGTCCTGCCATGTTCTTCATCGTCCCTTCTCCGCCCTCATCAGGGCAATCAGGACTCTAAAACAACCCGGACCGGCTCACGGGGGACACGCCAGTGTCACGCCAACCTTTGCATTGGAAACCTCCTGGCCGCCGGGACTGAAATAGTCATGCCGCCCACCGCGAGGCTATTGCGCGCGGGAGATGTGTCAGACCTGAGAGCTAACCTCAACGAGCTGTAGCCTCCGGCAGACGCCGAGGCGTTGAGAGGAGCCAACGATGGCAACCAAGACCGTGTTCTATTCGTTCCATTACGAGCGCGACGTGCACCGAGTGCAACTCGTCCGACAGATCGGAGCGCTCGAGGGCCAACCGCTACTTGGCGCCCAGCAGTGGGAGGCGGTCCGCCGACAGGGCGCGCAGGCGATCAAGGACTGGATCCACAAGGAGATGGCCTATAAGCGCGCCGTTGTCGTTCTGATTGGTCAAGAGACCGCTTCTCGACCGTGGGTGTTGTACGAGATCGAGAAGGCGTGGAACGACAAGAAGCCACTAGTCGGTGTGCGCATCCATGGCCTGGCATCGATGGGTTCCGGTGCCGACCGTCGCGGAGCCGACCCGTTCGCCAAGGTTCCGGCTGTGAGCGGCGTTCCAGTGTTCGACCCGACACAGACGAACTGGCAGGGACAAATTGACACCAAGGCCACCTACGCGTGTTTGTCCAAAAACCTGGAGAACTGGGTGGGGCAGGCAAAGACTCGACTGCTGTGAACCCTGAACAGTGCCCGTTCTGCACGATCGTCGCTGGGACCGATCCCGACGTCCGAGAGGTGTACCGGAATGAGCATGTCGTCGCGTTCTTTCCGACGGAACCGGCCGTCTTAGGTCACGTACTTGTGGTGCCGAGGCGGCATGTGGAAGACATCTGGGGACTGCGGCCGGAGGAATTGGCGGAACTATCGACTGCAGCAGTATTTCTCTCCTCAGCGCTACGCATCGCGCTGCTGCCGGAGGGTCTCAACGTCATCCAGTCCAACGGAGATGCCGCTACCCAGACCGTGCACCACCTTCACGTGCATCTCGTCCCTCGACGAGGTGGGGACGCGATGGGACCGATCTGGCCACCAGAGACCGACTACACGGAAGCTAGCAAGGACGACGCGCTTCGTCGCGTGAAAGCTGCGGTTCAGTCCACTCCGCCGCTCGCGCAGCCAGAGTTGTCGCCCGAAGATCGACGCAAGCACCTCGACTACATCCAGGCTGTGGTGACGCGACAATCTGCGGCGTCTTCGTCTGCGAAGGGATGGCTCCTTCCGGTCACAACAGCAGCCTTCGGCTTCGCGCTCACCCAGCACCTATGGCCACTGGCCCTCCTCGGTGTTGTCGCGGTAATCCTCTTCGCTTACCTCGACGCCAACTACCTGCGCAGCGAGAAGGCGTTCCGGAAGCTCTACAACACGGTCGCGCGAGCGGAACGCATGGTCCCACGGTTCACTCTCGATCCGACAGACGCCGACGAGCCGCTGGCGGACGGCACGCCCGAAAAGACGAGGTGGCAGAAGCTCAAGCAGTCATACCTCCCGGAATGGTCTGTCTGGCGGTCATGGTCTATCGCCCCCTTCTACGTCGCGATGCTCGTCCTCGGGGTCGGCGTCCTGATCGCTGCAGCCGTCACCCGCCCCACACCGGTGGGCTCGCGGGAGAACATTCAATCGCCACCGCCGACGCATACAACGGTCACCTCTGTGCCCATCCCGGCAAACATCCCCGAGCCGCCACGGCCCTAGCGAAGCTACCCTCCCCGCCGGGTCAGCATTCCCGATGCGAGGATTCGACCAAGGGCCCCGCTCGCCGTCGCAGATCGATCTACTTATCCTCCGATCGGCCATGCCCCGGTCACCGCGAACGCGAGAGCCTGAGCCGCGAAGAGTCGGAGATCCGAATCACCTGGAGCACATCCGCAGCAGCGAACATGTTGCTCACCGTCACGTCCGGAAGGAGCCCCACCGGCAGGGTCACCTGCATTCCGAGCGCGTCACGAACCATCACGATGTGCTGTCGCTCCTCGAGAGCCGATAGTGGGAACCCGAGCTGATTCATCTCCGCCGCCATTCGCCCCGCATTCGTGATCTCGACGGGCGCGATCACTGAGACTGTGTCGTCGAGGGTGTGTGACACGGTCCCCGTCGGGGAGTACGCGCATCTCGTTCGTCCGGTGTGCGAAGCGCTACCCCTCATGCCGCCCAGCGTGCAGCGTCGGCGTGTGCGGCGGCCAGGACCTCAGCGAACTCGTCGCCGCCGCCGGTCGCGTAGCGAACCGCGGTTTCGTCGTTGAGGGCGGGGTTGGGTGAACACATCCAGAGCACAGCGGTCCACGCGTTGATGTGTTCGCGCAGGATTTGCCACACCTGCAGCAGATGTTGGTCGACCTTGGCGGCATCGGTGAACTGCCATGTGGGGTACACCCAGGTACCCGACTCGAGTTGGCAGCCGATGAGAGTGTTGTTCTTGACGCGTTTGGCGATCGCCTGCTTGCTCACACCGAGCCACGAGGTCAATCCGGCAGTGTCGTAGAACGGCCCCACTCGCTGGTCGTGCACCGTGACCGATGGCAAGGCAGCGGCCATCGCCGTCGCTATCCGCTGGGTGTCGGCGAAGACTTCGGCGTCGACACCGGCATCCTCGGCCATCGCGAACCGCTCATCGACCAGCCTGCTCAACTCGTCGAGCAGCGCCTGCTTGCAATCGGTCAGATCAGACACAACAACCCCTCCGGCGAACCTAGACGACTTACGACGTGTCTACGCCGCCACGCGGCAGCGGGCAACCCAGTCAACCTCGATGAGCGTCCTGTAGACGGGTTCCCGATGCTCCGATTGGGGTATTCGCATGGCCACCGCAAGTGTTCGACCGGACAAAGCAGCGCACTCTTCGACCGGAGCTGACACCCGGATGTCTGTGGCGCGTGACCACCCAGCCCCACGCCGCATGCCCTGCCCGCATCGAACACCGCAACGACTCAAGTTTCGGAACGTCAATTTTGTTACAGACAGGCGGATTCAATGATGATGTCGCCCAATCGGGTTGGCGTCAGCGACGAGTGCCCGGGCCGCGCGGATAGACGCAGGGGCTCGGTCGGCTACACCCAGGCTCGGGCAAGCTTGCGCGCACACGGTTGTCACAGACCACACGTACGCGCACGACACGCCTAGCGGCCAGCGCTCTCCGTCGTTAGAGCGTCGAGAGGCAGCTGCTGGCGGCGAGCGTGCAGTTGCCTGTTTCATTGGCGTAGCGCTTTTTGGCACGTAACAGGTCTTCGACGCCGATCCCTCTCTCGAGGACGAGCGACAGGTCATGACCGCCGATGGCCTAAAAGGTGTGCCACGCTGATAGTCGCGTAATCCCTCCGCGCTGAACCCTGAGAGGCTGACGAACAGGCCTAACGCACGTTATGCAGCATTGAAGGGCGACGGAAAGTGCAGGTAGAGGCTGTGCGGCCACTTGCCGGCTCGCCCTCGTGGAGCGTTTCCAGCAAACGAAGGGCGACGATGTAGGTCCTCAGGACACACAGCAGACGGCGAAGATCGGATCTACCTTCGGGCGTGTCGCCTCGGCCAAGCTGTCGGAGCGACGCGCTATACAGTTCTGTTCGGGTTCATCACGACTGTTTGGGAGTACACGAGAGTGATCACGGGAGAGCAGAAGAGCAAGGTCAACGCCGTTTGGGACGCATTCTGGTCCGGCGGCATTTCTAACCCGTTGGAGGTGATGGAGCAGATCACCTACCTGCTGTTCATCCGCCGCCTCGACGACGAGCAACAGCTCGCCCTCAACCGCGCCAACCTCACCAAGAAGCCCATCACGGGCAACCCGTTCCCCGTGGACCGCACCGACCTGTCGTGGTCGGAGTTCAAGAACTACGCCCCCGACGACATGTTCCGCACCATCGATGAAGAAGTGTTCCCGCTCATCCGCACCATGCGCGACGAAGACTCCACCTACGCCCACTTCATGAAAGACGCCCGCCTCTCCATCCCCAACCCGGGCATGCTCACCAAGGTCGTCGACCTCCTCGACAAGATCGAGATGCGCGACCTCGACACCAAAGGCGACGTCTACGAGTACATGCTCGCCAAGATCGCCAGCGCAGGACAGAACGGCCAATTCCGCACACCCCGCCACATCATCAAACTCATGGTCGAGATGATGGCGCCCGAACCCGGCGACACCATCGTCGACCCGGCCTCAGGAACCTGCGGCTTCCTCGTTGCCGCCACCGAATACATGCGCGATCACCACGCCGCCGAGATCAACTCGAGCAAGGGAGCCAAGCACTTTCACCACAACATGTTTCACGGATTCGACTTCGACAACACCATGTTGCGAATCGGATCGATGAACATGCTGCTACACGGAGTCGAGCAACCCGACATCCGCTACCGCGACTCACTCGCCGAAGCCAACAGCGGAGACGCCGGCGCCTACTCCCTCGTGCTCGCCAACCCACCCTTCGCCGGCAGCCTCGACTACGAGAACACCGCCAAAGACCTCCAGCAAATCGTCAAGACCAAGAAGACCGAACTACTCTTCCTCGCCTTGTTCCTGCGGTTGCTCAAGCCTGGTGGGCGGGCGGCCGTGATCGTGCCCGACGGCGTGCTCTTCGGCTCCTCCAAGGCGCACAAGGCCCTCCGCAAGATGCTGGTCGACGACCACAAACTCGACGCCGTCGTGAAACTGCCGTCGGGCGTCTTCAAGCCTTACGCGGGGGTCTCCACAGCGATCCTGTTCTTCACCAAGACAAACTCAGGCGGCACAGAGCATGTCTGGTTCTACGACGTCCAAGCGGACGGATTCTCGTTGGACGACAAGCGAATCGCGCTCCTTGACAGCGAGAACCTCGGACCGCTCGCCGAACTCACTAACGACGAGCACGTTAAGAACAATCTTCCCGACGTCCTCGCCCGCTGGGCCGAACGCGACGGCACCGAACTCGAGCGTGAGCGCACCGAGCAGTCCTTTTGCGTTCCGCGGAACGCCATCGAGGAGCAGGGCTACGACCTCAGCCTCAACCGGTATAAGGAGATCGTCCACGACGAGGTTGAACACCGAGCACCCGAAGAGATCCTCGACGAACTCGCCAAACTCGAACTCGACATCCAAACCGGCCTCGCCGAGCTACGCCAGATGCTCGCCGGTGGTGCCAAGTGACTTGGCGCGAAGCGCAGTTGGGGGATGTCGCACTGATTGAGCGCTTGGGGGTTGCACCGAGTGAGATTCAGGACGGCACTACATATGTTGGATTGGAAAACATCAAGTCCGGAGGCGGGTTCGTTGACGTCGAACAAGTGGTGAGCGGCCAACTCGCGAGTACCAAGTTCACTTTTAGTGACGATCACATTCTTTACGGAAAGCTCCGACCGTACCTAGCGAAGATTGAGGCTCCGGACTTCCCCGGTGTCTGTAGCACTGACATTCTTCCGATTCGCCCTGGACCAGAACTTGACCGCCGCTACCTTCTGCATTTTCTTCGCCAGCCATCCCAAGTGGCTCTTGCTGATAGCAGAAGCTCCGGAGCGAATCTCCCGAGGCTGAGTCCGACGGAACTGGCCAAGTTCAGTGTTCCTCTCCCTCCCCTACCCGAACAACGCCGCATCGCAGCCATCCTCGACCACGCCGATACCCTGCGCGCCAAGCGTCTACATGCAGTTTCTGTTCTGGATGACCTTGGCGGCGCCGCATTCCAACATTTCGCCGCAGGCGCACCCCAAGCACCGCTCGGAGATCTATTAACCTTCGTGACCAGCGGAGGCAGAGGTTGGGCGAAGTACTACGCTGATCGTGGTGACCGCTTCATCCGATCGTTGGACGTTCAAATGAACTCAATTTCCGATGATGACTTGGTATATGTGTCTGCGCCAGACAACGCAGAAGCTGGTCGAACACGTACACGGGAAGGCGATGTACTGCTAACCATTACCGGATCGCGAATCGGACGGGCAGCGGCGCTGCCCTCGAGCCTCTCCGGGGCATACATAAGTCAGCATGTCTCGATACTTAGGACGGATACCGAGCGGTTACTACCAAGGTACCTGTCCGCATTTCTGTGTTCAGAAGTGTGGGGGCAGCGACAGATTCGTTCGAGTCAGTATGGTCAGACGAAGCCCGGCTTGAACTTCAAACAGATCCGTGATTTCGCAATACCTCTACCCGCTGTGGGACAGCAACAGAAATTCTGTGACTTCGCCGCGGCGTCGGAATGTCGCGGCGAAATGGGTCGAGAGGCTTTGGCTGCAACAAAAATGCTGTTCGACGCTCTCCAATCTCGTGCGTTCAGTGGTGAACTGTGAGCGATGTTGACCACAAGTTCGAGGGTTTGGCTTTGCAAAAAAGACTCACGCTCACATCTGGTTTATTGTCCTGTCGTGCGCAGAATGGCGTTCACTAAGACGGGATTGTGTGAGTTCTTGTTTTTCCCCATCTTGCCTTTCTTCATGAGATGCAAGGCTGCGGTTGCGGCTGCGCGAGTGACTGCAGTGTCATCGAGGAGGTCATCAATCGAGGTGAGGTCTGGTGCCCACAGCATCAAGTTGAAGGGCCCGGCCTCCTGAAAGTCGGTTTCCGTAACGCACACTCCAGGGTGTTGACGCATAAATCTGATCAAGGCGTCGTCGGACATTGACTCTCCAAGGAGTTCAACGCCGTTGACATGCAGCATTCCTCGTAGATGTTTGTCCTTGTCGATCATGGTTCTGAACGCTTCGGTGTTCCGAATGCTGAGATTGGACAGGGTGCGGAAATATGGAGTGTTGCGCGGAGAGCTCAATACCCAGTGCTGGTATTCGGTGTGGCGCGGAAGCGGAAGACATCGCTCCATGTAAGTCCGTAACAACGAACGCACTGTGTCGGCGTGCTCTCCAGTGCGTTTGAGCCACACCCTGTAGTCGTCTTCGGCGGCCGTCAGGCTTCTTCGGCTCTGGTTGGGCGAATGGGCTATTTGCTTGTGCGCGTTGACGCCGATGGGATCGGCGAGCCATGCCGCGGAAGTTGTCCCGTTCTTCCTGAAGATGTCATCTAGCGAGCTGTCATCGCCGATGGCGTAGGTCATTTGAGCTTTGTTTCGTGCCGGAAGTCCAGCTTGTTGGACGCTGTGGATCAGGGTCGCTTCGTGGTCGAGGAGGTGTCGCAGCGGGTTCACGATGCTTCCTGCTTCGATATCCGGCCGTAGGCGGATTCCGCGAATGTCTTTGTGTGTGCTGCGGTGTCCTTTGAGCCGATCGGCGATGGATATCGACTGGCCTAAGTAGCAATCGCCGTTAGTGAAATCTAGAAGGTAATAGCCGGCGTTTCCGGAGTCGAGTGCGTCGAGGGCTCGCTGCACATTTGCGGGCATTGCGGGGTGGACTGGCGATGTGAAGTCGTTGCTCGTAGCCCATTGGTCCACAGCTCTCCGCCGTTCATCGATCTCGTCTTGGGTAGGTGCCTGTTTTATCGGCGGCTGGGTGACGATGGATGTTTTCATCGAGCTACCGGAGGTATGCCGCTGGATTGGAGCGTCGAGATCGGGGGTCAGTGTCCACGTTGCTGAGCTGCACAGCGCAAACGTGAACATGTCCTTGAGTCGGATGGTTTGTATTGTGCCGCTGCGTGTTACAGCGCTGACCTGCTCGTGGGGAAAACCCCACGATTCTGTTCCGTCGCCTGCCCCTTGCTTGTATGTGGCCTCAACGCGTGAGAAGCCCGTCGGCAGACGCATGGCTCGTACTGCGGTGTACGCGCGGTCGTGGTCGAGCTCTGGCGCATCCGCGCGGAGTGTGATCTGCGGTGTGCCATCTTCGGCAGCTCCGTGTTGCACCGTCACTTGCCAACCACTTGCGACGAGTGTCGTGAATAGGTCGATCAACGCAGCGTGTGCCTCAAGGGTGGCATCTACTTGGTCGGAAAATGCATCTTCGTCGCCCGGATCGATCTCCGAAACATCGTGAGGAATCAGCGGGGTCCATAGACCTGAGGATTCCGAATCTTCCCCGTCAACCGTGGGATCGTTATCTACCCAGCGATCGCCGTCGTAGGTCTTCACGAACTCGCCGCCGCCATCCTCTTCGAGGAACTCGACGGTCAACGTCAATACTCCTTCGCAAGGACATAGCCGTATGGCGAAGTCGCAAGCAGCGAGCGGGAACACGCTGAGTTCGTTGAGCAGGTCAGCTAGGAACGCAGTTCTCGTGGTGGCGAGTGGCATCTGATTCTCCGTTGCATGGTGGTCGAGCAGTCTGATTGTTCCCGCCGTCACCGACAGTGTTCCGGTGGAAGTTGGCGAGTGCGCTCTGTCGGACCAGCGGCCTATTCTGTCTGGCTTGCCGAGATTCTGCGGGGTATGTGTCAAGATCGGACAGGCTGGAAGGGAGGCATCGTGGCCGGTAACTTTGATTTCTTGCAGGGTGAGTGGCCTCATGTTCACGCGTCTGCGAAGAACGCTGAACGCGATGCGCTCTTCGACAGCCGCTCCACCTGCTTCTACGCACGGCGTGCGGTCGAGGCGGCGGTCAAATGGCTCTACACGGTCAACGATCTGGACCAGCCGTACAAGGCCGACCTGTCAGCCCGCATCCACGATCCTGCCTTCCAGGCGATCGTTCCAGGCGCGGTGCAGACCAAGCTTGATCTGATTCGACGGGCTGGCAACCACGCGGTGCATGATGACCGTCCGATCGGTCAGGAATCCGGTGTCCGGCTGCTCGAGGAGCTGTTCCATGTGATGTCGTGGCTGGCGCGCACGTACGCGTCCCAGCCGGATTCCAAGCCGACACCCGAGCAGAAACTCGACCGGGCGAAGCTACCCAAGCCGGGTGGCGGGGCGGCAGTGGCTAAGACGATGGCGCAGTTGCAGGAGCTCGGCGCCGAGCTCGAGGCCAAAGACGCCCAACTTGAAGAAGCCGCGAGTGCGCGCGCTGATCTCACCGAGCAGTTGCTGGCCCGCGATGAACAACTCAAGGCCGCCGACGCCGCCCATGCCAGCTTGGAAGAACTCGTAGCGCAGCTGCGCGCGCAGGTCGCCGCGGCACAATCAGCAGCTGCCGGGCACGCCGATACCCACGACTACGACGAGGCCCGCACCCGCACCGACATCGTCGACCTGCTGCTGCGTGAAGCCGGTTGGGATGTTAATTCCCCCCGGGTCCGCGAGTATCCGGTGACAGGCATGCCCGACGGCAAGAACGGTTTCGTCGACTACGTGCTCTGGGGCACCGACGGATTACCGTTGGCGGTGGTCGAGGCCAAACGCACCTCCAAGGATGCGACCGTCGGTCAGCACCAAGCCAAGCTCTACGCCGACTGCCTCGAAAAGATGCACGGGCAACGTCCGATCATCCTCTACACCAACGGATTCGACACCTGGCTGTGGGACGACCTCTACTACCCGCCACGCGAAGTCGAAGGCTTCTACACCCGCGACGAACTCGCGCTTGAGATCCAACGCCGGACCACCCGCAAGAAACTCGCCGACGTCGACATCAACACAGCAATCGTCGAACGCCCCTATCAGACACGCGCGATCCGCAACGTCACCGAAGGCTTTGAGGACAAACGCCAACGCGCCGCACTACTCGTGATGGCCACCGGGTCCGGCAAGACCCGCACCGTGATTGCCCTGTCGGACGTGTTGATGCGCGCGAACTGGGCCAAACGCATCTTGTTCCTCGCCGACCGCAAAGCCCTCGTGAACCAGGCGGCCAACGCGTACAAGACATTCCTGCCGGACACGTCACCGGTCAACCTCCTCACCGAGAAGACCACCGACGGCAGGGTCTACGTGTCGACGTATCCGACGATGATGGGGTTGATCAACGACCTCGACAACGGCCGACGGCGCTTCGGTCCCGGCCACTTCGACCTGGTTGTCATCGATGAAGCCCACCGCTCGGTGTACCAGAAGTACCGTCGCATCTTCGAGTACTTCGACTCTTACCTCCTCGGGCTGACCGCCACCCCCAAGGACGAGGTCGACTACAACACCTACCTACTGTTCAACCTGGAAACAGGTGTTCCCACAGACGATTACAGTCTCGACGAGGCTATCAAGGACGGATATCTGGTACCGCCGCGCGCGGTGACGGTGCCGCTGGCGTTCCCGCGATCGGGCATCAAGTACGACGATCTGTCCGAGGAGGAGAAGAAACGCTGGGAGGGCGAGGACTGGGGCGAAGATGTCGATCCCGACGAGTTCCCCGACGAGGTGTCGTCAGAGGCAGTCAACAAGTGGCTTTTCAACACCGACACTGTCGACAAAGCTCTCGAGGTCCTCATGACTCGCGGCCACCGCGTTGCTGGTGGTGATCGCCTTGGCAAGACCATCATCTTCGCCAAGAACCAGAAACACGCCGACTTCATCGCCCAACGCTTCGACCGCAACTATCCGCAGTACAACGGCCACTTCGCCGCTGTCATCACCCACGCCGTCTCCCACGGCCAAGACCTGATCGACCAGTTCTCCCAACCAGATTCCAGCCCGCACATCGCAATCTCAGTCGACATGCTCGACACCGGGATCGACGTTCCCGACGTCGTTAACCTGGTCTTCTTCAAACCCGTCCGGTCCAAGACCAAGTTCTGGCAGATGGTCGGACGCGGCACCCGCCTACGCCCCGATCTCTACGGCCCTGGGCAGGACAAGAGCGACTTCTTCATCTTCGACCTCTGCGGCAATGTGGAGTTCTTCAACGCCCACCCGGCACCTGCCGAAGCCCGGCTGCCAGCCTCCCTATCTGAGCGGCTATTCACCGCCCGCACCGACATCGTCTGGGCGCTCGACCGGTCCCACAGGAACACTGAGCTGCGCGACGGCATCACCGACGTGCTGCACACTCAGGTGTCTGGAATGAACCTCGACAACTTCCTCGTCAGGCCACGCCGCCAGCAAGTGGAGGTCTACCGTGATCGCAGCGAATGGGAATCGCTGACCGAACAGAAGGTCCGTGAGATCGTCGAGAACCTCGCTGATCTACCCACGGCCGTTCGAGACACCGACGAAATGGCAAAACGCTTCGACCTCATCGTCCTACGCGGCCAACTCGCCGTCATCGAAGCCGACGACACCACCCTCGAACGTCAGAAAGACAAAGTTCGCACCATCGCCGACGGCCTCCTCGAGCAGCTCACCATCCCCAAGATCAAAGCCAAAGAAGAACTGCTCCGCGAAGTCGCCTCCGAGGATTGGTGGGACGACGTCACCCCCGAGATGCTTGAGGACGCGCGCAAGGAATTGCGGTCCCTCGTGGGGCTACTCGAGAAGACAAAGCAGCCGATCGTCTACACCGATCTGCAAGACACCTTCACCGGCGACGTCACCGAGGTCGACATGCCGCACATGGCGACTGGTACCGACAAGGAGCGATTCAACGCCAAGATGCGCGACTACCTGCGACGACAACCCGACAATCTTGCGCTCCAGAAGCTGCGGACCGGAAAGCCATTGACACAGGCCGACATCGACTCGCTCCAGGAACTCCTCACCCGAAGTGGCGCAGGCTCGGAGGACGAGCTTCAGCAGGCAATCAATGACGCGCACGGCCTCGGGCGCTTCATCCGATCGCTTGTAGGGCTGGATCGGCAGTCGGTCAACGAGGCCTTTGCCGAGTTCATAGACGACGTGAATGCGACTGCCGACCAGATCCACTTCATCGGACTCGTCACCGAATACCTCACCCGAAACGGTGCAATGGATTCATCGCAGATCTTTGACCCGCCCTTCATCGACAACGCCCCCCAAGGTCCAACGCAAGTGTTTGCGATGGACGTTGTGTCCCGCCTGATGGATACGATCGAGCAGATCAGCTCATCAGCGGATCAGGAGTCTGCGTAGTTGCGACGACAAAAGCAGTTCGACGCGCGTTTGAAACATAGGAGTCGGCACCGGATTCGAACGATTCGATGGTAACCAGGGCACGTGTTCCAAAGGAGGCCGATCTGCGGAGTAGTTAAAACCAAGCTTTTCGAGGTGGATGTCTCAGAGACATAGCGTCCTCAAATCTTGATCAGGCCCTCTGAATCTGGTGAATTCAAGGAGTTGCAGTATTTGTTCAACAATACAGGTTGTGAGAAATGAAGAGAATTGCTGGGGTGCACGTCAAGAGTGGAGGGATCAATGTGGCTGTTGTAGAGGAAAGTGGTTGTGATACACCACTGCTGATCTCGACAAAGCGCATCGAGAGCAACAATGCGCTTCCTGACACGGCGCGCTTTGCAGACTTGATAGACCGGTTTCGGCAGCATCTTTCCCCAATGGGTGTGAACGCGGTCGCCATTCTCCAGACCAGAGCGTTCAGCAATCTAAAGTACTCTGCCGCGTTCAATAGGGTTTTCGCGATCTGCGCCGTGCTCCAGGGGGCATCAGCTCTCCACATCGATGCCACCACCTACACAACGAACGCAGTTGGGGCTTCCATGTCGCTCGAAGCCAACCAACTCAAACAGTTTGACTATAAGACGCTCGGAGTGACAGAGGCTCCCACTTACTGGACGACAGGCATGGCAGAAGCTAGTGCCGTATCCGTCTATGCCCTAAAGGCCTTGAGGTGAACGGCGAGGCGAGTCAACCGCACACCGGCTCGTCTACACAGCGACGGGACCAGCATGTTCTGTCGTTGCCATTCGAATGCCTTCGCAGTATCCCCGAGGGGATCAATGAAGTTCGCGTCTGGCATGACCCACTCCTGGATTGCAAGCGAGTCGGCAAACGCATCGAGATATCGCAGATTGACGATGCCTTACCAGAGGCCGCGACACTACAGTCGATCCAGCACAACAACGTTGTACCGGTGTTGGGGGCAGCAGAGGTGAGCGGTTATCCAGCGCCGCTGCGGGTTGTTGAGATCATCACACCCTACTTCGAACGGGGGTCGATCACTGATGCTCAGCTACGGGGGGAAGAATTCAGGGCTTCAGAAGCCGTCGCGATCACGCAGGCAGTATTGCGCGGTCTGGCGGAAATCCATGAGGTACATGGGATCGGCCACCGTGACATAAAGAGCGGAAACGTCCTGCTGTGTCACAATTACCGCGCGAGAGTGGCCGATCTCGGCCTCGCGGGTCGCTTCAATGACGGAGGCGAAGTCAGAGCCCTCAACAATCCGACCCTGTACAGCCCACCTGAGTTTGCGACGAGCAAGATGCTAACTAGGGCGAGCGATATCTACGGGATCGGACTTGTGCTGAGGGAGCTCCTCGGCGGCCATTTTCCATTCGCCGAGTATCCAATCTCGTTGATCATCAAGCGAATAAGTGCCGGTCGAACACCGCTCACGATTTCAGATCAGGCCCTGCCACTCTGGGCCTCGAGTTCCATGCGGCGCGTATATGCAAAGGCGACCCACCGAGACCCCGGTCAGCGATACCAGTCAGCGCAGGAGATGGACGAGGCATTAGCGCATGTCACGGCGATTGACTGGGAACAGACCGACATAGGCTGTTGGGAAGCACCATTCCTGTACGAGCAGCGCAAAGTCCGTGTCGAAGCGCGGCATATGGTGCGATCTGGCGATTACCGGATGAGCATTCTTACTCACGCCGGGCGCGGTTGGCGCAGGGCTGCCGAGGATGTCGATGTGCCAGATCTCGGCGGCCGTCCCGTCCGGAAGGTCTTCGACCAAGCGTCAAGGATCGCGACCGTTCGCTGAGCGCTTTGCTGAAGGATTATGGCGTGCCCGACTGCTCGGCCCATGTTGTGGGCCTCGGATCGCCACCGGGTCGACAGACTCCAGCCCGCGCATTCACCAACCCCCACAGGGATTAGATATCCAGCAGCGCTCAGTCGTTCGAATGAGGCGGTGACACGCGGTTGGACGACTCCGCGTTGCGGATCGGACAGGACGCCCAAGCACTGCCCTTCGGCGGACTGGCCAAACCCAGCGATCAACTGTTCGGCGAATACGGACATCGCCCACCCATGACGGGGAAGAACGGTGTAGGTGCGGTCGACGCCACGCGCCTTATCCAGTGCAACAACGGCAGCCAAGACCAGCGCATCAAGGTTGCCGATGCGGTCGGCCTCTGCCAGCATCTCCATGCAGACCAGATTACATGTTTCGTGTAACTCGTTTCACGTAACATGCTTCAATGGCCATGCCTAGTAACCCAATGGAGCGGCTATCGAAGATTGTCCTCGGGCAAATCCACCGATTAGCAGTCATGTCATGGATCGCGCAGTCCGAGGACGTGATAAATCCGAGCGATCTCGCAGCTGACCTGGGATTGCCTTCTCTCAGCGCGATACAGAACCCGCTGCGTGACTTGGCAGAGGCCGGGCTGATCCAGCGGCTACCTACGACCGCCGGTAGGACCTACTACGAGAAGGTGGACAGCTCGGCCTGGTCCTTCGCTGAAGAGTTAGTGGCCTCTCTCGGACCGATGGAAGGCGACGCCCTCAGTGCATACGGCCAAACACCTGCCGGACATCAGATGGCAAACGGAGACACGCAATGAGTCAACGCCGCGGATTGGTGTGCCAGTGCGACATTCTCGCTGTGCTATTGCTCGGAGGATCTGTGATGAGCCGCTGGTCAACACCATTTCCAAACATGCCTGCTCGGAGGTCAGTGTTTCACACGTTCTGGCTCTTCGCGCGTCCCCGTATCGGGGCCAGTTTTTCACCCTCGCATTACCCGCTGTCGCCCACTCAACTTGAGTATGCGCCCGCTCGCCCCGGCAGGGTTCCTCTCACAAGTGGACCTCGAGGCCGGACAAAACTCGAGCGAGCCCGCCTCCAAACAGACGGGATTAGCGCAATCGGGGATCTTCAAATCTCATGTCCCGCCGGCGCCGATAATGCCGAACAGCGACCTCCCACGTACACAAAAACAGAGGTCAAACCGGATTCACCAGCTTGACCCCTGCAGCAAATTTGCGATGAACTGCTCGTGGTGGGCGAAGGGGGACTTGAACCCCCACGTCCCGAAGGACACTGGCACCTGAAGCCAGCGCGTCTGCCATTCCGCCACTCGCCCGTGGCCGCCGAATTCGGCGGGCATGTCGTCGAACTGGGTAGCTCGACGACTGGAGAACGATAGCAACAATGCGGCGCCGATGTAAAACTCGGGCGGGCGGGTGGTCTCGACGGGCTCGACCAGCGGCGGTAGCGCTCGACCAGCGGGGGTTGGCTCGATTAGCGGCGTGGTGGTCTCGACAAGCTCGACCAGCGGGGCCAAGGCTCGGGCAGCGAGTGGTCTCGACAAGCTCGACCAGCGCGATCAAGCCCGACCCTGAAGTCATAGTTGAAGCTGCGGCGGTTGATCTGAGACGGTGTTAGCCGTAAGTATCGGTATCATCAATCAAGGTCACTTGCACGACGACACGCCACCAGGGCTGCGAAGGGAGGTCGACGATGGGAATCCTGCAACGATTCGAGCGCAAGCTCGAGGGGGCCGTCGACGACGGCTTTGCGCGCGTTTTTGGTGGTCAGGTTGCTCCGCAGGAGATCGAGAACGGCCTGCAGCGCGAGGCCGAGGAGTCGCTGGAGAGCCTCGGCGACGGCACGGTGCTGGCGGCGAACAGCTACTCGTTGTTGTTCAGCCCGACCGACCACCAGCACATCGCCACTGAGTACGAGTTGAACCGCAAGACCTTCTCCAAGCACCTGGAAAACTTCATCGCCGACAACGGATGGCAGACGTATGGAAAGGTCGTCGTAGAGTTCGACCAATCGCCGTCGTTGCACACCGGTATCTTCCGTGCCCGTGGTCGGGTCGATCCGGATGCGAGCCCGCGTCCGGTCGGATCCGCTACAGGCGCGGGTAACGATGCTTCAGAACCACCGCGGGCCGCACGTGGTCGGCCCCCGGGGCCGCGAGCCCAGCCGCCGACTTCCGGTCCGCCCCCACAACCACACGCACCACAACAAGTAGGAGTCCCAGCCATGACGCAGAATCCCGGTTACGACCAGCGGCGAGGCGCAGAACCCGCTTACGACGACGCCCGGGGCTACGGCCAGGGCCAGCAGGAACACGGCCAGGAGTACGCCCAGCAGGGCTACGACTACCAGCAGGGCGGCTACGGACAGGGCTACGAGCAGGCTCCCGGCTACGGCCAGCAGGGCGGCTACTACCCGGCGCAGGGCCAGCAGCCCGGCTACGGATACGAGCAGGGCTACGAGCAGCAGGGTTACGGACAGCAGCCCGGCTACGACCAGGGCTACGCACAGCAGCCCGGCTACGGCCAGCAGGACTACGACTACGCCCAGGGCTACCCGCAGCAGGGTTACGACCAGGGCTACGGCCAGCAGGGCTACGAGCAGGGTTACGCACAGCAGCCCGGCTACGGATATGACCAGGGCTACGGACACCCCGGTGGCTACGCACCCGCCGCGATCACGCTGCTCCTCGAAGACGGCAGCAACCGCACATTCCAGTTGCGTGAGGGCTCCAACGTCATCGGTCGCGGCCAGGACGCGCAGTTCCGCCTCCCCGACACCGGCGTCTCGCGTCGCCACGTCGAGATCCGCTGGGACGGCAGCACCGCCATGCTCACCGACCTCAACTCCACCAACGGCACGACCGTCAACGACGTCCAGGTCAACAGCTGGGAGCTCGCCGACGGCGACCGCATTCGCATCGGTCATTCGGACATCACCGTCCGGTTCCAGTAAGACCGGCTGCACCTGCCAGTTAGCCGAATCGGCGCCCGTGGCATCGTCTGATGACGCCGGGCGTCGATACACAACTGTCACTTTCGAATGACGGTGATCGGGACTCTGGCCCATAAGATGCAGTCGGGATCCGTTGTCGCGCGCGAAGCGTCGGCACACGGACGTACTTTGTAGTGACGGATGCGTGGGAGGTGAGGACTAGATGCAGGGCTTGGTTCTGCAGTTGACCCGTATCGGGTTTCTGGTCCTCCTCTGGTTGTTCGTCTACGCGGTCATCCGCACCCTCCGTGCCGACATCGCCACAGCGTCGGGCTCGCCTCTCTCCCGCTACACCGGGGCCGACCGTCGTCGTCGAAAAGCCGCGACGGCCAAGGGGTCGGCGCGCTACCTGGTCGTCACGCACGGCGCACTCGCGAATACGCGCATCACACTGGGTCAGCAGCCAGTCCTGATCGGCCGAGCCGACGATTCGACGCTGGTCCTCACCGACGACTACGCCTCCGAGCGCCACGCACGGCTCTCGCGCCGCGGCGACGACTGGTACGTCGAAGACCTCGGTTCGACGAACGGCACCTACCTCGACCGTTCGAAGGTGACCACAGCCGTGCGCGTCCCGTTGAGCACGCCGATCCGTATCGGTAAGACCGTGATCGAGTTGCGCCCGTGACACTGGTGTTGCGCTACATCGCGCGGAGCGATCGTGGGTTGGTCCGCGCGAACAACGAGGACTCGTTCTACGCCGGCCCTCGACTGCTCGCACTCGCCGACGGTATGGGCGGACACGCGGCAGGCGAAGTGGCCAGCCAGTTGGTCATCCAGGCACTGCGCACACTCGACGACGACGAGCCCGGCGGCGATCTGCTCGCCGCACTCGACCGCGCGACCCACCGCGGCAACGCGGCCATCGCCGCACAGGTCGAACGCTCGCCCGACCTCGACGGCATGGGCACGACGCTGACCGCGATCCTGTTCGCGGGCAGCAGGATCGGGCTTGCGCACATCGGCGACTCGCGCGGCTACCTCTTCCGCGACGGCGAGCTGACCCAGATCACGCGCGACGACACGTTCGTCCAGACCCTTGTCGACGAAGGTCGCATCACCGCCGAACAGGCGCACACCCATCCGCAGCGCTCCCTCATCATGCGCGCGTTGACCGGTACAGAGGTCGAGCCAACACTCACGATCCGCGAGGCACGCGCGGGCGATCGGTACCTGCTGTGCAGCGACGGCCTCTCCGACGTCGTGAGCGAGGAGACCATCTCCGAGACGCTCGGCTCCATCGACGACGAGAAGGAATGCGCCGACCGCCTCATCGAACTCGCACTGCGCGGCGGCGGCCCCGACAATGTCAGCGTCGTGCTCGCCGACGTCGTCGACACGCAGTACGGCGAGTCGCGACCCATCGTCGGCGGTGCGGCGGGCGACGACTCCGAGCAGAACTACACGCCCGATCCCAAGACCGCTGCAGGTAGAGCCGCAGCACTGCGTCCACCGGCGGCCGCACCCCAGCGCCCGACGATCCTCAACGATGACGACAACGAACCCGCGCAGCGTCGAAGTCGTTGGGGCCGTTGGATATTCGCAGGCATTGTGGCGCTGGTCATCGCGGCACTGATCGCTGGCTTCTTCTTGACGCGCGGACTGTTGCGCAGCACGTATTACGTCGGCGAGGACAACGGCAAGGTCACCATCTTCCAGGGCTCGCCCGACAAGATCCTCTTCTTCTCGTCGAGCAAGGCGTCGGAGAAGGTCTGCGTCACCAACGTCGCGACCGACGCCCCGACCGTCAGTTTCCAGTCGGTCGACAGCAAGGACGAGTGCCGCCAGCTGAGCCTCTCCGACCTCGACTCGGCGAGCGTGAACACCGTGCGCACGTTCGGGGTGAGCAAAGTCGACCTCGACGACGCCCGCAACCGGGTGCGTCGACTCACCTTCCTGCCCCTATGCCAACCCGCGCCGAGCACCACCGAGCCCGCCCCGGCGCCGGGTGCGACACCCGGAGCCCCGACACCCGGCACCCCGCCTCCCGCGAGCCCCGCTCCGAACACCGCACTCCCCGCGCGGTTCACACTGCCGCCGGTCGCCGAGCCGTCGAGTCCGGCACCGTCGTCGACGCCCGCCCCCTCCGCCTCGACGCCTGCGCAGCCTCAGTTCGACGACGGACCGTGTCGGGAACCGTAGATGTCGCAGCCGTCGAATCCGCAAGCGCAGCACGCGCCGCCGCGTGAACCGGCCCGCCAGACCGGGCGCACCGTCGAGATGATCCTGTTGATCTTCGCGATCGGTGTGGTGACGATCGCCTTGATCATCGTGCAGGCCGCGCAGGGTCAATCGTTGACGTGGGATCTTCTCAAGTACGTCGCCGCCTACACGGTGCTGTTCGCGATCGCGCACCTCGTCGTACGGCGGTACGCGCCCCACGCCGATCCGGTGCTGCTGCCAATTGTGGCCGCGCTCAACGGAATCGGGCTCGTGCTGATCCACCGCCTCGACCTCGGGTCGGGTCCGCGCGGCGAAGAGATCAGCCCGACCGAGCAGACCAACAACGCCGATCAGCAGCTGTTATGGGCGCTGCTCGGCATCATCGCGTTCGCAATGATCCTGATCTTCATCCGCGATCACCGGACGCTCTCGCGCTACGCGTACACACTCGGCCTCGGCGGCGTGATCTTCCTGGCGATCCCGGCGATCCTGCCGTCGTCGATGTCGGAGATCAACGGGTCGAAGAACTGGATTCGCACCCCGCTCTTCAACATTCAGCCCGGCGAGTTCTCCAAGATCCTGATCATCATCTTCACCGCGGCGTTGCTGGTCTCCAAGCGCGACCTGTTCACGACGGCGGGCAAGCACTTCCTCGGCATGGACCTGCCGCGCGCACGCGACCTCGGACCACTGCTGATCGCGTGGCTGGTGACCATCGGCATCTTCGCCCTCGAGAACGACCTCGGTGGCCCGCTGCTGATCTTCTCGACGATCCTCGCGATGCTCTACGTCGCCACCGGCAGAGCGGGCTGGGTGGCGATCGGCGTCACGCTTTTCGTCGCGGGAGCGGTACTCGCGTACCAGTTGTTCCCACATCTGCAGGTGCGCGTTCAGGTGTGGCAAGACCCCTTCGCCACCTTCGACACCACCGGTTATCAAGTGGGACAGAGCCTCTTCGGGCTCGCGACCGGCGGGCTGTTCGGCACCGGACTCGGCTCCGGCCGGCCCAATATCGTTCCGTTCGCCAATACCGACTTCATCATCGCGACCATCGGTGAGGAGCTCGGCCTTGTCGGGCTCACTGCCGTGATGATGCTCTACCTGATCTTCGTGATGCGCGGTCTGCGCACAGGCGTCGCAGTCCGCGACAGCTTCGGCAAACTGCTGGCAACCGGCCTCTCGTTCACGATGGCCGTGCAGATCTTCGTCGTCGTCGGTGGCGTCACAAAGCTCATCCCGCTGACCGGTCTCACGACGCCGTTCGTGTCGTACGGCGGGTCGTCGTTGCTGGCGAACTACATACTTCTCGCGCTACTGATCCGCGTGTCCAACGCCGCGCGCGAACCCGACCCGACGAAGCGTCGGCCCACGCCGAAGCCCATCGAGTCGCTGCCGACACAGGCGGTGCGGCAACCATGAACGCTCCGATCCGCCGGGTGTCGATGGTGGTCATCGTGATGATCATCGTGTTGCTCGCCAACGCCACCTACGTTCAGGTCTTCAAGGCCGACGCCCTGAAATCCGACCCGCGCAACAACCGCGTGCTGCTCGACGAGTACTCGCGCCAGCGCGGTGCGATCACCGCTGGCGGCGAGGTCGTTGCGGTGTCGGTGCCCACGGACAGCAGGCTGAAGTTCCTGCGCAGCTACCCACCCGAGGGTGCCGAGGCGTTCGCGCCGGTGACCGGCTACTTCTCGTACCAGTACGGCAGCACCGAGGTCGAGCGCTACGAGAACTCGTTTCTCTCCGGAAGCGACGACCGGCTCTTCGGGCAGCGCTTCACCGACATGTTCTCCGGGCGGGATCCGCGCGGCGGCAACGTCGTGACGACGATCAATCCCCGTCTGCAGCGTGTGGCCTACAACCAGATGCGCAACGGCTGCAGCGGCGGTTGTCGCGGTGCGGTCGTCGCGATAGCGCCGAACACGGGCAAGATCCTCGCGATGGTGTCGACGCCCAGCTACGACCCGAACAAGCTCGCCAGCCACGACCAGTCGGTGCGCGAGACGGCCTGGTCGTCGTGGAACGACCCCAACGGTTCGGAGCCGATGCTCAACCGCGCGATCAACCAGCTCTACCCGCCGGGGTCCACGTTCAAGGTGGTCACCTCGGCGGCGGCGCTGCGGGCAGGGGTGTCGCCCGACGTGCGCCTCACCGCGGCGTCGCAGTTCCCGCTGCCCGACACCACGATCTCGCTACCCAACTACGGCGGCGAGACATGCCCGGAATCGTCCGGCGGCACTGTCTCGATGGTCACGGCGTTGAAGTACTCGTGCAATACCGCTTTCGCCGACCTCGTGACGAACAAGATGCCCAACGCGACGTCGAACTTCAAAGACACCGCTCGACGCTTCGGCCTCGACGAAGCCGGACCGGAGATTCCGATGCCGGTCGCGCAATCGACCGTCGGCGAGATCCCCGACCGTGCCGCGCTGGCGCAGTCGGCGATCGGACAGCGTGACGTGCGCCTGACCCCGCTGGAGAACGCGATGATCGCAGCGACCGTCGCCAACGGTGGGGTGCGGATGCAGCCCTATCTGGTGGATAAACTGCAATCGGCAGATCTGCGCACGCTGAGCACAACTCAGCCGACAACGATTAACGAACCGATCACCTCCGACCAGGCGGCCACGCTGACCAGCATGATGGTCGAGTCGGAACGGGCAACCGCGGGAGCGGGCGGTCCGGTGTCGATCGCGTCGAAGACCGGCACGGCCGAGCACTCCGACACGAGCGCAGGTGGCGACTCGGAGACCCCGTACTCCTGGTACATCGCGTTCGGACCGTCGTCGAATCCGCAGATCGCTGTCGCCGTGATCGTGGAGAACGGCGACTACGGTGTGAACTCGGTCGGCGGAACCGTCGCCGCACCGATTGGACGAGCTGTGATCAACTCACTGGTGGGAGGTGGACGATGAGCCTGCAGAACGGCACGATCATCGCCGACCGTTATCGCCTGATCCGGCTCATCGCGACCGGCGGCATGGGACAGGTCTGGGAGGCCGTCGACACGCGACTGAACCGTCGTGTCGCGGTCAAGGTGCTCAAGGCCGAGTATTCCGACGATCCCGAGTTCACCGCTCGCTTCCGCACCGAGGCGCAGACGACGGCCAAGCTGAACAACCCCGGCATCGCGAACGTCTTCGACTACGGCGAAACGCCCGACCGCGCAGGCGGCGGTCCGCTCGCCTATCTGGTGATGGAACTCGTCGACGGCGAGCCGCTGAACTCAGTGATCTCACGGCTCGGACGGCTGTCGCTGACCAACACGCTCGACATGCTCGAGCAGACCGGCCGCGCGCTGCAGGCCGCGCACACCGCAGGCCTCGTGCACCGCGACGTCAAGCCCGGCAACATCCTCATCACACCCGCGGGCCAGGTGAAGATCACCGACTTCGGCATCGCGAAGGCGGTCGACGCCGCACCGGTCACCCAGACCGGCATGGTCATGGGCACGGCCCAGTACATCTCGCCCGAACAGGCCACCGGTGACGAGGCGACGGCGGCGTCGGACGTCTATTCGCTCGGCGTCGTCGGATACGAGGCGCTGACGGGGCGTCGACCATTCCTCGGTGATGGCGCGATCACCGTCGCGATGAAGCACATCCGCGAGACCCCGCCGCCGCTGCCTGCGAACGTGCCTGCGTCGGTGCGCGAGCTGATCGACATCACGTTGTCGAAGGATCCCAAGCAGCGTTATGCCAACGGTGGCGAGTTCGCCGACGCCGTGGCCGCGGTGCGTGCGGGACGTCGACCTCCTACCCCTGGCGGCGCCGGAGCCATCGGTGCTGCCGGAGCCGCTGCGGCGGGAGCCGCAGGTGGAGCCGCGCTCGCACGCGGAACCGGCGCGACCCGCGCGATGACGAGCGGTGTGCCGCCCACGGGAACCGCACGCAGCGCGACGCAGGGAACCGGTCGGGCTCCGACGGCATACGGCCAGACCTCATATCCGCAGACCTCGTACCACCAAACCTCGTACCCGCAGACCGGCTCGACGCCTCCGTCGAACAACAACAACGGGTGGACCACCGGCCAGAAGGTGCTCGCGGGTATCGCGGGAGTGCTGCTGCTCGGCGCCATCGGACTGATCGGCTTCTGGCTGGCGAACCTGGATTCGGGATCGTCGGAGACGCCGACGCCGTCGACGACGGTCACACAGACCACGACCGCTGTCCCGACCACTGCCGAACAGCAAGAACCTGAGACGACGACCCGCGAGCAGACCACGACGACGCGTCGTCCGACCACCACCGAGCGACCGACGACCGAAGAAGAGACGACCCAACAGGAAACCGAGGAGCCGACCACGACCGATGGCGACTCCGGTGCACCCACCGTGACCGGACAGTTCTGTCCGCCCTTCTGTCTGCCGAGCCGATGACAGCGACCCCGCACCATCTCTCCGACCGCTACGAACTGGGCGAGACGCTCGGTTTCGGAGGGATGTCGGAGGTGCACTTCGCTCGCGACCTGCTGCTCAACAGGGACGTCGCGATCAAGGTGCTGCGCGCCGATCTCGCACGTGATCCGTCGTTCTACCTCCGCTTCCGACGCGAGGCGCAGAACGCCGCGAAGCTCAATCACCCGACGATCGTCCAGGTGTTCGACACCGGCGAATCCGAGACACCCGACGGGCCGCTGCCGTTCATCGTGATGGAGTACGTCGACGGCGAGACACTGCGAGATGTGTTGCGTGCCAACGGTCCGGTGTCTCCGCGGCAGGCCATGACGTGGATGGCCGACGTCGCCGCGGCCATGGACTTCAGCCACCGCAACGGGATCGTGCACCGCGACATGAAGCCCGCCAACGTCATGATCGACAAGGCCGGCGCGGTCAAGGTGATGGACTTCGGCATCGCCAGAGCAATCAGCGACTCGACGTCGACGATGACGCAGACGTCGACCGTGATGGGCACCGCCCAGTACCTCTCGCCGGAGCAGGCGCGCGGCATCAAGGTCGATCCGCGCAGTGACATCTACTCGATGGGCTGCGTGCTGTTCGAGTTGATGACCGGCGAACCGCCGTTCACGGGTGATTCGCCCGTCGCCGTCGCCCATCAGCACGTTCACGAGGACCCGCCCTGGCCGTCGTCGATCCGACCGGAGATCCCACGCGAGCTCGACTCCGTGGTGCTCAAGGCGATGAGCAAGAACAAGGAGAACCGGTATCAGTCCGCCGCCGAACTGCGCGCCGACCTGATCCGCGTGCTCGCGGGCGGCCGCCCGTCGGCCCCGCTGCTGCTGACCGACGAGGATCGTACGGAGTTCCTCGACACCGGTCCTCGACGCGCGGCGCGCGGCTCGGACGGTGGCGGCACCGGGGGTGGTGGCGGCGACGGCTCCGGCGGTTCGGACGGCAACGCTCCTCGACGCTCCAGTGACAACACCCCTATTCGACGCCGGTCCCGCGGACTGGTCCTGGGATCGGCCGCGCTCGTGGTGCTGCTGCTGGCAGGACTA
Organism: Gordonia sp. w5E2; assembly: GCF_036540975.1. Taxonomy (NCBI): domain Bacteria; kingdom Bacillati; phylum Actinomycetota; class Actinomycetes; order Mycobacteriales; family Gordoniaceae; genus Gordonia; species Gordonia sp. w5E2. The sequence goes on along the minus strand of NZ_CP144213.1, from coordinate 35,209 downwards.
TTGCTGTGGTGGGCCCCGTGGGCGTCGGAGAGTGCGCGGCAGATCGCGGTGCCATCGGTGAGTGGACTGTCGTCGCAAGACGCCGAGAGCAACCTGCTGCGTGCGGGATTCAAGGTCAAACAGCTCCAGGAACCGAGCCTCGACGTCAAGGCCGGGACGGCCACCAGGTCGGCGCCGGGCGCGAACGTGCTGGCACCCGACGGCTCCGAGGTGACGCTGTACGTGTCCTCCGGGCCTCCACGGCACCAGATGCCGTCGATGCAGGGCAAGACACCGGAGGAGGCGACCGACGCGCTGAAGGTGCTCGGATTCACCAACATCCGGACCGACGAGGTCGATTCGACGGCGGCACTCGACGGCAAGGTCGTGAGCACGACACCCGCGTCCGGAACCAACGCCGCGGTCAACAGCCCCGTCGTGCTGCACGTCGGGTCAGGGCCTCGTCAGGTGACCGTGCGCGACGTCGTCGGTATGCGTGAGGACCAGGCCCGCACGCTGCTCGAGCAGTCGAATCTGAAGATGGTGGTCGTGCAGGGCGACTCTGATCGGCCTGTCGGCGAGATCATCAGCTCGTCCCCGTCCGCCGGAACATCGGTGGACGAGGGCAGCACGGTTCAGGTGACGGTCTCGCGCGGCAACCAGTTCACGATGCCCGACCTGCGCGGTCAGACACCCGAGCAGGCACGCTCGACGCTGCAGTCGCGCGGATGGTCGGACTCGACGCTCACACAGTCGACGAAGGGCGTGCCGCTGGGCAGTCCGGACATCGGCAAGATCGTCGACCAGCAGCCTGCCGCGGGCTCACAACTGAGCCGCAACGACGCTGTCACCGTGACCGTCGGGCAGCTCAGCCTGTTGCCGAACTAGGGCTCGAGCGGTCGGTTCCTGCAGGGGTCGGCCCAGGCTCGCCCGTCAGCCCAGCGCGGCGGCCATCTCCTGTTCGAGCGCGTCGACCAGACCGGCGTCGACCTTGATGCCCGCGACGGCGAGCCAGTTGGCCAGCATCCGATGTCCGCCCTGGGTCAGCACGCTCTCCGGGTGGAACTGGACCCCGTGGATGGGCAGGTCGCGGTGACGCATGGCCATGACGATGCCGGTGTCGGTGCGCCCGGTCACGACGAGTTCGTCGGGGATGGTCTCGGGGAGCACAGTGAGCGAGTGATAGCGCGTCGCGGTGAAGGGATCCGGTAGTCCGGCCAGGACGCCGTCGTCGTCGTGGATGACCTGCGACGTCTTGCCGTGCAGGAGTTCCGGTGCGCGGTCGACTGTAGCGCCGAAGGCTGCGCCGATCGCCTGATGTCCGAGGCAGACCCCGAGCAGCGGGATTTCGTCCGACGCCGCGAGCCGCACGAGCGGGATGGTCGCGCCCGCGCGCTGTGGAGTGCCCGGGCCGGGGCTGAGCAGTACGGCGTCGAATCCTTCGACAGCTCGACGCAGTGATTCCGTGGTGAACTCGCCGTCGGCGTCGGAGAGGACCGGATCGTCGTTGCGCCAGACGGTGACGTCGAGGCCGGCGGGGCCGCCTAATTGACCCGCGGCGGAGCCGCCCAATTGACCGAGGTATTGGACCAGGTTGTAGACGAAGCTGTCGTAGTTGTCGATGACGAGCACGCGGCCCAGGGGCTGCGCGGATTCGTCGACGGCGGGCGTATTCACAGGCTCAGGTTACTCGGGGCGTCGCGGGGTGGTCTCGACAAGCTCGACCAGCGGGGGTGGCTCGACCAGCGGGTGCAGCTCGGGTGGGAGGTCTCGACAGGCTCGACCAGCGGGGGCGGCTCGACCAGCGGGTGGTCCTTCCCGCTGATTGAGCCGGCCGCGAGCGAAGCGAGCAGCCGAGTCGAAATCACCAGCGGGGGCCGTCGACCAGCGGGTGGGTCCATCCCGCTGATTGAGCCGGCCGCGAGCGAAGCGAGCAGCCGAGTCGAAATCACCAGCGGGGCCTCGACAAGCCCGACCAGTGGGGCAGCTCGACCAGCGAGCGGGGTCGGTCGCGGCGACCAGGTGAGATACCGTGTAAGGCGAGTGATCTGCACCCAACAGAGGAAGTCATGCCGAAGTCTAAAGTCCGGAAGAAGACCGATTACACGATCAACCCGGCGTCGCGCACGCCGGTCAAGGTCAAGACCGGTCCCTCCAGCAGCATCTACGTGGGCGTCATGCTCGGTCTGATGCTCCTCGGCCTCGCATGGCTGATCGTCTACTACCTCGCTGCGAGCTCAACCACCTACGGCGGCGAGGGCCAGGTTCTCCACTGGATGGCCAACCTCGGATCGTGGAACTTCCTGATCGGCTTCGCCCTGATGGTCGTCGGCCTTCTGATGACCATGAGATGGCGCTGACCTGCGACAACAGGCTCGGACAATCATCCACAGCCGTTAATCACATGTGTGTAATTCATCCCCACTGTGAGTAACTGCTGTGGATAACCGTTCCGACTTGTCCACAGGCGAATGGTCGACGCCGCGACCTGCTGCCGCCGCACTGCTGGTCGGCGGCCTACTTCTTGTGATCCTTGGCGTGATCGCGGCGTCGGATCCCGCCGGCATGGTCCTGATGGTCGTCGCAGGCGTGCTGCTGCTGGCGTTCGGCGCGTACGCGTGGGCGATTCGACCGCGCCTCGCCGTCAGTCCCGGACCAGTCCTGCACATCCGGACGCTATCGGGCACGCGTGACTGCACGCCCGCGCAGATCGATCAGATCAAGGTGCTCAACATCCGCCGCATCGGACGTCGTAGTGGGCAACTCGAGATCGACGTGATCCCCGACGACGCCGCCCCGACAGATCAATCGGACGGTCTACGACTCGACACCAAGCTCTACGTCTTCGGCCGCTGGGATCTCGGCGCCGCACCCTCCGACGTCGCGGTGCAGTTGCGTCAGGCCGGGTTCGACGTCGACGGCTGACCCATCTCGAACACCGTCGAACTACGTCGCGCGAGGCCGAATTACATGTGTGTAATTCATCCCCACTGTGGGTAACTCCTGTGGACAACTAACTGAGCTATCGATTGCAGGTGTCGTGGAAGCCTGCTCAGAGCAGACCCGACCTCGAACTTCCGGCGATGATGCCGAGCGCGATCGCAACGACGAGCAGCACGATCAGCGCGATCCACCCCACTCGCGAAGCGTTGTGCTGGGTACGCGACTCGTCCGGCAGAAGCCGAGCTGGAAGGTAGATGACGGCGGCCGTCGCGGCGGCACCGAAGACAAGACCACCCATGTGGGCGGCCAGCGAGATCCCGGGCATCGTCACCGAGAAGACCAGGTTGATCACGATGATCGTGATGACTCCGGTCGGGGAAATTCGGGCCTTGAGGACGATCACGAGCATTGCGCCCATGAGTCCGTAGATCGCGCCGGAGGCGCCGGCACTGCGTACGTTGCCCGCCTCGAACAGCATCACCGCGGCGCTGCCGCCGAAAAGCGCGATGAAGTAGACCATCAGGAAGCGACTGTGTCCGAGCGCGGTCTCGAGGTCACGGCCGAGGATGTAGAGCGAAATCACGTTCAGCGCGATGTGCATCACGGTGAAGTGGAGAAAACCTGCGGTGAGAAGTCGCCAGTACTCGCCGTTGGCGACGTCGGCTCTGACGAGGTCGCCGTGCTGGAAGAGAGGCGCGAGCCCGGCGTCGAACGACTTTGCCTGGATCACGCAGAGCGCGAAGATCACCACGTTGACGGCGATCAGCGCATAAGTCCCGATCGGAGTGTTGCGAGTGACCGTCGGTGTCGACATCTGTGCGGTTCCGAGGCTCGACGCCGCGCGCCGCGATCCGTCGTCGCCGCGACATTCGACGCAGTGTTGCCCGACGGCCGACGGCTCGAGGCACTCCGGACACGCCGACCGCCCGCACCTGCTGCAGGAGAGCAAGGTCGGGCGGTCGGGGTGCCGGTAGCAGACCTGCGACGCGCGCGCCGGTTGCTGCGGTGTGTTCAGTTGATCTCGATCTTCTCGATGACGACCGGGTCGAGCGGACGGTCGGAGCGGTCGGTGGACGTCGTCGCGATCGCGTCGACAACCTGCTGCGATGCGGGATCAGTCACCTCACCGAAGATGGTGTGGCGACGGTTGAGGTGCGGCGTCGGGCCGACGGTGATGAAGAACTGCGATCCGTTGGTTCCCGGTCCGGCGTTCGCCATCGCGAGGAGGTACGGACGGTCGAAGGAGAGCTCCGGGTGGAACTCGTCCTCGAAGCGGTATCCGGGGCCACCGCGGCCGGTGCCCGTCGGATCGCCGCCCTGGATCATGAAGCCCTCGATGACGCGGTGGAACACCGAGCCGTCGAAGAACGGTCCGGAGTTGCCTCCGGAAGCGTTGGGCTCGCTGTACTCCTTGCTGCCATCGGCGAGGCCGGTGAAGTTGGCAACGGTCTTGGGTGCGTGATTTCCGAACAGGTCGACAACGATGTCACCGCGGTTGGTGTGGATGGTCGCGGTCTGCGTTTCAATACTCACGCCCTCCATACAACCACCTCAGCGCCGGTAGGTGTCAGAAGTGGCATCCGCCCGCAGCGAACTGGCACGCTGTGCACATGCAGAAGAAGCAGGTGCTTGCCATCGCAGGGGGACTCGCGCTGGTATCAGCCGTAGCGGCGGCCGTCATCGTCGTACTTCGTCGGAGTCGGCAGGAGCCCCCACCGATCTCGGCAACGGTTCCTCGGATCGACGAACTGCCGCCCACGATCAGCGCTGCTCCCGACGCCGAGTAGCGAGACCGCAGGGTCACCGAGTCGACGGTCCATGCGGTCTCGGGACACCGGTGCAGGTAATTTGGACCCGTGAACTCCGACGACACCCGAGCCGACGACGCCGACAGCGAGTCGGGCGTGAACCGAGCATCGGGGTGGTCTGCTCCCCTCACGAGCGACGATGGGTCCGACAGGCCTTCGCAGCCGACGACGGGTTCCACGTCGCGACCCACACCTGCGCGGGACTCCGTATCGCCTGCTCCCGCGCCGTGGGAGCGCGCAAACGGACCGTCGTCGGGCTGGTCTGTCCGCCCCGACGAACGCAGCGGCGGCCCTGCTCCGCGCGAAGGCGGGCCAGCGCCTCGCGAGGTCGGGCCTGGTTCGCGCAGCGTCGGGCCTGCGCAGCGGGATAACGGCTACGTCCCGCGTGACAGCGGACCTGCACCGCGGAGCGTGGATCCAGCGCGTCGCGACGGTGGTCCTGCCCCGCGCAGCACTCCCGGCGATCAACCCGGCACCGGTCCCGGCCCGCGTGGCGCCAATCCCACCTTCACCGGAAACAGACCGCCGCCCCCACGTCCCGCGACCGGGAACGGCCCGGCACCCGCACAGGGCGGTAGGCCGCTTCCGCCGAACACCGGTCCGCGACCGGGATGGCAGGTCGGCGCCCCGCCGCAACGTCCGCCCGCGCCCGGCGCGCAGCCCGCTCCAGGAACCGGACAGACGGCGGGAAGACCGTCGGGACAGGGGTCCGTGCCACCGCAGCGGCAGGGCGCGCCGGTGCCACCGCCCCCGGGACGCAGAGCTCCGATCGGTGCGCCGGGCGTCCCTCCCCCACGCGCCGGTGATCCGAGCGGACGAGCGGGTACGACGCCGCCGCCGACCGAAAGCCGTTCCAGCGCAAACGAATATGCACGAGCTGGAGAACGTGTGTTCGTTCCGCCCCAGCGCAATGTTCCTGCGAGCACTCCCTCACGCGACGCTCGGCCGGTCGGCCCGGACGAGGCATCAGCAACGCAGGCATACTCGGCCGTGAATGAACCGTCGAACCGCAAAGGCATCGGTTCCCGCGTAGAAGACCAGGAGGAGCCCGTGGCCCCGCCTCGGACTGCAGCACCGGCATCGTCGTCAACAACGACGATGAACCGTACGGCGATCTGGGCATTCGTGTTGTCGCTACTGGGCATCACGTCGCCGATCGGCATCTATCTCGGCTACCGCGCACGCGATGAGATCCGCTCGCGGCGTCAGTACGGGGCTCCGTTCGCGACCGTGGCAATCCGTCTTGGGTGGACGTGGGTTGCCGTCGCTGTCGTAGCACTTCTGGTGTACCTGTTCATCTTCGTCTTCTGACCAGGTTGTCTCCTGGCCGGTTGTCTTCCGGTCAGGTGCTGCTATTGACTCAGCGATCGGTCAATAGGTGTGCACTCCGGCCCATCCGAGCCGCCACATTGGACGAATACCGTGAGTACTCTCGTCCACAGTCGGCTCTGATCGACGTCCGCCGGCGCACGACTCCGCAAAGGATCTCCATGCCGAAGCTCTCTTTTCCACGCTCGCGTTCCGGGCGTGACCGTCGCATCTCGCCTCAGAACAGTGTCGTACGTCGGCTAGCGCTCCTGACGGGTTCGCTCGTCGTCGCTGCCGGCGGTGTTCTCGCCGCAGCACCACATGCATCTGCGGCGTCGTGTCCGGATGTCGAGGTTGTGTTCGCTCGCGGAACGGCTGAAACCGCGCCGCCCGTCGGGCTGACGGGATTGTCGTTTGCGCAGGCTCTGAGATCGCAACTGCCGGGCAAGTCGGTAGCTGTCTATGGTGTCAACTACCCCGCCAGCAACAACTTCAACAACCGTGTGGCGTTTGTCCGTAATGTGGTCGACGGCATCACGGATGCGCAGGATCACATCAGGGCAACCGCGGCTCGGTGCCCGAAGACGGGAATCGTCCTCGGCGGCTACTCGCAGGGCGGCGCGGTCGCGGCATACGCAGCAAACAGCGGGATTGCCGTTCCCGCGCGGTACGCCGAGTACGCGTCGCAGGCTCCCAAGGCCATGCCGGCCGAGGTGGAACCGCATGTGAAGGCCGTCGTTCTGTTCGCTCCGCCGTCTGACCGGTGGATCCGCGACGTCGGAGCACCTGAGATGAACGTGGGACCGCGGTACAAGCCCAAGACCGTCACCTACTGCATCGCGGGCGACGTCGTATGCGACGGCGCTCCGGTCGGTCAGCCGAACGGGCTGCACGTGCTGTACGCCGTGAACGGCATGAACGTCCAGGCCGCGCAGTACGCGGCCGCACGGCTGTAGTCAGTGGTTGGTGGTGCGCGACGCGGCGGCCTGTGCGGCCGCGTCGCGCGCTATCTCTCTGCCGGCCAGGGAAGCACCACTGGTCAGCAGCGCACGCTTCCACGGCACGACGCCCTCGATCTCGATCTGAATCGACATCGACAGCACGGTCCGGATCAAGACGATGATTCCGAGGATCAGCGCGTCCTCGATCGACGGCTTGGATGTGATCGTGCGGATCAGGTCCGCTGCCACCAGCACCTCGAGGCCAAGAAGGATCGCTGCACCCAGGGTGTTGCGCAGCGTCGAATAGGCGGTTTGGCCGCCCTCACCTCGTTTGAGAGCTCGACCGGCCAATATCAGCGACATGATGAAGCCGAGGACCATCGTCAACGCACCGATCGCCTCGAACGCCACAGCGACCCCGGAGAAGACTTCCTCGATGTGCATGTGGAGAGAGTACGCAGCAGTTCGCCGCCGCGGCGGTGCAACGACACGCGTTGTGGCGGTGTACGCGGCGGGCGGACTCTTCTCCGAGTTTCAGCGCCTCCGCGGGATTCTTCCCCGTGTCTCGCACCCTTCCCCTAGGAATAACTCGAGGAAAGGTACAGGACCCGCGGAAAGGTCATTTCCCCTAGTTTCTGCGCCTGGGAGGGACTCTTCCCCGAGAAACTGCGCGGGACACCGCCGGGCACCTGACATGGCTCCGAGGGACATACGAACTTGAACCAGCCGGCGCACGGTGTGCGTGCTCGGGTAGTGGCGACCAAGATCAGCCGCGAAGTCTTGCTTGGGCATGTTTGGAATTGTGTCTGACCTCGGCTCGCCCATGCAGTAGAGAACTGCTGGCACGGCGGAGTCGACGATTTGGCACACCTTCCACCGCAGCTGGCGCATCGGCACTCTACACAAGTCTCGACGCTGCTCATTACCACTGCCCCCTGTCAAGTATCCGACTCCGAGCCCTTGGACAAAGCGTCAACGCCCGTCGATCGCCTCCTGTACCTCTGCGATCAGGTCCCGGTACGAAGTATCCCCGAGGTCCAGAGACTGGACGGATGCGATTGAGAAACCGAGGTCCAGCCGATAGAACGGGCCGTCAATCCAGATTCTGTTTGTGCTCATAAGAAAGTCGAACACCGGCCTCGAGGCCCGACCTTTCGCCATGATTGTGTCAAGCTTCTCACGTGAGAAACGCGTACCACCTCGGCTGAACCAGAGCGCAATCCGACGGACCGCCAGTGCAGTGAACAGAAGGTCGGAGGAACTGGGTGGGCGTTCGTCTCTTTCCTCCAAGCAGAACGGCTTCCACGGATGCGGCGCAGTTGGGACATGTAGTGTGAATTGGCTTCTAGCACCCGTGATACGCCGCACACCACCTGAAACCTTCTCGCACCTGACGTCAGTACCCACAAGAGCATCAAATCGGCCGTCAGCCGCGGTTCCATTGAGGTGCAATTCAGCGCATTGAGCAACAAACTCACCACATCGAACTGCCGCAGAAGGTCCGAGATCACTCTCTCCAAGCTGGAGACCGACCCGCACAGTGGCTCCGGGGAGGTCGATCGCAGCCATCGAAATCGATCGGCACAACTCGACTTCGCCAGCGGCAGAAGGAGAGCTCACCAAACAGGATTGCGACTCCTTGGCTCCAACCTGTCGCCAAGTGACTCGCATCTCAAGATCGTCAAGATCGTCAAGATCGTCTGTATCACCCCACTCCAAATACAGAACGGTCGGCTCGGTGCCGGTGATCTGCTCCGCGTGTGAGTCAAATAGGAACATTAGACATTCTGGAGCAAGAGTCAGATCTGGTTTCTCGGCGACTGTTGCCCGAATGAACCGTGAAAGCATAGGTGACGGAACGACGTCGGGTTGAGTCCAGTAGGAAGCCAGCACCTCTAAATAGTCCGAGTCAGGCTCCATCAGGTACTTTGCGAGAACATAATCGCGGAACGCTACACTTGTAAAGCCCAATAGGATATTTGCTGCGTGTTCACCCCTGGAAGATTTCAAGAACGGGTGATCCTCAAACTGTTGGTGAAGCCCGTGCTCGAGGTCATCCAGCCATTCATCTCTAATTACGAGGTCGAGGTCGGGATCAGCAGTCAAAGTGCGGACCTCATCCGACAACAGCCAGCGGACCTGAGTTGCACTGTCGTAGGCTGACCTTGCGAAGGCTCGCTTGGCTTCGTCGGCACCTCCGAAGCTAGTGGCGAACTTTTCAGTTTCTCGCTCAAGAACACTTTCGAGCATCTCGGCGATCAGGCTCCAAGTCTTTCCGCCGTCAGATATGAAGTGCTTCAGTTCTTTATAAGGATTGTCGCTCTCACAGTAGAATAGTGCCATCGAATCTAGTACGGGTGCATACCCGAGGAATGATCCGACCACGTCCCACGAGTCTGCCCCAAAAGCCTCTTTAACCCTATCGAAAAATGTTTCAATGAACTGCGAGAGCTCGTCGATCACTGTATCTTCGGCAGCATTCACCTGCAAAGAAACAAACTCTTTCGCCTCGTTCTGACCAAAATAGGCAACTTCGTAAACTGCGCACGGAACACTGGCTTCGTCGAGGTAAAAATAGGTGTCCTGTATGGTTTCGGGTCGTCCAAATATGATAGCCGCATATTCGGGTGAACGAGTGTCCCGTACAATTTCAGCTAGATTTGCCAGCGCCGCGACATAGTTGGTAGTAGTCGAAGCCACGATCGCCTCGTCCGCTGCGTCAAGTACCAGACATAGTCGGCCATTTTGCATGTCATCAATCGCTGCCGCGTAGTTCGATACACCATACGCAGAAGATAGAGTCCCCGAGAAGAATCCGGACCCCATTGCAAATCGGCCAAGGTCCCAGTAAGGGTTCTTTGTTTGACGCGCCAAGTATGCCGCAAGCATTGACTTGCCGACCGCAGCGGATGCGGATATCAGTGCAACGCGGGGTGCCGAATAAGGTTCGGGTGAACCGTAGCCTGCAGCCATGAGGAGACGCGGCTTGACAAAGACCTTTCCGGGCTCAAGCTCCGGTAGCCTAATTCCGATCGGCGGGTCAATTGCCGATTCCAGACTTTCCGATCGCTGCGGGATTAACTTCAAGAGTGACTCAAGGTCCATTCTGTTCCTAACCTATATCTTCTCGTTGGGTGACACGACGCACCCAAGAACGACCAGATATTGCTATGATTATTCCGACAATCACTGATCCGATCAACACCGGCACCCCTGGAAGATCCGCACTGAACTTGACGCCAGGCAGGATATTCGCTCCGAGAAACGCGAACAGCAGCATCGGGAACAAGGTGACTGCTCCAAGGTCAGCGATACGGCGGTCGTGACTGCGCTCCCGCCTTTCACTTCTCGCTGCGACCCGAGCCAGCTCCTGTGCAGTGCTTTCAAGGATGGCGGTCTGCCATGCGGTTAAACCGAGTAGTGCCGCCTCCACCTTTTGTCCGGCCAAGCGCACAGTCGAGACGACACGAGGATCAGTCACATTAGTAACTGCAACCGCCTCCACATCAACCAGCGAGCTTCTCGCTGATAGCAAAGGTTGCAGCTGGTCAAGAATTGACACATCAGAACTCCCCGGCTTCCACGCTAAGGCCGCCGTGTATGGGCCGCGAAGAACCTCATTTAGGTTGATCTGGAGATCTTCGTGCATCCAACTCGAGTATCGGTCACAGAATTCGGATACCTTGTCGGCACGAGAACAGTCAGCCATGATCCTTTTGGCCGAATTTATAACATCGTCGATATCTGCCTTTTGTTCAGTGGGATCATCGATAGCCGTGTCACTATGAACTTCAATCAATATTCGTGTGAAATGACGACACGCGGCCAGATCTGTAAGTATCGTGGCTACTCCTGATCTCTGCCGCACGGTCATAGTGCTGAGGCGTCGAAATCCGTTTTGAGAAAGTTTCTCGCAGTCGCAGATTTGGCCGTAGGTGTTTGCCCTGTCCCCACTCCGCGACACGATTAGGAGATGATCTGAAGCTACACCATTTACATCCGAAATTCTGATGGGTCGGATGACTCCACCGCGAACCCTGAAAGCATCGGCCATTAATATTCATCCATCCGGTTCAGCCAACTTCCGCTTCGGAATCAAAAGATTCGATGACATTCACAATTCGGCGCAGTCGTCCTATATCGAATAGATCGTCTGGTCCTCGGGGTGCGCGATCCGTAAACGGGGGCTCGTACAGTTGTCCGGCATCCATCGCCCCACGGTGCGTGAGATGGTCGATAATCAGTCCAACGAAATGAATCTGGTCTGCAGTAGCGTTTCTGTCATTCATGAACTCCGCGAACGCTGCATTAACGGCCTGCTGGTCAAGGCCTACGAGCGATCGGATGAAACGCCCCAGGCCATGAGCGTCATCGATCGCCTGTTGGAGTTCCTCCGGTGAACCAGCACCGCTCCGCGCGAGGAGTTCCTGGAGCGAGTCGATGTCGGCTTCGGTCAATGGCTTCCCGGTCCTCAGCTTCTGCAGCGCTAGGTTGTCCGGTTGTCGTCGCAGGTAGTCGCGCATCTTGGCGTTGAAGCGTTCCCTATCCGTACCGGTCGCCGTGTGTGGCATATCGACTTCGGTGACGTCGCCGGTGAAGGTGTCTTGCAGGTCGGTGTAGACGATTGGTTGCTTTGTCTTCTCGAGTAGCCCGACGAGGGAGCGCAACTCTTTACGTGCGTCTTCGAGCATCTCTGGGGTGACGTCGTCCCACCACTCCTCGGATGCGACTTCTCTCAGCAGTTCTTCCTTGGCTTTGATCTTGGGGATGGTGAGTTGCTCGAGGAGGCCGTCGGCGATGGTGCGGACTTTGTCTTCTTGACGTTCGAGGGTTGTGTCGTCGGCTTCGATGATGGCGAGTTGTCCGCGCAGGACGATGAGGTCGAAGCGTTTGGCCATTTCGTCCGTATCGCGGATGGTGGTGGGGAGGTCGGCAAGGTTGTCAACGATGTCGCGGACCTTCTGTTCGGTCAGCGATTCCCACTTGCCGCGATCGCGGTAGACCTCGACCTGCTTGCGGCGCGGCCGGACCAGGAAGTTGTCGAGGTTCATTCCCGCGACCTGGGTGTGCAGGACGTCAGTGATCTGTTCACGCAGGTCGATGTTCGTGTGGGAGCGGTCAAGTGCCCACACGACGTCGGTGCGGGCGGTGAACAGTCGCTCCGATAGTGACGCCGGCAGGCGTGCTTCGGCCGGTGCCGGGTGCGCGTTGAAGAACTCGACGTTGCCGCAGAGGTCGAAGATGAAGAAGTCGGTCTTGTCTTGTCCTGGTCCGTACAGGTCGGGGCGCAGGCGGGTGCCGCGGCCGACCATCTGCCAGAACTTGGTCTTCGACCGCACGGGTTTGAAGAACACTAGGTTGACGACGTCGGGGACGTCGATGCCGGTGTCGAGCATGTCGACGGAGATCGCGATGTGCGGGCTTGTATCCGGTTGAGAGAACTGGTCGATGAGATCTTGACCGTGGGACACGGCGTGGGTGATTACGGCAGCGAACTGCCCGTTGTATTGCGGGTAGTTGTGGTCGAAGCGCTGTGCGATGAAGTCTGCGTGTTTCTGGTTCTTGGCAAAAATGATCGTCTTACCGAGCCGGTCCCCACCGGCGACGCGATGGCCGCGGGTCATGAGAACTTCGAGTGCTTTGTCGACGGTGTCGGTGTTGAACAGCCATTTGTTGACCGCCTCAGAGGAGACTCCGTCCGGGTACTCGTCCGGGTCGACGTCTTCGCCCCAGTCCTCTCCTTCCCAGCGCTTCTTCTCCTCGTCGGACAGGTCGTCGTACTTGATGCCCTGGCGCGGGAAGGCCAGTGGCACGGTCACGGCCCGTGGTGGCACTAGATAGCCGTCTTTAATCGCTTCGTCGAGGCTGTAGTCGTCTGTGGGGACGCCTGTTTCGAGGTTGAACAGCTGGTAGGTGTTGTAGTCGACCTCGTCTTTAGGAGTAGCGGTAAGCCCGAGGAGATAGGAGTCGAAGTATTCGAAGATCCGTCGATACTTTTGGTACACCGACCGGTGGGCTTCGTCGATGACGACGAGATCGAAGTGCCCGGGGCCGAACCGGCGCCGACCGTTGTCGAGGTCGTTGATCAGCCCCATCATCGTCGGATAGGTCGACACGTAGACACGACCGTCGGTATTCTTCTCAGTCAACAGGTTGACCGGTGATGTATCCGGCAGAAACGTCTTGTAAGCGTTGGCGGCTTGCTTGACCAGCGCTTTGCGGTCGGCGAGGAACAGGATGCGCTTGGCCCAGTTGGCCCTCATCAGCATGTCCGATAGGGCGATCACCGTGCGGGTCTTACCGGATCCGGTGGCCATCACCAGGAGCGCGGCGCGTTGGCGGTTGATCTCGAAGCCTTCGGTGACGTTGCGGATCGCCCTCGTCTGGTAGGGCCGTTCCACGATCGTGGTGTTGATGTCAACGTCGGCGAGTTTCTTGCGGGTGGTGCGGCGCTGGATCGCCAGGGCGAGCTCGTCGCGTGTGTAGAAACCCTCAACTTCCCGTGGTGGGTAGTTCTCGTCGTCCCACAACCAGGTATCGAAACCGTTGGTGTAGAAGATGATCGGGCGCTGGCCGTGCATCTGCTGGAGGCAGTCGGCATAGAGCTTGGCCTGGTGTTGTCCGACGGTCGCGTCCTTGGAGGTGCGTTTGGCTTCCACCACCGCCAGAGGACGTCCGTCGGTGCCCCACAGCACATAGTCGACGAAACCGTTCTTGCCGTGGGGCATCCCGGTCACCGGGTACTCCCGCACCCTCGGGGCGTCGACATCCCACCCGGCTTCACGCAGCAGCAGGTCGATGATGTCGGTGCGGGTGCGGGCCTCGTCGTAGTCGTGGGTATCGGCATGCTTGGCTGCAGCACCTTGCGCGGCGGCGACCTGGGCGCGTAACTGGGCGACCAGCTCCTCGAGGCTGGCATGGGTGGCGTCAGCCGCCTTGAGTTGCTCGTCGCGCGCCAGCAGTTGCTCGGTGAGGTCAGCGCGCAGACTGGCGGCTTCTTCGAGTTGAGCATCCTTGGCCTCGAGCTCGACACCGAGTTTCTGCAGCTGTGCCATCGTCTTGGCCACTGCCGCCCCGCCACCCGGCTTCGGGAGTGTGGCTCGGTCGAGCTTCTGCTCCGGGGTTGGCTTCGAGTCGGCCTGGGTTGCGTAGGTACGGGCGAGCCACGACAGGACGTGGAACAGTTCCTCGAGCAGGCGGATGCCGGATTCCTGCCCGATCGGGCGGTCGTCGTGGACTGCGTGGTTGCCAGCCCTTCGAATCAGGTCCAGTTTCGTCTGCACCGTGCCCGGCACGAGCGCCTGAAACGCCGGGTCATGGATGCGGGCCGACAGATCATCCTTGTACGGCTTGTCCAGGCCATTGACGGTGTAGAGCCACTTGACGGCCGCCTCGACCGTCCGCCGCGCATAGAAGCAAGTGGAACGGCTGTCGAACAGCGCATCACGCTCGGCATTCTTCGCCGACGCATAAACCTGCGGCCACTCGCCCTGCAGAAAGTCGAAGTTCCCAGCCACCATCCCTCCTCCCTAACCATGTCCGATCTTGGCACAAGACGTGTGCCGATTTGCGCAAGCCGGTCAGACTATATCGCTCGTATGACAGGTTTGATCGCGCCGATTCGACCTCCCACCGCTGGACTTGCAGGGTACAGAGATGTCGCTCGACACGTACTTCTTACAGTTCACCCCGAAAGGCGCGGGACTGTAAAGAAGCAAATAGGTGATCGAGTTCGGATGCAAAAGTATCGATACCTGGTGACATTCTTCTGAATTCGGTGAGGATGTCTCGATACCGGTTCTGCAGTTCCATCGGTGGAATTGGAATAGCTAATTCACCCATATTGGACTGACTGACGCCGAAGATAGTAGTGCCCGTAACTATCTTCGATAGTTTGGTTCTCTTAAATTCCTTCGAACTCAACACACCAAACAGGTACTCCTTGAGGATTAGGGAAGGGTCCAGCCTCATTCTGATCAGAGATGACTCGAATAGAAGCGGTTCGCTGCTCGTGGCTGCGAGAGACGGCTTGCCGGCTCCCGCATAATTCAATGAACGCCGTGCGATCAAGACATCGCCCTCGATCACTGCGTACTTTTCTATTTCTTCGCTACTCGCTGATACCCTTCGCAAACCGCCTCTAGGTATCAGATCGTAGAATGCGTCTGCCATGTGCACCATTTCTATTCCGTCATCCGAGTAGCGTTCTTTAGGGAAGTAAGCGCCGTTCTTTAAACCGTCAAGACTAAGTGCTTTAAGCGGCATGCTTCGCCAACACCGAGGGCCAGATGATTCCGGTCCAAAAATACTTTGAAAGATTGCCGCTTCAACGCTATGAAGGAGGACGTCTCGCTGTCGTCGTCTTGTACGGACGGTGTCGGCCTGGTCGAGGATGGCTGCGATGCGGCGTTGTTCGGAGAGGGGAGGGAGCGGAATCTTTAGCTGCGCGACATCTTTCGGGTAGAGATGGATTCCCTTTACGCAGTCCTTCATGGCAGCCCGAACTGGTGCGCTCGTGACCCAATGAGCCAGATACGATCCCTCTAACTGACTCACGTCTGGGCGTATGGTCAACCATTCACCCGTGATTAGAGCGCCAACGTTGCCATCCTCCACACGGTGGGTCTTCGATGCCACGTGTGACGCATTGTGGGCAGCATTGAGAACGAGCACGTCGCCAATCTGCGCATGCTTCGCTACGAACCTATTGGCGAATGCTGGCTCCACAAACGACTCGAACACACCCTTAAATTGACCAGCTGCATCGACATCGCGGATCTTCAACACCGGGAATCCGGATTCCCGGTGTTCGCTCTTTGCTGGTGTCTTGCCATTAAAGACGTCAGCCACCGAGGCAAGTGTCGCTACATTCGGCATCAGTCGTTGCCACCTGCCAACATCTGCCGGAGCTCGGCGAGCCCGGATTGAATGTCGAGCTCGAGCTTGTCGAGTTCGTCGAGGATCTCTTCAGGTGCTCGGTGTTCGACCTCGTCGTGGACGATTTCTTTGTAACGGTTGAGGCTGAGGTCGTAGCCCTGTTCTTCGATGGCGTTCCGCGGAACGCAGAAGGACTGCTCTGTCCGCTCGCGCTTGAGTTCTGTGCCGTCGCGTTCGGCCCAGCGGGCGAGGACGTCGGGCAGGTTGTTCTTGGCGTGCTGGTCGTCCGCGAGTTCGGCCAGCGGCCCGAGCTTGTCACCATCGATCAACGCGGTTCGCTTGTCGTCGAGCGAGTATCCGTCGGCCTGGACGTCGTAGAACCAGACGTGGTCGGTGCCGCCTGAGTTGGTTTTTGTGAAGAAGAGAATCGCTGTCGACACTCCCGCGTATGGCTTGAAGACTCCGGATGGGAGCTTCACAACGGCGTCGAGTTTGTGGTCGTCGACGAGCATCTTGCGCAGGGTCTTGTGCGCCTTGGACGAGCCGAACAGGACGCCGTCGGGCACGATCACCGCTGCGCGGCCGCCGGGCTTCAACAGACGCAGGAACAAGGCGAGGAACAACAACTCGGTCTTCTTGGTCTTGACGATCTGCTGGAGGTCTTTGGCGGTGTTCTCGTAGTCCAGGCTGCCGGCGAAAGGCGGGTTGGCGAGTACCAGGGAGTAGGCACCGGCATCTCCGGTGTTGGCTTCGGCGAGGGAGTCCCGGTAGCGGATGTCGGGTTGTTCGACGCCGTGCAGCAGCATGTTCATCGAGCCGATGCGAAGCATGGTGTTGTCGAAGTCGAAGCCGTGGAACATCTCGTGGTGAAAGTGCCTAGCTCCCTTGCCCGAGTTGATGTCACGCGCGTGGTGCTCGCGCATGTAATCAGTGGCCGCGACCAAGAATCCGCATGTGCCCGACGCGGGGTCGACGATGGTGTCGCCGGGTTCGGGTGCCATCATCTCGACCATCAGTTTGATGATGTGGCGGGGGGTGCGGAACTGGCCGTTCTGTCCGGAGCTGGCAATCTTGGCGAGCATGTACTCGTAGACGTCGCCCTTGGTGTCGAGGTCGCGCATTTCGATCTTGTCGAGCAAGTCGACAACCTTGGTCAGCATCCCTGGATTCGGGATGGACAGGCGGGCGTCCTTCATGAAGTGGGCGTAGGTAGAGTCCTCGTCACGCATGGTGCGGATGAACGGGAACACGTCCTCGTCCACAGTCCGGAACATATCGTCGGGCACGTAATTCTTGAACTCCGACCAGCACAGCTCGGTCCGCTCGACCGGGAATGGGTTGCCGGTGACCGGCTTCTTGGTGAGGTTAGCGCGATTGAGGGCGAGTTGTTGCTCGTCGTCGAGCCGTCGGATGAACAGCAGGTAGGTGATCTGCTCCATCACCTCCAACGGGTTGGAGATGCCGCCCGACCAGAATGCGTCCCAGACGGCGTCGACCTTGCTCTTCTGTTCTCCTGTGATCACTCTCGCGTACTCCCAACAGTCGTGGTGAACCCGAGCAGAACTGTATAGCGCGTCTCTCAGACAGTTCGCGGACGACCTTGGTGCGACACGCCCAACGGCAAACGCAACTTTTGACTTGTGATGCGCGCCCTGAGGACGTGAGTCGTCGTCCGCCGTTCACGCCAAATGCTCCACACAAGCGAGCCAGCAAGTAGCTGCACAGCCCCTACCTGCACTTTCGGCTGCCCTTGATGCGCATACCGCGCACCGTGCGCACTACGCGTGGTGTGCGCACTACGCGCGCGATGCAGCCATGACGAGGCCAGAATGCGTCCCGACCAACGCCTCGGAGTGTGGTGGCATTAATCCCGGAAGTCCCCGGAACTACCCGGTAGGAGGCACTGATGAAGGACGCCGATGTTCCGGCCGCACACTTCGGTTCGCCGCGTATCAACAAGCCCGGCGACGTAACGCGCGTCGAGCTGCGTCTGCCGACTCCACTTGCTGCCCGCCTTTATCGGATGGCCCAGGCGAATGGACAGTCGGTATCGCGTGCCGGCGCCGACGCATTAGAACGCGGGCTGGAAGAGGTCGATGACGTAGAGGCATAAACCTAAGTCACAGAAACGACATCAGACGCCGATCTGCTGACCAGCGCCTGACATCTCACAGCGGTTGGCGCCGCTGCTTCATCAAACCCCTCCACGGAGTCCCATTGATGCTACCTGCTGTCTTTCCGCACGCCCCCACTCGCAACATATGCGTGTCGATCTCGACACGTTCCGTCCTGGTGGTGACCAAGCCATGAGGAATCTGCCGATCGACGTCGCGATCGACGGCTACGTGCCTCGACAGATACAGGAAACGACATGGCGCGTGATCGAAGACGAAGTGCGTCAAATCGTCCGCGACTCTCAGCCCGCGACAGGAACGTCCGTCGATCATCACATGCTGGCAGTCACCCATTTCCTCGCCTGGGCGGTCGATCAGCAGCGCTCCCGTGAGCGCGAGCGGCTCTTCGTACCCGAGGTCGTCGAACACTATGTGGCCACGGCGTGTGAACATCTCTCACCCGTCAGTCGCGGAACGCGTCGTTCGGTCCTCCGGACGGTCGGACGGCGCGTCACTCGGAGAGCTCGCTGGGACTCACCGGCACCGGTGTATCCAACCTCCAAGAGCCGGCCGCCTTACACAGACGAACAGTGCCGGTGGCTGGTCAAATGCGTTGACTCCCAATCCAGCCCCTCTCGACGCCGCGTACTTCAATCACTTCTCGGCCTGGGTCTCGGGGCCGGGCTGACACCCGATGAGGTCGCCTCTCTCACAACAAACAGCCTCATCAACGCATCGCCCGGCAGGATGAGGATTATCCTGCCAGGTCGGATTGTTCCCGTCCGATCGCGCTACGCACCTCTTCTTGAGGGTCTCATCGATACTTTGGCCCCTGGTGCAGTACTCGTTCGTGACAAGCCACTGCCGCGGGTGGAGACGATCTCCAACCTGCTCGCTCGTTGTGATCTTCCAGAGGGCCTTCGACCGCTGACCATGTCTCGACTTCGCCAAACCTGGGCTCTTGACGCATTAGCCTCATCTGCACCGCTGCCATCGGTGATGGCCGCGTACGGGTGCAGATCGCTCACATTCACCGATGCGGTGTTCGCTCGACTTACCGAGATGGCTGCGTCTGCAGACATCATTTCGGACGCACGGCTCTACGACTTCTGACTCATGGGTAAGATCCCGCGCTATAGAACGAAGGACCTCGGCGACGGCCCAGGCTGTAGCACGAAGGTTTTCGAGATCGCATTCGACAGTGCGCTCCGCGCGCCCGCGCGCCATCACCTTCATGCGATCATGGTGGAAGACAACAACGGTCGGCCCCGGGAGTTCACGCCTTTCCAGTTCTTCACACTCGGCTTCATCAATGCGATCGAGAAGCGGCGGATGCTGTTCACCAACATCTACGACACCTTCCTCGGCCTTACGTCGGATCAAAGACGCCAGCTCGGCCTCAAATCCCTGTCTTATAGTCAGACAACTGACTTTGCCGCACGTGTGAAGGTCCTGGTCGACGCCGACAGAGTCGACGTCGTCGAGCTAATGAACGGCGTCTTTCAGCACACGGTGCCGCAGCCGCCCGTTATGTCCCTGGCAGTCGACTCCACCGACTACGAGTCGTTCGCCAGGATTCGCGCCTTCTGGAATCGCACCAGCGACCAAGCACCTACCAGCCACGAGACCGACAGCGAACCAGACGCGGATCCCAAAGCGGTCCGCAAAAGGGGCACCTGGCCAGTACTCCGCTCGGATAACCGCCTGCAACGAACCGCCGACCCCGATGCGCGCGATGGACACCGCTCAGCGCACAACAACAAGCCTGCCGGAGCGTTCGTCGGCTACGACCTCACGCTTGCAGTCAACGCACGGCCGTGGCGCGGCCAGGACGAAGTCCCAGGTTTCATCGCTGCTGCCAACCTCACACCCGCTGGCAGTCACCACGCCCGAGCGGCAATCGGGATCATCGAGAAGCTCCATGCCACCGGCCATAACATCACCGACGTCACCGCTGACCGCGCCTACAACAATGCAAAGACAGAATTCTGGACAGGCCCACTGCGCAAGCTCGGCATTGCGCCCGTCTTCGACCTGACCCAAAATCAGCGGCGCCAACGCCCCGGACCCGAGCCCGGCACCATCATCGTCGACGGAACGCTGTTCACTGACGCGCTACCCAAGCACCTGCGAGAACTCCCCACATTCACCGTGGGCATGACATCATCGGACCGCACAGCACTGATGTCGCTCTATGACGACCGCACAGCCTACGCGTTCCGATCAATGGGGAAGAAGACCGATGGTAAGCAACGCTTCCGTGGCCCGGTCAGAACCGATGCACCGTCCAAGATCTGCTGCCCCAACAATCAAGTCTCAATGAAAGAGCGGCTGACCCGACCTGTAACCGAATGCAACGACGAAAAGTGCGGATGCTCCCTATCGGTCACCCTACGCGACGACTACTTCCCAAATATTCGCCAACGCAACCTCTATGGCACGACCGATTGGAACCAGGACTATCACCGGCGCAATGCTGTCGAAGCAGCCAATAGCGCCCTACGTACCGAGTTTCGAATGGACCGCGGCTACACCCGGGTCTTCGGGCGGGTGAAAAACGCCTTCCTGCTCGGCTTCACACTCTTTGCGTACAACCACGAGTGCATCACTAACCACTTCCGCACACGCAGACTAGCCATACCAGCCGCGTACCCGATCACGAAGATGGCGCCGCCGAAATTACCGGCGCACGAGACCTCAGCGAAGCGCGCAAAGATCAGCAAGGGTGACCGACCACCACCAGGCGGCTGATCTGCCTCTCGGGGCCATCTTACGGACGACACACCTCTCCACGGAACTTCCAGAGTCCGATGCTGCCCGGAGACCGAAATTCTGCGCTAATTGGGTGCGTCCGCGGATCTTCTCAGCCGATCGGATCTCGAGTTCAGAAGCGCTATCGCAAATTGATGTCATTAGTAGGCCGCTGTCCGGAATTTCGTCGTATTTCTACGACTTATCCAAACTAGAGACTATGACATAGGCAAACATGCCGCTTGTGGAGCCTAGGAGATTCGAACTCCTGACATCTGCCTTGCAAAGGCAGCGCTCTACCAACTGAGCTAAGGCCCCGTGTCGGGCGTCGAAAACACGACCGACGGGTTGCGAAACGGGCTGACGAACAACCACTCGCAGTGGGCCTAGGAGGACTTGAACCTCCGACCTCTTCGTTATCAGCGAAGCGCTCTAACCGCCTGAGCTATAGGCCCGTGAACCGAGGATTGAGGTTACCCGACGAGGTCGTCAACAACCAAAACGGCTGGTCAGGGTGGTCTCGACAAGCTCGACCAGCGGGGGTCGGCACGACCAGCGGGTGCGGCCTGCCGGAGTGGTCTCGACAAGCTCGACCAACGGGAGTCGGCACGATCAGCGGGAGTCGGCACGACCACCGAGTGCGGCCTGCCGGAGTGGACGTTCCTATAGTCCGTCAAGTGGTGTGGGCGTGGTTGTTTTGGTTGGTGTCCCAGGCGGTGAGGTCTGCTTTGAGGGCGTAGAACAGTTCGCGGGCGACGTAGCGTTTCACGGCGCGGATGATGTCTTTGGTGGAGAGGTTTTCGGCTGTTCGGCGGTCGCGGTAGGCGATGGTTTTCTCGTGTCGGTTGAGCCGGCCGATGGTGACGAGGTGGATCGCGCAGTTGGCTTGACGGTCGCCGCCACGGTGCAGGCGGGTGCGGTGGGTTTTACCCGAGGATGCCGGGATCGGGGCGATCCCACACAGCCGCGCGAACTGGGCGTCGGTCTTGATTCGGGTGGGGCATTGACCGACGGTGATCAACAGTTGCGCAGCGCTGAGGGTGCCCACTTGTGGCAGTGCACGCAGCCGTGGCGCGATCTGGGCGGTCAACGTGTCGAGGTGGCGGGTGTAGGCGGTGATTTCGGCGTCGAGTTCACGGACTCGGATCGCGACCTGACGGAGCACGAGTTTGGCGGCTTGGACGGGGTCGTCGAGGTGGTCGCGGTGGGGTCGCCAGGTGATGATGACGGCCATCATGCCGGTGGTGGTCATGCCGGTGAGCTTGTCGCGGATCTGGGGTGCGATGATCGTGAAGTCGCGGATCTGGTTGACCGCGGCGGTCCGTGCTTTGATCGCGGATGCTCTGGCGGCCTTGATCATTCGGATGGACTCGATGATCCCGGTCCGGTCTTTCGGGGTGATGGAGGCTCGCCCGGTGCGGGCTGCCTGCGCTGCGCTGTAGGCATCGATGGGATCGGATTTGCCTGCGCACGCGCGCACCGTGGGATCGGGGTGGTTGAGTTCTTTGACGCGGTAGCCCTCAGCGTGCAGCGAACGTGTCAGGCCGGCACCGTAGGTGCCGGTTTGCTCGACGGCGATCGCCTCGATCGGCCATTGCGTCAGCCAGGCACACATCTGATCATCACCGTGCTGGCCGGTTGCGAACTCGCGGTCAGCGATGCGGTGGCCATCGGTATCGACGACCGCGGCGTGGTGGGTGTCTTTATGGGTGTCGACTCCGCCGTACATCGGTTGCAGCGGCGGCGGGGTAACGGTCATGCTGGTCATCGCGGTTATGTCTCCTTGAGTCGTGTCCTACGGCACGGGGATGACATCGCCGGGTGAGGCGGACAGGACGGTGAAGAGTCGGCCATAACCGCTGCCGACAGGTTCCTATGAAGTCACTGCCTCACCCGGCTCCATCAGTCGAACCAAGGGTGTGTCCACGACCCGACCGGGATCGACAGGTCCACTTCAAGACACCCAACCGGGGTCAGTCTCGACAAAAGTCAGAACACTCGATCAAGCCGCACTCCCATCCTCACCGTCTCGACAAGCTCGACCAACGGGGCTCAGCTCGACCAGCGGGGGGTCAGCCCGACCAGCGGGGCTCAGCCCGACCAGCGGGGCTCAGCCCGACCAGCGGGGCCAGCTCGACCAGCGCGAGCCAACTCCACCAGCGGCGGTCAGCCCCACCAGCGGGGTCGGCTAGTCCAGATCCCCCAGCGTTACCTCGGCGCCGCCGACGAGGTCGGCGCACAGGTTGTAGATGTACGCGCCGATGGTGGCGATGGCGGTCAGCAGGATCGCGTTGATCGCGCCGAGCAGCACGGCGTAGCCGAAGATCGTGCCTGCACCGATGACGTCGCCCTCGCTCGACGACCCGTCGGCGGTGACAAGGGTGCCGAACGAACTGTTGATCTGGTCCCAGACGCCCATGCCGTCGAGGATCAGGTACAGCACGGCCACGGCGATCATCCAGATGAAGAATCCGACGACAGCGAGCACGGCGGAGATCTTGAATGTGGCCCACGGGTCGATCCGGCGGATCTGCACGGCGGCACGCAGCGCCGTCGCATGACCGACCTGAGCCGGTGCCGGGCGCGGAGCCGCCGCAGCAGCTACCTCAGCGGGTTGGCGAACCTCTGCGGTGTGATGAATCTGGTCGAGGTCGGGCAGTTGCTCGTCCTCGGACGGGTCGCGCACGATCGTCCGCGTAGGTGACTCGACAAAGCCGGTACGTGCACCCGTGCCGCCCCCCACAGAGGTCGACGACGCAGCCGGGCGAGACGGTCCG
This sequence comes from Gordonia sp. w5E2, assembly GCF_036540975.1. Lineage (NCBI taxonomy): Bacteria > Bacillati > Actinomycetota > Actinomycetes > Mycobacteriales > Gordoniaceae > Gordonia > Gordonia sp. w5E2. The sequence continues at coordinate 11,711 of NZ_CP144213.1, read as the reverse complement.
TCCGTGCGGGCGGGATTGTCGAGCTTGGTGACCGGTGCCTGTCCCCCGGCCGGTTCGGAGGTCACCATGCCGCGCGGCGGCGGGCCGCCCTTTCCACTCGGCGGCGGGCCGCCCTTTCCGTTTGGCGGCAGGCCCCCATTTGGTGGCGGGCCGTTCTGGCCGTTGGGTGCCTGCGGCGGCACTCCACCGCGCTGCCAGGGCGGCACCAGGCCACCCTGCTTGGGAGCTCCGACCGGGCTCTGGTTCTTCGATGGCATCGAGGGATGGGTCACCGCGTCTGACCCGGAGTTCTGAGCACCCGAAGGACCCGGACCGGACGACCGAGCCGGACCCCCGGGATTACCGGAGTCGGTGGGGCCCGAAGGCCGGCCGGTCGTCGACTTCTTGTCGTCCGGGTCGTTCGGTGTGCTCACTCGTGTTCCCTCACTCCATAACGCGTGCTATCCCAGCCACAACGACGCGGGCCGGCGTTGCACACCACACTAACGGTTGAACCGCTCCCACTGGCTGAAGCGACCGCCGTGGGGTCGACACTGGCGCGCCGAACCCCCAGGGCTACTCGGCAGCAGCCTCGACGTCGGGCTCATCGGCGTTCCGTGCGATGGCGATCAGGGTTGTCCCCTCATCGAGGTTCATCAGACGGACACCCTTTGTCTGACGTCCGGCCTTGCGCACCTGCTTGGCGGCCGTGCGGATGACACCGCCGCCCGAGGTGATCGCGTAGAGCTCCGAATCGTCGTCGACGATGATCGCGCCGATCAGTACGCCGCGTCTGCGGTCGTGCTGAATGGTCAGCACTCCCTTGCCGCCGCGGCCCTGCACCGGGTAGTCGTCCATCGGAGTGCGCTTGGCGTAGCCGCCCGACGTCGCGACCAGGAGGTAGGTGCCCTCACGCACGACGTTGAGCGAGAGCAGCTCGTCGTCGCCGTTGAAGCGCATGCCCTGAACGCCGGAGGTCTGGCGTCCCATCGGTCGCAGGGTCTCGTCGTCGGCGTGGAACCGGATCGACTGGCCCTTCTGGGAGACGAGCAGCAGGTCGTCGTCGGAGCTGCAGAGCTGTGCTCCGACAAGTTCGTCCTCACCGCGGAGGTTGATGGCCGCGATACCGCCAGAGCGGTTGGAGTCGAAGTCTTCGAGCTTGGACTTCTTCACCAGACCATTGCGGGTGGCGAGCACCAGATACGACGCATCCTGATACGTCTTGAGCTGGATGACCTGAGCGATCCGCTCCTCCGGCTGGAAGGCCAGCAGGTTGGCGACGTGCTGGCCGCGCGCGGTGCGGTTGGCCTCAGGAAGCTCGTACGCCTTGGCGCGGTAGACGCGACCCTTGGTGGTGAAGAACAGGATCCAGTCGTGGGTGGAGCTCACGAAGAAGTGCTTGACGATGTCGTCCTGCTTGAGGCCTGCACCCTGCACACCCTTGCCGCCACGTCGCTGACTGCGGTACAGGTCGGTCTTCGTGCGCTTGGCATATCCGGTCTCGGTGATGGTGACGACGACGTCTTCGCGCGCGATGAGATCCTCGTCGGTGACGTCTCCGTCTGCGGCGATGATCTTTGTTCGACGCTCATCGCCGAACTTCTCGACGACCACCTTGAGCTCGTCACGCACGATGGCGCGCTGACGCTCGGGCTTGGCGAGGATGTCCTTGAGGTCGGCGATCTCGAGTTCGATCTCGGCCAACTCATCGATGATCTTCTGGCGCTCGAGTGCGGACAGACGACGCAACTGCATCGCCAGAATGGCGTCGGCCTGGATCTCGTCGATGTCGAGGAGACCGATGAGGCCCTGTCGCGCCGCGTCGGTGTTGGCCGACGCACGGATCAGTGCGATCACTTCGTCAAGTGCGTCAAGGGCTTTCACGAGACCGCGCAAAATGTGCGCGCGTTCTTCTGCCTTGCGCAACCTGTACCGCGTACGACGCACGATGACGTCGATCTGGTGCGCGACGTAGTAGCGGATCATCTGGTCGAGACGCAGGGTGCGCGGCACGCCGTCGACGATGGACAGCATGTTGGCGCCGAAACTGGTCTGCAACTGGCTGTGCTTGTAGAGGTTGTTCAGCACGACCTTGGCGACGGCGTCGCGACGCAGGGTGACGACGATGCGCATGCCGTCGCGATCGGAGGACTGATCCTCGATTCGACTGATGCCCTTGAGTTTTCCCTCGTTGACCTGTTCGGCGATCGACGCGATCAGGTTGTCGGGGTTGACCTGGTACGGCAGCTCGGTGACGACGAGGGTGGTGGTGCCCTTGTTCTCCTCGATGTCGACGACGCTTCGCATACGGATGCTGCCGCGGCCTGTCGTGTAGGCATCGCGGATGCCCTGGCTGCCGACAATCAGTGCGGCCGTGGGGAAGTCGGGCCCCTTGATGGCTTCCATGCACGCCGCGAGCATGGTTTCCTCGTCGGCCTCGGGATTCTCCAGAGCCCAAAAGACCGCGTCGGCAACCTCATTGAGGTTGTGCGGCGGGATGTTGGTGGCCATACCGACCGCGATACCGCCCGACCCGTTGATCAACAGGTTGGGGATACGTGCGGGCAGAACCGTCGGCTCGTTGGTCTTGCCGTCGTAGTTGGGCGTGAAATCGACTGTCTCCTCGTCGATGTCGCGCAACATCTCCATCGCGAGGGGCGTGAGGCGTGCCTCGGTGTAACGCATGGCGGCCGCGCCATCGTTGCCGCGCGAACCGAAGTTGCCCTGACCGTCGATCAGCGGGTACCGCATCGACCACGGCTGCGCGAGGCGCACCAGCGCGTCGTAGATCGCGCTGTCGCCGTGGGGATGGTAGTTACCCATCGTCTCTGCAACGGGTTTCGCGGATTTCACGTAACCGCGGTCTGGGCGGAACCCGGCGTCGTAGGACGCGTAGAGAAGTCGACGGTGCACGGGCTTCAGTCCGTCGCGCACCTCGGGTAGTGCGCGACCGACGATGACGCTCATCGCGTAGTCGATGTAGCTGTTCTGCATCTCCTGGCCGAGATCGACCGGTTCGATGCGATCGCCCGCTCCCCCGTTTGGCGGGAGTGTGGTGTCAGTCATCAGTATCCTTTTCGATTCGTGAGAGATCAGACGTCAAGGAAGCGAACGTCTTTCGCGTTGCGGGCGATGAAGCTGCGGCGCGCGGCCACATCCTCGCCCATCAACACGGAGAAGAGTTCGTCAGCCGCGGCGGCGTCGTCGAGGGTCACCTGGCGCAGCACGCGAACGGCGGGATCCATTGTGGTTTCCCAGAGTTCCTTCGCGTTCATCTCGCCGAGGCCCTTGTAGCGCTGGATGCCGTCGTCGGTGTTGATCTTCCAGCCCGCGGCCCGACCGGCCTCGAGCAGTCCGTCGCGTTCACGGTCGGAGTAAGCGAATTCGGGTTCGCGCTTCTGCCACTTGAGCTTGTAGAGCGGCGGCTGTGCCAGGTAGACGTGACCGTTCTCGATCAGCGGCTTCATGAAGCGGAACAGCAACGTCAGCAGCAGCGTCGAAATGTGCTGGCCGTCAACGTCTGCGTCGGCCATCAGCACGATCTTGTGATAGCGCAATTTGGCGAGATCGAACTCGTCGTGGATGCCGGTGCCGAACGCGGTGATGATCGACTGGACCTCGGTGTTCTTGAGGACGCGGTCGATGCGGGCCTTCTCGACGTTGATGATCTTGCCGCGGATCGGCAGGATCGCCTGGTACATCGAGTCGCGGCCGGATTTGGCCGAGCCACCGGCGGAGTCGCCCTCCACGATGTAGACCTCACACTTGGTGGGGTCGTTGCTGCGACAGTCGGCAAGCTTGCCGGGCAGGCCACCGATATCCGTTGCGGTCTTGCGGCGCACCAACTCTCGCGCCTTGCGAGCCGCGAGGCGGGCCTGCGCGGAGTCGACGGCCTTCTTGACGACGATCTTGGCTTCGGCAGGATTGGCCTCGAACCAGTGACCGAGGTGCTCGTTGCACGTCTTCTGCACAAAGCTCTTGACCTCGGTGTTGCCGAGCTTGGTCTTGGTCTGACCCTCGAACTGCGGGTCGGCGACCTTGACGGAGATGACGGCTGCCAAACCCTCGCGGATATCGTCGCCGCTGAGTTTGCCGTCCTTCTCCTTGAGGAGCTTCTTGTCGAGCGCGTACTTGTTGACCGTCGAGGTCAGAGCCGCGCGGAAGCCCTCTTCGTGGGTGCCGCCCTCGTGGGTGTTGATCGTGTTCGCGAAGGTGTGCACCGACTCGGAGTATCCCGAGTTCCACTGCATCGCGATCTCGACCTCGTGACCGGTGCCCTTGGCGGTGAAACCGATGACCGACTGGTGGATCGGCGTCTTGGTGCGGTTGAGGTGCTTGATGTAGTCGATCAGGCCATCGGGGTAGTGATACGTGCGGGTCCGCGGCTTCGTGACGGTGGGAGCCACCGCCTCTTCCTCGGCGGTCTTGGGCTTCTCAGCGGTGTCTTCGTCACCTTCGACGACGGCGTCGGCCGCGGCGGTCTGCGGTCGCCGGTCGGTCAGCGTGATGGTGAGGCCCTTGTTGAGGAAGGCCATCTCCTGCAGACGACGCGCAACGGTCTCGGCGCTGTAAGTGGTGGTTTCGAAGATCTCCGGATCGGCCCAGAACCGGACAGTCGTACCCGTCTTGCGCGTCGCCGCACCCTGGACCAGCGGCCCGGGCTTGGCGTAGTTGTACGTCTGCTCCCAGTGGTGACCGCCGTAGTTGATCTCCAACTCGACCTTGGTCGACAGCGCATTCACGACGGAGATACCCACGCCGTGCAGACCACCGGACACGGCATACGCGTCGGAGTCGAACTTGCCGCCTGCATGCAGCTGCGTCATGACGACCTCGACGGTGGGTACGCCGGTCGCATGCATGCTGGTCGGGATACCGCGACCGTCGTCGACGACCTCGACGCCGCCGTCCTCGAGCAACGTCACGTCGACCTTGCTGGCGTAGCCGGCCATGGCCTCGTCGACGGAGTTGTCGACGACCTCCCAGATCAGGTGGTGCAGGCCCCGCTCACCGGTCGAGCCGATGTACATACCTGGTCTTTTACGGACTGCTTCGAGTCCTTCGAGGATGCTGATCGACTCGGCACCGTACTCACCTGGCTTCTTACGGCTCTTCTTGTCATTCGTGTCGGCCACGGGGTGCGTCCGCTCCTCTTCTGCTCTCGACTGCGCTGGTGTGTGTACGCGCTGTCTCGTTCACGGCTGGACTCCAGTCGTGTCATGCTGGGCAGGGTGACGTGACCAGCGCCGACCACGGACACACGACGAGATGCCGGGCCTTCGCCCGCTCGCGTATGTGACCGCCGGTCACGGCTGCTTATCTCCCCTGCCGGGACAAGTGTCTCCAGTGTACTGCCTCATTCGCTCAGGAAGCACCATCCGGGGCCGCTAACGCGCGCTCAGAACGATTTTCTGCACAAGAAGCGCGATCGGCGGTGGTCTTGGGATAAAAGTCGGCTCAGAGCCGCGTCGGACGAGGTTTGTCGGTGTCGGCGTGTATGTCGCCTCTCGCCCGGCTTCGTCTGGCTCAGCCGTAGGTGTCGCGAGGACCCCGCCCGGGCACGTTGCGTTTGCCCTTTTGCCACGACGGCGCCTTGGGGCCCGTGATCCGTAACGACGTCACTATGTCGTCGCCGATGGCCGCGGCGATCTTCGCCAGGATCTGGCGCTGCACATACCGCAGCTGCGTCGCCCACGCCGTCGACTCGGCCTGTACGTGAAGTACCTTGTCCTGCAACGCTTCTGGCTTGGCATGCGCGGCGATGTCCGGTCCGACGATTTGCAGCCACTGCCCGAACAACGTGCCCTCGGCGATCTGAGGCTCCCACCCGCGGTCGCGCGCCAGGCCGCCGACGAGCCTGGAGAAGGGCTGCGGATCCCGCGAATCCGGGCCGGCGCCCGACCAGCGTCGACGACTCGACGACCCGCGCGGACGTCGAATCGGCGACGCCCGGCCATGACCCACCGACTTGCCCGCAGCACGCGCCGACGCCCGTGCCTCCTCCAAGGCGCGGCGTGCCCGCTCATACCCGCTCGACGCGTCGCCACCAGGCGACTCGGTGCCTGGCTGCTCTTCGGGGGTGTCGCTCATGAGTCCATGCTCTCAGTTGCCTCGGACATCAGTTCGGAATGCCGCGTGCCGTCGGCCTCGTCGACAACGTTGACTCCGATACGTCTGCCGCCGACACCTTCGGGGATGTCCTCGGCGACAGCAGCGGTGATCAGCAGCTGTTCGGCACCGGCGGTGAACTCCACCAGTTTGCGACGTCGCGCGGCGTCGAGTTCAGCGAAGACGTCGTCGAGCATGATGACGGGTTCGATCCCCTCACTGCGCACGAGCTCGACCGACCCGAGTCGCAACGCCAACGCGAGCGACCACGATTCTCCGTGCGAAGCGAAACCCTTGGCCACCTCGGACCCGAGAACGATGTCGATGTCGTCGCGGTGCGGACCGACAAGACTGACGCCGCGCTCGATCTCCTTGGTGCGCGTCTGCCCAAGCCGCTCGAGTAGTTGTGTCGCGATTATTTCCGAATCTGGTTCGACGTCGCGCGCAGGCACCAGCTCCGGCCCCGCCGACGCGCGGTAGCTCAACGAGGCAGGACGAGAATGCGGAGCGATCGACGAGTACGACGCGACGAAGTGTGGTTCGAGATCACGCAGTACCTCGATCCGCGCAGCGGTCACCTGGCCACCGAGATCGGCGAGCTGAGCATCCCACACGTCGAGGGTGCTGATCACCGAGTCGGCGTCGGAGCCCCCTCGACGCAGCGCCGCGCCCGCAGTCTTGAGCAGCGCAGACCGTTGCCGCAGCACCCGGTCGTAGTCGGAACGTGCTGCAGCCCAACGGGGTCCGCGCTGGGCGACGAGCTCGTCGATGAAGCGTCGACGATCGCTCGGATCGCCGCGGATCAGTAGTAGGTCTTCCGGGGCGAACAGCACCGCACGCAGTACACCGAGGATTTCGCGTGGGCGTCGACACGGAGATCCGTTGAGCCAGGCCTTATTTGACCCCTCGGCAGCAATCTGCAGGCTGACCGCGAGTTCACGACCAGCGTTCTCGACGGTCGCTCCGACCGACGCTGACGTCGCCCCGGATCGGACCAGCGGCGCGTCAGAGCTCACCCGATGTGACCGAAGTGTCGCGATGTAGAAGAGCGCTTCGAGCAGGTTGGTCTTTCCAAAACCGTTGCGGCCGGTGAAGATCGTCGGTTCGGGGCGAAGGGTGAGGTCGGCCAACGGCCACGATCGGTAGTCGCGCAGGTGTAGTTCACGAACAAACACGGGACGTCGAGATCAGTTGGGCGGAGCGGTATTCGACGGATTCTGAACCGGCGTTCCGGTCTCGCCGACGTTCTTGCCCGCGGTGTTCTGCATGGAGTGTCCGCCGAACTGGTTACGCAGCGCCGACACTGCCTTGAGCGCGGGCGAACCGCCCTTCTCCCGCGACGCAAAGCGTGCGAACAACGCCGCCGAGATGACATTGGCAGGCACCGCGTGGCGAATCGCTTCCTCGACGGTCCATCGACCTTCACCGGAATCCGGTGTGTAGTCGGAGATTTCGGTGAGGCCCGGATCTTCCTGCAGGGCGCGAACCAAAAGGTCGAGGAGCCACGACCGGATCACCGTGCCCTGTGTCCAGGCTTGCATCGTGCCTTCGACATCGACGATGAGCGGCTCGGCGTTGAGTAGAGCGTAACCCTCGCCGTAGGCATGCATCAGGCCGTACTCGATGCCGTTGTGCACCATCTTGGCGTAGTGGCCTGCGCCGACGGGTCCGGCGTGAACGAATCCGTCGGCTCGCTCACCCGGCGGGCGGAGTGCATCGAAGATCGGCATGAGCCGCTCGACGTCGGCGTCGGATCCGCCGACCATCAAGCCGTATCCGTTTTCCAAGCCCCACACACCGCCGGAAACACCGCAGTCCAGGTAACCGATTCCCTTGTCGCCCAAGGTTTTTGCGTGAGGCTCATCGTCGGTGTACCGCGAGTTACCGCCATCGACGACGACGTCGCCCGAATCCAGCAGGCCTGCGAGTTCTGCGACGCACTGCTGGGTGGGTTCGCCGGAGGGCACCATGATCCACACCGCGCGAGGTGCGTCGAGCGCGGCCACCATATCGGCCATCGACGCGACGTCGGAGACCTCCGGGCGCGGGTCGTATCCGACGACCTCATGGCCACCGCGCTCGATACGGGTGCGCATGTTGGCACCCATCTTGCCGAGGCCGATCAGCCCGAGCTGCATGGCTTCCCCTTCGCGTGTGCGTGAAAGATCAGTGCTGCCTTGATGTTTCGTTACTCGGCCTCAGCGCATGAGCCGCTATCCGGGCAGGCGAACCGGCATCAGCAGGTAGGTGAAAACGCTGTCGGGTGCGACGAACGCTCCGGATTCGTCGGCGATGGGTTCGTCGCCGGTCGACGGGCGCAGTACCGCGGGACGACTCGGCGTCGTGAATCCGAAGTCGACGACTGCGACGCCGATCGCGGAGAGTCCGTCCTGCAGATACGTCGGGTTGAACGCGATGGTCAGCGGCTCGCCGTAGAACTGCACGGGCAGCTCTTCTTCGGCGCGGCCTGCTTCGTCGCCGCCTGCCGTGAGCAGTACGGATCCGTCGCGGAATTCCATGCGCACCTGTGCACCGCGTTCAGCGACCAGCGCCACACGCTTGATCGCCTCGATGAGAGGTGCACTCTCGATGGTCGCGATGGCGGTGTGGCTCGCGGGCAACAGCTGGCGGAACTTCGGGAACTCGGCGTCGAGGAGACGGGTCGTCGTCTGCTTGGTCTCGCCGACGATGCCCAGGATCCCCTCGCCACCGAGTGCTGAACCGCTGCCAAATGCCAGCTTCACGTCGCCGGAGTCGGAACTCGCGGTCCGCGCGCTTTCGGACAACGTCTTCGCCGGCACGAGGACCGCACCCGAAGCACCGGAATCGGCTGGCTCCCACTCCAATTCGCGTACCGCGAGGCGGAAGCGATCGGTGGCCGCCAGGACGACGGTCTTGCCGTCGATCTCGACGCGCACGCCGGTGAGCATCGGGAGTGTGTCATCGCGGCCGGCGGCGACGGCGACCTGGGAGATGGCCTCGGCAAACACCTGCGCCGGGATCAGTCCGGTGACGGCCGGGACGTCAGGAAGCTGTGGGTAGTCCTCGACGGGCATGGTCGGCAGCGAGAACTTCGCGCTGCCGCAGGTGATGGCGACGCGGGATCCGTCGAGCGAGACGTCGACCGGCTTGTTCGGAAGAGCTTTGGTGATATCGGCCAGCAGACGCCCGGACACCAGCACCTGCCCCGGTTCTGCGACTTCGGCGCCGATCTGCTGCTGTGCCGAGACCTCGTAGTCGAAGCCGGAGACGGTCAGCCCAGCGTCGTCGGCCAGGAGGACCACACAACCGAGCACGGGAACGGGCGGGCGAGACGGCAAACTGCGCGCTACCCAGGCGACGGCATCGGCGAACTCGTCACGCGCGACACGGAACTTCATGCTCGGTGGTTGCCCTTCTCTCGGTATTCGCCAGGAGTTCCCACTCTAGAGCGCGATCGCGTGACGGGGAGTCGTTGGGGTCAAGTCGCCACGCCGCGCCGAGCGTTTGTGCGAGGCAGATCCAGACGAGTCGACGCCGCGGCTCGAGCGAGGTGTGCACAACGGCTTCTTAAAAGAAGTTCTTTTAAGAGAGGGATCCATAACAGTCATAGGCACTGTGCAAACTGTGGACAACACGACGGATCCCATGTCAGAGCACCGACAGGGTTGTGGATCGAACGTGTACGGATCCTGGGTGGGTCGGTCGAGTTGTGCACATGACGAATTCTGTTCGAGCATCGTCCACGTTCTGTACACATCAAGACCTCTCTTACTCACAGTCGATCCACAGCCTTTCCGAGACCCTGGAACGGTGGACGGCGACGTCGAGATGACATGAAAATCCACCCGATCAGATCGTCGGAGACCCTTGGGTTGGGGTTGAGACTTGTGGTTTGGGCCTGGAGATGACAAGTCCCTCCGCGCCGTGTTGGAGCGAAGGGACTCGAGGGGTTCAGAAGGATCCGGTCAGCCGACAGCGCGCTGTTTGATGCGCGCGGTGAGCTCCTGGACGTGGTCGTAGACCTTGCGACGCTCGGCCATCTCCTTGCGGATCTTGCGTTCGGCGTACATGACCGTGGTGTGGTCACGGTCGAAGGTTTCGCCGATCTTCGGCAGCGAGAGGTCGGTGAGCTCTCGGCACAGGTACATGGAGATCTGACGCGCCTGCGCGATTGCCCTGGTCTTGCCGGGCCCCCGGAGTTCGTCGACCGAGATGTCGAAGTACTCCGCGGTGATCGCGAGGATCGACGCCGCGCTGACCTCCAGGGTGCCGGAGTTGGGTAGCAGCGCTTGAAGGACAACCTCTGCGAGCGACTTGTCGAGGTCGGTGTTGTTCAGGGAGGCGAACGCGGTGACGCGGATCAATGCACCCTCGAGCTCGCGGATGTTGCGCTCGATCTTCGACGCGATCAGTTCGAGGACGTCGTCGGGAACAGCGATGCTGTCCATCTGCGCCTTCTTGCGCAGGATGGCGATGCGCGTCTCGAGGTCGGGTGGCTGAACGTCGGTGATCAGTCCCCACTCGAATCGCGTGCGGAGCCGATCTTCAAGTGTCGCAAGCTGTTTCGGCGGTCGGTCGGAGGAGATGACGATCTGCTTGCTCGAATTGTGCAGCGTGTTGAAGGTGTGGAAGAACTCTTCCTGGATACCTTCTTTGCCGATGAGGAACTGGATGTCGTCGACGAGCAGTACGTCGACGTCGCGGTAGCGGCGCTTGAACGCGACTCGACGGTCATCACGCAGCGAGTTGATGAAGTCGTTGGTGAATTCCTCGGTGGAGACGTACTTGACGCGCATTCCCGGGAACAGCCGTTGGGCGTAGTGGCCGGCGGCGTGGAGCAGGTGCGTCTTGCCGAGTCCCGACTCACCCCAGATGAACAGCGGGTTGTACGCGCGCGCCGGGGCTTCGGCCACGGCAACGGCCGACGCGTGCGCGAAGCGATTCGACGCTCCGATCACGAAGGTGTCGAAGGTGTACTTGGGGTTGAGATTGGCGCCAGAGGGTGTGGGTGCCGCGGTCGGGCGTTCTGCGAAGTACGACGGCCAGTTGGTCGGAGCACCTCGCGAATCCGACGCTGCTCCGTTGGTAGCGGGCGTCGACAGTTGAGGGGACTGCTGTGCGCCGAATGAGTCGGTGCTCAGGGAGTCGGAGGTTGCATGGTCTGTGGGGGCAGGCTGGCGGAGCGGGAATTGGCCGTTGCCGAAGTCGCTCACGTCGACGCCCGATGTGGAGATAGGTGCTTGGCCGATTCCCCCGGCAGGTGCCGATGAGCGGGGAACCCCGACCTGGGATGGCTGCTCGGCGGGGGTGTCTGTGCTCGGCGGGGGTGTCGCGATCCGCACCCCGAGGTCGACGGGTTGCCCGAGGTGACGTGAGAGTGCGCTGCGGATGGTGTCGCGAAGCGTGCGCTCGATCTGTTCTTGGACCAGCGGCGTCGGGACGGTGAGCAGTGCGAATCCCTCGGCGAGGGTGAGTGGCTGCACGAGCGAGAGCCAGGCTTTTTGCTGCCGGGTGAGAAGTTCGTGGTCTCCGCCGGCGGAATCGTCGTTGAGCTCTGCGACGACCTGTTGCCAGACCTCGCCGAACGAGTCGCGATCAGAAGTCACGGTCAGGCCTTCCCACCCCGAGAAAATTACCAGCAT